>NZ_CP046176.1:527500-5625488 GCF_013009555.1 Phocaeicola dorei | reverse complement strand
ATGAGCAAAGAAACGCTTAAAGCAAACTTAAGAGAAATTCCAGATTTCCCCATTCCGGGAATTCTGTTTTATGATGTGACAACCTTGTTCAAAAATGCCGAGTGCTTGCAGGAAATGCTGGACACTTTATATGAAATGTACAAGGACAAAGGTATCACCAAAGTAGTAGGTATAGAGTCGCGCGGCTTCATTATGGGCGGTGCTCTGGCGGCACGTTTAGGAGCCGGATTCGTAATGGCGCGTAAGCCGGGCAAACTCCCTGCAGAGGTTGTAGAAGAAACGTATGCTAAAGAGTACGGAACCGATACCATTCAAATACATAAGGATGCCATCAATGAAAACGATGTAGTTCTGCTGCACGATGATTTATTGGCTACCGGTGGAACCATGGCGGCCACTCATCGGTTAGTACAAAGATGTGGTGCCAAAAAGATCTTCATCAACTTCATTATCGAGTTGGGAGGTCTGAACGGCAGAAAGGCATTCCCCGAAGACATCACAGTGGATACACTGCTTACTTTATAACGCCGCACAATCTGCCCGTAAAAAAGCGAAGTCCGTCCCGAGTCACTATAGAAAGACAACAATGGATGGACAACGAAAAGATATGGACGATGAAGCCGAAAGATATATATCTTCAAGCTGTAACATTATATATCTTACAGCTTGAAGATTTATAAGATGATTACCTACAATCATACCACGAAATGCTATTTTGAGATGTTTCCACCGTAGGGGCGAACACATGGGGCCACCCCTACGGAAGCGCTCATTTGTCCGGAAAACAATCGTTTGTCATTTAACTCAAAATTCAGCAACGAGGTATTTTTATATCGAGCTTACGTTAACATATAATCAGGTAATACCAATATACACTTATGGAAAAAGAAGAGATTACAACCAATGACTATCTGAAAGGAATCGTACTAAACCTGCCCGACAGCCCGGGCATTTACCAATACCTAAACTCCGAAGGAACCATTATCTACGTTGGAAAAGCAAAAAACTTGAAACGAAGAGTCTCTTCTTACTTCAACAGAGAGCACCCCAACGGCAAGACACGCCTGCTGGTCAGCAAGATTGCAGACATCCGTTATATCGTGGTAAAGACAGAGGAAGACGCCCTTTTGTTAGAGAATAATCTGATAAAGAAATACAAACCGCGCTACAACGTATTGCTGAAAGATGATAAGACCTACCCTTCCATTTGTGTAAGCAATGAGTATTTTCCACGCATCTTCAAGACCCGGAAAATCATCCGTAACGGCTCCTCCTACTATGGTCCGTACAGCCACATGCCCTCCATGCTTGCCGTGATGGACTTGATAAAAAAGCTCTACCCCATCCGTACCTGCAAACTCAATCTGAGTCCAGAGAACATTCGTGCCGGCAAGTTCAACGTATGTCTGGAATATCATATAAAGAACTGCAAAGGGCCCTGTATCGGACAACAATCGCATGAGGAATACATGAAGAATATCGGTGAAATCAAAGATATCCTGAAAGGAGATACACAAATTGTAAGTGACCTGCTGATGGAGGAAATGCAAGCGCTTGCCGCCGAAATGAAATTTGAGGAAGCACAGAAAATAAAAGAGAAATATGACTTGATAGAAAACTATCGCTCCAAGAGCGAAGTGGTCAACTCCATCATCCATAATGTGGATGTATTCTCCATTGAAATGGAAGAAAATTCAGCCTATATCAACTATCTGCATATCACTAACGGATGCATCAACCAAGCCTTCACTTTCGAGTACAAGAAACGTCTGAACGAAACAAAAGAAGAGCTTTTACAACTGGGCATTATCGAAATGCGCGAACGGTACAAAAGCACTTCCCGCGAAATCATCGTACCTTTTGAAGTGGATATGGAAATGAACAACGTCACCTTCACCGTTCCCCAACGAGGAGAAAAGAAGCATTTGCTGGACCTCTCCGTAATGAACGTGAAGCAGTATAAAGTAGACCGTTTGAAACAGGCGGAAAAGTTAAATCCAGAACAAAGAAGCGTCCGTCTGATGAAGGAAATCCAAGAGCAGCTACATATGAAGAAGATGCCGAACCACATTGAATGTTTCGACAACTCCAACATTCAGGGTTCGGACGCAGTGGCCGCCTGTGTAGTCTTCAAAAAGGCGAAACCAAGCAAGAAGGATTACCGGAAATACATCATCAAGACAGTGACCGGGCCCGACGATTACGCCTCTATGAAAGAGGTGGTACGCCGCCGGTATAGCCGCGCCATAGAGGAAGGTTCCCCCCTGCCCGACCTCATCATTACCGACGGTGGAAAGGGGCAAATGGAAGTAGTGAGAGAAGTGATAGAAGACGAACTCCATCTGGATATCCCCATAGCCGGACTGGCCAAAGACCGCAAGCACCGCACCTCGGAATTGCTATACGGTTTTCCTCCGCTGACCATCGGTGTAAAACAAAGCACTCCCTTGTTCCATCTGTTGGAGAATATACAGAACGAAGTACACCGCTTCGCCATCACCTTCCATCGGGACAAGCGCAGCAAGAGCCAGGTGGCATCCGCTTTAGACAACATCAAGGGAATAGGTGAGAAAAGAAAGACCGCCCTGCTGAAAACATTCAAAAGCGTCAGCCGCATCAAGCAAGCCTCACTGGAAGAGATTGCAGCCGTGGTAGGTGAAGCAGCCGCTAAAAATATCAAAGAAAACCTCACAGAATAAAAGGGATTTCCTACCTTTGCATACATCCATTGCAAGGATATGCCGCCCTCATAACTGTCAAGCCAAGAGGTCGGCAATGTTTCCACCCACCATAGTAGGCGGACATAATACCGGTAAACGGCAAGCATTTTCTAATAATAAATAAAGGATATAAATATGAGAGTAGTTATTCAACGAGTAAGCCACGCCTCTGTTACCATAGAAGGTGTATGCAAATCGGCGATAAAAGAAGGATTCATGATATTGGTTGGTATCGAAGAAGCTGATACACAAGAAGATGCTGACTGGTTATGCAAAAAGATAATAGGATTGAGAGTCTTTGACGATGAAAACGGAGTGATGAATAAATCCATTCGGGAGGTAGAAGGCAACATTCTGGTTATCAGCCAGTTCACATTGCACGCATCTACAAAGAAAGGGAACCGTCCCTCCTACATCCGTGCCGCAAAACACGATATAGCCATTCCTCTCTACGATTATTTCTGCCGGGAACTAAGCATCGGTTTAGGCAAAGAAGTAGGAACCGGAGAATTCGGAGCAGACATGAAAGTTGAACTTCTGAACAACGGGCCTGTTACTATATGTATGGACACTAAAAACAAAGAATAATGACACTGGAAGAAGCACAAAAAGAGGTGGACAGCTGGATTAAAACGTATGGTGTACGTTACTTCAGCGAACTGACCAATATGACCGTCCTGACCGAGGAAGTAGGCGAACTGGCACGTGTGATGGCACGTAAATATGGAGACCAATCTTTCAAACAAGGAGAGAAAGACAACCTTGCCGATGAAATGGCAGACGTATTGTGGGTCCTTATCTGTCTGGCCAACCAGACCGGAGTAAACCTGACCGAAGCCTTCCGTCAAAACTTGGAGAAGAAAACAAATAGAGATAAAGACAGACATAAAAACAACCCCAAATTATAAAGAATTATGGAACATAATCACGAATTCGAAGGTGGACATGAACATCGTCATGACCACGATCATGGACCCGAGCACAGTAAGTACGAGGAAGCACTTGCCAAGTATAACATCCGTTTGCGCGATGAGGATGTAAAAGCGAAAACTGCCCTACTCATCGAAAAACATGTAGCAGAAAACAATACACCGGACGTAAAGAAATTCCTGTTCCATTGCATTGACCTGACCACTTTAAAGTGCACTGATTCGGATGAAAGTGTAATGAAATTCACCGGAAAAGTAAATGAATTTGTTGACAAGTACCCTGATCTGGACAATGTAGCCGCAATCTGTGTATATCCTAATATGGCAGAAGTAGTCAACGACACCTTGGAGGCAGACCATGTAAACATAGCCTGTGTATCTGGTGGTTTCCCTTCATCACAAACATTTACTGAAGTAAAGGTAGCCGAAACAGCCATGGCTCTCCATACCGGAGCTGATGAAATAGATATCGTTATCCCGGTAGGCAAGTTCCTGAGTGGGGATTACGAAGGAATGTGCGATGAAATAGAAGAATTAAAAGCTGTATGTGGTGAGCACCACCTGAAAGTAATTCTAGAAACCGGAGCACTGGGAAGCGCATCCAACATCAAAAAAGCGTCCATTCTATCGATGTATTCCGGAGCCGATTTCATCAAGACCTCTACCGGAAAGGAAAACCCCGCCGCTACTCCTGAAGCCGCCTTGGTGATGTGCGAGGCTATCAAAGAATACTATATGACAACAGGCCGCAAAGTAGGATTCAAACCCGCCGGAGGAATTAATACCGTACACGATGCTTTGGTTTACTATACCATTGTAAAAGAAGTGTTAGGTGAAGAATGGCTGACAAACGAGCTATTCCGCTTAGGAACAAGCCGCCTGGCCAATCTGCTTCTCTCAGAAATTGTAGGTCAGGAAACCAAGTTCTTCTAAACAAAGAACCGTTTCACTATTTAAATAACAACCACATTTAAAGTGACCGGAATGAGCCTTATCTATTCCGGTTATTTTAAACTACCAAAGAAAGGCGTACCTCAAAAAGCTCGGGCGTGGTCCTTATCGTATAAAGGATCACGCCCGAGCTTTTTGAGGTACATATCTTCAACAATCGTACTATTTATCTCTTTCAATCACATAATCAATATAAGCAGTCAAAGCATCTTTTACAGCTTGACCGGCTGATTGTGGAAGTAAAGCCAACGCTTTATTACGATAATCCACCATTGCCTGTCTGGCATACTCTATCCCTCCCTTCACCTTAGTATATTCGATGAAACGGGCAATATCTTCATCCGAAGCGTCTAATGACCGGATACATAACGCCAGTTTCCGCATCTCCTCATCATCAAACGTATTTAACACATACAAAGCCGGCAATGTCAGCTTCCCTTCACGCATATCGTTTCCGGTAGGTTTACCTATCTCATCAGAAGAATAATAGTCAAAGATATCATCCTTTATCTGGAAAGCAATACCAATCATTTCGCCAAACAGACGAGCATTTTTCACCATTTCATCGGATGCATGAACCGAAATAGCCCCCGCTTCCGCACTGGCAGTAAACAATGCAGCCGTCTTTTTACGAATGACATCATAATACACTTCTTCCGAGAACTCAGAAGCATTAATATTCGCCAATTGAATAATCTCGCCTTCAGATAAGTTCTGTCCCAAACAAGCCACCAAATCTACAATTGTAATCTCGCGGGTCATGGCAGAATGCTTCAGGCTGGTTGCCAGCATATAGTCGCCTACCAGAACCGACACCTTATTATTATAGATAGCATTTACCGAAGACTGCCCACGGCGCTTGTCACTCTCATCCACCACATCATCGTGCACCAGGCTGGCCGTATGGAGCAACTCCAATGAAAGGGCCGCATGAAGCGTAGAATCATTGATTTCACCGAATAGTTTAGCAATCAACAACGCCAATATGGGACGCATCATCTTGCCATTTCTCTGCTTAATATAGGATAACACCTCACTAAGTAAAGAATTGGAACTTTGGAGCGAAGAGTCAAACAACCTTCTAAATTCCTCAAACTCCTTGTCAATAGGCAATTTGATTTGCTGTAATTTGTCCATGCAGGTTAATTTGTGCACAAAAGTAGTAATAAAAGACGGAATACGGTATTTTTTTGTACTTTTACAATGAAAAAACTAAAGATTTTTAAGAATGGACAAACTTTTTCTATTAGATGCTTATGCATTAATATACCGCGCGTATTACGCTTTCATCAAAAGCCCGCGCATTAACTCCAAGGGTTTCAACACTTCAGCCGTACTGGGATTTGTCAATACACTGGAAGAGGTCTTGAAGAAAGAAAATCCTACGCACATCGGTGTGGCATTTGATCCCGCCGGTCCCACCTTCCGGCACGAGGCCTATGAACAGTATAAGGCACAACGTGAAGAAACACCCGAAGTAATCCGTTTGTCTGTACCCATTATAAAGGATATTATCCGGGCCTATCGTATTCCTATTCTGGAAATACCGGGATACGAGGCTGACGACGTGATCGGTACACTGGCCACCGAAGCCGGCAAACGAGGGATCACTACTTATATGATGACACCAGACAAAGACTATGGTCAACTGGTGGGCGGAAATGTCTTCATGTACCGTCCCAAGCATACAGGCGGTTTTGAAGTGATGGGCATAGAAGAGGTAAAGGCAAAGTTCGATATCCAGTCACCCGCACAAGTCATTGATATGCTGGGACTGATGGGCGATAGTTCCGACAACATTCCCGGTTGTCCGGGAGTGGGCGAGAAAACAGCACAAAAGTTAATCGCGCAATATGGCAGCATCGAGAATCTTCTCTCCCACTCTGCCGAACTGAAAGGAGCCTTGAAAACCAAAGTGGAAGCCAACCGGAAAATGATTGAGTTCTCCAAGTTTCTGGCAACTATCAAGATTGATGTCCCCATCACATTGAACATGGACGAACTGAAAAGAGAAGAACCAAATGAAGAGGAACTACGGAAGATTTTTGAAGAGATGGAGTTCCGTACCCTCATCGACCGCGTTTTCAACCGAAACAAGAAATCCGCCTTCGCCGGAACATACACCGATGCGACCGGAAACGATCTGCAAGGACGAAACCGCACACCGGAAGGAAGCGCCCGGCAGGGAAACATGCCGGACGGTTCGGGACAACTCTCCCTTTTCGGTGAACCGGCTTCGAATGGCAAATCGCCCGCTTCTCCGTCTTCCCCTCAAGGCAATCTCTTTGCAGAATTTACCGACGGAGGGACGGAAAGTGAGAAATATTCGAATCTAGCATGTTTAGATAATTTAAAATACGACTATCAACTCATTGATACAGAAGAGAAAAGATCTGAATTATTACAAAACTTACTTACAAAAGAAATTTTCAGTCTAGACACGGAAACAACAGGAACCGATCCCATCACCGCAGAACTCGTGGGAATGAGCTTCAGCTATGCCGAAAATCAAGCATTTTATGTCCCTGTACCTGCCGATCGGACCGAAGCGCAAAAAATAGTTAATGAGTTCCGGCCGGCTTTCGAAAAAGAAGGAGCGTTGAAAGTAGGACAAAATATAAAATACGATATGCTGGTATTGGGCAACTACGGAACTGAAGTGCGCGGTCCCCTGTTCGATACCATGGTGGCACATTATGTACTACAACCGGAATTGCGCCACAATATGGACTACCTTGCCGAAATCTACCTGCATTATCAGACTATCCACATCGAAGAACTGATTGGTCCCAAAGGCAAAGGTCAGAAGAATATGCGCGATCTCTCCCCCGAAGCTATCTATAAGTACGCGTGCGAGGATGCTGATGTCACACTGAAATTGAAAAACATCTTGGAACAGGAATTGAAAACCAACGATGCGGAAAAACTCTTCTACGAAATAGAAATGCCCCTGGTCCCCGTACTTGCTTATATAGAACGCAACGGCGTGCGTGTAGACACTGAAGCCTTAAAACAGACCTCGGAACATTTCACCGCCCGCATGAACCAAATAGAAGAAGAAGTGCACCAACTGGCAGGTACGGATTTCAACATAGCCTCACCCAAACAGGTAGGTGAAGTGCTGTTTGACAAGCTGCGTATCGTGGAGAAAGCCAAGAAAACCAAAACCGGACAATATGTCACCAGTGAAGAAGTATTGGAAAGCCTGCGAGGGAAACACGAAATAGTAGGCAAGATATTGGAACACCGCGGTCTGAAGAAGCTTCTCGGTACTTATATTGATGCTCTGCCCCTATTGATTAATAAAGAAACAGGTAAAATTCATACTTCGTTCAATCAAACGGTCACTGCTACCGGCCGACTCAGTTCCAGCAACCCGAACCTTCAGAACATCCCCATCCGCAACGAAGACGGCAAGGAAATCCGTAAGGCCTTCATTCCCGATGATGGTTGCGAATTTTTCTCCGCCGACTATTCACAGATTGAGTTACGCATTATGGCACACCTTAGCGGAGACGCCAATATGATAGAGGCTTTCAAGGAAGGAGATGACATTCATGCCGCCACCGCAGCAAAAGTATATAAGATAAGTATAGACAAAGTTACCCGCGAACAACGCAGTAAAGCAAAAACAGCTAATTTCGGTATCATCTACGGCATCAGCGTATTCGGACTGGCAGAACGTATGAATGTAGACCGCAAAGAGGCAAAAGAACTAATAGACGGCTATTTCGAAACTTATCCCCAAATAAAGGAATATATGGACAAAAGCATCGACCTTGCCCGCAGGCAAGGATATATTGAAACCATATTCGGCCGTAAACGATATCTTCCGGATATCAATTCCAGAAATTCGGTTGTGCGCGGATATGCCGAACGAAATGCCATCAATGCTCCTATCCAGGGAAGTGCAGCCGATATTATCAAGGCAGCTATGGTACGCATATACCAGCGCTTTCAATCTGAAAATATAAAGTCCAAAATGATACTTCAGGTACATGATGAGTTAAATTTCAGCGTTCTACCCGAAGAAAAGGAAAAAGTACAGAAAATTGTGATTGAAGAGATGGAAAATGCCTACCATATGCAAGTACCTTTACGCGCAGACTGCGGTTGGGGAAGCAACTGGCTTGAAGCGCATTAAAGCATATAGAAACCAACTATTCGCAAGATATATAGTACTATATATAAGGTATTTATATCATAAAAGCTCAATGGTCTTTTCCAATCCATTGAGCTTTTCATTTGCCATCCCGAACGTAAATGAAAAACACAAACACAAGATAATTGTAATAAATAGATCTTATACAATTATTAATATTTGTTTAATCAGTGACATTTTGCAAAAATATAATCATTTTTTAGCAGAAATGTTAGGAGATTCAATTTTCTTTCGTACATTTGCACCGTTTTTAAAAACAATATGAAAGTAACAATCTAACATATCAATATCATGAAGAAGATCAATTTTTTGAAAGGAATGCTCGTTGTAGCAATTTTATTTATTGCTAACCTTACAGTTTTTGCAGGAAATCCGGGTGACAACCTGATTTACAATGCAGAAGAAGTAAATGGAGTAATTGTTTCGGAAACGATTTTTAAAATGGAAGGCACCATGCTTACTAATTATATGAAGCACAATTACAAGTATGATGCCAACAACCAACGCACAGAGGACGAGGCGCAAAAATGGAACAGTAACAAAAATCGCTGGGAAAATGACCTCTGCATTCGTTATACTTATGGCAACAAAAGTATGACTACTGAATATTACAAATGGAACTCTAAAAAGAAAGAATATATATTAGTACCCGAAATGACCGTAACTATGGACAAATAAATCTATTCTAACAATCTAACACTTTTCATAAAAACTCTACGAAAGGGCAACCGTGACGGTTGCCCTTTTTGTTTCGTGACGGGCAGTCTTTTCGCATATAAAAAAGCCAAATCTGACTTCAATATGAAGCCTGATACAAAAAGAATGGTTATCTTTGCAAACAAATAGATAGATAATAATCAAAAAAACAAATAGATAATGGCTTTACAATGTGGCATTGTCGGTCTTCCAAACGTAGGAAAGTCGACACTTTTTAATTGTTTATCGAATGCAAAGGCTCAAGCAGCCAACTTCCCTTTCTGTACCATCGAACCGAATGTAGGTGTCATCACCGTTCCTGATGAACGCCTGACCAAACTTGCCGAACTGGTTCATCCGGGACGTATCGTTCCCACTACTGTAGAAATTGTTGACATTGCAGGACTTGTAAAAGGAGCTAGCAAAGGTGAAGGGTTGGGAAACAAGTTTCTGGCAAATATCCGTGAAACAGATGCTATTCTGCACGTACTCCGCTGTTTTGATGATGAAAATGTGACTCATGTAGACGGTAGTGTAGATCCGGTCCGTGACAAAGAAATCATTGACACCGAACTCCAGCTGAAAGATTTGGAGACCATTGAAAGCCGTATCCAAAAAGTACAAAAACAGGCACAGACGGGCGGTGACAAACAAGCTAAACAAATGTACGACATCCTTGTTAAATACAAAGACGCATTGGAACAAGGCAAATCTGCGCGTACCGTACAATTTGACAGCAAAGACGAACAGAAAATCGCAAAAGAACTGTTCTTGCTAACCAGCAAACCAGTGATGTACGTATGCAACGTGGACGAAGCAAGCGCTGCTACCGGCAATAAATATGTAGAACAAGTACGCGAAGCCGTAAAAGAAGAGAATGCAGAAATTCTAGTCGTAGCCGCCAAAACCGAAGCCGATATCGCAGAACTCGAAACCTATGAAGACCGCCAAATGTTCCTTCAGGAAGTCGGTCTGGAAGAATCAGGTGTAAATCGTCTGATCAAATCGGCTTACCACCTGCTGGAACTGGAAACCTTCATCACCGCCGGAGAAATGGAGGTAAAAGCCTGGACCTACCGCAAAGGATGGAAAGCACCCCAATGCGCAGGGGTCATCCACACCGATTTCGAGAAAGGATTTATCCGCGCCGAGGTGATCAAGTACGAGGACTACATTAAATATGGTTCGGAAGCCGCCGTGAAAGAGGCTGGAAAAATGGGCGTGGAAGGTAAAGAATACGTAGTGCAGGACGGTGACATCATGCACTTCCGCTTCAATGTATAAACCGTAGGTAAATCAAAACGCAAAAGACTTATCACAGCCATGCTATGAATGAAAAAACATCAGGGAACCAGCAAAACTAATGGCAGACTGATAAGTCAGTGTTTTGTTTCCTAAAACAAAATACAACTAACATGGAAAAATATTTAATCGTGGGAACCGGCGGCGTTGGAGGAAGCATCGCCGGTTTCCTTGCTTTAGCAGGAAAAGATGTAACATGCATTGCCCGTGGCAAGCATCTGGAAGCCATTCGTGAAAAAGGACTTCACCTAAGATCAGACTTGAAAGGTAATCACTTTCTGCCTGTACAAGCCTGCACAGCCGAGGAATACAACGAGAAAGCCAACGTAATTTTTGTATGCGTAAAGGGCTACTCCCTAGATTCCATCAAAGATCTGTTGGAAAAAGCCTCGGATAAAGATACCTTGATTATCCCCATCCTGAATGTTTACGGTACAGGTCCCCGTATCGGGCAACTTGTTTCACATGTAACAGTACTAGACGGATGCATCTACATCGTAGGTTTCGTCTCC
This sequence comes from Phocaeicola dorei, assembly GCF_013009555.1. Lineage (NCBI taxonomy): Bacteria > Pseudomonadati > Bacteroidota > Bacteroidia > Bacteroidales > Bacteroidaceae > Phocaeicola > Phocaeicola dorei. The sequence continues at coordinate 5,614,216 of NZ_CP046176.1, read as the reverse complement.
GGACCGGGTGAAATCACACAAATGGGCAAAATATTCCGACTGGTTTTCGGCGCACGTCCCCAACAGGGTGTGGCTCCGGAACGTCTGGAAACCATTGCCGATGTACTAAGAAAAGCAGGGATCAAAGCCGATATTTCGGATGATATCAATCGCGACACCTTCATCAAATGGTCATTCATCTCGGCTATGGCCTGCACAGGTGCCTACCATGATGTCCCAATGGGTCCTCTGCAACATCCCGGAGCAGAACGCGACACTTTCATCGGTCTGTCCAAGGAAAGTTCTGAAATAGGCCGCAAAATGGGAATTACCTATGCGGAAGACCCGATAGAATACAACTTAAAAGTGATTGACAAATTAGACCCGGACAGTACCGCATCCATGCAAAAAGATATAGCCAAAGGACATGAGTCCGAAATACAAGGACTATTGTTTGATATGATCGCACTGGGCGAAAAGATGGATGTGGATATGCCCACTTACCGCAAAGTTGCACAAAAATTCAAGATATGAATACACTGTCAGCCATTCTTTGGAATCCCGATATAGAAATCTTTTCCATTTTCGGCATTTCCATCCGTTATTACTCCGTATTGTTCGTTACAGGGCTTTCATTGGCCTACTGGGTGATATACAAACTCTACCAAGACCAAAAAATTCCTTACGAAAAATTTGATTCCCTGTTCGTTTACTGCCTGCTGGGTATTGTTATCGGTGCTCGCCTGGGACATTGTCTGTTCTATGAACCAGGCTATTGGCTCTCTCACCCTGTAGAAATGCTGTTGCCCGTCAAGATTACCGATTCTGGGATAAAATGGACCGGTTATCAAGGTCTTGCCAGCCATGGAGGAACCATCGGACTAATGCTCGCCTTATGGATCTATTCACGCCGTGTAAAATTGAAGTTCCTGACTGTACTAGACAATATAGCCATCGCCACCCCGCTGGCAGGTTGTTTTATCCGTTTAGGTAACCTGATGAATGGTGAAATAGTAGGTACGGTAACTCATGTTCCTTGGGCGTTCATTTTTCCGCACGAAGATATGCAACCCCGCCACCCGGCACAACTCTACGAAGCCATCGCCTATCTTCTGATTTTTATCATAGGCTTGCGGTTGTATAAAAAGTACAAAACCACGCTATACCCCGGTTTCTATTTCGGCTACTGCCTCACTACCATATTCACCTTCCGCTTCCTTGTGGAGTTTATAAAAGCCAGCCAGGAAGCCTTTGAAGACAGTATGATGCTGAACATGGGGCAATGGCTCAGCATTCCGTTCATACTGCTGGGAGCGCACTTCATGTACCATTCTTTTAAACCCGTAAAATAAATGAAACATATAATAGATATTGAAACTTGGGAACGCCGGGACAATTATAATTTTTTCCGCAACTTCCATAATTCATGGATATCCATTACCAGTGAAGTGGATTGCACTGAAGCATTTCCAGCTGCAAAAGCCGCCAAGCGCTCTTTTTTCCTGTATTACCTGTATGCTGTGCTACGTGCTGCCAATGAAGTGAAAGAATTCCGTTTCCGTACAGATAAAAACGGACAGGTGGTCTATCACGATCAGGTGGACATCATATCACCTATCGCTGTACCCGGCAAGACTTTCTACACAGTCCGCATCCCTTACCATGCAGATTTTGAACGGTTTTATGCCGAAGCATATCACATCGTCCATAACATCCCCGAAGAGGGTGACCCGTATGGAGCCGAAAAAGTCATTAAAGAACAGGGAGATTTTGATATTATCCAACTGAGTGCCACGCCTCAGCTTTATTTCACTTCACTCACCTATACACAAATGGCTCCCGACCATCCATTAGACTATCCGCTGATGAATGCCGGCAAAGTAGTGCCACGCGAAGGAAGACTGGTAATGCCCATCGCTTTCACTGTAAACCATGCTTTTGTGGACGGAGCGCACATAGGACAACTCTTTCAGAAAATAGAGGAGATATTGAAAGAGCTGGCTCAATAAATAGAGGGGTCTCAAAAGGCATAAAGATCCCTGTCGGACACGTATGTATGCATTTCCCTACATATACGTTCACATATATCCATAAAAGAATAAATAACCAGAAAAAGAAGACAATCTGTCAAAATGCCGATGCACGAGAATACGATGAAAATACACAAACTGTATCCTTTGAAACAGGACACCCTCATACACCGGCATTATCATTTTGACAGATTGCCAGTTTAATTAAATCAGTTTAGAAACGATAGCCCACAGAGAACTGGAAAGTTGAATTCCGCAAACCATTTTGTGCCTGTATCTTTTTTATTCCGACCCTATAATCAAAACTTATCGTATAATGATCGGCAATAACAGCCTTCATTCCAACAATGCCCCCATAATCCCAACGGCGGAAAGCCTGAAGATTAGCACTATTATTGGGCTCCCCGGCTTTATAGGAAAAACCATCCAAGGGCTTCCATTTTGCAGGCTCGGTAGTTATATTATCCCCCTCTTGGTGAATAACATCCAAAGAACAGTTTCCAGCACCAAATCCGTAAGAAGCATAAACTCCAACCGACGGAATGAGGCTGAGTTTATCCGAAACCCGAATATTATATCCCATTTTTAACGGCAAAATCAGATTATTTATCTTTATCTCTGTCTTAGGAAAATAAGTAACCATGTGATCCATCATTTTCATGGTACTTCTATTCTGCAACCAAGACAAACCGGACATTAACATCCAATGCTTTCCTATCTCGTAGTCCACAGTCACCCCCAATTGAAAGCCGGGCTTCATTCCACCTACCTGTTCGGCTTTATATCCGTCAGAACCGGAAACCAGATAATGAGACAGGTTCATTCCACCTTCCACACCAACTTTTACCTGTGCAGACAAAGGCAATACACACATGGCAGCCAACACCACCACTACAATCATTTTAGTCTTCATACTTATTTTTTTATTTGATGTTGCAAAATTAGAAAGAAGATATAAGCATAAAGCTCTATCCATATAACATCACTCACCTATACAACACTAAAAATCAACCATATAACATATTTTATCATAACATGAGCAATAAAATAAGATTCAGATATGAACTTCACATTATCAATAACCTTAGATTATCAACTAAAATATTATCATACAGCCTTAATTGGAATTACTTAAAAACTTAAATTTATCTGAGTCGAGTAAGCACTTCCTTTATCACACTTAGGAAGTACAGCTGTTTTTTCAAATGCGTTATTCATAACTACACCTTTTCATTACCATCCTTATCTAGCATAGTAATATCAGCATCATTTAATGAGAACTGAGATGTGAGATACAAACAGTCATTTATATCTTCGGCTTGTATTGAAAAAATAAAAGGAATTCTAGTAGCCACCTTCTCATAAACTTTGCAAACTGCATGAGGCTTCTTTTGGTGATGCTCCGAAGCAAAAACTCCCAAACTCAAGGAAACTAAAAATAACATCAATAATAACTTTGCTTTCATACTTCTTTTTGTTTAAAAATGATGCCGCAAAGTTAGAGGGAAAGGAAAGAACGTACAACTATTTGCTGTGACATAATATTTCTATAAAACACTGATAAACAATATATTTCAGTTTATCACTCTGACATTTTCTTTTTTAGACGCGATTTCCTTTGATTGAGGGCTACCGTATCCGTATGTCCGAAACATAAAGAAATGGCCAACGGAGAAATACCCGCTTCTTGCAGGCAAAGGACCAACAAGTCATCCTCCGTCAGTTGGGAGTATTGTGCTTGCAAAGGAGAAATATAATCAGCATAGATTTCAAAGGTCGTTTTCTTCAGTTTGTCCAATTCAGCAGCTGCCATCACCTTACGGATTTTCTTATTCACCTGCTGCTGGTCAGACAATGACATCACCTTTTTGTATATAGAAGTCTGCTGGAATAACCATGTACGAAGTGCCAACTTTTCTTTCTTCAATTGAGTTATCAATTGCTCTTTTTGGGCAATTTCATCAAGATTTTGGTTTTCCCTATCCTGTAACAGTGCAAGAGCGGATTCATTTTCTTCTATGCGCTGCTGCATCACATTCTGTTTCTCATCAGCATATTGTAATGCTTGCCGATAGAGTGCCTGCTGGTTATTTTTCTTATTTATCCAACGTTGGTAAATCAAAGCAACGACAAAGCAAATAATAATGGCTGAAAAAACAATACGCCCTATAACCTTTCTGGATTTTATTTGCTCATCCTTTACTTCCAATGCTGTCTGATTTTTATAGACTATATGCTGCACTTCAGACAATCGCTCACTAGCATCCAATGAATCCTGAACCATGACAAAAGTATCTAGATAGTGATAGGCGGACTTGAAATTTCCTAGCTTAGCTTCCATTACGGCAAGTGACCAGTAAGACATAGAAAGGGATGGAGAAAAGAGCAGGCTTTTCTCTAAATAATACCTAGCAGAATCATATTGTCCTAAACCAATGTACAAATCACCTATATTATAGAAATAACCGCTAAATATTTTATTTTCATCAGATATATTTTGCAAAACTTTATAGGCATAAACCACGGCAGAATCGATGTTTTCAAATCGTCCATAATACAGACTTAAATTGTGCCAAGAAGTGAGTATCATGCTTGTATCTTTAGAACGCATAGCATATTCCACAGACTTTCTCTGATAAGTTATAGCAGAATCCTGCATATCCCTCATACCATAAATATATCCAATGTTATGATAGGCAATAGCAGTATCTTTAGCACTAAAAGAATAAAGAAGAGCTTGATTTTGTATTTCCAACGCCTTGTCGTACAATTCACAATCACCATACCCCTAACATACTATAAATCAATCTTCTACATTTTAAATCTTGCGGATAATTCTGCAACACTTCCAACGCTTTCAAATTATGCTCTATCGCCGACATTTCATCATTCATCTGCGCCAGCAGCCTTCCCTTATACATCAATGCCACAGCCTTCTCCCTATCATCATCTCCATAATAATCCAAGGCGAAATTCAATAAGGAATCGCAAGGTAATAAGGGTAGTTTGTTCTTGTCCGTAGCCTCAGCCAGCAACAAAGCATAGTATGCCTTGTCTACTTCCGGCAAATCCTCTAAAACAGATATATTTTTTAAAATAGTCAATGCACTGTCCGGCTTCATTTCCAACAATGAATCTACTTGCTGTAACATCGGATTGGAAGAATGGTGGTTACAGGCAAACAAACAGACAGCCAGCAAACTGACGAAATTTAAATATATAATAAATGAACGCATAGTAATTTTGTCTTTTAGCTTTCTATGCACAAAGATAGCAAAATGCCTTTATAACCTGATATACAAACATCTATTAAAAAAACATTATGCAAATTCTGTAACACACAGTTATTCCATCTTACTTTTCATACGATATTTGCGTTGCGCTACAATCTGTGCATCATTATTACCAAAGCATAAAGCGATGGCAAAAGGAGATAAATCCGCCAATTGCAGACATAGCAAAAGGACATCATCTTCGTTCAACTTGGGATACCGGGTATGCAGTTGCTCTATGTAATCAGCATAAATCTGTCCTATAATCACTCTGAGTTGGCGTTGCTCAGCATTGGTGAGCACTGCAATACGCTCTTTGTGATGCTTTTGCTGGTTGGCCAGTTTGTCTATTTTCGTATAGAGGGCACTTTGCCGGAACAACCAGTTGCGCAATTTCTCTTTCTCCATCTTCATGGCCTCTATAGCCCGTTCCTTCTCTTCTATTTCCTCGGCACGGCTTTCTTGTTTCTGTTTCAATTCGGCTATCACCTCTTCATGTTGAGCAATATTCTGCTGCATATCCATCAGGTTCTGTTTCAGCTTCTGCAACAGATATTTATAGTTGGATTGCTATATCTTCTTGTTCTTCAGTATCTGTTGATAAATAATCACAATGACTAGCAGCAACACCACAGCTATCATCGCAATGGTGTATATCCTCCGTTTAGCCTTGAACTGTTCTTTCCTTACTTGCGCGTCGGCATTCCAGCGATAGGTCTTCTTCTCCAGTTCCGTGGCCACATTGGTGGAATAGATGGAATCTTCCAACTCGGTGCTGATTTCCAGATATTCCAAAGCTTTCTCCACATTTCCCTGCTGCTTAGCTATGGCATACAAGTCAAAGAAAGAGAGATACCGGATATGAATATCGACAGCTTCCTTGCTCCGGTTCAAATAATAAAGAGCCGAATCAAGCTGCCCGTTATTATAATAAAATTCCCCTAGATTCCAAAGACACTGCAAGCTGTCTTCTCTAAGACGACAAGCATCGTATGCCCTTTTCAGACAAGTAATAGCTATACTGGTCCGTCCTGTACGTCCGCATAAATCCCCTATATTTCCATAAAGAGAATGCAAAAGGAAACTATCAGTAGAAAGAGAAAGCTGCAAAGCGCGTTGCTGGCAGATAAAAGCGGAGTCTATATTTCCATAGCCGATATAAGCTACCCCCAGATTGCTGAGTGAACTGATGAAATGACGGTTATGCCGTGCCAGCGAATCATTATAACAAGCCTTGACATACATATCTTTGGCCTGTGCGTACAAGTTCTGTTTGCCATACAGCCCACCCAACATATTATATACAAACCCCTTCCAATAGAATTCACATGGATAGGCGGAAAGGATTTCAAGCGCCATACGGTAACTTTTCAGGGCATCGGCATAGTTTTCCATTTCCTGTTGCACTTTACCCTTATACAGAAGAGCTATAGCATGTTCTTTGGCTTCTTCATGGTATACATGGAGGGCTAAATTCAATAATGAGTCACAAGGAAGCAGTGAATAACCATTTTTATCCGCAGCCTCAGCCAGCAGCAAAGCGTAATCGGCCTTGTCTTCCGGGGTCATACCGATCAGGGAAGAGATGGATTTCAATAATGAAAACGCACTGTCGGCATGTTCTTCCATCAAGTATCCTGCTTGCCGCAAAGCAGGATGTTCCGTGCGCTGCAAAGTACAGGAAAGACAAAGCCAACATAGAAGGCAAACAATACCCGGCTGTTTTATATAAACATACATGCAACTCTATTTTTATTCTCCGGCGACAAAGATACAGAAAACTCAGAACTTATATCCTACACCGGCCGATAAACTGACATTCCGCCCGAAAGGCCTCTTACGAAGAGAACATTTACCATCGATAGTGTAAATGAAATGCTCGGATTCCAATGAAACCCCGGTCCTTCCACCGTAAGTAAAATGATCTGGAAAATCCTGATGCCACCAGCCCAAACTAGAGTGCATTCCGTTGCCATAGGCGTAGTCAATGGATTTATCCCTGCCAAACATAGCATAGGACAGATACGGTCCCGCATTGATGCGCAAATTCCATTTGTTATTTAAAGCAACATTATAAGAAGCAAGGATAGGAAGCTCCAAATTGAATTTACTAAAAAAGGAATCGGTACCAAGCCTTGTCTTGGATCTGAATTCTTCATAAGTAAATAATAATTGTGGCTGTACATACCATGAGTTTTTAACATGAACGTCATACATTCCTCCGGCATAACCGCCTAGGCTGAAGCGTGCATCCCTGGACAAAGATTTAGAAAAAAGTCCGCCTCCTACAATACCCCAGCTATTCTGTGCGGAAGCGGGAAGAATAAAGCAGGCTAAAAGCATGCAAAGTAGAATTTGTTTTATTTTCATCGGGTTTGTTGCTTAAGTTTAATAATGCAAAGTAAGGTATAAAGCCCTTTTCATGAAAATAAAACAGATAACATTTATCGCATATAAAACATTGATAATAAACAATATAACACTATTAAAGATAACATTCGGAGAAATTTCACTCCTATTGGGCATAGGGACAGGTCTAAAACCTGCCCCTACACAGCAAGAGAAAGAAATATCTTTTATTGCATGCAATTTATATTCCGCAACTTCCCTCTGAACCCATTCTGCACATCCCCTATCTGCCGCATGGGAAACACCAAAGTTTCCTGCATATACATCTTGTCCTTGCGTTTATGAGTATAGTTGTAAAACTGTTTGACACGTCCTTCCAAACGTTCCGCTTTCTCACCGTTTATGTAAAGAGTAGTACCTTTGTGGTCTCCCTCTATGCGTACCTTCGTCCATGCTCCGGCAGGCAGTGTAGCAGCATGGAATACAAACGTATAGCCGTCACGGCTGAAAGCCAGCTTTCCCTTATTTTCCCAATTGGCATATACGGTGGAATGAGGGCCTTTAAACAAAATACCGTTGATATTTTGTTCTTTGTCCGGATTTATTTCAAATTCTACCGCGTATGGATAGCCTATTTCCGGCAACATAGTGGCAATGCTGTCCGTACCGTTCAAAGACAGTTCTTCATTCTGCCCCGGAAAGACTACCTCACCCTGCACACGCCCCAGCAGGTTGATACCGGGAGCTTCAGGCATCTGTTTGCACAATTTCTCAAATTCTTCGTAAGAAACCATTTCATTCTTACCTCTCCACATTTTCTCGGCCAGTACCTGGGCGGCTGGGAATGTACGGAAATGCACATCCTGTTGTGACACACCGTTGCCACAATGGTCATTCCATACGGCAAACATACCTCCCAACAGTCCCGGAGTTCCTTCAGGCAACTCTTCCTTAGAATTCACTTTACCCACACGCCATTGCTCATACAGCCATTTCGTGTCCAGGAAATCACGATAATATCCGGCAGCCGGAACAATATAAAGATAAGCATCACACGTATTGATAATCTTATATCCGTCTTTCAAAGAAGCATTAGGATCAATCCAGTCGTATGACCAGGCATTGATAGTCACATTATCTGCTTTCACCGGAGTGTTTCCTTTCAACCAGCGCAGTGCTCCCCACATACGGACATTCTTCCCGTATTTCTCTATATACTTCAGATACCGGTCTGTAAAATAGCGGAATTTTTCAGCTTCCTTGGCATTGTACTCGTCTGTACCGATATGTACATCGGGACCTATGAAAACCGGTTTCTCGCCAGAAAGATACTCATCCAGCAAAGAATCTACAAAACGATAGGTTTCCTCCTTGTATAAATCCAAATGATCCATTCCATATTTATCACTGCCTATCTCGGGTTTATAATGTGTAAAGGCCAATGAATGAGCCGGAATATCAATCTCTGGAATCACATTCACACCATATTCCATGCCCAGACGTTGCAGGTCGGTGAATTCTTTCTTGGTATAAGAACCATCCTTGGCGGTCAGCCCCGGAAAACGTTCACTCTCCAGGCGGAAAGCAGCGTAGGTCTTGTTCCAGTCGTTATCAAAGAACTGTACAAAACCATTGTCATTGAGATGGATCTGAAATTCATTCAGTTTATAGAACGATAGTATTTTGACATATTGCCGCAGGAAATCCATTGTGAAGAACTTGCGGCCCACATCCAGCATGAAGCCACGACTGGGATATTGCGGCCAGTCACGGGCAACTCCTTTGGGCAACTGTCCTTTTTCATTATAAAGAATCTGCAACAAACTCCGGGTTCCCCAAAAGGCTCCCTGACGAGCCGGCGCTTCGATACCGGCATAGCGTCCAGCAGTCAGCACATACCCTTCCTCTCCCAATTGTTTGTCGGGTTTCATCAATGAAAGATAAATATCATTCTTTCCCGGTTTCCCGGTCCTAATGGTGTAGTTCCAATCCAACAGGTCTTTCAAGTCCTGTGCCAGCACAGTCGCCACACTTTTCAGTGCCGCCTCATCGGCAGGAGCTACAACAATACTGCCTTCAGCAGGCAATACGAGTTTTCCACTTCCCCCCTTCCACTCTTGCAGGGCGGGAATTACTTTCGGACATGTTTCCTTGGCCGAAACACATAGACACAAGGCCAACATCCATAAGGTTAGTAGGTGTTTCATGATAATGATTAATGGTTAGTAATTAATGGTTAATGAAAAATGAAGGCATTTATTTGCCTTTTACTATCTTCTTGATATCATTCAGCTTATTCAATGCTTCAAGAGGGGTCAGATTATTGACATCCAAATTCAGAATCTCATCCCGTATCTGACCCAATACCGGATCATCCAACTGGAAGAAGCTGAGCTGCATTCCGCTCCGGCCGGACGCTATCTCAGCCGTAGGCTTGGCAATGCCCTGCTGGCGGTTGTCCGTTTCCAGTTGATGCAGAATATCATTGGCACGCTTCACAATACTTTTCGGCATACCTGCCATCTTTGCCACATGAATACCAAAAGAATGTTCGCTGCCGCCACGTTCCAGTTTGCGCAGAAAAATCACTTTATTATCTATCTCCTTCACAGATACATTATAATTCTTGATGCGCTTGAAAGATTTCTCCATCTCGTTCAACTCATGATAATGAGTGGCAAACAGTGTACGTGCCTTGGCTTTAGGATGCTCGTGAATATGCTCCACAATAGCCCAAGCAATGGAAATACCATCATAAGTGGAGGTTCCGCGCCCCAACTCATCAAACAGCACCAAACTGCGGCTAGAAAGGTTGTTCAAAATATTTGCCGCCTCATTCATTTCAACCATAAAGGTAGATTCGCCCACAGAAATATTATCGCTGGCTCCCACACGGGTGAATATTTTATCCACCATACCGATCCGCGCACTTTCGGCAGGAACAAAACTACCCATCTGCGCCAACAAGGTAATCAGCGCAGTCTGGCGTAGCAAAGCCGACTTACCCGCCATATTGGGACCGGTAATGATAATGATTTGCTGGGTTTCCGAGTCCAGAAAGACATCATTGGCAATATACTTCTCCCCTACCGGAAGCTGCTTCTCGATGACAGGATGACGGCCTTGCCTGATGTCAATCACCTCACTGTCCTCCACAACAGGACGGATATAATTGTTCTCTCTCGCCACATTCGCAAAAGCCAGCAGGCAGTCCAAACGGGCAATCTGATTGGCATTAATCTGAATGGCGGGAATAAACTCTGCCAAAGCGATCACCAATTCGTTATAGAGCTTTGTTTCAAGTACTAAAATCTTATCTTCGGCACCCAAGATCTTTTCTTCGTATTCTTTCAGTTCCTGAGTAATATAGCGTTCCGCATTCACCAGTGTCTGTTTACGGATCCAGTCGGCAGGTACCTTGTCCTTATGCGTGTTACGCACCTCAATATAGTAACCAAACACATTGTTATAAGCAATTTTCAAGCTGGGAATGCCGGTCAGCTCACTTTCACGTTGCTGTACTTTAAGCAGATAATCCTTGCCGGAAAAAGCTATCTGCCGTAGTTCATCCAGTTCTGCATTCACCCCGTCTGCTATCACACCACCTTTATTCACCAGCAAAGGAGGATCATTCTTAACCTCTTTCGCTATCTTTTCACGGATAGACAGACATAAATTCAGTTGTTCCCCAATACGGCGGAGACTCCCGTTATCCGCATTCAAACAGGCATTCTTAATCGGCTCGATGGCTTGCAAAGCTACTTTAAGTTGCACCACCTCGCGTGGAGAGATTCGTCCTACGGCAGCTTTCGAAACAATACGTTCCAAATCTCCTATCAGATGTAGTTTCTCTTCTATGAACTCTTTGAAATCCGGCTCGCGGAAGAAGTATTCCACTACATCCAGACGCTCATTGACAGGCTTCTCATCTTTCAACGGAAAGACTACCCAGCGTTTTAGCAGACGGGCTCCCATAGGACTGATAGTGCGGTCGATCACATCCAGCAGACTGGTTCCGCCCTCATTCATGCTACCTATGAGTTCCAAGCTCCGTACCGTGAACTTATCCAGACGCACATAACGGTCTTCCTCTATACGGGAAAGAGAAGTAATATGACCGATCTGATAATGCTGCGTCATATTGAGGTATTGCAAAATAGCGCCCGAAGCTACAATACCATTCTTAAGATGCTCCACCCCGAAACCTTTTAAGTTCTTGGTCTCAAAGTGCTTCAACAGCTTCTCGCGCGAGGAACTTTCATTAAACACCCAGTCATCCAACTCAAAAGTAAAAAACTTGCTTCCGAAATTTCCTTCAAACATCCCCCGTTTACCACGTTCGAAAAGCACCTCTTTGGGGGCGAAATTATTTAATAACTTGTCTATATAGTCAAAAGGCCCCTCTGCGGTAAGGAATTCACCGGTAGAGATATCAAGGAAGGCCACACCACAACTAGCTTTCCCAAAATGAACGGCAGCCAGAAAATTATTTTCTTTGTAAGAAAGAACATTGTCATTGATGGCTACACCCGGGGTCACCAATTCGGTGATACCGCGCTTCACCAATTTCTTAGTCATCTTGGGATCTTCCAATTGGTCACAAATGGCCACCCGCTTACCGGCACGTACCAGCTTGGGCAAATACGTGTCCAATGCATGGAAAGGAAAGCCGGCCATTTCTACGCTCTTTGCCTGTCCATTGGCCCGCTTGGTCAGCGTAATACCCAAAATCTCTGAGGCAACAATAGCGTCTTCTGAATAAGTTTCATAAAAATCCCCGCACCTGAATAGCATAATCGCATCGGGATGCTTTGCTTTCAACTCAAAAAACTGCTTCATCATCGGGGTTAAAACTACATCATTTGCCACTGTATCGTCCTTTCTTTTTTTAAATTAATATTTCTCGCAAAGATAATAATTAGCAAATTTAATCTGAAACAGTAAAAGAAAAAAATTATATCTTTGTACTAGCTAAAAATACGGAAACAATGAAAGAAATAAAAGTAAACGAACTGACTGACAATCTGTTTGAGACAATCAGCAAGGAATGGATGTTGGTAACCGCCGGTACCAAAGACAAATTCAACACCATGACGGCAAACTGGGGAGGTGCAGGATTTCTATGGAACCGTCCGGTAGCCTTTATCTTTATCCGCCCCGAGCGTTATACATTCGACTTTATAGAGCAGAATGACTATCTCACTCTCTCTTTTCTAGGTAAAGAGCATAAAGAAGTGCATAAAATATGCGGTTCCAAATCGGGACGTGACATGGATAAAGTAAAAGCGACAGGACTATCTCCCTTGTTCACCGAGAACGGGAGCATTATTTTTGAGCAGGCGCGGCTGACTTTTGAATGCAAGAAATTGTATGCCGACCTGATCAAGCCCAGAAACTTTATCGACAAGAGCATTACAGACCGATGGTACGGGGAATCGCACGGTGGTTTTCACAAGATGTATGTGGTGGAAATTGTAAATGTGCTGCATCGTTAATCCCGGTAGTTTTCAAGAACACCCTACACATAGGGTGGTAGCAGTGGCAGCAGAAAATGAAACTTTAAGAGAAGAGCGTCACCAGAAATATTTGCAAACATTCACGCACGTACATGAACAACATACAGGACAATCGAATCCAAGTTCCAGCAACTTTGGATCGATTGTCCTGTTTATATTTGCCTAAAAAGAAACTAATTTGGATCTTCTACGCAACGGATGAAGCAGGCGTCACTGTTATTTCCATTAAACACATTAGCCTCATATATTCTGTTAAAGTCAAATGTAAAATAATTAATATCCCAACCTACAGTCGTTCCCCATGTTCCTGTTCCAGTAACATCCTCTGTCCAATAAATAGCACCGGGCCGCATATAGAGGTCATAAAATAACGGAGCGGTAGATGCATCAGTATAGAATCCATTAGGATTCGTTGGGAATATCTGAGTTTGCCCGCAAGAATAACGCAGAACTCCATTTCCTTCTTTAGCTTTTCTATGACCATATCCGGAAGCCCCCACCGGAAGAAAGATATGATTACCCGTATTTCTATTATAAACAAAGCATCCACGTATTCCACGGTCTTTTATAGCACTTCCACCGAAGTAATATGCTTGATCTTCTTGATATCCGTATGCATCCACAATGTTTGTTTTGGGTTCCGTAGATTCATCCCCATAAAGCACACCATAACCTTGCGCAATCATTTCGTTTTCAAACAATGCCTCATAATCCTCTATTTGAGCAATACGAGTACTCGTCAAGTCAAGCCCCCAAGAAGCCTCTTTATTATTTGCAGGCTGATTTGTTATCTCCATCCACTTCTTGATTTCACCACCTACCAATTCATACCTATTCTGATTTGATACAGGATCAGGGAAATCCTTGGAGGTTACATCTATCATTGGAATCTTACTGGAATACTGATTCTTTGCAGCAATAGGCTGATCAAGATTTTTATATTTAAACAAAGAGCCTTCATCCAACGGATTAGAAGCTTCCCTATTCTTGCTGACCAGATTCGACACATGCCATGCCGGCTTGTCGGATAACAACTTCTGCGGCCGGTTTCCTTGGTGCACGAAAATAAGATGTTCGCAGGTGTAATTATGATATTCCACACGCACTATCGCATTCCTATTGGGGGCATCCGCTGCTATTGTTCCATTAAAATTAATATCAAATTTAATATCCGAACCAGTAACACCATGTATAACCCCCTTTTCATCCTGACTTGTATTTTCTGTATCTGAAACAGAAAGACTGATAAATCCACGATTAGGATCTGTATAAGGGGGATCTCCTCTATCAGCCTCTGTTTGTGCATTTACAACATACGCTTTCCAAGGTCCTTCGGATGAAAAAGGAATAAACTCTGTTGCATTTTCCCTTGGCAATCGCAATAAAGTTACATGAAAAGGCTCATTTTTGTTATTGCTTCTATAAATGCCTTTGGGATTCACAAGTCTTCGTACTTGATATATATCGACAGTTTCTTCAAGTGTATGTTCTATGTCTGACACTTTTACCGTAGCGGTAATTTTAACTTTTGCATGCCGCTGATAAGCCACATACGGATTATTTCCTGTATAACCCGTTTTAATATGCATCTGTTTGGCGCGAGTATATAAAGGAATAGAAGCAAGTAAATGATCGTCATTTTCAGTTATACTGTAATTACCGTCTGCTTCCTCATGTGTTCCATTTCCCACTACATATTTACGAACTCCTTTATTTGTTGTCTCATAATAGTCCTTATTGCTACTGATATTTACCATTGCTCCTTCTGGTAGACCGGAGGGTACCTGATCCTTAGCATTCCCTTCTTGATTACAAGCTAGAACTCTGGCAGCAGTTTTACGAAGTGAAAGAAATCCATTCCATGGTTGATTTAGCGATGAGTTACTTGGATTTTCAGCATAATCATATTGTCTGGCATAATCCAACCCACCTTTCGCCAAAGGAAGTGTTCCATACGGTGCCCAATTATTCGTGAGAATCTCAGCTTTTAAAGACGTAAGTGTACCTCCTCCCGTATTAATCTTTACCGGAAGATTCATCGTACGGTTATAAAGATAAGAGATATAATAAGGATTCGGAACCTCGATACCCGGCTCCGGTTCTTCATACTCTATATGCCAGTCTGCATCATTGGCATATCCCTTGAACTTCAAAGTCAGTTTGTAGTGATGGTTACGCTCCGCATTATAATCGGTTATCACATCTTTTCCTAACATAAAGCGGTACTTGATAGGACCTCTACCCACTTTCTTATCATTGATAGAAACATAAAAAGCATCCACTTCTATATAGGTTCCGTATGGCTTGGCATCTTTCCATGCTTCATTGTTCTCTTGACCTCCGTTAGGATAGGTCGGTTCGGTCTTATTAAGGGTATTTGCAACCACCTGACGTTTATCACTAGGAGTACCTTCTTTACCCTTACCCTGCATATTCTCATAAAAATAAAGAGCGTTGGTAATTTCGGTATGCACATCCGCCAACTTTTTGGGATGATATGCGTTTTCACCCTGTTCTTTACTGCCGAATAGAGGTTTCCCCTTCGTAATACGGGCTTCGTATGTTTCCTTAAAATCACTTATAGTCGGCTCGGTGTCACCTTCATAATATTTTATGGTTTCACCATTTTTTATCAAATCAAGCTTTACTCCTTCGTCCCTATCCTTCGGTTGATAGTTTTCCGGAACTGCAGGATTATCCTGTCCCAGACAACAATTCTGCGGGATGTCCTTTATGGTCACCGATTTCAAATAAATGAAAACACCCTCTTCCAGTTTACTGCCATCGTATGCAATCGTTACCTTGGAAGCTGCACGGCGTATCCAGGAATGCAACTTCATGCCCTTTTTATTGATAGTGATCAATTCACTGTTATTCTCTTGCCCCACTATGGTGAAATGACCGAACATCTGACTGTTCTTAGCCACATCAGCAACATCCCAAGTAAGAGAAATGCTTTTTAATCCTTCTTTCGTTGCAATAGCTGTCTTATACTTTGCAACCTCCTCTGCAGCACCATTTTCCTTCCCATGCGCCTGAACCGCCTTCTTAAAGTCCTCTCCCATATTGGCTACCGCATAGATGTAATAACGTCCGTAAGGAATGGTCAATTTGAGATTCGCTTGTGGGGTTTTCGTTTCGGCTATAGTGCCACCATCAGGTGCATCCCCATCCTTGCGTGTTACCTCATTCACATAAAACTGTCCATCAGTCGGGTTTGCATTGCTTATCGATTCCAACGAATGTCCCTCTACAAAATTTCCTTCCGTGTCATACAACAACACACACAAATCCTGAATGGACTTGATAGCATCACCCGCCGTACGCGATTTGCCCGCAAGCCCCTCCACCAGTGGCCGGAAGTCCACCTGTGCTATTATTGTGGTTTCTCCTTCGGGAATAGGTTCCCCGTCCGTGTACAGCAGATCGTCCTTGCACGAGGTAACGGCAAGCATCAACAGACCGCATACCAACCAAACACAACGCATCGCTTTATTTTTCATCATTCTCTTCTCCTTATTTTCATTATATTCCAAATTCAGGTTCAAGTACCACTTCGCCGTATGGACGCAAATCCACCTGCCATGATATGTCATTCGCATCATTGATGGTGATGCGCACCACCACATGGGTATTGCGAGGCAAAGCAGAAAGATTCGGAAAGAAACTTTCCAAGGTGAACTCCCCGAAGGAAGTGTTTCCGGCCCTGTCGCCTAAC
Source organism: Phocaeicola dorei (assembly GCF_013009555.1). Taxonomy (NCBI): domain Bacteria; kingdom Pseudomonadati; phylum Bacteroidota; class Bacteroidia; order Bacteroidales; family Bacteroidaceae; genus Phocaeicola; species Phocaeicola dorei. The sequence continues at coordinate 5,597,352 of NZ_CP046176.1, read as the reverse complement.
ACCTCACCACTATTATCCTTTGTATCCAGCGTAATAGCGGTCTTGTAGGAAGTCTTATAATTATTGCCATTCGTATTATCTGAATATGTGTCATTGGCATTCTCATACTTTCCTTCCGACAGGTAGAATGAAGGTAGTTTGACCGGCTCCGTTGATTTTGCTGTCAATTTCTTATTCTCCTTGTATAGCTGATTAAACGGTGTATATTTAGCTGCCGGTACTTGGAAATCAGTCACATTTTCCGCATCATCGTACGTCATACCATTAGGCAGAAGATATTCATGAGAAGCCGACTTATCTATTCTGATTACACTCAACCAGTAATCCCGGCTACTCTTGTTCGTTATCTCATACGTGAATTTTACGGCAGCACGGGTAAGTTTCAATGTGATCTCCTTCTTTTTCAGTACCACTTTCTCACCCTCTTCACCGGTCTGTCCCTGCTCCCCATTGTCAGGTTCCAGACCTTCGTCATCCAGCATCACCGTATGACATTCGCTCATAGGTAGCGGGTGAGTTTTATCGAAAGCCCCCACATTGTCAAACGACAACACAAGCCCTGCCATCTGCTCCTTGGCAAGAAATTTGTCTCCGGGTTTAAAGTCGCCCCAAGCTTTGGATACCCGAGACACCTCACCCTCCACAGCGGGAAGTTCCACCGAAGCACTCCCCTCGTTACCCAGCAGGTAAATAGTCTTTTCCTCATTGCCCTGCACCTTCAGGCGGATTTTTCCATACCGGTCGCTCACAGAAGCATTCTTCAAATCAAGATAGACATTATGTTCCACCCTGCCATCCGGACGAACCAGAATGACACGCAGCGTATGCATCTTCTCGGCTTCCGTCACCTCACCATACATTTCTTCCTCCGCACGTCCGGAAACAGAACGTCCGGATGCGGAAGCATCTCTCAGGGCGACATTGATATCCAGATAGACCGCATCAGGCCCGTTAGATAACGAAAGCCCCTCATCACTTCTGCTGTCACATCCGCACATCAGGAGGAAGCAGACGCCCAGCACGGCCACGGTATATCCCCAATCCTTTATTCTCATAATTCTGCATCATTAATTCTTACTATCCAGTCATTGACAACAATATGGGTACGTATCCAATTGTGATTATTATCCAAGAAAAATATCAATGACCAGTTATTTTCACGGTCCAGGAATTCCTGATCACCCATTTTGTCGAAGTGATCACTCTTCAGTAGCAGCAGATACTCGTTCAGCGGAATGTTCAGTACCTGCGCATTGTCACTATTACGGGTGATGGTCAGGCGCGTATGATTGCCGGCAACCAGTCGCGAGGTAGAAAACTCGGCGTATGCCACTGTCACTGTTTCATCACCTTCTTCTGTCACTCCCACTGTACGTTGCCCTTGTGCCCATGGAGCATAGACTTGTCCGCCATTGCTTATCAGACTGTTATCGGGAGCAAACAAGGTGTTGTCATCCGTAATACGGAAAGTAAAGTTCTTGTCGTCCACCTCGCCGCCGTTCATCTGCTGAAGCACCACACGGATGTTGTTGGTGTTCTTCATCAGGTACACAGTCGCTTCCTCGTAAGCGCCATTGTCCACACTCATGTCCAGCGAGCCGTGGAACAAGGGATGCAGATCGGTTTCCGAAACACGTCCGGCATTATGCATCTCTACACGCAAATCCTGCATGATTGAACCGATGCCGGGAACCGCCTTGAACGAAAAAGAGGTTTTCGGACAAGTCAGCCCGCCATATGCAATGAAATGATAACTACCTTTCTCCAAATCGAGGGTCATGCGGTAATTCTCATCTTTCAGTTCGTCACCTGTACCGATATAAGTAACCAGGTAGTTGCCCTGTTCGTCATAGACCAACAGAGCCAGACAGTCCACCTGCGAATGGAATGCATTGGCATACTCCATATTATAGTCATAGACAAAACGCAAACGGACACCTTGCGAGCAGGGTTCCAGATCATTGTATATGCCATGGCAGGAGGACAACAATGCAGCTACCGCCAGCACGGTGCAAAGCACCATGCCCGGCAATCTTAATGTATGTATGAATCTTGTTGTCTTATTCATTGTTTAATAGGGTATAATAAGTACTTATTTAGAACTCTATGTCATTTATGCGGACCACCCAAGGACGCACTTCTACGGTTACTTCGATGTAGAGGTCATTTCGTTCATCCGGATTGTTCGGATCGAACGGATCGGGATCATCTTTAGGACCCGGCGAGGTAGGATGACCATAGCCGTTAATTTTGTTCACCATCAGTTTGTACACATTGTTGCGCACCACAGCGAACTCCATCGGTCCCATCAGGTTAGGATCATTATTGTCATTATGACGGTTCCAATAGCAATAATACATTTCATAGTCACCGCTTCCGTTCGGGCGTAAAACAGTGAATCCTGCTTTGCCAAATTCAGCATCGGCAGCGGGTGTTTCCCCTATTTGGGCATAAGCGGCTCTCAGGCTCTCATCTGCGTTGGCAGCATTAGCCACATCTTTCACTTTCTCCCAAGTACCATACAACACATTGTTATATACAAAAATGGGCTGATCACCGGTTACGCCATAAGTTGACTTGTTAAATTGTAGTTTTCCCTTGAAAATCACACCGGTAGAGATACCGTTTTTCTGATTACTGTTAGGAGCAGGGATGGTATTCTCGGTTGCATAACGCCAAATTTTGTATCCGTTGCGATTGCCTGTGTTCCAAGATTCGTCATTGTCTTCTTCGGTCAAAGAAGATATCTTTGTGAATTTATTTTCCCATTCAGCTACCGATCTAGCAAAAAAGTTATTATAAAAATAGTTACCTTTATAAGTTTCTCCGACATTACCGTTCTTTTCCCTTGCATCCGTGTCCACCACATAGTTGTTTGAAGTTTCCTGTCCACACAAGTCTATATCATCCGCAAGTCCGTTAGCAGACACCCGGCGCAGATGATAGAAACTCTTGCTGATATTGACCATTACCATATCAGTCAGCAGGACTTTGACGCCATTGGTGCTCTCCAGCACATAAGTGTTAGTAGCCTCTGTAGTGGGATAGCTGCTCGCTTTGAAATCAAAACGTGCGCAAGCACGTTCCACCGAGATGGTACCCAGAGAAAGACGATTGGACTCAGTATATTGTTCCCAGTTCCAAATCGTATTCGGGGTAGAATTTGCCACTTTCACCAAATTGTGGTTAGACATCAGGAAAGCGTCTTTTTTCCAGATTTCATCGTTGTCTGTTAATAATTCAGGTTCATCCGACAGCGTATGAATACTATGGGTCAGATCATTGATATTGATAGAAGAAATGGGATTACAGAAAGCATAAGCGTAAATCTCTCCTGTTTTGTATGTCTCCAATGCACTTCTGTCCAAAGTTGTCACAAGTCTGGGGTATTTTCCATCCTCTTTAGGTTCCACATCCAGACGTTGACTGACAATGAGAGATCCGTCAGCCTTTGTCAGCACCAACAATATCTCCTTGACACTATTCTCATAATTCTTGCCCACTTCAGCACCGCCAGTAGAATTGCTTCCGTTTCCATCCTCACCATCTGTTGTCGTGCTCCTTGAACTGCTTCCCTGCATCAGTTGCACCCCGAATTCCACATATACATCATTCTCAGCATTGGCCGGCTGAGACACATTTGCCTCATCTGAGCATGCCCACAAACACAATGCTGCAAGCCCGGACATCAAAATCTTACTAAACTTTTTCATATTGATTCCTTATTTTCTTATTATTACTTCTTATCAATTTTGTTAATCTGTTCCAGTGCATCGGCAGCCTCTTTCACACCCATGCTTTGTGCCTGCGACAACAAGCGGCGTGCCTGTACATAGTCTTTGTCCAGTCCGGCAAGTACACCGCGCGCATATACCGCCTCAGGCGTGCCGCCTGCCTTTGCCACATACTTACGCGCCGAAACAAGATCACCGCGAGACATCGCCACATTGGAAGCGTTCAGATTTGCCGTAGCATCATCAGGATAGAGACGAACCATGGTTTCGAACACCTCATTATACTCGTCACTGCCTGCCGGATAGCTCTCCGCCACACGATAAAATTCATTCAAACTCAACTTACCCGGGGCAGTACGCCAAATGCGACGCGCCTCTTCTATATCAGTATAAGCACGGACTACATATTCCACCGTATAGTCCGAGTGACGAAGACCGGGATAGACCTCACGAAGCAGAAACTGATAGTCCCGGGGATAACGCGCCTTGATTTTCTGTTCACGTGCATCCGGATCACCACCGCTGTGCACCAACTCCAAAATGCCATAACGATCCGGAAGTGTACAAGTTTTCAAATAACGCTCCAGTCCTGCCCAGTCCTCAGGCTCGTAGTCTGTAGCCATGACACCAGACGGGAAATTATACAAACGCTGTACATAATCTTTCAATGTTTCCGTACGTCCTTGGGCAAGGCGGGTGTTATTGGCATAACTACCCTCAGGAGAAGCATAGCCCTTAATGTGAATAGAAGTGATGCGGGTATCAGCATCATTGCGCACGGTGTCTATCGTGGCACGGATCTTAGCAAGTTCTATCGGATTACGACGGTAATCCTCGTAAATTTCCGTGCGGTTCACTGGAAAATCAATATAAGCGGAACCTTTCAGTTCACGGGTTTTCAGCTCCTCTGCTTTCGGAACACAATAAACAAAGATCGGAGAGAAAATCTTCGGGTGAAAATCCAGCGTAGTCAACGGCGAACGGTCGGACAAAAGTACCTCGCACAAACAACCACACACCTCATCGCCAAGCTCAAGAGTAGCGTCGGCCATCCATTCAGCATATGGCACCATGGCGCTATAATGAATTACCCGGTCATGACCGGCACGAAACAGTGAAATACCCACACCTGGAGCAGCATCATTGCGTAAATGGAAATAATAACGGTTACGACCTGCCAGCACTACAGGAGAAAGAAACAATTCATTATTCTCCGCACGGAGCACAGGAGCAAAAGATACTTCACGGGAAGACGGCATATCAATACCTGCCACATCAATATTCATTGACACAAGCAGATTCTCACCGCTACGAGCAATATTCAGACCGTCTACTTTTACACGTCCCAACGTCAGAATAGTCTGGCTGTTTATTCCTATTATGCAAAATAACAAAAGAAGTATACATAGTAATTTCTTCATAAGCAGTATCTTTTAAAATACGTAGATCAGGTTTAGTGCGACCTTTGTAGGGCCTACATAGTGATGGGATTTGCCATCAATCAGTTTGGTGCCGCAATCGGCACAGGGATAGGCATCGAAACGGGTATAGGCATAACCCACACCGATTTCGGCCTCCACGTTCCAGTAGCGGGAAAGAATCCACGAATAACCGTAAGCAATACCGGCACCTACAAACCATCCTTGATAACGACGATCAGAAAGTTTGGACAAATCACTACCCAAAAACGAAATGTCATTCTTCAGGTTACCCACATTGTATTGTCCACCGTGAGCATGAACGCCCACAAAATGACCGGTAAAACGATCACAGAACCAATAACGTGCCTCAGGTTGCAACATCCAATGTTTCCACGTACGACCATGCGAACGGACCCACCCATTATAGTTGCCTGATACATCAAGCGTCCATCTGGGGGCAAGACCAACCTCAGCACCCAAATTGATAGTGCCTGAGGCGTCATAAAGGATATTGCTCTTCAACGCGATATCCTGCGCCTTCACAAATGCACTTCCACCAAGCAGGAAAGAAAGCAAGATTGCATAATTTTTTAACTTCATTATATCTATAATTTATATCAATTCATGCTACGTTACGATATATCTCTTGGCAAGAGATATACTCTTCATGATTAATACACTGAAATACAGATAGTTATAAAATAAATATCCTTCACCAAATACATATATAAACTTTGATTATCATAACTTTTTATTTCTTTAATATAGAATTATCGTTGTTTTTTATTGCTTATTACCAGTAATTTACGTATTTTTGCAATATACTTTATAGATCTCTTGCCAAGAGATATGTAGATATTGTAACTATTTTTATTTGTCATATTCCCGATATTCAGTACCCTATTCATTCTTATTTTTACTTTAATATAGACAGATACCGCATTCTTTAAATATAGAAGAGAAAAGCAAATATGAATCAAACAACAGAAACAGGAGAAATTTCAAAAATAAATCTGTAGTATAAAAGGAGAATGGCTCTAACTTTTTTATAAAAACAATATCTTAAACACTTAGACTTTTATTTTTGTATCTTTGTTCTTACTCAGACAAGTCACCCAAAGCAATGAGAGCAAATTGTTGGGTCAACGTAAAATCCTGAGGGGTATATCCGATAAAATCCTATCTTTGTGTGAAACAAACGAATCATCAGCGATTATGGAAACTAACGGTTACCGTCTCCTTCTTCCCGAAGGTACCTTGGATTATTTCAACATTTCCGATGTAAAGGAAAGCAGTAGTGAAATCGTGATTTACCTGGAAGAGAAAAATGAGCTTCCCGGTGAATATTCGACTGTCAAAGTGGAAAGCAAAGGCTTCTACGACCCTGTAGTAGTCCGGGACTTCCCCATCCGTGGCAAGAATCTTTTCCTGAATATCCGCCGGCGCCGGTGGATTTTGAAAGACGAGGGGCGTTACGTAAGCCGTAACTGGAAACTGGTAGCGGAAGGCAGCCGTATGACGCATGAGTTTGCGTCTTTTTTAAAAGAATTATATTGATACGCTTCCTGTCAGTTGTAAGCTGCTGGGAACCCTGTTCGGTGTGGACGGTGAGCTTCTTGAACGTCAATACCGCAACCACTTGAGCGGTTATCTGAAATGGGAGTCTCTTCCTCATGCCGGGGACTGGCTTCTCTTTGAGAAGAATATAGGGGCCTATGTGGGTATAGATGAAGTCTGCCTTTCGCGTGGTGAGCTCTATACTATCCTCATAAACAAGGAAAAGACAGGCCGTTCAGGCAGCATCATCGCCATTGTAAAAGGTACAGATGTAAGGAGTGTCACCTCCGTATTGCTCCGTCTCTCCCGGCGCAGACGGTTTCAGGTAAGGGAAATCACTATGGATATGGCTCCTAATATGGAACAGATCGCCCGTGTCTGCTTTCCTGCGGCACGCCGTGTTACTGACCGTTTCCATGTGCAGAAGCTGGCTTTTGAAGCTTTACAGGAAATGCGCGTGAAGGCACGCTGGGAGGCTTTGGACAAGGAATCAATACAGATCGCATACGCAAAGGCGTGCGGGAAGATATACCATGCCCCGACCTTTGAGAACGGGGATTCGCGCAAGCAATTGCTCGCCCGCAGTATCTATCTGCTGTATAAAAAAGAGTCATTATGGACTGAATCCCAACGCATACGTGCCGGTATCCTCTTCAGGGAATATCCCGACCTGAAGAAGGCATACTATCTTTCCATGAGGCTCGGGTTGATATATCACCAGTGCAAGCACAAGGACACCGCTCTGACAAGACTTGCCAGATGGTATGACGAAGTTGAAAAGTCCGGCTTTCTTGCGTTCGGAAGGGTAATACGTTCCATACAGACACATTATCTGGAAATCGTCAACTTTTTCGACAGGCGTTCCACCAACGCAGCTTCCGAATCGTTCAATGCCAAAATCAAGGACTTCAGAACACAGTTCAGAGGAGTAAAGGACAGGACTTTCTTTCTATTCAGACTGACTAAAATTTATGCTTAATCTATGAATCCCTCAGGTTTTTACGTTGACCCAAATTGTTGGCATCCAATTGGGCCCTGATTATAGGGCTATTTTTAAAACTGTGACGACCGGATACGAAAAAAACCCGTCAAACTATATGTTTAACGGGTTTTTATTTCATTTTAGATTGAAAATTGTTGGACTACCAAGATTCGAACTTGGACAAACAGAACCAAAACCTGTTGTGCTACCATTACACCATAGTCCAATCATTATGTGCTTTCCTTGGAAAGCGGTGCAAAGATACGTTTTTCCTGCAATATAGTCCAAATATTTTCGCACTTTTTTTTGCAATAAAGTGCAAATGCTTAACTTTGCGTACAAACTAAAAGAAATAAATACATGAAAAAACTTCTAACTTGCCTTGCTTTAAGCCTTGTTGCAGCAAGCAGTTATGCAGCTACACCTTTATGGCTGCGTGACGTGCAAATTTCCCCCGACGGCACGGAAATTGCATTCTGTTATAAAGGAGATATCTATAAAGTACCCTCCAACGGAGGAACTGCCACCCAACTCACTACGCAAGCCTCATATGAGTGTAACCCCATCTGGTCACCGGATAGTAAACAAATTGCCTTCGCCAGTGACCGCAATGGTAATTTCGACCTGTTTGTCATGTCGGCCGATGGCGGAGCAGCCCGGCGTCTTACCACCCATTCGGCTTCCGAAATACCGTCAACCTTCACCACCGACGGCAACTATATCCTGTTCTCGGCCTCCATCCAAGACCCTGCCAACAGTGCCTTGTTCCCTACCTCAGCTATGACAGAACTATACAAAGTCCCTGTAACCGGCGGACGTACCGAACAGGTGCTGGGTACTCCCGCAGAAATGGTCTGCTTTGACAAATCAGGAAAAACATTTCTCTACCAAGACCGCAAAGGTTTTGAAGACGAATGGCGCAAACACCACACCTCGTCCATCACCCGTGACGTATGGTTATATAATTCGGAAAACGGCAAGCATACCAACCTGACCGCCCATGCAGGCGAAGACCGTAACCCTGTATTTGCACCCGACGGACAAACCGTTTATTTCCTGAGCGAACGAAACGGCGGTACATTCAACGTATATTCCTTTCCAATAAGTAGTCCTCAATCATTGGAAACGGTCACCAACTTCAAGACTCATCCGGTCCGCTTCCTGTCAATGGGTAGCAACGGCACTCTCTGTTATACGTATGATGGAGAAATATACACTCAAAAACAAGGAGATAAACCGCAGAAAGTCAAGATCGATATCACCCGTGATGACCAAAATACAATAGCGGATCTGAATTTCAGTAATGGAGCGACCTCAGCTACCGTATCACCGGACGGCAAACAAATTGCTTTCATTGTACGAGGTGAAGTATTCGTCACTTCTGCCGATTATAATACTACCAAGCAAATCACACATACCCCTGCCCGTGAAGCAGGACTTACTTTCTCACCGGACAACCGTACTTTAGCGTACGCCAGTGAACGCAACGGAAACTGGGAACTTTACATGGCCAAGATTGCACGTAAGGAAGAAGCTAACTTCCCCAATGCGACTACCATTGAAGAAGAAGTACTCCTGCCTTCGGACAAGACAGAACGTACCTATCCGCAATTCTCGCCGGACGGGAAGGAACTAGCCTTTATAGAAGACCGTAACCGGTTGATGGTGCTTAATCTGGAAACCAAAAAGGTACGTCAGGTCACTGACGGCGCCACCTGGTTCAGCACCGGCGGTGGCTTTGACTATTCATGGTCACCGGATGGCAAATGGTTCACATTGGAATTTATCGGAAACCGGCATGATCCATATTCCGATATAGGTATGGTGAATGCACAAGGAGGAAAAATTATCAATCTGACCAATAGCGGCTATACCAGTGGCTCCCCTCGCTGGGTACTGGATGGTAATGCCATTTTATTCATTACCGAACGTTATGGTATGCGTGCCCATGCTTCATGGGGATCACTAAACGATGTGATGCTGGTATTTATGAACCAAGATGCGTATGACAAGTTCCGCCTGAGCAAAGAAGATTACGAATTGCAAAAAGAACTGGAAAAAGAACAAAAGAACACAACCGAAACCAAGAAAAACGGTAAAAAGAAAGGTGATAACAAAGAAAAATCCGAAGAGAAAAAAGAGGAAAAAGTAAAGGACATCGTGGTGGAACTGAGCAACATCGAGGACCGCATCGTACGCCTTACTCCCAACTCTTCCGATTTGGGGAGCGCCATTATCACAAAAGACGGTGAAACCTTATATTACCTCTCTGCCTTCGAAGGCGGCTATGACCTGTGGAAAATGAATCTGCGCAAGAAAGACACCAAGTTACTCCATAAAATGGATGCCGGATGGGCCAACATGGAAATGGACAAGGATGGAAAGAACTTATTCTTGCTAGGTAGCAACACGATGCAGAAAATGGGTACTAATTCTGAAAGCTTGAAACCCATCAGCTATCAAGCCCACGTGAAGATGGACCTCGCAGCCGAACGTGACTATATGTTCAACCACGTATACAAACAAGAACAAAAACGCTTCTACAACCTGAACATGCACGGAATAGACTGGGATGCTATGACCAAAGCCTATCGCAAGTTCCTACCGCATATCAATAATAATTATGACTTTGCGGAGTTGTTGAGCGAATATCTGGGCGAACTGAACGTTTCACACACAGGAGGACGTTACCGTCCGCGCCTGAAAGGAGATGCCACCGCTACCTTAGGATTATTGTATGACTGGAATCATAATGGCAAAGGCCTGTTGATTTCTGAGGTAGTGGAAAAAGGCCCCTTCGACCACGCCCGTTCCAAAGTGAAAGCCGGAGATATCATTGAAAAGATCGACGGTCAGGAAATCACTCCCGAAAGCGATTACTCTGTTCTGTTGAACGGTAAAGCCAGAAAGAAAACACTGGTTACGCTTTATAACCCGCAGACCAAAGAACGTTGGGAAGAAGTAGTTGTTCCTATCAGCAATGGTGTTTTGAATGACTTACTTTACGCACGCTGGGTAAAACAACGGGCAGCCGATGTAGACAAATGGTCGAACGGCCGTTTGGGATACGTGCACATTGAATCCATGGGAGATGACAGCTTCCGTTCCGTTTATTCAGATATTCTGGGCAAGTACAATAACCGTGAAGGTATCGTCATCGATACCCGTTTCAATGGCGGAGGACGTCTGCACGAGGATATCGAGATTCTATTCAGCGGAAAGAAATACTTTACACAAGTAGTTCGTGGACGTGAAGCTTGCGATATGCCCAGCCGCCGTTGGAACAAACCGAGTATCATGGTGCAGTGCGAGGCTAACTACAGCAACGCACATGGCACTCCATGGGTATATAGCCATCAAAAAATAGGCAAACTGGTAGGTATGCCTGTACCGGGAACCATGACCAGCGTATCTTGGGAAACATTGCAAGATCCGACACTGGTATTCGGCATTCCTGTTATCGGCTATCGCTTGCCGGATGGAAGCTATCTGGAAAACTCACAACTGGAGCCGGATATCAAAGTGGCTAACTCACCGGAAACAGTAGTGAAAGGTGAAGATACCCAGTTGAAAGCTGCGGTAGACGAGTTGTTGAAAGAGATAGACGGAAAATAAGGAGAAAAAAGATACAAAAAACCGGAAGAAGAAAACCTATCATTTCTCCTTCCGGTTTTTATTTTTATCTATAAAAGAAATTCTCTTTTTTCTTATTTGGCAATCACCAAATAATAATTCTTCTTCCCGCGCTGAACCAGCAGGTATTTTCCGTCCAGCAGATCAGCAGTTGTAATTACCTGGTCAAAGGCATTTAATTTCTCCTTATTCAACGAAACACCACCGCCCTGTACAAGCTTACGCATTTCACCTTTTGAAGCGAAAACAGCGGCATTATCAACAAACAGGTCTACTGCTTTCACCCCTTCGGCCAATACATCCTTGGACACTTCAAACTGAGGAACACCTTCGAACACTGCCAGCAACGTGTCTTCATCCAGTTTTTTCAATGCTTCGGAAGTGGCGTTACCAAACAGAATGCCTGATGCCTCAACAGCCGCATTATAATCTTCTTCCGAATGAACCATCACAGTCACTTCCTTAGCCAGACGCTTCTGCAATACACGCAGATGCGGAGCTTCAGCATGTTCTGCTGTCAATACTTCCACTTCTTCCTGACTCAGTGACGTGAAAATCTTTATATAACGTGCGGCATCCTCGTCACTTACATTCAACCAGAACTGATAGAACTTATAAGGAGAAGTATAACGGGGGTCCAACCAAATATTACCAGATTCAGTCTTACCGAACTTACCACCATCAGCTTTTGTAATCAACGGACAAGTCAATGCAAACACTTCACCGCCATTGGTACGACGAATCAGCTCGGCCCCGGTAGTAATATTACCCCATTGGTCCGAACCACCCATCTGAAGTTTGCAGCCCTTTGTTTCATAAAGATGCAAGAAATCGTATCCCTGCAACAGCTGGTAAGTAAATTCTGTAAATGACAAACCGTCACGAGCCTCACCGTTCAAACGTTTCTGTACAGAATCCTTAGCCATCATATAATTTACGGTGATATGCTTACCTATCTCACGGGCGAAATCAAGGAAAGTAAAGTCCTTCATCCAGTCGTAATTGTTCACCAATTCGGCTTTGTTAGGAGCATCGCTCTCAAAGTCAAGGAACTTAGCCAACTGTTTCTTGATACAAGCCACATTGTGACGCAATGTTTCTTCAGTCAGCAGATTACGTTCCTGCGATTTGCCGGAAGGGTCACCAATCATACCGGTCGCACCGCCCACCAATGCCAACGGCTTGTGACCGCAACGCTGGAAATGACGCAGCATCATCACACCACACAGGTGACCGATATGCAAAGAATCAGCCGTAGGATCAATACCCAGATAAGCTGTTACTTGTTCTTTAGCCAATAACTCCTCGGTGCCCGGCATCATCGTGTGCACCATTCCACGCCATGTTAATTCTTCTACAAAATTCATCGAATGATTATCTATTTAAATGTTTGATTTATACTTTAATGCCACAAAAGTACGACTCTTTATCTGAAGAAACAACTCTTATCGCTGAAAAAAGATTTTCCGTGTGTTTTCACTTATTCTATCACACAACAAGGAGACTGCCACATCTTTCGCCTCTGCCATTTGCCCGATAACCGTGCGGATATCCAGCGGACTTTCATCTGTTTCGGCCAATAAACGCTCTAAAGGCACATTCTGTAGCACATCAGGCTGATACTTTTCCCCCAAGGAGAAATAAATGTCTTCTTGCATCAGCCGACAGGCAATATTCAAATTATTACGGAAACCGTGTACCACCCAGGGCATCTGCGGCCGATACCGCTTTTTCAACTCAATCAGCTCATTAAACGCCTTCACACAATGAATCACCAACGGCTTTCCTACTGACTCACTCAATAAAATTTGTCGGATTAGCACCTCTTTTTGCAGCAAGATATCAGCCGAAGCCAACTTATCCAGACCTGCCTCCCCTATTGCCAAAACAGATGAATGGCCAGCCGCATCCTCCAGCCGTTTCCAATCCTCCGGCTCAGTTTCCAAAACCTTCCACGGATGAATACCTATGGAATAGTAGCAGCCTTCCGCAGGCTCAAATAGTCCGGGTTCTACATTGAGAATATTTTCTCCCGGAATGCCCTCTTTATGATGTGTATGAATATCCAGCAACATAGGAACAACAGATTTTACGGAACCGGATCATAGCCCGACCCACCCCACGGATGACAACGCAATATCCGACGAACCGCCAGGTATAATCCCTTAAAAGGTCCGTGTTTTTTAATAGCCTCAATAGCGTATTCCGAACAGGTAGGTACAAAACGGCATGAAGGAGGAGTCATCGGAGAAATGTACCCCCGATAGAAATAAACGGACAACAGCAACAGATAGGAAAGTATCTTTTTCATTCCAATCTTTCCACTATATGAAACAGCAACTTCTTCACTTTCTCCTCCACTTCTGCAGAAGAATGAATATGGTTATCCAGCCATATAAAGGCGATAATCAGTCTTTTGTTCCGGGAAGCTAGCGCATCCAGCAACAAATGCTTGTTCTTCCGATAAGCCTCACGTACCTGACGTTTCACCAAATTACGCTTTACCGCACGTTTAAACCGCTTCTTGGGCACACTAATCAGAATAGAAGCTGCCGCCATATCTTCCTCCACAGGCTCTACCGACATATACACCACACGTAGCGGAAAAGCCGGAAAAGACTTGCTTCCACCTAAAAAAAGACGCTCAATCAATGTCTTACTATTCAAACGCTCTTTTTTACCGAGTGTATATTCTACCATAATCTTCTTTCTTTTATTAAAATAAAGAAACCGAGGGTTTCGAATCACAAAGTTACAACTTTATTGATACAAAACCCCCGGTTTTGGGATATAAACTAAAAATTAATCCTTATTGCGCTCGCGGATAAACATATCCAATGCCGCAGTCATGGACGGAGCCTCTACAGTAGGAGCTTCCAAATCCAACCGCAATCCGGCATCCTTTACCGCTTTAGCAGTAGCAGGACCAAAACACCCTATCGCAATTTCCTTTTGGTCGAACTCCGGAAAATTCTTCATCAAAGAATTGATTCCTGCAGGACTGAAAAACAACAGCATATCGTAATCGAACTCTTCCTCGGGAGTAAAATCATTACTTACCGTACGATACATTACTACCTCCGTATGCTGAATTTTATTTTTATCCAATAAAGTTTTGATCTCATCATTGTGTACATCAGACATCGGCACCAAATATTTTTCCGTATTGTGCTTTACGATAGAAGGCACCAGATCTGCGAATTTACCGGTCGCGCCGAAGAATACTTTACGCTTGCGATACTGAACATATTTCTGAATGTACAAAGCAATGGTTTCGGACGTACAGAAATATTTCATTGTTTCGGGCACAGTAACACGCAATTCTGCACACAGATTGAAGAAATGGTCAATAGCGTGCCGCGATGTAAAAATCACAGCGGTATGATCAAGAATAGAGACTTTTTGCTGTCTGAACTCTTTGGCCGACAAGCTCTCAACTTTGATGAACGGGCGGAAATCAATTTTCACACCGTACTTCTCAGCAATATCATAATATGGCGACTTTTCAGAAGTCGGCTTCGGCTGAGATACGAGGACTTTTTTTATTTTCAATGTACTAAAAATTTAAAACCAAAATGTTGTTCGCTAAGATAATCCCTTTCCACAGAACAAAATCAGGGAGTATTTCAAGGGCACAAAAGTACAGAATTAAATGGAAAGCGCCATGAAATTTGTTGAAAAAGTTACTAAAGCACTTATAAAACAGCAGAATTTTAGCAATTATTATAACAAAACCGATAAAATAAGGAGCAATTTGTGGTGACAGATCGAAATACACAATCAAAAGTACAATTGGAAAAAGTAAAAATCCGGCCCCAATTACAACATTAAAGTAAGATTCCAGCCAAATAATATTGCGTGTTTTGTTAAAGAAAATCCAATTTACAAAGCTATAAAGAATCCATTTGATGACAAAGAAAAAAACTATATAACCAATGTAAATACTTAGCAATAAATAATGAGGAACCGTACGGAAAAGGAGCAGGTCGTGATCAGAAAAATAATCGTACACACAAAAACCGGATAATATACAGGTTTGCAATATCAGCACCAATGTATAACGCACATCAGATGCAGTAGTATCATCAAACAAACTGGCACGCTCTTTAGACAAAGCAAAATTCTTAAATTGCTGTTCAAGGTGTTTCTTGCCATGTGCCAGCACGTATGATACCAGAATAAAACAAAGAAACAACACGCTGGTCACCATCCAGTCCGAACGCAGTTGATAGGGCAACTCCATTCCTCTCATCCCGTCTTCCTTGGACGTATGACACACGTTGTGTGTCAAAGCCGTATCAACACGGCTCTGCTCTTCCGTATAAAGTTGGAGAATATACGCTATTCCGGGATGGCAGGTTTCACTCATATCGCTGCAAATTTACGTATTTCTTTGCTCCAAACAGGCGTTGTATAAAGCAAATTTATTGCTTCTTCGGCTGTTGAAGCCACTTTCCAGATAGCAGCATGTTCTTTACGCATAAAGTTCTCGTCCACCGCCCTTTGCAGCATTTCAAGCAAAGAGTCATAGAATCCATTGATATTCAAGATGATTATCGGATTTAGGTAAAGTCCCAGCTGCTTCCAGGTGATGATTTCAAGCAATTCCTCCAATGTGCCGCAACCTCCGGGCAATGCAATGACGCCATCGGACAAATCGGCCATCATCCGTTTGCGCTCGTGCATGGTTTCTGTCTCAATCAATCGGGTCAGCCCTGTATGGTGCCATCCCTGCTCCACCATAAAATGAGGGATTACCCCTGTCACCGTACCGCCCGCCTCCAATGTTGCATCTGAAGTAGCCGCCATCAGGCCGATACAGCCTGCCCCGTTAATCAGATTGATCTTCTTTTCAGCCAAAAGACGTCCTAATTCTTCCGCTACATCAAAATACACCTTTGCTATCTTTGTGCTGGAGGCACTATATACACATACATTCTTTATATCATTCATATAAATCCTTATGTTTTCGGGCGGATCCAATCCTCCCCTGTCAGTCAATGATGCTCATTGCCGCAGGAACGAATTGAATTCGCCCGTATACATCACCATATTCGAATCCGTTTCTTACAAACCGAACGCTTCCTTTATCTTATCCACATAATCCAACTTCTCCCAAGTGAATAGTTCCACTTCCAGCGTCTTTGCTTCATGATACATGGATTCGTATGTCTTGGTCACTACTTTCGGCTCACGTCCCATGTGACCGTAAGAAGCGGTTTCCTCATAAATAGGATTACGCAGTTTCAAACGCTCTTCAATGGCTTTCGGACGCAGATCGAACAGTTGGTCTATTTTCTTAGCAATCTCTCCGTCGCTCAGTTTCACATTGCTGCGGCCGTACGTATTTACATAGATATTGATAGGACGGGCCACACCAATGGCGTATGACACCTGCACCAGCATTTCATCGGCAACACCGGCAGCAACCATATTCTTTGCGATATGGCGTGCTGCATAAGCAGCACTGCGGTCTACCTTACTGGGGTCTTTTCCTGAGAACGCCCCACCACCGTGAGCACCTTTTCCACCGTATGTATCCACAATAATCTTACGGCCTGTCAAACCGGTATCTCCATGAGGACCGCCGATCACAAACTTACCTGTAGGGTTCACATGATAAACTATCTGGTCATTGAACAAAGCCAATACTTCTTCATTATGAATTTCGGCAATGACACGTGGCATCAGGATTTCAATCACATCCTGACGAATCTTAGCCAACATCTCTTCGTCAGCCTTCAACTGAGCTTCTTTGGAAGAATCAGCCGGGGTTACAAACTCGTCATGCTGGGTAGAAACCACAATCGTATCAATGCGTACCGGCTTGCCGTTATCATCGTATTCAATAGTAACCTGGCTCTTGGCGTCGGGACGGAGATAAGTCATCACTTTCCCCTCACGACGGATTTCGGCCAATACCATCAACAGTTTATGAGCCAAGTCCAGTGACAGCGGCATATAATTTTCCGTTTCATTGGTAGCATAACCAAACATCATTCCCTGGTCGCCTGCCCCTTGATTCATAGGGTCCTCGCGTTCCACGCCACGGTTAATATCCGCACTTTGTTCGTGAATGGCAGAGAATACGCCGCACGAGTTTCCTTCGAACATATATTCGCTCTTGGTATAGCCGATACGGTTAATCACTTCACGTGCAATGCGCTGCAAATCTACATACGCCTTGGTTTTCACTTCTCCAGCCAGTACCACCTGTCCGGTAGTCACCAGGGTTTCGCAAGCTACTTTCGAACTGGGGTCAAACGCCAACAGTTTGTCAAGCACAGCGTCCGATATTTGATCGGCCACTTTGTCGGGGTGTCCTTCAGACACCGATTCGGATGTGAATAAATATCCCATTCTAAATTGAAAATTAAGAATTAAGAATTAAAAATTAAAAGTTAATTCGTTAACCACCTTGGGAAGTTATCAGAGTAGATAGATGTAAATAAGAAAGTCAATGTATTTTTTAGCATTTTTTTCTGTGGTTGCAAGCTACTCAAATCTCTCCACTGTTTTTAACGGCTGCAAAGATAAGCATTATTCCTTAACCATTCTATAAATTCCCGGTTCTTTAACATTGGAATCGTAATTATTTAGAAGAAATTAAACCTAATCTGGCCGATTTCCATTAATTTTGCATCATGAGCAAAGAAAAGATCGCATTTATACCTAAACAATATTTTGCGGTGGTAGCCGTACTGCTGGCTATCATGATGTCCGTACTGGACGGAACCATTATGAATATCGCATTACCCACGCTGGCACACGATTTCGATGTCACCCCCGCCAATGCCATCTGGATTATTAATGCCTACCAATTGGTGATTACCATGACCTTACTATCATTTGCCTCATTAGGTGATATTTATGGTTACAGACGAATATTCCTGACCGGCATCTCCATTTTTGTGGGTGCCTCTGCAGCCTGCGCCCTCTCGGACTCTTTCTGGATGCTGACCGTTTCCCGTATCATTCAAGGTTTCGGTGCAGCCTGTGTGATGAGTGTCAATACCGCCCTTATCCGTTTAATTTACCCGCCGCAGATACTAGGACGCGGAATGGGGGTAAATGCCATGGTGGTAGCTGTTTCGGCTGCTGCAGGCCCGTCCATCGCAGGCAGTATCCTGACATTGGGAAGCTGGCATTGGTTATT
The DNA here is from genome assembly GCF_013009555.1 of Phocaeicola dorei. Classification (NCBI taxonomy): domain Bacteria; kingdom Pseudomonadati; phylum Bacteroidota; class Bacteroidia; order Bacteroidales; family Bacteroidaceae; genus Phocaeicola; species Phocaeicola dorei. The sequence goes on along the minus strand of NZ_CP046176.1, from coordinate 5,578,869 downwards.
CGTAATTAATATACCTTTGGGATTGGCTGCATTAGTAATCGGGCATCGGTTATTACCGCATAATCCGGCTTCAGATGTAAAACATAAGTTTGATAGAATCAGTGCAATAGCCAACGCATTGACTTTCGGCTTGTTAATTTATACTTTGGAAGGTTTTGCACACGCTGAGAACAGAAAATTCATTGCCATACAATTGGTATTGTTAATCATAATCGGCACTTATTTCATCCGTCGCCAACTGAAGGAAACAACCCCTATCCTGCCTGTAGATTTGCTGAAGATTCCTATTTTCGCTCTTTCTATCGGTACTTCCATCACTTCATTCACCGCCCAGATGCTGGCTATGGTTTCCTTACCTTTTTTTATGCAGAATATATTGGGATACAGCGCCGTAGAGATCGGTTTGTTACTTACCCCCTGGCCATTGGCTACCATCTTGACCGCACCACTTGCAGGCAGACTGGTAGAGAAAGTACATCCCGGATTGCTAGGAGGTATCGGCATGACTATCTTCGCTACCGGCCTATTCACACTCTATTTGCTTCCCACCCATCCGGCAGAATGGAATATCATCTGGCGAATGGCACTCTGTGGTATGGGCTTCGGGCTGTTCCAGACGCCCAATAATGTAACCATTGTTTCTTCCGCACCCACTCATAGAAGCGGTGGAGCCAGCGGTATGCTAGGTACGGCGCGTCTGTTAGGTCAGACTTTGGGGACCACATTGGTTGCTTTGTTGTTCCGTATATTCGCCGAAGGACATCGGGCGCAGGCTTGTTTGTTATTAGCCATATTCTTTGCCATTGCCGCAGGTGTGGTAAGCAGTATCCGTATGACACAGGCTTCTCCGGCAGGAAAGAAATAAAGCCCCGGCAAGTTGTTGAACAGAAACATTTCCTTTCTGATAAAAACTTTCTCTTGTTTTTTATCTTTGAGAGCAAAGAAAAAAAGAATGAATTTATCTATCTTTGGAGAGAATTTAAACAATCAAAACCTGATGAATATATGAAAAAGACATTGCCCTTACTTTTTATCCTTCTTTTTGCCCTGTCGGCACAATCACAAAATTCCTTACGGCTAATGACCTATAACATTAAAAATGCAAACGGAATGGATGATGTATGCGACTTCCAACGCATAGCCGATGTAATCAATCATATCCACCCCGAAGTGGTAGCCTTGCAGGAACTAGACAGCATGACCCACCGCAGCGGACAAAAATACGTACTGGGCGAGATAGCCGGACGTACGCAAATGCACGCTTACTTTGCCCCTGCCATTGATTACGACGGAGGAAAATATGGTATCGGACTTCTCACCAAAGAAATTCCCGTCAGCCTGAAAACCATGACACTTCCCGGACGGGAAGAAGCACGTGCGCTGATTATGGCAGAGTTCGACAACTACATTTATTGTTGCACCCATCTGTCTCTCACCGAAGAAGACCGCATGGCCTCACTGGAGCTTATAAAAGACTTTGCCGCCGCTCATAAAAAACCTTTTTTCCTGGCCGGCGACCTGAATGCCGAACCCGAATCCGCATTCATAAAATACTTGCAACAGGATTTTCAGATACTTTCTGACGTAAACCAGCATACATTTCCGGCTCCCTCCCCTACAGAAACCATTGATTATATTACAGCACTGAAACAGAACATGAAAGGCTTCACAGTAACCTCCGCACAGGTAGTAAATGAACCGGTAGCATCAGATCACCGTCCTTTAGTAATAGTGCTTGAACAAAAATAAACCCAACAGAAAATATGGAAATAAATAAAAGAGAGAACATCGGATGGATAGACTTGCTACGCGTCACCGCCTGTTTTTTAGTTGTATTCGCCCATTGCTGTGACCCTTTTGTGGCACGTTTTGACACAGACCGTCCTACTTTTCTGCAAGGGTGCGCATTGGGAAGTGCCGTACGCTGTTGCGTGCCCTTGTTTGTGATGATGACAGGAGTGCTGCTGTTTCCTGTACGAAACGGCATGAGTGAATTTTACAAAAAACGGATCGGACGCATTGCCGTCCCACTTATCTTCTGGTCAGTCATGCTGCCTGTCCTCTATTTCATCTATCTGAATTACATCACCACGACAGACAATCCTACCATAGACATGTCCGCCTTCACCCTGGAAAAGACTATCACGAAGATTTGGACGTTCATTTTCAATTTCAACTATGACACCACTCCTCTGTGGTATCTGTATATGCTGGTGGGACTCTACTTCATCATCCCCATCTTCCATGCATGGCTGGAGCGTGCTACCCGGAAAGATATCAAGCTATTTCTTTCCATCTGGGGCATCTCCTTATTTCTTCCCTACATAAAGATGGCCGCTCCCGCACTGGGATATATCGGCAACTGGGGCAATATGGATATCCTGGGAGTGTGCGACTGGAATGCATTCGGTTCATTTTATTATGTTTCCGGATTTATCGGCTATCTGATACTGGCCCATTATCTGGTAAAATACCCGCTGCAATGGAGTTGGAGAAAAACCCTGGCTATCGGTATCCCTATGTTTATGGCAGGGTATGCCATCACTTTCGGTGGCTACCTCATCATGCAGGAATATTTTCCGGGAAACTACGCCTATCTGGAAATAGTATGGCTTTTCGGAGGCATCAATGTATTTATGATGACATTTCCTGTTTTTGTCTGCATACAGAAGCTCAAAATACCTTCTTCACCTGCACTTTCAAAAGTGGCATCCATGACCTTTGGCATTTATCTGTGTCATTTCGTCTTCGTGCAAATGGGGTATGACTTGTTTGCCTCGCTGTTGCCCCAGGGGACTCCTGCCATAATGCACATTATTTGCATGGCTGTAACAGCCTTTCTCATCAGCTACCTGGTGGTCAGAGGGATGTATGCATGCAAATGGACCAGAAGATTTGTGGCGTAAAAACAACGGATTCAAAACACAAGGAGTTACAGTATCCAGTTGGCTGATTATTTCCTTCAAATTCTTCATTTACTTATTAAGTGTTGATAACCAATTATTTACCATGATTGATTTATTCATAAATTCTTCATCATTTTGTCATAGGATATTTCAATAGAAAGCACAACATTACAACCGTTATAAATGGCGCAAACAAAATGAATTCCGTTCCTGTAACTTGAGTGGTTCCATCGGTATTTTCTCCCAATCTCTGCCTTTTCATTTAATCGTTTCACCTTAGTGATGAACTTTCATCACTAAGGTAATCAAACTTCATTACTAAAGTGATACAGTTTCTTCACTTTAGTGATAAAACTTGATGAAAAGGCAGAAGAACAAAAAACAACAGACAGATTTCACTGACAAGACAAAGAGCTTTCATGCTTTCCCACCTCACTTCCAAAGGAGAAGCCACGGAAAGCATAAAAAACTGACTTTTCCCTCTATCAAATACAAGTTGTCCGGATTTATCACTATATTAGCAAAATATAAACACATTCTTATGAAAGCTTTACTTTTGACAGGACTACTATTCATTCTCATCCTCCCCGGATGTAGAAAAGAGAAAAGCATACTTCCGCTATTACAATCTGTAGAGGAACTGATTCCCATGTATGCCGATAGTGCTTCTGTGCTACTGAACAACATAAATGCCCCCGATGAACTGACTGATAAGGACTTTGCCCACTGGTGTATGTTATGCGGTAAAGTGACGGACGAAGCAGCCACCGGATTACTCCCTATCTACCAATGGCAACGGGCACAACAATGGTTTATGAAACACGGTACACCGGAAGAACAGGCGCAAATAGCCTTGTATCTAGGCCGTGCTTATGTAGAAGATGGGGAGTATGACAATGCAATGCAAATATATGCCGATGCGCTGCAACTGGCCAAAGAACATCAGGCCTATAATGTGGCAGGGTATATTTGTGCCTATATGGCAGATTTGTATGGTTTTAGAGATATAACCAGTGAACGTCTGGAGAAAAGAAAAGAGGCCAGTAACTTCTTCAAGAAAGCAAGGAACTACAAAAGCTATGCATACGCCTTAAAAGATTTAGCGTGTGAATGTACACTCACTGATTCTTTTAATTGCACCATACCCTTACTTCAAAAGGCTGATTCCATCTCACAACTACTGCATAACAAAGATTTAACAGCTGATGTAGCCAATGCTTTTGGAGTGATATATGAGGCACAAGAAAAATACAAGAATGCCGAAAGATATTTCTTAAAAGCCATTGAAACGGGCAGCAAAGAAAGCTATAAGGATTCTATCTCCCTATTACACATATATATAAAAGACAACCAACTGGCAAAAGCACACGAATGGATTGAAACGATAACCAAACACAATGATATCGCTTATTACTTCAATCAAGCTTACTACCTGCTTTATAAGGCAGAAGGAAAATACAAGGAAGCACTCCATTACAAAGAAATCTGTTCCGACATGCTCGATTCACTGACATTAGTTCAAAATGAGACAAAAGTATTGGAAATAGAAAAAAAGTATAACAACGCCAAGATACGGGAAGAGAACGAACTATTAAAGATTACACAGCAAAGGAATACAATCATCATCATTATTGCCATCTCCTTATTCTTACTATCAGTTGCAGGATATATCATTTACCGGCAGAGAAGCAAAGCCAAAATCTATTACCAGCAAACAATTCTAGATAAGATGAAAATAGAGCTCCTTCACTTATCTGCAGCACTAGAAGAAAAAAAGCAGATTTTGCAAAAAGCATTGGCAGACAAAGAGAATAATGCCCACAAACTACAACAGGAAATAGAAGTAATATCCTATAAATACAACCGGCTGCAAAAGCAAAGTCTGGAAACATCCACAGTTGGCAAGAAGCTTATTTCTTTGACTAAAAAAAATAGGCTTGAGGACTCCCAACTCCCTACTGACAAAACATGGCATTCCATAATGACGGAAGTAGACAAGATATATCCCCAATTTTACTCCCTACTAAAAGAGGCATTTCCCAACCTGACAGAATCAGAATATCAATATTGCTATCTCCATATTTTTGGATTTGACGCAAATGATGAAGCAAAATTGCTTGGCATCAATCCGGCTTCTGTACGAATGAAACGAACGAGAATTTATCAAGAGGTCCAACTAAAGCACGATAAAGAAACGTTTTTACGAGATTACATCATCAAAAACCTCTTAAAATAAATAGTTCTCATACAGGTCTTATTATCAGTGAATTATAAAACACTACATATACATCACTGTATATAACAATTTCTGTAACTCACTGATAATCAACAAATCTTGTATATACTATAACTCCCTCTTTTTGTCATTCATAATCCTATAATACCTAAGTTTGTACAAAACTAAAACGTAAAACGATTATGAACAAATTAAAAATAAGCTTGGCTTTGATAGCCTTAATTATTCCTCTATTATTATGCGCTAAAAAGCGAAATATAGAATTTATAAAACATGGCAACCATAGAATTCCAGTAGAGTCATTCATTCCGGTAAAAGCTTTCTTTGACGACTGCAATAAAGAATTAACCATCGAATTCGCACAGGACTGGGAAGCGGTAACCATCGAGATTAAATCAAAAGAAGGATATGTAGTATATAGAAACCTCTATATACCCCACTCCAATTCTTCTTTATCAACTTCTTTAGAGAATATTCCGGCAGGAATATATGAACTGACAATCACCGATGAAAAGGGAATATTGGCAGGAGAATTTATATACGAAAACTAAAGTCCAATATTATGAAAAAGAAAAAAAGCACTCTACTTATTGTAGGCATGTCCTTTCTCCTTTCAATAGGAACACTTATGTTTAGTTCTTGCGCAGACAAGGACGATCCCTCTCCTATTCTTCCCACACCGGAAGACACTTCTTACATATTGAAACTAAAGTTTTCTGAAAAAGTAGAATTTAAAGAAATACTCAATAAAAACGATATTCAAGACCTAACAGAAACAGAAACTGCATATTTCGGAGAACGAATCCAACGGTCTTGCCCCCATGAATTACAATTCGATAGGGACTCCCTTTCCATTGTAAAAACCAATAATATAGTAGAAAAGTATAAACTAAAATGGCAAGATAAAAAATTATTCATATACCAGAAGCCAATAGATAAATGGGAATACTGTGGAGAAAAAGACGAAAATGGAAGAGTAATACTCAATATAGGATTCTATATAATAAAAAACAATAATGACCAACGTACATTTATGGCAATAGGACAAGAGTATAATCTAATCTCTTATTCAGAACTAATGAATCAAGATTTCCTTTCCATTATATGGCTGAAAAGAAAATATACCTTTGAATAAATATGAGTATAAAACCTAAATACAAAGAAATGAAAACTAAAATAATATACACCATCGTATTTTTGATGATTGCTAAACTTGCTTATAGCCAAGAAGAGCAATATAGTGCAGATAAGTTTGTGGCAAAATGCCCCAATGAAATATTCATAGGAGCAATATTGGAAGCCAACAGCATCAATCAAGACACATATAAGTTCCTGAAAATATCAATGAATCCTATAAACATGGGGTACACCATTCCTATAAAGTCACAAACAATCACTCCTTCCTATAATAACATGATGAAAGCTATTCATGAAGCGTTAAAAACAAACGATGTTTTGAAAAGTAACTATTCTTTTTCATTCGTAATTAAAAAGATAAAATCATACCAAGAATTAGCTGTCAATTGGGGACAAAATATTAACCTTCAGCAACTATTAGGCATCACACCCGATTATAAGCCTCAAAAGAATATTATATTGATAGATATAAATCAAAGTTTTTTCAGCATTATAATGGATATGCCGGAATCACTAAGCACTGATCCACAAGTTTTGCAACAATTAGACAAGCTTGCATTTATAAACTCAATACAATTTGGCAGAAAAGTTATACTAGTTATTGAAAGTAATATTGATTATGACAAATTACAAGAAGCTATTGACAATTTACTGAAGTCTAAGGAAGTTAGTCAAAAAGAACTAGCAATATTAGCCAATTCTAATATCAGATTGATGACTATTGGAAACAAAGGAATAAAAGATATCAACCCAGACAATCCTTTTACAAGCATACTTACTTATTTATCTTCAACAGTTACACCCGATGATTTCGGAGGACCTATATCATTTTCCGCCTCTAACATAAAAGATAATTCTGTATTTGTTAACTATTTCAATGTACAATAAATAATCATCATTATGAAAAGCATCCGTTCTATTTTACACATACTTCTAGGCGTAACGCTAATCTGCTCATGCAATGAAGCAACAGAATTAGCCCATATTACCCCTAATGTCAGTCTTATAAAATATAAAGATATTGTTAAAATAGACTCTTTATATACATATCCAGGAGATTCTCTATATCAGAATTGGATAAATCAATATAATAAGAATCTGGAAGACAAAACATCAAGATCACTTTCACCGGAAGATGATGCATTTTTCAATAAACAATATATTGTGAAAAGTACAGAAGCAACCGTTTTATATGGAAGAAATTACATATTTCCAGGATCCATTTTAGAAGGAAACAGCATTTCAAACCAAAATTATATACCGGTATTTATCAGCAACAGAAAACCCATAACAGTATCAATGACATTGGCACACAATACACCCAAACCCACTAGCAGAACTATAGAAGCACCCACTTTCTCTAAATTAAGTGATTATGTGGTTGAGATGGTAACCGATGGAAATTTCGAACAGAATCAGAAATTCATGTTCAGTTACAAGAGATTTAGCTTTTACGATGAAATTAAAACCGCATTCGGAACAAATATTAATACAAGAAAACTATTTTCTTCAAAAAGTGAAAGTTCAACAGAATACCGGGATAAAATACAAAAGTCAACAGGAATGTATGTTAAATTCTTCCAATCAAGTTTCACCGTCAACATGGATATTGCTCCTTTAAGTGACCAACCTATTCAAGGAAAAAGTGAATATGAGCCTGTTTATGTGAATTCATTGACTTATGGAAGACTGGGAATCATTGCCTTTGAAACAGACGAATCATACGAATTCGCAGAAACGTGTATAAAAAAAGAATTTGATAGAATCTTCAGTAAGAAAACAACTACTCTGAATAAAGAAGAAGAAAAATTCTTTGAAAATACAGAATTCAAAGTGCTAATTATAGGGGGAGATAGCAATCTGGCCGTACAAACATTTAAAGGATATAGCCATTTCCTAAATTTAATATATAATTCAAAATTCACAGAAACAAGCTATGGTGTACCTATTACATGTTCTTTCTCCTATGCCAATTCACATGGATTGGTTGAAACTGAATTTATCAATACTATCCATATAGAACCTTTATATGTAAAGCCAAGTCGTGAAAATAATTCATACTTACCTGATTATTCCAACAAAAGCGATTATCATTCGTCAAGCCAACTTTATTTGTATTTTTATAAAGATAGAGAAAAGACAAAACCTTCCCAACCCTATATAGATATTATCTTCAATATAAGTATGTTTGAAAATAAATGCAACTATGAACCCAATTATAAAAACTGGCCTATGATAAATGCAAATTGTACAGATAAGACAGAGAGAATTATAATGAGAAACATTGATTTTAAATCAAAAATATATGTTGGCTATAATTCATCATATTACGAAAGTACAGGTTCCATGCCTATGGAACCTAACGAACCTATGCGAATGTGGAATGCAACTGAATACACTCGTGAATATTCGCTGCTCAACAGCCCATTCTATCAAATAATCTATTAAAAATTTAATCCTATGAAAAAGTATTTTTATTTTGCAATTGTTTCCCTTGTAATGTTTTCTTGTGAAAACGAAGATTTAGATGAAATTTCTTCGAAAGCAAATAATACAGCAAACATTGCTCCACTAAGTTCTCTTTACTATGATGGAATATATGAAATTAGAGATGGTAAAGAGGTAGATTTAACATTACAACAGTATCTATCAAGATCCACCCAAGAATTTTATGAAATAGCAAGCTTGAACCCTGCTTATACATATTTAGGCTCTGTTTTACAAGCTGAATCTATTAATACCGGAGAATACCGTTCTGTTGCATATCCAAATGCTTTAAAACCAGAAATCAGAATTGCATTCTCATTGCCTATCAAATCAAGAGTAATAAAACCTAAGTTTACCTCATTTAATGATGCAGTTATAGACGCTATCACAGATGCAGGTAAAGATTTTAGTGGAAAACAATCGCAAGTTTTCTCATATAAAATGAAAGAATTTAATTATTACAAAGAGGTAAATATGGCTTTTGGAGCTAATATAAAAATAGGACAGCTTTTTTCAATTACAACTTCTGTTGAGAGTGATAAAAAACAAAGTAATACCGCTTTATTTGTTGATTTCAGCCAAATCTATTTTAATGTAGCTATGGATATCCCAGATGATGGAAACATATTTCTCAATGAAACAGAACGCCAAAAATATCTAAATCAAAAACCTGTATATGTGAATTCTGTGAATATGGGACGAAAAGGAGTAATGATAGTAGAATCTGAAGAATCATATAGTGAAATTTCTGTATCAATTCGAGCAGCATTCAATGCAGGAATAGTAAACGGAGAACTATCACTAGACTCAAAGACAAAAGAAATGCTAAAACGTGCTCAGATCTATATTTATATTATAGGTGGTAACGGAGAGGACGCAGCTAAAGTTGTTACTGGATTTCCTGCATTTCAAGATTTTATAATAAAAGGAGGAGTATATAGTAAAGAAATATATGGAGTCCCTATTTCTTTCTCTGGTGCTAATGCAGCCGATAACTCCATGTTCATTTCCCAAATTAAGATCTAATATTCCATGTGCTGATTGTTATTTGATAAGTATTAACAATCAGCACTATTTTTTACTAATGCGAATCAGTAGTTGATTTCTGATTCTTGTTTTAAAAAATTAGATAAATGAATGCGATGGCAATTTTTCCCATCGTATGTACTAAAAGTCCAGATGTTGATCTGACTTTCATCGCTCTTTGAATATTTGTTTTCTCATTCAGCCAGTTGAAAAACGCTTCTATAGGCTGTCTGACCTTTGAAACAGCAGTAGAGAACAGTTCTCTTCCAGCTTTCTCTCTTTGAGTAATAACTGGTTCCTCTCCTTTTATTGCTTTCACGGGAGTTAGCATAGTAGTTCCTTGTTCTTGTTGCTTATTGCCCCAGTAAGAAAAATCCGAGTATATCTTATCGGCAAAGATGTTTCTGTTTATAAGGCTATCAGCGGCTTCTCTTTTAAGAACTGTCAGGTCATTCTCTTCTGCCGATGATAAGAGAATCATTTCCGGGAATGGAATAGTTCCTTCCCTGCGGAAGGCTAAAGCATGGAGTTTGAGACCGAAGTAATACATGTTCTTTGTAGAACAGTATCCTTTGGTTGCAATTTCAGTAGCTACCTTTCCTGTTTTATTCTTTCCTGCACAGGTAATAATAGGCATAGAGTCAATAAGTGATGTCATAGAATCGCAATCCTCTGGTTTAAAGAATGTAATGAGATGCTTTACAAGTTCACTAATGGCCTCACTCATCAGGTTTAACCGATAGTTGAATGTCTGATAAGAAGGTAGGTTGGGGAACCATGAGAGCAAATATTCTTCAGTGAATGTATGTATCTCTTTGATTTGGAAGTATCGCTGATAGGCTCCGCAAAACAGATATACGGTAAGCAGTTCCTGGTCTGTAAAGATAGGAGTTGCATTATTACTGAATCTCTGGCAGTAAAACTTCAGTGAAGACTGGTAAATATCGCAGATGTACATATATATTTTTATAAGTTTTAGCTCTTTCTCCTTGGGAATCATAATTAGAATAATGAGTGGTTTTATTCTTCTAATATACTGATTTTCAAGGAGATTGAGAAATAAATAAACGAGATAATTAATTGAATAATAACATTTTAACTAACTGAATCAAGTAGGTATTTCAACTACTGATTCGCATTACTAATATATTTATATCTAATGACTATGAAAACCTCTTATAGAAAAATATACTTATTCCTATTATTACTAACATCTTATTCTTGTAATGATTTAACAGAAACAAATATGAGCATAGATATTATATCCATGACAAAATATAATAACATTATAAACATTGATTCATCTGAAACATTTATGAAGGATTCTATTACGAATCCTTCATAACAATACACTATCAATCAGCTATCTACACCACAATGACGGATTTGAAGAATTTTCCGTCCTCTTTTAATTAATATACTCTTACAGGTTTAAAGCTCCCCCAGCCTTTTTCCCAATACCGGATGCACCACATCCGATGCAATCTCCGCCAGCGGGTCCATGACAAACCTCCGTTCAGTCATCAAGGGATGAGGGATTTCCAATTCCGGCGTATGCAGTATTAAATCACCGTACAACAAAATATCTATATCAATCAGGCGGTCACTATAATTACCTCCCGCCGACTTCTTCATCCGGCCTAATTCACGCTCTATCTCCTGTGTTTCCCGCAATATATCCAAGGGAGGAAGCACACTCTCCACGCAACAGGCGGCATTCAGAAAAGAATTTTCAGAAGAAAACCCCCAAGGGGCAGTAACATAAAAAGCGGAAAGGGCAGTAACCTCCCCTATCCGCTCATTTATCTTCCGGACAGCAACATGCAGATTTGATTCTTTATCACCCAGATTGGTTCCAAGTCCCAAATAAACCCTCATACGCTGCTCCAACCGGTATTACTTATCCAAAATCAACATAGCATCGCCATAAGTACCGAAACGGTAATCTTCCTTCAATGCTGTGTGATAAGCCTCCATCACCAGATCATAACCACCGTAGGCAGCTACCAGCATCAGCAAAGTGGAGAGAGGCAGGTGAAAGTTAGTAACCATGCTGTTGGCTACCGAGAAATCATAAGGAGGGAAAATGAACTTATTGGTCCATCCGTCAAATTCTTTCAGATGACCATCCGTACCTACCGCAGTCTCTATCGTGCGCATCACTGTCGTTCCTACCGCACAAATATTCTTTCCTTCATCCTTGGCATTATTCACAATACGGCACGCATCCGCATTGACATACATCTGCTCCGAATCCATCTTATGCTTGGTAAGGTCCTCCACATCAATCTCGCGGAAATTACCCAGTCCGGCATGCATCGTCACAAAAGCAAAGTCTATACCTTTGATTTCCATACGCTTCATCAACTCGCGGCTGAAATGAAGTCCGGCAGTGGGAGCTGTCACAGCCCCTTCGTTCTTGGCAAAGATAGTCTGGAAACGTTCGGTATCTTCCTCTTCTACCGGACGACGGATGAAACTGGGCAGCGGAGCCTCTCCCAACGCATACAATGCTTTCTTGAACTCGTCGTGAGAGCCGTCATACAGGAAACGCAGGGTACGTCCGCGGGAAGTGGTGTTGTCAATCACTTCGGCCACCATGGAATCATCGTCACCAAAATAAAGCTTGTTACCGATACGGATCTTACGGGCAGGATCTACCAGCACATCCCACAAGCGAAGTTCCTCATTCAGCTCGCGCAACAAAAATACCTCGATACGGGCACCGGTCTTTTCCTTATTTCCATACAAACGCGCAGGGAAAACTTTCGTATCATTAAAGATAAACACATCTTTATCATCAAAATAGTCCAGGATATCCTTGAATACCTTGTGTTCAATCTTACCTGTTGATTTGTGAACAACCATCAGGCGCGACTCATCTCTATACTTAGCCGGATGCAAAGCTATTTTATCCTCCGGCAGTTTAAATTTAAATTGCGACAGTTTCATCTTATCTCTCCTTATTCGTTTATAACTTCTTCAATCTCTTGTTGGTCAAGCCATTCCGGAAAACTTTCCACCGACAAACAGTCTTCCAGTCTCACATCCCCCACCCGGGTACGTATCAGCCCTGTCAAATGAGCACCGCTATTCAAAGCTTCGCCAATATCACGGGCCAATGCACGGATATAAGTGCCCTTGCTGCACACTACCCTGATTTTAATCTCAGGCAGATTACATTCCAGCAACTCTATCTCGTCTATAATCAACGTCTTGGCTTTCAACTCCACATCCTCACCTTTTCGAGCCAAATCGTAAGCGCGTTTACCATCTACCTTACAAGCCGAGAAAACAGGCGGAATCTGTTCTATCCTGCCGATAAAACGCTGCAAGGCTTCCTCTACCAACTCGCGGGTGATATGTTCCGTAGGATAGGTAGCATCTATCTCCTTCTCCAGGTCGAATGAAGGTGTGGTAGCCCCTAACTGCAAGGTGGCAATGTATTCTTTGGTATGATACTGGAACTCTTCGATGCGTTTCGTTGCCTTGCCTGTACAAATAATCATCACCCCGGTAGCCAGCGGGTCTAATGTCCCGGCATGTCCCACTTTTATTTTCTTCACGCCCAGTTTGCGGCAAATATGGTATCTTATCTTGTTTACCACTGCAAATGAGGTCCATTTCAGCGGTTTATCAAAGTATAATACTTCTCCTTCTTTAAAATTCATCCAATTACATCAATGTGCACGCTATCGTAACGGCACCGGCTATGGCACAATAGATAGCAAAATAAATCAACTTACCTTTCTTCACAATATTAATCATCCACTTACAAGCTACACAGCCCGATATGAAAGCTGCCAGAAAACCTACAATCAATGACAATACAGATATATCTGATGTGCCGGCTGCAGCTCCTTTTACAATCTTCATACCATCCAGCAACGCCTCACCCAATATAGGAGGAATCACCATCAGGAAAGAGAACTGAGCCAGTTTCGCCTTGTTGTCTCCCAACAACAAACCGGTAGCAATGGTAGTACCCGAACGGGATAATCCCGGCATCACGGCACAAGCCTGTGCCAGACCTATAATAAACGCATCCTTCATGCTGATGTTCTCTTTCAAACGAGGTTTTGCATAATAAGAGAAAGTAAGAAGCAAAGCTGTCAATAACAGCATACAACCTACAATGAGCAAGCCGGAACCGAAAATTTCTTCCACATAATCTTTAAAAAACACACCCACAATGCCGATAGGAATCATGGATACCAGGATATTGATCACATATTTTGTCTCCGCATTCATCTCAAACTTGAACAAACCACGGAATATCCAGCCTATTTCTTTCCATAATATAACCAAAGTACTGAGTACCGTAGCCACATGCACTGCTATGGTAAAAGTCAGATTATCTTCCCCTTGTATGCCAAACAATGCCGAACCGATAGCCAGATGACCACTACTGCTGACCGGCAAATACTCTGTCAATCCTTGGAGTAAACCAAGGATCAATGCCTCAAACCATTCCATTCTTTAAATAAAAATTGAGAATTAAAAATTAAAAAAATCAAGAGTTAACCACTTCTGTCTTGTCCTTTGGCTTGCGGACAATGCCATAAATCATAAATATAAAGCCAAAGAAACATACTGCGGGCGCCACTTTGATGCGACGTACACTAAAAATATCCGGCTCAAAATATCCTTCTGTCGAACTAGGTCCTGTCATCAGCAGAAAACCGACAATAATCACTGCCATACCTATGGCAAGCAATATAAAATTAGTTTTATCAAAGGCGAATTTTTGTCTATCCATATCCTTTTATTATTAAATGTAATACAACGCACTAGCTTTCATGCGCAAGTATTTATTGATTGATATATATGCACACATAAAGGTAATAACCACACCAAACACAAAAACAGAACCCATTACCATAAGCATGGTCATAGGGGTAATAATCTCAATCAATTCGGGTTCATATCTTACTAACGCATAGGCCATTCCTATCAATGCCGCATCTGCCATGGCAGCGGCCAGTATCCCTATCCATATATTCCGCACCAAAAAAGGACGACGGATAAATCCCCAGCTTGCCCCTACCAGTTTCATGGTATGAATCAGAAAACGTTTGGAATAAATGGCCAGACGGATGGTGTTATTAATCAGCGCAAAAGAAATAAGGGTAAGCAGCGCAGCCAGTCCCAATAGCAAAAAACTGATTTTCCGTATATTGCTGTTCACTGCATCCAGTAAATCCTGAGGATAGTTGATTTCCATAACTTTCTTGTTCTGCATAATTTTCTGCTCTATCCAAGAAATGCTGTCCGAATTGGCATAATCGGCATTCAGTTTTATTTCAATAGAAGCTGTAAAAGGATTATATCCCAAGAATTCAGCCGGGTCTGTACCCATCGCTTCGCTCTGCTCTTTCAACGCCTGCTCCTTCGATATATAGGAAGTTTCTTTCACAAAAGGTTCCTCATTCAATTTTTTCTGGAATTTCAAAGCGTCCGCTTCTTTCATATCATCGCTGATGAGTACGGAGAAACTGATGTTCTCGCGTACATACTTGGATAAGTTATTGGCAGACAGCACAAAGAATACCACCATCCCCAACAAGAGCAACACCAGCATTGTACTGATGCTGGAGGTAATGAACTGCATATCGAAAAAGGACCCTGATTTTTTTCCCATAATCACTTCTTTCTGAATACATAAATCATTGAACTACTCCGTTCTTTTTTCGCCAGTGAACTGAACCAGGCCAACAGGCCCGTCCACATTCCCTTCAAAAAGGACAAACGGCTGCCTTTATATCTTTCCGTCAACATGGATACATAAAAAGCATCAAAAGGCATCGGATGCTGTTCCGCTAATTTAAAACCATGCTTGACGCCGAATTGTTGCATGACGGAAGGTGTAAAATGCCATAAATGACGGGGCACATCGTATGCTGCCCACCATTCCTTATATTTTTCCGCATCATACGAACTGGGATTAGGCACAGCCACTATCAATACTCCCCTCTCTTTCAAAAGTTTGAATAATTTTTCCCACGTTTCATTCAGATGTTCCAGATGCTCCATCACATGCCATAGAGTAATGGCATCAAAAGAATGATCGGCATATCCCGCCAAAGCATCCTCCGTATCTACATCCAGTTCAAAATGCTCTTTGGCAAACGCACGCGCCTGCGGACTTTTCTCTATAGCTTTCACCCGCCATCCGCGCTCCTTCATTGTATTACTGAAATATCCGGTACCGGTACCAATGTCTAACAAAGTACCTTTACTCAAACCGGATGTCCGTTTTATCAGCTTGGCTTTGCGTGACAGCATATACTTGCGTACCTCATGGTATACACGGTTCATCAGCCCCTTGCGGATATCAGTGTGTGAAATATAATCGGGAGTCTCATAATATCGCCCTATCTCGGCTTCCACGGGTGCACCTTGTGTAAAAATAAAGCCACAATCATCGCAGCGAACCAAATTGAATTGTTCACCCGAAGCATAGTGATCCGTACAAGTGATTGCATGTCCCAAATGTTTTCCGCCGCACAACGGACAAGTATTTATTTTGAGTATATCCACTTTTTGCCCTAATTTGCTGCAAAATAACAAATAAATTGAATGAGAAGAACTATCCTTTAAGTACTTTTAAGAGTATAAGTTAATAATTCGTTTTTACTTTTCCTACATTTGTGCAGATAACTTCAAAAGAGACAGAAATGGAAAATAAAAAACTGACCCGTTCCAACAACAGAATGCTAGCCGGAGTATGTGCGGGACTGGCTGATTATTTTGGCTGGGATGTTACGATAGTGCGCATTATCTATTCATTTGCCACGGTTTTCACAGCCTTTTCGGGCATTATTGTCTATATAATCTTATGGATTGTTATGCCCGAAAAGAAATATCGTGACGGTTACGAAGACCGGATGAATGACAGGCTGCATAACCGATAACCGGAGACATTATGCAATGCCCAGCAGTTCCACTTCAAATATTAATGTAGAGAAAGCAGGAATCGGCCCGCTTGTACGGCTACCATACCCCATAGTATAAGGAATATAAACCACCCATTTATCTCCTACATGCATACGTTGAAGCGCCAGCTGCCATCCCTCTATGACATCACACAGCCGGAAAGCTTCGGGACAGTTACGGTCATAGGAGTTATCAAACTCTTTCCCGTTTATCAGACTACCCCGATAATGAACGGTGACAATACTGCGGATCGTAGGTGAAACTGTACCCGTACCTGTCTGCAATACTTTATAAAACATATTACAAGGTAAAGAACAAATACCTTCCTGTGTAGAAAGGACTTGCAAATATTGCAAGTTCTTTTCCTTATATTCTTCTTTTTTCCCCATCAGAACACCTCTTCTCCTTTCAATGTAGCCGAACTGGCTTCAGTAATGCGTACATGGACAAAATCACCGATACGATGATTCCCACGATCAAAGACTACCACCTTGTTTTGCTGTGTACGGCCAAAAAGCTGTTCTCTGGAACGCTTGGAAACACCTTCTACCATCACTTCGAAGGTCTTACCCACATCACGGGCATTACTTTCAGCAGAAAGACGGTTCTGCAATTCAATGATTTCATTCAGCCGACGTATCTTAACCTCTTCGGGTACGTCATCCGGCAGATGTTTGGAAGCATATGTTCCGGGACGTTCGGAATATTTAAACATAAAGGCGGAATCATACGCACATTCACGCATCAAGGATAGAGATTCCTGATGGTCTTCTTCCGTTTCCGAATGATAGCCGGAGAAAATATCAGTACTCAGACCACAATCGGGAATGATACGGCGAATAGCCGCTACCCTTTCCAAATACCACTCACGGGTATATTTGCGGTTCATCAGCTTCAATATACGCGAACTGCCGCTCTGTACCGGTAAATGAATATGCTTGCATACATTAGGCGTTTCCACAATGACTTGCAAGGTTTCATCACTCATATCCTTGGGATGTGAAGTGGTAAAACGAACACGCATGTCCGGAACCGCTTCGGCCACTGTGCGGAGCAGCATCGGGAAAGTAATTATTTCACCCTCTTTCTCAAAACGATAAGAATTTACATTCTGTCCTAGCAACGTTACTTCTTTATAACCTTTGGCTGCCAAGTCACGCACCTCATTCAGAATACTTTCCACATCACGGCTGCGCTCACGCCCACGGGTATACGGCACAATACAATAATGACAGAAATTATTGCAACCACGCATAATGGATACAAACCCGGAGATATGATTGCCGCAAATACGGGACGGAATTACCTCACGATAGGTTTCTGTAGTAGAAAGCTCCACATTAATGGCTTTCTCCCCCGCTTCAACCGAAGCGACCAAATCGGGCAAAGTGAGATAGGCATCCGGTCCTACGACAAGATCTACATGATGGTTCTCGATCAAATCATCTTTTACACGTTCTGCCATGCAGCCCAACACACCGACAATCAGATTCCGACGTTTGTTTTTCTTCATAGAATGGAAAAACTCCAGACGGTTCAGAATCTTTTGTTCTGCATTGTCGCGAATAGAACAGGTATTCATAAATACAGCGTCCGCTTCATCCAATGTTTCGCATACATGGTAGCCTGCCATTTGCATAATAGAAGCAATCACTTCACTATCAGCAACATTCATCTGGCATCCGTAGGTTTCAATAAACAATTTTTTGTTCTCGGAATCAGTTGCAGATTTAAAGTCTGCTCCTGTTGTTTCTTTCATATTTTCTCTGTTTTATGGTTTCGTAGGCAAAGATACGGAGTTACCGACAAATTAAACGAATAAAAGAGCCGAAAATTGGATATTATAAGAGATTTATGCATTTAACTGTTAAATAATTATAACCAGTGAACAAAAAAGACCGTTAACGTTACCAACGTATTATTATAATTCGCATATTTGCTTCCGAAAAACATTAGATTTTTTCATAGTTAAGGTTTAGGTTAAAAAAATAGGGGAAGACAACTGTGAAGTTCTCTTCCTTTTTTTATGTCCTTTTATAGAGTTGGTTATGAAATATTTTTCTAACTTTGAGCATTCATTATATAATAAGGAAAGTATGGATATCATTCAGGTTCTCATATTTATAGTAATCATTGTTGTGGCTATCGTACAACAAATCTCAAAAGCCGGCAAAGAGAAGAAAACACCTTCCCCCAAGGAAGTGCTTGCAGATATGTTTCCTGAAATAGAGCAGGAAAGCATGGAAGAAAAGGTGTCTGTTTCTCCAGCTCCGACGGTTCGCAAACCTCAGCCCTCCCGTATGCAGAACCAGTCAATAATCAGAAAAGCGGTCGCTTCACCTCTGGCAGAAAATAAGAGGGAAAACCGGACTCCTATAAAACTGAGTACTAAAGAAGAGGCGCGGCGTGCTTTCATTTATTCAGAAATTTTTAATCGAAAATATTAATAACAACTATACTAATAAAGAATAACACATTGAATATCATGGGATTTAATATTATTTCCGCAGCCGAAGCAGCCAGCTACATCAAGCATGGCTACAATATTGGACTTAGTGGCTTTACTCCAGCAGGAACACCCAAAGCCGTAACCCCCGAAGTCGCCAAAATAGCAGAAGAAGAACATGCCAAAGGTAATCCTTTCCAAATTAGTATTTTTACCGGCGCCTCTACAGGGGATGCTACAGACGGGATCTTGTCCAGAGTAAAAGCAATCCGTTACCGTGCTCCCTACACAACCAACCCCGATTTTCGTAAAGCCGTGAATAACGGTGAAATAGCATATAATGACATCCACTTGTCACAAATGGCACAGGAAGTACGTTATGGCTTCATGGGCAAAGTAGATGTTGCCATTCTGGAAGCATGCGAAATCACACCCGACGGCAAAGTATACCTGACAGCTGCCGGAGGTATCGCTCCAACCATCGCACGTCTGGCAGATAAAGTAATTATCGAGCTGAACGCCGCCCACAGTAAAAACGGTATGGGGCTGCATGATGTTTATGAACCGCTTGATCCGCCTTACCGCCGTGAAATTCCCATCTTCAAGCCCAGTGACCGCATCGGTTTACCTTACGTACAGGTAGATCCGAAGAAAATCATCGGAGTAGTGGAAGTGAACACACCTGACCAGGCCCGTTCATTCACCGCACCGGATCCTATCACCGACCAAATCGGACAAAACGTTGCCGACTTCCTGGCTGCTGATATGAAACGAGGCATTATTCCTGCAAGCTTCCTGCCATTGCAGAGTGGGGTAGGAAACATCGCCAATGCCGTATTGGGCGCTTTGGGACGAGACAAGACAATCCCTGCTTTTGAAATGTATACCGAAGTACTGCAAGATGCAGTAGTGGATCTGATTCGTCAAGGACGTGTGAAATTTGGAAGTACTTGTTCATTGACTGTCACAAACGAATGTCTGCAAGGAATTTATGATGACATCGACTTCTTCCGTGACAAACTGGTAATGCGTCCATCCGAAATCTCAAATAACCCGGAAGTTATACGCCGCCTCGGTGTTATCTCTATCAATACTGCTATCGAAGCAGACATTTATGGCAATGTAAACTCTACTCACATCAGCGGCACTAAGATGATGAACGGCATCGGTGGTTCTGGTGACTTTACCCGCAATGCCTATATTTCCATCTTTACTTGTCCGTCTGTGGCAAAAGAAGGAAAAATCAGTGCCATCGTTCCTATGGTTTCTCATGAAGATCACAGCGAACACGATGTCAATATTATCATTACCGAACAAGGTGTTGCCGATTTACGAGGAAAGAGCCCGGTAGAACGCGCCCAAGCCATCATCGAAAACTGTGCACATCCAGACTATAAGAACATTCTTTGGGACTATGTAAAAATGTCTTCCAAAGGACAGACTCCTCATTGTATTTCTGCCGCACTGGCTATGCATGATACACTGGCCAAGAAAGGGGATATGCGCTTGATAGACTGGGCAGAATATAAATAGTCATTATTTGCTGTTCTCAATACATCTCCGGTCAGCCTATATACCTGACCGGAGTTTTTTTATATATTCCTCACCTTTTCGTACAAAAAACAATATCTCCCACCATTTTAGTCAAAAAATACACGGACTATTCTCATAATTATTCTATTTTTGCCATGTAACTAATCATTTTTACTATTTTACTATGAGAAACAGAATTCTATATTTATTTGCTTCCCTTGTGATTCTGAGCGGTTGCGGTAACCAACCGGCTTATAAAAACAGTAATTTATCTCCTGAAGAACGGGCAGAAGATTTATTGCAGCAACTTACATTAGAAGAAAAAGTAGCTTTAATGATGGACAACTCCAAACCTGTCGAAAGATTGGGCATCAAACCTTATAATTGGTGGAATGAGGCCTTGCACGGAGTGGCACGAAGCGGACTGGCTACAGTCTTTCCACAACCCATAGGAATGGCCGCTTCCTTTGAACCCGACGCCATACATACCATTTATACGGCAGTATCGGATGAGGCGCGGGCCAAAAATACAGCTTACTCGGCTGCAGGAAGCTACGAGCGTTATCAAGGTCTGACTATGTGGACACCCACCGTCAATATTTATCGCGATCCCAGATGGGGGAGAGGTATTGAAACGTATGGGGAAGATCCTTATCTGACAAGTGTCATGGGGGTAAATGTAGTGAAAGGACTACAATGCACGGATGCAAATCAAAAATACGATAAAATACACGCTTGCGCCAAGCACTTTGCCGTTCACTCGGGACCGGAATGGAACCGGCACGAATTCAATGCCGAAAATATAAAACCACGTGACTTGCATGAAACTTATCTGGTTCCTTTCGAAGCCTTGGTAAAGGAAGGAAAAGTAAAAGAAGTAATGTGTGCCTACAATCGTCTGGAAGGAGATCCTTGTTGCGGAAGCGACCGCCTGCTGATGCAAATTCTCCGTCAGGAATGGGGATATGAAGGTATTGTACTCTCAGACTGTGGCGCCATTGACGATTTCTATCGGGAAAAAGGACATAAAACACATCCGGACGCTGAATCGGCCTCTGCCGCCGCAGTATTAAGCGGTACGGATCTGGAATGTGGTTCTAGTTATAAAGCATTAGTAGAAAGCGCTAAAAAAGGATTAATCAGTGAAAAGGATATTGATGTATCCGTAAAACGATTATTAAAAGCACGCTTTGAATTGGGTGAAATGGACGATCCCAGTAAAGTGGAATGGACTAAAATTCCTTATTCTGTGGTTTGCTCGGCAGAACATGATTCCCTGTCACTAGATATAGCACGCAAATCAATGACGCTGTTACTGAACAAAAATAATATCCTGCCACTGAAACGCGGTGGACAAACCATCGCCGTCATGGGACCTAACGCAAATGACTCTGTGATGCAATGGGGTAATTATAACGGTACTCCCAAACATACGATCACCTTATTGGAAGGTATCCGCTCAGCCATGGGAGAGAATGACAAACTGATCTATGAACAAGGTTGCAGCTGGGTAGAACGCTCATTAATCAGAAGCGTTTTCAACCAGTGTATTTCTAAAGAAGGTCCAGGGTTCTCCGCCCGCTATTGGAACAACAAGGAATATGAAGGAAATGCGGCAGCCACCGCACAACTCACCACCCCGTTCCGCCTTTGTACCTCAGGAGCCACCGTATTTGCCCCCGGTGTGAATCTGACCGATTTCTCGGCCATCTATCAAAGTGTGTTTACCCCCCAAGAAACAGGAGAGGTTATTTTCAACTTTTATAGTTGTGGAGCTACACAATTATTGATAAATGGTGAAGAAGTAAAGAAATTCACCAACAAACATGGGGGCAGGGGACAAGCTTACGCCATGCATGCAGAAGCCGGCAAGCCATACGATATAGAAATCCGCTTCCAATACTTTAGTGGAGACGCACAGTTGAATTTTGATCTTGGGTTTAAAGAAGAAGTCAACATTAAGAATACGGTAGCAAAAGTGAAAGATGCTGATATAGTTATATTTGCAGGCGGTATATCTCCAAGTTTGGAAGGAGAGGAGATGGGTGTCAATTTACCGGGATTCCGCAAAGGAGACCGTACTGACATCGAGCTTCCAGCTGTTCAGCGTGAATTAATAAAAGCACTCTGTGATGCCGGGAAAAAAGTTATTTTCGTTAATTTTTCCGGATCACCCATTGCTATGGAGCCCGAAACCAAATATTGTCAGGCCATTTTACAAGCATGGTATCCGGGACAATCCGGAGGTAAAGCTGCCGCCGAAGTCTTGTTTGGAGATTACAATCCTGCAGGACGACTGCCCGTTACTTTTTACCGGAATATAGCGCAATTGCCTGACTTTGAAGATTATAATATGACAGGACGCACTTACCGTTATTTTAAAGGTGATCCTCTTTTCCCGTTCGGTTATGGTTTGAGTTATACCACTTTTAACTATGATAACATCAAACTGGATCAAACGATTAAAGTAGGGGAAACTGCCAAAATGGTTATTCCTGTAACCAATGCCGGTAATCGTGACGGGGAAGAAGTAGTACAGGTATATCTGAAAAAACAAGAAGATGCGGAAGGACCGGCTAAAACACTGCGTGCTTTCAAACGTGTACAAATTCCTGCAGGAAAAACAGTCAATGTAGAATTAGAGTTAACACCCAAACAATTGGAATGGTGGGACGCGCAGACAAATACCATGCGCACCATAGCCGGAAACTTCGATATAATGGTAGGAGGTAATTCTAAAGATGCTGAATTACAAGTAAAGACGCTGACATTGCAATAATAACTCCGAATAAAATAAATCAAGTCTGCGGCATTTTTGTCAAACTCTATATTTAAAACAAAAATGCCGCACTTGACAAAATAAAACATCAGAACAACTCAATCTGCTTATCTGCCTTTATTTGTTGCACAAAATAGTTGTCATGACTCACCACCAACAAAGTGCCTTGATAATCCTTCAAAGTTTCGGTCAAGATCTCCATACTCAGAATATCAATATTATTAGTAGGTTCATCCACAATAAAAACATCGGGGGCCTGTGCACTCACCATAAGACAACAGAGAGAAAGTTTCATCTTCTCACCTCCACTCAGATAGCTACATTTCTTGTTCCATGTGGAAACAGGAAACAAAAAACGGTTGAGAATCGTTCTCAATTCATTATCATACAATTCACTATTGAATAAGGCAAGTTGTTCCAATACCGACAAATCATTACGAATTGTAGAATATTCCTGATCAAGATAAACGTACGTCAGCCCTTCTGCCTGTATCAAAGAACCTTGAGTAGGAGCAAGACTTCCAGTTATCAACCTCAATAAAGTTGTTTTACCACTACCATTACTTCCTTTCAAATGAATACGGTCACCACTTTTGATGGTAAACTCAAGAGGAGAAGACCACAAAGGATTTTCTCCATACGAATAATTCACACTTGAAGCTACGATAAGTATTTTACCGATATGCAAAGAAGATGAATTGAAATTTACTTTCATCGTCTTCATATCAGGTAAAGCTTTATGCAGTTCTACTGTTTCTCCTGCCAAAAAACGGATCTTATCAACATGAACATCTCCTAAACGGACAGTACTTTTCTCAGCCTGATCCCTGAATGTATGCATTGCCATCTTTCCGACTCCTTTCTTCACATTTTGTTTTTTACCTCGCACATCATGCTTTTGTTGACGCTCCATTACCTCACGTGCCTGCTTTCGGGCTTTTTGTAATTGCTTTTCATTCTCCTTCAACCGGGTTTGCAGAGCTTCTACAGCCAATTTCTTCTGTTCTTTATAGAAATCGTAATTTCCAGCATAATAAGTGACACCTTTTGCAGTAAGCTCATAGGTAGAAAAAAGTAAATTGAGTAATGTCCGGTCGTGGCTGACAACCAGTATCCCTGCTGCAGCAGTAGTTATAAAACGGTACAGCCGGATACGGCTTTCGTCATCCAAATGATTGGTAGGCTCATCCATCAAAATAAAAGCAGGAGAGTATATAGTAATTCCTGCTAGAAAAACTTTTGTTTTCTCACCGCCACTCAACAAATGCATGGGATAGGAAAGAGGTACTCCTACCAACCCCCATTCATTCAAAGCAGCAACCGCTTTCTCTTCTATTTTCCAGTCATCCGCCAAAGCCGTAAAATGCTCTATCGAAGCATCTCCCTGTAAAATGGCATGAAGTGCATATAACTTTCTTTCTATTCCCAATGCCCCGGCTACTGTCAAATGATTAAACTGACCAAAATGCTGTGGAATAGAATAGGGGATATCCGGACATATAATTTGTCCTTCAGAAGGTAATAGCTCTTTAGTTATCAATCGCATCAAGGTAGATTTTCCCGAACCGTTGTTTCCGATGAGGGCTACTTTTTGCCCTTTACTGATAGTAAAACTGACATTACTGAAAAGCACATCTTTATCCGGATGCATGTAAGTAATGGACTGTACATGTATACACATACTCTTTCTAAGAATTTTAAATATGAATACTGAAAAGTTCGTAGTTGGAATAAGAAGACAACTATTGCGCAACAAACGAAATTATTTCGCCTGCTGTCCCAACGTAAAAACAAATAGTTGTATGGAAATGAATGTTTTAAATTCTCATCGGAATATTTTTAAATTTGCGAGGCAAAGATAGCAGGTTTATGGAACATAAAAAAATATTCCCCAATCTAAATGAATAGATTGAGGAATATCAGAATAAAAAATCTATTTATTCAAATGAAGGCAAAGTCACAGAGAAATGAGGATTCGGAGTATGCTGTGTTCTGATAATCTCTTTCATTTGTTTCACAATATCCGGATGTCCGGCAGCGATATCATGGTCTTCATGAATATCTGTAGCAAGATTGTAAAGGAAAGGAGTCCCTTTTTTCACTACCATCTTCCAGTCTCCCATACGTACACCAATCTGATCGGTTTCATCAAATTCCCAATACAAGAAATCATGTTTCTTCTGTCCTTCCTGTCCTAACAAAGTCGGAGCAAAAGAAATACCATCAAAATAATCCATGTCTTTTTTCTTGTTAGTGTACTTCTTCACATAATTCTTCACACCTGCCAAGTCACAAAATGTAGGCATCAAGTCATAGAAAGCTAACTGATGATCATTAACCGTTCCTTCGGGTACTTTACCCGGCCAACGCACAATGAACGGAATACGAATCCCCCCTTCATAACATTGACGTTTCAATCCACGAAGTTTGCCATCACGACCAAAGAAGGTAGGGTCAGCTCCCCCTTCTTCATGGGGGCCGTTATCACTGGTAAAAATCACAATGGTATTTTCGTCCAGTCCTTTCTCCTTTAATTTGTTCAAAACTTCTCCTACATAATAATCCAAGCGAGTAATCATGCCGGCAAACTGCGCATGGGTGTGTACCGACGGATTATATCTTGATCCTTCCTGTCCACCCCAAGTTTTATCTTCAAAAAACTTCTTTTGATAACCTGTCAGAATAGAATCTTCGGGCTGCGCCAGCTCTGCATGAGGAAGCGTATAAGTAAAAATACCAAAGAAAGGTTGCTTGCCATCTTGTTTATCCAACCATTTCATTGCTTCTTCATGGATCATATCCGCAGAATATTGCGGACGTTTGAAATAGTCCTTACCAAACATAGGATAGTTGATATTCTCATCCATCACTACACGAACCACTGCCGTATCACCAGCCGATTTACTATACCGGTTCAGGAAATTCGGATAATATAAATGAGCCTGAAACTGGCAAATATAACCATAATATTCATCAATACCCCGTTTGTCCGGCGTAGACACAGATCCCTCATAGCCCCCTGCCCATTTACCAAACATACCGGTAGTATAACCGTTATCTTTCATTATTTCAGGTATAATCACATGACCGGGATCGTATGGATGTTGCCCCACCACGGCATATTCCTTATTATTTCCATACATCACAACAGGGGCATCGCGCCAGTACTCTTTGTTCCCACGTACTTCACAATGTCCGGAATGTTGTCCGGTCATAAATGACGCACGTGATGGAGCACTCACCGGACTACCGGCATACGCTTGTGTAAAACGCATACCTTCTTTAGCCATATTATCAATATTCGGTGTACTGATGTAGGACTGACCATAACACCCTAAATCACCATAACCCATATCATCACACATAATATAAATGATATTCGGTTTAGGAGTTTTCTGAGCATAAGCGCCTAATAGAGGAAATGCTAATCCACTGGTTAAAAGAAAGAGGTTTCGATTTTTCATATATTCTGTTTTTTACTGAATTTAATAATTACTACTCCTGCTATAAACATCGGCAATTTAGAGAAAATATCCTAGGCTGCAAAGCTATAGAAGAAAAAAATATCATTCACCTACTCTCGATAATAAGGATTCAATTTCACAGGAATAGGAGCATGAGTTTCTTGAATCCACTTCATCAGTTTCTGATAAAGTTCTCCTCGTTTTACAGGATTTGAACCTGATAGATCTTGTGATTCTCCCAGATCATTCTTCAAATTAAACAGTTCCATAGACTTATCTTCATAATGATATATCAATTTCCAATCACCTGAACGAATACTGGAATAAGGTTTTGCACGGAAATCTCTTCCCCCGTTTAAATAAGACTCCAAATAAGCCGGAAAATGCCAGAAAAGATCACGTTCCGTCTCATTATTATTTATAAGCGTAAAAATATCTTTTCCATCTAAGTTAGCAGGAATCTTACCCTGTGCCAAAGTAACAAAAGTTGGATAAAAATCAACTCCTGTTATTGGAACAGATGAACGGATGCCTCCTTCTATTTTACCAGTCCACCTTATAATCAACGGCACACGGCTCCCACCTTCATAAGGCATTCCCTTTCCTCCATTTAACGGATAATTGTCTGTCACTGGTTCCGAACCTCCATTATCTGAATAAAAAATGACTATTGTACGATCTGCTATTCCTAATGTCTTAATAACTTGGCATATCCTACCAACACTATCATCTAGTTTTTCAATCATTGCAGCATATATAGGATTCTTATGATATTTACCGGGAGTTTTATTACGATATTTATTTATCAATGAATCAGGTGCTTGCAAAACCGTATGTACGGCATGATGGGACAAATGTAAGAAAAAAGGACCTTCACTATGAGATTTTATAAAAGAAACAGCTTCTTCAGTCAACCGATCAGTAAGATATTCACCCAATATACCTTCTTCTAATCCCACATGACATTTACTTTTATCAGGCAGACAATAGGGATAAAAATAAGAATAGGGAGCTCCTGCTCTATTACCGCCCACATTCCATATAAATCCCTGTGACAAGGGTCCTGTACCGTCCTCATCATCCCCCAAATGCCACTTCCCGATATGACCACACTGATAACCCTGTTCTTGCAAAGCCTCGGCCATAGTCACAAAGTCGGCACAGACATCTTCTACATTGGGAATAGCTATATATTTACGTTTGGTACGATCACCACGGTCGGGAGGACTAACTGTATATACTCCATGGCGTGGCGTGTACATTCCTGTCATCATACAAGCACGGCTAGGTGCTGAATTGGCGGCTGCAGCGTAAGCATTGTCAAACAATATTCCTTCTGTAGCAAGACGGTCTATATTAGGAGTTTCATAATAATCACTGCCCATTACACCCAAATCCGTCCAACCTAAATCATCAGCCAAAATAAACACGATATTAGGTTTTTCTTTTGTAACTATATCGATAGAAAAGCTCTGTTGTATTCCTACGGTACACAACACTACAGTAGTCAATCCTATTTTCTGAAATCTCATTTTATTTCGATTTTTCTAAGTTTAAAAACCAAACAAGACCGTCTCCATACGTTATTCCGCATTTGAGACAGCCTCATTCGTATCACACTATAAATTACCAACCAGGATTCTGTTCCAGTTCTGGGTTCAATAATATTTCGGTAGTCGGTACTTGATACAAATAATATTTATCTAACCAACCTTTACCTTCTTTTAGAGGATCATTGAAAAGATACAAATTACCTTCCGTCAATGAACCGTCAGTTCCATCAGAATAACCAGTTTCAGGATTATATAAAGTCATATTATTTTTCATTGCCTCTTCTTTACTCATCCAAAGACCAGTTGCAGGTTTATTGAGGAACCACGGAGCCATACGCCAACGACGGATATCATAAATACCAAATCCCTCACCCATCAATTCTATAATACGTTCGCGACGAATTTCCCATAAGACAGGATCAACCAAAATACCACTTTCATTACCTTTAGGATAGTATTTTCCACGGTTAGGATCAAAACTATCATTAATGTCAGCAACCACCATTTTGACTACACCGGCACGATCACGCAACTTATTGATTGTTTTGTCTGCAACCCCTTGGTCAAATACTCCCAATTCAAATTTGGCTTCAGCTTCATTCAACAGGACTTCTTCAATTTTAAAAATAGGTTTGTCAGCTGTATTCAAATTACCATTATTAAAGCTGGTTTCCCAGTTATCCCAATTCTTCCATACATAGTAGCCTGAACGGCAAGTCACAAATGCTCCAGTACCTAATCTTGGTATTTCAGGTACAAGTGATGCACTCCAGTTCTGCCCAGGCAAACGTTTCATACCAACACCCGGGTTACTGCAACTTTCATTTGCTCCCATAATATCAATATATTCACGGTCTGCCGGATTGTCTGTATACGACCAGGTAGGATAGTCGCCTTTTCCAGATTTTACTTTATAAGGAGGTATAACCGTGTGATACAAACGCGGGTCACGGTCACGAAATACCGCATACATGTCCTTATTTCCATGGTAGCCCGATCCGTCAGCCAAAATCGGCTTGCCATTCTTCATCAAATAAAGATCTACCGTATTCTGGTTCATCTCCACATAGTGTGAAGAAGTATGTTCAATATAACTCATGCCCATAGGATTTATATCCTTCACATAAGATTTATAGAGAATGATACCTGGAACTTGTCCCAAATCCTCTGTTGTCCACATTTCACCATATCCGGCACCGGGTTGACCGTCTGTTCCTGTGTAAAGAGTAGGATAAGCGGCCATTAATAACTCGGATGCGCGTACACACTCTTGCAGATATTTTTCAGCATCACCCAATTCATGATATTTCCTCCATGTACCTTCACGTAATCCGAAACGCGAAATAACGGCACGTACACAATCTTGGTTAATCGTATTGTCCCCATCCTGTGATGTGAAATTTCCAATATTCTGTTCCGCCCATTGCAGACGTTCCAATACCTTGTCGGCTACGGTTTTTCTATCCACACGAGGTCCATAAGCTTCGGGAGAATCTTCCTGCAATACCTGGTCCACCCAAGGCACATCGCCAAAACGATCTATCAATTCCATATACCAAAAAGAATGAAAAAAATATCCTACTGCACGCCAATGGTCTTTCTGAGCCTCTGTCATACTAGAATTATCAATGTGTGAAAGCATGATATTGACACGGCGGATAAATGATTTAAAATCCCAGCCATTACCGGATGCTACACTGGCAACTGTCTGATAAGCAAATTCATTGTAGCCACTTTCATATTTTTGCTGAAAGTATCCTGCTGCCATATCGCCCTTATACTGTCCGTCTTGTCCGAATCCTTGTAAGGAAGTGCGAATAGTATTATTTGTAAACATCTCATAACAAGGCCACATAAAAGCCTTGAAGTTATCGTAGGAATTGAATGCATTATTCTCCGTCAAGTCTGTAACAGGAGTCTTTTCCAAGAAACTATCATTACAACTAGAGAGGCTGATTCCTGCGAGAATTGCTAAACTTATAAATAATCTTTTCATATACTCGTACTAATTTAAGGTTTATAATGTAAGATTAAGCCCAAAGGATACTGTGCGGAATGCGGGATAATCCCATTTCAGCGTTTCCGGGTCGATACCCTTTGGCAATGATGAGAACGTTGCCAGATTTTCTACACTGACAAAAGCACGTAACTGCGACAAAGATATTTTGGTAATCCATGCTTTGGGGAATGTATATGACAAAGTAACATTCTTGATACGCAGATAAGAAGCATCGGACAAGTACTTGTCTGACTGGCGGTAATTAGAGCCTTGGTTACCATAGTTGCCATAAATACGTGGGAACTCAGCATTAGGATTAACTGCTGTGTAATCACCATTGGCAGCATCTACCGGTTGCCAGTAATCACCCAAACCTTTATATAAAGGAATAAACTTAAAGTCAGAATATAATGGGAAAGTCAATGTATTGGCAATCCATTTATCGCGTTTACCGGTTCCTTGCAAAAAGGCACTCAAATCAAAACCTTTATAGTTTAATCCTAGATTAATACCATAAAGATAACGAGGAGTTTCATTACCAATCACTTTACGGTCGCCCGGATTATTCAACGTATTGTTACCGCTGGAAATCATATTTGTCCCTCTTTCATCATCCATTAAGTTCTTGAACTTCACATCACCCGGACGAGGATTATAGCCATCTATGCTTGGAACGCCATCCTTTAATTTCCATGAAGAAGTATCGACAAAATCGTCTACGGTATAATAACCATCTGTTTCATATCCCCAGATTTCGCCTAATTCCTTACCTTTATAAAACTCCCAAAATGTATATGTTCCACCCGTCAGCGCATTCGTCTTTTGGCTGCTTAATATGTAGGATGAGTTACTGTCATACTTCACAATCTTTGACTTGCTGTCGGACAGGTTGAAACCGACTCGGTAGCTCACCTTTCCAATCTGGTCGCGCCAATTGAAACTCAGTTCCCAGCCACGTGTACGCATATCTGCCGTATTCTGATAAGGAGCATCCGCACCTACTACAGCAGGCAATTGCACACCCGGAGCAAGCATGCCGTTCGTATTACGCTGATACCAGTCAAAAGTACCTGTAAAGCGATTACTGAACATAGAGAAATCAATACCGATGTCTAATGTCCCTACCTTTTCCCAAGTAAAGTTACGACTTACCAATGAAGGAATAGAAGTAATAGCGGTTACATAATTACCATTGGATATCCAACCATTGTATTTATTATTCACCGCCATAGTTGGAATAAACGAATAAGCAGGCACGTTCTGGTTACCAATCATACCATAAGAAGCACGTAGCTTCAAAGAACCTAACCAATTCTGAGTACTTTCCATGAATTTTTCCTGTGCAATGTTCCAACCGGCCGAAACAGAGGGGAAGAAACCGTAACGTGATTCTTTAGGAAACTTAGAAGAACCGTCATAACGTCCGTTTACTTCCAGCAAATATTTATCCTGATAGTTGTAATTCACACGGAAGAATCCGCCGCGAACAGAAAACTCATTATACTTGTCCGTAGCTTTCAATGTAGATGTACCCGAACCCAATGAAGGCACCTCAATAACAGCTTGTCCATAGGATAAAGCCTCCATTGTTTCCTGATAACTGGATTCTTGATTGAAACCTGCCATTATCTTAAACTGATGATTACCCAATGAGAAATCATAAGTACCATACAAGTTGATTGAGTTATAGTCGGTATATCTTTTCTTTTTTTGTAAATAGTCATTGGTCGGAGTCGTGTCTTTACCACCTTGCACAGTAGTATATACCACACTTCCCGTATACCAGCTATAATCATATATATTCTTGTCGAAAGTATATTCAAATGCTATTTCAAATCCCTTTAATGGCTTCAATATAGACTTCAGGAAAATACGAGGATTGTCATACAATGTTTTTTCTGGATTGGACCAACGTATCTGATTGGACGGAGTAAAGAAAGGTAATCCATCGCCTGCAGCAGAAATACCTTCCGGCATATTGCCTTCCGGATAGAAAGAAGCAAGACGAGTACTGTAAACAGCGCCCAAAGCAGACTTTGGCTCCATTCTTTTACTATGTGCATAGCTAAAAGTGGCTTCCTGAGTAAACCATTTTGTAACATTGGCAGATATAAATCCACTGACATTCATTCGTCTGTATTTATCCTTGTCAGTAATCAGCACACCGTCATTATCAATAAATCCGGCAGAAAGACGATAACGGAGCTTATCAGTACCACCTGTCATTGATATATTATGTGTATGCTGGAAACTAGTCTCAAGCATGTTCTTCACCAAGTCCTTTTCATTCATATAATAAACAGCCCCATCCGTATCTTTAAAGATACCATCGCCGACAGTAGGAATAGAAGACGGATTATTACGATATTGCTCCAAATATCCCATCCATTTGCTTACACTAGGCGAACCCATTGTCCAGAATTGATCTCCGGCTGCATCAGAATAGGCCTGCAAATATTCCATCAACGGTGCCTGTTCTGGCAAATTCATGGCAGTTGCAAAGGCAAAGTTATTATTATAATTCAGTTGGAAAGAAGTTTCTCCTTTCGGACGTTTGGTAGTAACCAAAATTACACCACCGGCAGCACGGGCACCATAAATGGCAGCTGAAGCAGCATCTTTCAACACTGTAACCGTTTCAATATCCTCAGGATTAACCATATCCAAGTCTCCTTCCACATTGTCAATCAAAATCAAAGGCTTGATAGCACTACCATAAGAACCATCATCATTTTTAATACCTACAGAATAAGCGCCACGAATCTGGAATGACTTACTTTTACCTGGAGCATTGCCATCACTAGACACAAACAAGCCGGGAACCGTACCTTGCAATGCATCAGCAGCTTGTGACAAAGGACGATTGCCTATCACTTCATCCATCTTGACCGAGGCAACGGCTCCTGTCAGGTTTGCTTTTTTCTGCGAACCGTATCCCACTACCACCACTTCATCTAAAGTTTCAGTGTCCTCACGTAATACCACCTGAATAGTTTTTGTATCACGTACAGTTACCTCTTGAGATTTATAACCAATATAACTGATTTGTAACTTCACAGGAAATTCAGAAACTTCTAAAGAAAATTTTCCATCAAAATCTGTGATACACCCGTTAGTAGATCCCATTACCACAACAGAAGCACCAATAACTGGTTCTTTTGCCACATCCATAACCAATCCGGTAATTGCATTTTGTCTTGATTGCTGGGGTTTATAAACAGAAATATGCTCCCCTTCCACTTTATAACGGATATTTTTCCCTACAAACAACATCTCAAGCACCTCTTCCACACTTTTATTTTTAACATCAATAGATACTTTCTCATTCATATTAATATCATTATTACGAACAAGGAAAGAGTAGCCGGTCTGTTTTTCAATCTCATAAAAAACCCGACTCAAAGCCACTGAACGCTGTTGTATAGAAAGTTTTGCCTCCTGAATAGGCAATGCGGCCATAGTGACATTTCCCCATAGTAGAAATGAAACTATCCATACAAGAGAGAGGCAATGCCCCCTACGAACTTTACAAAAGTTTTTTTTCATACTTAGAATTTTTAGTTAACAATTATTTAAGCATGTACTTTTCACAGTACTTTTTATCTATCAGTTACCGGTCTGTAATAACTATTGTTTTTCCTTTCTTTCTCCACATAAACTTATTATCCACATCTAAATAAGAAAGAATTTCATCCAAAGTCAGATTCGTATCTATACTTCCTGAAAAATATTCAGTATACACTTTCCGAGACTGCACAAGTATCTGTACATCATATTTTTTCCCGATTGTTTTCAAAATATCAAATAACTTTTCATTAACAAATACCAGTCTTCCTGTAGTCCATGCTGCTTGAGATACCGCATCTATCTTTCTCATAGACAATACCTTATCATTTTTATTATAAACAGCTTGCTCATCAGGAGAAAGAAGAATATTCTTTTTAGCATCTGAAGTAGTGTAAACATTCACACTACCTTCCACAAGGCTCACTTTTATTTCCGTATCATCAGGATAAGAAGCCACATTAAATGTTGTACCTAATACTTTTATATTCAATTCCCCCGTATGAACAATAAAAGGCTTGAGCATATTTCTAGAAACTTTGAAATAAGCCTCACCTGAAAGAAAAACTTTCCGGTCAGTCCGCTGCTGCAAAGAAACATCATACTTTAAAACCGTCCCCCCATTCAGAAAAACAATGGTACTATCAGGCAATAATAATTTCGAACTGGCCCCCTGGGGAACCTCAATCTGACAATAAGAAGGAGTAAGAACTTCTGGACTAGACGAATGATATAAATAAAAGAATGTTATACTACAACCAATCAGTAAAGTCCATATAGCAACGCTTCTCCAAACGCTTATTTTACGGAAAAAAGAATGTTTACGAGAAGAATAGAAATTCAATGTATCACACAATTGCTCAAAGTTTTGCTCTTTCCTGCGTGCAAACCAAGAAGAGGATGCCAATGCATAAGAACGGGCTATTTCACGATATTTTTCGCGACAAGCATTCTCTCTTTTCAGTAATATAGTTAGTTTCTGCATATCTTCAGACGAGATTTCGCCTTTCAGATAATCCAGCATTATTCGTTCAAATTCATCTATTTGGCTGTTCATTTTATATCTTTGGAATTATCTACTATAGATAATACACAAGCAACAGACAAAACATTTAAGCCAAAAACAGATTTTTTTCATTCTTTTTTTAGAA
Source organism: Phocaeicola dorei (assembly GCF_013009555.1). NCBI lineage: Bacteria > Pseudomonadati > Bacteroidota > Bacteroidia > Bacteroidales > Bacteroidaceae > Phocaeicola > Phocaeicola dorei. The sequence goes on along the minus strand of NZ_CP046176.1, from coordinate 5,543,652 downwards.
AAGAAAAAATAATAGAATCCCTACTCTAGATCCCACCTTTTCTCTTATTTTATCCATGGCATTTTTTACATGTACTCTGACTGTATTGACTGAAATATTATTTTTATCTGCAATCTCTTGAGGAGTCAGATTGGAATAAAGATATTGCTCAAAAATGAACCTGCATTTATCAGGCAAGGAAGACACTATATTTTGGACTGATTTTTCCAAATCAGCTAATTCCATTTCTTGCAAAGGCGAACACTCGGAAGCACAAAATTCTTCTTGATACTCAAGTAATGCTTCACGGTATTCATCTATAATTCTTTCACGGCTGTGAAGCGAACGGAGGTAATTCAAACACCCGTTCTGAATAGCACGTATCAAATAAGCATGAATAGGAAAAGATAACTCACCACGCCTATACCATATTTTAGCAAAAGTTTCATTAACTATATCTTGCGCTTCCACAGGGTTAAAGATATAAGAATTAGCACAAGCACAGAGATAGACAAAATAGCTATTATATAAAACCTCAAAAGCTTTTTCTTCTCCTTTGTTTATTCTTTCAATCAAATCTTTATCTACTATACTTGCATCCATCTTTATTAAGACTATTAATATTGCAAATATAGCATTTCTTAAAAACATCATGCCAATAAAACTATTTCTTATTAAAAAACTCTAGTAATAATCAACTGAAAAAAGAAATAAGTTCCAGCTCATAATCTGAAGAATAATACCTAACTTTGTTTCCGACGAAAATCAAACCCTAAATAAAATGAACAAAAAGCTATTATTCTCCCTGTTACTGGCAGGAACAGCTTTCACCGGACATGCCGATGAGGCTAGATTACTCCGTTTTCCCGCTACCAATGGCTCCGACATTGTCTTTTCTTACGCCGGAGATCTGTACAAAGCACCTTTGAATGGAGGAGAAGCACAAAAGCTGACTTCCCATATCGGTTATGAAATGTTCGCACGTTTTTCTCCGGATGGAAAATCAATTGCTTTCACCGGTCAATATGACGGTAACACTGAAGTATATCTGATTCCAACTGACGGAGGCGAACCCCAACGACTTACCTACACAGCAACAAACAACCGGGATGACTTAGGAGATCGAATGGGTCCCAATAACATAGTAATGACTTGGACGCCGGATGGAAAAAACATAGTCTACCGCAATCGTATCAGTGACGGTTTTGATGGCAAACTATGGAGCATATCGAAAAACGGAGGAATGCCCGAAGTGATTCCATTACCCGAAGGAGGTTTTTGCAGCTATTCTCCCGATGGAAAAAAGCTGGCTTACAACCGGGTTATGCGAGAATTCCGTAATTGGAAATATTATCGCGGTGGCATGGCAGATGACATTTGGATTTATGATCCGGCTGCTAAGAAAGTAGAGAATATCACCAATAATATTGCACAAGATATTATCCCTATGTGGATAGGAGAGGAAATCTACTTTATTTCCGATCGGGATCGCACCATGAATATCTTTGTTTATAATATCCGGACCAAACAAACTGAAAAAGTAACTAACTATACGGATTATGATGTAAAATTCCCCAGCAGTAACGGACAAATTATTGTCTATGAACATGGAGGATACCTCTATAAACTGGATCCTAAAACGCGCAAATCAGAAAAAATCTCCATCACGCTGACTTCAGACAATATCTATGCCCGAAAAGAAATGAAACGGGTAGCAGATAACCTGACTGCCGCCAGCCTTTCACCGGATGGCCACCGTCTGGTAGTAACTGCTCGCGGAGAAGTATTCGATATCCCTGCCGAAAAAGGGGTAACCCGTGATATCACCCGCACCCCGGGAGCCAATGAACGGGAAGGAGAATGGAGTCCGAACGGTAAACAAATAGCCTATATCAGTGACCGTACCGGTGAAACTGAAATCTGGCTACAATCTGTCGAAGGGGGTGATCCCATCCAACTGACCCAAAACAATGATACTTATATCCGCCAACTGATGTGGAGCCCGGACAGCAAGAAAATACTTTATACCGACCGTAAAAACCGTATCGTAGAAGTTGATATTGCCTCAAAAGCGAAACGGACTGTCATGCAGAATCCGGAAGGAGAGTTCTATGAAGTGAACTATTCACCAGACAGCCAATGGATTACCTATACTAAATCCGGAGCTAATAACATGAGTGTCATTTATGTATACCATCTGACTTCAGGTAAGGAATATCCGGTGACCGAAAAATGGTACAGTTCTTCTTCACCTGTCTTCAGCACGGATGGAAAATACCTCATATTCAGTTCCGAAAGAGATTTTAATCCCATCTACAGCCAGACAGAATGGAATCATGCCTATAATCGTATGGGAGGAGTCTATATGGCCATGCTCGCCAATGACACACCGTCACCTTTATTACCTTCGGATGAAATGGTCAGCATAGAACAACAGACTACCGATGCGGCCAATAAAAAACCGGAAGCCACAAATAATACAGTTAAAATAGATCCGGAAGGCTTGCCCGGAAGACTGATTAAATTACCTTTACAAGCAGGTAACTACGATAATTTCTATTCAGACGGTAAAAAAGTGTGGTATGCCAGTGGTAGAAATACCAAAGTATATGATTTGGCTAAACAAAAAGAAGAAATCGTAGCCGAAGGAGCATATATGGATGTAGCTGCCAATCATAAGAAAGCATTGTTCTTTAAAGGAAATAATCTGTATATCTGTGATTTTCCATGCACTAAAGCCTCATTGGAAGAGAATATTAACTTAAGCGATATGGTTGCTCCCATTGATTACAGTCAAGAATGGGCTCAGATATTCGATGAAACATGGCGGGCTTTCCGTGACGGATTCTATCTGGAAAATATGCATGGAGTAGACTGGAATGCGATTAAAGAAAAATATGCTGTATTAGTTCCTCATGCAAAAACCCGTCTGGACTTGAACTATATCATCGGTGAGATGATTGCCGAGCTGGCTTGCGGACACGCTTATGTGAATCCGGGTGAAATAAAAGGTCCCGAACGTATTCCAATGGGATTACTGGGAGCTGAACTGAGTCGTGACAAGAGTGGCTTCTACCGTATTGACAAAATCCTACCGGGTGCAATTTACAGTCAGAAACTGCGTTCTCCCCTTACAGAACCGGGTATCGGAGTAAAAGAAGGAGATTATATCACAGCTATTGATGGCATCTCAACAGCTACTGTTGATAACATTTACAGTCTGCTGGCAGGCAAAGCCAATGTATTGACTGAACTAAGCATAAACCGTACCGCATCAAGTAAAGGAGTACGTAAAGTGGTCATTAAACCATTAGACAATGAATACCCATTGTATCATTATAACTGGGTACAGAATAATATCAAAAAAGTGGAAGAAGCAACTAATGGTCGTGTAGGTTACGTCTATATTCCCGATATGGGACCGGACGGTCTGAATGAATTCGCCCGCTACTTCTATCCCCAACTCGATAAAGAAGCCTTGATTATTGATGACCGTGCCAATGGAGGTGGTAATGTATCTCCAATGATTATCGAACGTTTGCTTCGTGAACCCTATCGCCTGACCATGCGTCGTGGATCAACCAAAATCGGTACCATTCCTGATGCAACACTAGTGGGTCCGAAAGTATTGCTAATCAATAAATACTCGGCTTCGGACGGTGACTTGTTCCCATGGAGTTTTAAGGCAAATAAAATCGGTAAAGTTATCGGTACTCGTACATGGGGTGGCATTATCGGTATCAGTGGCCCGTTGCCTTATATGGATGGTACGGATGTACGTGTTCCGTTCTTTACCAATTATGATGCAAAGACCGGTCAATGGATAGTGGAGAACCATGGAGTAGATCCCGATATTCTGATTGATAATGACCCGGTAAAAGAACAGTTAGGTGAAGACCAGCAGTTGAATAAAGCCATTGAGGTAATTCTACAAGAGTTAAAGGATCGCAAACCATTACCTCCCGTTCCGGCTCCGAGAACTTATAAGGATTTGGGAGTGGAATAAAAAATCATTCTTTTTAATAAAGCCCGTAGCCATCATTAAGCTACGGGCTTATCTATGATTTTTTAATATAATGGATTTTGTATCAATAAATCATTTTTCTGCATTTCATCCAAATAAATAGGGAGTAAATAAGACTTATCATTCCATTTCCTCTCCTGCACATCAATAATGGAATAATTAGGCTCTGTAACTCCATAAGGATAGCGAATATCTATTCCTTGAACATTCTTAATCACTTCAGGTGCAATCATCCAACGGCGGATATCAAAATAACGATGTTGTTCATAAGCTAATTCTATTTTACGTTCATTACGATAATGTTCTTTCAAGACATCTCCCATTTCAGAATCTGGTATGTCAGGCATTCCCGCTCTTGTACGAATCATATTGATATACTTACGGGCTTCAGCATCTTCACCTAATTCTATGCATGCTTCAGCATAATTCAACAAAACTTCAGCATAACGTATCTGACGCCAAGGATAAGGTTGTTTATCATACTGATGATTAACTGAAGGATCTAAAAACTTACGCATATAATATCCTGTATAAGAACCATTCCAATCTTCAATAGGGCCTTGGCGAGTGTCTAAACCTGGTGTATAACTTCCATCTGACTGCTGATAATAAGCAGTTTGTACTATTCCTTCAGGATCACTACCTACTGTATCATCCGGACGTTGACGCCAATAAGAACCATTATACATAATAGAAGCATAGAAGCGAGGATCTCGATTTTGATAAGGGTAAGCTGCTTGTTGTGGATTATCCCAACTAAATTTGCTGCCATCTGCCATTTCATAAGAATCAACTAATTGTCCAGTAGGAGTATTTCCGCCCCAACCATGAAAACCATTGGGACTATTGAACAAACCAACACGAGGCAATTGAAAATCACTGCTATTATGATTTACATAATCATAATATTGTACCATAATATCTTCATCCGAATTATGACATAAGAAAATATCAGCATAGTTTTGAGTAGCTTCCTCTCTATTTTTCCATCCTCCATTTTCACCATACAGATGATATATACCTAAATCCATAACAGCTTTAGCAGCCTTTTTGGCCCGTTGCCAACGTTCCGTACGATCACCTCCCACATACCCTATAAGTTCAGGATGCTCATAACCGGATGCCCATAAAGACTGAGAAACAAATAAATCACTAGCCGCATAAAGCAGGACACGGGCTTTCAAAGCCATAGCAGCACCTTTCGTTGCACGGGCTTTATCTCCGTTCAAAGGCAAAATAGAAGCTGCTTCATCTAAATCTTTCACAATAAAATCTACCGTTTCTTCAAACGTATTACGAGCTACGAGTAAATCATCAGAAGGAGTAAAAGACTTCTCAATCAAAGGGATACCACCCCATTGGCTCAACAACCAATAATAAAAATAAGCACGTAAATAATGTACTTCACCCTTCAGTTTATCGACAACATCTCCTTCTAAAGCATATTTCTCTGCATTTTCAAAAAAGATATTACAGGCACGAATATTTTTATAAAGATTGGTCCAAGTTATATTATGGAAGGTTATAATCCAAAAATTAGGGGCAAGAATACCTTGATAGCTCGGACTCAATTCACTCATCACTATCGGCTGACTTTCCCATGCCCAAACCTCCATTGATTCATCACACAAAGAAGAAAGCATTACGGTATGAAATCCCCATTTCTGTCCCTCGTAAATATTATTAACAAAAGAGGTTATTAATGACTCATCCGTCCAGACAACTGCATCTGAATAACGGTCTACTGGGTCCACATCCAAAAAATCATCATTGCATGCTGTTAGCATAAAACATAGCAATACAAGTAATCCATATAAACGTTTCATATTTTTCATTTTATTTAAAAAGTAAGGTTTACTCCAAAATTTATCACTTTATTCAACGGATAATTATATCCCGATCCACTTGTATTTTCGGGATCATAATCCTTCATATCAGGACTGAATGTCAGCAAGTTATAAGCATTAATATAAATACGTAAATGTTCCACACCTATTTTCTTACTCCATATAGATGGTACAGTATATCCCAATTCTATATTCTTCAGACGTATATAATCAGTTTTATGCAACCAGAATGTATTCTGCTGATTTATAAAATATTCATTACTTCGATTATAGGTACGGGGAGAATCAGCATCAGGGTTTTCCTCTGTCCAACGGTTATCATAAAAACTCTTTAAGAAATTGGCAAAATCACCCGATTCTGTCGTTTGATAGAAAACTCCCCCCATAGCACCTTGCAGCAAAAATGAGAGATCAAAATCCTTATATCCTAAATCTACATTCAATCCACCTGTAAATCGTGGAGTACGACTCTTATCATTACGAACACGGTCATTGCCATCTATCACATCGTCCCCATTTACATCTTTGAAAATAATATCCCCCGGACGTGCACCGGCCCAATGAGGATACGCGTCTACAGCTGCCTGATCTTTAAATATGCCGATAGCTTCGTAATAAAGTCCCGAATCGATAGGTTTGCCTGTGGACTTCTGCCATTCTGGAGTACCAGGTGCCTCATCCCAAAAAAGAATTTTGTTTTTAGCATAAACCCCATTCAAGTTTATACCCAACCGAAAATCTTTAAAATTTCTACGATAATCAATATTGAAATCTACCCCTTGATTTTGTACTTTCCCTAAGTTTTCATCAGGAAGTACCAATCCGGAAGTGCTCGGAACAGAAGCATTTCGTTTCCATAAAATATCACTGCGTTTATTATAAAAATAGTCAATGGTAAATGCCAAATCTCCATTCAAAAATTGTAAATCAAAACCTATATTCTTTTGTGTAGCTGTTTCCCAAGTCACATTTTGATTAGGAGCTACTCCTTCTTTCAATGCTTGGTTCATCGTTGCACCATTATTAGTCAAATACATCAAATCATTGAAAGTATAGGAAGCCAAATACTGATAAGGATCAATCAAATCATTTCCTGTCTGTCCCCATGATGCCCGTACTTTGGCAAAACTAATAAAGGGCAATTTCTTTTTGAAAAAATCTTCTTCAGATATTACATATCCTAATGAAATACCCGGAAAGAATCCGAATTTATTAGAACGATCAAAAATATAGGAACCTTGATAGCGCCAAACAAACTCTACCAAATATTTAGACTTATAAGCGTAGTTCACACGACCAAAATAATTTAAACGGGCTTCCTCATACCCTGTACCTGTATTATTCATTTCATCCTGACCACCAGCAAAAAGCTGGTCAATAGTGGCAGAAAGAAAATAACGACGATAAGCTTCAAATGAATCCCCCTTATCCGTGATACGTTCTACACCTGCTAGAATATTTACATCATGATCTTGAGCAAATGTATGGCTATAACTAGCGATACCACTCAATAATACCCCCAAATTGTCTTCCATTGATTCTGTCAGACGAGGATCACTAAACCCTTTCTTTCCTTCCACCAATAGGGGCTGGCCATTTTCATCCATCGAAGTCCCATCCCATGAATACAAATACCAAGGTTTTTGCCATATTTTACGAAAACGGAACGTCTTATCAAGTGACGCAGTAGCCTTCAAAGTCAATCCCTCCACATAAGGCACCTTGATATTAACTCCGAAATCCCCATTTAACACATAACGCTTATCACGTTCATAACCAGTTTGATTGGTACATATAACTACCGGATTATCACCAAATTCAATGTCGGGTCCCGGACGGCCGTCAGGCCAATAAGCCGGTGAATTAGGTTTAGATCGCATCAGCATACGGAAAATATTCTCTGCAGAACGGGTTGGATATTTCCGATCTTCCATTCTTCCTGTTACATTGACATAAGTATCAACATATTTATTAATTTTCATATCAAGATTCATCTTCAAGTCATACTGATGGTAATTTGACCCACTATGACGATAAAATGCATCTTGTCCTTTGGCTGATACGCTAACAAAATATTTCACATTCTCTGTACCACCATCAATAGTAGCATTGGCATAAGTTTGTGGAGACCATGATTTCAATGTTTCATTAAACCAGTCCGTATCCGGATGTCCCCAAGGATCGGAACCATCAGCATATAATCTAAGATCATCTACCGTATAGCGGCCCTTATTACCGGCATACTTATCTATTTCATTCATCAAAGTAGCATATTCCACAGCATTGGTCATTTCCGGTATTACAGTAGGAGCAGCTATTCCATAATTATAAGTAAAACCTACTCTCGGCTTGCCTGCTTTTCCTCGTTTTGTTGTAATCAAAATAACTCCATTGGCAGCTTGAGCACCATAAATAGCTGCTGAAGCATCTTTTAATACAGACATCGTTTCAATAGTACTTGGATCAATACGCTCCAAAGAACGTCCGGGTACTCCATCAACAACTACTAACGGATCAGCTTTTCCAAAGGTATTAACCCCACGAACAGTAATAGTAGCACCATCATATCCTGGTTCTGAAGTGTTGGAAACAGCGACCACGCCCGGTAAACGTCCGGCTAATCCTTGTGATACATTCGTCACTGGAGTTTTTGCCAGCTTCTCACCACCTACACTCGTTACAGAGCCGGATAATGTAGCTTTCTTTTGGGCCCCATACCCCACAATCACCACCTCATCTAATAATTCAGTATCTTCCTTCAAAAATATATCCAGATATGTTTTTCCATTTATCGGAACTTCCTGAACTAAATATCCCACATAAGAAATACGCAATACAACTCCTTTAGGAACAGAAAGCGTAAAGTTACCATCCAAATCAGTTACAGTACCATTTGAAGTACCTATTTCCAAAATAGAAACCCCCATAAGAGGTTCTTTTAATTTAGAGTCCATCACCCTACCTTTTACAGTCTGGTTTTGCGCCCAAGCTGTATTGGATATACTCAATACCAAAAACAGCAATAAAACAAAACGAAATGTTTTCATACTATTATATTTAGAATTAAACAAAGGTTATTATTATTTACTTGTACGAATGGATACAGTAGCCGGAACCAATCCGGGAGAAGTCACTTTCAACATTATCTTACCTTCTTTCCGTGTACTTTTTACTACCACTATAGCACGCCCTTTCCATGCTTTCCGCTGATAACCGATATAGCTATCCGTGTCTTTCAAATCAGCATTTCCCACAGCCACTATAGTACCTGCCCCTTTCACTTCAAAAGTTAATTGATTATCAGCATTCGGCTCCAGAATGCCTTCCTTATCTATTATTTCTACTGTGATAAAACTCAAATCCTGACCATTTGCCTTTATTTTTGTACGATCGGCCGTTAATTGAATTTTCACAGGTTTTCCGGCAGTCTGTAAGATCGTTTTCTCTATTTCTATCTCGGATTCCACACCTACCGCCTTCAATATTCCTGGCTCGTATGAAACAAGAAAGACTGCTTTGAATTGCTGTTCCTTCCCTGTGAATTTCTCGCCTATCAGCTTATCATTCAAATACAGACGTACTTTGGGATATCGGGAATAAATCTCCACCTCTATTTCTTTTCCTTCATGTCCCGGCCAATTCCAGCTTTCCCAAGTAGGCCAGACAGACCATAAGGTTTCCTTCACCTTACCATAATAATTATCCGGCTCTTTTACAGCCAAGTAAAGTTTCTTATCAGGATTATACAACAAGTCACGATAATGTGATATAGGTTTCCTCCAACCTGTCAAATCAATATCTCCACAATAGGCCCCATGCCAAGGATAATGGTTACGTTGATAGTGTTCACCTTCCGACTCACCTGCATAATAAAATCGCCCGATACCCGATTCACCTAAATAATCAATAGCCGTCCAAACAAAATCACCAATAATATAATCATGACCATTTACCAACGACCAATTGGCAAAAGCATCTCGTGGATAAGATTCGGTTTGCATAATGACACGGGAAGGTACACGCTGATGATCAACCGGCGCTCGATGCAGCAAATAATTATAGCCCACTATTTCATGTACGGCAGCCAATGGATCATATATTTCCCAGTCATTATCCCAAGCAGCTAAAGCAGAAGTTACCGGACGACTGGGATCAAACTTATGTACATAGTCGGCCAACTTCCGAGCTGTAGTGACCACTTCCAATTTTTTACGCTCAATTACTTCATTGCCAATACTCCAACAAAAAATAGAAGGATGATTGCGGTCACGAAGAACCATGGATTCGATATCCCGTTGCCACCATTGATCAAAAAGAATAGAATAGTCATATTGATTCTTACTGTCACGCCAACCGTCAAAGGTTTCATCTATAACCAATAATCCGAGACGATCACAGGCATGGAGGAACTCTTCTGAAGGAATATTATGCGAAGTACGTACCGCATTAAATCCCGCAGCCTTCATTAATTCTACTTTCCGTTCTTCGGCACGATCATAAGCCGCTGCCCCCAGACAACCGTTGTCATGATGTAAACATCCACCATTTAAAATAATTCTCTTGCCATTCAAGAATAATCCTTGTTCAGCCGAATAAGTAACCGTCCGAATACCAAAAGATTCCGTTGTACTATCTATTACATCACTCGCTTCAGTCACTAGAAAGTGTGCATTATATAAATGAGGGGTCTCAGGACTCCACAAAGCAGGATACAACACAAAAATTTTTTGTGTTATTTCCTTTATTCCATTGGCAGGCAAATCCACTTTTATTTCTCCTTTTCCGGCTTCATCATTTCCTTTAGTCAACTTTGTTGTCAAGGTAATCTGTCTGTCAGAAGAAGTTTCATTTCTCAAAATAGTTTTTATTTGTACAACAGCTCTCTCCTCACTTACCTCAGGAGTAGTTATAGCTATCCCCCAATGCTCTATATGAACAGCATTCATCGCTGTCAGCCACACATGCCGATAGATACCTGTACCGGTGTACCAGCGACAATTTTTCTGCTGCGAATTATCCACTCGTACAGCAATAATATTCTTATCATCATAACGTAGATAAGGAGTCAGATCATAATAAAAGGATGAATATCCATAAGGACGGATTCCTACGGATTTTCCATTAATAAAGACCTCTGAATTCATATAAACTCCTTCAAAGTAAATACCCACTTTCTTGCCTTTATGCTTAGAAGGTATTTCAAATGACTTACGATACCATCCCGTCCCTGCCGGAAAATAACCTCCATCATTCCCCATCGGATTTTCCGGATCAAGGGTTCCTTCTATACTCCAGTCATGAGGTAAATCAAGTATCCTCCAATCAGCATCATCGTATGTATTCAATGAAGCGTCAGGATAATCCCCCAACTTGAATTTCCAATCATAATCAAAAAGTTGTTTTCGATATTCACTTCCCGGATACGCATCTGCTCCGAAACAAACTCCCCATAACAGGAAAAGTGCAGTTAGTAATTTGATACTATCCCAACAGACTAATGGTAACTTCTTTTTCTTCATGCTTTATTATTTAAGAATCATGAAACAAAAGAAGCCATATCCTGGAAAAATAGGGTATTGAAACCCTTTACAGAAGGTATAAAATCCTTTCATGAAACGTTTCAATACCCTAATGACAGAAATTTATCCCCTCTTTCTTTTATCAGGCCTTGATATGTGACTGCTGATACTCGGTAGGCGTCACGCCAAATTCCTCTTTAAAACATTTCGTAAAATACTTAGGATTACTGAAACCTACAGCGTATGCCACTTCAGATATGGTCTGAGTACGCGCAAGCAACATCATACAGGCACGCTTCATCTTTATATTGCGTACAAAGTCCAAAGGTGTCAATCCGGTCATAGATTTTATTTTACGGTATAAAGTAGATTTGGACATGTTCATTTCTTCGGAAAGTCTTTCCAAATCAAATTCAGACTCTTCCAGATGTTGTTCTATGCTTTCAATTATAGACTGCAGAAACAACTTGTCGGCAGACGGATAAGCTAAAGTTTCCAAATTGACGTCTTCTTCTTTACGAAAAGCCGCCTGACGCATCTTAAACGATCTGATAAGATTATCCACACGGGCAAAAAGTACTTTCATTTCAAATGGCTTTGCAATATAACCATCCGCTCCGGCATCATAACTGGCTATCCGGTCATCAATGCCGTTCTTCGCAGTAAGTATGACCACCGGAATATGATTAAAACGCAAATCCGACTTAATACGAGTGCAAAGCTCCCAACCATTGATATCAGGCAACATCACATCACAAATAATCATATCCACTTCATGGTTGCTTAGTTTATCCCAAGCTTGCTGTCCGTCTGCCGCAGTCCATACACTATACTTTTCCTTAAATATTTCTTTCATGATATAGAGTAATTCTGCATTATCATCTATCAACAGAAGAGTAGATTTATCCGTATCTCCATCAGATGAAACATCATCCTCTGCCACAATTACACATTCGGTGATATCCATTGCCACACTTTCCAACTCGTCCACTATTTCATCATGCTTATACCCCGTTCTGTCAATGGGAAGTTCTACCGTAAAACAGGTACCTTTACCTAATTCACTGTCTACTGTGATAGTTCCATGATGAAGATTCACCAACTCTTTCGTCAAAGAAAGCCCGATACCATTCGATTCGATTCCCACCTGTTTCTTACTACTATAAAAACGAGTAAAAATATAATTGATTTCTTTGGATGAGATACCTATTCCCTCATCCTTTATTTTGATAACCAAGACCTTATTTCCTTCCTTATTTATAAGGTATACGTTTACTTTGATACATTTATATTCGGGAGTGTATTTTACGGCATTCGATAACAGGTTATATATTATTTTGTCTAACTTATCAAAATCCAGATAACCTTTAATTTCCAATGGTTCTACGTCAATCTCTAAAATTATGCCTTTCTTTTGAGCAAGAGGAAGAAAATTCGTCTTGCAAATATTCTGTATAAACTCACTGATATTTCCTTCGGACACATTCAGATTCATTTTTCCCACATCCATCTTTCTAAAGTCCAAAATCTGCTGTATTAACCGTTTCAGTTTGTCGGCATTGGATTTCAGTATTACAGACTGTTGTCGGATAGCAGGAACTTTTTGTTCCAAATGGTCAGTAATACAAGAAATGACTGTCAGCGGAGTTAGTAATTCATGAGAGATATTTGTAAAATAGTTCAATTTTGTCCGTGCCAGCTCTTCTTTTAGTTTCACTTCATTTTTGATTTTAATACGCTGCGCATAAGTATGAAAAGACAGATAGACAGCAAGTACAATCAAAACAAGGTAAACCATATATGCCAACCAAGTTTCATAAAAAGCCGGAGCCTGGACAATAGCCAATACAACTTTGCCTTCCATCCATTTTCCTTGTCCATATTTCCATTTTAACCAGAATGAATAAGTACCTTTCTTTAACTGATTATAAAAAGCAGAATTCTTATCATAGGACAGATATACCCAATCCTTATCTACTCCATCCAATTTATAAGCCATCTCTACCTTGGAATTCAATGAATAGATAAGCGATGAAAAAAATATTTCTATATTTCTGGAATTGGGGGCCAAAGAAATCCGGTTGATGGTATGAAGTGATTCATCTTCAGCAAAGAATATACTTTTATTTTCAATTTTTACATCCGTAACGACAGGAGAAAACTGTATCTTATCCGCCAATGAGACACTACCAGACTGAATATGTATAAAACCACGATGCCCACCTACATACAGCCCTCCTTGTCTGTCCCTGCTTATCGCTCTATACCTGAATACATCAACCCATATATTCCCATCCGAAGTGGCATAATTCATACATACCTTCTGATAAATATTATATTGAAGCACCTTTTTGTTAGTTATAATCCACACATTGTTTTCATCAGCAAGTAACCCCAACACAGAGCAATCATCTATCTGATTATCCAAAGCCATATTTTCAAATGCCTCTTTATTCGTATCCGATTTGAATATTCTCCCTAAAGAAGAAACCAACCATAAGCAACCCTCCCTATCTATACAGGCATGATTTACATTTTCCTGTCCTGAAAGAACTGGAATACAAGCTTTTAATTCATAAGATATATTCCTATCAATACAGCTTAACCTGTACACCTTTTTATCAGTAGACACTCCCCATATGTTACCTTCCCTATCACTTGTCAAGGAAGACATCTCTGGAAAATCAGAACTTGCTGCAAGTAAAATAGAATTATCAGGACGCTTTACATAAAGCCCCGACTGGCTAAAAATCCATAAACTACCTTTATTATCTTCAACCAAGTCCCTGATATTTCCCGGATTATAGATTTGTTTTTCCAAATCAATATCCTCTTCCAACTGTATCTTCATACCCTGATGAGTCATTCTCATTACCCGTGCACCATATCTGGGACTGATCCATACTCCTTCCTTAAGCTTGGATTTCACAATAATGCTTACTTCGCCCGGATTTGACAAATTATTACCACTATTATCTGCAAATAGATCTTGTGACAAATCATACAGGCAAAGCCCGTATCTATCCTGATTGACCCACATTACATCATTTTTATCCAAGCAAAGATTCAAGATATTCGCATCCCAACCCATGTGTTTTTTAAGTTGCGGCAAAGGATAATTATCAATCTTCGAATTATCAAAGAAAATAGTATATGCCATATCATAAGACCCCAGCCACAGATTCCCTTCTCTGTCTTTCATGATTTTAGTGTACATCATGTGTGTATCTACCAAATCATGTATATCCACAGATACCAATGTACCCTCTTCGGTATATTGCAAGGCGTAAAGTTCATTATAAGACAATAGCCACAAGTAGCCGAATGTATTATCTTGCGTCATACTATAAAAGATCGGTTCCGTTTCCCCACTTCTGGAATTGATAATATGATGTCTTTTATAACATTCTTCCTCTTCTTTCTTTGGAAAGAACTGCCATAGTCCTTCGCCCCACGTACCAATCCAGTAATTTCCTGATTGGTCTTGATACATAGTATAAGGCGCATTGTTCCTACCTAATGGAGGATAAGTAATAAAGGAATCTGACTTATCATCATACCTGAATAAGCCTCCTCCTGTAAGCACCCACATATTTCCCTCTCTATCCTGATAAACAAAATTAATGACATGCTTATTCTGTTGCGAGCCGAAAATATCATATTCCCTCGCAATAGAAGCTGTAGAATTACATCTATATATTGTATTACCAGCTCCTATCCAAATATTGTCTTCCTTATCTGCTGCCATATAATTAATTCCCTTATCCAACAATCTTGTATCCGGAAAAGGAATTATTTTACAAGCTTGTTTATCATAAAGATTTAATCCTTTCCATGTACCGATCCATACATAGCGAGAATTATCCACTATATTTGAAATTGAATTATTTGTAAGCAAATTCAGATTCTTATAATCAGACCGGAAAGGCTGCAAGCGAAAACCATCATACCGTGCCAGCCCATTAGTGGTTCCTATCCACAAATATCCTTCTTTATCCTGATAGATATCAAAAATCTCATTGGACGAAAGTTGATAGAAAAAAGGAAGCTGCTTAGATATCATGTGCTGCGCACAAACAGAGTATTTACCTAAAAATAAAAGTAGGAAGAGGAAAAAGTACTTCATAGCTATTAGATGTATTGATGGAAGCAAAGTTATGGAAATTAATTGTTTGGTAGATGATTTTAGCAAGGAATTCGTATTGAAACAGGAAAAATAATACACCTATACCTTAAACATCTAAATAATATACTTGTAAGATTTATAATCTTATCCACGGAAGATTATAAATCTTACAACCTTATCATCTATATCTTACAACTGCTATTTGTATAAATAAATACAATAAATTTTGTAATGTATATAACTAATATATACCACTCCCAAAAATGTAAATAAAAACAAATATATATACATGATAAAAAAGTTTTTTATTTCCTGTTCTTTCCATATATCTCCACGACTTTCATTATCTTTGCAACCACTTAATAACAAAGATATTAAATAACAAAAATAGATCATGGAATACAATTTCAGAGAGATTGAAAAGAAATGGCAACAAAGATGGGTAGAGAACCATACCTATCAAGTAACCGAAGACGAAAGCAAAAAGAAATTCTACGTATTAAACATGTTCCCCTATCCATCGGGAGCAGGCTTACACGTAGGACACCCACTAGGATACATTGCTAGTGATATTTATGCCCGTTACAAACGTTTGCAAGGTTTCAACGTGCTGAACCCGATGGGATATGACGCATACGGACTTCCTGCAGAACAATATGCTATCCAGACCGGACAACACCCTGCCATCACCACTGTGAACAATATCAACCGCTACCGTGAACAGTTGGATAAAATCGGTTTCTCTTTTGATTGGGACCGTGAAGTACGTACTTGTGAGCCCGGTTATTACCATTGGACTCAATGGGCTTTCCAACAGATGTTCAATAGCTATTATTGCAATGACAAACAGCAGGCACGTCCCATCAGCGAACTGGCGGAAGCATTTTCTAAATATGGCAACGAAGGATTAAACGCCGCTTGTAGCGAAGAACTACATTTCACCGCTGAAGAATGGAATGCCAAAAGCGAAAAAGAAAAACAGGAAATCCTGATGAACTACCGTATCGCTTATCTGGGCGAAACAATGGTGAACTGGTGTCCGCAATTGGGAACTGTTCTTGCCAATGATGAAGTGGTGGACGGAGTTTCGGAACGTGGAGGTTTCCCTGTGGTACAGAAAAAGATGCGTCAGTGGTGTTTACGTGTTTCAGCTTACGCACAGCGGCTGCTGAACGGGCTAGACACCGTGGACTGGACTGATTCACTGAAGGAAACACAACGTAACTGGATCGGACGCTCGGAAGGTACGGAAGTACAATTCAAAGTGAAAGACAGCGATATTGAATTCACCATCTTTACTACCCGTGCAGATACCATGTTCGGCGTAACCTTCATGGTATTGGCTCCGGAAAGTGAACTGGTTCCCCAACTTACCACCGAAGCACAGAAAGCAGAAGTAGAAGCCTATCTAGACCGTACCAAGAAACGTACAGAACGTGAACGTATCGCCGACCGCCGTGTGACCGGTGTATTTAGTGGCTCATACGCTGTCAATCCGTTTACCGGCGATGCTGTTCCCGTATGGATCAGCGATTATGTATTGGCAGGTTATGGTACAGGTGCTATCATGGCGGTTCCTGCTCACGACAGCCGTGACTACGCTTTTGCAAAGCATTTCAACCTGCCTATCGTTCCGTTGGTAGAAGGTTGTGATGTAAGTGAAGAAAGTTTCGATGCCAAAGAAGGTATTGTTTGCAACTCACCCCGCAAGAATGTCACTCCTTACTGTGACCTTTCTTTGAACGGACTGACCATCAAAGAAGCTATCGCAGCTACCAAAGAATATGTGAAAGCCCACAACCTGGGACGTGTGAAAGTGAACTATCGTCTTCGTGACGCCATCTTCTCACGCCAGCGTTATTGGGGCGAACCGTTCCCCGTATATTACAAAGATGGTATGCCTTATATGATTGATTCCTCTAAATTGCCACTTGAACTTCCCGAAGTGGCTAAATTCCTGCCGACTGAAACAGGCGAACCTCCATTGGGACATGCCACCAAGTGGGCTTGGGATGTAGAAAAAGGCGAAGTAGTGGAAAATACGTTAATTGACCATGTCCATGTATTCCCACTTGAACTGAATACCATGCCGGGCTTTGCCGGTTCATCCGCATACTATCTGCGCTATATGGACCCACATAACAACCAAGCACTGGTATCAGAAAAGGCAGATCACTACTGGCAGAATGTAGACCTCTATGTAGGTGGTACAGAACATGCTACCGGCCATTTGATTTATTCTCGTTTTTGGAATAAGTTCCTGCATGACCTAGGCGTAAGCATCAAGGAAGAACCATTCCAGAAATTGGTAAATCAAGGAATGATTCAGGGACGAAGCAATTTTGTATATCGTATCAAAGATACCAATACATTTGTGTCACTGAACCTGAAAGACCAGTACGAAACCACTCCATTGCATGTGGATGTGAATATTGTATCCAATGATATTCTGGATACCGAAGCCTTCAAAGCATGGCGTCCTGAATATAACAACGCTGAGTTTATCCTAGAAGATGGAAAATATATCTGTGGTTGGGCAGTAGAGAAAATGAGTAAATCCATGTACAACGTAGTCAATCCGGATATGATTGTCGAAAAATACGGTGCCGATACGCTGCGTATGTACGAAATGTTCCTCGGTCCGGTAGAACAGTCCAAGCCTTGGGATACTAATGGTATCGATGGTGTTCACCGTTTCTTGAAAAAACTGTGGAATCTGTTTTATAGCCGCACAGACGAATTCTTGCCTGTAGAAAGTGAACCGACTAAAGAAGAGTTGAAAGCAATTCATAAGCTGATTAAAAAGGTAACCGGAGATATTGAAACTTTCTCTTACAACACTTCTATCAGTGCATTTATGATTTGTGTAAACGAACTGACTTCATTGAAATGCCGCAATAAAGAGGTATTGAGCAATCTCATCATCCTGTTAGCCCCGTTCGCTCCACATTATGCAGAAGAACTTTGGGAAGCTTTGGGAAATACCACCAGCGTATGCGATGCACAATGGCCTGCATTCAATGAAGATTACCTAAAAGAAGACACTGTAAAATACACTATCTCTTTCAATGGTAAAGCACGCTTCACCATGGAGTTCGCTACTGATGCCGATAACAATACCATTCAGGCAACAGTTATGGCAAATGAACAAGCCCAGAAATGGATTGAAGGCAAAACCCCGAAAAAGGTAATCATCGTTCCGAAGAAAATTGTAAATATCGTATTATAATCGATACTATACTTGAGGTGTGTCAAAAGCAGTAACTTTTGACACACCTTTCTACTTTATATTAAAAACAATCCTCATTACCATGGACCAAATATTAAAAATCAAACTAGGCAGAGAGGTAAAAGACTATTTAGCCATTACCTTCGGACTGATTTGCTATGCACTGGGATGGGCGGCTTTCTTACTGCCTTATCAAATAACTACAGGCGGAGTAACCGGTATCGCGGCAATTATTTATTATGCTACGGGAATAGAGATTCAAGTGTCTTATTTCATCATCAATGCTGTTTTTCTAGGATTCGCATTGAAAATATTAGGACCTAAATTCAGTCTGAAGACCATTTATGCCATCTTTATGCTGACATTTCTGTTATGGCTCTTTCAAACATTGTTGAAAGGTCCGGATGGAACACTGCCGCAATTATTAGGACCAGGACAAGAATTCATGGCTTGTGTAGTAGGTGCCGGCTTACTGGGATTTGGTATCGGCATTGTTTTCTGCAATAATGGAAGTACCGGTGGTACGGATATCATTGCTTGGATTATCAATAAATACAAAGATGTAACCCTTGGCCGCATGATGATGTATTGTGATATTGTCATCATATCCTCCTGTTATTTCATATTCCATGATTGGAAACGAGTGTTGTTTGGTTTCTGCGTATTGTTTATCATGAGCATTGTGATTGATTATGTAATAAACAGTTCACGCCAATCTGTACAGTTCCTTATTTTCTCGCGCAAACATGATGAAATAGCCGAAGGAATCACCAAACAAATAGACCGTGGAGTTACCCTATTAGATGGTACAGGATGGTATAGCAAACAAGGAATCAAAGTCGTAGTGGTATTAGCCAAAAAAAGCCAGTCACTGGATATATTCCGATTGGTGAAAGATATTGACCCCAATGCATTTATATCACAAAGTAATGTGGTAGGAGTGTATGGAGAAGGGTTCGACAAACTAAAAATAAAGTAACTAAAAAATAATCTCTTACCATTGCTTCATCGTCCTGTTTTTCAATGCAGAAACAGAACGATGAAGCAATGATAAGATTACCACATATCGGTTATCCTATTCTCTCAAATTTCTATTTTATACAATACATGTCTGCATAGCCAATGCTCTTGTTCCACCAAAGGATGATCGAACTCTTTTTCAAAATGCATTCCTATTTTCTGCATGACCCGTGCAGAACGTTTATTGGGTATGGCAGTGAATGAATATACCGTTTTAAAAGGTAAATTATCACTCGCATAATCCAGACAGGCAGAGGCGGCTTCTGTGGCATATCCCTTTCCCCATACATCCCGGCACAACCGCCATCCTATTTCCACTCCGGGAGTGAAATCCGATTCGAAAGCAATATTATGAAAACCTACATAGCCTAGAAAATTCCGAGTTTTTTTACATTCTACAGCATACAAACCATAACCATATTCTTCAAATTCTTTCTGGATACGACAATAAAAAGCCATCGTCTCTTCCTGTGTCAAAGTAGTGATAAAGAATTCCATTACTTCTTTATCACTGTTCATGCGGACAAACGGAAGAATATCTTCCTCCTTCCAGTCCCGTAACAACAAATGAGGCGTTTCTATATATACCATACTATCAAGTATCAAATGATACCAACGAAGATAATCAAAAATTGAAAATAAACATAGCAAACAAATTATTATTTACCTTTTCACCTATATTATTCTGTCAGGAATTATCTTACTTTGGTTCATTCTCAGTATCTTTGCATTCAATAAATACAATATAAAATGAAAAGGAAATTAGTATTTGCTACAAACAATGCCCATAAATTGGAGGAAATCTCTGCTATCTTGGGTGAAAAGGTGGAATTATTAAGCCTTAAAGATATTAACTGCCATGCTGATATCCCCGAAACAGCCGATACACTGGAAGGTAATGCAATGCTGAAAGCGGAATATATTTTTGAAAACTATGGTCTGGACTGCTTTGCCGATGATACGGGCCTGGAGGTGGAAGCTTTGAATGGTGCGCCGGGTGTTTATTCCGCCCGTTATGCCGGAGGTGAAGGACACAATGCGGAAGCCAATATGCAAAAATTATTGCAGAATATGCAGGGAGCCCCCAACAGAAAGGCACAGTTCCGTACAGCTATCTGCCTAATTCTGGATGGAAAGAAGCATTTGTTCGAAGGAATTGTAAAAGGTGAGATTATCAAAGAAAAACGAGGTTCGTCAGGTTTCGGGTACGACCCCATCTTTGTGCCCGAAGGATATACTAAAACTTTTGCCGAACTAGGCAATGAGACGAAAAACAAAATCAGTCACCGTGCGCTGGCCGTAGAGAAGCTTTGCCGATTTCTGAAGGCGTAAAAAAGTAAAACTGTATAAAATTAGTTATATCATTTGTTTACTTCCATCGACTCTCATAAAAATAAGTATTTTGTTTTCCTTTGAAAACAATTTTGACGGAATAATGATTTCCATGAGAACCATTATCCCGTCAAAACAAGTCTTTAATAAAACAGAACCAGCAATGTCACTCCTATTCCGATGATACATCCTATCATAAATCTTTTCCAGAAGAATTCCCTTTTACTTTTAGGAACAACAGAAACGTCTTTTATCAACCATATCTTGTTATCTTTTACAAAAGTCATAATCCCAGCTTCTCCGAAATTTCCAGCATCTTCTTGATAGGTTTCACCGCCTCCTCAGCTATTGCTTCATCCACTGCCACTTCCGGCCATTCATATTTTAATGTATTGTACAACTTTTCCATCGTATTCAACCGCATAAAATTACATTCATTGCAAGCGCAGGTACTGTCTTCGGGAGGAGCGGGAATAAAGTTTTTTTCAGGACATTTCTTACGCATTTCGTGCAGAATACCGCTTTCCGTAGCAACAATAAAATCTTTCTTGTCGCTAGTAATGGCATATTTTAAAAGTCCTGCCGTAGAAGCAACCTTATCGGCTAGTTTGGAAACGGCTCCTTTACATTCGGGATGAACCAGAATGGCAGCGTTAGGATACTGTTTTTTCAATTCCAGTATCTTCTCCACAGAAAACTGTTCGTGCACATGGCAGGCACCATCCCAAAGCAACATATCGCGTCCTGTAATCGAATTGATATAATTACCCAGATTTCTATCCGGACCGAAAATAATCTTCTCATCTGCCGGAAAACTATCTACGATTTGCTTGGCATTGGTAGAAGTGACCACCACATCAGTCACCGCTTTAACAGCCGCTGTAGTGTTAACATACGAAATCACTGTATGGTCCGGGTGCTCTTTAACAAACTTAGCAAACTCATCAGCAGGACAACTGTCAGCCAATGAACATCCTGCATTCAAGTCCGGTACCAGCACTTTTTTATCAGGACAAAGAATCTTAGCCGTTTCACCCATAAAGTGAACACCACACATCACAATGATATCAGCATCCGTTTTAGCCGCCCATTGTGCCAGCGCCAAGCTGTCACCTACAAAGTCGGCGATATCTTGTATTTCGCCCGACTGGTAATAGTGACCTAGGATAAGCGCATTCTTTTCCTTACGCAACTTATCAATTTCAGTCTTCAAATCCAGAGTTTTGTCTACCGGTTCGGTAACATACCCTTTTTTCAACCATTCTTCTTTATTCATTATATCTATATTTTTTCTTCTTCTTTCAAAAAAAGAAATATGGTATTGATAATAGTCTGTTCATATTGTTAGTAAAAATAGTACTCTTTTCCTTGCCTGATAAGTTATTCATTTGTAATAGTGAGATATGAATAAGTAATCAACTGGCTTAAGCACTGATTATACTGTCTTTACTTGTTCTATTAACAAACTGTTGATAATATGCAAAGTTAAAAACTTTATGGTTATGAATGCCTATAATAGTGATTAAATTGTGTTGATATTGATTGTTTAAGTTATGTGATTAATTTTTGGATTGTTGATTTTAAGTGTATGTTATACCATTATTTGAAATATGCAAGAAATACTTTTGAAATGATATCCTCATCCTTTTTACATGTTTTCAACCGTTATCAACAGGGGGATGTGAATTAGTTATTATCTTTTTTTGTATAAAGAAATCCAATTGTAAAACAGATGGATTTGGGACTGAAGTAAAAATAAAAAGAGAGTAGGGGAGACTTCTTTTTCATTATATAGGCGTAAAGATCATAGATTTTTATGTAAGTTTGTAACCGTTAATAATAAAGTAGAAAATAGAGTATGAGGAAACTCAAAATAACAGAACTGAACCGGCTTACTGTAGACGAATTCAAGAAAGCCGATAAGTTGCCTTTAGCAGTGGTGCTGGATGAAGTACGCAGTTTACACAACATAGGATCAGTGTTTCGCACATCGGATGCATTTTTGGTAGATTGCATTTATTTATGTGGTATTACAGCCACTCCTCCCCATCCCGAAATGCATAAAACAGCTTTAGGAGCTGAGAATTCGGTGGAGTGGAGATATAAAAAGAATACGCTTGATGCCGTTCAGGAACTTCATGATCAAGGGTTTATCGTATTGGCTATCGAACAGGTGGAAGGCAGTACTTTGCTGGATAAACTGGAACTGGATGCCGATAAGAAATATGCCATCGTAATGGGAAATGAAGTGAAAGGGGTACAACAGGAAGTAGTCAATGCCTGTGACGGATGCATCGAGATTCCCCAGTATGGTACAAAACATTCGTTAAATGTATCAGTAACGACAGGGATTATTGTATGGGAGTTTGCCAATAAATTAATGAAATTCAGATAATAAGAGTAAAATTCAAACAGTAGGAATCAGTTAGATTTGTCCGTTTTCAACTAACAATACCACCCGTTCGGTCAGTCGATCCTCTCCTTCCGGATGATATTCTTTCTTCAGGCTGGCACCAAAAAGTGCTGCAAAAGTTTGATAGAATCCGGCTTTAAAGGGTCCCATAAAAGCTTTTACCAATTCATAAGAGGAAGAATCCGTCTGACGGTTTACTAACTTTATCAACAGTTTGCCCTGTGAAAAGGTTAATTTCTTCATAATCGGTGTATATTGCTCTTTTAGTCCCTTCTCTACGAGTTTCAGGTGCTTTTCCCTGGCTTTTTTGTCAGGCAATGTTTCTATATATTCGTAAGTTTCTATTACAGCACGGTTAATTTCACGGGCTAATGGCAGGGTTTTCTTCACATTCCTTACCAAGCGGTAGTATTCCCGTCTTTCTTTTTCGTTTTTGAATTTTAATGGTCTGAAAATGTATACATTAGGTAACTGTACAGCTGGAATAGTATCTCCTTTGTATACACATACAGGTACCATGTATCCGTTTATAGTAGTCGTTTGTTGCTGGGAATGAGCAGCAACGGCTATAAAGGAAAAAAACAATGCTATAAAGAGTTTCCTTTTCATCTTGGTGCAAAAGTAGCAAGAAATATGATTACTCTGTATAGTGGATAAAACTATTTAACTTAAAACACGCCAATGAATTACAAAATGAACAGGTTGTTGAAAGTAATGTTAATTATCTGTATTACAATACTTTTGTCGGTGCATAACCTGTGTGCGCAGGAAGTATGGGAAGAACTGGTAGAGCAATTGATGGATGAAGATGAAAACAGTTCGTTTCAATGGGATACTCACTTTGAGGAGCTTTCCGAATTACGTGAAAATCCCATCAATATCAATACAGCAACTAAAGAGCAACTGGAACGTTTTCCATTTCTCTCTGACCAACTGGTAGAGAATATATTGTATTATCTGTACAAATATGGTCCTATGCTTACCCGCAATGAGTTATGGATGATTGAAGATATTGACAGGCAGACTATTCACTATTTACTACCCTTTATTTACTTTGAAACTCCTGAAAAAGAGCAATATAAACCAAATATAAAGCGGATATTGAAATACGGTAAACAAGAGTTATCAACACGTGTTGATATTCCTTTTTATACGAAGGCCGGGTATCAACAGTACCCGGCAGAAACTTTAAAAAAGAATCCGAACAAACAGTATTTGGGATATGGATATTATCATAATCTGCGATATAGTTTTCATTATCGGGATCAGATTTATGCAGGAATTACTGCTGAAAAGGATGCAGGAGAACCTTTCTTTACCGGACAAAATAAAAAAGGTTATGATTTTTATTCACTATACTTGTTAATTCGTAATATAGGTCATATCAAGACTTTAGCTCTTGGTAATTACCGTGTCAGCTATGGTTATGGACTAGTTATCAACACTGATTTCGGGATGGGAAAAACAGCTACACTCTCTACTTTGGGAAATAAGAGCCGGGGAATACGCAAGCATTCTTCTACCGATGAATATAACTATTTTCAAGGAATGGCAGTCAGCTATAAGTTGGCGAAAAGATGGACATTGGATGGTTTCTATTCTTATCGGAAGATGGATGGTATTGTTGATAATCAGTTTATAAGGTCGTTGAAAAAAGATGGATATCATCGGTTGTATCGTGAGTTTGAGAAGAAAAATACATTAACTAATCAGTTGGTTGGCAGTAATTTAAATTATAATGGAAAGTACTGTGAGTTAGGATTAACAGCTGTTTATAATGTTTTCAACAAGCCGTTGAATCCTGAGAAGAAGTACTATAATATTTATTATCCCCGTGGAAAGGACTTTTATAATGTGGGAGGAGATTATAAATTCTTTTGGAAACGCTTCTCTTTATTGGGTGAAACGGCTATAGACAAATGTGGTACTTGGGCAACCATGAATATGTTACGTTATTCACCGAAAGGAGGAACACAGTTAATAGTTATGAACAGGTATTATGATGCCAAATATCAATCGGTTTATGCTCGTTCTATAGGAGAGGGAAGTACGGTACAAAATGAGAGTGGATTTTATATAGGATTGGAAACCAGTATTTTAAAGTATATCAAAATGACTTGTTATGGTGATTTTTTCTATTTCCCTTGGAAGAAATATTTAGTAAGCAAAGCAGGAACCAAAGGATTGGACGGATTACTCCAATTAAGTTATTCACCTACTTATGAACTGGAAATGTTTATAAGATATCGTTATAAAAAGAAGGAAAAGGACTTCACTGCTGAGGATAAAACCAAGCAAACTATTCCATCTATTCAGCAGAAATGCCGATACCAATTGAATTATAGCGTGAAAGATAAGCTGACATTGAAAACCATAGCGGATTATGTACGCATCAACTTTCGTGGGCAATCTGCTTCCAATGGTTTTCTGGTTTCTCAAAGTGCTGCTTATACCTTCCATTTGCTTCCTCTTCAGCTTGATTTGAGTGCCGCATGGTTTAACACAGATGACTATAATTCCCGTCTTACTATCTATGAAAAGAGTGTGCTCTATGCTTTTTCCATGCCTTCATTCTATTATAAAGGTATGCGTGTGGCAGTGAACGCCCGTTATGAATTGAATAAACACATTATCTTGCAGGCCAAGTACGGAACTACTCATTATTTCAATCGGGATAAGATAAGTTCCGCCTTGGAGGAAATTGACGGCAGTACAAAGAGTGACCTTTATTTGCAGTTGAGGCTGAAATTCTGAAAAACATTCTGTATTTTTGTACTGTTATCAACTGAAAAAAAAACTATGTCAACAATCATTTATCCTTCTCCCATCTTCGGTCCGGTACATAGTCGTCGTTTGGGAGTTTCTTTAGGAATCAATCTTCTTCCTGAAGATGGCAAGTTTTGTACCTTCGACTGCATTTATTGTGAATGTGGTTTTAATGAAGATCATCGTCCGAAAAAGAAACTGCCTACTCGCGAGCAGGTTCGTGAAGCTTTGGAGGCCCGTTTGATTGATATGCAGCAAAATGGTCCTAAACCGGATGTGCTGACTTTTGCCGGTAATGGCGAACCGACGGCTCATCCTCACTTTGCAGGAATTATAGAGGATACTTTGGCACTGCGTGATAAATATTTTCCCCAGGCAAAAGTGAGTGTATTGAGTAACTCTACTTTTATTCACAAACCGGAGGTATTTGATGCATTGAATAAGATAGATAATAATATATTGAAACTGGATACCATTGATACGGATTATATCCATTTGACGGATCGTCCTACTGGACATTATGATGTGCAGAAAATTATAGAAGGCATGAAAGCTTTCAAAGGAAAGCTGATTATTCAGACTATGTTCATGAAAGGTACCTATCAAGGTCAGGATGTGAATAATACGACAGACCGGTATGTGTTACCTTGGTTGGAGGTTGTGAAAAAGATAGCTCCGCGTCAAGTGATGATTTATACCATTGACCGCGAAACGCCCGATCATGATTTGGAAAAAGCTACTCATAAGGAATTGGATAAAATAGGAGGATTGGTGAAAGAGGCAGGTATTCCGGTTTCGGTTTCATATTAAGTGAAAAAAGTAAGTTAACTTCGAGGGGCAAGTAAGTTAACTTACTTTGCTCATGAACATATCTTACTTTTTCAGGTCAGTAACAATGTATAACCTACTCCTCGGATATTTTTCAATTCAATGCGAGGTTCATCTTTCAACAGTTTCCGCAATTTCGTGATAAAAACATCCAGGCTGCGTGATTTAAAATAATCGTCTTCCGTATCCCAAAAACGGCTTAGAATAGCTTTTCTTTCCACAGTTTCATTTATATTCTTACAGAAGAGTTGAAGTATTTTTGCCTCGCGTACAGTTAGCATCTTTTTTTCTTCAGTTTCATCATTATACAGTGTGGCATGTTTGGCATCCAGTGTGAAACGTCCCAGTTTATAATGTTCATTTTCATTGCGTGATTTGGTTCCTGCTTTTATTTTAAGAATGGCATGTATATGCGCATCGAGTTCATCGGGCACAAAGGGCTTTTTCACATAGTTATTAACACCTAGTTTATATCCTTCTTTTACATCTTTGGGAGAAGTCAATGCGGAAGCAAATAAAATAGGAGTATCTCCATCAGTTTCACGAATACGCTCTACCATTTGATAACCGTTCATTACAGGCATGTCAATATCCGAAATAATGATATCCGGATGATATTCTTCCCAAGCCTTCAATCCTTCTTTTCCATTCATAGCAGTTATCACTTCATAACCACCAATAATTTCCTGTAATCCACTTTTCACGATATAACTGAAAGTGGGATCATCTTCTACTAATAAAAGTTTAATCATAGTTCCTCCATAATTTTAGGTATAAACAAAGTAAATTCTGTAAAATCTCCTTCTATGCTGTTTACATATATTTTTCCTTCATGTGCTTCAATTACTTGATAAACATAGTTTAAACCTAATCCAAATCCGGTAGCTCCACCAAATTTAGTGCGTTTAGTTGCTGAAGCACGTTCAAACTTGTCGAAAATGGTTCTTTGATCTTTCTCTGAGATACCCATTCCGTTATCATATATTTTTATAATGGTATATTTATCATCGTAATGCGAACTTATTTTTATTTCAATACTCTTTTTGGAATATTTAATGGCATTATCTATCAAGTTGCTCATAAGTTCTTTAAAAAATTCTTCATCAACATATACTTCTTTGGCTTTTAAATCAATAGTGAAATGAATGGGTTTGTCAGATTTTGTTATAAACTTCTCTTTTAAATCCTCAATAATAGGTTCGAATGAGATTTTTTTCTTATTCATTTCCAATTTATGATTTTCTAGTTTTGATAATGTAAGTATCTTATTGGTCAATGCTAATAAATGATCTGCTTCATTTTCTACGATAGTAAAATATTTCTCTTTCATTTCAGGTTTGTCATCCAGTCTTCCACTGTGCAGAAAACTAGTACACATCGTGATAGAACTGAGTGGTGTTTTCATATCATGAATCATGGCATAAGAAAAATCTTCCCTGAGTTGGGCTATTTTATTTTGTCTGGCGATGATTTTTATTTGATATACAATACATCCTATTACAAAAATCATCAATATGACAGTTGCTATTAGCAGTAACCCCATACGTTTAATAATTGTGTAATATGGGTTTATTAAAATCATTTGCACACCTTGTGATAAATCTGTCCGGATCGGAATTATATCTGTTTTTATAATCCCGAATGAATGGATATCTAAATCATTCTTGCTTTTATTCAGAACTTTTTCTGTGTCAGTATTCAGTAGGTAGATAGTTATTGTACTTTCAATATTAGTAGCTTTTAAGAAATCATTGGCGAGGGAATCAACATTAGTTAATGATAGTTCTAATCCTAGTTTTAATAATCCTTCGTTCAAATAGGCTATTTCCGGTACAATTTCGTTAGAATCTTTTATTGGAGCACCATTTATCATTGTTCCCTTAGGTGTTTTTTCAAATCTAATAGAAGCTTCCCTGTTTAAGGACTTCTTTAAAATGTCATTACTATCTTTATATATACTTTGTGAAAACTGTATATATGCATTACATAACCATATAGTTTGTAAAGCTATAATTGCTATTAATCCAAAAATAGTGAGTATTTTAATGTGTCTACCTTTCATGTTTATTTTTTTGCAAAGATAATAACATATTTCTAATGTTAGATAACAATCGGATAACATTTTATTATAAAAATAGCCTGTATATTTGCAATGTAAAACAAATGTAAGTCATTTAAATTAAAACAATAAGTTATGGAAAATATTATTTTAGAATTGAGAAAAGGAGAAAAAGAAAATATTTATGGTGGTGAAGGAAGAGTTGTTTATGTATTGAATGAAGAAGGTAAGTGTATACCCAGATATATAAACAATTAACATAGAGATAACACTTCAATAACAAAGAGTTAGAAAAAAGCAATTTACCTTTGTCGCATCAAAACAAACCCAAAAAGAGAGATATGGAAAAAACGAGTATAAACGAACAAGGTGGGGACGTAAATCACATGACCGGTATACCACTTTTTACTGTCCGCTTGTTCAAAAGAAGAATCAGAGATTGCCCTAATATTGAAATAGGGAAAATAATAACACGAACACAGAACATGATAAGAATTAAATGAAATGAAAACGCTGACGTTAGCAGAATGTATGAATATTTATGGTGGATGCTACATTTACAGTAGCAGTACTAGTCTGACTAGTGTATTTGTAGTACCCAGCCGTTTTAGAGAATTATTTTTTTAGTATATAACAACAAAACACAAAATGAAGTATGAAAAAGAATGATTATTGCATGGTGAAGCCACTCAGTGGCGAGGAATATGCACAGATATCGGGAGGTTATGCGCCTCCTACAGCGGAACAAATGAGAAATATGGACTGTTGGCAGATGTTATCTGCTGGTAGGTTTTTATATAAGTACAATTTTATTAACTAATGTAAATCAGTATCAGTACTTCCTATTGATTTGCATTAATAGAAAACTATATGAATATGAAAAGAATTGTATTTAAAATCGCAAAATCATTTTGCGCTTGCTTTATTACATTGTTGTTCTTTAGTTGTAGTAATTCCGAATCTGTGATGGAAAAAGAAAGGAAAAGTACTGTGATTATTGATATCAAACAAAATGGACTAGGTTATGAATTGAAAAGCAAAGAGGTTCCTTATATCACTCGTGCCTCAGGTCGAAATATAGAACAATTTTATTTATCTGTTTATAGAGAGGATAATAGAGATATAAAACTTGATGCTATTTTGGTGAAAGAAAATATAGACGAAAATAATTATATACTTTATCACTACACGACTGATGAAGTACTATTTGCAACATTATATATATCTGATAATACCTTGAAAGATATAAAATTGGAATTTGATGATGAAAATTTAGTAAAAACAAGAAGTCTTGCTAGTTGGTATCAGTGTGCCAATGATGAATACCAAAATTATAAAGATTTTTATGAGAATAACCACCCTATAGCATGTGATATTGGCGATTTGTTTTTTGGAGCATGTACTGTTGGTGGAGTACTAGGCAGTGCAATTTATTGTGCATTTTAAAATAACAATCAGTATGGAAAAAGAACATATATCAACAGTCCTTTTATTATCGGTTCTGCTAACTTTTATGTGTCCTGTTTTAGGCATAATTCCTTTATACCATAGTATAGAGGCTTGGAAAAAGAATAGAAAGTCAGATGTTTCCTATGTCATCAGTTTAAAAAAAGCATATAGCTGGACAAAAAGAATTTTTATTGCTTTGCTGATAATATGGATTGTTGCAGCAATACTTTTTTTCGGAGGATATTATTTTAGATGATAAATGATATGTCTTGTACGACGATTTAACATTAATCTAAAGATAATAATCTGATAACAAAGAGTTTGAAAAAGTAGATTTATATTTGTCGCATCGAAACAACCCTAATTACTCAGTATGCTAAATATGTAGCTGGTGCGGTCGGTGGTGCAGGTCTTGGTATTTTGACAGGAGCCGGACTGTTTCGGGTGAAGCTTTGGGTGGATACAGTGGAGCATTAGTAGGTGTGGCAACATTCTGTTGAATATGAAAAAGAGTATTCTGTATATTGTATCAGTATTTTTACTTGCTATAGCTTTATTTCTCTATGAGGGAGACCGGGCTAAGTTGATTCCCGTATGCTTTCTTTTTCTGGTAGCGATACTTAATATTAGTGTAAGAAAAAAAGAAGATGATAAAGGGAAATAGTACGGATATTAATGTAATATGACAGTTTCTGTATATGAATGTTCTTGGAGCTATTTTAGAGAATTATTTTCTTAGTATATAACAATAAAACACAAAATGAAGTATGAAAAAAAATGATTATTGCATGGTGAAGCCACTCAGTGGTGAGGAACATGTACAGGTATCGGGAGAGTGTATGCCTCCTGCTGCGGAACAGATGGAACAACTTCGTAAAATATATGGACCATTAGCGGATATTATCTGCTGGTAGGCTTTTAGATAAATACAATTTATTAACTAATAATGCGAATCAGTAGTTGATTTCTGATTCTTGTTTTAAAAAATTAGATAAATGAATGCGATGGCAATTTTTCCCATCGTATGTACTAAAAGTCCAGATGTTGATCTGACTTTCATCGCTCTTTGAATATTTGTTTTCTCATTCAGCCAGTTGAAAAACGCTTCTATAGGCTGTCTGACCTTTGAAACAGCAGTAGAGAACAGTTCTCTTCCAGCTTTCTCTCTTTGAGTAATAACTGGTTCCTCTCCTTTTATTGCTTTCACGGGAGTTAGCATAGTAGTTCCTTGTTCTTGTTGCTTATTGCCCCAGTAAGAAAAATCCGAGTATATCTTATCGGCAAAGATGTTTCTGTTTATAAGGCTATCAGCGGCTTCTCTTTTAAGAACTGTCAGGTCATTCTCTTCTGCCGATGATAAGAGAATCATTTCCGGGAATGGAATAGTTCCTTCCCTGCGGAAGGCTAAAGCATGGAGTTTGAGACCGAAGTAATACATGTTCTTTGTAGAACAGTATCCTTTGGTTGCAATTTCAGTAGCTACCTTTCCTGTTTTATTCTTTCCTGCACAGGTAATAATAGGCATAGAGTCAATAAGTGATGTCATAGAATCGCAATCCTCTGGTTTAAAGAATGTAATGAGATGCTTTACAAGTTCACTAATGGCCTCACTCATCAGGTTTAACCGATAGTTGAATGTCTGATAAGAAGGTAGGTTGGGGAACCATGAGAGCAAATATTCTTCAGTGAATGTATGTATCTCTTTGATTTGGAAGTATCGCTGATAGGCTCCGCAAAACAGATATACGGTAAGCAGTTCCTGGTCTGTAAAGATAGGAGTTGCATTATTACTGAATCTCTGGCAGTAAAACTTCAGTGAAGACTGGTAAATATCGCAGATGTACATATATATTTTTATAAGTTTTAGCTCTTTCTCCTTGGGAATCATAATTAGAATAATGAGTGGTTTTATTCTTCTAATATACTGATTTTCAAGGAGATTGAGAAATAAATAAACGAGATAATTAATTGAATAATAACATTTTAACTAACTGAATCAAGTAGGTATTTCAACTACTGATTCGCATTAATAAAAAAAATACTATTATGAAAAATTTAGAAAATAGTGCTTTGATGCAGGAAATGAATGTGAATGAGATGCAAGAAGTGAATGGTGGATGGGTCGCTTTAGCTCTTGCTGTGGCTGGTGCTGCAATTTATGTATACAATAATTGGGATGATTTTTGCGTGGGGGTTAATGAGGGATGGAACGGAACAAGAAATTAATCATTAAAGTATTATTTTATGAAATGTGTTTATGAAGAATTATCTGAGCAAGAATGTAAATGTTTTTGTGGTGGAGATAAAGCAATGAGAAGTTTGGGGAATAGTGTAGGTTCTATAGGAGCAAGTATTTGTAATTTTTTAGAATATTTTGGTCAGATGGCACAAAATAGTCCAACAGCTTATGGATAAAAACGAATAGATAATGAAACAAACGGATTTACAAAAGGAAAACAAAAAATTGAAGCGAATCAATTTTATCTTGATTATTTATGTGGTTATATCAATTGTTATTCAATTATATAATATACTAGTATGATTAATTTTAAATAAGAATTTATTAGTCAGGATTGTTTATAAGCTTTCCTGACTAGCAACTAGATATCGTAATTATGAGAAAAAAACATAGATTGCTTCACTTGATAGTAGGTTGTCTCTTTATCATAATAATGCTGCTATTCCGGACGTATTACCGTCCTTGGGTATATACAAATCATTTATTTGATTTCTATCTTGCCGATACATACACTAATCTGTTTGGTGAATGTGTTGTTTTTTTTATTCTTGTTTCTCTTTTTTCTCCTAATGAAATGTACAAACCGATTAAGTTGCTTTTCTATTCTTCATGTGGATTGATGATATATGAATTATTGGGATTGATAGTGGAAGGGGGATTATGTGATTATAAAGATATAATTGCTACTTTTGTTGGTGCCTTATTGTCTTATGCAATAAATAGAATGATTATTAGTAATGCGAATCAGTAGTTGATTTCTGATTCTTGTTTTAAAAAATTAGATAAATGAATGCGATGGCAATTTTTCCCATCGTATGTACTAAAAGTCCAGATGTTGATCTGACTTTCATCGCTCTTTGAATATTTGTTTTCTCATTCAGCCAGTTGAAAAACGCTTCTATAGGCTGTCTGACCTTTGAAACAGCAGTAGAGAACAGTTCTCTTCCAGCTTTCTCTCTTTGAGTAATAACTGGTTCCTCTCCTTTTATTGCTTTCACGGGAGTTAGCATAGTAGTTCCTTGTTCTTGTTGCTTATTGCCCCAGTAAGAAAAATCCGAGTATATCTTATCGGCAAAGATGTTTCTGTTTATAAGGCTATCAGCGGCTTCTCTTTTAAGAACTGTCAGGTCATTCTCTTCTGCCGATGATAAGAGAATCATTTCCGGGAATGGAATAGTTCCTTCCCTGCGGAAGGCTAAAGCATGGAGTTTGAGACCGAAGTAATACATGTTCTTTGTAGAACAGTATCCTTTGGTTGCAATTTCAGTAGCTACCTTTCCTGTTTTATTCTTTCCTGCACAGGTAATAATAGGCATAGAGTCAATAAGTGATGTCATAGAATCGCAATCCTCTGGTTTAAAGAATGTAATGAGATGCTTTACAAGTTCACTAATGGCCTCACTCATCAGGTTTAACCGATAGTTGAATGTCTGATAAGAAGGTAGGTTGGGGAACCATGAGAGCAAATATTCTTCAGTGAATGTATGTATCTCTTTGATTTGGAAGTATCGCTGATAGGCTCCGCAAAACAGATATACGGTAAGCAGTTCCTGGTCTGTAAAGATAGGAGTTGCATTATTACTGAATCTCTGGCAGTAAAACTTCAGTGAAGACTGGTAAATATCGCAGATGTACATATATATTTTTATAAGTTTTAGCTCTTTCTCCTTGGGAATCATAATTAGAATAATGAGTGGTTTTATTCTTCTAATATACTGATTTTCAAGGAGATTGAGAAATAAATAAACGAGATAATTAATTGAATAATAACATTTTAACTAACTGAATCAAGTAGGTATTTCAACTACTGATTCGCATATATAACAATAAAACACAAAATGAAGTATGAAAAAAAATGATTATTGCATGGTGAAGCCACTCAGTGGTGAGGAACGTGTACAGGTATCGGGAGGGTGTATGCCTCCTACTGCGGAACAGATGGAACAACTCCATGAGAAATATGGACTGTTGGCGGATGTTGTCTGCTGGTAGCTTTTATGTAAATATAATTTTGACTATAGTTTAGAAATTGTAATATTACTATAATTTTTATATGATATTGAATTTGTAAAAAATAGTAATCAAAATAGTTTATGAGAAAATCTATTTAAACTACTCAGTATATTTATGAAATGAATAAAAAAATATAAATGATGAGATACAAATCAATAATAGAGAAATTCTGTAGAGATAATAGTGGAATAGTTAAAATGATAAAAACTATTTTTCTTTTTGGATTTTTGGTAGTATTTGTATTGTTTGTATTACTCCTTCAAAATTCTAATTTGAATATAGAAGAAAGTATATTTAACTCTATAAATATAGTGAGTAAACTTATTTTACTGATAGTAGCAATTAATTTTATAATACGAAGAAAAAATGGAAAATGATATAATGACATCAAAATTGACATCATCTGAATTGAAAGAAATTCTAGCTGGAGTATCAATGTCTTATTATATGAACTCAAGTACGGCAAGGCAAAATTGGAGTAATATAACTTCTTTTATTGGGGTACTTGTTGGTATAGTTGAATCCCCTCTTTATTAGTATTAATTTAAAAATTATCATTATGAATGAATTAACTTTTGACGAACTTCGACAGATTGATGGAGGATCTTATGAAGAAGGTAGAGAATTGGGACATAAAATAGGTAAAGCATTTTATGGGGCCTGTGCAATGTATGGAGTGTATGTACTCTTTTGCTTATAGTAGAGTAATTTGGTATTGCAATTGTGAAACTAATGTTTTATTTTAATAATTGCGCTTGTTAATTGAGATAGCAAAAAATGCATAGTGTGATATATTGAGATAAGCTAAAGAATATCCACTAAATCAATTGTATAATCCATTAAAAAATGAGTAGAATTAAACTATATACAAAGAATTTTGTCATACTATTTATTTCCATGCAACTAGTGAATTTGATGATTGTTTATTTTAAAACGAAACAGTTTGTATTTGAGATAACTAGTGTGCAAGCATTTATAATTATCTATATAATAGGACTTTTTTATAATGTCATATTGATATATAGAAAAAATAAAGACGCTTGATATCGTTTCAAAAGCATTAATGGTATCATTGGAATTGTCTATAGTGCATTCTAAATAAAGATTCAGTGTTGAAAACATGTCAACACTGAATCTTTTCTGTATAAACTTATAGATATTAACCTAAAGATAACAATTCGATAACACATATCTTTTTTCTTTCATTCTACTTTTGCTGCATGAATCAGTAAAAGTAGAA
The DNA here is from genome assembly GCF_013009555.1 of Phocaeicola dorei. Lineage (NCBI taxonomy): Bacteria > Pseudomonadati > Bacteroidota > Bacteroidia > Bacteroidales > Bacteroidaceae > Phocaeicola > Phocaeicola dorei. The sequence goes on along the minus strand of NZ_CP046176.1, from coordinate 5,507,569 downwards.
ATGTTATGTTATTACCAAATGAATGGATAGAGAACAGTATTGAAACATACATCTATCAACACACCGCAAAATCCCAAATTATCTATTGGATAGTATTGGCAGCCGTGACTGCCGTTATGATTGCATTGCCTTTTATCTATGTAGATATCTCTGTGCAAGGCAGTGGAGTAGTAAGGCCGGTTACTGAAAAAACTGAAATAAAATCGTCTATCACAGAATTAATAGATTCAGTTTATGTGCGCGAAGGCGATCAAGTGAATAAAGGCGATGTACTCCTCCGCTTCCGCACCAATAACTCCGATTATAAAATCAATTATCAAACGAATCGCCTGAATGACTATGAAGCACATTTGTCAGATTTGGCTTATCTGGCAAAAGGCGAATGTCCTGCCAGGTTTCATTCTCCGGTACGTCAACAGGAATATACCTATTTTATCAAAAAGCAAAAAGAACTGGAAACCTCTTTGGCACAGGCAGAAAAAGAGTATAAGCGCAATAAAAACCTGTTTGATAAGAAAGTGATTTCAGAAGAAGAATATGATAAATATTATTTTCAATATCAAAGCCGGCAAAATGAACTGGCTTCATTGATACAAAGCCAGTTGAGTACGTGGCAGGCAGATCTGAATACGTATCGTAATTCTCGTAGCGAAATGAATACTACACTGAAGCAAGAGTTGAAAGATAAAGAACTCTATATAGTTCGTAGTCCGATAAGTGGAACCATTGATCAATTTTCCGGCATATACAGGGGAAGCAGTATACAGGCAGGACAGTCATTGGCAGTTATCAGCCCGGATTCCACACTGTGTATGGAGATATATGTTACTCCTCGAAATATCGGTTTTATGAGTTTGGGAATGCCGGTCAATGTACAGGTGGAATCATTTAATTATAATGAATGGGGAACATTACCCGGCAAAGTGACCGAAATTTCATCAGACTTCCTAACCGACAGTCAGGGAAACTCATTCTATAAAGTGAAATGTCAAATGGAGCGGAACTATCTTATGCTGAAAAGCGGACAGAAAGGAATATTAAAGAAGGGAATGACCGTCAGTGCCCATTTTATGATAACGCGGCGATCGCTTTTCGATTTGCTCTACCAAAAGATAGACGATTGGGCGAATCCCAAACAATATGAGAATAATGCGATGATAGCTAAATTTTGATTCTACAATTCATTTATAAATATTCAATGATGAGCAAGAAAGGTATTAAAATAAAACAGTTTGATATTACAGATTGCGGAGCGGCTTGTCTGGCTTCCGTATGTGCCTATTATGGTTTGCAATTTCCCATTGCACGTATCCGCCAATATGCGTTTACCGATCAAAAAGGAACGAATATTTTGGGGTTGATAGAGGCTGCTAATAAGCTGGGCTTGTCAGCTAAAGGAGTGCGGGCTAAGTTTGAGGCATTGTATATTGTTCCTAAACCTGTTATTGCCCATGTCATCGTGCACGAGCAGCTTCAGCATTTTGTAGTGATATATAAGGTGGAGAAAAAGAAAGAATACATAGAGTATATGGATCCGGGTGACGGGCGGATGCATCGCGTGACCAATCAGGAATTTGAGAAAATGTGGACCGGTGTACTGGTGTTATTGGAACCGGAAGAAACTTTCAAGACCGGAAACATGAAAACCGGTATGACAAAGAAGTTCTTTTCTCTGCTGGCTCCTCACAAAAGCGTGATGCTACAAGCCGTGTTTGGTGCGCTTATTTATAGCATTTTGGGATTATCCACTTCCATCTATGTAGGTAAAATTACAGATTATGTATTGGTGGATAAAAATATCAATTTACTCAATCTCATGGGAGTGATCATGCTGGTCATCCTGCTATTGCGGACTTTTATCGGAGCAATGAAAAGTATTCTGGCTTTAAAGACCGGACAACGGATTGATGCGGCATTGATTTTAGGATATTATAAGCATCTGCTGACTTTACCTCAGCAATTCTTTGATACGATGCGCGTAGGTGAAATTATTTCACGCGTCAATGATGCGGTGAAAATCCGTAATTTTATCAATAATGTTTCGTTGGATCTGGTGGTTAATATCATGATTCTTGTCTTCTCTGTGTGCCTTATGTTCGTTTATTCCTGGGAGCTGGCATTGATTACATTAGTGTCTGCCCCCTTATTCTTGCTTATTTTCTGGGGATTTAATAAATTGAACCGGAAATATCAGCGCGGTATTATGGAAAGTAGTGCTGATTTGGAAGCGCAATTGGTGGAGTCTCTTAATTCTATTTCTACTATCAAACGATTCGGTATAGAGGAATATGCCAATTTGAAAACGGAAACTCGTTTTGTACATTTATTAAAGAATACGTATCGCAGTATTTATGGATCCATTATGGCGCAAGGCGGTATTCAGTTTGTATCTACCGGCATTACGATTGCCGTTCTTTGGTTAGGAAGTATTTTGGTGGTCGATCAGGAGTTGACACCCGGCGCTCTGATGGTGTTTTATTCCTTGGTTGGTTATGTAATTTCTCCTATCGGCTCGCTGATTTCTTCCAATCAGACTATTCAGGATGCACTGATTGCCGCCGACCGCTTATTCCAGATTATGGACTTGGAACGCGAACAGGATAATAATCAAAAGATAATATTAGAACCGGATATGGTAGGCGATATTACGTTTGAGAATGTTTCGTTTCGCTATGGTTCGCGCAAGGATGTGTTCAAGGAATTGGGCTTGAAGATAGAAAAGGGGAAGACTACTGCCATAGTGGGAGAAAGCGGGTCGGGCAAGACGACTTTGATTTCGTTGTTACAGCATATTTATCCTATACAGGAGGGTCGCATTCGCATAGGCGATTATGATATTGCGCAAATAGACAATCGCAGCCTTCGTCGCCGGGTGGGAACAGTACCTCAACAGATTGAATTATTTGCCGGCAGCATTGCAGAGAATATAGCGGTAGGCGACTTGCATCCGGACATGAAGAAAATTGTAGATTTGACAGAACAACTTGGCTTGAAGGACTTTATAGATGGTTTGCCTAAGGACTACCGGACTTATATCGGTGAACATGGTGCATCCTTGTCGGGTGGCGAGCGGCAGCGGCTTGCCATAGCGCGTGCTTTGTATAAGGAACCGGAGATACTTATTTTCGATGAGGCAACGTCTTCGCTTGATTCTATTTCCGAACGCTATGTAAAGCAGACATTAGATGCATTGGCACGGAAGGGGAAAACGATTATCGTGATTGCTCATCGGTTGAGTACAGTGAAGAATGCTGATAAGATTGTGGTGATTGATAAGGGGCAAGTAATCGAGGCAGGTACTCATGAAGAATTGTTCAATTCGAATGGGATGTATCATCGTTTATGGAAGGAACAGTTTGATGAAATAGGTTAAAGAATGAGCAGTATGAAAAAGTTAATAGTTGCAGCTGTTGCAGCCATCGTATTTATAGCGAATATACAAGCACAAAATAAGAAGTGGAGTCTCAAAGAATGTATAGATTATGCCATACTGCACAATATAGAGGTGAAGCAGAGTCAAAACCGGATTAAAAGTTTGAAAGTAGAGAGAAATACGCTGAAGAGCAGTTTTCTGCCCGACCTGAATGTAGGAGCTTCACAACGTTTTTCTTTTGGCAGGGCCTTGAATCAGGATAATACGTATGAAGATAGCAACATACAAAATTCTTCATTCTCTGCCAGTGCTGAAATGCCTCTTTTTACCGGATTCAAAACAAGTGCATCCATTACCCGGAATAAATTCGATATATTGGCGGCTGAGGCAAATAAGGAATTGATAGAAAACAATTTGTCACTCAATGTAACTAACTATTATTTTCAGATACTGTTGAATAAAGAAATCTATCGTATCGCTCAAGAACAAATCCGGTTGACAAAAGAACAAGAAATCAGAACACGGATTTTGATAGAGAATGGAAAAGTTCCGCAGTCTCAATTATATGATGTGAAAGCTCAATTGGCTGATGATGAGCTGGTAGCTACTGAAGCTAGGAACTCGCTGCGGCTTTCTTTTCTTGACTTGATGCAATTGATGGAGTTGAAGGGTGAGGAGTATTTTGATGTAGATTCTTTGGATGAAAGTATAGTTTCTATGGAGTCTGTCACTCCTGAGGGGATTTACGCCTCGGCATTAAGCTGTATGCCTCAGATAAAGCAAGCTCATTATTCTTTGCAGAGTAAAGTGAAAAGTACAAAAGTTGTCAAGTCGGGATATTACCCACAGCTTTTTTTGGGTGCCGGAATCAATACCGGTTACTATTATTCTCGTCGTGCAATGAATCCGTCTTTTTATCAGCAGTTTAAAAACAATATGCAGAAAAGCATTTATTTCACATTAAGCATCCCTCTTTTTGACCGCTTCTCTACGAGGAATCAGGTAAAAACAGCGCGTTTGGAAGAGAATAATGCCCGCTTGTCATTGGAAAATGAAAAGAAAAGTCTCTATAAGGATATTGAGAAAGCATATATGGATGCGTTGGCAGCTTTTGAGAAATACGAATCTACTACCAAAGCGGTAGCTGCCAATCGGGAGGCGCATCGGTATGCGTTAGAGAAGTATATGGCTGGAAAGTCGGCTGTATATGAGTATAATGAGATAAAAATGAAATTAGCAGATGCGTTGTCCCAACAATCACAAACTAAATATACCTATTTACTGAAAGAACGGATATTGGCATTCTATTCATGCCACTCTTTGGTGGAGTAGTACCAACCTGAAGTATTTAGATGAGAAAGAGGATATTCCAGCTATCGGGAGTATCCTCTTTTCCATAGATAAATTCTTTTAATAGAGTAGTCCGTTTTATTTTTCTATAATGTCCTTTGCCTTTTCCAGTGCTACATTAATATTAGGACAGATATTTTCTTTTCCCAGTAATTCATTAAATCCTGATTTTTCAAGAATTTGATGCACTTTTTCATTCACTCCCGAAAGCACAATTTGAATATTTTCTTTTTTAGACATTTCACATAGATTAGTCAGGTTGTGAATACCGGTAGAGTCAATGAATGGTACTTTACGCATACGTACAATCCGTACTTTGGGACGGTCGCCCAGTTCGGACATGATTTCCTCAAACTTGGTAGCGATACCAAAGAAGTAGGGACCATTGATTTCATATACTTCCACACCTTTGGGAACCATGAGATGTTCTTCGTGCACTTCCAGATCGGATTCATTATTGGGGTCGATTTCATTTTTGATAACCGATATTTCTGTTGTTTCCATGACACGTTTCATGAACAATACACAGGCAATGAGCAAACCTACTTCAATAGCTACGGTTAAATCAAAGATAACAGTCAGGAAGAAAGTGATCAGTAGTACGGTGACGTCTGATTTCGGATTCTTCAGCAACGCCTTGAAAGTACGCCAGCCGCTCATGTTATAAGAAACAATCACCAATACACCTGCCAGACAGGCCATCGGGATATATTGTGCCAGAGGCATCAGGAACAAGAGAATCAGCAACAGAATGACTGCATGAATGATACCTGCAACAGGTGATTTTCCACCGTTGTTGATATTGGTCATGGTACGTGCGATGGCTCCTGTAGCAGGAATACCGCCAAACAGTGGAGCGATAATATTGGCTGCGCCCTGGGCTATCAGTTCCGTGTTTGAATCGTGGCGGTCACCAATGACACCATCGGCTACGGCAGCAGACAACAGAGATTCTATGGCTCCCAGTACAGCAATGGTGATGGCAACCGGAAATAAATTCTTGATAGCTTCCCAATCTAATTTGGGTACTACTGCATCCGGCAACTGTGACTGAATGGTAAAACGGTCGCCAATGGTGTCGATGCAAGTGATTCCGCCGTATGTCTTCATCAGGTATACGGCAATAGTCACTACAATGATGGCAATCAGCGAGCCTGGGATCTTTTTTGAGAATCGGGGAGTCAGTGCGATGATCAGGACACTGACTATGCTGACAATGGCGTTCCACCAATTAACAGTATCAAAATGACGGAAATAAATCATCCATTTGCCTATAAAGTCTCCCGGTACTTTTTCTCCTCCGAAGTTCAGTCCGAAGATATCGGCAATCTGTGTCGTAAAAATGGTGACGGCAATACCACTGGTAAATCCTACAATAATGGGATAAGGAATAAATTTGATAACAGCTCCCAGCTTGAATACACCTAATAAAATAAGGAGTACTCCTGCCATAAGAGTTGCTACTGTTAATCCGCTGATGCCGTATTCTTGGATGATACCATAGATAATTACGATAAATGCTCCGGTAGGTCCGCCTATTTGTACTTTGCTTCCTCCTAATAAAGAGATGATAAATCCTGCTACAATAGCAGTGATGATGCCTTTTTCTGGAGAAACTCCCGAAGCGATACCAAATGCGATAGCTAGTGGAAGTGCAACAATACCTACGATAATTCCGGCCATAAGGTCGGCCATGAAGCTCTCTTTTGAATAATTCTGTAGGGTAGTGAAGAGCTTCGGCTTGAATTCAAATGCTTTCATTTGTCAACTACTTTATGCTATGATTTTAAACGAGTTGCAAAAGTAGATAAAATTAATGTATAAATTAAGGTATTATTCTATTTAAATTCGTATTTTTGTTATTCATAGGGTGTTTTGTTGATAGTAATGGTGCGTTGGGCGGTAGAATCATTTGTGATACTGGTTACATCTCCTCTCGTAGTAAAGTAAACGTAATTTCCTTTATCGTAAAAACGATATACCTTGCAACCGTCATGTTCAAACAGATAGCTGACAGTGTAAGTGGAGTTGTTTTCAGATTCTCCGACCTTTAACGGTATGGACGCACACGAATTAAATCCTATTATAGTAAGGAGGGGAAAAGTGAATAATTTGATGATGCTTTTCATAATGAAAAATGTTAATGTTGTTGTGAACACAAATAGTAGGTGTTCTTGTTTATTTTATATAAAGTGAACGTTTAATTAAATATAAAAATATAATTGTAATGAATACAATTTTGGAATAAAAGATATATCTTTGTATTACCAAAAGATGATTGAATAATAACTAACTAATAAAACTAATTATTATGGCTAAGAGCGTAAAAGGTACACAGACAGAAAAAAATTTGCTGACTTCATTTGCAGGTGAGTCACAGGCTAGAATGCGTTATACTTACTTTGCAAGTACAGCAAAGAAAGAAGGTTATGAACAGATTGCTGCTATTTTTACTGAAACAGCTGATCAGGAAAAGGAACATGCGAAACGTATGTTTAAATGGTTGGAAGGTGGTATGGTAGAAATCACTGCCAGCTATCCTGCAGGTATCATTGGTACCACTATGGAGAATTTAAAAGCTGCGGCTGCCGGTGAAAATGAAGAATGGACTACTGATTACCCTCACTTTGCTGATGTGGCCGATCAGGAAGGTTTTCCTGCTATCGCTACTATGTATCGCAGAATCGCTGAAGCTGAAAAGGGGCATGAGGAAAGATATCTGGCTTTATTGAAGAATGTGGAAGAAGGCACAGTATTCAAGAAAGCGGAAGAAACTGTATGGCAGTGCCGTAACTGCGGTTACATTTATGTAGGTACGGAAGCTCCTGAAGTATGTCCTGCATGTCTGCATCCGCAAGCTTATTTCGAAGTGAAGAAGAATAATTATTGATTGAAATAAAATCACTCGTTCATCATGAATCCGGTTTCTCTGAAAAGGGGAAACCGGATTTTTTATTTTTAGGGAATGATTTTTGATTAGTTTTTATTCTTCTCTTTTCCCGTTTACAAATTCCCCCGGTTTCATGCCGAACTGTTTCTGGAAACACTTGGAGAAATAAGACGGATTATTGAATCCTACCATATAACAGATTTCATTAATGCGGTATTTGTTTTCTGCTAGCAAGATCGCTGCTTTTTTCAAACGTACCACTTGAATCAGTTCATTAGGGGTGATATTGGCCAATGTTTTAATTTTGGCAAACAGACCCGAACGGCTGATACACAACTTTTCGGCCAGGAAATCTACGGATAATTCCGGATTGGAGAAATTCTCTTCTATGATTTCATTCATGCGGGTAAGGAACTTGTCGTCCATAGAATTATTGGCAATGCTGTTCAGCGGAACCAGCGGCATCTTCGAGAATTTCTGACGCAGCAGATTACGCAAGTCTACCAGATTCTTGATACATGCTTCCAAGTATTGCATGGAGAAAGGTTTCTCTATGTAGGCATCTGCACCACAATCCATACCTTCTATCTTGGAGTTGGTATCTGTCTTGGCCGTTAGCAGGATGAAGGGTATATGACTGGTAGTTTGGTTAGTCCTTATCGCTTTGCAGAATTCCACTCCGTCCATGCGTGGCATCATCCAGTCGCTTACAATGAGTGTCACTTCGTTTTCTTTGAGTTTATTTAATGCTTCTATACCGTCTTCTGCGGTAAGTATGCTGTATTTATCAGCCAGACTACTCGAAAGGAAATTCAACATTTCCTCATTATCATCCACAATCAGCATGGTTGGTTTATGTTTGATAGGAGAACCGGAGAGGTCCTCTTGCAAGATTTCTTCGGGAATGGCTGGGTTGTTCAATAGTGATGTGCCCGTATCCTGTGGCAGGACTTGTGCTTGTTCTACAGGCAGTGTTACGATAAAAGATGACCCTTTGTTCACTTCGGATTCCACTTCAATGCAGCCATTGTGTGATTCTACAATACTTTTGACAATGCTGAGGCCGATACCTGTTCCCGGCTTGTTATCCATAGCCTGATAGAACGGATGGAATATCTTCTTTTGTTCTTCTTTGCTGATCCCTATGCCGTTATCTGTCACTCGGATTATAAAAGTATGTTGTTCCGGCTGTACGATACAGGTAAGAGTAACTTCATCTTTTGTGTATTTACTGGCATTGGTTAACAGGTTGCTGACTAGTTTGGTTACCGCTTCACTGTCTACTATAGCTGTGAAATCTGCTTCAGGATATTCCACAGTAAGCCGTGCTCCATGTTGGGCGATGAAAGGTTCGAAACGTTCACAAACCGCTTTGAGCAGTTGGTGGATATTTTGGGAAGCAAACTTCATTTTCATTCCTTCCTGTTCCACCTTCCGGAAATCCAGCAATTGGTTTACCAGGAACAGCAGACGCTGGCTGTTACGGTCAATAATATTTAGATCGTCGCGTACTGTAGACGGCAGGGACACGGGGGATTTCATTATTTTCTCCAAAGGTCCTATGATAAGGGATACCGGTGTGCGTATTTCGTGGGCTATCATGGTGAAGAACTTGATTTTGGCTTCGTGTACTTCTTTTTCCTTGTTGGCGTTCAGTTTGTTTATTTCAGCCGTATGTTTCTTCTCTGTCCGTTTGATGATGAAGCGGATGACGAATCCGAAAGCTATGCAAACCAATATAAAATAGAGCAGTTTGGAAGCGGTGGACCAATAGAAAGGAGGGTGGATGGTGATTTTCAGACTGGTTCCTTTTTCATTCCATATTCCGTCATTATTGGTCGCCTTTACTTTGAAAAGATAGGTTCCTGCGGGCAAATTGGTGTAAGTGGCCTTATTCTGGGAGCCTACATAGTTCCAGTCTTTGTCAAATCCTTCCAGTTTATAGGCGTATTTGTTTTTATTGGGGGTGCAATAGCTTAAAGAGGCATAAAGCAAGCTGAATGCATTTTCTTTATAGGATAGCTCCAGTTCTTCCAACTGGTTGAGAGATTTTGGAAGCAGTTTGTTTCCAGTTTGGATTTCCTTATTATCTATTTCCAGTTCTGTAATGATTACTGGAGGAAGCATCACATTTGTCTTAATCTGATGGGGGTAGAAAGCATTAAATCCGTTTACCGAGCCGATATAAATTTTTCCATCCGATGCTTTTAAGGCAGCATTAGGTAGGAATTGTTCACTTTGCAGTCCGTCGCTTTTAGTAAATACTCGGCAACCTTCTCCAGGGGTGTAGCGCACTAGCCCTTTGGTGGTGGTGAGCCACAATATGCGTTGGTCTTCGATGATGCTGCATATATTGTGACTGGGAATTTCAAGAGGTAAAGTTTCGAATGCATCTTCTTCCGCATTGTATTTGCAGAGCCCGTTCATGGTTCCCACCCACATCTCTCCGTTTGTGTCAATCAGTACACAGTTCACTTGGTTGTTTGCCAGTGAGTTCGGATTTTTATGGTCATGTATATAGTTCTTCCATATCTGTTTTTCTGGATGGTATTTAAATAATCCCTTGCCTTGGGTGGAGAACCAGAGATTTCCTTTGGTATCCTGGTCAATGTCAATGGTCAGTGCGTCCAAGTATTTAATTCGGGTGAAATTATCTTTTTCCCGGTTATATAGATTTACTCCGGACATGGAGGTGACCCATATTCTCTCTTTTCTGTCTTTGAATATGGCATAAGAACTGGTTCCGTCCAGTGAGGCGGGATTATCCTGATAGGCAGAATATGTTTTAAAAGTTCCCGTTTGCAGATTTAATACGTTTACCCCTCCAGTATAAGTACCGATCCATAAATTATCACCGTCCATACAAAGTGCATGTACATTGTGATAGGACAGACTGTTTTTTCCCTCCAAGGGCAAATAATGGGAAAATTTTCTATTTTTGGGAGAAAAGCGGTTTAACCCTCCGTCATCCGAAGCGATCCATACATCTCCGTTAGAGTCTTCGCAGAACCGTCCGATGACTGTTCCGTTAACAGAATTGGAGAAACGTGAGTGGACAAAACTTTCGAATTGTCCAGTATTGGGTGAGATATAATTTACTCCTCCATAGTAAGTTCCGATCCATATTCCACCTTCATGATCTTTTATAATAGGATAAACAAAACGGTTGGACAATGAATGTGGGTTTGTTTCATCTTCTGTAAACAATTGATATTCCTCTGTAATGGTATTGAATAACAGAAGCCCGTCATCCGAGCCTATGAGTAGCTGGTGAGGGGCATATTCCATGATAGAATGAATATGGGTGGCACCTTTTCCGTCTGTCGGATGCAGATAAGTAGTGGCCTTTCCGCTGTATTTATCGATTTTTTGCAAACCACACTCCCAGGTTCCTAACCACAGTGTATGTTCCGAGTCTTCCAACATGACCAATGCGTTTGAGTCATGCTTTCCGCTTTCATAGGAGAGCGGAAAAGTCTCGAATTTATTTTCTGCTTTATTCAGTTTGAAAAGACCTGAGTTTCCCCAATTGGTAATGGCCCATATTTGGTTTTCACTATCCACCAGCACACTTGCCATTAAACCATTTGCGTTTTTAAATTCGTATTGCTCCAAGTGGTTGGTGATGGTGTTGTATTTGAATATTCCTTGTCCTACCGTAGTGAACCATAGGTTTTTGTCTTTATCTTCGACAATATGGTTCGTATTTGTTTCAATATGGATATTTTTGGAGGTGGCCAGTACAAAAGGCATTATATCTTCTGTTTCGTAATCATAGATATATATGCCTTCGTCTGTACCTATCCATATCTTGTTGAGGGTGCTGTATAAAGATGAAATAGCTTCATTAGCTCCCCTATCTTTCAGTCTATAGAGTTTTACAGTAGTACCGTCATAGCGGTTCAGTCCTTCATCCGTTCCTATCCATAGAAAACCGTATTTATCTTGCATTAAAGCACGTACCGAATTGGATGATAGTCCGTCTTCTACAGAAAAATGACGGAAACAGAGGTCATTGGACGCAGCAAACAGAATCATCGGCATCAGTAAGTTCAATAGCAATAGGACTAGTCTTTTCATAGTATTTTCTTCTTATTTCTAAATCTTATGCAAGATTACTACTTTTCTGAGAAAGAAAAGAGAAAATTCGAAGAAAAAGTAAGGATTCCAGATGAATCTTTCAATTTGCCGAGGTGAGTAGGAAACTGCCGGTTATTTTTATTTTATAAGGCCATTGTGCATCTTTTTCCCCGGATATGGGATTCATCCAGTGTTCCGTCGGAGCCCCCATGACAACCAACCACAAGTGGGCCAACGGTACATCCTTGGGAGCAATATACTTCACCACTCCTTCCGTGTTGTTTCCCATTTCTCCGTAAACGGATTTTCCTTCCCGAGTGACAGCGACAAAACCGTATCTCCAGCCGGCTTTCTCCGGGTGGACGGAATTGTAACCCTCCCTACCTGCCTCCCCAAGGAACTCCACTTCCACGGCACTTCCCGGCTGGGGAACGGAGAGGGGAACTGCGTTGAAACCATAATTCTCAGGACAGTTTTCGGGTGCAACCCGGTACCATCCCTCTTCAGATGGATTCATTTTGCAAGTGTATTGGTTTGCGTACGGGCGTGTCTCTTTCCATACCCGCTTAAAATCCCAGTTGACAAAATGGCGACAGGCGTCGAACATCTCGTCACAGAACTCTTTCTGTCCAAGACTGTTCAGCCGTTTGTAGGTAATGACAGGGTCCTCCCCACGTTTTCCCTGGCGGTACAGTTCGGCTATGAAAGGCAGACCGTACCGGATTCCCCAGTATTCAAGCACATATGGTGAATGATAAATATTATCCAAATGCAGATAAGCTTTGTGTGTAAGGGTTTTGAACGCATCCCAATGATATTTCTCATCGGTCATCCAGTCAGGATTTACTTGCCAGAGCATCCATTGTGAAGTCATCTCGAAAAAGCCGCAACCACCCCAAGCTTCTCCTTGACCGTCGCAGGTGATTTGTGACTGGAAGCTATGCCCCAGTTCATGCGCGATACAATTCAATTTCTCATCTTGTACCCGGTTGGGGGTGATCCAGAGCGCACCGATCTGCCCGTCGTAATCCCCTCCGTAGGCAGTGCCTTCCAGGGAATAGTTTATCATGACCATCATGCGGTATTTATCACATTTCGAGCCTTGCCTGGCAAACTGCAGCGTGTGGTAGAAATAAGCGTAGAAGTTTTCCAGCTTCTCCTTCAGACCGGGCAGATCCACCTTCATGGAATGCCCCTCCAGCTGTGGTGGGTTGCTGAGGTCATTGCCGAAGCCCTTCTCCCAGAAGATGACGAAGTTCTCGGTGTATGCCATACGGTGATAACTCCACTGACTTGCCGGATTCTGTAAATCCATGCCTTGAAGCTCCTTGGGGATATAGATGGACTTGCCGGAGGGTAGAGGGATATCGCTGTTTCTTTGTGCGTTGGAACAGGAAGTGATTATTATTGCCAGAAATAAAAAGAAGGTATGTTTATTCATATATAATTACTTTTTTTGAAAACAGGAACGGTTTTTATTTTCCGTTCCTGTAATATATAATAATCAAGAAATACTATTTTTTATTCATACGGTGCGGCATCTAGTAACGTTGATTTGTTTAACTCGTAACGTGGGATAGGCCACCAATAATTTTTTGAGGCATCGAAATTACGTTGCTGTACGGCTTCTGGGTTATGATAATATATTTTGGTTCCATTCTGCAATTTATAAATTTTTAATCCGGTAGGCCAATGTTCTTTGGAATATGTTTCTTCCATTTTCTTCCAGCGGCGTAAGTCAAAGAATCGTTGTCCTTCGAACATCAATTCTACAGTGCGTTCATATTCATATTCAGTCCGTATGTCTTTGCCTGTGGCATCCGGTAATAACGCACGGTTTCTGATAAGGTTGATGTATTTTAGAGCCTCGGCATTGTTACCTAGCTCTATCTGACATTCAGCATAGTTCAAATAGACTTCTGCCAGTCTGATGAAGAACCATGGGGTAGTATCTACTACCGTATCGTCATAAAAATTAATATGAGAAGATAAGAACTTTCGCATATTATATCCAGTTTTTGTACCGTTCCACCAAGTTTCTCCTGTACGTGAATCTTTACCCGGAATGACCCCTTTTGCTCCGGCTTCAAATAATTCGATTTCACGGTTTGAATCTCCGTATCCCCACAGCATACCATCATAGAGAATATTTGCTTTCAGACGGATTTCTCTACCTTCCCATGGGTTTACATCTGATGCCTGTATAGTGACTTCTTTTTGTGTGGCTTCTCCAGAGTCAGGGTCAATTGTGGTTTGTAAAATCGTGAATGGTTTGGTTTCTGCCGGTTTATAAGGTGTACCATCAGCATTCTGGAAGAGTTCTACTATTTCGTAAGTGGGTTGCCACGTACTCCAGCCTTCATATCCGTTACCAGGTCCGGCAGGAGCTTGCATAACTAGGCTGGCACTACTTCCTGCAATTCCTTTTTCATCATAAAGTTTTTCGAAAATTACTTCCGGATTTTTGGAATCGAAGAACAGATCTGCATATTCATCACTATTCGAAACTTGTTTTAAAGAATAGATATTCATATCGATGACTGCTTTGTTTGCATCTGCTGCCGCCTGCCATTTTTCTCTAGAGGGAGTACCGAATAAGGGACTTGCTTTATAAAGCAATACTCGGCCTTTTAAAGCAAGGGCCGCCCCTTTGGTTGCACGCCCAAAATCACTTGCATCTTTATAGACTGTGGGAAGTAATTCAGCAGCTTTATCACAATCAGCAACAATAAAATCAGCTACATCATCCATATCTGCACGTTCCTCTTTGAATTCAGAATCCAAGTCATAAGTATGGTCAATCAATGGAATACGTCCATAGACACTATATAGCATATGATAGTAGTAGGCGCGTAAAAAGTAGCCCTGGCCGATTATCTGATTTTTCCATTCTTTTTCACTATCGGTATTGGCAGGCGTATCCATGATGTCTTCCAATAATTGGTTGCATAATTTAATGCCGCCATAATAATGTGACCACGTATTTCCTTTTCCTTCAGTCCACCCGGTATTATAGTTGTCACATGAAGCACGGCCTTGTGTATAGGTACTTGTTCCATAGTCGTGCATATGATAGGTTTCATCTGTATAATTACAGAACATTACGCCGTTTGTATTTTCTGCTTCCACTCGTAAATAACAGTAGTTTAAGAAACTTTCCGCCAGGCTCAAATCACCCCAAACAGCTGTATCTGTGTATGAGTCTAGTGGTTTTTGATCTAAAATATCTGAACAAGAAGGAAGTCCGAAACTTGAAAGTGCAAGTGCTGCACAAAGTAATATATGTTTTTTCATTTTGTACTTTAGTTTTATAGGTCATTAGAATGTAACATTAGCTCCGACTGTAATCATGCGTTGGAGAGGGTAACCTCTGACTCCACCGGACTCCACCACATAACCATCTGTGTTTTTGAACATACCGGCCTCTGGATCACATATTTTCATACCATCAATGGTAAAAAGATTGTTACCATTAACATAAATACGTGCATTCTCAATACCTATGCTTTTAGTCCACATTTTGGGTAGTGTGTATCCTAATTCTATAGATTTCAGACGAACGAAGGAAGCGTCACGTAACCACCATGTAGAGGCTACACCATTCCATGCGTCACCATATGTCTGCTTGATGAATGCACGTGGCCATTTGGCAGCAGCATTTTGTTCTGCTGTATTTGTTTCTATCCAGCGTCCTTCATAGAAATCGGTTGCCATATTCATGGTCGGTTGAACCAATTGCTCTGCATCAGCTTGTCCTTGGAAAAATACATTCAGATCCCAACCTTTCCATGCTCCGTTCAGGGTCAGACCGAAGATTATTTTAGGTGTGGCCGATTTATCTAAACGTATAGCATCATCCCAGGTAATATTTCCATCTCCATTGGTATCTTGATAAATTAAGTCACCGGGTTTGGCACCTGCAATGTGAGGTGTGTTATCTACCTGTTCTTGTGTTTGATAGATTCCTAATGCTTTATATAGTACCATTCCGTCAATAGGATGACCGGTACGACGTTGCCATTCTGGAGTGGAAGCAGCTTCATCTTCGTATACTACTTTGTTATTGGCATAAGTGAAATTTCCTGTTATTCCCCA
This sequence comes from Phocaeicola dorei, assembly GCF_013009555.1. Lineage (NCBI taxonomy): Bacteria > Pseudomonadati > Bacteroidota > Bacteroidia > Bacteroidales > Bacteroidaceae > Phocaeicola > Phocaeicola dorei. Next base: position 5,491,781 of record NZ_CP046176.1, on the reverse strand, counting down.
TGAGAAATCACCAGAATGGTCACGATAGGTTGCAATGAGTTCTAGACCGTGATTTTTTACTTTACCCAAATTTTCGGCTGGAAGAACTAACCCCGAATAGGTAGGGATAGAAGCATTACGGGTAATCAAAATGTCATTACGGCGTGATTGGAAATAATCCAAATCCAATCCGAACTTACCATCAAGGAATTGTGAAGAAAACCCTAGATTCCAGGTTTTTGCTTTTTCCCAAGTAATTAAAGGGTTGGCTGTACGTGATTCATAAATTGCTTTTACTACTTCATCACCGAAGCACATGGAGCTGGTATTGTTTAAATCAATGAATTTGTATTGCGACATATACTGATAAGCAGTTACATTATCATTACCCATCATACCCCATGAACCTTTTACTTTGAAGAAACTTACTACATTTTTCAAGGGTTGGAAGAATTCTTCTTCTGACATCACCCAACCTAAAGAAAACGCCGGAAAAGCTCCCCAACGATGTCCCGGAGCAAAATTCATAGAACCATCATAGCGCATTGTAAATTCTGCCAGATATTTGTCTTTGTAGGCATAATTGATACGACCGAAATAGTTTTGACGAGCTGTTACATTCGAACTTCCACTATTATCCTTGTCTTTAGCTACATCGCTTCCGGCGAAGATTTCAGGAATAGTTGTTGATAAATAATTTGTACGATAGGCAGAAATACCGGTATAATCGTATTTACTTTGTTCGTAAGCTATAAAAGCATCTACATGATGTCCACCTTTAAAATCGTGACTATATCCTAAACGGGCATTCAAGGTAATGGTTTTATCTTTGTTGAACCATTGGTTAACACTGATGGAACCTGTGGCATCACGTCTGTTGATATAGGAATCTGTTGCTGCGTCATATTGGTAAACATCATAAGGATTGTTTATCTGTTTTCCATCATTAAAATGAAAGTCCAGTGCGGCATAACCCTCTACATATAATCCTTTGGTAATGACGTCTAAGTCTATACGGAGTCTTGGCTTTAGGTTAAGAGTACTGTATGTCGTTTTGTTAGTACCCGGTATATCAGTTACTTTTACAGCGGCATTGTTGGTTACTCCATCATAGCCTACACGCAACAGACCGTTAGGATAATAAGGAGCTGCCATCGGATTAGTAGTAAGAAAATAGCCAAACAGATCTTCTGTAGAATATACACCACGATTCCTGACTTCCTGCCTGCCTAAAATATCCATGCTGAATTTTATTGCTTTCGTAATTTTTGCATCAAGATTGGTAGTAAACTGATATTGATTATAGTCTTGTACACCTTTCTTGTAAATAGCGTCTTGATACATGTATTGTGCCGAGGTATAGAAAGATATTTTGTCATTACCACCACTGATAGCCAAGCTATGTTGAGTTTTGGTAGCCCAGTCTTTGGCTACTTCACTCCACCAGTCTGTATTAGGATAGCGGATTTGATCTTCACCACTTTGAATCATACCCAATGCTTCGGCAGAGTAGGTGGCGGCTTCACCGTGTCCGGCATCGTATTCATTTACATAGGTGGCATATTGGTAGGAATCTAACATTTCAGGGATGCGGGTTGGCTGGGAGAAAGATACATTACCACTATAGTTGATTTTGACTTTTCCTTCTGTACCGCGTTTGGTTGTAACCAGGATTACTCCATTAGCGGCACGTGCACCATAAATAGCTGCTGAGGCATCTTTCAATATAGAGATAGATTCAATATCTTCGGGATTGAGATGACTGAATGACCGGTCGGCAATACCATCGACGACAATAAGAGGGGAGGTACTTCCTAGAGTTCCTTTACCACGGATAAGAATGTCAGCGTTATCTTCACCCGGTTCGCCCGAACGTGTATTAGCAATGACACCTGCTGTTTTTCCAGCAAGTGTATTAGTAAGATTTGTTGCAGCCACTTTCTTCAGTTCTTCACCACCTACCTGTGAAACAGAACCGGTTAGTGTAGCTTTCTTTTGAGTACCGTAACCTACCACTACTACTTCATCAAGCATTTCTGTGTCTTCCTTCAAATTGATGTTAAGTGTTTTTTTTCCGTTTACAGAGACCTCTAGCGTTTTATATCCCACATAGGATACAACTAAAGTAGCTTTAGCAGGAACTTCCAGCATAAAGTTACCGTCGAAGTCGGTTATAGTTCCGTTAGTAGTACCTTTTATCACAACACTGGCACCAATGATGGGTTCTCCATTTGCGTCTGTAATCTTACCATTGACAGTGCTACTTTGTTGTACTATCGAGGTTGCTTGGGCATTCTCTTCCGGTGCTGCCCATACACTACTGACTCCTGCACCCGCAGTAAGGAAAAGACAGGTGGTAGCCTTCAGCAAAGCCCTGCTGAACAAGGCCCGGTTCTCATGTGTTTTCATCATACAGTTTTATTTAAAAGGTTTATATTCTTAGTTTACTTTCCATTCAATCACCCCTCCCGAAGCTCCTTGCTGCAATTGTGCTGCAATTTTAAGCCCCTTTGTTTTGACAGGAAGAAGAAGAAAATAATTATACACATATATTACTGCATGTTTTATTTTAAGCTTGGCATGTGAAGATGTTAATATGAGTCACCCAGTATTGTTTTATCGTAAACGGATAAAACTACCATGGATAACACCCCACTCCCGAACGCAATTCTTATCTTATTATCTATCTGAACTTCGCAGTGGTAAATGCCGAATTACACTCGTACCGCCAGTCACTGGATGCACATTGCAATACCGAGTTCAACTTCTTTTGTGATATCTATGCTCCCCCAAGGGATAAAGGAAGGGCTTAACGCCAAACGGGGTGCTGTGGAACAGTTGGATTACTTGTACAAAGAATGTTATAAAGCCGGACAAAGCATTTATCTTTTTATGGATAAATACGACCATTTCACCAATAAGATTTTATCCGAACCCTCATGCCTGGACAATTATAGAAGCGAGACACACGGCACCGGTTACCTGCGCAGTTTTTTCGACACTGTAAAGGCCGGAACGTATATGCTATCAAGCGTTGTTTTATAACGGGAGTGAGTCCGGTTACCATGGATGACCTGACCAGCGGATTCAACATCGGCACCAATTACACGCTGAATCCACAATTCAATGAAATGACAGGATTCACAGAAAAGGATGTACGGGACATGCTGGAGTATTACTCCACAACGTGCCAATTCAATCATTCGGTAGACGAGTTGATAGAACTGATTGCTTTTCTACTTCGGAATGCTGACCATCAGCGGAATGCATAAAGGAGAAACCAAACTCACCATCCCCAACCAAGTGGTACGTGAACAACTCTTTGCCTACATTCTGGATACTTATCATGAAAACGACTTGACTTTCGACAGTTATGAAAAGAGGAAGCTTGCCTCAGGGCTGGCTTATGATGGCAAATGGAAACCTTACTTTGAATACATTGCCGGGTGCCTGCACCGTTATGCCTCGCAGTGGGACAAGCAGAAAGGTGAATATTTTGTTCATGGTTTTACTCTTGCCATAACCGCACAAAATTGTTGCTTCTTGCCGCATTTGTAATTACAAAGATAAGATGCCAATTTTCGATGATTTTTCGTCTCAGTTTCTTCTGTATCAGTACATTATCATTCCAAATTGTGCGCAGTATCTTACTGTAAACCAACGATATACTGTGTGAATGCATTCCAAGTTCCCCTGAAACGGTTTGCCATTCTCCGCTGTCAAATTCAGCTTAACGTATACAGGTCGTTTTAACTCCTGTGCCATAGTTGCGGTCGCTTCTTTGCAAGAGAGCGTAGCTATGGCGTATTTTGTCTTGCTGCATTTGTTGTTTCGCCCAGGTGAAGAGGCGATTTCACTTAGGTGAACAGCCGCTTTCACCCTAGTGGAACAGTTGCTTCACTGAGGTGAAATATCAAACGGAGCGGAGTGAAGATACGATAGGAATGGGTTCTTATTACATACGCAACAGGGGTCAGTAGCCGAAGCAAACAGTATCCTGTCCTGTCAGGTATGAACTATGATACCCACGAGTAGCCGGGAGGCAGTGAGGGGCTGACTCTACATCCTGTCCGCTGGAATTCCCGAATGCGAACACCCCAAAAACGAATGTGTTTTGCCACCGGCATACCAATTGAGGGGTATTTGAGAGACTTTTACACAGGAAGTGATTAGTAATGTGCATGTTACTGTGACAGAACGTTTTTGTGCTTTATGTATATCCTGACTTTATGCTAAAACCGAAACTTGAGTAAGAATAATCTATCAGAGGCTTTATCTCTTCTTATTACAAATGACAGACATACCACCTTTATCAGTTGGAATGAATCCCTGCCTCATTCCTGTTCAGAAAAGCTGCCAGTGTATTTCTGCTCACTTTCAATTTCCTCGCCATCTCCGCCTTGCTGGTTCCCGCCTCCAGCATAGCCTTAATTTTTTCTTCTTTTCCCGTAAGTTTATATTTCGAGTTATGTCCTCCCATGGGACGTCCCAACTTTTGTCCGGAGGCAATTCTGCGTGCAAGTCCCTCACGGGTACGTTGGGAAATCAAGTCACGTTCTATTTGTGCAGAGAGGGAAAAAGCGAATGCCAATATTTGGGATTGTATATTATTTCCCAGCTCATATTTCTCTTTCACCGTGAGTAGGATGACATTTTTCAACATACATGCATTCAATATGCTCATTACTTCCATCAATCTCCTTCCCAAACGAGAAATCTCCGACACAATCAATGTATCACCTTTCTTTATTCTTTTCAATAGTACGCCAAGCTTTCTGTCTTTGGCTGACCGTGTTCCCGAAACCGTTTCTTCTACCCACACATCAATCTGGAAATCCCTCTGTTTGGCAAAACGATTTATCTCGAATCGCTGGTTCTCTACAGTCTGTTTATCAGTTGAAACCCGAATATATGCATATATCATATTTATATCATTAAATTTTCTATTAAATAAGAGATGCCAATCTAACTTATATTATCAGAGAAGGAAAGTTTCACCAAACCCCGTTGAGGTTTTCTAAGAAGAATTAAGTATCTCCAACTATTTAAGTTCAAGAACAGAGAAATTCACTTGATTTTTGTCTTTATAGGATAAAACAATTGTCTAATAGAATAAAAAAATCGTCTACAATAATAGTATATTCATCTGATAATCAGCAATATTAAATTATATATATATTTGTCATATTCAAGACGATTTTCGCAGCATAATAGATTTTTCTTCCATCCTTTTATCGGTTTGTTCACTTACTTTGCATCTGTTGACATAGTTGATACTGAAATAAAAAACACAGATATAGTATGAAAAACAAATTGCAAATAGTATGGAGCAGCATTGCTATAATAAGCGTATGTGCATGTAGTACGCCTTATACACAACCTGATGCCCCTATCAAAGAAGTTCCCTTCACCCAAGTTCATTTAGATGATAATTTCTGGACACCGCGCATCGAAACTAACCGCACCGTTTCCATCCCATCCGCTTTCAAAGAATGTGAAAAGAACGGCCGGTTCGATAATTTTGCCATTGCGGGTGGTCTGATGAAAGGCGAACATCGCGGTGACTTTTCTTTCGACGATACCGATCCCTATAAAATTATAGAAGGAGCTTCCTACTCGTTAGCCGTAAAATATGATGAGAAACTGGATCACTACCTGGACAGTGTAATCCATATCATATCTGCCGCACAGGAACCGGATGGTTATCTTACTACCTGTGTAACCAATCAATGTACCCGTTTATCCGGTTGGTGGGGCACGCACCGTTGGGAAAAAATCAACAGTCACGAACTCTATAATAGCGGCCATTTGTACGAAGCCGCCGTTGCTCATTATCGCGCCACCGGAAAACGTACGTTACTGGATGTAGCTATCAAAAATGCCGATCTGGTATGTCAGGTCTTCGGACCCGGCGAAGGACAGATCCATCGTCCCAGCGGTCATCCTATCGCTGAGATGGCTCTTGTCAAACTATATAAGGTGACAGGTGATGAGAAATATTTGCAGACAGCCAAATATTTTGTAGAGGAAACCGGCAGAGGCTCTGACGGACATAAACTGAGCGAATATAGTCAGGATCACAAGCCCATCCTGCAACAAGACGAGATAGTAGGTCATGCCGTCCGTGCCGGATATCTCTACTCCGGAGTGGCAGATGTAGCCGCTTTGACTCATGATACCGCCTATTTCAATGCCTTAACCCGTATTTGGGAAAATATGGCCGGCAAAAAACTCTTTATCACAGGCGGAATCGGTTCTCGTCCACAAGGTGAAGGATTCGGTCCCAACTATGAACTGAATAATCACACAGCCTATTGCGAAACCTGCGCCTCTATAGCTAATGTGTATTGGAACCATCGTATGTTCCTCGCTACGGGAGATGCCAAATATGCGGATGTGCTGGAACGCGCGTTGTATAACGGAGTCATTTCGGGCGTATCACTCAGTGGTGACAAGTTCTTCTATGACAATCCGTTGGAATCCATGGGGCAGCATGAGCGCCAGCATTGGTTCGGATGTGCCTGCTGTCCGGGCAACATAACCCGTTTCGTGGCCTCGGTACCTTATTATATGTATGCTACTCAAGGCAATGATGTGTATGTCAATCTCTATATCCAAAGCAAGGCGGATATTGAAACGGAAAGCAATAAAATAAATGTGGAACAAACTACGGACTATCCGTGGAACGGAAAGATAAGTATTTCCGTCACTCCCGAAAAAGAACAGGAGTTTGCTTTGCGTGTGCGTATTCCCGGATGGGCACAAGACGCTCCCGTACCCACAGACCTCTACTCATTTACAGACAAGGCTCAGGCTTATAGCATTTCTGTAAACGGCTCCAAAGTCAATGCGAAGCAATATGACGGTTATGCCACCCTTGTACGCAACTGGAAAGCGGGTGATGTGGTTGAAATCAATCTTCCTATGGAGGTACGTCGTGTGAAAGCAAATGACCAAGTAGAGGATGATCATGGCAAACTGGCTATAGAACGGGGCCCTATTATGTTCTGTTTGGAAGGACAAGACCAAGCCGACAGTACTGTATTCAACAAATTCATCCCCGATGGTACTCCGATGGAGGCTTCTTTCCATGCTGATTTGCTGAATGGCGTAATAGTTTTGAACGGTACAGCCAAAGAAGTTGAAAGAAACGGCAATGTAAAAGACGTTCCATTCAAGGCAATTCCTTATTCTACATGGAACAACCGCGGTGCTGACCAGATGGCCGTATGGATTCCCGAAACAGCCGAGTGCGCTCGTCCTACTCCGGAACCTACCATCGCCAGCAAAGCACGTACTTTGATGATACAAGCCCCCATACAGAAAGACGCTCCTGAATCGGCTTCAGTGGAAACATGGGCATGGGGGGTAAATGACCAATGGGAACCCAAACGTTCATCGGATATCTCGAAACCTTACCACTATTGGTGGCTGAAGAACGGTACTGTCGAAACACTGGCTTATGAATTCGACCAGCTTTATACCGTATCGAACGTACAAGTGTATTGGTTGGATTTTGACCATTATGACGGAGATTTCCGTGTGCCGGAAAGCTGGAAACTATATTATAAAGAAGGCGAAAGTTGGAAAGAGGTAGAGGCGTTAACTGAATATACTGTAAAAAAAGATTGCTATAATAGTTTGGATTTCAACCCTGTCAAAACAAAGGGGCTTAAAATTGCAGCACAATTGCAGAAAGGAGCTTCGGGAGGGGTGATTGAATGGAAAGTAAACTGAATGAACATATAAACCTTTTAAATAAAACTGTATGATGAAAACACATGACAATCGGGCCTTGTTCAGCAAAGCATTGCTAAAGGCCGCAACCTGTTTTTTCCTTATTGCGGGTGCAGGGATGAGCCCTGTATTTGCACTTCAGGGAACAGCAGAGTCTATGAAAATGGAAATTACACAGCAAACTGTAACAGTAAGCGGTGTGGTGAAAGACAGAAAGGGAGAACCCATCATTGGTGCTAATATCATGGAAAAAGGAACGACCAACGGTACCATTACCGATTTTGACGGGAAATACAGGCTGAATGTAAAAGGCTCCCAGTCTGTATTGGTAATTTCCTACATTGGATATAAAACCCAGGAGTTTGAGGTAAAGAATAACCGGAAGATTGATGTGACCCTTCAGGAAGATACCGAGGTGATGGACGAAGTGGTCGTTATTGGTTATGGAACCCAGCGCAAGGGTGATGTGACCAGTGCGGTGGCTTCGGTCAAAGCAGAGGATTTTACGGTAGGTAAGATCGGGGATGCGGCGGACCTGATTAAAGGTAAGGTGGCCGGATTGAGCATTGCCAAGGGGTCCGGTGACCCGAATGCGACTTCCACGATTCGCCTGCGCGGTGTCATTTCCGTCAACGGCAGCACTACGCCGTTGATTCTGATTGATGGAGTGGAAGGAGACTTAAGCACGGTGGCTCCTGAAAATATTGCCTCCATTGATGTGTTGAAGGATGCTTCGGCTGCTGCCATTTACGGTACGCGGGGTGCAAACGGGGTTATCCTGATCACTACCCAGAACGGCAAACGTGAGTCGCATACGACTGCATCCTATTCAGGTTACGTCTCTGCATCTCAGTTCGGCAAAAAGCTGGAATTTATGACTGCCGAGGATATACGTGCAGGCAAGACAAACTTTACCGATAAGGGATATGATACCGACTGGCTGGATGCCGTCAGCCGGACCGGCTTTACTCACAACCATAATTTCAATATAACGGGAGGAAGCAAGCAGACCACTTACTCGGCGGATGTGACTTACCGCAAGGAAGACGGTGTGATAATGAACACTTACAGCGAAGATATCCGTATGCGTTTTGATGTCTCACACTGGATGCTTAACGATATGCTGAAAGTCAACCTGAATATGGTGAAGAAATGGCATAAGAACAGTGCCACCAATGCAACGGCCACCGATCAGTCAAATATTTACCGTCAGGCGATTATGCGTAATCCTACCGCTCCCATTTACAACGAGGACGGTTCTTATAATGAGGATTTTAACGTGAATTATTACTACAATCCGGTCGGCATGCTGGAAGAGCGTCTGGGTAATTATACCTATGAAGAGACTCGTGCGACGGGTAATGTTACTTTTGAACCGGTCAAAGGATGGCAGACCAATCTGATGGTGGCTACCAGCCGCTTTAATGCACATGATAAAGGGTATAACACAACGGATTATTTCAGCAACCAACTGAATGAATGGACCGGTTATGCTTATCATACCCAGGACGAGACACGTACGGACAACCTGGAACTGACCAGCAAGTATGACTTGAATGTCGGCAAGCATCGTATGAATGCGTTGGTGGGCTACAGTTATCAGTATTATACTTATGAACGTTTCTATGCCAATAACTATAATTTCCCGACAGATTTCTATCAATGGCATAATTTAGGTCTCGGCCAGGCGTTGAAAGACGGTAAGGCTGGCATGGGCAGTGATAAGAACGAGAATACGCTGATCGGTTTCTTTGCACGTGTGAGCTATGCGTTTGACAATAAATATAATTTGCTGGTCAGTGTACGTCAGGAAGGGTCGTCCAAGTTCGGCGACAATAACAAATGGGGTACTTTCCCTTCTGCATCTTTGGGATGGACCATCAGTAATGAAGGATTTATGGAGGGTATTACCTGGCTGAACAACTTGAAGTTGCGTGCGGGATTCGGTATTACCGGTGTGATTCCCAATGATCCTTATATGTCGTTGACGCGGTATAACTATGGAAGTTCCTATTATTACGACAAGGGAACATGGAAACCGGGGCTGGAAGTCGCTTCCAATCCGAACCCGGACTTGAAATGGGAAAAGTCTACGGAATATAATATAGGTCTGGACTTTAGTGTCTTGAATGACCGTTTAGGAGGATCTGTTGATATATACAGGAAGAAGACAACCGACCTGTTGTTTAATTACAGCGTTCCTACTCCGCCCAATTTGTACAGTTACACTTTTGCCAATGGAGGCTCTGTACGCAACCAGGGTATTGAAGTAGCCATCAATGCGATTCCTGTGCAGACCAAGGACTTTGAGTGGAAAACCGTGGTGACGGTAGCTCATAATGCCAGCAAATTGTTAAGCTTGTCTAATGACATGTATGAGTCAAACAGTTATATGGATACCGGTGGCTTGGGAGAACCGATCAGTGTAAGCACACACCGTATGGAGGAAGGACGTCCTTTGGGTGAGTTTTATGGCTTGAAGTCTGTCGGCGCGTCGGAAAACGGACTGTTCCTGATTGAAAAGCCGGACGGGGAAGTCGTTGAGTTCTCTACTGCTTACCTGACCAATGATGAATACCGCCAATATTTGGGCAACGGATTGCCGAAAGTGTATTTGGGATGGGGCAACACCTTCACTTATAAAAACTGGGACCTGAGCATGCAGTTCACCAGCCAGTTGGGATTTAAGATCCTGAATGAACCCCGTGCTTATTACGAAAATAATTCTCATGCTTACAACCGTTTGAAATCGGTGGAGGAAGCACCCTATGGCGGACAATACACCTTGTCTTCTTCACAGCCGCAGACTATGGTAAGCTATTACCTGGAAAATGGTAACTTCCTGAAGTTGACCAATCTGACCATCGGTTATAATTTCCCGTTTAAAAATAACAAATACATCAAGAATGTCCGTGCCTATTTGTCCGGTGACAATCTTTTCTGCATAACCGGTTATTCCGGACTTGATCCGGAGTTGTCAAATCCGTATCCTACCTATGCAGGTATAGACAATCGCGACAAATATCCATCCATTCGTTCATTTACTTTTGGTCTTAACTTAACTTTCTAAATTTACCAGATTATGAAACCGAAATTATATAAGTCTTTATTATACTCAATGGTAGGCGCCGGCATGCTTTCTTTGGGAAGCTGCACAGATTTGAGTGAAACCATTTACAACCAGATCGCGTCCGAGAAATATGAATTTACGGAAAAGGATGCCGCCAGTATGTTTGCGCCGGTATATTCCTCCTTGCGCAATTTCTATTGGGCATGGTACGGGTACGCTGACCTGGATATCTGTACGGACATGTGGGTGATCCCTTTGCGGATAGGCGTAGGTTGGGGTGATTTGTATATCAATCTGCATGAGCATACGTTTCATTCCGAAATCGGTCATTTCAGTGGGTTGTGGTCAAACGCCTATTCGGGAATAAATGCGTGCAACAAGCTGTTGGCGGACGAGGCCGTGCAGGAATCGGAGGAGTCTGTGGCCCAGCTACGTGCTTACCGTGCGTTGTATTACTATCTTTTGTTCGACCTTTTCCGTAATATTCCCTTGGATACCACTTATGATCATCCCGACGGCTGGCTTCCCGAACAGGCTGAACCGCAGGAAGTATGGGATTTTATCATCTCTGAGCTGGACGACATAAAGGACAAGTGTGGCGATGAGGTGGAGATGGGAAAGATAAATAACTATACCGTCCACATGATTCTTGCTAAGATGTATTTGAATCACAATGCTTGGTTTGACGACCATTCCGACGATTCTTACTATCGGAAATGCGTTGACGAGCTGAATGTGATCATTGAATCGAACAAATTCAGCCTGGCGCCGAATTATGCTGATAACTTTAAGGAGGACATCTCTTCTTCTCCCGAGATTATCTTCGGGATTCCGTTTGAGTATCTGTATGCCAGTGGCAATTATTTTGCCAATTTGTGGATGAACGAGGCCGGGCGTGCCACTTTCGGGTTTACCGGTTGGGCTACAGGAGGCGGAGCCGCCTTGCCCCAGTTCCTGGATACTTATGACAAGAATAATGACACCCGTTATACAGACTGCTGGATCGGCGGTGTCCAGCAAGACCAGAGTGGAAACACCATTTATGTGGACGGCCAGCCTTTGAACTATACGTATGAAATCCGCAGTACGGACAATCCGGGATGCTATCCGATGGAAGGATACCGGTTGGTAAAGTATGAGATAAAGGATGGTGACTGGGGAACCAGTTATGATGATGTGCCTTTCTTCCGCTATGCCGATGTCTTGATGATGAAGGCCGAGTGCCTGTTGCGTCTGGGAGGATATAACGGCGAGACGGAACAGGATGCCGCTAGCCTGGTTACTCAGGTAAGGCAACGTGCGTTCAAAGGGAATCCCGATAAGGCGACACGTACGGTAACCCAGTTGAAAGGCGGCAGCGTATATTCTTACGGACACCGGGAGAACATTGCACAGCAGGATGAGGCGGATAATTGGGTGACCACTACCGAAGGAGGCAGCGACATCGAGCTGGGCGGCCTGCTGGACGACCTGGGATGGGAGTTCCTGGCCGAGCACCATCGCCGTCAGGATTTGATCCGTTTCCGTCTTACCAGCGGACAGAATGTGTATAATGGCAAATCATGGTTCTGCAAGGATGCCAAGACCGATCCGACGGACAAACATTGTGACATTTTCCCGATACCCAAGAGTATCATGGATGGTAATATAAATCTGGTTCAGAATCCGGGATATTAACCCTTTGTTAACTATAAAAAGAAAAACGATGAAAAAGAATATATTATTGGCACTTTGCTGTTGCTCGCTACTTGCTTTTGCAGGTTGTAGCGATGATTATACTGACGCAACATCCAAACATATATACGGAGAAAACGAAAACCCGTATCTGAAGACAAATACCAATGCCCAGGTTACTACTAATGTGGCATTGGAAGTGAACGGCAGGCACGCTTATGTTTTGAACCTGTCGGACTATACGAACAAGTTTGAAGAATTGATGGGAATGAGTGTGGATGCGGCTGTTGCCGGGCTGGATACCAAGGCCACTGTCTTTTATCCCATAAACACGACCCGCAACCAATGGTTGAAGACGGCCTATACCAAAGACGGCGCAGGCTGGTATTTCAATTCGGTCGGCCAGCCGTGCAGCGCGGATGATGCGGACGGCAAGGCTACGGTGACGTTGGATAAAGCGGCGAAAACATTGAATGTGGAACTGACGGAAGGAGGCATTGTGGCGGGGACGGTCCTTACGCTGAATGTGGGTTTTGCGGTAAACGGACCAGACTATGATGACTATGTGCGCTTTACTTTTGAAGTCGGGGTCACAGATCCTACCGTGTCGGTGGTTTCTGTTGTCTTCTCGTCCGATAATGCGACAGTGACCCTGCCGGTTGAAGATTACAAGGAAAATATCGAGACCGTGTTTGATATGTCCATAGAAGAGTTCCTGGCTAAGGCGGCGGATAATACGGACATCAAGTTCTGTCTGGCAGACCCGTCTACGGGAGAGTGGAGCGATATGGGAGAAAACTATACAGCCAATGCGCCGGGCTACTGGATGAATACAAGTGGTGAGGCTGTCAGTTGGGGAACGGACGGTTATGCCGCCTACATTGAATATCACAGTAGTGATGAGGCTTGCGGAGTAGGTTACAATGACGGGCTTGCCGTAGGAACAACGGGTAAAATGAATGTCGGCTGGGTGGATATGAATGATACCTCGAAGTATTTCCGTTTCGTGATCAATTATACGGTTGAATAACGCGGGGGATTGATTCTGTGTTGAGCTTGAAAGGATAGTTCCGGGTGAAGGGACTATCCTTTTTTTGGGGTCTGCCGGGAGAAAAGGGAAGGGATGCCGGAGGGATTTCATGTGAAAGGGAGCGTATAATGCCCGTGCCGGACAGAAATGACGGGGAGTCCGGTTCCGGACGGGATGGAAAAATAGTCTAGCGGGATGGAAAAATAGTACAACCGGCTGGATATTCGTGTCGCAGGACGGTAATTATTGGACGATTCTGCCATTACATTATATTATTTCTTCCTTTCCTTATTCTTTTTTTATTTTACTTTGCAAATGCACAAAGTATATAACCGATAGATTATGAAAAACAACAGAACACTTGGTTTGGCAATCTTGTCATTGCTTTTATTTATTGGAAATGCTCCATTGGCGGCTAAAGTTAAGAACTATACTCTCTCTTCTCCGGACGGAGGACTGAAAGTCGAGATTAGTACGGGGGATGGGCTTTCTTACCGGATTATGCATGAAAATGATACAATTCTCTCACATTCTAACATAGGTTTGGTTCTGGCCGACGGAACCTTGGTAGGTAAATCTTCCCGGGTAACAAGGGAAAGAAGGAAAAAGATAGAGGATAAGGTAGAATCGCCGTTCTACCGCTTCAAGGAGTTCGTTGCAGCCTGCAACGAACTGGACTTGAAGCTGCAAGGCGGATTCGGCGTGACTTTCCGGGCTTACAATGACGGGGTCGCCTATCGCTTCTATACCACCGTGACATCAGAAGTGACTGTGAAGGATGAAGTGGCGGAATTTAACTTTCCTCAGGATTATACGGCTTATCTTCCTTATACCACAAACGACAAGCAACCTATGGCGATGGCCTTTCAGAATGTCTATGATATCACTCCTCTGTCAAAAGCACAGCCTAAACAGGCTTTTCTTCCGGTTACTGTGGATTGCGGCAGCGTAAAACTGACCCTGTTGGAGTCAGATTTGGAAGCTTATCCGGGCATGTTTGTGCAGTCACAGCAGGGAAAGTATGGATTGAAAGGTGTCTTTGCTCCTTATCCGGCTAAAACAGACTTTTATCCTTGGCGGAAGCAGGAATATGTAACCGAAACCACAGATTTTATATCCCGTAGCCGTGGCTCCCGTTCCTATCCGTGGCGTGTGTTGGCCATTACGGAGAAGGATACGGATATGCCGGTCAACAACCTGGTCTATGCCTTGGCCTCTCCTAACCGTATCGGTGATACCTCATGGATAAAGACAGGGAAAGTGGCATGGGATTGGTGGAATGACTGGAATTTGAAAGGAGTGCCGTTTAAAGCCGGTATCAACATGGATACGTATAAATATTATATCGATTTCGCCAGCCGGAACGGATTGGAATTTATTGTGTTGGATGAAGGATGGTATGCTCCGAAAAGTGGGGATATGCTGACCGTTATTCCCGAACTTGATTTACCGGAGCTGATAGCATACGGCAAATCCAAAGGGGTGGAAATAGTGCTTTGGACGGTGTTTAATGTACTCGACAGCCAGTTGGAAGCAGCTTGTAAAAAATATGCGGATATGGGAATCAAAGGTTTTAAAGTGGATTTCCTGGATCGTGATGATCAGACTGCCGTCGAAATGGTGTATCGCATCGCTGAGATGACGGCTCGGTATAAATTAACCCTTGATCTGCACGGCATTTACAAACCGACAGGTATCAATCGTACCTACCCTCATATTATCAATTTTGAAAGCGTGTTTGGCATGGAAGAGGTGAAATGGACGGATATCAAGAATAATATGCCTCTTTATGATGTTACTTTCCCCTATATCCGTATGATGGCGGGACCGGTGGATTATACGCCGGGAGCTATGCGCAATGCTACGAAGGCGGATTGGCGTGCCATGTATTACACACCGGCCAGCATGGGAACCCGGTGTCATCAACTGGCTGCCTATATTGTACACGATTCTCCTTTTACTATGTTGTGTGATGCGCCTACCAACTATCTGAATGAGCAGGAATGTGTGGATTTCATGGCTTCTCTGCCTGTGGAGACGGATTCTACTTTTATCGCTTCCGGTGAGCTTGGCAAGTATATCGTGACTGTCCGCAAGAAGGATGTCAACTGGTATGTGGGTGGCATGACCAATTGGGATAGACGGGATGTGGAGCTGGATTTCTCTTTCCTGCCGGAAGGGGTCCGTTATACGGCTACGCTGTTTGTTGACGGCATCAATGCCGACAAACAGGCAGAAGACTACCGTATGGAGAAAAGGATCGTGGACCGCGAAAGCCGGATGAAACTGCACCTTGCCTCGGGGGGAGGATTTGCCATGAAGCTGGAACTTTGTCCGTTGCGCGGCCGGGTAACTGCGGTTCCCGAAGGCAAGGGGATTCCTTCTTTCTACAAGAAATACATTGAGACGGAGGGATTGTATGTCACTTCTTCGGAACGGGTCAGTGACGAGGCTTTGCTGAAGGCGTGTGATATCATCAGCCTGATGCTGGCCAAACGTCCCGATGTAAAGGCCCACATGGTGAAGAGGGGCTGTCATGTGATGGTGATCGGCAAGGATGAGGAGACTTGTGACCTGCCTGAGTTTGCGCATATTTGTAATTGTGAAGATAGTATCAAGTATTGGAACTGGCGGGCGCGCGGTTTTGGCGGGGCGCCTGAGGATGAACTTTCGTCCAGTTGCGGAGAAGAGAACCTGCTGGCATTGCCGCAAGACAAATATGTGGGCGAGAATATCTTGATTCATGAGTTTGCACACCTGATTCACACGGTGGGCATTGTCGGGGTGGAACCCGGTTTCAATGACCGGCTGGAGGCTTTGCGGCAGAATGCCATCCGGAAAGGATTGTGGAAAGACACGTATGCGGTCAGCAACAAGGAAGAGTATTTTGCGGAGTGTGTGCAGTCTTTCTTTAACTGTAACCGTTATGCCGATCCGGCTAACGGGGTGCATAACTGGGTGAACCGCCGTGCGAAGCTGAAATCTTATGACCCGGACATGTACCGGTTGTTACAGGAATATTTTTATGAGATAGAGATACCGGTCAATAATATTGTACATAAATAGAGATGAACAGAATATACTTAGTGGCCGCTTTTTTGTTGCTGGGGGCGGTTTCGGGGTTTGCCCGCAAGAAGCATGACGCGCCGGGGACGGGTAATCCTGTGATTCCCGGATACTTTGCCGATCCTACGATAAAGAAGTTTGGCGACACGTATTACATGTATGCCACTACGGACGGCAGCGGTGCGGGATTCGGACCGGCCCAGGTGTGGACGAGCAAGGATTTTGTAAACTGGACGCTGATGCCCATGAACTGGCCCGACAGCCATTGGATATGGGCCCCTGATGTGATCAGGCATACGGATGGCAGGTATTATTATTTTTATTGCCAGCCGTGTATCATTCATTGCGGGGTGAGCGAGACGCCCAGGGGACCCTGGAAGAATATCCTGGGTGAAAGCGAGGCGGTGCTTGTTCCCGACCGCTTCGTGACCAATGCGATTACACTGGATGGACAGACTTTTGTAGATGATGACGGTTCCGTGTACTTGTATTGGGGAACGTGGGGAATCTATAAAGGTTTCGGTTGCGGAGCTGGAAAAATGACTCCCGACCTGAAGGGGTTTACGGAAACGCGGCTCATACCGAATACGGAGGCGGTTGACTTTTTTGAGGCTCCTTTTGTATTGAAGCGGAATGGAATCTATTATTTCATGTATTCCTCGGGCTCTTGCCATGACCATACTTACAGGGTGCAGTATGCTACTTCGGACCATCCGCTGGGACCGTACGAATATAAGGGCTGCATTCTGGAAACGAATGAGGACGGGACGGTGCACGGCCCGGGACATCACAGTATCTTGAAGGAAGGGGATGACTATTATATAGTGTACCACCGGCATGACAACCCGCACTCCAACCGTGGCTTTCACCGCCAGCTCTGCATGGATAAGATGGAGTTTGCGGCGGATGGAAGCATCAGGAAGGTTATTCCTACCCACAAGGGGGTAGGCGCACTGGCTCCTTCGGTGGTGAAATCGGAGAATCTGGCATTGGGCGCCGGGGTAAGGGCTTCTTCTTGTTATGATGATAATTTTCGCGCCGAATATGCCGTAGATGACAATAACGGGACTTTGTGGCGTCCTCGCGGTATGGGGCAGGAATGGCTTGAGATAGATTTGGGGAGTTCCCGGGAAATACAGACCGTCTGGACCCAGTTTGAATATGGAACCCAGTTTTATCAGTATTTGATAGAGACTTCTGTCGATGGCAAGCATTGGTCTGTTTTTGCTGATAAGCGGAACAACCACTTGGCAGGCAGTCCGATGGTTGACTTCGGCAAGGCGGAGGCCCGCTATGTGCGTCTTACTTTTACGGGCGGCCAGAAAAACGGTTTTGGAGGGGCTGTCTGGAACGTGAAGGTGTTCGGGGGGATTGAAGAGGCGCTTCCCCAGCAATGGCTGGGACTGACCGCTGCCGACTGGGATGGACGCGAGTGGCGGAATAATGAGGGAATGCTGGGCGGTGCGTTTGTCTTGAAGGAAGGTGCGGCGCGTACTTGCCGTATAGAGGGACGCGATGCGTTGATGCTGGAGCCAGGCACTGTATTGGAGTATTGCCATTCTTTACTTTCCCCGTCCAAGGAACATACCCTGAGCGGACTGGTTTACCGTTCCGGGAAATGGCGGAGTTATGAGACGGAGCATTGTCTCTCTCAGGGAATGATTTCGCTCCGCAGCGGCAATGAGCCGTTGGTTATTACTAATTTGCGGTATTATAACTGGAAGCTGGAACCGGCGGAACGGGCTTACGACGCGGCTACGGATGTGGTCCGTCTGCCTGCTGCCGACTGTCGGAAACGTGGCTTGGTGGTGAGCATTACTGCTGATGATTTTGCTGTCGGCGATACCGTTCCTTATTTGACGAACCGGGGTGTGAAAGGATATTTTGAGGCCTTGAAAGCTCCTGTGGTCGTGAAGGAGACGGAAGGGAAAAAGGCGTTTCATTTTGACGGCAGCCAGTTGTTCCGTTCCAGTTTCTCTTTGCCGGCTACTTTGCAGGACAATGCTCCCTATACATTGGAGGCGTGGGTGCTGAATGATTCCATAGCCGAGAATGAGTGTGTAGCCGATTTTACAACCTTGCATGACGAACTGGAGAAGATCATGCTGGTGAACGGTACGGAACCGCGCTGCGGGGTGATCAACCATTACGGATGGTATGAGGATGCGGGATATAAAGGTATGAAGGAGCTGACGGGCAGGTGGCAGCACATTTACATCTGTTTTGACGGACGCATGGAGCAGGTCTATATCAATGGAGAACAGGTGAGTGGAAAAGACATCCAGTTGTTGGTAAAACCGTCTCAGTTTGTGACCTTGGGGCGGAATGCGGAAGGAGAGTGGCCTTTTACGGGGTATCTGCACTCGTTGAAGTTGTGGGATGAATATATACCGTTACAAGGACGGAAATAGTGATTTTGGTGAATTTATATACCTGGATTGCTTGGAATACGGAGCCTGTTTTATGTTCGGAATGTGTAAATTGCACCTCCGTAAAACAGGCACGGAATATGACGATAACAATTAAATGATATAACCATGAAAAAACTTTTAGTTACTACTTTATTGGCGGCTGCCGTAACCGGCGGTCAGGCACAAGTGAAACACCAGTCACACGGTTATCCTATAGACCCTGTGCCTTTCACTTCGGTGAAAGTGACCGACTCGTTTTGGGGGCAGCGTCTCAAGGCCAGCCGTGAAGTGACCATTCCCCTGGCTTTCAGCAAATGTGAGGAGACGGGAAGATACCGGAATTTTATCAATGCGGCCCATCCCAGCGATACTATCAAAGTGGGCGGGCTGGCTTTTGATGATACGGATGTATATAAGACGATAGAGGGGGCCAGTTACCTGTTGCAGACTTATCCGGATAAAAAGCTGGCCAAATACATTGACAGCGTGCTGGTGATCGTCGCTGCCGCACAGGAGCCGGACGGATACCTTTACACCAGCCGTACCATGAATCCCAAGCATCCGCACGAATGGGCGGGCAGCAAGCGTTGGGAAAAGGTGGAGGAACTGAGCCATGAGTTCTATAATCTGGGACACATGGTAGAGGGGGCCATCGCTCATTACCAGGCGACCGGGAAGCGTAATTTTCTGGATATCGCTATCCGTTATGCCGACTGCGTATGCCGTGAGATAGGCTCCGGTCCCGGACAGCAAGTCCGTGTGCCCGGCCATCAGATTGCCGAGATGGCGCTTGCCAAGCTCTATCTGGTAACGGGGCAGCAGAAATACCTGGATCAGGCAAAATTCTTCCTTGACCAGCGGGGACATACCAGCCGTACGGATGAATACAGCCAGGCGCATAAGCCGGTGACGGAACAGGATGAGGCGGTGGGACATGCCGTGCGTGCCGCTTATATGTATGCCGGTATGGCAGACGTTGCCGCATTGACCGGGGATTCGGCTTATATTCATGCCATCGACCGTATCTGGGATAATATTGTAGGCAAGAAATATTATATTACCGGCGGCATCGGGGCGACCAGCAACGGAGAGGCTTTCGGCAAAAACTATGAGTTGCCCAATATGTCGGCTTATTGCGAGACTTGCGCGGCTATCGGCAATGTGTATGTCAATTATCGTCTTTTCCTGCTTCACGGCGAGTCCAAATATTATGATGTGCTGGAACGTACTTTGTATAATGGCCTGATTTCCGGCGTATCATTGGACGGAGGCGGCTTTTTCTATCCCAATCCGTTGGAAAGTATCGGCCAGCATCAGCGCCAGCCTTGGTTCGGTTGTGCCTGCTGCCCGTCCAATGTCTGTCGTTTTATCCCCTCTTTGCCGGGATATGTTTATGCGGTGAAGGACAAGGACGTGTATGTGAATCTGTTTATGTCCAATACTTCGAACTTGAAGGTAGAGGGTAAGGCTGTTTCTTTGGAGCAGGCCACTCATTATCCTTGGGACGGTGATGTCACTATCGGTGTCAACAAAAACAATGCCGGACAGT
Source organism: Phocaeicola dorei (assembly GCF_013009555.1). Taxonomy (NCBI): domain Bacteria; kingdom Pseudomonadati; phylum Bacteroidota; class Bacteroidia; order Bacteroidales; family Bacteroidaceae; genus Phocaeicola; species Phocaeicola dorei. The sequence goes on along the minus strand of NZ_CP046176.1, from coordinate 5,471,265 downwards.
TTACAATGAAAATCCGTATTCCGGGATGGGTGCGTAATCAGGTAGTTCCCAGTGACCTGTACACTTATTCGGATGGAAAGCGTTTGAGCTATACAGTGAAAGTAAATGGGGAACCGGTACAGAGTGAACTGAAGGACGGTTATTTCTGCATAGACCGCCGTTGGAAGAAGGGAGACAAGGTGGAAGTGCATTTTGACATGGAACCGCGTACGGTCAAGGCGAATAACAAGGTGGAGGCTGACCGGGGACGTGTTGCCGTGGAACGGGGTCCTGTCGTATATTGTGCGGAATGGCCGGATAATGATTTTGATGTGCTGAGCGTGTTTATGAACCGCACTCCTCAATTCGAGGTGGTTGAAAAGCCGGATTTGCTGTATGGTATTAACCAATTGAAAACAGATGCACAGATTCTGGGTTATGACGATAGAGGTCGTCTGACGGCTACTGATGTAAAGCTGACGTTGATCCCTTACTATGCTTGGGCACACCGCGGTGCAGGTGCTATGGCTGTATGGTTGCCTCAGGAATTAAGTGCTTCCCGTCCGACTATGCCTGCTACGCTGGCATCGGAAAGCAAAGTGGATGCTTCGCATAAGGTGAAATCCATCTCCGCCATTAATGACCGTCTGGTACCGAAAGATGAGAATGACCGTTCCGTACCCTATTACCATTGGTGGCCCAAACAGGGAACTACCGAATGGATATCCTACGAGTTTCCGTCCGAAGCGACTGTTTCCAGTGCTACCGTATATTGGTATGATGATGCTCCTTGGGGAGGATGCCGCATACCGCAAAGTTGGAAGGTGTACTATAAAGATGCACAAGGTCAGTGGCAACCGGTGAGTGGAGCGGATAAGTATGGAGTGGAAAAAGGTACGGGGAATACAGTCAATTTTGACCCGGTAAAGACAAAAGCGGTAAAACTGGAGATTGTTCAGCCGGCCGATAATTCATCGGGTTTGTTTGAATGGGAAGTGAAATAGAATAATTCAAAATGAAGGTTGGTAAGTTAGGTTGGCTGGTAGCCATGTTCCTTAGTGGGGGCATGGCTATCGCTCAAGGTACGGCTGATGATTATCGGCGTGCTTATGCATTGAAAGAGAAGTTCAGTGCGGATAAAGTTTTCTATTCCAATGTCAATCCGCAATGGATAGAGGGTACTCATCAGTTTTGGTATGTGCGGAATACTCCGGACGGACGCCTGTATGTATCTGTAGATGCAGATAAAAAAGCTAGAAAAGAATTGTTTGATTCTCATCGTCTGGCAAAGGCGCTGGGTGCTGCATCCGGAAAAGAGGTCAAGCCGGAAGCTCTTGCATTGGGGCATTTGTCGGTCAGTAAGGGATTGGATACGCTACACTTTGTGTTTAATAATCAACGTTGGATGTATGCATCCCGGAAAAATCAGCTGGTCAATGAAGGGGCGCTTCCTCTCCCTCCCAAGCAAAAGCATTGGATGGAGGTGGATGATGAGAAGACAGCATCGCCGGTTCCGTCTCCTGATGGTAAATGGATAGCATTTATTAAAAATCAGAATATCTATGTAAAGGAGGTGGCTACCGGAAAAGAAAAGCAACTGAGCTTGGACGGGACACTGGGTAATTATTATTCAGCCTACATCCGCTGGTCACCGGACAGTAAGAAGGTGGCTTCCTGCAAGATCCGTCCGGTGGAAAAGCGCTATGTTTATTATGTGGAATCTTCTCCGGCTGATCAGCTTCAGCCCAAGCTTCACAAACAGGAGTATGCGAAGCCGGGAGACGAACTTCCTTTTAAAGTGCCCTGCATCTATGAAGTGGAAAGCGGACGAAGCATTATTCCTTCTACTGAATTGTTCGACCGACAATATGAAGTATATGGTCCCGAATGGAATCCCGACAGCCGTGCCGTGACTTTTGAATATAACCAGCGCGGACATCAGGTGTACAGAGTGCTTGAACTTTCTGCCGAAACGGGAAAAGTGCGTCCGTTGGTAGAAGAAACCAGCGATAAATATGTGAATTATACCCGTCATTTCCGTCATGACTTAAAAGACGGCAAGCAGATGATATGGATGAGTGAGCGTGACAATTGGAATCATCTTTATATGTACAACCGTATTACCGCACAGCCCGATTATCAAATTACTAAAGGAGAATGGTATGTACGCGAAGTGCTTCGGGTAGATGAGGATAACCGTCAGATCTATTTCTCGGCAAATGGTATGGAAGCCGGTGAGGACCCCTATCTCATCCGTTATTACCGCATTGGTTTTGATGGCAAAGGTCTTACCTGTCTTACTCCCGAAGAAGGGATGCACCGTGCCTGGTTTTCGGAAGATATGAAGTATTTGGTAGATGTTTATTCTATGGTGAATAAGGCTCCTGTAGCTGTGTTACGTAGTGCCAGGGATGGTAAAGTGATGATGCCGTTGGAAACAGCTGATATCACTCGCTTGGAGGCTGAAGGTTGGAACGCTCCGGAGGTATTTGTTGCCAAAGGGCGGGACGGCAAGACGGATATGTGGGGATTGATTGCCCGGCCCACTAACTTTGATCCGAACAAGAAATATCCGGTTATTGAATACATTTATCAAGGTCCCGGAGACCAGTATGTTCCGAAGACTTTCCGTCCTTATGACTGGAATATGACTTCCTTGGCCGAACTTGGTTTTATCGTCGTAATGGTCGATGGAATGGGAACTTCTTTCCGTTCGCGTGCTTTTGAGAATGTATGTTATAAGAATTTGAAAGATGCCGGTTTGCCGGACCATATTGCTTGGATGAAGGCGGCTGCACGGAAATATCCTTATATGGATGTGGACAGGGTAGGTATTTACGGTTGTTCTGCCGGTGGTCAGGAATCTACAAATGCAGTTTTGCTTTATCCTGATTTCTATAAAGCGGCTTATTCAGCTTGTGGTTGTCATGATAACCGTATGGATAAGATTTGGTGGAATGAACTTTGGTTGGGCTATCCGGTAGGAGATCAATATAAAGAAGGATCTAATGTGGAAAATGCACATCTGTTGAGCCGTCCTTTGATGTTAGTGGTAGGTGAGTTGGATGATAATGTAGATCCTGCCTCTACTATGCAGGTGGTCAATGCATTGATTAAGGCGAATAAAGATTTTGAATTGGTCGTGATTCCCGGAGCACATCATACAATGGGGGAAGCTTTTGGCGAACATAAGCGGTATGATTTCTTTGTCCGCCATTTGATGCAGGTGAATCCACCGAAGTGGGATGAGATAAAATAGGAGGAGTGAGGTTTGTAGCTGTAGGAGTTTGTCAGTTATAATAAATATAGGTGGCAGTGTTATGGAGGACAAGTCCATAGCACTGCTTTTTTATGTAATTCCGTGTTTTCATTGATGGAAATTATGTCGGTTGAGCAGTGTCTGTGCAAAATCTGCCTGAAAAAGACCAAATATTCTCTGTATTCAGATCGGAAAACGCATAATTTTGTTTGCTGGTTTTTATCAAAACATATAGGAATAATGAAAAATACATTCAAAAAAGTGTTTATTGGCTTTATGGCTTTTGCCATGGCAACCGGCTCCTTTGCGCAGCAAAGAGCTCATAAAAAGGATAATGAGTCGTATCCTAAGGAATGGAAACAAATAGCACGTATGGAGCAGGATTCTTTCTTTCTGACAGATGAAGCTCGGCGGATTGCTGAAAATGTATTGGCTTTTCAACGCTGTACGGGCGGTTGGCCGAAGAATATAGATATGGCCCGCCGCATGAATGATAAAGAGCTGGCTAAAGTGATAAAGGATAAATCACGTCGTGATGATTCTACGATAGATAATAATGCCACAACTGCCCAGATGATTTTTTTAGCCCGTCTTTATAGGCAGACTAAGGATATACGTTATCGGGATGCTTTCCTTCAGGGAGTGGAATATTTGCTGAGTGGTCAATACGAAAACGGAGGATGGCCGCAATTCTGGCCCGGTCCGCGTGGTTATCAGGTACATATTACTTTTAATGACGATGCCATTGTCAATACATTGAATATGATACGTGATATGATGAATCACAAAGCGCCTTATGAGGATGATTTGATAGACAAGGCTTTGTGTGTACGTTTGGGAAAAGCCTTTAATAAAGGAATAGAGTGTATACTGGCTACACAAATTATAAAGGATGGAGAACCTTCAGTGTGGTGTCAGCAGAATGATAGGGAAACATTGAAGCCTGCACCGGCACGTGCGTATGAGTTGCCGTCTTATTGTTCGGCGGAGAGTGCCGGAATTGTGCGTCTGCTCATGGAATTACCTGCACCCGACGCACGCGTGAAGCGGGCGGTTCACGGAGCCATGAAATGGTTTGACAGGTATAAACTTACCGGTTTGAAATGCGAGCGTATCGTGCTGGCAAATGGTGAGCGGGATACTCGTCTTGTGGAAGATCCTCAAGCCAAGCCTATTTGGGCGCGTTATTATGATTTGAAATATTGTGAACCGTATGTATGTGACCGTGATGGGCTGCCACGTCGCCATTTGGAAGAAATAGGAACAGAACGTCGTAACGGATATAGTTGGTACAATAGCAGACCGGCTGAGCTTTTTGCCATATACAATGCATGGGCGGACAAATATGATCCGAAGCATAAGGTGGCAATCAGTCTGGCAACCAAAGGAGCGAATGAAAACGGGCTTATTGAAATGTATCGTCGTCCCATGGTAGAGCGTACGGCTTTTGATGTGGTGGTAAAGCCGGGAGAGAGTATTCAGGCAGCTATTGAAAAGGCTCCGGAAATTCCGACAGAACCTTTTAAAATCTTATTGCTGAACGGAACGTATCATCAAAAAGTGATTATTGACAGGCCTAATATTGTTTTGGTGGGGGAAAACCGTGACAGTACGCGGATTGTCTTGGCTGAAACAGCCCAGACACGTGCCATCACGGAATATCATGGACGTCCGGTAGGCAATGGTGTCATTGTGTTGCAGGAAGGTGCGGATGATTGTGTTATTAGCGGACTGACTGTTTACAACAATTACGGAACTGCCGTTGAAAATACGACCATCCATCAGATGGCGATTTTTGGACGTGCCACTCGTACCATCATCATCAACAGTAATGTATGGGCCGATGGAAACGATGCCCTTTCCTTGTGGGCGCCCGGAAGCAATGGTATGTATTATCATGCCGATCTCTATCTTCGTTGTCCGGGTGTGGATTTTCTTTGTCCTCGCGGATGGTGCTATGCCACACGCTGCCATTTTTATGGTGATAGCCGTGCCATGATTTGGCATGACGGACGAGGTGACAAGAACAAGAAACTGGTTATTACCAATTCTTCATTTGATGCTGAGACACCGACACTTTTAGGACGCTATCATCATGATTCCCAATTTTATCTCATCAAATGTAAAATGTCGAAGAATGTGCTTGACGGGAATATTCATTATGCTTATTCGGATAAAGTGCTTGATCCCTGTCCGTGGGGGCTACGTACCTATTATTATGGTTGTACCCGTGAAGGAGGGCATAGTGGCTGGTTAAACGATAATTTGAAGGAGGCGGAGAATGCTCCGGAGTTTTATGGCGTTACCGCCAAGTGGACATTCAATGGCAAATGGGACCCCGAACAACGTATCAGAGATCTTTGGAATGTGTTGGCCTACTAATTTAACAGTTTGTAATATGAAAATGACCCCTGTTTTATGCTGTATTGTTTTTTTGTTTGTGTCAATGTTATCTGCTGTTGCCCGACAGCAGGAGAAGCCCCGGGTTATTGTCACTACGGATGGTGAGATTGACGATCAAAGTTCTATGATTCGTTTTCTTATGTATTCTTCTGATTATGATGTCGCAGGCATTGTTCAAGTCAATGGGGTACAGAAAGACGGACATAGTAAAGATAAATGGATCGAATCACAAATTGCCAAATATGCGGAATGTCTGCCTAATTTGAGGAAACATAATCCCGATTATCCCGATGCTGAATATCTGCTAAGTGTCTTGGCGGTTGGTAATGAGAACAGAGAGGACTTGCATAAATTGCCTCCTTTACTGTCTGATAGCGAGGGGGCACAGCTCATCATAAGGACATTGCTTGATTCTGATCCGAGGCCTGTTCATATTTTAGCATGGGGTGGAGCCAACACCCAGGCCAATGCCTTATGGCAGATCAAGCAGAAATATTCTGCTGCAGAATGGGCAAAAGCGGTATCAAAAGCCAGATTATATTGTATTTGGTATCAGGACGGCGGTGGAAAATGGATAGAACAGAATCTTCCTGAAATCATTATTTATGAATCGGGCGCGCCGGATCATGATGGAGGATGGAGATATGTATGGGATTACATGAGTGTGGATTATTATTTTAAGAACAGACTTAGTAAAAATTCAAAAGAGTTGCAACAAATCATGGATAAACCTTGGTTGGCTGACCATATTAAGAATGGGCACGGACCACTTTGTGCCGCCTATCCTCAGGAATATACCAGTGAGGGGGATACTCCTTCTTTTATGCCTCTTATACGTAATGGACTTGAACAGCATACAGACTATACATTAGGAGGATGGGGAGGACGCCCGGAGTATAAAAATGGCAATCACATGCAAGATGGGAATGATTTGAAAAACGGTGTGCCGGATTCGCATTATACTTTCCAGCGTTGGTTGCCTGCTATACAAAATGACTGGGCGGCTCGTGCCGACTGGTGCGTGGCTGATGAATATTCAAAGGCAAATCATCAACCTGTTGCCCGGATATTGGGAGAAAGTGTACGCACAGTCCGGCCGGGAGAAAAAATAATACTGGATGCCTCTTCTTCATTTGACCCTGATAAAAATTCATTGTCTTACCAATGGTGGCAATATCGGGAAGCAGGCAGTGTGCAAACAAAGGTGGCTATAAAGCACGCCGATGAGAAGAGGGCGGAGATAATTGTACCGGATAATCCGGGCAAACAGTTACATTTGATACTTGAACTTACAGATAATGGAATTCCCAATCTAAAATCTTATAAGAGAATCATTCTGAATATTAATCCGCTTGAGGAAAAATAATTATTACGGATAGATGATTCCGTCATTGTTCCTGCTGTTTTTAGTTCATGTTTATACGAATGGGACAAAAATAATCTCGTTAGCAGAATTGATTTAATTTTCGTAGTGCAATAATGGTCAACAAGAAAAAGTAATTCTGCTAACGGGAGTTATAAAAATAATCAGTTCTATTTGAAGTAAAAAAATATTTTTTACTTTTTTTCTTCAGCGGCATGTGGATAGTCAATCGTATAATGCAGTCCGCGACTCTCTTTCCGTTCCATTGCCTGACGGGTGATCAAATACCCGATGTTAATCATGTTACGCAGTTCGCAAAGCTCGCGTGAAGCCTTACAACGTTTGAAAAGACGCTCGGTTTCTTCATATAAAATATCCAATCGGTTCCAAGCACGGATTAATCGCGTATTACTGCGTACAATACCTACATAAGCTTCCATAATTTGGTTCACCTCTTTCATGCTTTGGGTTATCAGTACCCGTTCTTCATTGTTCATGGTTCCTTCATCGTTCCATTCGGGGATATCCTCATTAAAGTCATATCGGTCGAGTACATTTAGTGCATGTTTGGCTGCCGCGTCCGCATAGACCACAGCTTCTATCAGCGAATTGGAAGCCAGACGGTTACCTCCGTGCAGACCGGTACATGAACATTCGCCGATGGCATACAAACGGTTGATGCTGCTCTGTCCGTCCAGATCGACTTTGATACCTCCGCACAGATAATGAGCAGCCGGAGCTACAGGAATATAGTCCTTAGTAATATCAATGCCCAGGCTGAGGCATTTTTTATAAATATTGGGGAAATGTTTTTTTGTTTCTTCCGGATCCTTATGAGTTACATCCAGATATACATGATCTTCACCACGCTGCTTCATTTCGTTATCAATGGCACGTGCTACGATATCACGTGGAGCCAATGACAGGCGTGGATCATATTTTTGCATGAATTCTTCGCCACTTTGATTCTTTAAGACAGCACCGTAACCGCGCATGGCTTCGGTGATGAGGAAACTGGGACGGTCTCCCGGATGGAAAAGGGCGGTGGGATGGAATTGTATAAATTCCATGTCCTTTACTGCTCCTTTGGCACGGTACACCATAGCAATGCCGTCTCCCGTAGCTACCAGTGGATTGGTTGTATTGCGGTATACCGCTTCGCATCCGCCTGTTGCCATTACAGTTACTTTGGACAGGAACGTATCCACTTCTCCTGTTTTCTCATTCAATACGTAAGCACCGAAACATTTGATGCCTGGTGTATGGCGGGTGACGATAATTCCCAAATGATGCTGGGTAATGATTTCTACCGCATAGTGATCTGTAAATATGGTAATATTGGGATGGGCTTTTACCGCTTCTATCAGGCTAGTTTGTATTTCAGCTCCTGTATTGTCTTTGTGGTGCAGGATGCGGAACTCGGAATGTCCTCCTTCTTTGTGGAGGTCGAATTCTCCATCTTCTTTTTTATCAAAATCCACTCCCCATTTTATCAGTTCCTGGATTTGTGCAGGTGCTTCTCGCACTACTTTTTCTACAGCCGCGCGGTCACTGATCCAATCGCCGGCAATCATCGTGTCTTCAATGTGTTTCTCGAAATTGTCTACTTTCAAGTTGGTAACAGATGCTATACCTCCCTGAGCAAAATAGGTATTGGCTTCTTCCAGTCCTGCTTTACAAATCAGGGCGACTTTACCTTTGTGAGCTACTTTCAGTGCGAAGCTCATTCCGGCAAGTCCTGAGCCGATAACAAGGAAATCGAATTTTTTAACCATGATAATATGCTTTATGGGTGCAAAGCTACGAAAAACCTTTATTCATTGTACCTTTTACTCTTGTTTTTACTATTTTTTTCGTGAAGAATAAACGAAATAGATAATGCAAGTATGAAATTAAAAGTGTAACTTTCTGCATTTTTAAATAGAATAGGATGGAAAACAATAAAGAAATCATTCACGAAAGTGAGGTAAAAGAACTTATAATTGAGTTGAGGGGTGAGAAAGTACTGATAGACCGGGATGTAGCTAAGCTTTATGGCGTAGAAACCAAACGAATTAATGAAGCAGTAAAAAACAATCGGGACAAATTCCCAAATGGTTATATGTTTTCGTTGCAAGTATCTGAAAAACAGCAACTGGTCGAAAATTTCGACCGGTTCAGTAGTTTGAAACATTCTCCCGTAGAACCTAAAGCATTTACCGAAAAAGGGCTTTATATGCTGGCTACAATTTTAAGAAGTCCGAGAGCTACCGCAACTACTTTTGCCATTATCGAATCATTCTTTAAGTTAAGGACATTAGTACGGAATGTAAATATCATGGCTACCGAGTATGATGAGGAAAAGAGGAAGAGTCTGGTACAACGTAGTGGAGAACTGCTGAATGAACTGCTGACTGATGAGGGTGATATAACAGAAACGGAATCTTCTATCGAATTAAATTTGTATGCTTTGAAGATGAAACGTACAGTAAAGAGGACAAAAAAAGGATAAATTCTCTCATTCTGCGCCGTAATGAGGTCGATAAACGATAAATTTATTATCTTTCGGGCAAATTACAATAAGATGATGAATCGAATTTTTCATGTGAAGATAGCAGGAGGTACTTATTTTCTCCTGATACTGCTGACAGCCGTCATGGTATTTGCTTTTTGGTGTATGAAGGCAATGATAGGATTGGTAGTAGCATTGGGTCTGATCATTATTATTGAACGTATTATCCATTCTACTTATACGCTGACTGCGGATGGAAAGTTAGTGGTGTATTATGGTCGTTTTTATAAAGGGAAGACCATTCCCTTGACTGACATTACGGATGTGGAGCTGAAACGAAGTTCCGGATTCGGTGGAATTATGCCTTCGAAATATGTATTGATACATTATGAGAAGAAAAATTTATTGTCATTGGTTCCTGTAAAGCCGGAAGAATTTATCAATGCGTTGGTGAAGCGGTTGGAGCATAGGATAGAGGAGGAATAAATTATGGAGAAAGTATTTAAAACAAAAAGAACCCGTAACTGGTGGATCATTATAGTCGGTCTGGTTGTTCTGATTATTTTTCTGAATGTGTATTTGGAGAAAAATTGGGCTTTTTCGGCGCTTGGGGGAATTATTATTCCTGTGTTAATGTTTTATTCGCGGTCGAAAACTATTTATATTGTAAAAGACAATGGTGTTCTGGAAATCAAACCGGGATGGGGGAACAGAATATGTGTAGACGGAATCCGTAAAGTGTCTTATAATCCGAATGCAATAGGAATGCAAAAGGTGAAAATAGAGCATGCCCAAGGTTTTGTAATGATTAACCCTGATAAGCCTTTGGAATTTGTAGAAGCATTGAGAGAAGTAGATCCAAATCTGTCTGTTGAAGGCTTTGAACAGATAAAAACTAATTAACCCAAAATAAATACCATGAAATATCAAATTGCAATCATCGGTGGAGGTCCCGCAGGGTATACTGCTGCCGAAGCTGCCGGAAAGGCAGGACTGAGTGTTGTATTGTTCGAAAAAAGAAGTTTGGGCGGTGTATGCCTGAATGAGGGATGTATTCCTACCAAAACCTTGCTTTATTCGGCTAAAGTATATGATTATGCGAAACATGCTTCAAAGTATGCCGTGAATGTGCCTGAAGCTTCTTTTGATTTAGGAAAAATTGTGGCGCGTAAATCAAAGGTGGTTCGTAAACTGGTACTGGGTATCAAGGCAAAACTGACTGCGCATCAGGTAAATATAGTAACGGGAGAAGCTGTAATTGTAGATAAGAATACCATCCAATGTGGTGGGGAAACCTATGAATGTGAGAATTTGCTGCTGTGTACCGGCAGTGAAACATTTATTCCTCCTATTCCGGGAGTGGAAAATGTGGATTACTGGACGCACCGTGATGCACTGGATAATAAAGAAGTACCTGCTTCATTGACTATTGTCGGCGGTGGAGTGATCGGTATGGAATTTGCTTCTTTCTTTACCAGTTTGGGAGTACAGGTGACAGTTGTCGAAATGTTGGATGAGATCCTGGGTGGCATGGATAAAGAGCTGTCGGCTATGCTCCGGGCTGAATATGCCAAAAAAGGAATCAAGTTCCTGCTCAGTACGAAAGTAGTAGGGGTGTCCAAAGAGGAAACCGGTATTACTGTGTCATATGAAAATGCAGATGGAACAGGAACTGTTACAGCTGATAAGTTATTGATGAGTGTGGGCCGTCGTCCGGTGACAAAAGGTTTCGGATTGGAAAATCTGAATTTGGAATGGACGGAGCGCAGATGCATCAAAGTAGATGAACATTTGCAATCTTCTGTCCCCGGTGTCTATGTATGCGGTGATTTGAACGGAGTCTCTTTGTTGGCACATACCGCCGTGCGTGAAGCGGAAGTGGCTGTCCATCATATTACAGGTAAGGAAGATGCGATGAGTTATCGTGCCATACCGGGTGTGGTCTATACAAATCCCGAGATTGCCGGGGTAGGTATGAGCGAGGAAGCTTTGCAGGCCGCAGGTATTCCTTATCGAGCCGTTAAGTTGCCGATGGCTTACTCCGGGCGTTTTGTAGCCGAGAATGAAGGAGTGAACGGCGTCTGCAAAGTTTTGACAGCCGAAGACGGTACTGTATTGGGAGCGCACATGTTGGGTAATCCTGCTTCCGAGCTGATTGTATTGGCAGGTATGGCTATTGAGGATGGTAAGACCATAGAGGATTGGAAACGATATGTATTTCCTCATCCTACTGTGGGTGAGATATTCAGGGAACTATAATGAAACGAGTTTTATTTTTCTTTTTACTGATTTTATCTATTCACTTCATAAACGCCCAGCCGCTATCTCAGCGGCTGGACGCTTTACTGCATGAAGAAGTTCTGAAAACATCCGAAGTGGGTATTGCCGTATTTGATTTGACCGCCGGAGAATCCGTTTACCGTTACCAAGACGATAAACTGTACCGGCCTGCTTCTGTTGAGAAAATAATCACTTCGGTTACCGCCTTGGTACAACTGGGAGCAGATTATACCATGGATACCAGTCTTCGTTATCGTGGAAAAATAGAAAATGACACGTTGAAAGGCAGCTTGTATCTGATAGGCGGTTTTGATCCGGAATTTATGGACGAGGATCTGGACCGTCTGGTAGATGCATTGGCAAGTAAAGGCATCCGTTATGTGACAGATACCCTTGCAGCGGATGTTTCCATGACAGACTCAGTTTATTGGGGTTCCGGTTGGTGTTGGGACGATACTCCTTATTCCTTCCAACCCTATCTTTCCCCTCTCATGCTGAATAGGGGCTGCGTGGATGTATCGGTTTCTCCTGCTCAGAAAGACTCGTTGCCCAAAGTAGTTTGTACGCCGGTTTCCGATTATTATCAAGTTCATAATCACGGGGTGAGCCGTAATCCACAAGCCGGAAAGCTGAAAATCACTCGTAACTGGCTCAGCAATGGCAATATCATTACCGTTTCCGGAAATGTTTCTTATCCCTATACTGAGAAATTGAATGTATATACTTCCAAAGATTTCTTTTTTCATACCTTTGTCAGCCGTTTGCGCAGCAAAGGAATTGAAGCGCGAACCTGCACGTATGCCGATTGTCCTGTAACGGCCGACAGTATAGTTACGCTTTATACCGTCCGAAGACCACTCAAGGAAGTGTTGGAAAGAGCTTTGAAGAAAAGTGATAACCTGTGTGCCGAATCAATGTTTTATCATTTGGCTGCCAAGCGTTCCCTGCATAAACGGGTGACAGGAGAAGATGGAACCGATGCCATTCACGCCTTTATGAAAACAGCTTTAGGGTTTAATCCGGAGAACTATAAGATAGCGGACGGTAGCGGTGTTTCCGTTTATAATTATATCTCTCCACGTTTACTATTGGAGTATTTGAAGTATGCCTATTATCATCGGGAAGTTTTTCTTCCTTTCTATGAGTCTCTGCCTATAGCAGGAGTGGACGGTACTTTACAAAATCGGATGAAACAGACCAAGGCTCGGGGAAATGTGCATGCAAAAACCGGTTCTGTAACCGGGGTCAGTTCACTGGCAGGGTATGTAAAAGCTGCTAATGGACATCAATTGGCCTTTGTTATCATTAACCAAAACGTACTGAAATTAAGCCGGGCGCGTGCGTTTCAAGATAAGTTTTGTGATATTTTATCTCGTTGATTTTGAGTTTTTGAGTGTTCTGAAACGTATTAAGTAGCAGATTTTGCATATAATAGGACAAAATTTATACCTATTCTGAACGATTTTTGCAGCATCGAAACAAGATTGTTTCGTAACTTTGCCCAAGTCGAAATAATTCGGAATACTATAAAAACATAAAATAGCTGCTTATGAAGACAAATTATGAAATCCGTTATGCCGCGCATCCCGAAGATGCCAAAAGCTATGGCACTCAAAGGATACGACGGGATTTCTTAATAGAAAAAGTATTTTCGGACAATGAGGTGAACATGGTTTACTCCATGTATGACCGCATGGTTGTAGGAGGAGCCAAACCGGTGGGAGAGATATTAAAACTGGAGGCCATTGATCCGCTGAAAGCATCTTACTTTCTTTCCCGACGTGAAATGGGTATTTTTAATGTGGGCGGTCCCGGTGTGGTCAAAGCTGGAAATGCCGTGTTCGAACTGGATTATAAAGAAGCGCTTTATCTGGGTTCGGGAGACCGGGAAGTGACTTTTGAAAGTAAAGATGCCGGAAATCCTGCCAAATTCTATTTTAACTCTGTTACCGCTCATCGTAACTATCCCGATAAAAAAGTGACCAAGGCAGATGCCATCGTTGCTGAAATGGGTTCACTGGAAGGTTCCAATCATCGTTGCATCAACAAGATGCTGGTAAGTCAGGTATTGCCTACCTGCCAGTTGCAGATGGGGATGACCGAACTGAAACCGGGAAGTGTGTGGAATACCATGCCGGCACACGTGCACAGCCGTCGTATGGAAGCTTATTTTTATTTTGAAGTGCCTGATGAACACGCTGTTTGTCATTTTATGGGAGAAGTGGATGAAACACGTCATATATGGATGAAAGGCGATCAGGCAGTTTTGTCTCCCGAATGGTCTATTCATAGTGCGGCGGCAACACACAATTACACCTTTATTTGGGGTATGGGTGGAGAGAATTTGGATTATGGTGATCAAGACTTCTCATTGATTACAGACTTGAAATAAATAATATAACTTCATTAATTTAATAATATAAGTATCATGAATCAGTATTTGAATTTTTCTTTGGAAGGTAAAGTCGCCCTTGTAACAGGCGCTTCTTATGGTATCGGTTTTGCTATTGCATCTGCTTTTGCAGAACAAGGTGCAACCATCTGTTTCAACGACATCAATCAGGAATTGGTGGATAAAGGTTTGGCTTCTTACGCTGAAAAAGGAATTAAAGCACACGGATATGTATGTGATGTTACTGACGAGCCTGCCGTACAGGCTATGGTTGCCACTATCGCAAAGGAAGTAGGTACAATTGATATTCTTGTAAACAATGCCGGTATTATCCGTCGCGTTCCGATGCACGAAATGGAAGCTGCCGATTTCCGCCGTGTTATTGATATTGACTTGAATGCTCCGTTCATTGTTTCTAAAGCTGTTTTGCCTGCGATGATGGAAAAAGGACATGGTAAAATCATCAATATCTGCTCTATGATGTCTGAGTTGGGTCGTGAAACCGTTTCTGCATACGCTGCCGCTAAAGGTGGTTTGAAGATGTTGACTCGTAACATCTGTTCTGAATACGGAGAATACAATATTCAGTGTAATGGTATCGGTCCGGGCTATATCGCTACTCCGCAGACTGCTCCGTTACGTGAAATCCAGCCCGATGGAAGCCGTCATCCGTTTGATACATTCATCTGTGCCAAGACTCCGGCCGGCCGTTGGTTGGATCCGCAGGAATTGACTGGTCCTGCTGTATTCCTTGCATCCGAAGCATCTAATGCAGTGAATGGCCATATTCTCTATGTAGATGGCGGTATTCTGGCCTACATTGGTAAACAGCCTAAATAATTAGTAGATATAAATAGGAAGAATCTGCTTGTGTCTTTGTTGATACTTGCAGATTCTTTGTATTTTTGTCTTTCAGTTCGACAAACAATAAATAGTATGAGAAAAATCTTTTTAGCAGTCGCAACGGCGTTAGCTATGTTTTCCTGTTCGCAAAAGGAGCCGGTGACTGTCACTATAACCAATCCGCTTTCTATTGATAGGAATGGAGAAATGGTGGAAATCTCTATGGCTGAAATAACAGGCAAACTACAATTACCCGATACGGCACAAGTTATCGTATTGGACGAGAACGGGCTTGAAGTACCTTATCAGATAACATACGATGATATGCTTATCTTTCCTGTTTCGGTGAAAGGGGGAGCTTCGGTTACTTATACAATTGCAGAAGGAACTCCACAGCCGGTGGATGTGGTTGCTTGTGGGCGTCAATATCCCGAGCGTCTGGATGATGTGGCATGGGAAAACGATCGCGCCGCTTATCGTGCATACGGTCCTGCTTTGCAGGAGAAGGGCGAGCGTGCCTTTGGTTATGACATCTGGACCAAGAATGTACCCGAACCGGTGGTGGAAGATCGTTATGACGGTGATTTGAATCAAGGAATCTCTTATCACATAGATCATGGAAACGGAATGGATTGTTATGCGGTGGGTCCGACTCTGGGTGGCGGAACAGCAGCTTTATTCCCCGATAGTACCATTGTTTATCCCTATTGTTACAAGGATTGTGAAGTCTTGGATAACGGTCCGCTTCGATTCACCACCAAGTTAGTTTATAATCCGTTGGTTGTAAAAAGAGATTCAAATGTGATAGAAACGCGTATCATTTCTTTGGACAAGGGATCGCAGTTGAACAAGACTGTGGTTTCTTTTGATAATTTGCAGGAAACAACTCCGGTGGTGACCGGCATTGTATTGCACAAACAGAATCCTACGGGGTATAGTTTTGATGCAAATGCAGGTTATATAGCCTATGCGGACTCTACAGAGAATGCAGCCAATAACAATGGAGTGATTTATATAGGTGCTGTATTTCCGGCTAATATAAAAGGAGCGCTGCCCCAAATGTTCTCCGAAAAAGAGCAGAAAGAACGTGGAGGTGCTTTGGGGCATGTGTTGTCGGTCAGTGATTATGAACCGGGTTCCGAGTATATTTATTATTGGGGATCAGGCTGGAGCAAATATGGTTTCGAAGCCGATACCGATTGGAACAAATATTTGGAAGAATACGCTCAGAAGGTACGTAATCCCTTGGTGGTCCATGTACCATAGAATGGTGATATAAGAATAATAAAAGTTATCCGAGGAGCACATGCTCTTCGGGTAACTTTTTTTCATGGGATGTTAAAGTGTTAATTCTCTCGTCTTAAACATCTTTTTCCGGTTCCTTTTGTTTCATTGCAATATAAGAAATTAAACTAGTTATTTATTTGTTAATAGAAAATGCAATGGACAATAAACCTAAACCTTTACAACATGGGCGGCAGGGATTGAGGACTTTTAGTGCTTTAGTCTGTCTGCTGTTGATGACTACGTCGCTGTTTGCTCAGGAGAAGACAGTGACCGGAACGGTAACCGATTCGACCAATGAACCTCTGATTGGAGCATCCGTAGTGATTCAAGGTACTTCCAATGGTACGATTACCGACATAGATGGGAAGTACAGTATTACCGCCTCACCCGACAATGTACTGGAATTCTCGTACGTGGGAATGGTGAAGCAAGATGTGACAGTAGGCAGCCAGCATGTGATAAATATACAGCTGAAAGAGGACTCACAAATGCTGGCTGAAACAGTAGTGATAGGTTACGGTAGTGCGAAGAAGCGTGACTTGACCGGCTCTATCACGAATATCAAGGGAGCCGAAATCGCTAATAAACCTTCTACAAATCCCTTGTCTTCCTTGCAGGGAAAGGTAGCCGGTGTGCAGATTATCAACTCGGGACAAGCAGGCTCGGACCCCGAAATCCGTGTACGTGGAACGAACTCCATTAACGGCTACAAACCTCTTTACATTGTCGACGGCTTGTTCAATGATAACATTAACTTTCTGAATCCCGAGGATATTGAGTCTATGGAAGTGTTGAAAGACCCGTCTTCATTGGCCATTTTCGGTGTGCGTGGAGCTAATGGGGTTATCATTATCACTACAAAGAAGGCTAAGGAGGGGCAGACTTTGGTGAATATCAACACCTCATTCGGCTGGAAACATGTGGTGGACAGAATCAAGATGGTGAATGCTTCTCAGTTCAAAGAATTGTATAGTGAGCAGCTTGTTAATGAAAAGAATCCCGCTTTTGATTTTTCCGGCTGGAATGCTGATACCGATTGGCAGGATGAAGTGCTTCAGAATGGCTTCATTACCAATAATAATATCAGTGTGACAGGAGCTTCTGAAAAACATAGTTTTTATCTGGGGATGGGATACTCATACGAACAAGGAAATATAAAGCACGAGAAGTTCAGCAAAATCACCTTGAATGCCAGCAATGAGTATAAGATAACCGACAAGATAAAGGTTGGGTTTCAGTTTAACGGAGCACGTATGCTGCCTGCTGATAGTAAATCAGTCCTGAATGCTGTCCGTACCACTCCTATAGCTCCTGTATTCAATGAAGAATATCAGTTGTATGCGGCGTTGCCGGAGTTTCAGAAAGCACAGATGATGAATCCGATGGTGGATGTGGATTTAAAAGCCAACACCACTCGCGCAGAGAATTATCGTGCATCAGGTAACATTTATGGAGAGGTGGATTTTCTGGAACATTTTAATTTCAGGGCTGTGTTCTCTATGGATTACGGCTCGAATAACGGGCGTACCTATCAGCCGATTATCAAGGTATATGATAACACAGTGAAAGGAAATGTGGCTACACTGGGAACGGGTAAGACTGAAGTGAGCCAGTTCAAGGAAAATGAAACGAAGGTGCAAAGTGATTATGTGCTGACTTATACAAATAGTTTTGGTGACCATAATCTGACGGCAACCGCCGGTTTCACTACTTATTACAATTCTCTCAGCCGTCTGGATGCCGCCCGTGGGCAAGGTATTGGATTGGTTATTCCCGATAATCCCGATAAATGGTTCGTCAGTATTGGTGATTTGGCCACAGCTACCAATGGAAGTACACAGTGGGAACGTACTACTGTTTCTTTTCTGGGGCGTGTGATTTATAATTACAAAGGAAAATATTTGTTCAACGGGTCTTTTCGTCGGGACGGTTCTTCGGCTTTTTCGTATACGGGCAACCAATGGCAGAACTTTTACTCGGCAGGTGCCGGATGGCTGATGACTGAAGAAGAGTTTATGAAAGACATTTCTTGGTTGGATATGTTGAAGTTGAAAGGTTCCTGGGGTACGTTGGGCAATCAGAATCTGGATACTGCTTATCCGGCTGAGCCGTTGCTTGAAAATGCTTTTGGAGCTGTGTTTGGCAATCCGTCCACCATCTATCCGGGCTATCAGTTGGCCTATTTGCCTAATGCGAACCTTAGATGGGAAAAAGTGGAAGCTTGGGAAGCAGGCTTTGAATCGAATATGTTTCGCAACCGCCTGCATGTGGAAGGAGTTTATTATAAAAAGAATACGAAGGACTTGCTGGCAAAGGTTCCCGGACTTTCCGGAACCATTCCCGGAATAGGAAATCTGGGACAGATAGAGAATAAAGGGGTGGAATTGTCTGCCACTTGGCGGGATCAGATTGGCGATTGGGGGTATAATGTGGGAGTCAACCTGACTACTATCAAGAATAAGGTGAAGAGTCTGGTACAAGACGGCTATTCCATTATTGCCGGAGACAAGAGCCAGAGCTATACTATGGCGGGTTATCCCATCGGTTTCTTCTATGGATATAAGGTAGATGGTGTTTATCAGTCACAGGCCGATATTGATGCTTCGCCCAAGAATACATTGGCTACAGTGACTCCCGGTGATTTGAAGTTCGCCGATGTGAATGGGGATGGTGAGATTACACCGGCAGACCGTACTTTGATTGGTGATCCTACTCCGGATGTTACCTATGGAATCTCATTAGGTGTTTCCTATAAAGGTTGGGAACTGGGTATTGACATGATGGGACAGGGCGGTAATCAGATTTACCGTACTTGGGACAATTACAATTGGGCGCAGTTCAACTATATGGAGCAACGTCTGGACCGTTGGCACGGCGAAGGTACATCCAATACACAACCTGTCCTAAATACCGGTCATGCCATTAACTTTGAAAATTCGGAGTATTATGTAGAAGACGGCAGTTTCTTCCGTATACGTAACCTGCAATTGGGCTATACTTTTGATAAGGCCCTGATATCCAAAATCGGTTTGAAGGCTTTGAAAGCCTATTTCAATATTCAGAACCTGAAAACTTGGAAACATAATACCGGCTACACCCCTGAGTTTGGTGGTTCTGCCATTGCTTTTGGTGTGGATAATGGAAGTTATCCGGTACCTGCGATTTATACATTTGGACTCAATATTACATTTTGATTGATTATGAAACGAAGTAAATATATACTATACATTTGGGCGATTGGAGGAATCCTGGCCTTTACCGGTTGTAATGATTTCCTTGACCGCAGTCCTCAAGGTCAGTTCACGGAGGATGATAATCCCGGTGCATTGGCAGAAGGAAAGATATTCAACATCTATACCATGATGCGTAATTTCAATATTACTGCAGGAACTCCCGCATTCGCTATTCATTGTTTCCGTTCCGAAGATTCGGAGAAAGGAAGTATTTCCAGCGACGGGTCGGAACAGGCGGCAATGTATGATGATTTTCAGTACAATGCCAGCAATGGGTTGATAAAGGCCTATTGGAGTCAGAATTATGCGATTATTTATCAATGCAATGAGGTGGTGGATGCCATTGAGACCGGTCATCTGACAGAAGAGAATGACCTCTATAATAAAGGAGAAGCGTTATTTTTCCGTGCCTACTGTTACTTTAATTTAGTGCGAGCCTTCGGGGAGGTTCCATTGGTTACCTTTAAGGTAAATGAAGCTTCGGAGGCTAATGTACCCAAAACAACGGTAGACAAAATTTATGAACAGATAGACAAGGACTTGAAAGATGCGGAAGATTTGCTTCCCGAACAGTGGCCGGCTGCCTATTTGGGACGTCTGACGTGGGGAGCTGCCCGTTCCCTGCATGCCCGTACCTATATGATGCGCAATGATTGGCAGAATATGTACAAAGCAGCCTCGGATGTAATGGGAAAAGGAATTTATAATCTGGATACCCCTTACGATAAGATTTTTACTGACGAGGGAGAGAACAGCGGTGGTTCGGTGTTTGAGTTGCAGTGCTTGTCTACGGCCGCCTTGCCGCAAAGTGATAAGATAGGAAGCCAATTCTGTGAAGTACAGGGGATTCGTGGTTCCGGAAAATGGGATTTGGGTTGGGGATGGCACATGGCTACCGAACTGATGGCGGAAGCTTTTGAGCCTGGTGACCCCCGTAAGGATGCCACCTTGCTTTATTTCCGTAAGAGTGATTCCGACCCTGTTACTCCGGAGAATACCAATACACCATACGGAGAGTCCCCGGTGTCGCAGGCAGAAGGTGCTTACTTCAACAAGAAAGCCTATACCAATCCGGCATTGCGCCAGGAGTTTACCAATAAAGGCTTTTGGGTGAATATCCGGCTGATCCGCTACTCGGATGTCGTTTTAATGGCAGCGGAGTCAGCAAACGAGTTAGGTAATACTTCGGAAGCGCAAAAGGATTTGGAGATGGTGCGTGCCCGTGCGCGTGGCGGTAATCCGGATATACTACCTGAAATTACTTCTTTGGACCAATCGGTATTGCGTGAAGCAATCCGACACGAGCGTAGGGTGGAATTAGGACTGGAATTCGACCGTTTCTATGATTTGGTACGTTGGGGAATCGCCGAGCAAGTTCTTCATGCGGCAGGTAAGTTGAATTATCAACCGAAGAATGCACTTTTGCCTATACCGCAGGATGAAATAGACAAGTCGAAAGGAGTGCTGAAACAGAATCCTGATTATTTATAATTATTCAATATGTCAATAGGCTTATAAGTACATTGACACATTAGCACATTATTTAAAGATGATGAATAGAATATTTCAAAGAATGAAGCAAGTGGCTCCCATGCTGCTATTTGCCACCCTGAGTGTGCATGCGCAGAAATCACCTCAGGATATGAATCGTTTCATTGATAATTTGATGAAAAAGATGACCTTGGAAGAAAAGATAGGCCAGTTGAACTTGCCCGTTACCGGTGAAATCACTACGGGACAGGCAAAGAGTAGCGATATCTCAGCCCGTATAAAACGGGGTGAAGTAGGAGGACTGTTTAACTTGAAAGGAGTTGCCCGTATCAAGGATGTGCAGGAACTGGCTGTGAAAGAGAGCCGTCTGGGGATACCTCTACTGTTTGGTATGGATGTGATTCATGGTTATGAAACGATTTTCCCCATCCCTTTAGGCTTGTCATGTACCTGGGATATGAAAGCCATTGAGGAATCGGCCCGTATTGCGGCCATTGAGGCCAGTGCGGATGGTATTTCCTGGACTTTCAGTCCGATGGTAGATGTCAGCCGGGATCCCCGTTGGGGACGTGTTTCGGAAGGGAGTGGGGAAGACCCGTTCCTGGGTGCTGAGATAGCTAAAGCCATGGTGCGTGGCTATCAAGGCGGCCAGATGAAACGCAATGATGAGATAATGGCTTGTGTCAAGCATTTCGCCTTGTATGGAGCTTCCGAGGCCGGACGCGATTATAACACGGTGGATATGAGCCGTCAACGCATGTTCAATGAGTACATGCTCCCCTATCAGGCAGCTGTTGATGCCGGAGTGGGTAGTGTGATGGCTTCCTTTAATGAAGTGGATGGCATTCCGGCTACAGCCAGTAAATGGTTGATGACTGATGTGCTGCGTAACCAGTGGGGCTTTCAGGGCTTTGTGGTGACGGACTATACCGGAATCTATGAAATGATAGACCATGGAATCGGTGATTTGCAAACCGTAGCTGCCCGTGCTGTCAATGCCGGAGTAGATATGGACATGGTGAGCGATGCTTTTGTAGGAACATTGAAACAGTCGGTGCAGGAAGGAAAGGTATCCATGCAGACCATTGATACTGCCTGTCGTCTTATTCTGGAGGCAAAGTATAAATTAGGGTTATTTGCCAATCCTTATAAATATTGTGATCTGAAACGTCCCGCACGTGATATCTTCACTCCGGAACACCGTGCCGTAGCTCGCCGTATTGCCGGAGAAAGCTTTGTCTTGCTGAAAAACGAACCTTCTACCGATAGGGCGGGATCGAATCCGTCCGGAAGCACAGTGCAACCTGTACTTCCTTTGAAGATGCAGGGTAATATTGCCGTAATAGGCCCGTTGGCAGATACTCGTACCAATATGCCCGGAACTTGGAGCGTGGCTGCCATACTGGATAAATCCCCTTCACTGATAGAAGGTTTGAAAGAGATGACTGTCGGAAAAGCTACCATCTCATACGCTAAAGGCAGCAATCTGACCAGTGATGCCGCCTATGAAGAACGGGCGACTCTCTTCGGGCGCAGCCTTCATCGGGATGCCCGTACCGATGCCCAACTGTTGCAAGAAGCATTGACGGTAGCTCAGAAAGCCGATGTCATAGTAGCTGCTTTGGGCGAATCTTCAGAAATGAGCGGTGAAAGCAGCAGCCGTACTTCACTGGATATCCCCGATGTACAACGTACTTTGTTGAAGGAACTGCTAAAAACTGGAAAACCTGTAGTCTTGGTACTTTTCACCGGACGTCCGCTGACGTTGGAGTGGGAACAGGCTCATGTTCCTGCGATTCTGAACGTATGGTTTGGAGGTAGCGAAGCTGCTTATGCTATTGGTGACGTACTTTTTGGCGCTATTAATCCAAGTGGAAAACTGACTATGACTTTCCCGAAGAATGTGGGGCAGATTCCTTTGTACTACGCCCACAAGAATACCGGACGTCCGCTGCACGAAGGGAAATGGTTTGAGAAATTCCGTAGCAACTATCTGGACGTGGACAACGAGCCGCTTTATCCATTCGGTTATGGGCTTTCATACACTACTTTCAACTATGGAGATATTACGTTGGACCGTACTTCAATGCCTATGGACGGGAGTCTGACAGCTAAAGTGATACTGACAAATACAGGAAACAGGGATGGTGCGGAAGTAGTGCAGTTGTATATCCGTGACAAGGTAGCTGAAAGTACCCGTCCTGTAAAAGAACTGAAAGGTTTCCAAAAAGTATTCCTGAAAGCAGGTGAATCCCGTGAGATAACCTTCAAGATTACTCCCGATTTATTGAAATATTATAATTACGAGTTACAATACGTGGCCGAACCCGGAGCTTTCGATTTGATGATTGGTACGGACAGCCAGCATGTGAAAACAGCAACATTTGTGCTGCACTAACCTAAACCTGTGAAAAAATGAAAAGAATTCCCTTATGTGCAGCGGTGTTGCTGCTTTTCTCATTGCTGGCTTGTAAAAACAAGCCGGCAGCTTCTTCTGACAAGCGTCCGGCATCGGCGTCCGACACGCTTTCCGATGATGCTTTGATGGATACTGTCCAGCGTCGTACTTTCCAATATTTCTGGGAGGGGGGCGAACCTTATAGCGGTATGGCTCGTGAGCGTTATCATATAGATAATGTATATCCCGCAGGAGGGCCCGAGGTGGTAACCTCGGGAGGAAGTGGTTTTGGCATCATGGCTATTCTGTCCGGTATAGACCGGGGCTATGTGAGCCGGCAGGAAGGGCTCGAAAGAATGGACAAGATTGTGACTTTCCTTGAGAAAGCCGACCGTTTTCATGGGGCTTATCCTCACTGGTGGAATGGTGAGACAGGTAAAGTATTGCCTTTCGGTTCCAAAGATAATGGCGGTGACCTGGTGGAAACTGCTTTTTTGATGCAAGGCTTGCTGGCTGTGCATCAATATTATGTAAATGGTACTTCGGATGAAAAAGAGTTGGCGGCACGTATTGATAAATTGTGGCGTGAGGTAGACTGGAACTTTTACCGTCAGAACGGGCAAAATGTGCTTTATTGGCATTGGAGCCCCACAGATGGCTGGGCCATGAACTTTCCGGTGCATGGATACAATGAATGTATGATTATGTATATTCTGGCTGCTGCTTCTCCTACTCATGGGATACCTGCCACGGTTTATAATGAGGGCTGGGCACAGAATGGACAGATTGTTTCTCCTCATACGGTAGAGGGGATTAAATTACATCTTCGTTATCAGGGTACGGAAGCAGGACCGTTGTTCTGGGCGCAATATTCTTTTCTGGGCATGAATCCCAACGGTTTGCAGGATAAATATTGTCCCAGTTATTTCAATGAAATGCGTAATCTTACCTTGGTCAACCGTGCCTACTGCATCCGTAATCCCAAGCATTATACCGGCTTTGGCCCGGATTGTTGGGGATTGACTGCCAGTTATTCGGTAAACGGTTATGCGGCACACGCTCCTAATGAGAAAGAAGATTTGGGAGTGATCTCTCCGACTGCCGCTTTATCCTCTATTGTCTATACTCCTGAATATTCTTTGCAGGTAATGCGTCATCTGTATGGAATGGGTGAGAAAGTATTCGGCCCGTATGGCTTTTATGATGCTTTCAGTGAAACGGATAACTGGTATCCGAAACGTTATCTGGCTATTGACCAGGGCCCTATAGCAGTGATGATAGAGAATTATCGTTCGGGATTGTTATGGAAACTGTTTATGAGCCATCCCGATGTACAGAATGGGTTGAATAAACTGGGGTTTACATATACTAAATAAATAACTCAAGGTATTTGGCCTTATCAGTCAAATACCTTGAACTCATAGCCTTGTTCCAGCAGCCATTCTATGGCCCGGGGCAAGGCATATTTCATGTTTTTCTCTGCCTTGATGGAATCATGGAAAGTAATGATGGAACCATTCCGCACATAATGTTTTACTTTCCTCAGTACCTGCTTCCCATTCAGCTTGTTGCTATAGTCACGGGTTACTAAGTCCCACATCACTATTTGATACTTATGGCGCAGCACCATGTACTGCATCCAGCGCATGTGGCCATGTGGCGGACGGAACAGGTTGGTATGGATCAGTTCGTTTGCTTTGTCCGTATTGGCCAGATAATTCTTGCTTCGGTATTCGAATCCCCGGATATGGTTAAAAGTATGATTTCCCAAACGATGTCCTCGTTCTACAATCATCTGGAATTCCTTGGGATGCTTGCGCACATTGTCGCCCACCAAAAAGAAGGTAGCCTTAATATTGTACTTGTCTAATAAATCGAGTACCCACGGTGTGATCTCGGGAATCGGCCCGTCATCGAAAGTCAGATAGACCGCTTTTTCATTCTTGTCCATTCGCCAGAAGGCGCGTGGATAAAGCCAGCGGAGTATCAGCGGGGGTTGTTCTATAAACATGAATGTGTGTGCTTTTGTTGGTTATACAAATATAAAGGTGTGGATTCACCGCAGAATCCACACCTTTTATTTACTTTCTGCCTGCTCCGCCGCCTACACGTTTGTTGAACACCTCATAGAGCTCTTCAAACTTCTTGGCATAGTGGCTTGCCATATCCGATTTATTCTGTTGTTCACCTTCACCTTGTACACCGCCGGCAGCATTTGCGCGGGCAAGGCTCTTGTTGATTTCATCCAGAATATAGAAATTGCGCAGACAGTCCTCGTATGAACCTTGCAGACGTTGGTCATTCAGACTCAGGTACCAGGTGATGTATTCCACCGATTTGTTTGCCAAATCATTCAGAATAGCCTCACCTTTCTCTTTTTCACCCAATGTCAGATAATCGTCGGCCATCTCTTTGGAACTGCTCATGATGTAATCGTGAGGAACGGTAGTGCTTGGGATTACTTCCGAACAATAGTCAAGAACTTTCAACGCCTTATCTTTCTTGCCTTCTTTTATCAACTGGGTAGCCAGCTGTATAAACATACGGCGGTGGGTCTGGCACATACGCATCACAGTTTCGTCAATGTAGATATCCGGGTTGTCAATTCCTCCGAACTTGAACTTGTTCATCAGGTTGTCGTACATTTTCTCGCTGTCGATGCGTGCGTTCAGCTGGGTGGTGTTGAACGGAGTGATGCGGTAGGCAAGACCTTCCTGCATGAAGTTGTTGCCTAAATTCAGATGATTGTCGCTACCCACCGTAATAGCCATGTACAACGGACGTTCCCAGTTGGTATTTGCCAGCATCTCAAGCATCATCAGCTCGCTCTTGTACAGCATACGTTTGCCTTTCAGGGAGATACTCATATAATCGGGGATTTCACCATGCAGGGAGTCGGGAATCATCATGCCCGAGCGTTTCACAGCCTCCTTGTCCAGCTTGATGACGATGCTGTCCGTCGGTATCAGCTGTAAACCTTCTTTGGGTGAGCGTACCCAGTATTTCAGAATATTTTTCAATTCATACGGGTTGTCTCCGAATTCCTTGGCGGCTTCTTCCGGATTCTGCTTGTAGAAGTTATTGATGCTTTCCATCACTTCCGGTCGTACAGCCACTCCTTCATTATGCCCCTGTACATATTCCAAACGGCTCCATTCGATAGGTACTGCCGGAGAGTCGTATGCCTGACGCTTCATTTGGTCGATGTACCAGTCCGTTTGCAGGTAACTCAGGTTACATACACGTACATCGGTGCGGAAACCTTCCGTTTCCTGGTTGTACCACAAGGGGAAAGTATCGTTGTCACCATTGGTAAAGATAATCGGATTGCCTTCTTCTTGTACGGTGCTCAGGTAGTTTTGTCCGAAGTCGCGTGCCACATAACGGTTGCTGCGGTCGTGGTCGTCCCAGGTCTGGCTCACCATCTGGATGGGTACGAACAGACAAACTACAGTTGCAATGACGGAAGCTGGTTTCTCACCCAGTTTGCCTTGCAGCCATTGGGCAATACCCGCCACACCCATGCCTATCCAGATGGCAAATGCATAGAATGAACCTGCGTATGCATAGTCACGTTCGCGGGGCTGCATCGGTGTCTGGTTCAAATAAAGTACGATGGCCAGACCAGTCATGAAGAATAGGAAGAATACGATCCAGAATTGCTGGATACCTACTGGTTCTTCTATTTCTTCCCCATTGGGAGTCGTGATACGTCTTGTCTTGTAAGCCTGCCAGAACAGACCGATAAGTCCCAGAATCAACGGCAGGCAATAGAATACATTGTGTCCTTTGTTGTTTTTCAGGTCGGAGGGGAGCAGGCTTTGGTCGCCCACCAGGAACTTGTCCACAAACGGTATTCCGGTAATCCAGTTGCCATGTTCTATTTCACCTTGTCCCTGTATGTCATTCTGGCGTCCAGCAAAATTCCACATGAAATATCTCCAGTACATGTAGTTCAACTGGTAGATAAAGAAGAACTTGATGTTATCCCATTGGGTCGGGACTTTCACCATCACCATCTGTCCGCACTGGTCGTAAGGAACCTGCACGCCTTTGATGCCGCCCAGCCAGTCTTCGTAGGCCTGTGCGTGTGCGTCGCTGTACATGCGTGGGAAGAGCATATTTTGTGCATATTTGTAATCGGTCTTATGACGCACTATTTCGTAGCTGTCTTTTTCATCGGGAGTCGCTTTCTCCTTCCGTTGATACACGGGAGCGCCTTCCGTCACATCATATACACATCCTCCGTCCACTTCTTTCAGTGCCGGTTTGGAGGCGTATGTCTGTCCGTAGAACAAAGGACGGGTTCCATATTGCTCACGGCCCAAGTATTCGCCTAAAGTGAAGATGTCTTCCGGAGAATTCTGGTCCATCGGAGTATTGGCGGTAGAACGAATCACAATCAATGCGTACGAGGAGTATCCTACCATAATCATCATGATGCACAGCAAAGAGGTATTTAAAGTACGTGCACTAATCTGATATTTCTTGTTCAAATCAGCAAACAGATAAACGCCCAAGATTCCTAGTATGATAATGCCTATCAAGGCGCTGCTCCATCCGTAGCCATAGAAGGGGATGCCCAGCATGGCGATAGTTACCATGAAGGAGATATTCATGCGTTTGCGGCTCTTTTCCGTATAGCTTTCGTAAACACCCCAAATAATGGATGCGGCGAGTAGAATGATATATACAATCAGACCGCTGTTGAAAGGCATACCGAAACTGTTGACGAACAGCAGTTCGAACCATCCTCCCACTTTTACTACGCCCGGCACGATACCGTACAGCACTGCTGCAACCAACACCATGGAGCCTGTAAGTGCCAACAGACTGCCTTTGAGGTTAGCATCGGGATTCTTTTTATAATAGTACACCAGTACAATGGCCGGAATACACAATAAGTTCAGCAAGTGCACACCGATGGAAAGTCCGGTCAGGTAAGCAATCAAAACCAGCCAGCGGTCGCTGTGAGGCTCATTGGCAACGGATTCCCATTTTAGAATCAACCAAAAGACTACTGCGGTGAAAAGACTGGAGTAAGCATATACCTCACCTTCTACGGCACTGAACCAGAAGGTGTCGCTCCATGTATAAGCCAAGGCTCCTACCAGTCCTGACCCCATTATGGTAATGAGTTTGCCTAAGGTCATCTCTTGATCATCGGGGCATATCAGTTTTTTCACCAGATGGGTTATACTCCAGAAAAGGAATAGGATACAAGCCGCACTCATCAGAGCGCTCATGGTATTGACCATTCTGGCTACTTGACTGGGGTCGCTTGTAAATTGGCTGAATAAGTTGGCGGTAAGCATAAAGAAAGGTGCGCCGGGCGGGTGACCTACCTCTAATTTATATCCGGTAGTGATAAATTCCGGGCAATCCCAGAAACTGGCTGTCGGTTCTATAGTCATACAGTAAGTAAAAGCTGCGATGACAAAAGCGAACCAACCCACCAGGTTGTTGACTAATTTGTACTGTTTCATGAATATATTATTGTTTCGTTAACGTTCAATGGGCGCAAAGATACGAAAGAAAGTTGGAATAGGGGTACAATGGTCTGTTATTTAGTGTTATCCTTCGGGGATGCGGCAGAAAATGTTTCTTTCAGTCCTTAACGGAATTTCTATGTTTTATTGCTGGTTTGTATGCTGTGTTCTGAAATTTCAGTTTGTGCAGATGGAGGGAATCGTTGGATTCCTAACCTTTTTTCTACTCTATGATTAAGCTTGATTAATGGCTAGGTTAAGGTCTTTTATACGGTAAACTAGTATAGACCGCTACAGTGGACTGTACAGTCTGCTATAGTGGTCCGTACAGTCCATTGCAACAGACCGTACAGACCACTGCCGGCGACTGTAGAAGCCTACCGTAAGAAAATGCTTAATGATAAGGTGGATAGGGCTTAACCTGCCGCATGAAAAGAATTAGGTCACGATAATCGGATTTATTCGTCGTGATGATGGCATTTCAAGATGCGGTGAGGGAAGTTTCCATGCCCTAACAGTTCAATGGGGCATCCGAAATGCTCTTCCAGCCATTCGGTGGGTACTTCCGTATCGGGATGATAATCCAGCGTTTCGTTGACGCACGCTATGGTTTTTACATTTTGCAGCACAGTGCCTATATCATGGCTTACCAGGATGATGGCCCGTTCCTTGTTGATTTCTTCCAGCAGGGAATAGAGTTTGGCCTCAAACCGTTTGTCAATGTAGGTATTGGGTTCGTCCAGAATGACAACCTCAGGATTTGAAACCAAGGCGCGTCCCAAGAGCGCGCGTTGCAGTTGTCCTCCGCTCAGTTCGCCGATGGCACGGCTTTCCAAACCTTCCAATCCCATGCGGGCAATAATCCGGTTCACTAGTTCGTGCTGTTCGGGAGTGTAGCGGTGGAACAGGGATTTCTGCTTGTTGAGCCCTGATAATACCACCTCGTACACCGAAATGGGGAATTTCTTGTCAATACTGTTGTATTGTGGTAAGTATCCCATGGCTATCTCGGGTATTTCTTTTCCATTTTTATAGAAACGGATTGTGCCTGAAATAGGCTTTAGTAATCCTAGTATGATTTTAATTAATGTGGTTTTTCCACCACCATTGGGACCTATTACACCTAGGAAGTCATGCTCATATACGGTGAGGTTGATATGGCTTAGCACTGTTTTCTCATCGTAAGAAGCGGAAATGTCTGTAAGTTGTATAATGGGATTCGTCATAAGGCTGTATTATTTGGCAAGTGCTTTTGCTACATTAATCATCTCTTCCTGCCATTCGTAACTTAGCGGATTGATGGGAACAACGGTAATCCCCAATTCATCTGCTATCAGTCTGGCATTGCGCGTATCGAATTCCTGCTGGACAAAAATAACCCGGGCATTGTCCCGGCGGCAGGTTTCTATCAATTCTTTCAGATGGGCGGGCGAGGGTTCTTTTCCTCTTTCTTCAATGCTGATTTGCTTCAATCCATAGTCCCGGGCAAAATAACTGAGTGCCGGATGATAGATGAGGAAAGTGGTGTCGGCATTCTGTAGCCGGTTACGAACTTCCGTGTCTGTCTGTGCGATAATTTGTTGCAGACTGTCCAAACGATGTTTGTAATAGGGCTCGTTTGCACTGTCCAGTTCGCTCAGGGCGGCGTAGATATTACGGGCGATTACTGAGGCATTGCGTGCGGAGTTCCATATATGAGGCTCTATCCCCCCTTCGTGATGATGGTCACCGTGGTTGTATCCTGCTTCCTGTATGACATCTATCCCTTTTGAAGTATCGAATATTTTCAGATGAGGGGCATTCGTGGTCAGTTTATCCATCCAGGCTTGTTCAAAACCGATATAGCCTATGCGCAGGTAGGCGATACTCTTATCCAGATTGACCAGCTGCTGGGGGGTAGGGTCGTAGGTTTCGGGGCTGCTTCCTTTCGGAACCATGCTGACTACCTTGAATTTATCGCCTGCAATGGTTTCTGTGAAATAGCGCAAGGGCTCCAGGGTGACAGTCAGGGTCGGTTTTCTGGAAGTGGGCTGTTTACTGTCACAGGCGGTAAACAGGCACACTATCAGTGCCATGCAGCATGAACAAAGGATACTTTTACCGGGATGCAATTGGGAAAATATGTGATGTCTGGTTCTCATGAATGTTATCTTTTCTGTTTAACAACAACAAATATACGCAAATTGCTCATTAATCAGGTACAAATACTTCCCAAATTGCTCAATTGATAAGCAATTTCAGTTTGGTTAAGGCTTTTCATACGGTTGCTCTGTGGCTGTATGAGAAGCCTTAGTTTCAGGTAAGAGATTCTATATGGCATTCTATGTAGTCTTTATAGTTCTCTATAAATATGCGCTTTATATTTTGTGGGAAGTGTCTTATCGTTTGTCAATCTTTTTAAGAGGCCATATAAGGCTCTCGTATTCATGAAGACTAAGAATTGTAAAAAAATCCTTTCAATCTTTGTTTCATGTATTTATCTTACTATATGTTAAGGGAGGAAGTAGGGATTAGTTGTGGATGGTTGAAAATCAATAGGTTATTATATGTCTGGAAGATGAAAAAATATAAATCTCTTAGTAAGAGATCGACATTTCACGTGCAAAAATAAGGAAAGTTTTGATAACTAGTACACTTTTCGCGGAAAAAATATGGAATATTGTGAAAAAAAGTATTTCTTCTAGTTCTGCCAGCTCTGGTTTAACCTTGTATGTGTATAGTTAATGTTTTGATTTCAAGCTTGTTATCGTCTGTTTGTCGATCTCTTACTAAGAGATCTGCATAAAAAGCCAATAAGAACGAATAACGAGTTTAGATGGAATACCTGTTTCTGAGACGTAAAAAGACGAGCGGCACTTCTGTAAGGCAGAAGGCATTGCTCTATCGTGCCGCCGGTCGCGAGTGGACGGCGCGGTTCTCGTCACTGTCGGATGTTCGTCCGGCAGACAGCCTTATATATAAAGGTATATTGTATCAGTTGGAGATACGTCGGGCATTCCTTGATTCCTCTCTTTCGTTAAAGAAACTGAGTGTGATGCTCGAAACAAACCAGACTTACCTGAGCAATGCGGTGAACCGCTACTTCGGTTGTCACCTGAAGGAGTTGCTTAACCGCTACCGGGTGGAATACGCTAAGGAGTTGCTTCGCAACGGCGGTTGTCCGCTGGGTGAGGTTCCGTCACGGAGTGGCTTCGGCTCGAAGAGTCCTTTCTATCTGGCTTTCGTCCGTCAGACGGGTATGACACCGAAACGGTATGCGGCGCGCGAGAGGAATCTGGTAAACTTGGAAATAAAGAATGAAGTCCTTTTATAACAGTATATGTATAACCAATTTTTAGTTTTTTAAATTTATAAATTTAAATCTTTATTTATGAACAAAAAGTTTTTAAGTGCAGTTCTGTTCGGAGCCTTAATGGTTTCGTCAACAGGAACATTTGTGTCTTGTAAAGACTATGATGAGGACATTGACCGCATCGACAAGGAACTGGTCGATATCAAGTCGGCTCTTTCAGCTTTACAGGCAAAAGTTGATGCTGGTAAGTATGTTACCAACGTAGTGAAGAACGGTGACGGTATCACTGTAACCTGGAGTGACAACTCTACGAGTACCATTGAAACTATTAAAGGTGACAAGGGTGAAGACGGTAAGAATGGTACAGTTGTGACCATTATCGACGGTTACTGGGCATTTGACGGTGTGAAATCTGAATATCCTGCCAAAGGTGATAAGGGTGACAAAGGTGACCAAGGCGAACCGGGTGATGCTGCCGCTGCCGGACACGATGCCAAAGTGAACGAGGAAACTGGTTATTGGCAGGTATGGGATGCTGAAAAAGGTGCATACGTGGATACCGAATATATTGCCGGTGGTCTGAGAGTGGTTGAAGTTGCCGGTGGTTACAACTTTACTGTAACAGAAGCAAACGGTGAGCCGAAAACTATTTTTATTCCGGGTGGAGCCGCATTGTTAAGCATTATTCCTGAACTGAACGGACAAAACTATGCTCAAGATTTCGATATCTATTATGGTATATTGAATAATGACGTGGATTGGGCAGGACATAAAGCTGTAAACGGCAAAATGTTGAAAGGTATGTATCCTACTGCCGACCGCGACATCAAGATGCAAGTGAATCCCGCAGGTGCTGATGCTGACGCTTATGACTGGGCGTTTGTATCTACAGACAACACCACTCCTTGGGGATTGAATTTTGGTGCTCCCCAAGCATGGACCGGCAAAGCTACTACAGCTACCCGTGCTACATCGGCCAACGGTATGTGGTTACTGCCTCGTGACGTACAGAAATGGGATTTGGATGCAGCCGGAAGCCAGGGACGTCCTGACTATGCAGGCCAGTTCAAGGCTAATGATGGTGACAAGTACCTGTTTGCACTGAAAGCTACATCAAAAAATAATGGAGAAGTAGTAAAATCCCCGTTTGTATATACATTCAAAGCCAGCAATGTAAACGCAACTGAAAACATTTACATTAATGGCTTGACATTTGCTCCTTCAGGAAGCTCATTCTTGTATGGAAAGGAATATACTCCTTCCTTCGATATACTAGGATTTAGTTCTGACGGCTATGATCAATGGGCAGAAGACTCTGTATTGGTATACGACTACTATCTGGAAATAGACAAGAGTAAGATTACAGATGAATCCATCAGAAAATATGGTGTGGAGATTACTGAAGACGGTTATCGTTTCATCGCTAAGAAAGAAGCTGTAGTGAACAATACTATTCCGTTCATTTACAACTACATCTTGATAAACGGTCAGAAAGGTAAGACTTACTTCTCTGTCAACTTTAATGATGAGGCTGTGACTGTTCCTGACAAGTTCCTGGAAGATATCGTTGCGCCATTCAATGCTACGGTTATTGCCGATCAAACCAGATGGTATGGATGGAGTAAGGCACTTGACTTGACAGAATTCTTCAATACTTTGGGAGATGCAGGCAAGATGAAATGGATTGATGCGATTGCACGCAGCATGGGTAATTCAACCGATCCACAAGAAATCAACAGAAGTGTATTCGATAAGAAATATGGTAGCAATGACCTTGACTTCAATGTAGAACTGACCGGTGGTGATCCTATCAACAACCAAGGTACTTGGGACCGTGTTGCATACAATGGTGCATTGCTGGACAAATACATTGAATTTGATTATGTAGACGCAACCGGCAAGTCTTGTCTGACCGGAAACATCCGTGATTTGGATAAGATTACCGCATTGAAGGTAACATTCAAGGTTGACAGTGAATTAGGAGGACATGTAACTGCTCCTTATTACACAACAGACAATCGTCAGTATAGTGGTGACAACACGAAGATTGCATTGCCTTTGGACAACGCGTTCCGTGTAGAAATCGCAACTCGTTATGATCAATACGAAGTGGCAAGAATGAACTTCTCATTCGAATTGCAGATGCCTACTAACTGCCCGATCAAACGTGAATCTGTAGCTAACCGTACGTCTGCTTGGTCTAAAGACAAAGACGGAAATGATGTATTGAAAGTATATGGTGAAAAACTGTTGGACCGCTATGATGCTGTTGCTGCTGATATGCGTGATGCATTCAAGGGAGTTTATAATTACCAAAATGGTGCTTACAATGCACAAGCAAATGTTGAAGCTAACTGGTATGAAGTATTGGTTCCGACTAACTCGTTCCAAATTATTGGTAAGACTAATGAAAGCTATGTAACTCTTGCCGATATCTCAAATAGCTCATTATATACTGAATGGAATACAATCGGCTTCTATGGCACAGCCGGTAACATGGATGCATATACTTTGACCGATGTTAAATATCATCACTTCAATGTTTATACAGAAGCTAAGGATGATATTATATTACAGTTCGCCAGCCGTATTGCTGACTCTAAGGTTGCAAAAGTAGCATCTAAGGGTACAAAAGAGAATCCGTTCATTGCAAAAGCTGTTTATTCAACAGATGGTTTGCAGACTATTTTGAAGTATGCATTCGAAGTAAGCAATACTGATTTCACTTTGGCTGATGCATTCGACAAACCGTACTATCTGTTTGACCGTGCTGCCGCACAAGGTGTAACTGCTGCATTACGTGCCGAATTGAACTCTTCATTGGTAAATAACAGACAAAGCATTGTTGTAGATAAGGCTGATCCTTCATTCTATGGCTTGTATCCTTCTGCCAAGATGGATCAACAGGCTACAAATGTGGTAACTTATATCTTAGACGGTGCTGCTCAAACTGCCAATACCAACAAGATGAAGTTTGATATTGCCAAGGAAGTAGGTAATGGTAAGGTTATCGAAATCACATATCATATCACAGATGTATTTGGCATGACTAAAGACTTGACATTCTATGTACAGACTTTGAACTAATTGTTTCTAACAGTAGAGTCTTAAAAAATGAGAGTGACTTTCGGGGCACTCTCACTAACAATTCCAAGATAAGACTTTCTCCGACGGGAGAATCTTATATAATAAAAACTTTAAATTTATAAAACAGAATCTCTGGCTTGTGATAAGCCGGAGATTTTTTATGTATATAACGGCAATCATCTCAGCGTGGAAAAAGAATATGAAGAATCTATGACGGATTCAGCGATGAATGTTTCATGGTAATTTGCTGATAAATATGCAGTTATGCATATATGACGGATTTGAAGGATTTTACAACGGTTTTACTGTTTTAGGTGAAACTTGACCATTCATCAGTTTCGGTCCTAGAAGTTTAATCAGACTTGGTTGCCCGCAGTATCTCGCGTTTTCCCCCCGGAGGGCCGGGAAGGCGTTCTACTGTGAATCCGGCTGTTTGCAACATCCTTCTTACCACCCCTTTGGCACAGTAAGTTGTCAGGATACCTCCGTCATTCAATACCTTGTATAAAGTATCGAAGAGAGATTGTTCCCACATTTTGGGTTGTTTGTCGGGAGCGAAGGCATCAAAGTAGACGATATCGTATAAGGGAACGGCAGGACGGCTGCCTTCCACCGAGTTGAAAAGCCGGGTAAAATCGTCTTCAATTTTATGTAATGTGAACCAAGGGGATACCTCTGTTTCCGTGTCCCAGGGTGCCTGGTGGATGGCGTAATAATCCTCCTCATGCTGTTTGCCGATCAGGCGGGGGTAGTCCAGTTGTTTCAAGGTTTCTTCGGCTAACGGATAGCGTTCGATACCGGTATAATGTACTTTCCGTCGGGTTTCTTCTGCTGAAAGCAGTGTCAGAAAGGCATTCAGTCCTGTTCCTAGTCCTATCTCCAGAATGTGGGGCTCGGAAACGGGAGAATGTTTTAATCCCATTTCGATAAAGATATGTTGTGACTCCGTCAGTGCCCCTTTCACCGAATGATAATGTTCGTCCAGTTCGGGTACATAGAGGGTATAACTTCCATCTGCTGTTTGTTCCAGTTTCATAATTTTAATGCATTAAAGCGGAGGCTTCCAATACCCCCCATACCAATAAGGCGTAGCGGAGTATCTTTCCGATGGTCATAGCGAGAATGACAATCCATATATTGGCACGCATCATGCCTAATACAATGGATATGGCACTTCCCAAAATAGGGATAAAGGCGAAGAAAGCCATCCAGGCACCCCGTCCGTGTACAAACCGCTCCGCACGGTCCATCTTCTCTTTTTTTACATGAAAATATTTCTCGATCCATTCCATATTGCCCAGATGTCCCATCCAGTAGCAGGTCATGCCGCCGGCAACATTGCCGGCGGTGGCGGCAGCTATACTGATCACCGGGTCTAAGCCCAACGGACCGACACAGGCTGCCAGTACGGCCTCCGAGCTGAATGGGAGAACACTTCCGGCTATAAAAGAGCCTAGGAAAAGGCCCCAATATCCCCAGTCGATCAGGAATTGAAGAATTGCATCCATAAATTGTATATAGTTAGAACTATTAATAGAACAAATGTAATGATGAAAAAGATGCCGGTAAAGCGGTTGTGGGTTAAAGTAAATAAATGTCCTGTTAAAATGGACCCTACAATGATTTGCATCTGTAACAGGATGTCGAAATGCTGTGGCTGTAAGATACCCAGTAAATAAATCCAGGCTTCAACGGTGATCAGGAAAGAAAGGAATATACGCGTGCGCACCTTATCTAAATAAGAAACATGGAAATAATGCACGCTGCTGACCAGTGATATCAAGGTGATGATTCCACAGGATATGATCCTGTCCATTCCTAATGTCCCATAACTGATGGGTTGAAAATGAATAAGCTCCTGTAAAGGGTGATAGAAGAGATTCATTTTGTCGTAATAGAACGCGTAACCGAAAAAGAGCCAGTAGGGCATACAGAGTCCTGTAAGCCCGGCAAAGAAACTTTTGAGTGACAGGGATCTGAAACTAATCATTCCCAAATAGAACAGAGGTACAAAATAAAGTAACTGTGGAAACAACAGGCTTCCCAGTCCGATGAAAAAGAAAGCGTGGAATATACTTCCCGCCGGATAGGGAGATTCGTAGCTACTGAATAATTGGGAAGTAGCGATCAGAAAGGCGAGCGGCACAAAAACGGCATACTGGAAGGAATGCAGAAACAGACAGGTTGTGGACAGGAATATGTAAAAGCTGACATGCAAGGTACTGCGTGTCCGTATCAGCGTGAAGGCGGTGTTTATCTCGATCAGCAGATAAGCAGTCAAAGCACAGACTAGCAAATTGATTACATCCTGCCATTCATTGCCGGTGATGATCCGGAGAAGCAGGCATATAAGGATGGCAACAGGGAAGGTGAATCTTCCCTTTGCCATATCTGTCTGGAATTTGTCATAGCCTGCCATGGGTTAATAGTCCGCTGATTACAGGTCGAATCCAATATCAGAACGGAAATATTTCTTGTCGAAATTGATTTTCTTCGCATTGGTGAATGATTGTGCCAAGGCTTCTTCTTTATTGGCGCCGTAGGAGCTGACTGCAATGACACGCCCGCCGCTAGTGACTACCTGGCCGTCTTTCAGTGCCGTTCCTGCATGGAATACAATGCTGTTTTCAATCTCTTCTATTCCGCTGATGGCAAATCCCTTGTCATAATGCTCCGGATATCCGCCGGATACCAGCATGACGCATACTGCCGAACGGGGGTCTATCTCCAAGACTTTTTCATTCAGATTGCCTGTTGCCACTCCTTCAAGCAGTTCCACCAAGTCACTCTTGATGCGCAGCATGACACTTTCCGTTTCCGGGTCGCCCATGCGTACATTGTATTCAATGACCATCGGTTCGCCCTTTACATTAATTAGGCCGAAGAAAATAAAGCCTTTATAGTCGATGCCTTCTGCTGCCAGTCCTTCTACTGTGGGGCGGATGATACGGTCTTCCACTTTTTTCATCCATGCTTTGTCGGCAAACGGAACAGGAGATACACTACCCATACCACCGGTGTTCAGCCCTTTGTCGCCTTCGCCGATGCGTTTGTAGTCTTTTGCTTCGGGCAGAATCTTGTAGTTTTTTCCATCGGTCAGAACGAATACGGAACATTCTATACCGCTCAGGAATTCTTCAATCACTACGGTGGCGGAAGCGTTACCGAACATTCCGCTCAGCATTTTTTTCAATTCTTTCTTGGCTTCTTCCAAGGTGGGAAGAATCAGTACGCCTTTTCCGGCGCAAAGACCGTCGGCTTTCAGTACGTATGGAGCTTCCAATGTTTCCAGAAAGGCTAATCCTTCTTCCAGATTTGCGGCAGTGATACTTTTGTAACCGGCTGTCGGGATGTTATGGCGTTGCATGAAGCCTTTGGCGAACTCCTTGCTGCCTTCCAGTACCGCACCTGCTTTTGAAGGCCCGATAACAGGAATGTTTTTCAGCGCTTCATCTTTTTTGAAATAATCATAGATTCCTTTGACTAACGGGTCTTCGGGACCTACCACTACCATATCTATATTATTCTTTACTACAAACTCCCTGATTGCTGTAAAGTCATCTGCTTTAATCGCTACATTCTCGCCTACATTACTTGTGCCGGCATTTCCCGGAGCGATATATAGTTTCTCAATTTTGGGACTTTGAGCAATCTTCCATGCCAGGGCGTGTTCACGTCCGCCTGAGCCTAATAGCAACAGTTTCATAATCTTATCTTTTGTTTATTTTAAATGGTCTTCAAAATAGCGTGTAATGCGTTCATACAAGTGGACACGATCGCGTCCGAACATATTATGGCCGTCGCCCGGATACATAAAGAAATCGGGTTGGGTCCCGGCATCAATGCAGGCACGGAGGAAACTGATGCTGTGCTGAGGGACACAAGTGGGGTCATTGGCGCCAATGATCACTTCCAGGCGTCCTTTCAGATTTCCGGCTCTCAGCTTCAGGTTGGCGTTCTTGTAGCCTTCGGGGTTGGTTTGTGGAGTATCCATGTAGCGTTCGCCGTACATTACTTCGTAGTAAGCCCAGTCGATGACAGGGCCGCCGGCTACTCCTACTTTGAATAACTCGGGGTAAGTCAGCATCAAGTTGGTGGTCATGAAACCACCGAAACTCCAACCGTGTACGCCAATGCGGTTATTGTCCACATAACCCAACGATTTTAAGAAATCCACTCCTTTCACTTGGTCTTTCATCTCTTCGGTTCCTAATTGGCGGAACGTACAGTTCTCAAATTCCAGTCCCCGGTTGTCACTGCCCCGGTTGTCAACGGTCAGCATGACGTAACCCAGTTGTGCCATGTAAATATCCCATCCGCGGGCGTCATAGTTGCGGTTGTTGTGGATTAGCTGGGCATGTGGACCGCCATACACGTAGACTACGGCCGGGTATTTTTTGTTTGGGTCAAAATTTACCGGTTTTATCAGGCGGTAGTATAAGTCGGTCTTGCCGTCGGCAGCCTTGAGGGTACCGACGGTGATTTCGGGCATATTGTATGCTTCCATCGGATTGGTAGCTGTCAACAGGCTGACAGTCTTTTCCTTTCCGGAAGTGGGAACGATCTCGATATTCCGGGGAATGGTGAAAGAAGTATAATTGTCTATTACATAGTTGCCGCTACCGGATAGTTGTACATGATGCATACCATCTTTATTGCCGATGAGGCGGCGTTTGCCTGTCTTTACATTCACAGCGTATGCGTTGCTCTGCAAAGGGGAAACCTCTGTGCTCATGATGATGACTTCCTTGGTCTTTTCATTGAATCCGAGGATGTTTTGTACTACCCAGTTGCC
This sequence comes from Phocaeicola dorei, assembly GCF_013009555.1. Taxonomy (NCBI): domain Bacteria; kingdom Pseudomonadati; phylum Bacteroidota; class Bacteroidia; order Bacteroidales; family Bacteroidaceae; genus Phocaeicola; species Phocaeicola dorei. Next base: position 5,431,183 of record NZ_CP046176.1, on the reverse strand, counting down.
TTGGGTAAGCTGTCTGGTTTTGTAGCTTTCCCGGTAAGAACCTTCGGCCGCGGCTCCATGTGATTCCGGATATATGGAAGTCTTGGTGTCCATCAGGTAAAGATGGTTGTAGCCGTCGCGCTGGCTCTGATAGATAAACTTCGTGTGGTCCCAAGGCAGAAAGACAATGGGATGTTGAGGTTCTACATATTTAGTATGCTCCTCTTCGTAAAGGGGGTTATTTTTCAGTGGCTCTCCTGTTTCCGCATCATAGCAGCATAGCAGGGCATGGTTCTGGTCACGGTTCAGTTCAATGACATAAACGCTTTTTTCGTCAGGACTCCAGCTGATATTGGTGAAATAACGGTCGGTGGGGTCTCCGGCTTTCAGATAAACTGTTTTTTGGGTAGCCGGATTGTAGATGCCGACAGTCACTTTGTGGCTGGTCATTCCTGCCATCGGGTACTTGTCCGGCTCCAGTGTCGCTATGCGGGTGGAGGTATTTACTTGTGGATAATCGGTTACCATGCTCTCGTCCATACGGTAGAAAGCAAGCAGATTTCCTTTCGGACTCCAGAAAGTACCTTTTGAGATACCAAATTCCTGACGGTGTACGCTTTGTCCGCATACGATGCCTTTCGGTTCATCGGTGACTTGTTGTGTTTTCCCGTCGGCAGTCGTTACAAACAGATTGTTGTCAAGGGTATAAGCCAATGAACGGCTTTCCTTGTTCCAGTCCTGGTTGGCGGCTTTAGGAGAGAGAGGCTGACTCCATATTATTTCCTTTTTAGTTAAATCGATCAGCACTTTATTGGATGTGGTATTTACCAACATCATCTTTTCAGCGTATGGGAAAGATACATTTCTGAAGTGGTTGATTTTCCCTAATTTCTTGTTTGCCAACAGTTCATTCACTTCCTGCAAAGTGATAAGTACGTTTTCCTTTCCATTTGCCGGATGGATGGTTTTTACCTCTTCTATGTCGGCGTTGATGCATACATCCCCCCACCATTGCAAACCATACAGATTCTGTGGAAGCAGGTTATAGTAATTGTTTCCTCCCGGCATCAAGTCTTCCAGTGTGAAACTTTTCTTGTCTTGTGCCCATGTTACAGATGAAGCCATGATTAATAAGGCGATCAGATTGATTAATTTTCTCATAACTGTTTATTCTTCTGTCTTTTCCTTATTGTCGTCAAATTTACGGGGGCTGCTTTTGAAATTGTCGCGGCCTTCACGTTTGTCACCAAAGTTGCGGTGTTCTCCTCTTTTGAAATCGCCACGTCTCTCACGTTTGTCATCAAAAGAGCGTCTTTCTCTGCGCTCTCCTCCTTTGTACTCTCCGTGTCCTTCACGTCTGTTGTCAAAACTACGATGTTCTCTGCGTTCTCCATATTCTACTTTTTCCGTGTTACGGCGCGGACGGATTTCTTCTCGGCGGGGCTTGAACTCCCGATCGGCATTTTCACTACGGAATTCTTTGAATTTGCCGTCGAATAATTGGTATTTGCGGAATTCGCATTCCAACGAACCGTTGAACAGGGGAATTTTTATAGAAGGCTTTAAACCAATCTGGTCAAAACATTCTTCACGGTAACTTAGTACCCATGCATCATTGCCGGTGAAAGAGTGTTTCAGACGTTCGCCTATCATTTGATACAGGCCCAGCAAGTCATTGGTTGAGATACGTTCTCCATAAGGAGGGTTGGTGATGATGATGCTTTTTTCTTTGGGTTGCTCAAATTGCTGGAACGGTTGGATTTTTAAGATAATTTCCTTGCTCAGTCCGGCTGCTTTCACATTGTGAGTGGCGATTTCATTTGCTTTCGGATTGTTGTCATATCCAAAAATTTTATGTGTGAACTCACGTTCCTGTGAGTCGTCATTGTAGATGCGGTCAAATAGTTCCTGATCAAAATCGTTCCACTTTTCAAAAGCGAACTCCTTGCGGAATACGCCGGGAGCGATGTTACGTGCTATCAGGGCGGCTTCGATAGGGATTGTTCCTGAACCGCACATCGGGTCTATCAAATCACATTCGCCTTTCCATCCGGTCATCAGGATCATACCGGCTGCCAGTACCTCATTCAAAGGAGCTTCTACGGCTTCCTGGCGATAACCCCGGCGGTGGAGTGACTCACCCGAGCTATCTAGTGACAGAGTACATTTATCTTCGGCTATATGGATGTTCAGTGCCACATCGGGATGGTTGATGCGTACCGAGGGGCGCTCTCCTGTCTTTTCACGGAAATAGTCCACAATGGCATCTTTTACTTTATAGGCCACGAACTTGGAGTGACGGAATTCGTTCGAGAAAACCACAGCGTCTACGGCAAAACTTTTATCTTTATCCAAGAAGTTTTCCCATGCAATGGTTTTGATAGCTTCGTAAACTTCGTCGGCATTCTTCGCCTCAAAATGTTTAATGGGTTTCAGGATGCGGATGGCAGTACGCAGGCAGAAGTTTGCCTTATACATCATTTCTTTATCGCCCATAAAGGCTACCATGCGTCTTCCTATTTCTATATTGCTGGCTCCCAGCTCGGTGAGTTCTTTTGCCAGTACTTCTTCCAGTCCCTGGAAAGTCTTGGCGATTAGCTCGAATTCTTCCTTCATCTTAAATGATAATTACGTAATTTCAATTGATGGGACAAATTTAATGATTTTCTGTTTGCTAATCAATTATTTAGAGAATTAATCTGTCTGATGAAGCAAAAAAGAGGATGAAATCGGGACATCCGCTCTCTTTGCCGGGGTTCTTTATTTATCTTCAATTATAAAAAGTCTTTGAAAACGGGATTTGGTGTATCTTTGGAATAAATTGAAAAAATGTATCCGGCAATATAGAAACTGTTTTGAATTGATTTAAGAATAATGTTATAGGGCTACATACAATTCAGAATCAGCCGGTCAATTGGAAAAATGTTATATCTTTAAAGGTACCAAACAATAAAGTTATGACACAGTATCCAACCGACCTGACTGAAAAACAGTGGCAAGTTATAAAAAATATTTTAGAGCCGCAAGCGAGGAACCGAAAACATTCGCTTAAAGAGATAATGAATGCCATCCTTTATATCAACAAGACCGGCTGCCAGTGGCGTATGCTTCCTTCTGACTTCGCCCCTTGGCAAACCGTCTATTACTACTTCCGTAAATGGAAGCTTGAAGGCGTGTTTGAAGAAGTGATGGATACCTTGCACGCTTTCATCCGTAAACAGGCAGGACGGCAGGAAAGTCCCAGTCTTGGCATCATGGATTCCAGAAGCGTAAAGACTTCCCATCATGTTGATTCAGACCGTGGTATAGACGGGAACAAGAAAATCAAAGGACGGAAAGAGCACATCATTGTCGATACGCTTGGCCTTCCGTTAGCCGTCGCAATCCATGAGGCCAACCTGCATGACAGCAAGGGCGCCCCACAAGCCATAGAAAAACTCGCTTATAAATTTCCGCGTTTGGTGAAAATCCTGGCGGACGGAGGCTACAGGGGAGATTTGGCTGATTGGGTCAAGAAGAAATTCGGATGGATATTGGAGGTCGTACTCAGACCGGACGAATGTCCATCCAAATTTCAGGTACTGCCCAAACGCTGGATTGTGGAACGCTCTTTCTCATGGCTGGAAAACTTCAGAAGGCTGACCATCGATTACGAATTCCTTGCTGAAACCGCAGAAGCTATGGTACAGATTGCATTCATCCAAATCATGCTTAACAGATTTATCGAATGAAATCAAAACAGCTTCTTACTTGCCCTTAAAATAATATAATGCACCTCATAATGTTCCCGAACAAGAGCTTTCCATGGCTCCAAAAACCATGGCCCGACAATCCCATCTACAATTACATCATATCCGCCACGAGCATATCGCTTTGCAGCTTCTAAAAAGGCTTCAATGACAACCAGATTTTGCTCGTTGGATTCTGGCAAATGTGGTGGTATTGCGCCTTTGCTTAAGTAATGAAAAAAGTCATCGGTGTGCATATGCACTGATTTATCCATATCTGATTCCTTTGCGACAATTGACGCAGTTGTTGTTTTTCCTGTCCCCGGTGAGCCTGTAATCACAATAATTCTTCCTTGATTCATCTATATTTTACCTCCACAAATTTTGATTTGTTGATAACTCATTATATCATAATTCTTTCGGTACGTCAGCACGAAAATAAGTATGTGGTTTTTCGTAAAGTGGTCTTGTCAAATAGAAGCGGGGAGCCGGCTGTGAAGTGGAGTCCCATGGTTCCCTTATAGTCATAAGTTCGTTCTTTTCATTCATTGTAAACAGTGCTTCTACATGAAGCTGCATATAGTACGAGTTGCTTTTTCCCATTTTCTAATATTCTCCTACATTTATTTCTCTGCCTGTTCAATCATTTTCTTTACTAACCGCTGAAACAGGTCGGCGGTTTCCTCGTCCATCGGCGCAAGCTGTCCAATCTGTCCGGCTATCATCGCCGTTACATCGTCAATGGAAAGCGGTTTTTGTTTCTGTTCCGCCAGTGCGTCCCGCATGGCTTGGAACATAGCGGCGGTCACAGCTTCTCCCGGCTGTTCCCCGTTGTCTATGTCTTTCTTAATGTCCCGCAGGATAGCCAGGAACACATTTTTGATTTTTTCAATCTCCGCTTCATGTTCCCCCATCTTTTGGGCGTTCAAAAGCTGTAAATCCTGCTTCGCTTCTGCCCGGTGTTCCGGGTGTTCTTTCATCAGGTCGGACAGGGAAGCCGTTGCCATCTCGATAAGCTGGTTTCTTGCTGTTATGCCCTTTGCCGCCGTATCCTGAAAATAAATCCGTATCAAATCTATCAGCTTGGGAAAATTCCTGTGTTCCAACAGACGGTTGAGGATTTGCACATCAACAGCACCCGTCACAAGCCCCCTCACGGCCCCCTCTGACAAGCCTAATTCAGAAATATCGTAACTTTTACGGACGCTCACGGTAGACAAGCCCAGTATGTAGTCTGTCGATACCTTAAATTCCTTTGCCACACCTATGAGAATATCACTGCTTACCGTTCTTGTTTCGCCGCTGACAATGCGGCTCAATTGGGAAGCGGAAACGCCTATCTTCTCCGCAAGTTCCTTTTGTGTGATGTGGTTCCCGTTGCATAAATCGGAAATCCGCTGTCCGGGTGTTCCGGGTAAAGCCATAGACACGCACCTCCTCCGCATACTTCCATTATACAAGATAATTGCAAAAATGCAATTTCCAAAGTGTAAACTTCATCAAAATGCAATTCTCGCAAAAAGCCGGGATTTGCATTTTTTTCGTGTAGACTTAGGGTAGTTCATCGATGGACAGCACCTTGAAAACAGAATGACCGTCCGAAAAGAGAATACCACGGCTGGGGAAGCACCGCCAGGAGCCGGACTTTTGGACACTTTGTCCAGAGGTCACTTCGGGACAAAACGTCCCGAAGCTGCGGGGAGCGTGCCAACGCCGGAATACGCCGCTATTGTCGGGGCCCCCGCAAAGCCGCATGGCTTTGTGGGGAGAGGAGGAGCAGCGGAGCGAGTGAGTTTTGCCGCTTGCGGCGAAACGAGCGATACGCAGCTTGCGACGACGAGGCAGGAAACCTTTTCGGGGAGAACGGCAATGGAAAGCAAAATGGAGGGAACGCATGAGAGATAACCCCTATAAAGACTTGCCGCCGCTGGAACGCAGGCCGGACGGTTCCCTTTACCGCATGACACCGGCGCAGAAGAAACAGGCGGCCAGCCTGATACGCCGGGAGTGCTGTTGCTGTGAGGACGGCAACTGCATTGTCCTTGACGATGGGGACGCCTGCACCTGCCCGCAGACGGTTTCTTTCTCGGTCTGCTGTAAGTGGTTCCGCTGGGCGGTCTTGCCGCTGGACGGGACGCTGAAAGCGGAGATTTTCCGGGATAAGGACATGAAACGCTGTGCGGTTTGCGGCGGCGTGTTCGTCCCCAAATCCAACCGGGCTAAATACTGCCCGGACTGCGCCGCCAGAGTTCACAGGCGGCAGAAAACAGAAAGTGAACGGAAAAGGAGGTCTGCTGTGGACAGTTAGGAGCGGAAAAGCCTTGATTTATAAGGCTTCGCAGGCCCCAAACCGGGGCAGGTGGTATAAAGTATCGCCCGCCCCGGAAAACGGGCTTCTAACCGTCCACAAAACACGATATGACAAACACGATTTACATTCACCAGCCGGAACAGGCGTTCAGCTTCACCCGGCTCCCGAATTTTCTCTTTGAAGCCCCTACATTCAAGCCCCTGTCCAACGAGGCAAAGGTGTTGTACGCCTTTATCCTGCGCCGGACAGAGTTATCCCGCAAGAATGGGTGGGCGGACGAGTACGGGCGGATTTACCTGTACTATCCCATCTGCGAGGTAGTTGACCTGCTCCGCTGTGGGCGGCAGAAAGCGGTAAATACCATGCGGGAACTGCAATATGCCGGACTGGTGGAGATCCAGAAGCAGGGCTGTGGAAAACCCAACCGCATTTTCCCAAAATCCTATGAAGCGGTTCCGAACACCGACTTCAAGAAATCCCGTTCTGGTACGCCGGAGGGCTGAAAACCGTACCCATGAAGTACGGAAATCACTCCTGAGAAGTACGAAAACCGGACGGTATATAGAAATACAAAGATTAAAAAGATTGATTTATATTCTATCCATTCCAATCCTATCCGAGCTATTTTCTGCGGGATTTTCCCTGTGGAAAACCCCGGATAGGAAAGGAATGGGGAAAGGAGCAGAATGGCACAGCACGCAATTTTGCGTTTTGAGAAGCACAAGGGCAACCCGGCAAGGCCGCTGGAAGCCCATCACGAACGGCAGAAAGACCAATACGCCAGCAACCCTGATATTGACACCAGCCGGAGCAAATACAACTTCCATATCGTCAAGCCGGAGGGACGCTATTACCACTTCATTCAGAGCCGGATTGAGCAGGCCGGGTGCCGAACCCGCAAGGACAGCACACGGTTTGTCGATACGCTGATAACCGCCAGCCCGGAGTTTTTCAAGGGGAAATCCCCAAAGGAGATACAGGCGTTTTTCCAGAGGGCGGCGGATTTCCTCACCCACCGGGTAGGGCGGGAAAATATCGTGTCGGCGGTGGTACACATGGACGAGAAAACGCCCCACCTGCATTTGACCTTTGTTCCGCTGACAAAGGACAACCGCCTGTGCGCTAAGGAGATTATCGGCAACCGGGCAAACCTGACGAAGTGGCAGGATGATTTTCACGCCTACATGGTGGAGAAATATCCCGACTTGGAGCGTGGGGAAAGCGCCAGCAAGACAGGCCGGAAGCATATCCCCACCCGGCTTTTCAAACAGGCGGTTTCCCTCTCCCGGCAGGCAAGAGCCATTGAAGCCACACTGGACGGCATTAACCCGCTGAACGCCGGAAAGAAAAAAGAGGAAGCCCTCTCCATGCTGAAAAAGTGGTTCCCGCAGATGGAGAATTTCTCCGGGCAGTTGAAAAAGTACAAGGTCACAATCAATGACCTGCTGGCAGAAAATGAGAAGCTGGAAGCACGAGCCAGAGCCAGCGAGAGCGGCAAAATCAAAGACCGCATGGAGCGGGCAAAGCTGGAAAGCGAACTGCACGATATGCAAAGGCTGGTTGACCGTATCCCGCCGGATATACTGGCGGAACTGAAACGGCAGCAGCGGCAGTATGGAAAGGAAAGGTGATTTTATAAGTAACAATATCAGATACAAAAAGGAAACAGAAGTCGTGACTTTTCAGGGAAAGGAAATCACGCTGGAAAACCTCTCCCCGGTGTTCACGCCGGAGCAGGAAGCGACCAAACGCCGGGAACTGGAGCAGCAGCTTTATGAGGTGTTCCGCAAATATGCCGATAAGCGGCAGAAAGAGGAAGCCGGGGCATAAATCCCGAAGCCATCGTTGATTTGCGGGGCTGCTGGCGGTATAATAGAACTGTCAGCAGCTCCGTTTCTTTTTAAGAAAAGGAGCGACAAAATGAATAACAGGATAGACGCGATCTATGCAAGGCAATCGGTAGACAAAAAGGACAGCATTTCCATTGAAAGCCAGATTGAGTTTTGCAAATACGAATTGAAAGGCGGGAACTGTAAGGAATACACAGACAAAGGGTACAGCGGCAAGAACACAGACCGCCCGAAGTTTCAGGAACTGGTGCGGGATATTAAGCGGGGCTTGATTGCAAAGGTCATTGTTTACAAACTTGACCGTATCAGCCGTTCCATTCTGGACTTTGCCAACATGATGGAACTGTTCCAGCAGTACGATGTGGAGTTTGTGTCCTCTACGGAGAAGTTTGATACCTCCACCCCGATGGGGCGGGCTATGCTGAATATCTGTATCGTGTTCGCCCAGCTTGAACGGGAAACGATACAGAAGCGGGTGACAGACGCTTACTACTCCCGCAGTCAGCGGGGCTTCAAGATGGGCGGGAAAGCCCCTTACGGCTTCCACACCGAGCCTATCAAAATGGACGGTATCAACACAAAGAAGCTGGTGGTAAACCCGGACGAAGCGGCCAATATCCGGCTGATATTTGAGATGTACGCCCAGCCCACAACCTCTTACGGGGACATTACCCGGTACTTTGCCGAACAGGGGATTTTGTTCTACGGCAAGGAACTGATACGCCCCACACTGGCGCAGATGTTACGCAATCCCGTCTATGTGCAGGCGGACTTGGATGTGTACGAATTTTTCAAAAGCCAGGGTACGGTTATCGTCAATGACGCCGCCGACTTTACGGGGACAAACGGCTGTTATCTGTATCAGGGGCGGGATGTGAAGCCCAGCAAGAAAAACGACTTGAAAGACCAAATGCTGGTGCTGGCTCCCCATGAGGGCATTGTTCCGGCGGATATATGGCTGGCTTGCCGCAAGAAGCTGATGAACAACATGAAAATCCAGTCCGCCCGAAAAGCCACCCACACATGGCTGGCGGGGAAAATCAAGTGCGGGAACTGCGGATATGCGCTTATGAGTATCTTCAATCCGTCCGGCAGGCAATATCTCCGCTGTACGAAACGGCTGGACAATAAAAGCTGTCCGGGCTGTGGGAAAATCATCACTTCCGAACTGGAAGCGGTGGTTTACCAGCAGATGGTGAAGAAGCTGGAAAAGCACAAGACGCTGACGGGCAGGAAGAAAGCGGCAAAGGCCAATCCCAAAATCGCCGCCCTGCAAGTAGAGCTTCTCCATGTGGACAGCGAGATTGAAAAGCTGGTGGACAGTCTGACGGGCGCGAACAATGTCCTGCTCTCCTATGTGAATGTGAAGATAGCGGAACTGGACGGGCGCAAGCAGGAACTTGTGAAGCAGATAGCCGAGCTGACGGTGGAAACCATCAGCCCGGGACAGGTCAACCAGATTTCCGGCTACCTCGACACATGGGACGATGTATCCTTTGACGACAAGCGGCGGGTGGTGGATTTGATGATTACCACCGTTGCCGCCACAAGCGACAGCTTGAACATTACATGGAAAATCTGACGGGCGGTAATCCTCCCGTCAGACCGTTACCCTGTGTAGTCCCTTGTAAACTGTACTTTATAATTGTTTAAACGATTTAGTTGTAAGATTTGATATGGAATTCACCCCTTTTGTAAATCATTATACTGGAGATATTGAAGAAGACTGGAGTGAAGTTTGGAAACGAGAATGGAAAGGTCTTTCAGTAGATAAATTAGATTCTAATAATATATTGGATGATTTTGCTGTTTCTGGCTCTACAATTTCTCAAATATTGGAAGAAGATATGCTTGATAAATTACTATCAGATTCACCTTGGAGTGTGCTAACTAATAAATAAAAAGGCTATGGAAGAAATCAAATATTATTGTTACATATGTGATGAAGAACTTACTGATACCAATAATTCAGATGAGCATATTATACTAAATGCTATTGGAGGACATTTACATTCAAATAAACTTTTGTGTAAAAGATGTAATAATACATTAGGAGACACCGCGGATGCAAAATTGGCAGAAGATTTATCCTTTTATACAGATATGTTGAAAGTGAAAAAAGTACGCAAGAATCCGCATAAACAAATTATGTTAGATGATGAAGGTCGTGAAGTTGCAGTTTATAACGCTGGAGAAAAAATAGAATTAAGACGCCCATATGTGGATAAAGAAGAAAATCAAGGTAATATCAGCATACATATAACTGCTCGCAATGAAAAAGAGTTAAAGGGAATTCTTAATGGTCTAATTAGAGAGGGAACAATCTCTCAAGAAGAAGCAGATAAACTTATTGAGAAGGCTGTCACTGTTGAACATAAGCCGATCCTTCATAAACGAAATTGTATTTCGCAAGAAGCATTCCCTAGTATTATAAAATCTGCTGTAAATTATTATTTGTTTAAAACTCAAGATACTCCTCGAATAAAACATTTAATTCCTTATATAGTAGGAGAAAAGGATGCCAAAGAAGTCTTGTATCTTCATCATTTCAAGAAACTTCCATATGATGATACCAAAGAAGAGGTAACTCATATGATTCATATAGAAGGAAGTAAAGATACAGCATTATTATATGCTATGATGGAATACTATGGTATATTCATTTATATTGTAGTTTTAGATTCAAACTATCACGGAGATGATATAAATGAAACATATACATATGATACAGTAGAAGGTTGTGAAATAACTCGAACTTTTTCATTACCTCTTACTCTTGAAGAACTTAATGTTTTTAGAGAACAACCATATGATGAATATGTGAAAAATTTGCCATACATTGAAGAAAGATGTGATAGGGTTATGAATATATGGCAAAGAAGAAAGGATCATGAAGAATTATCAAAAACCATAGAAAAAGCATTTGGGAAATATCCTGACGGATGCGTTATAACGGAAGAAATGATTTCTGAAATAGGAGATGAGATTATGAAATTTGTAGAAAATAAGTTGTCATCTCAAATTTAATAATGCAAAAAAGCCAACTTAAGCCTGCATATACAGACCTAAGTTGGCTTTCTCATTTATAGGAATTAGCAGTTCCTATGTGTGTATGCTCCACCCGTGCATCGGCTCCATCAATACGGCAAATGATTGATCGGGCTTTCCGTGATAGAGCAAGCCTCCAACAATACCCGTTCTGCCATCGGGATATACCTGTCGGAATCCGAATGAGTGTGGAGCCGAGTCATAGTAGAGTTCAATTTCACAGGTAGTGTTTCAAAAAGTGTGTCTGGGCAGGCGCCTTCAGATTCTTCAGATATGCAAATATAGCGATTCTTGGTTTAGAACAACACGCCGCGGCGTGTTGTTCTTATTTTTGTGTTATAGTCTTCATTCGGGGAATAATTCCCGATCCAGGTCGATCCGCGGCACCGGCCTCAGATAGGATTTCTTATCCATGGCCGTTTTGCCCATCAGCAACAGAACCGACTCCTCGTTGGGCATAGCTCCCCGCATGCGTGTAACCCGTCGAAAATCCTTCTGCAGACGCTCGATCCAGTTCGTCGTGTAGATCATCGACTGAATCCTTGCCTCGTAGTTCAGATAGGTGAAGTAGGCTTTGTAGGCTGGATCCTCCGCCCGTCGTCGAAAACTGCGATAATCCTGTCCCCATTTCTTACAGAGTCTCTGCCATTGTTCCCAGGCCCTCTCCACCGTATAGCTGCGATCCCCTGTACGGAAGACCTGCCGCAGATCCTCGGCCAGATCTCCCTTGTCGCCGTTGCGCACGCAGCTCAGCAGATTGCGTTTCAGATGCGTCGTGCAGCGTTGCAGCGGCGTCCCGGGAAAGACCGCACTGATGACATCCTCCAGACCCTTCAGCCCATCGGCACACACCAGGCCAATCTTCCGAACACCTCGTTCATGTAGCTCTGTGAGTATCTCGCCCCAGCCCAGGGCGCTCTCCGTGGGCTTATTGAAGATCCCCAGCACTTCACGCCGCTTGTCTTCACGCACAGCTAGCACCACATAGAAAGCTTCTGTTTCTACGCTCCGCTTGCGGTGAATCTTCATGTGTACGCAATCGATGAAGACGATGGGGTAATAAGCCTCCAGAGAGCGCGTGAGCCATTGCGAAACATCTTCACGAAGGTAGTCCAGCATCCGCGAAATACTCGCCTTGCTGTAGTGCTCGCCATAGATATCCTGGAATACCTCGCCGACCTGTTCCTGCGTAAGACCTTTCGTATACAGCGTTCCGGCAAGGCGTTCGCATTCATCCTCCTGATGGCGCAGGATCGCCAGAATCCGGGGATGAAAATTCCCGTAGCGATCTCGTGGTATCCGGAACGTCAGTGTACGACCATGACCGTAACTATGCCCCGGACGGAAACCGTTGCATTTATTTCCTGATGCGGAGTTTTCCCGGAGATATTCCCGGCGCTCCGAGACCATCATACTCTCCAATAGGATCTCCAACAGATCCTGCAGGCCATTTTCCCGCTCCGAATGTTTGCATATTAATTCGGAAAGTTGTTCCTTTGTCAACACCATAAGTCTACTCTTTTTTAGTTTTTTGTTGATTCCCTATACAAATCTAAAAAATCTGTAGACTTTTTTATTTATCCTTCTCCAGACACACTTTTGGGAACAGTATCATTTCACACGGGCAGTTTGGATTTTCCTCCCATTGTTTCAAGCGGTCAATACATTTTTGCAGCGTGTCGTTCTCGATTTCCTTTGCGTAGGCAACAGCCTTTTCATAACGCTCTTGACATAAAATCTTCATACTTGATATGTTTTAAGGGGTTTATAATAAATCTTCATATACTCCAAAGCCGTAGCAGTCGGCAATGTAAAAGTCCTCACTGCCGATTTCTGCAAGTGACTTCATATCTTCCAGCGTGTCGCAATAGAAGAAAATGTCATCATCCTTTTCGGTATCGGAATCCATTCCGATGGCAATACGCACTTCAACGGTATCGTAGTTATCCTTATAGCGTATAAGACAATCGGCATAGTGAGGCTCGATGCCTCGCTCTGTAAAGAACTTCAAGCATTGGCGACTTATCTCTTTTCTGACTGCATCGGGCTTCTTCCAATCGGAGTCGTCAATAATTTCAAGGCTGAGACCTTCGACAACCAAGCAAGTAGCACCATCTACATTTGTCATAAGTGTACGCTTGCCCATATACTTCTTGCGTTCTTCTTCCCAGTTGGGTAAATCCCATCTTTCTGTGGTCCATTCTCCACGATAATCCTTTGGTTTGCGGAGATACTCTGATAATGTCATTCTAATCATAGTCTATCATTATTTAAGTTATACATTACAGGCGAAGCACTGTATTCTATTTCTTTACCGCCTTGACTGTTCCGTGCAGGATTGTGCAAGGTTGGCGGGAAAAATACCGCAAGCCCCGAGGGGCGAGGATGATTTTTCCACGACACCCACAGGGCTTGACCTTGCTCAATCCGTAAGGCACGGGACAACCTTTGCGGTAAGAAATAGGATACAGATTCTAATCGTTATCCTCTTCGTCCTTCTCGTCTGGCAACAATCGTTTACGCAACTCAGGATCAGCCTTGATTCGTTCCATTTCATCTTGAACTATCTGCTCAACCTCATCTTTGATACGGGAATAGTTACGCTCTATCTGCTCCTGCATAATGTCGTTGCCGTTCTCGTCTTTGAACTCATTGACGATAGGAATCTTCTTGTATGCCTTTGTCTCGGCATTGACCTTTGCACTATCCACGATGATGCGTGAGTGGAAAATCTTCTGGTCAATCTCCTCGCCGAAGTTATCCGCCACGCTACCCACAAATGTGCCTTGCGAGAGGTTGGAAATCTTCGAGGCAGGTATAAGGAAGTCCAACTGAGTATTGATAGAGGTAGATGTGTCCTGACGGTTGATAGATACCGACTGACGCTGCTGGAGTATCTTGCCGAAACGCTCCGATAGGTTCTTTGCAGTCTCGCCAACCACCTGTCCGCTGAAGATATTCCCCACCGTATTTTGGATAACCTTCGCCTCCTTGTCACCATAGTCACGAGCCAACTGCGAGTAATCCTGAAAACCGAGACAAACAGCTACCTTGTTGCTTCGGGCAGTGGCAATGAGGTTGTCGATACCACGGAAATAGATAGTCGGCAACTCGTCAATGATGATGGAACTCTTCAACTGACCTTTCTTGTTCACCAACTTCACGATACGGCTGTTGTATAGACCGAGAGCCGCAGAGTAGATATTCTGGCGGTCGGGATTATTGCCTACGCAGAGTATCTTCGGCTCATTGGGGTTGTTCAAGTCGAGGGTAAAATCATCGCCCGTCATCACCCAATAGAGCTGCGGAGAAATCATTCTCGACAGCGGAATCTTTGCCGATGCAATCTGGCCTTGGAGCTGATCTTGCGCTCCACCTTTCCATGCGTCCATAAAGGGTGAAAGATAGTTTTCCAACGAAGGATAAGAGGTCAGAATCGTAAATATATCCGCATACGGTTTGTTCAGGAACTCAATCGTATGAGGGAAGGTACAATACTTACCGTCCTTGTAGATTGTAGGCTCGGCACTCGGCGCCTTGCCGCATTTCTGCGGTAGGTTTCCGAGAGCCTGCCCCCGAACCGTGCTTACATGTCTCCATGTACACGGCTCTCCGTTATAATTCAACTTAGTGTTATACATTGCCATGTATTTTAGCATTACATTCTGGACAGACTGCCAATGTTTTACGGTGCATTTTGAGCATGATGCGTTCCCATTCGTTCTTGCCTGTCAAGTCTTTCAAGGCACGAACATGGTGCATCACCGTTTTGCCATGCGCTCCGCATACCTCGCACTGTTCCGCCTTTAGTCTCTCAACAAGACTTGAGGCTGGCAGAAAATTGGTGTTTGGCATTATGTCGCATTTAGCATCACATTGAGCGTCTTTTCTCTTGAAACCCTCATTATAGAACACACGGCATTTGCATTGCCCTTTTGCATCCGTGTAACTGATTACAAAGTCTTTGTCTTTCGAGTATTTCTTTTTAATCTTCCGTACACTGCTGCTTTGCTTTTTGGCGATGCTTTTGTACATACTGTATTCCATAATATAACCGAACCTTTTGCAAAGAGTAGATACATTGTTCGCTATCGAGTAATAATTGTAGAATCCTCTTATCTCCTTATTGAATTGGGCTACAATATCCTCCGGTTTGCGGTTCATCATATAACTGCGTGCCTTTGGCTTCCAATCCTCCTTGCCATTGGTTTGTATAACCCTCATGGCTTTGTAGTCAATCAACTTGTTCTTGACCACCTCTCTCGGGAGTAGAAGTACAACCTTGCGGTTGAACATTCTTTTGAGCACTCCATTCTTATCTCTCTTGGTGGCTTTGGAGTTGCGTACGGTTATTTCATATCCCAGAAATTTAGCTTTTTCTTGTGCTTGGGTTATAAGCGTTTTCTCTGCCGACAGTTCAAGTTTTAGCTTATCTTTCATGAATTGTGTGATATTCGCTTTGATTTGCCCACATTCTTCATGGCTGCCGACAACCCCAATCAAGAAATCGTCTGCGTATCTGACATATTTCAACCGTCTGTACTCTTCATCCATTTCCATGACACAAGGCATTTGTTGCATCTGTCGGTAATACCCTTTGATTTTATCAATAAGGTCTTTCCGTACCTTTGTATCGGTTTCGGATTTCAGTTTCTTTTCCAGCTTGTTCTTACGGTCTTTAATCCGACGGTAATCCTTATCCAATCTTCTGCTTGCGCCTTTATTGAAAGATTGGGCGTATACCTCCATGTACTTGTCGAACTTGTCAAGGTAAATATTAGCCAGTATGGGACTAATGATGCCGCCTTGCGGAGTTCCACTGTACGTGTGTCTGTATTTCCAATTTTCAATATACCCAGCGTTCAGAAATTTACGGATGAGCCTTATGAACCTCCCGTCCGCTATGCGTTCTTCGAGTATGCCAATCAGAACGTTATGGTCTATGTTGTCGAAGAAGCCTTTTATGTCCCCCTCTATAAACCATTTTGTTCCGAGAAACGTATCTTGAATTTGGGTTAATGCAGTCTGGCAACTCCTACGTGGTCTGAATCCATGTGAGGTATTTTCAAAACTTCCCTCGTATATGGCTTCCAGTATCATGTGTACCACTTCCTGCACCAACTTGTCTTCAAAAGACGGGATGCCCAACGGGCGTTTCTTTCCGTTCTTCTTAGGGATATAGACCCTTTTGGCTGGGTTGGGTTTGTAACTTTCGTCTCTAAGCTTGGAGATTAGATTTTCTATTCTCTGAATACTCATTTCGTCAACTGTCTTGCCGTCTGTCCCAGCGGTCATATTGCCCTGTTTGGCATAGATTCGCTGGTAGGCGGTATAGAACATCTGTTCATTGAATAGAATACGATACAACCGTTCGAACTTATAGCCCGATACATTGCTGTGTTTCACTAAGTTGTTCAATACATTCTTTGGATTTCTCATAATGTCTCTCACATTTTCCTTTGATTATATTGATTATATAACTGCTTCCCTTCGCCATGTGCAGGGCATTACCCTGCTCGGACTACTACGGAAGCTCCGTTGCCATGCCGAATATTCAAGAACGACTTCTATAGCCTTTCGGCGTTTCGGTTTAGGCAATCCCCATTTAGCGGGTGTAATAACAAGCATGACAGACTGTCGGATGCAACGTTCGTCCGTTAATCTGCTTATTGCAGACGTGTCGCAGTCAGTTCTTTGCCCCATACAACCTAAACACTTGCTGGGGTACATGCGATATGGCGTTGGTAACTGCCTTCCGCCACAGCCCTGGTATGTGCCACTGGATTGTTGTTCAACCAGTTCAGGCTTCATCCTCATGTCCGTCTTTCTGTCTTGCCATTCAGTCGCAGCGTGGCAGTTGGCTGACTTATGGCTTCTCCGACATGCTACACTCCCCCTCGGGTTTCCCTCTGGGATAAGTCGGATGACAGTAGGTCTTATTTTCATAGAACTCTAACCTAATCTATTGCTAAATAGATATTTATTACACTGCCTTATGGGCGCACCTCAGATACCAGATGATAGCCGCCAAAAGAATAATCGGAGATTCTACGAAGAAGTCGCCCTGTTTCTGAATCCATGTTTTATTCAAGTTAAGCATAATAGTATATGCTGATTCATAGGCATCGCTGATATCAACCATAAACTTCGGGTTAATGGGATTACAGCGGTGTGAGCGACGCGGGTCATCAAAGTTGATGACATAAAAACTCGGCTTTACCTTGTACTTGTCTATGTTCTTCAACAACTCATTGTAGGCAATTACCGACAGGTCATCAAACTTGTAGTCGTAGATGTATGTGGCAAAGCCTTTGGCTATGGTTTGCTTGATGTAGTTGTTCACTACGGCATACGACTTACCGCTACCCGGTGTTCCCAGTACGATGGTTGCTCTGAACGGATTCACGACATTTATCCAACCGTCCCATTCCTTGCCTTGATAGACAAACTTCGTAGGCAGGTTTACCGAATACTCATTTTCCATCAGTCGTGTCTCCTGCATGAAGCTCTCGTTGGCCACATTAAAGACATCTTCCATAAGGTTATGCTTGAACATACGGCTTATCCATACTCCAGACATAAGAAAGAGGATATATCCGACAGTCATAGTAACCGTGTAGATTACCATATTCACGATTGGCGAGAACGGTAAGTCGAGCATCCACCAATTCATAAAGAAGAGTACAAGACCACCGAGGAAGGTCGCATAAATCTTCTGCCAGGTCATCTTCTGATTCTTGACTCCCTTTGTGCCGAGGCACGACAGAGCCAAGAATATGATGGCGAACACCTTTGTCACAAGCAGGTTGCTGAACAGCCCTGCTGTATTCTGAAAGTTGAGCAGTATCTTATCTACCACTCCGATGTTGATACCCATATCCACGATGGCCTGATAGCAGAACCAGTAGATATGTACTACAATAAATATAATGGATATGGCACGCATGAACTCCATGACCTTTGCCAATCCTCTCAAATCATCTTCCTGTTGCATAATAAATTCGTTTTAATGGTTAGTGAAATTGGTTTACGATATGCCGCGTGAACGGCGTTTTTTCTTCTTCCTTTTCTTCTGGTACTGCTTGGCGAGCATCTCCTCCTGCGGATCATTTGCAGGAGCGTCAAACGAGAAGATTCCGAAGGCTTGCTCTATGCCCGATTCAAGGTCTGCCGATGAGAGGCTGTGGCTTTCCGAAAATCCTTGTGGCATATCAGTCCATGGAATGTCGCCCTGCAAGTTGAATAGCTTCTCGAAGTTGTTTGCCGAGAACTCCTTACCCAGACGGGAACCGTTATAGACCTCACGATTGTGGTGGTCGATGAATGTGACACCGTAAATGCGACCTGCATCGTTCTCGCGGAACACCACATCAATGCCCTTGCTGCCAAGCAGACGCACGAACTCCTCGCGGTTGCCACGACAGCCGTGCATTGCCAGAGCCACATCGTTGCGGATTTTGGGTTGCCACCTCTTCGCTCGTAACTCCTGAGCATTGTAGGCGATACGCTTCTCCACACCATCGTAGCCGAAACGCTTGCCGATAAGCGAGGACTTGATGGGCGTGCAGATAGGCTTACCGTTCTCATCGGTCATCGTGTAGATGATACCCGAATAGGGTTTGCCATCGAACTCGCCCTTGACCTGCTTTGCCTCGATGTTGAAGCACGAGAGCATGGCACTGTACTCGCCGAAGGATTGGAAACGGTACGAGGTAAAGACACTCTTGAGAATGTTCGATACCTGCTGCTTTACATCGCCACGGGTGTAGTCCGCTTTCTTGAGATATGGCTCCAACAACTCTCTGCGTTTGTCGGCAATCTGTTTTAGCCCGAACATCTGCTCCAATTCTCGGCAGGCCTTCATCGAGCGGTTCCACTCGTAGGCATCGTCTATCTTCTCACCGTTCTCATTCACGCAGGTAGATACTATATGTATATGTCTGCGGTCTATGTCCTCGTGGAGATAGACAATGTAGGGCTGGTTGCCGTAGCCCATCTTCTGCATATAGGCTCTTGCCAAATCCGCAAACTGACTGTCGGTAAGATTGTCGTCCAATGTCGGATTGAGCGATATATGCAGGATAGGCTTCTCGGTGTTGCGGTTGGCAGCAAGATAACTCTCAAAAGCGAACATCGTCTGCCGGACAATCCTATCAGGGTCATAAAGAGAATCGGTAATCATGCGGTTGCCCGCTATGATGCGTGCCGTATCCTCATTTACCTTCTGCTGATTGTAGATGATGGCTCCGTAGAGTGAAGCACCTCTGTTGATTTTAGCCACCATATCAACCTCCGCTTTTACGATTTAAGTGCCTCTCCTCAAACTCGCGTGTGAGGGCGATAATCTGCTTGCTCAGCACTACCAACTCCAGTGTGGCTTTCTCCAATTTGGCGACAAGGGCGAATGCCCGCTTATCCCCGAAGTTGGCTTTCACAGCTCGTACCGTCTGATTGTAGTTGTTGCCGATGGCTTGGAACTGATGGTAAAAATTCGTGAGGCGTATGTAATAATCCATAGCCGCCTTGTCGAGTTTTACTACCTTTACTTCACGCTCGAAGATTAGAGCCTTTAGAAATTTCGACCTCTCCTTGAATCCTGATTTTTGGAATTGGATGTCGAAGTGTCCGTTCTCTTCCGATGTCAATCGGACCACATAGCGATGTATAGCTGGATCTAATTTCGGTTTCCTGCCTACACCTTTTCTTTGGTTTTTCCTGTTGTTCGTCTGCATACTTTTACATTTAATTGGTTACTAACTTCCGCTATGGATTCACGACTTTGGAGTGAATCCCTCCCCGAGCCGCAGGCGAGTGGCAAGTTTGTTTTGAGTGCCCGAAAACATTTCGGGTGCCTCAAAACACAACTTGCTATGTTCGCTTGAACATGAATTTTCCTTCGTAAAATTGGCTGTCGCCGTTCCCCTCAGAGAGAAGCATCCGAAAACTCCGTTCGTCGTGCGTCCATAGACCTTTTTGGTGTAAAGTTAGACAGGTGTATTCTATTGGTAAATAGCGAGTTATATGCTATGTGGTGACATATGATGACATGTATAGTCAGAGGCTTGACAACATGGTGATTATTCCAATTTTTCGCTATTTCTTTGCGGTGTGAACGGTTGGGAATTACCCTCCGATAACGGAATAATGGTCACACTGTCGGTTGCTTCCGTGAACAGTTGGATAGTTGGAAGCAATGTCGGATATGACAGTTAACGGAAGGTCATGACCAATATACCGACCAGTAGCGGTTGGATAGTCGGAAGTATCCGATAACGGTTGCTACGATGGTCGGAACAACGGAAGATTCTGATAGTGCAAACAACCGCTAATGGATAGTTGGAAGGATGCGTTCACGGGATATTGGAAGAGACAGTTAACTTATTTATTAACAATTTAAATTTTAAGTATTATGAGTAAAGAGTGTTTGTTAGTTGCTATCAGCAACCAGAAAGGCGGGGTTGGTAAGTCAGCCCTTACGGTAGTACTCGCCAGCTACCTTCACTATGAGAAAGACCTTAATGTCGCAATCATCGACTGCGACTCACCGCAGCACAGCCTCGTGCGTATGCGTGAGCGTGACAAGAAGGCAATCTCTGCAAGTCCCTATCATCAGCAGCTTGTGGAGAAGCAATGGGAACGCACACAAAAGAAGGCATATCCCATTATCGGCTCTACGGCAGAGAAAGCAAGAGAGGCGGCGGACAAACTTGCCGAGAAGGAGAACTTGGATATTGTATTTGTGGATCTGCCGGGAACGGTGCAATCAACGGGTGTCTTCCGCACCATAGTTAATATGGATTATGTATTGACACCTTCCATTCCCGATTTGATTGTTATGCAGAGTACACTATCCTTTGCCACCACTGTATTGGACTATGCAAAGAGTCAGAAGGATGTTCCTCTCAAAGACATCATCTTCTTCTGGAACAGACTCAAGAAGCGTAGCAATACGGATGTACTGAAGACCTACTCGCAGATTATGGGAGAGTTGAAGCTATCCGTTCTCGACTCCACTCTGCCTGACCTATGCAGGTATGAGAAGGAGATTACCCATGCGAAAAAGTCATTCTTCCGTTGCACGATGTTACCGCCTCCTGCGAAACTTCTTAAGGGCAGTGGTATCGGTGAATTGGCCGATGAGCTGATTGTGAAACTTAAACTGAAATAGTTATGGCTAAGAAGAAAGTAGAAGTCAATGAGGATATGCTCAAAGACATTATGGTCGGTGATATCCCTGTCTTTGGCAGGGAAAGACCGAACTATCAGGAGCCGAAGGTCATTGAGACCGAGGATTCGGATACAGATTCGGACGAAGGCACTGAGGCGGTAGCCTCAAAGCCGAGTACCCCCAAGCCACGAAAGAAGCGTGAGGAAACAAGTACATATAAAGAGAGGTATCTTGTGAATATACCTGCCTCAAACCGCTCGCATGTATATATCAATCGCGAAGTGGCGGACTGCATCAAACGGGTGTTGCCTGTCATTGCTCCCGATATGAGTGTATCAGGTTACATCAGTAATATCCTTGTGGAGCATTTACAGCAGCACTGGGATGAGATTAACGAGTTATATAACAAAGAGTATTACAAACCATTAAAACCATTTTAAGTATGATTGAAACAATAGTAAATATCACAACAAGAGCTTGTTATTTGGTAACAGCAGGCGTTATCGTAAAGTATATCTATAGTCGATTTGTACGACACAAAAATCATCAGGGAACTAATATTCCTATGGTGAAGAAACAGACCATAGTTGCTCTTGTAGAGAATCCTTCGCTATATGAAGATACTTCTTCTGCAAAAGGAATTGATAAAGCGGAATATAAAAAGAGATTCCTTGGTAGTTATATGATGAAAAATCGCGTCCAGGTCTATATTGATAGAAGTAGTCATGAATGTATGAAGCGATTTTTATCAATTGCTGCACCAGATACGAGTATGGCAGGCTATGTCAGTAGAATTATCAAAGACCATATTGCTGAAAATGCTACGACTATCAATAAGATTTTTGAGGATAGTAAAACTAAACTCTTTTAGCTATGGAAGTAAAGATATATTTTGCAGTAAAGGTCTTATGTGCCTTATTCGTATTCTATCATCTGTGGGTGTTCTTGTTTTGCCGTAAGATTTACGGTTTGTGGGACAAACTGCATAACTGGGCACGCATAACCCGTGTCAGATTATGGAAGTACCGAAAGAAACGAATGGCAGAAAAAGCCAAGCGTGAAAGGCGTAAGAAAATATACGGTAAGGATTTGCTTACGGAAAAGCCTAAACCAATCCAAACAGTAATGCCTCAAAAGGTTGAAGAGAGTCCTCCTGTTGATGATGATCCGAATGAGGTAATGGGAAAGTCCAATATCATATATTATAACGATATTGAAGCTGACCGGAAGATTCCGACCCGTTCTTTACCTTTGAAAGAGGTAGAACTGCCTGTAGATAAGGACATCAATCCCGATGATGTAGAGGATAACATCGAACCTCAGAAGGGTTTGACCGAAGAGGATAAGCGTGAGTTGATGGAGCCTGAAGGAGTAATACCTGATCCGGACTTTGACAAGTCCTTAACATATGAGGATATGAACAACCTTGTGGATGTGCTAAACTCAGATAATCCTGACGAGCAGAAGTCTATTCGTGCAGCATCAACCATCCATCATAAGTTGGCTAATACGGTGATATTGGACTTCCTTGTCAATAAGGTAAGCAATGGAGATAAAGTAAATCAGTTGCTCCAAGAATGTTTGGATGCTAATGGAAATCCTCTGCCTAAACGAAGGAAAGCAAGTAAAGTCAAGTCGTTCGATATAAATAAGTATGCTTAGTATTTGTACATGGTTAATGATTTTTATTACTTAAACAATGTTGGCTGGCACTCCGATGTGAATCGTGGTGCCAGCGTTTTTTATGGAGTCCGCTATTTTAATTAACAAGTAAGGCAAGTATCGTAATGCCTCGTGCATTATGATTCTTGCCTTGCTATGTTGTTTAAGCTATAATTACTCTGCTGTTGCTCTTGGAGGAACTTTTCGGAATCGTTCCTGCAACGTTTCGAGGAACTTGAGCAAATCTGCAAACTCCAGAGCCTCTCCATAGATAAAGCTGGAACGCATATCGCTGTAGTCCACCTCATATTTCGGGACAAGTTCTTCACTTGGAACAATCGTAATGGATTCTGGCAGTCCCTTATCATAATCCACATATCCGACATGATAGAATTTCTTTCTATGCTCTACAATGTCATAATAAAGGTTAGAGTCATTCAATGCCTTATCCATATAATCGGTATGTGATAACTTTTCCAAATCATAGAAATGGCGAGACATACGATATGTTCTTGGCTCTTTCTTTTGGTATTCCTCACAAAGCAAAAATGCCTTCTCTAAGAATGTCCTTGCAGGACTCACGGTCTTGATGGTCTGAACAATATCAGAATCAACATCTTCATTCTTATAGACCTGTTCAACCAATGAAGATATGCGTTTCATTTCGTATGGTTCAGCCATAGAAAGGACACTGATTTCAATCTTCACAGTCGGTATTGCATAGGGAGCGTCGCTATTATAGAGTGATGGATATTGAACAAAAATCACAGATGGGTCTTTATCGTGATCCACCTTCTTTAGTTCACCATTTTCATCAACGACTTCATTTTCTGCAAGTACAATCACATCCAACCCTAAATTTGCCAGTTGTTCTTTCAAGTCATCTTTAAATTCACCGAAAAGATAATCCTGAGCCTTTTCTCTGAACTTGTGGATTTGAGTGTTGCTGGTGCAGTTGGCACACGACAGATTCATTTCATTTAAGAAGAAGTCACGACCAAGAGCCAAGTCAATATCTTCACTGAAACGGTCTATAATATCCCAACCTTTACTCAAACTTGTACCGCCTTTGAAAAGTAGATACTCGGAAGCCTTTGTGTGGAACAAGGCGTACAATATGGCTGTTACCCACCAATCTTTCTCCGCTGCGGCTTCATCAATATTCTTTGCTTCCACAACGCCCTGTATCATGGCCTTGCGTTCATCTATCGAAAAGTCTATCCATTTACTCATTGTCAGTATCCGTTTTGAGGTTTCTTTTTATAATTTGTCTTACCCATACCGGTGCCAATAATAGATCGTGTTCAATTGTTTCTGTTTCAGGTGTTGCAGATAATAGTTGAGCAACTCTTTTTTCCACGCTCTCTGTTATATTATCCTCTCCAATGCTACGAAGAGCCTGTACCAATTCGGGCATTAGTTTTCCTTTGTATGCAAAATTTCTTGGAACGCCATGTTTTAATGTTACAGTTCTATTGCCCAATTTCAGAGTTCTTGGAGTTCCTGATGTTATGAAACAAGCATTCATTGGGACTTGTGTGGAAAATCCCAATCTATTAGCAGCGGTTTCACCTGTTGGAAATACTATAGCCTTATCTCTCTTGGCAATCTCCGTTACCAGTTCAAAAGCAGAAGGATATACCACTCCAAATCGTGTTTTTTTTGCCTTAACATATACGCCTTTGGCTATTCGTGTAATCAAACCCTCTTTCTCAAATTGAGCAAGGAGTTTGGTTACATATTCCACATCAAATTGATGGAATGTAGACACAAAAAACACCTCGCCATATCTTGCGTAGGTTATCTTTGCCTTAACTTTATGTTCCACAGTTCTTTGCATACGATTTTTAGCCTATTTTAAGTCGGAATAAAAGCGTTTTTTTCCGACCACAAAGGTATGAAAATATTGCGAAGTGACAAAAGAATCCATTGTTTATTTCATTACACCTATACTTTTTGCTCTTTAAGCGGGCAAAAACTTGTGATTTTTGGAAGTTTTCGCCCGCTTAACCCGACAATATAAGGTTGAAATTTCATCCTTCAAACAAGCCTTCTTGTCCCTCTTTTTACCCCAAAATCCACCCTTCAAAAGACCCCAAATATGACATCTGACGACACGTTATGACGCGTATAGACCGATTTGAAAATCAATGGATTAAGTGCTATATATTCGCAGTCGAAATCACTTTTTGTATAACTAAAAAACATTTCGACGTATGAAGAAAAAAGTATTATTCGCAGCAGCATTTATGCTTGCAACAGTAGGTGCTTACGCACAGGGTAACGGTATCGCAGGTATCACCGAGGCTACCAACATGGTAACATCGTATTTCGACCCCGGTACCAAGTTGATTTACGCAGTGGGAGCCGTAGTCGGTCTTATTGGTGGCGTGAAGGTCTATTCGAAGTTCTCTTCGGGCGACCCCGACACCTCGAAGACCGCAGCCTCTTGGTTCGGTGCCTGTATCTTCCTCATTGTAGCCGCCACTATTCTCCGTTCATTCTTCCTCTAATATGGCGGTCTATCAAATCAACAAAGGGATTGGTCGTAGCCCCGAGTTCAAGGGGCTACGCAGCCAATACCTCTTCATCTTCGCCGGCGGTCTGCTTGCCATACTCATTGCCTTTATGGTGCTGTATATGGCAGGCGTGAATCAATGGATATGTATCGCACTGGGAGTCATCTCCGCTTCGGTACTTGTCTGGGCGACCTTCCACCTCAATGCCAAGTATGGCGAGTGGGGCTTGATGAAGATGCAGGCTGCAAAGAACCATCCCCGCTACATCATCAACCGCAAGCGATTCTTGCGATTGATTATTCCTAACCTCAAAAACAGAAAGTCATGAGAAATGTAATGAAAGCAGCTACCCTCGAAAGCAAGTTCCCGATTCTGTCGGTTGAGCACGACTGCATCATCAGCAAGGATGCCGACATCACGGTCTGCTATCGTGTGGAGCTTCCCGAACTCTTCACCGTCACACAGGCGGAGTATGAGGCGATACACTCGGCATGGGCCAAGGCGGTCAAGGTCTTGCCGAACTACAGTATCGTGCATAAGCAGGACTTCTTCATTGAGGAGAGCTACACCCCCGAGTTGCAGAAGGAAGACCTCAGTTTCCTCAGCCGCTCTTTCGAGCGACACTTCAATGAGCGTCCTTACCTGAAGCATACTTGTTATCTGTTCCTCACCAAGACCACCAAGGAGCATAGCCGCACAACCAGCAGTTTCAATGCCCTTACCCGTGGCTTCATTATCCCGAAGGAGATGCAGGACAAGGAGGCGGTGAGCCGATTCCTGGAGTGTTGCGAGCAGTTCGAGCGTATCATCAACGACAGCGGATTCATCACGCTCACACGTCTTACGGGCGATGAGATTACAGGCACGGAGTCAACTGCGGGCATCATCGAGAAGTATTTCTCGCTCTCGCAGGAGGATACCACCTGCTTGCAGGACATCACCCTCGGAGCTGGCGAGATGAAGATTGGTGACAACTACCTCTGTCTGCATACGCTCTCCGATCCCGAAGACCTGCCGACAAGCGTAGCCACCGACAGCCGTTACGAGCGTCTCTCGACAGACCGTAGCGATTGTCGCCTCTCGTTTGCCGCACCTATCGGGGTGTTGCTCACCTGCAACCACATCGTGAACCAGTACCTCTTCATAGATGACTCTGCGGAGATGCTGCGTAAGTTCGAGCAGACAGCACGCAATATGCACTCGCTATCGCGTTACAGCCGCTCAAACCAGATTAACCGCGAGTGGATTGAGGAGTACCTGAACGAGGCACACAGCCAGGGGCTGACGGCTATCCGTGCCCACTGCAATGTCTTCGCGTGGAGCGATGACCGAGAGAAACTCAAGCGTGTGAAGAACGATGTAGGCAGTCAGCTCGCCTTGATGGAGGCCAAGCCCCGACACAATACAGTGGATACGCCTACCTTGTTCTGGGCTGCTATCCCCGGCAATGCAGGCGATTTCCCTGCCGAGGAGTCCTTCTACACCTTTATCGAGCAGGCACTATGCCTCTTTATCGAGGAGACCACAGGACAGGATTCACTCTCTCCGTTCGGTATGCGTATGGTGGACCGCTTGACGGGCAAGCCTATCCATCTGGATATTTCGGATTTGCCTATGAAACGTGGTATCATCACCAACCGCAACAAGTTCATCCTTGGTCCTTCGGGCAGTGGAAAGTCCTTCTTCACCAACCATATGGTAAGACAGTATTACGAGCAAGGTACGCATGTGCTGCTTGTCGATACGGGTAACTCTTATCAGGGGTTGTGTAACCTTATCAATGCCCGTACAGGTGGCGAGGACGGTATCTACTTCACCTACGAGGAGAGTGATCCGATAGCCTTCAATCCTTTCTATGTCGAGGACGGTGTGTTCGACATTGAGAAGAAGGAGTCCATCAAGACGCTTATCCTCACCCTGTGGAAAAGGGATGATGAGCCACCGACGAGAGCCGAGGAGGTGGCGCTCTCCAATGCCGTGAACCTTTTCTTGGAGCGTATCCGTGCAGACAAGAGCATCAAGCCCTCGTTCAATACCTTCTATGAGTTTATCCGTGACGAATATCAGGATATTCTCAAGGAGAAGCGTACACGCGAGAAGGACTTCGATGTGTGGGGATTCCTCAATGTCCTGGAGCCATACTACAAGGGTGGCGAGTATGATTTCCTATTGAACTCCGACAAGCAGTTAGACCTCTTGAACAAGCGGTTTATCGTCTTCGAGCTGGATAACATCAAGGACAACAAGGTACTCTTCCCGATAGTGACCATCATCATTATGGAGACCTTCATCAACAAGATGCGTAGGCTGAAGGGCATCCGTAAGATGATTCTCTTGGAGGAGGCGTGGAAAGCCATCAGCAAAGAGGGCATGGCCGAGTATCTGAAGTACCTCTGTGCGCCCGTAAAGATTGCATCGTAAATATCTCTTTGGCAAGAGATTAGGAACGTGTTCTTTGAAAATAACCTATCATCAGCCGACTTATCTGTTTCGGGAAAACTTAACCGAGCAGGGAGTGTAGCATGTCGGAAAAGTCATAAGTCAGTTAGTTACCAAACTGCGACTGAATGGCGAGATGAAAAGATAGATATGAGGATAAAGTCCGAATTGATTGAACGATAGTCTGAGTGGTCCCCCTTGAGGCTATGGCGTAAGGTAACTATCAACCGCCATATCGTGATACTACTTCAGTGAATAGGTATGAATGTAGCAAGAACTTATCACGACACAACCGCAGTAAGCGAGTAAAGGACGGAAGTCGTATCCGACAATCTATCATGCCAACAGTTACGATGTGATAAACGGGGATTACCTATCCCGAAGTGCCGAAAGGCTATTAGGTTCGACCTATGAAAATTCGGAGTGGTAACGGAGCTTCCATAGTAGTTTGAGCAAGGTAACGCCTTGTACATGGCGAAGGGAAGCAGCTAATTATTAATACAATTAACGGAAAATGTGAGAGACATTATGAGAAGTCCAGAAAGAGTATTAAACAGTCTATCAGAACACAGTAAGGATGCAAGCTATAAGTTTGAACGTCTTTACAGAATTTTGTTCAATGAGGAAATGTTCTATGTTGCCTATCAGCGTATTTACGCTAAAGAAGGTAACATGACTAAAGGTTCGGACGGTCAGACCATTGACAACATGAGCCTGAAACGAATTGAAAAGTTGATTGATACGTTAAAAGACGAAACGTATCAACCCCAACCGTCAAAGAGAGTGTACATACCGAAGAAAAACGGTAAGAAAAGACCTCTTGGCGTGCCGACTTTCAATGACAAGTTGATACAGGAAGTGGTAAGAATGGTATTGGAAGCCATATACGAGGGAAGTTTTGAATATACCTCGCATGGGTTTCGTCCCAATCGAAGCTGCCATACTGCATTAACTCATATCCAAAAGGAGTTTAGCGGTGCAAAATGGTTTGTAGAGGGAGATATAAAAGGCTTCTTTGACAATATAAACCATGATGTATTGATAAACATTCTCTCGGAGCGCATTGCGGATGAACGATTCATCCGACTGATACGCAAGTTTTTGAAAGCTGGATATGTCGAGGAGTGGCAATTCCACAATACTTACAGTGGCACACCGCAAGGGGGTATCATCAGCCCGATATT
The DNA here is from genome assembly GCF_013009555.1 of Phocaeicola dorei. NCBI lineage: Bacteria > Pseudomonadati > Bacteroidota > Bacteroidia > Bacteroidales > Bacteroidaceae > Phocaeicola > Phocaeicola dorei. The sequence continues at coordinate 5,402,295 of NZ_CP046176.1, read as the reverse complement.
GGCTAATATATACCTTGACAAGCTGGATAAGTATATAAAGGAATACATAGCCAAATTCGACAAAGGGAAGAAACGAAGATTCAGTAGAGAAAGTATGGACTTTGGCAATGCAAGAAAACGTATTGTGCGAAAATTGAAATCCGTAAAAGATGAAAGGCAAAGGACAAAGCTAATCCTTGAACTGAAAGCAATAGAAAAAGGACGGGCTAAATATCCCAACGGCGAAGAAATGGACGCCGATTACAGAAGAATGAAATATGCAAGATATGCAGATGATTTTCTTGTGGGAATTATCGGAAGCAAGCAAGATGCACAACAGATAAAGGAAGATATTAAAAACTTCCTTGCTGATAAACTGGCATTGGAGCTGTCCGATGAAAAGACACTTGTCACTCACACGGAAAGACCAGCCAAATTTCTCGGATATGAAATCACTGTAAGAAAGTCCAACGACCAAAAAAGGGATAAACGGGGTAGATTAAGAAGAACCTATGGTAAAAGGGTCTGCTTAAATGTCAGTATGGAAACTGTCCGTAAAAAACTTTTCAATTTGGGAGTCTTAGAACTGACAAACCGTAACGGAAAGGAAATATGGAAACCGAAATGTAAATCGGGACTGATATTCAATGATGACCTTGAAATCCTTGATAGTTATAATCGAGAAATCGTGGGTTTCTATAACTATTACTCCATAGCCAACAACTGCGCCCATGCCTTGAATAATTTCAAGTACATCATGGAATACAGCATGTACAAAACGTTTGCAGGCAAATATAAATGCCGTACACGTGAGGTAAACAAAAAATATCGTAAGAACGGTAGGTTTATCATAAAACACATGACTAAAACAGGTGTAAAGGAAAGATTCTTTTACGATGGTGGCTTCAAACGAAAGAAACCCACCTATAAATCGGAATGTGACACTATGCCACGAACAATTTATACTGCGGGACGGACAAGTCTTGTTGAAAGGCTGAAAGCCCGTGAGTGTGAACTATGTGGAGCGACAGACGACCTTGTTATGCACCATGTAAGGAAGCTAAAGAACTTGCAGGGAAAGGAAAGCTGGGAACGACACATGATTGCCCGCAAACGCAAGACGATTGCAGTGTGCAGGAGTTGTCATAAGAAGATACATGACGGAAAGATAGACTGAAATTAGTGGAGAGCCGGATACGCTGAGAGGTGTAAGTCCGGTTCGGGGGCGAGCATTTGGAAACCTGCCATAGAAATATGATAAGGCGCCGGGTGCTTAGCCTACTCAAGACCGTGCGTAAGTTCTTCGGAGAGGCTGTTGTGGTCACTCAGGAGGTCGAGGATATCATATCATCTTCGATTGTCAAGGGCACCATCATCAACAACAGCGACTGCAAGATTCTTCTCGACCAGCGTAAGTATGTGAACAAGTTCGATGAGATACAGGCTTTGCTCGGACTTACCGACAAGGAGCGTGCACAGATTCTCTCCATCAACCTCTCCAATGCTCCCGGCAGGAAGTACAAGGAGGTGTGGATAGGTCTTGGCGGAGCACAGTCGGCAGTCTATGCCACAGAGGTATCTCCTGAAGAGTACTACTGCTACACTACCGAGGAGACCGAGAAGCTGGAGTTGCAGCGGCTCACCGAGAAGTTGGACGGTAATATCGAACTGGCCATCAAGCAGCTTGCCGAGAGCAAGCGAAGCAAGTAACCCTTTTTATCAACCATTAAACATTTGAAGTATGTATAGTAACTTAAAATCAGACGAAAAGAGACGCCAGGAGGTCATCTCGTGCCTCTATTGGTCACTGATGCAGAATTGGAACATTCCGCAGTCGATGCAGGATTACTTCGGACTTACGGAAGATTACCGTCTGTATCATCAGTTGGAGGATATGGATCCTGCAATCTATCGGCAGAAAAGAGCAACGGGAGAGATACCTGATGTGCTTGAGGTGGATGCAAGGCTGACACGAGCCGTGGAGAAGATCTTCGAGAGTATCTGTGAACGACCTCCCGTGCCTTATCTCAACAAACTGAATGATGAGTTGGAGAAGCTGGGGCAGATTGCACATTTCCCCGACAATGTTCACGACACCATCCATATCCGTCCCGATTTCCTTGCCAAGTACGGTATTGACAGGAAGGCTTCTTCGGAAGAGTGTTCTGCCAAGGCTGAAAAGGCATATCGTGAACTCGATGCCCGCTTTGTCAGGATGACAGGCAGAAGACCTTATGCTGATGAGCTTTTCAACGGAATGAAGAAGAGGCAGAGCGACTCTTCCGAGGAGAGACCGTCCCGAAAGCAGCATATCCGACAGAAACCCAAATCAAGAGGTCGCAAGATGGGACTGTGATTTCAGTAAGACAATGATTAAGTATTCACCCTTTAATTCGTAACAGTATGAGATTGAAAATTTTTATACTCTGTCTGGTGGCTCTCTTTGTCAGCCAGACATCGAGGGCGCAGTGGGTGGTGACAGACCCCGGCAACCTCGCACAAGGCATCATCAATGCCACGAAGAACATCGTGCATACATCCTCTACGGCAAGTACGATGATTCAGAACTTCCAGGAGACAGTAAAGATCTATAAGCAGGGCAAGGAGTACTACGATGCTCTGAAGAAGGTGAAGAACCTTGTCCGCGATGCACGCAAGGTACAGCAGACCATCCTGCTTGTGGGCGACATTACCGACATCTATGTAAACAGCTTTGAGCGTATGCTGAACGACCCCTATTTTACGGTGGAGGAACTCAGTGCCATAGCTTTGGGATATACGAAACTGCTCGAAGAGAGTGCCCACCTCTTAAATGACCTTAAATCGGTTGTCAATGAGAACGGACTCTCGATGAGCGACAAGGACCGTATGGATATCATCGATAAGTGTTACAGCGAGATGCTCCAATACCGTGGGCTTGTGCAGTATTACACCAACAAGAACATCGGGGTGTCTTACCTCAGAGCGAAGAAGCAGAACGATGTTGACCGTGTGATGTCCCTCTACGGCTCGCCGAGTGAACGCTATTGGTAAATCTGAAATCCTACGACTATGGTACTATTAGCAGTAAACTTTGAAAATCTGCATCAGATACTCCAGAGTCTGTATGAGGATATGATGCCCCTCTGTTCGCAGATGACGGGTGTCGCCAAAGGACTTGCCGGATTGGGTGCTCTCTTCTATGTCGCCTATCGTGTCTGGCAGTCGTTGGCAAGAGCCGAGCCTATAGATGTCTTTCCGCTCCTGCGTCCCTTTGCTCTCGGATTGTGTATCATGTTCTTTCCGACATTGGTGTTGGGCACACTCAACAGCGTAATGTCGCCCATCGTGACGGGAACGCACAGAATCCTTGAAACGCAGACCTTCGATATGAACGAGTATCGTAGGCAGAAGGACAAGCTGGAATTTGAGGCGATGAAACGCAATCCCGAAACAGCCTACCTTGTGGATAAGGAGTCCTTTGACAACAAGCTCGATGAGTTGGGTGCGTTGGATGCGATTGAGGCTTGCGGAATGTATGTGGATCGTGCGATGTACAATATGAAAAAGGCTGTTCAGAACTTCTTCCGTGAACTGTTGGAACTGATGTTCAATGCCGCAGCCCTTGTCATAGACACGCTGAGAACATTCTTCCTCATCGTCCTCTCGATACTCGGACCTATATCCTTTGCGATAGCCTGTTGGGACGGATTCCATGCCTCACTCACGCAGTGGTTTGTCCGATACATAAGCATCTATCTGTGGCTACCTGTGAGCGACCTTTTCAGCAGCGTGCTTGCACGCATACAGGTACTGATGCTACAGAAGGACATCGAGCAACTGTCTGATCCCAACTTCATCCCTGACGGGTCAAATGCGGTCTATATCACCTTCCTCATTATCGGCATCATCGGATATTTCACCATTCCGACAGTGGCCAACTGGATAATCCAGGCAGGCGGCGGTGCAGGTAACTATGGCAGGAACGTAGCCCAGACAGCGAGCCGCACGGGATCGATTGCAGCAGGTGCGACAGGTGCCGCCATCGGCAACATCGCAGGAAGATTACTTAAACGATAACCTATTAAACAGTATTCAAATGGAATTCAAATCATTTAAAAACATCGAGACCGGCTTCAGACAGATACGTTTCTTCGGCATTGCCTACCTCTTTGTCTGTGCTTCACTTGTGGGCTTCTCGCTTTGGAAGGCATACAGCTTTGCCGAGGCACAACGACAGAAGATATATGTCCTTGACGAGGGCAAGTCGCTGATGCTGGCTCTCTCGCAGGACTTGGAGCAGAACCGTCCTGTGGAAGCAAGGGAGCATGTGAAGCGTTTCCACGAACTATTCTTCACGCTTGCACCCGACAAGAGTGCCATCGAGGGTAATATCCAGAGGGCAATGTTTCTGAGCGACCGCTCGGCATATGAGCACTACAGCGACCTTGCGGAGCAGGGGTATTACAACCGTATCATCTCAGGCAATGTATCGCAGCGTATCGAGGTAGATAGCATAAGCTGCAACTTCAACCACTATCCCTACGAGGTGGTGACATACGCAAGGCTATCCATCATCCGCGAGAAGAGTATCACCGAACGAAGCCTTGTAACCAAAGGGCGACTGCTCAACTCCACACGCAGCGACAACAACCCTCACGGATTCATCTTCGAGGCGTTCCGTGTGGTGGAGAACAAGGACCTGAGAGTCTATGACAGATAACCCAATTATTCACCATTAACATTTACAGCGATGAAAAAGTACATTCAGAAAATCAAGGATTCAATCAACAAGTCTTGGAACAACAAGGCATCGAAGACCAAACGCCTTATCATCTACGGCCTCTTGCTGGCGTATATGGGAGTGGCCCTTTATGTCATCTTTATGCCTGCTCCCGATTACAGATATGAGGAGTATGTCAGAAGTGAGCCGCCTGCCACCAATCTGATTATCGAGGAGGAGGCAACTCCTGCCGACAGCCTCTCGGATGAGAAGATACGGGAGATGGAAGAGTTCTTTAACCAATTTAATTCAGAGAGCTATGAGTAACGATGCAAATGCTCTGAAAAGAAAGGAGCAAATCAAGAAAATTCTTGTGTATGGCGGAATGGTTATGCTATGCCTTGTATCATTCTACTTCATCTTCAAGCCATCGAAGGAGCAGGTGCAGGCGGAACAGCAGAAGGTAGGCTTCAACGCCGAACTTCCCGATCCGCGAGGTGCAGGCATCGAAGCGGATAAGATTGCAGCCTACGAACTGGAGGATATGCGTGTCAAGCAGGAGCAGAAGATGCGTACCCTTGAGGACTTTACGGCAATGACCACCGATGACGAGGAGGAAGAGGTGGTCGAGATACCCGAGGAACCGAGATATACAGGTGGTGGCTCATCCTATCGAAGTGGCAGTAGCAGTCGGAGCAACTCGTTCTCTACATCCACATCTGCCTACAACGACATCAATGCTACGCTCGGCAGTTTCTACGAAGAGCCGCGTGAGGATCCTGAAAAGGAGGCTCTGAAAGTGGAACTTGAGGAGCTGAAGCAGTCGATGGCACAGCAGCAGAACAGCCAGCCGACATATGCCGACCAGGTGGCACTTTTGGAGAAGTCATACGAGCTTGCAGCGAAGTATATGCCCGGAGGTACTGCTGCAACCTCCGAGGGCGCAGCCGAGGAGGTGGAGACCACCACACGAAGTGGCAAGGCGAAGGCACAGCCCGTAGGTCATGTAACGACTCCCGTAGTGTCGGCACTCGCTCAACCTGTAAGCGACTCGGTGATGATAGCACGGATGGCACAATCCGTAGGCAGTGGCTTTCACACTGCGGTAGGCGAAGCACCGAAGCAGACAGCACGTAACACCATCAAGGCGTGTGTGCATGGCGACCAGACGATCATCAGCGGTCAGAGTGTGCGGCTCAGGCTCTTGGAGGCGATGCGTGTCGGAAAGTATGTACTGCCACGAAACACCCTCATCACGGGTGAAGGCAGCATCAAAGGCGAAAGGCTCGACATCGAGATTCTTCAGGTGGAGCATAACGGAACGATCATTCCCGTAGAACTTACCGTCCACGACAATGACGGACAGGCGGGAATCTTCATACCCGGCTCCATGGAGGCGAGTGCGGCAAAGGAGATGGCGGCAAATCTGGGACAGAACCTCGGAACGAGCATATCCATCACCAACCAGTCTGCCGGAGACCAACTGCTATCCGAAGTAGGTCGCGGTGCCATACAGGGCGTGTCGCAGTACATCTCCAAGAAGATGCGTGAAGAGAAGGTACACCTCAAATCAGGATATACACTGATGCTTTATCAAAACAATCAATAACCTATTAAAACATTAAAGACATGAAAAAGATTTTTGTAATGCTTGCCCTCACGATGGGCGTTGTAAGTGCCAATGCACAGTCGGTTGATTCAACCGCAGTAACTAACACAGTAGCCGGTGATGTTACCCTCACTACGGACATCTATCCGCAGCAGGAGGATGGTGACATCTATCACGGGCTGACAAAGAAGCTGACCTTTGACCGTATGATACCGCCTTACGGCTTGGAGGTGACATATGACAAGACCACTCACATCATCTTCCCTGCGGCAGTACGCTATGTCGATCTCGGCTCGCCTAACCTTATTGCAGGTAAGGCCGATGGCTCGGAGAATGTGATTCGTGTGAAGGCTACGGTAAAGAACTTCCGCGATGAGACCAATATGTCGGTGATTACCGAGAGCGGCAGTTTCTACACCTTCAATGTGAAGTACTCGGATGAGCCTCTGCTCCTGAATATCGAGATGAAGGACTTTATTCACGATGGCAGTGAGGTAAACCGTCCCAACAATGCTCTCGACATCTATTTGCAGGAGCTTGGCAGTGAGTCGCCGAAGTTGGTACACCTTATCAGCAAGGCTATCCACAAGGACAACAAACGCCACATCAAGCACATCGGCTGCAAGGCGTTCGGCATCCAGTATCTGTTGCGTGGACTCTACACCCACAATGGTTTGCTCTACTTCCATACGCAGGTGAAGAACACATCGAATGTACCATACGAGGTGGACTTTGTGACCTTCAAGATTGTGGATAAGCAGGTGATGAAGCGTACAGCCATTCAGGAGCAGGTCATCTTCCCTCTGCGTGCCTATGACTATGCCACAACCGTTGCGGGCAACAAGGATGAGCGTACTGTATTTGTGTTCGACAAGTTCACCATCCCTGCCGACAAGGTGCTTGTGGTGGAGATGCACGAGAAGAGCGGTGGCAGACACCAGACCTTCACCGTGGAGAGTGAGGACATCGTAAGAGCAAAGGTAATCAACGAACTTAAAGTGAAGTAACCATGAAAAAGTATCTGTTTCTACTTGTCGCAGTCGTATCGCTTGCCCTGTCATCAGGGCAGGCATACGCCCAGCGTTATCTCCCGAAGATGATGGGTGTGGAACTCAGAGGCGGCTTTGTAAACGGCTCGAAATCTCCGCTCAACTACTACACGGGAATAGCGATGTCGGGATATACCAAGAAGGCTAACCGCTGGGTGGTCGGTGCAGAATATCTGCTCAAGAACTACGACTATCGTGGTACATCCATTCCTCGTGCCCAGTTCACAGCCGAGGGCGGTTACTATCTGAAGTTCTTGTCCGATCCCACAAAGACCTTCTTCCTCTCCATCGGTGGCTCTGCATTGGCAGGCTACGAAACGGTGAATTGGGGCGATAGATTACTACACGACGGCTCTACGCTGCTTGCCAAGGATGCCTTCATCTATGGCGGTGCCATCACCCTTGAATTGGAGAGTTATATAACAGACCGTATTGTCCTGCTTGCCAATGTGCGTGAGCGTGTCCTCTGGGGAGGCTCACTCGGCAAGTTCAGCACTCAATTCGGCTTAGGTGTCAAATTTATAATCAATTAAAAGCGTTATGAAAAAGTTATTTTCCTATATGATGGTTTGCGGTGCCATGATGACCGCTGTATTAGGCTTCACATCTTGCGAGGATGACCTCGATGTTCAGCAAGCCTATCCTTTTAAGGTTGAGACAATGCCTGTACCCAAGCGATTGGTACAGGGCGAGACAGCAGAGATACGCTGTGAGATTGTCCGTGAGGGGTATTTCTCCGATACTCGCTACACAATCCGTTACTTCCAGCCCGATGGCGAGGGTACATTGAGAATGGATGACGGTATGGTGTTACTCCCGAATGACCGCTATCCGCTTGACAGAGATGTGTTCCGTCTGTACTATACCTCAGAGTGTGAAGACCAGCAGACGATAGATGTCTATTTCGAGGATAACCACGACCAGCTCTATCAGCTCACATTCACATTCAATAATGAGGCGAAGGAGGAAGAGGATACCACAGAGGGTAACACGATTACTCCCATAGGAACTATCGTCTCTCCAATCAACATCAATCCTTAAACAACGGTGGCAGGCACTCGCTTGTCGGGTGTCTGCCGCCATAACCAATCACTAAAAGAGAATCTATGAGAATAAAATTGATGATTATTTGTCTGACCTTGCTTTGTGGATATGCCAAGGCACAGACACGTGGCGGCGACTCATCGCCACCACTACCCAAGGAGATTTCTGCGGAACTGTTCGATAAGGCGGTAGCACTTATCAAGGAGTTTGAGGGGTGGCACTCGGCAAAACACTATCCATACATCGGTTATGGTCATAAACTGCTTCCACACGAAAACCTGACAGCCGATATTACCGAGGAACAAGCGGATTCGTTACTCAGAGCCGACCTATTGGAGCGATACAAGTATTTCCGACAGTATGGGAAAGATGCTCTGTTGCTGACGGTTTTGGCTTACAATGTCGGCCATAGCAGATTGTTAGGATATGGTAAACGCCCGAAGAGTAACCTTATCAAGAAAATCGAGTCCGGCGACAGAGATTTTTACGAAGAGTATATCTCGTACCGTTGCTACAAAGGCAAGCCTATTCCCAGCATCGAACGCCGCAGAAAAAGAGAGTTTCAATTGCTGTATATCCCGTAGCCGTTATTTAAAGAGCCTTCCCTTAAGCAATTGAGTGGAGGCTCTTATTGTATCATCTTAAACCAAATCACATTATGGCAACAATTAAAGTAAAACTACGTCCATCATCAGTCGCAGGGCGTGCAGGAACTGTATATTATCAAGTGACTCATCGTAGAGCGACACAACAGATAACAACCAATATCCGATTGCAGCCTGACGAATGGGATGCAATAGGTGAACAGGTTGTTGTAAGTGTTGCAGACAAGAGCATTATTCAGAATCGTATAGATAGTGATATTGCACTATTGAAACGAATTGTCAAAGACTTGGATAATAGCGGAGTAACCTATTCGGTTGGAGATATTATCAAACGCTACAAGTCTCCAGAATGTCATGTGTCTGTATTGGACTTTATGAAGAATCAGATACGGTTGATGCGTAATGCCAATCGTTTGGGTACAGCCCTGAACTATGAGAAAACGATGAAAAACTTCGCCGAGTTTCTTGGTGGAGTCAACTTGCCGTTTTCGGCAATGACGGAACAACTTATTGCGGACTACAATGCCTTCCTTGTGCAGCGAGGGATGGTTAGGAACTCTATTTCATTCTATATGCGTATAATGCGTGCCGTTTACAACAAGGCAGTTAGACACAAGTTTGTTGAACAATCACATCCGTTTACAGAGGTTTATACTGGTATAGATCGTACCCGCAAGCGTGCTGTTTCAGAGTCTGTAATATCGCAGTTATATAAACTGAAATTAACAGAAGATACTCCTCTTGCACTTGCAAGGGATATATTTATTTTCAGCTATTGTACCCGTGGAATGGCATTCGTAGATATTGCCTATTTGAAGAAAGAAAACATTCAAAACGGAGTGATATGTTATGCCCGTCGCAAAACGGGACAATTATTGAGTGTGCGTATAGAACCAAGTATCCAGCGTATAATTGACAGATATTCATCGGCATTATCGCCTTATGTTTTCCCTATTTTGACTTCTACGGACACAAAGGAGGCATACGAAGAGTATCAAGTCGCAATCAACAACCATAATAGACAGTTGAGACGATTATCAAAGATGTTGCCTGCCGGTTGCAAATTGACATCATACACTTCTCGCCACAGTTGGGCTACCGCTGCGAGAAATCATAATGTTCCCATTTCTGTCATCAGTGCTGGTATGGGACATACCTCGGAACAGACAACGCAGATTTATCTAACAATGTTGGAAAACTCGGTGATAGATGATGCCAATCAAGGACTTATCAGGTCTTTATTGGAGTAGTTCCACGAAAGAACTATACTCCGTTTGCAAAATTACTAAAAATTGTTCAAGGAAAGGTAGAAACAGGCGATTATTTTTTCTTCTTCAAAAAATTAAATGATGACACCAAATAAATTTATATTCAACGAATTATGAAAATTTTGTTATTTTATAAAGATAAAAGATGAATGTTTGTATAGCTTGTAAATTTTTATAAATCAGTAGGCTATGATTAAAAATGTTATGAAAATGTCAGTTATTTATTTTGCATTACATTTTTAATCAAGGTCTTACATTGCAATTATAGTTCTTTCGTGGAACTATTAGAAATAAATGAATCAAAAAATTAAAATATGAAGCGCTTGATTTTATCTGCGGCTTGTGCCCTAAGTTTAGCTAGTTGTGGAGGTCCTCCCGCTGGACCTAACCAAAAGTTGGGAAATGAAAGTCCACAGACTGAAGTGAATTTACCGGCACCAACAATCAAAGTATTTGTTGAAAATTCTGGTAGTATGGATGGTTACGTTAAGGGCGCAACAGACTTTGAAAATGCTGTTTATAGTTACTTATCAGATATCCAGCATGCAGATTTAGGTGTTCGAACAGATTCGTTAGCTGCTAAGAATACTTTGATTCTTAATTATATAAATAGTGAAGTTCTACAGCAAAAGCCAGATGTTAGAGAGTTTATTGAGGCCTTGGAACCTGCCGATTTTAAAATGAAAGGTGGAAAAAGAGGCACTTCTGATATGTCTAATATCCTTGATACTGTCATATCACAAACAGACGATAATGAAGTCTCTATTCTTGTTTCGGATTGTATTTTCTCACCTGGAAAAAAATACAAGGCTAAAGATAATGCGGATGAATATATTGTAGCTCAGCAAATTGGCATAAAGAGTCATATCGTCGAAAAACTTGCCAAAAACCCTAATTTCTCAATTGTAGTTATGCGTTTAACATCTCAGTTTAATGGCACATATTACAATAAATTCGATGATAAACAGCCTATTAACAATGACCGTCCCTTCTTTATGTGGTTGATGGGTGACAGAAGTTACCTTAATACTATTCTCAAAAAGGTGGAACTTAATCAAATCAAAGGCAAAGGGGTACAGAATATTTTTATGATTTCTAGGCCTTTAACGGCTATACCGTACAATATTTCATTGCCTCAGCCAGGTAATGGCAAATATGAAATTGCAAGATCTGAGCAATATGCGATTAACAACGCAAAGACTGACGGCAGAGGTGGCAATAGTCGTTTTCAGGTGGGGATATCCGTTAATTTCTCTAATATTCTACTTCCTGATGAGTATTTGATGAACCCCGACAATTATATGGTATCAAATAAAGCATATGGTGTTGAAATCGTTAAATATTCAGGTCCTAGACAAGATTTGTATACGCACACCATCAAACTCAACTTGGTGCAACCCGTATTAAGCAAGGGAGTTGTCAAAATATCACTTAAAAACACCTTGCCCCAATGGATTAATGACTGTACTGATGAGAGCGGATTGGATATCAACGCACCAGGTGCAATGGAAAAAACATATGGTTTGAGTTATCTACTTGGCGGTGTATATGATGCGTATGCATATGATGGACAATATGGAAGTATAACAATTAATATTAAATAATATGGAAAACTTACTCGGACAGATTTATTGTTGGTTTCAGTCTTTTTATGGACAAGATTTAAGTTATTATTTGTGGGGATATGATCCCGGAACAGAGGCCTACACTAATCCAAATATCTATAACTTGGTAGGATTAATCACATTAGTTTGTTCACTTGTTCTAGTAGTGGTTTTCTATTACATTATTAACCATCCGAGACTTTGCAAGTGGTGGAGTTGGTTGATAACTTTAGGTATTAATGGTGTGATAGCTTTATTTGTTGGTTATGGCATCGTGATGTCTAAATACGTGAATGGTTACATTCATGATACCTTAATGTATCAAAGAGACGCTGATGGAAATATTATTTCTATACTGATTGGCGAATCTAATTGTTGGGGCTTTGGTATTGCCAATATGTTCGTTGCGATGATTGCATTCGTACTTCTTAGTTTTATGTTGAAATGGTGGAGTTCAAGTGCTAAACATGTGCCATTTTTATAACTTTTAATTGATGTTTATATGAACGGAAAATTATACATATTCGGTATTGGTGGCACAGGATCTCGTGTCATTAAATCTTTGGTTATGCTAGCTGCATCAGGTGTAAAGATTGAAGCAAATGCTATCGTTCCAATTATTGTAGACCCTGATTTTGCAAATGCTGATGTTACGAGAACTATTGAGCAAATTAAAGCATATACTGCTATTCGTAGTCAATTGGCATTTAATGATGCTACAAAAAACAGATTCTTTGAGGTTCCTATTGAGAATGTTGTGAATGATCATAGACTAGCCTTAAAGGATACTAAAAATAAGAAGTTTAGAGAGTTTATTGAATTCAGCACCATGTCTAAGGAGAATAGAGCATTAGCATCTATGTTGTTCTCTGAAGCAAATCTAGAGTCAGATATGGAAGTCGGATTCAAAGGCAATCCTAATATCGGAAGTGTCGTACTCAATCAGTTTACCGATTCTCAAGATTTCATAGACTTTGCGGATGCCTTCAAGCCTGGAGATAGAATTTTCATCATTAGTTCGATTTTTGGTGGTACAGGTGCTAGTGGATTCCCTCTATTGTTGAAGAATCTTAGAGGATTAGATGCTAAGGTGTCTAATAACGATGCGATACAGCATGCCCCGATAGGTGCCATTACCGTGCTCCCTTATTTCGCGGTTAAAACTGATGAGGAAAGTACAATTAATTCTTCTACCTTTATCGGAAAAACTAAGGCTGCATTACAATATTATGAGCGCAATGTAAATGGAGACGAATCTTCTGTGAATGTCCTTTATTATATTGGAGATGAAAGAACTAAGCAATATGAGAATGAAGAAGGAGGAACAGAGCAACGTAACAACGCTCATATTGTTGAATTAGCAGCAGCAATGTCTATTGTAGACTTTGCAAGTATTCAGAATGATGATCCAATACTTGTTTGCGAAGAGAACTCGAACGGTAAAATTTATGCTCCGAATCCTGATTTTAGGGAGTTTGGTATTGAAAAGGATGTTCAAGAAGTTCTTTTCAGCAATCTCACTCAATCGACGAGGGACTATCTGTGTACACCTATGACACAGTTTGTGTTATTTGCTAAGTATGTGAATGAGCACTTGAGAGGTGCAACCTCTCTTCAATGGGCAAGAGATAATAAGTTTGATGATGCGTTCTTAAAATCCTCTTTCATTAATAATATTCAGAAATTCGTAAACTCTTACATTGAGTGGCTAGAAGAGATGTCTGATAATGATAGAGCATTTAAGCCATTCAAACTTTCTGTAAAATCTTCTGACTTGTATTCAATTGTAGATGGTGTAAAACCTGGATCTATTAAAGCTTTATGGGCATTCAATAAGTCAGGATATGATTTATTTGATGCGGCTCTTAATGAAGAGCACTCATCACTATCCAAGAACTTTACACTCCCACATAAGTTCACGGAGTTATTTTACAATGTTACAAAATTGTTAGTTGGTAAGAAATATAAGTTTTAAGTGATATGGCTAAGGTTTTAAGACTACATAAAGGAGTTGCCGACACAATCGGCAATTGGGACACCTCCGTAAAGATAGGAACTAAAGCGATTGACTCTATCGCAGATCCTATAGGTGCAAATGATAAGCATGAAATTACATCAATTCCTTCTCCTTTCGCTAGAATGGATTTGGTGAAGCGCGCTTTTAAGATTGTTGCGGAAGGTTCGCTTGAAGGCAAGACAGCATACCATAAACTAGTATCTGACTGTCTAGATGTTGGCCAAATTTTCTTCAATATAGAGAAGTATCGTGATAAGATAGAAATCATCGTGTGGGATAAGAAGAATTGTTTGGCAGAGCTTTCTGATTCTGATTACGAAGAGCACACTCGTTTGGGTAAAACTTACAAAACATATCTAGAACAGGATTGTGATGAGTACAATTTTGATCAGATGGATTGTATATATCTGCTTAATTATATAGACCCGTCGGCACCAGGCGTAATGAATATCATTGGTGCTACTTCTCCTGCAACCATTTTCTTTACTTCTGCGAATGATTTGCAATATGTTGGAAAGAAAATAAAGTTCGGTAATGATTGCCCATTTGACACGGAGTATAAACCTCTTTACAAAAGGGATTTTGAGTATATAAAATATTGGTGGGGACTAAAGAAGAGCAGAAAAGATTTTGCAAGAGTGTTCCCCGAGGTTGATTTATATCTTGAGAAATGTTTCAGAATGCTGACTGATGAGCAACGAAATGAATTGCGTCAGAATATTGTTGACGAAACATATTATCGAGGCAATTATGATGATATACCTGTTGTTCCTACAGCTCAACAGTATGTTATGGTACTTGATGAGAAACTTCGCAGGAAACGCACAGTAACAAATATTTCGAGTGGATTTGAGATGAAAGTATCAGATTCGCTTAGAAATGGCAATGTGCCTCTTGCTTTGCCAGTAGAAATGTATACAGAGCCCACACATTATGTTGTCGCCAAATGGGATAAGAATACGTATGTTCCATATTACGACGCAAGACCTATTGATGACCGCACTTTACCGGATGATGGTTCAAAGTATCCATATGTTACAGTTGGAGACTTCTTAGAAGATACAATCGTTAAGGTTCCTTATAAGTTTAATTCAGAGGCTTTCTTTAATGGAAATGATGAAAATCCAGATTCAAAGTTCAGCTACATACTTCCGTTAAAGAGAACATACTTTAACTACTTCACAACCAAAGATCTTACGGAAAAAGTATGTGGAAAAAATCGTATTGAAGTTGTTCGTTTGAATGGTGAGGCTGTAAAGGTAGTATTACGCATCCCGATAAAAGATGGCGGATATATCCAGTATGAACGAATCTATTATAAAGATGGTAAGGCTGAGGCAACCGCCAACAAGGGTGCCATTATTGAGAAAGAGTTTACTCTTGGATTGTATCCTAGCATTAAGTATGCAGATGGTGTCAAACCATACTACAAAGTTGCATTCTTAGATCGTGATTCAGTAGATAATCCAGACAGTGCATATTCGTTATCATTCTATGATTACTCAAACAAAGAAGTGTCTGTTGAAGGTGTAGTTAGAAGAAATAGGAATGCAGACAATTCAAGATTTGATACGAGTTACATTGACTACATTACTTATGCACTAGAGTCTGAATATCAGTATATAACCTTATCTAATGATAATGAGAGTGGTATTCATGGTGTTATTATACCTAAATTTACAGCTCGCAATGGAAGTCACAAATTCCGTTTTGCTATAGATTTCGGTACAACAAATACGCATATTGAATATAGTGTTGATGGTTCAACTTCTTCTAATCCTTTTGATATTACAGAGAAGGATATGCAGATTCAAAAGTTGCACATCACAGATGACTATATGATCAATGATGTGTTCAACTCTGACTTTATTCCGGCAACAATTGGCGGAGAGAGTTTGTATGGATATCCAATGCGTACGGTTATATCTGAGAGTAACAATACAAACTGGGATAAGGCTGTTTTAGCAATGGCAAATGTTAACATCCCTTATACTTATGAAAAGAGTTTGTCATTGCCGTACAATGTATTACATACAGACTTGAAATGGTCAACAAATACTGAAGATAAAAAGAGAGCTTCAAAATATATTGAAAGTATTTTGTTGATGCTAAGAACAAAGGTACTTCTTAATAATGGAGATTTAAGTAAAACAGAAATCGTATGGTTCTATCCTGCAAGTATGACACAGAACCGCTTTAATAAATTTAAAGCAGAATGGGAAAATACTTTTGCAACTTTATTTGGTGCTCCTATTTCAAATATTATTGCAGCGTCAGAATCTGTTGCGCCATATTATTATCATAAAGCCAAGAAAGGTGCAACCTCTACTGTTGTATCTGTCGATATAGGTGGTGGTACTACAGATGTTTTGATAGTTGACAAGGGCGAACCAAAATACCTAACATCTTTCCGTTTTGCCGCTAATACGATTTTTGGAGACGGATACTCATACGATTCTGATTCAAACGGTTTCGTAAATAAGTATAAAGATATAATCACGAATCAGTTAGAGACCAACAATTTAAGAGGCCTAAAGGCCGTATTGAAGTCTGTACTTGATAAACGTGTATCAACTGATGTTATTGCGTTCTTGTTCTCATTGGCATCCAATAAAGAGATCAAAAAGGAAAAGGTGGAAATCAATTTTGCAAAGATGCTTGCAGATGATAACAGAGGTAAATATGTTGTAATATTGTTCTATGTAGCAATAGTATATCATATTGCAAAATTGATGAAAGCTAAAGGCTTTGATATGCCTCGTCATATGACTTTCAGTGGTAATGGTTCAAAAGTGCTTAACATTTTGAGCACCAATGACGCAACGCTAGTAAGACTTACTAAAATCATATTTGAGGAAATCTATGCTCAGTCTTATTCAATAGATGGACTAGATATTATCCGTCCTGCAAATTCAAAAGAGTCTACTTGTAAGGGAGGTATCATTTTAACTCCATTCCAATCTCAGGATTATGGGGAAATTAAAGACATGAAAACAATCCTTATTGGTACAGATAATGAGAAATTTGCAGATGTACACATGACTTATAATGATGTGACAGAAGCGGATTTGGATTCTGTTGTAGACGTAATTAAGGAATATATAGAATTTACCTTCAAACTTGATAAGAAATTCTCATTCTATGACAATTTCGATGTAGATCGTTCTATTATGAATAAAGTCAAGGACTTATGTTATAGAGATATTAGAACATATCTTGAGAATGGTCTAGCAATCAAGAAGAGTGAGATAGCACAAGATGGTGCAGATGACAATTTGGAAGAAACATTATTCTTCTACCCGTTAGTTGGTATTATCAACGCTGTAGTACGTAACATTTATCAAATGTAAAACAAATGAAGAAGATTATAATTTTATTGTCAGTAATAACGCTTGCTAGTTGCTCATTATTGCCTAATAATGGTGAAAATGATAATGAGGCCATAAAGAAGGCTCAGCAAACTGCACAAGAAAATATTAGTCAATATACTGACCAGGAAATAGCTCGTGCCAAGAAAGAAATCGACAATGCTGTAGCATCTGTGATTAGTAAGGCAGACTCAACATTAACAAAACAATTCACTGCAGTTGAAAAGTCATTAAATGCAAAAGCAGAGGAAACAAAAAAGGAGTTGAGTGGAAAAATTTCAGGAATCGAGGATAATATAACGAAAGCTAAAGCAATTAGTTTTATAGGAATTGCTATTGGAATTTTGGGTGTAGTTTTGGCGTTTTTTGCATATAGAAAAAGGCCTAGAACAAATGTGAATAGAGTAAAAGACATAATTACAGAGGAAATCAATACAAACGACTATATCCGTAATGAGATTCGCAGAATTGCAGGAGGACAAAGTTCGTCTTATCGACCGCAAGCCAGTGCCCCGTCTCAGGCAACAATTGATCGAGCTATAGAAGCATATTTGGCAAGTAAAAAATTTAAGGATATTTTACAGCAATATATTGCATTAGCAACAGCTCCTACTCAAAGTGTGGCAGAAAATATAAAGATGGAGCCGGCTACTACAGATAAACCTGTATATCAAATTTATGCAAAAGAGTCTAATTCAATGATTCTTTCAAGCATTCAAGATACATATCAAAAAGGAAAGTCAATTTATAGACTTACTATGTCAGAAGCTAACGCATATACAGCCGAGGTAAGTATATGTATTGAGCAAGAGGAAGTAAAACAACGTATCCTAAAATTTGACAGTCAGTATCTCGAACCTATTTGTTCTGTTACTCGCTCATCAAATGATCCCACTCAGGTACTCATTAAGACAACAGGAACTGCAGAACGTATCGGAGAAGAGTGGAAAGTCATTAAACCTATAACAGTTGAAATAAAGTAAACAATGGAACTTCATTATATTCTAGTGGTTCTTGTAATTATAGCAATTATAGTTGCACAGATATACATATACAGGAACACTAAAAAGAAGATAGCGACCTATAAATCAATATTCCCCAATAGTACATCATCGTACTCTATCGTTGAGAAAGAAATTCAGACAGAGAGTTGTAGCGATGATGATGACTATGTTGAAAATATTGATACAATAAGCGTATCTCAATTAAATATCAATACAAATAATGATACGCTTAAGGAGATTAGGAATGCTCTAAATATGTACCTTCAAAAAAATAAAGGAGCTGCTAGCGATTTTTATTTAATGAAAGATGTAGTAGAGCGATATTGCGATGCCGAAGAAGAGGAAATCAATATTCAACAGCCTATACCGCTATACCTCGGTTTGATGGGCACAATGGTCGGTATCATTGTCGGTATTGGTTTTATTGCTGTAAGTGGAGGTTTGTCTAGCGAATCACTTATGGATAATATCACCTCATTGATGACTTGTGTCGCAATTGCTATGGCCGCAAGTTTAGTGGGTATTTGCTGTACAACTCTAATTTCTTGGTCGGCTAAAAGTGCTACATCCAAGGTAGAAGCTGATAAGAACAGATTCTACTCGTGGTTACAGACAGAGTTGTTACCTGTTCTGTCTGGAAATGCAGTAAATGCTTTGTATCTATTACAGCAAAATCTTATGACCTTCAATCAAACTTTCCAATCAAATATTGAGGGTTTGGATGGTGCCTTGTCTAAAGTTGAAGAGTCGTCTAGGGAACAAATAGAGTTGATTACTCTAATCAAGGATATTGACATTAAACGCGTAGCACAGGCAAATGTTACAGTTCTCAAAGAACTTAAAGAATGTACTGGTGAAATAGCTGTGTTTAATAAGTATTTGCACAGCGTCTCAGGATATTTGCATTCCGTAAATGAATTGAATAGCAACATTAATGAGCATCTTAATCGAACAGCCGCCATTGAGAACATGGGTGCATTCTTTGAAAGAGAGATCAATCAGGTTGCCGCTCGCGAACAGTATATCAACGAGGTTGTTGCAAAAGTAGACGACACGTTGCGTAAGACATTTGAGAAACTTGCTGAAAGTACAAGAGAAAGCGTAACTCAATTGCGTAACAACTCTGTTTCAGAGTTCGATGCACTGCTCAAGCATTATTCAGAGCAAAAGGAAGAGTTTGCAAGAATGCTTCAAGAGCAAAGAGAAGAGTTTGCTGCTAGAAATGCTGAAACTACTGAGTTGATGAAAGAGATTCGTAATCTTGCCGATATAAAGGCAGTTATGGGACAGCTCGTTGAGTCAACGAAGGGTCAGACAGCAATACTTGAGAGATTGGTTAGTAGCCTTAAAAACCAGAATAATGGTGGAAGAAGAGAAGGTTTCCCCATCGAAAGTGCAGTGCAACATGTGTCCGCTCCAGTATTCCCTAAGAGCATAACTTATATGGTTGCAACTATAACTTTGCTTGCTTTTATGGCGTTTGGCTTATATGTATATAACTCTTTTATTGCAGAACCAAGGATTGAGGTTGTTGGCGTTTCTAATGAGCCTCAACAAACTATAGTTCCAACATCTACGCAGGTAGAGCCAAATATCAGTAATGACCAAACTGTTAATGTAGATTCCTTAGAGTCGACTCAAAGTGCAACACAGGAGCAATAGATATGGCAAAGGAAAGCAAATCATTCTTTTGGGCTAGTTACGCAGACCTTATGACAAGTCTATTCTTTGTTATGCTAACACTATTTATAGTTGTTATCATAGCATTGAATAATGCTCGTATTGATGCGATTGAGCAGACCGCTGAGCTGCAAGCGAAAATTGACAAAGCGGATGAGATAAACAATGCAACTCGAGAACTCGATACACAGCATTCGCAATACTTCCAATACTTCCCTGAATTCAAAAAGCACAAACTTGCAGTAACTGTGAATTTTAGAAGTGGAAGTGCAGATATGAATAGTCTTCCATCAAGTACAAAAGAAGATTTAAGAACGACAGGTAAGATCCTACAAGATTTTATTATTAAAACGACACAAAGTAACCCTCATATCCAGTATCTCCTTATTATTGAAGGACAAGCATCGAAAGATGGATATGCTTATAATTACGAGTTAAGCTATCAAAGAGCATTATCTCTTAAAAAATTTTGGGAAGATAACGGGTTGAATTTTAATGATAAAAATTGTGAAGTACTAATTTGTGGTAGTGGTGATGGACGTTTAAGTGGCACAGGACTTATGAGAGAATCAAAGGAAGTACTTAACCAGCGATTCCTTATACATATTCTTCCTAAACCCGGAAAAATTGGTGATTAATAAATGGGAAAAGATAAACGAACGCACTTTTGGGCAAGTTATGCAGATCTAATGACTAGTTTATTTTTCTTGATGGTTGTATTGTTCATCATATCAATCGTTGAGTTAAAACAAATTGATGCGACACCTCTTGAAGTGAAAGAATTAAAAGCAGAAAGAGACAGTTTATTGAACCTCAACTCTCGTATGGTACTTCGTCAAAAACAATATAGTGAAGAGTTGGATAGTATGCGATATCTTGCCAATGCAACACAAGCCCATATTGATAAGATAAATGAAATTAACGATGCTACCAAAAATCTCGACCAAAACTATTTTGTATACGACTCAATTAATAAAAAACACAAACTGAATTTTGTTGTACGTTTTAAAATTGATGATGATCAAATATATAACATTTCTAAAGTTGAGCGAGAAAAATTATTGTCTGTTGGTCAAGAGTTAGTAAGATTCATTCATAGTGCCGCTGAAAACACGCCGGAGGTTCAGTATCTTCTTGTGATTGAAGGTCAGGCATCAAAAGATGGAATAGATAAAATGGATTATAACTATGATTTAAGTTATCGCCGAGCAAGAAATCTTAAAAAGTTTTGGGATAATAACAATATCCATTTTGATAGAGATAATTGTGAAGTACTAATCAGTGGTAGTGGAGATGGAAGGCTCAGCGGCACAGGACTAATGAGGGAACTCGAAGAAAAAGCAAATCAAAGATTTTTGATTCATATTTTACCCAAACCAGGACAAATCCAATAATATATGAAACAAATACTATATATACTGCTCATACTACTGTTATCTGTAGGTTGCGCTCAAAAACCAGCAGCTCCTAAGGGTAATAATAACTATCCTGTTTCTAGTCCATCTTCTCGACCAGGTTCATTCTCTAATAATGGTCGCCCACCACTACCACATCAACAAAAAGGAACTTCTCAGACAAATAAAACTTCAGATGTCGGTAATACTACAAATGGTAGAGTTTTGTCTCCAAGTGAGATCTTTGAAAAACTATCATCTGCGGTATTTAAGATTCATACATCTACTGGGTATCAAGGGTTCCAAGGTTCTGGCTTCTTCATATCTAGTAACGGTATTGCAGTAAGTAATTACCATGTTTTTCAAGGTACCGCTGTTGGCTATGAAGACATAATACTTTCCGATGGAAGCTCATATAAGGTAACGGAAGTTTACCATAAGAGTCAAGACAACGACTTTATAATATTCAAGGTTGGAGTTAGCAGAAAAGTAAACTACATTAAGATCGCAAATAATACACCAAAAGTAGGAGAAAAAATATATACTATCGGAAGTCCAAGAGGATTGGATAACACTTTTTCATCTGGCGAAATATCACAGATAAGGGAGAACGGAAAGATTCTACAGATTAGTGCTCCAATTGATCACGGAAGCAGTGGAGGTGTTTTGCTAAATTCAAAAGGAGAGGCTGTCGGTATAACATCTGGAGGAATAGACGATTCTGGTGCCAATCTCAACTATGCCTGGAATATACAACTTATAAAATCATACATCCCATAGACTATATGAAGTATTAATTATAAACCTCATACTTCAGTATGGGGTTTATATGTAAAATAGAATGAATATGAAAAGATTTCTTATTTGGATTCTTTTATTAGGTTGTCTGTTGTCAACAACAGAGTGCTTAGCTCAAAAGTTTCAAGTTAAAGTAATAAAAATTTCTGATGGTGACACTTTTGTTGGCCTAAACAGAGATAACTTGCAAATAAAATTTAGGATTTGGGGCATTGATGCTCCAGAAAAGAAACAGGCTTTTGGGACAAAAGCCAAGGATTATTTGTCAGCCCTTATTTTTGGGGATAATATTATTGTTGATGTCCAAAAACAAGATGGTTGGGGTAGATATATCGCTTATGTTTATACTCTAGAGAATAAGGATGTCGCTCTTGAAATGTTGAATGCAGGAATGGCATGGCACTATACAAAATATGACCAGTCCGAGAAATATCATAATGCAGAAATAAAAGCAAGGAATAATAAAGTGGGGCTTTGGGTAGATCCACGACGAATTGCATCATGGGATTTTAGATAGTAGTATTTGGTACACTTAGAATGCTATTTCATACATTATGAGAAATATCGCTTTGCTATGAGGAGAAACCCATATACTTTTGCTTAGAAAAACAATCGAATGAAGAAGCAATTGGTCATATCAACCTCTATTGATTTAGTTCATATAGCGCCGGAGAAAATCGTCTATATTGCATCAGACGGTAACTACTCTACGCTTGTACAAACCGACAATGAGGTTCGTATGTTGTCATACCAGTTGGGCCAGATTGAGAAAATGATCTCATCGCAGCTCGGTAGCGAGGGCAATATCTTCATTCGTATTGGAAAAAGTCTAATCATTAATCGCTCCTACATCTACTACATCAACATTCCTAAACAGAAGTTGACTCTTTCGGATGTGTCTTCATTTAATCACAGCGTTACTGCATCCAAGGAGGCGCTGAAGCAGTTGAAGGAGCTATTAGAAAAGGAGGTTAAATAATTATGAAAGAGCTTAAGGAAATCCGTGATGACCAAATTCGCATTCTCGGCGAAGGAGGAACAAAGAATCCTTTGCCCCGTAGTGTATGGATTATCATCCTTTCAGTTTTAGGTGTAGCATTAATCGGTGTAATTATACTCTATGTAACACGCCAAAAGGAAGAGGTTATCCAAGAATTGAAGGCTCCTGAACCCGCACTGTTCGAGCCTGTGCGAGAACCTGAACCAATACTGCATAAATGGATTGGGGAAAAGACCGATTCGCTTGCACCGGGATATACCGAAATTAGAGACACGCTTATCAATGATATCCCTATTCGTATATTCATTCCTCACAACGCCGAAATGTCGCTGCATATTGGCAGAATGGACAAAGAGGATAAAAGTATTATATACGCTGCACAAGCTGCAGATGTAAGAGCGGACAACGGCGGAATCGTTGGTGCTTTCGTACTTAATGGAGAGCCCAAGGCATGGGGACTATCAAAGAAGGGATATTGCGCTTCAATTAATGGCAAAGTGACTATCGGTGTTGCTGATAACACATCTCTCTTCGAGGAGGCTACTATGCACAACGGCTATTTCTTCCGTCAGTATCCTCTTGTTAAAGATGGTCAGGTGATTGACAACGAGCCAAAGGGAAAATCTATTCGTCGAGCAATTTGTGACCGCCAAGGAGAAATCTTTATGGTAGAGACTGGTAGTATTGAATCTTTCCACGACTTTGCACAAGCCTTGGCTGATTTAGGCGTAGACCAGGCAGTATATCTCGTCGGCTCATCTGCCTATGGTTGGGCTGTTGATGAAGCTGGCGCTACCCACGAATTCGGTGAGGATAACTACTATACAGGTCGAAGAAGAATGCCTAAGAATACAAGTTACATTGTGTGGAGAAAGAGGTAAATGAACGATGAAATAACAGAATAGATACTATTTCATACACCCGAAAAATGATTTCGTACAGTTGAGAAATAATCTCTCGGTTGTACGATTTCTTTTTTAGAAATTTGTATGTGTAAAAATAGCTAAAGCAATATGAAATACGTATCCAGATTACTCTTTCTACTAGTAGCCTTAATGGCAATGACCAACTGTGGCCAGCGAAATGGTACACCCATTACTGAAACTGATGAACTTGTCAAACAAAATTCGATGTACTACTGGAAGACTACCTTTGACATCGACTCTACGGATGTGGCCTTTTTAGAAACGCACAATATTAAGCGTCTTTATGTTCGTATGTTTGATGTGGCAACAGAACAGGATTTCTTAAATGGAACGACAGAGATTGTGCCAATAGCAACAACTAAATTTGTTTCGGAAATGCCTGCTGGAGTGGATATAGTTCCGGTTACCTATATCACCATCGAAGCATTAAGAGCGATGAATGGAAAGGAAGATGAATTCGCTCCTCTGATTGTTGAGAGATTACTAGCTATGGCTTCATACAATAACTGTGGTGACATCCGTGAGATTCAGCTTGACTGCGATTGGACCGCCTCAACCCGAAATAGCTATCACAGATTATGTGAACTTGTAAAATCAGAGTTGGTGGCCAAAAATATAAAAGTGAGTGTAACCATAAGATTGCATCAGATGCAAGAGACACCTCCGCCTGTTGATAGAGGTGTTCTAATGCTATATAATACTGGTGCTTTGAAGGATCCTAACACATATAACTCTATCCTTCATATCGCAGATGTTAAGCCATATTTGCGCAAAACCTCATATCAGATTCCTCTCGACTATGCATATCCTGTTTATGGTTGGGGTGTGAAATTTAATAATGATAAATTTGTATCGATTGTCTCTTCAGAAGATAGTTCGGTAGCAGATAATGAGTATATCAGATATGAAAGACCAACTTTTGCTGAAATACTTGAAGTTAAGAACTTAGTCGAGAAGAATTTCGGTAAACCAGCAAGCGGGAACATTTTATACCATTTAGATAAAAAACAACTTGAAAATTACGCTCACAATGAAATCGATCAAATACTTGCTTATTAGTCTACTTGCACTTTGTGGTGCAAATGAGGTATATGCTTGCTGGGGACCTTGGTATACCCCCGGAGGATACTATATGTATAGGGCTAAAAATAGCCAACCAGAACCATCTATAGAAGTAGAAGGATATTATCCCGGATCGGGTAGAAATTGTAAGGAGTGGCAACTTATGACCTCTACAGATATCCCATTGGAAGATATATATCAGGTTGTCTATAAAATGACGCTGGATGAATTCGAGCGAATATATGACAGCAAAGAGGCTAATGGAAACAAATTCATTGAGTGGATTACTCAAAAAGACACCTCCATTCTTGATTTTATGCTTCTTGCCAAGACCAATGAGTATATACGCTTGAAGCGTAACTCTCGCTGGTATTATCCATCTATGAAGATTGGTGCGAGAATGACTATAGAGGAGATTGCTGAAAAGGCTCTAACCATCAATGAAACCAAGTTGCGAGATAGATATTTGCTGCAAGCAATTAGGGCGTTATTCTCTTTGGGAAGATATGAAGAGTGTGTTAACTTGTGGGATTCTGAAGTAGTACATTGGCCCAAGGATAATTTGATGCGTCAACTCATTCATCCGTATATAGCGGGAGCTGAGTTCCGTGTTAAACGCTCGGAGAAAGCCATAACATATTTTGCAGAACTTGGAGATGTCGGCTCAATGCTATTTTGTGCAGGTCGTGCAGGGGAGAATCTATCAACCATTGATGCGTTAGACTTAGTTTGTGAGTATGCTCCTAATAGCAGGTACATTGAAGGAACATTGCAATCATTTGTAAGAGAACTTGAGCCTCTTGGAGAGTACTATTGGGAGGATGATTATGAAGGCTCATTTGAGGTTAAAAAATTATACGATCTGTGTCTAAAAATGGCTAAGAGCGGAAGAAGCGACAATACGGGAATGTGGTATTACACGGCAGCGTTTTTGGCAGACCTTAAAGGAGATGTTAGCAACGCCTCATATCTTATTGGTCTGGCAGAAAACAGCAAGAGAACAGATTTTATTGACGAATCAATCAAAGTGTTCCGTATGTATATAGATGCGAAGACTCTACCTTATAACTCATCTTATGAGAACAAGTTGTTCTCTCAGTTGAAATGGTTGGATTCCAAAATTGTCAACGGTATTACCGATGAGGTCCGCAAAGAGACAGCTCGTGGTTATAAATTATTTAATTGCGAAAGTTTCTATTACTGGAACGATATGATGCGCAGAATTTTGCTTACTGAGGTATGTCCGAGAATGATTAAGGCAGGAAAGTCAACGCGTGCATTGCAACTTGCCAATATGGCCGATAACAGATTGTTCGGAATAGTAAACAAAAGAGAACTTTACGATTGGATTGAAAGTAAAGATGGATACGAATATAAGGTCTCAGAGGTATATACTATGTCTGGTTACAGGTATTCGGAGAACTTTAATAGCCACGACTATAGCAATAGTTTCTTTGAGATGATTGATAGCTTAGGTCTTAATACCGCGATTAGATATGTGCAAAATGTGCGAAAGCCTGTGTCAGAACTTGATCGATATTTGAACACTCGCGGCTATATAGGCTCTGACTATCTCAATGATATAGTCGGTACACAGTGCCTGCGAAATATGCGTTATAAAGAGGCCGTAGAATATCTCGGAGCAGTCAGTAAGGCGTATCAGAAGCATCTGAATGTATATATGGATTATGATCCGTTCAGCATTGAGAGGAAACCAATAAAATTAAAGTCTGAATTTAGATATGATTTTGCTTGTAAAATGTACTCTTTGGAACAGAGTCTAGACTTGACTTCAGAGCCAAATAGAAAGGCTCAGTTACTAATTGAATACGCTACTGGACTTCGAAATTCTTTTGATTTCTGTTGGGGATTAACTCAATATTATCGTGGTACTAGTTATTGGGGACAGGTATGCGAGAAAAGAAATTGGGAGAAAGATGAATATACACAAACAGCTCGAGGTAGAGCTAAAGAGTTGATAAAATTAGCTTGTGATATAGTAACTGATGACGAAGTGGCTGCCGAGATAAACTATGCCCTATGCAATTATAGGACTGTTGCAGATAAGTATCCTAATACGAAAAAAGGTAAGCTTGTTATCGGACAGTGTGATAATCTGTGCGATTATCACGCAGAATCATATAGAAGTCGATAGGACTTCTATATGATTTTTTATGCTATCCTGTCTGCACCTGCTTTGCCTGCCAAGCACGATGAGCGATGATAACCTCCTGCCTCTCTTTCTCAAGTAGTGCTTCCGTTTCGGGATTGTAGCTGAGGAACTCGATGCACCCACCATTGTAGCCTGTGAGCTTGCAGCGGATACCGGCTTTCTCCAATTTATCCATTCGTTTTTGTGCAGTCTTGGCACTTGAGTATGATAGTGGCCAGAAGTATTTGTCGCCACTATGTCCGTAGGAGTCTTCTCCAAGTACCATTTTGCCTTGTAGTCGCTGGCTGTTGTGGAAACTGAAATAGGCACCGCCCAATGCCTGACGTATTGCCTTGTGTGCAGCACCTTCGGGGTGCTTGAACACATCGGGCTTCTTGCCCTTGCAATCCAATTTCGGCAGTTCTACTTTATATGGCTTCTTGTAGGTGCCGACTCCTAATGTAAGGTAGAAGTTAGTGCAGAAGTAGTCGGTCATAGGATCGCTGTCATCGAAGTTGTACGACATTACAAAGTCGCATACATTCTTCATCACCTCTTTGGCTCTGTCGGTTAGGGTGTCGTTATTGTCAATATGGTAGTGGTTTACATCGTGGTGGAACACCACGCCTTTATCCTTCTTGAATGCCTCAAAGTCTGCTTTGACAAGGTAGATATGGATAGAGTTATAGTGATGCCTTGATACGGAGAACCTATACTTGGGATAGGTCTCCTTTATCCAGTTACGCACCAGCTCCACAATCTCAGGAGTGTGCTGTCCTTGATAGTTGCGATCTTTCCAACGATATTCGTTATATACGAAGTCGGTATACTCCTTTGCCGATGCTCCTGCATAGTCGTTTTCATAACCTGATGCATTTGCCGATACAGTAGTATCGTCCTTCCAAATCTCGTGGAGTCGTTCAAACTCCACATTGATCTGTTGCATCACTTCGGTGCTGCCGCCTTTGTCGGGGTGATTCTCCAATGCCAATCGGCGATACTCCTTCTTGAGTTCTGCCAATGAATGTATATTCTTAAAGTAAGCCATAGAAGTAGATGTTAGTAGGTTAATACCATTGTGAAATACTCCATACACTCGGACTCGATTCCGAGACCGCTGCAAGAAAGTTCAATATCGCTCTCTTGCAGGTCGTTTATCTCTTGCAGTTCTCTGAGGTGGCGTATCTCATCATTCAGATACTCCTTTGCGGTCGCTTCATCGCAGTTACACGAGCCACATATTCTTTCAATGATTTCATTCTCAGCCATAGTAGTAAGTATTAAGATTGTGATTTGAAATAGAGTTCTCGTTGGGTATCGTAGTCTTGACTATTCCACCAATCATTGCAGGCATCTACAAAGGATTGTGAGCCGTCTTCCGATGAGTAGTCAGCCTCGTGCAAGCCTGTTATACTTTCCAATGTGATAAAGTCAAGGTCTTTCCACCAATCTTGCATCTTCTGTTTGTAATCGCTCAAGGTGCAGAAATTCTGACTCTGTTCACAGTCTGCGCACCATTTGCAGTCCGTATCGTCATCATCTACATCACTTAGATACTCATTGGTATTGGCATTTACCCAAACCTGAATCTCAATTTTTCTTGAACCGCAAGCATCACAAACATATACATCATCATCGTGTGGTTCCTCTCTTGTAGCCTTGCCGTCATAGAGTGCCACAGCACGATTGACAAGCAGTTCGCTGTTGTTGTCCGAGAGTTCGGCATAGAATCGTTCTGCCGCTCCGAGTATTGATTTACTTGCAAGGGAGTTCCATTTCTCCCAGAAGTGTTTATAAGCACCTCCGAAGGTAATCTTGCACTCTTCCTCGCTCCAAGCATTCCACATATAGTAGTGGAAGCTCGATACTGCATTTACAGGGTCTAATCTCATAGTCGTAATCTTTAAGCGTTATTATCTGTGTCCTCTTCCAACTGCTGCCATACGGCATCATATATCTCATATAGCCAGTCGATGTTTGATGCTCCAAGTTCAAACGGAGTATGGCAGGTAGCCTCAAAGTTTGTCTCTTTCTCGTGGGCTATAACAGTCATACTGTTGTCCGTCACTTGAATACCTGTTACCTTGCACTCAAACGGGTCGGCATTATTGTCAAACCATATCACCCATACAGGATCATCCTGCTCTTCGGGGAAGGTAATCTCTGTCAGCCCATGCGAGTAGAGCAACTGCCTTATGGCATCTATGATGTCCTTACGTAGTGTCTCTATCCTGTCGGAGAAGTCCATCTTCAGACGCTTCGGCTTTTGTTTCTTCTCCAACTCTGTGTAGGATAGAATCTGCATATCGGGGTGAACATCGAACTTCCAATCCACCTCGTCATCATCGAGTGTGGTGTGGATGTTTCCACCCAATAACAGTCCGCAATCTCTTGTTACCATTGTGCGTGCTTCATTGCGGTCATCTGCCGCTACGGTGTAAGTACCCTCGAAGAGGTATCTTACCTTTACTTCAACCTTTTTCATATATTGATATTTTTATGGTTAATACTGATTAGTTTGCCGGAACAATGCTTACCTGCTTTCCAAAGAAGGAGTCGCAGACACCATATACATGCTTGATAGAGCAATCATACTCGGAGCGTTCATTGTCAAGTCGCAGGCGGAAACCGTAGCCGTCCTTGCGTGCCTTATCCAGTCGGATTCTTACATCGCTCTTGAGTTCCATCTCTATCAGACTGCCACCGCCATACATCGAGCTGAACAGCCCGCAGGTATTACCTTTGGGAATGATGACCTCCTTTATTTTGAAGTCGGCATCGTAGAGGTCTCTGAGGTTTACAAGCCCTATGTAGGTAAGTAGGTTGGCTCCACAGCAGGAGTTCTCCAACTCCCGGCAGAAATCCTCGTAGGATACCTGCTCCTTGCCGTCACGATACTTCTTGTTCGGGAATCTGCCATATACGGTGTAGCCTTTCTCGGTCAATGCTTTCTTTACCTTTGCAGGGTTGAGGCGAAGAGTATCTATCATATCCCCGAAGTAACTCTCCTTGTATCGGAAGCCACCTTGCGACTCCAACCAGCAGGAGTTGATGCAGTCGTAGTTGGATAGCATCTCCACCCGTACAGGAATATCTCTGGTGTTCTTGATAAGGTCGTTTACCGTTGTGGAGTCGTCACGCTCGCGTATCTCATCCCTTATCTCATCGTCGTGTTCCTCAAAGAAGGCTTCAACCTCTTCCTCCTCGAAGTCGTGGAAGTCGATGCAGTGGCTTTCCAGTTCTTTGATAATCTCCTGTGTCGCCTGCTCCTCGGCATCCTCATACCAATCCTCAACCTTTGACCACAGATCTTCGCAGCCTTGCTTTTCAAGGCATTGTTGCAAGAGGTCTCTGCTCTCATCAAAACTTTCCCGATAGTCCACCCATACGAGGGTATACTTCTCGTCCATTATGCTTTCGATGAACTCCATTGTGAGTGTTTTCTTTGCTTCGTTCATTTGTCGTTACCTGTGTACGGCAGGATTCTGTTTCCCGTACATATGTCTATAAATGTGAAGAGCGACCTTGTGGCCGCCCTTCGGTTACTCTTTACCGTTGAATATCTCTTCGTATCTCTCTTTCTCCATCTCCGTTTCACCCTTGAAACTGAAATGTGCCGTATATCGGTATCCTGTTCGGGGACTGCCACCGAACTTCCGGATTGCCATATCTATCTCCCAATCCACTTCGCCTATGCCGAGTGATATGCGGTCATAGTGCAGCAGGTGGTGAGCCAGTCGCAGTGCAGAGTCGGTCTTTCTCTCTTGCCTCAGATGGTCGAAGGCTCGTATCGCTATCTCTCTGTTGGATGCCTTGATTGTCGTTTCCATATTCTTTGATGGTTAGTTGAACACTCGCTCATCGTTCTCTTTATCCTTTGCTGCAAGCATACAGAACGGCATATCCAATATGCGATGTGAGAAGCACATATCGGAGTTGTAGTCCGTGCGTTGCCACAGCGTGAACCTCTCATCGGCAAACGACCATCGGAAATATCCCGACAGTGAGCCGAACTGAGGGTTTACATTCCTTGCTATGAGATACCTGTTCACATCCATAATGTGCTTTGCTATGAGTATAATGTTTAGTATCTCCACAAATGCCAACTGCGAGTATGGGTCAATCGGCATTACCGGTCCTTTGAAACTGATTTCCATATATCCTTTATTTTTAGTTGTAGTTATCATCGAATATCTCATACTGAAGAGGAAGCATATCGCAGAAGTTGCCCGATATGCCCGTATATACCAGAGCATCGTCGGCGATGTCGGCAAGTTCCTCTTCGGTCTCTTGTATGGTGTTACCGTATATATCCTGATAGTGCGATACCATCATATGCGGATCATCGGTTGTGATGTCATATCCGAAGTGTTCGCTCCATGTGACGAAATACTCCCTTTCGTTCTCATCGAGCCTTTCCATGGCATCGCGTATCTCAAAGAAGTTGGGACATATCCATTCACGCCTTATCAAGTAGTCGGGTACGTTCTCCCATCTGGTATATCTGTACTCTGGTTCCTCTTCTTCGGGAAAGAGGTCGGAGCAGGCACAGAGAAACTCTCCCATATCGCTATAGTCGGACATCTGTACCCAGTAGTCCTTGTACTCTTTCCCGTCCAGGATGTGCTGCGTGGTTACGGCAACTTCGGCATTGCTTAAATCCATATTTTCCATAGACTTTCTGTTTAACTTGTTACTCGCTGGCTTCCCCAGCTGATATGTATCTTACCCTCGCTGTCCGTAGAGCGTATCAGCAGACTGTCGATGACCGACATTGTGATGTCGAACTCCTCGAATATCTCCGACTGCTCCTTTACCTCACCCGTCTTGATGAACTCGTTGAGACGTTCTTTGGTCAGTACCAATGCCATCAGGTTCTGCTCCACGGAGTCCTCATAGGTGACATAATGCACATCCTTCATCTCCTTGGAGTCGAGGCGTATGAAGCGGAAGTAGAACTGCTCCATCTTGGGTATGTTCCATTGCAGCGACTCCAGTATCACATCATTGCAGGTAGGTATGTTTACCGAACTGCTCAGGCTCTGCTGCGTGCATATCAGTATGCCGTTGATGGTGGAGTCGAACTCCGTCACTATGCTTTGACGCTTCTTGAACGCCACATCTCCCTTTACGACATATATCGGTCTGTCGGGGAAGCGTTCGCTGATATACTTCTCGTAGAGGTCAAAGGCGGCAAGGGTGGTACAGCCGATGGCTACCTTGCCAGGTATCTTGCGTATCAATGATTCTATGTATCGTGTCTTGCTCGGATAGTCATCACCGTAGTATCCCGATATGAGGTGTGGTACCGAACAAGCCTTGATAAGCAGTTTTATCTGTCGCATAAGCCTCAGTCCTGCATCCTTCTTCGTATCACCCGTGCTGTTGTAGTAGAGTTCACAGATACGGCAGAACTCCTCGATGATGACACGATAGACCTCGTGCTCACCCTCTGACGGGCTTACGGTGTGTGTCCGTATCTTGTATTTCTCGCCTGCGAAGTCTCGGAACTTACGGGTGATGATGGTCTTTCCTATGAGGTCGAAAAGTTCCTCCTTGTTATAGACATCCTGATTCTGCTTCTCTATGCCGAATACCGTTGCTTTGCCCGGACAGTGGCAGGCACGAAACAGCACATGACCTCTGAACGCAGGGAACGGCTCTCCGCAGTGGAGGTTCCTTTCACACTCTATCTCCTTATCTCGGTTCTCGTGGTAGATGTTATCGCACCAGCAGGTCATATTGACCGAGTTGTTATAGAGTAACTCAAACTGGCTGTATAGCTCTGCGATATTGTTACGGGTGGTTGTTCCCGTATCGAGAATCTTGTATTTGAGCCTGCGGAACACTGCCAGGATATGCTTTGTGCGTTGTGATGATGGGTTGGTAATCTCGTCCGACTCATCAAATACAAGGCATAGTTTCCTTGACGATAGTTTCACAAACCGCATAAGGTCGCGTTTGAGCTTGCCGACCATATAGGTAGATAATAACAGGAAGATACCTCTCGGCACATCTTCGAGATCCTTGTATGTGCGTATCACTCTGTATCGCTCCTTGTTGATTGCGAGGAATGGAGTCCATGTCATATTGGTGGCAATGGCAGGGGCAAGTATCACCACATTGCGTACCTTGCCATATTTGAGCAGATATTTGGCTCTGTGATATACAGCTGCGGTCTTGCCTGAGCCTTGCTGCCAGTTGAGAAGAGCGTATCGCTTCTGAAGCACAAGGTTCAGGTCGTGTTTCTGCAACTGCGTGAACTCGCACACCTCGCCATCTTTGTTTACGAAGGTGGCATTGTCGAGATACTCGGCAAGGGCATCGTCCGTTTCCATCTCCGAGAATGGTTGATTCTGTATATCGTAGAGCCAACGCTTGCGGCGGATAAGCCTCTTGGCGATGCGTATCTGTCGCAGATTCTCTTCTGTTGCTATCTCCGGCATAGGTAGTACGGTGCTATCCAATATGAGGTCATTGATGCTTGCCGCCTTATGCTCCACCTTGTCGAGTAGTCGTGGTGCATACTGCTTGAGCTTGAAGCCGTAGGAGGTCTTTACCAATGCCACCTCCTTGCGTGGAACGACATTCTGCGAGGTGATATACTTGCGTATGGTGGCCAGCACTTTGGCAGTGGTCAGCTTCTTGCGTTCCCACTCCTTCATCTGCTCGTTGGTGGCATTTTCGGGTGGCTTCTGGTTACGGAACTTGGTAACAAGTGCCACAGCCTTGTCAATATGCTTGTTGAGCCTTGCGTGAGCCTTCAACTCATACATGTACTTGGCGAGCTTGTACTCGAAGTGCTCTAACTCCTCCTTGTCTATGCGGTTGGTCTCACGCATAAGGTCAAGACGCAGGCGGTGCTTCATCTCACGGGCTTTTTTCACTCTCTCCTTGAGTTCTGCCATAGAGACGAACTCCTCGGCATTGTAGGGATTCATCTCTATATGCTGTGAGCGACGCAGGAAGACCATTATCTTGGTGTTGAAATTATCTACACCTACCGATGTGAAGGCGTGAGGTGCCAACCTTGTTTGTCCGATGAAGGAGAAGTCCTCGTTCACTCTTCCTACACGGCTCTTCTCCCAGAACTCGTTCTGCATAAAGGAGACTGGAACGATAATCATCAGGAATCCCGCGGGATTGAGTAGATGGTATGCTTTGTCGATGTAATACTCCTGTGAGATTCGGAAGTCGAACTTCAGATTGAACGGAGGATTACCTATGATGGCATCAAAGCGTTGCTCGGAGTGGTACTGCTGTATGTCGCACTTCTCAATATGTGCATCGGGATAGAGATACCTCGCCACTGCCACAGCCTTGCTGTCTATGTCAAAGCCGTAGGCGTTGTGTTGGTTTGGCAGATGGTTGAAGAAGTTACCCATACCGCAACACATATCGAGAATCATCTCCGATGATGTGGGAGAGAGTACATCTACCATATCCCGACATACCTCGTGCGGTGTGAAGAACTGTCCCATCTCGAACTCCTTCTTTGCCTCGGCATACTCGTGGTAGCTGGCGAAGTCCGACTGCTTGAGGTTGTGCAGTCCTCCGATACCTGTATAGCAGTTGTATATACTCTCCGCAGGAATCATATCCTTACCGGAGTTGATGGCAAAGAGAATCTTCTCGTTGATCTCTGCACGCTTGCCTTGCGGTATCTGTTGTGGTATGATGGCATACATGGCTGTAATGATTGAAGTGGATAAAAACGAAAGACACCCCGCAGGCAGTACCTACGGAGTGTCATACATATCGTGTGGTCATCAGTTCTCGTCTCTTAGTTTGATTTCATTTAGTCGCAGTCGCTTGAAACAACTCTCTGCTGTTGCGTTGTCCTTGAACTTGACATCGATACGGGTGTTTCCATAAAATTTAAGACTTACAGCATTGGTCGTTGTCAGGTCGTACCATCTGGATATATCTACATTGCGTGTATCAAGACCGATAATCATCTCGATACTTCCGCAAAGTACATCGTCTGCACCAAAGGCAATACCTTCGCAGAAGCGGCTAACCTTACGGTCTGTTTCATATGAGAGCCTATAATCCTTATAACACTCGTAATGGAAAGAGTCCCAAGTGACAATATCGGGGAAGATGATCTTGTCCTTCTTAAGTTCTGGCTTCACCTTGCTCCAATTAGATGGTCTGACTGTTTCAAGGAATCGCTTGATAAGTTCTTCCTCGGCAGTATCTCGGAAACTCTTGCCGCCGAGATGTTCGATAACCACATCTACATAGGTGTTATATACAGGTCGGAAGTCTATCGGAAGAGTCTTCTCATCAATCTTTGGTGCTTCAACAGAGACGCTGTAGGTGTTGTTGAAATAGCCGATGATGCGACTGATGAAGTTCCTGATAGCGTTATGACGACTATCCACCAACTCATTGATGTTCTTGAAAGGAGTAAACTCGTGATGGGTATAATCCTTCTCATCGTTATTGTACCGATAGTGGAGGTCATAGCTGCTTGTGGTAATCTTACCGTTCGGCTCGTGCTTGAGTTTGATTTTACCCTCATATTTTTCGGCTTCTCTCTTGAAGATGTTGTACCACCAGGCAATCTGGTCGAGCGTCTTGTAAAGCTCGTCCTGCTGATTCTGGCAATAGATACGGTCTTGTTCCGTAATCTTCTCTTCGTTTCTCACTTGTACCTTCAAGATACCTGATAGCAGGTCGGTGTGACCTGTTGCTTGACTGTTGTTTAATACTGCTTGTGACATAACATTATATATTTTTTGTTAGTCCGGCTATTCGGGGCCGGAGTTCCCAAACTACAGGCTCTAAAAGGTCGTGTTCTCGTCAGGCAAGGTTGTGTGGAAAAATACAGAAAGCCCCACGGGGCGAGGATGATTTTTCCACGACACCCGCAGGGCTTGACCTTGCTTGGACGAAAAGAACACGAGTTACCTTTGCCTGTGGTTTGGTGAACTCGGCTACGAATCTGTTATGTCATTATCTTTATCACATAGATAGTTTTTAAGGTACGGATTCTTATAATTGGAGAAAAAATCGTATCTTTGCACTTAGAAAAGAGTTATTTGAAAAGCATGAGGAATATAGTGTAATAAAACAAGTTAGCAATTTCTTATCCATTGCCCATTCTCATGCAAGTTCTTCTTAATGGTTTGATACTCAAAGAATCTTAATCAAACTACATCAAATATAGAAATTATCAGTTTGACACGCATTACTTTCCCCCTTATCTTTGCATCAGAGAAAAAAATAAAAGTAATCAATTTAAAAATAAAAACATTATGAGAACATTAGATTATATCAAGTTAGATTCAGCGGCAGCTGCAAAGGTAGTAGAATCATTGCAACAATTATTGGCAGACTACCAAGTATTTTATGCTAATCTTCGTGGGTTCCACTGGAATATTAAAGGGCATGGTTTCTTTGTACTGCACAGCAAATTTGAGGATTTGTATAACAATGCAGCCGAGAAAGTGGATGAACTGGCAGAACGTATCCTGATGCTGGGAGGCGTCCCGAAGAACAAGTATAGCGATTATTTGAAAGTATCGAATATAAAAGAGGTAGAGGGTGTTACAAACGGTGACGAAGCATTGAACAACATTTTGGAAACTTACAGTCATTTCATCGTGGAAGAGCGTAAACTTTTGGCTGTCGCTTCACAAGCCGGTGATGAGGCTACTGTAGCGGTGATGAGTGACTATTTGAAGGAACAGGAAAAAATGGTGTGGATGTTGTGCGCATATGCTTCAAAGTAACCGTTGGTTTGCTTTAGTTTAGGAGAAAGGAGTATCAGAGTGTCGGTGCTCCTTTTTCTGTTTTTATTTGTCAATTTATGTTTTTCTTCAAATTATGGATTCCCCTCTTGTTTTAAGTATGTGTGATACTCTTCTGCAAAGAAGTGAGGAATCGGGCGATAAGCATATGCAAATTATTTCTTATTGTATTAAGCTGGATTATTTTTATTATAAGAATGATGAAGAGAATATATTGAAACAGACGGATGAGGTGAAGAAAGTATGTTTGAGGCTGGATAATTTAAAATATTACTATTTTGCATGGGGCGGCAGACTTATTACTTATTATTGATACAGGGAAAGGAATTCTTAAAGACAAGCATGATTTTGTATTTGAACGTTTTACCCAATTAGATGATTTTATGCGAGGGACAGGATTAGGGCTTCCTATCTGCCGGTTGCTGGCTGAGAAATTTGGAGGTTCTCTTGTGATTGATGCCGATTATACACAGAGATGCTGCTTTGTGCTGAGACTTCCGTGGGTGCATAAAGAAGTTTCTGATCATAGATTACATGGATTTACACATATTTAAAACTTGATAAATTATGAATGTAATCCAAACTAATCTATGATGACAAAAGGTCTTTATTCGTCTTTGTTTTTTCGTTGTACGATACGTGATCCGGCAGGTACATTTTCTGTTACCCAAATATTACCTCCTACGGTAGCCCCCTTGCCAATAGTAACACGCCCTAAGATTGTTGCATTGGAATATACAATGACATCGTCTTCCAAAATAGGATGACGTGGAATGCCTTTAATGGGATTTCCATTATTGTCTAGCGGAAAGCTTTTAGCTCCTAATGTTACCCCTTGATAGAGCTTCACATTATTTCCGATGATGCTGGTTGCTCCGATTACTACACCTGTACCGTGGTCAATAGTGAAATGATGTCCTATTTGTGCCCCCGGATGAATATCGATACCGGTTTCCGAATGTGCCATTTCTGTAATGAAGCGTGGGATTAAAGGTACACCCAGTATTAACAGCTCATGTGCGATGCGGTAATTGCTGATAGCTCGGATAGCTGGATAGCAACTGATGATTTCACCAAAGCATGTGGCGGCGGGATCACCATAATATGCGGCTTCTACATCGGTAGCCAGAATGCGGCGGAGTTCGGGCAATTTATTGATGAAACGAGCTGCCAGCAAAGAGGCTGTTTCTCTGCACGGTTCATTGTCATCGGTTGCATTTTTACTGTTTTCTTGTCCGAAGCAAAGTCCTGCCAGAATTTGTTCAGTCAGCAGGCCGAACAGGGTTTCTACATTTACACCGATATGGTAGTTGATGGTATGGCTGTTAACGGTGGAATTACCAAAGTAACCAGGGAAGATAATGGCGCGTGCCAATTCTACTATCTTGTATAGGGATTTGGCAGATGGTAAAGGATCTCCATCTTTGTGTTGATGGAATAATCCTTTATAGGACTGGCTTTCAGATAATTCATCTACTGCCTGCGTTAATATGTTCGTGTAATTGAATGTAGTCATGAATTGAATGTTTTGGAAGGACAAAAGTAAGTAAATTCTATATTATTGCCAATAAATAGAATGAATATTGATTTTAATCCTTTATTTTTGCAGAAAAAGGGAATATTTATGGTAAATAAGAAAAATCCATTTGCTTTTAAGGTGAAACAGGAAACTAAA
Organism: Phocaeicola dorei; assembly: GCF_013009555.1. Classification (NCBI taxonomy): domain Bacteria; kingdom Pseudomonadati; phylum Bacteroidota; class Bacteroidia; order Bacteroidales; family Bacteroidaceae; genus Phocaeicola; species Phocaeicola dorei. The sequence continues at coordinate 5,363,601 of NZ_CP046176.1, read as the reverse complement.
AAGAAGTCCGGTGGCAAACGGATCGGTAAATCCAAGCCGGATAAAGCGAATAATCAGTTGAATAGAAGAGTGAGGTAAATGAAACTATTGTCTTGTTGTAGGGAAAGATCCAGTCTGCCCCTACAACAGGATGTTAATCTTTATTTCTCGATCAAAGCGAAATCAAGTTGCTTTTTCTCCAGATTGGCGCGGGCCACTTTAATGGTAACCGGATCTCCCAAACTGAATTTTTTGTGATGCCGGCGCCCCGTCAGACAATAGTTCTTTTCATCGAAATCATAATAATCATCACCAAGGTCACGCATGGGAACCATACCTTCGCACTTGTTTTCGTTCAATTCCACATAAAGTCCCCATTCGGTAACTCCGGAAATGACTCCATCGAACTCCATGCCCAAACGTTCACCCATAAACTCTACTTGTTTGTATTTTACAGAAGCACGTTCTGCATTGGCGGCGATTTGTTCCATTTCAGAACTATGGTCGCACAACTCTTCGTATTTCGTTTCCTGTACCGTACGTCCTCCTGCCAGATAGCGGGTGAGCAGACGATGAACCATCATATCCGGAAAACGGCGGATAGGTGAGGTAAAGTGAGTATAATAGTCAAATGCCAGACCATAGTGGCCAATATTATGAGTGGAATAACGGGCCTTTTGCATGGCACGCAAGGATACGGTTTCCACCAGATTTTGTTCTTTCTTATTCTTTATGTCGTCCAGTAAACGATTGATGGATTTGGATATCTCTGTTTTGCTACCCGATGTACGTATCTTATATCCGAAGCGATTGATAAACCAATTCAAGTTCTCCAGTTTATCGGGGTCCGGAAGGTCGTGGATACGATAAGGGAATACTTTGGCTTTCTTGTTTTTAGGTACTTTACCGATTCTTTCGGCAACCGTGCGGTTGGCCAACAACATAAATTCTTCTATCAACTTATTGGCTTCTTTGGATTCTTTGAAGTAGACACTGAGTGGTTTGCCGGTTTCGTCTATCTCAAATTTCACTTCTATGCGGTCAAAGTCAATAGCACCGGCAGCCAATCTTTGTTTACGCAGGATTTGTGCCAGTTTGTTCAGCTCCAGAATTTCTTCTTTGTAGTCGCCTTCACCCGTTTCAATCACTTTTTGCGCCTCCTCATAGGTGAAACGGCGGTCGCTCTTTATAATGGTGTGCACGATGCGCGAGTCTTTCACCTCTCCCTTTTCATTCATATTGAAAATGACGGAGAATGCCAGTTTCTCTTCGTCGGGGCGGAGGGAACAGATGAAGTTACACAGCCGTTCGGGCAACATGGGGATGGTACGGTCTACCAGATAAACGGAAGTAGCGCGCTTTTCAGCTTCTTTGTCGATAACGCTTCCTTCTTTTACGTAATGAGTAACATCGGCAATGTGCACGCCTACTTCCCATAGTCCCGGTTTGATGAGACGGATGGAGAGCGCGTCATCAAAGTCCTTTGCATCTTTGGGGTCAATGGTGAAAGTTGTTACATTGCGGAAATCTTCACGTTCTGCATAGTCCGCTTCGGAAATCTCTGCCGGAATCTTTTCGGCAGCGGTTTCTACATTCTTAGGATATACGTAAGGTAAACCGAATTCGGCCAAAATGGCATGCATCTCAGTTGTGTTTTCTCCTGCTTTTCCCAAGATATCAATGACTTGTCCTATCGGATTTTTTGCCTCTTCGGGCCATTCTACAATTTTCACAACCGCTTTGTCCCCATTCTTTCCACCTTTCAGCTTATCTTTCGGGATAAAAATATCATTTGCCAGGGTGCGGTTCTCGGTCAGCAGGAAGGCGTAGAATTTCTCTACTTTCAGTGTACCGACAAAAGTATCATTGGCACGTTCCAGAATTTCTATCACTTCACCTTCCGGATTCCGATTCTTACGTTTGGCAAAGAGGGCTATTTTTACTTTGTCATTATTCATGGCATGTGCCGAATTACGTTCGGCTATGAAAATAGTTTCTCCACCATCATCGGGGATGAAGGAGTTCTTGCCGTTGCTTTTACGCTGAAAGACGCCAGTCATAATCAGGCCGTGGTCGTTTAGTTTGTAGTGTCCTTTTTCTACTTCTTGCAGAAAATCATCCTCAATCATTTCAGTAATGATGTCGGCACAAAGCATTTTAAGCGGATGTGTAGTGAGGTTCAGACTGCTTGATAATTGTTTCAGACTGAATGTTTCGTTTGGTTTGGTGTGGAATAAGCTTATCAGTCGTTCAGACATTTCGCTTTTTTTCATACGTTTCCCTGCTTTTTTTTCTTTCTTTTTAGCCATAAGGGGATATATTAATGTATTATGTGCTACAAAGTAAACAAAATAATTGGAATAGCGGTTCAATAGATACATTAAATTTGGTTGAATCTAAATGAAACGTGCTATCTTTGTCCGTTCTAAAACAACTGTTATGACTGAACTTGATAAGAAAATCAGGGAAAAAGAAATTTATAAAGTTACACTAGTGGGGAGTTTTGTTAATTTCTTGCTGGTTATTTTTAAATTTCTTGCCGGAATCGCAGGGCATAGTGCCGCTATGTTGGCAGATGCAGTTCATTCTCTATCTGACTTCGTTACGGACGTAGTAGTGATTCTTTTTGTACGTATATCCAATAAACCAGTGGACAAGAGCCATGATTATGGTCATGGGAAATATGAAACATTGGCTACTGCTTTCATTGGTATGGCATTATTGGGGATAGGATTTGGAATATTGTGGAATGGAGCAACAGAAATATTGGTTTTTCTACGAGGTGGGGAGCTTCGTCAACCGGGAATGTTGGCATTGGTTGCTGCCATTATTTCTATTTTGTTGAAGGAAATACTTTATCAATATACAGTCAGAGTGGGGAAAAGATGCGATTCACAGGCTGTTGTGGCGAATGCATGGCATCATAGGAGTGATGCATTATCATCCATTGGTACGACTGTCGGTATTGGCGGAGCGATTTTACTTGGTCCTCATTGGGCGGTACTTGATCCTATTGCCGCTGTGACAGTCAGTTTCTTTATTATGCGGGTTTCCATTAAGTTGCTGATTCCTTGCTTGGATGAATTGCTGGAAAAGTCTTTGCCGGATAGCGTGGAACGTGAGATAGAGGGGATTGTGTTATCTTTTGATGGAGTGAGCGAGCCGCATCATTTACGCACGCGACGCATTGGGAACAATTATGCTATAGAGATTCATATACGCATGGATGGGAACATTTCTCTGCATAAAGCGCACGAAACAGCAACAGGTATTGAACATAGATTAAAAGAAAAATTTGGAGAGGATACTCATGTGGGTATTCATGTGGAACCGGTGAAATAAAATACGAAGAATGAATAACGAAGAATTTGCACAGAAGAATACTTGCCGATTAAAGAAAGTATTGGTAACCGGAGCAAGCGGATTTATTGGCAGTTTCCTGGTGGAAGGAGGATTGGAGAGAGATATGCAGGTATGGGCTGGTGTACGTAAAAGCAGTAGTCGTGCCTATTTGAAAGATCCTCGCATTCAATTTGCCGAATTGGATTTTGCTCATCCCGGAAGGTTGACGGAGCAATTGGCTGTTCATAAACAATTGCATCAGGGATGGGATTATATCATTCATTGTGCCGGTGTTACTAAATGCCGTCATAAAGACGAATTCGACAAAGGTAATTATGTTTATACCCGTAATTTTGTAGAAGCTTTGAGGACCTTGGATATGGTTCCCCGGCAATTTGTTTATATCAGTTCACTTAGTATTTTCGGTCCTATTCATGAAGATAATTATGCACCTATTAGTGAACGTGATACGGCAATGCCCAATACGGCATATGGGGTCAGTAAGCTAAAGTCGGAACATTACCTGCAATCATTGAATGATTTTCCGACAGTGATTTTCCGTCCTACTGGAGTTTATGGACCTCGCGAACGCGATTATTTTCTGATGGTGAAGTCTATCAAGCAGCATATAGACTTTGCTCCTGGTTTTAAAAGGCAGGATCTTACCTTTATTTATGTGAGAGATTTGGTACAAGCTGTTTTTTTGGCAATAGAACATGGAGTGCGGCAGCGCGCCTATTTTGTTAGTGACGGAAATGTCTATTTCAGCCGTACTTTTTCTGATTTGATACAAAAAGAACTTGGTAATCCGTGGGTTATACACATTAAATGCCCATTATTTATTTTAAAAGTTGTATCTTTGCTCGCTGAATTTTCAGCGCGTTGCCTGGGAAAGGTAAGTACGCTGAATGCTGACAAATATAAAATAATGAAACAACGTAATTGGCAATGCGATATTTCACCCTTGGTGGAAGAACTGGGATATCGTCCTGAGTACCCTTTAGACAAGGGAGTAAAGGAAATCATTGCATGGTATAAGAAAGAAGGATGGCTTTAAATTTATTCAAACGGGTAGACAGTGTGAAAGGATTGTTTGCCGTCGAGAGCATTAGTCTGATATATAATGCCCTCACGACCATAATGGTTTTAATATTATTTCCTCGTATGGATCACCCTGTAATTATGCTTTCGGAGCGTGCAGGCATTGTGGCCATTACGTTTGCATTAATATATTTGTATCGTAAGTATCCGTGTAAACTTACGGCATTTATACGAATGGCTGTGCAGATGGCATTTTTAGCGTATTGGTATCCCGATACCTTTGAATTTAATCGTCTTTTTCCCAATCTGGATAATTTCTTCGCTTCGGCGGAGCAGTTTTTGTTCCGTTGCCAGCCTTCGGTAGAATTTAGTGAACATTTTCCTTCCATGTGGTTCAGTGAACCATTTAATATGGGGTATTTTGCTTATTATCCAATGATTGGGATTGTGACTATTTATTATTTCTTGTTTCGTTTTGAGTGGTTTGAAAAGGTTTCTTTTGTGTTGGTCACTTCGTTTTTTATCTATTATCTTATTTATATATTGGTTCCGGTTGCCGGTCCGCAATTTTATTTCCCTGCTATCGGAATGGATAATGTGATGGCGCAGCATTTCCCTGCTATCGGTGATTATTTTAATAATAATGATATTCTGTTGCCTGGTCCCGGTTTTGATCATGGTTTCTTCTTTAATTTGGTGGAAGCCTCACAGGAAGTGGGGGAACGGCCTACTGCTGCTTTTCCTAGCTCACATGTCGGTATATCTACCATTGTGATGATTATGGCCTATCGTGTTAATAAGAAACTATGTTATTTCTTGGCACCGTTCTATGTACTTCTATGTTGTGCTACGGTCTATATTCAGGCGCATTATTTGATTGATGTTATTGCCGGATGGATTTCGGCGGTATGTATTTATATTACGGCTACTTATATGTATAAGCGTTGGTTTGCTTCTGTAGTCTTCCAACTTGTACTGAAATAGTTTTAAAAAGCATATAAAAGCGTACAGGGTGTCCATTTTCGGACACCCTGCTTTGTTTATACCTTGTTGATTATCAGTGATAAATGTTGCTGGCATGAATCTTGCTTTAAAAATAATGGTCAAACGTTGCAACGTTTGGCATAGAAATAACGTCTAATAAATAAAACAAAAGTAATATGAGAAAATTAGTATCAACTTTAATGACGGTAACCCTTATGTTAGTGTCGGTAACAGCATGTGCAGAGAGAATAACTCCTAGCAAGAACTATGTTACCAAAAAAGTGAATGTGGGTAGTTTTAATGCTATCTCTACCAGTTCTTCGGTGGATGTAATCTATACTCAAAGTTCCGGTGGACAGGATGTGGAAATATATGCTCCGGACAATTTGGTGGACTATATTGATGTCCGTGTAGAGGGTGGAGTACTTAAGGTTGGTTTTAAATCGCCAAGAAACAATTTTTCAATAAACGGAAAACATAAAAAGGAAGTAAGAGTTTCTGCTCCGGCTGTGAACAGCTTGAAAGCTTCCAGCTCTGGTGACATTATTATAAAGAATGGACTGAAAACGAGTGGGAAAGTTACTGTTAAGGCTAGCAGTAGCGGTGATGTAACAGGAAGCATTATTTCTTGTGATGATTTTGCGGCTACCGCTAATAGTTCGGGTGATGTGATTCTGGAAAAGGTATCTTGTACAAATTTCTCTGCTGATGCCAGTAGTTCTGGTGATGTATCTGTCAAGAATCTGAACGCTGCTAATGTATCTGCTGATGCCAGCTCTTCCGGAGATGTAATTTTGGCAGGTATTTGTGAGAACGCTTCTTATAGAGCCAGTAGTAGTGGGGATGTAAAGGCAAAAGGTATGAAGGCGGTAAATGTAACTGCTAGTGCCAGTTCCTCTGGTGATGTGGAATGTTATGTGACCGGTTCGCTGACTGCGAAAGCATCCAGTAGTGGTGAGGTGGCTTATAAGGGCAATCCTAAAAACATTGATTTCTCTCCTAAAAGAGGTTTGCGTAAAATAGAATAAATAATGTGTTAATGCTACAATGTGCCAATATGTTAATGTGCCAATTGCCATGCGGAATACAGCACAGCCAATTGGCACATTAATATATTGTAGCATTAACAATTCATTCCGTAATTTCCCCTGATATAATCCAAAATACTGAAAAGCTCTTTCACTGTTTCGGCACGGAGCATGGCGATACGTGTCTCTTTAAAGTTGGGAATGCCTTTAAATAAAGGAGAAGCAGCCAGATGGCGGCGTACATGAAGAATCCCACGGCGCTCGTCAAGCAGATTCACACTGTCCAACACTTCCTGGCGGAGTACATTCAGCCGCCACTCAAAAGAAAGGGCAGGGAGTTCCTTACCGGTTTCTATATAATGTTTTATTTCCTTGAATATCCACGGGCGTCCAAAACTGGCTCGGCCAATCATAATAGCGTCCACTCCATACAGGTCAAAACACTCTTTGGCACGTTGTGGCGTAGTTATATCTCCGTTTCCAATGATAGGTATATGCATACGGGGATTCTTTTTTACTTCACCTATTAAACTCCAATCCGCTTCACCAGTGTACATTTGTGCACGGGTACGTCCATGAATGGTCAGTGCTTCAATACCGCAATCTTGTAATTGTTCTGCCAAATCTACTATAATTTTATGCTCATTGTCCCAACCTAGACGTGTTTTTACAGTAACGGGAATTTTTACAGCATCCACAACAGCACGGGTAATCTCCAACATCAGCGGGATATTTTGCAGCATACCTGCACCGGCTCCTTTACCGGCAACGCGTTTTACAGGACAGCCAAAATTAATATCCAGGATGTCCGGATGCGCCTCTTCCACTATTTTCGCCGCTTCTACCATTGTTTCCGTGTCTCTGCCATAAATCTGGACGGCTACAGGGCGTTCCTCATCGTTGATATTCAGCTTCTGCATAGTTTTACCTACCGAGCGTATCAGTGCATCTGCTGATACAAATTCGGTATATACCATATCAGCACCGAACTTCTTGCACATCAGGCGAAAAGCGGGGTCCGTTACATCTTCCATCGGGGCTAGGAAAATTGGGTATTTGTCCAGGTCTATATTTCTAATCTTCATTGTTGTATGTTTATCTTTGGGTTACAGAAAAATCAGATTCATTTGAGTATTAATTTATAATCTGTGTGAATCTGTGTAATCTGTGGTGAAATCAGGCTGCAAAAATACGGAAAAAAGCCTACCTTTGCACACATATTAATCAAAAGAATAATGAAAGCTTCTATAAAAGACTTTGAAATAATGGCTCCTGTAGGTTCACGTGAGTCGCTGGCGGCAGCTATACAGGCAGGTGCGGATTCTATTTACTTCGGAATTGAGAGTCTGAATATGCGTGCACGTTCTGCCAGTACATTTACTGTCAATGATTTACGTGAGATAGCACAGATCTGTGATAAACATGGTATCAAGAGCTACCTTACAATCAATACCATTATTTATGATGAAGATATTGCTTTGATGCGTACCATTGTCGATGCGGCTAAGGAGGCAGGCATCAGTGCCGTGATTGCTGCGGATGTGGCGGTAATGGCTTATTGTTGCGAGGTGGGGCAGGAAGTACACCTTTCCACCCAATTAAATATCAGTAATGCCGGAGCATTGAAATTTTATGCTCGCTTTGCTGATGTAGTGGTATTGGCACGTGAATTGAATTTAAAGCAGGTGCGAGTGATTTATGATACTATCCAGAAGGAACAAATTAAAGGTCCGAATGGAGAATTGGTCCGCATTGAGATGTTCTGTCACGGGGCGCTCTGTATGGCAGTGTCGGGCAAGTGTTATCTCAGTTTGCATGAGATGAATGCTTCTGCTAACCGGGGGGCTTGTATGCAGATATGTCGCCGTGCATACGATGTGAAGGATAAAGAGAGTGATATTGAGCTGGAGGTGGACAATAAATACATCATGTCTCCTAAAGATTTGAAAACTATTCATTTTATGGATGAAATGATAGAGGCTGGTGTGCGTGTCTTCAAGATCGAAGGGCGTGCCCGTGGACCTGAGTATGTACGCACTGTGGTGGAATGTTACAAAGAAGCTATTTGTTCTTATCTGGAGGGTACTTTTACCGAGGAGAAGAAGCAGGCTTGGGATGAGCGGCTGAAGACTGTATTCAATCGGGGATTTTGGAATGGGTATTATTTAGGACAGCGTTTGGGTGAATGGAGTAAGAACTATGGTTCGGAGGCTACTGAGCGTAAAGTGTATGTGGGTAAGGGAATCAAGTACTTTTCTAATATTGGTGTTGCAGAGTTTCTGGTGGAAGCTGCTGAGATGAAAGTAGGGGATAAACTTCTGATTACAGGACCTACTACAGGAGCGGTATTTCTGACGTTGGATGAGGCGCGTGTGGATTTGAAACCGGTGGATGTGGTAAGAAAAGGTCAACATGTATCCTTTAAAGTCCCCGATAAGGTACGTCCTAGTGACAAGCTTTATAAATTGGTTTCTCCTGAGGATTTGAAAAAGAAATAAAACAGGAAACTCCCGGTCATATTAAAAACGTGATTAGGAATTTCTTCTATAGGATTGTTTAGGTATGTCTTTCCTTAATCTGTCCGGGAAAAAATAAAAAAACCGTAACAATTCATTTGCTACGGTTTTTCACTTTGTTAGAGTTTGCTGTTATTCTGTATAAATTGAGAGCTTAGGATGATCTTTGTAAAGGTTCTTATTCGCTAGTTCTTCTGCATCTGTAATTCTGTATAAATAATATTTACTATTTGGACAGAACGCACTTTTATCGGGAAAATTGAAGAAGCGATGTCCTTGAGTTTTTTTCTTAAGTGTGTGAGTTTGTCCGTTTTCATCAGTGTAAATATAGTCAATGGGACCTTCGGGATATGCTTTGCGGACTACAGCCTGTTGGTTACGGATAATGTCTATCAAACTGAATCCTTCACCCCATAATTCTTTGCGGCGTTCTAACCAAATTGTTTCCAATAGATCCTGTTGTGAAAGATTTGTATTAATAGTTTTTGCTCCTCTGGCTGTTTTTAAATCATTTAATTTGTTAATTGCATCTGGGTCATTCAGATGTGCTTTTGCCTCTGCATTTATCAAATAAATTTCAGCAACGCGCATCAATACGATATCACCAAGTTGGTTTTCGATATCGCGGAATCTGAATTTAGAGTTACGCATCCATACATAGGCTGCTGATTCAACGTCAGCTCCTGGATCTGTAGCCCAGAACAGCATATCTTTACGATAATCACCATCTTCGAACAAATCACGGAAGTAAGGGTCTGCATTGAAGCTATAATAGTATGATCCTTTAGTTGTAGTATCTAAATAATGAAACTGATAACTGGCATTACTTTGATCGTTGGTTTGAGCATGCCCCCAAATCCATTCTTTATTGTCTACAGAATTGAATCCAGCTTTATATTCACTTTCAGTCATTAGATAATTGTTTTTAGCTAACAATTTGTCTGAGTAAGTTTTAGCTTTTTCCCATTGACGAGCATAAAGACAGGCACGTGAGAGAATACCTAGGACAACTTCATTATCAATTTTGTGTTTGGCGTCACGTACATAAGTTTCGGGAATAAGTTCTAATGCTTCTTCTAAATCATTGATAGATTGCGCATATACTTCACTGACACTTGATGCAGGTTTTCCTTCAGCTGCAATTGTTTCATCTGTTGATTGTGTATAGATAGGTGCACATACAGCTTCTGGATCTTTATCAATGGCAAAAGAATAACAAGAAGCTAGATGTAAATATAGAAAACCACGTAAGGCTAACGCTTGTCCCTTGATTCGATTTCTGTCAATTTGTGTGCCTTCGGCAGCATCAATATTATCTAATACACCATTGCAGTCATTAATAACACGGTATGCTAAAAGCCAGCTTAGGGTATTTGTGCCCCCTTTTCCATAAGGCATTAAGGAATAAATGGACACTTGATAAATAAGCTATAACAAAATGTTATAATTATATATTTTCTACTTGTGTCAACTTAAACTTATAAATTTATATAACATAATATTACAGTCTATCTTTTCTTTATATTTATTTGCATATTTAACTTTTTATCGTTATATTGCAAAAGAATCAAAGAAAAGGAGGCTGTATGAAAAAGTCAATGAATTTTCTAGAGTTTATACAGATTGTAAAGGATGAAAATGCTTGTTATGACCTGTACGAACAATGGAAATGGGGTGACAAAGTTGTTTCTCCATTTGATCCTACCTCCAAGGTTTATAAATGCAAGAATCATAAGTATAAATGCAAGAACACAAACAGGTATTTCACAGTAAAAACAGGAACGTGCTTTGCAAACAGTAAGGTCCCTTTCACTAAATGGTTCTATGTTATGTGGTTATTTGCTCAAGGGAAAAGAGGCATATCTTCCTATCAGGTATCTAGAGATATTGATGTTTCTCAAAAGACCGCATGGCGTATGTTGCATAAGATTCGTAAGGCTATGACAGGAGAAAACGATTACCATCTTGAAGGAGAAGTTGAGATTGATGAATCATTTGCAGGTGGAAAGAATGCAAACCGACACAAGGATAAAAAAGTGGAGAGATGCCAGGGGAGAAGTTTTAAAGACAAAGTTCCTGTTTTTGGACTAATAGGCAGAAATGGGGATTTGGTTGCCAAAGTAGTAAGCGGAACAGGTCCATCCAAGCTGCTTCCAATTATAAGAAAATATGTTGAAGAAGGAAGTACAATATATACTGATGGATGGGACTATGGCGAAGTATCCGAAATGTACAACCAGATATCTGTAGACCACGGGCACAAGTATTATGGTATTACTTATTACAATGAGAATAAAGAAACGGTGATGATTACTACCAATACGATAGAAAACGCTTGGTCTGTTTTCAAGAGGATATACGCCACGTATTATCATATAAGCAAAAAATATATGCAACGCTATGTAGATGAATTTGTCTTTAGATTTAATACTAGAAAACTTAGCGATTCTGACAGATTTAGATTACTTTTGCAATACTTAGATATAGGAGATTACAGATATGCAGGATAATAAGAAAGAAAAGCCAAAGGACGAAAAGAAAAAGAAGAATAAATACATCGTAAAAGATGGAGATGGGAACATCATGGATGTGGAAGTTCCTGAATCATGGATAAAGATTCTGGAAGCAATGAATAAGGGGGAAAAGAAAAAATGAATACCTTTTCTAAAAGAATATTGTAGTAATATAGAATATGTCCTAAAGTTTTTAGGTAAAATAAAAAAGGCACTGAAATTTCAGTGCCTATATCGTTCTTTTTATTTCCACTGGCTTAAGCAATCTGGATGATCGCTTTTCACATTAGATTGAGTAGGGTGTGTCTTTTCATTGTTTATTTTGGGTGTAAGGGAAATGTTGTTCTTTTTAATATTGATGGATATTTCTTTAACAACAATGAAAAACGAGTGAAGTAAAAATGAAGACAACAGCACCGCAATAGATGAAACTATATAAATCCATCCATATCCATTAGATCTGTATGAATTTAATTCTACAATTCCTGTAATGAGAAGTGCTATAGATCCTAAGATATTAATGAATAATATAACCCCAGATATCATTGATAATCTGTTTTCGTGTTTAAACTGTCCATCTTCTGATGGGATGTTGTTAGGTGATACGTTGTTTTCCATACTTACATGTTTTTTTCTAGTGTTAACTGCTATTATAAATGCAGTTACAAAAATTATTAATATTATAATTAATTCCATTGTTTAGTTATTTATTTTCTATTCCTGTTCAATTTTTCTTCCATACAATTCCACTTGAAATATGAATATCATGCTCCAATTTCCAATGAAACTACTATCCTTTTTAGCCGCATTAAATATTTTGGTGGCACTATCTACAATTCGAGTCACTTTTTGTGCTTTATCTAACAAAAAATATCTTTCTTGTCCACTTCTTACATATATATATCCAAATTCACTAGAACTATACATGCCCATATTATTTTTCCCTTCCATTGTAAATGAAGTTAAATAAATAGAATCATCGGAACGTATAACTTCGTAATCACTAAGCTTAATAGAACCTGGGTCAATTGCTGTATCTTCAATTATTTTATCCAAATGTTGCTCCGCTTCTTTTTCAAATGATTTACCACATGATAAAAAAAATAGAACTGACATCCACAATAACCACTTCATAATTTAATAGATTTATAATTTTGCAACAAAAATATAAATAATAAACTCCAAGCATACTCAATCTAAGTTATATTTATATAATATTAACTACTAATCATTGATATGTAAATTTATATTTTTATATTTGCGGAAACAAAATGGATAAACAATGTTAATGACTTTAATAATTGTCGAGATTATTTTGTTATTTTGCAGTATAAGAAAATACCAATTAAAAATAATATGATTATGCAAAGCGATGATTTCAAATTCTTTCGAGAAAATCACGATGTGCTATTAAAAGAATATTTTAATAAGTATATTGTCATAAAAGATCGGAATGTACTATTTTGTGGAGATTCTTTTAAAGATGCTTTGAGTAAGGCTTTGGATGGTGGTCTTGAATTAGGAACATTTATAATACAATTATGTTCAGAAGGAGAAAGCGGATATACACAAACTTTTCATTCACGAGTAATATTTGCCTAAAATGAAAATTAATGCACTTACAATTAAAGCAAAAAGTTTATTGAATGCTATTGTCACTCCTGTTACTTTAAAAAACACATTTGATGGTAAATATATTAAAACTAACGGAATATGGGATACAGGTGCAACAAATTCTGTTATCACAAGATCATCAGCTTGCCAGTTAGGATTAGTACCTACTGGAAGAACAATTGTAAATGGTGTTCATGGAGCAAAAGAGGTAAATTCATATTTTATAAACATAACTCTTAATAATAACAATATAACTTTAGACGTAGTAGTAACAGAATGTGAAGAATTATCTTCTAATAAAGATATTGGAATGCTTATAGGAATGGATATTATTACTACAGGGGATTTTAGCATTACAAATTATAATAAACATACTACAATGTCATTCCGTACCCCATCTATTCAAACAATTGATTTTGTACGAGGTATGAAAGAGGGAGTAAACGTTGTAAAAGATAAGATACCCGGAAGAAATGATCCATGCCCATGTGGAAGTGGAAAGAAATATAAACATTGTTGCGGTAACAAGTAGCAAATAATATATTATGTAACAAGTATAACCATTTGTTATAACGATTTGCAATGGTGTTCACTTGTTCCTTAATACCTTCCATAAATAGCGGTAAATTCATTGTGTGCTCTAAAACCATATTTGGTGTTTAGTACTACGTCAGAACCCATTGCATCATTTGCACGTAACATTGCTCCATAGCCAGGGTTGGCGTAAGAATTGAAAGTTTCCATCAGGTAGTTCCAACCACCATTAAGTACTTTTTCGGCATCTCCTGTTTTACCGAAAACAGAACCGGCATCTACATAAGTTGTAGGAATTGTATCCAAATCGCAGGAAGTGAGCATTATACTTCCCAGTGCGACTGAAAATATATATTTAAAAATAGTTTTCATATTCTTCTTTCTGTATTAAAGTTTCACATTGATACCGAATGAAATAGTTTTCATTGCCGGATAACGATAGTAAGTAGAGCCTCCGAAAGTTTGCTCTGGGTCTAGACCTTGTTGTTTGGCTAATGTCAGCATATTTTCTGCTTGAAAAAATATGCTTGCATCTTTCAGTGTCAATGTGTTCAGCAATGACTTCGGCAGATTGTAAGAGAATGTAATATTCTTCAGACGTAAGTATGAACGGTCAACTAAGAACCGATTTGAAGAGTTTGTCCATGAGCTTTTGGGAGAAGTAGTCAGACGTGGTACATCGGTATAGGGATTTTCAGGAGTCCAACGGTCTAACATATCTACGCTCCAACTGGTACCTGTAGGTCCTTGGCTCATCAATGAAACTTTATCCCCATTATAGATTTTACCACCAATGGAATAAGAGAATAAGAATGATAATGTAAAATCTTTGAATGAAAGATCTGATTGAAGACCGCCAGTCCAGTCTGGTAGTGAATTGCCACATTTTACTTTGTCGTCCGGTGTGGTTGATGAATAGTCTTCTGTGGTTACTTTTTCTCCGTTGGTATTGTAACGATACCACATGGGATTACCATTTTCAGGATTGACACCAGCCCATTCTACTAAATAGAAGTCATATAACGATCCTCCTTTTACCCATTTCTTGTTGCCACTCCACATTTCTTCGGCAGGTAATGAGGTTATTTTGTTTTTATAGGTAGTAGCATTAAAAGAAAGTTTCCATTTCCAATCTTTAGTCATGATAGGATATCCTGAGATTTGGAATTCCCATCCATAATTTTTGATGGCACCAATATTTTCGTCCATACTTGAGAAACCTGAAGATGGAACTAAGTCTTTAGAGAATAATAAATCTTTGGAACGACGTTCAAAGTATTCGATTGTACCACTTAGGCGATTGTTCCAGAAACCAAAATCCAAGCCGATATTAGTATTTAGATTGGTTTCCCATGATAAATTAGGAGTTGCCAGACGATAAGCATGCAAACCGGATTCACCGAGGTTATTACGTATGGAATAGAGCGCCTGATACGCATAATAACCTACCTGGTCATTACCTTGCGCTCCGTAGCTGGCACGCAATGATAAATTAGATAGCCAGTCTGATGTGTCCTTCATAAACTCTTCCTGCATAATTTTCCAAGATGCGCCTATTGACCAGAAAGTACCCCAACGATGATCCGGATGGAAACGGGAAGAACCGTCAGAACGGACAGAAGCCGATAAGAAGTATTTTTGATCGTACGAGTATTCAGCACTTCCAAAGAAACTTAACAGCTTGTATTGGTCGCTGTTTCCGCCAAAATCACCTAAAGAGGAAGCTGCGTCGGGCTCATAGAATCCATCCATGATGACTTTGCTGCGGCTTCCGCCGAAATTGGAAGTGTTATATTCATAGTACTCCTGACCGGCCATCACACGGATATCATGTACATCATTGAACGTGTGTTGATAATTAATGACATTATTAAAAGTCATGCCTGTAGTGCGGTAGTTGTATTTGCTTACGCTGCCACCACTGATAGAACCTGTACCGTAAGTAGGATTGGTGTAGTCATGATTTGTTTTGTTATTATAGTCAATATTCAAAGACATTTTGTAAGAAAGTCCTTCGATAGGAGTTATTTGGATAAAGCCACGTAAAGAAGCAGCATCGCGTTTTATCTCGCTTTTATCGTGTGGCATGGAAGCCAGCAGATTATATTTTGCATACGAGTTAGGACGATACTCACCATAATCGAACATACGGTTACCATTTTCGTCCAATAAATATGCTCCAGTTGCCAAGTCACGTTGATACACTGGATAGAATGATGGCAATGAACGGGCAAACATGACCACATTGGAGATTGTTGAGTCATCTTGCTTGGGATAGTCTTGAACAGAATGAGTTCCTGATACATTCAATCCGATCTGTAACCATTTGCGGATATCTGAAGTCACGTTGGCGCGGAGAGTATAGCGTTTGAAACCAGAGCAGATATAAGCACCTTGATCATCCATGTAACCTGCTGAAACAAAATATTTGGAGGTTTTGCTACCACCACTTACGTGTACATTTAAATCTGTATAGTGTGCATCTTGTGAAAGGGCGTCGTCCCAGCTGTCGTTCCATAATGGTTTGGCACCTGCTACCAGTTTTCCGTCATGGCCGATTGGCTCAGGGTAAGCACTGCCATAAGGGTTGATGCCTAGATTGCCTGTAACATTGCTTGATGCCCATGCTGCAGCTTCTTCGGCAGAGTAACCGTTGTCCATACGATAGTTACGCATGGCTTCCCAATATAATTCATAATATTGGTTTGTATTCAACTGGTCGTAGTCTGCGCGTGCACGGCTTGAAAAACCATATTTAGCAGATAATTCAACGGTGGGTGCGCTATCTTTATTTCCTTGTTTGGTGGTGATCATAATTACGCCGTTTGCTGCACGTGAGCCATACAATGCAGCGGAAGCTGCATCTTTTAATACAGTGATTGACGCAATATCTGAAGATGCTATGGAGGAAAGAGCACCATCGTAAGGAACACCATCGACCACATAGAGGGGATTGGTTGAAGCGTTTACAGAACCAACTCCACGAATCAGGATAGTTGCGTCTGATCCGGGTTGACCGCTGGAGGAAAAAGACTGTAAACCAGCTACAGTTCCTTGCAATGCTTTTGACACACTACTGACCTGTGCTTTTTCAATAGTGCCGGCGGCAATATAGCTTGCAGACCCTGTAAATGTGGATTTTTTGGCAGTACCGTAAGGAACGGTTATAACTACTTCATCTACCATTTGGGTTGTTTCCTTCAATTCTACGTTAATAACTTTGCGTTTGTTTATCGGTATAGTTACTGTTTCGTAACCTACAAAAGAGAAGATCAGGCTTTCATTGCCGTTAACCTGAATCTGGTAGCTGCCATCGGTAGAAGTGATGGTACCGCGAGTTTGTCCTTTTACAGCTACTGTGACACCAGGCATTTCTTCGCCTCCTGCGGTGACTTTACCAGTTACTGTAATTTCCTGTGCATATGTAATCATGCAGAATAGCAAGCTACATAATAATGAAGAAAATCTGCTCATATAAACTTGGCTTTAATTAGGGGTTTATAAATTGCCATATTTCAGGCATTATGTATTGAACTCTCTTTTTTAAATTGTAAATGCAATTTCTTGTATCATTGTGTCGTTTTCCATAGTGGTTTTATTACTATTCAACTGCATTAGGATTTCTTTTTGCTTGCATTCTTATAATTGCATTATTTAATAATGACCGCAAATATATGTATTTTGATTTAAATAGGATAATATATTTTAATATATTTTTTACGAAGTCCTTTCTTTAGGATAAAAATATACGGTTTTTCTTAACTTTATCAAAATAGTGTTTGTCTTGTTTTAATGTGGATTTAATATATAATATTGTTTTATCAATCAAGTGTTTATGTAATTTCGTGTTGAATTAATTCTTGTAGTCAATGTATTTTTATATTTCTAATGAACTGGGAATGTGTTGTTGGACATATTTAATTAGTCATTGTATGTTTATGCAGATAATTTAGCTTTTTATAAAGTGGAATTCTCTTGATTAGTGAAAGTTGTCCTCTTATTCTTATTCGATAAAATAGTGACTTTTGACTTTTTGATACTTATTTTTTTAGTTAAAAGGATATAGTTTGCGGAGAGGAAAGATAGTAAATTAAAGTAAGATAGGAAAGATTTCGCCTAAAATGTCTATCTTTGCAACTCAATAACAAATAAGTGTACGTACATATTATGAATATAGAAGAAAAACTCACCACGTCCATTATCAGCGCTATCAAAACGTTGTACGGACAGGATGTACCCGGAAAAATGGTACAACTGCAAAAGACTAAGAAAGAGTTTGAAGGACATCTTACTTTGGTTGTTTTCCCTTTTCTGAAAATGTCCAAGAAAGCTCCTGAACAGACCGCACAGGAAATAGGCGGATACCTGAAAGAGCATGCTCCCGAATTGGTTTCAGCCTACAATGCAGTGAAGGGCTTTCTTAATTTGACAATTGCTTCGGATTGTTGGATTGAACTTTTGAATTCTATTCAGGCTGCTCCCGAATACGGTATTGAAAAGGCTACGGAAAACTCTCCGTTGGTGATGATTGAGTATTCTTCTCCCAATACAAACAAGCCGCTTCATCTGGGTCACGTCCGTAACAACCTGTTGGGAAATGCCTTGGCAAATGTCATGGCGGCAAATGGCAATAAGGTGGTCAAGACCAATATTGTGAATGACCGTGGTATCCATATCTGTAAGTCCATGCTGGCCTGGTTGAAATATGGTAACGGTGAAACACCTGAATCATCGGGCAAGAAGGGGGACCATTTGATTGGTGACTATTATGTAGCTTTTGACAAGCATTACAAGGCTGAGGTAAAGGAACTGACAGCTCAGTACCAGGCTGAAGGCTTGAATGAAGAAGAAGCTAAAGCTAAGGCAGAGGCAAACTCTCCTCTGATGCTGGAAGCTCGCGAGATGCTCCGTAAGTGGGAGGCGAATGACCCTGAGATCCGTGCCTTGTGGAGGAAGATGAATGACTGGGTATATGCCGGATTCGATGAAACGTATAAGATGATGGGAGTTAGTTTCGATAAAATTTATTATGAATCGAATACCTATCTGGAAGGTAAGGAGAAAGTGATGGAAGGATTGGAAAAAGGTTTCTTCTACCGGAAAGAGGATAACTCTGTATGGGCTGATTTGACTGCCGAAGGACTGGACCATAAGTTGCTTCTTCGCGGTGACGGTACTTCTGTTTATATGACCCAGGATATTGGTACTGCCAAATTACGTTTTCAGGATTACCCCATCAACAAGATGATTTATGTAGTGGGTAATGAACAAAACTATCATTTCCAGGTACTTTCTATCTTGTTGGACAAATTGGGTTTTGAATGGGGCAAAGGATTGGTTCATTTCTCATACGGTATGGTAGAGCTGCCCGAGGGCAAAATGAAAAGTCGTGAAGGTACAGTAGTGGATGCGGATGATTTGATGGAAGCAATGATTGAAACTGCTAAGGAAACTTCTGCTGAATTAGGTAAATTGGACGGTCTGACTCAAGAAGAAGCCGACAATATTGCCCGTATTGTTGGTTTGGGCGCTTTGAAATATTTTATCCTGAAGGTGGACGCACGTAAAAATATGACTTTCAACCCGAAAGAATCGATAGATTTCAATGGCAATACAGGACCTTTCATTCAGTATACGTATGCCCGTGTCCAGTCTGTATTACGCAAAGCGGCTGAAGCAGGTATCGTTATTCCCGAAATCATTCCAGCAGGTTTGGAACTGAGCGCAAAAGAAGAAGGTTTGATTCAGATGCTGGCTGATTTTAAATCGGTTGTCAAGCAGGCAGGCTCAGACTATAATCCTTCCATTATAGCAAACTATGCATACGATTTGGTGAAAGAATACAACCAGTTCTATCATGATTTCAGTATTCTGCGTGAAGAAAATGAAGCGTTGAAAGTCTTCCGTCTGGCATTGAGTGCTAATGTGGGTAAGATTGTAAAGACAGCAATGGGCCTACTGGGTATTGAAGTGCCTGAACGTATGTAAATGGTAAAGAAACAGAAATATTATGTAGTATGGAAAGGCGTCAATCCGGGAGTTTATGACTCTTGGACTGACTGCCAGCTACAGATAAAAGGTTACGATGGCGCACAATACAAGTCATTCGAGACCAAAGAGGAGGCGGAACACGCCTTGGCTTCTTCCGCTTTCCATTATATAGGTAAGAATGCTGTTAAAAAAGAAGATGTTCCTAAACAACTTCCCGAGAACTTTGATATGAACTGCCTGGCTGTGGATGCTGCTTGCAGTGGAAATCCCGGACCGATGGAATATCGGGGCGTTTATTTGCTTACCGGACAGGAGGTTTTTCATTTCGGTCCTGTTTATGGAACGAATAATATTGGAGAGTTTCTTGCCATTGTCCATGCTTTGGCGTTGATGAAGCAGAAAAATATCAATATGCCTGTTTACTCGGACAGCCGTAATGCGTTGAGTTGGGTGAAGCAGAAGAAATGTAAAACTAAACTGGAACGGACTCCTCAGACGGAGAAACTTTTTCAAATGATAGAACGGGCCGAAATTTGGCTGAAAGAAAATAAATATACCACACCTTTATTGAAGTGGGAAACCGACCGATGGGGAGAGGTCCCGGCTGATTTCGGACGGAAATAGTAAAGAACTGAAGATATGAAAAAGAGGATTGCTTATATCAGCTTGTACTTTTTTACGGTCTTACTGATATTTATTCTACAGAAACCATTATTCATGCTCTATAATGGTTCCATTGAAAAAGGATTCGGGTTTGCCGATTATATGCAGGTAATGATTCATGGAGCCAGTCTTGATGCCGCTACGGCGGGATATCTTACTGCATTTCCATTCTTGTTGGTACTGATAAGTATTTGGTTTAGGAAATTCCCTTTGAAAAAAATACTTTACGGGTATTATATTTTGGCCGCCGCGCTTATTTCTATCATTTTTGTGGTAGATATGGCATTATATACATTTTGGGGATTTAAACTGGACGTATCTGTTTTTCTTTATATCGATTCACCGAAGGAAGCTTTGGCGAGTGTTTCCGTTGGATTTATCTTGCTGAGGGTTCTTGCCATCTTGTTACTCATAGCTCTGAATAGTTGGGTCTTGCTGAAAATCACGCCTTCCGTTTTGACTGCCACCCGGAAACGGATAACGGGAACTGCGGGAATGCTGTTATTAGGAGGTGTGCTTTTCGTCATTATACGTGGTGGTGTAACGGAATCCACTTCTAATATAGGGCAAGTATATTTCAGCAACGAACCTTTCTTGAATCATTCGGCGGTCAATCCCGATTTCAGTTTGTTGTCTTCTATGGGTAAATCCCAGGATTTTGCATCAGAGTTCAATTTCTTTGATGAAGAGAAGCGGGCTGCATTGTTTGACGGACTTTATCCTACAACAGATGGGGATAGTATTATTCAAGTCCTGAATACCAAGCGTCCCAATATTCTTATTATTTTGATGGAAGGTTTTGGAGGTGCTTTTGTAGAACCTTTAGGCGGTCTTCCTGATGTGACACCCCACTTTAACCGTCTGTCAAAGGAAGGGATCTTTTTTACAAACTGTTATGCCAATAGTTTCCGTACCGACCGTGGAACAGTCTGTACTTTCAGCGGTTACCTTGGATTGCCTACGGCATCGGTAATGAAAATTCCTGCCAAGAGCCGTACGCTGCCTGCTATAGCTGAAGGATTGTCCAAGGCGGGTTATAAAACAGATTTCCTGTATGGAGGTGATATCAACTTTACCAATATGAAGAGTTATCTGCTGAGTACCGGTTATCAGCGTCTTATAGCCAATACAGATTTTTCATTGGCCGAACAGACCAGTAATGCCTGGGGAGTGAATGATGATATTACTTTTGAATATTTATATAATCAGTTAAGAAACCGGAAGGAAGAAGGGCCTTGGCATACTGCGTTTCTGACACTTAGCAGTCATGAACCTTTCGAAGTTCCTTATCACCGGCTGGAAGATAAAATTCCCAATGCCTTTGCTTATACAGATGAATGTCTGGGTAAGTTTATTGACCGGTTGAAGCAGACTCCCGCATGGAAAGATCTTTTAGTTATCTGCCTTCCCGATCATGGTTTCTATTACCCGCGTGAGGGGTCTAATGCGATGCCTCGTTTTTATCATATTCCCTTGTTATGGTTAGGTGGAGCGGTAAAACAGCCTATGCAGGTGGACAAGATTATGAATCAGACCGATTTGGCAGCCACTTTGTTGGGGCAGCTTGGGCTGGAACATACTGCATTTACGTTTAGCCGTAATGTATTGGGAAGTGATTATAAGTATCCTTTTGCCTTTTATAGTTTCAATAATGGGTTCTCATTCCGGGACAGTACAGGAGTGACGGTATTTGATAATAATTCCGGCAGTATTCTTTTTAATGAGCCTGAAGCTGACGAGTCCCGTCTGGATAAGGGTAAGGCGATATTGCAAACCGTTTATGATGATTTAGGGAACAGATAGTAAAACTTGGACGCGGACTATATGAATTCCATACTGATTCATATAGTCCGCGTCCCAATCGGTGCAGAATCTGCCAGATATAACTATTTCCGTTTCTCGTTGAACTTGTACATGATTACCGTATTGCGTAAGTCGCAACTTCTGTAATCTGTATGGAAGACCTCTTCCAGCTGATATTTTGCATTGTAATTCTTTAAAAACTCCTCTTGTGCATTTGCAGAAAGTATGACATACCCTTCTTGCGGATTTTCCAGTGTGAAATTCCGCATTTGGTTATTCATATAATAATTTGTACAATAAAACCGTATCATTCTGTCTGTATATGAATAAACGACTCCTTCAGGCACCTGTTTTCTGATATCTTCTGCCAGATGTTTATCGGATTTTACAGCTAGTATTGTTGGCTGATATACCCCGTCTAAAGCGACAAACAGGCAAAGAACACAACCGATGATTCCATAGAGGAGTGACCCCGTACTACTTTTTTTGATAACCAGCCTTAATGTACAGATGGCAGCCACTACCGGCAATACTATAATCAGCCATTTGGAAATAGAAAAGGACGTGCTTTCCAAAGCTTGCATAAACGCTATGTTTTCGGCAGCATGACGTCCGTTGCCCCATATGCTGTCCGGTATCATCTGACAGCGTACAGCAAAAAACACCACGGTGAGTAACAAACAGAGCGAGGCAAAGATATAAGCCGATATTTTGAACACTTTCGCCCCTTTTTGCATTAACGCCTCCAGATACTGGGCAATCAGTACAGCCATAAATGGATAGATAGGCAACAAATAGACGCTGCGTTTGCTTTTAGGAATACAATAGAAGACAAAAATAGCGATAATCACTATCCAGATAAACAGCTGTATGGGGGATTGTGAGCGGATGTTATCCCAAACCTTCCTGATGCGTCCGGTGAAAGAGTTTCCTGCGGGCAGCAGGTGCATTTCATTCCATTTCAGTCCGAAGAGTGAAATAAGCAAGACCAATGTCCAAGGTATCCACCCCCATATAATGGTCAGGAAGTTATACCATAAAGGATTGTGATGCGACGGGTATGACATTTTGCCGACAAAGCGTCCGGTGTTTTCCTCCAGCATCAGGTCCATAAACGGCTGTCCTCCCTGTAGCCAGGCCGCATAAAACCAGATTCCCAATGGAATAAGGGAAAGCAGCCCGATTCCGAATAAGGAAAGGAAAGTCTTGCCGAATGAGCGTCCCCGTATCAGCTGGTAAATACCGATACACATACAGGGGAATATAGAACCCACAGGTCCTTTGGTCAGCGTGCCGCATGCCATCAGCACGACAACCGTCCAAGGTATTCCCTTGCAGCCTTTTTCGTCCCAGCGAAATAGTAAGCAAAGTGAGATGACGATGAAGGAAACCTGTAGCATATCCAGCCTGCAAGCCACCGCCGCCCGGTGCACTTCGAATGAAGTGAGCAGTAAAAGGGAGGTAATGACTGCTGTCTTTGTATTCTTATAGCGGGCTACGAATCCGAAAAACACGAACTGCATAGCTAGAAAAGCGATAGCGGACGGCAGACGGGACGAGAATTCACTCACCCCTCCGAAAATGGCGGAAATAGCTGCAATAGACCAATACAGGAAAGGAGGTTTATAGGCGATGTCTGTTCCGTAGTTCAAAGGCAATATCCAGTTGCCGCTTTCCAACATCGAGTATGCCACAATTGCTTCGCGCGGTTCCCCTTTAGAGTAAAAAATAGTTTCTCCCAAAAAGGGGATTATTACAAGTGTGCTTAGTAAGGCTATGAACCAAAATGCTTTTTTCTTGTCTGACATATATTTTTCGGTCTTTTATATTTACTGTCGCAAAAGTACGAATAATTCTTTAGTAATACCTAACTTTGCATTTTAAATCAATGAAAATGAATAAACTGAAACAGATACCCGAGTTCCTGCGATTTGTAATGGTAGGCCTTTTTGCTACAGGGCTGCACTATGGCATTTATTTTGTCTTGCAAAAATTCATTCAGGTCAATGTAGCCTATACCTTGGGATATGTGCTGAGTTTTGTTGCCAACTTTTATCTTACGGCTTATTTTACTTTCGGGCAGCCTCCTTCCTGGAAGAAAGCTTTTGGCTTCGGGGGGGCACATCTGACAAATTATCTGATACATATCGGATTGTTGAATCTCTTTCTGCGGTTGGGTTTTTCCCGTCCGTTGGCTCCCATCCCAGTGTTTCTCATTGCCATTCCGGTAAATTTTTTATTAGTGAGGTTTGTTTTCAAACAAAAGTAATATCTTTGAGGAGTCTTTATGATAGTGAAGAATGATATGAAGAAAGTGACTCTTTTGATTCCGGTATATAATGAGGAAGCGATGCTGCCCACTCTGTATCAACGTTTGATAGAGCTTGTCAACCGCAATGCCGTTTATGAGTGGGAAATCCTGTTTGTCAATGATGGCAGCAGCGACACTACGCTGGAATGCCTCCGCCGGTTGAGGCAGCAGGACAAGCGGGTGAATTATGTCAACCTTTCGCGTAACTTTGGTAAAGAGGTAGCCATGCTGGCGGGTTTTGATTACGCCACCGGCGATTGCTGCGTTGTGATGGACGCTGATTTGCAGGATCCTCCGGAACTGGTAGACCAGATGCTGGAATATTGGGAAGAAGGATATGATGACATTTATGCCAAACGGCGTACCCGTGGCGAGGAAAGCTGGTTGCGTCGTCAGTTCTCTCTGGCTTTTTATGGTATACTTCAGCGGATGAGCCGTATTGATATTTTGCCCAATGTGGGCGATTTCAGGCTTCTGGACCGTCGTTGTGTGCTCACGTTGCGTCGTCTGCGCGAATGCGAGCGTTATACAAAAGGATTGTTTTGCTGGATAGGCTATCAGAAGAAAAGCATTGAATTTGATCGCGGAGACAGGCTGATGGGCCATTCCTCTTGGAACTTTCTCAAGCTGTTGAATCTGGCTGTCGAGGGAATAACCTCTTTCTCTATCGCCCCTTTGCGCATCGCTACAGTATGCGGAGTGCTCTGTTCAATCTCCAGTTTTATTTATGCCATTTATTTTCTGATAAAGACCGTGCTTTATGGTGATGAAACGGCCGGCTTCCCCACTTTGATCATTGTCATGCTCTTTTTAGGTGGCATCCAGCTTTTCTCTTTGGGAATTATAGGAGAGTACGTGGGGCGCATTTTCAAGGAAACCAAAGGCCGTCCTACCTACATAGCCTCTGATTATAACGAGGAGAAGTTGGGGTATGACCGTTAAGGAAGGCAAGGCGGTGAAACCCGTCCCACCTTATTGTCCATTAGCTTTATTGACAGTCTTGTGCTCTTTTACCAGATACTCCGCACTCTGCAATGTGGAGAAACAGTATTTTTTCATCACGTAGAATGTACTGTCCTCCCCTGTTACAAGTTGCAAGGCATTTCCTTGCTTCTTATATTTGAATTCCTGCCGGTCATGTGGAGAATAAATATATAGGTGGGTTGTATTTGTAGCTGCTATCAAATTATCGGCGGAGAAATAGACATACGGGCGTTGTTCTGTTAACAAATTTATGCCGAAGTCGTTTTGGGTATAACTCATGTTCAGCAGTCCGAGTAAAGTCGGTGCCACATCAGTCTGGCCGCCCGGCTCTTGTCTGATTTCGGGCTTGATGCCTTTTCCGTAAATCATTAGTGGAACATGGTTGCAGGATTGTGGTATTTCACAGTCCGGACTTCCTACCAATTTCCCATGGTCACCCAGCAAAACAAAGATTGTATTTTCAAACCAGGGTTGTTTGCGTGCTTCTTGCATGAATTGCCGGATGGCCCAGTCCGCGTATTCCACAATCTGATCTTCAAGCTTTGTGCTGTGTGGTTTGAAATAGTCAGGTATCACATACGAGGGATGGTTGCTGATAGAAAGCAATACGGTAAAGAAAGGTTGTCTTTCTTCTGCTCTTTTGTTCAGAATGGGCAAGGCATATTGATATAGGAAATCGTCTTGTACACCAAAGCTGTTAACGACTTTATCTTTTGGGTAGTTTTCTTGTGCATATATTTCATCAAATCCGTTAGTGCGGAGAAAAGCGTTCATATTATCGTATTGTGATTCGTGCGTCATGAAGAATAGGTTCCGATAGTCATTATCCTTTAATACGGTGGGCAACCCCGAATAGACAGGTACCACTGCTCCTTTCATGGCATTCCGTTTCATGATGGCAGGGAAAGAGTAGAGGGTGGCATACATTCCGTGGTTGGTATGTATGCCCGCTGAATAAAAATGGTCAAAACTGAGAGATTCCAGATAAAGGCTGTCTAGGAAAGGAGTCAGTTTTTTGGTAGATCCGAAATGCTCCATCAAGTTGGCCGACATCGATTCCATGAAAATAAGAACAACATTCTTTTGTGTAGGGACGGCTGCGCATTTCACTTCACGTGCAATGGGGGAGATGCCTTCTATTCCTTTTCTTTGCAATATACTTTGCATATTGGTTATTGCCTCCTGTTCCGGCATCAGGTGAAGATAGCGGTTTTCCTTACGGTTATCATCCAGTGTGCTGGTAAGTAGATTAAAGACAGGATTAACCCCTAGCTGATTCAGAAATGGATCGGTGCAATAGTATGCTTGACTTACTCTGATGGGGTTATATCCCATGCGTCCCCGTATTCCGAATAGACAAAGTCCTATACAAACAGCACCGGTGGCGAATATACATAGGCGGTTTATCGGGCTGATGGAAGTAGATTTCGAATTGATGAGATGATAGAAATAAGAAGATAACCGTAGTACACTTCCTGACAGCAGAAGAATAGATATCAGTCCTAGAAAAATAGGGAAATAGAATGATGTCTCACCCAATACCATTCCGGCAGTAGTGGCTCCATATCCGAACCAATTGTAAATGGAAGAATTGATTGTTTTAAAAAAATAGGAGAAATAAGGGATGTTGGCTGCCGAAATAATGAACGACAGTGAATAAAATAGAATGAAAAAGATAGAGATAAATCTGAATACCCACTTGGAGTGATAGTTGCAGGGAGCGGTTATCCATAAAATGACTAATGGTAACAGCAATATGTAGCAAGCTATAACATTGTCAAACCATAGCCCTTTTATAAATGCAGTGGCTTGCATGAGAAAGTTGTTTTGTATATCGGGAGGAAACTGATAATCTATTGAGGTGAACAGGACAAGCCGGAACAGGAAGAAAAAAAGTAAAGCAACTATATGTATGATAAATAAGTAAAGTAAAGAAAGAGTAAACTGTTGGATAAGCTTAGCTTGATTCTTACATGCTGTTACAAATTGCTGCATGAGTGAACGGAGATATTTCATTTGTTTTAGTAAAGTTTGCATTTGTTTGAATCAATTCGGATGATTAACAACAAAGGTAAACAGAATTTTAGAAATATCAAAAGAGGGTATGCCAAAAGTAAAATTGGCTGCCAATTTGTTCACTTTAGGGGCAAACATGTGAGTCCGCCCGAAAATATGGGCAAGCAGTTTCCGTTTCTTATTCTATTTTCGGGAAGGAGTAAGGCGGTCTCGTTTCATAGTCAGAACAAAAGGACAGAATAGCCGTGCTATCCGGTTGAGGCGCTCCAGACGTCCGTCTTTCCGCGTTCCGTTTAATTTCTGCCGGAGGAGTTCCCATAATTGCAGTTTTACTTGCTCTGTTGTGCTTAATTTGGCAATGCGGTTGTAAAGCATTCCTCTCCGTATACATCGTTTGTATCTGCTCAGGTGGGTAAGGTGTTGTTCCATAATGCGGACTATCTCAATATCTTCGCTCTTACCCCCTCCGTTGTTTTCAGCTTTGACGGTAACTTTCTGGGTATGTTGTCTGAAGTAGTTCAGTACTTCATATCTTTCTATAATGTCTCCTTGCATTGCCATATAAAACCAGAACAGCCAGTCGCCGCTGTAGCGCATTTGCAGGCATTGTTCCATATTTTGGACATTTACCATGCTTTTTCTGAAAATGGCCGAGCTTGCATTGGCTATGTAACCACGCCAGTAAAGGTTATGTTCGGCATAAGTTTCCCCATTAAACACGGCGTATGGAGGTATGGCAGATTTCCATTTGTTCATGTCGCAACTCAGCACATTACCGTCTTTATCAATATACTTGGAACCGGCAAAGCATACGGCGGCTTGTTGGTATTTCTCCATTAAAGGAACTACTTTCTCTAAAAAAGTAAGCTCACACAAGTCATCGGCTTCGGCTATCCATATATATTTTCCTTTGGCTAATTGCATGCCTTTAAACCATTGTTTAAATGGATTTCCGGTGTTGTGTTCGTTTAATAGAATATGGCTCACTTTGGCATGGTCTTGATAGTCCGATAATACCTCTTCGCTACCGTCTGTTGAGGCATCATCAAGTAAAATCAGTTCGATATTCTGATAGGTCTGTTGCAGAATACTCTGAATTCGTAGATTGAGGTATCGTTTATAATTATAATTAGGTACCACTACACTGACCAAGGGAAGTGCATTCATGCTCTATTGTTAAGTTAGTTCTTGTTTTATTTCTACAAATGTAATGTTATACAGGTAAATAAACAAGTTGCTTCTTTGTTTTTTTTTCAAAAAACAGGAATTTTGTTGAACTTTTAAAAAGAAACGATAATTAACATTTTAGTATGCAGTCTTTCTTGTACCTTTGCATTATACACTACATAGCATTTGCTGTATTAAACTAAAAATTAAATTAGACATTAGACTATTGTTTAAATTCAATTAGTATGAGAAAGAAAATTCTTTTTATTATTCCGTACATTCCTTATCCGCTGGATTCGGGCGGTAATCAAGCTTTCTTTAATATGGTGGAGTATTTGCGTCATAAGATGGCCGTATCTGTATTGCTTTATCCTGAAACAGGGAGACGTATGCAAGATGTAGAGTCATTGAAGAAAATTTGGGATAATGTGGATTTCTTTATTTATACTCCTAAAACTAAAACTGTCAGATTACCCAAAATTAAACATCCTTTTTATTATAAATGGCTGCAAAAGATACATGCGTCTGTAACCCGTAAAATGAACCGGCAACAGATATGGACGGATGAAACGGGCGAAGTTGTGGATTTAGTACGGGGAAAGAGTACTTTGTTCAGCTCTTGTTTCCAGCCGCTAGACCAGGGGTATGTGGAGTATGTTTCTCAGGTGGCTCATTCAGGTTTTGATATTATTCAAGTAGAGTTTTATGAACTGTTGTCATTGGGATTCTTGTTGCCTGAAAATGTACAGACTATTTTTGTGCATCATGAACTCCGCTACATCCGTAATGAAAAGGAGATTACTTTGTTCAGGGAACAGACTGCCGGTGACAGGATGTTGTTTCATATAGCAAAGGATTTTGAGCGCAGTGCATTATTGAAATATAAAGATGTTATTGTTCTGACTGAAGTAGACCGTAAAATTATGGAGGACTTCATAGGACGGAAAGACCATATCTACACTTCTCCGGCTGTGGTGCAAGTGGGTGACAGGCTGGAACAGCCTTTTGTTCCGGTCCAAAGCGGACGCCTGACTTTTGTGGGAAGTGAGGATCATTTTCCCAATCTGGATGCCGTGGCATGGTTCTGTCACGAAGTGATTCCGCATCTGCGTAAACGTCATTTTTCGTTTACATTGCAAGTAATTGGTAAATGGCGTGGAGAGTGTATCAATCGTTTGCAGTCCGAATACCCGGAACTGAAGCTGGTAGGCTATGTGGAAGATCTGGGCTCTTTTTTAAAAGGCAGTGTTGCTGTTGTTCCAATACGTATCGGTAGTGGTATGCGTATGAAAATATTAGATGCTGTATTGTCAAAAGTACCTTTTGTAACGACGGCAAAGGGTGTGGAAGGCATTGATTTTAAGGATGGTGAAGATTGCTTGATTGTTGATGACCCTGCCGGATTTGCAGAAGCTGTCATAGCCTTGTCAAGTAATCCGCAGTTGCAGAGACAGTTGGTTACCCATGCGGAAGACAGTTTGCGGCAAGTATATAACCCCGGACAGATGCAGGAAAGAAGGCTTGCCGTGTATGAACAAATATTAGGGGATAAAGTGGGGTAATCTTGGGTGATTATTTCTTTTTTGTTACCTTTGCGGCATTATATATAATTGATAATTATGCTGAAACAGTTCTTTAGTTTGTTGAAGCGGTATATTCTTCCATACCGCAAATATTTGACATGGGCATTGATACTGAACTTTCTGTCGCAATGGCTTAATGTGTTTTCGTTCATGGCGATTGTGCCAATTTTGAACATTCTGTTCAAAATTGATACCAAGTCTTATGAGTACATTCCTATGGATATTCATAATTTGGATAAGGATGTACTCATAAATAATGCCTATTACTTTGTGAGCAATTTTGTGGCTACAAATGGTGCGTTCTATACACTTGCCATGATGGGAGGAATACTTATCTTTATGACTATGTTGAAAACTGCCGGTTATTTTGCTTCTGCGGCTGTCATGGTACCTTTGCGTACAGGTATTGTCCGGGATATCCGTATTCAGGTTTATAATAAAGTGTTAAGTCTTCCTTTGAGTTTTTTCTCAGAAGAACGTAAAGGAGATATCATAGCCCGTATGAGTGCGGATGTTACGGTGGTGGAGAACTCGTTGACCAGTTCCATCGATATGCTTATCCGTAATCCTATCGCTCTTTTGGTTTGTTTTGTCACTCTGTTTTCGGTAAGTTGGCAAATGACGCTTTTTGTTATCTTTATTTTACCTCTGACAGGTTGGATAATGGGGGTTGTCAGCCGGAAGCTGAAAAGACAGTCCTCTACAGCACAGGCGCAATGGGGAGATATTATGTCCCAATTGGATGAAACATTAGGAGGTTTAAGGGTTATCAAAGCGTTTATAGCCGAAAGCAAAATGTCTGCCCGGTTCTCTAAAACAAACAATGACTTCCGCGATGCAATGAACGAGATGATTATCCGGCAAAGTTCAGCCCACCCCATGAGTGAGTTTTTAGGTACTTGTGTGATTGTGACCGTGCTGTTGTTTGGCGGTGCTTTAATCTTAAATACAAACTATGCTCCGATGGATGCGGCTACTTTCATATTTTATCTGATTATCCTTTATAGTATCATCAATCCTTTGAAAGAATTTTCAAGAGCATTTTATAATATTCCGCAGGGATTGGCCAGTATGGAGCGAATTGATATGATATTGAAAGCGGAAAATCATATCGTAGAGCCGGAACAGCCTTTGCCATTGGACGCTTTCACAGATAAGTTAGAGTTTAAAAATGTAAGTTTCAGCTATGTAGAAGGACGTCCGGTCTTGAACCATATCAATCTGACGGTTCCTAAAGGAAAAACGATTGCGCTGGTGGGTCAGTCCGGTTCCGGAAAGTCTACTTTAGTGGACTTGGTACCGCGTTATCACGATGTATCGGAGGGTGCATTGCTGATTGACGGCAAGAATGTGAAAGATGTATCCATCCACAGTTTACGTTCTCTGATTGGTAATGTAAATCAGGAAGCTATTCTGTTTAATGACACCTTCTATAACAATATTACTTTTGGTGTAGAGAATGCCACTATGGAGCAAGTAATAGAAGCTGCCAAGATAGCGAATGCACATGATTTCATTATGGAAACGGAAAAAGGATATGACACGATGATTGGTGATCGTGGAGGGCGTTTGTCCGGTGGTCAGCGTCAGCGTGTCAGTATAGCCCGTGCAATTTTGAAAAATCCTCCTATCCTTATATTAGATGAGGCTACTTCGGCTCTTGACACAGAGTCCGAGCGTTTGGTTCAGGAAGCGTTGGAGCGTTTGATGAAATCGCGTACTACTATCGCTATCGCGCATAGATTGAGTACCATTAAGAATGCCGATGAAATTTGTGTACTTTATGAAGGTGACATTGTAGAAAGAGGAACTCACGATGAACTGATAGCCTTAAATGGATATTACAAGAAGTTGAACGATATGCAGTCTTTGTAAAGTGGAGCAAATAAAGAAATTGGCAATTGTTATTCCCGCCTACAAGGGGCGTTTCCTTAAGGAAACGCTCGACTCAATTGCAGTTCAGGCCCATAAAGATGAGTTCGTGTTATATATAGGTGATGATGCAAGTCCTGAAAGATTGGATAAGATTGTGGAATCTTATCAGAATAAGGTAAATCTGGTGTATCATCGCTTTAGCGAAAATATGGGGGGCAAAGATTTGGTGGCCCATTGGGAGAGGTGTATCTGGCTGTCTGCAGAGCCGTTTATCTGGCTTTTCTCGGATGATGATTTGATGCCGGCTGATGGTGTGGAACGTGTCATGGAGGCTTTGTCGCGCCCACACCATCAGCGAGGATATTTCTTTCGTTTTCCATTAGCTGTCATTGATGGTGAAAACAAGCGGATACGTGCCAATCGTCCTTTGGAAGAAGGAAGTGTGTCTTGTTACCGGCTGCTGCTAGATAAGTTACAGGGAAAGATAGATTCGGCTGCCGTAGAGTACGTGTTCAGTCGGGAGATATGGCAGTCGGCAGGTGGTTTTGTTCATTTTCCTATGGCTTGGTGTTCGGATGATGCTACGTGGGCTGCTTTTGCCCGTCATGCGGGGGGTGTTATTTCTTTGCCGGGGCAGCCTGTATGTTGGAGGAATGTTGAAGGTGCAAACATCAGTAATTCTGCCGGTCATGACAAAGATAAATTGCACGCTACTATTCTTTTCTTGAGATGGATGAGGAATATGTTTTCCGATTATGTGGATGATCCGGAGCTGATTAATGCATTGCAATGCTATATCCATACCATCCTTCGTATTTCATTGCATAAACATTATAATATATGTGGTTTGTGGGGGGTATCTATGGCTTTGGGAAGATTTAATAAAAGGGCGGCCTTTACTACGTTTTTCAGGAATTTTAGGTTGTTCTCTTAATTTCATTTATGCAGCCGCTTGCGATTTCTCAAGAGTGCCTGTATTTTCATAAAAAGTTTGGGTGCATATATGCCCTCACTTCATATTTCTGTCCTGTATGTATAGTCAGATGTATATCTTCCTGTCATATATTGTTTCACTTTTTTAAAGAAGGACATTGGGGAGTTTTTTCATCCGTAAGGAATTGTGTGGTTTTAAAATCAGATTCATCCTTAAAATATCTTATCCGCATCCCTAAACATTTCTTGCTGTATGGTTAAGGGCTTTCTTCCTGTTTGTTTTATCTCCGCAAGCCTTTGGAGTTAACTCCATAGTCTTGGGAGATAACTCCAAAGCTTATGGAGATAGAATAGATGCATATAAAAAGGTTTAATCTGGAGATAGAAAAAGCTTATGCAATTGGAAGAATTTATAGATAGCCTGTATTGATTGTCTTATTTTGAAGGAAAGATAACGAATTCTTTTAAACGTTTTGATCTTTTTCACCGTTGCCATGCCTTCGTTATCCGTCATTCTGTGAAAGTACACACTCTTTATTGCACTTTTGCAAGGAAAAAGTCTGAAAATGCCATACTTTATATCAAGTCGGAACAGCTTACAGGAAAGAATATATAACTGACAGTAAGTAGGTTATGCGAAATTCTGTTTTAAAATGTAGTGAGGGCATGAGGGTATAAATGTTCCGAACTTTCTAGTGAGCTGATATATTAAGAATACTTTCAGATGTTATCCAAAGAATAAAATGATACTTTAAGAACAAAGGTTCTCCCCTTGATTTTTCAGGTGAATCCTAAAGGAAGCCAGGACTTTTTGAAGGGGGGGATAATGTTAAGACGGTATGAAATTTTATTTTGGATAGCACTGATTATCTTGTAATTGCATATAAGAGAGCATGGAATTATTAGAATTTTGATTTGGTATGATAAAAATAAAAGTGTGATTATTCATTGATCACTTCCATCCATTTCTTTATGATAATTTCGATGGAAAATTGCTTGCTACTTTCAATAGCGTTGGCAGACATTGATTTACGTAGCTTTTCATCTGTCATCAATAGCTTTATCTGTTTAATATATAGTGATATATCATCATTGGGGATAGCAAACCCATTGACTTTATCTGTTATTATGTCTGTCAATGAAGCAAAACTATGAAAAGCTAAAGGAACGCAACCATATTGTTGTGCCTCGGTTAATGTCAGCCCCCATCCTTCAAAAGATGAGGTCATCATAAAAATAGAAGCTTCATTATAATAAGGTTCCGGATTTTTTGTCCCTTCAAAAAAGACACGTTGTAAGCCATAATGTATGACTAGACTTTTGTACCAGCTTTCCATTTTCCCATGTCCTACTATTTTTAGCTTCCATTCGGATAGAGTATGGTCTGTTTCAATTTCCTTCCAAATCTTTAAAGCCAGAGAAATTCTTTTAGGTTCTTCTTCCAGTCTGGATACAATAAGTACTTCTTTCTTTTTGTGATTATAGTTGGCTAAATCATAGAAAGAGTGGAATGAAAGAGCATTATGGATTATTCTTATTTTACTATCATCTTTCAAATGAGAGTATTCTAGAAACGGCTTTTTGAAATGAGAGGATAATAAGATAACCTTATCGGCAAAATGATATGACTCTCTATATAAAATAGGTAGTTTTATTATTTTTCTTATCTTTTGATATGGAAAGGATAAAAATTTGCTGATGTTTTTCCTAATGTTCTTTCCTTCTTTTAGTTCTTTTTTAGGATTATCTAAGGTGATGAAATTAATCTCCGTGGCAGGACTTACGTGGAGTGCAAACATTAGCTTGCATTTTTTATTTTGAGACTGGTTTAAAGCAAGTCTTAAACTCTTAGTTAACTTATGCTCTCCTTGATTAATAATGACGTCAATTTTATTTTGTTCTATAAATTGGATTAAATTATTGAGATTGTGATAAGAATTGATTTTAATTGTATTAACGAATTGCTGTTTAATAAAGGATTTGTCAATGTTGTATTTATAGGCAGAGTAACAGTTCACATTATAAAAAGTAGTTAATGCATTTGCAATATTAGCAGTAACTCTTTCAACACCTCCGTATTGTGGCGCAACTTCATTGGTAGTATAAAATAGTATATTCATTTGGGAACTTGTTTTAAATATAATTTTTGAATCTTGTAGACAATTCCCATCTGGTTTGAATTGAATTTCCGTGCAAATATTTTATTAGAGTTAATAAGCGTTTGATAATCATGGTCCTGCCATATATAGGGGCTGCCATGCTCCCAGTCAATTTCCCGCATACTACCGGTATTGGCATTGTTCGTACAATGCATTCTTTCTCGAAAAGGAGAGTTCCATAAAATAGTTTGAATGAATATTTCATCTGCGCAAAGTGTATATTTCATACGATTTAATACAATCTCTTTGTATTGTAATAGATACTTGACTGCGTTTTCGGTAATACTTATCCAATTTCCTCCTTTTTTGAATTCAAAAGTTTGTTTTCTGCGATAATGGCTTATTTTCTGTACTGCTAATATGAGGTTTCGGATTAATGCTGTAATTCCATGTAACAGATGTTCCTTATCTTTTAACCTTTTTGTAAAAAAATAGTATCGGAATACTTTGCGCTCCAAATCACGCTGATGAGCGGCATCCTGCCAAAAGCCTACAAATTCTTTACCGGCATTCTGCTGGAAAAAAGCATGAATGTAATCTTGGCTTTTTATGGGCAAATCCGTTCCGGATAATAAATGATAATAAGCATAGGAACCGTGTGATAAGGCCGTTTCAAAGAGAAGATATTCTACTTGTACTTGGCTGATATCACCCCAATATACTTCGATGGGATTTTCTATTAAATAAAAGCCGGCTTTCTGCATTTTGACTTTTTTTATTTGCTGAAACAGTTCTGTAGCCCGTTTGTCAATATGCAAATAAATGTCATTACGTTCATCGTCCAACATGGAAAGTAGTACCTCCAGTACCGGATATTCATTGTGGGCGATAATCAGAAATGCATGTTTCATTATATATCAGGTTTTAATCTTTTAAAGAAATTAGGAATCGTTACATCCGGAATAATGAATCCGTCTTTGCGAAGTGCTTCAAAATAAGCACTGCCGATAACACGTTCATATTCAGCCTCTAGTTTTCCTTCTTTATGTAACTGATAGAAGTAGCGCCAGTGGCGACCTCCGTGTTTGCCCTTGTGTTGCTCCAGTTGCTTGCCGCCATTTATCATCTTTTCCATAAACTGCTGCTTGCCGCGTATATTGTAATGATATACATGGATATGGCTGTCGGCAGAGTTTTGTGGGAACATGGTTACTTTATGGTTTCCCATTGAAATTTGCAGGTAACCGGCAGTCCGGTGAATGACTTTTTTGTTCTGACGCTCAAACAGCGAATAGAGTGACAAGTCATATTTTTCAGGTTCGGTTACCGCTTTTACAGTCTTATCCCATTGCCAAAAGGGCTTTTCTTCTTCAGGATAGACACTTCTCATTTCACAATTCAGCACATTGGCATTGGTGGCATATAATTCATCTTTCAAATTGCCGGTAGGGGCATACCATAATTCGTCGGCATCGGCATTGATAATCCAGTCGGCCTTATAAATGGTTTTGGCTTTCCAAATCATACGGTCTACCCAGTCCTTTTGTTCATAGTTGGTAGCCTTTTCTTCTATCACTTCTTTAATCCACCCTTTTTGTTTGTATTTACGGATAATGTCCGGAGTTGAGTCTGTGGAGTTATTATCAGTAATGATAAACCCGTCCACTCCCATCGCTTTATGGAACTGTAGATTCTCTTCCAGCATCCCTTCTTCGTTTTTTACCAGCAATGTCATGAATAATTTGACTTCTTTCGTTTGTTTAAAAGCCAAAGGAAATTCGGATATAACGTGCCCTATTTTGGATAGTAATAAATTGCTCATAAATAACCAATGATTATTGATTTCTACCTGTCATATTAGAGATAATTAATACTATTGTCAAAAGAATTTGTTTTATTCTGAACTCATTATAATAGATAACGTAATCCTTAGTTTTCTCATAATATTCTGATATTTAATTATATAACAAATTTACTCTTTTTCTGTAAATATAGTATATAAATGCTAGTTTATTATGAAACATTAACTGGTAAGAGCGTTGCCGTTTTTTAACTCATAATTCCAAGTTTTTCATGTATTCCGTCGCAATAGGCTTTCCATAATCGGGGTATATCTTTCCATTGATAGGCTTTTGCAAACGGACTGGTGAACAACGCGATGAAAATATATCCCATTACTCCGTTGAAGCCGCGAAGATATTTCACTGCTATGTTGCGTCCGTAGTGATGGTTTAAATAAGTTGAATTACGGATCTGATAAAAGCGTTTCCACTTTTTCTTCTTGCTTCGCTCATTCCATGTGTCGTTGGAGAAGAATTTCTCTTTATCCATCAGGGCATCAGGTATATAGAGTATTTTGTACCCTGCCCGTATGGTGCGGAGACAGTAATCTGTATCATCACAGAAAATGAAAAGGTCTTTATTGGGAAGACCTATCTTCTCAACGACTTCGCGGCGGATGAACGGACCTTCGAAAGCTGTTCCCGTAATTTCTGTCGGTGAGGTGATGTGCCGTCCTGCCAGTTTCTTGCTGTACATGGATACAAAAGGATTGCTCAGGTTGTATGCCTGGAAGTCATGGGTGAATATTTCTCCTTCGAGCAACCTGCGAGGGGCCAGTATGCCGATATCTTTCTTGTCGGTATACGGCAAGAGTTGTTCCAGACAGTCGGCCCGCGGAAATACATCGTCATCCATGCACCAAATCCAGTCGGCACCCGCCTGATAAGCGTATTGTATGCCTGTATAGAATCCTCCCGCACCGCCCACATTGGTCTGATTGATTACTGTCAGCCCTTCCTGTGCGGCAAGCCATTCCGTTGTACCGTCCGTGCTTCCGTTATTTACTATTACAATGGAAGATATCGGCTTGTTTTGTTGCAGACAACGAATATTTCTTTTCAGAAGTTCCATTCGGTTGTAGGTTACAACTACGGCTATAATGTTCATGATGCATTTAGTTTTTAGTAAAGGTTATCTATTTTTCCCGGCTGTACGCTTCTATAGGCTCTCATGAGCTCAAAGCATTTTTCCACATCAAAGTTCCGTGTCTTGGCGTATTCTTCTGCCATCCATCGGTGCATTTGTGGAGTTGCCGGCAGGCGTTCAAAGTTTTTGCAGCCGGTCTTCATATCTATGGGGCCGATGTACATCCGGTTCAAATCGACAATTTCTATTGTTATGCCATTGGGAGTTTTCTGAAACAGGATGTTGGCACGTCCGTAGTCTTTGTGGGCGTATCCGTGTTCGTGAAGACGGGCGGTCACTTTGCCTATGGCGCGGAATACTTCCTCGGCGTAGTCAAATTGCTGTGTGAACAGGTTGTCGTAAATGTAGGGGCAGGTGGAGAGGAGGCTGATATAATAACTTTTATCGAACAGCAGCCCTGAACGTATATTCATATATCCCACCGGTTGCGGGGTGCCTACACCTATTTTCAGCAGCATTTCTGCATGGTCGTAAGAGCGTTTTGCCTTGGATGGACGAAATATGCCATATACAAACCGGTTGATAAGGTGGGGGCTGTGAAAGGATTTGATAACATATTCTTTGCCATTGTATTCCATTTTCCGCAATTCATTGCGCCCTTGGTGAATAACAGTACCTTCATTCCTTTGGAAACGTTCGGGAATGGATACTATAAATTCTTCCAGATTTTTGAAATCAGGGTGAATCACTAAGGTGCGGGGATGAAACAAACGCTCTGTCTTGCTCATATCATTATAATAGTGTTAAATTTTGTCTAGTCCTTTGGTATATTTCAACCAGTAATATTTTAAAGGATTCTTGTATTTCAGTTGTTTCCACGGACGGCTGCTATGGGGCCTGTGCCATACGGGCAACGTGGTGAACAGGTAGTTTTGGAAACCTCGTTTCAGTGACTCGTGCGAGATGGTCACATCATACCAGTTCTTGCTTGGGTCTAATGTCTGAAAGTCAAATGCTTTCAGCAGTCCGGGGGTGAGTAGTGAACAGCAGAAGCTGCAATGCTTTTTTTCCGGGTACACTTGATTCTCGTGTCCCTTGGCGTGTAGGTAGGGGTAATTGATTATGCCTTTTTCATCGGTTGTCACAGCTGCTGCAATTCCGCATTGTTTCTGTTGCAATGCTCCATTGTATAGTGATTGCAATGTGTTTTTTTTGACAATAACATCCGATTCCACAATCAGCAATCCTGCATCTGCTTCGATGGCTTCTTTTTGTGCTGTTTGTAACACCAGTAGATAGTTGGGAGAGGGGTGGTCGGTCAGGTCTGATAAGTTGACCAGACGAAAATTCCATTGACGGGCGGCCTCTTCCAGCCGATGGGTATTTTCTTCCGTGCTGAAATCGTTATAGACAGTGTAAGTGAAAGGAACCAAAATATCCGATTCCATGATTGCTTTTACGGTTTCAAGCGTGGAGTCAATCGAATCTTTTACGGGTGTTATGATATGAAGGCACTTCATTGGTTTGTTATCTATATTGTTTGTCAATTTAGGAATATCATGCAAATTTAGCGGAAAACCTTGGGGAGTCCAAGGATTTCCTTTTATTTAAATGTCTTTTTGCATAAGGCGAGGGCAGCGGCTACGGTATCGTCCATGTCGGCGTATGCGTATTGTGCCAGACGGCCTCCGAATAAAACGTCTTTCCGCTCAGAGGCCAGTTTTTTATATTGGCTCATCATTTCGGTGTTCCGCTTGTCGTTTATCGGATAGTAAGGTTCTTTGCCCGGCGCGAAATCATCGGGATATTCATACGTGATTACAGTGGTGGGCTGTGTGCCGAATTCAAAGTGCTTGTGCTCAATGATTCGGGTATAGGGTACCTCACGTTCTGTATAATTGACTACTGCGTTGCCTTGGAAATCCTCTGTTTCCAGCTGTTTATGTTCAAAGCGCAGGCTTCTGTATT
This sequence comes from Phocaeicola dorei, assembly GCF_013009555.1. Classification (NCBI taxonomy): domain Bacteria; kingdom Pseudomonadati; phylum Bacteroidota; class Bacteroidia; order Bacteroidales; family Bacteroidaceae; genus Phocaeicola; species Phocaeicola dorei. Next base: position 5,323,729 of record NZ_CP046176.1, on the reverse strand, counting down.
CCAGATGTCCGCATTGGTAATCGAAGAACTGGTCTATGCATCCGGTGAACAGGATATTGTCTGCCAATGCGTCCAGTTCATTGCGGTTGCTGAAATAATTGGTGTTGAGACGAACCTCGGTTCCTTCCAGTAACGCATCGATAAGGGCGTTGTATCCGCCTTTGGGGATTCCTTGGTAGCTGTCATTGAAATAGTTGTTGTCATAAATGAAACGGAAAGGAATACGTTTGATGATGAATGCCGGTAATTCTTTGGCGGAACGTCCCCATTGTTTCTCTGTATAACCTTTGATAAGGCGATGGTAAATGTCTTTTCCACATAGCTTTAATGCTTGCTCCTCCAGGTTGGCGGGGGTGGTGATATGGTCAAATTCTTTACGTTGCTCTTCTATCTTGGCCTTGGCTTCCGCCGGGGTCTTTACTCCCCACAGCTGATAAAAAGTGTTCATGTTGAAGGGAAGATTGTATAATTTCCCGTCAAAGTAAGCCAAAGGGGAGTTGGTGTATCGGTTGAATTCGACAAAGCTGTTTACATAGTCCCACACTTCTTTATTGTCGGTATGGAAGATATGTGCACCATATTTATGTACATGGATGCCCTCTATATCTTCACAGTAGATATTGCCTCCGCGATGATTGCGCTTGTCAATTACCAGGCAATGTTTATCTACTCGTTTTGCCTCGTGGGCAAAAACGGCGCCGAACAAACCGGCACCTACTATCAAATAATCATATTTTTCCATAATCACTTAGTTTCTTCCTGTTGTCTGCGCAGCCACTCTTCTTTAGTTCTTTTCCAGCGGTTATGGCTCCAGAGCCAATATTGGGGATGCGCTTTTATTGTTTGTTCCAATTCTCGGGTAAACAAATCGGTCAATTCAAAATCGGGTACTTGCCGGGGGGTATCGCACAATGGTTTGAGCCGGCAGTGGTAGTATCCTCTTTTGACCCGTGTTATGTCAGCATAATAAATCAAGGCGTCCACTTGCTTGCCTATTTTCTCCGTACCGATGAAAACCGGTGTTTCTTGGTTTAGAAATTCAGTCCAGTGATGTATGCTGTTCCACTTGGGTGCTTGGTCCGAAATAAATCCGATAATTGCCTTTTGCTTTGTCCGTTTCAATTCAATGATGCGGCGCAAAGTCGTTTTCATGGGGATGCATTCGCCTCCGAACTGGTTGCGTAATCTTAGAAATAGTTTGTCGAAAGCCTGATTGTACAGTGGATGATAGATTTGTCCGCAGGATATGTCTTTGGAAATCCAATAAGGCAAGGATGCAATCCATTCCCAGTTGCAATAATGCCCTAAATAGATAAAACAGAAGTCTTTGTTCTTTTTGTTCATGTTTTCCACTATCTCGTCCAGTCCTTCAAAAGTCATTCTTCTCATCAGTTGTTTTTTTGAAATGGAGAATAACTTGAGCGTTTCTACTATATAGTCGCAAAAGAAAGAGTAAAATTGTTTCTCGATTTGGACAATCTCTTTTAAATCTTTTTCGGGGAATGAGTTCGATAAATTATTGCGTATGATTTTACGTCTGTAGCGGATGCAATAATAGAGCGGATAAAAAAGAAGATCGGATATGAAATATAAGAATCGTAAGGGTAGAAGCGAAAGCAAATACCACAAAAAGAAAACGGAATAATATATGAGATTTATTTGTTTCATTTAACTGATGACTTTGTTTATGTGTTCTATTACCATTTCGGGAGTTATGCCTTGCAGACAGGCATAATCTTTTCTATAACAGTGCTTTTCTCCGGATAAGGAACAAGGACGGCAGGGCAGGTCTATCTGTATTATGTTTGCCGCAGACTGATTCCATCCTGCAAAGCCTGCACAGGGATGCGTTGCCCCCCAAATGGACACAACCGGGATGTTCACTAGTGATGCAAGGTGCATATTGGCGGCATCCATTACCAGCATGACGTCCATATTGCTCATGAGGGCCAATTCCATATTTATGGTTAGTTTGCCGGCTGTTGAGATGACATTGGGGAAATGTTGGGCCCATTCTTCCAATACTTTGATTTCTTTTTTTCCGCCTCCGAATAAGAAGATTTTTGTATGGTCGCGTGCAGATAAATGTTTGAGGATCTGCTCTTGCTTTGACAACGGATAGATTTTGCCTACATGTGTTGCAAAGGGAGCGATTCCAATCCATGTTTCTTGGTTCTTCTCACCGGTTAACGGCGCCAGGCTGGAAATATTGCCTTTATTCTTTCCGAAAAGGGAGAGGAAACTTAACCGGATGGGGTAACCTATCTGATTGAGCGTATGGGCACAGCGCTGAAAAAAGGAGTCTTGCTCTGTATATATTTTATGTTTCCGCCATATCAGTTTTTGCAGTTCCCGCCTGTTCTGCTTGATGTGGGCTGCTTTTATGCCTGCCAGACGAAAACGCCAGCAAAGAAAACGGCTGCGGAATGTGGGCTGGAAAGCGGCTACGGCATCAAATTTTTCTTCTTTTAAATCATTGTACAGCCATCCCAAACCCATTAATCCGGCATGTTCTCCTCTGAAATCTGCTCCACGGAAAATAACATTGTCCGGCACATTCTCGAATAAGGGGGAGAATGTGTCTATGCTCAGCACCATGATTTGATGCTGGGCATATTGCGTAGCCAATGAGTGAATGACCGGGATTGCCATTGCCACATTATTGATGGATGAAAAGCAGATTACAAGAATCTTGGACATAACAGCTGTTTTATTGAATGTACAAATCTATGCAAAGTTTTCTAATCAGCCAATTATTATTCGGTAAAAGTGTCTACCTTTGTTCCCAAGCAAGTTTTTGAAAGATGAAAATAATTGTAGATAATAAAATACCTTATATACATGAAGCTGTCGAACAGATAGCCGATGAAGTGGTGTATTTGCCCGGCAGTGGTTTTACCGTCGGGGATGTACGGGATGCTGACGCATTGGTGATCCGTACCCGTACCCGTTGTAACCGCGAACTGCTGGAAGGAAGCAAGGTGAAATTCATTGCTACTGCAACCATCGGCTTTGATCATATTGATGTGGACTATTGTGATGAGGCGGGAATTGTATGGAAAAATTGTCCCGGTTGTAATGCCGGCAGTGTGGAGCAGTACCTGCATTCGGTATTATTATTGTTGAAACGCCGGAAGGGGGTGAGATTGGAAGAAAGCTGTCTGGGTATTGTTGGGGTAGGACATGTGGGAAGCCGTATCCAACGTATGGCGGAGGCATTGGGGATGCGGGTCTTGCTGAATGATCCTCCACGTGCGGACCGGGGGGAAACAGGATTTGTGGATTTGTCTGTGCTGGCACGGGAATGTGATATAATAACCTTTCATACTCCGCTGAACAGGAATGGGAAATATAAAACGTTCCATCTGGCGGATGCGGATTTCTTTGTCGGTTTGCAGCGGAAACCTTTTATTGTGAATACTTCTCGTGGAGAAGTAATGGAGACATTGGCTTTGCTTGATGCGCTGAAGACAGGCCGGATACGTGATGCGGTTATTGATACGTGGGAAAATGAACCGGATATTCACCCGGATTTGTTGCAGAAAGTTTTTTTGGGAACCCCTCATATAGCAGGGTATTCAGCTGACGGAAAGTCGAATGCTACACGGATGGCATTGGAGGAGCTTTGTAACTTCTTCCATATACAGGCTGATTTTAAAATAGTACCGCCCGCTTTGCCGTATATGGATTATTCTTCTGATCCGGAAGAGGCTTTTCTACAGGTGTATGATCCGACTCGTGACAGTGATGCATTGAAACGGCATCCCGAAGAATTTGAACATTTGCGGGGGAATTATCCATTGAGGCGTGAAATTTCTTTTTTACCGTAGGGGGACATTTCAATGTACCCCTACGGTGGCCAGAACTTTTAGTCTGCTTTTGCTGTTTGCATCTCTTCTGCTACAATCTGTTCGCAATCTTCAATGCTGTATCCCGATGCGGGTTCGCTCCAATACCATAAGGCGGGAGCTTGTTGTAATGTATCCATAATCAATTATTTTTTAGATGGGTTATTCAATGTTATAGTTGTTTCCGAATGTTGGTTGCCGCCCAGAATGCCGGTTCCTCCCTCCACATTGCTGTAAACCCGTAGAGGTTCGGCTAGTCCAATGTTACCCAAGCCTCCTTCTAACGTGCTTCCGGCAATTTTTTGTAAGGACAACAGGTATAAAAAGTAGGATTCGGAAAGGGAATAGATGGAAATGATTCTTTGTTCTGTTTCGTCTAACTCTGCCGTTGTCTCTTTTATTTGTAAAGTATAGGTTTGTCCGTTAATGCTTTGGTCGGTAAAGAGGGCTCCTCCTCTTTTTTCCAATCCGTTGAATGCCATACTTTCGTCCAATATGGCATCCTGTTCCTTGAATACAGGATCTATATAATCTATTTTTGTTTCGTAGTAACCGTAATAGCCCGTTTTTATTTGTGTGATTTTGGCCAGATAATAATTGTTCTTTTCCGGAAATTCATCAAACGTGACTTCATAGTATATTTCAAAATAGTCGGAAATTGTTCCTTGATAAACTCCGTTACCTTTTTTTATTGTATGACTGGCGTTTTTTATAGGTACTTTCTTTGGTATGATATCTTCTGCCGTTACTGTACCATATTCGGGGGTGGATGCAACAATTTTTATCCGGTCTCCTTCTGCCGGGATTGTATTTGAAAGGAATAAGGTATCCGGCTGGTCTGGGTTCCGGGGATTATTCAGTGTTTTCCATTGCATGGTTTCTATGTATTGATTGTTGATATAGAGCTCCACATGGGCGTGAGGGAGATTGACATAAGGCTTCTTGTCTGGATAGAACCAGGTCCGGGTGATGGAGGCCATTACCACTGTGTCGGGGGATACTACACTGTTTATTACCATTTTGGGCGTAGTGCGATATTCGTCCAAATCTATTTTTCGATAACAGGAGGTAAGGAACACTCCGAGAAGTAATGTATATAGCAGATGTTTCATAATCATTTAAAATTTATAAGTGTAAGAAACTGATGGTATAATGGGAACTATGCCCAGGGTATAGAAGCAGTCGTTATTATACCACCATCCTTTGCGTATGCTGACGGGTGCCATGTAGGAATAGACATTGTAGATGCTGATATTCCATATTCCCATCCGGTTCTTTTTCTTTGGCCGGTAAATATTGATGCCCAAGTCGAGTCTGTGATAGGCGGGAAGTTGGAAATTATTACGTTCCGTATAATAGTCTAATCCGCCTGAATCTATATAAGGAGGAACCAGGCTGCCTCCCGGAAACGGATGTTGGGGAGAAACGGCCTGGTAGTTTTCGAAAGAAACCGTGAGCCGGTTACCGGTTGCGTAGGTCCAGCTTCCGGTCAACTCCAGTTTGGGCTTGATTTTCCAATTGGCTATTATATTGAATTTATGCCGGTTGTCGAATTTGGCAGGAAAACGCTTGCCTTTATTTATCTCAGTGAACTGTCTGTCATTCCAGCTTAGAGTATAACCTGCCCATCCGGTTATTTTTCCTTTTTCTTTGCGGGCAATAAGTTCTACGCCGTAAGAACGTCCTTTTCCTTGAGTCAGTTTATCTTCCCAGCTGGTGGAAGGAGGGAGAAACTGGTAGTTGTCTTTATAGTCCATCAGATGTTTCATCCATTTATAATATCCTTCTATGGAGAAAGAGTAGATTTTGTTGCCGGTGGTGTAATAAGCTCCTACAGCCAGTTGGTCGCTCTGCATCGGTTTCAGCTTGCGGCTGACCGGTATCCATGTGTCTGTGGGCAGGTTGATGTAGCTTTCATTGACTTGATGTACATATTGGCTCATCCGGGTATAAGAGGCTTTGAGACTGAGTTGCGGATTGATCAGGAAACGACTGGAAAAACGGGGTTCCAGAGAAGTGTACGTTTTCCCGTCAATGGTGTATAGTCCGAGGTGAATCCCGGCGTTCAAACGTATTCTTTTGTTCATTTTCCAGTCTTCTTCCATATATATGCCTAATTCATGTGCAGGTAGGGCAGTGTCGTTGTTTTGTCTGGTCTGGGTGGTCATACCATTGGAAAAATACGATTTTTCGTCTACGGGATGAAAACGGTGGTAAATATAATGAGTGCCGAAATGCAACTGATGGGAAGCATTGGGGCGGAAATCGAAATTGGCTCGTATGCTGAGGTCGTCAATGCGGTTCTGGGTTGAACTTTCCTGTGATACGTAGTTGGCTTCTGTTCCTTGGTAGTAGTCTCCTTTCAAGGTGGAAGAGTAGTGGGTAAAGGCGGCATTCACATTACCGAAGAGTTGGTTGTTGAATACGTATGACCAGCCGGTAAATGCCATGATGTTTCCCCATCGCAGTCTGCCGGTGTTTCTGCTTTCATATCCGTTGTCACCTTCTCTTTTTTCTCCTCCCTTCAAAAAATCGTTTCCCCAGTAAAGACCGGCATATCCGCGGCTGCGGTCATTGAACTGGTGGTTGAGTTTAAAGTTCATGTCGGTAAAAGCGTATCGTGCCACTATTTGGGTTTCTCCTTTATTTCTGGTAGCGTTCCAGATGGCGATGGTTGGGGCCGAAAGCGCGTCAATCCATGAACGGCGTAATGCAAAGTTGAATGAGGTCCGGTCTTTGACCAACGGACCTTCCAGATTCAGGCTGCCTGAGGTCAGTCCCAGCATGGCGCTTCCGTGATATTCTTTCATGTTGCCATCCTTTGTATGGATATCGACTACGCTGGACAGTCTTCCTCCGTAACGGGCGGGGAAGGCGGACTTAAAGAATTCTACATCCTTTACGGCTTCGGCGTTGAAGGAGGAAAACAGACCGCCCACATGGTTGATCTGGTATAACGGATTCCCTTCTATCATATAAAGATTGTCGTCTCCATTACCGCCCCGCACATACATTCCTGCCAATCCGGCTGTGCCTGCCGATACACCCGGCAAGGTCTGTAGGGTTTTTATAATATCAGCTTCTCCGAATAATACCGGGGTTTGTTGGATCAGGTCTTTGTTGAGACGGGTATGTCCCATATCGGATGTTTGGACTAATGGAGAAGAGGTATATTCTCCGGTCACTACTACTTCGGCTAATTGCTGGTGGCTGTTCAGCAGAACCGGAAGCAGCGTGTCTTGTTCCAATTGTATGAATGAACGGTGGAAACTGTCATAACCTACATAGGAGATGTTCAGGTATACATCGTTTCCGGCTTCCAGGGTCAGGCTGAAAAAGCCGTCGGCGTTGCTGGTTGTTCCTTGATGGCTTTTAGCATCATAGATGGAGGCGCCTATAAGGGACTCTGAGGAGGATTTGTCTCGTATGAAGCCGCTGATTACAATGTTTTTCTGTTTTTTCTTGAGGATGATGTATTTGCCTGATTGTATATATTCTACGGACAGTTTTTGAAACAGAATGCGCAAACAGTGGGATAACGGCTGGGCGGTTATTGTTATATCTATCGGTAACAGATGTTTTGTTAAAGAGGATTCATACGAAAAGGTTACACCTGTCTGCCGGGTGATTTCTGCTAAAACTTTACGGATGGGGGTTTGTTTCATATCTAATGTTACGAGGGGTTCGTCATGTTCTGTTCCTTTTGCCTCAATGCAAATGTGCATGAGGCAAAGGAGCAGAAGAAAAGAAAATTTAGAATGGAATTGCATCATTGGGTTATGTCTAGTTTTGTATCTAGTGTTTGGTTTATGATTTCAATTATGTCTTCTATCGGAGTATTGTCAAAGGTCGTGGTCAAATAGTACTCTTTTTGTGGAATTCCGCCGATATGGACCTTATAGACTTCTTCTAGTTCTTTTACTACCTTTTTCAAGGGGGCTTCATTATAAACAAACACGTGAGTCTTCCATGCAAAAGTGTTGGGATCACTTTGCTTTTCTATTTGCATTTGTCCTTTTTGGTTAATGAAAGCATACATGCCTTTTGTCAGGATAGCTTCTTTTTGTTCTTTGTTATAAAAACGGACTTTTCCAGACTCTACGGTTGCCGAAGTTTGATTTGCATTTGCCGTTACTTGGAATTGCGTACCTAGTACTTGTATGTTTGCCAGTTCGGTCTGTACCCTGAAGGGACATTGTTCTTGATGTGTGACTGAAAAATATGCTTTTCCGTTTAAAGTGACGTTCCTGTTTTTTTTGCCGTATGCCAAGCGGTCATACTGTAAGGCCGAATTCTCTGCCAGCGTAATATGGCTGTTATCCGGAAGCGTGACTTCTTTGACAGCGTGTGCGGATGAGGCAATGACAATCCAATCTTGCCTGTCGTATATCCACCACCAACTGAATCCGGCTATCAGGAAAGTGACAGCGGCGATAGTTATTAGTCTATATAATAAGATAGAATTATTTTTCTGTTTGCCGATACCTAGTTTTTGCCAGGCTTGTGTCGTGTCCAGCCTGTTTTCCCGATAGAACCGGGCTACAAAACGAATATCTTTTTCTTCTTTCTCCATGCGATCTTTTTTCTTTTTATTGTTAAGACAGGGAAAAGACAAAATCCCCCTATTCGCTTGCCGATTTTTTTATCCGAAGAAAAAAGTATATATTTTAATGGCTGTTTCTCGTAATGTTTTCAGTGCCTTACTGATTTGATGTTCGACTGTTTTTATAGAAATACCCAGCTCGGTGGCAATTTCCTGATAAGTAAGGCCGTCACGTTTGGAAAGCAGAAAGATCTTTTTCCGTTCGGTAGGAAGGTGGTCGATAGCTGTCCATAAACGAGCATCACGTTCTGACCGGATGATGCGTTCTTCTTCTGTTAAATCTTCCAAGTCTGTCAGTTCGGTTGTTTCACAGTGTGTTTGCCGGTTGGTTACCAGTGTGAGTGAGCGGTTACGTACAGTTTGGTACATATAAGCTTTCAGATTTTGAATAGATGTGCCTCCGACAAGCTTTTCCCATACATCAGAGAAGGCTTGTTGGACGATGTCTTCTGCGTCATCCAGATTTTCAGTATAGCGCAGGGCATACATATTCAGCGGACGGTAAAGACAGCGAAATTGGTATTCAAATTCCTTTGCCGATAGTTTCATATTACGTTTTTATGTAAACAGAGGCAAACTTACGGCTTTTTTTTCGGTAGTCAAGCGATACGAGGTGAAAAGTCTTTAATTTCATAGTCAGTGTAAGGGATATCGATCTTGAACAAAAAACATTTTTCCCTTTTATATTATTTTATTCTGTCACCATATCTTGTTGTAAATCAATATAATGCCGTGCGAATACTTTTCGAATTCCACTGAAACGGTTTGTAGTCCTGCTTCTGCTTGCTTTTCATCCGGCAGAAACAGGTTTTCTTCATGCGTGTGTCTTTTCTGCAGCTGTTTTCCGGCAAGAGCATAGGCGGATTTGTGTTTCTATCCGGCGGCATCCGAAATATCACCTTGGTGAAGCGCTTCTTTCACCTGGGTGAAGCAAGTAGTTCACCTTAGTGAAATGGCATTTTCACTAAGGTGGAATAATGGATGGAATGGGGTGGCTGTATGATAACAGCCTTTAGTTAATGTGATTAGCGTTCACTGTACCGGCTTCGGAATTTAGTATCTGCATACCGATTAAAAGGGATATGGGATCTTTCTCCCGAGAAGTCTCCAGAAAAGGCACATTAAAAGCATGGCTTTATGTCAAAGCTGTGGCAGGCTATCCGCCTTAACAGAGCCTTAAAGGGCATAAAGCGGTTATGGAATAGAATACCAGACGGGCTGATAGCTGGTACAAGCCCCCCCTTATGCACGGGTGGCATCGTTGGTACGCTCGTTGCAGAATGGTTTTGAATAATTTGCCAATGTGTCAATGTGCTAATATGCCAATTGGCTGCGCTCTATTCCGCATGATCATTGGCATATTAGCACATTTGTGAATTAATTCATTATTAATCAGTTATACGATAACTCTTATATCGAAGTTACGTTTTTGATAGTTAAAAAGCGAAGAAAGGACGGACGTTATATCCGGAATCAGAAAGCTTGCTGTAAGTTTTGACAGCTACTCTTTCCCAAAAAACGCCATCGAGCATCTCAAAGTGCCAAATAAGAATCCAGGCATCTGTCGCTACATTGGATTCGGTGGTGCATCTGAAAATGTTTCTGTTGCCGACAATTTCTCCCAACGTACTTCCGGCTTTGGCTAATTGTTTACTTATTTTTTCTCTTGTTTCGGTTCCATATATCAGAGTTTCTAAACTGTATGCAGACTGTCTTTCAAATGTTCTCGGAGATTTTCCCCCTATATTTATGAGCAGATCGAACCATTGACCTATACTCGGCATGAACCACGGACTGCATATATTTTCGTCATTCGGTATTTTATTTTTCGTCCGATAATCTTTTATCTTAAAAAAAGCTTTGTATGTATTCTTAAGTTGAGTATCATCATAAGTATTCAATATTACTTGCGTTTCAGAATAGCCATTCATGTTATTCTCCAGTAAATCGTTTGTTGTCATATTAGGGATATCGGGTTCATCTACCTTGTCTCCCCATTTTGCCACTCCTATGTTTTCCAATCCCATCACATAGGCATGTGTCCATCCTTTCTTATTGCATTCCGGATCGGTCATTTTTTCCGGATCGCAAGTAATTACCATCCCTGCAGCATCTTTGTAGTCGGGGATTGTGTTGCCCTCAAAGACTCCATCTCCGGGGAAAATCTCTATTTTATTGTTTGCCGTGAAAAAAACAAAATCACCGGGAGTGAGTTCCCGTGTTTTCTCTATGGCAGATAACGGGCTTTTCACCTCTAAGGTGTAGCAGCATCCTGCAGTGAACGCTGTGGAGGGGGTGAATGAGTAGGTCAGTGTTTTGTCTGTGCTTGTGCCGGAAGTTGATACATCGGTTATTGAATAGCTCCCGGCTATGGCTGTCGCTGTCTTGGTGGGGAGGACAATGGCACGGAAACTGCCGTCGTCCATTTTGCAGGGAGTGACATTGTTCAGTTTCACGTTTTTGGCTGTGACATCGACAGTCAGGTCTGATAATGTTCCATTGTTGCGATAGGTGAAGACTGCATCCGCGGGTGGAACATATTTGAAATGCGCTTGTGGCTTCAATATCAGTAATGCGAACCGATGCTCGAATTCAAAAGTCAGGGTTTCCTCGCTGACCTTTCCTACGGCGGTCATCAGGTCACAGGCGGTATATTCATCGGAACCGGATTGATCCGCTCCGGGTTTCAGCTTTTCGTTGTCCACTAGTGAGGTCATGATTTCATCTATGGTTTTACCGGTATCTATCGTGACACCTTCCTTGTAGGGATAGTACGCGATATAGTCCATACCTTCATTCCAATAGAGCGAAGTGCCGGCAGGAGGAATCCACTCACCTGTGTCAATGCCTGTTTTCTTATAAGTCAGTTTGATGTTGTTGACGGCATCTGCTATCGCATTATTTTTAACGGCGAAAATGCCGATGGCGTCTCCTGCACTAAACTGCGTTTCGGCTCCGTCTTCCAAGGGAGTACGTGCAAAGGGGGAGCCGGATATGGAGAGATGATTGAAATTGCTTGCCGTGGCTTTCACGATGAGGGGCGTCTGGTTAGTTCTTTTGCCATCCTCTGGGTCGTTTTCGTGCGTACATGCGCCACCTATGACAAGGAGGCCGCATAATACCGTGACGATAAAAGAGTATTTCATATGTATATATAGTTTTTCTTTCAGATTCAATTAATTGTTCCGTCCACAGATCCCTGACCGCCATTCCCCCATGTGGGATGACTTTCTGTTGTGGCAGTGACTACTTTTTTGTCTATGCCGATGGTGTAGCTCACGAAAGCCCCCGACAGCCATTTGTCGAGTGAGGGTAAAGGCTGATTGGTCAACGTGACGGTTTGCGTTCCTTTGATTCCTATGTATGTATAGGTGATGTTGAATGTGTTTCCTATATTTGTGGGGAGCAGGAAGTAGGTACATAGCATAGCTTCCTCCGGAGTACTTTTATCCGGTACGGACAGGGATTTTGTGGTAGCGGTAAATGTTTCGGCAGTAACCGTTGACGGATAAGTCCAACCGAAACCCTTGTCGTCATCGTTTGCCGGCACATGAAAAGCCAGTGTCCCGCTTTTTGCTCCCGTAATGGAGAAAGCTGTGATTACCTTTCCCGTTATGTCGTCATTACTTTTCACATTGAAAACCACCTTGGTAAGTGCGTGTTGCATTTTGAAATCCACACTGCCCCCGTTTTGGTTTATAATGGGGGTGGCGGCAAGCAGGTCCACCTGGTCGGCTTCTGCTGTGGGTGTAGTGTAAGTGAATGAAGGATAACCCTTTTGGATTGCGTTGCTCGGCGTAACGCCCGTGGCATTGTGGGGTGCATAGGCAAAGAAACTGATTTTATCCGAATCATTGTTTGGCCAATACTTCAGGGGAGTGTATTGCCATGTGCCGTTTTTCTTTTCCACCAGCTGATTGTACATGAAGTTGGGGGTGGAAACTGTTGCGTCAAAGTTGCCGTGGGTAAGACTGGCAAATACTCCGATGGAGGTAAGATTGTCGTTGTTTATATCGCTGGCCCTTGTGGCGGTCGTTACATTGTTGGAGAAGCCTATGGGAACATTTACGGTTTCTGTGCCTGTATCCTTTTCGCAAGACGTGAGTGTCCATGCCGAAAGGATTATAAAAAAGAGTATCTTTCTTAATCTTCTCATTGTTTTATTTATGTGTCAATTTCAATTTGTCGGTTGGTGTGCCCGGAGAAGGACATTCAACCTTATCCGGGCTTATGCAATATTTAATTTACATCAAAATTACCGGTAACGCTACCCCAGTCGTTCACTTTAGCCGCACTTACTTTTATTTCCTTCAGAGAAATAGTGAAAGTGTATGTGTAAAATTTACCTCTTTTCATGTGATTGGCAGGTAATGAAACTGCTGTTTCCAAATGGCTTACTGCGTATTTGGGATTGTCATCGCTGCTATCTGCCGTTTTGGATACAATATCGTAATGGAAGCCAATCTGAATATCGCCACTTGTACATCCGCCGGCACCGTCTGCCGCAACTTCTTCAGCATTATCGTTGATTGGAATTAAGTACAGGTATTGATCTTTTTTGAATAAATCTACCGGAGTTTCTTTGTTCCCTTTTTTCAGAATGATGCCTTTAATGGATTTTTCCGTACCATCGGCCCATATTTCCGTGATCTCCTTCTCTTCCATTTTCATGATCTTTTCGATGCTGTAATCGCCTTCAGCGATTGTAGCATTTTCATAGTCCCAATGAAGGTCTTTCCATGTTGCCTTCGTATAAAATTTAGAATTTTCGTTGGTTAATTTATTAGTCTGATCAAAAGACAGGCTCCCTCCCTTTTGGCCTATTATCCACATGTGAGTGATATAGATGAAGCTGCTTGTTCCGTCCAATCCGCTATAGTCAGCGCCTAATTTGGCTTTAAAATTTATTTTAGAAAGTGTATGCCTGAAGTTGAATTGTATGGCCTCATCTTGTGCTGTTTTGTTTAATTCTTCAGCTACAACCAAGTCTACCATTTCATCAATTTTGGTTGCTTCTTTCAATGTGAAATCAATAGAAGGTATGCCGGTATCATCAATTTGGGAAGTCACGATTCCTACACGGCCTCCGGATACATTGCTCTCATAAGGAGCATAGGCAAAGAAAGACACTTTGTCTGTCGTGTTGTTCGGCCAATACTTTGTCGGGGAATAAGTCCATTCATTTGCATTTGTGTCATAAGTCACTTTTTGATTGAACATAAAAGATGGAGTTACGGTTCCTTTAGCCTCATCCCAATTTTTACTCCCTGTGTAATATCCCATAATGCCGAAACCGCCATAATGGGTCTCGTCACATGTTCCTTGCATGGTTGTGGTAGAAACATCTGTGCCTCTGGTCGCCACCCCCGTGTAGACATCGAATCCGACAGCTGGATTACCGACTGTTCTGACCTCCGTAATTTCATTCTGCGAACAACCTGCCACCAGCAACGTTGCTATCGCCATTAATAAATGTTTTGTTCTCATTTTTTTATTGATTAGTATTATACTTTTGTTTTACAAAGGCAATTCTGTGTTTTCTTCTTTCCCCCAGTCGTTTACATCTGCATTGAAACCGGAGTTGGGATCTTTTTCAGGTTCTACATCAGGTATTCGTCCGGGTGTTTTTGCTTCTATATGTAGGTAGATGGCACCTGTTTCATCCGTGTCTTTTGAGATACTCACTTTATCGAAGTTTTGTTCTATCTTAGTCTTTCCGTCTACTAGATTGGCACTCAGGCTCATGCTGTGGTCGGTTTCTTCGTCAAATCCGAAAACACAGATTTCGCCTGTAAGAGTGCCGTCGGTGAAAGATCCTTCGTGGAAGGTCGGGTTTCCTATGGAAAATTCCTGTGTAATCATCTTTTCACCGCATTGGCCGTTGTGCAGCAATATGGAGGCGTGGATGCCTCCAAGGCGGCAAGTAGCATCTTTTATGTTGTTCAGTCCGTCTATGCTAATCTGCACTTTCACTGTGCTTGTCAGCTCGGTAGGGGTGAAGTGCAGTGAGCATTCTATGTTGTCCGTCACTTCAAATCCCTCGATGACGCAGGTTGCCAGCTTTTCGGGTGAGGTAACGCTAACTTCGCTTGCGGAACGATTTTCTATTTGTTTGGCATACGCTTCGAAGGTGTGGAAAGCATTCTCTCCTCGGAAAGCAATGCCGCCGAAATCACTGAATGAACGGTTGAATAAGATCACGTTATAATGTCCTTTGGGCAAACGGGTGATGGCGTGAGTACGGTTGCCCATCAGTACGGTTTGAGGCACTCCTCCATTTTGGGGATAGAAAACGGCCGTCGCGCCATAGGTGTCTTCTCCCTCCAGTCCGGCTTGGCTCCAGTCTGCCATGAGGGTGACTCCCACAACTTCATAGTAGGTAAGTTCGCGCCTATTGCAAGATATGAAAAGCAGAAAGGAAAGCAAGATAAAACGCATTCTCATTTTACACCTCCTTTTACTTTATGGTTTAATATCCATGCAAGGGAGATTTTAGCTTTGGTGGGACCAAACCATGTATATCGTCCGTTGTTTTGCCACAACAATGTCTGATGGTTATCGTTGGCGTGGTAATGTTTGTAATAGGTTCTCAGCACTCCTATTCCGAGGTTGAATTCCAAATGCAGATTTCGGGAAATGCGTTTTGCATATCCGTAGCTGATTCCTGCGGCAATGAAGAATTCTCCTTGATAGCCATTCTCTTTCCATTGCAAATCGTACTTTCCGCCTCCGGCATACAGCCCGGCGAAGTGCCCCGTAAGGATATTTCGTTTCTTCTTGTTGTCTAGCCAGTAACGTGTTTCCAGTCCTCCGGATAATATTTGCATACAGTATTTGTCGTTATCAAACAGCCACCACGGAAACATCAATTCGCCGTTGAGCGACCAACATTTGCCAACGGGAACTTCGACTTCTATGTTTGGTATTAAAGCAATGTCAAACAGCATGTTTGTTTTCAGGGCGAGAAATGGAACCGACTTATTGTATTTCGTTTTTCCGGCTCCATGGTCATTGCCGGTATCTTCATTTCCAATGCCGATATGCTTAGAGTGAACACACGCGGTTTGGGAATGCCCGGGATGTTTCATTCTTTGTTCGTGTATGCTGATATTACTCTTTTGAACATTTGTTTGGAAACATAAAAAACTGTCTTGTCCATGAGTGGGCAGGAAGCAGGCTGTTAGAATCAAAGTTTGCAATAATACGCGTTTCTTCAGTTTTTTTTCACCTGACCATAAATGTGTACTAATGTAATTGCTTGCTACTTTAATAATCAGCAAACTGAGTATATAAAATAACTTTGTCATTCCTAATCAAAAAACGTTCTTAATAGGCAAACGTTTTTTAGAATAATCGCAAAGTTATAATAATAATTTGATAATCAGCAAAGTTTATTCAATTTAATTTATGATAATAGTTCGTTAAGCGTTAAATTAACACTTATGCGGCAATTGCCGTAAACTCTTACTCCCTCCACTTCACCGGTTTTACATCTGGTAGGTTTGTGCGATTAAATCAACCGGAAATATTGTTTTTAGTGAATGTTTCCCGAATTATGCTCGGTGAGCCGGATTATTCATACCGCTTGGGCACTTTTACGCTTTCGCTTGATGATGACAGATGATATGTTTGAAGAATGTAGTAATTGCCAAAAAACTGCCCTGTATCGGGAAGCCGGAACGAACCGAAAGGATATGGTATAGGACTGGCGCAAACCCAAAGTATCCAGAATAAGTGATATGCTGTAAACAAAAATAGGGCAAACCTCACGGCCTGCCCTATCCGAAACTTTAATATGAAATGCCTATTGAAACAAAAATCACAGTTTTTACCTTAAAATATTGCATTTAAAAGTTTCCTTTATCAGCATTGTCCCACCAAAGATGTGTTCCGCCTTTGTCACCGGAGATGCCAAATTTGCTGGAATTTTCTTGGTCCAGAAGTTTGATTCCGCCTTCTACTCCCTTAGCGTTGGCATCATAAGCCTGGCTGCTATAAATTACGCGGCGTACACCTTCTTCTGTGTTTACGGCTCCATTACTTTCATTGACGAATGCAGGAAAGAAGCGTGGATAGCCGGTGCGGCGTTGTTCTGCCCAGCCTTCGGTGGATAGGGGGAATAGGGCGAGCCATTTTTGGGTGATGATTCTTTCCAGTTTTTCTTCGTTGCTTGCGCTCTCATCCCATTTTACACTTAATTTATTTACAGCCGGGGTACTTAATTCGGCTTTGATGGGATCTGTATAGTCTATTTGGGTGCTTGTTCCATTGATGTAGGCGTCTACTGCTCCTTCCGGATATTCTTTGATTCCGGCATAAGCTCCCCGATAAGCTAATTCATTAGTCATGGAAACACGGATTCCATTTTCATATAGGTTCTTTACACTTTCACTGCCAATATCCCATCTTAATTTTGCTTCAGCCAATAGGAAATGGGCTTCCGCTGCTTTCATGATAGGCAGTGGCATGGAATAAGAGGAACCGTTGTTTCCCTGAATCCAACCGGAGAAGCTACCCCAACTGTTTGGTTTGGCAGGCAGGCCGCTGGCAAAACGGATACCCAGATATTGACTATTGGCGGCTACTGTGGTAGTACCGGCTTCGTTTTTGATATCTCCGGTATTCAGGGTCATATATAATGGTTGGCGCGGATCTTTGGTTCCACTCATAATAGTTACCAGATTGGCATTGAATCCACAATCACCCCAATTGAACATCAGCCACATTTCATTCTCAAGACTTTTATCGATCAGAATATCCTTGTTGACTGTTGCCAAGGTGTTTTGGGCAGCCTCGGTAGCGATTGCCTTAAGGTTCATTCCGGCGTTGCTGGCTTCGGTTTCCCGTTTGGACAGGCGTAACGCCATGCGTAGTTTCATCGTATTGGCTATTTTTACCCATAGGTCTTTGTCGCCGTTGCACCAACAGTCAAAGGATTTCAATTTGGCTATTTCATCTGCTCCCATGGCACTGATGTCAGTAATGGCTGTACTCAGATCTTCAAGCATGGCTTTATATAGGTCTTTCTGGCTGTCGAACTCGAAATACACTTCGTTTTCGCCCGACAGGATGGAACTGTAAGGTATCGGTCCGTAGGCATCTGTAGTCATCAATGTTCCGTAAGCCTGTACGATACGCATCACGCCTGACAGACCTCTTTCACCACTGGCGTCGCATTGTGCGATGATGCGGCGGGTGTTGTTGAAAATATGGAGATAATAGTTCTCATACATACCGCCACTATGTCCCCGGTTCTCTCCCATATCACCGTTGGTGAAGTTACCGTTGGGAGTCATAAAGTAACCTCCATAAAGGTCAATGGTCAGGTTGGTCCAAAACTGGAACATATTTTGCTGAGGAGGATAACAGTAGGTCATCGGTTCGGTACATTGTGCGGCAAAAGGAAGATCTGCCGGATTTACCTGGATGTTACTGGTATTCAATTTTTCAAAATCGTCTGTGCAGGAAGAGAAGATACTTCCTACGGTCATTGGGAATGCCATTAAAAAGGCGTATGTTAATATCTTATTCCGTTTCATAGTTTCAAGCATTAGAAGTTAAGTTTTAAATTAAGACCAAAACTGCGTGAGGTAGGCAGTGCAAACATATCTACACCTTGTATACCATTGCCTGTACCTGCTGATACGTCCGGATCCATCGGGGCGTCTTTGTGGAAGAAGAACAAGTTGCGGCCGATGATGGCTGCGGTCAGGTTCTTGCCCGCACCTAACAGGTTACGGAAGGTGTAGCCGAAAGTTACTTCGCGAAGGCGTATATTGGTTGCATCATAAACGTAGTTTTCTACAGCGTATGGACTGTTGAAGTTATTGTTACCGGTGGTGCGATAGTACTTATCGGCATCAAATTTTACTCCGTCTACTGTAATACCGCCGGCGTCACGGGCTTCACCTGAACGTTTGGACACGCCCCAACCGTCTAGAGCCGCTTCGGTCATACCGATCACTTTTCCACCGAATTTAGCATCAATCAGGAATGATAGTGAGAAGTCCTTGTAGCGGAATGTGTTCGTCCATCCCATATTTACTTTGGCATTCATATTGCCTGCGTATTCCAGTTCGTCCATAGAATCACCACTTACGATAGGCTCTCCTTTTTCGTTTTGCAGGGGCTTGCCGTTTTCATCACGCATCAGGTGACGTACATATAAATCTCCGTAGTGGCCGCCTTCTTTCAAGATCACTTTTGCACCTCCGAAATCGGTCAATGTCAGTCCGTTGGGAAGGTCATCTACCAATTCTTTAATCTTATTGTCATTGTAAGAGAAGTTTAGGTTGGTACTCCAACTGAAGTGGTCAGTGAACTGCTCATACCATCCGATGTTGAATTCAAAGCCTTTGTTTTCTACATTACCGGCGTTTACATAACGGTTTCTCAAGCCTGATTCGTAAGGAGCCGCAACGGAGAAGAACTGATTCTTGGTGTTGGTCTTATAATAAGTCAGATTGATATTCAGTCGGTTCTGTAAGAATGTACCGTCAAAACCAATTTCTAAAGAATGAGTTTTTTCCGGCTTCAATGTTCTGAACGGAGCTTTGTCGGGGGGAGTGATAGCACCTTGAGAACCTAGAGAATAGAGCAGATTACTCATGAATACAGGTACGTCATTACCTACGATAGAATAGCTTGCGCGGAATTTGAACAGATCAATGTTCTTACCCATATCTACAAATTTGTTCAGCAGGACACTACCGCCAAAAGAGGGATAAAAGAATGAACAGCTTTCTGTGAAAGCTAATGCCGAAGACCAGTCATTACGTGCTGATATATCAAGGAATATGCCTTCACGATAACCAAGTTGTGCGGTGGCGAATACTGAGTTCAGCCGTTTTTGGGTCATCCAGTTGTCATCTTTGCCCACGGTGGACATATTGCCATAATAGTTGTTCGGAGTAAAGATGTTCGGATAAAAAATGTTTCCGGAACCGGGCTGTGAGAACTGGGAGCCCTCACCCCATAGGTCTACATGAGAGGTTTTGGTTTTTGTAAAACTGGAACCTGCGGTAGCAGATAGAGAAAAATCATTGAATGTATGGTTGTAGCTTACCAAGACATCGCCATAAAGTTGGTCACTGAAATAGCGGTTGTCTTTCATGCGTCCCATCGGATAAAGGTTTCCTACGCTGGATGCGTAAGCATTGTGTACCCAGTGTTCTTCTCCTCTTTCGTAACGCATACGTCCTTGGATATTCAGATCTGGAGTTATGTCCCATTTGATGCTTCCGCCAAATTCATAGCGGTTACGGTCAGTGATCGGGGTCTGTCTGTTTAACATCCAATATGGATTACCGAATTGCTGTTGTTGTGTATTTGTCCAGTTTTGGACATAGCAGCCTCTTGCGGGATCATATACCTCGAAGTTCTCTTTATAGCCATTCCAGTCTTCTCCTCTAGGGAAGAGATAAACACCGGTCAGCGGATTCCATAAATAGCCGGCAGCTGCCTGATTGGTGATGTGCTGGTTGGTAAACTTGGCCGTGAAATCAATATGAATGTCTTTCAGAATATTGAAACCTACTTTTGAATTCAAATTGTGGCTTCGGTAGTCATTCTGGGGAGTGATACCTTGTGAATAGACATTGGCATAGGAAAAATAAGATTGGATGTTTTCATTACCCCCGCTTAAGGAGATAGAGTTATTCGTTGTAAATCCGGTACGGAAGAATTTTTTTGCATAGTTTGGAGCTTTGCTGCTTAGTTTCTCACCCCAGCTGAAAGTACCGTTGTCGCTCATCCCATAAGTAGTCTGGAATTCGGGTAGCACCATTGGGCTCTCCATTGTGGTGTTGCTGGATACATTAACGGAAACTTTACCCGACTGTGCTGATTTGGTGGTAATCATAATGGCGCCATTGGCTGCTACCGCACCATAAAGTGCTGCTGCCGATGCACCTTTCAGCAAGGTGATTTGGGCGATGTCGTCCGGATTGATTGTAGACATGGCGTCACCACCGTCTCGCTGGCCTCCGTAGTTGCTGTCTACCTGTGAATTGGTGATATTCATCATGACAGGAACTCCGTCTACTACTACTAATGGCTGGTTATTACCGCTGATGGACTTATTGCCACGGAACAGAATCTTGGAAGAACCGCCGGCTCCGGTTGAGTTCGGTGTAATCATCATACCGGCACTTTTACCTTGCAGGGAGTTAATCATATTGACGCTCTTGATGTCATTAACGTCTTTACCTCCTACTGTTTGCGCAGAATAGGTTAGTGTCTCGGATTGTCGTTTAATACCCATTGCCGTCACTACGACTTCACCCAGTGTTTCTGTGTCCGATGTCATTTTTACGTTGATTACTGTACGTCCGTTTACAGGTTCCTCGATGGTTTTCATACTTAAATAGGAGAATACCAGAATGTCTTTGTCGCCGGCTTGCAGGGTATACTTTCCGTCGAGGTCGGTCACTGTTCCGATAGTTGTACCTTTAATTAATACGTTTGCGCCGATCAGAGGTTCGTTAGCGTCTTTATCTATTACAGTACCGCTGACTGTATGCGTTTGTGCATACAATGCTGTTACAAACATTCCCAATAGGAATGTCAGGAAAAAAGTAAAAATTCGTCTCATAAGGTTAGATTTTGAGGTTCGTTCTTAATTAGATTTTTGTTTTTAGATTAAATAATAGGTTTGTTGATAATTGGGTATGTTTACCCAATAGGTTTGATTTGATAATTTTTCGCATAGGCATTCAGTTTAAGGTTAACTTATCAAGGTTTATTTATTAAGGTTTCTGTTAATCTCTCTTTAAGTCGGTCAACATTATTAATACAAATATCATAACCGGGTTACTAAACAAAAACTTATATTTTTTGTATTTTATCTCATTCTTGTTTTCTTATTTTGAAATAAATACTTATGTTTGTGTAACCTTAAATTAAAAATGACCTATGAACCTTAATGATAACCGCTTAATTATTAAAACCTTGAGGTCAGGGGATCAAAAAGTATTTTCCCTGGTTTATGCTTCTTATTACAAGCCGCTATGTTTGTTTTGTTCCTCGTATGTTTCTCTTGAAGAGGCTGAAGAAATAGTGCAGGATTTGATGATGTATGTGTGGGAAAAGCGTGAGTCGCTGGTAGAGGACTTGTCGCTGAAATCTTTCTTATTTACCAGTGTCAGGAACAGGGCATTGAATTCAATCACCCGTTCCCATATTACCCGTCAGGTATATGAAGAGTACCAGAGCCAACAGTTAAAATCTCTGCCGGCATTGGATTCTTGTTATAGCACGGAGTTGTTTAATGCCTATATGGAAGCTCTTCATGCTCTTCCTAAAGAACAGCAAAAAGTATATGTTATGAGTCGATATAAACAACTGACCCATAAAGAAATTGCTGACACGCTGGAGGTGTCGGTGCAGACTGTCAATTATCGGATAGGCAAAGCTCTTCAGTTTTTTCGTATTAGATTGAAAGATTTTTGCCTAAAATAGTCGCTTCAATCACCCGAGGGAAATATTCGTATTCCAACTGGTGCACCCGTGTTGCCAATGTATCTGGCGTGTCAGTGGGTAATACCGGACAGGTGGCTTGGAAAATGGTATTTCCTTCATCATATTGTTCATTTATATAATGGATGGTGATGCCGCTTTTCTTTTCATGGGAAGCTATTACAGCTTGGTGCACGCGGGAACCATACATACCTTTACCACCGAACTTGGGAAGGAGGGCCGGATGAATATTTACTATTTTATTCGGATAATCATGCAAAATGGCATCAGGTACTTTCAAGAGAAAGCCTGCCAGTACAATAAAGTCAATATGATATTGGTGCAGTGTTTCCAGTACTTTCCCGTCGGCAAATTCTTGAGCTGTGAGGATAAGTGACGGAACACTCAGTCTTTCAGCCCGCTTGAGTACACCGGCCTGTGCTTTGTTGACGATAACCAATGCTACTTCAGCTGTTCTTTTCTCTAAAAAATACCGAATAATTCTTTCAGCATTCGTGCCTTCTCCTGAAGCTAAAATTGCGATTTTCTTCATGATGATCTCTATTTTGGTGCACATAAAACAAAAAAATGTGCAAAATTCTGCATTTATTTGCCTGAATATTTGCTCAGCCCAAGAAATATTTATTCCTTTGCAACCGCAAAGAAAATAAAATAATTCAATTTATTAACTAAAAAATTAAAGTTATGTCTGAAATTGCATCAAGAGTAAAAGCTATTATCGTTGATAAATTAGGTGTAGAAGAATCAGAAGTTACAACAGAAGCAAGCTTCACTAACGATCTGGGCGCAGATTCACTGGATACTGTAGAACTGATTATGGAATTCGAAAAAGAATTCGGTATTTCTATTCCTGATGATCAGGCTGAGAAAATTGGTACAGTAGGTGACGCCGTTTCTTATATCGAAGCTAACGCTAAGTAATTATCCTTATTTTATAATATGGAATTAAAAAGAGTAGTAGTAACAGGTCTTGGTGCTCTTACTCCTGTAGGTAACAATGTTGCAGAAACATGGGAAAACCTGGTGAAGGGGATAAGCGGGGCAGGACCTATTACTCATTTCGATGCGTCTAAATTCAAGACTCATTTTGCATGCGAAGTGAAGAATTTCAATGGAACTGATTACATTGACCGTAAAGAACTTCGCAAAATGGATCTGTATACACAGTATGCCATTGCAGCTGCTAAAGAAGCGGTGGAGGATTCTGGAATGGACCTCGAAAAAGAAGATTTGAATAGAATAGGTGTAATTTACGGTGTAGGTATCGGAGGTATTCATACTTTTGAAGAAGAAGTAGCTAATTATACACTGAATAAAGATACTGTCGGACCGAAATTCAACCCATTCTTTATCCCCAAAATGATAGCTGATATTGCATCGGGACAGATCTCTATCATGTATGGTTTCCACGGTCCTAACTTCACAACAACTTCTGCCTGTGCATCTTCATCAAATGCTATTGCCGATGCATTTAACTATATCCGTTTGGGTAAAGCAAATGTAATTGTGGCAGGTGGTGCGGAAGCTGCAATTTTTGAAGCTGGTTTAGGCGGTTTTAACGCTATGCATGCTTTGTCTACCCGTAACGATGATCCGGAACGTGCATCCCGTCCGTTTAGCGCAAGCCGTGATGGCTTTGTGATGGGTGAAGGCGCAGGCTGTCTGATTTTGGAAGAATTGGAACATGCAAAAGCACGTGGTGCCAAGATTTATGCGGAACTTGCCGGTGTAGGCGCTTCTGCCGACGCTTATCACTTGACAGCTTCTCATCCGGAAGGATTGGGCGCTAAATTGGTGATGTTGAACGCATTGGAAGATGCGGAATTGAAGCCGGAAGACATTGATTATATCAATGTACATGGAACTTCGACTCCTGTAGGTGATGTTTCAGAAGTGAAAGCTATCAAGGATGTATTTGGAGATCACGCTTATAAACTGAATATCAGCTCTACTAAGTCTATGACAGGACACTTGTTGGGTGCTGCCGGTGCGGTAGAAGCTATTGCCAGTGTATTGGCTGTGAAGAACGACATTGTTCCGCCGACTATCAACCATGAGGAAGGTGATAATGATGAAAACATTGATTATAACTTGAACTTCACGTTCAACGAAGCTCAGAAACGTACAGTAAATGCTGCATTGAGCAATACCTTTGGTTTTGGTGGACATAATGCATGTGTAATCGTAAAAAAATATGCTGAATAGTCGTGTTTAGCAATATAAAAGATAGGATAAGACTTCTTTTTCGTAAGGATAGGGAGTCTTATTTTCGTTTTTATAAGATGCTTGGATTCTATCCCAAAGATATTAGCATCTACGAACAGGCTTTGCTTCACAAATCTTTATCAGTGAAGTCTGAAAAGGGGCGTTTGCTTAATAATGAACGCTTGGAATTTTTGGGGGATGCTATTTTGGATGCTGTGGTGGCAGATATTGTTTACAAAAGGTTTGAAGGAAAGCGTGAGGGTTTTCTCACGAACACCCGTTCTAAAATAGTGCAGCGTGAAACATTGAATCGTTTGGCTATAGAGATTGGTTTGGATAAGCTGATCAAGTATACAGCCCGCCAGTCTTCTCATAACAGCTATATGTGCGGCAATGCATTCGAAGCATTGGTAGGTGCTATTTATTTAGACAGGGGATATCGTGCCTGTAAATATTTCATGGAGCATCGTATTATTGGATCTTATATAAATTTGGAGAAGATTTCCCGTAAGGAGGTAAATTTTAAATCCAAGTTGATAGAATGGAGTCAAAAAAATCGTTTTGAGGTTACCTTTGAGCTGATAACCCAATCACACGATCAGGGATATAATCCTACTTTCGAGAGTGAAGTTTTGGTGGAAGGTATTTCGGGAGGAAAAGGAACCGGTTATTCTAAAAAAGAGTCTCAGCAAATGGCTGCGCGTGTGGCTTTGGGAAAAATCAAGAATGATTCCGGTTTTATTGAATGTATTTTTGCGGCTAAGGCTGCCCGTGAGTTATCTCAGGAGGAGGTAACGGTTTCTGATAGTAAGCCTTCAGACAGTGGGGCCGTTACTCCGGATCTTTCTTTGGAGGAGATTAAGAAAACGGATGTGGTTGAGCAGATAATCAGTGAAGCGGAAGAAAAGGCTTTTAAGGAAAACGCTTAGCGGATTTTATTGATATTGTTTATAATTTATTAATTAGCTATTCCGGTGGCTTGAGAAATGTTCGGCAGGAATGCATAATACATTGGAATGTGCCCGATTACATTAAGAAAATGTAGTCGGGCATATTTCATATACTGACAGGAGTTAGATTTCATCTGGCCACGGGCAGGGTTTTCCGGTGGCTTTGAATGTGGGACGTTGTCCTCCTGTTGCTCGCAAATAGTTCCCTAATTCCTTGGAGAGCCGTTTTACGATGCCGGGATGTTGCTTTGCTACATCATTTTTTTCACTGATATCATTTGGTATGTTGAAAAGTTCTTTTTTACCGGTTTCATAATAATAGACCAGTTTCCATTCGTCTTTGCGGATAGAGCAGGCCAGATTGATGCCTGGCCCGTCATTACCCCAGATATTAGGGAAATTCCATACCAGTGCGCGTCCTTTAGACGGGTCTCCTGTACCTTTCAGCAGGGGCATAAAGCTGATACCGTCTATAGGGTTGACTGTCTAATAGTTTGTGATACCCGCCATTTCAAGTATGGTAGGATAAAAATCTTCAATTATAAGATATTTGTCACAACGAGTATCTGGGGTGACTACTCCGGGCCAGCTTACAATCATTGGTTCGCGTATTCCTCCTTCATATAAGGAGCCTTTACCACTGTTGAGAGGAGCGTTTTGAGTGTGAATTTGTCCGTCGTGCCATCCGGGTTCGGCAGCTAGCCCTCCGTTGTCACTCATAAAAATAATAACGGTATTATTTGCTTCATCATTTTTTTCCAACCAGTTCATCAAATCCCCCAGACTTTTATCCATTCCTTCAATTAAGGATGCATATGCGGCTTCTTTGTCACTAAGTCCTTTTTTAATATACTTGGGGAAGAAGCGCATATCTTTGTCAACAGGAACGTGGATGGCATAATGTGCCATATATAGATAAAAAGGTTGATTGTATTTTTTTGCTTTGTCCAATGCTTTGATAGCTTCTCGTGTCAGGGCTTCTGTAGCAAATATACCTGTTCCCCAATAATCTTCCAAGCCGGGGATAGCCATTAGTGAATAGGGTTTTCCATCGCGGGTGTGCCCGTAGTTCTGTTCGCTCAGATAAGTAGCCAGACCACCGGCGGCATGTCCGGCTATATTTACTTCAAACCCCCAATGGGTAGGGTTCTCTCCCGGTGTGTCAATAGAACCGAAATGAGCTTTTCCGCAGTGGATGGTATGATAACCGTTCTGTCTGAGTAACTCAACGAAAGAAGTGCCGACAAAGGTATTGGACGTTCCTGTTACTTGGCTGACTCCGTTGTAGTTCCAGTCTGGCAATTGTATTGTATTGCTTGGTCTGTCGGTAGCTTTGTTTTTTTCAAGCGTCCAGTTTGTTACACGATGTCGGGTGTTGTTGGCACCCGTTATCAGACTGCAACGGGTAGCGGAACTGATATTGCAGGCGTATGCCTGTGTGAACATCATCCCTTTTTTGGCCAGACGTTCCATATTGGGGGTTTCATAGGTTTCGTTATAGTGGGTTTTCTGTGTCCAGAAAGGTAAGGATGTATCTTGCCAACCCATGTCGTCCACCATAAATAAGATGATATTGGGACGTTGTTGGGTTGTTTCTGAAGACATTTTTTCTTTTGCTTGCGTCGAGATTCCTGTTAAGGAAGCGAGAGCGAAAGATACAAGTAGTTTTTTATTCATATCGGCTGGTTTTATAAGTTATTTTTCGATTACAATTTTTTGGGGGGTATCTATGGAAATACTTCTCAGTTCTTGCTTGCTGGAATTTTCTATCCATACTTTTAGTGTACCTGTACATAGTACGTTCAGCTCCAACCGATTCTCTGTTAAAGAGATAGTTTGGACGGTGCTCGGGGATAGATATTTTTCCTGTACGCCAATGACTGCCCATCCTTTCCGTATGGGGCAGAGATGAAACAGTTTGTCTGTAAATCCGATGAGTTCGAATGTACTGCTGTCTGATAGTTCTTCTGCCTTTTGTGATTCCCAATTATAAAGCAGCACGCGTTCTTCGGAGGTGGCAGACATTTTTTCAAAACTGTTCCGAAGAGAATAATCTTCTTTTTTTATAATGGCTTGGACTTGCTGATGCCGGGGGGAAACATTCAGGTTGTAACAGATTAATGTCATTGCTCCGTTGCCTGAGGGAGCTGCTACTCGATACGCTTTTCCACTCCATAATGGATTGGTCAGTATAGATTCTGGCATAGGTACGGCGGGAGCTTCGGGACGGAACAGTTTGCCTTGTTCGTCAATTAAGGGGAAAATGTTTTCCTTGATAAAGTCCCGAGGGGCGTCCGACAGGTAGACCGGACCTCCGGAAATAGCCTTGGAACGTGCCATCAAGGTGCCGCAAACGGTATCGCAGGAATGAAACATATCATGGTCGGGCCATACGGTTTGTCCTAGTAGCAAGGTATTGGTATAAGACTGGAATAGGTGTGATTTTGCCATATCCTCATCATATTTCTTATAGTCTATGCTGACACGGGTGCTGTTACTGTGTGACGTATGGTCAGTATTGATGACGTTCTGTGCCATACAGTTCATTAGTCCCATATTTTGCCGATGGGTCTCGGCTTCTAGGCTTCGGTTACAGTCGGTTGCCTGGCGGATACTTTCATGGCCTCCCATGTAGAGTGGTAGTGTAAAAGCTTGGTTATCTACTTTCAGAAAATCGAATCCTTGTTCTTTTAAGGTGCTGACGTAGTAGCGATAGAAGGAACGGATGCGGGTGCTGTCCGTTCCTGGCAGAAGGCTGCCGGCGTGTGGGTATAGGGCTTGTCGGACGACTTGTGGAAATCCGTTTTCGGGGGATAATCCCATCCAGTATCCCGAAAGGCTGTACCACAGTCCGATCCATTTGATTTTATTTTCTTTTTTGTATGACATGATTTTTTTCCATCCCGACGGGAAACGTTGTTTATCCGGTATGAAATCGGTCAGTTGCCTGTTCTTGTGGGCGAGATGACCGTCGTCAATCAGTACATACCGGATAGGAATGCCGGATGCCTCTATCGTTTTCATATCGTTTATTACCTTGGATTCGTTTATATCATCATGATAATGTTCCCATGTACACCAACCGAGATAGCGGAAAGCTTCGAAATATTCCTTGGCTGTGCGGCTTTTTAAGTCGGCGGCTTCTGTATTTTTCATCAGCGCTTGATAGGCTTGCCGAATGGTTGAATAAATATCTTTTCCTTGTCGGATGAGTAGAAGAGGGACTTCCGGTTTCAGATAGTCTTTTCCTAAGGTGGATACATATAGGGTGACAGAGCCGTTATCGTTTACTTGCAGCCAGCTTAAACTGTTACGGCCGGCAATGGCTTTGGCAAACAAGTATTCTCCGTTTGTCAGTTCCAGCAATAATGCATCTCCCAACGTAGATGGGGCTGCATTGGAAGGTATTCCCGGATAGCGGGTGTCGGTTAATTCTTTTAAATCGTTGAACACCCAAGGTAGGAGCCGGTTGGTATTGTTGGGCCATTCAAAATCTCCCGGACGGGAGTCTCGGCTGAAGAAAATACCTCGGACGTACCCAGGTAACCGTACCGGACAGGCAATAGTCTGGATTTGTCCGGGTATGGATTTCTTATAGGGTATGGGAGAAGAAATGGAAGTTAAATCAATCGTATCTGTCATTGACAAAGCGTTTGTACTCTTGAATGACTTTCCTTTTTTATACGTGTAATCTGTTTGCCCGAAGGATTTCGGACAAATAAATACATTGCAAATTAGAATACAAATGAATATTGCTGTATATTCTCTCATGATTTTTTATTTGAGGGTTACGTTATAGGCGCTGAAATAGCTGATTGCGGGTAAGGCAACGGATTGGGTGACGGTGAGGCGCAAGGCGGTGGTTTCTACCGATTCGAAGTGCGCAATGCGTTTGTGTCCCACAGACTCGCCGGAGCATACTGTCTGCCATTTTCCGTTGACTTTCGCTTCTATCTTGTATTGGCGTATTCTTTCGCCTTTGGTAATGTCTTCTTGGATAATACAGTAGTTGACCGGTTGCTTTTCATTCAGATTCAGCGTAAGCCGTTGCTTCCGGCCTTGGGTTTCTACCAATGGCGTGCCAAAGCGCCGGTTTATTTCTTCTCCCCATTCTTTTAAACGCTGTTCGTCACCTGCTGGCAATAGCCCATCGGGATCGGGGGTCAGTCCAATGATTAACGTAGCGTTGCGTCCCACTGATTTTTCGTACATATCCATCAACGTTGTCAATGGATAGATATTATTCTCGTCATCGGGTTCCCAAAACCATTCGTGGCGGCCGTTGGCACCGCGCAGGGGACTGTCTGCCATAGCTGGTACCCAGTATTTTCCTTCGGGATCACCTTGTTTTAATAATGCTATTTGGTCTTTTTGGCTTTCAATACGTTTATGATGTGAACAGGGGGCTGGGAAAGTAGACCAGCAGGGGTATCCCACTGTGCCGGTTTCTGAACCTCCCCAACGGAAATCA
Organism: Phocaeicola dorei; assembly: GCF_013009555.1. NCBI lineage: Bacteria > Pseudomonadati > Bacteroidota > Bacteroidia > Bacteroidales > Bacteroidaceae > Phocaeicola > Phocaeicola dorei. The sequence goes on along the minus strand of NZ_CP046176.1, from coordinate 5,294,176 downwards.
GCACGGTCTATGTTGTGGTAGAACAGGCAGTTGGGCTGGTATTTATTGACGATGGGTTCCACATCAGGACCGTCACCTCGTGGGTCATCGGCTCCGCCATCAAACCAAATCATATATAAATCTCCATATCGGGTACAAAGTTCTTCCACCATTTTTTCACAGAAGCGTTTATACCACGCCTGTCTGTTGGCGGCAAATTCTCCGTCACCGGCTACCTTGAAATTATGGATACCCAGGAGTGAATTCCACCGGATGCCTACATAGATGCCTGGCTGGATACCATATTTACGGCAGGAGTTGACAAAATCGCGGACAATGTCTCCTTTGCCGTTACGCCATTTTACAGCTTTCAGGCAGTATGGGTTTACGTCACTTTGCCACAATCCGAAGCCGGTTTCATGGGTGGCTGTGAGTACGGCGAATTTGCAGCCTGCGGCTTTAGCTGCTGAGACCCATTGGTCGGTATTCAATTGGGTGGGGTTGAAAATGTTGTAATCTTCAATGGGACTGATACGGTTATTGCCTTGTCCGTAGCGGATGCCGTCGAATACGTGGAGGTCATAATGAAATACGGCTCCCATTTCCGCCTCGTGCCATTTCAATTGATGCGGTTTGGGTATAATGATTTCCGGTTGTGCAACACTCAGTACACAGTTCATAAGGAAGAGAAGGGATATATATAGTATCTTCATGGGTTATAAATAATTAAAAAATGGATCTTCTGTTTTTTGTAGCCATGTTTTTAATTGGCTTTTCAGTCGGTTTACTAATTTGGGATGCTGCATAGCTATATTATTCATTTGATAAGGATCTGATCTCCTGTCAAATAGAATAATCTTATCTACCTTTCCATCGGTTGCATGGATAGTAAATGTATGTGTGGCGGTGCGCAATCCCCGGTAGCCTGTTGCTGGATTGGATGACTGTATGTAATAGTAGGGTTGGACAATGCAGTTGTTTTCTTTTCCGCAGAGGAGAATAGAAGCGAGGTTGAATGTTTGTACTTCTTCCGGTATTTGTTGCTGAAAGCCCATGATGGAAAGCAGGGTCGGATACAAGTCGGCAAAAGCTATCATGGTTGTTTGGTCGGTTTTCGGCTTTATTTTTTCCGGCCATGAGATAAGGACGGGAATCCTCATGGATTCCTCATAAAAGATATCTTTTCCGGCTTGTTCATGAGCTCCCATGCAGATGCCGTGGTCAGAAGTGAATACTACGATAGTGTTTTTAAATAATTCTAAACGTTTCAATTCGTTGATTATCCGACCTATATTTTCATCGACTCCGGTCATGCAGGCGTAGTAATTGCGGATATTGTTGCGGAAATAGTCGCCCATTTCAGTGCCTTTGGCGGGAATGTCGGGACGGTTGGCACATAATGTCTCTACATTCAGATTTTTATACATCTCTTTGTATCGGTCGGGCACTAGCTCGTAACCGGTGTGTGGAGGATTCATGGATACGACTAAGGCGAATGGTTGCGTCTTATCTATATGTTTATTGAGGTACTCAATCGCTTTGTCGGCTTCATACTCCGGTCCCCATTGATTGACATAATAAAAACTATCCCGGGGAGTGTCAGTGTCCCAGTACATGGGGTTTAAATGGTAGTCGTAAGTGCCATAAGCGGTCCAATAGTCGAAACCGTGCCGGCGTTCTTTGGGACACCATTCGTTCCAAGCAACTGCACCTTGGTTGTTGTAAGTGTCTACGTATGGTTTATGGGGAGCATCCAGATGCCATTTGCCGATATACCCTGTCTGGTATCCATTGGCTTTAAGTATATCACTCCAGCAGCGTGCATCTTGTGGAAGTTCTACTCCGTAGGGAGCGTTGGCAGAATTGCAATTGCCTGTTACTTTGTTCTTATGCGGATACATGCCTGTCATCAACATGCCTCTTGCCGGTGAAGATACAGGGTAGCTGCTGACAGCATTGGTGAAATTCACACCTTCACGGGCCAGTTGGTCCAGGCAAGGGGTTTTGACAGGCTCTTTTCCGAGACAACCTAAAGCATTTCCTCTCCATTGGTCTGCCATGATGAAGACCAAGTTAGGTTTTTCTTGAGCTTGAATCTGGAATACTGGACACAAAGGGAATGCCAGCAAGAAAATATTAAGTCTTTTCTTCATAATCTGTAAAGGATTAATAGAGGTTTCATCATTCCTGACTGATTGTGTTTTATTGTGTAATTATCAAATAAAAGAACTTTTATTTTAAATGTTGATAAATAGCATCAGCAAAACGCTCACCTAATGTTAGAATGCCATATATTCCTAAATGTACATCATCTTTAGGTGCTGAATCTGATAGTCATTATATAGCATTTGTAAATCGTCTGCTGGAATTAATAACGCATTATTAACGGAGAACTCAGAGTTTGAGTTGTTGGAAACAGCAAATTGGGCTTTTCTTACCAGTTCACGCCCTGTAAAGCGAGAAGCGGCTATAGGTATGACAGTTCCATATACAAATAACATGTTTTCGCTATTAAATTCTTTTCGTATTTGTTCTATAAAATTCTTTAGATTCGAACTATATTGGCGAGACTGTTCCATTCCAGCTATATCACGTGCATCTGCTTCTCCTTGTTGCCAAACCATAGCCTTAATAATAGGGCGATATCCTTGTTGCTTCAAACTGATGATAGCATCTTTTACAGTCTTTATAAAATTTATATATTCTTCGCCACGAATATTTTTCTGACGGTTTCCCGGATTCCATTGTTGATATAGATTGGAACCAGATAAAGCGTGTTTTATCAATGCAATTTGAGGCTTGGGATATAAAGACTGTAACTTTGTACCTAAACTTAACTCTATTCCGAATTTATTTTTTGTTTCAGAAGCTTGGCATAAAGGGTTCCATTGCTCACTGCCCTCTCCTTTGTTGAGGAAACGAGAATAATAGATTCGGACTCTTGTGTCAATTTTAAAAGAGGCTGGGATATTTTTAACATAAGCTTGTCCTGTTGCATTTGATTGCCCACCTACTAAGTAGACATCTATTTCTTTTTGCTGTGCTAAGATAGGTAAGATTATTCCTAAAGTTAACAAGAATAGTGATATTAATCTTTTCATAATATGTTTATTTTTCAACCTAGAATAGTTCGTAAGAATAAACCGAAAAAACGGTAGTTAGAAGAAAATAAAACTATCACCATATCGGTAATTATAGTCTATTGCTACATTGATTATGTTTTCAAAACAAAGATATTCATATAATGTGAATATGCTATGGGAAGGTAGGAAAACTTTTCGGAAATTTTCCTTTTCCTTCCCATAAATGATTGTAGGACTGTTTCTCTACATTGTTATCTGAAAACTTCTATGTTTGTTTATTCACCTTCAGGTAAAGTTCCATCATTTCTGCTCCATCCGGGGTTTTGATAAATGGTAGAACTTTCATATTCATTAGAACCTGGAACAGCGGTAGTCAGGCGGAATTGCTTGTTACTAATAGGATACAAGTATTTGCTTGTATTCCAGTTTAATCCATTGAAACCAATATTAGCAGCATTTTTACGATAAGGTAATAAATATTTTCCTTCTGCGTATGGGTCGGATTTTGCTGAAATATTGGCTGTCTTGTCTGTTACGCCATATTCTAAAAGTGTTATTTGGGGAATTGGGGTTACAGCGTCTTCGGCTTGAGGGTTTGTATACAGTTGATACATGCTATCCCAAAAATTAAATCCTTGTACGTGTACATCTTTTACTTGGTCCAAAGCGCGCCAACGTTTTAAGTCTGCCATACGGAATCCTTCTGATACCAACTCGACACGTCGTTCACGACGGATGTTGTACAGAGTTGTGTTTATTTGTTGACCGGCAGAATAACTTCCCCAATCTTGTTTTTCTTTACTTATGTCTGTATTGTTTATGGTCTTTTGATAGTCTGTACTCATACCGGCACGTGCACGAAGAGCTTTCCAGTATTTATCGCAGTTGCCACCTAGATTTCCGTTTAATTCGTAATAAGCTTCTATATAATTCAGGTAGGCTTCTGCTGCACGGAAGATCGGGCATCCTGTATAGGATTCTTTTGTTGACTGCATATCTCCGGATGTATTCAATCCTTTGCGCAGACAGTATCCGGTCGGATTACTATTTTCTTTTTGGGCCTCGAAAATTTCAGGGCGGTAAAAGTAGCCGTATCCATCACTCTTCTTTATCCAAGTGGCAAAGTTTGGATCATCAGATAACAAATCTCCTGTTTTTAAAATAGTTTGTCCCATACGTCCATCTCTGTCGGTAAAGATATGTTCATATGTATCGTCTCCTTGATAATTGGTACTGGCATAGATGGGTAGGCCATCAGACATTAGATAAGAATTAACCATGGAACGTGTATAGCCTGTGTTTCCCCCGCCATTGCGTTGCAAATAGCTTACGACAAAGTGGTAAGAAGTGGCATCTGAGTTGACACTGTATTTACGCCATAATAAGATTTCATCTATTCCGCTTAAATCAATAGAATTGAATAACGAGGCATAATTTCCGTGCAAATTGTGTCCTTGAGCTACGATATCAGCTGCTTCTATGGCCTGTTGTAAAAAATATTTAATTTCAGAGTCAATGTTAATGCTAAAATCTTTTAAATAATCCATTGAAGCACCAGACCATCCGGGACCACCAGGAACAAATGCACTTCCTTTATGATATTTTTCCCATGTTGCTTCAAATAGGGCTGCGCGACTTTTTACTAATGCAGCGCAGTCTTTGTTTAACCGATTGCTTACGGGAGCAGTGGGAAGCATATATTCGTAGGCTTTATCTAAATCAGATAAGATAAAGCGTGCAACTTCATTACGCGGACGCCGTTTGGAAGCTTCACGTATGGCATTGTAATCATCCGGTAATATTTCAGTTAGAATAGGAAAATCACCTAGATTCTGCAATGCTGTGAGATAAATATAAGCACGGAAGAAATATACCTCGCCAATATAGTGTTTGATATTTGCATCATTACCGGATATTTCTCTGTTGGCATATCGTTCGGTAACAGTTTGAATAAAGTAATTAGCTGCACGTATCTTACGGAAATATTTATGCCATAAGTCATCGTCACCGACATGGTATTGTCCTTTTATGAAAAGTTTACTTGGTGAGTCTGCGGTTTGATCGTCTGTTCCATTATCTTTTTGGAATAATCCTAAATTATAAGTGGCAGAACCATGAGATGGAAGAATATTGCCATATTCGTCATCGTTTTCGTTTTCACTGTCATTATAAAATTTGGCAGCATAAGCAGCTAGGTCTGTTTCGGAATAAAGATAGACATTGGTGCTGACAGAAGTGATAGGTTCGCAATCCAGATAATCATTGCATGAGGTCGCAAGAGCACTTGCAGCGGCTATGAATGTATATAATAGAATCTTTTTCATATGTTTTATTATTTAGAATGTTGCATTTAATCCAAAAGATATAGTTGTTTGTAGCGGATAAGTTTTTCCGGAGTTCCCATCAGAATAACTTGAATAAGTTGTTTCTGGATCAAAACCGCTAGGTAGACTGGTGATAGTCAATACATTCTCGGCACTGACATATACACGTAATTTTTGCATATGTAGTTTGTTGATAATTTGTGTCGGGAAAGTATACCCTAGTTGGATATTTTTTAAACGGGCATAGGCACCGTTTTGTAAGTAACGGGTTTGTACCTTTTGATTCATATCTTTGCTCATATACATTTTAGGAAAATAAGCATTGGTATTAGGACCAAATACAGAAGTTGTATTTTCTGGGCGATAATAATCCAAATGCTCTTTTAAACCAGTTGATTGCCATTCTCCTCCCGATATTCCCCAAAACATAGGACCATCCAACCATAAATCGCGTTTTGCGACTCCTTGCCAGAACATACTAAAGTCGATGCCTTTCCATTCACAACCCAAGTCTAAACCAAACCTGAAACGTGGGGTGGAGTTACCAATAATTTTGCGGTCTCCCGGATCGTCTACTGTATTGGCTCCTTCGTTGATTACTTTATCTCCATTAAGATCCTTGAACATAATATCACCTTCGCCCCAGCCTGAACCCCATGAGGGATTGTTATCTTTTATCCATTCATCCATTTCCGATTGACTTTTAGCTATTCCATGGGTTACATACCCCCAAATGGCTCCTAATTCCTGGTCTTTATAATAGGTGCTGAGCGATTTAGATTCATTGGGATACTTGTCAACAAATGAGCGGGAATCTGCCATGTTGAAGCCTATATTATAATTGATCTGTCCTATCTTGTCGCGCCAACTGGCTGCTATTTCCCATCCTTTGGTACGTAAGTCTGTATTATTGCTTGCTGGCATACCGATGCCATAGATGGAAGCGACCTCAGAAGCAGGACCGACCATATCCAATGTTTTACGGATAAAATAATCGAAATTTATGTTAAGCCGATTTCTTAACATTCCTAAATCAAAACCGATATTTAAGGATTGTACTGTTTCCCAAGTCAATGAACTGCTAAGGGTTCCAGGCATACCGGCAACAGTTGGTTTAGAGTCCCCCATTAGCCAGCTTCCTCCATTGGTCTTGACTGTTTGTAATAAATACATGGGATAATAAGATTTAGTATTTTGATTACCTAGTGTGCCCCAAGATACACGAGGCTTTAATTGATTGATAATGTTTTCATTTACAGAGAAAAAATCTTCGGCCGCTATATTCCAGCCTAAAGAAAAAGAACCGAAAAGTCCCCAACGATCTTTTCGAAGGAAGCGAGAAGAACCGTCATATCGCAAGTTGCCGGCAATAAAATATTTATTAGAATAATCATAGTTAATACGTCCAAAGAAGCCTGCTGTAGCCCAAGTATAGGCACTGGCTTCATTGATTTTATCTTCACCTGTTGCAGCGCCGATTTCGGGTATTGATTCGGTAATGAGGTCCATACGTTTCACAGAAAGATAACGGTTATTGTATTTTTCTGTATTAACTCCTGCCATCACTTTGAATTGATGTTCATCGAATGAAAAAGAATAATCACTGTACAGGCTGGTTGTTAAATGATTGGCTTTAGTCCAATATTGCATGGCTCCGGTTTGTCCCACCGCATATTCTCCACCGTATGCCAGTTCTAATGCTTCTCCGGCTACGTTGTGTTCATATACTTTATTCAGATTCTGTCTTTGTACTTGGTCAATCAAGCGTAACCCTACGTTTGCATATATATTCCAGTTTTTCAAGGGATGAAAAACAAGTTGTCCTTGCAGATAAACGTTATTATTACTGGTGATGGAGCGGCTTCCATTAGTAAGTTGCCCTAATTTTCCGTTGCGCATATAGTAACCGTTAGGATCTTTAAACGGCATTGTAGGCCACATACGTACTACATCATGATAGAACAGTCCATTCATGTCGCTATAAAGAGGGTTGTCTAGTTTGGTATAAACATATTTAGTATTGACTTCTATATCCAACCATTTAAAAGGCTGTGCGTTAAATTTTGCATTGGTTGAAATACGTTCATAGGAATCTTTTCCGTAACGAAGGTTGCCATCCTGATCCAAATAGTTGGCAGATACGTAATATTGACTTTTGTCACTGCCGCCATTGATATTCAGGTTGTGCTCTTGGGACCATGCCCACTTGTAATGAGTTTTATACCAGTTTACATTGTCATTGGCTTTTTCATGGAATTGCCAGTTACCATTTGCATTGGCAATAGTGCTAGTTGTAATTTGACCATTCATGTATTGCTGGATGCGTTCCATGGTATCTTCATCAAAAATGGCTTTTCCTCCTCCGTTAATACTACCTTCATTAAAATAGTTAGCAAATTGGTAGGAATTCATTAAATCCGGCAAATGGTTAGGACCGGCATAACGGGCATTTCCGGAATAAGAGACGCTAGCTTTTCCTGCTTTACCTTTTTTGGTAGTAATCAAAATAACACCGAATGCCGCACGTGAACCATAAATAGAGCTAGCGGCTGCATCTTTCAATACGGAGATAGACTCTACATCATCTGGATTCAAGTTGTTCATGTTACCTTCTATACCGTCAATCAGGACTAAGGTAGCAGCTTTAGAACCTGTAGAAATTGTACCTGTACCACGGATGTTCACATCCATAGTTTGTCCTAATTGTCCTCCTAAGCCTCCAACAGATAAATTTAAACCGGGAATAGTACCTTGTAATGATTGGCCTAAGTTGGTAACAGGGCGGGAATCTAGTACTTTGGTATCTACTGTGGCTACAGCTTCTGTCAGATTAGCTTTTCTTTGTGTACCGAAACCGACTACAACGACCTCATCTAAAGTTTGTGTGTCTTCAGACATTTGAATGTTATACGAGAATTGATTTTCATTTACTTTAATTTCTTGTGTGGTGTATCCAATAAAAGAGATAACCAACACATTTCCTTTTGAAACTTGTAATGTGAAATTTCCGTCAAGATCTGTCACTGTTCCATAGGTTGTTCCTTTGACAATGACACTGGCACCAATAATAGGTTCTTTGAGCTTTTTATCCGTAACTACACCGGTGATGTTGAATTGCTGGGCGTACAGGAATGTACAGTTACAAAGCAATATCAAAAATAGAATCAAGTTTTTTTTCATGCTTTTCTGTTTTTAATTAGACATTAGGTTAATGTATTGCAAATGTATGTTAATCAATGAAATCGTTTTGTACATGTTCATTTCATTCAGTATGCACGTTTAATGCATCTCTATATTTTTTGGTGAATCTTTGTTGTTATCTCTTTTTTATTTTATTCCTTTGCTACAAGTAATGAATTAAATATGAACCTTAAAATCTTATCACTGCTTATAATTGAAGTATGTATATTGCTGCCGGATGTGTGTTATGCTTTTTTTTCAAAAGATGTGCATCTGCTCAATATGCAAAACGGATTGGCCGATAATACCGTATCTGCTGTTTATAAGGATAAAGAAGGTTTCGTTTGGTTTGGAACCCGAAACGGGTTGAGTCGTTATGACGGCAGGCGGATTACAAACTTCGAAATAAGTAGTAGTTATCCTAGTATCTCAAACTTGAAGGAAGCTTTTGATGGGGTGCTGGCATTTGTGGATAATGGTGTATTTTCTGCATTTGATTTGAAAAAAGAACGCTTTTTGTCTGTGGTTTCTTCTTCGGGACAGGGCATTCCATCTCGAGGGATGTTGCAGAAGAATGATTCGTTGGTTTGGGTGATTTCCGGAAGTGAGTTACATTTAATGAAGCGGTGCGCATCAAAAGAAGGTGAACTTCGGCTCCGGGTTGAAGAAAAATATACAGGCTGGGATAATCAGGATAATCTTTTGGTCGCCATAACTTATTCTTCGGATAAAAAAAGTATCTGCCTGATTGATGAAAAAGGTAGAATTATCTTGCTGGATGCGACAAACCTGAGTTTCTTTCGGGTGATTGACTTGGGTCGTACCGGTAGTCTGTCTGTAAATTCTGTTTTGTATGATGATGGCCGGATATGGATTTCTACAATTGCTCATGGGGTTATTTATTATAATGAACGGACTGGGAAAATCAAGCAGCTGACTTATCATGTGGCTCCGGTATCCGACAAATTTTCTCATACAGATGTTTTCGGTGTTATCAAATTGAATGAGAATAGATATTTGGCCGTAACGTGGAATGGATATACAGTGATGACAATAGATAAAAATAATCAGGACGGGATATTGACAGAAATTTATAGTAACACTTCTTCTTTGATGCACCGCAATCTTGAAACGAGGATGATTGCGGCTTATTACGATTCACATGGTATTCTGTGGATTGGTACGGATGGTGGAGGAGTAATCTGGTCGGATTTGCGTATGCAGTTTTATAATCGTTTTTATCAGGACAGGCATAATGAGATTTGTTCTATTGTAGCGGATGACGATCATTATCTTTGGTTGGCAACATACCATAAAGGAATTATGCGAAGCCGAACAGCGTTTGGTACTTCAGAAAAAATAGACTTCTTTCAAGTGGGAGATCAAAATGTGAAAAAACAACAGACAGTGTTGTGCAGTCTGAAAGATGAGAAAGGAAATTTATGGTTTGGAAATTTAGATGGTTCATTGACTTGTTATTATAAAAAGGAACGCTCATTCAAGATATTGCGATTGATTACGGAAAATGGTGACCTTAACAAATCATCAGTTTGGGCCTTATTCCTTGATAGCAAAGGTCATTTTTGGATTGGTACACATAAAGGACTCTGGTTATTCGACCGTGAGACGAACAGGTGTAAGAAGATGCATTTTAAAGTATCCGGGTTACAGAATTTGTCTCCTCTTTATATTCGTGCTATGGCTGAAACTGATGATCATACGCTTTGGCTGGGCACTGCTAATTATGGTATATGTAAAGTGATAAATGAAAATGAACTGCAGACCGGCTATGAAAAGAAGTACGGTATGGTTGAGAATTCCGTGCGTTCATTATTAGCTTCGTCCGATGGTAATCTATATGTCGGATATATGGCCGGTCTGGCAGTTTTCTCTCCCGGACAGGATGCGATAACTCATGTATATACTACCCGGGATGGATTGTGCAGTAACTTTATTGGTTGTATGACTGAGGATGCGCACGGGCAAATCTGGCTGGGATCTAATTCAGGTATTTCCCGTTATAGTCGTCATCAACATTTGTTTTATAATTATTACATTGCGGGCAGTAACCGTTCTGTCCTGCATTGGGAGGATGTTCTGTTTTGGGGGAATAATAAGAATCTTACTTATTTTAACCCCGATGACATTAAAGCGTTTACCACTTCCGAATCTGTCGTGATTACCGGATTGGAGGTAAATAATAAACTTGTAGAGATAGGAAGAGAGGTAAATGGGCAGACCATTCTTTCACAAAGTATTTTCTATACGCCTTTTGTCCGGTTGAATCATGCGAATCGTGACTTTGCGCTGACGTTCAATAACCTTTCTTATTCTGAAAGCCAGCAGAAGTATAGTTACAGGCTTCGTCCTTATCAGCCTGATTGGCTTGTGGCCAACGGAGGGGAAAAAGTTTCGTATGCTAACCTTCCTGCCGGGGAATATGTTTTTGAGGTGAAAAATATTTATCCGGATGAAAGAGACAGTAAAATAACCTCGTTGAGAGTAGAGATTTTGCCTCATTGGAGTGAAACTTTCTTTTTCCGCTTCTGTATGATGGTGCTGGGAGGGATAATAGTTTATATGGTTATACAGCGTATTAAATTACGGCAAAAGAGGTTGGAGCACGAGTTGCGCTTGGAACATGAGATATTTGCTGCTACTGTAGAACGTGACAAGGAGAAGCAGATTCGGATGGAACGCGAGAATTTCTTTACGAATGCAGCTCACGAGTTGCGTACACCTTTAACTTTAATCTTATCTCCCCTGCAGGAATTGTTAGGAACCGTCCGCCCTTCAGACACCGTCTATACTAAACTGGCTGCCATGTATCGCAATGGAACCTCTTTGCAGACATTGGTCGATCATTTGCTTTATGTGCAGAAGATTGAAGCAGGTATGATTAAACTCCGAATTTCGAAAGTCGATATAGTGGTATTGGCAAAGCAGATAACCGATTCTTTTCATGAACTGGCAGAAACAGAAGGGATTAACTTTACGGTTGAATCGCTGAATGAGCCATTTTTGCTATGGATAGACGTGGAAAAAATAAGTTCGGCTATCCGTAATTTATTATCTAATGCGTTTAAGTATACATCTCCGAATGGAAAGGTGATTTTTAAGATGAACCGTATCGAGATAGATGGATATTCATTTTGCAGTATAATTATATCGGATACAGGTAAAGGAATACCGGAAGAGTTACGGGGGAGGATTTTTGAATCATTTATTACCGGAGAAAATACACCTTTGTTTTCTAATAAGGTAGGCATAGGCTTGCGTATTGTTAAAAATACGATGGATCTTCATCATGGCACGGTGAATTTGGACAGTACTCTCGGAAAGGGTAGCACTTTCACATTATTGATTCCTGAGGGAAATGCACATTTTGCAGAGGACCGGTATGAGATTGTTGGTACTCCGGAGATGGAGGAATATGCTCTTCCGTTACCGATAATGCAGGCGGAAGGGCAGGAAGACAAGCCTTCGAATAAAAAAACATCTCTTCTTGTTATTGAGGACAATGAGGAAATCCGGCACTATGTCTGTTCTTTATTCTGTAAAGATTATGCCGTATATGAGGCGGCAAACGGTGAAGAGGGGGTTGATGTGGCAATAAGTAAAATTCCGGATTTGATTATTTCTGATATAATGATGCCTGTAAAAGATGGGTTTACCTGTTGCCGGGAATTGCGTGAGCAGCCTCGGACAGCACATATCCCTATTTTGATGCTGACGGCAAAGGCTGAGGATGCGGATGTGTTGCAGGCTTCAAAAATAGGTGTGGATGATTATATGATGAAACCCTTCAATCCGGAGGTATTGAAGGCAAAAGTCCGGAACCTGATACTCCAGCGGGAACGCCTGAAGAGGATATATACAAAGACGTTGATGTTGAAGCAGCAGGAAAGTGAACCGGAAACGGATGGGAATAATGCTCCGGATGATTTTATACAGCAAATTATTCATGTCATAGAAGCTAATCTGGCGAATGAAAACTTTAATGTAAAAATGTTGGCAGACCAATTGAATATGAGTCAGCCTACCCTTTATAGAAAAATAAAGCAACGTAGCGAATTGGCTGCTATTGATATGATCCGGAGTGTACGGATGGGCAAGGCTGCCTCCCTTATTATGGAGAACAGGTATTCCATTCAGGAAATAGCCGAAATGGTAGGATATAGTGATACACGTACGCTCCGAAAGCATTTTACCGAGCAATTCGGAGTGTCTCCATCCAAATATATGGAAAAGGAATGAATCTGCTTCTTACCCGAAGCAGATTCCCATCCGTTTACCTTGTACAATCAGGTCATGGTTTTCATTGACAAGTTTTAATTTACCAGCCACTTCATTCAGAGAGATGGAGCCAATTTCCGCACCTTGCAGAGAAACCATTCGTCCGAATTGTCCGGAAGCGATCAGTTCTGTGGCATGTCCACCCATACGAGTAGCCAGATTACGGTCGTAGGGAGTAGGAGAGCCGCCACGTTGGATATATCCCAATACAGTTTCACGGGTCTCGAATCCGGTTTCATATTCTATTTCTTGAGCTATATATTCGGCGGCTTTCTTGCCGTCCATGGTTTGGATACCCTCTGCGACAACGACAATAGAATAGGGTTTTCCTTTTTTCAAGCGTTCAATAATGGTATTACCTATGTTATGTATGTCATAAGAAAGTTCAGGAATAAGAATCACGTCACCGCCTCCCGCCATTCCGGAATAAAGTGCAATCCAGCCAGCTTTATGTCCCATTACTTCAATAACCATAACACGTTGGTGTGAACTGGCTGTAGAATGCAGCCGGTCAATGGCATCGGTAGCAATGGTTACGGCAGAATCGAATCCGAATGAAACGTCTGTTCCCCAAACATCATTGTCTATTGTTTTAGGTACAGAAACAACGTTCACACCTGCTTGGGCCAGTTTGGCTGCGGTCTTTTGAGTTCCGTTTCCGCCGATACATACGATACAGTCCAGACCTAAATCATGAATATTCTTTAACATCAAAGCTGGTTTGTCTTCCGAGGCTGCCGACAGGCGTTTCTTGAATGGCTTTTCTCTGGAAGTACCTAATATTGTTCCTCCCAAATTTAACAAGCCTGATAATGATCTTTCTGTCAATGGTTCTACGTCATTGTCCAGCAACCCCCGGAATCCGCTATGAATTCCATAAACTTCCATACCGTAATGATTTATCGCTGTTTTGCAAACTCCTCTAATTGTGGCGTTTATTCCGGGACAGTCTCCTCCTGATGTCAATATTCCTATCTTCATAGCCTTTGATGTTAAGTTGTAAGTGACCGTAAAGATAACAAAAAATAAAAGTAATGTAGAAAACTATAAAAAAAATAATGTTATCAGCCATTATAATATAGAAATAAGCTATTTTTGCAAGATATAACGAATTGTATACTAAGACAAATGAATTCTACCAGACTAATTAGTACGCTATTCAAGCCCAGACAAAAAGCGACAGCCTTGTATGCAACTCAGGCTGAGGCACTCCAACATAAAGTATTTTGCCGGCTGATTAATGATGCTGCCAATACGGAGTGGGGATTGAAATATGGCTATAAAGACATAAAGAGATATCAAGACTTCCAGCGTGTACCTATACAGACTTACGAAGAAATCAAGCCATACGTAGAGCGTATGCGCCATGGGGAAAAAGATATCCTGTGGCGTGGAGAGGTGCAGTGGTTTGCTAAATCTTCGGGAACGACCAATGACAAGAGCAAATTTATTCCCGTAAGCAGGGATGGCCTTCATGATATTCATTATGCAGGTGGTATGGATGCAGTGGCACTATATCTTCAACAAAATCCTGAGAGTCGTTTCTTCTCTGGAAAAGGCCTGATTCTAGGAGGGAGCCATGCACCAAACTATAATGTGAAACGGAGTCTTGTAGGAGACCTTTCTGCTATATTGATTGAAAATGTGAATCCGTTGGTCAATCTGATTCGGGTGCCCGAGAAAAAAATAGCATTGCTGAGTGATTTTGAGGAAAAAGTAGAAAGGATTACTCGTGCCACAATGAATCAAAATGTAACTAACCTTTCAGGAGTGCCGTCCTGGATGATGGCCGTCTTGAAACATATTTTGGAGGTGAAGGGAACGGATAATTTGGTGGAAGTATGGCCTAATTTGGAAGTTTTCTTTCATGGGGGGGTTGCTTTTACTCCTTATCGCGAACAATATAAACAGCTTATTCGTAGTGACAAGATGCATTATATGGAAACATACAATGCCAGTGAAGGTTTTTTCGGATTACAAAATGACTTCAGTGATCCTTCCATGTTACTGATGATTGACTATGGTGTATTTTATGAATTCATTCCGATGGAAGATGTCGGTACTGAAAATCCTCATATTGTTCCGTTAGTAGATGTGGAATTAAATAAAAATTATGCGATGGTCATCAGTACTTCCTGCGGATTGTGGCGTTATATGATTGGTGATACTGTGAAGTTTACCAACAAACACCCCTATAAATTTGTTATAACAGGGCGTACCAAGCACTTTATTAATGCATTTGGTGAGGAGTTGATGGTGGATAATGCGGAAAAAGGGTTAGCAAAAGCCTGTGAGGCGACCGGTGCACAGATTGTTGATTATTCTGCTGCTCCTGTTTTCATGGATGCATATGCCAAGTGCCGTCATCAGTGGCTGATAGAATTTGCCGTTATGCCAGATTCTTTAGAGAATTTTAGCCAGGTTCTTGACACTTCTTTACAACAAATTAACTCCGATTACGAAGCTAAACGCCATAAAAACATTACCTTGCAGCCGTTGGAAATAATCGTGGCAAGACCTAATCTGTTCCACGATTGGCTGAAAGAAAAAGGCAAACTAGGCGGACAACACAAAGTGCCGAGATTAAGCAATACGCGTGATTATATAGAAGAAATGCTAAGCTTGAACCAATAAGAACATGAATTGGAAAAAACATAAATTACCTGCTTTGTTGATGCTGATGATCGTAGTATATTCCTGTGCAAGCATGGGAACACCGGATGGAGGTCCTTATGATGAGGAACCGCCCAAGTTCGTCAGAAGTTCTCCCAAGCCATACGCAACAAACAACAAGGACAAGAAGATAGCCATTGAATTTGATGAGTTTATCAAACTGGAGAAAACATCAGAAAAAGTGGTGGTGTCTCCTCCTCAATTGGAACAACCTGATATCAAGGCAAGCGGCAGAAGAGTTTTGGTTAATCTCATGGATTCATTGAAACCCAATACTACCTATACCATTGATTTCTCGGATGCTATTGTAGATAATAATGAGGGTAATCCACTGGGTAATTATTCTTTTTCTTTTTCTACAGGGGAGACTATTGATACATTGGAAGTTTCCGGAACTGTGTTGGCGGCTGCTGACTTGGAACCAGTTAAAGGGATGATGGTGGGGTTGCATGTTGATTTGGATGATAGTGCTTTTGCCAAAAAACCGTTCGATCGTGTTTCTCGTACAGACAGTCGTGGGCGTTTCACTATTCGTGGTATAGCACCCGGCAAATATCATATTTTTGGTTTGATGGACGGTAATCAGAATTATTTATATGACTCTAAGACAGAGATGATTGCTTTTAGCGATTCTATTATTGTCCCTTCTATGGAAGCGGCCATGCGTCAGGATACATTGTGGAAAGATACGGTTACTATTGACACCATCAAAACGGTGGGCTATACCCGCTTTTTGCCGGATGATATTATTCTGAGAGCTTTTAAAGGGATAAACGACCGTCAATATCTGTCCAAGAGCGAGCGTGATAAAGAGAATCATTTTGTATTATCTTTCAGTGCGCCGGCTGATACGTTACCTACCTTGAAAGGATTGAACTTCGATGAGAAGGATGCGTTTATCATAGAAACGACTCCACGAAACGACTCAATTTGTTATTGGATTAAGGATTCGTTGGTTTATCAGATGGATACGCTGGAGGTTCAGTTGGATTATTTATATACGGATACATTAAACCAGTTGGTTCCCAAAACCGATACGATTTATCTGGCTAATAAATTGACAAGAGAGCAACGGGAAAAATTGCAGAAAAAAGCAAATGAGGAAAAGGAGAAGGAACGTAAAAAGAGGGAGAAAAAGGGAGATACCATCAGGGTGGAACCGACTAAATTCTTGACTATGAATGTCGATGCTCCGTCGGCATTCGATATATATAGGAATATCTATCTATCTTTTGAAGAACCGATCGCAAGTATAGACACGGCGGCCATTCATATGGAAGTAAAAGTGGACAGTTTGTGGCAACCGGCTCCTTTCTTCTTTATGGCAGACTCGTTGATGCCACGGCAATATCAGATATTGGCAGATTGGCAACCGGAGCAGGAATATCAGTTGACTATTGATTCTTTGGCATTTACAGGAATCTATGGGCTGCATACAGATAAAGTCCAGCAAACGGTGAAGGTGAAGAAAATGGAAGAATACGGGACTATTTTATTGAATATAAAAGGGGCTGCTCCCAATGCTATTGCCGAATTATTGGATGCTAGTGGAAATGTATTGCGTCAGCAACCGGTGACGGTGGAAGGAACGGCGGACTTTTATTTCTTGAATCCGAGTACGAAATATTATATACGTTTGTTTAACGACCGTAATGATAATGGAGTATGGGATACAGGAGATTATGATAAGAAGATTCAGCCCGAAGAAGTTTTTTATTTCCCGAAGGTATGGGAGATGAAAGCCAACTTTGAATTTGAAGAGAATTGGGATGTGAATGCCATTCCTGTAGACAAGCAAAAGCTGGATGAAATAAAGAAACAAAAACCGGAAGAGACTAAAAAGGTACAAGATAGAAATAAAGAAAGAGCTAGAAAGCTAGGCCGATGAAAAAAACTATTCTAATATTATTGTGTGGTTGGTTTGCTATAATGGCAACTAGAGCGCAATGTGCGGCACAAAACGAAGCCATCCAGGCAGGTGAAGAGTTGGTATACGACTTGAAGTTCAACTGGAAATTTATTTGGGTTGCTGCCGGACAGGCAAAAATGGACATGCAGGCTATTACCTATCAGGGGAAACCTTGTTTTCGTAGTAATCTGATCTCTGTCAGTAACAAACAAGTCGATTTCTTTTTTAAGATGCGTGACACATTGACTTGTATTACCAGCAGTCGTCTGGAACCCGTTTATTTTCGTAAAGGGGCCGAAGAGGGTGACCGCTATACGGTGGATGAAGTATGGTTCAGTTATAAAAACGGAAAATGCATTGCCGATCAGCGTCGTATGAGGAGGGAACGGGATACGGTGAAATCGAAGGACCAAAGTGATGAGTGTATCTTTGATATGCTGAGCATATTGATGAGAGCACGTTCATTTGATGTAAGTGACTATAAAGTTGGCGATAAAATATTGTTTGATATGGCTACAGGTACTAAAGTAGAGCAGCAAACATTGATTTATCGTGGCCGGAAGAATTTTAAGGCGGAGAATGGTGTGAAATACCGTTGTTTGGTTTTTTCCTTAGTAGAGTATAAAAAAGGAAAAGAAAAAGAGGTAATAACCTTTTATGTAACTGATGATAAAAACCATTTGCCGGTGCGTTTGGATTTATATTTGAATTTTGGTTCGGCAAAAGCATTTCTGAGAGAGATAAAGGGGAATCGTCATCCTCTAACTTCCATTATAGAAAAGTAGCGGTTTGTCTTGACATAGTAAAACCGCCGGGTTTTGGCAGATGCCGGATCGGCGGTTGTAGTGTTGTATATTCATTATGAATGATATTTTATTCATCGAACAGTTTGGCCTGTCTGGAAATAAGTTTCAAGGTCTTTCTTTCATTTAATGCAGTAAGAATAGTTTCACCCCCTTTGTTCACTTTACATAAAGAGATTTTCGGTCCCATGATTTCGGTAATCCGTATTTCACCGATTTTGGTTTCTATATTATGTTCTTCCAGTATGCCATCTTCCACTACGTCAAAGCGTAATCCTTCTTTGATAGGATCATCATATCCCAGGTTGATATAAATGGTTTTTGCCTTGTTTCTTTTGGTAGATACTACTTTCAGTATTGAACCGTATACTTTGAAGTGATTTTCAACAAAAAGTCCCATTTCGTATGGCACATTGATTAATGAATTCTCTAAAGCGCTATATTGGGTGGCATCTTTACCGGATGCTGAGCCTGTTTCTTCATAATTGCGTGTGCTGATAGTTACTCCGTCACTTGTCCGTATTAAATCAAGACGCAGGGTGAATTTCTCTTTATAACTGTTCTCACGGCTGTGGTAACGTCTGTGGGAGCTTCCGTCATCGGTTGCTTCTCTTTGTATCAGGTTTCCTTTTAACAGGTACTCTGCTCTGAAGCGGCGTGCATCTTCCAGCGGACTCAGACTGAGATCACTGCCAGCCGAAACGGCGTCCACTACATTGATACGGTTGGTGTTACGGATACCGTCGATAAATGCGAGACGAATCAGGTTGATCGCCCTATTGGGTATTTTGATTTCACTGTCGAAGTCATCTACATAAATCGTATATTTTTGTCCGGATGCTCCTAGGGATATTACCGTCAAGATCATTAATAATAGGATATTACGTTTCATAGTCATATGAATTTGCAGGGTTTGTAATGTAGTTCCTTTACGAAAATACACAGTTTGCTGTTCATTTGCAAATGAACAGAGTTAAAAATAGATTTCAGGCTTTGATTATTTGTTGTTGGTCTTTATTTTTCATGTTTAATCACTTCGTATTGAAATATAATGATTATCTTGGCACATAAAATTCAAGGGTAGTGTAAATATGGGGAAGATTCAAGAAAATGATGCAAGGTTGCAGCAGCTTGTATCAATGGCGCGCATAGGATGGTGGGAGGTGGATTTTGATGAAGGAGTCTACTATTGTTCTGAGTTTGTAGCCGATTTGTTAGGAATAGAAGGGAATAAGATTTCTGCTAAAGATTTCGCTAATCTGATTTGTGAGAATTATCGGGAACGTATTTTGGAGGAATTTCGCTCTTTCCGGATGATGGAGATTTATGAGCAGGTTTTTCCGATACATTCCAAATATGGGATGATGTGGGTTAGTACCAAGGTCGGTGAGAAGCGTATTACCAAAGAAGGTCATGTCCGCGTCATGGGTATGTTGCAATGTATTTCCCGGCAACGGATGAATATGCAGGAGCAGACAGTAGACCGGTTGAATTCTTTATTATCTCGTTTGAACGGTATTTCCAAGTCATTGCTTGATTTTTTACATTCTGATGATATTACCTTGGTTATCAATAAAATTTTAAAGGAGGTATTGCGCCAATTTCAAGCAGATCGTACTTATATTCTTGAATTTGACAGGAAATTGCATACGGAAGTCTGTACCTATGAAATAGCAGTGGAGGGTATAAAAGAACGCAAGGTTTTATTATCGGAATCTTCTATTGATTATGCCTCTTGGTGGACAGGACAGATATTGGCTGGTAATCCTATCATTCTTTTTACATTAAATTTGCTTCCTGATTCAGCCGGGGCGGATAAGCGTAGATTAGAGGAATATGGAGTGAAATCTACTATGGTGGTGCCTTTGAACTCAAAAGACGGAGTGTGGGGGTATATAGGGGTGGATATGGTGCGTGAGCATCGGAACTGGTGTAATGAGGATTATCAATGGTTTGTGTCTTTGGGTAATATTATCAGCATTTGTATGGAATTGAGACGTTCTGAATCTGAAGCCCGGCTGGAAAAAGCTTATTTGCAGAATATTTATAAAAATCTTCCTGCTGGTATCGAGTTGTATGATAAGGATGGGTTTATGACAGATTTGAATGAGAAGGAGATGGAAATCTTCGGTCTCCGGCATAAGGAGGATGTGATAGGATTGAATTTATTTGATAATCCTTTGCTGCCGCAGGGGCTGAAAGATAAGTTGAAAGCAGGAGCACCTATTGATATGTCGTTTAATTATGATTTCGACCGTTTGGATGGCTATTATTCTACTTCTCGTACCGGTACTATTAGTTTAATCTCGAAATTCGCTCCACTTTATGATGCTTTGGGTAATCTGATAAATATATTGTTGATTAATATTGATAATACGGAAACAACAAATGCATACAGCAAAATACAGGACTTTGAGGAGTTTTTCACGTTGATAGGTAACTATGCCAAAGTAGGATATGCCCATTTTAATGCCTTGAAATGTGATGGCTATGCTGTGAATAGCTGGTATCGGAATATAGGTGAGAAAGAAGGAACTCCATTGAATGAGATTATCAAAGTGCATTCTCATTTTCATCCGGATGACCGCAGGATGATGCTTCGCTTCTTTGATCAGGTATTGATACGGGAAGCCAGCCATTTGAGGCGTGATGTACGTATATTACGTGAAGATGGCACTTATACGTGGACAAGAGTCAATGTAATGGTACGCGATTTCCGTCCGGAAGATGGGATCATTGATATGGTTTGTGTCAATTATGACATAACTGAACTGAAAGAAACGGAGCGGAAGTTGATAGCGGCAAGGGATAAAGCGGAAGAACTGGATCGTTTGAAATCTGCTTTTCTGGCTAATATGAGTCATGAGATCCGCACTCCGCTGAATGCTATAGTGGGCTTTTCCAGTCTTTTAACGGAAACGGAAGATATGAAGGACCGCAAGCAGTACATGGCTATTGTGCAGGAGAATACGGAGTTGCTTCTTCAGCTTATTTCAGATATTCTTGATTTATCGAAGATGGAGTCGGGAGCTTTTGAATTTGTCAAGAGTGATACGGATGTCAACTTGCTTTGCGGTGAGATTATCCGTTCTTTACGCATGAAAGTACCGGCTGGTGTGGAGCTGGTGTTTGAAAAATGCTTGCCCGAATGTCATGTATGGGCAGACAAGAATCGTTTGAATCAAGTCATTTCCAATTTCATTAATAACGCTTTGAAGTTCACTTTTTCGGGCAGCATAACGTTAGGATATTATAGGCAGACAGATGGGTATCTGCGATTTTATGTTCGTGATACAGGAATGGGAATCCCAAGGAATAAGATAAAAACAGTATTTGACCGTTTTGTGAAACTGAACAGTTTTGTTCATGGTACGGGACTTGGCTTGTCTATTTGTAAGAGTCTGGTGGAACAGATGGGTGGAACTATCGGTGTGGAGTCAGAAGAAGGAGAAGGCTCTTGTTTTTGGTTTACTTATCCTTATCAGGATATAGTTGGTAGTATTCTGCCACCGTAGGGGCTTGACTAAAAAGGTTTATTAGCTGTAGGAGTGAATTGAGCTCATCCGGATACATTGATTTTGTGGCATCGGGTGGGAACATTTCATCCCTACAGTGAACCGGGATTATATGTTAGTCCAGTTTCTTCATGGCGCTGTGTACGGAACCTGCCCAATAATTGCGTAGTCCGAAACCGCGTGCTTTGCCGTTAGTCGGTGCGCTATACAGTATCTCACGGGTTTTCGTGTTGAAGAACACAATTTGATAGGTTGCTCTTGCATCTGCCTTGTTTAAAAGCATGGCAACCATTATCAATCCTGTTTTTTCTTCTTGAGAGAGAATAGGAAGTGTCTTGATGACTTCTTCTATCTGTTTTTCATCCAGGGTGTATCCGCTGTTGGTCGTCATGATCTCATCGGGATTGATGGTCTTGTTGGCATCGTTTACTGCCTCTAATGAGGTCACTTCTACATTGACACCCAATCTTTTGCCAATATCATACTTCTTCGGCTCAGTGATGAAAAGCTTGTTGATGTCATCAAAAGTATATTTGAACTGCATGGGGCCTTCTTTTGCTCCGTACACTTTGGCACGGGTAAAGTCTATGCCATAAAATGTCACAGAAGAGATATCTTTCAATGCGTCTTTGTTTTGTCCGAAGCAAGCCATGCTGCTTACAAGGAATAATAAAACGAGTAACTGTTTCATATTAGTTCTTTTTTAAGTGTTGTTTTGTTGCTGCCAAAGGTAGAAAAATATTATCTTAAATCAATAAATTTAACTATTTTTCGACTCATGGGCGGCATTTGTATTTTCGCGATATACTCTGCCGATTCAAAATTGATACTCGGAGCCACCCGTACTTTGGAACGGAACAAATCCTTGATTTCTTTAGCAAAAGCTTCACTGCGGTTTTCACTTCCGATGCGGATCAGTATTTCATCCGTTCCCAGTTCATTGGTATAAACTTCTACAATGTAATTCTTGATATGGGGGATGTTATCCAGAATATCGAATAAAGCGGGTGGGTAAAGGGTCGTACCTTTATATTTTATCATTTGTCCTTTGCGCCCCAGTATGGAGCTGAGACGGATAGTGTTACGTCCACAGGCGCAAGGTTCGGTATAATGGTAACAGATATCTCCGGTCTTGAAACGGAGCAGCGGCATTCCTCTTACTCCCAAAGTCGTGATGGTCACTTCGCCTGCTTCCCCTTCTTTTACAGGCTGGTTGTTATCATCCAGAAACTCTACGATAATCAGTTCCGGCTGGAGGTGGCCACCGTGAAATTCATTACATTCGGTAAACGAGGATTGCATTTCGGTAGATGCGTAGGTGGAGTAAAGTTGCAGGGAATCCCATTTCTCGTGTATCCGTTTACCCAGTGTGTTCAGGGTGAAATCGGGATTGCGGAGTGCTTCGCCTATGCATACGCATTTCTGCATGGAGCAGTGATGGTAATCAATATGATTCTTTTCAGCAAATTCAATGAGTTTGATGAGGAAAGAAGGAACTACCATGCCACACGTGGGATGGATGCGCCGGATAGTGTCCCATTGCAGTTCTGGAATGCCATTTCCCACGCGGGCTACTCCCATGCCCAGCTCACGGGCTCCCATATAGTAGGCGAGGCCTGCCATGAAACGTCTGTCGATGGTGGTCATCAGCTGTAGTATATCTTGTCTGCTGCATCCGGTGGTGGTGAAGGACAGATATTCGTTGTAGGCCAGCCGGTCAAGGTCCTCGGAAGTTAATACGAAAGTGACGGGGTCGCCCAAGGTTCCCGAAGTGGTGACATAGTCAATAATTTCATCGCGGCTCACGCAGATAAAATCTTCATTATGAAGTTGCAAGTCCGTCTTGGTTGTGACAGGTATCTGTTGCAAGCTTTCTATGGTTTTTATCTGTTGTATATCGATATGATGTGCTTGGAACAGGCGTTGGTAGAATCGTGAATGATTCTGCAAATAAAGCAGTTCCTCAGCCAGCCGGCTTTCCTGATAGGCTTTGATTTCCTCAGGGGAGCGGAATTGTATTTCCGGGTTCTTTTTCATCTTAGTTGTTTATTTTATGTTCTATACGTTCTGATTCACTTCGCTTGGGGATAGGAAGCAAGAGGGCTTTCTTCCAATTGCGCAGGGCTTTGTCCTGCTGTCCAGTGGCATGGTAATAATCTCCCAGTAACTCGTACACATAAAAGAAATGAGGGTTGGCATGTTGGAAGGCATGCAGTGTTTGTTCGTCCAGCCGTTCTTTCTTTTTAATCTGTTTCCGTAGTACAGGAGCCAATCTTTTGTAAGCCATCAGTTGTTGGTATTCCTGTTGTTGCAGGAAGGAGTCCGCAGGCAGGGTCAGGTCTCCGGTATAGATTTCATGGTTGAAATCGATGGAATCACTGAAAATCCTGTTCAGGTCGTATGCCACGTACTTACCGCATTGCCAGGGAGAGGTGGATACCCACATCAGCTTTTTCTCCGGTTGGAAAATAACGGAATGATGAGCGATAAATTGATTGATAGCCATCTCATTGGCAAGTCCCAGTTCCGCTCCTCCCACTCCTTTCCGGTTGCGGAGGATAGAGGCGGCTTTCGAAGCATCTATGGGGATGTTTGCTTTCAGCAGCTCCTGCAAACGGGCAAAGCGGTAGGGACTGTCCGAAGTTTCTATGTTTTCCCGGTTGCGTTTGTCATGGCTGAATGTTTCCGACTGATAATGGTTGGTACAGATAATCTGTTGTCCGTTTCCCGTGAAAAGAGCTATTTTCTCCGGTGATTTCTCTATAATCGCCGCTTTGCCATCTTGAGCCGAACCGACTAATATGGCTTCCGAGACAAATGTTTTTCGTTTCCGGGCGATAGCGTATGCTTCCTCAATGGTAGAAGCATATTGCAATATTTCCCTGGTCAGAATGGAAATAGGGGTGGCGGATGCGGCAGGCAGATCCGATTTGGCGGCATTGATGGTGACAGTCAGCCCCGTTTCATTCATGCCGGAAAGGACACCGGTCATTCCGGCCCATCCCACGGATGCGAAACGATATCCGTTTTCGGGCTGGTAAAATGAAACGAGTTTGTTATGTGCAAAGTCATCGCCCATGTAGAAATCGAAATTACGGCCGATGATAAGGGAGGAGTCAGCGCTGTTTTCACCCCAACAGGCAAAGGAACTGCATCCTACCAGCATATAGTCCTGCATGGCATGTCCCAAATCGTGGGCGGAGTGGTAATTCAACTGACGCTCGTAAGGAGTGCCGATAAAATCATATTCGTGGGTACAGGAGAGTGAGATGCCATAAATCTCATCCCGAAACTCTTCCGGCACATTCTTTCCCAGATTCCGGTTGAAAAGGACAATGAAGAAGCGGAGGAATTTAAGATAACTTTCAGAGGGAACTATCTCTTTTATCTGGTCCACAAATACTTTTTCTTGAAAATAAAGCAAATCGGAAGTCAGCTTGCCTATGGCTTTGCCCCTTTCGTAGGCAGGTCCGCTTACTTTCAGCTCCCAAAGTCCGCTCTCACTGTGCCGCAGATAGTTTCCGCCATACTGCCGGAGGCTGTCTTTCCGTATCACACGATCCGTTTCAGGGGTAGACGCAAATTGCGGAGTCATCATATCGGCAGATAGATAGAGATAACTCATGCCTATCATGATCGTCGCTATCAGAATCAACAGGGCTATCCCCCCGTATTTTATTGTTTTCTTCCAAATCTTATGCATTGCCTACTTTTTTTGCTAAATATTCCTGACCTACAAATTCCGAACAAGTGAGCATGGCTGTCAGCGTCACGCCCAAGGCACCGTGTACATTCAGATTCTGCCCTGTGAGGAACAGATTCTTCAGTTTGGTGCGTGTAGACACAAAACTGATTTGCGGATATTGGTAATTCTTGACAATGCCGTATGCCGAACCATCTATGGTTCCGGTATAGTCCCGATAGCTCAACGGAGTCGTAGTATGAACCTTTTCAATACAATGACTCCAGTGAAACCCGAACCGGCTCAGGAACTGCAAGATCTGTTCCGTCTTTTTTTCTTTAAACTGGCGGTATGCCTCTCCACGGTGCTCGGGAGTCGTATCCGTCCATGTGCTGACCTCATCCATATACATGGGAGTCAGTATGGAAACCACATCTGTGAATCTGCTGTTTCCGTGGGGTACTTGCATGGAAATCATACAACTGGGGATATTTCCTTTGTGTGCCTCTTTGTCATACCATACATCCTCATTGCCGTGCAGGTATATATTATAGTTTTGATAAGGGCAACTGTCTTTTTTCATCATCAGATTGAGCGTGAATATCCCGTAGCTGTTTTCCAATGATTTGATGCGAGACACAAAAGCCGGTTTGATGGAATGGTTCTTATCCAGCAGGGATAAGGTGAGTTGCGGATGCAGGTTGGATATGACGCAGGTACTTTCCAGTACCTCTTCATGGTTCACTTCTACTCCTTGTATGGCTTCATCCTTGACAAGGATACGGGTCACTTCTTTCCGGTTCAGTACCGTGCCGCCGTTGGCACGTATGATATGGATTAATTCCAGACTGACTTGCATACTTCCTTCCGTGAAACGATAGGCGCTCTCCATATAAGAGTTGTTAATCATGGCGTGCTCATAAAAGGTAGATTTATTTTTGATCCCGCCATAAAGCAGGGAGGTTGCGGCAAGTACATTCTGTAAATCCCTGTTCGTGGTAACGGATGCTATCATCCCGGCTGCTGAGGTGGCAAAGAAATCCATGCCTTCTTGGGACAGGCGGCCTTTTCTCAGGTGATCTATGCTGATCAGGTTTCCCACCGACCGGATGGATGCCACATATTTTTTCAAGTTCCCCCGTTCATGAGGGAATGAGTAGCACAGGGTTTCCATAAAACGTTCATATCCCATGGCATAATCATAGATAGCGTCTTTATAATAAATCCGGTCGAACACTTCTTCATCCATCCGTTTGATGGATAACTTGTCCATGATTCCGAAATAACGGAAATACTGGTTCATAATTTGCCCTTCATCCAGACTACCGATATAGTGAATGCCGGTATCCATCCGGTGCCCACCGCGTTGGTAAGTTTGGAAGCAGCCGCCAAACAATTCGTTTTTCTCCAGCACACAGACGTGGTAGCCCTCTTTGCTTAAGATGGCTCCGCATTCCAGACCGCCCAGTCCGCTGCCTATGATGATGATATCGTACTTACTCATGCTCCGGTTTGTTTTTCTGGAAGATATAAATTGTATTCGAAGTATATCTGTCGTTAGGTAAAATTTCCAGCTGCATCCCACATGCTTGTGCGATACTACTTATTTGCTCTTCGGATGTGAAACACAGTTGTTCTGTCGTTTTGTTAAAGTTGAAAATGCCGGTAGACAGCAGTTCGGTGAAACGGGTCAGACGGTGTTTTCCTGTATTGGCGGCATTGCCGTCCCGCACAATCAGCTTCCCTCCCGGACGCAACCGTTCCACGCATCTGAGTAATAAAGTCCGCTGATGCTCATAACTCATATAATGAAGCATGTCATTCAGTATGAATACGTCACTTTCCGGTAAAGGATATTCCAATGCGTCGGCGCATACAAATTGCAGGTGGGGAGTGCGGAGCCAACCCTGTTGCGCCACTGCTATTTTGTCCTCATCATAATCAATCCCTGTAATCTCCCGTTCCTCGGAAAGCTGGGAAAGCATATAGCAAAGCGGTCCGAATCCGCAACCGATATCTGTAATCTGTCCTTTGACAGGAACCAGTTGGTTGAATAGCCTGTAGTTATCTTCCATTTTCACCTTGATGCGTATGTACCATTCCTCCACCGGTCCTTTATAGATATAGTTCTGTACCAGATTTTCGTAGAAGACGGGATTGTCCGTTGTGCTTTGTTCCCGACAGATACGGGCATATTCTTTTTTCATCCACGCGGAGATGTTTTTGGTACGTTCCTGATAAGTGGTTCCGTACGTAGCATCGTTGGCTGGGATACGCGGTAGAATCTCTGTCAGCATGATGCCTTTCCGTACATTGAACGGCTGTGCTTTCGCTATGATTTTACAGTTGCCGTAAAGGATGACCGGAATAATATCCAGTTGCAGTTTTTCCGACAGATAGAATGCTCCTTTATGGAAACGCTTCATCCTTCCATCGTAGGTACGTGTCCCTTCGGGGAAGATGGCGATGGAATATCCTTCCTTCACTTTTTGGCGCATCCGTTCCACGTAAAGCTCATAACCGTCTCCTACGTAATAGAAATCGGCATAGCGGATAATGGCTCCGAAGAAAGGAGAGTGCCATACCCAGTGATTGGTAATCATGACCAGTTTGGGAGTCAGTGCCAGCAATACCAGTATGTCGATGAAAGACTGATGATTGGCTATCAGGATGGCAGGCTTTTTAAACGTTTCTCCCGTCCGGTTTATCTTTTCTTTATGTACAAATGTGGCTATATGGATCAGGCCTTTGCAGGTGACATGTATCAGTTGGCAAAGTACTTGTTTCTTATAGGCTTTGCGGATAGGAAGCAAGGTCATGACAGCTATCAGCAAGCGTAGGAACAGGCATCCGATAAAGAACAGCAGGAACAAGCAGCCGGTTCTTGCCAGTCCTGTCAATGTATAAGGAGGCAATCCTTTGGAAGCAGGGGCTGTGATGAAGAATCGGAAAAGGATGGGTTGCAGTGTGTAGGCCACCAGTACGACGGCAATCATTCCCAAAATGGAGATGAGGGAAATGGACTGTAATGCCGGATGGCGTGCGAAGACCAATGTGCCCATACCTATCACGGTGGTGAAAGCGGAGAAGAAGATGGCTGTCTTGTGCGAGTTCAGCAACTGCCGTCCTGTGCGGTATTTATTCTGCAATCCGTCCATAATGAAAATGCTGAAATCATCCCCGATTCCAAAAATAAAAGTGGACAGAATGATGTTGATGATATTGAACTCAATACCCAGTATGCCCATTAATCCCACAATGATAATCCAGCTGACCAGCATCGGCAGGAAACTCATCAGAGTCAGTTCTATGCGCCCGTAGGAAATCCATAGGGCAAAGAAAATCAGGAAAGAAGAGATATAAAGAATCAGATAAAAATCCTGATTGACAGCAGATACCCATTGGTTGGCTAAATAACCACGGTCAAAGATAACCACCTTCTCTTTTTGTTGGAAAAGGGGGTACACCGCTTCCTTGTCGGCCTCGTTCATCCGTACCTGAGTAATCAGCATGGTCAGGGAATCAGCGGAAGTCTGCCATTCGTTCAGAAGCTGGGTCGTGATTTCATTTTGGTAGTCCAAAGGCTGGAACGGACGGTCGAGCCATTGGAAAAACGGCTCGAATGCATGTTCACGGAAATGATAGTGGGCAGCTTCTGTCCGAATGGTTTTGCATAGCCAGGCTTTCTTTTCCGGAGTCCAGTAGTTGTGCCATTGTTTCAACCGTACTTCCTGCACCTCTTCCGGTATCAAAAACTGTCCGGCAGAGGCATAATCTTTTATTTTTCCCTCTTCTTTCAATTGGGAGAGCAGCCGGTTTGTTTCGGCGTATTGTCCCGTGGCATCTCCCATATCTTTGCCTGTACTGACAAAGAGAACGGTCTTTTCTTGCTTGTCAAAGAGTTCGGTCAGCTTGTTTTCCGCTTGTTTCAAGTGGGCAGGTTCATAGTTCAGACTCATCATATCCTCGTTGAAACGCACGTTCTGCGAAGTGAAGATACATACTAAGGTCAGAATAAGGATGAAACCTACCAGTCCTTTGTTCTTTTCGTATGGATAAGCGTTCAGTTTCTCGATAAAGCGTAGCACCGCCCCTTGTTTTACATGCGCCTGCCCTTTCAGGAAATGCGGCAGATAGACCAGGCAAAACAAGGTGGTTCCTATCAAGGCAAGCGAGGCGAACAGACCAAAATCCCGTAACAGATTAGAACTGGTAAAGATGAGGCCGAAAAAGGCGCCGATGGTAGTAAAACTGCCTACGGTAAGCGGATAGGCGATTTCTTTGATTAATTGTTGTACCGATGATACATGATTCTGATGCGCCAGCATGTGTATGGAGTAGCTTAAGGCAATGCCCATTACGGCGGAACCCGCACCTACGGCAATGGCTGAAATGCCGCCTTTGATAAAGTAGATGAGGCATAAGGCGAATAGAGCTCCGAACAGCACCGGGGTGATGATAAGCGGAATGGATTTCTTATGCTTGAATACCAGAGATATGAAGACAATAATGATAATCAGTGCGATGGAAGAAGTGACAAGCGTATCTTTCTTTATCTGTCGCGCATTGTACACTCCTACGGAAGGACCTCCGAAATATTCGGCAACTAATTGGGGGTGTTCCTTTTCCGCTTTTTGCAGTTCATCTTCAATCAGCCGGATGAGTTTGTCATTTTTGCCCGTGCTTCCGGTGTTGAATACCGGAGTGATGAACATCAGCAGGGTGGAGCCGTCCTGTGAGAAAATATGTTCATTAATCAGTTCGTAATTGGATTCCAACTGGAAGTCTTGCAGGTGTTTCAGCGTCTGGCTGCCTAGCCCCAACGGGTCTCGCATAAGATAGTCCTTCAAGGCGAATCCTGCCGGAGATATCAGGTTGGAATAGTTTTTCTGCATCAGGGCGGCTATGTTTTCGTCGGTAAGCAAGGTATCCAGCCGTTGGTACTCCTCGTCGGAAAGGAACAAGGGTAGATTGTCGTAAACAAAATCTCCGGCACTGTTGATCAGGTTTTCGTCGGCTTTCGAGAAGATCTCTTTAATCAGGGTTCCTTCCGCTTGTTGTTGTAAATCCTGTTTTATTGTCTCGGCAGCTTCAATCAAGGAATCCGCATCCGCCATGCCGTCCTTGCCGGACAGCATGATTATAATCTTATCCTTTATCTTCAGATTTTCAAATACGTTGATGGAGTTTTGGGAGTCCTTGGTATCCGGAAAGAAACTGGTTACGTTTTCCTCGAATCTGACTTGGGCGGCAAAAAGGGCCATAAAGAGAATGCATACGCTGAGGGACAGGTAAAACAAGACTTTATGCCTTTCAAAATAGTTATATAATCCAACAAAGAATTTAGTCATATCCGTTTTTTCTCCTACATATGGCCAGCAACGCGGTGGAGATTACTCCCGACAGCAGACTGCAAGCCATTGCAAAGATAATGCTTCCTATTAAATATTGCTCTAAAACTGATTTGACATTTTCAAGAGAAAGGTCTCCGAGGTGCAAATCGGGAGGATTACCCAGTACCATGCAGCCTGTCCGGTAACTGCCATACAGCAATAGGGGAATCATGGGTGGAATACTGATATTGGCGGCGACAAGGGCAATCACTTTATTCAGTCTGAACAGATGCGCAAGAAAGAGGGTGATCAGCATCTGATAACCCCATAACGGAACGATACCCATAAAAATACCCAGCATGATGGCGAGTACAATCTTTAGGTTGGATTCCCGTGTATTCAGCACATGGTCGGTAAAGAATCGCTTGCAGTTGCTCCATGACAGTTTGCGGAGCAGGTTACGGGGAATAATCCAAAGGCAGGTAATCAGCACCAGCACCGTGTTCAGCACACTGATACGGGTAAAATCCCGGAAGGGACGGAAATGGGATACCCGTTCCGCTTGCGGGGGATAGTACACATGGATAGGAATGTTCTTCACCGCTACATCTCCCCATGCGGCAAAGACGATGGCTTCCAACTCAAATTCGTATTTGGCGGTGTACCAGCAGCTTTGCACATCCATTTTGCGCAGAGGGTAAAGGCGGTATCCCGATTGTGTATCTTCCAGTTTCAGCCCGGTTTCCACTCTGAACCAGAAATTAGAGAATTTATTGGCAAAGGTATTCTTGCCCGGCATATTGTCGGAGGCCAAGTTTCGGGCGCCTACCAGCAGCGTGTCGGGCTCTTTTTCAATGGCTTCGATAAAACAGGGAATATCGGAAGCGAAATGCTGTCCGTCCGAATCTATGGTGATGGCATAGCGGAAACCCTCTTTTTTTGCTTGGGAAAGACCATGCTTCAAAGCGGTTCCTTTTCCTTTATTCACTGGATGGGTAATAGTGCGGATAGCCGGATATTGTTCCAGAATGTTGGCTGTATCATCCGTAGAGCCGTCATTGATGACAATGATATCGTCTGCATACCTGTATACCTCCTCAATGACTGCCGCCAGTGTTTTCCCATTGTTGTAGGTGGGAATAACGACGACAATCTCCAGTTCCTTTAATTTCTTCCGCCAAACCGATGTTGTGTTTGTATTCATCTTGTTTTTCAGTCAAACTATTCAGATACGTTTGGGATGAATACTTTCGTATCTGAATTTATGTGGTTTCTAATGGGTGACAAAGATAGTATATTTTCGGATGCGGGCATTCTGGCGTTAATTATTTATTTGGAGATGCTTTTTTAATTTTAAAGCAGGTAAACACCAACTTGTTCTCGTCGAATTGCGGATTTTCCAGATTGTTTTCGGATATATACAGTCCTTCCTTTCCCACAAAACTCATTTTATAGAAATATTTCTTTCCGGGGAATCTCGTTTCTCCAATGATTTCAAAATCCGCGTTCAGTACAATGACGGAGAACTCCTTTCCTTTGGGTTCGTCATAGGGGCTTTCGTTGGGAGCCAGTTTGTAAGGCATCTCAGCAAAACGGTAGTACACATTGCGGTATTTGTCATACATGATATGCCAATATTTCGGTGTTTCTCTGAGTTTTATAATGGCATTGATGCCTTCCATAGAATTTCCGAGTTTAGGTTTCATGCTTTTCAGATATCTGCTTTTGGCGTTATACCATCGGATGTGTTTCAAGTCATCTGTGACCATCAGGCTGTCATATCCGAAAAATCCGCAGACCAAACGGCTTTCTTTGTAGTTGTAATCATAACTAAAACCGTATCCTCCTGCGATATTGTCATATTCCTCTTTAAAGATGGGTGGATAGAAAATAGGAATCCATTTAACTTCTCCTGTTCGCAGATCCTGCGAGGCGAACATATGTGTCTCGGGCCAGTCTTTTTTCTTCATGTTGGGCTTGTGGGCACTCATTTCCATGAACAGGCATGAGTCTTTGACAAAAGCAGGCGTGTTGTAATAGCTGCCAAAATGTAACGGAGCGAATTTGCCTTCAGGAGTTTGGAAATCATAGTTTCGTATCACTTCTCCCTTGTCGTTTATGGAGCTGAGCCGGCTGATATCATTTTGTGCGATCAATATGTATTTAGAGTCGGGGGAAGGCCTGCTTCCATATACTGCCGGCAATCCGTTGGGACCTGTCTTGTGAAGAGGTATTCGTTTGGCTATCTGTTTGTTTTCGATATCAAAAATGACGATGTCATATAATGATTTTCGTGTATTTTCAAAGTGAAGGTATTCCTTCCCGTTTTCTTCAAATTGATATATGGATATGCTTAAGTAATAGGTCTGTTCGTCTAAAGGGAAGGCCAGCTGTTTTTCTGCTACCAGTTCTACTTCGTTCTGTCTTTCCGCATTGTTTTTCTTTGTGGACTGGCAAGACATGAAAATCAGAACAAAAAGTGCTGTTATAAAAAGAAGTGTTCGATTCATAATATTTTCGGTTTTATGATGTTTGTAATTTATGTGGCCGGTTAAAAATCCGGCCACATAAATTGTTGGTTGTTAATTGGTAGGAGCACTATGATTCCCATCTTCTCCTGAGCCCTCACCGGGTCTGCCTATTTCTACCCCATTACCGCATTTACCGTCTTCACTGATACACACTGTGCCTTCGATGGCCATTTTACAGTCTGGCCAATCGTCCTTAAAAGCACAGTACTTTTCACCCCCTCGTGGCATTTGCACGGCAGGTGCTCCAAACACTACTTCCTCATTAGAAGAGTGGAGGTTCAAGCTTATTGCAAATGTTGCAATAACAGCCATCATCATTGTGAATTTTGTTTTCATAGGCATTCGTTTTTAATGGTTAGATTTATTGTACTTTTCCTTTTACGGAAATTTCTATCGGAGATTCCGGTACATTACAATGAACATGGATAAATCTTTCAAATTCCCCTTTCTCTTCCGCTCGAAAATGAATTATCAACGTAGTACACTCGCCGGGTGGAACAGGAGGATCCGCCCATTGTACAGTGGTACATTCACAAGATGATTCTATGGCATTGATGTATAAAGTATCTGTTCCGGTATTGGTCAATATTACTTTCTCTTCCTGTATTTCCGCTTGTCTGAAACTACCCCAGTCGATATACTGCTTGTCAGCGGTCAGAGTGGTCATTCGTTTCCTGCTCTCTGCCGTAGGTCTTTGATAAGGCCGACGTTCTACATATTTCCCGTCTTTTAAGAAGTATACCATAGGAAAAGTGGTTACCATTTTTAGTCTGGCTGATACTTTGTCTTTATCTAGGTAAAGATTGTTGAAATCCGTTGATTTTTTGCCACCGCTCAGCAAGAAGAAATCATTTTCCGTATCACACATAAAGACATATATCGTGTCTGTTGCTTCCCTGATATTGTCCATTGCCTCCTGAATGCAACTGCCACAACCGTTGCCGGGAATAATAATTAGAAAACATGAGTCTGAAACGTTTGGAAGGCAGATACCTACCCCTGCACCAACTGACGGATACATTTGTCTTCATCAGAAAGACACCCATAGCTTGTGAGAACTATAAGATATAACATTATTTGCTGCCAACCTTTCTTCATAAGTATCAGATTTAGATTGTCTAAATATAAGAAATTTGATAGATGCTGACAAGTATAAATGGACTTATTGTTCTTGCTATTATGAATGTTTAACAGAAGAATCTGCTTTTCTGATACTTACAAGTATTTTGACGAAGTATGTCGGAGAAAATGTATCCGATATTTATCACAAAGAATGAGTCTTTTTACTATTTGTCATCAGTGTCGCTTTCAACTTGATAAATTCTTTTCCATTACAAATGCCTTCTGCCTGCAACTTGAAAAGATGCTCTTCCGTTTCTTCTAGTCGGATAAATAGTTGCAGTCGCGGAGTTTCAAGCGGATTGATGGCAGATAGGAATTTGGAAGAAGCAATCTGTACATACTGCAAAGGTTGGCTGACGATCTGTTCGGCACTTTCTTTTATCATCTGTAAGGTACAGACGCCCGGAACCACCGGCTGTCCGGGAAAATGTCCCTGATAGAGAGCATGACCGGGATTCAGCTCTATCTCTATTTCCCGTTTCCCATCTTCTCTTTCCTTTCTATGAATGATTTTATAAAAGTTCTCCAGCAGCATCTCAAGGGTTGTTTATGTTCAGTTTGTCCAATTGAATTCTTAACCGTATCAGTGGATGCTTGATTTGTACTTTCCCTGCCTGTCCGTTTACGAAGCCGGACAAGGTGAATATCGTCTTTCCAAATCCTTTGCCACTGATTCTTTGTTCAAAAGTACTACTTTTCTTTTTAATATGTGCTTTTTCACTCTTTAGAAATAGATTTTTGAAATCAGTTTCCAGTATTTTCAGCATCTTTTTCTTCCTCATCGGTTCCATGCAACTGTTTACTATGAAAGTGTCGCAGTGCAGGGAGAAGTCAAAAAGGCTGAGGCCAAAGTAAGTGGATCCCAGGATACGGATTTCGTTATCAGGCATTTGGCGAACAATGAGCATTCCGCTGAAATGATGTTTCATGAAATCCAGTTGCAGGTTGTACTTTTGCGACTGTGCTTCTGCCTGCAGGATGGGAGGAAGTGCCGTAGCTTCCCCCGTCACCCGGTGTGAGCAGGAGAGCAGGATAAACAGCAACAGCAGCCAGCTAGCGTATCGTAAACTTTGTCTCATCTTTCAAAGAATTGAATTTCTTGTCCGAGAATTCGTATTCGGTATAGTTGGTTGCGGTTTCCGATAAACGTAGTTTGTGGACAGACATGTCTTTTTTGTCTAAATAAATTTGAATCTGGTTGATATATGCCTGTACCGCTTTGCTGACGGGCTTGATTTGAATGAGATAGTAATGGGCGTCTTCAAAATATTCTAAAACATAGCCGGGCGACATGTTG
The DNA here is from genome assembly GCF_013009555.1 of Phocaeicola dorei. NCBI lineage: Bacteria > Pseudomonadati > Bacteroidota > Bacteroidia > Bacteroidales > Bacteroidaceae > Phocaeicola > Phocaeicola dorei. Next base: position 5,258,449 of record NZ_CP046176.1, on the reverse strand, counting down.
GACAGGTCGCCCACCATGCAGGCGGTAAGCATATCCTGCATCTGGTTCATCATCTTGTTGGAGTGAAGGTCCATGATGCTTTTCTTTCCGTCCGATACTATTTTCAGTTGGTTGTTGTTGATCACGATAAGGTAGTTCATGGGCTGTGCGTAGTCCATGCATATCTTATTGCTCTTTTTATAATAGAACTTTCCTTTCGAGGTTATTTTCTCATCGAATACATCCAGATATTTTATCTGAGTGAAATTACTTTCGATGGACTCTATATTTTTAGCCTCTTGCAGCAGACGGGATTCAAAATCTTTCAAATCAGTAAGTTTCTTCATCTGTTGGGCTTGCATCGGCAGGACTGTACAGAACATCAAGAGCAAAAGTATTTTCATGTAGGTCATACTTTATAGTGGTTTATCTGTTTGTAATGGGAGGCAAAGATAGTATATTTTGGGAAACCATTCATACCTTTACCAGCTATTTACGATTTTTACCTGTTTCTACAATCGTTCACATGGGCAATTATAATGAATAAAAAAGTTATATTTCTGCGTTGCAATACTTTTTTGTTTCATCACCGCATATTATTGTTAATCAATAATTTATAGTGAAGAATCCTCCTGTATCCCCTCGAAACGGTTTATCCGTTTTCCCTGTCGGAGTCAGTTTGGCAGAAAGCGTCATTATGCAGGATGAAGGTCTGTTGGAATTCTTGCAAGGAGAACGGTAGGATATGATTTTCACTTAGGTGAAGATGGGTTTTCACCTGTGTGAAGAGCTGTTGTCACCAGTGTGAAACCACCGTTTCACACTGGTGAAGCAACAGTATATATCGGAAGTTTACACACTGACATCCTATTAAGTTGAACGAAAGTACAGCATATCCTGTCAGATTTAATCTGATATCTACGCTTCTCTTGCAAATAACGGGTGAATGTTCCACTCCATCGCTTACATACCGGTTTGGGGGTATTACAGACTTTTTTACACGGCAAGTTGTTGGTAATGAGTGGAATGAAGTGGCGGAAGAATTTTATATTTTACGTAAGACGAAGTTATCTTTTTATCGGTTTGATCATGAAGGGTGAACCGGGGCTCGTTTCTGGAACTTGGTGATGTTGCTGTTGAAAATATAGAAGAAATTTATTTTGTCATGTCCTTTATCAACCTGTCTAATGTTACCACCGTATACCCCTCTTTTTCTATAAAGTCCAGAACTTGTACCAGCAGCCTGTCACTATCGGGCATCCGGTCATGCAGCAGAAGGATGGAGCCCGGAACGAGCCGTTTCTTGATGCGTTTTATTATTTTTTCAGGAGTGGGTTGCTGAGTGTCCAGTGTGCGGATGTTCCAGCCGATGGGAAAGTATCCCAGCCTGCGCACTGCTTGGGCTAGGGTAGGATTGGTCACTCCGAAAGGCGGCCGGAACCATTGGACCGGTTGCCCGGTTACTTTTTCCAATTCTTGCTGGCAGGTAATTAAATCATGGCACATCCGTTTGAAGGTATAGAGAGGGAAATAGCCGGAATGGGAGAAGGAATGATTCCCGATATGATGTCCTTCTTTTATGATTTGCCGGAGCAGTTCTTCATTGCCTTTTATCTTGTTTCCGATGCAAAAAAAGCAGGCTGGTATGTGTTTTTCTCTTAACACTTTCAGCACTTTGGGAGTCTGTATCGGATCGGGCCCGTCATCAAAAGTGATGGCTATGATTTTCTCTTCGGTTTTCTTGCAACAGAAGACACGCATATAAATACAGGCACGGATGCTGTAAGAAGCGTAAAAGAAAAAGACCATGACGCTTACTATGATGATTACAGAAACTAGGATGTGCATCGCTTGATTAAGATGATTGAATGATACTTTAATAAATGATCTTGTAGAGATTATTCTAATTGCTTGTCATTATCCGTCAGTATTCTGAACTTCTTTTCGGTATCAATCGTATTCAAGTGTGCTAATTGCTCTTTGGCCATCTGCCGAAGATGAGTAAACCTTTTAGACTTGTCTACCTTACGCTTGATTAACTCTGCATTGAAGGATTCCATATTCGATAATACGACTAATTCATTTATGCTTGCTACATCTCTGATATTGATATTCTTATCTGCGTATTGTGGATTTGCTTCACGCCATTGTCTTGCGGTACATCCCCATAATGCGAGATTTAACAAATCAGCTTCATCGGCATAAACAAGTTTTTGATTGAAATCTTCTACTTTAGGTATAATAAAGTCTTTGATTGCATCCGTATGTATGGAATAATTTACTTTACTAAGTATTCTTTTTACGTTCCATTCACTTAATAAAGGGTGTGATTCTGCTTCTTTAAGTCTTTGGTATTCTTTGATGAGATATAGTTTAAATTCAGGGCTGAGCCAGGTCCCGAATTCAAAAGCTATGTCTTTATGGGCAAAAGTTCCCCCATATCGTCCGGGCTTGGATATAATCCCTATTGCTTTAGTTTTTTCTATCCATTGTTTGGGGGTTAGGGTGAAACTGTTTGTTCCACTCTCCATTTTAAAAGCATCGAATTCGATGCCTTTAAAATTTGGATTATTTAGTTTTTCCCATAACCCAAGAAAATCAATCGTACTACGTAGACGCATCCAGTTTTGTATAATGTAGTTAGTACGTTCTCTGTCTTTGAAATGTGCCATGTCTGTCAGGCAGATATAATCATTATTATCAGGTCTTACAGATATGGATATATCAATATTCGTAACAGTTATTTTCTTCATTATTTTTACTACTTTTATTTTATGAGGGATAAAGTTAAGCATTATTCCTGTTTTCAGTATCTTAAAAGCATCTTTTTAATAGGCCATGACGCTTACTATGATGATTACAGAAACTAGGATGTGCATCGCTTGATTAAGATGATTGAATGATTGATACCTTGATATTGGTTATAAATCAATGCGTAACGGGATGAAGCTTCTTCTTTCAAGGCTTTTGCCGCCATCCAGAGAGCATAGGATGAGGCAGTCTGATATTCTCCGCATTGCTCTTTAAAGCTGCTATGCAGGGCATGAGGAAACAGACTGTGTTCCAGCTCTGTATAAACGGCATCTGTTGCTTCCTGCCCGTTCTTGCCACTGATAAACCAGTCAATGTCTTCGGGTGCAAGCTCGTGAGATTTTAGAAAATGATGCATCCTGTTACTGATTTCCGGAGCACTCATCCGGGTGATAAAAGTGTCCACCCCTTTCAGTTCAGCAAAAGTCTGTTCCTCTTTTTGTGCGCTTAACAGGAAAAATTGTGCTCCCTCACCGGCTGTCGTTCCTTTCAACAGTCCTAAACGCTGCTGGATGATGTAGCTGGTAGGGGTTATTTCATCCATACCACCTGCCAGTACATGCTGTTTGCCTTCGGCAATACTCATGATGCCATCTGTCAGAGCACTTTCAAAACTTAAACCACGGTGTACATACGTCACATTATAAGCATGTATTTTGAGTAGCAAAGCTATCTGTGCACCGATCGTATTAAAGGTGGACTGAATGAAAGCGGTGGGATTGAGCATCTGTTCCCGGTTATCCATCAAGGCGTTCATAAACTTTTCCGTATCAGCCAGACAACCCAGTCCCGTAGCGGTGATAATGGCATCTACCTTTTCCGGCGATATATCTTTCAGACATTCCAGTCCGCAAGCTACTCCCATCTTGATCATGCGGCTCATGCGCCTCCGCAGATTGGCGTTGGTGATCATTTCTTTATAATCAGGTTCCTGTGCGGAGAAATAAGGCTTTTCATTGCTGCTCTCTGCATGAATAGAGGCGATACGATTGATATATACTGGGCACATACGCTATCTGTTTAGAGTGGAAAATACGAGAGATGAGTTGTTTCCGCCGAATCCGAAGGAGTTGGATAATACATGCCGTATGGGAAGCCCCGACCGGAAAATCGTTTCAGGAATGAGACCGCTTTCTTCATCGGACAGATGGAAGTTCAGATTAGGGTAAATCAGTCCGTGACGGATGGAGAGTACGGAATATACGGCTTCTATTCCTTCCGAGGCTCCCAGGGTGTGACCGATGAAAGCCTTGACCGAACTGAAAGGTGGAATACGGGTATCGAAGATACGCCGGATGGCTTTCCCTTCGGAAGCGTCGTTACTGGGAGTACCTGTGCCATGTACATTGATATAGTCTATGGCTCCGGCTGTCAGTCCGGCAGAGGCTATGGCCTGACTCATGGAAAGGAAAGGCCCGTTTCCGTCGGGGGAGCTTCCTGTCTGGTGGTAGGCTTCGTTGGCATTGGCGTAACCGCTGAGTTCACAATAAGGAGCTTTTGTAAGGGATTTCTCCGATTGAAGAACAAGGTATCCGGCTCCTTCTCCCAGGTTTAATCCGGCACGTGTGCGGTCGAAAGGACGGCAGTGCTCTTTGTCCAGTATCATCAATGAATTGAAACCGTTGAGCGTGAAACGGCATAAGGCATCCGTTCCACCTACGAGGACGGTGTCCAGATAACCGTGTCGAATCAGGCGTGCCCCTAACATAATGGCATTTGCAGCCGAAGAACAGGCGGTGCTGAGGGTGGTCACCATTCCTTTCACTCCTAAATAAGCGGCTATCATTTCGGTACTGGCTCCACAGTCATGGGAGATAATATCACGTAATCTTCCTTTTCGGTTATCCTCCCGGAAAGAGGCATAAAACCGCTCGCTTGCATCCATTCCTCCGATGGAAGTGGAAGAAATGAGTCCGATACGGGGAGAAGCGAAATCGAGTTCCGCATCACGGGCTGCCTCTTGAGCTGCCAACAAGCCTAGCAGGGCTGTACGTGAATACGTTTTGCCGGATGGAAGGAACAGGATTTGCTTTAATTCTTCATTGCTTTGTTTCACTTCGGACACGGGTACGTCAAGCACGGTGGGGAAAAGGGTGATTTTCCCCATACCGTGTTTTCCGGATTTTAAGGAGTCCAGATTTTCTTTTACTCCTTGTCCTATGCCCGAAATCACTCCCAGACCGGTGACATAGATCTTCCTCATTTCTGATGGGCGGTGATGTAGTCTGCCAGGGTACGCACCGAATAGAATATTTCCTTTCCTTTGGCAGGATTCTCTATTTTAATGCCATAATTCCTTTCCAGAATCAGGATAATCTCTAATGCGTCAATCGAGTCAAGACCCAATCCGTCGTCTCCGAATAAAGGTGCTTCACTATCAATGTCTTCCGGAGTGATTTCTTCCAGATTCAATGCTTCTATTAATTCAACTTTCAATTTCTCAATCAATTCTTCCATATTCTTTATTGTTTTTCAATCAGTTTAAATACTGCTTTATAGGTGTTTTTTAATAATTCACACCATCCGATGATACAATAGTTCAGTTTCCCTTTTTGCATGACTATACGTGCGTATCTTTCCAGTTTCTCCGGCTGATAGGCTTTAGTTATGAAAAAGGTGTTTTCCCCTTGTATCTTGTGGCGGATGCAAATCTCGCCGGACACTACATTGGGTAGTGTGTAAACAAATACAGCCGGACTGGCTGCCCGGTCTCCGTCCTGGTCTATCAGTTGCTGGTGTCTGATATCCGTATGTAGGGATGAAGTGGCGTTGGCAAGTAACATTCCCATTTCCAGTGGGGCGAATGTCTTGTCTTTCAGTAAGTATTCGGCGGCAACATATCCCAGTTTGCAAAGGTCATCCATTTTATAGAATTTCATATTGTTTCCGCCTAATTTTTTATAGGTATCACGTATAAATATGCCGAAATCCGGTTCTTCAGAATGAAAAATAAGTTCGTTGTTTATGAAGACAGAACTGTTTTCAATACGAACCTCCCGTGTACATCGGATTTCGGGCAAGGTGTTGTCCTCATCCTTGAACGGAGCATATTCCGGTAAAGACAAGACAATGGCTGCGTTACACCCACCGAATCCCGAAGCGGTTTTTACACAATGTTTCATCGGAATGTGTTGGTGAGTCGCATAGACTGGTATAGGCATAGGCACACCCGGTGTTTCGTAACCCGGAGTGCCGAACAGGATGCCTTGTTTCAGTTCGTGCATACAGACAATGCTTTCAATGATTCCCGATGCTCCCAAGGTATGCCCGAAATAGGGTTTTAAGCTATGTGTGGGAGCTTGTTCCAGATGAGCCAGCGTGAGGGCTTTGGATTCCATTTCATCATTGTATACGGTGGCCGTGCCATGGGCATTGACAAAGCTGATGTTTTGGAGGGCTGTTCCTGCCTCCTGCATGGCTTGGCGGATAGCGAAAAAGAGCCCGTCTCCTGTACGGGAAGGGCCGGAGATATGGTTGGCGTCATTACTTATGGCTCCTCCGGAAAGAATGATGCTGTTTGGCGTCTTTTCCGTACTTAGTAATACGGCTCCGCAAGCCTCTCCCAAGTTCAGTCCGTCACGGTTGCTGTCATACGGACGGCATGGACGGGAGCTGAGGGACCGGAAAGACAGGAAACCACTGGTGATGAAATGAGAGAGAAGGTCACCTCCCGCTACAATTACTTTGCGGTAGATGCCGTTCTCTATCATGCGTTTTCCTGTTACAAGGGCTGACACTCCTGATATGCAGGCGTTGGAGATGACATGTACCCGTTCCTCAGCATGGAAATAACCGGCAATGTTTTCTGCCATTTTCCAAAGAAAGACCGCTTCATCGGGATGTTCCGTATGACGGGTCAGTAAGTCGATGTTCCCTTTGGTGGTGGAGAGGATGAGTCCGCAGGTTTTGTCTTCCAAAGTTTGTCCGGACTGACGGATGAGTTCGTTGATAGTCAGTATGAACAGTTGTTCCATCTGGGGATAGCCACTTACTCCTATGGCTTCCGCCTGTTGTTGCAATCTCTCTTGCGAGATAGTAGCTGCCAATAGGGGAGTGTCCGCAATCCGTTTGTCCGTCTGCAGGGTGATACCGCTGTGATAGCTCCGGATGGCTTCCAGATTTTCCTGTGTGCCGAAACCCAGCGCGCTGATCAGGGTATCATGGGTGATATAGGTAGTCAGATGATGTTCCATTTCTTTTTCCACTCTATGTAAAAGGCAGGATTAACCAATTCCAGTTCTCTATTTGTATTCAGGAATACCTGTGTAGTGGTTCCTGTTGCCACAATGTTTTGGTCTGATGCCCGGTAGATGGTGTATTCAAAAAGGATTTTGGCAGCATCACTATGAATATACCGTGTCTCGACAATGGCTTCCTCACCGAATGACAGCGACTGTTTGAACTGGCAGCTCAGGTCTACGATAGGAACTACATAGCCTTCCCGGTAGATGCTCATATAGTCCAAGCCATATCGCTTTCCGAAAGCTTCACGTCCATCTTCGAAATAACGCACATATTCACCATGCCATACTATTTGCATGGAATCTATTTCACTGAAGCGGACCTTGATGGTGGTCCGGTCTGTCAGTGCTGCCTGCTGTGGACTTGTTTTTCGTTTCATTCTTTTTTCAGATATATTTTCATCCGGCATTCGGCCAGAAGTTCATCGTTTTCTTTCACCTCGGCGGTAATCAGTGTGATATCGAATATTTCCTGCACAATGGTTATTCCGGTATATAATTCTGCTCCGGCAGAAGGAAGACGGAATATTTTCATTTTTTCTACAGAGCCGATAAAGCCTAGTGGTACAGGCTCTTCTCGCAGCATATAGATATATCCTACCCGTGCCGCTGCTGATTGGGCGATGTGTTCTATGATTCCTGTTTCCTGTAATACGCCGTCCCGGCAGAACAGATTATCGGGGGTGACGGTCAGCCCTGACCAGGATGTATTTTCTTCTATCCCATAGAAACGGTCTATCATGACCATGGGCGGACGTTGTGGAATCAGCCGGAACAGTTCGTCTCCCCGACAAATGATTTCTTTTCTGTTCATTTCAGTCTGCATTGCAGGATACTGTGTCCCAGTCCTATGTTATCATGAATCTCTTCCACTTCCAGTCCGGCATTTTTAATACAGCGGATCAGGTCATCCGAATGGAACATCTTGCTGTTGCCGTTGGCCATGGCTGTGAAGTAAAGGCTGATTTGAGTCAGGCAGTAAGAGCCCGTTTCGTATGGCTGCCGGTCCCACAGCGTTTCCATGATGTAGACTTTACTGTCTTTGCTGGCGGACTGTGCCACACGACTTAGAATACTGGTTGCTTCCTCTTCCGAAAAGCAGTCCAGAAACTGGCTCATCCATACGGCGTCAAAGCCTGAAGGAAAGGGCACGGTCCGATCCAGCAGATTGGCGCCGTGGCCATGGATGCGTTCTGCACCGGGCACACCGGCAGTTTGTTTTCTCATCATTTCCAGTTGTTGAGGCAAATCCACAATGGTTACTTCTACTTCTTGATTATATTGGACGCATCGGGTTGCCCATCTGCCGGTGTTTCCACCAATATCGAGCAGTCGTTTCGGTGAGTGAAGAAATACAATTTCTAATGCCTGGCTGAACGAGTTGTCCGAGTAGAAATGGTCAAAGCCAAACCAGCTTTTCTGTACCTGTTCCGGCAGTTGGGAAAGTCCTTCGTAAATGGTAGGCCATCCGCCGAATACTTTCAATCCTTCCGGCTGACCATTTAAAAGAGCCTCTTCCAGATAGAAAAGTCCTTGATAGTTCACATCGTGATTGAATTCCATATTGACACGTGCCATTTTATCATTCAGCAGAAACCAGCCTGCCTTGGCCAGTACATAGCGGTCTTCTTCCAACAGGATGGTTCCGATGGCCAGCGATGCTTCCAGTAATACTTGTGCTGCATAGCGTGTCAGTCCGGTCTGCACACTGATTTCTTGCAGCGTGTATCCTTTCCGTTTGTCGGCCAGCAATTGGAATATTCCGAATTTCAACATCAGACGTGAAACTTGGAATACCACGGGACCGAAAGCGATCTCTTGCGCCAGTCTTTGTGCCTCTACAGCTGTCAATTGCTCTTTTGTATATCTTTTATGCATCATAATCCAGATTTGTATTTATGCCCAGAACGGGTAGTAATTGAACCATTGTTCCGGATACTGCCGGACGATTTTTTCCAGCGTTTGTGTATATTGCTCCAATAATGCTTGTTCGGCCCGCTTCTCTTTGGTATGTACTACCGCCTCGGCAATAAAGAAATGGAAACGATAGTTTTTTTTCGCTTCACGCATGGCAAAATAGAATACGACAGGTACTCTCATTTTGGAAGCCAGCAGGAAAGGACCCATCGGAAATTCGGCTTCTTTTCCCATGAACGGACTGCTGAGTAATTTCTCTTTATTCAGATAGCGGTCACCTTGAAAGCAGACATATTCTTTGCGCTCCAGTGCCTCTGTAATACGGAATACATGGGTCAGATTGTCTTCATTTACGGGAATTATTTTATAATCGCGTGTGGAGGCATTCTTTTCCAGAATCTCTTTTATCCGTTCGTGTTCGGCATCAAACATGACAATATTGATTTTTTTGCCGTATTCATCGAAGAAAGGAGCACCTATTTCCCAATTACCTACATGGGCGCCTATCATAATTACGCCGGTGTTTCCATTCAGTACGTTCAAAAATGCCTGATAGTTCTCGAACTCGAAATGATATTTGTCTGCCATCCCATTGCCGATGGCTACTTTGTCAATCAATATCTGCCCCAGCCGGTAGTAATTTTTCAATAACATTCCGGCGGCTTTGGCACGTCCGTATTTCAGTCTGTTCCGTGCGTATTGCCAGGTACTGGCGGTAGCTTTCGGTGCGAAAGGTATAAAATAGAGGACGACCAATGACAGAAAGCCGTAAGCCGCAGTGATACCCAGACAGCGAATCATGTAGATGAAGAACATGTATCCGAATGTGCCTCCTCTTGTTTTACCTTTCCATGTTTCGGGCATCAGTCTTCTTTTTGTATGTGCGAAATTACCAGATTATAGAAATCCTGGAAGGTTCTGATACCGGCAAAGTCTTTGGCTGTTACGGTGAAACCGAAATTCTTGTCAATCAGTACTACCATATCTACCAAATCAAGGCTATCCAATTCCAAGGTTTGCATCAAAGGGGCGTCCGGCTGAATCAATTCTACATCAATCTCAAATTCTTCGGCCAGGGTGGTTCTGATCTTTTCGATGATTTCTTCGTTGGTCATAAATTTATATATTGGTTTAAATTAATTGTTTTCTTTGAATTTGCGGATAATCAGTGAGGAATTGGTTCCTCCGAATCCGAATGAGTTGGATAAGAATGTGTCAAATTCCGTTTCTACCCTTCGGGAAGGGATATTCAGCAGGGCAGAGGCTTCATCGGGCTCCTCAAAATTGAGGTTGGGTGCGATGAATCCGTTGTTCATCATCAAAGTGGAGTAAATGACTTCACTGGCTCCTGCCATCCACATCTCATGTCCGGTCTGTGATTTGGTGGATGTGACGTAGGGATGATGGCTCCCGAATACTTCCGCTATGGCCTTTGCCTCGTTCAAATCACCTACAGGAGTGGATGTGGCATGTGCATTGATGTATGCAATCTCTTCCAAAGGAATACCCGCATCCTTGACTGCCATCTGCAAAGAGCGTCTGGGGCCATCCACATTCGGTACGGAAATGTGATCTCCGTTGGATGAAAAGCCGTATCCTATGACTTCTGCCAGGATAGTCGCTCCGCGCTTTACGGCTGACTCATAACTTTCCAGCACCAGACTGGCGCCTCCGCCGCTAGGTACTAGTCCGTCACGGTTTTTATCGAATGGACGGGATGCTTTTTCCGGTTCGTCTTCTCGGACGGAGAAGGCTCCCAACCCGTCGAAACTACCCACGGAATAAGGGTTCACTTCCTGTGCTCCTCCGCACAGAATGCAGTCCTGAAGTCCTGACTTGATAAGCAGATAAGCCATGCCGATGGCGTGTGAACCACTGGCACAGGCTCCCGATATAGTGAAGTTAATTCCTTTTAGATGGAAAATAACCGAAAGATTCATGGTAATGGTGGAATTCATGGACTGGAAAATAGAACCGGAACCAACCAATGCCGTATTCTTTTTCTCGCGGATAATATCTATTGCTTGAATAACCGGAGCAGCACTACTGTCATTGCCATACAGTATTCCGACTTCGTTCTCCAACAGGAACTTTTCTTCTATCCGGGCTTGCCGGAATGCTTCCAGGGTAGCCATATAGGCGTATTCTCCCTGCTCGGCAAGGCTATGGCGTTTCTTGCGGTCCAATAATTTCTTCAAATCGGGACGTTCGACAAGACCGGTTAACGCCGAGAAATAGCCCATTTCTTTGCGAGCCGGAGCGATTCCGATGCCTGACTTTCCTTGAAACAGTGACTCTTTCACTTCCTCTTGATTCCTGCCTATGCACGAATAGATGCCCATTCCTGTAATAACTACTCTTTTCATCTTTTGCTTACGTATATAATCCTCCATTGATGGAAATCACTTCTCCGGTAATGTAGGAAGCTTGCCCGGATGCCAGGAAGCCTACCAGTGCGGCTACTTCCCCGGGCTCGCCGAAGCGTCCTGCCGGGATGTGTTTTTTCCACTCGTTCTCATCAATTCCGTCTGTCATATCTGTACGGATAAATCCCGGTGCTATGGCATTTACCGTCACGTGTTTTTTGGCAACTTCCTGCGCCAACGCTTTGGTAGCGGCTATGATTCCACCTTTGGCTGCCGAATAGTTGGTCTGCCCCGGCATCCCTTTGATGCCCGACAGGGAAACGATGTTGATAATACGTCCGAATCGCTTTACCAGCATATTCTTCAGCAAGGGTTGGGTGACGTTAAAGAAACCGTTCAGACTGATATCCAGTACCCGGCTCCATTCTTCCTGTTCCATCCACAGCATCAAGTTGTCACGGCGTATACCGGCATTGTTCACCAGTACCTCAATGTAAGTATCGGGATGCTGTTTTATCCATCCGTTCAGTGCGGCGTGTGTGGCTGCTGCATCTGTCACGTCAAATTTCATCAGTTCGCCATCCGAGCCTTGTTCCCGTATTTGTTGCAGGGTGGCTTCAGCTTCCGTATCGTTGCTTTGGTAGTTTATCAGTATATGATATCCCATTTCGGCCAGTTTCAGACAAATGGCTCGTCCGATTCCCCGGCTTCCTCCTGTTACTAATGCGTATTTCATTTTTCTTGAAACCTCCCTTTTTTAAGATATACCATCATGCTTTCTATCTCTTTATATTTAGGTGTATCTTCCCGGAAAACAGGGAAAAATGCTCGTATTTCTTTATATACTTGTTGTGACCGGGGGCTTATCCGGTCGGCTATATCCAGGCAATCAATGGTTTGTACAATACCCATCATCAGGATAGCCATCACCTGATAAGCATTTTCAATGACTGTTTTTGCCATCAAGGCGGAATTGGTACCCATGCTTACAATGTCCTGGTTGTCATTGTTGTTGGGGATGCTATGCACATACATCGGATTAGACAAAGTCTGGCACTCCGCCGTGGTAGAAGTCGCGGTAAATTGTGATGCTTGCAAGCCATAGTTCAATCCCAGTACTCCCATATTGACAAAGGGGGGGAGAATGCCGTTGATGCGGTCGTGAAACAGGTAATTAATCTGCCGTTCGGCAAGCATCGTCAGTTTGGTGACTGCTATTTTCAACTTGTCCATTTCAAAAGATACATAATCTCCGTGGAAGTTACCACCATGATATACATTCTGTGTGTCAGGGTCCACTATCGGGTTGTCACAAGCTGAATTTATTTCGTTTATCAATACTTTTTCAGCATTGAGTAATTCATCATAAACCGGCCCTAGAATTTGTGGAATGCAACGTAGCGAATAATAGGGCTGCACTTTATGGGTGAAGATCTTCTCTTCGTGCTTCCCATTATAAAGTTCATTCTCTCTTTTGCGTACACACAGGCTGCCTTTTACCCATTGGCGCATCATGCGGGCTATCTCTTGTTGTCCTTCATGCTGTTTGGCCCCGTTCAGCGGTTCAGACATGAAGTCATCGTATGAGGCGGCTATTTCATTCATCATAACAGATGCACCTACCGCCCACTGCATAAGTTGGCGTGCGTAAATCAGATTGACAATACCTATACCTGTCATGACTGAAGTGCCGTTGGTCACTGAAAGCCCTTCGCGGATGTGCATTTGAAAAGGTTGCAATCCGTTTTCCGCCAGCACAGAGGCCGTATCTCTTTTCTTGCCTTGGTAAAAGACTTCTCCTTCTCCAATCAGAGTGAGGGCGATATGGGCGAGTTGTACCAGATCACCACTGGCCCCCACACTGCCGTGTTCGGGTACGTATGGAATAATCCCCCGGTTGATAAATTCGGTAATGAGCAACGCCAGTTCTTTATGTACGCCGGATTTGCCTTGCAGAAAAGTATAGAGACGCGCTATCATGGCAGCTTTGACATAGAGTTCCGGAAGGGGTTGCCCTGCTCCGGTAGCATGGCTGCGGATGATATTATACTGTAATTGTGACAAGGATTCATCTTCAATACGGTATTGGGCCATCGGTCCAAAGCCGGTATTGATGCCATAGATGATCTTGTCGTTGGAGAATGTTTTTAGAAAATTGAAACTCTCTTCCAATTTTTGCATACATGGGTCGGAGAGTGTCAGTGGCTCTTCTTCAAACAAAATCTTATATAGGGACGCTAAAGTTATTGTATTCTCAACTAGCATTGGATTGGTGTGATAAGCAGTTTTGTATAGTTTCTGCAAAAATAGTTATTTAAAAATAAGTATTACCATCCGAAGGGAGATTTTTCAGTTTTGATGGTTATCTGAAAGGTTCACCACAGATTATACAAATAAACGCAGATGCTTCTTAAATCATTGATTGTTAGGTTGGATAATCTGTGTGAATCTGTATAGTCTGTGGTGAAAAAATATAGTACCGCTCTACGTATTCTATTTATTCAGTCTCCATGTGAAACCATCTTTGGTATCTTTCACTTCAAAGCCAAGAGCGGCTAGCTCATCACGGATTTTATCACTTGTAGCCCAGTCTTTATTGGCTTTGGCTTTCATACGTTGTTCCAGCAGCATATCTACTACTTTGCCATATGCCTCTTCACGTGCCTCGTTATTGGCGGCTTCTTCTTTTATACCCAGGATTTCATACATAAAGAGATGGAACACACTTTTCAGCTCTTCCAGATCTTCGGCGGAAAGGGTCGCTTTTTTATCAAGCACTGTGTTGATCATACGGGCGCCGTCAAACAGATGGGCGATGACAATCGGTGAGTTCAGGTCATCGTTCATGGCTGTATAGCATTTTTCACGTAAGTCTTTTACGCCTTCTATGCCGGTGGTTTGTGCGCTTGGGGTGATGCGTTCAAGACCTTTTACAGCTTCTGTCAGTCGTTCCAATCCTTTTTCGGCTGCTTGTAATGCTTCGTTACTGAAGTCCACTGTACTGCGGTAATGTGCCTGAAGGATGAAGAAACGGATGGTCATGGGGCTGTAGGCTTGTGTCAGTAACTTGTGAGTACCGTGAAAGAACTCATCCAAGTTAATAAAGTTGCCGTATGATTTTCCCATCTTCTGCCCATTAATGGTAATCATGTTGTTGTGCATCCAATAGTGAACCATGTCATCTCCTTGTGAAGCCACGCTTTGTGCGATCTCACATTCGTGGTGTGGGAAAATTAAGTCCATTCCCCCTCCATGAATATCGAAATGCTCGCCCAAATATTTTTTGCCCATTGCGGTACATTCACAATGCCAACCGGGAAAACCGTTACTCCACGGGCTTGGCCAGCGCATGATATGTTCGGGTTGTGCACATTTCCACAGAGCGAAATCGGCAGGATTACGCTTCTCGCTTTGACCGTCCAGTTCGCGGGTGGTGTTCAGCACATCGTCCAGGTTACGGCCGGACAGTTTGCCGTAATGATGGTCTTTGTTGTATTTTGCTACATCGAAATAAACGGAACCTTCACTTTCATAAGCATAGCCGTTTTTCAGAATTTCTTCTACCAGCTCTATCTGTTCAATGATATGACCTGATGCATGTGGCTCGATACTGGGTGGAAGTACATTCAAGGCTTCCATTGCCTTGTGGTAGCGATTGAGGTAATATTGTACTACTTCCATGGGTTCCAATTGTTCCAAACGGGCCTTTTTGGCGATTTTATCTTCACCTTCGTCTGCATCGTGTTCCAGATGACCGACATCGGTAATGTTACGGACATAACGTACCTTGTATCCCAGATGGGTAAGATAACGGAACAGGATATCGAACGTGATGGCGGGACGTGCGTGTCCTAAATGGGCGTCGCCATATACGGTAGGACCGCATACATACATACCTACATGAGGGGCATGCAAGGGAACGAAAAGTTCCTTTTGACGGCTTAATGTATTGTAAATGGTTAGTTTATTTTCCATAATTCATTCTATTAGAATTGCAAAGTTATAAATTAAAGTGTGTATTTGGCTAATAATTAACAAAAAATCTGATGCTGGTGTCCTCTGCTTGTCTACAAATGATGTTTGTTGGTTTAAGGAATAGAGATTTATGGTGATAAATAAAAGTAAGAATTAGGATAAAAGGTTGTCTTTGAACGTAAAAGAACAAAATAATGATTTTTTGTATGGAGATTAGGGAACCTAACTCTTTTTCCTTTTCATGAAATAGGTTTCTCTTGTATCTGTTTAATGATCTTTAATTTCTGCTATTGACTTGTAAAACAGGACCACTGCCCCATAAACATTGGTGTTGTTTTGAGGGGCAGTGGTCCTGTTTCTATATGAAGTTTGCGTGCGGGAGCGGGAATGTTATTTGGATTTCTTTCCCCAATACGTCTTGTTGTTGGCATAGCCGGCATAGACGATGGTATGGGTACGTGGATTGGCTTCCCAATCGGTTTCACGTTGCAGATAAAGTTCCACTCCGTTAACAGTCAGAATCTGTTGGCCGGCGTCATAGCTCCACATACTGCCTTTCCAGGTACCTTCGGTGATAGTGTGGTCGGCGGCGAGGGTCATTGTTGCTGAAGTTCTCTGCTCTCCATATTTGTATGTAAGGTCGATGTGTTCCCAATTGCCGGGCAATTCTTCTTCGGTGATGGCTACTTTGGGAACGGCTCCGTAACGTTCGGGCATTACGAGAGGCCAACCGTTTTTCGTCCAGCGGATGCTGCGTAGATGTCCCATCATGATGGCGTTACTGGCGTTGATGCCCGGAACATCCTTAGGCATGCGACCTTGTGAGACGTAGAACCAGTTGTCTTTGCCATCATCGAAGATAGCACAGTGGGCGATGCCTACCCAGCCGTAGCCTTTGCTGAATTTATAGGGATGGGTCACTATGGGCAGTGCATCGGCACCGGCGGTCACGTCTTTGCCGTCAATGCCTACGTAGGGACCAGTGATGCTCTTCGAACGGACTACACGGGTGTTGTAGGGCACGTCAAGGGCGTCGTAGGCCAGGAAGAGGTAGTAGTAGCCATCACGGTAAATAATTTCTGGACCTTCACTGGCTTGCCAGCGGTTACCTGTCTGGCGGGTGGCGATTAACTGACCATACTCAGCAGGTGCTTGGCCTGTAGCCCAAGGCTGGCCCAAAGTTTCGGCAGGCTTGCCTGTCTCGCCATTGAGTTTGAGAGCAGCTATGCCGCTATGCCATGAACCGTAGACCAACCAGTGTTCGCCTTCGGGCGTGATGATGTAAGAGGGGTCGATGGCATTCCATTTGTAGTAGCAATTGGCCCAGTCATTTGGCTTTATGTTGAAGTTAAGTCCTTTGTCAGAAGCATTGGTGATGACGTAGCCTTTGTCCACCCAGCCGTTGTTGTTGGCGGGGTCGTTGTTTTCCATCAGGCCGATGAAGGCGCGCTCCGACCAGGTGTTGGCACCGTTGAGTGTGCCAGGGCAGACGATGGAATAGTACATGCGATAGAGGCCGTTCTTTACCTTGCGTACTACGGGAGCCCAATAGCCGAAGTCATTAATATTAGGGTTAACTTCGGCAAGTCCCATTTCTTTGCGTATTTCATTGAGCTTAGGTACTACCCATTCGGGCAGGTTCTTCATTGTACCGCCGAGGTATTCCCAGTTGACAAGGTCTTTGGAACGACGACTGTGGAAGTGCCCGCCTGCCGTGTGGGCGTTTCCATAGGAAGCATCTGTCTGATACATGTAATAATAACCATCTTCGGCCAATACCACCGAGGGGTCGTGTACGTTGGCAAGATTCCATTGAGAGCGTTTGCTCCAGTCACTTATCGAGGTATAGTCATCGGCGTAGGTGGGGGCCACATAATTCTTGAGTTCATCGTCTAAGCTTAAGCTTTCTGTGGTGGCCGTGATCACCTCAGAATAGACATAGCGGCTGTCACAGTAGACGTATGCACGGATATAGTAAGAGGTACCGGTGGTCAAGGTTGAGAGGGTGGCGCTGAAATTCTCATCGGCATTCACCACGTGGTCTTTGATAGTCGGTGTGGAAGTTGCTGTACTGTAACAGAAGCCTTTCTTGACTATTTGGTTCAGATCACCCGTAACCGACGCGGTGACGGTCAATGAGGTGGGTGTGGTTGTAGTTACTTTCGGAGTACTTACAGTTGCATAATAGCGGTCTATATCTTCGCTGTTGTCAGAACAAGCGGCTAAAACAAGGAATATTGGTAAGAACATCCACAGGGATAATAGTTTTTTCATCTGTTGATAGTTTAAAGGCCATGCCGCTTCTTCTGGTTCCTGAGGAAAACGGCATGGTTTGTGTGATTACTGATTCGGCTTAGAAGACGAGATGTCCGCCTTCAATCGTTAAAGCGAAGTTCAAGTCGTTCATATCTACTTTGTTGATCCCTAAATAGTATTGGGCATAGGAGGTACCTGAAGTGCCTTCCATTACCGCCTGAATGTCGGTTGTACCATTGCCGCAATTGGTCACGTAGACGGTGACTTTGGCTCCGTTCATATCGGCAAGCCAAGTAGCCCAGTCGCCTTGTGTACCGTTGTGAACGAGGCTGGCATTTCCATCGTATCCTGCACCCCATCCATAGTTGTCGGCGCGTACCACTGCATATTCGGCAAGATCGGCTTTGCGGAGAACGACAGCGAAGTTGCTCCAGTTATTAGCCAGGCTGGTGTAATTGGTGAAGCTGATGGACTTAGTTTCACCGGTCGGCACGTTGAAATTGTCAGAAAAGACAGTCCACCACTCCGTTGTATTGTCTTCGGTTCCCAGAATGTCTGCAGAGTTGCTGACAGTGGAAACTGTTGATTCGGCCACTTTAACTGCTACGGTAGCGGTAGCTTCATCGGCAGTAATGGTTACGGTCTGTGTACCGGCTTTGGCGACAATGGCAGAGAAACTGAGTTGTGTGTTGTCAATAATTTGGGTGCTTCCGTCGGCATAAGTAGCCGTTACTTTCAATCCTTCCGGAAGGAATGCCAGCGTACGATCCGTCATCGCTTCGGTTGCAGCCGAAGTATAATAGTAATATTGTGTATGTGTAGGTTGAGCCGTCACTTGGATGGATACAATCTTTTCCACTACTTCAAACGTAGCATTGGCTACCACCGGCAAGTTGCAATTCTCACCCTTGAAGGTCTTGTTATAGATGGCTACCAGTGTCTTCGTACCCAGTTCTTCCATATTGGGGATGGCGGTGAACTGGAGTTCTTCGGCGGTTACGGTCTTAGTCACCCCTTCTTCGAAGCTGACGACGGCAGTAATACCGACCACGGCTTCTTCGAGTGAAGTGCCGGCATTGACCTGATCGGGTACATTTTGCAGTACCATCGAGAGCGGATTCTTGTCCTCGGCAGAAGTAAGGCCACCGATAGGAATGATGTTTGATTGTAAGAAGTTGATATAAGAGCCTTCAGGTACTAGGAAACAGCGGATGTTGGTATTGCTCTTGTCTATATTCAGATTGGGTAACTTGTACGGCTGTTTGTAGGTTTTGGTTGCCGAGGCGTTCTGGATTTTGATAGAGAAGGCATTTTCACTGGTTCGGTCTACGGTGAGTGTCACTTTGCCGCCCAATTTCTGTACAGTTTCGTCCAGATTATCAACGGGTGACAGCATCAGTGTGCTGGATGTGTATTTGAAAAAAAGATGGGAACCCCATTGGGAGTTATAGGCCAAAGTATCGTTTGTAGTGTCAAAACGATAAGCACCATATTCCGTATATCCTTCTCCTCCACGGTCTGTATCATTGGTAATGACGAGGGCGAAGTTTTTATAATAGGTATTGTCGGCGGGATTGATGTTGAGATTGAACACCCCATGCCATTTCTGCCCGTCGGGCACGACGTAATACTTGGAGAAAGCTGTCCAGAAACCGGAGGTGTAGTCTGTGTTACCGAAGGAGTAGACATCTTCCTGCATACCTTCCAGTACTTCTTCTTCCGGCTCTTTCTTTGAATCTGCTATAGAGTCCACTTTCTCGGAGATCCAGTCAGGGGCGTTTACATCATATAACTCGCCACCTTCGCAGCTTGACAATGCCATCAACCCCAAGGTGATGGAACAGCAAACGTATACTAATTTTTTGAGTATTCTCATTGTCTTAAATTTTAATAGGTTTGTTTATTTGCTTAAGTCAACAACCGGACGAACTGTCCATCCATTTTCACTGAAATAAGTAGAGTTGTCCGTGCTGAAGTTGGCGGAGTTACCACTCAAATTGGGGTTCTTGTTCAACAACTGCTGTACGATGGGCAGGAATTCGTGTCCGGGTAAGTAAGTGTCGAAAGAACTTTTCAGTTCGGGATCGGTTGCGATATCGTTGTAGTTTACAGGGTCCTTGGTTCCGATTAAAGAACGGCGTACGACGCTGTGTTCCTTGAGTTGTTGCAAACGGTCATTTTTATAGAAGAATCCCCAGCGGATAAGGTCGAATCCGCGTCCGAACTCGCACCCGAATTCCTTCGGACGCTCCACATTGGCAATCTGCTCGAAGAGTTTGTCGGCTGCAGGGAAGTCAGCCAGTTCAAGGTCGGGCAAGTCAGCACGGTTGCGCACTTCGTTAATCCAGTCGATGGCCTGTTGTGTGGGGCCGTTGACTTCGTTTTCACATTCGGCGGCGCGGAGCAGCACATCGGAGTAACGCATCAGACGCAAGTTGATTCCATCGTGCAAACCTGTAATAACCGTGCTATAGAGACCGGTACGAAGGTTTGTGAACTTGGCGATGGGCAGACCACCGTATGTGTTGTTGGTTACGATGTTGTCAGTGGCTGTAAGCTTGTTCGTATAAGCTACATTACCGAACTCGAAATCTTCCCAGTCGGATTCATAAGTACCGATGGTCCAGTACAGACGTGGGTCGAGTTTCCCGTCAGTTGTACGCTCAGCTTTGAAGAGATGGTAGAGCCACGGGGATGCCGAGATGTCTGCCCAACCACCATAATTGCCGGGAGCGAAGTTACTCTCGATGGCCGAACCTTGGGTGGCATTCGGACTGGTGTTCACCGGAGTCCACTCGTCATCGGTTCCTTGTGATTCCAAGTCGAGGAATTGCACTTCGAAAAGGCTTTCTTTGTTGTTCTCATAGGCAGGACCTTCACGAAAGTTGTCGCCATAGTTATCCATCAGTTCATAAGTACCATATTTCTTGCCGATAATGTCTTTCAGCACAGTAAGGGCATCTTTGAATTTATGGCGTGTCATGAGCGCACGGGCATAGTAGCCGGCTGCAGCACCGCAGGTGGCACGTCCTTTTTCCCATTCACCACCTTGATCTCGTGAGGGTAACAATTCCATGGCTTCTTTGAAATCACTTTCCACTTGGTCGAGTACGGCATCGTATGTGCTGTTGCCGGTATAAAGTCCATCCAATGAAGAATAGGTAGCATAATCTGTGATGAGGGGTGGGTTCTGGTAATAACCAACCAGATTGTAGTATGACAGGCCACGCAGGAAGAGTACTTGTCCTTTGATGTGTTTCATTTTCTCGGAAAGCTGGCTGTTGTCTTCATCGCAACGGGAAATGGCAAAATTACATACATTAATGGTATAGTACCATTCGCGCCAGGGCCACCACGTGATGTCCGAGGTTACTTCCGCATTCAGGTCATCGAAAGGCAGATACCATACTTGTGATGAGTTCCATGCTTCATCACCACGACACACGTCGATGGTGTAGCCTACACGGGCGTAAGAACCTTCCATACGGATATGGTTATAGGCGGCAATAACGCTCTCTTCCAAATCATCGGCATTGAAGCCGAATGTGTTTGAGGTTTGCTGGTTGGGATTCAGCAGCTCCAAATTATCATTGCAAGAAGCCAATGTGCCTAATCCCAAAATGAGAGCCAATGCATATTTATTGAGTTTCATATTGTTATGTTTTTAGTGATTAGAAAGTGAAATGAACACCACACATGAAGGTACGTGCGGTAGGATAAGAACAGAAGTTATATCCCGGTGTGAAGGTACCTCCTGCATAGTCTACATTATAACCTTTGTACCCGGTGAATGTGTGTAAGTTCTGTGCTGATACATAGAGACGTACGTCGGATATGTATTTGCCAAACCATTCGTTGGGGAAGTTGTAGCCCAATTCTATATTGGCAATTTTCCAATAAGCTGCGTTCTGAATTTTGCGGTCGCTGAAGAGATCGTTCCAGGCCAAGCTGGCACTGTTGGTAACATAGGTACGTGGCACGTTGGAAAGATAGGTACTGCCGTCTTCACTGAAACGGTTCGCGTCAAGCATGGCTACATCTTTGTTGCCCCAGCCGTAGCAGGAGTTCAGAGAGTTGTGGATATCATCGCTTACGTGATAGTTGAGTGCACCGAACGTAGCGATGCTCAGATCGAAACGTTTGTATTCAAAGCGGGCGTTCAAACCGAAGTTGATCTTAGGCATACCGCTGCCCAGTACTACTTGGTCATAGGCATCCACCTTTCCATCGGGCTTTCCGTCGGGACCGCTTACGTCCTTATAGAGGCAGTCACCAATCTGGGCACCTTCTTGTGTGGCATGGTTGTCCAGGTCGGCTTGTGTGCGGGCGATGCCGTCATAAACCCATCCGTAGAACTTACCGATTTCTTCACCTACGTTGGTGATGTAGGCACCGGATATATATGAATCGGTACCGAAGCCCAATGAGGTTACGCGGTTACGGATGGTGCTCAAGTTGGCTGACACTTCATATTTGAAGTCGTGGTCGCGGTTGCGGTAGGTAGTCGTAAATTCAAAACCTGAGTTATTCATCGAGGCGGCATTCATCGTTACAGTGGTGTTGGATACACCGGCTTGCTCAGGAACTGGAACGGCATACAGCAGGTCTTCACTGGTATTTTTGTACCATTCAGCGGTGAATTCCAAACGGTTGTTGAAGAAGGCGAGGTCGATACCTACGTTGTAGCTTTTCTTCTTTTCCCAAGAAAGGTTATTGTCTACGAAAGTAGAAATGGCAGAACCGGTGATGGGTGTGTTACCAAAGCTATAAGTCATGTTGTTACGTGCCATTACAGCCTGATACATGTATTCACCGATGTTTTCGTTACCGAGTTCACCATAGCTGGCGCGTACCTTGAACATGTTGACAATGTTTCTGTTGAAAGGGAAAAAAGTTTCCTTGTCAAAACGCCATCCTAAAGATACGGAGGGGAAAGTACCCCAACGGATATTCTTGGACAAGCGGGAACTGCCGTCGCGGCGCACGGTTGCCGAGAACAGGTAACGGTCATCGTAGTTGTAGTTGATACGCCCGATGTAAGAGAGGATGGTGTGTTTGTATTCGAAGCTTTCGGCATAAGTGTTGGCGGCATTCTGAAGTTGCAGGAAGTAAGGCTCGGTGAAGTTGACGCCCCAGCCTGTCAACAGGTCGGTGTTTTCTTCTTCGTAAGTCTGGCCGGCTACCAGGTTAAAATGGTGTTTGCCGACGGTAGCATCATAAGTCAGCACGTTTTCAATCAAAGCATCGGCATAAGAACGGCTAGCCTTGGTGAGGCGTTCGTTGCTCTTGGCCAGATAGACACGATTGCTCTGTACCCATGCGGGAATCCAGGTGAAGTCCTTGCAATGGGTTTTGCTGTAAGAGAGATTGACTTTATAGTTGAGCTTGTGATTCTTGCTGTCAACGCCAATCATCTTCAGGAGATCCACATCGGCGGAAGCTGTTCCTACGAAGCGGTCCACGCGGGTGTTGCGCTTCAGCAGATTGTTGACTAGCAAGGGGTTGGAAGCCGAAATGTCACCATGTACAGTATCGTAGTAAACACCATAGCCGTAAGAGTCATAGTTGAAGTTATTGGCGATACCTACCAGATTGTCAAGTACCCAAGTAGAGTTGTCATAGGCTTTGATGGTGGGCTGCATCAGCAAAGTACCACGCAGCACATTGGTTACGTCGCCATACAGACCTTGAACGTATTCGGAAGCGTTTGACAACCCCATGTTGTCTTGATCGGAGTGAGAGTAGACAAGGCTGGTATGGAACTTGATGAATTTGGTGTCCATCGTGTTGTTGACACGTGCCGTGTAACGTTCGTAATTAGGACCGGCGCCTTCCAGTGTTCCTTTCTGGTTGTAGTAGTCTAATGAAACATTATAGGTGTTGTGGGCGCCACCACCGGAGAGATTCACATTGTGATTCTGACGGATACCTGTTTTGAATACTTCTTTAAACCAGTTGGTATTGGTGTTGTCCTGGAAATGATATTTTCCGGTGGTACTGTCCAGCTTGTAACCGCCGGGCAGCGGAGTGTTGGAGTTGGTACATGCCTGACCGATGTATTGGCTGTATTGGTCGGCATCCATTACATCATAGATATTACTGGGGATATAGTCCATACCCACGTAGCCATTGTAGTCTACTTTCAGCGGTTGGTCTTTCTGACCGCGTTTGGTAGTGATGATGACCACACCGTTGGCGGCGCGCGAACCGTAGATGGCAGCGGCTGATGCATCCTTTAGGATCTGGATGGTTTCAATATCGTTTGAAGAAAAATCGCGGATGGAAGTACCCATAGGAACACCATCGATAACATAAAGAGGAGAAGTGTCACCGAAAGATCCGACACCACGGATGCGGACAGTAGGGTCGGCACCGGGCTGTCCGTCGGAGGTGACTTGTACGCCTGATACTTTACCTTCGAGCATGGTGGAGATATTGGAATGGGATGTCTGTTTCAGGGCTTCCGCATCTACTACGGCTACGGAACCAGTCAAGTCGGATTTCTTCTGTGTACCATAACCGATGACAACTACCTGCTCAAGCATCTGATTGTCGGGTTGCAATTGGATGGATTCAATGATGGCGCGATTGCGAACAGCTACTTCACGATCCTTGTAGCCTACATAGCTTATCGAAAGGATAGCGTTACCGGCAACCTCCAATTGGAAGTTTCCGTCCACATCGGTAATGGTTCCGCCTTGTCCGTCTTTGATTCTGACGGTAGCTCCTGTGAGGGGTTCACCTTGTTCATCGATAACTTGACCGCGAACCTTGATAGTCGGAGATTGTGCCACGGTAGCCATAACAGGTGTGGAATACACCATCATGCCACCCATAGCACACAGACTAAGCATTACGGAAAATAATAAATGTTTCCTCATTTTTTTAAGTATTAAATTAGTAGATTAAATTGTTGCTGATATATTGAATTGAGATGTTGGATTATTGTACAATCCAATGTTGAATACTCTAGGTAGACAAACCACAGAGTTTATAAATATGCTGGAGCTATTCTTCATAATATTTAAGATTAGGATTAAATTTTAAAAGCAGGGGTCTCTTCCGAAAGTTGAGTACCGATTGCATGACAAAAGTAAAATTTATGCCGTAAACAGGGGTGGACAAACGGTTTTATAGGGTGGACGAATGAATAATGGGAAAAAATGTATTTATTTCGCTTATAGTTTATGTCTTTTGGAGGCGGTGAGATAGGCTCAGGAGAAGGCTTTTTTATAAAAAATCATGTAGCCGGACAACCTGATGAAGGACTGTCCGGCTACATGAGGGATAAAATACAATTCTCTGAAAGGAATTATTTCACAAGTAAAAATCCTCCTTCCGCCTGCATCGTAATGCTGACTTCATCATTCTTTTTTAATGTTATCTCTTCAGCATGAGGATTTAGTTTTTTATCGTCCTGATAAAGCATCACTTTATCTCCTTTAGTACACATGGGAAGGTTCAACTTTAATTTCAGCGGTTCTTTTTGTGCATTGATTCCGGCTATATACCATTGATCGGCATGCCGGCGTGCCAGTACTACGTATTTGCCCGGATAGCCGTCAATGAATCTTGTTTCGTCCCATGTGGTGGGAACTTGCTTCATGAAATCCAAACAAACTTGAGGGGCATCGGTCAGGTTATTAGGCGCCAACGCAAAATTCTGAATAGGATTTTGGAATAAAACGGCTGTTGCCAGTTGGAATACATCAGTGGTCTTGCGTATGCTTCCGCCGTCATTGTTGCGGTTGAGGCGTTTGTTGAGGAATGTGCCACCAAACTCCATGCAACCGATGGTGTTGCGGATAAATGGATGTAGACAGGCATTAAATGCTTCTTCATCGCAAAAATGTTGTTGGAAAATCAGGTTTTCCGATGCGAGCACGGCTTCACTTCCTACATAATTAGGATACATACGCTCCCATCCGCGAGGAAGGGTACAGCCGTGGAAAATGACCATCAGTCCATGATCATCCGCATCGCTCAGGATGGCTTCGTACAGACGTATGGTTTCCTGCTTGTCACCTCCGAAGAAGTCTACTTTGATTCCTTTTACTCCTATATTATGCAGCCATTTCATTTCCTTTTTACGGATAATGGGATTGTCCATATAATTGGTAGGACCTTGCACTATATCATTCCAGTAGCCGCTGGAACTATACCATAAAAATACATCAACCTTCTTGCTGTGTGCATAGTCTATGAAGTCTTTCATACGTTCACGGCCGATGTTGGTATCCCACCAGTTGTCTATCAATACATATTCATATCCCATGGCGGCGGCGAGGTCTACATATTTTTTCTGGTCATCGAAATTGATGCTTCCATCTTGCCAAAGTATCCAGCTCCAGGTTCCGCGTCCCATTTTGTATGTATGCTCCGTTGGGTAAAGAGGTTCCACGACATCCCATGGAATCGTTGTCTCTACAATCGGCTTTAGGTTTTCGCCTACAGTAATAGTACGCCAGGGAGTGGAACCGGGCAATGCAAGGCCGGGAGATGCCGTGCCGTTACCGTTGTTTTCTTCGGGCATGGGGAAAGCGATGGTATAAAGTCCGTCGGCAGTAGCATCGCTTAAGTGTGAGCCACAGTATTTGCTGTCTACTCCGGTTTCACTGATAAGTGCCCAGCCATTTTCTCCTACATGGAACAGACAAGGAAATGTGTAACCGTGCCCATATTGTGAACGTACATTCATAGGAGCGTCAGCCTTATATTCTTCCTCATAGCTGGGTTTGGTGCGTTTCCAACCTATCATGGCGTCACTTTGCGGGCACAGGAAAGTAGTGGTGAAGGATGGGAAGTCAAAACCTGTCGTTTCTTTTTCTATCACTATGCTTCCTGTATCGCCATATTTGGGCATTTCGTAGCGGAAAGCAATATCGTTGTTGCTTACGCGGAATATTATATTTATATTTTTCTTTTCTTTATTGGTAAAGGTGCATGTAAGTTCATTGGCTTGATAATGAATTTGTGATTGTTTGATACGGTCTTGTGTATAGGTTTTATCTATTTTATTCTCTTTTTGTCCGGTGAAAGTCATATCCCGGCTGAAGTCCCCCACATTGGCAATGAAACCTAAAGGTGAATCTTCCAGGATGGTCTTGTCCTTATAGGTGACGGAATAAACGGGGATGCCTTGTTTTACGGATACATTTACTCTTAAAAAGGAGTCGGGTCCTGTAACTGTAGCTTGTTGAGCAAAAGCTGACATTGTAGTGATGGCAAGCAGCCAAGTCATAAATTGTTTTTTCATGGGTATTAAATATGCTATTATAATGTAGGGCAAAGATAATTTATTTAGCGAAACGAGAGCGTAGAAAAACGGAGCATTTATGGTATACAATCCGTTCATTTTACGCTCTGGAATAAGTCAGTCGGTTCCATTCTCCATCATCGAACTGGGTGTTGTTCCGAAATGTTTTGTAAAGCAGCGTGTGAAGTATTTGGGATCATTGAATCCTACTTCGTATGCTATCTCAGATATATTCATATTGTGCGTCAGCCGGTTACGGATAATAAGTTCCCGCGCAAGATTCAGCCGGTAGTTACGCATGAATTGTCCGGCAGACTGTCCCGTCAGATTTTGCATTTTTTTGTTCATCAAACTTTTGCTTACCCCCATTGCTTCGATGAAATCGCTTATTTCGTAATAGGAGTTCTTATAGTTTTCTTTCACAATCTGCATCGCCTTGTCCAGGAACTTCTTGTCACTGGATTCTTTTTCGATATTCAGTGCATCCACGTCCATACTGTATGAGAACTTTTGTTGGAAACGTTTGCGGTTTTCCAGTATATTGGATATCCGGGCCAGCAGCAAAGTGTCATCAAATGGTTTTAAAAGGTACTCGTCTACACCTATACGGAAACTTTCAATGCGCGATTCGTTGGATGTTTTGGCTGTGAGCATCAGGAAGGGGATATGTGAGATGGCGAAATTGGATTTTACCCGGCGGGACAGTTCCATGCCATCCATGACAGGCATCATCAGGTCGCTAACAATAAAATCCACGTTTTGGGATTGGAGCACAGTCAATGCTTCTTCACCTTGGGATGCTTCAAGTACGTTATAATATTCGGTCAGAATGGAACGGATATAGTCGCGCATATCTTTGTTGTCTTCTACTACCAGAATCGTCAGTTTTCCATTGGTGGCAGGTTGCAATGTCATCGGAGAGTCGACCGGTTCTTTAACTTGCTCTGTTGGTGTGGGCAGACTGTCCGCATCGGCATATTGCAAAGGAAGTAAAATACGGAAAGAACATCCTTTGCTCTGATTATTCTTGGCACAAATTGAACCTCCATGCAACTGGACAATTCGTTTGCATAGATAGAGACCGATTCCAGTCCCGCTTTGTCCGTTGATAGAGGAATGCGTCTTATTTTGTGATTGGTAGAAGCGGTTGAATACTTTGTCTATCTCTTCTTCGGGAAGTCCTGGTCCTGTATCCCGAATACAGATGAATAACTTTTCCTGCTCTTCCTGGCGGAGGGGGGTGGCATAGATGGTAATTTGTCCTCCTTTGGGGGTAAATTTCAAAGCATTTCCTATTAAATTGACAATCACTTTATGCATGGCATCCTCATCGTACATTATTTCACATGAAGGAAGGCGGAAGCGACGTTCGATGGTTATTCCTCTTTCGGAAGCATATGCGTCGAAGGGTACTAGTAGTTCATTGAGTAATTTGGCAAAATTGCCCGGGTTGCGGACAATTTCCATTTTCCCTGATTCTACTTTGCGGAAGTCCATTAATTGGTTGACCAGTGAGAGCAGGTATTTTGAGTTGCGCTCCACAAAATGTAATTGTTCAATGACTTGAGGATTGTAGCTTAGTTTCAATGCTCTTTCTATAGGTCCTACGATTAATGTCAACGGAGTACGGAATTCATGGGTGATATTGGTGAAGAAGGCGAGTTTGTCAACCGTCAATTCCTGCACCTTTTTTGACATTTGGATCAGTTGCCCTTTTTGTTTGGTTATTTTTTCGTTTTGCTGTTTTAATAGTTGGTTTTGACGATAGAGCTCGCTTGCCTGAGTGGAAAGCAGTTTTTTCTGTTCTTCCAGTTCACGGGTACGTTCCTCTACTTTGATGTGGAGTATTTCTTGTTGTTCTTTTAACGAACGAAGCCTCCATGATAATACCTTATATATAAGGAAAGATAGAAGAACCAATATGGACAGAATGAACCAGATGGTTTTATAGAAATAAGGTGATACGGCAATGTGGAGTTCTGCCATTTCTTCCAGCCATTGTTTGCCGTCGGGTGCATAACGCAGTTCGAAAGTATAGTTGCCGGGACGCAGATTGGTATAGGCGGCTTGTCGTCTGTTGGCCGGTACTTTTATCCATTTGTCGTCAAATCCTTTCAAGCGGTAATAATAATTGGCAAATGTCGATGCATCATAATCCAATGCGGCAAATTCAATATAGAGAGATTTGTCGCGTTCGTGTAACTGTAAGGTACCGTTTGTGTACAATCGCTCTTTATTTGCCACACGGACATGGGTAAACGCCAAGGGAACAGCTTCCTTCGGGTTTATATCTATGACCGGCTTGACCACAGACAGTCCTTTGGTACTTCCTATATATAAATCTCCATTGGCGGCACGGCATATTGCGTTCCAATAGAACTGGTTGGATAATAGCCCGTCTTTCCGGGTATAGTTGAAGAAGCTGTTGTTGTTAGGATTGAAGCGGGAGAGTCCGTTGGTGGTGGTAATCCAAAGATACCCTTCTTTATCTTCCGATATGCAGCGGACACTGTTGTTTATCAGTCCGTCTTCGGTGGTGAAGGAGCGGAAGGTATATTCTCCGTTTTCTGTTGGTGAGGATTTGTAGAAACCATATCCGTTGCTGCCTATCCAAAGGGTTCCGTCTTTAGACTGGGTGATGTAGGTTACCCTTTCCTTTAACTTTGACTCCGGTTCGTCTAGCTTGATCCTCCAGAGTTGATAAATCAGTCTAGGGGTTTTCAAACTGCTTAAATCTATTCGGCAAAGTCCTTCTGTAAGTCCCAGCCACAGGTGGTTATCCTTATCTATGTAGTATCCTGTACAACCTTCAATTCCACCTAGGTTCATGCCCTTGAATGGTTCGGTGAGCGTTTGTGTTTTCAAATCGTAAACATAGATATTGATACTGGTTCCTACCCAGATGGCATTATTCAAGTGGTCATAGCAGATACTTCCGGCCCATCCCCATGAGAAGTCTCCGCATTCGGGTATTTCTATGTGGTGAAATTGTTTGTTCTGCGGATTTTTCATATCTATCCATCCTATGCCTCCTCCCCAAGTTCCCATCCAAAGTCTTCCATCGTTATCGCTGGTAAAGCAACTGACGGTATTATGGCTTAGGTGGGCGGGTGCATCGGTAGTATAGTGCTCAAAAGTGTTGCTGCCGGGAGCCCGCCGGTTCAAACCTCCTTCTACGGTTCCTACCCATAAAACACCCGACGGGTCTTCATAAATGGCATTGACGGGATTTTGGGAAAGACTTCCGGGAATGGCGGGAGTATGATAATAGTTTTGTACGAACAGCATCCGGCGGCTCATCTTGTTCAGACCTCCCACTTCGGTGCCTACCCAGATAATATCACCATCGGTCAGCAGACAGTTTACGAAGTCACAGTTTAATGTGTTTTGTACGATTTCTCCTTCTCCGGTATCTTTATTTATCCGCTCAAAATTGTCTGTCAACGCATTATAAAGGTTTATACCTTTTAGGGTGGCAACCAGCATGGTATGTTCTCCTGTTTCTGCTATGTCTGTGATAAAGTTTTGGGAAAGCGAACTATTGTCATTCGGATCATACATATAATGCTTCATCAGTTCCGTATCCATATTGTATCGGAAAAGGCCTTGTGCGCTGCCAATCCAAATTTCATTTTCTTTCCGGCAGATTACTTGTATGGACACACCGGGTAATTGAAGGGCAGATGAAATGAATGTGGGTTCCTGTACTTCCATAGCCGATTCTTTGATGCGGTAGATACCGTCTTTGTAGTTTATCCAGAGATAGTCTTCTACTTCACAAATAGTCCGGATGGATTCTCCTGCCGGTACTTCGCATGTTTTAATGATTTGTTTTATATCTCCTTGTTTGTCAAAGGTAATTTTGAATAAATTGTTTTCCGAACAAACCCAAATATTTCCCGCTTTGCTATGGAGAATAAGATGAGAGGGGCGGTTACACAGTGAAATAAGTTTGTCTTTCATATCAGTGACTTGTACTGTCTGCATGGTTTGTATATCCAGTATGTCAATACCCATTTCACTGACAGCCCAAATACGCTTGAAGTTATCCTCACACAGTTTGTTTATAAAGTTACTTCGTAGCTTGATACGGGTGTTTCCCATATGGAAGGCGGTGAATTCATAACCGTCATAACGGGCGATTCCTTCCCCGCGGGTAGCGATCCATAAAAAGCCCTGACTGTCTTTCAATATATCATCCACAAAGTTGTGAGGCAGTCCTTCATCCATCGTAATGGCAGTGAAATTATAACGTTCGGACCATTTTCCGGCTGTTCCTTCAGCTTGCATATACAGACTAGATAAAAAGATGAACAGAGCGAATAGAAAACAATGTTTTTTCATAGTGTGTTGTTCATTAATGACGTAAGAATATACCGTTACTTATACAAAGATATACCTTTTCGTTTTTCCTCAAAAACAAATAAATCATTTTTATCCCTCTGCTGCACAAATGTCCACCCTTTAAGCGATATTGTCCACCTGGCGAGCTTTTGATTGCAGTTATATTTGCATTAATAATAGTTAGTCAATGTGACAGTTGGCTGCGTTATATGCCGCATGTCATTGGCAAATTAGTACATTAGCAAATGGTCACATAATAAAAAAATACTATGAAACAGCAATTTTTCCCTCAAAGATTATTCATGGACATGAAAAGGTTAATAATAAATAGGTTGGTCGGTTTAGGCTTGTTGACCGTAGGGATATTGGTATCATGCAGTGCACCTACGGCTTTCGTGCCTGTTCCTTCTCCCAATCCTTGGGCTGATGATTATACCGCTCTTTCATCTATGGAGAATTACAAGCAGTGGGGAACATATAATGTACACGACCCGGCTTGTAAAAAAATAGGAGATACTTATTATTTGTATTCTACCGATGCTATTTTTGCTGAGAACCGGAAAGAGGCGAAAGAGAAGAATGTGCCTCTGGGTTTTGTCCAGGTACGCAAATCAAAAGAATTGGTACATTGGGATTTTGTGGGCTGGGCTTTTCCCGAGATTCCTGCTCCGGCTATAGAATGGGTTCATAGTCAGGCGGAGGGAAAAGGGGCGACTAATATCTGGGCTCCTTATCTGATGCCTTATCAGGGTATTTATCGTTTGTATTATTGTGTTTCGGCATTCGGCAGGAATACATCCTATATCGGTATGGCCGAGTCGGATTCTCCCGAAGGTCCCTGGATACAGAAAGGGTGTGTGGTTAAGACAGGAGAAGGGGATGCGATGAATGCCATAGACCCTTCTGTGGTTGAGGATCCGGAAACCGGAAAGTGGTGGATGCACTATGGCTCTTATTTCGGTGGTCTGTACTGTGTGGAACTGAATCCCGAAACAGGAATGACTATGCAGCCGGAGGATCATGGGCACTTGATAGCACGCCGGGCCAATTACCGGAAAGATAACTTGGAAGCGCCGGAAATCATGTATCAACCCCAACTTGGCAAATATTATCTGTTTACATCCTACGATCCGCTGATGACTACCTATAATGTACGTGTCGCTTATTCCGGTTCTCCCGAAGGGCCTTTTGTGGATTTCTACGGAGAGGATATAAAAGATACAACGAATAATGTTCCTATATTGACAGCTCCTTACCGCTTCGAAAATCATCCGGGATGGGCGGGAACGGCTCATTGCGGTCTTATTGATGCCGGTGACGGCCGTTATTTTATGGTCCATCAGGGACGGCTTTCCCCCCAGAACCAGTTGATGGATTTGCATGTGCGCGAAGTGTTCTTTACGGTGAATGGATGGCCTGTGGTTTCTCCCGAACGCTATGCAGGTACTGCTCCACGTTCTTTCACTAAAGAAGATTTGGTAGGTGAGTGGGAAATTATCCGTATTCAGGAACCGCCTTTGGAACGTAGTTTGGAAGCTGGACAAATATTGTGGGGTGAAGGGGACTTGCGAAATGGGGAGCAGGCGTTATCTGCCCGTGTTGTTTTGGAAGCAGATGGCAGTGTTGGAGATGCAACTTGGGATTTTAATGTTAAAAAACAACTTCTTACTATAAAAACAGCCACAGAAGATATTAACAATTTGATTATCTTTGCCGGACACGATTGGGAAAATGAAACAGAAACCATTCTTTTTACCGGCCTGGATGCTCAAGGGCATTCTGTGTGGGGAAAGAGAATTGACTAATAAAAATCAATAATATTACTATCATGAAATTACACAGAACTCTATTCACAGCATGGGTATTTGCTGCCGGAGTAGCGCTACATGCACAGAATGCGCACAACATGGTCGTGCAGACCAATAAATTAGGTGCGGAAATACAACCAACCATGTATGGTTTGTTCTTTGAGGACATTAATTATGGGGCGGACGGAGGCTTGTATGCCGAACTGATAAAGAACCGTTCATTTGAATTCCCGCAACGTTTTATGGGTTGGAATATTTTCGGCAATGTGACCTTGATGGACGACGGGCCGTTCGAGCGAAATCCGCATTACGTCCGTCTGGGTAATTCCGGACACAGGGAAAAGCACACAGGAATTGAAAACGAAGGTTTCTTCGGCATAGGTGTCAAGGAAGGGGCTGAGTATCGCTTTTCCGTATGGGCACGTGGTGAGAACCAGAAACTTCGTATTGAATTGATCAAAAATGATACGATGGAGGAACGTCAGGCTTTTGAGTCAAAAGAACTGATAGTGAATTCGAAGGATTGGAAACAATATGAGGTGATATTGAAATCGCCGAGAACGGAGCCCAAGGCTCATCTTCGTATTTTCCTTGAAAGTGCGGGAACAGTGGATCTGGAACATGTTTCTCTTTTCCCTGTAGATACTTGGAAAGAGCGTAAGAACGGTCTTCGTAAAGACTTGGTGCAGGCTTTATATGATATCAAACCCGGTGTTTTCCGTTTTCCCGGCGGCTGTATTGTAGAAGGTACGGATGAGGCTACCCGTTACGAATGGAAAAAAACAATAGGTGCGGTAGAGAATCGCCCGTTGAATGAAAACCGCTGGCATTATACGTTCAAGCATCGTTTCTTCCCTGATTATTTCCAGACCTACGGACTGGGCTTCTTTGAATATTTCCAGTTGTCGGAGGATATAGGCGCCGAACCGCTGCCTATTCTGAACTGCGGATTGATATGTCAGTATCAGAATGACCCCGACCAGCAGGTCAGCCTGTCAAAGCTTGATTCGTATATACAGGATGCATTAGACCTGATTGAGTTTGCTAATGGCGATGTCACAAGTACTTGGGGAAAAGTTCGTGCGGATATGGGACACCCTGCTCCCTTTAACTTGAAATTCTTGGGCATTGGTAACGAACAATGGGGACCGGAATATCCGGAACGTCTGAAACAGTTTGTCGAGGTGCTTCGTAAGGCTCATCCTGAAATCAAGATTGTTGGTAGTTCGGGACCTCAGTCTGAAGGTAAAGACTTTGATTACTTATGGCCGGAAATGAAAAATCTGAAAGTGGATTTGGTGGATGAGCATTTCTATCGTCCCGAAAGCTGGTTCCTGGCACAAGGCAACCGTTATGACAATTACGACCGCAAAGGACCGAAGGTCTTTGCTGGAGAATATGCCTGCCATGGCAAAGGCAAGAAATGGAACCATTTTAACGCTGCTTTAATGGAAGCTGCGTTCATGACCGGACTGGAACGGAATGCTGATGTGGTGCACATGGCTACTTATGCGCCTTTGTTTGCCCATGTGGAAGGATGGCAATGGCGTCCGGATTTGATCTGGTTTGACAATCTGAACTCGGTTCGTACTTGTAGTTACTATGTGCAGCAGCTTTATGCTCATAACAAAGGTACTCATGTGTTGCCCCTGACTATGGATAAAAAAGCTGTGAGTGGTCAGGAAGGACAGGATGGTCTGTTTGCCAGTGCCGTATGGGATAAGGATGAAAAGGCTTATATCGTGAAAATTGCCAATACTTCGGAGCAGACACAGCCAGTATCATTGACTTTCAACGGGTTGAAGAAGAGTGATAAACTTGTGGAAGGTAAATGCATCACACTCCAGTCTGCCGATTTGGATAAAGATAACACGGTAGAGCATCCGAATGTCATCACTCCGAAAGAAAGTGCTGCTACGGTTGAGGGTAATGTACTGAATGTAGAGATGGCGCCGAAGACTTTCGTGCTTTATAAGTTTGTTAAGGCAAGTAATAAGTAAAAGATGAATCATTCTTTTAAATACTAACACAGAGGATAGAGAAACATAAAGCAGCCGAAGGGCTGCTTTATAATCCCAACTGCATCCGGAACTTTTAAAGGAAATGTATACCTGCCTCCCTTGGTTGTACCAAGGGAGTTTTTTTTGATTATACGTATATTATCATCTTGGATTATGCGCAGCATTTTGCTGTAAATCAGTGATATGTTGTGCAAATACATTCTAAATCCCCCTGAAACGGTTTGCCATTTTCTGCTGCCAAATCTGGTTTGACGGATATCGGTTGTTCTAATTCCTGTGTCATAGCTACGGTTGTTCCCTTGCAGGGGAGCGTCATAAGGCGTATTTTTGTTCGGGTGCGTTCGTTGATTCACTAAGGTGAAGAGGTAGCTTCACTTAGGTGAACAGCCGCTTTCACCTAGGTGGAATAATTGCTTCACCTTGGTGAAATATCAAATGGAGTGAGGTGAAGATAAGATGAGAATAGGTTCTTATGATGCCTACGAGTTGCCGGGAGGTAACGAGGGGGTGATTTTACATTCTGTCCGAGAGAATCCCCGAAGCAGATTTATTTCGTCACCGGCATACCGATTGAGGAGGATTTGAAAGACTATTACACAGAAAGTGGTTGGTAATGAGTGAGTTGCTGTGACGGAATGTTTTTGTACTTTATGTAAATGTGTTAAAAGTGATTTTTGTTGTCGTTATGTTGTAGGGGCGGACTCATGGGTCTGCCCCTACGGTGGAACATTTGATAGTTACTTCGAACTTTTGAAATATCCTCTTATTGGATGAGTCCTGTTTACATCTTTATTCTCTTATTGCGTACTTGCCTCAGAATTGTCTGCAACTCAAATACTTTCTTAGGATACTTTTCTGCTACATTCTCTTGTTCGTTCACCTTTTCCATTTCATATAACTGGGGGACGTTCAGGTTTCCGGTCTCTATTTTTTCTGCCTTCATGAAAGTGGTCGGATCATCATTCGGTTCAATGTATTTCCAGTCTTTGGTACGGACGGACAACGTGTGGTTCATGGATTGTTCCACAATCCATGGGCGGTCTGTCTTATCGGTTCCTATCAAATTCCCTAAACGGTCATAGCTGTCCGGAGCGCTGCC
Organism: Phocaeicola dorei; assembly: GCF_013009555.1. NCBI lineage: Bacteria > Pseudomonadati > Bacteroidota > Bacteroidia > Bacteroidales > Bacteroidaceae > Phocaeicola > Phocaeicola dorei. The sequence goes on along the minus strand of NZ_CP046176.1, from coordinate 5,222,376 downwards.
TTTAGGTAATCTGGCGTTGACCAAAGCTCCTAAAGAGGCTAGCCAGTCAATCTGTGACATTAATACGTCCGAGTCTCCTGCCTTTTTTATCTTCTGTGGCCAGCGGACGATGACCGGAACGGCTGTTCCACCCTCGAAAGCGCTGTATTTGTTCCCTCTCCATGGACCGGAAGGTGTATGTCCGTTCAACAGCTCTTCTGCCTTGTCCTTATATCCGTCGTCTACAACCGGCCCATTGTCGCTGGATAGAATAATCAGCGTGTTTTCAGTTAGTCCAAGTTGGTCCAATGTTTCCATCAGCTGGCCTACCGTCCAGTCGAATTGGGCGATTGCGTCTCCGCGTAGTCCCATAGGATTCTTTCCACGGAAGCGGTCATGAGGAAAACGGGGAACGTGTACATCATTGGTCGCAAAATACATAAAGAAAGGCTCGTCTTTATGCTGTTTGATAAAATCGATGGCATGAACGGCGATGGAATCGGCAATGTTCTCATCTTTCCAAAGTGCCTTTCCACCCCCTTTCATAAATCCGATGCGGCTGATGCCATTGACGATGGACATGTCATGTCCGTTGCTGGGATGTAGGTTATACAGTAGTTCGGGATTATCTTTTCCGGTCGGTTCTCCCGGAAAGTTCTTGGTGTAACTCACTTCTATAGGATCGGACGGATCATAGTTGGCTACCTTGCCGTTTTCTATAAATACACAAGGTACACGGTCGGCTGTAGCGGCCATGATATAGTGATAGTCAAAGCCTAAGTCACCCAAAGCGGCTGGTAAAGGAGCATTCCAATCCTGTCCGCCTGTCTTGTCTCCTAGTCCCAGATGCCATTTGCCGATAGCGGCTGTAGCATATCCGGCACTTTTAAACATATCTGCCATGGTGTATTGTTCGGGACGGATAATCATTTTTACATCTCCTGCGGCAATATCCGTATCCGGTCTGCGCCATGCATATTCTCCTGTCAGCAAGGAGTAGCGGGATGGGGTGCTGGTAGCGGCTACAGTATGTGCATTAGTAAAACGGATGCCTTCCGATGCCAGTTTGTCAACATGGGGAGTTTCTACATTCTTGGCTCCGTAACATTTTAAATCTCCATATCCCAGGTCATCTGCCAGAATAACGATAACATTGGGCTTTTTCGGGTCTTGCGTACTGTTTTTTTGAACGGTTTCTGCTGTTGCAGAGTTACAAGCGGCTAATGAGGCAAGTAAGGATATGCCTGCATAATTTCTACTTTTCATCTCTATCTATTTAAGGTTTGATTCGGATACATCTCTATTTTCACTTTCCGGTTTCTCGACCTGAAGGTGAAAAACGACGGAAAGTTATCAAGAAAATCTTGAAGCAGCAAAAAAGAGGGCCGAAATATGATTTGAAAGTGTCTGGAATTAGATGATAATGCCCCCACCCAGTACTACATCATCCCTATAAAAAGCGGCTGCTTGTCCCGGGGCAATGGCTGTCAGCGGCTCATGCAGTTGTACATGCAGGGTGTTATCCGGTTGCAGGGTTACTGTGCAGCGGTTTGCTTGTTTCCGATAGCGTATTTTGACGATGATGTCGTCCTTATTTAGTAATAAAGCGGGATTGGTGATGCGCCATTCTTTCAGTCTCATTTCTGTTTTTTCCAGTGCTTTCAAGTCGCTTAGTATGACTTTGTTTTCTGCCGGAATGATTTCTTTGACAAAGACAGCTCGGTTAAGATCTATGTCCAATCCTCTCCGCTGGCCGATGGTATAGAAAGGATAACCTTTGTGCCGTGCGATAAAATTCCCCATTTCATCGAAGAATTTACCCGGTAGGATACTTCCTTCAGGCAATTCCTTATGCAGGAATGTGCGGTAGTCCATGGGGCAGAAGCAGACTCCCAGACTGTCCCGTTTATGGGCGGCTTTCAGAAAACCACGCTCTGCCGCGATCTCACGGACACGGGCTTTAGTCAGGTTGCCCATAGGGAGAAGCATACGTTGCAGGATTTCTTGTGGCAGCCCCCATAGGAAAAAGGATTGGTCTTTATCCGGGTCGGCACCGGTAGTGATGTGATAGTATCCATTGATGAGGCGTCGGCGTACATAATGTCCTGTAGCGAAGTGATAGATCCCCATTTCATCGGATATTCTCTTCAAAAGAGGCCATTTCAGGTAGTTGTTGCATAAAGTACAGGGAACCGGGGTATGACCTGCCATATATTCGTTGATGAAATAGTCAATGATGGTTTTCCGGAAGGTGCCACGAACATCGTATGTGAGATGGGGGATGCCCAGACGTTCACATAAAGTGCGGGCATCCTCCAGATACTCTGTATCATTTCCTTTTTCATAAAAACGGAAGGTGATGCCGGTTACCTCGTATCCTGCATCCTGCAATAGAAGGGCGGCTACGGAACTGTCTGTTCCTCCGCTCATGCCTAGTAGGACTTTATTATTGGGTTCTGCTTCTTTCATCTTTATAGCAGTTTTGTGAGGATAGATGCTGGGATATCCATTTTGGAGAAGGCAAATAGTTTCTTTCCCAAATCTTTCAAAGAGGCTCCGATGTGATATACGTCGGATTGGTCTATAATAAGAAAACGGTCATGTGCCTGGCGGTAGGTTCTTATGTTTATAGGTGGATATTGATTGTTGTGTCGGGTAAGGTCTAGTTGAAGTTGCGGTGTGATTCGTTGTGTATAGATGGTGGCATCTACTCCTGTTGTGCGTTTGGAAAGCATGAGAAGTGTGCTTTCATCTATATAGTTGTCTATCAGGATAAGGGAATTCTTGGCGGATTTGATAAGGTTCGTGGCGAAAGCGTATGCGTCGAAAATCTGTCCGTCAAAGAAAATTCCTTCGACCGGAGGGAGAGAGGTGCGGACAAAAAAATCTACTTTCTCATTTAATCTGGTCAGTTGCATATCATAAGAAAGAAACTTTGCATCCACCCTTTGTTCAAGGTTGCTGATGCGTTGGTTGATGACATGACCTTTTAATAAATAATCTTTTAAAACTTGGCTTGCCCAACGGCGGAACAAAGTGGCATTTTTGCTGTTGACACGATAGCCTACAGAAATGATAGCGTCCAAATTGTATGTTTTGGTTTTGTATGACTTGCCATCCGAGGCAGTTAGTTCCAAAATGGAACATACTGAGTTTTCGTTCAACTCGCCGCTTTGGAATATATTCTTAAGATGTTTGGTAATAGCTTGGCGTTTGGTTTCAAATAACTCTGCAATTTGTGCCTGAGTCAGCCACACTGTTTCATCTTCAATGCGCACTTCCATCCTCACCGATTCATCCGGCTGGTAGAGTATGATTTCTCCTTGTTGTTCCATGTGTTCGATTTTTGGGGTACAAAGCTAGCAAATATAAATCAGACTGATCTTGCTTTCAGGCTATAATTGAAATGTAGGATGGGAAATGAAACTCCGATGACAATCTATATGATAGCGCCATCGGAGTTCTGACACACTCTTCTTATTAAGGAAGGAATGCTTGCGATATTTTTATTTTATCGGCATCAATGTGAATCCCCAATGATATTCCTTATTGGCGGGCAGGGTATGTTCCGGCAGCGGGCGGTCTCCCCAGCTGTCATAACCGGCTACACCTTGCTGTTTCATATCAATACATACTTCAACGAAATTACGTGGAGTGATATCGTTGACGTGGGTCATGCGGCGTATTACATTTTTAGCCTTTGCCTCGTCGTGGTTGGCAATCTCTTCGGGGGTGAAATTAGTCCACTGGCGAGGACGGTTAATGGCTTCTTCCGAATCAAAGTCCTCTACAGAATTGCGCAGTGCATTGAAACCGATGGTACTGTCAGCGCGTATTAACAGACCTTTTCCGCCTTTACGGCTCAGTTCCACCCAACGGGTGTCGGTGCGGTGTCCGTTTTCTTGCGGACGGACGTAGTTGTTGGTGTACATCTGGTCGGCTGTGGTGCGGTAGAGGTCGACGAAACTACTTGCATTACGGTCGATGTAGTTTTCACCCGGTCCGCGGCCGAAATATTCTACCTGATTCATATCCGATGGCAAGCGGAAACGTACGCCGATACGTGGTACGTTCAGTTTGGAAGAGGCCAGACGCTGGGCATCCTGTCCCGGTGTGAAGGTAGCCATCAGAGTTGCTTCTGACACTTCGGTACTGGCGGCTTTCATATCCGTAGAAGTAAAGGTGATATCTGCATGAACCACTCCGTCAGGATAAATGGTATATTTCATGATATACAGGTTACCTGCTGCCAGTAAATAGTTGGCTGTTAATATAGTCTTGTTGCCGTCTGTTTCTGTAGTGACATCCGCTACATTGAAGTTCTTGCTGGACTGTTTCCATATTTGCTCGCGCTTAGGCCCACCGTTACCATAATCATTGTCTGTCGGTGCGCGCCAGAAGTTAGGTTGAATACCAAAGCCTTCAGCGAAATATTCTGTACCGTTTACTTTGTATGAAGTCACGAGTCCACTTTTCTTGTTGAAAACGAACTGCATACGTGATGATAATACGGTGATGACGTCACCATCCGTGCTGACGGTAGTCTTACCGCTTGCTTTATGTTCGGCTATAGCCAATGGTTCTATGGGCAGGCGGAATTGTTCGGAAGCAATATCGTGCCCTGCAGGAATCAAGGGTTCCGGCTCTGTGGTGGTAACTACAAAATTTACAAAATATTCTGTGCCGGCCTTGGGCTTCAATCCGTTGAGGTTGATGTCCAGTTCTTTGGAACTTTGCGGTTCGATATCTAATGATACTTTTCCGCCTTTAATTGTTTTTCCGTTTGCCTTTACGGTATAACTGATCATATACTTCTTCAAGTTGGTGAAGTAGAAACGGTTCTTTACCAGGAATTTGCCGGCAGCCGGGTCGATGGCTTCAAAACCTACATTCTGATGTGCATATTTCACTTCTGTCATGGCCGGATGCGGAGTGCGGTCCGGAGCTACGATTCCATTGCATAGGAAGTTTCCGTCGCTGGGTGCATTGGTCCCGTAATCACCTCCGTAGGTCCAGTAGGTACGTCCATTTTCGTCTTTTTCCAGAATACCTTGGTCTACCCAGTCCCAAATGTAACCACCTTGCAAGTTCGGGTACTTGTAGATCGCTCTCCATTGTGCTGCCAGATTACCATTGGAATTGCCCATAGCGTGTGAATATTCGGATGGCGCAATGGGACGGTCGCTGCCTTTTTTGCCTATTTCTTCCAGCCAGGCGGCACTAGGGTATTGGGGTACATACATATCTGTGTTCCATTCCCAAAGGGCGCGTTCATAATTTACAGGACGGTTCATCCCTTTTACTTCGCGTTCTTTCAGCCATAAATAGGTCTGATAGAAATTATAACCGTTTCCAGCTTCGTTTCCTAATGACCAAATGGCTACAGAGGGATGGTTTTTGTTACGCTCGTACATATTAATGGTACGGTCCATGTGCGGCTTCAGCCATTCGGGATTGTTGCCCAATGTTCCGCCTCGGCTTAAGTTGTAATACATACCGTGGCTTTCGATATTGGCTTCATCATATACATAGATGCCATATTCATCACACAATTCATAGAACTTGCGGTCTTGCGGATAGTGGCAGAGACGTACACTGTTGATGTTGTTCTGTTTCATCAGGGTGAAGTCCTTGCGCATCAGCTCTTCGGGAACATAATGTCCTGTTTCGGGATTATGCTCGTGTATGTTTACGCCTTTCAGCTTGATGGGTTGTCCGTTGATGAACAAGCAAATGTATGGTTTGCCGTTTTCGGCTATCTGATCGGTTGGTTTGATCTCGAAACGGCGGAAACCTACCGTATAAGGAATGATCTCGCTTGTTTTTTCTCCGTCTTTCAGAGATATCAGTAACCGGTACAGGTTAGGGTGTTCTGATGTCCAGGTCTTGACGTTGCTGAGGGTGGCTTCAAAAGAGATACTCTTCTGCCCGTCCGCTGTAACAGGACAGGGGGTGTTACCTTCTGCCACCACTTTCTTTGCGGCATCCAGCAATTCGTATGCTACGGTTACCTCTTTGTTGCCTGCTGTATGGTTGGTTACGTCTACATCCAGTTTGAAGATACCATTTTTATAGGTGTCGTCCAGCGTAGACATCACGTTGAAATCTTTGATGTGAGTTTTGGGCTGTGAGAACAGAAATACATCACGTTCAATACCGCTCATGCGCCAAAAATCCTGGCATTCCAGATAAGAACCGGTACTCCAGCGGAATATTTTAATGACCAGCGAGTTTTTACCGGGTTTCAGGTAGTTGTTGATTAAAAATTCTGCCGGATTCTTGGAGTCTTCGCTGTATCCCACTTCCTGTCCGTTGACATACACGTATACACCGGATTTTGCTCCTTCCAAACGGAGGAATATGTCGCGTCCATCCCAATCGGCGGGAATTTCGATATCACGCTGATACACACCGACCGGATTGGCTTCGGGTAATTGCGGCGGTTGTGGATTTCTGGGCTTGAATTCGTATCCATGATTGGTGTAGATGGCCACTCCGTAGCCCTGTACCTCCCAGTTGCCGGGTACTTTAATCTCCTTCCAGGCTATGTTGGCATCCGGTTGCTCAATGTTGGCAGGCAGATCTTTGTATGTATCTGCATAATAAAAGTTCCATGTACCGTTTAGTAGTTTGTAATAAGGGCTGTTTTCATACTCGCCGGTCAGTGCCTGGTCCCGGTTGTCATAAGTCATGAAAGCTGTACGCGGATATTCCTTGTTGACGGCTACGGTCTGAATATCTTTCCAATAAGGTAGTTTTGTATCTTCTGCATGAAGAACTTGTGTTGAAAAAGCGCATACAGCGGCGCCAATCAGGCATTTAAATAAGGTTGTCATTTTAGGTTTCATAGGTTCAAATAGAAAAATGAAGAAGAAAGGGCGCTAGTACCGGCGCCCCTTTCCTTAAGTCCTTTTATGTAAAATAGCAATTATTTAATTGCGTCTGCTAGTTCAGCACCTGGTTTGAACTTGGTTACTTTTTTAGCAGGAATAGTAATCGTTGCTTTTGTGGATGGGTTGATACCTGTTCTTGCACTTCTTTCAGCAACAGAGAATGTTCCGAATCCGATTAATGATACTTTGTCCCCTTCTTTGAGGGCCTTTGTTACAGTTGAAACGAAAGCTTCAACTGCTTTTTTTGCGTCGACTTTGCTCAAGCCGGCTTCAGCGGCGACTGCGCTGATAAAATCTGCCTTATTCATAACGAAAATGATTAATTATTAAATGTAACACAAAAGTTTTACCAAAATCAGTGACAAATATATGCTTTCAAAATTAGAAATCAAACAGATAGCCTAAAAAAGATGCTCCAAAAATCAAAAAAACGTAAGAGAACTCTTGTTTTCTGTTATATAACAGAATAAAATTGTAAATTTGCGCGCAATCAATGTTTTATTAGACGAAGAATATTTATGAACAGTATACCTACAGTAACCAAGAATTTATTGATAATAAATGTGTTGTGTTTCTTTGGAGGCGTGGTAGCCATGAAGTATGGAATTAACCTAAACGACCTGCTGGGACTACACTTTTTTATGGCATCTGATTTTAATCCTGCCCAGTTGATTACTTATATGTTTATGCATGGCGGTTTCCAGCATATCTTTTTTAACATGTTTGCCTTGTGGATGTTTGGACGTACGCTTGAACAGGTTTGGGGACCGAAACGTTTCTTGTTCTATTATATGGTATGTGGTATAGGTGCGGGATTGGTGCAGGAGCTGGTGCAATATATACAATATGTGACCGAATTATCGCAATATGACAGTGTGAATACGGGGATTGCCGTGATTCCGATGGCGGAGTACTTGAATCTGATGACTACAGTTGGCGCTTCGGGAGCGATATATGGCATTTTGTTGGCATTCGGTATGCTATTCCCCAATAGTCAGATGTTTGTATTCCCTATCCCATTTCCTGTCAGGGCTAAATATTTTGTGATGGGATATGCTGCTTTGGAGATATTTTTGGGATTGGGTGCTTCGACCGATGGCGTTGCCCACTTTGCACACTTGGGAGGTATGATTTTTGGTTTTATATTAATAATGTATTGGAGAAAAAAGAATAATAATGGGCAGTTTTATTACTGATTTGAAAAATAGCTTCAACAAAGGGAACATATATATCCAGTTTATATATATTAATGTAGGGGTATTCATTGTAACTTCCTTATTGGGGATTTTATGGATGCTGTTCAACCGGAATGGAGCATTTGTGCTTCAATATTTGGAACTGCCGGCCTGGACGTTGCAGTTTGTCAAGCAGCCTTGGTCTTTGCTGACTTATATGTTCATGCATGCAGGCATTTTGCATTTGCTGTTTAATATGCTGTGGCTTTATTGGTTCGGGCAGATGTTTCTGTCTCTTTTCTCGGCAAAGCATTTCCGCGGACTCTATCTGTTGGGAGGTATTTGTGGCGGTTTGTTGTATATGATCGCTTACAATGTTTTTCCTTATTTCAGTGATTCTTTGTATTATTCTTATTTGTTGGGAGCATCAGCTTCCGTACTTGCTATTGTTGTAGCTACTGCGGTACGTGCACCGGAATATAGAGTAAACTTTATGTTTATTGGGACTGTTAGGTTGAAGTATGTGGCTTTGTTTATGGTTGTGACCGATTTGCTGTTTATGACATCGGGCAATGCCGGTGGCCATATCGCTCATTTAGGAGGTGCTCTGGCCGGATGGTGGTTTGCTTCCGGATTGTCCCGCGGACATGATGCTACGTCATGGATAAACCGATGCTTGGATTGCTTCTCAGAAGGCCTTTCGTTTCGTCGTCAATCGAAAAAGCCGAAGATGAAAGTTCATTATGGTGATAAGGCAAAAGATTACGATTATAATGCCCGTAAAAAACAGCAAAGTGAGGAGATAGACCGTATATTGGATAAATTAAAGAAATCTGGTTATAACAGTCTGACTACCGAAGAGAAGAAAAGCTTGTTTGATGCGAGCAAGAAGTGATATATGAAATATATTGGTCGTTTTTTGGGATGGATACTACTGGGCATAAACTTGTGTATGGTGGTATTGTTACTGGTATGTGCTTACAGCCCTTATATTGATCCTGTGGCTCATCCGGTATGGTCATGTGCCGGTTTGGCTTTTCCTGCTTTTTTGATTGTTAATCTTTTGTTTCTGGTCTTTTGGTTGGTGATTTATCGTAAATATGCGTTGCTTTCATTTTTAGGCTTGGTATGTTCCATTGGTGCTATCCGTACTTATTTTCCAGTCAATGTATTTGTATCTGATGTACCGGAAGGGGCAATCAAATTCTTATCCTACAATACGATGGCCTTTGAGAAGAACCGTGCGAACACCAAGGATAATCCGAACCCTGTGTTGGAATATTTAAGAAACAGCAATGCGGATATAATCTGCCTGCAGGAATATATTGTAGGGGGACGGTTAACCAAGAAAGAGGTGGATTATGCTTTAAGAGATTATCCTTATAAAAATTATTATAAGATATCAGGGGCTAACGGTTTGGGTTGTTATTCCCGTTTTCCTATTTTGTCGGCACATCCGGTGAGATATGCCAGCCTTAACAATGGTTCCATTGCTTATAAAATCAAAGTGAATGGTGATACCTTGCTGGTTGTTAATAATCATCTGGAATCCAATAAGCTGACTGAGAAGGATAAAGAAGTCTATCGCGAAATGATGAAGGACCCTGATAAGCAAAAGGTATCGCAAGGGTCTCGTTTGCTGATCAGAAAACTGGCGGAAGCATCGGCTATACGTGCCGTTCAGGCTGATTCCATAGCTCGTTTGGTGGCCGGTTACAAAGGGGGAGGCATAATTGTATGCGGTGACTTCAATGATTCTCCTATATCATACACTCACAGGGTGGTAGGGGAAGGTCTGAATGATGCTTTTGTGGAGTCGGGAAACGGCTTTGGCATATCTTATAATCAAAATCATTTTTATTTCAGAATAGACAATATTTTATTGAGCAAGAATTTAAAATCTTACCGTTGTACGGTGGATAATACGATAAAGAGTTCGGATCATTACCCCATTTGGTGTTATGTGGCGGAGAAGTGATTTTACATACCTTTAATTGACAGATTATGAAAAGACTATTATTTACGTTAGCGACGTGTTGTGTAATGTGTGCATGTGAACAGAAAACAGAAATAAATCCGTTCTTTACGGAATTCCAGACCGAGTACGGTGCTCCCGATTTTACTAAGATCAGACTGGAGCATTATGAGCCTGCTTTCTTGAAGGGAATAGAGGAGCAGAATGCGGAAATTAAGGCAATAGTTGATAATCCCGAGGAACCTACTTTTGAAAATACCATTGTGGCGCTGGATAAAAGTGGCGGGATTCTGGCGAGAGTAAGTGGGGTGTTTTTTGCATTGACCGAAGCGGATACAAATGATTCGTTGACGGCCTTGAATGAAAAGATGGCTCCTGTACTTTCAGAACATAGTGATAATATTTATTTGAATCAGGATTTGTATAAACGGGTGGCTGATGTGCATCAACAGGAAAAGGAAGGTAAGATAACTCTTACGACTGAGCAACACCGGCTGTTGGACAAGTATTATAAAGCTTTTGTCCGTTCGGGTGCCGGACTGGATGCCGGAAAACAATCCCGTTTGAGGGAGATCAATAAAGAATTGTCGACTTTGGGGATTGCTTTCGACAATCATATCTTAAATGAGAATAACGCTTATCAGTTGGTTATCGAGAATGAGGCTGATTTGGCCGGGTTACCCGAATGGGTGAAAGCGGGGGCCGCAGAGGAAGCGAAAGCTGCTGGAAAAGAAGGGAAATGGCTATTCACTTTGCAAAACTCCAGTCGCTTGCCTTTTTTGCAATATGCTGAAAACCGTGAGCTAAGAAAAAATATTTATGAAGCTTATATCAACCGGGGGAATCATGATGATGCGAATGACAATAAAGAGATATTGGGAAAGATCATGGCATTGCGTTTGGAACAGGCAAAATTATTAGGATTCGATTGTTATTCCAATTTTGTACTGGATGAGAACATGGCTAAGAATTCGCAGACAGTCATGGATTTCTTGAATAACCTGTGGGGATACTCACTGGAAAATGCAAAGAAAGAGGCCGCCGAGTTGCAGAAAATAATGGATAAGGAAGGTAAGGGAGAGAAGCTGGCTGCATGGGACTGGTGGTATTATGCCGAAAAATTGCGTCAGGAAAAGTATGATTTGAATGAAGATGAAATCAAGCCCTATTTCAGTTTGGAAGATGTGCGTAGCGGATTGTATACCGTGGCCAACAAATTGTATGGCATTACATTGACCGAACTGAATGATGTGCCCGTATATGAGTCTGATGTGAAAGTGTATGAAGTAAAGGATGCCGATGGCTCATTTTTGGGATTGTTCTATGCAGATTACTTTCCACGCGCAGGTAAGCGTGGTGGCGCATGGATGAGTAATTTTCGTGAACAGGCCGGTGAAGTACGTCCTTTAATTTATAATGTGGCAAGTTTTACTAAACCTGCAGGAAATATGCCTTCTTTACTGACTTTGGATGAGGTGGAAACCATGTTTCATGAGTTTGGACATGCATTGCACGGTATGCTGACCAAGTGTAACTACAAAGGAGTGTCTGGTACCAGTGTGGCGCAGGATTTTGTAGAACTTCCTTCACAGATTATGGAACACTGGGCTGTAGAACCTGAAGTGCTGAAACTCTATGCCAAGCATTATGAAACAAGAGAAGTGATTCCGGATGAGTTGATTACGAAAATCCAAAATCAGGGTACTTTTAATCAAGGTTTTATGACTACGGAATTATTGGCAGCCGCTTTGCTTGATATGGAACTGCATAACCTGACTGATACAGAAAATCTGAATGTCGTTGCTTTTGAAAAAGAAACGATGGACAAGCTGGGGCTGATTCCTGAAATAGCTCCTCGGTATCGCGCCACTTATTTTAGTCATATTATAGGTGGATATGCTGCTGGGTATTACAGCTATCTATGGGCAGAAGTTCTTGACACGGATGCTTTTGAAGCGTTTAAAGAACATGGAGTGTTCGATAAAAATACCGCAGACTCTTTCCGTAAAAATATTCTAGAGAAAGGTGGAACGGAAGATCCTATGACCCTTTACAGAGGTTTTCGTGGGGCTGATCCCAGCTTGGAGCCCTTGCTTAAAAATAGGGGTTTGAAATAAAATAGGCTGTGAGATAGAATAATTTAGGCTGCAAAAAATGCTTTTGCAGCCTTTTTTCTCTTTTGGAATCTAAATATTTGTGTTTGATACCGTGGGAATGTGAAAAAAAAACTATATTTGCAACCTTGTATAAACTAAGAATTAATCAAAAAGTAAAAATAATAAATTTCAAAGTAACATGCAAAACAAAGGATTTGTAAAGGTTTTTGCGGTATTACTCACCCTTGTATGTGTGTTTTATCTTTCTTTCTCTTTTGTGACCCGCTATCACATGGACAAAGCGGCACAGGACCCGAAAGGTGAAGCACATTACCTTGATTCTATGCAGAATGAAAAAGTTTATTTGGGTAGTTATACGCTGAAACAGTGTCGCGAGATGGAGATTGGTCTGGGTCTAGACCTGAAAGGTGGTATGAACGTTATCCTTGAAGTTTCTGTACCGGATGTAGTGAAGGCTTTGGCTGACAACAAGACTGATGAAGCTTTTAACAAAGCGGTTGCAGAAGCATCAAAACAATCTATCACTAGTCAGGATGACTTTATCACTCTTTTTGTAAAAGAGTATAAGAAACAAGCTCCCAATGGCAAATTGGCTGAATTATTTGCTACTCAGCAGTTGAAAGACAAAGTAACCACCCGCAGTTCCGACAGTGAAGTTGAAAAAGTATTGCGCGAAGAGGTAAAGGCTGCTATCGACAACTCTTATAATGTATTACGTACACGTATTGACCGTTTTGGTGTGGCACAGCCTAACATTCAGGCATTGGAAGGAAAGATGGGCCGTATCATGGTGGAACTACCGGGTATCAAAGAACCGGAACGTGTCAGAAAACTGTTGCAGGGATCTGCTAACTTGGAATTCTGGGAAACTTTCGACGCAAAAGAAATAGTTCCTTATCTTTCTTCTGTAGATAACAGACTGCGTGATATTCTTGCTGTTGAAAGTGGTGCTGCTTCTGCTGATTCTGTAGCAGCTGATACTGTTGCTGTTGCACAGGCTTCTGCAATTTCTGCTGCCGACAGTCTTGCAGCCGCATTGAAAGGCGAAACGGCAAGTAACTCTGCCGCAATGGAGCAGATGAAGAAAGAACATCCGTTGGCTTCTGTTCTTCAATTAAATCCGAATGGTTACGGGTCGGTGGTAGGTTATGCCGATTATAAAGATACTGCTCAGGTAAACCAGTACCTTGCTATGAAAGAAGTGAAAGAAATGTTGCCGAAAGATCTTCGTTTGAAATGGGGTGTAAAGGCTGCTGATTTTGACAAGCAGGGACGTATCTTTGAATTGTATGCTATCAAGTCTACTGAACGTAACGGACGTGCTCCGTTGGAAGGTGATGTGATCACTGATGCTAAAGATGAATATGACCAGTTCAACAAGCCTTGTGTCAGTATGTCTATGAACACTGACGGCGCGCGCCGCTGGGCTGTTCTGACAAAGAACAATGTAGGCAAGGCTATCGCTATCGTACTGGATGGTTACGTATACAGCGCTCCGAATGTAAACGGTGAAATTACGGGCGGACACTCTCAGATTACCGGTAACTTTACTCCGGAGGTGACAAAAGACTTGGCTAACGTATTGAAGTCTGGTAAGATGCCTGCTCCTGCACGTATCGTTCAGGAGGATATCGTTGGTCCGTCATTGGGTCAGGAATCTATCAATCAAGGTATCATTTCATTTGTTGTTGCGTTGATTCTGTTGATGATCTATATGTGCGCTATGTACGGATTGATTCCGGGTATGGTTGCCAACTGCGCATTGGTTGTTAACTTCTTCTTCACATTAGGAATCCTTACCTCGTTCCAAGCTGCACTGACCATGTCTGGTATTGCCGGTATGGTGTTGTCATTGGGTATGGCTGTAGATGCTAACGTGTTGATTTATGAACGTACAAAAGAAGAATTGAGAGCCGGTAAAACTGTTAAGGCTGCTTTAGCAGACGGTTATTCTAACGCATTCTCTGCTATTTTTGACTCAAACTTGACATCAATTATCACTGGTATCATTCTGTTCTATTTCGGTACGGGGCCGATCCGTGGTTTTGCCACTACGTTGATTATCGGTATCCTCTGCTCATTCTTTACAGCAGTATTCTTGACTCGTATTGTTTATGAGCACTTCATGAATAAAGACAAGTGGTTGAACTTGACATTCACTACAGGGATTTCCAAGAACCTGATGCAGAACGTGAATTACAACTTTATGGGAATGATGAAACGTTCATTCACGGTATTCGGAGCGATTATCGTTATCTGTATCATTTCATTCTTTATCCGTGGTTTGGCGCAGAGTATTGACTTTACCGGTGGACGTAACTTCGTAGTTCAGTTTGAACAGCAGGTTGAACCTGAAACAGTGCGTGACTTGTTGAAGAAGAAAATCACAGAAGATAATGTACAGGCTATCGCCTTGGGTACGGATAAGAAGACAATCCGTATTACAACCAACTACCGTATTAATGAAGAGTCTCCTACTATCGACTCCGAAATTGAAGAGTTCTTGTATCAGTCTTTGAAAGATGGTAACTTGCTGGGCGAAGGTACTACATTGGAAATCTTTATTGATCGTGATAATCGTGTCGGTGGTTCTATTATCAGTTCTCAGAAAGTAGGTCCCAGTATCGCTGATGATATCAAGACATCGGCTATTTGGTCTGTATTGTTTGCACTGGTGGCTATCGGTTTGTATATCTTGCTGCGTTTCCGCAATGTAGCTTATAGTGTGGGTGCGACTGTTGCATTGGCTGTCGATACTATTCTGATTATCGGTGCATACTCATTATGTTATGGATGGGTTCCGTTCTCATTGGAAATTGACCAGACCTTCATTGGTGCCGTTTTGACCGCTATCGGTTATTCTATCAATGACAAGGTGGTTATCTTTGACCGTATCCGTGAGTTCTTCGGTCTGTATCCGAAACGTAACCGTATGCAGTTGTTTAACGATTCACTGAATACTACTTTGGCTCGTACCATCAATACTTCATTAAGTACATTAATCGTATTGTTGTGTATCTTTGTGCTGGGTGGTGACAGTATCCGCAGCTTCGCTTTTGCAATGATTTTGGGCGTTGTGATCGGTACGTTGTCTTCTATCTTCATTGCTGCTCCTATCGCTTACCTGACTATGGGCAACAAGATGCCGGAAGAAACAAAGGCATAAAAAGAAAGTTTCTTTTAAGAAATAAATAAAAAGAGGAGGATGCTCATATCATGAGAATCCTCCTCTTTTTATAATGACTGAATGGAATTGATTTGTGGAAAAAGGATAGATGAATCTTCTGTGGCTTCAAAAATAAACTTAAGTACATTGGATAAGTAACTTAGCTTGCTTGCCCCATGAAGTAAACTTGCTTTTTTACGCTACATTTTGCAGATCAATTCTGTTTGGCTATAATCATGAAAATAGTTATCTGACTACTCTTCCTGAAGTGTTTCCTTGCATTAATCCTTCCACTTCTTCTACTGTTACTTGATTGAAATCTCCATATATGGTATTTTTTAATGCAGATGCGGCAAGGGCGAATTCTAATGTTTTTTGGTCATTGTCGGAGTAGGTCAGCAAACCATAAATCATGCCGCCTACAAATGCATCTCCTGCACCTACACGGTCTACCTCATGGACAATATCGTAAATACCGGTATGCCTTAATGTCCCTTTAGAATAAAGTATGGCTGCCAGCAGATTGTGATTGGAAGTGATGGTATTACGCAATTCCAGAAATATTTTCTGGCATCGGGGCGCTTGTTCTGATACTTTTTGACCGAATACTTTGAAACCGGACAAATCTAATGGATATGAGGTGTCTACAGCTTTAAAACCTACCGGGGGAATGCCGAAAATTTCTTTGTATTCGGGTTCTGCACCAAAAATGACATCACTATATTGGACAAGAGGGAGCATTACTTCTGAAGCGGATTTACCGTAATTCCATAATTTTTTGCGGAAATTCAAATCGCACGAGATAGTTAACCCTAGACGGTCTGCTGTTTGTAGTGCTTCCAGGCAGGTATCTGCTCCTTCCTGTGACAGGGACGCCGCTATACCCGACCAGTGGAACCAGCCTGCATCGGAAAGAATCTTTTCCCAGTCTATCATGCCGGGACGTAAAGTGGCAAAGGAAGATCCTTCACGGTCATATACTACATTGGAGTTACGAAATGCTGCACCGCTCTCCAGAAAGTATAATCCCATGCGTTTCCCGCCATAAATAATGCCGTCTGTACCTAATCCGTAAGCTTGGAGTGAGTTTACACAAGCTTGTGCCATTGCATTCTCGGGAAGTCTGGTAACGAATTCTGTGGAGATGCCGAAGTTGACCAGTGATATGGCTACATTCGCTTCACTTCCTCCATAAGTAGCAATAAACTCGTTTGTTTGGGAAAAGCGCTGAAAATTGGGGGTGGTCAGCCTTAACATTACTTCTCCGAATGTAACGACTTTCTTGTTTTTGGTAATAGCTCTTGTATTCATAGTATGTTTTTAATCAGTATGTTAATTTGCACGAAGATACGATCAAAATTTTATATAAGTGCAAGAAATGTATAAAAATAGCCTTCTCTATTCTATATGGAAAAGATAGAGAAGGCTATTTTTATACATTCAATATTAGTGGTTTATTTATTGAATCGTACTTTTAGTTTGGCAAGCATATCCTGTGTCATACTGTCTAGATCATATTCCGGTTTCCATCCCCATTCCTCACGGGCACAAGTGTCGTCCAGTGAGTTCGGCCATGATTCGGCGATAGCTTGACGTAGTGGATCTACTTTGTACTCCATATGGAAGTCAGGCATATACTTCTTTATATTATTATAAATAATTTCCGGATCAAAACTCATTGAAGCAATGTTGAACGAATTGCGATGAATTAGTTTGTCGGGATTCGCTTCCATGATTTCAATGGCTGCACGTAAACCATCAGGCATATACATCATATCCATGAATGTATCGGCTGCGATAGGACATTCAAATTTTTCACCTTTTACAGCCGAATAATAGATGTCTACAGCATAATCAGTGGTCCCGCCACCCGGAGGTGTGACATACGAAATTAATCCGGGGAAACGAACGGAACGGGTATCTACACCAAAACGGATATGGTAATAATCGCTCAGTAATTCTCCTGATACTTTTGTAACGCCATACATGGTACGCGGATTACGGATAGTGTCTTGTGGAGTCTTGTCTTTAGGGGTGTTGTTACCGAAGACACCGATAGAACTTGGGGTAAATACGGCACAACCCATTTCGCGTGCTACTTCCAATACATTAAACAGGCCTCCCATGCCTATTTTCCATGCTAGTTGAGGTTTGGCTTCTGCTACAGCCGAGAGTAAGGCTGCCAGATTGTAAATGGTGTCGATGTTGTACTTTGATACAGTTTCGGCAATTTGTTGTTCATTGGTGATATCTACGATGGCAGAAGGGCCTGATTCTTTTAATTCCCCTTTAGGCTCGGCACCGGGAATATATCCGGCTACGATATTACCATTGTAAATACTTCTCAATTTCATGGTTAGTTCCGAACCGATCTGACCGGTGGAGCCGATAATTAATACATTTTTCATAGTTTGCTATTTGCTTTAAGTTTCCTTTTGGAAGCAAAGATAGATAGAAAACTGCATATTTTATCAAAATTTTCTCTATAATTTAATTGGATATCAAAAAAAAATAAGAACTTTGTCAAGTCAGACTGATTTTTAAACTTAAACTATATACTTAATAAAAAAACAAAGCTATGTATGGTAAAATGAAGGAGTTCCTTGCGAAGGAACTGGCTGATATTAAGGCAGCCGGATTGTATAAAAATGAACGTATCATTACCACACCTCAGCGTGCAGACATCAAGGTGAATGACGGAGAAGATGTGTTGAACTTTTGTGCCAACAATTATTTAGGTTTGTCAGATAACCAACGTTTGATCAATGCTGCCAAAGAGGCAATGGATACACATGGCTTCGGTATGTCTTCCGTACGCTTTATCTGTGGGACTCAGGATTTACACAAACAGCTGGAAGCTGCCATTTCTGATTATTTTAAAACAGAAGATACTATACTTTATGCTGCTTGTTTTGATGCTAACGGTGGTTTGTTCGAACCGCTGTTTACAGAAGAAGACGCTATTATTTCAGATGCGTTGAATCATGCATCTATTATAGATGGTGTACGTTTGTGTAAGGCAAAACGCTATCGTTACGCTAATGCTGATATGGCTGACTTGGAACGTTGTTTGCAGGAAGCGCAGGCACAGCGTCACCGCATTATTGCTACAGATGGTGTATTCTCGATGGATGGTAATGTGGCTCCATTGGATAAGATTTGTGAACTGGCGGAAAAATATGACGCGTTGGTAATGGTGGATGAATCTCATTCGGCCGGTGTAGTAGGTCCTACAGGGCATGGCGTGGCCGAACAATTTAAAGCATACGGTCGTGTGGATATTTTTACTGGTACATTAGGGAAAGCATTTGGTGGGGCAATGGGAGGATTTACCACCGGTAAGAAAGAAATTATTGATATGTTGCGCCAGCGTTCACGTCCTTATTTATTCTCTAATTCTGTAGCTCCTGCCATTATCGGTGCTAGCTTGGAAATGTTTAAGATGTTGAAGGAAAGTGATGCCTTGCATACTAAGTTGATGGATAATGTGAATTATTTCCGTGACAGGATGCTGGCTGCTGGTTTTGACATCAAACCAACTCAGAGCGCGATTTGTGCTGTGATGCTTTATGATGCGAAACTGTCTCAGGATTTTGCTGCCAAGATGCAGGAAGAAGGCATATATGTAACTGGTTTCTATTATCCGGTTGTTCCGAAAGGGCAGGCACGTATCCGCGTCCAATTGTCTGCCGGTCATGAAAAGGCACATTTGGATAAGGCAATTGCTGCATTTATTAAAGTGGGTAAAGAACTTGGGGTGATTAAATAAGTAATCTAAAGAATTTCTAGATAAAATAAAAGCAGTAAATGATTGTATAGTAATTGTTTACTGCTTTTGTAGCCCCGAGGGGAATCGAACCCCTATCTAAAGTTTAGGAAACTTCTATTCTATCCGTTGAACTACAAGGCCCTTTTATGGCTACAAAGGTACTCCTTTTTGTTAAAATGGCAATATGAAAGATCGAAAAATGTCTTAAGTGGGAAGAAAATAATCCTTTCTTTGTTGTTTTGTTGTTTTTTGTCTGTTTTTTATAATCTAATAATGTTATTATTCTGCTATGAACTTTCATGTTGTTTATAAAACATGGATAAAAATAATAAATTGTAAAAATGAATCGTTTTTGCTGCTGTCATAATGATAGAAATTTATGCTTTTAAACAGGTAATTATCTCTACTTTTTCTTAGCTTGGAAATAAATAAACCTTTAATTTTGTACATTTTGATATTCAAACGTAGTTTGACAGCGGAATATTTTGTCCTTTGACAGAACTTTCCGAACTTTGCAAACAGTGAAATTTTGTAACCCTAAATAATAAGTTATGGCAGATGAAATGATAGTCAAGGAGTTGGACCAAGTGGTGGTCCGTTTCTCAGGCGACTCAGGCGATGGTATGCAGCTGGCCGGAAATATCTTTTCTAATATTTCGGCTACAGTGGGAAATGATATCAGTACATTCCCCGATTACCCGGCGGATATACGTGCTCCGCAAGGTTCGTTGACCGGTGTGTCAGGTTTCCAGGTGCATATTGGTGCGGGTAAAGTTTTTACTCCTGGTGACAAATGCGACGTATTGGTCGCAATGAATGCCGCTGCATTGAAAACACAATACAAATTTGCGAAGTCCACAGCTTGTATCATTATTGATACAGATTGTTTTCAGAAATCAGATCTGGACAAGGCGGCTTTCAAAACAGACAATCCGATTGAAGAAATGGGTATTAAGCAGGATGTAATTGCTGCTCCTATTTCACAGATGGTGAAAGACTGTCTGGCAGATACAGGCATGGACAACAAGTCAATGTTGAAATGTCGTAATATGTTTGCTTTGGGATTGGTTTGCTGGTTGTTTAATCGTGACCTGGCGGTTGCTGAAAATTTTTTGCGCGAGAAATTTGCAAAGAAGCCGCAAATAGCTGAAGCGAATATTAAAGTGATACACGCCGGATATGATTATGGCCACAATACCCATGCGTCTGTGGATCATACTTATAAGGTGGAAACTAAGTCTAAAGTCCCCGGAAAGTATATGGATATCAGCGGAAACAAGGCTACGGCTTATGGCTTGATCGCTGCTGCCGAGAAAGCAGGCCTGCGTTTGTTCTTGGGATCTTATCCCATTACTCCGGCAACAGATATTTTACATGAGCTTTCTAAACATAAATCATTGGGAGTGACTACTGTTCAATGTGAAGATGAAATTTCAGGTTGCGCTACGGCTATCGGTGCCTCGTTTGCAGGTGCGTTGGCGGCTACTTCTACTTCGGGGCCGGGTGTTTGTCTGAAATCAGAGGCTATGAATCTGGCTGTTATTACAGAATTACCATTGGTGGTTATTAATGTACAGCGTGGCGGTCCTTCTACTGGTTTGCCTACTAAGTCTGAGCAAACAGATTTATTGCAGGCTTTGTTTGGCCGTAACGGTGAATCTCCTATGCCGGTCATTGCCGCAGCTTCTCCAACTCATTGTTTTGATGCTGCTTATGATGCTTGTAAGATTGCCTTGGAACACATGACTCCGGTGGTGTTGCTGACTGATGGTTTTGTAGCAAATGGTTCCGGCGCATGGAAATTGCCTGATCTGGCAAACTATCCGGCTATTAACCCACCCTATGTTACTCCGGAAATGAAGGATAATTATACTCCTTACAAGCGTAATACTGAAACAGGTGTCCGTTATTGGGCATTGCCGGGACAGGAAGGTTATATGCATATTTTGGGAGGCTTGGAAAAAGACAGTGATACAGGTGCTATTTCTACCGAGCCTGAAAACCATAATTTGATGTGCCGTTTGCGTGCCGAGAAGATTGCTAAAATTCCAGTGCCTGATGTTAAGGTGCAAGGCTGCGTAGAGGATGCAGATTTGTTGATAGTGGGTTTCGGTGGAACTTACGGTCATTTGTATTCAGCAATGGAGGAAATGAACCATGCAGGCAAGAAGGTTGCTTTGGCACATTTTGTTCATTTGAACCCGCTGCCTCAAAATACGGCAGAAGTGCTGAAGAAATATAAGAAGGTAGTCGTGGCTGAGCAGAATCTTGGTCAGTTTGCCGGATATCTCCGTATGAAAGTGGACGGATTTGTTCCTTATCAGTTTAATGAGGTAAAAGGCCAGCCGTTCGTAGTCAGCGAGTTAGTTGATGCTTTCACTGAGATTTTAAATAAATAATAACCGTAAAGAAAGTAAAGACTATGAACGAATATACAGCAAAAGATTTCAAAAAGGGACAACCTCGTTGGTGTCCGGGTTGTGGTGACCATTTTTTCTTGGCTTCGCTGCACAAAGCGATGGCTGAATTGGGAGTGGCTCCTCATGATACTGCCGTTATTTCGGGTATCGGATGTTCCAGCCGCCTGCCTTATTACATGAATACATATGCCATGCAGACTGTGCACGGTCGTGCGGCAGCTATTTCTACAGGCTGCAAGGTGGCTAATCCAAAGATTACTGTTTGGCAGATTTCAGGGGATGGTGATGGGCTGGCTATTGGTGGAAATCACTTTATACATGCCGTTCGTCGTAATATCGACTTGAATATGATTTTGTTGAACAACCGTATATATGGTTTGACCAAAGGACAGTATTCTCCGACTTCTCCCCGTGGATTTGTTAGCAAATCATCTCCTTACGGCACTGTGGAAGATCCGTTTCATCCGGCTGAATTATGTTTTGGTGCGCGTGGACGTTTCTTTGCCCGTGCGGTAGCTACGGATGGTCCTGGTACAGTGGAGATTCTGAAAGCTGCTGCCAATCATAAAGGTGCGGCTGTATGTGAAATTCTTCAGAACTGCGTCATTTTTAATGATGGAACACACGAATCAGTATATACGAAAGAAGGTCGTTCAAAGAATGCCATTTATTTAGAACACGGTAAACCGATGTTGTTTGGTGTAGACAAAGAATACGGGCTGATGCAGGAAGGTTTCGGACTGAAAGTGGTAAAGCTTGGTGAGAATGGTGTGACGGAAAAAGATATTTTAGTGCACGATGCTCATTGTATGGATAATACTTTGCAGTTGAAACTGGCATTGATGGAAGGACCGGATTTTCCGGTTGCATTAGGGGTGATCCGTGATGTGGAGGCGCCTACTTATGATGACGCTGTTAATGCACAGATTGAAGAAGTGGCCGCAAAGAAAAAATATCATAATTTCCAGGAATTACTGATGACAAATGATATTTGGGAAGTGAAATAAGATTTTTCATCTTCCCTGTAGGGACCAGATCTACAGAACTGTTTTAAAAATTAAATGGTTAGTAATAGGCTGTGAATAATTGCCGGTTACTAACCATTTAATTTAGAATTTTAGTGTGTGCAAGCGAACACACGTGAAACTGTCTTTATAGTTTGAGCCCTAAAGTTTCTCGCCGAATGCTAAATCACCGGCATCCCCCAATCCCGGAACAATGTATTTGTGCTCGTCCAAGACAGGGTCTATGGCGGCACACCATAATGTGACATCATCGCCGGGAAAAAGTTCTGCCATATGCTTTACCCCTTGTTGGCTGGCAATGACACAGGCCATTTGCAATTTAGCGGGTTTGCCTTTGGTAAGGAAAGCTTTCCAGGCAAGTTCCATGCTTTCACCGGTGGCAAGCATGGGGTCAACGAGAAGCAAGGTCCTGTCATTCAATGAAGGGGCGGCGATGTATTCAATGTGCACATCTACAATATGGTGCTCGTCATCCTTGTAAAAACGGAATGCGGAAACGAAAGCGTTGTCGGCATGGTCGAACATGTTCAGAAAACCGGTGTGCAACGGCAGTCCGGCACGGAATACCGTTGCAATCACTATTTTGTCATCGTGTGTGCTGGCCGTGGCAGTTCCCAAGGGTGTCTGTACTTGCTTTACGGAATAGGTTAGTGCTTTACTCATCTCGTATGCCATGATTTCTCCTATTCTTTCAATATTTCTGCGGAAACGCATACGGTCATTTTGAACATGTATATCGCGCAATTCCGCTACATATTGGTTTAGGAGAGAATTGCCTTCACTGAGATTGATGATTTTCATATCTATGCTTTTGTTATATTGTTGACTTTGACCTGCAAAGAAACAAATAATTTCTAGATTTGTAAAGTACGAATTGCATTTTTGTTACACAAATATAAATATTTGATTATTACGGAAATTTTTCTCTAATAACTTCTTTTTTTTAAAATAAAGCACTAATTTTGTAGCGCCTTAGACAAGGGGGTGTTGAAAAACATCTTCTCTCAGAAAATAAAGAGTAAAATAACATTATACAATAACCAAATTAAATCATTAAAAAATGGCAAATTTAGATTTAAGCAAGTACGGTATTACCGACGTGAAGGAAGTTCTCCACAATCCTTCTTATGATGTGCTTTTCGCTGAAGAAACTAAACCGGGATTGGAAGGTTTCGAAAAAGGACAGGTTACTGAACTGGGTGCTGTAAACGTAATGACTGGTGTTTACACAGGTCGTTCTCCTAAAGATAAATTCTTCGTTAAGAATGAAGCTTCTGAAAATTCAGTATGGTGGACTTCTGACGAATATAAAAATGATAACAAACCTTGTACAGAAGAAGCTTGGGCTGATTTGAAAGCTAAAGCTGTAAAACAATTGAGCGGCAAGCGTTTGTTCGTTGTTGATACTTTCTGCGGTGCTAACGCTGCAACTCGTATGAAAGTACGTTTCATTATGGAAGTAGCTTGGCAGGCTCACTTCGTAACTAACATGTTCATCCGTCCTACTGCTGAAGAACTGGAAGCTTATGGAGAACCTGATTTTGTATGTTTCAACGCTTCTAAAGCAAAAGTTGACAACTATAAAGAACTGGGCTTGAACTCTGAAACAGCTACTGTTTTCAACTTGAAGACTAAAGAACAAGTTATCCTGAATACTTGGTACGGTGGTGAAATGAAGAAAGGTATGTTCTCTATCATGAACTACATGAACCCGCTTCGTGGTATCGCTTCTATGCACTGCTCTGCTAATACAAATATGGAAGGAACTAGCTCAGCTATTTTCTTCGGTTTGTCTGGTACAGGTAAGACTACTTTGTCTACTGATCCGAAACGTAAGTTGATCGGTGACGATGAACACGGATGGGATGACGAAGGTGTATTCAACTACGAAGGTGGTTGCTATGCTAAAGTTATCAACTTGGATAAGGAAAGCGAACCCGATATCTACGCTGCTATCAAACGTGACGCTTTGCTTGAAAACGTAACAGTTGATGCTAACGGTAAGATTGATTTCGCTGATAAGAGCGTAACAGAAAATACTCGTGTTTCTTATCCTATCTATCATATCGAAAACATTGTTAAACCTATCTCTAAAGGTCCTCACGCTCAACAAGTTATTTTCTTGTCAGCTGATGCATTCGGTGTATTGCCTCCGGTATCTATCTTGAATCCTGAACAGGCTCAGTATTACTTCTTGTCTGGATTTACAGCTAAATTGGCTGGTACAGAACGTGGTATCACTGAACCGACTCCGACATTCTCTGCTTGCTTCGGTGCTGCTTTCTTGTCATTGCATCCTACTAAGTATGCTGAAGAATTGGTTAAGAAGATGGAAAAGACTGGTGCTAAAGCATACTTGGTTAACACTGGTTGGAACGGTACTGGTAAACGTATCTCTATCCGTGATACTCGTGGTATCATTGATGCTATTCTGGATGGTTCTATTGATAAGGCTCCTACTAAGGTTATTCCTTACTTCGATTTCGTTGTTCCTACAGAATTGCCGGGTGTTGATCCGAAGATCCTTGATCCTCGTGATACTTATGCTGACGCTGCTCAGTGGGATGAAAAAGCTAAAGATTTGGCTGGTCGCTTCATTAAGAACTTTGCTAAGTTTACTGGTAACGAAGCAGGTAAGAAATTGGTTGCTGCTGGTCCGAAGTTGTAATTTGAATTTTACAGATTTAACATATAAAAAGTGGTTCCTTATAAAGGAACCACTTTTTTTTATGCTTGAAAATGCCTAGATTTGTTGCAAACCAAATATGATAGCAAATGAAATTATTTAGATTAATGTTAGTTGGTGCAGGCATGTTCGTATTATGCAGCTGTACATCGCAAGGCTCCCGACAGAAGGAAGTTGTTGCGGATAGTGTTTCCGTGAGCCAGGTAAACCCTGTGGTAGAAACTATTATGAGTCGCCGTAGTATACGGAAGTATAAGCCCGAGGCTGTGGAGCGTGAAAAGATGCAGACTATAGTAGAATGTGGAATCAATGCACCTAATGGAATGAATAAACAGTCATGGGAGGTTCGTGTAGTAGATAATCCGGAATTTATCAATGGTTTGACTGAAATATTCAAAAAAGAAAATCCCAAAGCGGCAGAACGTCCGGGATTTAAGAATATGTTCAATAATGCTCCTACAGTAGTGTTTATTGCTAACGATCCTGCATATGATATGTCACAGATCGATTGTGGTTTGTTGGGTGAGAATATGATTTTGTCTGCCTGGTCAATGGGAATAGGTTCCTGTTGTTTGGGAGGACCTGTGCGTTTCATGAAATCACCTGCAGCTGCGGAATATATGAAAAAGTTGGGATTCAGTGAAGGGTATGAGTTGCTTTATGCGATTGCTTTCGGTTATCCCGATGAAATGCCGGCTGCTAAACCTAGAGAGGTTAGTAAAGTGAAGTTTGTAGATTAGAGATAAAAAATCCCGAAGGTAATATGGCCTTCGGGATTTTTTTATATTCAATGTAGATTGATTAGCTTTTGTTGGCTCTCTTGCGTTCTGTTTCGTCAAGAATCACTTTACGCATACGCATACTCTTTGGAGTAACTTCTACATATTCATCTTCCTTAATGTATTCTAATGCTTCTTCCAACGAGAATACTACCGGAGGAATGATGCGTGCCTTGTCATCAGAACCTGATGCGCGCATATTGGTAAGCTTTTTCGATTTAGTTACATTGATCACCAAGTCGTTTTCATGAACATGTTCACCTACCACTTGGCCGGCATATACTTCGTCTTGCGGATAAATGAAAAATTTGCCACGATCCTGTAATTTGTCAATAGCGTATGCAAAAGCTGTTCCGCTTTCCATAGCAATCATAGAACCGTTGCTGCGACGTTCTATCTCACCTTTGTATGGTTGGTAACATTTAAAGCGGTGGGCCATGATCGCTTCTCCGGCCGATGCAGTCAGTACATTGGTGCGAAGACCGATAATACCGCGCGAAGGCATATCAAACTCAATGTTTACGCGGTCACCCTGTGTTTCCATAGAAACCAAATCACCCTTACGGCGGGTTACCATATCGATCATTTTACTGGAATATTCTTCGGGCACACTGATCGTTAATTCTTCGATAGGTTCGCATTTTACTCCGTCTATTTCTTTGAAAATAACCTGAGGCTGTCCTACTTGTAATTCGTATCCTTCGCGGCGCATGGTTTCAATCAGTACAGAAAGATGAAGTACACCACGTCCTGATACAATCCATTTACCGTCTTCCAGTTCGCTTTTGCGTACACGCAATGCCAGGTTCTTATCTAGTTCTTTGGTCAAGCGATCTTGGATGTGGCGTGAAGTCACAAACTTACCTTCTTTGCCGAAGAAAGGAGAATCGTTGATAGTGAATAACATGCTCATGGTCGGTTCGTCAATGGCGATGGGGGGCAATGGTTCCGGATTTTCGAAATCGCAGATGGTATCACCAATTTCGAAGCCTTCTACACCTACTACAGCACAGATATCTCCCGATGAAACGGCATCTGTCTTTTTACGTCCTAAGCCTTCAAAAGTATGTAGTTCTTTGATTTTAGACTTTATCAGACTGCCATCACGCTTTGCCAGTGTAATATTCATACCTTCTTTCAGGGTACCACGATGTACACGTCCCACAGCTATACGACCTGTATATGCTGAATAGTCTAAAGAGGTGATTAACATTTGAGGAGTTCCCTCTAGCTGTTTCGGTGCTGGAATGTGCTCAATAATAGCATCCAACAACGGAACCAGATTTTCTGTTGGGGTCTTCCAGTCAGTACTCATCCAATTATTTTTGGCAGAACCATAAATAACGGGGAAGTCCAACTGATCTTCTGTAGCATTCAGGCTGAACATCAAGTCGAATACCATTTCGTATACTTCTTCCGGACGGCAGTTGGGTTTATCCACCTTGTTCACAACAACTACAGGTTTCAAACCGATCTGTAACGCCTTTTGCAATACGAAGCGTGTCTGCGGCATCGGGCCTTCGAATGCATCTACCAATAAGATACATCCATCAGCCATATTGAGTACACGTTCTACTTCGCCACCGAAGTCGGCGTGTCCCGGAGTATCAATAATATTGATTTTTGTTCCTTTGTAGTTAATTGAAACGTTCTTTGAAAGGATAGTTATCCCTCTTTCGCGTTCCAAGTCATTATTATCCAATACCAGTTCACCATTTGTCTGGTCGTTGCGGAACAAATGTCCCGCCAGCATCATCTTGTCCACCAGTGTTGTTTTTCCGTGGTCTACGTGGGCGATGATCGCAATGTTTCTAATGTCTTGCATACTATACCTATATATTTGGCTGCAAAGGTACGATTTTTAATTCAAAAAATATTTGGCTGTTAACGATTATTTTTTATCTTCCGTATCTTCTTTACTATTAAATGTGGAGGGAGTAGTGCCATAGAAATCGACAAAGTGCTTTCTGAAAGTGGGGATGTCATTATAACCAACCATTTCGGCCACCTCCTGAACATTGTATTTGCGGCTTCTCAGTAATTCGGCAGAGCATTTTAACCGGACTCCTCTTACTAATTCTATGATAGTGAAATTAGTGAGTTGTTTTACTTTCCTGTAAAGGGTAGGTTGACTCATATTCAGCATTTCGGCCAGTTTTTTCACATTGAATTCCGGATTTTGCAGGTTCTCATTTACAATATTCAGAATTTGTGTGATGAACGGGTCTTCTATGATGATTGTTTCCGTATTTTCTTCTTGCGAGCCGTTGACGGTGATGGAAGGCATTAGTAGTTTGGTATAAATCTGTTTCAGTTCAGTCCGGCTTTTTATTAAACGTTTTACTTTGGTGCGGAGAATCTCCGGATTGAACGGCTTCAGAATATAGTCATCAGCTCCTAATTCTATTCCTTTCACTATATTTTCGTCATCTGTCAAAGCTGTCAGTAGAATAATAGGGATATGGCAAGTTTTTAGATCTTCTTTTAGGATACGGCAACATTCAAAACCGTTCATGATAGGCATCATGACATCCGTTATTACAAGATCCGGTATTTCTTTACGCGCTATTCTTACTCCTTCTTCCCCATTTTCCGCCATAATAATATTATAGGTAGCAGAGAATAATACTTTCAGATAGAGGCGGATATCTGCATGGTCTTCAACAACCAGTAGTTTGTATTTGGTTTCGGGGTTGTCAATAGGTTTGGCAGTTATGCTGTTTGCTATTTCCTGTTGTCTCTTATCCTCTGCGGTAATCATTGCTTTATTTGGATCTTCCGCTATTGTTTCGGGTTCGATGAAACATACGTTTTCATCATTTTTCAAATGTTGCTTACCTAGAGGGATATAAAGGACAACTCGGGTTCCTTTGTTTTTTTCTTGAGTGATCTGGATATCACCGTGGTGGGCGAGTACTGTCGTTTTCATAATTTCAATGCCTAATTCGGGGTGTAGCCGGTTGCTTGGAGGGTTGTAATTATCCGATCCAAGGAAGATAACAGAGGACTCTTCTATCATTTCTTTCCCGTCATCCTCTATAGTAAAAAGGCAGAAATCCTTTCCGTTGATAATACTGGTGTTTACAGTAAAACGGATGGAACCGGAATACGAGATATGCCGATAGGCATTGGATAATATATTACTTAGAATAAAGGTTATCTTTTTCCGGTCAATCCATATTTCTGTATTTATTTTGTTGTCTTTGTCATAATGCAGGTTAATGGGACTGACGTTCAGTAGCTCGTGAGAGGCACGAACTACAGTGTCGGCTATCACGCTGGCGGGATAGGGGGCCACATTCAATTTAAGACTGTAACTTTCTTGCTGATGAATATTCAATAGCTGGTTACAAATGTCTTGCAGGCTGATTGAATTCCGATAGGCCATTTTTGCTTTTTGCAGGAATGATTCCGGGAAGGCCGTATTAGTAATCATTTCTTTTAACGGAGCGGTGATGAGTGATAACGGGGTGCGTAATTCCTGTGCCAGCATATATCTGATTTGGTCACGCAATTGATGGTTTTTCTCTTCTTCTTTTCTTATTTCCGTTTCTTCTTCCAGCTTTTCTTTCAGTTTCACTTCTTTGGCCTTGTAAACTTGCCGTTTCTGTAATTTCCGGTTAAAGTACATCCATGTAAGCAAAGAAATAATGATAATAGCCAGGATGTATGCGGCGATGGCCCATCCGGTTGCAGCCCAATATCTATTTACATTGATAGATAACCGGGTTATTTGTTTATTTTCTTCCAACGGATAAGACGAGCGTATTTC
This sequence comes from Phocaeicola dorei, assembly GCF_013009555.1. Taxonomy (NCBI): domain Bacteria; kingdom Pseudomonadati; phylum Bacteroidota; class Bacteroidia; order Bacteroidales; family Bacteroidaceae; genus Phocaeicola; species Phocaeicola dorei. Next base: position 5,192,620 of record NZ_CP046176.1, on the reverse strand, counting down.
CAGTACATATTTCCCAGGAGGGATATTGCTGAGTTTTATATGATCGTCATAATTCGTATTCCATTTTTCTTCTGTGGGTAACAGGCGATATTTCACTGTGTTGGGCGAGGTTCCGTATTTCAGATCACTTAAATAGAGAATCAGGTTGTTGTTATTGTAGTCTAAAGATAAATGTTCTATCAGGTACGCAGGTTTGTCCAGAATGACTTGTCCGTTTATTTTTTCTCCTATTTCTACTTTATTGTAATTAATATCTATATCGGAGATATGGAATTGGCAGTTACTTGAACTTTCTTTTAAAGTGCGCGGTTCAAAATAGAGTAATCCTGTAGAGTTCGCCCATAGCAATTTCCCGTCATTCAGCCGACATACATCGTAATAACTTTCCGGTAATGCGTAGGTATATGATGCATTGTTCTTGTTATTCAATGTGATAAAACCAGCATTGCTTCCCAGCCAGGTATTTCCGTTCTTATCATCTATCATACAGCTTATGTGTCCGTTAGGCAAGTCTTTTTGTAAGATCATGATAGAGGATATGGTTTTCTCTTTTCCGTCTATTTGGATAATTTTATCAGTGTACGAGATAAGCAGTTGGTTATAGTTGTTCAGATAAAGTGCTAATACTTTTCCGGGTGTCAGGTTTCTTTCCTTTTCATAACCACCAGTGAATTTTATTTGTTTCCCTTTACAGTTGGCACGGTGTATCCCTTTTTCAGTACCCAGCCACATGGTTCCATCTCCATCTTCGCATATAGCGGTTATTTTTTTGAATTCTTTCGTATAAGGTTGTGCTGCTATACATTCGTGTGTCTGATGGTTATAGACCATTATTCCTTTTTCGGTGGCAATCCATAAATGGTTTTGTGAGTTTAGATATAGTTTCAAGATAGCAGCAGTTACAGCAGAGTCTGCTGTTTCGGGGGGTAGTTGGTGAATCACTGTTTCACCAGTAGTAGGATTTACCCAAAGAATGTTTCCTTTGTTATCGCCGAACCATAGTCCTCCATTTCGATCTTTGTGCAGGCAATAATGATTATTCTTGTTACTTTTCTCCCATAAGGAAAAGCGCAGATTGGGGAAGATCTTATTTTCTATACTTTTATATATGCCATCTTTTTCGGTGACCAGCCAGATGTATCCATCGGCATCTTGTGCTATACCATTCACATATCTTATTTCATCGTTCAACAGGATACGGTTGATATCGTTTCCTTTGAGATTCAGTTTCAGTAATCCTCTGCCGAAAGTTCCTACCCAAAGCACATTGTTGGATTTGTCAAAATGGATGTCGGTAATTCTGTTTTTGAGGATAGGGGTATAGTAAGAATCATGTTGGGTCAGGTCTATAATGTGGAATGGCGACTGGAGGTAGTTGTCCGTTTCAAATCTTATGGCTGACAGTGAACTCCATGTGGCTATAATGAATGTGGTTTTATCTATCTGGATAATATCGCGTATATCTTTTTGAATGAAGGATGACTGGCTGTTGTCATTCAGTGTGCGGGATGTTTTAGTGTTTGTATTATAACAGATGATTCCTTCGGTTTGGTCACAGATCCACACATTATTATTATATATATGTATTTTCTCAATGTTGTCGGCTTTCACAATACCTAGATCGGTTCCATTTATATGCTCGCTACTTTTATCGGAAACGTTATAAAGTAAGATTTGATTCTCTACTGTCAGTGCGCATAAAATATCTTCGTTATTATAAAGTCTTAGGACTTTTGTTTTTATATCTATAAGCGGTTGGGCGGTCAGTCTTATTTCATCTGCATTTTTCTCCATCTTTAACTCTACTATGACATTGGAGGTCAAGGCATATAATTTGTCTTGCAGTACACATATATCCTGTATATCTTTCAATACCTCAGGGGTAGGTGAGATAAGTGGCATATAGATTCCACGCATCTTGTCAAAACATGCTATTTGGTTTAAATTGGCGATATGGGACCATAGCAGATTGTTTGATGTTTCATATAAATGAGCTAAGGCACGTGGCTCTTTATCAATCAAATTGTAATTATGAAAATGTATTCCGTCATAGCGGCTCAGTCCAACATCGGTTCCTAACCATAAAAAGCCGGCTTTATCCTGATAGATTCCAGTCAATGTATTGTTGCTCAATCCGTTTTGTTTGGTAAGTAGTTGGATACCACACTGGCGGAAATAACTTTGGGCATTAGTAGTTGATAGACAAAAACTACATAATAAGGTGATTATTAAAGATTTCATTATAATAAATTGTTTCACTTTTATTCCCCTGTAATCAAATTGGTCACGTACAATCTGCCTGATATTATTCCTTAATCTATTTTAGGAATTCCTACAAATATAGCAAACTATATTTTCATAACCAACTAAAAATCATAAGAATATATTCTGTTTTTAGTATCAACAGGTTCGGTGGAAATAAAGGATGGTAGGTATTTCATTCATACTGTTTTGTTTTTCCTTGATTATTAGACGATTGTATTTGAATGAAGTGCACCCCTTGTCTCTTGCTTTTTTTAAGGTATGTAGGCTAAGCTAGAAACAAGGGGGGAATGATGGTATATATTATAAAGTGATTATTGCATTATATATCATAAATTGTAGGAAAATGCAGCATCATGGTTTCGGGGATTATAGTTGCCTTTTATAGTGACAGGAATCTGCATATATTTGATTCCGTTATCTATTACTTTCATATAAATATAGCTTTGGGATTCGAATTTATAATTTTTTGTGGCATTATCGGTAGCCAGGCTAAAACCTTTAAGATACCATTTTATCAAAGAAGAAGAACATTCCGCCTGATATCCGCCATAGTACAAGCTTCCGTCACTGTAACAGTTCATATTCAGCTGGATAGTGAAAGCATATTTATGATCTATTGTTTGCTTCATTACAATTCTCAGCCATGTTTGTTCTCCTTTGGTAGCAGTTCGAATATCAAGTTCTTCTTGAGCATCAGTATGTTTTCGTAGGACAGATAGAATATGGTCGGCCTCAGAAAGACTGATAGCCGGTAATTCACTTAATTTTAACTTGTCAGAATTATTTTCTTTGTATGTAACGCTTCTGGCTCCATACGTTTTTTCTAGGAGATACGTTGAAACAGAGTTTTCAACGGGGTCATTACCATCTGCAGAGCAGGATGCCAAACTCATCATGACGAGCATGGCAATTATTAAATGCATTGCCTTCATAGAACTATAATTTTTTATTGTTTTTTGATTATTTGAATGATTGACCCATTATCATCCGATACAAAAATAGGTATTCCTTTTATGTATCCAAATTATTTTCAAGCTTTTTTGATGAAAACACCCTCTTTTTGATGAAAATGCCTGCTATGTTGGAAAGAAGGGGGTGTTTGGCTATATAAGGGGCGTTTCTATCATGATGAAAGGAGTTTCACCTATGAATGGAGAAAACTCCGTTGGTGTTCCATTTGATAGTTGGAATGTTTCTCATTGAATGTATGTTCTATTTTTGACGAAAATAGGAACTAGGATTGTTTTTTGTTCATTTTGCATTTTGCTGAAACTACCTCTTAATAAAGATTAATTTGCCAATATCCTGTTAAAAAAATAGCCTTTACCTTTGTGAAGTAAACAATAACTTAGCTAGAAAGAATAGAATATGGTAATACGAAGATTTTTATTTTCATGGGTGTGTCTGTTGGCTTCTTCCTTATTTATGTATGGACAGATGGCTGTTAAAACTAATGTGGCGATGGATGCTGTCGCCATACCAAACTTAGGAGTGGAAGTAGGGTTGAGTAAGAAGCTTACAGTGGATATTCCGTTTTATTATAATCCCTGGAAATACAGCGATAATAAAATGCTGAAACTGGTGATGGTACAGCCTGAGTTGCGCTATTGGCTTTGTGATAAGTTCAATGGTCATTTCTTCGGTTTCCATTTAATGGGAGGAGCATACAATACTACCGGTATTGATTTGCCGTTTTCTCCTTTCGATGATTTGAAAGACCTCCGTTATAAGGGACATTTTTATGGTGGCGGTGTCAGTTACGGTTATCAGTTCGTGCTGGGACGTCATTGGAATCTGGGCGCCACCATCGGCTTGGGTTATGCTTATGTGCGTTATAAGAAATATGAGTGTGAAGAATGTGGAGATATGTTGAAGAAATCCAACAAGAATTATTGGGGTCCTACTAAGGCTGCTCTGAATCTTATTTATATATTCTAAAAATTACGGATTATGAAACTTATATGTTATATACTTCTTATATTATTGATTCCGACTATTCCGGTAGGTGCACAGACATTATCAGGTGGTCAGGTACAAGTCAGCAACCAGTCAATCCTGATTAGTGATAATGGACAGGTGATGATAGGAATGGATATCACGTTGCCGACTGCAATGGAGCTTTCTTCCAACTGTGTGGCAACTCTGACTCCGGTTTTGAAGACACAGGATAACAGTTATAACAGGATTTTGCCTGCTATTTGGGTATATGGGCGTATCCGTTCCATCGTGCAACAGCGTGAACGCAGTATTCCGTCGGATGCATATACCATTCTTCGTCGTAAGAATGGAACGGAACAGACTGTAAATTATTCAGCCCGTATTCCATACGAGAAATGGATGAATGGTGCTGAACTGGAACTGTTGGCTGATGTCCGTGGTTGTGCCAATTGCCAAAAAGAAGAAAGCAGCGCCTTTGTGACCCGTGCCAATTTGGAGCGTTATGTGGTGAAACCTGCTGTGGCATTTGTTTCTCCTGCTGTCGAGGCTGTGAAGAATCGTGCTGAAGAAGGCCGTGCTTATTTGGATTTTCCGGTAAACCAGACCAGGATTTATCCTGATTATCGTCGTAATCCCTCTGAACTGGCAGCTATCAAGCGTACAGTGGATGTGGTGAAGAATGATGCCAATACTACCGTTACTGAAATAGATATCGTGGGTTATGCCTCTCCTGAGGGCAGATATGCGGCTAATGCGCGTCTGGCGCAAGGTCGTGCTGAAGCGTTAAAGAACTATGTAATGAGCGAGTATGGTTTTAAAGCAGATCTGTTCAAAGTGAATTCTGTGCCCGAAGACTGGGCTGGATTGCGTGAATATGTCACAAAGAATGCTTTACCGCTGAAAGATGAAATTTTGTCTATAATAGATAAGAATGAAAACGATTATGATGTGAAGGAGGGATGCATTAAAGCCTTGGATGGTGGAAAAGTATATGCCACGTTATTACAAGATTGCTATCCGGCTTTGCGTCACTCTGATTACACAGTGCGTTATGTAGTACGCGGATTCAATGTAGAGGAAGCGAAACAGATTATAAGAACCCGTCCCCAGCAGTTGAGCTTGCAGGAAATGTTCTTGGTTGCTCAGACATACGAAAAGGGAAGCAACGAGTTTAACGAAGTGTTCGATGTGGCAGTGCGCATGTTCCCTGATGACCCAACAGCGAATATAAACGCTGCCGCTATCGAACTCCAACGAGGTGACTTGCAACAGTCAGTCCGTTATTTGGATAAGGCTGATGCACAAGCGAGTGCGACGCTGAACAACAGAGGCGTGCTGAAACTGTTGCAAGGGGATCTCGACTCTGCCGAAAGTTATTTCAAACAGGCGCAGGCCAAAGGTTCTGTTGAAGCCGGTGCCAATTTGGAAGAAATGGTCAATAAACGTAAAGATGATGCAATCTTTGGAAAATAAGACATATAGACAAACAGTACAATAAAAGATGTTAGAAGAAACTTGTTCTTTGTGAAAAGCGCAAGGTAAAATCCGGGGTAGTAGAGTCTATTCCCGGATTTTGAATTTTATGGCTATAGCTATTTATTAAACCTGATAAGTAGATACTCGCAAATATCTTTATTATTTTTTCATCCGGACAGTTACCCATATTATAGAAAAAAAGTAAGGCCACTTACTTGCTTCATGAACTGCACTTACTTTTTGGAACTGCATTATGAGTGGAATTCAGACCGGAATATTAGGTGAAATAATTGTGAACGACTCCTTAAGGAAATACCTCATTGCTGGATTTGAACCAATCTCTTTGAAGAACCTCTACTGTAGGTGCGGATTGAATCTGGCGTAGTGTAGTAGCCGTGAAGCTGAATTTCTTAGTATTTTCTCCCACTTGTCCGCAATCTCTGAATCCGCTATATTCCATGACTATCCGATACGGAAAGAAAGTACCAGATAAATAAGGAGTTTGAATGAAATGCACTTCACCAACTTCAGAAGGAGTATCAAAAGGGGGAAGCGTAACAGGAAGTTCAGTTAGACAAAAGGATGAATATTGAACAATTTAACAAATTGAAAAATGCAAACATATATGGCGGTGTATTTTTTGTTTATCGCTACGAAAAATATAAGTGGCGATTCTTGCAAAGTATAGGGCGTTTCATTCATGGATGAAGAAAATGCCCTTCAAAAAGACTCCAAAAGTCATTTTGTCAAAGATGCCAATCTATTTTGCCGAAAACACCAATTAAGACTAACCTTAAAAGGCCTTTACCTTTGCAATATCAATGAACAAGAATAGAAATTACAAAAATAAAGAATTTATAAACTGAAAAACTTAAGATTATGAAGATTAAGGGTTTATTATTAGGAATGTTTGCTTGCGCCGCTTTGGTAGCATGTACAAACGATGATATTGTAGAAAACAACAATATTGAACAACCAGAAAAGGTGAAAGCTAACCTTACATTAAGTATCTCTACTTCTACAGGTTCAGGACGTGCTGCCGATGCTGAAACAGGAGATGATGTGGAAAATGGAACACCCTCGGAAGGTAGTATTAAAGATGCTGTCATTATCATTAGCCCGGTTCAGGGAAATACAGCGACAGGATTAGTGGAGTATGCTGATAATATAACTGTAACGAGTGGCGTTTACGAACCTAGCTTCCAATTGAACCAAACAGGTAGTTATAATGTATTGGTTATTTTGAATCCTTGTGCAGATATAGCAAATAAGGCAAAAGAAACAAGTGCAACAGCTGCCGGTGTATATGAGTATGTTACAAATTATTCTATTACCGCAGGAAGCTCTAACGACGCATCTGTTGATGTTGTTACGAAAGGTACATCGGCAAGAGATCATTTTATGATGGCTAATAGTGAAGCGGCAATGGTAAATATCACAAGTCAGGACCCTACACAACCTATCATTCAAGCCATAAGAGTGGAGCGTGTGGTTTCCAAGATAACATTTACACCGAACAATAATGACAATAAATATAATGTAAAGGTTAAAGTAACCATTATCCCTACGGTAACCACTGACGGATGGTTGAAAACAACAACAGCTGATAAAACCAGCTACATTTATATCACTAAATTGAACAAGGCTTTACTTGACGCTGATAATGCAGAAATTTGGGTTTTGCTAAATGGTGGAAACGAAACGGGCAGATATCAGTTGGAGTCAACTCTTGATAATAAATATAAAGGTAATGTTAAACAGAATGAAACAACGACTTCAATAGAAGCTCCTGTATTTGTAGCAACAGATAGAACGGGTGCTTTCCATTATGAAAAAGGAACTTCTATAACAGCAGAGGAGACATGGACTGTGTATTTGGATAAATATGCTATGGTGAACTTGTCAAAAACCGTTTATGCGGTAAGACATAAGACCAGTGATTGGAGTACCATCTCTCCATTTGGTACATTGACTAATAGTGATTATTTGGTAGATCCTAAGTCAGTGGACAAGAATAGCGTGACACTAACAGACGGATTGTGGGCTGATGGAGATAAAACAGCTACAGATTATTTCTTCAATACAGTAGGTGAATTACAGACTTCACAGGATATTTATAACAATGCTTTCTTGAAGGACCTTCCTAAGTCAAGTGATGTTGAAATTGGTGAAATTGCACAATCTAACGATGCATTCCTGACTTATTGCCTTGAAAATTCAGTAACAAAGGATCACCAGCAAAAAGGCGTGGTAACAGGTATTGTATTCCGTGGCGAAATCTTGGATAATGAGGGTACTAATGTAGGTACCATATATAAATATGCCAATCAGTATTTCCGTTCAATGGATGCTTTGAAATCTGTTTACCCGGCTTATAAGGCTGAGAATTTGGTAACTTATACAGATGGATATTGTTATTACTACGCACCTATCGAACATTTCAAAGGAAACGAAAACAATATGCAATATGCTATCATGCGTAACAACATCTATTCATTGAAGATTGGAACTTTCAAGGAAATCGGCAGCTCGACAATTATACCGGAAGATGGTGGAACAATAGACGATGAAAGTGCATACTTGAAACTGACAACTACAATAGCTCCTTGGATTGTACGCTTTAACACTGTTAATTTCTAATTAATAACCCTATTATATAAGCAGGAGAGGAGTGTTCCTCCTCTCCCTGCTATTCTCTTTAATATTCTAACATTAAAAAAACAAAAGCATGAAAACAGTAAAAACATTCGCCCGACAACTCTCTTTCAGCCTAATGATGGCGATGACATTGGGAAGTGCCATTGTGTCGTGCGGCAGCATACTCGATGAAGAAGATGTGGATTGCTCTGTAGAGTACAGAGTGAAGTTCAAATATGATTATAACATGAAGTATGCCGATGCTTTCTCACGCGAGGTGGGGACTGTTACGCTTTATGCTTTTGACGATAACGGCAAATTGGTGTATCAGAAGACGGAAGAAGGTGACGTTTTGGGTGAAGACGGATATACCATGAAAGTAGATTTGGAACCAGGTGACTATCATCTTATCACTTGGGCGGGCTTGAATAACGAAGCTTCATTCTCGGTACCTTTGGTTACCGCGGGGGAATCCTCGATGGACGAGCTGCAATGCAAGATGGACAGAATGTACAGCCGTGCGGAAGACGGAACGGCTATCGTTAACAGCAAGCTTTCTTCGTTGTGGCACGGCGAAGTGACCAAGCAATCCTTTTCCAGGGCTGCCACCTCGCAGGTGGTGACAGTGCCGTTGGTGAAGAATACCAACAGCATCCGCATCATTCTCCAGCAAATGGACGGAGTGACTGTAGATGTCGATAACTTTGAATTCACGATTACGGACGACAACGGCCTGATGAACTATGACAACAAGCTGTTGAAAGACGAAACATTAACATATTATCCCTATTACCGCGTTCAAGGAAGCACGGACATGGACACAAAAGGCGCACGTGCCGAGGGCGATACTGAGGATAGCAATATCAGCGTGGCCATTGCCCAGATTACCGTAGGCCGACTGATGGTGGATCAAAATCCGCGCCTGTCCATCACCAACAAGGATACGGGCGAGACCGTACTCTCCATCCCCTTGGTAAAATACCTATTGCTCACCGAGGCCGAAGGTCACGACATGACCCAGCAGGAATATCTGGATCGTCAGGACGAATACAACATGACTTTCTTCCTGGACGAGAACATGAAGTGGATTAACACCAGCATCATTATCAATGACTGGGTGGTACGCTTCAACGAGATGGATATGTAACAACGAACAAAAAATAGAATCTATGAAAAGATGGTTATCATATATACTAATGGCGGTGCTCTGCGGCTTGTACCTATCGTCGTGTGCAAAGGACGAGGAGGTGGCAAAGGCTACGGATGGCGGGAAGGTACCGGTACGCCTTACACTGGCATTCTCCAATTTCGGCGGACGGGCCGCAAGCGAACCAGGTGATTTAGATTATACCACAGTGGAACAAAGTGCCATGACTGCGGATGATGTATATGTATTGGTCGTTGATGCAAATGATAACTTTTTGTATCAAGTACAGGATTTGAAACTAGGCAATCCTGTTGAAGGTGACAACTATTATACTCGTCAGCTGGAAGGAACCATGTTGAGAACGGTCGGTGGCGAACAAGTGAAACTGGTTGTTCTGGCTAACTTGAAAGACAATAAGATAGCGTCTTATACGACCGGAGCGGCTATACGTAATTTTCTGGAAACAAAGAAAGGAAGTAATATCGCCAAAGTTTATAAAGAATTGGTTTATCATTATGGTGGATCTACGATACCTTGGAAACTTGCAGAAAGAGCTATCCCGATGTGGGGAAGCAGCAATTTGACAGCTGTACCCGGTACGGGAGTGGACTTGGCTTGCAACCTTTATCGTGCTGTAGCAAAGGTGGGCATTTGGGTGAATATGCAGGATGGATATCAAGGATTCACTATCACAAAGATAATAGTGAACAATGCCAACGACAAAGGCTATTGTGTTTCAACGGAAACTCCAAATCCGGTGGAAACGGTTCAATATATATATCCTTCTATTCCTGCCGGAGCACAGAATCAGACTATTACTTATGACGGCTTGCAGGTGACGACAGCATATGAAAATGAAATTTATCTGCCGGAAAAGGTGAATACTACAGGTGGGAATGAAATTTCATTGACGGTTCATTATACCTATCATAACAAAGCCAAAGTGGGAACTATTAAATTCCGGACGAATGGAGATGGAGATATATTTGATGTAATCCGTAACCATTCATACCTGTTCAATATTAAACTGAGTACGATCGAGATAGATGCAGAACTTCAATATCAAGTAATGGATTGGACAGAGGTTGATAATGGCGAATTGGATTTTGGTGACGGTGGCGGTGATGTAAGAAAATAATCTGTGGAGGATACTATATATGAAAAATAAACTGAAATATATGGCGCTTTGCCTTTCGTTACTGATAGGCGTGGGGGCTTGCTCGGAAGAGGAAATAGCTTACTCTGCCGGTGAAGAGAATAAAGAGGTGATTTTGCAGTTGAATTGTCAGTTGCAGACCAATCAGGAAGTGATTGTTTCGCGCGCCAGTACTGCTGAAAACAGGTTGAATGATTTACACTTTTATGTGTTTAATGCGGCAGGAGAACTGACAGGATATAAAAAGCTGGTGGCTACAGAGTCGAGTCCTATACCGACTCCCGGACCGGAAACCGTTACTGTAAAGGCAATAACCGGTGAAGCGTATATCTATGCTCTTGCCAACTTGAACAGTACAATTTATTACTTGGATGACGCAGACAAAAATAAATTGACGGGAATTGATGAAGCGGATGTGGCAGGTTCCTCATTGACAAGAGACGAGTTCCTTGCAATAGACTTTAAACGCCAGTATGGTAATGCCAGCCACATTATTTCCCCTAATCCTACCGACGGACAGTTCATGATGTCCGGTTATCTGAATGGGGGCAAGGCTGTTACAATTACTGCCGGAACCAATGGAGCCGGTGTTATAAGCGAAAGCAACGTTATAAGACTGTACAGAATATTGGCGAAGAATACATTTACCATCGAGGCCGGTAACGGAGTAACTTTCACTCCCAGTACGTATGAATTGCATAATGTGGCTGTCGGTGGAAAGTTGGTGAATGGTACAGCTGACGCTACTACCGCAGATGTCGAGTCATCTTATTCTGGTATGGCCGGGGAAACGTTAACTTTTTATCTTCCCGAGAATATCCGTTCCTATCGGGGAGGTGAGATAAAGATGTGGAAGGATCGTGAAACGAATACCTATACGGATGACGTGAAATCGTTCGATAATGCACCGGATAATTCTTCCTATATCGTGATTCGTGGAAATTATAAGAAAGGCACCACTATCGGGGAGGTTTCGTATGCTATCCATTTTGGCAACTTCAGTAATACCGGAAGTCTTGAAGACTTCAATATACGCCGGAATTACTCTTATAAATATAAGGTGAAAGTAAACGGTGTCGAGGATATCAAAGTGGAAGCGGAAGTCGAGGGAGACAACCCCTATGTGGAAGGATTGGTGATTGACAGTGAAGGAGGAGAGTCTTTTGATTTGGACGCTCATTATGAGGCCAGAGTGCTGACATTCTCTCGGGAAAATATAAAGACGCTGAAAGAGGCGGGAAAAGGATATATAGTAAGAATCTCAACACCTTTCGGTTATACGGAGAATTTGTATGTTACCGATGGGGGAATCTTTAATGCCGAAGGTGATGTACAATTGGCTACGTTTGATGGAGGAACAATCCGTCCGATAAGCGGGCAGAGCCTTTTTAATGGAGAGGATGATTATGGATGGCTGCGTTTTGTACGCAATGTTTCTAAAAACAGAATTTCAGGACAGAGTCTAACCACCGTTGCCAAATATCCGGGTGACAATAATGAGTATGCAAATAAATATGGCGCATCTTGGGTTAATGTGTTCTTTATGTTGAAGGCATTATACGAAAATGCGGATAGCAATCAAGATGAAGTATTCTCAAATGATGGATACGCTTATTACACCTGTTTCGTGGACGAAAACTATTATAAAGGGAAATCATGGACTGTCTATTCCAATTGTGCGCCTCGTACCATACTTATTGCCAATCAGTTGTCGGTGAGCACGGACAGGAAGAGTCTTTATGCAAAAGTGCGTTACAGTCTTTCTCAGCGTTCCATTACTACGTTCTATCATTTCGGTTTCAATGGTTATCCTTATGGAACGGAGAATATAACCGAGGAAGAATTGTCTACTGCTTATTATTTGAATAAGAATAATTTGGGTGAGCACAAGAATCCTAATGCTTGGAATGCCCGTAACAGTGCCGTACAAAGCAACAAGGAAAAATCATGGTATCCGGACACTAATATGATTGTACCGGCAGACGGGAGGCAACCCATGTACCAACAGGCGGTACGGGCATGTATGAGCCGTAACCGGGATTTGAATGGAAACGGCACGATTGAAGCTAATGAGGTAAAATGGTATATGGCCTCTGTTGATCAGTATCGCGGATTGTGGTATGGCGAGGGTGCATTGAATAGCGTTGACCCGGACGCCCGCTTGTTTAGGGCTAAAATGAGCACGCTCAATGATAATGACAAAGAGAATGCTAAATATCACTATTTCACGGCTTCTACCGGTACCAATAGCATTTTTTGGGCTGAAGAAGGGTTGTCCACAAGTAATAAAGAGGTTAATACCGGTTGGCAACATGCGAATTTGGTTCGCTGTGTGCGTACGTTGGCATCAGACGACGGACTGTACGAAGCGAATAAATTCTATCAGTATAGTGACAATATATTTACATTGACAGGTTTGACTGCAACCAAAGGGACTACAGAAACTATAGATATCCATTTGGAGCGTGATGAAATCAATGGATTGTCTTCACGGATACAAGTGTCTAAAGACTATCTAAAACAAAAGATGGTGGATGGTGGATGGAATAATAATTATTATACGATTAAGAATAAGAAAAGACCGGAATATGATCCTTGTAAATACTATTATGAGGATAGCGGAAAAACTGATAAAGGAATTTGGCGAATGCCTAATCAGAAAGAACTGGGTCTGATGAGCGCAAACAATCTGTTGAGTGGTTATGTTACCTGCCGCACGGACTATTCAGGAAGTAAAGCAAATGGTGCTTATAGGTCTTCTTATGGTTTTTGGTTCCAAGGAACCAATGTAACTGTCCATGCTACTGATGCTGATCTAAAAGTTCGTTGTGTAAAAGATGTTAAATAGTATGAACAACCTACTGGAAATAATGGACAAAGAATCATGTAGTAAATCGGAAGTTTATCTGTATGAAGAGGAAGGGCGCTGGTATGCTTACCATCGTTCCGCCAAATCCTTAAGCAAACTTAGTGAGGCGGCCTTGAAACTGAAAGAGGCATGTTTTTTCTACGGTGTTATGTTAGACAAGGTAGAAGTAGACCTGAACAAACTGCTGAACGGTCCGTGGTTTGTTGCCCTGTGTTCAGACACTGAGATGATATTGATTAAAAACGATTACCACCAACTCCTATGTGAGAGGTAGTGACCATATTAGAAAGGGAGCTGAGCAATTCCGACTTGATATATATCTATTGGGAACAGGATGGAAAGTGGTATGCCTATGAACAGTCTGCTTTCTACCTGAGCCAGATGATGCTGGGAGTGTCCTTAGGGCGTTATGTCATGGAGGATACTTTGTGGCTGGCAAAAGCAGAAGTGGATGTAAGCCGGATTTCGCACGAAAATATTATCAGCTACAGCAAAACGGAATATGTATTACATTATACCCCTCACAATGGATTTCATGAGTGGCTGGCTGAGATAAAGTAATTTCGAAGTAATTTGGCTTTTCAGAGAATTCCTTCTACTTTTGTAAAAGGTGCAATGCCTAATTAAAAGCGTATGAGAAAAACTGATATATGGATCGGAGTCTTGTGCTGTTTTTTGCTTATCGCTTGTGATGGCAAAAAACAAAAATCTCTATCTGTGAATGATGATAATAAATCGTTGACTTTCACTTTGCCGGAGGTCCCTATTATGTTGCAATCCCCGGAAGACCGGCTGAACTTTATGGTACAGCATTACTGGGATCATTTTAATTTTAAGGATACCGCCTATATTCATGTACCGGATATCACAGAACAAGCTTTGGTAGATTACATGGACTTATTGAACCGTGTGCCATCTTCCCTGTCGGACAGTTGTTTAATCCGGATTATGCAGCAGGCTTCGCAGGAGAAAAAAATGTTTGGTTATTTTGTGGAAATTTTCCGCAGATACTTGTTTGATCCGAATTCTCCCCTTCGGAATGAGGAGCTTTATGAGCCTGTCTGCCGTTTTCTGTCTGCTTCTTCGCTGACCGATGAGGCTGCTCGGAGCCGTGCCCAACATGATTTGAAATTGATTGGTATGAACAAGGTGGGCAGTATTGCCGCTGATTTTATTTATACCTTGCCTTCGGGAATGCAGAAACGTATGCGTGATATCTGCACTCCTTACACTTTATTGTTATTCTATAATCCGGATTGTCATGGTTGTGCCGAAACACTGGCGACAATGAAGACCTCTGCTGTATTGAACAGTCCCCACATCATGAAACAAGTGAAAATTCTTGCTTTCTATCCCGATGAAGACCGTGAAGTATGGACGAAACACCAGAATGAAATTCCTGATGGATGGATCAACAGCTATGATAAAGAATTGACGGTACTGACCGAAGAATGCTATGATTTGAAAGCGATGCCTGCTCTTTATCTGTTGGATAAGGACAAAAAGGTGTTGCTGAAAGATGCGACAGTAAAAGAGATAGAAGATTATTTAAAAAATAAATCGCTCTAATTCATTGTGATATAAAAGATAATGTCTATCTTTGCACCCGCTAAATGAAAATTTTATATATCAAAAAATCTAAGAATTATGTATTTAGATGCAGCTAAAAAACAAGAAATCTTTGAAAAGTACGGAAAGTCTAACACTGATACTGGCTCAGCTGAAGCGCAGATAGCTTTGTTTTCATACCGTATTTCTCACCTGACTGAGCACCTGAAGCTCAACAGAAAAGATTATAGCACTGAAAGAGCTTTGACAACTTTGGTAGGTAAACGCCGTGCGTTGTTGAACTACCTGAAGAATCGTGATATCGAAAGATATCGTGCTATTGTTAAAGCATTAGGATTACGTAAGTAATTCAATCTCTATTGAAAAGGACTTAAAGAAAAGCCGCTTTCTTTTCAGAGAGCGGCTTTTCTATTTTCTGTTATTACGTTTCTACTGTTCTGTTGTAGAGAATTACTCTTTAGTAGGATAATACAGATTATCTTTTGTCATGTGTTCCAATACTTCATGCAGATATTTGGCCGACTCCCATTTGGCCATAGGCAGGTCATGAAGCAAGTAGTTACCGCAATCTTTAGGGGCGGCTCCCGGAACTTCGCCTTCAAAATTGGCTATAAAGCGGAACGTTTCCTGCATCAGTTCTACAATATCTTCTGATTTTAAATCGCCTTTCATCAACAGGTAGTTGCCAGTGAGGCATCCCATCGGTCCCCAGTAGACAATTTTGTTAGACCATATAGGGTGGTTACGTAGGTAGGTGGCAGCTAGATGCTCTATAGTATGCAAGGCTCCTTGTCCCAAAGCAGGTTCCCGGTTAGGTTCTTTCATGCGGATGTCAAAGGTGGTGACCGTTTCACTGCCCATTTCGTCTTTTCTGGATACATAGATACCGCGAAGCAAGCGGATATGATCAATGGTAAAACTGGGTATTGTTTTCATATTATTCGTTTTTATAAATTAGCTGGTAATGAGGAAAGGAAGGTATGAGTGACCTCGAAGGAACGGTCGGCTATAGTCTCCCAAAAATTTGTGTATTGTTCCCAATGGTTGTCGGCTCCCGGTGTATCGCTGATGATACGGAAACTGATGAACGGTACCTTATATATATAACAGATTTGGGCGATGGCTCCCGATTCCATATCTACTGCCAGCCCTTCGTGGAACTTTTCTTTAATATCGTTAAGTTCGGAACGGTCGGTGATAAATTTGTCTCCACTGCATATCAGGCCTCCATGAATGGCGGTCGGAGTATCCAGTGACATGGCGCAATCAAACAATGTAGCATTACCTTCGAATCGGGCGGGAAGTCCTTGTATCTGTCCATACACATTGCCTTCTCCACACCATACATCATGATATACAATTTGTCGGCTCACCACAACATCCATTATTTTCAGGCAGCTGTCTATACCTCCTGCTACACCGGTGCTGATGACACAGTCGGGCTGGAAGGTACGGATCAGTTCTACAGTACCGGCAGCAGCGTTCACTTTACCTATTCCGCATTTCATCAGGATAATGGTATTATTTCTAATGCTGCCTTCAGTATATTGGAAAGGACCTTCGGTGTATTCTTTCTTGTTTTCGAGCAGTTGCGCTACTTGTTTCTGCTCGGAACTCATGGCTGTTATAATTCCTATTTTCATAATTCAACTTTATTTATGGCTGCAAATGTACGCATTTTATCAGAGTATATCGTATCTTTGCACCCTGAAGTTACGAAAAGAGTGTAATTTATTGGAAATGAGCGTAGGTTAATTGCTCTTGATAGTAATAGGTTACGATTTAGTTAGTTATCTACTGCATTATCCTTCTGCGCGTTGCGTAACCTTCAAAGAACTCTTCGTATGCAAAAGTAGCTATTTAATTCGAGATTTTGATATAAACTCCCGTTTTTTATCCCCTCATTCATAAGAATTTTCCGTAAAAGCGGTATTGTCCGTCGGCACACCATTGCCCAAAACGAGTTTGGAACAAACGTGTGCCGACTACCGCATAGCTGGAGAAAAGGGCATTGCCTCACGCCTAAACGATGTTTAGACAGATGAAGCAATGCCCCTTTCTTTTGCGCCTATGCCAAGAGGTGCTTTTACGGGTTTTCAAATGATTTTTCTTTTTTCGCTGTCTCTTTTGCCGGAAGCGGAAAGTGAATGCAGAGTGTGTCAGCCTGCCCCATGAATGAAACAGGCGCCCACACACAGCCGGACAAACCGGGAAGAATGATTGTTGCCACCCGGCTGAACAAGTTCCGTCGGATCGGAAACAATCATACTTCCTTTGTTGTGGTTTGCCCTTTTCACGCTTCCGGTGATGTCTTTTTCCTTTTGGTGATTCTTTTTTTTACGGATTTTCCCCTGAAGTTTTTTTCTACACAATCTGCCTCTGTTTTCGTTTACCTCCATTTTGCGCCTTTCAGTAAGCCGCATCAGTCAGTCATTTTCGTTCTGGGCGCAAAGGTAATTCCGGGATTGGACGGGAAAGCAAGGTCAAGCCTCCTGTTTTCGGTAAAAATCTCCAGCCCTGCGGGTAGTATTTTGACCGAAAAACCTTGCATTCCCTAATCCCTACCTTTTCAAGCACCCGAAACGAAAACGACCGATGCGACAGAAAGACGCATAAAAAAAATGTCGGATAAACGAGAGGCAGATAAGATAGTTTGAAACTCAACTCCCTCAGCTCTTGAATCCGCATTAAAAACAAAAAAATCAAAAACAGCGAAGATATGACGGCAACGGCAAATTTCAGACAAATGGCGCAACACATCGGGTTGGCGATATGCGGCTTGATGATGCGCACCGCCTTCGGGGTGTTCGGCATCCTTTGGGGCATCATCAGAGAGATTGTAAACGGAGTGTTCCGAGTGGCGATAGGTGTAATCGTGGCTATCCTTTCCACCATTGCCTTCTTTGGCTTCATCCTTTGGTTATTCACCCTTTAACCCTTACCGACATGGCAAAAAGAAACAGCAAGACGGCAGCGCAGCAGTGCAGATATTACGAGGTGGACAACATCTTCGTGTATATGGTGGAAACGTACATCAACGGCAATTTTGAAACTTTCCGAAGATTGTACCACGAACTGAACAAGGACGCACGGAGGGATTTCATGGACTTCCTTCTCAGCGAGGTAGAGCCGACCTATTGGAGAGAGATACTGAAACAGATAATCTAAAAATGACAGCGATATGAAAGGAACAGACCATTTCAAGAGAACGATATATATGTACTTGGAACAGCGTGCGGAGGAAGATGCGCTATTTGCAAAGAAGTACCGCAACCCTGCCAAGAACATGGACGAGTGCGTGACCCACATTCTGAACTATGTGCAGAAAAGCGGTTGCAACGGTTTCACGGACGGAGAGATATTCGGGCAAGCCATCCACTACTATGAGGAAAACGAGATAGAGGTGGGCAAACCGATGGACTGCCAAGTGGTTGTGAACCACGTTGTGAAACTCACGGCAGAGGAAAAGGCGGAGGCACGTCAGAACGCTGTCCGCAAATACCAAGAGGAGGAACTCCGCAAGTTGCAGAACCGCCACAGACCGTCAGCGAGAAAAGAAAACCAACCCCAACCCTCATTATTTGATTTAGGCTTATGAAACCGAAGACCAAGATACAGAAAGAGGTGGCAAGACTTTCCGCCAACCTTCGCCCCATATCAGCGACACAAATAGATTGGGCATACCGCCACTGCGTTGAGCATATCGGCTACCGCACCAAGAAAGGGAACATCACCTGTTCCGACTGCGGTCACGAGTGGCACAGCGACAGCGGACTATGCGACACCCTTGAAGGCTGCACCTGCCCCAAATGCCATGCCGAACTCAAAGTGCAGGACACACGCAGACGCATCTACAAGGAAACGCAGAATTTCAGCGTGATAACCACCTGCAAAGGGTATCAGGTAATCCGCGTGGCGCAGGTCAGATGCGAGAGCAGGAAAGGCGAACCGATGCGTTTCTACTGCCACGAGGTCGTGCAGCGTTGGATTTCACCCGACGGCAAGGTTACGGACATGGCGTTGCTCCGTGGCTTCCTTTTCTGCTATTGCGATGTGTGGGCATTAGGCAGCGATATGGAGGTAAGACCGCACAACAGCCTATACGATGATGTGGTGGCAAGAAGCTGTGCATATCCAAAGATGAGGATATTGCCCCAACTCAGACGTAACGGCTTCAAGGGCGATTTCCACGGCATCTCCCCCGTGCGTCTTTTCAAAGCCTTGCTTTCAGACCCAAGAATTGAAACCCTTATGAAAGGCGGTGAGATTGAGGTCATGAAACACTTTCTTTTCAATACCCGTACTGCCGATGAATGTTGGGCATCATATCTGATTGCCAAGCGTCACAAGTATCAGATAGACAACCTCTCAATGTGGTGCGACTATCTGCGTATGCTCAAAAAACTCGGTCAAGACCTCCGTAACCCGAAGAACATCTGTCCCGAAGATTTCATGGCGGCACACGACAACGCAACCCGAAAAATTGAAGCCATACACGAGAAGGAAAGAGCCGCAGAGCAACGCCGTTGGGAGATTGAAAGGCGTGAGCGTGAGCAACAGCGACAACTCCAACGAAAGAAAGATGCGGAGGATTTCATCGCCAACAAATCCAAATTCTTCGGCTTGGTAATCACGGACGAGGAAATAATCGTCAAGGTGCTTGAAAGCATAGACGAGTATTACAACGAGGGCAAGACGCAGGGCATCTGCGTGTTTGGCAGTGGATACTACAAGAAAGCCGACACCCTCATACTATCGGCAAGGATTGGCGATGAGATTATTGAAACCGTAGAGGTGGACTTGCGAACCCTCGAAGTGGTGCAGTGCCACGGCAAGCACAACCAGGACACCGAATATCACGAGCGCATCATAGACCTTGTGAACAAGAACGCCAACCTTATCCGTGAGCGGATGAAAGCGGCATAGCATAACCCCTAAAACAACATTGATATGGAAGTAAGAATTGAAAGTATGATTTGTGTGTGGGATGATGCAATCCCCACGATGTTCCTTGAATTTGTGAACCTCCTCACTCTCACAACGAGTGAGGGGGAATTGAGAAAGAGCGTAAAGGAGTTTGCCGAGAAGCACGAACTTGACAAGTTTTTCCTTTACGGCTTCGGCTCACACCATTTCTACCTGCACCAACGCTACACAAGCAACCCCGAAATGGTGATGAAGAACAGAGTTCTGTCAGTACATTTTTAACCATCTAAAAAGCAACATTATGACAACACGAATGACCATCAACGGAGTAAGCACCTGCGCGGAAGCAGGTACGGAGAAATACGAGCGTTTCCAATCGGGTATCGGAAGACGCAGGCGGACACTTGTGCAGTACGACTACCGCCACCCCATAGACAGAGAATTGTTCTCTTGTGTCAAACCCACGTTGGACGAGTGCCGAGCCGCACGGGACAAGTGGCTGAACGCAAAGAAGGGAAAGGAGGACAGACTATGAACACGACCTATCAAACGCTGATAGTCAAGTTCAGCGAACCTATCACGGCATTGGACGGTATCTTTGACGATACCGGAGCGTGGGGAACGGACACCCTCAAGGGGTGGATAGATGATTACGAAAGCACACGTTTCACCGCCACCGACAGCCATACGGCAGTCATCACGAGCGAGTACAATATGGAATGTGTGAAAGAGTGGCTACAACGGCAGACCCCCATTTCCGAAATGCGAGAATTTTGAACGGGATGGCGGTGTCCGCACCGCCAATACTTAAAACCCTAAAAACAAAAGATATGATAGCCAAGACGATATTACAGCAGATAGGCGGAAAACGCTTCACCGCCATGACAGGTAGCCGTGATTTCATAGATATGGGCAACGGCTTACGGATGAGCCTTGCAAGGAACAAAACAAGTGCCAACCGCCTTGACATCATCTATGACGAAGGGGCAGACCTCTACAATATGCGCTTCTACCGCAGGACGTTCAGCAAAAAGACCTTTGAGTGCAAGACAAAGGACATTGCCGTACACGAGGGTATCTATTTTGATATGCTGGAGGAAATGTTCACGATGGTGACGGGACTTTACACACGCTTTTGAGTGGCGGGGCGGCGAGAGCCGCCCTACTTTCTTTCAGTGAGCATGATGGCGGACAAAGAAAGTAGCAAAGAAACCTTTGTCCAATCTGCGATAACTAAAAAATCCGCAAGTAAAACTTGCGGAGGCTATATATTGGGTCGTTATTTTTTGGTGGAGGGGAATGATAATCTCGAACCGTTGAACTACACATTTCTGCTTCGTCTCCATTTCCCCCAACGATTTGATACGTTCAATCATTTTTGTTGTTCCTTTCTGAATTTTCCTAAATACTTTCTTCATAATTTCGCTATACTTTTTATGGTTAATAACTATGTTTTGTATTGCTCTCACAACACTTACAACTTGAAGTGTTATTTGGAAACCGATAGGCAAAAATGGCTCAACGATGTCAATTAACGAGAAAATCCTACGATAATCTATCAAGTGATAGAGCAAAAGACGTGCCAAGTTAAATATGGCACGTCTTTTGCCAGTTTTGTCAGTCCTTTTATGGGATATACAACAGCGCAAACTCCGCCTTTCTCCGTTTGAGCAGCATGGCGTGGCGTTTTCCTTTGTAGTTGCAGAAGGCTATATACTCACGGTAGATGTTCCTGTCACCAGCTTCCAGCTTCTTGATTAAGGTGCTTTTGGGGATTGTTTTGCTGCCTAACAGCTTCGCCGGTCCCACATTGTAAGCTAACGTGCCAAGCAAAATCGAATCAACCCCGAATTTACGGAACATGGCGACAAATTTGCGCAGGTCTTTCCGCAAAAGTTCATCCGCATCCCGTTTTGTCATGGTTCGTGCCGAATACTTCTCGTTTGGCAAAAGTTTGTGACCCCAACCGACGTATGGGTAGTGTTTTTCTGAGTGCCAGCCTTCAAAGTAGCGGCAGCATAAAAAAGCACGTTCCATAAGCGGCAGTCGGTAGATTGCCGCCTGCCCGTCCGTTCCCTCTTGGCGGCTGATCTGCGCGGACACAGAACAGACCGTCAGAAGTGAACAGAGCATTGTCATGAATACACGCATCATTTCAACAAGGGGCTGAAGTTGCCGATGGGAACGATGGTAAGATCGTCGTCCTTTACATTCCTGTTGTTGAAGTCAAATTCCAGTTCGTAGGAGTTGCTAAAGTTATCCTCCACCACCACGATGAAATTATGCGCCTCATCACCCGCCGCCGTGTAGTACAGGCGGAATTTTTCGTTCTCCAGCAGGTAGCGGTCGTTAGGCAGGAAGGTGATGCCGTTATCCATTTTGAGCGAGCCTTCCCCCTCGAACTGGAAATAGCGGATGGTATAGAGCGTACCCGAAAAGTCGCCCTCCTTTTTCAGTTCACAGCGGATTTCCACTGTCTGCCCCTTTACTACCTTGTTCGGCACGGGCATGACCTCCACCGTGAAGGGATAGGACTGCTGGATGTCCATGTCATCGTCACATGACACGAGGGTGAATGACATGGCGGCTATCAGGCATAACGCCACTGCCTTGAATATTGATGTTCTCTTGTTTCTGTTGTTCAGTATGTTCATTGTTCTTCGATTTTTAGATGGTTGTTTTTCTGTTTTTTCGTTGTCAGTTGCAGGTACTCGTTCAAGTCCTTGCAACCGTCATAGAGGGAGGAACGGTCGGTGACACGTTCCCCGTATCGCATGGTAAGTGCGGCAAGCGTCCGCCGTCCGGCTTCGTCACGGTCGAGGAAGCAGCCGATGCGCCCGTATCCGTCCAGCAATCCCGCCGCCTTCTCCACGTTGGCGACTGAGTTCAGCACAAGACAGTCAGCGTTACCGGTTACACCAAGCGTCACGGCAGAGAGAAAGTCCATGAAGCCCTCGAACACGAGGCACTCGTCAGCCGGGATGTCATTCGCCTTTACCAGTGATACAGACTTCGGAGGTATGCAACCCTTGAAATATCGGCTTCTGACTTCATAGCCACCTGCCATGTTCGGAAAGCCAACGGCAAAATACCGTTTCCCACGCACACCGTAGTTCAAGCGGCAGCAGTGACGGGATGCGATGGCGTAAGGGATGCCCCGTTCCTCTAAATACTCCGTCAGCAGTGAGCGGAGCAGCGGAGCGACCTCCACATCCTCAAAAACGGATTCGGTCGGCTTCGAGAGATAGACGGGCTTTTCCCATCCGGCAACCGTCATATTGGCGGCTTCCGCTATGAACTTCGCTTGCTTCATGAAGTCATCGCTTTGCAGAAACTCCCCGGCAAGCGTGAAGATGTCGCCGCCCTTGCCCAAACCGAAGTCGTACCAGAGCTGTTTCGCCACGTTCACACGGAAAGAGGATGTGCGCTCGCCCCTGTACGGGGCAAGATACCACAGCTCGTTACCGCTCCTTCTGACAGGCTCATGCCCCAGCCGTGCGAGAAAATCCGCAAGCGGCATCCTTCTGACAGCATCTATTTCCGTCCTTTCCATGCCCGTGTCAGTTGATGATGAACTTGATACCGACCCCGAACTGCGTGTGGAACTTCCGTGTGTCGCCACCCCAAAGGCAACGCTCCCGCAGGTTGGCAAGCAGGGCGATACGGTCTGCCACGTAACACTCCACATCGAGCGTCAGCGCACCGCCGTAGATGAAGGCGTCCCGGTCGTGCAGCGTGGAGCCGTCATGCAGCACCTTCTTCCCCCAATTTACCGCCTCATATCCGGCGAGAGCCGAAGCCCCGGCATAGACGAAAACAATCTTTCGGGCGTCCGACAGTATCTTGAAGTAATAGCCGCCCTCCGCCGTGAACTGCGCCACGGGTATCTTGGTGTCCTTGTAGGGATTGTTCTTCAACAGGTATTCGCCACCGAACACCCACTTGTTCCCCTTCTTCGTGTAGGTGGAGAGAGCCGCCCCGAAGCTGTACCCGCCGTCCTTGCCGCCGAGATTGAAGCCGTCCGCCATGTCCGCCCTCACCTCGATGCCCTGCATCTTCGGCAGACACCGCTGGGCGTGCGCCTGCCCTGTAAAAAGGGCAAGCGACGCGATGATTATTGCGATGTACTTTCTCATGGTCAGCGTACTTGAAGTTCGTTGATGGTACCCGCGCGTACCAAATCCTCGTTCTCAATCACGAAGGACTGGTGACGGCCGCCGTTCTTCTCGTTCAATTCCACCACGAGGCACTTGTCATCGGGGATGGTGAACTTCGCCATCGTGAAGACCGTGCGCTCGCTCTTTTTGCCCGGCACGAGGGTGGCGTAGTTCTGCGCGCGGAGCGGCAGAATAATCTGCTCCTGCACGGCAGTACGCTTCGCAACCTTCTTGTCCACGATTTTCCAAGTGATGTAGTCCACATCGAAAGGCACGTTGCTCTGGTTCTTTATCTCCGTGTGGAAATAAAGCAAGCCGTTGTGCGTGTAGATGCCTTTCAACAGGTATTGGATGCCGAAACGCTTGCAGCCGATATGCTTCACCTCGCGCTTGTTCTGTTTGTGGATGGACTTCATGATAAGGCGCACCAGCATCGGGCTTTCGCTGCCCAGCTCTTTCAGATAGATTTCCTGCGCGTTGTTCGGGCGGTTCACCGTGCTGCCGTCATGGATGAAGTCGCACATCTCCACGTTGAGCAACAGCGGTTCGGCGGCGTACTTCACGTTGAAGGTGTAGAAACTGCCGTCCTCCGTGATGACGGACATATTCGTTTCGTTGGGAAAATTCCTTACGGTAGCCTTCACACGGATGATGTTCTCCGCTCCGTCGGCTTTCCCGGCAATCAGGTCGGGCGAGCCTAAATCGACATAGCGCACCTCCGCCGGAAAAATGACGTGGACGGTCTTGTCGTAGGTCACTTCCAGACCGTGCGGCGGTATCATGCGGTCGAAGGTCAGCTTGCGTGACAGCCCGTGATATAGGTCGCCGTCCGCCTCCTTCTGCGGATAGACCTCCTTCGTCAAGGTCGGTTGTTCACTTCCGTTGGTCGTTTCAACGGTTACATTCTCCTGCGCGTTGGCAGTTATGATGCCCATAGCGAGGGCAAACATGATGATTACTTTTCTCATTACTTTTGGATTTTAGTGGTAATTTTTATTGTTTTCAATATTTTTCTTGGTAAAGCATGACCCTGTACCCGGCTTTCAGATGCACCTTGACGGTTCGCATCTTTTTGGCGATGTACTGGCTCGTGCCTTGTATCAGCCCCTTGCCCAAGTCGGAGGCGAGCTGCGCCCCGGCATTGGTGGAGATGTTGATGCTGCTTCCCAGCGAGCCGCCCATGTTGGCGGCGACCTCCCGGACGGCGTTCATCTCCATCGAGTTCGGGATGAAGATGCCGGGCTGTCCGTCCGTGTCATAGACCGCAAGCTCCACGGGGATAATCGTGCCGTCGTATTCCAGCGAGGTAATCTCGATGTCGAGCCGCTCACCCTGTATCTTGCCCGTGCCGACCACCACCGCACCCCGGGGTATTGTCCTGCCTGCCACCGCCATAGGCTCCAGCAGGCGCAGCCTTACCGTCTGCCCGTCCGTCACGCTCTGCGCCCCATGCACGCACGCCGGTATGGTGTTCCTGTCCAATACCTCCGCCGTGCCGACAGCCGTGTTGAAACCCCGGTTGCGTTCCTGCGATAAGGCGGCGACAAACTCCGCGTTACTCATAGGCTGTGAGAGTGAAGAAACTACTTGATGCTCCACCTGTCTGATAGGCATTGCCTTGTTCTTCTTCCCTTTCTGCACGGTAGTTGGCTCTGCCCTCTGTTCCGCCGATGGCTGTCCTCCGTTCTGACCGCCCATGTACTTTGCCGCCAGCTCGTAGGACTTCTCCATAAGAGCCACCTGCTCGTCCATAGAGGAAGCCTTGCCCCTCTCGCTTTCCAGTTCCGACTCCAGCGATGCGATGCGCTCCAACAATTCGTCCATCTCCGCATTGTCGTTTTTCGGCTGGTCGTAGAAGTTTCCGAGCGTGGCGTTCAGGTCACGGTAGGCGGCTGCGGAGGACTGGATGGTCTGCGGCGTGGCTGGCTTTGCCCTTTCTTCCTTGCCGCCCGGATTGGCGAGGTCGAAGTCCACTCCGTTCTCCGTTCCCGCTATCTCGCGGTCGAACATGTCGCCCAGCTGCCCGATGGCACGGTTGCGGCTCTCCTGACGCTCTTCCATCTCCCCATGCTCGTAGGCTTTCAGCTTGTCGCCGATAATCTGCCGGTTCGCCTTGTCAGCGTCGGGCATCTCGGTGTTGTATCCGTCCGTTCCCGGCGGTTGCTCCTTGCCGGAGGACGGGGCGAATATCAGCCACATCGCCCCGATGAACACCAACACCATAGCGGGCAGCACGATCATCTTCTGCCGTTTCAGCCGTTGCGCCTCTGTCAGCGGTTCGCGCTCCTTTTTCGGTTTCCCCGTTTCGGGAGCAGCTTTGTTCTCTTTCGTCGGTTCATTCTTTGTCTGTTCCATATAAATAAGGTGTTAAGTGATTGCCTGTTTCCGCCGGGGTCGGCAGTTCCACCCGTCCGGCGTGTCCCGTTTCCATATGTGAGCCGTCGTTCCTGCCGATGTCATAGACGGCTCTGCCGAAGGTGTAAAGGGCAAGCACCGCGAAGGCGGCGAACATCCCCAGCACGATGCGGCGGCGTGTTTCCGGCGGCAAGCCGTCCAGATACCCTTTGAGACTTGCCGCCAAGCGTTTCCGTTTGTCGTGGAGTTTCCAATACATGCCCCACATTGATTTTCTGATACTTTTCATGTCCTGTTACCGTTTGATAGTCTGTAAATCCTTGTTCTCAATGATGGTGAAACCCTCGATGGTAAAACCGTTCGGGTTGTCATCCGACCGCGATGCGTTCAGCAGGCGGCAGGTGGTCACGAGGCTGCGCTCGGTGACGTTGCTCTGCCGGATGATTTTCTGTGTGGCGTAGGTCACGGCACGGTAGGGATAGGCGTTGAAGTCGCACACCACGCTGTCCACCTTCAGCACTTGGTTGATGTTCCCGGCGATGATGCGGTTGTAGTACCCCTTCTCCGCGAAGTCCGAATAATAGTGGTACACGCTCTTGTCCGCCAGCAGCAAGGCACGTTTCACGTTGTGTTCAATCGCGCTTTTTTCAGGTGATAGCGTGAAGAACATCTCGTGGAAACGGCGCACATGTTCCCGTGCCTCCGCCGGGCGGTTCTGCGACAAATCCTGAGACAAGGCGAGCATCAGGCTCTTGCCGTTGTCCAGCACATAGATTTTCTCCCGTTGCTTCTCTGCGAAACGGTAGGAGTTCCACACGCTCCACACCGTCACCACGGCGCACAGCGAGAGGAAGACGATACCGAACAGGCGTATCTGCCTGAACGACGATTCGATGTTTCTAAGTGATTTGAATTCCATTTATATTTTCCAATTTATGATTGCACATTGATTATTTCAGCAATTTGCCGACACGTCCGACTGCGTTTCCTGCGGCTGCACCCGCCACGCTGCCCGCCATGCTTCCGGCTCGTCCCGCCATCTGGTTCACGTTGCGACCGTAACCGCCCATGCCTCCGGCTTGGATAATCCAGCCCGCAACGGTGGGAATGGTAAAGTAGCCGATGATGCCGATGCAGAGGAATACGATATACACCCCGTCGCTCGAATCCAGCGAGAAGTTCGGGTCTGCCTGCATCCGCTCGATGTCGTTTTGCAGCATCAGAACCTGTATCTTCGCCAGTATGGTGCTGAACATGTCCGATACCGGTAGCCACAGATAGACCTGTATATAGCGGCATATCCACTGCGTGAGCGTGTTTTGGAAACCGTCCCATACCGACAGGGCGAAGGCTATCGGACCGAGAATCGCCAGCACCACGAGAAAGAAGGTGCGGACGGTGTCTATCACGAGGGCGGCGGCTTGGAACAGCAGTTCGAGTATCTCGCGGAAGAAGTCGCGGATGCTCTTCTTCATGTTGTACATTCCCCGGTCGATATACATTCCCGCCATCGTCACCATGTCGGAGGGCGACCAGCCGAGTTCCTCCAGTTGCTTGTCAAATTCCTCGTTGGACACGAGGTAGGCGGTTTCGGGGTTGCGTACCATCGCCTCGTATTCCAGTTTGTCCTTCTGCTCCCGGTATCGGTTCATGTCCAGCGTTTCCGCCTCCAGCATCTTTGCCGTGCCCTGTACGACGGGTGAGAGGATGCTGTTTATCGTGCCCAGCACCACAGTCGGGAAGAACATGATGCACAGACCGATGGCAAAAGGACGGAGCATCGGGAATACGTCTATCGGTTCAGCTCTCGCCAGCGACTGCCATACCCGGTAGGCGACGTAGAACAGCGCACCCAGCCCGGCGATGCCTTTCGCCACACCAGCCATGTCCCCACACAGCGGCATCATCTGCTCATAAAGTGAACGTAAAATCTGATGAAGGTTGTCGAACTTCATAGGCTACCAGTATCTTTCGTTCATGTTCCCGTACAGCCCCATGATGCGGTCGAGGTCGTTCTTCTTTTTCGCACGCAGGTAACTCACGGAGATGTTCTTGTTCGTGTAGTAGCTCACGAGGTTGCGGTAACGCTTCATCTTCGAGTGGCAGCGTTCCACCACGTCCATGCGCTCCTTGTCGGTCATGGAGAGCGTGGTGATGTTCACCACGTTCCTGAGTTCCGTCAACACTTCGTTGCTTTCCTCCAGCAGTTTCGTGTAGCCGAAAGCGATTGCGGAAAGCTCTTCGGGTCTGAAATTCCCGTCACGGAGCATCCGTTGGAAACTGTTCACATAGATGTCTGTGATGTCGCCCACCATCAGGATGGTCTGCTGCACCTTGCGGGCGTCCTTGACCAGATTGTTCACCGATTTGAGGGCATCGTAATACTTCTTGCCCTGCTGATAGATTTTCACCGTCTCCTGAAAGTTGCTCACCATGTTCGTGGCGGTCTTGGAGGTATGGATGATGTTTTTGGAGGCATTGATGATGCCCTGCGCTAGATTGCCCGGATCGCTTACGACCCACTGTGCGCTTGCCCTGCCCGCGAAAAGCAGGCACAGGCAGATAATCATTGTTATTCTTGTTCTCATGTTACTTTGGATTTCAGTGGTTGTTATTCTTCGGTCGGATGTCCCGGCTGCGGCTTCACCCGCACATAGTCCCCGTTTGGCGAGAAAGTCAGCACATCCGTGGCCTCGTTGTAGGACACGTCGATGCGGAAGCCGGTGTTCATGAACAGGTTGCCGTTCTCCTCCTGCAAGAGATAGGTTTCCGGCTTGAGCTTGCGGCGCAGACCGCTACGACGGAACACCGTCACTTTGTAGGCTTCGCCCTCCTTGTAGATAAGCACGTCAGGTTTTCCCTCCACGCTCTCCCAGTTCCCGCACAGCATGTCGCGGCGGTTGTCGGCCACGTCGCAGGATTGCAGCATCATGACCGCCAATCCGATAAGGCACTTGCTGACTTGCAGCATTTTCACTTTTGGTAAATTCATACGCGTTTTTCTTTTTTGGTTGATACATTCTGTTTTTTAGTTATTCCTTGTTTCTCCGCCTTTCGGCAAGCTGCCGGATGGCGGCTTCGATGTCGTCGCCCAGCTTCTCCGCCAGACGGTAAACCTCCACTTTTTCCGTTTCCTCGGTGGTGTACGCCAGATACTCTTCCGCGCTGACCTCCGTGGCATAGACCGCCGACTGCGTGCCGCCCAAGCCTATCCACACCTCCTTGTAGAGCCGTGAAGGGTTGTTCGCCATGTTGATGGAGAGTATCTGCGACTTCTCCTTTTCCGTCAGTCCGAGCAACGCCTGTATCTGGTCGAACTTGTTCATATATTTCCTTTGGTCAAGCAGGATTTTACAATCCGAGTTGTTGATAATGCTCTCTTTGACCACCGGAGAACTGATAATGTCGTCCACCTCCTGCGTCACCACGATTGCCTCGCCGTAATATTTTCTGACCGTCTTATACATATAGCGCAGATATTCAGCCATGTTCGCCGATGAGAGGGCCTTCCAAGCCTCTTCCACGATAAGCTGTTTCCGCACGCCTTTCAGCCGCCGCATCTTGTTGATGAAGGCTTCCATGATGATGATGGTCACGACGGGGAACAGTTCGCGGTTTTCTTTAATCGAATCTATCTCGAAGACGATGAACCGCTTGCCGAGCAGGTCGATGTTCTCCGTGGAGTTGAGCAGGAAATCGTAACGCCCGCCCCGGTAATACTGCCGCATGGTGGTGAGCATGTTGTCGATGTTGAAGTCGGACTTCTCCACCTTGATGTCACGCTGTGCCAGTTCCTTGCGGTAGTCGTCACGCATATACTCGTAGAAGGTGTTGAACGACGGCACGATGCTACGGTCGGATTGGATGCGCTCAATATAGGCACTCACGGCACTGCCCAGCTCGCCGCTCTCCGTCTTTGTCACCTTGTCGTCCTCCGACTTCCAGAGCGTCAGCAACAGGGTCTTGATGCTGTCCTTCTTCTCCACGTCGAAGATGTAATCGTCGGTGTAGAACGGGTTGAAGCTGATGGGCTTATCTTCCGTGTAGGTGAAATACACACCGTCCGCTCCGCCTGTCTTGCGTCGGATCATGCCGCACAAGCCCTGATAGGAGTTTCCCGTGTCCACCAATACCACATGTGCGCCTTGCTCATAATATTGGCGCACGAGGTGGTTCATGAAGAAAGACTTGCCGCTGCCCGAAGGACCCAGCACGAACTTGTTGCGGTTGGTCGTGATACCTCGCTTCATGGGCAGGTCGGAGATGTCAAGGTGCAGCGGTTTTCCCGTGAGCCTGTCCACCATCTTGATGCCGAAGGGCGAGAGCGAGCTGCGGTAGTTGGTTTCCTCTGTGAACAGGCACACCGCCTGTTCGATGAAGGTGTGGAAACTCTCTTCCGCCGGGAAGTCCGCCGCATTGCCGGGTATCGCCGCCCAGTAGAGTGTCGGGCAGTCGATGGTGTTGTGGCGCGGCACGCATTCCATGCTTGCCAACTGGCTGCCCACGTCGTTCTTGATATGCTTCAGTTCCTCCGCATCGTCGCTCCACGCCATGACGTTGAAGTGTGCCCGTACCGAGGTCAGTCCGTAGGAATGGGCTTCGTTCAGGTATTGGTCTATCCACTCGCGGTTGATGCTGTTGCTCCTTGAATAGCGAGATAGCGACTGCATGTTACGGGCGGACTTCTCGAACTTCTGCAAGGTTTCCTCACTGTTGTCTATCAGCACATACTGGTTGTAGATATGGTTGCAGGAGAGCAGAAGCCCCACCGGGGAGGCGAATGACAGTCGGCAGTCACTCCGGTCGGTGGAGAGCTTCTCGTAACGGGTGTCGGTAGCCACCTTGCCCGGCAGGTCTTCCGCGTCGGAGAGGGTGTGCAGACACAGGCGGTTGTCGCCGATGCGCATCTCCCTTGCCGAAAGCTCGATGTCCTGCAAGGTGGTGTCACCTTCCGGCATGAGCGAGAAGTAGCGTTCAATAAGTCCCGTCTTTCCCTCAGTACCCACAATCTCATCGGTGGAGAGGCGGCGCAGCCTGACAAGCCCGCTGTCGTTCATGATGCGCTCGAACTGTTCGCAGGCTTCCAAGAACTTGGTCGTGGTTTCCCTGTCCAGCTCCTTCGGGATGATATGTCCCCGGCACAGCGTGCTGAAATTGCTCTGCATCCGGTTACGCTCCTTTGTTGTCTTGGTCAGGTAGAGGTAGCAGGTGTGTTTCAGGTACGGACGCTCGTTGAAGTGACGCTCGAAAGAGCGGCTTAAAAAGCTCATGTCGTCCTTCTGAAGCTCCGGTTTGTAGCGTTCCTTGATGAACCAGTCCTGTTTGTGGACGACGGAGTAGTCCGGCAGCACCTTGATAGCCTTGCACCAGCAACTGTGTATCGCCTCGTACTCCGCACCCGTCACGGTGTAAAGTTCCGGTAGTTCCACCTCGAAAGCCACCGTGATGTCGGCGTCCTTTGAGATGATGCAGCCATGCTCCACCGCTAAAAGTGGGAACCTGTTTTCCAGTGTTGTCATTTTCGATGTATTCCTCATTGTCTTTCTTCCTTTCGTTGTCGTTTGAACAGACGGGTTATCCGCCGCCGGTTGATAAGGTATCGGGGATGGCTCCGTGCCGCTCCTAATTTCATCAGCCCGTGTTCACCGTACCGGGCGTTCAGCGCGAAGGTCTGCCATACAAGGAGGGAGGACGATGCCGCGCCGAAGCCGATACATATCCACTGGTCGATACCGACCATGTAGAGGATGACGAACAGGACGAAGAGAGCCAGCAGACCTCCGCAGAAGATGAAGAGGTACTGTGCCTTCAAGCCCTTGAACTCTACCGGACGGCCGATACCCTTGTTGATTGGGTATTCAGCCATACATTATTTATTAAAGGAAGAATGAGCGCAGGATGGTGGCGGCAACAATCAGGAAGATGCACGCGCCGAACCACGAGGCGGCTGTCTTGCTGGTGTCGGGGTCGCCCGATGAAAACTTGCCGTACACTTTTACGCCCCCGATAAGCCCGACGACTGCACCGATGGCGTATATCAGTTTAGTTCCGGGGTCGAAATAAGAACTCACCATAGAGGTGGCTTCGTTGATGCCCGCGATGCCGTTTCCCTGCGCGAAAGCGGAGGCGGTTGCGGCGATGACAAGTGCCGCGGAGAGGATTGCTTTTCTGTTTTTCAAGATGTTCTTGTTCATAAACTGTTCTTGTTTTTTGCCGTCAAAAGGGTGGATGGTCCTTTGTCGGGCGGTTGATACTTTGTTTCTTTACTTTGGTTTTAGTGGATGCCCGTTTGTTTCCACGGACGTGGGCGTGTCCGTTGCGGATGGGGATGCGCCTTGCGTTTCCTCGCCGCGTGGGTTGATGTCATTCTTTCATGTTCATTTCTTTTATTGTTGTCATACATAGTTGCGAATGTCGAACTCCTCGATGTTGTCCGGCACGACGAACTCCTTTTCAGATTTCTTCAGCCGAATCTCGATAAGCCCCTTGATGCGGATGCCTATCTCCGAAGAGCCTTCCATCATTTTCTCGTACAACTCCGTGCCCTCCATGTCGGTGAACACCTTAGCCGCCTTTTCACGTTCCGCCTGTGTCGCGTCCGGGTTTTTGGCGGTCTTGCAGGCGTCGTCAATCTCGTCAAAGCTGCTGCCCGAAGCCCGTGGCGTGTCCGAGGCGTCCTCTTCCGGTTCGTCGTCCCCGTATCCCAGTTCCTCCGGCGGTATGCTCGTGAAGGTCTCATCGAGTTTTTCCTCCGGGACTTGTGCCGGGCGGGATGCGTTTCCCGTTTTTCCGTCGTCAAAAGTAGCCTCTTCCTCCGACAGCTCAATGCCTTTTTCAATAGTGGCGGCTTCTTGCGTCGGTATGGCAGCGGTTGTCCGGGTGGATGCCATCCTGAAACGGCTCTTGCCGATGATGTCCGCCTTTTCCGCAGGGACTTCCTCGTGTGCCGCTATGCGTTTAGCCTCATTCCCGTCCAGTGACCGCCATAATCCGACAATGCCCTTGAAGAAGCGGACAATCCGCGTGTCCATGATGCGCTCGTAAAGGAGCAGGAACAGGAACCAGAGGTTGCAGCCGACCGATACCGCCAGCAGAATGTCTGTCATGCTGATTGTGTAATTCATATCCTTCCGTTTTTGGTTAGAATACTGAATTGTAATTTCGGGCATAAAGGCTCTTTATCGCATCTTCGCACTGGTTGAAGTGGTGCGTCAGCACATGGTCGATGTAAGCGGACAGCGTAAGCCGGTCATGCCCGATTACACGGGTGATACGCATGATACGCTCGTGGTACTCCGGGCGCACATACGCCATCTTCCCCTCACGTGCCTTTACTTCCGGGTCGCGGATGAACAGGCGTTCATAGTCCTTCTCACTGCATTTGCCGCTTACCGGGACAGGCGACAGTATTTCCACACTCGCCTGCACTTGGGTAAACATACCTCCGCAGTCTTGCTGTGGTCTTTTTTCATTCGGTGTCATTTCTTTTTCCATTTTCAAATCAGATCTTCACGTTGTTTCTTGTACAGTTCGTTGATTCTCTCCTTGTGCTGTTCCAGATGCTGGCGCAGCACGGTATCCACATATCCGCCTACTGAGATTTCCCCTCCGGCGATGTCGTTCACGATTCTGAGGATCTTGCCGTGGACGTCACGGCTGATATAGACACATTGGCGGGTCTTTATCTCGTTGCGGCGCAGGAATAGCTCGTTGTAGTCCTCGTCCTGCCTTTTCCGGCGTCCACTTTCCCTCTGCGCTTTTTCCCGTGTTACGGGTTGCACAGGAGATGGTTCCGGTGCGGCGGTGTCCTCTTCGGTCGGTGCAGCTGCGGGTACTTCCTGTGCGGGGCGCAGTGTCCCGTCCTGTGTGCGCCGCCCGATGGAGGCTAACAGCAGTTCCTCGTCGATGCCTTCCGTGTTCACTTTCCTGCTGCCCATGCTCACTGCGGTCTGATGATGTCGCTTATCTCTTCGGAAAACTCCCGGATGCCACTCCCTTTCAGCAGTGCCGTGTCCATCGGGAAGATGGTGGAGCGGAAAACGCTCTTGCGCTCTTCCGAAAGGTCACGGCGGAACTTCTTGCTGTCGGGCAAGCGGGTGGAAAGTACCGGAAAGCCCATTTCGGCTATCACTTCCTCGTAGATGCCGTACAAGTCGTTCCTCTCCCTGCCGTCCACCATCGTCCAGAACAGATGCAGCCCCTTTGTTTTCGCCTGTCCGGTAGTCATCAGCCTGTCGCGGAACATCGTGACGAATTTCAGGGTACTCTCCACGACAAAGCGGTCGGCACTCAGCGGAGTGAAAATGTAGTCCATCTGCGAGAGCGTCTTTATCACGCCGTTGCTTCGGAGTGTGCCGGGCATGTCGAAGAACACCACGTCGGGTTTCACGTCCTCAGTGGCAATCATCCTCTCGGCATCGTCGAGGGCGTTCACCGCATTGCTTTTGACGATGGTGTAGGCGTTCTTTTTGATCCGGCGGAAATGGTCGCAAGCGAGAGCCTTGAAGTAGGTGCTGCTGTCGATAAGCCCCATTTCGTGTTCGCGCAGCCCGTGGATGCTGTGCTGCGGGTCGTCGCAGTCCACGACGGCGACATTGTAGCCTTTCACGTTGTGCAGGTAGCTGGCGGCAAGTGCCGTGACAGTGGATTTGCCGATGCCACCTTTCTGTGTTGCGAATGCAACGAAGATTTCCTTACTCATAGTTCCATTTATTTTAATTGTTGATGATTTGTTTTTCTGTTTCCATACGGATTTGGCTGTCGCACCATCCGCTTCCGTGACTACACACGCAGGCGGGTCGTCGCGTATCCGGTTCTGTGGTGAAGCGGTGCGTCGGACAAATGGTGATTGACGACATTGCGTCATGAAGTCATTGAATCCATACGTCACCGAATTGTCGGAGAACCGGGTTTCCGACGGTTCGGGTATCCGTTTCGGCAAGTATCCGAAGAAGCGGATTTCCGGGTATTTGAATGTTCCGTTTATCATATCTTCAAATCGTTCGTTTCTTGAATCATGCTGCAAATAAACAAGTATATTTTGGAACCTGTATCACTTCTCCGGCAAGTGGCGGCACGTTGCGCCGGTTGGCAGTCATTGACCGGGTCAAGCATCTGTCCGATACCGCTTTAAGGGCGTAACTTTGCACCCGGACAGCAGGGTTCGCCGATGACGCGCGGCCCGGAGTCCTGAAAGGTATTTTCCCAATCCGTCCCCTGACGGATTTTTATGTTCACCTGAACATAGCAAGATGTCTTTTCAGCCGCTCAAAATATTTTGAGCAGCCACGAAAAGCACTTGCCCTTGCAGGGGGCGGGCTTTCCCTCCGAAGTCGGGAAGCCTTTCAGAACTGCGGTGCTGTAATCCGAAGCGGCGGCTTATGCCGTCAATCCGCTAAATCCAAAGTAATATGAAAGAGAAAAGGAAAAGCAAATCAGGGAGAAATCCCAAACTTGATCCGGCGGTGTACCGGTACACCGTCCGTTTCAACGAGGAGGAACACAACCGTTTCCTCGCCATGTTCGGAAAATCGGGTGTCTATGCACGGTCTGTTTTCCTCAAAGCGCACTTCTTCGGGCAACCGTTCAAGGTGCTGAAGGTGGACAAGACGTTGGTGGACTATTACACCAAACTGTCGGATTTTCATGCACAATTCCGTGCCGTGGGTACGAATTACAACCAAGTCGTGAAGGAACTGAGGCTGCATTTTTCAGAGAAAAAGGCGATGGCGTTGCTCTACAAATTAGAGCAACACACCGTCGAACTCGTGAAACTGAGCCGCCGGATTGTGGAACTTTCAAGGGAAATGGAGGCAAAATGGTCGCAAAAATCAGTGTAGGAAGTTCGTTGTACGGCGCGATTGCCTACAACGGGGAGAAGATTAACGAGGCGCAGGGGCGGCTTCTCACCACCAACCGCATCTACAATGACGGTTCGGGAACGGTGGACATAGGCAAGGCGATGGAGGGTTTTCTCACCTTCCTGCCACCGCAGATGAAGATCGAGAAGCCGGTGGTGCATATCTCTCTCAACCCGCACCCGGAGGATGTGCTGACCGATATTGAGTTGCAGAATATCGCCCGCGAGTATCTGGAAAAACTCGGTTTCGGAAACCAGCCTTATCTTGTATTCAAGCACGAGGACATCGACCGCCACCACCTGCACATCGTGACGGTCAACGTGGACGAGAACGGGAAAAGGCTCAACCGGGATTTTCTCTACCGCCGCAGCGACCGTATCCGCAGGGAACTGGAACAGAAGTACGGATTGCATCCGGCAGAACGTAAAAATCAGAGATTGGATAATCCGTTGCGCAAGGTGGCCGCATCGGCAGGTGATGTGAAGAAGCAGGTAGGCAACACCGTGAAGGCTCTGAATGGGCAGTACCGTTTCCAGACGATGGGCGAATACCGTGCGCTCCTTTCCTTATATAATATGACGGTGGAGGAAGCGAGGGGCAACGTGCGCGGACGGGAGTATCACGGGCTGGTCTATTCCGTCACGGACGACAAGGGTAACAAGGTGGGCAACCCGTTCAAATCCTCGCTTTTCGGGAAGTCCGCAGGCTATGAAGCCGTACAGAAGAAGTTTGTCCGTTCCAAATCGGAAATCAAGGATAGGAAACTGGCAGACATGACGAAACGCACCGTCCTTTCCGTGCTGCAAGGCACTTATGACAAGGACAAATTTGTATCCCAACTCAAAGAGAAGGGCATCGACACCGTACTGCGCTACACAGAGGAAGGGCGCATCTATGGGGCTACCTTCATCGACCACCGCACGGGATGCGTGCTGAACGGTTCGCGCATGGGTAAGGAGCTTTCGGCGAATGCCTTGCAGGAACACTTCACCCTGCCATACGCCGGACAACCGCCGATACCGCTATCCATCCCTGTGGATGCTGCGGACAAGGCACACGGGCAGACCGCCTACGACAGTGAAGATATATCGGGCGGTATGGGCTTGCTCACTCCCGAAGGTCCGGCGGTAGATGCCGAGGAAGAGGCTTTCATCCGGGCGATGAAGCGCAAAAAGAAGAAAAAACGCAAGGGCTTGGGTATGTAATCAGAGTATCAACAATTAAAAAATCAATGTATGTCACAACAAGAAGACGATTTGAGGGCATTGGCGAAAATCATGGATTTTCTGCGTGCCGTGAGTATCATTTTAGTGGTCATGAACGTGTACTGGTTCTGCTACGAAGCCATCCGGCTGTGGGGCGTGAACATCGGCGTGGTGGACAAAATCCTTCTGAACTTCGACCGCACGGCGGGGCTGTTCCATTCCATTCTCTACACGAAGCTGTTTTCCGTCCTTTTGCTTGCCTTGTCCTGTCTGGGTACGAAGGGTGTCAAGGGTGAGAAAATCACTTGGGGGAGAATCTGGACAGCATTTGCCGTCGGGTTCGTGCTGTTTTTCCTGAACTGGTGGTTGCTGCCCCTGCCGCTGCCGCTTGAAGCGGTGACGGGACTGTATGTCCTTACCATTGGAACGGGCTATGTCTGCCTGTTGATGGGTGGTCTGTGGATGAGCCGCCTGTTGAAACACAATTTGATGGAGGATGTTTTCAACAACGAGAACGAGAGTTTCATGCAGGAAACGAGGCTTATCGAAAGCGAGTATTCGGTCAATCTGCCGACACGTTTCTATTACAGGAAACGCTGGAACAACGGTTGGATCAATGTAGTTAATCCCTTCCGTGCGTCCATCGTGTTGGGTACGCCGGGCAGCGGCAAGTCCTATGCCGTGGTAAACAATTTTATCAAGCAACAGATTGAAAAGGGCTTTAGTCAATACATCTACGATTTCAAGTATCCCGACCTATCTACTATTGCCTACAACCATTTGCTGAACCACCCGGACGGCTACAAGGTAAAGCCGAAGTTCTATGTGATCAACTTCGACGACCCGCGACGCTCTCATCGGTGCAATCCCATTCACCCGGATTTTATGGAAGATATTACGGATGCCTATGAGAGTGCCTACACAATAATGCTCAACCTCAATAAAACGTGGGTGCAAAAGCAGGGCGACTTCTTCGTGGAGTCACCTATCATTCTGTTTGCCAGTATTATCTGGTATCTCAAAATCTATCAGAACGGGAAGTTTTGCACGTTTCCCCATGCTATCGAGTTTCTGAACCGCCGTTACGAGGATATATTTCCGATACTGACCTCTTATCCGGAGCTGGAGAACTACCTTTCGCCGTTCATGGATGCGTGGCTTGGAGGGGCTGCGGAGCAGCTCATGGGTCAGATAGCGTCGGCAAAAATCCCGCTTTCGAGGATGATTTCACCGCAGCTCTACTGGGTGATGTCAGACAGCGAGTTTACGCTGGACATCAACAATCCCGAAGAGCCGAAAATCCTCTGCGTGGGTAACAATCCCGACCGTCAGAATATCTACGGTGCGGCACTCGGTCTGTATAATTCCCGTATCGTGAAGCTCATCAACAAGAAGGGGATGCTGAAGTCATCGGTCATCATCGACGAGTTGCCCACAATATACTTCAAAGGGTTGGACAATCTTATAGCTACCGCCCGAAGCAACAAGGTTGCCGTGTGTCTGGGCTTTCAGGATTTCAGCCAGTTAGTGCGTGACTACGGGGACAAAGAGGCGAAAGTGGTGATGAACACTGTCGGCAATATTTTCTCCGGTCAGGTGGTGGGGGAAACAGCCAAGACGCTCTCCGAGCGGTTCGGTAAGGTGTTGCAGAAACGGCAGTCCATCTCCATCAACCGGCAGGATGTTTCCACCTCCATCAACACGCAGATGGACGCGCTCATTCCACCGAGTAAGATTTCCGGGCTTACGCAGGGAATGTTTGTCGGTTCTGTATCCGACAACTTCAACGAGCGTATCGAGCAGAAGATTTTTCATTGCGAGATTGTGGTGGATGCCGAAAAGGTGAAACGGGAAGAAAGTGCCTACAAGAAAATTCCCGTCATTACAAACTTCACGGACGAGGACGGCAACGACCGCATGAAGGAAACGGTGCAGGCGAACTACCGGCGCATCAAGGAAGAGGTGAAGCAGATTGTGCAGGAGGAACTGGAGCGTATCAAAAACGATCCGGTGCTGTGTAAACTGCTACCAGATAATGAGACTGTCTAACAAGTCCCCAAAATTGAAAATTATCCCTATCGAAGTTTGAAGTGACCCCCAAAAGTTGGATACAATTTTTTTGGGGGGCACTTCAGTTCTGACGGGTAAAATCGTAAAATTCGGACTTGTTAGACAAATACTTACGCGGTTTCAACCTCAGGTACTGAATCTATCGAATTGACAAATTTAACCAATTGCGGATCTGAATCTTTTTGTATGAGGTTTCGGAGACTCTTTTTCAATTCATAAGCATCATCCCCTGCTGTATTTATTAAATCCATATAAAAATCTTTGTTTTGCAGAATCAATGAACGGCATGCCCCATCGGAAATTACAGGTTTCACTATTTTATCAATAACGTCTCCAGCTTGACTTTTCAAATTACCATGCGATCTAAGCCATGTTTCGAAAAATTGAAACTTTATTGCATTGATAGTCTTTTTACCGATGCAGAAATCATTTCTTATATCGGTAACTGTCGATTTAATTTTTCGTTTATCCAATCTTTCAACTATATTCTTGAAACAATTAGGGAAAGGATTCAAACTTTGAGTTCCAGAAGCAATATCCATCAGAATCTTTTTGCCAAATTCAGTCAAGTTATCTGGCAAGGATTTGATTTTAGCCAGTAAATGTTTTATTGCGACAAACCAATAATATGATGTATGTGCTGTTCTTTGGGCGTATAATGTATCAACACTTATTTCAGACAACGCTTCGAACGCTATTTTATTGATATGATCGGTCAGGACATTGCTTATTTTAGTGGTCAAATCGTAAAAAGATGCGTCAGGAATTACATCTTTAATATTGTTCTTAGTGATATACTTATCCAAATCGGTATTCCACTCTGCTAAATGCTCGATAAATACCTCATCCGTTACACCTATTCTGTTCTTAATATCTTCAAATTGGGGCAATATGTCTGAGAGCAATAATTTATAGCCAAGTTTATGATTTACCATGTATTGTAGTGTTTCATTTAATAGCGGTATATTCCATCCCACACTATTTACTAATAAGTCTCCATGATCCACATAATAGTCCATGAGTTCTGCAACATATTTTATATCTCCACCCTCTATTAAGGAAACGGAATGACCATGTGCCAATTGCATGGCGACTAAATCGTAATATCCAGACTCTTTAATGTTTCGGCCATCAGTTTCTAATTCAGAATGCAACTGATTTATGTAGGTTGAATCTAACGTTACAGGTAAAGGTCTTTCTTCGTCAGATGCCAATAAACGATAGGTTGTAAATATAGCCCCTATATTATCTTTATTTACATTCTGTTCATCAATGCAATTCGTGATCGCTTGCAAAAGCGTTGGAAACGTATAGGTAGAATTATCTTTTAACGTTTTTACAATATCTGCATGGTCGAAATTATCGGGTAGTAAGTTTGCCAAATAATTATCGAGCGCCTCCGAATTTGTTGCTACTTGATAATATTTATATGCTTTAGTTGTCGCGTTATCCCGATAGGCAGCATCTGTTGCATTTGCAGCTTGAATATAATCGATAAATGTATTTGGCTTGACTGTTTTTGCTTCAATCAATGACGTAAAATCGCACGCCAACTTATTTTGCGCAATAAACCTGTCTATTGCATCTAACGTTTTGAAATAGTCGCCGCCATTGAAGTCATTGAACCGAACTATCTTCTTATATAATTGAGCAATCACATGGTTTTGGCTTTCCGTGTCTAAATGCAACAGCAGTTCTTGGTATTCGACAGGGAACACCTGCTTCTCTATGGATTCTTTTAATTTCAATTGTGCTATTCTTTGCCATACACGCAGAATAACATCGCTCTTTCGAGTTAATTTATGCAAACAATGTATAATCTTATCGATAAGCGCATTGTCCATACATTGTATAACTTCTTCTAATACAGTGTCAAATTGTTTATTAGTCTCTGCATATTGATTTATGTCGTGGTCTTCTTCTC
The DNA here is from genome assembly GCF_013009555.1 of Phocaeicola dorei. Classification (NCBI taxonomy): domain Bacteria; kingdom Pseudomonadati; phylum Bacteroidota; class Bacteroidia; order Bacteroidales; family Bacteroidaceae; genus Phocaeicola; species Phocaeicola dorei. The sequence continues at coordinate 5,151,066 of NZ_CP046176.1, read as the reverse complement.
CGTTGATGCAGCCTTCAATATATTTTTTCAATGGAATTTGTCGAGCATCTTCAACATCGACACCATATACCAAAGCTGCAATTTCGCGTTGTGTTTGCAGATCATTGTTAATTATTGTTTGAATGCCATTCAGATAGTCGCCGGACAATATTTGTTCTACTGGATTTGCCAGAATATCCGTCTTCTTCAAACAGAACAATGCTATGTTTATCATCAAAATTTCGTTACACCACTCTTGTTTAAGAGCGACCATCTCATTGATATATGATATAATTTCCCTAACATTGGCATTAGGATTTACCAATCTGAATATCCGATTTATAGTTTCTTTCGCTTCATTTTCTGTTTCTCCAAATGCTTCAACAAACAGTTTGTTGAATATACTTCGATAGTCGGTAATAACAGGAGGAGCAACACGATAAACAATAGGGAAAGTTTTATTGATAAAATACTTGGTCAGTTGTTTCGTTTGTTCGTCGGTCTCATCTCCGAATGCACAAGCTAAATGTGTTTCATCGAAAGGAATAACAGCCCAAACATTTTCAAAACCGCTATCGGCGAAGAACGTATGGATAGAAGACCATAATTCTTTTACTTTTTCAGCGGGGAGACGATCCATGTTGTCAAAAACAAGGACTAATTTACGTTGTCCTTTTTCCTTGATAAAATCAGAAATGTCTTGCATCCATGTTTTGAACTCGTAAACCGTTGGTTCGTCTTCGCTCAAAGTCTCATAGCAAACGTCCTTTTCGACTTTATCTTGATAAATAGCTAACATATAACTCCATCCATATTTATGATCTTTGCTATATGCCCATTTCCAAACGCACAATGCAATAAGAACTGGCAGTGCAGCTATGATAATAGACAATAAAGAAAACCACCATGTTGTGGGTGTAGGTTTTACTGCATACGCAATAAATGTAAATATCGGAGTTAAAACTGCAACCAAAAATGCCGCAACCATACCATTACTGATAAGGGGATATTTTTCGGTTACGGTCTCCGTTTTACGGGCTAATAAATATTTCAGCTTTTCAGACCATGATACGGTTTTCGTACCTCCACCTTTGACTTTTATTGTTGCATTTCCAGATAGGATACCATCATCAATAAGTTTGCTTGTAAGCAATTCCAATATAGAGCGGCGTTGCAAGTCCTCTTGATGTCCCCATGCGTCATACTCAAAAAAGTAATAGTCGTCTGATAATTCACGTTCCAACATTTTAACCACGTTGGATTTTCCAGATCCCCAAATACCTTCGATGCCGATAATTCGAGGTAAAGTACATTCCTCATCCAATGAATCATTCTGACAAAAATGGCGAGCAATAGTTTTTGCCAACCTTTCTTGCGAACCTCCATCGAATTTGTCAATACCACACGGTTTATTTTGGATAAACCGCGGATATTGCTGTTTGGATTGTAGTTTTGTTTCCATATACGTAATTTATTGATTATACGAACTCCAAATAATTCTCCCGATTTACCACATGAAACTCGGCATAGGGATAGGCTTCTTGGAAGGCTTTCGGTGCGGCCGGCATTTTATTTCCCCACTTGAACTCCAAGGCGGTAAGACTGTCGGCACTCTCCTCAATCAGGTCGATTTCCTGTTTGTCGTAGGTGCGCCAGAAATAGAACTCCCTGTGCAGTCCCTCATTGAAGTTCGCTTTGCGCCGCTCTCCGATGATGTAGTTCTCCCACAGCGCACCGACATCCTGCCGAATGGCCAGCGGTGAGAAAGCCCCGATAATGGCATTGCGAATGCCGTTGTCGTAGAAGTACCACTTGCCAGCTTTTGTAACCTCCTTGCGTAGGTTACGCGAATAAGCCCCCAGACGATAGATAACGAAGACCTTTTCCAATAGGTCGAGGTATTTTTCAACGGTCGTCTTGCTCATGCCGAGTTGTTTACCTAACTCTTCGTAAGAAACTTCGCTGCCCAACTGAAAAGCTATCAATCGCAGTAGATCGCGCATCTTGCTCGAATTTTTTAAGCCGTCAATTGCTAAGATATCTTTAAGCAGGTATGCACCGACAATATCACGTAGGTAGTCTGTTTTACGTTCATAGTTCTCCATCATTACTACTTCGGGATAGGAACCGTAAATCAAGCGCGCTTCGAGGTTCTGGCGGGTTTCAAGTGCCGTTTCCGTCTGTGCGATTTCCCGTTGCGAGAATGGTGTAAGGAGAAATTGCGTACTGCGGCCGACCAACGGTTCACCAGTCTTATTCAGCAAATCGAATGACGAAGAACCACTTGCCAAGACACTTATTCCCGGTATTTCATCAACTATCAACTTCAGAATACTACCGATTTGTGGTATGTTCTGTGCCTCATCAATAGCCAGCAAATCAATACCATCCAATAAATGCCGATAATTGGCTATTGAGCGATTCTCCAATAGTGCTAATGTGTCGTAGTCTTCGCCGTTGAGCATCATCGTCCTACCTGAATAGTTGTCCACAATTTTACGCATCATTACCGTTTTACCAACACGGCGAGCACCAAAAATCAGTACTGCTTTATTGGGCGCGATTCGTGCTGTAATCTTCTCTTGAAGTATTCTATTTACTGTTTCCATACCTTATAAAATATAATGCAAAGATAATCATATTTTTTTAATTGGCGAATTTTACAAAAAAAACGGGCTATTAAATGGCGATTTTTACAACCACAATCTTATGGAAGTTGTTTCATTGTTTTTAGTAATGATATATGTTCATACTATGATGACTCAATAATTTACCAGACATACGTTTCTGAAATTTGTCCTTATAGGAATGAAAAACTCACATATATTGTGCTAATTAATATATAATTAAATGAAAATAAAAAGACAGGATACGAGTATTCCTGTCTTCTCATATGTAATGGATATTTTTTTATTTTCTCATCCGCTCCAACTCCTCATCACGCAACATTCTCTCGTTCAGTTTTTCCTGCATCCTGTCAATGAAATAGGTGCGGCTTTCGTTCTTCCGGCGTTTGATATCAGTGTAGAAGCGGTAGCAGTCTTTAGAATCAACCCCGAATATCTTATAGAGAAGTGGGGCGAGCTGTTTGAGCGGCATATTGCCGTTGTTGATGCAGCCCATCACGTCTATGCCGTAGATAAGTTCCACGAGGTCGATGGCATTGCCCGTCCATTGAAGAAGGCTGGCGGTGGTTTCTGTTGCGTTGTTGGCGGATATTAGTGGTGGCACTTGGGGCGTGGCAAGGAATTTCTGCATCTTTCTTACGAAAGACAGAGCCTTGCTGACGTAGGCGGCAATCTCTCTTTTTTCTTCTGACAGATTACGTACGGGATGGTGCTGCAACTCGATTTCGATGTAGGCAAGCGCGATGACGGTAAGGTTCATGTCCATGCCGCCGTTGCACAGTTCGATCACTTGGGTGGCGAAAGCCGTGTATGCCGTTTCCATATTGCAGTCGCCGGCTTCGTTTATCAGGCGGAAAAAGTCGGTTTCCGCCAGCAAGAAATAATTCATGGTTCTGTCAATTTTGAAAATTACACTTTGTTTTCTGCGTGCGCACATGAATATAATTGGCAAAAAACGCGGCAGAAAATAAAAAATCCAACACTCAATTTTACAAAGTGCTGGATTTCAGAGGTATAAAATTCAGTATTTTTTCACAAGGACAAATTATCTCCGACTTAAATTGTTTGTAATCGGAACATTTATTCTATTCCTGAAAATAGAAATGTATGCTTGCCGCACATTTTGGCTATCTTGCTTTTTTATCAAGGATATAGATAATGCGACATACACCGTTGGGATAGCTTTTCAAAGAGGAAAGCGTCCAGTGTTGCTCTGGCAGAGCCGACTTAAAAAAATGTCGTCCGCTTCCGGATATGAAAGGAACGGTGTATAGTATGATTTCATCCACAGCGTGCATCCGCAGCAGTCCGTTTATATAGTCTGCCGTGTCCGGTGTGGCTTCCGCGAGGTAACGGATGTTTGTGCAGTCTTTTCTCCATTCGTGCAGCATTGAAATGGAATAGTCCGGTGTCACACGGTAAAAGGCTTTCTTCCTGATTTCATCAAGACCGCAACGGTCAAGGCACAAATCCTGATGTGCTTTATCATATAACTCTGAAGAAAGACATCCGTCCATCGTCAGTACGGCGAGAATCTGAACTTTACCCATAATCGTTTCCTTTCGTTAGGCAAGGGTAAAAAAGTAGCGTGCAATTCACACTACCTTCAAGCGATGGCTCTGGTAAAGCCTTTACGGAGAGTACGTGAATGCACGCTATGCGTAAGCATAGCATAAGCATCACGCAATCGTCTCCGTAGTTCCAATTTACCAGATTTTCGCTTGAAACGCCTTGCGGTCTTATCCTATATGTTGGCGGCGAAAAGCTCCTGCCAATCGCCGTTTTTCTCAAATGTTATGCAAAGATAGCCAAATTCAGTGAATTACGGGCTATGATTGCTTGAATTTATATTTAAGTCCATACTCTTCAAGTTTGCTGTATAGTGTTGTCCTGCCTATGCCGAGCAGTTCTGCGGCGACACTCCGGTTGCCGTTTGCCTGTTTCAACGCACGCAATATCCGCTCCTTATCCTCCGCGTCATTGCGCAAGGCGAAGCTGACAGTAGAGGTCGGTTTCGTCACGGCAAGTTCCAGATGCTCTTTCATGACAACACCTTCCTGCGCCTGCAATACAGCACCCATAACTTTCTGCCGAAGTTCCCGCACGTTGCCCGGCCATGCGTGTGTCAGCAACGCTTTACGTGCTTCGGAACTGAACCCGCTCACGCTACACTCCAGCTCTCTGTTTGCCATATCACGGAAGAACTCTGCCAGCGGCATAATGTCTTCTTGACAGTCACGCAACGGAGGAACGGTTATCCCGAAGTCGTGCAGGCGGTACAGAAGATCCTGCCGAAAACGCTTTTCATTCACCGATACCTCCAAATCTTCATTGGTAGCAGCGATGATGCGGACATTGAAATTCCGGTCTGCCTTGTCTCCGACCGGGCGATACCGCCTCTCCTGTATGGCACGGAGCAACATCTGTTGGGTTTCCAACGCGAGGTTTCCTACCTCGTCCAGAAACAACGTGCCGCCTTCCGCCTCATGGAAATATCCTTTCTTGGCATTGTCCGCACCTGTAAATGCACCTTTGACGTGTCCGAAGAAAGCCGACGGTGCAAGCTCTTTGGAGAGTGAACCGCAGTCCACCGCCACAAATGGCTTGCCTGCACGTTTGCTCTTGTCATGCAACAGGTGGGCAATATGCTCCTTGCCCGTGCCGTTCTCACCAAATATCATCACGCTCATATCGGTGGCGGCTACCAGCCTTATGCGGTGCATGATTTTCTGAAAGGCGGAACCTTCACGGGCGAATATAGGCATACGGCGTTGTCCTGCCTGACGTTCTTTCAGTATGGAACGGATCAGGGGGACAAGTTTATCCTCCACAAGCTGTTTGGGAATATAGTCTATCGAGCCGAGTTTCATGCTTTCCACGGCGGTATTAACTTCGGCGTAGTCGGTCATAATGATGAAGGGCTGCATCTTTCCCTCCTTTCGCATCCAGCACAAAAGGTCTATGCCACTGCCGTCAGGCAGACGCAGGTCGGCAACCACGATATCATTATCTGTTGCCTGTTGCAGATGTTTCTTCGCGGTTGAGAGGTGGTAAGCCTTCATATTGCGGTAGCCCTCCCGTGACAGCATATTGCAGACATATTCGCAATACACGATGTTGTCTTCCACCACAATTATTTTTGTCTTATTCATCTTCGTATTTTCTCCTTTCCTCTTCTGCCAACCGTATTATTTCCACTCCCTTATCCAGCACGGCAGTCACGGCATGGCTTAACGCTTCACCATCCGGGAGAGCATCGCCACGAAGCAATCCGTAAAGTACATTCAGCGGTTGGTCGGCACGGAGCACCTCCCACGAACTGCGCAGGTGGTGGATCAGGGAATCCAGCTTTTGCAGGTCTTTTTCTTTTGCTGCATCCCGTACCGCCTGCATTTCCTTTTCTGTTTCAGTTATCAACTTTTCCAGCATGACGGCTTCATTGCCATAGGACAATAAGGCGGAAAAGTCCGGTTTCCCGTCCGGTGTCGCTTTTATGGCACACCTGTCGGAAACCTCCATCAGTTCCGATATGGAGAACGGTTTGAACAGGCATCCGGCAAAGCCTTTTGCCAATAGTTCCCCTTTGTTACAACTGCCCGAAGCGGTTGCCACAACCACCGGGATTGTTGGTGAATTGCCCACGTTGGACGAACGCAACAGTTCCAGCAATTCGAAACCGTTTATATCGGGCATATTCAAGTCTGTCAGCAACAGGCTGTATTCTTTCTGGCGTATCATTTCCATCAGTGCCGCAGCATCGGTGCAAGTGTCGCAGTGTATTCCTTCTTGGGAATACATCTCTTTCAGCATCAGAAGTAATACCTCATCATTGTCAATGGCGACAACATCATGGAATTTATTGTTATGATAAACAGGTGTATTGCTTGTATATCCAAGCTGTTCTTCAGCTTCCTGCATAGAAATTTCAACTGTGAAACGACTGCCTTTCCCTTTCTTGCTGTCTAAACGGATTGTTCCGCCAAGCATCGACACAATATTACGCATTATGGCAAGCCCAAGCCCGAAACCCTCCTTTGCGGCGGCATTTGATAGACGTTCAAACGCACCGAACGCTTGTTTCTGTTCCTCTTCTGTCATGCCTGTACCTGTATCTTCAACGACCAGTGTCAGAACTCCATTATCATATTCAGTAATCAAAGAAACACCGCCTTCTTCTGTGAACTTGACAGCGTTTGACAGCAGGTTATTCCCGATTTGTATTATTCGCTCTTTGTCGGTCAATACAATGGCATCGTGTCCAGTCTTCACGGACAAGGACAGCCCTTTGTTCACGGCAACAGGCATGAACTCCGTTTCAAGTGTGTGCGTGATTGCTGAAATCCGGCAGGGTGACAGACGGGGCTGTTCCTTGCCGTTGTCCAGGCGGAAGAAGTCAAGCAAAGTGTTAAGCATATCCCGCATACGGTCGGAGGATTGCAGTATGTTTTGGATATACTGCCCGGACTTATCCTCACACTGTTCTTTCCGTATCAGTCCGGCATAGCCTGTTATTGCTGTCAGCGGTGTGCGCAGTTCATGGGTGATAGTATGTACCGCCTTCTTCCTTGACGTTATCAGTGCCTCGTTCCGTTGTACGGATTGTTCCAGTTGCCTTATCAAATCAGTTGTCTTGTGCTTGTATTGTTTAATGCTTTTTGCATCACGATGTATGATGATGTAGGAAATTAACAACAATAGAAGAACGAATCCCATTAAACCGCCTACTTGCATAAATGACTTTTCACGCATGGCAACTATTTCGTTTTCCCGGCTTTGCAGTTCGGTTTGTACCTTTTCTTCTATTTGGCAAATCAATTCTTGCAGTTGTCTGTTAAGTTCTGCATTACGAGCTGCAAGGCTGTCGGCTTGTTCCGACAATTGGCGATCCTGCACTTTCTGTTCGCTGATTACGTTTCTATTGACCGAATGAAGGATAGTGGTTGATACTGCTGGAGTTACTTCCTTTTTTTTGCCGAATATGCCTAAGAAACCTTTTCGTTTTGGCTTTTTGGACTGTTCCTGCACACTTTTCTGTACAATAACCGGAATTTGATTGGCTATCTTCTTGTTAATAGATTGTTGTTCATCCATTAACCGGACTATCTGGAACATCTGTCGTTCCTTATCCTCTAAAAGACTGCGCACACTATCGATGCGCTCTGCTGGATAGGTGGCCTTGAAACGGCAGAGCATACTGTCCATTGCCATACGCCGTGCATGGTAATGCTCGATATCTTTATCGTTCCATTCCAGTATTGTTTCACCCAATAGAGAAAATTTTATCATTTGAATATTGATATTGTTTATTTCTTTTCGGAGCTCGTCTATTTTTTTATTGCCAAGTTCTAATGCTTCTATCTCCTGCCATTCATAGAGGCTATTATATGCCATACATCCGATAAGAATGGAGATAAGTATATATCCCAACCGTATTGCCTTATAGAAATTTCCTGACCGCTCCATTATTTTAATGACATTGATTTTTGGAACATGAATAAAAGTTTATCTTTTTCGTTCATGCGGATATTATCAGAATAACCGTCTTTTGTTATTTGATACCCACATGGCTTAACCATAAAAATGCCTAAGCCCTTAGTGTACGAACTTACTTCTGAGGCATAGTCTTTACTTGTATTTAATGGAACTTTCCCTTTAATATGACACCACTCATTATTACAACTGATGTCTTCAATCTCAGACATCAGTTTTTGCAAATCTGTAATAGCTTTGGAACTCGCTACTTGGGGTATCTGCAACTCAAAACAGAGCATCGGTTCGAGAATGTCCACACCTGACTGTTGCAAAGCCAGCCTGAAGACATAAGGGGTCAGCTGTCTGAAATCAGCAGGTGTACTTACCGGGCTATAATACTCGGCTTGAGTAAAAGTTACTTTCAGATCTGTCACTTCCCATCCATGTAAACCAGATTGGCAAGACATACGAATCCCTTCAAAAACGGCATTTTGAAAAGAATGGTTCAGATAACCATAGGAGATGTCACTTTCGATTTGCAACCCTGCCCCTAACGGTAAGGGTTCAAGAGTCAGCCCTATTGTGGCCCAGTAAGGGTTGGGTGGTACTTCGATCTGAATAATCTTATTGACCTTTTTTATAGGTCGTTCTTTGTAGATAGTCTTGATCTCATCAAAATGGACCTTTACGGAAAATCGTTCTTCCAGCAATGTCTGTATGATTTCCTTTTGGGTCAAACCATATAACGAGATTTCCAATTCATCACTATATGAGTTTATGGAAAAGGACAAAGACGGGTCTTCAATCCACAATGTATTCAGAGCGGATATCACCTTGCTTCTCTCTTCGGGCTTATTTGGCCGGACGGAGGATTTGAGAGCGGGATGCTGATGAGATAATCCTTGAATCAAACAAGGTTTAGCACCTAAATAATCTCCGATTCGAAAATCTTCTATATCTTCTACAATCGCGATATCATTGGCACCCACTTCATCAACATTTATCTCTCTGCCCTGATAAATAGTCTTTAGATTTTTAATCTTGATGAATTTTTCCGAATCGTTGATTCTTACAACGTCTCGAAGTCTCAGACTTCCGTCAATTATTTTAAGAAAACTTCTTTTATGCCCTTTGGGGTCATGCTCTATCTTATAGAGATAAGCTGAAAGTCTGTTTGAGACTGATGCCGGAGGAAGTATAAAAGAAGAAATGGCGTCCAACAACTCATTGATACCGATATTGAACATTGCTGATCCATGTAGCACCGGATAGACTTTGGCTTTTGCCACAAGAGCGATTATCGTATTCCAATAATCAGCCGGTGAAATTTCGCTATCCGCCAAATATCGTTCTAATATATCGTCGTCATGGTTGCATACAAATTCTTTGTATTCTTCCTTTATATATGTTTGGGAGCAAACCGGATAAACCGATCCATCGACAACAGTTTGCATAAACAGGACATCTTGCGACAGATTTGTTTTTATATCCATATACAAACGCTCCAAATTCACACCGGCACGGTCAATCTTATTGATAAATATAATTGTCGGGATTTGCAGCTTTTGTAAAGTACTGAACAGCAACTTTGTCTGCGCTTGTATGCCTTCCTTTGCGGATAAGATGAGGACTGCTCCATCAAGCATTTTGAATGTCCGCTCCACTTCCGCAATAAAATCCATGTGTCCCGGAGTGTCAATGATATTGCATTTCACTCCATTCCAGATAATAGATGTCGTAGAAGCCCGGACAGTAATTCCTCTACGTTTCTCTATATCCATAGAGTCCGTTATGGTGTCACCATTATCCACACGGCCGCACTTTTCCGTTGCTCCACTGGCAAACAGCAGATTCTCGGTTACGGAAGTTTTTCCTGCATCAATGTGAGCAAGAATTCCTAAATTTATAATATTCATTTGGATTAAGCAATAATATACTACAGTAGATGCATTGTCGAAACGCACCTTTTAATACCTCCTCGTAGCATATGAGAACTACAGGATTACTAACTCGTATTAATATGTATATTATTACTGCCGCATAACGATTACAAAATTACACAAAAAAATATATCTAACAAAAGTGGGAGGATTTTTTAACTTTTTACCATAGACATTTTATTAGGGAAGCGTAGGTTCAACTGGCAAGTACAAATAAGTAGAAATGTTTGAACAACACCGTTTTAGGAAGTTGAAAAATCAAGTTTCTCTCTCGGTATAGCGTTTATTTTGGCCAATATCTTCTTTAGTTTAGCATTTGTGTATTTCCCATTCGTGTTCTATTTAGCTCCTTATTATGAGTATGTAGCAAGTTACTTATCAAATTCAGCCTCTTTGAGGGTCAAATATGGTTTTGCAAATGGTGACTGACAAGACATAAACAAGGTCAGCAGGAATTTTTTACATAAATGGACATGAATGTATATAACCTAAAATAAGAATAAATTTTAATAAGGGCTGCCCAAAAAGAAAAAAATGCAGTTGCCATCCTATAGATACTTGCAGAAAGGATAAAATTTACTTTTAGACCTTTTGGGATAGCCCTTATTAATACTTCAGATAAAATTCCTTAGGTTATATTTTCAATCCTTTGGACCGGGTTTCCTCCTTGGCATACAGTCCCGGACGCCCGATTATGACATGGTTGGCAACGATACTATCCGCCGGACTGCGTATCTGCGGCGGTGCATTTTCGGGATATTGCGCCTGCCTGTTCCTCACATCTTCCGCTTCCGGCTTGAGCTGTTGCCCTTCATTCTCCTTTTCTGCGACTTCGGGCGTGGGTGGCGCAAGCTCCAGCTGAATTTTTCGGTCAAGGGCGGCAAGTTCGGACTTCAACTGCTTCAGCTCGTCCTCCTTCTTCCACACCTTACCCGCTATCTCCTGTAACTGCGGTATCTCCATCTCCAGCACCTCGTTCTTCGCCTTGTACTGGTCGATGATGGAGGGTATCCTCTCCATCGCGTTGAGGAAGTTGCGGGCGGCGGCCAACGGGTCAGCCATCGCCAGATGCCCGTTGTTGTAGGTGTACTTGTAGTTCCCCTCGACCACGAAGCGGTTGTCGGTGAACTCCAATCCCTCTTTGAGTATCCTTTCGCTCACCACCTTTATCGGAAAACCGTAAAGTTCACCGACCTGCGTGTACAACCCTCCGGTCGTGGCATTCTTGGCTATCTCCTGCAAACGCTTTCCGATGACCTTCTCATCGGCGGAATCCACTCCGTCCACCTTTATTATATTAAGGCGGTTGCCCTCCTTGTCGGTCTGCACCACCGACAGGAAGCGGTTCCAGTCCTCCGTCATGGCATCTATGAAAGCCGTGTTGTTGCGCAACTCGCCGGTCTTTGACTCCAGCTTGAACTCCGAATCACGCTTGCCCTTGTTGAACGACTTGCGTTCCCCTTCGAGCGATGCGATCCGCTTTTCCAGTTTCGCCTTGTCCAACAGGTCGGTATTGCCGGAGAGCAACGCCATGTATTCCGAGAAATTCATGCCCGATTTTTCGTCCATTGCCCCCTCGTCGATGGTACGCGCACCCATCGCACCGCTTTTGAGCTGGCTTATGAAAGTCTGCTTGCAGTGCAGGAGGTTGAACTTGTAGCTGTCCAGTGACTTCTCCACCGCGTAGATGATTACATCCACGTTGTTCCCGGCGAAATGTTTGGCAATCTCATTACCTGCCCTAACTCCGCGTCCGTCACGCTGTTGCAAGTCGGACGGTCGCCACGGCGTATCGAGATGATGGATAGCCACACACCGTTTCTGGGCGTTCACACCCGTTCCGAGCATAGAGGTAGAGCCGAACAGCACACGCACCGTCCCGGCGTTCATGGCGTCTATCACCGCCTTCCGCGCCTTGTCGGTCTTGCACTCCTGAATGAAGCGCACCTCGCTTGGCGGTATACCGTAGTCCTCCGTCAGTTTGCGCTTGATTTCCGAATAGACGTTCCACCCGTCGCCCGGCTGGTATGTCCCCAAATCAGAGAAAACGAACTGCGTGCCTTTCTGGGCGTCGTATTTTTGATAATACTCCGCGATCATCTTGGCACAGTGACTCGCTTTGTTGTCGGGATGATCTTCGTAATTCGGGTCTATCATGCGCATGTCGAGTGCCATTTTCCGGGCATAGTCCGTGGCGATGAGCATCTTCGCCTTTTCTTCCGTTTCCGAAAGCGGCAGCCTGCCCAACAAGGTGGCATCGCCCGTCTTGGCGAACTGCATCAGTTTCTGTATGAAGTCCTCCTGTTCCGGCGTGGGCGGTATATGGTGCAGTATCTCGTTCTTGGCAGGACGGTCAACGCCCACATCCTCCGCCGTGCGGTAGTCCGTGATTTCATTATAGAAGGCGGCAAGCTCCGGCACTTTGATGAAGTAGCGGAAACGCTCCTTCTGGACCACATTGTTCGTCACGTTAAATTCAAAATCCGTCGTCTTCTTGGCAAATATCGCCGCCCAAGCGTCGAAACACCTTATGTCCTGCCGTTCCAGCTCCTTCGGGCGCAGGTACTTGAACAGCAGGTACAATTCAGTCAGTGAGTTGCTGATAGTCGTGCCGGAGAGGAAGGTCGCACCCAAGTCTTTTCCTGTGCGCTCCTGTATGGTGCGTATGGCAAAGAGCATGTTAAGTGCCTTCTGGCTTCCCTCGCTGTTTCCCAATCCCGCCACACGGTCGTGGCGCGTGTTGAAAGTCAGATTCTTGAACTGGTGGCTCTCATCTATGAAGATGTGGTCGATGCCCATCTGCTTGAAATCCACCACGTCGTCCGTGCGTGACTTTATGGCGTGTTCCACCTTCTCCAGCTTCGCTTCAAGGTTGTGCTTGCGCTTCTCCAATCCTTTCAGCATCGCCCGCGACACGTTCTTTCCCTGCTGCCGTAGCACTTCGAGGTTTTCCTCCACCGTGTCAAGCTCTGCTTGCAGGATGCGCTGCTGCAATTCCGGCGACTGCGGTATCTTGCCGAACTGGTCGTGCGACATGATGACGCAATCGTAGTCGTTGTTCTTTATATTATTGAAGAAGCGCACACGGTTGGCGGTCGAAAAGTCCTTCTCCGAAGCGTACAGAATACGTGCGTTGGGATATGCCGCCTGATAGGTGGCTGCAATCTCCGCAACGTTGGCTTTCAGCCCGATAATCATCGGCTTGTGTGCCAAATTCAGACGCTTCATCTCATGCGCGGCGATGCACATTATCAGCGTCTTACCGGTTCCCACCTCGTGGTCGCAAATTCCGCCGCCGTTCTGTTTCAACATCCAGACGCAATCCATCTGTGAGGGATAGACGCTCTTGATACCCCGGCTTGCCAGCCCTTTCAGGTTGAGGTCGGGAAAGGTCTGATGGGAGCCGTCGTAGCGCGGGCGCACGAAACAGTTGAACTTGCGGTTATACATCGTCACAAGCCGCTCCTTGAACTGCGGCGACTGCTCTTCGAGCCATTCGGAGAAGCCGTTTCGTATCTCGTCAATCTTGGCGTTGGCGAGTTGTATTCCCTCGCTGTCGCGCATCTTGATGTCGTTGCCATGCTCGTCCTTGCCGATGGACTTCATCATGTCAGGGCAGGTGTTGTGCAGGGCGTGTTTTAGGAGGTGCATACCGTCATAGTTCCGGTAATACCCCTTCACCAGAAACTCGTCCGTGATTTTCATGGTGCGGTAGCCGCACACCACCGAAAACTCGTCCATGCTTGCGGAATAGGCGATTTTCACCTCCGTGTCGAACAGCCGGCTCATGTAGGCGGCATAGACACCCGTCGGAATCCAGCGTTCCCCGAAATTGAAGTCCAGATCCTCGAAGGCGATGCGCTGCGGCTCGGCATCTTTCAGAGCCTCCAACGCCTGCTTCACCTCCGGCATACGCTCATTTTCGGGATTGTCACCCATCCATGCCTCTATGCGTTCCGCTTTCTCTATGACATTTCCGGCGATGAAACGGTCTTTGATTTCGTAACCGGTCACGAGCGGATTGTAGTAGATGCGCCCTTGCAGGGCAGTGAGCAAATCCTCCGCCGTGCTGTCGGTTATCTCCCGCATATAGTCGAGATTGACCGTACCATATTTGTTGAGCGACGCAGACAGGGCTTCTTCGGGAGAGCCTACGTTGGCATGGCTCTCCACCGCGAAGGAAACAGGATGCTCGAAGATGTCCGCCTTGACGAACTTTCCGTTTTCCATCCGTTCCAGCGAAAGGATGTCGCGCCCGCCCGCATCCATCATCACTAACTTCACGTTCTGCTTGGCGTTGAGGTTGCCGTAGCGCATGACAAACTCATCGTAACAGGTATTCAGATGCTCTCGCCACGGAACATTTGCCTCGCGCCGGAGCGATTCATAACGGTACAGACGCTCGTAGGCGTCACGCAGCGACACATACAACAACGCCTTTTCCTTCTGGTATCCTTTCAGGTCGAGCGGCTGGAATGTCGCCCCGTATGGCGTGATGTCTTTCAGGTAGCCGATGTTATGACGCCCCCGGTCAGCCACCAGCGACCCTTCGCGCAGGTGCATCTCCGGCGTGCGGTGGTAGGCACGCGGAGAAAGGTCCACGACTTCCTCCTTCGGCTTTTCCGCTTCGATGTCGGGGAAAAGGAAAGTCCCCACCGCTTCCGATGGGGTATCTGTAACGGCAGGTGCGGCGACTGCCTCCGGCTGTGTTTCCTCCTGTCGTGGCTGCTCACGGGAAGTTTCCGGCACGGCTTTCACTTCCGTCTTTTCCGCCACTTGTTTCTCGTTATGCTGCCTTGCCAGTTCCCGAAGTTCTTTCCTACGCTCCGGCGTCAAACCCATCATCATTTCATAGAAACCGTTGATGGGAGGATTGGTATCCCAGTCCAGTGTGGCATAGATGTCGTCCGGGTCGGCAGGCTTGGCGGTGTTCTCCGCTTTCACCTCCTTATTCTCCATTGCGGGTTTTGCAGTTGGAGCTGTCGGTGTAACCGTGACTTTCGGTTTGGGCGGAGTGGACTTTGCCGTAACTGCCTTTTTCACCGTCTTTTTCTTTTTGGAGGTTTTCGGTTGGCTGACCTCTTCCGTCATCCCCCAGAGGTCAAGCAGGGTGAGCTGCACGCCTGCGGAATATTGCGGGCGCGGTTCTATCTCCGGCTTTTCATCTGCGGGTTGCGGCTTTTCTGTCGGAGTTTCCACCGTCTGCGCCGAGGATACTGTTTCCAATTTTATGGCAGGACGCTCTACTTTATTTTGAACGGCAACTTTTTCTTCCGTTCCTGCCTGCCGGATTGAACCCGAATACAAGCGCATGGCAAGCCTGTAATGGAAATCCTCGTCGAGCATACGGCGCAAATCCCCGGCGATGCCTGCTGCCTTGCCCTCGTGCAGATAAACCATAGCGGGCTTCCCGTAGGGGTCTGTGTCAAGTTTCGCCATCGTATGCACGATGCGTTCCGGGTGGTGGATGAAATAGGCGTTGTCGGTCAGGGCGGTTTTCGTGTCCGTCTGTATCACGGTCATCAGCCGCTCGTCCTGCGACATTTCCTTCTTGCTGAGGTTCTTTTGCAGGACAATCAGGTCACTGCCCACCTCCGTGCCCGCGTTGTCCGTGAACAGGTTGTTGGGCAGGCGTATCGCGGATACCAGATTGGCCTGACTGAACAGCTCGTTACGCACGGAGGTCTTGGTGCTATTCAATACCCCTTGCGAGGTGATGAACGCCACGATACCGCCGTTGTAATTTGCAAATTTTCTTGTGCCTTTTTTTAGAAAAGTTAAATATGCCACAGAATACACCAGTAACTAAGGCTTCATAAGTTCGTTTCTCGTTCCTGTTGTAGTCTTGAAAATCGTCTGCCTGTTTTCTAACCGGTAGCTACTGCCGGTGAACTTGATGACTTCACATCGATAAAGCAGCCTGTCAAGCAGAGCGCTGGCAAGGATTTCATCATTCAATGTTTCTACCCATTCTGTAGGTGCCTTGTTGGTTGTAATGATGATGGATGTCTTCTCATGTAGGGTGTTTATCAGGTTGAAGAAGGCAGTTGCTTCCTCTCTTTTCACAGGAAACAGCATGATATCATCTATTGCCAGCAGCTGTGCGCGCAGAATCTTGTTATAAGTCATCATGGCCGGAGTTGAGATGTCTTTAAGTCTGAGACAATTTACGATATCCTCCATTGTCATCAGGTATGCCTTGTAACCGGCCTTGACCGCATCAAAGACAAGACCGGCTGCCAGAAATGTTTTTCCAGTCCCTGATGGTCCCATCAGGATCAGGTTATAAGCTTCACGGAGCCATACCAGTTCACGAAGCTCCTTCATCTGCCGGCGGTCTATGCCTTCATAAAAATTGTAGTCGTATTCGTCAAGATCATGTTTTCGGGGCAGACGTGCCGCAACAAGGCGTCTCTCGTAGTCTTTCCTCTCTTTCATCTCAACTTCGGTGCCTAATACCAGGGACAGGAATTCCGGGTAGGTCGGTTTTTCTTCCTGTGCATGATGCAGAATGCTGTCCATGCGGTTTGCAATGTTGTAAAGCCGCAGACGTTTGGCGTGCTCTTTCAATTTTTCACTTTGTATCATTCAAAAAACTTGTTATATTGGTTTATATCTGTTTTTTCAGGATGACAGTCCGCTGTTTCCGGAATGGATGTCGGAGCTTGGAAAGTCATCCCGTTCATATTGTCCTTGCTCCTGTGGATTGAGCCGGATATTTCCTGCACGGAAAGGCTGTTGTATATGTTTTTTTCCAGACAGGTCCGCAGGGCTGCTATCACTGTTTCTTTGCCGTATTCGGATATCACATGAAGCAGCAGTTTCATATTGTCTCTGTAATAACGCGGCTTTTCCCTTTCCAGATTCCGGAGCCACAAAATAACGGTGGGGTCATCTTCCGTCCGCTTTCGGATCCGGACCTGCAAGTCATTCACACTCCGTGTCTTGTCCTTATGATGTCTTTTGTCACATACATTTTTCCCTTTTCCGGGACACAACTCATGCCTGCATATGAGTTTACCGCTCTCTTTGTCGTACAGCTCGATATGTCCGTTATTCTCAAGAAGCCATACAACGGTGTTCCGATTTTTATAGGTGCCGGAGGGCACACTGTAGTAGTTGGTCAGATACCGTACCGTATTGTCCTTGCGGACATGATACTCTTTCGGCTCGTCTTTGGGGGGCACCGGTTCTCCATAGTATGGCAACAGATATTTCCGTTCAATCTCAAATTCCTCAGCCGGAACCAGGCGTGTGGTTCCATGTATCTTGCCGTTTCCTGTTTTTTCCAGCCATTGCAGGACCTCGGTGTTAAGGACTTCCAGGCTGTTAAATGTCCGTCCGGCAAGAAAGTTACGCTTGACATATTTGACCACATTTTCCACTTTTCCCTTGCTTTCCGGATCAGCAGGACGGCAGAACACGGGCTGGAAATGCTGCTCGTTGACAAAGGCACGGAATGTTCTTGTCAATATGAGGTCACCCAGGTTTTCTCTGACCAACAGGACTTTGTCCTGGTCATAGATTATCCTTCTTGGCTTCCCTCCGAAATATGCGAAAGCCAGTTCATGGGCATATACGGCTAGGGCTGATGTGAAAGGCGTACAGGAAAAATACACGAACTTCTGCCTGGAACGGCTCATCACCATGACAAAAAAATAAACTTTGACAAAGTCGTCCCTGTATGTGGGCATACGGCTTTCTCCGAAATCCATCTGGGCATATTCCCCGTAAGGGGTATCCGGCATTTTCTCATAAACACGTTTGGAAAGACCCTCCTTGTCCAGATTATACTTACGACGTACAGTTTCCACAAAATTGTATACGGTTTTTCCGCAGACAACAGGAAGATCAGGATACTGTTCCTTCATCCAGTCATGAATCTGGGAGGCGGACAGGAACCTGTACCGGGAAAGAACGTCACAGACATAACTTTCGTATTTGTCAAGTATGCGGGGATATCGCCTGCGATGCTGCAATTTTGCAGTTAATGTGTCCTCGTCCATTTTCAAGTACCGGCGCACCGTACTTCTATGCAGACCAAGCTGGAACGCGATCTGGGTCTTGTTAAATCCTTTTGAATATAATTCTCTTATTTTGTACCACATGATGACTCTGTTGTTTGATTGGTGTCTGCATGCGTCCTTAGTTCTGTCCATATCATTTATATTATTGAAACGCAAATATAGACATTTTCAGGAGGCATAATGGCATATTTCCTTTTTCTAAAAGGACATGGGGCAAAGATACGGATTACAACTCCATACCCGTCCGTGTCAATATTTTAATGTTGTAATATTTTAAAATTAAAATTGTTTGATATTTTAATTTTTAAATATTCTGATATTAATATGTTTTCAAATCGAACCGTCGGCATCCCTTTGAAAAAAGAATATCCATTGATTCTCACATAATGTAAAGGGTGGATTACAGAATTACGTGTATGATATTTTTAACAATGATACGGATTCTACATATAAACAAATATCATAAAACAACAGATCATGTAAAGTGTTCATGACCGAAGTTTTAACATTTTAATATTTAAATGCTTTAATGTTTTAAAATTAAAACACTTTAAAATATTGGCATTAAGTATTGGATGGATATTTTGAATGGCTATTTTCTTAAAAAAAAATGACACGTCAATTTGGAATGTATACCTATCGGATTCGCGGAAAAAGAGGACCATTCAAAATAATCCTGCCCGATTCCTTTTGTTCCTTCTTGACGCCACCAGCATGTCCGGTTCTCCACCATCATTTTCAGATTACCTATATTTTTATTCGTTCATGAACAGGAAGATTCATGCACACTTCCATTGGCAACCCATAAGTATTGTCAGGTATTGTTCATTTTCTTTTTTCCGGGAAGATTATGCAGAAACAGTTATTGTACTTTTCCTGATTTTCAGAATCGGTTTGTTTGATAATATCTGCCCGTATTGTCTTCCGGTTTGTCCGCCGGCCCGCCGCCACTTCTCCGATCCGCTCTGAGGACACTTTCTTTTTTCCGGGATTACAAATCAGGTCTGCCGTCCGTTCTCCCGCATCTTGCGAGATCGGAAACGGCACATACTCCTGGAAGTTCGCACCGGCAATATCGCCGGTCTCTCTGCAAGCCCCCAAGGACGGAATACGCCTCCCTCAGTCTGTCACATATCTTCCGTATCCATCTCCGTACCGCATGGCTTTCCTTCTCTCTAGGGAAGGGCTCTGCCCGAGAAATTCCATTTTTTCTTTGAAAAAATAATAAGGAAGAGCAAGCGGCGCGCACGTTTTGACGTTCGCTAAATCACGCAGAGCCGTGATTGTCAATAGGTTGTGAGATTTTTTGTAGACAAATTGTCTACTTTTTCTGTAGATTTAAGTCTTTTTCCTGTTGATTATCAAGTAATTGTGTTGTCTACATAAAATCGACATGTTTTTTATATATAGTTGATTGTTAACAATTTGCGATGTAGACAAAAATCTACAGAAAAAAAGATGGAGGCAGCACAAAAAGGTTGTGCCGGTCCGCCCTTACATTTGCGGAAAGATTCAAGATTATGCAAACAAAAATTACAAAAACCATTCGTGTATCCATAGATGTGAAACAGCATCTGGACGAAATGAAAGGAAGCGTGTCGGCCAGTGAGTTCATTGAGACAATGCTGTCCTACTTTGAGCGGAACGGGGTGGATCCCCGAACGTCAATCAACGGGAAGTTCAAGACACTGGAACTTCAGGGAATCGAACGGATCATCAAAATCATCCGTGCCATAGAGAAAGACAAGATCGACAAGCTGCTTCCGGCGCCGGAAGCGCACAGTGATGAATTGCTGGACCGGGCCGACAAACAGGTCACCCAACTGAAAGCGGAAGTGGAGCGGTTGAAGCAAGCAGGTGCTCCTGACGTGGAGGACAGACGGAAACTCGGACAGGTTGTCAGGCTGCTGGAAAACGCTTTCGACCAGAAGAACTTCAAGAAGGCGGAAAAAGGAACAGATTATTTTGTCGCACCGGTTTATCTGGAAATGTTGTTATATAAGGTAAAGGAAATATGTTCGTAAAACAGGTAATGGCCCGTCCTGTACCGGCTCATCCGAAGTGGAAATACAGTTTGAACAGAGAAAGTATGATACTTTTTTTTCACAAGAAAATATTATATGGCGCCAATGCGGTTTATGCGGAAGGCTGGCAACAATCAAAAAAAAGAATGGCATATTCTACCATATTTCCAGCAATCCTTTACAGAATGAAGTGTCCATATAGTCCGGCGAATTATCTGAAAGGGGATTATGAAGTTCGGGCTGTCACCATGAAGGAACAGAGGACGACAGGCGGTGAGTTGAAAAAAATGCAGTATCATACATGAATCTGTATTCAAGAAATTTCAAAAGGAACCTTATGATTATTATCAGAACTAAATCCAGGTGGAATGTTTGTAAAAGTACATAAACCGGTCAACACACCCTGTGTATGCGACAACAAGGACAGGTGCCGGGCACTGGTGGAATACCTGTTGAAGGAAAGTCTTGAAGACAAACCTTATTATGACACGTTCTTCTCCCATGAGGAGGATTATGTCGCACCGGTGACGGTCATGCAAAAGATTGACAACAACCATAAAAGATTGAAGAAGAGGGATGATAAATTCTATATGCTGTCCATCAATCCCTCACAGGATGAAGCGGCCCACCTGATCCGGCGGGTTACAGGAAAGCAGGTGGCGGAATTTGAGCGGCTCACCGTGGAGGAACAGGAAAAAGTCATTCATGAGTTGAAGAATTACTCCCGGAACTGTATGGACCTGTATGCAGAGAATTTTCGCAGGGAGAAGATAAGATCAGGAAAGGATCTTGTTTATTTTGGGAGGGTGGAAACGGAACGCCATTACAGGAACAGTGATGAGGAAGTGAAGGAGGGACGGGCAAAAGCCGGGGACAGGAAACCCGGGCTGCAACTCCATGTTCATATCATCGTTTCACGGAATGATGTGACACAGACGGTAACATTATGTCCTCTTGCCAACAGCCGGGGATCTGTTAATATCTTGAATGGTAAAAAGGGAATTATCGGCTTCGACCGTATGGAATGGAAAGCCCGGTGTGCGGACCGGTTCATCAGCATGTATGGTTACAAGGCCACGCACAGGTATTACGAGGACGGCAGGGAACACACCTACCATTATGTTCCGGGAAAGAACGAGGCGATGAGCATGGCCAAATCCGCCATCCTGCAGAAAGAATTCAGAAACGAGAGGAAGATGCTGGATGTGTCTTACCGGATGTTCCGTTTCATGGTGAATCCGAAACAGGCTCTCATAGCGGAAGCTAAAAGACTGGTAAAGGATGCGCTTACCGGAAAAATCTAAATCAATTTATGAATATGGATCATATGTTTGTTATGAAACTGGCAGCCCTGCTTTTTGGCGGCGGCATCGCCAGCTGTCTGTTTCCGGGAAAATCCCGGATGTCACATGTCCTGTTCCTGCTGCTGGTACTTGCAGAAACAGCTGTCGCACATGCCACCATCCCGGACGGGTGGTGGTTCCTGCTTCCGGGTGTCGTTTCCGTACTTCTCCGTCTTTCTTTCAAAGGAGGAGCAGAAAGCGGAAAGGACGGAAAAGCCCTGCTCTCCCTTCACGCCACGGACGGGACAATTATCAGATATTATTACTGGTTCTCCAATTTCCTTGTCTATGGAGGAGCCGGTTCCGGCAAGACCAAATCCATAGGCAAACCGCTGATGGAACAGTACATCAGGTCCGGATTCGCCGGTTTCATCTATGACTTCAAGGATTTTGACTATACCCGGACTGCATACAACCTGATCAGGAAACACGGATACCCCCATGAGTTCTATTATGTAAACTTCACGGACATGAACCGGACTTACCGCTTCAATCCGCTGGACAGGAGGAATATAAAGGACAGGACGATGCTCATGCAGCTGATGGAGGACGTACTGGGCGCGTTGATGCCGCCCACATCCAAACAGGACGAATGGTATACAGGAGCGCTTGGCATCCTGAACGGCGTGGCGTACAGGCTTTGGGACGAGTTCCCGGAATGCTGCACGCTGCCGCATATCGTCAACTTCGTGATGAAGGCCGATACGGGACAGCTTCAGGAATTCCTGAAGCTGAACGATATCAGCGCCATGATGGCGGGGGCGTACCTCAAGGCGGAAGGCAGTGAGAAAACACAGGCCTCCTATGTGTCCACTCTCAGCAACTATGTGGCGAAGCTGGCCACCAATGAGAACATATGCTATGTGCTGACAGGGAATGACTTCGACTTCAATCTGATTGATCCTGAACATCCGAAACTTTTTGCAATCAGCAACAACTATGCGACGGAGTCGGTGATATCCCCCGTCATCGCCATGGTAATGAGTATCGCCTCGCGCTCGTTTTCCATGGAGAACAGGGTCCCCTTTGTATTTATCCTGGACGAGATGACCACCTTCAAGGTGCGTGACTTCGAGAAGCTGCCTTCCGTCCTGCGCGAGTACGGGGCGGCGTTCCTGCTGCTCACCCAGTCCGGAGCCAAGCTGGAAAAACTGTACAGCAAACTGGACAGGTCGTCCATCGAGGCGAATTTCGGGAATATCTTCCTGGGCCGCACACAGGATGTGGAGGCATTGAAATATTACCCTCTCTTTTTCGGGAAATACGAGAAGGAGAAGAAGTCCACCAGTTCCGGCAGCAGCGGTGGCGGCCGTAATTCCAGCGTGACCATCAGCACACAGAAGGAAGAGATCTATGAATCGAAGGACTTCGCCTCACTGGAACCGGGGGAATTTATCGGAATGGGAAACCGTTCCAATATCAAAGGGCATTTCAGAAAGAAGTTCAGGCTGTTCGAACTGGAGGAGGAACCGCTGCCGGTAGTCGCGTTCAGGACGGAGAAGGAAATATCTGACAATTATACCAGAATACTGAAAGATATCGAGAGGGTGCTTGGGATGGAAGACGCAGAAGTGGATGTAAATTCTTTATTCTCTGACAGGTAGGAAAGATGTTCATGTCCGTTTTACAGTATATAAAGGACATATATACAGCAGAATTATGAGAACAGCTATTTTTTGTCAAGCTGGTATGGATGCAGACGACAAGCCAGGGTTACTAATGGTTCTATAATGTGGATATGAATGTGGAAGGGAGCCAATAGCAAGGCGGGATACTATTTCATTACGGATGGGACTAACCAAGATGCCTTTTATGCAATTCTTTTCGGACAGATACGGCAGACCTGCTCATACTGTGGCTACTGCTTCCGACTATGGCTCTCCGAGGAAAATTACCGTTTCATGTAAGAAAACGATGTGGCGTTCAAAGTATATATGTTGCTGCGGAAAGTATTGTCCCATAACAAGTCGTCCAGTTCTGATAGCAGGGATATTCCTAATATATTAGACACCAGTTCTTCCAGGAGCATGAATCAGCAATTTCTTTGCTAAAGATTGCTAACCTTGATTAGCCCAATGTTGCCTATTTTTCAGTTCTGAAGGATTTATATAATTAAATTTGGAATAGTGTATTATTAAAACAATCAAGAGAAAACCCAAAAGTACAAATAATGATTTAAAGAATATTTATGCATTAAATCTACAATATACAACATTTTTAATCAAATAATTTTCAATTTACTTGGTTTGTGCCTTTTTTTTCTGTTTCTTTACGGCACAACCATTAAACTTTTTACATATGAAAAAGAACTTGCTTTTTATCCTAATTCTAGCTATGCCTATAGTTCTTATAGGTATAAGCATTTACAATAAAGATATTGAACGTATAGAAAGAGCTTTCTACTTTTTGCTGTCAATATGGGGGGCATATATTATGTCTTCTTTGAAAGAAGCTAAAAATATAAGGATCAGCAAGAAGACGAAAAGAATTATTATATTCTCATTTATTGGGGCTCTCTTTTCAATTTTTGTATCTTTCTTCCTAGAGAACATCTATTTAGGCTGCATTATAGCATCAATGATTGCTATATATCCATTCTCTCTGATATATAAAGAACAAAAGTCTTAAAAAAAGAAGCAGGGGGTAGATTCCTTCTGCTTCTTTTTTTTTCTTTCAATTCGCATTTTTCAGTGTCTAACTGCATTTTTTGATAATTGAATACGTTGTATAATTAGTTTTCCCATCATTGTATGGGTAAAATTCAACATATTCTTTAGACGTAGTTGGGTCGTTCAGTTCTCCCGTTCTATCGTAGAATGAAAAGATTGTCTTATCCAGTTCTTTAATATCCCAATAGTTACTACCGCCAAAGTATAATGTGCTAAAGTTAGGAGTGGCGAAAGACCATCTTCCACGAATCTCACCTTCTTTTTTGTTCCCATCCTTATCAATCTCTACATTGGTTCGTGTATATGTTCCATCTTTATCGAAATTCCAAATAGATTCCCAAGAGCTTCCATCTTCATACTCTTTTTTTCCACCAGTCCAGGTTATATCACATATTAGTGCAATTATGCTTTCTTCCCCACTGTCATAATATCCTTGTTTCTCAACACAACAGGAAAGAAGCGCCATCTGTACAATCACTGCAAAAAAAACGATTATTCTTTTCATAATTAATATATTAAACTACACAAATGTATACAAACTTTTGTAGATTTGACAATCTGAACTTTTAATTTAGGAAAATTAAGGGAAATACAGAACTATAAACCTTAAACTGAGAATGATTTGCCTACTTTTGCAATATAAAAATTAGTAACATGAAAAACCTAGAAAAATATATCATAATAGCTATTTTAGCCAGTGTTGTTATATATTTATCAGGATGTGCAAGTCTTACTTATAATCCGCACAGCCAAACAGAAAAAGTAAAAGTGACTTTAAAGAATAAATAACTGTATCATATCAGTTTATGCAACTTGTAAAAGTCATATATATAACATTGATGCTCTGTCTGTTTACATTTGGAGCTAACGGGCAAGAAAACATCAGAGAGAACCATATCAAACTTAAAAATGACAGTTCAGGAATTCTCTCTGATAAAGCACGTATGCCGTTCAATAAGACAGATTTATTATTGCCCAATCCCAATGCGAAAGACGTAGAAACAGCCATTGACAACACAAATTTTAAAACGGATAGACCTTTCTATATACCACCATATTACATTAATCCTACTCCAATGTTTTATGGGGACTATAGTACAAGCGGACATATTTTCTCTCATTTCTATGGCAGTGGCTCACAAGCCACGCTGCCGGGAATAGGACGGATAAACGAGGCTTCAATAATGTTTCATCATCAATTCAACAATTATTTTGAAACCCGACTGGGTGTTAATGCCACCAAATATTACTTCCCCAAAAGTACCGGACAGGCTTTTGGCATCTATGGCGCAATGATTTATCACCCAAATGAAAGATTAAGACTAAAAGCGTTTGGAGCATATACACCGACTTACCAGTATGGCTTTTATAGAAATACATATGGCATTACTGCCGGGTATGATTTTACAGACCGGTTGGAAATGGAAGTCGGCATACAAAATTATTACAATCCGGAGAAAGGTTGGGATGTGGTTCCAATAGTCATACCACGCTACAAGTTTAAGAAGTTTGATATTGGAATAGACGTAGGCGGGCTGCTTTATGAAACAATACGGAAATAGGAAAGGAAAAGCTGTCCTTCCATATCTCTGACGTTTTTTTGTCATATCCTTAGTCTTTTTCCTTACCGTTTCTTTCATAGCTTCTTGCTGTACTGATCGTCCCTTTACAAATGTAGCGTGCGGATCTTTCTGGGCCGCACACAGGATGTGGAGGCATTGAAATATTACCCTCTCTTTTTCGGGAAATACGAGAAGGAGAAGAAGTCCACCAGTTCCGGCAGCAGCGGTGGCGGCCGTAATTCCAGCGTGACCATCAGCACACAAAAGGAAGAGATATATGAATCAAAGGACTTCGCTTCATTGGAACCGGAGGAATTTATCGGAATGGGAAACCGTTCCAATATCAAAGGGCATTTCAGGAAGAAGTTCAGGCTCTTCGAACTGGAGGAGGAACCGCTGCCGGTAGTCGCGTTCAGGACGGAGAAAGAAATATCCGACAATTATACCGGAATACTGAAAGATATCGAGAGGGTGCTCGGAATGGAAGAGACGGAGGAGGATGTAAACTCCCTGTTCGCTTCCCGGTGAAACATGTACTGCTGCGGATATCGGTTTCCCATCTGCAGCAGTGCCCCTTGCAGGGGTACAGGTTATTTACAGGCTTGCGAGCCATTTCTTCCCAGATTTGGTTTTGAGCCAAATCAAAAATGCTCCTGCTACTATAATGCCTGCGGTGAATATTGCTGCTAACATTTCCATATTGTGTTATTTTAAAATTAAGTTTCCAATATTGGCTAAAATTATGGTCAGTGTAATTCCGGCTACTAATATATACCAATTTATTCCTACTTCAATATTAGTGTATAGTGGAGTTACACCACCTAATACCAATGCAACAAAAGTCAGTTGGGAAAGGTTGAAAAAATATCCTGCGAGTTTATCTCGTCTGGTTTTATCTTTTTCTTTCCGTTCTTTATTTGCTTCCTGTTGTTCGCTCCAATTTCCCATATTATAATTTTCCAACCATCCGGTTTTTCCAATAAGCGGCACGATGCTAAAATCGGATATTGGACCTTACCAAAGTTTGTTGCAGCAAAATTACCAATAATATGGCAGATTCCAAACATTCCAATATTAAAATACCGAAACATTAAAGCATTAAAATGTCCGGATGCCTTCCTTTGAAAAAAGAAACGGGTACTCAGGAGCTCCGTCCAGCTCCTTGCCGAGCCCTTCCGCATAGTGCCGCATCACATCATCACGGACATCCTTTCTCCTGTTTTCCCGCCTCTCTCTTTTTCTCCATATCCTTTTCAACCAGGGTTGTGATCACCCTGGATGGGGAGGAATTATGGATGTACATGAACAATCCCGGATTTTCTTTCAGGGCGACAATCACCGCCTTCTCGCAGGGTTCCTCTATATATCTGACCGTCTCACAATCTTGTGACACCGCACTTATCTGTAGTTTTTCAGACGGTCTGGATATATACATGATATTGTCCGCACATGCGCTGACCGCCGCATACCTGACCTTTTCCGTCGGGGATCCGATATAAATGAAAAGCTCCGGATCGGCCGTGACAGCCCTTATCTGAACCTTCTCGGTGGGATGTTCAATGAATATGATGGAGCCGCAGTCACTCTCCACAGCCTGCATCTGGAGGTTTCCGGACGGATTGTCCATATAGATGATCTGTCCGCTGTCACTCTTCAGCACCTCGGACTTTACCTTCTCCGTCGGTTTGTTGATATACAGGAACACCCCTGTGTCCTTCCTGACCGCTTCCAGCTGTACCTTCTCGGATGGCGCATCAAGAAGCATGATCAGGGAGGCGTCCTTTCTGACCACCTCCAGCTGCACCTTTTCAGACGGCGTGCCGATGAATTGTATCATCTCCGGATTTTGTCTGACGACATACAGCTGGGCTGCCTCGGACGGGTGTTCCATGCCCATTATCTCCATCGGATCTTTCCTCACCCTCCGCAAATCTGCTCCGGACAGATTGTCAATCAATCTTTTCAATATATTTTTTCCCATCTTTATACTTCTCTTTTCTTCAGTCTTTGATCATATTTCCTGAGCGGCAGCCGAATGAACCTGTTTGGCGATCTGGAAGGCCTTCAGGCCGTAGCCCGCCGGTCCCTTGACAATAGCGAACACCGAGTTTCCCGATGCTCCGGGCAAAGCGGTCTTGTTGCCTTTCAACATCTCGCTCATGGCCTTTCCGGATACCCTGCCTATGTCAACCCCGTGGGCGCTCATGCCTTTCAGGATATCCGTCGCGTCAAAACTCTCCCCGTTGGTGCGGAGCACCGCACTTCCGTTCCTTATGGTCAGTTCACGGCGGCCGCCCTTGAACCTCATTTCTCCGGAGGACGGTTGCGCCTCCGTTGCCTCTGTTTTCTCCATGGCAACAGTCTTTTCCGGAACAGCGGAAGTTTCCAGGACCGCCTCTTTCCTGAACGTGCCGACTGCCGCGGAAATTTTTCTTGTACGGTAGGCTTCCGCCTTTTCCGTCGCTTCGTATCTGGCGTCGTAGGTGTCCATATGCCCGGCATCCCGCATAAGCTCTCCATATCTCTCCTCTATTTCCCCGAGCCTGGTAAAAAGATTCTTTACCGCTTCTGAAATGTCCTCCTTGAAATGGATGCCTGCGGTCCCTCCGGGCATGACGGAACCGAGACATGACAGGTATGCCTGCCGGGACGGGTTCTTTATCCTCAGGATGTTTGCCGGACTGTCATGCACCGCCATCAGCTGGACTTTCTCCGTGGGATTCCTGATATGGCCTATCAGGGAGGAATTTCTGCCAACGGCCAGCATCTGTGCCTTTTCCGTGGGGGTTCTCACGAGTCTTATCAGGGAGGCGTCCCCGTTAAGGACAGACAGCTGTACTTTTTCCGCCGGTTCGCTGATAAACCTTATCAGTTCCGGATCCTGTCCGACCGCATACAGCTGGGCCTTCCAGTCGGGTACGCTTATCTCCCGGATGAGGTGCGGATCCTTCCTTACAACGGAGAGCTGCGTGTTTGCGGAAGGGCTGCCGATAGCGGTGATCAGCCCGGGATCCGCCATCACGGCCAGCAGCTGCGCCCTCTCGCACGGATTTTCCAGAAGGGTGATCATTTCCGGATTCCGTCTGACGACCAGCAGCTGCATCTTTTCCGTGGGTTCATGGATATAGCGTATCATTTCCGGATTTTCGGCTATGGCGGCCAGACAGACCTTTTCTGTCGGCTCACGGAGCTGGAGCAGACAGTCCGCCTTTTGTCTGACAGCGGCCAGCTGTACCTCCTCCGTAGGATTGTCCAGAACCGAAACCAGATCCGGATTCTGCCGGACGGCGGCCAGCTGCATCTTCTCTGACGGATTCTCGACCGCGGTGATCAATTGCGGGTTTTTTCCCAGTTCTCTGAGCTGGGCACGTCTTATAAAAAAATCTGTTATTCTCATATATGTATGCCCGTCATGCCGGTGGCTCAGCGTTTGGTTGTCATAATTCTCTTTGAACTGATGAGGAAATCTTTCCGCTGATGTCCGCTATACGCACACCGTAGCCGGAGGGCTGTTTCCGGATAGAGAACAGCATTTTCTGTTTTGCGGGGTTCAGGACGGTTCCCCGTCCCCGTAACATGCTTTCCCATTGGCTGCCGGATATGTTCCTGACATCTATTCCGGCTTTTTCCAGCCCCTTCAATATGCCGGTCGCATCATATTGGTTCCCGTTGGTACGTATGACCGCGCCTGCGGATGTGATCTCTATCTCACGACGGCCGCCCTTGAAAAGAAGAGGGGTCGTCATGCTCTTGTCCGGCGCGGCTGCTTTCTCATAATGGTTGATTGTGACCTTGCTGCCTGCCTTGATTATACTACGGAGATGCGTATCCAGATCGACGTGACGGAACGAGGCTGTCATGACCGGCGTGCCGTCTTTTCCCGACACCGCTTTCCTTGCGCATACGCCAAGTACCTCATGGAGTCTTTCCGCATCCTGATTATATGCCTTGTATTCATCCCCCACACGGATGAGGGCCATTGCATCCGGATATTGTTCTTTCGAGCGGTCATACATATCGAGAATGCCGGAAGGAACCGTTTCGTTGTTTCCTTCTTCTTTTATGGGAAGTGGGGATACGTCCTCTTCCCTGGCGGATGTGTCTGCCAGGGTGTGCTGTTTTTCCACACTTTCCTCTATCATGGCGGATGCTTTGCCGGCCTCCCGTAACACACTCATGACATAGCCGGGGTCCTCCTTCAAATTTGACAGCCAGCTTTTCAGATACTGTGCGTTCTCCTTTCTCGGAGTTACGGCTATCCCCAGGTCCCTGCCTGCGACGGCAGCTGTGAATTCGGCGATGATTTCCTCCCGGGCATATCCGCACGTTCCGAACGGGTGATGCAGCCCTCGGTCCAGTCGTGAGGAATGCCCGGTGGAGTGGGCCATTTCGTGAAGGGCGGTCATCTGGAATGATTCCATGTCCTTGAATTGTCCCGGAGCCGGAAGAACGATCCTGTCTTGGGACGGGCTGTAATATGCCCTGTCCTGCACCTTCAGTTCTATGGGACAGAGCCATTTCTGTTCCTTTATCATTTTATCCAGCCGGGGGTTCCCGTTTCCTTTTACGTTGTCCGCTACGGCAGGACCGGAGAATCTGACCCTCATGTCCTCATACCGCTCCGGATATTTTTCCTTGAAATCCGTCTGGTCTATGTTGAACACATAGAAATGTTTCATGAAGGGAGTCACCTTATATTCCTGCTTCTGAAGTTCCGGGAGGCTTTTGTAATCATCGAAGCTGATTTTTTCTCCCGTCGTCTTATGCTTCACGGTGATATCGTAAAAAGTCACGGGAAGGGCGTGCGATCCTTTTATGACCATCAGGTTCTCATCCTTCAGCTGACGGAAGGTCATGAATACCGGGAGGGTGTATCCCATCCTGTCCATCTCCATGTAGAGCATAAGACGGTTCATGCTGTTGTACGGACGCCCTGATATGTTCTGTGGCAGGCCGGTACGGGGGGTGAACCAGGGCTTCTGCCATTCACCGGCGGACATCTGCCTGATCTTGTCAATCATCAGTTCCGCGTATCTTTCCAGTACCTTCCCGTTCATGGCAGCAGTTCCTGATAAAGCCTTTCCTCGTATTCCTTCAAAAAACGCACCGCATCCGCTGCTGTGGGACAGGTGATGCCATTGCCCCGGGCATAGTCCGAAAACGGTTCCTTCAATTCCGGGTTGAGCATGACATAACCAAGCATGTCCAATTCCCCGTTTTCCACCTTGTGTATCAATTCCATTTCTTCCATTGTGTATTTTTTTATGGTTAATGGGACAAATGTAAGGGCGGACCGGCACAACCTTTTTGTGCTGTATCCATATTTCTACAAAAAAAAGAGATCTTCCCTTTTCTTTCTTTGGCAGTTTAATGTATTATTCGTATATTTGCAGTGCCAAATACCATTCAATGTGTTTCATTGTCGCTGGGCAGCGATTAATTGCTCACAAATAGTCGGGCTTTTTTTATGCCTATATATAACCATTTTCATGAGTTTATGAAAATGATAAAGATACTAAGCTACGGCTGTCTTTCCCGATTTACAATTCTGCTCTGGCAGTGACTGTGATGGTGTTTGGCGACACGGGAAATGGCAGCCGTTCTTTTTTCTGCCTAAAATGCCAAATACCATTACAGTTATGAAACAAACAGTTTCTATTTTTGCTCCCGACATAAATGTCGCAAGCAAATCTTCAGCTATTCAATTATGGCTGAACCGTAAAAACCAATTCTTTTCTTCTGTACTTGAAGAGGGCGTATCCAACCGCCAGGTCCTGCTGCTTGGTCATGCCTCTTTTGTTTTCTCTGCATTAATATGCGCATCTTTCGTATCACAGGTTCCCGCTCTGATTTGTCTGGCCTGGTTCATGGTGGCATTACGGCTTTGTGTGAAAGGAGGCCTGGGATGAAGTTCATTATAGAGCCTTCCGCGGCTTCCGGTATGGTCCGTCTTCCTTTGAAAAAAGAAATGAAAGTTCCTTCGTTATGGGAGATCATGGTATCAAAATATTTTAGTGTTAAAATATATAAATATTAAAGCATTAAAACATCAAAATATTGGAAAAGAGAATTATTTTCCTTAACTTCGTAACACACTAAAAAACAAATAGATATGGTGAAAATTATAGCAGTCCATAATCAGAAGGGTGGAGTTGGCAAGACTACTACCACTACCAATGTGGGGTTCGAACTGGCACGAAAAGGATACAAGGTCCTTCTTGCTGATTTGGATCCGCAAGCCACTCTGACCTCGGCTTTGGGGGTGACAGATCCGGAAGAAACGGTTTTCTCGGCCTTGCAGGGTGCGGTGGATGGCAAGGAAACGCGGCTTCCACGGATACGGTTGCAGGAGAATATATCCCTGTGCCCGTCATGCAGGAAAATGGCGGATGCGGAGTATCTTCTGCAGAACGAATACGGGAGGGAAAACTTCCTTAAAGAACTGGCTGCCAGAACGGATGAAGGGTACGATTTTGTGCTCCTTGACTGCCCGCCGGCCGTCGGACTGATCACGGTCAACGCGCTTGTGGCCGCCACCGACCTGATTATACCGGTGCAGCCGGAAGTGGCTTCTTTATATGGTCTGGTTTCCATCCTGGATACGGTTGCTGTAATACGGAGGAAGATCAACAGGGAACTGAACCTGCTCGGCATGCTGGTGACACAGTATGACAGAAGGACTACATTGCATGCGGAGATATTGGAAGCGATGCGGAAACAGTACGGGGAAACGGTCTTTTCCACGGTCATCAGCCGTTCCATCAGGGTGGCAGAGTCCATGGGCAGAAAGACGGATGTCGTATCTTACAGCAGGAACAGCAGTGGAGCGGCGGACTACCGGTCCCTTACCCGGGAGATCCTGTCCAGATTGAATATGGTTGACAACAAATAAAAGTAAAAAAGAATATGGGAAAATTTATTGGAATTGACGAGATTCTGCAGGGCGGGACACCAAACCGTCCCACACACTCCACTCCGGAGGAGGGGAAGAAAGGGGAAGCACTGGCCAGAACCTCACTGGAGTATCCGTTGGAACTGCACCGCAAGGTGAAGAAATACGCTGTTGACGCCGGAATGAAGGAGAAGCAGGTCATAGCACAGGCCATACGGGAGTTCTTCGAGAGAGTGGAGAAAGAATAAAGAACATAAAAATGAAGAAAATGAAGACATTCGGATATTTGTTGATGGCGGTCATGGCGTGCATGACATGTTCCTGCCGGGATGAGGAACCGCTGCCGGCCCCGGTTCCTCCCGTAGTGGAGCCGGAAAATCCCGGAAACCCGGAAGAGCCGGATACGGGAAAGGTGTACCTCGGCATCGCCCCTATCATCGAGAACATGCAGGAACAGAGGGCCGTGGTGGAGAACTGGAAGGAGGGGCATTGCCTGGGAGTGACAGCAGCAGGGGATGTGAACATACCCTTCACTTTTGACGGCAGGCGGTGGAAAGCCGGAAAACAGGTGGAGGTGACGGCTGAGCAGAAAGTGTCCGCCTACTATCCTTATAATGTACAATATACGGACATGACCGCCATACCTGTGGACATCACGACACAGGAGGATTATATGTATGGAGAAGGAGGGGTAAGCGTTGAGAAGCCGAGCGCGGCCCTTGTGATGAAGCATGCTCTCTCCCTGGTCAGGATCCTGATAAAAAAGAATGATTATACAGGTGACGGGATGGTGGATGCGGTCACTTTTGGAGGTGTAAGGCTGTCTGCGTCCATGGATGTCACGTCCGGAAAGCTCCTTCCGGCAGGACAGCCCGGAGAATATAAGGCCGGAGGGAACTACACACTGGACGATGCCTCTCCGGTATATGTGGAGGCGATCCTGATGCCTGTGGGTACGGCTGAGGGTATCACTGTCAATGTACATGTGGACGGGAGGGATTTCACCTATGCCCTGCCGCCTACCCATGTGTGGAATCCCGGCATGATCTATACTTACACTCTGAATATGAAATCCGGTTATAACTGTGAGGTGGACGTGGACCATGTGCCGATGGATGAGGAGTATTGGAGCACTTTCGGAAAGACCGACCGGATTGTCATGAGGAATTGCGGGACGGACAGGATTTATATACGGCCGAATTATACGGGATATGGCTATGACACCTATACCGGTGAGGGTAAGGTCTGGGGATTCTTTTTGCGGTATAGAAACCGTGGAGGTGGGGAAGACTTCGCCGGACAGGCACGGTTCGTGCTGATGGATGGGAACAGGATTGTGGAACAGTACCAGCCGTTTGATATCAAATGCGGAAACGGTGCATGGGACGGATACTGCAAGTATTGTTATGTGCAGGCTGTGCCGGGGACATACCGGCTGGCAGTGCTGTTCAAAAAGAACGGGGAGTCAACCTGGTTCAAGCCTTACGGATACGATCAGAATTCCAATGACGGGGAATGGATGTATGAGGTGAGACCGGCCACTGATATACCGGCACTTCGTATGATAACATTGGAGAACCAAAAATGCAATACGTTTCTGGCATATCCTGTTCCTGATAATGACTGGTTCAATATAGTCTATACGCTTTCAAACAAAAGCAGGAAAGCCATGAAAGGGACTGTAAAGGTTGTATGGGAGAGGGAGTTTAAACTGGAATCCAACTCCTACAGACCGAGTGCCAAAAAGGAGAACAAGATTGATGACTATGAATGGTGCGATGAACTGGGAAGCTGCACTGTTGACATAGCGGCAGGAGTACGTTTTTGGAAAGGGATAGTATCCTGCAAGTTCCCGGTCCAGAGAAAAGAGCCGAGAGATCCTGTTAGCGGTGTTGGTTATTGCACTCCAATGGTACATTTGTATTATCGGGAAGAAGGAAGCAGTGAGTGGAAGCTTTTGCGGTGTGACACAGAATACCTGTTCAACCGGAACTATCCGGGTTCCGAGTACGCAAAAATGGATGAAGCGTTCAATTATCTCTATATCGATCCGGAAAGCTGGAGTAGGAAACAGTAATATATTAACCTTCAAAAGCAGGAAAAATGGAATGGCATGAACTGTTTGACAGCCTGGCAGGGAGGCTGCAGGAAGGATGGCCGCAGGTTGTCCGGACTATACAGGACGGAGACTTCGGGGAGCTTCTGCAGCAGCCTGCAATGATCATGGCTGCGGCGGGATTGCTCCAACTGGCGGCACTCGTGGTGCTGGTGAGGATGAGACTTCTGGGACCCGTCCTGAAATTCATCGGGTTTGTATTGATAGCCGGAATAGTCCGGCTGATGGTAGCAGCCATCAGGGAGTCCATGCGCTGGTAGTACCGAAAAGAGGCGTATCAGAGCTCAGTCCTTGATAATATGAACCTGTAATTTGAAATTTGAGCATCCTGAAAAGATTAAAGAAAGGATCGTATCATAACTCGATGAAGAGTCTGATATGGTCCTTTTAAGCGTTATAATTAGTAACCGTAACTTTTCGGAGCTGTCATTTTAGTTTTGAAGCACCTCTTTTCCTATCACAGGAACATGGTAAAAAACATACAATAAAAAGATTGTGCTCTTGCCGCTTTTGGGCTGGCCGGGAACAGGGTAGAATTCCGGTAGAAAATGTTTTCTCCACCCTTTTGAAGGAGAGAAAGTACGGACAGACGGTCTTGCAATCGCTCCGTTCCGGTGTTTTATCTTGAGTTTTGTTATGTTTTTTCTATTTTCTACCATTGTTCTACCAGTAGGGCGGGGAAAGTAATGATATCACACTTTTATCAAGGAATTACATATAGAATGCAGGGTTATATTGGTCAGATTTAGTATCTTTGCAAAAAATGGTACTGATATGGAGGACAAGTTGATTTCCCGATATGATATTTTAGTGAACCGGTACAAGGAACTTGTATCTGAGAAGCTGAGCAGGAAAGATTTTATAGAATACAATGAAATTCTATTCTCGGCGCATAGCTGTGCTATAGAGGGGAACAGTTTTTCAGTGGACGAGACCCGCACCTTGAAAGAAAAAGGGCTGGGCATGATCCCCAAAGGCAAGACCTTGCTGGAGGCATTTGAAATCCTGGATCATTTCCAGGCTTATGAATATCTTCTGAAGAATTTGAACAGGCCGCTGACCGAGGAACTCCTGAAGGAAACCCACCGGCTGCTGACGGAACATACCCTCTCTTACAAGACCCAATACGATGAAATACCGTCCAACCCGGGAGAATATACAACAGTGGACATGTGTGCCGGTGATACGATATTTGGGGACCATGAGCAGCTGATAAAGCAGGTCCCCCGCCTGTTGCAAAGCACCCAGCAGGTCCTGGACTCCGGGAAGATCCATCCGATGATCATCGCGGCAAGATTTCATGGATTTTATGAATATCTGCATCCCTTCCGGGACGGAAACGGTCGTCTGGGACGTCTGATGTCCAATTTTATATTGCTCAAAAAAGAACAGCCGCTGCTGATAATCCCCGGTTCGCAGAGAGAGGAGTATATCACCGCCTTAAAATATATCAAAAAAGAGCGTACAGATGAATTTCTGATAGATTTTTTCTTCCGGACATCCATAAAACGGATGGAACAGGAAATCGAGGAAAAAAAGAATCTCACGGAGAATTTTATCAGGGGGATGGAATTTGTTAGAAATGTAAAATCATCCAATGAGGACATTTCAGAAATCTAATATTACATTCTGACAGTCCGAACAGTACTTTGCAGGCGAACTTTACAGCCTCCAAAGATTATCAGTACACCATAGGAGTGGTCAATCCTCCAGAAGATACCTCTTCCGCATTATGCATATCATCATCCAGTAACTATGATGACATTTATGAAGGATACAACAACCAGACTTACAAGGCCCGGTATGGTGAAACTATAGAACTCAGCATACGTTATCAGTCAGAAAAAGTGGATTTTGCAGGATGGTATGAGAATGGCACGTTGCTGTCAACAGCGGAGGTATACACATTCACCCCATCTGATACTCCGGACAGGGTACGGTATATAACAGGCAAGTTTGTGATGAAAGCTACGGCGGAGCCCTCGCTGACATTCAATATCAGTGCCGAATCACCAGCCGGTTTCATCTCTTCCGGAAGTATTGAAGTGAATATAGACGGTAATAAAACAACATTGAATACAGCATCCGGCATCAGAAGTTTTACCATTACAGGACGGCAGAAGGCGGTTCTCACTGTCAAGGACCTTCCTGACTATATCAATGGAGAGGGACGCTGGCTGGGATGGTATGTATTTTATAATGGCAGCGAAAAACAGGTGTCTACCTCCTATACTTATGAGATCACCACACAAGGGGATGCCACTGTTTATACCGCCCGATTCCAGAAATAATATATACCGTCTGTTATAAATCGTATGCCAGTTATTTGCCGTATGGATGTCCGCACATGGCGATGTACATCAGGAACTGGACGGTTCAGATATGGTACCGGACCGTCCAGTTCAAATGATTTGAATCTTGTTTGAAATCACATTTTAGCAAGTTAAAAAATCAATTATCTTTGTATCGTTAAAAAATAAATTGGGCAACATGGATAAAGCTGATCTGATTGATAAAATAAGAAAGGTCTGTAGAATACGGAATGATATCAAAATAGATATGACGGTTAAAGGGGAAAATTGGTTTTTTGATGCAATATATGTGTTTTTGGGTGAAACCGAAATATATGTGACGGATACCTTATATATAATAGATATAGAAGAACTTGATACAGAGTCCCTGGCCGGAATATATCAAAAAATTGTTCTAAAATAGATTTTCACAATGTACTGGCAGTTATGAACGGCAACATAAAAATTAAAAAGAGCAACTGTTCATCTCGGACAGTTGCTCCTGTAAAAACGGTTCAATATTAGTAAAAAACGACAATCTTTATGAATGAAATTATTTATAAAGACCCTGTATCTTTTGATAAGAACTGTTCTCTTCTTATGAGGGCAAATTCAGTTCTTTATCAAGAAAGACGCAAAATATATTATTTCAGTATTTCACCTTTCTCATTGAAGAACACCGTACTTTCAGCTCCCTCCTTGTCTGTCAGAACAACCTGATAGGTCTTGCTGCCATCCTCTGCCGCTTCCACCGCCGCTTCCTTGACGGTTGATTCCGCAAAATTTTTGGCGATTGCTTCCGTTACCGCTGCCGGAAGGTCTTTCACTTCAATAGGGGTGAAATCATTTACTGCCATGACTGTTTCAACACCTGAAGTCAAATTTTCGGCAAATGCCACTGTTGTTCCTAATCCCATTACCAATGCTACTGCAACAAAAAATTTTTTCATAATCTTATATTTTTAATGGTTATTGTTTTACGATAATGATAGGGCAATTCCCATGCCAAAAGAATATTTATTCTGATTATCAATTAATTGTCGTTTTTTTTACTATGTAACAAATGGAAATATTCCTCATATAGTGTGGTCTGATGTAGAATGTTTCCACACTTATAAATAGGCAGGAATCCTGCCTATTTTGTGCGTAAAGCCAAAATCTGTTGCACATTAATTTCTGTAACAGGTCCTTTTTTATTTTGTATGACAAGATAAAGGCTATTATAACAAGAGGCTGTCAAGTCATTCTTTTAAGACAGCCCCTTGTATTTATCTGATAGTGGGCATGAATACAATGTTAATAGTTATATCCTTTGTCGCTGTAAATGAATATGAACCGGCTGATGTCTGGGAGTATTCCCCAAGATCGTCCAAAGCCTGCCATCCGGTAGTAAAGAAACCTCTCAGATAGTTATATCTCCAGCGGTCACCTTCTCCCGGCACGGCGTAATCCGCACCATCCGCATATATTGTCACACGGTCTCCATATGAGAACTCACGGGTTTGCTGGCCGGAACTCAGACCGGTAGCAGAAAAGCCAATTCTGAAATCACCGTGCGTATACAAGGAGAAAGAACTGTTACTCCACATGCCGGTCTGTATAGTCACCTTTATAGGATTGTCCGCTTTGAAATCGTATACGAATCTGGTTCCATCAGGATAACGGCTGTAATCGTTGTACGTAAATAAATATTGACCGTATTGTCCGGAGGGTATCCCGTTACCATTCACATACCATTCATCCTCTCCATATTTCCAGCCGGATTCCGGCTCTGGAGATATCAGGTAACCACCTCGATCCAAATTTTCATCATCCGGTGAAAGATTCAACACTATTTCTGAAGCGGATGGCAGCAATGTGGTTTCACCACGTTCATCAAAGACATCCAGTTTGCCTCTTCCCGTCCGGATGGAGAAATAGAACGTTTTACCGGCTTTTGTAAAGTTCGCCTGCAAAGTACTGTTCGAACTTTGCAACTGCACAGTGGTGCTGGCTGAGGAGGCATTCATAATTTTTGCATCTCCTTTAGTCACAGTCCATCCGGAAAATGTGTATCCGGATTTTGCAACAGCGGTGATGGGGATATTGGTTTTTACTTTGTATGTTCCCCCTCCGGTAACAGTTCCTCCGGAGGTCGGATTGGCAGTCAGGGTCAAAGTGCGTTTCTTTTCCTTGAACTTGCACTTGAAATGGTGGTCCTCGCCACCAAGAGGAACTTTATATGATACGGAACTTCCACTGCCTGTATAATTGTACCTTTTTGGTTCAGCTGACGGTCCCCCGTAGAAATAGTCTATCTCATATCCGTCAGAGGCTTCAGCACCTACCGTGGGTTTTTCTTCACCATCATAAAGTCCCTCTCCATAAGCGGTACCACCGGTAAACGATACGGTACGTGAGTCCGCATCCTCTTCTCCGTCAACCTCGATAGTCACCGCGGTCTTTCCGGTTGTGAGCTCTTTTTCAATTTCTTCACTGCATGAGCAGCCTAAGAAGATGGTTGCCAGCAGCACAATGTAATGTAAATGATTTGTTTTCATAAATTTTATTTTGATAGTTTTTAATATGCAAATGTAAGTGGGAAGCAGCACAACCTTTTTGTGCTGCCCTTCACTAAATTTTAATTTTCAGTTGGATATCAAAAGATTTCTTGAAATAATATGTATTTCGTTCATTGTCATATTCAATCTCTGCACCCATGGCCCGGAGCTCTAAGAAGTAATTAATGATTGTATTGCGATGTACGCCCATTTCCTTCGCTATTTTCGCGGCACTTCCTGTATGTTCTTTTTTCAGCAGACGGGTCAGTGTCTGTAATCTTTCCATGTAGTCCAGTATTCTCATAATCCTCTTCTTTTTCTGATGTATGGCCTGACCGGCCTTCCGTACTTTCTCACTTCATAATGCAGATGGTTTCCCGTGCTTTTTCCGCTTGATCCGATGAATCCGATCACTTTGCCACTCCTGACCTCTTCCCCTTCCGGAACATAACAGGCGGACAAGTGCCCGTACAGGGTCACAAAGCCATAGGCATGGCGTATCATCACACAGTATCCATATCCTCCCTTTCTTCCTGAGTATATGACCTTTCCATCAGCTGCGGCATGCACGGTCGATGCAAGTTCCGCCGCAATATCCACTCCTGAATGGAACCTGCGCTGTCCGGTAACCGGGTCGCTCCTCCATCCGTAGGCGGAACTGATACGGTGGAACCGGTGTACAGGGGGATGTACCGGTATCCTGTATTCCAGATGATGCCTCTCCACGATGTCCATGATCTCCCCGATGCGCTCAAGACTGGAACACCGGGAGAGTGCGTCCTCCAATATGGCCCTTTCCTTATCAGGTACCGGACAGAAGAGGCATAGGAACAGAACTAGTTTCGTTATCATGTGGTATCCTTTATGGTTTTCCTACAATCTCCGGGAACAGTATCTCCGCATTGATCAGCTGTTTGTTCTTCAATTTGTAATAGAAATGTCTTCCCCCGTTTCTCTCCTGTATCTCTATGATGAGCACCTTCTTGTCCGGTATGGTGAATTTCGGAAGGGCGACCGTAAAGTCACATGAGGAAAGCGCAGCCACCTCCTCCGGACGGTTGAAAGAGAAGAGGGGCTGCTGCTCCAGCTGCTGGACGGCGGTCTTTTTCCGTTTTTTCGCATCCTGTATATAAAAACGGATGAAGTCTATGGTATAGCCGATCTGGGAACGGTTGTGCAGCCCGAAGCGGAACAGCAGGATATCATTGTCCACAAAGATATTGGTCACGCAGAATCTCATGCCGGCCACCTCGTCCCTTATATTGGTCAGCAGCTTCGGCCTCCGTGATATCTCTTTTTCAAGCAGTGCTTTCTGCCGGGTATTCCGCTCTCTTCCCTCCAGTATGGCCACCTGCTTCTTTTTGGTGTCCTGTTTGTCCACAATGAAGGAAAATCTCTCACATCCGGGCGCATACCGCAGGTCAAACGTATAGAACCTGCCGCT
This sequence comes from Phocaeicola dorei, assembly GCF_013009555.1. Lineage (NCBI taxonomy): Bacteria > Pseudomonadati > Bacteroidota > Bacteroidia > Bacteroidales > Bacteroidaceae > Phocaeicola > Phocaeicola dorei. Next base: position 5,110,140 of record NZ_CP046176.1, on the reverse strand, counting down.
TTCGGTGATGGCTGTAAGGTTGGTCTGCAGGGCAAACGGCGACACGGCCCTGAGTGCGACAATATTGTTCACATTCTCCGCTTTCTCCACCTGTACGGTGGTGTTTCCGAAATCCACATACACGATTTTTTCCGGATAGATCACATGGGTCAGTTTCTCGTCAGAAACCGGAAGAACCGCCGTTTCCGGCATGGTACCGCCCTCCTTGTAGACAGCCTGCGCTCCCTCGTCGAAGGATATGCAATAGGTGTAATACCTGCTGTCCTCCGTAACAACCGACAGGTTGGTCTCTCCTTTGAAATCCCTTACCGTTGATTTCAGCCGGATGACGGACGGACATACCTGTATGACTTCCCCTATGATGTTCTCATCCCCCATGTTCAGGTATTTCACGGGAGTGGGGAATATCATATGGAGCGTCTTCTCATAACCGATCTTCAGGTTTCTGCACTCCAGCTCGTCAATACGGGGCTGCTGGGCTCTTCCTGATAAAAAAGCAAACAGGAGAAGTATTCCTGTGATGTAAATTCTGTTTGGTCTCATATGATTAATTCTATATTTTTGCGGCTTCATAAAAAAATATCTAACATGTACAGAAAAATAAATTCTCTTTTTATACGTCTTAAAAACTTCATACGGATTCACTTCAGCCGGAGCTACACAGCCTCTCTTGAAGGAGCCTATGATTTTACTGTCCGTAATTTTGGTCATCAATTCAAACTTCCCGATGTGCGTTTTCCAGTTGACAAAGACACCTTGAATGCCAATGACTTGCCGGAAGTATTCTCTTGTATAGTTGATTATATCGAGGAACAAGGAGAATCCAATATTGCATTCAGGTGTAATATAGTATGCATGGAAATTCATGACAGACTAAAAAGCCAATACAACATTGATTCGATTGTCACATCTGGTGATTGCCGGCTTAACGGGAATAAGATATGGTCTGCCACGAGAAGGCAGCTCCTCGCCCAATTTGGGCATAGGGTACCTACCATGTCCCATCATGTCTGGCTCACTATCGGAGAATATATAATAGATCCGACTATCATGACGACCATCCGCCAAAAAAAACGGGAGTTGTTTTCTAATAATATTTATGAGGTAACACATATGATATTCCTCTGTAAACATAAGCATAAAACCATGCGCTTGGAGAACGTAATCCTTGAATACAAGCCCCGTTTAGTAGGATGTGAATTTTATGAACATACTCAGTATGGCATTCCGGTCTTTTCCATATCTTCGGGTGCCCCATCAAGTAATTCGAGATAATTCGATATAAACAGGCGGAGTGGACACTATTGGGTTTATGTGTGGCCGGTGTCCCTCTTTTTCCCTTTCGGCATCTATCTTTCTGAGGATTTCGGCATAAGAAGGTGGAAGATCCGCGTATTTTTCTCTTTCCTTAGTGCTGTTCCTTCTGGCTTTCAGAAAGGTCGGATCTACCGTGTCGAAAATACAGTGGGCCTGGCGTATCAGCATTTCGACCCTGACGGGTATGTCATCCGGTTGTAGTTCCGGCAGACCCGGTAATCCACCCATATCCGGAATGAAGCATTGTCCGGTAGAAGGCTCTTGCAAATACAGGCTGGTTTGACCGGCCTTCTCCTTTACGATCCATGCGGGGAAACATGCTTCCGGTTCATATTCCGATCTTTCTATACCGGTATCGTCTGCTCCCGGATAACGGAGCCGTATCCGATACCGTACTGAAACTTCGGGGCTTGAACGAATCTGCAGATACTGTTCATCCCAGTCATAAACCTGATGAAAGGCGGAGATATCGGGGGAGAGTAGCTGTCCCGGAACATATTTTCCATCCTCTGCAAAATGTATCCGGTCATTCGCATACAGGACGGTTTTCTCCTCTGCGGTGAACATAATCCACACAAGCACACCTTCTTTCATCAGGTCGCTTTTTCTGTTTGTTCTCTTTTCCAGACACTCGAATATTCGGGGAAACTCCCCAAGAGGACTTGCTCGTCGTATCAGCATTTCGCCCCTTACGGGTACACCGTCCGGCTGCAAATCAGGCACTCCCGGTAATCCGGTTATATCCTGAATAGCGCATTGGTTTATGGATGGTTCCTCAAGGTATAGGCTGACCTGTCCGTTCTCCTGTGGCACTATCCACACGGGAAAGCACATTTCCGGCTCATACTCCGATTGCTTTACTACCCTGTCCTCAGTTCCCTGATATCGTAGGCGCATCCTGATCCGTATCGAAATCCCGTATTCAGGAAGGGAAAGAAACCTGTCAGCATCATCCGGTGTGAGGATTTCATGCAGTACGGATACATCAGGGGACAACAACCTTCCATAGCCGACTTTTCCATTCTCGGGATGTACTTCGTAATCCATACGCAGGGCTGCTTTCCCCTCTTTGGTAAATATGGCCCACATGATGACACCTTCTTCCATCAGGTTGCCTCCAAATTCTTTTTTATCAGTCATATTTGAACTTTTTAAGTCGTTATTCTTATCATCCGTCATTTTATCTTTATTTCGTTTCTTTCTCGGTGGAGTATCCCAAAACCGGGGGATAATGAAAAGAGCTCCCATAACCCACCATATTGTGGCCGGCCATTGTTTTATTGTATCTATAATTTCCTGTATGGTTTCCATTGTATAATTTTTGTTTTTATTTATTGTTTACTTTTCAGGTTCCGGACCATTATCCGGGACTTTTGCTTCTCATCCACAGATGCCTTTTCATCACTTCTTTGCCCTGACTGTTCGTGGCGTGAATACACACCATTTTAATGTTTCAATATGCCGTTTCCGGTCAGCTTTCCCCCGGTTCTTTTTTCTCCATCAGAAACACGGCATAGTTGGTCTTGATGGTGACCTTCACTTTCTTGATATTCTTGCTTGCGGCCTGCTTGGTGGCGTTCACCACACCGTTCACGCCTCCGGCAATAAGCTGGCTGCCCATGTCCAGGCCTCCGGTTATCTGCGGATTTGTCCCGTCCACCGCCCCGGCCGTGGCATCCTTGTTGATTTCCGCCTTTGCGTTCCCCGGTACATAGATACCTTCCATTGCGTCAGAAGAATATACTTCTTTTTTAAACGGAAGGATATTGCCGCCCACATTGACTGTCCTGATCTCCACAATGACCCTTTCGCCGTCTATCTTCCTCACTTCCCCGTACACCGGCGAGTCCTTCCTCACCCGACGGCCGTCATCGGTGAGACAGTCCTCACCCAGACGCATCTTCAGCGTGGATCCGGCCATCACGACCTGGTCGGAATGCACGTACGCGCGGATGGCGTTCCGCCTGCTGCTCTTGTGCAAGGCGACCGTGTTGAATCTTGTCCTTGCCTCAGGGGCTTCCTTTGTCTCTTCCTTCTTCTCCACCTTCTTTTTCTCCTGTTTCCTTTTTTTCTTCTTCCGCAGTTCACGGGTGATACTGTCCAGGTTCTCTTGTGTGGGAAGGATATAGGAGGCGGTATCCGCCTTCCGCCCGTATTCCTCTTCCGGCGGCATCTCACTGTTGATGATGAGTTGACGCATACGCTCTATGTCCACCGGATTGTCCCCGCCCTGTCCCTCCGCCTGCTTGCGCAGGGGGGTACGCTCGAGCTGGGCCTTCACATCCGTAATGGTCACATCCTTGTTGTCCGTGCTAAGACGGACGGTGTTCTGATTCTCTTCCTTTCCTTTCATCGCGGAGATTGTCCAGATGACAAGAAGGACAAGTAACCCGAACACGCTGACAATGATTACTTGAGTCTTCTTCATGTTCTTCTGTTTTATTCAATTCCTTTCTTTGTTTCCATCCGAGCTATCCAACAGCTCGTATTCCTGTGTATAGTTCCGGAAGAAGAAGCCTGTCACATTCTCCGGATAGGACGGGGTGGTGCGTATGGCGTCGCCCCGGCTGTATATCCTTATACGTTTGACCCCGCCGGCATCATGGATGGACAGGATGGAGGTGAACAGCACGTTGTAACCGTCATCACGTATCCCGACCCTGTGCAGCTTCTCAAACACGCACTTGTAGATGACACCCCTGTCCGCCGCGTCGGCATAGGCGCGGTCGTTCAGGTATTTGTTCCAGATGGCGTTCAGCTCGGATTTCTCCACCAGAAACACGGCCTGCGCCTGGTTTCCGGAGATGCTCATCCTGTCGAAAGAGTTTACATAATAGGCCACCGCGTTGCAGTGGGCCTTCAACAGGGTCTCGTATAACTTGTCCGTTTCCATGGACTTCAATTGCAGGAACTCTCCGCCGGTATTCACGACAAGGATCCTGTCCGTCACTCCGCGGACGGTCATGTTCATGAAGAACAGCACCAGGGCGACGATGGCCGCACACAACAGGCTGACCGCCTTGACATAGACGGAGGACCGCTTCTTGGCCTCTCCCAGTGAGGCGAAGTCCCTCACCATATTCTTTATATCCATTTTCATATTCTTCCGTTGTTTTAAAAAAGGTTATGGATCCTGCCTCTCACAATCGCCAGCAGGGACAGTTTCAACGCAAGGGAAAACAACACCTGCAGGACGACATTCCACGAGGTGTTCATGACATACTCGCAGACGATGGCGTCCGAAAACTTGCTGGCAAGGATGAAGGCCGGTACCATCAGATAACAGACCAGCAGGTTCTTGCACCACGTATGGAAATACGTCCGGGTACTCTCGTTGTAGAAACAGGCTATCGCCACAGGGGATATAAGTTCCAGCAGGAGCAGGAACATGTATCTGCCGACTATGAACAGGGTCTGCGCGTACATGTAGAAAGGGGCGGCTATGACGCCGGCCACATACGCCAGCAGATAATCGAACGAACTGCCGACCGGATTGAGCAACACGCCGGCAACGTCCATTACCGACATGTCGCTGAACTGTTTCTCGAACTGTGCGATTATCGGCTTCTGGAACAGGTCGGCCACATCATAGACCTTTCCGCCGAATCCGGCCTGCAGATCGTCCATCAGTTTGCCGAACACCGTTTCCAGGGCTTCCAGCAGCACGGGGAACAGTGCGACGGCGGCTATGCAGAATACATACTGCCACACCAGGTTCATGTAATCCTTCATGGTGGGCGTGCCGTCCTCGTTGGACTGTACCTCCCGGTATACCGTATACAGACGGTGGATGAGCGTGACAGCCATGAATCCCGTCACTACCGCATAGAAGGCTTCCACGGCGATGTTCCCCCGGATACTTTCATAAGCATTGTGGATATGCTCGACCGATATTTCTGTTATTGATGCCATATTCCTATTCCGTTACAAGTCCCAAATTCCGTCTGATGGTACGCGTATGTGACATGATCTGTCTGATGGTGCCCAGTGAAGCCTCCTGGCGACGGACTTCCTGAAGACATCCGTCGAGCTGCTCCATCCGTTCGCTGTCGTTCATTTTCAGGTCACTGCTGAGTATATCCCCGGTCAGGGAGATGATGGCGGCGTTGTTCGCCACCACGTCCTGCACGGCCGAAGTGATGCCCGGCAGCCCCTTCATGTCCATCTTCTCCGCCTCTTCCAGCGTCCTGAGGCAGTTGCTGTTCAACCGGTTCTGCCGGTCTATCAGGTCCGTGAACATCCGTGCGCGTCTGACGGTGGCGGACACCTTCTGGACATAGTCCAGGGCGGTCTGGAGCCTGTTCACCTGTTCCACCGTCTGCTTCACCGTACTGGCCGTATTGGCGGCATTGATGATTCCCTGTGCCGTATTGCCGGGGTCGGTGACCACCCACTGGGCTCCCGCCGTCACGCAATGCAGCGACATTCCTGTAAAAAAGAAAAAAATTGAAAGCAATCTCATGATATTCCTCCTTTGTTCTGATTCCTATTTTGTTACAAGTCCCAAATTCCGTCTGATTGTCCGTGTACGGGAGATGGTCTGACGGATGGCGGACAGTCCCGCCTCCTGCTCCCTCAGCTTTTCCAGACACTTCCTCAGATGCTTTATCCGTCCGCTGTCGTTCATTTTCAGGTCACTGCCGAGTATGTCCATGGTCAGGGAGATGATGGCGGCGTTGTTCGCCACCACGTCCTGCACGGCCGAAGTGATGCCCGGCAGCCCCTTCATGTCCATCTTCTCCGCCTCTTCCAGCGTCCTGAGGCAGTTGCTGTTCAACCGGTTCTGCCGGTCTATCAGGTCCGTGAACATCCGTGCGCGTCTGACGGTGGCGGACACCTTCTGGACATAGTCCAGGGCGGTCTGGAGTCTGTTCACCGATTCCGTCACCTGTTTCACCGTTGCAGCGGTATTTCCCGCGGTCAGTGTGCTCTGGGCGGTGTTGAGAGGGTCGGTAATCGCCGCCTGTGCGGCAGCCTTCAAGGTCATTCCGCCGCACAGGAGCAGAAGCAGAAGCGGCCTGTATCCCTTTAATCCTTTTTCCATACGGTCTCCTTTCATTTCCTGTCCTTTGACGGGTGTCTCTCCATGTATCTGCCTATCGCTTCCTCCATCGGCATGGTCCTGGAATAGCCGTCAATCTCAGCCCATGTCTCCCCGTCGGTCTGGAAGGCGAGGAACTTCTCCCGGCTCAGTTCGTTGCGCACCACCACCGCATACCTCCCCTGGCCGCCGGTGAAGCGGATGAAGCACTCGGAATGCGGACGCTCCCCGGAAAAGTCGTTGCGGATGGACCGCATCATGTTGCACTGGGCGGGGTCGCCCCCCATCTCGAACCTTTTCTCCACGGCCCTGTATACCACATCCGTTGTGGGAAGGATGTACAGCAGCTGGGTGTTGGTGATCATGCCTTTGGTAAATTCGTCATCGGGAAGCTGGTCGGGACTCTGGACGATGGTCATCACCGCACCGTTCTCCTTGCGTATCTTCTGGTAGCAGAAGGCGACTGCGGAATGTATGCTGATATCCTCGCCTCTGGACTTCATCTGCGCCGTCTCGGCATACTCGTCAAAAATGATCATCCCCCTTCTGGTCCGGTCGGAAAGGATCTTGTCATGAATCACGTCGAAGATCAGGGCCATGACCAGGTCGGAGAGGAACTTGTCCTGTTTGATCTGCGTCAGCTCGAACACGACCAGCCGCCTGTTCCCGAAATCGGGCACTCCGTCGGTCCTGCATACATTGGCATACCGTTCACCGGGAAGGAACTCGCTGCATATGAGGCGGAAGGAGGACAGGTCAAAATAATTGGGGTCTACGTCCTTCCGCCGGCAGATATCCTCATAATGCTCCGTCACGTGGCGGTAGAAAGAGGGAAAGGAATGGGGCGGCAGGCAGGTGGTGTAATAATCCTGGATGAATTTTGTGAGGGCTACGGACTGCTCCTCCTCGTCCTTCCCGAACATGCGGCGCCAGAAACGCTGCACGATACCCGATAGCACCTCTATCTTGTTGTTGTCAAGGGAACGGCCCTCCAGATCGAAGGGATTCAGGCCCAGCGGTGTCTCCCCGTCATAGTCCACATGCAGCGAGATTTCAGGATAAAGCTTGCAGAGCTGTCCGAAAGAGTACCCGAACTCCACCACCACCACGATATAGCCCTGCTCGATGAGCTGCTGCACGATATTCAGTGTCAGCACGGACTTGCCGCCGCCGGTGGATGCCACCACGATGCCGTTGCGGGCCGGTATGCGTTTTTTCTTCGCGTCCCAGATATCCTTTTTCAAAGGTATCTGATAAATACGGTCATTGAAATACACCCCTTCCTCATCCGGGGTGAATGTCGTGTAGTTGATGAACAGACAGAGCGCGAGGGAAAGCGGGGTCAGGAACAGGAAACCGCTGTCAAGCCCTTTCTCCTGTCCGGGAACCGAAGCCAGGTATATGTTGGCCAGATGCTCGTAGGACGGTATATAGAATTTGAAGTCCGAGACGGTCAGGTATTCCCGCAGCTTCTTCTCGGCCCGGTCCAGCAGTTCCGGGCTGTCATCCCATATCATGACGGAAAAATTGGCACGGCAGAGGAGCTGCCTCTCCTCCATGATCTCCTTCTGCATGTTCTCGAGCTCGTCCGCCTTCGGCTCCAGCATGGCCCTGTCCCATCCCTTGTTGGTGCGGTAGACCGCCACACGGCGGGAGAACTCTTCATAAAGTTTCTCCGAGCCCTCGAAATAGAGGATCTGGTTGACCGCATGGTTGCAGTGCAGGTGCACGCCCAGGCCTTCCAGTTCCGCCATGTACAGGCTGCATCCGGACACGGGCAGTGTGGTGTCCTCCACATCGCTTCTGACGGTGCGGTCAGGCAGATAGTCACCGTCACAGACGGTATAGCAACGCGCTTTCTCCCGGTCGACGGTGATCTCTCCGGAGAAATGGATGTCACGGTCGCAGTCAGCCCGGGGGAAGAAGTTGATGTACCGGATGACATACTCCCTTAGGCTGGCGGCGGCCATCCTTTCCAGACGGGTGTCCCTGATACTGTTTATCACACCAATGGCGGAGTTCACCCCCTCCAGAAATTCGGTGAGTTTCTCCCGGTCGGACACATGCAGCCTCTCCCGGTAGGAGAACGGGTTGGCATTGTACGAGGCTGCCAGGGAGGACAGGCCGGACAGGGTGAATATCAGAAGACAGTCATGTTCCAGATACTCACGGCCGGAGAAATGCCTCTGTTCCGCCTTGTCGATGAAGCTGTCCCCTTCCAGCTCATGAACGTACTCCCTTTTAAGGAACACGTCCTGCTTGTGCACGAAGCTGCCGGAGGGCAGGTGTTTGAACGCCTGGTAGAGACGCGCGTTGCGCTCCTCCAGGTCGGTACGGTGCAGGCTGTAGCATTCCGGATTGTACATGCGGAACGCTACAGACACGCAGCCGTTTCTGGTAAGGATGACACCGTATTCGTCATTGATGACATCCAGTATGGAATATCCTTCGTTTGCCATTTTCTTATTGTTTGTTTATTTTTTATCCATTCGGTTGTTATTTGTATCTTTGCACAGGAATCAAACACTATTATTGTCTAACTTGATCTGTCTTATGATATGTTAAATGAATTGGGAGATATCTACCAAAAAATGGAAAGGGGCATACGGTATACTATTGTTTCCCTTGCCGCCTGCACTATTATTGTGTATCCGTTTTTGTTTATGTATATATCATCTTTCAGTAGCTATACTTTTGTCGTACAACTGATGTTGGCTACGGGAACTGCCGGAGCATATCTCAGTTTAACCACTCTTGTTTCCTGTCCGGTACAACCACCTCCATATGCTGTATTCGTTCCGATTCCTGTTCTCGCTTTTGGGGAGTTGATTTACCTTTATCTGATCGAAAGTAAAGGAATACAGATTTCTTTGGCCTGTTATTGGACAAGGTTTCTTGTGCTATATTCAAGTGTTGCCTACTTTAGTATTCTTCTCCTGTTTGCAAAGATTTGTTTGGGTAAGATTACATTGGGGGGCAAACACTGTTGGCAGCTCCTTAAAAAAAAAGTTGAATCATGCAGACGATGAGTCGTTCCTTTCTTTAGAGGGATCATTGATTTTTTTTTCGGTATCATTGCCACTCTTGCCATACTTTTTTAAGAACTCCATGTTCCCATGTATGGCAATTCTTATCAAAACATGCAGTGTCAGCATCCCCATGATAATGATGCATATATAATCAATTGGCATTCCGATTGTTTGTTCCAGCCAGTTTCTAACACTTTCCATACTGTCAATAGTTTATCTGTCTTTCATTAAAGCATTTCTCACATCACGGTTTGTAACCGTCTTCTCCCAATGCGGCGGCCTGTACTTCTTCCTTGAGGCATTCTTATAGAACTTCCTTGCCAACAACAGGCCACATCCGACAAGCAATACGAATATGAAAAGCATTTCACCGCCTGTCGTACCGTCCTCCAGCCAGCTCTTGACGTTCAGCAGGAGCACGGCCACGGCGAATCCGCCGTAACCGAGCAACAGATAGAAGTCGCGTACCAGCAGCCCGTGTATCTTGCACGGGTTCTCGATCCCTTTGCGCACCTTGTACTCCATGGCGGTCAGATTGAGAAGCTGACACCGGCTATCTTGCCCACGCAGAAGCTGATGACGGTCACCGCGATAAGGACATAGCCGACCATGTAGGCGACGTTCATCCATCCCTGTTTCTTGTTGCCCTCGCTGTTCTCGTCATTGATGAGTCTCCAGTTCTTTCCTATGCCTACGGCAAGCGCCATGACCATCACACCGAGGAAAACCGGCAGTGCGATGTCGTTCAGGACGGTGTTGATGTCACTTTTGATGGATTGTGCCCCTGCCGGAAGAACCGCCGCCAGCAGGACGGATAAAGTATAAATTTTCTTTTTCATTGCCTTTCTTGTTCTTTTTCAGTTATTGTTCCTTCATAATTGCCTCCGGGCTGCCAGCCGGTGATGGTGATGTCCTCTATCTCCACCCCGTTTCCGGCGGTTTTCAAAGTGTAGACATATTCCTTTCCGGATCGGAATGCCGCCGCCGGCATGACGAAGTCGTATGGATGTCCGCCGGCCACCAGCGCCACGTGCATGGCCGGACTGTCACCGGGATAGAGCAGCAGGCTTCCTGTCCCGGAGGATATTGTGCCTTTTTCCGGTTTTATCTCCAGTGAGCCCGTCAGAAGACTGTACGAAGCGGAGTAGCTGTAATCCGCCACTCTGACCGCGGTGACGGCGGCGGGCATTCTGAAAGTCACCTTCGAAAGAAGATGATACAGGGTGATGGAGGCGGAGGGTGCGTTCCCGGACACCATGGTCCTTTCCGAATACAGATAGTCTGTCTGGCTCCTTGCGTCCAGGCCCATCTTTCCGCCGCTGAAGGACGGGTTGTAAGGATAATACGCATATATGCCTTTATCCCCGTCCGACAGGGAAATCTCCGCGAATGTCCATTTCCCGGACCGGTTGAGGACTCGGATGTTGTCCGGATACAGGTTTCCCGCCGTATCCGTTACAAACATGCCGAACTCGCTGACGGACATTTCCTGCCCGTCATCACCACGTGCCGTGCAGGAGCTGATGGACATGACGGCGTCCTGCTCCGGACTGTCGTTAGGGCCGGAGCAGCCGCTGAGGGCTGCAACCGGCATTACAAACGTCAGACAAATAATGAGATGATTGAATGGTTTATCCATATTTATAGTTTTTAGTTTATGTCCACCGATACCTTTCTGTCCTGGTATACAGTGATTGACAGTTTCCTTCCGCTTTCGTTCTGGGTCAGCGTAATCGTGCCGCTACGGTCGGAAGTTGTCGGGTTTTCACTGACGGTTGCCGAGTTTGTGCCGGCACTGATCCAGGACACGTTGGCGGAAGCCGACCAGCCGATATTGCTGCGGGAGGTTTCGCTGCCGTTGGTGTATGTGATCTTCTGTGAGGTGACACTGTAGGTGACGGTTCCCCCGGTGGAGACGACGTCATCACCGCTGACGGCTCCGAGCGTGAATATGTACCCGTAGGTGATTACATCGGCGGGCTTTCCATCCTGATGGATTGTCACATGGCCTGATTTTCCTCCGTAACTTGCCGTATAGGTACAATTGCGGGATGAAGTGCTGCCATTGGCCGCCACTGTGACAGTCGTGCCGCTCCGGCTGAAGCCCGACGCGCTTCCTGACCATGAGGCGGATGAGCTCACATCCACACTCCGGTATTCTGTGGTGGTGCCTGTTGTTATGCCGTTCCACTTCGTGTATTTCGGACGGCTTTGTGATGCTGTCGCACTCAGGCGGCTTGTGCCTCCGGATGAGCCGATACCGGACGGGCTGGCGGACACTGACAATGAGCCCGTGGTCCAGTTGCCGTACTCCGTTGTCTGACTGCCGGCGGACTGTCTGACCGTACAGGCGGCCGACCTGCCGTTTGAAGTGGCCGTGACTGTGCAGGACCTTTCAGACGCTGTTGTGTTGTTGCCTGCTGTCAGTGTTGTTCCGGACAGGCTGAATCCGCTGCCGGCTGCCGACAATGACGGTGTGGCCCTGTCTGTTTCCGTACCGCCGGAACCGCTGACACCGTTCCACGTCCATGTGCGGGTACGGGTTGCCGCCGCGCTGATGGAGGATGTGCCTCCGCTTGCGGCTATCGTGGCCGGATTGGCTGACACTGTCACGTTCCAGGCACTCCATGACGCATATTGCCTGTTTCCTGCAGACTGGGTGATCGTACAGCTGGCTGATTTACCGGCATGGGTTGCCGTATATGTTATACTTCGCGTGCTTGTTGAGGTGTTGTTGCCGGCGCTGACTGTTTTTCCGGACAGGCTGAATCCGGCTGCACTGCCCGAGATGACAGGTGTGGCGGTTTCCGTACCGGTCTTTACCCCATTGGTATATACGTCACGCGCAGCCGAGCAGGTCAGCGTTGACGTTCCTCCGGCGGCCGCGATAGTGGTCGGACTGGCGGATATGTTTACTTTCCAATCTCCGTAACCGGTTGTTCCGGCCGGCTGCTTGACTGTACAGGTCGCTGATTTACCGGCATGGGTTGCCGTGACTGTACAGGATCTTTCAGATGTTGTTGTGTTGTTGCCTGCTGTCAGTGTTGTTCCGGACAGGCTGAATCCGCTGCCGGCTGCCGACAATGACGGTGTGGCCCTGTCTGTTTCCGTACCTCCTGAACCGCCGACACCGTTCCACGTCCACGCACGGGTACGGGCTGCATCGGCCGTGATGACGGATGTACCTCCCGTGTTTGCAACCGTTTCCGGATTGGCCGATACGGTTACACTCCAGTCGCTCCAGGATGCGTATTGTTTTGCACCGGCATCCTGTGTTATGGTCAGGCTGTTATCCGATGTTATGCCGTTGTAACTGCCTTTTACGGTAATACTTCTGGCATTTGTCGTAGTATTGTTGACAGCCAGGACCTGATTCCCGGACAGGCTGAATCCCGTCCCGGTTCCACTGAGGGAAACCGTTACATTTTCTTTTTTATCAGGATCCCGGTGGTCGTTATAATAAGTGCTGAGAACGGCTGTGACAGCCTTGTTTCCTCCGGCAGCGGGTATGTTTCCCGCAGTTGTGCTGATTTGCAAGGTCTGCCGCGTGGTAGCGGAGGACTGTTGTACCGGCAGGATGTAAGTCCTTCCGGATTCTGCCTGGGTAAACAGGACCTTGCCGTTTCGGGGAGCGGTATTCAGGTTTTCCGCCACCTTTATTGTTTTGCCCGCCTTGTCCGGGGTTATCCAGACGTCTGTCGTTGAAACCGTGTAATCCAATGGACTCTCAGTGCCGGGCAATGGCTTCCCGTTTATTGAATAATATTTGTTTGAAACCGTTTCGTAGTTATAGATGCCGCCGGAATAGCCGCTGCCGATGGTTTCCGGACTGACGGTAAAGGTATACTGCAGCTCTTTGCCCATGAACGGAATTACGGTAGTATGCCCCGCAAGGAATTCTTTCTTTGCCGTAAGGGTGTAGTCCTTTTTTGTGCCGTCGGCAAATAAAAGGGTAAGGAATGTACCGTCGGCATCCCGGTCCTGCGCCGGAATGACCGCAGTGAATGTGCCGCCGTCATTATACATCCGTATATCCGAGGTGGCTCCAAGGGTATTGGCGGTGCCGGTTCCCAGGTTGATATTGGCTGTAGCCTTGGCCCTTTGGATGGTCACGCCGGAAAGTGCCTCTCCCGCTTCCGGCGTATAAGTGACCTGCAGCCGGGACAGCCGGTGGGAGAAGGCGAGCGTTATGACCTTATCGGTTGTTCCGCTCCTGTTGGCCGCATACATGAAGTCGGAAAGCGTGATGCCTTCCCGCTGGTCCCCCTGTATGCTGAAATCATAATCCAACGGATTGCCCATGTCTTCCCTGTAGGGGTAATAGGCATAATAATCCGTTTCATAGCCGGCGGCTATTTCGTTGGCGTCCCCGTCCGCCACGAACTGCGAGCCGTTCCAGACGAACCGCTTGTTGTCCGCATAGTTTCCGGACGTTTTCAAGGTTGCAGGCGCTGATGACATGCGTACTGCCGCATAGACGCCGATGGCATCCCCGGTCTCAAACGTTGTCTCGGTTGCCCGTGCTCCCCCTGCGTCAATTTCAAAGGACACGGTATCACGGCTGTGGATTGCGGTGCCTTCCTCATTCTCACAGCCCTGCAGGGACAGGAGGGTTGTCACGGCCAGCCAGGGGAAAAGGCTGTTTAAAATATTCTTCATTTTCATCGTTTTGTCTGATTATGGGGGATTGGCAGCCCCGATATGGTTTGTAACAGGGCGGGAAGAAAGGCTTCCCGCCCCTTAAAGTCAGATTACAGGTACAAGCTGGATTTCACCTTTCACATCGTCTGTCCAGGGTTCGATGGTCACACCGCTGCCATCGGCACCGCCGATGACCAGACCGTTATTCCCCAGTACGATGTCGTAGATATTACGGTAAGAGCGTTCCCATTTCGTTCCGGCCGGGAAGGTGAATTGCAGCTGCTTTCCGTCAATGGTGAACACGGCCTGCATATCCTTGCCCGCTGTCGCATCAACCGGAACGACAATGGATGAAAAGGATACGGCCTTGTCTGTCAGAGTGGCGCCGGCGCTGAATTCCACATTGCCTGCCGTCGTTTTTGTCAGGGAACCTGTTGAAATATCCATAGTGGCACGGGTATACAACGGAGTGGCGGAACCGACATTCTTCAGTGTGATTCCGGTAAGGACGCCTTCCTGTCTGTATCCTTCCGTTTTCTTCATGCGGAATACGACCTGTGAAAGGGCATGTTTCATCGTGATGTTCACATTACGGTTCAGGATGCTCGCCTTGGTGTCGCCCTGTCCGTACAGATGGTCCGTCTGGGTGGTGATGTCCACCGGAAGGGCGGAGGGGGTGGTCAGCGTGGCATCATACGGATAATAAGCGAACACCGTCGCCTCGTTCTCATCCAGCAGGATCTCTTCCGAAGTCCATCCGGCAGCTGAATAGGTGAAAGGGGTGTTGGTATAGACGGCATTCTGGTTGTACGGAGTGCCCAGAGTACCGTTGCAGACATAAAGACCCAGCTTGTCACCGGCTTCCCAGGCGGTCTTTTCCGCGCGGGAAACAGCGGGAGCACCGATGTTGGCGTTGATTTTCAAGGAGGCACGGACATCCTTGACGGTTCCTTCTTCATTCTCGGAACAGCTGCATGCCAATACGGCAAGACACGCTGCGAACAAAAACATTTTCTTCATTTTGTAAAATTTTAAATTGATGATAAAAAAACAGTATTAATAAGTAATTATTCCCTGGCCCCATTCCACATTCTGCCAGTCCTCGATGGAAGCGGATGCGGTATGTAGGGACGGGGATACGCGGACGGTGATGTCCACACTGATACCGTCAGCGGTGAAGTCCTTGAACACATCACTCAGGTCAAGATCCGCATCCACGGGCATGTCCCCGTCCAGATGAAGACGGATGACATTGCTCACCCCGGTATTGATGCCGAACACCAGCACTTCCTTCCGGAAGAAATTCTCCTTTTCAGGGGAGACGGTGAAAGGCAGGGTGGCGAAACCGCTTCCCTTTTCCCTTGTACGTACATACCGGCTTGTGGTCACGCCGTCAAGTTCGGCGGTGATTCCGGTATATTCCAGGATTCCCGTATTCGTCACCGTGATGTTGAAGACAATCCGCTGCACCATCAGTTTGCTCTCGCAGGTGACGTGCAGGGTGTCGTCAGTCATGACCGTACCGGTCACGGAAGAGGAATACGCGTATCCCTGCTCCGCCGTGATCTTTCCCTGTTCCGTCGGAACACGCAAGCGGACGGTGGCGGCGGAGCCCGCATCCTCCAGGATGTTGACATCCTTGTTGCAGGCGAGAAACTCGTAACTCCCGATATGCAAGGTCCCATACGCATCACCGCTTCCATTAAAAGGAATGGAAAGATTGTCATATTCCGCCACGCCGTTACCGGTCAGCGGAAAAACCATCAGGTTCATCTCCGCCTGTTCCGGTGTGCCCATATCGGAAGGGTGATGGAACCCGTTACGGGCGTGCAGGTATCCTTTGTAGATACAATCCTCGGTGAACAGGCCGTCACAAGAGGAAAGTGACAGCAGGGACAGGAATATGCCGGGCAGAATTCTTACTATTTTATTCATATTGCGACAGGTTTAAATTATACGTTGTTATCAGCCGGTTGATTTCCGGATCAAGACGACCGCGATAGGCTTTGGAACCGTCCAGTTCCAGTGAGCGCATGAAGGAGGACACGGCTTTGCCGTCGTCTTTCAGACGGCTGTACAGGATGGACAGCAGGTAGCACACATTGGAACTTTCCGGCAGGGATTCCAATATTCCGGCAGCCCGTGCATCATAGCCCAGTGACATCAGGCAGATGGCCGTGTTGTAGTCGTTATAGTCCGACAGTATCACCAGCGCGTCCTTGTACTGCCTGTCCTCCATCAGGTCAAGACCGTGCATGTAGGCCGAGTCAAGGACGGTGGTGTATTTGAATTCCTCTATCATATCCCGGCGGTGCAGGTAGAATGCGAAGTTCACCGCACGTGCCAGAGGATAATAGTTCTCCCTGATATGCTTGTAGGCATCCGGGAAACGTTTCCGGATCCCGGCCTCCCTTGCGTCCGGATCCTTTACGGAGGACATGATATCCAGAACGGCTGACCTGTCATCCATTTCCGTATCCTGTTGTACCTTGCGGACAAGAAGCTGCCAGTCCTCGCCAATCCACCGGGGACGGATCAGGGTGTCGATGCCGGTCCTGTCATCCGTCCTTCCGGACAGGTACTCCTTCAAGGCAACGGCACGCTGCCTGGACAGGATACGGTTCGCGGCCGCGCTGCCTTCCGGGGATGCGGTGGCGGTCATGTCAATACTGTCCATCACCAACTCACCGGTATAGGTCAGCTTGTTGATCGCTTCCAGGACTTTGTCTATTTCGGAACGGTTGTTCCCGTATTCCTCGTCAAACAGGTATCTGCCTGCCGGATAATTGATATAGGCGGTCGTATTGGCCGTGGCCTTGCGGTATATCTTCTCCTTCCTGTACCGGGGCGCATGGTCCAGGAACTGCACCATACTGCTTATATAATAGGTAATGGTATCCGAGGACGGTAAATTGGCGGAACTGCCATTGACGGCAAGTATCCTTCCGTCTACTGTCAGGTCAATACGTTTCGTGTTATCGGTAACATCCATCTCCTGCCGGTAATAATAGCTGAAGGTATTGTTCCTGTTCCTGATGACCGTATCCAGACGGGCGGCCTGGTAAGGGAAACGAACCAGCTCCTCATATTTGCGTGACACCGCGTCACGTTTGCGTTCGTTCTCCGCAATGCGCTTGTAATCGAAGTATCTCTCCGCTATACGCGCCGAATCTTCCGGCGTCACCCTGCGTACCTTCAGAGGGGTGCCTTCCGAGAACATGCGGTAGCGGGACGGAATCAGCGTGGTGTCCAGGTCACGGCGGAGCCAGTAGGCGGGAAGTACGGACAGGATGGTGTTGTGGCCGGCGATGGCCATGCGGTTCCGTTCCATCTTCGCGTTGAAGTGCTGGTAACGGCGGTTCCATCTCTCAGTCCAGTCAATCCATTCCTCGCGGGCGATATAGTCATGCTTCCATGCCTGGTAGAACTCCTCCTCCAGCTCGGCCATGGCACGGCGGTAGCCTTTCATGTCGAACATCTCTTTCAGATAGGCGGAATCCGGGATGATGCTGTTTATGAAGGCCTGGTACTGCGCGTATCCTTTTTTCTGCCGCTTGACGAAGTCGGCGCCGGACAGGAAGATCCTCTCCAGTTCTATGCGTCTGCCACGCTTGTAGGCCACAGGGGTCAGCTGTACCTGCCATTTGTCATCTATCAGCCTGCCCGGAACGGTCACGACAAAATCCAGATTCACTTTCCCGGCACGCTCGGGGATGTTCCTGTTACGCGCGACAATGGTCACCTCGTCCAGCTGCAACACGGTCATCTCTTCACCCGTAACGCTGTCACGTTCGGCCATGGTGACAATATGTTCCACTCCCGAACTGTCCTTCCAGGTGATTTTTTCGGGAACGGAATAGCATGTCGTGTCCGGTGCAGGCCGCTTGCCGGCCTGTGAGAGACCGACCTTGCTGATGCTCCTTTCCATCTTGTGGGACAGGGAACAGGATAAGGACAGCAGTGGAAGTAAAAGGATTACAGGTATGTTTCTTTTTTTCATAGGACCGTACATTTAGAAAAGATATATCATGTTCAACGCCACACGTGAAGGTATCAGATACCATCCGTGTTTTCTGCCCAGGAAGGCGCCGCATTCCCGGCAACGGTATTCGTTGTACCTCGCCCAGACCGCGGCGCCGCCGAGTTCCCATTCTATGTTCCATGTTTTTGACAGGGGGTAGGCCTTGCCGATGGAGAGGCCGATGCCGTAGCCTTCCCCCTCATAGCGTTTCTTGTTCCATATCCTGCCGATCGAATAGCCGCTTGCCAGGGTGTTCATCCCGACAAAAAAATTGGAGTAGGACTCCACGAACCAGTAGCGCACGCCCGGCATGACAGTCAGGTTGCGGAACTGGCGGTTGTCCTTAAAGACGAAGGGATTGTACTGGACCGGTAGATGAAGCGACCATCGGCGGTTCAGCGTCATGGACCCCTCCAGGTTGATGTTGCCCGTTGCCAGCCCTATCAGGTTGGTACGCGCGGAATAGAACTGGGCCGGGGATGCCAGGCAGACGCCCAACAATATCCCCAGAAAAAAGAATTTCTTTCTCATCTGTTTTCTCCTTCCTGATTGGACGGCCGGGAATTCAGCACGGTGATGTCCCATGCCGTCAGCGTGTTGAAGTAACGGCCGTCCCGTTCACGGGCGGAAATGTCAAATTTGACACTGACCTCCATACCCTCCTCCATGGGAAAACGGTCCATGTTGGCATTCATCACTTGCAGGCAGATCCTCTTCGGATACTGGTCTTGCGTTTCTATCACAAACTCACGGGACTTCCACGGAGTGCCCGATGTCTTTCCGACTCCTTCCTTGACCGGAAAGAGGGTAAGTACTTTTCCTTTTATCTCCATATTTTTTTCGTTTATGTGTTTTTAATCAAGTGAACGGGGATGAACCGCAACCATCCTTTTCACGATCTGCTAAAACCATTCGGCATCCGGATCGACCTCCACGGAAAGCCGGTCCATGATCCATGTGATCAGTCTGTTGACAAAGCCCATGTTCTTATCCTTTTAAAAGTATTATCCTTCAATTGCCTGCTCAGACTTATATGGCGGCCGTCATCAACTCCGGTCATATAAGCCTTGTGGTTCGTCTTATGCCTGTTCGCCACAGGCTTTCTTCTGACAAGCCTGAACCTGCCCATATAGTCGTCTATCAGTTTTTGGTGACAGATCATGAGGCCGGTTTCCTGCGGCGTCTGCCCGGAATTCTCCAGCTGCATGCGTAAACCGGGTATGCAGCCTTCCAGATAAGACCGGATATAGTCCTTCTTACCTTTGGCGGTTCTCCAGTAACCGCGTCTGCCTTGCGCATACCCGGAATACTTCTCTTCGGACAGACGTCTGAAGGTTTTACGCAGGTAGTCAAAGAGCGCAATGACAGTTGCCGCATTTTCCTCTGTCCCGATTACCACCATATGGGTTGTGCCCGCGTAGAGCAGCATCTTGCAGTAATTGTATTCACATAAGACCCTCATCAGGTCCCGTTTCCAGATATTGCCGGCCGCATCCTTGTAGCTGATTCTGTCAGATTCGCAGGCTGTCAGCCGGTTTTGTGGATTCTCACCGGCAAGATCAAGCAGGGAGAGGTTGTATTCCATAAGCAGGCGGTGTACCGCCGCTGCCGCCGCATGGGCTTCACCTTCAGATCCGATCTGTGTGGCGGATTCTTTGAGCCGGATAAGCTTGCGGATTCTTTCCGTTATCTTTTCTGATACTTCTTTCATATTGTTTGCTGTATTACATCTCATTTCCTGCAGTCATTGCTTTTTTTTTACAGGCTTGCAGGAACTCGTTGAAATCGTTATGCCGGGGATACAGCCGGACGGACTCATTGACCAGTACCGTATCCTTCCCAAGATTCCCCTCCAGTTTCTCCAGGGCGTCCATGCCTGCCTTGTCGTTGTCCAGAAAGGCATGTACCAGCCGGTGCCGGGAAAGGAACTCTCCGGACCTGCCGGCCATGGCCGTGGAGTTCAGGATGCAGAAATTCATTGGCGGCAGTCCGGGATGTTCCCTGGCATACTGGAGATAGCTGAGAAAATCCATGAATCCCTCGAAAACGGCACAACGGTCGCCTCCATTGTCAAGACAGGTGACGGCTTTTACTCCGGCACATCCCTTGAATATCGGATTCCTGAGCTCCATGCCTCCCTTGTCATTGGGGAAAGCTACGGCGAAACAGCGCCTGTCCTTCCTTCCGCTGAAATGGTAGTATGCTTCCTTGCAATATGCCTTTGCAATGTCCGCATCAATTCCACGCCGGCCCATGTATTCCAGAAGCATCCTGTTGGTCAGGGGATTGATATTGTCGACAGTCAGTCTGGGGCTGGTGCCGGCATCCCCGGCGGAAGTCGGAACAGGGAGGGGGTCGGACGGGGCGGACAGGTCGCTTTTTTCAATCCGCCGCATGGCGGAGTGAAAATCGCACCGTTCCAGACGCATGACCAGGTCAGCCACACCTCCCGAGCTGTCCTCACCGAAATCCTTCCATTTGTTCGTGTGCAGGTTCACCATGAAGCTGGGGGTCTCCTCATTTCTGAAAGGGGAGCTGTACATGAGATAGCCGTGGTAGGACCTGACCGGTTCATGACCGTATTTTTCCAGTATCTCCCGCAAGGGGATCGCATTGGCTTCCTGTGATTTCATAATCTTTCGTTTTTTTTAAGTTCCTGCCGCACCGGCTTCACAGCGGGACGGCAGGATGGAATGTTCTTTCACATACTAACTAATGTCAAAATATCATGCGGTCCGGACGGACGTCAGCCTGCTCCTGAGAAAACATAGCGGGCTCCTGATGCGCCCGTTGCTGCGCTCGATTTCCTTCAGGGCGGCTTCCAGCACACGGGGGGAGTCCGCGGACAGATGCAGGATCTCATGCTGCTGTGCCGGAGAAATGCCTAGACGCTCAAGGGCGGCACGGAAACCGTCCTGCCTCTTTTCTCCTGAACATTCAGCGTTGTACTTGCGGATATAGTTCTCTATCAGCGGAGTGAGGCAGCCGCCCACACTGTAACGGTAGTCACCGTTACGGATGCTGTCCTTGACGGCGGCTATGGCGTACTCCAGGGGCATGGCCGGATAACGGGCTTTCAGAATGCACGCCCAGCGGATCTGGTCATCCTTCAGGTTCAGGTATTCCAGATCGGATTTTAAAGTCCGGATGGAATTGTCCTCCTCATCCGTCTTTTCCTGAACGGATGTAAAGGAGCTTGAGGATGATATGTTTTCTTTTCTTTCCTTTATATTGTAAGCTTCCGGAATATTCACGGATTCTTCCGGAATAAATCCGGTTTTTTCCGGAAGAATCCCCTCTTTCAAAGGAACGGGCGCTTCTGAAGGTTCCGTGAAGGGAACAGAGGTGACTGCCACAGATCCACAGATCGGAACGGACGCCGCTTCCACAGGGAGCTGTGCCCGGGAAACCGGGAAGGAGGATTTTTCTTCGGAAAGAAGATTTATTTCTTCCGGAATGACTGTCTTGCGCTTGGCCGCGTGACACATGGACACATATCGGATCTGGATGGAGTGCCCTGTCAGAATGCCGTACTGTTTCCAGATTCCGGCATTGAACAGCCCCGTTTCCGTACAATAGTTGATGATCCGGAGAACCTCCTCTTCCCTCATGTTCCAGTATTCCGCACAATCGAACAGCTCGTCCTGTGTGAAACGGATATAACAGCCTTCCACACGGTAGATCTCATTCAGGACATACTGGTATATCGCATAACCGGCACAGCTGTGTTCCTTTCTCAGCTTGCGGATCTTGATGTCACGGAACCGGTCCGTTTCGGCCCTGTAGTACTCAAAGCCTTTTCTGGCAATTCTTCCCATAATTATACGTTTTAAGAATTTTTTTTCAGTGTGAAACAAACAGGATTCGAACCTGTATCACCAGCCTGCATACAATGCGGTGACTTGCCTGTTAGTCCATTGTTCCGTTACGATTCTGATAAATATCTCATTAAACTATCCTTATCTCTAAAAAGTCTTTTTCCCCATTGTGGATAATTGTTTCTGGGCACACTTAGCCCATCTGACAGCTTATAAACCATAAGAAAACTATCATCAGTATAGGATATTTCGATAATTATTTTGCTTATACTTGTATGGATAATGTTATCCCCGCTCAGATAGCATACGCTATCTCCTACGTTAAATTCAGTATCTATATTCATACCTATATCGTTATTAGTCAATTACCAATCTCCACCATCATTTAATATGCCATCAATAGTAGTTACACTATTTTCAATATTGCTACCTCCATATTGCGTAAATTCCGGTGTAGGATTATTGTCTGTATCTCCATGCATCATTACATGAAGCGAACCACTGGCTGAATACAGCCAAAGACGCTTACCATCCTTTTCCCACTTTTTTGCAAGTCGTTTCAGAGAGTCAATCAACTTACATTCTTCGGGAGTACATTCTATCCCAGCTTCTGTTTGATATTTGCTCATATCGAATTAATTTTAAATATTAATCTTTTTCTAAAAAAGTGTTAGTAGTATTCAACACTCCGGCTGAATCCCGATTTTTACCATCACGCACAAAAAAACTATCGCTTAACAGCCTTTCATAATCGATTTTATTCATAAGAATAACACTCGCATTGCCATCTATATACAGTTTGCATTGCATGAATTGAGTTCCTTTTACTTCCTCAATTACATCTATTTGCATTGTTCTTTTTTTACTCATATCTGTCCAATTTTAAAATTTCATCAATAGATGATAAAACACTCTCCAGTCTTTCCAACTGCTCAGAGTATTTCATAAGAAGATTTTCTTCTCTTTCCGTAGCCTCCCCTCCATTGTGAATATCATTATACTTTTCGTATTTTGATTTTACACTCTTATATGCTTTCTGAAAGAACGGAAGCAATATCTTACATTCCTCTTTGGTCATACAGACCGTTATCTCGTATGGAGATGAATACGATTTTCTAGTGCCATCTATGTGACTCATTTCTGTTCGTTATTGAAGTCATTAATATAACTACGCCCAGCATCAGTTGGACGATAAACAACATCACCAAATGGTCCAGCCGATTTCGTCAACAAACCGTTTTTTACCATTTCTTCTAAATCATCAGAGGGTTTACTATAACCACCCCATCCTTTTTTGCAGATATTCCTTAAATGAATAAGCTGCATCTTACTTAATTCTATATTCATTTGGTTCATATTTATTCGAGTTCGAAGATTCTGTTGATGGTGTCAGCTAATTTATCATTGATGATTTTCGAGTTCCAACTGTCAAATTCAAGAATAATACCAACTTGTCTGGAACTGCCGGAGTCTGTATAAGACCTGCCCATTGTGATATTTACAGGCAGGTTCTCCTCTTTGGCTACCTCTATAAAAGCGTTTGCCAGTTTTTTTAACATTTCACATCTTATCAACATAGTATTTTCGGATTAGTGATTATGAATTGACAGCCATGAAGAAACCGGCATTATTATACTGTTGCCTGATTTCTGCGGATGTAAGAATATGATACTTGGTATACAACTCAGCATTGAACAAGTCAACCTGAATACAATACTCCACGATTTTCTCCACTTCTTCCGGAGAGAGTGCCCAATAGTCCGCTACTCTGCAA
Source organism: Phocaeicola dorei (assembly GCF_013009555.1). Taxonomy (NCBI): domain Bacteria; kingdom Pseudomonadati; phylum Bacteroidota; class Bacteroidia; order Bacteroidales; family Bacteroidaceae; genus Phocaeicola; species Phocaeicola dorei. The sequence continues at coordinate 5,086,499 of NZ_CP046176.1, read as the reverse complement.
AGCATATTCTTACACCAATACAATGAATGGTTTCCTGTACGGAATATCTCATTTTCTATATAATCATAAACCGCATATCCATTACATCCATATACAGTTTTCAGATCACTAACTTTGGTTTCATGCAACTGTGATGTCCTTTTATAACAAGGCAGGAATGGAATAATCTTATTGTCTGAAATAACGGATTTCATAATGTCTTTTATTTAAATTTCGGTAATAAGGATGCAGTTCAGATTCTTATTGAATTCTGAACAAAAGATTGTTGCTGCAAAAAATTATACTCTTGCAGGTATATCGTATCTTTTACGTATTTTTTTTACGTAATTGAAAACAGTCTTTTCACAGACTTTTGGAAAAGAGGGATTATTCTCCTTTAGATATTCATGAATCTGGGTGGAAGAATAATAAGGACAGGTTATCAGCAAATGCTTAACTGACTCCTCATAAGGATCGAGACGGCAGGAATAAGAAGGGCGCGGACGATTGCCATGTTGAAGAAGCTCATCAACATTTAATCGGGAAAGCCGCATGACTCTGCCGGGAGGAAGTTGCAGCTTCTTTGCTATTTGAGAACGGCTCAAGCCAAGAAGTCGAAGTTCGGCAATGTTATGCCAGTCGTGGTAGTCTTCTGTAATCTTTTTTGCATCCATTTTCTACATAAATATAGTTTTCGTAAAGTGAAATATTTAATGTTACGAAAAAGTGATGCGGCAAAGTTACGAGTTACAGCCGTCACGCACGGCATCCAGTCCTTTGAGAAAGAAATAGTTGTGGATGGTTTTCTGGGCGGAGCGTCTGCCGAAAGAGTCGCTCCGCTGAAACTCCGCGTCGAACACGGCAATGTCACCGAACGGAATGTTGGACACCGCCAAGTCGAAATAATTGTTGAACGGTCTTTCGATTTTCTCAAAACCGCAGGTGCGCATTTTCTGGTCGGGATAGAGATGCCTCAAGATTGTACCCGTGAGCAGATCCTTCTCGAAAGCCATCACATCCGCATTGGGGCTGTGCCGCAGCATGGAATCCACGAACACGCCGACACCTGCCGACGGTTCGAGCATACGGGCGGGGCGGACGCTGTAATCTGCCAGCACGTCCGCGATGGTGTCGGTTATCTCTTTGGGGGTGTAGAAAGCGGTCAGCACGGACGCTTTCAGCGAATCCACAAACCGCTTGTACTCTGTTTCGTCCTTGCTGTTCTCACGGATAAGCCTGTGCAGCTCCACCGTCGGGGCGAACAGTTCGAGGTCGGATTTCGCCCACCGGACGGCATCCGTCAGTTCCTTTGCAGGGTTGAGGATACATTTCAGACCGCCGAAACCGCAGTACCTTTGAAGTATGGCACGCTCTTCGGTTGTCGCTGTCCTATTTTCCCTGTCAAGGATGAATGCCGTCCGTATCGCCTCGATGTTGTCCCGCAGTTTCTGTTTGCGGTTAAACGCCATATTCGTCTAAGTAAAGGACGGTTGCTCCCGTCAGCTCCGTGTAGAGCAGGTCGTAATCGGAAGACAGGGCGAAATTGTCATCCGAGAGGTCATAGACGGAGAACACGTTGCCGACAAGCGGCAGCAGTTTCAGGACAAAGGCTTCACGCTTCTCTTCCGGCACTTCATCGGCAAACTCGTTTTCCACGACTTCGCGGAGGATGGCGTAACGGGAATAATGCAGCCCGCGCAGCAGCGTGTCCATCGCCAGTTCCTGCGCACCATCGGCGGGATAGCCTTCAAGCCGTGCCCTCTCATACGTTTCGGCGGCACGGTCGGCCCGTTCCCGTATGAAAGCGGTGTCGTCAGCCTGTTCAAACTTGTTCGTGCGGAGATAGTCCAGCAGGTACAGACCGTAATAGGAAAAGTCGGTCTGACCCTCGTTTTTCTTCTTGTTGTTCATTACTTTGGATTTAGCGGATTGATAATTAACGGGATAATCGGTTGGAAAAAGGAAGAAAAAGGCACTCGGTATCCCTCCGAGTGCCACCACTAAATCCAAAGTATGAGTGTAATCCGGTATCGAAGAACAATTCATTACTCTGAACAAGTGGCAAAGTTAATACTATTTCTTCCGTCCTGAAAATTTCTTGTCCTTTTTAGCCTCCGGGAACACAAAAGTCGTGTTATATTCCCCGTCAAAGGCGACAACAGCATCGAAACTCTTGCCCTGTTTGCTCTTGAACCCTTTGAGCAGCTTGGTATGCCCTTCGGTGAGCAGGTCTTTGATTTCATCGTCGGACAGGGTGCGTCCCGCTTTCAGCCGGAACACGGGCAGTCCGCACTCCGTGTTGTCGCAGCGTACCACCTTGCCGTAGAACCGCATCCTGCCCGTGCCACACTTGGGACACGCGCAGCCGGAGTCACGGCTGCCGAAGAGCTTGTCGCACGAGATCAGTTCGGAGGTTATCTCACGTGTGTACGCCTCTATCTCCTTGCGGAAGGTGTCGTCGGACAGTTCCCCGCGCTCGATACGCGCCAGCTCCTTTTCCCATTCGCCCGTCATGGCAACATCGGCGATGCGCATCGTCTTGACGACGGAATTGAGGGCAAGTCCTTTTTCGGTGGGAACAAGCGACTTCTTGCAGCGTTCCATGTAACCGCGCTTGAAAAGCGTTTCGATGATGGAGGCGCGTGTGGCGGGAGTACCGATGCCACAGTCCTTCATCGCCTGCCGCAGTGCGTCGTCCTCAATTTCCTTGCCCGCCGTTTCCATTGCCGAGAGCAGGGTGGCTTCGGTATGCAGCGGCTTGGGTTTGGTCTTTCCTTCGGTAATGGACGAGCCTTTCGGTGTCAGCGTGTCGCCTTCCTGCCAGCCGGGGATGGTAATTTCCTCTTTTTCCTCGCCATAGACGGCACGCCATCCGGTTTGCTTCACGACGCTGCCTTTTACGGTAAACTCCACTCCGGCACATTCCGCCGTGACAGTGGTCACATCCTTGACGCATTTCTCAGAGAATGCCTCGACCATGCGCCCGGCAATCATCTGATAGATGGTATTGTCCTCTTTGGAGAGGAAGAGCGGTTTCTCACCCGTGACGAGCAGGGCATGGTGGTCTGTCACCTTGCCGTCGTCCACGCTGCGGCGTGTCGGGGCGGCTTTTGCCCGCACCTTGTCTTTCCATTCGGGCTGTGTGCCGATGAAAGCGAGCAGTTTGGGAATTTCGGCAAACACGTCTTCGGGGATGTAGCGGCTTCCCGTTCTCGGATAGGTTATCAACTTCTTTTCGTAGAGTTTCTGCGCGATTTCAAGCGTCTGTTCCGCCGTGAAGCCGTGCTTGGCGTTGGCTTCTTTCTGGAGCGTGGTCAGGTCGTAGAGCAAGGGAGTTTCCTCCGTCTTCTCCTTGCGCTCGGCTTTCGTGACAGTGGCGCAACCTGCCGCCTTTACCTTATTATATAGTTCCATCGCCGGTTCTTTCTCTTTCCATTTCTCGGAGGATGAGAATTTCACGACTTCGCCGTCGCAACCGTCCGTTGCGATATGGAGCTGCCAGAATGCTTCGGACGTAAAGCGGCGGTTCTCCCAGTAGCGTTCACATACCATAGCCAACGTTGGTGTCTGCACCCGCCCCACGGAATACGTGCCGTGTCCGGCGGCGATGGATAACGCCTGTGTGCCGTTGATGCCCACGAGCCAGTCGGATTCGCTCCGCGCTTTGGCGGCGAGGTAGAGGTTGTCGTATTTGCTGCCGTCTTCGAGTTTCCGCAGTCCCTCGCGGATAGCTTTGTCGGTGAGAGAGCTGATCCACAGGCGCACGAAAGGAGTGGTGCAACCCGTATAGTGGTAGAGGTAGCGGAAGATAAGCTCTCCCTCGCGTCCGGCATCGGTCGCCACGATGATATGTTCGCTTGTGTCGAACAGTCTTTTGATGACTTTTATCTGCGACACCACGCCGCTGTCGGGCTTGTAACCTTTCTCCGTCCTGACCTGACGGGGGACGAGCGTGAATGTGTCGGGAATAATCGGGAGGTTGTCACGGACAAATCCGCGCACGCCGTAGCCGTCGGGCATGGCAAGCTGAACGAGGTGTCCGAATGCCCATGTCACGGCATAACCGCCTCCCTCGAAATATCCTTCCTCTCTCTTTGTCGCGCCCACGATGCGGGCGATTTCACGTGCCACGGAGGGCTTTTCTGCAATGATTGTCTTCATGTCTTCTTCTTTTTTGTTGATACTTTGGATTTTATTTTGGATTCAGTGGCGGACACGGGATTACATTTTCATGCCCTTGCCCGTTTTCTTCTGCGGCTTCTCCTGCTGCTGTTGCTGGCGGGCGTCCTTCGGGTTGGTCTGACCTTTCTGCAACGGCTCTCTCAGATTCTTTGTAGCCTCGTTGGTCTTGCCATCGTTGTTCACCGCCACCTGCGTGCGGCTCTCGTTGGACGGAGCAACCTGCTGTGCATTGTCAGGGTTCGTGTCGTAGCGGTACGGGCGTCCCTTCTCCGGGTTGAACTTGATATACATCGTGGCATGGAAGCCCTGCTTGTCGGTCACGTTCTCCAGCTTCACGGCTTTACCCGCCACATAGTCGGCTTTCTGCTGGTCGGTGAAGCTCACGCCGCTCCATTTGCTGATGGGGCGGATGCTGCCGTCCTCGTTCGTCCACGTGTTGCGGCGTTGCTCCTTCTTGGTCTGTGCGGCATTTTCCCCGCCCTGCGCCTGACTTTTCGATGTGTCGCCTTTGGTTTCCTGTGTCTGTGCGGTACGGGGCGACTTGCCGGTTCCCGGCACGAACTCCACGCCGCGCTGCTCCACGTTCACTTGCAGGGTGGTGACGAACTTTCTGCCGTCGTTGCGCTCGATGAGCTTGTCGCGTACGGGCAGTCCGGCGCGGAGCATGTCCCGCTCCTGCGTGGTGATTTCCGTCTTGCCGATGCGCTCCGGGATGCGCACCCTGCTTGCCGGAATGTCCGTGATTTCATTCGTCTTGCGGTCGATGCTGATGTAGGAGGGGATGATCTCGCCCGTTTCCCTGTCCACAATGTCCACGACCCTACCGAGATTGCCCGTTTCGCGGAGGTTCTTCCGGTCATTGTCGGAGAATTTGTGTTCCTTGTACTCATCCAGCTTCTGCTCCTTGCGGATGAAGTGCGGCACGAGGCTGATGTTTCCCTCACCGTCCTTCTTGAAGGAGAGGCGGGCGTCCAGCTCGAATGATTCGCCGCCGAAGGTCGGTTTGACCTTTACCAAGTCGGACTTGCCATAGTTGAGCATCTTCGTAAGGTCGCCGGACTTTTCAAGGTTGTCCCGCTTTACGCCCCATCTGTCCTCCAGCTCCTGCCAGTTGATTTTACTCTCGTCGATGGGCTGGTAGCCACGTTTGCCCTGCATCTGTTCGGATTTGTCCTGTTGCTGTTCTTTCCGTTGTTCCATGTTCTCCTGTTTTTGAGGTTCTTGTTTCTCTGTCTGTTGTGCTGCCATCTCTTCCTGCACCTTCTTCTCATAGTCGGAGGTGTCCACCTTGTGAGGGGCGAGCAGCTCCTTGTTCGCTTCGGGGTCTTTCAGCAGTTGCTTCATCACCTCTAAGAGATTTTCAGCTTGGTCTGCCGCAATGCGGTAGAAACCGAAGCGGCTGGGTTCCTTGCACTGCCGGAAGAAGTTCTTGAAGAAGTTGTCCAGCACGTCGCCATGTCGGTCGAATTGCAGGAAACTCTGCGCGTTCTCCGCTTTTGCGGGGGTGCGCTTGGGTGTGCCGTCCGCGTTCAGCCCGGCTACCACGCTGATCTCGCCTGTCTTCTCGTCACGGACTACCAGCACGTCCTTTTCGTCTTTTTTCTTTGCCATCTGAAAAATGTTTTAATGGGTTATTTATGAAAGAAATTATGGATACGAGCCTTGTAGAAGGCTATATCTTCCTTTTTGAAGTCCTTGATATGGTTGGAAAGGAATGTCAGCACGTCCTCCTCGCTGTAATAGGTCTTCTTGCCCAGCGTCTTGTAGGGCAATGCGCCTACGCTGCGGTAGCGTTGGAGGGTGCGTTTGCTTATCTGGAGCAACATGCACAAATCCTGATTGTCGAAAAGGCGGATGCTTTCCGTGATAGTGGGCTGTTTCCCCTCAGCCTTCATCGCCAGCAGCAGTTCGTCCTGACGGTCGAGCCGTTCCATCAGCTTCTGCATCCAGCCCTCGAAGTTGTTTCGTGTGAGCAGTTCCATGACCTATGTCCTCCTTCCTTTTGGTTTGCCGCCCGTGCGCAGCGTGTGGTTGTGGAACAGGGTGTCTATTGTCCCTTCCTCGTTCCTTACTGTGTTGTCCTCCAATAGCCGCAGTATCTCGGAAAGGCGGTAGCGGCAGCTTCCGCGTACCACCACATACTCGATACGGTGGTCGGTGCGCATACGCTGCATGGTGCGCTTGCTCACGTTGAGCATCTTCGCCGCCTGTGCCGTGTCAAGCAGCTTGTCTTCGGTTTCCCGCTTCCGTTTCTTCTCGTCCCTTGCCTCGCGGATGTACCCTGCGATGTTCGCAATCTGCGCCATCATCTCCTTGTAGGCGGAACTTTCCATTGTTATCACTTTCATGTTCAGTCCTTTCTTTTTGTTTCTGCGACAAAATTCGGCAATAAACAAAAGGGGCTTTAACAACTCACTACGTGACTCACGTAAGATTTTTGCGGAAGATGGCTCCGTAACCCGGTCAAACGGCGCAACAGGCAGCCTTTCAGCGGAAAACGATACGTCTTGTATGCCGTTTCGTTACCTTTGCGGCAAACTCTAAATGACATGAATATGGAAATAGTATCTATCGAGAAAAAGACTTTCGAGATGATGGTGGCGGCATTCGGCGCACTCTCGGAGAAGGTCGCCGCCCTGAGGCGCAAAAGCGACACGGGGCGCATGGAAAGATGGCTCACGGGCGAGGAGGTCTGCGGGCAGTTGAGAATAAGCCCGCGCACGTTGCAGACGCTGCGTGACAGGCGGCTTATCGGCTACTCGCAGATAAACCGCAGGTTCTATTACAAGCCAGAGGAGGTGAAGCGGCTGATACCGCTTGTCGGCACGCTCTATCCGCACGGCAGATGATTTGATTTATTCACCCACTGAATCCGAAGTTATGATGAACGAGAACAACGATGTTTTTACGATGGAAGACGAGCCGATAGCCTCTGTGGTGCAGGATATGCGCAAAGGCTCGAAATGGCTGTCCGCATTTCTGGAAAGCTACCGTCCTCCGCTGGACGGGGAACGTTACCTGACGGACGGCGAGGTGTCGGAACTGCTCCGTGTGAGCCGGCGCACCTTGCAGGAATACCGCAACAACCGCGTGTTGCCCTTCATACTTTTGGGAGGGAAGGTGCTTTACCCGGAAACGGGGCTGCGCGGGGTACTGGAAGCGAACTACCGCAAGCCGCTGGAGTGAGGCGGTTTCATGAAAAAGTAAACGGGTGACACCTTTTGTGGTGCTACCCGTTTACTTGTCTTATGGGGTATGTGCAATCAGCAATACCCGGCTTTTCCGTTCTGTATGAACATCACGTATGTCTGCCGTTTCTCTTGTGAGAGTGCCTTTCCCACCAGCCATGTGCGGAACAGGTGGGTGTTGTAGGTATTCACCCTGAAAGCGACCGGGATGATGATTTCAAGGGCGTACACGTCCGCGTGCAGCCCGTTTTCAAGCTGCATGTAGCGGCACACCTCGTAGTCGTTCAGCACGTCCGACTTGCGGACGGCTCTGATGGCGGCGTTCACTGCCGGGACGGTCGTATGGAACAATCCGGCTATTTCGGTGGCGGTCATCCACACGTCGTTACCGGTTACGCTGACTGCCTTGTCCTCGATGATGATTGTGTCACGTTTCATGGCTTTTCTTTTTAGATGGTGCAACCTGCAAATTCCTCGACGCCGTTCAATCTTGCGGCAAGGTTCTCCATGTCCTGATTGAGCTTCTCTTTGGTTATCTTTGCGTAAATCTGCGTCGTCTTTATGCTCTTGTGTCCGAGCATGGAGCTGACCGTTTCGATGGGAACACCGTTGGAGAGGAATATCGTCGTGGCTGCCGTGTGGCGGCTCTGATGCCACGTGATATGCTTGGTGATGCCGCAACGCTTGGCGACGGCACGGATACCGGCAAGGCACGTGTTATAATGCGGAACGGGAAATATCCTGCCGTCCCCGCACAGTCCCCGGTATTTGCCGATTATGCGGTTGGCGATGTCGAGCAGGCGGATGTTGGACACCACGCCCGTTTTCTGGCGGTTGATGTTTATCCACTCGTGTTCGTCGAAGTAGGTGCGGATATTCTCTTCCGTAAGGTTGCGCATATCCGCGAACGACAGCCCCGTGAAGGCGCAGAACAGGTAGAGGTCGCGGTACAATTCCTGTTTGGCGTTTTTCAGTTTCCCCTCCATCAGCAGGCGGATCTCATCTTTGGTCAGGAAACTGCGTGTTGTTTCCTCCTTCTTGATTTCATACTCGCGGAACGGGTCGCGCGTCAGCCACTCGTTGTTGATGGCGATGAATACCATCGTCCGTAACGGGCAGACGTACAGCCACACGGTATTGGTGCAGCAGTGCTTGTCCGTGCGCAGGAACATCTCGAAGTCGGAGATGAAAGCCGGGGTAAGCTCTTTTAGGGCGATGTCCTTCACATGGTAGCGGATGTCGAGGAACTCTTGCATGTGCTTGTAAACGGTGCGGTACTTCAGCAGCGTGCCTTTGGCTTTCATGCCTGCCTCCACCTGCTTCTCGTAGTCCTCGTTGTGCTGGCGGAACACCTGCATCAGCGTGTGGTAGCGGTGTTCCAGTCCGAGAAAGGCGTTCTTCACCTTCTCCGCCGTGACGAAGTTGTCACGCTCCATGATTTCCTGATAATGCCTGTTGATGCGTACCCGCATCTTGTCAAGCATACGGTTCGTTTCGAGTGCCGCCGTGCTTCTGCCCGTGACACGTCCACCTTTGGTGTCCCACAGTTTCGGATCGACAGTCAGTTTGCAGCTGAACTGTGTCTGGCTGCCGTCCACCGTGATGCGTCCCATGACGGGAACTGTCCCGTCCTTTTTCACTACCTGACGCTTGAGGTAGTAGATTACTGAAAATGTACTCTTCATTGTCCTTAATTTTTGGGTTTCAAAATTAGTTGGTGAAGAGTCCGGTGTTGGTACGCAAAACGGGGAGGAACGGCGCAATCTTTTTCCGTAACCTGATTTTTCGCATGAGTTATGGATAACTCACTATTCCTTAGAGCCTTGTTTCGCTATTCGTACCCGTTTGTCGCATTTTCGGGCATGGTTACGAACAAGTAACGTAGCGGCGTCAGGATTTGGCTTCGGCAGGGATTGTAATGGCTTCACGGATTATCGCCACTTCAACCAAAACCCTTGTAACTCAATTCTATCACTATATCTTTCCGCATTTCACTTTTTTGTAGTAACTTTGCAACGTTAATAAACAGATATACTTATGAACTTATTTAAAAGAATACTACCTGATATAGTAGTGATTATCCTCTTTGCTGTCATCTCATTCGTCTATTTTTTCCCGGCAGTGACAGAAGGGCGTATCCTTTCACAACATGACTCTGTGGCGGGCATTGGTGCTGGTGAAGAAGCGAAAGAATATCTGGAACGTACGGGAGAGCGTACGCGCTGGACTAATTCGATTTTTGGTGGTATGCCTACTTATCAGATGGCACCCAGTTATGATTCTACGGATACCCTGAAGGGAGTAGAGAAGTTGTATCATTTGTATCTCCCGAATTATGTGTGGTATGTATTTGTCATGCTGTTGGGCTTTTATATATTATTGCGTGCATTCGATTTCTCGGTCTGGCTGGCTTCATTGGGGGCTGTGTTGTGGGCATTTTCTTCTTATTTTTTCATCATTATAGCTGCCGGACACATCTGGAAATTTGTAACCTTGGCCTATATTCCACCCACTATAGCCGGTATGGTACTGGCTTATAGAGGAAAATACTTGTCAGGCGGTTTGCTGACAGCGGTTTTTGTTGCTTTGCAGATAGTGTCGAACCATGTGCAGATGAGTTATTATTTTCTATTTGTCATGCTCTTTATGGCGGTTGCGTTTGGAGTGGATGCTTGGCAGAAGAAGGAAATGCCGCAATTTCTGAAAGCAACTGGGGTGTTGTTGATGGCCGGTATTTTGGGAGTTTGCATAAATCTATCCAACTTATATCATACGTATGAGTATAGTAAGGAAACGATGCGTGGAAAGAGTGAGCTGGTGAAACCGGATAGTCATAATCAGACTAAAAGTGGTCTGGAACGAGATTATATCACTCAGTGGAGTTACGGTATCGGTGAGACTTTCTCTTTGCTTGTTCCTAATGTGAAAGGTGGCGCTTCCGTACCTTTAGCAGCTAACGAAAAGGCGATGGAAAAGGCGAATCCTATGTATAATAGCATCTATAGCCAGATAGGCCAGTATTGGGGCGAGCAACCCGGTACATCCGGTCCTGTATACGTGGGGGCGTTTGTAATGTTTCTGTTTATTCTTGGACTGTTTATAGTGAAAGGTCCTATGAAATGGGCGCTTTTGAGTGCTACTGTTTTGTCTGTCCTGCTGTCATGGGGAAAGAATTTTATGGGATTCACTGATTTCTTTTTGGATTATATCCCGATGTACGATAAATTCCGTGCGGTTTCTTCCATTTTGGTCATTGCTGAGTTTACCATACCTCTGTTGGCTGTCCTTGCTTTAAAGGAGGTAATGGCACGTCCTCAGTTGGTTAAGGAACGGGCCCGGTCGTTTTATATCAGTCTGGGATTGACAGGTGGTATCGCTTTATTGTTTGCATTGGCTCCCGGTTTCTTTTTCCCGTCGTATGTTTCAAGCATGGAAATGCAGGCATTGCAGGGTATTCCGGCAGATCAGCTGGCTCCGTTACTTGCTAATCTAGAAGAAATCCGTCGGAGTGTCTTTACTTCGGATGCATGGCGCAGCTTCTTTATTATTATGATAGGTACGGCAGTTCTTTGGTTATATGGCATGGGCAAGCTGAAAGCGAAGGTGACGATTCTGGCATTGGCTGTCCTCTGTCTGGCAGATATGTGGAGTGTGAACAAACGTTATTTGTATGATGACCAGTTTGTGGAAAAGGTACAACAGGATAATTCCTTTAAACCGACCGAAACGGATAAGACGATATTGGCCGATAAAACGTTGGATTTCCGGGTACTGAACCTAGCCGGCAATACGTTTAATGAAAATACGACTTCTTATTGGCATAAGAGCATCGGTGGATATCATGCCGCCAAACTGCGCCGCTATCAGGAAATGATAGAGGAGCATATCAGTACCGAGATGAATGGCGTGTTCAAGGCTGTTTCGGAGGCGGGAGGTGATATGCAGAAGGTGGCTCCGTCCGGATTTCCTGTGTTGAATATGCTGAATACCCGTTACTTTATTTTTCCGCTGCAAGGTGGAAAGACCGTCCCAATACGGAATCCTCATACGCTGGGCAATGCTTGGTTTGTAAACGAGGTGCAGTATGTGGACAATGCCAATGAAGAGATAGACGCTTTGCATCGGATAGACCCGGCAAAAACGGCTGTCGTAGATAAAAAATTCAGTGCGGAGGTAAAATCGGCAGCTGAAACAGATACACTGAGTACAATCAAACTGACTGCGTACGAACCTAATGACTTGAAATATGAGGTTAATTCCAAAACTGGAGGAACAGTGGTTTTCTCGGAAATTTACTATCCCGGTTGGCAGGCATATATTGATGGTGTGGAAGCGCCGCACGGAAGAGCGGATTATATTCTTCGGGCAATGAATGTGCCGGCCGGAAAGCATGTAGTGGAATTTAAGTTCGACCCGAAATCGCTGCATGTTACGGAAACGGTGGCTTTTGTGGCATTGGGTGTATTGGCCTGTGTGTTGGTCTTGTTCTTGTTCTTGCAGGTCAGAAAGGCCCGTAGGAAAATTGATTGAGTCCCGTTATTAGTCAGACTTCCGGATTATTTGTAGAGCAGGCGCAGAACGAACCATAAGTGGTGTGTCACTGTGCTTGCCCATCCATAGTGACGGCTCATAATACGGAAGCGTTCTTTCAAGGAGGCTTTATGGTTACGGGTGGTCATTCCTTCATTCAGGTAATCAATAAGAGTAAGATGGGTATTATGGAGTACATCCGCTTTCTTCATGATACGGATACACCAGTCAAAATCTGCCGAGAACCGATATTGCAGGTCGTATGGCTCTACCAGATCACGGCGGGCGAAAAAGGCTTGATGGCAAACCAACATTCCTTGCTTGAAGCTTTTCCAGGTAAGCGTTGCGGGTGCAGACAGGCGGCGCATGTATAAAAAATGCCCTTGACTGTCCACTATTTCTGTTTCTCCATATAGCACTCCCGGCAGGGCTGTTCCATTGATGGAATGTACCATTTGCAGCAAAGTATCATCCTCGTGCAGGCCATCACCGGCATTCAAGAAACAAAGATAATCTCCGGTTGCCAATTTTATTCCTTTGTTCATGGCATCGTATAAACCTTGGTCGGGCTCACTGATAACAGTGGTGATATGTTCCTGGTATTTGTGAATGATATCCAGTGTTTCATCTGTTGATCCCCCGTCCACAATAATATACTCCAGATTCTTATAAGTTTGTGTAACAATACTTTGTATAGTATCCTCTAACACTTTTGCTGCATTGTAGGTGACGGTAATAATAGAAAACTTGGGATGAGGATGATGGTTATGCATGATTCCCTGTAATCTTGTTATAGATTTCAACATATTTCTTGGCAATGGTACTTTCCGAATAACTGGATACTGCCTTACGGCAGGCTTCCTCACTCAGACTTTCATATTCTCCTTCGGTCAATGCCCAGTGAATGCCGTTTGCCAGATCCTTGGAAGACTGATATTCGGCAACATAACCGTTGTGCAGGTGGTCAATCATTTGTGGAATACCTCCTACATTGAACCCTATGCACGGAATACCACAGGCCATTGCTTCTACGATGGTATTGGGTAGATTGTCTTGTAAAGAAGGTGTGACGTATAAGTCGACTGCATTGTAGATATCTACCAGTTCCTTCTCGTTGCTGACATAATTCATCGGATAGATAGGGAAGGGAAACAGGGAAGTGTATTGTTCGGCTTGGTTACCAAAAACCACTACACCTAATTCTTTACTAAAATCTGGATATGAGGAAGCAATTTGTTTGCAAGCTGATACCAGATAGTCTATTCCTTTTCTCTTGTCTGTAATTTTTACGGAGCCGAAAAGCAATAACTTCTTGTCTTGCGGAAGATGGCATTTTTCTCTGGCCTGTTTTTTATCACGAGGTTTGAACAGGTTGGTGTTGATTGCATTGGGAATATTGGTAATGGTCTGACCTTTAATCAGATCACTTTTCTTAGCCAATGATTCTAACCAGCGGCTACAAGCTACAAAGGTGATTTGTGCTCCTTCAAACAGTTTTTTCTTTTTCTGGAAAGTACGGTAGGCTATGTCTTTTCTGCTTCCTTTGTAAAGTTGCGGACAGTTGTGGCATTGTGTGGCATATTTATCGCAATCTCCTGCATAATGGCAGATACCGGTAAAAGGCCACATATCATGCATTGTCCAAACGATGGGTTTGCCGGATTGGATGATACGCCGGATATCTGTCAGTGACAACATACCTTGGTTAATCCAGTGCAGATGAATGACGTCGGCCTGGGTAAATTCGGGCAATACTGTGATATTGGTGCCGGTATTGGCTATGTCAACGGCAAACAAGTTATGTTTCTTGAAGTGGTTGGCTTGCCAGATAACGACACGTTCCCAGATGAATTGCCATACTTTCCACCATGATTTCTTTAGTTCAACGACACTTATCTGGTCGGTCTGCTTGTCACGTACAAGCATTTTTGCCTTTATTCCGTTGTTTTTTAAAGCCTCCATGAGGCGGTTGGCTGCAATGGCGGCTCCACCTATTCGCTCAGACGTATTGATGATAAGTACTCTCATGTGCATAAAAGTTTATGCAAATGTACGTTTTTTAGAGGACATCTTAGATATTTCCAGTAAGCTTTCTGCTATTTCATGGGAAAAGATTTCCAAATTGAAACGTTTTTCTGCCAACTTTCGGGCGTTGGCGCCCATCTTTTGGGCTTCTTCGGGATGGTCGGCTATGCGATGAATGGCGTTGATCCAGCCTTCCACGTCATTATAGGCTACGGTAATTCCTATTTCTTCTTTGTCTATATCCATTTCAAAATTGGGATTACGTGAGCAAATGACAGGGATGCCTAATGCAAAGGCTTCTACCAATGTGGTAAGGCCTACGGTATAAGGAAAATCCATACAGCAGATGACAACACAGCTTTTTCGTGCCACTTTCTGTGCCAATAAGTATGGGATGACACCGTCCGTATAGTGTACTTGTACAGAATCGGGTAGACAAAAGCTTTCAATAATCTGTTGGTAGTTTACACTTCCATTGGTGGGGGCGATGTACAAGTCCAGTTGTTGTTCGGTGGCGCAGAAAGCTTGCAGCATAGTGTTTACATCCCGGTTTTCTTTCCCGGTGGAGATAAAGCCTTCTGGTTTCCGATCTGGCATTACTTGTAGAATATGGTCATAGAAAGCGAGATCCGGTCCCCAATGGATAAGCTGAAGCTTTTCTTCGGGAGCTTTCCCGGTCGCTAATGAGTCTTTAATCAATTTTTTACTGAATAGGAACATATGGTCAATGCCTTTATAAAAGAAACGTGAGATATGTTCTCTTATTTTTCCGGATGAAGTTTTTAAGGCAGTGTGATGCCAAATGACGATGGGTTTGCGGTAGAATCCTAATGCTCTGAGCAGGATAATTAGCTCCAGTCCACGGAAAGATGTACCGTAGAGTACTTCGTATGGCTCTTTGCAGCACAGAATCTCTTTAGTGGCATAGAGCATCAGTCTTAGACGGCCGGGGAAAGCTTTGTATTTATGCATTACCGACCGGATGCCATATTTTTCCAGCAAAGGAAGTCCGTAGAGAATGTGTCCCGGAAACTTATAATCTTTCCATTCCTCGTAACTTTCACGGGTTAACCGGGTGTGATAAAAATAAATAGTGAGTGGTTTTACCGGTGTTGGTCTCTTTTCAGCCATTTGTTAATTCTGTTTTTTATTGCTTTAGTAATGATGGAAAAATTGCCGTATCGCAGGTTCAGAAATAATTCTTCGAAAGAACGTCCTATCTTAATCCAGGGATGTCCCCACCCCATGATGCGGTAGACGGCTTTTTTATAAGCTACATTCTCAATGACATAACGGGGATGCTTGAGAGGAAATTCTACTTCATACCGTTTCATGGTGAAGATGCGGCGGTATCCTTTGGGCAGTGTATGAACAGAACCGGCAAAATGGGTGGAATCTGCTGTGACTCCCAAATTGTTAATCATGTTGCGGGTAGGTACGATAGCCAGTCCCGAGTTGAAAAGCATGGAAGCGTGGAAGATGGTTTCATAATAGGCTTTGTTGTTTTCTTTATGGCGATGGCACATGTAGATAAAGTCTTTGCGGAATTTCCGTTCTTTAATGAGCTGCTCCAGTTGTTGCATATTGAACTTATCCTCTAGAAAAGTATAATGCTCGTCCCATTGGTCGATGACCCTTCTCCAACTGGCCCATCCCCAAATCGAGAAGGTGGAGGCAAAGAAATAATCGTATGGTACATCCGGAGTAATCTCTTCGTTATTGAAACCTGCAATCATGGTGATACGGGTGTCTTGCTCGTATTTGTCTAACATTTCTTTACAGAATGTGAAAAAAGAAACGGAAGGCACATCGTCATCTTCCAATACGATACATTTGTCAACCATAGAAAAAGCCCATTTTTGTGAGATGTATTCCGAAGGGTCGCAACCATAGTTCTTCTCCTGATACATGCGATGGACTTTGCAATCCCAGTCTATCTGATCTGTCACTTCACGACATGCTTTTATACCGGGCAGGTCGTGTTCGCCACGTGGTCCGTCCTGATAGAGGAAAAGCTTGGAGGGACGGGCATTCCTGACTTGTTCAAACACTTGTGATAGTTGTTGCGGGCGGTTGAAGAACAAAATGAGTACGGGTACATCTACAAGGAACGGTTTCATGGTTTCTTTATCAATTCGGGGTGAATATAAATGGCATGGATTTTCTGTTTGTCTTTGGGAGGAATGTCCATGTAATTCTTATATAAATCTTTCAGGTAAGCATCTGGGTTGGCAGGTGCCTTGAATGGTTTCCCTTCAAAAATTATTTCTGATATGGGAAATACAGAGTCTTTGCGGTGCATGATACCGTATCCATTGTTTATCAGAACATTGGAAAGATAAGTATCTTTTTTGTAGAGCAGACCAAGCAGATTCCATATTCCTTTGAACAGCCAGTATTTTGTGCCGAAGTAAAAGAATTCTGCGAAGGCACGTAGAGAATAATAATGTTGCGTATGCAGAATGGAATAGCTTTTGGAGATTCCTTTGGTTAGCTTCTTTACCCATGATTTGGGTATGCTGGGGTAATCAATAAATGGGAATATATCTACAAAAAGCCCCTTTTGATAATCCGCATTAAAATTATCGCCGAATTCTACATACAGAGAGTTCAAGTCCCTCACTTTTATAATCGGTTCCTTGCTTGAAGGATCACTTTGTGGGGTTTGGAGGAATAACCCTTCGGATAGTTCGTCAGGAGCTACTTCTATGAATTTTTGCATATCGGCCAATGGCATTCCTATATCTATATCATCATCCCAAGGGATGAATCCTCCGTGGCGCACGGCTCCCAATAATGTACCTCCGTCCAGCCAGTAGGTCAGGTGGTGCTTTTGGCAAATACGGTCCATTTCTTCTAATATGGAGAGTTGCTTCAGTTGGCAGGCTCGCAGGTTATTGGCTACATAGGTAGATAGAAATTCATTTTTCATACTTCATTTCTTTTTACATCAATTACTTGTCCTGTAAATTCGGAAACCAATGACTGTATGGTGGCAATTGCGACCTTTTCTGCTGATAATAGGGTGTTCTCAGGTTCTGTTCCGAAGTTTTTTACGCGCATGGGAGTTTTGGTACGTTCGGGGTTGATGCAATTAACAGCAATGCCAAACGGTTCCCATTCTTGTGCGATAGCTTGTACAAAGTTTACAATGGCCGCTTTCGTAGAGGAATAGATGCTGTAGAAAGCTCTGCCGCGAGTATAGGAACTGGAGGTGAAGAAAACTAATTTCCCTTTGCTTTCTTTTAAATAGGCGTACGCCTCCATCGCTACGTTGATAGTTCCCATATAGTTGGTGCTCACCGCATTGTATATCGTTTGATAGTCCGAACTCATCAAAGGCTCTTTGTTGAGGACGCCAGCCGTGTTGATGATATAGTCTATTCTGTGGGTTTGTAAGAATACTTTTTTTAGAGCATCGGCCACTTGTTCCTTTTTGCCTACATCCACACCGTTCATGCTTCGGGAAAAACAGAATACTTTTGCTTGTTTCTCCTGTAGCATACGGGCTGTATGTTCTCCTATTCCATAGCTTCCACCGAAGATGACGGCTACTTTGCCTTTCAGTTGGCTTTCATTCAATGGAATTTCATTCAGCTCACTTTTACGTAACTGGAAGAATTTGTCCAATAGGTAGGTATCTTCTTTATAGGTCAGCTTCATGTTGCTTTCCTCGCCTGTAACTACATATACAGGTACATCGGGTAAATATTTTACAACAACCCCACAGTCATCGGTAACTTTGAAATGTTCGTCTTTCAAGGCGATTTCATAAGCGTGGCTGATGGTTTCCAAATGAAAAGCTTGTGGAGTCTGCCCCCGTTTTAGTTTGGACCGGTCGGGAATCTGATGAATGAAATCTCCATCTACTTCGATAATGGTGTCAGTGGCAGGCATGGCGACATCAATAGCTGCATATGTTTCCAATGCTTTGATGACATCATTTAGAATACGTTGGCTGACCAATGGACGTACAGCATCATGGAAAATCAGGTTGACATCGCTGCCTTCGTAAGCTTTGATAGCCGAAAGGCTGGAATGAAATCTTTCCTGACCGCCTTTCAGAATCTTCTTCACTTTTTTCCATCCATTCTTGATAATGATGGACTCAAAGTCAGCAATATAAAAAGGATTGGAAACAATGGCAATTTCATCGATGTGCGGATTGCTTTCGAAAGCATCTATTGTATGCTCGACTACCATTTTGCCCGCTACTTTAAAGAATTGCTTGGGAGTGGACAGACCTAAGCGGCTGCCTATACCTCCTGCTAATACGATTGCGATATTTTTTCTCATTTCTTTTGTTTATCGGGGGACTATGCAAAAGTAGTAATTAATTAGCATTTATAAGCAATGTTGTTTATATTTGCCTTAAAATTTAATGAGAATGGGTAAAATTACATTTGTACCGGTAGGAGGACTGGCTAACCGTATGCGTGCGGTGGCTTCGGCCGTGGCACTGGCAGCGAAGAGTGATAGTGATTTAAGTATCGTTTGGTTTCAGGATTGGGCGCTAAATGCACCGTTTAGCCAATTGTTCAAACCTGTGGACAGGAAGATTGCCTGTTTGCGGGATGCTTCGCAGTTGGATTATGCATTGTTGGACAGACCTCGTTCCAGGAATTTTCATTTCCCGCTTTTGTTTCAGAAACTGTTTTTCAAGTCTTGCCTGTACGAGCGTTCTATTACTCCTTTATGTAATCGGCATTTTGATTTTGAACGGTGGGTTAAAGAAGGTAGCTGTGTTTATATGGCATCATATACCGCTTTTCAACCTTATGATTATGTATGGATCAGTCGGTTATTTGTTCCGGTAGAAGAGGTTATGGAAGAGGTGGAAAACCGTTGTCGGAATTTTTCGGATACCATGATTGGTATGCATATCCGTCGTACAGATAATCTGGCTTCTATCCGGCAAAGCCCTATCGAGTTATTCTATCAGAAACTGGATGAGGAGATAAAAGAGGACGATAAGGTGGCTATCTATTTGGCTACAGATTCGGAAGAGGTGAAGCGGGAGATGAAAGAGCGTTATGGTGACCGGATATTCTGTTCCGGAAAAAAGGCAGACCGTGGATCTTTGGAGGGAATAAGGGAGGGTATCACGGATATGTACACATTGGCCCGTACACAAAAAATATATGGTTCTTTTCAGAGTTCATTTTCGGATATGGCAGCTCAGATAGGAGGGACTCCATTGGAGATTTTGAAATTATGAGTTGCGGAAATAAATAATTGTTTTAATGATTATCTGTAAACATTTTAATTTTTGCTCCTCTTCTTTCCATTGCATCTGCTAATTTGTTTTCTATTTTTCCTAATAGCAGCCGTCTGCTCCATTCTATAACAAGTGTTGTCAGACAGATAGAAACAAGTGTTCCCATAAAATACAGAACAAGTAGATTGCTGTCTGCATAAGGGGTATACCAGGGTTGTAAACAGTGGATAAGAAGTCCTTGAAGCATATATAAGGCAAAAACGTATCCTGCTAGGTAATTGATGATGCGGGATGAAAAATGCCATCGGGTGAACTGGTAGAAAACCATGATAGAGGCGATGATAATCAGTAGATTATTATCTCGGGCGAATCTCAGTATGATATTTCCACTCATTGCTGTAAGCAGGGAATTCAGTATAAAAATACCGGCAAGGCTCCCTGATAAAATATCCCAGCTATGTCGTTTCATGTTTTCCGGAAGACCATAGACCTTCAGATATTGTCCTATGAGATAAGCTAGTGTGACATTGATAATTCCCTTACCTGTGTCATTTTGAATTTCAAAAAACAGGATTGTCGGGGCAAATATAAAAAAGAATCCCCATAGTAACAGTAGTTGTTCATAACTTTTTTGTGAGAGGTTTTGAACCAGTCGGTTTAAATAGGGTGAGAAACAATAAAGCACTACATAGCAGGTCATAAACCAGTATTTTTTGCTAAGTATCGGTATCAATGAGGAGGCTAGTCCTGTCCAGGTATGCGGAGTGTGAAGCCATATTGTTTCGATCAGATAAGAAACGATGGAATAAAACCATACGACAACCAGCATCTTGAAAAATTTATGTGTATTGAAACGGATTCCGAAATAGCCTGAGATCAGAATGAATAAAGTTACTCCTGTGTTTCCCAATGTATTGACAAATAGTATGAATTCTTTGTTCAGCAAATTACTGGTGTGGAAGGTATTCCCTAGAATATGCATGGATACAATCAGTATGATACTGATAATTCGTAAACATTCTAATCCGGAGTGACGTGTAGCAGCCATTATTTCTTGATTATATAGTGTAAACTCTCTTTAAAAGTGACAGAGCCGCTCAACCACAGGATGGCTGTGTAGAGTGTGCCGGCTATGATAATCTTGCTTGCCATTAATAAATACAGATTGGCAAAGCCGATAGTGACATAATAGGTAGCTGCCATTACCGCAGTAGCTATGAAGGCAAACGGAAGGATGTCTTTCAGTGCTGCGAACAAGTTGAGCCGTATTTGTTGCCATACAAAATAGTGCCATACAAACAGCCAGCAGATATTGATGGATACATACACTATAATCATGGTATGTACACCGTATGGATAAAGCAGGAGCATGGTTGTTAACTGGATAATGCCTAAACTGATGGTATTCCACATGTAGATATCCGATTTTCCTTTGCTGATAACTAGGTTGGAATACAAATTGGTTATGGGGATGAATGCGCCACCGATGCAGAGCAACTGTAGGATGGAGGCACTGGGCAACCATTTGTCCGTAATAGTCAGCATAATCAGTTCGGGTGCGATTAATGATAATCCTAACATAGCCGGGAAAGAAATAAAGGCAGTGAAGCGGAGCATCTTCCGGAAAGCGCGTTGTTGGCGTTCCCTTTCATCCGATAAACTGGAAAGTACAGGTTGGGCCACACTGTTGACTGTTCCTGAAATTAATGAATGTCCCATATAATTCCATTTATTAGCTTGAGTAAAATAGCCTACTTCTTGTCCCGAATAGAATTTACCAAGAATAACGGTAAAGATATTATTATTGATGTGGTTGAATATATTGGTTACTACTAATTTGCTGCTGAAAGAAAGCATCCCTTTTAAAGGCTTGAAATCGAAAGTAAGTGTAGGTCGCCAGGGTGAGAAGCACCAATAACAGATATTAATAGTTCCTACATAAACAATGCTTTGTGTGGCTATGCCCCAATAGGCAAATCCCAAGCAGGCCATAGTTATACCGATAGTTCCTGAGGCAGTTAATCCGATAGTGACCGCCATTGCCTTTTGCTTGACCATTAAGTTGCGGAACAGGTAAGCACTGTGGGCAATACCCAAACTGGCTACAAAGAAACCGAGGAAAGTGTATCGTGCCAAAGCTGTCAGTTCGGGAGTATGATAGAATTCGGCAATGAGTGGGGCGCAAAGGAACAAAATGAGGTAGAGACAGGCACTTAGTCCGGTACTGAACCAGAATACGGCATTATAGTCTTTGTGGGAGATCTCCCGTTTGTTAGCTAGGGCTGCCGTGAACCCACTTTCCTGTAAGGAACCTGCAATAAGAGAGAAGATGGATAGCATTCCCACCATGCCATAATCTTCGGCATTCAGAATGCGTGATAGGAATATCCCGAAAAAAAGATTCAGCAGCTGCTGTACTCCGTTGCTTAGTCCACCCCAAAAGAGGCCTTTTGCTGTTTTTTCTTTCAAGGATTGTTCTGCCATTTTTATAGATAGATTATAAAATAGTCAGGCTGAAAGCGGACGTTTCAGTTGCTTTCAGCCTTTTCTGTATTTGGGTGTATATTATTTCACTTCACTGCCCGGCTTTACCTCCCTTAATAATGAGGTCACTGCTAAGGTGCCGTCAAAGTTTTCAGCACTTAGAATCATGCCTTCGCTCACCAGTCCATTCTTGAATTGGCGCGGAGCAAAGTTGGCAATGAATAAAACTTGTTTGCCTATCAGTTCTTCCGGTTTATAATGTTGCGCGATACCGCTGACGATGGTACGGTTCTCCAGTCCGTCAGCAATCTTGAATTTCAGCAGTTTTTTCATTTTAGGCACTACTTCACATTCTAATACGGTACCTACACGGATATCTAGCTTTTCAAATTCTTCGAAAGCAATTATCGGTTTTATCGGGTTAGCTTTATAGCTGGCAGCCTCGTTTGCTTTTTTGGTAGCCAACAGTTTGTCTACTTGTGCTTGAATGGTTTCATCTTCGATCTTTTCGAACAACAGTTCTGCTTTATTCAATTGATGCCCTTCTGCCAGCAGATCGGTACGTCCCAGTTGGTCCCATTCAAATGTTTCCATATTCAGCATTTGGCGGAGCTTTTCGCTGCTGAAAGGCAGGAAGGGTTCGAAAGCAATTGCCAGATTGGCAACTAGTTGCAATGCTATGTTAAGAATGGTGGCTACACGGTCCATATCAGTCTTTACCAGTTTCCAGGGTTCTGTATCAGCTAAGTATTTATTACCGATACGTGCCAGGTTCATTGCCTCTTTTTGTGCATCGCGGAATTTGAATACATCCAATAGTTTTTCTACTTCTGCCTTTACGTCTGCAAATTCTTTTAATGTTTCTTTATCGTAATCGGTCAATTCACCGCAAACTGGAACTTTCCCATCGAAATATTTATGAGTCAGCACTAAAGCACGGTTTACAAAGTTACCATAAACAGCTACCAACTCATTGTTGTTACGTGCTTGAAAATCTTTCCAGGTAAAATCGTTGTCTTTTGTCTCGGGGGCATTGGCTGTCAATACATAGCGCAATACATCCTGTTTGCCGGGGAAGTCCTGCAAATATTCATGCAACCATACTGCCCAGTTGCGTGAAGTGGAAATCTTGTCACCTTCCAGGTTCAGGAATTCATTGCTAGGTACGTTATCCGGTAAGATATAGCTTCCTTCTGCTTTCAGCATAGCAGGGAAAACAATGCAGTGGAATACAATATTGTCTTTTCCGATGAAGTGAATCAAACGGGTTTCTGGATCTTTCCACCAAGTTTCCCAACTGTCGGGAAGTAATTCTTTTGTATTTGAAATATAGCCGATGGGGGCATCAAACCATACGTAAAGTACTTTTCCTTCAGCACCTTCTACAGGAACAGGGATTCCCCAATCCAAGTCACGGCTTACCGCACGAGGTTGCAAGCCCATATCCAACCAGCTTTTACATTGTCCGTATACATTAGGGCGCCATTCTTTATGATTCTCAAGAATCCATTCACGCAGCCATCCTTCGTGTTTGTCCAATGGCAGATACCAGTGTTTAGTTTCACGCATCACAGGTTGGCTGCCACTGATAGCACTTTTCGGATTGATCAGGTCGGTTGGAGAAAGAGATGTTCCGCACTTCTCGCATTGGTCACCGTAGGCTCCTTCTGCATGGCAGTGAGGACATTCACCGATAATATAACGGTCGGCCAGGAACTGATGGGCTTCTTCGTCATAATATTGCATGGAGGTCTTTTCAATGAACTCACTTTTATCATACAGGGTTTTGAAGAATTCGGAAGCTAGTTCGTGGTGTGTTTTTGATGTAGTACGAGAGTATATATCGAATGAAATTCCAAATTCTTTGAATGATTCTTTTATCAAGGTATGATAGCGGTCCACCACATCTTGCGGAGTAATACCTTCTTTCTTTGCACGAATGGTGATAGGTACTCCGTGTTCGTCAGAGCCTCCGATGAAAAGAACATCTTCTTTCTTCAGGCGGAGATAGCGCACGTAGATATCAGCAGGAACATATACACCTGCCAGATGACCAATATGTACCGGACCGTTTGCGTAAGGCAAAGCGGATGTGACGGTGGTTCTTTTGAATTTATTTTCCATTGTATGATGTCTTTTTTTGTTATTTCTACCAGTAACGTGCAAAGTTAGTGATTTTTAGTAAGTATATGGAATAATCAGAAATATTTCTCCTTTAAAATTTCTGACAGACCATACTTATTATAAGATATTGTTATTCGGGGGCTTTGCCGGAAGCTGGGAAATTGCAAAAAATGTTATATTGTGATGCAGTGATTTGCACTTCTTTGCATTTAATATAAAAAAGGAAAAACACATGAATATAAATGCCCCTTTGTCTATTCGTCGTCGGATGGGTCTTGAAATATTCCGGCGGTTGGAAAATGAGCGTACGGAAGAGCATCAGTTGAAGCAACTATTTTGGGAATGTACTCTTCGTTGTAATTTGCATTGTCGACATTGTGGCAGTGATTGTAAAAAGATCGCTGGTCATCCTGATATGCCGAAGGAAGATTTTCTTCGGGTGTTGGATAGTGTCTCAGCTCAAAATGATCCGCATAAAATCTTTGTGATTATTACTGGTGGGGAACCCTTGATGAGGAAGGATCTGGAAGAGTGTGGGCGTGCTATTTATGAAAGAGGGTTTCCTTGGGGAATGGTAACTAATGGACTATATATGACTCGTGAACGATTGAATGGGCTGTTGGATGCCGGATTGCATACGGCTACGGTCAGTCTTGACGGTTTTGCGACGGATCATAACTGGATGCGGGGCAACCCGCAAAGTTTTGAACGGGCTGTTGAAGCGATCAAGTTGATGGTACAGGTTCCTGATTTTGTTTTTGATGTGGTTACTTGTGTAAATAAGCATAGTTATATGCGTTTGGAGGAGTTGAAAGACTTCTTGATAAGTTTGGGGGTAAAAGGTTGGCGGCTTTTTACTATATTCCCGGTAGGGCGTGCAGCCAAAGATCCTGAACTTCAATTGTCTAATGAGGAGTTCAGAGGAGTAATGGAATTTATTAGGAAGAGCCGTAAGGAAGGACGGATCCATGTAAGTTACGGTTGTGAGGGATTTCTAGGTAATTATGAGGCTGAAGTGCGCGATACTTTCTTCGCTTGCCGGGCGGGAATATCGGTCGGCTCAGTTCTTATTGATGGAGCGATTTCTGCTTGTCCCAGTATTCGTGCCGATTATCACCAGGGAAATATTTATGAGAATGATTTTATGGAAGTATGGAATCATAGATTCAAACCTTACCGTGACCGAGAATGGATGAAAAAAGATGAATGTGCTGATTGTAAATATTTTCGTTTCTGTAAAGGGAATGGCATGCACCTGCGCGATGAAAATGGAGATTTATTGTTCTGTCATTTAAAAAGATTGCAAACACCATAAAAAAGAAAGGAATGAAGAAGATGAAACAGAAGAAAGTATTGGAGCAGAGCTTATGCGGTGTGCTGGCTTTATTGGGTTTTGCTGCTTGTGCTGAAACCTCAGTGGAATATGGAACTCCTACTATGGATTTCTGGGTAAGAGGTAAGGTGATATCTGATGACGGAAAGGCTTTGAAAGACATTCAGGTAATTGTAAAAAATGAGAATGCATATTATAATGATGAAGAAGGGGAGTTGGTCCGGATGAATGATACTATTTATACAGATTCTGGAGGTGAGTTTGTTTCACAGATGATGAGAGACGGATGGGTCGATACGAAGAAATTGATATTTAATGATATAGATGGTGAGGCAAATGGAGGAACTTTTAAATCGGATTCTGTCTGTATGAAGGATATGGAAAGTAAACAAATAAAGAAAGGAGACGGAAACTGGTATTTAGGTACTTATGAATACAACATGGAAATAAAACTTTCTAAAGAAGATAAATAACATAAAAACTGACTTTAAACTATTAGGGATTATGAACATGAAAAAGAAAATGACAGTACATCGGTTATTGTCCGGAGCGTTGGTTTTACTTGGATTCGCTTCTTGCAGTAATGAAGATGAGAATTGGGAGATACGATGTGAATATGGTACTCCTTATAGCAAATTCTTAGTGAAAGGTACAGTGACTTCGGATAAGGATGAGCCTTTGAAAAACATTCAGGTAATCGTAAGGCAAGATTGGAATAATGGCGTTTTCCCTGCCGATACAATTTATACAGATGAAAAAGGAGAATTCAAGACCGAAGACTTGAGTATAGGTGGAATTAATGAACAGAAAGTCTATTTTAATGATATAGACGGCGAAGAAAATGGTGGTGCATTTAAATCAGATTCTGTTTTAATCAAAGATATGAATCAAAAGAAGTTGGAAGAGGGTGGACATTGGTATGTAGGAAAATTTGAGTTCTCTCCTAAAGGTTCGATAAAGCTATCGAAAAAAGAGAAAAATAGGGAAGATTAATGAACTAAACTTTTCTTATTCTGTTTTTGATGAAAACCTTAGATTGAAAGAATCATGAATGCGTGGTATAAATTCATTTTGAATGTACTTTTCTCTAAAAAGAGTGAGAATAAAGATTGGGAAATGACCGATGAAGAAGAGGATATACTTGCAAATTACATTGAACTGGATTCATTGATGCAGGTCATTTATCATGCAAAGGAAACTGAGCCCGGCAGCTAAACTAGCCGGCCCAGTCTTCTCTATCAAGATTTCTATAGCTTATCGCTTCTGCCAGGTGGATGGAAGTAATGTGTTCGCTGTTGTCCAGATCGGCAATGGTACGTGCTACTTTTAGAATACGACCATATGCGCGTGCCGACAGGTTGAGGCGTGTCATGGCAGTTTGTAATAATTTTAGCCCTGCTTCATTGGGTTGAGCATACAGATGGAGTAATCCGGCTTCCATTTGTGCGTTGCAGTAAATACCCGGATGGTTAGCAAAACGTTGAGCTTGTATTTCCCGGGCCTTGATAACCCGTTTGCGTATGCTTGCACTACTTTCTGCATGATGTTGTTCTGCCATTTTCTCGAATGGAACCGGAACTATTTCTATTTGGATATCTATGCGGTCCAGTAAAGGACCGGAGATACGGTTCAGGTACCGTTGCACTTGTCCAGGATTACAGACGCAAGCTCGTGTGGGATGATTATAATATCCGCATGGACAGGGATTCATACTAGCTACCAGCATGAAACTGGCCGGATAATCTAGACTGTATTTAGCTCGTGAGATGGATATATACCTGTCCTCTAGGGGTTGGCGAAGTACTTCAAGTACACTTCTATTAAATTCCGGCAACTCGTCTAGAAAGAGCAAACCGTTGTGGGCCAGACTGATTTCTCCCGGTTGGGGATTGGTGCCGCCACCTACCATTGCTACTTGCGAGATTGTATGATGGGGACTACGGAAAGGCCGAATAGCAATCAGTGAGCTGTCTTTTCCTAATTTTCCTGCTATTGAATGTATTTTAGTCGTTTCCAGACTTTCACCCAATGACAGGGGAGGGAGAATGCTTGGCATACACTTTGCCATCATGGACTTTCCACTTCCGGGTGAACCGATCATAATCAAGTTGTGTCCTCCAGACGCGGCTACTTCCAATGCGCGTTTTACACTTTCTTGTCCTTTTACATCAGCAAAATCGTATGGAAAGCTACTTTGGTTTTCATAGAATTCTTCCCGTGTATTGACGATGCTAGGCTCCAGATTGCGTTCATTATTGAAAAATTCGATGACCTCTTTGATATTTTCTACGCCATATACTTTCAGATTGTTTACTACAGCAGCTTCTCGCGCATTTTGTTTGGGAAGTATGAATCCTTCAAAACCTTGTTCTCGGGCACTGATAGCTATGGAGAGAGCTCCTTTGACGGGTTGCAGGCTTCCATCTAGGCTAAGTTCTCCGATAATAAGATAGCGTGAAAGTTTTTCTTCCGATACGATTTGGGTAGCGGCCAATATTCCGATTGCTAGCGGAAGATCGTATGCAGACCCCTCTTTACGTATGTCAGCAGGGGCCATATTCACTACAATCTGACAAGTAGGGAATTTATATCCGTTTACCTGTAAAGCGGAAATAATACGTTCATGACTTTCTTTCACGGCCGAGTCCGGCAGACCGACAAGGAAGAATTTTATACCTCGTGAACTATTTACTTCAATAGTTACAATGGTAGCGTCGATACCTTGAACGGCTGCTCCATAGACTTTTACCAGCATTCTTTTATTTTTTATTTTGTCTCTTTCGAGTACGTTCTGCCTCTTTGGCGGCTTTTTCTTTCTCTTTATCTTGTTCTATCAGCTGTTTCACTTTGTCTATCAGTTCTTTGCCTCGTATATCTTGCGTGATGACCCGCTTGTCAGGACCTATAAGTATATTGGCAGGAATCCGGGTTATGCCTTGCTGTTTGACAATGGAATTGTCCCAGCCTTTGAAATCGCAAACTTGTTTCCATTGTGTGGTGTCTCTTTGAATGATTTTCTCCATCCATTCCTTTTTGTCCAAGTCAAGGGAGAGGCTGATAATAACAAACTTATTTTTTTTCAATGCCTTTTGTACGGGTACTAAAGAATCTTGTGTGGCAATGCTTTCTTTGTTCCAGCTTGCCCAAAAATCCAAAAGGACATATTTCCCTTTTACGCTGTTCCAGTTGATGGTCTTTCCTTCTCTGTCCGTGCACGAGATGTTGGAAACGTAGCGATGATCTGTCAGTTCTTTTTTCTCACTTAATTTATTCTGGAGATCTATAATATAAGGTGTGTCTTTTATGATACCGCTTAATCCTTTTATCAGTTGATCTATGTGGTTATAGTCAGGAAGCGAGTCCTGTACATAATATTTGTCTATCAGATAGATATTGCTATACGAGTGTGGATTGGTTTTAATTAATGAATCCACAGCAGCCATAACGGCAGTTTTGTTATTTTCTAATGTGTTAAGATACTGGATATGTTTTGCCAGTTGTGCGTTTTCTCCCTTTCCTTTAACCTCTATCTCTCCGACCATTCCGTTTAGGGTGACACTTTCTCCTTTATCAGCATATATCGGCAAGATTTGTTTTTCTCCTAATAGTAATGAAAAGATAGTAAATGTGTCAGGGGTAATAGTGTAAGTGAATTTGCCTTTTGAGAGGAGTATGGTATCTAGCTTGTAATCGGGCTCTTGATAAAATACTAATATAGTGTCTGAAGGGAGTCCTTTAATGCTTCCTTCTAAGGTGAATGTATTTTTCTTGCCGCAGCCGCTTGCCAGCACAACAAGAGTGAAAAGAAAGAATAGTAATTTTTTCATTTCAAGATATTTTTTGCGAAAATACGCATTTTGTGGCTAAAGGCAGGTATAAATGAAGGTTATTTTACATAAAAAAGCCGGAAGCTTCATCACGAAGCCTCCGGTTACAGTAATAATCATCTAAAAACTAGACAAGATGATATCTAGTTATATTATTTGATAGCGTCGGCGTATTTAGCGAACTCGCGATCGTTAGCAGCTTTTTCAGCCATTGAAGGATCTTTTGCGATTGCGCTCTTGATGCTGCTGCTTACCAATGAAGCATTGTTTGTGCGAGCACCAACGATAGCCATCAAGTAGTCAGTCATTGCATCCGGATTCTTGATTGCAGACAAGGTCGCTTTTGCTTTGTTATAGTCTTTAGCCAAAATCTGAGCTTGAGCGGCACTGTTAGTCTTAGCGTCACCGAATGAGTTGACAGCTCTGTCATACTGGCCTTGTTTGATATACAAGTTACCCAAAGCTTCACCGGCAGCATTAGCACCTGTAGCTTTGCCTAAGTAAGTTTCAGCAGCTGCAACATTGCCCTTAACCAATTCGCAAAGACCAAGGTTAGCGTTTACTTCAGGAGCGCTAGCGTTCTTAGAAGCAGCTTGTTTGAAGTAGTTTTCTGCTTTAGCAGCATCACCGGCAGCGAATGCCAATTCACCCAGGTTGTTATAAGCACGGAAATCGTTCGGATAAAGTTGAGTTGTCTTGTTGAAGATAGCTTCTTTGCGGGCGTTGTCGTTAGTCAGTGTAGCAGCGTACAATAATTCTTCTACACTCAATACTTTAGGATCAGAGTTGAATGCTTCGTTGATTTCATCATCGCTACGACCGATGATGTCATAGTTGGCAGTTAAACGGGCACGACGTAACTGAGGCAGGATTTCGTCAGCCAAAGTTTTGTATACAGAAGAAATATTCTTGATTTCAGCTTCTCTTTGTTCAGGATCATTGTACATAGAAAGAACACGCAAGATCAAATCTTTATCCTGCAAGTTTGATTTGGATACCAGTTCTTGGAAACCTTCCCAATCTTGTGCAGTGTATTTTGCATCCAGGTTAGTATCAATCTTGCCTTTCTTCAACTGGCGTTCCATATATTTTTCTGTGTTTGCTTCACGGTTTTCAGCCAAACCGGTGTTCAGTTTCACACCACCATCAGGTGAAGCGTATGCAGAAATTTCAATGTTATTCAGTTTGTAGTTCTTGGTGTCAGCATTAACTTCAGCCACTTTCTTATGGAATTCTTTGATATCGTCAGAATTCAATTCACTGTTGCGCAAGTTAGCTTGCTGGATCAAGAACATGATGTTAGCAGTTTGAGCATCTTTAATGATGCGTTGGAAAGCATCGTTAGCGTATGATGCGTTAGAGCTGGCAGCAGTAGGCAGTTCAGAAGTCGCGATAACGCCATCAGCGATTTTCACAGAAGGAATAGTGTATGATTTCTTTCCTTTTGTAATCTTGAAATCAAGATAAAGTTCAGAGTTTGCCATTTCGGGAACATAGTCGAAAGAAGCTTTCATCGTATAGCTACCACCTGCTTTGTAAGCGATAGTCTGATTGTTTCCTTCTACTTTTTCTCCTTGGAATACAGCAGGCTGGCCTTTAGCTTCGCCACCTTTCCATCTCAGAACAGGGGTAACTTCAACAGTTGCGTTCTTCTTGAAATACTTCTCGGGGAATTTACCATTAATTGTCACAGGCACTTTACCACCGATTGCTTCAAGCACTTCAGGGTTAGTTGTGAAATAGTCAGAAGACAATTCTCCCATCTTGCCGCATGATGACAGGGCAAGGACCAATAAAGCCACTAAGGGCAAATACAACTTTTTAATCATAGTTACTTTATTAATTTAACGTTTGTAATGTAAAATTCGCTATAGTACGTTTTTGTGCGTCTCTTTGGGGACAAAGATAGGAAAAACTCTATTATGTGCTAGCTTCTTAGCCTGCTTTTTTTTCAATTTATCTTAAAATATTTTAGAATATAGAACCTTTATTTACCTTTTTCTCTGAATTTGATGTTACGGGGGTGGTGTTCTATGATTTCACTGCGTAACATATTGCGGTCTATGTGTGTATAAATTTCTGTGGTCCCGATACTTTCGTGTCCAAGCATACACTGTATGGCACGCAAGTTGGCGCCTCCTTCCAGCAAGTGTGTCGCAAAAGAATGGCGGAAGGTATGAGGACTGATTTTTTTTTTCAAACCGATGCGCTCTGCCAGTTCCTTGATGATATGGAAAACCATGATGCGGGAGATGTTCTTCCCGAAATTGCTGATGAAGACAAAATCTTCAAATCCCGGCTTTATTTTCATCAGGTTACGGTCGGTGAAGTAGAGCCTGATTTCCTTGATGGCACGCGGTGAAATAGGGACCAGCCGCTGTTTGCTTCCTTTCCCTTCCACCTTGATGAAGCCTTCTTCAAAATAAAGTTCGGATAATTTCAGATTACAGAGTTCGGAAACACGTAGTCCGCAACTGTAAAGTGTTTCCAATATGGCTCTGTTGCGTTGACCTTCTTTGGTTCCGCGGTCTATGCTGCCTATCAATAAGTCTATTTCTTCCACCGTCATTACTTCGGGCAGTTTGAAACCTGTCTGGGGGGATTCCAGTAATTCTGTTGGGTCGGATTCCAGATAATCTTCCATAATGAGGAAACGGTAGAAAGAGCGGATGCCTGACAAGATGCGTGCCTGCGAACGGGGGTGGATGCCGATATCATGTAATCCGGCTGAGAAATCTTCCAGATTTTCAAGCCGGACATCCAGAATGTTGATATTTTCTAATGTAAGATAAGCCAGTAACTTGTCCAGGTCAGTAAGATAAGCATCTACCGTATTGTCAGATAACGATTTCTCCAACTTTAAATATTGCTTGTATTTCACCAATATCTTGTCTGTTTTCTCGGTTCTTTTCATTTCTTTTTTCTACCTTTGTACCCAAATTCCCTGCAAAGGTAGAAAAAGTTCAGATATAGTATAAATATGAAAATACAAATTATTAATGGACCTAATATCAATTTATTAGGCAAACGGGAACCTTCCATTTATGGTGCTGTTTCATTTGAAGACTATCTGGTGGAATTGCGCCGTACTTATCCGGACATTGAAATAGCGTATTATCAGTCGAATGTGGAAGGTGAGATGATCAATAAAATACACGAAGTGGGTTTTGATTATGACGGCATCGTCTTGAATGCAGGGGCTTATACGCATACTTCCATTGCTTTACAGGATGCTATCCGCTCCGTGACAGCTCCTGTGATTGAGGTGCACATCTCAAATGTACATACCCGTGAGGAGTTTCGCCATAAGTCGATGATTTCTTGCGCTTGTGTGGGAGTAATTTGTGGGTTCGGGCTTCATTCATATCGTTTGGCGATTGAGGCTTTGTTGATGAGAAAATAAAAAGTTTAGGTATAATATAAGGTGATAAGATTATGATGTTGAAACAAACAAAAATCGTAGCGTCCATCTCAGATCAGCGTTGCGAGGTAGAGTTTATAAGAGATCTTTTCAAGGCTGGTATGAATGTGGTCCGTATGAATACGGCTCACGCTTCACGTGAAGGTTTTGAAAAATTGATAACCAATGTACGTGAGGTTTCCAACCGTATTGCCATATTGATGGACACAAAAGGTCCCGAAGTGCGTACTACTGCTATTGCAGGCGGCGAGCCTATTCCTTATCAGATTGGTGACAAAGTAAAGATTGTAGGCAATCCAGCACAAGAAACGACCCGTGAATGTATTGCTGTATCTTATCCTGGTTTTGTGCATGATCTTCAGGTGGATGGCGATATTCTGATTGATGATGGTGATCTGGAGCTGCGCGTGATTGAGAAGACAGACGAGTATTTGTTGTGCGAGGTGCAGAATGAAGCTACTTTGGGTAACCGTAAGAGTGTGAATGTACCGGGCGTGCGCATCAATCTCCCTTCTTTGACAGAAAAGGACCGTAACAATATACTGTATGCTATTGAAAAGGACATTGATTTCATAGCACATTCGTTTGTTCGTAATAAGCAAGATGTGCTGGATATCCGCCAGATACTGGATGCATACGGCAGCGACATTAAGATTATCGCCAAGATCGAGAATCAGGAAGGAGTGGACAATATTGATGAAATATTGGAAGTGGCCGACGGAGTCATGGTGGCTCGTGGTGACTTGGGCATTGAAGTTCCTCAGGAACGAATCCCCGGCATTCAGCGTTTGTTGATAAAAAAATGTATTCTGGCAAAGAAACCGGTGATTGTTGCTACCCAGATGTTGCATACCATGATTAATAATCCGCGTCCTACCCGTGCTGAAGTGACCGATATTGCCAATGCTATTTACTACCGCACGGATGCATTGATGCTGAGTGGAGAAACGGCATACGGCAAGTATCCGGTGGAAGCCGTGAAGACGATGGCCAAGATTGCAGCGCAGGCTGAGAAAGATAAACTGGCCGAGAATGACATCCGTATTCCTTTGGATGAAAACTCCAATGACGTAACTGCTTTCCTGGCAAAACAGGCAGTAAAGGCTACCAGCAAACTGAATATCCGCGCCATTATTACCGACAGTTTCAGCGGGCGTACCGCACGTAATATTGCTGCTTTCCGTGGCAAATATCCTGTATTGGCCATCTGTTATAAAGAAAAAACGATGCGTCATCTGGCTTTGTCATATGGGGTGGAGGCTATCTATATGCCCGAAAAGGCTAACGGACAGGCATATTATTTCGCTGCTTTGCGTAAATTGCTGGATGATGGCGTTTTGAGTGAAAGCGACATGGTGGCCTATCTGAGCAGCGGTAAGCAAGGTACTCAGACTTCTTTCCTTGAAATCAATGTAGTGGGAGATGTGTTGAAGTATGCTATGGACTATGTGCTGCCCAACCGCAACCGTTACCTATAAAAATAGAAGATAGGAATGAAAGAAACGGACGCTATTGACGAATATATCCTTCAGCACATTGACGAAGAAAGTGATTACCTGAAGGCACTTTATCGCGATACGCACGTCAAGCTTTTACGTCCCCGTATGGCTTCCGGCCACTTGCAGGGACGTATGCTGAAAATGTTTGTGCAAATGATACGCCCCCGTCAGGTGTTGGAAATCGGGACTTACAGTGGCTACTCCGCACTTTGCCTGGCCGAAGGGTTGGAAGAGGGGGCCATGTTGCACACATTTGAGATAAACGATGAGCAGGAGGACTTTACACGTCCCTGGCTGGAAGGTTCGCCTTACGCCGGCAAGATTAAATTTTATATAGGTGATGCGCTGAAGTTGCTGCCTGGCATGAACATTACCTTTGATTTAGCGTTTGTAGACGGTGATAAGCGGAAGTATATTGAATATTACGAAATGGTACTGGAGAAATTATCACCCGGCGGATATATCATTGCCGACAACACATTGTGGGACGGACATGTATTGGAGGAACCGCATCATACAGATCTTCAGACTATTGGAATAAAGAAATTTAATGATTTGGTAGCTGCCGACAAACGGGTTGAAAAGGTGATTCTTCCCTTGCGCGACGGGCTGACAATCATAAAAAAATGTTGAATAATGTGCTCATAGCTTGCGCTATGAACCCTATGGCATATTAGCAAATTAGCAAACTGAATAATTATTAATTATGGAAACGACCAGACAAAATAAGATTTCTCGTTTGATCCAAAAGGAGTTGAGTGAGATTTTCCTGCTTCAGACTAAGTCCATGAATGGTGTTTTGGTGTCGGTAAGTGCTGTCCGCATCAGTCCCGATATGAGTATTGCACGCGTCTATCTCAGCGTGTTCCCTTCTGAGAGGAGCCAGGAAATAGTAAAGAATATCAATGATAATATGAAATCCATCCGTTATGAATTAGGAACACGGGTACGCCATCAGTTGCGCATCATTCCCGAGTTGAAATTCTTTGTGGATGATTCATTGGATTATGCCGAACGTATAGACGAACTGTTGAAAAAGTAGAACCGGACGGTGAATTTTCCCTTTTATATAGCGAAGCGTTATCTTTTTTCCAAGAAGTCGCACAATGCCATTAATGTTATTTCAGCCATTTCCGTCTGCGGAGTGGCTTTGGCTACATTGGCATTGGTATGCACTTTGTCTGTTTTTAACGGCTTCCAGGATCTGGTAGCTACTTTCTTTACGGCTTTTGACCCGGAGCTGAAAATTACGGCTGTCACCGGAAAGGTTTTTGACGGACAAGAAGCGCGTATAGAAGCTTTGCGCCGGATGCCGGAGATCGCTGTTTTTTCTGAGTCTTTGGAAGAGAATGCGATGGTTCAGTATAAAGATCGTCAGACCATGGCGGTGATTAAAGGAATTGAAGATAATTTCGAGGATCTGACCGCTATTGACAGTATCCTTTTCGGCCGGGGGCAATTCGTGTTGCATGATGAAGTGGTAGATTATGCCATTCCCGGCATAGAATTGGTTTCTATCTTGGGAACGGGTATCAAATTCCTCGATCCGCTAGAGATTTATGCTCCCAAACGGGGAGTTAAAGTCAATATGGCCAATCCTGCTTCCAGCTTTAACTCTGCCGATTTATATTCCAGCGGCCTTGTTTTTGCGGTGAACCAACAGAAGTATGACTCTTCTTACATTTTGACTTCCCTCCAATTTGCCCGTAGGTTGTTTCAGTATGACACAGAAGTGAGTTCGGTAGAATTGAAATTGAAGCCGGATGTAGATGTAGGGAGTGTAAAATCGAAGATACAGAAAATATTGGGAGATGATTTCCGGGTGCAGGACCGGTATGAGCAGCAAGCGGATACTTTCCGCATTATGGAGATAGAGAAGCTGATCTCTTATATTTTCCTTACCTTTATCCTGATGATAGCCTGCTTTAATGTGATAGGCTCATTGTCCATGCTGATTATAGATAAGAAGGCAGATGTAGTGACATTGCGCAATTTAGGGGCCAGCGACAAGTTGATTACGCGTATCTTTCTGTTCGAGGGGCGTATGATTTCATTGATGGGTGCGGTTATCGGAGTGGTACTGGGCTTGATCCTTTGTTTTATCCAGCAGGAATTCGGATTGCTTTCGCTGGGAGGTGGTAACTCCGGTGGCAATTTTGTGGTGGATGCCTATCCGGTCAGTGTCCATACATGGGATATTGTTATAGTTTTTGTCACTGTGCTGGTGGTGGGCTTTCTTTCTGTGTGGTATCCCGTGCGTTATCTCAGCCGCAGGCTGCTGGGCAGGTAATTTATTTATTATTGTTGATACGGCTGATGTTTGTTGGTTTGCACGGTACGATTTGGCTGCTTTCTTTGGTTTTACTCTTTTCTTCTTTGTGGTTAACCCTATTTTGTTTTATGGTTAAGCTCTTTTTTATGGTTGTGTACTATAGTCTCTTCCGGTGGTTTGTACAGTCTGATATAGTGGACTGTATAAACTCTTGCAGTAGACTGTACAGTCCACTGCCGGAGTCTGTAGTAGTTAACTGTATGATAAGGGTTAGCTATAAGGAAAAACGACCTTAATCGTCGGAGTAATAGGGCTTGGTACAAGCTTCTTTCCCGGGGGACAAATCTTCTACTTTCGGGATCCTCAAATCAGTTCATAACTGCTGATCTGGATTGGCATATCCAGATTGTGCAATACCTTCTCTAGCAGAATTCCTTCTCGGTTATCATATTCATATCCGAAAGTGGCGCGGATGCCTTGCAGGATGAACTGTGTGGCGCGGTCCAAGGCGATAGGCAGGCTGTCTCCCTGCATCAGTGAGCCAGTTATCACACTGGTAAATGTATCACCTGTGCCGGGGTAATGAGCAGGCAGGTAGGGGCAAGTAACTTTCCAATAACGGTCTCCTTGCCTGTCGTATGCATATACGGAAGTCTTGTGCGAGTCATCTTGTACGGGTACGCTGGTGATAATGACGATACCGGGACCGTGTTCTGATATTTCGTGCAGATAGTTTTTCAGTTCCGCGTCCGTATTCTCTGCTTTATAAGGTTTGTCAAGCAGATAAAAGAGTTCGGTCATATTAGGTGTGATAACATCGGCTTTCCGGATGAGATGGCGCATCTCCATAATCATTTGTTCATCGAAGTTGGTATATAATTTCCCGTTATCTCCCAAAACAGGATCTATCATAACCAGACTGTCAGGTTGTCGGAAATCATCAATAAACCGGGATACGATTTGTATTTGCTGGGGAGAGCCCAGATAGCCTGTATAGATAGCGTCAAACTGTATCTTCAGTTGCTTCCATTCGTTGATAATCTTGGGCATCTCGTCCGTGAGGTCCAAGAAGGAGAAGTGCGGGTATTGGGTGTGGCTGGATAATACGGCTGTGGGCAGAGGGCAGACTTGAAAGCCCATGGATGAGAGGATAGGGATAACGACGGTGAGAGATACTCGTCCTGCACCGGATAAATCGTGTACCGCAGCTATCTTCTTTACTTTATTTGTATACATATCTTCATGAATTAAGCGTTATGGATGGTATATATAACAGGTAAACCGGAAGAAAGTTATTCCAATGCTATGCTTTCTACTTTTATGTCCTGCCGACCTAAGAAGATGGAAGCGGATTCCTCGAACTTGTTTTCACTTTCGGTGGTAAGGAAGCGGCACTTTCCTCCTTTTTCGCAACGTGCGTCCATTTCAGGATGGCGGTTCAAATAGTCCTGCAGACTTCGGGCTACATATTCTCCTTGTGCGATGATGCGGATATGTCCGGGAGTAAACTGTCTTATTTTATCAAGCAGTAACGGATAATGGGTACATCCCAGTATGATGGTGTCAATCACCGGGTCTTTATCCAGCAGCCGGTTGATATGTTGTTTGACGAAATAGTCGGCTCCTTCCGATTGATATTCATTATTCTCTACTAAGGAAACCCACATGGGACAGGCTTCTCCTGTTACCACAATGTCGGGAGATAATTTATGTATTTCCAAAAGATAGGATTCGGATTTGATGGTACCGGCTGTGGCCAGTATGCCTACGTGCCGGCTTCGGGTGATTTCTCCTATACATTCTGCTGTAGGCCGGATGACCCCGAGTACTCTGCGGGTAGCGTCTATTACCGGAAGATTGATCTGCTGGATGGTGCGTAAGGCTTTTGCCGATGCTGTGTTGCATGCTAATATCACCAAAGGGCATCCTAGTTCGAACAGTTTGCTTACGGCTTGCAAGGTAAATTCGTAAACAACTTCAAAGGAGCGCGGTCCGTATGGACAGCGTGCGCTGTCTCCCAAATAGATATAATCATATTCAGGCATCAGTCCGCGTATTTTGTCCAGAATGGTTAGACCACCGTAGCCGGAGTCGAATACACCGATAGGGCCGGTTGAAGGGGGGAGAGATGGGATCATGGCAGTATAGCTATATAATACAGGCACGGATTACACGGATGTTCACGGTTTCGAAACCTATGAAATCTGTGTAATCCGTGCCTGTAAAGGTCTTTAACTTAATTATTTGATTCCTACTTTAGCTTTGACAGCAGCAGTTACATCCGTGGACTGCGCTTCATTTACGTAGGGAATTTCTGTTCTGTTCAAATCAAAGATATAAGTATATCCACCTTCCTGGCCTACTGCTTTGATGGCATCCTCAATTTTTTTGTAGATAGGTTCCATCATATCAGCGTATGATTTCTGCAATTGCTGTTGTGCGTCTTGTTGGAACTGCATTCCTTTTTCCTGTAATTCCTGCAATTCTTTCTGGCGTCTTTCCTGAATGTTCTTAGGAAGGTTGGCTTGTTCCTGTTGGTATTCAGTATATTTTTTGGTCAGTTCATCAGTCGCACGTTTCATTTCATCCTCATATTGTTTCTGCATAGCTTGGATGTCAGTCTGAGCCTTTGTAAATTCCGGCATGACAGTAAGTACATCTGCAGATTTAAGATGCCCGAATTTCTGAGCAAATACACTCATCGGAACGATGAGTAAAAGTAGTAAAGCAATTTTTTTCAACATAGTTCTATTTTTTATTAGTTATTGCAAATTTGGATTATCGGTTGCAAATGTAGGAAATTAATTTGAATATCCTAATCTTGAGAGCACTTCATTGCTGATATCAATGCTTGGAGACGCGAAAATAATACTTTGGGCAGAGCCTCTGTCTACTACTGCCGCATATCCTTTTTGCTCTGAAATCTGTTTTACCGCTTCATAGATTTTATCTTGAATAGGTGCGATTAATGCTTCTTGTTTTTTGGCCATTTCTCCTTCAGGACCGAAATATTTCTTTCTCAGTTCGGCTGCTTCCTTTTCTTTTGCCACAATTGCTTCTTCTCTTTGCGTTTTCTGTGCGGCCGACAGGGAAGCCGAGGCTTTCTGGTATTCTTTATAAAGTGTTTCCGCTTCTTTTGCTTTCGCCTCCACCTCACTTTGATATTGTTGTGAAGCTTGATTCAGTTGGGTATTCGCCTGTTCGTATGCAGGAATATTCTTCAGGATATATTCCATATCAATCAAGGCAAACTTTTGAGCGCTGGCTGTGAATACACAAGCCACAAACAATAGAGATAATAGGATAGCCTTTTTCATAATCACTTTGTTTTTAGTTATTAAAACTCTTGTCCTAGGATAAAGTGGAACTGGCTTCCACTATAACGGCTGGAGCCGTTAATCTTGTCGAAACCATATGCCCAGTCAATACCCATCATACCAATCATCGGCAGGAAGATACGGACACCGACACCTGCCGAGCGTTTCAACTGGAACGGATTGAACTTGCTTACATCTGTCCATGCGTTACCTCCTTCGATGAAGCCTAGCGCATAGATACTGGTCGAATTCTCCAGCATCAACGGGTATCTTAATTCTGCACCTAAACGTACGTAAGCGTAGCCTTCACTACCATAAGGGGTCAATGAACCGTTTTCGTAACCACGCAGTGCAATGGTTTCGGAAGCGTAGCTGGTGCTATAGCCTGTCATACCGTCACCACCCATGTAGAATGTTTCAAAAGGTGATTTTTTGTATTTGTTATAGTGACCCAGCAAGCCGAATTCTGCGCGTGTCATAATAACCGGACATTTCTGACCTCCTGTAAGGGCGGTATAGGTCTTTGATTTGAATTTCCATTTATGGTATTCAATCCAGTTGAACATGCTTGCCGCTTCATCATAATCATCTTTACCGTATACCGAGTAGTCCTTGTTACTGAACAATGAGTACGGAGGAGTCAACTGTACGGAAGCCGAGAATTCAGAACCGCGACGCGGGAAAATCGGGTTGTCCGTAGAGTTACGTGCCAGAGTTAGATTCAAACTCAAGTTGTTGCAATTACCGGTTGACATATACTCTCCGTTGTTCAACTTGATATACAGGTAGCTCCAGTCTTTCAATATAAATCGTTGGTAAGAGAGTTCGGCTGACAGGGTAAAGTAGTCATCCGGCCACCTCAAACGCTTACCCCAACCGATGGATGCTCCATACATCTGGATAGATTTGTCGGGGTCATAATAAGACTCGTAGTTGTTATATCCACCATAATAATTACCATAACCGCTGTAATAATTATAGTAATTATTCATATAAGCTGAGTTATAGTAGTTACTGCTGATATCTGTCTGTATGGAGTAGAAAGCCGAAACAGAGAATGAATTCGGACGTTTCCCGCCAAACCACGGGTCAAAGAACGATACACTATATGACTGGTAGTAACTACCGTTGGTCTGTCCGCTGATGGTCAATGTCTGCCCATCACCTTGTGGCAGGAATCCTCGGTAGTTATCACTCTTATGGAACAAGTTTGCCATAGAGAAGTTCGTGAACTTCAAACTTAATTTACCGATAACACCGGTCTGTCCCCAACCTGCCGAGAACTCTACCTGGTCATTTGCTTTAGACTCCAGATTCCAGTTGATGTCTACTGTACCATTGGTAGGATCCGGTTGAACATCCGGCTGGATATTTTCAGGGTTGAAATGTCCCATTTGGGCTATCTCACGATAGGAACGTTCCAATGCTTCTTTGCTGAACAGATCTCCCGGTTTGGTTCTTAACTCACGGCGTACCACGTTTTCATACAAACGGTCGTTACCGTTGATGCGCACTTTGCTGATAGAGGCCTGAGGACCTTCCTGAATACGCATTTCCAAGTCAATGGAGTCACCGTCTATGTTTACTTCTACCGGGTCAAGGTTGTAGAATACGTATCCTTTATTATAGTAGTAGTTACCGATAGCGTCTTCATCACCGGTTAGACGCTCGGTCATTAATTTCTGGTTATAAACATCTCCTTTTTTCATACGGAGTTGCTCGTTCAACCAGTCCGAAGCATAAATGGTGTTACCTACCCATGTCACGTTGCGCAGATAGTATTTGTCACCTTCTTCTATTTTCATGTACACATCGACGGTACGGTCATCGTATGGAGAAATGCTGTCCACAACAATTTGTGCGTCGCGGTAACCTAATTCGTTGTATTTGTCGATGATATGCTGTTTGTCTTCTTCGTATTTCTCTTCAATGAACTTTTTGGTACGGAAGAGGTTGACAAGTTTGTTTTTCTCATTCGTCTTCTTCATGACACGCTTTAACTTCTTGTCACTCAACACAGTGTTGCCGTCAATGGTGATCTTGTGGACTTTCACCTTTTCTTTCTTGTCAATCATTACATCAACATCCACTTGGTCTTTATTGTCAGCCAAATCACGCTCTACAATAGTCACTTCGGCGTTTTTAAAACCTTTTTCATCGAAATGTTTCTTGATTAATATTTTAGCACGGTCTATCAAGTTGGGAGTAATCTGGCTTCCTTTTACCAAGCCTAGTTTGGCTTCCAAATCTTCACGCTCGCTTTTCTTTACGCCGTGGTAACGAATGTCGGCAATACGTGGACGTTGAGCCAGGATGATTTTTAAATAGATCTTGTCTCCAACAATTTTTTCAGCTATGATTTGTACATCAGAGAACAGTCCGTGTCGCCAATAACGTTTTACAGCTGTGGTAATGTCATCTCCCGGAACAACAATGGTCTGTCCTACCGATAGTCCTGAAAGTCCGATCAATACATAATCTTCATAGTTTTTTACGCCTTCTACTTTGATTCCGCCGATTTCATACTTCTTGGGCGTTCCGGAATAAAGTATGACTGGATTGTCGTTTTCTTCTACGTTTGCTTCTTGGGCGTAACTGCCTGTTGAAAAGCAAAATAGGCATGTAAGCGTTAATAGTATAAGTGAAATACGATATAGCATTTTATCTAACTTTATATTTGTTCACTGGTTTTGCCGAAACGGCGTTCTCTTTTCTGATAATCATAAATGGCTTTGCAAAATTCTTCTTCGCGGAAATCCGGCCAGAACGTTTCACAAAAATATAGTTCGGAATAAGCACATTGCCAAAGCAGATAGTTGCTAAGGCGGATTTCTCCTCCGGTACGTATAAGCAAATCTGGATCGGGCATATAGTTTGTACTTAAATGCGCATTTATCAAATTGTCATCGATGTCGTCAATGGCTAGTTTGTTGTTTTGAATCTTGATCGTTATTTGTCTTACCGCTTCTGTTATTTCCCATTTGGAAGAGTAGCTTAAAGCAAGTGTCAGACACATGCCGGTATTGATTGAGGTGTGTTCAATACATTGGTTCAATCGTTCCAGAACTTCTACCGGTAACTTTGCCGTATCACCGATAATGCGAAAACTGATGTTGTTTTTCATGAAAGTTTCTTCTTCAATGGAGTCCATCAGAAGACTCATCAGAGCAGCGACTTCATCTACCGGGCGATTCCAGTTTTCGGTAGAGAAAGTATATAGTGTCAAGTATTTGACTCCCAGTCTAGCCGCTTCTTCTGCTATGATGTGTACAGTTTCTGCACCGGCTTGATGTCCGAAGCTACGTGCCTGTCCACGTTGTTTAGCCCATCTTCCATTTCCATCCATTATAATGGCTACATGGGCAGGTATACGGCTTTTGTCTATTTGCTCTCTATATGGCATGTCGCAATCTATTTTATATGACTCTCTTTGACTTTATTCCTTGGAATCGAATCCCAACTTATTGATTCTTCCCCTCCATACTTCTCCACTTCGGCTCCATATAATCCACAAAAAGTTATTTTTGTCTATAACATAAGAATAGTTGCCGTCTGCCTGATGGTATAGATCGGGGAATTCTGTTGGGAAAAATACATATCTAGAAACAGGTTTCCATGTAACGCCTTGATCTGTTGATTCATAGAATTGGCTGAAGGCGGGAATGTCCTTACCGAAACTTTTGCCCGGACCACCGAAAGCGTATAATTGGTCGTTGTAATGAATCATGGCTATATTAGCCAGCTTGGGACAATAAAAACTATCGTATGCGGCTGTAGGATAATCTGCCCAACTGTCTTCTGTGGTCAGTCTGGTCCATACAGTAGAGGTCGTGTCGGTAGCAATGGGATTTTCCCCCATTAGTACCATACGGTCTATGGATTTATTGGTTACCAACGGGTAAGCTGTGTATGATATCTGATTTTTCGGGAAATTGGCCGGAACCTCTCCATTAGTATCCCACGCCATAGCATCCGTACTTTCCATAAAATGATTGTTGGTGTCTATGGCGTACAATTTGCGGTTATATTCTGAATGAACGCCGGCAATCAGCTTCTCGAATTTGGTGTTAGTGCCAATCTTGCTCCAGCTTTTTCCATCAGAGGAACAGTACAGGTCATTGTCGGCAAGTATGTATAATTTGTCTCCCCATGCCATGGCAGAAGAATAGTCCGCATTTAGCATATTTTCAGGTAAAGCCTGTAAGGGTGTCCAGGTTCCTCCATCATTGATGTGGGTGCTTGTAACAGCGGCACCATTGTCTTGCTGTGCGAAAACATAAATATAATCTCCTAATGTGACTGCTTTTTGTGCCTGGATGGTGTTGTCGAAACTACTTCCTCTATGGCTCCACTGCAATGAGTCGGGAACTTGTTTATGTACATTAATCTCAGCTTTATAAATAGGCCCATAGACTCCGCTCATTGCCATAACTTTAAATTGGATAGGTTTTTCGAAATTCAAGGAGTCGGTTTCATTCCACAACGAATCTTTGTCCTCTGCAACAATAAAAACTCCGATACCATCTGATGTTATGCTGACTACAACTTTGCTGATGTCTGTACCGACTGGCAGGGAGTCTACATTGTAGATATGTCTTGTGCCTTGGTCGATGGCAAAAGGGTATTTGGTACCATCAACGGTGAATGTCAGCGTTGTATCTTTGCCATTAACCTTTTCGGTATATTGAGTTTCAATTTTATCTTTTATAGCAAAAGCGGTAATGCTTGATTCTGAACTATATTCTGTTTCTACTTCGTTGTCGTCCAAGCAAGATGTAATCATAAAAGCTGCAGTAAGCAGACTTGTGATGACAGTCAAAAACTTTATTTTCATTTGCAAATGAGTCTATTGTTACAAGTCGCAAAAGTAGGAAGATTTTTTTCTATACAGAAGTTTTAGGGCAAGTTTTATATTAATTTATAGATAAACTAGCCCTTTTTCTCTGTCAATCAGCCACATTTTGTCTTTGGTTTTGTGGAT
The DNA here is from genome assembly GCF_013009555.1 of Phocaeicola dorei. Taxonomy (NCBI): domain Bacteria; kingdom Pseudomonadati; phylum Bacteroidota; class Bacteroidia; order Bacteroidales; family Bacteroidaceae; genus Phocaeicola; species Phocaeicola dorei. Next base: position 5,042,119 of record NZ_CP046176.1, on the reverse strand, counting down.
GGACGGCATGCATTATTTCTCTTCCAAAGTATATTTTATTCAATTTAAAGTATTTTTTTTGAATAGAAGGTGCCTCTATCCCATTCTTCAAACACAGTGGAACCTTTTCTATGAAGGCTTCATCCCATAGACTGGAATCTATGAAAGACTGTAATAAAATACTTCCTCCTTCTACTAGAAGTGATTGTATTTTTTTCTGATATAATACTTCCATTATTTGCGGCAGGATGTCTTTGCTAAAATCCAAAGATATGTATTCTGTTAATGTGTTTGGCTGATGGGGGGATTTTCGGGTGAACACGAATGTCTTTATCCTGCCACTGAAAAGTTCCAGGTCTCGCGGTAATGTCAATTCTTTGTCTATTACCAGGCGTACGGGATGCTTGCCGTACCAATTCCGGGTGGATAAGGAGGGATTGTCAAGTAATGCCGTGCGTCGTCCTACTAATATAGCGTCATGTTCGGCGCGTTTTTTGTGTACCAGCATGCTGGTCAGTGGATTGGATAGTTTGATCGGTTTTCCTCCTGTGCGGTTTATATCGATGAAACCATCGGTAGATTCTGCCCACTTTAAGGTTATGTATGGGCGTTTGAGTGTGTTGAATGTAATGAAGCGTCTTATCAGGTGCCGGCATTCCTCCTCTAATACACCTACAGTTACTTCAATACCGGCTTTGCGCAGTTTTTCGATACCTCTGCCGGCTACCAGAGAAAACGGGTCCATGCAGCCTATCACGACTTTGGGGATTTTCTTCTCTATAATCAGATCGGCGCAGGGAGGGGTCTTCCCATAATGGGAGCATGGTTCCAGACTTACGTAAATGGTTGATTCCTTCAACAGATTTTCGTCTTTAACGGAACGTATGGCGTTTACTTCGGCATGTGCCTCTCCGCAACGGATGTGGTAGCCCTCTCCAATAATGGTATCGTGATATACGATGACAGCACCTACCATCGGATTAGGAGCTGTGTTACAGAGTCCGTTGTGTGCCAGTTGCAGACAACGGGAAATATATTTTTCATCTTTTGTCATAACAGTCTTGTTTAAATTCTTACTTTTGCATATAAAATGACACTATGAATCCTGTTGTATCTTACATAAAACAAACCTTGCAGGGGTATTACCCCGATACAGAACTTGTACCTATGGCTAAATTGCTGCTTACACAAGTCTTCGGTATGTCTGTTGTTGAATTGTATGCAGGCAAAGATACTACTTTTTCAGTGAATGAGCAGAAACGGTTGGATGATATTCTGGTCCGTCTGCAAAAACTAGAACCTATTCAATATATAATAGGCACTGAAGAGTTTTATGGTCTTACTTTTGAAGTGAATAAACATGTATTGATTCCACGTCCGGAAACGGGGGAGTTGGTAGATTGGATTATACGGGAACATAAGTATGGTCGGGTTAAAATATTGGATATTGGTACGGGGAGTGGTTGTATCGCTGTTTCTTTGACCAAGAATCTGGAAGAGGCGGAGGTCGTTTCATGGGATGTCTCAGAAAAGGCGTTGCAAGTTGCAGAACGTAATTGCAGGCGGAACGGCGTTCGTGTAACTCTTGAGCAAAGGGATGTGCTGCTTGCTTCTCCTGCCGGTGAGCAGTTTGATGTCATTGTCAGCAATCCACCTTATATTACAGAAAAGGAGAAAGCGAATATGAGTGCTAATGTCTTGGAGTGGGAGCCGGAATTGGCTTTGTTTGTGCCGGATGATAGTCCATTGCTGTTTTATCGGAAAATAGCAGAATTGGGTAGGGATATGTTAGTGTCTGGTGGAAGGCTTTATTTTGAAATTAATCAGGAATATGGCCGGGAGACGGTGGATATGCTAGCTGGTTTGGGATACAAAAATATAGAATTGAGGAAAGATCTCTTTCAAAATGATAGAATGATAAAAGCGAAAAAATGAGATGAAAGGAGAATTAAGTGAGAATGAGTTGAGGTATAAGGCAGAAGCTTATTGTTCTTCAATGGAACGTTGTGTAACGGATGTAGAGGCTAAATTATCACAATGGGGGGCAACTCCGGAAGTGATGGAGAAAATCGTTCGGCATTTGCAGGATGAGAGATACATTGACCAGAAGCGTTTTTGCTCGGCTTTTGTTCGTGATAAATATCGCTTTAACCAATGGGGCAGAGTGAAAATCAGTCAGGCTTTGCGCATGAAGAAGATCCCTGCGGATGTTATAGCCGAAGGGTTGGAGGAGATAGATGAACGGGAGTATGTGGAGATTCTGTCTGGCTTGATCGAGCAGAAAAGAAGTAGAGTGAAAGCATGTACGGAATACGAACGGAATGGGAAATTGATTCGTTTTGCTGTTGGTAGAGGATTTGAAATAGAGGCTGTTTGCCGTTGTGTGAAACAAACCGGAGAAGATGATGTCTATTTGGACTGATCTTTGGAATTTATTTTTCCCACATAGTTGTCTGCTTTGTGGGCGGCAGCTTATATCAGGGGAGAGAGTGCTTTGCTTGAAATGCTTGTCAAGGCTTCCGCGTACTCAATTTCATTTACGGAAAGATAATATTGTAGAATGTAACTTCTGGGGAAAAATACCGGTGGAGCGTGCCACCTCTTTTCTTTATTATGCAAAGGGAGGGAATGTCCGACAGTTGTTGTATGAACTGAAATATCATGGTAATCAAGAAGTGGGTGAAGTGATGGGGCGGATGATGGCATCTGAACTTAGAAGCTGTTTTGATTTCATTCGATAAATCTGTTAAGCATGATTTGGATGAATGCAATCTGTACCATAGCTTCTGCGGTTTCAGCAAGGAATTCGTAATCGATGGTCAGCCTTCTGAAGTTTTCCAGCCATGAGAAAGAGCGTTCCACAATCCAGCGTTTGGGCAGTACCTGAAATTTGGATGGACATTCGTCCGGTCTGAGTACGACCTCCAATATCCATCCGAATTTCTTCTTGACCCAATCAGCCAAATCTCCCCTGTAGCCTCCGTCCGCCAGGATTTTCACCAAACGCGGAAATTTATAAGCGAGTTTTTCTATGGCTTGTGGGGCGCCCTTGCTGTCATGCAGGTTGGCCTCATGGATTGCGACGGCTAACGGAAGGCCAAGCGTATCGACAATGATGTGCTCTTTCCGTCCTTTGATTTTCTTGTTCCCGTCTATACCACGGTCTGAATCAACATGATGGGAAGTCTTTACGCTTCTGGAATCCATGATGCCAAGACTGGGACTTTCCTGCCGTCCTGCCTGTTTACGGATGAAAGCGTGCAAGGTATCCATCACTTCTTCAAACACGCCTTCAAGCTTCCATTTACGGAAGTAGTAATAGACGGTTTGCCAAGGGGCGAAGTCAGAAGGAAGCATACGCCACTGGCAGCCGGTCTTGTTGATATAAAGGATGGCATTCATTATCTCTTTAAGCGAATGTTTTCGGTTCCTCGCTTGCGGCTCTAAAATATTTTTTATAACTTGCCACTGTTTTTCAGTCAGGTCGGTTGGATACTGTGTCATAACTTTATTGTTTGGTACCTTTAAAGATATAACATTTTTCCAATTGACCGGCTGATTCTGAATTGTATGTAGCCCTATAACATTATTCTTAAATCAATTCAAAACAGTTTCTTATGTGTTCTCATTTTTTTGATGGGATAGATTTGATTGTTCCTGTCCCGTTACATCAACGTAAAAAACGTTTAAGGGGGTATAATCAGAGTGAATGCTTGGCACGGGGAGTTTCGGTGGTGACAGGTATTCCTATGAACACTAAAGTTGTGATAAGAAGCAGATATACTGATACGCAGACGCATAAAGGACAATATGCAAGATGGGAAAACGTGCGAAATTTGTTTGCCTGTATTTTCCCCGATGGCTTGGAAGGAAAGCATCTATTGTTGGTGGATGATGTGCTGACAACAGGGGCTACGGTTGTTTCTTGCGCTGATGCCTTTCGTGGCATACCCGGATTACGTATCAGTGTACTTACTTTGGCATTGGCAGGGGAATCTTGATAACAACAACTATTTTTTAGAAAAATACCTTGTCCGATTTTTCATTATCTCGATGTATTTCTATATTTTTGCACAATATTTATCAGATATAGTTGAGTTATGAAGACTTTAGAAAAATTATTCGCAGAGAAATTACTGAAGATTAAGGCTATCAAGTTGCAGCCGGCTAATCCTTTTACTTGGGCATCCGGTTGGAAGTCGCCTTTTTATTGTGATAACCGCAAAACTCTTTCGTATCCTTCTCTTCGTAATTTTGTGAAACTTGAGATTAGCCGTATTGTCCTGGAGAAGTTCGGTCAGGTAGATGCTATTGCCGGTGTGGCGACAGGGGCTATCCCTCAAGGAGCTTTGGTGGCTGAAGAATTGAATCTGCCGTTTGTGTATGTTCGTTCTACTCCGAAAGACCATGGCTTGGAAAACCTGATTGAAGGTGAACTTCGTCCTGGTATGAAAGTCGTAGTTATTGAGGACTTGATTTCAACTGGCGGCAGTAGCTTGAAAGCTGTTGAAGCTATCCGTCGTGACGGATGTGAAGTGATTGGTATGGTCGCTGCATTTACTTATGGTTTCCCGGTGGCAATTGAAGCGTTCAAGGAAGCAAAAGTGAACTTGGTTACTCTGACTAATTATGAAGCTGTATTGGATTCGGCCTTGAAAACCGGATATATTAATGAAGAGGATGTTTCTGTTTTAGATAACTGGAGAAAGGATCCGGCTCATTGGGAGGCAGGCAAATAAGTTATAGTTTTAAAACAAATATAATATGAAGAGAACCGTTCGGAAATTTTTATGGATTTCCGGATTGTTCTTTTCGTGTTTTTAGAGAGCAGGTATTATGGCACAATTTGAGAGTAGTGTGAAATATGTTCCTTATAGTCAGGAGCAGGTGTTTAATAAGTTGTCGGATTTAAGTAACTTGGAATCTGTACGTGATAAATTGGCTGACAAGGTACAAGGTATGGAGTTCGACTGTGATTCTTTAAGTTTTACGGTACAAGGCATAAGCATTACTTTGCGTATTATAGAACGTGAACCTTGTAAATGTGTTAAATTCGAAAGTGAAAAATCTCCGGTCCCTATGAATTTGTGGATTCAGATTTTGCCTGTAGAGGCTGGGCAGGCAAAACTGAAAGTAACTATTCGTGCAGAAGTGAATATGTTTATGAAGGCAATGGTTACTAAACCTTTACAGGATGGGGTGGATAAACTGGCTGAGATGTTATCGATGATTCCTTATTAAAAAATAAAGAAAAATATGGCACAGAAACTTTGGGAAAAAAATGTCCGAGTAAATGAGGAGATAGATCGTTTTACAGTAGGACGTGACCGTGAAATGGACCTTTATCTGGCTAAACACGATGTATTGGGCTCAATGGCACATATCACCATGTTGGAAAGTATTGGTTTGCTTACGGCCGGAGAATTGGAAATGCTGTTAGCGGAATTAAAAAATATCTATGCTTCTGCCGAAAAGGGAGAGTTTGTAATAGAGGATGGTATAGAGGATGTACACTCGCAAGTAGAATTGATGTTGACGCGTAAGTTGGGAGATGTCGGGAAGAAAATTCATAGTGGACGTTCACGCAATGACCAGGTGCTGGTGGATTTGAAGCTGTTTACTCGTGCGGAATTAAAAGAAGTGGCCGAAGCAGTAGAGCGGCTTTTCCATGTGCTGATTTCTCAAAGCAATCAATATAAAGATGTGCTGATGCCGGGATATACCCATTTGCAGATAGCGATGCCTTCTTCATTTGGCTTGTGGTTTGGTGCGTATGCAGAGAGTTTGGTGGACGATATGATGTTTCTGCAGGCCGCATTCAAAATGTGCAACCGTAATCCGTTGGGGTCTGCTGCCGGTTATGGTTCTTCTTTCCCGCTAAACCGTGAGATGACTACTAGTCTGCTGGGTTTTGATTCGATGAACTATAATGTGGTATATGCGCAGATGGGACGTGGCAAAATGGAACGTAATGTAGCTTTTGCCTTGGCTTCTATTGCCGGAACCGTTTCTAAGATGGCTTTTGATGCTTGTATGTTTAGTAGTCAGAATTTTGGCTTCGTGAAACTTCCGGACGAGTGTACAACTGGTTCCAGTATTATGCCCCATAAGAAGAATCCCGATGTGTTCGAACTGACACGGGCTAAGTGTAACAAGATACAGGTTCTCCCCCAACAAATTATGATGATAATGAACAATCTGCCTTCGGGTTACTTCCGTGATTTGCAGATTATAAAAGAAGTATTCCTGCCTGCTTTTCAGGAGCTGAAGGAGTGTTTGCAAATGGCTGCCTATATTATGGACAAGATTAAAATCAACGAGCATATTCTGGATGATGATCGTTACCTTTATATATTTAGTGTGGAAGAGGTTAACCGTCTGGCTTCTGAGGGCATGCCATTCCGTGATGCTTATAAGAAGGTGGGCTTGGATATAGAAGCCGGAAAATTTACTCACAACAAGAAGGTACATCATACTCATGAGGGTAGTATAGGTAATTTGTGTAATGACAGAATTGAAAATCTGATGCAACAGGTAGTAGATGGTTTTAACTTCTCAGTCATGGAGCAGGCAGAACAATCCCTTTTGGGTAGATAGAAACAATTATAAATCGCATGATCATGAAATATCAACCTTCAGCAGAGCGCTATGACAAGATGCAGTATAAATACTGTGGGAATAGCGGATTACTTTTGCCTCGTATCTCTTTAGGCTTGTGGCATAATTTTGGCAGTGTGGACGATTTCGGTGTGGCAACCGATATGATTAAATACGCTTTCGATAATGGGGTTACGCATTTTGACTTGGCTAATAATTATGGCCCCATTCCGGGAAGTGCTGAGATTAATTTTGGTAAAATCTTAAAGGAAAATTTTCAAGGTTATCGTGATGAATTGATTATTTCCTCAAAAGCAGGGCATGAAATGTGGGATGGACCTTATGGAGGAAACAGTTCGCGTAAGAATTTAATGGCCAGCATTGATCAAAGTTTGCGTCGTACCGGTTTGGATTACTTTGATATATTCTATAGTCACCGTTATGATGGGGTGACTCCTGTTGAGGAAACAATGCAGGCATTGATTGATATAGTGAAACAAGGAAAGGCATTGTATGTGGGTATTTCAAAATACCCTCCAGCACAAGCTAAAATAGCTTATGAAATGTTGAGGGCTGCCGGTGTGCCGTGTCTCATTAGCCAATATCGTTATAGTATGTTTGACCGTACTGTAGAGGAGAAATCATTGCCATTGGCTGCAGAACAAGGCTCCGGTTTTATTGCATTTTCGCCTTTGGCGCAAGGCTTGCTGACTAAAAAATATCTGCATGGTATTCCGGAACATTCTCGTGCGGCCCGTTCTACCGGATTTTTGAAAGTAGATCAAGTGACAGAAGATAAAGTAGGAAAAGCACGTCGGTTGGATGAAATAGCCGCTCGTCGTGGCCAGACTTTGGCTGAGATGGCATTGGCATGGGTCTTGAAAGACGAACGAATGACTTCTGTTATTGTGGGGACAAGTTCTGTGAAACAGTTGGCAGATAATCTTCATGCATTGGATAATTTGAACTTTACTAATGAAGAATTGGCCGAAATAGAGGGAATTTTACGATTGTAAATAAAAAAATGGGTGCAAAGTTTGGTTGGTATTATAAAATGACTTATCTTTGCATCCGTTAAAACAAAAGGCGGAAATAGCTCAGTTGGTAGAGCATAACCTTGCCAAGGTTAGGGTCGCGAGTTCGAGTCTCGTTTTCCGCTCTCTCTCGTCGAGGATGCTCGAATGGTGGAATCGGTAGACACGAGGGACTTAAAATCCCTTGGCCATTGTGGCTGTGCGGGTTCAAGTCCCGCTTCGAGTACGAAATAAAATCACAAATATCTAGTTATTAGATATTTGTGATTTTTATTTTAGTAAATTGCACCATATTTGCGGCTCAGTTTGAAAATTCTACAACGCTTCCCACATCTCGGGGGTCAACGTAAAAACCTGAGGGATTCATAGATTAAGCATAAATTTTAGTCAGTCTGAATAGAAAGAAAGTCCTGTCCTTTACTCCTCTGAACTGTGTTCTGAAGTCCTTGATTTTGGAACATCTTATATCAATGAGGTAAGGAGAAGAGCAGCTATTCCCGGCAAGGAAGCCGCCATGGAGATAAAGCCGGAACAGTTGACATTGGATTTTATTTTGGATGAACGGGCCCGTGAGTTGGGAGGAGAGCAGCAACGTTGGTTCGATTTGAAGCGTACCGGTAAGCTGCTGGAAAGAGTAAAAGCATACAATCCGGATGCGAAAGTGAATATAAAAGAGCATCATTTGCTACGTCCTATTCCTCAGACTCAACTGGATGCCATTATCAATAAAGAAGAGTTCGGGCAAAATGCCGGTTACAATTAAGTGTGCCTGTCAGGCTGAAGTTTGATTTCCGGTGAAGGTGTATCTTGATGATTGGCAGAGAAGTTATTTAGCTTGCAAAAGTTGGTAAATAACATAAGTTCGTTTTTTAAAAAGGTCTTGTTCTTTTTTTAAAATGAACTTATGTTTTTAAAAAACATCCTTATCTTTTTTGCATAGGAACTTGTGTTTTTGTACATGAACAAAAAATTGATGATTCCCACATATATATGTGTAACCTCACGCGGACGTATATATAGTCCTACGTGAACGTTCATGAAGTGCCGCATGAACATTCGTATAAAACAGGTTGTCTTTCCTCGGAACATTTTCCCTTTCACGACGGGAGGTTTTTACAAACTGACAGCATAAGTTTAGGAAGTTTCTTCCATTGTTTCCGAAAGTTATGCCGTTAACTTTCGGGACTACTCCTATCAATGCAAAAAACACATTTTATCTCTCATGCTCTCATCTTTTATCACTTTCCCCCGATGAATAAAGCGTTTAAAGGGTGAGAGATGAGGTGAGAGATGCCCCAAAAGGTGAGAGCAACTGCTCTCACAAAGCCAAAAAATGTTTTGTTATGCAATCTGGGAACAGAACATCTCTTTCTTTTCGGCTCAGTCAAGATATATGCATGAAACTATTGAATTACAGATACCCTTATAGTCTTGAATTCAATCCCGGCTGTCATATCGTTGCTATTTTTCTCGAAAAGAAAAGGAGGAAAAGACATATTGAGGTTTCCGATAAAAGGTGATGATAGTGTTAACAGAGTTAATAATTCTGTTGTGGAACTTTCCGGCAAATACAGTCTGTCAAATGATCGTTGATAAAACCTGAAGCTTGCAAATGGGCGTAGCAAATCGTAGTTCCGAAGAACTTGAAACCTCGTTTTTTCATATCTTTACTCATGGCATCGGATTCGGGGGAGGATACCGGAATCTCGCTCAATGACCGGAATGTGTTGATAATCGGCTTTTTGTCGGGAAAGAATGACAGGGTATAATTATAAAAACTGCCGAATTCCTTTTGTACGGCAAGGAATAGTTTCGCATTCGTGATTGTCGATTTGATTTTCAGACGGTTTTTTACAATGCCCTCAAATTGCATTAGCCGCTCAACGTCTTCATCGGTCATTTGTGCCACCAACTCGGCATCAAAATTACAGAAGGCTTTACGATATCCCTCTCTTTTTCTAAGAATCGTTATCCAGCTTAGTCCTGCTTGGGCACTTTCCAATACAAGAAACTCAAACAGCGTCTTGTCATCGGTTACTAACTTTCCCCACTCCTGATCATGGTATTTCACATACAATTCGTCTGTTCCGCACCAACCGCAACGTCCGTTTGTTATATCTTGCATAATTCTATCATTTGTGATATGGAACAAATGTAATGGATTCATGGCATTATGCCAAATTTAAAAGGACTATTTTATACGCATATATAAATTATCTTACAGTGTCAGGAGCCGTTCTTGCAAAAATCTTTTGGCAGTACTCCAAATTGTTTCTGAAAACATTTGGCAAAATAGGAAGAAGAGTTGAAACCGACAATATAGCATACTTCATTGATTCTGTATTCTCCGGATTGAATCAGTTGGGCTGCCATTTTCAACCGTTCCAGTTGAATAAACTCATTGGGGGTAATTTGAGCGATTCCCTTTATTTTTCGATGCAGGCTGGAACGGCTCATATTCATTTTCTCGGCTAATATATCCACATTAAAATCGGGTTCCGAAATGTTCTTCTGAATTACTTCTATTAGTTTGTCTAAAAAGTTCTCATCTGCTTTGCTCAGTGCAATGGTTTTGGCGTTCACAAAAGGTGATGAAGTGAAAGCATGGCGCAATTTGTCCTGATTGCTTAATAAGTTCGCTATGCGTGCCAATAAATACTCCGTAGAAAAAGGTTTTTCTATATAGTCGTCGGCTCCTAGTTCTATTCCTTCTATCTTGGATTGCATGGTAACTTTTGCTGTGAGCAGAATGATAGGAATATGGCTATGTTCTATATCGGTCTTTAATGTATGGCATAATTCGAAACCATCCATTTCGGGCATCATCACATCACTGACAATCAGACTGATTGTCTTTTCTGATAGCACTTGCAGGGCTTCCTTGCCATTAGATGCACGTATAACGCAATATACAGTTTCCAGTTGTGCGCAAATAAAGTTCTGCATCTCGGGGTCATCCTCTACTACAAGAATACAGATGTTAGTGCTGTGTTGCCGGATGACTGTTTGCATATTGCCGGTCTGGCTGATAGTGGAATCTTTTTGCAACTGTATGGCTTTTTCTTGATCGACAGGAAGCTCGACACAGAAACAGATTTCTTCCCTATCCTTTAAATAAAGTTTTCCTTTATGTAATTCTGCCAGGGAACGTGCCAAAGGCAGGCCGATGCCGGTACCGGCTGTGCGTTGCCCACCGGAGGTTTGTTTGATTTGCACAAAAGGCTGGAAAATTTTTTCTTGCATATCGTGGGGGATGGGATGCCCGTCATTGCTGACCATAATGGAGAAGTATCCCGGTTCTTTCATTCCGTATGGTGGTATTAAAGATACATGGATAGATGATGTGGCATATTTTACTGCATTATTGAACAGATTGCTTAGAATTTTGGTCAGGGCTTCTTTATCTACGGGTGCATTGAAATCCTGTTCGGGCAGGTCTGTTTGAAATTTCAACCCATTCTGTTGGGCGGCGGGATTGAAACGGATATAAGTGTCTCTTATTAGTTGGGAGATATTACAATCCATAAAGTTAAGACGGAACCCCTTGGTTTCTGTTTTTCGGAAGTCGAGTAACTGATTGGTCAGGTCAAGTAATCGCAGGGTATTCCGTTCCATGACGTCCAGGTTCTCACGGATGGTGTTGCGATCTATGTTTTCCTTGTGCAGGATGTTCTCTAACGGGCCTTTTATCAGGGTTAGCGGTGTGCGGATTTCATGTGCTATATTAGTGAAGAAGTCTATTTTGGCATGATAAATTTCTTTTTCCTTTTCGGCTTCTAAGATTTCCAGTTGCCGTCGTTGTTTGTCCGTGATTTGTTTTCGGAAGCGATAGAAGATATATCCGATACCGGCTGCCGAAAGTATAAAATAAAGAAGATAGGCCCACGGGGATTTCCAGAAAGGAGGTGCGATATGTATGTGGATACTTTTGATGTCATTACTCCATTCTCCCTTGGCGTTAGCTGTTTTCACGCAGAAAGTATAGTCGCCTGGCTTTAGATTGGTATAGGAAGCGGTGGAACTTTTTGTGGTACTGTACCACTCTTTATCAAATCCTTTCAATGTATAACTCAGATAATTTTCTTCAGGGGCGGCGTAACAAAGAGCTGCAAAGCGGAAGGCAAAAGAGTTTTGATTATACTTCAGGTTTATTTCCCGGGTATAAGTCACGCTTTGACTGAGGGGGGAATCTTTGGTGCCTATATCGGCGCTTTTGTTGAAAAGCAGGAAATCGGTGATGGCTACAGGTGGAAAATAAGTGTTTTCGGTGAAGGACTCGGGTTTGAAGGCAATGAAGCCATTGATACATCCGAAATAGATGGTACCGTCTTTGCTCTTAATTCCTGAACTATAATTGAACTGATTGGTGAGCAGTCCATTGTTGTCTGCATAAATGTTCGAGGTTTTGGTCTTCAGATCGAACCGTATCAATCCTTTGTTGGAGGTGAGCCAAAGGATGTCATTGTTGGCTTCTACAATCTTATAAATCACATCATTGGCAAGCCCTTGTGAAGAATCATAAGTAGTGAATTCCTCTGTGTCCTGGTTGAATGAGCAGAATCCTCTTCCCAGCATGGTGAACCACAAACGTTGCTTGCTGTCTTCATAAATACTTATCACCTTGTTGTAAGGGAGTCCGTGGGGAACTCCGGGAGTAGAAACATAATTTTTCCAGCTGTTATTTCTAGGATTGTATTTGAATATACCGGAATTATAGGTGGCAAACCAGATATTTCCTTTACTGTCTTCCAATATGTTGAAAACAAAGATACCATCTATTTTGTGGATACGGGTGAAATCATTTGTTTCATGGTTATAGAGATTGAGTCCGGTTGTGGTACCTATGTAGAGTTGACCTGCAGAGGTGCGGCACATGGAATAGATGTTGTTGTCGTTCAATGTATTTTCGGCATGTCCCATCAGGTAGTGACGGGAACGGTGGGTCTTCAGATCCAATGAGTATAATCCTTTGGAATATGTACCTATCCACAGAGTGTGATTGTCCATACTTAGAGCGTGGACATTATAGTGCAGTCCTGCCAGTGGACAAGGGCTGAATTCTTTGGTCTTTGGATTGAATTTGTTCAAGCCGCCGTCTTCTGTTCCTATCCATAGATTTCCGTCTTCATCTTCGCAAAATTCACGGACTACTTTTCCGCTGAGGCTGTTTTGTCCTATGATGGGATAGTATTTTTCGAAGGTGGCATATTGGGTGGGATAATAGTCTATGCCTCCGAAATAGCTGCCGATCCATATGCCACCTTCAGCATCCTTGTAGAGGGAATAAATGGCATTGTCCGACAAGGAATAGTCATCGTTGGGATTGTAGGTGAGGTGTTGGATTTCCCGGGTTTCCTTGTTGTAAGTGTATATTCCTCGTTCTGTGGCAACCCACAATGTTTTTTTGTCGATGGGATAGATGTTTCTTACAAAGATACTTTCGGTTTGGGAAGAGTCCGGTAGCAAGTCGGTGACTGTCCGGGTAAGGATATTGATACTTTTCAGACCACCTTTTGCGGAACCAGTGTACAAGGTGTTATGCTGTTCGGGGAAAATTTTGAAAATCTGGTCATCGGTGAAGAGGTTTTTCCCCTCTTGTGTTTGGAATAACCGGAAGTTCTGGAAATGATCATCAGTATAATAAAGCCCTTTTCCGTTATAGCCTATCCATACTGCGTTTTGCTGGTCTATACAGATAGAACTGAGTAGATGGGCATCGGGGATAGCATAGTGTGTTAATGTTTGTCGGTCGTTATCGAACAGGAAAACGCCTTGGGATTCTACTGCTATCCAGATGTTTTTTTGTGTATCGGTGGTGATTTGTACAATGGGCTGGGTGATGCACAAGCTGTCCTGACTTTTGCAGGTGAGTTTTGAGAAAGTTTCCGTCAATGGATCATAGATATAAATTCCGTCGTCTGTTCCTATCCATAATTTCCCATCCTTATTTTCGTGCAATGAGTTGACGTTGTTATTACCCAAAGAATGAGGGTTGGAATGATTGTGTTTGAAAATACGGAAATTGGATCCGTCATAACGGTTTAGTCCGTCTTTGGTGCCGAACCACATGAATCCGTTCCTGTCTTGGGTGATACAAAGAACGGAACTTTGAGACAGTTTGTTTTTCAGACCCAAATGTTGGAAATAATATCTTTCAGCATGAACACAGGGGGATGACAGGCTGAAAAGGATTGATATGAGAAGGAATAAGTGCTTGTACATAGTTTGTTTTATCAAGTGGTTTACTATGTGCAAAAGTAGATATTTGGCTGAAAAACACAAGGGGAAGGCAAAATATTGTCCTGTTTTGGCAGAATATTGCTCTCTTTTCGTAAGGTGGAGGAGGTAAGGTGGTGTAAAAGGTGGGTGAAAATATTGTTTTGGCAGAAAATTCATATTATTTGGATGGATATTCTTGTGGCTTTTTATCTAATAAGTCTACTTTTGGGCTGTAATTAAATTAAAGATCAAATATGAAAAACATGTTTAGTAAAGGTGCACATCCGTCTGAATTTGGACATCGACAAACAACGATGTTGATGTTGGGCTTGTTTTTACTCGTTTCCCAATGCTTGTTTGCTCAGAGCAGAATAATAAAGGGAACGGTATATGATGAACATAAGGATGCACTGATCGGTGCGTCGGTTATTCTTAAAGGTACTTCTCAGGGAACCATTACCGATATAGATGGTAATTTTAGTGTGGAGGCAAGTGATAAGAATACTGTTTTGATTGTTTCTTATATAGGTTATGATGCCCAAGAGATAAATGTGGGTAGCCAGACCTTTGTCAAGGTACAGTTGAAACCTTCTTCTCTGGCGCTGGAGGAAGTTGTAGTGGTGGGTTACGGTTCGCAAAAGAAAAGTGAGCTGACGGCTGCCATCTCAAGTGTCAAGTCTTCGGATTTTGTCCGTGGAAATGTGAGGGATGCGGGGCAATTATTGAAAGGGAAAATTGCTGGTCTTAGCATTGTGAATTCTACAGGTGACCCTACCGAGAATTCGTCTATCTTACTTCGTGGTACTAACTCTTTGCAGGGTAACAATTCGCCATTAGTGTTGATTGACGGTATTCCGGGAGATTTAAGAACGGTGGCTCCTGAGGATATTGCTCAAATCGATGTGCTGAAGGATGGTTCGTCTGCGGCTATTTATGGTACACGAGCTACCAATGGGGTGATTTTGGTTACTACCCGTAAGGCTAATTCTGATTTTTCCATAGACTATAATGGGTATGTCGGTACAGAAGAGTTTGTGAAAACGGAAAGAGTGTTGACTGGAGATGAATTTCGTTCTTTAATTCAGGATGGAACAATTTCTGCTACTGATTTTGGAGGTAATACAGATTGGCTGGAAGCCATAACTCGTACTCCGGTCAATCATGGGCATAATCTGAGTGTAAAGGGTGGTTCCGAGAAGACTAATTATTTGTTGAATGTCAATTATAAAAAGAACCAGGGAATTTTCAAAAAGTCAGATAATGAGACGTTGATTGTACGACTGGCGGTGAATCATTCAATGTTGAATGATAAATTGCGTTTGAACGTCAGCGTTAATTCTAATACGCAGAACTATACAACGACCGGAGATGGTTCCTCTTTCAATAGAGGGGTATATAGTGCGGCATTGGTTACTAATCCTACCTTGCCTATTTATAAGCAGGATGTAAATAAGGATGTCCTGTCATCAATGCCGGAGTATGATGGTCCTTGGGCACAGCCTTCGGCTCTGGTGGCTATCGCCAATCCGCTGAGTACTATCGAGACAGCTAATGGCAGACATCACAGACAGCGTACCAGATTGAATGGTAATGTTACTTTCCAACCCATCGAATCATTGAAATTCAATGCGTTGTTATCTTGGGATAGATATTACGAAACAAGGGGTTATCGTGAGACTTTTGATAATTTCAATACCACAGTGGCTCATTCCCGTGATGGTTTTGCCTCCAGAGGTACTTGTGAGACTACAGACCAGTTGTTTGAATTTACCGCTCAGTATAGTGAAGTTTTTGGCATTCATAATATTTCTGTATTGGGAGGTTATGGCTATCAGAAGAATATATGGGAGGATTATTGGATGCGGAACTGGAATTTTCCTACAGACCAGTTTGGCTGGGATAATATCGCTTTAGGACGTGGCGACAGCGATATTGCCGGTGCTGCTATTCCTATTAACAGTAATAAAACGTCAGGTAATCTTATCAGTTTTTTCGGACGTATCAATTACATATTGGCGGGCAAGTATTTGGCTACCATTAGTGTAAGGCATGAGGCAGACTCCAAATTTGTGGGTTCCGATCAGGTTTGGGGTACATTTCCGGCTGTAAGTCTGGCATGGCGGATTAATGAAGAGAATTTTATGAAAAATATCAAGTGGATTAATAGCTTGAAACTTCGTGCCGGTTATGGTGTGACAGGTATTGCTCCTTCCAATCCTTATTTGGCAACCTATCGTTTGGGATATACTTCAAATAATGATACTTTTTATTATAATGGTCAATGGGTGAATAAATTGACTCCGCAGAGTAATCCGAATCCGGAATTCACATGGGAAAAGAAGAAGGAATTTAATGTGGGGCTTGATTTCTCTATTCTGAAAGATCGTATCAGTGGTAGTGTTGATGCTTATTACAGAAAAACTGTAGACTTGTTATATAATTATCCTGTTCCTGTTCCGCCCAATGTATATGGCACTACACTGGCAAATGTGGGTACTATCAGTAATAAGGGACTGGAGATATTGCTGAACGGGGTTGTCTTTAATAAAAAAGATTTTGGTTGGAATACCACACTGACTTATTCTACTAATAAGAATAAGCTTGACAAATTGAATAATAGTAAATACCAGTTGGCAAACGATTATTTTTATGTGGGTGACGCACAAGCGCCTATGTCGGGAGTCCCTACCCATCGTGTAAAAGTAGGGGAGCCTATAGGGCAGATTTGGGGTTGGAAAGTATTGGATATTACAGAAGACGGTAAATGGATTTATGAAGATCAGAATGGTAATGCTGTAGAGTCTAAAGATGTGAAGATAGAGGATAGAAAAGTGATTGGTAATGGTTTGCCAAAGCATTATTTGGGATGGAACAATGATTTCCGTTATAAAAATTTTGATTTGAGCGTTACCATGAGAGGAGCCTTTGGATTCCAGAATATCAACTTTACTCGTCTGCATTATGAGAATTATAGAGACCAGGCAATGAATAATTTGAAAGCCGGGTATGAAAAAGTATTTGGTAAAGCGGTGCTGACGGACTCCAAGCAATTTAATAGTTACTATGTGGAGGATGGCGATTATTGGAAAATTGATAATATTGTATTGGGGTATAATTTCAAGAAAGACTTTATTAAAGGGATTAAGGGAATGCGTCTGTATTTCTCTGTTCAAAACGCTTTGACCATTACCGGATACAAAGGACTTGATCCGGAGGTAGGCGGTTCGCTTTTAACTCCGGGAACAGATGACAGAAACAAGTATCCCACTACCCGTTCATATACCTTTGGCGTTAACTTGAGTTTTTAAATTATTAGATTGAAGAACATGAAAAGAAGAATAAGAATAGCATTGATGTGTCCTGCACTTTGTTGTCTGATAGGAGCATCATTGAATAGTTGTATGGAACTGGACGATAGCGTGTATACTACGATCGTATCCGATAAATATCATTATACGGAAAAGGACATGGTTGCCATATTAGGTAATGCTTATACTCCATGGCGTTCTGTTGTTATCGGTGCAATAAATGAAACGCAGACCATTTCTACAGATGAGACCATGATACCGGTACATCCTTGGGGATGGAATGGGACTACCATTAACATGCATTTACATACCTGGACTTCGGAGACAGGTGAGGCTGTTAATCGGTGGGGTGACCTGTATACTGGTATAAACAATGCCAATCAGGTAATTTACCAGATTGAATCCGGCCTGTTGCCTGTGACGGAAGGTAAGGATAATTATTTGGCGGAGTTAAAAGCGGTAAGGGCTTCTTATTATTATATGCTTTGTGATTATTACGGCAATGTACCCTATCTGACCCGTTTTGATGTTCCTCAAGGTTTTCTTCCCGAACAAATCAGTCGTAAAGCCTTGAATGATTCTATCATTGCCGAAGTGACAGCCGCCCTTCCTTTATTACCGGAGAATGTTGATGAATCGACTTACGGACGTTTTACCAAATGGGCTGCTTATGCTTTATTGGCCAAGATGTATATCAATGCGGAGGTGTATACGGGAACCCCACAATGGCAAAAGTGTCTGGATGCCTGTGAGGAGATCATAAAATCTGGTAAATTCTCGTTGGCGGGAAATCAGAAAGATGTATTCAAGGCTGATAATGAGGATTGTACGGAAGCTGTTTTTGCTGTTCCTTTTGATCAAAGTTACGCCGGTGGATTGAATATATTCAATTACGCTCTAAACGGTCAGTTCTCTCAGGTATATTCCACTAAGAGTTTTGGTGGTTGGGGAGGTTCGGTTGCTGTTCCGCAATTTATAAATACATTTGATCCGGATGACAGTCGTCTGACCGAGAATTATTTGATGGGACAGCAAGTGTATCCCGATGGTTCCAATGTGTTGTGCGAGATAGGCAACAGTCAGGGGATTCCTATGAATATTGTAAATGTGGTTCCGGGGGTTGATTGGGCTGAGGAATTACATGGATATCATTTGGCAAAGTATGAGTATGTTGCCGGTATGTCTCCTGGTGCTATGAGTAACGATGTTTTCCCCTTCCGCTATACAGATATATTGATGATGAAAGCTGAATGTTTGTTAAGGACTGGAAAAGCGGACGAAGCGGCACAAATTGTAACAGAAATCAGACAACGCGCATTCAAGTCTGCTCCGGAAAAAGCGGTAGTCACTGGTGCGGAACTGATGGGAGGGAGTACCTATGATTATGGATTGCGCGAAACAACCTATTTGGACAAGATTAAAAGTCCTAGAACAACTCATGAAGGTGGAGCAGATATAAAATATGGTCGCTTTTTGGATGAATTGGGTTGGGAGTTTAACCAAGAAGGAAGAAGAAGGCAGGACTTGATTCGTTTTGGAGTATGGACAACTAAATCATGGCTTTCTCATTCTGCTACAAATGATATAAATAAGAACTTGTATCCTATTCCAAGAGCTGAATTGGATAAGAATGGTAAGTTAAAGCAGAATCCGGGATATTAGTGGATTGGTAATGAACAGACTGTCCGAAAACCTGTTTGGCACTTTTTGTCATGTGCGGTTCCGGACAGTCTTTTTCTTTTAATATTTATTTGAAGTGATGGTATGAAAAGGTTTGCCGGTTGGTTGTTGTTTTTCTGGGGATGTATATGTTGTATATGTGCCTCTGAAATTTCTATAACAGATTCATGGAAGTATAAAGCAGAGAATGATGAACGTTTTTCCAGTATGGATTGGAATGATTCTGATTGGGTAACTGTAGATTTGCCCCATACTTGGAATGCCGGAGATGTGATTGACGAGCAACGGGGATATAGGCGCGGCATATCTTGGTATAGGAAGAAGTTGTTCATTCCTTCAGAGGCACGGGATAAGAAAATAACTCTTCGTTTTGATGGAGTGGCCAGCAAGGCAGACGTCTATTTAAATGGGAAATTATTGCAAACTCATTTGGGGGCATATACCGCTTTCGGAGTTGATATAACTGATATCTGTGAAGTTGGAAAGGAAAATCTGTTGGCGGTAAAAGTGGATAATAGTTCTTCTTTGGGGGAAATCCTTCCATCGGTTTCCGGAGATTTTTCTATTTTTGGGGGTATTTATCGCAGGGTGTTCTTGCAATGGACGGAAAGAGTGCATTTTGTGACAGAACCTTATGCAGCTGTTCCAGTAAGGATACAAACCCCTGAAGTGTCGGTATCTGAGGCGTCAATGCAAATTGTGGCTTTTCTTAAAAATGACTTTACCGATACAAAGCACGTGCACGTCAATGTTTTTCTTTGCGATGAAATGAATCGGATTGTGAAAGAGAAACAGTTGAAACTGAAACTGATTCCAGGCAGGAAATATCCTATATCCACTTCTGTAGGAAGGATAGAGAATCCTCATTTGTGGTCTCCTGAATTACCTTATTTATATACGGTAAAAGTGCAGGTATGCGATGCCAAGAATGGAGAAATGTATCAAGAAGTAATTTCTCCGGTTGGATTCAGATGGTTTTCGGTGGACAAGACAGGCTTTTATCTGAACGGGAAGTATCTTAAATTGAGGGGAGCTGCACGGCATCAGGATTATGCAGGTTTGGGAACGGCTATTCCCGTTGAAATGAATCGTAGGGATATGCGGTTGCTGAAAGAAATGGGAGCTAATTTTGTGCGTATCAGTCATTATCCTCAAGATCCGGAAATATATCGAGCCTGTGACGAATTGGGGTTGATAGTATGGTCTGAAATTTGTGTTGTGAATGAAGTGAGAAAAAATACGAAATTCGCTCATAACTGCAAAGAAATGTTGAAAGAGATGATTCTTCAGAACTACAATCATCCATCGGTGGTACTATGGGGGGCTATGAATGAATTATGGGATTACCATAAGCAAGCTATTGTGTTGGCTAGGGAATTGGAGGCTTTGAAAAAAGAGCTGGATCCTTATCGTCTTTCTTGTGTCGCCTTTCATGCTTTTACTTGGGAGAAACCCTATACACAGTCTAGTAAGGAGATGTTTAATATTTCGGATGTTAACGGGGTAAATGTATATGAATCTTGGTATCAGGGAGATTCTGCTACGATTGCACCTATGTTTGATAAATTTTGTAGTTATTCTACTGCAAAACCTCGTTTTTTGTCGGAATTTGGAGCAGGAAGCGATGAACGTATCCATTCTTATACTCCGCGTACATTTGATTTTACTCCGGAATTTCAATTGGATTTTAATCGCAGATATATCAATGAAATGGAGAAACGTCCGGATTATATAGGTTATTCTATTTGGAATTTGGTTGATTTTCAGGTGGACGGTCGTGGTGATAGCAAGCCTAATCTGAATCAAAAAGGAATGTTGACAGAGGATCGTCGGAAGAAAGAGATTTATTATTACTGTCAGGCTCGTTGGTCGGACATTCCGATGATTCATATTGCCGGGGCCGATTGGACGAAAAGGGTGGAAATTTGTGATGATAGTATAAATGTGCGTAAGATCAGTGTTTTTTCTAATCAGAAAACGGTGGAGTTAATTCATAATGGAAAGTCTTTGGGAGTGCGTGAAGTGGTAAATGGGGAAGCTGTTTTCGTAGTTCCTTTTATAAACGGAGAGAATCTGCTGGATGCCCGAAGTGGGGCACTTTCAGACAGGCTGAAGATACAGATGAGATTGTTATCTTCCCGTCTTACTGACAGTGATGTGCTTTTGGACGGTCTTTGTATTAATTTGGGACAGGAGCATTGTTATTTTATAGACCCGCAGCTTCAGGAAATATGGATACCCGATAAACCTTATACAAAGGGAAGTTGGGGATATATGGATGGAAAACCTTTTAACTCCTGGCCGGGATCATCACATGATGGAGTTAGGTATGGAGTAGGGGCTGATATAAAAAATACTTTTTTAGAGCCTCTTTTTCAGACCTTTTTAATTGGTACGACTTGTTACCGGCTGGATGTTCCTGACGGAGTATATGAAATTGGCTTTTATTTCACGGAACCTTTCAGTAAGGATGAACGGAAAAATATTGTGCGTACAGGTGTTTCTGCCGAGGGACAACGTGTATTTGATGTGTCAGTCAATGGAGAAAAATTGATAGAGTCATTGAATCTGGCTGATTCTTATGGCGAGCAGACAGCTGTTGTAAAGACACTTGTGGTCAATGTGCGGAATCATGAAGGACTGGAGATTCTGCTTTCTCCTCAAAAAGGACAAGGTGTTATTAGCGGATTAAAAGTAAAGAAAATACGATGATATGGGCTGAAAAACTTCTGAATGGGTAAAATGGTTATATTCTTTCTTTTTCTGACAAGATTCTTTTCCATGAAACTCAGGGACAGATGTACTTTTGCTGATGTAAAATTTGAATAAAAAACGGTATGTTTAAGAAAAAGAGAAATATAGGGAAATTGTTATTAGGTTCCTTTTTGATTGTGGCTGTACTGACGGCATGTATGGAGGAGAAAAGGGAGATGAAGATAGATATGCTTTCACGTCCCGGTACGATAGATAGGAATGTCAGTTATCAGGGAAATCGTTTGCCTTTGAAACCATTGCATTTTATAAAATTGCCGGTAGGAACCATTGAGCCGGAAGGCTGGCTGAAAAAGTACCTGTTGTTGCAAAAAGAGGGATTAACCGGGAAACTGGGTGAAATTAGTGCGTGGTTGGATAAGAAGGATAATGCGTGGTTGCTGTCTGGTGGAGATCATGGTTGGGAAGAAGTCCCTTATTGGCTGAAAGGATATGGTGATTTGGCTTATATCTTAAAAGATTCTGCTATGATTGCAGAAACAAAAGTCTGGATTGAAGCAGCTATTCAGAGTCGGCAACCGGATGGCTTTTTCGGTCCGGTGAATGAACGTGGAGGGAAGAGAGAACTTTGGGCGAATATGGTAATGCTTTGGTGTTTGCAATCTTATTATGAATATTCTGGTGATAAGAGAGTGTTGACTTTGATGACTGATTACTTTAAATGGCAACTGACTGTCCCCGATGATAAATTTTTGGAAGATTATTGGGAGAACAGCCGTGGGGGGGATAATCTGTATAGTGTTTATTGGCTTTATAACATCACAGGAGAACAATTCCTGCTGGAGCTTGCTCGGAAACTTCATCGTAATACGGCAGACTGGACAAATGAATCGGATTTGCCTAATTGGCATAATGTGAATATTGCACAGTGCTTTCGTGAACCGGCTACTTACTATATGCTTAGTGGTGATTCGGCAGATTTGCAGGCATCTTATCGAGTGCATCATCTGGTGAGACGTATTTTCGGACAGGTGCCGGGAGGTATGTTCGGAGCGGACGAGAATGCCCGTTTGGCTTATATTGATCCACGACAAGGTACAGAAACTTGTGGATTTGTAGAACAGATGGCGTCTGATGAGATAATGCTTCGTATGACCGGTGATCCTTTTTGGGCTGAGCATTGCGAGGAGGTCGCTTTCAATTCTTATCCGGCGGCGGTAATGCCTGATTTCAAAGCTTTAAGATATATTACTTGTCCCAATCAGGTGGTGAGTGATTCTAAAGATCATAAACCCGGAATTGATAATGGAGGTCCTTTCTTGGCTATGAATCCTTTCAGCAGTCGTTGCTGTCAGCATAACCATGCGCAAGGCTGGCCTTACTATATTGAAAATTTGGTTTATGCAACTCCGGATAACGGGCTTGCCGCCATTATTTACGGTCCGTGTTGTGCACAGGCGAAAGTAGGGGTAAACGGAACTGAAGTTATTCTGAGAGAAGAAACAAACTATCCGTTTGAAGAAATGATTCGGTTTACAGTGCAAGTTTCCGGTAAAGTGGATTTTCCATTATATCTTCGTGTACCTGCTTGGTGCAAGGGGGCTACATTAATAGTTAACGGAGAAACGGTAGCTGCTGGTATGGAGTCTGGTAAATGTGTTCGTTTGGATAGAACTTGGAGTAATGGAGATGTGGTAATCTTGCAATTACCCATGTCTTTATCTGTTCAAAGATGGCAGACCAATCAAAACAGTGCCAGCGTGAATTACGGTCCTTTGACTTTCTCTCTGTTGATAGAGGAAGAGTATAGAAAAGTAAATAGTGCAGAAAATGCTATATGGGATTCTAAATGGCAGAAAGGTGCTGATGTCAATGCTTGGCCTACTTATGAAATCTATCCTCAAAGTGCTTGGAACTATGCTTTGAAATTGGATGATAGGGTTTTGGAGCAATGCTTGAAAGTCGAGAAGAGAGAATGGCCTTCAGACAATTATCCTTTTACTGCTGATAACGTTCCTCTAGTGATAAAAGCACAAGGGAGAAGAGTGCCTTCTTGGGGTATAGATCAATATGGCTTATGTGGTGTGTTGCCGGAAGAAGGGGCTCCGAAAAGTGAAATATTGGAAGATATAACCTTGATACCGATGGGAGCTGCCCGTTTGCGTATCTCGGCATTTCCTGTAACTTATGAATAATTTTATATTACTATGAAAAGACTGTTATTTGTGATTCTATTGACAATTATGGGATGTTGCGGTGTACATGTGCAAGCCGTTGGGTACGAAAAAATTATTAATCCGGTATTGCCGGGTGATCGTCCTGATCCTACTGTCATTGAAATAAATGGAGAGTATTGGGCTGCTGCGACTTCTAATGAATGGTCGCCGTTGTTCCCTATTTTTAAATCAAAAGATTTAGTGAACTGGGAATTGGTGAATTATGTTTTTCCGGATGGAGCACCTGATTGGGCATTGAATAATTTTTGGGCCCCGGAATTATCGTATGATGAGAAACAGGGAAAGGTTTATCTGTATTATACAGCCCGTGACAAGAGGACAAAGAGATTATCGTGTGCGGCGGCGGTAGCTGATTCCCCGATGGGGAGGTTCAAAGATTTGGGACCGTTGGTTGCTCAGGAACCAGGCTCTATTGATGCTTTTGCTGCAAGAGATGAGAAGGGTAAACTTTATCTTATATGGAAAGAAGATGGCAACAGTATGGGCTTGCCTACAAATATTTGGGCACAGGAGATGACGGAGGACCGTACCCGTCTGATAGGAGAAATGACTTCCTTGTTTTGTAATGACACTCCTTGGGAGGAAGGGCTGGTAGAAGGGGTATGTGTTTTTAAAAAGCAGGATTATTTTTATATCTTGTATTCGGCAGCTAGCTGTTGTGATAAAAAATGTAATTATAAAACAGGAGTAGCCCGTTCCAAATCTTTGCTGGGTAAATGGGAGAAGTATGAAAAGAATCCTATACTGGTAGACAATCAGGATTGGCGTTGTCCCGGACATGGTACTATAGTTCGGAAAGATGGAAAGGAGTTTTATTTGTATCATGCTTATAATAGGAGTGGTTCGGTATATGTCGGACGTCAGGGCGTGTTGGAGGAATTGTGTTGGGGAGAGGATGGCTGGCCTTATTTTAGGAACGATGCCGTTTATAATCGTCCTAATTTGTCTTTGGATTATGTGGATTCCTTTAAGGGTAATACACTAGCTCCCATTTGGCAATGGAGGGTAACCCAGAAAATAGATTATCAGACAGGAAAAAACGGATTACATCTAGGAGCATCTATGGAAAACAGGGAATTGGGTACTCTGCTGGTACAACCTGTCAAGGCTTTGAATTTTTCGTTGACTGCTACTGTTGATAACCGGAAAAGTATGGCTGCGGCTGGTATCGGTATTATTGGTGGAGCTCATAATGGATTTGGCGCTCCTTTAGCCGGTATTGGCATATCAGTTTTGAAAGATAAGGTGGAAGTATGGAAAAATGTAGATGGTAAAGTTGATGTCTTGGCTCAAAGTGCTATAACGGTGTCAGCAACGACACAGGTCAGGATGACTGTGAAAGACGGGTATTGGCTTTGCTTTGAGTTCCGGAAAGGGCAGAGGTGGATACCTTTGGCAACGGAAATAGATGCTTCGCCGTATGTTCCGTGGGGAATGGGCTTCCGCATAGGCTTGTGTGCTAAAGGGGGAGACGGAACCTTTGCTGATTTCCGTAAGATTGAATTGATTCATTGATTGTGTTTTTTATAAAATCTGTTACCATGAAAAAATATAGGTTAGTATTCGTTTTAAGTATATTGTTTTTAGGAGTGATCAAGTTGACTGCATCGGAATATGAGCAGGTGCGCAAAGCACCTCGTGTACATGTTCCGGTATGGCAGTCATTTGCACTGTCGGAAGTCGAATTAACCGATAGCTATTTTAAGAAAGCGATGGATTTACATAAAGGATATCTGCTGTCGCTGGATGTAGACAGGCTCATTCCACACGTACGCCGTAGTGTCGGTTTGCAGGGGAAAGGAGATAATTACGGAGGATGGGAGAAGCATGGTGGATGTACCTATGGTCATTATATGTCTGCTTGTGCCATGATGTATGCTTCTACAGGCGAGAAAGCCTTGCTGGATAAATTGAATTATATGCTGGATGAACTGCAAGAGTGCCAAAAACAGACCCCGGATGGTTGGTTCATTACCGGTAAAAGAGGAAAGGAGGGTTATTTGCAGTTGCTTCAAGGGAATGTGGTGCTTAACCAGCCGGATGAAACCGGACAACCTTGGAATTATAACCAGAATGGGAACTCATGGTATTGTATCCATAAGATTTTGGCGGGATTGAGGGATGCATATGTCTATGCAGGTTGTAGGCAAGCCAAGGATATATTGATGCCTTTGGCGGATTTTATTTCTCATATAGCCTTGAATAGCAATAGGGATCTTTTTCAAAGTACCTTGAGTGTGGAACAGGGGGGGATGAATGAAGTTTTTGTTGATATTTATAGTATTACCGGAGATAAGAAATTTTTGCAGACGGCAGAAAGGTTCAATCATATCAATGTTATTTATCCGATTGCTAACGGAGAAGATGTGTTATTCGGTCGCCATGCTAACGATCAAATACCTAAATTTATGGGAGTAGCCAGAGAGTATGAGTTCTCACCCAATGATATTTATTATCAGGCTGCCCGTAACTTTTGGAATATTGTAATTAAAGATCACACATTGGCCATCGGTGGAAATAGTTGTTATGAGCGTTTTGGCGTACCGGGTGAAGAAAGCAAGCGGCTGGACTATACTTCGGCAGAAACTTGTAATACATATAACATGTTGAAATTGTCAAGACAGTTGTTCATGTTGGATGGTGATTATAAATATCTGAATTACTATGAACATGCTTTATATAACCATATTCTTGCTTCACAAGATCCTGATATGCCGGGCTGTGTGACTTATTATACTTCTTTGTTGCCGGGATCATTTAAGCAATATAGTACTCCGTTTGATTCTTTCTGGTGTTGTGTGGGTACAGGGATGGAGAATCATTCTAAGTATGCCGAATCCATTTATTTTAAGGATAACCAAGAATTGCTGGTCAATCTGTATATTCCTTCACGTCTCCACTGGAAGGAAAAAGGTTTGAAGCTGACTTTGGATACTTATTTCCCGGAGTCGGATACGGTTACAGTAAGGATGGATGAAATAGGGAGCTATACAGGAATGCTTCTGTTCCGTTATCCGGATTGGGTGAGCGGTGATGCTGTAGTTCGTATTAATGGAAAGCCGGCACAGACGGAAGCACATAAGGGAAGCTACATTCGCCTGTTGGATTCTGTTAAGAGCGGAGATGTGATAACATTGGTTTTCACACGTAACTTATATATTGATTATGCAAAGGATGAACCTCATTTCGGCTCTGTCATGTATGGCCCGATATTGCTTGCGGGAGGATTGGGGACGGATGATATGCCCGAAGATAGGGTTATTGACAATCGTGCTTGTCGTGAATCGCTTCCGGCAAAGAATATTCCTATGTTAGTGGGTCCATTGGCCGATCTGGATAGCTGGATACAATGTTCTTCACAACATCCTTTACGGTTTACAGTAAAGAATGGAGGTGGACAACAAGGGGTAGGGTTGATCCCTTATTTTCAAATGCATCATCAGCGGCATACTGTATATTGGAAACTTTATTCTCCGGATGAATTTGTTTATCGTACTCGTTCTTTAACGGATGAAGTGAAGATCGGTGACGAGAAAGATGAAGGGAAACATGCGTTGCAAGGGGAGAATGATTCTATTTATTGGCATGATTATTTTTGGGCAAAGAATACTCGGTTCCGTATGGCAAAAGACGGATGGTTTTCTTACACACTTCATATAAATAAAACGGAACAAAAGCCTTATCATCTGATTTGTCGTTTCTGGGGAGACGAGCCTGATACTTGTCAGTTTGATATATTGATTGACGGCAACTATCTACGTACTGTCAGTTTGAATCGAAAACTATATCTGACCTATGTGGACGATGTGTATTCTATTCCTGCAGACTGGACTCGTGGAAAGGATAAAGTGAATGTTACTTTCCGTGCTGCTCAAGGGAAGAATGCCGGAGGATTGTATGAATTGAAAATTACTTCAGATACGAATTATAGATAAACTTTAAATATAGATTACCATGAAAAAAACGTTGGTTATATTATTCGTCGCCGGGGTTCTTGCCGCGTGTAAGTCGACGGATAGCAATAAATCTGATTATCAATACAAGGATGTACCTTTTACCAATGTACACTTTTCTGATAATTTCTGGGCATCTCGTATTGAAACCATTCGTAGTGTTACCGTGCCTTTTGCTTTTCATAAATGTGAGGAAACTCATCGTATAGATAATTTTGCAGTAGCGGGGAAACTGATGGAAGGAAAGTTCAATTCCCCTTATCCGTTTGATGATTCGGATGTGTATAAGATAATGGAAGGAGCTGCTTACTTGTTGGCGGTGAAGGAGGATAAAGCGCTGGATATGTATATGGACAGTCTGATTCATCTGATAGGAGCTGCGCAGGAACCGGATGGTTATCTTTATACTACTCGTACTATTGGCGGGGATTCGCAACATCCGTGGGCTGGCAGTAAAAGATGGGAAAATGAACGTGACAACAGCCATGAATTGTATAATGTAGGACACATGTATGAGGCGGCTGTAGCTCATTATCTAGCTACCGGAAAACGTTCATTTCTTGATATAGCCATTAAGAGTGCGAATTTGTTGTGTAATACCTTTGGTCCTGAAGAAGAAAAGATTACTGTAGCGCCAGGGCATCAGGAAGTGGAGATTGGGCTGGTAAAGCTTTATAGGGTGACAGGAGATAAACGTTATTTGGATTTGTCACAATTCTTTTTGGAGGCTCGTGGAAAGTATGACAAATATGATCGGAATAGTGAGGATCAGTTCCGTAACGGATCTTATTGGCAGGATCATAAGCCAGTCATTGCTCAGGATGAGGCTGTAGGCCATGCAGTGCGGGCTACCTACATGTATGCTGCTATGACAGATATAGCCGCTTTGAAAAACGAGCGGCATTTTGAAAATGCTGTGGGTAAATTATGGGACAATGTAGTAGGGAAGAAGATGTATATTACCGGAGCTATTGGTTCAACTCGTCATGGAGAAGCGTTTGGTAAAAACTATGAGTTGCCTAATAGTACAGCTTATTGTGAAACATGTGCTTCTATTGCCAATTGCATGTGGAATTTACGCATGTTCATGCTGCATGGTGATGCCAAATACATTGATGTGCTGGAACGTTCTTTGTATAACGGGGTGTTGAGTGGCATTAGTCTGGGTGGAAAGAAGTTTTTTTATCCAAATGTCCTCTCTTGCGATGAAAATGGCTCAGAGCGTAGCGAATGGTTTGATTGTTCTTGCTGCCCTTCTAATCTAGCTCGTTTTATTCCTTCGGTGCCAGGGTATGTGTATGCCACTTCTTCCAAAGGATTTTATGTGAATCTGTATGGTGCCAACCATGCTGATGTAGTTCTAAAGAATGGAAAGCATGTACAGGTGGAACAACAGACGGATTATCCGTGGAATGGAAAGATAAAGTTGATATTGACTCCGGAAACCCCGGAAGATTTTGCTGTTATGTTGCGTATTCCGGGATGGGTAAATAGTCAGCCTGTACCTTCCGATCTTTATACTTATACCAGGCATGATAAAGGAGCCGTAAAAATTACAATCAATGGAAAACCCCGGGATTTTGTAATGGAGAAAGGATATGCCGTTTTATCCGGTAGTTGGAAACAGGGGGATACAATTGAACTAAGTCTTCCGATGGATGTCCACAAGGTTTCAGCAAATGATAAGGTTGCTACGGATGTGAATCATCTTGCCGTAGAGCGTGGCCCGATAGTTTATTGTGCAGAGTTTGCTGACAATGGAGGGACTGTATTGAATTATGTGCTGAAACCGGAAACGGCTTTTGAGGCTGCTCCTGCTTCTATGTTGGGAGGTGTGGAGATATTGAAAGGAACCACAGAACGCATTATTGCCGAGAATGATTTTAAGGAAATAAAGTCTGTGACAGATTCTATCCTGCTTATTCCTTATTATGCACGGTCTCATAGAGGAAATGGTGAAATGGCTGTGTGGCTTCCTTCCGATGAGAATATATTGAAAGATCAGCTAAAAGAACGTGCCCGTATTACGGATAAAGTTTTTATCGGTAAAGAAAGTTCGGAAACTGCGCATCAGTTGAAAGGTGAGAATACTCATACGGGAGGACCAAATACATGGCGTGATGCCTCGGATGGTGGATGGTTTTCGTATACCCTGAGAGTAGATCCGGTTCAACCGATGGAATTGGTTTTGACTTATAGCAGTACAGATGGAGGAAATCGTGAATTCGAGATATTTGCCGAACATGAAAAGATAGGGGAGCAAAAATTACGGGTGGAAACTTTTAGTGCATGGATTGATAAAGTGTATCCTATTCCTGTTGATTTAACTCGGGGGAAAAGTCATGTAACTGTTAAGATACAGGCTTTGCCCGGTATGATTGCTGGAGGTGTGTTTGGTTGCAGAATGCAGAAGCAAAAAAAATAGGCCTATGAAACGCTATATTATGACCACCGGATTGATGTGTATATGCGTGTTTTGTTCTTTAGCCCAAAAACAAATGATGTATGGAGATACAAGCCGTATTGGAATACCTTTTTCTAAAGATCCTCATGTAGTGGAGTTCCAAGGTAAATATCTGATGTATTATTCTATTCCTCCAAAGCAGAATGGAAACGCGGAAGCGCAAGGTTGGGGAATAGGCATTGCCGGGAGCAAGAATCTGAAAGATTGGCATCGTATTGGAGAAATCATACCTCAAACAGCTTATGAGTCTAAAGGGTTATGTGCTCCGGGTGCTTTGGTAAGAAATGATACGGTTCATCTATTCTATCAGACGTATGGTAATGGTGCTAAAGATGCTATTTGTCATGCATGGTCTGAAGATGGGATCCATTTTGTACGTAATGCTACAAATCCTATTTTTTCTCCGGAAGGGGAGTGGAACTGCGGGCGTGCCATCGATGCGGAGGTCGTTTTTTTAAAGGATCGGTATTATTTATATTATGCAACTCGTACTCCTGATTATTCTACCCAAATTATAGGAGTTGCAATGGCACCTGCACATACGGATTTTTCGAAACAGGCATGGAAGAGTCCGGTGAATCATCCGGTGCTTGTTCCCGAATATCCTTGGGAAGAGAAGTGTGTCGAAGGAGCATCTGTTGTGCAGATGGGAGATGAGATGTTTATGTTTTATGCCGGGGCCTATAATAATCGTCCTCAGCAGATTG
The DNA here is from genome assembly GCF_013009555.1 of Phocaeicola dorei. Classification (NCBI taxonomy): domain Bacteria; kingdom Pseudomonadati; phylum Bacteroidota; class Bacteroidia; order Bacteroidales; family Bacteroidaceae; genus Phocaeicola; species Phocaeicola dorei. Next base: position 5,011,229 of record NZ_CP046176.1, on the reverse strand, counting down.
GAGTTGCTAAAAGTAGTGATGGTATTCATTGGACAAAACTTTCTAATAAACCCTTTCTGATGAATGGTGATCCTGGAACATGGAATTGCTGTGAGTCCGGACATCCTCATCTCTTTAAAACAAGGAAAGGAAAAACATATTTATTTTATCAAGGGAATGATGACTTTGGTAAAACTTGGTTTCTTTCGAATATGGAGGTCAAATGGAAGAATAGACATCCTTTTATCGCTCATTATATAAATCAAAAAGCACATTAAATATGAAGAAAATATTTCTTTTTCTATATACCTTATTGGTCTTTTCCGGTGTATACGCACAAGAAAACAAGGTAAAGGTGGAGCCGGTGAATGGAGATAAAATTTCTTTGTTCTCTTTAAAAGAAGTCCGTTTACTGGATAGTGATTTTAAACATATCATGGACCTGAACCACGCCTATATGCTTTCTTTGGAACCTGACCGTTTGCTGTCTTGGTTTCGGAGAGAAGCAGGTTTGACACCTAAGGCACAACCCTATCCTTTTTGGGAATCTGAGTATATGAACGGGCATGGACCTTTACCGGGACATATTATGGGGTTTTATCTGTCTGGAATTTCTATGATGTATGATTCTACGGGAGATACTGCAATTCTAAGTAGATTAAGCTATATCTTGGAGGAGTTATCTCTTTGCCAGCAAGCTGGAGGTGATGGATATTTGTTACCTACTATTTGCGGTAGAGCTATTTTCGAGAATGTGCTGGATGGAAATTTCAAGACTTCTAATCCTTTTATTGAGACTCCTTATGACAAATGCTGGGAACCTGTGTATGTCATGAACAAGATCATGTTGGGGCTTTATCAGGTTTATATGCGATGTGATTTATTACAGGCAAAAGAAATATTGGTAAAGATGGCAGACTGGTTCGGCTATTCAGTCATTGACAAGTTATCACATGATGACCTTCAAAAATTGTTGGTGTGCGAGCATGGCTCTATCAATGAGTCTTTTATAGATGTTTATCAGATAACGGGTGAGGAGAAGTATCTTAAGTGGGCACAAAGACTCAACGATGAGGATATGTGGGTTCCCATGTCTGAAGGAAAGGATATATTGGAGGGTTGGCATGCTAATACCCAGATTCCTAAATTTACAGGTTTCGAATCTGTTTATCGTTATGATAGTAATGAACGTTTTACCACAGCTGCCCGTTTCTTTTGGGATACAGTAGTGAGAAAACATACTTGGGTGATGGGAGGTAACAGTACAGGAGAACATTTCTTTGCTCCTGAGGAATTCGAGCATCGAATAGAATTGAACGGGGGACCTGAATCTTGTAATTCGGTTAATATGCTTCGTCTGACAGAGAGTTTATATTGTGATTATGCCGAGGTGGAGAAAGTGGATTATTATGAGAAAGTCTTATTTAATCATATTTTGGCCAACTATGATCCTGATCAGGGTATGTGTGTGTATTATACTTCCATGAAACCGGGACACTATAAAATTTATGGAACTAAATATGATTCTTTTTGGTGTTGTACCGGGACGGGGTTTGAGCAAACAGCAAAGTTTGGGCAAATGATTTATGCTCATACAGATGATGCCTTGTATGTAAATATGTTTATACCATCGGTAGTTACATGGGATAAAGGAATCAGTATTCATCAGGAAACTGCTTTTCCTGATGAAGGTGTTACTAGTCTTACTGTTTCCGGAGAGGCTGTTTTTAATTTAAAGATACGTTGTCCTTATTGGGTGGGAAGTTCGTCACTCAATGTAATTGTAAATGGTAAGAGAGAGAAAATAAAGGCTGGTGTGGATGGATATGTTTCAATAAACAGGCAGTGGAAAGATGGAGATAAAGTACGGATAGAGCTACCTATGAAATTGGAAATAGTGCCTTTGAATGAGGCGACTCATTATCTTGCTTTGAAATATGGGCCTATTGTTTTGGCAGCTAGAATTAGTGACGAGCATTTATCGAAAGATGATTTCAGATCTGCACGTTCTACTGTTGCTATGAAAGATTATCCAGTGATAGATGTGCCGGCTTTTATAGGGGATATCCGGAAAATACCGGCTGCTGTTATCCGGAAAAAAGGAGAGAAGCTGGCTTTTTTGTGTAGTAAGGATAATGTAGTATCCAAGCCTGTAGAGCTGGTTCCTTTTAATACTATTCACTGGAGCCGCTATGCCGTATATTTTCGGCATTATGATAAGAAAGAGAACTATTTGGCCGAGCTGAAGAAATCGGAGCAATTTAAGCAAGAAGAGGATAACTTGAATAAAAGAACTGTAGACAGGGTCATTATTGCAGATGCTGAATCTGAGAAAATGCATAAAATGGAGGCAGTAAATTCTACAGCTGGTGAGAATTGGCGGGATGCTTCTAAAGGTGGATATTTTATGTATGAAATGAAAGTTCGGAAAGAGATGGAACAGTCTGTTTGCTTACAGCTTTTGGGAAGTGATTCGGGTAATCGTATTTTTGATGTTTTGATTGATGGTAAATGGATAGATACTATTGATTTGTCTAAACCTTGTAAAGAAGGAAAAGGACTGTATAGATGTTATATTCATATTCCTGCTGAATATATAAAAGCAAGAAAAAATGTAACAGTGAAATTTCAGGCAAAGAATGGTTGTATAGCTGGGGGGATTTTTGATGTAAGGATTGTGTCTGCCATTTCGGTTCAAGACATGTAAATAAGAGCAGCTTTCGTTTTTAAAACATTCTCCATAGTTCGACTGTTCTAATGATAGTACAAACGGAAAAAATAATGATTATGGAAAAATATTTTATTCATAGCAATGAACTGCATTTGATTGATGTGGATAAAATTCATCAGGCAGTGGAAAGGATCGTGGACTCATTGGATATGGCTGCCGGATCAACTTGTCATTTTGATCTTTATAAAGTGGTGGAAACCTATTTTAAAGATTTGGATAAAAGAAGGGAAATAAACTGCTTATTGGGTATTGTGGATACGGAGGAGGAATTGGAGGAAAAGATGGAAGGCTTTTGAAATCTATTTTTTAATTTGTTTTGTTTTCTATTCTTTATCTATTTTTACTGGGTGAAGATAAGTCTTCCTTTTTCATACTATTTCTGTTTATAAGACAGAGATGGTTTTAAAGTTTGTAAAGGCAGTTGGTTCATACTGAACCGACTGCCTTTTTATCTGAGTTCTATTGGTGGTTCTTGGGAAATTATATATTAGGAGTAATCTCATAGTATAGGGTTATACATGATTCTTTATTCTGAAAACTTTATTTAATTCTTAGGTTTTTGTAAGTTTGCTAAATGAAATCTAATAGAAAATAGAGTGAAAACATTTAGACTAGTATTCATGATTCTGATAATGAGTGGATTAATATTTCAGGGGAGAGCTCATGTCTGTTGGGACGATCTAGAGTTCAAACAGTTTTCCACTCCTGAAGGATTACCGAATAGCATGGTTCACCAAGTGTATCAGGACCGTGACGGATATATTTGGATTCCTACTTTCTATGGATTGTTTCGTTATGATGGTTACGAGGTACGTACCTATAAATCAAATCTTTATACCCCTGGTCTTCTGGTTAATAATAATGTGCTTTGTGTGGAAGAAGATTATTCTCACCGGCTTTGGATTGGGACTCACGAGGGACTCTGTATGCTTGATAAACGGACAGGGAAGATGAAAAAATTGCAACTGGATGGAGTCAGCAAACAACGGCTGAATGAAATTCATGTAACAAAAGAGAACCGGGTTTATCTGGGGTACATCCGTGGAATGGCTTATTATGATGAAATGCAGGATACATTGGCTTTGATGACTCGGAAGAATTGTAGAGGGGACGTACCCGAATCTGTGAATATTCAAACTTTGTTTGAGGATGTAAATGGTGATTTGTTGATAGGTACCTGGAAGGATGGGCTTTATCGTTATTGCATAAAGGAAAATACATTTTTGCACTATCCGCCTTTAGATGAAGAGAACTCTGTTTTGGCTTTGTTTCAGGACTCTAGAGGGGTGATGTGGATAGGAACTAGTGGGTCCGGGCTGTATAAGGCCCATTTTTCATCCGATAGGAAAACGGTTTCTTTTGAAGGTTATAGACATGATGCCCGAAATGTTTCTTCTTTGCCGTCTGATTATATTTATTCGATTCATGAAGATTTACAGACACGTTCGTTATGGTTGGGTACTAGAGAGGGTGTTAGTGTGATGGAACTGGCTGATGAGGGAAAGTTTATCAATTATCAAGAATCTGGCTCTACACATTATCTTCCTGTCCGCGAGGTGAACACAGTCTTTAGGGATCGAAGCGGATTAATGTGGATCGGTACTAAAGGGGCTGGTGTCTTTCATGTCGATACTAGGAAACGTTCCTTTAATGTAATTTATCCTCGTGGCAACGATAAATCTTTTACAGATTTGATTTCTACATTGTATGTGGAAGAAAATGGAGCTCTTTGGATAGGTATGGGCTATGGATTGGATTATCAGCATGGAGATAAAAAAGTGACATTGTTTCCTTCGAAACGTCCTTATCATATTTCTTATAGCCCGTTAACCCGTGAGGTGTTGCTTGCTGTGCATGACGAGGGGATGATAGTTTGTCGTGACGGACAAATAATACATCAGTATAAGACCTCGAATTGCGGTTTTGTTCCTCATGATTTAGTGTATTTAGTTCACGAGGACCGTAAGGGAAACCGCTGGTTGTGTACCTATAAAGGACTTGGAGTGCGTTACCGGGACGGGCGTGAGTATTGTTTCAATCGTTTGTCCAGAGCAGACGAATTGCTTGGCCGGGAGATGACCACGATGGTTGAGGATAATGACGGCTCATTATGGTTGGCAACCAACAATAATGGTATTGTTCATGTTACAGGGGATATGGAACGTCCGGAATCGTTGCAGTGTAAGAACTATTGTATGGAGAATGGTTTGCTGTCGGTTAATACTCCTCTTTGTTTTTTGTTGGATAGAAGCGGACGGATTTGGGTCGGGACAGAGGGCAGCGGACTTTGTTTATATGATGTGCAAAATGATTGTTTCAAGTCTGTTCATAAGGAGTTTAATTTGCCCGGAGATATGGTTGGCAGTATGCAGGAAGATAATAGTGGTAATCTGTGGTTGGGTACCAATCAAGGGCTGGCAAAGCTAACCATATCCGGAAAGGAAAAGGGCAGGGTACGTATCTTTACAGTTGCCGATGGGTTGGCGGATAATTTCTTTAATCAAAATGCTTCTTTCTATCGTGATGGTACCTTCTATTTTGGATGCAGCAGGGGAATTGTGACTTTCAACTCGGAAGTGGTGGAAGAGAAACATGCTGATATTTCTTTATGCATAACTGATATCTTGGTGGATGGAAGACCATTGGAACAGATGTCGGATAAGAAAAGAAAGGAGATAACTCCTTTTACTTCCGATTTTACAGACAGATTAGTTATTCCTGCCTCATATTCCCATTTTACCATTTGTTTTGCATCGCTGACTTATAATCGTCCCCAGCAAAATAAATATGCGTACAGGTTGCAAGGCTTTGATGCTGATTGGCATTATGTGGACGCTTCCAGCCGGACTGCCTATTATTCCAAATTGCCTGCAGGGGAGTACGTGTTTCAGCTACGGGCAACGAATGAGAATGGTGATTGGGGTGACGTGAGAGAAATGGAAATTATTATTGAACCACCTTTCTGGGCTACTTGGTGGGCTTATTTTATTTATGTATTATTGGCTATACTGTTTATGGTATTGATATGGTGGGAGATTCGTCGGAGGCTGTTATTGCGTAATCGTAGGTTTTTGCAGGAAGGTGAGACGGACAAGGTGCATCATCTAAAATTGCAGTTCTTTACGAACATACCTTCGGATGAAGAAAAGTTTTTGCAGGATGCTGTCGCCTGTGTGAACCGTCATTTGGATGATCCCGATTTTGATGTTCCGCAGTTTGTAGATGAGATGGCAACCAGTCGTACAACGTTGCATAAGAAATTGAAATCTTTGACGGGATTGAATACAACTGGCTTTGTACGTAGTATCCGTCTGAAGGCGGCTTGCAGGATGATGGATGAAAATCCGAATTTCCGCATTTCCGAACTGGCTTATAAGGTCGGGTTTAATGATCCCAAGTATTTTTCTATCTGTTTTAAGAAGGAATTTGGTATGCAGCCTACAGAATATTCGATGAAATCGGGCAAAAACGCTTGAACATGCCAAGGTGGACAAGGTTGAAATATGTTCCTAAAAGGTGGAGAAAACATGCTTCAACCTTATCGGGAGATGCTTCATCTCTGTAAAATGAATAGCTGATTACTTTTGTGGCATTAAAACTTTAATGTCTAATTTAAAAAGGTTGGCTAATGAAATCTAATTTTTATGGAAACAGAAAATCGCTTCTTGCGGTTTTTATTTGTGCAGCTTTTCTTTCAGGAAGTCATGTTGCTTATGCGGTAAATGAATCGTTATTGGTTTCTGCGTACCAGCAGCCTAGTAAGATTAAAGGAACTGTAATAGATGCAAATGGTGAGGTTGTTATTGGTGCCAGTGTGGTGGTGAAAGGAACCGCTAATGGGACTATAACAGATATTGATGGGAACTTTATTCTTTCTGATGTCCCTACCAATGGGACGATTCAGGTAAGTTTTGTTGGATACAAGACTTTGGAAATCCCAGTTAAAGGGCAGACTTCTTTCAGTCTGACTTTAATGGATGATACCGAAGTATTGGATGAAGTAGTGGTGGTAGGTTATGGTACCATGAAGAAATCAGATTTGACAGGTTCTGTAGGTTCTATATCTTCTGAAAAACTCGCTGCTAGAGGTACTACCCGTTTGGAAGATGCATTACAAGGTGCGGTTCCGGGAGTAAATATCACTCAATCCAATAGCCGTGCGGGTGGCGGATTTAATATTCAGATACGTGGACAGGCATCTATAAATAAACAGGCTGCTCCTCTTTATGTAATTGATGGTATTGTGTGCTCGTCTATGGATTTTTTGAATCCCGAGGATATTGAGCGGGTAGACGTCTTGAAAGATGCCTCGTCTACTGCTATCTATGGCTCACGTGCTTCTGCTGGTGTGATTATGATTACAACCAAAGGTGCGAAGGGGGCAGGAAAACCTCAACATGTTTCTATTTCGTATGATGGATATTATGGGATACGTAAGGTTGTCCGTATGCCTGATTTTATGAATGCTCAAGAATTTATAGATTATCGTTTTGCACGTCATACTCTTTTAACATCAGATGTCTTTGATGGTTCTAGTCGTAAAGGAGTAGATGCGAACGGTATTCCTCATTATGAAATTAAACAATCTGATTTGGAAACTACGTTTCTGAAACGTGATGGTGGTACAAACTACCGTGATTCCCAAATTTATGAGATGATGATGTCGGGAACAGATGGTTATGACTGGACAGACCTCGTAACTCGGACAGGTAATCAGCAGAATCATTATATCAGTGCCAACGGAGCCACAGAAAAAATTAATTATCGGTTAGGAGTTGGTTATCAAGGGGAAGAAAATGTGTTCAAACATAATGATTATTCCCGTTTCAATATCAAAGGTGCTTTTGATGGAAAAATTTCCAAAGTATTTGAAGCTGGATTATCTGTGAATATGGCTTATACGGTGCAAGATGATTTTAGTACCGATGGAACTTATTGTCCGTATGAAAACGCTTTTTATTTCAATCCTTTTGTTGCACCTTATGATGAAAATGGTAACATTATCAATAATCCAGGGTCAAAGGATGCTTTTGGGTCTACCGGACAATTCACTTCTACTGTTAGCCCACTGAATGATTTAGAGGATGAAAACTATACTAATCAAACTCGCAAATTTCATGTCTTTGGCAATGTATATTTGCGTACTAATATAATGGATGGATTAAAATTTGCGACTACTTTTTCACCTAACTTTTATCATGGGCGTCAAGGAAAGTTTAATGCTACTGGAGTGAATGACCGTAATCCGCTAGGTTCCAATTATTATCAGGTGAACGGAACGAACTCTGCAGAGGTTGAGACGACAGACCGTATGGACTGGACTTGGGATAATCAGCTTGATTTTAATAAAACAATAGGTGATCATACGTTTGGCGCGATGGGTTTATTCTCCATATATCGTTCTGATAAAGAAATTTATAGATTGAAAGGCTTTGGTATTTCGGATGATATGCTTTCTTTTCATGCCTTGGATAAGGCTTCCGGTGATAAGGAGATAGCTTCTTCCTATACAGCATCTACTTTGGTCTCAGGAGCTCTTCGTTTGAATTATTCATATAAAGGTAAGTATATGGCGACAGCTACAGCACGTGCTGATGGTTCTTCACGCTTTGCAGAAGGTAACCGTTGGGGATGGTTTCCTTCCGTTGCTTTGGCATGGCGTATGTCAGAAGAAAGCTTTTTAAAAGGTACTCATTGGTTGGATAATTTGAAATTGCGTTTGTCTTATGGAGTTACCGGTAACAACAATGTGGATGATTATGTGACAATAGCTACAGCTTCAGGACCTAGTTATGTGGTATTGGGAGGATCGGAAATACAAGGATATTACCCTAATGGGCTTGTTAATACGGGACTCATTTGGGAAAAGGTAAAAGAGTTTGATTTAGGATTGGATTTTAGTGTATTGAGTAATCGTATTAATCTGACAGCCGATTTTTATCATCGTTTGTCTGATGGGCAGATTATGGATAGGATTGTTCCTGTTGAAACAGGTGAAACAAAAGCTACTTTTAATGTCGGTTCAGTTCGTAATACCGGAATTGAATTAGGAATGCAGTTTGGCATTATTCGGAGTAAAGATTTTATATGGGATTTAAGTGTGAATTATTCTCGTAACTGGAATAAAATATTGGAACTTAGTAATGGGAAAGTGGATGAAATTGCATCCAATCGCTTTATTGGTGAGCCGTTAAATGTATTGCGTGACTATATTCATACTGATGTGATAACTGATAAAGGGGTAACGATGCACACTAAAGATGGGGATATTCATTATACTTTGCAAGAATTGTATGCAAAGTATGGTTCGAAATATAAGTGGTATGAAGGTCAGATAGCTGTGAATGATTGGAATAATGATGGCAAGATTACGGATGAAGATAAGCAAATATATGGTTGTACAGATCCTAAATGGGTGGGAAGTTTAAGTTCAAATATGTATTATAAAGGTTTCGATTTCTCAGTAATGATTTATACTAAACAAGGACAATGGGCTCGTAGTTATTTCCATGATAAATATATGAAATGGTCTGATCGTGGTAACCAACATATGGCAATGGATTTTTATATTCCTAAAGGGGCGCCTGTTATTGACCATACTACCGGTGATATTGTATATGCCACTGAAACTCATTACGGTGAATATCCTTATCCGAATAATTCCGATACTTCGGCAGGTGGATATTTTTCTGATAAAGGTAGCGCGAAGGGAGAAGGCTTTCAGTATCAGAAGACTTCTTTTGTAAAGGTAAAAAATATCTGTTTGGGATATACTTTCCCTAAGAAGTGGATTACTAAAGCAGGATTACAGCATTTGCGTCTTTATATCAATGTGCTTAATCCATTTTGTTTTACGGATTATGATGGATTTGATCCTGAATGGGCAAATGCTAAATTAACTGATGGTGGTCCTGCATCGGTAACTTATCAGATAGGTGCGAATATTAAGTTTTAATTTCAAAGGAAAGGTAAATGATATGAAAAAATATATATATACGGCAGTCATATTGGTTGGCTTTGTTTTGACTACAAGTTGTGAAGATTTTCTGACTACAGATAATAAGTCAAATGTAACGGACAAAGAATATTTCTCGACTAAGACAGGTTTTGAATCTTTGGTATCAAATGCTTATAGTACTTTACGAGATGTTTATGCAGTATCCAGTTATACTACTTATTTTAATGCAGGTACGGATATGTATGCTGATGGGCGTAATTATATCAATGATGAGTTGCATGAATATGAAACTTTAAATCCTGAAAACAGTGTGATGAAAGAGCTTTATACGGCATGTTATAAAGGTATCCGTGCGGCTTATGCTATAAAACATTATGCGGCGGATGCAGTTATTGATGAGAATTTGCGTAGCAGGCGTGTGGATGAGGCACGAGTATTGGCGGCGAATTATTACTATATATTGGTAAATACTTTCGGGGGGGTACCTTTGATGAAAGATTATGTGGCTGATGTTCAAACCGGATATCCTAAATCTTCGGTGGTTGATGTTTACACTTATATTATTGAGGAATTGGAGAATGTAATAGCTGCCGGAGCTATGGAAAAGTCTACCGCTTTGGATGGTGGTGGTCGTATAAGTATTGAATCGGCTCGTGCGTTATTAGCTAAAACTTATTTAGCAGCAGCTTGGGATTTAGATAAAAAAGATTACTTTGCCAAAGCAGCCCAAGTAGCAGATGACGTGATAGCTAATCGTGCTTTGGTTACTCCTTTCGAGGATCTTTGGAGAGCGGATTGTAGTGGAGATGATAACGAAGAATTTATTTGGGATGTGGAATATGACTATGCTACGGCTGCTAATACAGTCAGTGGTGGGCATCCGTGGAGTTCCTTTTATTGTAATCATATGGGGGGGCAAGAAGATCATGGAAAGGGGAGTACTTCTGCTTTTATTGCGACTTTACATGCTTTGCAGTGTTTTGAAAAAGGCGATATACGCTATGGGGTAACGTTTATGAAGGAGTTACCTGATATTGTTACTGCATCCGCTTATTGGTATTGGGATTGGTATAAGAATGGTGGAACTTTTATAGGAATTCCTTTGAAACGTTACTATCCGGCATGGTATGAAACAGAAGAAGATATCGATGCATGGAAAGCTCTTGATCCTGAAAATCGTAAAAATACATGGATACTACCGATGTCTGATCATACACGGGATCCTCAAGAATATATGCCTGGAGAAATTGATTATGAGGAATTTGTAACCTATTCTTATGGGGGCGCTCCTTGTCGTAAATTTGATGATTCTAATACTGCTAGTTATTCTAATAAAACAGATTATCGTGATGTACATATTATTACGCTTCCTGAGATTTATTTGGTAGCAGCAGAGGCTTATTTAAAAGCTGGTGATAAGGGAAATGCTTTGCTTCGTTTGAATGAAGTGCGCCGACGTGCACGGCTTGATGCGGTAACTGAAATAAATGTGGATGTTATTTTAAAAGAACGTGCTTGTGAGTTATTTGGACAGGGATCTCGATGGATTGATTTAAGACGTACACAGAAATTGGTGGAGTATAATGATTTATATAATCCTCAGATAAAAGGGCGGGCCGCACAAATGATTGGAAAGAAATTACTTCGTCCTATTCCTCAGGCGGCGATTGATGCGAATGAGTTGATGAGTGCTGAAGATCAGAATCCAGGGTATTAGTAAGGTGATTAGATAGTATTGAGATGTGTTTAGGACGGGGATGTTATGATATATGGCATCCTCGTTATTAAAAAAATCAATTAAAGTAGAATAACTGATGAATGTGAAATTAAAAAGGGAAAGTCGATTATTGATTATGGCTATAACCAGTGTAGCTTTGTTTGTGCATATTGTAGTGATTTGTGCAGCTAGTACAAGAGAGGTTGTTGCCAATAAAGAATTTGTTTGGTATAATGGTAAACGTCCTATTACTTATTCCTTGCCTGGATCTGTTTCTCCAGTAGTGGCGGTAGCACTGGATATGTTTAAGGGTGACATGCAACAGGTGACGGGGGTATTACCTCAAAAAACTCTTTTCGGAACGGCGGTTATTAATATTATTCAGTTGGATAAAAACAAGTCTATCCTAAGAGATCTCCGTAAAGACGGAATCCCGGTGGATAGTATTGTTGCCAGAAAAGACGCTTTTTTTATAAAGATAAGAGAAAATCAGTTGTTGGTTGTAGGAAGTGACGGTCGGGGAACTGCTTACGGCATACTTGAACTTTCCCGCTTGGCAGGAGTGTCTCCATGGGTATGGTGGGGAGATGTGACACCGATGAGAAAAGAGCGATTGACCCTTCCGGCTGATTATTCTACTTTTCAGAGTCCATCGGTAGAGTATCGTGGAATCTTTTTAAATGATGAAGACTGGAGCTTGCAGCCTTGGAGCTGGAAAAACTTTGAACCGTCTGATATAAAAGGACGTATTGGTGCACGTACTTATAAAGAAATCTTCAAATTGCTGATGCGCCTTCGTGCCAATGCTATTTGGCCGGGAATGCATGGAATTACGACTCCGTTCTACTTTGTGCCGGGAGCTAAAGAAGCAGCTGACAGTTGCGGCATTCTCATCGGTACTTCGCATTGCGAGCCAATGATGCGCAATAATGTAGGTGAATGGAAAGTCAATGAACGGGGTGACTATAATTACATAACAAACCGTGAAGGGGTACAATCCTATTGGATAGAACGGCTGAAAGAGGCTGGACCTTATGAAAATTTCTACACCATGGGTATGCGAGGTATTCACGACAGTGGAATGGAAGGGGTCAAGACCCTTCAGGAAAAGACCGATGCACTGCAACAGGTTATTGACGACCAGCGCAAGTTATTATCGAAGTATGTAGATAAAGATGTGGAGAAAATTCCCCAGGCTTTTGTCCCCTATAAAGAAGTGCTTCAAATAATGGAGAATGGCTTGCAACTGCCGGAAGACATCACTTTGATATGGTGTGATGACAACTATGGCTATATGACCCGTTTAAGTGACAAGGAACAGCAAAAGCGTAACGGAGGTGCCGGAGTGTATTATCATCTCAGTTATTGGGGGCGTCCGCATGACTATATGTGGTTATGCACTACCCAGCCGGGATTGATTTATAGTGAAATGAAACAGGCATACGATTGCAATGCCCGCCGTTTGTGGGTGGTTAATGTGCACGATTTGAAACCCGCGGCATACGATTTGGAACTCTTTCTGGATATGGCATGGAATATCAATTCCGTATCTCCATCTACTCTTGTGGAGCATCAGAAGAGCTGGCTTTGCCGCGAATTTGGCAAAGAAGCAGGAGAAAAATTATTGCCTGCCATGTTAGAGTTTTATCGCCTGTGCGGCATCCGTAAACCGGAATTTATGGGTTGGAACCAAGTGGAGCTGGACAAGAAAAAATATACTAAAGGCTGGTCTCCGGTTAAAAATACGGACTTTAGCTTAACCGAATTTGGCGGCGAACTGGATCGTTATCTGGAATCCTATGAAGCCATTAAAGAGATTTTATCGGAAGTGGAACCAATGATTCCTCAGGAACGCAAAGATGCTTTCTTTGCCCAAATTAAGTATCCTGTATTTGGCGCTGCTGCCATGAGCACAAAGATGCTGGAGGCACAAAGAGCACGTTGCATCTCTCCGGGAAGCTGCGACACGACTTTATGGACCCGCGAAAGTCAATTAATGGCTGCCTGTGCCAAAAGCATTAAAGCTTACCAGGAAATCCGCGATTTGACAGATTACTATAACAATGAACTGGCAGATGGCAAATGGAAATACTCCATGTGCCATAATCCGCGGGATTTATATGTGTTCTATCCGCCTGAAGTTCCCATATGGCTGACAGATAAGGAAATAGAGAAATATGCTTCTTTTAGAAGACCAAAATCGTTACCTTTGGAGGAAGTGGCTAAGGATCATTGTATTGTTTCTAATGCTTGCGATTATACAAACGCATCTAAAGGGGTCGTGACGATTCAATCATTGGGACATAGTATGAATGCTGTTTCCGTACCAAAGGGAAAGTCAATTACTTTTGAGTTTGATTGTTTATGGGATGGAGAGGCGATACTGCGCACTGCCGTAATCCCGACACAACCTAATGATAAAGGAGATATTCGTTTCAGTGTTAGTATAGATGGTGAAAAGCCTCGGATATGTTCTATTAAAGAGCCGTTTCGTTCGGAAGGATGGAAACAGAATGTACTCCGTGGACAGGCTGTTCGTGAAACTGGTCATCAATTGACGAAAGGAAAGCATACTTTATCCATCACTGCTTTGGATGATCATGTCCTGATAGATCAATGGATGATTGATTTCAAACCAGACAGAATGTTCTATGTATTTCCAGTTCAACCAACCTATTAATGTAGCATGAATTGTATGAAGAAAATTATTGGACTGTTCATTATTTTATTATGCTTTTGCACGACAAAAGCTCAACAGACAGAAGTGAGGTATCTTTCCGGTACAGGACCGGATCATACTGTGAAGTGGAATTTCTGGTGCTCTTCAGGTATGAACTCTCAAAAGTGGAGCAAGATAGATGTTCCGTCTTGCTGGGAACAGCAAGGTTTTGGAGGCTATACCTACGGGCGCTATTATATTTATAAGGAACACGAGAAAGAAAAGCAATATGATGCCTACAGGAAACATGATTTTTGCGATGAATACGGCATCTATCGTCATTGTTTTGATGTTCCGGACACTTGGAAAGGCAAACAGATAAGTATTGTATTTGAAGGTGTTATGACTGATGCTGAAGTGAAAATCAACGATGTCATCGCTGGCCCTGTTCATCAGGGATCATTCTATCGTTTTTCTTATGATATCACGGACAGACTGAAATTCGGGAAAACGAATTTGATGGAAGTGACGGTGAAGAAGCAGTCGGCTGATAAATCAGTTAATGCAGCGGAGCGCCGGGCTGACTGGTGGCTTTTCGGAGGTATCTATCGTCCTGTATATCTGACGGCAAAGCCTCGCACGCAAATAGAACATATAGCGGTGGATGCCCGTGCTGACGGTACGTTGCACACAGATGTATATTTGAAAAATATTTCCAAAGGACAACAATTGGAACTGTCGCTCATTTCCTGTGATTCACAGCTTCCTATAGGGCGGCAGGTATGCGGGCTTTCGACGGAAGAGAAACAGATACTTACCACACATTGGAACAATATCAGGACATGGGATCCTGAACATCCCAACCTTTACCGGCTCACGATGCGTCTTCTTTCCACAACAGGAGATGTTGTGCACGAGATTACGGAGCGCATAGGATTCCGTACCATTGAATTCCGTCCTGAAGATGGCGTATATCTGAACGGTACTCGTCTTTTAGTGAAGGGGATTAACCGTCATTGCTTTGATCCGGAAACAGGTAGGACAATCAGCCGGGAACTCAGTCTGAAGGATGCTTTGCTCATTAAGCAGATGAATATGAATGCCGTGCGTTCACATTATCCACCAGATACTCATTTTTTAGAGGCGTGTGATTCCATAGGTCTTCTTTATCTCAATGAATTATGTGGTTGGCAGAATAGCTATAGCACTGAAATAGCAGAAAAGTTACTGCCTGAGATGATATTTCGTGATGTGAATCACCCGTGTATCTTTGTTTGGGCAAATGGTAACGAAGGAGGATGGAATACTGCTGTTGACAATCGTTTTGCCGACTATGATCCGCAGAAACGTCACGTCATTCATCCGTGGGCGGATTTCAATGGCTTGGATACACGTCATTACCCTAATGGTACGGATAACATGTATCGGTTGGAACGCGGGCATAAGGTTTTTATGATGACGGAGTTCCTGCATGGCCTCTATGACCGTGGACAGGGTGCAGGCCTCAAAGGACTATGGTCAAAGTTTAAGGCAAATCCACTTTTTGCCGGTGGCTTCCTTTGGGCATATGTGGATGAAGCTGTCCGCCGTACAGATACCGGACAAATGGACACTTACGGTCCTAATGCTCCCGATGGTATTGTGGGGGCAAATCGCGAAAAAGAAGGCAGTTTTTATACTGTTCGGGAGGTATGGTCACCCATTCAAATACATCCATTAAAAATAACTTCTTCTTTCAAAGGAGATTTTTATGTAACTAACGATTACTTATTCAGCAACTTAAGCGAATGCCGGATGAAGTGGAAGGTAATGCGTTTACCTATTCCACAGGTGTCCGACAGCCCCATCTGCTTAGCGGAGGGCGGCGTACTGTTACCTGCGATTCAGCCTGGCGAGAAGGGGATAGCCCACTTTGATTTGCCTGAGAAATTCTTCAATGGAGACATCTTGGAATTGGAAGCCTACAATGTAGCGGGAGATATGATATGTAATTGGACGTTTCCTATCAAGAATAACCGTAAGTACTTTATAGAATACAGGTATTTACAACCGACAACAACTGCTACTGCCAGATATCAGACAGACGACAATAGTATTACACTGATAGCGAATGGAGTTACAGCAACATTCAACAAAGCGAATGGTAATTTGGTAGAAGTGAAGAACGGTAGCAAGATCATACCATTGTCTGATGGTCCTCTCCCGGTCGGGATGAAGATGCTTTTCTGTTCTGCTAACCTAAAGATGCAAGGTGATACTGCCATTTATACCGTAAAATATAAAGGTGCGGCCGACTCCATTGTCTGGAGAATGGCACCTGACGGATTGCTTGGAATGGATGCATTAGTGCTGAATTACAGAGCAAAGAACAAGTTTGACGGTGTATACTTTGACCGTCCGGTTCTTAATTTCGGTTTTTCATTCTCTTTTCCTGAAAAGAACATCAGTGGGATGCGTTGGTTAGGCAAAGGTCCTTACCGGGTATGGAAGAACCGTATCGAAGGAACGAATTATGGTATTTGGCAGAAGGACTACAACAATACGGTGACGGGAGAATATTATCATCAGCTTATTTATCCGGAATTCAAAGGGTATCATGCAGATCTCTATTGGGCAACACTCCAATCAAAGACAACACCGATGACAGTTTATTCGGAAACTGACGGTATTTTCTTTCGCGTCTTCACTCCGGAGGAGCAGCGTGACCGTGAAAGCCGTGGAATATCAGTAAAGGAATATCCTGCTGGAGACCTTTCGTTCTTATTTGAAATTCCGGCTGTCAACTCTCAGGGGACAGGAGGAGAGGCTTCTTATATTAAAATTAATAAAGGGGATGATGGCTTTAGAATGAAGCTATGGTTTGATTTCCGGAACTAGACCCGATAGCGTGTTTATTGCATAAATACCTATAAAGAGCTATTGCGTAGTATATATATTCTGTAAAATGGGGGAAAAGATTACCGATATCAGGTGATTGTTTCCCCCTTTCTTTTTATAGAACTTTGCATTCCCAAAAATTAAGAATTTAGAATTATAGGTATTCATGGTAAGAAGACAGTTACAAAGGATTAGTTTAGGATCCCTTTTTTTAATAATCGGAGCGATATCTATCTTTGCACAACCTAAGATAATGGTATCCGGTAAAGTGATATCCAAAGAAAAACAGGAAGTCGTAGATTTTGCGACCGTATATTTGAAGGGTACAACTTATGGCTGTACAACGAATGAAGAAGGTATTTATCATCTTCATGCACCGGCAGGGAAATATACACTGGTTGTTTCGGCTATAGGATATGAAACTATAGAAAAGCCCATAACTTTAGTTCATGGAGAAAGGATTAAGATGAATGTAATGATTGCCCCGTCAGTGACTGAGTTGGATGAAGTTGTAGTGGTATCTAACGGGGTTTCCCGTGTGAAACGTTCCGCATTCAATGCGATAGCTGTAGATACAAAAGAGTTCCAGAATTCTACCAAAAATCTGAGTGATGCTTTGGCTAAAGCTCCGGGAATGAAACTCCGTGAGTCAGGTGGGGTAGGTTCGGATATGCAATTGATGTTGGATGGTTTCAGTGGCAAACATGTGAAGATATTTATTGACGGTGTACCTCAGGAGGGAGTAGGGAGTTCTTTTGGCTTAAATAATATTCCTGTGAATTTTGCAGATAGGATTGAAGTGTATAAAGGGGTGGTTCCTGTAGGATTTGGCACGGATGCTATAGGTGGTGTTATCAATATTGTAACCAATAAGAAGAGACGTAATTGGTTTTTGGATGGCTCCTATTCATACGGGTCGTTCAATACGCATAAATCGTATGTGAATTTCGGACAAACTTTCAAAAACGGCTTTACTTATGAAATAAATGCTTTCCAAAACTATTCGGATAATGATTATCATGTGGACGCACCGGTAGAGGACTTTGAAACCGGAAGAATTGATAAAGATAAAAGGGTACGTGTTAAGCGCTTTAATGATACCTATCATAATGAGGCGGTTATAGGTAAGATTGGCATTGTGGATAAGAAATGGGTAGACAGATTGATGTTGGGCTTTACTTATTCACATATGTATAAGGAGATACAGACCGGAGTACGTCAGGAAATAGTTTATGGGGAAAAACATCGTAAAGGACATTCGTTGATGCCGTCATTGGAGTATAATAAGCGTGACTTATTAATCAAAGGTCTGAATGTGGCATTGACTGCCAATTATAATAAAAATGCAACGGCAAATATAGATACAGCTTCATATAAGTACAATTGGTTGGGTGATAGGAAATTAATGAACTCACCCGGTGAACAATCCAATCAATATTCACGGGCGGATAATAACAATTGGAATGGAACATTAACTGTTAATTACCGTCTGGCGAAAATACACATGCTGACCTTTAATCATGTGTTGAATACTTTCCGCCGTTCTAATACTTCTTTATTGGCTAAGGTGGAATCGGAGGATGCCATCGCTAAAGAAACCCATAAGAATATCTCCGGATTATCCTATCGGTTGATGCCGTCTGATAATTGGAACCTCTCAGTGTTTGGAAAATATTATAGTTTGTATGTAGCAGGTCCTATGGCTACGACTACGAATCAGGATGATTATGTCCGTACTACCCGAAACATGAATTCCATAGGGTATGGAGCTGCGGGAACTTATTTCATTCTATCCGGTTTGCAGGCAAAATTGTCATACGAAAAAGCATATCGTCTGCCTACTATTGAAGAAATGTTTGGAGATGAGGATTTGGAAATGGGAGATATCAGTATAAAACCTGAGAGTAGTGATAATTTGAATTTTAATTTGAGCTATAACAGAACATTTGGCAGGCATTCTGTATATATGGAAGGTGGAGTGATTTATCGGAATACGAAAGATTATATTCAGCGTAATATTGCGGATTTGAGTGGTGGTAAATATGCTGCGAAATATATTAATTACGGTAAAGTATTGACGAAAGGATATACTGTTTCTGCTCGTTACGGTTTTGGCAATTGGGTGAGTATAGGAGGTAATTTTACCAAAATGGATGTACGCGACAATATGAAAACATCTATTTCCAGCAGTGCGGAAAATTTGGCTTATAAAGAACGGATGCCGAACCTGCCTTATATGTTTGCTGATTCGGATGTTACTTTTTATTGGCGGGATTTAGGAAGGAAAGGCAATATGTTGACAGTGTCTTATGATAATCAATATCTGCATAGCTTTACTTATTATTCTTCCCGAATAGGCTCAAATAAGGGGGACTATGTGGTACCTGATCAATTCTCACACAATATATCCCTTTCTTATAGTTTGCAAAAAGGACGATATAACGTATCATTGGAATGTCGTAACTTCACAGATGAGAAGTTATATGATAATTTTAGTCTTCAGAAGGCCGGTCGGGCTTTTTATGGTAAACTGCGTGTTTGTTTCGGTAATTAAAGAATTGGAAAAAGTTTATAATTAATTGGATTTTAAATTAAATAGAAGAATAAAATGAAGAAAGTTTTCTTTTTGAATGGATTTGTTGCTATTGCCATAGTAGGAATGGTGTTGAGTGCATGTACGGATAATGAGCCGGATTACGGTTCGGGTACCGAGGCTAAAGGTGAGTATGTTATTGCATCTTCGGTCACAGCGTCTGGAAATACAACGAATGTGCTGCTTACTTCTGAAACGTTGGATAAAGGCACTGTTTCTACAGTGAATAATGGTCTTGTGAATGATGGCGCAACTCAATGGGTGTTTTACAAGAATCAATATCTTTATGCACTGACTTATAATCAAGGGAATGCAGGTACGACCCGTTCTTATATCATGGATTCAAATAATGAAGTAAAGGCTCGTTCGGGGGAGTTTGCCATAAAGAGATTTACTACTTACGGTATTTATGATAAATATATCATGACCTCGTCTACCGGTGACGGACCCACTGCGTATGCTGATGAGAATGGATATTTACCAAAAATGTTTTTGCTTTCTTATTTGGATGTATCTGCTGAAACATTTACAACGAATGATACTCAAAATAAGGCTTATATGTCCGAGAACTTCTTGGGAAATGGAGAATATGTAACATTGGCCGGCATATTGGAACAAAATAATAAGCTGTATAGCGCTGCTATTCCAATGGGGTTAAGTCAATATGGATCGGCCACTGACGGGGGAAAATGGATACTTCCTGGCAATGATGATTTGGTAAAGACAGAAGACGGTGGTTCCAACAGCAGCAGTTATAAAAAAGGCGAATTGCAATGGACGCAATATCCCAACAAATGCTGGGTCGCTATTTTTGATAATGAAACGCTGACTACTAAAAAGATTATTGAGACTGATAAAATCAGCTATGCTTGTGGGCGAATGAAGTCTCAATATTACCAAACTATTTGGGCGGCAGATAATGGTGATATTTATGTATTTTCTCCTAGTTATGCCAAAACAATGGCTGATAAACGGCAACAGACTACCTTGGATGCTGGAGTCGTACGTATAAAGGCTGGAACAGAAGAGTTTGATCCTGATTATTATTATAGTATCGAAGCGCAGACCGGAGGTAAATCTTTCATTCGTTGTTGGCATATTACGGGAGATTATTTCTTGTTGTTGATGTATGATCGTCCCTTGACTGAAACTGGTTTCACAGCTAATCAGTTAGCGATATATAAAGGAGAAACCGGAAAACTTACTTATGTAACCGGCTTGCCTTCTGCCGATTTGATCTCTGGCTTTGGTAATACTCCGTATGTGGAGAATGGATATGCCTATATGGCTGTAACTACAACAGAAGGATATCCGTCTATTTATAAAATAGATCCGGTTGGTGCGGTAGCGACAAAGGGTGTTTCTATAGAAGCGACACAAATCAGTGGCGTCGGTAAACTGCAACCTCAGAACTGAGTATTGTAATAATATAGTGGGAGTCTGCGGGCAGTATGTGCTTATGCAGACTCTTTTTATGAATTGTATTGAAGATTTTATGAAGAAAATATTTCGCCAAATACATCTTTGGCTTTCTGTTCCTTTCGGGTTAATCATTACCTTGATTTGCTTCTCGGGAGCTATGCTGGTTTTTGAAAATGAAGTGATGGAACTGGCTAGGCATGAACTCTATTATGTAAAAAAGGTAGAGACAGTTCCACTTCCTGTTGATCGATTATTAGAAGAGGTAGAACTCACGTTACCCGACAGTGTGTTTGTGATAGGAATCAGTGTTTTTTCTGACCCGGAACGCGCTTGGCAGGTGAATCTGTCCAAGCCTCGTCGTGCTTCTATGTATGTGGATCAATATACTGGTGAGATTAAAGGTAAATATGAACGTCCTGCATTTTTTGTGACTATGTTCAGGCTGCATCGCTGGCTGTTGGACAGTATGAAAGCGGATGGCGGAGTCTTTTGGGGAAAAATGATTGTAGGTGTCAGCACCCTGTTGTTTGTCGTGGTTTTGATATCGGGTATCGTTATCTGGTGGCCTCGTACACGAAAAGCCTTGAAAAATAGTTTAAGAATATCTGTCGGCAGGGGCTTTAGAAGATTTTGGTATGACCTGCATGTTGCAGGTGGAATGTATGCGCTGTTTTTTTTATTGGCTATGGCCCTTACCGGGTTAACATGGTCTTTTGGATGGTATCGGGCAGGTTTCTATAAAGTGTTTGGCGTGGAAGTACAACAGGGAGGTACACATAGTGGGGTGACTCTGCGTGGTGGTAGAGGTAGTGATCAACCTGGAAAGAATGTTTCTCATTCTTCGTCCTATGTTTGTTGGCAACAAGTTTATGAACAATTAGCCCTAAATAATCCCGGTTACAAACAGATAACCTTATCAGATGGGGTAGCAAATGTTTCTTTCAATACCTTTGGTAATCAACGTGCTTCCGACCGTTATAAATTCAATCCTCATAGTGGTGAGATTGATGAGGTAGTTTTATATAAAGATGCTGAGAAGGCTGGAAAGATTCGCGGATGGATCTATTCTGTACATGTTGGTAGTTGGGGCGGTATGCTTACTCGTTTACTGACGTTTATAGCAGCTTTGATAGGAGCCACCTTGCCATTAACAGGATACTATTTATGGATAAAACGTATTTGGAGAAAGAAATCAAGAGTAAATTGAATCTCTTTGTCATAAGATTAGGGGGCGAAAAGAGTTTTATCAGTTTTATCATATGACCTGTTGTCGTGAATGACAGGTCATATGATATTGTTACAGGATTTTTTAGAACCACTTTATCTTCCTGAAAATAACAAAGGCCAACGCAGACAATGTGATGGACGCCAAAATAATAAAACTAAAAGCATGTGGTAATGCATCTACATGTACATCTACGTTCATTCCATAGAAACTAGCTATTAATGTGGGTACCATCAGAATGATGGAAATACTGGTCATGCGTTTCATGATGGTGTTCACATTATTGGATATGATGGAAGCAAATGCGTCCATGGTTCCGGTTAAGATATCACTGTAGATATTTACCGTGTTATATGCTTGTTTTAATTCAATGACTACATCTTCTACCAAATCGCGGTTTTGATAATCTTTTTCCTGGAAGATACTTTGCAATTTACCTACCATCACCTCATTTCCACGAATGGACGTATTGAAATAAACCAATGTTTTTTGTAGTTTCATCAATCTTAGCAGGTCCTCATTACGTATGCTCCTTTCCAATTCTTTTTCTGCGGCAGCTACATCATTGTTTATTTGTTTCAGATATTTCAAGAACCATACGGCAGATGAGTAAATTAACCGTAAAATCAGTTCAAATTTATTAGGCACAATGATTCCTTTACGTCGGGTGTGGTCAATGAAATCAGGAATCATTTCAGTGGAGTGATAACACACGGTAACAATGATTTCATTATTTGTAATGATACCGATAGGGATAGTGATATAAGGGATGCTTCCCTGTTGTTGCAGGGGGATTCGGATAATGGTCAGTAGCCAGTTGTCTTCCGTATCCGTTCGTGGACGTTCATCCATATCGGCGATGTCCTCTAAAAAAGCTTCGGGGACTTTTAATTCTTTAGTCAGAAACTCAAAATCACTTTGGTCGGGGCATTCTACATTCACCCAGCAGTTTGGCATCCATTGTGGCTTTTCTACAAAGCCATTTTCACAATAAAGATATTTTCTCATCTTATTGCCTCCTTTCGTTCATTTATATCCGTTCAGAGGCATTCAGAGTAGTGATTGCCCTGTCGGATCAGTTAATACTATTGCACGTTCGTGGTATTGAATCGTCCATTTTTATTGATTGTTTTTTGTTTAAAGCGGTACAAAAGTACATAAAACCTTTAAAGGACAGACAGAAGACAGGAGGCTTTTATATTTTTTTTAAGAATGTCATCGGAAAGCAATATCCAAAAAAAATAGCGCCTTTTCTCAAAGACGCTATCCGATTACATAAATGTACAAAAGATCCAATTATTTGATTCGTTTGTAACCATATACGGCCAAATTACCCAGTTCCTCTTCAATACGGAGTAACTGGTTGTATTTTGCCATGCGGTCGCTCCGGCTCAATGAGCCTGTTTTGATTTGTCCACTATTGGTAGCTACGGCAATGTCTGCAATGGTTGCGTCTTCCGTTTCTCCTGAGCGGTGGGAAGTAACAGTGGTATATCCATGACGATGAGCCATTTCAATAGCATCCAGTGTTTCACTTAAAGAACCTATTTGATTGACTTTGATCAGGATAGAGTTGGCGCATCCTTGTGCAATACCTTTTGAAAGGAATTCTACATTGGTTACGAACAAGTCATCACCTACCAGTTGGCAACGGTTGCCTATACGTTCGGTCAGCTTCTTCCACCCTTCCCAGTCATTTTCACTCATACCGTCCTCAATAGAATCGATAGGATACTTATTAATCAATTCTTCCAGATAATTAATTTGCTCGTCAGTCGTACGTTTTTTGCCTGTTTCTCCTTCAAAAATCGTATAGTCATAAACGCCATTCTTATAGAATTCAGAAGAAGCACAGTCCATACCAATCATGACATCTTTACCCGGTTCATAACCTGCATTCTTGATGGCTGCCAGAATAGACTCAATGGCATCCTCGGTTCCGTTCAAGGCAGGAGCAAAGCCACCTTCATCGCCTACGGCAGTGCTCAGACCGCGGTCATGCAATACTTTTTTCAGCGCATGGAATACTTCGGCTCCCATGCGTAAACCTTCGTGGAAAGATGGAGCACCTACAGGACGAATCATAAATTCTTGAAAAGCAATGGGAGCATCACTATGTGAACCGCCATTGATGATATTCATCATTGGAACCGGCATTACGTATGTATTCGTCCCACCTATGTATCTATATAAAGGTATATCCAGATAGTTTGCGGCTGCTTTTGCTACTGCTAGCGATACGCCTAAAATGGCATTGGCTCCGAGTTTGGATTTAGTGGGAGTACCATCTAATGCTAACATCTTTTTATCAATGGCACGTTGTTCCAGTGCTGAGCAACCAATTAGCGCCGGGGCAATGATTGTGTTTACATTGGCTACAGCTTTTAAGGTTCCTTTTCCATTATAGCGAGTTTTGTCACCATCGCGTAGTTCTAATGCTTCGTGTTCTCCGGTTGATGCTCCTGACGGAACCGATGCACGACCTGTGATTCCTGATTCTAATGTAACATCGACTTCTACTGTGGGATTACCACGTGAGTCTAATATCTCGCGGGCTATAATTTTTTCTATTTTCATACTACATGTACTTTTAAATAATTATTCTAATATAAACTATTGTTGTTAAAATATTTAGCATCCTTTTAACTCCATGCAAAATTCGATTAAAAAAATCGTTTATCCAATACCTATTTATGGTGAATCTTGTTCTATACAATCCTAATAATTAGGTATTGTGGAAGGTGCTGAAGTCGGTTACCTTTGCAAATGTAATAATTACAATTTAAAAATCAGTTTTAATTTAAAAATAAAAAGAGTATGGAACCAATTATTAATTCACAAGTTCCTGAATTTAAAGTTCAGGCATTCCATAATGGAGAGTTTAAAACCGTAACTAATAAAGATATTGAAGGTAAATGGGCTATTTTCTTCTTCTATCCTGCTGACTTTACGTTTGTATGCCCTACCGAACTTGTAGATATTGCTGAAAAGTATAATCAGTTCAAAGCAATGGGAGTGGAAGTATATTCTGTAAGCACCGATTCACATTTCGTTCATAAAGCATGGCATGATGCGTCTGAAAGCATCCGCAAAATCACTTATCCGATGTTGGCAGATCCTACAGGTGCTTTGTCGCGTGCATTTGGTGTGATGATTGAAGAAGACGGTATGGCTTATCGTGGTACTTTTGTAGTGAATCCCGAAGGCAAGATCAAATTAGCTGAAATTCAGGACAACAGTATCGGGCGTAATGCTGATGAACTTCTTCGTAAGGTAGAAGCTGCCCAGTTTGTAGCCACTCATGATGGTGAGGTTTGTCCTGCTAAATGGAAGAAAGGTGCTGAGACCTTGAAACCGAGTATTGATTTGGTAGGTAAAATTTAAAGTATAGAACTCATGTTAGATAGTGCGATAAAAGATCAGTTAAAAGGTCTTTTTGCCCAATTGGAAGCGCACTATACTTTTGACATCTTCGTCCACCCTCAGCACGAAAGTCGTGCCGAGTTGGTGGACTTGTTGGAAGAAGTGGCTTCCTGTTCGGATAAACTTTCCTGTCGGTTGCAGGATAGTGAAGGGCTGAAGTTTATCCTTTTAAAAGAGGGAGAGGATACGGGAATCATATTCCGTGCCGTACCTGGTGGCCATGAATTTACTTCTTTGTTAATGGCTGTTCTGAATGCTGACGGCAAAGGAAAGAATTTTCCGGACGAGTTTATTACCAGACGTATCAAGGCGTTACGGGGACCGATTAGTTTGACCACCTATTTGTCTCTGACCTGTACCAATTGTCCCGATGTGGTTCAAGCTTTGAATATGATGGTACTTCTGAATGGTCAGATACGCCATGAGGCAGTAGATGGATCTATAAATGAAGAAGAAGTGGAACGGATGAAAGTACAGGCTGTTCCTACTGTATTTGCTGATGGTGAACAGATTCATGTGGGGCGTAGCAGTATGGGGGATCTGTTGGAGAAGCTGGAAGCCCGTTACGGTTCGGTGGAATTGGAAGCTGTTGAGACAAAAGAATATGATGTACTGGTAGCCGGTGCTGGTCCTGCTGGTGCGACAGCTGCTATCTACTCAGCTCGTAAAGGGTTGAAAGTAGCAATAATAGCCGAGCGTATTGGTGGACAAGTCAATGAGACAATGGGGATTGAGAACTTGATATCTGTGCCTCAGACTACCGGTAAACAGTTGGCTCAGGATCTGAAAAAACATTTGGCGGAATATCATATTGATATTTTAGAAAATCGCCGGATAGAGAAAGTGGAAGTGACAGAGGGCATGAAAGTGTTGTCTGTGAAAGGTGGAGAAACGTACAAGGCTCCCGTATTGATCATTGCTACCGGGGCGAATTGGAGAAAATTGAATGTTCCCGGTGAAGAAAAATACATCGGTCATGGAGTTGCTTTCTGTCCTCATTGTGACGGACCATTTTATAAAGATAAGGAAGTAGCAGTCATAGGTGGTGGAAACTCTGGGGTTGAAGCTGCTATTGATTTGGCGGGAATCTGTTCCAAAGTGACTGTATTCGAGTTCATGGATACTTTGAAAGCGGATACTGTTTTGCAGGAGAAAGCTAAAAGCCTGCCCAATGTGGATATTATTACTAATACTCAAACGGTAGAGGTGTTAGGAAACGGTGATAAAGTGGTGGGGCTTATAAAGAAAGACCGTTCATCCGAAAAAGAAGAGATCTTTGCCTTGGATGGTATTTTTGTCCAAATAGGTTTGACTGCCAATAGCGCTTTGTTTAAAGAATTGCTGGAAACGAACCGCATGGGTGAAATTCTGACTGATAAAAATGGCCGGACCTCTGTAAAAGGTATCTATGCTGCTGGAGATGTAACGGATGTTTCCTATAAACAGATAGTTATAGCAATGGGGGAAGGCGCCAAGGCTGCTTTAGCTGCATTCGAAGACCGGATGCGCGGAACGATTTATTAGTGATAAGTGATTGGTGGTGAATAGTGGGTGCATATCGCAGTATTTACCACTAATCTTATCACTAAAAAATGCACTCTTTGTATGTATATTGGTGAGAATATGCTTTCTTTGTAGATGAATCACCGTTTACAGCATTGATATGGCAGAATCGAGACGTACTTCATTGAAAGATTTGGCACAGATATTAGGTGTATCCATACCTACAGTATCCCGTGCCTTGAAAAATAGTCCCGAAATCAGTCGGGAACTTTGTATTAAAGCTCAAAAATTGGCAAAAGAGATGAATTATCACCCCAATCCTTTTGCTATGAGTCTCCGGAAAAATACTCCCCGTACCATTGGAGTAATTGTACCTGATATTGTTACTCATTTCTTTGCGTCTATTTTAAGTGGTATAGAAGATACCGCTATAGCAAACGGCTATTTTGTTATCATCACGACTTCCCATGAGTCATACGACCATGAGAAAAGAAATATTGAGAATTTGGTCAATATGCATGTGGAAGGTATTATAGGTTGTTTATCTCAAGAAACAACAGATTATGCCCATTGGTTGAGTTTGGATGATATGAATATGCCGCTTGTTCTATTTGATCGTGTTTGCATGCCTGACCGTTTTTCTACGGTAGTGGCTGATGGAGTATATTCTGCTCAGATGGCGACACAGCACTTGTTGGATCATGGAAGCAAACGGATTGCTTTTATCGGTGGTGCAAACCATCTGGATATAGTAAGAAAGAGAAAACATGGTTACCTTGAAGCGTTAAGGGAAAATAAGATACCTATTGAGAAAGATTTGGTTGTGTGTCGGAAAATTGATTTTGAAGAAGGGAAAATAGCAACAGAAATTTTATTATCGCTTCCGGAGCCTCCCGATGCGATTCTTGCCATGAATGATACATTGGCATTTGCCGCTATGGAAGTGATTAGAAATCATAATCTTCGTATTCCTCAGGATATAGCGCTTATTGGGTATACAGATGAGCAACATGCCAATTATGTAGTGCCTCGCCTTTCGGCCGTCTCGCATCAGACTTATAAGATGGGGGAAGCCGCATGTCAGATGTTGATTGATAAGATTAAGGGAGATAAAAAAATCAGGCAAATCATTATTCCTACTTGTTTGCAGGTGAGGGAAAGCAGTATAAAAAGGAAGGATTGAGAACCGAAATGTATTTTAAGAAGAGAATAAGGCTGAACTCTTCACAAAGAGCCAACCTTATTTCTTTATATATTGGAGTATTATTGAGTGACCAACGTAATAATGGAACGTGCCGGAATCACAACTTTTTCATGGTTTTTGATGCTTCCCACCGGTAGAAGATTCTCTCCATCTTTATCCGAAGTACGATAGATTTTCCAGTTTTTTATAATTCCGTTACGCTGATAGAAAGTAAACTCTTTATCTTCCGCTGCATAATTAATCATAACGAAAACCTCCTTTCCGTCTGTATTTTGGTATGCTGAACACATTAGTCCGGTTACATCCGTATCGCCTTCAGGAATGATTTTCCCTTGGTCGTCTTTGGCTATAATTGCTTTCCGAACAGCTCCCGGGCGTATAAATCTACTGTAGTTTCCCAAAGCCCACATTAATTTGGAGTCTTTCACCTCACCATTCAGAAAAGTCGGATCACTATACTCACGGATTAATCCGTCCTTATAATCTCCACCGATAGATCGCCACCATTGCCAACTGCGAGCACCTGCATATACAATGTCATGATGAATGATCCGTGCTACATATAATGCTGTCTTCATGGTGAAGTCATATCCTCCGCCTCCGCCGATTTCTTCGTCATTGCCCATGATACAGGTTTCTGTCTGCCAGAAATCCACCTTATACTTGTCTAAAGTATCTTTTAATTGACAACGGATATTGTGTAAATTATTCAGAGGAGTATTAGTCCAATAACTATGCCCTACCATCAGCCGGGGAACATTGGGAGTATTACCCAGATAGGTGGCTGTACTGTCCGGATTAAAGAAAGACTGGATTTGATACCCCCGTTCCCAATTAGTCATGTGAGTATCGAACATACAACGATAGTCAGAGGACTCATTGACTAGAATCTGTGTGTCAATTTGGTTATTTACGAACTCTTTACTGATGAGGCGTATGGCACGGGCTATTTCGCGGTTGGTAGCCGGTGTACCTTCTTGTTTGGGGCCAATCCAGTTCCAATGCCCATCGGGTTCATTGAATGGACAGAGGTAATTGAACTTGATTCCATCGTGTTTCTCCACCCCTTTTATGACATTGGCAAGAAAACGGGCAAAATTCTTATAATGCTCTTCCTTTAAGTTTAAGGTTCCTCCACGGCCTGTGTTGGTGGCAAGACCGTTTTGTGTGAAATACACGGGAGGTGAATTAAGAAATGCCAAAAATTTGTTTACACCTCGTTCTTTTGCCAGACGCAGGAAGTTGCGCTGCCCTTGTTGTTTATTCCAATTATAGTTACCATCTGCTTGAAGGAAACATTCGGCACGCATCCAGGGAGAGGCTATCTGGCTGGCTTCTCCTTGTTCCGCACTTCCGGCTCCTACATTGAAACGCCATAAAGACAGACCGATTCCTTTAGGTTGTCCGTTTTCATGGTTTTCCGTACTGAACAGCCAGTCGGCTACTTGGTTTTGTTTTTCTTGTGGCCATAAGCCTATAAATTGCATGCTCCAACAGTCTGATGCTCCGAAATAGTCCATGGTTTGACAGGGTTGGTCTGTTTCTATTTCAAAGTGAATGGCAGGATGCTGAGCAAACAGGTTTGCTGTTGCAAATAAAGAGAATAATAATGCTTTGTATTTCATAAAGTTGAGGGATTATTTCAGATTATAAATGACAGTTGTAACACTTTCCGAAGGCACAATTACTTGTTGGTCTGCCGTGACGTGTACCTCTTGCAAATTTTTGTTATTTGTTGTTATATAAGTAGTGATGGAGCTTATTTCACTTACCCATTCTTTATGAATTTCGTTTAGCCGGACTCCTTTTTCTGATAGATTGGTATAAACAGCAACAATTTTATCTTTTTTCGGTGAAATCCATGCTGACCCGAAGAAACTGGATGATTCATTCATGTTAAGCATGATACGGCGATAACCCGGTCGGATGAATAGGCTGTAGTTACCTAATACCCAAAGTGTGGGAGTAGCTTTATAAGTGCCTTCTTTCTCTATATCCCCATAAACTCCATCGGAGGGTTCCAGTGAAATCAGTAAGAAGCGGTTTTTGTGTCCCCAGCGGGGGATATCCATTGAGGTCCAGTAGCTCCAGGAGGAAACTCCTGCTATAGTTAGGTCATTGTGTATTACTTTTGACATATAAAGTGCAATGTCCATTTCGGTTGCTTGGTCATAGCCTATAAACTCGGAAGAGCTGTATCCGTCGCCTAACATACTCCACTCACTTTGCCATATTTCTACATCATATTGTTGGGCTGCTTGGGCCAGTTGTTTCCGGACATTACGCATACCATCCCATGTGCCATCTGTCCAGTAGCTGTGGCCGCAGATAAGTTTCTTTACATGAGTCAGGTTGCCTATATAGGTGGAAGTTCCAGGTGTGAAAAATGCTGAAAGTACGTTACTGTGGGCGGCATCATTCTTAAATTTGTAGAGATATTCATAATCTCCAGATTCCCCTGGAAGAATATCAATAGAAAGACCGGCAGAAGTGATGGCGGTATCCAATTCACGTATAAGTCTGGCTACTTCATCATTAGTCCATCCGCTGCCTTCCTGGCCGCTGTCCCATTTATATTGGGGTTCGTTAACTGGTGAGATATGTGTCACTGGATATCCTTCGTTTACATAGTATTTTGCTACATCTGACATGTATCTGGCAAAGTCCGTATAACGTTCATCCTTCAAATTAGAAATTCCTCCGCTATTGGAGAATCCTTTTCCGTTGGAGGTATATTGTACAGGAGGGGTATTGCTGAAAAGTACTATACTCTGACAACCAAACTCTTTGGCACGCTGCAAGAAGTAGCGCTGCCCTTTACAGCGTGTCCAGTCTAATGTTAAGTCATCAGTCAGATAAGATTCTGCTCTGCGTGATTTGTCTTCTATTCCACTTGCTTCACCTTGTTCTGCACTGCCACCACCTAGATTCATACGCCACATGGAGAGTCCTATACCTTTAGGTTGTCCTGATTGTATTTCAGAAGAGAATAGCAGTTCACTGATTTTGTCACGATTCGTTATCCAGCTTTTTCCTACGAAGGCAGGTGCCCAACAATCTGATGCGCCAAATCCTGTCAGAGTCTGAAAAGATTGTCCGGCATCTATGGTTACTGTTTTTTCTACGTTTATGCTGTTGTCCGGTTGCCCCGATGTATCCGGTGTTTGGGGAGAATCGTCACTGCAGGCTACAGTAGAAAAGAACAGTGGAAGAGTAAAAATATATTTTAGTTTCATTATTTTAGATGGATTAAAAAATAGTCGCGGATAATCCTAGCAAACTATCCGCGACAGAATATAAAGACCTATTGAATGTTTAATTCCTGTAACAATCTGTTCTTTTTGGAAAATGATTAATTCCAGCCCGGATTTTGGGTGATAGAACCATTAGACATTGTAATCTCATATAAAGGTATCGGGAATACCATATCCCGGTTTTCGTTGAAGCTGATTCCTTTATCACTTGCCTCACCTTGATTTTCCCATTCGTAAATGTCGCGGGTAGCGGGATCTGTATTGTATTTTACAAATGTACCGTTTGCTCCCATCAGGTTACAAATCATTTTCTTGCCATTGTCATCTGTCCAACGGCGGATATCATAGATTCTGTTTTGTTCCCATGCCAGTTCCAAACGACGTTCTAGCCGGATAGCTTTGCGAAGCTCGTTCCCACTGGATGTGACAGCAGGTAATTTTACACGATTCCGTACCTCATTAAGGTAGGTACGTGCTGTACCATCTTCGCCCAATTCGTTGCAGGCTTCAGCATACATCAACAATACATCTGCATAGCGTAAGATACGATGATCTAATGGAATTTTGTCGATATTGTATACTTCCGGACGTTTTTCAATAGGTACAAAATACTTCCGGACAATACGTGCTGATTTATGTTGTGACGGATCTATAATATAACATTCGGGATCCCAACCGTACTTTTCGATATAATCTTTATAATTGGCGATTTTTGTGTTGTTTTCAACGAACTTGTCGAAGTTATTCTCTCCGGCAATTTCTGTACAACCCGTTTTAATGATGGTCCAACGTAAACGTTCTGTATCTCCTGCATCGATGTAGGCTTGTTCAAGGTTGGCGGTTGGCTGTCCCCAAGACCATCCGTCGCCGGGGCCACTACGGGCACCGGTAATAACAGTCAAAGAACCACCCAATGCATAAGTTCCATCATACATATATTGTACTTCAAACAGACTTTCTTCGCTATTGTTATGGTCAACATCCCATACATCACCGAAGTTGTCGAGTAATTTATATTCACCTTCGTCGATGACTGTTTTCAATACATCATGTGCCTCTTGCCATTTGCTTTGGTAGAGGTAAACCTTTCCCAATAGGCCTAATGCAGCTCCACGGGTAGCGCGTCCCATATCTGTAGCAGCATATTGACTACGTTGTGGCAACACACCAGCAGCGGCTTTTAAATCATCTTCAATGAACTTATATACATCTTCGGCCGAAGCGCGGGTAATACCTTGTATTTCTTCGGGCAACAGGAAGCCTGTAATGAGAGGTACACCACCAAAATTCTTCACAAGTTCAAAATAGAAGTATCCACGGAGGAAACGTGCTTCGGCTACAAGCCGGTTCTTCATTTCTTCATCTGAGAAATCAGCTTGTGAAATGCGTTCTACTGCGATATTGCAACGTAGAATGCCTTTGTATCGATACTGCCAAAAGTTGGAGATGGCACCATTGCTTTGTCCGGTACCTTGATAGTGGGCCAAAGAAATATAGTCACTTTGACTTTGGCTGGTATTGCCCATCCAACCGTCATCACTACACATCTCGGAAAGCAACCATACTGTGTTGATATTCCACCATCCGCCAAAAGTAATGGCCTGGTAACAACCAGTAATAAATGCTTCGGCTTCTTCTGCACTTTGGAAATAAGTATCCAAATTTTGTTGCCCGCGCACTTCCTCTGTTAGGAAATCCTCACAAGAAGTGAATGTCAGCGAGGCAATCATTGTTAATATTGTTAATATCTTTTTCATGGTTTATACCTTGAGGGTTAAAATCTTAAATCAATTCCAAATAAGAAAGTACGTGGGTTAGGATAAGCGATGCCGTCAATACCGGTTTCAATTACACTGCCATCTTTACCAATCTGTGGACGTTCAGGATCCATACCTGAGTAGCTAGTGATAGTGAAAGGATTTTGAGCCGACAATGAGAGACGCAATTCGGTTCCGTTCAACCACTTCTTGGGGAGTGTGTAACCCACTTGTAATAGTTTGCAACGCATATAAGAGCCGTCTTCTACAAAGAAACTTGAAACGCGTGTGTAATTCTGATTCAAATCATTGTAGGACAGGCGAGGAATATCGTTGCTGGTTCCTTCGCCATGCCATGCTTTCTGCAATGTACCTGCCCAAACGTTTTGCCCACTTACGCCGGAGTATAAACCTTTGGTCTTATTGAAAATATCATTACCGAATGTACCATAGAAGTTGGCTGTGAAATCGATGTTTTTATAGCTGAAACCCAAGTTCAAACCTACCATCAAATCGGGATATGGGTTACCGATCCATGTTTTATCATTTTCATCTAGAACTCCGTCATGATTCAAATCCTTAAAGCGGATGTCACCGGGTTGGGCATTGGATTGTACCAGCTTGCCATTTTCGTTGGTGTGAGCATAAACTTCATCCCAATTTTGGAAAATACCATCGGCTACGTAGCCGTAGAAGCGTGAAATCAAGCCACCGTCTTCATTACGGATAATTTGGTCGCTGTTGAAACCTCCAGTTTGGATAGGACCGTCACCGGAGAATTTAACAGCTTTATTTTTCACTGCGGAAAGGTTCACCCCCACATTATATCGGAAGTCTGCTACTTTGT
Organism: Phocaeicola dorei; assembly: GCF_013009555.1. Classification (NCBI taxonomy): domain Bacteria; kingdom Pseudomonadati; phylum Bacteroidota; class Bacteroidia; order Bacteroidales; family Bacteroidaceae; genus Phocaeicola; species Phocaeicola dorei. The sequence goes on along the minus strand of NZ_CP046176.1, from coordinate 4,977,080 downwards.
CGTGCCAGTTCAGACTTAATTCCCAACCGCTAGCTTTCATACTACCTATATTCATCCATACTGTACTGTTCCAGTCGGGGTATCCGATGGCGAAGATATTTTGTTTCTGATAGAGCATATCAGAAGATTTCTTTTGGAAATACTCAAAGGTCATGTCTAGACGGGAGTCAAGGAAGGACATATCCACACCTACGTTCCAGTCTTCTACTGTTTCCCATTTTAGCAAATTATTGCCCACGCCTGATACCATAGTACCTGAAACACGTCCTGGAGTTGTACCAAATACATAATCAGATTGTCCTAACAAAGTCAGCGTAGCATCATTATCTATGTTTTGATTACCTACACGTCCCCAACCTCCGCGTAATTTCAAGTTACTGAAAATCTTCTGGTCTTGCATGAAGCTTTCACTGATGATACGCCATGAAGCAGAAACAGAAGGGAAGATGGCATATTTGTTTCCTTTGGGGAAACGAGAAGAACCGTCTGCACGAATAGAAGCTGTTAGATAGTAACGATTGTCATAGTTATACATCACGCGTCCTAAATAAGATACTAATGTGCTGTAAGCAGTTTTACCTTCTGACTTTTGGTTTTGTGTACCGGCATTTACTTCCTGCATTTGATCCATATTATTAGGCACATCGTCACGTGAGGCTTTTGATTGGAATTCAGCAAAGCGTTCAGCTGTAAAGCCACCCATTACATTAATATTATGCTTTTCTGCAAAAGTCGTGATGTAAGTAGCAGTATTAGTCCAGTTCCAATCAAGCCATTCCTGCATTTCACGGGAAACATTGCTTAATGTAGATTGTTCCAAAGCATCAATATAGAATTCAGGAGTGAATTTGTCTGTACGGCGGAAGTGTGCATTAGCGCCGAACTGCGTGCGCAGGGTCAGTTTTTGAATAGGGTTTATCTGTAAATAAGTATTTACAATTGTACCCATTTCACGGGAGTGGGAATTTTGGCGAGCCAATGAACCGGCAGGGTTCCACTCCTGGTTGTTGTAAGAACGCTGATAGTTATTGAATTCGTTATCCACCCATTGATCTTCCGGCTTGAATATAGGAGTTGTGGGGTCCATAGACATGGCAGCTGAAAAAAGATCGGGGGTATCATCCCATGATTCTACACGTGGGGCAATGTCGAAACCCATTTTTACATATTTATTAAATGTATATTCTGTATTAAGGCGTGCGTTGATTTTGTCCCAATAACCATAGTCATATTGTGAATTGTTACGGTAGTAACCCATACTCAGGTTATAAACCAGTTTGTCTGAACCACCGGAGATATTGAGTGAGTAATTTTGCACTAAAGCAGTTTTGTTGATTACTTCGTCCCACCAGTCTGTTCCTCCGGGATTGGTAGTAGCGCCTGTATCATTCCAAATAGAAGTTCCTCCGTCATTTGTGTATCGGGTATTGAATACTTCTTTATATTCGGCGGCATTAGCCATTTTGGGTTTTGACAATGTTTGGAAACCTGCAGATGCATTAAAACTGATATTTGTTTTTCCTGCCATTCCTTTTTTGGTTGTGATTAGAATGACACCGTTAGAAGCACGTGTTCCGTAAATGGCAGCAGCCGAAGCGTCTTTTAAAACTTCCATAGATTCAATGTCATTACTGTTTAGGAAGTTGATGTTTGTACCTACCGGCATGCCATCTACTACATACAAAGGATCGGTTCCGTTTACTGTTGTTACACCACGGATTAGAACTTTTGGTTGTGCGCCCGGACCACCACCACTGGTTACTTGAACACCGTTGATTTTACCTTGCAAGGCGTCCATTGCATTACCGGTTACAGTTTCGGTAATTTCTTTTCCTTTTACGGTAGATATAGAACTGGTCAGGTCACTTTTTTTCACGGCTCCATAACCAATAACCACTACTTCGTCCAGTAATTCACTGGCATCTTTCAGCACTACATTGATAACGGTTTGTCCGTTTACCTTTATTTCTTGAGTCTCATATCCTATGCTGGAGAACACAAGTACGGCATCCTTGGCAACATCGTTTAGTGAATAATCACCATCAATACTTGTAATAGTACCTGTACCTGTACCTTTTACTTGCACTGTTGCACCAATCATCGGTTCTTTATCTGAAGCCGAGGTTACTACACCTTTTACAGTGATGGTCTGCGCATAGCTACATAGACTTGTCAGCGCAAGACACAATAATAATATTTGCTTTTTCATATCTTAAATCTAATGTTACTTGTTAATTGGCCGGAATGAGTTTAGCTCTTTCCAAATGAGCGTCGAATATAAGTTTATAATTCCCTGTGACGTTCACTGTTGGTTTTGCCCAATTGTCACCTACATGATCGGGTTTGGTCCATGCCGGATTGGTATATTTGGCTTCTTTACCATAATATCCGAAGATCTCCGGTTCGTCTGAGTTGTCTACACGCCACGTGCAATAATTCCACCATCCGTCGGAGTGCCAGTTATGAATAACGAAATTCATTTTAGTACCTGCCTCCAGGAATAGGGGGGTATCCAAATAGAACAGGTGAGGATTGGTCTTATCTTGAGTGAAACGCAGGACTTCAGTTGGGCTACTGGTCATATATCCGAAATAGAATTCCTGTAACCACGAACCACCGTCACCCCATGTGTCAAGGCTGATAGAACCGTATGTGTGAGGTATGGGGTCTACAGCATCGGCAATTGAGTAAGTTTTCAGATTGTATGTACTGTTCTTCACATCAATATTAATTTCATAATAAACATTGGCTTGGTCAAGTACGATTGGCATTGCTGTTTCGGGATCGTCTGTCAGTTTGGTGTTATCCTCTGGATCAAGCCCGAAACAAATAGGAGTGAAGTCACTCTTTTGTGGTAAGAAGAATATTTTAGTTCCGGCTTTTTGACAGTAATAATTTGCTTTATACTGATATTCACCTGTATGTTCAATTACCATCGGTACCCCGAATATATCACTATTCAGTTCTTCGGCAGTTGCCACATCTGCCAGATACATTTTGGGAAAATCCGGCATTTCTGAGATATTCAATACACTGGTGGTAGTGGTTGAGTTTTCTTTCTTGTCAAAAGCGGTAATTGTCACATTATAACTTTTCGGTTCATTGGGGAATACTATTATTTCGGCAAAGTTCAATGAACTTTTTCCATCAGCATCTACACGGCGGTTGTCAAACCCGTCTATACCTGGAATATTAATTGTGACATAATCCAATGCACGATCATCTGTAGCCGTGAACCGAAGATTGAATTTCGTTTCATTTTTCATTAATACTGTAACAGTGGCATCCGGGGCAGCAGAAAATACCGGAGCTGCAAAATCTCCGTCCATTGTGATTAATACATCTTGAGATATACTGCGTCCTCCTACATCGGTTACAGTAACTTTGACTGTGAAACGTTCGCCGATTTCATTTCGGTTTATGTCAAAGTAATAACTTAAATCATAACTCTCTTGCGGAGCACCATAGATTTCGATTAAATCAATTGTCTTGTTCAAATGCAGGTCGGCACATTGTAGGCTGATAGAAGCAATACCGTCTTTGTCTTCTAATGTCCCTTCAATAGTAAATCGATGTCCCGCTCCGGACTCGATGTGGTCTGTTGCTAATGTCATTGTTGGATTTTGCCCGTCTACATCGGGGTAGTCGTTATCATCACTACATCCCGTACATAGGTTTGCAGTTACAAGAAAAGCCCATAACATGGCACCATACAAATGTTTCTTTTTCATATTTTATTAGTATTTGAAGATTAAACATCTACTCTAATAGAGGACGAATTAAATTCGTTAGTGGTGCAAATGTACGTGAAGAAGAATTAAAATCCTGATATAAATCTTGCAGAAAAGGGAGGTAAATCTTGCAATGCATGATTTATGTATCTAAAATACAGACTTTATTTGTATTTTTGAACCATATTATTTAACAATGTGTACACTGATGCTATGAGAAAGATATTCGTACTTTGGCTCTTGCTGCTGCCGGTTGTTTCATTGGCACAACCTTATTCTGTTAAGCAGCTTGGTATAGAGAAGGGATTATCCAATAATTATGTGGTGAGCATTGCTCAAGACAAACAGGGCTTTCTGTGGTTTGCCACGGAGGAAGGGTTGAACAAATTCGATGGTACCCGTTTCATTACTTATTTGAAGAATGAAGATTTGACAAGGCAGGGTATAACAGGCAATGAACTGAATTGTTTGTTGGATGATCCTCAGGATTCTATCCTTTGGATAGGCACGCAAAGGGCCGGTCTGAATGCGTATGACTATGTAAATAACACTTTTCTTTGCTATAGGCATGATGGCGAGAACCCCGAAAGTCTGATAACGGATGATGTTACTAAGATTGTGGCAGCTACAGATGGTAATCTTTGGATTACGACATATTGGCGGGGAGTAGATTATTTCGATAAAAAGGCTGGAAAATTCATTCATTACAATACTCAAACAGTTCCGGGATTGGCTAGCGATAATATTTGGTCGGTTGTTGATGGAGGAGATGGAAAGTTGTATATGGGGCATGTGCATCATGGATTCAGTGTGTTGTCTCTTAAAGATAAAAAAGTAAAGAACTTTATGCATGACCCTGAAGATCCGGTCAGTTTGCCAGGTAATGGGGTAACTTGCATTTATAAGGACTTAAGCGGTAATATTTGGCTGGGAACAGACCGGGGGCTGGCACTGTTCAATCCGGAAGCCGAAAATTTTATCCATTTTCATCATAGTGAGGACGGGGTTCCTCATACCGTATTTGATATCAGACAATTTGATGGGAATAAACTTTGGATTGCCATGGAATTTGGAGGAATAGCCATTTTGGATTTAACGCAACGTATGTTTCTTTCTCCTGACCAAGTGCGTTTTCAATATATAAAGGAAGGGGATGATGAATACAGTCTCTCTAATTCTACTGTACGTTGTTTGTTTCAGGACTCCTTTAAAAATGTATGGGCTGGTATGTGGGGAGGTGGAATTAATTTTCTTAGCCATGAATCTTCCTATTTTAATGTTTATAGTTATTCTCCTATCCAGCATTCGGGTAGTAGCCTGAATAATAAGACAGCAAGTAGTGTATGCGTAGCAAGGGATGGAAAGTTATGGATCGGAACCGATGGGGGAGGCATCAATGTATTTGATAAAGGCAAGCGGGTGGCGGTTTATAAAGAAGAAACCGGTGATTTGACTGATAATTCCATACAGGCTGCACTTTGTGATTCGGAAGGAAACCTTTGGTTTGGATCGTTTATGGGAGGAGTGGATTTTTATGATGTGAAAAAGAAAAGTTTTCACCAGATTTTTCCTAAAGATAAAACAGGGGAAGATGTGCGTGCACTGTATGAAGATGCAGAATATGTATGGATAGGAACTAGTAATGGCATCTATAAGGTACGCTTGCATGATAAAGGCATTGCAGATCATTATACAGTAGAGAATAATCTGGTGAGATGTATCTCGAAAGATAATCTTAATCGTTTATGGATTGGTACTTTCGGAGGAGGATTAGGGGTTTTTGATGAACATTTTCAGTGCGTTAAACTTTTTAACGTGACTTCTCTTTTTCCCTCTAATACTATCAATACTGTTTATATGGATAGTCAGAACAGAATGTGGATAGGAACGGGAGAAGGTCTGGTTTGTTTTCCATCCTCTCAGAGTTGGGACTATAAAGTATATCGCAGTGAGGAGGGTTTGTCCAATGTCCATATACGTGCCATTACGGAAGATAATCATGGAAATATATGGGTGAGCACCAATAAAGGTATCAGCTGCTTGTTGAAAGACAAGGAGGTTTTCTATAATTACGATCATTGGGATAATGTGCCTATGGGCAATTTCATGAGTGGAAGTGTGGCGGAAGCTAAGGATGGAACACTTTATTTTGGCTCAATCAATGGCTTATGCCGTTTTAATCCAGATCAGGTATTGGAAAAACGAGAGTCACCTGCTGCAATTATTACGGAGATGCGTATATTCGGCCCGTTGCGTGATACGGACAGTAATGAAAAGGTGATGGCGCTTGAAGGCCAGTCGGAAGTACGTTTAAGCTATATGCAAAATAACTTCAGCGTCACCTTCAATATACAGAATTATGCCTTGGCCGATCAAGTGGAATATGCTTATATGTTGAAAGGGTTGGAAAATTCATGGTATACAGTAACCGATCCTAATAATGTGACTTTCCGTAATATACCTCCGGGAAATTATTGTTTTCAGGTAAAGACAAGAATACGGAATCAGGAATGGGCGGATGAGATAGCTTCTCTGGATATCCGTATTGACCCGCCTGTATGGCTTACGTGGTGGGCCAAGTTATTTTATATTCTTTCGGGTGTTTCTGTCCTGTATTTTATTCTTCATGCCTATAAAAAGAAACTGGATATGGAGTCTCTCTATGAGTTGGAGAAGAAAAATCATGAGCAGGAACAGGAGCTGAATAATGAGCGTTTACGTTTCTATACCAATATCACACATGAGTTGCGTACCCCTTTGACGTTGATTCTGGGACCGTTGGAAGATATGCAGAAAAGTAATTCTTTATCAGGGAAAGATTCACAGAAAATATCGGTTATCCATCAAAGCGCCATCCGGTTGTTGAACCTGATTAATCAGATACTGGAGTTCAGAAAAACGGAAACCCAAAACAAGAAATTATGTGTAAGTCGTGACAATCTGGCAGCCCTTGTACACGAGATCGGACTGAAGTATAAGGAATTGAACCGGAAACCTGAGATTGATTTCTGTCTTGAGATTGAGCAGGAAGATATGTCTTTGTTTTTTGATAAGGAGGTAGTAACGATTATACTGGATAATTTGATCTCCAATGCTATAAAATATACAGAGAAAGGAACTATAACTTTAGGATTACATCAGGTGGTCCGGAATAATATACACCATACGGAAATCAGTGTGAGTGACACCGGTTTCGGTATTGCTCCCGATGCATTGCCTCATATTTTTGACCGTTATTATCAAGAGGGAAGCGAACATCAGGCTTCAGGAACAGGTATTGGTCTGGCTCTGGTAAAGAACCTGGTAGTTTTGCATGAGGGGGAGATCAGGGTTGAAAGTTCTTTGAATGTGGGAAGTACTTTTTATGTCAGTCTGCTGACGGATAACACGTATCCTCATGTGCTGCATGCTGACTCGACGGAGAAAACTTCCGATGAAAAGGACGAAAAAGAAGAAAATATAGAACCTGTGCATAGTGGTAAGCGTATTCTGCTGATAGTGGAAGATAATAGGGACATCTGTGATTATATTGTAGAATCTTTCTCGGACGATTTTGAAGTGAGGACTGCCGCCAATGGTGAACAAGGTTTGGAACAAGCGTTGGGCTGCATTCCTGATATTATAGTCAGTGATATCATGATGCCGGTGATGAACGGTATCGTGATGTGCCGGAAATTGAAAGAAGACTTGCGTACCAGCCATATTCCCATTATTTTGCTGACGGCAAAGGATTCTTTGCAAGATAAGGAAGAAGGGTATCAAGTAGGTGCTGACTCTTATCTGACAAAGCCTTTCAGTGCTACTTTGTTGCATAGCCGTATCCATAATTTGCTTGAATCCCGCAAGTTGTTGGCAGAGCGTTTTAATACGAATCCCATACTCATTGACAAACGTGCGGCAGTAACCGAGTCTATGAATAAATTGGATAATGAGTTCCTTGAGAAGATTAACAAGCTGATTGAAGATCGTCTTTCTTCTGAGAAAATTGATATCGGTTATTTGTCGGACGCCATGTGTATGAGTAATTCTACCCTATATCGGAAGATGAAGGCATTGACCGGACTTTCCACCAATGAATATATCCGCAAAATAAAGATGCAATATGCGGAACGTCTGTTATTAGAAGGGAAATACAATATTTCAGAGGTCGCATTCAAGGTGGGAATTAACAGTACGGTCTATTTCCGTCAGTGTTTTAAAGATGAATTCGGTATGGCTCCTTCTGATTATCTGAAAAAGATAAAACCGGAATAGAGTGGTTGTGTAAGCCGTTTCTTCCATATAGTTAAGCCTTTTTTTACAGTCATCTGCTACAGACTCCGCCAGTGGACTGTAAGGTCTGCTTAGGTGGACTATACAGTCTGCTGCAATGGACTCTACGGTCCATTGAGGGAGTCTGTAGTAGGTAACCGTAAGAAAAGGCTTAATTGTAGGCAAGAAAAGCCTTAGTTAATGGGGAGATTGGACTTTGAAGGAAAGTTGCTGTTTCTCAATTTGTATGTTTATAAATGATTGTAGACTGCTTTCACCGTTTCCCATTTATAATAAGGAGCAATAGGGCTGTCAATGGGTAATTTGACTTCATTTTCATTATGTAGCAATTTTACAATAACTTCTCCTTGTTTATTCTTGAAAAAGATTAATTGAAGGTTGGCTCCCATAGGTGAAACACGGAAATCTTGCCAGGCCAGGTAATATCGGTCGGGATCTGTTTCTTGATTGGAGCATCCTTCTACTTGCATGAGTGCCAACAGACGGATCAGGTTGGTATCATGTCCGAAACGGAGGGTGGCGCAAGGAGTTCCTTCACGGATGGCGCGGTCGGCACTTTCTATAATATTCTTCAATAAAGATTTTGCACTCTCGGGGGCTGCTCCCTGATTGACGGGAGCATTGGCATTGCAAATATACATCCGATAATTCACAGACTGCCAGATACCGAATAATTCTTCTTTTTCAAACAAATCATAAAAGGATAGAGGCAACTCTACATCTTGCATGTCGGAAGCAATCCAATAAAGTCCCATCATGAGCTCGCGGGGATTCCTGACTTCTTTGGGATTTTTGAAAAGTGAAGTGATTAAACGTTCCGGATGAATATGATTTTCTTCGAATGTATGGAAAGCTGTTCTCCATGGCGCACTTGCCGAACCCAGCTTTTCGGCTTCGGGTGAAGTATAGGCAATGTAGTCCATGTGTCTTTGGTTGGCTTCGCGGGTGATCTGGAGGGAGGGGGTTAGTTCTTTCAGTTGTTCTGTGAATGCGGACATGCTCATGATACAACGTACGGAAACGCTCGAACGTGCTGATATGTTGGCGCTGTCCCGGAATATATGGGGATATTGTTGATAAAGCCGTTTGGCAATGGCTTTATGTTGTCGTTCTCCTAATGGGGTCAGGTTTCCTCCGCGCCCACGGGCATTTTCCCATACTTTCTGGAGTCTGAGCCTCACATCTTCACCTAAATCGGTAAGTCCTGATTTATTGTGAAACGTATCAAAAACACGAATGACTTCTAGATAACGTTCGTCCGAAGTCATCCAGCGGGACCCATGGCGTCCGTAATGGCTGACGTAGAAAGGACTGTAACCTTCGGGTACCGGAGTTTGTATGCCGTTTGGTGTGGGATAAGCATAATAGATGCTGCCCATTTTTTCCGGGCTGTGGATGATCTCTTCTTTCAGATTGTGTGGGGGGAGAGTTACGGGGGCTACTTTCCAATTGATGCCGAGCGGATTATTTTGTATTTCCCATATCAGAGGGAAATCCGGATTATCCATAATCCACATTTCGCATCCGTCTACTGAGTCGTTTACATGCAGTAAGGAATAGCCCATAGCTTGTGACTTCGTATCAGCCAGTTGGTATTCTGTCTGATTATAATGAAATGCCTTTTGGCTTTTCAATTCCTGAAAAGCGGTTGCTGAAAGTAGGGCAAAGGTTTCTTGAATGGGGAGACAGATATGCTGTCCGTCTTCCGGCTGTAAGAAGCTTAGTCTGACCGCCGTTTTTAAAGCTTCTTGGGGCATGGCGTAGCTGCCTGATTGCCATCGGGTGTTTCTTTCAATTCCCCAATGTAGATAAAGGGTGTCGTTGGACTGATTGAAAGTAAATTGGTACTTTCGGGTTTGTCCATGCAGTTTAAATACAAATAACAGAGGGTTGGTAATGATATCTTGTGCCATTACATTTCCCATCAGGCTGCCGATAAGCAGAAAGTATATAAAAAGTTTTTTCTTCATCGTATGTTACTCTTTAGATTCAGGAAATAGTTTGCTCCCCCAGTTACCGGGACTGGGGCCCATTTTTAAAACCAACTCGCCTCCTTTGATGATATCATTATGGCGGATGGCGGAATATGGATAATTCTTTCCATTTAATAATATCGACCGGATATACTTGTTCTTTTCGGAAAGCCCTTCGGTTTTGATCGTGAATGTTTTGCCTTCCTGTAAATGGAAACGACTCTCTGTCAGTAGAGGGGTATGGATTAAATAATAGTCTTGTCCGGCATTGGGGTACAACCCCATCATGTGGAATACCAACCACGATGACATGGCTCCGGAGTCATCATTTCCGGGAAGACCGGCAGAACCGTCATTATAGTTTTTCTGGATAATTTCATGGATGCGGTCGCCGCTTTTATCCGGACGCCCTACCCAGTGGTATAGGCAGGGAGTGAGGAAGGAGGGTTCATTATTCACATTGAAGAAACCCTTGTCAAAGAAAATATCCAGCCGTTCGTCAAACTTCTCTTTTCCGCCACATTGTTCAATGAGTCCGGGTACGTCATGCGGAATGCTGAGTGAATATTCCCAGGAGGAGGCTTCATAAAAGAACATGTTCCACCAAGGAGTATACCAAGGACCTTCAAAGGTAACGGGAGTATATGTGAAGGTGGGTTTCTGGATATGGGAGTTTCCGAAAGGTATTTTGTCTAACCAGTTTCCTTCTTTATCCCGGGGAAGTATGAATCCTTTGACTCCTGCATGTTCATAATCGGCCCGCCACAAGTTCTTCCAGTTGGAAGATTGTTTCAAGTATTGCTGGTACAAGTCTGTCTTGCCTAGTCCTTTTGCTACTAAGGCTATGGTATAATCACAATAGGAGTATTCTATTGTGCGGTTTCCGGCTCGGGGAATACCGTATGGAATATATCCCAATTCCAGATAAGGAATCAGTCCGCCTCTTCCCTCCGCTTCTTCGTTACCTCCGGGCGGTATGGTCGCATCTTTCAGCATAGCTTCCAAAGCCAGATGGTAATCTATGTTTGGTAGTCCTTTTACAAATGCATCGGCTATAACAATTTCGGCGTTGGAGCCGCCTTGTGTCCGTCCGTTACAATTTCCGCTTCGTGCATCAGGCATGTAGCCGTCCCGTTTATAGATATTGATCAGTGAACGTACAATGTCTGTTTCTCTTTGAGGGTCAATCAGTGTGATAAGTGGAGTTGAGGTGCGGTAGGTGTCCCAGATAGCATAAAAATCATCATAATAAGGTTCCGGATCACTCCATAATGGATTTTCACCGGTACGGTCTACAGGCATTAACATGGTATGATAGATACCGGTATAAAACATACGCTTATATTTTTCGGGTGTATTTGAGGCTATATCAATGCGTTGCAATAAGTTTTCCCATTGTGCCAATAAGGCTTGCCGGGTGTCCTCAAATGACCAATGAGGTATTTCGTTCCATACATTCTCTCTGGCTTTGAGAGAACTGATAAATGAAATTCCGACTTTCAGTTGAATGGTATTTGCAGAAGAAGGGAAACGCAACAAAGCTCCGGTTTTTTGTTGGGAGTCTGGCTGGTATCGTTCATTGCTGATCTGGTTTCCTTTCCATGTGGCCGTTTGTACAAAGGGATGGTCGGTTACTGCATAAAAATAAACGGTGTAGGCACGTCCGTTATTCCAACCTCCGCGAATACGGGTATATCCCATTACTTCGTGATCGGATATGATTTGAATTTCCGAACCTACAAATTGTTGTGCTTCGCGGGCATCGGGGGTCGGTTGTTCACCCAGGAAGAAGCCGGCGTCAACCAACAGGGATTTTAAGGAATCTTCGGGATAGGTGAATCGGTAGAATGAGGCGCGTGGAGCAGTTGTTATTTCAGTATATATGCCTGTTCTCTGGAATTCGGTAGCATAATAGCCCAAGCGGATTGTTTCATCTTTGCGATAGTCTATATGATTGAGCTGATCCATACCTTTGCCAAAAGGCATGACAAGTATGTTGCCATATTTAGGACCTCCTCCTGTCCCGCTGACGTGTACTTGGGAGAAACCGTTGACTTGTTCGGGCATAGGCAGCCAACCACTATTGGGATGGACAGTGCAATCGGGCGATGGTTTCACCATACCATAAGGGCAGGAGGGACCGATAAATACCCGTCCCAGTCCTTCCGAACCGATTTTGGGATCTACGTAATCAGAAAGTCTGGCTTCCTGTGCCGCGACCGTCACGGGCAGCAGCAGGAAGACCAGTCTTAACAAAGAAACTTTGAATGGAATGTGGGTCATAATTATTTCTTGTTTATTTTTACACGTATTGTATTCTTCTCTTTGATATCTCCTCCGGCTTGTGTCAATTGAGGGAAGGCCCAATAAATGTTACAGCCGGTAATCCGAATATCCGAAGCGGTGTCCAGATAGAAAGCATAAGTCTTGTCATATACAAAACCATCTCCGTTACAAGGACGTTTGTCATACACACCGCCTTCATAATCGGTACGTTTTAACAACTTGACATCTATTTCATCAAAATAGATATGGTGCACCTTCTCCGGAGTGTCTCCCCCTACGAAAATGCCGTTTTCACTAGTGCATTTAATCTGATTGAAGAAAATGTTGCTGACTTCTCCCGAGTGTCCTTTCGTTGCACCTTTGGGGAAACGCCAGCCTGCATCTTTATGATTGCCTACGGCACGAGGGTATGAGGTGACATAGATAGGTTCCGCTTTACCCCACCATACATCAGAATAGAACATACAGTCTACTAATATATTGGAGAAAATGACATTGCTCACAGTACCTTCATCCCGGTTTTGTATGCCGATGCCCCGGTTGCTGTTTTTGATAATGCAATTATTGAATAATACATTATCAATCTTGTCCATATTTTCCGAGCCTATCTTAATAGCGCATGAGCGTGAAGTCATGACGCAATTAGTCACTACAATATCTTCGCAAGAGCCATATTCTTCAAATTCCCGACGATTCTTCAGGCAAATGCAGTCATCACCCGATTCAATGAAGCAGTTTGCTATACGTACTTTTTTGGAGTGATCCACATCAATACCGTCACCGTTACGTATTTTTAGATTATTCAATAAAGAGATGCCGTCAATCAAAGCATCATAACAGCCTATCAGATGTACTGTCCAATAAGCACTGTTCCGGATCGTGATGTCACGGATAACGGTCTTCTCCACATTGATAAGGGTAAGCACATGTGGGCGTGGATCAAAATCAGTGACGGGCTTCAGTTCGTAGGAATCATCCAGTTCTTTGCCCATGAAGGCGATTCCGTTTCCGTCTATTTCTCCTGTACCGGTAATGGATATTTGTTTTAAGTCTTTTCCACTGATCCACATCATTCCTTCGCCACGGTTTTCGCGGAATGCGCTTTCTGTATAGATGCTTTCATCGGGGTTGGCTAGCAATCGGGAGTTGGGTTCCAAATGGAGATTCACATAGGATGCCAGTTGCAGTGGGCCACATAGAAAGGTGTGTCCGGCAGGAATGATTACGGTTCCTCCACCGGCAGCGGAACAGGCATTGATAGCACGTTGTATGGCGGCAGCATCATCTGTTTTGCCATCTCCTTTTGCTCCAAAGGCTATAATGTCATACGTATTTCCCTGATGGGGGGTGCTGCATCCTGCTACGAATAACAGAAAGCAGCATAAGAGGCTGATAATAGGTTGTTTCTTCATATCTATGTTTTTTTATTTTTGACGTTTATTTCATTGTTTCTGGAGGTAGGCTGAGGGTAGATGCTCCCCAGTTCGGGTTCGGATTCGGTCCCATCTGGAACTCTAACGTTCCTCCCTGTACTATATCCTGATGTGTAAAGTAATTCTTGTCATACTCTTTTCCGTTCAGGCGCGCCGACTGGATGTATACATTCTTTTCATTAGCGTTGTGGGCCAGTATGGTGAACGTCTTTCCATTTTCCAAACAGATGCTCATCCGGGGAAAAGAAGGGCTTCCTATTATATAATAAGGTGTACCGGGACATACCGGATAGAATCCCATAGCAGAAAATACATACCAGGCAGACATTTGCCCTGCGTCATCATTACCTGACAGTCCACCGGGAGCATTCAGATATTCTGTTTCCATAATATGACGCACCTCGCGTTGGGTTTTCCAAGGCTGTCCGGCATAGTTGAAGAGGTAGGCTATCTGGTGGCAAGGTTCGTTGCCGTGCCAGTAGCGGTGTTCGCTGAACATGGAATCCAGTTTGGCGATGTATTTTTCTTTTCCACCCATACATTCCATCAGTCCGTATACATCATGGGGAGCATACCAAGTATAGTGGCAGGGAGCTCCTTCGGTGATGAAGCGGGTGAAGGAAAAAGCGTTACCGGTATCGCTGAGGAAACTGCCGTCAGCGTATCTGCCTTGGGCATATCCGGTGCCAGGGTTTATTACGTTACGGTAATATCGTGCACGTATCATTAGTGTATCATAAAGTTCTGTTTTTTGTGGATCAGGAAAGTTATCATCTGATGTTTCCAACTTTTGCAGAACTTGGGCCAATACGAAATCATCGTATGCATATTCTAAAGTACGTGATACTTGTTCGCAGGTGTGAAAGGCTTCCGGTACGCTGTCTTCCAAAGGAATGTATCCATATTTCAGATAAGAATTCAAGGCGCGTCGTCCCATTCCGTTTTTGTATTCTTCATAGGTGGAGGGGGTCTTGAATGCGTTCCGGAGCATTCCTTCGCAAGCTTTGTTGATATCAAAATTACGGATTCCTTTGATATAGGCATCTCCCAGTGCGGAGATGCAATGATCGCCTATCATGGCTGCGGTATAACTGTTCCAACAAGGGAATATAGGCAGCCAGCCACCTTGTTCATATTTGTCCACCAATGATTGCATCATGTCTCCGGCTTTCTTTGGGGTCAGGATATTGATTAACGGATGGAGAGCGCGGTAAGTATCCCACATACTGTAATCTTCATAGTAATTTCTACCGTTGGCTGATTGTCTGAACGGGTGTCCTGTGGAGAAAGAAGGGTAGCGCCCGTCTACATCATTGAATGTACGTGGCAGGAATGAGGCACGGTAGAGTGCTCCGTAAAATTTTTCTTTATCGTTTCGGCTGTTTGTCTGTACTGTAACTTGTGAAAGCCTTTGTTCCCAGATGGAGTTCAGTTCCTGCCGGGTGCGGTCAAAATCCCAATGAGGTATCTCGGTGTCCAGATTCTTTTGAGCGCCTTCCATGTCAGTAAAAGAGGAAGCGGCTTTGATTAATACGGGTTCTTCTGGGTGTATTTTGAACCGGAGATATGCACCTATACCTGTTCCATCGGCTATCTGTCGTTGTCCGGCGAAGAGACTGTCATGCCGGAATGTTCCATATTCCTCTATTTCATTTTGATATTCAATGACAAAGTACCCGTTGTATCCGGCGGGGGCTCCCCAGCCTTGATAGATACGGTGTACGGGATTGTATCCGCGTATCTGTTTTTTTATAGTATCGATTTCAATATATCCTTCTCCTTCATCGCTGTTAGGATTGACTATGAGATAAGCATCTTCCGGTTGGTTATAAGTGAATCGGAAAATGGCTGAACGGGAACGTCCGGTCATTTCTGCAAAAATGGAATAATCTTTGAGAAGGACGGAGTAATAGGCAGGCGTTGCTGTTTCTTCTTGGTGAGAGAACAGGCTTCCTCGGTCTTGGGGGAGATATTTCAGTGTACCCGATACAGGCATCAAGGTCATGGAACCGTAATCTTGTGTACACCCTCCGACAATCCAATGTGAATTGCGGAACCCCTGTATCTTCTTATCTTTGTAATAATAGGGAGCCTTGCATTTTATTTCTGTATCTTGTGTCTGGGGAGTCCAAAAGTTCATTCCGTTGGGCTCTAGGACGGCAGGCAGCGTCTGTCCGTACTCTTCGGTATTTTTGCCGAAAAGTCCTGCGGTATGGGTTACGCTCGGTGCAGTTCCCGTACGGGTATCTACATAGGACAATAGGGATTCTTCCTGATGTCCGGTGCAAGACATGAACAGGCTACATAGAATCAGCAGATAAGATAGGGTACTTTTCATGGCTCTTCTTGGAAAAGGGTTATTTTTTAATCTCCTGACGGAGCATTTTTACAAAGAGTTCCGGCCGGTCCAGATTGACTAAATTGGGATGGGCTTCAATCGCTTTTTTATATTCTTTTTCACTCGCATTCTGAATAGCAGCCATTATCTTGATATGATTGCTTTTGCAGAATTCTTTGAATTGAGGGGTGATATTGAGGATATCTGTTTCTACATAGGCCGGGGTGCATATTTTCATCCATTTCTTCAGAGCCGCTATATTGGAGGCATTTACTTTAATCTTCATTTCCGGAGCGATTCTGATAAATTCTTTCAGCATTTCAGAGTCTGCAAACCAGAAGAAGCTTTTATTTTCATATCCTTTTTGGCGTACTAATATAACCAAATCTTTTATCGGAGTTCCTCGTTTTACATCAAAAAAAATGTGTGCCTTTCCTTGTAGGGTGTCTAGCATTTCGGCTATACGGGGTACGTGAATGCCGGTAAATCGAGAACTAAACCAACTGCCGGCGTCTAATTTTTCAATATCTTTGGATAGCATATCTTGAATGGGACCTTTACCGTTGGTAGTACGGTCCAAAGTTTCATCGTGCAGATTATAAAGTATATTGTCTTTACTTTTGCGCACATCCACTTCTATCCAGCCGGCTCCATGTTCCAATGCAGCTAGAGCTGATGGAATGGTGTTTTCCGGCGCTATATGGTTCGCTCCTCTGTGTACTACGATTTCGATAGAGTCCTGGTACATCATTTTTTGGGCATATATAGGAGATGGGAATAATGCCAAGATAGATGTCGCAATATGAAGCAATAAGATTTGATGAAGTTTCATGAATTATTTTTTGCTTTAAAGGTTTTTATAAGAGCTTGCTGTAACAAGCCCTTATAAAAACTTATTTAATTTATTAATAACCGTAATTTTGCTTCCAGTTGGTGTTTGAATTCATCAAGCCGACAGATACAGGAAAGATCCTACGCCATTTTTCGGTTTGAGCTTCCGGATGATATTGATTTTTATATCCCCAGTCGTCTTCGAACTTTCCAAAACGGATTAGATCATTACGTCGCCATGTCTCTGCATAAAATTCACGGCCACGCTCTTCAAGTAACTCGTTTAATGAAGGAGTATGCTCTAATAATGGAGCGTTACAATAGCTGCGTATTTGGTTGAATAGGGATTGTGGCGTGTCGCCGTTAGTGGCTGTTGCCCCCCGTAGAATAGCTTCTGCTTTCATCAGCAGAATATCTGCATAACGGAGGATAGGTACATCATTGCTTTGATTGCGGTTATAGAGGTTATAATCGTCTGCTTGAATAGCCCATTTGATGCATCGGTATCCCTGGCACCATGCGTTCAAGTCATTTCCAAGATCCATTTGGTCATTCAAGATGGTGATGTTCTTGGTGAGGACAACTTGTTGTCCGTTGTATATATAAGGTTCTGTTCCCATTGTATGTGTGCTGATGTCATAATAGTTGATCGCACCTTTCATGATGATCTCATTGCGTTCATCTCCTTCCAGGCAAAAACGGTCTGCCGCCTCGGGAGTAACGATGAAAATGCCTCCGGCATTTTGGGATAGTGTTATGCCGAACAGTCCTTTACCGTCCGCACCATCATTGTTGAATTTAGGCCAGAATTGGAAACGGGCGTAAGTATTGGCTCTGGTTGATGTTTCATTATTTTGGTATGGCATTGCATAGATGAAATCCTTAATCTGATAGCCGTTGTCTGGCATGAATTTCTTGCGATAACCATCACTGAGATTGAAATGACCGGAGGCGATGATATCATCGCAATATTTTATGACATCATTCAATTTGGAATTAGTCATGCTTGGATCATAAGTAGCTACATCATCACAGGTATAAACAGCCCAGTTTATATAGAGTTTGGCAAGGAGAGCCTCAGCCATCCATTTGGTTGGTTTGCCATAAGTGGAAGCATCAACATCTTCTTTTAAACCGCCGGAAGCCAAAGCACGGAGCAGGTCGCTTTCGATAAATTTTGTAATTTCGGAACGGGGAGAACGGTCGATAGCTTCAGAATCGCCGATCAAGTGGTCTAATTTGGGAGTTGCTCCGAATGTATCCATAAAAATAAAATGATAGAAAGCACGCATGGCAAGTGCCGGAGCAATCAAGGCTTCCTGTTCGGCATTGTTTTCATCTTCTCCACCCAAGTCAAAAATTGCTTGGTTGCATTTTGTGATTGCAGCCGGAATATCACCAGCCCAGTCCACGTGTGCGTCGCCTGGAAGGCTGGCGTGAAGAGAGGAATGGATATAGTTGCCGCCATCATACCAGTTACCACCAAATGTTACTGCCATGAACTCATCGGAAGACAGCAGGGCAGCTTCCATATAACGACGTCCTAATGCTCCGCCGAATCCATAATACAAACCTGCCATTTTAGCTTCCTTGGCAATTTCGGAATCCGGGTATTCGGTATAAGTGGACTTAAGATCCACATTTAGATCTGTGCAGGCGGAGAAGGTAAGCAGACTACCTACCAGCCAGGTTGTTAATTTTATGTTATTTTTCATATCAGTTTTCAATTATATGGTTAGAAGTTCACGTTTAGACCGATCATAAATGAACGGGTACGCGGATAGTAATTGGTACGTCTGTCCATGCCCGGTTCCAAGCCTCCAAGGTTGATTTCCGGATCACGGCCGGAGTAACCGGTAATGGTGAATACATTATTACAAGTGGCGTATAGCTTGAGCGAGTTTATCCAGTTACCAATTTTGCCGAAAGTATATCCCAATGAGACTGAGGACAGACGGAAATAACTACCGTTCTCTATCCAGCGATTGGATGGTGCTTGAGATTGTGTGTCAGTAGCACGGTGTTCGGTAGCTACGCTTTTTAATACATTGCGGCCTTCTTTCACAAAAGAAACATTAGAGTATTGTTCTGCAGTGGCGTTGTAGATATCTTGTCCAAAAACACCAGTAAAGAATAAATCGAGATTCCAGTTCTTGTATTGGAAGTTATTGCTCCAGCCTAAATTTAAGTCAGGTTGTGCGCAACCGATAATAGTACGGTCTCTGTCTGTTTCAGGATCTGTGGTCGTTTCGCCTGTACGTTCACCCGTTTCAGGATCGTGTACATAAAAGATGGATACTCCTTGGTTATTGTAGCCGGCCCATTCGTAGGTGTAGAAGGTGCCGATAGGATGTCCTTCCATGATGCGCTGTACGTCTGCATTTGAAGAATAACCTGCGATTTCAGGATCGGCTGCACGGATATAATCTACGGAATATTCGCTGTTGGATATACTTTCTACGTTATTTTTATTATGAGATAAGTTCAAACTGGTTTGCCAAGAGAAATTTTTTGTTTGTATGGGAGTGGCATTAATGGTAAATTCAATACCTTTATTGCTGATATCTCCCACATTGGCCGGCATGGTTCCGAAAGGATAGCGGTTTGTGGAAACCTCGTAAGTGTATATCAGGTCGCTGGTACGCTTGTCATAGTATTCGATGGTTCCTCCTAATCTGCCTCCAAAGAAGCTGAAGTCCAGCCCGATGTTCAACATGGCTGTACGTTCCCATTTTAGGTCTGGATTGGCATTTGAGGCGGCTGCCAGGGTATGGTAACTATTCTGTGTGCCATTGGCGTTTGTATAGTTGAACCAACCTGAAGTACTGTAAGTCTGGATAGCCGAATAAGCTCCGAATCCGAGTGAGTTACCACTAACACCATAACCAACACGGAACTTCAAGTCATCGAAAACATTTAAATCTTTGATGAACTTTTCTTCGCTCATACGCCATGCCAACGATGCAGATGGAAAAGTTCCCCAACGGTTGTTCTTTCCAAAGGCAGAGGAGCCGTCACGGCGAATTGTTGCTTGAAGCAGGTATTTGCTGTTGAAGGAGTAGTTGATACGTCCATAAAATGAGATCATACGTAAAGTTTCCAAATGACCGTTATTATTGCTGGTGATACCGCCATTCTGCCAATCCATTTTATTGGCAAGGTTCAGATTATAAAAAGTGGTGTTATCATTGTAAAAGTCGTAGACATCCAGACCGAAACTGTCATTGTCATCATTCTGTTCCCATGAATAACCGGCCATCAGGCCCAGTTTGTGGATATTGGCGAATGTATGATCATAGTTTATGTATGTTTCAAGAATTTTTTTCTTGTTTTCTGTTGCAATACGTTTAGCTTCGCCATTTCGGGTGTTATATTGGGATTTGCTGGTATGGTATTCGTTCCATATATATTGTTCGTCTTGATAGGAAAGACTTAAGTTCCATTTTAAGTCCTTAGTGATATCTAAAGTACCTTTGGCTGTTCCTTGAAGGAGTTTCTTGTTGTTTTCAAAAGTATCTTCATTGATCATGGATACAGGATTGAAGTTTTGGGAGATAGTTTTGTCGCTATACCAAGAACCGTCTGCGTTGGTGACAGGAACTAGTGGAGAATAATAATTCATGGCGTCGAATACGGATTGGCCATCTTTGGCGGAATCAACGGTGGTACCTTTTGATTGTGCGGCATTCATGTTAAAGGCTAAGGTGAGCCGATCATTCAGTGCTTTGGTTTGCAAAAATGCGCGGCCGCCGAAACGCTCGAAATCTGTACCACGTACGATACCTTGTTTGTTTTGATAACTCATGCTGGCACTGTATTGAGTCTTTTCTGAACCGCCATTGATAGAAACGTTATGGTTATGACTGATTGCTGTGCGCAGTACTTCATCGTTCCAATTGGTGTTTGCTCCTTTGTCATTCGGAAGAGTGATGTTATTTTCCTTGGCATAGGTGCGGAGTTCGTCGGCAGTCATCATATCTAAACGCTTGGCAATGTTGTCAAATGCAAGATATGCGCTGTAGTTTACAGAAGTGTGCTCACTTTTACTACCTTTTTTGGTGGTAATCAAGATTACACCGTTAGCAGCCTTGGAGCCATAAATAGCCGTTGCAGAAGCGTCACGAAGTACGTCAATGCTTTCAATATCTTCGGGAGCAATCAGACTTAATGACATACCGGGAATACCGTCAATAACATAATAAGGTTCCATTGCCGCACCGGTACGCAGAGAAGAAGCCCCACGTAAAGAGATAGAAGCAGTACCAGAAGTCGGATCGCTGCTTTGTACTACCGTCAAACCAGGGACTTTACCTTGCAGCAACTGTCCAGGGTCAGAATAAACTCCTATATTCAGTTTGTCTGCTTTCACAGTGGTAATGGAGCTGGTTACATCCTTACGACTCATGCTGCCATAACCTACTACCACAACTTCATCTAATGTTTTAGAATCTTCTTCCATAATAATCTTCAAAGAAGATCCTTTTACTGTAATTTCCTGGGTAGTGTAACCCACGTAAGAGAATACGAGTGTCTTTCCTTGTGCTACATTCAGTGTAAACTGTCCGTTAAAGTCAGTGATAACACCGTTGGTAGTACCTTTTTCCACTACATTTACCCCGATGAGAGGTTCTCCGGTTTTGTCCGTAACAAGACCGTTGACTTGACTTTGAGCAAATGCCAGTGTACTGTTTAATAGGAGTAATGCAAAGACTACTATCTGTGCAACTGTCCTTTTGGTTAGAGATTGTACGTTTAGCATAGAATTTAATTTTGGTTTTGATTAATATGTTCTTGTTTAATACTGTATAGTTCTCTATATATTGTGAATCTGTTGTTACAGTTTGATGTATATTTTCTTAAGATATAGTGGATAACCGATACACCCCAAAAACAGAGTGAAAACGAGGGCGTAGACGGCTGAGGCAAGGTAGGCGTCGGTTATTCCTGAATGAATGGCTGCATAGGCTGCCGCCTTCCATCCGGTACTTCCCATCATAATGGAAAGTACTTCGCTCAATACATAGAGGAATAGGGGGTTGACGCCGAAGATGATGAAGAAGCGGCACCATTTTTGTTTATTCCTTATGTCTATATAATACATTAGAAACTGTTTTGAATTGATTTAAGAATAATGTTATAGGGCTACATACAATTCAGAATCAGCCGGTCAATTGGAAAAATGTTATATCTTTAAAGGTACCAAACAATAAAGTTATGACACAGTATCCAACCGACCTGACTGAAAAACAGTGGCAAGTTATAAAAAATATTTTAGAGCCGCAAGCGAGGAACCGAAAACATTCGCTTAAAGAGATAATGAATGCCATCCTTTATATCAACAAGACCGGCTGCCAGTGGCGTATGCTTCCTTCTGACTTCGCCCCTTGGCAAACCGTCTATTACTACTTCCGTAAATGGAAGCTTGAAGGCGTGTTTGAAGAAGTGATGGATACCTTGCACGCTTTCATCCGTAAACAGGCAGGACGGCAGGAAAGTCCCAGTCTTGGCATCATGGATTCCAGAAGCGTAAAGACTTCCCATCATGTTGATTCAGACCGTGGTATAGACGGGAACAAGAAAATCAAAGGACGGAAAGAGCACATCATTGTCGATACGCTTGGCCTTCCGTTAGCCGTCGCAATCCATGAGGCCAACCTGCATGACAGCAAGGGCGCCCCACAAGCCATAGAAAAACTCGCTTATAAATTTCCGCGTTTGGTGAAAATCCTGGCGGACGGAGGCTACAGGGGAGATTTGGCTGATTGGGTCAAGAAGAAATTCGGATGGATATTGGAGGTCGTACTCAGACCGGACGAATGTCCATCCAAATTTCAGGTACTGCCCAAACGCTGGATTGTGGAACGCTCTTTCTCATGGCTGGAAAACTTCAGAAGGCTGACCATCGATTACGAATTCCTTGCTGAAACCGCAGAAGCTATGGTACAGATTGCATTCATCCAAATCATGCTTAACAGATTTATCGAATGAAATCAAAACAGCTTCTTAGTGTGGCAAGTGACATGGAAGCCGCTCCGCAGGTCACCAAAACAAAAGTAGGAGACCATATTCTTTTATTTAAAGGCAGCACATCTGCCAATAAATAGCCGATACTTATCAGAATGAATCCGGTCAAGAACAAACGGAGTACTTTGTTTTCTGTCTGATGGCTTTGTATTATCCATTTTCCACATGAAAAACCGATACAAGTGTGGGCGATAGCAGAGAGAGTGCTTACAAATCCTTCCGGATCAATCGGGCTCTTTTGATAGAGATGCGCTTCGCCGAAAAGTTGCCTGTCAATAATGGATAAAATATTGCTTTCATCGCAGGCATAACCGTTCCCCATGCATAATATGACAGTGTAACTTACCAGTAAGATAAAGGTTAATGCGGGGATGAACTTATGATTCATAAATAGGGCTGTAAAAGAAATAACACAGTAACATAAAGCAATGCGTTGCAGTACCCCGGGAATGCGCAGATGGACAAAAGGCAGGAAGTCACCTTCACATACATGGTCAAACCAACCGATTGCCCATCCGATGCATAGAATAAGAAATGTGCGTTTCAATATCTTGGTTACCACTTGTAGGGAAACGTTGAAATTGAATTTGTTTAATGAAATATATGTTGAAATACCCATGATGAACAGAAAGAAAGGAAAAACCAAGTCACAAGGTGTCAGTCCGTTCCATACAGAATGTTGCAAAGGTGCATACGACACTTTGCCTCCTGCATTGTTGACCAGAATCATCCCTGCTACAGTGATGCCCCTGAGTGCATCGAGTGACAAAAGCCTCTTTTTAATGGGCGGTGCCTGCTGTGCGGTTTCTGTATTGAGCTCTTCCTTTTTCATCTTACTATCAATTGTTTATCAATGTTATAGCCTCTTTCGCTACTTCTATACAATCACCTTCGGCAGATGCCGCATAGGTGTTCTTTGCCAGTGTCCATGGTTCTTCCAGGGCATACCAATCTATGGTCATGGCTGGATTATCGGCAGTGGGGGTTGATGAATTACCTACTGGCAGTACAGGAAGTTTGCCATCCAGTTGGTCTTGCAGTACTTGCCAGTATTTTTCCCAACGTTTGTAATAAAAGTCGCGCAGCAGCCCGTTCCACTCCTTATGGGCATAATCTCGTAATTTGCCGATGTCGGCGCAGTAGCGGTTTCCCCATGTGGTGATTTGTACGCGGGCGTTCCATTCGTAGAGGTCTTTCTCTTCAGGTGTGATTCCCAGATTGCGCGCTTGTTGAATCCAGTTTCCGACTTTGAATTCCTTGCGTGTGCCCAGCAGCTTGTCTTGCATCATCAACAGTTCCAAGAACTGTCGGGTATGTGTGTTGTAATTTTTTTTGTCGAAGCTTTTAAAGTCGGCAACAGCGTAATTGTACACTATTCGGGCACGGTCGGCAATGGCTTGTCGGGTGATGTCCACCAGGTCATATTCAAAGTTGTTATTACCGCGATATTTGTCTGCCACGCTCACCATCAACCGTGCGGCTTCTGTTGTGGTAGTGGGATCGTAATAGTTGCACATTTTGCTCCAGCTGGATGCTTGGAAATTATTCAGCGATGGACGCCCACAAAAGATACTTTCGTGAGGACCTTGTTGGTTGTTGCCTGCCGGACAGTTATAGATACCGTTTGTCAGGATCTGCCAAGCTTGCTGGATAGATTCATCGTCTGTGCCATAGCGTGCGCGGATGTATTGTTTGATCCATTCTTCTTTGGTAAACTTTTCTGCACGCCAAGGAAGTTCGCACATCAGTTCGAACATAACGGGATTATTTTCAATGCCTTCCATCGTCAGACCGATGCCTTTTAGCTGAGCGGCCAGTGGATTGTTCTTGGTCAGGTAGAAATTGTGAAGAAGCTGGTCCATCCTTCCATGCAAGCCCACGTTCCCCCCGAAATTCTCCAACAGGCAGAACAACCAGTTGTGTTCTTCGTATCCTTTGTCTCGTTTCCATATAGAGGGAATGCCCCACATGGGACGACATTCGCTAAATAAATCAAGGATAAGCAGATCGCCGGGATTCAGCGCTTTCATCATTTCCGGACGTGGGTTTTCTGTCCATCCCTGCACCACCCACACAGCTTTCGGATTGGCCTTTTTCATAGCGTCCATAATAGCCCTGCCGGCTTTGCCGAAGTCTAGTTCGGCAGGTAAGTTTTTGGCTTCATGAAAAGGGTCGATGGAGTAGTAGTCACTTGTTCCATACAGTTTTTCGGTTTCTTCGTAAAATAGATTGGCAATCCGGGTAAACTTAGGGTCGTCGGGTAGTAAGATTCCCGGTCGGTCGAATCCGTTCCATTTGTTGAGGGTGCTTTGGGCGGATTCCGAGGAAGTGTCGCCTGCCGTTTTCTCTTCCTTCCCACTATCAATACGCTTTCCCAAATCCAGCTTGGAGGGGATCATACCTGAATAACCGGGCAGTACGGGGTGCATTCCCCATTCTTTCATTCGTTGCAATATCTTTTTTTGCAAGGCTTCTTGTTGTTCATACCAACTGTCGGGATTAGGGCCTCCCCATCCTTCCAGATTGTTCATTTCCCACCAGGCAAGGAATGCCGGACCGGCAATAAAATTATTGATTTGCTGTTTGGAAAACCCCAGCCGGAGTAATAGGTTACGCCATACACATTCATGTCCTACGGCAGCGAGCGGCAGGTTGATTCCGTGTAGTGCCATCCAGTCCAGTTCCTTTTCCCAACGTTTCCAGTCCCAGAATGCCATGGAGTAAGAGTAGGTGCAGTAATTGAAGTCATAACGCAGGGCTAGGTTTGTTTCGTGGCGTTCCTTACGGAGGACGGGAGGAAGAACATCGGGTAGTGAGGCATACATACCGTTCCATGACAGATGGATTCCGGCATGATACTTTAAGTACCAGTTGATGCCGGTTGCTATATTAATATAGGTGTTACCTCGTATCACTACCTTGTCGCCTTTCCGGTCTAACTCGAAAAAGTCGTTAGAGCTTTTGTGTAGTTCGACTACGAACTTGTTCGATGCTCCCTTGTCTATCCTTTCCAGCATTCCCTTGATAGGGTTTGCCAGTATACCGGAGGGGAGTAGTATCAGCCAGCTCAATAATAAGAATATGTTTTTCATATACATTTGCATTTCTGTTTTTTACAAATGTAAGGGAAACAAAGCTTTCTATAGGAGAATATGGTGCACAAATGGAGTAAAATAGTAAAGTGAACTATTTTCTTCCAAAATATTCGCTTGGAAGTACTCCAAACAGCTCTTTGAAGCATTTTGTGAAATATTTGGGGTCGTTAAAACCTACAGCATATGCGATTTCTGCAATAGAAATGTTGCATTCGACTTTGGTTAAAGTCTCTTTTGCCACATTTAATCGGTAGTTTCTCATAAATTGGCCAATGGATTGCCCTGTTAAGGATTGTAATTTCTGATTGACTAATGTTTTGCTGTATCCCATATCGCGGATAAAGCGCTCTAAGTTATAATCCGAGTCGGCATAATGTTCTTTCATTAAATTGATTGCCGATGTCATAAATGTGTTGTCTTTGGAACTAGCGTTTATATTCAATGTTTCACAATTCATACTAGTGGAGAACATGGATTTGTATTTCTGGCGTAAGGCAAGTATATTTCGGATACGTAATTTTAGAATAACCTCATCAAATGGTTTGCACAGATATTCATCTACTCCTATTTCGTAGCTGATTCTTTCTTGGGCTTCGGACCGGAGGGCAGTGAGCATGAGAAAGGGGATGTGGGAAGTAGCCAGATTAGCTTTTACCTGGCGGGATAATTCATTCCCGTCCATGACGGGCATCATCAGGTCGCTGACAATCAAATCAATCGTTTCTCTTTGAATCAAGTAAAGAGCTTCTGCACCGTTCTGTGCTTCTTTTAATTGATAATTGTTTTTGAGAATGGAACAAATATAAGTACGCATATCTGCATTATCTTCAACAATGAGGATGGTTTCCTTTTTCTCGTTTCCATTGGCAGGAATGGAAAGTGGGTGTTCATTCTGCTCATATTTTTCTTTTTCTGATTCGGCTTGGGGGATACCTTTTTCCAAAGGTAATAGTATTCTGAAGAAAGCTCCTTGCTTGGGATTGTTTCCTGCATAGATGTTGCCTCCGTGTAGAGAAATGATTTTCTTACATAAGAATAGTCCGATTCCTGTGCTGCTTTGTCCATAAACGGGATATTTGATGCTCTTTTTGGATTGGTAGAAGCGTTCGAAAATACGTTCTATATCTTCGGGTACGATACCATTACCTGTATCTTTTATATCTATGAACAGCCAGGTATGGTTGTCTTTGTCGGTAAGGGAAGCCACATACAAACTTATTTTTCCATAATCGGGAGTGAATTTAACAGCATTGGATATCAGATTAATAATGGCTTTGCGCATATATTCAACATCAAATATCCAAAACGGGGTACAGAGCCGGAAGTAGGTGATGATGTTTATGTTCCGTTCATGGGCAAATACTTCGAAAGGCATTAATATATTTTGTATAAGGCGGATAAAGTTTTCGTTTGTCTTATTTAATACAACTTTGTCTGCATCTAACTTTCTGAAGTCCATTAATTCATTGACTAGTGATAGCAGATAATTGGAATTCCGTTCAGCTATTTGTAGCTGTTTCTTTACTTCCGGCTCATGGCTTTCGTCAAGGGCGCGTTGGATGGGACCGTTGATTAAAGTGACTGGTGTCCGGAATTCATGAGTGATATTGGTGAAGAAAGCAATTTTTTCTTCCGTTACCTCCTCGACGTGTCGTGCCATTATTTCTAGTTGTTTATTTTGTAACTCTAGCTCATGGGTGCGTTGGGCTACTTCTTTTTCCAGTTGTTTTTTCTGTTGACGGTACAGACTTATTTTCCATTGATAAAAATAATAGCTGCCTACGGTGATCAGAATGGCAAGCAATAAATAGAACCACCAGGATTTATAGAAATAAGGAGTGATGGTTACTTTGACTTCCGTTATTTTATCAGACCAATGTCCTTTCTCGTCTGTGGCACGGACTTGGAACACATATTTTCCGGAGGGAATGAAATTGTATCTAGCAGTATGTTCGCCAGGAAGGGTTTCTGTCCATTCATTCTCATAATTTTTCAAGCGGTAGGCATATTTCACTCGGTTACAGTTTCCATAGTTTAAGGTGGAAAACTCGATGGAAAAACCATGATCTTTTTCGTGCAGACGGATGGTATGTAAATTTGTTACCGCGCAGGGAGTTTTTCCGTCTGCTGGAGGATAGACCATGGTACCGGCGACACTGATTGAGGTCAGTTTGACTTTGGCATCCTGCTTTTTTATCTTGGCTATATCGGGGGTGAAAGCGACTAATCCGTTTATAGTACCGAAATATAACAGATTATTTTGGGGAGAATAATAAGATGCGTTCCAATAAAACTGATTATTGGGCAGTCCGTCTTCTTTTGTATAATTGGTGAAAGTCATGGTTTGTGTATCCAGTTGGGCGATGCCGTGGTTGGTGGACATCCACAGATGTCCCGTTTTATCTTCCACAATACCTATAATGGTATTATTGGGTAACCCATCCTTGCGGGTGTAGTTATGAAATGTGAACTGTGTTCCATTTTCTTCCGCTAGTTGATATAGTCCGTTCCCATTTGCTCCCAGCCAGATGGTACCATTATGATCTTCTATGATACAGTTTATTTTTTCTAATTGCAATGAAGTGGGTTCCGTCAGTTTATGTTTTAAATAGGTATAGCTGAATTGTGTGGAGGAAATGGAGAACGAGTATAAATCCATAATGAAAACTCCTTCAGATGTTCCCATCCAAAGACGTTTCTTGCGGTCGATAATGATGGACCCTACCGCATCGAATTCATTGTCGGAACGGTCAAACAAGACCCGGGTGAAACGCTTGGTCTTTTTATGGTAGAAATGAAGCCCTCTGGTAGTACCAAACCATAAACCATTGTTCATGGTGTCTTCACAGGCGCTGCTTAGAAAATCTCCCTCCAATCCTATGGAGTCTTCCCGGATATGGCGTTGGAAAGTTTGGTTATGGGGTATATTTAGATTTAGTTCATTGATTCCGACCCCCCAAGTATATGCCCATAAATGATTTTCGGAATCAATGAGAATGCCACGGATGGAGTTGTTACTAATGGAAGTGGGATTATTCTGGTCAAAAGTATAATGGATGAACTCATCGCTGCCTTTGCTCTTTTTGTTGAGTCCTCCCTCTACTGTTCCTACCCATAGATTTCCGTCTTTGTCTTCGCTGATGGTATTGACCGGATTGGGGGAAAGAGAGGTTTCTCGCAGATAGTTGTATTGCCACACATACGTTTGCAGACAATTGGGAGTCAATAAATTGATTTCTCCTATCTCAGTCCCTACCCAGATATTCTCATTGTCGGTCAGCAGGCAGTTGATGAAATTACAGTTCAACGACTTGTCAGGCATTTCATTGTTTTGGCGGATATAAGTAAAAGTATCGGTATCCCGATTGTATACATTGAGTCCGTTCAGAGTGGAAACGATGACATCTCCTTTGCTAGTCAGTTTAACTCCGGTTATATAGGCTTGACTTAGCATTCCGGGGCGATGATTGGAGTAACGGTACCGGTTCAAACTCTGCTGGGTATGGTTATACTTGAAGAGTCCGCGATTGGTTCCTATCCATAACAATTTCCCGTCAGTTTCCATGCAGAGAATTCTCCAGTCTTCTGAGAAGGGTTTCAGCAGCTCCGATACCATGCTGGTTTTCAGTAAGTGGTTGCTCCCTTTTTCAATACGGCATACATGATTATCTATGCCTGCACAGATGTATTCTTGCAGGTCAATAACAGCGTGGATGGGGGATTCTGTATCTTTTTTCAGTTTATAGTAATCTTTTATTTGCCCGTCTACGCCTAGTTCCAGATACCATAGATTCTTGTCTGTCGATATCCACAAATTATTCTGCTTGTCCCGATAGATGGATGCAATGTAGTTACTTGCTAGAGATTTCAATTCGGCAGGCAGTTCTTTGTCCGTGTCTATCTGTGTATAATGTTTCAAGTCAATGAGGTCTATTCCTTCTTCCGACCCTATCCAGAGTCGTTGAAACTTATCCTCACAGACTTTATGCACGTAGTCGTTTTTCAAGCGAATGGAGTGGGACTGGGAATTATAATGAATAAATTGATAGCCGTTATACCGTCCTATTCCATTATTAGTAGCTACCCAGATATATCCTTGAGTGTCTTTGTAAATATCATTGATAAAGTTATGGGGTAACCCAGTATCTTCTGTAATAAAGCTGAAATTATATCGGTTGAAAAAGTTATGTAAGTTTTCTCCAAATAAAGGGTCAACGTAAAATCCTGAGGGGTATATCCGATAAAATCCTATCTTTGTGTGAAACAAACGAATCATCAGCGATTATGGAAACTAACGGTTACCGTCTCCTTCTTCCCGAAGGTACCTTGGATTATTTCAACATTTCCGATGTAAAGGAAAGCAGTAGTGAAATCGTGATTTACCTGGAAGAGAAAAATGAGCTTCCCGGTGAATATTCGACTGTCAAAGTGGAAAGCAAAGGCTTCTACGACCCTGTAGTAGTCCGGGACTTCCCCATCCGTGGCAAGAATCTTTTCCTGAATATCCGCCGGCGCCGGTGGATTTTGAAAGACGAGGGGCGTTACGTAAGCCGTAACTGGAAACTGGTAGCGGAAGGCAGCCGTATGACGCATGAGTTTGCGTCTTTTTTAAAAGAATTATATTGATACGCTTCCTGTCAGTTGTAAGCTGCTGGGAACCCTGTTCGGTGTGGACGGTGAGCTTCTTGAACGTCAATACCGCAACCACTTGAGCGGTTATCTGAAATGGGAGTCTCTTCCTCATGCCGGGGACTGGCTTCTCTTTGAGAAGAATATAGGGGCCTATGTGGGTATAGATGAAGTCTGCCTTTCGCGTGGTGAGCTCTATACTATCCTCATAAACAAGGAAAAGACAGGCCGTTCAGGCAGCATCATCGCCATTGTAAAAGGTACAGATGTAAGGAGTGTCACCTCCGTATTGCTCCGTCTCTCCCGGCGCAGACGGTTTCAGGTAAGGGAAATCACTATGGATATGGCTCCTAATATGGAACAGATCGCCCGTGTCTGCTTTCCTGCGGCACGCCGTGTTACTGACCGTTTCCATGTGCAGAAGCTGGCTTTTGAAGCTTTACAGGAAATGCGCGTGAAGGCACGCTGGGAGGCTTTGGACAAGGAATCAATACAGATCGCATACGCAAAGGCGTGCGGGAAGATATACCATGCCCCGACCTTTGAGAACGGGGATTCGCGCAAGCAATTGCTCGCCCGCAGTATCTATCTGCTGTATAAAAAAGAGTCATTATGGACTGAATCCCAACGCATACGTGCCGGTATCCTCTTCAGGGAATATCCCGACCTGAAGAAGGCATACTATCTTTCCATGAGGCTCGGGTTGATATATCACCAGTGCAAGCACAAGGACACCGCTCTGACAAGACTTGCCAGATGGTATGACGAAGTTGAAAAGTCCGGCTTTCTTGCGTTCGGAAGGGTAATACGTTCCATACAGACACATTATCTGGAAATCGTCAACTTTTTCGACAGGCGTTCCACCAACGCAGCTTCCGAATCGTTCAATGCCAAAATCAAGGACTTCAGAACACAGTTCAGAGGAGTAAAGGACAGGACTTTCTTTCTATTCAGACTGACTAAAATTTATGCTTAATCTATGAATCCCTCAGGTTTTTACGTTGACCCGAGATTACAATGGAATTACAAAAGAATGTGATGAAGGCTTTTATTATATATAGTAATAAAAAAGGCTCGCTATCTGCGAACCTTTGTGCTCTTCGTCTTGGACTTGAACCAAGGACCCTCTGATTAACAGTCAGATGCTCTAACCGACTGAGCTAACGAAGAAAATTGCATTTGACTTTAAAAGTGCTCTTCGTCTTGGACTTGAACCAAGGACCCTCTGATTAACAGTCAGATGCTCTAACCGACTGAGCTAACGAAGAAGGTTTTTCTCTCAAATGCGGTGCAAAGATAATAGGTTTTTCCGAAATATGCAATATCTTTGCAGAAAAATTTTAGATAAATGGATAAAATAATTGGAATGGGCAATGCATTGGTTGACGTTCTTGTTACTTTGCAAGATGATTCGCTACTAGATGAGATGAGTTTGCCCAAAGGAAGTATGCAACTTATAAATGAAGATAAATTTCTGAAAATCAGTGGTAAATTCTCTGATATGAAAACGCATAAAGCTACAGGGGGAAGTGTGGGAAATACAGTCTTGGCATTAGCTAATCTAGGGGCACATCCGGGATTTATCGGAAAGATAGGAAACGATGATTTTGGGCAATATTTTAAAAAAAATGGTTTGAAGCAGGGAATTGACATGAAATTACTTGCCGGTGATTTACCTACAGGAGTGGCTTCTACTTTCATTTCACCGGATGGAGAACGTACTTTTGGCACTTATTTGGGAGCTGCTGCCACTATGAAAGCCGAAAATCTGACGTTGGATATGTTTAAGGGATATGCATATCTATATATAGAAGGATACTTGGTACAGGATCACGAATTGATTCTTCGTGCTATGCAATTAGGCAAAGAGGCTGGATTGCAGATCTGTTTGGATATGGCCAGTTATAATATTGTGGAAGGGGACCTGGAATTCTTCGATATTTTGATAACTAAATACGTGGATATTGTTTTTGCTAATGAGGAAGAGGCAAAGGCTTATACAGGCAAGGATGCTTGGGGGGCTATTAATGAAATTGCTTCTAAATGCAGTGTTGTAATAGTAAAACTAGGTGCCCAAGGTTCATGTATAAAGAAAGGTACGGAATGCATCAAACTAGAGGTACCTCCGGTAAAAAAGGTCGTGGATACCACTGGTGCGGGAGATTATTATGCAGCAGGTTTTCTGTATGGGCTGACTTGTGGTTATTCTTTGGAGAAGTGTTCCATTATAGGTTCTATTTTAGCATCCAATGTGATACAAGTGGTGGGTACAACCTTATCAAAGAAAAAATGGGACGAAATAAAGTTAAATATAGAGGTCCTTCTACAGGCTTGAATAGAATAATGTATTAATTTGCGGTTCACAAATACATAAAGTGATGAAGTGGAATAGTAAGAAAATATTGTTAATGATTTGCGTGGGCCTGGCAGGTGGCGCTTTGTTTAGTTTTAATAAAGGTGATGACCGTAATTTCCAAATAGCAAAAAACTTGGATATCTTCAATGCGATATTCAAGGAATTGGATATGTTTTATGTTGATACTATTGATCCTGAGAAAGTGATAAAATATGGTATTGATGCTATGTTGGCGCAGACCGACCCTTACACGGAGTATTATCCTGAAGAAGATAATACACTAAAGGAAATGACTAGCGGAAAGTTTGGCGGTATCGGATCGGTAATACGTTATTATACTCCCCGAAAGCGTGTGGCTATTATTGAACCTTCCGAAGGAAGCCCTGCAGCCGAAATAGGATTGAAGGCTGGTGATATCATCATGGAGATCAATGGAAAAGATATGCTCCAGGGAGACAGAATTCCCAATGATCTGACCTCGTATGTCAGTGATAATTTGCGTGGTGAGCCGGGAACAACTTGTGTGTTGAAAGTTGAGAGACCTACTTCTGATAGTACTTACGTGCCAATGGAATTTAAAATAACCCGTTCTACCATCCGTACAAACCCTGTACCTTATTATGGAATAGTAGACAATAATGTGGGATATATCGTTATCAGTACTTTTGCTATAGAGAATTGTTCAAAAGATATAAAGAAGGCATTGATAGAATTGAAACAGCAAGGTGCTAAATCTATTGTTCTCGATTTGCGTGGCAATGGTGGTGGTTTGTTGGGGGAAGCGGTGAATGTGGTGAATTTCTTTGTACCGAAAGGGAAAGAAATTGTGGTAACAAAAGGCAAGATTAAACAAGCTGGTACCACTTACAAAACAACGAATGAACCGGTAGATACAGAAATTCCGCTGGCTGTGCTAGTGGACGGTTCTACAGCTTCGGCATCCGAGATTGTTTCAGGTTCCTTGCAGGACCTTGACCGGGCTATTGTGGTAGGAAGCCGTACGTATGGTAAAGGGTTGGTACAGGTTCCTCGTGAATTGCCTTATAACAGTAGCATGAAAGTAACTACTGCAAAATATTATATTCCCAGCGGACGATGCATTCAAGCTATTGATTATGCTAAACGTAATGCTGACGGGTCTGTGGCCCGTACTCCGGACAGC
Organism: Phocaeicola dorei; assembly: GCF_013009555.1. Lineage (NCBI taxonomy): Bacteria > Pseudomonadati > Bacteroidota > Bacteroidia > Bacteroidales > Bacteroidaceae > Phocaeicola > Phocaeicola dorei. The sequence goes on along the minus strand of NZ_CP046176.1, from coordinate 4,942,950 downwards.
CTGACCAATGTATTCCATACAGCAGCCGGACGTGAAGTGCGTGATGGTGGCGGTATTCGTCCGGATGTGGAGGTGAAAGTTGAAAATTTCCCAAACATTATGTTTTATCTGCTTAATGATGATATGATTTTTGATTATGCTACCCAATATTGTATCAAGCATTCTCAGGTAGGGGAAGTGAAAGACTTTACAATAACAGATGCTGACTATGTTGATTTTAAGAAGATGTTACATAAGCGTAAGTTTACTTATGATCGGCAAAGTGAGAAGATGCTGAAGAACTTGAAAGAAATAGCAGAGTTTGAAGGATATATGGATGGGGCAAAAGAAGAGTTTGCCGCTTTGGAAACGAAATTGACGCATAATTTGGATCATGAGTTGGACAGGTTCTCGAAAGAGATAAAAGATGCTATTGCTCAGGAGATTTTGAAACGTTACTATTTCCAACGTGGCGCGATACTGCAACGCTTGAAAGATGATCCTGATCTGAAAAAAGCTATTGAGACATTGAATAATCAGTCTGAATATAGTAAGATACTTTCTGTTATGAAATAATCGAATGAGGGGCGGATGTACGAATCTGCCCCTTATTACTGTGTTATGATACTATTGATGATGCTTTATTTGAATCGGGAAGTGTCTATTGGTTTATGCTGTTTTTCTTTATAGCCTCCGAACTTGTAAGTAAAGGATAAAGTTACGTTGCGTGAATAACTGTTGATGTGCATGTCCATATACTGCCCTTTATTGCGCAGTGTTACATCTATATCTCCTTGCATTGAATTGAACAGATCAGTGGCTTTCAGTTGAAGACTCGCCTTTTGGTTGGCAAAATTCCATCGCAACCCGGCATGGATGGCCCATACATTGCTTAAATCATAATTTCCCTGAATGGATGGGCTTAAATAAAGTCCGGTCAGTTCCATGCGTATGTCCGGTTGGGTAGACAGCGTTAGGTTATTCTGTAACATTCCCAATCCAATCCATTTGCTGTGGTTGAAAGAAAGGTCGAAGAATTTATCACATTTCGCCTGCCTGTATTCTGCTTGTAGTGTGGCACGGCTGTCCAGCCAATGGCCTATTTTGAAGGGAATGATGGCAGTGGCTGAAAAACTTTGCTGATAATCCCAGTTCAGGGTCTTGTAAATCAATGTCAGGCGTTCCGTACTCTGATAAGCCAGTTGCTGAAATAAATCGGGCTCATAGTCATAAGCTAGGCTGAAGATATACTTGTTCTTTAAAATATAATTCAGATTTACGGAATAGTCGGTGGATGGCTTTAACATTGGATTGCCTTGTACTTCTTCATAACCACTTATATAGCCGGTACTTTCGCTCAGATCCCAGTAGCTGGGATAGGTTTTATCTGAAGTGAATGCAAGTTGTAAAATATGCGCTGGGGTCATTACGTATGTTAATTCGGCTGTAGGATAAGCCGCCCATGCATGATAACGGGCCGTTTTGTAGTATTCTCCGGTTATGGATGCGCTGAAAGACAAACGTTCTCCCATATTTTTGCTGAATCCGACATAGAAGTCATATGTATATTCGTTATAACGATTGTCTGTGTTAAGTTCGCTCATATCTGTTCCGTTTTGGGTATGATAGAACTGAGTATTATGGTCACTGGCATAAGTCAAAGAGGTGCCATAATTCAAGGTCCACTCTCGTGGTAGTGTGTGTGACTGGTCTACGTATATTTTCCAGCGGTCTATTATTTGTCCGCTAGTCGTATGAAATTCGCTTGTTTGTTTTTTGTTGTCTTTGTTGGTGAATTGCTGATGACTTTCGGAATGGTAGGAGGTATAATTTATTCCAGCTTTCATACCGAAGCCAGAGAGATAATCTAAAGCGAGATTGTGCATTTGAGCCTCCTTTTTTGTCCGATTGTCTGCGGTTGTGATGTTCCCGTCGGAATACGAATGATTATCGTTGTTAGGGTTGAAGATACCGGTATAGGCCAAATTGATATGAGCACTACCATTGAATTTATATTCAGCGCCTGTCCGTACATAATGTGTTATTCCTTTTCTGTCAATGTTATTGTGTTGACAGATATCATATACATTATTTTTTAAGGTGTGGTGTGAGTACGTATCTGTAGTTTGTCTGTTTTGTTCATAATGGGTATTATATAGCAAGTCTATATTCCATTTAGGAGTGGTGTAAAGTAGGCTGATTCCTCCTTGTGTGCCATTTCTGTAATTGTATAGATATCCGGCATTAACTTCTCCTTGCAACCCGCTTTCTTCCGGACGATAAACTTTCAAAAGTAAGTTGATGGCAGCACCTCTTATATGATATTGCGGCGGTGTGCTATACATAACTTCTACCTTTTCTACACGTGAAGCCGGAGTGTTTTTTAATAAAATGGCTAACTGTTCGTGACTCATTGTTGTGGGTCTTCCGTTTAGAATAATGCTCAGATTGTGTGCGCCTGCCAATGAAAGGTTGCCGTTTATTTCTTGTACACCGGGTAATTGCTGAAGGATTTCATAAGCATTGTTCACGATTCTATGTGTGGTGAGTTGTGACAGATCATACGATAATTTTCCTTCTTCCACTTTTACAAGAGGGCGTTCCCCTTTGACGATAACTTCGTCCAGGGCATAATCTTTACTTTTCAGGGTAATCGTGCCTGTGTCTTCTCCTGTAGTTGTCAATAAGAGGGTTTCGTACATGATGTGTTGGAAAATCAGCCGATAAGATGCTGGTTGCCGGTTGAACCTAAAGCAACCGGTGGTATCTGTGATTACGGCGTCCACGAAAGTAGAATCAATGGTTTGTAGGATGACGGTTGCACCGTCAATGGCTTGTGCATGGATGTTTATAACCTTTCCGGTAATGGTTTGTGCAGCGGTTGTTCCTATAATCCAAAATAAAAATAGCGATGTGATGATAAAATTTTGCTTTTTCATATCTATTTGTTTTTAATATTTTCTTTAACTTTGACGAAACAAAAGTAGGGAGACTTTTTTCCTTACCTGGTTAATAGCAGGTTAACATTACGTTAACAAAGTATGGATAGGATATAAGTGTATGACAATCAAACATATTCGTTGGGTGGCTTGTATTGGACTGTTGGCAATCATCAGTTTGCAGTACGTTTGGCTTGTAAATACTTATAAGCTAACTAAGGAAAGTATACAGTTCAGAAGCAATGAAGTATTTAGAGATGCAACGATGCGTGAGGTGTTTTATCGCATGGAAGTATATCAAGATTCTTTGCAAAAGAAGTATAAGGACAGAGATACTTCCATTATGGTTAGAATAAGCTTGGATGAAGATTATGATCTTTTTAAGGATGACAGGGTTGATGAAAATGTGAACCAATGGTTGATGTCCAATATGCAGGTTTCCATGCAAGAGATTGTCAAGAGGGATTATAAATTGTCTGTTTCTTTGTCAAGTTTAGATTCTATTTATCGGACAGGTCTTGCTGCCGAAGGATTGGATGCAGAGGTAATAACCTGTGTGACAGATTCGCTGGGGAATATTCTTAGAAGCTCCCGTTCCATACAGGTGGGGGATTATGGTTTGTTGAAAACCGGATTACAACCTATCAATTATAAACGCACGGAGAATCTTCAGGCTTTTATTGTTAATCCTTATTGGATTATTTTCCAACAGATGACCTTGCTTCTCATTGCTACTGTCTTGATGATGGCAATGATTGTCTATTGTCTTGTTTATCAGATTCGTATTATTGCCCATCAGAATAAAATAGCTAGAATGCGTGAGGATTTCTCATACGCCATGATTCATGAGATGAAGACTCCTCTTGCCTGTATCTTGATGGGGACCCGAATGTTGAAATCAGGAAAGTTGGATATTTATCCAGATAAACGTGAGAAGCATTTTCAGATATTGGAGGACGAGAGTGAACATTTATTGTCACTGACCAACAAGGTGCTGACGCTGTCAAAATTGGAAAATGCTCAATTGAGGCTTTGGAAAGAGGAGGTACAACTCCGTCCGATGTTAGAGGACCTCATTGAGAAATATACTGCTAAGGCAGATAAACCTGTACATTTCTCTCTTCGTTTGGAATCAGAATGGGTATATGCTGATGAAGAATTCTTGAAAGAAGCTATTGGTAATTTGGTAGACAATTCTATAAAATATTCAGGTGAAGAGGTGGAAATACAGATTTCATCCTTGCGCCAGGACCATAACTTTTATTTGATAAAGGTAAGAGATAACGGCATGGGTATTCCGTTGAAGGATCAGAGCCGTATCTTCGAGAAATACGAACGTGCTTCGGCTGCCGACCGCAGCCGTAAAGGTGGTGCGTCAGGTTTCGGACTGGGTTTGAATTATGTTTTCCGCGTGGCCGAGGCGCATGGTGGAAAAGTGTGTGTGGAAAGCATTGAAGGGGAGTATAGTGAATTTCTTCTTTTTTTGCCGAGTGAGGAGAGGGTATAAATGTTTTTTAAAGAAGGAAGATGATATGATAAAACTGTTGTTGGTAGAAGATGATACTAATCTTTGTTACATTATCCGTGGTGGATTGGAGGATATGATAGGTGGATACGAGGTGATGACTGCTTCCAATGGCGAGGAAGGGCTGAGGATATGGAAGGAGCAACATCCCGATATCATTATTTCAGACATTGAGATGCCTGTTATGGATGGTTATGAAATGGTACGTCGTATCCGGGAAACGGATGGATTTATTCCCATTGTTTTTACCTCGGGTAGAGTTTCGCCTAAAGATGTGGTGAAAGGTTATGAACTGGGAGTGAATAATTATATTAAGAAACCTTTTTTGGCGGAAGAACTGGATGCGCATATTGGTGCCTTGTTGAAAATGAAGCAGGGAATGGGAGCTGCTAATGAAAGTGAGGTTTATCAGATTGGTGAAAATTATACATTTGATGCTGTTCATGCAGTATTAAAGTGTTCGTCGTGTGTACAAAAGACAATGACGGAACGCGAAGCGAAACTGCTTCAGATGCTTTGTAAAAAGAAAAATGAACTAGTAAGACGGGATGTTATTCTTTCAAGACTATGGGATACGGAGGATGATTTTTTTGCATCACGTAGTCTCGATGTTTTTGTTACTCGACTTAGAAAACTGTTTGCTGATGATGAACGGATACAGATAAAGACTGTGAAAGGAGTGGGGTTATGTCTTTCGGACAAAGGATGAATATGTGTAATATAACATTCATTGTAAGTTCTTTTGGCATTTTTTGAACATTAAGTGTTTTTAAGCAACTCGAAAAGATGGGCATTGGTGAAATGACCATTCTTGAAAATGGATTTTGTCATTATCCCGACTTTGTTGAAGCCGGCCTTTTCTAATACTCGCATGGAAGGAAAGTTGTGCTCAAAGACAAGTGCGAATATACGTATTGTATTCGTATAAGTGAAGTAATGGTAGATGGCTTCTTGTAATGCGTCGGTTACAATACCTTGGTTCCAATATTTTTCTCCGATAACATACCCTACTTCGGCATTGAAGCATTCCACATCTGTGCCGGGTATAAATCCGATATTACCTACGGCTTTTCCATTGACTTCAATACAAAAATCATGAATACCTTCTTTTTTCTTGATGAGGTCAATAAAGGTTTCTGCATGTTCCAGCCTGTAAGGGTGGGGGAATACATTGCGGCAATTGTCCCAAATCTTTTTGTTATTCAGTTCTTGAACTAATGAATGAGCGTCTTCTGTTTGCCAGGTACGTAGTGTGTACTTTTGCTTTTGTACAAATACAGCATGATAGCGTCTCATGGGGGTGCTGCAGAGTCCGTGGTAATTTTGTTTTTCTCCTACGACAGCAAATCCCAGACTCTGGTAGAAAGGAATGGCGTAAGTAGAAGAATTAACCGTGGTTTCAATGGAAGGATGAAGGGCGAAGACGTAGTGGAAAAGGGTTTTCCCTAATCCTTGCCTGTGATATTCAGGCTTGATAAAAAATAAGGAGATATGTTTACCATTATTTTTTATACCTAAAATGCCTGTTAGGACTTTATTGTTAAAACTACCGTAAAATGTGATTTCGTCTATATATTTTTCGTTATAAATAAAGCTTTTGAAAAATTCTAATCCCTCATCGTTGAAATCTTCTTTGCTGGTAATGGTGAAAACTTGCCAGGATAGTTCGATAGCTTTTGGGAGCTCATCTTTTGTGAGTAGTCGTATTTTATTCATAGTGTGCCATATTTGTAAGTTAGTGTAAAAATAGGTAGAGCAGGTTTGTTCTTTGTAAGGTGAAGAAGGATAAAGGTGCATTTAAAAGCACTTTTATCCTTCTCTGGTTATTAATTAGAAATTATAGGCTACGCCAAGATTGAATACTGCTTGATCTAAATCGCTAATTAATTGGTATTTAATGTCGAGGTTTAGACTCCAGCTTTTATCTAAGGTAAACTCCATGCCTGCCCCTAAATTAACTCCGAATTTTCCATCACTTCCACTGACATCGTAATCGCCTACTTTTCCTAAATCCAAATGCCAGTTAGTGTATGTAAATCCTGCTAATGGATATAAACTTACATTGCTTGCTATGGGAAAAAGGTAGTGGATATTTGCATTGATGTCAAACATGCTAAGTCCGTCATTTTTAAAAAAGTAATTCATAGATGGCTCGATTCTGATTTGATCAGTAATATTATATTGATATTTCAGACCAAGACCAATACTCTCTATTTCAGTTCCATAACTTAGATTACCACCAATAGCTTGCTTTCCTTTTTGTGCAAAAACAGAACTAAAACTTAAAAGCGTCATGCATGCTGCAATAATAATTTTTTTCATAATCAATCATTTTAAATGAATACTAACTTTTCTTTATATGTAGAATTATTTTTCTTCCTCCTTAAACCAGGAAGCATACATTAAATATCCATTGGCAATTTTCTGATTGAGCTCTTTGCTCTGTGCCTCGGGAATTTTTTTGACGAATTTGGCTGGAACTCCTGCCCATAGGCTTCCAGGTTCGATGACGGTGTTACTGAGTACTAGTGCTCCAGCAGCTACAATAGCTCCTTCACCTATGACAGCGTGGTCTAGTACGGTAGAGCCCATTCCAATCAGAGCGCCGTCTTTTATAGTCGCGCCATGTATGGTTACATTATGTCCTACAGAAACATCATTCCCGATTTCTACAACTGATTTTTGATATAGTGTGTGTACTACACTGCCATCCTGGATATTTACGCGGTTGCCTATGCGGATAGCATTAACATCGCCGCGTAATACGGCGTTAAACCAAATGCTGCAATCTTTTCCGATTACAACATCACCAATAATAGTGGCATTATCGGCTAAATAACAGTTTTCGCCGATTTTTGGAGTGAATCCTCTTACTGATTTTATAAGTGCCATAATTAATTTCTACCGTTTTAAAGGAGATGTTACTTCTTTTAACCACTCGCGTTCCTCGTTGTTCAATTCCGGGCTCAAACAATTGTAAACTTTTTCATGATATTGGTTGAACCATGTTATTTCTTCATCGCTCAGCATATCTGTTAGGATGGCTTCTTTGTCAATAGGGCAGAGGGTAAGTGGTTCGAATTTATAGTAAGTACCGAATTCTGTCTCTTGTGACGGAACAATTAACATGGTATTTTCCGTACGTACTCCATGACGGCCGGCTTTATATATACCGGGCTCGTTGGTTACTGTCATGCCTGGAACAAGTAAGGCTGGCATGTGGTTCATGCGGAATTGGTGAGGACCTTCGTGTACATTCAGGAAACAACCTACACCGTGGCCTGTTCCATGCAGGTAGTTGATTCCGGCTTTCCACATAGGGAGGCGGGCCAGCGCATCTAGTTGTGTTCCGCAAGTTCCATGTGGAAATTGAGCCATTGAGAGTTGGATAAATCCTTTTAAGACTAATGTGTAATCCGTTTTTTCTTCTTTCGTGAGCGCTCCTAAAACGATGGTACGGGTAATATCAGTTGTTCCGTCCAAATATTGTGCTCCACTGTCCAGCAGCAGCATACCTTCAGGTTTTAAGGGGATATCGGTTTCGGGGCTTGCTTCATAGTGAACAATAGCGCCATGATCTTTATATCCGGCAATGGTGTCAAAACTGATACCATTGAAGTAGTCTTGTCCGGCACGGAATTCGTATAATTTCTTATCTATACTTATTTCAGTTTCATTTCCAGTAGAAACAGCTGTTTTCAGCCAGCGGAGAAATTTAACCATGGCTATTCCGTCGCGTTTCATAGCGCGATGGAAGCCTTCTATTTCCGTCTCATTCTTTACCGCTTTTAAAAAAAGTACAGGTGAAGGAGCTATTTCTATTAAAGAATGGGTGCAGGCTGCTGCATGAATGGCTGCATTGATACTAGCTGACAACAGGAGTTTGCCGGTAAAATCTTTTAAATCTTTTTCAATTGTTGAATAAGGTTTCACTGTAACTCCGTTTTCTGCTAGATAGTCTTTTACTTCATCTGACAGTTTATTCTCTATTATATATAAGGTGGAACTATATTCCGTGATGAGAAGGTAACTCACAAAAACCGGATTGCAGTGTACGTCACTTCCCCGCAAGTTTAGAGTCCATGCCACTTCATCCAGTGCAGAAATTAGAATGCCTGTGCAACTGTTACGACGGGTGGCTTCTTGTATTTGAGTGATTTTATCCTTGCAACTGAGACCGGCATATTTCAATTCATGTATAAAAACTTTGTTGTCGGGCAATGCAGGCCGGTCTGTCCATAATTCATTGAATGGATCGGGAGTAAGGGTTAAGTGTATCTGTTTTTTTTCTAATTCTTTCTGTAAGTTGCTTGTTTCTTGATAGCTGTTAACCCAACCGTCTATACCCACATTATCTTCTGAATTCAATACACAGCCCAACCACTCTACAATGGAAGGAGTTTCCGGTAATCGTTCTTTGAATAAAGTAATGCCTGTGTTTTCCAATTGTGCGGTCGCTTGAAGAAAATAGCGTGAATCTGTCCAAAGTCCGGCTTTATCCAGCGTTACGACAACTGTACCTGCCGAACCTGTGAAACCTGATATCCATTTACGTGCTTCCCAATGTTTGGGGATATACTCTCCCGAGTGGGGGTCCGTACTGGGGATAATAAAGGCTGAAAGCTTGTGTTTACGCATGAAATTGCGCAGACTAACTATTCTATTTATAATTTCCGATTTCATTTTAATAGGTTTATAATGGTTTGTACTGGAAAGCAAAGATACGATTTCTAGATTATTTTAAATAAATAATTGCGGAAAGTTTTGTAAATAAAGAAAGTATGTGTAATTTTGCGCCGCAATTTGACTATCTGAAAATATTAATAACAACATATTTAATAATTAAAAACAATGATTGTAGTACCAGTAAAAGAAGGCGAAAACATTGAAAAAGCGCTGAAGAAGTTCAAAAGAAAATTTGAGAAAACAGGTGTTGTAAAAGAACTAAGAGCTAGACAGCAGTTTGACAAGCCGTCTGTATTGAACAGGCTGAAAAGAGAACGTGCTATCTATGTTCAGAAACTTCAGCAAGTAGAAGAATAATTAAAAACTCGCACATTCTTTGAATAATTGAATTCTTTTTCATATATTCGTTGCTGAATTGATAAGCGACGTTTCTTATGATGACAGACTCTTTTTTGGATTATCTTCGGTTTGAAAGAAACTATTCTGAGAAAACAATAGTTAGTTATGGAATAGATCTGATTAAGTTTGAAGAATACATCAGGGGAAAAGATGAGAATGTCGATTTTACAACGGTAGATGCTGATTTGGTTCGTGGTTGGGTGATGAACCTGATAGAGGACGGATATACATCTGCTTCTGTAAATCGGAAACTGAGTTCACTCCGATCGTTTTATCGTTTCCTTCTAAAGAAAGGTGTGATAGGGGAGGATCCGATGTTGAAAATCATTGGTCCGAAAAACAAGAAGCCTCTTCCTGTATTTCTGAAAGAACGTGAAATGGACCGACTTTTGGATGATGTTCCTTTTAAGGAGGATTTTACAGGTTGTCGGGATAGAATGGTATTGGAAATGTTTTATGCTACAGGCATGCGGCTTTCCGAGTTAATAGGGCTGAATGACGTGGATGTCGATTTCTCTGCATCTCTGATAAAAGTGACAGGGAAGAGAAATAAACAGCGGTTGATTCCTTTCGGTGAAGAACTGCGAAGGGCGATGTTTGTTTATTTGAAGATAAGGAATGAAGTGTTACCTGAAAAGGCTGGGGCGTTCTTTGTTTTAAAGAACGGAAAACGGATGTATCCTGGAAAGGTATATCTTTTAGTGAAACGGAACCTTTCAAAAGTGGTATCGCTGAAAAAAAGAAGTCCGCATGTGTTGAGGCATACTTTTGCAACTGCTATGTTGAATAATGAGGCAGAGTTGGGCGCGGTAAAAGAATTACTGGGTCATAGTAGTCTGACTACAACGGAAATCTATACGCATACGACTTTTGAGGAACTTAAAAAAGTTTATGAACAAGCTCATCCAAGAGCGTAAAAAAAGGAGGTATTTATGGAAGTTAGAATTCAAGCTATTCATTTCGATGCAACAGAAAGACTTCAGGATTTTATCCAGAAGAAGACTGCTAAGTTAGAAAAGTATTGTGACGATATAAATAAAGTGGAGGTGTCATTAAAAGTTGTAAAGCCTGAAACTGCAATGAATAAGGAGGCTAGTATGAAAGTGTTGGTGCCTAATGGAGAATTTTTTGCAGAAAAGGTGAGTGATACATTTGAAGAGTCGGTTGATGTGTGCGTAGATGCGCTTTCCAAGCAATTGACAAAATATAAAGAAAAACTGCGCGGTAAATAAAAAAAATCGCTGAAAGTTTTTGAGATTTAAAATAAATATCTAACTTTGCAGCCGCTTAACCATCCAAGGTGGAATGGTTGTGAAGTTAGGTATGACAAGCCTCTTTAGCTCAGTTGGCCAGAGCACGTGATTTGTAATCTCGGGGTCGTTGGTTCGAATCCGACAAGAGGCTCAAGAAAAGGTGCTGAGAAGCTAGTTGTTCTTTGAAAAATAAGTTGGGCAAATACCAGAGTGGCCAAATGGGGCAGACTGTAAATCTGCTGTCTTTCGACTTCGGTGGTTCGAATCCATCTTTGCCCACACTTTTTGAGACTTGAAAGGTCTTTGGTTTTTGCGGAAGTAGCTCAGTTGATAGAGCATTAGCCTTCCAAGCTGAGGGTCGCGGGTTTGAGCCCCGTCTTCCGCTCTTTTTTTTGCTGTTATAGCTCAGTGGTAGAGCACTTCCTTGGTAAGGAAGAGGTCACGAGTTCAAGTCTCGTTAACAGCTCTTTAATAACGTAATTGCTGATTATTAATCAAATAAATAACAAGTAAAGCTATGGCTAAAGAGAAATTTGAACGTTCGAAACCGCACGTTAACATTGGTACTATCGGTCACGTTGACCACGGTAAAACCACTTTGACTGCTGCTATCACTACTGTGTTGGCTAAAAAAGGTCTTTCAGAATTGCGTTCTTTCGATTCTATCGACAACGCTCCTGAAGAAAAAGAAAGAGGTATTACTATCAATACTTCTCACGTAGAATATCAAACTGCAAATCGTCACTATGCTCACGTTGACTGTCCGGGTCACGCCGACTATGTGAAAAACATGGTTACGGGTGCTGCTCAGATGGATGGTGCAATTATTGTTTGTGCTGCAACTGATGGCCCGATGCCTCAAACTCGTGAGCATATCCTGTTGGCTCGTCAGGTAAATGTACCTCGTTTGGTCGTTTTCTTGAATAAGTGTGATATGGTTGATGACGAGGAAATGTTGGAATTGGTGGAGATGGAAATGCGTGAATTGCTTTCATTCTATGATTTCGATGGCGATAATACTCCTATCATTCGCGGTTCTGCATTAGGTGCTTTGAATGGTGTTCCTCAATGGGAAGAGAAAGTAATGGAATTGATGGATGCAGTTGATACGTGGATTCCATTGCCTCCGCGTGATATTGATAAACCTTTCTTGATGCCTGTTGAAGACGTGTTCTCTATTACTGGTCGTGGTACTGTTGCTACAGGTCGTATCGAAGCTGGTGTTATCCATGTAGGTGACGAAGTTGAAATCCTTGGTTTGGGTGAAGATAAGAAATCTGTTGTTACTGGTGTTGAAATGTTCCGTAAATTGTTGGATCAAGGTGAAGCTGGTGATAATGTTGGTTTGTTGTTGCGTGGTATCGACAAAAACGAAATCAAACGCGGTATGATTTTGTGTAAGCCGGGTCAGGTTAAGGCTCACTCTAAGTTTAAAGCTGAGGTTTATATCTTGAAGAAAGAAGAAGGTGGCCGTCATACTCCGTTCCACAATAAATACCGTCCTCAGTTCTACTTGCGTACAATGGACTGTACAGGTGAAATCACTTTGCCGGAAGGAACTGAAATGGTAATGCCTGGTGATAACGTAACTATTACAGTTGAGTTGATTTACCCGGTTGCATTGAATGTAGGTTTGCGTTTCGCTATCCGCGAAGGTGGACGTACTGTAGGTGCTGGACAGATAACAGAACTTCTTGACTAACACTTGGATAAATATATATGATCAGTTCTCGGTCGTAAGGCTTCGGGAACTGATTTTTACGGGAGTAGCTCAGTTGGTAGAGCACCGGTCTCCAAAACCGGGTGTCGGGAGTTCGAACCTCTCCTCCCGTGCTAAACTTGAAAGAATATGTTTCAGAAAGTAGCAAATTATTGTAAAGAATCTTACGACGAATTAGTCCATAAAGTATCATGGCCGACTCGTAAAGAACTTTCTAGTAGCGCAGTGGTTGTTTTATATGCTTCCCTACTCATTGCGTTAGTCGTTTTTCTTATGGATTCAGTCTTCCAGTTTGTAATGGAGGATATTATCTATCCGCACTAATTAATTGAATAAAATGTCTGAGATTGAAAAAAAGTGGTACGTATTACGTGCTGTTAGTGGAAAAGAAAGCAAGGTTAAAGAATATCTTGATGCTGACATTAAGAACAGTGACCTTAGCGAGTATGTGTCTCAGGTGTTGATTCCTACCGAGAAAGTGTATCAGGTTCGCAATGGTAAGAAAATTGTGAAAGAAAGAAGTTATCTTCCCGGATACGTTTTAGTCGAGGCCGCTTTGGTCGGTGAAGTTGCTCATCATTTGAGAAACACTCCGAATGTAATCGGCTTCTTGGGAGGTTCCGAAAATCCGGTTCCTTTGAGACAATCGGAAGTGAATCGTATACTTGGTACGGTGGATGAACTTCAGGAAAGTGGTGAGGAACTTAATGTACCTTATACCGTAGGCGAAACAGTGAAAGTTACCGTTGGACCGTTCAGTGGCTTCAGTGGTCTCATTGAAGAAGTGAACACCGAAAAACGGAAGTTGAAGGTTATGGTTAAGATCTTCGGACGTAAAACTCCGCTGGAACTTGGCTTTATGGATGTCGAGAAAGAATAATGCATTCTGTTACGTGCATTGGACTTTCGCTATAATTAATATATAAAAATTAGAAACAAAATGGCTAAAGAAGTTGCTGGACTAATCAAATTACAGATTAAAGGAGGCGCTGCAAATCCATCACCTCCCGTTGGACCTGCTTTGGGTTCTAAGGGTATTAATATCATGGAATTTTGCAAGCAATTCAATGCCAGAACCCAGGACAAAGCAGGTAAAATTTTACCTGTAATCATTACCTACTACGCAGATAAGTCTTTTGATTTTGTTATCAAGACTCCTCCCGTAGCTATTCAATTGCTTGAATTGGCTAAGATTAAGAGTGGTTCTGCTGAGCCTAATCGTAAGAAAGTTGCCGAAATTACATGGGAACAAGTTCGTACGATTGCTCAGGACAAAATGGTTGACTTGAACTGCTTCACTATCGAGTCTGCTATGACTATGGTAGCTGGTACAGCTAGAAGTATGGGTATCGCTGTAAAAGGGGAATTCCCGGGTAATAACTAATAAACTTCAATTATAATGGGTAAACTGACAAAAAATCAAAAGTTGGCTGCAGAAAAAATTGAAGCAGGGAAAGCATACTCACTGAAAGAAGCTGCACAGTTAGTTAAAGATATTACTTTTTCTAAATTTGATGCTTCATTAGATATTGACGTACGTTTAGGTGTAGACCCTCGTAAAGCTAACCAGATGGTTCGTGGTGTAGTTTCGCTGCCTCACGGAACAGGTAAGCAAGTACGTGTTTTGGTTCTGTGTACACCTGATGCTGAAGCTGCTGCAAGAGAAGCTGGCGCTGACTATGTTGGTCTTGATGAATATATTGAAAAGATCAAAGGTGGATGGACTGATATTGATGTAATCATTACAATGCCGTCTATCATGGGTAAGATCGGTGCTTTAGGTCGTGTTCTTGGTCCTCGTGGATTAATGCCGAATCCTAAGAGTGGTACTGTAACTATGGATGTAGCTAAGGCTGTTAAGGAAGTTAAGCAAGGTAAGATTGACTTTAAGGTTGATAAGAGCGGTATTGTTCATACTTCAATTGGTAAGGTGTCTTTCACTGCAGATCAGATTCGTGATAATGCGAAAGAATTTATCGCTACTATCATCAAATTGAAACCAAGCTCAGCTAAGGGTACCTATATTAAGAGTATTTATCTTTCAAGTACTATGAGTAAGGGTGTCAAGATTGATCCCAAAACTGTAGAAGAAAACTAATAATAAGGAGGAATCATGAGAAAGGAAGATAAAGGCGTTATTATTGGTCAGTTGGCTGAAACCGTTAAGCAATACGGACATTTTTACTTGGTTGACACAACTGCTATGGACGCAGCTAAGACAAGTGAACTGAGAAGAAAATGTTTCAAAGCCGGTATTAAGCTGGTTGTTGTGAAGAATTCTTTGCTTCACAAAGCTCTGATGAGCATGGAAGATGTTGATTTCTCTCCGTTGTTCAATTCTTTGAAAGGTACAACTTCTGTAATGTTTAGCGAAGTAGCTAACGCTCCTGCAAAGTTGTTGAAAGAATACAAAGAGGACATTCCTGCATTGAAGGCAGCTTATGCCGAAGAAGGTTTCTATGTAGGTGCAGATCAACTGGATGCTCTCTGCAATATCAAGAGTAAGAATGAGGTTATCGCTGACATTATTGCATTGTTGCAATCACCGGCGAAGAATGTTATTTCAGCTCTTCAATCAGGTGGTAACACCATTCATGGAGTACTTAAAACTCTGGGCGAACGCGCCGAATAATCAATTTTATAATCAATTAGTAACAAACAATTAAAATCATACAAAAATGGCAGATTTGAAAGCTTTTGCAGAACAATTAGTTAACTTGACAGTAAAAGAAGTTAATGAACTTGCAACTATCCTTAAAGAAGAATACGGTATTGAACCTGCTGCTGCAGCTGTAGCTGTTGCTGCTGGTCCTGCTGCTGGTGCAGCTGCTGCTGAAGAAAAAACATCTTTTGATGTAGTTTTGAAGAGCGCTGGTGCTGCAAAATTGCAGGTTGTTAAAGCCGTTAAAGAAGCATGTGGTCTTGGCTTGAAAGAAGCTAAAGACATGGTAGACGGTGCTCCTAGCACAGTAAAAGAAGGCTTGGCTAAAGACGAAGCTGAATCACTGAAGAAAACTTTGGAAGAAGCTGGAGCTGAAGTTGAGCTTAAATAATATTAGCCTGAGTATCAGGTAATACGGTTAGGAATCCTCTGGTAGAGGATTCTTAACCTTTTTGTGTCTATATTATTATTAAGTTCTACAAAATATTAACAAATGTCTTCAAATACTGAAAATCAAAGAGTTAATTTTGCTTCCATTAAGAATCCGATGAAGTATCCGGATTTCTTGGAAGTGCAATTGAAGTCATTCCAAGACTTTTTACAGTTGGATACCCCGCCCGAAAAACGTAAGAATGACGGGCTGTACAAGGTATTTGCTGAAAACTTCCCTATCGCTGACACTCGTAATAACTTTGTCCTTGAATTCTTGGACTATTACATTGACCCGCCTCACTATTCAATAGACGAGTGTCTGGAGCGTGGCCTCACATACAGCGTGCCCTTGAAGGCGAAATTGAAGCTGTATTGTACTGATCCTGATCATGAAGATTTTGACACAGTCATTCAGGATGTTTATCTGGGTCCTATTCCGTATATGACTCCGAAAGGAACTTTTGTAATTAATGGTGCAGAACGTGTAGTCGTTTCTCAGTTGCATCGTTCTCCGGGGGTATTCTTTGGTCAGAGCGTACATGCTAACGGTACGAAATTGTATTCTGCCCGTATTATCCCGTTCAAAGGTTCATGGATCGAATTCGCAACAGACATCAATAATGTGATGTATGCGTATATCGACCGTAAAAAGAAATTGCCTGTTACTACTCTGCTGAGA
Source organism: Phocaeicola dorei (assembly GCF_013009555.1). Taxonomy (NCBI): domain Bacteria; kingdom Pseudomonadati; phylum Bacteroidota; class Bacteroidia; order Bacteroidales; family Bacteroidaceae; genus Phocaeicola; species Phocaeicola dorei. The sequence continues at coordinate 4,926,676 of NZ_CP046176.1, read as the reverse complement.
GCTGTAGGCTTTGAAAATGATAAAGATATCCTCGAAATCTTTAACTTGGCTGAAGACGTTAAAGTTAACAAGACTAATTTGAAGAAAGTCGTAGGAAGAAAACTCGCTGCTCGTGTTTTGAAAACATGGACAGAAGATTTCGTAGATGAAGACACTGGTGAAGTAGTTTCTATTGAACGTAATGAGGTTATCATCGACCGTGAAACTGTAATTGAAGAGGAGCATATCGATGAAATTATTGATTCAGGCGTTCAGAATATCCTTGTTCACAAGGAAGAGGCGAATTCATCCGACTATTCTATTATATTTAATACTCTTCAGAAAGACCCGAGTAACTCTGAAAAAGAGGCTGTGCTTTATATCTACCGCCAGTTGCGTAATGCAGACCCGGCTGATGATGCCAGTGCCCGTGAGGTTATCAACAACCTGTTCTTCTCTGAAAAAAGATATGACCTTGGTGAAGTAGGCCGCTATAGAATCAACAAAAAGTTGGGTCTGACTACGGATATGGATGTGAAGGTATTGACAAAACAAGATATTATTGAAATCATCAAGTATCTGATTGAGTTGATTAATTCTAAAGCGGATGTTGATGATATTGACCACTTGAGCAACCGCCGTGTACGTACGGTAGGCGAGCAGTTGTCTAACCAGTTTGCGATTGGTTTGGCACGTATGTCTCGTACTATACGTGAACGTATGAACGTACGTGACAATGAAGTGTTTACACCGATTGATTTGATTAATGCAAAGACAATTTCTTCTGTTATCAATTCATTCTTTGGTACAAATGCTTTGTCTCAGTTCATGGATCAGACTAATCCGTTGGCTGAAATCACTCACAAGCGTCGTTTGTCAGCGTTAGGTCCTGGTGGTTTGTCACGTGAGCGTGCCGGTTTCGAGGTTCGTGACGTACACTATACTCACTATGGTCGTTTATGTCCGATCGAAACTCCTGAAGGTCCGAATATCGGTTTGATTTCTTCTTTGTGTGTGTATGCTAAGATTAATGAGCTTGGCTTTATTTCAACTCCTTATCGTAAAGTAGCTGATGGTAAGGTGGATATATCTGATGAAGGTATTGAATATCTGACAGCCGAAGAAGAAGAGGATAAGATTATCGCTCAGGGTAATGCCCCGTTGGATGATGAAGGTAAATTTGTTCGTGAGAAAGTAAAAGCCCGCCGTGATGCTGATTATCCGGTTGTTACTCCTGACCAAGTAGAGTTAATGGATGTTTCTCCACAGCAGATCGCTTCTATTGCTGCTTCTTTGATTCCGTTCTTGGAACATGACGATGCTAACCGTGCATTGATGGGATCGAATATGATGCGCCAGGCAGTTCCTTTGTTGCGTACAGAAGCTCCTATCGTAGGCACAGGTATTGAAAAACAATTGGTTGAAGACTCTCGTACTCAGATTGCTGCAGAAGGTGATGGTGTTGTAGAATATGTAGATGCAACGACTATCCGTATCCTGTACGATAGAAATGAAGATGAGGAATTCGTAAGCTTCGAACCTGCTTTGAAAGAATATAGAATTCCTAAATTCCGTAAAACCAACCAAAGCATGACTATTGACCTTCGTCCTACTTGTGATAAGGGCCAACGTGTGAAGAAGGGTGATATCCTGACTGAAGGATATTCAACTCAGGGTGGTGAGCTTGCATTGGGTAAAAACCTGTTGGTGGCTTATATGCCTTGGAAAGGTTATAATTACGAGGATGCTATTGTATTGAATGAACGCGTTGTACGTGAGGACTTGCTGACTTCTGTACACGTTGATGAATATATTTTGGAGGTCCGCGAAACGAAACGCGGTATGGAAGAATTAACTTCTGATATTCCTAATGTGAGTGAAGAAGCTACCAAAGATTTGGATGAAAACGGTATTGTACGTGTAGGTGCACGTATCGAACCGGGTGATATCTTGATTGGTAAGATTACTCCGAAAGGTGAATCAGATCCTTCTCCGGAAGAAAAATTGCTTCGTGCTATTTTCGGTGATAAGGCAGGTGATGTGAAGGATGCTTCATTGAAAGCTTCTCCGTCATTACGTGGTGTCGTTATTGACAAGAAGTTGTTCTCACGTGTTATCAAGAGTAGAAGTGAGAAGAATGCCGATAAGGCTATTCTGCCTAAACTGAATGATGAATTCGAAGAAAAGGCAGCAAAACTGAAAGATATTTTGATTGAGAAACTATTGGTTTTGACTAATGGTAAGGTTTCCCAAGGAGTGAAAGATTATTTGGGAACGGAAGTTATTGCCAAGGGGGCGAAGTTCACCAAACGCGATTTGGAATCATTGGATTATACTATTATCCAGTTGAGCAAGTGGACAGCTGATGCTCATAAGAATGATATGATTCGCGACTTGGTGATGAATTATTTGAAGAAATATAAAGAATTGGATGCTGAATTAAAGCGTAAGAAGTTTGCTATCACTATCGGTGATGAACTTCCTGCGGGCATTATTCAGATGGCTAAGGTTTATATTGCCAAGAAGCGTAAGATTGGTGTAGGTGATAAGATGGCGGGACGTCACGGTAACAAGGGTATTGTTTCTCGTGTGGTTCGTCAGGAAGATATGCCGTTCTTAGCAGATGGTACTCCAGTAGATATCGTATTGAATCCGTTGGGTGTGCCTTCTCGTATGAATATTGGTCAGATTTTCGAAGCCGTATTAGGTCGTGCCGGAAAAGAGTTGGGTGTGAAATTTGCTACTCCTATTTTTGATGGTGCTTCTATGGATGATTTAAATGAATGGACAGATAAAGCTGGATTGCCTCGTTATTGTAAGACTTATCTTTGTGATGGTGGTACAGGTGAACGCTTTGACCAACCTGCAACAGTGGGTGTAACTTATATGTTGAAACTAGGGCACATGGTTGAAGATAAGATGCATGCCCGTTCTATCGGTCCGTACTCCCTTATTACTCAGCAGCCGCTTGGTGGTAAGGCACAGTTCGGTGGTCAGCGTTTCGGAGAAATGGAAGTTTGGGCGCTTGAAGCATTCGGCGCAGCACATATCTTACAGGAAATTCTGACCATTAAGTCTGATGACGTTGTAGGACGCTCAAAGGCTTACGAAGCTATTGTGAAAGGTGAACCTATGCCAACTCCGGGTATCCCCGAATCTCTGAATGTATTGTTACACGAACTGAGAGGTCTTGGCTTGAGTATCAACCTTGAATAATAAAAAAATATAACTCTTTACATTATAAATAAGGAAGTATGGCTTTTAGAAAAGAAACTAAGATAAAGAGTAATTTCTCGAAAATCTCAATTGGCTTGGCTTCACCCGAAGAAATCCTTGAGAATTCGAGCGGTGAGGTGTTGAAGCCTGAAACGATCAACTACCGTACTTACAAACCGGAACGTGATGGTTTGTTCTGCGAGCGTATTTTCGGTCCGGTGAAAGATTACGAATGTCATTGCGGTAAGTACAAACGTATCCGTTATAAAGGTATTGTTTGTGACCGATGTGGCGTTGAAGTGACTGAAAAGAAGGTCCGTCGTGAACGTATGGGACATATTCAGTTAGTTGTGCCTGTAGCGCATATTTGGTATTTTCGTTCATTGCCGAACAAGATCGGTTATTTGTTGGGGCTGCCTACAAAGAAACTAGACGCTATTGTATATTATGAACGTTATGTGGTTATTCAGCCGGGTGTGAAGGCTGAAGATGGCATTAATAAATATGATTTGCTTTCTGAAGAAGAGTATTTGGATATCTTGGATACACTTCCTAAAGAAAACCAATATTTGGAAGATACAGATCCGAATAAGTTTATTGCTAAGATGGGGGCAGAAGCTATTTATGATCTGCTCTCAACTTTGGATTTGGATGCTTTATCTTATGAATTACGTCATAAAGCAAGTAATGATTCTTCGCAGCAACGTAAGAATGAGGCTTTGAAGCGTCTGCAGGTAGTTGAATCGTTCCGTGCATCTCGCGGACGTAATAAACCTGAATGGATGATTGTACGTATTGTGCCGGTTATTCCTCCTGAACTGCGTCCATTGGTTCCGTTGGATGGTGGCCGTTTTGCTACCTCTGACTTGAATGACTTGTATCGCCGTGTGATTATCCGTAACAACCGTTTGAAGAGACTGATTGAAATCAAGGCTCCCGAAGTGATTTTGCGTAACGAAAAACGTATGTTGCAGGAGGCTGTCGATTCCTTGTTCGATAACTCACGTAAATCAAGTGCAGTGAAGACTGACGCTAATCGTCCATTGAAATCACTGTCCGATAGCTTGAAGGGTAAGCAAGGACGTTTCCGTCAGAACTTGCTGGGTAAGCGTGTTGACTACTCTGCTCGTTCGGTAATCGTTGTTGGTCCTGAATTGAAGATGGGTGAATGTGGTATTCCTAAACTGATGGCTGCAGAGCTTTACAAGCCGTTTATCATCCGTAAGTTGATTGAACGTGGTATTGTGAAGACTGTAAAATCTGCAAAGAAGATTGTAGACCGCAAGGAGCCTGTGATCTGGGATATCTTGGAACATGTCATGAAAGGTCATCCTGTATTGCTGAACCGTGCGCCGACTCTGCACCGTTTGGGTATTCAGGCTTTCCAACCGCATATGATTGAAGGTAAAGCTATTCAGTTGCACCCATTGGCTTGTACAGCGTTCAATGCCGACTTCGATGGTGACCAGATGGCGGTTCACTTGCCTTTGAGTAATGATGCGATTCTGGAAGCACAGATGTTGATGCTTCAGGCTCATAACATTCTGAACCCTGCTAATGGTGCTCCTATTACTGTGCCTGCACAGGATATGGTACTTGGTTTGTATTATATTACCAAGTTGAGAAAAGGGGCTAAAGGTGAAGGCTTGACTTTCTACGGTCCGGAAGAGGCTTTGATTGCTTATAATGAAGGTAAAGTGGATATTCATGCTATCGTCAACGTAGTGGTGAAGGACTTGGACAAAGATGGCAAAATCGTAGATGTGATGATGAAAGAAACCTCCGTAGGGCGTGTGATTGTAAATGAAATCGTTCCGGCGGAAGTGGGGTACTTGAATACCATTATTTCCAAAAAGTCTTTGCGAGATATCATTAGTGATGTTATCAAAGCTGTCGGTGTTGCACGTGCTTGTGAATTCTTGGATGGTATTAAGAACTTAGGTTACTATATGGCGTTCAAGGGTGGTCTGTCATTTAACTTGGGTGATATTATTATCCCGAAAGAAAAAGAAGAACTGGTAAAACGTGGTAATGAGGAAGTGGAACAGATTATGATGAACTATAACATGGGTTTCATTACTGACAATGAACGTTATAACCAGGTTATCGATACATGGACTCACGTGAACAGTGACCTGTCTGATATACTTTACAAGACGATTAAGAATGATGACCAAGGCTTCAATTCAGTATTTATGATGCTTGACTCCGGGGCCCGTGGTTCTAAAGAGCAGATTCGTCAGTTGTCTGGTATGCGTGGTTTGATGGCGAAACCGCAGAAAGCCGGTGCTGAAGGCGCACAGATTATTGAAAACCCTATTCTTTCAAACTTTAAAGAAGGTTTGTCTGTGTTAGAGTATTTTATTTCTACCCACGGTGCTCGTAAAGGTTTGGCGGATACTGCGTTGAAGACTGCTGATGCGGGATACTTGACCCGTCGTCTGGTAGACGTGTCGCATGATGTGATTATTAATGAAGAAGACTGTGGAACACTTCGTGGTTTGGTTTGTACGGCCTTGAAGAATAACGATGAAGTTATTGCTACTTTGTACGAACGTATTCTAGGACGTGTTTCTGTACATGATATCGTCCATCCTACTACTGGTAAACTGATTGTAGCCGGTGGAGAGGAGATTACAGAGGATATTGCGCAGGAAATCGAGGATTCTCCGATTGAAAGCGTTGAAATCCGTTCGGTATTAACTTGTGAATCTAAGAAAGGGGTATGCGCTAAGTGTTATGGACGTAACTTGGCATCCAGTCGTATGGTTCAGAAAGGTGAAGCAGTCGGTGTAATCGCTGCTCAATCTATTGGTGAGCCGGGTACACAGTTGACATTGCGTACATTCCACGCCGGTGGTATCGCAGGTAATATGGCTGCTAATGCAAGCATTGTCGCCAAGAATAATGCACGTTTGGAATTCGAAGAATTACGTACGGTAGATACGGTTGATGAAATGGGTGAGGCTGTGAAAGTGGTAGTCGGTCGTTTGGCTGAAGTCCGCTTTATCGATGTGAATACAGGAATTATCCTGTCAACTCATAACGTGCCTTATGGTTCAAAATTATATGCTGCGGACGGTGATATTGTTGAGAAAGGAAAACTGATTGCTAAGTGGGATCCGTTCAACGCTGTTATCATCACAGAGGCTACTGGTAAGATTGAATTCGAGAGTGTGGTTGAAAACGTAACTTATAAGGTAGAGTCTGATGAAGCTACCGGTCTGCGTGAAATTATCATTATCGAGTCTAAGGATAAGACAAAAGTACCTTCTGCCCATATTGTAACCGAGGATGGTAATTTGATCCGTACTTATAACTTACCCGTGGGGGGGCATGTTGTGGTTGAAAACGGTCAGGCAGTGAAAGCTGGTGACATTATTGTGAAGATTCCTCGTGCTGTAGGCAAGGCTGGTGATATCACCGGTGGTCTTCCTCGTGTTACAGAGCTGTTTGAGGCTCGTAATCCATCTAATCCTGCTGTCGTTTCTGAAATAGACGGTGAAATTACTATGGGTAAGATTAAGCGTGGTAACCGTGAAATTATTGTCACATCTAAGACAGGTGAAGTGAAAAAGTATTTGGTGAATCTGTCTAAACAAATATTGGTTCAGGAGAATGACTACGTTCGTGCCGGAACTCCGCTGTCTGACGGTGCGATTACTCCTGCTGACATTTTGGCCATTAAAGGTCCCACGGCTGTACAGGAATACATCGTAAATGAAGTGCAAGACGTTTACCGTTTGCAGGGTGTGAAGATTAACGACAAACACTTTGAGATTATTGTTCGTCAAATGATGCGTAAGGTAGAAATCGATGAGCCGGGCGATACTCGCTTCTTGGAACAGCAGGTAGTGGATAAGCAAGAGTTTATGGAAGAAAACGATCGTATTTGGGGCAAGAAAGTAGTTGTTGACGCTGGTGATTCTCAGAATTTGCAGCCGGGTCAGATTGTTACTGCTCGTAAGTTGCGTGATGAGAACAGTATGTTGAAACGTCGTGACTTGAAGCCTGTTGAGGTACGTGATGCTATTCCTGCTACATCTACCCAGATTTTGCAAGGTATCACCCGTGCCGCTTTGGGAACTTCGAGTTTCATGTCTGCTGCATCATTCCAGGAAACAACGAAAGTTTTGAATGAAGCTGCTATTAATGGTAAGGTTGATAGATTGGAAGGTATGAAGGAAAATGTGATTTGTGGTCACTTGATTCCTGCTGGTACTGGTCAGCGTGAATTCGAAAAGATTATTGTTGGTTCGAAGGAAGAATATGACCGTATTCTTGCCAATCGTAAGAATGTACTCGATTATAGTGAGGTAGAGTAATTTTAATATATACACTGTAAAAGAGGCTGATTTCTGTCTAAGAAATCAGCTTCTTTAGGTTTATTATAGTAGATGCTATAGGAAAATTATATAGAATAATAAGTATGTTGTATTATTACAAATAAATGTCTATATTTGTACTCCAACCAAAGAATAGGAGTTGGGGATATTGAGATTCAGAATATTTTTTAATGCTAAAGTATAAAATCATGGAAAACGAAAAAAATAATAATCAGTTGCAGATAGAGTTGAAAGAAGAAGTAGCTCAAGGAACGTATGCAAATCTTGCCATTATCACCCATTCCAGTTCGGAATTTATTGTTGATTTTGTGCGTGTAATGCCGGGATTGCCCAAAGCTGGAGTGCAGTCACGTATTGTACTGACCCCTGAACATGCAAAACGTTTGATGTATGCATTACAGGAGAATGTTGCAAAATACGAACGTAATTTTGGACCTATTCGAATGCCGGAAGAAATGAATGGGGGAAATAATGGACCGGATGGAAAAACATTCATTCCTCCTATAAGCGGATTTAAAGGGGAGGCATAAGGGCTTTTGTAGCAAAAATAACATAGTAGTCTGTTTTTCAAAAACTTTTTTTGAGAAACAGACTATTTTTATTAGTAGAAAGTATTGTTTATTAAAATGTTATTCGTAACTTTGCAGCCCAAAATGTATAGTTTTGGACTTAGTATAGCAAATTAATAAACAATATATAATAATTAAAAATCAAACAAAATGCCTACTATTCAACAATTAGTAAGAAAAGGAAGAGAGGTTTTGGTTGAGAAGAGTAAATCTCCGGCACTGGATTCATGTCCTCAAAGACGTGGCGTTTGTGTTCGTGTGTATACTACTACTCCGAAAAAGCCGAATTCAGCAATGCGTAAAGTTGCTCGTGTGCGTCTGACTAACTCTAAGGAAGTAAACTCTTATATTCCGGGAGAAGGTCATAACTTGCAGGAACACTCAATCGTGTTGGTGCGTGGTGGTCGTGTGAAAGACCTTCCGGGTGTACGTTATCACATCGTTCGTGGTACTTTGGATACAGCTGGCGTAGCTGGTCGTACACAAAGACGTTCTAAATATGGTGCTAAGCGTCCTAAAGCAGGACAAGCTGCAGCTCCTGCAAAAGGAAAAGGAAAGAAGTAAACCGTAACTGAATTCCTGAAACAAAGAATATTTAATTTAAGTTTTGGTTTGTTGGAATAAGCTATAAAGGTTGAGTAAATGTTTCAGAGGAAGCGTTGAAGTAAACGGAAAAAGTGCAGCCCCAAACAAAAACATTATTTTGAGAAAAAAATGAGAAAAGCAAAACCAAAAAAACGTGTGATCCTTCCGGATCCAGTATTTAATGATCAGAAGGTTTCTAAATTCGTAAATCACTTGATGTATGATGGGAAAAAGAATACATCTTATGAGATCTTCTATGCAGCACTGGAAACAGTGAAAACAAAACTTCCTAATGAAGAAAAATCATCTTTGGAAATTTGGAAGAAAGCCTTGGATAATGTAACTCCTCAGATTGAAGTAAAGTCTCGTCGTGTAGGTGGCGCTACTTTCCAGGTTCCTACTGAAATTCGTCCTGATCGTAAAGAGTCAATCTCAATGAAAAATTTGATTCTTTTCGCTCGTAAACGTGGTGGTAAATCAATGGCAGATAAACTGGCGGCTGAGATTATTGACGCTTTTAACGAACAGGGTGGCGCTTACAAGCGTAAAGAAGATATGCACCGTATGGCTGAAGCTAATCGTGCATTCGCTCACTTTAGATTCTAATCAAGTAATAATTAATAAGTAAAGGACGAAAATGGCTAAACATGATTTGCATTTGACCCGCAATATCGGTATCATGGCTCACATCGATGCCGGTAAGACAACGACTTCAGAACGTATTTTGTTCTACACTGGCTTGACTCACAAAATTGGTGAGGTGCATGATGGTGCAGCAACAATGGACTGGATGGAGCAGGAGCAGGAACGTGGTATTACTATTACATCTGCTGCTACTACTACTCGTTGGAAATATGCGGGAAATACTTATAAAATAAACTTGATTGATACTCCGGGGCACGTTGATTTTACTGCTGAAGTAGAACGTTCTTTACGTGTCTTGGATGGAGCTGTTGCAGCTTATTGTGCGGTAGGTGGTGTTGAACCTCAGTCAGAAACCGTATGGCGTCAGGCTGATAAATATAATGTTCCTCGTATCGGTTACGTTAATAAAATGGACCGTTCTGGTGCTGACTTTTTCGAAGTCGTTCGCCAAATGAAGGATGTATTAGGTGCAAATGCTTGCCCTGTGGTAATTCCTATTGGTGCTGAAGAGAGTTTCAAGGGGGTTGTTGATTTGATCAAAATGAAGGCTATTTTGTGGCACGATGAAACGATGGGTGCAGATTATAGCGTAGAAGAAATTCCGGCGAACTTGGTTGATGAAGCTAATGAATGGAGAGAAAAAATGCTCGAAAAAGTAGCTGAGTTTGACGATGCTTTAATGGAGAAATTCTTTGACGATCCTTCTACAATCACTGAAGAAGAAATCTTGCGTGCTTTGCGTGCAGGTACATTGAAGATGGATATCGTTCCGATGTTCTGTGGCTCTTCATTCAAGAATAAGGGAGTTCAGACATTGCTTGACTATGTTTGTGCATTCTTGCCTTCTCCGTTGGATACGCCTGCTATCGTAGGTACTAACCCGAGCACAGGAGCAGAGGAAGATCGTAAACCTAGTGAGGATGAAAAAACGTCAGCTTTGGCATTTAAGATTGCAACTGACCCCTATGTCGGACGTTTGACTTTCTTCCGCGTTTACTCTGGTAAGATAGAGGCTGGTTCATATATCTATAACACTCGTTCAGGTAAAAAAGAACGTGTGTCACGTTTGTTCCAAATGCACTCAAACAAACAGAATCCTGTAGAGGTGATTGGAGCTGGTGATATTGGTGCCGGTGTTGGTTTCAAGGATATCCGTACAGGTGATACGTTGTGTGATGAAGATGCACCGATTGTGTTGGAATCAATGGAATTCCCTGATCCTGTAATTGGTATTGCGGTTGAACCTAAGACTCAGAAAGATTTGGACAAGTTGTCTAACGGCTTGGCTAAATTAGCTGAAGAAGACCCGACATTTACTGTTAAGACTGACGAACAGTCTGGACAGACTATTATTTCCGGTATGGGTGAGCTTCATTTGGATATTATTATCGATCGTCTGAAACGTGAGTTTAAAGTAGAATGTAACCAAGGTAAACCTCAGGTTAATTATAAGGAAGCTATCACTAAGACTGTTGAATTGCGTGAAGTTTATAAGAAACAGTCTGGTGGTCGTGGTAAGTTTGCCGATATCATTGTGACAATCGGTCCGGTTGACGAAGACTTTACACAAGGCGGTTTGCAGTTTATTGATGAAGTGAAGGGAGGTAATGTTCCTAAGGAATTTATCCCATCAGTTCAGAAAGGTTTCCAGACTGCAATGAAGAATGGTGTATTGGCTGGCTATCCGCTTGATTCACTGAAAGTAGTTTTGAAGGATGGTTCATTCCATCCGGTTGACTCTGACCAGTTGTCATTCGAAATCTGTGCTATTCAAGCCTACAAAAATGCATGTGCTAAAGCAGGTCCTGTATTGACTGAGCCTATTATGAAACTGGAGGTCGTAACTCCTGAAGAAAACATGGGTGATGTTATTGGTGACTTGAATAAGCGTCGTGGGCAAGTCGAAGGTATGGAATCAAGCCGTTCTGGAGCTCGTATTGTAAAAGCTAAAGTGCCTTTGGCAGAAATGTTTGGTTATGTAACAGCTTTGCGTACTATTACTTCAGGTCGTGCAACATCATCTATGACTTACGATCATCATGCTCAAGTTTCCAGCTCTATTGCTAAAGCTGTACTTGAAGAAGTGAAAGGTCGCGTAGACTTAGTATAATAAAAAAGCAGGGGCAACGGGTTAGCGAATGACTCTTAATCCGGCCCCACTTTATATTTAATCATTTTTAATTTAAAATCTAATGAGTCAAAAAATTAGAATTAAACTGAAATCTTACGATCACAACTTGGTAGACAAGTCTGCTGAAAAGATCGTTAGAACAGTGAAGGCAACAGGTGCTATTGTTAGCGGTCCTATTCCATTGCCTACACACAAGCGTATTTTCACGGTAAACCGTTCGACTTTCGTTAACAAGAAGTCACGTGAACAGTTTGAATTGTCTTCTTACAAGAGATTAATCGACATCTATAGCTCAACAGCTAAGACAGTAGACGCTCTGATGAAGTTAGAATTACCGAGTGGAGTTGAAGTAGAAATTAAAGTTTAATGCATTTAAAAATTAACTGAAATGCCAGGATTATTAGGAAAGAAAATCGGAATGACATCCGTTTTCAGTGCTGATGGTAAAAATGTACCATGCACTGTTATCGAAGCTGGTCCTTGTGTAGTTACTCAGATTAAGAGTGTTGAGAAAGACGGCTATGCGGCTGTTCAGGTAGGTTTCCAGGACAAAAAGGAAAAACATACTACCAAACCTTTGATGGGGCACTTTAAAAAAGCTGGTGTAACTCCGAAGAGACACTTGGCCGAGTTCAAAGATTTTGAAACAGAATTGAATTTGGGAGACACTATTACAGTGGAATTATTCAATGATGCAGCTTATGTTGACGTTGTTGGTACTTCTAAAGGTAAGGGCTTCCAAGGTGTAGTTAAAAGACATGGATTTGGTGGGGTAGGTCAGACTACTCATGGTCAGCACAACCGCGCTCGTAAGCCGGGTTCTATCGGTGCATGTTCTTACCCTGCAAAAGTATTCAAAGGAATGCGTATGGGTGGCCAAATGGGTGGTGACCGCGTTACTACACATAACTTACAGGTATTAAAAGTGATTCCGGAACACAATCTTCTTTTGATTAAAGGTTCGGTACCGGGTTGCAAAGGTTCAATCGTAATAATTGAGAAATAATGGAAGTTAACGTATTAAATATTAAAGGTGAAGACACCGGAAGAAAGGTTACGTTAAACGAATCTATCTTCGGAATTGAACCCAATGACCACGCTATCTATTTGGACGTTAAGCAGTTTATGGCTAACCAACGTCAGGGAACTCATAAATCTAAAGAAAGAAGCGAAATCAGCGGTTCTACTCGTAAATTAGGTCGTCAGAAAGGTGGTGGCGGTGCTCGTCGTGGTGATATCAACTCTCCGGTATTGGTGGGTGGTGCTCGCGTATTTGGTCCTAAACCTCGTGACTATTGGTTTAAGTTGAATAAAAAAGTTAAGACATTGGCCCGCAAGTCGGCATTGTCTTATAAAGCTCAAGAAAACGCAATTATTATTGTTGAAGACTTTACATTTGAAGCTCCAAAAACTAAGGATTTCGTTTCTATGGTAAATAATCTTAAAATTACTGACAAAAAGTTGCTTCTCGTTTTGCCGGAAGCTAATAAAAATGTATATTTGTCAGCTCGTAACATCGAACGTGCTAATGTGGCAATTGCTTCTGCATTAAATACTTACAATGTATTGAATGCTGAAACTCTTGTTGTTACAGAAAACTCGCTCAAGGCTATCGAGAATATCTTATCTTAATTTAAAAAGGAGGCTTAGATAATGGGAATTATTATTAAACCGTTGGTTACTGAGAAAATGACTGCAATTACCGAGAAGTTAAATCGATTCGGTTTTATTGTACGTCCTGAAGCTAACAAGTTGGAAATTAAGAGTGAGATTGAAGCTTTGTATAATGTTACAGTAGTAGATGTAAATACGCTAAGATACTCGGGAAAGAGTAAAAGCCGTTACACTAAGTCTGGAATCATCAATGGTCGTACGAATGCTTATAAGAAAGCTATCGTAACATTGAAAGAAGGCGATACTATTGATTTTTATAGCAATATTTAATAAAGATGGCAGTACGTAAATTTAAGCCCACAACACCGGGGCAAAGACATAAAATTATTGGTACTTTTGAAGAGATTACTGCATCGGTACCAGAAAAGTCTCTTGTATTTGGAAAGCGCTCAACAGGTGGTCGCAACAACGTTGGTAAAATGACAATGCGCTATATGGGCGGTGGTCACAAGAGAAAATACAGACTTATCGATTTCAAGAGAAACAAAGACGGTGTACCCGCAGTTGTTAAAACTATAGAATACGATCCGAATCGTTCGGCTCGTATTGCTTTGCTGTTTTATGCTGATGGTGAAAAGAGATATATTATTGCTCCTAATGGATTGCAAGTTGGTAGCACATTGATGTCTGGAGCGAATGCAGCGCCTGAGATTGGTAACGCACTTCCGCTTGAAAACATCCCCGTTGGTACTGTAATTCATAATATTGAATTGCGTCCGGGTCAAGGTGCAGCTTTGGTGAGATCAGCTGGTAATTTTGCTCAGTTAACTTCAAGAGAAGGCAAGTATTGTGTGATTAAATTGCCTTCAGGTGAGGTAAGACAAATACTTAGTGCTTGTAAGGCTACTATTGGTAGCGTTGGTAACTCTGATCATGGATTGGAGTCTTCCGGTAAGGCAGGTCGTACTCGTTGGATGGGGCGTCGTCCTCGCAACCGTGGTGTTGTTATGAATCCTGTTGATCACCCGATGGGTGGTGGTGAAGGACGTGCTTCAGGAGGTCACCCAAGATCACGTACAGGCTTGTATGCTAAGGGCTTGAAGACAAGAGCTCCGAAGAAACAGTCTTCTAAGTATATTATTGAGAGAAGAAAGTAATAACTGATTAATTGAGTAAATTATGAGTCGTTCATTAAAAAAAGGTCCATATATTAACGTTAAACTTGAAAAGAAAGTGCTTGCTATGAATGAAAGCGGCAAGAAGGTTGTCGTTAAGACTTGGGCTAGAGCTTCAATGATCTCGCCTGATTTTGTAGGGCACACAGTTGCAGTTCATAACGGAAATAAATTTATTCCTGTTTACGTTACAGAAAACATGGTAGGACACAAATTGGGTGAATTTGCACCGACACGTACATTCCGCGGCCATGCAGGTAATAAGAAAAAATAAGCAGGATAATCTGAAGAAATAATAAAGTAATAAATAATGGGAGCAAGAAAAAAAATATCGGCTGAAAAAAGAAAAGAAGCCCTTAAGACCATGTATTTTGCAAAATTGCAAAATGTTCCTACCTCTCCGCGGAAAATGCGTCTCGTGGCTGACATGATTCGTGGTATGGAAGTGAACCGTGCACTGGGTGTCTTGAAGTTTTCTTCTAAAGAAGCTTCTGCAAGAGTGGAAAAACTGTTGCGCTCTGCTATTGCTAACTGGGAACAGAAAAACGAACGTAAGGCAGAAAGTGGCGAATTGTTTGTAACAAAGATTTATGTTGATGGTGGTGCAACACTGAAAAGAATGCGTCCGGCTCCGCAGGGAAGAGGTTACAGAATTCGTAAACGTTCAAATCACGTGACTTTGTTCGTTGATTCTAAGAGTACTAATGATAATCAAAATTAAGACTAGATGGGACAGAAAGTTAATCCGATAAGCAACCGTTTAGGAATTATCAGAGGATGGGATTCTAATTGGTACGGTGGCAATGATTATGGTGATGCTTTGTTGGAAGACAGCAAAATCCGTAAATATTTGAATGCCAGACTTGCAAAAGCCAGCGTTTCAAGAATTGTTATAGAACGTACACTGAAATTGGTGACAATCACAGTTTGTACAGCGCGTCCAGGTATTATCATTGGTAAAGGTGGTCAGGAAGTTGACAAACTGAAAGAAGAGTTGAAGAAAATCACGGACAAAGATATTCAGATCAATATCTTTGAGGTGAAGAGACCTGAGTTGGATGCTGTTATTGTAGCTAATAATATCGCTCGTCAGGTAGAAGGTAAGATTGCCTACCGCCGTGCCATCAAGATGGCTATCGCTAACACAATGCGTATGGGCGCTGAGGGTATCAAAGTGTTGATTTCAGGACGTTTGAATGGAGCAGAAATGGCTCGTTCTGAAATGTATAAAGAAGGAAGAACTCCGTTGCATACTTTCCGTGCAGATATTGACTACTGTCATGCAGAAGCTTTGACTAAAGTTGGTTTGCTGGGTATTAAAGTATGGATTTGCCGTGGTGAAGTGTATGGTAAGAGAGAATTAGCGCCCAACTTTACTCAGACTAAAGAAAGCGGTCGCGGTGGAAACGGCAACAATAACGGTGGTAAGAACTTCAAAAGAAAGAAAAACAATCGCTAACGGATTTGAATTTTAGGAATTATGTTACAACCGAAAAAGACAAAATTCAGAAGACAGCAGAAGGGCAGTCAGAAAGGAAATGCTCAAAGAGGAAACCAATTGGCTTTTGGATCATTTGGTATTAAATCTTTGGAGACTAAATGGATTACAGGTAGACAAATTGAAGCTGCACGTATTGCGGTAACAAGATATATGCAACGTCAAGGACAGATTTGGATCCGTATTTTCCCGGACAAACCTATTACTCGCAAGCCTGCTGATGTGCGTATGGGTAAAGGTAAAGGTGCTCCTGAAGGTTTCGTTGCTCCGGTTACCCCGGGACGTATTATTATCGAGGCAGAAGGTGTTCCTTATGAGGTAGCTAAAGAAGCTTTGCGTCTTGCAGCACAGAAGCTTCCTGTTACTACTAAGTTTATAGTTAGACGTGATTACGATGCTCAAAATCAAAATGCTTAATTTATTATGAAGATTGCAGAAATTAGAGAAATAGCTACCAATGAATTGGCAGAAAGAATTGAAGCTGAAGTAGCCAATTACAATCAGATGGTTTTAAATCATTCTATCTCTCCGCTGGATAATCCTGCACAGATTAAAAAGTTACGCAGAACGATTGCGCGTATGAAGGCAGAATTGCATCAGAGAGAACTTAACAAATAATAATGGTCCTCATGGAAGCTAGAAATTTAAGAAAAGAAAGAACAGGTGTTGTAGTAAGCAATAAGATGGATAAGACCATTACTGTTGCTGCTAAGTTTAAAGAAAAACACCCTATTTATGGTAAATTCGTTTCTAAAACGAAAAAATACCATGCTCATGATGAAAAGAATGAATGTAATGTAGGTGATACAGTACACATCATGGAAACTCGTCCTTTGAGCAAAACTAAGAGATGGAGATTGGTTGAAATAATTGAAAGAGCTAAGTAATTATGATACAAGTAGAATCCAGACTTACAGTGTGTGACAACAGTGGCGCTAAAGAAGCTCTTTGTATCCGCGTATTAGGTGGTACAAAGAGACGTTACGCTTCTGTAGGGGATGTCATTGTAGTT
The DNA here is from genome assembly GCF_013009555.1 of Phocaeicola dorei. NCBI lineage: Bacteria > Pseudomonadati > Bacteroidota > Bacteroidia > Bacteroidales > Bacteroidaceae > Phocaeicola > Phocaeicola dorei. Next base: position 4,909,906 of record NZ_CP046176.1, on the reverse strand, counting down.
TCTATCAAGAGTGTAATCCCCTCTAGTGATGTTAAAAAAGGTGCAGTATCAAAGGCTTTAATTGTACGTACTAAGAAAGAAATCCGTCGTGCTGATGGTTCTTATATTCGTTTTGATGATAATGCTTGCGTATTGTTGAATAATGCAGGTGAAATTAGAGGAAGTCGTATTTTTGGCCCTGTTGCAAGAGAATTGCGTGCTGCAAACATGAAAGTGGTATCACTTGCACCTGAAGTACTTTAATTTTGTAAAAGATTTAAGTAATGAGTAAATTACATATAAAAAAAGGCGATACAGTTTACGTAAACTCTGGTGAAGATAAAGGTAAAACTGGCCGTGTGCTGAAAGTTCTTGTTAAAGAAGGACGTGCACTTGTAGAAGGTATCAATATGGTATCGAAAAGTACCAAACCTAATGCAAAGAACCCTCAGGGTGGTATCGTGAAGCAGGAAGCTGCTATACATATCTCAAACTTGAATGTGGTTGATCCTAAAACAGGCAAGCCAACACGTGTGGGAAGAAGAGAAAGTTCTGATGGTAGAACATTTGTTCGTTATGCTAAAAAATCAGGAGAGGAGATTAAATAATGAGTAATACTGCTAGCCTTAAGAAAGAATATGCAGAGCGCATTGCGCCTGCATTGAAGAATCAGTTCCAATATTCTTCAACAATGCAGATCCCCGTACTTAAGAAGATTGTTATTAATCAAGGATTGGGTATGGCTGTTGCTGACAAGAAGATTATTGAAGTTGCTATTAATGAGTTAACAGCAATTACGGGTCAGAAAGCTGTTGCAACAGTTTCACGTAAAGATATCGCTAACTTTAAGTTGCGTAAGAAAATGCCGATTGGCGTAATGGTGACTTTGCGTCGTGAAAGAATGTATGAGTTCCTTGAAAAACTTGTTCGTGTTGCTTTGCCACGTATTCGTGACTTTAAAGGTATCGAAAGTAAGTTCGATGGAAGAGGTAATTATACATTGGGTATTCAGGAACAAATCATTTTCCCTGAAATAAATATCGATAGTATTACTAAAATTCTCGGAATGAATATTACCTTTGTAACTTCTGCTCCGACAGATGAAGAAGGTTATGCTTTGTTGAAGGAATTTGGTTTACCGTTTAAAAACTCAAAAAAAGATTAATATATTATGGCAAAAGAATCAATGAAGGCTCGTGAAGTAAAAAGAGCCAAACTTGTAGCCAAATATGCTGAAAAACGTGCTGCGTTGAAAAAGATTGTCAACTCAGGTGATCCTGCTGAAGCTTTTGAAGCTGCTCAGAAATTACAGGCTATTCCTAAGAATGCTAATCCTATTCGTTTGCACAACCGTTGTAAATTGACCGGTCGTCCTAAAGGTTATATTCGTCAGTTCGGGATTTCAAGAATTCAGTTCCGCGAAATGGCTTCTAATGGTTTGATCCCGGGCGTTAAGAAAGCAAGCTGGTAATTCTTTTTATTTTTAAATATTGTCAGGGTAGTCCTGATTAATTTAATTTATTATTATATGACAGATCCAATCGCAGATTATCTCACCAGATTGAGAAATGCAATTAGTGCAAAGCACAGAGTAGTAGAAGTGCCTGCCTCAAATTTGAAAAAGGAAATCACTAAGATCCTTTTCGACAAAGGCTACATTCTGAACTACAAGTTTGTAGAAGATGGTCCTCAAGGAACTATCAAAGTGGCTTTGAAGTACGACTCAGTAAACAAAGTAAATGCTATTAAGAAACTTATTAGAGTTTCCACTCCGGGTTTACGTAAGTATACGGGTTACAAAGACATGCCGAGAGTTATTAATGGTTTAGGTATTGCTATAATATCTACTTCCAAAGGTGTAATGACTAACAAAGAAGCTGCTGAACTGAAAATTGGTGGTGAAGTTCTTTGTTATGTATATTAATAGGAGGATAAGCAATGTCAAGAATAGGAAAATTACCCATTAGTATTCCCACTGGAGTAACAGTTACTCTGAAGGATAATGTAGTTACTGTAAAAGGTCCTAAAGGCGAACTTAGCCAATTTGTTGATCCTTCTATCAATGTTGCAATTGAAGATGGACATGTGATGTTGACAGAAAACGAAAACGAGATGTTGGATAACATAAAACAAAGACATGCTTTTCACGGCTTGTATCGTTCTTTGGTTAACAACATGGTTATTGGTGTTTCTGAAGGTTATAAGAAAGAACTGGAACTTGTCGGTGTAGGTTACCGTGCTTCAAACAATGGTAATATTATTGATTTCGCTTTGGGTTATACTCATAATATCTTTATGCAGTTGCCTCCTGAAATCAAGGTAGAAACTAAGTCAGAAAGAAATAAGAACCCTCTTATTATATTGGAATCTTGTGACAAACAACTGCTTGGTCAGGTTTGCTCAAAAATACGTTCTTTCCGTAAGCCGGAACCTTATAAAGGTAAAGGTATTAAGTTTGTTGGCGAAGAAATTCGTAGAAAGTCTGGTAAGTCAGCCGGTGCTAAATAATTTACATAAAATTGTATTATCATGACAACAAAATTAGAAAGACGAATCAAGATCAAATATAGAGTACGCAATAAGATTTCAGGTACTACTGAACGTCCGCGTATGAGTGTGTTTAGAAGTAACAAGCAGATTTACGTTCAAGTTATCGATGACTTGTCTGGTAGAACTTTGGCTGCAGCTTCATCTTTGGGAATGGAAGCTATGCCTAAGAAAGAACAGGCTGCTAAAGTTGGTGAACTGATTGCTAAGAAAGCTCAGGAAGCTGGTATTACGACTGTCGTATTCGACCGTAATGGTTACTTGTATCATGGGAGAATAAAAGAAGTAGCTGACGCTGCTCGTAACGGTGGACTTAAATTTTAATCAATTATGGCAGTTAATAATAGAGTTAAGATAACTAACGATATAGAGTTAAAAGACAGATTGGTTGCTATCAACCGTGTTACAAAGGTAACAAAGGGTGGTAGAACATTCAGCTTTTCTGCAATTGTCGTTGTTGGAAACGAAGACGGTATTATTGGTTGGGGCCTTGGTAAAGCAGGTGAAGTAACAGCTGCTATTGCTAAAGGCGTTGAAGCAGCTAAAAAGAACTTGACTCGTGTTCCTGTATTGAAAGGTACAGTTCCTCATGAACAGTCGGCTAAATTTGGCGGCGCTGAAGTATTCATCAAGCCGGCTTCTACCGGTACTGGTGTGGTAGCAGGTGGTGCGATGCGTGCTGTTTTGGAAAGTGTGGGTATTACAGATGTTTTGGCTAAGTCAAAAGGTTCTTCTAATCCGCACAACTTGGTAAAAGCTACTATTTTAGCTTTGGGTGAGATGAGAGATGCCCGTATGGTTGCTCAGAACAGAGGCGTAAGTATGGAAAAAGTATTTAGAGGATAAGGAGGAATTATGTCAACTATTAAGATTAAACAAATAAAAAGTAGAATTGGTGCTCCTGCTGATCAAAAAAGAGTACTCGATGCGCTGGGACTTCGCAAGATGAATCGTGTGGTTGAGCACGAAGAAACTCCTTCTATTCTGGGAATGGTTGAAAAGGTAAAACACCTGGTTGCCATCGTTAAGTAATTCATTGTTAATAAAAAAACTAATTACGATATGAATTTAAGTAATTTAAAACCTGCAGAAGGATCTACAAAGACTAGAAAAAGAATTGGCCGTGGCCCCGGATCTGGTTTGGGTGGTACTTCTACAAGAGGTCATAAAGGTGCTAAATCAAGATCAGGTTATTCAAAGAAGATTGGTTTTGAAGGCGGACAGATGCCTCTTCAACGTCGTGTTCCGAAGTTTGGTTTTAAGAATATTAACCGTGTAGAATATAAAGCTATTAACCTTGAAACTATTCAGAAATTGGCTGAAGCTAAGAATCTGACTAAGGTAGGTATGAATGACTTTATTGAAGCTGGTTTCATTTCTTCTAATCAATTGGTAAAAGTACTAGGTAACGGTAGTTTGACTACTAAGCTTGATGTGGAAGCTAATGCTTTTTCAAAGAGTGCGGTAGCTGCAATCGAAGCTGTTGGTGGTAATGCAGTAAAACTCTGATTCAATGAGAAAATCTATTGAAACATTAAAGAATATATGGAAAATTGAGGATCTGAGACAAAGGATCCTCATTACTATATTATTTGTTGCAATTTACAGGTTTGGTTCTTACGTGGTTCTGCCAGGTATTAACCCTGCTATGTTAACTCAGTTGCATAAACAAACGAGTGAAGGTTTGTTAGCCTTGTTAAACATGTTCTCTGGAGGAGCGTTTTCTAATGCATCTATTTTTGCATTGGGAATCATGCCATATATCTCGGCATCAATTGTAATTCAGCTTTTGGCGATTGCTGTTCCCTACTTTCAGAAAATCCAGCGTGAAGGTGAAAGTGGTAGAAGAAAAATCAATCAGTATACCCGTATATTGACAATTGCAATTTTGGTTTTCCAAGCTCCCTCATACTTGCTTAACCTTAAGATGCAAGCCGGACCATCACTTAATGCTTCATTAGATTGGACATTCTTTATAATTACTTCTACCATCATTTTGGCAGCTGGAAGTATGTTTATTCTGTGGCTTGGAGAAAGAATAACAGATAAAGGGATAGGTAATGGTATATCATTCATCATTTTGATAGGTATTATTGCCCGTCTGCCACAATCTTTATTCCAGGAGTTCGTTTCTCGTTTGGCTTCTCCGGGTGCAGGTGGTATCATCATGTTTTTGTTGGAAATAGTATTTTTGTTGTTCGTTATTGCAGCAGCAATTTTGCTGGTTCAAGGCGTCCGCAAAGTTCCCGTGCAATATGCAAAACGTATTGTAGGAAACAAACAATATGGTGGTGCAAGACAATATATTCCTTTAAAGGTGAATGCTGCGAATGTAATGCCTATCATCTTTGCCCAGGCAATCATGTTTATCCCTATTACATTGGTAGGTTTCTCAAATGCTGCAACCGCAAGTGGTATTGTACGTGCATTTGTAGATCATACTAGCTTCTGGTATAATTTTGTTTTTGCAATATTGATTATTGTGTTTACATACTTCTATACTGCAATAACAATTAATCCTAACCAGATGGCAGAAGATATGAAGAGAAATAATGGTTTTATTCCGGGAATAAAACCAGGTAAGAATACAGCTGAGTATATAGATGCGATTATGTCTCGTATTACTCTGCCGGGTTCTATATTCTTGGCTCTTGTAGCCATTATGCCTGCATTTGCTGGCATTTTTGGAGTAAAAGCTGAGTTCGCCCAGTTCTTTGGTGGTACATCCTTATTGATTCTTGTAGGTGTTGTATTGGATACACTCCAACAGGTAGAAAGTCATTTGTTGATGCGCCATTATGACGGATTGTTAAATTCTGGAAGAATCAAGGGGCGTGCTGGTAATGTTGCTGCATATTAATTAGTCTGAGATGATATTTCTTAAGACAGATGATGAGATAGAGCTGCTTCGTCAGAGTAACCTACTTGTAGGTAGGACTCTGGCTGAAGTTGCTAAATTGATAAAACCCGGTGTGACAACTAAGGAACTTGACAAGGTGGCCGAAGAGTTTATTAGAGATAATGGAGCTGTTCCTACTTTTAAAGGTTTTCCAAATCAGTATGGTGATCCCTTCCCCAGTACCTTGTGTACTTCGGTAAATGATCAGGTTGTACACGGTATTCCCAATGATACCCCTTTGAAAGAAGGTGATATTGTTTCTGTTGATTGTGGTACTTATATGAATGGTTTTTGTGGGGATTCAGCTTATACTTTCTGTGTAGGAGAAGTTGATCCTGAGGTCTTGAAACTTTTGAAGACAACAAAAGAAGCTTTATATTTAGGTATAGAGAATGCCATTCATGGAAGGCGTTTGGGTGATATAGGTTTTGCTGTCCAGCAACATTGCGAGGCTAATTCCTATGGTGTGGTGAGAGAATTTGTAGGTCATGGCATTGGAAAAGATATGCATGAAGATCCGCAGGTACCCAATTATGGAAAAAGAGGATATGGCACTCTGTTGAAAAAGGGTATGTGCATTGCCATCGAACCGATGATAACATTGGGTTCCCGCCAAATAGTAATGGAAAGAGATGGATGGACAGTGCGTACACGCGATAGGAAATGTGCCGCTCACTTTGAGCATACAGTTGCAATAGGAGTTGGGAAGGCAGATATTTTGTCCTCATTTGAATATGTCGAACAAGTATTAGGAGATAAAGCAATTTAATATGGCAAAGCAATCCGCAATAGAACAAGATGGAGTTATAGTTGAAGCATTGTCTAATGCAATGTTTCGTGTTGAGCTAGAAAACGGGCATGAGATTACTGCTCATATCTCTGGCAAGATGAGAATGCATTACATTAAAATATTACCCGGGGATAAGGTCAGAGTAGAGATGTCTCCTTATGACTTATCTAAAGGAAGAATCGTTTTTAGATACAAATAAAAAAGAAATAAGATATGAAAGTAAGAGCATCATTAAAGAAACGTACGCCGGAATGCAAAATCGTTAGACGAAATGGCCGTTTGTATGTTATTAACAAGAAAAATCCTAAGTATAAACAACGTCAAGGATAATTTATTATTTTTGCAAAAAAAATAATTTAGTATATGGCTATAAGAATAGTTGGTGTAGATTTGCCTCAGAATAAGAGAGGCGAGATTGCGTTAACCTATGTATATGGTATTGGACGCAGTAGTTCAGCAAAAATCTTGGATAAGGCTGGTGTTGACAGAGATGTGAAAGTGAAAGACTGGACAGATGACCAGGCTGCTAGAATTCGTGAAATCATTGGTGCTGAATACAAAGTAGAAGGTGATCTTCGTTCAGAAGTGCAATTAAACATTAAGCGATTAATGGATATTGGTTGCTATCGTGGTGTACGTCACCGTATTGGTCTGCCGGTTCGTGGCCAGAGCACTAAGAACAACGCTCGTACACGTAAGGGAAGAAAGAAAACAGTTGCAAATAAGAAAAAAGCTACTAAATAATAATTGTTGATATGGCAAAAAAAACAGTCGCAGCTAAGAAGAGAAATGTGAAGGTTGACGCTAATGGACAGTTGCATGTTCATTCTTCATTCAACAACATCATTGTATCTTTGGCAAATAGTGAAGGTCAGATTATCTCATGGTCTTCTGCAGGTAAGATGGGATTTAGAGGTTCTAAGAAGAACACTCCTTATGCAGCACAGATGGCTGCACAAGATTGCGCTAAAGTAGCGTTTGATCTTGGCCTGAGAAAGGTGAAAGCTTATGTAAAGGGTCCTGGAAACGGACGTGAGTCTGCTATCAGAACTGTTCACGGAGCTGGTATCGAGGTTACTGAAATTATTGATGTAACTCCGCTTCCACACAACGGTTGTCGTCCTCCGAAAAGAAGAAGAGTTTAATAGATAACCTATTTTTATATGTAACTTGATTTTGTTAATAATGGATTGCACTTCCTTTCTGTAATCGCGGCTGCAACAAATTAAGTTCATTAGTAACAATTAAATTAGAAAAAGAAATGGCTAGATATACTGGACCAAAATCAAGAATTGCCCGTAAATTCGGTGAAGGAATCTTTGGAGCAGATAAAGTTTTATCTAAGAAGAATTATCCTCCCGGACAACATGGTAACAACAGAAGAAGAAAGACTTCTGAGTATGGTGTCATGTTGGCGGAAAAACAAAAAGCTAAATATACTTACGGTGTGTTGGAAAAACAATTCCGTAACCTGTTTGAAAAGGCTGCAAGTGCTAACGGTATTACCGGTGAAATCTTGTTGCAGAGTTTAGAGGCTCGTCTTGACAACGTGGTGTTCCGTTTGGGTATTGCTCCGACTCGTGCTGCTGCCCGTCAGTTAGTAAGTCACAAGCACATTACAGTAGATGGAAAGGTAGTTAATATTCCTTCATTCTCTGTAAAACCCGGTCAGATTGTGGGTGTACGCGAAAGATCTAAATCTTTGGAAGTGATTGCTAATTCACTTGCAGGATTCAATCATAGCAAATATCCTTGGTTGGAGTGGGATGAAAGTTCTAAGGTAGGTAAGTTGTTACATATACCTGAAAGAGCAGACATTCCTGAAAACATTAAAGAACACTTGATCGTTGAATTGTACTCTAAATAATAATTAATTTCATGGCGATATTAGCATTTCAAAAACCTGATAAAGTATTAATGTTGGAAGCGGACTCCAGATTTGGAAAATTTGAGTTCCGTCCACTCGAACCCGGTTTCGGTATTACCGTAGGTAATGCTTTACGCCGTATTCTTCTTTCTTCATTGGAAGGATTTGCAATCAATACGATTAAGATCGAAGGTGTAGAACATGAGTTCGCATCTGTACCTGGTGTTAAAGAAGACGTGACCAACATTATCTTAAATCTGAAGCAAGTCAGATTTAAGCAAGTAGTAGAAGAGTTCGAAAATGAAAAGGTAAGCATTACCGTTGAGAATTCTAGTGAATTTAAGGCAGGTGATATAAGTAAGTATTTGACTGGATTTGAAGTGTTAAATCCTGAATTGGTTATTTGCCATTTAGATTCAAAAGCAACAATGCAGATGGACATTACTATTAATAAAGGTAGAGGGTATGTTCCGGCCGACGAAAACCGCGAATATTGTACCGATGTTAATGTAATTCCTATCGATTCTATTTACACACCGATACGTAATGTAAAATATCAGGTAGAAAACTTCCGTGTTGAACAGAAGACTGACTACGAAAAGCTGGTATTGGAAATTACTACCGATGGTTCCATTCACCCGAAGGAAGCTTTGAAAGAAGCCGCTAAAATATTGATTTATCATTTCATGTTGTTCTCTGATGAAAAGATTACTCTTGAAACATCCGATGTGGACGGCAATGAAGAATTTGATGAAGAAGTATTGCACATGCGCCAGCTGCTTAAGACTAAGCTTGTTGATATGGACCTCTCAGTTCGTGCCTTGAACTGCTTGAAAGCTGCCGATGTGGAAACATTGGGTGACTTGGTACAGTTCAACAAGACAGATCTGTTGAAGTTCAGAAACTTCGGTAAGAAATCGCTCACGGAGCTTGATGATTTGCTCGAGGGTCTGAATCTGTCGTTTGGGACCGATATCTCTAAATATAAATTAGATAAAGAATAAAAAATGAGACATAATAAGAAATTCAATCATTTAGGTCGTACTGCTTCTCATAGAAGTGCTATGTTATCTAACATGGCTTGTTCTTTGATCAAGCACAAAAGAATCACTACGACTGTTGCAAAGGCTAAAGCTTTGAAGAAATTCGTTGAGCCTTTAATTACAAAATCTAAAGACGACACAACTAATTCACGTCGTGTTGTATTTAGCAACTTGCAAGATAAGTTTGCTGTAACGGAGTTGTTCAAAGAAATCTCTGTAAAAGTAGCAGATCGTCCGGGTGGTTACACTCGTATCATCAAAACAGGTCATCGTTTGGGTGATAATGCTGAAATGTGCTTTATCGAATTGGTAGATTACGATGAAAACATGGCTAAGACTGCAACTGCTAAGAAAGCAACTCGTACTCGTCGTTCTAAGAAGAGTGCAGCCGCTACAGAAGCTCCTGCAGCATCGGCAGCTGAAACTACAGAGGAAGCCCCTAAAGCTGAATAATCTGTATATCATCATATATATAAAAGCCATAGCTATAAAAGCTGTGGCTTTTTTTTATTTTATGCCATGACCGGCAGTAATGAGAAAACAAGCTGAGAGCGCTTTCGTCCACATAAATATTACTTGTCCTGTTTACAAAAGTTTTGATATGAACGAAGCATACAGAACGAGAACAGCTTTTAGATTAAAGCCGGAATTAAGAACACTGAATAATTCCTTCAAAACCTTCATGGATAGATAACTGCCTGTATCTCAAAAAGAAATCATGAAGGAGTTGAGAGCTGATCCTTCATATCTTTTGATAATCCTTCAAATCTCCTTTAAAACAAAATACCTTTGATATTTGTTAATTATTGTATGAAATGAAACCTAAGAAGCTATTTATGTTATCTTTGTAACTCAAACAGTAAGCAATGAGAGGATTTGTAACAGTCATATTATTTTTTCTGTTTGCTTTGGCTTTTGCCAGAACAGAATATGTTGATGCAGTTCCAGCTGCGTTAATGACGGTATGTACTGTACAGAATACGGATACTACTCCGCAGGACTCCATCAATGAGGATAGTGTCATTCCCATGGATAGCAATAAGGGAATAGCAGATATGGAGTTTGGGGATGCTCATACTTTAGCACATCGTGTCAGTGCTTCTGCAGAGCGTATGTACCGTTTTTCCTCCATAGAGACTACCCAATTTATAAAGACTTTGTTGCGTAAGATGGCCGCCCGGATGGCCAGTCTTGCAAGCTGTCATACCCATGTGTATGCCTCTTCCCACTCCCTTCATTGGGATAGTGCTTGCGAGCACTATATCTTCGGTATGAGGCGTATTCTCATTTAGCTTTTATTCTTTTACCAATTTGTTTTTTCATGGTTCCGTCTTGTCGGTGATGGCGAGATGTGACCTTGGTATGAATTATTGTCTTTTTAATTAGTAAAGAATAAAATTTAAATTATTATGAGTAATACAGTTTCTACTGAAGCGACCTTATTTTCAACAACACATCCTGATGTCGTAAAACGTACTAGTATTTCTTCTGTTATCATATCCGCTATCCTTTGCGTGATAGGTGCAGGTGCATTTGCAACCTCTTTAAAGATGGGGGATTCCTCATCCACCATGAGTATGGTGTTTATGGCTGGTGGAACCATTTTGTTTCTGTGGGCCGTATTCCGCCTTTTCTGGCGAAGCAAGGAATGGGTATATGCACCTACCGGCAGTGTAGCTAAAGAAGGAGCCTGCTTCTTTGATGTATGCGATTTACAGGCTTTAACGGAAACGTTGGAGAAAAAAGGTTTTGAAACCAAGAATGACGTGAAAGTAAAGACAAACGGAAACGTACGTATGGACTATATGATTTCTCAGGATAAGAAATTCGTTGCGGCCCAGTTGTTCCGTTTCATCCCCTATACATACGAGCCTGCATCTTCTGTGTTTTATTTCACGGGAGACGATGCAAGTGCGTTTGTACATTGCTTGGAAACAAGTGAATTTTGATTTTCTATGACTCTTTATGTTATGAAATAAGGTGTGCCTGTGAAGGTCTGCTTTATTTGCTTAAGACGTTAATGTGATAAATTGTTGGGTGGGGTTAGTCGTTGATGATTAGCCCCATCTTTTTCATCAGGAAGCAAGCGTTCATATTTTGTGCGATACCTTCACGGAGTTTGTATGAAAAAGTCAGTTCATCGTTGGTGATATCAGCTTCAAAGCAATAATTCCGTATCTCTTTGGGGAAATATTCTATTAATTTCCCTAATAGCAGGTCGTGTGTGGCAATGATACCGTTCGTTTTCAGTTCCATCAGTTGGCGTACCAGGGCGAATGAGCCTTTCTGCTTGTCCATCGAGTTGGTTCCTTTTAAAATCTCATCCAGAATGATGAACAACTCCTCTCCCTTATTCAGGCGGTCTATAATTTGTTTCAATCGTTTTAGTTCGGCAAAGAAGTAAGATTCGTTGTCTGTCAACGAATCGGAAGTCCGCAAGCTTGTCACTAGTTTGGCAGGATATATTTCAAGGGAGGAACAGCATACAGGGCAGCCGGTACATGCCAATACATAATTCACTCCGATCGTACGCAGATAAGTACTTTTCCCTGCCATGTTGGCTCCTGTGATGATGACAAAGAACGGTCTTGAGGGGATATCGGCATCATTGGTCACACATTGCCGTGCAGGCATCAGGGGATGTCCCATATCCTTTGCAAGGAAAACAAAAGGCTTGCCGGCAATGGCCGGATAGGCGTATGCGGGATGGTTGCCGGCAAATGTCGCCAGCGAACAAAGAGCATCAATGTCACCCAGGACGTCCAGCCAGTGAAGCAGATATTTTCCATATTTGTGCCTCCATTGTTCAATGCGCATTACCTGCCGGAGTTGCCAGAACATGGAACCTTCCAGCAAGACATATAACAATTGGTTGTTGCGCAAGTCCAGTTTGTCCAGTTCCCGTGAAAGCTCTTTCAAAATATGGGTGGTGGATTTCCCGTCCATGCCGAATTCAGCTTTCAGGTGTCTGAGTAGCGGAGCGTTCATTTCCCGGTTCTCTATCAGGCTGATCAGTTCGGCGTAGATAGACAGGATACGTAATTTCTTGTCATAAACTCTTTGCAGATTGCTGACAGGCTTTATCAGTCCGAAACTACCTATCACGAACAGTCCGAAGGCCAGTCCGAACCATGTCATCGGAATGACCCCGGCCACTCCCAGCATAGCCAGTACGATGTTGACTCCGGGAACTATTCCCAATAACGGGCGACTCCACCATTTCTTGCTGAAATAAGCAGGTGCTTCCGTCCACTCTTTAATTTCTTCGCGGTCGCTTGTCGCCCCTTTGTAGAGCAGACCGGTAATCCGGAATGTTTCCCGGAAATCGGAATAAGCAGCCAGTTCCTTTGTCGCCTCCTGCCGTTGGATTATCTCTTCCTTTATCTCCAGATGATTTTGTAACCATTCTGCCAGTTTTTCCCTTCCGAATGAAGTGCAGGTACGGTTCAAGGCCTGAAACAAAGAGTGCCTTCCGAACAAGTCCAGGTCAAAAGAATACCTGTGGGCCGGGTTTGTAAATTCCTTTCCGTCCTCAAAAGGCTCATAGTTGTCCGCCAGTGCGGAAAGCTCGTCACTATTCACCCGTATGCAGGTTTCCAGCCAGTCTTTGCGGAAAAACAACCGGTTGTGATACTTCACCAATGCCAGAAAAGGAACGAAAGTGACCGCTATAGTGAGACATATAGTGGTTGTTCCTGCCTGATAGAAGTAGATTGTTCCTATAATCCCTGCTGCAAATAACAAGACCCTCAGCGTGCTGATGCGGAGAATCTTATTTTTTACCTGGCGGAGTTCTGCCTCAGCCTGTTCAATGCGCTGTTCGTATTTTGCTTTCAATTCCATAATGATAGGTTGTAAATATTTCCTTGCCATACCGGGTGCGGTTTTGCTGCGGAGAGGGGGGAAGCCTTCTGCGGCGATGCAAGGGTATGGCGAAGAACTTTTCATTTGTTTCCCGGCAAATATATAGAAAAAAAAACGTCTCCTTCTGTTTCTTGTGTTATTTAGACTTATCTTTTCATTTTAGGAAGAAGAGCCTTCCATCCGGAATGATGGCGGTTAGACCGATGAGGATGAATGACAGGAAATGAAATTTTAACATAGCCGATGAATCCATTGTCAATAGGAAAAAGTATATTTGTCTGTCTGATAAAGATTATAAACTACTTGGGGTATGAGAAAAATGATATTCATTTTATGCATTCCGACCGCTTTGCTTTCGGCTTGCTCACCATCCGGAATGCAAGGTAATCCGGCGGCAGTACAAGCCGGTGCGGCCATCGGCGGAGTATTAGGCGCTATTGTGGGTGACAGGGCCGGCGGATATAACGGTTCGCAATTCGGCGCCCTGCTGGGAACTGTAACGGGGGCTGCTGTGGGAAATGCCATAACTACGCCTCGGGAGAAAACTTATCAGGTGGAGGAGTATTACGTGAAGACTTATCCTTCTTCTTCGCAGTATGAGCATACTTCCTCTTATGAGCCTTCGTCAGGATTGAGGATCATCAACCTGCGTTTTATCGATGATAACCGTAACCATGTTATTGATGCGGAAGAAGACAGCAAACTGGTGTTCGATGTGGTGAATGATGGGGATGTGCCCGCTTACAATGTTACTCCGGTGATAGAGGAAATGAGCGGCATGAAACATATTTTGATTTCACCTTCGGCTCAGATAGCCTATATGCCTGTCGGGAATCAGATAAGGTATACGGCCACCATTCGCGGAGGCAGGAAGTTGAAAACAGGCCAGGCGCAATTCCGTGTTTTTGCAACAGAGAGCAACGGGGCGGTGACCGAAGCGCATGAGTTTACTTTGCCTACCCAAAAACGGATAAAGAAATAAGTTCCTTGACTGGCAGGGTCTCTGCGGGTGGATAACCCTTTGCCGGAGACAACGTAAGCGTTCGCAGCCCTATTGTTAAGCCTTTCAGGCCGTCCGGTTACTATCTCCAAAACCTGCGGAGTTATCTCCATAGCCTTTGGAGTTAACTCCGCAAGCTTTGGAGATAACTCCATAGTGCTATGGAGATAGTATATATCCTTTCTTCAGACCTTAGCAGGCGGGAGAAAAGGCCTTAGGGTGGGGTATGTGTGGAGTTACTCCTTGTTGATGATCCCTTGTATCTCTTGCAGAGTCAGATTTCCTGTGATGGCGATGATGGTAAATTCATTTTTTTCCTGACTCATCAATACAAATTCCTTTTCTTTGTTTTTGTTCCGTTTCAGATAAATGATGGTTTTCTCGCCTTCATCGTTTATGCGCATCAACTCCTCGTAGCCGTTCTTGGGGCTGATGAAAGCTGTCTCCTTTTTCAGCTTGGCGATAATGTCGGGTTTTTCACAACTTAGAATCTGGATGTTATCCAGTTTGGAGGCTACTTCGCCTATATTTACCCCTTCCGTTTTCATGTTGGGCATCAGGCTGAGCATGGCTTTTGAGATATAGACAGAGGTTACCCCTTCCATATCAGCGAACTTGTCGAAAAAACTGTCCTGTGCGTAGGTGAACAGTGAGCACAGAGAGAGCAATAAAGTAATGATATATGTACGTTTCATTGTTTTATGTTATTTAATCGGTTTAATTGTTCGTTTACGTTCTCTTGAATTTTTCCGGTAGCTTCCTGCACCGATTCCACCTTTTCTATTCCTTTATTCAGGCTGCTGGAAAGCATGATAAGTGCCTTTTGGGCCTGTGCGTATGCTTCTTCGGGGGTGGCGCAGGTATCTTGCGGTGCCGGATAGGGCTTGTATAGGTACAGTCCTACGGAGAGCAGGATGAGCAGGCTGGCGGCTATGCTTCCTATCCATTGCAAGCGGAGGGCCCGTATATGTTTTTTTATTTTCAGCGTGCGTCTTTCGCCTGTGTCCCATTCGTCTATCTTGCGGCTCAGCCTGCTTTCCAGGCCTTCCGGTATTTCGGGAGCGGGATGTGCTGCCAGTTGCATGAAGATTTCCTTCTCGGCAAGTAAATGAGCCGGAACGTCCTCTTCGGTAAAAAAGCGTTTCAGTTCCTTTTCTTCGGTATCGCTGGTTTCTCCATCGTAATACCGGGCCAATAGTCTTTCTATTTCATTTACTTTCATAGTTCATTATTTCATTATATTGTTCACGTATCTTTTTGCGGGCGCGGCTCAGCAACACACGTATGTTGATGGCATTCAGTCCGGTGGCTTGCTCTATCTCCTCAAAGGAGCAATCATTGACATCACGAAGCAGAATCACACGTTTTTGTTGCTCGGGCAGTCTGCCGATGAGCCGTTTTACTTGGTTCACTTCATCCCGCTGTTCTATTTCCCGGGCTATGTTGGTGTCCATGGGGAGGTTCAGTTCTTCGGGAGGGCGTCCGTCTTCATCCGGCTGACTCCGGCGCAGGACGTCGTAGCACAGATTCTTGATGAGGGTGACACAATAGGCTTCGGTGTTCAGTACGTCCGCCAGTTCATCGCGCTTGTTCCACAATTTCAGATACGCTTCCTGCACCATATCTTCCGCATCCTGAGGGTTGCCCGTCAGCCGGAAGGCTACTCGGTAGAGTTTCCGGTGGTAAGGTAGAAATTGTTGCTTAAACTCAGCGGCGTCCATGCTTCTTTCCTGTTTCCTGATTTACTAATTTGTCTATATCATCCTTTGTGAATTTTCCGTTTATCTGTACCAGTGTACAGTCTTCTTTTCCGGTGCATACAAACAGCAGTTCACGGATAGTTTCCTTTTTTGTTTTCATCAGCACGCGGACTTTCTCGCCTTCATCGTTTACACGCATCAGCTCATCATATCCTTTCAGATTCAGTTTGTTCACTTTTTTGTTGAACCGTTCTTTTACGCTTGCCGTACAAGATTCCAGGTCCAGTACTTTTATTGACTTTATTTTTCTTATTATCTTAGCATCTTCATCGTGTCCGGCAAACATTTTTCCAAGAGACATCATGAAAGAAGATACTTTGACACAATCGGCATTTTTTTCGCTGCCGAATTCATTGAAAAGACCGTTGATGCCTTGGGCGTAGCCCAGATGGCAGACGAAGACTAGCAATAGAGTAAATACAAACTTTTTCATGGTTTTATTTTGTTTTTGTTCATAACTGAATTTGTTTTTGAAAGCGCTTTCAATCAGATAGACGGGGGAAGTGGGAAAGTTGTTACAAAGGGAAAAGAATTTTTTTAAGTTTCTATGTTTGTAAAGAGGTTCAGCTTTACAAAGAAAGCATCATTCAATAGCCTGTTTGATCTTTCATCAGCATGATCACAGGCTTTGCCGGTCCCTTTAACCAATTCCTTTCATTCAGGTAATTTCGGGGAGTAGAATGAAGAAACCCTCGCCTTGTTTACAAATCTTTCACAAGTTCAAGATGAGAACAAGGGGTTTTTCTTATGAAATGATATTGGCTGGGGATTATTGGTTCCGCACAGGCAGCCTCACCCATAACCATCCGGGAATCAATTTCCAGAAGAATACGATAAGCTGATAGCGCCAGTCTATGATGGCTACTCTTTTCCTTCGGGAGATGGCTTTTACAATTTGAGATGCCACTTGGGAAGTATGCATCAGCAGCGGATATTTATCATCTTTCAGCAAAGGAGTGGCGACAAATCCGGGACGGATATCGGTGAAGGAGATGTTTAGTTTCTTCATGTGTGCCAATTGGTCCAATGCATCTATGTACGTGTTCTGAAACCGCTTGGTAGCTGAATAAGCTGGGGCGGATCCCAGCCCTTTGGTGCCTGCTATGGAGCTGATTACGGCTATATGCCCTTTCCCGCGTTGCTCAAAATAGTGATAGGCGGCATTGACCATCCGTATGAATCCCGAAACATTGGTGGCGGCGGTTTGTAATTCTATATCGGGTTGAAGTGAAAGATTTTGTTTGCCTATGCCTGAGCTGAGCAAGAACACATCCATACCTCCCATTTTAGTAATCAGTTGCTCCAATGAGAAAGGGGCGTCCTCACGGGTGACATCTATTGTCTGAGTACATACCTGTCCGGGCGCGGATAACCGGATTTTTTCCAGTTCTTCTTCTCTACGTCCTGCCACGCCTACTTGCCAGCCGTCTTTCAGATAGCATCGCGCCACTTCCAGTCCGATGCCGGAAGTGGCGCCAATGATAATGATTCTTTTCATCCGCTTCGTCTTATTGTAAAGCTTGCTCAATGTCGGCTATGATGTCGTTTACATTCTCGATGCCCACTGAAAGACGAATCAAGTCCGGAGCTACTCCCGCTTCGCGCAACTGTTCGTCGGTGAGCTGGCGGTGAGTATGGCTGGCGGGATGCAGTACGCAGGTCCGTGCGTCGGCCACATGGGTTACGATGCAGATGAATTTCAGCCTGTCCATAAATTCTATCGCTTCCTCACGGGTTCCGTTCAAGCCGAAAGCGATGACACCGCACGAGCCGTTTGGCATATATTTCTGTGCCAGATCATAGTATTTGCTGCTTTTCAGTCCGCAATAGTTCACCCATTTCACTTTTGGGTTGGCTTCCAGCCATTCGGCCACCTTCTGTGCGTTTTCGCAATGACGGGGCACGCGCAGGTGTAATGTTTCCAATCCCAGATTCAGCAGGAACGCATTTTGCGGAGACTGGATGGAGCCGAGGTCACGCATCAGTTGGGCGGTTGCTTTCGTTATGTAAGCCATTTTGCCGAACGCTTTGGTATAAGTCAGTCCGTGATAAGACTCGTCGGGCTGGGTCAGACCGGGGAATTTGTCCGCATGGGCTTCCCAGTCAAAGTTGCCGCTGTCCACAATGGCGCCTCCTACACTGGTGGCATGACCGTCCATGTATTTGGTTGTAGAATGGGTGACGATATCCGCTCCCCATTCAAACGGGCGGCAATTGATGGGAGTGGCGAAGGTGTTGTCCACAATCAAAGGCACACCGTGCTTGTGTGCGATGCGTGCGAACTTTTCGATGTCCAGCACATCGATGCTCGGATTGGAGATGGTTTCGCCGAACAACGCTTTGGTATTCGGGCGGAAAGCTTGGTCTATTTCCTCTTCGGATGCATTGGCGTCAATGAAGGTACACTCGATGCCCAGTTTTTTCAGCGTGACGCCGAACAGGTTGAATGTACCTCCGTAGATGGTAGACGAGCATACGAAGTGGTCGCCTGCCTGACAGATATTGAAAATGGCATAGAAGTTGGCAGCCTGGCCGGACGAGGTCAGCATAGCACCCACACCACCTTCCAATGCTGCGATTTTTGCGGCGACGGCGTCATTGGTGGGGTTTTGCAAGCGTGTATAGAAATATCCCGAATCTTCCAGATCGAACAGACGCGCCATCTGTTCGCTGGTGTCATACTTGAATGTGGTACTTTGATAAATAGGCAAAACGCGCGGTTCGCCTTTTTTCGGAGTCCAGCCTGCCTGTACGCATAAGGTCTCCTTGCTATACTTCTTATCCATGTTTATATTGTTATTAAAATTACATATTCATTTATTTCGCAGCAAAATTAAGAATAATCTGTCATTTAGGGTTCAATTATTGAGAAAAGTGTTATATTTGAACGATTTTAATAAGCTTAACTATGGCAGAGGATATAAAATTCAGGCATACTATGCCGGTGCAGATACGATTCAGCGATGTGGACCAGTTTGGTCATATGAACAATTCGGTTTACTTTTCTTTGTATGATTTGGCAAAGACTACTTATATAAAAGATGTATTTGGCAGTGCCGACTGGAGTAAGCTGGCTATTGTGGTGGCCAATATCAATGCAAACTTCTTTATGCCGGTATTTTTCTCGGATCATCTGGTGATAGAAACGGCTGTGGTACATTTGGGGCATAAGAGTTTTACCTTGTTGCAGCGTGCCGTGACTACGGATACCCATGAGGTGAAGTGTGAGTGCCGCACGGTGATGGTAGGTTATGACCTGGCTACCAAAGAACCGAAATTGATTTCCGAGGATTATAAGAAGGCCATTTGCAGGTACGAGGAAAAAACGTTGGAGGAGCTGTCAAAAGGGTAGAAATGGATGGTATACTCGCTATAAATAGCTAAAAAGTTATTTATAGCGAGATTGTATTATTTTATTAAAAGCATTCTCCTGTAATGGTTAAAAGTTTGGGAGATGAGTCAAAATTACCATATAATAAAATTTCTCTTTGAAACTTTCCTATGTCATCGGGATGGAAAATGATATTCAGACAAGTACTGTCTCCCGGATTTATTTCAGTAATTTCATTTTCAATATTCAAACATTCGCATGAAAGATCTATATGATTGATTCTTACTATGTTCTTCCCTGTATTCCATATTGTGAATTTGATTCTTGCCTTTTCCGTGCGGCTGATTTTGCCTAAATCTATCTCATTTGTGTTGAATGTAATGGTGGTGTTCGCTTCTTCGCTGGGAGATTCATTTCCATAAAAAGAGTGCGACACATATTTACCATTATTTAAAAGGTAGACTCTAGGTGTGTTTTTAGCCATATCCAATTCCACTAATATGGATTTAGTGTCTAGATATACATTGGAGTAGTCATCTATATTTTTATTGGCAATTAAATTGAAAGTCTTTTTACTTTTACATGCAATTATATAAATAGTATCGGTCGAGTTATGTATTTCTGACAGAGCTTTGTGTATGCATCCTTTGCAACCATTACCCAATATGGTAACAAGGTGGGTGGCATTGTGGATTTGTGATTTCTCAACTCCGACTTCATCAAACAGTTTTTGAAGGCATTTGTCATTATTGGACATACAGCTTGCCAGGAACAGTCCTCCACATAGAATGATTGAGTAGTTCTTTTTCTTCATTTTTTCCTGCCTTGAAGTGTGAAACACCTGAATACCAGTTTGTTTTCGTCAAACTGAGGATTGTTTTCATTATTCTCTGAAATATACAGGCCTTTTTTACCTACGAAGCACAAGTGATGGGCATAGGTGTTGCCGGGAAATTTTGTTTCACCAATAATTTCATAGTCTTTGTTTAGAATGATGATGGAGAAACTTTGATGCGGATTGTTGGAGAATGGTTTTATATTATCATCCGGCATTAAGGCAAACCGATAGAATACTTTTCGGTATTTATCATACATCAAGTGGTGGTAATGGGGCTGTAATCCTCTGTCATGTATGGTTTTGAATAAATCAATTTGTAAATTTTGGGAGACTGGACGCACGTGGGGCAGATAATGGCTTTTAGCATTATACGCTTTTTTATGTTTGAAATCAGAAGATACAAATATGCTGTCATATTGTCCCAGTGAAACAACAACTTCTTTACCTGTATATGTGTAACTGATTTCAGGGTCATACAGAATGTAGTCTATCTCATCTTTGTTAAAAATAGATGGGTATCGTAGTTCTGTCCACCCTAGTTTTTTTTTATGAAGGTCTGCATAAGCAAATATGGGTATTTTATCCCATTCATCTTTTTTACGGGGATATTTTAATAATGATTGACTGAAATATAAAATAGAATCCTTAATTATGGCAGGTCGATATGTATAACTCATGCAACAAATGTGGTCGAAAGCATGAAAGTTTACGCTGTCTTTCCAAAAGCTATTCTTATTTTCCACTTCTCCTTTTTCATTGATAATTCCAAAAACTCCATTCCAAGTTGTAATTAAAAAATGCTTTGAGCTAAGTGGAAAACAGCCATTAGTTGATGGCATTGCATTTCTCCCCTCTTTTTGTAGATGAATTGTTTTAATAACTTGTTTGGTATCCAAATCATAGATATGAACTTTATAGCTTGCTTTTTCATTCAAAAAGGAAAGATACTCATGTCCGTTTTCTTCAAATTGGAATATAGATTTGCTTTCATAATGTGTATGTTCATCTATAGACAGGCAGATGGAGTCTGTAGCTGTTAATTCTGTACCATAGTCTATTGGACGAGAAGGAGATGAACACGATGCTCCTAGAAGCAGATAAGTGAAGATATACAAAAAATATTTCATACACTATAGATTAAATATAGGGTATTTAATTATCTTCAGTTTGTAGATTGGATCAACTAATTATGAATAGGAAAGATCTTAAATACCCTATGGAATGATTTGCTAGTCGGTTAAATTAATTGGGAGCTCCTTCATCTCTTCCGCACCTTTGGTTTGGGTCTTCATAACAATTATTGAATGAAAAATTTACACAAGAAGACGCTCCATCGAAATACCAGCATTTATCTCCTTCACCGGGAGGTCCGTAATCACTGCGAGCATTTCCGTTTTCTGTGTTGCTCGGAAGAGGTGCATCAAACTTTAATTCTTGTCGGGAAGAATAGATCTCTACGCTAGTCAAACAAAGAATGACTAGGACTAAAAAAAGTGATTTGTTTTTCATAAGATCTGCTTTTAAAGGTTAGTATATAGTTAACTTCACAAATGTACATTAGAATTTTATTATATCAAATATATTTTGGAATATTTTTCAGAATATATTGTTGGGTAACTGGTTTATATGCAGTGATATAATTGAATGTGACTTATATGATGTGCTAAATTTATGCTTTTTATTATGAAGAAAATAAACCTATTTAGTTCTAAAACTATTAATAAAGTTCTTTATGTACCAACTCTTCAAACAGCAATGCATATTTTGCAACGACTGCTTCGGCGTATTTCTTCCCTTTTCCGGCACTTGCTTTTTTAGGATTGCCTATACCGGTGTCTTGCGAAACTTTTTGCCAGTTCCTCGGAATCCATGCCACTTTTTCATTCAGCATTTGTGAGGTGAACTTCTTATAATCTCCGTTTCCGGCTTCGTCTAAATTTACCAATTCCGGATGATAATGCATCATAACAGAAGTTTCCAATTCATCTGCATGGTCACCCGGTTCATCAAAGTACTCTTTAGCAGGAACAAAGGCAAACCATTCGCTGCTGGCTATCAGGAAGTCGGGATAGTCCAGTGACAAGTCACGTATCATACTTTTGAATGTATTGCCGCCATGTCCGTTGATAATGACCATTTTGCGGTATCCCTGGGCGTATAGAGAGGCAACTATGTCGCTTAAAATCGCTTTCTGCGTTTCATAGCGATAGTGGATGCAGAAATCCAGTTCACGTTGTCCCGGATTCTGTGAACCGGCAGTGACGTAAGGCAGGACCATGCAACGAATACCGTAATGTGTTTTTGCCATTTTAGCAGCATCTAGTGCGATGTCGTGGCTCAGAATACAGTCTGTCAGATAAGGCAGGTGCAGATTATGCGGTTCGGTAGCCCCCCAAGGGAGGAGGACCAAATCATATTTCAATGGTTTTACCTTGCCGTAACAGGTTACGGCAAGGTCTAGTTCTTTATCCATTATTTATAAGACTTTTTAAAGATATGCAGGATTTCTTCGTCTGTAATCGGGCGTGGGTCGAGAGTGAACAGTCCTCCCATCGTATCTCTTGCATTTTGCAGAAATTTGGGGAAATCTTCGGATTGGATGCCAAACTCGCTCAGTTTGATAGAATGTACTTTACATTCTTTTTGCAGTGTAATCAATGCATCAATGAAATCGGACGG
Organism: Phocaeicola dorei; assembly: GCF_013009555.1. Taxonomy (NCBI): domain Bacteria; kingdom Pseudomonadati; phylum Bacteroidota; class Bacteroidia; order Bacteroidales; family Bacteroidaceae; genus Phocaeicola; species Phocaeicola dorei. The sequence continues at coordinate 4,887,309 of NZ_CP046176.1, read as the reverse complement.
ACGGTTGCTCTTTTTCTGGGTCATCATTTCAGCCATTTTCATGTAACGTTTTGTACAGTCATGCCGGAAAGTTTCGAAGTATGTCTCAGACAAGGCAATGAGTCCTGCTCCATGAGGAAGTTGTGGATAATAAGCACTCATGGCATGTTCTAATGAATGTTCGGAAGTACAACTGGAAGTGGCCTCCACCATGCCTGCCAAGGTGCTGGCCCAAGCAATTTTGGCACGCGCTTTCAAATTCTTTCCGTCGGCTACGGCTACTGGCAGATATTTGTAGATCAGACGGATGGCTTCTAAGGCGTAAAGATCACTGATGGGTGTTGCACAATTGGCGATAAAACCTTCTGCGGCATGGAAGAATGCATCGAACCCTTGATAGGCGGTGAGGTGCGGGGGAATGGAAACCATCAGTTCCGGGTCTACAATAGATAAGGTAGGGAAGGTCAGCTGGCAACCGAAGCCTATCTTTTCTTGAGCCGTTTCGTGGGTAATCACTGTCCATGGATCCATTTCCGTTCCGGTTCCGGCGGTGGTAGGGATGGCGATAATGGGAAGTGCTTTGGTTACGGGGCGTCCTTTGCCACTACCCCCTGATACATAATCCCAGTAGTCACCGTCGTTGCAGGCCATAACAGCTATACTTTTGGCGGAGTCGATGGAACTTCCGCCTCCCAGGCCTACTACAAAGTCACATTTTTCTTCCCGGCAGATGGCGGCTGCTTCCATGACGTGTTCTTTGATGGGGTTGGGAAGGATTTTATCGTAAACCAGTGTTTCTACATTATTCAGTCTTAATTGGGCGAGTACTCTTTCCAGATACCCATATTTCCGCATGGAAGTTCCGGATGAGATGACGACTAGTGCCTTTTTCCCCGGTAATTTTTCACTGGATAATTTCTTGATTTCTCCGCAACCAAATACTAATTTGGTAGGGATGTACAAACTAAATACAGGATTTGCTTTCATGTTCTTTCGTATTTAAAGTTTCACTGGTAACAAATGTAGGAAAATAATAGTTTGCTTGTTTAAGTAATTTGTTAAATTTTACATACTGCCGGATTGTATTCGTTTTCTTTAATTCAGTTTGAGATAGATATGTTTTTCCGAGTATAATCGAAAAAAACTATCTTTGTGGGAAAAGATTCGAGCATGGACGATAAATGGAAAGCTTTAGAAAAGTATAACCTTTGGGGCGGAAATACGTATCAATTGGGACTGGAACGGAAAGCTTATACCGACAAGATTGGCAATTTTGTGGGGACGTTATGTGGAATTTCATATATTGCCCTATAGTTATGCTGAATATTTACAGTTGATGCAGCAACTTGCCGGCCGGGCTTCTTATTTGACCTATTTACAGAAAGGCGGTTTGTCCGAATTGTACAACTTGCCCACTGTCGAGTCAGAAAAACAATACGTCGCTTCTGTGAAAGATATGATTTTGTTGCGTGATATAAGCCCGTTCGTGATATAAGGTTATTGGATGATATTTTTATTTATTGGTGAATAATGCGGTCCAATCTGTTTTTCCGTTCTATGTGAATAAATAGTTCGGAAAAGAAATGTACCTTTACATTCAATTGAGAAAAGAATGCTACTATGATTAATACATTAACTTCCTTACGGCTCTTTTTTGCGCTGATGGTTTTCGGGGCGCATTGTTATGTCGTTGATTCCACCTTTTCAACTCATTTCTATAAAGAGGGTTTTGTAGGCGTGAGTTTCTTCTTTATATTGAGTGGTTTTATTATCGCTTATAATTATCAGCAGAAGCTGGTGGAGCGGAAAGTGTCGAAACGCCAGTTTTGGGTGGCACGAATCGCCCGTATCTATCCATTGCATATAGCGACCTTATTGGGAGTGGCCGTGATAGGTAATCTATTGAACTCGATGGGTTGGGGGGAAGGATTGAAACATTTTATTCCTGCGCTGTTCCTTTTGCACCCTTTTGTTCCCCGGATGGATTACTTCTTTTATTTCGACAGTCCTTCCTGGAGTTTGGGGTGTGAGCAGTTGTTTTATTTCTTGTTTCCGTTTTTAGCGTTGCTTTTTGCTAAAAAACAGAAATTGATAGGAGCGCTTTTAGTATGCGCTGTGGTAGTTCCTGTTTTGATGTCAATGACGGATGAGGCGAACATCCGCGGTTATTGGTATGTGAATCCGTTGGCACGTTTCCCCGATTTTCTGGTAGGAATGTTGCTTTATCGGGTTTATGAATGGTGCCGTTCCAAAAAGCTGTCTTTCTTTACAGCGTCATTGCTCGAAGTAGGGGCGGTATGTATCTTCCTGCTGTTTTACATGATTTCAGCGGATTTGGTGCCGAAAGTGTATCGGTACTCCTGCTATTATTGGATGCCGATTTCGTTAGTTCTGTTGATATTCTCTTTGCAGAAAGGATTCCTTTCCCGTATTCTATCCAATAAATATCTGGTCATAGGCGGTGATATCAGTTATAGCTTTTATCTGATTCATTTGTGGATACTGTTTGCTTATGTGCAGTTGGCGCAAACATACGATTGGCATATCAGTCTGTATATCAGTATTCCGCTTATCTTTGCAGTCACTATCGGGCTGAGCCTGCTTTCTTATTATTATTTTGAGAAACCGGCTAACCGCTGGGTAAAACGAATTTTAAACAAACAATAATAACTGGTTCATGGAAAAACAATTATCAGAAAAACTGCCACGCGTTGAGGTGGTGGATGCTTTACGGGGATTTGCAGTCATGGCAATTCTTTTAGTGCATAGTTTGGAACATTTCATCTTTCCGGTTTATCCGGTAGACCAGCCTGCATGGCTGAATATACTGAATGACGGGGTATTCAATGTTACATTTACTTTATTGGCTGGAAAATCGTATGCCATTTTTGCTTTGCTGTTTGGATTTACATTTTATATTCAGTCGGCTAACCAGCAGCGTAAAGGAAAAGATTTTGGTTATCGTTTTCTGTGGCGTTTGCTGTTATTGGTAGCTTTTGCTACGCTGAATGCAGCTTTTTTTCCGGCAGGAGATGTGTTGTTGCTGTTCTCAGTAGTGGGAATCGTATTGTTCGTGGTGCGTAAGTGGAGTGACTGTGCCATACTTGTTACAGCTATTTTGTTTCTATTGCAGCCCGTTGAGTGGTATCATTATATAGTAGGTCTGTTTGATCCTTCTCATACTTTGCCCGATTGGGGAGTGGGCGCGATGTATAAAGAAGTGGCGGAATATACCAAAGAGGGGAACTTGTGGGAGTTTTTGGGTAAGAATATGACCTTTGGTCAGAAAGCCAGTTTATATTGGGCTTTTGGAGCAGGACGTTTCTGGCAGACTGCCGGCTTGTTCTTGATGGGGTTGTATATCGGACGCAAACAATTATTTGTAACTTCCGAAAAACATACTCGTTTTTGGGTGAAGGCTCTTATCATTTCCGCTATCGCTTTTGCTCCGCTTTTCCAACTGAAAGAGCTGATTATGGCTAGTGACAGTGAGCTCATTCGCCAAACTGCCGGAACGGCTTTTGATATGTGGCAGAAGTTTGCTTTTACATTTGTGCTGATTGCCTCTTTTGTGTTGCTTTATCAACGGAACAGATTCAAGGATTTTGTATCAAATCTTCGTTATTATGGCAAGATGAGTCTGACTAATTATATCACCCAGTCTATTGCCGGAGCTATTATTTATTTTCCCTTCGGACTTTATCTGGCTCCGTATTGTGGGTATACGTTGAGCTTGTTTATTGGTTTTGTACTCTTTTTGTTGCAAGTACAGTTCTGCAAGTGGTGGTTGAAAGGACACAAGCAGGGACCGTTAGAGAGTATTTGGCATAAATGGACCTGGATGTGTTCCAAAAAATGAGGAACTCTGACAGGAGTTGCATATGCTATAGAGAAGAGAGGAAAAGGCAAATTACTTTTTGCCTTTTCCTCTCTTCTGTATAGGGACTGATTCTTGTTTCCCAAGTTTCCCGAATATCATAAAAAGGATATCAGTTCAGGATTATAATCAATTGTTTTTGCCTTCTATCTGAATTTGAATAGCTTGTCCTGTACGTTGCAGACATTCTATAAAAATAGAAAGATGATTGGTTTTCTGCATCAACTCACATATAATTTCCTTTTCTTCTGTGCACCAAGGTTCATAAGCACGTGGGAAAGTTTCACGTTGTTTACGGATATAAGGTGGAAGGACTGTTTTCTGAATACCTAACTTTTGGACTTTTTGTTTTATACGGCAAATATCTTCTTCGGTACAATCATTAAAAGATTCTTTTGTAAAGAACCCCGGATGTTTTTGGTCAATGTCAAGATAGATTGTAGTCTTAGATAGGGATTGAAAGGTTTTCTCTCTGCTTTCTAGTTCCTTTATTAGATTGTTGATGTATTCATCGGCTTGAAAAGATGATACAATGATGGAACATTCGTGGCGGGAGTATTCTTTGTGGCGATTGGCAGACAACCAGTTGAAAGAGCCTTCGATTAATGTATGGTTATCAATAGCCAACGATTTATTGTGGATACCTTTTACTTCAATGAGGGTTACACCACTTTCTATCAATGCGTTCCGTCCATCCTTGGCATGACTGAGTAAATGTTTATTTTTCATATCATAATCTAGGGACGAATCGGTGTAGATTGTGACATCAACTCCTCGTTGAACCGTATGCCGTATCAACGGAATCAGCTGGTCGTTTTCTATGGCATGGATAGATATGAATGGAGATACAATCAGCAGGCGGCGTCTTGCTTTCTCAAAAGCTTGACGAAGAGTCTGAACATGCTCTTCTGTGGTGGACAGACGAAGGGTGGGGTGGTAGGTGCACAGTGGGATTTCCTGTTGGTAAATAAAGTTGTTGGAAATCTCGTTGGATGGAGCATCGAAAAGCCATTTAGCCATATTCCCTGCCGGAGTATTTTCTTCCGGATGGAAAATATTCATGTTGCCAAAAACAATGAAATGATGCTGGGCGCGTGATATCGCTACATTGAGCATATTGTATTTTCCATCACGCTCCATAAAAAGAGAATGGTCTTCAGGAGAGTTGACTGTTGAAAAAAGAACAATCGGACATTGGGCACCTTGCAGGGAATGTACTGTGCCGATGATCATCTCTTTATATTTCTCATTTCCTGATATGTTTTGTATTTGATGCCGTATTTCGGCCTCTTGGGCTTTGAAAGGAGTTACTACGGCTACAATTTCATGAATAGGCTTTTTATAGGTCTTTTCCAAATTATCTTTCTCCAGCTCCAGCCAACAGACAATGGCTTCCGCTTCAGCCCGGTTGAGGCGGCTTCCTGTTTTTCCGGGGCTGCTGTAACTGTTGATGTGTACATATCCTTTAGAGGGGAGGGACTTGTATTTTACTTCATTACCTTTTTTAGGAAGTAACCTGCCGTGGTAAACATAATCATTGCAATAAGCAATAATGGAATCTACGCATCGTCTGTGTTCGGTCAGAAAAGCTCCTTTTTCACCTTTTACTGTAAAATTACAGCTTTTACGTGCCAGTTTCATTATACTTCCGGAAGAAGAAAGGAAACCGTTGTTCTCCAAGAAACGGTATTTTTCCGAGGACTGGTTGGAAACAATGCCCAGATTCTTTAAATTAATGAATGAATATTCATCAGAAATGGACCATACGGGTTCTATTTGTTGAATATCGCCTACTAAAATCGCTTGTTTGGCCAAACTGAAGGAGGGAACGGCAAGTTCGGGTGAAACTTGTCCGGATTCGTCTACAATCAGCAGGTCTATTCCATTGTATAAGGGAACATCCCATTTTCCATTCTCCGCATAGGTCATATACTTGGGTAGGGAGTGGAAAGTAGAGATGAAAACAGGCATTACACAAGCCAGACGTTTTAATCTTTGGGTATAGGCTTCCTGTGTGCGCTGTTTACCTTCATCGCACTTGCTTAACCGGTGAATAAACTCGGCTTCCCGATAATGTATGGCATACCAGAACATTTGATACCGATAACTGATATCCAGCCTTACTGCCATGTCTTCTGTATAAGGCAAGTTGCCATACTCAGGGTTGGAACTGATCTTTTCGTAACGTTCTTTGAATTCTTCTGTCAAAGCCCACTGTTCTATTACTTTGTCGTAGGAGGGTAATGGCTCATGGAATTTGCGGATAAACTTCTGTAATATATTGTTTTCCTTCCGGTTTCCATATTCTGTTGTTTCGGCAGCTTGGATACAGAAGATAATCTTTTTTTGGAGAGCTTGCATTTCCTTACGGAGGAATTGTTGGCATTTTGTTTCATCTTGATAGGCTTTTCCAAAAAAGTTATTGAAACATTGTAGATAAAAGTTTTTGTATTCCTCTTGACGTTCGGGAGTATCGTATGTTGCTGGAAATCCATCCCCCATGGGGTTGAACATCATTTTGTATTGTTCTTGTAGTTCTTTTTTTCCTGACAGATATAAGCCTAACGTATCTAGTTCGGGTAGCCAGCGGTTGGATAACCGGGGATGTGCCGTGTCATTAGTTGTTTCCGCTTTGAAATCTTTCAGGATATTGGTGATCGCCTGATTATTAGCTGAACTTGCAACTATAATTTCCGGTTCTTCCGGATTGTTTAGGATATTATGGGCAAGTCTGTTTGCTATGACTGTTTGCAGGAAAGTGGTTTTTCCTGTTCCCGGAGGGCCGTTGACGACAAAAATATCAGTACATTCCGGTGTAGTATACATTGCCAGTGTTTCGCGTTGAGATACAGACAAAGGGAAGTCGCCACTCATTTGTGCCCAATGTTCTCGGTTGCAATAAACTTTTCGGGTGGTTGGACTGGGAAGAACGTTGGTTGGTTTGGTCTGTATCAATAAATTCAACAAAGGATGCGGAGTGGTATCGTTATCTTTTAAGAGCTTGTCATATAGTGTGATTATGGGCTGTGCCATATTACGTTCGGAGGCTTTTATGATAATGATTTCTGGATTATCATGGTAATTCATCGTTCTGAAAGTTTTGCCGGTTGCTTTTTTGAAAAGCTGTTCGCATGCTCGCCAATAGGTTTCCCATTCTGTAATTTCTGTATTGAAATCGGATAGTAGTCGGTCTACTTTTGGAAGAGAGGTTATGGTGCGGTCATTGGCTGCATTGGGTTCCAAAAATTTACGAATAAAGATTGGAATTCTGTCTGATTCGTTCTCGCATACGGTTAGTTTACCGTCAGGCAACATGGTGGCAGTAATCAAAAAGGGATATTCCGGTCTTTCTGATTGGGAAGTCCAGCCGTTTTCAAATTCGGGCAAAAGAATACAAGGAGCAATCATTACTTTTTGTTTTTCATTGCTATCTTCTGCTTTCCAATCAGGGAAAATAACAGGAATACTTTTGAGAGGAACGAATTTAAGTATTTTATCACCGATGTTTAAGGTGATTCGTGCTCCTTTGGGAGCAATGGCTTTGCGTTCTGCATCTTGAAGGCAGGCTTTCCAGTATTTTAGCAAGGTTTGGTCCATTTGTCTTTACGTTTGTGTGATGGAATAATGCACAAATATAGAAAAATAGGTGAAAAAAATATGATAATTGGGGTAACATTCCTGAATTTATAAGTTTTATTTGGAAAATGTTAGAGTAGTCCTTGTTGGCGGTAAATGAATTGGAATAAAACGGGATAATTGTAATATTTTGTGGTGATGAGGCTAAGAAACCGGACTTTATGAAGCAAATGAAGCTAAAATAGACGAAAATTTATCTGTTTGGGGAGCGTGGATATACTAATTTTGCCAATAAATGAAACTTAAATCTATGATGAAAAGACTTGTTAATTTATTGGCTGCTTTTATTCTTTCTGTAAATTGTATTAGCGCCCAGAATCTTACTCGTTGGGTTAATCCGTTTATTGGAACCGGTGCTGTTCAATCTAGTCTTTCTGGGAATAATTATCCGGGAGCTACTGTTCCTTTTGGTATGGTGCAGTTGAGTCCCGACACTCGTGAAGCTCCTGATTGGGCGCAAGCTTCAGGATATGATTATAATGATTCTATTATTTATGGTTTCAGTCATACGCGTTTAAGCGGAACCGGTGCTTCTGATTTTATAGATATACTTCTATTCCCTACCATCAGTGATAAAAGGAAATCGACTTTCACTCATCAACACGAACAGGCGCGTCCGGGCTATTATCAGGTATTATTGAAAGATGAGAAGATTCAAGCGGAGTTGACGGCTTCTGTACACGTAGGAGTGCATCGCTATACCTGTTCTGATGGTGACCAGTTGAAATTATGGTTGGATTTGGACCACTCGGCAAATAAGGGGAGTTGGAACCGCCGGATTATTCAATCACAACTCCGCATGGTTTCTCCTACCGTAGTAGAGGGATATCGTATTATTACGGGATGGGCAAAGCTGAGAAAGATTTATTTTCATCTTGAATTTTCCCAACCGATCCTATCCAATCAGTTATATGATGGCAATCGGATGTATGAGAATACTCCTGTCATTAATGGTACGGAACTGCGTGGATTGTTTTGCTTCGATAAGAAGTGGAATAAAGAATTGATATGTAAAGTCGCTTTATCTCCGGTTTCCATTGAAAATGCCCGGTTGAATATGGCAACTGAGGTCCCCGGATGGGACTTTGAATATATTGCTCGTGCTGCCGAAACTAGTTGGGAGAAAGAATTGAAGAAGATTATCATTCAAGGTACCGATTTGCAGAAAAAGATTTTTTATACGGCTTTATATCACACTATGGTACAACCCAATACGATGAGTGATGTTAATGGTGAATATATGGCATCCGATTACGTCACTCGTTCTGTGGCAAAAGGGGAGGTGCATTATTCTACTTTTTCTTTATGGGATACTTTCAGGGCCGCCCATCCACTTTATACTTTGATACACACGCACCGCATTCCCGATTTTGTTAAGAGCATGATGAGGCAATACGATTATTATGGCTATTTGCCTGTATGGCAATTATGGGGACAGGATAATTATTGTATGATTGGCAACCACTCCATTCCTGTCATTGTGGATGCTGTTCTGAAGGGTGTTGCCGGGGTGGATGAAGAGAAAGCCTATGAAGCGGTTTTTAATAGTTCTATCGTGTCTCATCCGAACTCTCCTTTTGAAGTATGGGAGAAATATGGATATATGCCGGAGAATATTCAGACACAATCTGTTTCTATTACTTTGGAGCAGGCTTTTGATGATTGGTGTGTCGCACAGTTGGCTAAGCGATTGGGAAAAGAAAAGGATTATAATCATTTTATGAAACGATCTGCTTTCTATCGGAATTTGTTCAATTCTAAAACCGGGTTCTTCCAGCCTAAGAATGATAAGGGTGAGTGGATTGAGCCATTTGACCCTTATAAGTATGGGGCGAATGGAGGTTATCCTTTTACTGAAGGGAATGCTTGGCAATACTTTTGGTATGTACCCCAGAATATCCCCGATTTGATTTCACTGACAGGGGGGAACAAAGCCTTTGTCGCAAAGTTGGATACATTCTTTACGGTTAGCTACCAAAGTGGTGCATTGAATGACAATGCTTCCGGTTTTGTAGGACAGTATGCGCATGGTAATGAACCGAGTCATCATGTGGCTTATCTGTATGCTTGTGCGGGGGAACCTTGGAAAACACAGAAATACGTGGCGTATATCATGAATGAACTGTATAACGATTCTTCTTCAGGTTATGCCGGAAATGATGATTGTGGAGAGATGTCTGCTTGGTATGTGTTTGGAGCACTTGGCTTTTATCCGGTAAATCCGGTAAGTGGGGAGTACGTTATTGGTACTCCTATGTTGGAAGAAGCTGTCATTCAGTTACCCGGTAGAAAGACTTTTACGGTAAAAGCTCCGCGTAAGGAGGACAATGAGGTTTATATCTGTTCCATGAAACTGAATGGTGAAAAATATACGAAGAATTATATTACTCATCAGGATATCATGAAGGGCGGAATATTGGAGTTTGTTATGACTGCCTCACCGGGAAAATGATAACAAATGGTGAAGTGTTGGAATTTGTGCCGGGAAAGATTTCTAAATGTTGAATAACTCCCTTTTATAGGTTACGATTGAAGCAAAAGAGTCTAAAAATGGCGAGTTTTTCTCTACCTAATGGGAGAGGTATATCTACTTTTGTTTCAGAAGAAACTATTAATCATGAAAAATATGAAACATTTTAAGACTTATTTAGCAGCAATGGCTTTGGCCCTTTCCGGATGCCAGAGTGCAACTGATTCCTGTGAAACTACAGAATTGTGGTATGCCCAACCGGCAAAAGTTTGGATGGAATCTTTACCTATCGGTAATGGGCGTTTGGGAGCTATGACTTATGGTGGAATAGAGGAAGAGAAACTGGCATTGAATGAATCGACAATGTGGTCCGGCCAGTACAATGAGAACCAGAACAAACCTTTCGGACGGGAGAAAATGAACCAGCTCAGAAAGTTGTTTTTTGAGGGAAAACTATCGGAAGGAAACCGTATAGCCGGAGATAATCTTCATGGCAACCAGACTTCTTTCGGAACTCATCTTCCCATTGGAGATTTGAAGATGCAATTCATTTACCCCGAAGGTAAAGTGACCGACTACCGCCGTTCGTTAAGCTTGGATGAGGCTGTCAGCAGCGTTTCTTTCAACTCCGGTGGTGTGAACTATAAACGTGAGTATTTTGCTACAAACCCGGATAATGTTCTCGTACTCCGCTTGACCGCTGATAAGCAAAAGTCCATTACTATGAACATGGGATTGGATTTGATGCGTCAAGCTGATCTTTCTGTAGAAAATAACCAATTGGTGTTTACCGGAAAAGTAGATTTTCCTTTGCATGGTCCGGGCGGAGTCTGTTTTGAAGGAAGAATAGCCGTTTTGGCCGATAACGGAGAGGTAAAGATGGAACAGTCTGGGGTAAGTATCAAAGAAGCTGATGCCGTGACTTTGATTGTCGATGTGCGTACTGATTATAAAAGTCCTGATTACAAGACTCTTTGTGCTGACGGTGTGGAGAAGGCTGCAGCTAAATCTTATGATGAATTGAAGCAGGCGCATATAAAGGATTATAATACGTTGTACAATCGTGTTTCTATCCATTTCGGGCAAGACGCTAACCGGGCGATGCCTACGGATGTCCGTTGGAAACAAGTGAAGGAAGGCAAGACCGATACCGGACTGGATGCCTTGTTCTTCCAGTATGGTCGTTATCTTACCATTGCCAGTTCGCGCGAGAACTCTCCCCTGCCCATAGCTTTGCAAGGTTTCTTTAATGATAACAAGGCTTGTAATATGGGGTGGACGAATGATTATCATTTGGATATCAATACTGAACAGAATTATTGGGCAGCCAATGTCGGTAATCTTGCCGAATGTAATGCCCCCCTCTTTACCTATATAAAGGATTTAGCTCATCACGGTGCGAAGACTGCTGAAGTGGTCTACGGATGTAAAGGCTGGACTGCCCATACCACCGCTAATGTATGGGGATATACTCCCGCATCCAGCACGATTATTTGGGGACTGTTTCCTATGGCAGGCTCATGGATTGCTTCTCATCTTTGGACACAATACGAATTTACACAAGATAAGCAATACCTGGCCGAAACTGCCTATCCGCTTTTGAAAGGTAATGCACAGTTCATTTTGGATTTCTTGGCAAAAGACCCGAAGAGTGGTTATCTGATGACAGGACCGAGCATCTCACCCGAAAACTGGTTCCGTACAGCAGGTGGTGAAGAAATGGTTGCTTCCATGATGCCTGCCTGTGACCGTGAACTGGCCTACGAGATCTTGTCGAATTGTGTCCGGGCTTCAGAAATATTAGATACAGACCGTGAGTTTGCCGATAGCCTGCGTACCGCTATCGCTCAGCTTCCTCCTATCCAGTTACGTGCCAATGGTGCTATCCGTGAGTGGTTTGAAGATTTTGAAGAAGCGCATCCCAATCATCGTCATACTTCCCATCTGCTAGCTTTGTATCCTTTTTCCCAGATCACTTTGGAGAAGACTCCCGAATTGGCGGAAGCTGCCCGTAAGACTATCGAGAATCGTTTGTCTGCCGAAAACTGGGAAGATACAGAATGGAGCCGTGCCAATATGATTTGTATGTATGCTCGGTTGAAAGATGCGCAGGAAGCATATAAGAGTGTCCAATTGTTACAGGGCAAGCTTTCACGTGAAAATTTAATGACTGTATCTCCTGGTGGCATTGCTGGTGCGGAAGGTGATATTTATTCGTTTGATGGGAATCCCGCCGGTACAGCTGGTATGGCAGAAATGCTCATACAGAATCATGAGGGTTATGTAGAATTCTTACCCTGTTTGCCTGTTGAATGGAAAGATGGTAGTTTTAAAGGTCTGTGTTTAAAGGGAGGAGCTGAAGCAACTGCTGAATGGACGAATGCTGTCATCAATAAAGCTTCTTTAAAAGCTACTGCTGATCAGGTTTTAAAAGTGAAAATTCCTCAAGGGAAAAAATATAGAGTGCTTTTAAATGGTAAGGAGGCAATTGCAAATCCTGATGCAAAGGGTTTAATAACGGTGGATATGAAACGTGGAGATTTGCTGGAGTTATTGTAAAAAAACAGGCTACTTTGCATAGCTTGATTGAGGATTACATCTTAGTATATTGAGGTGTAGTCCTCGTTTTATGATAAGACAACCTGCAAAGTGATGAAATAGTAATATTGTCCATGTTCTCAGTAATTTTTTCTATTCTTTAAGTCCTTGAATCCTTGTTACTTTGCATTATAAAACTAACTAATATATGATATTCATGAAAACACAATCTAATTTTTATCTATTTCTTATCGCTTTGATTTCTGCTATGGGAGGTTTCCTGTTTGGATATGACTGGGTGGTAATCGGAGGAGCAAAACCTTTTTATGAACAATACTTTGGTATAGCAAATGATCCTGTCATGCAGGGGTGGGCAATGAGCAGTGCCTTGATTGGCTGTTTGTTTGGGGCACTAAGTGCCGGTAAGCTGAGTGACCGTTTGGGACGTAAGCCGATTTTGATTTTGGCGGCAGGACTGTTTATCTGTACGGCTGTCGGTACAGGGGCTGTTCATTCTTTTACTTTCTTTAATGTATTTCGTTTGGTAGGGGGCTTTGCTATAGGGATTGCTTCTAGTTTGTCACCTATGTATATAGCAGAAATTGCTCCGGCGCATCTGCGTGGACGGTTTGTGTCCATCAATCAGTTGACGGTAGTATTAGGTATCTTGACTTCTCAGATTGTAAATTGGCAGATAGCTGAGCCTGTGGCATTAGGAGCTACTCATGAAATGATCCGTGAATCATGGAACGGACAGATGGGATGGCGCTGGATGTTTTGGGCAATGACTGTCCCGGCCGCCTTGTTCTTTGTTTTTAGTTTTATATTACCGGAAAGTCCTCGTTGGTTAGCCTCTTCGGGAAAACGGGAGGCGGCACTCAAGGTTTTTACTCGTATGGGAGGAAAGGAATATGCTGTTACTGAGTTGGCTGCTATAGAAGCTGCTTCAGCCTGCCAGACGCAAGAAGGAGGCTACCGTCAATTATTAAATCCTGCTATGTATAAAGTGTTGACTATAGGTGTTGTTATGGCTATTTTGCAGCAATGGTGTGGCATTAATGTTATTTTTAACTATGCACAGGAAATATTTATGGCAGCAGGTTATGGCGTGTCTGATGTTTTGATGAATATTGTGGTGACCGGTATTACGAATGTCATATTTACTATTCTAGCTATGTTTGTGGTAGACCGCTGGGGACGTAAGGCATTGACATTGATCGGATCATTTGGCTTGGCAGTAATTTATACCTTTATGGGAGCCGCTTATTATTTTCATATCACAGGAGTTGTTCTATTGATTATTGTCGTGATGGCCATTGCTTGTTATGCCATGACTTTGGCTACAGTGATGTGGGTCATTATCTCAGAGATTTTCCCGAATCGTATTCGTGGAGTTGCTATGTCTGTTTGCACTTTCGCTTTGTGGGCGGCTTGTTTTATACTTACCTATACTTTCCCAATGCTGAATAGTGGTTTGGGAGCTGCCGGAACATTCTGGTTGTATGGATTGATTTGCCTGGCTGGAGGAATATTTGTTGTGTTCCGTTTGCCGGAAACCAAAGGGAAGAGCTTGGAAGAAATTGAAAAAGAATTAGTGAAATAACAATATTTATTATGGAGAAAATAACTCAATATTTAATTCAAAGTACCGTTCATGGCAGTGAGGTGCGTGCATGGGAGGAAGATATCATGCTTCCTACTTATGAGATAGGAAAGGAAGAGAAGAATCCTATTTTTCTTGAAAAAAGGGTTTATCAGGGAAGTTCCGGATCAGTCTATCCTTATCCGGTGGTAGAGAAGATTTCAGATAAAAAAGCAGACAAGAGGTATCATGCATTGTTTATCGAGAATGAATACATCAAGGTGATGATACTTCCCGAGCTGGGTGGTCGTATACACATGGCTTATGATAAGGTGAAAAAACGTCATTTTGTTTATTACAACCAAGTAGTGAAACCGGCATTGGTGGGATTGACAGGACCTTGGATTTCTGGAGGCATCGAATTTAACTGGCCTCAGCATCACCGTCCTTCTACTTTTTTGCCTACTGATTTTTTGATAGAGGAAAATGCGGATGGCAGTAAGACAGTATGGTGCAATGAAGTGGAGAGAATGTTCCGCACCAAAGGTATGCAGGGATTTACGCTTTATCCGGGCAAAGCTTATATAGAAATAAAAGTGAAGATTTATAATCGTACGTCTTTCCCTCAGACTTTTTTGTGGTGGGCCAATCCTGCAGTAGTAGTCAATGACCATTATCATTCGGTATTTCCACCTGATGTGAATGCGGTGTTCGATCATGGCAAGCGCGATGTTTCTTCTTTTCCTATTGCTACAGGAGTTTATTATAAACAGGATTATTCTGCTGGGGTGGATATCTCTAAATATAAAAATATTCCGGTTCCTACATCATATATGGCTATCAAGTCTAAATATGATTTTGTAGGTGGTTATGAAGAAGATGCCCATGGCGGTCTGCTGCATGTGGCCGATCATCATGTTTCTCCGGGAAAGAAACAATGGACATGGGGGAATGGTGATTTCGGTAAGGCGTGGGATCGCAATCTGACCGATGAGGATGGACCTTACATTGAGCTGATGACCGGTATGTATACGGATAACCAACCGGACTTTACTTGGTTACAGCCCTATGAGGAAAAATCATGGGTACAGTATTTTATGCCTTATAGTGAAGTGGGTTATGTAAAGAATGCAACTAAAGATGCTTTGCTGAATTTGGAAATAAAGGAAGGTAAAGCCCGTTTGGTGCTTTATACTACGGGAGTGAATAGTGGAGTACGTATTATAGTAAAAGCTATTAAAGGCACTGTTTTATTGGATAAGACTACACAAATTTCGCCATCAGAACCGTTTATTACGACTTTTGCGGCAGAAGGACTAAAAGAAGAGGAGGTATGTGTAGAGGTTCGTGATAAGGAAGGACAAATTTTGCTTTCTTATCAAGCGGATAAGCCGGAAATCAAGCCGGTTCCTGATCCTGCTAAAGCTGCTAAAGATCCTCAAGATATTGCTTCTGTCGAACAACTGTTTTTGACCGGACTACATTTGGAACAATATCGCCATGCTACTTATAATCCGATGGATTATTATATGGAAGCATTAAGACGTGAACCGGGAGATGTACGTTGTAACAATGCGGTAGGGTTATTGTTGATGCGTAAAGGACAATTTGCAATGGCGGAGAGCTATTTCCGGAAAGCGGTGGAAACCTTGACTGAACGTAATCCGAATCCTTATGACGGTGAACCTTATTATAATTGGGGTTGGAGTTGTATGATGCAACAGAAATGGGATGAGGCTTATGATGCTTTCTTTAAGTCGGCATGGAATGCTGCTTGGCAGGATGCGGCTTATTATGCACTAGCACAACTTGACACTCGTAAAGGAAAGTATGAAAGTGCTTTGGACAAGATAGACCGTTCATTGATTCGTAATTGGCATAATCACAAAGCGCGTCAGTTGAAAATTTCCATTCTACGCAAATTGGGTCGTAAAGAGGAAGCTTTGGCGCTCGTAGCCGAATCATTGCAGATAGATCGTTTTAATATGGGATGCCGTTTTGAACATTATTTGTTGACCCGGGATGTGGAAGTGTTGGAGGAAATGAAAAAGTTGATGCGTGGCTGGGCTCACGGATATATAGAATATGCATTGGATTTTGCTGCTGCCGGACTGTACGAGGAAGCTCTTTCTTTGTTGGAATGCTACGTAACCGGAGTTACAGAAGTATATCCTGTCGTTTATTATACAATGGGGTATTTCCATACCTGTAAGGGAGATGAGAGTAAAGCATTGGAATATTATCAGCGAGCAGAAAAGGAAAATCATTCATATTGTTTCCCGAATCGTATAGAAGAAGTATTGATTCTTCAAGATGCCGTACGTTTGAATATTCATGGAGCAAAAGCGGCATATAGTTTAGGAAACTTTTGGTATGCTAACCGTCAGTATGATAATGCTATTGCTTGTTGGGAACATTCGGCTGCTATAGAGCCAACATTCCCTACCGTATGGCGTAATTTATCTTTAGCTTATTATAATAAGCGTAATGATAAACAAAGGGCTTTGGAAACTCTGGAAAAAGCTTATGCATTGGATGAGCACGATTCTCGTATATTAATGGAGTTGGACCAACTTTATAAACGTTTAGGCCGACCTCATACAGAACGTTTGGCTTTTTTGGAAGCACATCTGTCTGAAGTGGAACAGCGTGATGATCTGTCCATTGAGCGTATCACTTTGTATAATCAACTAGGGCGCTATACTGAAGCAAAAGAATTGATTGCCGCACGTAATTTCCATCCATGGGAAGGAGGAGAAGGAAAAATCACCGGACAATATGTATTGTGCCGTATAGAATTAGCAAAGATTGCTTTAAGTGAAAAACGTTATGCCGATGCTTTAGTCCTTTTGGATGAAACGAATGTTTATCCATTTAATTTGGGTGAGGGAAAATTGGCAAATGCTGAAGAGAATGATATCTGGTATTATAAAGGTGAGGCGCTTCGTGGATTGGGAAATGAGCAACAAGCTATAGATTGCTTCACCAAAGCAACCATTGGCTCGTCAGAACCACAACAGGCTTTCTTTTACAATGACCAACAGCCCGACAAGATTTTCTATCAAGGTTTGGCATGGCGTGCATTGGGCAGGGAAGACAAGGCGTGCGGTTGCTTTAACAAATTGATAAAGCATGGTGAAAAGCATTTATTTGACCACTGCCGGATTGATTATTTTGCTGTTTCTCTGCCTGATTTGGCTATTTGGGAAGATGACTTGGATAAACGTAACCGCATTCATTGCAATTATGTGATGGGACTGGGTTGTTTAGGATTGCGTGAAATGGGAAAAGCCATTGATTTTTTGGATAAGGTGCGAGAATTGGATATTAATCATCAAGGTGGACAAATCCATCGTAACTTGTGTGCCGTATGAAAAAAAAGAATATTTTCCTTTTGTTGGTAACATGGTGTCTGTGCGTTTTTGCACAGGCACAAACACCGTCAGCTTATGAATTATCATCCCCAAACGGGCAATTGGCACTTACTATAGAGAATGGAAGGGTATTACAATATTCTTTAAGTTTGGAAGGTAAGCCTGTCATTCATCCCTCTGCTATTTGTATGACGATGGAAAATGGAAATATATGGGGAAAGAATGGTGAAGTGGTAGGAACTTCTACAAGGAGTACTTCCGAGAAGGTTTATCCGGTAGCTGGTAACTATCGTGAATTAACAGACCATTATAATGAACTTTCTTTGAAATTCAAGGATGGTTATTCAGTTATATTCCGGATGTATAATGAAGGAATGGCATATCGTTTTTGTGGAAATCTTCCGGAGCAGGATTCTTTGATTGTAGCTGATGAAGAAGCTTCTTTTAATCTGGGCGATGATCCGGCAGTTATTTTACCCGAAACAACTGATTTTACAGCTTGGGAGTTGAGCAATGTGCTTTACGAGGGCATTTCTAAAATAGAAGAACATAAATATGGTATTACACCAACTTTATTTACAAACAAGATGCAGAATGTGCGTGTTGTGGTGGCTGAATCAGATTTGAATAACTATCCGGGTATGTATCTTCGTAAGGAAGATGGCAAGATGAAAGGTTATTGGGCGGCCTATCCTAAAAAAATAGAGATGGGCAGTTGGGGAAATTTTATTACGGTAGTTAAAGAGAGGGAGAATTATTTAGCACGTACTGCTGGTAATCATGCTTTCCCTTGGCGTATAGCTATTGTAGCCAAGGATGATAAGGAACTACTGACTAATGAAATGATTTACTTACTGGCCAAGCCCCAACAAATAAAGGATACGGATTGGATTCGTCCTGGTAAAGCAACTTGGGAATGGTGGCATTGTGCTATTTTGGAAAAAGCTCCTTTCCCTTCCGGTCATCAAAACCTTTCGACGCAGATGTACAAGTATTATATTGATTTCGCTTCCGAAAACAAGATACCTTATCTGCTGGTCGATGCCGGTTGGAGCAATGTTTTTAATCATGCTGATTTGAATAAGAATATTGATATAAAAGAGGTGATACGCTATGGAAAAGAAAAAAAAGTAGGTGTATGGCTTTGGACTGTTGCTGCTACTTTATTCCAACATCCGCATTGTTATTTGGATTCTATCAGCAAATGGGGTGCTGTTGGGGTAAAAATAGATTTTTTTGATCGTGATGATGCCCAAATAATCCCTCAATATGAAAATCTGGCAAAGGCTTGTGCTGAGCGGCATCTTATGGTGGATTTTCATGGATGCAGCAAGCCTACCGGACTTCATCGGGCATATCCTAATATCCTTTCTTATGAAGCCATGCGATGTGCGGAATGTTTTAAGTGGGATACCACTTCTAATCCGGATTATCAGCTTCAATGTATCTTTGCCCGTATGCTGGGAGGTGGAATTGATTATACTCCGGGTTCGATGCGTAACAGCACATTGGAGAAATTTAAGCCGATCGATCCGGGGTTGCCTAGTTCATTGGGGACTCGTTCACATGAATTGGCCTTGTTTGTTGTACTTTCCGCACCATTTGCCAGTTTATGTGATTCTCCGGATGAGTATCGTAAGTATCCTGATATTTTAAAGTATTTAGCGGAAGTACCGACTTCATGGGATCAGACGATTCCCTTAGCTGCCCGTGTGGGCGAATATGCCGTGTTGGCCAAGCAGAAAGGAAATACTTGGTATATAGGCGGATTGAATGCTTGGGGAGAGAGAACAATTCAGGTGGATTGCTCTTTCCTGCCTCAGGATAAGAAATATACCATTGAAATTTTTCAGGATAAAAAAAGAAGTAACAAGAATGCTAATTTATACGAACATAAAATAATGGATATAGATAATAAGAATATTATTGAAATGTTTATGGCTTCTGGTGGGGGATTTGTAATAGTCATTCGTGAAAAGAAATAGAGGGGCAACCCTCTATTTCTTTTATATTGGCATTATTTATCCTTTTTTTCTTTTATCTTTGACTCAAATTTTGAACAAGCTATGAAAAAGACTTTGCTCATTTTATGTTGTTTGTATGTTGTATTTACATTACAGGCAGTTGATAGGGGATTGTCCAATTTTTATTTTTCTCATATAACGGGTGAGAATGGACTATCACAAAGTAATGTGAAGGCTATCATTCAGGATAGTTACGGGTTTATGTGGTTTGGTACAAAAAATGGTTTGAACCGTTTTGATGGAACTTCTATTGTACAGATGAACTGTGATGACTATGTAGCCGGTACGGGAAACCATAATATTTCTGCTTTGTTTGAAGATAAGGAACGTCAGTTATGGGTAGGAACGGATAGAGGAGTCTATCGTTATAATCCTGCCTTGGATATATTCACGGCAATGAATATGGAAACAGAAGAAGGGGTGAATATGAATAATTGGGTATCTAATATTGTGGCGGATTCTATTGGGAATATTTGGATTGTAATTCCTGATCAGGGAGTTTTTCGCTATAAGGATGAGAAGCTTTATTTTTATGAAGTAACCAACAAAGAGCATTTTAAAACAGAAGCTCCGGATTGTATTTTGGTACGCCCTGATGGTGATGTTTGGGTTGGTACATGGGGAGTCGGACTTTTTCGATATGATAGAAATACGGATAAATTTGAACAATATTGTGTTGATAAAACCGGGCGTTCGTTAAAGGGAAAGAATATTAATTTTATTTGTAATTATGGTGATTGGATTGCAATGGCTATTCATGAAGGGGAACTAATGAAATATAATCCCGGTACGAATCAGCTGGTAAAAATAGATATACCGGAGGCTAACCATACATTTGTACGTAATGTAGCCTGTTTTGACAATGAACTATGGGTGGGAACTCACGAAGGTTTGTTTGTTGTAAATGAGAGGAAGAATAAAATAGTTCATTTGAAGCAAGATCTGATGCGTCCGTTCAGTTTGTCAGATAAGATTATTTATACTATTTACCGAGATCGGGAAGGGGGAATTTGGCTGGGAACCATGTTTGGCGGGGTGGATTATCTGCCTCATCATGATTTATTGTTTGATAAATATGTACCTGGGAGTGATGGGAACTCATTAACAACGAAACGGGTAAGAGAGATAGCTTCTGATAATAAGGGTAACATATGGATTGGCACTGAAGATGATGGGGTGAACATATTAAATATTGCTTCCGGAAAGGTAAGGCGGTTGAGATTGAACGATTATGATAAAGGGAACTATATGGTTACTTTGGGAATGTTTGTCAAAGGAAGCCAATTGTTCTGTGGCTTGTTTAAGCAAGGATTGGATGTGATTCAATTACCCGAGAATAAAGTTTGTCATTATACTCCTGAGGAGTTAAATATAGGAGAAGGAAGTGTTTATACTTTTTTTATAGATAATGAAGGATATAAGTGGATTGGTACAGGCTGGGGACTTTATAAAGCTGCTCCTACAAGTTTTCATTTTGACAAAGTGGAAGAAGTGGGATTTGATTGGATTTTTGATGTATTTCAAGATAAAGATGGAATGATGTGGTTCGCCTCCATGGGAAGTGGGTTATGGAAGTATGATCCCCATAAGAATCTTTTTAAAAAGTATACTCATGAGGAAGGTAAGGAAAATACATTGAGCTCTAATTCTGTGAGTTCTGTCATGCAGGATTGTAAAGGCCGTATTTGGATTTCTACGGATCGTGGTGGTATTTGTTGTTATAATTCTCAAACGGATGATTTTACTACTTTTTCTATCAAAGACGGTTTACCAGATGATGTGGCTTATAAGATCTTGGAAGATGAACAATCAAATTTATGGTTTGGAACAAATCGTGGACTGGTTAGATTTAATCCGGAATCAAAAGATATACGGGTGTATACCACTAAAGATGGTCTATTAGGGAATCAGTTTAATTATAAGTCAGCTTTGAAGGGTGAGGACGGTAAGTTTTATTTTGGTGGTATAGACGGATTGATTGCATTTGATCCTAACTCTTCAGAGAAAATAAATTTCTTACCACCTGTTTATATTTCAAAGTTCAGCATTTATAATCAGGAAATAACAGTTCACACTCCTAATTCTCCTTTGAAAAAGTGTATAGAACATACAGATGAAATTATATTACCTTATGATCAGGCAAATATTAGTTTCGATGTTGCTTTATTAAGTTATTCTACTACGGAGTCCAATCAGTATTATTATAAATTAGTTCCGTTGGACAAAGACTGGATACGGGCAGCGAGTAATCAGAATATTTCTTACGCTAAACTGCCTCCGGGAGATTATATCTTGCAAGTGCGGGCTACCAATAGTGCCAAAGAAGGCCCTTATGCTACCCGGTCTTTATCCATTGTTATTCTGCCTCCTTGGTGGCAGTCCGTCTGGGCTTATTTTCTGTATATTATATGGGGAATCTGTGTTGTACTTTGCTGGTTCTTTTGGTATAGAAGACGCAAAGAGAAACAGATGGAAGAAAAGCAGAAGTTATTTGAAATTGAGAAGGAGAAAGAACTCTATGAATCAAAAGTCAGTTTCTTTACTGAAATAGCTCATGAGGTGCGCACGCCCTTGACATTGATAAATGGTCCGTTGGAAGCAATTGAGGAAATGGATATCAAGGATCAGAAATTGAATAAGAATTTGAAAGTAATCGGGCAGAATACCAAGAGATTATTAGATTTGACTGGACAGTTGCTTGATTTTCAGAAAATAGGGGCGAGCAAATTTGAACTGAAATTTGAAACGGTTGATGTAACGGCATTGCTGAATGAAACGATTGCTCGTTTTGAGCCTACTATTCTGCAAAAGCAGAAAGAGTTATTGCAGCATATTCCCCAAGAAAGAATTATGGCTGCCATAGATAAGGAGGCTATCACAAAAGTATTGAGTAATTTGTTGAATAATGCTTTGAAATATGCCCGTCATACCATTACGATAGATTTATTCCAAGATGAAGCTGATTTTACAGTTCGTATTGTCAGTGACGGAGAAAAGATACCTGAAGCGTCCAGCCAACAGATTTTTGAACCCTTTTATCAGATGGAGAAGAAGGATACAGTTCGGATGGGAGTAGGCATAGGATTACCTTTAGCTCGTTCGCTAGCCACTTTACATAAAGGCAGGCTTTATTTGGATATAGAACAACCGGAGAATACATTTGTTTTGATCATTCCTTTGAATAAAGAGGAAGTAAGGCAGCAAATAGAGAAGGTAGTGGAGCAAAATATAGAAGTATTGGATGAGGAAACATCAACAGAAACAGACCAAATGAAAGGTTATACTTTATTGTTAGTAGAGGACAATGAAAGTATGAGATCTTTTATCTTTGAACGATTGGAAGTTTTGTTTACGGTGGAAACTGCTGTGAATGGACAGGAAGCGTTGGATGTTTTACGTAGTAATCACATAGATTTGGTAATCAGTGATATCATGATGCCGGTGATGAATGGCTATGAATTATGTAAGGAAATAAAGGGGGATATTGATTTGTGTCATATTCCGGTTATTTTCCTTACCGCCAAGAACGATTTGGAGAGTAAAATTAACGGATTGAAGATAGGAGCGGAAGCTTATGTGGAGAAACCTTTTTCTTTCAATTATTTGAAGAGTCAGATTTTGTCTTTACTCAGCAATCGTAGAAAAGAACGTGAGGCATTCTCTAAACGTCCTTTTTTTCCTGTGCATAATATGCAGATGAACAAGGCGGATGAAGAATTTATGAATAAAGTAATTAATGTAATTCAAGAGAATATTTCAGATGAAAATTTCAATGTGGAACGTATGGCTGATATCTTATGTATGAGCCGTTCCAGCTTATTGAGGAAAATAAAGATTCTGTTTAATCTTTCACCCATAGATTTCATTCGGTTGATCCGTTTGAAAAAAGCGGCCGAATTGATTCAGGAAGGTAAATACCGTATTGGGGATATCTGTTATATGGTAGGAATAAACTCTTCATCTTATTTCAGTAAATTATTCCTGAAACAATTCGGAATGACTCCGAAAGAGTTTGAGAAACAGTATCAAACATCCAAGGAAAAAGCTAAAATAGATTTGACGGAGAATCTCTGATTGAAAGAAATGCAGCAAAAAATGACACATTTGCGGATTCTTCGGACGCAGATGAGTCATTGCTGCAAAAATCCTATTTATTGCTGCGTTTGTATATTAACAGGTTGTCAAGATATGCCTACTTTTGACCATGCTTGAAAGGAAAAGAATTCCGAACAGTAAAGCAAACCTTAAGTAGATTTATCTCTTTGACAAACTAATAATATTATGAAGAATAATTGGTTAACTTTAAAATCATTGTTTCTCTGTGTTTCTGCATTGAGTGTTTCCGGTCTTATTTTGTCCGGGTGTACTGAAAATGCAAATCTAAATGTCGGTGAATGGTCTTTGGAGTACGATGCTCACGCTAATGGTATTGATATCAGCAAAGGCTCTAAGCTTATTTATGATAATGTATATGCAGCTTATAAATTGGCCGACAGTGTTGTTTCGACTCGTGATTATGCAAAGCATCATGTTTCTACAAGAAAAATCAATGATCATTTTGGAGAAGGGTATCATTATGAGGTGACTTATACTGGGAATAATTTGCCTGTACTGGTTCAATCTTTTTATGTATATCCGACAAAGGATTATGTGTTGACAGATTTTACTTTGGAAAGTACGTCTGAAATGGCTTCGAATTATATGGCGCCGGTCAATGTGGACCGAATGTCTGAAGTCCTGAACCAGGGTGAAAATAATCGTGCGCTTTTCATTCCTTTCGATAATGACTGTTGGATCAGATACCAATCTCATCCGCTCACATTTACAGAATTGACTAGTTATGAAGTTACTGCCATATTTAATAATGATGATCGTGAAGCTATGGTGATAGGTTCTGTGGAACACGATTCTTGGAAAACAGGTATAACAATAGGTAAAGGTAATATATATAATGTAGGTTCATTGGTATGTTATGGGGGTGTTGCTGATAAGACAACGCGTGATTCGAAACCTCACGGTGCATTGAAAGGTACGACAATCAAGTCGCCTAAGATTTTAGTAGGATTTTTTGAAGACTGGCGTGAAGGCATGGAAGAATACGCTCAGGCTAATGCTGTGATTGCTCCGCCCAAAGCTTGGGATAAAGCTGTTCCTTTTGGCTGGAACAGCTGGGGAGCGTTGCAATTTAATCTGACCTATCCGAAAGCATTGGAAGTTTCTGATTTTTATAAAGAGAATTTGCAGTCCCATCATTTTGTGAATTCGGATAATCTGGTTTATACAGGTTTGGATTCTGGTTGGAATAGTTTTTCAGAAGAGGAGTTGAAAGCTTTTGTGGATAGATGTAAGGCAAACGGTCAGATAGCCGGCGTTTATTGGACTCCGTTTACTGATTGGGCTAAAAATCCTGAACGTGAAATAAAAGAAATTCCGGGGTATAAATATAAAGATGTGTATCTCTATGCAAATGGAAAACCGCAGGAATTAGACGGAGCGTATGCTGTTGATCCTACCC
This sequence comes from Phocaeicola dorei, assembly GCF_013009555.1. Classification (NCBI taxonomy): domain Bacteria; kingdom Pseudomonadati; phylum Bacteroidota; class Bacteroidia; order Bacteroidales; family Bacteroidaceae; genus Phocaeicola; species Phocaeicola dorei. Next base: position 4,862,314 of record NZ_CP046176.1, on the reverse strand, counting down.
ATCCAGCTATTGAAGCTATGATGAAGCGTACATCGGAACTCTTTCATCGGGCAGGTTTTGAATATGTGAAAATGGATTTTATGACACATGGGGCGATGGAGGCTGACAAATGGTATAATCCGGAAATACAAACAGGTATTCAGGGATATAACTATGGAATGCAATTGCTTGACAAATATTTTGGCGATATGTATATCAATCTTTCTATTTCTCCTGTTTTTCCTGCTCATTATGCTCAGTCTAGAAGAATTGCTTGTGATGCGTGGAATAAGATGAAGGATACTGAATATACCTTGAATGCACTTTCATACGGTTGGTGGCAGGATAAGGTTTATCAGTTTAATGATCCTGACCATATTGTATTGCGTGATGCTACAGATGGTGAGAACAGAGCGCGTGTTACTTCGGGGGTCATTACAGGAATTTTCATTGCTGGAGATGATTTCAGCAAAGGCGGTTCTAAAGAAGTGAAGGAGAAGGCGATGAAATATCTGACTAATGCTGAGATCAATGCTATAGCCAATGGGGAATCTTTCCATCCTGTAGATGGGAATGGTGAAAAGTCAGAAAATCAGTTTGTACGCATGGATAAGGATGGTAAGGCTTATTATGCTGTGTTCAACTATATGGATCAAGAGTTGAAGATGACTACAGCTTTAGAGCGTCTGGGGTTGGATTCGTCAAAGGAATATAGGCTGAAAGAATTATGGAGTGGCATTGAAAGTACTGCTAAAACCAATCTGGAAGTAACGGTTCCTGCATGTGATGTTGTAATTTTCAAAGTGGAAGAATAAACCAATATAAACTTTAAATCGTACTTAAATTTACAAATTATGAAAAGAATTAGGCTTATTAATTTAATCCTTATCATGTTTTGTTGCTGCAATATGCTAGCACAGAACATAACGGTTACAGGACAGGTGGTGGATGTTACATCCGAACCTATCATTGGTGCAAGTGTAGTGGTAAAAGGTACAGCCAATGGGACTATTACCAATTTTGATGGTAAATTTACATTATCAGTTCAGAAAGGGGAAACATTGCATATTTCTTATATAGGATATGTTGCACAAGATGTTAAAATAATGGGTAACCAACCAGTCAAAGTTGTGATGTCGGAGGATACTGAAACATTAGATGAAGTGGTTGTTGTAGGCACTGCGATGAAGAAGAGTGATTTGACGGGAGCTGTTGCCAGTGTTAGTTCTAAAGTATTGGAAGAAAAACCAGTAACAAATGTAAATCAAGCTCTTCAAGGTCGTGTCGCAGGTGTGTTCATTTCTCAACCTACGCGTCCTACGGATGATGCATCTATTAAAATTCGTGGTATTAATACAATTAATGGATCTACAGACCCTATTTATGTCGTAGATGGTATGGTTATGGATAATTCATTCTCTGGATTTAATGCAGTCAATTTGAATGATGTGGCTTCTATTGAGGTCTTGAAAGATGCATCAGCTACAGCTCTGTATGGTTCACGTGGTTCCAACGGTGTTGTTGTTATTACAACTAAGAAGGGTAAAAAAGGCGAAGGTAAAGTTTCTTATGATGGCTGGATTGGCTTTCAGACCTATGCTAATACTCCAAAAACTATGAATACTCGTCAATTATTTGAACTTAGAAAGGAGGCCTATACGAATGGTTATATGCAAACAAATCCTGATGGAGATGTCAATGCTTATATCAATGATGTGATAATGGGATCGAATACTGTTTTTGCTGATTATGAATTCGATGCCTACAACAATAATAAAAATTATGATTGGCTGGATGCTGTGAGCCGTACTGGAGTACAACACAATCATGTAGTAAGTCTTTCGAATGGCAATGATAAAGGTTCTTATTATATTAGTTTTGGTTATACAGACAATAAAGGTGTAATTGAGAAGTCTGAACAAGAAAAATACACAGGACGTATTAATGCGGATCAACAGATTAAATCCTGGCTGAAAGTAGGTACTAATACAACTTTTACACGTACCGAGAACACGTTGGTTGATGATGGAGTAATGAATCGTGCACGTTGTGCTAATCCGATGTTGGAAATTTCTGATGAGATTGAAACTTTAAATTGGCAAGGTATTTTTGACCAAAATAATTTTAATCCATTACGTTCTTTGAAAGTCGATAATGATTTGGTGTATAATCGCTTGTTGAGCTCTAATTATATTAATATCAATCCTATTGAAGGATTAAACTTGCGTTCTACTTTCTCTATTGATTATGCTCAAAAGCAGCAAAATAAATATACCCCGAATGATATTTATGAGTCGGAACGTTATGGAACACAAGGTGAAGCCAAAGATGATAGAGATACACGTACTGTATGGCAATGGGATAATTCATTGTCTTATGAAGCCTCTTTCGGTAAACATAAGTTGAATGCGATGGTTGGTACCAGTGCTACACGGACTACGTATAATTATATTAATGCTACGGCAACAGGGTTTGGCACTAATTTATTTGGATATCATAGTTTGGGATCTGGTTATAAAAAAGATCAGCGCGGCTTAAGTACAGCTTGGTCCGAGCAAACATTATTATCTTATATCGCTCGTGTTAACTATAACTATGCGGGTAAATATTTATTGACGGCGACAGCGCGTTACGACGGTTCTTCTAAATTTGCTAAAGGAAATCAGTGGGGTATTTTTCCGTCTGTGTCTGCAGCTTGGAATATTACAGAAGAAAAGTTCATGAAAAATCAGACGATTTTTGATCAGTTAAAGTTACGTGCTGGTTTTGGTATCGTTGGTAATCAGAATATTGATGATTTTGCCTATTTATCTTTATATAATGTCAGCTATACGGGTACTTCCGATACAGGTTATACGAATTCTTTTGTTTCCAATGGGCGACGTGGTACTCCAGATATTAGTTGGGAGAAACAAAAACAATGGAATTTAGGAGTAGATATGGCTTTCTTACAGAATAGAGTGCGTTTGTCTGTTGATGCTTTCTTGATAAAAAATAAGGATTTGTTAATGAGCCATTCGTTGCCTACGACTACTGGTTTCAGCAGTACTATTGAAAATATAGGTGCGATTGAAAACAAAGGTTTGGAATTTGCTTTGAATGCCAATTTGGTAAGAGCTAAAGATTTTGAATGGAATTTTGCAGCTACATTGTCTATGGATAAAAATAAGGTAACTCAATTATATGGTGATAATGATGTTGTATATAATGTAGATAGTGATCGTAATATTCAAAAAGAAGGTAATTTATTCCTTGGTGAGTCTCGTAACACAATTTATATTTGGAAAACAGGTGGAATCGCCCAAGAAATTGATATGGATCGTTTGAATAAAATAAATTGGAATGGATATAATGTGAATCCTGGTGATTTGTATCCGTTGGATTATGATAATAATGGACAGATAGATCAAAATGACCGTGTTGTAATTGGTTCCACTGATCCTAAGTTTTATGGCGGTTTTTCTACAGATTTTTCTTGGAAGGGATTGTCTTTAAATGCAGTATTCAGTTATTCTTATGGGGCTAAAAAATTGAGTCCTTGGTATGAAACTTTGATTGGAAGTACTGGATCTGGAGTCGCATCAACGGATTTGTTGGATCGTTGGACTCCTGAAAATACAGATGCTGAATTTCCACGTGTGTTGGCTGGCTTTGATTATAATCATTATGGTGCAAGTTCTATGGATTTTAGTGTACAGAAAGCTTCTTTCTTGCGTTTGTCTGCTCTGACATTGGCCTATACTTTCCCAACTAAAGTGATAAATGCTCTGAAACTGGCTAACCTGCGTGTTTATGCCACTGGTTCTAATCTTTTTTGCTTAACTAATTATAATGGTTATGATCCGGAAACTGGTGATTGGTATCCTCCTACACGTATGTATACTTTTGGTCTTAATTTGGCTTTTTAATGGAAGGATAGAATAAATAGTCTAACTTTAAAAGAAAACACAACAATGAAAAAGATATATAGATATAGTGCGATATATGCTTTGGCTTTGACCTTTGCACTGAAAACCTCCTCTTGCTCGGATTTTTTGCAGGTAGAACCTACGGGATCTTTGACTGAAGAACAAGTATTTGAAAAAATAGATAATGTAGAACCTTTAGTTCTTGGATTGTATAAGAGTTATAGGGGCTGTAAAGAAGGACGTAATGGATTGATGCCTTATTTGGGGACAGATGAAACACAGCAGGGTAATTATCAGTTGATTTCTTCAGGCGATCAAGCCGGTATGGATAAATATAATGGACAGTTGAATCCTACATCTACTCAGGTTAGTTCTATTTGGAACAACCGTTGGCCGGCTGTCGTTTCAGCTGCTAAAGCTATATATGCATTGGGTATGACCACTGAAGAACCGGAACGTGCTAAACAGTTGATGGGAGAGGCATGCTTTATTCGTGGTTTATTAATGTTTGAATTAAGTATGTATTGGGGTGAAATCCCTGTGATAGATATGAACCGTACTGATGAATTGGGCTTGGGACGTCAACCTTTAAAGACTGTATGGGAATATATTATTAATGATTTTATTACTGCTACCAATAATTTGCCTGAGTCTTATAATAGTGAACCGCAGCGTGCTACTGTTGGGGCTGCATGGGCCATGTTAGGAAAGGCTTATATGGCAGCTCCGGAAGAGACAGGATTACGGGATTTTGCCAAGGCTGATGAATGTTTTAAGACTATTATTAATATGGGGCGATATGAATTGCTGAATAATTATGCTGACTTGTATCGTTATGATAATCCTAATACAAAAGAGTCATTGTTTGAGTTGCAATTTAATAATGTATATCCTGATTGTAATTATTGGGAGTTTGATTGTGGTTCTCGTGCATGTGACTCTTGGTTTGGTCAGGGATGCTCTTTCTCTGGTTACGACTTTCTAGTTCCGACTCCTTTTGCTTATAAGACGGTAGAAGAAGGTGGCATTTGGGAAGATGGAGATTTGCGTAAAGAAGAAGCATTGCGTTATGATTTTACGTATTATACTAATAAATATTCAGAAGATGGAACATTTGAATATGTAACTCCTGATTTGTCAAAGACTCAATGGACGGGAACTACAGATGAATTGGAACCGCATATAAAGAAATATGAAGACTATCGTACAGATATTCTTTCAGGGCTTGGCATTAATAACATGTGGAATTCTGGTAAGAACTTTTCAATGATTCGTTATGCTGATATATTATTATTGCATGCTGAATGTCTGAATGAATTAGGACAGACTTCGGAAGCAGTACAGATCGTGAATAATCAAATTCGTACTCGTGCATGGGGAGGAAACTTGCCAGAAGATAAGAAATGGAATTCGGGAATGAGCAAAGATGAATTCCGTGATAAAGTAATGGATGAACGTTTGCGTGAACTTTGTTTCGAAGGTTGGAGACGTATTGATTTGCTTCGTACTAATAAATTTGTAGAATTGATAAAAGAACGTAACCGTTGGGCAAAAGAATCAGGGACAATTCAAGATTTCCATAAGCGCTATCCTATTCCTGATACTGAAATTAAAACAAATGATGCATTCGGCCCTGAAGATCAGAATCCGGGATATAGCAAATAAATTGTTTCTATCCATATAAATTAGAAGCATCAGGAGGAAACATCTGCTTCCTACCTGATGCTTTTTCTTTTTCTGAAATTTGGAATAATATGAAAATAATACATAAAATAGAAACTTATACCTCTGACGGAAAACCTATATTACGATTTACCGTAATGAACTCCTCGGGAGCTTATATGGAATTCACTAATTGGGGGGCACGTTGGATTACAGCTTCAGTACCCGATGTTCAGGGAGCATTAGCCAATATTTTGATCGGTTATGATACCTTGTCCGATTATTTGAAAGATTCTTATTATATGGGAGCAACTGTTGGCAGATTTGCCAATCGTATTGCTGATGCTTCTTTTACAATAGATAGGAAAACCTTCCATTTGGAAGTTAATGATGGGAATAATACCAATCATGGAGGTTTTTCCGGCTTTCATAACAAGGTGTGGCAATGGGAAGAATTACCGGATGGCATCCGTTTTAGTCTGTATTCGCCAGACGGAGAAGGAGGTTTCCCGGGAAATATCCATGTGATAACAGACTATCGTTTCAATGAGGACAATGAACTTTCTGTACGGCATTATGCGGAAACAGACTGTGCTACTTACATCAATATGACTAATCACGCATATTTCAATTTGCGCGGAAATGGAAAAAAGATAACAGAGCATCGGTTGCATATTTCGTCTGACCGGATATTGGATACTACCTCGGCGTTCATTCCTACGGGAAGAAAGATGAAGGTGAAAAATACTCCGTTTGACTTTACTTCCCTAAAACCGGTAGGTGCAGACTTATATGCTGATCATGAGCAATTACTTTGGAATAAAGGATATAATCATTGCTATATATTGAAAGATAAAATGTCTGAGGAGATGTTAGAGGCTGCTTCTTTATATGAACCTGTTACAGGAAGAAAAATGACAGTGATGACTGATTTGCCTGCTGTTCTTTTGTATACAGCGGGATATTATGACCGACCGGATACAGCCATCTGTTTGGAAACACAATTTTATCCGGATACTCCTTCTCATTCGGATTTTCCTTCTTGCCTGGTGTTACCGGAGAAAGCTTATGAGCATTGCACCTTGTTTAGTTTTCAGGTGCAAAAAGAGAAATAGATGATTGATAAATATGAAAAGACTATAATATGAAAAACGTAAAAAAAACATGGGTTGTATTAGCCCTACTGGGATGTATGCAAGTACTGCATGCTCAAACTGTGTATTTACATAGCGATAACCCACAAATGAAATGGAAGTTAAAGCCTCAGGCTGAAGTCGGAACGGATGTGAAGTCACTTTGTGGAAACGGATACAATGTTTCTGCTTGGGTAGATGCTGTTGTGCCTGGAACAGCTTTTAATTCGTATGTAATAGCAGGGCTGGAGAAAGATCCTAACTTTGGTGACAATATTCATCAGGTAAATCGCGACAAATACGACTGTAGCTTTTGGTATCGTACTACATTCCGTGTTCCTGCTGATTTTACAAAAGAATTGATATGGTTGAATTTTAATGGGGTAAACCGTCGTGCGGAAGTCTATCTGAATGGAACATTATTAGGTAAACTGGATGGGTTTATGCATCGTGGACATTTTAATGTTACTTCAATAGTAAATCGTGATAAAGAAAATGTATTGGCTGTACTTGTTCATATGCCTGATACTCCATTGGCTAATCAGGGCAGTCCAACCTATTTGTCTAGTGGCGGATGGGATTGGATGCCTTATGTGCCGGGGTTGAATAGTGGTATAACCGATAAGGTATTTCTTACTAATACGGGAACAGCTACTTTAATTGATCCTTGGATACGTACTAATTTACCTACCCGTGCCAGAGCGGATTTGAGTGTGGCGCTTGATGTCAAGAATAATTCGGTAGAAAAGACGAAGGTATTGGTGCGCGGAACAATTACCCCAGGAAACATTGTTTTTCAAAAAGAATTAGACGTGAATGCCCATACTACTGAACAGGTGAAGTTTGACAAACGCTATTTTCCACAACTGTGTATAGACCAGCCGCGTCTGTGGTGGCCAAATGGGTATGGAGAACCCAATCTTTATCATTGTAAGTTTGAGGTGATGGTGGATGGAAGAGTTTCGGAAACGAAAGATGTTTCTTTTGGTATAAAGAAATATTCTTATGATAAAGAGGGCAATACATTCCATATTTATATTAATGATATTCCGGTATTTGTTAAGGGAGCGAATTGGGGGATGTCTGAATATATGCTTCGTTGCCGTGGCGAGGAATATGATACCAAAGTCCGCCTGCATAAGGAAATGAATTTTAATATGATACGTAATTGGCTCGGCTCTGTTACAGATGATGAATTCTACGAGGCATGTGACAAATATGGCATTATGGTATGGGATGATTTTTGGATAAACTCTAATCCGAATTTGCCTTATGACCTCAATGTGTTCAATAATAATATGATGGAGAAAATAAAACGTGTGCGTAATCACCCTAGTATAGCCGTGTGGTGTGGCGATAATGAATCTAATCCTCAGCCTCCTTTAGAAGGATGGATGGCGGAAAATATTAGGACCTTTGATGGAGGTGATCGTTATTTTCAAGCAAACTCCCATGCTCAGGGCTTGACCGGTAGTGGTCCGTGGGGAGCATTTGAGCCTCGCTTTTATTTTACTAAATATCCTGATGGCTTGGAAGGAGATCCGGCGCGTGGCTGGGGATTTCGTACAGAAATTGGCACAGCTGTAGTTCCTACCTTTGAAAGCTTCAAGAAATTTATGCCCAAGGAGAACTGGTGGCCTCGTGATGAAATGTGGAACAAGCACTATTTTGGCCAAAATGCTTTTAATGCAGCTCCCGATCGTTATGATGCTTCTATAACCAAAGGTTTTGGCAAGCCCGAAGGGATTGAAGATTATTGCCGTAAGGCTCAGCTTGTCAATATTGAATCTAATAAGGCTATGTATGAGGGTTGGCTGGATCGTATGTGGGAGGATGCATCAGGTATCATGACTTGGATGGGACAGTCGGCATATCCGTCTATGGTTTGGCAAACTTATGACTATTATTATGATTTGACAGGAGCCTTTTGGGGAGCAAAATCAGCCTGTGAACCGGTGCATATTCTTTGGAATCCTGTGACGGACGGTGTGAAGATTGCTAATACCACAGCATGTGATATGGAAGGTTTGACTGCTGAAGTAAAAGTTTACAATCTGGATGGAAAGTCTGTGGAGGCTTATACAAAATCAGCTATTGTGAACTCTCCTAGCAATTCTACTGTGCAATGTTTTACGATAGATTTCAATAAAGAGCGTAAAAATCTGTCATTAAATAAACCGACCTTTGCTTCAAGTACCACTTATGGACAGCCTTCAGATGCTACGGATGGGAAAAAAGATACCCGTTGGGCAGCGGCAAAAGCGGAAAATGAATGGCTTTATGTGGATTTGGGCAGTGTGCAACCCGTAGGTGGGGTTCGCTTGAATTGGGAGGCATCTTTTGGTAAAGGATATAAGATTCAAGTGTCAGATGACGCCGAGACTTGGAAAGAAGTATATAAAACTGATGAAGGACGTGGAGGAATAGATGAAATTACTTTCCCCGAAGTTGATGCCCGTTATGTACGTATGTTTGGGACGGAACTAGGTTGGTGGTTTGGTTATTCATTATGGAGTTTTGATGTATTGGGTGGAACACAGCCTAGTGAGGGTTTGAGCGATGTACATTTTATCCGCTTGACGTTGAAAGATAAATCAGGAAAGGTTGTTTCTGAAAACAATTATTGGCGTGGCAACGACCGTTTGGACTTTACGGCTTTGAATACTTTGCCGGCAGCCGAATTGAAAGTTTCTTCTAAATTGTTGCGTAAAAATGGTCAGGCAGAGATTCGGGCAGCTATAGCTCACCTAAAGTCTGCAAAAGGTGTGGCGTTTGCAGTATATGTTCAGGCTGTTCGGACCTCGGATGGAGAGCGTATTCTTCCTGCTATTATGAATGACAATTATTTCACATTGATGCCGGGTGAAACCAAAGATATATGTATTACTTTTGATGAGGCTTTATTGCAAGGTGGTTCCTATAAATTGTTGGTAACACCTTATAATAATAAATAAGATGCGAGTTGGTGGAGCTTGGAGAATTTGAAATTCAGATTGGTGTAGCTTCCGATGATGTATGATTAAAGAAGAATATAATAGTGGAACAAATGAATTTGGTAAATATGGGAAATAAAATATTGTTTTTATGTGTTTCTCTCTTGGCGTATGTAAATTCTTACGCCAAGGTGGTCTTACCCGCTTACTTTACGGACAATATGGTTCTTCAGCAAAATACGGAGGTTACTTTTCATGGTAAAGCGGTATTGGGTAAAATCTTAAAAGTAACTACAGGCTGGAATAATGAAGTGTATGTGACTCAGGTGAATAAGGACGGTTATTGGAGTTTGTCTGTGCCTACTCCTGCTGCAGGAGGGCCTTATACGTTGACATTTACGGATGGTAAGAAATTGCAATTAAAAAATGTAATGGTGGGAGAGGTATGGTTTTGTTCTGGTCAGTCTAATATGGAGATGCCTGTTGCGGGTTGGGGGAAAGTCATGAATTATGAGCAGGAGATAACGGAGGCGAATTATCCTTCTATCCGTTTGTTTCAAGTGAAGAAGAATACTTCAGTAATTCCGTTGAGTGATATGGAGTCTACTATGGGAGGTTGGCAGGAATGTTCTTCCGCCACAATTCCTGAATTCTCTTCACTCGCTTATTTTTATGCCCGTTCATTATGGAAAGAATTAAATGTCCCTGTGGGTGTGATTGACTGTACGTGGGGAGGAACGCCTGCTGAAGCGTGGACCAGCTATGAAACATTGAAACAGGTGCTGGGCTTTCGTGAAGAGTTGGCTAAGATGGAACAATTGGACTTTGACCCTATTCGTATGGAAAAGGCCTATAATCAAGAACGCTCTGAGTGGCAATCTCTTTTTTCTAAGGAAGATAAGGGAATGGAGGAAGATAAGCCTTGCTGGATTGCACCGGACTTGTCAGAAGGACAATGGTGGGATATGTGCCTTCCTGATTACTGGGAAAAGAATGGATTGAAAAATTTTGATGGAGTAGTATGGTTCCGTCGTAGTTTTGAAATTCCAGCAGAATGGATTGGTAAACCGTTAAAACTAAATTTAGGAATGATTGATGATGAAGATATCACTTATTTTAATGGGGTGGAGATTGCCCGAGGGGCAGGCTATATGACACCGCGTACTTATACCATTCCTGCAAAACTAGTGAAGGCTGGTAAGGCGGTTCTTGCTGTTCGTGTTTCTGATTTTGGTGGAGAAGGCGGTATTCATGGCAAGGCGGAGGACCTTTATGTAGAAGCTGATGGAAAGCGGATCAGTTTGGCTGGAGATTGGAAATATCGTATCGGACTTTCTTTAACAGGATTTCCACCTGCACCGATTTCTCCTGTTCAAAGCTCCAGTTATCCTACGGTGCTGTTCAATGCGATGGTCAAACCATGGACTGCTTTTCCCATTAAAGGAGTAATATGGTATCAAGGTGAAGCTAATGTAGGTCGTTCAGAACAATATGGAGATTTGTTTCCTGCTCTCATTACGGATTGGCGCCGACAATGGCGGAGTGATTTCCCCTTTTATTTTGTACAATTGGCTAATTTTATGGAATCCAAGAAAATACAGCCGGATTCCGAATGGGCGGCTTTGCGTGAAGCGCAAACTAAAGCATTAAAACTTGACCAAGTTGGTATGGCCGTGACCATTGATATTGGTTTGGCTGATGATATTCATCCTAAGAATAAGCAAGAGGTGGGACGCCGTTTAGCTTTGGTTGCCCTGGCCGGTAGTTATGGAAAAAATGTTTCAAGTTCGGCTCCTGTATTCCAAAATTATATAATTAAGGGGAACAAGATGGAATTGGATTTCGGACAAAAGCAAGATGGATTTCAGATTAAAGGTACAACTTTAAAAGGCTTTACCATTGCAGGGCCGGACCGTGTATTTTATCCGGCAGAGGCTATGGTCCATGATGGAAAAATTATACTTTCTTCTACTGAAGTTCCTGCCCCTCTTGCTGCACGTTATGGCTGGGCAGATAATCCGGATTGTAATTTGTACGGAGAGAACGGGCTCCCGGTTGCCCCTTTCCGGACCGACTGTTGGTAGATGGTGTAAGTCTTAACCTTTTTTCTTTTCTTTATAAGCTGATGGAGGCATCCCCATCGTCTTAGTAAATAACCGGGAGAAATAAAGAGAATCCTCATAGCCTACCAAGGGACTTATTTGGTTAATTTTTAGGTTAGTAAAATCCAGGTAGTGACAGGCTTCCTGTATTCTGAGATAGGTAAGATATCGAAGAGGAGAGGAGCCTGTCTTTTCTTCAAACAGATTGGAGAAATAGGAAACTGAGAGGTTTACTTCCGCAGCGATATCTGCTAGGCGAATGGTTTTGCTCAAATTTTCTTGCATGAAATGAATCGCTATTTGCACCACATCCTTGCTTCTGCAACCATTGCGCATAGAACCGCAATCCCGATATTCACCAATAAACTTCATGGAACCTAAAAAATGGAAAAGACTGGTAGTGGCATAAAGCATATAGTTTTTGCTATATCCGGAGCTGATGGACGAGTAGATTTCCTCGAAGAGTACTAATCTTTCTTTGATTCGTGAATCCTCTTGTGGAGTGATGTCTTTCGGACGGTCAAAACCGGCACTGAAAAATGCAGCTTTTGTTCCATTGAAATGGATCCAGTAAATAGTCCAGGGATTTCTCTCATTACTGCCATAAGCGTGTGCCTGGTGTTTAGGTAGAATGAAAAATTGGTTGGCGGTAACTACATATCGATGTTTGTCTAACTCGAACCACCCTTCTCCCTCCATACAATAAATAAGGATAAACTCGGTTGCTTCCTCGGTGTTGCGTTTCCGGTAATGAAAACAGGCATGAGGATAATATCCTATATCTGTAATGTAAAGTTCGCTGCCTAACGGATCTTGCTTTAATTCTTCAATCAGAAAAGCAGGAAGTACGATGGCGCGTTCTCCTTTAAATCCCTCTTTAATTCGTGGCATATATCCATGTATTAGAATTGGATAACAAAGATAGCAGACTTCCTTGATTTTACCTACAATACAGGCTTGATTTCGATGATTTTGAGGGTATAAGCGTCAAAATTCTTATTTTATGGCGCATTTGAGTAGGGATTTTTGAGCTTCTCTCCCTATTTTTGCACTATAATTTTAATCGATAAATAATACCATGAAAGAAAGATTATTCTTCTTGATATGTTTTTTATGCATATCATTTATGTTAAAAGCGGCAGATAAGCCAGTAATTAAAATTAGTACAGAAAATGTAGACCTTATTTACTGGGTTGGTAATAACGGACGTCTATATCAAAGTTATTTGGGAAAGAAGTTGAATTATGCTACAGATATTGCCCATTTGCCACAGGGTAGCGAAGCATATCTTACTCATGGCATGGAAGATTATTTTGAACCGGCTATTCATATAGTACATAATGATGGCAATCCTTCTACTTTATTAAAATATGTTTCTCATACTCGGAATCAAGTGTCGCCGGGGGTAGATGAAGTGGTGATTACTATGCAGGATGATAAATATCCTGTAACTGTAAAACTTCATTATGTGGCTTATCAGAAAGAAAATTTGATAAAGACTTTCACTGAAATCAGCCACCAGGAAAAGAAACCTGTGCAGCTTCATAAGTACGCGTCTTCCATGTTGCACTTGAATCGTGCCAACTATTTCCTGACTGAATTCTCGGGAGACTGGGCTAGTGAGGCGCATGTGAAGGAACAACCTTTGGAATTTGGTAAAAAAACGATTGATACTAAATTGGGAGCACGTGCCAATATGTTCTGCTCTCCTTTCTTCCAACTTTCATTGGATGGAAAATCAGAAGAGAACCAAGGTGAAGTGTTGGTCGGAACATTAGGATGGACGGGTAATTTCAGTTTTGTATTCGAGGTGGATAATAAGAATGAACTCCGTGTTATATCAGGAATTAATCCGTATGCTTCGGAATATAGTCTGAAACCGAATGAAATCTTTCGTACTCCCGATTTCTATTTTACTTACAGTTTTACAGGTAAAGGACAGGCTAGCCGTAATTTCCATGATTGGGCCCGTAAGTATCAGGTGAAGGATGGGAACCAGACTCGTATGACTTTGTTGAATAACTGGGAAGCCACCTATTTTGATTTTGATGAAGCGAAATTGGTGAAGCTGATGGATGATGCAGTAGAACTGGGTGTGGATATGTTTTTGTTGGATGATGGTTGGTTTGCCAACAAGTATCCGCGCAGTGGTGACCATCAAGGATTAGGTGACTGGGATGAAACGGCTGATAAACTTCCTCACGGCGTAGGTTATCTGACGGAAGCGGCTAAGAAAAAAGGTATAAAGTTTGGTATTTGGATTGAACCGGAAATGGTGAATCCTAAAAGTGAATTATATGAAAAGCATAAAGATTGGGTGATTCATCTTCCGAATCGTGACGAGTATTATTTCCGTAACCAATTGGTTCTGGATTTGAGCAATCCGAAAGTACAGGATTATGTATTCGGAGTTGTGGACAATTTGATGACTAAATATCCTGATATCGCTTTCTTCAAATGGGATTGCAATAGTCCTATTACGAATATTTACTCTGTTTATTTGAAAAATAAACAGTCACATTTATATATTGATTATGTGCGTGGCCTGTATAATGTATTGGAGCGTGTGAAAGCAAAATATCCTAACCTGCCGATGATGCTTTGTTCCGGTGGTGGTGGACGCTCAGACTATGAGGCTTTGAAATATTTTACAGAATTCTGGCCTAGTGATAATACTGACCCTATTGAACGTTTATTTATTCAGTGGGGATTCTCACAGGTGTTCCCAGCCAAGACAATGTGCGCTCATGTTACTACATGGAATAAGAATAGCAGTGTGAAATTCCGTACGGATGTGGCTATGATGTGCAAACTTGGTTTTGATATCAAATTAGCGGATATGAGTAAGGATGATGAAACTTATTGCCGTACTGCTGTGCAGAATTATAACCGTTTGAAGCCGGTAGTTCTGGAAGGTGATATGTATCGTTTAGTTTCTCCTTATGGCAGTAATCATACCTCTACTATGTATGTGGGCAAAGATAAGGATAAAGCAGCGGTATTTGCTTTCGATATTCATCCTCGTTATGCGGAAAAAATATTGCCGGTGCGTTTGCAGGGGCTTGATGCAGACAAAATGTATCGTGTGAAAGAAATTAACTTAATGCCCGGAGCCAACTCTTCTTTATCAGGTAATGGTGAGGTTTTCTCAGGAGAATTTTTGATGAATGTAGGATTGAATTTGTTTACTGCACAGCAACTTAACAGTCGCGTAATTGAAGTTGTAGCTGAATGATTTGGGATTGATTGTATATAATTTAGTGTATTGCCTTTATCATTTATCTTTAGGAATGATGAAGGCAATTTTCTTTTTTAATGATGAATGATACTATGAGATTTTTCTTTTTGGCTTTTCTGTTTGTTTTGCTGTTTTTGTCGGAAAAGGTACAAGGACAAGCTGTTTCTTGGGGTGACCAAGGTAATGGAACTTATATAAATCCTATTTTAAATGCAGATTATTCTGATCCTGATGTGATTAGAGTGGGAGATAAATATTATATGGTTTGCTCTGATTTTCATTATATCGGGATGCCGGTGTTAGAATCAGATGATATGGTGAACTGGAGAATCATCAGTCAAGTGTATAATCGGTTTGATTTTCCCGGATGGGATAATAATGAAAATTATGGAGGAGGATCTTGGGCGCCTGCTATCCGTTTTCATGATGGTAAATTTTGGATTTATTTTTGTACACCTAGAGAAGGACTGATGATGAGTACTGCTACTGATCCTCATGGCCCGTGGACGCCGTTGCATTGTGTGAAGAATATAGGCGGCTGGGAGGACCCCTGTCCTTTTTGGGATGAGGATGGACAGGCCTACATGGGGCGTAGCCAGTTAGGGGCAGGTCCTATTTATCTACATCGTATGACTCCGGATGGTAAAACTTTGTTGGATGATGGGAAAATTATTTATACAGGTCCTGTAGCTGAGGGAACTAAATTTTATAAACGGCATGGTTATTATTATCTAAGCATTCCTGAAGGGGGAGTAGGCGAAGGATGGCAGACTATTTTACGTTCAAAAAATATCTATGGACCATACGAAAAGAAAGTAGTCTTGGAACAGGGAAACACTACTGTAAATGGTCCTCATCAAGGGGCTTTAGTAGATACGCCTGAAGGAGAATGGTGGTTTTTTCATTTCCAATTGACAGAACCTTTGGGACGTGTCGTGCATTTGCAGCCTGTTTGTTGGATGGAGAATTGGCCCGTGATAGGGGTGGATATGGATATGAATGGGATAGGTGAGCCGGTAAAGGTTTGGACAAAGCCTGGTGTAAGCAAAAGTGTTCTTGTTTCTCACCCTCAAACGACTGATGATTTCAATTCTTACACTTTAGGGCTGCAATGGCAGTTTAATCATAATCCAGTGAATACTCATTGGAGTTTAAATGAGCGTAGGGGCTGGCTTGCTTTGAAAGCCTTGAAGGCTGCAACATTAAGAGAATCTCGCAATATGTTAACTCAAAAATGTATGGGGTATCTAAGCACAGCCACTGTGTTGCTTGATTTTTCAGCGCTGGCTGATGGACAAAGAGGTGGATTGTTCTGCACAGGCAGTCTTTATAACGGAATTGGCATTAGTCGTGAGGAAGGTAAAAATTATCTGTATTTAGAAAAAAATGGTGACGTTCAGCAAGTAAAGATGGTTTCCGGTAAAAAAATCTATTTACGTGTTATGTTGGATGCAAAGAAGAATCGCTGCCAGTTGTTCTATAGTTTTGATAACTGTAATTTTATTTTATGTGGAGATGCTTATTCGTTAAAGTTCGGCGATTGGAAAGGTGCGCGTGTGGGCTTGTATTCATATAATACGTTGGGAATAGGCGGTAAATGTTATTTTGATTGGTTTAATTATGATTTTAATTGATAGAAGATGCCGTGACACATTATAAATCTTCAGGTGTTATCATTATATATGTTGCACTTGTAAGATGTATAATCTTTCGGGTCCAAGTTTTATATCAGAGATAACTGTTATTTATAAGAAGGGATATTCGTAACTTTCGGAGTCTGGAGTTGGGGAGTAAATTGTGTAAAGAATTCTGGAACTAAAAAACGAAATGATGTATATTTTTTGAGTATTCTGAGACAAGATAGGTTCAATTATACTATCTTTGTGTTAAGTCGTCCTTTTAATAAAACTAGGAAAAGCATTTATTATGAATCAATATCCGGATTTTGATCAGAAACTATATGACGATCTTCGCCGTGGGAAAGAATATGCCTTTGCCGCTGTTTTTGAACGCTATAACCGGTTATTATATACCATAGCCTATCGTTTTTTGAAATCAGAAGAAGAGGCGGAAGATGCGATTCAGTATCTTTTTATGAAATTGTGGGAGCAGCGGACAAATTTTAGCTTTGAGTCGGGTATCCGTAGTTTGCTATTTACTATTTTAAAGAATTATATACTGAATGAATTGAGGCATCGTAGTTTGGTTTTCGAGAAACTATACGAAATGGCCCAACAAGTGAATGATGAAGATGAAGACGACTTTTTGACACAATTTGAAAATGGTGAACTCGGAAAATTCCTGCGGGTTGCTATAGATAAACTTCCTCCTCAGAAACAAAAAATCTGCTTGTTGAAAATAGAATATGGATTATCCAATCAGGAAATAGCCGACAGGATGGGGATAACTGTTCCTACTGTGAAATCCCATTACACACAGGCTATAAAAGCCCTCCGTAACGAGATAGAGTCTTTAATTATATGGTTTCCTGTGATATGGATTAATTTAATAGTCTGAAATGTACTCATACTTTTGTTGTGATGAGGTGTTATTATAAATATACAAAAAAATAGATTATGAAGATAGATGAGTCGGTGATAGATAAAGTGCTTGACAACAAAGCTTCTCCTGAAGAAGCTCGGAAAGTAGTTGGTTGGTTTGCTACGGAAGAAGGTAATAAGTATTTGTCGGAACGCTTTGACTGGGAAATCGGGATGTTGTCGGAAGAGATGCCGGAAAGTGTTGACTCGCATTCCATACCTGAAGTAAAGATGAAAGCGCGTTTTATGAATGAGATAAAATGTGAGCGCGGACAACGCCCGGTTGGTCGCAGATGGATGTGGGTGGCGGCTGTGCTGTTACCGTTTGTTTTTTTAAGTGTTTCCTTGTTCTTTTTGGCAAACCGGACGGGCATTTTCTCTGAACCGGAATATGCTGACATAAATGTTCCTTATGGTGAACAGATCCGGGTGATTTTACAGGATGGCAGTATTGTACATTTGAACTCGGATTCTCGCTTGAGGTATCCCAAGCAGTTTGGATTGTTCAATCGTACGGTGGAGCTTTGGGGAGAAGGGTATTTCAATGTTGCCAAAGATGAGAACCGCCCTTTTAAGGTGGATTTGCAAGGGGTGGAAGTGAGAGTAACTGGAACAAAATTCAATGTAAAGGCATATTCCGCCGAACCCAATATTTGGATAACCTTGGATGAAGGAGGAATTCTTTTCAGAGATCATAATGCGAAGGAGTACAGACTTGTTCCGGGGGAGAGTGCGGAATATAACCGTCAGTCGGGGAAATGCCTGATCTCCCGTCCGGATAATATGGAACAGATTTCGGCATGGCGTGTCAACAGCCTTAATTTTTATCTGACTCCACTCGGTGAAATTATAAAGGTAATGGAAAGACATTATGATGTTCATTTCATAGTGAAAGATTCTGCGGTATTGAAGAACAGGTTTACTCTGTCAACAGGAAAAGTCAATGCATCAGATGTGCTCTATGATTTGGAAGCCGTTTCGAATATTGTTTTTACGGAAATAGAAGAAGGTGTATTTGAAGTAACTTCTAAATAACGAGGGTTATAGAAGAAAAGTGGAATAGATGTGAGTGAATACACTTGCATCTATTTTTTTTCTAAAAAATGAAAAATGGACTCATACCTTCTTTGGAGTGATGTGTTAGCCTATATAAGAAATTCTTTTGTTTCAAACTAATACTATTGATGAAAATGAAAGCAAGAACCAAAATGAAGACATTACTGCTGTTGGGAGTCCTTTTATTTGGCTTTACTGTTTCAGCACAGTCGCAAAAAGTCTCTTTAGACTTTAAGAATGAGAGGGTGGAAAAAGTACTGGCATCTATTAAAAGTCAGACTGGTATGAGCTTGGTTTTCAGTGACCAGTTGGTCGATGTGAATCGTAAGGTAACCATGCAACTCAAAGATGTTACACTGAAGGAGGCATTGACAAGACTCCTTTCAGGCACTGATCTTACTTTTGAGATCAGAAACAACAAAATCTATTTCATCGAGAAGAAAGCTGTTTCGCGGCCTGGTTCTAAAAAGAAAAGAGTGACGGGAGTGGTGAAAGATGTAATGGGAGAACCTCTGATTGGTGCCAATGTGGTGGAAAAAGGTAGAAGCACCAATGGGGTTATCACCGACTTTAATGGAAAGTTTACGTTGGAAGTGGACGAATCCGCTTCGTTGGTTGTGAGCTATATAGGATATCTGGCACAGGATATTCCGACAAAAGGGAAGGGAGACTTTCATATTGTATTGAAAGAAGATGCCAATACGTTGGACGAAGTGGTCGTTACCGGATATGGAGATTTCAAGAAGGCAACTTATACGGGATCTGCTTCTGTTCTGACTACAGAAAAACTGGAGGCATTACCTGTTGTATCCGTAGGGCAGATGATTGAATCGAATATACCGGGCATCAGTGTAGTTGCCGGTACTTCTTCGCAACCCGGTGCGAAAACAACTTTACGGGTACGGGGAATCGCTTCTATGAATGCTTCCACCGAGCCTCTGTATGTATTAGATGGAGTGCCTATTCCATCTTATGACTTGAGTAACTTTACCAGTATGTCCGAAGCGGGAGGAATGGGAGTTATTGAAACGTTGAATCCGGCAGATATTGAAAGTATCACTGTTTTGAAGGATGCAGCCTCGGCTTCATTGTATGGTGCGAAAGGTGCTAATGGAGTAGTGCTTATCACTACTAAAAAAGGAAAAGAAGGTAAACTTCGTGTCAATATGGCGGCAAAATATGGAATCACTGATTTCGCTTATACATATCGTCCGCTGATGGGAGGTGAGGAAAGGAGGGAATTGATTCATGAAGGACTGGTTAATTTTCAACTGGATAAGGGAGTAAGTGAACAAGAGGCACAGCAGTATGCTGATGCGAATATCGACCAGTATGCCAAACGCCTGCCTCAGGGGTATTCGGATTGGGAAAGCGCTCTGTTCAAGAAAGGTTATCAACAGGATTATAACCTGTCTGCTAGTGCTGGCAACCAAAATTCCAGTTTTATCGGTTCTTTGGGATATACCAAGCAGACGGGTGTTTCCCTGAATTCAGAAATGGAGCGCTTTACGGGGCGTGTGGATGCAAGTAACAAGTATAAAAAGGTGGAATTTGGAATGAACGCTTCTTTTTCGTGGACAAAGAACGTTCATTTACCTGAGGGTAAATTTTATGGAAGTGCCATTTATGCATCAAAAGTGAATCTGACGCCTTCTACTCCCATTTATAATGAGGATGGAACGTATGCCAGCGGGTATCGTGAAAACAATGGATATAATCCGGTATTGGAGGCCGAGGTGAATGATTATTATGCTCGGACGGTACGTGCGATGGGTACGGCTAAAATAGCTTATAATGTGTGGGACAATTTGAAGATATCCAGTGTGTTTACGGTAGATTATTCGTTGACAAAGGACTTTTTCTTTCAGTCTCCTGAAGGACGTGATGGAGCTACTTATCAGGGACGGGGACGTATGCAGATGACTGACCGTATGCGGTATACTTCACAGAATAATCTGACTTATTCTAAAACTTTCGGTAAACATTCTGTTAGTGCGGTCGCTGCCTTCGAGGTGATGAAGTATGATTATGAGGATTTGTATGCTGCAAAGAAAACTTACGGGCAGGATATCAACACTTCATTGGGAAATGCAGCCGATCCGATAGATGCTGACCAGAAATTGCAGGAAGATGCATTAATGTCCTATGTGGCTAGTGTGAACTATTCTTATGGTGATAAATATTATGCCAGTTTCAGTTTTCGCAGGGATGGATCATCCCGCTTGTCTCCCGATACTCGTTGGGGGAATTTCTGGTCCTTGTCCGCTTCATGGAGACTTTCTCAGGAAAAGTTCATGCAGTCGTTGAAATCAGTATTAAGTGATTTAAAACTTCGTGCTTCCTATGGGGTGAATGGGAATCTTCCCTCTTCATATTATGGTTATCAGAGTACTTATACCACAGGGGCGTTTTATAATGGAAAACCTTCTCCGTGGGAAAGTACATTGGGGAATGAGGAACTGACTTGGGAGAAGAATTATGCACTGAATTTGGGGCTGGATATCGGCTTGTTCAGTCGTGTGAATGTTTCTTTGGATTGGTACACGCGTACAACGAAAGATTTATTGATGAGCAAGCAATTGAATTCCATCAGCGGTTTTTCTTCTCTGCTGACCAATGTGGGACAGATGCGGAATACCGGTGTGGAACTTGAAGTTCGTTCCAATAACATCAAGACGAAAGATTTCAGCTGGACTACCGCCTTCAATTTGAGCCATAATAAAAATAAGATTCTGAAACTGGCAGATCTGCCTTGGTTTGTGGATGGCAGGTATGTACGTAAGGAAGGTTATCCATTTAATACTATTTATCTGCGTGAGTATGCGGGGGTGGATCCTGAGACTGGAAGTGCCTTGTATTATGATAACCAACAGGATGAGAATGGCAATTATACAAAAAATAAAGTGACCGATCCGGGACAGGCAAGTCCTATTCCGTTGAAAGATATTACGCCTACTATCTCGGGAGGCTTTATGAATACCTTTAATTATAAATTCATTGACTTGTCATTCAATTTATCTTATAGTTTCGGTGGTTATTCGTATGATAATGCATCCTACATTCTGCAAGATGATGGTTATTCAGTGATAAGCAATAAAAGTACCGAGCAACGCCGCCGTTGGCAGAAACCGGGTGATATAACGGATGTCCCCCGTTTTGTATATGGGAATAAAAAAGGGGGTAACTATAATTCTTCGCGTGCCATCCATTCTACGGATCATATTCGTCTGAAAAGTCTGATATTGGGATTGAATGCTCCTAAAGCATGGTTGCAGAAATTAGGAATAGGGAATGCCCGTATTTATTTCTCGGGTACGAATTTGTTGACATGGGCAGCTTACGGCCAATATGATCCTGAGATGAGTGGTGTGGTAGGATTTTACACCCCTCCATTGAAAACTTATGCTTTCGGGTTGGAACTTAAATTTTAATCATCAATTGCACTAAAAACAGAACCATTATGAAAAAAATACTTTTTATTTTAGGATTAGCTTCACTACTTGTTACCGGTTGTGGTGATTTCTTCGATACAGCTCCTAGCAATAAGATTCCTACTGCTATAGCTTTCCGTACAGTAACCGATGTGGATAATGCGGTGAATGGATTGTATGATCTGATGTCGGGTTCCGGATATTATGGGGCTGCTATGTTTGCCTATGGAGATATGAAGGGGGATGATATGCAGAGTTCTGAGGAAAGTGGAGTATGCAATACATGCTATATGTTCAATCATCGTCCTAATAGTTTGAATGCCGGTTCATTGTGGGGACGACCTTTTTATATTCTTCGTGAGGCGTGGAATATTCTGAATGCTATTGCCGAAGGAAAAATTGAAAGTGGGGATGAAAAGAAACTGAATGCTTTGAAAGGTGAAACGATGGCAGTGATTGCGCTTTGCCAGTTTGATTTGACCCGTTGCTTTGGATATCCTTATACGAAAGATAATGGTGCGTCACTGGGTGCTCCGTTGATAGATCATTTGGTGGGAACATACGAAAATCCTTCTCGTTCTACTGTTGCTCAAGCGTACGATTTTATTATAGAAACGCTGGAAGAGGCGGTTACATTGATGTCCGAAGAGAAAAATAACGGGCGTATGAACAAGTATGCGGCCCGTGCATTGCTGGCTCGTGTTTACCTATATCATAATGATAACCGGAAAGCGTTTGATATGGCGGATCAACTGATAAAGGACGTGGATGCATCGGGAAGCTATGCACTTTATCCGCATGAGAAATATGTGGCTGCCTGGTCGGTGGAAACCAAGTTTGGCTCGGAATCGTTTTTTGAGATAGCCAATAGTGTGGATGATACTCCAGGACGGGATTCATGGGGGTATTTATTGAACTGGTATGGCTATCAGAAGGGATTTGTCACTCAGAAATATGCGGAGCAGATGCTGGCTGATCCGGGAGATGTGCGTGGGCAGTTGCTGGAGGAGAATAAATATGCGGGAAAAACGGTATGGTGGTTGTACAAACTGAGAGGAACGGACATGAAGACTGCACCGTTGGAATGTAATAATGTGGTTCTTCGCTTGTCCGAAGTGTACCTGATTGCTGCTGAGGCTGGTTGTAAGTTGGGTGGTGATGCTGCGGTTCAAGGACTTGGCTATTTGAACGATATTGTGAAACGGGGTAATCCCGATAACGAGGTGACAATGGCTGACTATACTTTGGATCGTGTTTTGGACGAGCGAAGTAAGGAACTGGTAGGTGAAGGACATCGTTTCTTTGATTTGCTGCGGAATGGTAAGACTATTATTCGGAAGGGAGGATATCATTTGCCCAGTGTGGACGAAGAAGTGGATTGGGATTTTTATAAATGTGTGTTGCCGATTCCTGAGGACCAGTTTATCTTTAGTCCTGAAATGGAACAAAATCCGGGATACCCCAAGAGTTGATATTCTATATAATTATTATTTAAATATATGCTTATGAAAAACAGAATAGTAAAATTTGTGGTATTGGTGTGCTGCCTATGTAGTATGCCCGGAATAGTACGGGCACAGTTGTCCGTTCATCAGTTTGACCAGTTAATGAAAAAAATTGATGATGTCCTGTGGTACGAGAAAGTGGGTGATATCGCCCATGTAGATAAGGTAATATTATGTGGACCACCGCGTTGGAAGGAGTTCAACCCTACTTCGATGAGTGCCGGTAACGAACTTAAATTCAGAGCATACATTTTTATTCCCAAAAGCGTGGATGAAAACAAGAAATATCCGTTAATCGTATTTCCTCATAGTGGGGTACATGCCGATATGGACACCTATTATGCTCATATCATCCGCGAGTTGATAGCGCAGGAATATATTGTGGTAGCAGCGGATTACCGGGGAAGTACAGGATATGGTTCGGGTACATACAATAATATTGATTATGGTGGATTGGAGAATGAGGATGTATATATCAGCCGTAACTATATGGTGGATAATTTTGATATTGTGGATGGTAACCGTGTGGGTATCATGGGATGGAGTCATGGTGGTATGATTACGCTGATGAATCTTTTCAATTATCCGGGACAATATAAATGTGGTTTCGCCGGTGTGCCGGTTTCGGATGTAATCATGCGTATGGGATATGCCAGCGACAGTTATCGCAAAATCTTTTCGGCCAAGAATCATATCGGGCAGACTGCCAAGGATAATATTGCGGAATACAAACGGCGCTCTCCTGTGTGGCATGCGGAGAAGTTGAAAGACCCGTTACTTATCTACACCAATACCAGTGATGATGATGTAAATGTGATCGAAGTGGAATCAATGATTCGAGCTTTGAAAGCAGAAGGCAAAAAGTTTGAATATAAGATATTTGAGCGTGCTCCCGGTGCGCATAGTTTTGATCGGTTAGACACTTATGAGTCAAGCAAGATTCGTCTGGACATTTATAAGTTCATGGGTCGTTACCTGAAGCCCAATAAACCATTTGGTTCAGTGAAAGAGTTACGTAAAGCAGCTTATAAGTTTTGATAATTAACTAGGTAACAGGATAATGGATGGCTGGTTACTTCATGTAATGGGGTAACCGGCCTTTTATTAACCGCAGAGGTTTTATGCTTTAGGACATTGGTTTGCCGTTCCCTCCCGATTGGCGGTTGTGGCAGAACTGGAGCGCTATCTATATTTTTCTTTATTATTTCTAAAAGTAAATATTTAGTCTTTTCACTGGAAGAGTGAGGTCGTGAGGCAGAACTTGGCACAAGATTTCACAGAACTTGGTGCAGGATCCGGCAGAACTTGTATCAGGATTCCAACTACTATGGTAGGGAAAAATGTAACTTTTTGAAATCGGGCAAGAATTCTCGAATAATCTTTTCTCATAATTCTTGGATAAGTCTTCATTTCAGTTAACTGGTTACTATAGGGCATGATGAAAAAAGGAGTGCATCGTTCATTACGATACACCCTCTTATCCTTTACAGTGTCGGAATGAGGCGACTCGAACGCCCGACCCCTACGTCCCGAACGTAGTGCGCTACCAACTGCGCTACATTCCGTTTCTGTTTTGCGAGTGCAAAGGTAAGGCATTTTTTTGAAATCAAAAAGAATTTCACAGAAAATTTGTAGAAAATTTGTAGAATCAAAAAATATGTCTACCTTTGCAACCACAAACGAGAAGCTAAGTTTTTTATTGAATGTGCTGAGAAGTAAGTTCCTATGTGCTTAACCACTGACTTGGTGCCATAGCTCAGTTGGTAGAGCAAAGGACTGAAAATCCTTGTGTCCCCGGTTCGATTCCTGGTGGCACCACCAAAGAAAGTACATAAATGCTTTTCACACATGAAAACCCTTGAATTAGAGATAGTTCAAGGGTTCTTTTTTTTACCCTCACTACGCATTCCGCTACATATTTGTGAAGTTGGACTTTGCCAATTCAGTGGCTTTTTTTAAGGCTTTTGAAAAAGCCATAAATATGCACCATACTTCATTGTTTTTCAGCTGTTTGACAATTTCAATCTCCGGTGTGAAAAAGTAATTTTGCACACATGACCGGATGAAGTCGAAAAAGTGAAAGAAATTTAAAAATTCGGTATTTCCCATCGGGATAAAAAAAAGGAATCGAACCCGGGATACAAAAGGCAATTCGAACCTGAGAAAAATGGGATTTTTATGGCTTTTCCACAAGTCCCTCAAAAAAGCCACCGAATTTAACATTTCGCTCCACGTCCTCATGCCATCCGGTTTTGACGAAACAATTGAATGTAACACCTCAAAAAACAAAAGTGATGAAACAAGGAACAATGAACATTCTGTTTTTCGTGCTTAAAACGAAATTGTTGAAAAACGGTGAGGCACCGGTATTGATGCGGATAACCATCAATGGAGACTATGACGATGTACGTATCCAAAGAAGCGTACCCCTGAACTTATGGAACGCCGCCAAAGGATGCAGTAAAGGCAGGGACAGGGCATCAGTGGCACTGAACGCCTATATTGCTGAACTGCACGCACGCGCCTTGGAAAAACACAAGGAACTGGTATTGGAACAGGCCTTGATTACCCCAAAACTGATTCTTAAACGTGTTTTCGGGAAAGACACCGAAATGCGTACACTGCTCGGCACCATGAGGGAAGGCATCAAGGAAATGGAAACATTGGCGGGTATAGACTACTCTCCCGTCACGATCAACCGGTATAAGAACGTGGTGAAGAAATTACAGCTGCTCATCCCCTCTTATTACGGAAAGGAGGATGTCACTTTCCATGAGCTGACACCGGAGTTCATCCGTGCGTTTGACATCTACCTGAAAACGGAGGCGGGGTTGTGCCGGAACACCATAGTCCGTTATATGAAATGCTTCAAGAAATTTACCAATATGGCATTGGCAAAGGAATGGATACGCAAGAATCCCTTTTACGGCTACAAGATGGAGCAGGACGAGACCGATCCGGTATTCCTGACCTATGACGAGTTGCAGACCGTAATGAAAAAGAAATTCACCATTCCACGGCTTGAACTGGTCAGGGATGTCTTTGTCTTCGCGTGTTTCACCGGTCTGGCATTCTCCGATGTTGCCAGTCTGAACAAAGAGAATCTGGTACAGGACAATCTCGGAGACTGGTGGATAAGAAAAGGAAGGGTCAAATTGGAACACCGTAGGAAGGCCTCTTCCATCAGCAATATTCCATTGCTGCCCGTACCCCTGGCCATATTGGAGAAATACAAGGAACATCCGACCTGCATTAAGAAAGGATGCTGTTTGCCCGTCATGTGTAATCAGAAGATGAACAGCTACCTCAAGGAAATAGCCGATTTCTGCGGCATTAAGAAGAATCTGACCACGCATGTAGCCCGTCACACTTTCGGGACTACGGTCACGCTTGCCAACAATGTGCCTCTTCAAGATGTTTCCGTCATGCTCGGCCATGCCTCCACACGTATGACACAGCATTATGCACGGGTCATGAACAGCAGCCTGAAAGAAGCAATGAACAACGTGAAGGAGCGTCTTGCACAATAAGTATACAAATTCAGTCATTAAGCCGTCCCCCTAGGGATGGCTTTTTTTGTAATCTATAATTCACAATATCCTGCCGTCCTTTCAATTTCTTACCTGCAAATATAGCCATTTGTCGGGTTGATTGCGCAAGGCGGCCCCTTTCAGGGGCTGGTTGACTAAAAGAAAATCATCCTCGCTTCGCTGCGGTATTTTCTTTTGCCAAGCCTTGCTCAATCCCCGACAAAGGACAGCCCGGCAAGTAAGAAAACGAAAATCCGGCTCCATGGAGCCGATCATGTCAAACTTTAAAAAATAAAGGTATGAACAGAAAGACGACAAGCAAAGGACAGCAGGAAGCCAATCCGGAAATGACGATGTTGGTTTATCGGGAAATGAGCTATCCTGCACGGGAAGTGCAAGGCAAAGATGGGAACTATCTGGTTTCCGTAGAAAGACTGGAACAGGAACTGCTGGATGGCATCAGAAGCCTTGATCCGGCAGCATTCGATTTGGACGAAGAAATCGCTTACTATTGTTCGGACGAAGAGATCCGCCTGTTGACGGACGATGAACTGGAAGAAATGATTTACGGCTGACATTTAAAAAAGTAATGATTATGAATGAAACAACAGCAAAGGTCTGCGAAGAGCAAGTAGCAGACCTTACCATAGAGAATGCACACAGGGTCACGATGATCCGGAAAAAAGGTACGGACTATCCCCCCGTACCGTTCCATTTCAGAAAGGAGCATCATGGAACGGGCAACTATGTACACCTGTACGGAAATCCGGAAGATCGCAATGAATTGCATTCCAGGGATTTCAAAGACTGGCAAGCCGTAGCATTCAAACATCCGGGCTATCTGGATGATATGTGGAAACAGGCTTGCGACGCATACGCCTGGAGTTCCTTCAATCCGGAGATTCGCGGCGAGACGGACATCATGATTTACGGAGAGGAGCTGCACAACGACCTGCAACTCATGCCGGAAGAGGAAGGGGATACATACATCGCCGCCTACCGGCAGAAGTTGTCCGCCCAGCTCTCGGTCCTCTCCCACTGTGCCAACCCGATGGTGACGGGACGGAGCGGATTTGATTACTACAGGCAGGAAAAAACGAACAGAAGCTATCAGAACTGTTACGAAGAATTCCGCAATTGGCGGAAAAAAGTTCTTGAAACCATCAGACGGAAAAAGGAAGCCGCACGACCGGAGGAAGAGAAACAGGAAAAGGCATGGCAGACGCTCAAACGCGACATCAAGAGCAGCGCCGACACCATCCATGGGATTGATACCGGACAATGCCGGGGCTATAGCCGTGCCCTGTTTGTCAGCAGCATCCTGAACAAGGTATCCACCCTGGCCAATCACGGGGAAGTGGAAATCGTCCGTAGGGCCGTGGACTTCATTTCCGAATATAACGCAAGGGTGAAGAAACCCGTCATCACACCGAGAAACAAATTCTTCCAATTGCCGGAACTGGCGGAACGGATGCGCGAAAAGCTGAAAGCGATGCAAAGCCGGGAAAACAAGGAAGTGCCGTTCGAGGGCGGAACACTTGTATGGAACTATGGGGAAGACCGCCTTCAGATCCTGTTTGACAGGATTCCCGAAGACAGCAGACGAAAGGAACTGAAATCCTCCGGATTCCGCTGGTCACCCAAAAACAAGGCATGGCAACGGCAGCTTACCTCCAATGCTCTCGGTGCCGCAAAAAGATTGTTGGACCTTCAAAACATCTGAGCCATGAAAAACGACAATTTGAGATTCATCATTGATTCACGTTGCTTTGACGGCAGTTGCCTGACCGTCATGTCTGATGGGATACATAGTGATTATGGTCACGAAACACTGGAAGAATTGAGGGAAAGGGAAAATAACCCCAGCCTCATTGCCGTGCCCGGGAATGCCATCTGCAAAAAAATGCAGATCCACCTGCAGTCTCTCTGCGCCCCGTTCTGTGAAATTACGGAAGAGGACTATTTTGACTATATGGACACCCAGCCACCCATCCGGCACACCCGGAATTTCTTTTTCATGAGCGAGCCGTATCATGCCGGCATTCACCGGTTCTGCTTCCGGATAGACGGACGGTATTTTACGGGGCTGCGTTCCGTGAACACACCAAGAAAGGATTTGGAACAGCAAATGGACAGACATTACCGGAAGGTCACATTCAAAGGCGGCATCCTCAAAGAAAAACCAATGGGAATATTTGACCATACACGGCATAGTTTCACAGTTATAGTCCCATA
Source organism: Phocaeicola dorei (assembly GCF_013009555.1). Lineage (NCBI taxonomy): Bacteria > Pseudomonadati > Bacteroidota > Bacteroidia > Bacteroidales > Bacteroidaceae > Phocaeicola > Phocaeicola dorei. The sequence goes on along the minus strand of NZ_CP046176.1, from coordinate 4,833,062 downwards.
TCTGTTCCTTGACAAAAATGGAGAGAAGAAATTCATCTGCAACCTGGTGAAAGGTACGGACGAATCCTCCGGCAAGGATGCAAGACAGAAAACAACCAGGGTTCTCCAAAGCTTGCGCCGCCATCATTTCCTCTACTTCTCCGGCTATGAGGGAAACGACGATATGGGCAGATTCCTGGAAAGAGTGGTGCAAAACAGACATACCCTGTCAGCAAACGGGGATTTTCTGCAATATCCCACCAACCGAGAGTCTGTGTCTTTCGCCGGAACGGTCAAAGAAACAGGGGAAAAGTTCTTTTACCGCATCTACGACCTGGAACTGTTCCATTACCTGCTGTACAAGCTGCGGAGCATCAGAATGGAAAAGAAGGAAGTGCAGGCTTGAATCAGTATGCAGGATGGGTTCCCGGCAGGGTTTCCATTCTGCACATGTATCAGAAATCCAACAAAAAAACGCAATATGAACCATACAGACTTTTACGCCCGGATAAGGGCTATCAAAGAAATGGAATACAGGGAATTGTATGCAGCCATAGAACTGCATGGAGCTTCCTATGAATGGAACAGCAATGATGGGGAATGCCCCGTCATTGCTGTCAATACAGGCAGCGTACAACCGGCTCCGGCTGATGTGCTGATTTGCAGGGTTACCATCGAGAACGGCAACTTGCGCCTCTATGGTGTAGAGAATGAATACGGGAATGAGGTAAACTTCCAGCCGGATGAAGCCTTTGCCGGACATCTGTCATATATCATAGATTGTTTGCCGCCCGTCAACGGAGTGGATGATGTGACAACATTAAAGACAGAGGAGGAAGCGGTATGAAGAAGGAAAAACAATCCTGGACGGACTATGTTCCTCATTCGGTCAGCCTCTATTACGTGGACTACCGGGAGAATTTGGACAGCCATGATGATTTGCAGGAGCAGTGCATCCGTCGGAACAGTCTCGGTCCATTGGAAGAACAAATCCTGGAGTGGTATGCCGATCAGGAACATGACAACCTGCAAGGGTATCTCTCGGAGATACGGAATGAGATGGAAGCGGACGGGAAATCCGCCGAATATATCCGACATGAGGAGAAGATAAAAGACCTGCTTTACGAACGGAACAATACCGATCCGGCAGAAGAACTGATAGACAATTCCGCTGTAACCAATATGTTCTACTCCCTTGGAGTCGAAATCGAGGGCTATGTGTACGGAGGCTGTGGGCGCGGAGAATCCGAAACGGTCTCTCTTCGTAAAATCAGACGAGCGCTTCAACTGAAGGAAGGGCTGTTTACCGATGAACTCCATGAACTTCTGGTCAATGCTCCGTACGGTGGCGAACTCCGCATCTATTTCAATGCCATATTCTCCAGACTGATTACGGGAGATACTTCACATGATTTCAAGCGCATCCGATTCTATGGAGGTGTCATTGTTGCTATTGTAGACAGCCGGAATGGTGCGGGGTATCATGTAAGTCTTCAGACTGACATCACCCTTCCGTTCTACAGGGACAATCTTTTTGTGGATTCTCAGGTACATTATTCCTATGCGAATGAAATTTGCGGGTTGTTGAACAGCTGGTGTGATTCCACCCGTTGGGAAACCGGAATGATGCCTCTGGAAGTCACTTTGCAGAAGAGTCACATAAATGAATATCAGAAGCAGGAAGCTCTTTATGAAAAAAGGTTTCGGGAAGGCGGATGTACTTTTGGAGACATGAACCATAAACGTCACAGAGATACCTATTATATAAACAGCTTCCCATGCGGTACCAAATGTCCGCATTGCGGCACGTTTTGGATTGACTGAAAACAGACGAGTCTTTTACACATCTTGAAAATGAATAAAACTATGGATAATCAAAGAACAAAGATGCTGGGTGAGAACCTGACGCACTACAGAAATCTTCAGGAGAACGGCTCTGTAAACCTGATCGAATTTCACACAACCGACAACCGGAAATTCGGCATCGGAAATCCGGATGCCATCAAGCTGTTGCTCTCGGCAGCCGTTACCGAACTGGAACGCCAGCTCCATATAGCGCAGTCCGGAGGTTTACCGGAACGGTTGGAACAAAGCCGGGAGTATAAGGCGGCAAAGGCACTGGAACAGGCACTGAATGATACGGGATTCAGTCCCGAACGTTTTGCAGAGACACTCCCGTTTTTCCATAAGACCTTGGAACAGACATTTTTCAAAACAATAAAGGCATGTATCATCGCCATGGCAAAACGTGAGTCGTGCCGGATTGACAGCCGAAATCAAGCGTCTTACGAAATGTGCCGGATGCTCGCGCCCATGCTGGAAGATACCGACTTACCCTTTATTTGACGACATGGAATTCAAGTATGACCGAAAAGCGAACTCCAGTGCTGAAAAGCCGGAGTTCGCTTTTTCATTGTTTAACAGATAAAACACCAAAGTTATGAAAATCCTGAATGAAGAACATTTCGAGAACGTAAAGCGCTATGCCGAATCCATTGGTGACACCTCACTTCAAAAGTGCTTGGAACGGTTGAAGAGTTGGGAAGGGAATCCTGACTATCCCAGTGAGATTTCACTCTACTATGACCATGCCCCATACTCGTTCGGCTTTACCCAGCATTATGCTGATGGAAGAATAGGTATCGTAGGAGGTCTGCTCTATCATGGAATACCTGACAGGTCGTTTGCCGTAACATTGCAGCCGTTCCACGGATGGCAGATACATACCTGAAAAACATGAAACTTGACAATGACCGAAAAGCAGACTTCAGAACAGAGAATCCGAGGTCTGCTTTTTCATTTCTTGCTGTAAAGATAGCCGTTTTCCGGGCTGATTGTGCAAGGCGGCCCCTTTCAGGGGCTGGGTTGGCTGAAAGAAAATCATCCTCGCTTCGCTGCGGTATTTTCTTTCGCCAAGCCTTGCCGCAATCCCCGGAAAACAGACTGGAAAGACATCAAGAAATAAAAATGCCTACCCATGTAGGCCGATGTTTTACTTAAAAAAGAACAGATATGGAAACACTGGATTATAACCAGCTGCTGCTTGTCTCCCTGTGGCAATACAACCACCACGGGGATGAAGGGCTGACTCCTGCACTTTTCGAGGAAACGTTCGGAAAGGTCTATGGAAGTCACTATTACGAAAAATGGACCGGCTACTTCAATCGGAATCTCTGGGACATGATTGCCTATTTCAGAAGCGAGAAGGAGAACGGACAGAAGTTCTGCGACATGGTTACCCGTCAGGTCAAATTGTATCAACAAAAACGATCTCAATATGAAGTACGGTAATTTTTATGACCTGGAAAGTCTGACTCTGCTCAACAGGCATGAAGGGTGTGCCTGCTCCATAAAGGAATGTGATGTGGAGAAGGTGAACCGGCTGATTTCAAGGATGCGGGAGGACAGGGAAAGAGTCGGTTTACCGACTGCAGGAGACGTTGTCACTTATATCACCCGTGGCGGTGACTATTATCCGCAGGCACACATTGAAAGGGGCGATGACCGGGAAGTTCATATCTGCCTTCTCCCACAGACACCTTTTTGCCATGAAAATGAAAAGTGTACCGGTTACAATACCGAAGGAGGCCCTTGGGTTACAACCGGTCCGGAATTGCTGATTCCCGATGGCATACGCAGCAAACAGTTCCGGATGTGGGGGCATACCGGAAGGCACAGGAACGGTGCCGTCCTCTTCCACACATTCGTCAGGGCATGGAAATACACGGAACCCGATCCTCTGTACGAAAAGTACACCACAAAAGAATGGACGAGATACCTCATCGAGTGTCAGCCGGATATTGAACCGGCTGATGCCTTTGTCTATCGGAATGAGGCATTCACCCTTTACTCGCGGGAAGAACTGGAACGGCTGGTCGGGATTCTGCACGGAAAGCTTTTCAACGGATTCCGTCCCGGTCTGTTCATACTCTGGGCATACCGTATGGAATGGAAGGAACTTCCTGCATGGGAATGGAACATGCTGAAAGCGGACACCCATCTCTCTTTCCTTGGCATTTCTCCCGTCAGGATACAGACTGACCATAAAAGACATATAGTAACAATCTATAAAAAATCAGAGTAATATGGTACCATACAACACACCGCAGACGATACGTCCGCTTGAGAAAATGGTCTGTGATTTCGCCTATTCGAACGGCTACGATCCGATATCCGTTTTCAACGATTTCCTGCGTTATGTCATTCACGGGTTCTCTCCCGGCGCACCGCCCCTTATGGACTGGAAATACAAACGGCAGCAGAACAGGCATTTTATGGAAATGCTTACCGGATGGATACGGCTCATGCAGCGGGAATTGCAATCCGGCGGATGGTTTGATGCGTTCGGTGACCTCTTCATGGCAATATCCTCCAAAAGCGGTCGGCAGGTGAACGGACAGTTCTTCACTCCGCCGGATATCTGCGACCTGATGGTCTTATGTACCGATTCGGGGGAGACAGCGACAGGGAAACGTATCTGTGACCCGACATGCGGAAGCGGAAGGCTGCTGCTGGCATATCATGTACGCCACCTGGGTAATTATCTGGTTGCAGAGGATGTCAGCCGTACCTGTTGCCTGATGACCGTTTGCAACATGCTCGTACATGGCTGCATAGGTGAGGTCATCCACCATGACAGCCTCTGCCCCGAAAACTTCATGGACGGCTGGATGGTAAACCATACACTGACCCGGACGGGCATTCCCTCCATTCGCCGGATGAGTGAGGAGGAATATCGGACAAGCAGGAACATGTCCGTTGACCTGCTCAGAAAGCGGAAAGAGAAATTGCGCCAAATGCAGCCTGGCAAGAAACAATTGCCATATAAACAACAGAATTTATAAACAATAAACCGAATGATTATGAAACTGAATGTTAGCAACGAATTGAAATCCCGCCTGATGCATGCGGCGGAAAACGGAAGTGTGATAGCCAAAGATATCCTTTCGGAAGTAAAAAAGAACGTACCGGTGGAAGAAGTCATACGGGGGTCCTACAATTTTTTCTCCACCAAACGCAAACGGACGGAAGCCGGCACGTTCAAGAAAATCCGGATCGTGTTCACGGCATGCAACAAAGACTTGGGCCATCCCAATTTCCCGGACCGGAACAATCCGCAGGCGCCCTGGTTTCCGGAGAACCGGACAGATCTGGAACCGTCCACGTTTATCGAGCTGTTCAAAAATCTAGGACCGTACCAGCCCGATGAAATCAACTATTTCTGCAGCGCCATCTCACTGGACAGCAAGGTCACAATCAGACTGCATGACAGTATGAACGATTTTATGGAGGCTTATCTGGAAAGCAACTATAGTCCCATATCTGACGGTAGCGAATCCAGCCTGCACAACTCCTGTATGAGATATGAAGACAAGGCCCGTAATGCAGCGGATTTCTATGCCAATTTCGCAGGAGCCAAAATACTCGTGGCAAGGGATGACAGCAGCAATGTGGTCGGACGGGCCATTGTATGGAACGAGATAACATTGTGGAAATCAATAAACACACCGATTGCCGCCTCCCTGCTGGATCGTATCTATTCCTCACACGCATTCGTCATCGAACTGATCCGCAAGCAGGCGCAGGAGGCAGGTATCCTGTTGCGACGCAGATACAACGATTATACACATACAACGGATTTCACCGTACTGAATCCCATTGAGGAGCAGGAATGGGCGGCCGGAGATAATATACAGGTTTCTTTGACGGTGAAAGTGCCCGCCTGCAGGTGGCACAAGAAAGGGGTGCCTTACCTCGACACGTTCTACAGCCTCCATCTGACGGACGGTAACCTGGAACTGAGAAATACGGAGGGCGACACGAGCATAGCCACCTGCCGGAGCACGGAAGGGTGTGCAAACAGGAAAAAATATGTATGTCCCAAATGCGGGAAGATACATATCTTCCCGGATGCGGCATTCTGCAAGAACTGTCAGGATATGTACTATGTATCTACCGTATTCGGGAAAGTCCTGAAAGGATTATCAGTGGAATATAAAGGAAAGAAATATCCGTCTTTTCTCTTTCGTAAAGGGCGTCCCGTACCGGAATTCAGACGATACCTGCAAATCGAAAAATTGTTCATTTCCTAAAATATCATTATCATGGAAAAACTAATGGCTCTTTACGGCATTTCTTCCCCCTCTGGCAGAGAGGGGAAGATGGCTAAATTCATCATAGAGGAACTCAAAAAGATGGAGATTCCTTTCCGGCAAGACAGGTACGGAAACATCTATGCGGTCAAAGGCAACCGGGAAAGCTACCCCTGTGTCGTGGCGCACATGGATGAGGTACACTGGCGCAAGACAGGCTCTTATGCAGCCCATCTTGTGGCGGACTCGATGATTGTCGGCTATGATCACAAGCGTAAACGGATGACCGGAATCGGTGCGGATGACAAGAACGGCATCTGGATCTGCCTGAAATGCCTGGAGGATTGCAAGACGGTGAAATGTGCCTTCTTCGTACAGGAGGAGGTGGGATGCATAGGCAGCAGCCATGCCGATATGTCCTTCTTTTCCGATTGCCGTTTCGTGATTCAGTGTGACCGGAAAGGGAACGGGGATATGGTAACACAAATCAATGGGATGAAGCTCTGCTCCAACGAGTTCATTTCAGCTATAGATGTCCGGAAGTACGGCTACAAGCCGGCACAGGGACTGAATACAGATGTGGCGGCTTTGAAAAGAAACGGTCTGGAAGTATCCTGTATCAATCTTTCCTGTGGATATTACGAACCTCATACGGACAACGAATATACCGTCGTGGCTGATCTTTGCAAGTGTTACCGCTTTGTCCGGCATATCATCTGCTGCCACAAGGGAACCAGCATGCATATACCGGAAGCGGGAAAAAAAACTTTCCCCGGATATTATGAACTGTTCGGGCTGACCGGATATAGCGAAGAGGATTATATCCGTTTGTCAGAAGAAAAATACATGGGACATACTAAAACAACCAAGACAAGCTCTAAGAATAAATTCTGATTCATCAACATTAAAAACATAGTATTATGGAAACAACAGTAATGCCGGCAGCTGCATCGGTACAGAAACAGCAGGGCCTCAACCAGGTAGTCATTAACAAGGTACAGCGGATGATAGAAGGCAGGCAAGGTGGTGTCATGGACACCATCAACCGTCTGCTCAGTGAGGGACGGATCGCGCAGGATTTCATCGCTCCCATCGGGGTAAGCCAACGTAGCAAGGAACGCCCCGTTATCTCTTTCAAAGCGGAAGGAAGGGTACAGATGGCAATGCCCGAAGGGAACTTCAACCTGCACGGCAACGCCATAAGCCAGATTTCGGAGAAGATGGGCATTCCCACCAAATACCTGCGCGAGCTTTCCGCCGGGGATGTTTGGCAGAAACAGTTGTGCGCCACCATCCTGAACGAGCATTCGGGATGGACCGAGCGTACACGGGTACTGATACGGGCGGTAGGAATGGAAGTCCGGGGCGTATTGTCGGACTCCTACCGTCGGCTGAACTCGGTGGATATCCTGACCGCTTTCATCCGTGAGGCGGGAGGACAGGGAGCAGTCGTGTCCGATGCCTATATGAACGACACGAAAGTATGGTGTGAGACAATCCTGCCCACTCCGATAGAGATACCCACCCGTAAGAACGGAACGGTCATCATCTTCGCAGGAGCACGCTTCTCCACATCCGACTATGGCAACGGATCGGTCGATATGCGGTCGTTCCTGCTCAACGGGGCGTGCCTGAACGGGATGGTCAGGGAGTCCGTCATGCGGCAGATACACCTTGGAGGCCGACTGCCGGAATCCCTGTCCCTCTCCCAAAAGACCTACGAACTGGACACGCAAACCACCGTATCGGCTGTTTCCGACCTGACTAAAGGACTGTACAGCAAAGACACCATCATGCAGAAGGCCATCGAAATTCAAGGAGCATCGGAGATAGACGTGGATTTCGACAGGGAACTGAAGAATCTGGTGCAGAAAGGAGCCTTGTTGAAAAACGAGGGACGTGAGGTCGAGAAACTGCTGATGAACAACAATCCTGACGACGGAGTTACAGGCGGGGCCACGCTATGGAAACTGACACAGGGAATCACCGCCTTTGCAAGGGAACAGCAGCCGGAACGCTGCCGGGAACTGCATGAAATTTCGGGACAGCTGATGAACCGGGTAAAGATAAATTAAGAGAATAACAACCGAATTGTATGACAAGGGCGGCCGTGAGTCGCCCGTAAAGCAGAAGAACAATGGGAAATAATATAGTGTGCAGCAGATGCGGATCGGCCAATGTCAGGTGTGAGGCAATGGTAAACCCCAACACAAAAGGGTTCGACCACTTCACGGACGAAGCTTTTTATTACGGATGGTGCGAAAACTGCGGATTGGGAGTTGCCTTGACCGACAAGGAGGAAATCCGGAACGAAATTTTGGAGAAATACCACAGGTTCAAGAAAGAGAATGCTTGTGAGCCACATTACGCGAATTGCCGGATTGTCCAAAGGGACAGCGGTCAGGTCAAGGATGTAAGAATTATGCTTTCACCAGACACCGGTATGGCCGATGACGGTATTTTCTTTTACTGCCACACATTGGAAAGGCTTATTGGGCTGTCCGTTCCCGGCAGGGAAAGTTTCACCCTTACGGAATGTTTCGGTTTTGCCTTGCTGACAGACAGGGAAAAGATGGAACGGCAGGTATTTAAACATGAAGCGGACGGAAAGCCCGTTATCGTAACAGGCAGGGAAGTGCTGCTTTTCTATGGGGAACACTATGGTATAAGACCGGAAGAATTGAAGCAATACGCAACGGAGTATTGCTGCCATATCAAACATTACAGGGAATATGGATATCCGTTGCTGGACAGGTCCCTCGTGAAAAAAATGCTGGAGGAAGAGGAACGGATTACAAAAGGGGAAACACGGTCATTCACTCTGCGGATACACTTTCCTTGGCATGTGAAAATCACAAAAGAGGATAATCCTGAATATGCCCCATACAGATATGCCTTGAATGCCTATTGCCTGGACAATCCGCAATGTTTTAACCGCAGATACACCACTTTGGAGAAAGCCTTGCTCCATTGTCTGAATGGATTCAATGAAAATGCCGCAATCAAAGACCGGTATCGTTCAATAGGGGAATACTTGCTTCAAAAGTAAGAACAGCAGACAAATACATCTTAAAAAAACAGAAACGTCACAAGGGGATGTATATCACATCATACCTGTGGCGTTTCCGTTTTAGCCACTTCCCGGTTCTTGATTCTGCCCGCTTTGGGAATATGCATCTAATATGGCAATTGGAGTCATTCTGCCCAAGGGACTTTTATGTTTCATGTGCCCTATGACATAAATACAGATCTTTAGTCATGCACATTCCGATGTTCCATCTGTTTCCTGTTACGGTATTCAAGGTTTATTGTGGAATGGAACTTTACAATCCCCTGTTAGGGATATGTTCATGCCGGACAAATAAAAAAGGTTCGGTCGTCTCGTAACAACCAAACCTTTATCAGCAAGCAATCTACGGAATATAGAACAGTTCAAACTCCTCTTTTCTTCTTCTCTCTATGCTTGGAATGACTTTCCCCCGATAACAGCGGAACGATACATATTCCCTGTAAATATCCCGGTTGCCGCTGTCCAGTTTCTGAATCAGTTTGCTTTTAGGTATCTTGCCGTTGCCGATCAGACGGTAACAGCCTACATTAAAGCCTAACAGACTTAAAAGGAGCGAGTCTTTCCCATATTTTCGGAATACCTTCAAACACCGTTCAAGGTCGCATCTCAAAAGTGAGTCTGCCTGTGCCTCACTCAGGTTCTCGGTCAGCGTTTCATGGGGAAGCAGGCGGTGTCCGTAACCGATGTAAGGCATTTTCCCCCGGTGCCAGCCTTCCCACCGCTTGATGCAGGCTACCGCCTTATCTTTGTCAGACGGGGGATTTTCCGCCTTGCCGTACAAGACAAGTAACAGAAAGATCATAACAGCCGGTATTCTTTTCATGCAGCCTCCTTGTTATTTTCTTCATCCGTATCCTTTCCATTAAAATCATATGTCAATTGTTGCAGATTCCCCCAATTATCTTCAAGATAGAGGTCTATGGTCTGGGATTCCTTGCCGCTTTGCGAAGTATAGTAAAGACGGAATTTCCATTCGTTCAGCAGATAACGGTCATTGGGCTTCAGTACCGTGCCGTCCTCCATCTTCAGACTGCCCTTGCCGTCCGGCTGGAAATACCTTAGCGTATAGACGGTTCCGGCAAAGTTCCCTTCCGGCTTGATTTCCAGCCGGATTTCCACAGTCTCCCCATCGGTAATCTCATCCGCTACCGGCATGGACTCTACCGTAAACGGGTATTCCTGTCTGATATCCAGCTCATTGTCACAAGCGACAAGACCAAGAAAGGAGAATGCCATACAGCAGGCCGTCAGCATAAAATCAAGGATTTTTCTTTTCATGGGTATGTATTCTTTTAAGGTTAGAAAATGTATTTTACTCCGATTCCATACTGGAAGTGGCAGATCCCCGAGGCACTGCCCCACACGAAACGCTCACGCAGACGCACCAGCAGGACAACCCTGTCGGACAGGTATCCTTCCGCTTCCAGCGTTACCGCGCCGCCATAGATGAAAGACTCGCATTGCTGCAAAACGGCTCCGTCATCCAGCAGCCGGTCTCCTTCGTTCACGGTCTCATAGCCCAACAGGGCGGAAGCGCCGAGGTTCAGGAAGAAGGACTTGCCGGGGGTGGAAAAGAGCGTATGGTAATAACCGCCTTCCCCCGTATATTGCGACAAGGGTATATGCGTACTCCGGTAAGGGATGTTACGTTTCAGCATCTCACCGCCAAACATCCACTGGTTTCCGTTCCCGGTACAGGTGGATACAGCCAGCGAGAAGGCATAGCCTGCATCGTGACGGTTTGCCCGGCTGTAAAATCCGTCGACCATTTCAGTGGTGAAGCGGACGGCTTTCATTCCCGGCAGGCGGCGTTGGGCTTCTGCCTGCCCCGTAAAGAGGGCAAGCAGGAGGATAATAAAGAGGAAGTTTCTTTTCATGGCGTTCATCTGACTTTCAGTTCATTGACGGTTTCTGCGCGTACCAGGTCCTCATTCTCCACATCAAAGGACTGATGCCGGCCGCCTTGCTTCTCATACATTTCCACTATCAGCTTCTTGTCGTCGGGAATGGTGAACTTGGGCAGGGCAAACACCGTCCGCTCGTTCTTCTTCCCGTCCACACGGGTCACATAGTTGAAGGCACGAAGCGGATAGATGACCTGTTCCTGCATGGCGGTACGTTTCATGATTTTCTTGTCCACGATCTTGAAGGTCACGAAGTCCACGTCGAAAGGCACGTTCGTGGCATTCTTCACTTCGGTATGGAAATAGATCAGTTCGCCGTGCGCATAAAGTCCTTTAAGCAGATATTGCACTCCGAACCGTTTGCAGCCGATATGCTTGACCTTGCGTTTGTTCTGTTCATACACGGATTTCATGATCAGCCGTACCAGACGGGGAGACTCCCCGGCGAGTTCCTGCAAGTAGATTTCCATCGCATTGTTCGGACGGTTCACGGCCTCTCCGTCATGGATGAAGTCGCACATTTCCACATTCAGCAGCAAAGGCTCGTCGGCATACTTGACGTTGAATGTATAGAAGTTGCCGTCTTCGGTAATTACGCTCATGTTTGTCTCGCTCCGGAAATGTTTCCGGGTTGCCTTCACACGGATCACATTTTCCGCACCGTCCGCCTTGCCCGCTATCAGATTGGGCGAACCCAGGTCCACATATCTCACGGGAGAGGGAAAAATAATATGTACGGTCTTGTCATATGTGATTTCCAGACCGTGCGGGGGAATCATCCGGCTGAATCCGATCTTGCGGCTCAGTCCTTCATAATAATCCCCGCTGCTCTGCTGCGCGTATGCAGCCACTGTGCCCGCAATCAGGGCAAGCATCATCAGAATCTTCTTCATGTGTGTTTCTTGGTTGATTGGTGAATAAATGGTTGATTTCCTTTCCTCCTTCATTTTTCAGGAGAATGCAGCAACAGCCGGTGCCCGGCCTTCAGGGTGATTTTCACCGTGCGCATCTTCTTGCCCACATATTGTGACACACCCCGTATCACCCCCTTGCCCACATCCGAGGCAATCTGCGCTCCGGCATCCGTTGAGATATTGATGCTGCTTCCTATAGAGGTGCCCATGCCGGCGGCAATCTCACGTGCGGCATCATACTCCATCGAGTTCGGTACAAGGATTCCCTGCTGCCCGTCAGCGTCATACACTTCGAGTTCCACCGGGAACAGCGTGCCCCTGTACTCCACTGTCTCGATCAGGATTCCCATCCGTTCCCCCTCGACACGTGTGCCGCCGACCAGTACCGTACCTTTTGGGATAAGGAGATCGTCCACTGCCATCGGCTCAAGCAGGCGGATACGCAGTGCCTGTCCGTCAGATACGGTCTGCGTGCCATGCACACAGGCGGCGATGGTATTCCTGCCGGAAGATGGCATTTTGCCTACCGGGGTGTGGAAGCCGGTATTTCTCTCGCCTGCATATCCGGAAGCAATGTCTTCATTGCCTGCAGGCTGGGCCAGTGATGACACCATCCGGTTCTGTACCCGTTTTACAGGCCGGACAGCCGTCCGTTCTTTCCGGCTGTTTGGGGCATTTGTTGTAGAGGAAGCATCCGGCTCTTTCCCGTTGTAGCGGGCAGCCAGCTCGTAGGACTTTTCCAGCAGAGCCATCTTTTCTTCCAGGGTCTGGCCTTTCGCCTGTTCTTCCGCCGGCTTCCTTTCTTTTTCCAGATCCTCAATACGGCGGAGCAGATCGACGTTTGGCTGATTTTCATTCCGGGTATATACAGTGCCCAGCGAACGGTTCATATTCCGGTAGGCTTCTGCAGAGGAACGGATGGAGCCGGGGGCTTTCCCCTTTTCCGGTTCCGGCGGAAGTTCCATGTTTGCTTTTCCTGCGGTAAGACCGGCAGTATCCTGACCGTCCTTGTTGAGCAATTCGGACATTTCCTGGAAGGTTCCCCTGCGCCATTTTTCCTTTTTTGCTAGTGCTTCCTGCTCGTAGGCGCTTACCTTGTTGCCCTCCATTTCCGAATCTTCCGGTGAAGGCATCTCCACGTTGAAACCCCTGCCTTTTTCCATTTCCGCCTTCTCCTTTTCCGACGGGCTAAATACCAGCAGGAGGAACCCCATGCACAGCAGGCAGAAAAACGGATAGACAATATACTTTGCGCGCCGGCGCTTCTCTTCGGGAGTCAGCGGCTTGTCATTTGACACTCCGAGCCGTTCCCTGATTTTCTGAAAGTCCATTTTCATGTTTATGGATGTTTGAATGAATGTTTCTTGTTCTTTCCGGCCGGAACACGACGGAACGGATATGTCCCATTGCCGGTCTTTGGCCCGGCTCCCCGAAACGGGATACACAGGAGAGAATCGAGTACAGGCAGGAGGCAGCAAGCAGGAACGAGGCCGTGCCTGCCAGAAGGATGCGCTGCTTTCCTGTCAGCCGCCGGCAGAACAGCCGTACCCGGCTGTCCGCATGGCCGAAGAATCCGCGTTTTCCCCTCATCGTTCCGCACTTCTTATGTCCTTATTCTCCAGCACGGTAAACTGCTCGATAATGAATCCGTTGGGATTGTCATCCAAACGTCCTGTGTTTTGAAGCGAGCAGGAAGTTACGAGGCTGCGCTCGGTCACGTTGCTTTCACGGATAATCAGCTGCCGGGCATATGTCCGCACCTTGTAAGGGTAGGCGGCAAAGTCGCACACCACGCTGTCCACATGCACCACCTGGTTGATGTTGCCTGAAATCAGGCGGTTGTAATACCCTCTTTCGGCAAAATCCACATAGTAGTGATAGGCACTCTTGTCTGCCAGTTGCAGGGCACGGTTGATATTGTGCTCGATGGCATCCTTCTGGGGTGAGAGCGAGAAAAACAGTTCGTGAAAGCGCCTTACATGTTCCCGCGCCTCGGCAGGCCTGTTCTGTGAGAGGTCCTGCGAAAGGGCCATCATCAGCGATTTACCCCCGTCAAGCACATAGATTTTCTCGCGTTGCTTCTCGGCAAAGCGGTATGAGCTCCACAGCGCATATCCGGTAACGAGCGCACAGCAGCAAGCAAAGACCGCCAACATCAGGCGGATGCGCTTGAAGCTGCTCTCAATGTTTGTCAATGACTTGAATTCCATTTTTTTTGATGTCTGGTTTGAATGAATAAATATTTCCGGTATGACGGGACATCCCGTTCCGACAGGTCACCGGACCCGTCATCTTGGGTTGCCCGACTCATGGGAAGGAGGCTCCGCAGGGTTTATTTGCCCCTCAGCCTGCCTCCGATATTCCCCAATACGGCACCGCCTGCTCCGGCTGCAAGGCCGCCTGTCTTGGTGGCCGTACGGTTCAGGTTACGGCTGAAGTTTCCGGCACCGCCTGCCTGCACTATCCAGCCTGCTACCGTAGGCACGGTGAAGTATCCGATAATCCCGATCAGCATAAAGATGATGTAGACACTGTTCGAGTTGTCTATCGAGTAGTCCGGATTGTTCTGCAGTTCCTGAATGTCATTCTGAAGCATCAGTACCTGAAGCTTGGCAAGCAGGGTGCTGAACAGGTCGCTGACCGGAAGCCACAGGTAAACGGAAATATATCTCGTGAACCACTGTCCGAGCGTGGACTGGAATCCATCCCATACACTGAAGGCGAACGCTACCGGTCCCAGTATCGAGAGTACGACCAGGAAAAAAGTCCTCACGGTGTCTATCAGCAGCGATGCCGCTGCGAATATCAGCTCCAGCAGGCTGCGGAATGCATCCCGGATTTTCTTTTCCAGATTATACATCCCGACTTCCACATACATGCCCAGCCGGGAGGCGGTATCTATGGTTGACCAGCCCAGTTCATCCAGCTGACGGTCAAACTCCTCGTCACTTACCAGATATGCTGTTTCGGGATTGCGGAGCATGGCCTCCTTTTCCAGTTCCTCCTTTTGGATCCGGTACTGTTCCATATCCATCGTCTGTCCTTCGAGCATCTTGTGTGTGCCCTGCACGATGGGAC
Source organism: Phocaeicola dorei (assembly GCF_013009555.1). Lineage (NCBI taxonomy): Bacteria > Pseudomonadati > Bacteroidota > Bacteroidia > Bacteroidales > Bacteroidaceae > Phocaeicola > Phocaeicola dorei. The sequence goes on along the minus strand of NZ_CP046176.1, from coordinate 4,818,025 downwards.
TGAGAATATTGTTCAGCGTGCCGAGCACCAGCGTGGGAAAGAGCAGGATGCAGATGCCTATGGCAAAGGGACGCAGCAGGGGATAGACATCTATCGGTTCGGCACGTGCCATCGACTGCCATACACGGACGGCAACGTAGAACAACGCACCCAGTCCGGCAAGTCCCTTGCCCACGTCCATCATGTCCTCGCAAAGGGGAAGCATCTCGTCATACAGGGTTGCCAGTATGGTGTGCAGGTTGGCAAAATCTATCGACAACGGCATCATGGCTACCAGTATTTGGAGGTTTCATTCCCGTAGAGCCGCATCACACGTTCCAGGTCGTTCTTCTTTCTGGCCCTGAGGTAGCTTACGGCTATGTTCTTGTTCGTATAATAGCTCACAAGGTTGCGGTAACGGCGCATCTCGTAATAGCAGTTGTCCACCACGTCCATACGGTCCTTGTCGGTCATGGACAGGGTACTGACATTGATAACCTGTTTCAGGTCCTGCAACACGCCGTTGCTCTCTTCCAGCAGGCGGGTGTAACCGAAGGCGATGGCGTCCAGTTCGCGCGGTGAGAAGTTTTCATCGTTCATCATCTTGCCGAAGTTGGTTACATAGATGTCGGACACGTCGCCCACCATCAGGATGATGTCACGCACCTTGCGGGCATCCTGTATCAGGTTGTTGACCGATTTCAGCTGGTCGTAATATTTCTTGGCCTGCTCATAGATCTTTACTGTCTCGGCAAAGCTTTCTGCCGTATTGACTGCCGTCTTTGAGGTATGGGCGATATTGTCCGACATGTTTATGATGCTTTGGGCCAGATTGCCGGGATCTGTCACCACCCATTGGGCGCGTGCTCCGGTAACGCCCAGTACAAATGCCGTTCCGATCAGAAGCGTTCTTGCCTTCATGCCCGTTCCTCCTTCCTTACATAGTCTCCGCCCGGTGAAAATGTCAGCACGTCGGCTGCCTCATTGTAGGACACATCGACACGGTAGCCCGTATTGACAAACAGGTTTCCGTTTTCTTCCACCAGCAGGTAAGTCTGCGGCTTCAGCCTTCGGGTTCTCCCGCTACGGGAAAACACCGTCACCTTATAGCATTCTCCTTCCTTGTATACCAGCACGTCAGGTCTGCCTTCCACGCTGGTCCACGTTCCGCAGATCTTGTCGCGGTCGATACCGCTTTCCGAACAGCTCTGCAATATCATGGCGGCCATGCTTATCAGACATACCGCCAGCCTCATAAGGGGTCTGTTTCTCATAATCGTTTTCATTTCGGGTTTAATACCTGTTTCTGTTCCTCTCGCTTTTTCTCCGCCAGACGGCGGATGGCTCCTTCCAGACTGCCCTCCGGCCCTCCGGCAATCCGTTGTACTTCCAGTTTCTCCGACTCCTCGGTCGTGAACGTGAAGTATTCTTCCTCGCTCACTTCCGTGGCATATACTGCCGAGCAGGTTCCTCCAAGCCCTATCCATACTTCCCGGTAGAAGCGCCCGGGATGGTTCGCCTGGTTGATGGAAAGAATCTGCCCTTTCTCTTTCTCGGTCAGACCGAGCAGCCGCTGGATGTGCTCGAACTTGTTCATGTATTTCCGCTGGTCAAGCAGTATCTTGCAGTCAGAGTTGTTGATGATGGCCTCTTTCACAATCGGAGAGCTGATGATGTCGTCCACCTCCTGTGTCACCACCACAGCCTCGCCGAAATATTTTCTGACGGTCTTAAGTAGGCTAAGCACCCGGCGCCTTATCATATTTCTATGGCAGGTTTCCAAATGCTCGCCCCCGAACCGGACTTACACCTCTCAGCGTATCCGGCTCTCCACTAATTTCAGTCTATCTTTCCGTCATGTATCTTCTTATGACAACTCCTGCACACTGCAATCGTCTTGCGTTTGCGGGCAATCATGTGTCGTTCCCAGCTTTCCTTTCCCTGCAAGTTCTTTAGCTTCCTTACATGGTGCATAACAAGGTCGTCTGTCGCTCCACATAGTTCACACTCACGGGCTTTCAGCCTTTCAACAAGACTTGTCCGTCCCGCAGTATAAATTGTTCGTGGCATAGTGTCACATTCCGATTTATAGGTGGGTTTCTTTCGTTTGAAGCCACCATCGTAAAAGAATCTTTCCTTTACACCTGTTTTAGTCATGTGTTTTATGATAAACCTACCGTTCTTACGATATTTTTTGTTTACCTCACGTGTACGGCATTTATATTTGCCTGCAAACGTTTTGTACATGCTGTATTCCATGATGTACTTGAAATTATTCAAGGCATGGGCGCAGTTGTTGGCTATGGAGTAATAGTTATAGAAACCCACGATTTCTCGATTATAACTATCAAGGATTTCAAGGTCATCATTGAATATCAGTCCCGATTTACATTTCGGTTTCCATATTTCCTTTCCGTTACGGTTTGTCAGTTCTAAGACTCCCAAATTGAAAAGTTTTTTACGGACAGTTTCCATACTGACATTTAAGCAGACCCTTTTACCATAGGTTCTTCTTAATCTACCCCGTTTATCCCTTTTTTGGTCGTTGGACTTTCTTACAGTGATTTCATATCCGAGAAATTTGGCTGGTCTTTCCGTGTGAGTGACAAGTGTCTTTTCATCGGACAGCTCCAATGCCAGTTTATCAGCAAGGAAGTTTTTAATATCTTCCTTTATCTGTTGTGCATCTTGCTTGCTTCCGATAATTCCCACAAGAAAATCATCTGCATATCTTGCATATTTCATTCTTCTGTAATCGGCGTCCATTTCTTCGCCGTTGGGATATTTAGCCCGTCCTTTTTCTATTGCTTTCAGTTCAAGGATTAGCTTTGTCCTTTGCCTTTCATCTTTTACGGATTTCAATTTTCGCACAATACGTTTTCTTGCATTGCCAAAGTCCATACTTTCTCTACTGAATCTTCGTTTCTTCCCTTTGTCGAATTTGGCTATGTATTCCTTTATATACTTATCCAGCTTGTCAAGGTATATATTAGCCAATATCGGGCTGATGATACCCCCTTGCGGTGTGCCACTGTAAGTATTGTGGAATTGCCACTCCTCGACATATCCAGCTTTCAAAAACTTGCGTATCAGTCGGATGAATCGTTCATCCGCAATGCGCTCCGAGAGAATGTTTATCAATACATCATGGTTTATATTGTCAAAGAAGCCTTTTATATCTCCCTCTACAAACCATTTTGCACCGCTAAACTCCTTTTGGATATGAGTTAATGCAGTATGGCAGCTTCGATTGGGACGAAACCCATGCGAGGTATATTCAAAACTTCCCTCGTATATGGCTTCCAATACCATTCTTACCACTTCCTGTATCAACTTGTCATTGAAAGTCGGCACGCCAAGAGGTCTTTTCTTACCGTTTTTCTTCGGTATGTACACTCTCTTTGACGGTTGGGGTTGATACGTTTCGTCTTTTAACGTATCAATCAACTTTTCAATTCGTTTCAGGCTCATGTTGTCAATGGTCTGACCGTCCGAACCTTTAGTCATGTTACCTTCTTTAGCGTAAATACGCTGATAGGCAACATAGAACATTTCCTCATTGAACAAAATTCTGTAAAGACGTTCAAACTTATAGCTTGCATCCTTACTGTGTTCTGATAGACTGTTTAATACTCTTTCTGGACTTCTCATAATGTCTCTCACATTTTCCGTTAATTGTATTAATAATTAGCTGCTTCCCTTCGCCATGTACAAGGCGTTACCTTGCTCAAACTACTATGGAAGCTCCGTTACCACTCCGAATTTTCATAGGTCGAACCTAATAGCCTTTCGGCACTTCGGGATAGGTAATCCCCGTTTATCACATCGTAACTGTTGGCATGATAGATTGTCGGATACGACTTCCGTCCTTTACTCGCTTACTGCGGTTGTGTCGTGATAAGTTCTTGCTACATTCATACCTATTCACTGAAGTAGTATCACGATATGGCGGTTGATAGTTACCTTACGCCATAGCCTCAAGGGGGACCACTCAGACTATCGTTCAATCAATTCGGACTTTATCCTCATATCTATCTTTTCATCTCGCCATTCAGTCGCAGTTTGGTAACTAACTGACTTATGACTTTTCCGACATGCTACACTCCCTGCTCGGTTAAGTTTTCCCGAAACAGATAAGTCGGCTGATGATAGGTTATTTTCAAAGAACACGTTCCTAATCTCTTGCCAAAGAGATATTTACGATGCAATCTTTACGGGCGCACAAAGGTACTTGATGTATTCGCTCATATTGGCGGACATCAGGGCTTTCCAGCATTCCTCTATCAATATCATCTTACGGATACCTTTGAGCCTGCGCATCTTGGCGATGAAAGTTTCCATAATGATCAGTGTCACCACCGGAAGAAGCACTTTGTTGCTGCTGATATTGTCCAGTTCGAATACGATGAACCGTTTGCCTGTCAGGTCCAGTTCCTTGTCGGAGTTCAGCAGGAAGTCATAGTCTCCGCCCCGGTAGAACGGTTCCAGAACGTTCAAAAAACCGTCAATGTCAAAATCCTTCTCACGCACCTTTTTCTCTTCAATCATTCTTCTGTAGTCATCGGCGACAAACTCATAGAAACCGTTGAAGTCCGGTCTGATGTTCCGGTTCTCCGAAATCTTTCGGATATAGGCGTTCACTGCTCCGGAAAGAGCGACCTCCTCCGAACGTTTCGGCGACTCGTCTTCCCGTTTCCACAAGGTCAGTATCAGCGTGTTGATACTGTCACGCTTCTCCACATCGAATTTTCCGGATTCGGTGTAGAACGGGTTGAAGGATATCGGATTGTCCTCTTCATACGTGATGTAAATCCCGTCCTTCCCGTTGGTACGGTCATGGATCATCCTGCACAGCCCCTGGTAGCTGTTTCCAGTGTCCACCAGCAGGATATGCGCTCCCTGTTCGTAGTATTGGCGGACAAGGTGGTTGGTGAAAAAGGATTTTCCGCTGCCCGAAGGCCCGAGGATGAACTTATTTCTGTTGGTAATGATGCCTTTTTTCATGGGCAGGTCGGAAATATCCACATGCACCGGTATCCCGTTCTGGCGGTCTGCCAGCCGGATGCCGAACGGACTGGGCGAGCTCCTGTAATTGGTCTCTCCGGCAAAGAGGCATACGGCCTGTTCCAGGAAGGTATAAAAGGATTCTTCGGATGGAAAGTCGCCTGCATTTCCGGGGATTCCCGCCCAATAGATGACCGGTGTGTCAATGGTGTTATACCTTGGCGTGCATTCCATCATGGCCAGCTGGCTGCCCGTGTCGTTCCTGATGCGGCGGAACTCTTCCGCATCCTCCGCCCAGGCGATGACGTTGCAGTGGCATCTGACGGGAAGCACTCCTTTGGTATGTGCCTCATCAAGATACATCTCCGTCCACTCCTGGTTAACGGCATTGCTCCGGCTGTATTTTGACAACGAGAGCATATTGCGCGAGTTTTTCTCCATCATCTGCAGGATTTCCTGTGCGTCGTCGATGAACACGTATTGCGAATAGATGTGGTTGCATGACAGCAGCAGTCCTACGGGTGCGGCAAAGGAGAGGCGGCAGTCGCTGCGGTCCGTGGACATCCTCTCGTAGCGCATGTCCGTGGAAAGTCTGCCGGGCAGGTCTTCCGTATCGGAAAGGGTATGCAGGCAGAGGCGTTTGTCACCGATGCGCATCCTGCCGGGCTTGAGGCAGATGTCCTGCAATACGGCGGTCTCATCCTCCAGCGAGAGGGAAAAGTATTTTTCCACCAGTCCGGGACGTTCCTTCGTACCGGTGATTTCGTCTGTTTCCAGACGGCGAAGCCTTATATGTCCGGAATCATTCATAATACGCTCGAACTGTTCCACCGCCTCAAGAAAGCGGGCGGCAGCATCCTTGTCGGTTATCTCTTTGGGCAACAGGAATCCCCGGCAAAGGGTATTGAAGTCACTCTTCCGGCGGCTGCGTTCGCGGGTTGTCTTCGTCAGGAACAGGTAGCATTTGTGATTCAGGTAAGGTCTTTCATTGAAATGCAGCTCATAGCTGCGTGTCAGGAAGCTCTGTTCTCCGTCATCGGTCTTCGGACGGTAGGTTTCCTTGACAAACCAGTCCTGTTTGCAGACGACACTATGTTCCGGCAATACCTTCACGGCTTTGATCCAGGAGGAGTGCATTGCCTCATACTCGTCCGCCGTTACCGTGTACAGTTCGGGCAGTTCCACTTCGAAAGCCACGGTCAGGTCGGCATCCTTGCTCACGATACAGCCGTTTTCTACCGACAACAGGGGGAATCTGCGTTCCAGCGTTTCCGCCTTTAATACATTTCTCATGATTGTTGTTTTTTTCTTCTTCTTGTGAATAATCTGAAAACTCTCTTGCGGTGAATCAGATAGCGTGGATGCCGTTTTTCAGCCAGCAGCTTCATCAGCCCGTGTTCACCGTAACGGGCATTCAAACGGAATATCACCCACACCAACAGGCTGCCGGATAGGATTCCGAAGGATAAGCATATCCATTGGTCCACCCCCGTCAGGTAAAGAAAGACTACCATAAGGAGCACCATCGCAAGCCCTCCGGCAAAGACGAACAGGTATTGCGACTTGAGTCCTTTGAACTCGACGGGGTTGCCGGCACCTTTGTTTACCGGATATTCCATAGGCTTTAGAGGAAGAAGGAACGTAAGATGGTGGCGGCTACGATCAGAAAGATACAGGCAAAGAACCAGCTGGCGGCGGTTTTCGAAGTGTCGGGGTCTCCGCTGGAAAATTTGCCATAGGTCTTGATACCGCCTACCAGACCAAGCACCGCACCGATGGCATAGCATAGTTTGGTGGCGGGATCGAAATACGAGGTCATGAGGCTGGTTGCCTCGTTGATACCCGCAAGGCCCTGGCCCTGCGCAAAGGTGTTTGCGGCGATGACCGCGCACATCACAGAAAAAAGGATTCTTCTTTTCATTGTCGAATCGTTTGGGTAAGACATAAATTTGAATTCGACAACAAAGATAAATGGGGATAATGCGCTATGATTCAGAGGTGTCATCAGGTGTCATCAAATGTCATCAGATGTCTTTGCCGTACAACGGATGAAAAAGAAAAAACAGGTTTCCTCCACTTTGGAAGAATGCCTGTTGCATGTTTTCGTTAAATGGGTACATCATATAAAAAATCCCATATACTTTAACGCATACAGGATTTTCCGAACATGACAAATATTGCCTTTTCAGACCAGATTCCTCCAGTCAGTAACATGTTTGCTTTCTTTCCTCTCTCTTTTCAAAGGCAACGCATTCCCCTCCTTATCCACATACTTCCCCATCAGTTCCTCAATCAGCTTCTTGTTCTCCACTTGGGAGGAGAACAGTTCAAACATGTCCGTTTCCCGGATGGAATGCAGTGTCATGGCCGCCCTGTATGATTTGTTCTCGTCCGAGCCGGCACCATTCAGGTTAAGCAGCACGTCGCCTACATTGAGCAGGTCAGCAGGAGTAACCATCGGAGCAATGGCTTCCGTTTCGGGAGAGCGGCTGTCCAGTTCCTCCTGTTCTTCTTTCAGCATTCTCATCTCCTCCAAAGGCAGTTTGCATTCCACTTCATCTTCCGGAATATCCTTATCCGCTCCGATAAAATCACTTCCGGTTTCCAGTTGCTGGCTCATGTAAGGGGCGACGGTCTTCCCGGCATTCTCGTCCAGATAGACAAAGCGGGTAGCTCCCATTACATCCTGTGCATTTCCCGGTTCACCGTTGTCTTTTTCTGCTTGTGGCCGATTGCGGGGAGTATAAAGCAGATCACAGATTTTACCTATTCTCTCTTTTTGTTTCCATACCTTATATAACAGATAAGCGGTACAGCCGAACCGTATTGATAAATAAACTATTTCTTCCATTCTATTGGCTTTTGAGTTGCTTCTTGATTATATATTTCATTGATGATATGCTGATACCTTTCCAGATGGTCTGACAGTACACTCCCTAAAAACATGGGGACAGACATTTCCGGTGCAATGACCGGCAATACTTTGGCAACAGTCCTGTACAATGTATCGTTAATATAGGTCTGCCTTCTTGCTCCCGACAGTTTCACTTTCAGAAACCGGCTCCGGTATTCATCTGAATCAGCCGCTCCATCCGGTGTTTTTTTTATTTGCTGTCTGGAAGAACCGCTTTTCTTCTCCTGTTTCTCCGGACAAGGTCCAGCCAGACTTTTTGTTTCCGGCTCCTCTTCCGGAGGAACCGTTCTTTCCAAAGCGGTCACATCTCCTGCCATCATGCGTTTCAATGCCTCCTCGTCCACTTGGTAATCCGTTCTTCTTTTGGTGGTCATAATTGTTTTTATTGAAGTTTCAGTATGGTTTCTATTTCCGCTGCCAGCAGGTCCAGACTGCTTCCTTTCATTGCGGAGGAAGATGGAGGGAACAAAGTGCTGCGGAACAGAGGCCCTTTCATTCCGGAGTCTTTTTTGTAACGTTCTGCACTGGGAATGACGGTTTCCAGTACCGGCAATTTCAGCGAACGGAAAATTTCAGTATAGCCGTTATACAGGTCTTTGGAAACACGTTTGTCCATCCGGTTCCAGAACATATGGATACCACGCAAGGGTACATCCTTATGCCGGTGCATGTATTCCCGGATGGCAAGGACAAAAGACATGCTGCTCCGCATTGCCATTCTTTCCTGCGTGATGGGGGTGAGTACATAATCCATATTGATTACGGACTGGAATACACCTGGCACATTTACGGTGCCCGGAAGGTCAAAAAGGACAAGGTCATAATCCAGCTCCGACTTTTCAAGAAAGCGTCCGGCCGTTTCCCGGGCTTCTTCCGGAGTGGAGTTCAGGATGCTGTAGGCTTTCCTGCCGCTTGCTCCGAACTGTTCCACCAGCTGGTTTTGCAGATGCACGTTCTTTTCAATGTTTCCCACTTCCCAGTTCCGCATGGTACTGATGCTGTGCTGTGGATAATCACAATCCACCACCAGTACGTTATACCCCTTCAGGTAATGGAAGTAACTGGCGAGCAATACCGTGAACGTGGATTTTCCCACACCGCCTTTCTGGTTGCTCAAAGCGACAAATAAAGGTTCTTTCTTCATAGACTTGAATTTAGAGTGTATAATTTGTTTCATATCTGTCTGGATTTTTTTGTTTCATCACACGGCAATGCATCCGTTGGTATATGGCAATGACGCATTGTTTGCCGGTTTGCATGAATACATTGCATACCATATTGCACCAGTGTAATACCGGTTGCCGATGGGCATTGCCATATAAGGTGCATTGCACGGATGCAATGTATTCCGTCATGCAGAATTGTCGTGCAGCATATATGGCATTGCACATATAGGGATGATGCCGCATTCACATCATGCACCACCTGTGGCAGGCAAGCAATACCCCTTACAGGACAATGTTTCAATGTATGCCCTCATGCACTGTGCCAAAAGTAGCGGCTATTTTTGAAACTTCCACCAACATTTCCCCTACCTGACATCAGATGTCGTCAGATGTCATCAAATGTCATATCAAACGCTGTTTACCAATCGGTTATCACTGTCTAATTTTGCAAAATCGGAATCAGACGATGGAAAAGAACTGACTTCGTCGGACCACAGCGTTCCGTGAACGTCGCGCAGCAATCCGACGAAGGAGGATTCTCTGTTCAAGCGAACAGAGCAAGTTGTGTTTTCGGCAGCCCGAAACTTTTCGGGCATCCCAAAACCAACTTGCCCGGCAAAAGCCGGGGGATTTTTCTCCAAAGTCGAAAAATCTGGAAAAAAGTCAAATCATAAATTCCCTAAAGTGCATGAAAGAAAGCTCAAGGAAAAAAATGGGACGAAAGCCCAAAGCAGATCCGGCCATACATCGTTACGGCATCAAGTTGACAAATGAAGAAAACGTACGCTTTGAAGCGGCATTCTCTGAATCCGGCATGAAAGAAAAAGCGGGATTCATCAAGAAATCCATTTTTGGAGGTCGCATTAAAGTTGTGAAAATCGACAAGGCGACAATGGACTACTACATCAAACTGACCGAATTCCACAGGCAGTTTCAGGCCGTCGGAAACAACTACAATCAGGTTGTCCGGACCTTGAAGAACAATTTCGGGGAAAAACGTGCGATGGCATTGCTCTACAGGTTGGAGAAACTGAGCATCGAACTGATGCTTGTATGTAAAAAAGTCATGGTGCTAACCCAGGAATACGAGCGGAAATGGTTGCAAAAATAAGTCACGGAACAAGCCTTTACGGAGCACTTGCCTATAACTACGACAAGGTAACGGCAGGTACCGCCGAGATTCTTTCGGGCAACCGCATGATTTCCGACAGATTGGGATTGCCCAGTGAGGACATACGTCTGGCATTGCTCTCTTTTGAGAACTACCTGCTGGCAAACCGCAATACGGAGAAGCCCGTCCTGCATATCTCCCTTTCTCCAGCACCGGAAGACCGGCTGACTGATGGGCAATTGGTAGAGTTGGCGGAACGGTATATGCAGAAGATGGGCTATGGGAATCAGCCGTACATAGCCTACAAACATGCCGATACCCATAATGCCCACATTCATATCGTCAGTGTCTGTGTGGACGGACAGGGAAAAAAGATCAGTGACGCCTACGAGCATCGCCGTTCCATGACCGCCTGTCGGGAACTGGAAACGGATTTCGGCTTGCGCAACGGAGCGGACACGGAAAGGCGGAATCCGAAAGCGGAACTAAAAAAGGTGGACGCTTCCTTGGGAGATGTCCGCCATCAGGTAGGCAACACCCTTAAAGCCGTACTGGAAAGCTACCGTTTCCAGACTTTCGGGGAATACAGCGCACTGCTTTCCACACTCAACATCGAGGCGAAACAGATCAGGGGGGAATACAACGGCATACCCTACACCGGCATTGTCTATTCTGCCACGGATGATACCGGCAAGGTGGTCAGTCCGCCGTTCAAGAGTTCACGTTTCGGAAAACGCTTCGGGAATGAACTGTTGGAAAAGCGGATGTTGATGAATCTGAAAGCTCTCAAAGAGGGGAAATGGGCACCCTCCATACAGGCGGACATCGCCCGTGCCTTGCGGCAGGCGGATTCACGGAAACGGTTTGTGGAACTGCTGGGGCAAAAAAATATCGATGTGGTGTTCCGTGAGAATGAGCGGGGGCGTATCTACGGTGTCACCTTCATTGACCACGACCGACGGGAGGTGTTCAACGGTTCACGCATGGGCAAGGAGTTTTCCGCCAATGTGTTCAACGACTATTTCAAATGGTTGGAAAACATACCCGAAAAGGAACGGGGTGGACATTCCGCTACAGAGCTTTGGCAGCATCACCGTCACGAATCCTCTAGCACGCTCGAACTGGCGGCAGGCATTCTTTCTATGGAAACCAATCCGCGGGATTACGAGGAGGAAGCCTTTGCACGCCGCATGAAGAAAAAGAAGAAGACCGGACGCAAGCGTGGCATTTAGACAAAACAAGTATCAACCTTTTTATACACAATCCTTATGCAACAGGAAGACGATTTGAGGGCTCTCGCTAAGATAATGGAATTCGGCAGGGCTGTGAGTATTTTTCTTTTGGTGGTGCACGTCTATGTGTACTGCTATCCGAGCATGACCGCATGGCATCTGAATCTTGCGGTCATAGATAAGATTCTGGTAAACTTCAACAATACGACGGGTATTTTCAACTGTATTCTCTGGACCAAACTGTTGGCAGTGACTTTACTGGCAATATCCTGCCTAGGAACACATGGAGTTAAAGGTGAAAAAATCACCTGGCCCAAAATCTACGCGGCACTGGTAGCCGGATGCGTGCTGTTTTTTCTGAACTGGTGGCTGCTTGACCTGTCCCTGCCGCACATGATAAGCACCATACTGTACGTTGTAACACTTACCGCAGGTTACCTCGGTCTACTGATGGCGGGATTGTGGATGAGCCGGCTTTACAGGCATAACCTGATGGGGGATGTGTTCAATATCGAAAATGAATCCTTCCAGCAGGAAACCCGGTTGTTGGAGAACGAGTATTCCGTCAACCTGCCTACCAGCTTCCGCTTTCAGGGAAAACAGCATGACGGATGGATCAACGTAGTAAATCCCTTTCGTGCCACCATCGTGCTTGGCACGCCCGGATCGGGCAAGTCGTATGCCGTGGTAAACAATTACATACGCCAGATGATTTCCAAAGGATACAGTTGTTACATCTACGATTACAAGTTCGACGACCTTTCCACCATCGCTTACAACACGTTGTTGAACAACATGGACAAGTACAAGGTCAAGCCCCGGTTCTATGTCATCAATTTCGACGATCCGCACAGGTCACACCGCTGCAATCCCATCAATCCGAAATTCATGACGGATATCTCCGATGCGTATGAGGCGAGTTATACGATAATGCTCAACCTCAATCGCACCTGGATTGAAAAGCAGGGGGATTTCTTTGTGGAGTCACCCATCATTCTGCTTGCCGCAATCATCTGGTACCTAAAGTGCGCCCATAAGGCAGTGTAATAAATATCTATTTAGCAATAGATTAGGTTAGAGTTCTATGAAAATAAGACCTACTGTCATCCGACTTATCCCAGAGGGAAACCCGAGGGGGAGTGTAGCATGTCGGAGAAGCCATAAGTCAGCCAACTGCCACGCTGCGACTGAATGGCAAGACAGAAAGACGGACATGAGGATGAAGCCTGAACTGGTTGAACAACAATCCAGTGGCACATACCAGGGCTGTGGCGGAAGGCAGTTACCAACGCCATATCGCATGTACCCCAGCAAGTGTTTAGGTTGTATGGGGCAAAGAACTGACTGCGACACGTCTGCAATAAGCAGATTAACGGACGAACGTTGCATCCGACAGTCTGTCATGCTTGTTATTACACCCGCTAAATGGGGATTGCCTAAACCGAAACGCCGAAAGGCTATAGAAGTCGTTCTTGAATATTCGGCATGGCAACGGAGCTTCCGTAGTAGTCCGAGCAGGGTAATGCCCTGCACATGGCGAAGGGAAGCAGTTATATAATCAATATAATCAAAGGAAAATGTGAGAGACATTATGAGAAATCCAAAGAATGTATTGAACAACTTAGTGAAACACAGCAATGTATCGGGCTATAAGTTCGAACGGTTGTATCGTATTCTATTCAATGAACAGATGTTCTATACCGCCTACCAGCGAATCTATGCCAAACAGGGCAATATGACCGCTGGGACAGACGGCAAGACAGTTGACGAAATGAGTATTCAGAGAATAGAAAATCTAATCTCCAAGCTTAGAGACGAAAGTTACAAACCCAACCCAGCCAAAAGGGTCTATATCCCTAAGAAGAACGGAAAGAAACGCCCGTTGGGCATCCCGTCTTTTGAAGACAAGTTGGTGCAGGAAGTGGTACACATGATACTGGAAGCCATATACGAGGGAAGTTTTGAAAATACCTCACATGGATTCAGACCACGTAGGAGTTGCCAGACTGCATTAACCCAAATTCAAGATACGTTTCTCGGAACAAAATGGTTTATAGAGGGGGACATAAAAGGCTTCTTCGACAACATAGACCATAACGTTCTGATTGGCATACTCGAAGAACGCATAGCGGACGGGAGGTTCATAAGGCTCATCCGTAAATTTCTGAACGCTGGGTATATTGAAAATTGGAAATACAGACACACGTACAGTGGAACTCCGCAAGGCGGCATCATTAGTCCCATACTGGCTAATATTTACCTTGACAAGTTCGACAAGTACATGGAGGTATACGCCCAATCTTTCAATAAAGGCGCAAGCAGAAGATTGGATAAGGATTACCGTCGGATTAAAGACCGTAAGAACAAGCTGGAAAAGAAACTGAAATCCGAAACCGATACAAAGGTACGGAAAGACCTTATTGATAAAATCAAAGGGTATTACCGACAGATGCAACAAATGCCTTGTGTCATGGAAATGGATGAAGAGTACAGACGGTTGAAATATGTCAGATACGCAGACGATTTCTTGATTGGGGTTGTCGGCAGCCATGAAGAATGTGGGCAAATCAAAGCGAATATCACACAATTCATGAAAGATAAGCTAAAACTTGAACTGTCGGCAGAGAAAACGCTTATAACCCAAGCACAAGAAAAAGCTAAATTTCTGGGATATGAAATAACCGTACGCAACTCCAAAGCCACCAAGAGAGATAAGAATGGAGTGCTCAAAAGAATGTTCAACCGCAAGGTTGTACTTCTACTCCCGAGAGAGGTGGTCAAGAACAAGTTGATTGACTACAAAGCCATGAGGGTTATACAAACCAATGGCAAGGAGGATTGGAAGCCAAAGGCACGCAGTTATATGATGAACCGCAAACCGGAGGATATTGTAGCCCAATTCAATAAGGAGATAAGAGGATTCTACAATTATTACTCGATAGCGAACAATGTATCTACTCTTTGCAAAAGGTTCGGTTATATTATGGAATACAGTATGTACAAAAGCATCGCCAAAAAGCAAAGCAGCAGTGTACGGAAGATTAAAAAGAAATACTCGAAAGACAAAGACTTTGTAATCAGTTACACGGATGCAAAAGGGCAATGCAAATGCCGTGTGTTCTATAATGAGGGTTTCAAGAGAAAAGACGCTCAATGTGATGCTAAATGCGACATAATGCCAAACACCAATTTTCTGCCAGCCTCAAGTCTTGTTGAGAGACTAAAGGCGGAACAGTGCGAGGTATGCGGAGCGCATGGCAAAACGGTGATGCACCATGTTCGTGCCTTGAAAGACTTGACAGGCAAGAACGAATGGGAACGCATCATGCTCAAAATGCACCGTAAAACATTGGCAGTCTGTCCAGAATGTAATGCTAAAATACATGGCAATGTATAACACTAAGTTGAATTATAACGGAGAGCCGTGTACATGGAGACATGTAAGCACGGTTCGGGGGCAGGCTCTCGGAAACCTACCGCAGAAATGCGGCAAGGCGCCGAGTGCCGAGCCTACGTGCGCCCATAAGGCAGTGTAATAAATATCTATTTAGCAATAGATTAGGTTAGAGTTCTATGAAAATAAGACCTACTGTCATCCGACTTATCCCAGAGGGAAACCCGAGGGGGAGTGTAGCATGTCGGAGAAGCCATAAGTCAGCCAACTGCCACGCTGCGACTGAATGGCAAGACAGAAAGACGGACATGAGGATGAAGCCTGAACTGGTTGAACAACAATCCAGTGGCACATACCAGGGCTGTGGCGGAAGGCAGTTACCAACGCCATATCGCATGTACCCCAGCAAGTGTTTAGGTTGTATGGGGCAAAGAACTGACTGCGACACGTCTGCAATAAGCAGATTAACGGACGAACGTTGCATCCGACAGTCTGTCATGCTTGTTATTACACCCGCTAAATGGGGATTGCCTAAACCGAAACGCCGAAAGGCTATAGAAGTCGTTCTTGAATATTCGGCATGGCAACGGAGCTTCCGTAGTAGTCCGAGCAGGGTAATGCCCTGCACATGGCGAAGGGAAGCAGTTATATAATCAATATAATCAAAGGAAAATGTGAGAGACATTATGAGAAATCCAAAGAATGTATTGAACAACTTAGTGAAACACAGCAATGTATCGGGCTATAAGTTCGAACGGTTGTATCGTATTCTATTCAATGAACAGATGTTCTATACCGCCTACCAGCGAATCTATGCCAAACAGGGCAATATGACCGCTGGGACAGACGGCAAGACAGTTGACGAAATGAGTATTCAGAGAATAGAAAATCTAATCTCCAAGCTTAGAGACGAAAGTTACAAACCCAACCCAGCCAAAAGGGTCTATATCCCTAAGAAGAACGGAAAGAAACGCCCGTTGGGCATCCCGTCTTTTGAAGACAAGTTGGTGCAGGAAGTGGTACACATGATACTGGAAGCCATATACGAGGGAAGTTTTGAAAATACCTCACATGGATTCAGACCACGTAGGAGTTGCCAGACTGCATTAACCCAAATTCAAGATACGTTTCTCGGAACAAAATGGTTTATAGAGGGGGACATAAAAGGCTTCTTCGACAACATAGACCATAACGTTCTGATTGGCATACTCGAAGAACGCATAGCGGACGGGAGGTTCATAAGGCTCATCCGTAAATTTCTGAACGCTGGGTATATTGAAAATTGGAAATACAGACACACGTACAGTGGAACTCCGCAAGGCGGCATCATTAGTCCCATACTGGCTAATATTTACCTTGACAAGTTCGACAAGTACATGGAGGTATACGCCCAATCTTTCAATAAAGGCGCAAGCAGAAGATTGGATAAGGATTACCGTCGGATTAAAGACCGTAAGAACAAGCTGGAAAAGAAACTGAAATCCGAAACCGATACAAAGGTACGGAAAGACCTTATTGATAAAATCAAAGGGTATTACCGACAGATGCAACAAATGCCTTGTGTCATGGAAATGGATGAAGAGTACAGACGGTTGAAATATGTCAGATACGCAGACGATTTCTTGATTGGGGTTGTCGGCAGCCATGAAGAATGTGGGCAAATCAAAGCGAATATCACACAATTCATGAAAGATAAGCTAAAACTTGAACTGTCGGCAGAGAAAACGCTTATAACCCAAGCACAAGAAAAAGCTAAATTTCTGGGATATGAAATAACCGTACGCAACTCCAAAGCCACCAAGAGAGATAAGAATGGAGTGCTCAAAAGAATGTTCAACCGCAAGGTTGTACTTCTACTCCCGAGAGAGGTGGTCAAGAACAAGTTGATTGACTACAAAGCCATGAGGGTTATACAAACCAATGGCAAGGAGGATTGGAAGCCAAAGGCACGCAGTTATATGATGAACCGCAAACCGGAGGATATTGTAGCCCAATTCAATAAGGAGATAAGAGGATTCTACAATTATTACTCGATAGCGAACAATGTATCTACTCTTTGCAAAAGGTTCGGTTATATTATGGAATACAGTATGTACAAAAGCATCGCCAAAAAGCAAAGCAGCAGTGTACGGAAGATTAAAAAGAAATACTCGAAAGACAAAGACTTTGTAATCAGTTACACGGATGCAAAAGGGCAATGCAAATGCCGTGTGTTCTATAATGAGGGTTTCAAGAGAAAAGACGCTCAATGTGATGCTAAATGCGACATAATGCCAAACACCAATTTTCTGCCAGCCTCAAGTCTTGTTGAGAGACTAAAGGCGGAACAGTGCGAGGTATGCGGAGCGCATGGCAAAACGGTGATGCACCATGTTCGTGCCTTGAAAGACTTGACAGGCAAGAACGAATGGGAACGCATCATGCTCAAAATGCACCGTAAAACATTGGCAGTCTGTCCAGAATGTAATGCTAAAATACATGGCAATGTATAACACTAAGTTGAATTATAACGGAGAGCCGTGTACATGGAGACATGTAAGCACGGTTCGGGGGCAGGCTCTCGGAAACCTACCGCAGAAATGCGGCAAGGCGCCGAGTGCCGAGCCTACGTGCGCCCATAAGGCAGTGTAATAAATATCTATTTAGCAATAGATTAGGTTAGAGTTCTATGAAAATAAGACCTACTGTCATCCGACTTATCCCAGAGGGAAACCCGAGGGGGAGTGTAGCATGTCGGAGAAGCCATAAGTCAGCCAACTGCCACGCTGCGACTGAATGGCAAGACAGAAAGACGGACATGAGGATGAAGCCTGAACTGGTTGAACAACAATCCAGTGGCACATACCAGGGCTGTGGCGGAAGGCAGTTACCAACGCCATATCGCATGTACCCCAGCAAGTGTTTAGGTTGTATGGGGCAAAGAACTGACTGCGACACGTCTGCAATAAGCAGATTAACGGACGAACGTTGCATCCGACAGTCTGTCATGCTTGTTATTACACCCGCTAAATGGGGATTGCCTAAACCGAAACGCCGAAAGGCTATAGAAGTCGTTCTTGAATATTCGGCATGGCAACGGAGCTTCCGTAGTAGTCCGAGCAGGGTAATGCCCTGCACATGGCGAAGGGAAGCAGTTATATAATCAATATAATCAAAGGAAAATGTGAGAGACATTATGAGAAATCCAAAGAATGTATTGAACAACTTAGTGAAACACAGCAATGTATCGGGCTATAAGTTCGAACGGTTGTATCGTATTCTATTCAATGAACAGATGTTCTATACCGCCTACCAGCGAATCTATGCCAAACAGGGCAATATGACCGCTGGGACAGACGGCAAGACAGTTGACGAAATGAGTATTCAGAGAATAGAAAATCTAATCTCCAAGCTTAGAGACGAAAGTTACAAACCCAACCCAGCCAAAAGGGTCTATATCCCTAAGAAGAACGGAAAGAAACGCCCGTTGGGCATCCCGTCTTTTGAAGACAAGTTGGTGCAGGAAGTGGTACACATGATACTGGAAGCCATATACGAGGGAAGTTTTGAAAATACCTCACATGGATTCAGACCACGTAGGAGTTGCCAGACTGCATTAACCCAAATTCAAGATACGTTTCTCGGAACAAAATGGTTTATAGAGGGGGACATAAAAGGCTTCTTCGACAACATAGACCATAACGTTCTGATTGGCATACTCGAAGAACGCATAGCGGACGGGAGGTTCATAAGGCTCATCCGTAAATTTCTGAACGCTGGGTATATTGAAAATTGGAAATACAGACACACGTACAGTGGAACTCCGCAAGGCGGCATCATTAGTCCCATACTGGCTAATATTTACCTTGACAAGTTCGACAAGTACATGGAGGTATACGCCCAATCTTTCAATAAAGGCGCAAGCAGAAGATTGGATAAGGATTACCGTCGGATTAAAGACCGTAAGAACAAGCTGGAAAAGAAACTGAAATCCGAAACCGATACAAAGGTACGGAAAGACCTTATTGATAAAATCAAAGGGTATTACCGACAGATGCAACAAATGCCTTGTGTCATGGAAATGGATGAAGAGTACAGACGGTTGAAATATGTCAGATACGCAGACGATTTCTTGATTGGGGTTGTCGGCAGCCATGAAGAATGTGGGCAAATCAAAGCGAATATCACACAATTCATGAAAGATAAGCTAAAACTTGAACTGTCGGCAGAGAAAACGCTTATAACCCAAGCACAAGAAAAAGCTAAATTTCTGGGATATGAAATAACCGTACGCAACTCCAAAGCCACCAAGAGAGATAAGAATGGAGTGCTCAAAAGAATGTTCAACCGCAAGGTTGTACTTCTACTCCCGAGAGAGGTGGTCAAGAACAAGTTGATTGACTACAAAGCCATGAGGGTTATACAAACCAATGGCAAGGAGGATTGGAAGCCAAAGGCACGCAGTTATATGATGAACCGCAAACCGGAGGATATTGTAGCCCAATTCAATAAGGAGATAAGAGGATTCTACAATTATTACTCGATAGCGAACAATGTATCTACTCTTTGCAAAAGGTTCGGTTATATTATGGAATACAGTATGTACAAAAGCATCGCCAAAAAGCAAAGCAGCAGTGTACGGAAGATTAAAAAGAAATACTCGAAAGACAAAGACTTTGTAATCAGTTACACGGATGCAAAAGGGCAATGCAAATGCCGTGTGTTCTATAATGAGGGTTTCAAGAGAAAAGACGCTCAATGTGATGCTAAATGCGACATAATGCCAAACACCAATTTTCTGCCAGCCTCAAGTCTTGTTGAGAGACTAAAGGCGGAACAGTGCGAGGTATGCGGAGCGCATGGCAAAACGGTGATGCACCATGTTCGTGCCTTGAAAGACTTGACAGGCAAGAACGAATGGGAACGCATCATGCTCAAAATGCACCGTAAAACATTGGCAGTCTGTCCAGAATGTAATGCTAAAATACATGGCAATGTATAACACTAAGTTGAATTATAACGGAGAGCCGTGTACATGGAGACATGTAAGCACGGTTCGGGGGCAGGCTCTCGGAAACCTACCGCAGAAATGCGGCAAGGCGCCGAGTGCCGAGCCTACGTGCGCCCATAAGGCAGTGTAATAAATATCTATTTAGCAATAGATTAGGTTAGAGTTCTATGAAAATAAGACCTACTGTCATCCGACTTATCCCAGAGGGAAACCCGAGGGGGAGTGTAGCATGTCGGAGAAGCCATAAGTCAGCCAACTGCCACGCTGCGACTGAATGGCAAGACAGAAAGACGGACATGAGGATGAAGCCTGAACTGGTTGAACAACAATCCAGTGGCACATACCAGGGCTGTGGCGGAAGGCAGTTACCAACGCCATATCGCATGTACCCCAGCAAGTGTTTAGGTTGTATGGGGCAAAGAACTGACTGCGACACGTCTGCAATAAGCAGATTAACGGACGAACGTTGCATCCGACAGTCTGTCATGCTTGTTATTACACCCGCTAAATGGGGATTGCCTAAACCGAAACGCCGAAAGGCTATAGAAGTCGTTCTTGAATATTCGGCATGGCAACGGAGCTTCCGTAGTAGTCCGAGCAGGGTAATGCCCTGCACATGGCGAAGGGAAGCAGTTATATAATCAATATAATCAAAGGAAAATGTGAGAGACATTATGAGAAATCCAAAGAATGTATTGAACAACTTAGTGAAACACAGCAATGTATCGGGCTATAAGTTCGAACGGTTGTATCGTATTCTATTCAATGAACAGATGTTCTATACCGCCTACCAGCGAATCTATGCCAAACAGGGCAATATGACCGCTGGGACAGACGGCAAGACAGTTGACGAAATGAGTATTCAGAGAATAGAAAATCTAATCTCCAAGCTTAGAGACGAAAGTTACAAACCCAACCCAGCCAAAAGGGTCTATATCCCTAAGAAGAACGGAAAGAAACGCCCGTTGGGCATCCCGTCTTTTGAAGACAAGTTGGTGCAGGAAGTGGTACACATGATACTGGAAGCCATATACGAGGGAAGTTTTGAAAATACCTCACATGGATTCAGACCACGTAGGAGTTGCCAGACTGCATTAACCCAAATTCAAGATACGTTTCTCGGAACAAAATGGTTTATAGAGGGGGACATAAAAGGCTTCTTCGACAACATAGACCATAACGTTCTGATTGGCATACTCGAAGAACGCATAGCGGACGGGAGGTTCATAAGGCTCATCCGTAAATTTCTGAACGCTGGGTATATTGAAAATTGGAAATACAGACACACGTACAGTGGAACTCCGCAAGGCGGCATCATTAGTCCCATACTGGCTAATATTTACCTTGACAAGTTCGACAAGTACATGGAGGTATACGCCCAATCTTTCAATAAAGGCGCAAGCAGAAGATTGGATAAGGATTACCGTCGGATTAAAGACCGTAAGAACAAGCTGGAAAAGAAACTGAAATCCGAAACCGATACAAAGGTACGGAAAGACCTTATTGATAAAATCAAAGGGTATTACCGACAGATGCAACAAATGCCTTGTGTCATGGAAATGGATGAAGAGTACAGACGGTTGAAATATGTCAGATACGCAGACGATTTCTTGATTGGGGTTGTCGGCAGCCATGAAGAATGTGGGCAAATCAAAGCGAATATCACACAATTCATGAAAGATAAGCTAAAACTTGAACTGTCGGCAGAGAAAACGCTTATAACCCAAGCACAAGAAAAAGCTAAATTTCTGGGATATGAAATAACCGTACGCAACTCCAAAGCCACCAAGAGAGATAAGAATGGAGTGCTCAAAAGAATGTTCAACCGCAAGGTTGTACTTCTACTCCCGAGAGAGGTGGTCAAGAACAAGTTGATTGACTACAAAGCCATGAGGGTTATACAAACCAATGGCAAGGAGGATTGGAAGCCAAAGGCACGCAGTTATATGATGAACCGCAAACCGGAGGATATTGTAGCCCAATTCAATAAGGAGATAAGAGGATTCTACAATTATTACTCGATAGCGAACAATGTATCTACTCTTTGCAAAAGGTTCGGTTATATTATGGAATACAGTATGTACAAAAGCATCGCCAAAAAGC
Organism: Phocaeicola dorei; assembly: GCF_013009555.1. Lineage (NCBI taxonomy): Bacteria > Pseudomonadati > Bacteroidota > Bacteroidia > Bacteroidales > Bacteroidaceae > Phocaeicola > Phocaeicola dorei. The sequence goes on along the minus strand of NZ_CP046176.1, from coordinate 4,796,132 downwards.
AAAGCAGCAGTGTACGGAAGATTAAAAAGAAATACTCGAAAGACAAAGACTTTGTAATCAGTTACACGGATGCAAAAGGGCAATGCAAATGCCGTGTGTTCTATAATGAGGGTTTCAAGAGAAAAGACGCTCAATGTGATGCTAAATGCGACATAATGCCAAACACCAATTTTCTGCCAGCCTCAAGTCTTGTTGAGAGACTAAAGGCGGAACAGTGCGAGGTATGCGGAGCGCATGGCAAAACGGTGATGCACCATGTTCGTGCCTTGAAAGACTTGACAGGCAAGAACGAATGGGAACGCATCATGCTCAAAATGCACCGTAAAACATTGGCAGTCTGTCCAGAATGTAATGCTAAAATACATGGCAATGTATAACACTAAGTTGAATTATAACGGAGAGCCGTGTACATGGAGACATGTAAGCACGGTTCGGGGGCAGGCTCTCGGAAACCTACCGCAGAAATGCGGCAAGGCGCCGAGTGCCGAGCCTACGTGCGCCCATAAGGCAGTGTAATAAATATCTATTTAGCAATAGATTAGGTTAGAGTTCTATGAAAATAAGACCTACTGTCATCCGACTTATCCCAGAGGGAAACCCGAGGGGGAGTGTAGCATGTCGGAGAAGCCATAAGTCAGCCAACTGCCACGCTGCGACTGAATGGCAAGACAGAAAGACGGACATGAGGATGAAGCCTGAACTGGTTGAACAACAATCCAGTGGCACATACCAGGGCTGTGGCGGAAGGCAGTTACCAACGCCATATCGCATGTACCCCAGCAAGTGTTTAGGTTGTATGGGGCAAAGAACTGACTGCGACACGTCTGCAATAAGCAGATTAACGGACGAACGTTGCATCCGACAGTCTGTCATGCTTGTTATTACACCCGCTAAATGGGGATTGCCTAAACCGAAACGCCGAAAGGCTATAGAAGTCGTTCTTGAATATTCGGCATGGCAACGGAGCTTCCGTAGTAGTCCGAGCAGGGTAATGCCCTGCACATGGCGAAGGGAAGCAGTTATATAATCAATATAATCAAAGGAAAATGTGAGAGACATTATGAGAAATCCAAAGAATGTATTGAACAACTTAGTGAAACACAGCAATGTATCGGGCTATAAGTTCGAACGGTTGTATCGTATTCTATTCAATGAACAGATGTTCTATACCGCCTACCAGCGAATCTATGCCAAACAGGGCAATATGACCGCTGGGACAGACGGCAAGACAGTTGACGAAATGAGTATTCAGAGAATAGAAAATCTAATCTCCAAGCTTAGAGACGAAAGTTACAAACCCAACCCAGCCAAAAGGGTCTATATCCCTAAGAAGAACGGAAAGAAACGCCCGTTGGGCATCCCGTCTTTTGAAGACAAGTTGGTGCAGGAAGTGGTACACATGATACTGGAAGCCATATACGAGGGAAGTTTTGAAAATACCTCACATGGATTCAGACCACGTAGGAGTTGCCAGACTGCATTAACCCAAATTCAAGATACGTTTCTCGGAACAAAATGGTTTATAGAGGGGGACATAAAAGGCTTCTTCGACAACATAGACCATAACGTTCTGATTGGCATACTCGAAGAACGCATAGCGGACGGGAGGTTCATAAGGCTCATCCGTAAATTTCTGAACGCTGGGTATATTGAAAATTGGAAATACAGACACACGTACAGTGGAACTCCGCAAGGCGGCATCATTAGTCCCATACTGGCTAATATTTACCTTGACAAGTTCGACAAGTACATGGAGGTATACGCCCAATCTTTCAATAAAGGCGCAAGCAGAAGATTGGATAAGGATTACCGTCGGATTAAAGACCGTAAGAACAAGCTGGAAAAGAAACTGAAATCCGAAACCGATACAAAGGTACGGAAAGACCTTATTGATAAAATCAAAGGGTATTACCGACAGATGCAACAAATGCCTTGTGTCATGGAAATGGATGAAGAGTACAGACGGTTGAAATATGTCAGATACGCAGACGATTTCTTGATTGGGGTTGTCGGCAGCCATGAAGAATGTGGGCAAATCAAAGCGAATATCACACAATTCATGAAAGATAAGCTAAAACTTGAACTGTCGGCAGAGAAAACGCTTATAACCCAAGCACAAGAAAAAGCTAAATTTCTGGGATATGAAATAACCGTACGCAACTCCAAAGCCACCAAGAGAGATAAGAATGGAGTGCTCAAAAGAATGTTCAACCGCAAGGTTGTACTTCTACTCCCGAGAGAGGTGGTCAAGAACAAGTTGATTGACTACAAAGCCATGAGGGTTATACAAACCAATGGCAAGGAGGATTGGAAGCCAAAGGCACGCAGTTATATGATGAACCGCAAACCGGAGGATATTGTAGCCCAATTCAATAAGGAGATAAGAGGATTCTACAATTATTACTCGATAGCGAACAATGTATCTACTCTTTGCAAAAGGTTCGGTTATATTATGGAATACAGTATGTACAAAAGCATCGCCAAAAAGCAAAGCAGCAGTGTACGGAAGATTAAAAAGAAATACTCGAAAGACAAAGACTTTGTAATCAGTTACACGGATGCAAAAGGGCAATGCAAATGCCGTGTGTTCTATAATGAGGGTTTCAAGAGAAAAGACGCTCAATGTGATGCTAAATGCGACATAATGCCAAACACCAATTTTCTGCCAGCCTCAAGTCTTGTTGAGAGACTAAAGGCGGAACAGTGCGAGGTATGCGGAGCGCATGGCAAAACGGTGATGCACCATGTTCGTGCCTTGAAAGACTTGACAGGCAAGAACGAATGGGAACGCATCATGCTCAAAATGCACCGTAAAACATTGGCAGTCTGTCCAGAATGTAATGCTAAAATACATGGCAATGTATAACACTAAGTTGAATTATAACGGAGAGCCGTGTACATGGAGACATGTAAGCACGGTTCGGGGGCAGGCTCTCGGAAACCTACCGCAGAAATGCGGCAAGGCGCCGAGTGCCGAGCCTACAATTTACAAAAACGGTATTTATTGTTCCTTTCCGCATGCGGTGGAACTGCTTAACAAGCCTTATTCGGATTTGTTTACTATCCTGACCTCGTATCCGGAGCTGGAAAACTACCTTTCCCCCTTCATGGATGCCTGGAAAGGGGGCGCCCAGGACCAGCTCCAGGGCCAGATCGCTTCGGCAAAAATTCCCCTTACGCGCATGATTTCCCCACAGTTGTATTGGGTGATGACAGGTAATGATTTTTCGTTGGACATAAACAACCCGAAAGAGCCCAAGCTGCTTTGCGTGGGTAACAATCCGGACAGGCAGAACATCTACTCGGCGGCACTTGGACTATACAATTCCCGCATCGTCAAACTCATCAACAAGAAAGGACAGCTTAAGAGCACTGTCATCATTGACGAGCTGCCGACCATCTATTTCCGTGGATTGGACAACCTCATCGCTACCGCCCGAAGCAACAAGGTAGCGGTCTGTCTCGGCTTTCAGGATTTTAGCCAGTTGAACCGCGATTACGGTGAAAAAGAGTCGAAGGTCATCCAAAACACGGTAGGCAATATTTTCAGCGGTCAGGTGGTTGGAGAAACTGCGAAGACGCTTTCCGAACGTTTCGGCAAAGTACTCCAGCAGCGGCAGTCTGTCTCCATCAACCGTCAGGATGTATCCACCTCCATTAGCACACAACTTGACTCGCTCATCCCGGCTTCCAAGATTGCCAACCTGTCCCAGGGTACATTTGTCGGAGCCGTTTCCGACAATTTTGGCGAAAAGATAGACCAGAAAATATTCCATGCTGAAATCATTGTGGACCATGCCAAAGTCGGCGCGGAGGAAAAGGCTTACCGGAAAATCCCTGTCATCAATGAATTTAAGGACAAGGATGGAAACGATATCATGATGCAGCAGATACAGCGCAACTACGACCAGATTAAATTGGATGCTCAGGCAATCATTAATGAGGAAATGAACCGAATCAAAAATGATCCGGAGTTATGTGAAAGGTTGGGGTTAAAAGATGATACCTCACACAAGTAAAATCTGTCTAATTCAAAATAAACATAACATCTGAAAAGATTATTCTCCTTTAAGTACTGTCGTTCTTCTTTTCAGATGTTAGTATACCTTCCTTTATGACAATGATATTAGGATATTTCTAAGGTTTATTAATATTCCTGATGCGATTTTCTCGATCAATCAATTTATTAATATCAATATCTTGAATATTAATTATGGTTATAAGTCCAAACATAGAAATGCTTTCGTTACGTACAAACTCATTCAATTTCTTAGCCTCTTGATAAACTTTATCTATCCAATGATACGACGCTATTGTCTCATAATATTTACTCCCCAATAAGCCGTGCTCTCTGAATTTAACATTGGCTTCAAGAGTATAACGAACCCCCACGGATATATCATCCAACTTTTCATCAAGGATAAAATTGGCAATATCTTGAAAATTCGCCGTGTCAACTTTTGACAAGAGATTGCTTAAATTGTGAGTCCGAATAATTTTATACGTTGATTTTTCATCAGAGTCACTTCTCAAAAAAATCAAAGATTTCAAACTGCACTCAAAAGAAAATAATAAATCCACCAATATTTTACTACGTGTACTTATATTTGTAAACACATTTATTAAGGCCCTATATCGTGCTAAATAGCCAGAACTATCTGTCAAAAAAAAATCTGATATTTCTTTTCTTAAATCATCGTCCATAATCAAAATATTAAATCAGTTAATCCGTATTAATAAATTGCACTTTATTCCTTTTGCAATTTTAACTTTCACGTTGTTCTATAAACACATATTTGCTCAATTTAAGAATTAAGCAGAACAAGACAACAACTTTGTCTAACGAATAATCTTCGATTTGAAGTAAAGAATGTGCTACCTCATTTCTCAAATTCCAGCCTATTTTCTCTGACATTACATATTTGAGCATGGTAAGATGATCTTTGACAAAACTAGAAGGTCTCTCTGGAGTTCCCTTCAGATCTGCAATAATATCATCAAAAAGTTTTTCCATTATGACATCTCCATCTTTTGAACGTCTCTTAGCAAAAGTGGGTATTTTAAGTTTCTCAATAAAAAATCTCAAAAGACCTTCAATCTTAAGTGTTAAGCTATCTATAATAGTGACATAATCAGGGATATAACTTCCTTCAGCTTGTTTAAGTTCATCAAAGATTCTCTTTAATCCAGGTTTAACAGTATCTAAAGGAACAACACAAATCTTTTTACCATTATAGTTTCTCTCAATAGGTTCATTTAACCATGTTTTTTCCAAATAGTTTAAAACTGAATCGTATGATAACTTTTGAGAGTCAATGGCTGCCATAAATAATTTAAGCATTTTTAATGTACCAATTTTGAAGAAGAAACTATATGTAGACCAAAATTTTCCTTCTGCTGGTGTGTATGTTTTAACGGTGTTGCCATATCTGTCAAGGCATGACAAAGGAAGGGTACCTATAAGTCCATTGTCCACAGCATCAGATAAGGCTTGAATAGAATCATCTGTTTCATACCAAGGAGTCCCTGCAAATTGATCTAACAACTCATCTACAGAACAAGTCTCTATAGTCTGTTTTACAGTTTCATCAATTGTTTTTATATAATCATCTGGAATTGGAATGGAAGTTTCTGTCAATTGGAAAGTATTTCTCTTTTCAGAGTATAACTCTTCCATCTCTTTTATTTTTCCATTGTCCTTTATTTTAAGATAAATATCCAAAGCTAATTTTATAAAATGCATTGAAGCTATATCTTCCTGCCTGCTTTTGGCAATCTGTTCATATACCTCAGCTCTCTGTCTTAAAGAATCTTCTATTGAAAGATTTATTTTTTGTTTTAACTTATCCGTAAATTCAATAGCATCTGCGGCCATATAAAGATTATCTTTTTCTATCAAGCTGATAGCATATTTATTACGCTCTATAACTTTTTCAAAGTCTATGTATTTTTTACAAATGCTATAATGCTCTAACATGAACCTTGAATAATTTAAAGGAACATGTTTTGTGTTATCATTTACACTCCAATGTTGCTGTATATCAAAAACTTGTTCAATGATTGCCTTTTGACAATCTTCAAACTTACTATTTATTGCAATTTGTAAAGCCAATTCCAAACGATTAAGAACATATCCCAATTTGAAATATTCTCCTTTTTGAGCTTCACCATAATATTCTTGAGCTAAGGAGATTAATTCGTTGCATAACTGAAGCTTGAAACTGTTATTTTTCGACCAGTCTGTTTTTTGTCCGAAATATACCATCAAACCATATTCGGTTTTTGCATAGAGATTATTCGTTTTTTTATAACGCTGCTCAAAGAACTCGAAATTTTCTTTAGTAAGATTTCTAACATCAGGCCAATAAAAAGGTATTTTGTTTCCATTTGCCATATCTTGTGTTCCTGCCATTTGCCACGATAATCCTTTAATTGTCCCCTTTGTTTCATCATCTTGAAACTCAAAAGACTTTCTTATTAAAAAAACTTGTCGATCTAATTCTGCTTGCAAAGCAACATTAATCATATCTTTTTCACAAAGTTCACTTATTACTTTTTGAAATTCATTATTAATTGTAGATGAGTCCTTATTCTTATAATTTACAGAATCAAAATTCTTTAAGAACTCTTCATATATACCATATTCACTCTTATTTTCCATCTTTCCAGTATTTAATTGTTTTTTTTGATAATACTTCCGTGGAGAATGCATAAATCGCTTTCCTTTCTTTGTTCTACTGTCACCTTTTCCCATATTAACATTTACAATGTTATCATCCAAATTTCACAACAATCTCCGCCACTTCCCCATGCACCCTCTGCACATTCAGCACCCGTGCCGGAATCCCATGGTTGAAACAGCATTGGATAAACTCCATCCCGATAAACACTCCTGTATTGTATTCCCCGACATTATCTCCGTCATTTTTGCAGAAAGTTACGGTTCCTTTCATCTCCTCATTCTTTCTCTTGCGGTATTGCGCCTCCTTTTCAAACATCATAAAGACTTCTCCTCTAACAATCTGCACCTGTTGGCCTCCGGTTTGTAGGAATTGCAGGTAGCTCTCCAGCAGGTCTTCCGGGCATCCGCTATGGAATAGCATGTTTCTTATCCCTTGTATCTGAATTGAATTTTCCATTGCTTTTTATTTGGCTATGATTATCTTTTTATCCTTGATGACAAGTGTGTCTTTCCCGCCATGATTCGTTAGGCTTACATCCTTCAAGTCAATACGGCTGTTGGAAATGGAAAACTCCTGATGAATCGTATCATTCCGCAGGAAGTGGATGTCCTGCTTGTACAGGTTCGGAATGGAAAAGAACAAAGTGATTATCCCGATAAAGCACAGCACCATCAATACCGTAAAGGTTACAAACCAGCGTTGGTATTTACGGTCTTCCACAACCTTTACTTCAATAGGAAATGGAGATTCCTGATAGCTCACCCGTTTCTGTTTCCATGTTACTCTGCAACGTAGGTTCGAGAACTCATGCAGACTGAACAGTTCCGGCAGTTCCTGTAAGAAATGCAGGTACTGTTTGGTTTCCATCAGCACTTCCAGCTCCACGGTTACGCGAATGACACTGCGTTTCATTATCTTGGGTTTCCCCGATGCGCCTGCGGGCTTGGCTACATTGACAGGACGGATGTCCGATGCGCCTGTGTCTACACTCATGGCAAGCTCCATTCCGGTGTTTCCTAAAGAGGGGGCATCTGTAGGATGGGTTCCAAAAGATGAAGAACTTTCTGCACCTTCATATTCCGCTATCAGGTCTGCTATTTCGCGCACTTCAGTTACTGCCACATTCTTTGCCTCTGCATTGGCAAAGGTTTCCACTTTGGTCTTGACCATATCGGTCAGAAAGGCTTTTATCTTGTCTTCGCTTTTCTTATGGATAAGGTAGCTGGGATACTTCTTCGTGAAGTTCCGGGCTACGTTTTCCATATAGTCCATTGTATAATTAAAACTATCAATAATAGATATAAGAAAAGTAATAGATGAATTTACTTTCAAAGCAGAAGGAACCATAATTTTATTTTTTTAAATATTTACATTTATTACCTATGATTTTTCTTAACCATTCTGGTGTATATTCTTTACTTCGTGGATACTCTTTAAACATTTTCAACAACCAATCAGGATTATGAAATAAAGATGGAATTTGATCAAAGTCATCATAATTAAACTTGGATGTATATATGTCTCTATTTTTTAACGATATTTCAACTTGAAACCATGCACCTTGTTTTGAATTGTTCTTATACATTAGTTTACGTATATTTCTAAATGCATTACAGATTTTATCTACATTTTTTGTATTTAATGTTATTGTATCCCCTTTAGATGAAGTGATATTAAACATATCAACTATACATGAGACAAATAATATCTTATATCCAAGTCCTTCCTTTAGCTTTTGAGGTTCACAATTCATTATATAAAGTAGTACATCTTTGAATTGAGCCTCAATAGTATCATCAAATTGATTACGAAAAGGGATAGTAATTTTTTTATCTATTCTATTTTGATAAGATAAAGGAATAATCTCCAAATCAGTATCTCTGTAGATCTTTTTTATGGTATCCAATACCCAAAACCAATATGCTTCTCTTTTTCTTACACTACCACTATTTGGAGCAGCAAAGTAGATACCTTCAGACCAAATTATTTCCGCAAAAAAATCAGGATTCCACACTTCAAAATCATATTCATTATCATCTTCTTCATTATATTCCGCTATATTCAATATCAAGGATGCATCAGTAGCAATATTAAAACATAGTGACAATAATAATCCTCCAAAAGCATCATATTCATATAGATAATTTTTATATTTATCAAAAATTACCATAAAATGATTTTTATCACCTTTATTGCCATATAAATATTTTTGTATTTCAAATAATATCTGAAGCAATATTTCATTCTTACAAAATATTTCCTCATTTAGGCTCTTTATTTTAACTGCACAATTATAAAATATTTTGTTGACAATTAATGGACTACCTATATAACGCATAAGATGAACACGATATTTCAATGGTAAATGTCCAAAAGAGTTATTCCTTATTTCCTCTTTCAACAACATCAAATAATTATCTATTTCTTTCATATCATTCATATTTTTGTATTTCCAATTTTGTATATTCTACCTTTTTCTGAAGTTGGACTAAAGATATATGTTTCATCAATAGGTTGAGTTACAAAAATAGTATTACCTGTTGTTTGAGCTATTTTTTGTATAAATTCATAACAGCATTCACAAATCTTTTTATTTACTCCAAAAGCCATTTCATTTTTCTGCTTCACAAGCATCTGTTTTTCAGCATGAGAAGCACTGCTACTACCAGATATTCCATTATCTAAAAAGGAGTTTTTATGTAAACTATGCTCTATATTCATAGTTTCTGCAATAACTAAAGAAACAGGAACATCCACCATATTAGGAACCTGCTGTCTAAATTTCCTACTTACTCTTTTTTTACTATATCCGCTGATAGTTACGATTCCATCTGAACAAACAGTTCTACCACTATTACTTTTGGGCAATAATTTTGCTATATCTTCAGCTCTTCTCCAAGCCTCCTTAGACATTTCACAAAGAACATCTTCCAATTCTTCTTGAGATTTTATCTTTATTTCCCCAATAGAATCATCTTTCGGAAAGCTATTATCAACAACTGTGGATGATAAATTCTCATAAACTTTTGGATGTACGTTATTACTATAAGTTAATGTTTTATTCTTATCACTCCATTCTTTTTCCCTAACCTCCAGATTATTCCTTTTGATAATTCCCGGTGACAAATACAGCACCATCATCATCGGAGAGTTTCCGGCACTCATATACTCCTCTATTTTCACACAGAAGCAGTCCCAGAACCGGAAAATATCCACTATTTCCACTTCGTTGTAGATAAAATGGATTTCCCCGTTGTGCATGGCCCCTTCGTTCAGCCAGTCATAGAAGAACTGTTCTTCACCCTTGCACTCAAACGCAAGCGTAATCAGGTCTCCCTCGACCAGCAGACACTCCCGATTGCCGATTTCCTCGCATACTTGGATGTGGAGTTGTATGATTTTTCTCAGATTCGGGTCATCATAGTGCCGGATGTGGCACCGATAGTTATAATAGAGTATCGGCACCTCCATTCCTCTTATTTTCAGAATAGTTTCATAAATCATGATAATACAGTTTCAGGTGAATGACTATGGTAATAGGTCGCGGCTGATCCAATAGTATGTCTGCCCGTTGGACTGGAACGACTTGCCGGCGGCTTCGTCTAGCAGTTTTTTCTTTTCCTTGAAATATTCAATCAGCATGTCCAGCTCCGCATCCGTAATCATTTTCTTTTTCCGCAAGTCCTTGACACGGTAAACTTCAAAGAAAGGATAGTCGGTCGGGCAGGAGGTAAACCTTTGCAAGACCTCTGACAGGGGCATTCTCAGGAAAGTCTTTCTCCCTACCTTGCAATATCTGTCCCTGTTGCGCTCTGAAAGGAAATGTCTGGTCAGTTTTCTTCTTACACGTCGGGTTGAGGCATATTCCGGTGCGTTCAGGCTGTCCGTCTTTACACGTACGGTAGATTCTTCGGCATCTGTCTGTAGGTAGTCGTCCGGACAATCGCAGATATCCACCTTCGCTTGCTTTTTCTTTTTGACCGCTTCGTATTTATAGTCAACAATCAGCTTGGAGGGTGCTTCCACATACTTTCTCAACCGTTTGAACTCCTCTTCGTTGACAAGCAGATAATAGTCCAGTGTGGAGGACAGCGAGTCCGGCAGTACGATTGGCTGTGCAGGCAGGCTCCAGGCGGGTTCGGTATCCGGAAGTACGGATAGCATGGGTTGTACCCCCGACTGGCGGATATGGTAATAAGCTGTCATTGTCGAATCTGTCCTATATCGGTGTGTACCCACTTCGTCGAATGCCCTTGCCAGGCTGTTGCTCAGCAGGGTATTGTCAAACTTCACTTGTATCAGCATGGAATCCACGGCGGTGGTCAGTCCTTCCAGTTCCAGCGATTCGTTCTTTTGCGGAAACACCAGCCATCCCTGTGTCATGCTCCGGTTTGGAAAGTCCAGACAATAGGTGTTATGGTTCACCTCCGCATATTCGTTTTCATTTCTGATTTGTTCGGGATATACAATCAGTTCCCGTTTTTTCCGGCTGATGCGTGGTGCCGAGCAGTCTATCATGTTCCCGATTTGCAGCACGAAGTTGTTGAAGTTGTCCGGTTCTCCTCCGTAGAGCTGGAAGCCGATCATGCGGCAGTTGTTTTTTACCAGCTTGTTCACCAAGGTGGAGTCTGCCCACTCGCTGTTGAACCCTTTATCGCCGATGACAACCAGAATATTGGTTTCATCCGGACATTTGTTGAATTGCTCCACTCCGATCCGAAGGCCGGACCAGCTGCCGAATCGTCCGTATGTAGGTTTCAGTTGCTCGGCATTACGTGCTTTGGCGGAAAGGAAATCAAGCAGCTCCATGTAGTCGGGAGTCAGTTTGCAGATGGGGTCTTTCCGGTTGTCCGGTTCATTGAAGGTAAGCACGGCACCGAACCTGAAAGAAAAGCTGTCGTCATTCACCAGTTGCGATTGCAGTCCCTGGATGGCATTCACCACGGCTGGAAACCGTTGGATGGTGTTCTCTTTTCCTTCCAGGACAAACATGAGGTTTATTTTTTGCAGGTCCTTCTCTATCTTGTTTTTGAAAGTCCCGTAATAGATTGGATTGCCGTTGACATTCAGCACATAGCTTTCCCGTTTGTCGATGACCGGCATCGGAAGCCGGGTTTTGAAGCAGAAGCTCGTGTCATTGTTCCGGTAGGACAGTACCGGGCTGTAGCGGATAGCAGGCTGGCTGGCCGAAAGTTGCAGTTTCCGCTTCAGGTCGTTGGATGATAGCGGCAAGGTGTCTTTCCGTTCCCTGTCTTTAAAGACGAGCGTGCTGTCCGGCAGCGAGGTTATGTCTATATGGAGCTGCTGTTCGGGGGCGGTCAGCAGGCGTCCGTCTATCCATCCGATGACAGCATGCCCTATGCTGTCTGCGTCAAGCTGCGGCTTGTCTGCCACGAGGGTGCATCCTTTGTCTTCCGATATTTGATAAGGATATACGACACTGTAAAATGGAATCTTGCCAGCCTCTTGTGTCAGGTCTGTATTTTTGAACAGTTTTACGGAGTCGTTGGCAAAATACGTTTTTGGGGTGGCCAATGCCACGCTGTCGTTCAGCATGACCACCTGTTTGTTTTTGAATCCGGTAACAATGTCGGTAAAGCCGCTCCGGGTCAGCAACAGGTCGTTTTGGTTGATCCATCCGCAGTATTTTGCCTGTTTCCATTCTTTCAGTTTCCCGTTTTTCAGAATGGCTGGGTCGTATTGAATGACTCTGAGCCAGTCTCCTTTTCGCTTGATGACGAGAAATGCGTCCATGTATTTCACAGACTGCATCTCGTTCTTTCCGCTCGGACTCAGATAGGTCGTTCCTGCTTCATTGGCAAAGACAATCCACGGGGTATGCTTGGGCAGTGTCTGGCTGCGGGGAGCCTTTACCCCTTCTATGGAATAGTTTCGCATATATTCACGGGGTACATTCTTTATCCGCGTAAAACGGTGTACCGGTCTGCAGGATGCCATACAGATGATGCACCCGCAAATCCATCCTCCTTTTATGAGTGTCGATATGCAATTCTTTTTCATGCCTCATTTGTTTTTTTGTTCGGAAAAGCGTTCGTGCTGTGTTACCATCAGCTGCATCACACATTCGTTGTTCAGGTTGTCTCCCATATCGACGAACACCTCGTCTATAAGGGTTTTCCTGCGTGCTATGATTTTCAGTCCTTGACAATAGGAATAGAAATCATTCTTCTTGCTGTTGTTGACGGTTACCGCTATGTCCGGATTTCCGCAAAGGTATTTCTTCAGGATATAATTGTAATGGGTATTGAACGGCTTGCCGTCCACGATGGCTTGCAAGTGTTCACGGATGTCATTGCCGATGATGACAAGCACGTCTGTCGAGTCGTTCTCCGTATATTGGGGAAGGATTTCAATGGTGTGCCGGACCGGATATTGGGTATTCTCCGTAGTCAGCAGAACCTCGTATATGCCGGGTTCTGTATAGGCGTAGAGTGGGTTCTGCTCCCGCGAATCGACAATTCCGGATTCTCCGAACTGCCAGCGCCATTCTTTCGAAGGACCGTATCCTTTGAAAGATACGATTTCTCCTTGAAAGGCGGTTGCCGGTGCTTTCATCCTGACAAGCTCGTCGCTTCCGTAATCATCCCGGCTCCTGTGTACTGTGATGATCTGTTTCCTTTCCAGTCCTCCGTCCACTTGAAGGCGTACTTGGTAGCGTCCCGGTTTCTTGAACACGTATTCTCCGCTCCGTTCGTGTGATATGTCCCCGTTGCCGAATTCCCAAAGCCAGGAGCGTGCGTTGCGGGTGCTGTCTGCATAATGGACCGTTTCTCCGGTTTCCACCTCTATGGGGGTCAGTGTCATACGCACGGTGCGGCTGGAAAAGAACAGCCGGATCAGTATGGCGACAAGGATGCACAGCAGCATGGCTGCGATTACGAACAGAATCTTTCTGGTATAAATTTTTCCCATGTCATTTGTTTTTAGTTCCTGAGCGCAAGTCTTCCTCCTTTTTCTGCAAGCCTATCTCGCACTCCTCCAGATTGGCTTTGAACAGACTTATGTTTTGTCCGATACTCCATAGCTGTTTCCTGTCGGACAGCCACATGGCATAAAAGTCGGCAATGTGCATGAACAGCTTGTATCGCTTGTCCCAGCTGTTCCTTTCGTATGTGTTCCGCAGGTTGTTTATCAGATAATGGATGTCGTCTTCTTCATACTGGGCGTAAACGCCCGGTTCAAATGTTTCTATTTTACGGAACAGGGAGTCCACCGGCAACTGGCTTTCCGCTTGTTCCTGCTGGAAATCCTTGATGCGGTTCATCTTGATCTTTACGAACTCTTTCTGCTCAAACATCTTGAAATCTGAGTTCCACATGAAGATTACCAGACAACACGCTACGGTTGTCAGGAAAAAGAACAGGAATACATAGGCATGTCCCATGAATATTTCCCGTTTGTTCATTGTCTTTCTGTTGTTGTCCATGGCTTTCCGTTTTATTGTTTGTTGCCGCCGGAACCCACATTCAGGTTACGCCTTGTTTTCCAGTTGTCTTGGATGCACTGCATCAGGTCTTTCTTCACCATCTCTTCCTGGATATTCAGCAGACGGATGGAGTCTTTTACCCCGAGGAAGATGTTGAGGTTTTCCAGCAGCTGCCTGTAAAGCCTGCAATCTTTGGTGTCCATGCCTTGGACATATTTGAGCAGGTTCATCTTGCGCGTACTGACTACGCTTTGCAGGAGCTTGTCGTTTATTTGCGGTGAAGTGTTCATCAGTTTCATGTACTGGTAGATGGAGTCCATGCTGTTCGACAGGGACAGCTCTTTGGCATAGATATGGTCATATTCCAGCGCCTGCTCCGTGATTCGCTTTACTTCTATGCCGGAGGTTTTCAGGAAACAGGCAAAGATGCTTACTGCAAGGATGGTGCAGCATGTCAGATAGCCCGCGAATCTCAGATAGGCTTTCCTTACTTCTGTGTTGTTTTTCGGTTTCATATAGGATGATGTTTTATATTCATAAATAGGTGCTGATACCCAGATAGGCGCCTTGTTCGGTTGGGGTTCCCAGCCTGAACCGGGCATCTTCCTGCTGGATGATGTAGCGGATCTGTATCTCCTTGTCCGAGGGGAGGAACAGTTCTGTCAGCGCATTCAGTATTTTACTGTCGGCGGCGCCGGGAAAGAAGCTCTCCATCCGTCGGGCGGACAGGGGACCGATTTCCACCAGCATCTGGTAGGTGCCGTCGGCAAAACTGTTTCCCAGAACCATGTCGTCTCCCAGAATGCAGCTTCCCAATTTGGGAATAAGGCAGGAATCCACTTCCACCACGCATTTGTCTCCTCTCTTGATATGCATGGGCACACCAGTCAGAATGGTCATGCACTCGCCGGTTTTGGAGAGGCTCGCTGTAATCTGTTCCATATAGGCCAGCATATGGACAAGCATGACCGCCAGATGGGTCGGCAGCAATTCCAGTACGGGCCATTGACCGGAAAAGATGCTTACGAAATCCGGATGTACGTTCATCTCGTCAATGCGGCGTTCCTTGTTCTGGAAGGCTACCAGCATATGGTCCAGGGAGATTTCGAAAGGCTTGAAGAAACGGCGGGCGAAAAATTCCTCTTCACGGTGGATGCGGATTTCGTCCAGCACCTGTTCCTTCGATATTTTCTCGGACTGGTAAAGGTTCTTGTGGAATATGCCTTCGGGCAGCTCGTCATAAAGGCTTCTCCTGTTCACATAAAGATACAGGTAATCCGTCAGGTCATAATGGGAATATTCCGGGTGGATATCATGGATGTCTTTCGAGAATCCGCGCCGGATGTCTCCCCGTCTGAATATGAGGGTACGCTCTGCATCATACCCGGCCTCTTTCAGTCCGCTGGCCACCACTTCCGCCTTGAAGTCGGTATCCGGCAGGTTGAATGAATGGGAATTTTCGTCAAACCGTACTATTTTATCTTGTTCTTCCGTCATGTCCGTTCGCTTATAGGGGATTAGTCCAGTATGTTCCAGCGTGACTCGCTCGATTCTTTCGGTTGTCTGGAGCGTTCGGCGACAACGATGTTTTCCTTGTGCTTGCCGATATATTCCAGACGGCTGAGGGTTGTCCACAGGTCGTTGAACAGGTATAGGAAACGTTCCGCCGTAACCATCAGTTGGCGGATATTGTGGTGGTTGTACAGCAGCCCGCAGTTTTCCCTCAGCAGGCCTTCGTAGGCACCGGGAGTGATGCCGTTCCATTCGTTGAAGTATTTCAGCAGGTCCTCCTTGTCTTCCTTGTCCATGAAACTCAGGCATACATACAGGCGGTGAGCCAATGTGGAGAATACATTCAGGAAGTGTAGCGGTGAATAGTATTGCCCCTCGTTGCGGAAGGAGAAGTAGATATCGGATATGAACAGCATGACATGGCGGCACAGCATACCGATGTTGGTGGCCAGGCTGGTCTGTTTTTCTGCATTCTCCACTTTGGCAAGGATGTCAAACGAGGCCTTTTCTATGGAATCTACAAGTTGCCCGAATTTGGTATAGTAGCCTTTCAGGTCCGGATGGCTGGACATGCTTGTGCATGGCGGGATGAAGTTTCCGTCCACTTCACAGCGGTTTCCGTTCTTGCGCAGGCGGCCGATTAGCAGAAAGTGTCTTCCCAGCTCGCTTCCGTCGGTCTGTCCGCTCGGCAGCACGCTCAATGCATATTTGGGTAAGGCATTGGGCTGGCGTGGACTGATTTCCTTCTCGTTCGGAATACCCGAAGGAAGATGCTCGAAAGGGTCTGCCATCAGTATGACATCCCACCGCTTGTCCTTTTCTTCTTCCTCTTCTGTAGGGATATGGAAACTGGCGGTGAGTTCGTCATCCTCACCGGCATCATAATCTATCAGGTAACCTCCGGAAGTAAGGGCGTGGCAACGTTTCAGACGGACTTCCAAGGTGCCTGTAACGAGTTCCGTAATGCTGAAATCGCCGGAAACCGGCTCTCCTTTCTTGAATGGCAGGAGTCCGTAGGTATTGCGGTTCAGATGAAATGACTGGTATTCGCACAACCGGTCCGTAAAGTGGTCTTCCTGTTGGGTGAAATGCCCTTTGTTGACAGGCATTCCGTCCGCCCAGTTTACCAGCGGATATTTTTTCTTTTGGCTCTGTTTTCCTATCATAATGTTTCTATTTAATATTCGTTATACTTTATAAGTTCGTTTGCCACACGTTTGGCTATGATTACATCGTGTCTTTTCAGCTTGTTGCCGGCAAGTGTAACGTCGGGGTCTATATAGCGCCGTCTCTTGAAAAAGGACGGTTTGGTATAGAATACCCATTCGTAATAGGCTCCTCCTTCATTCTTATATACGATGGGCGAAGACGGTGATTTGAGGTTGCAGTCGTCAATCATGCGCTGGAACCACTGCCCGAAGATGACATCCTCGGATGCCTTGCCGGTTATGCGTTCCGATGCGGGGTCATCCACCCTGCGGAATATATCCACATCCATTACGATGCTCCGTTCACGGTTGATGTACAAGGTATCCGAGTCATATTCCTCCGAATATTTCCATACTTTATAAATTTCAATGGGTATGTCGAAATAGCTGTTCACCGTTTGGGAATACAGGAGTGGAAATGCAAAGGGCAGCAGACAGGTGGAGGCCCAGATGCCGTACTGGAGTTCGTTGCAGAGGTTGAACACTACGGAAAAGAGTCCGGCTCCTAGAAGCATGACCGTAACCGTCAGCAGGCATTGGATGCCGAAAGAAGGCATTTCCTTGCTTGATGCGAACACTTTGCGAAGGATGAGCCGATTGTAATATCCGGCAGTCCAGTACAGGATGACCAACAGGATGTAGGCATAGGGCATGAAGTTATAGTCCATGAATCCGGACAGACCGGGCAGGGCAAGGATTATGCCGCACAGCAGCAGATACGCAATCAGTTTTTTGTTGTTGAGCAGCTTGTTCTTGCGTGCGATAAAATAGGCTGCGATTCCGAAAATCACGGTCAGCAGCGGCATCAGCAGGTACGATGAAATGAGATGTTGGGTAACTGGGTTCATAAGTATGGTATTTATGCTTTATTGTATTCTATGAATATCCGGTAATTGAATGTGTCCGGCGAACAGGCCGAAAGTTTGGTACGCAGGTTGTCTTTTATCTGTTTTTCCTGCGAAGGCTCATCCAGTTTCGTTCCAAGAATCAGATGGACTTCTTTGGTTCGGATCAGTCCTTCGTGCGGCATCGGGCTGATTTCCACCCCGTTCCGGATTTCTGTACGCACCAGCAGTTCGCCGAGTTCTTTTTTGCAGAAACTGGCTATGTCGTTCTGTGTCAGGACACGGCCGTGCGAAATGAAGGCGTATTTGTAGATGTCAATCCGTTCTCTGTTTTGGGGGGCTTGTTTCCCGCCGTAGGTGGTACTTACCAGAGCCAATGTCTTCGGGTCCAGGTAAGTGGTGGCGTTGGGGGACAGGTTTACGCCTGCCTGTATCCGGTTTCCTACCTCACAGTTGGTTGTCCAGTATTTGACGGTAATCTGCCCCTTGCCGGACAGTTCGTCAATCATAAGGTAATAAGGTGTTTCCCTGAACTCGTTCATGTTGTCTGCTGTCTGTTTCATTTGCGCCATCAGCTGCTCCATCTGGATGGTAAGTGCCTGTAGCTTGATGCTTGATACGGCATTGAAGGCATGGGTCTCGTCATCCAGCAGGTCGGACAGATAGCCGAGCAGCTCCCTGGCGGAACGGGAGTCGAAACGCTCGCATCCTCCTTTGCGGATGGAGTAGGTTCCATAGCTTTCCGTGGAATCCTTTGCGGGATAGAGGAGTTCATGGTAGTTCTTTCCGTCAGAATCCTTCACGCTGTGTACAGACAGAAGGGATTCGTAGCTGCCCGTGCGCAAGGGTATCACCCTGAAAGTTTCCTCAAGGGTGGTCGTCTGTTCGTGAAGCGTTTTGTTCTCTACAGGCACGATGTTGATGCCGGCATGAAGTTCTTCAAGGACTTCCGCTGTGAAATGGGCGGGGAACTGTATCTTCACCCATACCAGTTTGTCCTGCATCTTCTCCAAAACGGCCTCTTTGAAACAGGGCCGCAGGGTATCCGGAAGGTTTTTCCTGCAGGAACCGTTGAGTGGAAAGGACTGCGATACTTTCAGAAAATGTTTGCTGTAAATATCCATGACTTCCTTGTCTATGACGGACATCACGTCATAGTCTTGGAAAAAGGCACGGGTTGGTTCTTTCTGTATGGTTGTCTTTTCATGGATTCCCCCTTCCATCACGACTGTTTTCCCTTCTACGGACCATTCCGTACAGGGGAGCAGGAGCAGATATTCATAGCTTTCCGTAAGGTTGGGAAAATCCAGATAGAACGAAAAGTCTTCAAGGTCGGAAATGGATTCATCCACCGCCATTCCTAACCAGACGGTACGCGGAGGCATCCTTGTCTCTGCACGGGCAATCATGGTCTTCTCCAAGGTAGGGGCTATCCGGTAGAGAAGGTCGTCGCAGACCATATATTTCACGTCGGCTTTGTGCAGCAGGGTATCGCAGGCGGGATAAAACGATACGCTTCCGGTCGATAGCTTCCGGGTAAGCGAGTCGCTCTCGTAATACATGCCCGATGCCCTGGTTATCAGGTAACACGGTTCTATGGGATAGGCGTGTACGATGCCGTGTGCGGGAAAGGGTGAGGTAAGGATGTCCGGAGTAAGGATTCGGGCGGTCTTTTCCAACAGCCTTGTCTCGATGGCGGTAAAATCCTCTCCCAGCATATATATCTCGTTGGACAACGCTTCCAGCAGGAGCTTGACAACCGGGTCGAAGTTTTCCGCCTTTTTTATTCCCCAGAAAGCCGCAGCGTATTTCAGCATACGGTTTCTGATTTGCTCTTTATTGTATTTTTCTGTACTCATAATCCTTTCATCGGGTTGAAATCGGTCCTAAATAGATTACATAATAGAAACACCGTTTTTCTCCGGTATGTACCAGGGTTCCATATACATATACTTGTACACGTTTCTTTACGGCGGGAGCATCAAATACATTGTCCTGTCGGGTGGTGTCATCAATGATGACACGTACATTTACACCCGTAAGCCGCTTCTCGTGCCGGGTAATTGCCTTGGTTATGTATTCCGAGAATTGTCCTTCCCAACGGGTGTGTGAAACAATGCTTTCAAAGTCGAGAAAAAAGATCTCACAGCCGAACTCCTTGTCAAAGGCATGTTCGCCGGGAGCCGTACTGATCAGCAGTTCGATAAACTGGTCGATGGACTCGATTTCCGAGCAGGATGCAAGACGGCTGTTTTCCACATCCTCGCTGAGCAGGGCTTCAAAATCCAGGGGCAACTTGCAAAACTTTGTTTCCATACTTGTCAGTACCATTCGTTTTCAAATTCTTCGTCTATGAACTTCAGTGTTCTTGCGGCAAACAGAAGGACGATGCTGCTGGAATTGGATATACGGTCAACCTTGCGTTGCAGGCGGATGCAGTTCCCTTCCACAAAGCGCAAGGCAAATGCCGCCTGTTGGTCAGGTTGGTCCTTCTGATAAATCCGTATTTCGCCGTTCTCACGGGAGTCGTTGTATGCGGCCCATCTCAACAGCTCGTCACCCGGCATCCCGCTGAGGGTACAGGTGACGAATCCGCCGTAGGCTTCACCTTCAGGCAATCCGTCACGGTCTGTATTCCGCTTGAATTGCAGGTCGAATTCTTCAATGCTGTATGTCTCATGGCAGACGGACAGCCGCATCACGTAGCGGTCATCCGGCATTGAGGATTTTTTGTTTTTGAACAATGAAGTGAACCAGTTCATGATTATAAGTTTAAGTGACACGAATCGCCGGTCTCCATTTCCCGGAAGTGGATGAATAGTGATATACGGCTCTCTTTGGTTGTTGAATGCACATTGAAATCAAGGCATTTTGCTCCCTTGAAACGGATGATCTCTTTGGGAGTACCGGGCAGGTCGGAAGTGTTCATCACCTCTCCGTCCTTCAGGATTCTTGAATTGAACATCCATTCCAAGAGTTCCTCTGTAGGAAATCCGGCAATGCTTACCCGTATTTTACCGCCGTAGGTCTTCCCGGTTACCTTTCCATTAGGAGTGGTTTCTTTCCGGAAGTCATACTCGTAGCCCAGCAGGTCGTATGCCTGCACTTCTTCATGCTCCGAGGGTTCGGCGGTCCAAAACTTAATATACGATTGTGCACTCATATCCTTATATTGTTTTATTCTTCTTTACTCATCAGATTGGTTTGCAGCATGGCGGTCAGGGTCTGTTCCTCGTTCATGCGTGATTCAACGAACAGTACCGTATCTTGGCTGTCCAGATGCTTGCGTACATAGGCTCGCAGGTAGGCTTTGAAAGCCTGTACCTTCGTCCGGTATTCCTCTAAAGGGAGGGCGAAGATACCTTGTTCTCCCACACGTTCTAATCCGTATTTTTCCAATTCTTCTTCAAATGACTTTTTTGATTGGTCATTGGAGATTGTATAAATTATTAATGTTTTATACTGTTTCATACTACTATTTATATAGCAGCTAATTAATTAAAAAATGATATATCAACACACCTAAAATCATTTCATAAATTGGTATACACCAAATCATCCAATTAGCTATAAGTTTATTCCTTACACAACCTTGATATTTTTTCATTAGACCTTCTATCTTTTTTTTACGATACACCATAACACAAAAAGTAACAAAAATGAATAATGGCGCAATTAAAAAAATAAGACTGGAAATTCCATTTAAAAAGTAAATATATACATTATGAATATCAGCCCATTTTTGAATGCAAAAAAATAATATAACTATTGCAATTCCAACTATGTATGATAAGAAAATACATGTACTTAATATTGGAGGATCTCCATGTTTTTTATACATTATATATAGTCTATAAAAAATATAATCAATCATAATGCTATTTCCTATAAATAAAAGGTGATACAACTTTCGTATTGTCTTGTGGCATAACAAAAAACGAATTATAAAAATCTGTACAGAAATTCAGTTCTTCCTTATTTTGTATAGGATCAATATTTTGTATAGGATCAACCTCATAATCATTCCCCCAAAGTACACCTCCATCCAATTCTTCATCTATCATATCACCTATTGTTTTATCAAAAAAACAAAGTCCCACTATATCTGCTGCAAAGAAAACACCGCCAATGGCCCAACCAACTCCAGGTATTGTTGCACAAAGTCCTGTTACCACAGTATAAACATCTGAAACTTTAACATTTTTATTGTTAAACATATTTGCAGCTGTGGAAAGTGTACTTAATACAGACCCAACTCTACCTGCTCTATTTAAAAATTTCCCCAAACTTTTTCTTATTGTACTTGATTTTATATTATATCCATTATTCCTTAATGATTTACTAATTTCATTTGACAAATCACGTCTAAATCTACGGTTCGAAACATTTTCTATATTCCATTTACTTTCTAACCAGGCAACAGGTGTTCCGATAAAAGCATTGACCATATCAAATGTCTGCAATATATCAGAGGTAAGTTGACTGCCATAATGTATATTGAAATCTTTCAACGGAATAGTATATTCTTCTGTTTTACAATTATCACTAATCCTTTCTAGCACTTTAACTGTTAATGTTGCCGGTACACAATTATAATTAAGTAAAACCTTTACATCATCTAAATTTGAAACCTTCACTATTCTTTTTCCAAATGCATTAAATCCCATATTTACAGAAAAAGTCCCGTCCGGATTGGAAAAGCAAATAGCATTTTTGATTTGTCCTTCTGTTAAATGTAAACTTCTTATATATGATTCTGGAGAATAATCAATTCTTTGTATAGACTTTGAATGAAAAAAATTATCTCCATTCTGCCTATATAATGATTCATCAATATATATTTGTTCTTCAAAGGCATAGCCAAGCCCTTCAACATATCCTGTATAAATAATATCCATCCTATTCATTTGAAAGAAATCATCTTTCGATATGAATGTTTGAGTTCTGTCATTGTATTCAGGCATAATTGTAATTATTTATTTTACCCACTGATTATCAAAATCAATACCATTCACGTTTACACTCTCTGGAGAAAGAACCAGTGTTGTTGATAATCCTTGTCCCATGTTAATTGCTCTATGTAACTTTGTACAATACGCATTCGTAAACGCCACCTCAAATATCACCCCGGATGTTCCGGTCTTGAACAGAACTGCCCCGTTCTTTTTCACCCACGGTTTCACAGCCCATCCGTAGATGTTGCTTTTCACCGTCTGCGAAAGGGTTATCATGATTCGTCCCCCTCGCACTTCGCCTTCCGGTTGGTTCTTTAGGTTATCTACTGGCTGGTGAAAACCTATTTTGAATTGTTCCACTGCATATTCGTCGCCGTCAACGCTGAATATGACATTCACGTTGCTGTCCACTTGCGGAAAATTAAAAAGTCCCATAACGCTGCTGTTTTTAAAACACCCACTGATTTTCAAACTCTTCTGTACCGAATGCCAGTTTCTGTGCCTGTACGGTCAGTTTGGTCGCAATATAGCTTTTGCCTTGCCGGATATAGCTGATTTCCATATCCACACAAGTCGCTCTCTCAAAGAGTATCTTTTCGAGCGTGGAGCCTTGGTTGTCATGAACTACGATGGCTCCGCTCTGGTATTTACGGGCATCCAGCATCCACTGGATCATGTCACGGTTGGGAAGATGGGGATAGGTTACATAAAACGTGCCGCCTTTTACCTCGGTCTGTGCCTGTCCTTTGATATCTATCCCTTGGGCAAATCCGAATTCGCAGCCGATGAGCTGGTAGCTGTCCTTGTACATGTCGGTCAGTGAGGAGGCAGCCAGGTTGCCTATCTTTAAGAATACGGTATATCCAAACATACGATACTTGATTATTGGTGAATATTCCAGGTTAATTCATTCTGTTCGTCCAGACCTACCTCCAGACTTTTTCCTTTGCCCAGCTCCTCGTTGATGATAAGCCGTGAAATCGGTCTGCGCAGATAGTTACGGATCACACCGGCCACTTGGCGGGCACCGTATTTGGGTGTGAATCCTTTGTGTGCAAGCATTTTACGGGCATCATCGCTGATGGTGATGCCGATACCCTGCTTGTCCAGAAGTTTTCTGACTCCATTGAGCTGTATGTCGAATATTTTCAGGAGTATCTCTTCACGGATGGGGGAGAACGGAACGATTTCAGACAGGCGTGCCAGAAACTCCGGACGGAAATACTGTCCCATTACCTCCATGATCTGGGTGGTGGACGGAACATTGCCGGACTCAAGTTGCTTGGTCAGCCACTCGCTTCCTACATTGGATGTGAACAGCACGATGGAGTTGGAGAAATCTCCTTCCTTGCCCAGACGGTCATGCAGTTTTCCTTCGTCCATGATTTGCAGGAAAATGTCATATACGGACGGGTGCGCTTTCTCTATTTCATCAAAGAGGACAACGGCGTATGGCTGTTGCCGTATTTTATTGACCAGCATGCCGCCTTCCTCATATCCCACATATCCCGGAGGTGCTCCGTACAGCAGGGCGGCGGAGTGTTCTTCCTTGAACTCGGACATGTCGAAGCGGATCATGGATTTCTCGTCATTGAACAGTGCCTCCGCCAGTGCTTTAGCAAGTTCGGTCTTGCCGGTACCGGTGGGTCCCAGCAGGAAGAAGGAGCCGATGGGCTGTCCCGGCTTGTTCATGCCGCTACGGGATTCCAGGATGGCATCCGTCAATGTCTTCAGGGCCTGGTCCTGTCCGACGACGCGTCGCCTCAGATAGTCTTCCATATTGAGTAGCCGTTCCTTTTCCTGCGACTGTATCTTGCCGATAGGGATGCCTGTCTTGCTGGCGACAACGGCGGCTACCTCATAGATACCTACCTCCTCTATTTTCTTCTCTGCAAATTGGAGGAGGACGTTCAATGCGTTTCTCAGATAGCCGGTCAGTTCTTCATACTCCTGCAATTCATGAATGTCCGCTTCATCGGGTATGACTCCTAAAAGGATGGGGCTTAATTTGTTGTGCATTACGAAAAGCAGCGTTTTCAGTTCTTCGGTCTTTTCCTGAAGGTCCTTTTCATCCTTTTCTATTTCATCCAGCCCGGACAGCAGGGTCTCCACATTCTTCTTTCCTGTTTCATTGACCATCTTGATGGCGGAGAGCGTCATGTCCAGCAGACCGATGGCGGAATCAGGCAGACGGCGGTCTTTGATATACCGTTTGGCAAGACGGACACATTCGGCTACGGCTTCGTTGCTGATTCTTACATGATGGTAGTCCACGTATTGTTTCTGCACGGAGTGTAGCATCTGGATAGCGGACTTTATGTCCGGTTCGCTTACCTGTATGACCTCGAAACGGCGGCTGAAAGCATGGTCCGGCTCGATGATTTTGCGGTATTCGTCAATGGTGGTGGCGCCGATGACGGTCAGATCGCCGTGCGACAGTTCGGATTTCAATACATTTCCCGCACCGGTATTTCCTTGTCGGTTGTCCAGCAATACATGGATTTCGTCAATAAACAGGATTGCATTGTCGATATTCCGCAATTCTTTCAGGATATTTTTCAGGCGGTCCTCGATTTCCCCCTTGTAGGTGGCTCCCGCAATCAGGGAGGCGTTGTCCAGTTCAAATACACGGGTTTCTTCCAGAAACGAGGGCACTTTATGGCTGACTATCTCCCAGGCAAGTCCGTAAACCAGTGCTGTCTTTCCTACTCCGGCATCACCGACAATCAGGACATTGGACTTGCTCCGGCTTCCCAGTATCTCCATGACCATACGGTTTTCACGGTCGCGGTTGATGACCGGATGCAGCTTGTTGGCCGCATCTTCGGTTAGATCCACACAGTATTTGCCCAAGAAGGAGGATGAGGCGGAAGTCGGGGCATAGGACTTCTCCGTAGTGGCGGAAGGACATGCCGGCTGCCCGTTACCTATATATATGGAATGGATATCCTTTTCCAGAATGGGGAAAGACCTGAGCTGGTCGCTGGAAAAAGCGACACCGGGCTTTGCCAGTGCCAATAGCACACAGATGGGATTGATGTCGAACAGCCCGAACTGGATTCGTGCATCGTCTGCGGCACGGAAAACGGCGTCAATCCGTTCCGAAGGCTTGATTTCGGACAACTGGGTGGATTTCGGGCATTGTTCGATATATACGTCCGCCCATTCCTCCAGATAGCCTAAATCCTTGCCTATACTTATTATAAAATCTCTTAACCCTACATCTTTATGAAGTAGAGCCTTCAACAAATGCGAGGGTGTATAACACTCATTCGCATTTTCACGAGCCACTGCAAGTGCTATGTTAAGCGCAATTTTTACAGAATCATCAAGATTGATGAAACCAACTCCTGTTTCCATAATCGTAAGATTTAAAAATTGCGCAGGAGAACATTGCAAATATAAGGCAAAAAAAATAATTCGGCTATTGTTGGCAGCGTTTTTTTTATGCTTATGGGCATATTTTCGGTAAAAACAAGAAAAAATCATCAAAAGTTCTTTGTAGTTTTCAGAAAATGCCATATATTGGGCGCAGAAATTGAAGGACAAAGATAGGACTGTAGCAGGCCTCCTTTGACCGGATATTTCAAAATCAACTTATTTTTTAATTTAAAACTTTGAGAATATGGCATTTAAAGCGTCATTTAAGTTTTCGGACTCAAGAGAGTTTGATGTACTGACCTGGAGAGTTAAGTTCAATCGTGATGTGGACCCCAAAGGCCGTCCGGCATCTGACATTTATGGTGGCACAATCTATGTGGAAGTCGAATCAACTCCCGATACCATTGTGCTGGATAAGATGTTCAAGCAGTACCAGCCCGTAAACGGAAACATCGTCTTCAAGAAAGCGGATGAAGATGCCAAAATGAAGGAATTGGTGTTCGAAAATGGTTATGTGGTGGATTACGAAGAGGCACTGAATGTGGCTAACCAGTATCCGATGACAATCAAGTTCGCCATTTCTGCACAGACCGTGAAGATGGACGAGGCTACATTTGTACAGGATTGGCCGGAAAACAACTAATGGTTGTTTCCTAATCAAAGTTTTAAGGTGCCGGAATATACCAATTCCGGTTATTTCGGCACCAAAAAACATACCGACCAGTCGGATTATTTATTTAAAATCATAGTTTAAGATAGTATGGGAGCAAGTTTTCTGAATTTGGTGGCTACTAAAGTAACCGTGAAAGGAGAAGAACAGAAATTCGTTTCACTGCATCTCCGTCAGGGTTTCAACCGGCATCACACCTTCACTGTGGTGGTGAATTATCTGTCGCCTAACAATACGTTCCAACAGACCCCGGAAAAATTCATCGGCTACATCGGGGAGACTGCCAGCATTTCATTTGTCCATAGGCAGACGGGTGAAAGTTATGACTTCGAGGGAATCATCACTCAAGTGGAAATGGTTGGAAGCATGGGCGAGACAGGCGGAGTGGCCATTCACGGAACAAGCCCTACGATACTGTATGAGAACAACAGGACACTCGATTCTTGGATGGATCAGTCCCTCTCTACCATAATAAAGGAGGCGACGCAGGAGTATGGAAAGGTCAATCTGGTTTCCAATCCCAAGTATGCGGCGCCCATACCCTACATGGCACAGTATAACGAGAGTGTCTTTGACTTTATGAATCGCCTTTCGGCTCTTTATGGGGAGTGGTTCTATTATGACGGGACGAAAGTGTATTTCGGCAAGCCTGACAGGGACAATACGGAGAAGATTGTTTATGACATGGATTTGGAGGAAGTACGTCTGGTTGCCAATCTGGTACCGGGTAAATCCGCAAGATACGATTATGTAGCGCAGGAGAACAAACAGCATAATGCGGATACGCCTGCCAAACCGGATGGCATGAACGACCTTCAGTCTATTGCACACAGCTGCTCTGAGAAGGCATATACCGCAAAAACGACCTCGGCTGCCGACCCCCATGTAACGGACAAGGCGGAACTGGACGAACAGATGAGGATTGTAAAGAATGCGTCTGGAGCCAATCTTCTGAACATCAAAGGTATAGGAAAGACTTGCCGGATAAGGATTGGTGAAATCATCGATGTTTCTTTCCCCGACAGGATGAAACTGCCTCCTTTAGGCAAGTTCCGTATTGTCGGGATTGAGCATGAGGTACGCCGTGACGGACATTACTCCAATAGTTTTGTCGGTGTGCCGGACGGTACGGTACATATTCCTGTTCCCGATGTGAAGCGGCCGTTGGCGTTGCCGGAACTGGCTACGGTGAAGGAAAACAACGACGACAAGGGACAGGGACGTGTGAAAGTGGCTTTCGACTGGCAGAAAAACGGCAAGACAACCAATTGGATCAGGGTGCAGACTCCTAATGCGGGAGTAAGTGGTGCGGTTCCCAAGAATCGCGGATGGGTATTTGTTCCGGAAGTCGGCGATCAGGTTATGGTAAGCTACGAGCATGGCAACCCGGACCGCCCCTATGTTACGGGATCGGTGTTCCATTCCGGTTCAGGTAAAGGAGGGGACAAGGACAACAAGGTCAAGAGCATTATCACACGCAGCGGCAATGCCATCGTTTTCGATGATGAGACGGGAAGCATCGTTATTACTGACCAGACGGGAAAACAGCTGATCATGTTGGATGGCACGGATGCCATTACCGTCATGGCGAAAAAGAGCATTACCCTTACCAACGAGGCGGAATCGGTCATCGTAATGGATGATAAGTCGATAGGCTTGCAGGCCGATACCATTGCTCTCGAAGGCAGGAAAAGTGTAACATTGCTGTCCGGCAACGAATGTATGGTGCTCAGCAGCGAAAAGAGTATAATTAGCAGCAGCGGTACCAATATCAAACAGGAGGCGGCAAAGGATTACGATGTTGCTGCAAAGAACGGAACGGTCAACGGTGTAAATCTGATGATAGAGGGAAAGGGAAACGTAACGGTTTCGGGAGGAATAGTAAAGTTTAACTCATAATTCGGTTGGCCATGGGAGCATCTGCATCTGTGATACAGGAATATTACAAAGCGGTCGATTACTGGGCGGACATAGTCGGCAACAGGGACTGGAAACTGTCTGTATGGATTGTCGGGCAGAACGATGTGGACTTGGTGGACAGGTTTCTGGAAATAGAACGTTCTCCGGTAGGGCAGTTCGATGACATATTCTTTCGTTTTGATACGCCGTACAGGGGGGATGACGAGGAATACACCGAACAGCTCTGGCAGGAATATGCCGGTTGGTTTTCAGAAAAGGTTGAGGAGAAGTATGATATTCTCAGGGCTCTGAGGCACGACGGGTTGCTGAAGGAAGAATACATTCCTGATGTGTCGGTTGAGCATACGGCGGGCAACTTGTGGAGAGAGATGTTGCGTTTCAAGGCATGTATCTCCCGGTTGGATGATGCCTTTTTCTGTCTGTACTTTCCTCCGGAACAGGAAAGGGGGTATTCCCGGACAGGATGGTTCGGCAATGTGCTGAAAGAAGGTGTCCCGCAGGGAATCCGGATGACAACCGTTGACTTGAAAAAGAACAGGAGTATCCGGCTGGGTGAGTCTCGGGAAGTGGTTTGCATACGCCCGCAGTTCGATATGGCGGCGGCTTTGCATAACCGGATGGCACGGTCGGATAGCGGTAACGACCTGATTGCACCTGAAAATCGGTTCAAGCAGCAGGTTACGGTTGTCATGGATTCTACACAAAAGCAGGATTGGAAATTATTGGACAGGGAAATCCGAAAACTGTTGGATATTGCACAGGAAATAAAGGATACGAATATCCGGATTTCCGCTCTGCTTATCGCATCCGAGGCATGTTATGCTATCAGGGAATATAAGCATAGCATGAAATACAGCGACGAAACCGTCCGGGAGGCGGAAAAGGCGATGCAGGGCGGTGAAACGGCAGGATATAGTTATTGGAAAATGGCTGTTTCCATGAAAGCGGCCATTCTGACAGCCGGGAAAAAACGGGAGGAAGCGGTTGCCTTGTATGACATGATGGCTAAAAAAGCCGTCATGCAAAAGGACCCTTATTATGTCATGGAAGGCTATCGCATGTGTGGTTTCCTGCGCTATGAGGATGGAAAGATGGAACAGGCTTTCGAATATTTTTTGCTTGCCCTGGCAGGAGGCAGCTACCTTTCTGCCGAAATCAGGCGGGGTTCCACGTTCGTTTATGCGGCGTATCTGGCTCTTCATACGGGAAGACTGGTTCGCGCTCCGATTGATGTCGGGATATTGGAACGGCAGCTCTGCGAATGGATTGGGGAGGATTGGAAGGAACTGGTGGACAATCCGGATATGCAGCAGGCGAAGGCCAGAAGAAGGGGAAGTTTTTTCAGTTGAGCGAGATTTAATTAATATATATTTTAAATTTAAAATTGAATAAGTATGGATCTTGGTAATTATGGAATCGGCGGAAACGAAGTGAAGATTGACGCTTCCGAAGGTATTGCGGAAATTCCACAAAATCGAACCTTATTGGTGGAACAGCTGACGAAGGATGAGCCGGTGGCTCCCGAAGTGGTTGCCGGTCTGACCAACATTGACGAAGTCTTTGCACATTTCCGGCCGGAAATAGATATCGAGTTCGCGGATGCGGACGGTGCTCCCGTAGAGGAAAATTTCCGTTTCCACAATGTCGGTGATTTTTCTGTCAGGAAAATGACGGAACAGAGTTCATTCTTGTCCGGCCTGAATGCGGAAAAGCAGTTTGCGGACAGGATGGAGAAGTCGTTGCGTTCCAACAAGGTGCTGCAACGGGTACTGGAAAATCCGGAGACACGTGGAGCGTTTGTCAATGCGATTTCTGCCATTTTGGACGATTTGAAGAACAATGAGAAGTCTAACCCCACTAATGAATGATAGTTATGAGCGAACAGAATACACAAAGAGAAGCAGCCGTACAGCAGCAACAGGCTGTGGCGCAGTCCAGAAATCTGAACGCTGAATTGCAGATTCTGGCTAAGTTTGGCGGTTTCAATGTCTTGGAATCTTCCGTGGACGGCATACAGAACATGAATCCGGAGCGTAAGGCACGGCGGAACATATTCCTTTCCGACCCCGAACGGGCGGCTGAGCGCAAGGAGCTGGAAAAACGGCTTGAGATGTGGGTCGATATGTTGAAAGGCAACAAATCCATCAGTGAGATGGTGGAGCTGTGCCAGAAGAAGTCTGCGGCGGTGTCCGGTCTGCTATCCCAGAACCAGCTGAAAGCGGTGGAAGAGGTCAGGCAGTTGGAGAAGTCCTACCGCACGGTCATGCTCTTCTACAAGAATACGGATTCCGACAAGATCAAGAATATCTCCATTGTGAACGCTTCGATGAGCCAGCTTACCGATTTGGACAACTCCTTCTTTATCGATGCCATTGCAAACGAGCTTCGTGCGAATTATGACCGTTTGGACTTGCGTACCAACTATTCCCTGCTGGTTATCCCGGGATATTTGGGTTCCAACAAGGTTGTTGAAAAATGGGCAAAGATTGCGCATGACAACAAGGTGATGATTTACACGGATTTCGCTGATCTGGAAAAACCGGATGATGTCATTGAAATGTTCTTTGATTCCAATCTTTCGGGAGGCGATGTGTACAAATCCAACGTATGTATGACCTGCAACTATTTGGTAGGACGGGGACGCTATGCGGAACTGGGCGAAACCGAAGACTTGCTGATTCCTCCTTCTGCGGCATTGGCCGGCAGTGTGTACAAGACGGTAATGGCACAGGTTACCGCCGGTAAGAAGTATGGTTCCATGAGCGAGGTGGACGGGGTGGCTTTCAACCTGAAAAAAAGCGAGATTTCCGAAATCGAGAAGATTGGCCTGATTCCGATGGTGAAGGAATACGGCAAGGTGATGGCTTTCTCTGCCAAGACATTGTTCAACGGGGACAACTTGGGATTGCAGACCTATTCCGTAGTCCGTGTGTTCGATTGGGTAACGAAAGTGCTGATGGATTTCCTCAACCGCCGTGCCTTTGAGAACTGGAACAGCAAGGCGGAAAGGGATTTGCGTGGTCAGATCAGCAAGTTTTTGGATAGCATACAGGGTCCCGGACGCTTGATTGAGAAATTCAAGATTCTTCGTTTCGAGCGCGATCCGAAGCAGAAAGACCGTATTTTCCTCGACATTCACCTGACTCCTTATTTCCCGGCAAAGAGTTTTGTCATCAAGTTGGAAGGTACAAAAGGGGATGACGAGAACGACTGGAACAGCGACTATGCACAGGATGCATAGGTAAGTCCTTACAGGGACAGCCGGAGTGTACCGGTTGGAACGCCCGGTTGTCTCTTTTTCACATTCTAAAAAATTCTCACCATGTCAGATGTGTTCAAGAATATAGCTGACGCCGCCGGTAGCAGCAGCGTCAGACGGGGCTTTGCCGACCTTTTTTCAGCCTCCAAGGCGGCTTTGGACGAGATTCAGGCGGGTCTGGGCGGAATCCTTCCTTCCATGCCGGGTATGCCTGTCGCCAAGTTCGGCGACCTGTCCATCGGGATAGACATGCATCCTACCGTTACCCCTCCCTCTCCCATCATGCCTGTGCCTCATGTAGGCAAGGTGTACGACCTCATGGCAGACCTCATGGCCGGCATGGCGGCTGCCATGCCGCCTGCGGCTGATGGAGTGGCCGGAGTGGCGTGCAACATCCTCAAGAGTATGGCTCCGTCGGTCAAGGTGCATAACCAGTGGATTGCGCAGGCAGGTATCGGCATCGTGCATCTGCCGGCATTTGTATTGCATCCGGCTCCGTTGGTCAGCGGTATGTCCGAGTCCGAGATGTGGATGGGCAGTTCCACTGTTCTGGCGGACGGTGCGCCCTGTTCCTCCCTCACACATCCGGCACTCTCATGCAACATTGTGGGAATACCGACGATTCCCCGCAAGGGGAAGCCCAGGAAGGTGAGCAAGGCCCTGCTTGCCCCCACTTCCATGCTCTCCACCATCACATCCGTAGGAAATCCCGTGCTTGTGGGAGGACCGCCTACCATTGATGTATTTGCGCTGGCGATGAAGTTCGGACTGAAAGGCTTGGGCAAGATGTGGAAGAAGATAGGCGACCGCTTCCAGAACCTGATCGACAGGCTGAGGAAAAAAGGCATGAACAGGCTGGCGGACATTCTCCAGCCCATCAAGTGCAAGACTTTCGGTGAGCCGGTGGACGCTGCTACGGGCAGGGTCTATCACACCAATGCAGACTTTGAGCTTCCGGGTCCGATTCCCGTCGTATGGGAACGTACCTATTACAGTGATGCCGCCGTGGACGGTCCGTTGGGATACAATTGGCACCACAGCTACAATCTGGGAATACGGCAGCTGGAGGAAGGGGCGTTCGCATTCCGTCATGCTGACGGACGGGAGTCTTTCCTGCCCGTACTGAAACCCGGAGATTCCTATTTTGACCGCAAGGAACAGTTGTCTTGGACACTCGATGGCCGGGGTTACCTGCTTACGGACATCCGGGGACTGCAATACCGCTTTGACGGTCCTGAAAACCGTTTCGGTTACCGCATGGTGTCAGGCATTTCCACGAAGGACGGATTCCGGATCCGCTTCGAATACGCTTCGGGGGGAAGGCTGGCAGGAATCATATCCTCACGGGGAGAATTCCTGAAAGTGGAAACCGACGAGTCGGGACGGGTGCTCTGCGTTTCCGTGAATCAGGATGGCGAGGAGGTGAAGCTGGTCCGTTACCGTTACGATGACCGGGGCGACATGGTGGAAACGCTGGATGCGCTGGATGTCAGCAAGCATTTCGTCTATTCCGGCGGGCACCTGCTGGTGCAACTCACCAATCAGGGAGGCATGTCCTTCCATTGGGAATATGAAGGTAAGGGGGAGAATGCCCGCTGTGTGCATACATGGGGCGATGGAGGCGTGATGGAATATTTCATCCGTTACGGCAAGGGATATACCCATATCCGCAACGGGGAAAATGCCGAAACCGAATATTATTACGGTGAGGACAAACTCATCTATAAGATAGTGGATGCCAACGGAGGAATTACCCGCCGCCAATACAACAGCTTTCAGGAGCTGGAGGTCACGGTCAATCCCGAAGGCTATACCCGTAAGACCGCCTACAACGAGTTCGGTCAGCCGGTCCGGATAACGGACGAGAACGGGGAGGACACCTTCCTGGACTATGACGGCAATCGCAACCTCGTCTCGCTCTACACTCCGGGTGGAAAAAGGCTTTCATGGGACTATGACGGACTGGACCGCGTCGTCAGCCGGACCACACCGGGCGGAGAAACTGTGAAATATACCTACGAGGGAGGCGTACTGCGCACCATAACGGACGGGCAGGGACGGGTTTACACGCTCACGTTCAACGACAGGTACGATCTGGAACTGCTGCAGTTCCCCAACGGACTGTTCCGCCGGTGGGAGTACGACGGCAGGGGAAGGCTTGTACAGGCGGTGGATGTGAAAGGCAACGTTACCCGTTATGCCTACGACCGTGCGGACAACCTGATACGGCTGGAAGAGCCGGACGGCAACGTGCACCGGTTTGAGTACGATGCCATGGGGAACATGGTACATGCCAGCGACAACATCCGCGAGGTCAGGTTCACCTATGGGGCACTGGGAGTACTGAAAAGCCGCGAGCAGGAACGGCACCACATCACCTTCGGTTACAACAGCGAGTTGCAGCTCCGGCGCATCGGCAACGAGGCGGGCGACAACTATTTCTTCGAGCTGGACGGGTTGGGACAGGTCGTTACGGAAACCGGCTTCGACGGCCTGCGGCGTGAGTACGAGCGCGACGGTGCGGGCCGTGTCACCCGTGTGAACCGTCCCGGAGGAAAATGGACGGAATACCAGTACGACGGACTGGACAATATCCTGAAGGAGGAACAGTATGACGGGGAAGTCTCCCTCTACACGTATGACAAGGACGGCATGCTCGTCAAGGCGAAGAACAGCGAGAACCTGCTGGAGTTCACCCGTGACAGGAAGACAGGCCTGGTTACAGAGGAAAGGCAGGGAGAACACACCGTCAGCCGCACCTATGACGACGAAGGCTACTGCACCCGCATCACCAGCAGTCTGGGAGCGGACATCCGTCACACTTATGACCGGGAAGGCAACCTGCAGACCATGCAGGCAGGTGAAAGCTGGCAGGCATCCTGGGTGCGTGACAACACGGGATTGGAGGTGCAGCGCACCTTCTCCGGTGGCGTAACCGTCAGCACCGAGCGCGACCGTTTCGGGCGCGAGGTGCGCAAGTCGGTCCGGTCGGGCGGCATCGAGCGCGGGGCTTACCGCTACGAGTGGGGCGTCGCTAATCGGTTGCTCGCCAAGGAGAACGAGCTGACCGGAACGGTCATGCGCTACGACTACGACCGTTTCGACTTCCTTATCCGGCAGGAAACCATCCAGGGCTCGGAAACGGACGTGATTTACCGCGTGCCGGACTTCGTGGGCAACCTCTTTGAGACACCGGATAAGAAAGACCGCAAATACGGTGCCGGGGGAAAACTTTTGGAGGACCCGGATTGTTTCTATCACTACGATGATGAGGGAAACCTCATTTTCCGAGAGTTCAAGCAGTTGCAGGAAACGGGCGTAAGGTACGACCGCAAACGCATGGAGAAGGAACGCGGCATCCGTTGTCTGGCAACGGGTACGGGATGGCTCTACGAATGGGCGTCCAACGGAATGCTGAAGAAGGTTATACGTCCGGACGGAAGACCGGTGGAGTTCCGGTATGATGCGTTGGGACGACGCACGGCAAAGCAATACTTCGGAAAGATTACACGTTGGGTATGGGACAGAAACGTACCTATACATGAGTGGAGCTACAAAGTCATCGATATACAATCAGATGAGGAAGAAAGCACTCCGTTAAAGGAACCGACAGAAGACATCACTACCTGGGTGTTCGAGGCAGGCACTTTTGTTCCAACGGCGAAGATACAGGATGGCAAGCAATATTCCATTGTGTCCGACTATTTGGGTACGCCCATTCAAATGTATGATGAACAGGGAAACAAGACATGGGACTGTACACTGGATATCTATGGAAAAGTGCTTGCCATTGATAAGGGAACAGAGTTTGATTGTCCTTTCAGGTATCAGGGGCAGTATGAGGATGAGGAGACGGGACTATATTATAATAGGTTTAGGTACTACGATTCCAATGCAGGGAGCTACATTAGTCAAGATCCTATAGGATTGGAGAGCGATACTTTAAACTTCTATGATTATGTTTGCGACTTAAATGACGGGATAGATCCTTTGGGTTTATACAATCCCTATGGAAATAAAAAAGGAGGTGGGTTTAAAAAGAAACCAGGAAGGAAACCTAACAAAAAAACAAGTTTACATGGGAATTGTAGAACATCGACAAAACCTGCTGTACTATATGCACAGTATGATAGTGAAGGGAATTTTATGAAATATGGTATTACGCAAGAAATAGACAATCCTATGGCCAGATACAGAAATACAATACCTTCCGATTGGGAAGTTGTTGAAATGACAAGAGGAAATAGAAGTGATATGTTGGACTTAGAAAGAGAGTTAAGCGAGAAAGTTGGAGGCCCACTGAATCAAGAATCATGGGCAGGTACTAAAAGAGGTGATCCGTTAAGTCCAAAGGCAGAAGCTGTTCATACTAAAATGCAAAGTCATCATTAGTTTTAAAATTTATGGAAATAATATTGAATGTAGTTTACGGTGGAAACAATTTAGCAGAAACTACAACTGCTCCTATAGTAAGAGAAGTTCGTAGAATGTTGAAAAAATCTTTTTATTATTTTGACAATGAAGCCGTCAAACAAATTAAACTTTTTTTATTTTTTAATGGTGATATTACTTCTTATTGTGATAGTACTGGAGTATATCAGTCTAAATATTTTTCTAAAAAGAAGGAGTTTGTTGCAAATCTTTGTTTTGACGATAAAAAATGGTCAGGACACAAATTGGAAGATGCAAACTTTTTCCTATCAGAATTAGTGAAATTATTACTTCAGTGTGGTGTTTTGCTAAGGCTGAAATTAGAAAAAATAAACTATTCATTTAATATGAACGAGTATGAGCGATGTATTGATATAAAAACTGTCTTACCCTGACAGACACAGGTTGACTATTTCATCAGTATATTGGATGAACAGAGTAAGACAGTGAGTCAAACTTCCATGTCCTACTCTTGAATCTACTATTCATAGGACTTTTAAAGTAGGACGACACTGAAATATTCCACGTAATTATACTGTCTTACCCTAAAAATAGTTGACTGAACTTTTGATTTTTAAATAGAAAGCACATTTCTATTTTTCAAAGAAGCTTTTTTGAATTACACATTTGATTTGAATGTATATGGAGATAAGCAGGATTCAAATCTTTATAAATTTGCAATTGCTTGCTTTTTAGTAAACTTTAAATAGAAAAGGGATAGGATATACTTCAAACTGTCCAAGAACTCTTATTGAACACATAGCATAGTATGTATAAACAAGATATAAGTTTTTGGACAGCTTTCTATATCTATAAAAATAATACCAAGGCTATAAAACATTATTCCACATCACTCAACTCATGGTCCAAATCAAACCTCAACACATAAAAAATATCATTATCCACATAACCAAAACATCTGTTCCGCTGAGTGATTCTGAATTTTTTAATGCCTTTCTTCCATTATCTGAAAAATAACGCTTGCTTTTCTTGATCTTGTTATACGTTTTATAATCCAACCCATTGTCCGTTGCTATGGCATTCCAATCCAATTCTTCAAATTTGCGGAATGAATCAATAAACTCGTTTTGGTTCTCATTGTCAATAAGGGAAAATCCATGAGTGTCATCTATAAGGCTGGATCAAGTTTCCCTCCGCTGAAACGGGTCGTGATATACTTCTCGAGAGGCAATTCTCCCCTTTCAAACAAGATGGAATACAATTGCTTCTCCTTCCATATATTTCCTACCGGAATAGCAACTCCGTCTTTGGTTACAACAACCGGATGCTTCTCATACAAGGAGCGTATAAACGACAGAAGACAGGCCACACGGGCGGTGGCTTTGGCAACTGAACTGCCGGACACATCCGCTTTATCTGCCGGATAATGCGCATTCGGTTCCTGTTGGGGTGCATCATCCCAAAACGGATTACAGATGGCATGTGCCAATGTACTCTTGCACCGTTTCGCTTCGTCTATGATACGGGCTTCCGGTGCTATCGGCAAATCATTGATAGTTCTAAAACATAAGCCTAATAATCATAACTTTTTTAAAACCGGGTTTGTCGCTTCCGTTTTTTAAATTACCTTTGTAGTTACTTAGTTATAAATGAAACATATTCAATGATTAACAGCATATTATTAACTGATTTTACAGGCTTTGCAAATACCCGGTTTGATTTCACCAAAGGGATAAACGTCCTTATTGGCAAGAATGGTACGGGCAAGACGCACGTTCTCAAATGCTTGGCGGCAACTTTGCAGGCACGCCATGACTTCCTCGGCAAGAACTCAGCTTCCAAGGAACAGTTTGAGTATATCTTGGCGGAAGACATGATATTTTATTTCAAGCCGGATGTCATAGGCAACCTGGTCAACAAGGGAGTGCCTTCAGGCAGGGCAAACATTACAGTCACGATAGACGGCAAACTGTTGCAATACAGCTTCTCATCCGCATCCAAAACAACTGTAAAATTAGAAACGGACGAAAAGTGGGACGACCGCCACTTTATCTATATTCCCCCACGTGAGATGTTCTCTTTGTTCGAAGGCTTTATCGGTTTGAGCAGTAAACGTGAAATCTCATTTGACCAAACGTATATCAATCTGGCGCACGCGTTGTCACTCCCCATATTGCGTGAGTCGGAAGACAATCCGTTGAAACCGGCTATCGAGTTGCTGGAGCAGGAATTGCAGTTCAAAGTATTGCAGATGAACGGACGCTTCTATATACAGACGGAAAGCGGAAACATGGAAGCGCACTTGGTGGCAGAAGGACTCCGCAAGCTGGCTTCCATCTTGTACCTCATACTGAATGGGGAAATCAATGCGGACACCATCCTGTTCTGGGACGAGCCCGAAGCCAACCTGAATCCGGCTCTTGTGAAAGTCGTGGCAAAGTTTATCCGTGTGCTTCAGAAATGCGGCTTGCAGATTTTTGTTGCCACTCACGACTACCTGCTTACACATACGCTTTCTCTCTATTCCGAATACAAGGAGCACACGAACATATCCGTCAAGTTCTTCGGCTTGAAAAAAGAAGATAAGGGAATTATGGTAGAGGAAAGCGACACCTTGGCAGGCATACAGAACAATCCGATATTGGAGGAATATGCGGCTTTTTACGATTTGGAACAGCAATTCATCAACAGATATGAGTAATTTTCAGGAAAGCGGTATAAGCTTCAAGTTCAGCTCTCCCCAATGGGCTGTTGTCAAGTATGATGAACATTTGGCACACAAAAAGGTAAGCAATGCCTTGCAACCTACCAAGGCGGTGGACTTCTTGGGCATTCACGATAACAGACAGCTGTTTCTGGTCGAGGTGAAGAATTACAGGGGGCATACGCACGATGCGGAGACTCAGGAGGTTTTTCAGGCAAAAGGCGACGAGTTGATGCGCAGGATTGCTGTCAAAGTCAGGGACACGATTGCCACGGCAACCAATGCGGCACGTTTCTCAACCAACGATGAAGATTTTTTCACCCGGATTAACCGGTTGCTGCTTGACGGGCAGAAAAAGATAGTCATTATTGCCTGTATAGAACTGGATGTGGCAGATGAAAAAGGACATAAGGTCCGTATGAGTATTTGGATGCAAAAACTAAAGCAAAAGTTGTCTTGGTTACATGCTGCTAAAATTTCCATCAATCCGGTTGAAAATATTTCCGATGTATTGCCGGATGCGGAAATCTCGTTCTTATAGTCTCCCGTCAGATTCTAGTATCCTTTGCCACCGTTCTTTTATGCTCCCTTTTTATTGCGGATCGATTGCGTAGCCTGTTTATGTATTGTTTTCTGAAAAATAAATCCTGTATTTTCCTCTTGTTTAAAAGGAAAAAGATATATTTGCAAAAACAGACCCGTTAATCGGTTTGTTGCCGAACGGAAAGTGTTTGCTCGAATGAAAATAGAATATATTATTGAGGTTGCAGTGATTTTCGACGAAAAACGGAACTCCGGTACGAAACTTGATGCCTACATTTGCACTGTTAACAAAATGTTTCACTTAAAACCAATAGTTTATGGACTATACCCAAAAGATTAAGTTGCTGAACGAGTTAATGCTCAATGCAACACCGCAAAATGTAGATTTCACACCGCAAAACGGCAATTATTGTGTGGCACTGATAGCTACGCGGCCTGTTCACACTTGGGGATACCAAAAGCGTAACTTCAAGATTAAGGGACGCTTGGAAGAAGGCAAGACGGTCTCTGCCGATTTGATAGCGGAAAATGAAATGCTTTTTGGCGTGGAAGACCTGCCTTACGTGGCTCACGAGGGTGACCGTACCCCTATCTTCAAGATAATTCGTGCTTCCATTTTCTGTGCTTATGCGGGGTTGCAGCTTACAGACCTGCATCTGGGGATGCGGAAGATTGCCTGGTCAGATTATCCTTTCAAGAGACCGGATAAGGAAGAACAGGCAAAAGCGGAAATCAGATTTATGAAACGTTTGGCATCGGTAATGACTGTTCCGGATCATTGTGTGGTAGGACGTTCCGTGGTAACCCATCTCACTTCCACCCGTTTGCGGGATGTTATGCTGTACAACAAGGAGTACGAACCGTCCTTATATGGAAAGATAAAGGATTCAATAGAATCCTTATCTCCCTTTATTCCGGCAAAGGACCATGCCGATAATGTGGTTCCCGATGTATTTGTTTCGCAACAAGATTGGGAAAATCCTCGTGACACTTATGAACATCAGGTTATCATACTCAATGCCAAAAGCAAAAAGAAAGAACAGTTCTGGTGGGATTACCTGAAACTCAATATTTTCCTGAGCGATTTGGAGTATTATTTCGGCTACTATATTTTGATGAACCGTTGGCAGATTCCGATGATTCAGAGGTGGATTGCCGAATATCGCGAAAAAGGTTTCTTCGAGTCCCAGCGTGCGAAGGATTATCTTCTGTTCTATTTGAAAGCCGGAGAAAAGACACCGGTTCGTGTTTTAAACTCACAGGGAGTACAGGTTAAGATGAAGATGCTCAAGATAAGCCGGTAACATAATGTTTCTCATAGGGAAAAGCGGATTATGTATATTTCATAGGCATTTCTTTGTCGATAGAATGCATAATTGGCTTTTCCCTTTGTTTTTATGGTATATATTTATACTTTTGCCGTAAAAAAAATACCATCCGGTCGGTATTTTTTAGGGATATGGCGGAACAGGGATAGAATTCGGTTGCCGGAAGATGGAATAACAAAGACATAGAGGAACATCTCTGTTTTGAAATTCCACTTTCTGTTTGGGTTCCTCTATGCCGAACAAACCGACTAATCGGCTTATTTGAAAACAAATATAGCCAAAATTATGATGGTACAGGAAATTATGGATAAAAATATGTTGCGATAAGGTATCATGAAAGTGTTTATTGATTTATAAAAGCCTTTGGTTCATTTAGTTTATCTGAAAATGCATACATATTTAATAATATTAAAAACCAAATGTATTTTCATCTAAAAAAACTACTTTTGTGTAATACTAAAAAAGATTATCATGAAAGGAACAAAAGGTTCAGAAACAAAAGCTTTAATAAGGGAGACTGCATTCAAACAGTTTCTGACAAAAGATTACAGCATGGTCCC
Organism: Phocaeicola dorei; assembly: GCF_013009555.1. Taxonomy (NCBI): domain Bacteria; kingdom Pseudomonadati; phylum Bacteroidota; class Bacteroidia; order Bacteroidales; family Bacteroidaceae; genus Phocaeicola; species Phocaeicola dorei. The sequence continues at coordinate 4,754,725 of NZ_CP046176.1, read as the reverse complement.
CCTAAAGGATATAGAGAAAAGCCTTAATCTGTCAAGAGGCTGTACTTCTTATCATTATCCGACAAAACAGGAATTGTTTATAGATGTCATCAACGTTTATATTTTAGACGTGCAGCGGGTAAAACATGCGTCAGATAATCTGTCAGGTTTGTCTTTATTCGAATACTTCAATCAATATGTTGACAACATTGCAAAAGCAATGGATAGACTTTCTCAGTTTGTCATGCCGGAAGCTAATATTAATGGTACGCGTGCGTATATGAGTCTGATTTTGCAGGCTGAAAAATATTATCCCGGATTTCACCAGATGCTGAGTGAGATTGAAAAAAATGAGATGGCGCAGTTAAGACAGGTTGTTGTCAAAGCACAAAAGGACGGTGAGATACGCAGCTCTTGCAATACAGATTTGCTTGTTCAACAAATCAGATTGATTTTCTTGGGTAAATCATATCAGGATGCATTAAGAAATGGATTAGATGTGAATTCCTTAAGAGAACAATTGTACTTTATATATTTTCTAATTAAAAACAAGTAAGAAAATGAAAAATGATGTTTTTATTACGGGAACATCTTGTTATTTCCCTAATAAACCGGTCTCTAATGAGGACATGGAAGAGTTTTTAGGATTGATTGCAGGAAAACATTCAAGAGTTAAGCCTGTCATCTTAAAGCAGAATGGTATCAAACAACGTTATTATGCACTCACAAAAAGACAGGAAATAACGCATACAAATGCGGAAATGGCGGCTGATTCAATACGGAAGCTGTTACAGGATTCTTCTGTTTCGGAGTCGGATATTGAATTGTTGGCATGTGCAACCTCAAGTCCGGATCAGATGCTTCCGTCCCATGCTTCTATGGTTCACGGATTGCTGAAAAACAAGCCGATGGAAATCTTTTCTGCTTCAGGTATCTGCTTGTCATGCCTTCAGGCATTTAAAACCGCCTTTTGGGGTATTTTATCAGGAGAAAAAAAGAATGCGATATGTAGTACTTCAGAATTGACTTCGGCTACACTGCTTTCAAAGAACTATGATATTGAATATGAAAAATGTGCCGATATAGGAACACAGCCCTATATGGCACTGGAGAAAGATTTTTTGCGTTTTATGTTGAGCGATGGCGCCAGTGCTGTATTGCTTCAGAATCAACCGGGTAAGGAAAAGGCTTTAAAAGTTGAGTGGGTAGAAATGACTTCATTTGCAAATGAATTGCCCACGTGTATGTTTATGGGAGCAGAGAGTAAAGATGACGGGGAGTTGAAAAGTTGGAAATCATTCAGCAGTCAGGAAAGGATAGACCGTTCACTGTTTGTTGTAAAACAAGATGTAAAACTGCTGGGAAACTGTGCTGTACGATATTGGGCTAAGCACATTAAGTATTGTCTTGAAAAACATAATGTATTGCCGGATACAATTTCCTATGTTCTTCCTCACGTTTCTTCCATGTTTTTTTATGATAAAATAATAAATGAGCTTGAACAAGTGGGGATTGGAATCGACGAGAGCAAATGGTTCACTAATTTGCCGGAAGTCGGAAATATTGCTTCAGCAGCCATATTTGCAATTCTGGATCAATTCTGGAAGACACATAAGCTCGTGCCGGGAGAAAAAATACTGCTGCTTGTCCCTGAAAGTGGACGCTTTTCTTATGGAACAGTGCTATTAAGTGTCGTATAAATTTGGAAATAAACGATAAATAACGTATTTTTGCGCTGTTAAAACGACATAGTATAGTATCATATATCATCTTCCAAACGAAAAGTGGAAAATTTCAAAGAGATAAGATGGAATATGACGGCTTGCGCTATATTAAAATATATAGCACAGGTGCGTCAGCATCATCTCTAGGTATTTCACTACCGCGTTGGGGTGTTGATTGCATCTGTGCTATTTTTTATAATATAGGCAGTAGGATGGACCCGAATTTGAAACAGCGGATTATAGAGGAGGCATACAGGTTATTCATCACAAAAGGAATGAAGCAGACCTCATTCTGCGATGTGGCTGTCGCCGTGCATAAATCCAAAGGGGCTGTCATACACTACTTTCCTTCCAAAAAGAAACTGATTGATGCGGTTGTCAGAATGCGTTTTTTCCCCGACTCGCAGATTTCTTGTGAAATGTATTCCTTGGCTGACAAGGATTGGAATGAGTTTTTAAGGCAATACAGGAATCCGATAGAACGGGTGATAAACAGTTTTCCCGAACATCTGAATGGCAATCTCCTGATATGTTATATGCAGTTTGTTTCCTCCGCCCATGAATACATGGACGAATTTCCACAAATGTATCAGCAACTCCTTGTCCGGGAACAGGACTTTCTTTCCAATGTGGCTTATGGTCATAAAATAAGTTTGAAGGATGCCAAGGCATTCAGCAGACAGGCATTGAACACTTCTATTGGTAAGACTTTCTTGGGGATGTTTTCGGAAATTTAGGCCCGCATTCCTTTCCTTTTCCTCCCTTTCAGTTCATTCCGTTGTCTTTTAGGCTGATAAATGATAAAACTTTACTTGCTCGAACCTGTTTTTTTTCATTATTCTTGGAAAAGGCTTATCTTTGCAAAACAAACCGACTGGTCGGTTTATTTTGCAAATAATTTTAATAGAATATAATGAATTAAAAAGTGAATAATTGGAAAGTAGGAATAAATTGTTGAAATCTTTGCGCCGGCAACCGCTTCTTGCCAAAATAGCGGTAGGATATATGGCCAAGATTGTAGTCATAAGTGGTATTGCTTACGTTGGCATCTGCGAATGGAAAGAGACTAAGGCCAGGGAAATGGAAGTACTGATGATTAACCGGAAAAAGCATGAGATAAATGATATATATGTGAAAATGCTCAGGCTTTCTTTCTTCTGTGAAACCTTTATGGAGTGGAGTGAGCAGGATTTTTTATTATTTCAGAAGCGGAGACGGCACATTGACAGCCTGTTGTGTAGCTTGAGGTACTCCTCTTCCGGCTCACATACAGACAGCATCCGTAATTTGTGGAGAGCCAAGGAGCGGTATATGCGGGAAATCATATATTGGGTACACAGGCAGGAGGAAGCCGACCGGGAAATTGCAGCGCAGATTCCGGCCATTGCCAGACAGAGTGAACGGGAAAATGCCCCCAAAGGGGGATTCCTGAAGAGGTTGTTCGCAAAACGCCACAAGGCGGATACTCCTTCTGCCGCATCCATGCTTCATGAACTTAACCGGAGCGTGGTGGGCAGACAGCAGGCGTATGCCCGGAAGCTGGCAGAACGGACGGACAGCTTGGATGGGATGAACAGAAGGCTGAACGTGCAGTTGCGGCAGATGATTGAGAATATGGACGGAACGGTACAAGCGGAATTGAAGAGACAGGAAGAAGAAGTTGCGGAAGCCGGGAAACGGTCATTTGCCACGGTCATCGGTCTGACGGCATTCATGGTTTTGCTGCTGATATGGTCCTATATGGTGATACACCGGGATATGATGCGTATAAACCGTTATAAAAAAAGGCTGGAAGGCACAGTCCGTCAGTTGGAGCAGACCGTTCTTGAAAACGAGGAACTGATTGAGGCAAGAAAGAAAATCATGCTGGCCGTAACCCATGACTTGCGCGCGCCGCTTGCTTCTATCAGCAGCTATGCGGAATTGCTTTCCACGGAAAGAGAAGTGTCGAAGTGCAGGGAATACAGCCGGAACATACGGCAGGTGGCGGGACATATGTCTTCCATGCTGAATTCCCTGTTGGGATTTTTCCGGTTGGAGAGTGGCGGGGAAAAGGCCGTTCCTGTCCCGTTCAGGTTATGTTCCGTCACCGAGATTTTGGAAACGGATTTTATGCCGCTGGCAGCAGGAAAAAACCTTTTGCTGAACGTACTGAGTGCCGGAGATGCGGTTGTTATAGGAGATAGGGACAGGATAATACAGATAGGAAGCAACTTGTTGTCCAATGCAATCAAGTTTACGGAGCGGGGAAGTGTAACGGTTCGCACACAATTTGACCAGGGCATATTGACGCTTATCGTGGAAGATACCGGCACCGGAATGGACGATGAGGAGCAGACACGCATTTTCACTGCATTCGAGAGGCTTCCCAATGCGATTGCGGAAGAAGGGGTCGGACTGGGACTTTCAATAGTAAAAGGTCTGGTCGGATTGTTGGACGGCAGGATTGAAGTGGCAAGCCGGAAAGGGGTGGGCAGCCGGTTCACTGTCTGTCTTCCTTTGGCTGTGGCAGAGGAAGCGATGGCGGAGAGCGGCAGGAGCCGGATTTCCGTACAGTCCTATACGGTACTGGTATTGGACAATGACACCGTTTTGCTGGCGGCAATCAGGGAAATGTTTGCGTATCACGGGGTGGCTTGCACGGTATGTGAGAACACGCGTGATCTGATGGAGCATGTCCGCAGCCGTAGTTATGACCTTTTGATTACGGATTTGAAAATGCCCCGGACAAACGGATTCGAGGTGTTGAATCTCCTGCGCATGGCCAATGTGGGAAACTCACGGAGCATTCCGGTTATCGCGAGTACCGCATCGGGAAACTGCGATACGGGGGATTTGTATGCGGCAGGGTTTTCGGGCTGTTTGAAAAAGCCGTTTTCCGCCGAAGAACTTTTGCAGGTATGTACGGAATGTCTGGGAAGTGAAAGGCAGTCTGAACAGATAGACCTCGATGCCCTGCTGAAATATGGGAACAGGAGGAAGATGCTGGATACCCTGATTCGGGAGACAAGGAAGGATATGGAGGCTATGGCTGAATGTGCAGAAAAGAATGATCATGAGGCACTGAAAGAATGGATACATCATCTGACAGGCTCATGGGAGATCATTCATGCCGGCAAGCCGCTGCGTGAGTTGTTCGCACTGATTCAGGATTCGGGAGAGTTTTCTGTGGACGAGTTCGGGCGGACTGTACAGCAGGTATTGGATAAAGGAAAAGAAATAATATGTTTGGCACAACAGGCTAAGAAGGCTTATGAGAGTAATTGTTGTTGAGGACAATGTCTTGTTCTGTAATTATATCTGCAATTTTTTGCAGAAGGCGGATTTGGATACTGTAAGGACTTACAGGCTGGCACAGGCTAAGAAGATCATTGGGACATCCGTCCGTGAGGATGACATCGTATTGGCGGATTTAAGATTGCCTGACGGGGAAAGTACCACGCTGTTGCAGTGGATGAGGGAGAACGGCTATATGCATCCGTTCATCATGATGACTAATTATGAAGAGATACATTCTGCGGTTCATACCATGAAGCTGGGTGCGGAAGATTATATCCTCAAACCGCTGGTTGAAACCAGGCTGCTGCCCGTCATCAAAAAAATAAGGACGGTGAACGAGGCTTTCACCAAGGTAATCTATGAACGCAAAAGCCCCCCTTTTTGCGAGTTGAACCGGTACATTCACATGGTAGCGCCGACGGATATGACGGTACTGATATTGGGAAGCACCGGAACGGGAAAGGAACACCTGGCAAAAAAGATTCACAGGCAGAGCCTCAGATCCGGCAAGCCGTATGTAACGGTCGATTGCGGCAGTTTGTCCAAAGAGCTGGCACCTTCCGCCTTTTTCGGCCATGTCAAGGGGGCGTTTACCGGAGCCACAGAGGAAAAGGCAGGATATTTTCAGGAAGCGCAGGGAGGCACCCTGTTCATGGATGAGGTGGAGAACCTTTCGATAGAAACGCAGCGGATGCTGTTGCGTGCCATGGAGGAACGGCGGTATCGTCCGGTAGGCGGACAACGGGACAGGCTGATGGATGTGCGCATCATTGCGGCCACCAATGAGGATTTGCAGGAGGCTGTTGCGGAAAAGCGTTTCCGGAAGGATCTGCTTTATCGCTTTCAGGATTTTACCATCACCGTACCTGCATTGCATAATTGCCTGGAGGATATACTGCCTTTGGCGGATTTTTTCCGGGAGCAATCTTGCGGGTTGCTCCGGAAAGAGGTCTTGGATTTTGACGAACCGGCAAAGAAGATGCTGCTGGGATACAGTTGGCCGGGAAATGTACGGGAACTGAAGCAGGTCATTCATGCGGCGGTATTGATATGCAAAGGAAAACTGATTACCCCCAATTCCTTACGGCTCCAATATACGGGAGAGCCCGTTTCTGACCCCATGGGGAAAGAGAAGATAGACAAGTGTTTGCAGAAAGATGAAAGAAGAAACATAGAGCAGATCAAGACGGCTCTTTCCATCTCTAAAGGGAACCTGACACAGGCAGCGGCCTTGTTGGGAATCAGCCGCCCGACCCTTTACAAGAGAATGAGCCTGCACGGAATTTCCAGATAGGTTTGTTTGCGATACAGTTTTCCCCCTCATCAAAGGAAAATCGAATTTGTCTTGCCGGCCGCATTTGCCGAATCTTTTCGTGGAAATTTTCCTTGCGGCTTCGCCGTGGAAAATTTTCACGAAAAAGAATGCGGCGGCAATCCAGATTCGATTTGAAAAACGATTACAGGGGCAAACTGCGACCGACGTGACGCATGGATAAAGGATATGGGCTGCTTGAAGAGGCCGTGTTTCATAATCCATGAAATTCCACATATCCAGCCGGAATACAGGTCTTATGAAAGTCTTGCTGTAAAAAAGCGGAAGGCATGAGAAGACAGGGGGCTCCAGCTCCCTCTGTTCTGCATGGTTTTGTCTTGCCTGCCCGCCTGCTCTTTTTCTGATGTCGGATGCGCAGGCTTTTTCCCTTCTGCCTCACGTATCTTCTCTCTTTCCGTTCATTCACTTCCCTTCTTCTCCGTTCACGGTTTAGCCGTTGGAAACAGTCATGTTTATGACATCTGACGACATTTGATGACATCTGATGACACCTTTTTGAAAATCAGCATATTATTTGGAAATACCCCATACCTTTGAAGCGTCAAAGCGATTCATTAACCCCTAAAAGAAAAGGTATGGCACAAGAAAAGACCCCGAACGAAAAGCCCAAACGGACCCGGAAACCGAAGGCCGGAAGTGATGCTCTTCCGGTGGAACAGATTACGGAATTGATGCTGGTTCATAACAAGAACGATCCGAAATTCGGTGTACAGGCTGTCAGTGAAATTGACAAGGACGGAAAAGCGAAGACGGTTCCGGCGGACGAGAAGAATGAAAATTCATTCCTGAAATTCGACAAGAATTCGAGTATTCTCGAAAACTTCATCAAGAATTTTTGGAGCCAGCTCAAGGAACCTACCCATTTCCGCCTGCTCCGCATGACCTACCACGACTACAAGGTGAACAAGCAGGCCATCAGGGATTTGTCGGAGGGAAAGCAGACGGATGCGGTGAAAGAGTTCCTCAAACGCTACGAAATCCGTCCGAGAGAAAACAAGAAGGAACAAAGTGTAAACCAAAAAGAAACAACAGCTATGGCAGACAAAGAGACACAACCGCAGGAACCCCTGCAACAGAGCGAAGTACAGCAGGCGGCACAGCAACAGCAGCAGCCCCAGGCTCAACAGGCAGCGCAGGAGTCGCAAGGACCGCGTTACCGGTATAATGAGAACATGGTCAACTGGGAGGAGTTGGAAAAGGTCGGAATCTCAAAGGCTTCGCTGGAACAGCAGGGACTCCTTGATTCCATGCTGAAGGGCTACAAGACCAACAAACTGGTGCCCCTGACCATCCATCTTTCCGGTTTGCTGACAGCCAAACTGGATGCAAGGCTCTCACTCATCCCGCAACAGGACGGACAGGTAGGACTGGCCATTCACGGCATACGCAAGGAACCGCAGTTGGAACGTCCTTATTTCGGGTTTAACTTTAACGAGGAGGACAAGAAGAACCTGCGTGAGACCGGCAACATGGGGCGTGTGGCGGAACTCAATCTGCGCGGCAGTGAATATACCCCCTGTCTGATTTCCATCGACAAGAGCACCAACGAGCTGGTTGCCGTCCGTCAGGAGCACGTTTACATCCCGCAGGAAGTGAGCGGGGTCAAACTTACCGCAGAGGAAATCAGGCTGCTGAAGGAGGGACAGCCTGTCAAAGTGGAGGGCATGACTTCCAAAGCGGGCAAGGAATTCGATGCCACGCTCCAGTACAGTGCCGAGCGCAGGGGACTGGAATTCATCTTTCCGAAAAACCAGATTTTCAACGAACGTTCCATCGGAGGCGTGCCTCTCTCGCCCACCCAGATAAAAATGCTCAGCGAAGGACATACCATCCTGGTGGAAGACATGAAGTTCAGGAACAGGAATGACACCTTCTCGTCCTTTGTAACGATAGACAAGGTAACGGGGCGCCCGAACTACACGCGGCACAATCCGGAAACCGGAGAGATTTATATTCCAAAGGAAATCTGCAACGTGCAGCTGACTGCCGAAGACAGGGAAACCCTGCGCAAGGGACAGCCGGTCTATCTGGAAAACATGATCGGGCGCAACGGGGAGGAATTCTCCTCGTTCGTCAAGCTGGATATGAATACCGGCAGGACGATGTATTCACGCACGCCGAACGGATTCAACGAGCAGCAGGCACCGCGTATTCCGGCGGAGGTTTACGGGCACGTGTTCACGGCACAGGAAAAAGCGAACCTCCAGGATGGCAAGACTTTGCTTGTCGAAGGGCTGAAAAACAACGGGCAGACCTTCAGTTCCTACCTGAAAGTCAATCCCTATTCCGGGCAGTTGCAGTATTTTCAGGAAAATCCGGACATCCGCAGGGACACTTCCCGCCGTGCCGCACAGACGGAAACCGCACAGGGACAGCAGCAGGAGCAGAAGAAGGGTGCATCGCAGGCGGTATAGACCTGCCCGGAGAGAAACAGAATCAATCATACAAACCTAAAAAAAACGAATCGTATGAATACGGATCAGAATACCCGTCATATTTATAAGACGGAAGATATCGACTGGGACGGTCTGAAGGCCGCAGGTATCAGTAAGAAACAACTGGAAGCGGAAGGCAACATGGAACTGTTGCTGCAAGGAAAGGAAACGGGCATCGTTCCGCTGAAACTCCATATTTCGGTCCTCAGCCTGACAATGGATGCCACGCTGAAGCTGGTACCCGACGGCAACGGCAGGCCGGTTATGGAAATAAACGGTCTCCGTCAGAAGGAGGAGGCGGCAGTTTGACCGGGAAACAATAAGTATAACTCACGTTCCGTGCCGTTCCTGACGGTACGGAACATCAAAAGGAAAAAGAATATGATAGCGATAGTGACTGACAAGCCCAATGTGGGCAGAGAGATAGCAAGGGTTTTGGGAGCTGACAGAAAAGAGAACGGATATATGAGCGGAAACGGATACATGGTAACATGGACATACGGCAACATGCTTTCCCTGGCGATGCCGAAAGATACCGGTACGGCATGGGTGGAGCGGGAGAACTTCCCCCTGCTGCCGCCTCCTTTTCTGACGGTACGGCATGTAAAGACGGACACGGGATGGAATCCCGACATCAATGCGGTGCTCCAGTTGAAGGTGATAGCCGGGGTGTTCGATGCGTGTGACACCATTGTTGCGGCAACCGACGCTTCCCGCGAGGGGGAAATGCTGTTCCGGTATCTTTATCGTTTTTTGGGATGCAGGAAACCTTGCCTCCGCCTGTGGATCTCCTCCTTGACGGACGAAGCCATTGCCAAAGGAATGGAAAACCTTCGTCCCTGCAGCCTGTTCGACAACTTGTTTTTGGCGGCAGACAGCCGCAACAAGGCCGACTGGCTTCTTGGAGTCAATTCGAGCTATGCCGTCTGCAAGGCGGTCGGTTTCGGGAACAACTCGCTTGGAAGGGTACAGACCCCTGTATTGGCAGCAATAAGCGGACGGTACAGGGAAAGGGAAAATCACATTCCTGCAGACAGCTGGCCCGTATTCGTCAGCCTCTGCAAGAACGGGAAGATAATAAAGATGCGGCATGTGGAAGATTTCTGCAACCGCCGGGATGCCCTGGAACTTTACGAGGACTGCAAGGCGGCAGGATATGCCCGTATCACGGCGGTCAACAGCCGGACTGAGGAAATCACCGCACCTGCCCTTTATAACCTGACCGGGCTTCAGAAGGATGCGAACCGTTACCATAACCTGACAGCCATACGGGTGCAGGAAATTACCCAAAGCCTGTATGAGAAAAAACTGATCTCCTGCCCGCGCACTTCCAGCCGTCTGCTGCCCGAAGATGTGTATGGCATGTTGCCTCCGGTTATGGAAAAGCTGCTGTCCGGCAAGGAATTCCGTCAATATGCCGGTATGATCGACCTTGCTGCAAGGAAAGGCGTAACCGGAAATCAGGACACGGCGGAGCATCATGCCATTGTCATCACCGGCATACAGCCGGGGGAACTGGACAGGGAGGAAAGGCTGGTTTACACCCTTGTTGTCGGCAGGATGCTTGAAACGTTCATGCCGCCCTGCAAGGTGGAATATACGACAGTTGAAGCGGTCTGTGCCGCACGCAAGTTCCGAATCCGTACATACCGCATTTTGGAAGCGGGGTGGCTCGGTATCTTTCATAGGGAACGGCTTGTCGCGGAAGACAACGACCTCTGTCCCGTATCCCCTGAACTTTTTCGGGAGGAGAAGCTGCCGGTAACGGGATGCAGCCTTATACACAGGAAATCGCTGCCCGCTGCCCCTTATACGGATGAGGAACTGGCGGACTATATGGACAAGACCGGTCTGGGAACCGCATCCACGCGCACGAATATCATCCGTACGCTTCTGGAGCGTAAATATATCCGGTATTCGGGCAAATACATTATCCCGACCCCAAAAGGTCTTCTTTTATATGAAACGGTACGCGGAATGAAAGTGGCTGACGCCTCCCTCACCTCCGGCTGGGAAGCGGAGCTGGCACGGATTGAACGGGGAGAACTCACACAGAAAGAATTTCTGGATGGCGTATTGGAAACGGTAAATGAGGTTACCGGTGAGATTTTCCGGAAACTTTCGGAAGATGAACGGCCGCATGGTTCCATATAGACGGCCGGGCGGAAGGTACGGAACAGAAGAGGTGCAGACTGGGGTCTGTGCCTCTTTTTTATATATGTACAAGATACGTTTTTCCGCTTTTAAGCGGCAAAGGTCTTGGATTGCCTCGTTTTTGCCGCAAGGCGGCCCCTTTCAGGGGCTGGTCGGCTAAAAGAAAATCATCCTTGCTTCGCTGCGGTATTTTCTTTTGCCAAGCCTTGCGCAAAAAGGCAATCCAAGGGCCGGAGGCCTATAAAATCGGGAAAACATATCCCGATGGGATTATTCATTCTTAAAAATTTAAAGACATGAAACTGAAACTCATCGAAAACATCTGCAGGCAAGTGGTCGCACTGGTTCTGCTTACAGGAATATGCCTGCTTTACTGCAAGGGCGTCATTCCCGTGTACCTGTCTGTCCTGTTCCTTATGTCCGGAACACTGGTCCGTCTCGCCTTCAGGACATTCACCTTTGTCTTGAAAACAATCCTTGTCCTGATTGTCATGGGCATACTTGTATAATCATTAAATGCAGAAGATATGAGAACTTACACATTTACCTCCTCGGCTCCGGTCATGCCGGCTGCATGGCCTGCCACAAACCGGACAACACCTGTCAAAAGACAGCCTCCCTGTACGACAGACGGACCCAGACGTATCGGCTACTATCTGGAACCGTTGAAAGGCATCGCCTCGAATCCGGACAGGCAGAGAATCCTGAAGGATTTTTTCAAGGAAACTTATGTATAACATTTTAAATTTTACCATTATGTTTTTTCAAGCAATCAACCAAATGATTACGACAGGCACAGACCTGAGTATCAACATCAGACGGGTAAACGACAATCTGACGGTAGCCGTCGTTCCCAGACGGTCGGGAGTAAAGGCCGGCGAACGCATTGTCCCGCTCATCCTGAACGGTACGCCGGAAGAACTGGATGCAGGATTCCTGCAGGCTGTCGGTGCACCCGTACAGAAAGCGCAAGGTATCCTTACCAACCTGGAATCGTTCGAGAAGCAGGCAGAGCAGGCGGTTTCACAAAGCAAAACCTCCAAGCCTACGGTGGAAAAGGAGTCCAAGGAAGCCCGTGAAAAACGGGAAAAGATGGAAAAACTGCTGAAGAAAGCTGAGGATGCCACGGCAGGAAAGCATTATTCCGAAGCATTGACCTGGCTCAGGCAGGCTAAGGTACTGGCACAGCCGGACAAACAGACGGACATTGACAAAAAAATGGCGGAAGTGCAGAAGAAGGCATCCGAGGGAAGTCTGTTCGACATGGTACAGCCGCCGGTAACTGCTCCACAGCCATCCTTGCAGCAATCGGCTCCACAACTGATGGCAGCCCCGACGCCACAATACCGGAGCGGAGAGCAAGTTCCGATGTTCATGCCCGAACAGCCTGCCCCGGCTCCGCAACCCGTTGCACAGCCGCAAGTCCAGCCCGTACAATATAGGCAACCTGCACCGCAACCGGTTCCTCAGCAGGCTGCTCCACAACCGCAAGACATCCAGTTCCATCAACCGGTACAGGTGCCGCAACCGCAATTGGCGGACAATCGCTGGATACAACAACCGGCTCCGTCACAGTATGCAACGGTGCAGGAGGCTGCAATGTATAACTTCGACAAGGATTACGAGGATGACCGGGAGCTGCTCAGGGAGGACCCTTATGCGGAATATCCGGACTTTCCGAAGGAATGCCGCATGACGGATATGGCACAAATGGATATGGTATATTGTTAAACCCTATAAAAGAAAAATAATATGGCACTTGAAATCAAAGGATTACAGAGAGTATTCAAATTTAAGAAGGACTCCATGGAGCTCGTGTTGGATGATCCGAACAGCGAACTGTCCGTAAACGAGGTGATGGACTTCTATTCCATGACCTACCCTGAACTGACCACGGCAACGGTACATGGTCCTGAGTGGGAGGACGACAAGGCGGTTTACCGCTTCAAGACAACCATCGGAGTGAAAGGGTAAGCGATATGAACAAGAAAAAAAAGGATAAGGAAACATGCAGACAGCTTTCAGAACAAGCCAAGGATGGACTGGCACGGCTGATTATTCTCTCAGTAAGTTCGTCCCACATCCGAAGGGGAACCTCGGAACGGAAAAGAAGGATACTTCCGCCACCGGGAAGCACAATGCTTTTCTGACCGGTAGAATCACACCCCTTGCACCGGATTATTGGCATCAGGATATGGATAATGATTCTCCGGTCAATCTCACGACTCCGGAAAATTTTGACTATCTCTACCGGTCGGCATCAAGATATGCGGAACTTATGGGCATAAAACTCCCTTTCCGATACAGGAAAGGGGGGTGCCCCCGCCTGAATATTACCGAGTTGTACAGAGTTATGGAAGAGTGTGTACCGGAGTGTATCAATCTGGAAAAGAAAAGCGGAAGGCTGCATTTCTGTCTGTTCCGCCATCACGACTGGCCGGAACCTGCTTTGTTCTGGATTCCGGTTGATTTTACGGAACGGCTTCCGGTACCATTGAAGGACATTGTCAGGGAATTCATCCGGCAATTTGTCCGGCATCACGGGCTGTACGATGTTACCGAGACATTTTATTATGACTTTGCCATAGAAGAGCTGGAAGACTGGGGAAACCGGGATTCCGATGCTTCCCCGAAGGAAATCAGGGCGAACAGACGACTGGCGGATTCCTATCAGTCTGGAAAACGGATGAAAGCACTCAGACGGATGTCGGGCAAACCGTTCTGCAAGTCTTTGGAAGAGGCTGTGCGGAATTACCGGACAAAAAAGGAAAAAGAGCTGAAGCTGTTGGAACTGATAGAGGACGGCATGGCATTGATTACTCCGGAAAGCCCGGTCCTGACAGGCTACCAGTACGATTGGGCTTATGAAGAGGAATGCGATTTTCCCCCGGTGGGAATGGAAAGCCAGGTCATGCTGGTCTATTCTACTGGTGATACGCTGACGGAGTGTGTCAAGGAGTATATGAATTCGGACTACCGGGAGGTCTATGCCCTTACTCCGGTCACTTACAAGCTACTGACACCGGAAACGGACTGTCTTTTTCAGATGGATGACTATCCGGAAAGGCTTTCCAGATGGTTGGTGCGTTTTACAGACTATATTGATGACAACTTTTAAAACGAATGAAATGAATGAACTGACTAAGAAACTTCAACAGGTGATGGTTCCCAAAGCGGCACTGATTGCTTACGAATACAGTGATGGCCGCTATGGACACGGGACATATTATCTCGAACTGCATCCGATCAACGACAGAGGCCGGATGGAGGCTGCCGTCCCCGTTACGTATGAATTTATGGACTCCCTTGTGGAATACTATACGGATAACCGGCAGGATGTACCGCATGGGAAAATCCCCGCCAATATGCTGTGGTGCGATACACGCAAGGGACACGAGAGGTACATCTGGTACAATCCTCCGGGAAAACGGCAGATGTTCTTTTCCGAAAGGCTGAATATTCCGGACGGGACATTCCATGTACCCGGTGTCATTTACAGGGTTTCCGGTGACAGACTGGAAATTTTTGCCTATAAGGGAGAAGCACCGGCAGAAGACAGCCCGCTTTTCCTTGCCCCGTTTTTCAATGTAACGGGAAGCAGTGTCTGTCTGGGAAATGCCTCGTTGACTCCTCCGGAAAACATGACTTTCTCAAAACTCCTTGAGCATTGGGAAAAACGCTTCTGGCTCAGTGAATTTTCCCATTTGGGAGGAAGCAGGAATCCCACCGAAAGCAATCTGGTTTCGGTGACGGAAAAGGCACGGACCAATCCGTTTGACTATAACGAATTGAAACCTATGGACAGACAACTTAAAGACTTATTGGTATGAAAAAGATTCATTATACAGACAGATACCTGCTCAATCCCCACCATCCCGTAACCGTTTTCATAATCGGTGCAGGCGGAACCGGATCGCAGGTGGCCACCAATCTGGCAAGGATGAGTATCGCATTGCAGGCACTCGGACATCCGGGCCTGCACGTGACGGTTTTTGACCCCGATACTGTCACGGAAGCGAACATCGGACGCCAGTTGTTCAGCGAATCCGAGCTCGGACTGAACAAGGCGGTGGCACTTGTAACCCGTATCAACCGCTTTTTCGGCTTTTCATGGGAGGCAAAAGGGCAATGCTATCCGTCAGGAACATCAGATTCCGTTTTGGCGAATATCATCATCACCTGCACGGACACCACCCGTTCACGGACCGGTCTGTGGCGTTTTTTGAAAAAGCATAGGGAACGTTCATACGATGACGAGAAATCACCGATATACTGGATGGATTTCGGCAATGCCCAGACCACCGGACAAGTACTGATAGGAAATGTCAAAAGCAAGATACCGCAGCCCTCCTCCACTGAATACCTGCCTATACCCAAGATGAACGTCATAACGGAGGAAGTTCCTTATTCCACCATCAGGGAGAAGGATTCGGGACCGAGCTGCTCGCTGACGGAGGCATTGCAAAAGCAGGATCTCTTCATCAATTCCATGTTGGCACAAATCGGATGCGACGTCCTGTGGCGCATGCTCAGGGAAGGAAGAACGTTCTACCGGGGAGCCTATCTCAATCTTGACACGTTACGGGTAAACCCCATCCCGGTATAGAACACAAAAAGGCGTTTTCCTATTGTCTGGGCAGACAAAGGGAAACTGCCTTTTTTATATTTCCCTCACTTTCTTGTATATATGTGAAACTATTTTTGTATAGTTTTTGGAATTATCCCTTATTTTTCATTACTTGCAAACGAAACAAAATTGTGGTTTATGGCTGGATACAAAACAATAATGAGAACAGGCAGCATTTATAATACAAATTCTGACGGTGTGCCTTTCTTCACGGATGTCTTTGAGGTGGAAAGCATGGAATACTCTTTCGACAGAGGGATCAGCGATAACGGAAAACCTTCCACTCCTATCATTGGCGGTATGGTTACCGTTGCATTCAGGGGATTTCCTCCCCAATATCTTCATAAATGGATTCTTGGAAGTGAAGAAAGGTTGAATGTGCAGCTGGAGGTCTTGGACCTTTCGGAAACAAGAATACCCGAAGAGACATTGCAATTACTAAATGTTGCCTGTATTGCAATGAAGTTTTCTTATGAAGGGTTTGGCAAACAAGGTCTTGTCACAACCATACTCACATTGCAAGGTGAAGATGTTACATTAGGCTCGGACTCTCTGTTTTATGAATGGCAGGAAAGTCGGGATAAACCGCAACGGACAGCAACCATATTCAACTCGACCTATAATGCAGACAAGGCAATTCCCATTGTTGTTGACCCATGTATCAAGGCATTTATGGAGATTGACGGGGACAGAGAACTGAATTCGTATAGTCTGGACTCTTTCTCCATAGAATTTATGCAACGTGTGAATCACAAAGGAGAACCCGCATGGGAAGAGAAAGGAGGATTGTTTTCCATATCACTGAACCATCCTTCAAATTTTCTGTTCAACCATTGGGCTATGTATAAATACAAGCAGCAACACTCCGGTTACATCATTTTCAGGAATCCTGACGGGCTGTCCAGTGCCGTTCTTTCCATTCGTTTTGAGAACGCATATTGTATAAGCTATAAAAAGTCCGTATCAACTGCAACCGATGGAATCCTTTTGGAAATGATTTTCACACCAGAGTTCCTGAAGTTCGGAAATATAGATTTCAATAATGGTAAATGGGCAGAAGAGTGATATGGAACATAAGAATACAAATGACAAGAATGAATACCACTTCCAGCTGCCGGAAGTGGTAGTGAAAGGTAAAATGCCGGGATGGATGCGCAGGCAATTGGGTATGGTGCTTCACCATAATCCTGCATTGTTTAGAAAATGTATGAAAAATGCCACTTCATTAGAGGAAGAACAGTTTTATTTTAATCTGGCTTTCAATGCGGCAAGGGAAGAAGCCAGTCAACAGTTTGTTCAAGCCGCTTTGACGGCAGCAGGGATTATTTCCGCCATATCCACCGCAGGAGCTTCACTCGGTTTTACTTCCTTGGGAAAGGTTGGTGGCAGATTATGGGGAAGTTCTGTTTCCCATAATGCAGCCTTGACATCACGGCTGACAGCAGCTATGAAAGATATTGGCACTAAAGGAGTGCGTACAATTTCAAATGCCATAATGAGAAATGCTCCAGGACAGCATACATTGTCAAACATTACAGCAAAAATGCTGTACCCAAAACATACAACACTGAAAATGATACTGAAGGAAGGAGTGGGTAATGCTTCTTGGCAGTATGGTACTAATGTTATTTATAATGCATATTTTAAAGATATGGGTTTTAGAGAAGCAGGAAAAAAGGCAGTAAGAGAGATTAATTTTGTTGAAGTAGGTGCTAATGCGTTAGGACTACCTCTTGGTTTTAGTTCTGCTATATCAGCAGCCTTTGATTACAGTATAGAAAAGCAAGAAAGTGTTTTTGATTCAATCTCAGCTGAAAAATTTCTTATAAATTGGGGATTGGGATATGCTTTCGGAAAAGTGGAAAGTAAGATTCCTTTTGAGATACAGAACAAAAGAGAAATAATTCTTTCAGTAGGACTGAATACGGCAACCCAAATTCCACATTTAACAGAGACAGCAATGCAAACGGTCTATCGAGGATTGAGATTTGGGGAGATCTTAGATCAAGGGGCTATAAAATTGGGGACTTCATTAACCCAAGAATATTTTCAGAGCAAGATTGATATTATTTTTCCAAAAACTAATAATAAAGAAACAAATGGGAAATAAGTATATAAATTGGATAAAGGATAATTGTTGGATAATAGCAGGTATTTTACTAGCTGGAAATATTATTTACGTCTATTTTTCTGATAAATATTACTTTTATAATTCTCAAAATGTACGTTATACTATTGCCAAGTATAAAGATACCAATTTTCTGGTAGGAAAAAATCCCAAAATACAATATGATTTTTCTTATGAAGTAAATGGAAACAGCTATAATACTTACACAAGAGCAACTCTAAGCAATTATAATCTTGAGGAAGATAGACTACTTATTAAATATTCAACAAAAATGCATGGAGCAGGAATTGTTGTAAAAACAGTTGTTCCTAAATGGGTATTATCCCCTCCCAAAGACGGATGGAAACAGTTCCCTCCCGACATAAACTGGAAAGGTGCTGAGCTGGATACAGCGTATATGAAGAAAATGAATATAGAGATACCATGATTGGTAGTGCCGTTCAGCTTTTCAGCTGCACGGCACTTGCCCATTTGTCTGTCATGACCTGCTCATATCGGTTCAGCTTTTCATAAAGTTTGCCCAATGTTTTTCACCTATATCTTATGACCATTAATTTTGGCATCATTCTTTTCAAAGTACCGCCGATTAGGGAAAGGGAAGCTTCTTCTTTGCTGTCAGTAGCATAACTTTTCAGGGATGGCATTCACGCTCTTATCTTTTTTTCCCACGTTTCTGTAAAAACTCCTGTATTTCCGAGCTTCTGTAGAAGTTTTTCCCGTTATCGTCCGTCTGGTAATAACGGATCAGCCCTTTTTCCCTGTAACGGGCGACTGTCCGCAATGACACGTTTAGCAGTTTGGCAATGTCATAGTTGTCCAAAAGCTCGTCTCCGTTCAGGCAGTCCTTCACGCGTCCCATCCTGTCCAGTTTCTTTTCTATACGGTCAAAACCTTCCACTATGGTCATTATCATTTTTTCAAGCACTTCATTGTCTATATACATCATGGCAATTTTCTCCTGTCTTTTTAAAGGTTATTACTGGAATACCCTTTTCTTGTGCGCACTTTCAAGAGTATATGCCATGTTCAGTGAAAAATGTATGCCACATTATCCGTTTATATTGGACGGGGAATTATATAATGCTGCAAATCAATAAAATACAGATATAAAAATAGTATAGGGGAAATTGAAATGTAAAAATTCGAGGTGTAAAATTGTAAAATCCGAATGTAAACTTTACAATTTACAGGTCGTCAGACCTTCTCCGGATCAGGACTGATAGATGGCGTTTCCATACCAGGCGTTTTACTTTTGCCGGCGAAGACATCTGAAAGGTACGGGCAAGAAATACAGCACCTTCCACTTTGGCACCGGCCCTTTCCAGATTATGGGCGTATTCCATCAGGCTGGATCCGCTGGTCAGCAAATCATCGACAATCACCACGCGCTTTCCGTACAGATCGTTTGACATCATATAGTTGGCGGTATTTATTTCAGAGCGTTTTTCTGAGGCGTGTTTACACTCCCTGCTTTCCGTAATGCATATTAAATCCAGTCCTGAACGGACATAGCCATGCGTTTCCAGAAAACTGGCAATACCTGAGAAACGTCTGTAATAGCGGTCTGATGTGCTGCACGGCATAAACATGGCAGTAATATCCTCATCAGTGGAAAGAAGCAGGAATGCTTGTGAAAAATATTCCGTACAGCTGTCTTTTCCATCCTTGAAATCATATACTTTTTGCACGAATGCCAACTGGTCATCACAAAGCCAACTTTCAAAGCGTTTGGGAAAATAATAGCCGGCAAACACGCAGCGAATGCTCCCGAATGAGAACAATCGCAACGGACGGACTTTATCAAACAGCTCAGGACAAGTCAGCGCATATAGCAGCGGTGCATGAGGATTTCCTGCTATGATGGCTTGACGTAGCGGTTTCTCCCTGTCTTCCCGCTCATCGTAGGCTGCTGCATATTGGCATAGCACCTTGCCGCACTTTTTTCTCCAGTATTGTCCGTATATCCAGAGAACGATAGCCGCTAGTAATAATGTTGCATTGATTATCAGTTCCATATTTCCTGTTTTTTTATTTTCGGACAGATTGTCCGGGATAAAAATACTGTTTTTCCGGTAAAGAAACAGACTTTTAGCCATTCTTTTACTTTGCTTCCCCAAACAGAGCGGTCTCTGACATCTGATGACATCTGATGCCGTTTGATGACATCCTTTTGCCCACGACTTTTACTTCCCGTATTTTCGTGCCGGACAAAAAAAGCAGAGTTTATGGAGTTTGTATGTATCGAAGCTAAGGCATTCATGGAAATGAATGAGGCTTTGGAAGCCGTTGAAAAGAAAATGCGTGAAACATGCGGAGGAGGCATCTGTAGTATGGATGACTGGATTGATAACCAGGAAGCGTGTATGCTTATGAATGTCTCGCCCCGAAAGCTGTTGCAACTTCGGAGAAGCAGGATTATCCCTTACAGCCATATAGACCGCAAGGTATATTACAGGCGTCAGGATATTATACGTTATTTGGAAAACAGTATTCACCATGTAACCCCCGAATCCTTATGACTCAATTCATACTGACTAAAGAAAGCCCTGAGATTATACGTTTTTTTCGGAACATAAGCACCCTGTCCAAAATGCTGGATGATCAGGAAAAAAGCCTTCGTCCGGTCCTGAACGGAGAGCGTTACATTACCGACAGCGAGTTGGCGGAGAAATTGAAGCTGACACGAAGGACGCTGGCTGATTACAGAATGAACGGCAGGTTGCCCTATTACAAAGTAGGAGGCAAATTATTATATAAGGAAAAGGACATTCTTGTTCTGTTGGAAAAAAACAGGGTGGAAACATTTGATCATTGGTAATACCCGTTTCCAAGTATCACGACATAAACATAAGAAAGTCATGGAAACAATAAAAAGAGAGGGTTTCATGGCTTTCTTATTACAGAACCGGCAGATTATAAGTTTTTTTATTTTGGAATCATATATCGGTCAGCATTTCTATTTCTTACATGTAAAGGTAGCCTTTTGCTTCTGATGCGCAAGGCGGTCCTTCGGACTGGTTGGCTGAAAAAATCATCCTCGCTTCGCTGCGGTATTTTTTCGCCAAGCCTTGCACTATCAGAGCAAAAGACAAATGTCTGACATGTAAGAGATAGAAATACCGGCTTTGCCAAAGCCGGAAATGTTTAATCACAAAATAAGAAAATTATGATTCAGACAACAAACAAGTATAGCAAAGAAACTTTCATCCGCCTGAACTACTGGTATGATCGGATACACGGACTTGTACAGGAAGATATAGATAAAGTGAATACCATGGTGGAACACATCGAAAAGACACGCTCCAGCCGGTATCCACGAACAGGAGACAACCTGTTCTTTGTTTCCGGTTATGGTGAGCGTTCCCGGCTGTTCTTTATAGATGCCGTATATGGAGATAACATTATACTCCGGGATTTTTCCTGTGTTCCATTCGTGTCCCGTGACAAAGAGGGTATCAAATGCGATATGCATGGCGGTGAGTGTCTGTTGGTAAAGGCAGGCGATGTAAGGTTCAAGGCATGGACTACCAGCCGTTTCAAGCATTGGGGCCATTACGGAGCATGTGAAAACGGGGAGGTTTACTACGATGCGAAAATAGCCCTGTGGGAGTGTGGCGCACCTGAACAGCCGGAAAGCCGGGAATGGTTCAAAATCCATATTCGCAAAAACACCCGGCCGGGCGAGGATATGTACGTCGGAGAAATATCCTGCAAGGATGAGGATGGACTCAAACAGTTTGTCAACGACCATGAAGGTAGCATATTCGCAGAAGAGGATTCTCAGGAAATGGTCATGCTGTGTTTCAGGCATTCCGACATGAGGATTTCCCCGGAAGAATGGGAAAAGATGGATTGTCCGGTATCCATGCGTGAGATATACGGACAGATGCATGAAGTAAAGATTGTAAAAGACCATAAAACGCATCTGACCACATTCTACTATTAACATAGTATCGCCACATGAAAAATCACCCTTGTTTTCTTCTGCCACATATGACAGGAAGGAAACAAGGGTATATCATAAGGCAGTCTTTTCAAAACTTCTATTAGATATGGAGCAGATTGTTCTTCCCGCACAAATATTCATTCAGATCCTTATATCCGGAATATTCATGCGAAAAATCGCATAAACGGATTCCGTATTTGTCCTTTAGTGCCTGCACCGCATTTTTCCCGGCGGTATCATTATCCAGACAGCAACGGATGCCGTCATATTGTGAAAGGAAAGAAAAAGCCTTCTGTAAGTTACTGACAGAATTCAACACTATATAATCCCCCTCTTCCAAAGATGGAAAAGCCGGTCTGAAAGACAGAAAATCCATAAACCCCTCAAAAATATAGCAAATCCTGCTTTCCGGCGTGCTAATGATGCGACTGATGTCCTTGGGAGCAATACAAGCCTTGAAATACCTGTTCCTGATTTCGTACCCTCCGGAAATATTAGGGAAAGCGATGGCAAAATAATTCTTCCCATTCCGTTTAAAATGGGCTTCCCTGCATATTTTTCGGGCAGTTTCCAGATCGATGCACCGTTCCTTCAGATAAGTAAGCAGTATCCGGTTGGCAAGAGGAATGATTTTCAGATCTTGAAAGGCGGGATATGCCTTTTCAAACGGACAGGAAACAGTAACCGGTTTCAGTACGGCTCTTTTATCCTCAATACACTGTAGTACATAACCTATATCTTGTGTCCGATAAATCTCCTTGGCCAACGTTATAATGTCCCCTCCCTTCCCCAGACCGAAATCATACCACAGTTCCTTATGGAGGTCAACCTTGAAAGAGGACTCCTTTTCCGTCCTGAAGGGCGATTTGTACCATACGCTGTTCCCACGCTGTATTACCGGCTTGTATCCGAATCCGGCTAAAAAATCAACAAGCCTGATGTTCTTTGCTTCTTGTATGTTCATGGCATCTCATTTTCAAGGGTTAGTTCACTATTAATACACGACAAAGAACCGCTTTATATCCGAAACATAAAAAGCAGTGTCATCAGATGTCATTAAAAGTCATCAGATGACATCCTGTATATCCTTTTTACATGAATGGCTCAAAAACTTTTCTGTTTTGGCATGCACACCTCCTTCATGCAGCAATGCCGCAAAGTATGATAAAGGCATGAATTATAAGTAAAACAAAACTGTACAAAATAATATTTATGGAGAAGTTATGACATTCTGAATAGTATCTGTATATTTGTAAAATCCAATAACACATAATATATTTGAATGGTATAATCTGTAGACATTATATCGAATAAGGTTTTAGGATATTGATAACCAATAGCCCTGTTTCTTTTCTGTATAAAATACAGTGGAAATTTAAAATGTTGACTGCCGCTTTACTATAAACTATTAATTTAAAAAAGTATTTATGAACAACATGAAAGATTTGATTGCGTTATTTGACAACCACAAGATTTATGATACGGATATATGGACAAATGTCCTTATTCTATTGGTGTTTACAGATTTGTATTTAGGTGTGTGTTGTCCCCAAAAAGAACCTGGAATTACGTTTCAGGATTTAACTCTAATAAACCTGATTCCATTCGTAATATTAGGTATTGTCTGTATTTGGACTGTGAAATTTTTTACTTGTATCCTCTTTGCATTATGTACACTAGCAGTACCCTTAATTGGGAATTATATTTTTCTATTTAATAATGAAGAAGTTTCGATATTTACGTTGAAAGAATATGCAATGAAAACCAATAATACTGTGATTGCACAAATTGTAAGCGATATAGAGATACAAAAATCAAGAAAGGTAAAGAGTGCTTTAGGAAAGGTGGGAGCTATAATCTTATGTTTAGTAGATCTCTTTGCAGGTGCCTTCATGCCCAAGTCAGTTCCAAACTTTTTGGCGCCTAGTGAAATAGTCGTCATTTGTATTTTTGCTCTTTTAGTGCTTTTGGTTTATTCATGCAAAATAAAGATTCAAGGGGTATATCTTTCTAATGATTTGCGAAGCAAAATTTCCAACTTTAAAGTCAACACCCCAAACAATAAATAAATTCTTAATGCATTTAATTAAGCACATGTTTTTATTTTTTTTCTCTTGTTGAAAACTATAATTAAAAGGAATGAAAATATTTGCAGAAATCGAACCTGTGTATTATATTTGCAGTGTCAAAGAGACAAATTCTGTCAGATTAGTAAAGAAAAACAATGAATTTAGCGTAAGGCCAATTCAATGGTTTTCATAAAAGATAAAGCAAAAAGGTACAGTCACTCAAGGAGTTAGAATAAACCGAAGCAAAAGGTTCGATTCCTGGTGGCACCACCAAAGAAAGTACATAACTTTACTTAAAAGCGCATTAGGCAGGTAATTACATATGTAATTACCTGCTTTCTTTTATATCTTTCCTATCAGTATTTTTAGATATTTGTCAGTTTGGCTTATATTTAAAGTTCAACTAATTCCCGGATTATGATGGCCACTATCCTGCCTGCCGAAAAATTCCGGGATAGTATATGGTGGGGTAAGAGTTTTTCGTTATCTTTGCTCTCTACATGATAAAACTGATTTTATTTTCCTGTTAACCATTAGGATCATAAGATATACCTTCTTGATGATTTCTTTAAGTAAAAAATGAGAATTAATGAATATGAGAAATTTGTTTTTGACTTTAGCTTTTGGTCTATGTTCCGGCATATTCGCCCAAAATACGACAGTTTTTGAATCTCCTATTATGGGGTGGAGCTCATGGAATACCTATCGGGTTCATATCAATGACACCTTAATAATAAGACAAGCGGATGCTATGGTGCAGAAAGGGTTGAAAGAAGTGGGCTATTCCTATGTGAATGTAGATGACGGTTTTTTTGGATGGCGGGATGAAAGAGGAGTGATGCAAACACATCCCGAACGTTTTCCGAACGGATTGAAGGGGGTGGCTGATCATATTCATTCTTTAGGATTAAAAGCCGGCATTTATTCGGATGCGGGAAGCAATACTTGTGGTTCTATCTGGGATAAAGATATGAACGGAATAGGTTCCGGTTTGTATGGACATGAATTTCAGGATGCCACGTTGTATTTTAAAGAGTGGGGATTTGATTTTATCAAAATTGATTATTGCGGAGCCGGTCAGGAATTGAATTTGGAAGAGGAAAAGCGATATACAGAGATTCGTCAGGCTATAGATAATCTGGGTTGCGGACATGTTTCTATTAATATCTGTCGATGGGCTTTCCCGGGTACTTGGGCTAGAAACATTGCTCGTTCATGGCGAATCAGTGCGGATATCCGTCCGGAGTGGGGATCAGTAAAGTATATTATCAATAAAAATCTTTATCTGTCTGCCTATGCGGGAGAAGGTCATTATAATGATATGGATATGTTGGAAATAGGCCGGGGGCTAAAGCCTGAAGAGGAAGAGGTGCATTTTGGAATGTGGTGCATCATGAGTTCACCTTTGTTGATAGGATGTGATCTGACAACCATTCCGGAGGCGTCATTAAAACTGTTGAAAAATAAAGAACTGATAGCTTTGAACCAAGACCCTTTAGGATTACAGGCATACGTAGTTCAGCATGAAAATGAAGGGTATGTGTTGGTGAAAGATATAGAACGGAAGCGTGGTAATGTACGTGCGGTTGCTTTATACAATCCTTCGGACACGATTTGTAACTTTACAGTTCCGATGAATATTTTGGAATTAGGAGGAAAAGTTAAGGTACGAGACCTGATGAAACAGCAGGATTTACCGGAGATAAAAGGGGGTGTTCTGAATCGGGAATTGCCTCCCCATAGTGTGCTGATTTTACGTATGGAGTCCGAAAAGAGGTTGGAACCGACTGTTTATGAAGCGGAATGGGCTTATCTGCCTTGTTTCAATGATTTGGGAAAGACTCCGAAAAGCATCGTATATGTTCCGTTACATGAAGCATCCGGAGGCATGAAGGTAAGCTATCTGGGAGGGCGAAAAGAGAATTTTGCAGAATGGAAAGAGGTGTACAGTGAGCAAGGCGGTAAATACGAAATGACTATCCGCTATGTGCCTAAAGCAGACCGTAAGCTGGAAGTCTGTGTGAATAATGAAAAAAGGATTCTTCTTGATTCGCTGTCGGCGGATGAAACTCAAAAAATAGCTTCGATTACTGTTCCGGTGCATTTGAAAGCAGGGTATAATAAGGTACGTATGGGAAGTTCATTTTGCTGGGCTCCGGATATTGACTGTTTTACTTTGAAAAAAGTAAGTGAGTAAGCTGAGAAGATCTATCCTCTTGAAGTACTACTTTGATAAAGAGTAAGAATATGAGTGTAACAGATGTCACCCGTGAGGAATTGTGGGCAAAGCAACATTTGTCTTGCAAAAACATAGATTATGCAGTATGGGAACGGGATAAATCCATGCTCCGGAAGTTATCTAGAATCAATGGCGGCTGTTCTTTCGTGGTGGATGTATATAAAGGATGTTATGCGTATGCTTCTACGGGTTTTGTCGATTGGTTGGGATATGACAGGCACAAGATAGAAACATTGGAAAAACAGGGTGATTATCTGGAGTCGCGTATTCATCCGCATGATCGTTCCCTATTGGAAGACTTGCAAGTCAGGCTGGGGAAGTTCATTTATAACCAGCCTTTGGAACATCGGAATGACTATTGTAATGTATATAGTTTTCGTATACTCAATGCTCGTGGTAACTATGTGCGTGTAACAAGCAGGCATCAAGTTTTGGAACAGAGCCATGACGGAAAAGCATGGCTCATTATAGGGAATATGAGTATGGCCCCCGGTCAGAAAGAATCAGAACAGGTGGAATGTACTGTTCTGAATCTGAGAAATGGAGAAATGTTTTCACCCGGTGTGGTGATAATGAATCCGGTTGTCAGTCTTACCGGACGTGAAATGGAGATATTACGCCTCATCCAACGAGGATTCTTAAGCAAAGAAATTGCCGATAAATTATGTATCAGTATTTATACCGTCCATATTCACCGGCAAAATCTGTTGCGTAAGCTGGGAGTACACAACTCTTTGGAGGCGATACGCCTGGGACAGGAGTCGGGGCTGTTAAGCTGATTGCCCGATTTCATCGGGTTAAGGCATCCATTCCACTACTCCCGTAATAGGATGCTGCTTTCTCCATTCCTTAAATCCGCTATAATCCCGTACCCCATCTCGGAGGACTGCCTGATAATATTCCACTCCGATAATCTTCTCGGTTTCCGGTGTCTCATATTTTAACCTTAGAATAGTTTCCCGTATTTCATCGGTCATAATTTCCGAAATGCGTTGGGCTACCTTTTCAAAATAACCGTCATAACGTGAACCTTCCCGGATGTGAATCATATCCATCTGCCAAAGTTCGTTTTCTTCATTCTGATACCATGCATGCCATTCAATACAGGCTTCAGAGGTATGCAGTAGATTGGCACATTCTATTCTTTTGATAGACGGATTCTCTGCTAGTCTGGCCATTGCCAGAAAACTGTCCGCTAGGTTCAAGGGTGATGAATAAATATGGAAATCAATGTCCCTATGTTTCATCAGTAACCCTGTTCTGAGTGAACCTACCAGATTAATTTTTGCACCGGCATCTTCCCATATCTGGATGATGTTCGTGTTTTTGATAACTTGCCAGGCTTTCTCCTGATTCTGTTTGGCAATGTCGAAAATATTCATACGCTATCTTTTATGGTGAGTTTGCAAAAGTAGAGAAAAGCTTTCAAACTGAAGATAGTTATAAATAACTATTTATTGCCGGAATGAATCGGGAGAAAGGGTGTGGCAAGGAACTTAGTAATGCTTCCTTTTCAAGTAAATGACAGATTGTATTCCTAACATGATGACAAACAGATATTCTGTTGTCATATATACCGCTAGAGGTGCATATATACAGTGGCTCAGCCAGTAAAGATAAAGAAGATATACCATAATGGTAACCATTTGAAAGATAAAGGCAATTTTTGTCTTTCCGGTTCCAGTGACAGCACTGATGTAAACATATCCGGGCACTGCGAATACATAATTAAACAGCATAACGATGAAAGGGGGGACAGTGTGTTGCACCAGTGTTTCATTGTTGGTGTAAAATCTGATAATCCAATAATTACAAAGCAATGCGATTCCTACCAGTGGAAGACCGATGGCATATCCCATTTTGATGATTTTGTGGCAGATAGGAAAAACACCTTTTCGTTGTCCAGCTCCTACAAGATTGCTTACCAAGGAACTGTTGGTGGTTCCTAAAGAACTGACAATCACAAAAAAAAGGGTGGAAACGCTGCGGGTAATGTTGGATACGGCCAGTTCCATCTTTCCTAAATGTTCGATGGCGACGAAGAACAGGAACCATGGCGCCATGCTGATAAAAGAATGCAGCATGCTCCATACGGACAGGTAAAACAGTCTTTTCAATAGTTTTCCATCAACTACCGATTGTAGTCCATATTTGTTTTTATCAATCTTTCTCCACATATAGACAAGGAGAATGATTAAAGATACCATTTCTGCCAGCGTTGAGGCTATTGCCGATCCTGCTATCCCAAACTTTAAGGTAAATATCAATAGATAATTGAAAGGGATGTTGATAAGTACGGCTGCTATTGCAGACCAAGATAAGGTCCTGGTCTTTGTTATTCCCACAAAAAAAGCCCGGAGTGCCAGAAAGGGAAATGAAAATAAAAGTCCGAAACTGCGCCAGTCCAGATAGTCCGTTATAGCCTGATAGATTTCCGGTGAGGTAATTAATTGTTTCAAAAGGAAGGGGGAAAGGCCCTGTATCAACAAATATAAAGAGAGCGCTAGTCCGGAAAGGAAAAAGAGTCCTTGAAAGAAGGTACGTCCTGTCTCGGCATAGTTCTGTTCTCCATTCCTGCAGGCAATCATGACTTGCAGCCCTATGCTGAAACCGAAGCCTAGCATATAAGTTACCAGATAATATATTCCTGCTAAGGCAGATGCGCCAAGTTCCACTTCACCGACATGGCCCAGAAAGACGGCATCGGTAATATTGATTAATTGCTCCATTAAAACGCTCATCATTATGGGAAAGTTGATGAGCCATATTTGTCTATATGTATAATTCATTGTTTAACTTAATGTATACACCATGCTTATGCACTTATCGGTTTGGGGATGGTGCATAATCTGTATGAATTGATAATAGGGGTATAAAACTCTGTAACGAATCTTGTTTAAGATCCGTCAGAATAGCTGAATAGCTTGGGGAGGTAGTGCTATTTGTTGAATGTAGCTATATACAGAGTTGATGTTTCATTAGTTAAACAATTGTGTTTTGCAGGTTAAATCAAATCTCCTGGTTCGGCATAAATTTTGTATTCGCTCTCTAGTCCCTTGAAATCTTTTCTGAGGAGTACAATTTTAGCTTTGGGGGTAAGCCAAATGTTTAGTGGAATGGCATTCTCTTCTTGAAATGAAAATATAGTGCTGAATTCTTTTCTCAAAGATTCGTCTGAGGTTGCGGTATAATTAGGTAATGAGAAAAATGAATTTATGTAGTCATACAGTATCTGTTTACTTTTTATAGATCCCCCTTTTTCATATTTCTCACTTCTAGCATACAGCACAACAGATGGAATACCTTGATGGATATGAGTCTGTGTACTCAGATGATATTCGTCTAGATTATTTGCATAGCCTGTGATAAAACTGGAGTCGGTTACGTCTTTCCAATTGAAAGCTAGGAAATCTTTTTTATTTGTGATATCAATGGATATTGTATCACTACTATAGATTATTTCATTGTTTTTGTAACCTAGCAGATAAGTCTTGTATGTGCCGGGTGAGTAATAAACATGTGCCCATTTGAAGAATGTTGTTTCCACATATCTGGCGTAATTTGAATGACTGAATACTTTAAAACTATTTGGGGAATGAGATGATTTCCACACTATGGAATCATACACTTCGCTTAAACAAGGTGCATCTTTACCAAAATCAAAAGATTGGTAGAACACAATAGGAGCAAATATGTTTTGAGAACTTTTTTCTGCTTCTAATATAATTTTTATGTCTTTATTTTCTGTTTCTTTATTTTTGTCACCATCCATATCGGCCTCTTCTTTGGAGCAAGACAAAGCAAAGAAGGTAAGTAGCAAACAGTAGAATCTCTTTTTCATATTGTTTCTGAGGCTTGGTAAATAGTTCTGTTTGTAATGTCGAAAACAAAGTTAGCAAATATATTTGATAATCTTAGCTCTATATCCTATATTTTATTTCAGACTGATGATTTGATAATCAAAATTGGTAAAAAAGAGACATTTACAGAGACTCGAAAGGTTCCTGCACATACCTCATATACTCCTCATAGTCTATATACCTTCCACCCATTGACTTTAAGTGTGGTGTCTCAAATTGACAATCTATCAAGGTCCCTCCCAATTCTTGAAATGTTTGTGCCAGATAGATAAGCGCCAGTTTCGACGCATTAGGAACCAAAGAAAACATACTTTCACCAAAAAAACACTTTCCCAAAGTGACTCCATAGAGCCCGCCGACCAGGCAAGATTCTTCCCATACTTCCACACTGGCTGCAAAACCTTGTTCATGCAGGCGGGTGTAGGCTTTCATGATATCCTCTCCCAACCATGCTCCCGCTTCTTCCATCCGCAGATTACCGCAAGTTTGAATCACTTCATGAAATGCCTGGTTAAAACTAACTCCGTATCGTCCTTTGTTCATAAGGGTACGCATGGAGTGGGAAATGTGAATTTCGTTAGGGAAAATCACAAACCGTTTCAGGGGACACCACCATTGTATCTGTTTTTCACGGAAAGCATACCAGGGAAATATGCCATTGGAATAGGCAAGGATGAGGCGGTCTACAGAGAGGTCACCACCCACAGCCAATAGTCCGTCCGGCTCGCCATAGTAAGGGTCGGGGAAAACAAGTTTTTGAGTTAGTTGAAAGACCATAATGTTTTTTATTTGTGTGATTCATATACTGTCTCCTGTAGGGACTGACTCGTATGTATGCCCCTACGGAGGAGTTACCGGTTTCATTTAGGCTTGTTGCTCTTTGAGTACTTGCAAGCTCAATTGTCCGTTCTCTACTGTCACTTCCACTTTGCCTCCCGTTTTTAATGTTCCGAATAGAATTTCACGCATAAGCAGTGGTTTCAGATGCGAGGCAATTGCCCTGTCCATTTCTCTGGCCCCATATTCTTTGGTAAAACCTAGCTTCAGCAGATGTTTATAGGCTTCCAGGCTGAGTTCCATTTCTACATGACGCGCCGACAGCTTGTTTCTCAGTTCGCCGAGCTTTTTGTTTAGGATGAGGGAAGCCATTCCGTAATCCATATCATGGAAAACAACTGTTGCAGACAACCGGTTGATAAATTCAGGCTTGAAAGTTTTCTTAACTTGTTTCAACATTGCCTCTCCAGCAGCAACCTGTCCGCCGAAACCTATAGAGGCTTGGTGTGCGAATTGCGCTCCGGCATTGGAGGTCATGATAAGTATCACATGACGGCAGTCCGCTTTTCGTCCTTTGTTATCCGTCAGTACGGCATAGTCCATAACTTGCAGCAGAATATTGAACACATCGGGATGTGCTTTCTCGATTTCGTCAAGCAGTAACACACAATTGGGAGTTTTGCGGATAGCATCTGTCAGCAGTCCACCGTCTTCATAACCTACATATCCGGCAGGTGAGCCGATGAGTTTGGCCACTGTATGCTTTTCCGTATATTCGCTCATGTCAAAGCGTTGCAGGGCGATACCTAGTTCGGAAGCCAATACTTTGGCTACCTCTGTCTTTCCCACACCGGTGGGGCCGACGAAGAGAAGGCTTGCCAGTGGTTTGTTTTCGTCCAGTAGCCCGGCTTTGGCCATTTGTACGGCTTCCACCACTTGGCAGACAGCTTCTTCCTGACCGTATATCTTTGCACTGATGCGTTCATGCAAGGTTTCTAATGTGGCATTGTCTTCTTCCTTCATGGCAAGTACATCCACTTTACAGATACGTGCCAGTATATCGGTTATCAATGCTTTGTCCACCGTTTGTTTTTCTGTATCTGTGGGGTGGATCTCACGATAAGCACCGGCTTCGTCTACCAGGTCTATGGCCTTGTCGGGCAAGAAACGGTCGCTGATGTACCGTGCGGCGGCTGTAACGGCATACGCTATCACTCCTTCTTCATAAATCACTCCGTGGAACGTTTCGTATTTTTCTTTTAACCCTTCCACTATGTGGATGGTTTCCTCGATTCCCGGTTCTTGTATGTCAATCTGTTGGAAACGCCGTACTAATCCTCTGCTACGCGAAAAATAGCGGTTGAATTCTTCGTAAGTAGTGGAGCCGATAAATCGGATCTCTCCTCCTTCCAGATAAGGCTTGAGCATATTAGAGGCATCCATCGAACCGTCTCCCGTCCGTCCGGCGCCTATCAGGTTATGTATTTCATCTATATATACAATGGCGTGTCCTTCTTTCCGTATTCCTTCCATAATGGCTTTCAGCCTTTTCTCGAACTCACCCCGATATTGTGTACCGGCCAATAAGTTGCCTAAATCCAGCTCGTAGATACGACAACCTGTGAGACGTTCGGGAACATTGCCTGCTTCTATACGTGCGGCCAGTCCGTAGGCCAGTGCGGTTTTTCCCACTCCCGGTTCGCCCACGTGCAGAGGATTGTTCTTTTCTTTGCGGCAGAGAACCTGAATGGTGCGTTCCAATTCCACATCCCTGCCTATAAGCGGATTCCGGTCTTGCAGGCCCTCGTTGAGGCAGGTAACATAGTTACGCCAAGGCTCGCTTTTCTCTTGCTCAGAGGAAGTTTCCTCTTGAAACTGATTCATGTGCTCGTAATTTGAAATGAGGGTGCTGAAGAATTCCGGCATATCTTCGCCCACTGTTTTTTTTAACAGATAGCCAGCCCATGAATCTTCCAGTTGAAGCATTCCTTGTACCAGATGAGGAACATCCATTTCTTCTGCGCTTGAATGGCTGATTGTCATATAGGCATATTGCAGCAGCTCGGAGAGTTGACCTGAAATTTCCAATTCATATTCTATTTCTTGAGGAACTCGTTCCACTTCTTTTGACAGATATTCGGAAATGGACTGGGACAGTTCTTCCGGGGTACAAAAACACTCTGCCAATGCTTTTTGAAAAGGAACTTGTTTCAGCAATGCGCTCAATAAGTGTTCGGGCGTGATAAATTCATGCCGATATTGCATCGCTTGGCTCTGCGCAGAAGCGAAAGCGTAGTTCACCGAATCGGTATTTGGTATATCCATATCTTATTCTTGATTTTTTATTCTTCTTCCGGTGTAACCGTGAGTCGGAGAGGGAATCCCTCTTCACGAGCCATACGGGTGGCTTTTTGTACTTTTGACCGGGCGATATCATACGTATAGATGCCTACTACGGCCGATTCACTTTTATGTACCTGTATCATCAAAGCTTCTGCTTCCATCGTTGATTTGAAAAAAACGGTAGTTAATATCTTTACAACAAATTCCATTGTAGTAAAGTCGTCATTGAAAATGATAACTTTGAAGCGTCGCGGCTCGTGAAGGTCTATACGTTCTTTTTCTTTATAAGATGATTGTTGTTGTTCCATATTGGTATTTGTCATACGTACTTATGGCACAAAGGTAGGGAAAGTATTGGAAAGGTAGGGTAGGGAAGAGATGAATTTTGTCTCCCAAAGTAGCTAGAATGGCGAACTTCACAAAACTCATAACCATACCATGGATTGCATTGAAAGATTTGTATCATTCATAAATGGTATCACTAATAAAAAAGGGCAGAAACAATGCTATTATAAATAAAAAGAACAGAATATCACTCTTTTTCATAGATAGAAATGTGTTTTTCATTAATATTTGCGACAAACATACGAAAAAACTTCTAACTTCCTAACCAAACAACAATTTAAATTCGAGGTGTGAAGGAATGGCAAATAAGATTGCTTTCAGGCAATTTTATGTATAATATGGTCTGTGATTAATAATTCGACGGCTCTTTATTTGTTATCTAGCCATAATCTTTTATCTTTGTTTCCCGTCATGGAATAAAGTAAAAAGGTTATTATGAAAACAAGAGGATGGATTTTAACTGTAATTTGTAGTATGTTGTTATTGGTGGCGGGTATCACTTTTGCATCAATGGTGCTTGTCGGGCAACCGGCTTTGGCAAACGAATCATTGTGGTGGTGGATCTTGATAAATCTTGGTGTGATGGTTTTATTATTCGGGTACGGCGTGAAGCGGGGAATCCAGATATTGCGTATCTTCAGCATACCGAAAAGCAAACTGACACGGGAACCAGGTGTCGTGGTTTGTGATTATAATATCAGCCTGAAAAAGTATGCTTTGTATAAATTGTGGGACATCCGTCATTTCAGTTTTTCTTTGTTGTTTATCATTTATATTTGTATTGCATTGTGTACAGGGCACTATATTGTTCCCGAAGAGCAAAGCCTGTTCAGCCCGCTGCTGATTTGGTTCTTGTGTCTTATCTATATCTTGATTATGCTGCCTGTCAGACTAAATAAAATTTATAAGCGGAGTATTGCAGGGCAGACTTGGGTGGAAATAACTCCGGAAGGGTTGACATATGACAAGGCGAAACTGAAACAGACATTCCCTTGGGAAGAGATAGCAGGTATAGCTCTTTATAAGACCTATTGCTTTCTGTATGATAAAAGAGGCGGTGAATTTTTGATTGTAACTTCGGATGAAAAGGTGAAAGAATCCCTTCTTTACTATTTAAATACGAAAAAATAATGAATTAAAGCTAAGTGTTTTTCATAATAAGGTTGTTCGTATTATTATAATGTGTATTTTTGTAACAAAGTAATAATGAAAAACCTCTTAAGTATGAAAACACCTGTTCTCGCGCTATTCATTTCTTTAGTGGCATTTGGAGCCTGTGTGTCCAATAAACAAACCCAGCCGTCAACCGATTATACCCAATTGGTGA
This sequence comes from Phocaeicola dorei, assembly GCF_013009555.1. NCBI lineage: Bacteria > Pseudomonadati > Bacteroidota > Bacteroidia > Bacteroidales > Bacteroidaceae > Phocaeicola > Phocaeicola dorei. Next base: position 4,720,160 of record NZ_CP046176.1, on the reverse strand, counting down.
ATCCGTTTATCGGAACCGATTTTACCGGCAATACTTATCCGGGAGCGCAAGCGCCTTTCGGAATGGTACAACTTAGTCCGGATAACGGCTTGCCCGGATGGGACCGTATTTCCGGCTATTTTTATCCGGACAGTACGATTGCCGGATTCAGTCATACCCATTTGTCGGGGACGGGAGCCGGAGACTTGTATGATATCTCTTTTATGCCTGTTACTTTGCCTTATCAGGAAGCGGAAGCTCCTTTAGGCATCTATTCCAAATTCTCTCATGCGGATGAAGAGGCTTCAGCAGGTTACTATCGCGTGTTGCTGAAAGATTATGATATCAATGTGGAATTAACTGCTACAGAGCGTTGCGGCATCCAGCGTTATACGTTTCCTGAAGGGGAGTCGGCTGTCTTTCTGAATCTGAAGAAAGCGATGAATTGGGATTTTACCAATGATTCTTATATTGAAATAATTGACTCATGCACTATTCAGGGATATCGTTTTTCTGAAGGATGGGCAAGAGACCAGCATGTGTATTTTCGTACTCGTTTCTCCAAACCGTTTGCTTCGGTAGAGATGGATACTACTGCCATTACTTTGAAAGGTAAACGTGTAGGTACGGCTTATATCGCCCGCTTTAATTTTGATACGGAAAAAGGAGAACAGATTGTTCTGAGTACTGCTCTTTCGGGAGTGAGCATGGAAGGTGCCGCTAAAAACATGGCGGCTGAGGCACCTCACAATGATTTCGATAAATATTTGGCTGAAACTAAAGATAATTGGAACCGCCAGCTAGGAAAAATAGAAATAACAGGTGACAACAAGGACGATAAGGTCAATTTCTATACAGCATTGTATCATACTATGATTGCCCCGACTATTTACAGTGATGTGGACGGGTCTTATTATGGTCCCGATAAGAAAATTCATCAGACGGATGGTTGGGTGAATTATGGAACCTTTTCATTGTGGGATACTTATCGTGCCGCACATCCGTTATTTACTTATACGGAACCTCAACGTGTCAATGATATGGTGAAATCATTCATTGCTTTTTATGAACAGAACGGACGTTTGCCGGTATGGAACTTTTGGGGAAGTGAAACTGATATGATGATTGGCTACCATGCTGTGCCTGTTATTGTTGATGCTTATTTGAAAGGTATTGGTGATTTTGATGCTGAGAAGGCATTGGAGGCTTGTGTGACTACTGCTAATTTGGATAATTATCGTGGCATTGGTTTGTATAAAAAGTTAGGATATATACCTTATAATATAAAGGATGAATATAATGCGGAAAATTGGTCGCTTTCCAAGACATTAGAATATGCTTTTGATGATTATTGCATAGCCGAAATGGCCCGGAAGATGGGGAGGACTCAATTAGCGGACGAATTCTACAAGCGTTCTCAGAATTATCGCAATGTGTTCAATCCGGCATCAAGCTTCATGCAGCCGATAGATGATAAAGGAATATTCCAACCTAATTTCAGCCCGGATGACTACACTGCCCATATTTGTGAAAGTAACGGTTGGCAGTACTTTTGGTCTGTACAGCAGGATATTAAGGGGTTAATTGCCTTGACTGGTGGTAAGGATCGTTTTACAGAAAAGTTGGATAGTATGTTTACTTATATCCCGGCTAGTAATGCAGATTTGCCTCTTTTCAGTACAGGTATGATTGGTCAGTATGCTCATGGTAATGAGCCTAGCCATCATGTGATTTATCTATATAATAAGGTACGTCAGCCTTGGAAAACTCAGAAGTATGCGGCGCAGGTCATGCATGACCTTTATTTCAATGCACCTGCCGGACTGTGTGGTAATGAGGATTGTGGACAGATGTCTGCTTGGTATGTATTCAGTGCTATGGGATTTTATCCTGTCAATCCGGTAAGTGGTGAATATGAGATTGGTACGCCGTTGTTCTCCGAAATACAGATGCATTTGGATAATGGAAAAACGTTCACAGTACTGGCCCCTGGAGTAAGTCGTGAAAATATCTATATCCAGTCGGTGAAAGTAAATGGGCAACCATACGATAAGAGCTATATCACACACCGGCAAATAATGGACGGTGCTACTGTAGAATTTGAAATGGGTCCGGAACCGGGAAATATTTGGTATAGATAATAATTGGTTCAACTTATTAAGAATTGTACAGGAGGTGAGTTAAAAGTGATATTTGTTGTTATCGTTTTGCTGTAGAGGCGGGTTGAATCTGCGTGAAAATTGTATGATGAGCGGAAGCTTTCTACCCCTGCAGTGGATGATTGGATCGTTATTTGGAACATTGGCTCCCTCCTCATACAAAGGTGAATTATATAATATGAACGAGGAACTTGATGACACCTATAAGGCCGTCTTTCGTCAATGCTATCCTAAGCTGTTGTTTTATGCGACACGGCTGGTCGGTACCGAAGAAGCCGAAGATGTAGTGCAGGATGTTTTTGTGGAGTTGTGGAGGCGGAGAGATTCAGTCGTCATAGGAGAGCAGATTTTAGCTTTCCTTTATCGTTCTGTATATACCAAGGCTATAAATTTATTGAAGCATCAGGTTATAGAGAACAACTACAGTGCGGCAATGATAGAAATCTATGAACGAAAATTGCAATATTACCAGCCGGATCATGCTGAAGTTATTAAAAAGATAGAGAATCAGGAATTACGTCAGGAAATTTTTGAAGCGATTAATGAATTGCCGGATAAATGTAAGGAGGTGTTCAAACTGAGTTATCTTCATGATATGAAAAACAAGGAAATTGCTGATACTCTTGGTATTTCTTTACGTACCGTAGAGGCACATATGTATAAGGCCTTGAAATTTTTGCGCGAACGTCTCAGCCATTTATTATTGTCATTGATTATATTTTCAGCAAAACTGCTAAGTGTTTTTACAAGTTGAATTGTTTACTATATGAATAGGGAAAAAGATGAGTAAACTTAACGAAGATATTATTATCAGGTATTTGGAAAACCGATGCTCGGAGGAGGATTTTGTTCTTATCAATGAATGGATGAAAGAATCTGATGAGAATGCCGGAGAGTTATTCCGTATGGAGGAGATTTATCAGTTAGGTAAATTCCCCTTTGAGGAGGAAAATCTGGTAGCGAAGGCAGAGCGCAGGTTGGGTAGAAGATTGGAACAGGAAAATCAAAAGAGACAGGAGGTGTTCAAGCTTAAGAGTGTGTTGCGTTATGCAGCTGCTATAGTGGGCGTGATAGTGCTGGCTGCGGGATTGGCCTATTGGTTCCGGAATAAAGCGGAGGAATTGGTGGTAGCATCGGCTGCTCATGGACAAGTGCGTGAGATGTTGTTGCCTGACGGGACAAAAGTATGGTTGAACCAGTCGTCTGTTTTAAAATATCCGCGTGCTTTTGAAGGTAAAGAACGTCATGTATATCTGGATGGGGAGGCTTATTTTGAAGTGGCACGTAATCATGAGAAACCTTTTACGGTAAAAAGCCAGGCAATGGATGTCAGGGTCTTGGGAACCTCTTTCAATATAAAATGCCGTCCGGATAACAGTTTTGCTGAAACGACTCTGGTAGAGGGGGAAGTTGAGGTAAAAGATAAATCAGATAAAGGCAGAATTACTTTGTTACCGGGACAAAAGGCTGTTTTAAACAGGGTGACAGGGCGGATGCAGGTAAAACAGGTCGATCCCAAGATGGAGATAGTCTGGCATAATGATTTGATTCCATTTGAAAAATCATCTATTTTCCAGATTGCGGCAGCATTGGAACGGTTCTATGGGGTGAAGATTATCCTTTCACCGGATGTAGACAGTACCAATACTTATTCAGGAGTGCTGAAAAAGAAAGATAATATAGAGTCTGTGCTGAATTCTTTGCGTAACTCTATTCCTTTCAATTATAAGAAAGTAGATGATAACAATATATTTATCTCATCGGAAACGAAATAATTTTTAAATAAAGAACTATGAAAATCAACATGCTCTTAAGCGGCTGTCTTCTAGGGTTATTGTGTTTCACCGCATGTGATTCTGAGGGCAATGAAATGAATGATTACACCCATTATGTCAACTCTTTTATTGGTACAGGAGGCCATGGACATACCCATCCGGGTGCTATGGTTCCCCATGGCATGATACAGCCGGGACCAGATACTCGTATTGACGGTTGGGATTCCTGTTCCGGATATTATTATGAAGATACTACGATCAATGGCTTTGCCCATACACGTCTTAGTGGTACCGGGTGTGCGGATTTCGGAGATTTCCTGTTGATGCCGACTGTAGGTGTGCAACGCACTGATTTTTTGGGAACAGAAAGCCAGAAGCGTCCTTTCGCATCGGCTTTTTCTCATGAAAAGGAACATGCCGAACCGGGATATTATTCTGTCTTCCTGGATACATACGGGGTAAAAGCCGAACTGACCTCAACAGAGCGTGCGGCAATGCATCGGTATACTTTCCCGGAAAGTAAGGAGTCAGGATTTATCTTGGATATGGACTATAATATTCAGCAACAAATCAATCAGGTCATGGAAGTGGAGGCTGTGAATGATACTGTGTTGCGGGGGCGCAAACGCAGTGCCTATTGGGCATACCGGCAGGATCTTTATTTTTATGCCGTATTTTCCAAACCCTTCACGTATACTTTGTACACGGATACTGTTCAGGAAAATGACAAACAGATTCCTGTATGCAAAATGCTTTTGCATTTTGAAACGGCGAAAGACGAACAAGTGCTGGCTAAGTTCTCTATCTCTTCTGTTGATGCGGAAGGTGCTTATAAGAACCTCCAGGCTGAGATGCCCGGTTGGAATTTTGATGGAGTGCGTGCCGATGCTAAGAAGAAATGGAATGAATGCCTGTCAAAGATTGCAGTCAAAACCAATAATGAAGACCAGCGTGCCATTTTCTATACGGCTATGTATCATGCTTTCCTAAGTCCCAATCTGTTTACTGATGTAGACGGGCGTTACTTGGGAATGGATTTGAAAGTGCATACCACCGACATGAAACATCCGGTTTATACCATTTTCTCTTTGTGGGATACTTTCCGTGCGTTACATCCGTTACTGACTATTGTCGATCCTCAGTTGAATACGGAATTTATCCGTTCATTGATAAAGAAGCATCAAGAAGGTGGTATTTTCCCGAAATGGGATTGTGTATCCAATTATACCGGAACGATGGTAGGGTATCATGCGGCTTCGTTGGTAGCCGATTCTTATGTGAAGGGATATCGCGATTTTGATGTGCAGGAAGCTTACAAGGCATGTTTGCGTGCGGCGGAATATGATACGACCGGTATTGTCGCTCCCGGTTGGCTGATTCCTTATGTAATGCCTAAAGCTCGTTACTATAAGAATACCCTTGGCTATATCCCGTGTGATCGTGAGAATGAATCGGTTGCGAAAGCGTTGGAATATGCATACGATGACTGGTGTATTTCCGTGTTGGCAGACAGCCTGGGAGATACTGAAACCAAGGAGAAATATGCCCGTTTTGCGGATGCGTACGAATTTTATTTTGATCCTGCCACCCGTTTCATGCGCGGATTGGATAGTAAAGGTGAATGGCGTACCCCGTTCAATCCCCGTTCTTCCAATCACCGTAATGATGATTATTGTGAAGGAACTGCATGGCAGTGGACTTGGTTTGTTCCGCATGATATTCCGGGATTGGTGAAGTTGATGGGTGGAGAGGATGCTTTCGTTGGAAAGCTGGATTCTTTGTTTACGGTTTCTTCCCAGTTGGAAGGAGAGGCTACCTCTGCTGATATCACAGGACTGATAGGCCAGTATGCGCATGGCAATGAGCCGAGTCATCACATTACTCACATGTATAACTATGTAAATCGTCCATGGCGTACTCAGGAATTGGTTGACAGTGTGCTGCATAACCAGTATTTCAATGCTCCTGATGGCTTGTCGGGTAATGAAGATTGCGGTCAGATGTCTGCATGGTATATTTTGAACTCCATGGGCTTCTATCAGGTATGTCCCGGCAAGCCGGTTTATTCTATCGGACGTCCGTTGTTTGAGGAGGTGACGATTAATCTGCCCGACCGCAAGACTTTCGTTATCCGTACCCACAACAACTCGAAGACCAATAAGTACATTGAGTCGGTTCTGTTGAACGGAAAACCACTGGATGTTCCTTTCTTTACCCATAATGACATAGTACGTGGGGGAACGATGGAGATTACCATGAGTCCCGTACCGACGGAATGGGGAAAACAGATAAAGAATTAAAAAGTATAACTTAACCCAAATAACAATATCATGAAAAAATTATTTCTATCAGTTGCAGTCCTGTGTGTTACACTGTTTGTGCAGGCAAAGGATTATGCAGACTATGTGAGTCCGTTGGTAGGTACACAGTCTTCCTTTGAACTCTCTACAGGAAATACTTATCCTGCCATATCCCGTCCGTGGGGTATGAATTTCTGGACTCCCCAGACAGGAAAGATGGGGGACGGATGGCAGTATGTCTATACGGCTAATAAAATCCGTGGTTTCAAACAAACCCATCAGCCCAGTCCGTGGATTAATGACTATGGTCAATTTTCCATCATGCCCGTAACTGGAAAACCGGAATTTGAGGAGGACAAGCGTGCAAGTTGGTTCTCTCATAAAGCTGAAATTGCAAAACCTTATTATTATAAGGTTTATTTGGCAGAACATGATGTGGTGACTGAAATGGTTCCTACGGAACGTGCCGCTATGTTCCGCTTTACTTTTCCTGAAAATGACTCATACGTAGTGGTTGATGCTTTTGATCGTGGCTCATCTATCAAGGTGATTCCCGGAGAAAACAAAATTGTGGGCTATACCACTCGCAACAGTGGTGGTGTTCCTGCCAACTTCAAGAATTATTTCGTTATTGAGTTTGATAAGCCGTTTACTTATGAGGCTACGTTCTCTAACGATGTACAGCCTGAAAAACCGGACGGCAGTGTTCCTGTAACCTTGAAAGAAGGTAAACTGGAGCAGACTGATTTCCATACCGGAGCCGTTATCGGTTTCAAGACAAAGAAAGGCGAAGTAGTTCATGCCCGTGTCGCTTCTTCATTCATCAGTCCTGAACAAGCAATTCAGAATCTGAAGGAATTGGGTGGAGACAGTTTTGAAGTATTGGTACAGAAAGGTAAAGATGCCTGGAATGAGGTCTTAGGTAAAGTAGAAGTGGAAGGTGGAACATTGGATCAATACCGTACTTTCTATTCCTGCTTGTACCGTTCCTTGTTGTTCCCGCGTAAATTCTATGAACTGGATGCCAATGGGCAACCTGTTCATTACAGTCCTTACAATGGGGAAACATTGCCGGGATATATGTATACGGATACAGGATTCTGGGATACATTCCGTTGCTTGTTCCCTTTCTTGAACCTGATGTATCCTTCGGTAAATCAGGAAATACAGGAAGGTTTGATTAATACTTATAAGGAAAGCGGCTTTTTCCCCGAATGGGCCAGCCCCGGTCATCGTGGTTGCATGGTCGGCAATAATTCAGCTTCTATCTTGGTCGATGCTTATCTGAAAGGAGTACGTGTGGAAGATGTGGAAACATTATACAAAGGACTGATTCATGGAACGGAAGCTGTACATCCTGAAGTTTCTTCTACCGGACGTCTGGGATATGAATATTATAACAAGCTGGGCTATGTGCCTTGTGATGTGAAGATTCATGAGAATGCAGCCCGTACATTGGAATATGCATACGATGACTGGTGTATTTATCAGCTGGCGAAAGAATTGAAACGTCCGAAGAAGGAAATCGCACTCTTTGCCAAGCGTGCCATGAATTACAAGAACCTGTTTGATTCGGAAAGCAAGCTGATGCGCGGCAAGCAGAAGGACGGCAAATTCGCTCCTAAATTCTCACCGTTAAAGTGGGGAGGTGACTTTACGGAAGGAAACAGCTGGCACTATTCTTGGTCTGTATTCCATGATCCCCAAGGCTTGATTGACTTGATGGGAGGTAAGGAAATGTTCATTACCATGCTTGATTCTGTCTTTTCGGTTCCCCCTATCTTTGATGATAGCTATTATGGACAGGTGATTCATGAAATCCGTGAAATGACAGTTATGAATATGGGTAACTATGCACATGGAAACCAGCCCATTCAGCACATGATTTATATGTATGATTATGCGGGTCAGCCTTGGAAAGCCCAATATTGGTTGCGTGAGGTGATGAACCGTATGTATACAGCCGGACCTGACGGATATTGCGGTGACGAGGATAATGGACAGACTTCGGCATGGTATGTATTCTCTGCATTAGGATTCTATCCGGTATGTCCCGGTACAGATGAATATATTCTGGGTGCTCCGTTGTTCAAGAAAGCGACACTGCATTTTGAAAACGGAAAGAACTTGGTAATAACCGCACCGGATAACAGCGATACCAACCGATATGTAGATGAAATGCGTGTAAACGGTACTGTTTATACCAAGAATTATTTGAAACACAATGAATTGTTACAAGGTGGTGTTATCGATTTCAAGATGACCGACCGTCCGAATATGCAACGTGGAACACAAGAAAGTGATTTGCCTTATTCATTTTCAAAAGACGAAACAATGAAATAAAAGTTTCACCATGCATTTCTCTCTTGTAAAGAGAGGTTGGAGGGGGATGTTCTCTTTTGGCAGCATTGCAAGAGTACATCCCCTTTTTGTTTTTAAATATTTCTTCTATACGTCAAAGTCCGATGATATCACTACTTTTGCCTTTCCTCTGTTTTTTCTAGAAAATTTAGAAAAAAGAACGAGATGGAGTAAGTGTTTTCTTTTAGCTGCCTGTTTTTATTCTCGAAAGGGGCATGAGAACCCCTTCACTGGAGAAAAATAAGTCAGTGTTAACTAATTTAATAAATTATGAAAGGCAATCAATTAATGAGAAAGCCCAAATTACTCAGGGCGCTTTTGATTCTTTTGTTTGTGGCTGCACCCATGCAATGGACTCGCGCACAAATTGTTCTTTCAACTCCCAAGACAACTCTTGGAGCGGTAATCAAGAACATCAAATCACAGTCTAACTATCAGTTTTTCTATGATGACAAACTGGCTGAAACGCCGGTGAATGCCATTGATGTAAAGAACGGTTCATTGCAGTCTGTACTTGATGCAGCTTTGCAAGGCAAAGGAATTACCTACAAGATAGAGGATAATATTGTCTATCTATCAGCACCCGGAGAACCTCAGACACCTCAACAGACAGGACAGGAGCATACAGTGACCGGAACAGTGGTTGATGCGACAGGAGAGGCCTTGATTGGTGTAAACGTACAAGTGAAAGGAAACCCTACAGCCGGTACGATTACTGACTTTGAAGGTAACTATTCTTTGTCGGTTCCCGGAAATGGCGAGATTGTGTTCTCATACATTGGTTACCGTTCGGAAACGTTGAAGCCCGATGGCAAGAATGTACTGAACGTAACCATGCAGGAAGACACACAGCAGATTGGCGAAGTGGTGGTAACCGCTTTGGGGATCAAACGTGAGAAGAAGATGTTGGGTTATGCGGTTCAGGAACTGAAAAGTGATGAACTGAACAAGACAGGTGACCCGTCTGTGACCAGTGCCTTGCAAGGTAAGGTGGCAGGTCTTCAGATGAATACTTCGGCTACAGGTTTAGGTGGTTCTACGAAAATCACCATTCGTGGTAACTCTTCTCTTACCGACAACAATCAGCCGTTATGGATTGTGGATGGCGTTCCTTTCAGCGACACTAGCACTTCAAGCGCATCCCGCTATGATGGTGTTGACCGTGGTAGCGCTTCCATGGACATTAATCCGGATGACATCGAGAGCATCTCGGTATTGAAAGGTCCGAATGCGGCTGCTCTTTACGGTTCGCGTGCAGGTAATGGCGTTATCTTGATTACGACAAAGAAAGGCAGTAAGAAAGATGGTTTCGGAATCCGTTATAGTGGTAACTTCACTTGGACAGCTATCGGCGAGACATTGGATATGCAACGCCGTTACGGACAAGGACATATTGATACAAAAGATGCCAAGACTGCGGTGTATGACAAAACGGATAGCGGAAGCTGGGGCCCGGTATTGGATGGAAGCATGAAAGAGGCTTGGAACGGAGAAACTTACGCTTACTCTAACTATGGGGATAAGTTGAAAGATTATTTTGATACCGGTTTCTCGCATACGCATAACGTATCTATCAGCAACGGTACAGAGAAATCACATTTCCGTACTTCTTTCGGATACTCAGATAATGACGGTGTATTCCCCACTGAAAGTTTGAGCCGTGTGAATGCCGACCTGAATGCAGGAACGGAATTGAACAAATGGGTGTCTATGGACGGAAAGATTTCTCTTTCACGTACAAAAGCCGATAACCGTCCACTGTATGGTGATTACGGTGCTATTTCCCAGTTGATGAGAATCCCTAACAACGTCCGTCTGGATGACTTGAAACAATATTCTGATGAAACTCATGCGCATGTGAACTGGACAGGACCTACTGCCAGTATCCGTAATCCTTATTATGTATTGCATCAGCGTCAGAATTCAGATGAACGCTGGCGTGCTTTCGGATATTATAGCATGAAAATCAATTTCACAGATTGGCTGCATCTGTCTGCCAAATACGCTTTTGACTACTACCGCACCAGAGTGCAAAGCACCAATGCGGGTGATGGTATCAATGGAGAAGCCAATACTTCCATGATTACGAATGACTCAATGGACCGTAGTGAAGAAAACTTCTTCGAGTCAAATGCTGAAGTCATTTTGATGGGTGACCGTCAGTTGACTGATAACTTCCGTCTGGGCTTCAATGTCGGTGGTAACTTTATGTACCAGCGTTCGGAAACTTTGGGTGTGGGCGTAGGTAATATGGTGGATAAAGGTAATTGGATGCTGAATGCGGCCAATTTGTTGAGAACCGGTAGTGAGGATGGTTACAAGCGTGCCATGAACTCAGTGTTCGGCTCTGTACAGATGGCATGGAAGGAATATCTGTCTTTGGATTTGACAGCTCGTAACGACTGGTCATCCACTCTTCCGTCAGGTAACAATTCTTTCTTCTATCCGTCTGCCAACCTCAGTTTCGTGGTTTCCGACTTTTTGCGCTCCATCGACAAACCGTTGCCAAGCTGGGTGACATTTGCCAAGGCACGTCTGTCTGCCGCACAGGTAGGTAAGGACACAAGCCCTTATCAGTTATACAACACCTACTCTTTCAAATTCGATAATGGTGTATTGACTCCGACCAAGGATAATGTGAAGATGAACGATCAGTTGAAGCCTGAAATCGCGACCTCTTATGAAGCAGGTCTGGACATGAAGTTCTTGAACAACCGTCTGGGCTTTGACTTTACTTACTATTACAGCAAAACAAAGAACCAGATTATGAAAGTGCCCGCAGCAGCTCCCTGGAGTGGTGGCCAATGGGTAAACGCAGGTATGGTAACCAATCAAGGTGTAGAATTTATGTTGTATTCCACTCTGGTAGAAACAAAGGATTTCGCTTTTGATTTGAATGTGAATATGGCTCACAACGTATCGAAAGTGAAAGAACTGGCTCCGGAAGAAAATGTGAACTATATGTTCTTTAACGGTGATGGAAACTTCCCTGTAAAAGTAGGTACACGCGCCGGACACAAATTAGGCGAGATTTATGCTACATCGCTTTATAAGCGCAATGAAAACGGTGATATTATCGTAAATGAAAATGGTTTGCCCATGACTGTGACCAATGAGTCTGAATATGTGAACAAACCTATCGGTAATATCCAGCCTAAGCTGACCATGTCTGTATCTCCTACCTTTACTTATAAAGGGATTACACTGTCTGCACTGTTTGATATGAAATTCGGTGGTGATATCTTCTCTTATTCCGAGATGCTGGCTACCGGAAACGGTTTGGCTAAGCGTACCTTGAACCGTGGTGAGGAAAACAACTATATGATGGTATTCCCCGGTGTGACAGAATCAGGCGAGGTGAATACAAAACAGGTTTCCGCCTCAGAATACTACGGCTCATTGCAGGCTGAGGATTTCATCTACGATGCTTCATTCATTAAACTGAAAGAATTGTCAATTGGCTATTCATTCCCTTCATCTATGCTGAAGAAGACTCCTGTCAACTCGCTGAATGTTTCATTTGTAGCACGTAACTTGTGTTATCTGATGAAGCACACGCCGGGTACAAGCCCCGAAGGCGGCTATGACACTACGATGTTCTCACAAGCCATTGACTATGCATCGTTGCCGTTTACACGTACTTTCGGTATTTCTATCAACTTAGGTTTCTAATTAATTAAAAGGAAAAACTGATTATGAAAATCAAATTATATAAATCCGTAGCCTTATGCTCATTGCTGGCTCTGGCCGGATGCCATGATTTTGAGGAATTGAATACAAATCCTTACGCACCGATTTACGACCCGACTGTGGAGAATGTATCGGCCGATGGAATAGACATTGATTACACCTTGACAGACAATGCCATGGCAAGTTTGAAAGGGATGGAAGGCGCTATCGGAAGTATTTTTGCCAATTTCACCTACGAAGGTCTTTACAATGATTATCAGACAACGACCAATCTGACTCATGATATCTATGCCGGTTATTGGGGAAACAATGTCAGCGGCTTTGTGAATCAGGCGCCTACCTATTCTTATACGGATGGATGGTCGGCCAGCCGATGGAAGCATTTCTATGATGACCGCAGCACTTCGGAATACAGTCAGTTGGTCAAGACATTCTATTTCTGTAATAAGGATTATTATCATACGGCATTCTATATTACCCGCATTTATTATGCTTTCTTGTTGTCCATGCAGACAGATACTTACGGAGATATTCCCGTCGCTTATTATGTGAAGGGAGCTATGCCGCCGGAAGAAAATGTGTCTTATACGCCTCAGAAAGAGGTCTATAATATCCTTTTCCAGCTGTTGGATCAGGCTATAACAGAGTTGCACCAGGAAAATCTTCCTGCTGTCAGTCAGTATGATTTAGGTGACAATGACAAATGCTATGGAGGTGATGTGGACAAATGGCGTCGTTTTGCCAACACACTGCGTTTGCGCCTTGCTTTGCGTGTATCCAATGTAAATCCGGAATTGGCCCAGACTCAGGCAAAAGCAGCTTTGACAGATCCGGCCGGTCTGATGCAAAGCCAGGATGACAATATGAAGCAGACTCCAAAACGTCAGTATATCGCCGGCGGTAATGAAAATATATACGCATTGTTGTTCAGCTGGACCGGCAATGCTGTATTGTCGAAAGAAATGGAACGGGCCTATAAGAATCAGGCCTTGAAAGAAGGTGCGGCAGCCGATGCCGTTACTTTCAATGAGAATTCTGAGAATTGTTATCTTGACCCTCGTTGTGAAGTTTTATGGTTCCGTCCTACTCCGTTTGATTCGTTGACTACCAGTCCGCTTCCCACAGAGAATCTGAAGAGAGATTTCAACGGGGTGATGAATGGAGAAACCAATGTAGGCGGCTCTTATCTGAACAGATACTCTGCCAACCGTTGTATTCTGTCATCTGATGCCATGAACAAGGATTATTGGTGGAATCTGGCCCGTGAAATAGTCTGGATGGGGTATTCTGAAAGTTTGTTCCTGAAAGCGGAAGCAGCATTGCGCTGGCCGTCATTGGTGGATGAAACTGCTGAAGCTCTTTATTTGAAAGGTATCAAGGCATCTATGGATTATTATGAAATTGATGCGGACAAGGCCAATGAATACATCAGTCATCTGGATGGCGTAAAAGCATTTGCCGGTGGTAGTAAGGAAGAACAATTGGAACAGATTATTACTCAGAAGTGGATTGCCGTTTTCCCGAATGGAAATGAAGGATGGGCAGAAGTGCGTCGTACCGACTATCCGCGTTATCTGCTGGCTCCGGTTAATGGAAACAATTCCAATGGAGAAGTGGCGTCCGGCAAGCTTATCAAACGCATCAACTATCCTAACAGCGAGTCCCGTAACCCTAATAAACCGGGCAATGTGAACCAGGGTAGCCGTGTATGGTGGGATGTGGCCGATACGATGAATGATAAAGGTCAGTGGCATACTCCGAATAATTTCCGATAGAAATTGCTATCTTTGTATCCTAGGGAACATAAAAAGAAACAAAATGAAGCAAATTCTATTTTTATTGGCAGCCGTCCTGTTATTGGGCGGCTGTGCGGAAGAGAAGAAGACCGACGTTCGTTGGGCTACTTTTAATGTCCGTTATGACAATCCGCAAGACAGTTTGAACAATTGGCAATATCGGAAAGACCGTGTGTGCCAGTTTATTAAGGACCGTGAACTGGATATTGTCGGTATGCAGGAAGTTTTGCATAACCAGTTTCAGGATCTTCGTGCAGGCTTGCCCGAATACGATGGTATCGGTGTGGGACGTGATGACGGGAAGACAGCAGGTGAATATGCGCCGCTATTCTATCGTAAGGACAAATATGAGGTGTTGGACTCCAATACCTTCTGGTTGGCCGAAAATCCCGATAGCGTAGGAATGATGGGATGGGATGCGGTTTGTGTCCGTATCGCCACTTGGGCGAAATTTAAAGACAAGGCCACCGGAAAGATATTCATGGCTGTCAATACTCATTTTGACCATGTAGGTGAAGAGGCTCGCCGTCAAAGCGCATTGCTCATTATCCGTAAGATAAAAGAGATCGTAGGCGAACGCCCCGCAGTGGTTACGGGTGACTTTAATGTGACCGATGCGAGCGATGCATACGAAACGATCACTACCAACGAGTTTGTGATGAAGGATGCTTATAAGACGGCTGCCCGTGTGACCGGCGTTGATTATACTTTTCATGATTTTGCCCGTATTCCGGCCGAGGATTGTGAAAAGATTGATTTCATCTTTGTCACTCCGCAAGTTCTGGTAAAGAACTGTGAGATACCGGCTGAAGTACCGGAAGCTTTGCTTTCCGATCATAATCCTCAGTTGGCTGACTTGGAATTCTGATTTTTTTAATAGGTGAACTTACGCCGGTAGAGTCTTTAAAAGGGCTTTATCGGCGTTTGTATTACAATAACTTTTTCAAATCTTCAATGTTTGGCAGAGCGTTACGAAGTCGTTCCGGCATATCTTTAGATGCACGGTAAGTGGCAACTCCCATCGGCTTGTTATAATCACGAACGGCAAACTCTACAAAGGTTTGGTTCATTTCTTTGCAAAGAATTATTCCGATAGAAGGGTTTTCGTGCGGTTTTCTGATATATGTATCTAAAGCGGATAGATAAGTATTCAACTGCCCCAAATAAGAAGTGCGGAATTTTCCGGATTTAAGCTCAACTGCGACTAAGGAGTTAAGCTCCCGATTGAAAAAGAGCAAATCAATAAACATTTCTTCTCCTGCAACTTCCATGCGATATTGATTGCCTATAAAGCTGAAATCTTGTCCGAAGGTCATAATAAATTTCTTCACATTGGCAACAATTGCCTTTTCTACTATTTTTTCGTCTAAGTCCTCTTCCTGCTTTCAGTTCCTCCACATTGATGAAATCAAGCAAGTATTCATCTTTGAATGAACAAACAACTTTTAGCGCTTGCTTAGTATCAGGCAATGTTTGTGCAAAATTGTTGGGTAAAGTTCCCCGATGGCTGTATAGATCTGCTTTTAAGTAATCCCTTAACGTGTATTTACTCCAATAGCGAATGGCGCACTCATGTATATAAAATAGTCTTGCTTCTAAAGTCTTGGCTTTGGATATTATTTCGGTATGGTGACTAAAGCCGATTGAAAAGAAGTCTGACCAATTAAATTCATCCGCCACTGGCTGATGAATTGCTACAAGAAGCAATTTTTCATTCAACACCAAATCATCAGCCAATGGCGGATGATTTAAAACTTTATCCCACTCTTCATAAAAAATACGCATATTTCTTATGCTTGTTGCTGAAAATCCCCTCAGCCCCGGCAATTCTTTTTGTAACAGAGAAGATATTTGTTCAATGGCACCTTTCCCCCAAAAGCCTGTACGGGAATTTTCCGACACGTAACGCCCGATGCCGTAATAAAGAGATAATTGTTCCTTATTTACTGATGCGGCTGCACGGTACTGGCTTCGTAAGATAGCTTCTTTTATGGCCTTTACTGCTTCTCTATAATTCTGATTTATATTCATTTGCACTTTGTTGTTATATGTGACAAAAGTACAAAATTAATGCTGTCAGTACAAATAAGCTTATCATTCCCTCTCCCATTTAAAATAATTTTCCTCCTTCGATAAGTGTAATACCTTATTTAATTGTTTTATATTTGTATCATTAATCCAATTTAATATTATGAAGGCATACAGTTACTATGTATTATTTTTGTTAGTCGTGTTTTGTGGGTGTTCTCGCCCCACAGAATTGACATCGCCGGATGGCAATATAAAATTAGTATTCAATCTCAATGAAGCGGGAGAGATGACCTACGGAGTTTCTGTAGGAGGGAATCCATTCATCACCCCCTCCGTTATGGGCTTTGAAGGCCGTGACGGGGTAAATCTTTCCAAAGGTTTTCTGATAGAAAGTACCGAGTACACCACAAAGGATGAAACTTGGACCCAACCTTGGGGAGAAAATAAATCAATCCGGAACCATTATAACGAAATGGCCGTGCGTTTGAAAGACCAGGCAAATACACAGCTGACCCTCCGTTTCCGCGTGTTCGATGACGGCCTGGGCTTCCGCTATGAATATCAAGTACCCCAAGTGGACAGTGTGTTCGTAA
The DNA here is from genome assembly GCF_013009555.1 of Phocaeicola dorei. Lineage (NCBI taxonomy): Bacteria > Pseudomonadati > Bacteroidota > Bacteroidia > Bacteroidales > Bacteroidaceae > Phocaeicola > Phocaeicola dorei. The sequence goes on along the minus strand of NZ_CP046176.1, from coordinate 4,703,476 downwards.
TGGATGAGCTCACTTCATTTAATTTGGCACAAGACGGCAAGTCATGGTCTATTCCCGCCAGTTTTGAAACCTACGAATTGCTGTATCGCACCCTGCCCGTCAGCAAGGTGGATAATGCCAATACCCCGATGACTTTCAAAACAGATAACGGGGTATATGCCAGTATCCACGAAGCAGCTTTGACCGATTTCCCCGAAATGACTTTGAAGCATACCGAAGGTTGTCACTTCAAATCGGAACTGGCTTCCTGGCCCGATGGGGTGAAAGCCCGTTTTGCCGGAGGGACTTTCGTGACTCCGTGGCGCAGTATTCAGATAGCTCCCAAAGCGGTAGGTCTGATAAACTCCGGCCTGATACTGAATCTGAATGAGCCTTGTGTGCTGGAGGGGGATTTGAGCTGGATACGTCCTATGAAATACGTAGGTATCTGGTGGGGAATGCATCTGGGAGTCGAAACGTGGACGATGGATGAACGCCACGGCGCCACCACCGCTAATGCCAAACGTTATATAGACTTTGCTGCTGCCAATAACATAGAAGCGGTAATGTTCGAGGGATGGAATGAAGGCTGGGAAAGTTGGGGCGGTATGCAGACTTTTGACTATACCAAACCCTACGCCGATTTTGATATGGCAGAGGTGGCACGTTATGCCAAGGAGAAAGGGATTGAAATAATCGGTCACCACGAAACAGGTGGCAATATCTTTAATTACGAACGCCAGTTGGACAATGCTTACAAATGGTATGCCGACTTGGGAGTGCACAGCGTGAAGACCGGTTATGCCGGAGGACTGCCGGGCGGTCACAGCCATCATGGACAGTTCAATGTACGCCATTACCGCAAGGTGGTGCAGACTGCCGCCGGTTATCATACAACCGTTAATGCCCACGAACCTATCAAAGATACAGGAATTCGTCGTACTTACCCCAATATGATGACACGGGAAGGCGCCCGCGGTATGGAGTGGAACGGATGGAGTGAAGGTAATCCTCCCGAGCATCACGAGTTATTGCCGTTTACCCGCTTGCTGGGCGGTCCGATGGATTATACGCCGGGTACTTTTGATATTCTTTATGAAAAGACACGCAATTCTCCCCGTCGCAAGAAATGGAATGACTTGGATAAAGGAAACAGCCGTGTGAATACCACCTTGGCAAAGCAGATTGCCAATTGGGTAATCATTTATTCTCCATTGCAAATGGCATCGGATATGATTGAGAATTATGAAGGGCATCCTGCTTTCCAGTTCTTCCGGGATTTTGATGCGGACTGTGACTGGTCTGAAGCCTTGCAGGGCGAACCGGGAGAGTTTGTAGCCGTAGTACGGAAAGCGAAAGACAATTATTTCTTAGGAGCCACGACCAATGAGGAAGCACGTACGCTGACCATTCCTCTGGATTTCCTTGAGAAAGATAAAAAATACCATGCGGTGATTTATGCTGATGGAGAAGATGCCGACTGGAAAACAAATCCTACTTCTTATCAGATTAAGGACAGAGAGGTGACAGCAGCCGATACCTTGTCTGTAGTCATGGCAAAAGGTGGTGGACAAGCGGTAAGCTTTATTCCTGTAACTGACTGATTTACCAAATGCTTCGTCCTATTGCATTAATAGATTCCGAAAGGTAACTTCATCCCCTCTCAGAAGGAGATGAAGTTATCTTCGGTTATAGCCGAATTCAACAACCTTAAAACTTAGATATAAATGAAAACAACCGAAACCCCAACTCCGTCCAGACGCCGTAGTCCTATTTTCTGGGTTCCCACCGCTTATTTTGGTATGGGGCTCCCTTTTGTTGTCCTCAATATGGTAGCCGTACTGATGTACAAAGGTCTGGGAGTCAGTGATGCGAAAATAGCCTTCTGGACTTCCCTTATCATGCTTCCTTGGACACTGAAACCCCTTTGGAGTCCGTTGCTGGAGATGTACCGTACCAAGAAATTCTTTGTTGTCCTCACTCAGATGGTGTCGGGAGTTACTTTCGGGTTGATCGCTTTGTCGCTTCATCTTCCGTCTTTCTTTGCGGTCACTATTGCCTTGTTCGCTATTGTCGCTTTTAGCGGAGCAACGCACGATGTGGCCTGTGACGGAGTATATATGGACGAGTTGAATGCGCAGGAACAAGCTAAATATATAGGTTGGCAGGGAGCTTTTTATAATGTGGCGAAGATTATCGGTACAGGCTTGCTGGTCTATCTGGCCGGTTTTCTGAAAGATGAATACGAAGGGCCTGCAGAAGATGCGGTACTTTATTCCTGGACGGTCATTATGATTATCCTCGGAGTAGTGATGTTCGCCTTGGGAATTTATCATACCCGTATGTTACCTTCGGGCAAGCACGCCCATTCGGTCACCTCTTTTTCGCAGAGTATGACCGAGTTATGGAATGTCATCCGGAACTTCTTTACGAAAAAGCATATTGTTTACTACATTTGCTTTATTATTTTATATCGTTTTGCCGAAGGGTTTGTGATGAAAATTGTACCTTTGTTCCTGAAAGCCGGTCGTGATGTGGGTGGCTTGGGATTGACAGAACAGGAGATTGGTATTTATTATGGAACCTTCGGAGCGGCAGCTTTCGTACTCGGTTCATTGCTGGGTGGATATTATATTTCCGCACGTGGATTGAAAAAGACTTTGTTCTCCTTGTGTTGTGTGTTCAATCTGCCTTTTATGGCTTACACGCTGCTTGCCATTTTCCAACCGCAGAGTGCGCCCCTTATCGGAGGGGCCATTGTGCTGGAGTATTTCGGATATGGTTTCGGCTTTGTGGGGCTTACCTTGTTCATGATGCAGCAAGTGGCTGCCGGTCCTCATCAGATGGCGCATTATGCTTTTGCATCGGGTATCATGAATCTGGGTGTCATGTTGCCCGGTATGATGTCCGGATATGTCAGCGACTGGCTGGGCTATAAACTGTTTTTCATCTTTGTGCTGGTGGCTACCATTCCGGCCTTTCTGATGACCTGGTTTGTACCCTTCACACACGAAGACAAGAAATAGAGAAAAACCATTAACCTAACAAAAAAGAGAATATGAGTGAATTGAAGATTGCGGGCAATCCGTTGCCCGGTATGCCGTGGGAGGAGCGTCCCGAAGGTTGTAAAAATGTAATGTGGAGATGTAGTGCGAATCCTATCATTCCCCGTGATTTGCTGCCTACATCCAATAGTATATTCAATAGTGCGGTAGTACCTTTCGGCGAAGGGTATGCCGGAGTGTTCCGTTGTGATGATACAAACCGCCGGATGGCGCTTCATGTGGGATTCAGCAAGGATGCCGTTCATTGGGACATCAATCCGGAGAAGTTGCAGTTCCAGTGTGATATCCCCGAGATAGGTGAATGGGTGTATGGTTATGACCCGCGTGTCTGCTTTATCGATGACCGTTACTATGTGACTTGGTGTAACGGATATAAGGGCCAGCCCACCATCGGCGTGGCATGGACTACGGATTTCAAGACGTTCCACCAGGTGGAGAATGCTTTCCTGCCTTTCAACCGTAATGGCGTGCTGTTCCCTCGCAAGATTAATGGTAATTTTGCCATGTTGAGCCGTCCCAGTGACAACGGGCATACTCCTTTCGGAGATATTTATTATAGCGAGTCGCCCGACTTGGAGTTTTGGGGACGCCATCGGCATGTCATGTCGCCTGCGCCTTTTGAACAGAGTGCATGGCAGTGCTTGAAAATAGGTGCCGGTCCTATTCCTATCGAAACCAGTGAAGGCTGGTTGTTGTTCTACCACGGTGTGCTTCGTTCCTGCAATGGTTATGTCTATGCCTTTGGATCGGCATTGCTTGATTTGGACGAGCCTTGGAAGGTGAAGTTCCGTTCGGGACCTTATCTCCTCTCTCCGCGTGAACCTTACGAATGTATGGGTGATGTGCCCAATGTATGCTTCCCTTGTGCGGCTTTGCATGATCCGGCAACGGGACGGGTAGCCGTTTATTATGGTTGTGCCGATACGGTGACCGGTCTGGCATTCGGTTATATTCCTGAAATTATAGAATTTACCAAGCGTACTTCTATTATTTAAGCACAGTTTGTACTGTTCTCATTAGAAAACAGAGGATGTGTCCTGTGGCTGTCACTTCGGCCCGGACACATCCTCTTTGTTTTTTCCCGGAAAAGGGACCTGTCTGGTTATAAAGCGGTTCTTAAGTGCCATCTTCTCTTTGGCTAAGTGTTTTCTTCCGGATGCTTAAGGGCTTTTATATTGAAACCTTCTACAGTCCATTGTAATGGACTGTAGAGTCTGCCGTAATGGACTGTACGGTCTGCTACAGTGGACTGTACGGTCTGCACCGGAAGACTATAGAAGATAATAGGAATAAAGACCTTAGTTGTATGGATAAAAAGGCTTATGTTTACTGTTGAACGTCTTCGTCGCAGAGGATGCGGAGTGTATTGCCGAAGTCGCGGAACAGTTCTTCTGTGACGGTTTGGGTGGCGGATTCCACCAAACGATCCGCATGGTATGATGTATCATAAATGTTCGTTTTATAAGTAAATAAATCCGTTTCTTCGAGTTTGTTTAAGTGGAACTCGGTGGAGAATTATTTTTTATAAAGCGAACAGCATCAGGCCATCAAAGTAGAAAACCAGCATAAACATACACGAGTACGTGTTGCGGCATACGAAATTCATTCAGCCAGTCATCGGGTAGGAAGCAACTGAATACTATATCATCGAAATTATGTAGTCTGTCTTCAAGCATTAGAGCGTTTCGAGTAATTCGATAAGACGTTCGGTGTGCGCTACTGATATATTTCTTTGTTGCTCGATAAGTTCCGGTGTGGTACGGTTGCCGTAACTTACGCCGCAGGTATAAACACTGCCGCTATACTCCATGTGCGTCAGTCGGCAGGTTGCTTTGTAGCAAGCTAAAAATTCGTCTATGGTGTAGCCCATCGCCCCCTTGTGGCTATACAATGCTTCGGGTGCTCCCGTTGTGAAAGAGAGAACGAGTTTCTTGCCTTTGAGTTTGTCTCCGGTACTTCCGTGCGAGAATCCGTGACGGAAAGTCTCTTCCATCCAGCGTTCCAATATGGAGGGTGCGGAGTACCAGAAAAGGGGGAACTGCAATACGATGATGTCTGCCCGGAGCAATTTCTGCTGTTCGGCTTCCACGTCGATTTTGAAATCGGGATAGAGTTCATCCAGCTTTACGATTTCGGCTTCCGGCAGCCGTTCGTTCAGGGTTTCGAGAATCGTTTTATTGGCTACAGATGCGGCAAGGTTTGTATGGCCGCTGATAATCAATACATTTTTCATATTCATTCTTTTTATTGTTATTTGTTTTATGCACCTACACCACCGTCCACTTTATAGTCGGCTCCGGTTACGAAGCTGGCTTCGTCGCTCGTCAGGAAAGCGACGACGGCGGCAACCTCTTCGGGCTGTCCCATTCTACCGAGAGGCACGCTCTTCGTTACCATATCCTTGTGGGCTTTCGCGGCCTCGTCCGAAAGCTCGGTCTTGCCGTAAATAGGGGTTTCGATGGGCCCCACGCCGAGTGAATTGACACGCACGCCGTCTTTTGCCAACTCTTTCGCCCATGCACGTGTCATGGTATAGACGGCAGCTTTCGAGGCGGCATAGTTCGCCATCGTCGCGATAGGATTGGTTGTCATAGTTGTCGTGACATTCAGGATATTGCCTTTTGCTGCCTTTATCATCGGCAGGCAGGCCTGTGTCAGCATGACAACGGCACGCACGTTGATGGCGAATACCTTGTCGTATTCGTCGATTTTCATCGTTGCAAACGGGGTGACGGGTGCCCATCCGGCATTATTGACAAGAATGTCGAGACGACCGTACCGTTCTCCGACAGTACGGATGATAGTGCGTATCCCGTCTTCCGATTCGAGGTCGATGGCAAGATAGGAGATTTTATCACTGTAAGCAGCCGTTTCGACAAGTGTCGTTTCCGTGCGGCCTACAATCAATACGTTAGCACCTTCATCGGCCAGACGTTGGGCAATAGCTCTTCCGATGCCCGTCCCGGCTCCGGTTACAAGAGCGACTTTGTTGTTCAATGACTTATACATGGGTTATTATTTGTTATTAGGGTTAAATTGCTTGTCGTAATTCAGAAGGAATTTTACGAGTTCGGGATTACGGTGCGACCAGCGGAAGTCGGCAGGTTTGTCGAGCGGACGGATACTTTCCATATCTTCCGGTGTAAGTGTGAAATCGAATACATCCAGATTTTGTTTCATTCGCTCGATATGCGTGCTTTTCGGGATGGCGATGATGCCGCGTTGCACCAAGTAACGCAGGGCGACTTGCTGTACCGTTTTATTGTATCGTTCGGCCAAAGCCGTCAGTATGGGATTGGTCAGAAGGTCGGGATCGCCTTGTGCCAGTGGGGCCCAAGCCATGATACGTGTATCATAGGGCTTCATTTCAGCTTCAGCATCCCACTGCTGACTGAATACATTGGTTTTTAGTTGGTTTACGGCAGGTTTTATTTCGGCACATTCGGCCATATCCACGAAGCGGTCGGGATAGAAATTCGATAGCCCAATGGCACGGACTTTTCCGGCCTTTACCGCTTTCTCCATCGCCCGCCATGTTCCCGGATAGTCGCTAAACGGCTGATGGATAAGCAGCAGGTCGATGTAATCGGTGCGCAACTTACGGAGCGATTCGTCGATGCTGCGGGTTGCCTTTTCCTCTCCGGCATTGGTAATCCACACTTTGGTCGTGAGAAAAAGTTCATCACGGGACACGCCGCATCTGGCGACGGCATTACCCACGCCCTCTTCGTTATAATACGCCTGCGCCGTGTCTATCAACCGATAACCCGCGTCGATGGCATCGAGTACGCAACGCTCGCACTCTTCGGGCGATACTTGAAATACACCATATCCTAATACCGGCATTTCGATGCTGTTGTTCAATTTTACAGTCTGCATATGATTCTGTTTTAAGGGTTAATATTCTATTTGTTTTTTGAAATCATTCATGGATTTTGTGCAACCCGATACCTTTTACCGTAAGTAAATCCATGTCATCGTAGATAGGACTTTTCCCTGTCTCCAGCAGGGCGATGGCATCCATTTCCTCTTTGGACAGCGTAAAATCGAGAATATTGAAGTTCTCGATCATCCGTTCCTTATGTACGGATTTCGGGATAACTACGATGTTGCGCTGGTTCAGCCAGCGAAGAATCACGGCTCCGACCCCCTTATCGTGTTGCTCTGCTATCGCTTTCAATGTAGGATGATTGAATATGTCATTCTGCCCTTCGGCAAAAGGCGCCCATGCTTCGTGCTGGATGCCTTCCTGCTGTAAGAAAGCATTGGCAGCCTGCTGCTGGAAAAACGGATGCGTTTCAAGCTGGTTTACGACGGGTTTTATTTCGTTATGCAAGAAAAGGTCTTGTAGGCGTTCATTAGAGAAACTCGTAACCCCGATAGCCCGGATGCGTCCCTCTTTATAGAGCCGCTCCATCGCCCGCCATGCGGCATAGTAATTCCCGTAGGGTTTGTGCATCAAGTAGAGGTCGAGGTAGTCCAACCCGAGTTTTTTCATCGAGAGGTCGAAAGCGCGCAGAGCATCGTCGTATTCGTAGTCCTGCACCCACAATTTGGTGGTTATGAAAAACTCCTCTCGTTTAATGCCGCTTTGCCGGATGGCATTTCCCAACTGTTCCTCGTTGAAATAAGCAGCGGCCGTATCGAATTTCCGATAACCGATCTCGATAGCATCATTTACGGCTCGTTCCGTTTCGTTTTCAGGAATCTGAAAGACACCGAACCCGATAGCAGGCATCATTACTCCATTGCTTAATCTTACATTTTTCATATCCTTTATGGTTTTTAATTCTGATGCAAAGTTACAGGGTACCTATCATTTTATTGTTTCATTATTCGGGGAAGAATTTTCACTATTCGTGGTTTTTCGTTATTTTTGCAGGAAATGAAAGAGAAATGACACATACAGACTTCGACGGGATTATTTTTGCTGATACATTGCAGGAATTTAATGCTTTACGATATGCAGGAAGAGTAATCCATATTCTTTGCAGCGGAGGAAATATGGGTTTCACGTTTCAGGATACCCGTTATAACATCGCGGCCGGGGATTATGTAATTCTGCCCAACGCCACACTCGTATCGGAATTTTCGGACTCCGAAGACTTTCAAGGTATCCTGATGAACCTTTCGGATGCGTTCGTTTCCTCGATTGCTATTCGCAGCAATTACGGCATTATTGGGTATCTATCACTCTTGCAGAATCCGGTCATGAAACTTTCCTCTCATGATTTTCAAGTATGCGAGCAGGCAATGCGCTGTATCCGGCAACGTCTGAAAGATAAAGAGCATCTGTTTTGGGAAGAATTGATGGGAAGCCTGCTTACGGCGCACATCCTCGACCTTTATGATATTCATGCACGCAGTCAGAATACCATGCAGGTATCGGAGCGTATTACGGTCTTACTGCGAAATTTCATAGAACTGTTATATAACGGCGAATATATCCGAAATCGAGATCTCGATTTTTATGCATCCCGGCTTTGCATAACACCTCATTATCTGTCGGAGATATGTAAAAAGGTAAGCGGCAAACCTGCCACTTATTGGATTGATCGTTTTACTCTTCAAGAGATTACCCGCTTGCTGCGACAAAAAGAGTTGTCTTTAACTACGATTGCCGAGCGAATGAATTTCTCGTCTGTTTCTTATTTCAGTCGGTATGTGCAAAAGAGGATGAAGACAACACCGTCAGAGTATAGGAAAGATATATCTGTCCGCTAAACAACAAGATATTTGTTCAAGATACAAATAAGAACAACCGTTTTATACGGCTGTTTTTTACTTAAATTTTTATTCCTCTGTATACGACTAGATCGTGTTATTGCAGTGGTCCTTTTCCACTTTGAGGAACAACTCGAAGTCGGTGATGAATGTCGGAGTGAGCTTTTTCAGCGCAATATCACTGGCCTTGTATCGCTTTTCGACGAACTCCGCGAGGTGTTTGTAAACGACGCAGTATTTCCAATAGCTGCGCAGGCTTTTGAGTTTACCGACCTGCGTCTCGTGGTTCATGCCCAAACCTAAATAGGCATTGCGAACTTTCTCGGCGGTAACATAGTTGTCGCCCGGTTTCAGTTGGCTTTTCGATGGCTTCGGTTTGGCTTCGATATCGCAGTTCGATTCTCTCTAAATCCCTTGTTTACAACCTTCTTGCTCCAATCCGCTCCCATTCTCGAATTTTCTCTTTATCTTTGTCAGAAAAATAAAGCAGTCCATGAAACGACCCAACGTACTTAATTTAACCTGCCCTGCCATCCCCGTAGTTCGGATCGGTTTTGTCGGATTAGGAAACAGGGGCATTCTTGCACTCGAGAGATATATGCACCTGGAAGGCATTGAGGTGAAAGCGCTTTGTGATTTGCGGAAGGAAAACATAGAGCGTGCAGAGCGGATTTTGCAGGAGTCCGGCCGCCCCAAGGCTGAGAACTATTCAGAAGAGGGGATGTGGCGCAGGATGTGCGAATGTAAAGAGATAGATCTTGTTTATATTTGTACAGACTGGCTGACTCATACCGAGATTGCGGTTTATGCTTTGCAGCAGGGACGCCATGTCGCTTTGGAGGTTCCTGCCGCCATGAGTGTGGCCGATTGCTGGCGTTTGGTGGATACAGCCGAAGAAACCCGCCGTCACTGCATGATGCTGGAGAACTGTTGTTACGATGCATTTGCCCTGACTACATTGAACATGGTGCAGCAGGGGGTGTTGGGAGAGATCACTCATGCCGAGGGGGCATACATCCATGACTTGCGCAAGCATTATTTTGCAGATGAAAAAGCGGGTGGGTATCACAATCACTGGATAAAGCTTTACAGTCAGCAGCATACGGGGAATCCTTATCCTACTCACGGTTTGGGGCCTGTCTGCCAATGGATGAATATTCATCGGGGAGACCGTATGGAGTATCTGGTTTCCATGTCCTCGCGTCAGGCCGGTCTGTCTGCTTATGCCGGACAGGTGTTTGGCGCATCCTCCGAAGAAGCGGCACAGAATTATGAGATGGGGGATGTGAATACCACGCTGATTCATACCGCAAAAGGAAGAACTATCTTGTTGCAATATGATGTGACCACTCCTCGCCCGTACAGCCGCCATCAGACGGTGTGCGGCACGAAGGGATTCATGCAGAAATATCCCGTTCCCTGTCTTATGCTGGATAAATACGGAAAAGAGCCTTTGTCCGGCGAGCAGTTTGAGCGAATGATGGAGCAGTATAAACATCCTTTTACAGCTGTTATCGGAGAAGAGGCCCGGCGGAAGAATATGCCGAATGAAATGAATTATATCATGGACTATCGGCTTATTCATTGTTTGAGGAACGGTTTGCCGTTGGATCAGGATGTGTATGATGCCGCCGAATGGTCCTGCATTACGGAACTGAGCGAGCGTTCCGTGCGGCAGGGCAGTGTTCCGGTGGAGATTCCCGATTTCACACGAGGGGACTGGAAAAAGAGATAATGCTGTAGGTTCTTTAGCACAGGGGGATAAACCGAATGGTTCTCACCTGAAGATGAAAAGAACGCTGATATTTTAATCTCCAGATGAAAATATAGGCTTGTTTATTGAACTCCCATTGATGTTATCGTTTCTTGTCTTGTGGTGTTTCCACTATTATTTTTCCTTCTTTCATGGTGAACTGTGCGATTTTCAAATCATTCAGCGCATCCAGTACGGTATTCATCGGGAGTTGGCGGTTGATATGGAAATAGATGCGTTCGTCCAGCAACGGACGTGAACGGAATACGATGCTGATGTTATACCATGAACCTATTTCTTGCATGACTTGCCTCAAGTCGGTATTGTCAAAAGAAAATTTATTCTCCGCCCATCCTTTTCTCTTCTCCGTATCGACTCTTTTCAATTGGAGTTTTCCTTGTTTATCCAAGGATATTTGTTCCCCCGGGTGCATTTCCCGGCTTTGACGGCGCTTGGTATGACTTACATTCACTCGTCCTTGATAGAGGATGACATCCGGCGAGTAACGGGGATAGGCTTTCACATCGAACACCGTTCCCAATACTCGTGTTTGTAGTTGCTCGGTGCAGACTATAAAGGGGTGGGAAGCGTCTTTGGCTACTTCAAAACGGGCCTCTCCGCTTAGTTTGACACTGCGAATGGTATCTGTAAACTCTTTCTGATACTCCAGACGGCTGTTTGCGCTGAGCAATACCTTGCTTCCGTCGCTTAATTGAACGGAGGTAATGGTAGCGGGCGGGGTGCTTACAATTATCCTTTTCCCTTCTTCCCGAAAAGTAATTTCCTCAGGAACTTCCAGTGAAGTGAAGACTTCCACTTCCTGCTGCTCAGGTTGCAGTAAAGGCTGGAATACAAGTGCCAAGGCGATGACAGCGGCGGCTATACCTAGTATCATTATCCGGCGGATAGATTGGTGTCTGATACGGTGACGACGGATGAATGTCTGCCAGGCTTTCCGGGTTTCGTCCGCGGTGGGAGTATCCCCCAATGCTTCACCGAAGAGCTGTTCCAATTGATGGTCATTCCAAGTCCCGTTTTCTTGGGAGCTTTGGTTATGGGTATCCTTTCCGCTGTCCGGATGGATGTGGTCATTTGTTGAAAACTCCTTTTTCATTGTTTCTCCTCCTTTCCCAGCATCGCTTCGCGCAGAGTCCGCAATGCTTTTGATATATGTTTTTTCACGGTGTCGGGGCTGATTCCCAGTTCTTCGGCTACCTGTTGATATGTTTTTTTCTCCCAATAGCAGCTTCGTAAGATAGTACAAGTTGGTTCGGGCAAACTGCGGGCTATGTTTTCCGCTTGCTGCAACAGTGCCTCGTGTGCACGATAACCTTGATTCATTTCTGCACGGGTGGCTTCGGTGAGGCGGTCGGTGTGTTGCTGTTCCACGTTCAAATGCTTCAAACGGTTGAGGCACCCATTACGTACGGTGGCATAGAGCCAGGCGCTACGGGTGTTTTCCTTCAGTTGGTCGAACTCCTTCCAGGCTTGTTCCATGGTTTCGCTTACTATGTCCTTGGCTTCTTCCGTATTGTCCATCAAGGTAGCGGCAAAGCGGACGAGGCGTGGGTACATCTCTGCGAACAGTCGTTCGAAGTGCTCTTCTTTATGGTTTCTTCTCCTGAATAAAATCTGCATGTTTCCTTGTCTTCCGTGAACAAAGGTACGGAAATTTCCTTTTCTCCGCTGGGGTTACAGACGATTCTTTTCGCTTTGTCCGGCTCCGGTTCCTTTATATTTGCTCTTGGTTGCATTGAATTTATAGGATACTTGGAGGCCGAAGCGTTGGAAGTCGCGGTAAATCCGATTTTCCATATAAGCGTTTATGCCGTATAAATTGAAATGATAGTAACCGGTATGAAGAATGTCATTGGCGGTAAGTGCTATGTTTAATGTTTCATTTAAAAATGATTTGGATAAGCGTGCACTGATTTGTCCTTCCGTGCGCGTTACAAAAAATCCTTGCCGGGAAGCGGTGGAGAGATATCCTTCTATATTGAAGAACCAGCCTTTGGGAAGGTTGAAGTTGTTGTCCAGACTGATATAGAAACGGGGTTGGTTCCGGCGTTCGGTGATTCCTATTTTATTCGCATTCATATCCAAAAAAGCCATATTCACATTGAGTTGCGGTTCCCAATACCCTAGCTTGGGAGAGGCGTTGAGACTAATGCCGTAATTATGGGTTGTAGGAATGGTCTGTGTGGCAAATAAGAGGACGCCCGGATGTGTATCTTCCTTGTATGGCATAATTATATTGGTATACATATTGAGAATACGGCTGAAATAGGCTGAGAAATAGAGCCAATTCCAAGAGGTACTGGCCGAAAAACGGTGCGTCTTTTGTGTTTTCAGCAAAGGGTTTCCTTGAGAATACTCATATTTGCTGCGATAGCGGATGGAATTGGTCAATAAACTATAGTCGGGATTATTTTTCCTTAACCGGTAAGAGAGGCTGAAACTTTTGCCATTGTGTGACCAACTGGCGGCCAATACAGGAATAATATCATTATAGGTAGGGCTTTGTGCATCTATCTTTATTCCTTTTTCATAATAATCTGTTTGTTGATGTTCATAACGTATTCCCATATTCAGTTTCCAATGGCGGATGGATTTTGAATAGTCAGCAAATGCGGCATATACGGATTGTTTGATGTGGTCGTCGGCATCGGCAGAGAAACCGTTTTGGGTAAAGATATCATGGCGGTTGGTAAAAGTTTCTTCCGTACCGAATGAAAAACGTCCGTTCCATAAAGGGGCACTGACTACCAGCTTGGCGGCATAGAGGGAGCTGCGCATACGACTGTCTGCTTGCACGGTTGCATCGTCATTATTAATGGCGTTCTGGTCGGAATGCGAGCGTTTGAATAGATAATCGGCGTTGAAGTCAATATTCCATTTGCCCAGTTCTCCTGCGTAGTAGGCGTTTGCCGCGTGATCCCAACCTGTATGTGTTTGTTCTGCTGTAGTAAAGTTTATCCGGTCGGTTTCTTCATCGTTACGTCTGGTGACGGTTCTACCGGATGAATTTCTGTCTGCATTCCCTATTCCGGTTTCGGGCATATAGCGCAGACCGAAAGAATGGTGTTCATCCGGTTCATAATTGAATCCCAGCTCACCGGAAAAACGTTGGCTCTTATGGGTTTGCACATCATTTTTGTTGGTTTGCCAAATGGCGGAACCCTTGATGCGGTTCATATTTGTGGTTTTTCCATACGAGTTTTGTTGTGCCAGATAGCCTTTTACAAAGAGATCCAGACCGCCGGTGCGATAATTTAATGCCATATATTCGTTGGCGTTGGCAGAATGTCCTTGTGAATAAGTCGTATTGAAATGGCCGCTCAACCCTTGTCCGCGCCGGCGGATGGTGTGGAGGCGGATGACGGCTGCTACGTCCGAGGCATATTCGGCTCCGGGAGTGGTGATGACTTCCGCGGATAAGATTTCGTTGGCTCGGATACGCTCCAGTTCTGTAATGTCGCGTACCTTCTTATTATTTATATAGATTACAGGAGAACCACATCCCATTACATTGTATTCGCCGTTACGGCCGGTGACGAAAGGAAGATGGGGCAACATTTCTGCGGCAGACCCCATTCGGGCCAGGGAAGTTCCTGCCACGTTGGCTTTTAGTCCGTTGGGACCCACTTCTATCATGGGGCGTCGGGCGCTGATGGTGACTTCCTGCATCAGTTGGGTGTCGGGAAGCAGGTGAAACGTAGGAGTAGGGTGGTAAGGTTGCACTTCTGTCTTATAGCCTATGTAAGAAACCCGTATCAAGTAAGGTCTCCCTTCTTCCGCTATCATCAGGAAACTTCCGTCTTCACGGGTGACACATCCGTTTACAAAGGTGGAATCGCCGGGGGTCAATAAGAGTACATTGGAGTAGGGCAGCGGTTCATTCTTTTCATTGGTTACTTGTCCTCGTATTTCGGTGGTGGGTACATTCTTTCCCTTTTTCTGTATGACGAAGTATTCTTCCCGTTCTTTGCAAATGAAAGGAGTGCCGTTCAGGACAGTGCCGATGGCTTCAAGTTCAGTTTTTTGCCGGATGGAGGCTGTAACCCGGTAACTTTCAGTTTCGTTATAGGAGAAGATAATATTCTTTCCACCTTCCTTTTCGATTAGTTTAAGGGCAGCGGGAAGTGGTTTGTCCTTTAATTCTATAGAGAATTGCCGGGGTGTTTGTGAATGAAGCGGAAGGATGATGCTGAATAATATGGTCATGATCCACGCTGTTTTCAAATAGCCGTCTGGTCTCATTTTACTAGTGTTTAATTGTTCTTTATGAGTAATACAACCGAGGTTTGTAATCGGGTACGGTAAAATAAGGAAAAAGATTCGATGGGTTGTCGGAATGGATTCCCGTGGTTGGTTCATGCAAAGGGAACGGATATAACTTTATGAAGAATTTATGAAGGATTGGAATAAGAATGATTCATTGTAATAGTTTGATATTCAGTGTATTGGTTGTGTATGAAGGATTTGAAGGGAAAAAAGGTGGAAAATGTATCTTGAAAGGAGATGATTAGGCCAGCTACTTGTGTTACACTTGTTGCATAGGAAATTGTAGATGGCGGTAGCTATGAAGAACAGAGAGAATAGAATAGGGTGGCTGAGAACCAAATCCAGCCACCCTGTTTCTATCGTTTAAATTCTTGTCTTATTCTATTTCAATCTGATGTTTTACCGGAGTCAGGATGAAAGTAAATTCATAATCACCGTAAGGCAACATATATTGAGGCAACGGCAGAGCTCCCCAGCTGTTTACACAACCTAATCCCATCTGAGCCTTGTCGATAATCAGGTTGGTCAGGTCTGCTTTCTGTACTTCGGGCGAGTGACGCTGGTCTTTTTGTTCGCCATCATCCAGTGAACAGATGGTATAATGCAAGGCAGATGCGGAGAATGGAGCATCACCTACCACCTTCAGTCCGTTACCACCGGCATTCAGTTGCTTCCACCAACGGATATCGGTCTTGGTTCCTGTTTCCTGCGGACGGATATAGGAATAGAATTGTTCATCCACACTTTGGCGATAAATACCCAAGTCTGTGCTGTGGTTGCGGTCACTGTAGTTTTCTACCGGACCACGACCATAATATTCTACGGTTTCAAAACACTTAGGCATCTGCATTTGCATACCGAAGCGGAACATCGGAGATACTGTGGCATTCTTGTCGGCTGTCATCTTTTGGGTCACTTTGATGGCTCCTTCGTTGTTGATGACATAAGTCAGATATAATTTGGCGGAAACATTCTTCATGTCATATTCCGCATTCACTACTATCTGGTCATTTTCTGTTTTGGAATTCAAGGAAACCAGTTTCAATCCCGGGTTCTTCCATGCTGCATATTTGTTTTGCAGGCCGGCTCCCATATCATTGTCTGTCGGGGCACGCCAGAAGTTAGGGGTCAGGGCTGCGCCTTCTTTCAGCATTTCCGTTCCGTCCACTGCATATTTGCTTAAGTAACCGTTCTGTTTGTTGAACTCGGCTACGAAGTTATTGCCTTTTACGATCAGATAATGATATTGGTTGTCGATGATTTGCGGAACAACGGTGGCTACATTGGTTGTTTCCACGTTCTTCAAATCCATAGACGGTGCTTTGTAATCATTCAGTGTCAACTGATTCTTGGCGACGGTGAAACCTGCAGGCAGCAAACCTTCGCGGTTTTTCAGTTTGTAGGAAACGTTCAGCAACCATTCCTTGCAGGTACAGGTCTTGCCGATATTCAACGTAATTTTGGCTGTTTCCTGAGGAGCGATTTTTAAATCATCCACGCGTCCGGTGCGGATTATTTTTCCATCTTTCAGTACTTGCCATTCCATATAGTAGGCGGATAGGTCACGGAAGAAGTTCTCATTGAACACATTTACTTCCCCTTTGCTTAAATCGGCGGGAGTAGTCCAAATGTTCTGATAGAAATAGCCTACTTCATACATGTGCGGATTAGGAACGCGGTCGGGGCTGATCAAACCATTGTCACAGAAGTTGTTGTCAGAAGCGTCAAAGCGGTTGAAGTCTCCACCGTAAGCGTAAATCATCACACCGTCTTTTCCTTTCCAACGGCAGGACTGGTCAACGAAGTCCCAGATAAATCCACCTTGCAGGTTCGGATATTTGCGAATCAAATCCCAGTATTCTTTGAAACCACCTTGCGAGTTACCCATTGCATGGGCATATTCACACTGAATCAATGGTTTGGTAGCATCGGTACGTTGACCGTATTTTTCCATTCCTTCGTAGCCATAATACATCGGACAGAAGATGTCGGTATGGTCTTTCTGGCGTGCTTGTTCATATTGGCAGGCACGGCTGGGGTCTTCTGCTTTAATCCATTGATAGCATTGTTCGAAGTTGGGGCCGTCGCCGGCTTCATTACCCAATGACCAGAAGATGATGCTTGGGTGGTTGAATCCGCGCTGTACATTGCGCTGGTTACGTTCCAGATGGGCTTTCTTATAAGAGGGGTTCTTGGCCAGAGTCTTTTCGCCGTAGCCCATGCCGTGAGATTCTATATTGGCTTCGGCTACGACATAGATACCGTATTGGTCACATAAGTCGTACCATAAGTTGTCATCCGGGTAGTGGCAGGTACGTACAGCGTTCAGGTTGAATTGCTTCATTATCTGGATATCCTGTAGCATACGTTCGGGAGATACTACATATCCTCCGTCCGGATCCATTTCGTGGCGGTCGGCCCCCTTGAACAGGACTGCTTTACCGTTAACTAAGATCTGGTCACCTTTCAATTCAATCTTGCGGAAACCTACTTTGACGGGAATTACTTCATTGCTGCCCTGCATACTGGCACGCAACGTATATAAATAAGGTGTTTCGGCACTCCACTTTTTGGGGTTTTCTACGTTCATCGTTACCAGACCGGATTTGTTGGCGGTAGCGGTTGCCACTTGCTTGCCCTGTGCATCCACCAGTTCCAAATCGACTTTGCCACTGCCTTTCAAATCCAGATTGATAGCCAGGCTACCGTTTTGATAAGCTGCGTCCAAATCGGGAGTTACACGGATATCTTGAATGCGTTTTTTGTTGCGGGCATATAGATAGCAGTCACGTCCCACACCACTGTAGCGGAAGAAATCCTGGTCTTCCAGGTAACTACCGTCGCACCAGCGGAATACTTGGAAAGCGATCAGATTCTTCTGACCCGGTTTTAAATACGGAGTCAGGTCAAATTCGGCTTCCAGTTTGCTGTCCTCGCTGTAGCCTACATAACGTCCGTTTACCCACAAATACATGTTAGAGGTAACCGAACCGAAATGAGCGATAATATCTTTTCCATTCCATGAGGCAGGAACTACAATTTCACGTCGGTAAGAACCAACGTGGTTGTTTTCTGTCGGCACTTCGGGAGGGTTGTTCTGGAACTGGTTGCGCCAGGCATAGCCTACGTTCACATAAATAGGATCACCGTATCCGTTCAGTTCCCATACGGCGGGCACTTGCAGGTCATCCCAGCCTTTGTCGTTGAAACCGGTTTTCCAGAAATCAGTGGGGCGGGAATCCGCATCCTTCACCCAGTTGAACTTCCAGGTTCCGTTCAAAGTCATGTAGTTGGTTGATTGTTTTTTGTTCGCTTTCTTAGCTGCATCTGCATTTTCAAAAGCAAAGTAGTTCGTGTGCATCGGCGCACGGTTTACCGCATTTATTTCCGGATTGCGCCATTCTTGGAAGGTCTGCGCACCTGCTGTAAGGGCGAGGACTGTGAACAGACCTGTCATAAGTTGTTTCTTCATGCTATTATTTTATTGGTTTTGTGCAAATATAGTGAAAATAATAGTGACCAATAGGACATAAATCGGGCAATATTTGTTATAATTATGAATGATTTGCGTTCTATTATAAAAAATTATGGCATTCTTGAAGCATATTTGGAACAGGTGGCAGAATTTACTGCATGATGAGAAATTAAAGCATAAAATATATGTGATTATTTTTGAGAGTGACACACCGATGGGAAAGTTATTCGATGTGGCGTTGATAGGGTTTATTGTCTTGAGTATTCTGGTGGTTGTTGCCGAGAGTATCAAGAGTTGGGATGCTGTTATCGGGCCTTATCTGCGAGTGTCGGAGTATGTTTTTACTTTCTTCTTTACGTTGGAGTATGTGTTGAGGCTTTATTGTTCTCCTAAACCGCGCAAGTATGCTCTTAGTTTTTTCGGTATAGTGGATTTGTTGGCTACCTTACCTTTATATATAGGCTGGCTTTTCGGCACGGCACGTTATCTGCTGGTGATCCGCACTTTCCGGTTGATTCGTGTGTTCCGTATCTTTAAACTTTTCAATTATCTGAATGAAGGTAATTTCTTGTTGCGCTCTTTGGTGTTCAGCAGTCGGAAGATTATTGTTTTTTTCTTGTTTGTACTGATATTGGTGACTTCGATCGGTACATTGATGTATATGATTGAGGGACAGCGGCCGGGTACTTC
Source organism: Phocaeicola dorei (assembly GCF_013009555.1). NCBI lineage: Bacteria > Pseudomonadati > Bacteroidota > Bacteroidia > Bacteroidales > Bacteroidaceae > Phocaeicola > Phocaeicola dorei. The sequence continues at coordinate 4,684,506 of NZ_CP046176.1, read as the reverse complement.
TTTCAATAATATTCCGAATAGTATTTATTGGGCGATAGTGACGATGACAACAGTAGGTTATGGGGATATTACTCCGGAAACTCCGTTAGGGCGCTTCCTTTCGGCCATTGTAATGTTACTGGGCTATACCATCATTGCAGTTCCCACAGGAATTGTGTCTGCATCTATGATTCAGGAACACAGGCGCAGGGTGGCCCTGAAATGTCCGCACTGTGGTAAGGACGGACATGAGGACGGGGCTGCTTATTGTAAATACTGTGGAGGAAAACTGGTAAATTGATTATGGAATGCTGTATGATAGAAAGTTATTCTATCACCCATCGCTTATCATGCGCCACCGTCTTTTTCGGATCATAAGTCATTCCTTCTTTGGTAGGGATTTTTATCACGTAAGTCCGCCCGCTATGGTTGGACAAGGATGTTTCCCGCAACCAGGGATTCATATTCTTTAATATGGCCAGATTGATTCCTTTGCTGCGTGCGAAACGTGCCAAGTCTGCAATTCCTTTCGTCACAGTGACTTCCGTATAGGGAATGGGCGGATACAAATCCGATGCGCGCAGACGGAAACCGAAAGTAGTAGGGGCACTGAACAATTGTTTGGCTGCAAGAATGCGGTACACATACCGGGCTGTTTCTTCTACCAGTTGCAAATCCAGCGAATCGTCCACATCCTGTTTAGCCAGTTGGCTGGCAATACGTGCCTGACCAGCGTTGTATGAGGCGGCAACAGCCACCCAATCCTTATATTTTGCATACGCGTCTTTCAGATAGCGGCAGGCGGCACGAGTCGCTTTCTCAATATGGTAACGTTCATCCACATTGTTGTTAACCTCCAGTCCGTAATCCCTTCCCGTACCTTGCATGAATTGCCATAGTCCGGCGGCTCCGGCAGAGGAACGGGCGGTGGGATTCATATTACTCTCTATGACCATCAGGTATTTAAAATCATCGGGGATTCCGTTCTCTTTCAGTATGGGTTCTACAATGGGGAAATAACGGTTGGCTTTTTTCAGCATTTGCAGGGAAGTACTGTGCATATAGGTGAATGCCAATAATTCACGGTCCATACGCTCGTGGCGGTCAAAGCGGCTCAAGTCAATCACTTTACCACAAAATTCAATGCTGGAGGGAACTTTGGGACTACTGTATTTCAATGCCGTAATACCTAAATCTTCTTGTATGATAGTGGTATCTTCCTGTTCCGTTTGGGGAGTAGCACAACTGCTGCTCACTAAGGCGGGTGAGGCGACTACAATGCAAAAGGCTGCCACAGCAGCCAGATTGATGGTTATTTTTCTCATTTTTCCTTTATTCGTTTTCATTCTCTTTTTCTTTTCCTCCCCGTCCGAAGTTACGATATTCGGTAGGGGTGAAGTTGGTACGTTTTTTAAATACCGAGAAAAAGTGTTCAGTAGAGGTATAATTCAATTCATAGCATATCTCTTTCACTGACATGGAACTTTCAATCAATAATTGTTTCGCTTTGCGCAGTTTCAGCTCTTGGAAATACTTGGCAGGCGCATAGCCGGTGTATTCTTTGAATACTTTGCGGAACCAGGAATAACTGATACCTAATTTCAGTGCCAGTTCTTCCGGATCTATATCCTTGTACACATTTTCGTGCATGATGATTTTGGCACTTTCTATTTTTTGTGCCGCATTGTCCACCTCATAGCGTTTGTTCTGCGAGATAGCAAGTACGGCTCCCATAATGTGTAAAACAATGCCGGACAAATATTGTTGCGCTGCGGTCTTGTCTGCTTCCGCTACTTCCAGTGCACGGGCAAAAAGACTGGCCAGTTCTTCATTGATACCGATATCCAAAATCTGGTTTTCTTTTGAAATAAAGCTGTTTTTTACCAGATTGTCTATAATCGGACCTTCAAAACCGATGTAATATTCGTTCCATCCTGTTTTTTGCAGCGGCGCGTAGGTATGCCACTGTCCGGGAAACAGGAAAAGTATCTGTCCTTTAGATATGTCGACAGACGGAGTAGTATCGCTGGCGAAAGTTCCCCGTCCTTTAGTAATGTATACCAACTGATATTCATGCAGCACACGTCCTTTCTGGGCCGTGAAATAATAAGCGTCCGGGTGGTTGCGTGGTGGATAAACGCTCCCGGCCCTGATGGCCTGGAATCCGACGGTAGTCACCGACAAGCCGAAACGCTTGTCACGTTCATTGACAATTAGGTATTTAAAATCAGCGCCTTGGTCGTTGTAATGCATGTTTCTCTGTTTTAAAATTAGGTCACACTTATCGGCAAATATACAATTTTTTATCTTAACTGCCTCTAACCTTTTTGTCCTAAGTGTTTCTGGAGGTATAATTTTAGTTTCTTATGTATGCGGATGAGGGAAATTTAGAACAAATCTTATGGAATATTTGCTTAAAATGCTTTTTTTTGCGAATATTGCATCAAATCTTAAAGTTGAATCTATGCACTTTGCACACCGTAACTGTGAATATATTCTTGGAGTAATATATCTTTTGTGTTTTCCCGTTTGGCTTTGGGCTGATAACAAGGTCAATACCTATCATTTTAAATCTATTTCCACTTCGGTGAATTTTCCGACCAATGAAGTCCGGAAATTATTTCAGGATAGCCAGGGGTATATATGGATATCGACTTACAATGGCCTTTTGCGCTATGATGGGTATTCTATTGTGGTATATAAACCCGATGGAGTGAATCATGGACGTTCTATTGATAGTTTTGTGAACATGGTGGCCGAAGACAAGGAGAATAATTTGTGGATAGGTACGCACAATGGATTATATGTATTGCATAAGGAAACGGATGAGATAGAAAAAATAATCAGTCCTTTGTTACAGGTAAGCAATGTGGAGAGTATTCTTTATGCAAGCAACGGGGACTTATGGGTGGGAAGCAACAAAGGGTTGTTTCGCAGGAAAGCCGGAGGACGTACTTTCGATTGTGAAAAGAACATGGACATAAAGTCCGTTATCGAAGACAGGGAAGGACAAATATGGATTGGTACTTGGGAACAGGGGTTGCTGCGTTATAATCCTCAAGAGGAATTGTATTATACTTACGAGGGGATTAACCCTGGTAATTCGGCGCATGTCATATTTCAGGATGAAGCCGGGAATATTTGGATCGGTACCTGGCGGTATGGATTGGTGAAACTCATTAATCCGTATGATCCGGAACATTTCTCATTTAAAACATTCCGGAACATCAAGGGAAATTCTCATTCTCTGTTGGATAATATTATCTACGCCATTGCTCAGGATAAAAATTCCGGAAAGCTCTGGATCGGTTCACGCAGTGGAGTCAGTATTTTGGAAGATGAATCGGGGGACGGGAATTTTACCAATATTGTTCCGGGTAACCTTCAAGGAGATTTACCTTTTAATGAAGTGAATTCTCTGTTGTGCAGTAAAGACGGGCTGATGTGGCTGGGTATGTTGGGGGGAGGTGTTTGTACTGTAAATACAAATAAGTTCCGGTTTAATTATGATTCTTTGGAGGCTTTGCGTGAGCATTGCCCTACCAGCTCTGTCCGCAGTGTCTATCAGGAGGATAATGGGAATCTGTGGATGGGAATCATGGGATTCGGTCTGGTTTTTTATGATATGGAACAGCATACCATTGTTCCTTACCGCTCTCATCCTGTATTGAAGAATATGGGATATACATCGACGGTCAATGATATTATTTATCGTAAAAGGACAAATGAATTGTGTTTTGCCACTTGGGATGACGGTGTGTGGTTCTATAACGTCAAAGCCGGGAAAGCACACGTGGTAAATACCGTAACCAACCCGGAACTGAGTGATATTTGTATTTATTCTTTGTTGGAGGATTCGAAAGGGAATCTGTGGTTGGGGACACGTTCGGGAGTGTTTATTTTGGATACGGAACAAAGGCTTCATTCTTTGAATGAACTGGTGACTTTGACAAATCAGGCATTGCCCCAAATTTCTATTTTCAAAATGGCGGAAGATCAAGATGGTTTTATCTGGATAGCGACTAGCAATGAAGGGGTATGGCGGATAGATACATCCGGAGAAACATATAAGGTTAAGTTTTATACGCCTTCGGATGGTACATTATCCACTATCGGGGCGATGAGTGTTTGTGTGGATGGATACAATAGAGTATGGGTGGGGTCGAATGGTAATGGACTCGATTTGTATGACCGGAAGAATGATCGTTTTGTTTCAGTCTTGAATGATTATTTCCGGAATGGAGATGTTGTTTTCAGCATGCTGGAGGATGATGAGCATACTTTATGGCTTACTACCAATGCGGAAATGTATCACATTGATATCCCTTTGGATGGTGCTGCACCGAAAATACATACTTACACGGTAGATGATGGTTTGCAAGACCACATGTTTAACCGGAATTCTTGCTTCAAGGGGGCGGATGGGAAACTTATCTTCGGAGGATTCCGTGGATTGAACAGCTTTTATCCTGATAAAATTGTTCAGGATACTGCTTATTCTCCGGTAGTGATTACAGATATAAAGGTACATAATGTATCGGTACGTACCTACCCTCTTTCCATCAGAAAGGGGATTGTTGCAAACAGGGCTATTGATTTTATTGATAAAATTGTATTAGGATACCGGGAGAATAATTTCAGTCTTGATTTTTCAATATTGAACTATATCAATCCTGAGTTGAACCGTTATTTATATCGGTTGGAGGGATATGACAAGGAATGGTTGTCCGTTGAGGCTGGACGTCGGTTTGCCTATTATAACAATCTTCCGGCAGGTACTTATACTTTTTGTGTAAAGGGAGCCAATCAGAATGGAATCTGGTCTCCGGATATGAAATGTCTGCGTATAACTATTCTTCCGCCGCCTTGGTTATCGTGGTGGGCTTATTGCCTTTATGTCTTGTTGTTCGTTTCATTGGCATGGTATACTTATCGGATTGTCAGAAACCGTATCCGGATGAAACAGGCCATAGAGATGGGGAAGATAGAGCGGCAGAAAATGGAGGAAATCAATCATGCTAAATTACAGTTCTTTACCAATATCACTCATGAGTTGCTGACTCCGCTTTCTATTATATCGGCTTCGGTGGATGAACTGAAACAAGAAGTACCGGCAAGTTCGTCGGTTTGTCCTGTGATAGCTGATAATACTGTGCGGTTAATCCGGTTGATTCAGCAGATCTTAGAGTTCAGAAAAGTGGAGAATGGCAAGTTGCGGCTGAAAGTCTCGCATGGAAATGTCAGTATGTTCTTGAAAAAATCAGTGTCGGCTTTCGCACCTTTGGTTAAAAAGCAGAAATTGTCCATACAATTTGATTTGTCTGAAGAATATTCGGGATATTTTGATGTGGATAAATTGGATAAAGTGGTGTACAATCTGCTTTCCAATGCCGCTAAATATACTCCTGAAGGAGGAACTATTGTGGTGTCACAGGCTCATGATGAGGAAAGGGGAACTTTTAAATTGAGTGTGAACAATCCCGGCGAGTTGATTCCAAAAGAGAAGTTGGATCATATGTTCGAGAGATTTTATGAAGGGGAGTATCGCAAATTCCATACCATAGGGACGGGCATCGGTTTGTCACTGACTAAAGACTTGGTATTGTTGCATCATGGAACGATACAAGTATTTAGCGATAAGGAGGAAGGGAATACTTTTGTGGTTGAAATTCCTATAAGACGTGAGGCTTTTGATGAGGATGAGGTAGACGAGAATACCGAAAATGTGGACTATGCTATTTTATCGGCAGATGAAATGGAGAATGTTTCGGAGATTGATATGTTGGAAGAGAAACCGGCAGCATCGACTATTTTGTTGGTGGAGGATAATGAGGAATTATTGGCTTTGATGGTTCGTCTGTTGCATGGCAAATACCATATTCTGAAGGCCGCCAATGGAACGGAAGCTTTGGAGATACTTGCCAAACAGGAAGTGGATTTAATTGTTTCTGATGTTATGATGCCCGAAATGGACGGTATGGAATTGTGCCGCCGGGTGAAGACTCAATTTGAGACCTGCCATATTCCATTGATTTTGTTAACGGCCAAGACTAGTGATGAAGACCGTGTGGAAGGGTATGAGTCTGGGGCCGATGGTTATATCTGTAAACCGCTCCGCCTCTCTGTCTTGTTTGCCAAGATAGATAACTTGTTGAAACGGCGTAAACGTATGGGGGTGGATTTCCGTAAGCAGTTGGTTTTTGAAGCCAAAGAATTAAATTACACCTCGATGGACGAAGCTTTCATTCGGAAAGCGGTGGATTGTGTGAATGCCCATTTGAGTGATTGTGATTTTGAACATGCACAGTTTATGGCGGAGATGGGTATGGCCCGGACTACACTAGCAGATAAATTGAAACTGTTGACCGGACTTACTCCCTCTGCATTTATCAGCAATGTCCGTTTGCAAGCGGCTTGTCGGCTGATAGACGAGAAAAAGAAAATCCGTATAGCCGATTTGGCGTATGCTGTAGGTTTCAACGACCCTAAATATTTCAGTTCCTGCTTTAAGAAGAAATTCGGACTTTCTCCTACAGAGTATATGATGAAGTATGATGGCTGATTATTACCGGAAATAGGCTCTATAGGGAATAAACAGCCTTTTTCCGGTAATAATTCTTCCTGTTTCTTTTCTGTTCCTCTTACTTTTGCTGGCAAATAAAACGAATTATCTTTATTTGTTAGACCTTTAAAAAAAGTATTATGAACATGAAAACTCTGACAGAAACCAGTACATTCCGGGTACTGAGCCTATTGCTGTGTTTCTGCTTCTTCATCCCTGCGATGAATGTGAGCGCTTCCAGTCTGCAAGCAGACAAGTTTAAAGTTTCCGGTATTGTAAAAGATGCCACAGGCGAACCGGTCATCGGTGCTAGTGTGGTTGAAAAAGGAACAACCAATGGAACGGTAACTGACTTGGATGGTAATTTCAATCTCTCGGTGGCTTCTAATTCTACTATTGTCATTTCTTTTATAGGATATTCCGATCAGGAATTTCATATTTCGAAAGACAATATGATACTGAATGTAAATCTGAAGGAAGATACGGAAATGATTGACGAAGTGGTAGTAGTCGGTTATGGTGTGCAGAAGAAGGAAAATCTGACGGGTTCTGTTGCTGCTGTAAATTTCAAGGATGTAGCTTCTATGCCGGTAGCTAATACTGCCAATATGCTTCAGGGCCGTTTGCCGGGTGTTATGTTGACCAACAATGGTGCCCAGGCCGGTCATGACAGTCCCGAAATCCGTATCCGTGGTGTGGGAACTTTTGAACACAATGATCCGATGGTCCTGATCGACGGAGTGGAAAGCTCGGTGAGCCAGATTGCGGAAATTCCTGCTGATGATATTGAAAGTGTTTCTGTATTGAAAGATGCGGCTTCGGCTTCTATCTATGGTGTGCGTGCTGCAAACGGTGTTATTTTGGTGACTACCAAACGAGGCGGTGAGCAGAAACCTACTATTACTTATTCTGGTAGCATCGCTTTGCAGGAGGCTACCGTGTTGCCCGATTATGTGAATTCTTATGAGTGGGCGAAGATGTATAATGAATGTTGGCCTTCCAAGGCATATACGGATGATATGTTACAGAAATTGCAAAATGGATCAGATCCCGATCATTTTGCCAATACCAATTGGGCTAAGGAAATGTTCCGTACGGCAGCTATGCACCAACACCATTTGTCAGTGAATGGAGGTAGTAAGGCAGTACATTACATGATTTCCACTCAATATTTCCAGCAAGATGGTATCTTGCGTGAGACAGCTAACCAACGTTTCAATTTCCGTTCTAATCTGGATGCGCAGTTGGGTATTGTAAAATTAGGATTGAATCTTTCGGGAAGCCGCCAGAACATTGATGAGCCTACGACCAGTGTTACCGGCGAAGGTTTGATGCGCTACCTTACTTGGTTTACCCGTCCTACTGTTCCTGTACGCTATTCTAACGGACATTATGGATTCCTGGATGGAAATCCCAATATTTCCCAATCCGTATTCAAAAATCCGATTGAAGCTTTGAATATGGGATATAAGGATAACAAGCATTATCGTTTTGATGGTAAATTCTTTGGTGAGATTGATATCATGAAAGGATTGAAGTTCCGTTCAAGCCTGGCTTATAAATATTATATGAATGATGTGACTACTTTCAATCCGAAGAATAATGTAAGATACGATGCTGAAGGAAATGCGCTGACCACGGTCGGTACCAATAAACTGACAGATTATCATTATCTGGAAACGACTTATATTAATGAAAATATCCTGACTTATGATTTTTCTGTAGGAAAACATTCGTTCAATCTGTTGGCAGGCCATTCTATCCAGGCTACCCGTTGGGACAAGAATGAGGCGTCCAAGCAGGGATTTGCTACCGATAATATTTATGAAATGGATGGAGGTACTATGAATGATCATGTGACCGGATCGGCGGAAGAAAGTTCCTTGCAGTCATTCTTCGGACGCTTGAACTATAATTACGGAGGCCGTTATCTGTTAGAGATGAATGTCCGTCATGATGGTTCGTCACGTATGCCCAAGGCACATCGTTATGCTACCTTCCCTTCATTTTCGGGTGCATGGATCATGACAAATGAGAAATTTATGGAGAATGTGAAGTTCCTCCACTCATTGAAATTGCGTGGTAGCTGGGGTAAATTGGGTAATCAGGAAATTGGTAACTATGCTTATGCGGCTACATTGGCGGCTAGTGGTAGTTACTATTTTGGTGATAGCAAACAGATTGGTATGAAGACTGCCAAGATACCTAATGAGAACATTAAATGGGAAACAACTACTATTACAGACTTTGGTTTTGATGCTGCTTTTTGGGGTGGAAAGATCAATGTCACTTTTGACTGGTATGAGAAAAATACCTCGGATATTTTGATGAAACTCGCTATGCCGGGTATTTTCCTGGGATCTTTGGATGCTCCTTATCAGAATGCGGGAAAGGTCCGTAACCGTGGTTGGGAATTGGCAGCTAACTATTTCGACCAAAAAGGTGATTGGGCATGGCAGGCAGGTTTCTCACTTTCAGGCGTGAAAAATGAGATTACTGATATGAAAGGGGTGGAAGATATAAGTAATAATACCATCAATCGTGAAGGTGAAGCCATCGGTTCTTATTATGGGCTGAAAGCTATCGGTATCTATCGTACCCAGGCAGATTTGGATCGTGTAAATGCGAACGGACAGAAGATTCTGCAAAACAACCAGGAACCGCAATTAGGTGATATCATGTATGAAGATATAGATAATAATGGCAACATAAATGATGCTGACCGTACTGTTATCGGAAATCCGTTCCCTAAAATGCAGTATTCTTTTAACTTGGGATTCTCTTATAAAGATTTTGATGTTAATACATTTTGGCAAGGCATTGCAGGCGTATATCGTTATAATTGGGATGAAACTACTATTTCCAATGGCGGAAACAAGACTAGCCGTTGGTTGGACAGATGGTCTGAAAGTAATCCGGATGGAAGCATGCCTCGTTTGGGAGGAACTATTAATAATAACTACTCTTCATTTTGGCTGACAAAAGGAGATTATTTGCGCCTGAAGAACTTGGAAATTGGATATACTTTCAGACAAAGAGAGTTTTTGACCAAGTTGGGCGTTCAGAGTCTCAGACTCTATTTGGCAGGAACTAATTTGCTTACTTTCACTTCCTTGGATGATTATGATCCTGAGAAACTGAGCACAGATTCCCGTAATGATGTGCATCCCAATACAAGAACTTATTCATTTGGTGTTAACGTTAAATTTTAAAAGCAACAACTATGAAATCAATTAATAAATTTATAGGGCTAGCTCTGTTGTCAGGAGCTTTGCTGACTTCTTGCTCTGACAGTTTTTTGCAGAGGGACTCATTGACAGAATCTTCATCCAATACATTTTGGCAGACACCGGATGATGCTTTGATGGCGTTGGCATCTTGTTATGATGCTTTGCAGAGCAATCAGCTTTATAATTCCGACCAATATTCATTGGGCCCTTTATATATGGATTGTATATCAGATAATGGCGGTCATTTTAATTGGAGTGGCTGGATGGAAGGTTATGATATGGCTATGGGGATTCATACCCCAAGTTCTTCTATTATTGGCAGTTATTGGAAAGATTGCTATGAAGTGATCAGTCGTTGTAATGTGCTGATTGCTAATATTGATAGAGTGGATATGGATGCTTCCCAAAAGGCGATTTATCAGGCTGAGGCAAAGACCATACGTGCATTGATGTATATAAACTTGACTATGACGTATCAGGATGTTCCTTTCCTGACCGCCCCTTTGACCATTGACGAGGCTGAATGTGAAAAGACGGACCGTGCAGCTATTGTGGCTCATATTATGACTGATTTGCAGGACGCGGCTGAAGTACTTCCGCAAAACGCGTCTTCACGGGGACACATCACCAAAGGAGCTGCTCTTTCCCTACTGGGGCGTGTGGCTTTGTATAATGAAAAATGGGATGACGCAATTGCTGCTTATAAGCAGGTGCAAGGTTTGGGATACTCGCTTGATCCGAGTTATGCCAAACTGTTTACTCAAAGTGGAGAAACTTCTCCTGAAATCATTTTTGCAGTCCGTTATGAAGGACCGGGTATGAGTGAAGGTGCTGCTTTTAATGCGCATTGGAATACTCCGCTGGAAGCAATGAATGGTACTATAGATTTGGCGGATGCTTATTATTGCAAAGACGGTAAGCCGACTACCGATACGAAGATAGCCGAATTAAACAATGAGGGTGGCTTGGATGTTAGCAAGCCTAATCCTGCTCATTTTGAGAATCGTGATCCACGTTTGTATAGTACTTTGTTTGTTCCCGGTATGCTTTGGAACGGTAAAGGAGGTATAGATACTTCGGCTTCAAATCCGTATGTCAATGTATATGGTGGAGCTGCCGCTTCCCTGTCTACCATATATGTTTATAAGTATTTTGATCCTACGGATACTTCTAACTCTTGGGATAATGGACAAGACTTTTATGTGGTGCGTTATGCTGAAGTTTTATTATCTTTGGCGGAGGCAATGGTACAGAAAGGAGGCTATGCTTATAGTGATGTAACTGCTTTAGTGAATGAAGTGCGGCAACGTGCAGATGTGAACATGCCCACAGTAGAGGAAGTGGAAGGCACTTCTCTTTCTAAAGATGAATTGTTGGAAGTCATTAAGCATGAGCGTCGTGTGGAACTGGCCTTTGAAGGCTTGCGTTTGTTTGACCTTTATCGTTGGAAGGAATTGGATAAGGCGGTAGCTAATATAGAGAATGAACGCACTATGTATGGCTTGGCTTATGAAGCACGTAAGTTCAACGGTGAGAGGGATTATGTATGGCCTTTGCCAACTGCCGAACTGGATACTAACAAGAAACTGGTTCAGCACGACTTGTGGAAGTAATGTAGAGTGTAGGTTTTCATCACAGGATACATGGATTGTCACAAAGAAGTAGGAGGCAAACAACCTTTAAATCAAAAAACTGTGTGAATTTGCGTAATCTGTGGTGAATCCTAGTTGTTCTGACAACTTCTGGAATAAATAGATAACTTTTTAAAAACGGAAGAGAAATGAGAAAAACAATGATCCTTCTTTTATTTTCCTTCCTGTTGGCAGCATGTTCTGATAGTCCAGTGTGCTATTATCTGGATGCTACCGGCGGTGATGATAATAATAGTGGGTTAGCCCCGGATGAAGCATGGAAAAGTCTGGAAAAACTACGTGGAGTGAAATTACTGCCGGGCAATAAAGTTTTGTTGAAGCGCGGTGAGGTTTTTAATGGCGAACTTGAAATCACCGGACACGGTATACCCGAAGATCGTATTTATATAGATGCTTATGGTGATGGTGAACGGAAACCTTGCATTGTGGGATATGATACTTCCTTGTATGCAGCTCGTATCTGTAATTCGGACTATATAACGATGCAGAATTTGGAAATCGTGAATACAGGTAGACAGCCTCTGCCTTATCGTTCGGGCTTGAAGATAGAGTGTATGGATTATGGCGTATCGCAGAACATTGTTGTCAATAATGTGACTGTACGGGATGTCAATGGTTCGTTGGTAAAAGAAAAAGGCGGAGGGTGCGGTATTTATATAGTGAATGGCGGTGAAAAGAAAATTTCAACATTCAATAGGTTAACCATAGAGAACTGCCATATTTTGAGATGTACCCGTAATGCTATGATTTGGGCCGCTTATAGCGATCGGCAGAACTGGCATCCCAGCAAGCATACCGTGATACGGGGAAATTTGATAGAGGAAGTACCAGGTGATGGTATTGTACCTATCGGTTGTGACAGTACCTTGATAGAATACAACGTAATGCGTGATTGTCCTGATATGCTTCCTGACACAGAGGCGGCGGCAGGTATTTGGCCGTGGAGTTGTGATAATACTTTGGTGCAATTCAATGAGGTAAGTGGTCATAAGGCTCCGTGGGATGCACAGGGGTTTGATTCGGACTGGAATTGCCGGGGAACGGTCATTCAGTATAATTATAGTCATGATAACTATGGTGGCTTAGTATTGGTTTGCAATGACGGCACGGCCGACGCATCTTTTAATGTAGGCAACTTGGGCACTATTGTCCGTTACAATGTGAGTATAGGTGACGGAGTGCGGCCTGAACCGACTCGTGCCGGGATGTTCTCACCAGCTGTTCATCTGGCAGGTCCTGTAAAGGACAGTCGCATTACCCGTAACATTATTCATGTGAACCGTAAACCTGCGGCTGATATCGATCGTACTATGATTACTTTGGATTCATGGGGCGGATATCCGGATAGTACATTTATTAGTGGAAATATTTTTTATGCTCCAGAATCCAGCAGATTCCAATTGACAGAATCTACACATAATTTCTTTGAAGGCAATTATTACCTTGGTCGGTTCGAGAAATTACCTGAAGATGGTAAAGCCTGCCAATCAGCTGAAATTTATCAGCAGGAAGTATTGGCAAAGGATGAAAACGGTTATCAGGGCTTGGCTTTGTTGATGGATACGGTGGAAGTGACCGGAGTAAAAGGAGTTTTTGTCAATAAGGAAGCCATTGAGAATTTCTTTAGCCGGTTAGAGAAATAAGTAAATAATAGCTGTAATTTAATCAGGGGGGCAAAACTAAAATGACCTGATCATATAGCACGATAGGTTGTTTTAGTTTTGACCCCCTTTTATTTATGGCTCATTCTTTCTTCTTTAGATCCATTTCTCCGGAGAAAGAAATAGATTGTCTGTTTGTAGGGGTGACCTGTATGTTACTGCTGCCATTGGGATAAATGATGATATTGTAAAGGTAATTGTCTTCCTCGTTCCGTACTTTTAGTGTGATTTTAGCATTCCCCTTTTTATTATATGCTGAAGTATATTCTGATAAAGGAGCACTAAAATTTAATCCTTTTCCACCCCCGTAAGGAACGTTATACGCCACTCCGAAATAAGGCAGATAGGAATAAACCGAATCGTTTCTTATTTCTAAAGAATAATCGGAAGTCAGGTGTTTGCTGCCTCCTTTCATAGGCATTACCCGGTCCACATTGATTTTGTATGTCTTTGCGTCAACAGCTTCGCGTACAGCTTGTTCTGTCTGTTGCTTCTTCTCTTTCTTACTCTGAGCCGCTATAGGTGTCAGGCTGCTTGATAGAAAGAAACTTGCCAAAAGGAATAATTTATTTGCTTTCATATATCTCTGTAGGTTTAGTGAATCTGTCTTTGTCAAAGATAGCCAAAAAGAGTACTCGTTGTTCTAAAAAAAACATAAGATACTCAAACTGTCAATGAGTTAAGTACGCGATTGTCTAGGAAGTGTTTGCTGTATAGGGAGTGTTAATCTTTTTAATCAATAGAATAATGAGATACAAACATAAATTGGTCATTTTATATGCTTGTTCATTTGTGATGAATATCGTGTGATGAAAAGCTTAAGTGGCAATCTGGATCTCATTTATCTTTTAAGCTTCGATAATAAAAAAGATGATTTGTCCCCATGTGGGTTCAAATCATCTTCAAAATCTCCCCATTAGGGGAAGACCATAAAAATATTATTTGGGTAGATTAAAAGCCACACTCATTTCTTTCATCTGTTCCTGGCTCATGCCGTCGGGTTCAAATCCCATATTTTTGGCAGCGATGTAAATTAATGCGGATTTATTTAAAACATCAATTTGGTCGAATGCGGCCATTACGTCACAGTCAACAGCAAAGATACCGTGTTTTTCCCACATGACTACATCATAATCAGCCAATTCCTTGATAGTTGCATCTGCTAATTCTACAGAACTGGGTAACTGATAAGGAATCATGCCCAATCCACGTGGGCAGAATGCTTTTGTTTCGGGAATCATGCTCCATAGCAGGTTGGTTGCCACATCTTTCTCCATGAACTTTTTGTTGTGAGACAAGGCAATCAGTTCGATGGGGTGTGTGTGTACGGATGCTTTATAAGGAGAGCCTATGCTAGTGAGATAATTGTGTACGCTCAGGTGGGAGGGAACTTCCGAAGTAGGTTGAACCGGTTTGTCGGCAATAATGACATAACTAGCACAATCATCTAAAATACGGATGACAGAACCGTTATCCATAGGCCAACGTGCCAAATCCCGCATACGCATATTGGTTCCTTTGCAATAAAAATAACAGCCTTTCAAGTGAGGCAGTGTTACACCGATTTGTTTTACTTCGCTGATAGCGGGCATCTGACGGATTTCATCGTCTACATACTCGGTGATATTGACGGTGATATTACCTCCGTTACGTTCGGCCCATCCTTTTTGCCACAAATATCCGGCTACTTCGGCTACTTTATTCACCTCTTTGACCAATTCGGGGCGATTGTCTAAGATTGATTTCATATCTTCTTTTATTTGATTGTTCATAGGGTATTGTTATTCATTTTTTTATTCTGAATAACAGTATGCTACAAATATAATAATTCTTTTAGAATAAATTAGGGAATACAAGAGAAAAGATAAGAACTACCAGTCCGGTTACCAGAACAGTGATAGTTTGGGTGGATACACCTTTCCATTCTTTTAATAAAATACCCCATACGTTACTGAAAGTAACATTCAAAGCCATTAATATACACCATGAGAAGGCAAGCAGTACAGGACTTCCGGTCAGGAAACTTTTACCCATTTCCAGTCCGAAGAATTGCATGTACCACAGTACTCCTGCCAAGGCGCAGAATATCAGGTTGTTTACCCATACATTGCCTTTGGCATAATCACTCATAGTTTTGTTGGCTACATTTTGTTGCAGACAGTAAACGGCATTGGTTAAAAAACCGCCTAGTGTTACCAGAAAGATTACAGGAAGTCCCGCATAAAGACCTTCTACACCTCCAGCTAACGCAGCTTCCTTGATGGGAGTTCCTGCATCGAGTCCCAAAGCGAAACAGGCACTCATCACACCTGCCAGTAGGGCTACCAACAGTCCTTTAGTCAGAGCAAAATCTTTTACTGCCGCGCGTTTATCTTCCTCGCTCATGTTTTTGGCGCGAAGACTGCCGGCATATCCTATAATGGCAATGCCCGACAAAGTGATACATACTCCTAGTAAAAGAATAAGTCCGTTTCCTTTGAACAGGTTGGTTCCGGCAAAGATGGCGGGGAACAGTGTACCGAATCCGGCACAAGTACCCAGTGCGATACTTTGTCCTAAGGCTACTCCCAGATAACGCATGGAAAGACCAAAGGTAAGGCCGCCCACTCCCCATAATATACCATAAAAGATGCTCATTGGAGCACCTCCCGCTCCCCAAAGGTCAAACAGACTGCCTCCTTGGGGAATACCTAGCAATGCGCCCAATAGTGGGAACACCAACCAGGCGAATACACCTTGTATCAGCCAAAAACTTTCCCAACTCCATTCTTTTACTTTCTTGATAGGTACGTATGAACTGGATTGGCAGAAGCTTCCTATAGCGATAATGATTAATCCGATAATGATTTCCATTGTTTATATTCTTTAAAACCACAAATACGTTCTCTGTAGGGGCAGATACATGAGGCCACCCTTACAGAGGACGATATTGTGGTTGGATATTGATTAGCGTTTAGAAGTAACTTCTGCTTCGTATTTCTCTACTTCTGCAATGAACTCTTCGCCTACGGGTACATTGTTCTTCAAGCAGAACATATCCCATACAGCATTCCAAGGCAAAGCTTTTTCTTCTTCGAGCAGAGCCAGACGTTGGAATCCTTGTCCGTTTGCTTCGTATTCGCGCAATTTGGCAATCGGTTCCAGCAAAGCGCGTACCATACATTTCTGAGCTGCACGGCTGCCGATAACGTATGCACCGATACGGTTGATGGAAGCATCGAAGTAGTCAAGTCCATAGTGTACACGATCCAAGGCGTTGCAACGAACGATTTCGCTGAACAAATCCATAGTCGGGTCGTCCATGATGGTTACGTGGTCTGAGTCCCAACGTACGGGGCGACTTACGTGCAGCATCAGTTCGGGAACATACAACAATAAAGAAGAAACTTTGTCTGCAACACTTTCTGTCGGGTGGAAGTGCCCGGTATCCAAGGTAATCATCTTGTTGTTCTTGGCGCCATAGCCGATATAGAAATCATTAGACCCCACTGTATAGCTTTCCAGTCCGATACCGAATACTTTGGATTCGATACAGTCTTTCATGTTCTTGTATTCTGTTGCGAAAATCTGATCCAGAGAGTCTTTTAACAAAGCACGATATTTCATGCGGTTTACAGTGATGTCTTTGCTGCCATCGTGTACCCACAGGTTCATGATACAAGGATCGCCTTGAGCTTTACCCATTTCTTCGGCTACGGCACGGCAACGTTTAGTATGTTCAATCCAGAAGTTGCGGATACCTTCATCGGGATTTGACAAAGACAGATCACCGCTTTTGGGATGGGAGAATGAAGTAGAGTTGAAATCCAGTTTCATGTTGTTTTCCTTACCCCATTCAATCCAACTTTTGAAATGTTCGGGTTCTACTTCGTCACGATCTACGACTTTTCCTTGAAAGTCGCCATAAATTTCGTGCAGATTCAAACGGTGAGTACCTGGTATATATGAAGCAGCTTTCAGAATGTCTGCACGCAGTTCGTCGATGTTGCGAGCTTTGCCGGGATAGTTACCTGTAGCCTGGATACCACCGGTCAATGAACCTGCCTGAACTTCGAAACCGGTTACATCATCTGCTTGCCAGCAATGCAGTGACAGATGGAAATTCTGCATGGTTTCCATTACTTTTTCTGTGTCAACACCTACAGCGGCATAACGTTCTTTTGCAATCTCATACGCTTTATTAATCAATTCTTCTTTCATGATATTATTTGTTTATTTAATGAATAAATTTCAAGGTGAATATTAAATATCTTCTCTATAATGAGCTAAATACTTCTTATATGCTTCTTCCCATTCTTCTGCTTGCTGGGGCTCAAAAGAAACGGTTTCTATGGAAGTGCTGATTAGTTGGCGCATAGCCGCAATATCGTTTACCAGCCCGTTGGCTTTTGCCTGTAACATAATGTTGCCGATAGCTGTTCCTTCACTGGGACCTGCTATAACAGGTACGCCCACTGCGTTGCAAGTGAATTGGTTTAACAAATTGTTTCGTGAGCCTCCACCGATAATGTGCAGCTTTTCGATGGGGAACGGGGCCATTTGTTGCAAATAGCCGAATACTTGTTTGTAGCGCAGGGCAAGACTGTCGAAAATACAACGAGTGATTTCGCCATAACTCTGTGGTACAGGTTGGTTGGTTTCTTTGCAATAATGTCCGATGGCTTGAATCATAGATGACGGATTGGCGAAGCAGGGAGCATCGGGATTGATGACACTGCGGAAAGCGGGAACTGCCAGGGCTGCATCTATCAGTTCTGTATAAGAATAGTTGTTGGTTGCTTCCCATTCTTTGCGGCAACGTTCCAACAACCACATGCCACAGATATTTTTCAGGAACCGGGTCGTTCCTTCCACACCTCCTTCGTTGGTGAAGTTCTGTTCAAAGCTTTCCTTATTTATAATAGCATCTTTCACTTCAATCCCCATCAAGCTCCACGTGCCGGAACTCAGATATGCGAATTTTTCGTTTTGTGCAGGTACGGCAGCTACGGCTGAACCTGTGTCATGACCGGCAACGGCAATAACAGGAATAGCTCCCAGACCTGTAATTTTTTGCACTTCTTCTGTCAGCACTCCAATAGGTTCCCCTGGAAAAACAAAACGGCCGAACTGTTCTTTCTTGATATCTGCTACATCCAGTAGTTCCTTTTCGAAGCATTTGGTGCGCGGATTCAACATCTGGGAAGTAGAAGCGATGGTATATTCTGTTACCATTTTACCGGTCAGCATATAACTTAAAGCATCCGGCATAAACAGTATTTTATCTGCTGCTTCCAAGGCCGAGCAATGATTGCGGTGGAGTGTTGATAATTGGAACAAGGAATTGAAATTCATAATCTGGATTCCAGTGATGTCATATACTCGTTCACGGGGAATATGGGTAAAATATTCTTCGGGTGCACCTATTGTGTGAGGGTCGCGATAACAATAAGGATTGCGGAGTAACTCTCCATCTTTGCCCACTAATACGAAATCCACCCCCCAAGTATCAATACCGATAGACTGGATAGGCAGATTGTCTTTGGCTACCACTTTCAGTCCCTTGATAATTTCATTGTATAAGGCATAAATATCCCAATAACAATGTCCTCCGGTTTCTATAATATGGTTAGGGAAACGAGTCAGTTCTTTCAACTCCATTTTGCCTTCTCCCAGGCAACCTAAGATGGTACGTCCGCTGGTGGCTCCCAGGTCTACCGCAAAGAAATAAGTGTGTTCCATGCCTTTATTTTTTGATTTTAAGGAATTAATAGTGATGCAAAAATAGTTTATTCCCCGAAAGTCGTCCTTGTTTTTTTGATATTATAACTGTTGGATTTGGTTGTACCTGTCGTAAAACATAATATTACCGTCTTTTTAAGAAGATTGCATTGAAAAGAAAAATTTGGTATGATTTTGGTTTATTCTTAGGATGATAGATAAAAGCTTTATTGAAAATATGCATAAAGTCGCAAAAATATTCTCTTTTTTGTATCTATATTCCCGAATATTCTGTAATTTTGCAGCCGAATTAGAATAATTATGCAGTATGAAGAGCAAGAATAGCAGACTTGATGCCATTAAGATTATTATTTCGAGTAAGGAAGTAGGTAGCCAGGAAGAGTTGTTGCAGGAATTGGCGAAAGAAGGATTCCAATTGACCCAAGCTACTTTGTCTCGTGACTTGAAGCAGTTGAAAGTGGCGAAGGCAGCCAGTATGAACGGAAATTATGTATATGTATTACCAAACAATACCATGTACAAACGTATGACTGAGCAACATTCGGCCAGTGAGATGTTGATGCATAATGGATTTATTTCCATTGAATTTTCGGCTAATCTGGCAGTAATCAAGACTCGTCCCGGATATGCTAGTAGTTTGGCTTATGATATTGATAACCGGAACTTTGATGAAATATTGGGAACTATTGCTGGTGATGATACTATTATGCTTGTCATTCGTGAAGGTTGCACAAGAGCGGGAGTGAAGAATGCACTTTCATTGATTATACCGAATATACAATAATATAATAATAGATAAAAAAGGAGATGGATGCTAAACAAGTGGATGTGATGGTGGCAGATGCCTCACATGAAGTTTACGTTGATAAAATTTTAGATACTATTAGAGAAGCTGCTAAGGTACGCGGAACAGGCATTGCAGAACGCACACATGAATATGTGACTACAAAGATGAAAGAAGGAAAGGCGATTATTGCCTTATGTGGAGATGATTTTGCAGGATTTACCTATATTGAGTCATGGGGAAACAAGCAATATGTAGCAACCTCGGGATTGATTGTGCATCCTAATTATCGTGGAATAGGTTTGGCCAAGCGTATAAAGGCGGCTTCGTTCCGATTGGCACGTCTACGATGGCCTAAAGCAAAGATATTCAGTCTGACCAGTGGCGCGGCGGTAATGAAAATGAATACAGAACTGGGATATGTTCCTGTAACTTTCAATGAACTGACTGATGATGAGGCCTTTTGGAAAGGTTGTGAAGGCTGTATCAATCACGATATATTAGTGGCGAAGAACCGTAAGTTCTGTATTTGTACAGCCATGCTTTACGATCCGGCTTTGCACGAAGAAGACACTATTTAATAAATTAAAAATTAAGAATTAAAAATTAAGAATTAAAAGATGGCTGCGCATTCATGTACTTATTTCTCAGTTTTCAATTTTTAATTCTCAATTAAAATAATATCATTATGGAAGAAAAGAAGAAAAAAGTAGTAGTGGCATTCAGCGGGGGGCTTGATACCTCTTTCACTGTAATGTATCTGGCTAAGGAAAAAGGGTATGAAGTGTATGCAGCTTGTGCAAACACGGGTGGTTTCAGTGAGGAGCAGCTGAAGCAGAACGAAGAGAACGCTTACAAACTGGGTGCTGTGAAGTATGTGACATTGGATGTGACCCAGGAATACTATGAGAAGAGCTTGAAATATATGGTATTCGGTAATGTGCTCCGTAATGGTACTTATCCTATTTCTGTAAGTTCTGAACGTATCTTCCAAGGGTTGGCTATAGCGCGTTATGCTAATGAAATAGGTGCGGACGCTATCGCACACGGCTCGACTGGTGCGGGTAATGACCAGATTCGTTTCGATATGACTTTTTTGGTACTGGCTCCGGGAGTTGAGATCATTACATTGACCCGTGACATGGCATTAAGCCGTCAGCAGGAAATCGATTATTTGAACGAACATGGTTTTGCCGCTGACTTTACAAAATTGAAATATTCTTATAATGTAGGTCTTTGGGGGACTTCTATCTGCGGTGGGGAAATATTGGACTCTGCGCAGGGTTTGCCCGAAAGTGCTTATTTAAAACAGGTGACCAAGGAAGGAAGCGAACAACTTCGTCTTACATTTGAAAAAGGTGAACTGAAAGCTGTTAATGACGAGAAGTTTGATGATCCTATCAAGGCTATTCAAAAAGTGGAGGAGATCGGTGCGCCCTACGGTATCGGCCGCGACATGCACGTTGGGGATACCATTATCGGTATCAAAGGGCGTGTAGGATTCGAGGCTGCTGCTCCTATGCTGATTATCGGTGCCCATCGTTTCCTTGAAAAATATACGTTGAGCAAGTGGCAGCAATATTGGAAAGACCAGGTTGCCAATTGGTACGGAATGTTCTTGCATGAAAGTCAGTATCTGGAACCGGTAATGCGCGATATTGAGGCAATGTTGCAGGAGTCTCAGCGTAATGTAAATGGTACAGCTATCTTGGAACTCCGTCCGCTTTCATTCTCTACTGTGGGTGTTGAATCAAAAGACGATCTGGTGAAGACCAAATTTGGTGAATATGGTGAAATGCAGAAGGGATGGACAGCAGAAGATGCTAAAGGCTTTATCAAAGTGACTTCTACACCTTTGCGTGTTTATTATAATAACCACAAGGACGAAGAAATTTAATAAGTATGATTAAAGCAGGAATTATCGGTGGGGCAGGTTATACGGCGGGCGAATTGATTCGTCTGCTGATTAATCACCCTGATGTAGACATAAAGTTTATAAATAGCAGCAGTAACGCTGGCAATAAGATTACCGACGTACATGAGGGACTCTATGGTGAAACGGATTTGGTTTTTACAGACGAACTTCCTCTGGATGAGATTGATGTATTGTTCTTCTGTACGGCTCATGGAGATACAAAGAAGTTTATGGATAGTCACAATGTACCCGAGGATTTGAAAATCATAGACCTCAGTATGGACTACCGTATCAAGAGTGATGACCATGACTTCATTTATGGTTTGCCGGAACTGAACCGTCGTGCTATCTGCCATAGCAAGCACGTGGCCAATCCGGGATGTTTTGCCACTTGTATTCAATTGGGTTTATTGCCGTTAGCCAAACATCTGTTACTGAACGAGGATGTAATGGTAAATGCCATTACCGGAAGTACAGGGGCAGGGGTGAAACCGGGTGCTACCAGTCATTTCAGTTGGCGTAATAATAATATGAGCATTTATAAACCGTTTTCTCATCAGCATGTTCCCGAAATCAAGCAATCATTGAAACAGTTGCAAAACAGCTTTAATGCTGAAATAGATTTTATTCCTTACCGGGGTGATTTCCCGCGTGGTATCTTTGCTACTCTGGTAGTCAAATGCAAGGTGGAACTGGAAGAACTGGTGAAGATGTATCAAGACTATTATGCCGAGGATTCTTTCGTTCATATTGTAGACAAAAATATAGATTTGAAGCAGGTGGTGAACACCAACAAGTGTTTGATTCATTTGGAGAAACATGGCGATAAGCTGCTGGTTATCTCTTGCATTGACAACTTGTTGAAGGGGGCAAGCGGACAAGCGGTTCATAATATGAATCTCATGTTCAATTTGGAAGAAACCGTAGGGTTGAGGTTGAAACCGTCTGCTTTTTAATAAAGAAGAGTTTATGAAATTATTTGATGTATATCCTCTTTTTGACATAAATATTGTCAAAGGAAAAGGTTGTCATGTCTGGGATGACCAAGGTACGGAATACCTTGATTTGTATGGTGGTCATGCGGTTATTTCTATCGGTCACGCACATCCATATTATGTGGAAATGATAAGCAAGCAGGTTGCACAGTTGGGATTTTATTCCAATTCGGTGGTTAACAAGCTACAGCAGGAAGTGGCAGACCGTTTAGGGAAACTTTCGGGTTATGATGATTATCAATTGTTTTTGATAAACAGTGGAGCTGAAGCTAATGAAAATGCGTTGAAACTGGCTTCTTTTTACAATGGTCGCAACCGTGTGCTTTCTTTTTGCAAAGCATTTCACGGACGTACTTCACTGGCAGTGGAGGTAACCCACAATCCGAAAATTATAGCCCCAATCAATGACAATGGGCATGTGACTTATCTGCCTTTGAACGATATAGAAGCAGCTAAAGCGGAATTGGCAAAAGGAGATGTCTGTGCGGTGATTATTGAAGGTATTCAAGGAGTAGGCGGTATTCAGGTTCCGGAAGTAAAATTCTTGAAAGAACTGAGTAAGGCTTGCGAAGAAGTGGATGCAGCCCTTGTTTTGGATGAAATACAATCCGGCTACGGGCGTAGCGGTAAATTTTTTGCTCACCAACATGCAGGTATCCGTCCCGATATAATTACGGTAGCAAAGGGGATTGGTAATGGCTTTCCGATGGCTGGTGTCCTGATCAGTCCGAAATTCAAGCCGGTATATGGACAATTGGGAACCACTTTTGGTGGTAACCACCTAGCTTGTGCTGCTGCTATCGCGGTGCTTGATGTTATGAAAGGTGAGAATCTGGTAGAGAATGCTGCCAAGGTAGGTGCTCATCTGCTGAAAGAATTGAAACAATTCTCACAGATTAAAGAGGTGCGTGGCGAAGGTTTGATGATCGGTATGGAATTTGAAGAACCGATTAAGGAATTGCGTCAGCGTTTGCTGTTCGAACAGAAAGTATTTACCGGAGTCAGTGGTACTAATGTGATTCGTCTGCTTCCGCCTTTGTGCCTTACTATGGCAGAGGCTGATGAATTTCTTGAACGCTTTCGTAAAGTGTTGGTATAAGCTGGAGATTCAAAAGGGATAATAATCTACGAAAGAAAATGAGGTCTCGTCAGGAAACATTTCGGTTCCGGCGAGGCTTTTTGATTTAATCTTCTTCAAAGTAATTTTATTTTTAGCTTTTCATAATACGTTCTTCTCCTTTTTTTCCCTTATCTTTGTAGCTATAGACTTAATCTTTAATAATATGAAAGTAGCAATTATTGGTGCGGGAAATATGGGAGGGGCTATTGCTCGCGGCCTTGCCCAAGGCACTATCATTCCTGCGAGTGATGTAACAGTAGCCGATCCGTTCAGCGGAAGTCTGGAAACTCTACAGGCGGATTATCCGGAGATTAATGTAACAACGGAAAACCCGAAAGCGATAAAGGATGCCGATATCGTTATTCTGGCTGTAAAACCGTGGTTGATAGATCAGGTATTGAGTGTGATTCATTTGACTCCTCAACAAGTATTAGTTTCTATCGCAGGCGGTGTAACCTTTGAGCAATTGGTGAAGAGTGTAGGCCCGGAACAGACTATATTCCGTCTGATTCCCAATACTGCTATATCTCAGCTGGAAAGTATGACCTTGATATCCAGTCGTAACGCCAGTAAGGAACAAGAACAACTGATGCTGGATATCTTTAATGAATTAGGATTGGCTATTCTTATTCCTGAAAGTCAGATGGCTGCTACTACGGCTTTGACTTCATGTGGTATCGCATATGTTTTGAAATATATTCAGGCAGCTATGCAGGCAGGTATTGAATTAGGAATTTATCCGAAAGATGCACAGAAAATGGTTGCTCAATCTGTGAAAGGGGCTGCTTCCTTGATATTGAATAATGATACTCATCCCAGTGTGGAAATAGATAAGGTGTGTACGCCCGGTGGTATGACTATCAAGGGTATTAATGAATTGGATCACGAAGGGTTTGACTCAGCGATCATTAAAGCAATGAAGGCTTGTCTGAAATAGATAATAGGTATGATGGAGCTGTGATGGAAATCAGCTTTTATGTCTCTATTTGAACTGAGCAGGCGTTTGGAGAAAGGAAACCAGCGCTTGCTCATCTTTTAATTTTTCATATTATAGGGATATCTCCCAATATTGGGATTAGATATCGTTTCCACCTTTCTTGATGAAATATTGTGTGTAAGTGGAAGTTTATCCGATGGAGAGTATCCAATCATTTCATAGTGTGGAGAATTGTTAAGATAATATGTATAACTGAAAAATATAAGTTGCTATGAAAAAAAATCGTTTATTTGCTATATTGATAGCATTCTTTACTTTTTCTTGCTTTGCTCAGAATTGGAAAGCCGACCATGTGTTCTTGATTGGCCTTGACGGTTGGGGGGCTTATAGTGTGGAAAAGGCTGAGATGCCAAATGTTAAAACTTTAATGGATGCAGGTTGCTATACTTTGAAAAAACGTAGTGTGCTTCCTTCTTCAAGTGCAGTAAACTGGGCTTCTATGTTTATGGGGGCAGGACCTGAACTCCATGGATATACAGAATGGGGGTCTAAAACTCCCGAACTTCCTTCACGTGTAGTAAATGAGCATCATATATTTCCAACTATTTTCAGTGAACTTCGTAAAGCTGTTCCTGATGCTGAAATAGGAGTGTTGTATGAGTGGGATGGTATTAAATATCTAGTAGATACTTTGGCTTTGAATTATCATGTGCAGGCTCCTGACTATAATCTATATCCCGCTGCTCTATGTGAGATGGCATGTAAGTATATTACAGAAAAGAAGCCGGTCTTGACTGCAATTTGTTTTGATAATCCTGACCATGTAGGTCATGTGGATGGACATGATACTCCGGCTTATTATGCAAAATTGAAAGAATTAGACGGATATGTAGGTCGGATAGTAGATGCTATCAAGGAGGCAGGTATTTATGATAATAGTATTATTATTGTTACAGCCGATCATGGAGGAATAAATAAGGGGCATGGTGGAAAAACGATGCAAGAAATGGAAACTCCATTTATTATTGCTGGAAAGAATGTAAAAAAAGGAGGAATTTTTGATGAAAGTATGATGCAGTTTGATTGTGCTTCTACAGTTGCTTTTATTTTTGGCTTGAAACAACCGCAGGTTTGGATAGGCCGCCCTATGATACAGTTGTTTAAATAATTATTTTCAATAGTGATCTATGTGAATTAAAAAGTGATTTGCTTTCTGTAATTAAAGTTGTTTTGATTATTAAGGTTGTGTTGCAAGGAATTTCATGAATTCTAATTAACTTTGCATTAACTGATGATCAGGCTATAGTGGTGGTTTACAGTAAATAAAGGAAGGTTAAGTAAAAGACTATGGACAAAAGAGACAAAAAGGAAATGAACCGTAGAGAATTTCTAAAAATTGTGGGTGTTAGTACAGTTGCATCTACGGTGGCAATGTATGGTTGTGCATCCGGCGAGAAGTCGAATGCGTCTGAGGCTTCTATTTTAGGCGAAGTGCCTGTTGATAAAATGACTTATCGTACTTCTCCAAAGGGAGAACATGTTTCACTTTTAGGATATGGATGTATGCGCTGGCCGTTGAAACCAGCGCCGGACAGTGATGGAAATGTGATAGACCAGGATGCGGTGAATGAGCTGGTGGATTATGCTATCGCTCACGGAGTGAATTATTTCGATACATCTCCTGTTTATTGCCAGGGATTTTCTGAAAGGGCCACTGGTGTGGCTTTGAAACGTCATCCTCGTGAAAGACTGTTGATTGCGACAAAGATGTCTAATTTTCAAAATTATACTCGTGAGAATTCCATCAAGATGTACCATCAGTCGATGAAAGAATTGCAGACGGATTATCTGGATTATTATTTGCTTCATTCTGTAGGTGGAGGGGAAGGGATCAAAACTTTCCATGACCGTTATATTGACAATGGAGTTCTTGACTTTTTACTAAAAGAGCGTGAAGAAGGCCGTATTCGTAATTTGGGATGGTCATTTCACGGATCGGTGGAAGTGTTTGATTATTTGCTGTCGCTGGATGTGAAATGGGATTTTGTGCAAATTCAGATGAACTATGTAGATTGGCGCCATGCTTCGGGTCGAAATGTTAATGCGGAATATTTGTATGGAGAGTTGGCCAAGCGTGGAATTCCGGCTGTGATTATGGAGCCTCTGTTAGGAGGACGTTTGTCTAAACTGAACGACCATCTGGTGGCGCGCTTGAAGCAGCGTCGTCCGGAGAACAGTGTGGCATCGTGGGCATTCCGTTTTGCCGGTACGTATCCCAATGTGTTGTGTGTGCTGAGTGGAATGACTTATATGGAACATTTGCAGGATAACCTTCGGACTTATTCTCCCTTAGAACCTTTGAATGAGGAGGAAAAAGAGTTCTTGGAAGAAACAGCCCAATTGATGCTGAAGTTCCCTACGATTCCTTGCAATGACTGCAAATATTGTATGCCCTGTCCTTACGGCTTGGATATTCCGGCGATTCTGGTGCATTATAATAAATGTGTCAACGAAGGAAATGTGCCTAAAAGCAGTCAGGATGAGAATTACCGCCGTGCACGGCGTGCTTTCCTGATAGGTTATGACCGTAGTGTGCCCAAACTGCGGCAGGCAAGTCATTGTACCGGATGTAACCAGTGTAACCCGCATTGCCCTCAAAGTATTGATATTCCCAAAGAACTGCATCGTATAGACGCATATGTGGAGCAGTTGAAACAAGAGACTTTATAATGGAATGGATAAACATGATAAAATAACGAATGCTTATGTTACGTAAAATAAGACTCGTCGCCGCCCTTTTGTTCTTTACAATGATCACGTTGCTGTTTCTGGATTTTACAGGAACTGTGCATAGTTGGTTTGGCTGGATGGCGAAAATACAGTTTCTTCCTGCCGTGCTGGCACTGAATGTGGGGGTGATGATAGCCCTTGTTTTGTTGACGTTGCTTTTGGGGCGTGTCTATTGTTCGGTTGTCTGCCCGTTAGGTGTGTTTCAAGATATTATTTCCTGGGTTTCGGGAAGGGTAAAGAAGAATCGTTTCCACTACTCGCCTGCTTTGTCGTGGTTGCGCTATGGGGTATTGGCGGTGTTTATCGTCGCTTTGGTAGCAGGGGTAGTTTCATTGACGGCATTGATTGCTCCTTACAGTGCATACGGCCGTATCATTTCTAACCTGCTGACACCTTTGTATCAGTGGGGGAACAATGTACTTGCCCTGTGGGCGGAGCGTGTAGACAGTTATGCTTTTTATTCGGTAGATGTTTGGATGAAAGGTCTTTCTACTTTTGTAGTTGCAGTGGGTACTGTGATAGTGCTTTTTATTTTGGCATGGCGTGGAGGAAGAACTTATTGCAATACCATTTGTCCGGTGGGTACAGTATTGGGACTCTTATCTAGATATTCTTATTTTAAACCGGTTATTGATACGTCTAAATGTAATGGTTGCGGACTTTGTGCTCGTAATTGCAAGTCTTCCTGCATTAATCCCAAAGCACATGAGATTGATTATTCCCGTTGTGTTGCTTGTATGGATTGTTTAGGTAAATGTCGTCAGGATGCGATAAAGTATGTATCTGGAGCAATAATTCAGAAAAAGCAGGTTTTGAGAAGAGAAGAAACAGGTCAGTCAGCTTCTCAATCGTCTTCAAATTCAGAAAAGGTGAATACGTCGCGGCGAAATTTTTTTACGGTTTCTGCTTTACTTGCTACAAGTGCCGTAATGAAAGCGCAGGAAAAGAAAGTGGATGGAGGATTGGCGCCTCTTATTGATAAAAAGAATCCTAAACGTGCCACTTCTATTGTTCCTGCAGGAGCGAGAGGTCTTCGTCATTTTGCACAGCATTGTACGGCTTGTCAGCTTTGTGTGTCGGTGTGCCCTAATCAGATATTGCGTCCATCGGGTGATCTGAAGCGGTTGATGCAGCCTGAGATGTCCTATGAACGTGGATATTGTCGCCCCGAATGTGCGAAATGTGCAGAAGTATGTCCTACTGATGCCATTCATTTGACTAGTTTGGCTGAAAAGTCGGCTATTCAAATAGGGCATGCCGTGTGGATTGCTCAAAATTGTATAGTGAATACGGATAAGGTAAGTTGTGGAAATTGTGCTCGTCATTGTCCTACTGGTGCTATTCAAATGATACCTAAAGATGAGAATGATGAAAGTTCACCTAAAATACCGGTTGTGAATACAGAACGTTGCATCGGTTGTGGCGCTTGTGAAAATCTTTGTCCGGCACGTCCGTTCAGTGCCATTTATGTGGAAGGACACGAAATGCATCGTGTTATTTGAATGAAATAAAAAATGGATAAATTAATCAAACTGTTGCATGAAGGTAATTATTCTTGTGTAATAAAGAATAAGGAAATCAGCACTTTTACACAGCGTGGAATAACTGATTTGTATGATTTGTTGAATACGGATCCGGCTTTTCTGCGTGGGGCTCAGATTGCTGACAAGGTGATAGGAAAAGCTGCTGCTGTTTTGATGGTATTAGGTAGAGTACAGGAAGTTTATACAGATATTATCAGTGAACCTGCATTGGTTTTATTGCGGCGTGCGAATATAAAGCTAGATTGTATGCAGGTAGTTCCTCGTATTCAGAATAGGGACCGGACAGGTTGGTGTCCTTTGGAAACTCTTTGTTATGAGGAGAATTCTTTGGAGATTTTGTATTCCATTATTCATGATTTTGTAGAAAGAATGAGAAATAATTTATAATGTGTACAACTTTTATGGTTGTTAAGATGGTTGCTTTTCCAAATACCTAATCTGAAAAAGGATAACATAAAGAAAATTTATTCCGGTAATATTGTTTTGCCGGAATAATGTTTTTATAGCATGTAATTTTCTCAATGATCCTTTATAAAAGTTGTATCGTGTTTCTTTTCGTCTTTCTCAATTATCTCCTTTTAACTCTCTTTTATCGGGGGAATAATAGTTGAGAATATTAGAGGAATAGTTCAATGAACTTTTAATACTTATTTCATAGGTATATGTTTGCATTTTCCGCTTGCCTCTTCTATATCTAGTCGGATAATTTCTGTTCTGTGAAAAGATTTTTGGGCATATTGGTTACCAATTACTTTGTCGTTTGGAGAGTATTTTTCTATTAATAAATGTAAAGCGTTTATTCGTTCTTCTTCATTTAAGCCAATGTATGCCCGACATTTCAATATAATGCTCTCATATTCAGTTGTGAATTGATTGGATATGATATGAGTCTTTCCTATAATACAGAAAGAAACGGTGTTGCAGCGTTTGATACAATGTAATTTTCGTCCTTCGGGAGCACAGTGAATGTAAATGGAATTTTTCTTGTTCCATACATAATTGATAGGAACTCCATAAGCGCCGTTTTCTTCATCTTGCATGGACAAAACTCCGTATTCTCCGTTTTTCAATAAGCTGATAGCTTTTTCTTTTTCTAACAGACGGTCTTGGCGTCTGATTTGTTCATTCGTATAATTCATTCTATTTCATTTTTCTGCAAAGTAAGTATAAATATGGTTATAAGAAAGGTTATGGGACAAAGATTATTTTATAGTTTCAAATGAAAGTATTTGAATGATCACTTTCTGTAAAAGGTTTGTTTGTGCTCATTGTAAGCGTGTTTGTGCAGTTTTATTGTCTGTTAGATAGTTTTCTTCGAAACTTAATGAAACTTTGCTAGGAATTCTCAAATCTTCATTATCTTTGAGGCATAAAACAATAAGATTATGAGTGACCAGATAAAACAAATAGCTGAGCGTCTCCAGGGATTAAGAGACGTTCTGGAACTGACTCCTGATGAAGTGGCTAAAAGTTGCCAGCTTTCAGTGGAAGAGTATTTGGGTATGGAAAGCGGGGAGAAAGATATTTCTGTCAGTGCTTTACAGAAAATAGCCCGTAAATACGGTATTGCATTGGATGTATTAATGTTTGGTGAAGAACCTAAGATGAGTTCTTATTTTCTGACTCGTTGTGGTTCAGGAGTGTCGGTAGAGCGTACCAAGGCGTATAAATATCAGTCATTGGCTTCCGGTTTTCGTGGGCGTAAGGCTGATCCTTTTATTGTAACTGTAGAACCGAAACCGGAAAATACTCCGATTCATTTTAACTCACATGAGGGACAAGAATTCAATTTGGTTATTGAAGGAAGAATGTTACTTAATATAAATGGAAAAGAATTGATCTTGAATCCAGGTGACAGTCTTTATTTTGATTCTTCTATTCCACATGGTATGTTGGCATTGGACGATAAGACTGTGAAATTCTTGGCAGTAATATTATAATAAATTGAGATTAAAAAGACTGTGTTGTCATTGACCGCATAATATTTCTAATTTTTAGTTCTCAATTTTTAATTGAATAAGATTATGGTAGAAAAATTCTTAGAACAGACCACATTTACCTCACAAGAGGACTTTATAAAGAATTTAAAGATTAAAATCCCTGAAAATTTTAATTTTGGTTATGATATAGTAGATGCTTGGGCTGCCGAAGAACCCGATAAGAAAGCATTGTTATGGACTAATGATAAAGGGGAGCATATACAATATACTTATGCTGACTTGAAAAAGTATACGGATATGACTGCTTCTTATTTTCAGAGCCTTGGTATTGGTCATGGCGATATGGTGATGCTTATTTTAAAGCGTCGTTATGAGTTCTGGTACTCTATTATTGCCTTGCATAAATTAGGAGCTGTGGTTATTCCTGCGACTCATCTGTTGACGAAAAAGGATATCGTGTATCGTTGTAATGCTGCTGATATCAAGATGATTGTAGCTGCAGGAGAAGATGTGATAACAAAGCATATTATAGATGCCATGCCCGATTGTCCTTCAGTAAAAAAGTTGGTCAGTGTAGGACCGGATATTCCGGAGGGTTTTGAAGATTTTCATAAAGGTATTGAGAAGGCTACTCCTTTTGTTAAACCGGAACATCCTAATACGAATGAAGATACTTCATTGATGTATTTCACTTCGGGTACTACAGGAGAACCTAAGATGGTGGCACATGATTTTACATATCCTTTGGGACATATTGTAACTGCCAGTTTCTGGCATAATTTGCATCGTGACAGTCTTCATCTTACCATTGCCGATACAGGTTGGGGGAAAGCTGTTTGGGGAAAACTTTATGGACAGATGATAGCAGGAGCCAATATTTTTGTGTATGATCATGAGAAATTTACACCGGCAGATATTCTTGGAAAGATTCAGGATTATCATATCACTTCTTTATGTGCTCCTCCCACTATTTATCGTTTTTTAATTAAGGAGGACATTAGTAAATATGATCTTTCTTCTTTGGAATACTGTACTACGGCGGGAGAGGCTTTGAACTATTCTGTATATGAAACGTTCAAGAAAATCACAGGTATTCGTCTGATGGAAGGTTTTGGACAAACGGAAACCACGTTGACTTTAGGTACTTTTCCCTGGATGGAGCCTAAACCTGGAAGTATGGGGGTACCTAATCCTCAATATGATATAGATTTGTTGACCCACGACGGGCGTTCTGCTGAAGATGGAGAACAAGGTCAGATTGTTATTCGTACAGATAGGGGTAAACCATTGGGATTGTTCAAAGAATATTATCGTGCTTCGGAATTAACGGAAGATGCTTGGCATGATGGTATTTATTATACAGGTGATGTGGCTTGGCGTGATGAGGATGGTTATTTTTGGTTTGTAGGTCGTGCTGATGATGTGATCAAGAGTTCGGGTTATCGTATAGGCCCGTTCGAGGTGGAAAGTGCTTTGATGACTCATCCGGCTGTTGTGGAATGTGCCATTACCGGTGTGCCTGATGAAATCCGTGGTCAGGTGGTAAAGGCGACGATTGTCCTTTCTAAAACTTTTAAGGGTAAGGAAGGACCTGAGTTGGTAAAGGAGTTACAAGATCATGTGAAGCGTGTGACTGCTCCGTACAAGTACCCACGTGTCATAGAGTTTGTAGAAGAACTTCCAAAGACCATCAGTGGAAAGATTCGTCGCGTGGAAATCCGTGAAAAGGATAAATAATCAGTTGTGGACTGATCGGAGTTTTATTGGTAAAATAATTAAAAATGAAAAAGGTTTTACTTCTTGTGTTTTTAAGTCTGGCTTGGCTATCAGTAAGTGCGCAAGCTTTGGTTCCTATTACATGGACAGCCTATGGTCTGACTTTTGAGGCTCCAAAAGGGATTTTGGTGGAGGAGGATACAGAGGAGACTTTTCTTCTGAACAATTCCAAGTTTTATATCACCATTCAGTCTTTGGATTCGGATGGTATGACAAAAAGTGACTTGAAAAGTGTATTAAAAGACTATGCCAATGATGACGGGGTGAAAGACCAGTCGGCAGTGCAGGAGTTTGAGTTACCACAGTTTTTCGGTACTTATTTAAGAGGGAGCTGCGAAACAGATCATTGCCTTTATGCTTGTTTGATGACTAAGACGGCAGGTAGTGGATTTTATATATCTATTATCTATAGCAAGGAAAATGAAAATATTGCCGAAAAAATACTGAAAAGTTTTATAATGGAGGAATAAACAAAAGAGCGTTAATGCTTGTTTCTTAGATAAGAGAGCGTTCAAAATTTACCAGAAAATTACTAGATTATTAATAGCAAATGAAAGGGCTGTCTTCGTGAGAAGGTAGTCCTTCTTTTTTGTGTAGTTATGAATGTTAAAGGACTCTATGATCCATGTGTAATATGCTTTGCCGGCATCAGAAAATCAAATGATTTTGGGCATAATAAGGGACACTCATAGAATATAAGTTAGCCAACTAATTCGCAATACTTTAAGTATGAATTAGCTGGCTAACTTATATTATTCTATGAATGTCCTAGGTTAAGACATTAACGTCCGGTCCACCATAAAGGAGTGATGATATTATCTGAGCCTCCTAACAACTCTACAGCTTGTTTATAGCCTTCGGGATCTGCATTCTCCAGACTGGAAGGATATCGCATACGTTGTGGATAAAATTCCCACTTCTGTCCGTCTTTCCAAGAATTAGGATTCCAAGCATTAACCATGTCTGAACCAGTCATTGAACTTTCGTTTGCAGGAATCTCAAAGAATGGTAATCCCAAACGGCGGAAATCCGACCACATTTCCAATACCAAATACGGAGTTTGTGCAATGAATTTTTGAGTGATAATTTTAGTCAAGTGGTCATTCAATGCTTTTCCATATAAAGTTTTAGAAGCTGTAGGATATTCATAAGTAACAGTTTTCTGTTCTTTGCTGTATCCATCCACATAAGTCATTTGTTCAGCAGTCGGTTCAGTGGTATGATCAAATTTGACTGAAGTACCTACACGATTGTAGTTGGTGGAATTCAGATAATCATTCACATATTCGCTAACACCAAAGTATTCAAAACTAGCTTTAATACCGTTCTCATAGGCTTCTTTTGCTGTTGTTCCAGTGTTCCAACCATACAATGAAGCTTCTGCTAACAAGAAATAAGTTTCCCATGCTGCAAAGAATATGCGAGATTTGCCCTGACAATAGTCTTTACCCAACATTGGAAGAGTACAGCCGGGGCCATATCCATTTGTCACTAGTTGGTTATAAGCCAAGGTTGGCGACCATCCACCGCGCGAACCAGCGGGATAACCATTCCAACAACGAGTTGCATCAATCTTTATTTCCCCAGGATTATCCTTATTAGGAATCGGATTCCCGTTTTCGTCTACTGTGTAAAGAACGAAATCTTTAGCTGTTCTATCATTATATTTATCTATGTAGTTCTCAGCATTTTCATCATCAGGTAAACAGAATATCTTTAATGCACGCGGATCAAGATTTTCCGGCATACCATCCAGCCAATATTGTTTAGTAGGATTATCTGTATTAGCAACATAATGTCTGTCATATTTAATACCTAAATAATTAGCTGGTTTAACATAACTAGCCAAATCGGAACGTTGTTCTGTTACTTTAATACCACCTAAATTGGTCAGAAGATTAGCAACTGTTGAGGAAAGAACCTGATCGTCAAATGAACGGGTATATACTCCGGAAAAGACATCCCATCCATCATTTTCTTTTACTGCAAACATCTCATCAGCCGTTAAAATCTTGTTACCTTTAGCCGCATCCTCAAATTCGGTCTGCGCAGTTGCCTTGTCGATGTTTGATAAACGCATAGCCAGACGCATACGGAGTGAATTTGCATATTTCTGCCACTTCACAGGATCATATTTTACATTGTCAAACGGGTCGCATTTACCTTCTGCCTCAACAGGTAGGACAGAGGTGTTGATAGCTGCTGCGGCTTCTTTCAACTCCTTTAAAATGAATTCATAATCATCTTTCTCTGAGTTGAAAACAGGATTTTCCCCTAGGAAACTTTCAATAGGATAAGGTCCGAAATTATCGACAAACTCACTGATAAGATAGGCACGCCAAATACGGGCAAACTGCTTTACGTTCGGGAAAAATTCTTTTTCATGTGCAGTGGTAGTGGCCGCTTCGAGTTGGTTCTCTACTGCTGTAATAGCCAACGTCGCATTTTTAATACTGGCGCTGAGATCAGGATAATAATAAGCAGATGTATAATCATCACTATAGCGGCCTACGTTCAGAAAACTCATTTCTCCACAAATTCTGGCAGCACTAGCCCAATTATAGACTACTATACGTTCTGCAGTACCGGGATTCATCTGTGCCTGTCCTATAGAATTATTCAATGCATATTGAGGTTTTACATATTCCTCACCGGCAGCTGTGGGATTGGTATTGACTTCATCAAAGTCAGAGCAGGAAACTAATCCGGCGCAAAAGCCAAGCCCCAAAAATAATTTATTCATTGTTTTCATTGTTCTTTTTCTTTTTTATGATTAGAAACCAAGAGTCACATTAAACAGGTAAGAACGTGATGTCGGAGCTGACGAGTTCTCCAAACCTGTTGCATTAGTGCTTGTAGCATATACTGATTCCGGATCAATACCATCCAAATGGCTTGAAATCATCCATACATTATTCACAGTGAAACCAAGCTTAACCTGTTGGAACGGAGTCTTTTTCAACATAGATGACGGGAAACGATAACTCAAGGCGATGTTACGCAAACGGATGTTGGTAGCATCATAAATATAAGCTTCCGAAATACCGGCGCGGCCTGTAGCCAAAGCTTTATAATAACGTTCTAAAGAAACACTTTGATCATTTACCTTATAACCATTACCATCTTTGATAACTCCCGCTACAACGATATCCTCACGTTTACCGCCAGGAGCAGTACATTCAGAAATACCACTACGTTGCAAGTTCATATTGGTGAATGAGAAAATATCACCACCAAAACGTCCGTCAATCAGGAAACTAAGTGTGAAGTTTTTATAATTAAATGTATTTGTCCATCCTAATAAGAAGTCAGGCTGTTGTTCACCAATCTTATGCTTGTCACTAGTGGCCTGTGGCAGTCCTGATTCATTGAGTAATAATTGTCCTTTAAATTCTCCTTCTTCTACTCGTTGATATTTGGTACCCCAGATTTCACCATAAGCACCTCCCGCAACTGCATAGACCTGCAATGCGTCAGAACCTCCTAAAGCATACTGCATACCTGGTTTTCCCGGCAATAATTCAATAATCTTACTCTTGTTCTGAGAGAAGTTCAATTGAGTATCCCAACTAAATTGAGTTGTTTCGATAGGGCGTGCATTCAACATGATTTCGATACCGGTATTTTGAATGTTACCTGCATTTACTTTCATGTTATCATAACCGGAAAGGTTATTTAAAGGAATATTCATTAACTGGCGTTTTGCGTTTGTCTTGTACCATGCAAAATCAACTCCTAAACGGTTATTGAAGAATTTCAATTCAGCACCGGCTTCCCAAGAAGTAATCAACTCACTGCGTACATCTGCATCGTATTTAGTTTTTCCTTGTCCGGCAGTTGTATTGCCATTAGGGTCTGAACCAATACTATATGTATTATATAACTGATATGCATCCATATCGTTACCTACTTGTGCGAAAGATGCACGTGCTTTAGCATAAGTAAACCATTCGGGCATACCTTTGCCGACTTTACCCACCATATCACTGATCACCCATGACAATGAAACAGACGGATAGAAGAATGAACGGTTTTCTTTATTCAAAGCTGATGACCAGTCATTACGGAAAGTTGCATCCAAGAATGCCCAACCATTATAGTTGATTCCAAGAGTTCCATACAAAGAATTGATTTTTTTATGAATATAGGTTTCGGTTATTGACAAATCTTTTTTGTCACCATTGGCTAGAGAGAATAAATCGGGCGCAGTCAATTTTCCCATAGCATTGTCCAAACCTGTAGATTTTCTTTCCATTAAGTTACCACCAAAAGAGAAATTGCCACCAAATTTTCCAAACAATTCATCTTTATGGCCACTGATCAAAAAGCTGAAATTATTTTCGAAGAACTTTTTCTCGCTAGTGCTATAACGGCTGTTCTTATTATTAGTAGGACTTCCTGCATACAATTTCTCTTCACCCTCAGTGAAATACATATCACTACCGGCTTTGATTTCAGCATCCAGCCAATCTGTGAATTTGTACTTCAATGATCCGTTCATCAAGAAACGATTACGGCTATCTTTATTTGGATTATAATCTTTGGACCAGTAAGGGTTGATTCCCCCTTTACTCCACCAGATCATTTCGCCATATTCGTCTTTGACAGGGCTGGAAAAGTCACGGATGTCAATAGTCGTAGGCATATTGAAAATAGTATAAAATGCATTATTCCCACGTGCACCACTGATAGGACGGTTTTCTGCGAGGGTATTGATGTATTGTACTTTTGCATCGATGCTCCAACGATCATCTTTACCAAAAGTAGAAGATGCACGCAAAGTTAAGTTTGTACGGCTTAAGTTAGCGCCCGGTATCATGCTGGAGTCATCCATACGATTCAATGAGGTGTAAATGGATGTTTTATCATATTGCTGCTGGAATGATATGCTTTCTGATAAGTTCACACCTGTATCAAAGAAATTTTTTACGTTATCAAAGATTTGCATATTTGCAGTTGTACCATCCCATTTTGTATAGCTTTGCCCTGTTACTTCAGGTCCCCAGCTATAGCCGTTAGTTGAATCGAACACACCATTCTCACCTTGTCCAAAGGTCTTTTGGCGTTTAGGGAGCATAAATGTTGTCTCAGCAGAAACTGAACCTGAGATGGTGATACCCAAACCTTCACGCTTTGTTCCTTTTTTAGTTGTAATCAAAATAACACCATTACCGGCACGAGAACCATAAAGTGCAGCAGCTGACGCACCTTTCAACACAGACATGGACTCAATATCTTCAGCATTAATATCTGAAAGTCCATTACCCATATCCAATGTCGGGTTATCAATATCATTATTACTTGCTCCTGTAAAGTTATCCATTGGCACACCATCGACAACAATTAACGGCTGGTTCAAACCTGTTACAGAATTCGCACCACGAAGCTGGATTTTGGAAGAGCCACCAGGACCATTGCTTGAACGAATAATCTGGACACCTGAAACTTTACCTGTCAAAGCATTTGCGAGGTTCGTTTCACGAGCTTCAAGTAACGCGTCACCCTTTACCTCCTGCATGGCATAACCTAGCGCTTTTTTCTCACGTTTGATACCAAGAGCAGTCACTACAACTTCGCCCAATGTTTGTGTGTCATCTTGTAAAGTTACATTCATGGGTTGTCCATTCCAAGGAATCTCTACTGTTTGATAACCTACAAATGAAATTTGAATGATATCCCCTTTTTTCACATTGGATAAAGAGAAGTCGCCATCAAGTCCGGTTATCGTACCATTAGTCGTACCTTTCACTATAACAGACGCACCAATGACAGTTTCACCTGTAGCGTCTACTACAACTCCTGTACAAGCTCCATTTTGTTGTGTGATTTTCACACCGGCAACGCCAGGATTGGCGACCGCGTATGCTGCTCCGGTAGAGGCACCCATTAGGAACAGCAACATACTGACTGATTTTAGTCGTTTTAACATAGCTGTGATTTTTTTAATATTTATTGAAAATCAGATAATTACATCTTCATTAGTTCCTTCAGAACTACTCTTACAGCTATATATCTGAATATCAGTGTATTTTATTTTTGTATCTCAAAAAGAAAAATTGTATTTAAAAGTCTATAGAAGGGCTTTTAAATACAATTTTCTATCTATTTTCTACCGAAATCACTACTTTGTACAAACAAATAAGGGAGTATTATATTCCGTAAAAGAATAAGAACTTCCAATAATTGATTGGGAAAGTTTTTCATCTTACAAATGAAAATAGCATCGGTTCATTGTTTTAAAAGGTCCTTATCTTTTTCAAGAAGAATCAATTCTCTACTTGCATATAAATAATATTTGCAAAATAATTCTATGTATAGTCCTGAGGGTCAAAATAAAACAATCCCCTTGTTCTTACAGGAAAAACAAGGGGAACTGCTATTCTTTAATTTTATTTTCAGTTCTTCGGTCCGTTACCAAAATCAGGATTTTCTTTATCCATCCATACACGTTCGTCATGCAAAACCTGTGGATTCTTTGCATTTGTACCTTGATATGTATAACCTTGTGCTTTATATGCAGCGATAGTTATGTCATGTAACTGATCTGATTCCAAAGGCTCCGTAACAGCAAATCTTCTAGGGATAGGATAGGAATCACCCAATTGTTCGTCAAATTCCTTACGCGGTAAAAGGGAACTATTTTTCATAGGAACACCAGAACGCATAATGTTAACATATTGATCAATCGGTGCATTAAAATAATGGAGATATTCTTGGATATACACTTTCTCCAGATCAGAAACTTTATCTCCACTTAAAATATAAGCCTCTTTCTTAAGCAGTTCTGTCAGCCATTCATCTTGCAGCTTAATAGATACATCATGAGGATCATTTACGTAGGGACTGTCATAATAAGGTATATGATTCTGACTGGCAACATAATCATATCCTTTTACTGAAGCAGTGATACCATCTGTAAAATACTCTTGGGCACTTTTTTGTCCATTCCAAGTGGCTCCCAACAGGGTGAATTCAGCCAAGAAGAAATTGGTTTCCGCTGCCGAAA
This sequence comes from Phocaeicola dorei, assembly GCF_013009555.1. NCBI lineage: Bacteria > Pseudomonadati > Bacteroidota > Bacteroidia > Bacteroidales > Bacteroidaceae > Phocaeicola > Phocaeicola dorei. The sequence continues at coordinate 4,644,894 of NZ_CP046176.1, read as the reverse complement.
AATACAGTCCATACCAACCATATTGTTGAGTGTCTTGAACCGGAGTAACATCCGGGGCATCCGGATAAGTATATGTCAACAGACCTTTTACCATTTCTTGATTCCGGTAAGTACACGGATAATAGCTTTTCTTGGCACCAGCTGCCGAGTACAAGACAAACAATTGTCCTGTGGGATCAAAATAATCCTCGTATTTGTCCATCTGCCCTGCACCTATTTCCACAGGAAGACCATAATAACGTACCCAAGGTTCACCTGGCCCCCCCCATTCTTTAAAGACTTTCTTTCCGTCTTTAACCTCAGAAATTACATTCTTCTCTACAAAATCCGGCATTTCTCTTTTTTGATCAAAATAAGCCTGTACAACATTAGAATTGTAGTCATTCTTTTGGAAGAAATAAAGCAAACGCGGATCTTTGTTGTTTACTAAAAAGTCTATAAGATGTTGCGTACCTACTCCTACAGAAAAATCATTATTCCAATTGTTATCGAACTTACCCTTGTTATATACAAAATCATCATCCGTAGTAGCAATTAAGCCAACAGGACTTTCTGCTACCTGTTTTACTATTTCAAAAGCGCGGTTCCGATCTTTGTTTATCAAACGGGCTGCAATTTTCAATTTCAAAGAATTGGCCAGTTTGCCCCATTTTTTCAAATCACCTTTATAAATAAAGTCCTGATTATTCAAAACATCTTTGATTTCATTACTGCTCAGATAATTAATAGTCTGGTCCAGTTCTTTCAGCCATACTTCCAAAAGTTCCTCTTGAGTGTCATATTTAGGCAATAACAAAGGAGGATTGGTATATCTGGCTTGTTCTGCTTCTGTATATTGACGTGATCCATATAGGTCAGCATCTTGGATACTTAAGTAAACCAACAAAGGATTACAAAGATATTGGATGTATTCATAAGTCGCTTTTTCCTCTTCAGGCAACAGGCTGATTTGATATCGAATCTCATTAGCATAACGAAGCACTTCGTTTACTTCATAACCACAACCATTGGCTTCATCAGTCGGACGATTTGAACGAGTTGTATTACCTCCTGATGAAACTGTTGTTTGCGACCAGGTAGAAAGGTCATTAAATCCTCCAAACCATTGTGCATAATCTCCCGGTTGGAAGGAAGCTTCACATTTAGTGAACAGGAAACGGATATCAGGCTTTGTAATAGTAGACGGATCTGAATTTAATTCAGAAAATTCATCTACACAGGAAGTGAACATTACACTTCCTAAAAGCAGTGCGGCTGCTAAAGTTCTATATTTCATTGTTGATAATTCTTTTAAAGTTAACAATTAGAAATTGGCATTAATTGTAAATATGTAACTTGCTGTATAAGGTTCGAAACCACGAATACGGAACTCTGAAGCTGAATTAGAACGTACAGATTCCGGATTTAGATTATTAGGTAATGAATTATACAGATATCCCAAATTACGTGCACTGAATGATAGGTTCAACCCTTTTGCACCCAATTTATGACTGATGCTATTAGGCAAACGATAATTTACAGTAATATTACGCAAAGCGATATAACTCAACTTGTGTACCCAAATGTCATCAATTGTCTGTGCTCCCCATGCATAATTATTTCCATACCATGAACCGGCATGAGTGGGCTCCAGTTTTCCTTCCTGTACCAACTGTGCGTAAGACAGACCGCTGACATCCATTTTTGTTCCATCCACCAAGGTCGCAATTGTTCCTTCTTTAAAAACACCTTCCGGAATCATACCATCAGTATATTGAATACCTTTAGAATCGGCATATTGACTAGTCCAAGTCATACCTCCATGTTCCGGATCACGGTATTGCAAAGAGCTTTCCGTCCAACCGGCCTGAGTTCCGTATAAGTTACAGTAAGATGCCACCAAACCTCCAAAACGCATATCCAGTCCAATATTCAAACTTAAATCTTTCCAAGTTAATGTTGTTGCTACAGATCCCAGAAAATCCGGTGTCATGTTACCTACTACTTCCGCTGTTTTGCTTTGTGCTCTATATGCGCCTCTCCAACTGTCATCCCACTCCAACAAAGGTACACCGTTTTCATTACGTGCCTGAGTGACATCTGACATCAACACACCATAAGACTCACCGACTTTTGCTACAGAGCCGATATGATAGTCGTATGCGTTTACATAACCGGACAATTCAATATAGTTGGCAACATTAGGATGCAAGGATACAATTTTACTTCTGTTTCGTGTATAAGTGAAGTCCAGATCCCACTGCCAGTCTTTAGTTTTGATAGGAGTGGTATTTAATGCGATTTCAATACCTGAGTTTTGGATATTACCAGCATTTACCAACTGTTGGGTAACACCGGAAATAGCAGGAACATTGATTTTCATAATCTGGTCTGTGGTATTTTCCTTATAATAAGTGAAATCCAAATTCAAACGATTATTAAAAGTACGGAAATCCAAACCTATTTCCCATGAATTCTTACGTTCCGGTTTAAGGTCAGCAATCTTCATCAGTTTGTCCAATTCATTGGTATAGATATTGCCGTCATACATTTCCATTGTGGCAAAAGAATACGTCTGATTGACTGTATATGGGTCTGTATCATTACCTACTTGTGCCCATGATGCACGAAGTTTTGCCAAGTTAATCCATGAAGGCATACTTTCACGGAAAGTTTCATTAATCAACCATGAACCTGATACGGAAGGATAGAAGTATGAGTGATTACCTGTACGATTGGCATATACCAATGCAGAAGACCAGTCATTACGTCCTGTAACATCCAAATAGACTTGATTCTTCCATCCTAAATTTAAAGCAAAAATGGTAGAAATAATTCTTTTGCTACCCGATATTGTCGCTTCGCTCTTTTTAGTCTTTTTTGAGTTCTCCACGAACCATTCTCCAGGCACCACCATTCCTCCGTCAGTTGATACTTTTGAATGTTTGGAAGAGGTGTTGTAATACTCAAATCGTGCGAATCCACCGAGTGAAAAATCTTTTATCTGCTTGCTGGCAGTAAAAGTTCCCCCTACGGTAAATTGTTCTTTTATATCTTGCGTAATACCATAATACCCTCCTTCGTTTGCATAACCGGAACCTAATTGCTTATCTTCTATTGAAGTATAATAACGGTTCATATTAGCGTCTGCTTTAAATTTCAGCCAATCTGTCATCTTTACATTTACTTCAAATGTAGGACGAATAACAGTTTCCTTCCGCACATAATCATAATTATCTACTTTGAAGAAATAATTTTTAGCGCTGGAAGGAACCGAACCATATTGGTCACCATAGCTGGTACTAGCGATACCACCATGCTCACCTAAATATTTGTTCCGGAAATAATCTACATCAAATAGCGGGTTAATCACATTGGTATTTGCATTGACAAATAATTCACCCGCATTCAGTTGTGCATTACGCGGTTTTGAGTTGGCAAAGCTAAAAGAAGCGGCAACGTCCACCCAATCGTTCAACTTATGGCTAGCTTTCAACAACATGGAGTAACGCTCAAAAGTATTGTTTTCTGTTGTTGATTTGGCATTTTTATAAGATAAAGATGTATAAAATGATGTTTTTTCATTACCACCGCGAATAGAAACATTCGTATTTGTATTGAACCCTAATTTATATAAATCCAGCATATTATTTTTACGTGGAGAATAGGTAGTCCATGTACCATCATAATTGCGGATTTGAGAGCCATCATATTTAGGTCCAAAACCAAAGTTGGGTACCCCTACTAATGTATGTTCTCCATTCTGATTTACCGTAAACTGATGTGCATCCCATATACTTCCATTTTGGTCGGCATCAGATTGTCCCGGCATATATCCAGGACCATATAAAGTTTGAATATCCGGAGTCTTGAAAGCATGGTCAATACCAAATGTTTGAGAAACGCTAATACCCAGTCCTTGCGTACCTTTACCGGATTTGGTAGTAATTACAACCGCACCATTCAAACCACGAGAACCATACAATGCTGTTGCTGCCGCACCTTTCAATACTGATACAGTTTCAAAATCATCAGGATTTAAGTTTTTCAACTCATTACCATAATCGCTGGCGTTGTTGGCACCTGCATCCCAGTCTGCTGTCGTATTACCAGATACACCGTTATCTAAAATCACTCCATCCACCACATAGATAGGCTGGTTGTTGGAACTTAAGGTTGAAGCTCCACGAATCTGTATCTTGGTACCACCAAATAAACCACCATCTGAGCCTGAGATTTCAACACCAGCTACTTTACCTTGCAATGCGGCTACCGGAGAAATGGTATTGGCAGCTTTTAATTCATCTCCCTTCACTTCAGTAACTGCATATCCCAAAGCTTTTTCTTCACGCTTCAATCCCAAAGCTGTTACCACAACTTCACCTAACTGTTGCGTGTCATCTTTTAAAGTTACATCAATAGGCTGTCCGGTCCATTTAATTTCCTGTGTCTGATATCCCACAAAAGAGATCTGAATGATATCTCCTTTTTTTACATTTGACAAAGAAAAGTCACCGTCAAGTCCGGTAATAGTACCATTAGTCGTACCTTTCACTATAACAGACGCACCAATGACAGTTTCACCCGTAGCATCCTTGACAACTCCTGTACATGTACCACTTTGTTGTGTGATTTTCACATCGGTAACGCCGGGATTGGCGACCGCGTATGCTGCTCCGGTAGAGGCACCCATTAGGAACAGCAACATACTGACTGATTTTAGTCGTTTTAACATAGCTGTGATTTTTTAAAGTTTATTGAAAATCAAGTAATTCCGTTTCATTAGTTCCTTCAGAACTGTCCTTATAACTATAGACTTGATAATCAATACTTTTACATATCATCACTTTTGGAATATACCTTTGTCATAGAGCGTATAAACAAGAAATGATTTTAAAATTTCTACTTATTTTCTACTAATTGCCATATTAAATTGTTGCCATGAACCATGTCAAGTCAGAACATGATATAATGGGCAAAATAAAAATACAACTCTTATATTTGCTCAATCCAAACTTTATTGCGTTATTTGCGTTACATGTTTTATGTAACATAAAAACTGCAATGAAGAGTATTTCTACTAATCCATTTTTAATAACCGGTTACCAAGGGCCCGACTATTTCTGTGACCGCGAAAAAGAAACAGCTTCTTTAATGTCAGCATTAAAGAATGGCAGAAATATTACATTAATCAGTCCGCGCCGTATGGGAAAGACAGGACTAATAAAGAATGTATTTTACTATATTCAAAAAGAAAATAAATCTGCCGCCTGTTTTTATCTGGATATATTTTCAACCCAGAATCTTCAGGAGTTTGTATCTCTACTGGGACGAAGTGTGTTGGGGAAATTAGATACCTTATCACAGAGTACCTTAAAATCGCTATTCTCATTCTTTAAAAGTTGCCGTCCGGTCATCAGCGCCAATGAAATTACAGGAATGCCATCTGTAACACTCGACTTTATTCCGGAACGTTCAGAAGAAACCTTGAAAGAGATTTTCACCTACCTAAACCAATCGGGAGTAGAATGTTATATAGCCATTGACGAATTCCAGCAAATAATGGAATATCCGGAGAAAGGAGTGGAAGGCCTGTTGAGATCGTATGGGAACAGTTACTCATGGCAGTGTTCAAGCAATTGATGTCAATGCACGCTTCCAACGTGTTAATGGTGAACAGAATTTAGACCTTTCGGTCTATAAATATGGTAACGGAGAATATTTACTATACTTATGTAAAAAGAAAGTTGAAGAGTTTTCGCAATGCAAAGACATTAGTTAATCTTTATCCTAAAAACAAACAAGAGAATGTGAAAGAGTTTGTAGATATAAACAATGTCAATTTTAAAAATTCAAAAGAAATACTGAAGCTACTGTATCAATTCTCAATCAAATAGAAAAAGATAAGATAATTTTTTTGCCCAATGTTATCCATTATCAATTAAATTTGCTTTTCGATTTGGAATTCAGATAAAAGGAATTAGTTTTAAAGGAAATAAATCCCCTTCATTCTTACCACTAATAATAGGAAAGAATAAGAGGATTTATTTTAAGAAAATTTCAATCTATAAAAACTTTCAGTTTCTATTTTTATCTGAAATATCTTTTCAGAATCAACTTATTTGATAGCCCACCAAAGTGGCGTCATCATTGTATTGTCTTCTGCACCTAATAATTGCAATGCATTTTGGTATTGTTCTTTATCTGCGTTTTCTAATGCTGTCGGATACCGCATACGTTGTGTATAATGATACCATTTCTGACCATTTTTCCATTCTGAAGCCTGAATATATTTCTCCATGTCAGAACCGGTCAGTGTACCTTCATTAGCTGGAATTTCAAAGAAAGGCAATCCTAAACGACGACGGTCATTCCACATTTCAACTACTCCATAAGGCACATTAGCAATATACTTTTGTGTAATGATCTTGGTTAGTTGGTCATTCAAAGCACCACCTTTGTATAAAATCTTACTGGCGTCTGGATAATTATAAGTCATTTTTCCAGCTTGCTTGGTATAACCATTCACATAATCAGCTTCAAAAGAAACCGGTTCTACGGTATGATCAAAATTTACTGAAGTACCTACACGGTTATAGCTGGTAGATGCCAGATATTGATTTACATATTGACTTAGGCCAAGGTATTCGAAATTGGCACGTACACCGTTTTCATACGCTTCTTTAGCGCTGATGGAGTTGGTCCATCCTCTTAAAGCACCTTCGGCCAACAAAAAATAGGTTTCCCATGGTGACATCCAGATACGTCTGGCGGTGTTATCACGATATTGTTTACCCAGCATTGGAGTAGTATCATACATACTGCCTAAAACATCATTGAATTTGAATGTCTCAGTACTCCATGCGGAACGAGTACCTGCCGGATAACCATTCCATGTGAACTGAGCGTCAATCTTTACTAGTTTTTTTTCAGGATCAGTCGGATCCAGCATGGCATGTTCTGCATGATTCTTAACGCCTTGCGAACCTTGATCTGGAAAATTTTCAGCTTTTTCATCATTCGTTAAACACCATACTTTCAAAGCACGCGGATCAAGATGTTCAGGAATACCATCCATCCACAATTGTTTGGTTGGATTATCAGTAGTTACCGGATAATGATTTACGTATTGTTCACCAATATAATTCATAGGCTTGATGTAAGGCGCCAAGTCCGGACGATAACTGGTTACAGGAATATCTCCTAAACCAGTTAACAGATTACACATAGTAGAAGAAATACATTGGTCATTCCAAGGACGATTCATTACACCTTCATAACAAGACCATCCGCCTGCCTCTGGAAACGAAAAGAAATCATCTGCAGAAGTCAACAAACTTTTGGATGCAGCATCCGCAAATTCAGCCTTGACATCGATTTTTGAAGTAGATACTTCGGACAGGCGCATGGCATAACGTAAGCGGAGGCTGTGAGCCAATTTGACCCATTTTGCAGCATTGTATCCAAAAGCAGGATCTCCTTTAGCTTCTGTTTCTGTAGGTTCTACAGACGTGTTAATTCCAGCGGCTGCTTCTTTTAATTCGGTCAACATGAATACATAAACATCTTCTACGCTGTTGAATGTCGGATTGACACCTTGAGCAGCGTCCAAAGCATATGGACCAAAAGAATCAGCAAAATCTGCAATCAGCATAACACGCCAAATACGAGCAAATTGTTTTACATTAGGAAAGAAAGCCTGTTCATGTTCGGAAGTTCCCGGATTTACATCTGCCATATTGATGGCATTGGTGGCATATTTTACCCAATTGGAGGTATAACTATACAATCTGTCGTTATACTCATTGCTATAACGGGCGGTTACTCCCATAGTGTTATCACCAATAATTCGTGTAATGGAAGCCCAGTTATACACAAATACACGTTCTGCAATATCCGGGTCCATTTGCGCCTCATAAAAAGATTTATTCAGTGCATAGTCCGGATGAATATATGATTCGCCTGCTGCAGAGGGACTAAAATTGATTTCCTCAAAGTCATCACATGATGTGGCACCTCCCATCAAAGCAGCACCCATTACCAGACTGAATAATAATTTATTTACTTTTTTCATTGTTGTCGAGTATTAAAAATTAGAAACCAAGTGTTACATTAAACAAGAAGGTACGTGATGTTGGTGATGACGCATTCTCAAATCCGGTTGCATTGGTACTGGTAGCAAACACGGATTCGGGGTCTATGCCATGCAGATTACTATGAATCATCCAAACATTGTTGCAAGACATCCCTAACTTAACTTGCTGGAACGGACCTTTTGCAAGCATCTTCCGGGGGAAAGTATAGTTTAAGGAAACATTACGTAAACGAACATTCGTTGCATCATACAAATTAGCTTCACCAATACCCATATTACCAGTTGATCCAGTTACGGCCGTCCAATAAGATTGTGGTTCTACTTCGATGGTGCTAGGTGAATAGCCCCCGTTTCCGTCTGCAATAACCCCATCTACTACAAATTTATCGCGTTTACCGTTTACCACAGTACATGCTGCCACACCATTGGCTTGCAACATTCGGTTTGAACCAGAAAAAATTTCACCACCGATACGTGCGTCTACCAAGAAACTCAATGTAAAATTCTTGTAAGAGAATGTATTGGTCCATCCTACCAAACAAGTAGCTTGTTGATCACCAATCTTTTGTATTTTTGAGTCACCTTGTGGCAAACCGGCATCATTCAACAACATTTTTCCATAATAAGGACTATTCTCATCAGTCACCCGCAGATAAGTAGTACCCCAAATTTCACCATAATTACCTCCAGCAACAGCCAAAATCTTTAAATTATCATAGGTACCTAAAGTATATTCGTTAATACCATCAGCTAGTTCTATAATCTTGTTTTTGTTGGTAGAGAAATTCACTTGAGTGTCCCAAGTAAATTCTTTAGTTTGTACCGGAGTAGCATTCAACATGATTTCTACACCTGAATTCTGAATATTACCAGCATTAATTTTCATTGAACTAAATCCAGACAATGAGTTCATAGGTAAATTTAGCAACTGACGTTTAGCGTTTGATTTATACCAAGCCACATCTAACCCTAGACGATTATTGAAGAAACGGACTTCGGCACCGGCTTCCCAAGATGAAATCAATTCGCTACGTACATCTTCATTAAATAAGGTACTACCAGACACAGACGCACTCGTACCTCCTGTTTCATAGATAGATCCAATACCATATACGTTATATAATTGATAAGGATCGAGGTCATTACCTACCTGTGCAAAAGATACACGAGCCTTGGCATATGTAAACCACTCGGGCATTCCCTTTCCCCGGTTATTAATCATATCACTGATTACCCATGAAGCACTGATAGAAGGATAAAAGAACGAACGGTTGCTCTTACTCAAAGTAGAGGACCAATCATTACGTCCTGTCAAATCCAAAAATGCCCAACCGTCATAGTTAACTCCCAGTGTACCATACAATGAATTGGTCTTACGATGAGTATAAGTCTGACTGATACTTCTGTTTGAGTCGGTTGAATTTGTCAACCAGAATAAATCAGGCACTGTTAAAGCACTAACAGAATTGCTAACACCTGTTGATTTACGTTCCATTAAATTCCCACCGAATGTAAACACACCTCCGAAATCGCCTAATACACGGTCTTTTTGTGCGGTAACCAAAAAACTGAAATTATTTTCATAGAATTTTTGTTCACCAAAAGAATAACGACCGTTTTCTGATGAAGGACTGCCAGCATACAGTTTGGTTTCTGTTTCTGTGAAATACATATCACTACCTGCTTTAATTTCTGCGTTCAACCAATCTGTAATCTGATATTTCAACGAACCATTCAGCAAAAAGCGATTACGTTTGTCTTGATTGGTATTGTAATCTTTTGCCCAATATGGATTCTGACCACTGCCTTTCTCCCACCAATACATTTTTCCATCTTCTGGATTTTTGGCCTGTTTAAACTCTCTTATATCCAAAGAAATAGGCATCATGTACATGGAATAGAAATAGTTGTCCGAGCGCGCACCGGATATAGGACGATTGGTAGCATCAGACAAAATATATTGTACTTTGGCATCCACACTCCAACGATTATCTTTACCAAATGACGAAGTGATACGTGACATTAAGTTAGTACGGCTATACTCTGCCCCTGGAATCTTGCTGAAATCGTCCATACGGGTAGCTGATAAATAAACGGATGTCCTATCAAACTGTTGCGAAAAAGCGATATTTTCAGTTAAATTCACACCTGTCTTAAAGAAATTAGCTACATTGTCAAAATATTGCATATTTTGAGTACGTCCGTTCCAGTCTGTATAGCTTTGACCTGTAATAGCTGGTCCCCAGTTAGAACTAGAGGTTGCATTGAAAATGCCATTAGAACCTTGACCGAAAATAGTTTGTCGTTCGGGTTTCATAAATACATTTTCCACCGAAACGGATCCGGAAAATGTAACACCAAGCCCCTCGCTCTTAGTACCCTTCTTTGTTGTAATCAGGATAACACCATTACCTGCACGCGAACCATAAAGCGCAGCAGCAGATGCACCTTTCAAAACAGACATTGATTCAATATCTTCGGAGTTGATATCCGATAAACCGTTACCCATATCAGTAGATGGATTCCACATATCATTGTTGTCGGCTCCAGTAAAATTATCCAAGGGTACTCCGTCTACAACAATTAACGGCTGGTTCAAACCCGTTACAGAATTACTACCACGAAGCTGAATCTTAGAAGAACCGGCAGGACCATTACTTGAACGGATGATTTGAACACCGGATACTTTACCGGAAAGAGCATTGGCTAAGTTTGTTTCGCGAGCTGCTACCAATGCATCACCTTTTACCTCCTGCATGGCATAACCTAATGCTTTCTTTTCGCGTTTGATGCCGAGAGCGGTTACTACCACTTCCTGTAGCGTTTGTGTGTCATCTTGTAATGTTACATTCAAAGGTTGACCATTCCAGGGAACTTCAACAGTCTGATATCCCACGAATGAAATTTGGATAATATCCCCTTTCTTCACTCCAGATAATGAAAAGTCGCCATCAATACCGGTAATAGTACCATTAGTCGTACCTTTCACTACTACAGATGCACCAATGACAGTTTCACCCGTAGCATCCTTGACAACTCCTGTACATGTACCACTTTGTTGTGTGATTTTCACATCGGTAACGCCGGGATTGGCGACCGCGTATGCTGCTCCGGTAGAGGCACCCATTAGGAACAGCAACATACTGACTGATTTTAGTCGTTTTAACATAGCTGTGATTTTTTTTAAGTTTATTGAAAATCAAGTAATTCCGTTTCATTAGTTCCTTCAGAACTACTCTTACAGCTATGTGTCTGATAATCAGAACATATTTACTTTAGTGGTTTTAAGATGATCTTTGTCCTTGAATTTACAAACAGGAAATAAATTTGTGATTTCTACCTGTTTTCTACTAGCTATTATCCCGTTATCATAGTCAAATTTAAATCAGGATAGGGTTAATGAATACTGCATTGCAATACTTTTTGTTCTATCACCACATATCGCTGGGCTTCAATATTATACGGTGACAGAACTTTCAGCATTCCCTCGAAATGGTTTATCAGTTAGAGCCGGTTCAGCAGATACTGGTCGCCATAGTGGGTACGTAATTTTTTCACTCCCATCAGGGCTAAATGTTTTCCGAAGACTCTCATCTTGACATCACGCATGGTTTCGGGACTGGCCCTTTTCATCACTTCATAAATCTGTCCGATAGTCCATCTTTGAAACTTCTCCCCATCCCGGGGCAGACTGAAGCAGCTATAAAAAAGGCTTTCCTCTATGGGGCGGCGCAAAAATGCGTCATTACGTAAACTGACAGCCTGTTCTTCTGTGGGTGAGAGCCAATAGCGGCGGTTATGTTTTAGTTCATCTCTTAACTGAGCATAAAGTTGTTTATAATTGATGCGAGGCAAACGGATACTCCCTTTGGTCATCACCGGATAAAAACGGCGGTTACCGGAGGAATCGGTCAGCAGATCGCAAAAATTGGAAGTGCCAATAAATGAACTAAGGCGCGGTTGCTGGCTATAGCTGCTTTGAAACGGACGGCGCATACTAAGACCGCTCATTTGGACTAGATTCTTCAGCCGTGCCAGTTTACCTTCTTCCATCCGATTGAATTCGTCTATATTGATAAGAGCCAAAGAGCGCATTTTGCGCAGGGCATCCCCCTCGCGAGTTACATCGAAGTCATCGGTATAATATCCACGTAACGCTGGTGGAAGGAGCGACCGGCAAAAGGTAGACTTCTTCAGTCCCTGAAGGGGATTAACCAAAATGGGAATCAAGCAGTTGCCATGCATCCGGTTTTTACCGCTCCATTGCATCACCATGCCCAGCATCCAGATATGAAACACCTCCACCCATTGCGTTTCATCGCTTACCGAGCGTGCCAGCTCGCTTACTCTGTCGTGTCCGTCCCAGTGTGGCAGATGTTCCAAATAGGCTGTCACGGGGTGAAAAGAAGGAATGCGTGACGAACCCAAATAACGGCGCATATCACGGTCCATACAGTTCACACCTTCTTCTATTGCATTAATAACCAATGTATTGAATTCTCGCTCATCCACCACACGGTATTTATCGAACTTGTGCTTGTCATGAAATTCGCATTGTTCTGTTATTTGGTTGTAACGAAAGGAATAATGAGTGGTGAGGAACGAATCAAGCCCTTTCATGGCTTGTTTCAGTTTTGAGTCTTTTTTTTTTTCCATTAAATCTGTTTTTTATTGATTTGAGGTGTGAAGATAGTTCTGCAAAACAGAGTTTTGCAAGAACTTTGCCCGACAATTTAAAATAAATCCAACGTGTGAAACATTTACGGCAGAATCTTTGCAAGAGGACGAAAGAATCCGTATCTTCGTCCGGAAGAATCTGGGTTCTCACTGACGTGAATATGCCTTCTCACTTTAGTGAAGAGCCGTTGCCACACAGGTGAAACTGCCGCTTCACTAAGGTGAAGCAACGGAATGTTTTGTAAGTTTGCACGATAACATCCTATAAATAAAACAAATACATAGTACATTATGTCAGACATTAAATTTGATATCTATGAATCTCCGGCAAATGACGGGGAAAAGAAAAAATACCATGTGAGAAATACCAACAAGCAGACGATTCACTCGAAGGACTTGATACACGAAACTACACTTTATACTTCAGTAAGCCGCTCGGACTGGGCGGCAGTGGTAGAGGGACTGATAGATATTCTGTCCGAGAAATTAGGTGACGGCAAGCGAATCCATATCAACGGATTAGGGTATTTCTCTGTCAGCATCGGCTCCACAGAGAGTGAAAATCCTAAGAAAATGACCCGTGGCACAGTACAGATAACAGGAATCAACTTTCAGCCCGAAAAAAGTTTCAAGAAGAGTATTATAAACCGGGCGCATTTTGTAAGAGAACGATACAAGGTGCACACGGTGGACTTGTCGCCTATCGAAGTAGACGGGTTGCTGAGTGAATATTTTAAAGATCATCGCAGCATCACCTGCGCCCGGATGCAGCAGGTCTGCGGAATGACTCGTTCTACCGCTTACCGTCGCCTGCAAACATTGACTCAAGGAGAGCATCCGTCATTACAACGCGAGGGCTACAAAAATGCCACTGCCTACATACCGGTTAAAGGGCATTACGGACGTTCCTACACCGCAGATCGCTGGTAACGAGTCGGATAGGGTGAAGGGAGGATTTTGTGTTTCATGTAAAACGAATTGTTATATCATACTTTAAAATAAGAAAAAATGAAAAGAACCATCTTGAAAGACGTAGGAATCGGCTTGTGCTTCCTGCTTAGCACCGGAACGATCTACGCGCAGAACTACCCTAGAAAAGTGAAGAATGCGCAAGGTATCGAGGTGACCTACCAATCGAATTACAAAGGGAGAGTCCGGCCGGGACATTTGTTGATGACCGTGTCCGGTGACCGCGTATCATTGACCAACGTATGGTCGGAGCAAAATGACCGTCCCGATCCCCGCCCGGAAGACAAGACACCTGTAACCGGCAGTTACATCGACTACACCACCCGGCAGGCATACCGCAGGGCTGAACTCCCCAACGGACAAGTGATATCTGCGGTCACTCCCTTCGAATTCGGCAAAGGCTTCACGCAAACGGGCGAAGGAAAACACTTAGGGATGAACTGCAAAATTTTGCGAACATCCATCAATTCCAACACTATCGAGGTATGGTATACCAACGACATCCCTTTTCGTGGTACTCCGCAAGCCAATGTGGGTGTACCTGACGGATTGGTACTGAGGGTCGTGCGAAACGGTGACATGATTCAAGAGGCTACCCATATTACCCCGCTGAAGAAAGGAAAGGATGTATTGCCACAGTCGTGGGGGAAAAGCATGGATGCGGCCGACTACCAATATACCATCAACCAAAGTGGAGTTATCACAATTCCGGTCTTCGACCAACAGAGCATCTGCTTCAACAACACTAAATTGCCCGAAGTACTGAAAGAAGGTGTACAATACAGTGCTGGAGGCGGCACCATTCTGTTAAAGAAAGTGAAGTTACCCGACTATGTGAAGAATCGCACCGTCTTTGCGGAAGTTGTTCAATACTCGGACGGCGATGCTTACGACCGCACCGGTTCTGTCTTTCTGATACCGGAAAGCAAGCGGCTGTCTTTTCTTGATGCCATGCGTGATTTGAAAAAAGTTCCCTCTTTTCACTCGGAAAATATGGATTACCACGGGCTGATTTCTACAGCGGAGTATGATGTGCCTTTAGAATTGATGCGTTTCTTCACCGGTTTCGGTGTGCGCAAGTTCAATTATAATAAAGTGAAGGGGCAGGACTGGGTGGACTCCGTACTTTACAAAATGGAGGTAACCCCACTGGCCGAAAAGTTGGAAGGAGAAGCTTGGATTGGCGCTTACATCGGCAACTGGGATGCCAAAGGGCATCGTCTGTCGTTGAAACTGAAGTATTATCCTGATGAAGAACATCGGGTTTATAACACTCTTCCGCTGTTCAATACAGTGAATTATCTGGAGCAGGCAGGACAGCCTTATCCGATTTTCATGCGTCAGGATTCTCTGATCGTAAAATTCACCTTGAAGGAGCCTGCCAAGAATGCCCGTCTGTACTACCTCACCACGGGACATGGCGGTTGGGGAGGCGGTGATGAGTTCAACCAGAAACCTAACACCCTCTATTTGGACGGTGAAAAAGTGATCTCTTTCGTACCTTGGCGAGATGACTGTGGAACTTATCGTAACTGGAATCCTTGTTCGGGTAATTTCTCCAATGGGCTGAGTTCTTCCGACCTGAGCCGTTCCAACTGGTGCCCGGGTACGGTGACCAATCCCGAATACATTTATTTAGGTGATCTGGAGGCGGGTGAACACAGCATCACCGTAAAAATACCACAGGGTGCTCCTGAAGGGGAAAGTAATAGTTATTGGTGTATCTCGGGTACACTTATTTATTAATGTAAATTCTTTTGTCCTGCGGTAACAGAAATGTTTCTGTTATCGCAGGACAAGGAGTGTTCCAACTTTTCTATCTCCTCAAGGGACAACTTTGTGCCCTATGCAATTTGCCCCATAGCAAGTTCAAGGACTTAAGATTACGACTACGGCTTATTGGGACTTCTTTCTCTCTTCCGCTATTCCTTTCTATGTTCTTCTATTCCTTCTTCCAACTTGGCAGAATCCAACATATCATTCTGAACCATCAAGACGTTCATATACTCGTCGTATGTATGGCATTCCTAAGGAAAGCATATAGCACAGCAGACAAACACAGGTTCAATCAAAGCGAATATACCCTTCCTGCAATTCTTTCACATTTTATAGATAAAAGGTATATTTTCTCTAGCAATAGACAAACAGCATGAACTGACATCACCTGTTTTCTTTTGGTTCTTATCTCAATAAACGTTACCTGTTTTCTACCAACTACCAAACAAACGGTAAATATTCAATGAAAAAACAATATAAATCATTTCAAGAAAGTTCCGTAAAAGTTACCAGTTCTCTCTTTAAATAAGATGCTTTGAACATCTCAAACGTTAAAAATCAGGGCATATTAAAAATATTTTTCAAGAGACCCTTTATATATATTAAAATTGTTATATATTTGCATCGTTAATCTAAATTAAATTGAAAAACATAGTTCTGAAGGAACTAATGAAACGGAATTACTTGATTTTCAATAAACTTAAAAAAATCACAGCTATGTTAAAACGACTAAAATCAGTCAGTATGTTGCTGTTCCTAATGGGTGCCTCTACCGGAGCAGCATACGCGGTCGCCAATCCCGGCGTTACCGATGTGAAAATCACACAACAAAGTGGTACATGTACAGGAGTTGTCAAGGATGCTACGGGAGAAGGTGTTATCGGTGCATCTGTAGTAGTGAAAGGGACTACGAATGGTACTATCACAGGGCTTGACGGTGACTTCTCTTTAAGTAATGTAAAGGAAGGGGATATCATTGTTATCTCTTTCGTTGGTTATGCTACTCAAGAAATAAAATGGACCGGGAAACCTCTAGATGTTCTTTTGAAAGATGATACTCAATTGTTGGGTGAGGTAGTTGTAACCGCTCTAGGAATGAAGCGTGAAGAAAAAGCTTTGGGTTATGCAGTAACCGAATTAAAAAGTGAAGAGTTATATACCAATACAGTCAATCCGGTTGCATCATTACAAGGAAAAGTAGCTGGTGTAGAGATATCTAATTCAGACGGTGGTATCTTTGGTTCTGCTAAAATCCAAATTCGTGGTGCGTCAACCTTAGGAAGCAATAACCAGCCTATATACGTTGTCGATGGTGTCATTCTTGATAATTCCACTCAAGGACGTGATATGGATGGTGAAGAAATTGATGCAATTGATTATGGTAATGAATTGAAAAACTTGAACCCGGATGACTTTGAAACAGTATCTGTACTGAAAGGTGCCGCAGCCACAGCGCTTTATGGTTCTAGAGGTTTGAACGGCGCCGTAGTTATTACCACCAAAGGTGGAGGAAAGTTCAAAGGATTCGGTGTAGATGTTACTCAAACATTAGGTATCGACCACGCCTACAAACAACCCAGTATTCAAACTGTATATGGACCTGGAGCCCGTCCAGGTAGAATCGGATATGGAGAAAATGGTAATACTTGGATTCCTACTTATTATACCAACGCAAAAGGAGAACCTTCATTAATCGGAGCGTCTACTTTAGGATGGGGACTCCCCTACGACAGTTCGGTAATGATTGAAGATTATGATGGCCGTAAAGTACCTTATTCTCCAATCAAAAATAATATGTTAGATATGTATCAATTAGGCTTTAACACTAATACTAATGTATCAGTACGTGGCGGTAATGAAAAAACATCATTCTATAGTTCTGTTTCTTACAAGAAAGTGAATGCCACCACTCCTAATAATACATTTGAACGTTACGCTTTCTTGGTAAAAGGTAGCCATAAAATCAGTGATAGAGTAGATGTTGCCGCATCTGTCAGTTTCGCCAATTCTAAGCCACGCAATGCTGCTCGTGCCGTAGGTGAATATTTCTACCAAGGATTAACCCCATTATATGATGCTAAGTACTATCGTGATAAATATTTAAGTGAACAAGGTGGTATTGCACGTTCTGGAGATACTTATGCCAATGTACCCGAATCCAGCAAAAGTTATTGGTTTAATATTGACAATATGGACTACAACCGTAAAGAAACCGTAGTACGTCCTATTTTAGAAGTCAATGTAAAAATTGCCGATTGGGTCCGTTCCAAAGGAGAAGGCAATATGAACTATGTATACATTCGTGAAGAAAATAAAGAACTTGGTACCGGAGTTGCTTACGAAGGAGGTAACTATAAATTAGCACAACAAACTAAAGAACAAACCACCTTTGCAGGAACTTTTACTTTTGATAAAGCAGTAAAAGATTTCAATTTGGGTGGTTTTATTCGTGGTGAATATTACAACAACTATCAGACTGCTTATTCTGTAGAAACTGATGGTTTGATTGTACCTGGGCAATTTTTCATAGGCAATAGTAAACGACAGGTCAAAGCAAGCGGAAAAATAGAAGGAACTAAACGGATGTTATCTGCAGTATTTGCTTTCAATGCTTCTTGGAAAAATCAATTATATTTAGATGTAACCGGGCGTAATGACTGGTCTTCAGCATTAGTTTATGCTAATAAGAACGGTAATTACTCATACTTCTATCCTTCAGTTTCCGGTTCTTGGCTGATCAGTGAAACATTCAAAGACAAAATGCCTTCATGGATTTCGTTTGCAAAAATTCGTGGTTCATGGGCACAAGTAGGTAATGATACAGGTGCTTACACTATTAATTCCGGTTACAATGTAGGTAATTTACAGTTAATAGATGGTAGCTATGTATATACAAATTCATTCTCAAGCACAGCCATTTCACCTAACTTAAAACCAGAACGGAAAAACGCTTGGGAAGTTGGTCTGGATTTACGTTTCCTAGACAATCGTATCAACCTAGATGCAACTTACTATAAAGAAAATACAAGAGATCAGATTATGAACATCTCTACACCATCTATTTCTGGTGTTAGCAATCAGTTAATTAACGCTGGTAATATTCAAAACAGTGGTGTAGAAATAGCTTTAAATACGATTCCTTTCCGTAATAAAGATTGGGAATGGAACTTAGATTTCACCTTTACAAAGAATAATAACAAGATTATCGAATTACACCCTGACGCTGCCGAATACATTGGCTTACGTGGTTCTACAGGATGGGGTAACATGCGTATCCAATCGGCAGCCAGAGTTGGCGGACCTTATGGCGTATTGATTTCCGATATAACTCCTAAAAGAGATGACAACGGCAATATCATTCTGAAATGGAGCGATTCTGACCGTTCTGCCTATGCTGATAGAAGCTTGAAAAATGAAGTGATCGGTGATATGAATCCAGACTTCTTAGGTTCTGTTTCGACCGGATTAACTTGGAAAAACTTAAGTTTCAGAATGGCCTTGGATATGCGTTTTGGTGGTAAAGTAGCTGTTTATGGTAATCGTTATGGTACAGCTTATGGATGGACAGAATCTTCTTTAAAATTCCGAGATGAGGCTCATGGCGGTATGACATGGACCAGCCAATATTTAAATGCGGATGGAAGTCAATCAGGAAGTTACGGTGTTACTTATCATGATGGTATGATCCCTCAAGGAATATTTGCTTCGGGGACTCAAGTTACAGGTATAGATGGTAAAACTCATGATGTAGGAGGTATGTCCTATCAACAAGCTTATGAAAATGGAATTCTTGAACCAATGCATGCTGCATCGTATTATAATTATGCCAACCAATGGGCAACAGGTGTAACAAATGACGGATGGATACATGATTTGAAATATATTGCTTTACGTGAAATTACCGTTGGGTATACATTCCCATCAAATATTGCCGGCAAAATTGGAGCAAAAAGATTGGGAGTAAGTTTCTCTGCACGTAATCTAGGATATCTATATAACTCACTACCTAACGACGTAAATCCTGAAGGTGTGCGTGGTAATTTGAGCGGTGAATTCCGTATTCGTAGTTTCGACCCATATACAGCTAATTACACAATGACTATAAATGTAGGATTCTAAACTTATAAAAAATTGAAGATTATGAAATTAAAATATATAATGGCAAGCTTTTTAATTGGCAGCTGTACTTTTATAAGCAGCTGCAAAGATGATTTTGCCGATATCAATACCAATCCAACTATCGTTTCAAAACCAGACCCTCGCTATTTATTTACTCAAGCATTAGCAAATTTTGATGGTCATGACTATTTTGCTTGGTATTACGATTACAATAATATGCTGAGATGGTCTCAAACAGTAGCTTCAACAGGAGGTAATGAAAACCTGATGACTACTATGTCCAATTCAGGCAAAATGGGATCACAAGTTTACAATGTAATGAACCAAGTAAATGAACTGACTTATATTGTAAATACAACTTTAGAGGGAGAAGAACAAGCAAAATATACTTATCTAAAAGCACTTTGTCAACCTTTAATGATTTACTTGGCTATGTGGGATACTGATATGTATGGCTCCATGGCATACACAGAAGCCTATCAAGCACGTTACGGAGGAACCCTCACTCCAAAATATGACACACAAGCTGAATTGTTTGATTTGTGGGAAAAACAATTGAAAGAAACTGTTGAAACATTAGCCAATGATGTAACTATTGATGGAAATAAAGTAACACAGCAGTCTTTAGGCTCACAGGATATCATCTACCAAGGCGATTATACCAAATGGTTGAAATTTGCCAACTCTCTCCGTTTAAAGCTAGCAGTTCGTTTAATTAACGAGGATAAGAATCGGGCACTGAATATTGTAAGAGACGCTGCCAAGTATCCTATTATGGATGGTTTGGAAGATGATTTCTTCTATAATAAAAGTGCTACAGACCGTCATATGCCTGGTGGAAATTCTATGGATAACCGTGGTGCAGGATCAATGCAATTAATCAACTTCATGCTTGAACATTTTGATCCACGTATCCGTGTCTTTTTCGAAAAGAATGATTATAATTCAATCGTCGTACAAGCGTTCTATGACAAAGGACAAAGACTACCTTCATTTGTAGAGGAAAATGTCATATCAGAAGAAGTTAACGGCAAAAAGGTTTTCAAAGGCTGGAAAGCTCCTGGTGAACCTTGGGTACGTTATTACGGTTTACCGACAGAAGTAGAAGCCGGTTTAGCCGACCAGCACCCAGAATATGTTGATTATTTTGACAAAGCTGGTAAGCTGTGGAAAGTTTCAGATAAGGACGGCAATGGAGAAACAACTTATTATCCATATTCTCCATTAAATCAATATATGTTTGACAAAAAAGTCATTATAGATTATCCGGTTGCTCCAGGTGCGCCAAAAGTTCAGATTACAGATTTATACGCATGGTATGGATTGTATCTATCCACAGCAGAAGTAAACTTGTATCTGGCAGAACTTAAGTTACTAAGCCAAGGACAAGATATCGGTTTTTCAGGAAGCGCAGAATCCTATCTGAAAAAGGGAGTAGAATATTCAATGCGTGCTTATGACAAGTTAGCAGGTTTAAATCATATCCCCTATTATGACAATACATTTGGGCAAGACAAATTTGATGTAACCATTAAGTTGCAGGAAAATGAAGTCACTAGATTACTAAATGATCCTATCTTGACTTTAGATGGATCTACTACAGAGAATCTGGAAAAAGTATACTTGCAACAGTATATTCACTTTATTTTCTTCCCGGCTGATCAATATATCATGATGCGTCGTTCCGGATGTCCTATGAAAGAAAGTGATTTATATCCCATGCTGAACTTAAATCCTAAAGTAAGCAACTATCCATTACCTCGTAGATTTCAAGTGACGCAACCAACTGTAGATGATAAAATGGGAGATATCAAGAGAAAAGCATATCAAGATCAAGGATATTCCTATGGTCCGGAACCTACAATACTAAATACAGAACGAGTTTGGTATGATAAAAAAGCTCCGCAATTTGGTGAAGGACCTAATTTGAATTAATGGAAAAACAGTCTGAAATATGACGCTAGTCCAAGTTTATTAATAAAAAAGGAAGAGGTTATGTGATATATTCTCTTCCTTTTTTATTATACCCAAAATCATTTGATATTCTGATATCGGCAAAGCATATTATGCATAGGTCATAGAGCCACTTAACATAAGCCAAATAAAAAAGGGCAGTACACTTGGGCGAAGGTCTGAACTTTATTTAAACAAATGGTAATGTGAGCATTTTATTGCTGCAACTTTTTAAAAAAAACTCATTTTGTTTATCATGATGAACAATTTATTACTATTTTTGTAATGTGTGATAAACAAAAAGAAGAAATGGAACGATTATTTGAGTCCTTTATCAAGAAACTGGCTATAACAAATACTTCTTTTGTACGTAGCCTGATGAATGAGATAGAATGGAAAGCTCGTCTTATAGGTATAAAGGGGGCCCGGGGAGTTGGAAAAACAACTTTATTGTTGCAGTATATCAAACTGAACCTTCCAATGGATAAAACCGTACTTTATGCCAGTGTGGATAATATCTGGTTCAGTGAACATAAACTTTATGATTTAGCTTCCGATTTTGTAAAGCGGGGAGGAAAATATCTATTTCTGGATGAAGTACACAAATACCCCAACTGGTCTCAAGAACTGAAAAATATTTATGATGACTTACCTGAACTTCATGTAGTCTTTACAGGTTCGTCCTTGCTTGAAATCTTAAATGCCAAATCGGATTTGAGCCGGCGAGCAATTGTTTATGAAATGCAAGGTTTTTCTTTTCGCGAGTATTTAAACTGGAATGAAAAACTATCATTGCCGATATTAACTTTAAATAATATATTGGATAATCATCTGTCATTATCTGTCGGGATAGTAGACAAAGTTAAAGTTCTGAAACATTTTCCTGATTATTTGAAACATGGGTATTATCCTTATTACAATGAATTACCCGCTCTTTATTATTCAAGAATAAATGAAGTGGTCAATCTGATTGTGGAATTGGAAATTCCACAGTTAAGAGGGGTTGATATTTCATATACAACTAAAATTAAGCAGTTACTATATATCATTGCAGAGTCGGCGCCTTTTATTCCTAATGTCAGTAAACTAAGCGAACGGATAGGAATCTCGCGTAATTCATTGCTGGCCTATCTGGATGCCCTCCATGACAGCTGTCTGACTATGAATCTCCAAAAAGAAGGCTCCGGCATAAGCCGCTTGCAGAAACCTGATAAACTGTTTTTAGAGAATCCTAATTTAATGTATGCATTGTCTGCCAGTCAAATTGATATTGGAAATGTCAGGGAAACTTTTTTTGCCAACCAATTGCGTTATTGCCACAAAATAAACGTTTCTAAAGAGAGTGATTTCTTTATTGATGGACGCTATACTTTTGAAGTCGGTGGTAGAAACAAAGGTAAACAACAAATAAATGGACTTTCTGATGCATATATTGTTGCTGATGATATAGAGTATGGAATAAATAATAAAATACCATTATGGTTGTTCGGTTTTCTATATTAGTACTCTTTTCGGTAGAAAATAGATAGAAAATTGTATTTAAAAGCCCTTCTATAGACTTTTAAATACAATTTTTCTTTTTGAGATACAAAAATAAAATACACTGATTATCAGATACATAGCTGTAAGAGTAGTTCTGAAGGAACTAATGAAACGGAATTACTTGATTTTCAATAAACTTTAAAAAATCACAGCTATGTTAAAACGACTAAAATCAGTCAGTATGTTGCTGTTCCTAATGGGTGCCTCTACCGGAGCAGCATACGCGGTCGCCAATCCCGGCGTTACCGACGTGAAAATCACACAACAAAGTGGTACATGTACAGGAGTTGTCAAGGATGCTACGGGTGAAACTGTCATTGGTGCATCTGTAGTAGTGAAAGGTACGACTAATGGTACTATTACCGGACTTGACGGTGACTTTTCTTTGTCAAATGTAAAAAAAGGAGATATCATTCAGATCTCTTTTGTCGGTTACATTACTCAAGAGGTTCTTTGGAATGGTACCCCTTTGAATGTTATTTTAAAAGATGATACCCAGACTTTGGATGAAGTGGTAGTCGTTGCATTTGGAACGCAGAAGAAAGTGAATGTGACCGGTGCTGTATCTACTGTCGGAGCGAAAGAGATTGCGGCACGTCCTGTTAGTTCTACGGTTGAAGCTCTGCAAGGAGTTGTTCCTGGCATGAATATTTCAACAAGTAGTGATGGTGGTTCATTGAAAGGTAACAAAGAATTCAATATTCGTGGTACAGGAACTATTGGTAAAGGCTCATCAGTATCTCCTTTGGTGCTGATTGATGGAATGGAAGGGGATATTAATGCTATTAATCCACAGGATATTGAGAATATTTCTGTTTTGAAAGATGCTGCTGCGTCTTCTATTTATGGTTCACGTGCGCCGGGAGGTGTCATTTTGATTACTACTAAAAAAGGTAAGTCAGGAAAACCATCTATTAATTATAATAATAATTTCCGATTTAACTCTCCATTGAATATGCCTCATATGGCAGATTCATACAGTTTTGCATTAGCTATCAACGACCAGCTGACCAATGGAGGACAGTCGCCAATGTATAGTGAGAAGAAATTGCAACAAATTTTGGATTATCAGCATGGTAAATCTACACAATATATGTGGGCTACGGATGCTGGACGTTGGAATGCATTTGATGACCCAAATCGTCAGGATGTTATGCCAACCGCTAATACTGATTGGTTGCATGAGTTGTTTGGTGATAGTTTTACTCAGGAGCATTCAATTAGTGTAAATGGTGGTACGGATGTAATGCAGTATTATATGTCTGCCAATTATCTGGATGAAGGAGGATTATTGAAATATGGGGATGATGGCAGACAACGCTATTCATTTACTGGTAAAATCAATGCGGATTTGGCAAAATGGTTGAAAGTAGGGTATAGTGTTCGTTTTAATCGTATTGATTATAGTTCCCCTTCCTTTGCAAGTGCCGGCGAGAATAAGGAAAATGTATTTTATTTTGATGTATGCCGTTATTGGCCTGTAATTCCTGTTGTAGATCCTAACGGTTTTTATACCGCAGAGTCTAAAATTTACCAATTGACTGAAGGGGGACGTTATAATACTCAGAATGACGTTGTGGCACAACAACTCCAGTTTCTTATTGAACCAATTAAAAATTGGAAAACCACTATTGAATTAAATTATCGTAGTAATTATAATTTCTCGCATACGGATTATCAAACGGTTTATGCTTATGATGTAAACAAGAACCCATATGCTATTGCCAACACAACTTCGGGAGTAACAGAATATGCATATAAAAGCAATTTCTTTAATCCGAATATCTTTACAGAGTATTCATTGGAGTTAGAAAACGGGCATAATATGAAAGCAATGGTCGGTTTTCAAAGTGAGTTGTTTAAACAACGTGATATTACTGCAAAACAAAATAACATAATGTCTGGCATTCCTACTTTAAATACAACTACGGATAATGCACGTGCCAGTGGTGGCTATCAGGAATGGGCAACAGCCGGTTTTTTTGGTCGTATCAATTATGATTACAAAGGTCGCTATCTGGTTGAGGCGAATCTGCGTTATGACGGTTCTTCACGTTTTTTACGCGATCAACGTTGGAATTGGTTCCCTTCTTTCTCTTTAGGCTGGAATGTGGCACGTGAGGCCTTTTTTGAGAAGTATACTAATATTGTCAATACATTGAAAGTTCGTGGCTCATGGGGTGAACTTGGTAATCAAAATACAGATAATTGGTATCCTTTTTATCGCATTATTGATTATAAACAAAATAATGGCGGTTGGTTGGTCAATGGCTTGAAACCTAATACTGCAGCCGAGTCCAGTCTCGTTTCGGCATTGTTAGGTTGGGAAAAGACCCAAACTTTAAATATTGGTTTTGATCTTGGTATGCTGGACAATCGTTTTAATTTGAATTTTGATTATTTCCAGCGTAAGTCAATTGATATGGTTGGGCCGGGACAGGAATTACCAACAATCTTAGGTATTGCCGTTCCAAATGTGAATAATCTGAATATGACTTCGAAAGGTTGGGAATTACAAGTAAGCTGGCGTGATCAGATACGTGATTTCAGATATGGTGTCACATTGGCTTTATCCGACAACCAGGTTGTAATTGATAAATATCCTAATCCGTCAAAAGATTTAGGCCAAACATATTATGATGGGGCACATTTGGGAGATCTTTGGGGATATCAGACAATAGGAATAGCTAAGACTCAGGCGGAAATGGATGCGCATCTGGCGAAGGTGGACCAATCTTCTATGGGTTCCAACTGGGGAGCAGGTGATATAATGTATGCCGATTTGGATGGTGACGGTGTGATAAGTGCAAAAGATAATACAGCAGACAATCATGGAGATAAAGTTTTGCTGGGTAATAAGACACCACGATATAACTTTGGCTTGAATTTGGATGCGGCTTATAAAGGCTTTGACTTGAAAGTGTTCTTCCAAGGAACATTGAAACGTGACTATATGCCGGGATCGGGTGCTGAAAGTATGATGTTTTGGGGAGCTGTAGGGTATTGGCAGACCAATTTTTTTGAGCCTCACTTAGACTATTTCCGTCCTGCTGATACAACGAGCCCGCTAGGAGCGAATGTCGACGGGTATTATCCACGTCCTTTAGAAAGCGACAAGAATCGTAAAGCACAAAGTCGCTATATGCAAAATGCTGCTTATTGTCGTTTGAAAAACGTAACGTTGGGATATACTTTACCGGCAGATTTGACTAAAAAATTCTACGTGAATAATTTACGTTTCTTTGTGTCTGCAGAGAATTTGTTTACTATAACCAACCTGTGTGATACTTTTGATCCTGAAACAATAGGTGTAGGCAATTGGGAAGGATGTACTTACCCATTGTCAAAGACTATTTCATTCGGATTAAGTGCAACCTTTTAATAAAATAAGATCTATATGAAAAATTATATTCAATATTTAACTATCGGAGCTTTGCTGATGGGCAGCCTGACAAGTTGTAATGACTTCTTGGATAGAGAACCATTGGATAAGGTTACTCCTGAAAAATTCTTTTCTGCAGAAGCGGATTTAGCAGCTTATGCCATAAATAACTATAAGTTTGTTACTGTGGATGATAAGTATGGTATTAATCTTTTTGGAAAAGATAATGATACAGATAATCAGGCAAGCGGAACAAGTAATTCGTTTTGGATTCCTGGTGAGAAAAAAGTTGCTGCCGACCGTGGCGAGTGGAAATGGGAGGATATTCGTTCATGCAACTACTTTTTTGACCAAGTATTACCAAGATATGAGGAGGGGGCTATAACTGGTAACCAAGATAATGTGAAACATTACATTGGAGAAATGTACGTGAACCGTGCATATAGCTATTTTCAACTTTTTACAAAATTTGGTGATCTGCCTATTGTCACAACGGCACTTCCCGATATTCAAGGTGAATTGGTGGAAGCTAGCAAGCGCCAACCGCGTCATAAGGTTGCTCGTTTTATTATTGAAGATTTAAAAAAGGCGGAAGACATGTTGTTGAATAATCCTCCGGGTGGTAAAAATCGTATTTCTAAAAATGTAGCTTATTTGCTTCATGCTCGTGTAGCTTTATATGAAGCTACTTGGGAAAAATATCATCGTGGTACAGCTTTTGTACCGGGAGGAAGCGGATGGCCGGGTAAAGATGCGCAAGGTTATGATGCTGATGTGGAAATTAATTATTTCCTTGATGAAGCGATTGCTGCTTCGAAGTTTGTTGCAGACCAAATGGTAGGCAATTTAGCAGAGAATACAGATACTCCGGAAGGAATGAATGCTTCATTGGTTTCTATCAATCCATATTATACCATGTTCTGTGATGAGAATATGGAAGGGTATAAGGAGATTCTAATGTGGAAAAAATTTGATGAATCATTGGGGGTAACCAGTAATTTGCAGATGGAACTTTGTCGTAATGGTGGTGGATCAGGCTGGACACGTGGTATGGTCAATTCATTCCTTATGCGTAATGGTTTGCCTGTTTATGCCAGTGGTTCGGGGTATAATCCCGATTGGGAGAAGGAAGGTGTAGTTGCTACGGTACAGAATCGTGACTCTCGTCTTGGTATATTCACTAAAAAGCCGGGAGATGTGAATTATTATGGTGATGATGGTACACCCAGTATTTGTCAAATCAGTTTGATATTCGGTGATGCGGGCAGTTTAGCAACAACAGGTTATATTGTAAAGAAGGGTAAACATTATTCAACTCATATGGCGAATGACCATTCTGCCGGTACCTCTGGAGGTATTGTTTTCCGTGGTGCGGAAGCTATGCTTATCTATATGGAAGCTTCATACGAGAAGAATGGAACTGTTGACGGAACGGCAGATGGATATTGGAGAGCGTTACGTACACGTGCAAAAGTAGATCCGGATTATAATAAGACAATTGCCGCAACTAATATGCTGGAAGAAGCAAAAGGGGATTTTGCCGCTTATTCACATGGAACTATGATTGATCCGACTTTGTATAATATTCGTCGTGAGCGCCGTAATGAACTTTGTGCTGAAGCTTTCCGATGGGATGATTTGAAACGCTGGAGGGCACTTGATCAGTTTAAAACGACTCCTTATCGCACGGAAGGTATGCGTTATTGGGGTAGTGTATATGAGGAACAATTAAAAGATCTTTGTATAGTAAATCCGTCAACAGGAAATATGTCTTCTCCTGAATCAAGTGTGTATATACTTCCATACGAAAAAATATTGGAAAATAATACCATTGCAAAACAAAAGGGATTCCTCTTTACTCCTGCCCATTATTTAGAGCCCATTGGGGTGGCTGTATTCCGTCAGACTGCATCAGATCCCAATGACTTCACCTCATCTTCGGTTTATCAAAATCCAGGATGGAAATATGAGGCTAGTACAGGGGCTGTTTCGGTCGAATAAGAATATATATTGATATTATTTTGTAGGGAAGTCTTTTTAGGCTTCCCTGCTTTTATTTAAGGCATTTATTTCTTAAGCGTGTATTTTACCTTTTGAAGGTAGGCATCGCTTATCTGTCTGAAGGTGTGATGAAACATTATAGTGAAGAGTATCATGAATAAAGAACTTCATAGTCGAGGGCATATGTGATGCGGTGATCTATTGTTATATTAATGCATAAAATAAACTATTTTCAAGTGAATATAAATAAAATAAAGGTGAATGATAATGTGTGATGATTTAATGTTTTATTAAATAACGGAGGTTATAATAAAATATTTTTGTTTATATTCTTAAATATATCAAATATATTATATATTTGCAGCGTCAATCTTGGTTTAGTTTAAGAATAATATCTTAAACTGGTTGATTTTTAATAAATATTTAAAGAATCACAGCTATGTTAAAACGACTAAAATCAGTCAGCATGATGCTGTTCCTAATGGGTGCCTCTACCGGAGCAGCATACGCGGTTGCCAGTCCCGGCGTTACCGATTTGAAAATCACACAACAGAGTGGAACTTGTACAGGTGTTGTCAAAGATGCTACAGGGGAAACTGTTATTGGTGCATCTGTGGTAGTAAAAGGAACTACCAATGGTACCATCACAGATTTTGATGGTAATTTCACTTTAAATGATGTAAAGAATGGAGATGTTATTCAGATTTCTTTCGTTGGTTATATCACTCAAGAAATGAAATGGAATGGAACTCCGCTGAATGTTATTTTGAAAGATGATACTCAAACTTTGGATGAAGTTGTTGTTGTCGGCTATGGTGGTTCTCAAAAACGTGCAGCTTTGACTACTGCTATTACTAAAATGGATGACCAGGTCTTAAAGAAGGCGGCTTATAGTAATGTGGGACAGTCATTACAAGGATCTGTATCGGGATTACGTGTTGTCAATACTACAGGGCAGCCAGGTAGCTCACCTAATATAACTTTGCGTGGGGGAGCAACAATTACGGGGGATAATAGTGCCGCATTAATTATTGTTGATGGAATAGTGCGTAATAATATGGCAGATATTAACTCCTCGGATATAGAATCTATCCAGGTTTTGAAGGATGCTGCATCGACCGCTATCTATGGTGCTCGTGCTAATGGGGGTGTTATCTTGATTGAAACGAAAAAAGGTAAAGAGGGAAAAGTAGATGTTAATTATAAATTCAAGATGGGTATGAACTTTGCCCGCAAAGGATATGAATATCTGAATGCTGGTGATTATTTGTATTATACTCGACTGGGATTTAAAAATGCTAACCAAGCGGTAGCAGGATATAGTGATGGATGGAATCCTGATACTCAGAATGGTTGTGGTACAACTAAAAATAACTATGATGTACGTTATTTGGAAGGCAATGAGGATTTGGTGAATCAAGGATGGCAGACGATGACTGATCCTTACTCTGGTAAACAGTTGGTTTATAAAGATTATCATGGAGCTATGGATGATGAGATTTTTAATTCACCTGCGTTGATGCAAGATCATTATATCAGTATCAATGGTGGAAATGATAAAGGAACTTTTGCTGCCAGTTTAGGGTATTATGATGAGGATGGTCAGGTCGTTGGAACTGGTTATCAACGTTTTAATGGCTCCTTGAACGGCTCCTATAAGCTCTTCCCATTTTTGACAATAAATGCAGGAACTACTTATTCCTGGTCTACACAGCCTACATTGTCATGGACAGGTACTTATGAGTTCTTTTATCGTACACGTGGTATGCGTCCTACTTGGAATCCTTGGAATGAGGATGGTAGTCCTAATTCGGCTGATACTAATATTTCCGATGGTAATCCCGCTTATTTCAGAGATAAATTACTGTATTCTGACGGAACGAATAAAAGCACTTATAATATAGGATTTAAATTGGATATTCTTCCAAAGAAATTAGTGTTAAACGGTAACGCTTCTTTGTATCGTTATGATTACATGGTGGAAAAATTTAATAAAGCGTACCAATTGGAGAATAAAGATACAAATACAACACGTGAGGCTTCTGTGGAGCAGGAACGTTATACTCAACAGCAATATAATGCTACATTGACTTATACCGACACTTTTGCTGATAAGCATAATTTGGAGGTCATGTTAGGGGGTGAATATTTTACTTATGATCAGTTTAAGCTTGCGGCAAAAACTCAAAATTCTCCTACTGATGATATCCCTACTTTAAATGTAGGCGCAACTCGCACTGAAACTAGTACTACTAAGAGTGCTTATCGAATACTTTCTAGTTTTGGACGTCTGAATTATAACTATGAAATGAAATACTTACTTTCTGTTGTGTTCCGTTATGATGGTATTTCTAAATTGAAGGATAATAGATGGGGATTTTTCCCTGGAGTTTCTGCCGGATGGAATATTACAGAAGAGCAGTTTTGGAAGGATTCCAACGTTTCTGATTTGATTTCCACCTTTAAACCTCGTCTTAGTTATGGTGTGAATGGTAATGTGAACGGTTTAGGTAATTATACGGTATATGGTGAGTATGCAACAACGAAACCTTATGGTGGTGAAACCGGTATATACAATAGTGCATTGGTTAATACAGGGTTACGTTGGGAACAGAGCCAAAGCTTTGAAGCCGGACTTGATATTGGTTTCTTCAATAATCGTTTGAGCTTTATTCTGGATTATTATAATCGCAAGACAAAAGATTTGCTTACCGATCTTGCTTTACCAGGGTATACAGGATTTGATAAGATTGCTACTAATTTGGGTACTCTTCGTAATTCTGGTTTTGAAGCGGAAGTACGTGCTAATATCATAAATAAAGGTGGATTCACTTGGGATATGACAGCAAACCTTTCTACTGTAGCTAATAAAATTATAAAATTGCCTGACAATAAGGAGGTTAATAACCGTGTAGGTGGTGCTCAGGTATGGGATCCTAATAAAGGAGAGTTAGTATGGGTTGGCGGCCGTCAGGAAGGTGGAAAGTTAGGTGAGCTTATTGCCTATAAACAAAATCATATTTTTAAAGATTGGGATGATGTAAAAAAATATGCAAACAATCGAATTGATAATGTCGCAAATTTGTATGGTCCGGGTAAGGCAGCAGAATATGCAGGTAAACAAGGTTGGAAACCTATTGAACCAGGAGATGTTTGTTGGGAGGATATGGATGGAAATGATGTGATAGATTCATATGACCGTTATGTCGTTGGTAATATATTTCCTAATATAACCGGTGGATTCTCTACTACATTCAGCTATAAAAATTGGTCGTTGTATGGACGTTTTGATTATGCATTAGGACATACATTGTATAATGATTTAAAGGCTCGTACATTGGGCCAGTATCAAGGCACATGGAATATTATAACTGATGTGAAAGATATGTGGACAGAAGATAATCCGAACACAGATTTATCTAAATATTATTTTGGCGATCAGAATATCAAAAAGAATATCACACGTTCTAATAATGGTTTAACTGCTGCTGATAACAACAATTCTCATTATTATGAAAAGGGGGATTATTTGTGTTTGCGAGAGCTTACATTAAGTTATACATTACCGAAATCACTAATCAGTAAATGTTTCATGACGGATGCTTCTGTTTATGTCACAGGTCAGAATTTGTTTTATATAACTGGTTATGAAGGTACATCTCCGGAACCGGCTGTAAGTACAGAATATGGTCGTGGTATTGATAATGGACGTTATCCTACTCCAAGAACTGTATTATTTGGTTTATCTGTTTCATTTTAATCAACAAGACTCATTATGAAAAAAATATTAGCATATTTAATGGTTGGCATAGCTTTTACCGGGTGTAATTCTTTGGATTTGGAGCCAATAAGTAGTATTGCCGATAATAAATATTGGCAGACAGAAGCACAGGTGGATGCTTTTAATGTGGGGTTACATTCTAAGTTTAGAGAGAAATGTAGTTATAGCATTTTTCTTTTTGGAGAACCTCGTGCGGATTATTATTTTGGAGAGTCAACATTTGGTAGTGCTACCCAGGGTAATGAACGTATGTGGAACAACAGTTTGAACGATGTGAATACGGTTGTTTCTAATTTTGGAAATTTATATGAGGTGATTAATCAGGCTAATCTGATGATAAACAAGGTGGAAGGTATGTCGATGAATGAAAGTACCAAGAAATATTATCTGGGCGAAGTTTATGGTATCCGTGCTTTCCTTTACTTTCAGTTGTTACGATCTTATGGAGATGTAGTGATATGGACCGATTTCTCGGAAGGGTCGAGCTTGGATCTTGGAAATTTAGCAAGACCAGCTTCTTCTGCTGCTGACGTAATGAAATTGATTGTTGATGATTTACAGGCTTCAGAAACTGCTTTTGGGGATAATTATGGGTTTAGAAATGATTCTCAGCGTTATTTTTGGTCTAAAGCAGCTACCATGATGTTGAAGGGTGAAGTATATATGTGGAGAGGAAAACACATGGGAGGTGGTAACGAAGATTATACAACAGCGAAAAATGCATTGCAGGAAGTGAGAAATCAAACCGATAAATTTGGTTTGTTGGAGGATTTCTCTGAAGTATTTTCTTATGATAACAAGAATAATAAAGAGATAATATTTGCGATTCGCAATGCACGCGATGAATATAATATGTGGGGGGATGTAACATATAATAATAATATGTTTCCACAGCAAAATATATTATTCGGATATATGGATGAGAATGGTAATCCCATTAGTTCATTGGGTGATAAAGTGAAAGTGAATGGTACGATCCGTTACCCAGTTAATAAGGATGTGTATACTAAATGCTTTAATGATAACGATACCCGTAAGCGAAGCACACTTCAGGCTGCTTATGAAAAAAAGGAAGATGGAACTTTATCTCTTTATGGGTTGTATCCGGCCAAGTTTTTGGGTACATTGCTTGATGGGGCTGATACGCGTAGTCCATTGGATGATTATCCTGTTTATCGGTATGCAGATTGCTTGTTGTTGTTAGCTCAAGCTAAGGCTTTTTTAGGAGAGGACCCTGTGGAAGAAATTAATGCAGTACGTAAACGTGCCTATGGTGAAGATTATTTTAATGCACATCCGGAAGTACAATATCCCAATGATAATGATGCCGCACTTTATGCGGATAATAAGTCTGTAAAACCGGATAATGCCGGTGCAATGGAAGCTGTTCTAAAAGAACGTATGCGTGAGTTTATGGTTGAAGGAAAACGTTGGTATGATCTGCGCTTAGCAGGTGATGAATATGTATTGGAACATACTACAGCAGAAGCAACCCGTTTGCTTTGGCCTATTGATAAGAATACATTGACTAATAATTCGGCATTGAAGCAGACACCAGGATATGAATCTAGTGGAGGAAAATAAAGTATTAGTTATATAATAAAAGAAGGTGTCTGAAATGGACAGCCTCCAAAAGTTAGACATAAAACTTTTAGAGGGCACTTCACTTTTCGGACACCTTCTTTTATTGAAACCGTTTCAAGACTTTTAGTATATCTTTGGGTTTTTCTATCTTAATCTTTTCTGTTTCAATGAACTCTTTGATAAGTTGTTGCTTATCTTTTGAATACAATTTCAGAAGTGAATGGATATTTCGAAAGCTTCTCAACTTGCCTTTAATCTGAGTGTAATAAACATTTTCCGTTACCATTTTATAGACCGAAAGGTCTAAATTCTGTTCACCGTTAACACGTTGGAAGCGTGTATTGACATCAATTGCTTGAACACTGCCATGAGTAACTGTTCCCATAGCTCCTTTCTTCCCGATATCTTTTGGCTTTACTTTCCAGTCTATAAAAAGAGTGGTATGCTGATCAGTCATCACTTCCATAAAATGTCCCTCAAACGGAATAAAGCGGTGTATATCAATGACTACTGTATCAATATCTTCCAAATTCTCTATAACCATGTCTGTCGATTCATTCAAAAAATGCATTTCCTTGTTTATACAGTCATAGTTAAATTTCCCTTTGGCAAACTGTTTGTTTTTCAATAAAACTTTTCCTGGAGTAAATTCCTTGAAGAAATAGCCGGCAGGTTGTTGGGCATTTATCAACGTTATGCTTCCCAATGCCAGAATTGCAATAAGAATTCCTTTTGTATTCATAGTGATGGAGATTTTAATTATTCATACTAGTCCTTTGAGCCAAATTGCCAAAAAACGATCGTATACTATATATCCTTGCTGCTCTTTTAAGACAAACTCCTTATTAATTAAAGACTTTAATGCTACATTTATGCTGCTGGCTCCTTTTAAATCATATTTCTTTATGAATGTGGCACTGTTAATCTCATTTACAATTTCCTCTTTGGCTATAGCTTTCAGCAACTGAATCTGATTGGAAGTTAAAAACTGGAAATAGGTTTGATAAGTATATTCTTCCTCCTGTATGATTTCCTGGATGAGTGTATGCAACAGCTCTATGGTCGGAGTCTGCTGTGGCAATGAATACAATCTGTTTAAAAGATATTGCATATACCACGTATGTCCTTTTACCGATTGATAAATTTCATGGAAGATATTTTCCTGCAAAGTTTTTTTCCTTTCATCAAACAGTTTCTTGGCAAACTCCCGGTAAGGAGTATAAGGAATAGGGGCCAGGAAAAGTTTCTGCGTAGATTGGTAAAAAGGTCTTTTGATGGAAAAGAAGATAGACTCCATCAAATGCTTTTTGCTGCCCGAAAAGATAAAATGCACATTCGGGGTGAACTGGATATACGATCTCAACAGGCCTTCCACTCCTTTCTCCGGATATTCCATTATTTGCTGGAATTCGTCAATGGCTATATAACATTCTACTCCCGATTGGTTTAGGTAGGTGAAAATCTCTTTCAAGGTTTCTTCTGAACGTTCCGGAATAAAGTCGAGTGTTACAGATGGCATTCCTGTAATTTCATCGGCGCTGATGACCGGACGGCAACTTTTAAAGAATGAGAATAGCGATTTTAAGGTACTCTGTGATAAGGTATCTAATTTCCCCAACACACTTCGTCCCAGTAGAGATACAAACTCCTGAAGATTCTGGGTTGAAAATATATCCAGATAAAAACAGGCGGCAGATTTATTTTCTTTTTGAATATAGTAAAATACATTCTTTATTAGTCCTGTCTTTCCCATACGGCGCGGACTGATTAATGTAATATTTCTGCCATTCTTTAATGCTGACATTAAAGAAGCTGTTTCTTTTTCGCGGTCACAGAAATAGTCGGGCCCTTGGTAACCGGTTATTAAAAATGGATTAGTAGAAATACTCTTCATTGCAGTTTTTATGTTACATAAAACATGTAACGCAAATAACGCAATAAAGTTTGGATTGAGCAAATATAAGAGTTGTATTTTTGTTTTGCCTATTATATCATGTTCTGACTTGACATGGTTCATGGCAACAATTTAATATGGCAATTACAAGATATCTAAAACAGAAGTTATGCTGATAATGATAATGATCATGTTTCATGGATAAGGGCATAAATACCTGGAGCATTATGATCCTTTGAAAAGCATCAGGAACAGAAAGCAGGAAGAGGGTATGACAGTCGGCTCCAGCTATACATACCCTCTTCCTGTAATGAGGTAGATTCCTTATTTCATCTTATACACCAAAGTCCCGCCCTTTAGGATATCTTCATGCGAGATATAATTCTTTGTATAAGGTTCACCGTTCAGTGTAATACTGTCAATATACTTGTGTTCCTTTGATAATCCTTCGGCAATGATCGTGAAAGTCTTTCCATCGGCCAGGTTCAATACAATTTCAGGCATCTGTGGGGCGCCGAATACATAATTGCCACTTACCGGATCTACCGGATAGAACCCCATAGCAGAGAACATATACCATGCTGACATCTGTCCGCAGTCATCATTGCCACAGAGTCCGTCGGGTTCGGGATGATATTGCGTATCAAAGATTTCACGGATCAGTTCTTGGGTACGTTCGGGGCGACCTGCCAACGTATATAAATAAGTAATGTGATGGCTGGGTTCATTGCCGTGTGCGTATTGACCGATCAAGCCGGTAACATCTGCCTGGGTGGTTTCCAGTTTCAAGGTGAATAAAGAATCCAATTTGTTTAAGAATGCTTGTTCTCCGCCGAATAACTCAATAAGCCCCGGCACATCATGTTGCACATGCCAAGTGTACTGCCATGCATTACCTTCGGTATAGTCTCCACCGGTACTTTCCATGTGGGCAACCTGACTAGGGTTGAAAGGAGATTTCCAACTCCCGTCAGCATTGCGGGGACGCATGAATTGCGTTTCAGTATCGAACAGGTTCTTATAAAAATCGGCACGTTTGGCAAAATAAGCGGCATCT
The DNA here is from genome assembly GCF_013009555.1 of Phocaeicola dorei. Classification (NCBI taxonomy): domain Bacteria; kingdom Pseudomonadati; phylum Bacteroidota; class Bacteroidia; order Bacteroidales; family Bacteroidaceae; genus Phocaeicola; species Phocaeicola dorei. The sequence continues at coordinate 4,608,085 of NZ_CP046176.1, read as the reverse complement.
TCCTCTTTACCCATACGTTGGGCCATATCGGCTGCGGCGTAATCATCATATACCGATTCCAGCGTAGAGGATACTGATTCTGTCTTAATCAAGTCAGTAGGGAAATAACCGTATTTCATATAAGTTTCCCAATCGGATTTCAGTTTATGAGATACGGTTTGGGTATTTTTGATAGCATTGAAGGCACGCTCGGCATCAAAGCCTCGGAAGCCTTTGCGGTAAGCTTCGGCGATAACTGAAACACCGTGGTTGCCAATCATGGTATATGTTTCTTTTCCCCAAAGTCCCCAGATAGGCAGGAAGCCCTGTACTTCAGCCTGTTCTACCAATGAATTGACGAATCCATCTACTTTTTCAGGAACCATTAAGGTGTAAAACGGATGGGCGGCACGGTAAGTGTCCCATAAGGAGAAAGTGGAATAAAAAGCTCCGTTACCGGCTTTAACGATGGAATCGGCTGCATTACGGTACCATCCGTCTACGTCCGAGATTTGGTTGGGCTGTATCAGGGCATGGTAGAAGCTAGTATAGAAGTTGGTCTTCTCATCATCCGTACCGGTTATTTCAATGCGGCTCAGATAATTATTCCATTCGTCGTGTGCTGCTTGCTTCACTCCTTCAAAATTCCAGTCGGCTATTTCCGCTTCCATATTCTTCTTGGCTCCATCCACGCCGGTGGTGGACATGGCTACTTTCATCAGCAGTTCCTCTCCCGGCTCCATGTCAAAAGTAGCGATGATACGTTTCCCTTTTTCTGTTTCGGCCATGGGCAGATACAGGGTATCTATGACGGGACGATTGAACTTCATAACAAAAAAGCAATCCTGGTTCACCCATACGCTGTTGCGTACATGTCCGGTCAAAGTTTGTGCATCTTCCCAATTGGTTTCGCAACTTTGTACTTGCGAATGATATTGGTTTTCGTTCCACGCAGGTCCGTGCTGAAGGTCAATCAATACAGATGCCGAGTCGGCGTTATGATAGGTATAACGGTGTAGGGCGGCATGGGGAGAGACGGTCAGTTCGGCTTTCACGCCGGGATCAGTCAGCTCTACGGTGTAGTATCCGGGAGTCGCTGCTTCCTTGTCTTTGGGGAAGTGGCTGCGATAAGCGTCCCAGGCACGGGCGCGTGTGCCGGTAACTGGCATCACCAGGATATCTCCCAAATCCATACACCCTGTTCCATTAAGGTGTGTTTGGGTAAATCCCCATATCAGGGAGTCGGTGTACACATATTCCGAGCAATATCTCCAGCCGATAGCTCCGGTTACGGGGCTTGTCTGGATCATGCTGAAAGGACGGCAGGCACCGGGAAAGGTATGTCCGTTGTCTGCTGCTCCGATGAACGTGTTAACATACTGCGTGTAGTCAGTTTCGCTTGTCTTCTGCTGTGTTGTGGAACAGCCGAAGAACGAGCCTGCCAATACAAATGCGCAAAGGATAGAATAGGTTTTCTTCATAGATTCGCAATTAATAAATATTTTGTGTAAAGATAAAGAGTTTTCTGGAAAAATGGGTCAAGAAATCAAAACAAGAAACGAATTAATAAGAAGTAAATGAATATCTTGGTACATCTTAAATTAATAAACGACATGAAAAACCTTAGTTTTGGATCTCTCATGAGGATACTCTCTGCATCATTCATTTTCTTTTCATCAAATCTTCTTTAGATTAATCCGAAATGTTTCAAAGCATTGGCTATCCCGTCTTCATCTACGGAGGTTGTCACGTAGTCGGCCACAGCTTTGACATGGGGCTCGGCATTTCCCATAGCTATCCCTGTGGTTACGTGTTTCAGCATGGGGATATCGTTGCCGCCGTCACCGAAAGCCATTGTGTCTTTCAGGTCAATGTCAAAATATGCCAGCACTTTGTCTATTCCCGTACTTTTACTGTTGCCCCGTGCAATGATATCGGCAAACAATGGATACCAGCGCATCGGTTCGCAATGAGTCAGCACTTTGCCGAATATATCTGTTTCTTTTTCCTCTTCGGCCGTAAAGTATCCCATTATTTGCAGGATATCTTTTCCACGGGCTTCTTCTATGGAGGCGACAGGGGGAACAGGAATTTCAATCAGATCGGAAACAGCCTGTACTCTGTCATTCACTTCAGTGACGAACATTTCATTGCCGTGTACAAAAACGAAAGGTACCGGATATTTCTGTTGAAAAGTTATTAGCCGTTCAATGTCTTCTTGCGGGATGCAACCTTTATAAATGGGCTGGTGGCCGGCAGTAAAACAATAGCTGCCGTTGACTGTGATATACCCGTCAAACTCTAAATCACTCAGATTGTTTATTAAACATTGTGGGCGTCCGGTGGCAATAAATATTTTAATGCCTTTATCACGAAGTGCTTTTAATGCTTCTTGGGTTGAAGCGGGAATTTTATGAGTTTCAAAAGAAACCAATGTACCGTCAATATCGAAAAAAATAGCTTTAACCATACGTTTGCCTATTGAATATTATCGTTATATATTTTCATTTTGCAAAGATGAGAATTAAAATACATGCACACAAATACGATAAAGGTTAATTTTTGGCTTATTTGACTTTACAGATTGATTTTAATATCTATATTTGTGTTTCTAAAATAACAAGAGAAATGGCAGTTCAGTTTACAAGAATAGCAGTAAAGATAGGTAGTAATGTGTTGGCGCGTAAAGACGGTACACTGGATGTGACGCGTATGTCGGCATTGGTAGACCAAGTGGCGGAATTGCGCAAAGCCGGAGTGGAAGTCATTCTGATTTCATCTGGGGCGGTAGCTTCGGGACGCAGCGAGATCAAACCTTCCAAAAAATTAGATAGTGTGGAGCAAAGGCAACTTTTCTCGGCGGTGGGGCAGGCAAAGCTGATCAACCGTTACTATGAGCTGTTTCGTGAACACGGTATTCCCGTCGGGCAGGTGCTGACTACGAAAGAAAGTTTTGGCACGCGCCGTCATTACCTGAACCAGCGCAACTGTATGATGGTGATGCTGGAGAACGGTGTCATACCTATCGTAAATGAGAATGATACTATTTCGGTCACCGAACTGATGTTTACAGACAATGACGAACTTTCGGGAATGATCGCTTCTATGATGGATATGCAGGCATTAATCATACTGAGCAATATTGACGGCATATACAATGGCTCTCCTTCTACCCTCGGTACGCAGGTGATACGGGAGGTGGAGCAGGGAAAGGATCTTTCGGACTATATACAGACGGAGAAATCGGGCTTTGGCCGGGGCGGTATGCTGACAAAGACTACCATTGCCCGCAAAGTGGCCGATGAGGGTATCACAGTCATTATAGCCAATGGCAAGAAAGACAATATTCTGGTCGATTTACTGCAACATCCGGCAGGGACAGTCTGTACGCGCTTTATTCCGGCAGAAGGCGGAGTATCCAGCGTGAAGAAGTGGATTGCCCACAGCGAAGGCTTTGCGAAAGGCGAGTTGCATTTGAACGAACAGGCCGTGAAAGTGTTGAAAGGACATAAGGCGGTAAGCCTGCTTCCTGTGGGAGTGGTCCGCATAGAAGGGGAATTTGAAAAAGATGATATAGTGAAAATCATAGACCACCGGGGCAGGCAGATAGGAGTGGGACGCATCGGATTTGATTCGGCAGAAGCACGTGCATTGCAGGGGAAACATGGGCAGAAACCTATGGTACACTATGATTATTTGTATTTGGACTGATGCGGTGTGGTAATGATTTAGATAAAATGAAGTGACTATGGAACAGATAAAAGATATTTTTAAACAGGTGCGGCAGGCAAAAGGATCTCTTGCTTTCTGCAAGGAGGAGATCATCAATGACACTTTGTATGCATTGGCCGACAGGGTGGAGGCTGCTACGGATCGGATTCTGGAAGAGAACGCCAAAGATTTGGCGGCGATGGATCCCTTAAATCCCAAATATGACCGTTTGAAACTGACGGCGGAACGTATTCGCGCTATAGCTGGAGGCATACGGCAAGTAGCCACGTTGCCTTCTCCGTCGGGGAGAATACTGAATGAGACTGTGCGTCCCAATGGCATGAAGCTGACCAAGGTAAGTGTGCCTTTTGGGGTGATAGGCATTATTTATGAAGCTCGTCCTAATGTGACTTTGGATGTGTTTGCACTTTGTTTCAAGTCAGGCAACGCTTGTATATTAAAAGGGGGAAGCGATGCCGATTTCTCCAACCGTATTCTGGTGGAGATTATCCGGAATACATTGCTGGATGTAGCCCACTTGTCTCCTTATCTGGTGGCATTGTTGCCGGCAGGACATGACTCGGCTGATGCACTGCTCCATGCCCGTGGCTATGTGGATTTGATTATTCCCCGGGGCGGCAAGGGGCTGATAGATTATGTGCGGCAGAACGCCACGATTCCCGTTATCGAGACAGGAGCTGGTGTGTGTCATGTTTATTTTGACAAGGATGGTGATGTGGCGAAGGGAGCCGTCATTATCCGTAATGCCAAGACACGTCGTGTCAGCGTGTGCAACGCATTGGACTGCCTGATTGTAGATGTGAACCGGCTGACCGACCTTTCCACTCTTTGTAGCGATTTGCAGCAGGACAACGTGGAAATCTATGCCGATGACTTGTGTTATAATTATCTGAAAACTTCTTACCCTTCCCACTTGCTGAAACATGCTTCTACGGATACTTTCGGAACAGAGTTTCTGGACTACAAAATGGCAGTGACGGCGACTATGACCATACAGGCGGCTGTGGCCCACATTTCTATTTATGGTTCGGGACATAGTGAATGTATTGTGACGGAGAATGACCGGGCGGCCGATTATTTTATGAAGATGGTGGATGCGGCTTGTGTTTATGTGAATGTGCCTACTTCGTTTACCGATGGAGGTGAGTTCGGATTGGGAGCGGAAATAGGTATCAGCACGCAGAAGCTTCACGCCCGTGGTCCGATGGGCCTGGAGGAACTGAACACATACAAGTGGATTATTCAGGGGGATGGACAAATAAGACAATAATAATATAAATGAAAGGATTATGAGATACTTTACAAACGTACATGATTTGGGCGACTTGAAGAGTGCCCTTGCCGAAGCTTTCGAAATCAAGAAAGACCGCTACAAATATGAAACCCTGGGAAAGCATAAGACTTGTCTGTTGATTTTCTTCAACAACAGTCTGCGTACCCGTTTGAGTACCCAGAAGGCAGCTCGTAATTTGGGGATGGATGTGATTGTACTCGATGTGAATCAAGGTGCATGGAAGCTGGAAACAGAGCGCGGTGTCATTATGGATGGCGATAAGAGTGAACATTTGCTGGAGGCTATTCCGGTGATGGCTTCTTATTGTGATATCATCGGTGTGCGTTCGTTCGCTCATTTTGAGAACCGCGAGGATGATTATACTGAAAAGATTCTGAATCAGTTCATAAAATATTCCGGCAAGCCTGTATTCTCCATGGAAGCCGCTACCGGTCATCCGTTGCAGGCTTTCGCCGACCTGATTACTATTGAAGAATATAAAAAGAAAGACCGTCCCAAGGTGGTATTGACTTGGGCGCCGCACCCGCGTGCATTACCTCAGGCTGTACCTAACTCGTTTGCCGACTGGATGAACGAGGCCGATGTGGATTTTGTCATCACTCATCCCGAAGGCTATGAGCTAGACCCGAAGTTTGTCCGTGGCGCGAAGGTGGAATATAACCAGATGAAAGCTTTTGAAGGGGCTGACTTTATTTATGCCAAGAACTGGGCATGTCCCGGTGTCACCCATCCTGCCGACTATGGAAAGATCCTGAGCAAGGATATGAGTTGGACGGTAGATGCGGCGCACATGGCAGTGACAAACAATGCTTTCTTTATGCATTGTCTGCCGGTGAGAAGAAACATGATTGTGACCGATGAGGTGATTGAAGCTCCTACTTCGTTGGTTATTCCTGAAGCGGCCAACCGGGAAATTTCTGCTACAGTTGTTTTAAAGAGAATGCTGGAAGGGTTGGAATAACCGGCAGTCGGAATGACGTATGCTTCCTTTTTTATTTATCGTTTCACCTGTGTGATGAAACAGTATCACCCATGTGATGAAAATTGATCACCTTAGTGATAAAACTTCATCACTAAGGTGAAACGATAAGCCTAAAAAGGACAGCATAGTGATTTCTATCGGACGAAAAACTGTGTGTATCCTTGGCTTGATTATAAGACAGTGCGTGGCAAGATTGCCATTCAAGAGGAAAAGGTATCGCTTCGGAAATAGAAGACCGGACGGGGACTCTGGAACAAACTTACAGAGATGAAGAATTTATGAAGGATTGAAAAAAAATCCTTCATAATAAGTGACAGTAAATCAACTTGCTAAACCATAATGAAGAATTTGAAGGAAAAAACGGTTAAAAACTTATTTCCTTCCCTAATTCCTTCCAGTCTAGGATACCCTTATCCAGATTATACACTTTGAATCCTTTTTTTACCAAAATATTGGCCGCATTGCGGCTGCGCCTTCCACTTTTGCAATAAACGGCTACGGGACGGTCTTTTTGAAGAAGCTTCTCGATGTTTGTACCAAACTCATTGTCCAATACATTGATATTGATGCTGCCCGGTATATGGCCTTCGGAATATTCGGCTACCGTGCGTACATCAATCAGTTGGATGGTCTTGTCCTGTATCATTTCCTCAAACTGGTCAGAGGAAAGATTCTTGAATTTGTCACTGTCTTTGCCGGTACATGCCCATAATCCTAGTGAGAATGCGCAGATGAAGAATATGAAATAAATGGTCTTTATCATAAAATGGAATGTTTTGATGTTTTTGTTTGCTAAAAATAAAAGATACGACTGGTCATACCTTCTTTATAAGTATGGATGTTGAATACAATCTTATCGCCTTTATGCAGTTTGCCGGCGTATGCCCATAAGGGAACAGACAGATAGACTTTACGGTTGAAACCTTCGATGTCATTATTCCTGTCATGATAGAGTGTCAAGTATAATGTTTGTTCTCCATCTTTGTTCTCCAGTTTGTTCTCAATAAAGTGATAGCCGTGCTTCTGATCTTTGACTTTGACTTGTAAAATCAGGTTCAGGTAATTCCCACCCCGCCAGATGCTTTGAATGGCCACCGGATCGGTCTTTATCTCCTTGAATTTAGATTCGGGCAAGGGAACAGGAGAAATAACCAGTTGGGTATTGTAAAGTATGGCTTCTTTTTCTGCTTCTTCCGAGTCTGTCAATGGAGCGTACATGGTAACCGTGCGGTACGTGGTGTCTGGTGCCAGTCCGTCAAGACCGGTACGTGACTGGATGCGCCACTCTGTCCCTTCGTCCGTTATCAGATATCGTCCGGTTCCTGTATGATCGGTTTTCAAGTCGATCATATCTGTCAGAACATTGGGATATACATAATCGTCTTCACCGCACGCGCCGAGAAGCAAAGAAGCTAGAAAAGATAAAATAACGACTTTCCTCATGTTTGTAATTTTCTTTTTCAGGGTGGACTGTAAAATCCACCCTTTACGGTAAACGTTCTTATCCTTTTGCCGCTTTCAGGTAATTGATGAGCGGATTGGCATACATAGTCAGCAAAGCATGGCGCAGGAAAGAGGCATCTTTATTGTGAAGGTCTACTTTGGCAATCTGTTGTTCCATGTAGTTTTCAAAATGCTCTTTTTCTTCTTCTGTGTACTCGGCCGTGAAACGGTTGTCTCCCATCAAGAGGTCACACGCCACATAATTACCTGCAAACAAGCGGTAACTGCTGTGTATATGCCGGTCTATGGTTTCCGATATGGCGGTAAACAAATCACATTTAGGCAAATTGTGTTCTTTCAGTTCGTCCAGTTCATGATTCAGACAGGCGGAAGTCTGGAAATGGATGCGTCCTTTGTATCCGTAAAGGCCGGTCTGCATATTGATCAGGTCGTCTTCGGGACTTTTCTGGAAATAGGGATCATCCCGTTTCTGTTGTAATTCCTTGGCTTTCAGGAAATCGCATGGGTCATATTCATAAGAGATAGCGAGCGGAACGATGTTCAGTTCTTTCAGTCTTTCGGTGACATCGCCTTCACCTGCCATGGCCATCATTTTCAATACACTGTCTTGGGTACGGTCATTGGAATCTTTGGCACGTCCCTGACGTTGCGCTATCCATAAATTCTCATGTTTTTCCTTCATGGCGAAATGCATGTAGCGCGACATCAAAGCAGATGCTTCCAGTTTCTGCCGCATGTTGAGGCCGCGTTTCACGATGAATGATTTATTGACACGTACCAGCTTATGAATCCATGGGTAGATGAGCAGGTTGTCGCCGATGGCGATTTCTACGGTGGTCATTCCTTTGTCTATCAGTAGGATAGATAGAAAAGCCGAATCCAGAATAATGTCACGATGATTGGAGATGAAAGTGTAGTTCCGGGTTAAGTCAGACAAGGCGGAACAGTCGAATGTCAGTCCGTTGGCTGTTTTTTTCACCAAATCCCATAACAGTCCGTAAAAGAACGCTTTTTGGAATTCCAGGTTTGTTTTGCATTGACGCATCTTCATGGCAAGACCTTCGAAAGGTACGCCCGGCATAACAGACTCTACCACTGTCCGGAAAACGGGGTCAGCGATTAATTCTTCATAGATTTGCGGTAACTCTTCGGGAGTGTACGGACGAATCTCGTTAAATTCAGCTGGTATGTTCATAATTTATAAGGGTTAGTCAGTGATGAGTGGCCAGTGGTTAGTGGTTAATAGGCTGCATTATGTGCCGCATGGATATTAATCACTAACCGCTAATCACGAACCACTAAAATTTATTTTCTATAATGTCAGTCATCACATCTTTTATATCCAATCCTGCGGCACGCACCTGTTGGGGAATGAAGCTGGTAGCTGTCATGCCCGGGGTGGTATTGATTTCGAGCAAGTTTACTTTTTCGCCTTCGGTAATGATATAGTCAATGCGGATAAGGCCGGAACACCCCAGAATGTCATAAATGGCCGAAGTGAGCAGACGTACACGTTCGGCTATATCTTCGGGCAGGCGGGCAGGGGTGATTTCCTGTGATTCTCCATTGTATTTGGCTCCATAGTCAAAGAATTCGTTGGCACTCACCACCTCGGTGATGGGGAATACCACTTCCTTGTCCGAGGTCTTGTAACAGCCGCAGGTGATTTCCGTTCCTCTCATAAAGGCTTCAATCATTACTTCGTCACTTTCCTTGAAAGCTTTTTCGATGGCGGGTTGTATATCTTCCTTAGTCTTTACTTTGGTGACACCGAAGCTGGAACCGCCGGCGTTGGGTTTGATGAAACAAGGCAGACCAATTTTGTTGATTACTTCTTCGTCTGTAATTTCAAACCCTTTACGCAGGATCAGTGATTCGGCTACGCGGATACCGAAGCCTTTCAGGTATTGGTTGCAGGTGAATTTATTGAAAGTCATGGCAGATACCAGTACGTTACAACTGGAGTAGGGAATTCCTAACAGGTCGAAGTAACCTTGCAGGATACCGTTTTCCCCCGGAGTTCCGTGGATGGTGATGTAGGCGAAGTCGAAATGTTTCTTTTCGCCGTTCTCCATGAAACTGAAATCATTACGGTCTATCGGGGTTTTGGAACCGTCCGGAAGGACTACTTCCCACCGATGCCCTTCCATCTCTACTATATATAGGTTATAACGCTCTTTGTCAATGAAAGAGTAAAGTCCCTGTGCACTGCGCAGGGAAACGACAAGTTCACTGGAATCTCCTCCGGCTACTATGGCAATAGTACGTTTCATAGTTCTTCTCTGTTACTGATATAGTTTCTCCACTTGTCTATCAGGTTTGTCATATCCTCGGGCAGCGGAGAGGTGAAGAACATCTCTTCGCCTGTACGGGGATGGACAAAGCCCAGCGTCATGGCGTGTAATGCCTGGCGGGGGCAGGTCTCGAAACAGTTGTTTACGAATTGTTTGTATTTACTAAAATGAGTTCCTTTTAAAATTTCGTTTCCGCCATAACGCTCATCATTGAACAGCGTGTGCCCGATGTGCTTCATGTGGACACGTATCTGGTGGGTGCGTCCCGTTTCAAGCACACACTCTACCAGCGTGACATAGCCCAGACGTTCCAGTACCCGGTAGTGGGTGACGGCGTGCTTTCCTTGGGCGGGGTCACTCAGTACAGCCATTTGCATGCGGTCTTTGGGGTTGCGCCCTATATTCCCTTCTATGGTTCCTTCGTTATTTTCTACGATACCCCATACCAGAGCATTGTATTTACGTTTAGTGGTCTTGTTGTAGAACTGAAGTCCCAGATGAGTCTTGGCATCGGGGGTCTTGGCTACCACGAGCAGGCCCGAGGTGTCTTTGTCTATACGGTGGACTAATCCCACTTGCGGATCGTTAGGGTCGTATCTGGGGTTGTCTTTCAGATGCCATGCTATGGCGTTGACCAGCGTACCGTGGTAGTTTCCGCATCCCGGATGCACTACCAGTCCGGCCGGTTTGTTGATTACCATCAAATCGTTGTCCTCATAGACTATATCCAGTGGAATATCTTCGGGAATGATATCATTATCATAACGTGGACGGTCCATCATCACCGTCAGCACGTCGCAAGGCTTTACTTTATAACTGCTTTTCACCGGTTTGCCGTTCGCCATGATGAGGCCGGCGTCGGCAGCCTTCTGAATACGGTTGCGCGAAGAGTTGACAAGCCGTTCGAACAAATATTTGTCCACGCGCACCTGTGACTGTCCTTTGTCTACTACTACACGGAAATGTTCATACAGTTCGGCGGGGTTGTCCACTACCGGTTCCACATCATCCAGTGTGTCGTCTAGTTCATCCACATATTCTTCTCTCATCATCACTGTGTGTTAAGTTTAAAACCAGGATTCGTCTACCACAGGTTTGTCATCGTTCGCAGTTCCGGATTCATTTACCAATGCAGAATCTTCGGGCATGGTTTCATTGCCGTTGCCTACCGTGAGGGTCAGTACGGCTTCGTGAGGAATCTTTTCTCCGGCTTTCAAGTCGCGTCCTCGGTATTTTATGCTGTATACCCAGTCTTTTTCGCCGCTGATATATTCGGGTTCGGTTATTTTAAAACCTAACGCACGTAATTTAGCTTCGGCTTGGCGGAGAGAACTATTATCCATGATATCGGGAATGGCTACCTTGGGGGCGCTGTCTGCATTGACGGTCAGATAGACGGTTCTGCCCGACTTCACCTTGGAGCCACCGGCGGGATTCTGTTCCAAAATAGCACCGGGGGCTATTCCTTTTACATAGCTGGAGTCTATGACGATTGATTTTAGTGACTGCTTGTCGAGTTCATTTTCTGCAATCCGCAGATTCATTCCTTTTACATCGGGCACTACCACTGCTTCGCCGTGGCGTGTATAGTTGTCCAGCCATTGAAGGGTTCCCAAAGGTGCTGCCACAATGACCACTACCATCGCTATCAGATTGAGCCAGAAGAAGCGGTTATTCTTGAATGAAAAGAATTCTTTGAATGTTACCATATCTAACTTAATTATTTCGGGTCAAAGATACGACAATTTCATTTCTGTTCCTACATTTAGTTATGAATATCATATACTTTTTGTACCTTTGCATCCCGAAAAAACAACCTGTTTCCTGTCAGAGTAAATAAAATTGAGGTAAAAAGAAGATGAACGAGACAACAAATGAACAAGAGGTGCTGTTATTGCGCCGTAAACTAGACCTTTTATTACGTACCGGCAAGCTGCTGATGGAGAGCGCGGCAGACACTAACCGAATTGAAAGAAACATGAAGCGCGTGGCCGCTTATCTGGGTATTCCGGAAGAGAAACTGCATATTGATATCCGGTGGACGATGCTGATGGTCAATGTGAGTGACGAGAAGCACTCTTTTTCCAAGTTTCAGAAATGCGAGAAACATGGTATCAATATGGAAGCCATTTCAAAAATCAGTAAACTTTCGTGGCGTGCCATTGAGCAGGATTATTCATTGGATAAATACGAGGAAGAACTTGAGAAGATTGCTCGTCAGGAGCGTAATTATACCCCTTATGTCGTGGCAATCTGTACCGGGTTTGCTTGTGGAGGGTTCTGCAAGTTGTTTGGTGGTGACTGGATTGCTTTTCTGATTACGGCTATTTGTACTTTTGTGGGGTTCCGTACCCGTGCCCGTTGCATTGAGTTCGGTATCAATGTATATATGAGTATTGCGATCTCTGCATTTTTATGTACTTGTCTGGCTTATGCGTTTTCTTTTTCCGGTTTATCTTCCACTCCGTATCATCCGTTGCTGGCCTGTACTTTATATATAGTACCCGGTGTGCCGCTGATAAATTTTGTGGACGATATGATTGACAATCACTTGTTGGTAGGTATTACGCGTGCAGCCAACACGGTAATGATGGTAGGAGGCATGGCGTTTGGTATCGCTTTTGCCTTGAGGCTGCTGGTGATGAATGATGTGACTATCGACCAGAAGTTCAGTGAACTGAGTATGGTGCCGCACGATGCTTATTGGGTATATGCTGTTGCGGCTGCAATTGCGGCTATGGGATTCGCTACTATTTTTAATGTGCAGAGACGTTTGTTGTGGGTGGTGGCTGTAGGTGGAATTATTGCAGTATGCACCCGTAACTTTGTAAACTTTGAATTAGGATATGGTCCGGTGATCGGTTCGTTTATGGGAAGCTTTGTCGTGAGTTTGATAGCTGTCAAAGCCGTTCATTGGTTTCATGTCCCTAATCATGTGCTGACTATTCCTTCTGTCATTCCGATGGTACCTGGTGTCTTGATGTATCGTTCGTTGCTGGCGCTTATCAATATGCGTGGAGTGGTAGGGGAAGTGACACTTGCTTTTTCCAATGGTATTAACTCGGCGCTTATTATTTTCTGTATAGCTTTGGGGGTAGCTGTTCCTAATATTTTTGCCCGGCGTTACATTGCTAAGGACCGTCAGCGTTTCCTTACACAGATGTTGGCAGAACGCAGAGCTCGTGGTAAATTTATTGAGTGGTAGCAGGTGTATGTTTACGAAGTAGTATTCATTAAAACTTGATAGACAAAGAAAAAGGATTTTCCATTGCGGAAAATCCTTTTTCTTTGTCTATCAAGTTTATGCTATTAATTTCTGGGTAAGGCTTCTTTTACTACCATTGGACGGCCGGCATATTCTACACCGTTCAACTGTTTGATAGCGTTTGAGGCTTCTGAAGTTTCCGGCATTTCGACAAAAGCGAAACCTTTTGATCTTCTTGTATCACGGTCAACGATTAACTTGACTGAGCCTACTGTTCCATACTCTTCCATAACTTCTCTCAAATCTACTTCCTTAACGTTGTAGCTAAGGTTTCCAACATACATATTCATAACTGTCAATATAAAAAATTAATAATCTAACAACGAAATTTCAAGAAGCTCTAAATCAGGAATGAATATACTCAATGTGGGTAACTGAGAAGATACATGATGAGAATAAAACTAGAATAAATCTCTAATTGTTTGTTGGACAAAGTAAGCTCTTTCATTTGGATTATGCACTATATTTCTGCTTTTATTCCATATTATATATCATTTATTATTATAAATGGTCGGAAATTAACACAATATGGAATGAAAACAGGGTTTTATGGGGTTATTGAGTGCTGACAGGCGGTTTCTCCCTGTATTGAGTAGGGGAGCAACCTGTATGCTGTTTGAATACAGTACTGAAATATCTGGCGGTTGAGAATCCTGTCTTATCTGCTATGTCATTGACGCTGAGTTCTGTATGGAGAATAAGCCAGATAGCTCTCTCCATACGTATTTGGGTTATATAGTCATTGGCTCCCATATCTGTCAATGCTTTTAGCTTATTGTATAAAGAAGCTCTGCTGATTCCTATTTTGTCGCAAATGAATGGAATACCCAACTGTTCGTTATCCAGATGTTCTGTGATTATCTGGTTCAGGCGATTTAAAAATTCTTCATCGGCAGAACTGAAGGTGCCTTCCTCGGGTGGCGGCAGAGGGCCGATGTCTGTATAACGGGTACGCATCCGTTCCCGGTTATGCAGTTGGCTACAGATAATCGCATATAGCATACTTACTTCAAAAGGTTTTGTGACGTAGGCGTCTGCTCCGTTTTTATAACCATATAGTTGGCTTTCTTCGTCATTACGTGCAGTGAGCAGTATAACCGGGATATGGCTTATTTCCAAATCTTCTTTTATTTGTTTACATAGCTCATAGCCGTTCATACGGGGCATTTGGATATCGCTTACAACTATATGAGGACGTTTTTTCCGGCAAAGACGCAATGCTTCCTCTCCATCGGCGGCTACCCATATTGTTTTAAACCGGTCTTTCAGGGCTGTTGCCAGATAATCGGTCAGGTCTTTGTTGTCATCTACTACTAATAAGGTATGGTTTGGGGCTGTTTTATTTTCTTCCTGTTGTTTGGGAATACTTTCTGTTTCTTGCGTGGGTGCCAGAAGTGTATTCAGATATTCTTGTGGGTGCAGCGTGATATTTCCCGGTTCGGTATTTAATGGAAGTTCGAACCAGAAAGTGGCTCCCGGGCTTCCGAAATTCTTGTTGTCGTAGGCTCCAATGTTGCCTCCGTGTTGTTCGACCAGTATTTTAGAATAGGACAATCCGATTCCTGTGCCGGGACGACTGTTGTTGCCTTGGTAAAAGCGGACAAAGAGATTGTTGGTATCCACATCTTTCAGTCCCGGACCTTGGTCGGAAATGGATATGCGTACTCTTGTCTTGTCTTCCGACAAACGGGTTGAAATACTGATTGTACTCTCATCGGGAGTATATTTCAATGCGTTAATTAATAGATTGGTCAGGATAGTGGTACATTTTTCTTTGTCGAAGCACAAGGTCTGAATCTCCGGTTCAGGTTGATAGACGAGCGTGATGCCCCTGACGGAGGCTTCTGGTTTAAAATCGGAAATCAGTTGCTCTGCCCATTCATCCAATTGTATGCTCTGGACATGGAGTGTGCTTTGTCCTACTTCCATCTTGCGAACATTCAGAACAGTATTCAGAATGTTCTTCATCCGTTCAGATTGTTTACAGATGCTTTGGATCAACGGATAATTTTCGTTGTCGGCGGTAAGTTTATCCATTAGTTGTTTCAAGGGTGCATGTATCAAGGTCAGTGGAGTCCGGAACTCATGGCTGATATTGATAAGAAAGCGTACTTTTTCTTCGTATACCTGCTGCTCATGTTCTTTCATTGCCCACTTTAACTTGGTTTCTTTGTTACGCAATAACAGGATGAAAATGAGGATAACGCTAACGAAGATAAAAAGGGTGCAACTTAGGATGAACCAGCCAGATTTATACCAAGGAGGCAGTACTATCAGGGTAAGAATATCATAGTCTGCTGTCCAGTCACCGTTGCGGGTACTGCAGGCGGCTTTTATGTGATAACTGCCTGTTGGCAGGCTGCTTAAGTTTATTTCCGGTAAATAAGAATAGATGTTTTGTCCGTTCAGTCCTGTAATGGTGTATCTATACATGGGTTTGCGGAAAATATCCTTATTACGGGTGATGATTTTGATGATGATCGGTTTGCTTTTTTCATTGACACTGAGTTGGTGGTCATTTGATATCCGGTCGTAGACACGTTCTCCGCCCACTAGGATGTCGGCCAGTTGAAGAGTGGGGAGAAGTGCCGGTTCGTCAGGTAAGTGCCGGTTGATATGTAGTAAGCCGTTTACACCTCCCATATAGATATCTCCGGATGAAGAGAGTAACCGGGGTTTCTCCAGATATTCGTTTTGTACCACTCCGTCCGGTTCACCGAATAAGATGAATTTCTTTTCTTTAATCAGATATGCGAATAATTTTTCTTCCGTTCCTATCCATACACGCCCTTGCCGGTCACAAATGAGTGAGCTTATTTCATTAATCAGGGTATTGGGGACAAGGGTGTATTGCTTGGTAACCGGATTATAATAACTTAAACCATAGTTACTGCCTATCCATAGCAATCCGTTCTCGTCTAGTGAGACAGAATTGAACACGGTGTCTGTTTGACAGGTAAATATAAGCTCCAGTTCGTTGAGGCTGGAGTTGATTTTATAGATATGTTCCAAATCGTGCAGATAGCAATCCTCTCCTGTGCTGTTTATGGGTAACAATGTACCGACAATATCAGTGATGCCTTTTCCTTTGGTGATGGGAATGAATTGCTTTTTACCAATATGGTATTTATAAGGTGTTTCGGATAACATCAAAATGGTTTCAGGAGTATTTTGATATACATTGACTGTTTTTCCCCGATGGCATAAAATATCATTAATGCTGTCGTTGATAATGACAAGTGGCTGATATCGGTGGGTTTCTTTATGAAAGACAAACAAGCCTTGGCTGAATAGCGAAACCAGTAGATGGTTTTTGTCCATGCCGGTGATGGAAGCTACCTTTTCTTCCCAGGTAGAAAGTATGTGATGAAACTTTCCGGTGGCCGGGTCGAAGAGGTTGATACCGCCTCCGTCTGTTCCGATCCATATTTGGTTGTCATTGTCTTGATAAATGGACAGGATTGTTTTCTCGCTCAGCCCGTAATTCTGTCCCGGCAGCACGTCTTGATAAGTTTTCATTCCTACCTCTTTAATATTGATTAATCCATTGCGTACACTTCCCGCCCACATATTGTTGCTTTTGTCGTTATATAGACAAAGAATAGAGTTGGCAGGCAAGGAGTAACGATCTCCCGGAATATACCTCAATGTCGATATCTTGCCGGTCTGCGGATTGAGAATATGGATTCCTCCGCCGTCTGTACCCATCCATATTTGTCCATTATGCTCTTCTAATGATAGCACTACATTGGTTTTGAGAGGAGAATTTTGTGTATGATAGGTCTGTAATTGTTTTCCATTACGGCCATAACAGCTTACTCCCTGATTGTAATGAGCTACCCATACATTTCCTTTTCTATCAATCAACAATGAGATAATCTGTTCACTGTTGAAGGGAACAGGACGGGTGTTGCCCGTAGCGATATCAATAAATAAAGCTTTTGCCCATCGGTTGGTGGCTAGGAGAGTGTGGGAATCCCATTGGTAAAGATTGGAAATATGATACTTGCCGTTCGGTTTCAACGTATGGAACAGGTTGATAATATGGTCTTCATAGTTGTATTTATATAGTCTTCCTCTTCCCCCGAAGATTACTCCGTCCTCCCATAGGCAAAGAGAACTGGCTATTACCGGATTGTTGTCTTTATCCCGCACAAGGATAAAATTGTCTTCTATTTCATTGTAGCGGAATACTCCCTTTTCTGTGATGACCCAAATGGTATGTTCTTCATCTTCCAAAATATGTGTGACATTACCGCGCAGATATCTTCGCTGTTCGTAACCGTCGAATCGTCCGATTCCTGAGCGTGTCCCTATCCAGACATATCCTTTTTCCTGACTGACTTCCATACAGCGTACCATGGAGGAAAGTCCGTTTTGAGAGGGAATTTGTTGGAAAAAGTATTGTTTGGCTTCTGATATAGAATGTAATAGAATGAATAGAAGGAGCAAGGACAGGATTCGTATGTTGTGGGCAGATGTTTTCATTACTTACTCAAGGTTTGGGAACAAAAATAGTTGATTGTCTTGAATAACACAACAAAAAGACGATGAATAATGTGGACAACCGATAAAAATCTCTTTTTTGCTGATTAATCCCTGTCTGCTCCTTCGTTTCCTTTATTTTTTTATAGCATCATAAACAGCTTTTGCCATCACCTTCGCTCCTTCTTCATTGGGATGGATATGATCGGGGAATAATTCCGGCATTCCATCCATTGCGCTGTGAAGGTCAATGACAGGCAGCTTGTTTTTCTTGGCAACCTTCTTAATCATAGGTATAATCTCTTTTGAGATGATATCATCATTAATGCTTTCTCCGGTAAGATATGCCTTTGAAGGATAGCATAGATAGATTTCAGGTTGTGAGGGAAGGGCTTTAAAGGCGTCAATCATGGTCTGTGTATCTTTTATGAAATCTGCTTTATATACCCAGTTAAATGACTTGCTGTCATTAGTTCCTAGTTTGATAACAACGATATTGGGGTTGAACGCCAATGCTTGTTGATAAGCTTGTTCTTTCATATAAGGGTGATCACCTTTATTCAGCATAGTACGTGCGCTGACTCCAAAGTTTTTCACCCAGTATTTATCTCCTAACAAACGGCCTAGAACGGCGGGGTAGCTGTCGTGGCTCCGGTTTTTGATTCTTGCTCCGTAAGTAATGCTGTTGCCTACACAGGCTACACGGACAGCATCTTTACGGGGAGCTTTGAAACTGCGCAACCAGGCAGATAAATCGTTTAACATCTCATTCTTGTAAATGAAGTTTTCGCGGATACCCCAGCCATGTCCGCCACTGGCATAAATATGGAGTACGGCTGGTACATGATTCTTGTGTAGCCCTAGGTAATAATTTACTCCATTGGCAGGAGGAACTGTCTTGTCATCGTCACTGTAGGCGATAAAGGCGCGGGGAGTTTCTTTGGTTACTTGTTTCTCATTGGAAAATTCGGTTTCCAGTTCGGCGGAAGCGTCTTTACCTAAAAGATTATCGTGAGACCCTATGTGAGTATAGGATTTATCCATGGTGATGACAGGATAGAATAGGATTTGAAAGTTAGGGCGGAGTTCGGGGCGGGTATGTGTGGCGATGGTTGAAGCTAGATGCCCTCCGGCAGAGGAGCCCATTATACCTATATCATATGGATTCAGATTCCATACATCGGCACTGTCGCGTGCCATTTTCATGGCAGCTTCGGCGTCCGAGATGGGGAGAGTGCGGTCACCATGAGGCATCCTATATTTCAGTACAATCAGTGCGATGCCTTGTTTGTTGAAGTAAGGTGCCCAGTCATAGCCTTCGTGGTTGACAGCCAGTCCGCCATATCCGCCACCCGGACAGGCTACTATGGCACGGCCTGTCGCTAGCTCGGGAGCCGGAAGGAAGACGCGGAGCGAAGGGGTGTCAATATCAAACGGTTGGGGAGCCTTTTGGGCGGCCAAGGGAAAAGAGGCTGATAAGAAGAACAGCAGGATTGTTAAAATAGAAAGTTTTAGTTTCATAATATATTGATTAATGGATAAAAACATATTTGGAGATACAAAGATACTTGTTTTTGTATTTGGGTCGGTTGTCATTGTCTTTAAAAAAACAATAGCCAGGTTTCCGACTTTGTTTATTCCTCCTCCAAAATTGACTATTTCTCGGTGAAATGGACCTTTTTAGCTAATTTTGGACTTAAAAATAGTGATTATTGTACCTCTTATACCTCTGTTTTCCTCTACATTTGCCACAAATTAAAATAATGTTAACTATCATAAATTACTAATTTAAATTTAATTCTATGAAGAAGAACCTCTTTAACGTTTTTCTAGTGTGTGTCTTCTGTATGGCAGCAATTCCAGATATGTTTGCCCAGCAGATAAAAGTAACAGGTAAAGTTACTGATAGTACTAACGAGGGGATGCCCGGTGTGAATGTACAAGTGAAAGGTACAACCACGGGAACCATTACAGATTTTGATGGCAATTATTCTATTGATGTCCCTGACTCCAAATCTACATTAGTGTTTTCTTTTATTGGCTATGTGACCCAGCAATTGCCGGTAGGAGGGAAAAAAGTATTGAATGTTCAGTTGAAAGATGATACTCAGACATTGGATGAAGTAGTGGTAGTGGCTTATGGTACGGCAAGAAAGAGTGATTTGACCGGTGCTACCGCCAGCTTGCGTCCGGATGCTAACGATGCTTCTAAAACAGCTTCTTTTAATAATCTGTTGCAAGGTAAGGTGGCGGGGCTGAATGTAACTTCATCTATGGCTGCTCCGGGAGCTGCCAGTTCTGTGACAATTCGTGGCGCTAACTCATTGCGTGGAGATAACCAGCCTCTGTATGTTATTGATAATGTCCCGCAATCTTCCACCGGGGAATTTGCAGAGTCGGCTATGGGTGGCGGTGATTTCCAAATTGCGCAAGATCCTTTAAGTGCTTTGAATCCTGCGGATATTGAAGATATCACTGTATTAAAAGATGCCTCGGCTACGGCAATTTATGGTTCCCGCGGTGCGAATGGTGTTATTATCATTACGACTAAAAAAGGGAAGGCAGGTAAGGCTAAAGTAAACGTGACTGCAAACTTTACTATTGCGGACGCCCGTAACCTGCATAATATGTTGAATCTGGAACAATACGCTGCTTATGCCAATATGAAGGCTAATTCCGGCGAGGAAAAGTACTATCCGCAAGCAAATGGCGAGATGCATTATGTGTATGGTGAAAACTTGGATAAATATAAGAAAGATCCTACCAACCCTGAATACTATCGTGTCTTGAGTTATAAGAACTGGCAGAAAGAAGCCTATTCATCCGCTTTCTCTCAAGTTTATTCTGCATCGGTCAGCGGAGGATCGGATGCAATGACTTATTATGTTTCGGGTGGCTTTAAGGATATAAAAGGTATTGTAAGTAATACAGGTATTAAACAAGGTGATTTGCGTGCAAACCTTACGGCTAACCTTTCAAAGTCCGTTACTATGGCACTTGCTCTGAATGGATCTATCAAACAAAATGATATGATGACCGGAGGTAATACGACAGGTGGTATTGCCGGTTCATTGGCACGTACAGTACTGGATACAGCTCCTTATGAAATTCCGGCAGACGACCCGACATTACAAACGGACATGGATGCAAAAACTACTGTTTATAGCTGGCGGGATGACTATGATGATATAACGGATGATAAAAGCTTTGGCGGTAGTCTGGATTTGAAATGGAATATTTGCAAATATCTTTCGTATAATCTTCGTGCCGGGGGAAATGTGAATATAAACGAACGTGCTCGTTGGTATGGTATGCAGCTCACTATCGGTGCTAATGATCAAGGTGTGCTAGCCATGGCTAACTTGAATAAGACCAATTATAATATAGAAAACTTATTGAATTTAAATATTGACTTGGCGAAAGGTATTCATCTGGGAGCTACTGCTGGTGTAACTTATGACGGACATACATTCTTGAATAAGAATGTGAAGGGTACTCGTTTCTCTAATTTTGACTTACGTACAAAAGGGTTACACCTTGCTTCTGTGAAGACTCATGAACAACCTACCCAAAAGGATTATCAGTTACTGTCTTATCTAGGTCGTATCAATCTTTCTGCTTATGATAAATATTTGCTTACTGCATCTGTACGTGCGGACGGATCAAGTAAATTCAAAAAGGGTAACCGATGGTCTTACTTTCCTTCCTTCTCTTTAGCTTGGCGTATGGAGCAGGAAGAATTTATGAAGAATATTAACTGGTTGAATCAAATGAAAATACGTTTAGGTTTTGGTGTTACAGGCAATCAGGGCATTAATCCTTATGCTACTTTCTCTGATTATTCACAAATAATAGATTATGCAAAAGCCACAGGGGATCAGATTTTGGCAATGGCGGTAAGCAATTTGCAGAATGACGGGTTGAAGTGGGAACGTACATCTTCTTGGAATGTGGGTTTTGATTTTGCTTTTTTCAACAGCCGTCTGTCAGGATCAGTAGATGTATATCAGAAAAAAACTAATGATTTGCTTATTTCGCGTTCATTGCCTGCTTCCAGTGGTTTTGCAAGTGTGATGTTGAATCAAGGTTCGTTGAAAAACAAAGGTGTTGAAATTAGTTTGAATGGAGATATTCTCCGTAACTTGAACGGTTGGAGTTGGAGTTTGGGCGGAAACATTGGTTTTAATAAATCAAAAATTGGTGATCTGGGTTTTGCACCGACAGATTTTGGAACCTTGAAAAATGTGCGTGGATATCAGGGAACTTCTATAGGGGATCATTTTGGTATTGCTAATCTTTTCATTGCAGGTGAGGCACCGGGATTGTTCTTCGGATATAAGACTCAAGGTATTATTCAGCCGGAAGATATTGTAGATGGAAAAGTTGCTTATACGGCTGCTGACGGATCAACCAAATATTATTCCAGTTCTGTGGCCAATGACTTGGGAGCCGGTAATATAAAAGCGGTGGATATGAATGAGGATGGTGTTGTGGATGAAAAGGATAAAACCATTTTAGGCAATCCGAATCCGGACTTTACTTATGGTTTCCAAACTCGTATTGCCTGGAAAGACCTGTCTGTCTCGGCTTCTTTTAATGGTGTGCATGGTAATCAGATATTGAATACGAATATCCGTTATTATACGCCCTCTCGGCAAGCTGGTAATTTGACACAAGAAGCATTCCGGAATATCTGGACGGAAGAAAATCATTCAAATCTTTATCCGTCGGCTACGGCGAATGTAAAGAACGTGGTTTATGACCGTTATATTGAGGATGGAAGTTACTTGCGTTGTTCGGATATCACTTTGAATTATACATTGCCAAAATCTTGGATGAAGAAAATCGGCTTTCAGAATATAGGTGTATTTGCTTCGGTTAAAAATGCATTTGTCATCACTAATTACAGTGGATACGATCCGGAAATCAATTCGTTTGCTTTTGATGGATTACGCCCGGGCATTGATATGAATGCATTTCCAAGCCAACGTTCTTATGTCTTTGGATTAAATGTGGCCTTTTAAATAGTTTAACCGATAATTTTTTTGTAAAATGAAAAAACTAAAATATATATTTTTATTAGCAGGTGCTTTGTTATTGGCATCCTGCGAATCGTGGCTGGATGAAGACCCGCAATATACGATAAATACAAAAACTCAGTTTAGTACTGTGGAAAATGCCAAACAGGCTTTGATGGGATGTTACGGATATATGTCGGCTGATAATGCTTATGGCCAGGCATGGCAGGAAGTAACATTTGGATATTGTGGTTTTGGATGGTCACAAACAAATGGCAGTTCTACAGATTTATTGGTCTCTATGGACGGAGGAATTGATGAAACTATAAACACAATGGCGTGGAGAGGGATGTATAAAGTGATTGGTGAAACAAATGCATTCATTGCCAATATTGCCGATAGTCCGTTAGAATCGGCTGATAAATTGCCAATGGAAGCGGCTGCTCGTTTTTTGCGTGCATTGGCTTATTACAATTTGGCAGTTACCTATGGAGATGTACCTTTAAAGACCACTCCCTCTGCTCATGACGGAGTAGCTGTTCCTCGTTCTCCTAAAAATGAGGTCTTTGAATTGGTACGTACTGACTGGGAGTTCGCTTATGAGAATTTACCGGAAAAAGATGATGACGGTTTTGCAACGAAGTGGGCAGCGAAAGCGTATCTAGGAAAACTTTATCATACTTTGGGCTGTCAGGGTGATAATACGGCTTGGGAGAAGGCGAAAGCGTGTTTTGATGAGGTAATGCCTAAATATCGGCTGGCGGATAAATTCAGTGATTTGTTTGTTGATTATGTACAAGGTTCTCCGGAATCTATTTTTCAATTGAATTTTGCACTTGCAGGTTCTACCACCCGTAACCGGGGTAGCTGGCTGGTCGCTCCTAATGGCTCTTGTAATGGGCAGGCTTGGGACCGCATACGTGCTTCAAAAGCTTTGTATGATTATTTTTGGGCTACTTATCCCGGTGATCCACGTATTGAAAGCACATTCCTGACTTATTGGAAGTCTTATGCCGGAGTAGGAAAAGGTGAGAAACCTAAAGAGGAGCCTATAGCTTCGGCACGCGATACTGTATATGCATATCCTTATTTTACATATACCATTGGAGGAGAAGAAAAACCTGCCGGATGGAAGAAACCCAAGTTGTATGTAGGACGGATTCCTTACGAGAAGTTAGCTGATCCGGCTAGTCCGAAAGCTGAAGAACTTTATGCTATGATTGCCGATACGGCTACTGCGACTCCCGCTGAAAAAGGGTATTTGAAAGGCTTGTTGTCTTTGTTGGAAAATGCGACAAAAAAGCCATCTACCAATACAAAGTCATGGCCCTATTTCAAGAAGCCGTGGGATCCTGAGCAGAGTGGTAATAACAGTCATAAGAATTTAATTTTGTATCGTTATGCAGATATGTTACTGATGGCAGCGGATGTATATAATGAATTGGGGCAGACTGATAAGGCGATAACATTTGCCAATGAGGTGCTGAAGAGAGCGCGTCAATCAGGAAACGCATCTCAGCCGGCTGACTGGAGGAGTGGCTTGTCTAAAGAACAAGTGCGTGAGAAAATTTATTTTGAACGTATTTTTGAAGGTGCCGGTGAACCGGAAATGTATCAGAAAATGCGTTTACGCGGCACAGAGTTTCTGAAAAAGGCTTTTGAGGTCAACAATGGGCATGGAATTATTCAAGAATCAGTGGCCAATAATCCTAAACGGAACGGCAATTGGGGAGAACGTATTTTTAATGATGGAAATTTGAATGATGAAAATTTCTTGAAGAAAAATTTATTGCTCCCGGTTCCGAAAGATGAGATAGACACCAATTCAGCTCTTGACTATAGTGACAATAATTATGGTTATACTAATTAAGGAAACATGATAGAACGCTTTATTCAATAGGTCTTTATTGGATTTTTCCGGATGCAGGGCGCACCTGCGCCTTGCATCTGTTTTTTTCTTGTCTGTAACCTGTTTCTGGACATTCTCAGATATAAAATAGTCATTTCCAGACAAGAAACAATAATATAACTTGTATCTTTGCGGATGTTAATTCTTTGCTTATTTAAATTTATGAATATGAACAACCTACAATCAGGATTATTTTTTTCTTTGACCGGCATTACTGCTGTGGCATCTCTGTCATCATGCGCTTCACAAAAGAAAACTGAGGAGCAGAAACCTTACAACATCGTGTATATAATGACCGATGACCATACTGCCCAGATGATGAGTTGCTATGACAAGCGTTATATGGAAACGCCCAACCTTGACCGCATTGCTAATGATGGAGTGCGTTTTACAAATAGTTTTGTGGCCAATTCATTGAGTGGTCCCAGCCGTGCCTGCATGATTACCGGCAAGCATAGTTGTGCTAATAAATTCTATGATAATACCACTTGTATATTTGATGGTTCGCAACAGACTTTTCCGAAGCTGCTGCAACAGGCCGGATACCAGACCGCCCTTATCGGAAAATGGCACTTAGAGAGTTTGCCCACAGGTTTCAATTATTGGGAGATTGTACCCGGACAAGGTGATTATTATAATCCGGATTTTATTACGCAAGACAATGACACCATTCAAAAACATGGGTATATAACCAATCTCATTACTGATGATGCCATAGACTGGATGGAGAACAAACGAGATAAGGACAAACCTTTTTGTATTTTAATTCATCACAAGGCTATTCATCGCAACTGGCTGGCAGATACTTGTAACTTGTCTTTGTATGAAGATAAAACTTTTCCGTTGCCCGATAATTTCTTTGATGATTATGAAGGACGCCCTGCGGCAGCGGCACAGGAAATGAGCATCGTGAAGGATATGGATATGATTTATGACCTTAAGATGCTTCGCCCCGATAAACAAACCCGTTTGAAGGCTCTTTATGAAAATTATATCGGACGTATGGATGAGGGGCAGCGTGCGGCATGGGATAAGTTTTATGGTCCCATTATTGATGACTTTTATAAAAAGAATCCTCAGGGTAAAGAACTGGCCGATTGGAAGTTCCAGCGCTATATGCGTGACTATATGAAAACAGTGAAATCGTTGGATGATAATGTAGGCCGTGTACTGGATTATCTGAAAGAAAAGAATATGCTGGACAATACCTTGGTGGTTTATACTTCAGACCAAGGCTTCTATATGGGAGAACATGGTTGGTTTGACAAACGCTTTATGTACGAAGAATCCATGCATACTCCGCTTATAATGCGGTTGCCCAAAGGTTTCGACCGGAAAGGTGATATTACAGAATTAGTGCAAAACATAGATTATGCACCTACTTTTCTGGAATTGGCAGGTGCTCCTGTTCCTGAAGATATCCAAGGTGTTTCGTTGCTTCCACTGTTGAAAGGAGAAAAACCTGCTGATTGGCGCAAATCATTGTATTATCATTTTTATGAATATCCGGCAGAACATATGGTGAAACGTCACTATGGTGTACGTACAGAGCGTTATAAATTAATTCATTTCTATAATGATATTGATGTATGGGAATTGTATGATTTACAGGCAGACCCTACGGAAATGCACAATCTTTATGGTCAGAAAGAATATGAACCGGTTGTGACGGAGCTGAAGGCTGAATTGGCAAGATTGCAGGAGCAGTATAATGATCCGGTACGCTTTTCACCCGATAGAGACAAAGAATAAGAAAAATAGCATATATCATGAAATACGCTTGTTTGATTTTGCTATGGTCGTTATTTGCGACTATGGCCTTACCTGCTGACAATCTAATCCAACCTATATCTATTGTTCCCTGCCCGGAGAGTGTCACTCCGGGTACAGGTTACTTTACTTTCTCCGGAAAAACAGACTTTACGGTAGAAAATGAGGAGCAGGCAGAGGTTGCACGCTGTTTCTCTGCTCTTTTTACCCAGGCGGCCGGATTTACTCCTTGTGTGAAGGTTGGAGAAAAGAAGGGAAAAATCAGTTTCCTTACCGATGACGCATTAAAGAGTGAGGCGTATCATCTGGAAATAACTCCCAGGCAGATAATAGTTAAAGCTTCAGATACAAAAGGTTTCTTTTATGCCTTGCAGACTATTCGTCAGTTATTGCCTGCTTCCATTGAGGGCACAGCGGTGGCGGAAACTGCGGATTGGAGCGTGCCGGCTATGACAATCAAGGATGAACCTCGTTTCGGATATCGTGGATTGATGGTGGATGTGGCCCGCTTTTTTATTCCGAAAGAGAATCTGCTTCGTATTATCGATTGTATGGGAATGTTGAAAATCAATACCCTGCATCTGCATTTGGTGGATGATAATGGTTGGCGTATTGAAATAAAGAGATATCCTTTACTCACTGAAATCGGTTCACGGCGTGTAGATCGTCCTGGAAAATCTTTTCCGGAGCGTCGTAATCCCCGGCAGGGTGAACCGACTGTAGAAAAAGGATTTTATACTCAGGAGGATATCCGTGAGATAGTGGCGTATGCCGCTCGACATCAGGTTGAAGTGATTCCTGAAATTGAGATGCCGGCTCATAGTAATGCGGCGTTGGCTTCTTATCCGTTGCTGGCTTGTCCTGTGGTCGATAAATTTATCGGTGTCCTTCCAGGACTGGGAGGAAGTCATGCGGATGTGATCTTCTGTGCAGGAAATGATAGTGTGTTCACTTTCTTGCAAGGGGTGATTGATGAGGTGGTGGAGTTGTTTCCCTCTAGATATATTCATTTGGGTGGGGATGAGGCTCGGAAAACGCATTGGAAGGAGTGTCCGCTTTGTCAGGAACGTATGCGACAGGAAGGCCTGGAGGACGAAGAAGCGTTGCAAGGTTATTTTATGACGAGAATGAGTAAATATGTGCAAAGCAAAGGGAAAGAAGTCATGGGATGGGATGAACTGACCAATACCCGGATTCCCGACGGAGCAATTATTTATGGTTGGAGAGGTTACGGTCAGGCTGCCGTCAAGGCGGCGGAGCAAGGGCATCGGTTTGTCATGACTCCTGCACGTATCATGTATTTGATTCGTTATCAGGGACCGCAATGGTTTGAACCTTTGACCTATTTTGGAAATAATACATTGAAGGATATATATAGGTATGAACCGATACAGAAAGAATGGAGCCCGGAGGTACGTTCCTTGCTGATGGGAGTACAGGCTTCTATGTGGACTGAGTTTTGCAATAAACCGAAAGATGTGGAGTATCAGCTGTTCCCTCGTCTGGCTGCTTTAGCCGAAGTGGCTTGGACACAGCCTTGGCATAAGAATTGGAGAAGTTTTTTGGTGGCAATGGATAAATTCAACGAGCATCTGTCTGCAAAAGGGATTGTGTTTGCCTGTTCCATGTATAATATACAACATACGGTAACTCCTGTTAATGGAAAACTACAGGTGAGACTGGAATGTGAACGTCCTGATGTGGAAATCCGTTACACAGTGGATGGTAAGGAGCCGACAGACCGGTCTCTGCTGTATAAGAACCCGTTGATGGTGACTGATACACAAACTATAAAGTGTGCGACTTATAGAGCAGGTCGGCAGATGGGAAAAATATTGACATTGCCTTTGGCTTGGAATAAGGCTACCGCCAAACCTGTTTTAGGAAATAAACAGGCCGGGAAGATTTTAGTAAATGGCATACGTGGCAGCTTGCGCCAGTCGGATTTCGAATGGCATTCATGGGAAAGCAGTGATTCTGTTGCTTTTACTATAGATTTGCAAAAGAAGGAATTGCTTCGTTCTGTATCAGTGGGATGTATAACGAATTATGGCATGGCTGCCCATAAACCGGCAGATATTGAAGTGTGGGTTTCAAATAATAATCGGGATTATCGTAAAGTATCCGGTAAACAGTTCACAGATGGAGAGATTTTCCGTGAAGGGACTTTCAAAGAGGATGTGGTACTTGATTTGAATAAGGAAATTGGCCGTTATGTGCGGATTATTGCTAAAGGAGTCGGAGAGTGTCCTGCAACCCATGTACGTCCCGGACAAGAGGCAAGGATTTATTTTGATGAGGTAATGATAGAATAAATAGATATATGAGAAATACATTATTATATTTTTTGGCTATCCTGGTTATATTTCCGGTAACGGCGCAACAACAACCCGAATGGCAGAGCCAATATGCTGTCGGACTGAACAAACTGGCCCCTCATACTTATGTGTGGCCTTATCAAACCATATCTGATATCCGTAACGGAGATTATGAATCTTCTCCTTATTATATGAGTCTGAACGGTAGTTGGAAATTCCATTGGGTAAAGAATCCCGATAACCGTCCGAAGGATTTTTATAAACCGGAGTTTTATACAGGAGGATGGGCGGATATTCAGGTTCCCGGCAATTGGGAACGCCAAGGATATGGAACAGCTATTTATGTAAACGAAACCTATGAGTTCGATGACAAACTGTTCCATTTTAAAAAGAATCCGCCTTTAGTTCCATATAAAGAGAATGAAGTCGGTTCCTACAGACGTACCTTTACAATTCCTGCCGATTGGGAAGACCGCCGTGTGGTTATCTGTTGTGAAGGAGTGATTTCTTTTTACTATATTTGGGTGAACGGACATCTGTTGGGCTATAATCAAGGTTCAAAGACACCGGCCGAATGGGATATCACTGATAAATTGAAGAAAGGTGAGAATACGGTGGCATTGGAGGTTTACCGTTGGAGCGCCGGATCGTATTTGGAGTGCCAGGATATGTGGCGGTTGAGTGGTATTGAACGTGATGTGTATCTTTACAGCACTCCTAAACAGTATATAGCCGATTATAAAGTAACCTCTTCTTTAGACAAACAACAATATAAAGAAGGTATTTTCGGTTTGGAAGCTACCATTGAAGGGCCTTCTACTTCCATGACTACCTTTGCTTACCGACTGGAAGATAAAACCGGTAAGGCGGTTCTGCAAGGTGAATATCCTATCAAATCGAAGGGATTGAGCCATTTCTTGAAGTTGGATGAACAAAGTTTGCCGGATGTGGAAGTCTGGAGTGCTGAGCATCCGAATCTTTATACACTGATCTTGGAATTGAAAGATGTAACAGGTAAAGTAACGGAACTTACCGGATGTGAAGTAGGTTTCCGCACTTCGGAAATTAAGGACGGACGTTTTTGCATCAATGGTGTGCCGGTTTTGGTAAAGGGAACGAACCGTCATGAACATTCCCAATTAGGACGGACTGTAAGCAAGGAACTGATGGAAAAAGATATCAAATTGATGAAACAGCATAATATCAATACGGTCCGCAATTCGCACTACCCTACCCATCCTTATTGGTATCAGCTTTGTGATCGTTATGGACTTTATATGATAGATGAAGCTAATATTGAATCGCATGGCATGGGGTATGGACCTGCTTCATTGGCCAAAGATTCCACTTGGTTGCCTGCCCACATGGATCGTACCCAACGTATGTATGAGCGTTCCAAGAATCATCCGGCTATCGTTATCTGGTCATTGGGGAATGAAGCCGGAAACGGTATTAACTTCGAACGTACATATGACTGGATGAAGTCAGTGGAGAAAAGTCGTCCTGTACAATATGAACGGGCCGAACAGAATTATAATACCGATATCTATTGCCGTATGTATCGCAGCGTGGAAGAACTCATGGCCTATGCCCGCCAGACAGAACCTAAAGTTTATCGTCCTTTCATCATGACAGAGTATCTGCATACTATGGGTAATAGTGGCGGAGGATTAAAGGAATATATGCATGTATTCGAAACCGAACCGATTGTTCAGGGAGGTTGTATCTGGGATTGGGTGGATCAATCTTTCCGCGAGATAGATAAGGATGGTAAATGGTATTGGAGTTATGGTGGGGATTATGGTCCGAAGGATGTGCCCAGTTTTGGCAATTTCTGTTGTAACGGGTTGGTCAATGCAGTCCGCGAACCGCATCCGCACCTCATTGAAGTGAAGAAGGAGTATCAATATATCAAATCGGTACTGACCGATCCTAAGAAGCTGACAGTGGAAGTCAAGAACTGGTATGACTTTACCAATTTGAATGCCTATACGTTGCACTGGCAGGTCATGGGGGATGATGGGAAAGTGATAGCAGAAGGAACTCGAAAAGCAGACTGTGCCCCTCATGAGGCTGTAACATTCTCTTTGGGTGCTGTAAAGTTGCCTTCTACGATTCGTGAGGCTTATTTGAATCTGTCTTGGACGCCTGATAAGGCAACTCCCTTTATTGGAACTCATGACGAAGTGGCCTATGACCAGTTTGTACTGTCTGCCAATAAAGGGTATCGTGCGCCGGAAATCAAATTGGCTGATAAGGTGAAGATAGATATTGATCCTGCAACCGGCGCTTTACGCTCTTATATATATAAAGGTAAAGAGATGCTTTCATCTCCTGTAGTTCTCAGCCTTTATCGTCCTGTTACGGACAATGACAGCAGGGAAAAAACAGGAGGAGCCAAAGTTTGGAGGAAAGAAGGTTTGGATAATATGATTCAAAAAGCTACTTTTGTCAAAGCATCTGAAACAGGTGGTAAAGCGGAAGTAGAGTTATGGAATGCTAAAGGCGTAAAGTTGGGAATGGCTACCTTTGTATATACCTTGCAGAGCAATGGTGCATTAAAAGTAAAGACAACTTTCTTGCCGGATACTTCTGCTGTTACTTCATTGGCTAGAGTGGGCCTGGCATTTGAAATGCCGTATGCCTATAACAAGGTTTCTTATTTGGGACGTGGTGAACATGAAACTTATATAGACCGTAATCAGTCTGGATGTATCGGAATTTACCATACAGATGCAGAACGTATGTTCCATTATTATGTGAAGCCCCAGGCTACAGGAAATCGTACGGATGTGCGTTGGATGGAATTGGCGGATGAGGCAGGAGAAGGTTTGTCTTTCCGTTCGGATAAAGTGTTTCAGTTCTGTGTTATTCCATTTACGGATTCTAATGTAGATA
This sequence comes from Phocaeicola dorei, assembly GCF_013009555.1. Lineage (NCBI taxonomy): Bacteria > Pseudomonadati > Bacteroidota > Bacteroidia > Bacteroidales > Bacteroidaceae > Phocaeicola > Phocaeicola dorei. The sequence goes on along the minus strand of NZ_CP046176.1, from coordinate 4,576,677 downwards.
AAGCTACTCATATTAATAAACTTGAGAGAACAGGGATTATAAATGTTCACTTAGATGCGGAACAGTCGGGGGTAGGTACTGCGACTTGTGGTCCGGGGGTATTGCCGCCATATCGTGTTCCGGTGGAGAAGCATACGTTTGAGTTTATGATTTGTCCATTAAAATAACCTAGTAATAAAGAAAAATGAGAAAAACGATTCTAACCGCAGCCTTACTTTGTGCTTTTCTGGGAACTCAGGCACAGGAGTATTATGAGAAACACGTAGCTTTTCCGGCAGGAGCGACTACGGCACAGAAGATAGATATGGCTTCCCGCTTGGTGCCTACACCGCAACAGTTGGCATGGCAACAAATGGAATTCACTTGTTTCCTTCATTTTGGTATTAATACCTTTACAGGTCGTGAATGGGGAGATGGTAAAGAAGATCCGGCCATTTTCAATCCTACCGAATTGGATTGTGAACAATGGGTAAGAGCTCTGAAGGAAGGTGGCTTCAAAATGGCTATCATTACTGCCAAGCATCACGATGGTTTCTGTTTGTGGCCTACCCGGACAACCAAGCATTCGGTTGCTTCTTCTCCATGGAAAAACGGAAAAGGGGATGTGGTACAGGAGCTCCGCAAAGCTTGTGACAAGTATGGATTGAAATTCGGAGTTTATCTTTCTCCTTGGGATCGTAATGCGGAATGTTACGGACAAGGAGAAGCTTATAATAAGTTTTTCATCGAACAGCTGACTGAACTGCTTACCAATTATGGAGAAGTGCACGAGGTATGGTTTGATGGAGCTAATGGCGAAGGACCTAACGGAAAGAAGCAGGAATATGATTGGGACGCTATTTTGAAGACTATCCGTCGTCTTCAACCTAAGGCAGTTACCGCTATCATGGGCGATGATGTGCGTTGGGTAGGTAATGAAGGTGGATTGGGACGTACCACGGAATGGAGTGCAACGGCTTTGATGCCTAATTCTTATCTGGGTTCTGATGAAGTCTATAAGAGATTGGGCATAAATGCTATGTCCAAGGATTTGGGAAGCCGTGAATTGGTATCTAAAGCATCGGATTTGTTCTGGTATCCTTCTGAAGTTGATGTTTCTATCCGTCCGGGATGGTTCTATCATGCCGAACAGGATAATCAAGTTCGTTCACTTGCCAACTTGGTGAATATTTATTATCGTTCTGTGGGCTGTAACTCTGTTTTGTTGCTGAATATTCCACCCGATAAACGTGGTTTGATGCACGAGAATGATGTGAAACGTATCAAGGAGTTGACGGAATATATAAAAAAGACCTTTGCCGATAATAAAGTTGAGAAGGGAAATAGAATATGGACAGCCAAAGTAGGAGATACGAAAGAATATAAGGTGAGGAAGAATACACTTGTTAATACTTTCTTAATTCAGGAGGATATTACAAAAGGCCAGCGTGTGGAAGGTTTTACAGTAGAAGTGTTTGCCAATGGCGCATGGCATCATGTGGGTGAGGGAACTACGGTGGGATATAAACGGTTGTTGCCTTTCTCAGATAGTTATGCCGAAAAGGTTAGAGTGACAATTACGGGTGCTCGTGGAACCGTCAATATCAGTAACATCGGCTTGTATTATGCTGAACCATTGGTTGATAAAACAATGAAAGTAACCTTGAGTGATGTCCCGGTGGATGGTTGGAAAACAGTGGGCATGGATGCAGCCGCAGCCATTGATGGAAAACAGGAAACTGTTTGGAAAACCGAAACTTTAACTCCCTTGGTGGTTGATATGGGTAAAGAAGTGGAAATAGCCGGTTTTAGTTATGCTCCTGCACAGGAGGAGGATCTGACTGGCACTATCTATAAATACAACTTTTATGTCAGCCGGAATGGTAAGGATTGGATGAAGTGTGACGCTACAGGTGAATTCAGTAATATCATGCATAATCCTGTTCCTTATTTTGTACGTTTCGGAAAGACTTATCCGGCCCGTTATTTTAAATTGGAGCCTGTTACCGAAATAAATAATAAGGCAGTAACTGCTGTTGGTGAGATAGGAGTACTGTTGAAATAAATCAGATTAATATATTTTTTTATTTCAGGAGAAGTTATGTTAAGCCGGGTGAGAGAATCATCTGGGTTTTGACATAACTTCTTTTGTATATAGAGGGCATATGAAGGAATTAGCTAATAATCTGTTAAGAACCTTCCGGATTTTGAGAAAACGTATTATATTTGCATAAACATAACGGACATTCAACTTTTTGATTGATTGTAGAAAGCCTTTGTTTAATCGATATCACTTAAATGAGTAAAATTGAATATGAAAAAAAGCCTGTACTTTCTTTTTATATTAGCCTTGTTCTGTTTGACAGGCTGCAAGGATGCACTTGTCCCGAAACCTATAAAGCTCACTTGCAATATCAATACATTTGACGCTCCTATATCATGTATCAGCCGTTCGACAGCAGATGCGGATAAACTTTATATTGGTCAGGAAGACGGTTGTATCATAGAAAAAGTGAATAATAATTGCCAGACCTATTCCATTAATAGCAACCGGCGTATATATGATATATTGGAATATAGTGAAGATTCTCTGTTTGTGGGAACAAGAGATGCTGGTTTGAAGCTGCTGGCTAAATCCTCTCAGCAGACCCAGACTTACTACATAAAAAATAAGAGGATGAATTATTCGGTATATAGTATGACTTTGGATGATGATAAACAGTGTTTGTATGTGGGGACTAGTAATGGACTGTTTAGATTGAATTTGAAAGATGGTTCCACATCTCATGAACTTACTCCCATTCAACTAGGGAAATGTAGTAAAAACTGTGGGGTGAACAAGGTCGTGATAAAGGAAAAAAGACTATATGTGGCTAGTGAACAGGGGTTGTTCGTTGTCCGTAATCTTGAAACGGATTTTAAACGACCTGTTATAGATTCTCTGGTTACCAATGTCAGTGTTTATAATGATACGGTATATGCTTTGTTGGAAAATTCGGTTTTCAAGATAGCTCCCGATGGAAAAAAGACGTTTGTACACAAAGGACGGTGCTACTTGTATGCTCAAGGCCCCGACAAGGATGAATGGTTTATCAGTGCTAATTCTATACTTTATGTTAAAGACGGTTACACTTTAAAATATGATTTGCCGAATGGAGTCAGTACTATCGCCAGACAGATAGGCTTTATGGGGAAAGACTTTCTGCATCTGGCATGTAAAGAGGCTATGCTTTCTTTTGCCTTGCGGCAGAACTCGGCAGATTTAGACAATAATGTATTGGCGGTTAGTGATAAAAGGACGGGAGACTCCATTTTCTTTATTACCGATGATCTTCGTTTACATCTGTATAAGTTCGTCTATAATCATCCGGAATTCAAATCAAAGTCTTTAGGAAAGATTGAAGGTTTGGATATTGTAGGTAATGATATTATAAAATTTTTGGAAACCAGTCCTAATACTTTCTTTCTTGCTACGCGTAAGAAACTTTATAAGATTAAAAGCAATAGAGCGGAGTGTCTTTTGCAGTTCAGTAACACGAAAGAGCAGAATAATATCACTTCTCTTTATTATTCCACCGCGGAACATTGTCTTTATGTGGGTACTAGGGAATATTTAGGTATTATAGATGAACAGCAGGACCATATTGTAACTTCTATTCCGGTCGTGTCAGATAAGGGGGAGAAAGATACTATCGACGCTTATATTACCGGAATTTGTGAGAATGAGGACAGTATTTATGTAACGACCTTGAACAAAGGATTGTATGGAAGGCCTTTAAACAGGCCGCAGGAATCTTTCTGGCAGATACGTGATTTATCAGGGTATGAGAGTGTTTATGGTGTGATAGTGAATGGTAGAAATAAATACTTGAATACCTCGTTGGGAATCGTTAATGAGGAAAATGCGACCTTGCTGCCAGTGAAACATGTGAAATCAATATCGGGAGCTCTTGAAAAGAATCCTAATGAGGGCTTTTTCATACTCTATTATTATGGCATGAGTTTTAAGGGATTGGATGATGCCGGTGTTCCAGAACCATTATTCTGCGATTTGGCTTTTAGCAAGCCTTGTATTGCCGTCAATGGACGGAAAGCGGTTTTGGGATGTAAGTCAGGATTATTCCTTTTTGATGGTAAATCAGGCTTGCTTCCTATCTTGATAGAAAAAGAAGAGATGTCCTATGCGCTGTATATCATCCTGTCAATAGCAGTGCTGCTATCGGCTTTTCTTGCTCTTTTCCTTTTGAAAAGACGGAAAAGAGAAACTCGGAAAGCACTGATGGATAAAAAAAGGATAAATCCGGATGATGTCGGGATGAATGGGGAGGAACTGGAAATGGATGTTCATGAGGTTGCCAAAAAAGTCAAGACCCTGTTTGATGCCTTGGGATACAGAAAAACAGAGGGAGAGGATAAGATGCGTCAGGAACTGAAACAGGTGTGTTTGGATTTTGCTGACAAATATCCTGAATTGGGTAAATTATCCTTTATGAAACGAAGGGGAAAAGAAAGATATTTTATAACGATACTTTTGATGATAGAAGATATTGATGCTACTATTATTTCAAGAGTGCTGGATGTAGATCAGGCAACGGTAACAAGACATAAGTATAATGTAAGGAAAGAAATAGAACAACTTTATCCTGAGGGGGAGTTTGATTGTAAAGTCATCAATCTGCTTTATGACCGTATCAGTTCAAGAAGAAAATAAGTTCATCTTTAGAGTTATCTCAATTTACTGTATTTCGTAGAGCCGGTTTCGTGTATCTGTTTTATTATAAGGAATGGCTTTTTTGCCGGAAGTGCTGAAACACTTCCGGCTCTCCTTTTTCTCTCCTTTTCTCTTCTAGGATGTTTTGGTCATATAAAAGGAAGAAACGGGATTAAAAAGGTATTTTCGGGATAATTTCAAACACTACTTTTGTTTCCGTCAGATGCGGACACTCTGATTGTCTGTCGTATGTTCCGTAGATGATTAAAATGTTTTTCGAAAAACCAATTGAATTTTATTAATTAACCGTTTAAACTAAACTTTTATCATGAAAACAAAGTTTGCCTTACTTCTAGTGTTTTGTGCCGTTTCATTAAACATCTTTGCACAAGAGAAAAAAATAAAGGATAGAAGAACCAATCCCGAACTTTATTATTTGGAAGAATCTGAGGTTGCCAATAGTCTGGAGTTGCTGCCTCCTCCTCCTGAAGCCGGAAGTATTTTGTTCTTGTATGACAAAGCCCGTTACGACTGGGGGAAATTGCAAAGGGATACTCCTCGGGGTGAACAAGCTGCCAGTGATGCCCGTGTAAATGGTGATGGCGTTCCCTTTGCCTTTTCGGAGGCTTTTGGTATTGAAATAACGAGGGATAAAACACCAGAACTGTATAGGCTCATTATTAATATGAGAGAGGATGCCGGAGATTTGGCTACCCGTCATGCTAAAGAGTATTATATGCGTGTACGTCCTTTTAGTTTTTTCAATGAAATGACTTGTAATCCCGAACAGCAGGAAGAACTTTCAACGAATGGTTCCTATCCTTCGGGACATACAGCCATAGGATGGGCTACTGCCCTTGTTTTGGCAGAAGTCAATCCTGACAGGCAGAATGAGATTCTGAAAAGAGGATTTGAAATGGGACAGAGTCGTGTTATTTGTGGGTATCATTTCCAAAGTGATGTGGATGCTGCCCGAATTGTGGCTAGTGCTGTTGTTGCCCGTCTCCATGTCAACGATGCTTTTGTGAAACAGCTTAATAAGGCGAAAGATGAGTTTTCCAAGCTGCAAAAAGCAGGACTCGTTCAGTCTGTTTCCAAAAAATAATCCCCTATAACTTAACCATAAGCCGTAACTATTTAATGTAATGTTTTTCTTAGATGAACCGGACAAGCGTTTTTGCTAATCCTAAAAGCATGACTATTGACCGGGTGCTGATGGGAGGAAGAATCTGGTTGATTGCTTTCATTGTGTGGCCTTACAGATTCTTCACTGCCCTCAGTATGACAAAAATCAGAGACCGATTGACAAGGCACTTAGATGGTTACCATTAAAACTGTATATTATGAAAAATCTTGTATCATTAGGAGTCTTTCTCCTGATATTGCTCTCCGTACAGGTAAATGCACAGGAACAATCAGTCTTGCAAATACGTCCTACGGGACGAATCTTAATGGATGGAGGCTTGTTTCATTCAGATAATAAAAACTTTGTAGATGGTGTAGCGATTCCTGATGCCCGGATAGGTGTAAAAGCAACCTATGGAAAATATAAAGCGAAAGTGGATATAGGCTATGCGTATGGAAAGGTCAGTTTAAAAGACATATTTGTAGAAAGACAATTTTCCTCACATGCGTTATTACGTGTAGGGAATTTTGTACATCAGTTCGGGCTTCAAAGTTCTACTAGTTCGTCTATGAAAGTAACCATGGAGGAGCCGGCAAGTAATGAGGCTTTTTTCAACAGCCGGCTGATGGGAGCTATGTTTGTGTATGACAAAAATGATTTTTTCGGTACAGCTAGTGTTCATGTGGAGAGCGAGGCTCTTAAGAAGAAATCCAATGAATTGGGTAAAATGGGTTATGGTGCTATGAGCCGCTTGGTCTATCGTCCTTTACATGATACAGGGAGATTGTTTCAGTTGGGTATTTCCGGTGCTTACGAAACACCTAGATACAATAGCGAACCTACACTTAACCATACTAGCTTTGACTTGGGGGCTAATTTCCCGACGCGTATTGCAAAAGTCAGAGCTGTGAATGCCTTGATTCCGGATGCAAAGAACCTGATAAAATTTACACCGGAGATGATAGCAGGATATGGTCCTGTGGCATTGGAAGCACAATATTATTATCTTCAAGTGAATCGGAAAAAGGATTTTAAGAATTATAAAGCGAGTGGTATGTATGGAATACTGAGAGGTTTGCTGATAGGTGGTAATTATAGATATTCACATACGGATTGTGGTATTGCCACTCCGGACTCTGGTTCGTTGGAATGCGTATTCGGATATAACTATACTGATATGTCGGATACCCGGTCCCATATTTATGGCGGGCGTTTGAACGATGTCTCTTTTACTGTCAATTATTATATCAATAAGTATATGATATGGAGATTCCGGTACTCTTATACTAAGATAACGGATAGAGTGGGATTTGAAAATCAGTCATTAAGTGCGTTTCAGACACGTTTTCAAGTGATATTTTAAATAGAGGGTCAGAGTTTCATTTTGTTTCAAGAGTTTGAAGCAAGGTGGAACTCTTATATTTGAAACAGATTGGGTGGCAAGAAGAATGTCCTTTTGGAGGTAGAGGGTAGCATAAACCTGTTACTGTAAGAACGAATATTGAAAAATAGCTTTATCTTTGTATTCTTTATACTAGGAATTAAATGAAAAACAAATGAAAGAAGCAACCATAACTCCTTTTGCAAAGCCGCTATATATAATGACCAAACCTGTAGGTGCGGTTTGTAATCTGGCCTGTGATTATTGTTACTATTTGGAAAAATCCAAGTTATATGAGGAACAGCCGCGTCATGTGATGAGCGATGAATTACTGGAGAAATTTATTAAAGAATATATTCAGTCGCAAACCATGCCGCAAGTTTTGTTTACCTGGCATGGGGGAGAAACTTTGATGCGTCCTTTAGTTTTTTATAAGAAAGCCTTGGAACTTCAGAAAAAATATGCAGGTGGTAGAACCATTGATAATTGCATTCAGACAAATGGCACATTGCTGACAGATGAATGGTGTGAATTCTTCCGTGAGAATAATTTTTTGGTAGGCATTTCTATAGACGGTCCTCAGGAATTTCACGATGAATACCGGAAGAATAAGATGGGGCAACCTTCTTTCTATAAGGTAATGAAAGGGATTAACCTGTTGAAAAAGCATGGAGTGGAATGGAATGCCATGGCAGTGGTCAATGACTATAATGCAGATTATCCGTTAGACTTCTATCGTTTCTTTCGTGACGAGCTTGATTGCCATTATATACAGTTTACTCCCATTGTCGAGCGACTGTCTAACCGTGCAGACGGTCTTCGGCTTTCTTCATTAAAGCAAAAAGACGGTGAACTGGCTTCTTTCTCCATTACTCCTGAGCAGTGGGGGAATTTCCTTTGTACCATTTTCGACGAATGGGTGCTGAATGATGTGGGTAATTACTATATTCAGTTGTTTGATTCTACGTTGGCCAATTGGGTGGGACAGCAGCCAGGAATTTGTTCATTAGCTAAATATTGTGGACATGCAGCTGTGATGGAATTCAACGGTGATGTGTATGCTTGCGATCATTTTGTCTTTCCTGAGTATAAATTGGGAAATATTTATCAGAAGACTTTGGTGGAGATGATGTATAGTAAAGAACAGGAAACTTTTGGTGCGATGAAGCACAATAGTCTGCCACAGCAGTGCTTGAACTGTTCTTATGAGTTTGCCTGTCATGGGGAATGTCCGAAGAATCGTTTCATGTTAAGTAAAGACGGTGAACCAGGATTGAATTACTTGTGTAAGGGATATTATCAATTCTTTGACCACGTAGCACCCTATATGGATTTTATGAAGAAGGAATATCTGGCGGAACGCGCTCCGGCTAATGTGATGGAGTGGGCGAGAGAAAGGAGAAATAAATAGACTGTTTTCAGTAAGCCGACTGTATGGGACAAGCAAGTCAACTTACCTAGTTGTTTCAGTTGACTTATTTGGTCATTTAAGTTACTTTTTCATGGCTGTTTGGTTTAGTCAGAAAAAATAAAAGGAGCAAAGTCTCTGCGACTTCACTCCTTTTGTTTTTTCCGGTCAGATGAATTATTTTCCGTTGTATTCATCAGATACAGTTAATTTCTTACGGCCTTTTGCACGACGGCTGGCCAATACGCGACGACCGTTAGCAGTTGCCATTCTTTCACGGAATCCGTGTTTGTTTTTTCTCTTTCTGTTAGAGGGTTGGAACGTTCTTTTCATTGTATATACTTATTTTATGTTATTATTCACCATGAGTAACGGGCTGCAAAATTAGTGACTTTTTTGAAATAAACAAAGAGATAACTCATTTTTAGTGATTTCTTTTTGCGTTTTTTCTTGATTTACATTACTTTTGCACTCGAAATCACAGCTGTAAGTGAATATAATCTGAAATAATAATCAAATATAAGCAAAGAAAAGTATGATTAATGCTCAAGACATTAAAATCGGAACAGCTATCCGTATGGACGGTAAATTGTATTTCTGTATTGACTTCCTGCATGTAAAACCGGGAAAAGGTAACACATTCATGCGTACTAAATTGAAAGATGTGGTTAATGGTTACGTTTTGGAACGTCGTTTCAACATCGGTGAAAAATTGGAAGATGTACGTGTGGAACGTCGCCCGCACCAATATTTGTATATGGAAGGTGCAGACTATATTTTTATGAATCAGGAAACATTCGACCAGATTCCTATTGCTCATGACTTGATTAACGGAGTAGACTTCCTGCTGGAAGGAATGGTGGTGGATGTGGTTTCTGATGCTTCTACAGAAACAGTATTATTTGCTGATGTTCCGGTAAAAGTGCAGATGAAGATAACTTATACTGAACCGGGCCTGAAGGGGGATACGGCTACCAATACGTTGAAACCTGCTACAGTGGAATCGGGTGCTATTGTGCGTGTTCCTTTATTCATCAATGAAGGTGAAACGATTGAAATCGATACTCGTGACGGTTCATATGTAGGCCGTGTGAAGGCATAATCTATTTATATATGCATATAAAAAGGCGGAACTTGTTGCAAGCTCCGCCTTTTTTATGTTTCTTTGTACTTCTCTGTGATGGATAAAATCAAAATAAAGCAATGAGATATTCTTTTATTATACCGGTTTATAATCGTCCTGAAGAGGTGGATGAGTTATTGAACAGTCTTACAAGGCAGACAAATAAGAATTTTGAAGTCCTGGTAGTGGAGGATGGTTCATCTGTTCCGTGCAAGGAAGTGGTAGATAATTACGCTGACCGGTTGGATATATGTTATTATTTCAAATCCAATTCCGGTCCCGGGCAGACCCGCAATTATGGAGCGGAACGGGGGCATGGAGAATATCTTATCATATTGGATTCTGATTGTATTTTGCCTGAAGGGTATTTGGCGGCTGTCGAGTCAGAGCTTCAACAGCAGAAGGCGGATGCTTTTGGTGGTCCTGACCGTGCTCATGATTCGTTTACCAATATACAGAAAGCGATAAATTATGCCATGACTTCGTTTTTTACTACCGGAGGTATCCGTGGAGGGAAGAAAAAAATGGATAAATTCTATCCCCGTAGTTTTAATATGGGGGTACGGGCTGAGGTATATAAAGCGTTGGGAGGATTTTCTAAGATGCGTTTTGGAGAAGATATTGATTTCAGTATCCGTATCTTTCAAGGGGGATATGCTTGTCGGTTGTTCCCTGAAGCATGGGTGTGGCACAAGCGTCGTACCGATTTGAAGAAGTTTTTCAAGCAAGTGCACAATTCGGGTATTGCCCGTATCAATCTGTATAAAAAGTATCCTAAATCATTGAAAGTTGTACATTTGTTACCGGCACTTTTTACTATAGGAATTGTATTCCTGTTGTTATATTCGTTGGTTTGTAGCTGGAGTTTGTCTTTGCTGCTGCTTTTTGCTCTTATCATTTGTGTAGATTCCACATTGCGAAATAAAAGTTTCAAAATAGGATTATTATCCATCCTTGCTTCTTTTATTCAGTTGATTGGCTATGGAACAGGTTTCCTGAGGGCCTGGTGGAAACGCTGTGTGTTGGGGAAAAACGAATTTGCCGCATTTGAGAAGAATTTTTATAAATAGAATTTTACCATAAAGAGGTGTTTAAAGTGATGGACTTTTTATGTATCTTTATGGTGGGGAAAATAAAGAAAGATGGCAGAAAAACTAACCATAAACCAATGGGCGGAAGAAGATCGTCCTCGTGAAAAGATGATGTTGCATGGAGTGGGGACACTTTCGGATGCTGAATTGCTTGCTATTCTGATAGGTTCGGGAAATACGGAGGATTCTGCAGTGGAGTTAATGCGTAAAGTGTTGAGTGATTATCATAATAGTTTGAATGAATTGGGCAAAACGACTGTAGATGAGCTGTGTCACTATAAAGGGATAGGTCCTGCCAAAGCTATCACCATTTTGGCGGCTTCCGAATTGGGAAAGCGCCGAAAGGAGGAAGAGGGAAAAGAACGTAAGGTCATTCTCAGCTCCCGTGATGTTTATCAATATTTTTATCCGTTGATGTGTGATTTGCCTATAGAGGAATGTTGGGTATTGTTGTTGAACCAGGCTTCCAAAGTAATTGACCGTATAAAGATAAGTTCCGGAGGACTGGCCTCTACAGCGGTGGATGTCCGTTGTGTATTGAGGGAAGCATTGTTGAAACGGGCCGTTGCCATGGCACTTTGTCACAACCATCCTTCCGGCAGTATGCGACCTAGTACAGAGGATGATCGGTTGACGGAACATCTTGACAAGGCGGCAAAAGTAATGAACATAAGACTGATAGATCATGTTATTTTAACGGATGGCAAATTTTATAGCTATGCTGATGAAGGAAGAATGTAGAAAATCATTAAATTTGCAATTAAAACAACGAGAGATATGGATGCAGATACCCGTTTAAAAACAGAAGAGAAGATTATAGCCATGTTGAAAACCGTATATGATCCCGAGATTCCGGTGAATATATACGATTTAGGCTTGATATATAAGATTGATTTGCAAGATGATGGAGAAGTAGTGTTAGATATGACATTGACTGCTCCCAATTGTCCTGCTGCAGATTTTATTATGGAGGATGTCCGTCAGAAAGTCGACTCTGTGGAAGGAGTTACTTCATCGGTCGTGAACTTGGTTTTTGAACCCGAATGGGATAAAGATATGATGAGTGAAGAAGCTAAATTGGAATTGGGTTTCCTCTAATAAATTGAAAGTTGAGAATTAAAATTGGGGAATAAGAATTGCCAATATGTCTAAGTTATTGGACAAGGTGTTGTTTTTTAATTCTCTATTCTCGATTTTTTAATTTATGAGGTATTTAATTTAGTAAGATTATGAAGAACGTATATTTCCTTTCCGATGCACATTTAGGTTCTCGTGCCATAGCACACGGGCGGACACAGGAGCGCCGTTTGGTGAATTTTCTGGATAGTATAAAACATAATGCTGCAGCAGTGTACCTGTTGGGAGATATATTCGACTTTTGGTACGAGTTCAAACTGGTAGTGCCGAAAGGCTATACTCGTTTCTTGGGGAAGATTTCCGAGTTGACCGATTTGGGAGTGGAGGTGCATTTCTTTATCGGTAATCATGACATCTGGTGTGGTGATTACTTGGAAAAAGAGTGCGGGGTGACTATTCATCGTCAGCCGTTGACCTGTGAGATTTATGGGAAGGAGTTTTTCTTGGCACATGGTGACGGATTGGGAGATAAAGATGCCAAGTTCAAATTGTTGCGTTCTATGTTTCATAGTACCACTTTGCGAACACTGTTTTCTACCATACATCCCCGTTGGAGCATAGAACTTGGCTTGGAATGGGCCAAGCATAGCCGTCTGAAGCGTGAAGGTGGTAAGGAACCCGAGTATATGGGAGAGGACAAGGAACCGTTGGTATTGTTTACTAAAAATTACCTTAAAGACCATCCGGATATCAATTATTTTATTTATGGTCATCGCCACATTATGCTAGACTTGATGCTGAGCCGTACTTCACGTATGTTGATTCTTGGTGACTGGATACAAGATTTTTCGTATGCTGTATTTGATGGTGAAAATATGTTCCTTGAGCAGTATGTTGAGGGAGAAAGTCAATATTCCTAAAAAAAGGCTACTATGCATCACGCGTAGCAGCCTTCTATAATTTATATATTTAACCAAACAATAAAATTACTTATTCAGAATAGCCAGAGTATCGCTGGCAATCATCAGCTCTTCATCAGTTGGGATAACAGCTACTGTCACTTTGGAGTCATCGGCAGAAATAATAGCTTCTTCTCCACGAACCTTGTTCTTTTCAAGGTCAATCTTCACACCCATGAATTCCAAACCTTCACAAACTTCAGAACGGCAATTGGCTTGATTTTCACCTACACCACCAGTGAACAGGATGATGTCTACACCACCTAGAGCGGCAGCGTATGCACCAATATATTTCTTGATGCGGTAGAAATACATCTTTTCAGCCAAAATAGCTTTCGGATTTCCGGCAGCAACAGCGGCTTCCAGTTCGCGCATATCGCTGGATACTCCTGAAACGCCTAATACACCACTCTTCTTGTTTAGTAAGTTGGATATGCCGGTTGCATTTAATCCTTCTTTTTCCATGATGAAAGTAACGGCGCCTGCATCGATGTCACCACTACGAGTTCCCATTACAAGACCTTCCAATGGGGTCAGCCCCATACTGGTGTCTATACATTTACCATCTTTGATAGCTGAAATGGAACCACCGTTACCGATGTGGCAAGTGATAATTTTCTTTCCTTTCGGATCAACGCCAAGGAATTCGCATACACGTTGTGAAACATAGCGATGAGAAGTTCCATGGAAGCCATAACGGCGCACACCGTATTTTTCATACAGTTCGTATGGAATGGCATACATATATGCATAGTCGGGCATTGTTTGATGGAATGCCGTATCAAATACACCTACTTGGGGAACGTTGGGCAGAATGGCAGAAACAGCATTCACACCTTTCAGGTTAGCCGGGTTATGAAGCGGAGCTAAATCGTTGCAAGCGATAAAAGCATCCAGTACTTCTTTATTCAGCAATACAGATTCGCTGAAACGTTCTCCGCCATGTACCATACGGTGACCTACTGCGTTGATTTCATCCAATGACTTGATTGCGCCATATTCCGGGCTCACCAATGTATTCAGAATGAACTCGATACCTGCGGTATGTTCTGGGATGTCTTTTTCTAATATTTTCTTTTCACCGTTAGGCAAAGTCAGTTTCAGGAAAGAGCCTACCAAACCGATTTTTTCTATACCGCCCTGTGCCAGGACTTCTTTGGTAGTCATATCAAATAATTTATATTTAATAGAAGAACTACCGCAATTAAGCACTAATATTTTCATGATGTTGTTGTTTGGAGAATGATTATTTGTTTTCTTTAGCGGCAATAGCCTGATTGGCAGTAATGGCAATCATCTTATAAACATCGTCGATAGAGCAGCCGCGTGACAGGTCATTCACCGGACGAGCGATACCTTGCAGGATCGGGCCGATAGCGGTAGCGTGTCCCAGACGTTCTACTAATTTATAAGAAATATTACCTACTTCCAGACAAGGAACAACCAGTACGTTTGCCTTACCTGCGATTTCTGATCCCGGGGCTTTGCTTGCACCGATGTGCGGAACCAAAGCTGCATCAGCTTGCAGTTCACCGTCAATCTTCAAATCGGGAGCCATTTCCTTAGCGATTGCCAAAGCTTCCACCACTTTATCTACCACTTCATGTTTGGCAGAACCCTTGGTTGAGAAACTTAACATAGCTACGCGAGGATCAATTCCGGCAACAGCTTTGGCGGTCTGAGCGGTACAAACTGCAATTTGAGCCAGTTGGTTGGCATCCGGTACCGGGGTTACAGCAACGTCACCCATTACAATTACACCGTTATTTCCGTATTCGGGAGCATGAGTCAGCAACAGCATGGCACCGGATACGCAAGTGATACCCGGAGTAGTCTTGATAATCTGTAAAGCGGGACGAAGTACGTTACCTGTTGTGTTGCGTGCGCCGGCCAACTGTCCGTCGGCATCATCAGCCTTGATAATGAGACATCCTAGATACAGCGGATCGACAACCAGTTTACGGGCCTCTTCGATGGTCATACCTTTTTTCTTGCGGAGTTCACACAGCAATTGTGCATACTCTTCTTTCTTCGGGTGGTCTGTGGGATCAATAATAGTGGCTTTACCGATATTCCCTAACCCCCATTGTTTAGCCAGGCTCATGATTTCATCGGGGTTTCCCAATAAAATTAGGTCGGCAACACCGTCTGTCAATATTTGGTTGGCAGCTTTTAAAGTACGTTCTTCAGTTCCTTCCGGAAGAACAATGCGCTGTTTGTTTGCTTTCGCGCGCTCAACGATTTGAGAAATTAAATCCATGATAATATATTAATTATGTACGTTCTAAAGACGAGTGTTGTTTTTCACGATGCAAAATTAGCTAATTTTGCAATATCTACATTGCAAAATCAATATTATTTTTGGTTTAAAGTATGCTAAAAGTGTATGTTATTGAACACCAAACGGGATGTTTCCTTAACTTTGCGCAGTTTTCAATAAGTATTTAATAAATTTATAAGGTATGATTCGTCAGTGCGCCATATTATTTGGCTGTTTGGCTTTGGGTGAATTGATTGTTTTTTTGACGGGTATCAAGCTTCCGTCCAGCATTATAGGAATGCTGTTGCTCACCCTTTTTCTCAAATTGGGTTGGATAAAACTGCAATGGGTGCAGGGGCTGTCCGATTTCTTGGTTGCTAATCTGGGCTTTTTCTTCGTTCCGCCCGGTGTGGCACTGATGCTTTATTTTGATGTCATTGAAGCACAGTTTTGGCCGATAGTAATTGCGACAGTGGTCAGTACGGTTTTGGTACTGGTCGTAACAGGATGGGTTCACCAATTAGTTAGAAAATCAAATGGAATATTTAGAAAATAAGTTCTTTTTGCTGGCATTCACCTTCGGGGTGTTTTTTTTGTCACGTGTCTTGCAGAAAAAGACTGGATGGGTAGTGTTAAACCCGATTCTGCTTACCATTGCCGTGTTGATTCTGTTTTTGAAATTTACCGGCATCAGTTATGAAATATATAATGAAGGAGGTCACCTGATTGAATTTTGGTTGAAACCAGCGGTGGTAGCGTTGGGCGTGCCACTTTATTTGCAGTTGGAGATGATAAAGAAACAGTTGCTTCCTATTGTCATTTCACAGTTGGCAGGTTGTTTGGTGGGATTGGTGGCCGTGGTGGTCATTGCCAAATTGCTGGGAGCTACTCCGGAGATTATTTGTTCATTGGCTCCTAAATCTGTGACTACTCCTATTGCTATGGAAGTTTCGAAAGCCACGGGAGGAATTCCGTCTTTGACGGCCGCCGTTGTGGTGGTAGTCGGTCTGTTCGGAGCGGTGTTCGGTTTCAAGGTACTTCGGGTAGGTCATGTGGGGAGTCCTATTGCGCAAGGTCTTTCTATGGGTACGGCTACTCATGCGGTCGGTACTTCTACAGCAATGGAAATCAGTGGGAAATATGGAGCATACGCTAGTCTGGGATTGACTTTGAACGGAATTATGACAGCGATTTTCACACCGACAATTCTTAGATTATTAGGTGTGATTTAACAAAAAAGCTGTTATCTTTGTTATATATAGAAAATCATCACAGATTATAGAGGATTGATTTGATTTTCAATAGGTATGGTCATTGGGGTGAGCATTGCTTATAAAAAGTCTATCCGCATTTAGTAGTAACAGAGCATTCTTACAGCAGTCTGATAACTATTGTCACTTTGAATGAAATGAAGATTCTGTGATTTGTGGTGAGAAAACAAGCAACCCATATTTTATGATAGAATTTAAAGATATAACTTTAGCGGATAAAGACTTGATACAGTCCTTTACCTTAGGCAGTTTGCGTCGTAATTGCGACTTGTCGTTTGCCAATCTGTGTAGTTGGATTTTCCTGTACCAGACTAAATATGCCGTGATGGATAATTACCTGTTGCTGCGTTTCTATGCGGGAGAAGAATTGGCCTACATGATGCCCGTCGGAACTGGAGATGTGAAACCTGTTCTTGAAGCATTGATAAAGGATGCTGAAGAGATGGGGGCAAAATTGCGTATGCTGGGGGTATGCGTGGGGATGAAAGCGGATATAGAGGCGGTGATGCCCGGACGTTTCACTTTTACAGAAGACCGGGATTACTTTGATTATATCTACTTGCGTACTGACCTGGCAACCTTGAAAGGAAAGAAGTTTCAAGCCAAACGTAATCATATCAACAAGTTCAAGAAGCAGTATCCTGATTATGAATACAAACCGTTGACTCCAGATCTGGTTCCCGAATGTTTGAAGCTGGAAGAGGAATGGTGTCGTGCCAATAACTGCGAGGAACAATTGGCATTGGGGGCAGAACGTAAGTCCATGACATATGCCTTGAACCATATGGAGGCGTTGGGTTTGACGGGTGGCGTGCTTCATGTCAACGGGAAGATTGCCGCTTTTACATACGGTGCTCCCATCAATCATGAAACATGGGATACTTGTGTTGAAAAGGCGGATACGGGAATAGAAGGGTCGTATGCCATGATTAACTATGAATATGCAAATCATATCGACGAACAATATATATATGTAAACCGCGAGGAAGACCTTGGCCTGGAAGGTTTGCGCAAAGCAAAACTTTCTTATCAGCCCGTTATTTTACTCGAGAAATGTATAGCAGAGCTCAATGACCACAAAAGATGAAGTGAAAACATTATGGAAACTCTGCTTCAATGATAGCGATGAGTTTACCGACTTATATTTCAAGATGAGATATAAGGATGAAGTGAACAGGGTGATTCGTGAAGACGGAAAGATTATTTCCGCATTGCAGATGATACCTTATCCTATGACTTTTTGTGGTGAGGTGATTTCTACTTCGTATATATCGGGTGCTTGTACGCATCCGGATTACAGGAAGCATGGAGCCATGAAACGCCTACTGAAGGAAACGCATCGGTGTATGTATGAAGATGGAGTTTTGCTGGCTTCGTTGATTCCTGCAGAGGAATGGTTGTTCGGTTATTATGCCAGGTCGGGATATGCTCCAGTTTTTGGGTATGCGGTTGAGCAGGTAAGGGTAGACAGATTACGCCCTGTGCCCAGTTGCCGGATAGAGGTATGCGAATTTCCCGGTGTGGAACATTATCATTATTTTGATTCCCGTATGCATGGGCGCAGGAGTTGCATTCAGCATCCTAAAGAGGATTTTCTAGTTATAATGGCCGATTTAAGACTGGGTAATGGCAAATTGCTGGTTGCCCGGGAAGCGGATAAAATAGTGGGGATGGCATTTACGGTAATGGGGGATGATACATTATATATAAAGGAATTGCTGGCAGATACGGATGCGGTGCAGGATACTTTATTGTATGAAGCGGCCCATATATATAAGGTACAGCGTATGGATTATTTTATTCCATCGTCTGCCGATACTTTGTTTTTGGGGATGGCAAGAGTTATCCGTGCAGAGGAGTTGTTGAAGGTTTTCGCCCATAAGTATCCGGCATCCGAACTTTATATACATATTGAGGGGGATGAAGTTATTCAGGAGAATAACGGCTATTATACGGTACGGGGTGGTATCTGCTTTCGTGAGAGAATACCGGAAAAAAAATATCACACTTATACGTTGGATGGTTTTACCCGGTTGTTACTGGAAGCGGAGCATCCTTATATGAGTTTGATGCTGAATTGATTTTCATTACTGGTTGCATAGGTTGAATTTCTATGTTTAAGATTGATAATCTGTGGAGTAAAAATCCGGATAGGTTATTAGTCTTCTTTTGTCAGAATACGTTCCAGCTCTTCTGCAGTCAGTCTGAGATGGAATTGTCCTTTATAAGCCACGGATATGCCACCTGTTTCTTCTGAAACGATAATGGCCAATGCATCTGTTTCCTGCGATACGCCCATGGCAGCCCGATGCCTTAATCCCAATTCTTTAGGGATATTCAAGTCGTGAGATACCGGGAGAATACAACCGGCTGCTTCTATCCGTTTATGGCGGATAATCATGGCTCCGTCATGTAATGGACTGTTTTTGAAGAAAATATTTTCTATCAGTCGTTGGTTCACATTGGCGTTGATAATTTCTCCTGTACGGATGATGTCATTCAGAGGTACACTTTTTTCGATGACAATCAGTGCCCCCACCTTCCCTTTGCTCATGCTCATACAGGCAAGTACAATCGGCATAATATCCGCTTTTTCCGTCTTTTCCTGCTTGTTTCCCGTCAGGAAGCGGAAAAAACGTCCCAACTGTTTATGCGAGCCCAGTGTGACAAGGAACCGGCGTATATCATCCTGAAAAAGAATAATCAGGGCTAGGACACCTACACTGACCAATTTATCGAAGATAGACCCTAGCAGTTTCATTTCCAAAACCTGAGATACAATCAGCCAGATACCTATAAATACTAGGATACCGATGAAGATATTGATAGAACCCGAATCTTTCATCAGACGGTAAGTCTGATAAAGCAGATAGGCTACCAGCAGGATATCGATGAGGTCTTTTATACTAAAATCAATAAACATCTTTCTAGAATTAAAAATTGAAAATTAAGAATTAAAAGGCAGCGGAGTCTTTCATCTTCTGTACTATCTTCACGGTTTCTACAGCAGCTTTTACATCGTGCACTCTGAGAATATCCGCTCCTTTTAGTAGGGAAATGGTATCCAGCACTGTTGTTCCGTTCAAGGCATCATCAGGGGTTCCGCCTAGCAGCTTGTAAATCATTGATTTACGTGATATACCGACCAGTAACGGTAGTTCGAACAGGCTGAATTCTTCCAAATGATTCATCAACTGGTAATTATGTTCCACTGTTTTTCCGAAACCGAAACCAGGGTCCAGAATAATATCTTTTACTCCTAAGTCGCGTAATTTCTGTACTTTTTCCGAGAAATAGAGAAAGACTTCTTTCAACAGATTGTCATAATGCGGATTCATTTGCATATTTTGCGGCGTGCCTTGCATATGCATAATAATATAAGGTACTCCCAGCCTGGCAATCATGTTGAACATCTGCGGGTCCATTTCTCCGGCGGCAATGTCATTGATGATTGCCACTCCGTACTCCTCTACACACATCTGGGCTACATCCGCACGGAAAGTGTCCACGGACACCACACAACCGGGATGATAGCGATTGATGATTTCCAGTCCGGTACGCAGACGGCGCATCTCTTCCTCGGGGCTGATGTGCTCGGCATTGGAACGTGAGGAATAGGCACCTATATCAATGATGGAAGCTCCTTCTTCTATTATTTGGGAGGTACGGTTGATAATATCTTTTTCCGTTTGCTGCCGGCTGCCGGCATAGAAAGAATCGGGTGTCACATTCAGGATTCCCATTACTTGCGGATGGGAGAGATCCATCAGTTTCCCATTAACATTAATATATTTGACGGTTTTGGTTTCCATTGTTTACGGCTTGTCATTTAGGTCGTACAAAAGTACGCACAATTCTTGAGTTTTTGTTATTTCATGAACTATTTTTCAGTTATCTTTGTTGCAACTTAATTTAAAAGCAAAGCGAAAGATGGATATTTCAGCTTTATATAAGTGTTTTACGGAATGCGGCAAGGTAACTACCGACAGCCGTAACTGCCCCGAGGGTTCTATGTTCATAGCTCTGAAAGGGGAAACATTCAATGGAAATGCATACGCGCTTCAGGCGCTGGAAAAGGGTTGCCAGTATGCCGTAGTAGATGAAAAAGAATATGCCGCCGATGGGCATCCGCGTATCTTGTTAGTAGACGATTGCTTGAAAGCATTGCAGGAACTGGCTAATTATCACCGGCATAAAATGGGTACCCGAATCATCGGCATCACGGGAACCAATGGGAAGACTACTACCAAGGAATTGATAGCCTCAGTGCTGCAAAAAAGATATGAAGTGCTTTATACACAAGGTAACTTGAATAACCATATCGGTGTTCCTCTGACTTTGCTGAGGCTGACTCCCGAGCATGAACTGGCTGTCATCGAGATGGGAGCGAACCATCCGGGTGAAATCAAGGCACTGACCTGTATTGTAGAACCAGATTACGGTATGATCACTAATGTGGGTAAGGCGCATTTGGAAGGCTTCGGGTCTTTTGAAGGGGTCATCAAGACTAAAGGTGAGTTGTATGAGCATCTGCGTTACAATGGCAAGCATATTATTTTCATAGACAAGGACAATGAGTATCTCACAGCTATCTCTCAGGGCCTTACCCGTATTTGTTATGGTATGGAAGGAGGAGAGGGACTTTATATCAGCGGCAAGCTGGGCGCTTGTGCTCCGTTTCTTTCGTTTGAGTGGGAACACGAGGGACAGAAGTTCGAAGTGAATACCCACCTTATCGGCAGTTATAACATGAAGAATGCATTGGCCGCCATTACGGTGGGCCGGTTCTTCAGTGTACCGTCCCGGCAGATTTGTGAGGCACTGGAGGCGTATGTTCCTCATAATAACCGCTCGCAATTGACAGAAACCACGGATAATAAACTGATAGTTGATGCATACAATGCGAATCCTACCAGTATGATGGCGGCTTTGGAGAATTTCCGGTTGATGAATGTCGCTCATAAAATGGTTATTCTGGGTGATATGAAAGAACTGGGAGAAACCAGTCATGAGGAACATCAGAAGATTGCGGATTATCTGGATGAATGTAAATTTGACCGGGTACTTCTGGCAGGAGAGGAGTTTGGCAAAGTGATTCCGTCCTTTGAACATTTTCAAGATGTGGTTGCATTGAAAGAGTCGTTGGAAAGATATAAGCCGAAAGGATATTATATTCTGATTAAAGGTTCCAACAGTATGAAGTTGGGCCAGCTTCAGGAAATATTATAGTTAACCGGTTGGCAGTTTCATTCACAGTAGGAGGATGAATGTGTCAAAAGTCCAAAGTAACTATTAAATGTGCTGTTTGCACCTGTATAGGTATATTGTCCCACCTGGGTGGAACTGCCATTTCACAAAGGTGGAACTACGCTCTCACCTAGGTGAAATGCCCATTCCACCCAGGTGGGATTTCTATATATACTGTATGGAAACATGAATGGTAAAGATCCTTTTGGAAATGATCCTTCACATAGTCTGCCTCTATGGTAAATGTAATTTGGGGCGTGATGGCGTGTAGTGCAACCTGCCTTGCCTTTTCATAGAATCTTTCTTCTTTATTATTTCTCTGAATTTTTCTTTAAAATAGATATAATAATCGGTTTTGACCGTTTTCTGACTCCTTCCTGCCGAATTATTATCCCGTGTTATTACAGAAATCAGTTACTTTTGCAATGTTATCAATAGAATTGCTATGAGGAACTTATTTCTACTAATCGCATTATGCTGTGTGGCTTTTTCTGTTCGTGCCCAACGTCTGGTTGAAGTGGGGAAAGGCTTTAGCAGTACTTCGGTAAATACTACTGTATTCCGTAATAACTCCATTGTGACGCATGGAAACACACAATACATTTCTTATTATGACGCTGAAGGATGGCTGATGTTAGGCAAACGCCGTCTGGGCACTGGGGAATGGATTTTGCACCGTACCCAATACAAAGGACATGTAAAAGATGCACATAACATTATCAGTATGATGGTGGACGGCGACGGCTATCTTCATCTTTCTTTTGACCACCACGGACATAAACTGAACTATTGCCGCAGCATTGCCCCCGATACACTTGTTTTGGGAGATAAAGAGCCGATGATAGGCAACGAAGAAGAGGATGTGACCTATCCTGAATTTCATTTGTTGGCTGATGGCGGTTTGCTTTTTGTATATCGCTCGGGCGCTTCCGGAAGAGGAAATATGGTAATGAACCGATATGATGTGAAATCCCGTAAGTGGGAGCGTGTGCAGGATGTCCTTGTAGATGGAGAAAACGAGCGGAATGCCTATTGGCAGTTGTATGTGGACCAATCAGGAACCATCCATCTTTCCTGGGTGTGGCGTGAAACCTGGCATGTGGAAACCAACCATGATTTATGCTACGCCCGTTCTTTTGACGGAGGTAAAACCTGGTATAAGACCAACGGACAGAAATATGAGCTTCCTATCCGCCTGGGCAATGCCGAATATGCCTGCCGTATTCCTCAGAATGCCGAACTGATAAACCAGACCAGTATGAGTACGGATGCCGGAGGTCATCCGTACATCGCTACCTACTGGCGCAATCCCGATAGTGATGTTCCCCAATACCGCATCGTTTGGCACGATGGTGTGAACTGGCACAACCGACAGGTTTCCGAACGCAAGACCCCTTTCTCGCTCAAAGGGGGAGGAACCAAGATGATTCCCATGTCCCGTCCCCGGATGGTGGTGGACAATGGAGAAGTGTACTATCTGTTCCGTGACCAGGAACGTGGAAGCAAAGTTTCCATATACTATACCAAAGACGTACAGTTTGGTGAATGGCGCGTGAAAGACCTGACGGATTTTGCCGTAAATGCGTGGGAACCCAGTCATGACACGGAGTTATGGAAAATGAAGAAGCAACTTCATATTTATGTACAGGATACCCGACAGGGAGATGGCGAGAAGCAGGTGGAAACAGAACCGCAAATGGTTTATGTGTTGGAATTGTAAATAATGTGCTGATTTGCCAATGGCCATGCGGCATATAGCGCAAGCACATTAGTACATTAGTAAATTGGCAAATTGATAAATTATTAATATGATGAACAAATTATTGAAACAAACCCTTGTTTGTGCAGGTACCTTGCTGCTTTCCATGCAGGTTGTCGCCAAACCTTCTTCCGAAGCCAAGGAAGTACGGGGGATTATAGACAAGGTAAACACTTATTGGCAAACGCATAACAAGCCCGAAGTCCGTTCGTTTTGGGACAATGCCGCTTACCACACCGGAAACATGGAGGCATACTTTCTGACCGGTAATGAAAACTACCGTGCATATTCTGAAACCTGGGCTATACACAATGAATGGAAGGGAGCCAAGGAAAAGGATAAGTCTAAATGGAAATACTCTTACGGTGAGAGTGATGAATATGTATTGTTCGGAGATTATCAGGTTTGTTTTCAGACGTATATCGACCTTTATACTATTCTTCCGGACAACTATAAGATAGCCCGTGCCCGCGAAGTGATGGAGTATGAGATGAGTACACCCAATCATGATTACTGGTGGTGGAGCGACGGTCTGTATATGGTAATGCCTGTCATGACCAAACTGTATAAGGTGACGGGCAATCATCTCTATTTGGATAAATTGTATGAATATATTGTATATTCGGATAGTATCATGCTCGACCGGGAAACCGGCCTGTATTATCGGGATGCCAAATATGTTTATCCTAAACACAAGACTTCCAGCGGAAAGAAGGACTTTTGGGCACGTGGTGACGGATGGGTGCTTGCCGGACTGGCGAAGGTGCTGAAAGATCTTCCCGCTGATTACGAGCATCGTTCTTTTTTCGTAAACAAGTATGTGAAACTGGCCGAAGCAGTCGCAGCTATCCAGCAACCGGAAGGCTATTGGACCCGTAGCATGATGGATCCCACTCATGCTCCCGGACCGGAAACCAGCGGAACGGCTTTCTTTACTTACGGCTTCCTTTGGGGAATCAATAATGGCTATCTGGATGAGGCAGTGTATAAACCGGTGATAAATAAAGCATGGAACTATTTGGCAAAGACTGCTTTGCAGAAGAATGGCAAGATTGGTTACGTACAGCCGATTGGTGAGAAGGCCATTCCGGGACAAGTAGTCGATGCTGATTCTGAAGCTAATTTCGGGGTAGGCGCTTTTCTGTTGGCTGCTTGTGAATATGTTCGTTATCTGGAAGCTCCTGAAAATCAGGATCGTGCCTACTGGTGCAATCTGCTTTATAAGATGGCAGCTCCCGTACTGAGCAATATGGCGGAAGGTAATCTGAAAAAGAATATGCTGGTAGAGGTGAGTCCTAATTGGGATGGACGTAACAAAGGAGTGACTTATATGGAAACCTTCGGACGCCTTATGGCAGGTGTCGCTCCCTGGCTGACACTTCCCGATGATGATACGGAGGAAGGCCGGATGCGCAAGCAACTTCGTGAATGGGCTTTGAAAAGCTATGCCAATGCAGTAGACCCTGCCAATCCCGACTATCTGTTGTGGAGAGGACACGGCCAAGCTTTGGTAGATGCGGCATACGTGGCCGAAAGCTTTCTGCGTGCTTACGACCAACTCTGGATGCCTTTGGATGATACTACCAAGAAACGTTATTTTGAAGAATTTACCCAATTGCGCCGGGTAGATCCGCCTTACACCAACTGGTTGCTGTTTTCTTCTACCATCGAGAGTTTCCTGGCAAAGGCAGGGACGGAATGTGACGAATACCGTATCAATTCGGCTATCCGCAAGGTGGAGGAATGGTACACGGGAGATGGCTGGTATGCGGACGGCCCTTCTTTCGCTTTCGACTATTATAGCAGTTATGTCTTCCATCCCATGTATCTGGAAACGTTGCAGGGCATGAAGGATGCAGGGAAATACACTCGTATTCATTATAAAAAATATTATGACCGCGCCTTGAAACGTGCTAGGAAATTCAGCCTTGTACTGGAACGCTTGATTTCTCCTGAGGGTACTTTCCCGGTATTCGGCCGTTCCATTCCTTACCGTTTGGCCACTATGCAACCCTTGGCGCTGATGGCTTGGTATCAGCAGTTGCCCGAAGGGGTGAGCAACGGACAGGCGCGTGCCGCACTGACTTCTGTGATGCACCGGATGTATGACAACACCGAGAACTTCAATGAGGCGGGCTTCCTGACCATAGGTTTTGCAGGCCGTCAGCCCAATGTGGCGGATTGGTACACCAATAACGGCAGTCTTTATATGACATCACTGGCATTCCTTCCGCTGGGGCTTCCTGCCGCACATCCGTTCTGGACAGATGCCGCACAACCTTGCACACAAGCCAAGGCATGGGGCGGACAGCCTTTCCCGAAAGACCATCACTGGAGTGATGATATACGCACTTGGGATTTATTCTGATTGTTTTCAGATGCGAATGACGCAGAGGTGATACGAAGTTGTTTTTTATACTTATCCGTATCATCTGCGTTGTTCGTGTTTAAAAAATAAAAGCTTTGTGTCATCTGTATCTGAAAATGGCAAAAAGATAGTAGCTTTGTATCCATGAAAACAAAACTTCTCCCTATTCTGAGATATATAGTACTTGCATTGCTTCTTCTGTGCATTGTACTTTGCCGTTTTTTTCCCGTCATGGCCGAAGGGTATGCTCGTCATATTTATCCGTGGCTGTCGGCGGCGTTGTCCGCTATAGCTTCTGTTTTCCCTTTTTCTTTAGAGGAGGTGCTAGTGGTCGTAATCATTTTATGGATGATTATTTATCCTTTTCTTAAACGCCGGAAGAAGAAAAGCTGGAGATTCATTGTGGGCAGGGAAGTGGAGTTGCTGGCATGGGTCTATATCTGGTTTTATCTGGGGTGGGGTTTGAATTATTTCCGTTACGATATTTACCGGCGGATGGAGGTGGAACCTGCCGGTTACGATGAACAGGCATTCCGTCATTTCCTTGCTTCCTATACAGATAGTCTGAATCAGTCCTATACGGCTGAGGTGAAAACGGATCCTGAAAGGATGCGGCAGGAGATAAAGGAGATTTACCGGCAGGTTCCGTCTATGTATGGTTTGGCTCTTCCCCAGGATTATCAGCATCCCAAGCAAGTGTGGTTCAATCCGCTTTATTCGGGTGTGGGAGTATTGGGATATATGGGACCTTTTTTTGCGGAGTCGCAATTGAATGAAGAATTGCTTCCTGTACAATTGCCATTTACGTATGCCCATGAACTGTCTCACCTGTTGGGGGTAAGTAATGAGGCGGAAGCGAATTATTGGGCTTACAGGGTTTGTCGCTCTTCAAAGCGGCCGGCGGTGCGTTATAGTGCCTATTTCGGTCTGTTGCCCTATGTGCTGGTCAATGCATCTTCTGTGTTGACGGAAGAGGAATTCCGTGAATGGATTAAGACGATCCGTCCCGAAGTGGTGAAGGATTATGAATATAAACGTATGTATTGGAATGAGCGTTATAGTACCCTGTTGGGTGAAGTGCAGAATAAAATTTATAACCTGTTTTTAAAGGGTAACAACATTCCTTCCGGCAGAAAGAATTATGCGGAAGTGATCGGGATACTGCTTTCTTTGGAAGAAAAATAGAAACAGAATGTTCAGGCTGGACTTGAATTCGATTGTGACAGTTATAACTTGATCCAAGAGTTCTACAACAAACGAGCTTTATATTGTTGCTCCACTGCTACCACTTTTCATTGGCATTTCAGCAGGAAGGGTGGTAGCAGTGGCAGCAGAAATATAAAACTCTAAAGAAGAACTGTTCAGGATGATTCCAAGCAATGATCAGAATCCGCCGGGGAGTCTACTGTTTCTGTTTCACATAATCCGAAGGCGACATTCCGTATT
The DNA here is from genome assembly GCF_013009555.1 of Phocaeicola dorei. Taxonomy (NCBI): domain Bacteria; kingdom Pseudomonadati; phylum Bacteroidota; class Bacteroidia; order Bacteroidales; family Bacteroidaceae; genus Phocaeicola; species Phocaeicola dorei. Next base: position 4,549,471 of record NZ_CP046176.1, on the reverse strand, counting down.
CGTCCTTGAAACATTGGCGGAAATAGGCCACACTGCTGAATCCTATCATATAGGCTATTTCTGAAATAGTATATTGTCCGGACATCAGCAGTTCCACTCCCTTGCGCATTTTTACCTTACGGATAAATTCGTTGGCGGACATATCTGTCAGTCCTTTTATCTTGCGGTAAAGGGTGGAGTGACTCATGCACATCTTGTCGGCAATGAAAGCGATATCCATCTTTTCCATTTCCAGATTCTCTTCGATTATTTGCGTGATTTTCTGCAAGAATTCATTATCCAGTTTGTTTAACGAACTCACGGCACTTTCCTGTTTGGGCTGCGTATCGGCCAGTGCCAGCAAAGAGGCTATTTTCTTACGGGTTTCCAACAGATTGTTGATGCGACTGTGCAGTAGCTTGGCACTGAACGGTTTGGTAAGATAGGAATCTGCTCCGGATGCATATCCTTCTTCCTTGTCTTGTAAAGAATCTTTAGCCGTCAGTAAGATTACAGGGATATGGCTGGTGCGCATATCCTCTTTTATTCGCTTGCAAAGTTCGATACCGTCCATGACCGGCATCATGATATCACTGACAATGATATTGGGAATTCGTGCCTGTGCCAGTTCCCAGCCTTCTTTACCATCCTTGGCAGTGATTACTTCATAGATATCTGTAAAAGAGCTCCGGATGTATTCCCGTATGTCGGCATTGTCCTCTACCACCAGTACAATGGGATGATTTTCGGTTGGTGTATCGGTAATGGTGGTTTCCTCTGCATCCATCGGCTTCTTTTCCATATCATGTTGGGCATGGATAGCGTTGGGATACGTATTCTCGGTGAGCAGGCGCAGCGTGAATGTGGTTCCCGTATCCACTGCGCTTTCTACTTTCAGGATTCCTTCGTGCAATTCGCTCAAACCTTTGACCAGAGCAAGCCCGATGCCCGAACCCGATGCCTGATATTTGCTTTTTGCCTGATAATAGCGATCGAAAATGTGTGGTAACGCTTCGGCGTCAATGCCATGGCCGGTATCACTGACACTGATTTCCGTGTATTTTATCTGGTTCTCTTCTACTGAACGGAGTGATAAGGTGATATCTCCCTCGGAAGTATATTTGGCAGCATTGCTCATCAGGTTGTCCAGTATGATGGTGATCATGTCCGCGTCATAGAAGATTTCCGTATCTTCTGTTTCGATATGAATGTGATAATTTACCTTGTTATTGGGATTCAACTCTTTGTAACGTAATCCCACTTCCTGTACCAATTGTCCCAGATCTCCCTTGGCCACAGATAATTTACGGTTCTGGGTCTCGGTCTTGCGGAATTCCAGTATGCGGTTTATCAGATTCAGCAGACGGGTGGCGCTATCATGAATGATGCTGATTTTGTTGGCGTGTTTGGGAGACAGGGTGGCATCACTCAACAGGTCTTCCAATGGACCTAGAATCAGCGTGAGCGGAGTACGCAGTTCATGGGTGATGTTGGTGTAGAAGCGCAGGCGTTCTTCATTCAGTTCTTGTTTGTTCAGACTTTGCTTGCGCTCCACTTCCAGTGAACTCTCTAAGTCCAGTTTACGTTTATAAAAACGGAGCAATGCATATAATGCGAAGATAAACAATATGACATAACCCAATTTGGCATACCAGGTAAGCCAAAGGGGAGGAGCAATTACCACTGTCAGTTGTGCTGCATTCTCGTTCCATTCCTGATTGCGAAATCGGGTTTTCACTTTAAACACATAGTTGCCGTGCGGTATGTTACGGAAGGTGACCTGATTATCTCCTTGGGTGCTGTACCATGCATTCTCAAGTCCTTCCAGCATATATGAAAATTCTACTTGTGAACTTTGTGTATAATCCAACACATTGAAAGATATGTTGAAAGTGTTTTGATTATAAGGTAGCTCAACAATTCTGTTACTGATTGGAACCGGTAACCGGGTATCCCTGCTTTCTGTCTGTTTATTATAGATAAAGAATTGGGTGATGGTAACAGGGGAAACTTCGCGTGGTGATGATAGTTCACGCGGATTGAAATAACATGCCCCGTTTTGGGAGCCGAAAAACAGAGTACCGTCTGGAGTGATGCAAGTGGAACCATCCATGAAATCACCCATAGGTATACCGTCATGATAATTATAATTGTAGAATCTTTTGTTTTTTTCATCTAGACGAGAAATGCCACCATTGGTGCTTATCCATATATAGCCGTCATGGTCTTCCTGTATGGCACGTACCTGTGTGTTTTCCAAACCTTCCTTTGCACCGAATGACACAAAGACATTAGGTTGACTTACATCTTTAAAAATAATAATACCTTCCCGGGTGGCAACAAGAATGCGTTTGCGAGAATCTTCCATCATATAATTCACGGCATTGGATGGAAATGAATGGTCTGTTGTGAAATTATAAAGCTTTTTATCATCTTCATCAAACACACATACTCCTTTGCCGAATGTTCCTACCCATAATTTCCCGTTTTTGTCCCGTATGATACCGTGTACCATAATATCGGGTAACTGGGCGTTTAATTCTTTCTCGTACGACAATTGGTTATTAAAATAAGAATAAATTCCCGTTTGGGTACCTATCCATATCTTGCCGTTTATATCCTCACTGAAGGAGCAGATATCGAGGAACTCCGAGCCTTTATCTCCTATGCGGGTGATACGTCCGTCTTTGGGAGTATAAAGCAATATGCCATTTTTATAAGTGCCTAGCCACAGTCGTTCTTGTTTGTCTTGGTAAATCACATTGATATGTGTTTGTGGGTGCAGCCGGCATTCGTGTAAAGAGAAGTTTTTGGTTTTCTTTCCTTTTTCATAAATTCCTAATTCACCTTCTCCTCCCAGCCATATTTGGTGATTATCTGCCCATAATCCCCATACTTGTTTATTATTGATCTTACCTTGTTTTTCAATAGTATAGGCAATGGTGTTGAATAATGGCTGTGCATAACTGATAAAATCCACTCCACCGCGGTAGTTGCCAATCCAAATATTTCCGAATGAATCTTGTATGATGCTTCGTGCATTGGGTCCGGATAATCCATGGTTGTCATTCGTTACCGTAATATTGGAGAATGTAATCTTTTCTGGAGATATAAATGTATTTTCCCTGAGATTGAGAATACTCACTCCTCCCATGTTGGTACATATCCATAGAGTGCCGTCTTTCATTTGTTTGATATCAAGAATCTGATCTGACAATAATGAGTTTTCATTTCCTTCTATGTGTTTGAATGTGATGAATTTTTCGCTTTGCGGATTGAAAAGTGCCAGACCGTTGTTGGTGCCTACCCATACGTTCTTATTCTTGTCTATGCATAGAGCGCGTACTTCATTATCGGGAATGCTATAAGGATTATTGGGGTCATGCTGATAATTTTTTGCAGTACGGTCTTTAAGGGATACAATGCTTAATCCTCTGAGATGATGGCCAATGTACAGATTGCCGTTACCGTCCTCTTTTGATACCCAGTTATTACCTTCCAGACCTTTTACATTCTTAGAAGAATAGGGGGTAAACAATTTGGTTTTCCGATCATAGTAATCAACTCCGAAATGATAATGTGTGATCCATAAGCCGCTGTCGGTAGCAACAGATAAGTCTGTGATATCATTACTGAGCATATAATTGCCCGTGGCAGGAATGCGTGATATGGTTTCTGTTTCATAATCAAAATAACAAAGTCCATCTCGTTGTGTGCCTATCCAGACTTTGTTTTCATAGGGGTCTGCAAGTACGACATTCAGTTCGTTACCACTTAATCCTGAATTATTCTTGGTATAGATGTTGAATTGACGTCCATCAAACCTGTTAAGACCAGATTCGGTTGCTATCCATAAGTAACCCTTTTTATCTTGAGTGACACTGACTACATAATTGCTGGACATACCGTCTTCCACTCCCAGGCGTTTGATAACATAAGGTTGTGCAGATGCATGGAACAGATAAATAAGACTTAATAATAATGAGATTGAAAATGAATATGTGTGTTTCATATAAAGGTACTTTTATGAGTACAAATATATAGTATTTTCTAAAATATTTCTGTTAATGTACATGACATATTCAGCATACGACAACTAAAAACTCGTTATGAACGATTTTTATATCCTTCTTGCTCAGTTTTTCTCTACTTGTCTTTTATAATATTTTTATATTTGTCTCAGGAAAATAAAACAGATTAAAAATTCTAATGCTTATGAAAACATAGACTTAGGTTCTTTGCAGGTTTGGTCCGGATGCCTTTATATACAATTCGGAGTTAGGAATGAGAGTTTATTACCTTAATTAAATCTAATTATAAAAGAAAGACGATGAAAGAAAATTCGTTTAAAAGAAATCGAAAGGCTATGATGGCCTTGCTGCTTTGCACAGGTTTCATTGTAACTCAGCCAATTAGTGTTATGGCTGAAGAGATTATGATTTTTGCTCAAACTGCTCAGCAACAAAAACAATCCGTTTCAGGAGTTATTAAAGATGCTACGGGGGAACCTGTAATTGGTGCTAGTGTGCTAGAGAAGGGGACTACGAATGGTACAATTACCGATTTTGATGGTAGATTTACGTTGAATGTAATTCCTGGCACTACACTAATAATCTCTTATATTGGTTATAAGACGATAGAAATGAAAACTGTAGCAGGACAACCAATAAATTTAACATTGATTGAGGACAGCGAAATGTTGGAAGAAGTGGTAGTGGTAGGTTACGGTACAATGCGTAAGAAAGACTTGACAGGTTCGGTAGTACAAATTAACCCTTCCAAGATTGCTGATCAAAATCCGACTTCTGTTCAAGATGTTTTGCGCGGTACACCAGGATTGCAAATAGGTTATGATGCATCGGCTAAAGGTAGTGATGCTTCTATTTTGCTACGTGGACAGAATTCTTTAGGTACCAATGCAAGCCCAATGATTGTATTGGACGGTATGGCTTTTTATGGTGAACTTTCTGAAATTAATCCTGATGATATTGCACAAATTGATGTGTTGAAGGATGCTTCTTCTGCTGCTATTTATGGTGCTAAAGCTGCTGCCGGTGTCATTATTATCACGACAAAGAAAGGTAAGGAGGGTAAGCCGGTTATTAATGTAGGTGCTAATCTTTCGGTTTCTAGAAAATCAGATTATCGCGATTATTTTGATGCGGCTGGTTATTTGAAATTTCATCAGGACTGGCGTAAAATGTATTATACGTATGGACAGGGTGAGGATGGTTTGTATGACTACTATCAAGCAAAAGATGGTAGTGGTAATTTGTTATATCCAGCTGGTTATTATGATGACCCCCGTACCTTGACAGAAGCAGAACAGAAAGCATGGGCTTCCAATATAGGTGTCAGTGGTATTGGTCTTAGTGAAAGTGAATCCATGCTTGGTCTGTTTGCCCGTCGTTTAGAATTCAATAATTCTCCGATGATGATGGAAAATTTTTTGAATGGTCGTATGGTTGATTGGAATGATGCTACTTTCCGCACTGGTTTCAATCAAGATTATAATGCAAGTATTTCGGGAGCTACTGAACGTGTGAATTATTACTTTTCATTAGGTTACATTAATAATGAAGGAGCTGTACAGGGTAATGAATACAATGCTTTCCGTTCTAACATGAAAATCAATGCGAAGATTACAGATTGGTTGGAGGTAGGAGCGAATGTTAATTTCCAGGACCGTTCGGATGGAGATATTCAAGTATCTCTTGGAAGTAATTATTGGGATAATAATATGTTGCGTAATTCTCCATATGCTTCCATGTATGATAACAATGGTAATTATGAGCAATATCCTATGTCTGGTTTGCCTACCAATGGTGGGTACAATTACTACTTTGATCGTCAGTATTACGATTTGGAAAAGGGGTATACCGTATTAAATACTATTTTTAATGCAAAAATTACTTTGCCAGCAGGTTTTTCTTATCAATTCAATATTGCTCCTCGTTATCAGTGGTTCTATGACCGTTATTGGATGTCTGCTGATTTGCCTAATGCATCTGCTGCTGATCGAGGTGTGAATCGTGGTTGGTCGAAAAATTTTGATTGGAATTTGAACAACACCATTACATGGGACAAGATATTTGGCGAGCATCATTTCACCGCAACCTTAGTACAAGAGGCTGAAGAACACCGATATTGGAGTGACAATGTTAATGCACGTAACATCACGCCGAGTGATGCTCTAGGTTTCCATTATACGCAAGGGGCTAACAAGACTCAGAGTGGCTTTAGTACTAATGATACTCATTATACTGCTGCTTCCTATTTGGGGCGTTTATTCTATAGCTTCAAGGATCGTTATATGTTTACAGGAACATTCCGTCGTGACGGTTATTCCGGTTTCGGTTCTAATAATCCTTGGGGTAACTTTGGATCTGTTGGGCTTAGCTGGGTATTCTCTGAAGAAAACTTTATGTCTGATGCTCACGATTGGATGGATATGGGTAAGTTGCGTTTGTCTTGGGGAACTAATGGTAACCGTGAATTTGGAGATGTTTACTCTACGTTGTCTAATTTGTCACTGGCAGGTGGAAGTATGGTATATTACCAAAATGGTAACTCGAACGTTGTCAATCCACTTTATATGAGTCGTTTGGCTGCACCTAATTTAGAATGGGAAAAGACTAAAGCGTGGAATATCGGTTTGGATTTTTCATTTTTGAATGGAAGACTTACTGCTAACATGGATTATTATTTGAAGAAAACAACAGACATGATAATGAGCCAGCGTTTGCCGAGTTTTTCTGGTTTCGGTTCCATCATGGCCAATTTGGGTGAAGTACAGAACCAAGGCTTTGAAATCGCTTTGAATTCTACAAATATTCAAAATAGGAATTTTACATGGAATACTTCCGTAGGATTTTCTATTAATAAGAATAAAATTAACCATATCTACTATGATTATGACGAGAATGGTGTAGAGAAGGATGATACCTCCAATGGTTGGTTCATCGGTCAGGCAATCGGTACTATATGGTATTATGAAACCGATGGAGTTTGGCAGAATACTCCTGAAGACATTGCTTCTGCTGCTTTGGTAGGGCAGAAACCGGGTGATCCGAAAGTGGTGAATCACTATACTGAAGATGACCGGATTTTGGAAGATGGTACTCGCATACCTGTCTACAATGATAATGATAAGGTTTATCAAGGGACTACAGCTCCTCCTGTTTACTGGAATTTACGTAACGATTTCACTTTGTGGAAGGATTTGACTCTTTCTGTTTCATTATACTCTTATATGGGACACAAGAGCCGTGCTGGTTATTGGTTGAATCAGGAGAACGGAGGGTCACAGGTAACTAACGGCTTTAATGTGGCAGCTCGTAAATATTGGACTCCTGATAATCCGACTAATGATTATTGTCGTTTGAATGCTGCAGGTCCCAATACGGGGCTGGCTAATGGTGTAGATAAAGTTTACAACCGTAGTTTCGTTCGTTTGGATGACATAACTTTGGGTTATACTTTGCCACAGAAATGGACTAGGAAATTTATGATAGACCGCATCCGTCTTACTGCAAGTTGTAAAAACGTCTGCACCTTTGATAATTGGGAATATGGTGATCCCGAAACTGGCGGATTGGCTACACGCACTTTTAACTTTGGTATTAATGTAACACTCTAATTTCTGAAAAATATTATGAAAACAAGCAATATGATATTTACAAAAGCATGTATGGTACTGGCTGCGACTGCTTTGGTGAACGTTAGCTGTACGGATGATTTTTTGAAACAGGACCCTTTGTCGTTTTACAATCCCGAAAATACTTACACAACAGAATCTGGTTTGCAATCAGCCTTGGCTATGTGTGATTATGGCTTGAAAGAAATGCTGATGGACGGAAATGGTAACGTGATGCCTATGGCTTCCCTTTATTTCATGACAGATATTGGTCTGTATGGGAAAACCGATGCGGGCGATATGCAAGACGATTTTGCCAATAAGATAACTCCGACATCCGGTATGAAAGGTGGTGGGGATGAGAATGCTATGTCACGTTTCTGGGACCGCACATGGAATAGTGTGACTTTTGCAAATACTATTATCTCCAATGTAGGTAAAGTAGAAGGGTTGGATCCCACTTTGCGCGATGAATATTTAGGACGTGCTTACTTTCATCGCGCCTATGCCTACTATCACGGTGTATTATTGTTTGGCGATATACCTTTAATTACGAAGCTGATTGAAGTACCTAAACAAAACTATAAATCCACGAGTAAAGAGGCAATCTTCCAAATGTTGGTGCATGATTTGGAATTCGCTGTAAAACATGTGTCTCCACAGAAAGAGATCGGTTATATAGGTACTGTCAACCAAGAAGCATGTAAGCAATTGCTTATCAAGTGTTATTTAGTTGTAGGTGAATATCAGAAAGCTGAACAATTAGCTACCGATTTGATTAACAATCATGGTTTGGCTTTAATGAATGCTCCGTTTGGAACGAATGTTTCTTCTGGTAATCCGGAAACATGGCCGGTAGAACGTAATGTAATTTGGGATTTGCATCGTGGAGTAAATATAACTGATGCTTCTAATACGGAAATGATTATGCCTATTTTGAATTATTATGCTGAAGGTTTCATCTCCTATCCGCAGATGCGAGCTATGTGTGTGCATTGGAGTAATGGTATTATCCGTGATCCTCATAACTTAGGATCTCCAACTTATAATTATGCACGTACTGCTGGGGAATATGATGCGAAATTAGATTGGGTACGCGCTATGGGACGTGGTATTGGTTGTTTCCGCACTTCTTATCATTATAATCAGACCATTTGGAATTATGATGGTGAAACAGATTGGCAGGATATGCGTCATAATCGAGAAATAGGTAATTGGATGGAAATGACGGATCTTAAATACAATAATCCAAATTCTGCTTATTATGGGAAAAACATGATGCTTTATGCACCAGAAGATTATTATGATCCGGAATCAGGTGATTTGTTGGTGAGAAAAGGGGATTTGCTTTGTTCTGATACTATTCGTAGTTGGTTCCCGACCCCATTGTACAAAGTATATATACTTGATCAAAATGCTGAAGAAAATATGGGGGCTAATCAGTTTAATGGAGCAACCAAGGGCAATAGTGTGTCTAATGGTAATCTATACTTGTTCCGTTTGGCAGAAACTTACTTACTTCGCGCTGAGGCTAAGTTCTACCAAGGTAACCCGATTGGCGCTGCAGAGGATGTGAACGTAGTTCGTCGTCGTGCTAATGCCAAAAAGATGTTTACTACTGTAACTATCGGTGACATTGCTGATGAACGTGCTCGGGAATTGTATTTGGAAGAATGGAGACAGCCTGAATTGACTCGTATTTCTTGGTGTCTTGCTCGCAGTGGTCAGCCGGATGAATGGGGAGAAACTTATAATCTGTCTACTTGGGATAAGCAGAGTGGTACGGATTTGAATGGAGGAAGCTACTGGTATAAGCGTACTACGCGCTACAATATTTTCAATCATGGGCCTATTGTTTCCAACAAGGAATTGAATTATCAAGTAGATAAACGTAATCTGTTTTGGCCGATTCCCAACTCGGCTATTACTGCTAATACAGGTGCGCGGTTGCGGCAAAATTATGGATATGACGGCTATGATGAAGCGATTCCGATGTTTACTAATTGGGAAGAAGCAGTGGCTGATGAAGAATTGACAAAATAATGATAGTTTTCAACAGGCGTTGTTGATACTGATAAAGCAAGTCTGATTAACTTGCGAATTAGATTATAGGAGGACTACGGCTTGAAGTGATTTTAACCCGTAGTCCGTTTTTATCCCTTTTAAGTAGAGGAATATAAAATTTCGGAATTCACTATAGAAAAATCGTTCATGCTTAATTTTTCTACTACTCTTGATTATTTTTTAGCCTTTTTTATTCTTTTAAAGCTTTAAGTTTGCAATGTGAAAAATAGATAAAACGAACTTTAAATATAATGCTTATGAGGAATAAATCTGCTCCCGATTAATATTGGGAATGTGACAAAATTCAGCCCAAGGAGTTTCTAATCACAACTCTATTCGGATAATATTATTACCTATAATCTAATTTAATAAGAAAAACGATGAAATCAAACTCGTTCTTAAGAAATCGAAAGGCTTTGACTGCCTTATTGCTTTGTACAGGTTTCGTTGCGACCCAGCCGTTCAGTGTGATGGCTGAAGAAATTGTGACTGCCGTACAAACTGTCCAGCAACAGAAACAATCCGTTTCAGGTACTATTAAAGATCCGGCAGGGGAACCGGTTATTGGTGCCAGTATTTTAGAGAAAGGTACTACCAATGGTACAATTACTGATTTCGATGGTAATTTTACATTGAATGTGGCTCCAGGAGCTACATTGGTTATTTCTTATATAGGATATAAGAATCAAGAAATGAAAGTTATTCCGGGAAAATCACTTAACATTATTTTGCAAGAGGATACAGAAACGTTGGAGGAAGTGGTGGTAGTCGGTTATGGTGTGCAGAAGAAATCAGATGTGACCGGTTCTGTTACTTCAGTAGGGAAGGAGCGTCTGGGAAAACTTCCTGTGACGAATGTATTACAAGCTGTTCAAGGTGCGGCAGCAGGTGTTACTATTACACAAACATCTTCCATTCCGGGCGATGCGCCGGATGCTTTGGTGCGTGGCCAGAATTCCATCAATGCTAATTCCGGGCCATATATTGTTGTGGATGGTGTGCCTATCAGCAAGTCGGGAGGTACATTGAATGATATCAATCCGAATGATATTGAATCTATGGAAATTTTGAAGGATGCTTCGGCCACTGCCATTTATGGTACAAATGGTGCGAATGGTGTTATTTTGATTACTACTAAGCGTGGTACTTCCGGCAAGCCGACCATTCGTTATAACGGATATTTCGGGGTGGAGGATTTTTCTCATAAACTAGATTTCTGTGATGGTTCGCAAATCACTCAACGTTATAGAGATTATGTGTCACAGAATCCCGGAGAAACCATGTACAATGACTATGTGAAGAATGCATACGAAGCAGAAAATCAGGCCAATGGTATAGAGAACGATTGGATTGACGCTGTATCGCAAACAGGTATCATCCAAGACCATAACGTAAGTATCGGCGGTGGGGCGGATAATGTGAAGTATTACGTTTCTGCCGACTATATGAGTCAGAAAGGTGTGTTGAAAGGGTTCAATTACAAACGTTACTCCATTCGTACCAACATTGATATGAGTGTGACTGATTATATGAAGGTAGGGACTAATTCATATATAGTATCTCATAACCGTGACGGTGGGCGTGTTAACTTTCTGATGGCTGAGGCTATGTCTCCTTATGCAAAAATGTATGAAGAAGACGGCAGCTATTGCATCAATCCGATGTACAGTGAAACTTTGTTTACCAATCCGTTGATGTGGACTACTACTAATCCCGAACGCCGTCAGTGGAATATTAATATAAACGGTTATGCCGAAATTGATTTCGAAAAATTGATTTCTCCTCTTAAAGGACTGACTTATAAATTCAATGGCGGTTATGCATATATGCCCAAACGTTATAATAATTATGAAGGTAAGTCGGTAAATAATCAGACTGGTTATGCTGAAATAAAGAATGAAGAAACACAAAGTTATACCATAGAGAATATCCTTGCTTATAATCGTGATTTTGGAAAGCATCATTTGGATTTGACAGCTTTGTATGCCGCTTCACGTAAGAAATATCAACGTTCGCAAGCTATGGCCAGCAAATTTATTAATGACGACCAGCAGTGGCATAACATGGGTAGTGCGGAAACACCTAGCGTAGCTTCATATACCGACCTTTATACTACTGTTTCACAAATGGGACGAATTAATTATTCTTATGACAGCCGTTACTTGTTTACATTTACAGTGCGTCGGGACGGTTCTTCTGTTTTCGGTGATAATAACAAATACGGTGTATTCCCTTCTGTCGCTTTAGGTTGGAATATTGCCCGTGAATCATTTATGGAATCTTCCAGTAATTGGTTGAATACATTAAAGCTGCGTGCGTCTTATGGTAAAGCGGGTAACGAGGCCATCGGAGTATATCAGTCACGTGTGAAGATGGATTCGGGCATGTTGGCTTTAGGCGGAGCTTCGAATGCAGGTTTATGGCCCAATGATTTGATGGGGAATGCGGATCTGACTTGGGAAACCACAAAGAGTTTCAATGTCGGTCTGGACTTCGGACTTTGGAATAACCGTTTGACAGGTAATATTGATGTCTATTTCTCAAAGACCAACGATTTGCTTCTGAAACGTAATTTACCTAAAGTAACTGGTTACAACACCGTGTACTCCAATATGGGTGAAACAGCTAATAAAGGTGTGGAATTGACATTGAATTCTCGTAATATTGTTTCAGGCGACTTTACATGGAGTTCCAATTTGGTCTTTTCATGGAATAAGAATGAGATAAAGGACCTTTATGGGGACGGCCAGAATGACTTGGGTAACCGTTGGTTCCTTGGACATCCGATAGGCGTGATTTATGATTATACAATGGTTGGAATCTGGCAGGAAGATGAGATAGCCCGTGGCGACCATTTGAATTGGGACCCGATTGCAGAAGCTGGTGATGTGAAGTTGGCGGATATCAGTGGCCCTGACGGAGTACCTGATGGCAAGATTGATGACAATGACCGTACCATCAAAGGGCAGACAACACCGAAATGGATTGGTGGTCTGACGAATACGTTCACTTATAAGGATTTTACATTGAGTATCTTTATCCAGACTACACAAGGATTGAAAAAGAACAATTCATTGATCGGTATGGCAGGTGATGAAATGGGACGTCGTAATACCACTACTGAAATAGGTTATTGGACTCCGGAAAACAAGAGTAACGAATGGCGTTCATTGCGTAAGAACTCAAACAAACATGGATATGGTTTCCCTTGTGATGCCAGTTATACACGTATCAAAGACATCACATTAAGTTATACTTTCCCACAGCGCATGATTCAGAAGATGGGTATCGGTGGTTTGCAGCTTTATGTGAGCGGACGTAACCTGTTTACTTTCACGGATTGGGTAGGTTGGGATCCTGAAGCTCGTCAGGTAGCTCGTGGTAATAGTTCATGGGATAGTACAAGAGGTGAAACTGTATATGACAGCAGTAACTACCCGATGACTAAGAGTTGTGTATTTGGAGTTAATTTAACATTCTAAAAAACGAAGAACTATGAAATTTAGAAATATATTATTAACAACTTTTGCTGCATCGGCATTTGTTATTGGGACTACATCATGCAGCGATAGTTTTCTGGATGAGAAAATGTACTCTAGTTATGGTCCGGAAGTATCAGATGTAAATGCGAAATTGGTAGGTCTGCACCGTCAATATGCTGCTATATGGGGAATGTCCAGTCAGCAGGGATTTGTAGGATGCTGGCAGGTAGGTACGGATGTAGGTGCTCCCGGTGACACTCAGGGGGTAGAGGTTCCTTTTTACAGATATCAGGAATTGAATGCAGAGAATGCAGGGGTAAGTTTCCTTTGGGAAAAATTATATGAGCTCATTAATAGTGCGAATCAGATTATCGCTTCACAAGCTGAAGGCGGTGATGCGGCGGCAACAGCCGAAGCCATGTTCTTTCGTGCTTATGCATACAATATGTTGGTGACATTATGGGGAGATGTACCTTTGGTGACAGAATCTACTAGTATTCCGCGTACAGATTATACCCGTAATGCGGTTGCCGAGGTGGATGGAGTCATTGATTCTGACTTGGTTTATGCCATGTCTAATCTTCCGGTAGTGGGAGCTGCCAAAAATGAAAGCCGTATAAATCAGGATATGGCAAGACAGTTGGCAGGAGAAGCCTATCTTCGGATGGGTATGCGTGATGCTTCCTATTTCAAGAAGGCGGAAGATGCGGTGACGCCTATTATAACAGGTGGTAAATATGAACTGATTTCAGCAAGATATGGTAAATATGCGGCCGAGCCGGGTGATTATTATCATGATATGTTCCGTTGGGGGAATCAGCGTCGTTCACAGGGGAATATGGAGGCTATCTGGACTTTCGAAATGGAGTATAACCGTGATGTGAATGGCGGTACGATTGACAATCCGCAACAACGTCGTAACTGGGTTCCTGCTTTCCATAAACTGGATGGTATGGTGAATGCGGATTCCATAGGCGGTCGTGGTAATGGCCGTTTGCGTATCAGCAATTTTGTGAAATACGGATTGTATGAGAAAGGTGATATCCGTAATTCTAATTATAATATCCGTCGTGTAATGTGGTATAACAAGCCCGGTTTTTCAAAAGAAGTTGGTATTGATGCTAAAGGGTTCTTGGTGGATAAAGACAAAGGTGTAAGAAATGTGACATTAAAAACGGGCGACCAGGTCATCCCTCACGAGGGAGATTCATTGAACGTATTTTATCCTCATCCCACTAAATGGGGGGCTTATGATGAAACCGATGATTTTGGTTATGCTGTAGTGAAGGACTGGCCTGTGATGCGTTTGGGAGAAACTTACTTGCTTCGTGCAGAGGCTCGTTTCCGTCAGGGGAATACACAGGGGGCGGCTGATGACATCAATGTGTTGCGCGACCGTGCCTTTAAAGACTATCGTGCGGTGGCTCCGGGTGCCGGTAAAGTAACGGCTGATCAGATTGACATTGACTTCATTTTGGATGAACGTGCCCGTGAATTGATTAGTGAGGAGAACCGTCGTATGACTTTAGTTCGGACCAATACGTTGGCCGAACGTATCAAACTGAATGGGGATGTGGAACCTGCTGCACCAAGCAATAAGGTGATTACAGGTTTTGATGCCAATATCCATACACTGCTTCCGATACCTCTCACCGAGATTCAATTGAACAAAGATGGAAATTTGAAACAGAATCCAGGTTATTGATTCTGTCGGATATAAGTAAGATATATATAAAATATTGAAAGAGCATGAAGGGCATATCTCTCAAAGAGAATGCCCTCATTTTATTTCCTCCAGTTTGGGAAATTCGACGTGATTTATTTCTTTAGAAAGAATAAAAAGCGACTTTTGGCTGATTTCTGTCCCATTTTGCACGAATTATACCCCCTTTTTTATTAGCAGAATATGTATTTTTGAAGAATAAAAAACAGCTGTATCGGGTTGGGACTCGATGACAGGTAATGAATAACCCCATAAAATACTATGATGCGACTTTTATTATCCCTTTTATTGCTTTTGTCATTCTTGCAGATGAATGCACAGACTTATCCTAAAGTGATTCTTCCGGGTGATTATCCTGACCCTTCCATTATGCGTGACGGCAAGGATTACTACATGACTCATTCTCCTTTCTATTACGCTCCCGGATTCTTAATCTGGCACTCGCAGGATTTAATGAACTGGGAGCCGTTATGTCGTGTCATGCCTCAATATGAAGGTTCTGCCATGGCGCCTGATTTGTTGAAATACAAGGATACTTATTACATCTATTATCCTGCCGCAGGAACCAATTGGGTGATGTGGGCGAAAAACATCCGTGGTCCGTGGAGCCGCCCCGTTGACTTGAAGGTGGGAGGGATTGACCCCGGTCATGTGGTGGATAAGGAGGGTAACCGCTATCTTTATTTGGATAAAGGGGAAATGATCCGATTGACAGAGGACGGACTTGCCACCGTCGGGGAAAAGAAGAAAGTATATGACGGATGGAAATATCCTGACCATTGGGATACGGAATGTATGTGTCTGGAGTCCCCGAAACTGAATGAACACAACGGATATTATTATCTTACTTCCGCCCAAGGAGGGACTGCGGGACCCGCAACGAGCCACATGGTTGTGTCCGCCCGTTCAAAAAGTGTGACCGGCCCCTGGGAGAATTCACCTTACAATCCCATTGTGCATACATATAGTGTAACGGATAGTTGGTGGTCTAAAGGCCACGGCACGTTGATAGATGATGTGAACGGCAACTGGTGGATCGTTTATCATGCGTATGCCAATGACTATCACACGTTGGGACGCTCCACCCTGATTGAACCGGTAGAATGGACGGAGGACGGCTGGTACCGTACCGTATCTGCCGCTACCCCTGTCACTCCGGAGCAGGAAATCAAACATGGATTGGAACTGTCCGATGATTTCAAAGGTCCTCAATTGGGACTTCAGTGGACTTTCTGGAAAGAATATGCTCCTCAATCCCTGACTTTCAAGGAGGATATCTTATGGATGAAAGCCAAAGGCCGGACTCCTGCTGACGGACGGGTGTTGCTGACCACCGCTGAAGACAAGAATTACGAAACACAAGTGGAAATCCGGACAGGGAATGGAAATGTGGCCGGGCTTATCCTGTATTATAATGAAAAGGCTTACGCCGGAGTCGTTTCCGATGGAAAGACATTCTATATTTACCGGGATGCGGAGCACAAGACGGAACTTCCCAACCGCATTGGGAAACATTTCTTTGCCAGACTGCACAATTGCGGTAACCGTCTGTCCGTAGAGGTGAGTAAGGATGGGAAAGAATGGACTCTTCTAACTGGTGATATGGATGTTTCCTCCTTGCATCACAATAATTATGGCGGTTTTTATGCTTTGCGTGTCGGTCTGTTTTCTGCCGGAAAAGGAAGTGCGGGTTTCAGCCGCTTCCGTTATCGGAATGCGGTTCCGCAAGAGAAAGATATGAGCGCCTATCTGATGGTCTTCCACAAAGACGAGGACCATGGACTTCACATGGCAATCAGTCCCGACGGCTACACTTTTACCGCTTTGAACGAAGGAAAGCCCGTCATAGCCGGAGATACGATAGCCGAACAGAAAGGTATCCGCGATCCGCATATCTTCCGCGGTCCGGATGGAGCATTCTATCTGTCGATGACCGATTTGCATATTTATGCGCAGCGTGACGGATATCGTGATACAGAGTGGGAACGCGACGGAAAAGAGTACGGATGGGGTAACAACCGGGGGCTGGTATTGATGAAATCCTGGGATCTGATTCACTGGAAGCGTACCAATCTGCGCTTTGACAAGTTGTCTGCCGTTTTTAGTGAGATTGGTTGTGCCTGGGCTCCCGAAGTGACCTATGATGATAAAAAAGGAAAGCTGATGATGTACTTCACCATGCGCTTCAAGAATGAGGCGAACAAGCTTTACTATGTATATGTCAATGACGACTTTGACAGGTTGGAGACTTTACCCCAGCTTCTGTTTCAATACCCCGACGAGAAGATCTCTGCTATTGATGCGGATATTACCCGTATAGGAGATAAGTATCACATGTTTTACGTTTCACACGACGGGGGAGCCGGTATCAAGCAGGCTGTTTCGGACAGGGTAAACAGTGATTACGAGTATAATGCCCGTTGGTATGATCCTGAACCCACGGCGTGCGAAGCTCCGAACTTGTGGAAACGCATCGGTGAGGATAGATGGGTGTTGATGTATGATGTGTACGGGCAGAAGGTTCATAATTTCGGATTCAGTGAAACTTCCGACTTCGTACATTTCACTCCTTTGGGACAGTTTAACCAAGGAGTGATGAGGACTACTAACTTCACTTCTCCCAAACATGGGGCAATCATTCATCTTACTCGCCAGGAAGCGGAACGCCTGGCAGAACATTGGGGGATGTCTTACGATGCTTTGCTTCCATCTGAATAAGAAACATTTTATATAAAAATAATTTATGATGAGTAAACTGAGAAACAGCTTGTGTGAGTTGTGCACAGCTTTGATTTTCCTTTGCGGATGCAGCAATGAACCGTTGCAACCCATTCGTTCAGGCGAGATGTGGCCTGATAACAACGGAGAGCATATCAATGCCCATGGGGGCGGAGTAATGTACTATGACGGAACATACTACTGGTTCGGCGAGAATAAATGTGATACTACCAGCAGTGCCATGGTGGGAGTAATGTGTTATTCTTCTCGGAATCTTACTGACTGGAAGAACGAAGGCGTAGCGCTTTCTGTTGTTGATAACGACAGCAGCGACATAGCGCGTGGATGTATATTGGAACGTCCTAAAGTGATATATAATGCGAAAACAGGGAAGTTTGTGATGTGGTTCCATCTGGAATTGAAAGGAAAAGGTTATGCAGCCGCCCGTGCCGGGGTGGCAGTCAGTGATACCCCTGCCGGTCCTTACCGTTTCATCCGTTCGGGACGTGTCAATGCTGGTAAGCTGCCTGTTAATATGGACGGGCAGGCTGTTGCAGTGCTGGATACTCTGAATGCCAAGAATTATGAGAAATGGTGGACTCCCGAATGGACGGATGCTGTGAACAAAGGCTTGATAGTAAAGCGTGATTTGGATGGCGGACAGATGTCTCGCGATATGACCCTTTATGTAGATGAGGATGGTAAAGCCTACCATATTTACTCTTCTGAAGAAAACCTTACACTTCAAATAGCGGAATTGAGTGATGACTATCTTTCACACACAGGGAATTATGTGCGTGTGGCTCCGGCAGGACACAATGAGGCACCTGCTATCTTCAAAAAAGACGGAACCTACTGGATGATCACTTCCGGTTGTACCGGTTGGGCTCCCAATGAGGCCCGTATGTTCTCGTCTTCTTCCATCTTCGGACCATGGTCTCAGCATCCCAACCCTTGTGTGGGACCGAAGTCGGAACTTACGTTCGGTGGACAGAGCACTTATATTCTGAAGGTGGAGGGGAAGAAAGATGCTTTTATATTTATGGCAGATATCTGGCGTCCGGAGCATCCCAGTGATGCCCGTTACATTTGGTTACCTGTTCAATTTAAGGAAGGAGTTCCATACGTGGAGTGGATGGACAACTGGACACTGGATTTCTTTCAGTAATCCCTGTTGAAAATAGTCCTGAAGGATGGAAAATAGTGCAATAGTCTGTTCTTGACCGATTATTGCATCCATCTTGCTCGATTTTACCTCTATGGTTGTCAATTAGATTTTTTATCTTTGCTATCGGTAAAAAGAGATAATAGGTATTAAAGATAGGGTTTTAGGAAGAAGGTTAACATACTGTGATGTGATAATAGAATTTTAGGTTAGGTTAAGTTAGAATTGAAGGCATATTTCGTGAGGAAATGTGCCTTTCTGTTTTCATAGCCCTTCTAGGTTCGTATATTTGTAATGTTGAATTTGTGAAACTTAAAATAGAATATGCATGAAAAAGATTGGATTGTTTTTATTGTTAGGTGTTTCTCTTTCATGGTTGGTGTCTGCTTGCCAAGGACGTCAGCAGGAAGTGCGGAAGGAAGTGCCTTTGGATTCTATTGTGCTGAGTGACCCTTGCATTCTAGCAGACAGGAAGACGGCTATGTATTATATGACTGGAACCGGAGGTATGCTTTGGAAAAGCAAGGATTTGAAACTTTGGGAAGGACCGTTCCATGTGGCAAAGACTGACTCTAACTCATGGATGGGACCTGATCCCATGGTCTGGGCCGCTGAGTTGCATCCATATAAAGGCAAGTATTATTATTTTGCCACTTTCACCAATCAGGCGGTGAAGATTGATACGGTACAAGGGAATGTAATAGAGCGTCGTGCCAGCCATGTTTTGGTAAGCGATAAGCCGGACGGACCTTACGTTCCGATGAAGGACTCTACTTATTTGCCTGCTGATAAACCGACCTTGGACGGAACTTTTTGGGTGGATAAAGACGGAAAGCCTTATATGGTATATTGTTATGAATGGTTGCAAACCTTGGATGGTACGATAGAGAAAATAGAACTGAAGCCTGACTTAAGTGGAACCATAGGCGAAGGGAAATTACTGTTCCGTGCCAGCGAATCGCCGTGGAGCCGTGAAAAAGATGCGGATGGCAAGGATAAACCGAATAAAGTCACTGACGGTCCGTATCTGTTCCGTACAGGAACAGGTAGACTCGGTATGATTTGGACTAGTTGGATTTATAATGTGTACACTCAGGGAGTGGCTTATTCTGAAAGCGGAACCTTGGATGGACCATGGATACAGGAGAAAGACCCGATTACTCCTCCCGATTTCGGTCATGGGATGTTGTTTCAGACCTTGGACGGTAAATGGTTGATGTCTGTACATCGTCATAAGGATGTAAACGGACGTTATATTCGTATTCCTCGCTTGTTTGAAGTCGATTTTTCCGGAGATAAATTGATGGTGGGAAAACCATATATTCCTTGAAAGTGCTTTATCTTTTTTCGAGAGGAAAGGTAATTACTTTTGCCTTCAATGAAAAGAGATGTGTAGAAAGAGTTGGAGGGACAGCTTTATGAGCCTGTCCCTCCAAATAAATGGCCGGGTTAATCCCAACCCGGATTCTGTTTCAGTGCACCCTGAGCTAGGTCTACCTCTTCCAAGGGGATAGCCCACAGATAGTCACGGTTGGCATTGAATTTGCGGGTTTCAATAAAAATGCTTTCTCCTTTTGCATTTATCCCGTATACTGGTTTAGTAACATCCTTTTCGGTTGTTTTATAGCTACGGGTATCAAACAGGTGCATTCCCTCGAAAGCAAATTCCAAACGACGTTCCAAACGGATAGCTTCGCGCATTTGGTCTTTGGACAAGCCGGAGGGCAGAGGAGGAAGACCTACGCTGGGACGCTGACGGATTTGATTGACCGCATCATATACTTCCGTATCCGGAGCAGACAGATTTTCGTTACGAGCCTCGGCGAAAGTTAGCAGCACTTCTGCATAGCGGATATAGATAAAGTTGGTCCAGTCGTAATTATTGATACCGTCATTGTCCGGATTGATATACTTTTTCATGCTATATCCTGTACGGGTATGGCTGCCATCTCCCATATTGTTCAGGTTGAAAGTCTTTCCTGCTATTTGCGAACCGTTCCACAGTACGGAGAAGCCTAGACGGGGGTCACGGTCGGCAAAAGGGTCTTCCGGATTATAGAAAGGAGACTCTCTGATTGATTTGCCATCCTTACATGGATAGGAGTCTATCAAGTCTTGAGTAGGTGATAAAGCTTCCCACCCTCCCATCATGACGGGAGCGAAGAACTGTCCTATATAACTGCCTTCATTGGAGTTTTTCGGGTTTTCCAGATATTCGCGATCAAAGATGATTTCATTACATAACTCTGCTACAGGTTGGAACAAGTCACCATAGTTATCATACAGTCCATACACATTCATGCCCATTACTTTGCGTGCGGCGGCTTCCGCCACATCATATTTGTGTGAGTAGAAAGCAACTCTGGCTTTCAGTGCGTAGCAGGCTCCGGCACTCGGTTTTCCGTGGTCACTGTTGCTGCGGATATCGGGCAAGCTGGCTGCTGCTTTATCCAATAATCCTACTATATGATTATAAGTCTCCTCTTCAGAACTGCGTGAAGGAAGTTTCTCGTTCAGTTCCAACGGATGATCCAGCAGGGAGGCGCCACCCATATATTTTAATATGTTAGCGTATGAGAAAGCTTCGAGAAACTGTACTTCGGCTGTCAGTTGCGCTTTTTCTTTTTCATCCATCGGCACATCGCCTATATGCTCGTAAAATACCAGGCATCTGCGGATGCATTGATAGGCATTTTTCCATAATTGTAGGAAATGTGGATTGCTGGAAGTAGCCGTACCAGCAGACAACTGCCCCTGTTCGGCTGTGACATGTACCGGAATAGCATTGTCGGTGTAGCAATCTGTCATGATAGTATGGTTCTCCGGTTCTATCAGATACAGATAGATTCCGGTTGCGAATTTCTGGGCATCTTCTGCGTTTTTCCAGAAAGATGCGTCGGATAATTGGTCTTTTGGATTTCTGTCCAGAAAACTGTCATTGCAAGAGCTCAGACCAAGGCCACATGCCAATATTAATCCTATAAAGTTATATTTTAGTCTCATAGTTGTCAGTGTTTAGAATGTTACATTCAGACCGAATGAATAATTTCGGGTCAATGGATAATAGTTGCCGCTGATGGCTTCGGGGTCTACACCGTCGAAGCCGGAAATCATAAAGAGATTGTCGATACTGCAATACACTCTCAGACGGCTGATTCCGTATTTGGATATCAGCTGTTTGGGCAGGCTGTAACCTACTTGCAGGTTTCTCAGCTTGGCATAAGAGGCATCCTGCATCCAGAAACTGGAAGTCACGCGGTTTTTGGAGTCACTCATGGACAATCGGGGATAAGTGGCATTCGGGTTTTCCGGAGTCCAACGGTCCAGATGCTGTTCCGTTACTTTACCGCCATTGTAGAAGGCGTATCTGATTTCGGCTACAGGAGCGCTCTTTACATCAGCCGCACCTTGCAGCAGTGCACTTAGGTCGAAATCTTTATATTGAACTGAAAGATTCAGACCGAAGTTGATTTTCGGAAAGTAGGAACCCAATACTTGCCGGTCTTTGCTGTCTACCACTTTGTCCCCGTTCAGGTCGCGGTATTTTAAGTCACCCGGAACCGGAGTACCCATGCTCTGTGTAGGATGATTCTTGATCTCTTCTTCGTTTTGGAAGATGCCGTCGCATACGTAGCCGTAATATGCCCACAGTGGATCGCCTACAGATTGTCCTGGTGTGTCACCGCCTTTCAAATCTATAATTTTGGTAGTTACATAACTGAAATTGGCTCCGATAGAATAGCTCCAATCATTGATACGGTTGTTATGTCCTAGTTGCAGTTCGATACCAGTATTGCGCACTACGCCGGCGTTTTGCATCGGAGCACTGACTCCCATCATGTTGGGAACGGGAAGTTGCAGTAATATGTCCCGTGTTTCCTTGCGGAACCAGTCTGCGCCCAAGGTCAGTTTATTGCTCCAAAAAGCGGCGTCCACACCTACGTTCCATTGGTCTGTTTTTTCCCACGTAATGTCTTGGTTGGCCATCGGGCTGGAAATGGAGATACCTGGAGTCAAAGTGTTTCCGAAACTGTAGTCATAACCGAATAGATAGGTGTTCTGATACGGATAATAGTTGGAACTGTTGTCTGAGTTTACGGTTTCCTGATTACCCAGCAATCCCCATGATGCACGTAGTTTCAAATTATCCACCCAATCAACTTTGAAGAACTCTTCTTCTGAGATTCTCCATCCGATGGAGAAAGAGGGAAATGCGCCGAAGCGGTTGTTCTTAGGGAAGCGTGAAGTACCGTCATAACGCAGGTTGGCTTCCAGTAGATAACGGTTATCGTATGAATAATTCACGCGTCCGAAAACTGAGCGAAGAGCGTATTCTATTTCTGTACCGTATGTTGTCTGTCCCGTCACTTCGCCGGCGTTGATCTGGTCCAGCGAATTGGAGTTGGGCAGGTTCTTACGGTAAGCTTGCAGGTAGCGTGTCTGTTTATAAATTTGTGAATAACCCAGTAAAGCTCCTACAGTGTGTTTACCGAAGGTTTTGTTATAGTCCAGATAAGCTTGCAGGTTTAGTTCCATACTTTTGATATCATACTCTGTGATGGAGTTGGTGGTTTTCTTTACCGGAGTGTCTGAACCTGCTTGATAGAATGTCATGGTATTGACGTGGGTGGGATTGTCGGTCAGGTTGAAAGTCGAAGCGGCAATCCCTCTCAGTTTCAGTCCGTCTATAATGTCTAGTTCCATTCCTACGTTACCTTGGAAATTGCTGTTTGTTTCTTTGTAGGTTCCTCCTTCACGTGCATAGGCTACGGAGTTGTGCTCGTTTTTGAACAAAGCATAGTTGCCGTTGCTCAGTTGGATGGGAGTAACCGGAGTTTCACGGAAAGCATAGTGCATCAGGTTACTGATACCTGCTGCTGGAGCAGTCATATTACTGCGGTATACTGCCATATTTGTAGTCAATTTCAGACGACTGTTTATCTGAGCGTCAATGTTGGCGCGTACATTGAACTTGTTGTAGTTGGTATTGACTATCAATCCGTCTTTATCGTGATAGTTGAATGCCAGCGAGTAAGTTACTTTGTCTCCACCGCCTTTGATACTCAAATGATGGTTGTTGAACAGGCCGTTTTCACTTAGTAGTGTACCCAGCCAGTCGGAATTGGGATAAAAGTCGGGATCACTTCCGTCTTTGAACTTTTGCAAGGCTGTTTCGTCATACGGACCTTTCAAACCGTCATTGGTGTAAGCTTCATTCATCAGCACTGCATAATTGTAAGAATCCAAAAAATTGGGCATACGTGAGGCACTTTGCCAGCCTGCATATCCATCGTAAGATACAATGGCACGTCCTTTGGTTCCCTTTTTGGTTGTGATAAGAATAACACCATTGGCAGCACGTACACCATAAATGGCTGAGGCGGCTGCATCTTTTAATATAGAGATGTTTTCAATATCGTTGGGGTCCACGCTACTCATGGTAGACTCTACTCCATCCACCACAACCATGGCACTGGCATCTCCCATGGTTCCTAGACCACGTACACGCAGTACTCCGGCATCAGCTCCTGGCTGACCGGTATTTTGGATAATGGTGACACCCGGCATTTGTCCTGCCAGCATGTTGGTGACATTGGCACTAGTGCGGTTGACTAGTTTATCGGATGAGATGGTTGCCACAGAACCTGTCAGGTTTACTTTTTTTTGAGTACCGTATCCCACTACTACCACTTCATCTAAAGATTCAGTATCTTCTTTCAAGATAATGGTGTAACTGTTGCTGTTACTTACGGTAATTTGTTGGTCGTTGTAACCGATATACGAAACTTTCAGTTTAGCCCCTACGGATACATTCAACGTGAATTTGCCATCCACATCTGTAATGGTACCGTTGGTGCTTCCCACTTGTACTACATTGGCACCGATTACAGGATCTCCGTTTGCATCTTTTACGATACCCGTAATTTGTTTAACATGCTGTTGTACGATGGCAGTTGACAGCGAAGCCCACAAAGGCATTGGGAAAGCCATTCCGGCAAATAGTGTAAGACATGCGTAAAAAGAGGCTTTTTTCAGAATTACATGTGTCTTTACACAATTTTCCCTTGTTTTTTGGTAGAATTGCATAGATTAATAAGGTTAAATTAGTAAATAGTTTGGTTTAGGGATTTTATTCCCTTTCTATTTCGGTCGCTGCAAATGTATTATTTTATAATAATATAATGCTATCTTTTCTTTTCTTTTTTTTTGTTATTCTTAATAAATTACAAGTTATGAAACACTCATAGTGGCGCTTTTAAGAGAGAATGCATGTTATTTTGTACGTTCTTTATAAATGGAATATCGCATATTGCTCAAAAAAACAAATAACATGATTCAGTGGGATAAAGATGTTAAATATCAGTTTCAAGGATCATTTTTCCTAATCGGTTTATGAAAGGCTCTTCCTTTCCCCTCCTTTTTCTTGTTAAGTAGCCATTCACAATAATTTCATCTATTCACAAATCTCCTTATCATCTTTCTCATCCGGATAGTCACTTTTATGTAGCAAAACAAGTAAGTGTACTTACTTCGTCATTTAAGTATACTTACTTGTTTTATGAAATGCACTTACTTTTTGGGACTTCAATATGAGTGAAATTTATGCCGGTATATGTTTTTTATATACTTCAAAGACAAAACGTATTTCATCGTAAGAAGCATATTCGCCTAACTTTTCTTTTATTTCCTTCACTCCTTGTGGCAGAGAGGGGAGTTTCTGGAGATGAGCTGTAATATAATTTATTTTTTCTTGGTCGACTAATTCTTGTAGTTTGATATCTCCAGTCTGGACATAGTGTAAAAGGTGGTTGCTGATGGTACCGGTAGTCAATTCCCGGAATTCAGCGATTTCCTTTACCTTCATCCCTTCTTTAAATAATCTGAAACTGACCTTTTTGGTGTCTTCTTTATTTTTTTTATTTTCCCGGGGGACAAATACGGTTCTTATTTCAGGGCGTTGCAGATTTT
Source organism: Phocaeicola dorei (assembly GCF_013009555.1). Lineage (NCBI taxonomy): Bacteria > Pseudomonadati > Bacteroidota > Bacteroidia > Bacteroidales > Bacteroidaceae > Phocaeicola > Phocaeicola dorei. The sequence goes on along the minus strand of NZ_CP046176.1, from coordinate 4,523,735 downwards.
GTTCTTTCATATAATTCCGGATAATTTCCAGAAGTTCCAAACCATAATTCTCTACCCCCTTATGTCCGAAATAAGGGACAGCTTCCAATGATTCTGCATCATTAGGCAATAGATTGACCATTCCCAACAGAGCTTTTTGCTGGATAATGACATAGGCCGGCATACCGGTTTCTTTTGCTTTAGTTCCACGCCATTCGGTGATTTTCCGATAAAGTTCTGGGTGGAGTATGTCGTTGGGAACTTCAATTCTCTTCCGTTCCCTGGATGCGCGTTCTCTGGGGGTGCGCTCTTTTCTGTCGTGTGCCGTTGTACCTGAGGAGTTTTCATTATCGGTTCCGCTTAAAAGGATATATGCTTTTTTACGTAGATAGTCGCTGGCGTGAAAACCATTATCTTCTACATATTGTAGCAAGGAAAGTTTCTGTGTCAAAGTGTTTAAGAACTCTTCCAAGGTGTTGTTCGTTTTCTTTCTTAGTTCTTTATTGTCCGTGGGAAGATTAGTCGCTTCAGCCAGTTTATGGAAAGGGCGTAGTTTTTGTTCAAAATAGGCGGCTCCTTTTATGATGCGTATTTGCAGGTTGTTATTCGTATTATAATCAGTAGATTGTGTTACCAGACGTTCATATTGTTTGTGGAAACGATAGGATACATCCACTATTTCAGTAGTGAATATTTGTATCTGCTTTTTATATTCTGCCAGTAACTGAGGGAAGAGTTTGTAGAAATGTTCGTCAATCAGTCGGGCTTGCTCATTGAATGAACGGGCTATCGGTGAGAAATCGAATAGTTCGCTAACGAGATTGAGAAAATAAGTTTGTTGCATGGCACAGAGCAATTCTTCATTGGGGGTATGTGTTTCTATATACTGATTATAATCATCGATTATTGTATCGCTGATAATGGCGTTGACGGAAAGTGGGGAACTGAGAACCATCCCTTCCAATGTTTTGCATCGGCTCAAGGCAACGTATGCCTGTCCGTGGGCGAAAGCGGAGCGAGCGTCAATAATGGCGTGTTCAAAAGTCAGTCCTTGGCTTTTATGAATAGTGATGCCCCATGCCAGTTTTACAGGGTATTGCTTGAAGACTCCTTCTTGTTCTTCGGTTATTTCTTTTGTTTCTTCATTTAGCACATATTTGCTGTTTGTCCATTCCTCGGGTTGGACAATGATTTTTTCATTCTTTTCTTTGGTGTGGACGGTAAATCCATCCTCATCTATAGAGGTGATTTCGCCAATCATACCATTATAATAACGTTTTTCCGGTGAGGGGTCATTTTTAACGAACATGATTTGCGCTCCTTTTTTCAGCATCAATGTTTCATCTGTAGGATAAGAATATTCAGGAAAAATTCCGGCGACTTCTGCCTTGTAACTGAAAACCGGTTCTTTGATGAGTGAAAGCTCGTGATCATTAATCTGTTGTGCTTGGTAATTGTGAGTGGTGAGTTGGATATATCCTTTTTCTTTGGCAGGATGGAAATTGGGAATATATCTTTGGTTCAATTCTGCGAGTGTCTGTTCGTCGGCTTTATTCTCCCGGACTTTGTTCAGTAGGGAAAGGAAATAGGGATCATTTTGGCGGTAGACTTGTTTTAGCTCGATGGTGGCGTAGGTGGTTTTTTTTAAGGCGAGGCTTCCAAAGAAATAGGAGGTATCATAATAGTGGTTCAGCATATTCCATTCCGTTTCTTTCACTACGGGGGCAAGTTGTTGCAGGTCGCCTATCATTAGCAGTTGTACGCCTCCAAAAGGTTTATACCGGTCCCGGTACCGGCGGAGTACAGAGTCGATGGCATCTAGCAGATCTGCTCTTACCATACTTATTTCATCAATAATCAGCAGATCCATGCTTCGGATGATGTTAATTTTTTCTTTGCTGAACCGGAAATGTTTTTGTTCGGTATTGAACGTGGTATCGGGGATGAAAGGTGCAAATGGCAGTTGGAAAAAGGAGTGGATGGTAACGCCTCCCGCATTGATGGCAGCTATTCCGGTGGGGGCGACTATGACTGTGCGTTTGGGAGATTCTTTCTTCAGATTGCGTAGGAAGGTTGTTTTTCCGGTTCCTGCTTTTCCGGTGAGGAAGAGATGGGTGCCAGTATTCTCTATTATTTGCCAGGCACGCTGTAGTTCTGGGTTATTCATTATTTCCTAATGTTAGTATATTATTTGGTAAAGTTACTGCTTTTATTTAAGGCGGGGAAACTTTGGAGGAATATTTTCTTTGTTTGGTGGATTGCTATCGTTGTTGGAGGCATAAAATTTGAGGCAGCTTTCATTTGCTTTTAAAAGTAAAAATGTATATTTGTACCATTATTCTCCTTTTATTTAATACGGTTTGATAGGCAATGAGCATTGATTTGAATGCATTTAATAAATTCTTTATAGACTACCAGCAACGTTTTGTCCACTTTGCCTGTACCTATGTGCATGATGAAGCTGTTGCCGAAGATTTTGTTGTGGAATCAATGATGTACTATTGGGAGAACAAAGATCGTTTGTCTGCTGATACTAATATTCCGGCTTATGTCTTGACCACGATAAAGCATAAGTGTATTGACTATTTGCGCCATCAACAAGTCTATCAGGATGCTTCTGACGAAATAGCCCGAATCTATGCATGGGAATTGTCGGGCAGAATCATGACTTTGGAAGATTTCGAGCCCTATGAGGTTTTTACAAAGGAAATACAGGAGATTGTTGATAGGACACTGGATGCTTTGCCCGAACAGACTCGGAAAATCTTTGTGATGAGCCGTAATGAAAATAAATCCCATAAAGAAATAGCAGAACTATTGGATATTACAACCAAGGGAGTGGAATTTCATATATCGAAAGCTACCAGGACGTTACGTCTTGCATTGAAGGATTATCTGCCGGTATCCTTACTTTTTTTCTATTTGCATTAAAAAAAACAGTTTTTCACTAGGGAATGTTCTTTCCCATCCGCTATTACTATAAATACGTAAAACAAAAGTGTTTATGGATAAGGATTTGTTATACCGTTTTTTTGAAGGTCATGCTTCTTTGGAAGATATGAAAGTGGTTAAAGAATGGGCCGGTGCTTCTGAGGAGAATGCCGGGCTGTTGCGTAGGGAACGCAAACTGTTTAATGCTATGATTCTTGCAGGTCATTCCCGACGGACTGATATACAGAGAATGAGGAACAGGAGGAACTATTTTATCAGGGAATTCCTGAAAATAGCTTCTGTAATAGTGATAACGGTGAGTGTGACGGCTGTATTATTTTCAATAGGTAAAGATAATGGAGGTATGTATTTAGCGATGCAGACCATTACCGTACCGGCCGGCCAGCGTGTTAACCTCGATTTGCCCGATGGGTCAAACGTTTGGCTGAATGCCGGAACTACAATGCAATATCCTGTTTCTTTTATGACAGACAAACGGGAGGTGATATTAGATGGAGAGGCTTACTTTGAGGTGGCTCATAATGAAAAGAGTCCGTTTGTGGTACATACAAGTACATTGGATGTAGAAGTATTGGGAACAAAATTCAATGTGGAAGCTTATTCAGCACGAAAAATATTCGAAACGTCTTTGATGGAAGGCAGAGTAAAGGTAAAATTACCTCACGATGAAAAGAATTCCGTCATCTTGGCACCCAATCAGAAAACGACTTTGATAGACGGCCGATTGGTGGTGAGTAAAATTGATGATTATAATGTATATCGTTGGAAAGAGGGGTTATATTGTTTCAGAAATAAACCTTTTGCTGATATTATAAAAGACTTGGAGAAATATTATGATTTGAAAATACAGATGGATAAAAAGGAAATAGCAAAGGTTGCATTAACTGGGAAATTTAGGATTTCTGATGGATTGGACTATGCGCTGCGTGTCCTGCAAAACGATGTAGCCTTTATTTATCAAAGAAATCGGGATAATGACGTCATTCATATAAAGTAAGAAATGTATTAACCTTCTAAAATGGAAAATCAGCCTATGAAGCAATCCTTATGAAAAACAACTAAAGAGCCGATGGGTGTTTGCACCACCCACCGACCCGACTAACACAATTATTTTTAATAAATCGTATTAATAACCATTTGCAAAGATATGAAAAACATTCCTTTGCCGGATCTTTATTATCTTGAAAATCCGGATTTAAAACAATTATTTAGAATTATGCGAATATCAATATTCTTATTGTTCTTCTGCCTGTTCAGCCTGATGGCCGAAAATAGTCACTCACAGAATGCGAGGGTAACTATCAATAGAAGCGATGCCCCGTTGGAATCTATATTGAATGAGATAGAGTCTCAAACGGACTATCTTTTTATATATAAGGAAGATGTGAACGTAAAGATGCGTAAAAGCATTCATGTAAGCAGCAAGCCGGTAGCGGAAGTCTTATCGATTTTACTTGCAGAGTCATCTGTTGCATACAAGATGGCGGGAAATCATATTATTCTTACCCGGAATGCTGCATTGGCGGCACAGCAGCAAAAATTGGGAATAGCTGGTACTGTAACTGATGCATCCGGAGAAGTTTTAATAGGTGTTTCGGTATTGATAAAAGGATCGGGTCAAGGTACCGTAACAGATCTTGATGGTAATTTCTCTTTGGCAGCGAATATGGGTGATATACTTCAATTCAGCTATACAGGATATATTCCGCAAGAAATCAAACTGAAAGACAATCATTCATTGAGCATTGTCTTGAAAGAAGATGTGAAGTCGCTGGATGAAGTAGTAGTGGTAGCTTATGGCACCCAGACCAAACGAGCTGTTACTGGTGCTATGGAAACATTGGATTTTGATAAACTTTCTGATGTTCCTGTAGCGCAGTTTACCCAAAAGATGCAAGGACAAATTGCAGGTGTACAAGTGAATCAGGGAACGGGAGTACCAGGACAAGGAATGAACGTCCGTATTCGTGGAGCTGCATCACTTTCTACAGGATCAAATCCTCTTTATGTAGTGGATGGATTTCCTATTGTGGGTGATATCAATGATATTAATCCGAATGAGATAGAGTCAATGACTATACTTAAAGATGCAGCTGCAACTTCTTTGTATGGTTCCCGTGCAGCTTTTGGTGTAGTACTTATTCAAACTAAAGGTGCGAAAGCTGGAAAGACGAATATTAGCTTCAATGCATATATGGGAGTTCAGAATGTGCCTCAAAAAGGCAGACCTGAAATGATGAATGGAACAGAGTGGGCGCAATTCAAGAAAGAGAGCTATGAAGACTTGGGGCAAAGTGTTCCTACCGCTTTTCAGAATCCTTCACAATATGGTAAAGGACATGACTGGTATGCTGCTATGCTGCGTAGTGCCATGATACAAGATTATAATGTATCTGTTAGTACAGGGAAAGATAAATTTACAAGCTCTTTTGTACTGGGGTATTTCAATCAGGATGGTGTTTTGTTGAACTCCGATTACCAACGTATTTCAGCAAGGGCTAACTCTACTTACCGGATTTCCGACAATTTGAAGCTAGCTTTCAATCTGGCTCCGACTTATAGTTTTGAAAACCGACCGTCATCAGATGGAGCATTCTTTAGTGGGGGAGGTTTACTTGCTAACGCTACATTGACTCCTCCTATTCTTGACTATCGAAACGAAGATGGAACCTATCCCGTAGTAGTGACAACACCCGGTGTCACTGCCTTTGAGACCCCGAATTGGGTGCGTTCCATACAAGATATCGTCAACAAGCGGGAAGCGAAAAGATTGCTTGCAAATGCGAGTCTGCAATATGAACCACTTAAAGGTCTTGTCTTGAAGACGAGTCTGAATGGAGATATAGGTTCTAATTATCAGCACAATTTCCAACCTTCTACTGCCGGACGGGCATTTGCAGCTGCACCAAGTGCCATTGCAGCTAATCTTTACGAAGCGAATAACCGATATTGGTCTTGGTTGTCCGAAACCACTGCTAATTATTCAAAAGAAATAGGTAATCATACGTTTGAACTGTTGCTTGGATATACTACACAAAGATTTCGTAGTGACTATAGTGCCATAAGTGGTTCGAACTTTTCGGACGATAGAATACAGACTATTGATGCGGCATTGGTGAAGAACAATCCGACTATGGATGTTCAAGAGTGGAGTATGATTTCATATTTAAGTCGTGTCAATTACAGTTATAAAGGTAAATATCTGATTGGAGCAAGTATTCGTAGGGATGGTTCATCCCGTTTCGGAAGTAATAATAAGTGGGGTAACTTTCCATCGGTATCTTTAGGATGGATTGTGAGTGATGAGGCTTTTATGGGCAAACTTAAGAGTGTGTCTTTGCTGAAAGTACGTGGAAGTTATGGTATGATAGGGAATAACAATATAGGAAATTATACTCATTACAATACGGTAAGTGGTAACACGAATGCTGTGTTTGGTAGTACTGTCGCAAGCGGAAGTGCTGTTACGAATCTTGGAAACGATGATCTGGGATGGGAAAAAACTCGCCAATTGGACTTTGGAGTCGATCTTGGTTTCTTCAATAATCGTATTACTTTTACATATGACTACTATAACAAGATAACATCCAATATGCTTTATTCACTACCTGTACCCGAAGAATCAGGCTTCTCTACACTGATAGGGAATGTTGGTAAACTTAAATTCTGGGGACATGAGTTTAGTATTAATTCCCATAATATTGTAGGAACATTTAATTGGAGCACGAATTTCAATATTTCTTTCAGTGATAACCGTGTGCTGGCATTAAGTGATTTGAGTAATCAGTTGGTGGCTTATTCGGGCATTGTAAGTACGATTTCACGTGTAGGAGGGCGTATCGGGCAATTCTATGGAATGGTTCAGGATGGAATTTATGTAAACCAGTCAGATTATGACCAGTCGCCTAAAGCTGTGGATTCCCAAGTAGGTACTATCAAATTCCACGATGTTAATGACGATAAACAAATTACTTATGGCGATGATGAAAGTGGTGATAAGGCGGAAATCGGTAATCCTCTTCCTAAATTCACATTTGGTTTAACGAACAATTTTGAATACAAAAATTTTGATCTGACTATAGTTGCCACAGGCACTTACGGAAATAAGATTGCCGCTGCTGTAGAGCAAGGTATGGCCAACCTTGACGGCCCTTTTAATGTAATGAAAGAGGTGAAGGACCGGTGGCGCTCCCCTGACAATCCCGGTGCCGGACTTTATGGTAAGACTACTAGTGGGACTTCACGTGAAAGGGATATCTTTCATTCCCGTTTTGTATACGATGGAAGTAACCTGACCATTAAGAACATTACATTAGGATATACCTTGCCAGCTAATCTCATTAAGTTTGTCAGCAGACTGCGTGTGTACGCCAGTGTCCAGCAGGCATTTGTATTCAGCAAGTACAAATATGGAAATCCCGAAGTGGGTGTGGACTTTAATGGCAACTCACCGGGAGCATTATTGCAAGGTATAGATTATTCTACATATCCCGTACCAAGGACATTCACTTTTGGCTTGAATATAAACTTTTAACTTTTAAAATTGAATACCATTATGAAGAATCATAAATATATGTTGGCGATGTTGCTGTCATCTAGCCTATTGGTAGGATGTCAGGGCGATTTCTTGAATTTACCATCTGAGACATCTTTGAGTACTGCTGTTTATTACAAATCACAAAGTGACTTTGAGCAGGCAATCAATGGTGCTTATGCTCCTTTACGCGATTTGTATAACGGGACGTATGGAGCATGGGCGATGGGCGAAATGCGCAGTGATAATACCACTTATAAATATAACCCCAATGACCGGGGAACGATAGAGGCTGAGTTCGTGAAAAACTTTTTGGACGATGCGACGAATGGAGTGCCACGTTCCAAATACGTGATTGACTATCGTATTATTTCACGGGTTAATCATCTGTTGGAACCGATAGATGCCGTCAGTTTTGATCAGAAGATAAAAGATAATATTAAAGGTCAGGCCTACTTTCTTCGGGCATTGGCTTATTTCGATCTTGTACAGTATTTCGGTAGTGTACCCATACACTTGAAACCGGCCAAGACACAAGCTGATACTTCACAGCCATTGGCAAGTGTGGAAGATGTGTATAAACAGATCATTGCAGATGCCGGACAGGCCGTTTCTCTTTTGCCATCCAAAGCGGATCAAGAGCCTGGTAGGGCAACGAAGGGAGCGGCAAACACTCTTTTGGGTAATGTATATATAGTGCAGAAACGATGGGCGGAAGCCGAACAGGTATTAAAAGAAGTAACGGGTTATGAGTTGATGCCACGCTATGCGGATGTTTTTGAACTTGCTAATAAGAATGGTCCGGAATCCATTTTCGAGATTCAATTTAAGGATGGTAATGAAGGATTGCATAGCTCCTTCTTTTATACCTTCTTGGTGCAGCCGATAACAGCCGAAGAGACAACAGCTATTACGGGTATTCCTGAGGTAGCACGTACAATAGAAGGTTATAATATACCTACGCCTGATATTATGGAAGCTTATGAACCAGGAGATGTGCGTAAAGATGTTTCCGTGGGCTTTGTTACCGCCCATGGTATCTCTTATCCTTATATCAAGAAATATTGCCATGCTCATACACAAAGTGGGAAAACCGGTGATAACTGGCCGGTTTACCGCTATGCTGAGGTCTTGCTTTTTATTGCTGAAGCTTTGAATGAGCAAGGCAAGACGGAGGAGGCATTAGTATATTTGAATAGAGTAAGATCAAGAGCGTTGTTGCCTGTAAGCAGTGCTTCGACTCAATCAGATGTACGCGAGGCTATTATTAAGGAACGGCGTGTGGAACTAGCTTTTGAGAACAAACGTTGGCTTGACCTTGTACGTACCGGAAGTGCAGAACAGGTTATGAAATCTTATGGAGAGCGGGTAAAAGCTAATCCTTCGGCTTATTATTTTCCCGAGGGATTTTCGGTGGCTCCTACTGCTTTTACTGATATCCGTATTTTGTTTCCATTGCCCGCATCAGAGGCTGCGCTTAGCCCTTATTTTTAAGGTTTAGGGTATATTGTAACTTGGCGGAATGACATTGAATAATTCTAGTCTTGGTAAAAATGTCGTTCCGTAAAGTCTTTATTCATAAATATATGTCAATAACTTAATCAATATAAACTAGTATATATGAAGAATTGTAAACTTCTTGTTTTGCTTCTTTCTGTTTGTATTGCTTGCCATGCAACGTTGCAATCTGGTAATGCTCATTTCATAGTCAAGAATTTAAAGACCGAATATGCTGTTACACCTCTAGGTCTTGATGTTGAACTTCCCCGTTTTAGTTGGCAGATGGAATCCCTAGGTGCTGAACGCGGTCTGCAGCAGACAGCCTATCAAATTATCGTTTCAGATGAAAAAGGAAACATTGTGTGGGATAGTGGAAAAACACAAAATGGATTCTCTTTAAATGTAGTGTATAATGGCACTTCTCTGCAACCCTCTACTCGTTATTCATGGACTGTAACGGTTTGGAATCAAAGAGGCGAACAAATGTCGGAAACTTCTTGGTTTGAAACAGGATTAATGAGTTGTGATTCCACTTATCAAGGTTGGAAGGATGCCAAATGGATTGGAGGCAGTGATCAGGATATGGTTTTGTATTCGCATTATCTTCCGGTTTTCAGATTGGAATATACAATTCAATTAAATGAAATATTAAAAAGTACTTGTGCAGGTCTTGTTTATGGAGCTAATGATGCACGTCTGATGGACAAAAATAAGAACTTGTATCATTTGGAAAACGGGAAGAATGAATCTTACATCAAAGTGGAATTGGATATTGCTCCAATATCCATGAAAAAAGAAGCGATATTGAATGTCTATCGGGTGGGCTACCATCCTAATGACAAGCCGGACATGCCTTTTGCTAGTTTCTCCATTCCTAAGAATCTGATTCATAAAGACAATATGTATGGTTGTCATACGATAACATTAAGTTCTGATTTAGGTTTCACTAAGTTCTATATTGATAATGTAGAAAAGGAGATTGGCGTTGTCAATCTAAATCCGTTGGGGAGAGGAGGTGATTTCATTGCTTTTCCGGTAGTCGGTGATATGGGCTTTATTGTCCCGGCTGAACAGGCTGTTTCTTTTTCAAAAGTGAAAATCATGAATTTTAGAAGTCCTCAAAATGTAATAACGACAGTGAAGGATGAAGCGTATCAGATCTTTGGTGGAACGAATGGTGCTTTAGAAATTTTCACTCCGAAAGGAAAATCATCTCCTATGCTCCGTACAGTTTTTACTTCTCCAGATACTGGGGTGGTAAAAGCGCGTCTATATGTTACGGCACGCGGAATTTATGAAATTTATATAAATGGACAGCGTGTTGGAGAGGATTATTTCAATCCTGGAGTTACTCAATATAATAAAACTCATTTATATCAGACCTTTGATGTTACAGACTATGTACAAATAGGTCAGAATGCTATCGGAGCTTTCCTTGCAGAAGGTTGGTGGAGTGGAGGTGCTACATTTACTGGAGAAAATTGGAATTTCTTCGGCGATCGGCAATCTTTATTGGCTAAATTAGTTATCACCTATAAAGATGGGCATGAAAAAGTGATTGTTACGGATCCTTCTACTTGGCAGTATTGTAATAATGGTCCTGTTCTGTATGGCAGTCTCTTTCAAGGAGAAGTTTATGATGCTCTGAAAGACTCGGAAATGGAAGGGTGGAATACAGCTTTATACACTCCAAACGAAAGTTGGAAACCAGCTGTTGAAGTAGCTTTGAACGGACATATAAGTACATCAGGAAATCCAAATATGCCTTGGGTGGATGATTATTCTAATTATAAACTGGTAGGGCAGTTCGGGCAAACAGTAAAGGCGGTCAATGAGCTGACTGCAATCTCTGTAGAAGAAGTCCGTCCAAAAGTCTTTGTATATGATATGGGACAAAATATGGTAGGTGTACCTCAAATCCAACTTTCAGGAATGAAACCAGGAACAAAAATCTGTCTGCGTTATGCCGAAGTAAAGTATCCTGATTTGCCCGAATATGAAGGAAGTATTGGTATGATTATGCTTGAAAATATCCGTGCCGCCATGGCTCAAGATATCTATATAACGAGAGGCGGTCGGGAAACTATTCATCCGCGTTTTACTTACCACGGTTATCGTTTTGTGGAGATAACCGGTATAGATGCTCCTTTGGCGACAGAAGCGGTGAAAGGAATAGTGCTTAGTTCCATCCATAACTTTGCCTCTTCCTACGAAACATCCAATACATTGGTTAATAAATTGTGGAAAAATATTACGTGGTCTTCTTCCGGTAACTTCTTGTCTATTCCCACAGATTGTCCTCAACGCAACGAGCGTTTGGGATGGGCGGGAGATATTTCTGTCTTCTCTCGTACAGCGACTTACCTGGCTGATGTCTCTCAATTCCTTAGAAGATATGTACAATCTATGCGTGACGTACAACGATCTGACGGACGTTTTCCCGATATAGCTCCACTGGGAGGAGGGTTTGGTGGGCTGTTATGGGGAAGTGCCGGAATCACAGTGCCTTGGGAGTGTTATCAGCAATATGGAGATAAAAGATTGTTGAACGAACACTATGATGCTATGAGTCAGTACATACAGTATATACTTGATAAAATGATTGAGAAGGAGACAGGCTTGCTAGTTCAGAACAGAGCATGGGGTGACTTGGGTGACTGGTTGGGATTGGAAGATGAGAAAAATGATAAATCACTCTTATGGGAAGCATATTTCATCTACGACTTGGAATTGATGAATAAGATAGCTACCATTTTGGGCAAGCAAATGGATGCAGAAAGATTCAGTAAATTATATGCTGAGCGGAAAACTTTCTTTAATAAAACCTATATTCGCCCCAATGATGGTAAGACTATCTTTTCCTCCTTTCTTCCTAAAAAACGAGGTACATCAATTGATATTCAAACTTCTTATGTGCTTCCGTTGGCATTCAATATTATTAATGATGAGCAGAAAGAAAAAGCCATAAAGAACTTGTTGGAAACCATTACACGGGAGAATACAACTGATTGTGGCAAGTTATGTCCATCTTATTCGTTAATGACTGGTTTTATAGGCACTGCATGGATTGGTAAGGCACTGTCAGATAATGGTTATTCTGATATTGCTTATAGATTATTGCAACAAACAAGCTATCCTTCTTGGCTATATTCCGTAGAACAGGGTGCGACGACTATTTGGGAACGCTTGAATTCTTATACCCATTTGGATGGGTTTGGCGGGAATAACCGTATGAATTCATTTAATCATTATTCATTTGGTGCAGTAGGAAGTTGGATGTATAATTATTCTTTGGGTATACAGCGGGATGAGGCTTTTCCCGGATTTAAACATTTCATCTTAAAGCCGGCGATAGATTTGGCTGGTAAAATGAAGTATGCAAAAGGATATTACGATTCTATGTATGGACGCATTGAAAGTGGTTGGGAAATAGAGAATGAAATCATTCGATATACTTTCAATATTCCTGGCAATACTTCCGCTTTATTATATCTACCTGCTTCATCTGTAAAAGATGTGAAGGAGAACGGAAAGGGTATTTTAAAAAAAAGTACTGGAATCAAGTTTATCGGTGAAAATAATGGAAAGGTTATTTTGGAGTTGGAATCGGGTAGTTATCAATTTGAGGTGAAAAAATGAAATACTGAATGGTTTGTATTCTATGATAGCATTCGGAATAATAATATTTGAGTCTTCAATCAATGATTTTGTTCTTCTAATTAATTTCTATTTGCAAGATGGAAAATGTTCTATTCTTAGAAATAGAGATTGCTGTATTTTTTCTATTTTCCCCCATTTGACCGAATAAAGTCCCTCTTTTGAAAGATTTATATACCTATCGTTAGGATTGTATTTTCTATCTTTGCATCAAACAATTTTTGAACTAATTATTATGAAACACAAAATCCTTACTTTCTTTTTGGCTTGTCTTGTGCCCTGGCTGGCAGGAGCACAGCAATCTGCCAATAGTCAAAATAATGTAGCCGAAAAAGATTACATAGCTTATCTCTTTACCTATTTTACAGGTAACCACATCAGCGAGGAAGCCGTATGCTATGCGGTAAGTACGGACGGATATACCTATTGGGCATTGAATGACAACAAACCTGTCATTGATTCCAAAATCATCAGTTCTACCGGTGGTGTGCGCGACCCGCATATCCTGCGTTGCAAAGACGGAAAGACATTCTATATGGTGGTTACCGATATGGTTTCTGACAATGGATGGGATTCCAATCGTGCCATGGTGTTGCTGAAATCTACAGACTTGGTGAACTGGAACCATTCTGTCATCAATATGCAGAAACGTTATGCCGGACAGGAAAAACTGAAACGGGTATGGGCGCCTCAGACTATCTTCGATGCGGAAGCCGGAAAATACTTGGTCTATTGGTCAATGAAATATGGTGATGAGGCAGATGTGATTTATTATGCTTATGCCAATAAAGAATTTACCGACCTGGAAGGTGAACCGAAACCGCTTTTCATCCCTGAAAACAAGAAATCTTGCATAGACGGTGATATCGTATATAAAGATGGAATCTACCACCTGTTTTATAAAACCGAAGGACATGGAAACGGCATCCGGGTAGCAACTACCCGTTCGCTGACTTCGGGACAATGGGAGGAAGAACCCGACTACAAGCAGCAGACCCCGGAAGCGGTGGAAGGTGCGGGAACTTTCAAACTGATAGGTCAGAATAAATACATCTTGATGTATGATGTCTATATGAAAGGTAAATACCAGTTTACCGAAACGACCGATTTGAAAAACTTTAAAGTGATAGACAGTGAGGTGAAGATGAATTTTCATCCGCGTCACGGAACTATCATCCCCATTACCCGTGCCGAGTTGAAGCGCATCACCGACAAATGGCCTTCAAAGGAAATGGGCAATATGACGATTCCCAACAATCCCGTGCTGCAAGGTTTCCATGCTGACCCCGAGATATTGTATTCTCATCAGACTAAAAAATATTATATCTATTCCACCACCGACGGACAGCCCGGATGGGGCGGATGGTATTTCAGTGTCTTCTCTTCGGATAATCTGAAGGACTGGAAAGATGAAGGGGTGATGCTTGATTTGAAATCCGACCAGGTGACATGGGCGGATGGAAACGCGTGGGCTCCATGTATTGAAGAAAAAATGGTGGACGGAAAGTATAAATATTTTTTCTATTTCAGTGGTAACCCTACAGCCGGAGGCGGCAAGCAGATCGGGGTGGCGGTAGCCGATTCTCCCACCGGTCCGTTCAAAGACTTGGGACATCCCATCCTCACCGAATCTCCTGTGGGCCACGGACAGCAGATTGATGTGGATGTGTTTACCGATCCGGTTTCGGGAAAATCCTATCTGTATTGGGGTAATGGCTATATGGCAGGCGCCGAGCTGAATGAGGATATGCTTTCCATCAAGGAGAATACCCTGACCGTATTGACTCCGAAAGGGGGAAGCCTGAAGGATTATGCTTTCCGTGAAGCGGCGTATGTGTTCTATCGTAACGGACTTTACTATTTTATGTGGTCTGTGGACGATACCGGTTCGCCTAACTATCATGTGGCATACGGTACGTCAAAATCTCCGTTGGGTCCCATAAAGGTGGCCAAGAAGCCGGTGGTGCTGATTCAGGACCCTGCAAAGGAAATCTATGGGCCTGCCCACAATGCGGTGCTGCAAATTCCGGGTACGGATGAGTGGTACATTGTATATCATCGTATTAATAAGAACTTTATAGACCGTGAGAAGGGTCCTGGCGTGCATCGTGAAGTATGTATAGACCGTATGGAATTTAATCCGGACGGAACCATCAGGAAGGTTGTTCCCACGTTATAAAAGAAACATAACAATAAAGTATATACCATGAAAAAGACCTTATTATCTCTGGCAATCGCCTCATTGGCAACAGGCCAATCCGTCTGTGCTGCCGTGGAAAAAGTATATAATGAGCCCGATTCGGTCTACATCTTCTCTTACGCCCATCCGGAAGACGAGGGACGCAGCGGACTGAAATTCGCATGGAGCCCCGATGGTGACAAGTGGCTGAGTGTATCCGATGGCTTTGCCTATCTGAAATGTGACTTCGGACGTTGGGGGTCGGAAAAGAGAATGATTAAACCTCTTCTGGAAAAAGCGGAAGACGGACGTTGGTATTGTCGGTGGCAGCTCACCCCCAGCGGAAAAGTATGGGGTACTTCCCATTCTTCCGACTTGTTGAAGTGGGCTCCCCAACAATATGTCAATGCGGAGAAGCCTGCTGTGCCCCGACTGGTCACTGCCCGGCAGATTGTTCTTGATAAAGATACTTTGAACGGCTATATGCAGAAAGTACCTTATGTGGATATAGAACAGTTGATTCGTTTTGCCGAGCATAAGAAATTCCGCGATATACAGAATAATGAGCGTACCGAACAGGACGCCGTTCGTTTTGCCGGACTGAAACCGGTCACTGCCACCATCCGGGTGGATGCCGGACGGGTAAAGCCCATCAGCGAGCATTTAATAGGTATTTTCTTTGAGGATATCAATTATGGGGCCGATGGCGGGTTGTATGCGGAGCTGGTTCAGAACCGTGATTTTGAATATTCTGCTAAAGACGGCGCAAGAGATAAGAACTGGAACAGCACGTATGCGTGGAGCATACAGGGAACTAATGCGGAACTGTCTGTCAGTGAGGACAGTCCCATTCATGCTAACAATGCCCACTATGCAGTGTTGGAGGTACACCGCCCGGGTGCTGCCCTGGTGAATAACGGTTTTGACGGTATTGCCGTGAAAAAAGGTGAGAAGTATGACTTCTCTGTGTTTTCCAAACTGCTGGATGATACGAAAGGTGGAAAAGTGCTTGTGAGACTGACTACCAAAGACGGCAAGGAGATTGCGCAGGCTGCTATTCGGGTTTCATCTACAGAGTGGAAAAAACAAAAGGCTGTACTGACAGCAACGGCGGATGCTGCGGATGCCGTGTTGTCCGTTTGTCCGCAGATGGCTGGGAAGTATGCCTTGGATATGGTTTCTCTTTTCCCACAGAATACATTTAAAGGCAGAAAGAACGGGCTGCGCGCCGATTTGGCACAGACCTTGGCCGACCTTCATCCCCGTTTTGTCCGTTTCCCCGGCGGATGTGTGGCTCACGGAGATGGTGTGGACAATATTTATGATTGGAAAGGCTCTATAGGAGCGTTGGAGGAACGTAAGCCTCTGCGCAATTTGTGGGGCTATCATCAGACACGTGGTTTGGGATATCATGAATATTTCTTGTTCTGCGAGGATATGGGTGCTGAACCTGTTCCCGTGGTGGCAGCCGGAGTGCCTTGTCAGAACTCGGGAACTTGCAGCCATCACTCGGTAGGCGAACTGGGTTGTGGCGGTCAGCAAGGCGGAATCCCGATGGAGGAAATGCCGCAGTACGTGCAGGATGTATTGGACTTGATAGAATATGCGAATGGAGATGCGAAGAAGACCGTATGGGGAAAGAAGCGTGCGCAAGCCGGACACCCCAAGCCCTTTAACCTGAAATACATCGGCATTGGTAACGAGGACCTGATTACCGATATCTTTGAAGAACGTTTCACTATGATTTTCAATGCGGTGAAGGAGAAATATCCCGAAGTGACCGTTATCGGAACCGTAGGTCCGTTCTATGAGGGCAGTGATTATGAGGAAGGATGGAAATTTGCTACCAAAATGGGTATTCCGATGGTGGACGAGCATTATTACAATACTCCGGGATGGTTTATCAACAACCAGGATTTCTATGACCGTTATGACCGCAACAAGGCAAAAGTGTATCTGGGAGAGTATGCGGCTCACCTGCCGGGACGCCCCAACAACATGGAAACAGCATTGGCTGAGGCCTTGTACCTGACTTCCGTGGAACGTAATGCTGATGTGGTGACCATGACTTCATACGCTCCTCTGTTGGCCAAGGAGGGACATACCCAGTGGAATCCGGATTTGATTTATTTCAATAATACGGAGGTGAAACCCACCGTAGGTTACTATGCGCAGCAGATGTACGGACAAAATGCGGGCAGTGAATACATCGCTTCTTCCGTGACTTTGGATAATGCACAAGATGCGGTGAAGAAACGGGTAGGTGTGTCGGTAGTCCGCGACGGAAAGACAGGAGATATGATCGTGAAACTGGTGAATCTGCTGCCGGTAGCGGTGAATGCGAAGGTGGAGCTCCCATCTTTGGAAGGAATGAACACCACTGCCGTAAAGACGGTTCTGGCAGGCAAGCCGACCGACAAGCAGGCTCGTCCTGTAGCCGGTACAATGGAAGTAAGCGAGAAATTCGGATATGAATTGCCGGCTTATTCATTTACAGTAATCCGGATAAACAAGAATGAAAAATAACAATAGATAAATAAACATGAAGAAATTACTGACTTTGTTGCTGGCAGTCCTGCTGCTGGCGGGATGTGCCGGCAATAAGTCCGGAACATTCGAAGCGGGCAAGAATACCTTTCTGCTGAATGGGAAACCGTTCGTGGTCAAAGCGGCAGAGGTGCATTATCCACGCATTCCCCGTGAATACTGGGAACATCGTATCGAAATGTGTAAAGCCTTGGGCATGAATACGCTCTGTCTATATGTCTTTTGGAATTTGCATGAGGAAACTCCCGGCAATTATGACTTTACAGGCAACAAGGATATTGCGGCTTTCTGTAAATTGGCTCAGAAGCATGGCATGTACGTCATTGTGCGTCCCGGTCCGTATGTATGTGCGGAATGGGAAATGGGCGGTCTGCCTTGGTGGCTGCTGAAGAACGACAGCGTGCAGCTTCGCACTCTCGATCCTTTCTATATGCAGCACGTGGGAGCCTTTATGCATGAAGTGGGCAAGCAATTGCAGGATTTGCAGATTACCCGTGGCGGTAACATCATCATGGTGCAGGTGGAAAACGAATATGGTTCGTATGGCACGGACAAGCCCTATGTGTCTGCCATCCGTGACACGGTACGCGCCGCAGGCTTCACCGAAGTGCCTTTGTTCCAATGTGACTGGAGTTCTAATTTCCTGAATAACGGTTTGGATGATTTGCTTTGGACTGTAAACTTCGGTACGGGAGCCGATATCGACAAGCAGTTTGCCAAACTGAAAGAAGTACGTCCTGACGCTCCACTGATGTGCAGTGAATTCTGGAGTGGATGGTTTGACCACTGGGGACGTAAGCACGAAACCCGTGACGGACAAATCATGGTGGATGGTCTGAAAGAGATGATGGACAAAGGCATTTCCTTCAGTCTGTACATGACTCACGGAGGAACGACCTTTGGCTGGTGGGGCGGTGCTAATAATCCGGCTTATTCGGCTATGTGCAGCAGTTATGACTATGATGCTCCTATCAGCGAAGCGGGCTGGACCACCGACAAATATTTCGCCTTGCGCAATATGTTGAAGGATTACATGGACGAAGGCCAGACATTGCCCGAAGTTCCCGAAGCCTTACCGGTAATGGAAGTTCCGGCTATCAAATTCACTCAAGTGGCTCCGCTGATCAACAACCTTCCCGAACCGAAGCAGACAGAGGAGATCCGGCCGATGGAGAAATTTGACCAGGGTTGGGGAAGTATTCTGTATCGTACCCGTCTGCCGGAAGATGTGAAAGCAGGAACCATTTTGAAAATTACCGAACAACATGACTGGACACAGATCTTTGCTGACGGGAAACTGTTGGGGCGTCTGGACCGCCGTGGCGGAGAGCAGGAGTTGACATTGCCTGCATTGAAAGCCGGAACTCAGCTTGATTTATTGGTGGAAGCCATGGGACGTGTGAACTTTGACAAATCCATTCACGACCGTAAGGGAATCACCGAAAAAGTGGAACTGGTGAACGGTAAGAATGCCGAAACGTTGAAAGGCTGGACTGTTTATAATCTTCCCGTAGATTATGAATTTGTATCTTCCCGGAATTTTCAGGATATGAACTCGTCTGCCGCCTGTGGCATAGAAAAAAATGATGAAAGTGTTCCGGCCTACTATCGCGCCACTTTTACCTTGGATAAGGTGGCTGATACATTCCTGAATATGGAGTCATGGGGAAAAGGTATGGTATGGGTGAATGGCCGTGCCATGGGACGTTTCTGGGAGATCGGTCCTCAGCAGACTCTGTTCATGCCGGGGTGCTGGCTGAAAAAAGGAGTGAACGAAATCATTGTTCTTGACTTGAAAGGTCCGAAAGAGGCGACCATCGTCGGATTGGACAAACCTATCTTGGATATGCTTCGCGTAGCTGTTCCAGAAACGCATCGTAAACAGGGGCAAACCATTAAACTGGAGAAGGAAACACCGGTAGCTGCCGGTACTTTCAAACCAGGTAACGGTTGGCAGGAAGTGAAAGTACCTGCTACGAAAGGACGTTACTTCTGTCTGGAAGGCTTGGCTTCCTTTGATAATACCAATATTGCTGCTATTGCGGAGTTTGACGTGTTGGATGAGAAAGGACAGAAAATCTCTCGTGAAAACTGGAAGATTGTTTATGCCGACAGCGAGGAGACCCGTAGCGGCAACCGCACAGCCGATAAGATCTATGACCTGCAGGAAAGTACTTTCTGGCAGACGGTGGACAATACAGCTTATCCCCATCAGGTGGTGATAGATCTCGGCAAGGAATATAACGTGACTGGTTTTCGTATCCTGCCGCGTGCGGAACAAGGAGCTCCAGGCATGATTAAAGATTATAAGGTATATGTAAAAACAACCGGTTTCGGTTATTAAAATGAAGGTGCTACAGAAGAAAAATAAAACACAGATGTAAGGAGAAGATTCCAAAAGTAGGAAACTTGCAGATAGAACAGTTATCGGATACTTTAGCAAATTTTAAAAATTACTAGAGTATCCGATTTCTTTTTTATAATTTTGTGGCGGTCTATGATTCTAATAGAAAGCACAATGAAATATATATTGACCTTTATACTATCTTTTCTCTCTTTCTTGGTGTGTTCTCAGAACATAACTATTACAGATATTCCTACCATTGACCAGTTGCCGGTAAATGCTATTCATCGTGTTTTCAGAGACAGTGAAGGATATATGTGGTATGGCACGGTGAACGGATTATGTCGTGACGACGGCTATCATGTAAAGGTGTTTCGTTCGGACATTGATACTCCGGGGCTATTAGAGGACAACTTGGTAGAATGTATCGCTGAGGATAAGAAAGGAAATATATGGTTCGGTACAGACAAAGGGGCATATATTCTTAATAAATCGGATTACAGTGTACATCCTATAGATCCGAAGCGTCTGAAGAATATTCCAGTGATGTATCTTTATGCTACCAGTGACGGCTCTATGTGGCTGGGGTATCGCTCTGTATTGGCTAAATATGATACCAACGGGCAGTTGGTTAAAGAATATCCTATCCGGAATGAACACGGAGGAGCCTCCATCTCCGGATTTTGTGAGAGTCGCAACCATGAAATTATTATTTCTGTGTGGAATGGTCGGGTATATCATCTGGACAAAGAAAAAGATGAGTTTATCCCTTATCCCGATAAGATGAGAAGTCGAAATCCTACGGTGATGGTTCAGGATAATGAACAGGATTATTTTTGGTTGGCTACCTGGGGGGATGGCGTGGTACGTTTCGATCCTTCGGCCCCAGGGGATTCCATGTTTGTATACTCTGAAATACCGGTCAATGCGGCCGGTGAGGAGGACGGACTCATCCTCAGTCTGGCACAGGATGATAAACTGGGATATATCTGGTTGACTACCGGCCACGATTTCATGGCTTTGCAAATTCAACCGGACCGGACGTTGAAGCAGTTGAAATTTCCGGCAGGACTTTTGCCTGTCAACCACATGCTGGTAGAGGTCTTGAAAGGAAAGGAATGTTTGTGGGTATCAGCTTTTGACCGTCCTAGTTTCATCCTACATCTGATGGATAATATAACCAAAGATTATGCTTTGCCCGCTTTGGCGGACAGGGTAAACCGCAGTCCGGCCATAATGGCTTTGTGTGATGATGGAGATGGCATGATGTGGATGATGCAGGAACGAACTGGTCTTGCACTGTATGACTTGAAACAGGATAAAGTGAAAATCTATTCGGATTTTCCCGCACTTGCTTCTTTGCCTTTGAATAATGGACGAGAGATGACGAGAGCACGCATCAATAACGGGGTCTGGGTGGCGAAGGATTTGAATAGATGGGTCTATGGCATGGCTCGTCAGGGAATGGAGATGCATCTGAAAGATGTTATCGACTTGAACGGACAGGTGGAACAGAATGCTACAGTGACAAAATTATATGAAGACTCGCATGGAATCTTGTGGATAGGCTTGAGCAAAGGACTTTGTAGCTATGATGTTCGTCAGAAAAGAGTCAAACGGGTTTATCCGGATGTGGGTCATGTGATGGGGATAGTCGAAAATAAGGAAGGACTGATATGGATTTGTACTCAGGACAACGGTTTGTTTCAGACAACGGCAGATGAAAAACTGCGTTCTTTTAAATTAGAAAAGAACTTCTCCTGTCTGTCTATCGCTCCTGATGGGATTTTGTGGTTGGGAACTTGTGACGGAGGGGTCTACTCTTATGACCCTTCAGAGAATAAGTTGCTTTGTTATAATGGGGCCTGCGGCATGAATGGTAATCAGGTGAACCAGATAGTGGCTGATGCATATAATCATATTTGGATTGATACGAACCAGAAACTGATAGAATTTAATCCTCGTAACGGTTCGTTCCGCACCTATCTTACCACGGATGGTTCTATCTTGTTGCATCGCTTTCTTCCCACTGCTGTTTGTCAAGCAAAAGATGGCAATATTTATTGGGGCGGCATTCCGGGTATTTGCATGGTTACTCCATCAAACGGGTTGGAAAGAAAGGCTAGTGCAGTGAAGACCAAGATAACTGATATAAAGTTGCAAGGAGAATCATTGATATTCGGAGATAGAAAGAGTAGCAATTCCATTAACCGGATAGAATTGCATCCCGATGATCAGAATTTGGAAATTAGTTTTTCTTCTCTTAACCACCGTTATGCTTCAAAGATACGCTATGCTTATCGGTTGATAGGAGTGGACAAAGCGTGGGTATATGTGGAAGGTGGAAAAAACTCGGCTTTTTATAATCATCTGAGTAAGGGCACTTATACTTTTCAGGTGAAAGCGACGGATGAAAATGGTCTTTGGAGTAAAGAGGTAACTGAACTGACTATCCGACGCCTTCCTGCTTTTTATGAAACTTGGTGGGCGTATTTGTTCTATGTATTGATAGTGATGGGTGTATCCGGTTATAGTCTGTATCTTTATCTGAAGCGCGTGGACCGTAAGAATAATGAAATGTGGGCGGACAGCAAGGAGATGATTAAAATGCGTATTTATTTGGATAGTAAGGTGAATTTGCCTGAACCTGAGTTTGTACAACTGGACAAACTTCTATTGGAGAAAGCGGTAAAAGCCGTGGAAGATAACCTTACTGAGCCTGATTTTGATGTGACAGCTCTAGCTGATGCCATGAATATGTCCCGTTCTACTTTGACCCGTAAATTGAAAGCCATAACAGGTCGAACTCCATTGGATTTTATCCGGAACATCAAGATGAAGCATGCCAGACACATGTTGGAAGATAAAGACAAAAGTGTAACAGAGGTTGCCGCTACGTTGGGGTATTTTAATCGGAAGTATTTCACCACTTGCTTTAAAGAGGAATTTGGAATGACTCCCAGTGAGTTCCAGAAATCACAACACGAAGAATAAACATCTTCCTGTCCTTTAATTGTTGCAAATAGGGGGTACAAATGCGTCAAGTTATAGCTAGAGCCATTTGTATCCCCTGTTAGCATGGTTCTTCACCTGTATTTCTATTTCCTATTTCATTCTTTTGCCACAACCTTTTACGGGGAGAAAAACACATCTTCTTCATTCATTCCCGCAGTAAAGGTATGTATAACTTTAAATTTAATATAGAATGAAACATTTGTTTTTGTTGCTTACTCTGTTAAGCTTTTCATTAACAGCCTTAGCCCAGCAAAAAGTGACGGGTAAGGTGAAGGATTCTTCCGGCGAGCCTGTCATAGGAGCCAGTGTTGTCGTAAAAGGCAATAATACCATGGGAACGATTACGGATTTTGATGGAAACTTTATGTTGGATGTTCCTACAAAGAGTGTATTGGTTATTTCTTATATTGGTTATGTCACTCAGGAAGTTCCGACAGTAGAAAAAAAATCATTAGAGATTATTTTAAAAGAGGATACCAAGACCTTGGACGAAGTGGTGGTGATTGGTTACGGTACACAGCGTAAAGGGGATGTAACCAGTTCTGTAGCTAGTGTGAAAGCCGATAACTTTGTAAAAGGAGCCGTGAAGGATGTGGGACAGCTGATTCAAGGAAAAGTAGCCGGTCTGGCTATCACAAATCCTAATGGTGACCCGACGGGAAGTACTCAGATACGTCTTCGTGGTACAAATACCATTGGTGGAGCCAATACAGCCCCCTTGGTGTTGATTGATGGAATTCCGGGCGAACTCGGTACTGTGGCTCCGGAAGATGTGGAGAGTGTGGATGTGCTGAAGGACGGTTCTGCTGCCGCTATCTATGGTACGCGCGGTACGAATGGTGTGATTTTGATTACTACCAAACAGGCTAAAGGAGTGGATATCAACCAGGTGGAGTATAATGGTTACGTCAGTACTTCTCTTATTGCCAAGAAATTGGATATGTTGAATGCGGATGAGTTCCGTACCCTTTATCCCGACCAGGATCATGGGGCTGATACGGACTGGATTGATGAGATTAGCCGTACGCCGATCAGCCACGTTCACAACTTGTCATTGATGGGTGGTAACTCAAAGACTAATTATATTGCCAATTTGAACTATGCTTCTCGTCAAGGGATCATGAAAAAATCAGATTTCGAAAGTTTTCAAGGACGTATTGAGGTGACTCACCGTATGTTTGATGATAAGTTGAAATTGAAATTCGGTTTGTTTGGTAAGAAAAATCAAATGGAATCTACAACTAGTGGGGGTAGCTTCAGAGGTTGGGTATATGGTCAGGCAACTCGTAGAAACCCGACTGATCCGGTAAGAAATGAGGATGGTACATGGAATGAGAATGTGAGCAAATTCGAATATGAGAATCCGTTGGCTTTGTTGTATGAGGCTGAAGGAAATGTAAAAAAGACTCAGTTGCGTTACAATGGAAATATTGTTTATAATCCTATCAAAGATTTGACTCTTTCTGCCGTATTCTCTTATATTCGTGACAATATGAACCGTGGCTACGGCGAGACTTTGAGCCATATTTCTGCTTTGCGTGATGGATTGGCAGGTTGGTCTTCGGTAGGTGCTTATACCAAGATGGAGAAGTTGATGGAACTTACTGCACAATATAACAAAGAAATCGGTGCGCATAAATTCAGTGTCTTGGGTGGTTATAGTTACAATGAAACAGATTTTGAAGAACTTTGGATTGATAACTATGGTTTTCAGGATGATTATTTTGGCGGATGGCATAATATTGGCATCGGTTCTGCTTTGAAAGACGGTAAAGCGAACATCGGCTCAAAGAAAACTCCTACAAATTTGATCGGCTTTTTCGGTCGTGCCACCTATTCATTCAAGAATCGTTATTTGTTGATGGGAGCCCTTCGTTATGAAGGAGCCAGTCAGTTATGGGGTACTGATAATGCATGGGGACTTTTCCCGTCCGTATCTGTAGGATGGAGAATTACCGAAGAAGCATTTATGAAGAATCAGAAGATTTTTGATGACTTGAAACTTCGTGTGGGATATGGTGTGACAGGTTCACAGCCTAAAGATCCTTTTCTGGGTGTGGCTATGTTGAAATACGGATCGTATGCTTTTGTAAATGGAAATTGGATACAGACCATCGTTCCGGCATCCAACCCGAATCCTGATTTGAAATGGGAGGAAAAGAAAGAAACTAATATTGGTTTGGACTTCGTTTCATGGGGTGGCCGTTTGTCCGGTTCTATTGATTATTATAACCGTGATGTGGATGGCTTGATATACGAATATGGAGTACCGACTCCTCCGAACTTGTATAATAAGACAATGGCCAATGGGGGTACAATGAGAAATCGTGGTGTGGAAGTGTTGGTGACTGTGGTTCCTGTTCAGAATAAAGATTTTGAATGGAGCACTACCGGAACATTCTCTTTGAACTCTAATAAGCTAATCAGTTTGTCTGGCAGTATCTTTAAGTCGGATTACGACTATTTTAATACGGGTACAGTGGAATACTCCGGTCAGGTAGCCGATTCTCACAGAGTACAGGTGGGTGAAAGTATCGGTAATTTCTATGGCTTTAAAGTAGTGGATGTAGACAGTGAAGGGCGTTGGATCTATGAAGACAGGAATGGTGAGCTGGTGAACTATAAGGACTTTACCCATGCTCCTGAAGATAAACATGTGATTGGTAACGGTCTTCCTAAATGGTATGCAGGATGGAACAATACTCTTCGTTATAAAAACTTCGACTTGAATGTGACTATGCGTGGCGCGTTTGGCTTCCAGATAATCAATGGTGGACGTATGAATTACGAGAATGTAAAGAACAGCCGTTTTGAAAATCGTTTGAAATCTGTGAATGACTTGGTGTTTGGCAAGCATACGTTGAGCCCGGAAGTGGAACCGGAATTCAACAGCTATTATGTAGAAGATGGTGACTACTGGAAGATTGACAATATAACCTTGGGATATAGTTTCGGTCAGGTAGGTAAATATATAAAGTCACTCCGTATCTATGGTTCGGTATTGAATGCTTTGACTATAACCGGATATAAAGGTATTGATCCGGAAGTATCAACAGACGGCTTGACTCCGGGATATGATACACGTGACAGATATCCGAGTGTGCGCTCATTTACTTTCGGCGTTAATGTGAAATTTTAATGAACTAAAAAGGAATTGAAGATGAAAACAAATATAAAATTATGGACAATGGGACTGATGACAGCCGCATTGTTGGGAAATACAGCTTGTACTGATTTACTGCATGAGAGTTATGGGCAGGTAGTGTCTGAGGATTACGTGCCGAAAACGGAGGAAGATGTCAGTTATCTGGTAAATGCCGCTTATATACCTTGGCGCGAAACGTTATTGCAATGGAACGGAGTGGTTCGTGCACAGGAATTATGTGCGGATCAGGATGTTCTTCCCGCTCGCGATGGTATTGGATGGGTAGACGGTTATATCTATAAAAGATGGCATCAGCATACTTGGACTACCGAGGATGACGGTGTACTTCAAGGATGGGAACGCACGTACAATGGTGTGAATACCTGTAACCGTATTTTATCTCAGATAGAAGAAGGTGTGATCAGTGTGGATGGAGAAACGAAAGAAAAGTTGATTGCCGAATTGAAAGTACTGAGGGCTTCCTATTATTATATTTTGATTGATTTGTATGGTAATGTGCCCATTGTGACAGACTTTAAAGATACTTCATTACCGCAACAGTCTACTCGCAAAGAGGTCTTTGACTTTATTGTGAAAGAAATAACAGAGAATATGGATTTGTTGTCCGAAACGCCGAGAGGTTATTATTATGGACGTTTCAATAAGTGGGCGGCCCATGCATTGCTGGCTAAAATATATTTGAATGCTGAAGTCTGGTCGGGTACTGCTCAGTGGCAGAAATGTATCGACGAGTGTGATATCGTGATTAATTATGCCGAGAAGTCCGGAGAATATGCATTGGAAAATAATCAGAAGGATGTTTTTGTAACGCATAATGAGAATTCCAAAGAAATAATCTTTGCATTGCCGTTTGATGAAATTTATGTGACGGGATGGAATGATTTTGATTTCCACATGTACACTTTAGCACCTGAAAACCAGGAAACCTATCAGTTGACTGCACGTCCTTGGGGTGGTGTGTGTGCAGTGCCTCAGTTTATTAATTCTTTTGATAAGGATGACGCACGTTTGGAGGCTAACTATATTCAAGGCCAGCAATATACCTATTCCGGTGAAATCTTGAAGCGTAGTATTGATGGAAAGCCATTGATTTATACGGTAGATGTCCCTTCTGTTGACCAGTCGGATGTGGATGATGGTTTCCGTTGGGGTAAGTTTGAATATGCCACCGGTATAACAAACCGCTTGAGTAATGACTGGCCGTTGTTACGTTATGCAGATGTATTGATGATGAAAGCGGAGTCATTGATGCGTTTGGGCAAATCGGGAGCAGGTGCTTTGGTGACTCAAGTACGTGAACGCGCCTTTAAGAATGATCCTGAAAAATCGCAAGTTACAGATGCAGAATTGATGGGAGGAAGTGTATATGATTATGGCCGAAGAGATAGTTATAAGGCAGAACATGATGGTGGAGCGGATATTAAATATGGTCGTTTCCTTGATGAGTTAGGTTGGGAGTTTTGTCAGGAAGGACGCCGCCGTCAGGATATGATTCGTTTTGGAATCTTCACCACGAAAGCTTGGTTCTCTCATGATAAGAGTGATGAAACCAAAAATCTGTATCCTATTCCAAATAAAGTATTGTTGACCAATAGCAATCTGAAACAGAATCCGGGATATTCTAAATAATCAGGTTATTTCATCCGGTGGAATTTACTTTGGATTTTCACAAAATAGTTCCATCGGATGCTCTTTGTTTAATCATAGGTTGTTCAATAGGATTTTTTTAAGGAGTAAAAGATTGTTTTCATTTATTCCATTAATTTTGCAAGGAAATAAGACTTTGAAATAAACCCCTAATTATGAATTTACTTAAAATCATTTTGTCCACTTCCGCTTTTGCCATAGCTTCAGTAGCTTTGCATGCTCAGTTGCCCACAAAAGTAGAAAGTTTTCCGGTTAGGGATGTGCGGCTCACCGCCAGCCCTTTCAAACATGCAGAGGATATGGATATCCGTTATTTGCTGGGAATAGACCCCGATCGTTTGTTGGCTCCTTATTTGAAGGAGGCTGGCCTGTTCCCTAAAGCAGAAAATTATACTAATTGGGAAAATACAGGACTGGACGGACATATTGGCGGACATTATTTGTCGGCCCTTTCCTATATGTATGCCGCTACAGGCAATCAGGAGATCAAGGTTCGTTTAGATTATATGATAAGTGAACTGAAACGTTGTCAGGATGCCGCCGGTGACGGTTATCTGTGCGGAGTTCCAAACGGGCGCAAAATGTGGAAAGAAA
The DNA here is from genome assembly GCF_013009555.1 of Phocaeicola dorei. NCBI lineage: Bacteria > Pseudomonadati > Bacteroidota > Bacteroidia > Bacteroidales > Bacteroidaceae > Phocaeicola > Phocaeicola dorei. Next base: position 4,495,621 of record NZ_CP046176.1, on the reverse strand, counting down.
TAGAAGAAGGGAACATTCGTGCCTCCGGTTTCGGACTGAACGATCGTTGGGTTCCTCTTTACAATATTCATAAAATGTATGCCGGCCTTCGTGATGCAACTCTTCAGACAGGTAGTAAGGAAGCAAAAGAAATGTTGGTGAAACTCACTGACTGGATGATTCGTCTGATATCCAAACTGAGCGATGAACAGATACAGGATATGTTGCGCAGCGAACATGGAGGACTGAATGAAACATTCGCCGATGTAGCCGCTATCACTGGCGACAAACGTTACTTGAAACTAGCTCATCAGTTCTCTCATCAGACTGTGTTGCAGCCTTTATTGAAACAAGAGGATAAATTGACCGGCATGCACGCCAATACCCAAATACCGAAAGTGATAGGTTTCAAACGTATTGCCGATTTGGAAGGCAATCGGGACTGGAGTGAGGCTGCCCGTTATTTTTGGGAAACAGTAGTAGACCATCGCAGTATCACCATCGGAGGTAACAGTGTGCGTGAGCATTTTCATCCGGCTGATGATTTCAGCAGTATGCTCACCAGTGAACAGGGGCCTGAAACTTGTAACACTTATAATATGCTCCGCCTTACAAAAATGTTGTATGAAACGAGTGCGGACGCTCATTTGATGGATTATTACGAACGGGCGCTTTATAATCATATCCTTTCCACACAAGATCCTGTACAAGGTGGTTTTGTTTATTTCACCCCGATGCGTGCCGGTCATTATAGAGTCTACTCGCAACCTCAGACCAGTTTCTGGTGTTGTGTGGGATCGGGGATGGAAAATCATGCCCGCTATGGTGAAATGATTTATGGACACAAGGATAATAATCTGTATGTCAATCTTTTCATTCCCTCTACCTTGCGTTGGGGAGATATCCATATTGAGCAACAAACGGCTTTCCCCGATGAGGAAGGGACAACTCTTGCTGTTTCTCCGGAAAAGGGAGAGAAGGAATTCGCACTTCTTTTCCGTGTTCCCGAATGGACGAATCCGGAAGCATTACGCTTGTCTGTCAACGGTGAACAACAGAAAGTAACGGTCAAAGAGGGATATGTTAGCTTGAACCGTACTTGGTCAAAAGGTGACAAAGTGAGATTGGAACTGCCGATGCATCTGCGTGCCATTGCATTGCCGGATGGTTCTGCCAACTATTCCATCTTATACGGACCGATTGTGCTGGCCGCCCAATTGGGCAAGCAAAATCAGGATGGTATGTTCGCCGATGACAGTCGTGGCGGACACATAGCCGCCGGGCCCCGTCTGCCTTTACAAACGATGCCTGTCATGGTGGGGGATAAGAATGATATTCTCTCTCATCTGAAGAAAGTGGAAGGCAAACCGTTGACATTTGCGTTGACCGGAGTCTATCCCGAACGTTATGAGGGCATGATTGTGGAACCGTTTTTCCGTTTATACGAGTGCCGGTATATGGTTTATTGGCCCGTCCTGTCCAAACAGGAGTTGCAGGCAAGGCAGGAACAGTTAGCGAAAGAAGAGAAGGAACGTGCTGCATTGGATGGTATTACTACCGACAAGGTGATTTGTGGGGAACAGCAACCGGAAAGCGACCATTTCATCCGGATGGAGAACTCTCGTACGGGGGATGATGAAGGTGTTCATTGGCGCGAGACAACCGGTTGGTTCAGTTATCGTATGAAGACGAATGGAAAACCTGTTCATAAGGTCCGTATCCTGTTCCGTCCTGAGATTCGTAAGGATGCAAAAGTATGGATAAACGGGCAGGAAGTAGGTAAATTAGCTGACAAACCAGCTTCGGATTTGTCGGTTGGCATAGTTGACGTGCCTGTATCTATGCAATCTGATGATCAGTTGGAAATAAAGATTGGTAGAGGAAATGAGAAAGTGACTCCGCATATTTATGAGGTGCGGTTGGTGACTGAATAAATACATGCTTTAAAGTAATAAAAACGATCATGTCTTATGGGTATGATCGTTTTTTATTTCTTTTTATAAATGAAGTACCTGTTTGCTATCTGTCTTTCCGAAAAGATTCTCTATTTTTGCAGGAAACAAACCGAACAGCTAATGAAAATTCTCCATACAGCAGACTGGCATCTGGGCCAGACTTTTTATGAATATGACCGCCGGGAAGAGCATTTCCATTTTCTAGAATGGCTGAAACAGCAGATAAAACAGCATGAAATAGATGTATTGCTGATAGCAGGCGATGTATTCGACAGCCCAAATCCTTCAGCAGAATCTCAACGAGTGTATTATCGTTTTTTAAGAGAAGTCACATCTGAGAACCCTTCTTTACAAATTGTCATCATTGCCGGAAATCATGACTCGGCAGCTCGTCTGGAGGCCCCCAATCCTTTATTGGAGGATATGAATATCATTGTTCGTGGCACGGTGCGGCGCAATGCGGAAGGCGACATAGATCTGCAACACCTCATTGTTCCCCTTTATACAGAAGGAAAAGTGACCGCTTATTGTCTTGCCGTTCCCTATCTGCGTCAGGGTGATTACCCTTCGGCAGAAAATTACTCAAAGGGAGTCCAGCAGCTTTATGAACAGCTTTTCAACAAAGTGAAAGAGAAGGGAATTCCCGTTGTCGCCATGGGGCATCTGCAAGCCACAGGCTCGGAAATCTCGGAAGACGACCGGTCGGAACGTACTGTTATCGGCGGCTTGGAATGTGTATCCCCCGATACCTTTAATGAAGCCATTACTTATACCGCATTGGGGCATCTGCATCGCTCCCAACGTGTATCCCATCGGGAGAATGTGCGTTATTCCGGAACTCCTATGCCTATGTCTTTTGCTGAGAAGAATAATGCATCCGGTGTAGTCATGATAACGATAGATACGGAGGGTACAAATATTGAAAAATTGGAATTCCAGCCGTTGGCCGGTTTAGTAAGTATCCCCCCCGAAGCTCGTCCGTTGGAAGAAGTGTTGCAAGTCATTGGTGAATTGCCTGACGGTGATGTCACGTTGCATTCACCTTATCTGGAAATCAAGATCTTAATGACTGAACCCGAGCCTTCTTATAAATATAAGATTGAGGAGGCCTTGAAAGGGAAAGCAGTCCGTTTGGCACGCATCGCCGCCATGCTTCCACAGAAAAAGGCAAGTGGCATTGCCGCCACTTCCTATGAGGGATTGCAGACCATCCGTCCGCTGGATATGGCACTGGATGTTTTTAAACGAAAATATGGAGGGACGGAGATGCCCGATACCATGAAACAATTGTTGGAAAGTGTGATCAAGGAGGCCGGAATATGAAAATAGTAGCGATAAGAGGGAAGAATCTAGCCTCATTGGAAGGCGAATTTGTTATTGACTTTACCGTTGAGCCTTTATGTTCGGCAGGTATATTCGCCATTACAGGCAGTACCGGAGCCGGAAAGTCAACCTTGTTGGATGCCTTATGCTTGGCCTTGTTTGATTGTACGCCGCGTATGAACAAGGCGAAAGAGAATAACGTTTCTGTTATGGATGTCGCCGACAGGGGAATTGCTCAAAACGACAGCCGTTCCATCCTTCGTCGGGGTACGGCCGAAGGTTATTCGGAAGTGGACTTTGTAGCTTTGACAGGGGAGGTTTTCCGCTCACGTTGGACGGTGCGACGTTCGCGTGGCAAAGTGGATGGTTCCTTGCAAAAAGTGGAAATGACATTGACTAACCTCACTTCAGGAGTAGAACAGCAAGGAACAAAGACAGAATTATTATCTCACATCAGTAAATTAATCGGGCTTTCTTTTGAACAGTTTAACCGTTCTGTATTGCTGGCTCAAGGTGACTTTGCCACCTTCCTGAAGGCTCGTCAGACTGACAAAGCCGAAATCTTGGAAAAGTTGACCGGAACCGAAATTTACTCACGTATCTCTGCTTCCATCTATGAACGCACCAAGCGGGCGGAAGGTGAATATAAATTATTGCAAGAACGTATCAAAGGCATTGAGTTGTTGACAGAAGAGCAATTACAGCAACTTTCAGCTGAAAAGGAAGAATTACAAGTTCGCTTGTCCGTTTCGAAGAAAAAAGAGGAAACCCTGTCCGGCAAGTTGAAATGGCTGGAAGAAGAAGGACGCTTGAATACAGGTTGCATACAGGCGGAAGAAACACTTTCGGTTGTCAGAAAAGAAATAGAAGCAGCCCGTCCGCGTTATGAACTGTTGTCCCGTATAGAGCAAGCGCAGGATATCCGCGATGTGTATATGGAACAGCGTAATGCCCGGCAACAGACTACTGCCGGACGTTCCCGATTGAACGAAATACAGGTTGCCATACAGAAAAATGCTGCTTTGCAAACTTCCGCGACCGCACAGTGGGAAGCTGCTCAGAAGGCGCAAACGGAATTCAAGGCTTATCTGTTACAACAAGAACCACAATTGGATAAGGCTAGAGCATTGGATGTGCAATTGGCAGAAAATAGAAAACAACTGGTGGAAAGCCGGAAGGAAGTGGCTTTGGCATTACAAGCTAAGGATAATTTGCATCAATCTATCTGTAGGACTGAAAAGGAAATAAGTCTGTTGGCAGAGAAGCAAAACATTTTGCAAACTTGGTTTGAGCGATATACTGCTTATTCCCAACTTATTCCGGCTGTTGAATTGATAACCAGTTTGCTTAGTAATTTGGAAATAGCAAAGACGCAGACTCTGTCGAATCAGCAGTTGCTGGAGAAAGTAAGGAATGCGAATGAAATGGAGGAACAACGTTTGAAATCCGTACAACAAGAGGCCGAGCGCCTGAACCGTCTGTTGCCGGCAGAAGTTCTGTTGCTCCGTGCGCAGTTGGAGGAGGGAAAACCTTGCCCTGTTTGCGGCAGTCTTCATCATCCGATGAGGGAACAGATCAATGTCCAATCCTTGCAGGAAGAAGAACTGAACCGTGCCAAAGAACAGGTTGCTAAGGAAATGGAACAACTGAAGAATACGTTGAATGCCCGTCAACTGGAGATGGCCCGTCTGTCCACCTTGATTGAGAATTATACAGTACAAAGTGAAGATATCTTGAAAAAAGTTGAAACCTGCGTTTCCATTATTCCTACCTGGAAGGATTTATTGGAGCAGGGAACGTTGAAACGTTATGTCCAGCAATTCGGCAGGCAATGGAATACCCGTCTGCAGGAGCAGACCGAAATAAAAGAGGCTCTTACCTCAAAATCTGCCCAAAGGGATAGTTTGAAAAATGAAGAGGCGAATGCTATTCGTTTGTACGAAGAGAAAAAACAGAAAGAAGAAAAGCAACAGACTGAACTGGAAGAACGCACTTGTCTGCGCGCCTCTCTGTTGAATGGTGAACTTACCGAAAAGGTCGTTGCAAACAATGTTAAACGACAAAAGGAATTGGAACAACAACAGGAAAAAGCAATGAACTTGCATCATTCTCTAACCGTACAAGCAGAATCTTACAAAGGGCAGATCGCGCAGTTGGAAAAGGAATTAGTCCGTCTGACTGCTGTTTTGCAACAAGACGAGTTGAAAATAAACGAGTGGCTCACTCTTCAAAAGGAAACGTATGCCGAGTTGGAACAATTGCTTTCCAAAGACAAAAACTGGATACTGGCTGAAAAACAAGCATTGAGTGCATTGAAAGAGAAGGAAACCGTTTTTCAGGCAGTCCTTTCAGAGCGAAGACAGAAAAAGGAGGAACATCAGCAAGCTCCCTTGAAACCGGATACCACGGAGAGCAGGGAGTCGCTGGCTGAAACATTGACAGCCTGCACCGCCGCCAAAGAAGCGGAAACCGGGCGCTTGGCCCAAATAGAAGTGACGATACAGAATCATATAAAAGGTAAAGAACGCATAGCCGGCATTAAGAAGGAATTGGAGGAGAAAACTTCCATCTACGAGAATTGGGCGAAACTGAATGAGTTGTTCGGTTCCCAAACGGGGACTAAGTTTAAGGAAATAGCTCAAGGCTATACGCTCGATGTTCTTTTACTTTATGCCAACAGGCATTTGCAGGATCTTGCCCCCCGTTATGAATTGCAGCGTATTCCGGACACGCTGGCCTTGCAGATTGTGGATCTTGATATGATGGGTGAGGTACGTAGTGTCCATTCCCTTTCGGGTGGGGAGTCTTTCTTGGTATCTCTCGCTTTGGCATTGGGCTTGTCTTCCTTATCCTCCAACCGGATGAATGTGGAGTCGCTGTTTATTGACGAAGGTTTCGGATCATTGGATATGGACACCCTGCGCATTGCGATGGATGCTTTGGAACGGTTGCAGATGCAAGGGCGTAAGATAGGGGTGATTTCCCATGTGGCGGAGATGACGGAACGTATCCCCGCGCAGGTGCAGGTGGTGAAGACCGGAAGCGGAAGAAGCAAGGTGCAGGTGATGGGACAAATATAAGGATTGGGCTCCATTACAGATGATGAGTTATAAAGGCAAGTTATAAGGATAGAATGTAGCAAATGATATTCTATGTGGAAATATCTGTCATATTTCGTGTATGTGAAAATGCTTTGTATGATTTGGTTATGAATTGTTTAAAAAAATGTTTTCAAACAAAAAACTCAAAAAAAGTTCTTGACATTGTTGTTTTTTTGGTAAAATACATGTATGTTTGGAATGTTCATCAAAATGGACAAGGAATTATAAACAAAAGCGTTTAGCTGGTTCTGTATAAGTGAAAAGTCGAAATTTCCCGGAAAGTACCAAGAACAGCCATACGTTCAGCCTGCAATATTTAGCGGGGGGCGTTTCCTGTTTGTACCAAAGGCTTCGACTCCCGCACTTATAGACGAGGTTAATGCCCTTCCGCTTTTAATTTAGATGGGTTTGCACATAGGGCACAAGCCTGGAGATTATATTATGACAAAAATAAACACGTGCAAATCTCGCTCTTACCTGAAAAGTATTATCAAACATTGGAACTCCACTGAAAAGAAATTTCCAATACAAGGCTGATATATAGATTCATGTGTCTGGTCTATATGTCATAAGTATCTGGTTTTTTCCTGGAAACCGATATTACTTCATATATAAATTCAATTCGGAACTACTTATAAATAAGATCATGGATAAGAAATCTGTAAAAATCAATGCTGAAAAAATATGGTATACACTGAATGAGGTGAAGTCTGTTTCAATATCCGAACTTGCAAGGATACTTAACCTGAGTATTGAAAGTACTGCATTGGCTGTCGGTTGGCTGGTATGTGAAAATAAAGTTTTCATAGGAAGTAAAAACGGACAGATTGAAATCTGTAGTGAAAATACCTATAATTTCTGTTTCGGTTAAATTGAAAGATATGTTGCAATGAATAAGAACGGTTCGGTATAAATGCTGGACAATCAGATGAAAGCTGCCCCTTACCGTTTTTACAGGCATTGTACAATAGATGAAGATGGAATCATGACTTGTCATGCTGGAAGTGGCAGTGAACTGAATATTTCTGAGGAAGTGTTTGAATTCCGTCTTAGAGATATGGAATCCCTGAACTGGATGATGAGAAAGGCCAGACTGGAAGGACGAAAAATCAGACCGGCCTCTCTTGATGAGAGATATTTTGACAACTTGCTAAATTATAAAAGATTCCAGTATTAATGGTATGATTGCTGGCGCAGACCTTTTATGCCTCGCTTTTATTATAATATAAGAATGAAAGCGTGTCCTGATTGATGAAAAAGACAACAAGGAGGGACTTGAACAGATTATTTTATATATCGGTATAGTATTCAATAAAATAAAAAAGTGACGGACTATGAAAAAAACATTAATTGGATTATTGGGCTCGACAGTTATATGCGTACTGTTTCTTGCAGGTTGTATTGATGAACATTACGGGGAGGATAGCAATACCATTGTTACCAATCTGACCGGCTATGCATGGGAGAGAACATTTCAGATACGTACTGAGGATGGCAGGGATGCGGAAGTCTGTGAACATTATGAGTTCGGGCTGAATGGTAAGGCTTCCTGTAAATCACGGACGACATGTGATGGCGAGGAAGTGGAAGAGCATGTACATTATTTCCGGTATGATTTTATCACTCCCAATAACAGATATCTTCTTCTGGATTACTGCTACTGGCAGATTGACAGGATCAGTTCTTCAGTATTGAGCATATATGAAACCTCTGACAATCCTGTGATTGTGATGGGGCAGACCAGGGAATATAAGAGTTTCTCGGCTGTTCCGTTGGGGAATGACTGATGCGCTATGTTTGATGTGTTTTTAGGAACAGAGGCGTTACAGGCATAAGTGAGGGAAAAATATGATTTTTGTCTCCATATTGAATCACTGTTTTTACTTATGAGAATCGGACCGGTGTTTTTGATGGGATTTTGTATTCAGAAATTCCACATCAAAGACAAGGATGTTTTTTAAAAAGATCAAGAGCTTTTAAAAAAAGAACAGGAGCTTTTTCAAAAACAACAGGATGTTTTGATGTTTTTCCACTCGTATTGTATAACATGGCAAAACACCTTGTTTTTCTTTCAGAAGTTTCAGTCTCTCCGCAAACGTCCTGTTCATCGGCTTTTCGGCTGAAGGATATGCACGATAAAATCCTTCAGCCGAAAAAGATCTTTCAGCGTGACAGGGTAAGCGATGTCGTATTGTTTGGTTTTCTATCGGTGTTCGGATTCACCTTTATACATTTATTGACCACGGCTGAAAGAAAGAACTACGCAGTTGAAGGATCTCAGTGCATCAATCTGTCAGCCGGAATGCCGATGAATAGGACGTTTGCGGAGAGGCTGAAACTTCTGAAGGTTTTTGGGGGGATTCTCCGGGAGAGGGGGATTTCTTTTCAAAAGATGGATACGCATATCAAAAAGAACGTAAGAAGACTTTGCATACTTGCCGCAAGTTTTTCGGAATCTTGTAGCAGGATTTGCAGATTCTTGGTATAGGAATATCTTGTTTGATTTTATTGTTGTCTGGTAAAAATGCCGAAGTTTCCCAAAAACGGTCCAGGCTTGCGATAAACAGATTCGGTTTTAATGGTAAACAAATATGATTGTATCTGATACAAAGGTAGTAATTTCCTGCCAACGGGCAAAATTTTAATATAAAAAGGGGTAATTGCTTTACGCCGATCAATAGTTGTATGGAAAAATAATATCTTTACAACTTTGTTCAGATTTAAGGTGTTGAACTATATACTGGTCATACTAGGAGTATGTGAGAGATAATATATTCAGGTGATTGTTATCGTCCGTGAGGTGAAAAATCAAGGATTTATCAAATAAACATGTAACTTATTTGATATATATATTCCGATAATTTCAGTATATTTTGTAGAATGTGTCTGTGCAAACTAGACGTAGCATCTATCGTCTGTGAAAAGTTGGATACTTATTATTGAACCTGAATCCGAATCCCAGCATCAGATAGTTAGGATCATGGAAATCCTGTAAATTATATCCGATATGAAGGAATGAGCTGCGCGTAACTTCTATCTTTAGTGCCAATATCTGGTAGAAAGATTTTAAATCTCCGCCTGCATGAATCACATTTGTACCTAATCCTATTCCAACTGTGAAGTAAGGCATTACGTACTCGGCACGTCCCGAAACTCCTAGGGCTAATTGTTTGCCGGCAGACGGCTTGAGGAATTCGTCACCGTATCCGTCCGGACTATATACATTCGCACTGCCGTCATAAACACCGTCCAATGAAATACCTGCACGGAACTTATATCCGAAATTATACATCGGCGCGAAATTAAATCCAAGTACCGGATAAGCTTCAGGAGAAGCAACCATTTGTCCTTCGCCAATAGTTACTCCTTTTCTGCGCCATGAACCGAACAATACCAAGTCATAACTGATATGACGGGGGAATTTAGGTACGGGTGATTGATATAGAGGTTTTGCAAAACATTCTTCTTTTCTGTTAATATTGTAGACCAATCCTACTTTTAGTCCGATGGAATTGAGTCCCGCATTCGGGAATTTTGTATTACCGTTAGAGAAATGCGTCACTGCCACACCTGTTGTGAAATCAAATTTGGGAGAGAGCATCCAGTTGAAATAGAAGTTTGTATTCAGATAGGCGTTTACTTTTGAACCTATCACCTTATTATATGGGTTCAAATCACTGTGATATGGTTTCCAGCCAAATGAAGCGCCGAAGTTCCATTCATAGTTTAACGACAATCGTTGGTTGAAACGGGCGATACGCGCTCCTTGAAATAAATAGACAGTAAGCGGGTTGCCCAACTGCGGCTTCTCATACATATTGTAGTAGGCCACACCGATACCTTGATAGGCTCCTCTGTAAATACGGTCGGTATAGGTGTTCGGATGAAATTGGAATGAGTATTTCAAGTGAAGCGACAGGGAATTCTCTATGGGTTTCCAATTCAGATTTTCTCCTCTGAAAAAGGAACTGGTGGGGAAAATATATCCGGGACGTGCCTCAATGCCGATACGGTGGATAAAGTGACGTTTTAATGACAGAGAATCTACATAAAGCCGGTCGGGGATGTTGGTTTTGTCTGAAATGGAAACTTCTGTTGTGTCTATAGGGATTCCCTCTGTATAATGATTGATTTTGTCTTCAGCAAAGGTCATGTTACTTAAGAACAGTAATGCACCCAGAAGTATCATGAATTTCCATTTTTGTATTGTGCCTTTCATATGCCGTGTAATGTTTTTGTGTTTTTTACTGATCTATTGTATGGTCTGAATTTTTTATTTGTGGCACAAATATAATCATAGTATTTGAAAAAAGAAATTTGTTAGATATAAAAAGGTTTTGTATAACCTTGATAACCACTATTTAAACTATTTTGAGGATGAATTGTAATATCATCCTCTACCATCGGCTCCCCACATCATTTTGTTGCGGAGTGTGTTGAAAAAGATATGGCTGTTTCGTTTTACTACATTTATTTTATAGTCGGCTTTGCGGATAGTGAGCCGGCTTCCTTCACGGCAAGTTTCGCTACGTCCGTCGATGGCAATCAGGAAATTGTGGCTGCGGCTCTCTATATCCAATGTGATTTCCCAGTCGTCGTTGATGACAATGGGGCGTACATTCAGGCTATGTGGTGCAACCGGAGTGATGGCGATGGTATTACTGTGTGGCACGATGACAGGTCCCCCGATGCTCAGCGAATAGGCTGTAGAACCGGTAGGAGTGGCAATTACCAATCCGTCCGCCTGATAAGTGGTGAGATAGGCCCCATTGATGGCTGTGTGGATGGAAATCATAGAAGAACTGTCACGCTTCAGTACCGCTATCTCATTCAGACCGAAAGGGTAACCTTTCAGTTCTTGTTCTTTGCAGGATACTTGCAATACGCTGCGGTCTTCTATCCGATAGTTTCCATTGTAGATATCATTAAATGTGTCCTCCATCTCTTCAGGGGAGACATCGGCCAGAAAACCTAATCGTCCGGTATTGATACCTAGTATGGGAATGTTGCGTGAACCCACACGGCTGGCAGCTTTCAGGAAAGTGCCGTCGCCTCCGATACTTAGTATCATGTCGGCTTCAAAATTATTTCCATCGAAAACACCGGCGTGACGGATGCTTATCTTGAGGTCGTTCGTCAGAAACTGGTAGAACTCGCGGCAGATATGGACTTCGGCGTTATGTTGTGACAGAATGGATAGCAAACGTTCCACATGAGCCGATTTCTTGGCTTGATAAGTGTTTCCGAAAAGGGCGAATTTCATTGGGCGTATATTCATTAGTTAATTTTATAAATCTTTTGTTTGTCAAAATGGACCAGGTTTTAATAAAACCTGCTAACTTTGCACATCAGAACTGCAAAGATAATAATATATTGCCAAGATGACAAAGTTAAGTGTAAATATAAACAAGGTAGCCACCTTGCGTAATGCCCGGGGAGGCAACAATCCGGACGTGGTGAAAGTAGCCTTGGACTGTGAGGCGTTTGGTGCGGAAGGTATCACTGTACATCCTCGTCCCGATGAACGGCATATCCGCCGCAGCGATGTGTACGAACTTCGTCCGTTACTTACCACAGAGTTTAATATTGAAGGGTATCCCGCACCGGAGTTCGTTGACCTGGTACTGAAAGTGAAACCTCATCAAGTAACGCTGGTGCCCGATGCGCCCGATCAAATTACGTCTAATGCCGGATGGGATACCAAGGCCAATCTTTCTTTCCTTACCGAACTGATGGATACGTTCGGACAGGCAGGCATTCGTACCTCTATCTTTGTCGGTACGGACAAGGAGATGATAGAATATGCCGCCAAGGCGGGGGCCGACCGGGTGGAACTTTATACGGAACCATACGCTACGATGTACCCTCAGAATCCCGAAGCGGCCATTGCTCCTTTTATAGAAGCGGCGAAGGTGACACGTAGCCTGGGGATGGGACTGAATGCAGGTCATGACCTTAGTCTGGTAAATCTGAAATATATGCATACGCATATTCCTTGGCTGGACGAGGTGTCTATCGGTCATGCATTGATAAGCGATGCGCTTTATATGGGATTAAAACAAACTATTGAAGAATATAAAAATTGTCTTCGTTCATGATGAATATCACTTTATTGGCTGCACAGGCGGCTTTGGCGGATACCCTTGCCGGGGGTAACCCCACATTGACACCCGTTTCGGGGGAGGCTCAGATGAACCTTTGGGATATGGCGGTAAAAGGCGGATGGATCATGCTTGTGCTGGCTCTGCTGTCCGTTGCGTGTTTTTATATCTTTTTTGAACGTCTTGCTTACATTCGCAAGGCTGGTAAGGAAGACCCTTTGTTTATGGAACGTATCCGGGATTATATTCGTACCGGAGAGGTGAAATCGGCCATCAATTATTGCCGTATTACTAATACGCCTTCTGCCCGGATGATTGAAAAAGGGATTTCGCGTATGGGACGTCCCGTCGCCGATGTGCAGGCAGCCATAGAGAATGCCGGAAACATTGAAGTGGCAAAATTGGAAAATGGCTTCCCCGTCATCGCTACGGTTTCGGGTGGTGCTCCCATGCTTGGCTTTTTAGGAACAGTGACTGGTATGGTGCGCGCTTTTTGGGAGATGGCCAATGCCGGAAATAATATTGATATTACATTGCTGTCAGGGGGTATCTACGAGGCGATGATTACTACTGTAGGTGGTCTTATAGTAGGTATTGCAGCCATGTTTGCTTATAATTATCTGGTGGTACGTGTGGATAAGGTAGTTGGCCAGATGGAAGCCCGTACCATGGATTTTATGGATCTGCTGAATGAACCGGTTCAAAAATAAAAATATATGGCGTTAAAAAGAAGACAAAAAATATCACCCAATTTCAGTATGGCGTCTATGACAGACCTCATATTCCTGTTGCTGATATTTTTCATGATTACCTCTACTATGGTGTCACCCAATGCCATTAAGGTATTGCTTCCGCAAGGCAGGCAGCAGACTTCGGCGAAACCACTTACACGGGTAATTATAGACAAGAATCTGAACTTCTATACCGCTTTCGGTAATGAAGATGAAATGCCGATAGACTTGGAAGAACTGCCCGCATTCCTGCAAAGGTGTGCCGAGAAAGAACCCGATATGTATGTGGCCCTTTATGCGGATGAGGTTGTGCCTTACCGTGAAATAGTAAGGGTACTGAACATTGCTAATGAAAATCACTTCAAGATGGTGTTGGCTACACGTCCGCCTGAGAAGAAACGTTAAGCTGTAAGCATGAAGAAAAATAAGATAACAGGACTGATTGGTACGGCTGTACTGCATATTCTTCTCCTAATCCTGCTGTTGGTGATTGCTATCCGTCGCCCTCAGGCTCAGGAAGAAGGGGGTGTCCCTGTTATGCTGGGAAATACGGAACTTTCTCAAGGAAATGCCGATCCTTATACGCTGACGGATGTGGATATAATGAATGAGCCCGAGGTTCCGGCTCCCGATGTATCCGAACCCGAAATGGTTTCTCCCGTCGAAACAAAAGAGGAAATCATCACGCAAACAGAAGAGGAAACGGTGACAGTCCCCAAAAAGGAACCTAAAAGAGAAATTCCTAAAAAAGAAAAGCCCAAGAAGGAGACTCCTAAAAAGGACGTACCGAAAAAGGAGACGGTAAAGCCGAAAGAGAAGACTGAGGCCGAGAAGCGTGCTGAAGCAGAAAAAGCAGCGGCTGAGAAGAAAGCGGCTGAGAAGAAAGCGGCAGCCGAAAGAGCGGCAGCGGAAGCGGCGGCGAAGAAGATAGCCGGTGCTTTCGGAAAAGGAACTCAAATGGGAAATAAAGGAACCGGTACTACAGGCTTCGGTTTGGAGGGTAGCCCGACGGGAAACTCTTCGGAAGGGAAATCCAGCGGAGTGGGCGGTTACGGAACATTTGACCTCAATGGACGTTCTTTGGGTAGTGGCGGTTTGCCGATGCCTGTCTATAATGTGCAGGATGAGGGACGGGTGGTAGTGACTATTACCGTAAATCCCGCAGGACAGGTGATAAGTACTAGTATCAACAAACGTACCAATACAGTAAACGCTTCGTTGCGGAAGGCGGCGGAAGAGGCTGCCCGTAAGGCACGCTTTAACCAAGTGGACGGAGTGAATAACCAGACAGGTACTATTACATATTACTTTAAACTGAAGTAGCTTATGAAAACAATTTATGTATTTTTGGCAGAAGGCTTCGAGGAAGTGGAGGCACTGACCCCGGTAGATGTGTTGAGACGTGCAGGTTTGCCTGTAAAGACCGTTTCTATAACAGGTGTGCTGACCGTAAACGGTGCGCATGGTGTTCCGGTAGTAGCCGATATGGTGTTTGAAGAAGTAAAAGAAGAGGATGCGGAAATGATTGTATTGCCCGGCGGTCTGCCTGGAGCGACAAATCTGGATGCTCACGAAGGTTTGGGCAAGTTAATTATGACATTTGCTGAAGCGGGACGTCCGTTGTCTGCCATCTGTGCCGCTCCGTTGGTATATGGAAAGCGTGGTTTGTTGAAAGGTAAGAAAGTAACTTGCTATCCGGGATTTGAGAAGTATCTGGAAGGTGCTGAGTATACTGCCGCTTTGGTAGAGAAAGACGGTAATTTTATTACTGGTAAAGGTCCCGGTGCCGCTATGGCATTCTCATTTGCTATTGCTGGGAAATATGTCGGTGCGGAAAAGGTGGCAGAATTGAAGCAAGGGATGATGATTGCAGAATGAACAGGCATGTCATTATAGTTGCGGGAGGCAAAGGGTTGCGTATGGGGGGAGATATTCCCAAACAGTTTTTGCCTGTGGGAGGCAAGCCTGTGTTGATGCGTACCATAGAGGCTTTTTACGCTTTTGATTCTTCTATACATATTATATTAGTTCTTCCGGTGAGCCAGCGGGCTTACTGGAAAGATCTTTGTGAAACGCATCATTTTGCTTTGCGTCATGATATTGCCGATGGGGGCGAGACCCGTTTCCATTCTGTAAAGAATGGATTGGCATACGTGAGGGGAGAAGGCTTGGTAGGTGTTCATGATGGCGTGCGTCCTTTTGTTTCCCGGGAAGTGATAGCCGGATGTTATGAGGCGGCGCAGACTAAGCAAGCGGTCATTCCTGTAATTGATGTGGTGGAAACCGTGCGTCATCTTACGAAGCCGGGAAGTGAAACGGTTCCGCGTAATGACTATAAACTGGTTCAGACTCCTCAGGTCTTTGAAGTGCAGTTGTTGAAAGAGGCATATCAACAGGAATATACGGATGCCTTTACTGATGATGCTTCTGTAGTGGAGGCGATGGGCAGGGAGGTCTGTCTGGTACAGGGAAATAGAGAAAATATTAAATTAACCACCCCTTTTGATTTGAAAATAGCGGAAGTCTTAATTTGAAATGTTCGATATCACTACGCGTGACATAAAATATTTGCAAGGAGTAGGCCCGCAGCGTGCAACCGTCTTGAACAAGGAATTAAATCTGTTTTCCTTGCATGATTTGTTGTACTATTTTCCATATAAATATGTAGACCGCAGCCGCCTTTATTATATTCATGAAATAGACGGCAATATGCCTTATATCCAGTTGAAAGGCGAAATCCTCAGTTTTGAGACTTTTGGTGAGGGAAGACAGCGCAGACTTGTCGGTCATTTTTCTGATGGTACGGGCATCATTGATTTAGTCTGGTTTCAAGGAATTAAATATCTGTTAGAGCACTATAAAACCAAGACAGAGTATATTGTCTTTGGTAAACCAACCGTATTCAATGGTCGTATCAATGTGGCTCATCCCGATATGGATCCTTCAGGCGAACTTACCTTATCTACGATGGGGTTGCAGCCTTATTATAACACAACGGAAAGGATGAAGCGCGGTTTCTTGAACTCTCATGGGCTGGAGAGGTTAATGAAGAATGCGCTTGCCCTGCTACAGGAACCTCTTGCTGAAACATTGCCTCCTCAGTTAGTAGAGGAGCATCATTTAATGTCTTTGGATGAGGCCATCCGTAATATTCATTTCCCCAAGAATCCCGAATTGCTGCGGAAGGCCCAATATCGTTTGAAGTTTGAAGAGCTGTTCTATGTGCAGCTCAATATTCTACGTTACAGTAAAGACAGGCAGCGTAAATATCGGGGCCTGCGTTTTGAACGGGTGGGTGAGATCTTTAATACTTTTTATTCACAGAATCTTCCTTTTGAACTGACCGGAGCGCAAAAACGGGTGATAAAGGAGATAAGAAAAGATATGGGAAGCGGACGGCAGATGAACCGTTTGCTGCAAGGTGACGTGGGAAGTGGGAAAACATTGGTGGCTTTGATGTCCATGCTCATCGCACTGGATAATGGCTATCAGGCATGTATGATGGCTCCTACAGAGATTCTTGCCGCCCAACATTATGAAACTATTCGGAAATTCCTGTTTGGCATGGATGTGCGCGTGGAACTTTTAATGGGATCTGTCAAAGGAAAGAAGCGTGAGAAGATATTGAGGGATTTACTGACGGGGGATGTTCAGATTCTTATAGGCACGCATGCCGTTTTGGAAGATACTGTGGGCTTTTCTTCTTTGGGAATGGTGGTTATAGACGAGCAACATCGTTTCGGGGTGGCTCAGCGTGCCAAGTTATGGAGTAAGAATGTTTGTCCACCTCATGTGCTGGTCATGACGGCTACCCCTATTCCCCGTACCTTGGCTATGACACTGTATGGTGATCTTGATGTATCAGTTATTGACGAATTGCCGCCGGGCCGTAAACCCATCCAGACTATCCATCAGTTTGACAATCGTCGCGCCAGTCTTTATGCCTCCATTCGCAAACAGATAGAAGAAGGGCGGCAAATCTATATTGTTTATCCTTTGATAAAAGAGAGTGAGAAAATGGATATCAAGAATCTGGAAGAGGGGTATGAACTGATTTGTGCGGAATTTCCCGATTGCCAGGTCAGCAAGGTGCATGGTAAGATGAAACCGGCGGAGAAAGATGCCGAGATGCAGCGTTTTGTCAGTGGTGATACTCAGATTATGGTGGCCACTACAGTGATTGAGGTCGGGGTGAATGTCCCTAACGCCTCGGTAATGGTCATTGAAAACGCCGAACGTTTCGGACTTTCACAATTGCATCAGTTACGTGGCCGTGTGGGGCGTGGCGCCGACCAGTCTTATTGTATTCTGGTCACCACTTACAAACTGACCGAAGAAACTCGCAAGCGGCTTGAAATAATGGTACAGACCAATGATGGTTTCGAGATAGCGGAAGCCGATTTGAAGTTGCGCGGTCCCGGTGACTTAGAGGGAACCCAGCAGAGTGGTGTCGCTTTTGACTTGAAGATAGCCGATATTGCCCGTGACGGTCAATTATTGCAATATGTCCGTGATGTGGCAAATCGTATTGTAGATGAAGACCCCACAGGGACTCGTCCGGAAAATGCTATTCTTTGGCGGCAATTGCAAGCATTGCGTAAAACAAATATAAATTGGGCGGCTATTTCTTAGTTTATGTTACTACATTGTTAAAAATAAAGATATATGTTGCATAACATATTTGCGATGTTTTCTCCCTGTTTATAGAGGTTACAGGGTATTTTACCGGGATTTTGTATATAACTTATATAAAAAAAGAGTTAAAGAAGTACCTTGTTTCTCAAGGAAAATCTCTATCTTTGGGAGAATTTTTGAAAAGAAGCACAGTATTAACCTTAAATGAACCGAATATTATGATGGAAAAAACGCTGGTTATTTTGAAACCTTGTACTCTGCAGAGGGGGTTGGTAGGTGAGATTACTAATAGATTTGAAAGGAAAGGTCTGCGTTTAGCCGGAATGAAAATGGTTCAGTTAACGGATGAAGTGCTTAGCGAACATTACGCTCATTTAAGTTCAAAGCCGTTCTTTCAGCGCGTGAAAGATGCAATGATGGTTTGTCCTGTTATTGTATGTTGCTTTGAAGGTGTGGACGCAGTTCAAGTAGTGAGAACATTAACCGGTCCTACTAACGGACGTCTGGCGGCTCCTGGAACTATCCGTGGAGATTACAGCATGAGCTTTCAGGAGAATATAGTTCATGCTTCCGATTCGCCGGAAACCGCTGAAGTGGAACTTAAACGATTTTTTAAACCAGATGAGATATTCGAGTATAAACAAGCTGTGTTCGGCTCCCTTTATGCTAATGACGAATATTAAAAGAAAAACCAAAAAAAACGGATGATTTTGAAATGTGTTAAAGTAGTCGCAGCGGCAGCCTTCGCCCTAGTCAGCCTGAATGTGTCAGGACAGGATCTGTTGGCACGCCAGGCACCTATCGACCGAAAATTGA
The DNA here is from genome assembly GCF_013009555.1 of Phocaeicola dorei. Taxonomy (NCBI): domain Bacteria; kingdom Pseudomonadati; phylum Bacteroidota; class Bacteroidia; order Bacteroidales; family Bacteroidaceae; genus Phocaeicola; species Phocaeicola dorei. The sequence continues at coordinate 4,476,980 of NZ_CP046176.1, read as the reverse complement.
AAGCAGTAGATTCTGTTGCATTGATTCGTCAGATAAAGGCGGAAAAGTCAGCTTATCCTGCATATAGTCTCTATCCTAATTGGAGTAACGAGCGTGTACACGCTTATGGTAATACTGTTACTATTCCTGATACATTCCGTATTGATATGACCGGTTTCCGTATGCCGACAGAACACACAAAAATAACTTCTAAATTTGGTCCCCGTCGTCGTCGTATGCACAATGGATTGGATATAAAAGTATATATAGGTGATACGATCCGTGCAGCTTTCAGTGGAAAGGTGCGTATGGTGAAGTATGAACGTCGCGGATATGGAAAATATGTAGTGATTCGTCACGAGAATGGGTTGGAGACTGTCTATGGTCACTTGTCAAAGCAGATTGTGGATGAGAATCAGTATGTAGAAGCAGGAGAACCTATCGGATTGGGTGGAAATACCGGGCGTTCTACTGGATCACATCTTCATTTTGAAACCCGTTTCTTGGGACAGGCCATTAATCCGGCACTTTTATTTGATTTTGAAAAACAGGATATTGTAGCCGATTCTTATTTGTTTAGAAAAGGTAATAACAGATACCAGCGTAACACGAATAGTAAGAACGTGAATTTGTTGGCTTCATCAGATGGTACTATCCGTTACCATAAGGTAAGAAGTGGAGATACATTGAGCCGCATTGCACAGAAAACAGGTACATCTATTGATGCTTTATGCAAGTTGAACCATATTACCCGTAGAACTATTCTTCGTCCGGGACAAGTGTTAAGATGTTCTTAAGCTTTAGTTAATTAAGAAATACAAAATAGGGCGGGAAAGAGTATTCTTTTCCGCCTTTTTGTTTACGCTTAAGCAGAAAAATGCGTAACTTTGCCGTCTAATCATAGAGTGTGATGAAAGATACGAAACAACAATTTGAACATGTAATAGCTGTCTGCCGTGATTTGTTTGCGAAAAAACTGCACGATTACGGCGCAGCATGGCGTATCATGCGCCCTTCATCTGTTACCGATCAGATATTTATCAAGGCAAACCGCATCCGTAGTATTGAAATCAAAGGGGTGACGATGGTAGATGAAGGTATCCGTTCGGAGTTTATCGCTATTGTGAATTATGGAATAATCGGCCTGATCCAATTGGAGCTGGGATATGCTGATACGGATGATATGACTGAAGAACGTGCTTTGGAATTGTATGACCGGTATGCCAAACAGGCATTGGAACTGATGCTGGCCAAGAATCATGATTATGACGAAGCATGGCGCAGCATGCGTGTCAGTTCGTATACTGATTTGATTTTGATGAAAATCTATCGTACCAAGCAGATTGAAGGTCACGATGGAGCCACATTGGTATCAGAGGGCATTGATGCCAACTATATGGATATGATTAATTATTCTGTATTCGGATTGATCAAGTTGGAATTTGGAGAGTAAACAGTTACATAGTATCATTGGAATCTGGACAAATGCCTGCCGCTTTTTGCTGGCGGTAGTATTTATATTTTCCGGTTTTGTCAAAGCGGTAGATCCGCTGGGTACCCAATATAAAATTCAGGATTATTTGGAGGCTTTCGGTTGGGCTGCTTCGGTGCCTGCCTTTCTTCCGTTTCTGGCGTCTATATTGCAGGCAATGGTTGAGTTTTGTTTAGGAGTATATCTTTTGTTTGGTATCCGCAGAAGAATGACAACCTTGTTTGTTGTGCTTATCATGGGGGTGATGACTCCGCTCACTTTATGGTTGGCTCTTTCCAATCCGATATCGGATTGTGGATGTTTCGGCGATGCTGTGACTTTGACTAATTGGGAAACTTTTGGGAAGAATGTATTTTTGTTGATAGCTGCGGCTTCCGTTTTTAAATGGGGAAACCGTATAACTCCTTTGGTGACCAAACGTTTCGATTGGTTGGTGGCTATGTATGCGTTTCTCTATATTTCGGGGATGACTTTGTATTGTTACCATGAATTGCCTGTCTTTGATTTCCGCCCTTATCATATCGGGGCAGATATACGTAAAGGGATGGAAATTCCGGAAGGAGCGAAGCCTACTGTTTATGAAACTCGTTTTATTCTTCAAAAAAATGGAGTGGAGAAAGAATTTACATTAGAAAATTATCCCGATAGCACATGGACTTTTGTAGATTCCCAAACGATGGTGAAGGAACAAGGATACGAACCGCCTATTCATGACTTTTCTATTATTCGTCAAGAAGATGGGGAAGATATAACCGATGAAGTACTGGATGATGATAATTATACTTTTCTGTTGGTGGCGCATCAGCTGAGCCAGGCGGATGATAGTACCATTGACCTGATAAATGAACTGTATGATTATAGTGTGGAGCATGGATATCAATTCTATTGTCTTACTTCATCACCCGATAGTGACATTGAAGACTGGCAGGAGCGTACGGGAGCCGAGTATCCTTTTTGCCTGATGGATGACATTACACTGAAAACCATGATACGCTCTAATCCTGGACTGATGTTGCTGAAGAACGGAGTAGTTATAAACAAGTGGAGTGTGAATAGTCTGCCTGATGAATATGTGCTGACCGACAGGCTGGAAAAATTGCCCTTGGCACAAATCAATGAAAAGACTTTCAGTCATAAAGTGGTGCTGGTATTGGCATGGTTTGTCTTCCCGTTGTTGTTTTTCAGCATGGTGGATGTCATTTGGGAGCATTTTCATAGGAAAAAGAAATTGAAAGAGAATCGAACAAAATAATTTCATTAACCCTTTAATAAAATAAACAAAATGAGAAAAAACATTGTTGCAGGAAACTGGAAAATGAACAAGAACCTTCAGGAAGGTATTGCTCTGGCAAAAGAATTGAATGAAGCTTTGGCTGTTGACAAACCTAATTGTGATGTAGTAATCTGTACTCCGTTTATTCACTTGGCTTCTGTTACTCCTATTGTTGACAAAGCTGTAATTGGTGTAGGTGCAGAAAACTGTGCAGATAAAGTATCAGGTGCATATACCGGTGAGGTTTCTGCTGAAATGGTTGCTTCTACAGGTGCTGAATATGTAATCCTGGGTCACTCAGAACGTCGTGCTTACTATCACGAAACAGTAGAAATTCTGGAAGAAAAAGTTAAATTGGCTTTGGCTAATAATTTGAAGCCGATCTTCTGCATCGGTGAGGTATTGGAAGAGCGTGAAGCTAACAAACAAAATGAAGTGGTTGCTGCTCAGTTGGCATCGGTATTCTCTTTGTCTGCTGAAGATTTTAGTAAGATTATCCTGGCTTACGAACCGGTTTGGGCTATTGGTACAGGTAAGACTGCTACTGCTGAACAGGCTCAGGAAATCCACGCGTTTATCCGTTCTTTGATTGCTGACAAGTATGGTAAAGAAGTTGCTGATAATACTTCAATCCTTTATGGTGGCAGCTGCAAGCCTTCTAATGCTAAAGAATTGTTTGCTAACCCTGATGTAGACGGTGGTTTGATTGGTGGTGCTGCTTTGAAAGTTGTTGATTTCAAAGGCATTATCGATGCATTCAAATAATTAATTTCATCACAGATTACTCAAGCTTACACAGATAAAGAATCATAAAATCGTCTGTGGGAATCTGAGTAATCTGTGATGATTTACCTAAATTCATAAAACGACATGAGATACATTTTTATCCTACTCTTTTTAAGTCTCGGACTTTCCGCCGTGGCACAGCAGAACATAGTAGAAAGCTTGCAGCGTAACCGTGCCGGAGAAGGTACTGTAACCATCTATCAAGATCCTAAAATAACAGGCTTGATTGGTAGTATCTATACAGGGAATGTTACGGGAGGTGAGCAGAAAATGTTGAAAGCCAGAGGGTATCGGGTTCAGGTCTATGCAGGAAACAATTCGCGTGTGGCTCGTAATGAAGCTAATAACGTGGCTACCAAGGTGAAAGAAGAGTTTCCCGATATGCCTGTCTATGCCTATTTCCAGCCGCCTCGTTGGCTGTGTCGTGTAGGTGATTTCCGCAGTATTGAGGAAGCGGATGCCGCTATGCGCCGTCTGAAGGCTACCGGTGTTTTTAAAGAAGTATCTATTGTTCGTGAACAAATTAATATTCCCCTGGACTAATAACATGGAAGAACTATTGCATCCCGAATGGTCAGCAGAGAAAATTGAACAGTTGAAAGGCCATTATCAGAGTATTTTATCGCTATTGGGTGAAGATGTAGAAAGAGAAGGATTGCTGAAAACTCCTGAGCGCGTAGCCAAAGCTATGCTGACATTGACACGCGGTTATGAACAAGATCCGCATGCCATTTTATTGGGAGCAAAATTCAAAGAAGAATATAGTCAGATGGTTATCGTGAAAGATATTGATTTCTTCTCTTTGTGCGAACACCATATGCTTCCGTTCTATGGAAAGGCACATGTTGCTTATATTCCCAATGGTTATATCACCGGTTTGAGTAAGATTGCCCGGGTAGTTGATGTGTTTTCTCATCGGTTGCAGGTACAGGAACGTATGACATTGCAAATAAAAGAATGTATTCAGGAAACTTTGAATCCGCTGGGAGTGATGGTAGTGGTCGAAGCCAAGCACATGTGCATGCAGATGCGCGGGGTAGAGAAACAAAATGCCATTACTACTACTTCTGATTTCACAGGTGCGTTTAATCAAGCCAAAACACGTGAGGAATTTATGGATTTGATACGGCATAACCGGTAAGGAGTTATGCCTCCTTTATTTTAATACTACCCGGTCTCCGGCACGCTTGGCCATAATTTTTTGTAATTCACTTAATTCTTTAAAGTGGGCCATGACTTCAAGGCATTTATCGGCATTGGCTGCTACTTCAGGCTTGTTCAATGCTTGCAGCGTATATTTCATATCTTCTTCTAAAATGGCAAGTTTGAAGTCGATAAGTTGGTGTGGTACTAGTTCGTGTAAGCGTTCTTCATCTTTGACCATCGCTTGTGAATTGCTTTTACTCAATTGGTAACGATCATTTATCATATCTGCTGCCAGCTTGCTGATTGTAGGGTCGGGATGAGCCAGAAAATAACGCTCTGCCGTGAAGTTGGAGTCATGCAGATGAGCTTCTGCCTCTGCTAGTATTTTCCGGTGCAACGGATTATGGAACTGTAATTCATCCTGTTTCAAATCCATGGAAATATATTCTATCACAGTGAGCGGAGTTTCCGTATTTTCTTCCGTTTCTACATAGCACATGACTTTCTCTCCGTGGCGTATCAAAGTTTGAAGCAGTAACTGTTCTTTTACATAAAAAACGTACTTTTCCCGTCCTTCTTGGGGAATATACGATTGATACCCTGCTTCTGCTTCTGCAGGAGGAAACGGAGGGGGAACATCATCATCTACTTCTATGGGGGGCATATCGGCAGGAGGTATGCTGCCGGCAGGAAAAGGTGCATCGGCAGAAGGCAGAGAGCCGATAGTGGCGGATGCGTCTTTTTCTTTCTTGATTTGTTCCAGATAGTTATCATCCCGTTGAAGCAGATGCTTTTTGATCTCGTCTAAAATAATTTGCTCGTTTACGTTCAAGAGGGTAGCACATTCTGTCAAGCAGGTATATCGAATTACTTTATCCGGAATCAGTCCGATACTTCGTGCCATGTCCGATATCAATCCGGCCCGTTTGATGGGGTCCCTTTGTGCATCTTTTAGTAAAAGGTTGGTCTTGAAACGGATAAAGTTCTCTTCGTGATCATCAATGTATTTTCTGAATTCCGTGGCATTGTGTTTTCTGGAAAAACTATCGGGATCATCTCCGTCAGGCAGAAGCAGCACTTTGATATTCATGCCTTCTGCAAGTAACATATCGATACCTCGGATGCTTGCTTTTATACCGGCTTCGTCACCATCATATAATAGGGTGATATTGGAGGTGAAGCGGTGTAGCAACCGGATTTGTTGTTCGCTCAATGCTGTACCCGAGTTGGCCACTACATTCTCCAGCCCGCATTGGTGCATGGCAATTACATCGGTGTATCCTTCTACCATGTAAACACAGTCGGCTTTTACAATGGCAGCTTTAGCCTGATAAATGCCATATAGTTCTTTTCGTTTACTGAAAATTTCGGATTCGGGCGAATTGACGTATTTTTGGTTTACTCCCTTGGTGCGGCTGTCCAGTACACGTCCACCGAAGCCAAGCACTTTTCCGCTGATGTTAAACCATGGAAATATCACACGTCCCCAAAAACGGTCGCGTAAACTGCCATCTTCTTTTTCGTAACATAGTCCGGTCTTGAGCAGAAATTCTTTTTTATATCCTTTTCGCATGGCTTCTTGTGCCAATGCGTCAGAAGCGGTAGTGCTGTATCCCAATTGGAATTTCTTGACAATATCGTCACGAATGCCCCGTTGGCGGAAATAAGACATGGCAATGGCTTTTCCGTCAGCGTGGTTGTAGAGGATGTTTTGAAAATAATCGCGGGCAAACTCATTGACTACAAAGAGACTTTCCCGTATATTTTGTACTTGTTTCTCCTCATCGGTCAATTCGCGTTCCTTTATTTCTATATTGTATTTTTTGGCCAGCCAGCGTAGTGCTTCGGGATAGGTCATCTGTTCGTGTTCCATAACGAAATGGACAGCATTTCCACCTTTTCCACAGGCGAAGCATTTACATAATCCTTTGGCCGGTGATACATAGAATGAAGGGGTTTTGTCATCATGGAATGGACAAAGTCCGACAAAATTCACACCGCGTTTCCGCAGAGTGACAAACTCGGATACCACATCTACAATTTGTGCGGCATCCAGTATCCGGTCTATGGTGGGTTGGTCTATCATTGCGAGTGCGAAGATACAAAAAAAAACATCGCCAAGGGTGAACCCGGCGATGTTTTTAACGGAATATTGTAATCAGAATTATTTAATATTAGGATTCAGCTTGTTCCATTCGGAAACCGGAGGAAGTACTCCCATCGCAATCACTTCATCACGCAAAGCACAAAGGTGTGCATAACTTTTTTCTAATGCGGCTTCTTCTTCGGGCGTGCCTTTCACTTCTTTTAAGTGGCAGCCATCCTTAGCGATAGAAGTTTCCCAGGCCATCATGATATGGTCGAACTTACCATTGGATACGTAAGTACCTGCAGGCCAGCGGAATGGCTTTCCTCCCATGGCGGCGGCAATCATTTCGATAGAAACATATGACGGGCTTTGGAAAGAAGAGCGGCCGCGCAGGTTGATGATGTTTGCACCGCCTTTAGTTACTTTTTGTTGTATTTCAGTCCATTGTTCTTTTGTCAAAGCATCAGTGCCGATGATATCAAGTAATGCTTTTCCGTTTACTTTAGCGGTAGAAGCATAAACAGCCATCTGCTCACCATGACCGCCATACGTGCGGCAGTTTTCTACATTATCCATGGCGATGCCGAAATGCTTGGACAATTCGCTGCGCAAGCGTGTAGAGTCAAGAGCGGCAAGAGTTGTAACTTGTGATGGTTTCAGGCCTGAATATAATAAGGTGATCAGACCGGTAATATCAGCCGGATTGAAAATAACCACGATATGTTTTACGTCCGGACAATAGGCCTTTACATTTTTTCCGAATTCTTCAGCGATGGCTGCGTTTCCTTTCAGCAAGTCCTCACGGGTCATGCCGGCTTTACGTGCCGCACCACCTGAGTTTACAATATATTTAGCATCGGTCAAAGCTTCCTTGATATCGGAAGTGAAAGTGATGTTCATGCCTTCGAAACCACAATGGTATAGTTCTTCTGCCACACCTTCCAGACCGGGAGCGTATGGGTCATACAAACAAATATTGGGAGTAAGGCCCATCATAATAGCAGTTTGAGCCATGTTCGAGCCAATCATTCCGGCAGCACCTACGATTGTCAGCTTTTCATTCGTTACAAATTCCATAATTCTTTTATTTAAAGTTTGTATAATATAAACGCTTTTGTGGGAGAGGATGTTCTCTCTTCCGGGTACAAATTTACAAAACCTTTTATTAAGGTGTTTATTCTAAAAAATTATATGGGATAATAGAAAGTTATCTCATATAATCATCCTAGGATGGTGAATTTCAGAATGCCTGTCAATCAAGATGTTAAACAGTATTTATTCAAACAGGTTTGTGGATGGAACAAATAATGATATGATCTGTTATGTATTTATGTTTATATAACTTTTTAATGCATCTACATATTCTTCAAAAGCTTCAAGCCCTTTTTGTGTAATCTTACAAATGGTACAAGGCATTTTTCCTTTAAATGTCTTGATGACTTCTACATAGTCAGCCTTGTTTAGCTTGTCTATTTGCACACTCAGATTACCTGCCGTTGCTCCTGTCTGTTGTTTCAGATAGCTGAACTCGGCTTCTTCCACTGAAACCAGTATGGACATCACGGCAAGTCTCAGTTCGGAATGTAGTAATGGATTCAATTCTTTGAACATAGGCGCAAAGTTACGATTTTTTTTGTTTACGGGCAGCATGATTCAACACATGTCCCGGAATAACCATCATAAAAATAAAGACAGGAGCGAAGATTAATATCTGGTTTAGACCTGGATAAAAAAGGCATCCGATGGAGCTTAACGCTCCCAGTGTGCCGCAAATAGTGACAGTTTTATAACCTATCACCAGACCTGTTAGTGTAGTTCCCATGCCCATCAGCAGAAGGACCATGAATAGGATGGGAAGTTGCCAGAAAAACATGGCGAGCATGGATATCAGAAAGCCGGTTATGCCGAATACCAACCAAATATAATTGATTACTTTGTCCAAATGAGTCTTGATACCCGGCTGCTGATTACGTGTGGAAAGGTAAGTTCCTGTTCCTGCGATGATGGGGAGTAAGAACCATAGGTATTGCCAATAATAATTCCGGGTAGTTACTACCAGAAACCAGACCAGTAGGCTGACAAAGATAGTGGTATATCCCCAAAAAAGGAACGGCATGCCACAATTGGTTTCTAGCCTGTTTTTTGTATTCTGAATCATTTGAGCGATGAGTTCCAAACTCTCTTTCTCATTCAATTTTCTTTCTTCCATACTGTTTTTTCTTTTTAGTTTGTGATTAATTAATATTTGATGCTTTTCTCTATGGCTGTCATCAGCAAGCTGATTCCCCAGCCTGCTATCACCCATAGTACCCACCAGTAGTGTGGACTGGTAAACCAGTTTATAGCTATAAGAAACAGGTTTATTACCACATAATAGACTAATGACCAAGTGAGCCAATTCCAAAAATGACGGGCTCTTTGCCGGCATACTACTTCGATTTGTTCCTGAGTTGGAACGGTTTTTTTGTTGTTCTGATTTGTTTTCATAGCTTTATTTCTTATTATAGTGATATAAAGTCGGTGGTTTGTGCTATATTTTCAGTGGCAAATCTCGGAATAGTTAGTGTGGCGCATGCCAGGATAGTGGCACGTTTCTTGTGAAATGTTGTGTTTGTTTTCATTGTTATGATGTTTTATAGGTTGAATGATAAAAGTTTATTTTACTTAATTACTTTACAAATATAATATAGTTTATAATATAAACCAAATTTTCATAGAACTTTTTTCAAATAATAACTGTCAAGTGTGTATGTGTGGTAGAGGGGGAAGTGCAAAATATGTAGTCTTCTTTATGGATTTTACATTCAGACTTTTGTTGGCACGTGCTTGAACAAGGAAATTCTTCTCTGCTTTTTCCCTCCTAAAGTTTTTCAAGAGTGGTAGCATTGGCATCTGTTTTTGCTAACTCAGTTGTGTGTGCTGCGTACATCGTCCTGTGTTTTCCGTAGCTGTCTTCCCTTCCCTGTCCTGGCTTACGGTGTTTGGTTGCCCCTCCGGACTCGCGCCTTCCCCTTCTTTAGTTCCAGCTCTTCCGTTTTTGTTTACGCGCGTGCGAATATTATAATGTGTCTGTCTTTTTCCTCCCGTGTCCTCCGTTATAAAAACCTTCTTTGTAACACATCTGTGATTCAGCGTATTACAAAAAAGTTTCAGGGAATCCGGATAATTTGTCTTGTGAAAGTTTGCCTGTTAGCGTTAAAAGGTCTACTTTTGCACCCGCAATCGAGAGAGATGCGGCACTTCAGACAGTGTTACTGACTTGGTGAAACAAACGTGGGAGATTTTCCTTGATAGTGATCTGCACCTGGTATCTTACCTTAGCGGGGCTAAGGGAGCGAGAACGGATAAGACCTCGGGAGGATGGGTGGTCCGCCTTTTATGGAAGTTTCGAAAAAAACTTTTTCAAAAAAACTTTCGAAAACATTTGGTGGTTACGATAAAATCTCTTACCTTTGCATCCGCTTTCGGAAACGATGGCAAACAAGAATAAGAGTTCTTTGAAAGATTTAAGATAAACAAACAAGTAGTACAAGCCGGTGCACCGTATATATATGGTGTACGGAAAAACAAGAACCGTCAATATTTTTATTGTATTGATAGATTTGGAGTCCTTGAGCGTAAAGTCAACTTAAGTGTTGAAAGAATATTTTTACAATGAAGAGTTTGATCCTGGCTCAGGATGAACGCTAGCTACAGGCTTAACACATGCAAGTCGAGGGGCAGCATGGTCTTAGCTTGCTAAGGCTGATGGCGACCGGCGCACGGGTGAGTAACACGTATCCAACCTGCCGTCTACTCTTGGCCAGCCTTCTGAAAGGAAGATTAATCCAGGATGGGATCATGAGTTCACATGTCCGCATGATTAAAGGTATTTTCCGGTAGACGATGGGGATGCGTTCCATTAGATAGTAGGCGGGGTAACGGCCCACCTAGTCAACGATGGATAGGGGTTCTGAGAGGAAGGTCCCCCACATTGGAACTGAGACACGGTCCAAACTCCTACGGGAGGCAGCAGTGAGGAATATTGGTCAATGGGCGATGGCCTGAACCAGCCAAGTAGCGTGAAGGATGACTGCCCTATGGGTTGTAAACTTCTTTTATAAAGGAATAAAGTCGGGTATGCATACCCGTTTGCATGTACTTTATGAATAAGGATCGGCTAACTCCGTGCCAGCAGCCGCGGTAATACGGAGGATCCGAGCGTTATCCGGATTTATTGGGTTTAAAGGGAGCGTAGATGGATGTTTAAGTCAGTTGTGAAAGTTTGCGGCTCAACCGTAAAATTGCAGTTGATACTGGATGTCTTGAGTGCAGTTGAGGCAGGCGGAATTCGTGGTGTAGCGGTGAAATGCTTAGATATCACGAAGAACTCCGATTGCGAAGGCAGCCTGCTAAGCTGCAACTGACATTGAGGCTCGAAAGTGTGGGTATCAAACAGGATTAGATACCCTGGTAGTCCACACGGTAAACGATGAATACTCGCTGTTTGCGATATACGGCAAGCGGCCAAGCGAAAGCGTTAAGTATTCCACCTGGGGAGTACGCCGGCAACGGTGAAACTCAAAGGAATTGACGGGGGCCCGCACAAGCGGAGGAACATGTGGTTTAATTCGATGATACGCGAGGAACCTTACCCGGGCTTAAATTGCACTCGAATGATCCGGAAACGGTTCAGCTAGCAATAGCGAGTGTGAAGGTGCTGCATGGTTGTCGTCAGCTCGTGCCGTGAGGTGTCGGCTTAAGTGCCATAACGAGCGCAACCCTTGTTGTCAGTTACTAACAGGTGATGCTGAGGACTCTGACAAGACTGCCATCGTAAGATGTGAGGAAGGTGGGGATGACGTCAAATCAGCACGGCCCTTACGTCCGGGGCTACACACGTGTTACAATGGGGGGTACAGAGGGCCGCTACCACGCGAGTGGATGCCAATCCCTAAAACCCCTCTCAGTTCGGACTGGAGTCTGCAACCCGACTCCACGAAGCTGGATTCGCTAGTAATCGCGCATCAGCCACGGCGCGGTGAATACGTTCCCGGGCCTTGTACACACCGCCCGTCAAGCCATGGGAGCCGGGGGTACCTGAAGTGCGTAACCGCGAGGATCGCCCTAGGGTAAAACTGGTGACTGGGGCTAAGTCGTAACAAGGTAGCCGTACCGGAAGGTGCGGCTGGAACACCTCCTTTCTGGAGAGGATCCAAAGTAAAGGTTTTTGTTTTTGTACTGCTGTTGTTGTTTATTCAAGATATGATTCCGTATTAAGACGGAAGAGAGAAAGTAAGAAGCCGGGTCTAATGAAACAGACTAGGTTGAACTTAGTCCTATAGCTCAGTTGGTTAGAGCGCTACACTGATAATGTAGAGGTCGGCAGTTCAACTCTGCCTGGGACTACGAATCTTGAGATTCGGGGGATTAGCTCAGCTGGCTAGAGCATCTGCCTTGCACGCAGAGGGTCAACGGTTCGAATCCGTTATTCTCCACTCCATCAGAGACGTAAGATACGAAGATGACCGATCTATGACATATTGTACAAGCAAACAGTAATTTTAGTAGTAAAGAGCTGAAAGTATATATCATCCCGCTGGCACGCAAGTGTGGGCGAATGAATAAGGAAAGTAAAGAAGGGCGCATGGCGGATGCCTTGGCTCTCGGAGGCGATGAAGGACGTGATAAGCTGCGATAAGCTCCGGGGAGGTGCAAATAACCTTTGATCCGGGGATTTCCGAATGGGACAACCCGGCGTGTTGAAGACACGCCACCTGATCATTTCAGGAGCTAACGCAGGGAACTGAAACATCTTAGTACCTGCAGGAAAAGAAAATAACAATGATTCCCCCAGTAGTGGCGAGCGAACGGGGAATAGCCCAAACCGTTCATGTTACGGCATGATCGGGGTTGTAGGACTACGTCGTTGCATGAAGACATCGGAGAAGAACTTTCTGGAAAGAAAGACCATAGAGCATGACAGTTGCGTATTCGTATGTTGTCGAAGCATAGTAGTATCCTGAGTAGCGCGGAGCACGAGGAATTCTGCGTGAATCTGCCGGGACCATCCGGTAAGGCTAAATACTCCCGAGAGACCGATAGCGAACCAGTACCGTGAGGGAAAGGTGAAAAGCACTTCGAACAGAAGAGTGAAATAGTTCCTGAAACCGTGCGCCTACAAGCGGTCGGAGCTGCTTAAAGCAGTGACGGCGTGCCTTTTGCATAATGAACCTACGAGTTGCCTTTGCCGGCAAGGTTAAGTGTGACGACACACGTATCCGAAGCGAAAGCGAGTCTGAAGAGGGCGTATAGTCGGCAGTGGCAGACGCGAAACCAAGTGATCTACCCTTGGCCAGGTTGAAGGCTGGGTAACACCAGCTGGAGGACCGCACCAATAAGCGTTGAAAAGCTTCTGGATGAGCTGAGGGTAGGGGTGAAAGGCTAATCAAACTTGGAGATAGCTCGTACTCCCCGAAATGCATTTAGGTGCAGCCTTGTGGGTTACTGATGTGAGGTAGAGCGACTGATAAGATGCGAGGGCTTCACCGCCTATCAAGTCTTGACAAACTCCGAATGCGCATCAGTTTTACCTCAGGAGTGAGGGCATGGGTGCTAAGGTCCGTGCCCGAGAGGAGAAGAATCCGGACCACCTGCTAAGGTCCCGAAATGACAGCTAAGTTAAACTAACGAAGTCTGACTGCTAAGACAGCTAGGATGTTGGCTTGGAAGCAGCCATTCATTTAAAGAGTGCGTAACAGCTCACTAGTCGAGGAGTCTGGCGTGGATAATAATCGGGTATTAAGTTGTCTACCGAAGCAGTGGGATCATTGAAATGATCGGTAGGGGAGCATTCCAGTCAGCGTCGAAGGCGTACCGCGAGGTATTCTGGAGCGTCTGGAAAAGCAAATGTAGGTATAAGTAACGATAAAGGGGGCGGGAAACCCCCTCGCCGAAAGACTAAGGTTTCCTGATCAACGCTAATCGGATCAGGGTAAGTCGGGTCCTAAGGCTCAGCCGAAGGGCGATGCCGATGGCAGAAACGGTTAATATTCCGTTACTACCTCCAGGAGTGATGTGGAGACGCAGTAGTGACAATGCCGCCATCTGACGGAATAGATGGTTGAAGGGTGTAGATGTTGATCTTGGCAGGCAAATCCACCATGAGAATCGAACCTGATAGTATGCCGCGTCCCTCGGGACAAGGCAATAGTGCATGTAATCATGCTGCCAAGAAAATCCGCTAAACTAAATCCTGTAGGTACCCGTACCGTAAACGGACACACGTAGTCGGGATGAATATTCTAAGGCGCTTGAGTGATTCACGGTTAAGGAACTAGGCAAACTGACCCTGTAACTTCGGGATAAAGGGTCCCTACCCGGTGACGGGAGGGCGCAGAGAATAGGTCCAGGCAACTGTTTAACAAAAACACAGGGCTGTGCTAAATCGAAAGATCCTGTATACAGCCTGACACCTGCCCGGTGCTGGAAGGTTAAGAGGAGACGTCATCGTTGAGAGAAGCGTTGAATTGAAGCCCCAGTAAACGGCGGCCGTAACTATAACGGTCCTAAGGTAGCGAAATTCCTTGTCGGGTAAGTTCCGACCTGCACGAATGGTGTAATGATCTGGACGCTGTCTCAACCGTGAGCTCAGTGAAATTGTAGTATCGGTGAAGATGCCGATTACCCGCGATGGGACGAAAAGACCCCGTGAACCTTTACTATAGCTTATCATTGAATCTGGGCACGTGATGTGTAGGATAGGTCGGAGGCTTTGAAGGGGGTACGCCAGTATCCTTGGAGCCGCTGTTGAAATACGACCCTTCATTTGTTTGGATTCTAACCCGTGTATATGGGGACACTGATTGGTGGGTAGTTTGACTGGGGTGGTCGCCTCCAAAAGCGTAACGGAGGCTTCTAAAGGTGCCCTCACGGCGATTGGTAACCGCCGTTAGAGTGTAATGGCATAAGGGCGCTTGACTGGGAGACTGACAAGTCGATCAGGTAGGAAACTAGAGCATAGTGATCCGGTGTTTCCGTATGGAAGGGACATCGCTCAAAGGATAAAAGGTACTCCGGGGATAACAGGCTGATCCCTCCCAAGAGCTCATATCGACGGAGTGGTTTGGCACCTCGATGTCGGCTCGTCACATCCTGGGGCTGGAGAAGGTCCCAAGGGTTGGGCTGTTCGCCCATTAAAGTGGCACGCGAGCTGGGTTCAGAACGTCGTGAGACAGTTCGGTCTCTATCTATCGTGGGCGTATGAAATTTGCGTGGCTCTGACACTAGTACGAGAGGACCGTGTTGGACAGACCTCTGGTTTACCGGTTGTGCCGCCAGGTGCATTGCCGGGTATCTAAGTCTGGATCGGATAAGTGCTGAAAGCATCTAAGTACGAAGCCGGCCACAAGATTAGATTTCTGAGGGTCGTTGTAGACTACGACGTTGATAGGATGCAGGTGTAAAGGTAGAGATACCAAAGCCGAGCATTACTAATTGCCCGTCCACTTTCCTTATATTTAGGATGGTGTATACGTTCGGTTATTACTACAGGATAAGATAACGCTGATGGCTTGTCGATATGTCGCCCTTATTCAGGTGGCTATAGCACAAGGGTTCCACCTCTTCCCATTCCGAACAGAGAAGTTAAGCCTTGTCACGCCGATGGTACTGCGTCACAGTGGGAGAGTAGGTAGCTGCCGTTTTTGATTGAAGCCTCCGGACTTGAAGAAGTTCCGGAGGCTTTTTTTTGCATCCACGTGTGGCTCCGGACACTCATGCCTTGGAAAAAGGCGGGAAATAGAACAGGCAGGTCTGAAGGCCCGCCTAACAGAGAAACGGAAGATGATTATAGCGCCTTTATGCAAGCTGCATGAACCGAAAAAGGATGGTGTAGTATAAAGGGAAAAAGTGTACGATGGAAACACTGATATGAGATATGAAGGGCAAACACACTTCAAAAAAAACGCTAAATTATACGCTAAAAATAATATATGTCTAATTTATATTTGAAAAATACGCACTTATATTATACATATTGGAATATTATTCGTATCTTTGTCGCCCGATTTATATAGTATTGCTTTGGGAAAGTTTGATAAATATAAGGTTGAATTGAAGAATATGAAAGCGGACTCTGCTAAGTATGAGTTTACGCTGGATAATCAATTCTTTGTAGATCTGGATGGACCGGAAGTACAGAAGGGAAAACTGACAGTAGAACTGAATGTGAAAAAAACATCCGGTGTTTTTCTGTTGGATTTTCAAACTGAAGGCTTTGTCATTGTACCGTGTGACCGTTGCTTGGATGAAATGGAATTACCTGTTTCAACTTCAGATAAACTGAAAGTAAAATTAGGTTCTTCATTTGCGGAAGAGGGTGACATAGTTGTAGTACCTGAAGAAGATGGGTATATTAACATTGCCTGGTTCTTGTATGAGTTCATAGCCTTGAATATTCCTATGAAGCATGTACATGCGCCTGGGAAATGTAACAAAGGTATGGTTGGCAAGCTGAGCAAGCATTTGCGTACTTCTGCGGACGATGAAGATGATGATGACATAGCGGTGGAGTTACCCGAAGGAGATGTTAGCGAAGGGCCTCAGGAAATAGATCCGAGATGGAATGAATTAAAGAAAATATTAGATAATAATTAAAGTTTAGAAAAATGGCACATCCTAAAAGAAGACAATCAAAAACGAGAACTGCAAAGAGAAGAACTCATGATAAGGCAGTTGCTCCTACTTTAGCTATCTGTCCTAACTGCGGCGAATGGCATGTTTATCACACTGTATGTGGAGCTTGCGGTTATTATAGAGGTAAGTTAGCAATCGAAAAAGAAGCTGCTGTCTAATCAGTAGCTTTAAACACGTTTGTACGTTTTATAAAATAAAGCCGGCGAGCTTCGGCTCTGTCGGCTACTTTTTTGTAAGGGTATAAACTAATTAAATTGGAATGATGGAAAAAATAAATGCAGTAATAACAGGAGTCGGTGGATATGTACCAGATTATGTCTTGACTAATGAAGAGATTTCAAGAATGGTAGATACCAATGATGAATGGATTATGACTCGAATCGGAGTTAAAGAAAGACGTATTCTGAATGAAGAAGGATTGGGTACATCGTATATGGCGCGTAAGGCTGCCAAACAACTGATGCAGAAAACAGCTTCTAATCCGGATGACATTGACGCAGTAATCGTAGCAACTACTACTCCTGACTATCATTTCCCTTCCACTGCTTCTATCCTGTGTGATAAGCTGGGATTGAAAAATGCATTTGCATTTGATTTGCAGGCTGCCTGCTGCGGATTTTTGTATTTAATGGAAACAGCTGCTTCACTTATCGCATCGGGCAGACATAAAAAGATTATTATTGTCGGTGCAGATAAGATGTCATCTATGGTAAATTACCAGGATCGTGCAACGTGTCCTATCTTTGGTGATGGTGCAGCAGCATGTATGGTGGAAGCTACTACAGAAGATTATGGTATTATGGATTCTATTCTTCGTACAGATGGTAAGGGGCTTCCTTTTCTTCACATGAAAGCCGGTGGCTCTGTATGTCCTCCTTCTTATTTCACTGTTGATCATAAGATGCATTACCTTTATCAGGAAGGAAGAACAGTATTTAAATATGCTGTTTCCAATATGTCGGATATTACAGCGACTATTGCCGAAAAGAATGGTTTGAATAAAGATAATATCGACTGGGTAATTCCTCATCAGGCTAATCTGCGTATTATTGATGCGGTAGCTTCTCGTCTGGAAGTTCCCTTGGAGAAGGTAATGATCAATATTCAGCGATATGGTAATACTAGTGGTGCTACACTTCCGTTGTGTCTTTGGGATTACGAAAAGCAGCTGAAGAAAGGAGATAACCTGATATTTACAGCTTTCGGTGCAGGTTTTACCTATGGAGCCGTTTATGTGAAATGGGGTTACGATGGTAGTAAGAGATAATAATCATTAAACTACAAATACAAATGAACGCATCCGTATTCCGATGCGTTTTTTTGTCTGTAGCCAATAAAATGAAAGAATTATGCATAAGGCAGGATTTGTAAACATAGTAGGAAACCCCAACGTAGGTAAGTCAACACTGATGAATTTGCTGGTGGGGGAACGTATTTCTATTGCAACGTTCAAGTCGCAGACAACTCGTCATCGTATCATGGGAATCTTGAATACGGACGATATGCAGATTGTATTCTCGGACACTCCGGGAGTGGTGAAGCCAAACTACAAGTTACAGGAATCTATGTTGAACTTCTCAGAGTCGGCGTTGGTGGATGCGGATATATTGCTGTATGTGACAGATGTGGTAGAGAAAACAGATAAAAATGTGGACTTTATAGAGAAAGTTCGTAATGTCAAGGTTCCTGTCTTATTGTTAATTAATAAAATAGATTTGACCAATCAGGAAGACTTGGTCAAGTTGGTGGAAGCGTGGCACGAACAGCTTCCTCAAGCTGAAATTATTCCGATTTCTGCTACTTCTAAATTCAATGTGGATACGGTAATGAAGCGTATCAGGGAGTTGCTGCCCGATTCACCTCCCTATTTCGGGAAAGATCAATGGACAGATAAACCGGCACGTTTCTTTGTTACCGAGATTATCCGCGAGAAGATTCTGCTTTATTATGATAAAGAGATTCCTTATTCTGTAGAAGTGGTAGTGGAGCACTTTAAGGAAGATGCTAAGAGTATCCATATCAATGCTGTGATTTATGTGGAGCGTGAATCGCAAAAAGGTATTATTATAGGTAAGCAGGGCAGGGCACTGAAGAAGGTGGCTACCGAGGCTCGTAAAACGTTGGAACATTTCTTCCAAAAGTCTATTTATCTGGAAACCTTTGTGAAAGTTGATAAGGATTGGAGAAGCTCGGACAAAGAATTGAAGAACTTTGGGTATCAAATGGATTAAAATCGACTGTGATAGCCGTAAAACAAGAAAGAAAATGGGAAATTTAGTAGCAATCGTAGGACGTCCCAATGTGGGAAAGTCTACACTTTTTAATCGTCTGACCAAAACGCGTCAGGCAATTGTAAACGAGCAGGCAGGAACTACCCGCGACCGCCAATATGGCAAGTCGGAATGGGTGGGACATGAGTTTTCTGTCGTTGATACCGGTGGATGGGTGGTAAACTCGGGTGATGTTTTTGAGGAAGAGATCCGTAAACAGGTAAGTCTGGCCATAGATGAAGCGGATGTAATCTTGTTTGTTGTGGATGTAGTGAACGGGGTTACCGATTTGGATATGGCTGTAGCCTCTATTTTGCGGCGTACAAAGAAACCTGTTATTATGGTAGCTAACAAGACTGATAATAATGAATTGCAATATAATGCCGCCGAATTTTATAAATTGGGTCTAGGTGATCCTTATTGTATTTCTGCATTGAGCGGAAGCGGTACAGGGGAATTGTTGGATCTAGTGGTAGGTAAATTCAGTAAGGAGGGTGAAGAACTGCTGGATGAGGATATCCCTCGTTTTGCAGTAGTAGGACGTCCGAATGCCGGGAAATCTTCTATTATCAATGCCTTTATCGGGGAGGACCGTAATATTGTAACAGAGATTGCAGGTACTACCCGCGATTCTATCTATACCCGTTATGAAAAGTTTGGTTTTGACTTTTATCTGGTAGATACTGCCGGTATCCGTAAGAAGAATAAGGTAAATGAGGATTTGGAATATTATTCTGTCATCCGTTCTATCCGTTCTATTGAGAATTCGGACGTGTGTATTCTTATGCTGGATGCCAGTCGTGGCATTGAAGGACAGGATTTGAATATTTTCTCTCTCATTCAACGTAACCAGAAAGGTTTGGTAGTAGTGGTGAACAAATGGGATTTGGTAGAGAATAAGGATGCCAAAGTGATGAAAACTTATGAGGAAGCCATTCGTTCCCGTCTGGCACCGTTTGTTGATTTTCCCATCATCTTTGCTTCCGCTTTGACAAAACAACGTATTTTCAAGGTGCTGGAAACTGCAAAAGAGGTATATCAGGCACGTACTACCCGTATTCCGACAGCTCGTCTGAACGAAGAAATGCTTCCGTTGATCGAGGCTTATCCGCCTCCTTCAAATAAGGGTAAGTATATCAAGATTAAATATTGTACGCAGTTGCCAAACACGCAGGTTCCTTCTTTTGTGTTCTTTGCTAATTTGCCTCAATACGTGAAAGAGCCTTATAAGCGTTTTCTTGAAAACAAGATACGTGAGAAATGGAATTTGTCAGGAACACCGATAAATATCTTTATCAGACAGAAATAAAAATAGTGGTTAGTGGTTAATGATTTGGTTAATGGGCTTCGCCGTGATATTCCCAGATTATTAACCACTAATCATTTTATTATTATTTTCTATGTTCTTCCACTTCTCTTACCTTGCGGAGCAGATCAGAGGCGAAGATAAAATTATTCAGCCGTTCATTGGTAGCAGTAAACACATCATCTTTTGTCCCTTCCCATTCTTTATGCCCTTGGTAGATGTAGAGAATACTGTCACCGATTCCCATTACGGAGTTCATATCGTGGGTATTGATAATGGTTGTCATGTTGTATTCAGTGGTAATGTCGTGAATCAGTTCATCGATAACCAATGAGGTCTTTGGGTCCAGACCGGAATTGGGTTCGTCGCAAAATAAATATTGAGGATTCAAAGCTATGGCACGTGCTATAGCTACACGTTTCTGCATACCTCCACTAATTTCTCCCGGATACTTGTTCTGCGCTTCCATTAAGTTTACACGGTCTAAACAGAACTGGGCACGCTTTACACGATCACGATACGTGTCGTTGGAAAACATATCCAATGGAAACATTACATTCTCTAGTACGGTAAGAGAGTCGAACAAGGCAGCACTTTGGAAAATCATTCCCATTTCGCGGCGCAATGTCTTTTTTTCTTTTTTATTCATGTTAAGGAAGTTGCGTCCGTCATACAGGATCTCGCCCTTTTCAGGAGTCAACAGACCGACGATACACTTCATCAATACAGTTTTTCCAGAACCGCTTTGACCGATAATCAGATTAGTTTTACCATTGTTAAAAGTAGCATTGATATCCACCAATACGTCTTTTCCCTCGAATGATTTATATAATGATTTAACTTGTATCATCCCATTAAAAGTTGTGTTAATACTAAATCGGAAAATAGAATAAGCACACTGCTCATTACCACAGAATCTGTACTGGCTTTACCTACTGCAATAGAACCTCCTTCTACCGTGTAACCGAAATAAGCAGATACACTGGAAATAATGAAAGCGAAAAAGATAGATTTAATAAAACTGCACCATACAAACCATTCCTGAAAACTATATTGCAGACCATAGGCCAAATCCTCGGCATTCATGACTCCTCCGAACCAACAGGTGCAAAAAGCACCAATAATTCCCGAGAATATGCTGAAAATAACCAAAAAAGGAATCATTGTCATTAAAGCTATAATTTTAGGAAGAATAAGGTATCCAGCAGAATTGACTCCCATGATTTCCAATGCGTCAATCTGTTGGGTTACACGCATGGTGCCTATTTCGGAGGCAATATTAGAACCTACCTTTCCTGCCAGGATCAAACACATGATGGAGGAGGAGAATTCCAATAACATGATTTCGCGAGTGGTGTAGCCTACCACAAAACGAGGCATCCACGGGCTTTCGATGTTTAATTTGATTTGAATGGTAATTACGGCACCAATGAAAAAAGAAATCAGCAGTACAATACCGATGGAATTTACTCCCAACTGTACCATCTCATTGAGATATTGCTTGAAAAACATACGCATACGTTCCGGACGAGCAAAAGTACGTCCCATCAGCATGATATATTTCCCTACGGTTGTTATGGGTCTTATCATCATAGTTTTCACAATTTCCTGCAAAAGTAGCCTTTTTTGTCTATATAAATGCAAAAGAAGTTCTGATTTTCTGTTCTGTTATGCGTTTCCTAAACTTTTTTAGTATTTTTGTCGCAAAATACATGGATATGTCAGAGCAGGAAATAGAACAACAAAATACGGTGAGCGAAGACAACCGTATGATACTTCGTACAGAAAATCTGGTGAAGAAATACGGCAAGCGTACGGTAGTAAGTCATGTTTCTTTTGATGTGAAACAGGGAGAGATTGTAGGGCTGCTGGGACCGAATGGTGCCGGTAAGACTACTTCATTTTATATGACTACGGGACTTATCGTGCCGAATGAGGGGCATATATTCCTAAATGACTTGGATATTACCAGTTATCCTGTATATAAGCGTGCTCAGAATGGTATTGGATATTTAGCGCAGGAGGCTTCTGTCTTTCGTAAGATGAGTGTGGAGGATAATATTGCCTCTGTGTTAGAGTTAACTAATACTACTCCGGAATATCAAAAGGACAAACTGGAAAGTTTGATTGCCGAGTTCCGTTTGCAGAAAGTACGTAAGAATTTGGGAGACCAACTTTCTGGAGGTGAGCGTCGTCGTACGGAGATTGCACGTTGTCTGGCTATCGATCCTAAATTCATTATGTTGGATGAACCCTTTGCAGGAGTAGACCCTATTGCTGTAGAGGATATCCAGCACATTGTATGGAAATTGAAGGATAAAAATATCGGTATTTTAATTACCGACCATAATGCATTGGAAACGTTACGCTTGACCGACCGTGCGTATCTGTTATTTGAAGGAAAGATTCTGTTTCAGGGAACCCCTGAAGAACTAGCGGAAAATCCTGTTGTCCGTGAGAAATATCTAGGTACTAATTTTGTGCTTCGCCGTAAGGACTTTCAATTGGCGGAAAAGGACAGGCAGGAAAACAATGTATAAAACCGGAGACGTGGGATATAAAAAAAGCTCTGAATCTGTTCAGAGCTTTTTTTGATTGTATCAGATAAGTAATTAGTCTCTAGGTCTTGCTTCCTTGATTACCAATTGGCGTCCCATGAATTCCGAACCGTTCAGTTCATTCATGGCCTGGGCTGCTTCTGCATCATTTTCCATTTCAACAAACGCAAATCCTTTAGATTTACCTGTTTCGCGGTCTTTGATAACTTTTACAGAAGTAACAACTCCATAAGCCGCCATTGCTTGTTCCAAATCTCCTTCCTTAACACGGTAGTTAAGGTTTCCAACATACATGTTCATAAGTGAAAAAATAAAAATAAATAAAATAAAAAATACTCTCTGAATGGTGATTATTAATGAAGTAGGGGATTCGAACGACAGAGAGTTTACATAAGTGCTATTCGTACAAAAGTAAAACCTTGTAATAAAAATCACTAGCTATAATTAGTATCACCAGTCGGACACAAAGGAACGCATAAATTTTGAATTTGCAAGAAAAAAAACGACTTTTTTTTCTTTTTTTTGAATCAGTTTCTTGCCCGATCATTTTAAATAAATACTTTCTGCTGTCAATTAGTATTTTTTAGTCTGTGTATTTGGTAATTGAAAGATTAAACACTAATTTTGCAACCTCTTTGGTTAAAAACAGAAAGAAGTAATAATTAAATAAATAAAGTTCAGAATGAATATTTCATTGCAAAACGTTGACAAAGTGAGCGCATTGCTTACTTTGAAGCTGGAAAAGGCTGATTATCAGGCAAGAGTAGAAAAGACATTGAAGACTTATCGTCAGAAAGCTAATATTCCGGGTTTCCGTCCGGGTATGGTGCCTATGAGTTTGATTAAAAAACAGTTTGGTAAGTCTGTTCTTGTAGAAGAGGTTGACAAAATGATGCAGGAAAAGGTAAACGAATATATCCGCGATAATAAAGTGAATATGTTGGGTATGCCGTTGCCTAACGAAGAGAAGATGGCTCCTATTGATTTCGATACTCAGGAAGATTTCGAATTTGTATTTGATATTGCTTTGGCTCCTGAATTCACAGCAGAAATCTCATCAGCAGATACAATTGATTACTATACGATCGAAGTTTCAGACGAACTGATAGACCAGCAAGTTAAAATGTACACTCAGCGTGCTGCAAAATATGATAAAGTAGAGCAGTATGAAGACAAAGACATGATTAAAGGTCTGTTGGCTGAATTGGATGAAAATGGAAATACTAAAGAAGGCGGTATTCAGGTAGAAGGTGCGGTAATGATGCCGGCTTATATGAAGAATGATGAGCAAAAGGCTATATTTAACGGTGCTAAAGTAAATGATGTACTGGTATTTAACCCTGCTGTAGCATTTGATAATAATGAAGCTGAACTTTCTTCTTTATTGAAGATTAAGAAAGAGGAAGTTGCTGGTGTGAAAGGTAACTTCAGTTTCCAGATTGAAGAGATTACCCGTATGGTTCCCGCTGAGTTGAATCAGGAATTGTTCGATAATGTATTTGGCGAAGGCGCTGTAAGCAGTGAGGAAGAATTTCGCGCTAAGATCAAAGAAGGAATTGCAAAGCAGTTCGAATCAGATAGCGATTATAAATTCTTGATTGATGTTCGTGAATATTTGGTTAACAAGATTGGTAAGTTGGAATTCCCCGACGCGTTGCTGAAGCGTATCATGTTGCTGAATAATGAAGAGAAGGGTGAAGCTTTTGTCGCTGAAAACTATGACAAGAGTATTGAAGAGCTGACTTGGCATCTGATTAAAGAGCAATTGCTCAAGAATAATGATATTAAAGTGGAACAAGCTGATGTGATGAATATGGCCAAGGAAGCAACTCGTATTCAGTTTGCTCAATACGGAATGTTGAATATCCCTGAAGATGTTCTAGAGAACTATGCAAAAGAAATGTTGAAGAAGCAGGAATCTGTAGAAGGTTTGGTAAACCGTGCTGCTGAAAGCAAACTTTCTGCCGCATTGAAAGCTAAGGCTACTTTGAACCACAAAACGGTTTCTATGGAAGAATTCAACAAAATGTTTGAATAATAACTTAGTAAGTCGAAGTAAGTGATTGCTAAAACTTTCTAAAAAAAGGGTTTTTGACCATAAATTTTCGTTATAGATAAGAGTATTAGATACGTTAACCGTATTTTTTTGTACTTTTGTTTGTTTGAAAAATAGGGGTTGAAAACCCTTTTTTGTTACTAATAACTAAACCATTAGATTATGGATGATTTTAGAAAATTTGCTACCAAGCATTTGGGTATGAACAGTATGGTGCTGGATGATGTCATCAAGTCGCAAGGATATCTGAATCCTTATATTTTGGAGGAGCGTCAGTTGAATGTGACTCAGTTGGATGTGTTTTCCCGACTGATGATGGACAGAATTATTTTTCTGGGTACACAGATTGATGATTATACAGCTAATACACTCCAGGCGCAGCTTTTATATTTGGACTCAGTAGAGTCTGGTAAAGATATATCTATTTATATCAATTCTCCCGGAGGATCTGTTTACGCTGGATTAGGTATTTATGATACCATGCAGTTCATCAATAGTGATGTTGCCACGATCTGTACAGGTATGGCCGCTTCGATGGCTGCCGTGCTGTTGGTTGCGGGAACAGAAGGTAAACGTTCTGCGTTGACTCACTCACGCGTGATGATTCATCAGCCGATGGGAGGCGCGCAAGGACAGGCTTCGGATATTGAGATCACGGCCCGTGAAATCCAAAAGTTGAAGAAAGAACTGTATACCATTATTGCAGATCACTCTCATACGGATTTTGACAAAGTATGGGCGGACTCTGACCGTGACTACTGGATGACAGCTCAGGAGGCTAAGGAATATGGTATGATTGATGAGGTGCTGTCACGCAAACCGGCTACTCTATAATGTATTTATTTCCATTTGAAAAGAATAACAGTACTAAAAACAACTCAAGTTTCTGCTATCATTTAATGTAGGCTTCTTTTTTAAAGACGCATTAGGGAAACTTGAATATTTAAAGGAATAAACATTGGAAGATAATAAAACACCTAGAAACAGTAGAAGGAAATGTAGTTTCTGCGGACGTTCGGAAAATGAAGTCGGATTTCTGATAACCGGAATGAACGGTTGCATTTGTGACAGTTGCTCGGAGCAGGCATATGAAATTATGCAGGAGGCCATGCATCAAAAAAAAGGTGCACCGGGTGAGTTGAACTTGAAGGAACTTCCGAAACCAAAGGAAATTAAAGAATTTCTTGACCAATACATTATTGGTCAAGATGACGCGAAACGCTATCTTTCCGTTGCCGTGTACAATCATTACAAGCGTCTGCTCCAAAAAGTGGATAAGGATGATATCGAGATTGAAAAGTCCAATATCATTATGGTAGGTAGTACGGGGACGGGAAAAACGTTGCTGGCACGCACTATTGCCAAATTATTGCATGTGCCGTTTACCATTGTTGATGCCACCGTGCTGACAGAGGCCGGTTATGTGGGTGAAGATATTGAGAGTCTTTTAACCCGTTTGCTTCAAGTGGCAGATTATAATGTGGCGGAAGCTGAAAGAGGCATCGTATTTATTGATGAGATTGACAAGATTGCCCGTAAAGGAGATAACCCCTCCATTACTCGTGATGTAAGTGGTGAAGGTGTACAACAAGGTCTGTTGAAATTGTTGGAAGGATCTATAGTGAATGTACCGCCTCAGGGAGGACGTAAACACCCCGACCAGAAAATGATTCCGGTCAATACGAAAAACATTCTGTTTATTTGTGGTGGGGCGTTTGATGGTATTGAACGCAAAATTGCACAACGTTTGAATACGCATGTGGTAGGTTATAGTGCGGCGAAGGACGTGGTGAAGATAGACCGTGGCAACTTGATGCAATATATTGCCCCTCAGGATTTGAAATCATTCGGGCTGATTCCTGAAATCATAGGCCGTCTGCCCATTTTGACTTACCTGAATCCGTTGGATAGAACCGCTTTGCGCAATATCTTGACGGAACCGAAGAATTCCATTATCAAGCAGTATATTAAATTATTTGAAATGGATGGAGTCAAGCTGGAATTTCAGCCCGAAGTATTCGAATATATTGTAGACAAAGCTATTGAGTATAAGTTAGGAGCACGCGGATTACGTTCCATTGTGGAAACGATCATGATGGACGTTATGTTTGAAATTCCCTCTCAGAAAGCGAAAAAGTATGAAGTGACACTTGATTTTGCAAAACAGCAGATGGGAAAAGCGAATATCTCGCGGATGCAAACAGCTTAGTATCAAGATATAAAGGGAGAGAGAAAGAAAAAATGCAATTCTTCTGAAAAATATTACCCGAAATATTCGTGTAATTTGAGAACTTGTTTATAACTTTGTTAGGCAACAAAAGATGTAAAACAAGAAATCGGGAAAACCGTGAAAAACTATTGATACAATGACGGAGAATATAAATTTAACGGACGCATTAAAAAAGTATTTTGGATTTGATACTTTCAAAGGTAATCAGGAAGCGATCATCCGTAATCTGCTTGCCGGAAATGATACATTTGTTTTGATGCCTACGGGCGGTGGTAAATCGTTATGCTATCAGTTGCCATCCCTTATCATGGATGGAACAGCAATCGTTATATCTCCTTTAATTGCATTGATGAAAAACCAGGTGGATGCCATGCGTAATTTCAGTGAGGAGGACGGAGTAGCACACTTTATTAATTCGTCATTGAACAAATCGGCTATAGACCAGGTTAAATCGGATATCCTGAGCGGCAAAACCAAATTGCTCTACGTTGCTCCCGAATCTTTGACAAAGGAGGAGAATGTAGATTTCTTGAAAGGAGTGAAGATTTCATTTTATGCGGTGGATGAAGCACACTGTATTTCGGAATGGGGGCATGACTTCCGTCCGGAGTACCGTCGTATCCGTCCTATTATCAATGAAATAGGAAAGGCGCCGGTGATTGCCCTTACTGCTACTGCAACTCCGAAAGTGCGTATGGATATTCAGAAAAATTTGGGTATGCAGGATGCGCAGGAGTTCAAGTCCTCTTTCAATCGTCCGAACCTGTATTACGAAGTGCGCTCGAAGACAAATAATATTGACAGGGATATTATCAAGTTTATCAAGGCTAATCCAGGTAAATCAGGTATTATCTACTGTTTGAGCCGTAAGAAGGTGGAAGAATTGGCTGAAGTGCTTCAAGCTAACGGAATCAATGCGCGTGCTTATCATGCCGGTATGGATTCTGCTACACGCACAGCCAATCAAGACGGGTTCTTGAAAGAGGATATAGATGTGATTGTAGCTACCATCGCTTTTGGGATGGGAATTGACAAACCCGATGTGCGCTTTGTGATACATTATGATATTCCGAAAAGTCTGGAAGGTTATTATCAGGAAACGGGGAGAGCCGGTCGTGACGGAGGGGAAGGTCAGTGTATTACGTTCTATTCTAACAAGGACTTGCAGAAGCTGGAGAAGTTTATGCAGGGAAAGCCTGTGGCAGAGCAGGAAATCGGTAAACAGTTGCTGTTGGAAACAGCTGCATACGCAGAGTCTTCTATATGCCGTCGTAAATCATTGTTACATTATTTTGGGGAAGAATATACAGAGGAGAATTGTGGAAATTGTGATAATTGTTTAAATCCTAAAAAGCAAGTGGAGGCTCAGGATTCATTATGTGCTGTGATTGAAGCAATCATAGCAGTGAAAGAAAACTTTAAAGCAGATTATATAATTGATATTCTTTTGGGTAAGGAAACGTCAGAAGTACTTGCTCATAAACATGAAGAACTGGAAGTATTCGGTTCAGGCATGGGAGAAGAAGAAAAAATGTGGAATGCTGTCATCCGTCAGGCTTTGATAGCGGGTTATTTAAGTAAAGACGTAGAGAATTACGGTCTATTGAAGGTTACTCCCGAAGGACATAAATTCTTGAAAAAACCGAAATCCTTCAAGATTGTTGAAGATAATGATTTCGAGGAGGAGGAAGAAGAAACTCCGGTTCGGGGAGGTGCTTCTTGTGCAGTAGACCCTGTGCTTTACTCTATGTTGAAAGATTTGCGTAAGAAGCTGTCCAAGAAACTGGATGTGCCGCCGTATGTTATTTTCCAGGATCCTTCTTTGGAGGCGATGGCTACTATTTATCCGGTGACTTTGGAAGAATTGCAGAATATTCCGGGCGTAGGTGCTGGAAAGGCAAAACGTTATGGCCAGGAGTTCTGCGTATTGATAAAGAAGCATTGTGAGGAAAATGAAATAGAGCGTCCGGAGGATTTGCGTGTCCGTACAGTGGCCAATAAATCCAAACTGAAGGTGTCCATCATTCAGGCTATTGACCGGAAGGTGGCCTTGGACGACATTGCTGTGTCAAAGGGATTGGAGTTCGGTGAATTATTGGATGAAGTAGAGGCTATCGTTTATTCGGGGACTAAGCTGAATATTGATTACTTCCTAGAGGAAATTATGGATGAAGACCATTTGAACGATATTTATGATTACTTCAAGGAATCTACAACAGATAAAATAGATGACGCGATGGATGAGCTGGGTGATGACTATACCGAGGATGAAATCCGGTTGGTTCGTATTAAGTTTATTTCTGAAATGGCAAATTGATTTATCTTTGGTTGTTTTGATAATAATAAGAAAGCCGGGCTTGCATAACTCCAAGTCTGGCTTTTCTTGTATCAGTGTCACATTCATTATATAGACAGCTTTCTTTTTATTTTTTGTTATTAGGGATGAGATAGAGTAAGTTGTTGAGTTATCCTTGCAAAATGCAGGGGAAGATATAAAGGAAGACATGTTCTACTAAAATTCCTTTCTTCTTAACAAAAAAATATTCCATCGTTTTCCCATATTGAATAAAATGCGTATATTTGCACGCAATAAAATCTAAACGCATAAAGCCCTATGTCATTTATTGCAGATAAAATCGTAATGGACGGATTAACCTACGACGATGTATTGTTGATCCCTGCCTATTCTGAAGTTTTACCAAAAACAGTCGAACTCACGACTAAGTTCTCACGCAACATCGAGTTGAAAGTTCCCTTTGTGACTGCCGCTATGGATACGGTTACGGAAGCGAAAATGGCCATTGCCATTGCCCGTGAAGGGGGGATCGGTGTGATTCACAAAAACATGTCTATTGAAGAACAGGCACGTCAGGTAGCTATAGTGAAACGTGCGGAAAACGGTATGATTTATGATCCCGTAACTATCAAGAGAGGATCTACTGTGAGAGATGCACTTGCGTTGATGTCTGAATATAGAATCGGCGGTATCCCTGTAGTAGACGATGAAAGATATTTGGTAGGTATTGTGACGAACCGTGACCTTCGTTTTGAGAAGGATATGGACAAACGTATTGATGAGGTAATGACGAAGGAGAACATTGTGACTACCAACCAGTCCACTGACATGGAGGCTGCTTCGCAGATTCTGCAAGAACATAAGATTGAAAAATTGCCTGTGGTAGATAAGGACGGTAAACTGGTAGGTCTTATTACCTATAAAGATATTACAAAAGCAAAGGATAAACCGATGGCTTGCAAGGATGCCAAAGGCCGTTTGCGCGTAGCTGCCGGTGTAGGTGTGACTGCCGATACATTGGATCGTATGCAGGCTTTGGTGGATGCCGGTGCGGATGCTATCGTTATTGATACTGCCCACGGACATTCCATGTATGTGATTGAAAAATTGAAAGAGGCCAAGAAACGCTTCCCGAACATTGATATTGTGGTAGGTAATATCGCTACGGGCGAAGCCGCCAAGATGCTGGTGGAAGCCGGTGCGGACGGGGTGAAAGTCGGGATAGGTCCGGGCTCTATCTGTACTACCCGTGTGGTTGCCGGTGTGGGTGTTCCTCAGCTTTCTGCCGTATATGATGTTGCCAAAGCACTGAAAGGCACCGGTATACCTTTGATTGCCGACGGTGGTCTGCGTTATTCGGGAGATGTAGTGAAGGCTTTGGCTGCCGGTGGGTATAGTGTGATGATTGGTTCGCTGGTTGCCGGAACGGAAGAGTCACCGGGTGATACAATTATCTTCAACGGACGTAAATTCAAGTCTTATCGGGGTATGGGTTCTTTGGAAGCGATGGAGAATGGCTCGAAAGACCGTTATTTCCAGAGTGGAACTGCTGATGTGAAGAAACTGGTTCCGGAAGGTATTGCAGCCCGTGTTCCTTATAAAGGTACTTTGTATGAAGTAATCTATCAGTTGGTAGGCGGTCTTCGTGCAGGTATGGGATACTGTGGCGCTGCCAATATAGAGCAGTTGCACGATGCCAAATTTACCCGCATCACGAATGCAGGTGTCCTGGAAAGTCATCCGCATGATGTCGCTATAACTAGTGAGGCTCCTAACTATAGCCGTCCTCAATAAAAACTTATAAATGATGCCGCGTAGAGTTGTCGGTATTCTGTCGCTTCTCCTTGTGTTCGCGTTCAAAATGCGGGCGCAAGGAGAAGTTGTGTTATCTATTGGTGGAGAACCGGTAAAACGCACTGAATTTGAATACTATTTTCGTAAAAGCCATAAGCATACTCCGGATTCTTTTCTATCTTCTTTTATCAACTATAAATTAAAAGTACACTATGCTCATGATACGGGAATTGATACTTTATCGGCATTCCGCAGGCAGATGGCTTGGTATCGTGGTAAGCTGCTGAAAAAATATCTGGTGGATGCTGAGAAGGAAGAGCAGACAGTCCGTCAGCTATACCTGCGAAGTGAGCAACGCCTACAGACGAATGATTGGATAAGAATTGCTCATATCAGTAAATACCTGCCTCAGAATGTCGGTCGTCAAGATGAATTGAGGGTATTGCAGCAAATGGATTCTGTTTATGCAGCATTGCAGGGAGGTGCGGATTTTTCTGCGTTGGCTTGCCGGTATTCAGATGATACGACTTGTAAGAATATGGGAGGGCTGTTACCTTGGATGCCTGTGAATAAAAATATGCAAGAATGGATAGATAAACTGGCTTCTCTGGAAAAGAATAAGATTTCAGCTCCTTTTTATTCTCCTATGGGAATTCATATTATAAAATGGATAGACCGCAAGCCTGGAATTAGTTTTGAAGAGAAACGGGAACAATTATTGAATTATCTGGAGAAAAATGGTAATCGTACCTGGCAGGAACTTTCTGCCGGGCAGAGAGAAAGGCTGGCATTTCAGGTGCAGGAATTACATGATGGGTTACTTGCCGCCTGTTTATCGCAAAAATATCAGTCGGGTGATGGAACTTGGCAGGAAAGTGACTTGGAGCATTTTTTCAAACAGCATAAATCGGATTATTCTTGGGATTTGCCGCACTACCGTGGAGCAGTGATTCATTGTAAGGATAAAAAGATGGCTTCTGCCATTAAGAAACAACTGAAAAGAAAGCCGGTATCCCAATGGGAAGATGTATTGCATAGACTGATTGGAAACGCTTCTTTTCCCAAAGCTCGTATAGAAACAGGTGTCTTTCAGATAGGAACCAATAGATATATTGATAAGCTGGTTTTTAAATGTGGTGACTTTCAGCCCGATCCCGCTTTGCCTTATGTTTTTGTGATGGGAAAGAAACTGAAAAAAGGTCCGGAGAGTTATGAGGACGTAAAGGATGCGGTTATCAAAGATTATCAGGCTGTTTATCAGGATGCCTGGTTGAAAGATTTGAAGCGGAAATATAAGGTTGAAATTAACCAAGAGGTTTTAAAAACAGTTAATAATAACGGAAGTAATTAATTATTGCAGTATCTTCGTTCACTATTTTAATGTTATATGAATATCGTGAAAAACTGGGGAGTGTTACTTGTTATTGCGGGTGTTTTGTCGGGGTGCGGTCCGGAGCACGACCATAAGGGAAAAACTCCTTTAGTGGAAGTAGCCGGTGAATATCTCTATAAAGAAGACTTGCAGGCTGCACTTCCTTTTAATATTTCAAAAGATGATAGTGTCTTGTTTGCCGAACACTATATAAGGAATTGGGTGGAAGATGTGCTGCTTTTTGATAAGGCGGAAGGGAATATTCCTGATAACGCGAAGATTGCCAAACTGGTGGAGAACTATCGCAGGGCGTTGATTATGCATACGTATCAGGAGGAACTGGTTAATCAGAAATTGGCAAATGAGATAAGTGATGAGGAAATCAGCGCTTATTATGAGAAAAATAAGGAGCTGTTTCATACGGAACATCCTTTTGTGAAAGGATTGTTTATAAAAGTACCTCTCCATTCTCAGGATTTAGCGAGTGTGCGCAAGTGGTATAAGAAGAATAACCAGGATGCTATTGAGAATTTGGAAAAATACAGCTTACGTAATGCGGTAAGCTATGATTACTTTTATGACCGATGGCTGCCATTGTCCGATATTGCTGTCAAGATTCCTTTGAAAGCGCTTGATACGGATGAGAATTATTTGGACAAGAACCGGAATATAGAAGTAAAAGACACAGCGTTTTGCTATTTTCTGCATGTGGAAGAATTCTTGGGTAAGGATGAACAGAGGCCGTTGGATTTTGCAAGAAAAGAAATTAAGGAGATTTTAATAAACCTGAAGCGGGTTGATTTTATAAATAAAGTCAAAGAAGAGTTATACCAACGTGCTTCAGATAGGAACAAGATTAATTACTATTATTTGAATTCAAATGAATAAATTGATGTGTACCAAAGTTTATGCACTGGTGTTGATGCTGTTTGCTGCCGTTTCTGTATACGGGCAGGACAATGTGATAGACGAGGTTGTATGGGTAGTAGGTGACGAGGCCATTCTTAAATCGGATGTAGAGAATGAGCGTCTGAATGCCCAGTATGAAGGTCGTAAGTTTGATGGTGATCCGTATTGTATTATTCCGGAACAGCTTGCCATTCAGAAATTATTTCTTCATCAGGCTGCTATTGATAGTATTGAGGTTTCCGAACAGGAAATTATCAGTGATGTGGAAAGACGTACAAATTGGCTGATTGATCAGATTGGTTCTAAGGAAAAAGTAGAAGAATATTATAATAAGACTTCTACACAAATACGCGAAATGCTCCGCGAGAATATACGTGATGGAAAAACGGTACAGAAAATGCAGCAGCAGATTGTGGGGGATATCAAGATTACTCCAGCCGAAGTCCGTCGTTATTTCAAGGATCTTCCTCAAGACAGTATTCCTTTTATTCCTACTCAGGTAGAAGTGCAGATCATTACTATGGAACCTAAGATTCCGCAGGAAGAAATTGAGCGTGTGAAGAAGACTTTGCGTGACTATACGGAACGTGTTACTTCCGGTGAAATAGCTTTCTCTACTTTGGCGCGTCTGTATTCGGAAGATGAAGGTTCACGCCGTCGTGGTGGTGAACTCGGATTTATGGGCAGGGCTGAGTTGGTACCTGAATATGCGAATGTGGCATTCAATCTGCAAGACCCTAACAAGGTATCCAAGATTGTGGAGTCTGAATTTGGCTTCCATATTATCCAGTTGATCGAAAAACGTGGTGACCGTATCAATACCCGCCATATCTTGTTAAAACCGAAAGTGGATGAAAAAGATCTGGAAGCAGCTTTGTTACGTTTGGATTCTATTGCCAATGATATCCGTAATGAGAAATTTACTTTTGATGATGCCGCTACTTATATCTCTCACGATAAGGATACGCGTAACAACCATGGTTTGATGGCGAATCCGCAGACTGGTACGGCGCGTTTTGAAATGCAACAATTGGCACAGGTGTCACAAGAGGCTGCAAAGATGGTGGAAGGCATGAATGTGGGGGAAATTTCCAAACCTTTTACCATGATTAATGCAAAAGGAAAGGAAATTTGCGCTATCGTGAAATTGAAAACCCGCTTGAACGGGCATAAGGCAACCATTACGGAAGACTACCAACGCCTGAAAGGCATCGTGATGGAAAAACGCAGTGAAGAAAAACTTGACAAGTGGATCAAGGATAAACAAAAACATACCTATGTGCGTATTAATGAGAAGTGGCAGAAATGTGATTTCAAATATCCAGGTTGGGTAAAGAAATAATGTAGTGTATAAAGTATATGCTTGGAAAAAGAAAGAATACATACTCTTCGGGCAGGCATAGGATACTTGTGGTAAGTGTCCTGTGCCTGTTCGGCTTTTGCTTGCTGGCTCAAGTGAGACCAGCTAAAAAAGGGGAACAGAAACCGGCTAAAAGTAAGGTGTATCTGTTGCATTCGGATGTGTTGAAGAAAAGTCCGTTGAATCCAGACCCGGATGCACAGATTCTGATTGGAAACGTTGCGTTCCGTCACGACAGTGTATATATGTATTGTGACAGTGCTTGTTTCTATGAGAAAACGAATTCGCTGGAAGCTTTTGACAATGTGAAGATGGTGCAGGGGGATACCTTGTTTCTGTATGGGGACTATTTGTTTTATGACGGGAATACCCAGATTGCCCAGGTACGCTATAATGTGCGTATGGAAAACAAGAACACGACTTTGTTGACAGATAGTTTAAACTACGATCGTATTTATAATTTGGGATACTACTTTGATGGCGGGACATTGATGGACGAGGAAAATGTATTGACTTCGGAATGGGGGGAATATAGTCCGGCTACCAAAATATCTGTGTTCAATTATGATGTGAAGTTGGTCAATCCTAAGTTTACTTTGACTTCCGATACATTACGATACAGCACAGCAACCAAAATTGCTAATATCCTTGGCCCGTCTGATATTGTCAGTGATGCTAACCATATTTATTCAGAATTGGGTTTTTATAATACTCAGATAGGGCAGGCAGAATTGTTGGACCGTTCCGTGCTGACCAATGAGGGGAAGCGTTTGATAGGAGACAGTCTGTTTTATGATCGTGTAAAAGGATACGGGGAGGCGTTTGATAATGTGATCATGACAGATACAGTAAACAAGAATATGCTGACTGGTGATTATTGTTATTATAATGAATTGACCAAGTATGCTTTTGCTACTAAAAAAGCGGTAGTAGTGGATTATTCACAAGGTGACAGTTTGTTTATGCATGCCGATACATTGCAAATGTATACCTATTATTTGAATACTGATTCTATGTTCCGGGAAACGCGGGCGTATCATAAAGTGCGTATGTATCGCGCGGATGTGCAGGGGGTATGTGACTCGTTGGTCTTTTCCTCTAAGGATAGTTGCTTGACCATGTATTATGACCCTATACTGTGGAATAATAACCAGCAGTTGTTGGGAGAGAAAATCATGATTTATATGAATGACAGTACGATAGACTGGGCGCATATTCAGAACCAGGCTTTGTCTGTAGAGCAACTGGATTCTACTAGTTATAATCAGGTGACAGGAAAAGAGATGAAGGCTTGGTTTCAAGGCGGTGAGATGCGCAAAGTAGATGTGATCGGTTCGGTTCGTCTGGTATATTATCCGATGGAAAGCGACAGTACGCTGATTGGAATGAATGTTTCTGAAACCAGTCTGCTGAATATGTTTTTGGAGAACCGAAAGATGAAAAAAATGATTATGAGTCCGAAATCGAACGGTACTCTTTATCCTATGCTTCAACGTCCGCCGGAGAAGATGAAGCTGGATAACTTTGTGTGGTTTGATTATATCCGTCCGCTTGATAAAGAGGATATCTTTGAGTGGCGTGGAAAGAAAGCTGGTCAGGAGTTGAAGAAGAGCAATCGGAGTGCTGTTCCTTTGCCCAATCATAATTTATTTAATAAAAAGAAATAGCTATGGGAATGTTTAAGATGGAAAAGCCCCGCCGTTTCAACCATCAATATATTTATGTGGATGAACGGAAGGAGAAGCTGCAGAAACTGGAGGAGAAAGCTAAACGCGATTTGGGTATGCTTCCTCCCAAAGAATTTTCTCCGGAAGATATCCGTGGAAAGTTCGTTGAAGGTACTAAGCATTTAAAACGCAGAAAAGAAAGCGGACGTAAGCCAATGACTTATGGGGCTTTGTTTGTGGCCATTTTGGTTTTGTTGTATATTTTGCATTACCTGGTGACCGGTGAGTTTACTTTTTAATTACGCAAGTTTATAAGATATATGAGCGATATTATCCGTTTGCTGCCGGATTCCGTTGCCAATCAGATAGCAGCGGGAGAGGTGATTCAGCGTCCTGCATCAGTGATTAAAGAATTGGTGGAGAATGCTATCGATGCAGGTGCGCAGCACGTTGATGTGTTGGTTGTGGATGCAGGAAAGACTTCCATTCAGGTGATTGATGATGGAAAAGGTATGTCGGAAACAGATGCACGTTTGTCTTTTGAGCGCCATGCGACTTCTAAAATTCGTGAAGCTGCTGATTTATTTGCTTTGCATACCATGGGATTTCGTGGAGAGGCTTTGGCTTCTATTGCCGCTGTGGCTCAGGTGGAGCTTCGTACTCGTATGGAAGGGGAGGAATTGGGAACGATGTTGACGATATCCGGTTCCAAGGTAGAGGGACAGGAAGCGGTTTCGTGCCCGAAAGGTAGTAGCTTCTGTGTGAAGAATTTATTCTTTAATGTACCGGCGCGTCGTAAGTTCTTGAAATCGAATCAGACGGAGCTGAGTAATATATTGACGGAGTTTGAACGGATTGTATTGGTTAATCCGGAGGTGTCTTTCACTTTGCACCATAATGGGGCGGAACTGTTCAATCTTCCTGCACTTCAGTTGCGCCAACGTATCATGGGAGTTTTCGGAAAGAAAATAAATCAGGAGTTGTTATCGCTGGATGTAGATACTACAATGGTCCGTGTTTCCGGGTTTGTAGGAAAACCTGAAACAGCCCGTAAGAAAGGAGCCCGCCAATATTTTTTTGTAAACGGGCGATATATGCGCCATCCTTATTTTCATAAGGCTATCATGGATGCATACGAGCAGTTAGTTCCCGTGGGTGAGCAAGTATCTTATTTCATTTATTTTGAGGTGAATCCTGCTAATATTGATGTGAACATACATCCTACTAAAACAGAGATAAAGTTTGAGAACGAGCAAGCCATCTGGCAGATATTGGCGGCTGCCGTGAAAGAAACTCTAGGTAAGTTCAATGCGGTACCTTCTATTGATTTTGACACGGAGGGAATGCCGGATATTCCAGCCTTTGATGCATCTCCATACACTGGTATACAGCCACCAAAGACGACTTATAATCCTGATTATAATCCTTTTAATGTTTCGGCTGCTCCTCCCTCCTCTTATTCAAAGCCTAGTAAGGACTGGGAACAACTGTATGCGGGGCTGGAACGTCATGCTTCTTCTCAAAACTTTCATCCTGACGAGAATGATTATAGGGCGGAAGAGACTTCTCCTGCGGAGGAAAATCCCGGATTGTATGATCATGTGGAGGACTCTTCAGTCAGTGAGAAATCCGGCCAGCATTATCAGTTTAAAGGACGTTTTATTTTGACTTCTGTAAAGTCCGGGTTAATGATCATTGATCAGCAGCGTGCCCATATCCGTATTTTATATGACAAGTATATAGATCAGATAAGTCGTCGTCAAGGTATTTCTCAAGGAATGTTGTTTCCAGACATTGTACAGTTTCCACTTTCCGAAGTTGCTATTTTGCAGGAAATTATGGAAGACTTGTCTTTCCTAGGATTTGAACTGACTGATTTGGGAGGAGGAAGTTATGCCATAAACGGTGTTCCTGCAGGTATTGAAGGCCTTAACCCGATAGACTTGATCCAAAATATGGTGCACACTGCTATGGAAAAAGGTGGCAAAGTAAAAGAAGAGGTGCAGAGTATTTTGGCATTGACTTTGGCAAAAGCGACGGCAATTGTTCCCGGACAAGTGTTGACGAATGAAGAAATGACTGGTTTGGTGGATGGCTTATTTGCTGTGGCTACCCCTAATTATACTCCGGATGGTAAAACGGTTCTTTCTGTGATTAATGAAGATGATTTGGAAAAGCTGTTTAAATAATTTGCTAATGTGCTGATTTGCCAATGTGCTGCGCTATGTCCACATGGCAATTGACACATTGGCATATTGATGCATTGTTACGTTATAAAGAACGTGAAGATTCTTGAACTAAATAAAAACAAATTCAATACACCGTTATTCTTTGGCAGGACTTTTGTACTTTTGAAAACTCATTTGCCGTAGAAAGTTTTTTTGAGTAAGGACTTTGGGCAGACAATAAACTATTATATGAAAATAACATTACTTAGCTTGGTCCTGTGCCTGTTTTGTTCTTTGAATATGGCGGCACAAGGAAGTGACATAGGTAGTAATCCTGAGGATACCACCATTCATCAACTTTCAAAAAAAGAATTAAGACGCCAGAAGGTGGCTAAGCGCAATATACATTATAATATATTGGGAGGACCGAGTTATACTCCGGATTTTGGTGCGTTAATAGGAGGTAGTGCTCTTGTTACATTTCGTATGAATCCATCGGATACCTTGCAGAAACGTTCTGTGTTGCCGATGGCTGTTGCGGTAATGTTCGAGGGGGGCTTGAATCTGATGGTGAAACCTCAGTTGTTTTTCAAGAATGATAAATTCCGTATTTTTGGAAAATTCACTTACAAGAATACATTGGAGAATTTTTATGGTATCGGCTATGCTACCAATAAGCATTATGAGCGCAGTGACTCTACCAGTGAATATCGTTATAGCGGTTTCCAGATTAATCCGTGGTTTTTATTCCGTTTAGGTAAAAGTAATTTCTTTGCCGGTCCCCAGATTGACTTGAGTTATGATAAAATGTCCGAGCCTGCCAAATATTTGGTAGATCAGTCTGATTATAAAAGGTTGGGAGGTACTGCTCACGGATATTCTAATTTCAGTTCGGGGGTAGGATTTCTGCTGACTTATGACAGCCGGGATATTCCTGCTAATGCTTATAAGGGCATTTATCTGGATTTTCGTGGGCTGATGTACCAGAAGTTTTTGGGAGGAGATAATAACTTTTACCGCTTGGAAATGGACTACCGCCAATACAAAAGGGTAGGAAATAGAAAAGTTATAGCTTGGACTGCCCAAACCAAGAATGTGTTTGGTGATGTTCCTATGAACCAATATGCTTTAAGTGGCACTCCTTTTGATCTTCGTGGATATTATATGGGGCAGTATCGTGATAAATCCTCTCATGTGGTGCTTGCCGAATATCGTCAGATGTTCAATACGGATAAAAGTACATGGGTAAAGCGTATGTTGCATCATTTGGGTTTTGTTGCTTGGGGAGGGTGCGGTTTTATGGGGCCTACCATGGGTAAGATTGAAGGAGTTCTTCCCAATGCTGGTGTGGGACTTCGTATTGAGGTGCAGCCGCGTATGAATGTACGTCTGGACTTCGGACGTAATTTTGCCAATGACCAAAGTTTGTTCTATTTCAATATGACAGAAGCATTTTAATGGAAGTAAACACTATGCAGACCGAATATATATTAAGAGCGATGGATGCGGCTTTAGCTGCCGGTAAAGAAATTCTGAACGTTTATAATGATCCTTTTTCTGATTTTCAGATTGAAAGGAAAGCCGATAATTCTCCACTGACTCTTGCAGACCGTAAGGCGCATGAAATCATTATGACTTATTTGCAAGAAACAGACTATCCGGTATTGAGTGAGGAAGGAAAGCATTTGCCTTACGAGAAACGGGCGCAATGGGATACGTTGTGGATAGTCGATCCCTTGGATGGAACAAAGGAATTTATAAAACGAAATGGGGAATTTACTGTCAATATTGCTTTAGTAAAAGAAGGAATTCCTGTTTTTGGAGTGATCTATGTTCCTGTCAAAGAAACGCTTTATTGGGGTGAACTGACAACCGGCGCTTATAAAATGGAAGGAGTGACCGGACGTGCAGACCGTTCACTGGAAGAAATGAAGGCATCGGCATTCCGTATGCCTTGTGCCGAAACAAATGAAGTTTTTGTTATTGTTGCTTCCCGTTCCCATCTGTCGGCCGAAACAGAAGAGTATATTAAGGAAAAGCGAAAGATATACCCTCATGTGGAGTTGGTATCTGTGGGCAGTTCCATCAAGATTTGCAGGGTTTGTGAGGGACTGGCCGATGAATATCCCCGTTTTGCCCCTACTATGGAGTGGGACACGGCGGCCGGTCATGCCATAGCTAAGGCATCCGGAGCAGAAATATATCAGGCGGGACAAAAAGAACCGTTGAAATATAACAAGCCGGACTTGCTGAATCCTTGGTTTATCGTTAAACGAAATTAATACCCGGAAACGATGCTGACATTTAAAATGATTATTGTGTTTTTTGGATTAATAGGGATGGTGACTGCGCTAGTCCTTGATAAAATGCGTCCCGGAATGATTCTGTTCTCTGTTACTGTACTCTTTCTTTGTTTCGGTATATTAACTCCGAAAGAGATCTTGGAGGGATTCAGTAATAAAGGGATGATTACCGTAGCGCTGCTTTTTCTGATCAGTGAAGGAGTCCGGCAATCGGGAGCGTTGGGACAGTTGATAAAGAAACTTCTGCCTCAAGAGAAAACAACGGTCATGAAGGCGCAGGCACGTATGCTGCCCGTTATTTCTTTTGTTTCTGCTTTTCTCAATAATACGCCGGTGGTCGTGATTTTTGCGCCTATTATTAAACGTTGGGCGGAATCTGTCTGTATTCCGGCAACCAAATTCTTGATCCCTATTTCGTATGCTACTATACTGGGGGGAATGTGTACGCTTATTGGGACTTCTACTAATCTGGTAGTGGATGGTATGATTTTAGATGCCGGATATAAGGGCTTTGGTATGTTTGAATTAGGCCGGGTGGGTATTTTCATTGCTTTGGCAGGAGTTGTTTATTTGTTGTTCTTTTCTTCTAGGTTGTTGCCGGAGGTACGGAAAGACACGGTAGGCGACGAACATGGGGAAGCGGATGCGTCTTCTTTTCATCGTGTTGAAGCGGTGATAGGTGCTCGTTTCCCGGGTATCAATAAAAGGGTGGGGGATTTTAATTTTGTCCGTCATTATGGCGCTGAAGTAAAAGAAATAAAACGAAGCGGAGTTAGTATTGTAGATAATCTGTCACGTGTGAAGTTTCGTGAGGGAGATACGTTGGTGCTATGGGCAGATGATTCATTTATCTCTACATGGGGAGACTCTTCTGTATTCGTGTTATTGGCCAATGGCAAAGATACCGAGCCGAAAGCTGGGAGAAAGAAACGTTGGTTTGCATTGACTTTATTGGTGTTGATGATTGTGGGGGCAACAGTAGGAGAGTTGCCTTTTATGGAAGAATTACTTCCTGGTATTGATCTTGATATGTTCTTTTTCGCAGCTATAACGACTGTGATAATGGCATGGACCAAACTTTTTCCGGCACGTAAATATACAAAATATATATCATGGGATATCTTGATAACCATTGCCTGTGCGTTTGCTATAAGTCGCGCCATGGTAAATTCCGGAGTGGCGGATGTCATTGCGCATGGAATCATTGATATGAGTGATGATTATGGTCCGCATGTGTTGCTGGCTGTTTTGTTTATCATTACAAATCTGTTTACCGAACTGATAACCAATAATGCTGCCGCTGCATTGGCTTTTCCGCTTGCCCTTTCCTTATCCAATCAGTTGGGGGTAAGTCCTATGCCCTTTTTTGTTGTCATCTGCATCGCTGCATCTGCCAGTTTTTCCACTCCTATCGGTTATCAGACTAATTTGATTGTGCAGGGTATCGGAAACTATAAGTTTATGGATTTTGTACGTATCGGTTTACCGTTGAATATATTGACATTTATAATTTCGGTTATTCTGATACCGCTGATATGGCCTTTTTGATGAAGTTAAAGACAAAATGAAAATAGAGAATGGAAGAAGAAAACATATATCCTATATTTGACCGTATGCTTTCCCGGAAAGATAAAGAAGAACTGCTGGGACAACGGGGAGTTATGCTGTGGCTGACGGGACTCAGCGGTTCCGGTAAGAGTACTATTGCCATAGCTTTG
Source organism: Phocaeicola dorei (assembly GCF_013009555.1). Lineage (NCBI taxonomy): Bacteria > Pseudomonadati > Bacteroidota > Bacteroidia > Bacteroidales > Bacteroidaceae > Phocaeicola > Phocaeicola dorei. Next base: position 4,434,533 of record NZ_CP046176.1, on the reverse strand, counting down.
GAACGTGAATTACATAAACGTGGTTTGCTCTGCCGTATATTGGACGGGGATAATATTCGTAGTGGCATCAATAATAATTTGGGCTTTTCGGCAGAGGATCGTGTGGAAAATATCCGTCGCATAGCCGAAATAGGCAAGCTGTTTGTTGATACAGGAATCATTACCATTGCCGCTTTCATCAGTCCCAGTAATGAGCTCCGGCAGATGGCAACCCGTATCATCGGGGCGGAGAATTTTCTGGAAATTTATGTCAGCACTCCTTTGGAAGAGTGTGAGAAACGTGATGTAAAAGGACTTTATGCCAAAGCGCGTCGGGGTGAAATTAAGAATTTTACCGGCATTTCTGCACCTTTTGAAGCTCCGGAGCGTCCTGCATTGTCTTTGGATACTTCCAAACTGAGCTTGGAAGAGTCGGTCAATACTTTGTTGGAACTAGTGCTCCCCACTGTTGGTAAAAAAGGAGAAAAAATATAATTCATTATAAAATGGAAGAAAATTATAAATTGAGCCACTTAAGGGAACTGGAAGCTGAGTCTATCCATATCATTCGTGAAGTGGCAGCTGAATTTGAGAATCCTGTTATGCTTTATAGTATTGGTAAAGATTCGTCTGTCATGGTACGTTTGGCAGAGAAGGCTTTCTATCCGGGAAAGGTGCCTTTCCCTTTGATGCATATCGATTCTAAATGGAAATTCAGGGAAATGATAGAGTTCCGTGATCAATACGCCAAAGAACATGGATGGAATTTGATAGTGGAAAGTAATATGGAGGCTTTTAATGCCGGAGTAGGGCCTTTTACGCATGGCAGCAAAGTGCATACAGATTTAATGAAGACACAGGCGTTGCTTCACGGGCTGAATAAATACAGGTTTGATGCCGCCTTTGGTGGAGCACGTCGTGATGAGGAAAAGTCACGTGCCAAAGAACGTATATTCTCTTTTCGTGACCGTTTTCATCAATGGGATCCTAAAAACCAGCGTCCTGAATTGTGGGATATTTATAATGCTAAGATTCATAAAGGGGAAAGTATCCGTGTGTTTCCATTAAGCAACTGGACTGAGCTGGATATTTGGCAGTACATCCGTTTGGAAAATATTCCTATTGTGCCGCTTTATTTTGCCAAGGAACGTCCTGTGGTGAATATAGATGGAAATTTGATTATGGCTGATGATGACCGCCTGCCCGAAGAATATCGGGACCGTATTGAAATGAAGGAAGTGCGTTTCCGTACTTTGGGGTGTTGGCCTTTGACTGGGGCCGTAGAGAGTGATGCCGATACGATTGAGAAGATTGTAGAGGAGATGATGACCACTACTAAAAGTGAGCGTACCACCCGTGTCATTGATTTCGATCAGGATGCCAGTATGGAGCAGAAGAAACGTGAGGGATATTTTTAAATGGATAAGTAGGAATTTAAAATGAAGAAATGGGTGATGGAGAATAAACTGAATATAAAGGAATATTTAGATAAGGATGAACAGAAAGACTTGCTACGTCTGTTGACAGCCGGTTCGGTAGACGATGGAAAGTCTACCTTGATAGGACGTCTGTTGTTTGACAGTAAGAAGTTATACGAAGACCAACTTGCCGCTTTGGAGCGTGACAGTAAACGTGTGGGGAATGCAGGTGACCATATAGATTACGCTTTGTTGTGCGACGGGTTGAAAGCAGAACGTGAGCAGGGTATTACGATTGATGTAGCTTACCGTTATTTTTCAACGAACAATCGTAAATTTATTATAGCCGATACTCCGGGACATGAACAATATACCCGCAATATGATTACCGGAGGTTCTACTGCCAATCTTGCCATAATCTTGGTAGATGCTCGTTTAGGTGTGATTACGCAGACCTGCCGCCATACTTTTCTGGTATCTTTATTGGGAATAAAGCATGTGGTGCTGGCGGTGAACAAGATGGACCTTGTCGGGTTTTCGGAAGAGCGTTTCAACGAAATCGTGACCGAATATAAGAAGTTTGTAGAGCCATTGGGAATCCCGGATGTGACTTGTATTCCTCTTTCGGCACTTGACGGTGACAATGTGGTGCAGAAATCTGAACGTACGTCATGGTACAAAGGTACTTCTTTATTGGAAGTGCTTGAAACGGTTTCCATCGAGAATGATCATAATCTGGCCGATTTCCGTTTCCCGGTTCAGTATGTATTAAGACCGAATCTGGATTTCCGCGGTTTCTGTGGAAAGATTGCTTCCGGTGTTATCCATAAAGGAGATGAGGTGATGGCTTTGCCTTCCGGCAAGAAATCTCATATCAAGAGTATTGTTACTTATGATGGTGAGTTAGAGTATGCTTTCCCGCCGCAAGCGGTGACGTTGACTTTGGAAGATGAGATTGATGTGTCTCGCGGAGAAATGTTGGTACATGCCGATAACATGCCTGTGATAGACCGTAATTTTGAAGCTATGTTGGTATGGATGGATGAGGAGGTGATGGACCTTGACAAATCTTTCTTTATCAAGCATACTACCAATACGGGACGTACCCGTATAGATGGCATTAAGTATAAAGTGGATGTGAATACGATGGAGCATTTGTCTGTTGAAAACGGTAAATTGAAAAAGGAGGATCTGCCTTTGCAATTGAATCAGATTGCCCGTGTGACATTTACTACTGCCAAGCCGCTTTTCTTTGATTCTTATCAAAAGAATAAAGCTTGTGGTTCTTTCATTTTGATTGACCCCATTACCAATAACACCAGTGCGGTGGGGATGATTGTAGACAGAGTGGAAGCCAAAGATATGCTGAATGCCATGGAAGTTCCTACTTTGAATCTGACGGATTTGGGTATTGGTGAGGAATATTATGAAGCCGTAGAAAAGGTGGTGAAAGAATTGGACCGTCAAGGCATTACAGTCAAGATAGAAAAATAACAGCGTACAATTAAAAAAGAAGAGTAATGGGATTACTTGAATTCAATAAACTGCCAATCAATACATTAGTAGGCGCCGATTGGAAAACTTTTAAGGCGATTACTACAGGAAGGGAAATTGATTCGGCATATAGAGGAAAATACCGTTTGACGAAAGTTGTATGCCGTTTGCTTTCCACCTTGGCTCCATTGCAGGAAAAGCGATACAGGAAACTGTTGGCCGATAAGTCTTTGGAACACGACCCGGTCTTTATCCTCGGACATTGGCGTAGTGGGACTACCTTTATGCACAATGTATTCTCTTGTGACAAACATTTCGGATATAATACTACTTATCAGACTGTGTTCCCTCATCTGATGATGTGGGGACAGCCTTTTTTCAAGAAGAATATGAGTTGGCTGATGCCTGACAAGCGTCCGACAGATAATATGGAACTGGCCGTAGATTTGCCTCAGGAGGAAGAGTTTGCATTGGCCAATATGATGCCCTATACCTATTATAACTTTTGGTTCCTGCCTAAGTACCAACAGGAATATGCTGATAAATACTTGTTGTTCAATGATATCAGTGATGAGGAATTGAAAGTGTTTGAGGATATATTCACCAAACTTATTAAAATTTCTCTTTGGAATACAGGCGGAACACAATTCTTAAGTAAGAATCCGCCTCATACAGGTCGTGTAAAAGAGTTGGTCAAGATGTTTCCGAATGCCAAATTCATCTATTTGATGCGTAATCCGTATACGGTATTCGAATCTACGAGGAATTTCTTCACCAATACAATCCAACCGTTGAAACTGGAGGATATTTCTCCAGAGACGTTGGAACAGAATGTGCTTTCCATTTATGCCAAGCTGTATCATAAATATGAGGCGGATAAAAGATTCATTCCTGAAGGAAATTTGATGGAAGTGAAATTTGAGGATTTTGAAGCGGATGCAATGGCTATGACTGAGTACATCTATAAATCTCTTTCTATTCCCGGATTCGAAACAGCTGCTCCGGCTATTAGCCAATATATAGGCGGAAAGAAGGGATATAAGAAGAATAAGTATAAGTATAATGACCGTACGGTCCGGTTAGTGGAAGAGAATTGGAAGTTTGCACTAGATCAGTGGGGGTATTCCATCTAAAAAATAAATGCCCGCAATTCTGTTTTTATAAGGAATTGCGGGCATGATTACCTTCTGCTGACAGAAGGTAGTGTATTATTGGGCTTCGATAATTACACGACGGTTGAATGCCGGAGGAGTTAAGGTGTTTACACCACCCATTCCGCTGATAATCAGATTGTTTTTGTTGACACCCAATTTAACCAGTTCATTAGCCACGTTGTTGGCACGGTCTTCACTTAACTGCTTGTTCCATGCAGCGCTACCTGTATCACTATCAGCATAACCGGTTACTTTCAATTTTAGTCCCGGATTGTCTTTTACCAAATCTGCGATTTGTTGCAAATTTACAGTAGAGTTGGTAGGAAGAACCGCTGAACCGATCTGGAAAAATACAGATTGAGGAGCCGGAGCAATTTGGTTCACTGTAACTTGTTCTGTAACCACTTCAGTGGGTTGGTTGGCAAGTTGGGCTTTTAATTGACGGTTTTGTTCTATCTGTTGAGCCAAAGCGGTATTGATAGCATCCATTTGTGAAGAGGTAAGTGCCATGATAGCATCTACATCCGGAGCTGGTTTGAATCCTCTTTGTGGAAATTTATAAGTGATACCCACTGTAGCACCTGCCATAAAGTCAGGGCCTTTACTGGTGGTTTTTCCATCAAATTTGTTTTCTGTACCCATTCCGTAAAGTTCCAGATTTAAGTCCCAGGCACTGGCCAGATGGAATGTATTGATGATACCGAAATTGAATGCCAGTGAATTACGACGTGGAGCATCATATGAGTGGGCAAAACCGAAACCTACGAATGGCACGAAGTCGTATATGCGGTCTTCATTATATCCGGCTATCATGTTGCTGACATTGAATAAGATGTCACCATGCAAATTCATGTAGTTGAACTTATCCTGATAGTATCCTTCGCTTAACATGTGAGGTTTGGAATATGCGGAAGGTTCACTGGAAAAACTCTTCGACTGCAAACCGCTATATTGCAAACGTAATCCTAAGCCGGGAGTAAACCATTTACCGATTGATATTTGAAGAGCGGGAGCAATACGTTTCTTGAATTTACCAAGATCGGACTGATCGCCGAACAGTACTTGTGCACCTCCACCAACAGAGAAGAACCAATTATCGAAGAAGTGATTGGTCTCTACCTTGTACTTATCCACAGGTACCTCCATTACATCTACACTCTCGCCTACAAGGACGTTTTGTGAATTGCTTTTCTGCTGTGCAAACGCTACAGAACTTAAACTGGCCGCAGCCAGCAAAAACATTAATTTTTTCATACTCATTTCTATTAGTTAATTATTGTCCAGGTTTATCTTCCCAAATTCAACTAAATAACATGAGTGCTGATAAAAAGTTTGAGTAGGTTGACTATTTAATATTTTTTTATGAAAGAAGGCTAAAAAGATAGTGGGTATCTGTGCTGTATCCGGCATCAAAACTGAATCCTTCCCATTTGAATCCTTTTAAATCCCCAGGATTCTCTATCCGGTTTTTAATGATGAAGCGTGTCAATTCTCCACGGCACATTTTTGCATAAACCACAACGGTGGTTAATTTTCCTTTTTTCCATACCTGAAATTCTGGTGTGATCACTTGTACTTCTTGCTCCACGCGTTTCCAATCGAATAAATCTTTCATCTCCCCACTTGCCAGATTGATTAGTATTCCTCCTTTTGCTTTAATTTCTTTGATAAAGGTGTCGGTCAGAATTGGCTTCCAATAGTCAAACATGGATATTCCTCCACGTTCAGGTAGTTTGATATCTCCTTCCATTCTGTAATTCTTGATCTGGTCTAACGGGCGGAGTAATCCGTAAAGAAAAGAAGTGATTCGCAAGTGATCCTGTGCATATTGAAAATCTTCAGGGGTAAAATCCTGTGGGTGGATACGTTTATATACGATACCGGTATAAGCCAGTAAGGCAGCTAAAGCCGAGGGAGAGTCCGAACAGAAATCTTGAAATCGCATATAGTTCTCTGCTGCTATTTTACTGTTCACACGTAAAAGTCGTTCCAGTTCTTCAGCAGAGAATTGGGACATATCAAGTGCATTCTGTATCGCTTCAGTTTGGAATTGTGGTGTACTGGTAACAGGAGTTTGTATTTTGCTCCGTCCGGTCATTGTTTTGGCACATGAAATAAAAGTCATCATAGGCTAAAAAATAATATTTTCTGGCGGCAAATATAAGAAAAACAGATATATTTGTCTTTGTTATTCCATAATTAAATATTGAGAACTATGAAAATGAAAGAGTTAGGATTATTGTTCATGATGCTTTGCATGGTATTTGCCGTAAATGCTCAAGAATTGAAAAAAGGAGATAAATTACCTGATTTTCATTTAAAATCTGCAGTATATGGAGATATTTCTTCGACTGAATTGAAAGGTAAGGTCGTTTTGGTGAGTTTATTTGCCACTTGGTGCGGGCCATGTCAGCTGGAACTGGCTGAAATAGAGAAAACTTTGTGGGCTGAATATAAAGATAACAAGGACTTCGTATTATTAGTAATTGGTCGTGAGCATACGGATGAACAGTTGAAGGCTTATAATGAACGGAAGAAATTCACTTTCCCGTTATATCCCGATCCTAAACGTGAGGTGTTCTCTTTATTTGCTGAAAAGTCAATTCCTCGCGCCTATCTTTTCAATAAAGAAGGAGAAGCCGTTTATACTTCCATCGGGTATGAGAAAGAAGAATTTGGATATCTGATGAATGCCATTGCGGAAGCATTGAAATAGGACCCTGTTGATATTTCAAGATGACTAAACTGTTCTCGTTGTTTATTTTATTATCTTTTGTTCTCCCGGTTAGTGGACAGAAAAAGCTTGATTCAGATAAAGCAAGAAAAGAAAAAGCTTATCATTTGACAGGTTCTGTCAGAGAACAGGGAGAACGCCCTTATCCCGATCCTTTGCCGGATGTAAATATCCAACTTTATTCTTTGCCTGATACGAGTTTTATAGAAGGTACGGTGAGCGATAAGAAGGGTGTTTTCCGTTTGTACCCTATGAATCCCGGTAATTATTTAATAAGGGCTTCTTTTTTAGGATATGAAACCCTTGAAAAAAAAGTGAATATTCCTGCTTATCGGAAAGAAGTTTATGGAGGTGCTCTGATGATGAAACCTTCCAGTATTGTATTGGATGAAACGGTGATAAAGGCCGAACTGCAGAAAATGAAGATGTCCGGAGATACATTAGTATATAATACCGGAGCCTTTAAGACATCGGAAGGAGCTGTTCTGCAGGATTTGGTGAGGCAGCTTCCCGGATTGGAATTAGACGAGAAATCCGGCAAGATGAATTTTCATGGAAAGGAAATCACTCAGATCTTATTAAATGGAAAGGAGTTTTTCGCAGATAGCAAAGTTGCTTTGAACAATATGCCGGTAGATGCTTTGAAAGAGGTAAAGGTATACGAGCAGCAGTCGGATAAAGAGCAAATGACAGGGGTGTCAGATGGTAAGAAGAAAACGGTGATGGATGTGAAGACCAAGAAGGATTTGACAGATGGATTAATGGGGGACGTTTCAGCTTTGAAAGGTTCGGGGGATATGTATGGAGCGAAAATGAGTTTGAATAAATTTGTCGGAAAATGGCGGATGTCCTTGTATGGTGATTTAGGAAAACTCCCCAGATATGGTAATTTTATCAGTGATATGGCCGATAATCCTGCTCAAATGAAGGATATTGGTTTTAGCTTGGGAACGGAAATAAAGAAGCTCAACCTCAATGTCAGTGCTTCATATAATAATAATAAAAGCGCGGATGAATCGCGAAGCCAGTCAGAAGAATATCTGCCTAACGGTAGCCAATATGCCTATAATAATGGCTTGAGTACGGGTAGGAATAGTTCTTTTTGGGAGAATATATATATGACGGGAAGTTTGAGTGACCGGACGGAAATTAATTTCAGGCATAACATCAATCATAGCCGGTTAAATTCGGTATCAGAAAATATTTCGGCGACTTTCAGTACCAATCCTTTGGACTATGTTTCAGAGCCTTGGAGGGACGATGCAATGATTCCTCCTGAGTTCAGGATAAATAAAAATACGGGAAATTCTCAAAATAAGACGAACAATCTGATGATAGGCAATAATCTTTTGATCACTCATAAATTGAATGATATCGGTCGGAAACTCTCCATAGAGTTAAGAAATGATTATAGTAATCAGGCGAGTGGTAATTATCAGCAATCGTCTATTACTTATTATCAATTGAAGAATGACCTGGGGGCAGATTCGGTTTTATATAGAAATCAATACCGGGAGTCACCTGCCAGAAATTTATTATTGGCGGGGGAGGTCAGCTATACGGAGCCAATAGGAAAACAAATGCTTCAGGTTTATTATCGGCATGAGTATCAACGGCAGAGTAATAATGCGGTTACGTACAATTTGGATGAGGATGCTTTGTGGGGAAGTCTTCCATCTGGTTATGAGGCAGGAAGGGTGGATAGTTTAAGTGATTATACTCGTAATGATCTTCATTCCAATGAATTCGGACTGCGTACCACACTTAATTGGAGAAAAGTGAGGTTGAATATCCGGTTTGGGCTGTCGCCTCAGAAGTCTACGACGAAAAGCAACAGGGGAAAAGTGAAGATAGATACGACCATTACCGTGTTGAACATAGTGCCCGAACTGCATTTTGATTATGATTTGGGCAATAACCATAATATGAGTGTGTATTATAGCGGATACACCCGGCAGCCTTCCATTTATGATTTGTTGTCTGTGCCTGATTATACTAATCCTCTGAACATAACAATGGGGAATCCGGGGCTGAAACCCGCTTTCGGGCAAAGTATATCTGTGAATTACAGAGGAGGAAATATGGAAAAGCAGGAAATGTTATATTGTGGTTTGAGATATAATAATACGATAAATGATATAAGCCGGAAAAGAACCTATGATGAGAAGAGTGGGGTATATACCAGTCGGCCCGAGAATATAAATGGTAATTGGGGCATTGGCGGGAATATATATTATACGAATAAATTATTCAAGAAAATTTTCGCTCGTCTTGCTACTAATGCAAATTATAACCGGAGGGTTTCGTATGTGCAGATAATGGGAGAAGCCAATGAGAATGATCGTAACACCTCCCAAATGCTCTACTTGATGCAGGACGTGGAGTTTGCCTATAAATTGGAAGAGCATGAGTTTAAGATAAATGGAGCAATCACTTATCAGCAAGCCGATAACAGTTATACAAACAATTCGGATTACAGGACGTATGATTTTTATTATGGCGCGGAGTGTCGACTGAAGTTACCTCTCAACTTGAATCTTTATACCGTTGTGAGAAGTATGAATCGCAGGGGATATAAGGATGAGGCCTCCAATACGACGCAGTGGCTTTGGAACAGTGAGCTGACTTACAGTTTTCTGAAAGGGAAAAGAGGGTTACTTAAATTTCAGGTTGTTGATATTCTGCAACAACGGGATTTTGTCAATCGTTGGATGAATGATACCGGACAGGGAGAAACTTGGACTTGGGGATTGGGACGTTATGCGATGGCTACTTTTACTTATCGTTTTAATGATCTTTCCCGTTAGGAGATAAAAAAGGAGCTGATTCAAGAAAAACGAATCAGCTCCTTTTTGAATATCCCTAAGAAAGATTATTTGTAATCTTGCCAGCTCTTTATCTGAATATCCTTTTCACTCATTTCACAGAATGCTTCAATGAAAGCACTTGCCAAACGGGCGTTGGTAATCAAAGGAATATTGTGGTCGATTGCTCCACGACGAATTTTGTAACCATTAGTCAGCTCACGTTTGGTATGGTTTTTCGGAATGTTGACTATCAGGTCGAATTTATGTTCGGCAATCATCTTCATGACATTGTTTTCTGCATCGGGCTTTTCATCCGGCCAGTAAACCGGTGTGGTATTTACTCCGTGTGCATTCAAGAAAGTTGCGGTTCCGGCAGTTGCATAGATCTCATATCCTTTTTCTGCCAGCATACGGCTTGCTTCCAGCAAATCTACTTTGGATTTGGTGGCACCTGACGAGAACATGACAGATTTTGTAGGAATCTTGAAACCTACAGCAATCATAGAGTTCAGCAAAGCTTCATGGAAGTCATCACCGATACAACCCACTTCACCTGTTGAAGACATATCTACGCCCAATACAGGGTCTGCCTTGTGCAGACGGGAGAAAGAGAACTGGGAAGCTTTAACACCGATCCAGTCAATATCGAATGCCGACTTATCCGGTTGGCTGTATGGAGCACCCAACATGATGCGGGTTGCGGTTTCAATGAAGTTGCGTTTCAATACTTTGGAAACAAACGGGAATGAACGTGATGCGCGCAGGTTGCATTCAATCACTTTCACTTCATTATTCTTAGCCAAGAACTGCATGTTGAACGGACCGGAAATGTTTAATTCTTTAGCGATACGGCGACCAATCTTCTTGATACGGCGAGCTGTTTCGAAATAAATCTTCTGAGCCGGGAATACTAATGTGGCATCACCTGAATGGACACCTGCATATTCAATGTGTTCGGAGATGGCATATTCCACTACTTCACCGTTTTGGGCTACAGCGTCGAATTCTATTTCTTTAGTATCTTGCATGAATTGTGATACGACTACCGGATATTCTTTAGAAACTTCTTTAGCCATCTGTAAGAATTCCTTCAGTTCATCTTCGTTATAGCATACGTTCATGGCAGCGCCCGAGAGCACATAGGAAGGACGGACCAATACCGGGTAACCTACTTTGTTTACAAATTCTTCCATGTCTTCCAGGCTGGTCAATTCTTTCCATGCCGGTTGGTCAATACCCAGCTGGTCAAGCATGGCCGAGAATTTATGACGGTTTTCCGCACGGTCGATAGAAAGCGGAGAAGTTCCCAATACAGGTACCGACTGACGGTGAAGCTTCATCGCCAAGTTATTAGGTATTTGTCCACCTACTGATACAATGACACCACCCGGTTGCTCCAGATCAATCACGTCAAGTACACGTTCAAATGAAAGCTCGTCAAAATACAGACGGTCGCACATATCATAGTCGGTAGAAACTGTTTCGGGGTTATAGTTAATCATGATGGATTTGTAACCCAACTTGCGTGCGGTTTGGACAGCGTTTACAGAGCACCAGTCGAATTCTACGGATGAACCGATACGGTAAGCGCCTGAACCTAATACAACTACCGATTTTTCGTTCTTATAATAATTGACGTCATAACCCGTAGTAGCGTATGTCATATATAGGTAATTGGTTAATTCGGGATGTTCAGATGCGACGGTATTGATACGCTTGACAGCCGGAAGGATATTCAAAGCTTTACGACGGGCACGTACAGCCAAGTTCTCCTTTTCCATATTGCCACTGGCTTTTAATACGAAGCGTGCAATCTGGAAGTCGGAGAAGCCTAATACTTTAGCCTGGCGAAGCACATCTTCAGGTAGATCCTCGATCTTATTATAAGTCGAAAGTTTGACCTTATAGTCAACGATGTTTTTTAACTTACTTAGGAACCACGAGTCGATTTTGGTCAGTTCGTGGATGCGTTCAATACTGTATCCTTCTTCCAATGCAGAGGCGATGGAGAAAATACGGAGGTCTGTCGGGTTGGCCAGTTCCTCATCCAGGTTTTCAAATTTAGTATGGTCATTTCCTACGAAACCATGCATACCCTGACCTATCATACGAAGACCTTTCTGAATGATTTCTTCGAAAGAGCGGCCTATAGACATGATTTCACCCACAGACTTCATGCTGGAGCCAATCTGGCGTGATACACCTGCGAATTTAGTTAAGTCCCAACGGGGAATTTTACAAATCAAGTAATCCAACTGGGGAGCTTCGTAGGCTGAGTTGGGAGTACCCTTTTCGCCAATCTGGTCTAGTGTGTAGCCTAAAGCGATTTTAGCGGCAACGAATGCCAGAGGGAATCCGGTTGCTTTAGAAGCCAAGGCAGAAGAACGGCTCAGGCGTGCATTTACTTCGATAACACGGTAGTCATTTGTTTCTGCATTGAAAGCATACTGGATATTACATTCACCCACAATACCCAAGTGACGGATACATTTTGTAGATAAATCTTGCAACATTGTTACTTGTTCTTCTGTCAGAGAGCAAGTGGGGGCCACCACGATAGATTCGCCGGTATGGATTCCCAGTGGGTCGAAGTTTTCCATGCTTGCCACTGTAAAACAATGGTCGTTGGCATCGCGGATTACTTCAAATTCTATTTCTTTCCAACCTTTCAATGACTCTTCAACCAGGATCTGTTTAGAGAATGCGAATGAACTTTCAGCCAGTTTGATGAAAGCTTCTTCATCCGGACAGATGCCGCTGCCTAAACCACCTAGTGCGTAAGCAGAGCGTACCATAACCGGATAACCGATTTCGCGGGCAGCTTTCAGAGCCTCTTCCATACTTTCCACAGCGTGGCTCTTCGGGGTTTTCATCGGAATTTCATCCAGCTTCTTTACGAATAAATCACGGTCTTCAGTGTACATGATGGCTTCTACCGAAGTACCCAGTACTTCTACACCATATTTCTTTAATGTACCATTCAGATAAAGTTCGGTTCCGCAGTTCAATGCAGTTTGTCCGCCGAAAGCCAGCAAGATACCGTCCGGTTGTTCTTTCTTGATAATTTCTTCAACAAAGAAGGGAGTGACAGGAAGGAAATAAACCTTGTCAGCTATACCTTCCGAAGTTTGAATAGTCGCGATGTTCGGATTTACCAACACCGAGTGAATACCTTCTTCGCGCAATGCTTTCAGCGCTTGTGAACCTGAGTAGTCAAACTCTCCTGCCTGGCCTATCTTGAGGGCACCCGAACCCAATACCAGGACTTTCTTTAAATCCTTTTTCATTGAAAGTTTCTTTTATATAGTTGTTTTTAATGTCGCTAAATATTAAAAAAAATGCGTCTATCCTCGTAAGAGGACTAACGCATTTGTTCGTATGTCTATATTATCTTTATTCCTGTAGGATACATAGCACTATTAAATTTTGTGCAAAGTAACGACTTATTTCCAAGATAACAAAATAAATCGAACTCTTTGTCAACGCAAATTAAAATAAAATTCCGCAATCCTGTCAGGATGATATCTTTTTGTATATTTATTCGGAAACTTCTGTGTCATCGGCATACGTAAAGCGGAATGAGTATCCTACATTTTCTGATCCGCCAATCAAGGTCATATCCTTCAACCTTCCATCTTGTCGGAAGCTATAGTCGTATATATAGTAGGTATCTTCCAAAATATGGGCACTTCTTTTTCCCAGAATTCCAGCCATCTGTCCGAAAGTATTCATTACAGTGGTGTAGTTCTCGCGGTCATCAATCCATTGTGCCAGTGTGTTCAGGTCCAGGCTGTAGTCATTGGCAATAGTGGAAACCTTGTAATCACTGTTGTAAGTTCCTCTCGGGGTAGTGGTTATAGAAGATAGATTTCCATTTTTCCAATTGTACTCCAGTACGGTTCCATTGTTGTTGCAGCTCTTCAGGTAACCTTCATTATCATAGGAATAGGTTACAGGATTCTCCCGATTGGAGAATTTGCATACGTAACTTCTGCCGTTTTCCAATGAGGTGCTGATTTCTACCAAAGGCGAATTTTCCGTAGAGTAGGTATAACTGGCTTCGGAATTCTCTTTGTACGTATAGTTGACTGCTGCCAATGGCGAATTGCTGTAGATACGGGTCAGTCGTTTGTCATTGTCGTATGTAAGGGTGATTACTCCCTGATAAGTGATAACATCCGAAATCTTGTGTACTTTTATTCCGGTAATTACTCGTGAAGGTTCCGGTACGGGAATGCTTTTGTCATCGTCATCGGAACATGAAGCAAAGAACAAGCTTGCTACAGAAATAAATAGAACTAGTTTAATGCTCTGTCTTAGTTTATTCATAGAAACAATTATTATATGTGAAATAGCGATTCAAAGTTAAGTGTTTGTGTCAGAATATTCCTATCTTTGCGTAATTTTTAATATAAGATAATATTTAAGAGATATGGGAAAAGAAAAAATCATATTGACCGGCGACCGTCCTACAGGAAGATTGCATATCGGTCATTACGTAGGTTCGTTGAAACGCAGAGTTGAGCTTCAGAATTCCGGATTGTATGACAAGACTTTTATTTTCATTGCCGACGCACAGGCATTAACCGATAATATAGAAAATCCCGAGAAGGTACGCCAGAATGTGATTGAGGTAGCGCTTGACTATATGGCTGTCGGTTTGGACCCGATGAAATCTACTATCTTTATCCAGTCTCAGATTCCCGAATTGTGCGAATTGACTTTCTATTATATGGATTTGGTTACCGTTTCACGTCTGCAACGTAATCCGACGGTGAAAACCGAAATCCAGATGCGTAACTTTGAAACTAGCATCCCGGTGGGATTTTTTACTTATCCTATTAGTCAGGCTGCCGATATTACCGCTTTCAAGGCGACTACTGTTCCGGTAGGTGAGGACCAGGAGCCAATGATCGAGCAGACTCGTGAGATAGTACGCCGTTTCAATTATATTTATGGTGACACGTTGGTAGAACCTGAAATCCTGTTGCCGGACAATGCGGCTTGTCTTCGTTTGCCGGGCACAGACGGAAAGGCAAAGATGAGCAAGTCGTTAGGGAACTGCATCTATCTGTCCGATACGGCTGATGAAGTGGAAAAGAAGGTGAAGAGTATGTACACTGACCCGACTCATTTGAAAGTCTCTGATCCGGGTAAATTGGAAGGAAATACCGTATTCACTTATTTGGACGCTTTCTGCAAACCCGAGCATTTCGGTCGTTATTTGCCGGATTATCCTAACTTGGATGAACTGAAGGCGCATTACACCCGTGGTGGATTGGGAGATATGAAGGTGAAAAAGTTCCTGGCCGCTATAATGCAAGAGGAATTGACTCCTATCCGCGAGCGTCGTAAAGAGTTTGAAAAGGATATTCCGGCTATTTACGAAATGTTACGTAAGGGTTGTGAGACAGCTCGTGCTACAGCGGCTGCTACATTGGATGATGTGCGAAAAGCGATGAAGATTAACTATTTTGATGATGTGGAACTGATTGCTGAACAGGCAAAGCGTTTCGGCCAAGAATAAAATAAATTTCGATATAAAGGGGGAACTATATATAATAAGGTATAGTTCCCCTTTTTGTTTTACTTAATTCATAAATTAAATGATGATTATATATTCTGTATATCAGTGATTTAAGTGTTATGGTGAAAAATAAATGAAAAATTAGTATGCATAAAATTTGCAGTTATCAGAAATAGCCGTATCTTTGCAACGCTTTTAAAACAAGAAGCTACCGGGCGTTTAGCTCAGCTGGTTCAGAGCATCTGCCTTACAAGCAGAGGGTCGGCGGTTCGAATCCGTCAACGCCCACTTTTTCCTTTTTCTTGTTTTAGAAGCAACCTTCGGGCGTTTAGCTCAGCTGGTTCAGAGCATCTGCCTTACAAGCAGAGGGTCGGCGGTTCGAATCCGTCAACGCCCACCGAAGAAAGAAATTAAATATTGCACGAGAAAGCACTATCGGGCGTTTAGCTCAGCTGGTTCAGAGCATCTGCCTTACAAGCAGAGGGTCGGCGGTTCGAATCCGTCAACGCCCACCAATAGAATGAAGCCTTGCACACAATGATGCAAGGCTTTTTTTATATTAATAAGCTCCGTTTAGTATGTATGGTCATGAAAACATTGCTACTTGTCGATAACCAGGACATTACCCGTGAAGGTATGAAAGCTGTGGCCGGTCGGGTGGGAGGTTTTACCGTGATAAAGGAAGCGGGCAGTCAGAAAGAGCTTACCCGACTTTTGATTGATCATCCCAATGCCGTTGTCGTATTGGACTATACATTGTTTGATACTTCAGCTGAATACTTGCTTATTTTGCAAGAACGGTTTAAAGAAGCGCATTTCATTCTGTTCAGTGATAGTTTAAGTGAGGATTTTATCCGGCGTATGGTTTTTGGCGGAACTTCATTCAGTGTGGTGATGAAAGATGCGCCGATGATAGAGATAGAGGAAGGGCTGCGGAAGGCGGAGCAACGTTTGCAATACATTTGTACACGCATTGCCTGGCAATTGCAGCATAAAGAAGAAAAGAAAGAAAAACGGGGCTCATCGCTTACGGTTACCGAGTGTGAAATATTGAAACTGATGGCATTGGGTAAAACAACGAAAGAGATTGCGGCTGAGCGTTTCCTTAGTGTATATACGGTGATGACCCACCGCAAAAACATCTTTCGTAAATTAGAAGTCAATAACGTGTACGAAGCGACAAAATATGCACTTCGTGCGGGGATTGTGGATGCGGTGGAATATTACATTTAGGGTAAAGTGATTTCGCCACTTCCCACACAAATTTCCGCATCTTTGTCATACAGCACGCCGAACTGTCCGGGGGCAATGCCCTGCAAAGGTTCGTGGCTGTGGATTTGGAACAGACCATTTCCCCGGGTCAGTGTTCCTTTCATGAAAGTATCGGTATGTCGAATTTTGAAGGAAACGTCTACAGGTGAGTCTCCTTCCCATAAGTCCTCTGTGATGAAATGGAAATCGTGTAAGGCAAAGTCCGTACCGTATTGCTTTTCGGTATCATATCCGCGTGAAACATAAATAATGTTCTCATCTATATCTTTGCGGATGACAAACCACGGTCCTCCACTCAGCCCCAGTCCTTTGCGCTGTCCTATGGTATGAAACCAATATCCTTTGTGAGTGCCAATCCGCTTTCCTGTTTCCATTTCAATGATGGCTCCTTCTTTCTCACCCAAGAAACGGCGAAGGAAATCATTATAATTGATTTTTCCAAGAAAGCAGATACCTTGGCTGTCCTTGCGTTGAGCACTGGGTAATTTGGCGACACGGGCAATATCTCTGACTTCATTCTTCATCAGACCGCCTAAAGGAAACATCAGTTTTGAAACTTGCAGATAATCTATTTGTGCCAGAAAATCCGTTTGGTCCTTGACGGGATCTTGTGCGGTTCCCAGCCATAGTTTTCCATCTTTTTCAAGGATACTGGCATAATGGCCGGTGGCTGTTTTGTCATACAGATGTCCCACCTCCTGCTCGAAGCATCCGAATTTGATGAGCTTGTTACACATCACATCCGGATTGGGGGTAAGTCCATGCTTCACTTTATCGATGGCGTATGCCACCACATTGTCCCAGTACTGCCGGTGCAGGTCGATGATATTCAGGTTCAAACCATATTTGCGGGCAGTGGCGGTACATAGTTCGATATCCTCTTCTGCGGTGCAGGTCAGGTCTTCATCGCCATCCATTCCGATTTTTATATAGAAAAGGTCCGGTTTATATCCTTGTTTACAAAGGAGGTGTACGACAACTGCGCTGTCTACACCTCCTGAAATTAATGCAGCTATATTCATTTTGTTTTATTATAACGGATATTCTTCAAAAGCATAAAGTACAGTAGACAAGTAGCGTTCTCCCGTATCGGGTAAGAGGACTACAATTTGTTTCCCCTCATTTTCTGGCAATTTAGCCAGCTCCAAAGCGGCATAAGCTGCTGCTCCCGAAGATATTCCAACCAATAACCCTTCTGTCAGAGAAAGTTCGCGTCCTGTGCGGATGGCGTCATCATCTTTCACCCGGATTATTTTGTCTACCAATTTTCCATTGTAGGTATGGGGGATAAATCCTGCTCCAATACCTTGTATCTTGTGCAGCCCCGGATTTCCACCCGAAAGGACGGGGGAGTTATCCGGCTCTACAGCTACAATCTGTATGTGGGGATTCTGTTTTTTTAATCCTTCCGCTACTCCGCTTAAAGTGCCGCCTGTGCCTACTCCGGCAACAAATATATCTACCTTTCCGTCCGTGTCATTCCATATTTCCTGCGCGGTGGTACGTACATGGGCGGCAGGATTTGCCGGATTCTCGAATTGTCCCAGAATGACAGCTCCCGGAGTCTGTTCACGCAGTTCTTCCGCTTTTTCTATGGCTCCTTTCATACCTTTTGCACCTTCGGTCAGTACTAATTGCGCTCCCATAGCTTTCAGCAGGTTCTGGCGTTCCTTGCTCATGGTTTCGGGCATTGTCAATATGGCTTTGTAACCTTTCACACTGGCAACCCATGCCAATCCTACGCCGGTGTTGCCGCTAGTTGGTTCAATGATAACGGCTCCGGGTTTCAAGATGCCTTTTGTTTCCGCATCCTCTATCATTGCCAGGGCAATGCGGTCTTTTACACTTCCGCCGGGATTGAAATATTCCAGTTTGGCAACTACTTGTGCTTTCGCGTCGTGTTTTCGGCTGAGGCGTGACAGTTCCAACAGAGGAGTTCCTCCGATGAGCTCAGTCAATTCTTTTTTAATTCTTGCCATAATCTTTTCATTTAGTGGATTCTAATGTTATAATGCAAAGATAGGGGGAGATGTTCATGATGACAATACCCTATTTATGGTATATTTTATAGTGTTGTCTCTTGAATAATTGTGTATCTTTGTCCGGAATTAACAAATCTAACCTATGATGAAAACAAGAAATCTTATTGGGATGATAGCCTTTTACTTGTTTGCATTGGCAGCTTGTACCCCTTCAAAAGAGTCGGAAAAAACACTGACTGTTCTTTCATGGAATGTATGGCATGGCGGTCATTCAAAAACTTATCCCGAAAAGGGATGTAAGGGAACTATCGATATTCTGAAAAAAAGTGAGGCTGATGTGATCTTGATGGTTGAAACTTATGGAGCCGCTCCGATGGTAGCCGATTCATTGGGATATTCATACAATCTCATTTCTGATAATCTTTGTATTTATAGCCGCTATCCCATTATCCGGAAATATGCTTTTGCCGACAGCATAAGTACCTTTAATTTCGGCGGAGTGATGATAGATGTGAATGGGAAACCTGTCCGGGTGTTTGATACTTGGTTGCATTACCTCCCTGATATGCGTTTGGCACCAACAGATAAATCTGAGGAGGAAATATTGGCTTGGGAGATGGAGGGGACACGTGATGAGGAAATACATAGGATTTTGGCTGTTCTTCGGCCTTTACTGGCAGAAACAGACAGTATCCCAATTATAATGGGAGGTGATTTTAATGTGCATTCTCATCTGGATTGGACGGAAGCGACCCGTAACCTGTACCATCATGGGGGTGCTGTGGTGGATTGGCCCGTTTCCATTGCTATGGAAAAGGCAGGATTTAAAGATAGCTTCCGTGAGATGAATCCCGATCCGGTGGCCAGTCCGGGAGTAACGTGGCTGGCAGATGCGGATTCGTTGGAAACCGAATGTCGTATGGACCGCATTGATTTCATTTATTATCAGGGGAAAACCATTCAAGCGATAGCGTCTGAGTGCTATGACAATAGCTTGGGTAAAACTTTTACTTTCAAAGGAGAAGACTTTTTCTATCCTTCAGATCATGGTTTTGTCCTCTCGAAATTCGAACTTAAATAAGAATTGATTAAAATAAATATTCATGAAAAAGACTTTTTTATTATCATGCCTGATGCTGGCGGCAATGCCCGTTATGGCTGCTTACACAGGTCGTGTATATGTAGATAAAAACAAGAATGGCGTGTTTGACCCAGGTGAAAAAACATGGGCGGGCATCAAGGTTTCCGATGGCTTGAATGTGGTGGAAACGGCTGCCGACGGTAGTTTTACTTTACCCGGTCATGAACGTGAGCGTTTTATTTTCATTACCACTCCTTCGGGATATAAAACATTTAATCGTCATTATCATAAAATAGAAGAGAAACAGTCCGGTTATGATTTCGGCTTGATGCCTTATAGTGGACGGATTCGCAAGGATGGTTCTCACAAGTACATTCATATTGCTGATACTGAAATATTTAATACGGAAAACCATGAAGACTGGGTGAATAATGTGCGTGACTATGCCAGGAATGAACAGGCGGCTTTTATCATTCATACCGGGGATATCTGCTATGAAAAAGGCTTGAAGGCTCATATCAAACTGATGAATACGGAAAATATGGACTGTCCTGTCTTCTATTGCATCGGAAATCATGATTTGGTAAAGGGGAAGTATGGCGAAGAACTCTTTGAAAGCATTTACGGACCGGTATATTATTCTTTTGATGCAGGGAATGTGCACTATATTGTCACTCCGATGCCCGGAGGAGATCATGCTCCCGGCTATACCGCCGATGATGTCTGCCGTTGGTTGAAAAATGATTTGGCGCATATCCGCCCCGGAACTCCCGTTGTTGTTTTCAATCATGATTTACTGACCTACGAGGATGCTTTTATTTTTAAAAGCAAGAATGCGGGAAGCATTAATTTGAATGAACATAACCTGAAAGCGTGGGTATATGGTCATTGGCATATTAACTATGTGAAAAAACAGGGAGATGTTTACAGTGTTTGTACTTCCTCATTGGATAAAGGAGGAATAGATCATTCCACTACCGCTTTTCGTGTGATGCACGTAGATAGTAAGGGAGATTTCACTTCCGAGCTCCGTTATACCTATTTGGACAAGAATATCTGTATCGCTTCGCCTGCCGGAGTGATGGCTTCGGGTGTTCTTCCGGTAGCTGTCAATGTGTATTCTTCCGTGTCACCGGTGAAAGAAGTGCTCTATACCTGTTTGGCCGACGGAAAACCTGTGCTGAAAAACAAGAGATTGCTGCAAAGCACTGACTGGTCATGGAACGGGGAGCTTCCTTTGTCTGATAAACACGTGGCCAAAGAACTTACTTTGCAGGTAACAGCTCGTTTTAATAACGGAGAGATAGCTAAGGCAGAAAGCAATTTTGTCTGCCGGACTGAAAAGGTGGCTCCTTTGTTTTCTGCTGATTGGGATAATCTGTTAGGCAATGCGAAACATTCCGCCCCCGCTTCCGGCCCATTGAATCTGCCTTTGCAACTGGCATGGACCCACAATGTCGGAGCTAATCTTTACATGACTTCCCCACTGATACACAAGGGAAAAATAATTGTAGCCTCTGTGGATGAAGATTTAAAAGGTGCGGGGCATGTATATGCTTTGAACGGGAAGGATGGTTCAACTCTTTGGAGTTACCCTGTTCGTAATTCCATTAAAAATTCCATTGCCATTGATGGTGATATCGTGTTTGCCCAAGATGCTCAAGGTTTTTTGTATGCCATTGATACCGAAACCGGCAAGTTATGTTGGGAAAAGCAATTGCCTGTAAATGGTTTACCAGCCCTCATCGACGGACTGGTGGCCGATGAAGGAATGGTTTATGCAGGAACAGGAAAGGGACTTTGTGCTTTTGAAGCCCGGACGGGCAAACAACTCTGGAGAAATGAAGGTTGGGGACAAGGAGAAGGGACTACGAGCACGCTGACTTTGGGGAATGGTTTGCTGATTGGTTCCGCACAGTGGAATGCACTTTATGGCAATGATGCCCAAACAGGTGAGAAACTTTGGGCGGCCAGTGACAACGGGTTGCGTAATCGGGGGGCATCTCCTGCCATGCATGGTGCTTTGTTGTATCTTATTTCGGATAAATCTTTCTTTATATTAGAGGCGGCTACCGGAAAAGTGATAGTTCGTAAGCCTTTGCCTTATAATGTGGATGTAACTTCTACTCCGTTGCTCACCGACAAAGAGATTATCTTTGGCTCTGCACAGAAAGGGCTGATAGCCTTGGACAGTGAAACATTGGAAGAAAAATGGACTTGTCCGGTGGGGGATGCTTTGGTTTATACCTGTCCCTATAGTCGTCAATCTTCCGCTACCATTGAAACCAGTGCGGTATGGGCGGGAGATATCGTTTATGTAGCTGCTTCGGACGGTACAGTGTATGGAATTAATAAAGAGAATGGAAAAGTGGTATGGAAACACGCTACTGGGGCTCCTGTTTTCGGGTCGGTAGCCTTATCGGGCAATGCGTTGGTGGTTTCGGACTTTGGTGGAAATGTTTATTTGTTCTGTAAGTAGAGTTACTTTGATTACGATATAATATGGATGGTTATTGTGAAATATCTTCCTTTTGGGGCAGCCGTCCGATTAGTTAAGCAGGAACTATCTAGTTAAATAACCATAAAGTCTGCCCGGAAATACTTCCGGGCAGAATCATTACTGTACCTTTGTTCCCATAAAATATATACAGGCCGTGAGGCCTAATTTAATTATTTTACATGACATTTAAAGAATTAGATCTTATAGAGCCTATTTTGAAGGCTTTACAACAAACCGGCTATACAACGCCGACCCCCATTCAGGAACAAGCAATTCCTGTATTATTAAAAGGTAAAGATTTGCTGGGATGCGCCCAGACAGGAACAGGAAAAACAGCAGCGTTTGCTATCCCCCTCATACAACGGCTTTATCAATCAGACCATAAAAAAGGTATCAAAGCATTGATACTCACCCCGACGCGTGAGCTTGCTATACAGATAGGCGAGAACTTTGATCAATATGCTAAATATACCGGAGTGAAACATGCCGTTATTTTCGGCGGAGTGCCCCAAAAGGCGCAAGTTGATGCTTTGAAACGAGGCGTGCAGGTATTGATTGCCACTCCCGGACGTTTGCTTGACTTGCAGTCGCAAGGTTGTATTTCATTGAAGGGATTGGAGTATTTTGTATTGGATGAGGCAGACCGTATGCTCGATATGGGCTTCATACACGATATCAAAAAAGTATTGAAACTGATTCCTGCCCGGCGACAGACTTTGTTTTTCTCGGCTACCATGCCTTCTGAAATAGAGAAGCTGGCAGATTCCATGCTGACTAATCCGAAGAAGGTAGAGGTGACTCCTGTTTCGTCTACTGTTGATACTATTCAGCAAAGTGTTTATTTCGTAGAGAAGAAAGAGAAGAAGGACTTGCTGCTGCATTTGTTGAAGAATCCGGAGATAGAATCTGTATTGATTTTCACCCGTACCAAGCATGGGGCGGATAAATTGGCGAAGATATTGAATAAGAGTGAGATCGGGGCGGAAGCTATTCATGGAAACAAATCGCAGAACGCACGCCAAAGGGCGTTGACGAACTTCAAGGATCACACCACAAGAGTGTTGATAGCCACAGATATTGCAGCCAGAGGTATTGATGTGAACCAGCTTTCTCACGTTATCAACTATGAGTTGCCCAATATATCGGAAACTTATGTGCACCGCATCGGCCGTACCGGGCGTGCCGGACACGACGGAATAGCCATCTCTTTTTGTGAATCGGAAGAATTACCTTATTTAAAAGATATCCAAAAACTGATAGGACTACAGATTCCGGTTGTGAAAGACCATCCTTGGGTGACTGTGGAAGGAGTGAAAGCGCAGGCCGGTAAGACGGAAGAACTGAAGGAAAAAGCAAAAGCCAATAAGGCATACCGGGGCAGTAAGGGCAATGGTGATTATTGGCGTAGGAAGAAACAGGTTCAAAGCAGGCAAGGGCAAGGCAGGCAGAGTTCGGATAGAAAGGCTTCCGGCAGGCAAGGATAAAGAATGACTTGCCTGGGCTGTATTACAAAATAGCATGGACTTAAATGGATGTTTTTATACATTTCCATGAGTCCATGTTTTTTTTCGTTTTTATATGCTCCGGTTTAAGTTGCGATTTTTATTGTGTGGTTTTAATTATGTTCTTCTTATTTTTTGTTATTTCTTGCTCTTAAGAATAAACTTAATTTCAGTGATTTACGGGTTTATAGCAGCGAAGACTTCCATTTAGGTAAAAATAAAAGCTTTATATGTCCATAAAAATGAAGTATCTACCCTTTTTCTATAATCATTGGATTTATAAAATGTAATATCTTGATAATTAGAGATTATTGAGATATATGCAAAGTTCCATTAGAACTTCGTCATTCACTATTACTTATTGAAAATAAGTGCTTGAGGTCTAGTATAAAGACTATTACTACCAATTTAGAGTGTATTTTTGAAAATCATATATATAAAATATTTTCCATATACCCAGCATCTTATAACAGGTAATTTTATATATTTCATTAAGATTATAATAAAAATAAGTATTTCAATTGTCGTCTACAACATTTTTTATATATTTGCAGCGTTAATCTAAATTTTATCGAAAAGCATAAGTTCTAATGGTACTTGGTACTTTAAGAGTTTTTGCTTTTCTAAAACTTTTAAAAATCACTATATGATTAAGTATCTAAAGTCCGTGGGTGTTTTACTGTTCTTGTCAACAGTCTGTAATGGAACGGTTTACGCCAATCAAGAAGGAAGAAAAACAGACGTGAGAGTGACTCAGCAAAATGGTACTTGTACCGGAGTTGTAAAAGATGCTACAGGCGAAACGATTATCGGTGCATCTGTGGTAGTAAAAGGTTCCACGAATGGAACCATTACAGGGATTGATGGAGATTTCTCCCTGTCTAATGTGCCCAAAGGAAGCACGATTGTCATTTCATTCGTAGGGTATCAGACGCAGGAAATAAAGTGGACGGGAGTGCCATTGAATATTATTTTGAGTGATGATACAAAAGTCTTGGATGAAGTGGTGGTAGTGGGATATGGAACGCAGAAAAAAGTGAATGTGACGGGTGCGGTAAGTATGGTCGGTTCGGATGTGATAGAGTCACGCCCTGTTGCCAACGTAAGTCAGGCATTACAAGGGGCGGTTCCCGGTTTGAATCTTTCTACCAGTTCAAGTGGGGGTGACCTTAATACCAGCATGAATATCAATATTCGTGGTACAGGTTCTATCGGCGACGGTTCTGTAGATAGTCCTTTGATTTTAATTGATGGTATAGAGGGAGATTTGAATTCTTTGAATCCTAATGATGTAGAAAGTGTGTCTGTTCTGAAAGATGCCGCTTCGGCTTCTATCTATGGTTCGCGTGCTGCATTTGGTGTAATCTTGGTTACGACTAAGAGTGGGAAGGCCGGTAAGGTGAAGGTTAATTACTCCGGCGATATTCGTTTCAGTACCGCGACACAGGTGCCCAAGATGGCTAATTCATTGCAATTTGCCACTTATTTCAATACTGCGAATATTAACGCTGGCGGTTCAAATATATTCAGCGATGAAACGATGGCGAATATCAAGAAGTATATGAATGGCGAATTCACAGACCCTAGCCAGCCGGAATATTGGGGAACAACAGCCAATGTGGAGAATGGGAAGTGGAACAACTATGGCTCGGCTTTTGCCAATACGGATTGGTTTGAGGAATTCTATAAAAAGAATGTGCCTTCTACACAGCATAATCTGAGTCTGAGTGGGGGAACTGAGAAGTTTAATTGGTCGGTCAGTGGGAGTTTCTTGCTACAGAATGGTCTGATTTCTCATGGGCACGACGAACTGGACCGTTATACGTTGAATAGTAAAATCGGAGCCGAACTGGCTTCATGGGCACGCCTGGATTACTCAACAAAATGGACACGCAAGGATTATGAGAAGCCTCAATATCTGACAGGGTTGTTCTTCCATAACATTGCACGCCGCTGGCCTTCTTGTCCGGTAGTCGATCCGAATGGAAACTGGATGGCAGAAATGGAGATTTATGAATTGGAAGACGGGGGGATATATAAGGAGAACAACGATGAGTTCACCCAACAGTTAAAGTTTACCTTCACGCCGTTGAAAGGATGGAACATCTATGCTGAAGGTGCTCTGCGTCTTACCAATAATAAGACTACTCAAAACAAAATTCCTATTTATAATTATAATGTAGCCAATGAGCCGATGTTACGTGATTCTGGATACGGAACAGTGACTTATGTGTATGATAACCGCTACAAGCAAAACTATTATGCTGTAAATGTTTATACCGATTATTCTCACAGCTTTGGAAAACATAATGGAAAAGTTTTGTTGGGCTTGAACTATGAACGTTATAATCAAGACAATATGTGGGCAAGCGGTACAGACTTAACAACTGAAGATAAACCTTTCTTGAGCCAGACACAAAGTAACAAGAAGAATGGTGACGGTTATTGGAATCGGGCTACAGCAGGTTATTTCGGACGTTTCAATTATGATTATGACGGTAAGTATCTGGCGGAGTTTAATATTCGTTATGACGGTTCTTCACGTTTTCTAGCCGATAAGCGGTGGGCATGGTTCCCGTCGGTATCTTTGGGATGGAATATTGCCCGTGAGGAGTTCTTTGAGAAATTGAGTGAAACAGTTAATACGCTGAAACTTCGTGGTTCTTGGGGACAATTAGGTAACACTAGTTCCAATTATAACAGTTTCTGGGATTGGTATCCGTTCTATCAGCAGCAGGCCATCAGTTCTGCATCCAGCAACTGGCTGATTAATGGCGAAAAACAAAATACATCTTCCCTTCCCAGCATCGTTAATGCTACCATGACTTGGGAAACGGTGGAAACATGGGATTTCGGTTTTGATTTCGGCGCTTTTAATAATCGCCTGACCGGTACTTTTGATTGGTATAGTCGTACTACAAAAGACATGATTGGTCCGGCACCTATCTTGGGTTCTGTATTGGGTACTAATGCTCCCAAAACCAACAACTGTGATATGCGTACTTCGGGGTGGGAATTGGAAATCGGATGGCGTGATCAGATTAATGATTTCAAATATGGTGTTCGGTTCAATCTCTCGGATAATCGATCTAAAATTCTGACCTATCCATACGATGGGGAGTTTAGCAATCAAAGTATCGGAGGGTATTATAATGGCAAGTATTTAAATGAAATTTGGGGGTATGAAAGTGTCGGTCTGGCTTCTTCAAAAGTAGAAATGGACAATTGGCTGACAACCAATAAGCCCAACTGGGGAAGCAACTGGGGTGCAGGTGATGTGATGTATAAGGATTTGAATGGAGATGGCATTGTCAGTTCCGGTGCAAATACTTTGGACGATCACGGTGATTTGAAACGTATTGGTAATGCGACTCCTCGTTATCGTATCGGTTTGAACTTAGATGCGGCATACAAGGGATTTGATTTTTCTATTTTCTTTCAAGGAGTGTTGAAACGCGATTGGTTCTTCGGTGCCGGTGATGCATACTTTTGGGGAGCGCAAGGAAATATGTGGCAAAGCGCCTGCTTTGAAGATCATTTGGACTATTGGACGGAAAACAATACTGGTGCATATTATCCGAAACCTTATTTTGGCGGTATTCAGAAAAATCAGCAGACACAGACGCGTTATTTGCAAAGTGCCGCCTATCTCCGTTGCAAGAATATCCAGTTGGGGTATACTTTGCCGAAATCTCTGTTGTCACCGGCCGGAATCAGTAATTGCCGCATTTATCTGTCATGTGATAATTTATTCACTATCACTAGTCTGTCCGATATATTTGATCCCGAAGCTTTCGGAGGATATGGTGACGAAGGATGGGGCAGTGGTAAAACTTATCCGTTGCAACGTACTGTTTCTGTGGGTGTAAATCTTAGCTTTTAACTAATAAAAAGAAGAATATTATGAAAATAAATACAAAACACATCGGATTATGTCTTTTGTTGGGTGCTGCTATGAGTACCACCTCGTGTAACGATCTGCTCGACCTTGATCCTGTAAGCCAAATCACACCGGAGTCATTCTATACATCAGCCGATCAGCTGGCTACTTACTTGAATAATTATTATAGTTCCTATTTGGTTGCTCCCTATAGCGGAGAGATGTATCATACGCAGAGTTATAGTGATGGTATGGCACGTTCTGACGGTAATACCGATATCATGTTGGCTGGGTTGAACGGTAATACGACTCTTTTTGCCGATGACCATTGGGAAGTTTCTTCGGGAAAAGCCCTTCAGGGATACTATGGAGGGGTACGCGTTTACAATTATTTTTTAGATAAGGCAGTTACCGGTTATGAGAATGGAACGATTACCGGCGATGCGGAACTGATTAAGAACTATATCGGAGAGGGTTACTTCTTCCGTGCATTGTGTTATTTCCGAATGTTGGCCTATTATGGTGATTTACCCATAGTTACCAAGGTCTTGGAAGATAATGATGAGGTCATTGTAGAAAACAGTAAGCGTACTCCGCGTAATGAAGTGGCACGTTTCATATTGGAAGATTTGGACAAAGCTATTTCATATTTAGCAAGTCGAGGCAAGTTCAATGGTCAGCGTGTCAATAGAGAGGCGGCTTTGCTGTTTAAATCTAGAGTAGCCTTGTTTGAAGCCACTTTTGAAAAGTATCATAAAGGAAGCGGACGTGTACCGGGAGATAATAATTGGCCGGGAGCCAATATGCCTTATAACAGTGGAAAGAATTTCAGTATTGATAGTGAAGTGGATTTTTTCTTGACAGAAGCTATGAATGCTGCAAAACAGGTAGCCGATAATGCGCAACTGACTACCAATAATCATGTAATAGAACCTCAACCGGGTGTCATCACAGGTTGGAATGACTATTTTGAAATGTATAGTCAGCCTTCACTGGCTAATGTCCCCGAAGTCTTATTGTGGAAACAGTACAGCTTTAGCCTGAGTATCAGTCACGATGCAGCCTATCGTGTGAAGACTGGTTGTGCCGATGGATATACCCGTACCTTTGCAGAGTCTTTTCTGATGAAGAATGGATTACCCATTTATGCCAGCAATGACTATCAGGGTGATGTCAGCATTGATAATGTGAAAGCCGGTCGCGACGAACGTCTTCAGCTTTTTGTTTGGAGTGAGAGTACGCTGCTTGATTCTGATCCTAGTGCGCCTCAGTACAGTCAGCCATTCAAGAAACCCGGTATCGATAATTCAAATCAAGAAATACGTTGTATCACAGGGTATCAGCCACGTAAGTATTATACGTATGATTATACCCAGACTCCGAATGATGAGTTGCGCTGTACTAACGCATGCCCTGTTTTCCGTACAGCTGAGGCATTATTGAACTATATGGAAGCTTGTTATGAAAAGAATGGAACACTGGATGCTGATGCCAGAAAGTATTGGATGCAATTGCGTGAACGTGCCGGGGTGAGCACTGATATTGACGCTACAATTGCTGCTACCGATCTTTCCAAAGAAAAGGATTTCGGGGTGTATTCAGGGACTTCCATGGTGGATGTGACCTTGTATAATATTCGTCGCGAACGTATGAACGAGCTTTTCAGTGAAGGACAACGTTTTGCCGATTTGATTCGTTGGCGCTCCTTTGACCGTATGATAACTGCAAAGTGGATTCCTGAAGGAGTGAATTTTTGGGATAATCTTTATCTGTTGTATGATGCTGATATCAAGGCGGACGGGACATCGGATGCAGTTGTCTCTGGTAAAGAGCAAGGCAAGTATCTACGTCCTTACAGCCGTAATTTGGAGAGTTCCAACGAACTGCGTGATGGTTATAACTGGCATGAGGCATATTATTTGTATCCGATAGGAATCAGTGATATACGTACAGCTTCTGCTGACCGCGATATAAACAATAGCAATATATATCAGAATATAAATTGGCCCACTACGGCAGGCGGACATGCTGAAAAATAATTTTTTTCATAAGGTTGGGTCAATAAATATTCAGAAGTAAAAGTATTCGTTTTTTGGGATAATATTTTTAACATAGCAAAAGGGCAGGGAGTTCGTGAGGATTCTCTGTCTTTTGTCATATATGGTCTTTAGATTTTTCGGGCTGTTTTTGGTTGAAATACCTGGCAGTGATGGAGGTTTCGGGTTTGTAATCCGTTGATGTCAGCCAATGCCCTGACTTGGAAATGCTTTATATCAACTTCCAGCATCAATTTACCCAATTTGATGCAATTCATGGGTGGATCGTATTTTCATAGGCGTAAGAATTGGTGTGCTGCAAAGATCGGAAAATCTCCGGGTTGATAAAGGAAAGAGTGAAAAATATGAAAAAAAGAAGCCCGGTCCATTTTGTGGTAAGCGGACCGGGCTTTACAATCAATTTGTCAATCGTTTATAACCAATGGGGCTGCTACCTCCATTGGAACTTTAGAACTGTGCGACAGGGCGCGTGGCGTAATTGCTGGCTTTGCTGTTGGCAACTATCGCACCACTAACGAAATTCAGATACCAGGCGGATTCTGCCGAGTGTTCGGAAGAAGACCAGTACCCCTTGCGTGTGAAATCATTGAAACAATCTTGTTTGTCTTTGCAAATGACTCCGGTTTTTTGAAGTTCCCACAACAAAGTCAACTCGCCTGCCGACGGTAAATACCATTCACCTGCCGATTTGCCGCTGGTACTGTATTGGTAGCAGTAACCTCCTGCCGGGTAACTGGAAGAACTTTTACCAAGATAGGCGGTGTGAGCCTTTCCGTTGAAGTCGCTGATGGCTCCTTCTGACACCCAGGTGGCAGGTTGTCCGGTTTCAACATAGATGGTTGCTCCCTTGATGCGTTCCTCGTCCTTATCGGAGAAGAAAGAATCGGCGGTTCCGTCATAATAAGGGAGAACACCGCTTGTCAATGTACCGTCAGCGGTGGTATAGTTTTCGATGCCTTCTATATCTTCTGCTTTGCTGATCCATTTGGTACTGGACTGGTTGTCGCTTAATGCCACGATGCGTCCGAATGGAGAAGTGGACAGGGTGGGCGAGAGATTGCCGTCCGCATCATCCAGAGCATAGACAATACCGATGCAGGTTTTATTCTCATTCTTCTCGCTGGAGAAGGTAGCGTCGCTATAGTAATAATCGCCTACCTTGGCAGAAGGTAAAAGAGTGCAAGTGAGTGTCGGCGCTTCGTATACTTTGCCTTTCTCCAATTTGATGGTTGTCGAAGTAGCTGTCTCATACACTTCACCGGTGGTGGTAACAAGGGTGAAATGCAATTGTGCTTCGGAAGGGAAGAAGGAGATGTAAGTGGTTCCGGAAATACCGGTTTTGTTTTTAATAGTGATATTTCCTGTTTGGGTACTGCTAAACTCTCCGTCTTTTAGTTTCATAACGGCACTCGAGTAGAGGTTTCCGGCAGTGGCGGTTACGGTAATTCTTGTGATGTTGTTCAAAGGACTGTCACCGTTGGCGGTGAACTGGAATTTACCG
Source organism: Phocaeicola dorei (assembly GCF_013009555.1). Taxonomy (NCBI): domain Bacteria; kingdom Pseudomonadati; phylum Bacteroidota; class Bacteroidia; order Bacteroidales; family Bacteroidaceae; genus Phocaeicola; species Phocaeicola dorei. Next base: position 4,403,645 of record NZ_CP046176.1, on the reverse strand, counting down.
ATGGTGACCAAGCTAGTCATTTCGCAGGCGGAAGAGCCTGTAGTTTCGTTCATGCTGGCTTTACACAGTGCCCACGAGTAATCATAATTTGTTATACCTGCCAGTGTTCCGTCTTGTCCGCTCAGGTTGAGGGTTTGAGTCAGAGTGTCGCTGCTGGTCGCGGTGATGGCTGCCGCCGGGTAGAATACGGCAATTTCATTCTCGTTCTTTACTAGTGTCGAAAGATCGCCCGTAAAGGTATCAGAAGAGTCAGTTTCTCTTGTGAGAATCGTTTTGGGAACACCGCTGGAACCGGTTTTCATTACGGCCAGTTGGCTGTTGGCGTTCCAGTTGCCTTGCAGGATGCCTGTATCCTCTGCATCTGAAGAACGGGGGGACAGTGATGCTGTGAGAGAAAAAGGAACGGTGGAGGTTGTTGTAACTTGATCATCGTCATCGCTACACCCCAACATGCATAGAGCGATGCCCAAACAGAGAATAGTTGTTGTCTTTTTCATCATCGTTTTCGTTTTGCTGTTTTATGATTAAAACTTGAATGGTATTTATTATTTAATTTTAGATAGCAAAGGTAAATGTTCTCGGTCGATTTTTCTAATCTATTCGGCGAAAGCTGTTTTTTTTTCGATAAATTAGGGGAATAAGGGGAAATTTGAGGTGAAATGTAAAGAAGTGGATGGACGGGAAGCGAACACTTTCCGTCCATCCTGTCAGGATGGCGATGATTATTTCTTTTCACCGAAGTCGGCTTGTTGTTTTTCCACCTCTTTCAGCCTTTGTGCATTCCGTTCTTTCAGCAGACGTTCTTGTTCCAGTTCGGAAGCCGATTTGGCGGCTGATTGTCCAAAAGGTGAGTCGCTGCTCATGGGAATCAGCGCAGCTTCACTTTCGGTATAGATGAAAGGATGAGCTGCCGGCTTGCTTTCTAATTCCAACACTGCGCTGGCAGGCATTTGCGAGCCTTCGAACAATACGCTGGCAGTGATTTTGATTTTACCCGGCTTTAAGGTGGATTGTATCAGCACGGGGGCTGTCCCCCATTTTACCGGAGCCGGATTGGCCAGTATATTCGCTCCGCCTAAAATACGTCCTTCTCCTTCTACATGGAATTTCACATAATAGTTGTTCAGACGTTTGATATTCCCGTTTTTATCGGCTATGGCGGCTACTACGGTTACAAAGTCGGAGCCATCAGCTTTTAAGTCGGTGTTTTCATTGTCAACCCAAAGCAGCAGTTTCTCGGGACGCCGGGCCGGTCGTACTTCGTGCGTGGCAACTACTTTTCCGTCTATGATGCCTTCGGCCAGTAGGAACACCTCGTCCTGTTTCTTCTTTCTCATAGACATGTTCTTGTCTATCATGAAGTCGTATATATCTTTGAATGTTATAACGGGTGAGGGCATTCCTTCTTTCGTTGCCGGCTTGGTGTAAGTCCATGTCTTGCCACCTTTATTATAAGTAAGCCGCACCTCGTCACAATTGGAGTATACAGTAACGTCTTTGGGTGAGAAGGGAGTCATTTCATGGGCGATGTGCACCATCGGTCCTGTTTCGAAAAGACGGTCTTGCTTTTCGGGCGAGCGCTGGGCTTTGAACATATAATAAGCATATTTGGGTTGACGGAATACGTCCATCACACCACCATAGAAGGGATCGGGATGATAGCCGCGTTGGTGGTCGAACGAGTGCCACAAACAGCCGCCGACGTGTTGGCGCGGAGTACGGCAGAGTACATCGTAACAGGTGAAAGGATAACGGGGAGCGGCATAGTGCTGTGCCTGGATGAGCATAGCCTGTTCCCCCCAGTTGCGTGCCACACGGCTGGGGGAGTTGTGCGAATTCCAGTCGTCTACATTATCTCCCCACTCGCGGGTGAAATAGGTTATTTTAGGGTCGAGGCTTTTGATGGCCCAGTCCTTGTCCGCGTTGGCCGGATGAGTGAAGAGTACCGGATATACCTCATGTCCCCGTGCTTCGCTGTCGCAACCGGAGTAGCAATACGGATAAGGGTATTCTTGATTGACAATATCGAGGGTATTTTGGGCGAAGTCTGCCGGATACCAGGTTTCATTCAGAATAGGTTCCCATAACCATACACAAGGGTGATTGCGATCACGCCGTACCAGGTTGCGGATATCGCTATAGACACGTTGTGCAAATTCGGGGGCGTCATTCCAGAATTGCCATCCCGGAGTGTTGACGATGACGAACAAGCCCAGTTCGTCGCAGGCGTCCATAAAGGCGGGGTCTTGAGGGCAGTGAGCATTCCGGATGACTTTCATACCTGCGTCGCGTAGCTTTTTAGCGTCGCGCCAATGAATGCTGTTGGCAACGGCATTGCCTACTACGGCAAAATCCTGATGGCGGTTGGCGCCAATCAGTGGGCTTGGATAAGGTTTGCCGTTCAGCCAGAATCCGTCCTTGCCCTTGAATTCTACGCTGCGGATACCGATGCGGCGGCGGTAGCCGTCCACTACATTTCCTTCATTGTCGCGGATACGGACAATCAGGTTATATAACGTAGGCGTTTCAGGGCTCCAAAGCAGGGGAGACTTCAACATTATTTTATCTTTTGAAGTGACTGCCTTGCCCGGACGTACTTGAATGACATCGTTCAGAAATGCGGCTTGTGTGCCGTCGGGTTGCTGAAGTTCATATTCTACTACTCCTTTGAAGTTCTTTTTACTGTCATTACGTATATGGGCTTTCAGGATTATTTCTGCGGAAGTGTCGGAAACTTTGTCGTATGACACGAAAAGCCCGCCGCCTGCCATTTCGTTTTCGAAATTGGGATCGGTGATGAAAACCGGACGATGGGCTATTAGCCAGCAGTCACGATAGATGCCGCCAAAATAAGTATAATCCAGTACATCCTGTGCTTTGCCGGGAGGATAGCTGGGGTCATTGCTGTTGTCTGCCCATACGGCTATCACATTGTCTGTTTCCCAATTCAGTGCGTCGGTGACATCAACGACTACAGGCAGGTATCCGCCAAAGTGTTCGGTCAATAAATTGCCGTTTACGAAAACTTTGCTTTTCCCCATGATAGCTTCGAAATGCAGGAAAAGTTTTTTGCCTTTCAATTCATCTGCCGGAGTGAAATGTTTGCGGTACCATACCTCGCCTTGATAGTTGATACATCCACTGGCCTCAGTCGGTACATATTCAATGCCGTCGGGCAGGGAAACCATTTTCCAGTTCCGGTCATTAAAGTCGGTAGCTTCTGCACCTGTAGCGGCTCCTTTGTGGAATCGCCATGCCGGATTCATGGAATATACTTCACGTCCGGAGTTTGCCAGTTCATAGAAACCGGCAGTAGAGAATTCAGGTTGGTGGGCTGCCTGCATCTCATAGAGAGGGAAAAATAGTAAAGCGATGAGATAAAATAAGATGTTTTGTTTCATGGTTCTATGTATCTTGATAATTTAATGAAGGTCAAAGATAAGAAATAAAAAAATACTGGGGAAATAAAAAAGAGAAGCAATTCTGCTTCTCTTTGATTGAAGTTGCGGAGGCCTGACTCGAACAGACGACCTTTGGGTTATGAGCCCAACGAGCTACCAACTGCTCCACTCCGCGATGTTGTGTTTTGATTACGGGTGCAAAGGTACGGCTTTTTTTCTAATCTCCAAACTATTTCTGTATCTTTTTCTCAAATAAAATAATCTTTTTAGCTAATATGTTGATATATAGAGCGTATACGATATGTTAATTAACGTTTGCTTCAAGATTATACTTTATTTGTTTGTGTGGTACAAAGAAAAAATGTAATTTTGCTCACATATATATGTAATGTGCAATTGAACTTATATGGCAGTATCAAAGACTAGGGCTAAATTGGTAGACGTCGCCCGTCAGCTTTTTGCGAAGAATGGGGTGGATGATACGACAATGAATGATATAGCGGTGGCTTCCAAGAAGGGAAGACGCACGCTCTATACGTATTTCAAGAGCAAAGAAGACATTTATATGGCAGTGGTGGAGTCGGAGTTAGAGATGCTGTCGGGGGCTATGGAGAAAGTGGCTGAACAGGATATCGCTCCTGATACGAAAATACTGCGGCTGATAGAAACACATCTGGACTCTATCAAGATGGTGGTGTTCAGGAACGGGACTTTGCGTGCCGGCTTTTTCCGTGATATATGGAGAGTGGAGGCGGTGCGGAAGAATTTTGACCGGACGGAAACAAAGCTGTTCAGGCAGGTGTTGACGGAAGGAAAGGAAAAGGGAATCTTTGATATAGACAATGTGAATATCGTGGCGGATATTGTGCACTATTGCGTGAAGGGCATTGAAGCGCCTTATATACGTGGCCAGATAGGTGAGGAACTGGACGATGAGACAGGATGGGCATACGTGGCAAAAATTGTGTATGGCGCATTGGGGCGTAAAGAACAGAATAAGGAATAAAATTAACTTTATAATTATAAAATCAAAAATTATGGGATTATTAACAGGAAAGACTGCGATTGTGACAGGTGCCGCTCGTGGTATTGGTAAAGCGATTGCATTGAAGTTTGCTGCCGAAGGAGCAAATATTGCTTTTACAGACTTGGTAATTGATGAAAACGGTCAGAATACAGAAAAAGAAATTGCTGCGTTGGGTGTAAAGGTGAAAGGTTATGCTTCTAATGCTGCGAATTTTGAGGATACAGAGAAAGTGGTTAATCAGATTAAGGATGATTTCGGTTCTGTTGATATTTTGGTGAACAATGCAGGTATCACGAAAGATGGATTGATGATGCGTATGAGTGAGGCGCAGTGGGATGCGGTAATCGCTGTGAACTTGAAGTCTGCCTTTAACTTTATCCACGCATGTACTCCGATCATGATGCGTCAGAAGAGTGGAAGCATTATCAACATGGCTTCCGTAGTGGGTGTTCACGGAAATGCCGGTCAATGTAACTATTCTGCTTCAAAAGCCGGTATGATCGGTTTGGCTAAATCCATCGCTCAGGAATTGGGCTCTCGCGGTATCCGTGCCAATGCCATCGCTCCGGGATTCATCATCACGGATATGACAGCCAAATTGTCTGACGAAGTAAAAGCTGAGTGGGCCAAGAAGATTCCTTTGCGTCGTGGAGGTACTCCTGAAGATGTGGCGGATGTAGCTACTTTCCTGGCTTCTGATATGTCTTCGTATGTATCAGGACAGGTTATCCAGGTTGACGGCGGTATGAACATGTAATATGACAGTTGTTTACGAGGATAATCATATTGTTGTAGTCAATAAGACTTCTTCCGAGATCGTTCAGGGAGACAAGACCGGTGATACTCCCTTGTCGGAGATGGTGAAACAATACCTGAAAGAGAAATATAATAAGCCGGGAAATGTTTTCATTGGAGTGACCCACCGCTTGGACCGTCCCGTCAGCGGGTTGGTGGTGTTCGCCAAAACGAGCAAGGCATTGCCCAGACTGAATGAGATGTTCCGTAATGGTGAGGTGAAAAAGACCTATTGGGCCATAGTGAAAGAATGCCCCAAGGAAACGGAGGGCGAGCTGGTTCACTATTTGGTGCGTAACGAGAAACAGAATAAGTCTTATGCATACGATAAGGAAGTAAAGAATTCCAAGAAAGCTGTACTTCATTATAAACTTATCGGCCATTCTCAGAATTACTATTTATTGGAGGTGGATCTGAAAACCGGAAGGCATCATCAGATTCGTTGCCAGTTGGCCAAGATGGGATGTCCCATTAAAGGTGATTTGAAATATGGCTCTCCACGTTCCAACCCGGATGGCAGTATCTGTCTGCATGCCCGGACGGTACAATTCGTTCACCCTGTGTCGAAGGAAATGATCCGGTTGACTGCGCCGGTACCCGAAGGTAACTTGTGGAACGGTTTTGAGATAGACTAAAGATAGAAAACAAAAAGGGAATGCTTCACAGCATTCCCTTTTCTTACTTTTAGGCATCTTTCATTTACTTCAAAACTTCTCCGCTTTCGCTGAAAAGTACAGTGCTTTCAGTTCCCTCTTTATCAGTTAAAACAACCTTGTAAGTTTTAGTTCCATCTTCGTTTGCTTCTACGGCAGCTTCTTTGATAGTAGATTCTGCATAGTTCTTTGTGATAGCTTCCTGCACGGCAGCCGGAAGGTCTTTCACTTCAATAGGGGTAAAATCATTTATCATAGTTATGGTCACAGAGTCCACCATAAAGTTGTCGGCGAATGCTACTGATGTTCCTAATCCCATTACCAATGCTACTGCAACAAATAACTTTTTCATAATTGTAGGTTTTTACTGTTAATACTATGTTGTTTTGTTTTCTCTGATAACAGAATGACAATATCTGTGCCAGAAAATAGATTGAATCTTTAAAATATTGATAATTAATGGATTACTCTTAGTGGAGGATGAAAGGAACATGGGGATAAGTGTGGAACATGGGGAATGCTTTGTGGAATTATTCCACATATCCGGCGGGAAGATGAGTTTATATGCTGTAAGGCTGTGCCCGATAGGAACAGTAGGGACAACAGCCTTACGGTACAGTAGCTTCTTGTTGGTAAAGTTATTGAATATCGTACAGTTTCAATTTGTTATATAAAGTCTTCCGGTCTATGCCTAATAAGATGGCGGCTTTACTTTTATTGTTTCCTGTCTGCTTCAATGCCTCAAGGATACGTTTCTTTTCCGCCGCTTCATCGTGCAGGCTGAACGTCTGCGGACTGGCGGACATTACAGGTTCCTGCAACTCATAACCTAATTCGGCAAGGGTGATAAAGTTGCTCTGTGCCAACAGGGTGGCACGTTTTACTATATTCTTCAGTTGCCGGAGATTTCCGGGCCATGAATACGTTTGTAAAGCTTGGCTGGCAGCGGCGTCAAACCCTATCAGCTGGCGGTCCAGTTCCCTGTTTGCCTGGTCCAAAAAGAAATTGGCGAATAGCAGGATATCTTCTTGCCGTTCTTTTAATGCCGGCATACGAAGGGTAAATTCATTGATACGGTGGTAAAGATCTTCGCGGAAGTTTCCTTTTTCAATGGCTTGTTGCAGGTTCTCGTTGGTAGCGCTGACCAGCCGCACATCTACCTCTATTTCTTTATTGGAGCCGACCGGACGGATGCGTCTTTCCTGCAAAGCACGGAGCAACTGTATTTGTACTTCATAACTTAAGTTGCCTATTTCATCCAGAAACAAAGTACCTCCGTTGGCTTCTACGAATGCTCCTGTTTTGTCGTTTAACGCCCCTGTGAAGGAGCCTTTTACATGACCGAAGAATTCGGAAGCCGCCAGTTCTTTGGGGATAGAACCGCAGTCTATGGCAATGAACGGTTTGTCGGCCCGTTTGCTTAGCTGATGAATACGGTGCGCCACATACTCTTTACCTGTTCCGCTGGCACCGTTTATCAGTACGGACATGGGGGTGGGAGCTACCAGACCTACATAATTGTAGAGTTGGCGCGCCGCCTCGCTTTCCCCCTCCAGGAAATTAGAGGGAGGAACGGTTGCACTATGGGGAACGGCTTTGCTCTTGGATGCTTTGGGCGTGACTGTGTTCTTTTCTATTCCTGCCGGTGTAGGTAAAGCTTTGTTTTGCAATGCCTCATTAATTTTCTTCAGCAACTCATCCGGTTGTACCGGTTTTGAAATGTAATCACTGGCTCCATGTTTTATGGCCTGTACAGCGCTTTGGATGTCAGCATAGCCTGTCATGATGATGAGTGGGATGTTGTATTTCTGTTCTTTCATCCATGAAAGCAAGAAGATACCATCTTGATCGGGCAGGCGCAGATCAGACAAGACAAGATCGTATGGTTGTGCGTCCAGTTGTTTGCGTGCGCGCGCATTACTGCTTGCTGTATCAACCGAAAATCCTTTTTTACCCAGCCAGGTTTTCAACATGGTGGCAAAAGTCAAGTCATCTTCTACTATCAGAATGGAATGTGGCATCTTTATGTGTTTTTTATTCGTACAAAAATAAACTTTTTTCACGGTGTGCCGAAACACGGACTCTATTTCTAATACCTTTTAACTTAACAGGGTTTAATTCTTCATTCTTCATCCGGAATTTCAATCTGTTTTTGTGCTTCGTCAATTACTTTTTCTATTTCTTTTACTATAAAGTTTGTTTTCTCTACCGCTTCTTCACTGATTTCAGCCGTCCCTCGTCTTTGTTCCATCCATGTCAGTGCAGGAATGCAACGGGTGGCTCCCAGCATGGTGAACAGCGGCAACAGTTTATGAGCTATTGCCGTGATGCCTTCCATATTCCTTTTCGCCAACGCTTCTTCCATATACTCTCGGTTCTTTTTTGTTTCGCTGATGAAGGTGCGGAGTATTTCTGCGGCTGCTTCCGGATCATCTTCCGAGAAGGCGGTCAGGGCAGAGAAATCCAACGTTTCTTGTTGGGGATGGTTTTCTTTGGCCGGTGCTGTGTGAGGAGCCGGATTTCCTGCGGCGGATACGTCCTTTCCTGTGGCCTGGAAGATGGCTGTAAACAATTCGTTTATGGTGAAAGGTTTGTGCAGGCAACCGGCAAAGCCATGTGAACGGAAATAATTTTCGTCCATATCGCTACGGGCGGTCAGCGCGATCACCGGCAGGGTTCGCACCCATGATGTGTCCAGCGTGCGGATGGCTTTCAATAAATCGAATCCGTTCATGGCAGGCATCTGTATGTCGGTGAGCAGGGCGTCGAAGCGCTTGTCTTTCAATTTGTTGAGAAGCTCTTCGGGATGATGGCAGCAGGTCACAGTCACTCCGGGGCGTTCCAGCATGGCGGTGGTAAGCTGTAACTGTATGCGGTCATCGTCAATTAAAATCAGGTGGATCGGCTCACTGTCTTTGCGGGGAGTGTCTATTTGCCGGATTCCGGTTGAGTCAGGGGAAGCAGGAGTATGTTCCGCTTCCGGTCCGGAGGGGTTTTCATCCGGATGGGAAGGCCCCTCAGGCAAAGGCAGATATACATGGAATCGGCTGCCTTTCCCTTGTTCGCTTTCTATCTTGATATCTCCTTCGAGCAGAAGCACCAGTTTACGGGTGATGGCCAGTCCCAAGCCGAATCCTTCTTGTCCTTGTGCGTTGTGGAGCCGGGTGAATTCCTGAAAGATACGTTGTTGCTCTTCTTGGCTGATACCACATCCTGTGTCACTGATACTGAAATGCAGTTGGCCGTTTTCCAACGCTGCTTGCAGAGTGATGCTTCCTTCTTTGGTGAATTTCAGTGCATTGGATAGCAGATTCTCTGCTATCTGGCGGATACGGAACGGGTCTCCTATGTATACGCGGTTTAATGATTCGTTGCAATGATAGTTCAGTTCCAGCTGTTTGGAGTCCGCCATCGGTTTGAAGCTGATATAAATGGTGTCGAACAGTTGGTGGGGGTTGAATGATACCCGGTTGATGTCCATTTTATGTGCGTCCAGCCGGTGGTAATCCAGCAGGGATTTGACTAGGCTGAGCAGGTGATTGGCTGAACTTTGCATATTGTTCAGATAGAAACGCTGGCGTTCTTCGGTAGTGATCCGTTCCAGCAGGTCGGTATAGCCCAAGATGGAACCCACGGGGGCCTTGATATCGTGTGTGATGGTCAGCATCAGTTTTTCACGCGCCACCAGCAAGTCTTCGGCACGGCGTTTGGCTTTTTCCAGTTCTCGGCGGTAGTGGTTGCTGCGAGTGATGTCCCTCCATATCAGGACCAGGAAGAAAATAGCCAGAACCACGGCGACAATGGCGATTCCTGCCACAGTGCGGATAGAGCTTTGGCGGATGTATTCCTCTTGTATATGTTTGTTTTGTGCCAGAGCCTGCTCTTCTTCCTCTATGGTACTTAATAGCTGATTGACTTTCTGACTCAGTTTCAAGCCACTGAGGCGCAGGGACTGGGTGCGGCGATTCACCATTTCCATCCGTTCCTGATGGGTGTCGGTCACCCGGCTCTGTATGTCTTTCAGCATGGTGACCACCGTGTCTGCCGGGCTGTATGCTTCGGTCAGCGTATCGGTATATTCTTCCTGAATCACATTGCTGACTTGTGTGGAATCCGCTTTCCCGGGTGCGAACACTTCTCCTAGTCGTTTGAAGAAGCTTTTGGGCTTTTTGCGGATAACGTATGAATTGGTGTGTGTGATTACTTTTTTGCGCACGTGGGGAAGGCTGAGTAAAGAGTCTTGCTCGGCAATCAGTTCGTCAATATGCTGTTTGTAAATTTTATCTGTTCCGCCGTCCTGAATTGCTTTTAGCAGGTTGCGCATATTCCGTTCTTTATCCATGAAAAGCATTCCCACCGTATCCAGCCGTGCCAGTTGTATGCTGTCGGTCAGCAGTGTGCGCAGGGAGTCCAGCGCTGTGTTGGCCTGTTTCATGGCACGTTTGTATCGGTAGTACTGTCCTAGTTGTCCTGTACTGAGTGATTGTCCGATAACTTCCGCCTGATAAAGCTGGCCGATAATCTGATTGGTGACATGGCGCCGTTGGCTCAGGATGGCTTCATCATCGCTGGTTCCGGTCAGTGACTTCATCTCCTGATAAATATATCCGATGGATATAAAGAGCAGTGCAGTCAGCAGGATATAGCCGAATGCAACTTTCAGCTTGGTGGAACGGTTGGGCAGGCTCATGGTGGTTTTATTTTAATTTCGTATCACGGTTAAAGCGTAGGTAATAGAGTATTCCGGCTGTAGTCAGTCCGAAAGGAAATGCCATCCATATTCCTATAATTCCCCAGTCCATGATGAAACCGAAGAAATAGCCGGCCGGCAGGGAGATAAGGAAATAAGCGATGAATGCGATATACATCATGGGTTTCACATCTGCGATTCCACGAAGGGCATTGGCGAAATTTATCTGTAATCCGTCACCAAACTGGTAGATGATGAACGGAATGATAAGTTGTGCTACCATCACGCTGACCGCCGGACTGTCACTGAACCATCCTCCCAGTTCGTTACGCAGCAGGAAGATGGGCAGGGCTCCTATTAGTGCGATGAACAGCATGATATGGAATCCGGCGTATGCCGAGCGCCGGACGTTTATCCGGTCATTCTGTCCGCGGAAGTTGCTAACCCGCACAGCAACGGCTGCTCCCATGCCATAATACATCATAAAGCAGATTTGGGAAATGGCGAGCATCACTTGGTGGGCTGCCAGAGCGGTAGTCCCGATCCATCCCACCATAATGGCGCTGAGGCTGAACGAAGCGGTTTCCATCCCCATCTGCATGGCAATGGGCCATCCCAGTTTGTTCAGGTACAGGAAGTCTGCCCGGTTGAGCGCATTGTGTAGAAATCCTTCTTTATAAATATGATAACGCCGGGTACAGAAAAAAATGACGGCGAACACGACCACCATCATGATACGGGAGGCCAATGTGGAAATTCCCGCTCCCAGCAATCCCATTTCGGGCATTCCCAGTTTACCGTAAATCAGGATGTAGTTGCCGATGATGTTCATCACATTTCCTGCCAATAAGATCCACATGGAAACGCGGGTGTCGGTTATGCCATCGGCAAATTGCTTGAAACCGTTGAAAAGCAGTACAAACAACAAGGATATCAGTAAAACGATGAAGTAGGGACGCATTAAAGGCAGCAGTTCTTCGGGTTGCCCCAGCCGGTGGATATTCAGATAGAGTATCCACATGATGAGTGTGAGCAATACTGCCAGCAGTGTATTGGCAAACAGGCTGTTCTTCAGCATCCGTCCCACTACATGGGTTTCTCCCCGTCCGAACAGGCTCCCCACGATAGGGGTCAGCCCGTATGAGAATCCGGTAGCGAAAATAATGGCCAAAGTAAACATATTGTTGACAAAACTGGCGGCGGCTAATTCATTCGTGCTGTGATGGCCTATCATTAATGTATCGGCAAAACCCAGAATGATGACACCTATCTGGCCGATAACGATAGGGATACCTAAAGTGAAAAGTGCTTTGTAATGTTGCATGGTTAATAAATTGCTAATGTGCCAATATGCCAATATGCTAATTTGCCAACTAGCTGCGCTGTGTTCCGCATGGCGCATTGGCAAATTAGCATATTATCAGGTCGGCAAATTACTTTTATAGTAGAGTGTGGAACAATTTTCCCGCACAAATGTTTTTTGTGCCGCTTCTTTTATCTGTCCGGCAGTGACCGAGCGATACTTGTTTACTTCATTGTTAATATCCTCCGCTTTGCCGGTCAGTTCAAAATAAGCCAGATTGGTAGCCACATTCAGGTAATTCAGGTTATTGAATATCTGTTCGCTTTCATAGCGGTTCTTTACTTTTTCCAGCTCGTCCTCGTCCACACTTTCTTCCGTCAATGCCTTCAGTTCCTGCCATACGGCTGTTTCGGCAGCTTCCAGCGTGACGCCTGGGGCGGGTTTGCCGGTGATATGGAACAATCCCTCGTCAATGCTGCCCGAGATATAGGCGTCGATGCTGTTGAATACCTGTTTCTTTTGCACCAGATGCTGCACCAGGCGGCAGGAACGTCCGCTACTTAGCAAGTCGCTCAGCATATCAAAAGCATAATAGTCGGGATGGCGTCGTTCACAGATATGGAATGCCATAAAGAGCGCGTCTACAGGCACGTTCCGCTCCACTGTCAGCCGGCGTTCCTCCGTTTGCCGGGGTTCTGCCGGCAGTGAGCGGGGGGGTACGTTGCGGCGCGGGATAGGGCCGAACCACTTTTCGGCCAGTGCCACTGTCTCTTCAAAAGTAATATGTCCCGTTACAGCCAGAATGGCATTGTCCGGTGCATAATATTTAAAGAAAAAAGCTTTTACCTCTTCAAGGGTGGCATTGGCTATGTGGCTGATTTCTTTGCCGATGGTAGGCCACTGGTACGGATGCACCTTATAAGCCAGGGCACGTAGCAGATGCGAGGCGTCTCCGTATGGCTGGTTCAGGTTTCGCTGTTTGAACTCTTCGATTACTACTTGCCGTTGCACTTCCAGACTGCGCGGGTTAAAGTCGAGAGACAACATACGGTCACTCTCCAGCCAGAATCCGGTTTCCACATTCTGACGGGGGAGGGTGATGTAATAATTGGTTATGTCATTATTTGTCCATGCGTTATTCTCGCCTCCGGCATTTTGTACCGGAGTGTCATAGTCGGGCACATGGACAGAGCCTCCGAACATCAGGTGTTCAAACAGATGGGCGAATCCGGTATGGTCAGGATCTTCATCGCGTGCGCCCACATCGTACAGCAGGTTCAGTGCCACCATCTGGGTTGTATTGTCCTCATTGTGTATCACACGCAGCCCGTTAGACAAGGTGTATCGGTTAATGTTAATCATCTGAGTCGCAAATTACTGAATACTGGCCTTGAGAATCCGGATATTCTCTACAGGGCGGTCTGCGCGGTTCGTTTTTGCTATTTCAATATTCTCCACTACTTTCATGCCTTCGGTTACTTCACCGAATACGGTATAAGAACCGTCCAGGTGGGGAGCGCCGCCTACGGTGCTGTATGCTTTGATCTGTTCGGGGGTGAAGCGGAATTTCTCTTCTTTGTCCGCCAGTTCACGGGCTTGGGCTTCCAGTGTGTCCTGCAATTCCAGTAATCCGGCATTGTCGCCCGCCTTGCGCATCTTGTATATTTCCTTCATGTGCTGGCGTGCTAGACTGTCGAACAGGGCCTCTTCGTGCTGTTCGTTTATTTTGTTCTCCATGCCCAGCAGTTGCGGTTCGGTGAACTTGCGTCCGGTAACAATATAGAACTGGCAACCCGATGAAGCCTTTTCGGGGTTCACATCATCACCCTGGCGTGCTGCCGCCAATACTCCTTTCTTGTGGAAGAATTTCGGATTGAATTCGGCGGGAATGGTGTAACCCACATCACCGCTGCCCAGCATGGCGGTATCCGATGCGTTTTTGCTGTCCGGATCGCCGGCCTGGATCATGAATTGTTTGATAACCCGGTGGAACAACGTACTGTCATATACTCCCTCTTTTACCAGTTTGATAAAGTTATCACGATGTTTCGGTGTTTCATTATACAGGGCCACTGTGATATTCCCCATGGTGGTTTCCAGTTTCACTAGGGTACGCTTTTCATTTTCCATATGATGATTCGTTTGTTTTTTCGAGCCGGCGCTGCATGCAGTCAATGCGATGAAGGCCAGGCATATTAGTAAAATTTTGTTTGAAATCATGAGCTGTTTTTTTATTTATCGGACAAATATAACAAAACTCGCTCACATACGGATGGATTTCGCAGGAATAATGCAAACTGTTGGAAATAAAGGGAGATATGCAGGTTTACTCTATATTCATCCATTGAGGGGTTTTGACCTGTTCAGCAGGAGTTAAGAGAATAATGGCTACTTATCCATTGCCGATTTGAGGTTGCAAAGGAACGGGAAAAGACCTTTTCCTCTCCTTGTTTATTATTTTCATTCAAAAATCAATAGGAATGGTATTACTTACGAATGATGCGGTTAATGAATAGCCAGCTCCCGAATATCTGAAGCAGCATGCCTGGAATACCAATCCGGAAATCCTGTGCGGCAAGCCAGAAATCTCCTTTCGTTGCCTATTCTCCCAGCATCCCGACAAGCTGATAGGCCAAGACGACCCCAAGGAGCAGTCCGGGCGAAGCTTTCCTGAAATGCGAAGCCGCATACCCGGCAACCACAGCCAACAGAACGGATTTGAGAAAGATGGCGGGGCAGTACAGCCATAGCAAGCATCCCGAACAGTCTATTTCAGTTCGACAAGTTCGTACTTCTGACTTCCCATACCGAGCTGTTCGGCATAGTCGAGTGTATGCATCCCGTGGCGCGAGTCGATACGTTCGATCAGGTGAATTTTACCGTGGTCTTCGGAGGAGCGTACCAGATCGGTGCAGGCCCGGTCAAGCGCTACCGGGTCAAGCGAGGCAAGGATACCGATGTCGCCCATCCTCGGATCTTCAGGCGAGGAGTCACAGTCGCAGTCCACCGAAAGATTGTTGGCCACACTGATGTAGAGAATCTTATCGCCGCAATGGTCCGTGACGGCTTTGGCGGCCTCGGCCATCGACTCCAAAAAGTTATCCTGTTCGGGAAGGTTACCCCAGACTTTGCTTACGTCCTTGGTCGTGCCTGCCGAATGAATCCACGCCTTGCCGCCCGACGAGGCGATGCCGATGGAGATATTCTTGATTGCGCCGCCGAAACCACCCATCGCATGACCTTTGAAATGCGACAGCACAACCGTAAAATCGTAATTCAAGTAGTTCTTGCCCACGAAATCCTCTTTCAGGTGCTTGCCGCCTTTTACCGGCAGGGACACTTCGCCGTCGGCATCCATGATGTCCACTTTCGCAATCGCCGTAAAACCGTGGTCGGCAGCAGCCTTGAGGTGTGCCTCCGTATTGGCACGTCCGCCACCATAGGCCGTATTGCACTCCACGATTGTGCCGTTCATTTTCCGTACAAGTGGTGCAATGAGTGTCGGCTGGAGAAAATTATGTCCGCCCGGTTCGCCGGTGGAGAGTTTTACCGCAACCTTTCCTTCGGCTTTACGACCGAGAGCCTCGTAGATCTTCACAAGATTTTCCGGGGTAATTTCCTTGATAAGATAGACCTTTGGGAGTTCAGATGCGCTATCCGATGTCTTGTCCTGTGCCTGTACATATCCTGTTCCTATGGTCAAAAATACCATTGCAGCCATTATCATGCTCATTATCTTTTTCATATATACTGTAATTTATCAATTAAAAGTTCAGATTTATACCTGCCATCACCGTAGCTCTCGGCATCGGGTATCCGGCATTGATTTCGTAACGCTGTGCCAGCAGGTTTTCTCCGCGTGCCCAGATGTCGAGCCATGGGGTGGCACGGAATTGTCCGCGCAGATTCCATAAGACAAAATCCTCGGTTGTAGCCGGATCTGTCGAGGTGTAAAGTCCGGCGATGTACTGTATGCCCGTCGATACCGACCAGCGTCCTTGCGTGAAGTTTGCTCCGGCATAGAGCTTATGTTCGGGAGCGGCAATCACGGGATTCTCCATGTGCAGGTAGCTGTAATTGGCATCCACCGACCAACTCTTATTGAAACGGTAAGCGACCTGTGCTTCGACGCCTGCATTGTCTATCTCTCCCGAATTCTGGTTCAGCATACCGCTTCCGCTCGGATTGGGCAGGGTCATAATCAGGTTCTTGCCATCGATATAGAAGAGATTGATGCCATACGACAGGCTTCCACCCAACAGTCTTTGCGAGAAGGCTATCTCGTAGTTCCACATAGATTCCGGCGTCAAGTCGGGATTCTGCGGCGGGAACATGTACATCTCACGGAGAATCGGGTAACGGAAACCTTTGGAGGCAGAAGCCTTCAGTTCGATGGTATGAGGCAGGTGGAATGCCAATCCAGCCTGCGGCACCCATTCTGTTCCGACACGGGAATGATGATCAACGCGCAATCCTGCGTTGAACGTGAGCCACTTCCCGACATCCTGCCGGAAGTCCACATAGCCTGCCACCTCGTTTTCATGCTTATCCACCAAATCGCTACGTGTTCCCGCGTCTTCTCCGCTCACATATTCGCTCCATGCCTCGCCACCGTAACGGAACCAGTCGAAGCCTACGGTGATGCGGTTATCCTTGAAGAACCGGGCGCTCTGATACCATGAGATACCCATCATGTCGTCATACGAGTTGAAGCGGTCATCCTGCGGACCTTCCCCTGCGGAAGGCGTATAGCCGTCGTTAATCCAATGGTCGCCCCAGTTGTAGAAGAAACTCAACGCACCGGAAGTCTTCCCGTATTCATTTTCGACGGCAAAAGAGGTCATGCCCCGTGTAATGTGCTGGTCACCGTCCAGCAGCGGAGCCGATACCGGGCCGGGATAAGAGGCGTTGAAGTGGGTCACGTTCACGTCGGCACGCAGATTCCAGTGGTCCGTCACCTCGTAACCGATCCGGCCGTAACCGCCGTACTGCTCGAATCCCATGTCGGCACGATGCCCGTCCGTGCGGTTGTACGAGCCGCTGATGACGCTCGAAAAATGCCCTTTGCGGATGCGGTTCGTCAGTTCGGTTTCCAACGTGTTGTAGGAACCGTACCCTGTGTGCAGGTGGGTGCGAATCCCATCCTCGTGCATTTTGCGGGTCACAATATTTACTACGCCACCCATGGCATTCGAACCGTAGAGTACGGATGCCGGGCCACGCAGTACCTCCACCCGGTCGGCCAGGAGCGTCTGGTAGGCATCGGCAATCGGATGTCCGAAGATGCCGGCATATTGTGGATGCCCATCAATAAGCACCATCAGGCGGGCATTGCCGCCACTTAACCCGCGTAACGAAATACCGCCTGCCGCCCCGTTGGAGACCCCGTAGCCCATCACGCCGCGCGAAGTAGTGAACAGACCCGGAACCTGTTCCGTGAGCACAGGGAGCAGGGAAGGCTGCATCGACTGCTCGATTCTTTTCCTGTTCACTACTGAAACAGTCTGCGACAAGTGGCGTATATCCGTCTGATGACGGGTTCCGGTAACGACCACTTCGTCGATAGTCAATGTTCTTTGGGCTGACAAGCTGTCTGCCGTATCAGGTGTTTGGCCCGAAACGGTCAGGCTTCCGGCCAATATGAATGTTGCAAATAGTAAATGTTGTTTCTTCATTTATCTGAATTCATTCTTTTAGATTGTAATGTTATAAACTCTTCAATTCGGACGAGACAATCCTGTGGAGTAAGGCAATACCGGCAACAAGTTTCCAGCGGGCACCATCCCGTCTTTGTACGGTTGATAATGTGCGGGACTTCCGTACCGTAACTGACGCGTACCCCGCTATCGGCAAACAAGTCGAGGGCCGGACGGCTGACCACGTCCGCATGGAGCTCTCCGACCTCTCCCAAAATCATCAGCGCCGCAGCCGCCTTGCCTACGACTTTGTCCGCAACGGAAGCTCCTTTCAGGAAATCGGAATCTTCCTGCAGCAGGGCATACAGGTCGGCCACACCGCGTCTGTCGAAAGTTCTGACTTCTCCGTTGGAAACGACTAAAGAATGTTTCCCTTCATGCAGTAATCGGATGATATCTTCCAGCATAATGTTTCAGAAACTATATTCGTCGAATGAGTTTGGCGGGATTGCCCGCGACAAGGGTATTCGGCTCCACATCGTGCGTGACGACACTGCCGGTTCCACAGTCTGTTTTGGTGCTTTCGACGGATTACTGAAAGTAAGTAGGCTCATAAGTATCAATACTATCTGTTTCATGTCATTTTAATTTGGCATATTCTTCATCACCGACAGGTTCCAGCCATTCGGTACTGTTGTTCTCACCGGGCACTTCGATGGCTAAATGCGAGAACCAGCTGTCGGGAGCAGCCCCGTGCCAATGTTTCACGCCTGCCGGAATATTGATTGCATCCCCGGAATGTAGTTCCACCGGCTCTTTGCCCCACTCCTGATAGTAGCCGCGACCGCCCACGCATACGAGTGTCTGACCGCCGCCTTTCGTTGCCTTGTGCACATGCCAGTTGTTGCGGCAGCCCGGCTCGAAAGTCACATTTACCACGGGGACTCCGTCCGTTACCACGGGAGCCGTGTAACTTTGACCGATGAAATACTTGGCATAGGCATCGTTGGGTTTCCCCACGGGGAAAATGATAGTTTGCGCGTAGGCTTCGAGCGAACCTGCCGCCACGCTGTCTGCATTACCGCCGGTCCAAACCTCTTTTGCCATACGGAAAGCCGCCCACGCTTTCGGCCAGCCCGCGTAGAATGCGGCATGGGTGAGTATTTCGGCTATCTCGGTTCGGGTCACTCCGTTCTTCTTCGCCGATTCGAGATGGTACTTGAACGAGGAATCGGTCAGTCCCTGCGACATCAGGGCCACTACGGTTACGATGGAACGGTCGCGGAGCGAAAGCAGATTGTTCCGGCTCCATACTTCCCCGAAAAGAATATCATCGTTCAAACGTGCAAATTCGGGGGCAAATTCTCCGAGCGCGTCGCGTCCGGCAGTCTGTTGGATTTTTACTTGTGATTTTGCCATGATCGGAAAAATTAAAGTCAATAATAAAGCTAATGATGCTACTTTTGTTTTCATACGATATGATTTTTAGTTCGACATTTCCAAGACAACCGACAGAGCTTTCCTGTTTCCGATACAAAAGTACAGGTATTATTCCACAGTAGCTTTGCTGTAAGGCTCAAATATGCGAAACAGATAAAATATTTTTTGTACTCTTGACCTTGCATGGCAGCAGTCGCCTTACTGTTATTATAGAAATAATATGCTCTTTTTCTTTATCTGTCATATACAGACAGATAAAGAGTTATTTGAAAGCATGAGGAATATGGTGGTTCTAAACAGTTTGCCTTTTTCTTATCCGTTGCCCGTTCTCATGTGAGTTTCATATAGGTTACTGATAGTCATATAAAATACTTCAGACGCAGACGCGGCAGACGCAGGTCCTTTTTTCTCACACACGTGCGTGTACCTATTATAGAGAAGAAAAATAAACGAGGCAGAGTGAGGAGAAGAGAAGCGCCGGAAAGAGAAAAGACGAAGGAAAAAAGATAAAAAGACCGGCGGCAAAACTGGAAGGGGATGATAAGACTTGGAAAAAAGGAAATTAAAAAAGTTTCTGAATAACATGGCTTGCATAAGTCTTGAAATTCGCATTAAATGGTAGTATGGCATACATCGTTTCAGGGGGAGGAGCCTTTGATGAGAGATGCCGGATTTATATCGCATTATAATGTACACGCACGTGTGTGAGAAAAAAGGACCTGCGTCTGCCGCGTCTGCGTTGGAAGTAGCTTCCGTCTTCTTGGGCATCTGCCGTTTTGTGTCTGTATTGTTCATGTTATGGGAACAGACGGGAGAGCTGAAAGATTTAAATCTTGCGGCGGTAAGATTATAGATCTTATACCTGAAAGATTATAAATCTTTCCCGGTAGCAACAGGTATGCCGTAAGTTCTTTTTTTAATAAATTATGGGAAACAAAAGATAAAAGCTGCGTTCTTTCAACCATTATGCCGATAAAATTGTTTAAATTTGCAGGAATATTTGTACAGACACTCAATGAAGAAAAAACAGCTTCGTTGGACATTGTGGACGATAGCATCTCCGTTCATTCTGTTCATCATTTTATGTATATTGATTTATTTGCCACCCATTCAGAACTTTCTGGTGGACAAAGCTGCTGTATATGCCTCGGAAGCTACCGGTATGAATATCTCCGTGGGACGTATCTCTTTGTCTTTTCCGTTGAATTTGGTGGTGACCGATGTAGATGCCGCTTCCCCGCATAAGGATACGTTGCTCAGTGTGCGCCGCCTGCAAGTGAATGTGCAGTTGCTGCCACTGCTGAAAAAGCAGGTGGAAGTGGATGGCATATCCCTGCAAGGAGCCACAGTGAATTCTAATGACTTGATACATGGCATGAGGTTGAACGGTACTTTGGGGGAATTGTTCATCTCCAGTCATGGAGTGGCGCTGGACCCCGAAACTGCCATCGTTAACAAAGTCTTGTTGAAAGATACGGATTTATCTCTCTGCCTGAATGACACCGCTGCGGCCGATACGGCTGCAAGCGACACCACCTATTGGAAAATAATATTGCAGGATATTGATTTGCAGAATGTATCCTTTGCGTTGGATATGCCTTTGGACAGTTTGTCATTGGCGGCTTCGCTGGATAATGCCACACTGCGCGACGGGCTGATAGACTTGCATAAATCGGCCTATTCGCTGCAAACTTTCCGGATAAAGAACGGGCGCGTGCGCTATGACAGCGGGAGGCCGAGTGCCACCGCATCTGCCGACAGCTTGTCCGCCGGACTGGATCCGTCCCATATTGCCTTGACGGATATCGGTGTGAAGCTGGACTCCCTGTACTACGAAGGCAGGAATATGAAAGCCATCATCAGTCAGTTTGTGCTGAAAGAGCGTTCGGGGGTGGAGATCGTTTCTACCGAAGGGCGGCTGGTATCCAATGACAAGGTGCTGCGTGTGCCTTCATTGAAACTGGAAACCCGGGATTCTTATCTGGAACTGAATGCTGCGATGGATTGGGATGCCTTGGATTTCAAGAAGGAAGGCTTGGTGTCCGCACGCCTGATGGCCGATATCGGAAAACCGGATGTGGTGAGATTCATGGGAAGCATGGATGAAAAGTTTATCCGGAAATATCCTTCCGAACCCCTGCGCATCCGTACAGGGATTGACGGGGATTTGAACAAACTGAAACTGACCACTCTTACCGCAGAACTTCCCGGTGCATTGGAACTGTTCGCCAAAGGTGAGCTGACTAGCCTGACGGACAGCTTGCTGCGTGGAGGAGATATCACGCTGCAAGCTGAAACCAAAGATTTGAAGTTTATCTCCACGTTGGCCGAAGGAATAGAAATTCCATACGGAACGCGCTTGGAGGGTAAATTTACGATGGCGGGCCCTAAAATGGGCACGGACCTGTTGCTGATGCAGCCTGAAGCGCACGCGGTGGCTGTGGCCGACACTATTCCTATAACAGTTTATAATGACAGCATCTCCGTGGCGGATGATTTCAAGATGGAACGGGCGGCCCGTCTGTTTGCCAAATACGACTTGTCGCGTGACAGGTATGAGGCAGACTTGGCTGTCAATCATTTTGACTTGCACCAGTTTATGCCAGCCGATTCTTTGTACACCCTGTCCACCCGTCTGAAAGTGGAGGGGGAAGGTTTTGACTTTTTCTCCCCCCGTACTTATTTCAATGCAAAGGGCGGTATAGACCGTTTTCATTATGGCAGTTATCATTTGACAGGAATCTCACTGGCTGCCGGACTGGAGAAATCGAAGGTACATGCTTCACTGGCAGTGAAAAACTGGACCATGGATATCAAGGCGCATCTGGATGGTATCTTAAAACCTCATGATGTTTCGGGCAACTTGAAAATGGATGTGGCTCATTTGGATTGGCAGGCGCTTCATCTGATGGATACCCGTTTTCAGACCTCCCAGCACTTGGGTGTCCGTTTCAGCAGTGATCTCAGAAAAAGGTATGCCGTAGAAGCCGAGATGACAAATGCCACGATTGTCACTGCCAAACGTACTTCCCATTCCAAGGACCTGTTTGTCGGATTCAGCACTTCCAGAGATTCTACTTCTGCTTATTTACGTGCAGGTGACCTTGATCTGAGCCTGGAAGGAGCAGGGCACATTGAATCTATTTCCGGCAGGGCGGAGATGCTGATGAAGAAATTGACGGAACAATGGAATAGTAAACATATTGAGCAGGAAGAACTTCGGGAATTCCTTCCGGGGCTTTGCCTGAGGATATCTTCAGGTCCCGATAATCCGATAGCCAATTACCTTTCTATGATGGGGTTGTCATACGGCCGTTTGTTTATGGATATGGATTCATCTCCGACAGAGGGATTGAACGGAGAGGCTTATTTATATGGATTGCGTACGGACAGTCTGGTGTTGGATACGATCTATCTGGACGTGCAACAAGACATGAATGGAATAAACCTGCTGAGTGGAGTGGTAAATGGGCCTAAACCGGGGCAGGAAGCGTTTGACGTGACTTTGGAAGGAAATATAGGAAATAATAATGCCCAGCTGTTGGTGCAGTATCTTAATGCCCGTAAGGAACAGGGGGTATATATGGGCGTGACGGCCGACTTGCGCCGTCACGGCATACGCATGAAGGTCTTTCCGGAACACCCCACGCTGGTATACCGTCCTTTTACCGTAAACAGGGATAATTATATTTATCTGGCGGATAACGGGCGGATTCATGCTAATCTGAATTTGCATGACGACCAAGGCTCCGGACTCAGTTTTTATACGAATCGTGAGGATACTATTGCTAAACAGGATATGACTTTTGAACTTTCACGCATTAATTTGAAAGAATTCCGGCGTATTCTCCCTTACATGCCTGATATAGAAGGGTGGATAGGGGCGGAAGCACACTATATAGACTCCGGTCCGTATATGATGGTGAGCAGTGATTTGCGCGTGGACGAATTCAAGTACGAAGGTAGTGCGCTGGGAAATTGGGAATTCAGCGGGGTGTATCTGCCGGGTGAGGAGAAAGATCATCATCTGGACGCTTACATACGCCGTGATGGCAAGGAAATAGCTCATTTGGGAGGTATCTATCTACCTGCTGCGGAAGGGACAGGAAGTCTGAGTGCGGATATGGCTTTTGAGCATTTCCCGCTGAATGTTGTCAATCCGTTTGTTCCCGACCGTATGGTGGAACTGAACGGGGATATTGACGGAACTTTATCCATGAAAGGTGACCCGGCCAAACCCCTGCTGAATGGGGAACTGGCATTGGATTCCGTGACCTTCTTCATGCCGGAAATGTCTGCCATGTTCCGTTTTGACAATGAACCGGTGCAGGTGGTGAACAGTAAGATGATGTTCAAGGATTTTGATATATTCACCAAAGGGAAAACCCCTTTTACGATTAATGGAGAGGTGGACTTCTCGGATTTGGAACGGACGGCGGTGAACCTTAAAATGCATGCCGAGAATTATGAGTTGCTGAATGCTCCCCGTACCAAGCGGGCTATGGTTTACGGCAAGATGTATGTGGACTTTAACGCAACGCTGCGCGGTCCTGTGGAGGAACTGGTGATGCGGGGGAACATGAACATATTGGGGAAAACCAATGTGACCTATGTTCTGAAAGACTCTCCCTTGACGGTGAACGACCGTTTGGGGGATATGGTGACTTTTGTCAATTTTAACGACACAACCTCGGTGGAAGAGTCCTCTGTCCAGCAAATCTCTTTGGGAGGGATGGATGTGGCCATGACCATGCATATAGACCAGGCGGTGCAGGCACGTGTGGATCTGGTGCCGGACGGCTCCAACTATATGTTGCTGGAAGGGGGCGGAGACTTGTCATTCCAGTACACTCCTCAGGGGGATATGTTGCTGACCGGGCGTTATTCTTTGATGAGCGGGGAGATGAAATACCAGATTCCGATTATTCCGCTGAAGACTTTTAATATTCAAAATGGCAGTTATGTGGAGTGGACGGGAAATATCATGAATCCGCAACTGAACATTACCGCGACTGAAAGGGTCCGTGCTTCGGTGGGCGAGGATGGAAAGACTTCGCGTATCGTCGGGTTTGATGTAGGGATCGCTTTGAGCCAGAGTCTGGAGAATCTGGGGCTGGCGTTTACCCTTTCGGCTCCCGAGGATGCGTCTGTGCAAGACCAGCTGAATGCCATGTCGGTGGAGGAACGGGGAAAACTGGCTGTCACCATGCTGGTGACTGGAATGTATATGGCTGAAGGAAACTCTACGGGAGGATTTAATGTGAATAATGCCTTGAACTCATTCTTGCAGAGCGAAATCTCGAATATTGCCGGAAAAGCACTTGATATCAATGTGGGCATGGAAACGGTGGATGATGCCGATAGCGGCGGGAAACGCACGGATTATAACTTCCAGTTCGCCAAACGTTTCTGGAATAACCGCTTCCGTATAGTGGTAGGCGGTAAAGTGTCTACCGGAAGTACGGTACAGCAGGATGAAACCTTTATTGATAATGTATCCATAGAATACCGCCTGGACAACAGCGGTACCCGGTATGTCAAGCTCTTCCACGACAAGAATTATGAGAGTGTGCTGGAAGGTGAGATCATAGAGACCGGTGTGGGTATTGTGCTTCGCAAGAAGATGAGCCACCTGGGCGAACTGTTTATTTTCAAGTCTAAGAAGAAAAAATGATCGTTGGAGATATGGAGAGAAAACATAACATAAACCTGCTTCTATTATCGGTATTGTTGCTGGTGACAGCTGCCTGCTCTACTACCAGGAACTTGCCGGAAGACGAAACGCTATATGTCGGTGTGAAAAATATGGAGATTCTGAATGAGGACAAGACCCCTGCCGGTGTCCAGACCTTGGAAGAGGTGGAGGCTGCTTTGTCTTATCCTCCCAATAATGCCATTCTGGGAAGCAACTCCTTGCGTTTTCCCATTCCTTTCGGTTTGTGGATATACAATGATTTTGTGAAATACCAGGATAAAAAGGGGGTGGGGCATTGGATCTTCAACAAGCTGGGGGCTGCTCCGGTGTATTTGTCTACAGTGAACCCGGAAACCCGTGTGAAGGTGGCGACCAATCTGTTGCACGATTATGGCTTTTTCAATGGTGCTGTGACTTATTCTGTAGACTCGTTGAAGAATCCTCGGAAAGCCAAGTTAAGTTATAAGATTGATATGGCGAACCCTTATTATCTGGACTCTGTCATGTATCTGAAATATCCTCCTCGCGCCGATAGTCTGATCAGGGCTGCTTATGACCAGAGGGTATTGCATAAAGGAGATAATTTCAGTGTATTGAAACTGGAGGAGGAACGCCAGCGGCTGAGTACCCTTTTCCGTAACAATGGTTATTATTATTTCCGTCCTGAATTCATTACTTTCCGTGCGGATACCTTGCGCAAACCGGGAATGGTCAGTTTGCAGGTTGTCCCGAAAGCCGGAGTGCCTGCCGATGCGAAAAAACCTTATTATATAGGGAATACCTCTGTTTATCTCACCGGATATAAAGGGGAGGAACCCACTGATTCCATCGTCTTTCCGGGAATGACTTTACACTATAGCGGTAAGAAACCCGGTATCCGCCCCGGAGTATTGGCTAAGCGCTTCTTTTACCAGAAAGGGCAGCTTTATTCTCAGGCCCGCCAGAATTTTACGCAGGAAGCCTTGGCGCGTCTGGGCATTTTCAAATTTGCCGAGTTCCGCTATGCCCCGCAAGATACATTGCCGGGGTGTGATACGCTGAATGTGCGGATGAATGCTACATTCGATTTGCCGTATGACGGAGAACTGGAATTCAATGTGACTACCAAAAGTACGGATCAGACTGGTCCCGGAGCGATTTTCAGCCTCTCGCGGAAGAATTTCATGCGTACAGCCGCCACGCTTTCTTTCCAGTTGAAAGGGTCATACGAATGGCAGACCAATTCTACGGCGGATGGGAACAGTTCTAAATTGAATTCATACGAGCTGGGAACTTCTTTCTCATTGGAGTATCCTCGCCTGGTGTTGCCGTGGATGAGTAAAAAAATGATGCGCTCACGATTTCCGCAGCATACCTCGTTCAAGTTGTATGCCAGTCAGTTGAACCGTGCCCGTTTCTTTAAAATGCTTTCTTTCGGTGGAACGGTGTCATACGATTTCCAGCCTTCGCGGGTATGGAAACATACGGTGACTCCTTTCAGGCTGGCATTTAATACGTTGCAGCATACTACTACACGTTTTGATACGATAGTGGACAAGAACCGGAGTTTGAAAATCAGTTTGGGAAATCAGTTTATCCCGGCTATGAGTTATACGTTTACGTATGATAACGCCCCGTTGAAGAAACGCAATAATTTATGGTGGGAGACGTCCTTTACTTCGGCTGGTAATCTGACTTCGTTGGTGTATGCTGCTTTTGGGAAAGGATTCAAGGAAACAGATAAGAAGTTATTGAACAGTCCTTATGCGCAATTCCTGAAAATGACATCCGAAGTGCGTTGTTTGTTTAAAGTCGGAGAGAAACAGCATATAGCCACTCGTTTGATGGGGGGGATTTTGTATGCATACGGGAACCAGACTGTAGCGCCCTACAGCGAGCAGTTCTATATTGGGGGAGCCAACAGTATCCGTGCGTTTACAGTGCGCTCTATCGGCCCCGGTTCTTATCGTCCCGAAGATAAACAGTATGGTTATCTGGATGAGACCGGAGATGTGAAGCTGGAAGCGAATGTGGAATACCGTTTCCCTATCCTGGGTGATTTGTATGGGGCAGCTTTTCTGGACGCGGGAAATGTGTGGCTGCTGCGTGAGCAAAAGAATGAGGAAGGTGAGAATATACGCCCCGGCGGTTTGCTTACTCTTCGTAATTTTGCTAAAAGTGTAGCTTTGGGTACTGGGGTGGGGTTGCGTTATGACCTTACTTTCCTGGTGATCCGCCTGGATCTGGGTATTGCTCTTCATGATCCGTATGACACCGGCAAGAAAGGATATTATAATATTCCTAAGTTTAAGGATGGACTGGGATTGCACTTTGCTATCGGCTATCCTTTCTAGAAATAGGGCTTGATTTGCGTCAAAAGGAGGGAAATGATTGATTTATGCTCGAATTTGAATGGAATGTAGCTTTTTTCCTCCGTATTATTTTGTAGCTTTGTACCATCAAATATTCAATTTTAAATAAATAAACTATGAAACCAACTTTATTTTTATTGGCGGCTGGTATGGGCAGCCGTTACGGAGGATTGAAGCAATTGGATGGTCTGGGTCCTAACGGCGAAACTATTATGGATTATTCTATTTATGACGCTATCAACGCCGGTTTTGGAAAACTGGTCTTTGTTATCCGTAAAGATTTTGAACAAGATTTTCGTGAAAAGATTATTTCTAAATATGAAGGTCATATTCCTTGCGAACTGGTATTCCAGGCTTTAGACAATCTGCCGGAGGGTTTTACTTGTCCTGCGGAGCGTACAAAACCTTGGGGAACTAACCATGCTGTCATGATGGGAGCTGATGTGATACAGGAACCGTTTGCAGTGATCAATTGCGATGACTTCTATGGCCGTGACTCCTTTCAGGTGATGGGTAAGTTTTTGTCTGCATTGCCCGAAGGCTCTAAAAATACATATTCTATGGTAGGTTTCCGTGTAGGTAATACTCTAAGCGAAAGCGGTACTGTATCTCGTGGTATTTGTGGAACTAATGCGGATAATTTGTTGACTTCCGTTGTAGAACGTACCAAGATTCAGCGCATAGACGGAGAAGTGAAGTATATTGACGACAATGGCGAATGGACAGCTACCCCTGACACAACTCCGGTGAGCATGAACTTCTGGGGCTTTACTCCTGATTACTTTGCTTACAGCAAGGAATTCTTTAAAGCATTCTTGAGTGATCCTAAAAATATGGAAAACTTGAAGAGTGAATTCTTTATTCCGCTGATGGTGGACAAGCTGATTAATGACGGTACTGCTACCGTTGAGGTATTGGATACTACCAGCAAATGGTTTGGAGTAACTTATCCTGAAGACCGTCAGAGTGTGGTTGATAAGATCCAGGCATTGGTGGATGCCGGTGAATATCCTGCGAAATTATTTTAAGATGAGAGGTAGTGTGGTCACACTTATATAATTTACTTTCGGGGGCTGTCCGTTTTTTTTCGGACAGCCCCCGTTGGATTACTATTTCTTATCTTCTGTTTTTATTATTGCATCTTGTATTCGCTGGGAGATAACCCGGTATGGTGCTTAAAGTATTTGCCAAAAAAGGAAGGGTTCGGGAAATTCATAAAATAGGCTACTTCTTGAATAGACATGACGGAATATTTCAATAGAGCTTTAGCTTCCAGTATTACATATTCGTCAATCCATTCTCCGGCGGTTTTTCCGCTTACTTTCTTTACTACGGTGGAGAAATGTTTGGGACTCAGGAATAATTGCTCCGCGTAAAAGTCTACGCGTCTTTCTTTGCGGTGATGTTCAGTCAGCAGATTAATGAATTGATTAAATAATACTTCTTCTCTTTTCAGTGATTTCGGATTTTCAGAAAGGAATTCCGGCTGTCTTCTATGAAGAATAGAACCTATCTTGTATAAATAGGCTCCCATCAGCCTACGTACGATTTCTGTTTTGAAGTTATCGTTCCGGCTTACTGTTTCTTCTATGAGTTGATAGAAGGATTTCAGTTCCTGCACTTCTTCTTCTGTCAAATGGAATTTGGGATTCTCTTTCAATGAGATGAAAAATGGCATGAAACTGTTCAGGTTGATATACATCTCTTTTAAGAAATCAGATGATATTAAAAACATTTGTGACAAATGAATGCCCGGTGATAACATGGACTGTAGAATATCGCC
Source organism: Phocaeicola dorei (assembly GCF_013009555.1). Taxonomy (NCBI): domain Bacteria; kingdom Pseudomonadati; phylum Bacteroidota; class Bacteroidia; order Bacteroidales; family Bacteroidaceae; genus Phocaeicola; species Phocaeicola dorei. The sequence continues at coordinate 4,374,871 of NZ_CP046176.1, read as the reverse complement.
GGGAGCGCAAATAATCAGATCGTTTTTCTCAATGTCGTATTCCCGTAAATTGATATTGACTTTGGCAGAGCCTTTTTCACGGATAGAGATAATGATTCCATCCAGCCGTAATGGGTATTTAAAGATGGGGTTCATATTCTCGGGGATGTAATGTTCGCTTCTATCCATTACAAAATCATTGTTAATCCCTTTTAAACAGGGATTCATCTGTCGGATACGGGCTATGGATATATTTCCTATTTCATGTTCCATATTTCTTAATTTTGCCCCAAATGTATAAATCAAAAATCAATAATCCATTCTTTTTTTCTCATAATATTATTTTTTAAATGAAATTGACGGATGTGAATACAGAAGAGCTTGATGGCAGAAAATCTTAATTCTATTTAAAAGGGTGAGGTTGGCAAACTGTTTGTACATAATAACATGTATATTTAACAACAAAATTATAAAGAACAAAACTATGTCAATGTATTGGATCTTATTTATTGGAATCGCGGTAATCAGCTATATTGTACAGAATAGTCTGCAAAGCAAGTTTAAAAAATACTCGAAGATGCCTTTGGCTAGTGGTATGACAGGAAAGGATGTGGCTGAAAAAATGTTACATGATAATGGTATTTATGATGTGCGTGTAACCAGCACTCCGGGTATGCTGACCGATCATTATAATCCGGCAAACAAAACGGTGAACCTTAGTGAAGGGGTATATGGAAGTAACAGTGTAGCTGCTGCGGCAGTTGCCGCCCATGAATGCGGACACGCCGTGCAACATGCGCGTGCATACGCTCCGCTAAAGATGCGCTCGGCTTTGGTACCTGTGGTGCAGTTCTCATCTTCTATTATGACTTGGGTGTTACTGGCAGGTATTTTGATGGTGAATACTTTCCCGCAGTTATTATTGGCAGGAATTTGTCTTTTTGCCATGACTACTCTTTTCAGCTTTATTACGTTGCCTGTTGAGATCAATGCCAGCCAGCGTGCGTTGGTATGGTTGAGCAAGGCCGGAATTACCAATTCGTATAACCATCATGCGGCAGAGGATGCGTTGCGTTCGGCTGCTTATACCTATGTGGTTGCGGCACTTAGTTCGTTGGCTACACTGATTTACTATATAATGATTTATATGGGACGTCGCGACTAAGACCTTATAAGGGAAATATATTTTTATTATAGAGGGCTGCCTGTGGGTAGCCCTTTCTGGTTATATTTTGATTTGTTTCGAAATAATTTTTGTTTTAATCTCTTTTTCTTTTCGTTTTAATTTGTATTTTTGTCCCGTCAGCAAAATGAGATAATACCTATGAAAAAACAATTACTGATCTTTTTAACAATTTGTTGTTTCCCGTTTATGCTAAATGCACAAATGCCGGAACGTACTCCCGGGAATATTGCAAAATACAAAGAATTGTGCCGTGCTCATATTTATAAAGATATGAAAGGCATGTATCGTGAAGCCGGAGGAGCTTTAGTCTTTCCGTTCCTTGCTCCGGGAAGTAATCAATACTTGGATATGCTATGGGATTGGGATTCTTGGTTGAGCAACATCGCTCTGCGTCAAATCTTATTAGAGAACGGCACGGAAAAGGATAAGCAGGAGGTCCTGAAGTATGAACAGGGATGCATCCTCAATTCCTTGCACTATGGAGGTATGGACGGTTGGATTCCTATCTGGATAGAACGGAATGCCCCTAGCCGCGAAGAGATGTTGAAAACACGGAACCCTTGGAAAAGCAATATGCACAAACCTACATTGGCACAACATGCCGCCTTTATTGTCCGCAATATGAACGGGGATGCGGAGTGGTTGCGCGATGATTTTTATACGTTGCAGGCATTTGTCTGTAAATATTTGAATTTTCATCGTCACAAGGCGACCGGGTTATTCTATTGGGAAACTGATGAGGCTATCGGAGTTGATAATGATCCCAGTACTTTTTATCGTCCTCAAGGCAGTTCGGGATCCATCTTCTTGAACGCGTTGATGTATCGCGAATTACAGGCTATGGCATACTTGGCCGGCTGTCTGAATTTGGATGATATAGCAGTTTCCTTTGAGAAAGAAGCGGCGGTATTGAAAGGAAAGGTACAAGAACATTGTTGGGACCCGCGTGACCGTTTTTATTATAGTGTGGATTTGAATCTGCTTCCGGTGGAGAAACCGGATATAAAGGGGCTGTACCCGGGACAATTGTTTCTGCACGTAGGGCAGCCGCGTGATTATGATTGTTTGATTCAGCGTCTTAGTGTGTGGAGCGGATTTATGGCGATGTGGGCTGAAATAGCCACTCCGGAGCAAGCAAAGGAAATAGTGCGGATTCATTTTCATGATACTTGCTCCTTTAACGCTCCGGCGGGAATCCGTACTTTGTCTCCTTTGGAAAAAATGTATAATGTACGTGCCAGTGGGAATCCGTCTTCCTGGCAAGGTCCGGTTTGGATTAATGTGAATTATCTGGTCTTTCGTGGATTGGTGAAATATGGATTTACGGAAGAGGCCCGGGAATTGGCGGAAAAGACCATTTTGCTTTTGGGACGTGACTATGAACGTTTCGGGGCATTACATGAATATTATCTGCCTGATAATGGTGAGCCGGTATTGAATAAAGGTTTTCAGAACTGGAATTTACTGGTGTTGAATATGGCTGCATGGTTGGATGGGAAACCGTTCGTTACTGAATTCTAGGTATGAAGCTGCCTCTTGACATAGAGCGGGAATTAATTCGGAAACTTATAAATGGAGACAAGATTGCTTTCAGTCATCTTTTCTCTTTTTATAAGTCCCAGGTCCTTTATTATTGTGTCCATTTTGTCAAGGATAAAGAGATAGCTGAGGATATAACACAAGATATTTTTTTGATCGTTTGGGAAAAGAAGGAAGATATTCGGATTGAGCAGTCTTTTTCCGCTTTTCTTTATACTATAGCAAGAAATCGTATTTACGATATATTTCGTTCTCTGTCTGCCCGATCTGTGCTATACGAAAAACTGATGGAACAGGCCATTGATTATGTAGATGATGTAGAGAAGAGTCTGGAAGAAAAGAATATTCAGGAATTGATTGCACAGGCTTTGGAACAGCTGAGTCCGCGCCAACGGGAGATTTTCGAATTGAGCCGGAATAGAGGACTGTCTCATAAAGAAATAGCTGAACAACTTGGTTTGTCTGTTTATACCGTGCAAGATCATATAAAAAATGCATTAGAGAAAATTCGTGCTTGTCTGATCCCTTTCATAAGTGCCTGTCCAATACTTGTAAGCCTAATCATATTAAAATACGTTAAACCATAAGATTCCTATCCCCACCTTTTGCTTTTGATTCGTATCCTTTATAGAGAAACGAAAGAAATGCATAATGAAAGAAAAACAAAAGATACATTATTCGGTTTGGAAAAGATTTGTTGACGGTATTTATACCTGTAAGGATATTGAGGAACTGTTGGCAGACAAAAAGACAGACCGGTCAAAAGACTTTGATGAAGCTTCTGCTTGTTTATGGAAAACTGGTGAGGAAGAGTCTTCATCCTCATGGGAGGAATGGATTTCCAATGAGCGTCAGGCACTTCAAATTATCAGCAATTACGAGGACAGGCGTCGGAGTCAATCTATCTATTTAGTAAAAAAATGGGGGAGCATTGCTGCGGCTGTATTGCTTTGCATCGTTTTGAGCGTAGTTTATTTTGCTAATCCGGCAGACATGAAGGTTGCTCAATATGAAATACACGTACCTTATGGTAAAAGACAAAAAGTGGTGCTCCCTGACGGGACAAAAGTGATCTTGAATGCAGGCTCTTATATGAAATATCCGAGGCAGTTTGGAAAAGAAGACCGTTACGTTCATTTCAAGGGAGAGGCTTATTTTGATGTAGCTAAAAATAAAGACTGTCCTTTCATTATTCAAAGTCAGGATTATAAAATACGTGTTTTGGGTACTACTTTTAATCTGAATAATTATGAAGATAGTGAGGAACTGCAACTGACTCTATGCACAGGAAAGGTGCTGATGAATTTCGGCGAAGAACAATTGAAACTGACTCCCGGAGAGCAATTGGTATTGGATAAAACCAATATGCATCTGGAACGTGAGCATGTGAATACTCAAAATTATATGTTGTGGATGCAGAACAAGTTATACTTTAACCGTACTCCGATACAAGAAGTGACGAGGAGGTTGGAACGGGTGTATAACTACACTATACAATTGGACTCAAGTTTTGTCTTTAATAATTTTCTTTCAGGTACGCATGATAATAGGAGTTTGGAGGCGGTTTTGGAGTCCATTCGCTTGGCTACGGGAATTAAATACAGGAAAGAAAACAATTCGTATATTCTATATAAATAATACCTTAATAATTAAATAATCAAGATCTATGAAACAACATGCGAAGAGGGCTTCGTGGGCCCGAGTATTGCTTGTACCGACCTTGTTGCTAGGTTCGGCATCTATGGCTGCTTTCCCTGTGCATGCAGCACAAGTTGAATTGAATCAGACTGTTACATTGCAGATGCGTAAAGTAAAATTGGCTGATGTGTTCAAGAAACTGAGTAACCTTTCCGGTTATGAGTTTTTCTATGATGAGAGTGTTGTCCAAAAGTATAATACGATTGATATTGATTTGGACAATGTAAGTTTCGACCAGGCTTTAGAGCAAATCAGGAAACAAACTAGTCTGCAATTGAGCAAGGTGAATAATACCATTGTGGTGAGTCTTGCCAAACAAGTACTGGCATCTTCCGGTAAAGTACAGGCTTCCAGGCATAGAGTCACCGGTAGAGTAACCGATGCTAATAATGAGCCGCTGATTGGGGTAAGTATAGTTATTCAAGGAAATAGCGGAGGAACTATAACGGATATTGACGGACGTTATACGTTGGAAGAAGTGGATGCCGATGCCACTTTGGTCTTCTCTTACATCGGTTATGTTCCACAGAAAATAGTTGTCGGAAATCAGCAGACATTGAATGTACAAATGAAAGAAGACAACCAGACTTTGGAAGAAGTCGTAGTAATAGGTTATGGTGTGCAAAAGAAAAGGGATATGACCGGTTCCATTGCTTCTATTAAAAGTAAGGATATCACAGCTATTCCTACTACCAATGCCTTGGAGGCATTACAAGGAAAAGTAGCCGGACTTGATCTTACAAACTCTTCGGGGCAAGCAGGAAGCACACCTAATTTTACAATCCGTGGAGAGCGTTCATTGACGGCTAGTAATGCTCCGTTGATTCTTGTGGATGGTATTGATTATGGTACCTCGCTAGATATAAATCCCACTGATATAGAATCTATTGAAGTGTTAAAAGATGCCTCTTCTACAGCTATTTATGGAACACGGGGTGCGAATGGTATTATTATGATTACGACTAAAAAGGGAAAAGAAGGAAAGTCAAAAGTATCCTTTAATGCTTTTGTTTCTTCTACCATGATAACTGATTATCCTGATATCATGGATGCTGAAGAATATGCCCAATACAAAAGAGAGGCCTATCGGGACAGAACAACAGGAAAATACGCAGAGGATGCTGCTGTATTTGCTCCTGAAGAACTGACTTATCTGGAAAAAGGATATGATACGAACTATCGTGACATGTTGATGCACAACGGATTTAACCAAAATTATGAGGTGTCTGTATCCGGGGGCAATACGAAAACCAAACATAATATATCTTTGGGTTACAGAAGCGAAGAGGGACTCTTTAAGGATGATAACTATAAACGGTATAATGCCCGTGTAGCACTGGACCATCAATTGTTTGACAATGTGCAGGTAGGGACAAACATTATCTATGCCTATGTAGATAAGAATAATCGTTATAGTCCGCTGAATATGGCTAATAAAATTGTTCCTATCTCGAAACCTTATGATGAGGAGGGGAATTTAGTGATGTATCCGTCTCCCGGTTATAATACTCAGATGAATCCGTTGATTGACGATCAGGAGGGCATGCGTGTGGATAATACCATCCAGGAGCGTTTCTTCGGCAGCTTGTACCTGAACTGGAATATCACCAAGGATATTTTATTCCGTACAACGCTGGGATTGAACTCAGTGAATGTGCGTAGAGGCTTTTTCTGTGATAAGAACTCGTTGCAGGGAAGTGGCAAGGATTCACAATCCTATAAAGAGCACACCATGACACGTAATCTGACATGGGAGAATGTGCTGACTTATTCAAAGGACTTCTCTGATATCCATAGTTTGCAGGCAATGGTTGGAACCAGTACGATTCTCAACTCTAAAGAATATACCTATGCAGGTGGAAAGGGACAAGTATATGCTGATAACTGGTTCCATAATTTGTATTCCAATGAAAAAGAAATCACTATAAAGAGTTCACTGGTTGATCAAAATCTGGCTTCCTTCTTTGGGCGTGTTAATTATAAATTGATGGATCGCTATATGCTGACTGCTTCTTTGCGTGCCGATGGTTCTTCTGTTTTTGCACCAGGTAAGAAATGGGGCTACTTTCCGTCTGTAGCACTGGCCTGGCGTATCAATGAAGAGAATTTCCTGAAAAATGTGGATGCTATTTCAAATTTAAAACTCCGGTTGAGTTGGGGACAATCTGGCCAATGTGCTATTGATCCTTATCAAACCGTTGGTTTGCTGGGTAACTCCACTTATTCGTTCAATAATGAGGGAGCTTATGGATTCTATCCTAAAACGATGTCAAACAAGGAACTGACTTGGGAAACTACCACGCAGTATAACCTTGGTCTGGATTTCGGATTTTTTAATAATCGTATTTCAGGTAGTATTGATATTTACAAGGCAGAAACCCGGGATATTTTAATGAATCGTGTAATTCCATCTATTAACGGTTATGCTTCGGTTATGGAAAATATCGGTAAGACTGAAAGTACTGGTGTTGATTTGACACTGAGCACGGTTAATATTCAAAACAAGAACTTCTCCTGGTTCTCAGATTTCTCATTGTCACACAATAGGGAAAAAATAAAAGAACTTGCTTCGGGACAATTAAAGGATGAGGCGAATGCTTGGTTTGTAGGAGAACCTTTCAAAGTGTTTTATGATTATAAGAAAGAAGGTATCTGGCAATTGGGTGAAGAGGCTGCCGCTGCTGCCAATGGACAGGAACCGGGTGATATAAAGGTACAGGATGTGGATGGTAATGGTGTCATAACGACAGATGATCGTATCATTTACAGTCAGCGTCCGGATGTAACTTTTGGTTTCAATAATACTTTTAATTATAAGGGGTTTGATTTGTCTGTATTCTTGTATGCTCGTTTGGGTCAGTGGATTGCGTATGATTATAATACTACGTATCGTATCAATGCGTTGGAAAATGGTGGAAATGTAGATTACTGGACTCCCGAGAACCCTACCAATGCTTTTCCGCGTCCTAATAAAAGTAAGAGTTATACACAGGTTACTTACTATTCAACGTTGAAGTATGAAGATGGTTCTTTCTTTAAAATACGCGATATTACGTTGGGATATACTTTCAAACCGGAACTTTTGAAACATCTCAATCTATCCAGACTCCGTGTATATGCTACAGCAAAGAATTTCTTTACTTTCAGCAAGATTGATAATTATGATCCCGAACAGGGAGGAAGTATTTCTTTCCCTATGACAAAACAACTTGTATTTGGTCTGAATGTAGAATTTTAACTGGTAAAGAATGAAAATTATGAAACGAATTACATTATTATATGCATTGGCAGCTACTCTTATGGTTTGCTCGGGCTGCTCTGATTTTTTGGAAGAACACAATCGTAGTGCGGTTACTACCGAAGGTGGTTATTATGATACTGAGAAAGGTTTTGAGTCTTTGATTAACTCTTGTTATACTCCCTTGCGTTTTTGGGGTGGAAAGTCTGCTGCTATGGCATTCAGTGAAACGGGAACGGATATATTGGCTCCGGGCGGCGGTTGTGATTATCCCGCCATTGTTTCTTATCAGAATGATTTTGATGGGACCAATCCTATCAGTAAAGAGTATTATGACCGTTTTTACAAAGCGATCAACTTTTGTAATACAGCCATCTATCATGTAAAGAATGTTCTGTTCAGTGATAAGGCACTTACCAGTAAACGAGAAGCAGAGGTGCGTTTCTTACGGGCGTATTATTATTGGATTCTGGTGGAAACATTTGGAGATACTTATTATACGGATCAGCCATCGGAGTCTATTGTTATGGCACCTAGGAAAACCTCGGTTTCAGAGATTTATACTCATATTTTTGAAGATTTGGATTTTTGTATGGATAGCCGGTTGTCTGTTGCGCAATCGGATGGAGGGCGTGTTACGATGTGGGCTGCCAAAGCTTTGAAGGCTCGTTTGCTATTGACTAGAGCAAGTGAATTGAATGATAAAGCATTGTATGAACAAGCCTATACTTTGGCAAAAGAAGTGATTGATAATGGCCCTTTCGAGTTATCAAAGGATTTTGCCTCAGTATTTGATATGGAAAATTCTGATGGAAATGGCAATAAGGAAGTGATTTGGTATATTGATTATTCTTCTACTAATCAGTTGTATAATCAGGAAATGGATAATGATATTATTCGTTCAGGGGGTAACCATACTCATTTGATTTTCTGTATGAAGTATGATGACCAGCCCGGTATGGTCAGAAGCATAGAATATGGTCGTCCTTTTAATCACTATATGCCGACGCGTTATTTGCTGGATTGTTATGACGAGAATATAGACCAACGTTTTGAAGTGACTTTCCGTTCGTTATGGAAGGCTAATGGAGGAAAAACCGGAGATAACTACCCTTATATGGTACAAGGGGATACTGCTATATGGGTAACAAAAGATGTTGTTCCTCAGGTAAAGCGTCAGTGGGCCAAAGGACGTTATCAGATACTTGATCGGACAGATATTTATCATGAAGATGGTTCTGTAAAAAGTCAGAAACAATGTATGCCTATCTCTAAATTTGAAGACCCTACTCGTGCTACGGTGAACGAGGATCGTGGAACACGGGATGCTTTTATAATCCGTGTGGCAGAAATGTATTTAATTGTGGCGGAAGCAGGAGCAAAAGCCGGCAAAGCGGATGCGTTGGCTTATATGAATATTCTTCGTTCCCAAAGAGCTAAGGCTGGCAAAGAGGAGGCTATGAAAGTTGCTCAAAGTGACATTGAGGATATTGATTTCATATTGGATGAACGTGCTCGGGAATTGGTCGGAGAACAATTGCGTTGGTTTGATTTGAAACGAATGGGAAGTGAAATATTTATCCGTCGGATAAAAGCCGGAAATCCTGATGCCGGTAAAAATGTGAAAGCTTATCATATGTTGCGTCCATTTCCACAAACTTTATTGGACGCCATAACGAATAAAGACGAATTTTTACAAAATGAGGGATATAAATAGGCTTGTAGGAAATAGGGTGAAAAGGTAGTTAGGGAAAATGGCAGCTGTTGGTTCTTATACCAAAGTTGCCGTTTTTTTCTATTTTAACCTTGTATTTTATGTCTAATTGATAATTTATTCTAGGAGGAAATCTACATTTGGTTATCTTTGTACTTTGTTTGGTAAATCGATATAAAATGGAAAACACAATAAAGTTAAAATATATATGGGGCATCTTGTTGTTAGCTCTTCATTTTGTTTTTGTCAAAGGACAACCGATTTGTGTTGCACGTCAATATACTGTTAGAGATGGATTGATTCAAAGTAATCCGGCGCAGATTCTTCAAAGTCATAATGGTTTTATATGGGTTAGTACTTGGAATGGGGTAAGCCGGTTTGATGGACGCGATTTCGAGACTTTTCAGTTTGATTCTCTTTTGAACCAGCACATGCAGCGGCTGGAGAATACGGCCGACGGCAATTTATGGATGATTGCATACGATCGTCATAGCCTGTATTTATATGATATTCGTGAAAATAAGCTGATTAATGTTCTGAAACAGTATGAACAACATTTTAATACTCCGTTGCAAATAGAAAATTTGTATCCTTTATCCAAAGGGATTACTTGGGTTACTTTAAATAATGGAGGATGTTTCAGAATTTCAGATAAAGAGTGTACTGTTTCTTCAGGGATTCAGTATATTACAGCTATTGATGATGTGGAACTGGGGAAAGTCAGTAGGGTCTTTGAAGATAAACAGGGAGAGGAATGGGTATTTAGTGACAAGGGAGTTAGCATATTTGGCAAGCGGACCATTAGTTCATATCCCTTTTCTATGTTCGAAACAATGGATAATCTTGTTTTTCTTGCATCACAGAATGGCAGACTAGCCTATTATGATGTAAATACCATGCAATTCAACATCGTTCCTTTTCAAGAGAAGATTCAGCATATAAACGGAATTAAAGTGTTGAAAGATAATCAGCTGGCTGTTTTGTCTGATAAAGGTTTGTACCTATGCCGTTTCCCTGAACTGGCGATGGAGAAATATGATTTCTCTCTTCCGGGGCATGACGATGCGGCTGTGAGAAAAGTCTATCAGGATTCTAAAGGATTTCTATGGATATTTACCGGATTGCCGGGAATTATCCGGCTTGATCCGGAAACCGGAGTGAAACAATATTTGAATACTCCTTCCGGATACATGGCTTCTTCTCCGGAAAATGAACTCTTTATTTATGAAGATCCTAACGGAGTGGTTTGGACTATTCCTTATAAAGGTATATTCAGTTATTATGACGAAAAGAGCCGGGAGTTAAAAGTCTATTTTACACCGGGAAGGAATCATATACCTTATTCTCCTATTATTAAAACAACTTATGTTGACAAACAAAATAATTTGTGGATCAAATCCCAGCGCTCATTTATAAAAATGTTCTTTCCGCCTAGTCCCTATACTTATAGGGAGTTGGACAATTATTTTGATACAAAATCATTTCTGTTTGATAGCGACGAACATTTATGGATTGCAACAAAGAAAGGGATTATACGTATTATGGATTCACAGAAAAACTTGCTGGGTTATTTGTCGCCTGATGGGGAACTGGCTCAAACGGAAACAGTTTTTGCAGAAGGTGGAATCTATGTCATGCTGAAGGATCAGGCGCAGACAATATGGCTTGGCAGTAAGGAAAACGGATTGTTCAGGCTTGTTCCTCGGAATCGTCCTTATCATTATGAGGTATATCATTATATGAATAATCCGTCGGATCCTTATTCCATCAGTGACAATAAAATATCATGCATTGATGAGGATCATAACGGAAGTATTTGGATTGGTACTTACGGTGGCGGATTGAATTTGGTTGAGGAAAAGGAAGATGGGGCGATACGTTTTATTCATGCGGAGAATAAATTGTCCGGTTTTCCTATTAATCGTACCAACAGTATTCGTTGTATGGTGGAGGGACCCGGTCATACTATGCTGGTGGGTACTATAGAAGGTTTGATTACTTTTTCTTCTGATTTTTCGGATTACGAAAATATTCGTTTTTATCTTAACCTTCCTCGTCCGCAGGCGGCTGACGGGTTGTGTAGTGCTGATGTGATGTCTGTTTTACGAACGACAGATGAAACTATCTATTGTTATTGTTATGGAGGTGGCCTTTGCAAGTTGGTTTCATCAAATTTATTATCTGATGAACTTCGATTCCGGTCGTTCGGCAAAGAGACATCTCCGTTGGCTAGAGCCTTGATTGAAGATAAAAATCATAATATATGGATCGGCTCGGAAACGGATATCACTCTGTTTGATGTGCACGATCAGACTTTTGAGTCTTTTGGAGAAACTTTTTTCAATCGTTCTTTTAATTATAGTGAATGTCTTCCGGTTGCAGACAGGCAAGGGGATATCTTAATGGGTACAGAAGGCGGTATGCTTGTCTTTTCTCCGGATAGTATCGTTAAGCAGGCTTATGAAGCTCCTATTGTAGTGACAGGTATAAAATATTCGGAGGATAATTTATCTCATGTATTGAGTGATGCGGATTATTTAGAGATTCCTACCCGGCGGAGGAATTTTACCATCTCATTTGCTGCGTTGGATTATACTAATTCCTTGGATATCGAGTATGCTTATAAGTTGGATGATAATCAATGGTATTATATAGGTAAGAAGAACTCGGTTAGTTTTGTAAGTCTTCCGGCAGGAAAATATCAATTTCAGATAAAGGCGACCAATGGGGATGGTATTTGGATGAACTCTGTGAAAACGGTTACTTTACAGGTATTACCCACCTTTTGGGAAACCGGTTGGGCTAAGGCTTTTTATATAGTTGTTGTCTTGGTGATATCTTTAGCTATCGGATATATTTTTTTCTATATTTACTATTTGAAACATAAGGTAAATATGGAACAAAGATTGGCGGAAATAAAAGTACGTTCTTTTATTGATATCTCACATGAACTACGTACTCCTTTAACCCTTATATCCGGTCCGGTATCCGAAGTGTTGTCCCAGGAGCCTTTGACTTCCCGGACCCGGCATCATCTTCAATTGGTGCAGAAAAATATCAATCGTATGTTATTGCTCATTAATCAAGTATTGGATTTCAGAAAGATACAGAATAAAAAAATGGGCTTGACTATTGAATACCGGGATATCATTATCATGCTTCATAATATAATGGATAATTTCCGATTGTTGTCTGAAGAGAAAAATATAAATTTTTCTCTTCAGACAACGTTGCCTTCTGTTTTTTTGTGGATAGATAGTGATAAGTTCGAGAAAATTATCTTTAACTTGCTTTCCAATGCCTTTAAGTATACACCGGATAACAAGTCGATTACCTTGATTGTGATGGAAAGCGGACAGTTTGTTTCGATTGCCGTAAAAGATGAAGGTATTGGCATTCCCAAAGATAAAGTGCCATCCATATTTGAACGTTTCACTACAGTGTCCAAGGAAAATGACATGCAGCCTTCATCGGGTATAGGGCTTTCGCTGGTGAATGAGTTGGTTAAAATGCTGCATGGGGAAATTCAGGTCGAAAGTGAAGTAAAGAAAGGAAGTGTATTCAAACTGGTTTTGCATAAGGGAAAGGAAATATATGCTCAGGATAAAAATGTTGAATATATATTGAACGACACTTCGGAAGAACAGGAAACGGTCTTGGCGGAACCGGAACAAAATGATGAAATATCTTTGCCGGACATGCCTCCGGCAACAAAAGAAACTTTAGTAAAAGTGATGGTAGTGGAGGATAATGCTGAGTTGCGTCAATTTATATGTGAAATATTGTCAGGTACTTACCGTGTTGTTGGAGTTGCCGATGGAGTGATGGCATTGGAAGAGATAGAAGAGGAAGTTCCGGATTTTATTATTACAGATATTATGATGCCGCGTATGGATGGTATTGAATTGATAAGGCACATCAAGGAGAATGTCAATACTTGTGATATCCCTATTATTATCCTTTCTGCAAAATCGTCTGTTGAGGATCGTATTCAAGGTTTACAATTAGGGATTGATGATTATATACCTAAACCTTTCAGCAGCGATTATTTAAAATCGAGAATTGAGAACTTGATCAGGCAAAGAAAAGTGCTTCAGTCGGTTTTTTTGTCAAAATATGGTGCTCAGCCGAAGAAAGAACCTTTAGAAGCCATCGCTTATCCTGTGTCGCAAATTGTTCCTTTGGATGAGCTGTTTATGCAGAAGCTGGTAGGGTTTATGGAAGAGAATTACAGTAATCCGGGACTGCGGGTTAATGATCTGGCAGAGTTCATGAATATGAGCCGTTCTGTATTCAATCGGAAAGTGAATGGTATCATGGGGATTTCTCCGATAGAATATATAAAGAATTATAGGTTGAATAAAGCGAAAAGTTTTATACAAAGTGGTATGTCTTTCTCTGAGGTTGCTTTTGCCGTCGGCTTCTCTGATCCCGGTTACTTTGGCAAGGCGTTTAAAAAAGCATTTAATCAGACTTTGACTGAGTATAAAAATAATAACTAAGTTCCGTTTTGTGCTGTTTATGAAGGTAAATAGCAAGAAAATACCTTATTGATGTAAGATTTTACCTTTGGTTCTCAAGGGTAAAATCTATCTTTGTGCTCATTGACACAGTATGAAAATGTTCCGGAAAACTTTTATGAATATAATTTTTTAAACATGATAGGATGAGTACGAAATTTTATGTAATAGCTGTTTGGACGCTGTTAAGTTTTGTGGTAAAAGTAAATGCACAAGACAAAGTGGAATGTTGGGACCGGTTTGAGTTGAGTTTTAAACAGGTGACCAAAGGGAATCCTTTTGATACACGTCTTTCCGCTACTTTCATTTGTGGAAAGGAAAAGAAAACGGTGGAAGGATTTTATGATGGTGAGAATACTTATAGGATACGGTTTATGCCTGCTGTCGCCGGGGAATGGAGGTATGTTACATCTTCCAGTATAGGAGCTATGAATGGTCGGAAAGGTACATTCACAGTGGTACCCGCCGGAAAAGATAATCATGGCATGGTGTTGGTGGACGGAGAACATAATTTTAAATATGCGGACGGTACCCGTTATTATCCGATGGGTACGACGGCCTATGCATGGACACATATGAAGGAAACGACTCAGGAGGCTACTTTGAAATCGTTTGGTGAAGCCGGTTTTAATAAGGTAAGGATGTGTGTGTTTCCTAAAAACTATTCTTTAGTGAAAGACGAGCCCGCGCTTTATCCTTTTGAAATAGAGAAGACGATAAAAGATAAGGAAGGAAATGAAAGGAAAGAATGGGACTTTGACAGATTTGACCCGGCTTTTTTTCAGCATTTGGAGAAACGGATAGACCAACTGAACCGTTTGGGGATTGAGGCGGATTTGATCCTTTTCCATCCTTATGATAAAGGAAGATGGGGCTTTGATGCTATGTCGAATGAGGTGAATGTACGTTATATTAAATATATTACTGCGCGTTTGGCTTCTTTTAGAAATGTATGGTGGTCTATGGCAAACGAGTGGGATTATGTAAAAGCGAAAACTGTGGACGATTGGAAGCTGTTGACGAAAACAGTGGTTGAGAATGATCCTTATCGCCATTTATGTTCTATTCATGGAGCGACGGCTACTTATTTTGATTATTGGATGCCTGAATTTACCCATGTCAGCATACAAGATGAGGCACCGGTACTGAGTTCTACCGCTTCTGCTACTTTAAGAAAAATTTATCGCAAACCGGTTATATGTGATGAGGTTGGGTATGAAGGGAATCTACCTTATCGTTGGGGAAGGTTAAGTCCGCAGCAGATGACTTACTTTATTTTGAATGGTTTGTTGGGTGGGATTTATGTCACTCACGGTGAATGTTATCAGCAGGGGAACGAACCTATCTTTTGGGCGCAAGGGGGATCTTTAAAAGGTGAAAGCTGGAAACGTGTGAAATTTTTGAGAACGATTCTTGAAGCTGCTCCCTATCCGTTGGAGATGGCAGATATCAGTCGTGACTTGGTTACTTCTACTGCTGGACCGGACTATTATCTGGTCAATATGGGAAAAGATGTGAAAGGTTTCTGGACTTTTAATCTGCCGGTAAAAAATGCAGATTATAACAAATTGCAAAAGAATAAACGGTTTAAAGTAGAGATTATTGATGTGTGGGCCATGACTGTCACGGAATATCCTGTGATATTTGAAACAACAGAGGAATTGGATTATCGTGTTTTTGATATACATCATCGGGGAGTAAGAATTCCGGATACTCCTTATATTGTTCTTAGAATAACAGAGGTGAAATGATGGGATAAGCCTTCTGACGGGAGATGATTGATTTTTTTTATCATAAAAAAGGCTAATAGTTTTCGATTCTTTTTGTTTTAGCTTAAATTTGCAGTATAATTAACTCCCTAGATACACTAAAATGTTAAATACAGTAGAAGAAGGATTGGAAGATATTCGTCAGGGCAAAGTATTGATCGTTGTTGATGACGAAGATCGTGAAAACGAAGGCGATTTTATCGTTTCAGGAGAAAAGATTACTCCTGAAATTGTAAATTTTATGATTACTCATGGCAGAGGGTTGTTATGTGCTCCTCTGCCACGTTCACGTTGTGAAGAACTTGGTCTGGCTCCGATGGCAGAAGAAAACACTTCATTGCTAGGTACACCGTTTACTATGTCGGTAGATTTAAGAGGGTATGGCTGTACTACGGGAGTTTCTGCTTTCGACCGTTCGTCAACAATAAAAGCTTTGGTGGCAGGAAATCTGAATCCTTCCGAGTTTGCTCGTCCGGGGCATGTGTTCCCCCTTTACGGTGCGGAAAATGGAGTATTGGAACGTAATGGACATACCGAAGCTACACTGGATATGACAAGAATGGCAGGTTTGAAACCCGGAGGAGCTCTTGTTGAAATTTTGAATGAAGATGGTACAATGGCGCGTCTTCCCCAACTAGGTGAGATTGCAGCAAAATTCGGTTTGAAAATTGTTTCCATTAAGGATATTCAGGAATATCGTAAAAAACATAACCTCTAAATCTAATAAATATGGCACTCAATCAAAGAAGAGTAAAGATATTGCATCTGATTCGTGAAGACGGACATGCAAAAGTTCAGGACCTTAGTAAAATTTTCAATGTGACGGATGTAACGATCCGTCAGGATTTGGAAGCCTTGGAACAAATGGGGTATATCCAAAGAGAGCATGGAGGTGCGTTTCTGAAAGGAGTAGGGTCGTTTGCCAAGACCGGACAATTGTTCAATCAGACTCATTTGGAGGAAAAGAAAGAAATTGCTCAGAAAGCTATTCAGTTTATTCAGGAGGGGGACAGTATAATTCTTGATTCCGGTTCTACAACTACAGAGATCGCAAAGCTTTTAATGAATTATAAGGACCTGACAGTCATTACTAATGCTTTGAATATAGCTTTGATTTTAGGTGAGAATCATGGTATTAATCTAATTGTTACCGGAGGTGAGTTCAAGGCTCCTACACTTTCTTTGACAGGAAAAATGGCGGCCGATTCATTTAAAGATATACGCGCTAATAAATTGTTTCTAGCTACAGCTGGTATTTCTTCGGATATGAAACTGACTTATCCTAGTCTAAGTGATTTGGTCGTGAAATCTGCTATGATAGAATCTGCCAGTAAAGTGTATCTGGTGGCTGATTGTTCAAAAATAGGTGTCAGTGCTTTTGCTAGTTTAGGCTCGGTTTCATTAGCCAATGCTATTATTACAGATAGTACTATAACCGAGGAGGATTTTGAAAGATTAAAAGAATTGGAGGTCGAAGTAATCTGATTCTTACTGAAATAAAGGTAATATGGGTGATTGAGAATGTTGGAAAATACATTCTTGATCACCTTTTTTATCAACTCTGATTTTTGCTTCCCTATTTGTCCTTATTGTTTGCTTCTTTTTTTATAACTGTTCTGCTGGGTACAAAAGAGACGATCGAAGAGTCTTATTTATATAGAGATATAACCTTGTTGACAGAATAAATTAATTGTTCCGGTTTATAGGTTATATGGAAATATATTGTTAATATAATCAAATTGAATTTCATTTTCTTTCGTTTAATGTTGGATAATTCCGGTTGAATTCCGTTATTTGCGAAAGAATAAGAAAGTAAATGATAATAATATGCAAGTTGAAACGTTAGAATTACAATCGGAAAAGAATCGGAAACGATTGGTTGAGATTGTGTATAAAGCAAAAGCAGGGCACATTGGAGGTGATCTATCGTGTCTTAACGTGCTTACAGCACTTTATTTTGATATAATGCGTGTTTGGCCGGATAAACCAAAGGAAACGAAAAGAGATCGTTTTGTAATGAGTAAGGGACACTGTGTGGAGGCTTTATATGTTACTCTTGAGGCAAAAGGCTTTATTTCTCATGAGATAACCGATACTTTAGGTGAGTTCGGGTCTATTTTGTCCGGTCATCCTACTATAGAGGTACCGGGTATTGAAGTAAATACGGGAGCTTTAGGGCATGGCTTGTCTGTAGGCGTTGGAATGGCGATTGCTGCCAAAATGGATAAAGCTGATTATAAAACGTATGTACTGATGGGAGATGGTGAGCAAGGGGAAGGTTCGATATATGAAGCTGCTATGGCAGGAAACCAATATAAATTGGATAATCTGGTAGCCATTATTGACCGTAATCGTTTGCAGATCAGCGGTACAACCGAGGAGGTCATGTCATTGGAGAGTATGCGTGACCGCTGGACTGCTTTCGGCTGGGATGTGTTGGAAATGAATGGGGATGAAATGGAAGATATCATCCGGACTTTCCATTCTATTGATTATACGAATAAAAAGCCTCATTTGCTTATCTCCCATACTACAAAAGGGAAAGGAGTATCTTATATGGAAGGCATTGCAAAATGGCATCATGGCGTGCCTACAGCCGAACAATATGAAGAGGCTGTTCGTGAGATATCCGAAAGAATTGAAAAACTAGAAAAAGAAAACAATGGCAAATAATATAATAGCGTGCAGAAAGAGCTTTACAGATACATTGCTGGAGTTGGCTCGTCAGGATAAAGATATTGTGGCGGTTACAACAGACGCCAGGGGTTCTGTTACTTTGGGAGATTTTGCAAAAGAATTACCCGCACAGTTTGTAGAATGTGGAATAGCCGAACAGGATGCGGTAGGAATTTCAGCAGGTTTGTCACATAGCGGAAAAAAAGTGTTTGTATGTGGCCCGGCTTGCTTCTATGTGGCCCGTAGCTTGGAACAGGTGAAAGTTGATTTGGCTTACAGTCAGAATAATGTGAAGATATTGGGAGTGAGTGGTGGTGTCGCATACGGTGCTTTAGGGGCTACTCATCATAGTCTGCATGATATTGCCGTATTAAGAACTTTTCCGGGAATGAATATCGTTCTCCCCTGTGATGCCCGTCAGACACGTAAGTTGGTCAAGCTATTGGTCGATTATCCCGAACCGGTGTATGTACGTGTAGGAAGAGCTGCTGTTCCCGATGTGTATGAGAATGATGATTTTGATTTTGTTCTGGGAAAAGCTAATATGCTGCTGGATGGTACGGACCTGACCATCATTGCCGCCGGAGAAACGGTTTATCATGCTTATCAAGCTGGTTTGATGTTACAGGAGAAAGGCATTAAGGCACGTGTGTTGGATATGTCTTCCATAAAGCCTGTTGATGTGGAAGCTATCAAGAAAGCGGCAGAAGAAACCGGAAGAATTATCACTGTGGAAGAGCATAGTCAGTTTGGTGGTTTGGGAGCTATTGTGGTTGAGACGCTTTCTGAAAATCCGGTTCCGGTACGTATTATCGGTATTCCCGATGAAAATGTAGTTCATGGAAATTCTCATGAAATCTTTGCTCATTATGGGTTGGATAAAGAAGGAATCTGTAAGGCTGCTCTTGAATTCATGAAAAAATAAACATGTCCTTTTAAAATCTAATAGTATGATTAGCAAAATAATTACCATAGACCAAAGTACTTCGGCGACAAAAGCTATGCTGTTCTCTGAAAGTTGCGAATTGTTGCATCGGGTCAATATAGAGCATCAGCAATTCTATCCGCAACTAGGATGGGTGGAACACGATGCCGAAGAAATTTATAAAAATACCATAGAAGCTATACATTGTTTGCTAGAGAAGGAGGAAGTGAATGGGAAAGACATTTCTTATTCTCTTGCCATCACAAATCAGCGTGAAACGGTAGTTGTTTGGAATAAGCGGACTGGTAAACCTGTTTATCACGCCGTGGTATGGCAATGCCAGCGAGGGGCAGCTATTTGCAAGGAACTGAAAGATAAGGGATACAGCGGACTGGTACAACGGAAGACCGGATTGCTTATCGATCCTTATTTTTCTGCCAGTGGTGCTAAGTGGATATTGGATAACGTGGAAAATGCACGTGAACTGGCAGAAAAGGGTGATTTGTTGATGGGAACTATTGATTCCTGGCTGATTTGGAAACTGACCGAAGGCAGGAATCATCTGACTGATTATACGAATGCGTCGCGTACCATGCTTTTTAATATTCATACTTTAGACTGGGATGAAGAGTTGTTGAAACTCTTCACTATCCCCCGGAGTATGATGCCGGAAGCTTTGCCCTGTGATGCTATTTTTGGAGAAACAACGATAGAGGGTTTGTTCAAATCTCCGATACAAATAGCAGGTGTTTTAGGTGATTCCCATGGAGCATTAACCGGTCAGATGTGTTTTGAGGCAGGTATGGGGAAGGTGACATACGGAACAGGATCATCTGTTATGGTTAACATTGGAGAAGAGGCTGTTACTGCTCCTGAAGGGCTGGTCACGTCCGTTGGATTCTCGGCTTTAGGCAAAGTGTATTATGCTTTCGAAGGAAATATCCATTGTACCGGAGCCACTATCAAGTGGATGGTGGAGAAATTGGGATTGGTGGATTCGTTCAATCAAATTGAAACCTTAGCGACTTCGGTTAAAAACAATGATGGAGTCTATCTGGTTCCGGCTTTTACCGGATTGGGAGCTCCCTGGTGGAAACCGGATGCCAAAGCTGCCATCTGGGGAATGACACTGAATGCAGGCAAGGCACATGTGTTGCGTGCGGGATTGGAATCTATCGCTTATCAAGTGAAGGATTTGATAGACATGATGACACGGCAGGCAGGTATCGAATTGAAAGCCCTTCGTGTTGACGGAGGCCCCACGAAGAATCAGTTCCTGATGCAATTTCAGGCTGATATGTTGCAGGCTGTCATTAACCGTTCGGAAATAGAAGAAGCTTCTGCATTAGGGGCTGTTGTCATGAATGGCTTTGCCCGTAAGAAATGGACTAGTTTCCAAGAAGCTGCTGCCATGCGTACCATTGATAATTGCATTACTCCCTGTATGGAGGAAAAGGAACTTCAATCCTTGTATAGCGGATGGCGTGAAGCTGTCAAAAAAGTAATAGGACAGAATAACTAACTGAATATATCGTAACTTTTAATACCATTAGAAATGAAAAACAAGAAGAAAATGTGTTTTGGTGTTATCATTGGAACACGCGCTTATTTTAACTCGGAATTAGCAAAAGACGTTCGCAAACAATTGCTGGAAACACTGACAAAAGAAGGGTATGACTATGTCATTCTTCCCGAAGACGCTACGCCGACAGGCAGTAGCAGTATCGAAACAAGAGAAGATGGCTTGAAGTGTGCTAAATTGTTCCGTGAGAATCGGGAACGTATAGATGGAATCATTGTTTCACTGCCCAATTTCGGTTTTGAAATCGGTATCATCAATGCCATCAGTGTGGCCGATCTGAATGTGCCTGTTTTGGTTCAGGCATGTGATGACGAGAATGATAAAGTTGATTTGGATAGCCGTCGTGACGCATTCTGTGGTAAGATTTCCGTATGCAATAACTTGTATCAGTACGGCATTCCTTTTACTGATACCACCCTTCATACTTATTCTATTTATTCTGATTTGCTGGCTGCCGATATCAATAAATTTGCAGCTATCTGCCGTGTAGTTAATGGTCTTCGTCATGCTCGTATCGGTGCTATCGGTACTCGTCCCGCAGGATTCCAGACGGTTCGTGCCAGTGAGAAGCTGTTGCAGGCATCGGGTATTACAGTCATTCCGGTAGACCTTTCCGAGATTTTGGCTGCTGCCCATAAGATTGAGGATACCGATGAGGTATTGCAGGCCAAACTGAAAGAAATCAGACAGTATGCTGTTGTTCCTGAACAATACAGTGATAAGCTGGTTTTGCAGGCTAAATTTGGTGTGGCCGTAGAAAAATGGATGGAGGCCAATGAAATTGATGCTGTAGCTATCCAGTGTTGGGACTCTTTGGAACAAAACTACGGTTGTGCGGCTTGTGTGACTATGAGTATGTTGAGTGAGAAACTAATTCCTGCTGCCTGTGAAGTGGATATTGCCGGTGCAGTATCTATGTATGCGTTGACTTTGGCTTCCGGGTGTCCGTCGGCGCTGCTTGACTGGAACAATAACTTTGCCGAAGATCGTAACAAGTGCGTATGTACACATTGTGGTAACTTCCCTAAATCATTTGTAATGAATGAATTGAAGTTAGGAACATTAGGAGTATTGGGTAGAACCTTGGGTAAAGTACACACTTTCGGTGCCGTTTACGGTAAAGTAAAACAGGGTGATTTTACATTCTTCCGTATCTCGACAGATGATACGAAGGGTTGTATCAAGTCTTATTTGGGTAAAGGTGACCTGACTGATGATCCATACGGAATGGATGGTTGTATAGCAGTAACCAAGGTGGATAATCTGCAGCCGCTTATGAAATATATCTGTAAGAATGGATTCGAACATCACGTGGCTATGTGCCGTGGCAATGTGAAAGATATTCTGGCAGAAGCTATTGAAACTTATCTGAACTGGAATATCTATATTCACGAATAATATCGATGAAATATGATATTGGTAGATAATTACTTTTTGGCAATCCTCTGCTGTGTCATTTGCTGTGCCTGTTGGGGCTCTTGGGCAAATACACAGAAGATGGTCGCCGCCAAGCAATGGAGCTTTGAACTGTTTTATTGGGATTTGACCGTCGGTTTGTTCCTTACAGCTTTATTGGGGGCGGTGACTTTAGGAAGTATGGGAAGTGAAGGCCGTACCTTTTTTCAGGATTTGGCAGTCATGGACTGGTCTAGCATTCAATATGCATTCTTGGGCGGTGTTGTATGGAATTTCGGCAATATATTTCTTACAGCAGCCATTGCTGTAGCCGGAATGTCAGTAGGTTTTCCTATCGGTGGAGGCTTGGCCTGGATTGGAGGTATTGTATTCAATTATTTATTAATCTCTTTGGCCGGTCAGACCTATCAGGGAAATCAGTTTTTACTATGGAGTGGTGTGTTAGTCATCATTATCGCTATCTTGATTTGCGGAAAAGCATATGGAAAGTTATCATCCGGTAAAGCTTCCACACCCAAGAAAGGTATCTTGTTGGCTATTATGGCAGGTATTGCTATCATGTTCTTTTATGGATTGGTTGTAAAATCCCTGGATCCGCAGTATGTGGCCGGTGGAACCGGAACATTGACTCCTTATACAGGTGTGTTCTTCTTTGCGGTAGGTATATTGGTTAGTACACCGATATTTAATACATTCGCCATGAAACATCCCGTGGAAGGCAGGGTAGTGACCATGAAAGATTACTTTGCCGGTGATGCAAAGACTCATCTCACAGGGATGCTGGGAGGTTTTATATGGATGGGTGGCATGGTGATTAGTTTTATGGGAGCCGGTGCTGCCAATCCGGCTATCTCATACGCCCTTAGCAACGCGGCCCCTGTGGTGGCCATGATATGGGGAGTCTTTGTCTGGAAGGAGTTTAAAGATGCTCCGAAAGGAACTGATAAACTGATTGTGGCTATGTTTGCTTTGTTTATTATCGGCTTAATAAGCATAACTTTGTCGAATTGAAATTTGAATGAAGAGAAACTATAAAATAGGGCTTGTAATGAAGTCGTTACAAGCCGATTTTTTCAAAGTGATGAAAGAGGGGGCTATTCAGTATGCGGCCCCTCTTCCGTTTTTGGATTTGGTTTGTGTGGGAACGGCTACACAGACAGAGGTAAAGGAACAGATTGACTTGATGTATTCTTTGATTCATCAACAAGTCGATGCCATCGTATTGGTGCCTATAGACTCAAAGGCTTTGGTTCAGCCTGCAGTAGAGGCTGTCAGGAAAGGAATTCCGGTAATTAATATTGATATTCAGCTGGATGCTCAGCTATTGGAGCAGGCAGGAGTAGAAGTGGCTTTTGTGGGACCGGATAATTTTGCGGCTGCGTATGAAGTGGGTAAATTATTGGGTAAGAAGTTGCGGAATGAAGATAAAGTTGCTATTATTGAAGGATTGGCGGCAGCCGATAATGCGCAGCAGCGTAAAAGAGGTTTCATCAAAGCGATAGAAGAAAAAGGGTTAAGATTGGTGGCGTCCGAACCAGCCGACTGGGAAACGGAGAAAGCCGCCGAAGTCTTTCAGGCTATGTGGATGCGGTATCCTGATTTGAAAGCTGTATATTGCAGCAATGATGCGATGGCGTTGGGGGTTCTTCAGCAAATGCAAGAAAAAAAATGCTATTTGCCGGTAGTGGGTTTTGATAATGATGCGGTAATGAAAGAATTTCTTTCTACAGGAAAACTGGTTGCTACAGCTGACATTTTCAGTTCACAAATGGCTGTCCGAGGGATTGAGTTCGCTTTGGATGTACTGGAAGGAAGAATAGAGAATAGAGGGGTTCATTCTACTGCCTATGAAATTATAAAACAATGAGTTTATATTGGGAAACGGCCTATACTGAGATATGCACCCAAAGCACCGGCTGTTTAACTTCTTAATATGACTGACAATGAGCAATATTAAGAAGTATTCTTTTTACGAATGAAATATTTAGTGTAATTTTGTGGCTCAAAATAAATTAAATAGAATCATTATGGCAGCAAAACCAGGTATACCTAAAGGAACGAGAGATTTTTCGCCGGTGGAAATGGCGAAACGTAATTATATATTCAATACGATTCGTGATGTATTTCATCTTTTCGGCTATCAGCAGATTGAAACTCCTTCTATGGAGAATTTGTCTACCTTGATGGGAAAATACGGTGATGAAGGGGATAAGTTATTGTTTAAGATACAGAACTCAGGTGATTATTTCAACGGCATTACCGATGAGGAATTGCTGAGCCGCAATGCGGTAAAGTTAGCGAGCAAATTCTGTGAAAAGGGATTGCGCTATGACCTCACTGTACCGTTCGCCCGTTACGTGGTCATGCACCGTGACGAAATCAGTTTCCCTTTCAAGCGTTATCAAATTCAGCCGGTTTGGCGTGCGGACCGTCCTCAGAAGGGCCGTTATCGTGAATTCTATCAGTGTGATGCCGATGTGGTAGGCAGTAATTCTTTATTGAATGAAGTGGAGCTGGTACAGATGATAGACCGGGTATTTGGCAAATTCGGAGTACGCGTTTCAATTAAAATCAATAACCGTAAGATATTGACCGGTATTGCCGAGATCATAGGTGAGGCCGATAAAATTGTGGATATCACCGTAGCTATTGATAAGCTGGACAAGATAGGCTTGGAAAATGTAAATGCGGAATTGGCTTCTAAAGGGATTCCTCAAGAGGCTATTGATAAATTGCAGCCGATTATTTTATTGAGTGGAAGCAATGAAGAGAAATTGGAAACTTTGAAAACAGTCCTTGCAGCCAGTGAAACGGGAATGAAGGGAGTAGAAGAAAGTGAATTCATATTAAAAACCGTATCTACACTGGGTGTGAAGAGTGAAGTGGAACTGGATTTGACTTTGGCTCGTGGCTTGAATTATTATACTGGCGCTATTTTTGAAGTGAAAGCCTTGGATGTACAGATTGGCAGTATCAGCGGTGGTGGCCGTTATGATAACCTGACCGGTGTCTTTGGTATGGACGGTATGTCTGGTGTAGGTATCTCTTTCGGAGCCGACCGTATTTTTGATGTGTTGAATCAGTTGGATTTGTACCCGAAAGAAGCGGTGAACGGAACTGAACTGTTGTTTGTAAACTTCGGTGATAAAGAAGCTGCTTATTGTCTGCCTATCCTGGCAAAAGTCCGTGAAACAGGGGTACGTGCCGAAATTTATCCGGATGCTGCTAAAATGAAGAAGCAGATGGGATATGCCAATGACAAGCAGATTCCTTTTGTTGCCATTGTTGGTGAAAATGAAATGAACGAAGGGAAACTGACTTTGAAGAATATGACTACGGGCGAGCAGTCACTGGTTACACCGGATGAGTTGTTGGCAGTAGTGAAAGCTTGATCTCATCAAGCGGATGTTGTCGGAATAGTCCGGTATATTCATCCGTGATTATCTATGCGGATTAACAGATTATTTTTTTTCTTCCGTCACTATATCTCCTTTAGAATCAGTGAGATGTGGTGACGGAAGTTCTTTTTCCCCTCCGAAATGGTTTGTTCTCCTTTCCCTGTGTGGAGTCGGCCTGATAGCTACCGGTCACTATGGCAGATGTGTTTAGTACCCCTTTTTATATTCTCGTCCGGTTTCTTTTGTAACTTTGTCTGTCTTCTTTTGTTGTTTCACCTAGGTGACAATGCATTGGCACCTAAGTGGAGAGGCGTAGTCACCCAAGTGATACGATTGCTTCACCTTGGTGAAACTATAAATTCAACTAAGTGTTTGCACGATAAGGCCTTGTAAATGAAGTAAATGGATGAACCATCATGTAGGACACATCAAGAAGGAAAATCTATGAGTCTTCAGAAACAATGGTAAAAATCCACATACATACCAGTTAAGGGGAATTACGGATCCTTTTACACCACAAACCGTTGAAAATAAATGGTTTGTGGTGATAGAAACAAAAAAAGAACAGATGTCTTTTTAATACGCTATCTTATCCAATATCCCGTTCAAGTGTGCAATAGCCACTCCATAATTAGTCATGGGAATCTGTTGCTTACGGGCATTATCAATCCGGTTTAGTACATATTTGCGATTGAACATGCAGGCTCCGCAATGAATGATTAAGTGATAGGGTGTCAAATCCTCCGGAAAGTCTGTACCTGCAACGATATCTATTTGTAGCTCTTCGCCTATCTTTTTACGCAACATACGTGGAAGCTTTACTCTGCCTATGTCCTCGGTGGCAGGGGCATGAGTGCAGGCTTCCGCTATCAGTACCCGTGACTGTGGGGTGAGGCAGTCTATGGCTGAGGCTCCTTCTATATAATAATGTATATCTCCCTTATATCCTGCCATCAGGACAGAGAAAGAGGTGAGAAGGCTATCTGCCGGCTTTTGTTCATAAACGGTATGAAAAACCTGGGAGTCGGTTATAATCAGTTTCGGAGGGCGGGACAGAGCCTGCAAGATGGAAGCTATTTGGTCTGTTGTACAACTCATCACCAGACATTTCTTGTCCAATAATTCGCGCATCGTTTGTACCTGTGGAAGGATGAGACGGCCTTTGGGAGCCTGTATATCTTGCGGCATGACTAAGAGCACTAAATCTCCTTCTTTAACCAGATTTCCGGTAATGGTTTGTTGCCCGAAATCTGCCGGTAACTTTTCCAGAATCGCCTGATGTATCTTCTTTATACCTGTTCTTTCCTTTGCGCTGATAACGAGAGGCTTTTGACCGCAATCTTTTTCTATACGGAGTAGGGTGGATGCTATGTCTTTTCGTATGTCAGCCTTGTTCAGTAGCAAGATGACAGGGATGTTTTTTTCCTCCAATTGCTTCATCCACTTCTTTTCCTCTTCATGGGCTTCGTCTTCACAAAGAAGTAAGGCTATGTCTGTTTGTTCGATGGCTTTCAGCGTGCGGATGATGCGCATTTCTCCTAATTCTCCTTCATCGTCAAATCCCGGCGTGTCGATAAAGAGACAAGGGCCGATTCCTTGAATCTCCATGGCTTTGCTCACGGTGTCTGTCGTGGTACCGGGGATATCCGATACAAGGGCAGTATCCTGTCCGGTCAAGGCATTGATTAAAGAGGACTTGCCACTGTTGCGCCGCCCGAAGAGGGCGACGTGCAGGCGGTTGGCAGATGGGGTGTTGTTTAAACTCATATGTGGTTACTTTATCAGTCTGGAAACATCGCCCGGCGCGTGGGCCGGATTAGAATCTGAAATCTCGTTTCCCTTCTTCTATCTTTTTCAGGTTACGGGTTGTTATTTCTTTTATTTTCGGGTTGGGAATGTGTTCCAATTCTTTTTTTATCAATTGGATTCCCTTGGCTCGTGTATCCGCTGTCGCATAATCTTCCAGATACTCTTTCAGTGTCATCAATGCATTGGGTGCACAACAATTAGCAATTTGTCCCGATTTGACTAATGACATAAAGCGGTCACCTGTACGTCCTTCTCGGTAACAAGCTGTACAGAAACTGGGAATGTGCCCTAAATCGAGCAACCAGTTCACTACTTCATCCAAAGTACGGGTATCGCTGATATCGAATTGTGCCGAGTTTTCTTCCGGTGTTTCCGGAATGGCATAACCGCCTACGCTGGTCCGGGAACCGCCGCTGATTTGTGAAATTCCCAGATTCAAGACCTTACGTCGGGTTGCAGCCGATTCCCTTGTAGAGATAATCATGCCTGTATAAGGAACAGCAATACGGATTACTGCCACAATCTTACAGAATATCTCGTCCGAGATGGCGTCCGGAAAGTCTTGCGTGGCGATATCATCTGCCGGACAAATACGAGGAACGCTGATGGTATGCGGACCTACTCCGAAAGTGGCTTCCAGATGTTCGGCATGCATCAATAATCCTACAAAGTCATAGCGGTAGGTATTCAGCCCGAATAAAACACCTAGTCCTACATCGTCAATTCCCGCTTCCATGGCACGGTCCATCGCTTCGGTATGATAAGCATATTTGCTTTTCGGACCGGTGGGATGCAGGGCTTCGTAATTTTCTTTATGATAAGTTTCCTGAAACAAAATATAAGTGCCGATACCTGCGTCTTTCAGTTTGCGATAGTTTTCTACGGTGGTGGCGGCTATGTTGACATTGACCCGTCGGATGGCTCCGTTTTTATGCTTGATGCTATAAATGGTCCGGATGGATTCCAATATATATTCTATAGGGTTCCGTAGCGGGTCTTCTCCTGCTTCCAGTGCCAGACGTTTGTGTCCCATATCCTGCAAGGCAATTACTTCCTTACGAATTTCTTCTTGTGTCAGTTTCTTGCGTGCTATGGTCTTATTCTTCAAATGATAAGGACAGTAAACACATCCGTTCACACAATAATTGGAAAGGTACAGGGGGGCGAACATCACAATACGGTTACCGTAAAACTTATGTTTGATTTCCTGTGCCAGATGGAAGATACGTTCTATCAAATCCGGTTGGTCACATTCCAATAGTAACGCTGCCTCACGATGGGATAGTCCTTTGCATCGGGCGGCTTTGTCAATCAGTTGCTCTATCAGAGCACGATTACTTTTGTTGCTGCGGGCATACTCCAGTGTTTCCAGTATTTCCTGGTGGTCAATGAATTCTTCCGCTATTTTAGAATCTGCTTTATACATATTTATTAGTGGTTAGTGATTATAATCACCTCTATCTGTTGATATCCGGTAACCGATTGTTTCCAGTCGTTGTGCCAAGTTTCGTAGACCTTCGGCGGCTTCGGCGCCGAAAGCTGCTTTGTTGTCATACAAAGCATATTTTTCTCTTTGCTCCCGAGGGGAGAGATTGGGCATCACTACATTAGCTCCTGCCAATATCCCTTTTTCCCGTCCGTCCGGTGACAAGGTGGCAAGGGCGGTGGTCGATGGAATCAGGGCGGACGGGTGCATCAACCGGAAAAGGGATAATAGCTTGAGAGTCATTTCCACACTTCCGGCCGGTTCCATTCCGAATGGTGTTTCATGGTGGGGGATAAAAGGACCTATACCAATCATCTGGGGATGGAACTGTTCTATGAACAACAGGTCTTCTACCAGATGGGGCAGAGTTTGTCCCGGACTACCTACCATGATTCCTGTTCCGGTTTGATATCCTATTTCTTTCAGCCATTGTAAACATTGGAGGCGATGCTTTAGTGACATTTCTTCAGGATGGAGTTTCCGGTAATGCTGTTCGTTATGTGTTTCGTGTCGAAGCAGGTATCGGTTCGCTCCTGCCCGGAAAAAACGCTCGTATGCTTCCCGTGATTTCTCTCCTAACGAAAGGGTGATGGCACAATCGGAGAACTCATTGCGGATGGCGGCTACGGTTGCTTCTATCCACTTGTCTGTCAAGGCAGGGTCTTCGCCGCCTTGCATTACGAAGGTACGGAACCCGAGTGCGTATCCTTCACGGCAACATTCCAAAATGGTTTCGCGCTTTAATGCGTAGCGGGCCACAGCAGGATTTCCTTTTCTTATTCCGCAATAATAGCAATTGTTACGACATCGGTTGCCCACTTCGATAAGCCCACGGATAAAGATGGCATTCCCGAAATGCGCTAAAGTAACCTCTTGGGCCTGTTGTTGGAGATACATTAAAGTATCAGCGTCCTGACAGGTGAGGAGAATAGCATATTCTTCGCCGGTCAAGCTATGTTTATGGCGCAATTTATCAATCAGTTGCTTCATTCGTACTTTTTTATTAATGGAAAACCTGAAAAGCTCACCAGCTACTGTAGGGGCGGCCTCCATGCGTTTGCCTAGTGGCACACAATGAACTTTATACATTCGAAGGTGTGTCAAAATGATAGATTGTTTTCATTTTGACACACTTCCCTATGGTGAAGGATTGCGAATAACGTCTTTCCGCTAAGGCAGTTTTCTACTTTTAATACGTCTTCTCCTGTTTAGCCAGTTCTTGTACCAACTGACGTTTCCCGTTACTGCCGCTATGAGTACTGGGTCCTGTGATACACCCCCCCTCGCAGGCCATCACTTCGATGAACTGTCCGGGAGCTTTTCCCGATTTTGCGTATGCACGTAATGTTCCGATATTCTTCTTGTTTAAATCAGATACCTGTATGGCATTGATTTTGTCCGCTTCCATTTTCAAGAATGCCTTTACGGCTCCCATCACGCCGCCAGCTTGTGCAAACCCATGCGCTTCGCGAACAGATGAGAATTCCATGGCGTATGGCTGTACAATCTCCAAGTTGACTTCGAAAGCATCGAAAATAGAAGAAACTTCCTCAAACGTCATCACAAAATCCACAGCTTCATCACGTTGGGCCTCTTTACGTTTGGCTACACATGGGCCTACGAATACGATCTTTGCATCAGGATACTTCTCTTTGGCTATACGTGCTGCATAATACATAGGTGAACCTGTGCCGGAAACGTATTTTTTCATATCGGGAATATACTTGTTCACCAGCTCGATGTACGATGGACAGCATGAAGTGGTCATGAATTTCTGTCCTTCCTCCAACTTCTCTATCAGTTCGTGTGCTTCGTGTTCTACGGTAGACATGGCGCCTTGTGCCACTTCAATTATATTGGTGAAACCGATTTGTCTGAATGCACCATATACCTGTTCGATAGTTGTGCTGAATTGCCCTAAAATAGATGGCGCGACAATGGCTACCACTTGTTCTCCTTTACGGATGCGTTGCAACACATCGAATGTCTGTGATATTTCAAAAATGGCCCCGAAAGGACAAGCATTCATACATTTACCGCAATAAATACATTTGTTCTCGTCGATATGCTCTATACCGTGTTCATCTTTGCTGATCGCTTTGACAGGACAAGATTCTTCGCAAGGAACAGGAATATAAACGATTGCGTGATAAGGACAGCTTTTGTGGCAGATGCCGCAACTGATGCAGGTATCATGGTCGATCCATGCCTTGCCGGTGTCAGCATGTACATGTACGGCTCCTTTAGGACAATTGTACTGGCAACTGCGGGCGGTACATCCCCGGCATAAGTCGGTGATTTCGTAATTGATCTGTACGCAGGCCGAGCATGCTTCGTCTATAACACACATAATGTTGTCTTTGGGCTTTCCATTGTTTGCACGTTCTATAGCACGTGCGGCATATTCGGATAGTGGAGTGAGCTCATCGGTTTCGTCATCCATATCCAGCCCCAATAGAGGAAGGGATTTGTATTTCCATACAGCGCGTTCTTTGTGTACGCAGCAGCGCCCTGCATGTTTTGAACGTCGGGGGCTGAGTTCTAATGGCAGACGGTCTATTTTGTCTGTTGTCAGTTCTCCGTTTTTCCACAATTTTACAAGTTCTGTCAGCAATCTGTGGCGGACAATCATAATGTTGTTCGTAAATGCCATATAGTTAAAGGGGTTAGTTATTAGGTTTTGCAAAGATAGTGATAGTTTGTGTCCTATGGAAATATTAAAAAAAGAAAAATCACATTTTCCTCTTTTTATATTCAGATTTGTTCTGTCGCTGTGGAATGTAGCCGACTGGTTTATATATGAATCTTTATAGGTAAAAATAATAAATTTCGTAAAAGCAACTGATAATGGCAGGGGAAGAGGAAACCATTTTAGTGAAAGATATGTTATAGCTGTGCCAATTTGGCAGAATAAAACTGTCAATTTCTCCTTTTTCATGTTTGGCACGTTTTTCGCAAGATATTTTGCGTCACTGCTTAAAGATGACGGATAATTGATATAATTAAAAGTATAACATATAAAAATTAAGAACTATGAACATTAAACCATTAGCAGACAGAGTATTGATTCTTCCAGCTCCTGCGGAAGAAAAAACAATCGGTGGTATCATTATTCCTGATACAGCAAAGGAAAAACCATTGCAAGGTGAAGTTGTCGCAATAGGTAACGGAACGAAAGACGAGGAGATGGTGTTGCATGTAGGTGATCAGGTATTGTATGGCAAATACTCGGGTACAGAATTGGAACATGACGGTAAGAAATACCTTATCATGCGTCAGAGCGATGTTCTCGCTGTTTTGGGATAATTAAATAGTACATTGTAAATCATTAAATTGTAAATAGAATTATGGCTAAAGATATTAAATTCAACATTGATGCCCGTGACGAATTGAAGAAGGGTGTAGACGAATTGGCTAACGCAGTGAAAGTAACTCTTGGTCCGAAAGGACGTAATGTGATTATTGAAAAGAAATTCGGTGCTCCTCACATTACTAAGGATGGTGTAACTGTGGCAAAGGAAGTGGAATTGGCTGATGCGTTTCAGAACACAGGTGCGCAATTGGTGAAATCTGTTGCTTCAAAGACAGGTGACGATGCAGGTGACGGTACTACTACTGCTACTGTGCTGGCTCAATCAATCGTAGGGGTAGGTTTGAAGAATGTTACTGCCGGAGCAAATCCGATGGATTTGAAACGTGGTATTGATAAAGCTGTTGCCAAAGTGGTTGAATCTATCAAGTCTCAGGCCGAGATGGTAGGTGACAATTATGACAAGATTGAACAAGTAGCTGCGGTATCTGCCAATAACGATCCTACTATCGGTAAGTTGATTGCAGACGCTATGCGTAAAGTTTCTAAAGATGGTGTGATTACTATCGAAGAGGCTAAAGGAACGGATACTACTATCGGTGTGGTAGAAGGTATGCAGTTTGATCGTGGTTATCTGTCTGCTTACTTTGTAACCGACACAGAAAAGATGGAATGTGTGATGGAACATCCGTACATCTTGATTTATGATAAGAAGATTTCTAACTTGAAGGATTTCTTGCCTATTTTGGAACCGGCTGTACAGAGCGGACGTCCTTTGCTGGTGATTGCAGAAGATGTAGACAGCGAAGCTTTGACTACATTGGTTGTAAACCGTCTGCGTTCTCAGTTGAAGATTTGTGCTGTGAAGGCTCCGGGCTTCGGTGACCGTCGTAAAGCTATGTTGGAAGATATCGCAGTATTGACCGGTGGTATCGTTATCAGCGAGGAAAAAGGTTTGAAGTTGGAACAAGCTACTCTTGAAATGTTGGGTACTTGCGATAAGGTAACTGTTTCTAAAGATAATACTACTATTGTAAACGGTGCCGGTGCAAAAGAAAACATTCAGGAACGTATCAATCAGATTAAAGCTGAAATAAAGAATACTACTTCAGATTATGATAAGGAAAAGTTGCAGGAACGTTTGGCTAAGTTGTCAGGTGGTGTAGCTGTTCTTTATGTAGGTGCGGCTTCGGAAGTCGAAATGAAAGAAAAGAAAGACCGTGTGGATGATGCGTTGTGCGCTACTCGTGCAGCTATTGAAGAAGGTATCGTTCCGGGCGGTGGTGTAGCTTACATCCGTGCTTCTGAAGCGTTGGAAGGTCTGAAAGGCGATAATGAAGATGAAACAACCGGTATTGAGATCATCAAGCGTGCTATCGAGGAACCGCTTCGTCAGATTGTGGCTAATGCAGGTAAGGAAGGTGCTGTTGTCGTTCAGAAAGTACGTGAAGGTAAAGGTGACTTCGGTTATAACGCTCGTACTGATGTTTACGAAAACCTGCATGCTGCCGGTGTGGTGGATCCTGCTAAGGTAACTCGTGTAGCTTTGGAAAATGCAGCTTCTATTGCAGGTATGTTCCTGACTACAGAATGTGTAATTGTGGAAAAGAAAGAAGATAAACCAGAAATGCCGATGGGTGCTCCTGGAATGGGTGGCATGGGCGGCATGATGTAATCTTTGCCCCATAAATGATTAACGGACTCCCTGTTGGCGAAATGTTGACAGGGAGTTTTTTTATAGACCATAGTGGATTATCTCCTCAAGTTTTATTTACTCCCTAAATTTCGGTTCATCCGAGAAATAATGAGGAGACTGTCACTCTTGAAAGATTATGTGGTTTTATTTCAAATTGAATTGTCTTATAAAAAAAGAAACTGTTTCTGAATGTTCAGAAACAGTTTCTTTTTTTAGTGAGCCTCTTGTCGGATTCGAACCAACGACCCCGAGATTACAAATCACGTGCTCTGGCCAACTGAGCTAAAGAGGCGTTGCTTTTTGTTTAGCGGGTGCAAAGGTAAGAATATCTTTTAAAAGAACAAATTTTTTCATAGGAAAAATTGTTGGAAATTACCATTTGGTAATTTTTACTCCGAAATAACGCTCTATCTTTGCATCCGCTAAACAAAAAAGTGAAGTTTATGAAGGATAGTATTGATTTTGGTAGTATGGAAATTCCGAAATTGTTTCGGAAATTGCTGATACCTACTGTGCTGGGGATGGTATTTTCGGCTGTGTTTGTGATAACAGATGGTATTTTTGTAGGTCAAGGGATAGGTAGTGACGCATTGGCGGCAGTGAATATTACTGCTCCTTTGTTTTTGATAAGTACAGGTATCGGATTGATGTTTGGTGTTGGTGCATCGGTGGTGGCATCTATTCATTTATCTCAGGGAAAGTTGAAAGCTGCCCGTATCAATGTGACGCAGGCTGTTGTGGTTTCTTCTTTGTTTTTGGCTGTGTTGTGGGGAGTGGTATGTTTGTTTGCTCCACAAGTAGCTGTGTGGTTGGGAAGTTCGGAACGACTGTTGCCTTTGGCGGTGGAATATATGTATTGGTTTTTGCCTTTTCTGGTATTTAGTGCTTTACTAAGTTCAGGGATGTTCTTTGTCCGTCTGGATGGTTCTCCTAATTATGCCATGTTGTGTAATGCTATTCCGGCAGTGGTGAACATTCTATTGGATTATGTATTTATTTTTATTTTCAAATGGGGAATGATGGGGGCGGCGCTGGCTACCAGTCTGGGCTATATTTTGGGAGCCGGAATGATTGTAGTTTATTTAAGTCGCAGAAAAAATGTGATTCATTTTTGCCGGGTGAAACTTAGCAAGAAGAGTATGCGGCTCACTTGGCGCAATGTGAGATATATGTGTCATTTAGGAGCTTCCACCTTTTTGTGCGAGGCGGCCATAGCCTGTATGATGTTTGCAGGTAATTATGTGTTCATTCATTATTTAGGCGAAGATGGAGTGGCTGCTTTCAGTATTGCCTGTTATTTCTTTCCCATTATATTTATGGTATATAATGCCATAGGACAATCGGCTCAACCCATTTTAAGCTATAACTTTGGAGCGGGCGATGCCATGCGGGTACGCTCCGCTTTCCGTCTGGCACTGGGAACGGCCGTGACCTGTGGACTTGTGTTTTTTGCGTTAACAGCTTTGTTCAATCATCAGATTGTGGCTATGTTCATTGATCGTTCCTATCCAGCATACGATATTGCTGTGGCGGGACTGCCTTTGTTTGCGTCTGGCTTTATTTTTTTTGCTGTAAACATTGTTTCCATTGGCTATTTCCAAAGTGTAGAGCGGGCACGTCCGGCTATGATGATTACAGTTTTGCGTGGGTTTGTTTTTATGGTACTTTGTTTATTTGGCTTGCCGTTGCTATTGAAGGTGCCAGGGATATGGCTGGCGGTTCCTTTGGCGGAAATACTTACTTTTTTAGTGATAATGGCAATTTATTATCGTAAACATCAGTGGGTTCGCAGATGATTTTTTACCTTTGTGGTAATTAATCGGGTGGATATATGGATGCATTCATACAGAAGTTTTGTGAGAAATATAGTTTGCCAATAGCTTTGAGCTTGCAGTTGTTGGATAATATGGAGAAGTTCACTTTTCGTAAAGGAGATTTTCTTGTACAGGAAGGCGGGCGGAACTCAAACTTCTATATTGTAAGTAAAGGAATCTGGCGGGGGCATTACCTTAATGACGGGGTAGATGTTTCCGTCTGGTTTGCTTCTGAAGGGGAGGCCATCTTCTCGTCATGGGGATATGTGGAAAATACAGCTTCGTTGGTTTCTATCGAAGCGATGTGTGACAGTGAACTTTATGGTATTTCGAAGGCAAAACTCGAAGTATTATATGCCGAATCTGTTGAACTGGCTAATTTTGGAAGACGATTGTTCGAACAGCAGCTTTTAGGGCTTGAAAGTTGGATGATAACGGGAGGAAGCCCCCGGGCCAAAGAACGTTATCTTACTTTGTTGGAAGAGAATCCGGAACTGTTGCAGTATGTACCTCTGAAGCATATCGCTTCTTATTTATGGATTACCCCACAGTCGTTAAGCCGTATCCGTGCCGAATTGGGGAGAAGGAAAAAAGACCAATGACAATTTTAGCATTTACGGGGTTGGTTTTTTCGTATGGAAACGCATTGCTCTCTTAGCTTTTTCTTGTATGGTTCATCCTTGCCTTGATGGATGGTAGAAAAGTTGGTATCCGATAAATATTTATCTTAAAAGTGTCATTGCATTTTATTTTTGCGTAAGTTTGTAGTGAATCCTAAAAAACTTATGGCAATGATAGATGATATTTTAGAGTTTAACAAGAAATTTGTTGAGAGCAAGGGGTATGAGAAATATATTACCAACAAATATCCTGATAAAAAAATAGCTATTCTTTCTTGTATGGATACCCGATTGACGGAATTGTTACCTGCTGCTTTGGGCATCAAGAATGGTGATGTAAAAATTATCAAGAATGCAGGTGGGGTTATCTCGCATCCGTTTGGTAGTGTAATCCGTAGTCTGATGGTGGCTATTTATGAGTTAGGTGTAAAGGAAGTTATGGTTGTTGCTCATTCTGATTGTGGGGCCTGTCACATGAATAGTAATGAGATGATAGAACACATGAAAGCACGTGGCATCAAGCAGGAAACCATTGATATGATTCGTTTCTGTGGTGTAGATTTTGGAGCATGGTTGGATGGTTTTGAGGATACGGAGAAATCGGTGAAAGGGACTGTACGGGCTATTATGGAGCATCCATTAATACCTGAAGATATTATGGTGAGGGGATTTATTATTGATTCGGTGACGGGTGAACTGACAAAAGTATAAAATGTGAGCTTTTTTATACAATCATGTTCATGTGACTTTGTGCATTATAAGAAAGAGAGGTATTTCTGCCCGATGCAGTATGTACCTCTCTTTTTATGGAAGTCTGTATTTATTTCATGTCTTTTTATTGAGCGAAAGCATGATGATATCCATCCACTTTGTTCCAATTGCCACGGGTAAAGTCGGGTACGGCAACAGGTGCATTTCCGTTTTCTATAGAAAGACGGGTCAAGTCGGCCATACAGCACCATTCTGCTAAATCATAAACGTCCATGTCCAGAGGAAGTCCGTTGCGCAAGCAATATACCAAGCGATAATCCATAATGAAGTCCATCCCTCCATGTCCACCTATTTTCTTTGCTGTTTCTTCTAATTCTTGGTGGATAGGATGTTTGTATTGGCTCATCAAAGTTTCTTTTACTTTTTCGGGAACAGCCGAGTGCATACTCAGATTTTCGTGATCGGGTATGCTGGTGCTGTCAATTTGATCCGGGCGGAAACAATATTGCTCGATGGGATATTTGTTGGCAAAACCTTTGGTACCGGTCAGCTGATACATACGGCTATAGGGACGCGGATTCATTACATCATGTTGTATGTGGATGGTTTTGCCGTTTTCTGTGCGGATAAAAGTCATGGTATGGTCGCCGTTTTGGAAATCGGGTGCTTCTTCTTTCTGATATTGTTTTACCAGCTCGGGACCGGTTACAGCTTTGGTGTCCATGGCTACCAGTGTCTTCATGCGGTCACCGCGGTGAATGTTGAGCAATTGGCAGGCAGGACCTAGGCCGTGTGTGGCATAAACGTCTCCACGGAACTCCCGGTTGTAGTCCAAACGCCAGTTGTTCCAGTAATAAGGCCAGAATTCTTCCAGATTATGGATGTATGAACCTTCTACATGGAGCACTTCGCCGAAAAGACCTTTTTGTGCCATATTTAATGTCGTCAGTTCGAAGAAGTCATAAACACAGTTTTCAAGTTGCATACAGTGTTTACGGGTCTTTTCGGAAGTATTGATAAGTGCCCAAATTTCATCCAGTGACATGGCGGCAGGTACCTCGATGGCTGCATGTTTTCCATGTTCCATGGCATAGATACCCATTTCAGCATGGTGTTTCCAGTCTGTTGCAATGTATACTAAGTCGATATCGTTTCGCTCGCACAGTTGTTTCCATGCATCTTCGCTGCCAGAGTAGAGGGCAGGGGCTTCCATACCGGCGTTAGTTACAATTTTTTGTGCTTTTTCCGCATTTTCAGGCAATAAGTCGCAAAGAGCGACAATTTTAGTTCCCGGTATGTGCGTCCAACGTTCTACCGCACTGGGACCACGCATACCCAAACCGATGAAACCTACACGCACAGTGTCAAGTTTAGGAGTTATTAGTTCGATTACATCCTGTTGTCCCGCAGGACGTTCGGGAACTGGAACTTCAAGAGGTGCATACTCTTTTGTTGCAGTTGTTTCTTTGGGAATTGGGGTACAGCCGGCGAGGCATAATAACGCTATACCGACGAAGAAGGTAGATAGGTTTTTAATCATGGCTCTATTAATTGAAATTTATAGGTTAATAGTAGATGGTTGCAAAAATAGGAAATATCGTTGGAAAAACCTCATAAAATCGGCAGATTGCAGCAACTAAAATTGATTATTAAGAAGTTAGTGGCAAATCGGAGAAATTGGGAAGATGGTATAAAACGGTCTTAAAGCGGATTGCAGCAGGAAAACGGTTTCCTAGCCGTTACCCGAAAGCAATGCAGATTTAACACACTCCATTTCGTTTGCGGCATTCTGCGTAGGTTTGCTTATCAAGAGATAATTCGTTAATTTATTTCACATAAAAGTTTTATCGGAAATTTTACGTTTCTAAATATTTCCATGTGTCTATCTATATCATTTAAAATATCTTCAAATCTCTCAAGATTCGATAAATAGTCATAACCTCCCGACCTGTTAAAGTTTTCTTTTATTTTTAATTTGCCAATAACTTCAAACTTGTCTTTCATAAGTGTCATATCCTTATGAGTAACTAATTTAAATGGAAATCCAAAAAAGAACTCTTTTTTTCCTTCAAAAATTTCAATGGAATCATTGCTATAAGTTCTTTGCCTTTGTGCTTCTGTCAGTAGTATGGCATTGTGTGTATGATAATCCCAAAGTATGTTGATTTTGGGTTGTTGCTTTAAGATTTCTTTTCTACTCGGTCCACCCATTAGGTGTCCGACTATAAATTCATCTTTTAACGTTTCAATTGTTGGTTTTTGTTTTCCCTTGTAGGTTGTAAGTACAAAATCATAGGTTATTTGTGATTTTTCTTGCGTGATTTGTGCACAAATTATAGCACAATAATTGTTGTCTGAAAGTTTAAAGGACAGAACATCATTTGATTCAAAATATAGATTTTTTACAACTCTGTATTTTTTTCTATTTCTAACTTTTTTGTTTGGTGCAGATATTTTTTCTAAAAATCGGTCAAGGACTTTTTGTCTTTTTTTGCCTTCCTTTTCGTCTACATCTTTTGTCCAAAGATTTACACCTGCTTTGAGTTCAATAACTCGTTTCACTTCATTTAAGATTTCATCAGTCAGTTCTCCGATTTCCCAAAATGCCAAGGCGTAAGCTGTAACAAAAATTTCGTGATAAAAATCCGTTTCATCTCCATAATCTTCTTTTATGAATGGAATTTCTTTCTTAATTATTTCAGCACTTGCTCCATTATCATACAATTCCATTATATATTCATAGGTGTCGTGTGCTAAATCTCCATCAATTATTTTTACTCCGTCTGTTGCCATTTCGATTTTATGTTTTTACTATCCCGCTTGCCGATAAATATACGCACTGAATTATTTAAAATACGCAATGCGTAAAAAGTATATTGCAAGTGCGAAGAGTTATCTCCCCCCCCCAAAGGTACTAATTCTTGGGGATACAGACGTTGTTTTCCGTGTGAAACTAATATCAACTTACTTTGCTTTCCTTGATTATCTTGAAAAACATAATAAAATTTATGGAACTTTCCTTATGTGGAAAAGCTACTGCCGTTGATTGACTTCTGCCGGAACATATTGAGATTCTCGGAAAAGGTATTTTCAAATATGTGTGAACGATGTTCCACTTGTGCAATGGTTCAGGCAGAATGCGAATGAATGGAGGAACGGTTTGGGGACTGCATCTACTAAACAGGATAAAGAACTGAAAATATAGAATGCACCCTAAATTCTATTCCAAAAGTAAATAAAAGCATTAGAAGATAAAAGATTATCAGAAAAATTTCCGACTTTTGTAGTCGGATAGAGGCAACTCTTTTCAAAACATACGGGAAAAAAAGAAGCGTTATGTTTATCTTGTAGGTTGGAAACGTAGGAAATTTCGGACTTGGTACAAGGGATAGCATAGTGGTTCTCACGCCATAGCGTGGGCTGCTATTATCATATCTGTGCCAAAGGT
The DNA here is from genome assembly GCF_013009555.1 of Phocaeicola dorei. Taxonomy (NCBI): domain Bacteria; kingdom Pseudomonadati; phylum Bacteroidota; class Bacteroidia; order Bacteroidales; family Bacteroidaceae; genus Phocaeicola; species Phocaeicola dorei. The sequence goes on along the minus strand of NZ_CP046176.1, from coordinate 4,334,337 downwards.
TTCCTACGACCTCCAACTTAGACGTGGTAGCATTGCAGTTCCACGCTCTCGCATTTTATAACCGCCTATAAAGGGACTGATAGGCATCGAATAGAATACATATATGGAACAACAGTTTTGTCAAAGTTGTGGTATGCCCCTAACTGATGAAAACAGAGGGACAAATGCCAATGGGAGCAGTAGTGAGGATTATTGCGTGTATTGTTACAAAAAAGGTGAGTTTACCCAAGATTTCACAATGAGCCAAATGATTGAGTTCTGCCTGCAATTCTTAGACCAATGGGCTGTGCAGACCGAATGTAAGTTGAGTCCCGTACAAGCAAAGGAACAAATGCTTCAACACTTTCCCTACCTGAAACGGTGGAAAGAAAAAGATGAACGGACACTAACGGAAAAGGCAACCCACTTGCTTGCCCAATGCGAAAATGTGACCATCGCATCCATTGATGCCGACGGTTATCCGCGACCTGTGCAGATGTCCAAGATACATGCCAAAAGTTTTAACGAAGTCTGGATGGCGACAAGTGTCGGCTCCATGAAAGTGAATGATTTTAAGGCGAACAACAAGGCGGGTCTTTGCTATGACCATTACGGGGATGGCGTTGCCCTGCGTGGTACGGTAGAAATTATTACGGACGATACTATCCGCAAGGACATATGGCAGGACTGGTTCGTTCATCATTTTCCCGATGGACCAAGTGATCCCAATTATGTGCTTCTACATTTCATGGGTACGGAAGCCACCTTTTGGATAAATGGCGAATTTTCTCACTCCAACATCTGATATTTATGAAAACTATTGCACCTGATAATAAAAACATAGCCGCTTGCGGTCTTTATTGTGGAGCCTGCCGTAAGTTCTTGGCGGAGAAATGTTCCGGATGTAAACCAAATAAAAAAGCAACTTGGTGTAAAATCCGCTCATGTTGCCAAGAAAACAAGTTTAATACTTGTGCTGAATGCTCCCATGATGTCAGGGAATGCAAGTTGTTTTCCAATTGGATAAGCAAAGTATTTGCATTTTTGTTTAATTCTGACCGTTCTGCTTGCATTAGCTATATTAAGGAACAAGGTGAACAAGCCTTTGCCGAAGAGATGACAAAACGTAAATGTCAAACCATCAGAAGAAAATAAATATGAAGAACGAGGTGTTATATCTATTGTTAAATAACTATGCTGACCATGAAGCCGTGTTCCTAGCTTCGGCTATTGCGTGTGATGAACGTAGTATAAAAGAAAATCCCAAATACATGAACAAAGTCGTAGCTCCTACATTGGATGTTGTACGCTCATGCAGTGGTTTCCATACTTTACCCGACTATTCTTTTGAAACGATGCCTAATGATTATGCCGCTTTGGTGCTAATTGGTGGTTTCGGCTGGTTCGACGAACTGGAAGCAGATAAAGTCGTGCCAATCGTTCGCCGTGCCATAAAGAAGGGGATTATCGTAGGAGCTATCTGCAACGCTGCTTCTTTCCTTGCCAAACATGGTTTCTTAAATGAGATAAAACATACGGGAAATGGTTTGGAACAGCTACAATTATGGGGAGGAGGCAATTATACCAATAAGGCAGGTTATATGAATGAGCAAGCTGTATCGGACAAACGCATTGTTACGGCAAATGGCACAGGTTACTTGGAATTTGCTAAAGAGTTGTTGTTATTGCTGGAGAATGATACCCCTGAACAAATAGAAATGTTTTACTGCTTCAACAAAGAAGGATTGGTAAAGCTGTTCAGTCAATTACCTTGATAGTATGGATTTGTCAGATTGGTTCAAAGGTTTTGAGAAAGGTATCGCTCGACTCTCATCGGAACAACGAGCAGCCTTCTTTTCAGAATGTAGCAAGAATTGCGTGGATGGTGGTGTGCTTTCCATTTACAGGAAACTCTACAAGGATGCCAATGGAGATATGGATGTTTTCTTTCAGATGGCAGATGAATTGCCGGGAGTAAAAAGCGAGATTGTAGAGAAAGGTCGTGTCTATCATCTTATTTTCTTGGAATGTACTTGTGGCTTGTGTAAAAAAGGATATGTCACCACACCTTTGCTTTGTGAATGTTCACGTCAGAGTGTTCTTTATTCTTTGCAAAACCTTTGGAAAGAACAGAAATTTAGAGTAACACTTTGCCATTCTATTTTGCAGGGTGGACAGAACTGTAAAATAAAAATTGAATTGATATAGGATACTATTCTACCGCGAATCATGCAGCAGGTAAAAAGAAAATGAGTTCATCTTTCTTTTTGCCTGCTATATTTTACTATATTTGCATCTGTAAGAGTTACCCAAACCAGCAAAGTGATGCAGATCACGGTAATTAGGATGGTTGCCAACTCATTATCCTAAAATGAGGTGAATTTTCTAACTCTCTTGATTTCAAAGAGGTATATTCTTTTTGAAGAAATACAATATATTTTTAATGTTAGTGTATTGCTTGTCGGATAAATTGATTTCACTTATACTGTATTTATAACAAAAAAGCAGTCTTGACTTTTCAAGACTGCTTTTTTGTTATAATTGTAATTCAATTCCCTCAATCAAAAAGTACGGTTCTTATTTAGGTCTATAACCATACATTAATGCGGCATTAATTTCAATAGCCCTCATATATTCTTTGAAAATTTTTTTTACTCTTTTCATCCTGCTATCCTTTTTTAAAACATTAAAAACTAATCTTTTGTACCTTTTACTTTGTATCGTACCCCCAAGCACGGAGGGCGTCATTTCCCATATCTTTGAGACCTGCTTTGATGATCTCTTTCAATTTCTTCATAATGTTATCCTTTCTTTGATTAAAAAAATAGGGTTATTTTCTTACTTAATCCCTATACCCCAAGCTCTTACTTCGTTTTCACCCATTAGAGCAAGGGCTTTCTTAAAAATACTTTTTACCTTTTTCATAATCTCGTTATCCTTTCTTTTTATGTTTTACAACACAAAATTATACTGTTTTGTTCTAGATTGTACTCTGATAAAGATAAAATGTATGCGAAAATGGCAAATTCTTGACCTGCATCAAGAATTTGCCATTTTTGATTAAAAAACTATTTCAGAAGCCTAGCTTCTTAAATTCATTTTCAAAATTAGGTGTAAATATTTCTTTTCCAATATTGCTCCTGATCTCTTCTAGTGACCAAAAACGGCCGCCATCCAGTTCCTCGCTGGGAATAATGAGACCGTCATAAGTGGTTTTATGCGAGAATACCAATTCTTTTTCCCGGGTGGATTCGAATACATAGCTAGTCAGTAATTCGGGAGTAAAGTCGGTGATGCCCAGTTCTTCTTTTACTTCACGTTTCAAGGCTGTTTCCACACTTTCACCCAAATCTATGTGTCCGCCTACGGCTGTGTCCCATTTGCCTGGCTGAATATCTTTCCAGTCAGGACGCCTTTGCAAATAGAGTTCGCCTTTACTGTTGAATACATGCAAGTGGACTACCGGATGTAGCAATTTACTTCCATTATGACATTCTCCACGGGTTGCAGCTCCTGTTATGTTTCCTTGTTCATCTACTATAGGAAACATTTCTTCTTTATTATCATAATTCATCTTCGCTATTTTTTGTTACTGCAAAGATATGAATTCGGACTCGGATTATATGGATCTTATAGTTTTTAATAGTAAAAAGGGATGTGAAATCTTTATAATCCGATTCCGAAATGCCGTTTAATAATTTACTTGATGCCGTTTTAAAAAAGCTACTGTTTTATGTATTTCCTTATACATCACAATATCTTCTTTTATAAAAGGTACCTCGTTGCGGTAGGTGGCGAGAAACTTCTCAATAAACGGTGAACTACGGAGCGGACGGCGGAAATCTATACCTTGTGCGGCGTTCATCAATTCGATGGCAAGTATATGTTCCAGATTATCCATCACTTTGTAGAGCTTGGTGGCGGCGTTGGCTCCCATACTTACATGGTCTTCCTGTCCGTTGCTGGATACTATAGAGTCGCTACTGGCGGCATAACAGTACATTTTATTCTGGCTTACCATGCTGGCAGCCGCATATTGGGGAATCATGAAACCGGAGTTAAGTCCCGGATTGGCAACTAGAAATTCGGGCAATCCGCGAAGTCCCATAATGAGTTGTGCCACACGCCGTTCGGATATGTTTCCCAGTTCGGCCATAGCAATGGCAAGATAATCATATACCAATGCCAGGGGCTGTCCGTGGAAGTTGCCACCTGAAATGATAAGGTCTTCATCGGGGAAGATAGTGGGATTATCGGTAACTGAATTTATCTCGGTCAACAGTACTGAAGCTACGTGGTTGATGGCATCTTTGGTTGCACCATGAACTTGTGGGATGCAACGGAATGAATAGGGGTCTTGTACGTGTTGTTTGGGCTGTACGATGATTTCACTGCCTTCCAGCATTCTTCGGAATGCGGCTCCGGTTTCTATCTGGCCTTTATGCGGACGCATTTGTTGGATACAATCCATGAACGGATCGATGCGGCCGTCAAAGGCTTCCAGGGAGATGGCGGCAATGAGGTCGGCTTTCTTGGAAAGACGGAAGGCTTTGAGTATGGCATACACTCCGTTGGCACTCATAAACTGGGTACCATTGAGCAGAGCCAGTCCTTCTTTGCTTTTCAATTTGACTGGTTCCCAACCAAACTCATCAAGCACGCTGATAGCTTCGCAGCGTTTGCCTTTATAATACACATCGCCTACGCCGATCAACGGAAGGAAGAGATTGGCGAGCGGGGCAAGATCTCCTGAGGCTCCCAATGAACCGCGGTCATAGACAATGGGCATTACATCGTTATTGAAAAAGTCGATAATTCGCTGTACAGTGATGACTTGTACGCCACTGTGTCCCAAAGAAAGAGCATGAGCTTTTAATAAAAACATCAGCTTCACAATGACATGGGGCATTTCTGCGCCTACACTGCAAGCGTGGCTTTTTACCAGGTTCTCTTGCAAAGTACTCAGTTCATCGGAAGAAATATTACGGTTGCACAGGCTGCCGAATCCTGTAGTGATGCCATAGAGAGGGACATCGGATTCCTTGATCTTTCTGTCCAGGTAATCCCGGCATTTCTGAATCCGGTCTTTAGCTTCGGGAGCCAGTTCCAATTTCAGATTTTCATTAATAATACGTTCGATGATGTCAAAAGTGAGGTCACCCGAACCTATTTGATATACATTCTTCATGGTCTGATTCTTTTTTTAACCGCGGAGGTTGGGATTAAAACATGGTTTTCACATAGTCCAGTATTTTCTGTTCTTCGGCAATGGTCGTCTGTTCTATCATATCGGCCTCTTCGCTCATCTCTTTGACGAATTTTTCGTCTTTGATAGAAGTGAGGTTGATACGTACATTCAGCAAGGCTCCCAGAATGGCAGTCCGGGCACACATCATGGACACGCAGGCATCGGTTACAGCGTTGCTGTTCCCTTTTCTGGCTACCACATCAATCATGGGCAGAATGGAGTGGACGGTACGTGCCACCTCCATAGGCACTTGGGCGGCATATTTGCTTTCCTTCTGTATGGTTTCACTGCGGATAGCCTTTTCTTCATCCGTTTCTTTTGGAAGTTTGAATGCGGAGAAAACACGGTCGTATGCTTCTGAATCACGGTCTACATCGGTTATCAGCTGGCGGGTGAGTTCTTCGAAACGAACAGAAAGATCTTCCATAATTTCGTTCACTTCTACATATTTCTTGCGGCCTATGGTAAGATTGGCTACCATAGCTGCCAGTGAGGTGGCAAGGGCTCCATTGAGTGCTGAAACACTGCCGCCACCGGGGACAGGATCATTACTGAGTACTTTATTGATAAATTCTTTGATGGTAAGTTCTGTTAACATGGCTATTAGTATTTAATTGGTTAATTTGAATTTAGAATACGTCCTCCTTTGATGGTCAGCTTGACTGCGTTCATACCTGTATAATAAGGTAATATATGGGGGGTGTCGGTTCCCAGTAAAACAAAGTCTCCCTGTTTTCCGGCTTCTATGCTTCCGATGCGGTCGGCGCGTCCGAGAGCTGCCGCACCGTTCAGTGTGATGGCTGTGATAGCCTCTGCAACGGTCAGTTTCATATAGATGCAGGCTAGAGCAAAAGTCAGCGGGATGGAACCGGAGAAACAACTGCCTGGATTTAGATCGGTGGCAAGGGCTACGGCACAGCCGCTGTCTATCATTTTCCTGCCACGGGCGTAGGGCTCTTTTAGTGTAAAGGCAGTTAGTGGCAATAGAGTGGCTACTACATTATTTTGTGCCAAAGCTTTTATGCCTTCATCGGATGCTTGCAACAGATGGTCGGCGCTGAGGGCCTTCAATTCTCCTGCCAGTTCTGCTCCTCCAAAGCTGACAATTTCATCAGCGTGCAACTTGGCACCGAAGCCTAGAGCTTGCGCAGCTTTCAATAACTTTCGAGACTGATCTACAGTGAATACCCCTTTTTCACAGAAAATATCGCAATTTTCGGCCAATTGTTTCTGATGAATCATGGGCAACATTTCGTTAATCAGAAAATCAATATATGCGTCACTTCGCCCTTTGTATTCTTCGGGTAAGGCGTGAGCACCTAAAAAAGTGGTGGCAATATCTACTTTCCGGTCGGGACATTCATTGATAACTTGCATGACACTGAGTTGTTTCAGTTCTGTATCACGATCCAGACCATATCCGCTTTTTCCTTCCACAGTGGTGACCCCCATCCGGCTCATGGTATCCAGAAACCATTCGGCTTTATGTTTCAGTTCTTCAAAGGAGGCTTCCCGGGTGGCACGTACAGTATTGATAATGCCTCCGCCACGTTCCATGATGCTCATATAACTGTCGCCGTTGAGCCGCCAGATGAATTCGTCGGGGCGAAATCCTCCGAAAACCAAATGGGTATGAGAGTCAACGAATCCTGGCAACAATACATTCCCTCTGGCGTCAAGTACTTTATAGCCGGGCTTTTCATGGCTTATACGGTTTTCGCCAACATAGGTAATAATACCGTCGGTTATTCTTACCGTTCCGCAAGGAATGTTGAGAAGTTCGTTCATGGCTTCTCCTTTCCGGGCGGTTCTGCCTTGCGGAGTAACGATGTGGGCATTGATGATAATCAAGTTGTTGCTCATAACTTTGTTCTTGTTTATTCCATGATACGTGCTTCCAGCACTTGTTGCATGGAGAAGTTTTCCAATCCCAGATAGTAAGAGGCAGTGTCTATCAAGGCCTCCATAGGAACAAGTCCTACGATTTCGCTGCCGATGATGCTTACTCCGTAGCGTTTGGCTTCAAAACGTACCATTTCGAATGCCCGGTAGATAGCGGTTTTACTATAGTCGGTGAGATTCATGGATACCTGAGTGATACCCCGATCCTTCAGTTCCACGCCCATGGCCTTGCAATAGCGCAGTCCGCCACCGATAAAACGGATTTTCTTGGCAATGTCATGCGCTATTTCTAGGCTGGGAGTATTGAGATTTATATTGTAGGCAACTAAGGGCATACGGGCTCCGATGGCTACAGTTCCAGCAGTGGGGTGACGTTCCGCAGGACCAAAATCGGGATGCCATTCGGGTTGGTGAATCTTTTCCTTCATTCCTTCGAATTCTCCTTTACGGATGACAGCAAGATTTTCACGATGTGGTGCACTAGCTGATTTTTCATATAAGAATACAGGGAGATTATATTGAGAGGCCACCCGTTGTCCCACTTCTTTGGACACCGCTATAGCATCTTCCATGGTACATCCTTTGATGGGAATGAATGGAACTACATCTACAGCTCCCATACGGGGGTGCTGTCCTTGGTGATGGTTCAGGTCAATTAGTTCTACTGCTATACCGATAGCTTCTATCACAGCTTCTTTCAAGGCGTCCGGTTCTCCAACGACGGTAACTACCAGCCGGTTGTGGTCTTCATCGTTACTATAATCCAATAATTTTACGCCTGCCTTGGTACGAAACAGAGATACAATCTCGTCTATTTTTTGTAAGTCACGTCCTTCGCTGAAGTTGGGGACGCATTCCATAATTTTTGTCCAGTTCATAATATCACTTATTTAATTCCTTTATCTTTTAATATTTTATTGATTAATGAGTCTTCTGCTAGATGCGGCAGGGTGATATGATAACCATCGGCATGGCTTTCGTTGAACTCCGCCGAAGTTTCCATGGCATGAGGGTTGCGTGCCCACGAACGGCGTGCCACTCCTCCCATTACATCCCATAACATGGATGAGCGGAGAATACGGTCTACCCGTTCACTGCCGTCGCATACCATTCCGAATCCGCCATTGATGGCTTTACCTATACCTACACCACCTCCATTGTGCAAAGCGACAAGGCTCATGCCCCGGGCACAATTTCCGGCAAAGCATTGCACAGCCATATCTGCCATTACATTGCTGCCGTCCTTGATATTGGAAGTTTCCCGGAAAGGAGAGTCGGTACCGCTTACATCGTGGTGGTCACGTCCCAACATGATAGGACCTACCTCGCCCCGGCGTACCATTTCATTGAAACGCAGTGCGATATTCATACGTCCCAGTGCGTCTTGATACAGAATTCGTGCTTGGGTCCCTACCACCAGGTTATTTTTTTCGGCGTCGCGAATCCATATCCAGTTGTCCATATCCTGTCCGCGGCGATCTTTAGGGATACACTCCATAGCAGCATGGTCGGTCTTTATCAAATCTTCCTTTTTTCCGCTCAGGCATACCCAGCGGAAGGGGCCGTAACCATAATCGAAAAGTTGGGGTCCCATGATATCCTCTACATAGGACGGCCAGATGAATCCATCCTTCTCGTCTGTTCCATTGCGTGAGATTTCTTTCACTCCAGCGTCATAAATCGCTTTCATGAAAGAATTGCCATAATCGAAGAAATAAGTGCCCCGTGCCACCAGTTCCTTGATAACATGGAAATGGCGGCGCAAAGTTTCGTCCACCATTTTATCAAAAGTTTCTCTGTCTTCTTTCAGCATACGGGTACGTTCTTCGAATGAGATACCTGCAGGACAATAACCGCCTTCGTAAACGGCATGGCAGGAAGTCTGGTCACTGAGAAGTTCGATGTGGATGTTGTGATGTAGCGCATACTCCAACAGATTGACTACATTGCCATGGTAGGCTATGGAGCAGGGGATTCGTCGGGCCATGGCATCGGTAGCCAGCCGGTAGGCTTCAGACAAATCGGATGTGATATGCTGTACCCACCCTTGGCGGTGGCGGGTTTCTATGCGTGAATAATCTACTTCGGCTATGATGGCCACTGCTCCGGCTATCTCTGCCGCTTTGGGTTGTGCGCCACTCATTCCGCCTAATCCGGAGGATACGAAAAGATGTCCGTTCAGGTTGCCGTCCTGAGGGATTCCTAATTTCATGCGGCCGGCATTTAATAAGGTGTTGAATGTGCCGTGCACGATTCCTTGGGGACCGATGTACATCCAGCCTCCGGCCGTCATCTGTCCATAATTGGCTACTCCCATCTGCGCGGCGATTTCCCAGTCTTTCTGGTTGTCGAACATGCCTACCATCATGGAGTTGGTGATGATGACACGGGGAGCTTCGGGATGTGATTGGAATAAGCCCAAAGGATGGCCGCTTTCTACCACTAGGGTCCGTTCATTGGTCATTATCTCCAGATACTGCTTGATAAGCCGGTATTGCATCCAGTTCTGACAAACTTGTCCGGTTTCGCCGTATGTCACCAGTTCGTAAGGATAGAGGGCGATATCAAATGAAAGGTTGTTGTCTATCATGACTTGGAATGCTTTCCCTTCGATGCAATTCCCTTTGTATTCGTCAATGGGCTTTGCTTTCAAATCACCTTCGGGCCGGAAACGGTAACCGTATATTTTGCCCCTGGTAAGTAATTCGTCCGTCAATTCGGGAGCGAGTTGCTCATGCAGTTCCACAGGAATGTACCGCAATGCATTCCTCAACGCCGTTTCCGTTTGGGCGGGTGTCAAGCGGTAGCCCCGGTCGGGAGCGCGGCGGATGCCTTCCGTGAATGTAGGATAGGCAGGTAAGTCATTGGATAAAGTGATAGTCATAGTATGTAAGTGTTTTGTCACAAAGATAGCAAAACTACTGGAATACTATAAGTTTGAGGATATGTTTAGTGACATAAAGTTATATAAACTCAGTATAATATATTGTTGATTTTTAGAAATACAGCGATGGCATGTGCTATGGGAGGCTCTCCGGATTTGTTTTAAGTAAAATAATTATTATTCAATACTATAGAATAGTGATAATTGTCGCTTACAGGTATAGTATCTTCATAGTATACAGGTTTAGTCTTTATACATTTGGAGAACACGCTGTGCCATTTCTTTCATTTCTTGACGTAAGGTAACCGGAGCCATTACCTCAACGCTATCGCCAAAGGAACGTAGAAGTGAACGTAATTCATAGTTGTCTTGTACTTTCAGTCGAACCTCCCATTTGCCGTCGGCTTGTTTGCTGTTTAGCACAGATTGAGACTCATGCAGCGGCTTTGTTGTAATGTAATTCCACGCCTGGTCGGTAACGTGCAAAATGACATTTTCCACGGGGGCGCCTTCAACTACGGAAACACCGACCACGTCACTAAAGAACTCTTCAAAATCAAAGTCATTGTCCAGAGGCTCAAAGGTTCGGGTCGTTTCCTTTATTCCTTCAATCCGGTCTATCGCATAGTTGGACATTTTATCGAAGTCTTTGCGTTTCGCCACCAAGAACCAGCGATTATTGTACTGTTTCAAGTGATAGGGGCTCACCACAACTGTTCTGACATCTTTACCGAATGGATGGTAATTTATTTCTATTACTTTCTTTGCTACAATAGCTTCGAATATGGGCTTGTACCATTTGTCTATACCTGTAAGGTATTGGTTGTGCTGGAAACTGACTGCCTTTTGAGTCTCACTGCCTAGTTTTGAAGTGGTATAAAGTTTCTTTTCCAGGTCATCCAGCCAGTCGAACTGAGGAACACCTTCAAAGCGTTTCATGATGGCGGCGGCTTCGAGTATACAATCCATTTCTTCTTGGGAAGGACCGGATTCGGCCATAGTCTTTGAACCGACTGCATAGCGGTAATACTTTTTATGGCCGTCTTGGATTCTGTCGATAATGACTCCGTACATCAATTCCATATCGTTCATATCGTCAAAGATTTGACGACGCTGTACTCCTTCGGCACCTTTTGAACCGCTATCACCATTCTGTCGTTCAAGTGCCATACGGCAGGCCTCGATGAGGTCGTTCATGTAGTATTTTCTGGTTCTGCTGCTAAAGCATTTGTCTAAAGCTCTGTATCGAGCCATCGCGTTTTTATTTGTTGCCATCGCCTTCTGTTTTATGACTGTTTTTTATTTTGGTACAAAGTAAAATAGCAACTGTGCATTCTTGCCGCACAGCTACTATAAATTTCACTTTTCCATGCGGAATAACACCCTGTCTGTCATGGCATAAAGTTTTCAATGTCTTCTGTCCGGATTAGTCTTTCGGGTTTATTCGTTATGTCTGGTTTCGTCTATGATTTCGCCGAATTTTTCTGCGGTTTCCTTGATGTCGGTGAACTCAGATCGTTTCATGCCGCTTAAGCCGGTACTTGTCCATTCGCTGAGGTCATCAGCAAAAACACCTTTGTTCATACGGTCCAGATAGTTCGCGGATAAACCGTCAGGCATATTTTTCAGATCCATCATGCCGATACGTTGTACAAAGTATGCATAATCGCCGTCGATGATGATGTTCTTGTGCGCTGCCATCTTATAGATTGACATCCAATGACGCTTTTTGGTGAATAGCGGAGTGTAACTTTGCGCTTTCAGAATGCTGCGTTTCAAAAGGTCCATCTTCTCTTCTTCGTTCATCTTGTTAATAGGACACTCTGCCACCTTTTGGACAGGCTCATCCTCTTCGGAATTATCCCTGCTGTAAGTATCCATTTCGTAAGAGGCTGCAGGAGCTGAAGGATACATAACAGGAACGGTGACTCCCGAATTGTCAAGTTCACAACCTGCCATTTCCAAGTCTGTAATGCTGACCATTACGGCATAGATATACATGCTGACCACCATGTGGATGGCTGGAGCAACCTCTGCATCGGGGAGTTCCGGAGCATGGTGAACGTTCTCGTTTCTCCACTTTGAAATACACTTGTAGTAGGTTTCAAAAGTGTTCAATTTCGGATTTTTGCCATGATTATAGTAGAGGTTATCTATTTCATGGAAAGTCTTTACAATGGCCACCCAACCGTCTGCACCTTTTGTAGACATAAATTGTTCTCCCTCTTTCAGGTAATAGAGTTTGCGGAGGAATGCCTCATACTTGGGCAACAATGCTGCGAATATCACTTTCAAGTCTACCGGCTCGTTCTCACCACGATAGAACTTGTTCAATTGATTTGGAATCATGGTGTTCAGACCATCCAAGTTTTTCACAGTATGGGTCTTCAAGATGGCGAAAAGACAATCGAGCACTTCTTCAAGTTCACGATAGCCGTGTCCGCAAAGTTCACTGAAAGTATCTTCTAGTTTCTCAAACATCACATCTTTAAGCAACTCCTCATTATATTCAAGCACGTTACTTGTATGGAAACTTTGCCCCAGGAAGGTTACCAGCATGTTTAAGAATTCCTCATTGAATGCTTGGTTGCTGTTGAGCAGTTTCTTCAAGTTGATATACTTGCCTAACTGTGTTGCGACTTTTTTGTTGAACTCCTTTTCTACCATCTTCAACAGGCTGGAACGAGAGTTTTCTGCGCTGAATGCCTGCTTTATGTTGGGGTCATTTCTCAACTGGCGCAGCAACTCAAGGATGATCTGGTCATTTTCGTTAAGAAAACCTTCATAAGGCTCGTTCATCATGTGGATGAGATGATCGAGATGATCAAACTCCTTCTCCCCGCCGCTAATGCCAGCAGTACTTGGAGGCGTCAGTTCACCATCTTCTCCTTCTAATGTGATACAGCCCTGTTCTGCCAGCTGGATACGATACTTGTCGAGGTCAATCTTTTCCAAGATGTCCAGTGGCAAAGTCTCCTTAGTATAAGGCAGGTATTTGTAGTAGAGCTTGCAGAACATGTAGAAACGTTCCAAGTCAGGATCAAGGAATTTCATTAACTGAGCAAGCAATCCGTACTGGCGGATGTAACGGTTCACTTCCTTGCGGATGAGTTCCTGTTCCTCTTCAGGTAACGGTTTCACATATTCGTTTACCAGTTGTCCTAAGATAGATGGAATGCCGGCTATCTGTTGTTCATCTCCGCAGAGCAATAAGGTTACCACCTTATCTATATCGTTCTGTGTAAAGAGTTTCCTGCGCTCGATGTCATTCTTATATTCATAGATGTTCGACGGGTTATAGTTTCCTTGCAACCAGGTCGTATCATAGTAGGGCTCGAATGCAGCCTTTATGTCTTCGTGTTTGTTTACGAAGTCGATAATCAGGGTATCTTGCTTGTCGGGATGGCAGCGGTTCAAACGACTCAGCGTTTGGATGCACTGCACACCGCCTAGCTTTCTGTCTACAAACATAGTATGGAGTAAAGGCTGGTCGAATCCGGTCTGGAACTTGTCGGCTACGACTAAGAACCTTTGATTAGGCTGTTTGAATTCAACGGCAATGCCGTTGTCTTTGATTCCGAAGCCGTTTATTTTCTCCTCTGTATATTTGTTGCCATTGATTTCTACTTCACCACTGAATGCCACAAGTGCTTTTATCTCGCCATTGTATTTCTCTTTCAACCGGCGTGTGATGGCTTGGTGGAACAATATGGCGTTGGCGCGGCTGGAAGTCACTACAATGGCTTTGGCCTGCCCTTTCATCTTTTGGGCAGAGTGCTGCATGAAGTAGTCTACCATCATATTGGCTTTGTAGTTGATGACGTATGGGTGCTGGTTCACATATTGCATCATCAAACGGAGTGCGTTCTGCTTTTCGTATTCAGGTGTGTCTTCAGGAAGGTCTATCTTGCTTACCAGCTCAAACATGGTCTGGAAGGTGGTATAGTTTTTCAGCACGTCAAGGATAAAGCCTTCCTCGATGGCTTGTTTCATGGAATAGGTGTCGAATGCCTTTCCGTTACGGCCATAGAGTGCAAAAGTCTGTGACTTTGGTGTGGCTGTGAAAGCAAAGTAACTGATATGGCCGCTATTGATGCTGCGGGCAGCTTGCAGTTCGGCCAACATTTGGTCTTGCATATTGTTCTCGGCTTCACGGCTCTCAATTCCAAACTCTTCTACTGTTTCGCGAAGTTCATTCTTGTCGGTGAGAACTTGACGCACATTGTGCGATGCTTGCTTGCCAAAGGCTGTATGCGCTTCGTCTATGATGACAGCGAAGTGTGAACCGGCAGCCTCCTTCAACTTAGGTAATGCAAAGCTGAACTTTTGTTCCGTGGAGATGATGATGCGGTGACCGCCTTCTGCTAATGCCTTTGCCAGATTACGTGAACCTTTGCGGATGTCTTTCACAGTACCGGCTACTTCTTCCATTCCCTTTATTTCATCGGCAATGTTCCGGTCGAGCACAATACGGTCGGTAATCATAATAACCGAATCGAATACCGGGGTGTTGTCTACATTCTGAAGGTTTGCCAGTTGGAAGGCCAGCCATGACATGCTCTTTGTTTTGCCTGAACCTGCTGAGTGCTGCACGAGATAGGTTTGCCCTACACCTTTCTCGCGCACGTCGCTAATGATGTTGCGTACGCAACGCAACTGGTGATAACGGGGGAATATATAGAACGGTTCACCCTTCTTAGGTGTAATGTGTTTAATGAAATGCTGAATGAGATTTAGTAAAGAATCAGCTTGCAGCACCTCTTTCCACATATAGCAGGTCGGATAATCTCCTTCTACTTGTGGATTCACCGTTTCCTTGTTGAATGGGAGGAAGCGTGTATTATCGCCGGCCAACTGGGTGGTCATCATCACCCGGTTGTTATCCATGGCGAAATGGACCAGGCAGGTGCGAAGCATACGGTTCTGCGGGTGGCGGTTGGTCTGATATTGGTGCATGGCGTTTACCACAGTCTGACCGGTAGCTTCGTTCTTCAGTTCCAGAGTAATGATAGGCAGACCGTTTAACAGAATGCAGAGGTCGAGTTCGTTATCCTTATCGAAGCCCTGCGTGCTGTACTTCATCTGGCGAACCACGCTGAAGATATTTTTCTTGTAGAGGTGGTCAGCATCATCATCATCAAGGGTCATCTTCGGTTTGAAAGCTGCCAACCGGATGCGTCGGCCTTGCAGCATGAAGCCATTCTTCAACAGTGACA
Organism: Phocaeicola dorei; assembly: GCF_013009555.1. Taxonomy (NCBI): domain Bacteria; kingdom Pseudomonadati; phylum Bacteroidota; class Bacteroidia; order Bacteroidales; family Bacteroidaceae; genus Phocaeicola; species Phocaeicola dorei. The sequence goes on along the minus strand of NZ_CP046176.1, from coordinate 4,319,108 downwards.
GCAAACTTTCACCACGATTAATTTTCGTGTTGATAGTTTCAATCACAATGTTGAGCGCATCTTGTTCGTCTGCGAAACTTTGAGTGATAAGTTTCTGCCACATAGGTTGCTCGCGCAAAAATTGTAAAAGCATATCTGAGTCCACCAACTTTTGAATATTGAAATCCTTTGGTGTGCGTTGATTGTACATCTTGCTTCCTGCAAGGTATTCTGCTATGTGTTTCTCAAAGAGAGTTTCGTTTAGTAGTTCAAACATATCGGTTCATATTTTTCGTTTTATGATTGCAAAGCTCGTATATAACCGTGCAGTGTTTCTGCACAATTTACTCTTCTATTGCATTTTCTATGTCTTCAATACTTGGCAGTTTCTCTGCCAGTGTCTTTTTCAGTACTTCATCAAGTTCATAGGTTGCTATTCCCAACGGTCGGTCGATGCCTTCAAAAGCCCATTTAACCACCGTCTCGTTTTTCGACTTGCATACCAGCAGTCCTATACTGGGGTTGTCATTGTCATCTTTCAAAAGATGGTCTGCCGCCGACACATAGAAGTTGAGTTTACCGGCAAATTCAGGCTCAAATTTCACGACTTTTAGTTCAAGCACGACATAGCATTTCAGCTTTGTATGATAGAATACCATATCCGGAAAGTAGCTGGTTCCACCAGGCATGCGAAGTTCCATCTGACTTCCAACGTATGCAAAACCTGTACCTAATTCCAGCAGAAACCGACGGATATTGTGTTCTAAGGCTTCTTCAAGCATGTGCTCATTGTATGGTTCTCGCAATGTGAGGAAATCGAAGTTATAAGGGCCTTTCAATATTTCTTGTGCCAGTTCATCTTGTGGTTGTGGCAACTTGTCGTTGAAATTGGTCTGCGCTTTTCCTCGTTTTTCATAAAGACTTGCTTTCTGCATATTCATCAGCGTGGCGCGACTCCAGTTGCCGGCAATCACTTCGTTTATATAGAATAATGCTTCGTTCACAGTCTTACTCTTTGCCATGATTTCAATGTGATGTCCCCAAGGCACAAGAGCGAATTTTTGTGGCATGGATAATTCGTCAACAAGTTGTTGGCAAATTGACTCATCATCGCTTGTATAGAATCTGAACCACTGTGCCGCATACCGCAAGTTGGTGTATGATAATCCTTTCATACCAGGAAACTCATCTCGCAAATCAAAGCTGAGCTGTTGCAAAACACCACTTCCCCATGCTTGTTCCGCTTTCATCTTTACAATGTCACGACCTAAGCTCCAATAGAACTCCAGCAGCGTGCTGTTTACTTTGATGGCGGCTTTTATCTGACTGTTTCGCAAACGAGATTTGATATCGGCAAACCATTGCTTATATTCTGCGGTTATAGCAAATTTATCTCGCTTTACGAAATGAGGTTCTTCTTCTTTATTGCTTGTTTTCATGGTCTTATGCTTTATGTGTCAGCTTACTTTTATCTTGCCTGTCACTACGTTGGTAATGAGGCTTTGTTTCAGTTCTTGAAGATAAGCAATTTTTTTCTTTTGGGTAGCGATAATGTGGTCAATCTTTGAACATTTTGTATCAAGGTAGGTGGCGATTTGTTGTTGCTCGGAAAGAGGAGGTATTGGAATCTTTGTTTTATTCATATCACCCATTGTAATGTGCATCATTGTACTTCCATGCATATCGCTCATTTTTTGATTTGTCACTGCTCTTAATAAATAATATGAATACATTTTATCCATTGATGTAGCCAGTTGCACTTTCCATATATGGTAATGATATATTGTTTTTGCTTCATTCCAAATATATGGGCCAACTGAAGCTGACCAAGCATATAGTAAATCATCCTTATCACAATACTTATCGGGTTCTAGTTCCATATTTGAATAGTACCACGAATCATTTGTGAAGAAGTTTCCAACACGAAGTACCTTGTATTTTCCACTTGGTAGCAATTCGTTTTGTGAATACGCACGTCCGTTTATAAGTCTTAAGAAGAAACGTAAACAGGCGATGTCCCAGTGCATAGGAATATTACCAATCCAGTTTACACCACTGTCTTTTAGTGGCGTATTTGGATTCAATCCCCGTGTCACGGCACGAGTGATAAGTGATTGTTTAAGTTCACCAAGATATTCTATTTTCTTTTCTGCCTTAGCAATCATCTTGTCAATCTTCTCGGTCTTGACATCAACGTAGGAGGCAATGGATTGCTGTTCGGATAACGGAGGAACAGGGACTTTTAATTTTCTGATTATATCTTGGCTTATATTAGGTTGTCCACCTCCAAATGATGATAATAGTAATTCTTCTTTAGCTATGATAAATGAATAAAAAGTATACTTTGGGCATATTCTTTTAGATGGTACAATTATACAACAGGCTTGATTGGTTGCTGTCTCTATATCAAGTAAACCAACTTTACCAATTGTTGCTCCATACATTGCAATCACAACAGAATGAATAGGATAGAACTTCATTTTGCATTCATCTACAGCTTTTGGGGTTATTTTCTTACTTGTTTCAGTTATCAATCCATTATTTAAATCACCTGTTTGAAGCCAGTTGAGACCTTTTTCTGAATAATAGTCTTCACGCGAGGATAATGGCGTTGTACCACTTCCTATTATTGGATGTACACGTGATATCTTTATCGCCTCCCAATGATTGGGTATTTCTCCAATCCATTTCACTCCACTATCTTTATAAGCATCATATTTCTTCATCATCCCTCTTTTTAATCATTCAACAATGAAGATAATTCCTGTTCTTCATCTTCTTCAAGTGCCCGAATATCCGCAAGGATATCCTCTACTGAGCGTAGCGGCTGATATTCATAAAACAGTTTTGAAATAGGGAACTCGCAACCTATCTTATCTTTCTCTCTATCCATCCATGCGTCAGGAGCAAAGCGAAGGACTTCGTTTTGAAAATACTCTTGAATATCCGTCTTGAATGGAATCGATTCATAGTCACGCAAATTAGTGTCAGCGACCAAGTCGCTGTTATCATCAAGTGGTATGACATGAACCTCGGGGGCAGTTTCAGACACTTCACCAAAGAAGGTGCGACAATCTTTGATAAGTTTTGCGGTAGTCTTTATCTTTTTTGACTCCAAGTAAGCAAAGAACTCAGCATCGGTGCGCTCTGTATCAATATCGTCCAACGCAATGATGTTTGCCAAAGCTTCGCTCTGTTTCTTTTCATCGAGCGCAGCATATTTTGTCTTCACATCCTTGTATATAAGACGGAGAGGACGTTCAACGGTAATATAAGTATAGAAGAAATCATCCTTATCCATAAGTTTTGCATTGTCGCAAGTCTCAAAAGCATGGTAGATACGACCTATTTCACTTCGACCGTAATCGCTGACCAAGACATTTTTCATACCGAGGTTCTTGCGCATAGGCTGTACGTACTCGTCTTTAGCTGCATTTATCAGTAGCACTTTATTCTTGTGGCTTTCGGGCTTTTTGTTATCAAATATCCAAAGGTAGGTAGCGATACCTGTGCCATAGAACAAACCGCCGGGCAAAGCAATGATAGCGTCAAGTAAATCATTGTCAAGCATGTGCTTGCGAATATTGCTCCAGCCGGAACCTGCACCACCGTTAAACAATGGTGAGCCATTAGAGAGAATGCCTACACGACTGCCTTTGGGGTCCATCTTATGGAGCATGTGCAAGGTGAATAGTAACTGACCATCGCTTTTGTCGGGCAGTCCCGGAGCAAAGCGGCTGTTTTTATCTTCCGCTTCGGCAGAAACGGAGTCGTATTCACGTTTCCAGTCCACACCGTACGGAGGGTTCGCCAGCATAAAGTTGAACTTTTGGTCGCGGAACTCATCGACAAGAAGCGTGTCACCTACAGCGATGCCCTTTGCTTCGTCCCCTTTCATGATGATATCACTCTTGCAGAGTGCGTATGTTTTGTCGTTTAATTCCTGACCAAACAGGTTGACGGTTACATCCACTCTACGCTCCTTTGCTGTTTCTTCTATGGTGTCCTTGGTCAATGTCAGGATGCCGCCTGTACCACAGCAGGGGTCATACACAGAGATTATCTTCCCATCTTGGTAAATCTTATCTTCTTGGCCGAGCAAGGTAATCTCCGTCATCAAGCGGACGATGTCACGAGGAGTATAGAACTGACCGGCACCGATACCTACAGATTCTTTTGCGTAACGAATGACAATTTCGAAAACAGTACCCATCATGTGGTTGTCTACTTTGTCGGGACTGAGGTCGATGTTCAGTACAAAAGCTTTAGTCACTTGGAGCAGCAGGTTCTTGCGGGCAAGGTTTGAGAAGATGTCGCTCAGGCTTGCGTTTTCACCTTTACCGGTGAAGTTTTTCAGAATCTCACGGATGTTTGGACTGAAACCTTTAAGGTAGGTCTTAAAGTTGTTCGTCAAGTCGGCAGGAACTGTTATCAACTTAGAGAGTGACAGACCACTCGTGTTGTAGAATTTGTAGCCGGCAGCATCCATGAGCATCGGCATCATATTGTCGATATCCTCTTGTGAGGTCTGACCAAGTTCTTCAAGCTGCTTCATGTTAGTTGCCACAAGGGCCTCTGAACCTACAAGTACGCAGTCCAGACGGCGGAGGAGAGTGAACGGAAGAATTACATCCTCCACGTCCTTATTGTCATATACATTGCGAAGGAGCTCCTTCACGTTCCATATCATCTGACCTAATTCTTCTGCTGTCATATTGGATTTTTCATTGTTCGTTTCTAGTCATATTGTGTATAGTCTTTTACTCAAATACAAAAATAGTGGATTATTCTCAAATTCTTTTCTCGTTGACTAAAAATCTATTTCCGTTTACCAATGTCTTTTTCCAAGTTGCTTCTTGGGCATAGCTAAGACTTTTTATACGGATGACTAATTCTTTTTATACAGCATACTAAGACGCCCCATTGCAATAGGATATACGTCCTGCTGTCGTAGGATGTAGTAAACATTTGTATAAAAAGCCTTAATAATACGGAAGAAAGGCTTTATATCTGTGATGAAGTTTTAGGGGATCAGCAACGAACTGTCTCCATAGCTCAGGAACCTGAAATCATGTTCCAAAGCATAGTCATAAATCTTTCGCCAGTTTCCTCTCACAAAGGCAGAAACCAATAGCAGTAATGTACTTTGTGGTTGATGGAAATTGGTGACCATTTTCCGGACTATTTTGTATTGATATCCCGGTGCGATGATAATTTGAGTACTGCTATGCAACGCTTCCATTTCGTGGCGGTGCAGATAATCCAGAATTTGTTGCAGGGCTTCCACTGGAGTCAGTTCATTCTTATCTTCATAGGGCATCCATTGCTGTACGTGCAATTCGTTTTGGGCGGCATCAGGGTTATGGTGGATAAGGACCCCGATATAATAAAGACTTTCCAGGGTGCGTACAGAAGTGGTTCCTACCGCAATGGCTTTTCCATTATGGGCGATTAGTTTTTCAATGGTATGCTTGCTTACAGAAATGTATTCCGTATGCATCTCATGTCCCTCTATCTCTTCACTTTTTACGGGCTTGAAAGTACCTGCGCCTACGTGTAAAGTCAGTTCCTCACGGTCAATTCCCCGTTCGTCCAGCGCTGCCAGTACTCTTTCCGTAAAATGAAGCCCTGCGGTAGGAGCGGCAACGGAACCTTTTATCTTTGAATAAACCGTCTGATAAGTTTCCTTGTCACTTTCTTGTGTTTCACGGTTCAGGTAGGGAGGGATGGGCAGTTCACCTATTACTTCCAACAGGTCGGCAAATGTGATTGAATCATCATCCCATGAGAAATCAATCCAATGACTGGTTCCCCTACACTCTCCACGGGTGGCGGACAGGACAATTTGCTTTCCTTTCACATCCACCACGCGGCTTAACGTACCTTTTTTCCATTTTTTCAGATTACCTATCATGCATAGCCAGCTGCACCGGCGTGTTTGTTGAAAACTTAGCACATAGTCATTGGGCTGGATAGGTTCCAGACAGAAGACCTCTATCAATGCCCCTGTTTCTTTACGGAAATGCAGACGCGCTTGAATTACTTTGGTATTATTGAATATCATCAATTCTCCGGATTCCAAATATTGCGGCAAAGAAGTAAAGACATCTTCGTTCACCTCACCGTGGCGGTAAACTAACAGTTTGGACTGGTCGCGTGTGGCGAGGGGGAATTTGGCGATCCGTTCATCGGGTAGCGGGTAGTTGAACTCACTTATTTTGATATGTTTGGTATCTTCCATCTGAATCTATTTCTTTTTCTGCGCAAAAGTACCGATATTTGCGCTAACTAAAAAAGAAAAGAGTATGAAAATAGGAGATAAAGTCCGTTTCCTTAGTGAGGTAGGGGGCGGTGTTGTGACAGGATTTCAAGGAAAAGACATGGTCTTGGTAGAAGATGCCGATGGTTTTGATATTCCGATGCCCATAAAAGAGTGTGTGGTTATAGACACGGATGATTATAACATGAAGCGTAAACCCGTAGCTCCGGCTCCTAAACAGGAGGTTGTCAGTGCAAAGGCAAAAGGAGCGTCAGTCAAGGTACGTCAGGATGAAGAGGAGGATGAACGTCCCATTACTTATCGTCCGGCTGAGCGAAAAGGGGGGGATATCTTGAATGTGATGCTTGCTTTTGTACCACAAGATCTCAAGGCCATTTCAGCAACGGCATTTGACTCGTATCTTATTAACGACAGCAATTTCACATTGTACTTTACTTATCTTACTGCCGAAGGAAGTAACTGGCGGGTACGTAGCCATGGCACGGTGGAACCGAATACTAAATTCTATATAGAGGAATTCGAGAAAAGCGCTTTAAATGAATTGGAAAGGGTGGCGGTGCAGTTCATCGCTTTCAAGGATAACAAAAGCTTTTTGTTCAAGCCTGCCGTATCGGTAGAACTACGTATAGATACAGTGAAGTTTTATAAACTGCATACTTTCCGTGAGAGTATTTTCTTTGAAGAACCGTCACTTATTTATGATATTGTGAGAGATGATGTTCCGGTGAAACAGGTTTTTGTTTCAGCGGAGGATATAAAGGATGCATTGCTACAGAAAAAAGAACCGGAACCGCAAATGGCAAAACAACCACAACCCAAGAAGGTGAAGAGTGAAATTGTAGAGATTGATCTCCATGCTCACGAGTTGCTGGATACGACTGCCGGTATGAGCAACAGCGAGATATTGAATTATCAATTGGATGTTTTCCGCAAGACATTGGAAGAATACAAGAACAAGAAGGGACAGAAAATTGTCTTTATTCATGGTAAGGGAGATGGTGTGCTACGCAAATCTATCTTGCAGGAGTTGAAATATAAATATAAAAACTATGAAAGTCAGGATGCTTCGTTCCGTGAATATGGTTTCGGGGCTACGATGGTGATTATTCACTAAAAGTCTTTCATTCATACAGATTGTAATATGACAACATTGAAAGAATTTTTGAAGACGGATCGTTTCGCTACCTGTACGGGAGTGGAACTTCTTGAAATAAAGCCGGGTTATGCCCGTGCGCGTATGGAAGTGACTGATCGTCATCTGAACGGAGGAGGGGTATGCCAAGGGGGAGCTTTGTTTACATTGGCAGATTTGGCTTTTGCCGCTGTGGCGAACAGCCGTAAGAAGCTTACACTTTCCGTGAATGCCAATATCACTTTTCTCCGTCCCGCCAAACTGGGTTACGTGTATGCCGATGCTACTGAGGTGTTCAATCATCATCGCATTCCTTTTGTCGAGGTGAAGATAACAGATGAACAAGGAGAACTGATAGCTATATTTACTTCATCAGGCTATCGTAAAGAATCAGATTTGCCGGTAGATACGTTAGAGTGATTCACGAGAATAAAAAAGCCTGTTACCGTTTTTCGGCAGCAGGCTTTTTAATGGTTATCGGTGAAGATAATGTTTCGTTATCCTATCCTTCTTTTACTTTAGCTTTTCCTATTCTTCCCGGTTCTACAAACAGATATTTGTAGCCTACACGAATACTTGCCAGATGCAGTGTTTTTAAATGTGCGCGGCGTACTAGCAGAGCGGTCATTTCATGAATACGCCCGTCAACATAGCCTATCATCTCACTTTCTGTTGTGTTTTCAGAGCCGTAAGTACCTGCTCCTTGAACAATCATAAAAGGTGATTCGGTACCTGCTTTATCCATACCGATAGCAATAGCCACATAAATCCACATAGGACCATGAGCAACTACTTTACGTGCTGTGGCTGTGCGGCTTTCGCCTTTTGTCAGTGTCTTGTGGCAACAGCCTTCTATGGATTTGATTTTCTTTCCCAAATCATATACGGTTACTTTGTCATCGGCGGCATCCAAAGGTTGCTCGAATAAAATTGTGTCTTTTTTGTCCGGATAGCTGATGTGATAACATTCATATTCCGGTTGCATTCCTCTAGGTTCATCATCGCCCACGGAACCTGCTACAAGTTTAACTTCAAGAAAAGAGCCGTTCAGGGCGGTTTCATATACCGCATCCGTCAAAGCGGCGTTACTGGTTAATTCTAATTCTTTCATAAGTCAAGGTTTTTAATAAGTTTCTCTCATAACATTAGGTGGAAAGAAAAGTTCGAAATAGTTTGATAAGGAACAAAAACGGGTGTTAATAGATGAAATAAGGAGATTGGTCGATAACTCTTGTCTCAATGATAATAAAGCTTTAATTTTACTTGTGGAAAAAGAAAAAGTTTGAGAATCAAGATTGAGTAGAAGAAAGGTGGACGGATTATTAGTTTGTCTGGATAGAGGGATCGATATGGTTGTAGGAAGGATATGAAGAAGCAGTTTTATAAATACGTTAATAATAAGTTTGTTAGTAAATAAGGTCGGATGAGGCTTTGTTTATAAGGAAAACGCTCGTTGTGAAACGGGCGTTTTTGATTTTGTATCAGTATGTGTTTAAAAGTAAATCCTACAAAAAACGTTCTATTCGGTGAAGAATAGAACGTCTTTTTATAGAATGGAATGAAGTTTACAAACGATAGTCGGCTAAATCATCTGCTTTTATTTTACGGATGAAATTGAAATGTTTTTCTATTTCAGCTTCTGCATAGTTTACATATACATGGGCTGACTTGGCGAACAATTCAGGTGCTTTTGTCGCATCTTGGATAAGAAGATGTGACATGATGCATACGGCAGCCATTTCATAAAGACGGCGTGCAACGAAATCAAGCAACTCTTGATTCTGGGCCTCTTTTACTGCATTAGTGCATGCGTCAAATTTGTTGGCCATTTCTTTCACACGGTCCATCAGCGGTTGCATTTCTTCACTGCAAGGAATAGCCTCGTAATTACGTAAGGTTGCGATATAAGAACCGTTGGTTACATAACGGATAGCGGCTACAGTCTGCAACTGGGTCGTTCCTTCGTAAATGCTGGTGATGCGTGCGTCGCGATAGATGCGCTGGCAAGCATATTCCATCATGAAACCTGAACCACCGTGAATCTGGATACAATCGTATGCATTTTGGTTGGCATATTCAGAGTTCATACCCTTGGAAAGCGGAGTAAAACTGTCTGCTAGCTTGGCGTAGACTTTTTGTTCCTGACGTTCTTCAGGAGTCAGTTTGCGTTCGCGGGCAATATCATCCAATGCTTTGTAAATATCCACATAGCGTGAAGTCTGGTAAAGCAATGCACGGCCTGCATCCAGTTTGGCTTTCATGATAGACAGCATGTCATATACTGCTGGGAAATCGATGATGGCTTTTCCGAACTGCTTACGTTCTTTGGCGTATGCCAGTCCTTCGTTGTAAGCGGCTTGTGACAAACCTACTGACTGGGCGGCGATACCCAGACGCGCACCATTCATCAAGGCCATTACGTATTTAATCAAACCGAGCTTACGGTCACCGCAAAGTTCGGCTTTCGCGTTCTTGTAAACCAGTTCGCAGGTAGGAGAGCCGTGGATACCTAATTTATTTTCGATGCGGCGTACATCTACACCTCCTTCGTTTTTGTCATAGATGAACATAGACAAACCACGTCCGTCTTTGGTTCCTTCTTCGCTACGTGCCAATACCAGGTGAAGATTAGCGTCACCGTTAGTGATGAAACGTTTCACACCGTTCAGACGCCAGCAGTTGTTGGCTTCATCGAAAGTAGCTTTCAGCATTACTGACTGAAGGTCGGAACCGGCATCGGGTTCGGTCAAGTCCATAGACATGGTTTCACCCGCACAAATACGGGGAATGAAACGGCTGTGCTGGTCTTCGTTACCGAACTCATACAGCGTTTCGATACAGTCTTGCAAAGACCAGATGTTTCCGAATCCCGCATCGGCAGCGGCAACAATTTCCGCGCACATGGTGTACGGGGTGATGGGGAAGTTCAAGCCACCGAAACGACGAGGCATGGTCATACCGTTCAGTCCGGCTTTTACCATAGCGTCGAGGTTCTGCTTGGTTCCTGAAGCATATTCCACACGTCCGTTTCCACAGTGAGGACCTTCTTCGTCTACCCCTTCGGCATTGGGAGCGATAGTTTCACCTGTAATCTCACCTGTGATCTCCAGAATCTTATCGTAAGAGTCCATTGCATCGGCATAATCCTGCGGTGCATAATCGAACTCGTCTTTATCTCTATAGTCGCGCTCTTTCAGTTGGCAGATGCGCTCCATCATCGGATTGTTCAAGTGATACTTGAGTTCCGGTATATCGGTATAAAAGTTTGCCATTACTTACTGTTCTTTTTATAATACTTAATCAATTTCGGAACGACTTCTTCCACAGTGCCGTTAATCACATAGTCGGCAATGGTGTTGATCGGAGCGTTCGGGTCACTGTTTACAGAGATGATGATACCTGCATCCTGCATACCTGCGATGTGCTGGATTTGTCCGGAGATACCGCAAGCGATATACAGTTTGGGACGGACGGTTACGCCCGTCTGACCAATCTGGCGGTCATGGTCTGCATAACCTGCATCGACAGCTGCACGGCTGGCACCCACTTCGGCGTGAAGTTCTTTGGCCAGTTCGAACAATTTGTCAAAACCTTCTTTAGATCCCATTCCGTAACCTCCGGCAATCACGATAGGTGCGCCTTTCAGGTTATGTTTGGCTTTTTCTACATGGCGGTCGATGACTTTTACTACATAGTCTGTTTCAGGAACAAACTTGGCAACGTCGTGGTTCACCACTTCTCCCTGGTAGCTTTCATCCAGAATCTCTTTCTTCATCACGCCTTCGCGAACGGTCGCCATCTGCGGACGGTGCTCGGGGTTGACAATGGTTGCAACGATGTTACCACCGAAGGCGGGACGAATCTGATACAACAGATTTTCGTAAGTGATGCCATTTTTCTTGTCTTCGTGGGTACCGATTTCCAACTGGGTACAGTCGGCAGTCAGTCCGCTAGTCAATGCGGAAGATACACGTGGTCCCAGATCGCGGCCGATAACGGTAGCGCCCATCAGACAGATTTGCGGTTTTTCTTCTTTAAACAGATTCACCAAGATAGAAGTGTGGGGCAGTGAAGTATAAGGGAACAGACCCGGAGCATCGAATACATGAAGTTTGTCTACTCCGTAGGGCAATACTTGTTTTTCAATTCCTGCAAGGCCGGTTCCGGCAGCGATTGCCTCAAGCTGGCAGCCTAACTGATTAGCTAATTTACGGCCTTTGGTTAAAAGTTCGAGACTCACATCGGCCACTGTTGTGCCTTCAATCTCGCAATATACAAATACATTATTCATAATCGTTATCCTATTGTATGGTTAGCTAACAGTTCGACAATCAATCCTTCCACATCCTGGTCGCTTCCTGTCATGGTCTTGCTTTCTTTTGCCTGGAAGACGATGTTTTCAATCTTCTTCACTTTGGTGGGAGAGCCTGACAGACCGCACTGCTTGGTGTCTCCTTCTACATCGGCCACACTCCATTCAGTGATATTCAGGTAAGGGAATTTTTCATATAGTTCAGCGTAAGGCAGTTCAGAACCGTCTTTAGTGATGGCTGCTTTTTCCTGTGTACCGAGAGCGCGTTTGTATTTCTGTAACAATTTGGCATTGCGCGGACGGCAGGGAGCTGCACTTCCGTTCACTGTCAGTACAATAGGCAGAGGACCTTCCACTGTTTCTACCCCGCCGTCAATATGGCGTTTTACAGTGATGCGGCGGGCAGTTTCGTCCACATTCAGAATTTCTTCCGTATAAGTAATCTGGCTTAACCCCAGTTTTTCCGCTACCTGCGGACCTACCTGTGCGGTATCACCGTCGATAGCCTGACGGCCACCGATAATCAGATCACATTCGCCTATTTTGCGGATAGCCGTAGCGATGGCGTATGAAGTGGCCAACGTGTCAGCACCGGCAAAAGCACGGTCGGTCAATAAATATCCATTGTCTGCTCCTCTGTATAAACCTTCACGAATAATTTCGGCAGCGCGTCCGGGGCCCATGGTCAGGATAGTTACCGTAGAGCCGGGATGTGTGTCTTTCAGTCTGAGTGCCTGTTCCAAGGCGTTCAGGTCTTCCGGATTGAAGATGGCCGGAAGTGCCGCACGGTTGATAGTACCGTCAGCGTTCATGGCATCTTTCCCCACATTGCGTGTGTCGGGAACTTGTTTTGCCAGTACTACAATTTTTAAACTCATATACTTTAATATATTTGGTATTAGTAATATTCCGACGGCAAATTTACTTAAACAATTTGAGCGACAAAAGGATATGGGGAGAAAATATGCACAAAAAGGTGAGGTTTGAGCATGAATCGAGGAGGATACAAATGTTTTTATGATAATTCTATTGTAAAATAAAAGCGGAAATGTTTGTTTAAGTGGAAAGTTTTTATGTTCTTTATAAAAAGTGATACAATGAAAACATTCACCTCCAAATGCAATCAAACTAAATGGCCTTCGTGGACTGTCTGTTTCTGATGATAGGGACAGACGGTATCTTTTTCATCATACATCTTTGAATCATCATGAGATATCCCTATTTTAAACTTAAAAAAATATATTATGAAAAGAACACTTAAAATGGCATTGATTGCCTCATTGGCAGTTGGTGGAAGTTATGTTTTGTATGGTTCTCGAAACAAAGAAGAATTGTCCGATTTAGCTTTGTCAAATGTGGAGGCCTTGACTTTAGGTACGAAGGATTGTATGTATCAACGTAATTCACGTTGTTATGAACTCGTTGTAGGTCCTCCGGGCGAACCTGTTATTATTGAGACAAGTAAGGAAGCAAATTGGGTAAATCGATATACCATTCCTGAGTAATTAGACATTTATGTAATACGGGACAAAATAAATAGGCATTAAGCATTTGTTTTGTCCCGTTTGAAGAGTATTAAAATTATGATTAAAATAAAATTGTATTATTCGATTGTTGCCATCCTTTTTTTATTTCCTGTGTCAGTAACAAAGGAAATGACTTTTTATCTATTCCCACCAAACCGATCTATGGCTTTTATTATGATAAAGAAATTATCTCCAATGAGTTGGTTACATTCTCTTCTTTTGATTGTGGAATTCTTATGGTTCAACGTTGTAAATTTTCCGGTGAACCTATTTGTCAGATTCTAGAGGAACAGACAGGCGAAAGAGTGGGTAGCTTTGGAAGCAGTGGACAAGGGCCTGGAGAATTTATAGCTACTGAATTTATTGGAAAAACAGAGGGGGACGATACTTTATATTTTGTTAATTTGCCTTCTACTGTCCTGTTGTATGCACGGGAGGAAAAGAGTGCTGATTCACCGATGGTGAACTGGTAGGCAAGTACGCATTGGAACACCAAAGCATGAGTGTGCTTCTTTCTCAATATACCCCTCGGTTGTACTTGTTAAATTGTGAATCGGAATGTAATGTTGAAATATTTGAGATGGATGATATCCTGAAAGCAAAATTATGAAAATCCTGCTTTATGTGTTGTTGGCTTTTGGGGTATTTTGTTTCTTCTCGTGTAAAAGGATAGAAAAGGAGCAGTTGACTTTTTTGATGAAAGAATGGACTCGAAAAGAAATTCTCTTTCATGATAGAGCTGTTTTATGCTGGGAGACAATATACACCATTCATTGGATTCACGACATTGGGGATTGGTGCCTGATGATTTCATTGTGGGTGTAGTACAATGGATTTGGTATTCAAAAGATGAAGAGCAAAATTCAATTCGTTGGAATCGAATCGGTAGAGTAGATTGAAATAAGAGATGCGAAAGGTTATAGTTCTATGCTTGTTCGGATAAAAACGTATAAATGATGCGTTGTGATATATGTTGTATGAAAAGTTTTTGTTAATATTGTCATCATTATGAGTTTGTTTTTGTTGTATGATGAAATAATAACTGAAGAATTATGAAGAAAGTATTGTTTTTATTCGTCTTTTTGCTTCTGAGTGTAGGAGCTATGGCGCAAAAGGTAATTTACGATGAAACCAACCAGACCGGAGTGCGTACAGTGGTATGCGAGGGTATGAATCTGGGTGTTTCCAATAATATGGACGTATATGTGGCACTCGCTGGATTTCAGTATAAAAGTACCATACGTTATTCGCTGGCTGTTACTATCGGGTCGGGGCATGAGGTGGAAATTCTTAATGACAGTAAGTGTGTCCTGACGTTGGATAATGGAAAGACATTAGAGCTGCCTACGGTAGCAGGCGGCGCTTCCGTATTGCAGCATGTAGATGTGGAGATGAGTGATGTGTATCAAAGTTTCCGCCGTTTTGCCTATTATAATATAAAGGCTAAAGAATTGAAGAAAATCAGCAAAAACGGTATTGTACAAATGGATATACAGTTATCTCCCGAAAACTATTCCATTGCATTTAATCAGGATGTCTTGGGAAGTATGCTGACTGGTTCTATGTCATTAATAAATAATATGTTTGGTAAATAACTTCTCTTTTCATATTTTATGGTTCAGCCTTTTCTTCTCAGAAGGAGAGGCTGTTTTGTTTTTGAAAGTCAAAGGGTTAAACAAAACGTTGCTTCATGTGTTTTCCTAATGTTTTTTAATGTGATAAACTTATGAGGAAAATACGTAGATGGGGAGCATGGCTCCTTTTAATCATTCCTTTGGCACTGAATGCCCAGCAGCGGACCGAAAAATTATTGAATGTACCCTTGCCGGAACATTGGCAAGAAGAGGATGCGATGTTTCAACAACAGCTTCCGGTGGATGACCATTGGTGGACTGTATTTCAGGATGCCACACTGGATTCATTGATTCATGTGGCTGTCAGGCAGAATCCGTCTGTCCTTACTGCCTTGAATCGTATAGATATGGCGAAAGCGAATCTGAGGATAGCCAGAGGAGGCTATTATCCGGCTTTGTCATTGGATGCCAGGTGGAACCGCCAACAGACTAGTGGTAATACCGGTACGGGACAGCCTCAATCCAGAGTGGGGTATTATGATGCAACGGTTAATATGAGCTGGCAGGTGGATGTGTTCGGTTCCATCCGCCAACGGGTGAAAGCGCAGAAAGAAAATTTTGCGGCAAGTCGTGAAGAGTACAATGCGACGATGGTAAGTCTTTGTGCAGAAGTGGCGTCAGCCTATTTTAATTTGCGTGAGGCCCAACAGGAACTCAGTGTGTTACAGCGCAATGCTTTATCTCAAAAGGCGGTAGTGGATATAACTGAAGTGCGTTATAATACCGGATTGGCTTCCAAACTGGATGTGGCTCAGGCTAAATCGGTTTATTATAGTACATTGGCTTCTATTCCTGCTACAGAATCCGGTATTATTCAATATATGAATGCGTTGGCTGTATTGCTCGGGCTTTATCCTCAGGATGTGACGGCTGCACTGGAAACGGGAAAACCGTTACCCGATTATATAGAGCCGGTAGGGGTTGGTCTTCCCGGACAATTACTTTTACGACGTCCCGATGTACGGGTTGCCGAACGTCAAGTCAATGCACAAGCAGCCCTGTTGGGAGCTTCTAAGACCGATTGGCTTCCCTCATTTTTTCTGAACGGTTCCTTCGGCTATGCTTCACATGATATGAAAGACTTTACTAAACGTAGCAGTATGACATGGAGCATCGCTCCCTCTATGAGCTGGACGATTTTTAATGGTGGCCAGCGTGCGAATAATGTACGCTTGCAGCGTGCACAACTGGATGAGACAATCAATCAGTTCAATATTACGGTTCTTACAGCAGTGCAGGAGGTGGATAATGCCATGAGTAGTTATAAGAATTCCATCAAACAGATTGTGGCATGTCGTGAGATGCTGAATCAGGGGAAAGAGGCATTTAAACTTTCATTGGACTTATACAAACAGGGGCTGAGCCCTTTCCAAAATGTGTTGGATGCACAGCGTTCGTTACTGTCATACGAGAATTCATTGGTGCAGGCACAGGGATATTCATTGCTTTGTCTGATTCAGATGTATCAGGCATTGGGTGGAGGCTGGTAGACTGTGACGGAAAAGTTGTTGAACTATAGAAATAATAAAAAACCTAACCCAAGATATGAAAAGAATAATGATAACTTTCGCATGGACGGTATGTGTGCTCACCGCCTGCGATAAAAATAAACCTTCTCAGACAGGAATGCAGGCATTGCCTATAGATGTAGCGAAACCTTTGGTGGAAAATGTGACGCTGACCAAAGATTATCCCGGTTATTTGGAAGCGGAATCCACTGTAGATTTGGTGGGACGAGTAAATGGAATTTTACAATCCAAGAATTTTGCACCTGGTTCCCGGGTACGTCAGGGACAGGTATTGTTTGTTATAGAACCGACACTTTATGAAAATTCAGTGAAACAAGCGGAAGCTGAATTAAAAACGGCTAAAGCCAATCTTGAATATGCTGTCAGTAGTTATCAACGTATGAAAGAAGCGATAAAAAGTGATGCGGTGAGCCGTATACAATATTTGCAGGCAGAAAGCCATGTCGTTGCTTGTGAGGCTGCCGTAAGTAATGCTGAAGCAGCTTTGAAAACTGCGCGTACCAACTTGAGTTATTGCTATGTCAAGGCTCCTTGTGATGGAGTGGTTGATGTATCAGCTTATTCTGTCGGAGCATACATCGGTGGTGCTTTGCAACCGGTTAAATTGGCTACTGTTTATAAGGATAACCGTATGTATTCCTATTTTAATATTGCAGATAACCAATATCTGACATATGAGCTGACCCAGGAGGCTGCCAGCAAGATTCCTGCAGAAACTCATTTTGTAACCTTGCGCTTGGGGACTGACGGGGCACAGGCATGGAAAGCGAAACTAGATTATCTTTCTCCCAATGTGACATTAACTACAGGTACTCTCCGTTTGCGTGCGGAATTAGATAACTCTGACGGGAAGCTTCGTCCCGGATTATTTGTCAGTGTCACGTTACCATACGGTGAAGCGCGGAATGCAGTGCTGGTTAATGATGCTTCTATCGGAACAGATCAGTTGGGCAAGTATTTGTATGTAGTGAATGATAGTGATATAGTGAATTATCGGCATATTGAAGTCGGGCAATTGGCGGATCATAATATGCGTGTTGTAAAAAGTGGCTTGTCACCTTCCGAACGTTATGTCACCAAGGCATTGTTGAAAGTGCGCCAAGGCATGAAAATTAAACCGATAGAACAAACCAATAAACTTCAATAGCCTTATGTTTTCAAAATTTTTCATAGAACGGCCTATATTTGCCACGGTGCTGGCTTTGTTATTCGTGGTGGCCGGACTTGTAACTCTGAATATATTGCCCGTGGCGCAATATCCCGATATTACGCCGCCTACCGTGCAAGTCAGTGCGGTATATCCGGGTGCCAATGCTGAAACTGTAGCTCAAACTGTCGGTATCCCCATTGAACAGCAGGTAAACGGTGTGGATGGAATGTTGTATATGAGCTCCAATTCCTCCGCATCGGGTGCTTATTCGCTGACTGTGACTTTCGAAGTGGGAACGGATATTGATATGGCAACTGTAATGGTACAAAACCGAGTTAGTGTAGCGTTGAATTCTTTGCCTGAAGCTGTGAAAGTACAGGGAGTGACGGTGCAGAAGCAGTCATCCAATATTGTGATGATGCTTACACTGAGTGGTGATAGTATTTATGATGGCCTTTATCTGACCAATTATGCCAATTTGAATCTGGTAGACCAGTTGACACGTGTGCCGGGAGTAGGAGCGGTGAATGTGATGGGAGCCGGAGACTATTCCATGCGTGTATGGCTGAATCCTGAAACAATGCGTATCCGCAATATTACTCCGCAGCAAGTTTACTCTGCTATTCAAAGTCAGAACATGGAGGTTTCAGCCGGTTATGTGGGACAGCCTATCGGTAGTTCGGCCAATAATGATTTTCAATATACGCTGAATGTGAAGGGACGGCTTTCTACTTCTGAAGAGTTTGGGGACATCATATTGAGAGTGGAAGACCAGGGGAAGGTACTTCGTCTGAGAGATGTTGCCAAAATTGAGTTGGGAAGTGCCGAGTATGGAGTTGTTTCCAAATTGAAGGGACAACCTACAGCAGGTATTGCTGTCTATCAGTTACCGGGGAGTAACTCATTGGATGTGTCTAAAGGAGTTCGTGCACGCATGGCGGAATTGGCTGAAACATTTCCGGCAGGGGTGAAGTATAATGTAACATTGGACACTACAGATGTGGTTCATGACTCTATTGATGAAGTGATGAAGACTTTCGTGGAGGCGATTGTTCTAGTGGTGCTGGTTATCTTTTTTTTCCTGCAAAGCTGGCGGGCAGTTCTTATTCCATGTCTTACTATCCCTGTTTCTCTTATCGGAACACTGGCGGTAATGGCTGCTTTAGGCTTTTCTATCAATACATTGACACTGTTCGGCTTGATATTGGCTATAGCTATTGTAGTGGATGATGCCATTGTGGTGACTGAAAATGCCACCCGTATTCTAGATGAAGGGAAGCTGGACGCCCGGGCGGCCACCGAGCAGGCTATGGGAGAGATTACCGGACCTATTGTCGGAGTGGTGCTGGTACTGCTTGCCGTTTTTATCCCTACTACACTGATTAGTGGAATTTCCGGGCAGCTTTATAAACAGTTTGCATTGACTATTGCGGCTTCTACGGTTATAAGTGGTTTCAATTCATTGACATTGACTCCGGCTGTTTGTGCTCTGTTGCTCCGTCCTACTCCGATGCATAAAGCGCGTTTGTTCCGTTGGTTTGATAGTATGAATGACTGGATGCAGCGGGTTTATGACGCTTCAGTAAAATGGTTGTTGGCACGTCCGGTTATTGCTATCGGTTCTTATATCGTAATATCAGTCATTGCTATTCTGATGTTTGTAAAATGGCCCAGCACCTTTATTCCCGAAGAAGATGACGGATATTTTATGATTGCCATTCAGCTTCCGGCTGCCTCTTCTTTAGAACGTACACAAATGGTGGGTAAGCAGATTGATGCTATTTTGTCAGAGTATCCCGAAGTGAAGACTTATTTGGGAGTAAACGGATTCAGTATCATGGGAGGTGGTCAGTTGCCTAATGCGGCTACCTATTTTGTGGTGCTGAAGAATTGGAAAGAGCGTGCGGGTAAGGAGCATACCGCTCAAGCGGTGGTTAATCGTTTTAATGAACAGGCATATGCCATGATACAGGAAGCCCAAGTCTTTGGTATTATTCCTCCTGCTATCCCTGGTATGGGTAATACAGGTGGTTTACAACTCGAACTGGAAGATCGCAAGTCTTTGGGTGCAGAAGAACTGCAAAAGGCGGTTGAGGCGTTATTGGCTAATTATCACAATGAGCCGGCTATTGCTTCTATAAGCAGTATGTATCAAGCGGATGTACCTCAGTATTTTTTGAATATAGACCGTGATAAAGTTCAGTTAATGGGCTTGCAGTTGAATCAGGTTTTCTCTACATTAGGGTATTATATGGGGCAGGCTTATGTAAATGATTTTGTAGAATTCGGCCGTATCTACCAGGTAAAATTGGAGGCTGGTGAACAGGCCCAAAAGGTGATTGATGATGTGTTGAAACTGAGTGTGGTCAATTCGAAAGGAGAGATGGTTCCTTTCAGTAGTTTTACACAAATAGAGCAAAAACTGGGAATGGATCAGATAAACCGATATAATATGTATTCGGCAGCTTCTATCACTATTACTCCGGCTGCGGGGAGTAGTTCCGGTCAGGCGATAGAGGCTGTGGGGAGTTTGATAAAAAATCAGCTAGGAGGAGAGTTTGGATATGAGTGGACTTCTGTTGCTTATCAAGAAACTCAGGCTGGTAATACTACTACTATTATTTTAATCATGGCTTTGTTGGTAGCTTATTTAGTATTGGCAGCTCAGTATGAAAGTTGGACAAGCCCGGTGGCTGCCGTAATGGGATTACCGGTAGCTATTTTGGGAGCGATGCTCGGTTGTTGGGTGATGGGAGTTCCAGTCAGCATTTATACACAAATCGGTATTATTCTGTTGATAGCCTTATCGGCGAAAAATGGTATTTTAATTGTGGAGTTCGCCCGTGATTACCGTAAGGCCGGCAATCCTATCCGTGAGGCGGCTTATGAGGCGGGGCATGTGCGTTTGCGTCCTATTCTGATGACTTCATTTACTTTTGTATTAGGTGTGATGCCGTTGCTGTTTGCAACAGGCGCTGGTGCCGGAAGCCGTGTGGCACTAGGTGCGGCAGTAGTATTTGGTATGGCCGTGAATACGATTTTTGCTACCGTTTATATTCCTAATTGGTATGAAGTGATGCAGAATATTCAAGAGAAATGGTTGACAAAGAAACAGTGAATGTTTCCTTTTCATATTTCACCACAGATTATACAAATTAACACAGATTGAATATAAATTGCTGATTGTCAATATAAATAATCTGAGTTGATATATATAGTCTGTGGTGAATTTATTATCTTTGCAGCAAACGTATAAAATATGGATACAATAAACAACGATCTTACTAACTTATTGCAACAGATGGGGGTGCATCAGGAAAGTCTGGGCATCACTCAGCGTATTGTCATGATAGCAGGGATTCTGATCATTGCTTTTGTGGCAGATTACTTTTGTAGAAAAATAATAGTTCCTACTATAAAAAAACTGACAGCAAGAACACAGGCTACTTGGGATGATTATTTATTCAATGATGCTGTACTGGATAATATGTGTCATCTTATTCCACCTATAATATTGTATGTATTACTTCCTTTTGCTTTTCCACATGAGCCTGTGACTTTGACATTCATACTGAAGCTATGCTGGGTTTACATCACGGCTGTAGCCATGAAATTGATCTGTTCTTTTTTGACCTCTCTCTATACCATTTCAAGTGAACATGAGAAGCTGAAAAATCATCCTCTGAAAGGAGTATATCAGATGATAAAACTGATTGTGATTTGTGTAGGGGTAATTATTATAGTCAGTACATTGATAGATAAAGATCCTGTGAACATTCTTACAGGATTGGGTGCTTCTGCTGCTATTTTGATGTTGGTTTTCAAAGATACGATTATGGGATTGGTTGCCGGAGTCCAGCTTTCTGCCAATGATATGCTTCGACCGGGAGATTGGATTACTATGCCGAAATATGGAGCTGACGGTACAGTAATAGAAGTGACCCTTACCACTGTAAAAGTACGCAATTGGGATAATACTATAACCACAGTTCCTCCTTATGCATTGGTCAGTGATTCGTTTCAGAACTGGCGTGGTATGCGGGAAAGTGGTGGACGTAGGGTGAAGCGTTCTATTAATATAGATATGAATACAGTCCATTTCTGTACACTGGAGCAAATGAAGACATTTGAAAAACAAGCTTGGATGTCAGACTTTGAAAAAACGGGAAAGGAGGAAGTGAATCTTTATGTGTTTCGTCACTATCTGGAATATTATTTGCGTCATAATCCTCGGGTGAATACAGAATTGATTTTGATGGTGCGTCAATTACAACCTACGCCGCAAGGATTGCCCATAGAACTTTATTTCTTCTCTGCCAATAAAGACTGGATTCCATACGAACGCTTGCAAGCAGAGGTCTTTGACCATTTGTTGGCTGTGCTTCCCGAATTCGGATTAAGGGTATTCCAAAGCCCTTCAGGATTGGATGTGTTGTCTCTTTCTTCTCATTAATTTATAATCTCACTAACGGAGAGATACAGGAAATCATTACATATTAACACGGATTAAATCAAATTTATTGATTGTCAGAATGAATAATCCATGTTAATATGTGAGAATGTACACTATTATACATGAAGTTCCAGTATAAACCGGGTCCCTTTTTTATAATCAGTGTCCAAAGTCAGTGTGCCATTTAATTTATAAGCGATAAGGCTGCAGGTAGGCAACCCTAGTCCGTTCCCTTGTGTTAAATCGCGTATTTTTGCAAATGGCTTGAACAGTCTTTCACGCGCTTCAACCGGAATTCCCGTTCCCGTATCAGTTAGTATGAATTGATGTGTATGAGCGCTTCGTTTTTTGAATTCCAGTGAAATCTTACCGCTTTTCGTATATTCTGCTGCATTGTTCAATAAATGGTTTAATATGCGTTCCAATTCTTCTGCATTTGTCTTAATATTTACACGTGGGACGTTTACCACTGCTTCTACTCCGGACTTGAAGTTTATTTTCGCTTTTTCCATAATACTTTCACATAATGTATTTATGTTCAGTTCCTTTAGCGGATAATGTTCTTCACGTGTTTCTTCCAATGAAATATACGTCTGGATAGCTGTCATTAGTTCTTTCAGTGCCTTGATGTTTTCATGTAATATTGGGGTAGATATTGTTCCCTTTGTTGCTTCATCTATTGTATTCAGACTTGGTTCAATTTGGGCGCTGATATTACCGATAAACTTAGACTTCTGCTCATTGTTTTCATTCGCTATCTGTAGGCTATGTTTCAATTTCTTTACTTGGCGGATATGTTTAAATAACAAGGTAGCTAAAAATAATAATCCGGCAGCTAATATGGCAGATAACACACATAATGCAATGATAATAATTAGATTTGTGGTAATCTTGTCTTCTTTTTCCTGCAAAATTTTTTGACTGGTTTCATATTTTTGTTGTAGTGTGTTTAGCTCATTGGCTGTTTTTACTGCTTTTATGGAATCTTGCCATGAAGTATAAAGTTTTCTCATTGCAATAGCCAATGGGGCATTATTATTCTGTTCGGCATATCCCAACATGTCTTTATAGCATTGGTCTATTCCTTTTTCATCTTTACCGGTAGAGCGCTTTTGGAATAAGATGTTGTAACATTCCAAGCTTTTGTCTGTCATACCGAAAGTTTGATAATAATTGGCTTCCGTCATTAGAAGTTCTTCTTGTAAAGAGTCTGATTTTAATAGGTCTGTATAGGAGTGAAGTTGTTTCAATAGTATCTTGCATTGTTCTGTATTTTTTAGATTCGTATACATACGCAGGCGTTCTTTACCCACCATGAAACGCAATTTGTACTCAGGTGATTTTTTTTCTTGCTCACTATAATAAATCAGTGCGTCCATTTGTCGGCAAGTGGCAAAGGCTTCTTTATATTGTCTGTTTTGAGTAAAGAGCGTACTTACCCGTATTCCCTCTTCTACCGCTTTATTTATTTGCTTTTGTTCGGCATACTGAGTGAATTTTGCCCACTTTGTATTTAACTCTTGAATATTGACACCTGCCGGTATGGCTGTAGTTTGTCCTTGCCCTGCAACACAACAAAAGGCAAGTGCTAATGTTAGAAGAATTTTTTTCATTATTGAAACAGGTTTTCTGCAAATATAACCTTTTTTTAAGCAAAAAGTTCGGGAAGTGCAACTTTTTTTCATCTTCTAGCGTCTAAACTGTAAAACAATAACTTTTAAGCAGGACAGGCCATCTTGTAAAAAGAATAAAATCATAATATTTAAAATGAGAAAAATAGTAATGATAGTCATACTGGTAGCCAGTATGGTACAAGGAGTTTTTGCCCAACAAATAATTATAAAGGGCACTGTGAAAGACGCGACAAGTAAAAAGGCTGCAGAATATGTTAATGTAGTTTTACAAACAGCAGATTCGGTTTTTGTTGGAGGAACTATTACGAATAGCAAAGGCGATTTCTTACTGAATAAGGTCTATGCAGGCGATTATTTATTGGCATTATCCTGTGTGGGGTATCGTACGCAATTTATTGTATTAAACGGAATTAAACAGAATATAAATTTAAGGGAAATTTTATTGGAAGATGATGCTGTGGCTATGGAAGGTGTAACAGTTAGTGCTTCCGGACAAATCAGTCATTCGGATCGTAAGTTGATTTTTCCTTCTGAACGGCAAATGAAGATTTCAACAAATGGAGTCAATCTGTTGCAACAGATGATGCTTCCCCGTATTCAGATAAATCCCATGAATAATGAGATAGGAGTGTTAGGGGGAGGAGAACTTCAGCTTCGTATCAATGGAGCGAAAGCAGAAGTTGAAGAGATTAAGGCATTACAGCCATCAGACATTATTCGTATAGAGTATCATGACAACCCTGGTTTGCGTTATGGTAATGCTGAGGTAGTGCTTGATTATATTGTCCGTCGTCCGGAAACGGGGGGAAACTTTGGAGTGGATTTGTCTCAGGGGATGAATGCCATGTGGGGAGAATATAATGTTTTTGGAAAAGTGAACCATAAGAAGTCTGAGTTTGGTGTTTCGTATTACATGGGACCTCGCGATTTCTATGGTATGTATCGGGATAATGAAGAGGAATTCCATTTGGCGGACGGAACAACATTACATCGTATAGAAGAAGGTGAACCGGGGCACGGATCTGTGTTTATGAATAATTTAAGTATGAATTATAATTTACAGCAGACTGAAAATTCATTGTTCAGTGCTACTTTTCGTTTGAGAAGTAATAGCCAGCCTCATTGGGATTATCAAGGAGTATTGACTAATGTTGCCGATTCTGATGATAAGGTGGATATGATAGACCGTACTAAAAAAAGTTGGTCTCGTCCTTCGTTGGATCTTTATTATCAACAGGGATTGAAAAATAAGCAACTTTTGGTATTCAATGTGGTAGGTACTTATAATAGGGAAAAATCACGCCGTTTGTATCAAGAAAGCTTGCAGGATGAGTTGTTGACTGATATTAATAATAATGTATTAGGAGATAAATATTCTCTAATTGGGGAGGCTGTTTATGAGAAGCAATTTTCTAAAGGAAATTCGTTGAGTTTCGGGTTGCGCCATACCCAGTCTTTCGCCAATAATGCATACCGTAACGGTCATTATTATGAAACGGATATGAATCAAGGGGATACATATGTTTATGGGGAATATAGAGGAAAGGTAAATAAATTGGACTACAGATTGGGTGTAGGTGTTACTCGTTCTTATTACAAACAAAGTGGTGATGATTCGTATGAGAATTATAGTTTTAATCCTCGTTTGGTACTGCATTATACGTTGCCGGGAAATTCATTCGTCCGTTGGAAATCCGATATCAGTAATGCTTCTCCGTCATTGGGGGATTTAAGTGCAGTAGAACAGATTGTGGATTCGTTGCAAATCAGACGAGGCAATCCGAACTTGAAAGCCTATTTGCGTTATCACACAGAGTTGACATACGAATGGCAGAAAGGTATATTTTATTCTAATCTTTGGGGGGCGTATGATTATCAGCCGAATGCCATTATGGACGAGAAGTATCAGGACGGTGACAAGATTGTACAGACATGGGACAATCAAAAGGATTGGCAGAAATTATCAGGGCGTCTGACTTTGCGTGTTGGCCCTATTAAGGATATGCTACAGTTCTCGTTTACCGGTGGAGTAAACCATTATATGAGTCATGGTAATACATATTCTCATACTTATACAAACTGGTATTGTAATGCTGAAGCATCCTTTAATTACAAGCAGTTCTCTCTTTACTGGCAGATGAATACTAATTGGAATAATTTCTGGGGGGAAACCTTGTCAGGGGGGGAGAATATTCAGGTATTGGTGATGTATTACACGCACAAGAATTTGCGTGTAGGGTTGGGAGCTTTTAATCCGTTTACGGATAATTATAAACAGCAGACTGAGAACTGGAATAAATATGCTTCTTATAAAAAAACGAATTATGTGAAGGAGAGCTCGCAAATGTTTTTGGCAAGTGTTTCTTATAATTTCTCGTTTGGCCGTAAGTTTAAAGCAGGCCAACGGAGGGTGAATAATAGTGATAACGATTCCGGAGTGATGAGTACCGGAAAATAAACAAGATAATCATTTTAATGAACTTAAGTTCATGGGGCAAGTAAGTTAAGTAACTTGGCTCACGAACATAAGTTGCTTGGCTTACGAAGTTAAGTTCATAAATTTATCGAAATAATAGATATATTACCCTTAACAAAATCATATATGAAAATGAAAAAAAACTTGATTGATTATGAGCTCCTGTGGGAGAAAATTACGGATTACGTAAAGGCCACCAGTAGAACGACTGCTCGTCCTGTACTTCTATTATATTATGTATTGCGAAGCCCCGAAACTCCCTCTTCGGATAAAATGTTGATTGTGGCGGCACTTTCGTATTTGGTATTGCCGATTGATTTGATTTCGGCTAAGCGGTTACCAATTATCGGCTGGATTGATGAAGCGGTATCTTTGGTTTATGCTTATAAAAAGGTGTGCCGCTATGTGACTCCTGAGATTGAATCAGAAGTGGATAATGTACTGGAACGCTGGTTTCCGGAAGGAAAGTACGAATTGATAGAAGAATAAATATTGTACTTATCTTTGGGGAGTAAGGATGGGTAAATGGAGTATTTTAGGAATGGGCTTCGTCGACTTTCGGCGTGGCCCTTGCTGATTGTAGACAAAGGTAGATTGTAATTCTACCCCAAGGAACTTCATTTTGTTTCATATATTATGCATCTATGATTTTTAACTGGTACGGAAAGAATTATAGAAACTGTCTGTTCTTACGTTCCGGATGGAAATAAAGCAATATATTTGGAATGAAATCATTTTGTCTGAGAATATGTGATGTATGTAAAAGTGTTACAATATGTTTTGAGTATTGTCAATACCTTATAGTTCAATGTTTAACATGACCTAAGTTCTCTTAGAACTTTATATTAAATATTGCTGCAAAGATATGAAAATATATTAAATACCAAGGATATCGCAGCTAAAATGTTGGATAATAAATAATTTTATTCTAACAGGATTTACTTTTTGCTTGCCAAACTCAGCAAAACAACTCTTTTTGAACGTTTTTATCTAAGTTCTAAGAGAACTTAGCATTTATGAACGTTAAATTAAAAAGTTTTTTTATGAAAAAGAGAGTTTTGTTTACGTTGACTTGTCTATTCCTATGGACAGGTATGGCAATGGCTCAGGTATCCCGAATTACTGGAGTTGTAGTTTCGGCAGAAGACAATGAGCCGATTGTCGGAGCTTCGGTTCTTGTGAAAGGTACTACCCTTGGAACTATTACCGATATGAATGGCCGGTATAGTATAAACAATGTTCCGGTCAATGCAAAATCTTTGGTAATATCGTTTGTCGGTATGAAAACACAAGAATTGGCTATAAAGGGTGGTGAGCAAAGAGTAGTGATGCAAAGTGATACAGAATTGATTGATGAGGTCGTTGTAGTAGCTTATGGTACACAGAAAAAATCATCTTTTACCGGAGCTGCTTCCACAGTAGGGGCCAAATCCATAGAGAAACGTGCTATCACTAATGTTACAGCTGCATTGGAAGGGAATGCTTCCGGAGTTCAGGTGACTGCTGCCACCGGACAACCTGGTGAATCTTCTTCTATCCGTATTCGTGGGTTTGGCTCAGTCAATGCATCCAATGCTCCTTTATATGTAGTGGACGGAACTATATATAATGGTAGCATAGGTGATATTAATCCTGCAGATATTGAGTCTATGACTATATTGAAAGATGCGGCATCTACTTCTTTGTATGGTTCAAGTGCGGGTAATGGTGTTATCTTGATTACTACTAAAAAAGGTAAAGAGTCAGGTGGAACAGGAGTAAACTTGACTATTAACCAAGGATGGTCAAACAGGGCTTATAAAGATTATAAAAAGGTGGGAATTTATGATTACTATCCTTTACAATGGGAGATGTTGAAGAATTCCTATATTACATCTGGTAAAGATGTCGCAACGGCGGCCTCATTGGCAACATCTAAAATTGGAAGTACGTTGAAATATAATCCTTTTGTTGGTGTCGCAGATGATGCCATTGTCGGAACTGATGGAAAGCTGAATTCTTCAGCCGATGCATTGAAGTGGGGAGATGATTTGGATTGGGAAGATGCAGCTTTCAAGACCGGCTATCGTCAGGAATATAATTTGAGTTATAATACAAAAACAGAAAAAAGTGATACTTATGCTTCTGTTGGTTATTTAAATGACGATGGTTATATGATTAAGACTGACTTTGAACGTTATTCTGGTCGTTTGAATTATAATGTGTACCCTACTAAATGGTTCAAGACTGGTTTGAATTTGGGAGTAACTCGTACGGTATCCAATTATTCAACTTCAGATTCGGGAAATTCGAGTTCATATAGTAACCTTACACGTTTTATTCGTACCATGGCTCCTATATATCCCGTTCATAAACATGATTTGGAAACCGGTGCTTATTTGGATGCTAATGGTAAGGCAACTACTGATCCGGGTGAATATATTTATGATTATGAAGGAACTCGCTTGTCGAATAATGGACGTGATGCGATAGCTGAAACAGAGTTCAATCAACGTGAACTAGTGCGTGTTAATCAGACTGGACATACTTATCTCACTTTGACTCCGGTTGAAGGGTTGAACCTTACAGCCAATTACTCTATCAATAATATTGATTATCGTCGTAAAGTCTATGAAAATCCTTATGTGGGCGATGGTACTGCAGGACCGGGCCGTTTGAACCAGATGTCTACCCGGACGCTGACTCAGACCTTTAATCAATTGATAACTTATAACAAGTCTATCGGAAATCATAACTTTGACGTTCTTTTAGGACATGAAAACTATTCTTATAAGTATGAGTATTTATATGGTATGAAGACTCAGGAAACAGTTTCGGGTATGTATGAATTTGGTAATTTCGTAAATATCAGTTCACTTAGCTCCTATACAAATACCTATAAAAAGGAAGGTTACTTTGGCCGTATCAATTATGATTATGCTCATAAATACTACGCTTCACTTTCTTATCGCCATGATGGTTCCTCGCGTTTTGCAAAAGAGAACCGTTGGGGGGATTTCTGGTCGTTCGGAGCAGGCTGGAGAATTAGTGAAGAGGCATTTATGAAGGATGTGAAATGGGTGAATAACTTGAAATTACGTGCTTCTTACGGTGAAACAGGTAATGATAATATATTGGATAGTGATGGTGATCCTGATTATTATCCTTATCAGACCTTATATGGTTTGGGATATAAAAATGGTTCAGAAGCTGGAGCCTACTTCACGGTGATAGCCAATCCCTCATTGAAATGGGAAACACAAATATCTACGGATATTGCTCTTGAATTTGGTTTGTTTGACTGTTTGACGGGTACTATTGAATATTTTAAGAAAGATTCCAAGGATTTGTTGTTTGATGTTTCTCAGCCCGCTTCTGTCGGAGTAACATCCATTATACAGAATATTGGTAAGGTCACTAATTCAGGAGTGGAAATAGAGTTGGATTATAATGCATTTAAAAATAAAGACTGGAGTGTATCTGTTGGGGCCAATGCTACTTTTGTGAAGAATAAGATAAAGAACCTGCCGGCTACAATGAAAGAAAATGGATATATCAGTGGTTCTAAAAAGTGGTTGGAAGGAAAGTCCATTTATGAATTCTGGCTTCGTCAATGGCATGGGGTAGACCCTCAGACCGGTGATGGTTTATATGTGGCTGATGTAAGTAAATATAATCAAGGGAATATTGGAACAGGGGATGGAAACATTACACAGAGCCAGTTTGATGAGTATAAAAAAACAGTAGTGACTATTGATGGTAAGGAATTGACCAATTCGTATACTTATGCTAAATACGACTTCAGTGGTTCTTCTATTCCTGATGTGTTTGGTGGGTTTAATGTCAGAGTAAGTTATAAGAACTTTGATTTGGCTGCTGTATTCTCTTACCAGTTGGGCGGTCAGGTTTTGGATACTAATTATGCTACCATGATGAGTATGACTGAATTTGGTTATGCACAAAGTCCGGATTTGTTAAAAGCATGGAAACAGGCAGGGGATATTACTGAGGTTCCCCGCATAGACAATAGTGCAGCTCATACCACGAATATTGGTCAGTCTTATTCAACTCGTTGGCTTACCAGTTCGGATTATCTTAATTTAAGATCTGTCACTATTGGCTATCAGTTCCCAAAAGCTTGGTTGAGCAAAGTGATGCTTAAGAGCGCCCGTTTGAATCTGACTGCGGAAAACCTGTTCATGTTGAAAGCCCGTCAGGGATTGAATCCGATGGCTAATTATTCCGGTGTAACTTATAATGAATATATGCCGTCCCGTAATATCACGTTAGGGCTTAATGTTTCATTCTAAAAAATAAAAGAATTATGAGATCAATTAAAAATATAACATTAGGATTAGCGACAGTTGGAGTAATGTTCTTATCTGGTTGTGCCGGTGATTATCTGGATACTATTCCCTCTACCTCTGTTTCAGAGACGACAATAAACACCTCGTTGGACAATCTTTATATAGCATTGAATGGAATTCATAAAGAGATGGTTTCTCAGGAAAGTGGATATCAGTGTTTGGGCGGTGAACCCGGTTTTATGATGTCACGTGATGCAGAGGCTGATGATATGAATTGGCAGACAAATACATGGATGAAGGCGGCCTATTTAGGATGGCAATGCAATATGAATGAAACGAATGGTTATAATTATAAGTTCTGGCAGATTTATTATCAATGGATTCTGAATGCCAATAAAATTTTGGCGGGTTTGGAGGAAGTTGAAATAACTAGCCAGGAATTGTTTGACCAGATAAAGGGAGAAGCCTTATGTATCCGTGCTTGGGCTCATTTTAATTTGGTCCAGCTTTATGCAAAACGTTATGAAGCCGGCAAGGATAATACACAGGATGGAATTCCTTATCGTGAAAAAGCTGTGGCCGAAGAGCAGGCACGTAATTCCGTAGAAGATGTTTATGCTAAAATCAATAATGATTTGGATGAGGCTTGTATACTTTTGAGTGGAATAAAAGTAAATGATGTCAATCATTATAGCGAGATGGTGGCATGGGGATTGAAGGCACGTGTAGCATTGACCATGCAAGATTATAATAATGCGGCGGTTTATGCAGGGAAGTCTATTTCTTTAGCTGAAGCAGGTGGTCACCAGTTGATGACTGGCAGTCAGTTGAATTGTGGGTTTGCCAATATTACGACGGACACTAAAGAAGCGATGTATGCTGCAATGACTCCCGATGATAAGACTGTTTATTTTTATTCTTATTATGCATATATGTCATGGAACTTTAACTCCAGTGCCATTCGTCAGGGAGTGAAGTGCATAAATGTGGATGCTTATGAAACGATGTCTGAAACAGACTTACGGCGTGCGTGGTGGGATCCGACTGGGGAAGCATCTGTTCCGTCATCAAGTTATGCAAAGAATGCTTATCAAAACCGTAAGTTTACTGCCCGTTCTACAGCCGATGCTGTAGGTGATGTCGCATTTATGCGTTTGGCAGAAATGTATCTCACCCAGGCTGAAGCTTTAGCTCGTGCAGGAAAAGATAGTGAGGCGCAGACTGTGTTTACTAAATTCCAGATAACCCGCGATCCCTCTTATGTCTCGAAAGGTAATACTGGTGATGCTTTGGCAGAGGAAATTATGAATAGTCGCCGGGTGGAATTATGGGGTGAAGGTTTTCGTTTTTATGATTTGAAACGTTTGCATTTGTCTATTAAACGTGGATCAAATTTTGATATAGCTTTCTGTACTTTCCTTGAAAAGGATAAAGATGCACAAGGTTGGGTGTGGGAGATACCTAAAATTGAAACAGACTTTAATTCACTTTGTACGAAGAACTATTAATAATTCTCTCTAACACATAAATTTTCTCTTAAAGGAGGTGGGCAGACTTTTTCTTGAAAGTTTTGTACCACCTTTTTGCTTAACATAACCTTTGTTTTACAAGGCCGATAGCTTTTCTGGTTTTCTTTTTGTGTTACTTGTATTGTCTAATATCAATTTTGTTGATGTTTTTTTAGTAATTTAGAAGAAATGGATTTAATTTATACTTGTTCTAATTGCTATAATCCATTGTTTTGAATGAAGTAAAGAACCTGTAAACACAAAATAAGTGTAAACAGATTCTTTACTATTGTTTAAAATGATAAACTATTTAGGTGAAAAAGTTTATTCCTCTTCGTCCAGTAAAATGTTCATAATCTGAACAGCTGCTTTGGCAACAGAAGTTCCGGGGCCGAAGATTGCTACAACACCTGCCTTGTATAAGAAGTCATAGTCTTGAGCGGGGATAACACCACCAGCGATAACTAAAATATCTTCACGACCTAATTTCTTTAATTCTTCAATAATCTGCGGGATCAGTGTCTTATGTCCGGCAGCCAATGAAGAAACACCTACTACATGAACGTCGTTTTCCACTGCGTCACGAGCAGCTTCGGCAGGAGTTTGGAACAACGGTCCCATATCTACGTCGAAACCACAGTCGGCATAACCTGTTGCAACTACTTTTGCACCACGGTCGTGTCCGTCCTGTCCCATCTTGGCAATCATGATACGCGGACGGCGGCCTTCCTTCTTTGCAAATTCTTCGGTCAGTTCGCAAGCTTTTGCGAAGTCTGTATCCTTTTTACTTTCTGATGAGTACACGCCTGATATAGTTCTGATTACTGCTTTATAACGTCCTACAATTGTTTCACAAGCATCCGAAATCTCGCCCAAGGTAGCACGGACATGAGCCGCCTCTACAGCCAGTTCCAGCAAATTGCCTTTACCTGTCTTTACACATTCGGTGATGGCTGCCAAAGCTTTGTCTACTTCTGCTTGATTGCGGCCTTCTTTCAAACGCTTCAGATTTTCAATTTGTTCCAAACGCACAGCTGTATTGTCTACTTCAAGGATATCGATAGGATCCTCTTTTTCCAAACGATATCTGTTGGTGCCGACAATTGTCTGGGCACCGGAGTCGATACGGGCCTGAGTACGTGCCGCAGCTTCTTCAATACGCATTTTGGGTACTCCGGTTTCGATAGCTTTCGCCATACCGCCCAAGCTTTCAATTTCCTGAATATGTTCCCAAGCCTTGTGAGCCAATTCGTTAGTTAAAGATTCTACATAGTAAGAACCACCCCATGGGTCAACGTTCTTGCAAACATATGTTTCTTCCTGAATATAAATCTGAGTATTACGTGCGATACGTGCAGAGAAGTCGGTGGGCAATGCAATTGCTTCATCCAACGCGTTGGTGTGCAGTGACTGGGTGTGTCCCAATGCTGCTGCCATAGCTTCAATACAAGTACGACCTACATTGTTGAATGGATCTTGCTCTGTCAATGACCAGCCCGAAGTCTGGGAATGGGTACGCAATGCCAGTGATTTCGGATTCTTCGGGTTGAACTGTTTGACAATTTTGGCCCACAACATACGTGCTGCGCGCATTTTGGCAATTTCCATAAAATGATTCATGCCGATAGCCCAGAAGAATGACAGACGTGGAGCGAATGCGTCGATGTCTATACCTGCAGCGACTCCGGCCCGAAGATATTCCAAACCGTCAGCCAGTGTATAAGCCAATTCAATATCTGCTGTGGCACCTGCTTCCTGCATGTGGTAGCCCGAGATGGAGATAGAATTGAACTTAGGCATTTTTTGTGAGGTATATTCAAATATGTCAGAGATGATCTTCATGGAAAAGGCAGGTGGATAAATATATGTGTTACGCACCATAAACTCTTTTAAGATATCATTCTGGATGGTTCCGGCCATTTCTTCCAATTTAGCTCCCTGTTCCAAACCTGCATTGATGTAGAATGCCATGATGGGAAGTACGGCACCGTTCATGGTCATGGAAACAGACATCTTATTCAAAGGAATACCATCGAACAAAACTTTCATATTTTCCAATGAGCAAATAGACACACCTGCCTTACCTACGTCACCTACTACACGTTCATGGTCGGGGTCATAGCCGCGGTGTGTCGGAAGGTCGAATGCGACAGACAAGCCTTTCTGACCTGATGCCAAATTACGGCGATAGAATGCGTTGCTTTCTTCGGCAGTGGAGAAACCTGCGTACTGGCGGATAGTCCAAGGACGGAAAGTGTACATCATGGAGTACGGGCCGCGAAGATAAGGAGGAATACCTGCTACATAGTTCAAGTGCTCCATGCCTTCCAAATCTTCTTTAGTGTAAACAGGCTTCACATTAATGTGTTCCGGCGTTTTCCAGTCGGCGGTGATGCCGTTTTCTTTTTGCCACTCCATACCATTCTGAGGTTGGAATCCGGCATATATATCTATATTTTTAAAATTCGGTTTCATTGTTCTTCCTTACTTAATTCCTAACTTAGCGTTGTATTCTTTCAATGTGTCCAATACGTTAACACGTACATGGATAAAGTTTTCGATGCCTGCGGCTTTCAGCTCTTCCATACAAGCAGGAGCACCTGCAACAATGAAGATGGCTCTTCCATCTAATGCCTTGAATGCAGGAATAGCATATTCTGCGTATTCATCATCGCTGGAACAGATAACTACGATGTCTGCACCGGCTTTCATAGCTGCTTCGACACCGGCCTCTACTGTGGGGAAGCCCAAATTGTCGATTACTTCGTAACCGGCACAAGCCAAGAAGTTGCATGAGAATTGGGCACGTGCTTGGCGCATGGCCAGATTACCGATAGTTAGCATAAATGCTTTCGGGCGTTTGCCGGATTTCTCTGTCTGCAAACGAAGTGCTTCAAACTGGCTGGCAGCACGGTCGAAGTTTAATGTGGCAAACGGTTTTTCACAGTTGTCATGATTGCCTCCACAACAACATTTGGCTTCTACAGGAGCCTTTTCGCCTGCTTTTTCATTGAAGTTAGGATATTGGTTGGTACCCAGTAAAATTTCTTTGCGTTTTGAAACGGAGTCGTGGCGGGCCTTGTTGCTTGCGTTGATCGCTTCCTGTACTTTTCCTGCTTTGACTGCTTCCAGCATTCCTCCTTCGTCTTCCACTTTCAAGAATAACTCCCATGCCTGTGTGGCAATAGAAATTGTTAAATTTTCAATAAAGTAAGAACCCGCGGCGGGGTCAACTACTTTGTTGAAATGACATTCTTCTTTTAGCAATAACTGTTGGTTACGGGCGATACGTTCAGAGAAGTCGTCCGGAGTTTCGTAAGTCTTGTCAAACGGGGTTACAGTGATGGAGTTGACTCCTGCCAAGGCGGCACTCATCGCTTCGGTTTGAGTGCGGAGCAGGTTTACATGTGCGTCAAACAAAGTCAGGTTGAAAGTGGATGTTTCAGCATGTGCCACCATTTTGCAGGCACAGAAACAAGTGCCGTCTTCCGCTTTGTTCGGACATTCGGGTTGGCAGTTGCATTGAGGATGATATTCTTTTACGATGTCCGCCCATAACATACGTGCTGCGCGGAACTTGGCAATTTCCAGAAAATAGTTGGAACTGATGCCGAAATTGAATTTTATTTTCTTGGCAACCAGTGCAGCAGGAACTCCTGCTTCTACCAGTTTGCTCAGATATTCGTTACCCCAAGCCAATGCATATCCCAGTTCTTGTGAAATATAAGATCCGGCATTGTTCAGTTCTATCGCATTGACACAGATACAACGGAATTTAGGTAGCGGAGCCAGTACTTCTACCAATTCTTTGGCGGTAGTGATGAAATTGCTAAGGTCTTTGCCTTTTACCATCATTTTACCCATAGGGTCATAGTTGACGGAGCCTTGCAATTTGGTCAGGTCGTATTCTTTCTTTTGGAAGTAAGCAACCAACAATTTGGCTAATTCCACCGTATGTCCTTGACAAGTGGAGAAGTTTAACTCAATGCATTCCGCACAGATATCATTCAATAATGTTTCGATATATTCAGGACTGAGATCTTTCTTCTTTACGTAGAATCCCAATGAGTCAACACCTTTGTTCAAAATATCCAGTGCTTTAGCATTGGCTTCTTTAGGACACTCTACTTTGATTTCCTGACGCACGAACCAAGTATTGTCGTTTTTCTTCGTGCCTCTTACATAGGGGAATTCTCCGGGTAGTCCTTCGGTTGTTTTCAAACCTTCCAGATCTTCCTGGCGATAAAATGGTTTTACTTTAAAACCTTCGTTGGTTCTCCAAACCAATTTCTTTTCAAAATCAGCGCCTTTCAAGTCTGCTGTAATCTTTTCCATCCACTGTTCCGTAGAAACGGCTGGGAAGTCCGAAAAGAGTTTCTCTTTACTATCTGCCATAGTTTATTCGGTATTAATATTTAAGAATTATATCACATACTTTTTCAATAGTATGGGCAAATATACTAAAACCTTTTAAATAGAATCCTTTTTTTAGCTATTTTCATAAAGGAGAAAGAGAGGTTTCTGTCATTTTGTTAACTGACGAAAGCAAAAGATGTTCTTATTGCAAAGTGGATATTGCAAAATAAATAAGAATCATGAAATAATAGTTTTCAAATTGTTGGGTTGAGTGAGGGGAATTCATTAATTTTGCGGCAATTTTATAAAAACATAGTATTATATCATGGACTGGTTACAAAATCTATTATTTGATGAAAACTCAATAGCGCATATCGTGCTGCTTTATTCTTTTGTGATTGCAGTAGGAGTGTTGCTGGGAAAAATTAAATTTTTCGGAGTATCGTTAGGTGTTACTTTTGTTTTGTTTACCGGTATTGTCTGCGGACATTTCGGTTTAACGGGGAATACACAGATACTTACATTTTTACAGGATTTCGGACTAATATTGTTCGTGTTCTGTATCGGACTTCAGGTAGGTCCTTCTTTTTTCTCTTCCTTCAAGAAAGGAGGGATTGCAATGAATCTAGTAGCAATGGGGATTGTCGCATTGAATATTGCTGTGGCTGTGGCTTTGTATTATGGCTTGAACGGCCGGATAGAGCTGCCTATGATGGTGGGTATTCTTTGTGGTGCAGTAACGAACACGCCGGGACTGGGTGCTGCCAACGAAGCGTTGAGCCAGCTGAATTACAATGGCCCGCAGATAGCGATGGGATATGCGTGCGCTTATCCATTGGGAGTGCTGGGTATCATTGGTTCTATTATTGCTATCCGCTACATTTGCCAGATTAATTTGAAAAAGGAGGAAGAGGATATCGCTAAAGAAGAAGCTGCAAATCCTCATCTGACTCCTCGTATGATGCACCTGGAAGTTCATAATGAGGCATTGGCAGGAAAAACGTTGCTTCAGGTCAGAGACTTCATGGGGCGTGATTTTGTTTGTTCACGTATTTTGCAGAACGGTCATGTCAGTATTCCTAATCGTGATACTGTTTTCCATCTTGGTGATCAGTTGTTTGTGGTTTGTGCAGAGGATGATGCGGAAGCCATTATTGCTTTTATCGGTCCTAAAATTGAAGTGGATTGGGAAAAGCAGGATACTCCGATGGTATCCCGCCGTATTTTGATTACACAACCTAAAATGAATGGTAAGCAATTGGGGGAATTTCATTTCAGTAGTATGTATGGTGTGAATGTGACTCGTGTCAACCGTTCAGGTATGGATATCTTCGCTTCACGTAACTTAACCTTGCAGGTAGGTGACCGTGTAATGGTGGTAGGTCCTCAGGATGCGGTGGAACGTGTTGCCAATTTGATGGGTAACTCATTGAAACGTTTGGATCATCCTAATATCGTGACTATTTTTGTGGGTATCTTCTTGGGGATTTTCTTTGGTAGTCTGCCTATTGCATTTCCAGGTATTCCTACTCCGGTAAAATTGGGTTTGGCCGGTGGTCCGTTGATTGTATCTATTTTGATAGGTCGTTTCGGATATAAATTGAAATTGGTGACTTATACCACTATGAGTGCCAATTTGATGTTGCGTGAAATTGGTATTGCTTTGTTCCTTGCCAGTGTGGGGATAAAGGCTGGTGCGAATTTTGTGAATACGGTTGTCGATGGAGATGGTCTGTTGTATGTGGGTTGTGGTTTCCTCATTACAGTTATACCTTTATTAATAATGGGAGCGGTTGCACGCTGGCATTACAAGATGAATTATTTCATGTTGATGGGGCTTATTGCAGGTAGTAACACAGATCCCCCCGCATTGGCGTATTCTAATCAGACAGCAGGTAATAATGCTCCGGCGGTAGGTTATTCTACTGTGTATCCGGTATCCATGTTCCTTCGTATTCTGACTGCCCAATTATTGATATTAATATTGGCAAGTTGATATTGGCAAAAAGTATAAAAACAATAAAGTATAACTTGTAGGAGGGGGTGTCAAAAAATGGTAGCTTGAATCATTTTTTGGCGCACCCTCTTGCTGATTAAAAGAATAAATATGATTTCAGTAGATGGATTGACCGTTGAGTTTGGCGGTACCACCTTGTTTAGTGACATATCTTTTCAGATAAATGAGAAAGACCGTATTGCCTTGATGGGGAAAAATGGTGCGGGTAAGTCTACCTTATTAAAGATTTTGGCTGGTGTACGGCAACCTAGTCGTGGAAAGGTGTCGGCTCCTAAGGATTGTGTGATAGCTTATCTTCCCCAGCATCTGATGACAGAGGATGGGCGTACTGTATTCGAGGAAGCTTCTCAGGCATTCTCGCATCTTCATGTTATGGAGGCAGAAATAGAAGCCATAAATAAGGAACTTGAAACGCGTACCGATTATGAAAGTGATTCAT
This sequence comes from Phocaeicola dorei, assembly GCF_013009555.1. Classification (NCBI taxonomy): domain Bacteria; kingdom Pseudomonadati; phylum Bacteroidota; class Bacteroidia; order Bacteroidales; family Bacteroidaceae; genus Phocaeicola; species Phocaeicola dorei. Next base: position 4,280,397 of record NZ_CP046176.1, on the reverse strand, counting down.
ATATGGAGTTAATCGAGAAAGTTTCTGCCATGAGTGAGAAGTTTTATTCCATTGATCTTACCCATTTTGAAGAAGATGTGGAAAAGGCTTTGCTGGGACTTGGTTTTATGCGTGAGGACTTCAATCGCCCTACCAGTGATTTCAGTGGTGGCTGGCGTATGCGTATTGAGTTGGCTAAATTATTGCTCCAGAATCCAGATGTATTATTGCTGGATGAGCCCACTAACCATCTTGATATTGAATCCATCCAGTGGTTGGAAGATTTCTTGGTCAATAGTGCCAAAGCGGTAATTGTCATCAGCCACGACCGTAAATTTGTAGATAATATCACAACCCGTACCATTGAAGTGACGATGGGGCGCATCTATGATTATAAAGTGAACTATTCCCAATATCTGATATTGCGTAAAGAACGACGCGAGCAACAGATGAAGCAATATGAGGAACAGCAGAAGATGATACAGGAAACCAAGGATTTCATAGAACGGTTCAAAGGAACTTATAGTAAAACTTTGCAAGTGCAGAGCCGTGTGAAGATGCTTGAGAAATTAGAATTGGTTGAAGTGGACGAAGAAGATACCTCAGCATTGCGGTTGAAATTCCCGCCTTCTCCACGAAGTGGAAATTACCCGGTCATTATGGACAGGGTGGGAAAGACCTATGGTGACCATGTAGTTTTCAAGGATGCCTCATTGACCATCGAGAGAGGGGATAAAGTGGCTTTTGTGGGCAAGAATGGTGAAGGTAAGTCTACTTTGGTAAAGTGTATCATGCGTGAGATAGAGCATGAAGGGACTTTAACGCTGGGACACAATGTGCAGATTGGTTATTTTGCTCAGAATCAAGCCTCTTTATTGGACGAGAACCTCACGGTTTTTCAAACGATAGATGATGTGGCGAAAGGGGAGATCCGTAATAAAATACGAGACTTGTTGGGTGCATTTATGTTTGGCGGCCCCGAAGCTTCCATGAAGAAGGTGAAAGTGCTCAGTGGTGGAGAACGTACTCGTCTTGCCATGATCAAACTATTGTTGGAACCGGTGAATCTGTTGATTTTAGATGAGCCTACTAATCACTTGGATATGAAAACCAAAGATATCCTGAAACAAGCTTTGGTGGACTTTGACGGCACATTGATTGTTGTGTCTCATGACCGTGACTTTTTGGACGGATTAGTGACGAAAGTGTATGAATTTGGGAATAAAAAGGTAAAAGAACATCTCTGTGGTATCTATGAGTTCCTGGAAACAAAGAAAATGGAAAGTTTGCAGGAGTTGGAAAAATAAATTAGCTTTGCATCTGTTAACTTTGGATTGGAGGTGGAGATGCAAACAATTTCTATAGATATAAATAAAGTACAAAAAGGAGACGAGGCGGAGTTTCGTCTTCTTTTTAATCTTTTCTATCCTCGTCTGATGTCTGTAGCTTGCCGTTTTGTGCCTGAACATATTGCTGAAGATATTGTACAAAGTGTTTTTGTCATGTATTGGGAACAGAAGTCTACCTTGACACCTAATGCCATTCATTCTTTCCTCTATAAATGTACACAGAATAATTGCCTGAATTATCTGAAGCACCAAGCTGTTGTGCTGGGGCATGAGGAGGAGGTGCGTTTGGCGGAAGAACGCATGGCCTTTCAGCTGGCAGGATCGGATGCCAATGAATTGTGGAATGAGGTGGTTGAGCGTGACATCCGGAAATTGTTGGAAGCTTCCATCTCTAAATTACCTCCTAAATGTCGTCAGGCTTTCGAATTGTCTTATTTTAAAGAGATGACTTATAAAGAGATAGCGGAGGCTATGCATATTTCATCCCGTACGGTGGAAGAACATGTACAGAAAGCCACAAAATTCTTGAGAGAGGATTTGAAGGAGGTATTGTTCTGCCTGTTGTTTTTGCTTCGTTAATACTTTCATGCAGGCTTTTTCTGGAGTCTGTAAAAAATAAAATGCAAAAAAAAGCATTTTTTCTTCTTTTTAACCCCGTAGTTCTTTCTTGGTTAATTGTCTTAATAATGAAAGACAATAAAGAAAGTAAATGAAGGACGATATTTTAATTCGATATATTAATAAGCATTGTACTGCAACCGAAGAAAAAGAGGTTTTAGAGTGGTTGAAGGAGAAAGATAGCCGTCAGCGTTTATTTGAGCTGGAGCAAATCTGGGGTCTGAAAACTGAAATGCGTTTTTCGGATAAAGGACGTATGGATGAAGCTTATCGGCAACTGAGCGGACAGCTTGGCTTGAGTAAGCAGGCAGAGAAAAGAGAGAAACCGGTACAGAGATTCACCATCGGGGAATGGTGGAAGTATGCGGCTGTGTTGGTTACTGTTTGTCTTTTTGCAACAAACTTGTTTTATATCACGAAAGAGGAACCGGAAGCATACAATACGGTAGTGGTTCCGAAAGGCCAACGGGTTTCTTTATTGCTGAGTGATGGGACAACAGTTTGGCTGAACGCTGAGAGCCGTTTTTCTTATCCGGCTAAGTTTTCGGAAAAATATAGAACGGTCACATTGGAAGGAGAGGGCTATTTTGAGGTGGCACATAATCCAAAATGTCCGTTTACGGTGAAATTGCCGATGTTGAATATCAGGGTGTTGGGTACAAAATTTAATGCAAAAGCCTACTTGGATGAACCGAGTTGGATTACTTTGAAAGAAGGTTCGGTAGAAGTGTCAACCTTAGATGACAGAAGTAAGGAAAGGATGTCGCCCAATGACCAGGTATATTACACCGTTAGTGACGGCTTGGTGTTAATAAGGAGTTCGGCGCAGACAAATGTGGATAGTTGGACTACTGGTGACCTGAGATTCGACAACAAGACCTTGAAAGAAATGGCAAAGGTTATAGAACGTCGGTATGATGTGAAAATCAGGATTATGGATAGTTCGCTGGTTGAAGAATATTTCACTTGCCATTTTAGGAAAGACTTGACCATAGCCCAGGCGATGGAATTGCTGAAAGAAACCAGACGGGTGGATTATAGAATTGAAAAGAAAACGGTATACCTATATAAAAAATAACAGTATGTGAAACTTTGAAAAACAACGGATGCCTATGAAGTAAAACCCTTGCAAAAAAATGAAGGGTCGAAGACGCACCACCATCTTTCGACCCGGATTAATGAGTAACCTTATAATTTATTACAAACTAATCAATTACAAATGTATGGATAATATTATGAAATGCACACCATTGGGTGAGCAAAAATCACTATGGCTACGAAAAACATTGTTAATTATGAAATTCTTTGTTCTTTTTCTATTATTGGGAACTATCCCGTGTTGGGCAGGTGTCGCTTATTCACAGAATGTGAAGATGTCTTTGGATATGGAAAATACTACGGTGCATGATGTGATTAATGCTATTGAGAAAAAAGGGGAATTCTATTTTACCTATAATCTGAATCAAATCAATGTCAATAGAAAAGTATCCATTAAAGTAGAAAATAAAACGATAAACCAGATTTTAGATCAGTTGTTTTCGAAATCAGGTATCGATTATAAAATAGAAAATCGTCATATTGTATTATATAAGCAGGCGGCTTCCGAAGTAGAAGCTGTGAAACAACAGAAATCTATAAATGGTATTGTAGCCGATGAGCAGGGTGAACCTATCATTGGTGCCAGTGTATTGGAAAAAGGTACTACAAACGGTACGATTACTGATTTGGATGGTCGTTTTACTTTATCTATCGGCAAGGGAACTGAATTGATTGTTTCTTATGTAGGTTATACCACAAAGACCGTGAAAATAGGTAATCAGTCTACTATAAAAATCGTATTAATAGAAGATACCAAGACTTTGGATGAGGTGGTTGTAATTGGTTATGGTACACAGAAAAAGTCTGATGTTTCAGGTTCGGTAACATCAGTATCGGGTGATAAATTGTCTAAGATTCCTACTGCAAATGCAGAGATGGCATTGCAAGGTATGGCTCCAGGTTTGTCGGTAAACTTTGGCAGCGGTGCTGCTGGTTCTTCTGCCACTTTGCAGGTGCGCGGTGTGACTTCTTGGAAAGATGATGATGGCGAGAACAGCGAAAGTAACGGTCCACTGGTGATTATCGATGGTGTCCCGGGTAATATGTCTTATCTTAATCCTGAAGATATTAAATCGATTTCCGTATTGAAAGATGCTGCTACTGCCGCTATCTATGGCTCACGTTCGGCAGCTGGTGTTATTTTGATTGAAACACATCGTGGTACGATGAATTCAGCTCCGAAGATTACTTTTTCCGGTTATTGGGGATTGAGTGCCGTGCCGAAGCGTCTGGAAGTTTGTAATTCAGCTGAGTTTATTAAAGTACGTAAGATGGCATTAATAAATGCAGGTACGGACGAGAGCCGCTGGCCTAAATATATCAGCGAGTACGAGAGAGACCCGAGCCAGTTTGCTGATACTGATTGGCAGAAAGAGTATTACCAACGTGGTTTTACACAAAAATATAACATCGGTTACACGGCAGGTAGTGCTAATTCCAATGTGTCTCTTTCTGCTTTCTATAGTAAGACGGACGGTGTGACTATTGCTACCGGAGATGAAAAGTTCGGTTTCCGTTTGAACTCTGATGTTACCCGTGGTAAGTTTAAAATGGGTGAATCGGTAAGTTATAGTCGTTGGTCGGCCGATTTGGAATCCAATTCGGGTTTCTCCTCCATTTATCAGGTGACGAATATGGAGCCGTTAGCGTTCCTTTATGATGAGAACAATGATGGCGGTTATGGTGGTGCCATCTCTGGTATGGGCATGTCTGACGCCGGTAATCAGGTTGCTTTCAATAAATTGATTGATAATACAAGCTCTAACGATTATATCGCAGCTTCCGGTTATTTGCAGTACGAGCCGATTAAAGGGCTTATCGTGAAATTCAATGCTAGCCGCAATATGTACTTTGGCAAATCTCGTCTTTTCAAACCTACCTACGAGATTGGAGCGGCCAAACGGAATACGATGGCTAGTTTGTCTGAATCACGTTCGCAGACTACCAACGATTTGTTGGAATTGACAGCTAATTATGACAAGACCATTGCTGAAAAACACAATCTTTCTCTTTTATTGGGACTTTCTCAGGAAGAAAATAAGTATGAAGATCTTAGTGCTTCCGGTTCTGATTTTGAGAATAATAGTATGAGCTTGATGGGACATGCTAAAAGTAACTATTCTGTAGGTGGTACTAAGACTCGCAGTGCTCTCCGCTCTCTCTTTGGCCGTGTGAACTACAACTATATGATGCGCTATATGATTATGGCTTCTTTCCGTTATGATGGCTCTTCACGCTTTGCGAAAGGCAACAAGTGGGGTTTCTTCCCTTCTGTATCATTGGGTTGGAACATTGCTAATGAACCATTTTGGGAAAATTTGAAAGAAACTGTTTCCATGTTCAAATTTCGTTTAAGTTACGGTGCTTTAGGTAATCAGAACATAGGTCTTTATCGATATATTCCTACTTTGAGCTATAATAATCATGCATTGAACTATCCTTTTGATGGTCGTGAAACTTCTATGGGATATGCCATCACTGCTTTTCCATCCAGCGATATCAAGTGGGAAACGACGGTGTATAAGAATATCGGTGTAGACATTAGTTTATGGAACAATAAACTGGAGCTTTCTGCGGAGGCTTATATTAAGAATACCAGTGATATGCTGTCTAGCCGTAACATCAGTTTGGCTACCGGTTATAATTCTTCTATCTTGGTGAACGATGGTAAGTTGCGCACAACCGGTTTTGAAATGCAAGCTATTTATCATGGCAAAGCCGGAGGTTTGAAGTACGATTTGGATTTGAATTTATCTCACTATAAGAGTGTGTTGAAATCTATGGCCAATCCTGATTATCTCTATGAGTACGGTGCTCTGCGTACTTATGTAGGTGGTGAAATAGGTGAATTCTGGGTATATCAAACTGCCGGAATTTTCCAAAATCAAGCGGAAGTGGACGAATGGAACACAGCTCATGGCTATAAGGACCAAAACGGCAACTGGCAGCCTCTGCAACCTGTGGCTAAACCGGGTGATATCCGTTTCATAGATCAGAATGGAGATGGTATGCTTGATACAAACGACCGCGTGAAAGTGGGTAGTGGTACACCGAAGGTGTCATTGGGATTCAACATTAACTTGGCTTATAAAGACTTTGACTTGGTAGCCAATTTCTACGGTGACTTTGGTGCTAAGCGTTATAACTATACTAAATATCAGTTGGAGCGTATGGACCATGTGTTCAACTATGGTAAGAATGCCTTGAATGCTTGGACACCTGAAAATCCTGATACTGATATTCCACGTGCCGTGTCTGGTGATCCTAATAAGAACTCTCGTACTTCTACTCGTTTTGTAGAGAATGGTGACTATCTGCGTCTGAATAATTTGCAGATAGGTTATAATCTGCCGGTTAAATATTGTAAGAAAATGGGCTTGAGTAACTTGCGTATTTATGTAGGCGCTACCCGTTTGTTCACTATTACCAACTACAAAGGCTATGATCCTTCAACCGGTTCTTCAGTCGGACAGATGGGATATGACTATGCAGCCATTCCTTTGAGTCGTGACTTTATGATGGGTCTTAAATTCGGTTTCTAATTAAATTTAATACGAAGATTATGAAATTCAAAAACATATTATTATATGCAGCTCTTCTGAGCGGAATGTCTTTTTCCTCTTGCACTGATTTCTTGGATGAAGACTCTAATCCCAATGCTTTATCACCTAGTATTTTCTGGAAGAGTGAAGGGGATATTATGAAAGGATTGACTAGTGTATACGGAGCTTTGCAGCCGAATGCATCTTGGGCGATACCGTTTGAACGCTACATAGTAATAGACGGATACAGAAGTGATGAGATTACCCACAGGGATGATGTGACGAGTTGGATGAATATTTCATCATTCAATGTGGAACCCACTAACTCCGTAGTCAAGACGGAGTGGACTAATTTGTATAAAGGTATTAACTATGCCAATCAATGTTTGACCAACATTCCCACTGTACCTGGTGACTCGGAATCACTCAATGCCTTGAAGAAGCAGTCCATAGCCGAAGCTCGTTTTTTGCGTGCTTACTTTTATTATCGTTTGTATGTGAACTTTGGTGAGAGAGTTCCTATTTATAAGGAGGCATTGGTAGGTACGGATGAAGAGTTCTATCCGCCACAGGCCAATCCGGGAGAATTGGTAAGTCTGATTGAGACCGAACTGAAAGAAGTACAGAGCGACCTTCCCGAAAGTTATGAGGAAAGTGAAAAAGGACGTGTCACGCGTTATACGGCAGCGGCTCTTTTGGGTAAGTTCTATATGTTCCGCAAAGAATTGAGTAAAGCCGAAGTTGAATTCAAGAAGATCATTGATAAAGAAGGAAGTCTTTTTGGCTTGATGGAGAATTGGGCTGATAATTTTGACGGTATGCACAAGAACAATAAAGAGTCTCTTTTTGAGATCCAGTTTACCGGAGACCGTTCAGGCGGACAGTATGAATATAACTTGTTTACTGTTCATTTGGGACCTATGGCTGGACTGGATGCATATGAAGAAGCTTATCCTACGGACTGGATGTGTCAGACGTTATTGGCTGATAAGACTATAGACGGTAAGTCTAGCGACCGTGCACTTCATACGCTTATTTTTGACGATCCCGAGTGTCGTCCCTTTTATTATGAGAATGGAAAATCCTTTAAGGATTACCACAAAGAAGGAGAAATCTTCTGGCACAAATATGTTACTTATACCGAGGGTATGAGTGATTATTGGGACTATAGTTTCTTTAATGTTTCCGTTATCCGTTATGCCGATGTATTGCTGCTTTATGCAGAATGTCTAAATGACAAGGGTGAAACAACAGAGGCCATTAACATAATAAATAAGGTTCGTGCACGTGTCAATGTACCGGCATTGCCGCTTACCATGGGTAAAGCCGAAGTCTTGAAACATCTGCAAGACAAAGAACGTCCTTGCGAGTTGGCATTGGAAGGTTCACGCTGGTATGACTTGGTTCGCTGGGGTATTGTAGAAGAAACGCTGAAAGCTCACAATAAACCATTTGTTGAGAATTATGTAGATACCAAGCACCAGTTGTTTCCTATTCCTCATAGTGAATTTCTGTTGAATCCTGATTGGGAGCAGAATCCGAACTATAGCAAGTAATCTTGTTTGTATAATTTTGGAAGAACCGTTTATGAAACATTTATTTCCTATATATGGAATGTGTAGCATTCTTTGGCTGGGGGCATGTACCCCGGTCGCTACACAGCCAGAAAAGTCCCTGTTTACGACACAGGAAGATTTTCCCAATTTGTTGAATGTGAAAAATGTACCGGAACAATCTGTAGATGGGGATCTCAATTTGTTCTCTGATCTGGGTGCATGGAGTGGCTATGCGTTGCCAGTAAATCAAAGCAGGGCATTTGCGGGTGCCTTCATCGGCCCTATGACGATGCATGGAAGAGGATGGATTGCCCAAACGTTGGCACAGCCTACGTTGGTGGTCAATGGTGAAAAGTACGACTTGGTTCGCAATATGCAGACTGCCAAGTATCTACCCGGAAAGTTGATACAACATTTTAAAGATGCGCAGTTGGAATTCACTACTGAGTTGTGTTTTGCCACTTCACGCACTGCTTTTGTACGTTCTGTTATTACGAATCTTAGTGACACACCTTTGAATGTGTCGCTGACTTGGAGTGGCGGTGTTTTCGAAGAGAATACTATTGCCTCTAAGGTGGATAAGGGCGTCCGGTTCCATTGTCCGTTCTACGGTCGCCGTTGGGGAACCAATCGCCAGATTATCACACTGCGTAACGAACCGCCGGTAGACGAAGTGACGGCTACCGTGCTTTTCCATACAGCCGATGAAGTGATGACTGTGGGGAACGACAGTTTGCGAGTTGTTGAGAAGAGTGACTATTTGCTGCAATCCGGCAAAAGTTATACTTCGGAATACAGCCAGACACTGACCTTGAAAGGCGAAGAAACAGACAAGGAATATGTTGCAATAAAGTCCATACCTTTTGATCAATGTTTTGCCGACAATGCGCAGCGTTGGAATCAGGGACTTCAACGGGTACTATCTGCCGACAGTCCTTATATGAAAGAAAACGCTTACAGGAACATTGCTGTGAAAGCATTGATGACGTTAAACTCCAATTGGCGTACTCCGGCTGGTGATATCTTCCATGGTTGTAGTTTCCCTTCTTATATAGGATTCATCGGTGGATGTTGGTCGTGGGATGCTTGGCAAATTGCATCGGGTAATGTGTACTACAATCCTGAGGGGGCCAAGAGTGAAATGCTTTCTTTGTTCGATTATCAAGCAGAGAATGGTATGGTTCCTGATTTTATCGGTTATAATAAGGTACGTAACAATTGGCGCGACTCCAAACCTCCTATAGCATCATGGGGAGCCATGAATGTCTATAAGGTTACAGGAGACAAAGCGTTCTTGGACGAAATATTTGATAAATTGTATAGGTTCCATCAATGGTGGTATGCTGAGCGTGACCACGATCACAATGGCATTTGCGAATATGGTTCTACTGATGGTACACTGATTGCGGCGGCTTGGGAGAGCGGCATGGATAACGGTGTGCGTTTTGATGACACCCGGATGCTAAAGAATGAGATGGAGAAAGCTTGGTCGATGGATCAGGAGAATATTTGTTTGAATTCCTTCCTTTATGTAGATAAACTGACACTTTCGGAAATGGCTTCTATCTTGGGAAAGCAAGAGCTTTCTGAACAGTTGGCTAAGGAGGCTGAGGTAATCAAGCTGTATGTACAGACTAAAATGTATGACAGCGAGAGTGGTTTCTTTTATGATATTCGTTTGAATGACCGTACACCTGTCAAGGTGATGGGGGCTGAGGGGTGGTTGCCTTTGTGGGCAGGTATTGCTACCCCGGAACAAGCCGAGAGTGTGAAGAACATCATGATGGATGAAAAACATTTCAACTCTTACCTGCCGCTAGGTACTCTTGATGTAAGTCATCCTGCATTGCGTCCTACTTTCGGTTATTGGCGTGGTCCGGTTTGGTTTAACCAGGTATATTTTGGTATAACCGGATTGAAGCGTTACGGATATGTGGAGGAAGCCGACTTGCTGACTCGCAAGTTCATGGCACATGCTCAAGGACTGATGACCGACGGACCGATTCATGAAAACTACAATCCACTGACAGGTGAAGTGTTGAATGCACCCAACTTTGGTTGGTCTTCTGCTTTGATTTTGCGATTGTTGTTGGATCAATGATAGTGGAAGTAAAAATCAGTATGCGGATACTCCGAATTTATTAAAAGATATATTTATGATGAAAATTCGTTCTATATTGACAGGGATTGCCATATCTTTGTCGTTGGCAGGTATGGCACAATCCCAATATGACGGTGCTCCGGTAAACAGGAGCGCTAACGAAACGAGCACAGACAATGTAGAAGTGCGTAGAAACAAATACCCCCGTTCGGATAATGATTGGGAGAATTTTGATGTGCTTCATATCAATCGTCTGCCTTCGGCGGCTAATTTTATGGGATACCCCACTAAAGAATTGGCATTGCAGGGTGATAAATCACAATCTCCTTACTTCCAATCCTTGAACGGAACATGGAAATTTCATTTTGTACCCCGTTCGGATGAACGACCGATGGACTTCTTCCAAAAAGGATATGATGTTTCAGGTTGGGATGATATTAAAGTTCCTTCCAATTGGGAGCTTCAAGGGTTCGGCTATCCTTTTTATGTAGGCAGTGGGTATGGTATAAAGAAGAATCCACCATTGATTGCAGTGGAAAACAGCCCGGTTGGCTCTTATAGACGTACTTTTACTATTCCTGCCCATTGGAATAAACGTCAGATTATTCTTTATTTCGGAGGAGTGGCTTCTGCTTTTTATGTGTGGGTGAATGGTGAAAAAGTAGGTTACTCTCAGGATTCCAAAACACCTTCGGAGTTTGATATTACGCCGTATGTAAAACAAGGGGAGAATGAAATAGCCGTACAGGTTTTCAAGTTCAGTGACGGATACTATCTGGAAGATCAGGATTACTGGCGTTTTGCCGGCATACAGCGTGATGTTTATGTGTATGCCCGATCCGCAACTCATGTGCGTGACTATGAAGTGGTTACCGATCTTGACGGGGAATACAAGAATGCTGACTTTCATCTTTTTGTAGAGTTGGGCAAAGCAGGAGAAGGTAAAATAAAAGGGGCTGAAGTGGAAGTAAGCCTGTTGGAGAAATCGGGTAAAAGTATCTACAATGAGCGTAAGCGTTGGAATGCTGCCGATCGGGAACTTCATTTTAAAAAGGAAGTGAGAGAACCTTTGTTATGGAGTGCGGAGAAACCAAATCTGTATAGATTGCTGATTACTTTGCGTGTAAATGGCAAACCGGAACAATATATTTCCCAATACGTCGGTTTCCGTAAATCCGAAATCAAACATGCTCAATTGCTGATAAATGGCAAGCCGGTCTATATAAAAGGAGTAAACCGACACGAACACGATCCTTATAACGGTCATGTGGTAGATGAGGCATCCATGCTGCGTGATATTCAATTGATGAAAGAGAATAATATCAACAGTGTACGAACCTCTCATTATCCCAACGATCCCCGCTGGTATGAATTATGTGATATTTATGGTATGTATGTGGTTGATGAGGCCAATATCGAGAGCCATGGCATGGGATATAAGCCCGATCAATGCCTAGCTAACCAGCCCGAATGGGAGAAAGCTTTCATAGACCGCACGGAACGTATGTTCGAGCGTGACAAAAACCATCCTTGTGTCATTATCTGGTCATTGGGTAATGAAACCGGTGAGGGATGTAACTTCGCGGCTACCTATAAATGGGTACATACCAATGACCGTTCACAGCGTCCCGTGCATTCGGAAGACGGAATAAAGGGACCTTATACCGATATTTTCTGTCCAATGTATAAAAAGATAGATGTATTGATCAATCATTCTCTCTATCTTCCGTCCAAACCGCTGATTCTATGTGAATATGCCCATGCTATGGGCAACAGTGAAGGAAATCTTCAGGATTATTGGGATGTGATAGAGAAATATCCCTCTTTACAGGGCGGACATATCTGGGACTGGGTAGATCAGGGCTTGTATGCAAAGACGCCGGATGGAAAATTCTATTGGGCATACGGAGGTGACCTGGCTCCGAAAGGTACTCCAAGTTCTGCCAATTTCTGTATGAACGGTCTGATTGCCGCCGACCGTACCTTGAAGCCGCATATCCATGAAGTGAAAAAAGTATATCAAAATATAGCATTCTCTTTATTGGATTATCATGAGGGATGGGTAGAGTTACGTAACAAGTACTTCTTTACGGATTTAAGTGATTTCAATTTTACTTGGAAGCTGGAGGGGAATGGTGAACTTTTGGCTACCGGAACTATTGATAATGTATCCCTGGCTCCTCGGCAGACGGGTAAGTTTAAGACTTCTTTTCCAGCCATACAGGTAAAACCCGGTGTGGAGTATTTCTTGAATTTCTATGCCAGTTTGAAAAATGAGGATGGTCTGCTGAAAGCCGGAACAAAACTGGCTGATGCCCAGGTGAGTCTTCCATTTTATCAGCCGTTTGTTGCTGAGGTTCAGTCTTCACCGGTGATAGCAGATGATGCGGCTTCGTTGTTGACACTTACAGCCGGTAATCTGAGCGTAGGTTTTGATAAGGAAACCGGTGCTTTGACTTCTTATAAAGAGGGAAGTACGGAACTGATAAAAGAAGCTTTACGTCCTAATTTCTGGCGTCCTGTGACGGATAATGATATGGGAAATGGCATGAATAAAACCTTGCGTCCGTGGCGTGATGCGGGGCGTCAGGCAAAACTGTTGTCCATGAAACAAAAGGCGTTGGGTAAAGAAGTTTATGAGGTTGTTTCTCATTATAAGTTGCCTGTAGGAGAGTCTGATTTTATCGTTACCTATCATTTTTCGGGAAAAGGGTATTTGGATGTGAACTGTACTTTCATTCCGGGTAACGATACATTGCCTTTATTGCCTCGGATGGGGGTTAGTATTACACTGAACAGGCAGTTTAGTCAGATGGAATGGCTGGGACGTGGTCCTCATGAGAATTATATAGACCGGAATACTTCTTCTTATGTAGGTCTGTACAAGGGAAGTGTGGCCGATCAGTATTTCCCGTATGACCGTCCGCAGGAAAACGGTAATAAGACTGAAGTCCGTTGGATGAGCCTGACAGATACCGCCGGACAGGGATTGATGGTTGTCGGACAGCCTTATGTCAGCACCAGTGCTTATCTGTTCCCTACAGAAGATTTAGATGAGCCAGGTCTTCGTAAATCGCAGCGTCATTTATCTGATATCCAGTTCAAGGATATGGTGACATGGAACATTGACCTGAAACAGATGGGAGTGGGTGGTGACACCAGTTGGGGGGCTTATCCTCATCAGCCTTATTTGATTCCGGCTGAACGTATGTCGTTCTCCTTCCGTTTCTGTCCTGCAAAACAGAATGGGGTATCGGGAAACCGGCAATATTTGAATTTTAAGTAATATAGGTTCGTTCAAAAAGAAAGCTGATAATTATTGTTTGCTTATTTGCGGTAGTCCTTTTGTGAATAATTTAAGGTCAGAAGGGGGATGGTTCAGTAAGTGAAGTATCCCTCTTAAAAAAGCAGCTTGGATAGTGAATTTTATCCAAGCTGTCTTTTTATTAATGATATTTGCCATTACCGGTTAATATCCCGGATTCTGATATTCATTAGCATTATCAATCAGCAATAATTCGGCTGTGGGAATGGGGCGTAAATAGTGAATGTTCTTATCGAATTTTGTGATTTGCGGGTTAGCTTTTGTGATACGGCTCTCGAAAGCACGGAATCTTTTCAAGGTCATCCAACGGTTCCATTCACCTATCATTTCACGCGCATATTCATCCAACAAGAAATCTTGGGTAACTTCCGAAGCTGTGATATCCATACTATGGTCATGTCCTTTACAGGCACGGTTCCGAAGTATGTTCAGTCTTTCGGCAGCACTTTGGTTGTTGCCTAATCTCCAGTCAATTTCGGCTGATAGCAAGTAGGTTTCTCCTAAACGATAAACAATACAGTCTGCTGAGGAATAAGGTTTGGAGGCATTTGAACCGGCATATAGGCTAGGACAATCTGCTTTCTTCAGACTTGGGAAAAACTTCAGAGGACTTTTTGTATTGGCATAGTTGTCTTCCAAGTTGAAAATGGCATAGCGGCAAGCGTCTCTTTCGGCTTGTGTATAGGTCTTACGAGATAAATAGACAGCCGTATCTCCTAAAGTGATATCATAGGCAGAATTACCGACCCTGCTGGTGGATAGACCGTATCTTTGTGCATCGGCTTCGTTCCATGTATATCCGTTCTTGGTACTGTTCGTAGCGTTATTCACATAATAAGTGTCTTTGAAGAAAGCTTTATAGCGACCGTCTTTCTCTCCATATAGATCAAGCATATACTTGCTTGGTTCCATATAGCAGTTACCTTTAGCCAGTTTGGGAACTTCGTATCCGTTGATATTTGTGGCGTAACTGGGTGTCATGCCCGAAAGATAGATACCTGAGGTATTGTTATTGTATGCTTCGGAGTGTTTCCATACACGGTTGAAATAGTTTCCACGAGGATTATAAGCCGTAATGGTAGAGTGGCAGACAATAAACAGTGCTTCTTCATTATTTTTGTTATTGTTCTCATCAAATACAGCTTCTACGTTATCATAGAGCTTGACCCCCAGTGAGCCTGCATTTTGAATCAGATAATCTGCCGCTGTCTTCGCTTTTTCCAGATAGGCTTTACTTTCGCTTTCCGTCAAGGCAGTAGTATTGCCTAAACCATCTGTGTAGGTCGAGAAGGTGAGGCAGGCTTTGGCATATAAATGATAAGCGGCTGCACGTGTCACGTGCCCTTTTACTTCCTGTGTGATAGGAAGATTTTTCATGGCGAATTCCAGATCTTCCAGAATTACTTTATAAAAATCATTAACCGAACTGCAAGGAAGAACGGAAATAGGACTGTTCATAGGCTCCAATGGCAGGTATTTACCTCCCCATTGCTCTACAATATTATATAAGGCATGGGCACGGATAAACCTTGCTTCGCTGACCAACTCGTTGATTCTTGTTTCGCTTAGACCTTCCACTTTGTCGGCATAATGGACAGCTGCATTACATGCACTCAATATACCATAGAAACCCGCATATCCTTCATTCAACATACCGTTGGAAGCACCGTAATCTTCATAACGGAGTAGTTTGCTCCAGTTACCGTTGGTACCATCGGGATTCGTATCTTGCCAAATGTCTGTTCCACCTTCTGCAACCATTAGATAGGTGTCTTCTGCCTGACCATAAACTATGCGGACCAGGTCAAAGTAACAGTCGTTCACTTTCTTTTCATAGCCTGCCGGGGTAGACCATTCTTGTTCTGTAGAGATGCCGGAGGGATTAAATTCATCCAGGCTACAGCCGTAGACAGACAACATCATGATTACGGCTGATATAGAGAGTAATTTATGTTTTTTCATCAGTATAAGTTTTTAGAATGAGATATTAACGCCAAATACGTATTGTTTAGACAACGGTGCGTCGTCATCATTTCCTCCCTTTTCGGGATCATAGTTTTGTAAGTAGTCACACTTTGTAAAAATGAACGGATTGTTTGCGGTAAAATATATACGCATTTTGTTAATCTTTACGGCATCCAACCATTTTTTGGGAAATGTATAACCTAGTGAAATAGTTTTTACTTTCAAGTAGGAACCATCAAAATAATTAGCCCATTGTTGATACGGGTCCTGTCCGTTTGTAATACTTGCATCCGGACGGGGATAGCGGGCACTTTGATTTTCAGGAGTCCAGTAGTCACATACAGTAGGTGAAGGCGTCAGACCGTCTGTACGATACCATCCGGTCAGACCGTAAGGGATTGTCCAGTCCCACCGGGCAATC
Organism: Phocaeicola dorei; assembly: GCF_013009555.1. NCBI lineage: Bacteria > Pseudomonadati > Bacteroidota > Bacteroidia > Bacteroidales > Bacteroidaceae > Phocaeicola > Phocaeicola dorei. Next base: position 4,264,443 of record NZ_CP046176.1, on the reverse strand, counting down.
AACAAAATGCTTAGGTCGAAATTCTTATAATTGAAATTATTAAGTAAACTGCCCGACCATTTCGGTGTAGCGCTTCCTAGAACATAATAGTCATCCGCATTCAGTTTGTAATCGGGAGTACCATTTTCTGCGATATGGACTTGTCCGGGTTTCTGACTGTACTTGGCTACTTCTTCTGCTTCGGCTGTACCCCATATTCCGGCATACTTGTATCCGTAATAAGTTTTGATTGCCTCACCGGGAATCAGGTAGTAGTCTCCGAACTGAAGCGGGCCTTCGCTGGTTGTTTTTATCACTTCTTCCTTGTTGGTTGAGAATGCCAGTGTGGTGCTCCATTGGAATTTAGGTCCGACAAAGTTACGGCTGGTAATGCTTAATTCCACACCTGTATTACGTGTTTCGCCTACATTAGACCATATTTTGAAAGGAGAGGAGCCATAACCTCCCGTTGCATAGGGCAGGTTTTTCTCGAATAAAATATCTTTAGTATCTGTCCGGTACCAGTCGAACGCCACGTTCAGTCTGTCACTGAATAATCCCAAGTCGAATCCCAGATCTGTCATATAAGATTTTTCCCATCCCAGACTCTTGTTGGCGATAGATTGGGAATAACCGCTATAAGGGACTCCTACATCTTGAAATCCGATAATGCCTGTGCGGCTGTAATCTAATGTGGCGTATTCTGAAGCACCGGCATTACCGGTGACACCGTAACTGGCGCGTAATTTCAGATTGGAAACAGCTTTTACATTCTGCATGAAGGGTTCATCACTAATGCGCCAGGCAATAGCTCCTGCGGGGAACATATCCCACTTGTTTCCATCTGCCAAGATGGATGAACCGTCCCAGCGGCTGCTTAATGTCAATAGGTAACGTCCTTTATAGCTATAGTTAATGCGGGCGACATAGGACATTTTTTGGCTACCTACATAAGAAGAAGAAACTGTGGGTGTACCGGTTGCGGCACCTAAATTATGGTATAGATAAGAATCCGTATCAAATTTGTTGGCAGTGGCGGTCGCTTTTTCTTTTTGGTCTTTTGACCATTCAGTGACTCCGGTTATTGTGAAATCGTGATCCTCTTTTATTTTGAAGTTATAAGTCAGAATATTCTGCCATTTATAATTATAAGTGAAGGTGTTTGGGATAGTGGCCTGAACTAGTCCGCTTTCTAGTCCCTGATATGATTTTGTGCCGGTATACTTACTTTCTTTCACATTCCGGAAATATCCGCCTAACAGACTTTTGAATGAAAGTCCTTTTAGTGGAGTCAATTCTACATAAATCTGTGGGGCTACGCTCAATGTCTTCACATTATTTACATATTGGTCTTCTCCCATATCCGCCAAAGGATTCATGTTGCCGTCTCCCAACGGGTAGTCTACCAGATTGCCGTCTTCATCATAAGGAGTACCCAATGGTGGCATACAGAGAATACGGTTCCATATACGGCTGTAACGCTTGTCATTTTCAGAATACATGGCATATAGGTTTAGTCCGTATTTTACCATTTCATTGGCTTTAAAATCTATTTTGGCACGTGCCGAGTAGCGTTCCAGTTCGTCTCCTTTCAATAATCCTTCCAAATTGTAATATCCTAAAGAAAAATAAGAGGTGACCCGGTCATTAGAATAAGATGTGCTTAGATTGTAGCTATTGGTGATACCGGTTTGTGAAGCTAAATCAAACCAGTCCACCCATTGATTGTTGTCTATATATTTTTGCATATAGCTGGGAAAAAGATTCCCGTCATCGGCCGGGCTGTTCCAGGCACCTACCGTTCTTTGTGCTTCTCTGCGGAAGTTAATGTAATCCTCTCCACGATTTACTTCGGGGAAGCTGGAGATGACATTCCAACCATAGTAGGCATCCAGATCGATGGAGAATTTATCTTTTTTAGGAGTTTTGGTGGTGATGATGATAACTCCATTTGCTCCGGCAGCACCATAAACAGCTGTAGAGGAGGCATCTTTCAGTACTTCAATAGAAGCGATATCATTCGGATTCAATTCATCGTAAGAGCCTTCCATGCCGTCAATGATGAATAACGGGCTATTGTCACCATTGATGGAGCGTGTGCCACGTAGGGTCATGTTCACTCCGGAACCGGCTTCTCCACTACTGCGAGTGATATCCAAACCTGCCACCTGTCCTTGAATAGCCTCTAGTACATTGCTGGTTGGCATTCGGACAATATCCTCACTTTTTACGGAAGCAACAGCTCCAGTCAAATCTCTCTTTTTTACAGTGCCGTATCCTACCACTACCACTTCATCCAATGTTTGAGTATCAGGCTGCATTTTGATATTCAATTGTGTGTTTTTGCCAATGGTTATTTCTTGGGTTTTATATCCTATATAAGATATTTCAAGACTGTTTTTTCCTGCGGGTACATCCAATGTATAATTTCCGTCAAAGTCAGTGATGGTTCCTATAGTATTTGCGCCTTTTACAGTGACGGATACTCCAATTAAAGGTTCATTGTTCTCATCAATAATTTGACCTTTGATAGTACGTCTTTGCAGGATCGATTGAACCGATTCATTGTTCACTATGTTACTTGACTTTGCATGCGAATAGGCAACCGGTATGCATAGGACCATTGACAATCCTAAAATAAGGGGACTACGCATAAGGCTGCTTTCCCTGTTTTGTTTTGGATTTTTCTTCATGTTTTTCATTTTTGCTTCTTTATTAACTCACTATTTGTTTTTAAAGGTTGATGTTATATCAAATTATTGAATCTGTTTGGTTTCAATCGTAAACTTATTAGGTTAGATAAATCTTTTGTTTTCTTTCTTTTTTCGTATATCTGTCTTTTAAGGCCTTGATATCTTGCTTGTATTTTTGTTTTCTTTCTTTATTATTGCTATTTTATGATTTTATATTTATAAATATTAAAATAGTTTCTTTATTTTATTTTTAATACACTGTTTGTGTTATAATTATCTTATCGGTGCAAAAATATACGAAAGAAATCGAAGATGAAAGGGAAAGTAGTATGTTGTTGAACATATCTATAGCAAATTCTATTTTATTGTTTTATTATATTATAGCTGAAATTTGGTGTTGGAAATATTAAGATAAAAAAGTCCCCGGATAAGAACGCCTTTCTTATCCGGGGACTTTTTTAAATATTATAAGATGTATTCTTTATCGGTTTTTATACATTCTTTCATAATACTTTTGGTAATCGCCACTTGTTACATTTTCCACCCATGCTTGATTTTCCAGATACCATTGGATTGTTTTTACAATACCGGTTTCGAATTTTGTTTCAGGATACCATCCTAATTCATTAGTGATTTTGGTAGGATCGATAGCGTAACGTTGGTCATGTCCCAAACGGTCTTTGACAAAGGTGATTAATGATTCGTTAATCCAGTCGATAGAGATCTCACCTTTGTCGTTCAACTCTTTTTTCTTCAAGATTTTGCGATATTCGGGAGTTTCCGTCATCATCCGGTGAATAGTGGCTATGGTAAGTTTTACTATCTCTATGTTTTCTTTCTCATTGTGTCCGCCTACATTATATACTTCCCCTTCGCGGCCCTTGCGCAGAACCAAATCGATGGCTTTGCAATGGTCTTCTACATATAACCAGTCTCGTACATTCTTTCCGTCACCATATACGGGAAGTTTCTTTCCTTCCAAAATGTTTTTAATGATTAGTGGAATCAGTTTTTCAGGAAAATGGTACGGACCGTAATTATTGGAACAGCGGGTAATGGTTACCGGCATTTTGTAAGTATCACGATAAGCCATGACAATCATATCAGCGCTTGTCTTGGAGGCACTATATGGGCTGTGTGGACATAAAGGAGTTGTTTCAGTAAAGAAACCTTCTGCTCCTAGGCTGCCGTATACCTCATCTGTAGATACCTGGTGGTAACGTACATCTTTGCGCCAGGTGGGATAACCATTCTCATCTTTTCCCGTCACCCAAGCACGGCGGGCCGCATCCAGCAGGTTTTGGGTTCCCAAAATATTAGTTTGCAGAAACAATTGTGGGTTTTCAATACTGCGGTCTACATGGCTTTCTGCTGCAAAATTCACGATGTAGTCAAACTTGTATTCTGCGAATAGTTGGTCTGCCAAATCACGGTCACATATATCTCCTTTTACGAAGAAACAACGTTCATTATCAATGTCTGATGCAATAGTTCCCAGATTGCCGGCATAAGTCAAGGCATCCAGTACCACCACCCTGATGTCATCATGTTTGGCCAGGATGTATTTTAAATAGTTGGCTCCGATAAATCCGGCAGCTCCTGTAACGAGATAAGTCTTCATATTGTTTTTGATATTAGTGTGTGCAAAGTTCGGAAAGATTTTTTAATCTTACAACTTATCCGCTAGTTCTATTACTTCTAAATCTTTAAATTCTCCATTATCGATACAAAAACGTACCAATGTTCTCACTTTATGAAATCCGGAAATGCCTGCTGCTCCCGGGTTGATGTGTAACATATCCAGTGTCTTGTCATATTTCACCTTTAATATATGCGAATGTCCGCTGATAAAAAGCTGGGGAGGTTTCACCAGCAGGCTGCCGCGGATGGAAGGATCATAGTTGCCCGGATATCCGCCTATATGCTTTATCAACACCTCCGCACCATCTACGGTGAAGCGGTTGGTTTGAGGATAAAGTCTGCGTATGTCCTGCCCGTCAATGTTTCCATATACTGCCCGGAAGGGGCGGAAAGCGGACAGTTTCCGGGCGACTTCCACCGAGCCAATGTCTCCGGCGTGCCATATTTCATCACAATTCTCAAAGTATTTCAAGTATTTGTCATCCCAAAATGCATGAGTATCCGATAATAATCCGATTCTTGTCATAGTTTTTTTGTTTATTATCGGCAAAGGTACTATATTTGGAACAAATCTAAGCATAATATGGAGAGCAAATATCATTATTTCAAGCGTGATATCAGTTGGTTGTCTTTCAACTATCGCGTGTTGTTGGAGGCGGATGACGACTCCCTTCCGTTGTATGAACGGATTAACTTTATCTCTATATATTCTTCTAATCTGGAGGAATTCTACAAGATTCGTGTAGCGGAACATAAAGCCATCGCTTCCGGTGGCCAAAGTGATGATATGACACAAGAAGAAGCCAGACACCTGATACATCAGATAACCGAAGCTGTCAATAGCCAGATGGAAGACCGTATCCGCATTTATGAGCATAAGATTGTCCCGGCTTTGCGCAGGCATCATATTATTTTTTATCAAAGTAAACAGGAGGTAGAGCCTTTTCATCAGGAGTTTATCAGTAATTTCTTTAAAGAAGAAATTTTTCCCTATCTTCAGCCTGTTCCGGTATGCAAGAATCGAATCAAGACTTTTTTACGTGACAACCGTTTGTATCTGTCGGTACGCGTGACGCGCAAAGACACGGGGGAAAAGGAATACTATATTATCAAATTGCCTTATAGCAAAGTTCCCCGTTTCATAGAACTTCCCCGACAGGGAGAAAACTTTTACCTGATGTATATGGAAGATATTATAAAGGCGAATATCAACCGTATGTTTCCGGGCTATGATTTGGATTGCAGTTATTGTTGCAAGATATCTCGTGACGCCGATATTTTCGTGGATGATGCAACCAGTTCCGAAGTTATGGTGGAACAGTTGCGTAAAAAGGTGAAAAAGCGTAAAATAGGTGCTGTATGCCGTTTTGTCTATGACCGCAAGATGCCTGCGGATTATCTGGAGTTTCTGGTCGATGCATTTGGCATCAATCGTGATGATTTGGTTCCGGGAGACAAACACTTGAACTTGGAGGATTTGGCTCGTCTGCCTAATCCCAGTAAGGAACTTTGTACCCAATTGAAACCTCGTCCCATGACATTGAATTGTTTGGATGAGAAAGAATCCATATTCCGTTATGTGAGCAAGAAGGATTTGATGTTGCATTTCCCTTATCATTCTTTTGAACATTTCATCCATTTCCTGTATGAGGCCGTTCATGACCCGTCCTGTAAGGAGATCATGATTACCCAATATAGGGTGGCGGAAAACTCGGTTGTTATCAATACGCTGATTGCTGCTGCGCAGAATGGTAAAAAAGTAACTGTTTTTGTAGAACTTAAGGCCCGTTTTGACGAAGAAAACAATTTGGCTACCGCCGAGATGATGAAGCGGGCGGGGATACATATTATTTTCAGTATACCGGGATTGAAAGTGCATGCCAAGGTGGCGCTTGTACTGCGGTATAACAAAGAGGGAAAACAGACTCGCAGCTATGCTTATATCAGTACCGGAAATTTCAATGAGAAGACTGCCCGGATATATGCTGATTCCGGTTTGTTCACTTCCAACGAGATTATTGTGAATGATCTGTATACTTTATTCCGGGTATTACAGAAAGAAGTGACTGAACCCAAATTCAAGCGTTTGTTGGTAGCCCGTTTTAATCTGCTGCCGGAACTGAGAAGACGTATCGGATATGAGATAAATATGGCAAAGGCGGGAAAAGAAGCGCGGATTATCTTGAAAATGAATGCGCTGCAAGATCCTGCCATGATAGATGAATTATATAAGGCTAGTGAGGCAGGAGTGAAAATAGACTTGATAGTACGTGGTATCTGCTGCTTGATTCCCAATCAGCCTTATAGCAGAAATATCCGTATCACTCGCATTGTGGACAGCTTTTTGGAACATGCCCGGGTGTGGTATTTCCACCATGGAGGAAAACCGCTTCTGTTCATGGGTTCGCCGGACTGGATGAGGCGCAACCTGTACCGGCGTATAGAGGCCGTTACCCCCATTCTTGACGAAGATCTGAAACAACAACTGATAGATATGCTGGTTATTCAGTTGAAAGATAACAGAAAAGCCGGTTGGGTGGATGAAAATCTGAATAATGTGTTGAAAAGGAATCCGAAAGAAGAACCGGTACGGGCGCAATATGCTTTTTATGAATACTTGAAGGGGAAGAATAAATGAAGAATATGAAATAACATATTTTATCTTATTTGAAATGATTATCCGCAATCATACCACCGGATGATAAATGGAAATTTATAAAACGGGGTGATGGAATGCGAACTACACGGACGAAGCGGACAAACACGGACTTAAAATTTAAATTTGTACTTGCAAACCCAATGACAGGTAAAGTAAAAAAATCCGTGTTCCATCCGTCATCCCATTCTATAAATAAACATTTTGTGATATGATTGAGGATTATCATTTCATATATTCCCAATGGAATGGACTTTTACATATTTGTCTGCCCGAACCACCGTCCACGACTCCAGGAGTAATGCACCGTAAGTTCGGGCTGAAACATCTGAAGGATTTTTCAGCCCAATCCCAAGGAGGATATAGCGGATAGTTTAGTTTTAACAGGTCTGTTTGTAAAAGATATGTAAGATGCGGCGATGCATGATACATAATGATTATCCGCCATCATACCACCGGATGATAAATGGGAGTTAATGGATGGAACGCGGATTTATTTCGTTCTATAAATTAAAATTGGAACACAAATGATACAAATTAATAACAGTACAGCATGGATATAAACCTGCCGGAGGTTAGATTTGTGTCATTTGCGTTCCGGTTTAACCGATAAATAATTGATATTGTTATGAAAAAATTATATATAACTTTCTGCCTCTTACTGGTTTCTCTTTGCATACATGCACAGATGATTAGTGGAATAATAGTGGATGAAAAAAACAGCCACTAGAGTTTGCCAATATAGTGTTGTTTTCTTTGCCTGATTTTACTTTTTTACAAGGTACTATCAGTGATCAAACCGGAGCTTTTAATATAAAATCAAATGAAACAAAAGGAATATTACCAATTTCTTCAGTTGGCTATTCCACTATTCTCCTACCTTGCACTAGTTCAAATATGGGAACAATACAACTATATTCAGATTATACTCTCGTCCATATTATGCTCAGTTGCGAAGTAATGTAATGTATATTAATCGGTATATATATGAGGGTGGTAATCCATTTTTATTACCTTCTTTATCTCATAATATAACTTTAGGAACAACTTATAAATGGGTATACTTATCAGCCGGATATCAATATATTAAAGATGCGATTATTTCTTTTAGTGGAGCTTATTCAGAAGATGATCCTACGATTGCTTTAATTAATATGATTAATGCACCAGACTATGATAAGATTTTTGCCTCGCTGGTTTTATCACCTACTATGGGGCTTTGGTCTCCACAGAACAAAAGAATCGTATGTAATAAAAAAACTTAGTTTGACGGCTAAGGGGTTCAATCTGTCCCTATGGAATAATTGGACTTGGCTTGCTCCATTCATTTCCGTCTTAGCTGTGTTACCATTTCCCTGAACCAGGGATAATTTAGCCAGATATATTCATACCAGCGGTTCAGTCTTCTTTTCCATTTCCTGCTCCACGGATACAACTCCCACCATTTTAGTTGAAAATCCGTTTTCTGCATAAATTCGTGGGTGGGAAACAGAGTAAGAGTTATTCCTCTTATCCATAATGTTTTCATTTGGTTTTCCCAATATTGCATAGGGCCGAATCCCGGCTCCCAAATAATGAAGCGGCCTTCATGAATGCCATAACAAACCACATATCCCGGTACTTCGAAATCATTGATGGCAAAAAGTATGGCAGGAAATTTTCTGGTGGACAATTGTTCCATGTTCTGCAAGCAGATTTCCGCTTCCATTCCTGCACGTATAGCTGCCTGTTTCATACCCATCAACGTATATTTTCCATCTACTTTACACCATTCGGCTAGTGTGCGTGCATCTTGTTGACCGCCATAGTATTTCATGACAGTGAGCAGACAGGCCACTTCCATGGGACATTCGTCACTGGAACGGACAAATGATTTTTTTATTCTGTCAAGTTCGTCTTCAGTCATAACTTAATTTATTTTTCATGGCAGGAGCAAAACAGCAACGCGGATCGGGAAAATCCCAACAATCCTTTCCATAAGCTTTTATGATATCACTCCAGCAACGGTTCTGATAACTGAAACAGTCTTCAAAAAGACGGCATTCCCTGCATGGACTCTCTTTGTTGATATCCTGACGTGACAAGGAACAAAGGTGCAAGGCTTGAGGGGAATGCCAGACTTCTTTCAGACTTTGTGTGGTTACATTCCCTATGATAAATTGTGGATGCCAGTAAAGTTGCTCGCATACAGTCACTTTACCATCAGGCAATATAAACATATGAGTGGTCAATGCAGAGCATTCGCTTCCTTTGAAACACCGGCTTCCACCCCAGGTATCTTGATAGTTTTTATCGGTTACTTCTTTCCCTAGAATCACGGGAAAGGAAACCTGTGTGAGAAGAGGGCGTATTTGGTTGAATACCTTTGTAATTTGCGCTTTAGTAGGTTTCAAATGCGAAAATACATTATACTCTTTGTATATGGAATTACTGGCGGGGATAATACGCCAGTCGCGTATATGCTTCAGATGAGATAATTCATGCAGTAATTCCGCCAAGACATTCAACTGGCAATTGTAGTTGGTCAGCACAGATGAAATCTGATAATTCAGTCCGCTGTCATCCAGTAATTGCAGGCCGTGAAGCATCTCTTTGGCATAATTTCCGTTTACTCCCAGTGAGGCGGTCAGTATTTCGGAATGAATGGCATCCAGTGAAATTTGAACAATTCCCTGATACCCTGTTTCCTGTACATCTTGCAACAGTTTTTGGGTTACAGGCATTTTGGTCGATATGAATTCGGGGGCAATACCCCGTTTTACCAATTCTTTTAATATGATTTTCCAGTCTTTATGCAGGAATATTTCACCACCTATCAGATTTACTTGTTGTACTTGCAGGTCTGAAGCTTCCTTGATCAGCTCCATCATGCGTTGGGTGGTGAGTGGGGATTTTATTTGCGTTGATGTATCTGCATAGCAATACTTACAATGCGTGACACATTGGTTGGTCAGCATGAATGTGAGGAGCAACGGACCGGAATACAGCCTTTTTGTAGTAAGATCCAGTTTTTTCCAGACAAAAGAATTTGCTTGCAGCCGGTCAAACCGCAATGCTTTGCCTGCCTTTTCCGCTTCAATCAATATACGTTTGGGAAAATAAATTTCTCCCTGCTGGGAGGAGGTATAAATGGGGGTCGGATTATCAATGAAGTCCGATACCCATTTGATCATCTCCTCCTTGCTCCGGCAGAAGAAGTCGCACAGCAGAGGGAGAGTTGTCTGCAAAGGTCTGTCATACGTGAAAAAACTCAGCATGACAGCTTGCAGCGGGTGAATAAAAGTATGCCAGTTCCGGGAGCAGTCGGTATCTGTCCCCGTACTGGAGAATAATGCGACCCTGTGAATATCATGTCTCAGATGATAATGAGGGTTCAGCACATATACTTTATTCATTTCCGGTATTTTCATCTTGTGTTTTTGTAGGATCGACGAATCCACCTGTATAGCATCCCAGGCCACATTTGGATAACTCCTTGTCATCTATGCCACCTTGTACGTCCATCAGTTCGTTCAAGTCCAGCACTTGTTCTTCATCTTCGGAATAGCGGGTGTATTCCGGTTGCTTGTTGTTGGGGTCTTCTTTTTTCATATTCTTCTTTGTTTAAGTTGGTTATTCTCTGTAGTGAAAAAAAACGGTGTTACTCCGTGGTGGAAAACAATTCATACACGGGTGCGAAAATCCTGCTCAGTATGCTCCGGCTCGAAGTGATGATCTCCGCCCGGCCGGACATGTCTATTTCATATTTTATTTCCTTTCTGTTGGTTGTCACCAGTCCGTCCGGAAAGTCCACTTCCACGGCATAACTTTTATTGTAAGGCACAAAAGAGACGGAGGCGATTCTTCCCGGCAGTACGCCATACGAGTGGGTGGGGTATTTGTTCAGTTCGATATTTACTTTGTCGCCCACGGCAATTTCCGCCACTTCGTCTTGTGAAAGAGTGATGTGCCCGAGGGGATTCCCCTGCTGCTTGGAGATAACGGTGCACAGGGTGTCTCCTTCATTTACCCGGGCGCTCATGCCCCATGTCTTTCCCCATACCACTATGCCGTCGTGATGGCTTTTGATGAGGTACTTCTTGTCCCACGTGCGGAGGCTGTTCACCATGTTTTCGTAAGCCAGTTCCAGCATCCGGAGGTTTTTGGCAGTCTCCATCCGGTGGTTTATATCCAGTTCAAAGAGTTCGCGTTTCACATTCAGCACCGCCATGGCATCTGCCTTACCGGTACTTTCCAGTATCCGGAGTTCTTCATCTAGGTATTTTTTCTTCTGCGGATAGATATCAAACTCCTGATACATCACGCACGTACGCACGGCTTGGGTGAACTGTTCGTAGGCGGAAGACATTTCACCCATGATGAGGTCAAAGGGATAGTCTTGCAGGTACTTGATGTCGTTGGTGCGGTAGTACCATTCTATTTTGGTCAGTACGCGGCAAAATGTTTGTACGTCTTCCAGTAGGGCAGTATTTTTCAGTATGCCCAGCGTGTCGTTCTTTTGTACAGGTGATTGGTTTTCCACAAAAAAGCGGTCTATCATTCCTGTCTGATTGGCAGTGATCCATTCCGCACTTCCCAAGTCGTCAATGGTTATCGTTTTTCTTATTGTGTCAGGATACTTAAATAATGCCGTGCCTGCAATAAGAAAAACAATCAGTCCATATACGATGTAGCTTCCCGTATGGATCAACCATTCGGGCATATCTCCCAGCATATCATTGTTTTCGCGACTATATACTTCTACCTTTTCCGGTCCGTCCGCATCAGGTTTATAGATTTCCTCCATACCTTATTGCTATTATTTTTTAATTCTCAATTCTCATTTTTTAATTTCCTAAGCGCTCAGTTCCAGCTGATTCTTCACCAGCCTGTAGTAATCGCCCTGCCGGGCAATGAGTTCTTCGTGCGTGCCCCGTTCCGTTATCTCCCCTTCTTTCAGCACCACTATCTGGTCGGCATTCTTTACGGTGCTCAGGCGGTGCGCCACGATGACCACCGTTTTGTCCTTGAAGAATCTCTCCAGATTTTCCTGTATCACTTTCTCATTGTCCGTATCGAGCGCATTCGTCGCTTCATCAAAAAACAGGTAATCGGGATTACGGTAAATGGCGCGCGCTATCAGGATGCGCTGCTTCTGCCCTTGGCTCAATCCTTGCCCCGTGTTACCTATTTTGGTGTTATACTTTAAAGGCAAGGATTCGATGAACTCACGTATATTTGCCATCTCTACGGCATACAGCAGGCGTTCTTTGTCTATCATGCTGCCATCCGGCGCTATGTTGTTGGCAATGGTATCGCCGAATATGAATCCCTCCTGCATCACTACTCCACAATGTTTGCGCCACTCCTTGAAACTGATTTTTTGTAGCGACTGATTGCCTATCATCACCGCTCCTCCGGTGGGAGGATAGAATCCGAGCATCAGTTTTATCAGCGTTGTTTTCCCACTGCCGCTGAGGCCCACGATGGCGGTAGTCTTTCCGGCTGGTATGTCCAGCGATAGCCCTTTGATGATGCGTTTCGATTTTTCTGATCCGTAAGTAAAGACTACATTTTGTAATTGAATCGGGTCTTTGCCTGATATTTGGGTATCCTGGTCCATGCCTTCTGTCTCTTCATCGGGCTTGCCATGTATTTCTCCGAGACGTTCCAGGCTGAGCTGCGCGTCCTGCGTGTCCTGCATGAAGGAAACGAATTGGCTGATAGGCCCTTGCATCTGTCCGATGATGTACTGTATGGAAAGCATCACACCCAGCGTGATACTTCCATGTAGTACGGCGGTGGCAGAGAGAACTGTTATCAGTACGTTTTTCACTTCGTTGATAAGTACGGCTCCCACCTGCTGCCACTGCCCCAGGTTGAGTGAACTCATATTAATGCGGAAGAGAGAAGCTTGTATGTTTTCCCATTCCCAGCGTTTTTGCTGTTCGCAGCCCAGCAGCTTGATGTCCTGCATACCGTAGATGAGTTGCATCAAATTATTCTGATTGACGGACATCTGTTCAAAGTTCTTCCTGTTCAAGTCGGCCCGCTTGCGCATGAACAGCTTTACCCAACCCATATAGGCTGCGCTGAACAGGATGAAAATGAGGAATATTTTCCAGCTGTATATGGCCAGCACGATACCGAAGATGACTACCGTGAGGGTAGAGAACAAAATATTGAGCACGGACTGGGTGAGGAAACTCTCGATGCGGTTGTGGTCTTCGATGCGGCGTATCAAGTCGCCTGCCAGTTTGCTGTCAAAGAACCTCATGGGCAGCCGCATCAGCTTGGAGAGGAAATCCGAGATGAGCGACACGTTGACGCGCGTACTGATGTGGAGCAGTATACAGCGCCGGATCACCTCAATAAGTGTGCGGCTGAATACCAGCATGAGTTGTGCGGCCAAAATGAGCTGTATAAAATTCAGATTCCTGTGCCCTATGCCTTGGTCTACAATGGTTTGTGTAAGAAAAGGGAAGACCAGTTGCAGCAAACTGCCTGCCAGCAGGCCGATGATGAGCTGTATCATCGCCTTTTTGTAGGGACGTACATAGTGAAACAGATACCATAATGACAGCTTTTCATATTTTATGGGTTCCGCTTCATAAAATTGCGGGGTAACATCCAGCAAGAGGGCAATTCCTTTTTCTATTCCGCCTTGTGTGGTACTGATCCAGCATTTTTTCAACTCCTGTTCCTCATATTTCAGCAATCCGTAGGCAGGGTCGGCAATGTAGAACCAAGTTTTGCCCCTTTTCTTTTCTATTTTATAGAGGACCACGAAATGTTCCTGGTTCCAGTGGATGATGCATGGCAGTTTTGACTGTTGTTTCAGTTTTTCCATTGAAGTGCGTATACCGGTGGCGCGCAGCCCTATGCTGGCTGCCGCTTCACTGATACCTAGCAAGTTAACTCCCGTGCGCTGTATGTATGATTGCTCGCGTAACTGCTGTACGGAGAATGTCTTTCCATAATATTTGGCTATCATTCTCAGGCAGGAGGGGCCGCAGTCCATGCCGTCCAACTGTTTGTAGAATGGAAATTTGCTCATAATTGTCTTTTTTGTTTTACTCTGTTTATCAGCCAGTCGGCTATTTCGTTCATCCTTTCACTTTCGCTCTCAAAGAAGGCGCACAGGTGTTTTTGCCGTTCTATGATGTATTCCCGGTTTGCCAGTAGATCAATGATCTGCCTGTCCAGTTTCACGGGGGTAATTTTTTTTATTTCCTGTGGCGTGAACTCTGCCATGGGCACATGGGCAAAGGTGCATTCCGTCCAGTGGGTTATTCCTCCGGTGATAAGCGCCATGTCGCACAAGGGCAACAGGGCTTGCAGGCGGGGCAGGCGGTAAATGGCTATATTGGGCGGTAATGAAAACAACCGGGTTTCCACCTCTCCATGATTGGTCAGCAGGATGAATTGATATTGCGGATGGATGCTCGCACTCTGCTTCATGGCTTTGTAGAATGATTCCATATGTGAGGGGGTGTTCACTTTTCTTTCTTCTTCCTCGTCTTCCAGCAAGCCTATAATAACAGTGCGTGAACGGTCTTCTTTTATTTCCGTCAGTTTGTCGATGAAATCATCGTCTTTTGCACCTTGCGGCAGCAATTTATAAGGAATAGGAGGCAGGGTGACGACGGGCATTTCCGGCATTAGGTCTATCTTTCTGTCGGTTTTGTTTATGGCTATAAACAGATAGTTTATGTCATATTCATTATAGACTTGCTGCTTATCTTGCAGTTGATAGTCCAGCAATGCCAAATGTGGCGTAAACCATCGGAAATCATGTGGATAAATGATGCGTCCTATTCCTTTCCGCAGCAAACCGGTAGTGAAAACGGAGTCGGAGGTATCGGTATAATAGACCTTGTTTCCCCGTTCACTAATCAGGTATGCCAGTCGGGTGGTGGGACATACATTTCCTGCATCCGGTTTTATATCAAAAAGAAATTCAAACATGCCCCGTTTTTCTCATCACATTTCAATTCGTATTATCCTACTACTTTAAAGCCTAATGACGTATATAGATTTTTGCCATCATAATAATATGTTCCTAAGAATTTATCGAAAAGGATGCACACTTCCAGTTCATCGCGCATATAGGCAATGTACTCAAAGAGAGTGGAACGTGACATATCCATCTTTGCTGCAAATTCCTTGGATGTGCCTGTGCACTTGTGCCGGATAAGAAAATCCATATAGAGGATTTTCTTAAGGTCTACTCGTTTCATGGTCTTTGTAGTTTTTTAGGATGAATAATTAGGGTTATCTTTTAAAAGCTCCAACCAAGTATTTCCCATCTTCACTAGTTAGTTCTAATGTATATTCTCCGGATGGGAAACTGGCTATGGAAATGATAATATAGCTTGTTTGTGCTTGGGGCACTAACTGTTCATACATCACTTCTCCTGTTTGATTACCGGTGATGGTAATTTGTATGTCACAGTCCGGAGATGTGTTTTCAATGTAGATGTTCTGGCCATCGGTGCAGGCTGTGATGGGAATAGATGGCAGGCTTCGTGTATTAACTTTTTCTTGATTGCTATACCACTTCCCATTTATAATAATTTCTGTACTATTACAAAAAGAATACACTTTCTGCACCGATAAACCACTAAGCAATATGGTGAATAATACCATACGCAAACTCCAAATCTTTAATTCTTTAGTTGTTTTCATAATAATATTATTGATTGATTGTTATGCTGCAAAGTTATGGATTTAGAATGAAAAACAGATAGACCGGATATGTACGTTATATGGACAATTAAAAAAGAGATAATATGCTAATAATTAGAATATTACCTCTTTGTGCGAATGCGGAATGTGGACAGTTGCTTCCCTAGAACTCCCATAGCCACAGATCCAGTGTCTGTCCTTTGCCGAATGCTCCTATCTTTTGAGTGATACGTTCTTTCAATCTTAATTTTCTTTTAGATACCGAAGTCGATTCTATCCCCAGCAAATCAGCTATTCCCGGATTGGCTATTCCCAACTTGATGAAGCAGCATATCTGCAAATCGCTTTCTGTCAATGAAGGTACAAGAGTGGAAAGCCTTACTATATAATTATCGAATAATAGATTCATTGTTTCCTTTACCTCTTCCCATTGCTCGTCTTTCATGTATTGGGGCTTTGTCTTTAGCCGGTAAAGGACATCTGTCTTTTTTATCAGTTGGTTGCACAGGAATCTTTCACGATCATGCAATCGTTGGTTTTCTTCTCCTAAAAGTCCCAATCTTTCAAGTTCTTTGGACTTTTCATTCAGCGAAGAAGAATATTTATCAATATGTTGCTGCAACATTTTATTCTCTTGTTGCAGGGCTTCATTTTGGCATTTTATTTCAGATAGTACATTCTTTTGCTCCTCCAACTGTTCCTGCGCATCTTTATTCGCCTCCATTTGTTCTGCCAGTTCCTTCATGCGGCTTTGGTTACGACTGATTATTCTCTCATTCTCTTGTCTTTTTAAGGTATTCAGCTGTATTTCTTCTTCATGTCTTTGTATGATATGCTCTTTACGGATTAATTTTCGCTGGTATATATAGATAAGGATAGCTATCAGGCAGAATACCACTACCAATATGATTAGTACATTACGGATGATAGTATTATTTTCTATTTTTAGCTGGTTCTTTTCATTCAATAGTTTTTGCTGGTTATACTTTTCCTGCATATTCATAAGCTCTTTATTTTTATGCAATTTCCAGACAGAATCTTGATAAACTACCATACTATCGCAATATAGGCTCATTTTTTCATAGTCTTTTTTCTCTTTGCTTAGATTATATAAAATTTCATAAGTTGCACAAATCGTTTCCATGCGATTGGAGGATAATGTTTTATTCAGATAATAATAGGCAGAATCTGTTTTATTAATGCGTCTATATATGTCACCAATTACCAAGTAACTTTGTTCTAGCCTTTTTTTTAGGGGTAATTCGCTTGTTTCTTTAAGTATTAAAGCTTTTTGGGCATAGGATAGGGCAGGTTGATAATCTTTTGTTTCGGTATATACTCCTGCTAATTCGTTCATTCCATTTATTAATATACCATTATTATGTAGAGTTTCTGCCATTTGTATAGCTTCTTTATAATATTTGATGCTATTATCAAAATCAAATAATACGGAATATACTTTTCCCAAATCATAATATGCAGAACATATATAATTCTTATTTTCGGATAGCTTCGCATAGTGCAATGACTGTTTAAACATTTGCAATGCATATTCATTCAGCGAATTATATAGGTATATATTTCCTATACTGCTATAAATCAAATGTGCCAGTTGATAGTCTTTCGTCTTTTCTACTTCTTCTATTGCTTTTAAATAGGATTCTTGTGCTTCATTCTTTTTATCAGCTTTTTCATATAATACACCTTTATAATAAAGTACCATTGCTTTCCGTTGGGGATTGTCTTGCTTCATAAAGTAATCATAGGCTATATTAATTAAGGTAGAGTCAGCAAGTTCTTCTTTATAATTCTTATACTTGGCTTGCACTGTTAGCAACGCCCAAGTAGCATTTTGCAATTTGTCCGATGATGCCGGAACTTTCATCCCTTGCAATACACCCAGTGCACTATCCGGATGTTCATACATCACCGCTTCCGCTTGAACCAATTCAAGCAACAACGCTTGTTGAGAAGCATTTTCTTTTTTTGTGCAGGCAGAAAGGAGTATACTTATTATTATAATAATAAAGTTTCTTTTTATTCCAATTGTTTTTTTCATAGTATTTGCATTTATGTATAGCGAACAAATATAGAAATTAAAAACGATCTTGAAAAGATTTTATATCACTATTTACAAAAAAAGAGTGATTGATTATAGTTTGCATCCAGTGTTGATAGAAGTATTATGGATCTTAAATATTCAATTTAGTAAGGAGGCATGCCCTCCTTACTATTTTATGTATAAAAACGGCTGTATTATGTATATCTATTTGAATCCACAATATGTGATTAGAAACGAAAATAATTGTTCTTATATCATTGCTAAATCAGCTTTAATTACTGCTAAGCTAGAATATGCCATGGCTTTTGCAAGCGTAGTTCCACCTTCTATTGGATATATCTTGTCACATATTGGAGAAGGAGAATTAAATGCTTCAATAGAAAATATAGCAAATACCCTAAATATAAAACCAGACCTGATAGATAAGTTTATTCGAAAAATAATCGATAATCCAGTAAAAGTAGGATGGAATTATAAAGGAGTGACGATTTCTTTTCCCCCGTATCTGCTGACTTCTGTTAAGGAAGAATCGGAGGGAAGTGTTTATACGGATAATGAATTATTTTATACTACAGACTTTATACCTAAACGTCCTTCTGTTCCGCTGAATCTTAACTTTATGATTACAACCCAATGCAGGACGGATTGTATGTATTGCTATGCGGATAGAAACAGGAAGAACGATTTGACAAGTTGGCAAATTATAAAGGTGATAGATGAAGCTCATGATATGGGGGGGAATCTGGCTTTGACAGGAGGTGATATTTTTGCTTTCCCTGATTGGAAAGAGGTGATACGAAAAGTGGGGCAATATGGATTCACACCTTTATTGAGTACAAAAATACCGCTAAAAGAGGATGATATTTACTTTTTAAAAGAGTCTGGAATTAAATTCTTGCAGTTTTCATTGGATTCTATATTTCCCTCTACATTACAGACAATGGTACGTGTAAAAGAAGACTATATAGATAATGTGAAGCAAATGTTTGAGTATTCTTAATCCAATCTGTGGTCAGATTGATAAGAAAATTATAATTCGCAAATAAAAATGAGGATTAAACTTATAAATATTTGTAACAAATGATTGAAGCAAGAGCATTAGTTTCTATTAATTTTCTGAATTTGTCAGAAAACTATGATTTTATGTCACGTTGGTTAGGTGTATATGATAAATATGCAAAGCTATTGAAAGGTTCGTCGGATGTAGTTGTAAAAGACGGATCTGGAAAGATACCTGAATCAGCAAACGATAAAGTGGATTTAACCAACAAGCATTTGGCATTACAGGCTATATTAGCTGAATATGGTCAAAAGTTAAATAAAAGCCATCTTTATTCTGAAACAGTCGGTCTGTCCGAAGCCCATGATATTCGTCGCAAATGTTTCAGCGCATTACAGATGAACATCAAGAGCAAGAGATATAGGAACAAAAGAAGATCAAGATGCTGCAAAAAGCCTTATTGATCAGACTGGAAATTATAAAATGAATAAGATAATTACCCGTTCCGATATGTCTGCCCGTATTGCAGGTTACATTTTGATTCTGCAATCAGAGAAAAACCATGATTCAGTAGAACGACTGAATCTGGCTGATCGCATCACTGAAGTGGAAAAGGCAAATAATCTTTATTTGGACTTAGATACACAGCGTGGTATTGTGAAAGAACAGAAAGGTCTTTCGGCTACTAGTCTGCATAAGAACTGTAATGGATTATTGAATCAGCTATATTCATTGGTAAATGATATGTTCTTTTATTATGATAATGAACTGTTTATTGCCTTTGCCGATGAACTGAATGCTGTGGCTGAATCTTATCAATTGGTTATCAATAACCGTAAGGCAGATGCCAAGCGTAAAAAGAATGAGAGAAAGGGCCTAAAATTATTGCCGGTTATCAATAACTAAGGTGCGGCAATGAATTGATCTGCTACTTGTATAAGTGATTCTATAAGACTGCCTTAAATAAAAGTGTGGTTACTTTTATTTAAGGCAGTTTTTCTATGAGAATACGAAAGAATGTTAAATGAAAATCTTTTTTTTGTTCAGTCCGGAGGTGTCGGACTGTGGGAGATTACATTTGCAATGTAATTAAGAAATCACAATAGTTTACTAGTTTGTTAATTTTAAAATTTAACGATCATGAAAGACGACGAATTAAAAAAGCAGGAAGTAGTATTAGATCTATATATGCTTCAAATAAAGGCGAGCATAGCACAAATATTCAAAATGGAAATAAAAGAAAAGTGATAAGGCGAATCACTTTACATATATCTAATGATTGTAATTTAAGATGTAAGTATTGTTTTGGTGGAGGTGGAAGTTATAATCAAGAACGTAACCTAATGACAGAGCAAACAGCAATAGAGTTTGTAGATTTTTGTGTAGAACAATTTGAAAGAGTTGAAAAGATTGTCTTTTTTGGAGGCGAACCGATGCTTAATCTTAAAGGAATGGAGATAGTGTGCAATCGCTTTAAATATTATAAAGAAGAAGGGAAAATAGATATTTTGCCTAATTTCGTAATTATTACTAATGGGACAATATTAACAGATAGGATGCTGGCATTTATCAAGAGAAATATTTCAGCAATGACTATCAGTATAGATGGTCCTAAAGAAATTAATGATATTCAGAGAATATATAAAAATGGAAAAGGAAGTTATGAAAGGATAGCTCATTTTATCCATACTATACAAGAAAAAACCAATGTAAAAATACAGTACGAAGCAACCTATACGCAGTTACATATTGATCATAATTATAGTCATGAAGATATTTCAAAATTTATGGATCAGACTTTTGGAATTGAAGGTGTAGTGGTCAATGATCAAGAACTTAGTCTGCAATTATTGCTTGATTTATGGAACTCCATTGATTTGGAATATTTAAAAAGAACAGAACTGAAATATTTGCCTAAAGATTTTTGGTTACTTCTACATGCTATTGTTCATAATACATCTACTAATATATGCCCTGTTATAGATCAGTATTTAGCTGTAAGCACTGATGGAACTATATACGCATGTCATACAATAAATGGTATTAAAGAATGTAAGTTAGGTAGTATTGATGGCTATAATGTTTATAATTATCCAGAATTATATAAACCATTTGATCATGAAATAGATTTTAGATCAAATGAAAAGTGTGAAAAATGTTGGGCACAAAGATTATGTGGAGGATGTACTGTACATAGATTTTTCAATCATAAAATAAATCAATTTGAAGCATACCCTAATGAAGACTTTTGTAAAATAACGCTTCTTTGTATAGAACAAATATTATTAATAATTGCATCTATCCGCAAGGACCCTCAATTATGGTCTTTACTCATTCAGAAAATGAATAATTAAAATTATATATTATGGAAAAGTTACTTTATATTATGTTGATTTGGGTAGTTTCTACTACTTCTATATATTCACAGACAGTAGCTGGAAAAATTGTTGATGAAAGTAATCAGCCGATAGAATTTGCTAATATCGTATGTTTATCATTGCCTGATTCTACTTTTATATATGGAACTATCAGTGACCAGGATGGAAAATTTACCATACCCGAAAATTCATCTAAAGGGATATTACGCATTTCATCTGTAGGTTATGCTACAACATATAAGGAATGTAAGGACAGGAATATAGGCACTATCTTGTTGCACTCGGATACACAACTGCTGGGTGAAGTAGTAGTGAAAGGCAATTTGCCTGTAACTCGCATGAAAGGCGATGCATTGGTAACAAGTGTGCAGAACAGCGTATTAGCAAAGGCAGGATCGGCAAACGATGTACTGGGAAAAGTGCCCGGTATATTGAAGGATAAAGATTCCTTTGAAGTATTCGGCAAAGGAACGCCTCTTATCTATATCAATGGCAGGGAAGTACGCGACAAGTCTGAGCTGGAGCAACTCAGTTCGGAAGATATTAAGCATGTAGAATTGATAACTAATCCCGGTGCGCGCTATGATGCCACTGTAAATGCTGTGGTGCGCATTCAGACTATCCGCCGCACTGGCGATGGATTCGGATTCAATCTAAATTCCAGTTATTATCAAAGTGAAAATGTAGACTTAGTGGAACAGGCAGATGTGAACTATCGCCATAATGGGCTGGATATGTTTGCCATGTTCAGATATGATAAGATGGAATTTCGTGAACGCACCAATGTACATCAGACTTTAATTTCAAAGAAACAGCTGGACTTGGAAAATCAATTGAAATATAATGATAATAAGCAATGGCTGCGAGGAAATATCGGAATGAACTATATGTTTGATGAAAATAATTCTATCGGAATAAAATACTCTATTCAGGGAAGCCCCAGATATGATAGTAAGCTTTATACAACTAGTAAAGTCAGTTTAGACGGTAAGGTATTTGATCGTTTACAGAATTTTACAAGCTCAGAAACAGATAATGAATTAAATCATCAGTTGAATGCTTACTATACGGGGCGCGTGGGTAATCTGGAAATAGACTTCAATGCCGACTACTATCAAAGCGGTTATTTACAGGAGGACATTACTGGCGAGGAAAGTGAAGAGCAGGAGGACCGGGATGTACATGCTGCAAGTGATGTGGCAAATAATTTGGCAGCAGCCAAACTGGTGTTGTCCTATCCTGTGTGGAAAGGAAAATTTTCAGTAGGCGGAGAATGGACTTATACCCATCGCAAAGACAATTATCTGAATGTTGAAAATTATGTGCCTTCATCCAACAGCAAGATGAATGAAATGAATATAACGGCTTTTGCCGAATATAGCAGATCTATTTCCATAGGCGACTTTATACTTGGTGCACGCTATGAGCAAATAAAATTTGATTATTATAAAGATGATCTGCATATAGATGACCAGAGCCGTAGCTATGATAATATCTATCCGAATGTTTCCTTCAATACTCGGATTGGAAAGGTTAAGACGCAAATTAGTTATACGGTAAAGACGCAACGTCCTTCATACAGGCTGTTGAGCAATAGTTCATTATATATAGACCGTTTCAGCATACAGCAGGGAAATCCTACATTGAAGTCCGAAATCACTCATAATCTTAACTGGATTGCTTCTTGGAAGTTTCTGCAACTCAGCTTAGGTTATCAGCAGACTAAAAATGCTATAATCTATTGGGGTGAGCCATTGAATCCGAATGAATATACCATTTTACTGAAAAGTATTAATTTGAATAAAAGTCTGCCTATGCTGAATGCCTTTATTTCGGCTTCGCCTCATATTGGTATATGGGAATCCCGTTTAAGTCTTGGAATAACTAAACAATGGCTGACTATTGATAGTGATGGGCAACAATTAAAATTGAATGAACCCAGATTTACGGGTGTGCTGTCTAATTCATTTACATTGCCAGAAAATTTCCTTCTTAGTTTGGATATGCAATTCAGGAGTAAGGGGGATTTGCGCAATGTATATTTTGATCGTTTTAATAGCTATGTTGATATTTCACTGCGAAAATCATTCTTGAATGATGCTTTGAGTATAGAGGTAAGGGGAGATGATTTGTTCCGCCAGCAAAAAAGTAAAACGCTTCTTCGCAGTGGAGCA
The DNA here is from genome assembly GCF_013009555.1 of Phocaeicola dorei. Taxonomy (NCBI): domain Bacteria; kingdom Pseudomonadati; phylum Bacteroidota; class Bacteroidia; order Bacteroidales; family Bacteroidaceae; genus Phocaeicola; species Phocaeicola dorei. The sequence continues at coordinate 4,241,193 of NZ_CP046176.1, read as the reverse complement.
TATTCCTTCTCAAAAGATCATAGATATGACTCGCGCGAGTTCTCTATTTCATTGCGCTATAGGTTTAATACAACAAAGAGCAAGTATAAAGGTACAGGGGCGGCCAATGATGAGTTGAGGCGCTTGTAGGGAAACTGTGTTTATAGAATGAAATGCAGAGTAAGATTAGATCCTGACTTTAATGTAAATCATATTTCTGCTTTCTTTTTTGCAGACTCAACACTCTTGCTATATATTCCACTCTGTTTCCATTAAATTAGTCTGATATATCTTTTTTTTTAAGTTTGGTCACTTTAAAGAAAGAAACTATCCGACTGATATGGAAACTTTGTTAGAAAAGGATTTCAGCCATTTTTTAACAGGCTCTTATGCTTTGGACATGAAGAATTGCTTGTAGGAGATCTTACAAAAGAAAATTTGAAAGAACTTTGGGAAAATAGAGATAAATGGAGAATGTTCCGAGGAGGATTTAGTTTGGAAAATATAGATACTTGTTCTACTTGTACATTAAACAAAAAGTGTTCACTGATGACTTGTCGTCTAAGGAATTATGATCAAGGTAATAGCTTCTATAATAAACCGATAGAATGTGCCGTTGATTATTCTATAGCTTTGTAATATAATGTACTTTTGAAACTTTAAAAATATAGAATATGAGAGCGAATATACTTTTTTGTTTATACTTCTTTATGGGGGTGGCAGTGCAGCTGCAAGCACAGGTTACGGTAACAGGTAAAGTAATTGATGAGCAACAACAACCTGTCCCTTATGCCAATATAGTGTTACTTTCTTTGCCCGATTCTACTTTCGTGGCAGGAAGTATCAGTAATGAAGAAGGCGCGTTTAGTCTCAATGTCAAAGAAACAAAGGATGTGCTTCGCATCTCATCTATTGGCTATGCTACTGTTTATCGTCCATTAGATAACAGAAGTACAGATCTTGGAATTATCTGTCTCGCTTCAGACACACAGATATTGGCTGAAGTTGTGGTAAAAGCTGATATGCCTGTTACTCGCATGAGAGGCGACGCACTGGTGACTAATATACAAAATAGTGTACTCTCTAAAGCCGGATCAGCAAGCGATGTATTGGGAAAAGTACCGGGTGTAATAAAAGAGAGGAATTCCTATGAAGTACTTGGCAAAGGAACACCTCTTATTTATATCAATGGGCGGCAGGTACGTGATGATTCGGAATTGGATCAACTAAATTCGGAAGATATTAAGAGCGTAGAAGTTGTTACTAATCCCGGTGCACGTTATGATGCAACTGTAACTGCCGTTATCCGTATACAGACTATCCGGCGTGCCGGAGATGGTTTCGGCTTCGATCTCCGTTCCAGTTACTATCAGAGCCAGAATGTAGACTTGATAGAGCAATTGAATGTAAACTACCGCCATAATGGACTTGATATTTTTGGTATATTCCGTTATTTAAAGAACGAATATATCATGAAAAATGATATTGTACATACCTTGGAGTCTGATTCTTTATGGAAATATCAGAATCTATTGGATGGAACTGTAGTAGACAAGTCTTTACGAGGTGAAATAGGAGCTAATTATAGCCTGAATGATAAACATTCACTGGGATTCCGCTATACTCTTACTTCCCGTCCAAATACGAAGTCGGATGTATTTACCTCTAATGATATTACAGCCAACAATCAGTTTTATGACCACTTGGAAAATCAAGAGTATTCTTCTACTTCCGGTAAGCCTACTCATCAACTAAATGTTTATTATAATGGTACTGTGGGAGATTTGAATATTGATTTTAATACAGACTATTATACTAATACTTCTACAGGAAAAGGTCTTTATCACGAAGTCAGTCAAGAGCAAGAAAGTCGGGATGTGCATACACAGAGTTACATCAGAAATAAATTGCTAGCTTCTAAATTGGTACTTTCTTATCCGTTGTTTGGAGGTAATCTTTCGGTAGGCGGAGAATATACGGATACCCGTCGCAATGACGAGTACCGTAATCCGGAGAAATATGTGGAAAGTACCATCAGTCGTGTAGAGGAAGATGGATTGAGTGGCTTTGCCGAATACAGCCGTCAGTTCCCGATAGGTAACCTTTCATTGGGTGTAAGATATGAGCATGTAACTTTTGATTATTATAAGGATGGTGTGCACATGGATGAACAGAGCCGTATGTATGGAAACTGGTTTCCTAATCTTTCTTTTTCAAGAAAACTAGGTTCTGTCCGGGCACAGTTGAGTTATACTGCTAAAACGCAACGACCTACTTATAGCCAGTTAAGCAACAATGTCACCTATGTAGACCGTTTCACTATGCAACGTGGTAACCCATTGCTGGAGCCGTGCACCATTCACGATATTTCATTGGTCGGTACATGGCGTTTTTTACAGTTACTTGTCAGCTATCAGCAGTGGCGTAAGGAAATCATTTATTGGGGAGATCCGATAGATAATGGCAATTCAATGATGATGACTTACCTCAATTATCATAATCGTCCGACTTTGAATGTTTCTTTCTCTATTTCACCGGCTATTGGCTTTTGGCATCCTAACCTAAATATCGGCGTGAAGAAACAATGGATGACAATAGATGGCATAGAGTTTAATAAACCTCGTCCTACAATAAGGTTCAACAATACATTTGAACTTCCTGGTGATTTTCTTGTCAGTTTGGATGGGCTTTTTATGGGAAAAGGAAATTATCAGAATTTGTATCAGTTCAAAAATTATGGTACAGTTGACATCTCTGTCCGTAAGTCATTTTTAAGGGATGCCTTAAGTCTGGAACTTCGAGGGAACGATCTTTTTCATGGTTCACGTAATTATTGGCAAACATATTTTGGCAGTATTATTTGGGAGCAGACTAATCAATGGGATACTCGTGAATTTTCTATTACTTTGCGCTATAAGTTTAATACAACAAAGAGCAAGTATAAAGGGACAGGAGCGGCAAATGATGAGCTAAGACGTTTGTGATAATTTCAAAAAAATAAAAAGTATAGAACATGAGGAAAGTGATTTTACTACTCGGATTAGTGTTACAAGTGATTATTGTTAATGCACAGAGTGTTTCCGGCTCATTAGTTGATGAAAAAGGAAATCCTGTCAGTTTTGCTAATGTGGTATTGTTATCTTCTAAAGATTCCTCTTTTGTGGCTGGGACTATCTCAAAGAATATGGCAAACATATCAGAATGAAAGTAATGATGAAATAGTTAAAAGATATCTTGATGAGAATTTTTTTTAATTGAAAAAAGAAGGGTTTAATTTGTCTGTTAATACAAATTATAATGAATTTAGTGGAATATCATGCTATGCGGATAGAATAAACTATGCCAATATCTTGGTTGTTTGAAGAAAAAATATTGTAATTAAATTATAATTTTAGATATATGAAAATACTTGTTTGCATAACCTTTATTCTAGGTAGCTTTTTAACTCTGTATGCTCAGGGAGAAGCAGGAATTTCCGGTAAGGTATCAGATGTCAAAGGACAGCCTGTTTCTTATGCCAATATCACATTGCAGCGCGTTGATTCTACATTTGTCACCGGATGTACTTCAGATGAGAAAGGTAAGTTTGTCATAAGTAAGCTGGAAGCAGACAATTACTTGCTTCAAATCTCTTTTGTGGGCTACATCACCCAAGTAATCAGACTGGATAATTTGAGCCGCCCGTTGGATATAGGTACTATCCAACTTGCTGATGAGGCAATAATGCTGCAAGGGGTTACTGTAAAAGCATCGAATGTGATGAAACGGGTAGACCGACAGATAATTTTGCCTACCGACAAACAGGTAAAATCATCTACTTCGGGGTATGAATTGTTGAGCCACATGCAACTGGCGGGATTGAAAGTGAATAGTATTGAACGAAAAATTACTACGGTCAGCGGAGGAAGTGTGCAGCTGCGCATTAATGATATTGTAGCAAGCACAGCTCAGGTACAAGCATTAAGACCGGACGAAGTCTTAAGAGTGGAGTATATTGATAATCCAGGAGTGCGTTATGCAGATACTGAAGTTGAGGCTGTGATTAACTATATAGTCCGTCGGGCAGAGTCGGGCATATCCGGGGGTGTTAGCTTTACAAATGCTGTGACTACCGGGTTTGGGGATGATAATGTGTATATTCGTGCAACTCATAAATTGTCACAATTCGGGCTGAATTATTATTTAAGTTATCGGGATTATGATGACCGAAAGGTGGATGAAGAGCAAATGTTTTCTTTTACCGAAGCAAAGGAACGTCGGCGTGAACTGATTGGTATCTCCACTCCTTTCAGTTACCAAGACCATTCGATTGAGGCAAGTTATAATCTTACAAAACCAGAAAAGTATATATTTAATGCTGTCTTTACGGAAAATATTTATAATTCACCTCATGGAGATTATGGACAATTGATAAAAGAAACGGAGCAGAAGGATTTATATAATTACACACGTTCCGAATATAATTATCATTCTCCTTCACTTGATTTATATTATAAAAAGTTTTTGCCTCACGACCAGTTTCTTGCCTTAAATGTGGTAGGGACTTATATAGGCTCTGATTATGAACGTGAATATAGTGAAGCACATAGTGAGGCCGGTGCGCCTGTGTCTTCTTATGATTATGGTACGGACGGCTCCAGATATTCATTAATTGGTGAGGGCATCTATCAAAAAACATTTGATAAAATAACTTTGACAGGTGGGATTAAATATATGCAGGCATATACCCATAATCGTTATACAGGTGATGTAAATGAATCTGCGGAAATGCATAATTCAAGTCTTTACGGTTACGTACAGGCGCAAGGGAAATGGGCGAAATTAAATTATTCATTGGGTATAGGTGCATCTCGTCAGGATTTTGATGAATCGGAGGAAGGGTTTACTTTCTATATGTTTCGTCCTATGTTGTCACTTTCTTATCCTGTTTTTAAAGGGGCAAGTCTGCGATATAATTTCACTTGCTCACCTTCTGTCCCCAGCCTGTCAGCATTGAGTGATATTCGCCAGCAAACAACGGATTTGGAGGTAAACAGAGGAAACCGGAATTTGAAGCCTTATCGTTCATACATTAATCGTCTGCAATTATCATGGGGGAACAAGAGAGTAAGTTTCCAGCTAAGTGGAGGACATCGCATTAGCAAAAATCCTATCATGGAACAGATAGAGTGTGTATCTCAACCGGACGGGAGCTATATTATTGAGTATGGAATAGACAATCAGAAACGCTTTACTCAATGGAATGGAAGACTTTATACTAATATAAATGTGATACCGGATTTATTATCTATTAGTTTGTATGGTGGGTTCAACAGTTTTGAGAGCAAAGGAAATTCTTATTTACATCACTATACAGCTTGGTATGTTGGTGGAGACGCTTCTTTGAACTATAAGAATTTTTCTTTATATGGGTCTATAGGAAACCGATATAATTCACTGTACGGAGAATCAATAGATTATGGAGAAAAAAATTCTGTTATACAATGTTCTTATAAATGGAAAAATATGAGTGCCGGTATTGGAGTGCTGTATCCTTTTACTCCTGCTGGTTGGAGTGCCGGTTGGAAACTGATGAGTGAACGGGTGCAGAAAAAGAGTTGGACTTACATCAAAAATAATGCAAACATGGTGGTGCTGACATTCTCTTGGAATTTTAATTCTGGACTAAAACATAAGACAGAGGAAAAGTTAATGAATAATGTGGATCGTGAAACTGGTATTGCAAGATGAATAAGATAGGAAATATGCCGGATAAATAATCGTAAAAAGAAAATGCTATGAGGACACTGATTTTATTGCTCGGATTATTATTAAATTCTATTGTTATTGACGCACAGAGTGTTTCCGGCTTATTAGTTGATGAAAAAGGAAATCCTGTCAGTTTTGCTAATGTGGTATTGCTATCTTCCAAAGATTCATCTTTTGTGCAAGGTACAATTAGCAATGAACAAGGAATTTTCAGCATAGACCAAACAAGCGGTAACAATATACTCAGAATTTCTTGTCTTGGCTTTATTCCGGTGACAAAAGCCTATGCTCAATTTCCGGTAACGATTGTGATGCATGAAGATGTTAATCTGTTGGGGGAAGTCGTGGTAAAGGGGAATCGCCCGTCATATAAACTTACTTCCGAAGGGTTGCAGACCCATGTGCAAGGAACAGTGCTTAGCATAATGGGTACGGCGGAGGATGTGTTGAAGCATATACCGGGACTTCAGAAGAAAAATGATGCGTATGAGGTATTTGGAAAAGGGAGCCCGATAATCTATGTGAATGGAAGATTGCTGCGTGATTTGTCGGAACTGGACCAGCTGAAGTCAGAAGATATTAAGAATGTAGAACTGATTACCAGCCCCGGTGCAAGATATGATGCGTCTGTGAAAGCAGTGGTGAAGATTACTACCCGCCCCATAAAAGGGGAAGGATTTGGATTTGATGTGCGTTCCGGTTATAATCAGTGGGAGTATGCCGGTTTCGTGGAACAGTTGAACTGGAATTACCGGCGTGATAAATTGGATGTGTTCGGCACCGTGTATTATAGAAAAAGTGAAGGGTTTGACGAAAGCCGGTTTACTCAAGATGTGCATGTTGATACGCTTTGGCATCAGGACAATTATCAGTTCGCAAAAACGAATCAACAGGCATTTACCAATATCGCAGGTGTGAACTATGCATTCGATGAAAATAATTCAATCGGAGTAAAATATACATTGAAAGCCAATCCGGATGCCCGCTATCACACTATATTTAATTCGGATGTATATACCGACGGCACGCATTATGACTATCTGGCGAATGATATCAATGCCACTGCGTATTATAATCCCTCGCATTCGGTAAATGTTTATTATAAAGGGGATGGCGGGAAAAACGGAGATTGATTTTAATGCGGATTATCTGTTTGACAAAAACGGAGACAATACGATACAACGTGAAGAAAGCAGCAATAAGGAAGATAGGGTTGTCACTTCTACCAATACATTGAGAAGTGAACTCTTTGCTGCCAAACTGGTGCTGAGCCGTCCGCTGCTTGGAGGAAATGTCATGATAGGGGCTGAATACAGTCATACGGAGCGGCAGGATGATTATGTGAATCCGGAAGGTTATGTGCCGACTTCATTCAGTGAACTGAAAGAGCAGAATATCAGTCCGTTTTTAGAGTATAGCCGCAATACCCCCATAGGGCAACTTTCCGTGGGGGGACGTTATGAGTGGGTGAACTTTAATTATTATGAGGATGGGAAATATATGGAAGGACAAAGCCGGAATTTCAGTAATTTCTTTCCGAGTGTTTCATTGGGTTCTGAAATAGGCGGAGTGCAGTTGCAGCTTAGTTATGCGGCGAAGACGCGTCGTCCGTCCTACCAGCAGTTGAGCAATAATGTGACGTATGCCAATAGGTTCACGCTTCAGTCCGGCAATCCGTTATTGGAACATGAGGTGGTGCATAACGTTTCTTTGATGGGGGCATGGAAGTTTATGCAGTTCAGTGTGGATTATAATGACAGAAGAAATGCAATCATTTACTGGGGGGAACAAATGGAGTATAATCCGGCGGTAACGCTTATTTCTTTCAAAAATCTCCATAGCTTGAAATCTGTTTCGGCATTCTTGTCATTGGCGCCTAAGTTTGGAATCTGGTCGCCGCAATTGAATTGGGGAGTGCAGAAACAATGGCTGGATCTGGAGACTACCGATGGATTGCTGAAGATGAACAAACCGATGTTTACGGGGGCTTTTAATAATACATTTAATTTTAATCACGGTTGGATAGCTTCGGTGGAAATGAATTATCAAAGTAAAGGCGATATGGAGAATTACTCGGAAACCAAGAATATTTTTTATGTGGATGCCGGGGTTACAAAGTTCTTTTGGGGGGATAGGATGTCTGTGAAACTGAGTGGTACGGATTTGTTCCATGGCATGAAGTCGGGAAACCGTATGTATTATAACCGGGCATCTTCTTTGCAAATTAATAACTATGATAGTAGGAAAGTGATGCTGACGGTACGCTATAAATTTAATGCTACGCGTAATAAATATAAGGGTAGTGGTGCCGGAGAGAGTGAGAAGGAAAGATTATGAGTGCCTACTTTTCACATCTCATTTGTTCTTACCCAGCTTATATACCATTTGGCGGAATAAAGGTACGTTTAACCATATATATTCGTACCAATGTTCTACCTTTCTTTTCCATAGTTTGCTCCAGCTATATATTTCCCACCATTTTAGATGGAGATTTGCCGAATTCATAAAATCTTGTGTGGGAAAGAGGGTCAGGGCTATTCCTTTTATCCATAATGTTTTCATTTCGTCCGCCCAATATTGCATGAGTCCGAATTCCGGTTCCCAGATAATGAATCGGGATTCATGAATGCCGTAACAGACTACATATCCCGGTACATTGAAATCATTGAGAGTGAAAAGGATGATGGGAAGTTTTCTTTGTGTTAATTGATGAATGTTTTGCAAACATATTTCGGCTTTCATGCCGGAATATATAGCCCCTTGTTTCATTCCTGCCAAGGTAAGCTTTCCATTTATTTTGCACCATTCGGTCAATGCATGTATGTCCGTTTCTTTTCCGTTGTAATATTTTATAACAGTGAGCAGGCAAGCTACCTCTACAGGGCACTTAGCATTGGAACGGACAAATGATTTCTTTATTTTATCAAGTTCGTATTCTGTCATAACCCGGTTTGTTTTATAAGAGAAAACTCATGGAGCGGCCGCAATCACTTAAAAAAAGAAATTCATTGGAGCGATTAACGTTCATTTGGACGTGGAAGTAGGTATGAACGCTGAATTACTTTAATAAGTGTGCGGCCGGAGTCTGCATGAGTTATATCTGTTACGTCCTGCTCTTTCTATTAACATATCGGCTATTTTGTTTATTTCCCGATTCTTACGCTCAAAGAAATCGCATAACTCTTTCGCCTTTTGTGTTAGTGTTGTTTTATTTTGTAATGCATATTCTATTTGTTGCTCCAATTTCATCGGAGTTATGTTTATCATATCTTTAGGCGAATATTTCAGTACCGGTATTTGAGCAAAGGTACAATCCAGCCATGCGTCAGAATGTGAATCGGTCAAAGCCAAATCGCATAATGGTAATATGGTGTTAAGGTTCAGCGTGCGGAATAATTCCATGTTGTCGGGCAATTCAGACGATTGATATACATTTGGTATGTCGGTCAATAATATGAATTGGTACCGGGGATTTCTGATGGAACTTCTTTTTATAACTCTATAAAAATCTTCTAGTATCTTTGAATTTTTATTTCCTTTTCCTAATAATCCGACAATAATATTTCTTTCTTTGTCTTTTTTAATATCCTGCAATCTCTTTGTCAATGTTTCCAAACGTGGTCCGGAATCGGATGACAGGTAGGGAGTGGGTGGCAGATAAAGTATAGAAATATCTTTGTCCTGTATGTTTTTTTGGTCAGGCAACTGCATGGCTATGAAAATATAGTCAATGGCTAGCTGCCGATAAAGGGAGGCATGTGCTGCATGCCGACAATCTAGAAGCGTTAGGTCGGGCTTTAACCAACGGAAATCATCTGGATAAAGTACGCAGTTGCTTATTCCTTTATTATATAGTACAGGCGTAAAAGCAGGGTTTGAGGTATAGGTATAGTATACCTCTTGTTTCTTTTCCCGCAATATCCCTGCTAATTTGATGGTTATCAATAGCTGGCTTTTGTCTGGTGTTATGTCAAGAAGGAAATTCAGCATATATTATTGCGCTAATATGGATTTGTTTAATGAACTTTTTGGACAAATTATATTCATAGAAATTGGAACATGAAAGTTCCAATTTCTAATGAATCAAGTTAGCGGTTTAGGTATATTTTAGTCGGGTTATGAAAACAGGTCTGTCACTCTTGAGTGAAATATCCCGTTAAATGTCCGGAAGGTGTACCTGTTATTTCTAGTTTATATTCTCCTGCAGGGAAATTTGCAATAGAAATTGTGATGTAAGCGCTCTGTACTTCAGGAATATTATTTTCATAAACGACGCTCCCTTTTGCCATATCTGTAATGCGGATGGTCATATCACGGTCGGGTGATACGTTCTTGACAGTAAGGAGATAGCCATCGGTAAATACAGTTATGGGGCAATTGGTAGTCGCACTTCTAATAGGATCATCCCATCTGCCATCCAATTCTACATCTTTAACAGGAGTTTCTGTTGTATTGGCCTGTGCAGGCAAAATACCTATTAATGTAGTTATGATAATAACTATACTCCATATCCTTTTCTTTATACTTTTTAACTTCATAATTTTATGTTTTAATTGTTTTGTTTGAGGCAAAGTTAGAGGATAAATTTTAAAAACGTGCAGATATCATGTGGACAAATGAAAAAAGGTAATAAGTTAATAACTAGCTTATTACCTTTTTTTATAGGGAGGTGATATAGACAATTGTTTATTTTTAGTATTCCATAAGCCATAAATCAAGGCTTTGATTTTCGCCTAATGAACCTATTTCTTGTACGATGCGTTCTTTTAATCTTAACTTCCTTTTGGACACAGATGTGGGCGAGATGGCTAACATGTTGGCGATGTCACCGTTGCTGAATCGTAGTTTTATCAAACAGCATATTTGTATATCACCATCTGTTAAGGAAGGTATTTGATGGTATAGTCTTTTAGTATAGTTATCGAATAATAAATCTATTTTTTCTTTTATTTCTTGCCATAGTTGGTCGTCTATATACTTTGTTGTTTTTAGTTTATTGAATAATTCTGTCTGATTAATGAGTTGGTTACATAAAAAAGCCTCGCGTTTATGTAGATACTGGTTTTCCTCTGATAGATGTTCCATTGCTTCCAGTTCTTTCGACTTTTCTTTTAATGATTGGGCATAATTGCTTATATGATTTTGCAGTTTATTGTTCTCCAGTTTCAGCATTTCATTCTGTTGTTGTATTTCTTGTCGTATTTTATTTTGTTCTTTCCATTGTTCTTTTATCTCTTGGCTTCCTTCCATTTGGATCGTAAGTTCTTCTATCCGCATTTTGTTGCGGTTTATCAATGTCTCATTTTCATGTATTTTCATAGTGAAATAACGAATTTTTTCTTCTTTCTCCAATATCTCTTGTTTTTGAGAGACTATTTTTCGTTGGTATAGATAGTTTGTTATTGCTATGATGAAAGACAAAATGATTAAGGCGATGAGCACATTGCGTATGATCCGGTCTTTCTTTATTTGTGACAGATTATTTTCATTAATTATTTTTTGCTGATCATATTTTTCTTGCATCTCTATTAATGCTTTATTGCGATCAGTTTTACCTATTGAATCTTGATAGAACCATAGTTTATTACTGTACTCTACTGCCTTTTTGTAATCTTTTTCTTCTTGACTAATATAATATAGTGCTTGATAGGCGCTACGGGCTGTATGGATATTAGGTGACAGGCAAGCTTGGTTTAGGTAAAAATATGCAGAATCGTACATTTTTAAATAGCGATAAGTATCTCCCAATGAAAATATTCTTTGATCAGTCTTTTTTATTTTAATACAATCTTTTGCATACTGAAGAGCCTTTTTATTATCTCCTGTTTTAAGAAATAAAAAACTGGTTTCGTTCATGGCGCTTGCCAATATGGTAGGATAGTTATTCACTTGTCCTATTTTTATGGCTTTTTCATAATATTCTATCGCTTTATTATATTGTTTTTTCTGTGAAAATGCTCTAGCGATATAGATGAAAGAGAAAGCTATGTATGTTTGGTTGTTGGATAATTCGGCATTATGATGTGCTTTTTCAAAATATTCCATAGCATAATCATTTAGTTTTCGATATAGATACATTAGCCCTATCTCTGAATTGATAAGAAAGCCTAATTGATAATCATTTGTTTTCTCTATTTCAGTTGTTGCTTCTAGATAAAATGACAATGCATCTTCGGCATGATGACTTTCATGGCACAAGATACCTTTATAATATAGTGCCAATGCCTTTCTTTGTGCATTATCTTGATTAATGAAATAAGAATAAGCGATATTTATTAAAGAATCGGATTGTTCAATTTGGTTTTTATATTGAGCTTGTGTCATCAATAATGCCCATGTGGCATATTGTTCATTGTCAGAAGGATTGTCAGGTTGTATGCCCTGTAATATATGCAGTGCGCTGTCGGGATATCTGTACATTATTGCTTCTGCTTTTGCCAATTCGGGTTGGAAGGTTGTGGTGTAGTTCTTATTGTGTGTACAGGATATCAGACTGGTAATTATGCTAATTATTAGCCCTGCATGTTTGAAGCTGCTCATAGTAATCATTTCTATATTATTGGTGATAGGAATCTTATAGGATATGTTGCGTAAGTGAATGAATTTGTTGATTTTATAGGAAAAGTTTGAAGGTTGATATTTTTTGATTTATCCTGCCATGGGATAATATAAAGGAATGTGTCTGAATTATTTGAAATATAGAATTAAAAAAATCAGACATATCCCTTCATTACAGTTGAGGTAACCCTTTGAATTGCCGGTATACCATTTTAAAAGTAGTTAAAATCCTAACTTTAATTTTACAAACTGTTTGATGAATTGTACTGTTCCGTCAATCCCCAATACGGACGAATCAATACATAAGTGATAAGTTTCGGCAGCTCCCCACGTTTTGTAACTATAATAATTATAGTAAGCTGACCGTTTTTTATCTGCTTTTTCCATCAATTCCTCAGCGGCTTCTGTAGAAATATGATGGATATGCATCAATCTTTCTATGCGTGCTTCTTTGGAGGCAGAAACGAATATATTGACGCAACGGGGATGGTCACGCAAAATGTAGTCGGCACATCGGCCGACAAACAGACACGATTGTTTTTCTGCCAGTTCACGTATTACATCGCTTTGTATTTTGAACAAAGCGTCATTGCTCAGACAACTGCCATAGGGAATGGCTCCATCGCTGATAAAAGGAAAACGTGTTCCGAATAGACCGCCGATGATGCTTTGAGAAGCTTTTTCATCTGCTTTTTCAAAGAATTCCTTGCACAGGCCGCTCTCTTCTGAAGCTAGCTTGATTAATTCTTTATCGTAAAAGGCGATACCAAACTCTTGAGCCAGTTTTTCGCCTATCTCTTTTCCTCCGCTGCCTAGTTGGCGTCCTAGGTTGATAACATAATGCTCGTTCATAGTCGTTGTCTATTGATTATGTGGACAAATATAAGGAAACTAATTTTTAATTCTTAATTTTCAACTTTTAATTTGTTACCGTGGGTATTAAAAATCTTGAACTGGCGGTAAAGCATGACTCCTGCGACAATACTTGCCGCCAAGTCTGATATTGGCATACTCCACCAAATTCCTGCCGATCCCCAGAAAAGAGGGAGCAGGATGATGCAGGGGAGCAAGAATAATAACTGCCGGGTTAATGATAGGAAGATGGCTTTACCAGCCATGCCGATACTTTGAAAAAAATTGGACGTTACCATCTGAAACCCGATAATGGGAAAAAATATGACCACAATGCGTAAACCGGTAGCTGATAGCTGTATCAGTCCCTCATGAGTGGTAAAAGCGGATACGGCCAATTCGGGCATCAGTTCACCTACTAGAAAACCGGTTGTTGTAACGGTGGTGGCACCATAAATGGTAAGTTTTAATACTTGGTTTACACGATGATATTGTTGGGCGCCAAAATTATAACCGGCTATGGGTTGCATACCTTGATTCAGCCCCATCACGATCATGACGAATAGGAAAACAATCCGGTTTACAATACCAAATGCGCCAATGGCCAGATCGCCATCATATTCTTTCAAACCTTTGTTAATGAAAATTACAATGAAGCATGCTGCCAGATTCATCAGGAACGGAGACATACCGATAGCGATGGTGTTTTTTACAATTGTACCGCGCAGTTTGTAAATGCCTCGGTGGAGATGGAGCAATTCGTTCTTGTTTGTGAAGGTTTTGAATTGCCACACCAGTGCGATGATTTGAGCCAGAATGGTGGCAATGGCGGCTCCCTGAATACCCCAATGGAATAGATAGATAAAAATAGGGTCAAGGATGGTATTGATAATTACTGTGGTGATGGTGGCTATCATTGCTTTTTGTGGATGCCCCGAAGCGCGTAGTAAGGCATTCAGTCCCAAATACATATGGGTTATAACATTGCCCAGCAGGATAATGACCATGTAGTCTCGTGCATAGGAGATGGTATCCGGGCTTGCTCCGAAGAAGTAGAGAATAGGATCGAGGAAAAGCAAGGTTAATATACTGAATCCTATACCTATAATAAAGTTCAGCGTAACTACATTGCCCAAAATATTTTGGGCGGTGGCATAATCTTTCTGTCCTAATTTTACGGAAACTAATGTGGAGGCACCCACACCGACCAGTGAACCGAATGCAGCCGCCAGATTCATCAGTGGGAAGGTAATAGCCAGTCCTGAAATAGCCAAAGGACCTACACCGTGACCGATGAAGATGCTGTCTACCATATTGTATAGGGAAGATGCCGTCATAGCGATAATGGCGGGAATTGCATATTGTAAAAGTAATTTTCCGATTGGTTGTGTTCCCAATTCTGTGGGGGTTCCTGTTTTTGCCATACTTTATTTTCTGTCTTTTTACCTGTTTAAACTGAATTTGGCTGCAAAGGTACACAAAAAATGAGTGTGAGGGAAAAGTTTGTTTATCTTTGCATCTAAAAAATAAACGGAATAGAATTAATGAATAGTCAAAAAGGAATAGTGGGCTGCTTGCTATTGGCATGCACCTTACAAATGCCGGCACAAGTAAAAACGTATAAGTATCGTGTAAACTTTCGCGATAAGGCAGAAACAACCTATACATTGGACAATCCTTCGGCTTATTTGTCCGAACGTGCTTTGGAGCGTCGCATGAGGCAGAGATTGCCCGTTGATTCTACAGATCTTCCTGTATGTCAGAGCTATATAGATATGCTGGTCGGAAAAGGAGTATGTCCTGTATCCAAAAGTAAGTGGAACAATACAGTGGTGGTGCAGGTATCTGACACATCGGTTATTGATAAAGTGGCGGCATTGCCTTTTGTGGCAGCTGTCCGGAAAGTGTGGACAGCTCCCGACAGTATCCCTGCCCGCAATGCCGACCGTAAAAAAGAGGTGACCAATAAGGTGACAAAGAGTAATAACTATTATGGGGATGCGTGGCGGCAGATTGCTGTTCATCATGGGGACAGTCTTCACGCTGCAGGTTTTCGTGGGAAGGGGATGCAAATAGCGGTCATTGATGCCGGTTTTTATAATGCTGATGAGATCAGTGTTTTCAAGGGAATGGACTTGTTGGGAACACGCGATTTTGTAAATTCTCACTCGGATATTTATGCCGAGAACTATCATGGCATGAAAGTGTTATCTTGTATGGCTGCCAATAAGCCGAATGTATTGGTCGGCACAGCTCCTGAAGCTTCGTATTGGCTTCTCCGTAGTGAGGATGATGATACGGAACAGCCAGTGGAAGAGGATTATTGGGCGGAAGCTTTGGAATTTGCCGATAGTGTGGGAGTGGATGTGGTTAATACTTCATTGGGATATTATGAGTTTGATGATACGACCATGAATTACCGGTACCGTGATTTGGACGGGCATTATTCATTGATGTCTCATTCCGCTTCTTTGGCTGCCGATAAAGGATTGGTGTTGGTATGCAGTGCCGGAAATTCGGGGCGTGGCACATGGAAAAAAATCACACCTCCGGGAGATGCGGAAAATGTTATTACAGTGGGGGCGGCAGACCGGAATCTGGTTAATGCTGATTTCTCTTCTGTGGGAAATACTACAGATGGCCGTGTAAAACCGGATGTGATGGCGGTGGGAGTTGCTTCGGCCGTAGCGGGTAATGATGGAACGGTTTCTCATGCCAATGGTACTTCTTTCGCATCGCCTACATTGTGCGGGTTGGTAGCCTGTTTCTGGCAGGCTTGTCCCTGGCTTACTGCCAAGCAGGTGGTGGAGGCGGTGCGGAATGCAGGAGACCGTAAAGAGTATCCGGATAATATTTACGGTTATGGTGTGCCTGATATCTGGAAAGCTTGTCAAATAGAATTAGAGAAGAAAAAATAATGGAAGAACATCCTCTTTCTTTATATGAACTGAATGCGTTGGTTAAGCGCAGCATTCATGCTTGTCTGCCCGATACTTATTGGGTTCAGGCAGAGCTGAGTGATGTACGTTCCAATTATTCCGGTCATTGCTATTTGGAATTTGTACAGAAAGAGCCACGGGGGAATAATCTGATAGCTAAGGCAAGGGGGACTATTTGGAGCAATGTCTACCGTCTGCTGAAGCCTTATTTTGAAGAGGAAACCGGACAGGCTTTTGTTGCGGGTATTAAAGTGATGGTGAAAGTGACTGTGGAGTTTCATGAATTATATGGTTACTCGCTTACTGTGCAAGATATAGATCCTACTTATACATTGGGGGATATGGCGCGTCGCCGTCGCGAAATCTTGAAACAACTGGAAGAAGAAGGTGTGCTGACTTTGAATAAGGAACTGGAGATTCCTTTGCTGGCGCAACGCATAGCCGTTATTTCCTCGGCTACGGCTGCCGGTTATGGTGATTTTTGTAATCAACTGGAACAGAATCCCTACGGTTTTGTCTTTTATCCGCGTTTGTTTCCTGCTATTATGCAGGGAGAACGGGTAGAACAATCTGTCATTACCGCATTGGATGCTATCCATGCCTGTCGTGATGATTGGGATGTCGTGGTTATTATCCGTGGCGGAGGCGCCACGTCCGACCTTTCGGGGTTCGATACATATGAGTTGGCGACTAATTGTGCTCAGTTTCCTATACCTATTATAACCGGTATAGGGCATGAGCGTGACGATACGGTGTTGGACTGTGTTTCTCATACTCGTGTCAAGACACCTACTGCTGCTGCCGAGTATCTTATAAATCATTTGCATGACACTGCCAAGGTTCTTGAAGATTATGCATCGGCTGTACTTCATACTATCTCTACCCGTATGGAACGGGAAAATACCCGGCTGAACCGGATGGTAGAACGTATTCCCATGCAGACGCGGATGAGGCTGAAAGAGGAACATTATCGCCAGGAACGAATCATGAAGCATTTGGAAGTAGGCCTGCAATCCCGTCTGACAAAAGAGACCCATTGTTTGAAAATGGTGGAGACTCAGTTGGGCATCGTTTCACAGCGTCGTCTGGTAAAGGAAAAGCATCGGCTCCAACTTTTGGAGCAGGAATTGAAGGCGGCATCTCCCGAAAATTTGTTGAAAAGGGGATATAGTATCACGCTGAAAAATGGCAAAGCGGTGATCGATGCTTCTGCATTGCAGCCGGGGGATGAACTTACCACTCGTTTTGCCAAAGGAGAAATAAAGAGTATAGTAACTAAAAAATAAAACGAAGTATGGCAGCAAAGAAACAAACCTATGAGCAGGCAATGAAACGTCTGGAAGAAATCGTATCACGCATAGATAGTAATGAGTTGGATATAGACAGTTTAAGTGTAAATCTGAAAGAGGCACAAGAGTTAATTAAGTTTTGCCGGGATAAACTTTATAAAGCCGATGAGGAGATAAAGAAAATGTTAGATAATAATGTATCAATGTGACAATATACTAATGTGGCAATTGGCTGCGTTATATTCCGCATGGCATATTTGTACATTGAGACATATAGGCAAATTATAAAAGCTATAAATAAAAAAGCTATTTTGATTGGAATTTGCAAATATAAAACGTAATTTTGCTCTCATTCGTAAATAATAACATAATTAAGATACACTATGAAAGAGATTGATTGGGCAAATCTGTCCTTCGGCTATATGAAGACAGACTATAATGTACGTTGCTACTATCGTGATGGTGCATGGGGAGAGTTGGAACTTTGTTCGGAGGAAACGTTGAATATTCACATGGCTGCCACTTGTCTACACTATGGACAAGAAGCGTTTGAAGGGTTGAAAGCTTATCGTGGAAAAGACGGTAAAATTCGTATTTTCCGTCCTGAAGCCAACGCGGAGCGTTTGCAAAGTACTTGTGACGGTATCCTGATGCCGGAACTTCCTACAGAAAAGTTTGTGGCCGCTATAAAGAAGGTGGTGAAAGCCAACGAGCGTTTCATTCCTCCATACGAAAGTGGTGCGGCTCTTTATATTCGTCCTTTACTGATTGGTACAGGTGCTCAGGTGGGGGTTCACCCTGCCAATGAATATCTGTTTGTGGTATTCGTAACTCCGGTAGGTCCTTATTTCAAAGGTGGTTTTTCTACTAATCCTTATGTTATTATCCGTGAGTTCGACCGTGCCGCGCCTTATGGAACCGGACGCTTTAAGGTGGGCGGTAACTATGCTGCCAGCCTGCGTGCCAATAAGAAAGCCCATGATTTGGGATATTCGTGCGAATTCTATCTAGACGCCAAAGAAAAGAAGTACATTGACGAGTGTGGTGCGGCTAATTTCTTCGGCATTAAAAATAATACTTACATTACACCAAAATCATCTTCTATTCTGCCTTCTATAACGAATAAGAGTTTGATGCAGCTGGCCGAGGATTTGGGTATAAAGGTGGAATGTCGTCCGGTTCCTGAAGAAGAACTGGAAACCTTCGAGGAAGCAGGGGCTTGCGGTACGGCGGCTGTTATCAGTCCTATCCAGCGTATTGATGATTTGGAAAACAAGAAATCGTACATTATCTCTAAAGATGGAAAGCCGGGTCCTGTTTGTACAAAACTGTATAACAAACTGCGTGCTATCCAGTATGGTGATGAACCTGATACACATAATTGGGTGACAGTTTTAGACTAATAGAAAAATAGATTCTTATGAAAACAAATTCAGAATTGAAGAATCGGGCAATCGATGCGTTGACCGGTAATTGGGGATTGGGTGCGGTTATTACCTTGGTTTATGGACTGGTGATGAATACCCCTACGCTGCCCTATCGTATTATGGAGTCGGTGGCTTCGTCCTCCTTTAGTCTCATTGCTTTGTTGCTCCTACCCTTGGGATTCGGCTATACTGTCCTTTTTTTGGATGTGATTCGTGGAATAAAGCTGGATTTTGCCCGTCTTTTCGACGGGTTTAAAGACTACGGACGGATATTGGGTACAATGCTACTGACTACAGTCTATACATTCCTGTGGACGTTGCTGCTTGTCATTCCGGGCATCATGAAGTCCTATTCATATGCCATGACGCTCTTTATTCTGAAAGATTATCCGGAGTTGCAGTACAATGCTGCCATAGAGAAAAGTATGGCGATGATGTCCGGTCATAAGATGAAGATGTTCTTGTTGGATTTGAGCTTCATTGGTTGGGCTATTTTGTGCTGTTTTACTTTGGGTATCGGTTTCTTGTTCTTGGCTCCCTATGTAGAAGCATCACATGCTGCCTTCTATGAAGATTTGAAGAAAGAATTGGGAGAGTCCGTTGAGGCAATTTCTGAATAATATAGAAAATAGAAAGAGAAGAAAAATAGACCTGCAAGTGAATTGCAGGTCTATTTTTTTTCTCTTTCACAGGATATTCCTACCTTTGCCTGTGGAAACAAATAATGATAGACTAATTTTCATGGGAAAAGGAAAACTGGAGAAATTTGCTGATATGCGGGAGTATCCGCACGTGTTTGAATACCCTTATTCGGTGGCCGATAACGTTACGTTCGATATGAAGGGGAATTGGAACCGTGACTTTTTTAAGAACGATAATCCGATAGTTCTGGAACTGGGATGTGGACGAGGTGAATATACCGTAGGGCTGGGAGGTATGTATTCCGATAAAAACTTTATCGGTGTAGATATAAAAGGGGCCCGTATGTGGACCGGTGCGACGGAAGCGCTGAAAAATGGCATGAAGAATGTGGCTTTTTTGCGTACCAATATCGAAATCATCGATCGTTTTTTTGCTCCGAGCGAGGTGAGTGAGATATGGCTGACTTTCTCTGATCCACAGATGAAGAAAGTGACTAAACGTCTTACTTCCACATACTTTATGGAACGTTATCGCAAGTTTTTGAAGCCGGATGGGCTAATTCACTTGAAGACCGACAGTAATTTTATGTTTACTTACACCCGCTATATGGTAGAGGAAAACAAATTGCCGGTAGAGTTTATGACCGAAGATTTGTATCATTCCGGTTTGGTGGATGACATACTAGGCATCCGTACCTATTATGAACAACAATGGTTGGATCGTGGTTTGAATATAAAATATATGAAGTTCCGTCTGCCGCATGAGAAGGAGTTGCATGAACCCGATGTGGAAATAGAATTGGATGAGTATCGCAGTTACAACCGCAGTAAACGAAGCGGGTTGAAAACAAGTAAATAATAACAGAATGATGACTTTATATCCGAAATTGATTTTGGACGCTTTGGCAACAGTGCGTTATCCTGGAACGGGAAAGAATTTGGTGGAAGCGGAGATGGTTGCCGATAATCTTCGCATTGACGGCATGTCGGTAAGCTTTTCGTTGATTTTTGAGAAACCGACCGATCCGTTTATGAAATCTATGATAAAGGCTGCCGAAACAGCTATTCATACTTATGTTTCACCTGATGTACAGGTAACTATTGCGACAGAGAGCCGCCAAGCGGCGCGTCCCGAACCGGGCAAGCTACTCCCGTTTGTTAAAAATGTGATTGCTGTTTCATCCGGAAAGGGTGGGGTAGGAAAGTCTACTGTGGCGGCTAATCTGGCAGTGGCTCTGGCTAAATTGGGCTATAAAGTGGGGTTGTTGGATGCTGATATTTTCGGTCCTTCTGTACCTAAAATGTTTCAAGTGGAAGATGCTCGTCCCTATGCCGAACAGATTGATGGTCGTGATTTGATTATTCCGATTGAAAAGTATGGTATCAAATTGCTTTCCATTGGTTTCTTTGTTGATCCTGATCAAGCAACTTTATGGCGTGGTGGTATGGCTAGTAATGCATTGAAGCAATTAATCGGAGATGCGGACTGGGGCGAGTTGGATTATTTTATTCTTGATACTCCTCCGGGTACTAGTGATATTCATCTTACTTTGGTGCAGACTTTGGCTATTACAGGAGCTGTTATTGTCAGCACCCCCCAACAGGTAGCTTTGGCTGATGCACGCAAAGGAATCAATATGTACACCAATGACAAAGTAAATGTACCTATTTTGGGACTGGTGGAGAATATGTCATGGTTTACTCCTGCCGAACTTCCTGAAAATAAATATTTTATCTTTGGAAAAGAAGGAGCCAAGCAATTGGCGGAAGAAATGAATGTGCCTTTGTTGGGACAAATCCCTATTGTACAGAGTATTTGTGAGAATGGTGATAAGGGTACTCCCGCTGCTTTGAATGAGAACAGCATTACCGGACGTGCATTCATAGAGTTGGCTGAAAATGTTGTGAAGCAGACTGAGAAGCGTAATGCGGAGCAAGCGCCGACGCACATTGTGGAAATGAAGAAATAATTTGAAATATGTTTTTGGGATGAAAAGAGGCTGTTCGAAACAGCCTCTTTTCTGTTTTTATACTCTTTATTGCAGTTTGAAAGTTACAGGAACAGTATATCTGCAACGTACTGTTTTGTCTTTTACAGTTGCCGGCTTCCATTTCGGCATGGATTTTACAACTCGTGCTGCTTCAGCATCTAGTTCGGGGCTAATGCTGCGTACAATGCTTACATGATCTACCGAACCATCTTTTTCAATAACCATCTGTACGATTACTTTACCTTGCGTTCCCTCCTTTTGAGCTGTTGTGGGATATTTTATGTTTCGTGCCAAATGTTGTAAGCAAGCTGCCATACCTCCGGGGAATTCAGGCATATTGTCTGCTATCTGGTATACGGGATCTTCTCCGACAAGAAGTAATCTTACTAGTTCCGGATTTTCCATATCTTTGATGGGACAGAGTTCTTTTACCGTGAATTTTCCTTCCTGATAACCTTTATGGTTAATGGCAATGGTTTCGCCTACTCCTACTGTTAACTGAGCTTCTCCATGAGCGTTTGTCGTGGCTTTGGCATTTGTTGAAGAAGAAATAAGTTCTGCTCCTGCCAGTTGTTGGTTATCATTATTAGATATTTGTAACTTGACCCGTATTTGTTTGCCGGCTTTGATGTAAGCGGCAATATCATCATCAGTATCAAAGATGGCAGTAACATTTGGTTTGTTTGCTGAAAGTAGAAGTGATTGATGTTTGGAACTTTTAGGAGAGGAAACGTCTAGGGAAACATACTTGGGAGTCGTCATATCCACTTCTATGGTAGCTTTTCCTTCTGCATTGGTTTTGAAAGTTTTCACTTCATCACTCGGTTTGATTTGCAGAGTAACATTAGGTTGAGGCTTACCTTCACTATTGGTTACGGTAATAGTGAAAGTCACTAGACCTTGTACTGTGTTGACAAAAGATGCCACTTCTTCCCTTTCGGGGCGTGGGGTGCTTTCTTCCGTGGAATAGATTAACCTTTCGGCTGTCCGTGCCACGGTTTCAATGTTGCTGACCAAGAGTAGAGCAGCAGTCAGCGGTGCAAACAAGGCATATTTGATATGCCCTGTGGTGCGGGTTCTTTTTTTGTTCATCATTTTAATTCTGTTTTTTAAGTGTGATAAGTTGAAATTATTATATAAACCGGTTTGTCTGTTCTGGTTGGCTAATCCCAAAAGGTGATATTGATATGCTTTCTTATTTGTGCCGGATTCCATTACTTTATGATCGGCAAGGTATTCTAGATTGAGTCTGATCTCTGTTTTCATTAGCCATGCAAAAGGATTCATCCAGCAAATGATATTTACTATTTCACTGATAATGACATCTATGGAATGCCATTGGCGGACGTGGGTCTGTTCGTGCGTCAGGATTTCTTGTTTTTCATCTTCTTTCAGTTCGGGCAGATAGACGAAAATCCATTGCCAGAAAGAGAATGGATTGGCAGGTTCTGATAGACTGCGTATGGATATTTGGTCTACATTTATACTCTTGCTTTTTAAGACAAGGTGGAAAATACTACTTAGTTGGATCATAAATCGTGCGGATAATAAAAGGATTCCAATCCAATAGATGAACTTTATTATATCAAGCAGGCCGGGTGTGGGAATAGCAACAGGAGTTGTGACTACTGTGGCAGTGGAAGTATTTGTTTCTGTTAGCATCATCAGTGTGTAGTAATCTGCCAGTTCATTGATGGCAGGTTGTTCTTTCACCCATGCTTGCATATCCATTAGCGGATAAAGAAAAGAGAGTGCAAGAAAACTCAGCAGTGCGATACGACGCCATTGGAAGAAAGTGTCGCGACAGCAGAACAGCTTATAGAAAGCATAGAATAAGGCGATGCCTATATTTACTTTCAGCATGTAAATGAGTTCGGGAGCTGTAGTTATCATAATATTTATGAATTTAGCAAGGTTATTTATCTTCTTCTTTTTCTATCAGGTCAATAATGTCTTTCAAGTCGGTTGCGGAGATTTTTTGCTCTTTAGCGAAGAAAGATACCATTTCCTTATACGAGTCGGCAAAATAGTTTCGGACCACACCACTTACAAATGTGCGTTTGTATTCACTTTGTTTCACTACAGGGGTGTATTGATAGGTGTTACCGAAGCGCTTGGCTGTAACATAACCTTTTCTTTTCAGGTTGGTCACTATAGACGCTACCGTAGTGTAAGGTGGTTTAGGTTCGGGAAATTTAGCAACTATGTCTTTCACGAAACATTCTCCCATGCTCCAAATATGAAGCATCACTTCTTCTTCTTGTATCGTTAGCTTTTCCATAAGAAAATGAATTGATTACGATGTTTTCGCAAATCTACGAAATTTTCGTAATAAACAAAAGGAATGGAAGTTAATTAGTGTGAATACAGATTGTGGACAAATAAAAGAACAAAGTGAAGAATCCAGCTGTGATAGATTGAAGCGGACTCTTCACTTTGGCATGAAAATGACAGATGAAGTAAAGTTTATTTTTTGTGTAGGATATAATGGTCTGCTAACTCTCCTGTTATTGCCTGTTTGTCTTGATTGAGAGCGGTCAAGGTATTCTCACCGACTTTATAATATTGCTTATCCTCTCCATTAATTAAAGTCATAATATTACCTTCAACGGAGTAAGTTCCATATTCTTTGAAAGTAGCATCCTGCCGGTCAATGTATTCTGATATCAACTCAAAAGTCTTGTCTTTTTTAATAGTCAGGGCCATGTTGATACCCGGACAGTCGGCAGCTGGAAAGGTTCCGGTGTAAGTACCGTCATAATCCAATGAATTTTCTGCATTGTGCATATCCGTTGTTTCGGTGGAGGTTGCAGAATCGTTAGTGTTTTTGGGGTTACTGTTACATGAAGTAATCAGTAGGCATACGCATGCCAGAATAAAAAGTTTTTTCATCCTAAATAATTCATTTGGTTTTTAATTTATAAACAAATTCAGACGATATTTGTTTTGCGTCTTTTCTTAATCTCTTTTAATCTTTCGTATACATGTCTGCGGCTTAAGGTGATCTGACGACGGTATACGATGCAGGTGGTAAGGAAATAAACGCCTGTTTGTATCCACAATATCCGGTACTCTGTCAGTACATCGGTCAGTGTGGCACCCATATTGTTGATGCGTACAAAACCGTTGATGCCGAAAGTGGAAGGGAACAGCCATGAAATCACCTCCCAGAATTTAGGAATGGCAGTACCTGGCCACGAGATACCTGAGATAAATAGTAACGGCACTGAGGTAAATACGTAGATCATCATACAGGCTTCCCGATGGTGAATAAAGATAGAACAAGTCATCGCGAAAAAAATGCATGCCAGTATGTAAGGAAACATGAATGCCGCTAGGGTTCCGGCTTGAGCTATTTGTACCAGGCTGAACATTTTGGGAACAAGGCAGAGCATATAGGTAGCCATGACAGCATATATCATAAGGTAAGTCAGTGATTTGCCTAAAACAATGCGCAGCGTGCCATGATAATGGCGGCTCATGGGGATAAGGTCTCGAAAACGGTTGTTCTCACGAGCAGTTCCGGCAGATAGACCTACTCCTAGCAGTAAAGTTTGTTGGATAATCAATATCAGTACGGCGGGTATCAGGAAGCTGGCAAAACCGTTCTGCGGATTGAAAATGGAAATATCCTCATACGCTATGGGAGACGTGCTCACTTCATCTTGTCGGATGGTTGTGTTGCCGGAGCGTTCTATCTTTATCTGTTTGTTCATCATCAGCGAGGCATTGGTGTTGGCTGTCAGCATGGCTTTGTAGTATAGCATACCGCTCATGTCACAGTAGATGGTAACATGGGTTTGAACTCCTTTAGTAATGTCGCGGCTGAAGCTTTCAGGAATATAGATGATGCCATACACTTTGCCGTTCTTCAATAAAGTTTTTGCTTCTTCCATATCACTGCAATGAGATACTATTTCCAAGTCGGCACCTGCATCTACCAGACGCAGGTATTCACGGCTGAGGCTGGAACGGTTATTATCTACTACAGCAGCAGGAACTTCACGCACTGTTTCATTGGTATATATAAAGGTATAGAGAAGCGGATAGCCTAGTGGTACCAGAATGAAGAAGATAAGTACACCCTGATCC
Source organism: Phocaeicola dorei (assembly GCF_013009555.1). NCBI lineage: Bacteria > Pseudomonadati > Bacteroidota > Bacteroidia > Bacteroidales > Bacteroidaceae > Phocaeicola > Phocaeicola dorei. Next base: position 4,215,677 of record NZ_CP046176.1, on the reverse strand, counting down.
TTCACAACTGCTTTCAGCTCTTGCCACCAGATGTAGAAAAGGTCTTTAGTTCCTTGTGAGATGATATCTTTGAGTTTATATGCTCTCATAACTGCTTGCCGTTTTAGGGAATATATACATAATGTAATAGTATTGTGCGCAGTCTTTTCAGTATAAAGAAAGGCAACAGCATGAATAACATCAACGCGACTATTGAATGCCATGCGTAAATCAGCGGATATCCGTTAAGCGCCAAATCTACATAAATCAGGAAGTAGTGGCGTAACGGGAATAGATTGGCCAGTGCCTGTAACACAGGATTCATTGCCATAACTGGAAAACTCATACCCGATATGGAGAAAGAAATCACTCCCCATAGGGAGGCAGTGCTCAGTGCCAATCGGACTGTTGTAAACAATCCGAACAGAAATACTCCGAAAGCCTGTGAAGCCAGTACTAATAACAGACCGGCAAACAGCATGGGCAGTATACCGCTATTACAGGGATAGTGCAGGAAACCGTATAGATAAACATTATAGAAGGTGCCCATGACAAAGAAAACTAAAGTCTGAGGCAGCAATTTGCCGGTCAGAGCTACGGTGATGGAATTGCCTGCCATACCCATCCATTCTTTTTGGGTGTTGGTTTTCATTTCACTTCCAATGGTATAGACGGTGGTCATAAAGATAAGCAGCATTAGAATACCTGGTATGATAGTGTTACTCAAATATACTGAATAGTTGAGCCATGGGTTGTTTAATACATGGGAGTCGATGACTATGGGCTGCAGGAACGTCATGGCTTGGTCTTCTGTAGCTCCTTTGGCATATAAGGTGGCACGGCCGATGGCTCCACCCGCCAGCTCGGACATGGTGCGCTGGTCTTTATAGAGTAATGAACCAGCTACCAGATAGGAATAGTTGGTATAAAAAGAAACCTTGGGTTGGCGGCTTGCTAATGCCTTGTCGGTAGTTCCTTTTGGAATATAGTAGAAAGCATAGATTTTCCCTTGCTGCATGGCTTTGCGGGCATCTGCGAAACTGGGGTAATGCGCTATGATTTTAGTCTGCTGAAAAGCGTCCAGATTACGGATGATGCTGCGTGTGGTAGCTGTGTTGTCCAAATCGACCACACCTGCCGGCATATCCGTAGGGAGTCCGTTCCACATTAATGTAGTAAAGAAGAGGTAACAGAACAAGGGAGCTATGATCATGCAGAACAGATATAGCGGTCTTGTGGCGATGCGGAACACTTCACGCCGGGCTATGCGGAATATACGGTTATGGACAGTATTGTTCATTGTTTGTTATTTCTCGATGATGGCACTCATTCCCGGACGCAATCCGTCTGTTCTCTCTACAGGAACAGCTTTTACCTCGAAGGTCTTCAGGTCGAATTGCCCCGTAGTCTTGGTTGCTTTCCAGGCGGCATATGTACCCAGATCTTTCATATAAGTAATCTTGAATTTTATTTCTTTGTCAAAGGCAGGAATAAATGCGTTAATCTCATTTCCTACGGTAAAGTCTTTTAGGAAATCTTCGCGTACATTGAATGTTACCCACATGTCATTCAAGCGGGCCACGTTCATAATGGGGGCACCGGTACCTACCAGTTCGCCTGCTTTGGGAAAGATTTCGGTTACTTCTCCATCAGCTGACGCGGTCAGTATCGTTTCGTCTATGTAGGAAGAAACTTCGGCTACAGCACCTTTGGCACGTTCTACTTGGGCTGCGGCTGCGGCTTTGTCTTCACGTTGTGCACCGTTCTTTGCCATTTCGTATTGGGAGCGTGCAGCTTTTTCTGTAGCACTCATGGCATCAAATTGTGCTTTGGCTTCATCACGTTTTTGCGCGGACATTACGCCTTCTTCAAAGAGTCGGTTGACACGGTTGTATGACTTTTCAGCAATTTCTACTCCGGCTTTAGCTTTCTGCCATATTTCGTAGGCAGCTTGCAGTTGCTCTTGGCGGGTACCTCGTTGTGCTTTTTCATTCAAGGCTTGTGCTGCTTGTTCGGCAGCTTGTGCTTGAGAAAGTTTGGCTTTTACATCGGGGGCTTCAAGGATAGCCAGTGTGTCACCGGCTTTTACTTTGTCTCCTTCTTTCACACGAAATTCCAGAATGCGTCCCGGTACTTTGCTGGAAACCCGATATTCGTCAGCTTCTGCTTGTCCCTGAATGATTTCCGGGCCTTTTCCCAATGTGAAGAAACCTATCAGCGATACAATAACGATGACTGCTGTCAGTGAAATAAATGCCAGCAAAATATTGCTGTGTTGTGATCTTTCTGCCATATCTTTTCGTTTTTAATCTTTAATTTTTATTTAAGCACTCCCATTGACTTGCGCAAATAGACTTCAGTCAGTTTTACATCAATCTGAGCGTCTATTTTGTCTGATTGGGCAGATAACCAAGCGGTTTGCGCTTCCAATACATTACTGGTGGGAATGACTCCTTCCATGAATCCCAGTTTGGCATAGCGCAGATTCTCGTCTGCTTTTTCCAGATTTTTTTCGGCCATGCTCAGGCGTTTGGCTGCTTCATTTACTTTATAGCTGGCTTGGCTTACCTGCAATTCTACCTTTTCTTTTGCATCTGCCAGTTGATAGCGGGCAATGTTTGCTTCCGCTTTGGCAGCTTTTACCTTATACATTCCTTCGCCCCAGTTCCATATTGGAATTTGTACCATAGCGCCAACAGCCCACATGCCACGGAATTTGCGTTCAAAGCCGTTTACCAATGAGGGATTGGTTACCATGTAGTTGGCGGTCAGAGCCACTGTAGGAAGAAATCCCGCGCGGGTGATATTGACTTTTTGGTCATAAATTTTATTAGCTAGATCCAAACTTCGTAATTCTTCGCGATTTGCCAAAGCGGTGGCTACATTATCACCTACATGATATTCAGGGAGAGTTAAGCTTTCTACGTCTTCATCTGCTAAACGTATTTCATCATTTAAAGGCAGACCGCATAATTGGCATAGTACCATTTTAGATAGGCTTAATCCGTTGTCTACTTGTGTGAGCTTCATTTCGGCTTCATTCACTTTTACTTTTACACTTAGTCCGTCGGCTTTGGTGGCGACACCTTCGGTTATCATTTTATCTACATCACTGTCCAGTTGGCTGACCAGTTGCAGATAGCTTTGGGCTAGTTTTTTCTTGTTTATCAGTGAGATGACTTGCCAGTAAGCTTGGTCTGTATTCAAAATGATATCCTGCATACCGGTGGCGTGCTGTGATTCGGCCAGCTGTTCTGCGTATTGGGTGATTTTATTGTAGGCAACAATTTTTCCTCCCATGAAGATGGGTTGGGTAAGGGTTACAGCTCCTGCATACATATTGCGTGTGTCGGTGCGCAGCGCATCTACCAAACCTTGTCCGACCTTGTTCAGTGCATTTCCAATACCTGGGATGAGGGGAGCAAGTGGTTGCAGTATTTGTGCGAGTTCGGGATTGGAAGCTGCCAGTTGTTGGAAAGTTTCCTGTATAGAGCCTTGGGCGGTAGTCCCTATCTGACTGATAACTCCCTTTTGTTCGTCACTTAATAAAGAGATTTCTTTCTGAGTGCGCATATACGTTCCTATAGCTGCAATCTTAGGAAGATAATTGGTAAAAGCCGCTTTCTTTTCATAATGTGCAGCTGTAATCTTTTCAGCTGAAATGCGCAACTCTTTATTGTTGGATAATGCTAAAGCACGACAACTATCTAAGGTGAGTGTGCTTTGGGCTGAAATACTATCTAAAACACCGATAAATAGGATAAAAGCTGCAATCTTTTTCATTATAGTGTTCTTGTTTTGTTGTTTTTAAGTTGTTTATGCAACAAAAATAAGACAAATCTTTAAGAAAGCCATATTCTAGATGTTATTTTAAAATATTTTTATAATTCTGCAATCTGTATGTTCACTGCTTTTGTTTATGTGGAGAAAAAACAGCCGGTTCGTTTTCAACCGGCTGATTTTTTTAATTAAATATATTTGGGGGAGAATGTTCCTTGTTATTTCATGCTGAAAGCTTGTTGTCCTATCATGGTTCCATCAGCGAAGATATAAACATGATAAGTTCCGGCAGGCAAATATTCTTCTACATCCCAATATACGGTTACATTTTGTTCTTCTCCGGTGTATTCTATGTATTTCTTGATGGAATAAACCAAACTACGGTTTTCGTATGGGAATGTGTTTGAAGGGTTTTTGGTTAGTATGTCATTGTCCGGTTTGGCAATACGTATATATAAAGTACGTTCACCTGTTTTGGCAGTAATATTCTTGACAATGGTGAACGAGATAGCTATCTTTTTTACATCTTTTACCTTCTTGGCTGTTTTACCGCGTTTGTTTCTAGGCTCTACACTAATTGCTGTGGCATCCAATTGAGCTGCCAAGGTGACCTTTTCATTCAGATTTTTTTTCTCTTGAGATAAATTATTGATTTGGCGGGTTGCCTGCGTATATTTTTGTTTCACTTCTTGATTTTCTTCAGCTAGTGCTTGGTTGAGTTTGTTCAGTGAATCTATTTGGATAACATAGGTGCGTAGTACGGCACGCACTGTTTTCAGTTCTTTCTTCAAACGCATGATTTCAGCTGCGTTACTGGTCTTTACTTGTCGTAATTCTTCTAGCAGCCGCTGTGTTTTCAGCTTCTCACTCTCCAGCTTTTCGCGCAAGGAATCATTGTTTATCTGTATCTGAAGTTCATCATATTGGGTGGCGAAAGTTGTATATTCGTTTTCCATTTCCAGTTTTTCCACAGCGAAGAGTTCGCTCATTTCTTTATTTTCTTTTGCTTGATGAAAAGCATAAAAAGAAACTCCGCCGATAATCACAACCAGCAGAATAATGACAATAATCAGTTTTTTGCTCTTATCCATAGTGTTACATTGAATTTTGGACAAAAGTACAATAATTTATGTAGACTGCTCGAAAAATATTATGGAAATTTTTCTTTAATTCGGAATATCATTGTAACTTTGCGGTGCTTTTAAGAAGGCGATTTTATTATCAACTTTAAACAAAATATAGAGATTATGTCAAAAGTAACCGTAGTAGGCGCAGGTAACGTAGGTGCTACATGTGCAAATGTTCTTGCTTTTAACGAAGTAGCAGACGAAGTAGTAATGCTGGACGTTAAAGAAGGCGTATCAGAAGGTAAGGCAATGGATATGATGCAGACTGCTCAGTTGTTGGGCTTCGACACAAACATTGTAGGTTGCACTAACGATTATGAAAAAACAGCTAACTCTGACGTTGTGGTTATCACTTCAGGTATTCCCCGTAAGCCGGGTATGACCCGTGAAGAACTGATTGGTGTTAATGCAGGCATCGTTAAGTCAGTTGCTCAGAATATCTTAAAGTATTCTCCTAATGCTATCATCGTAGTTATCTCTAACCCGATGGATACCATGACTTATTTGTCATTGAAAGCTTTGGGCTTGCCTAAGAATAGAATCATCGGTATGGGTGGTGCTTTGGATAGTTCACGTTTCAAATATTTCTTGTCTCAAGCTTTGGGTTGCAACGCTAATGAAGTGGAAGGTATGGTTATCGGTGGTCACGGTGATACTACTATGATTCCTTTGACTCGTTTTGCTACTTACAAAGGTATGCCTGTTTCTAACTTCTTGTCTGAAGAAAAATTGCAGGAAGTTGCTTCTGCTACTATGGTAGGCGGTGCTACTTTGACTAAGTTGCTGGGTACTTCTGCATGGTATGCTCCGGGTGCAGCTGGTGCATTTGTTGTTGAATCTATTATCCACAACCAAGGTAAGATGGTTCCTTGTTCAGTTTATTTGGAAGGTGAATATGGGGAATCAGATATTTGCTGTGGTGTGCCTGTAATCTTGGGTAAGAACGGTATTGAAAAGATCGTTGAATTGCCTTTGAACGAAGAAGAAAAAGCTAAATTTGCTGCAAGTGCTGCTGCTGTTCGCAAGACTAATGCTGCTTTGCATGAAGTAGGTGCTCTTTAATAAGAACAAACTATAATTTTATATGAAAGCCGTTTTTTCTGTGAAATGAGAAAGCGGCTTTTAATTTGTATAGAATCTTTGAAAAAGTAAGTGAACTTCGTGAGCAAAGTAAGTGGGCTTAAATGGCAAAGCAAGTGGACTTACTTGTCTCGCGAAGTTCACTTACTTTTTTGTGTTTCTGAAATGAAAACGGCAGGAAGATTTTCTCCTCCATCAGTCCATCGGGTAAAGAGGTAACCGGGATAAAGGGTAGGAGCGGTTTCATTTATCCATTGGTTGAGAAGCTGGTAGATAGGAATGTTTTCCTTATTCATAAAAGTACCTGTGTATTGGGCATTTTTAGACAACTGATTCCCACTGTTATTTTTTCCGATAAAGGTTATTTTTGCATTATCATAGTAGTTGTGGATGAAGAAAGAGTTGGCAGCTATACCTGCAAATAATCCTTTGGTCGTAATTAGATCTATGTTATAGACATAACAATTTTCAATGTGCGCTCCATCCAAAGCCTTTCCGCATATTCCACCATTGTAACTTTCTCTGTTCTTTATTATGTTGTTGGCAGAGTAGCAGTTTGTTATCAAACCTTGAGTTTGGATGGAACCTGCTATTCCGCCGGCTGGTTCTGCTTTTATTTTTGAATCTGCGTCATAAACGATTTGGGTGTTGGTAACATAGCAATTGGTGATTTCCCCTGTTGAAGTTCCTGCTATGCCTCCTGTATTGGCTGATTGGTTCGTTTTGGTTGGATTGGCTGTAATTTGGCACTCTTTAACGAAACAATTTAGTATTTTGCCTTTATTGCGTCCGACTAAAATGCTTGTACCTTCTGCTGTGCTCTTGCTTTTTGATGTGATAGATACTTTGCTGGATTCGATATGAAGATTTTTAACTATGCCGGTGATATTGACAGCTCCGAATACACCTGTGGTGCCATTGCTGGAATTGATAGGTATATTGTAAAGGGTGTGATTTTGTCCGTCAAAGATTTGGGAAAAGTAATAGTTTGTTTGGGCATATCCTATTTGCTTTAACTCAGTACAATCCACATCTTTAAAATCAATGTCATTCAATAAATAATAAATGGTTATTCCATTCATCGTTTCTCCGAAATCGTCCAATGTTTTTCCTTTGTATTGGGTAAATGTATTGCTATTAATAAGTTGGCTGAACGCAATCCAATCTTCAGCAGTAATAATTCCCGGAGTTTTTTCAGATGTCTTTAAGTGATAAGTATATTCTTTGTTACCAGTAAAAGACTTTGTTTCTAGTTGTGTTGTATATTTCTTTCCATTCGTCACCATATTTATGGCGATGACCATGTTTTTGACAGGAGGGACTATAAACGAATAATTTCCGGAAGGAGAAACTTGGGCAATAGTAGTCGTATGTGTTTCATTATCCGCTGGAACTATTTCAGCGGATTTTGGGATAATAGAGGAAACAGCAGGACATGTTATTTCTATTTTCTGAAGATTGGTCTGTAAATCTCTGTCCAAATACAGTGTCAGAAGAGAAAATAAATGTTTGAACTGTAAATGGATGGAATTTCCGGTTGGAAATTCATCCTTGACATACAGTATGTCTTCCAACGAATTGTTTTTATAAAGATTTTCTTGGATATAGTCCAAATCAGGATAGACAGGATATAGCGCCGTAATATTTGTTTTTCCTGTTATGTCACTCCAGCTAAATTCATTTTCTGCTTTCCATTGGTTGTCCATATAAGTCAGAATTCTGTTGTCTATTTGAAGACTGCCGGAAGCATTCAGCAGGATTTGATTGCCGGAGTTAAAAGTGGAAACAGGGGAGCTTTCTGTGAAAGCTGCTTTGTATGTATTGCCTGTGAGTACTACCTCGATATCGGCCCCTGTATAAACAAGATTGTCGGTGCAGCTTTGCAAAGCTAGGACCGACAATCCTATTATTAATGAGTTATATTTCAACTGAATAATGTATTAATGAAAATTGCTTTATGGTTCAGGTATTGTGAATTCCCTGTCAGCAAAGAGTTCCATTAAGCCGGATATCTGTTTGAGTCGTAAAAGTTCGTCGGCATCCATACCAATATTCTTTTTTATCCATTCGTCACTCATTCCGGCTTTGGTCAGTTCTGCCACGATATCTACCATCAATTCAATGCTGTGAGTGCCGCGGGCGCGGTTGTGGCGGATAGTGCTTGCCATTCTGTTTGAAAGGTCTTTTTCTATAACGACCACGGGAAGTAAACCTTTTTCTCGTTCGAACACACGTTTTGAAGTTTTAAGCACACAATAACGATGATACCCGTCTACCAGTTCATATATATCTTCATCGGGAATATAATAACATACACAAGGCATAGTATAGCCATCTTCCCAAATGCTTAATTCCAGCAACTTCATTTCAGGAGCAGCTACGTGGTTTGGATTATAACTGTTGGCACGTACCTTTTCCACCGGTACTCTGTGCACGTGATACACAGGACTTTCGAATTCTTCTTTCATCTGATAATGTTTTTATATTTCTGCATCACTCTGTCTCTTCTTAACTTTTCTTTTTTAGTTAGGGCAAATCCCATATATTTACATACATGGTCATTTTTCAGAATGCAAATACACATACGTTTATAAGTGGGGATTTCTTTGAACTCTGCGATGTCTATATCGTCTAGATAATCCATTTGAACAGGAAGTTTGTCTGTCTTGTAGTTTGTTTTCTTTTGTACGTAGAATTTTATGCCCAAATCAGTTAACTTGCGTATAGTTGATAAATCTAGGCATCCTCCCTTGTATTTCCAGAATTCCCGGCTTACTCTTAGTTTTTCCAAATAAGACTGTTTGGTTTCTTCGGGTAACGTATCTAACAGGAAGTACATATACTCTTTCCATGTGTAGCCTTCTGGTAATTTGATGTTTTGCCATCCCATGGCACGGGTTCCACCATAGATTCCGGTAAAGTTTACTCCGTTTACTCGGCCTAACATTCTCCCCCAAGTATTGGGATCGATGGCTTTGTACAATTTCAAGGTTTCCTGTGCTGTGCTGAGGAACGGACTGGCTACACGTTGTCTGTCCAAAGGTACTCCGGCTTTATAATAAAGCTCGTACATTTGGTTGAATGGCCATTTGAAACGGGCGTATGCTGTCCATATATCTTCGGTAGTCCAGTCATAGATAGGGTAGGCATTGTATAAATCGTATCCTAGTCTGCGGGTCCACATCAGGTTGTGATAGCTGTTCAGACGATTGTTACCGTGAATAGTTCTCCATCGGTCTAGGCTCTCTTGAGTTCGGATGCCAACCAGGCAGCAAGTGCGTACTGCATCATGCTTTTTATGGTACCACGAGGCGAATGAAGTTTGGAAGGTGTAGTCCCACATTTCCTCATTGTAGAATGGGAAATCTTCTTTCTTATAACAGTTTTTAGGCATAGGCCTTACCCAGTGGGCGTGCATGCTTTCGTCCCAAGGGCGCCAATAAGTTTGGAACATAGAAGCACAAGTCACTACTTTGAAAGGGACACAGACATGGTAGATTTCCAATATATCCTGATTTTCTCTGAACGTTTGTTCCACATACTCTGTGGTCATTTGATACTGTGCTTCATAGTCCATGTGGTATACTCCGATTTTCCTGTCCAGATTATGCTCTCTGATATATTGGATACATAAATTGAGCAAGACACCACTATCTTTTCCTCCAGAAAAAGAAACATAGATATTATCAAATTCGTTGAATAAGAATTTGAGCCTCTTTTGAACGAGTTGATAAACATTTTCCCCTTTAGTTCTTTTATTATTCATTTTTGTTCGTGTTGTAAATCATTTTAATATAATTAGTCCAGCGGTGTTCGGTTTGAAAACCACAGTTGGAAAAAATTGCTTCGTGTTTGGTTTGAACAATTGCATACAAATTGTTTTTAGGCTTTACTGCTTCCAACAATCCAGCTAACACTTCCTGATCATCGTTATGGACATAGTAGTTGTTAATAACATAACCGCCACTTTTCTGCTCTACAGGGACAAAACCGGTTACGTCACTATCTTCGACAGCAATGTACCATTGAAAACGTTCGGTCGTTTTAAAGGGATAATTGTTATTTGCCCTCAGGACTTTAGGATTCATAGCCAATGGTCCAATTAAATTAAATAATTGAGGTTCAAGGCCATCTAGTTGTAATATTTCCATAACTTAAATTTTACATACGTTTACTTGAAGCTACAAATGTATAAAAAAGATTGGATATACCATAAAAAAACGCTGCCATACCTTCACAGGCGGGCAGCGCAAGCTACAATACAAAATACAAATACAACTAAACGAGATATTTTTATGCTAATAGAATGCTTTTAAACAATTCCTTGGGCCATCATGGCATGAGCTACTTTCATAAAGCCTGCAATATTTGCTCCTTTTACATAGTTGATATATCCATCAGGTTCAGTACCATATTTCACACATTGTTCATGAATACCATACATAATTTGATGTAACTTATCATCTACTTCTTGTGCACTCCAACTCATATGCATCGCATTTTGACTCATTTCCAAACCTGAGGTAGCTACACCTCCGGCATTTACGGCTTTACCTGGTGCATACATTAGTTTGTTTTCAATAAACGCATCAATTGCTTCCGGAGTACAACCCATATTAGAAATTTCTCCAATGCAAAGAACGGAATTTTTTATTAAATTACAAGCATCTTCGCCATTTAATTCGTTTTGAGTTGCACACGGAAGTGCAATATCTACTTTAACTTCCCACGGACGACGTCCGGCAACGAATGTTGAGTTTGGATATTTCTCTGCGTATGGAGCTACGATATCATTGCCTGACGCACGTAATTCCAACATATAATCAATTTTATCGCCACTTACACCGTCCGGATCATAAATATAGCCGTCGGGTCCGGAGATCGTGACTACTTTTGCGCCTAATTCAGTTGCTTTAGTCACGGCACCCCAAGCTACATTACCGAAACCGGAAACAGCTACCGTTTTACCTTTAATATCAATTCCTTTTGCTTTCAGCATTTGGTTTACGAAGTAAAGACCACCAAAACCGGTTGCTTCAGGCCGAATTAACGAACCGCCAAATTCCAAGCCTTTACCAGTGAAGGTACCTGTAAATTCACGGGTTAACTTTTTATACATACCGAACATATATCCTACTTCACGGCCACCTACACCGATGTCACCGGCAGGAACATCCATATCAGGACCTACGTGGCGCCACAATTCAAGCATGAATGCTTGGCAGAAACGCATGATCTCAGCATCGCTCTTACCACGTGGTGAGAAATCGGAGCCACCTTTACCACCGCCCATAGGCAATGTGGTCAGTGCATTTTTGAATGTTTGCTCAAATCCTAAGAATTTCAGAATGGAGAGGTTTACAGAAGCATGGAAACGGATACCGCCTTTGTACGGACCGATTGCATTATTGAATTGAACGCGGTAACCTAAGTTTACCTGTACTTTTCCTTTATCATCTACCCAAGGCACCTTAAATGTAAAGATACGGTCGGGTTCCACCAATCTCTCAATCAAGGACGCTTTCTCAAATTCCGGATGTTGATTGTATATATCCTCAATAGAAAGCAGGACTTCTTTTACAGCCTGCAAGTACTCTGATTCACCAGGGTGTTTTGCCTCCAGGGAGGTCATGATTTGATTAATATCCATAATTATTATGCATTTAAGGTTTTGACAAAATGAAAATCATTTCTGATGCAAAGGTATGTTTTTTGGTGAATTGGCAAAATATTTTGGGCTAAATTTTAGTTTGGTGGTGATAAAAAGTTAATCGTTGTGGTAAGACCACTCTACCCAAAAGTTCTTTTTTATTGCGAATAAGTTGCATAAAACAATATTATTGACGTATTTTGCTATTACATTATCCATGTAAATCGAATAACCATGCTCAGCAAGTTAAAATTAAATCAGTTGTATTTCAAGGATACCTCGTTTGTAAACCTCATGACCAAACGGATTTTTAATGTTCTTTTGGTAGCAAATCCGTATGATGCTTTTATGTTGGAGGATGACGGGCGTATAGATGAGAAGATATTTAATGAATATATGAACCTCAGTCTTCGCTATCCGCCGCGTTTTACACAAGTTTCTACTGAGGAGGCTGCCTGGAAGCAATTGGAGAATACTACATTTGATTTGGTGATTTGTATGCCCGGATCTGATAACAGTGATACATTTGAAATTGCACGCAGCATAAAAGAACAATACCCTCATATTCCGCTGGTGGTACTGACCCCGTTCTCGCATGGTATTACGGCACGTATGGAGCATGAGGATCTGAGCATTTTTGAATATGTGTTTTGCTGGTTGGGGAATACGGACCTGTTAGTATCTATCATCAAGCTGATAGAAGATAAGATGAATTTGGAACATGATATTAAAGAGGTGGGAGTGCAGATGATTTTATTGGTGGAAGATTCCATCCGGTTCTATTCTTCCGTGTTGCCTAACTTATATAAATTTGTGTTGAAGCAAAGTCAGGAATTTGCCACAGAGGCTTTGAATGCTCACCAGCGTACATTGCGTATGCGGGGACGTCCCAAAATTGTATTGGCACGTACTTACGAGGAGGCGATGGATTTATATAATAAATATCAGAATAATGTATTAGGTGTGATTACGGATGCACGTTACCCACGTGGTGGTGTGGTGGATCCAATGGCAGGTATTAAATTGCTGGCGGAGATACGTTCCAGGGATCCGTTTGTTCCTCTTATTTTACAGTCGGCCGAGGTAGATAACAAGGTGTATGCTTCCCGGTATGGTGCTAGCTTTGTGGATAAGAATTCCAAGAAGATGAATATAGACTTGCGTGAAATTGTGTCTGATGATTTTGGTTTCGGGGATTTCATTTTCCGTAATCCCGATACATTGGAAGAAGTGGCCCGTGTTCATAATTTGAAGGAATTACAGAATGTTATTTTTGCTATTCCTAAAGAATCTCTTCTTTACCATATCAGTCGTAATCACGTATCCCGCTGGCTGTATTCTCGTGCCATGTTTCCACCTGCCGAGTTTTTAAAGCAGATAACTTGGGATTCTTTGCAGGATATTGATGCTCATCGCCGTATAATCTTTGAGGCTATTGTGAAGTATCGTAAGATGAAGAATCAAGGTGTGGTGGCTGTGTTCCAACGTGATCGTTTTGACCGTTATTCTAATTTTGCCCGTATCGGTGAGGGGTCATTGGGGGGGAAAGGACGTGGTTTGGCTTTTATAGACAATATGGTAAAGCGTCACGTGGAATTTGATGAGTTTGAAAATGCGACGGTAGTCATTCCTAAAACGGTGGTGCTTTGTACAGATATCTTTGATGAATTCATGGATACCAACAGCCTATATCAAGTAGCATTGAGTGATGCGGATGATGACACGATATTGAAGGCTTTTCTTCGTGCCAAGTTGCCCGACCGTCTGGTGGAAGATTTCTTTGCTTTCTTTGATGTGGTGAAATCGCCTATAGCCATCCGTTCCTCTAGCTTGCTTGAAGATTCTCATTATCAGCCTTTTGCTGGAATATATTCTACTTATATGATTCCTTATTTAGATGATAAATATGAGATGCTCCGTATGTTGAGCGATGCCATAAAAGGGGTGTATGCTTCTGTTTTCTTCAGAGACAGCAAGGCGTATATGCAGGCAACCAGCAATGTGATAGACCAGGAGAAGATGGCTGTTATTTTGCAACAGGTGGTCGGTACACAGTATGGTGACCGTTTTTATCCTTCTATTTCGGGGGTGGCACGTTCGCTCAACTACTACCCCATAGGAGATGAAAAAGCCGAAGAGGGAACTGTGAGTCTTGCTTTGGGGCTGGGTAAATATATTGTAGACGGAGGTCTGACTCTGAGGGTGTGTCCTTATCATCCTAACCAAGTGTTGCAGACCAGTGAGATGGAAATTGCTCTTCGTGAGACGCAGACTCAGTTTTATGCGCTTGATTTGAAGAATACGGGGCATAACTTTTCTTTGGATGACGGTTTTAATTTGTTGAAGCTTCCGGTGAAAGAAGCTGATAATGATGGAGCCTTAACTTTCATTGCTTCCACGTATGATCCGTATGATATGATTATCCGTGACGGAATTTATCCGGGAGGCCGGAAGGTGATAACATTTGCCAATGTGTTGCAACATGATGTATTTCCTTTGCCTCGTATTTTGCAATTGGTACAGGAATACGGGCAAAGTGAGATGAGGCGTCCTGTTGAGATAGAGTTTGCTGTGACATTGAACCAGCAAAAGAAGAATGGTACTTTCTATTTATTGCAGATTCGTCCGATGGTCGATGTGAAAGCCAATCTTGAGGAGGATTTGAACCTTATTAAGGATAAGGATGTTCTTTTAAAGAGTAATAATTCACTGGGACATGGCATTATGGAGGACATTCAGGATGTGATTTATGTGAAAACAGATGGTTATACTGCTTCCAATAATCCGACCATTGCTTATGAAATAGAAAAGATGAACCGTAAATTCTTGGATGAAGGGAAACATTATATATTGGTAGGTCCGGGACGCTGGGGAAGCAGCGATTCGTGGCTGGGCATTCCTGTGAAATGGCCCCATATTTCGGCCGCACGTGTCATTGTGGAGGCGGGGCTGACTAATTATCGTGTGGATCCTAGTCAGGGAACTCACTTCTTTCAGAATCTGACTTCCTTCGGAGTCGGTTATTTCACAATCAATGCCTATATGAAGGATGGTATCTATAACCAAGAGGTACTGGATACCCGGCCGGCTATTGAAGAAACCAGGTTCATTCGTCATGTACGGTTTGATAAACCATTGATAGTGAAGATGGATGGAAAGAAGAAGCTGGGGGTAGTGATGTTGCCGGAATAATGTTCTAAATTACGTAAAATGTGTCCTAATTTTCGATAAAAATAGTTATACGCTTAACTTTTTATTATATTTGCACGATTTTTCGAGTATAAATTAAATTAACTAAACAATGAAAAAGAATTTGTTTTATTACCTGTTTGCAATGATCTGCTCAGTGGCATTGTTCGCATCTTGTAGCGATGATGACGATGAGGTAACAGGATTGACTATTGATCAGGTGGTGGGTACTTTCACTGGCCAATTGGAAGTGTTGAATCAATCAATTCCTGGCACTTCTATCTTTGTAACTAAGGTAGATGCCAATACAGTGAAAGTGGAATTGAAAGATTTTAAATTCAGTGGATTGACAATTGGTGACATTAGTGCAGAGTGCAAAGTTGCTTTGGATAGAGAAGGGGATGATTTTGACCTGAATGGACAGGCTACTTTGACTGTGGCAGCTTTGGGGAACATTGAATTGCCTATTTCTATTACAGGTGAGGTGGATGCCAAAGAACTGGATATTGATATCAATATCACCAATGTACCGGCACTTAACACGTTGAAAGTGGAATTTGAAGGAACTAAATAATCGGGTTAAGGAAAAATAAAAAAAAGGTAGGAGCTTGCAAGGAAAGGTTCTGCCTTTTGTTTGTTGATGACAAATACTATTTAAAGAATAATTAGAAGCTGTTTTGATTTCATTCGATAAATCTGTTAAGCATGATTTGGATGAATGCAATCTGTACCATAGCTTCTGCGGTTTCAGCAAGGAATTCGTAATCGATGGTCAGCCTTCTGAAGTTTTCCAGCCATGAGAAAGAGCGTTCCACAATCCAGCGTTTGGGCAGTACCTGAAATTTGGATGGACATTCGTCCGGTCTGAGTACGACCTCCAATATCCATCCGAATTTCTTCTTGACCCAATCAGCCAAATCTCCCCTGTAGCCTCCGTCCGCCAGGATTTTCACCAAACGCGGAAATTTATAAGCGAGTTTTTCTATGGCTTGTGGGGCGCCCTTGCTGTCATGCAGGTTGGCCTCATGGATTGCGACGGCTAACGGAAGGCCAAGCGTATCGACAATGATGTGCTCTTTCCGTCCTTTGATTTTCTTGTTCCCGTCTATACCACGGTCTGAATCAACATGATGGGAAGTCTTTACGCTTCTGGAATCCATGATGCCAAGACTGGGACTTTCCTGCCGTCCTGCCTGTTTACGGATGAAAGCGTGCAAGGTATCCATCACTTCTTCAAACACGCCTTCAAGCTTCCATTTACGGAAGTAGTAATAGACGGTTTGCCAAGGGGCGAAGTCAGAAGGAAGCATACGCCACTGGCAGCCGGTCTTGTTGATATAAAGGATGGCATTCATTATCTCTTTAAGCGAATGTTTTCGGTTCCTCGCTTGCGGCTCTAAAATATTTTTTATAACTTGCCACTGTTTTTCAGTCAGGTCGGTTGGATACTGTGTCATAACTTTATTGTTTGGTACCTTTAAAGATATAACATTTTTCCAATTGACCGGCTGATTCTGAATTGTATGTAGCCCTATAACATTATTCTTAAATCAATTCAAAACAGTTTCTTAGACAATGAAAAAAAATTTATTTTATTACCTGTTTACAGTGATTTGTTCGGTGACATTGTTTGCATCGTGTAGTGATGATGATGAAAAAGTGGTAAATCCTGTGCCTCAGACAACTTTTACTGGTGAAAACGGTTTGCAACTTACATATAATGGTGCGCCGATGCTGGGTAAGAAAGTTACTTTTACTCCCGATGCAACCAATGCTCAGAAGGCAACTCTACGTTTGGAAGGGGAATTTGACTTAAATGGCATCTTGGGGAAAGCAAAGAGTGCTGCAGCTCGTGAAGAGGTATCGATGCCTACTGCTCCCGGTGTGTTACCAGGAAGTCCGGTGGTTACCTTGCCGGTTGATTTGACTATCAATGGTGATCAATGTTCTTTTGCCGGTACATCAGAAACAGATTATTGTACTTTCTCTTATAAAGGTGAGGTTTCAGCCGGAGCTATGGAGCTGGCTTTGAGTGAAGTGAAATTGAAGAATGCGAAACTGGCTGGAATGACTTGGAAGTTGAAACCGTATAACCAGGAAGTAGAAGAGTCGGATCCTGTTCGTCTGGTATGGGAGTCAGAAAAAGGAATTCCTCTTTTCGGTTCTTTTGAAATACCGGTTGAGTCGGTTTTGAAAATCGCATTACGCATGCCGCTGATTGCTGTTGGAGCAGAAAATAAAGTTTCCGCTACTGATATGTTGGGAACAGTTTTGCAGGATGTCACTTTCATGGAAGACGGTAACATCGTGGCTACTTATAAAGATGCTGCTAATGGTGGTACAGAATGGACGAAGTCTCCTGTAAACTTGGCTCAATACGTAGTAGAGAATGACAATCAGATAAAGGTGTTTCTGAATCCTGCTGCTATCATCGCTGCTGTCAATAATGCAGGGAGAGCTGTTGATATTCAGACAGTTATCCAGCAGGCCATTCAAATGTTGTATCCTATGTTAGTGAATGGTGTACCTGTAGCTTTTGAACAAACAGAGGATGCTTTAAGTGTATATCTGAATACAGAATTACTGTTGCCTTTGTTGAAAACACTAGTTGTTCCTTTGCTGTCAGACGAAGAAGTGGTTGCTATGCTGGTGGAATTGATGAAAAAAGACCCTGATTTCGGTGATATGGCTGGTTTAGCTGAGCCAATGTTGAAAGCTTTTCCTGAGATCATAGAATCTACTACTAAAGTGGAGATTGGTTTGAACTTTGTTAAGTAAAGAAGAAAAGCTGAAATTATTTGTATAGTAGTAAGGCGAAGAGAGCTACCTCTCTTCGCCTTTTTTCATAGTTATTTTTATTTTTGTATTTCACCTTCGATTACCTGAGCAAAGTTTTTTTATTTTCTACTACAACTAGGATCACCTGTAAAAATATGAGAAGTGTAATGGACACACTGTTTTTCTCATATCAGAAAATGGATTTTTGTACGTATATCTGTATAGAATTATATAGACGTATGTGAAATCTTATATGTCTCAAATAAAATTCTACATCAAAGATAAGGACGTTTTTTAAAAAGATCAAGAGCTTTTAAAAAAAGACAAAGAGCTTTTTTAAAAACGTCTTGATCTTTTTTACTACTACTGGGACTTTGTAAGCTATCATTCTGTGGAAGTACAAAGTCTTTATGCGTATTATTGCGAGGAAAAATCCTGAAAATATCTACTTTGTATCAAGTCGAAACAACTTATAAAAAAGAATATATAGCTGAAAACAAGTAGATTACGAGAATATCTGTTTCGGAACGTAATGAGGGCATGAGAGTATAAGTGAGAGCATATATTATTACTACTTATGTATAAGTCATTTATAATTAACATATTATACATGTAGTGAGAGCATGAGGGTATAAACGTCCCCAACTTTCTAGAGAAAAAAACTGATATGTCAAGAACACTTCTAAAAGTTGCCGGAGAACAAAATGATCCTTTAAGAGTAAAAGTCTTCCCTCATGATTTTGTAAATAAACCACTACTCCTCCTTATCCTACTTCAGAAATGTGTTGTTTATCGGGAAATTGAAGTAAGATAAGGGGGAGTAGAATAACAAATCTTCAGTGGTGGAAAACTTTTGGATTAGAACGCATACCCGAATCCTACATTCAGGTAGATGGCATACATATCAAAAGTAACGGTCTTGAAATCTTTGTTGAATATATCGTTCAGGCCCCAATTCAGGTCGGCGTGTACCTTCAGGTGCTTGAACGCTTTCCAATCCACACCTGCCTGAACTCCCCATTGGAACTTGCGTAGATCGCCGGAGAAGTCGTAAGTAGCAATGGCTCCGTTGGTGAAATTTATCTTGTCTCCGGTGGGATTGGTTTCACGTAAATAGCCTTCATATACATGACCACTGAAATCTCCGTCCATCAGATAAGAAAAGTACGGACCGAGTTTCAGCGTGGTGCGTGGATTCAGTTTGTAGGCTGCTAGTACGGGGATGGTGATGTAAGAGTTCTGTACTTTGGTGCGTACTCCTCCGGTCCAGTTTCCTTTTAGGCGGTTTCCGTCATAGCCTATGATTTCCATATTGTAATTCTTCACAGTTGCTTTGGTACGCATGCCTTTATTTTCCAAACGCAGTCCAGTGATGATCCCCCATTTTTTTTTCGAGTCCAGCCACTTGGTCATGTTTCCCTCGATAGTGATAGACAGGGTTGGATTATATCCGTCTATGCTGCGTATTTCTTCGGGGAAAGGCAATGGGGCGGTACCTCCTAGGTTGACTCCCGCTTTGATTTCGTACTCCCAACCATGCAATGCTGCATTGATGATTGTTTTGTTTCTGTTTGTCTGCGCATACAGTCCGAGGCTTACCAAAGCCAGTATCAGGGTTAATGTATATTTTTTCATATCTGTTTTTATCTAAGTGGTTGTTTGCATACCAGTTCCAGGTCATCAATAAGCAGGGTGCTACCCGGTGCGCCTTGGAATACATCACCGTCCTTGCTTGCCGACAGGACAATGCTGACGTTGTATCCTCCGTTTGCCAATTTTTGAGGATCTATTGTTTTTCCATAATGCTCATAGTCGAATTCCAGTTCAAAGCGGGTCCATTCGCTTGTTTCATGCGTGTCGGTTATGACAGCAGCGGCTACCATGTTTTCATGCTCGTAATTGTTCTTTGTGATATGACCGTCCAGCATCTGCACATCTTTGGTCTTTTCGTAAAACAGGGCATAGATATTGAAAACGTCTTTTCGGTTAGTATATTCTCCGTTCTCATAGAATTTTGGTCCTGCCTTGTATTTGTAGTAGCCGACCAATTTAATGGGTTCGTAATAGAAGGTTGTTCCGAATTTGGTTGCAGACAACGCATCGCTCATGGCGGAGCCTATGTCGAAACTGCCAATGAACAGGTTACCTGCTGCAATGGGCATACCTACCAGAGTCCCCAAGCTTCCTGTCTCGCGAGTAATCAGTTGCAAGCAGTTACCTGTGCGGCCGTTTGGACTGATGCTGGTGGGGAAGTCATTCGGAGCGTAACCGCTTCCGGTTAAGGCAAATCCCTGATTGCCACTGGACCATGTCAGTGTGGAGTAGCCAGAGGCTGCTTCGTATAGCACATAATATTCATTTTTATTATAAGGTACAGTTTTTACGTTTTCAAAGTTAAAGACCGTCGGGATACTTTTGGTTTCTGGATAATGGATATTGATAGCGTAGGTGCGGTGCCAATTCTTGTCCTCAGATGTTACAGTATAGCGCACTGGGTTGGTGAAGTTCTGTGTGCTTCCGCTGGCCGGTTCGATAGATGCTCCTTCAGTCAGCTCGAAAGTGGGGGCTAGTCGGGTCAAGTCGGTGCCGTTGTTTACTTCTATGTAAATAGGGTAAGCATTCAGGCTTTTGTCGTAAGGACGGTTATAGTCAATGTCTGTACCTGTTAGCATCTCGGCAGGGAGGATGCAGCTCAAGATGTCCGCTTCCGCATTGGGGGCTTCGTCCTTGATACAGGAGGTGCAAAGGAGCAGTCCTGTTACTGTGCAGGTGAATAAGTTTTTCAGCTTCATGAATTTGTAATTTAATAGTTGTTCTTATACATAACAGATTGCAAAGGTACTGATTTTCCGTGAAAGTGTTTGCATTCAAAATAGAAAGGTGCGGAAAATTGTCTTTCCCGCACCTTGAACTGCAAATATACTTAATAATAAAGGAATGGTTTTTATTAAACAATACCTTGAGCCATCATAGCTTTGGCTACTTTCATGAATCCTGCTACATTAGCACCTTTCACATAGTTTACATAACCGTCTGCTTCAGTACCATATTGTACACAAGCTTCATGAATATTTTTCATGATACTTTTCAATTTTTCATCTACTTCTTCTTGACTCCAGCTTAGTTTGATAGAATTTTGAGTCATTTCCAATCCAGATACAGATACGCCGCCTGCATTGGCTGCTTTGCCCGGGGCATACAGGATTTTGGCTTCTTGGAATACGCGGATAGCTTCAGGGGTAGAAGGCATGTTTGCACCTTCGCTGACAGCTATGACACCATTGGCAACCAATTGTTTGGCTTCATCACCGTTCAATTCGTTCTGAGTGGCAGAGGGTAATGCGATATCTGCCTTTTCACTCCAAGGACGAGCGCCTGCTACATATTTGCAACCATATTTTTCAGCATATTCACGAATACGTCCACGGTATAAATTTTTCAGTTCCATGATGAAATCCAATTTTTCACGGTCTATTCCATCCGGATCATAGATGTAACCATCTGAGTCGGACATGGTAACTACTTTACCGCCCAACTCTATTACTTTTTCTACCGTGTATTGAGCTACGTTACCTGAACCTGAAACCAAACAAGTTTTTCCCTTCAGGTCTGTGCCTTTGGTTTTCAGCATTTCCATCAAGAAATAGATATTACCATATCCGGTTGCTTCAGGGCGAATCAGAGAACCACCGAATTCGCGACCCTTGCCGGTCAGTACACCGGAGAATTCATGAGAGAGTTTCTTGTACATGCCGAACATGAAACCTACTTCACGGCCACCTACACCGATATCACCTGCAGGTACGTCAGTCTCAGGACCGATATGACGCCATAATTCTAACATGAACGCCTGACAGAAACGCATTACTTCAGCGTTTGATTTGCCACGCGGAGAGAAGTCGGAACCTCCTTTGCCACCACCCATCGGAAGAGTAGTTAGTGAATTTTTGAATGTCTGCTCGAAGGCAAGGAATTTCAAAATTCCCAAGTTTACAGAAGAGTGAAAACGGATACCACCTTTGTAGGGACCAATGGCATTATTATGTTGTACGCGGTAACCCATGTTTGTCTGGATGTTACCTTTGTCATCCATCCATGTTACACGGAATTGATACACACGATCAGGAATACACAAACGTTCAATCAGGTTTACCTTATCGAATTCGGGATGTTTGTTGTATTCTTCTTCGATTGTACTTAGTACTTCCTCTACCGCTTGATGATATTCAGGCTCATTGGGGAATCTTCTTTTCAGATCTTCTAATACCTTAGCTGCATTCATAATCTACTTCTTTTTATAATTGTTAATTAATTCTTCTTGTTTCTTTTGATGGCGCAAAATTATAGATAAAAATTGAAATGTGCAACAAATTATAAAGAAAATGCATGTAAAAATATCAATCTGTACAAAATGTAAGCTAAAAAGCGGATAAAAGATTATTTTTCTCTTTCCTTGAGATATTTTAATAGTGGAATAAAGACTAAAGCTCCCGAAATGATAATGGATAGTATTAAAGGACCGTCAATATGTTCGCTTCCTGTTAGAATAATATAGCAAATGGTAATCCATAATAGGGCTAGGATTACGATTTGTGGGAGGGAAAGCGGTTTTCTTCTCATAGTATTGTTTTAACGAATTGAATATAATTTCACCACAAATTGCATTGATTTACACAGATAGAATTTGCTGGTACTAATAACTAATAATCTGTGTAAATCTATGCAACCTGTGGTGAATGTTATTTATTTTTCTTTCTTTTTCTTGTCAACGATAGCGTCAATAACCGCAACCGCAGTGATGTTTACGATATCGCGTACGGAAGCTTCACAATCAGTGAAATGGATAGGTTTGTTCAATCCCATTTGTATCGGGCCGATTACCTCAGTTTCACTCATAGACTGAATGAGCTGGTAGGTAGCATTGGCGGAACTTAGATTCGGGAATACTAACGTGTTTACTTCTTTACCTTTCAAACGTGTGAAGGGATATTTCTCATCACGTAATTTAGTGTTCAGTGCAAAATTGACCTGCATCTCACCATCTATAGCCAGTTCCGGATATTCTTTCTGCATGTAGTCCACCGCATCATGTACTTTAGCCGGGCTGCCTTCTGTATCTGAGCCGA
This sequence comes from Phocaeicola dorei, assembly GCF_013009555.1. Taxonomy (NCBI): domain Bacteria; kingdom Pseudomonadati; phylum Bacteroidota; class Bacteroidia; order Bacteroidales; family Bacteroidaceae; genus Phocaeicola; species Phocaeicola dorei. The sequence goes on along the minus strand of NZ_CP046176.1, from coordinate 4,192,968 downwards.
AGTTGGAGTAAGACAGCATGGCCATTGTCGGAGTGTGATTAAAGAATTCTACCGTTTTCTTTGACAATTTAGCGATGTCAATCAGCGTGTCGGTGTCCGGGTGACGGTTAATCAGAGTATCGGCTACAAAGTAAGTACCTTTCTTTGAATTCAAGATATGCATTGTACCGAAATGTTTATATTCCGGTTGGATGCCGATAACTTCTTTCGCTACCTTGATCGTGTTGGAATATTTGGTATATAGTCCGGTGATGAATGCATCGGCCTCTCCCGTTTCAACCATCATCATACCAAAGTAGTTACGCTCGAACATTTTGTCGTTGGATTCCTGGAGGTTGGCTCCTTGGCGTGCGCGTTTTTCCGAGAGGATGCGAGCATAACGTTCACGACGTTCAGCTTCACGGTCATGACGAAGGTTGATGATTTCAATTCCTTCCAAGCTCAGATCCAGTTCTTTTGCCAGTTTCTCGATGCGCTCGTCATTACCTAATAGGATAGGATGGCAGATTCCTTCGGCTTTGGCTTCTACTGCAGCTTTTAACATGGTAGGATGGATACCTTCGGCAAATACTACTCGCTGTGGGGCGCGACGGGCTGTTTCGTAAAGTTGACGGGTTAATTTGCTTTCTTGTCCCATCAATTCGCGCAGCCGGGTCTTGTAGGCTTCCCAGTTGGTGATGTTTTTGCGTGCCACTCCTGATTCCATTGCTGCTTTTGCCACAGCCATGGAAACTTCGGTAATTAAACGAGGGTCAACCGGTTTCGGGATGAAATAATCAGGACCGAAAGTAAAATTATTCACATGGTAGGCTTCGTTCACTACGTCGGGAACAGGTTGTTTTGCCAAATCGGCGATAGCATGCACGGCAGCCAGCTTCATTTCTTCATTGATAGCTTTGGCCTGAGTATCCAAAGCTCCGCGGAAAATATAGGGGAAACCAATTACGTTATTGATCTGGTTAGGATAGTCTGAACGTCCGGTAGACATCAGTACATCGGGGCGGGATGCCATGGCGTCTTCGTAAGAGATTTCCGGAGTCGGATTGGCTAATGCGAATACGATAGGATGATCTGCCATGCTGCGGACCATATCCTGAGTCAACACATTACCTTTTGATAGTCCTAAAAATACATCTGCGCCTTTGATGGCTTCTTCCAATGTATGTACATCGCGACGGTCAGTAGCAAAAAATTTCTTACTTTCTGTCAAGTTAGGACGGTCACTGGTAATCACGCCTTTGCTGTCTAGCATCAAAATGTTTTCTTTCCGTGCTCCTAATGCTACGTACAGTTTTGTACAGGAAGTGGCTGAAGCTCCGGCACCATTTACTACGATTCTTACATTTTCAATTTTCTTTCCGGCAACTTCCAATGCATTTAATAAGCCGGCGGATGAAATGATAGCTGTACCGTGTTGGTCATCATGCATTACTGGGATATCCAGTTCTTCTTTCAGCCGGTTTTCTATCTCGAAACATTCGGGAGCCTTGATATCTTCCAGATTGATACCTCCGAAAGTGGGAGCGATGGCCTTTACTGCCTGAATAAATTTTTCAGGGTCTTTCTCATTCACTTCGATGTCAAAAACATCAATACCTGCATAGATTTTGAAAAGCAATCCTTTACCTTCCATGACAGGCTTTCCGCTCAATGCACCTATGTCGCCTAGTCCTAAAACGGCTGTACCATTAGAAATAACGGCTACTAAGTTGCCTTTCGCAGTATAGTCGTATGCAGTTTGTGGGTCTTTCTCTATTTCCAGACAAGGCTCAGCTACTCCGGGAGAGTAAGCCAGTGACAGGTCTGTTTGTGTGCTGTACGGTTTTGTCGGTACAACTTCAATCTTTCCGGGCTTGCCTTGCGAGTGGTATAGCAAAGCAGCTTCTTTGGTAATCTTGACCATAATCTTTTTCTTTTAATTAGATGTCGTTTTAAATTGGTGGCAAAAATACAAATAAAATTATAATTTGAAGTCTAAAGAGTGTAAAATGATGTCGAATTGATGATTTTTAAAGTATTAGTTTTGATCAGTGTGAAAATCAGATTTCATTCTTTCGTGTTTTGTAGGACAAAGATAGTGAAAAAATAGTTTCATTCATGTCCGTATTATGTATGAGTTATAGTATGGTTTACTTGTTTAGATCTGGAAACAGATTGAATATATGTGAAATATATTTTACATAATCAGTATCCTTCTATTGCGCACGTTATTTATAGTTAAAGCTAATGGGCTAAGCGAACAAATGCCGGAAAAATGACTAATTTTGCGGCAGTAAAAACTAATTGGGTTCAAAAAGTTTTCTATAAACCTCTGTTAATTCGATAAATAAGTAAAGTTCAATAATATTAGTTATGAAGATGACAGTAAATAGTATGAAATGTTTTTCATGGAGCCGCCTCGCGATATTTACGGCGGCAATGGCCGTTTTAAGCAGTTGTGGAGGCGGTCAGAGCGGTATGAAGTTGGGTGATGACGAGTTTACCGTCGTGGCTGTACAGTCTACAGCCAGCCAGCAGTCTACTTCTTATCCCGCTACCATCAAAGGTGTTCAGGATATCGAGGTGCGTCCTCAGGTTTCCGGCTTTATCGTAAGGCTTTGTGTAGACGAAGGTGCAACGGTAAAGAAAGGTCAGGCACTCTTTCAGATCGATCCTACACAGTATGCGGCTGCCGAACGTCAGGCAAAAGCTGCTGTAGAGATGGCAAAATCGAATGTCAATACGCTGACTTTGAACGAACAACAGAAGAAAAATTTGTATGATAAGAAAATTATCAGTGATTTTGAGTATCAAAGCGCAGTAGACCAATTGCTTTCTGCAAAAGCCAGTTTGGCACAAGCTGAGGCTCAGTTGACCAGCGCTCGTCAGAATTTAGGTTTCTGTACAGTGACCAGTCCTTCAGATGGTGTGGTGGGTACATTCCCGTATCGTATTGGTAGTTTGGTGAGTCCTTCGGTTACACAACCGTTAACTACCGTGAGTGAAATCGGTGAAATGTATGTGTATTTCTCTATGACTGAAAAGCAGTTGTTGGGTTTAACAAGAGCCGGTGGCACACTGAAAGAACAACTGGAGAAGATGCCGGCTGTGAAATTGGAGTTGGCTGACGGTACGATGTATACTGAAGAAGGTAAGATTGACGCTGTAAGTGGTGTTATTGATCAGACTACCGGTTCGGTAAGTATGCGTGCCGTTTTCCCGAACAAACAGCTTGTATTGCGTAGTGGTGGTATGGCTAATGTAATTTTCCCTTATACTATGGAGGATATTATTTTGATTCCTCAGTCGGCTACACAGGAAATTCAGGACAAAAAGTTTGTTTATGTGCTTCAGTCGGATAATACATTGAAGCATACTGAGATCAAGGTATCGAATTTGAGTGACGGTAAGAATTATATTGTTACCAGTGGTTTGAAGCCCGGCGATAAAATTGTAGTTGAAGGTGTACAAACGTTGAAGGACGGACAAACAATTACTCCGATTACTCCGGAACAGAAAGAGGCGAAATATCAACAACACCTGAAAGATCAGAAGGAAGGAAATATTGCCACGGCCTTTAAATAATCAAAAATAAACAGATTAACTTCGTTTATATAAATAAGGTATATAGAGAATGAAACTAGATAGATTTATTAACCGTCCGGTGCTATCAACGGTAATCTCCGTCTTGATAGTTATTCTGGGTATCATCGGACTTGCTACATTGCCGGTTACGCAATATCCGGATATTGCACCTCCTACGGTGCAGGTACGTGCCACCTATACCGGTGCGAACTCCACAGCTGTATTGAATTCGGTCATTGCTCCGTTGGAAGACCAGATAAACGGCGTGGAGAACATGATGTATATCCAGTCATCAGCATCCAATAACGGTGCTGCCGATATTAACGTTTACTTTAATCAGGGAACAGATCCGGATATGGCGGCTGTTAATGTGCAGAACCGTGTTTCTATGGCACAAGGATTGTTGCCTGCTGAAGTAACCAAAGTGGGTGTGACTACTCAGAAACGCCAGAACTCCATGTTGATGGTCTTTTCATTGTATGATGAAACCGACTCGTATAATATCGAGTTCATTGAAAACTATGCTAATATTAACTTGATTCCTGAAATCAAGCGTGTAAAGGGGGTAGGTGACGCTAATGTGTTGGGACAGGATTATTCTATGCGTATCTGGTTGAAACCGGATGTGATGGCACAGTACAAACTGGTTCCTACTGATGTTTCGGCAGCATTGGCCGAACAGAATATTGAGGCGGCTCCGGGACAGTTCGGTGAACGTGGTGATCAGACTTTCCAATATACGATCCGTTATAAAGGACGTTTGCAGCAAACAAATGAATTTGAAGATATTGTTATCAAGGCCTTGCCGGATGGTAATGTACTTCGTTTGGGAGATGTAGCCGATATAGAATTAGGGCGTCTGGCTTATACATTCAATAATACGGTAAATGGCCACAAGGCTGTATCTTGTATCGTTTATCAGATGGCAGGTACTAATGCTACCGAAACTATTTCTAATTTGGAGGAAGTGCTTGCAAAGGCACAGGAATCACTGCCGACAGGTTTGAATATCAATATTGCCCAAAATGCCAATGACTTCTTGTTCGCTTCTATCCATGAGGTAATTAAGACATTGATTGAAGCATTTATTTTGGTGTTTATTGTGGTATATATCTTCTTGCAGGATATGCGTTCAACACTGATTCCGGCTATTGCCATTCCGGTGGCGCTGGTGGCTACTTTCTTTGTGCTGAAACTGATTGGTTTCAGTGTGAACCTGCTGACTCTTTCGGCGATGGTGCTTGCCATTGCGATTGTGGTCGATGATGCCATTGTCGTCGTCGAGGGGGTTCATGCCAAGTTGGATCAGGGATATAAGTCTTCCCGTGAGGCTTCTATTGATGCCATGAGCGAATTGGGTGGCGCTATCGTTTCTATTACATTAGTCATGATGTCTGTGTTCATTCCGGTAAGTTTCATGGGAGGTACCGCTGGTACGTTTTATCGTCAGTTTGGTATCACTATGGCTATCGCTATAGGTTTCTCTGCTTTAAATGCGTTGACTTTGTCACCAGCATTGTGCGCTATTTTCTTGAAACCGCATGATGAAGGACATGGAACAAAGAAGATGACTCGTGTGGAACGATTCCATACAGCCTTTAATGCGGCTTATGATTCTATATTGAAGAAGTATAAGAAGCATGTAGTGTTCTTTATCCATAAGAAATGGTTGTCATTCGGGTTGGTTACCGCTTCTATCATTTTGTTGGTATTCTTTATGAAGGTTACTCCGACGGGCATGGTGCCTAATGAAGATACCGGTACCATTATGGGTGCAGTGACGCTGCCTCCTGGTACTTCACAGGAACGTGCAATGGAAATCTTAAACCGTGTAGACAGCTTGGTGGCTGCCGAACCGGCTGTAGATTCCCGCACGGTGATTTCCGGTTTCGGTTTTATTGGTGGTCAGGGTCCTTCTTACGGTTCTATCATTATTAAACTGAAAGATTGGGAAGAACGTTCCATGATGCAGAATTCGGATATTGTGGTAGGTACGTTGTTTATGCGTGCACAGAAGATCATCAAGGATGCGCAGGTATTGTTCTTTGCTCCTCCTATGATTCCGGGTTATTCGGCATCCAGTGATATCGAGTTGAATATGCAGGATAAGACCGGTGGAGACTTGAATCATTTTTATGACGTCGTTTTGGACTATATGGATGCGTTGAAGGCACGTCCCGAAATTAATTCGGCTCAGACTACCTTCAACCCGAACTTCCCCCAATATATGTTGGATATTGATGCTGCTGCTTGTAAAAAGGCAGGTATCAGCCCCAGTGATATTCTAACTACCATGCAGGGATATTTCGGTGGTTTGTATGCTTCTAACTTCAACCGTTTCGGTAAGATGTATCGTGTTATGATTCAGGCGGAACCCGAAGCAACTAAGAATCTGGAATCTTTGAATAGTATCAAGATACGTAATGGGAATGAGATGGCTCCTATTTCCCAGTTCGTTTCTGTCAAGAAAGTATATGGACCGGATGTTATCAGCCGTTTCAATCTTTATACTTCTATCAAAGTGATGGTGGCTCCTGCCAGTGGCTATACTTCCGGACAGGCTTTGCAGGCTATTGCGGAAGTTGCCAAAGAGAATTTGCCTACCGGTTATGGTTATGAGTTGGGAGGTATGGCTCGTGAAGAGGCATCTACCAGTGGCAGTTCCACAGGTATCATCTTCATTCTGTGTTTTGTATTCGTTTACTTGTTGCTAAGTGCACAGTATGAAAGTTACATTCTGCCCTTGTCCGTATTGCTTTCAGTACCGTTCGGTCTGTTGGGTAGTTTCCTGTTTGTAAACGGATTTGCAGCATTGGGAAATATTCCGGCTTTGAAGATGATTTTAGGAACCATGTCAAATGATATTTATATGCAGATTGCATTGATCATGTTGATGGGGTTGTTGGCGAAGAATGCCATTCTTATTGTAGAGTTTGCTTTGGATCGCCGTAAGCAGGGAATGAGTATTTCCTGGGCTGCGGTCTTGGGTGCGGCGGCCCGTTTGCGACCGATCTTAATGACCTCATTGGCCATGATTGTAGGTTTGATTCCGTTGATGTTGGCTATGGGAGTTGGTGCTCATGGTAACCGTACTTTGGGAGCTTCGGCTATTGGTGGTATGTTGATTGGCATGATTTTCCAGATCTTTATCGTACCCGTATTGTTTGTGGTATTCCAATGGTTACAAGAGAAATTCAAACCGATTGAGTGGGAAAGTGTGGACAATACAGAGGTTGAACCCGAAATTGAACAATACACCCGTAAATGAACAGAAGAACAATGAAAAAGATAATAGGATTATGTTGCGCGACGTTTTTATTAAGCGGTTGCCACATCTATAAATCATACGATCGCCCCGAGTCGATAGATGCCACAGGCATCTATCGTGACCCGGTTGCCGCCAACGATACATTGGCTGCTAACGATACAACCAATATGGGTAACTTGTCATGGAAGGAAATTTTCCGTGATCCGAAATTGCAGATGCTGATTGAAGAGGGATTGGCAAACAATGTAGATATGCAGGCTGCTATCCTGCGTGTGAAGGAGGCGAAGGCGTTATTGACATCAGCTCGCTTGTCTTATCTCCCTTCTTTGGCCCTTGCCCCACAAGGTTCGTTGACTAGTGTGGACAAAAGTACTCCTGTAAAGAACTATACTTTACCTGCTTCTGCAAGTTGGGAAGTTGATTTGTTCGGCAAATTGCTGAATGCCCATCGTGGCCAGAAAGCATCTTATTTGCAAAGTAAGGCCTATCAGCAGGCAGTGCGTTCACAGTTGATTGGTGGTATAGCCAATGCTTATTATTCTTTATTGATGCTCGACCGTCAAGTCAGTGTGACCGAGCAGAATGTGGCGTTAATGAAAGAAACAGTGCGCACTATGGAAGCAATGAAGGAAGCCGGTATGACTACCGAAGCTGCTGTGGCACAGAGCAAGGGGACTTATCATCAGACGGAGGCTTCATTGGCTGACTTGAAACGTCAGGTGCGCGAAACTGAGAATTCTATTTCCGTATTGTTGGCAAAGGCTCCCCAGAATATAGATCGTGGAACATTAGAAGAACAAGTGATGCCTGCAGATTTGGCTGTGGGAGTTCCTTTACAGTTGCTTGAGAACCGTCCCGATGTAAAAGCGGCAGAATTGGCATTAGCTAGCGCTTATTATACTACCAATCAGGCGCGTTCCGCTTTTTATCCCAGTGTCAATATTACAGGTACTTTGGGATGGACTAATGGTTCCAATGGTACAGTGATTTCTAATCCTGCCGTTATGCTTTGGAATGCTATCGGCTCATTGACTCAGCCCATTTTCCAGCGTGGAAAATTGATAGCCAATTTAAAAGTATCGAAAGCGGAAGAACAGATTGCCAAGATGAATTATCAGCAGACTATTCTGGAAGCTGGTAAGGAAGTAAGTGATGCTTTGTTCCTGTATGATACGGCAGACAAAAAGTTGAGTGAGCACCAGGCACAGGTTTCCGAAATGCAAAAAGCGGTGGAGATGAACAATGATTTGTTTCAGGCGGGAAAGGCCACTTATCTGGAAATCATTACTGCACAACAGTCATTGCTGAGTGCACAGTTGAACGAAGTATCCGATACTTTCCAGCGTATGCAGGCTGTTATCAATCTGTACAGCGCATTGGGCGGTGGACGTGAATAATTAACCTTAAAAATAATATGAATATGATTAGTCCGTTAGCTTATGTAGACCCGTCAGCAAAAATCGGGAAAAACGTAACTATTCACCCGTTTGCCTACATTGATAAGAATGTGGAGATAGGTGATGATAATGTAATCATGCCCAACGCCAGCATTATGAGCGGCGCACGCATCGGTAACGGAAATACCATTTATAACGGAGCTGTAATTGCTGCTACTCCGCAAGATTTTAAATATACGGGTGATGATACCATCGCCCGTATAGGTAATAATAATACAATCCGTGAGAATGCGGTAATTATTCGCGCTACTTTCGCCGGAGATGAGACTGTGGTAGGAAGCGGTAACTTTATTATGCAGGGAGCACGTATCTCACATGATGTGACCATCGGTAACAACTGTATTATTGGTAACGGTTCGCAGGTGTCAGGTTGTTGTGTAGTCGAGGATTATGCTATTCTTACTTCCAATGTATTGATGCAGGGAAAGACTCGCTTGGGGGCTTATGCTGCCGTACAGGGTGGGTGTCGTTTTACCAAGGATATTCCTCCTTATTGTGTAGCTGCCCATGAGCCTACGGCTTTTTATAGCATCAATACCACCGTGTTGCAACATGAAGGTTTCTCGGAAACGGTTATTAAACATATAGCGCATGCTTTCCGTATATTGTATAAAGTGAATACATCTACAGAGGATGCATTGCGTCGTATTGAAGAACAGGTTCCGTTTAGTCCTGAAATTGCACATTTGATAGAGTTTGTCAGAAATTCTAAGTTGGGTATTATAAAATAAATGTATCTTTGTTTCCCTTTATGTTAAGAATGAACAGCGTCAGGAAAAAAAGAACGGATAAAACGGTAGTGAAGGAACACATTGTTTTGGCGGCAGCGAAAGCATTTGCACAGAAAGGTGTCAAAACAGTGAGAATGGATGATATTGCTACCGGATTATCTATATCTAAACGCACGCTTTATGAATTGTTCCATGACAAAGAGGATTTATTACTTGATGTTATGAAACTACATCGGGAGGAGATGCAGGAATATATGACTCAAGTGGCTTCCAAAGCAGAAAATGTTTTGGAAGTCCTCTTGAAGTTTTTTCAAAGAAGTGCTCAGGATTTTCAGAATACAAACAGGAAATTCTTTGAGGATATTGAGAAATATCCCAAGGTAATGCGTTACATTGATGAAAGCCGGAAGGAGAATTTAGATTCGGCTATGGAATTTTATCGCAAAGGAGTGGAACAAGGCATTTTTAGAAATGATGTAAATTATAATATTGTACGCGCCATGGTATGTGAGCAGATGGACTTGTTATTGCATTCGGAAATATGCAAGTCCTATTCGCTTGGTGAAATTTATGAAACAGTTGTATTTATGCATATGCGTGGCATTTCCACTGAAAAGGGGTTGAAGATTGTGGATGATTTTTTATTGAATTTAAAAGGAAACGAACATAATAAGTATGGTTAGAAACTAAATAAGTCACTAAATAAAGAGTAATAGTTAATGAAATTTTATTGCAAACCTACGTTAACCTTGTTTTTGCTGCTTTATGTAGCAATACAAAGTGCACAAGCACAAGACACATTGAGGATTACCTTACAGGACGCAGTCCGGATAGCATTGAGCGACAATCCCACCATTAAAGTCGCCGGTCAGGAAATCCTGTTAAAGAAAGAAGCCCGCCGGGAAGCTTATGCCGGTCTTTTCCCAGAAGCCAGTTTGGTGGGCAGTTATTCACGAGCCATAAAAAAGCAGTCATTTGCCATGATGGGAGAGGTGATTGAAGTCGGTACAGATAATACTTATAGTGGTGGTCTGTCTGTCAGTCTGCCTGTCTTTGCTCCGGCTCTTTACAAAAGTATAAGTTTGACAAGTACGGATGTGAACTTGGCTGTAGAGAAATCACGTGCTTCACGTCTGGATATGGTAAATCAAGTAACCAAAGCCTTTTTTCAGTTGCTTTTGGCACAAGACAGTTATGAAGTGCTGCTTAAAAGTTATAAGCAGAGTGAAGATAATTATAATGTGGTGAAAGCTAAATATGAACAGGGAACTGTCAGTGAATATGATAAGATTAGTGCGGATGTGCAGATGCGCAGCTTGAAACCTACCGTGGTGTCTGCCCGTAACGGAGTGAATTTGGCAAATCTGCAGTTGAAGGTCTTGATGGGAATGGAGTCTGATGTAAAGGTAGCGGTTGAAGGCAACCTGAAGGATTACGAAATGTCTATGTTTACTCGTCAGGCAATGCCTCGCCCAGACAATTTGATAAATAACAGTACGTTGAAACAATTGGAACTGAATGCATTGCAATTAAAGCAGACGCTGAAGTTGCAGTATACCAATTTTATGCCGACCCTTTCTGCTAGTTTCCAATATATGTATACTTCAATGAATGATAATTTCAAGTTCAAGGAATACGATTGGAGGCCCTATTCTACTATCGGTCTGAATCTAAGTATTCCTTTATTCAAAGGAAGTAATTTTACTCAATTGAAACAGACCCGTATCCAGATGAAGCAACTGGAAGAGAACCGTATCAATACAGAGCGGCAGCTCACTATGCAAGCTACCAGTTACTTGGATAATATGGCTGCTAGTACGGAACAGGTGGTAAGTAATAAAGAAGCTGTATTTCAGGCGGAGAAGGGGCGTACTATTGCCGAAAAAAGATATGAGGTAGGAAAAGGAACTATCTTGGAATTGAATAGTTCGGAAGTAGCTTTAACGGAGGCCCAACTGACTTATAACCAGTCCATCTATGACTATCTGGTAGCTAAAGCTGATTTGGACTTAGTCTTAGGCATTGATGAAGTAACGGAACAATAACACATTAACATAAAGATAACAGTATGAGAAAATATTTTCAATTCGCAGCTTTGCTGGTGGTAACTATGCTGAGTGCATGTTCAGGTGGAACGGAGAGTAAGGAAGCTGCTGATACCGCTATGGAGGACAAACCGGTAGTGCGGCTTGCTTCCGTAACTTCCCGCGATGTAGATCAGATAGAGGAATATACTGCCACTGTTGAAGCGGAAGCGAAAAATAATATAGCTCCGACCTCTCCCGGGCGTATAGACCGTATTTTTGTTGAAGTGGGAGATCATGTATCCAAGGGACAGAAATTAGTACAGATGGATGCGGCAAATCTGAAACAAATGAAATTGCAGTTAGAAAATGAAGAAACGGAATTCAGACGTATGGATGAACTGTACAAAGTGGGTGGAGCTTCCAAATCTGAATGGGATGCAGCGAAAACAACTTTAGATGTACGTCGTACTTCCTATAATAATTTGTTGGAGAATACGCAGTTATTAAGTCCTATTAATGGAGTGGTTACAGCGCGTAATTTTGATAACGGTGACTTATATTCTTCCGCCTCCACTCCTGTGTTGGTCATAGAACAGATCACTCCGGTTAAACTGTTGATTAATGTATCCGAACCTTATTTCCCGAAAGTAACTAAAGGTATGACCGTAAAGGTGAAATTTGATGTGTATGGTGATGAGGAATTCGAAGGAAAAGTTAGTTTGGTTTATCCTACTATTGATGCTACTACTCATACTTTTCCTGTAGAGGTAAAATTGGCTAATACCCATCAGCGTATACGTCCGGGAATGTTTGGCCGTGTGACTGTGAGTTTTGGTACATTGCGGCATGTGGTAGTTCCTGATCAGGCTATTGTGAAACGTGCCGGTTCGGGCGATCGTTATGTATATGTCTACAAAGACGGTAAGGTTTCCTATAATAAAGTAGAATTGGGACGTCGGATGGGAACCGAATATGAATTGATTTCCGGGGTGGAGGATAATTCGCAGGTGGTGGTCGCCGGTCAGACCCGTTTGGCCGATGGTGTGGAAGTGGCAGTAAATTAAAAATTGAGAGTTAGTTGATAATACTCTATATTTATTTACCTATATATGATTTTTTAGTTCTTAATTTTCAATTTTTAATTTAACAAACATGAGTCTATACGAAGGAGCGGTTAAAAAACCGATTATGACCTCGCTATGCTTTTTGGCCGTAGCAATCTTTGGTCTGTTCTCATTGTCGAAACTTCCGGTAGACTTGTATCCAGATATTGATACCAATACCATTATGGTTATGACATCTTATCAGGGTGCCAGTGCTTCCGATATAGAGAACAACGTAACCCGTCCGTTGGAAAATACGTTGAACTCGGTTAGTAATTTGAAACATATTACATCCAAGTCTTCAGAAAATATATCAGTTATCACTTTGGAATTCGAATATGGCTATGATATTGATGTGTTGACTAATGATGTGCGTGATAAATTGGATATGGTGAGTTCACAACTTCCCGATGAAGTCAATACTCCGATTATCTTTAAGTTCAGTACGGATATGATTCCTATCCTGCTGTTGTCCGTTCAGGCAGAAGAAAGTCAGCCGGCTCTATATAAGATATTGGATGATAATGTAGTAAATCCATTGGCTCGTGTTCCCGGCGTGGGAACGGTGTCCATTGCCGGTGCGCCAAAACGTGAGGTGAATATTTATTGTGATCCCAACAAACTGGAAGCGTATGATTTGACGATTGAGACCATCAGCTCCATTGTCGGGGCTGAAAATAAGAATACTCCGGGCGGAACTTTCGATGTGGGCAGTAATACCTATTCCTTGCGTGTGGAAGGGGAATTCAAGGACCCGAAAGAAATGGAGAATATCGTAGTGGGTACACGCAATGGTGCTTCGGTGTATTTGCGTGACGTGGCAACGGTAGTCGATTCTGTAGAAGAACGTGCTCAGGAAACCTATAATAACGGGGTGCAAGGAGCTATGATTGTTGTACAGAAACAATCGGGTGCAAACTCTGTGAACATTTCCCAGAAAGTAATGGACCAGTTGCCTAAGTTGCAGAAGTCACTACCCAGTGACGTGAAACTGGGGGTTATTGTGAATACTTCAGATAATATTTTGAATACCATCGACAGTTTGACGGAAACTATTATGTATGCCATTCTGTTTGTGGTTTTGGTGGTATTTGTTTTCTTAGGTCGTTGGCGTGCTACAGTGATTATCTGTATCACTATCCCCATGTCATTGATTGCCTCTTTTATTTATTTGGCCATCACGGATGGGGGATCGCTGAATATTATTTCTTTGTCGTGCCTTTCTATTGCGATTGGTAATGTGGTGGATGATGCTATTGTTGTTTTGGAAAACGTGACGACCCATATCGAGCGTGGCTCCGAGCCGAAACAGGCGGCTATCCATGGAACAAATGAGGTGGCAATTTCTGTTATCGCATCCACATTGACTATGATTGCGGTATTCTTCCCGTTGACGATGGTCAGTGGTATGTCGGGAGTTTTGTTCCGTCAGTTGGGCTGGATGATGTGTGTTATTATGACTATTTCTACTATCTCGGCGCTGTCATTTACTCCGATGATGTGTGCGCAGATGCTTCGCTTGCAAAAAAAACAAAGCAAGTGTTTTGTCACATTCTACAAACCAATAGAACGTGCGTTGGACGGGTTGGATAACTGGTATCAGAAACGTTTGAACTGGGCTGTTCGTCACCGCAGGACTATTATTGCCGGTTGTTTCGGGTTCTTTCTGCTGAGCCTGATTTGTGCGAAAGGAATTGGTACAGAGTTTTTTCCGTCACAAGACAACAGTCGTATTTCTGTTCAATTACAATTGCCTATCGGAGCTCGCGTAGAACGTGCCCAGGCATTGGCTCAGGAATTGACCGAAAAGTGGCTGAAGAAATATGAAGGGGTGATGCGTATCTGTAACTATACTGTGGGACAGGCTGATGCAGATAATACTTGGGCTTCTATTCAGGATAATGGTAGCCATATCATTTCATTCAATATCAACCTTTATAATCCCGATCAACGTTCTGTTACGTTGGCAGAAGTCTGCGATGGTATGCGTGAGGATCTGAAAGCCTATCCCGAATTGGATAAAGCTCAGGTTATCCTGGGTGGTAGTAGTGGAGGCATGGGTGGACAGGCCACTGCCGATTTTGAAATCTATGGATATGATTTTACAGAGACAGATAAAGCTGCAGCTGAATTGAAAGAAGCTTTATTGAAAGTGAACGGTGTATCTGAGGTGAATATCAGCCGTCAGGATTATCAGCCGGAATATCAAGTGGATTTTGATCGTGAAAAATTGGCTTTACATGGTTTGAATCTTTCTACAGCAGCTTTGTATCTGCGTAACCGTGTTAATGGTGCTTTATCTTCTTACTATCGGGAAGATGGTGACGAATATGATATCAAGGTGCGTTATGCTCCCCAGTTCCGTACCAGTATTGAAAGTTTGGAGAATATTCTGATTTATACTAATGAAGGTAAAGCGATTCGGGTGAAAGATATCGGTACGGTGGTGGAGCGTTCCGCTCCTCCTACTATTGAACGTAAAGACCGTGAACGTATTGTAACAGTTTCCGCTGTGATTTCAGGTGCGCCTTTAGGTAGTGTGGTGGTGGCAGGTGAGTCTATTATTGATAAGATGGATTTACCTAGCGGTATCAGTATCCAGGTGGCGGGTTCTTATGAGGATCAGCAGGATTCATTCAGCGATCTGGGAACTTTGGCTGTTTTGATTATTATATTGGTATTTATTGTAATGGCTGCCCAGTTTGAGTCTCTGACCTATCCGTTTATCATTATGTTCTCTATTCCGTTTGCATTCAGTGGGGTATTGATGGCATTGTATGGAACGGGGACTACATTGAATGTCATGAGTTTGTTGGGAGGTATCATGTTGATTGGTATCGTAGTGAAGAATGGTATCGTGCTTATTGATTACATTACCTTATGTCGTGAGCGGGGCATGTCTGTTATTCATTCGGTCGTTGTTTCGGGCCGTAGTCGTTTACGTCCGGTTTTAATGACCACTTTAACCACTATTCTAGGCATGGTGCCGATGGCGATAGGAGGAGGGGAAGGTTCTGAAATGTGGCAGCCTTTAGGGGTGTCCGTAATCGGTGGTTTGACTGTATCTACCGTGCTCACCTTGATTTTGGTTCCGGTGCTCTACTGTTCATTTGCCGGTACAGGTATCAAGTGTAACCGTAAGAAGATGAAAGCTGCCCGTGAGCTGAATGACTATTATCAAGCGCATAAGACAGAGATGACTAAAGGTAAAAAAGAATAATTAATATATTTGTTATCCGAATCGAAATGAATAGGGGACCGGATGACAGAACTTAAAATAAAAAATGGAATAATGAAATCTGTTTTCATCACTTTCGACCAAGCTTTTTACGAACGTATTCTGGCATTGTTGGATCGCCAGAATTGTCGTGGATTCAGTTATTGGCAGCAGTTGCAGGGGCGCGGCTCTGTAAAAGGAGAACCGCATTATGGCAGTCACGCGTGGCCCAGTATGTGCTCGGCTATTATGACAGTGGTAGATGACACCAAAGTGGATCCGTTATTGGACGCCTTGCATAAAATGGATAAGGAAACCGAACAATTGGGATTACGTGCTTTTGTGTGGAACATAGAAAAGACGATTTGAATCTGTCTTTTCATTATTAAAGAAAAAGACTGTTGCCCTCTTTCTGGCGCAGTCTTTTTTCTTTTTTTAGCCTCTATCATGAAGTACTCCGTCTAAAAAATCACTACTTTTGCGGTTAATTTACAAATATAGCAATATGAAAAACTATATACCGGCTACTTTTCTTCTCACTTTTATCGTAGTAGGAGCGTTAATGGGGCTGTATTTCCTTCCCCCCATGTCGGTGGGAGGCAAACCGTTGCGCAAGGTGGACCTGTTGGCTGATATCCGTCCGGATGTGGAAGAAGAAGTATGTGATTCCGACACCATTGTTCTTCCTCCTCCTGTAAAACCTATTTTTGTGGATACATGTAAAACGGGTATTACTTGTATTGAGGATTATTCGGATTCCACCATGCGGGGAATGAAACATTTTTATGAGGCACTTTCCAAAGTGAAAACCATGAAACGCCCTGTACGCATCGCTTACTTCGGTGATTCTTTTATAGAAGCTGATATTTTTACTGCCGATTTGCGCGAAATGCTTCAACAAGAATTTGGTGGGTGCGGAGTGGGATATGTTCCTGTAACCTCTTCCATCAGCGGTTACCGTCCTACGGTACGCCATACTTTTGGGGGATGGAGCAGTCATTCATCCAATGACTCTGTTGGTTTTGATAAAATACAGCAAGATATTTCCGGACATTATTTTTTCCCTCGTGAAGGTGCTTATGTGCAGTTAAAAGGACAGAGTAAATATGCTTCCCGACTGGATACCTGTGAGGTTTCTACTTTTTATTTCCTAAATAAAGGTTTTGCCGCTGTCCGTTCTAAAGTGAATAATGCTGCGGAAGGAGAGTTGCATGAGGAAGTAGGAACAGGAGGTGTGCAGGCTGTTTCGGTGAAAGGAAGGATAGGACAAGTACGGTGGAGTGTGGAACATGCTGATTCTGCTACTTTCTATGGAGTGGCTATGGATGGCAAGCAGGGAATATCTTTGGATAATTTTAGCGTACGTGGTAGCAGTGGGCTTCATTTACGTAGTATTCCTTTACATACGCTTCGCGATTTCCAACGTCTTCGTCCATACGATTTGATTGTGGTCCAATATGGTTTGAATGTGGCTACGGAACGAGGCGTAAAATACGATGGCTATAAGAAAGGGATGCTTACGGTGATAGAGCATTTGAAGACAGCTTTTCCTGAAACCAGCATTTTACTGGTCAGTGTGGGTGACCGTGAATATAAAAACGAGAATGGAGATCTCCGCACCATGCCCGGAGTCAAGAATCTTATCCGTTATCAACAGTCCATTGCGGCTGATAGCCATATCGCTTTTTGGAATATGTATGAGGCAATGGGAGGTCAAGGAAGCATTGTCGATATGATCGGGCAAAAAATGGCGAATCTTGATTATACCCATATCAATTTTAAGGGAGGCAGGCATTTGGCAGGTATCTTATTTGAAACATTGATGTATGGCAAAGAGCAATACGAAAAGCGGAAAGCCTATGAGGAGGAATAACAGATTTCTTGGTCTGTCCGGTGTAGCAATGGTATTGTTTTTGTTCTTGCTGTTTCCATGTCTTTATGCCCAGGATGCTATTCCGGCATTGTCCCGACCGTTGGAGCCGCTTCGCATACCCGGTGAAACAAAGGAAATGCATCGTGGTATGCGGCTGATAACAGTACATGATTCACTTCCGGCGAGTTTTACTCATTCTTTAGATAATGTGATAGAAGATGAGAGCCGTTCGCTTTCTCCTTTCTTTCAAAAACTGAATGATATGACGGGACCGGTACGGATAGTCCATATAGGTGATTCTCATGTGCGGGGGCATCTTTATCCATTAATAACCCGTCGTTGTCTGGAACATGATTTTGGTGCTGAGGCTGTTTATCCTGATACCATTTCATATCGTACCGAAGGGTTGGCACATGAGACGGGCGAACCGGGTATTGTTTATCATATGCTTGGCATTAATGGAGCTACTTCTGTTACTTTCTCTGACGATGAAAAAATAAAAAAAATAGCTTCTTTGCATCCTGATCTGATTATTGTTTCTTTTGGAACCAATGAGGCACATAGCCGCCGTTATCTGGCTCAGGCTCACAAAATGCAGATAGGCAGACTGTTGGGTATGTTGAAAGCTGCCTGTCCTGAAGCGTTTTTTTTACTTACTACACCTCCCGGAGCATATGTGGGACGTCGTCGTGCACGTACTATTAATCCGAGAACCGTAACGGCTGCACGTATTATAAAGGAGTATGCACAAGAGCATAAAATGGCAGTTTGGGATATGTATAATATAGTAGGAGGAAAGACAGATGCTTGTCGTAACTGGACGAAGCACCACATGTTTCGTGCGGATGGCATTCATTTCACTCCCGATGGATATCGTTTACAAGGTAATTTATTACATCAGGCACTGATTAAAGCGTATAATGAATATGTGGCAACTGGATTGGAGTAAACTGGCTGAAGTATTGACTTATAATGCCAAGCAACCGATGATTTTTAGCAGCGGCTTGTTTTTGTTTCTGTTTTTGGGCTTTAGCCTGATTTATATGTTATTGCAGAAACAGGATACGGCACGCATCCTGTTTGTAACGCTGTTTTCTTATTATTTCTATTATAAGAGTAGCGGTTTTTATTTTTTCTTGCTGGGGGTGGTGACAGTGACGGATTTCTTGCTGGCAGGGCGTATGGCGCATACCGAAACTCAATGGAAACGGATGTTTTTGCTGCTGGCAAGTCTGGGAATAAATTTAGGATTGCTCTGTTATTTCAAGTATACCAATTTCTTTTATCAGATGCTGGCTCCTTTGTGGAATGGTAAATTCCAGCCGTTGGATATTTTCTTGCCGGTGGGGATATCGTTCTTCACTTTCCAGTCTTTAAGTTATACCATAGATGTTTACCGTCGTGAATTGGTTCCTTTGAACAGGTTGTTGGATTATACATTTTATGTGTCTTTTTTTCCACAGCTGGTAGCGGGTCCTATTGTACGTGCCCGCGATTTTATTCCTCAAATCAGGCAACCGCTGTTTGTTTCCTCGGAGATGTTTGGTACCGGTGTTTTCTTTATCATCAGCGGATTATTCAAGAAAGCTGTAATCTCCGATTATATCAGTGTAAATTTTGTGGAACGTATTTTTGATAATCCGGCTCTTTATTCCGGGGTTGAGAATTTGTTTGGTGTATATGGGTATGCTTTACAGATTTATTGTGACTTTTCCGGATATAGTGATATGGCTATCGGGCTTGCTTTGCTGTTGGGCTTCCGTTTTCCTATGAACTTTAATTCGCCTTATAAAGCCGATAGTATAACCGATTTTTGGCATCGTTGGCATATCTCTCTTTCTACATGGTTGCGAGATTATCTTTATATCTCATTGGGGGGAAACCGCAAGGGGAAGGCCCGTACTTATATTAATTTGTGCCTTACTATGTTGTTAGGTGGTTTGTGGCATGGCGCATCTTGGAATTTTGTGATATGGGGAGGATTTCATGGAATAGCACTGGCTGCACAGAAATTCTGGCGTAACTTGCTGCATAAGCCTAAGACGGCCACTAGTAAGGGCATTCGTAAATTTTTTGCAGTTCTTATTACTTTCAATTTTGTTTGTTTCTGCTGGATATTTTTCCGTAATACGACTTTTGAAGCTTCGGTTGTTATGCTGAAGCAGATATTTACAGCTTTTCATCCCGAGGTATTCATGCAGCTGATAGAAGGTTATTGGAAAGTGTTTGTTTTGATGGGAATAGGGTATTTGCTACATTTTGCTCCTGATAGTTGGCAGGATGCGTGTTGTCGTGGAGTTGTAAAATTACCTTTATTGGGAAAGGCATTATTGTTGGTAGTACTGATTTATTTGGTTATCCAGATAAAGAGCAGTGATATTCAGCCGTTTATTTATTTCCAGTTCTAACGGAATAGTTATCAATGGGGTGTCTGAAAAGATATCTAGTCAGACACCCTAAAATACGATTATAGTAAGTATTTATTGATATATCTACGATCCCAATTTATACCTCTCTTTATAATTTTTGCAGGGATGCCTGCTAATATTATATTCGGTTCGTGGAATACTTTTGTTACAATACTTCCCCAACCCACAATACTGTCATCGGGTATTTTTGTATTTTTACCAATCTTTACATCTTTTCCTACCCATACATATTTGCCAATTTCTATACTTTGAGCAAATTAATCGGTTTTCCCTTTAAATTTGTTATAGTATGTGCGTCGGTACACCAAATACCAATGCCCCAGCTTAATTAACCGTGTTACTGTTTCCTTTGATAATCAACAGAAAATATTCATTAAAAAGTAGTTTTTCAACATTCTCTTCTGAATCGAAATGCATGGAAACATGATTGTTGTTTCCTGTAATTATGATGTTGGATCGATTGATGATTTGATTGAATTGTTCATGATGGGAGGATGCACAATCTATTTTTGTCATGTGGTAAAATAATTGTAATTTCATTGCCTTGACCATTGATATTTTTCATCTCATTCTAATTTAATAGTTTATACAACTTCTTTTATTTTATATTTGAAGAATATTCTTGTATTATCGTGTTGGTTAGTTTAGAGAATATTTCTGGAGATAGTAAATAAAAAGGAGTGTCTTCTTTTTCTTTTTTAAAGCGTATAAATAGATGTTTGATGTCTCGGGCTTCCGGATATTCATAAGCTTCTATTCTTTCTATATGTATTCCTTCCTGTTCCAATAGTTTTAATATGTGTCTCCATTGTTGCTTGGATAGAAATCGGCATACATCATATAAGGAGAGGGGTGTTCCGTCCGAAGCTGTTATGATAGTAGAAGTTATATTCATTTTGATGATTTGATGAGGACAAATATAGCAATAAAAAATTATATAGTTTATTGGAGCATTGACTAAATGCTAGAATATTATTTATTTTCAGTTCCCTTTATGATATAAAGCGGGGATGAAACTTGCAAACTTGCAAAACTTGCAGCACTTCCACACCCACACACGTGCGCGTACATTATAATGTGGAAAAATGAGAGGGTACAAGGAGGGTATGACAAGCAACGGTGGAGGAGGACAAACGGACGATGCAGGGGAGAGCTGAAATGGAGGAAAGTATGACGGGACACAGAAGGTGGAGCGGGGGAAAAGGGAGAGATGTGACAGGATTTTTGGTGGAAAGAGGTGGGACCGTATAAGGAGAAAAAAGGAAAGTGGAAGACAGAAACCGGAATCGGACAGACACAGGTGGCAAAGGGATGACTGTCCGAACCTTCAGCAGGTATCTGTACAGACCGGAGACTTCCGCCAATCATGCTGGTACAGCTTGCATAATTCCGTGGAGAACAAGCTGTCGGCATGCAGAATAACGCGCTATCAATCTAAATGGAACACGTTACTAACGTGCAGACCTGTATGTTAGTAACGTATAGGGCCACACGTTACTAACTTTACGGAACACACGTTACTAACCCTTCGGAGCACATGAACTGTATGAAGACACACGGCACGACATCCCGTTTCCGAGGCACTGTCCTGTCAGAAGACCTGCCGCCTGCTGTTCTCCAGCCGGCATTGGCTGTAGTAATGGCCTTTTAAAGGAATCTCCTCATCAAGACGCATATATTTCACAAAAGAGAAAAAACGTGAACAAGAAAACAGGAGGGAGATCAGGTCATTCACAGATCACAATAAAGAAATAGAGTGGAATTTTGGAACATATTATTTTGTTGCATTATTAATGTACGCGCACGTGTGTGGGTGTGGAAGTGCTGCAAGTTTTGCAAGTTTGCAAGTTTGCCTTCCGTTTTTTTCTTTTTCCGTTTTTTCCGGCTTTTGTTTGCGTATTCGTTTTTTCTTTTTCCGTTTTTGTTTACGCGCGTGCGAATATTATAATGTGTCTGTCTTTTTCCTCCCGTGTCCTCCGTTATAAAAACCTTCTTTGTAACACATCTGTGATTCAGCGTATTACAAAAAAGTTTCAGGGAATCCGGATAATTTGTCTTGTGAAAGTTTGCCTGTTAGCGTTAAAAGGTCTACTTTTGCACCCGCAATCGAGAGAGATGCGGCACTTCAGACAGTGTTACTGACTTGGTGAAACAAACGTGGGAGATTTTCCTTGATAGTGATCTGCACCTGGTATCTTACCTTAGCGGGGCTAAGGGAGCGAGAACGGATAAGACCTCGGGAGGATGGGTGGTCCGCCTTTTATGGAAGTTTCGAAAAAAACTTTTTCAAAAAAACTTTCGAAAACATTTGGTGGTTACGATAAAATCTCTTACCTTTGCATCCGCTTTCGGAAACGATGGCAAACAAGAATAAGAGTTCTTTGAAAGATTTAAGATAAACAAACAAGTAGTACAAGCCGGTGCACCGTATATATATGGTGTACGGAAAAACAAGAACCGTCAATATTTTTATTGTATTGATAGATTTGGAGTCCTTGAGCGTAAAGTCAACTTAAGTGTTGAAAGAATATTTTTACAATGAAGAGTTTGATCCTGGCTCAGGATGAACGCTAGCTACAGGCTTAACACATGCAAGTCGAGGGGCAGCATGGTCTTAGCTTGCTAAGGCTGATGGCGACCGGCGCACGGGTGAGTAACACGTATCCAACCTGCCGTCTACTCTTGGCCAGCCTTCTGAAAGGAAGATTAATCCAGGATGGGATCATGAGTTCACATGTCCGCATGATTAAAGGTATTTTCCGGTAGACGATGGGGATGCGTTCCATTAGATAGTAGGCGGGGTAACGGCCCACCTAGTCAACGATGGATAGGGGTTCTGAGAGGAAGGTCCCCCACATTGGAACTGAGACACGGTCCAAACTCCTACGGGAGGCAGCAGTGAGGAATATTGGTCAATGGGCGATGGCCTGAACCAGCCAAGTAGCGTGAAGGATGACTGCCCTATGGGTTGTAAACTTCTTTTATAAAGGAATAAAGTCGGGTATGCATACCCGTTTGCATGTACTTTATGAATAAGGATCGGCTAACTCCGTGCCAGCAGCCGCGGTAATACGGAGGATCCGAGCGTTATCCGGATTTATTGGGTTTAAAGGGAGCGTAGATGGATGTTTAAGTCAGTTGTGAAAGTTTGCGGCTCAACCGTAAAATTGCAGTTGATACTGGATGTCTTGAGTGCAGTTGAGGCAGGCGGAATTCGTGGTGTAGCGGTGAAATGCTTAGATATCACGAAGAACTCCGATTGCGAAGGCAGCCTGCTAAGCTGCAACTGACATTGAGGCTCGAAAGTGTGGGTATCAAACAGGATTAGATACCCTGGTAGTCCACACGGTAAACGATGAATACTCGCTGTTTGCGATATACGGCAAGCGGCCAAGCGAAAGCGTTAAGTATTCCACCTGGGGAGTACGCCGGCAACGGTGAAACTCAAAGGAATTGACGGGGGCCCGCACAAGCGGAGGAACATGTGGTTTAATTCGATGATACGCGAGGAACCTTACCCGGGCTTAAATTGCACTCGAATGATCCGGAAACGGTTCAGCTAGCAATAGCGAGTGTGAAGGTGCTGCATGGTTGTCGTCAGCTCGTGCCGTGAGGTGTCGGCTTAAGTGCCATAACGAGCGCAACCCTTGTTGTCAGTTACTAACAGGTGATGCTGAGGACTCTGACAAGACTGCCATCGTAAGATGTGAGGAAGGTGGGGATGACGTCAAATCAGCACGGCCCTTACGTCCGGGGCTACACACGTGTTACAATGGGGGGTACAGAGGGCCGCTACCACGCGAGTGGATGCCAATCCCTAAAACCCCTCTCAGTTCGGACTGGAGTCTGCAACCCGACTCCACGAAGCTGGATTCGCTAGTAATCGCGCATCAGCCACGGCGCGGTGAATACGTTCCCGGGCCTTGTACACACCGCCCGTCAAGCCATGGGAGCCGGGGGTACCTGAAGTGCGTAACCGCGAGGATCGCCCTAGGGTAAAACTGGTGACTGGGGCTAAGTCGTAACAAGGTAGCCGTACCGGAAGGTGCGGCTGGAACACCTCCTTTCTGGAGAGGATCCAAAGTAAAGGTTTTTGTTTTTGTACTGCTGTTGTTGTTTATTCAAGATATGATTCCGTATTAAGACGGAAGAGAGAAAGTAAGAAGCCGGGTCTAATGAAACAGACTAGGTTGAACTTAGTCCTATAGCTCAGTTGGTTAGAGCGCTACACTGATAATGTAGAGGTCGGCAGTTCAACTCTGCCTGGGACTACGAATCTTGAGATTCGGGGGATTAGCTCAGCTGGCTAGAGCATCTGCCTTGCACGCAGAGGGTCAACGGTTCGAATCCGTTATTCTCCACTCCATCAGAGACGTAAGATACGAAGATGACCGATCTATGACATATTGTACAAGCAAACAGTAATTTTAGTAGTAAAGAGCTGAAAGTATATATCATCCCGCTGGCACGCAAGTGTGGGCGAATGAATAAGGAAAGTAAAGAAGGGCGCATGGCGGATGCCTTGGCTCTCGGAGGCGATGAAGGACGTGATAAGCTGCGATAAGCTCCGGGGAGGTGCAAATAACCTTTGATCCGGGGATTTCCGAATGGGACAACCCGGCGTGTTGAAGACACGCCACCTGATCATTTCAGGAGCTAACGCAGGGAACTGAAACATCTTAGTACCTGCAGGAAAAGAAAATAACAATGATTCCCCCAGTAGTGGCGAGCGAACGGGGAATAGCCCAAACCGTTCATGTTACGGCATGATCGGGGTTGTAGGACTACGTCGTTGCATGAAGACATCGGAGAAGAACTTTCTGGAAAGAAAGACCATAGAGCATGACAGTTGCGTATTCGTATGTTGTCGAAGCATAGTAGTATCCTGAGTAGCGCGGAGCACGAGGAATTCTGCGTGAATCTGCCGGGACCATCCGGTAAGGCTAAATACTCCCGAGAGACCGATAGCGAACCAGTACCGTGAGGGAAAGGTGAAAAGCACTTCGAACAGAAGAGTGAAATAGTTCCTGAAACCGTGCGCCTACAAGCGGTCGGAGCTGCTTAAAGCAGTGACGGCGTGCCTTTTGCATAATGAACCTACGAGTTGCCTTTGCCGGCAAGGTTAAGTGTGACGACACACGTATCCGAAGCGAAAGCGAGTCTGAAGAGGGCGTATAGTCGGCAGTGGCAGACGCGAAACCAAGTGATCTACCCTTGGCCAGGTTGAAGGCTGGGTAACACCAGCTGGAGGACCGCACCAATAAGCGTTGAAAAGCTTCTGGATGAGCTGAGGGTAGGGGTGAAAGGCTAATCAAACTTGGAGATAGCTCGTACTCCCCGAAATGCATTTAGGTGCAGCCTTGTGGGTTACTGATGTGAGGTAGAGCGACTGATAAGATGCGAGGGCTTCACCGCCTATCAAGTCTTGACAAACTCCGAATGCGCATCAGTTTTACCTCAGGAGTGAGGGCATGGGTGCTAAGGTCCGTGCCCGAGAGGAGAAGAATCCGGACCACCTGCTAAGGTCCCGAAATGACAGCTAAGTTAAACTAACGAAGTCTGACTGCTAAGACAGCTAGGATGTTGGCTTGGAAGCAGCCATTCATTTAAAGAGTGCGTAACAGCTCACTAGTCGAGGAGTCTGGCGTGGATAATAATCGGGTATTAAGTTGTCTACCGAAGCAGTGGGATCATTGAAATGATCGGTAGGGGAGCATTCCAGTCAGCGTCGAAGGCGTACCGCGAGGTATTCTGGAGCGTCTGGAAAAGCAAATGTAGGTATAAGTAACGATAAAGGGGGCGGGAAACCCCCTCGCCGAAAGACTAAGGTTTCCTGATCAACGCTAATCGGATCAGGGTAAGTCGGGTCCTAAGGCTCAGCCGAAGGGCGATGCCGATGGCAGAAACGGTTAATATTCCGTTACTACCTCCAGGAGTGATGTGGAGACGCAGTAGTGACAATGCCGCCATCTGACGGAATAGATGGTTGAAGGGTGTAGATGTTGATCTTGGCAGGCAAATCCACCATGAGAATCGAACCTGATAGTATGCCGCGTCCCTCGGGACAAGGCAATAGTGCATGTAATCATGCTGCCAAGAAAATCCGCTAAACTAAATCCTGTAGGTACCCGTACCGTAAACGGACACACGTAGTCGGGATGAATATTCTAAGGCGCTTGAGTGATTCACGGTTAAGGAACTAGGCAAACTGACCCTGTAACTTCGGGATAAAGGGTCCCTACCCGGTGACGGGAGGGCGCAGAGAATAGGTCCAGGCAACTGTTTAACAAAAACACAGGGCTGTGCTAAATCGAAAGATCCTGTATACAGCCTGACACCTGCCCGGTGCTGGAAGGTTAAGAGGAGACGTCATCGTTGAGAGAAGCGTTGAATTGAAGCCCCAGTAAACGGCGGCCGTAACTATAACGGTCCTAAGGTAGCGAAATTCCTTGTCGGGTAAGTTCCGACCTGCACGAATGGTGTAATGATCTGGACGCTGTCTCAACCGTGAGCTCAGTGAAATTGTAGTATCGGTGAAGATGCCGATTACCCGCGATGGGACGAAAAGACCCCGTGAACCTTTACTATAGCTTATCATTGAATCTGGGCACGTGATGTGTAGGATAGGTCGGAGGCTTTGAAGGGGGTACGCCAGTATCCTTGGAGCCGCTGTTGAAATACGACCCTTCATTTGTTTGGATTCTAACCCGTGTATATGGGGACACTGATTGGTGGGTAGTTTGACTGGGGTGGTCGCCTCCAAAAGCGTAACGGAGGCTTCTAAAGGTGCCCTCACGGCGATTGGTAACCGCCGTTAGAGTGTAATGGCATAAGGGCGCTTGACTGGGAGACTGACAAGTCGATCAGGTAGGAAACTAGAGCATAGTGATCCGGTGTTTCCGTATGGAAGGGACATCGCTCAAAGGATAAAAGGTACTCCGGGGATAACAGGCTGATCCCTCCCAAGAGCTCATATCGACGGAGTGGTTTGGCACCTCGATGTCGGCTCGTCACATCCTGGGGCTGGAGAAGGTCCCAAGGGTTGGGCTGTTCGCCCATTAAAGTGGCACGCGAGCTGGGTTCAGAACGTCGTGAGACAGTTCGGTCTCTATCTATCGTGGGCGTATGAAATTTGCGTGGCTCTGACACTAGTACGAGAGGACCGTGTTGGACAGACCTCTGGTTTACCGGTTGTGCCGCCAGGTGCATTGCCGGGTATCTAAGTCTGGATCGGATAAGTGCTGAAAGCATCTAAGTACGAAGCCGGCCACAAGATTAGATTTCTGAGGGTCGTTGTAGACTACGACGTTGATAGGATGCAGGTGTAAAGGTAGAGATACCAAAGCCGAGCATTACTAATTGCCCGTCCACTTTCCTTATATTTAGGATGGTGTATACGTTCGGTTATTACTACAGGATAAGATAACGCTGATGGCTTGTCGATATGTCGCCCTTATTCAGGTGGCTATAGCACAAGGGTTCCACCTCTTCCCATTCCGAACAGAGAAGTTAAGCCTTGTCACGCCGATGGTACTGCGTCACAGTGGGAGAGTAGGTAGCTGCCGTTTTTGATTGAAGCCTCCGGACTTGAAGAAGTTCCGGAGGCTTTTTTTTGTATCCACGTGTGAAATATGACCTCTACTATTGCTCATCTCCCAATTATGGATTACTTTTGCCCATAACCTAAAAATAATACGTCAATGGATACATTATTACCATTTGCATTACTATGCTTTACCTCTTTTTTCACATTAACCAACCCGTTGGGAACCATGCCTGTATTTTTGACTATGACTAAAGGAATGGATGATGAAGAACGGCGTCATATTGTGAAACGCGCTACTATCATTTCCTTTATTACACTTCTGGCTTTTACTTTCTCCGGGCAATTTTTATTCAAATTTTTTGGAATATCGACCAATGGCTTTCGTATTGCTGCCGGTTTTATTATTTTGAAGATTGGATATGATATGTTACAGGCACGTTTTACTAATACTAAGTTGAAAGACGAAGAAATTAAAACGTATGCCAATGATATTTCAATTACCCCATTATCTATTCCTATGCTTTGCGGTCCCGGTGCTATAGCTAACGGAATAATGTTAATGGATGATGCCAATACTTGGACTATGAAGGGGGTATTGATTGGGATGATTGGTTTGATTTATTTTATCACTTATCTTATATTGCGGGCGTCTACTCGGTTGGTTTCTATTCTTGGCGAAACTGGAAATAATGTAATGATGCGTTTGATGGGACTTATTTTGATGGTAATAGCTGTGGAATGTTTCGTTAGCGGACTTCGTCCGATATTAATTGATATTATCCAATCAAGTAGGGTTTAACCAACGAAAGAATGTGCTGAAAGTAGAATATGATTATTTAATTCACTTTGAGCACATTCTTTGTATCTGGGTGCTGGTTATTAGTCAAATTCAACTAATATACGGAATACTTTTTCGGGGGCTTTCGCCCACTCTTCCATAGCTTGTAGTGCGGTTTCGGGTTTGGCTACTTTGCTGATTAATTCATCCTTTGGACAAGTACCTTGCTCCATATAGCGGATAACTGCCCTGAAATCTGCGGGTAGTGCATTACGAGAACCTCGGATATCAAGCTCTTTCTGTACAAAATATTTAGTCTGAAAAGACACCTCTGATTTTGCATAACCTATGCATACGACCCTTCCGGTAAATCCAACTTCATTGACTGCCATGACATAGGTTGCAGGGCTGCCGACAGCTTCGATGACCACATCAGGACCAAATCCTTCTGTAATCTTTGTCAAGCGTTCGTGTACATTCTCTGTCATGGAGTTGATGGTGTGGTGAGCGCCTACCCGTTTGGCTAGTTCCAATTTTTCATCGTCCAAATCTACGGCAATAACGGTAGCTCCACGAAGAGTTGAACGTACAATAGCACCCATACCGATCATTCCGCAGCCAATAATCATAACTGTATCGATGTCTGTAACTTGCGCTCGTGAAACTGCATGGAAACCTACACTCATTGGTTCGATTAGTGCACAATCACGAGGAGAAATATGGCTTGCCGGGATTATTTTGTTCCAAGGCAGTGCGATATATTCACACATGGCACCATTACGCTGTACTCCCAGGGTTTCGTTATGTTCGCAGGCATTTACTCTGCCGTTACGGCATGAAGCACATTTTCCGCAATTGGTATAAGGATTGACTGTGACGCTCATACCCGGTTTTAATGATTCTGGTACATCCTTGCCTATGGCTTCAATAATAGCTCCTACTTCGTGTCCCGGAATGACAGGTAGTTTTACCATTGGATTACGTCCTAAAAATGTATTCAGGTCCGAGCCGCAAAAGCCTACATATTTAATTTTTACAAGAACTTCTCCCGGTTTAAGAGCGGGTTTCTCAATGTTTACTACCTTCATCTCGGAAGGAGCAGTAATTTGAATTGCTTTCATCTTCTGTTTATTTTTATAAGTTTTTAATCAATTACTTTGTATCCTTTCCAACCATAGTAGGCACAAAACAGGAAACAAATCATAGGAATAGCATAAGCTATATAATAAATGTGTTCGTTCAGATGCATCACATAAGCAGTGAGTTGGGGCAAGCAAGCATTTCCAACGATGGCCATAACTAGAAATGCCGAGCCGCTTTTTGTGTTGCTGCCTAAATCAGTCAAAGCAAGCGAGAACTGAGTGGGATACATGATAGACATGAAAAAAGAAATGCCCAGCATGGCATAAAGACCTGTCCAACCACCAAAACAAACCACAACAATACATAGCAAGACATTAATCAGCGCATATACCAAGAGCATGTCTTGTGGACGGAATTTTACCATGAGTAGTGTGCCTGTCCATCTTCCTGCCAAAAAAGCCAGCATATAAAGACCGAAAAAGGTGGTGGCTGTATTTTCAGGTAGTTCTGCATAGGTACAACAGTAGACTAGAAATAAACTGTTAATGGCTGTCTGACCACCATTGTAGAAGAATTGTGCAATGACTCCCCAACGAAGGTGAGAACGTTTTAAGACTCCGAAATCAATTAATTTTTCTCCTTTATATTCTACTCCTTCCATCGTATTTCCTTCTTTGATTTTAGGTAATTTGGAGAAGATAAAGATGATGGCAATAACAATGAGTAACATAGCTAGCAGCAGATAAGGAAGTTTCATGGCGTCTGTTTCTGTTTGAATGTAACCTTCCCAGCCACCGGGAAAAGAAGCGGGCAGGGTGTTGCGGGTATAGTGGTTGCCACTCAGAATCAGTTTGCTGAGAAACATGGCGGCTATAAAAGCTCCCAGCCCATTGAATGATTGTGCTAGATTCAATCGACGGGGCGCACTTTCTGGATCTCCCAAAGCGGTTACATAAGGATTGGCTGCTGTTTCTAAAAAACACATTCCAGTGGCAATGATGAAGAATATACATAGATATGCCCAATATTCTTTCAGCATAGCAGCGGGGAAGAACAGTAACCCACCACATGCTGCCAGTAATAACCCGAAAATAATTCCCGATTTGTAGCTGTATTTTTTCATGAACATAGCGATGGGAATGGGACAGATGAAATAGGCAAGCCAGTAGGCTGTTTCTGTGAATGATGCTTCGAAAGCGTTTAACTCACAGGTTTTCATCAGCTGTCTTATCATAGTAGGTAGTAGATTGCTGCTGATAGCCCATAGGAAAAACAGGCAGAATATGAGCATCAATGGTACATAATAGGTCTTATTTTTCATGGTATGGATTAATAAGTGTCAGTTGATTATTCTGACATGTTTTTAATGTAAGGAAGAGATATGAGATTTTTGAAACCATAAAATCTTTCGGCGTTTTTACCTAAAAAAAGTGCTTTCTCTTCTTGTGTCATTTCAGTCGTTTTAAGGATGAAATCGTAAGACATCTTGTAAGTAATGGCCGTAATGGTCCGCGGGTAATCCGATCCCCACATCAGTTTGTCCATACCGACCAAATCTGTTGCTTCTTTGATAGCCTTCACCGCTCCTGCAAACGGGTAGAATTCACTGTTGAACAACCAGGTAATGCCTCCTGACTCTATCATGACATGGGTATGCCGGGCCAGTTTTATTTGTTCCTGCCAATGAGGAGTTGTAACCATACCGAAATGTCCGATAGCGATTTTTAGTTGCGGACATTCCTGGATAATTTCTTTCATCTCCTGCACTTGCGTGTTTCCATCAGCCAGATCAATGGAAAGGATAATGTTTTTATCTTCCATGTAATGGAACATTTCCATCATTTCGTCACAGTTCAGCATGACTCTTCCTTCTTTTAGAAAAAGGCGGTGTGCTGGGATTTTTATTGCTTTGAAACCAGAACTTATTAATTCCTTGGCCTGTTGCAGATAACCGGGTTTACGAAATTCGCACATACCGCATACAAAGAAACGGTCCGGGTATTTATGGGCCACTTTTGCGAGGTATTCATTTTGGATGCCATCAATAAATTCCTGAGTGACTACGGCAGCCGATACTTGTGCATAGTCCATGTTCGAGAGAAAAACCTCGGCACTATTCCGCCCGTCAATCATAAAGGGCGGAACCATCTGACGTTCTTCTCCCATAAATAACGAACGTCCGTTGGTTAAAGTACGGATAGGCAATCCGTTGACTTCCGTATTTTGCCGTAACCAAAGATGGGAATGTGCATCTATTATGTTAAAATCCATCATTATTCTCCTTTGTATTATGAATTAGCCCAACTGACACGCATTTGTTTTCCGATAATTTCTTGTACTTCCTTTACAAGGTTCCAATCGATGGGTTCTTCAGCGTATGTTATATTTTTCAATACATTATCTGGATTGGCCGAACTGAACAAAGTGGTGGCGATACGTGGATTGCTGACAGAATATTGAATAGCCAGTTTCTCTATAGGATAATTTTTGGACAGGCAATGTTGAACAGCTTTCCGACAGGCTTCTACCAGTGATTGGGGGGCCGGATGCCATGCAGGAACCCCACGTTGGGAGAGCAAGCCCATTGAAAGGGGGGAGGCATTGATGATGCCGATATTCTTTGATTCAAAATAATCCAGATAATCAGTCAGTTTCTCGTCATTCAGACAATAATGGCAGAAGTTAAGTACGCTTTCTACTGTTCCTGGTTCCGAGTGATCAATGACCCATTTTAAGTTTTCTAATTGCAAATCTGTGATACCTACATGTCCCACAATACCTTTCTTTTTAAGTTCTACCAGTGCAGGTAATGTTTCGTTGACTACCTGATTCATGTCTGAAAACTCTACATCGTGTACATTAATCAGATCGATATATTCAATGTGGAGTCTTTCCAAGCTTTCATAAACGCTTTCCGTTGCACGTTTTCCGGAATAATCCCATGTGTTGATTCCATCTTTTCCATAGCGTCCCACTTTGGTAGAGAGATAATATTTGTCACGTGGGATTTCTTTCAATGCTTTGCCTAATACGGTTTCGGCCTTGTAGTGCCCGTAGTAGGGAGATACATCAATAAAATTCATTCCATTCTCTACTGCTGTGTAAACAGCTTTGATACCCTCTGCTTCGCGGATATCATGAAAAACTCCTCCTAATGAAGATGCGCCGAAACTAAGATTGGAAACCCGCATACCGGTTTTCCCGATTTCATTGTAATTCATAGTTCTATTTATTTTTAGATTTATTTCCGGAATCAAAAATAGAGGAATAACCTTTAGGTATGTGGTGGAAGAGGTTGAAAAAAGTACGTAAACCTTTGCGTAAAAATAATAAGACGGTTACTTTTTATATAGTTCTCTATATTGCTGAGGAGTAACGCCTGTGATTTTTTTGAATAAGCGGTTGAAATAAGAATGGTCTTCATAAGCAAGGAGATAAGCTATGTTTTTTACAGGAATATCCTCTGTAATCAGAATTAATTGGGCTTTCTCTATTTTTTTCTGATTAATATATTGCAGCGGTGTGTTACCGACTTCTTTTTTGAAAAGACGGATAAAATGATCTTTTGAGAGGCATGAGATTGCTGCCAATGAGTCTATATCTACTGTTTTATAGATATTTTTTCGGATGTGGGACAAGACTTTTTGGATACGGTTATCGTTGACTTCCACTTTAGGTTTGGCGTCTTTTAAAAAGCGGGCAATAAGTTGATATACTATACCTCTGGATTCGACTTTGTCACAGAAGGTACGCTGTTTATTTTTAATGATGTTTCTGATTAATGTGGGGTTGTTGTCATAGCTTGTCGGGTCGGATTGAGGAAGCTGCATGGTAGGATTTATTTCACATAACCTTTTAATAAGTGGTAATTCCAGGTTGTCCGCAGGTATTTCTATCGGGAAATTCCAATCTTCCAGAATGCCGGATTCTGATTGATGGTCTTCATATATATGGAGATAATAATGAGTGAAATGAGAATTGCACTGATAACTATGGGTAGTGAATGATGGCACCAGATATAGATGATGTGGTTTTAGTTCCTGTATTCCGTCGGGAAATATTATTTGGGCAGTTCCTTCCATTATATAATAGAGTCTGGTAAAAGGGCTGCTTACGTTTTTCCAGTTCCAGTCTGCATTGTGAATGGCTAGTCCTACATTTAATATAAGTAAATGTAATTGGTCGATTGATTGTGTCATATTCCTTAAGGTATTAGAATGAAAGATTCAGTTTCGTACAAAGTAAGCAAAAGTATATATATAATCCAATGGGAAATCGATATTTTCATATCAAATCACCTGTTTTGGTATTCGTTTTTGAATTATCTCAGGTAAAAGTCGATATTGTCCTACATAATGGCGCATTTGGATAATATAAATTGGTTTCAACTCTGTATATTTGCACTATTGATAATTGAAAAATATATAAAGCAATTATACTATGAAAGCAAAACATTTTCTTTTGGCTTCGGCTTTGTTGCTTTGGGCGGGAGTTTTGGAGGCTCAGACTTACCAGGTACCTGTTTCAGAGAAAAATGAAAAAATGCAGGAAGGAGAGTTCGAACCTACTTGGGAATCATTGCAGAACTATAAAGTTCCTGAATGGTTTAGAAATGCCAAATTTGGTATTTGGGCACATTGGGGACCGCAATGTGTGGAAGGGTCCGGCGACTGGATGGCGCGTTCTCTCTATTTGGAAGGTTCGCGCGAGTATAAGCACCATGTGGAACATTATGGCCATCCCTCTGAAGTGGGCTTCAAGGATATATTGCCTTTGTTTAAAGCCGAGAAATGGGATCCGGACAAATTGGTTTCCTTTTATAAGAAGATTGGTGCCCAGTATTTCTTCGCTTTAGGTAATCACCATGATAATTATGATTTATGGGATAGCCAATATCAGGAATGGAATTCCGTGAATATAGGTCCTAAGAAGGATATATTGGCGGGCTGGGCTGAAGCTGCAAAGAAAAACGGTCTTCCATTTGGTATCAGTTTTCATGCGGATCATGCGTGGAGCTGGTATGAACCGGCTCAACGATACGACCGTCATGGCGAGAAGGCAGGTGTACCCTATGATGGATGTTTGACTAAAGAAGATGGTAAGGGTAAGTGGTGGGAAGGCTACGATCCTCAAAAACTTTATGCACAGAATCACCCGTTAAGCGCTGGAAGTTGGGCTGACGGTATGATTCACCGTCAATGGGCATGGGGAAATGGTGTTTGTATTCCTACTCAAGAATATGTGACAAACTTTTATGATCGTACAATTGATGCAATAAACCATTATAATCCTGATTTGATTTATTTTGATGTGACTGGTGTACCGTTTTATCCTATCAGTGATGCGGGTTTGAAGATTGCCGCACATTTTTATAATCACAACATGGTTGCTCGTAAGGGGGATTTCAGTGCTGTTATGTTTGGTAAAATTCTTACCGATGAGCAACGTAAAGCTTTGGTATGGGATGTGGAAAGGGGATCTCCCAATAGTATTTATGAAGAGCCATGGCAGACTTGTTCTTGTTTAGGCGGTTGGCATTATGATACCAGATTGGCGGAGAACGGTTGGTATAAGAGTGCTTCCGATGTAGTGAAACTATTAGTGGATGTGATCAGTAAAAACGGGAATTTGTTGCTTAGTGTTCCTCTTCGGGCTGACGGAACTTTTGATGAAAAGGAAGAAGCCATTTTAAATGAATTTGGTGACTGGATGAGTATGAATAAAGAGGCTATTTATGATACACGTCCGTGGAAAGTCTTCGGAGAAGGTCCGATAGCCAATGCTGATATCAAGATTAATGCTCAAGGTTTCAATGAAGGTGCTTACACTAAAGCTACTGCATCTGAAATCCGTTTTACTCAAACCAAGAAATATCTCTATGCTACAGTCCTTGCATGGCCGGAAGAAAAGCAAGTTGTCATTCAATCGCTGGCAACGGGAAGTGAGTTGTACCCTGATAAAATTACTAAAATTGAGTTGTTAGGTTATGGAAAGGTATTTTTTACTCGTACAGCGCAAGGAGTTGTTATTGATATGCCTGATGTACAGTTGAATAAGATTGCTCCCGTATTTAAGATAAAGAAGTGAATATAGCATAAAGTAGGTTTATTTATCGGCTTTTTTAGGTCGGTAAGCCCTTGTTATGTCTTGAAAATTAACCCAATAATCAATAGAATAATGAAAAACAGATTAGAATGTATGCAGTCAATAAGATTCTTGGCGGTCTTGTTGATGTGTTGCCTGAGCTATACTACTTGGGCACAGACACAGAGTAATGTCAATGGTTTGGTTACTGATTTTTCCGGTGAGCCGTTAATTGGGGTCAGTATCTTGGTTAAAGGTACTTCCAATGGAACTGTTACTGATTTGGATGGCAAATTTTCTCTGTCTGCTGAAATGGGAAACATGCTCCAGATAAGTTATGTAGGTTATATTTCGCAAGAAGTAAAGGTTGAAAGTGACAAGTTACTTCGTATTATAATGGAAGAAGATACAAAAAAGTTGGAAGAAGTAGTTGTGATTGGATATGGAACACAGAAAAAGGTGAATTTAACGGGAGCCGTAGCTGCTGTTTCAGCTGAAGACTTGGCTAGTAAACCTGTTATGAGTACTGCTCAAGCACTGGCAGGTTTGGCTCCAGGTTTAAGTGTATTACAAACTTCAGGTCGTCCCGGACAAGGAGCAACTGTTAAAATTCGTGGAACTGGTACATTTTCAAAAGCTGGAACAGATCCATTGGTCTTGATTGATGGTTTATCAGGTAACATTGATGATGTAGATCCTAATGATATTCAGAGCATTTCTTTTTTGAAAGATGCAGCTTCTGCTTCTATTTATGGTAATCGTGCTGCTAATGGGGTTATCTTGATTGAAACAAAGAAGGGTGCACAAGGTAAAACGACTATTACATATAGTAATTCTTTTGGTTGGCAACAGCCTACGGAATTGCCTGATTTTTTACCATCATGGGAATATGCGGAATATTATAATATGGCTATGCGGAATATGGGTAAGCAGGAAGCTTATTTACCTGAACAGATTCAAAAGTATAGAGATGGATCTGATCCGGATAATTATCCAAATGTAAATCACTTAAAATGGCTGTTGGAATCCGGTTCTGGTTTTCAACACCAACATAATCTTAGCATACAAGGAGGAAATGCTACGACGAGTTATAATTTATCAGTAGGTTATAGAAATCAGGAAGGAATGACGGCAAAAACGTCTAATGAAAGAATGACTGCACTGTTTACTATGAAAAGTGAAATCGCCAAAGGGCTGATGCTTAATTTGAATATTAATGCTTATAATAATAAATATAATGCTCCTAATGGCGAACCACAAAGTATTGATGGAATGATAGGATATGCTGTTCGTCAGGGACCTATTTATGCCGGGCAAAAGTCGGATGGAAGTTTTGGATATCAGGATAATTATAGTCCGGAAGCGTGGTTGGCGAGTGAATCTTTTGTGCAGAATGTGAGTAGAAATATAAGTGCTTCCGGACAATTGACATGGAATACTCCTGTAGACGGACTTTCTTTTATAGGCAAAGTAGGGATGAATTACTGGACTAAATATGATAAAGCCTACCGGGCTGATACTTATTTTGATGATAGTAAGACAGTGGGACCCGCTACTTTAAATGTATGGACTGCAAATAATACGTATACTACTTTTGAAGCATTAGCTACTTATGAAAAACAAATTAAAAATCATACCTTTAAGTTATTGGCGGGTACTTCTGTGGAACAATCTAATAATAAAGGTTTGGAAGGTTATAGAAATACGTTTCCTAATAATTATTTGTATGAATTAGGTTCTGGAGATAAATCAACAGCTACTAATGATAGTTCATTGGAAGAATATGCGTTGCTTTCTTTTTTCGGGCGTATAAATTATGCATGGAAAGATCGTTATTTATTAGAGGTTAATTTGCGCTATGATGGATCGTCACGTTTTGCGGACGGTCATCGTTGGGGACTTTTCCCGTCAGTTTCTGCAGGGTGGAGAATCTCTGAGGAGGACTTTTGGAAGAATGCGGCAGTTTCAGCTGTAGTTGATAATTTGAAATTGCGTGCTTCCTATGGTGTACTTGGTAATCAAAATATAGGTGTTTATCCTTACCAACAGATTTATGAACTTGGACATGATTATCCTTTTGGAAATCCGGTAACTCTTCAGTCTGGGGCTTACATGAAAACCTATAATAATCCGGAAATTACTTGGGAAAAGACGGCTATAACGGATATTGGTTTAGATTTTAGTTTATTGAATGGACGTTTTAGTGGAACATTGGATTATTTTTATAAATATACTTCGGACATTTTAGCACCAGTTGAGGTGTCTAGTATTATGGGACGTGAAGTCGGACAATCTAATGTTGGAGCTGTTTCGAACGAAGGAATTGAAATAAATCTGACTTATAACGGACAAATAGGACGTGATTTCCGGTTTAGTATTTCTCCTAATTTTACATGGGTAAAAAATGCAGTTGAGAAATTGGCGAACGGAGCTACCGAAGAAATTAATAATAACAGAATTGTAGGGCAACCGATAGGTATTATATATGGATATGAAACTGATGGACTGTTTGTAGACCAAGCGGAAATAGATGCGGCTCCTGAGCAATTGGTAAGTAAGTCAGGATTGAAACCTGGTTATGTGAAATACAAAGATATTAGTGGTCCTGACGGGGTTCCCGATGGTAAGGTGGATGCGCAATATGATCGTACCGTATTGGGAAGTACTACCCCGAAGTTTTATTATGGTTTGAATCTTTCCACTTCTTATAAAGGTTTTGATTTTTCAGCTTTGTTACAAGGGTTAGGAGGTCATAAGCGTTTGATAGGATCTTATATGGCTTATGCATTCTACAACGGTGGACAGATACAGAGATGGCAGGCTGAATCTTGTTGGAAGGAAGAAAATCCTGATAAATGGGCTGAATACCCTCGATTGGAAACTTTGAATATGAACGACACTAATCTTCAAACTTCTGATTATTGGGTCCGTAATGCTAGTTTCTTACGAGTAAAGAATATACAAATAGGATATACATTCCCCAAAGCATGGACTAAAAAAATAGGTTTGGAAAATGTGCGTGTTTATGTAAGCGGACAAAATCTGTTTTCTTTCAATAGTTTCTATAAAGGTTGGGATCCGGAAAATGAGATAGGAACAGGGGATTCTCCCTCTTATTATCCGGTCAATAGTATTTATTCATTCGGATTTAATTTCAAGTTCTAAGTAAATCATTCAATTAAGAATCATT
Source organism: Phocaeicola dorei (assembly GCF_013009555.1). Taxonomy (NCBI): domain Bacteria; kingdom Pseudomonadati; phylum Bacteroidota; class Bacteroidia; order Bacteroidales; family Bacteroidaceae; genus Phocaeicola; species Phocaeicola dorei. The sequence goes on along the minus strand of NZ_CP046176.1, from coordinate 4,154,618 downwards.
ATGAAAAATATATATAATACATTAGGAATGACAAAGGCTTGTTTATGTGCTTTGGCTATATCACTAGTAACAACTGGTTGCTCGGATTTATTAGATAAGGAGCCACCTTCAGCAATTTCTGATGGTAGTTTTTGGACTGGTGAAGGGGATGCCATGTTGGCATTGACAGGATGTTATCGTTTCCAGACTGGTTGGTCGCATGATGATTTTGCTACGCCACAAGGGTTGCTTTATTTGGATTTTGCAGGTGGAAATGGAACAGAAAAGGAAAATTTTTCTACTTTAATGGCTAGTTCCAATACGGTGGCTACTAATGGCAATTTACGTTGGTATTGGGGAAATGCATATACGCAAATAGCTAAGTACAACACTTTTCTAGAGAATATTACGGATTGTCCGATGGAAGAATCTAAAAAAGAACAGTGGTCTGCCGAAGTGAAGTGTTTACGAGCTTATTTCTTTTTAAATTTGGCATTTTATTATAAGGATGTTCCTATGCCTTTGAAAACTCTGTCGGTGGACGAAGCGAATTCTATTTCTCAAACACCTCAGGCTGAAGTCTATTCGCAAGTGGAGAAGGACTTGAAGACTGCTATAGACTTGTTGCCTGTCCAATATTCCTCAGAGGAATATGGCCGGTTTACTAGGGGGGCAGCTAAGGTACTTTTAAGTCGTCTTTACTTAGCGCAAGAGAGATGGGTAGATGCTGCTACTGTTTTACGTAGTGTGATTGATTCGGGAATATATGAATTGGATCGTCGTAATGGAGAGGACAGCTATGAGAAACTTTTTCAAATAGGAGGTGAATATAGCCCTGAGATAATATTTTGTATTATGGGGATAAAGGATCTATATACTAATTCACGTTATCAATATTTATATCCTGAAGCTGCTTATGGAGGGTGGCATCAGTTCTCACCATATAACGAATTAGTGAAAGAATATTTTTGTGCAGACGGCAAGGATATTAAGACTTCTGAGGTTTATGATGAGAATGATCCTTATGTTAATCGGGATTTGCGTTTGTATGCTTCTATTTTTTTACCTCCTTTGGGAAGTTATGAGGGAACTAAGTATAATGATATAATTTATGATTGCTTTAAGGGGGCTAATACTGCAGATAGCTATAATAAGTTTGCCTTATTTAATGGATATTGTCCGAAGAAAGGTTGTGATCCGTCTATAACTAATAATTTAGGTTCTACTCCCACTTATACTCCTATAATGCGTTATGCTGAGGTCTTATTAAGCTATTTGGAAGCGGTAAATGAATCGCAGCCGAATGCAGTAGACCAGAACTTATTAGATCTGACTATTAATGATATACGTGATCGTGTGAAATTGGTTGGAATAAAAAAGACAGACGTAGCAACACAGGAACTTGTTCGTGAAGCGGTTCGTAAAGAAAGACGTGTGGAACTGGCATTCGAGGGGCTTCGATATTATGACGTGTTACGTTGGGGCATTGCCGAGAAAGAACTTAATCATACTTTTACCGGAGTAAAATTGTCGGATGATCCGCAAGCTCGTAATTATAGAGGAAGTGGTGTTACGGCTTCTCCTGTAGATGAAGATATGTATTATCAGTTTGAAAAACGTACATGGTCTGCACATAACCGATATTTTCCTATTCCTCAAAATGATTTGAATGTGAATAAAAATCTGAAACAGAATGAAGGGTATAATTAAGCAGGCATAAGTTTAAGATAAGATGAAAGAAAATGGATATGAAATGAAAAGATATGACTACCCGGTAAAAAGATATTGCCAGACAATGGATTTGAAGGATGATCCGGAGATGATAGCGAAGTATCGGGAGTGTCATAGTAAGGCGAAGTCATGGCAGGAGATCAGAGAGGGGATCCGTTCAGTTGGTATTTTAGAAATGGAAATATATATATGCGGTAATCGATTGTTCATGATTGTCGAAACTCCTATTGATTTTGATTGGGAATCTGCTATGGCTAAACTCGCGACTTTACCTCGACAGCAAGAATGGGAAGACTTTGTATCGATATTCCAACAGTGTAGGAAAGGGGAACTTGCTAAAGAAAAATGGAGTATGATGGAGCGTATGTTCTATCTATATGAATAATTTGAAAAGAGAGGGAACTGATGAAGTATTCTCTTTTTCCTCAAAATATAATAGAAGGCATATTGAATAATTTAGTGATTAAAAGATTGTACAATGGCGTGGGATAGAAAAAGAAATGCTTGTTTTATCAATACCCATTGCTTATCATCGGAAAGCCAATAAGTTGATAAAAGGGGTCAACGTAAAATCCTGAGGGGTATATCCGATAAAATCCTATCTTTGTGTGAAACAAACGAATCATCAGCGATTATGGAAACTAACGGTTACCGTCTCCTTCTTCCCGAAGGTACCTTGGATTATTTCAACATTTCCGATGTAAAGGAAAGCAGTAGTGAAATCGTGATTTACCTGGAAGAGAAAAATGAGCTTCCCGGTGAATATTCGACTGTCAAAGTGGAAAGCAAAGGCTTCTACGACCCTGTAGTAGTCCGGGACTTCCCCATCCGTGGCAAGAATCTTTTCCTGAATATCCGCCGGCGCCGGTGGATTTTGAAAGACGAGGGGCGTTACGTAAGCCGTAACTGGAAACTGGTAGCGGAAGGCAGCCGTATGACGCATGAGTTTGCGTCTTTTTTAAAAGAATTATATTGATACGCTTCCTGTCAGTTGTAAGCTGCTGGGAACCCTGTTCGGTGTGGACGGTGAGCTTCTTGAACGTCAATACCGCAACCACTTGAGCGGTTATCTGAAATGGGAGTCTCTTCCTCATGCCGGGGACTGGCTTCTCTTTGAGAAGAATATAGGGGCCTATGTGGGTATAGATGAAGTCTGCCTTTCGCGTGGTGAGCTCTATACTATCCTCATAAACAAGGAAAAGACAGGCCGTTCAGGCAGCATCATCGCCATTGTAAAAGGTACAGATGTAAGGAGTGTCACCTCCGTATTGCTCCGTCTCTCCCGGCGCAGACGGTTTCAGGTAAGGGAAATCACTATGGATATGGCTCCTAATATGGAACAGATCGCCCGTGTCTGCTTTCCTGCGGCACGCCGTGTTACTGACCGTTTCCATGTGCAGAAGCTGGCTTTTGAAGCTTTACAGGAAATGCGCGTGAAGGCACGCTGGGAGGCTTTGGACAAGGAATCAATACAGATCGCATACGCAAAGGCGTGCGGGAAGATATACCATGCCCCGACCTTTGAGAACGGGGATTCGCGCAAGCAATTGCTCGCCCGCAGTATCTATCTGCTGTATAAAAAAGAGTCATTATGGACTGAATCCCAACGCATACGTGCCGGTATCCTCTTCAGGGAATATCCCGACCTGAAGAAGGCATACTATCTTTCCATGAGGCTCGGGTTGATATATCACCAGTGCAAGCACAAGGACACCGCTCTGACAAGACTTGCCAGATGGTATGACGAAGTTGAAAAGTCCGGCTTTCTTGCGTTCGGAAGGGTAATACGTTCCATACAGACACATTATCTGGAAATCGTCAACTTTTTCGACAGGCGTTCCACCAACGCAGCTTCCGAATCGTTCAATGCCAAAATCAAGGACTTCAGAACACAGTTCAGAGGAGTAAAGGACAGGACTTTCTTTCTATTCAGACTGACTAAAATTTATGCTTAATCTATGAATCCCTCAGGTTTTTACGTTGACCCGATAAAAGTGGGTGATTGGTAGTGTTATCAATACTGAAATTTTTGAGCCTTCGTTTCTTCAGGTATAGACAAAAACCCTCGAAATTATCTAATTTCGAGGGTTTTTGTCTGTTTCTATATGGAATGTTGTGCGCGTGATAGGACTCGAACCTACACGTCTCACGACACCAGATCCTAAGTCTGGCGCGGCTACCAATTACGCCACACGCGCGAATTGCTTTCGGTAAGCGGGTGCAAAGATAAGGAATATTTCTTAAGTACCAAAGATTTTTAGGAAATTATTCTTTGTGGTTATGTAAATATTCACGTGCAGCCTCAATAATTGTATCCACATTGCGTTGCATATCCTCTGAGGTCATATTGACTTTGATGTCCGGATCTATACCAAATTCCAGATGTTGCATATTCGCATCGTACATTGGACTGGCCGAGAAGCGGACAGACCAGCCATTGGGCAGTTCAGAAGAGAAGGGCAGACCAGAACCGCCACCTGTTTTGTCACCGATGATGGTTACTTTGGGTAGTATTTTCATTCTGTTCACAAAATCATTGGTGGCGCTGAAAGAGCGGCGGTTAGTCAGCACTACCGCTTGTTTTTGCCAGCGTACGCGATCTAGTGACGGTTCCAGCCAAACAGCTTTAGGAGTTGAGAAATCATTGTGTCCCGGTCCGGTTTTATGGGACATATAGCCTACCAACACTTTTTCATTCGTGAAACGTGCGGCTAATTTCTCGGCTGTGGTAAGGTTACCACCGGAATTGTTTCGCACATCAATAATCAATCCATCGCAAATAGCCAGCTTGTTTAGAATCTCGTCCAGATTTCCTTCGCCGATACCTGATTGGAAACTGCCACAATAAATATAGGCTATGTTATCCTCGAATACCTGATACTTCATGCCTGAGGATTGGGCATAGTCCTTACCTAGATAGACACGTTGGATGCTGTCGCTGAAATTGGCCGGATAGCTGTCAAACCATTCACGATATTGGGAGTACTCCAGTTTGGAAGACAGATTTACGTGTCCGTCACGCAACTCGTTCAGCATATCTGCCAGAACTTCGAATAACTGTTCATTATTCATGCCTTTTGATATTCTCTGTTTGTACTGGCTATATATTTCATTCCAGTCCAATCCGTATTCCTGCTTTTTATAGTCAAGGAAACAATACTGGCGGTCGATAGTCTGCCATAACGCTTCGAAGTTGCCTTCGGGGGAGTTGTCGTATTCGTCCTCCGTGATGCACGAAGTAAATAATACAACAGACAATAACAGACTGATAAAAAAATAACTATTTCTTTTCATTCTCTATATTAATAAGGGCTGACCCGGCTGGGCATCGCCACTTTGTTCTTACCTTTTAATAAATAGAAGTTTTTCACGAAACCTATCATAAAGGCGTGTGACCATATATGACTTTTCAGATTATTGACTTTCGCCTGCTGGATATCACATAGGTATCCGAAACGCATATTGACTGACCGGATAGGAAAATCCAATGTAACCAATTGCCGCAAGGAAGGTTGGTTATGCAGGGAAGTGAACAGCACATTCTTGCCGCCATTCTTTAAACTGAATATCTCATAATAAGATTGTCCGTATTCCGGGGAAAACATAACCCCCATGACAGGCAAATTGGCTTGATAACGGGCTATCAGCGGATAGTTACCGATATGGAACCGATAGATGACCATACCCGATGCCGCCAGATTGACATATGCTTTGGCTTGGGCAGGATTATTAGAATTTCGCATGTTATAGATGAATCCGCCGTTCAAGTCCAGCATGGGACCCGCCAGTATCTTCAAGTTTTCTGTCAGCCGGAACTGGTAATGCAGTGCATAATTCCAATTGACCATACCTGACATTTCGTTACTTGTTTCTGCTTTATTCTCAGTCAGGGACAGATTGGCTTGGAACAGACTTTGAACAGATACGTTGCCATTCATCAGTTTGGTCATGCGCATACTTTCACGCAGGATACGAATTTCGGGTCCGGTATATTCCATCGGTGAAAGATAGGTGTCCAATATATTTGTAAAACCGACACCGTAAAGAGTAGCCCTCATAACGTAGCGGTTTGCTCGTAAGCTGTCTTCCTGAGCCTGTGAAGGCAGACCAAGAAACAGGGACAGTAATAATAGGAGAATTTTTTTCATTTCTTAAAACAGTTTCATCTGGCCGGTAATTTCATCAATGATATCTGTTTCACTCTTACCATGATCCGGATCTTCAATTTCAGCAGCTTCTTCATTTTTATCAGTCCCCTCTTCCGCACCGTCCTCTTCTTTGGGAGGTTCGGGAAAACGTAAAGGCTCCAGCTCGTTTATTTGTTCAATGTTGTAAGTACTGATTCGTTTTCCTTTCGCTTTGAAGCTCTTAATTCCGATGAATTCGTCCACATCTATTTCCAATGGATCACGGAAACTATCATGTCCTCCGAATATGACTTGTATGCGTGGATAAACCACACAAGTAAGCAATATAGAACGGCTTTCCTTGTTCTCGCCCAAATAATTGAGACGGCGTGAAGTGGATTCAAAAGTGAATCGTTTCAGATAAGGATATCCCTGATCGGCATCAAATAAAGCGGCAGACCATACCTTGTTGGCGTCGAACTTCTCAATGATGCGGATTCCCGGATCATAATGATTATTCAAATCGAAGTTACTAGTATAGAATTCTCCATTTTCATGGACTATTAAAATCAATTCGTCACTTTGGAATTCTCCCAGATATTCACCGCGTCCGTCATAGTTCAAGCGGAGCACATCCCGGTCAAACCATACTTTTCTTCCACCCAAAGTAGAGCCGCCACGTTGTTTTAAGGCTATTTTATGTACTTCGTATTTAGACAGGATATTGCCCATGGACTGGCGTCCCTTGATATTGATGTCACTGAAATCTTTTTCATATATGATTTTTTTGATACGTGGATTCGGTTTTAAGGTAATCTTGATAACCTCTGCTTCTCCATTAGGATTGGCTGTAAAGTAAACAATACGTGAGCCGGGTGTACCTTGCGTTACATCATATTCACGGTCACGGGTGATGGAGGTAATGTTGAACCGTTTGATATAGTGAAACCCTTCTTTTCCATCACGATAAACCACATTGTATATGGTACGTTTGTCGTTTTTCTTGAAGATATTGACATAGAGAACATTCTTGCCGACAAACATTTTGTCTGTTACGCGAACTACTTTATATTTGCCGTCTTTATAGAAGATAATCACATCGTCTATGTCTGAACAGTTGGCTATAAATTCATCTTTTTTCAAGGTGGTGCCGATAAAGCCTTCTTCGCGGTTGATATAGAGTTTTTCGTTAGCTTCCACTACCTTCGCCGCCTCAATGGTATCGAAGTTACGCAACTCTGTACGGCGGGGGTATTGTTTGCCATATTTATCTTTCAACATCTGATACCAGTCAATGGTATATTCTACGATATGTGCCAGATGATTGTTTATTTCTTCAATCTGTTCCTTGATACGGGCTATGTTTTCATCTGCTTTATCCTTGTTGAACTTCAGAATTCGGGCCATCTTGATATCCAATAACTTCAGAATATCCTCTTTGGTCACTTCACGGATAAATTGCGAATAGAAAGGAGTCAGCCGTTCATCAATGAACTCGCAGGCGGCGTCTGTATTTTCGGATTGCTCGAACTTTACTTCCTTATAAATCCGTTCTTCGATAAAGATTTTTTCCAATGATGCGAAATGAAGGTTTTCAAGCAATTCTCCTTTGTGTATTTCCAACTCTTGACGAAGCAGGGACAACGTGTTGTCTGTGGCTTTTTTAAGGACGGCACTGACAGTAAGGAAGTGGGGCTTCTTTTCATCAATAACGCAACAATTGGGGGATATGCTTACTTCACAATCAGTAAATGCATAGAGCGCGTCCAAGGTTTTGTCCGAGGATACTCCCGGAGCAAGGTGCACTAGGATTTCCACTTTTTCAGAAGTAAGATCTTCTACTTTCCGAATCTTGATTTTTCCCTTTTCACTGGCTTTGACAATAGAGTCGCATACCCCCGGGACAGTCTTTCCGAAAGGCACTTCGGCTATGGACAATGTTTTGTTGTCTATTTTATTGATTTTAGCACGTACCTTCACCATTCCGCCGCGTTCTCCATCGTTGTAGCGGGATACATCAATAGAGCCTCCTGTCTGGAAATCGGGATAGAGTTTGAATTCCTCACCACGCAAATAGGCAATGGAGGCATCACACAGTTCGTTAAAATTGTGTGGTAGGATTTTGGAAGAAAGGCCCACAGCAATACCTTCTACTCCCTGAGCGAGCAAGAGCGGGAATTTGACAGGTAGGGTGATCGGCTCTTTGTTTCGTCCGTCGTATGACGCTTGCCATTCGGTGGTTTTGGGATTGAAAACCACGTCCAATGCAAATTTGGATAGACGTGCTTCGATATAACGGGGGGCAGCGGCACCATCTCCTGTCAGTATGTTACCCCAGTTTCCCTGACAGTCTATCAACAGATCCTTTTGGCCTAGCTGTACCAACGCGTCGCCTATGGAAGCATCGCCGTGCGGATGAAACTGCATGGTATGTCCTACAATATTTGCTACTTTGTTATATCGGCCGTCATCCAATCTTTTCATAGAGTGGAGGATACGTCTTTGGACAGGTTTCAAACCGTCATTGATGTGCGGTACGGCACGTTCCAATATTACGTAAGAGGCATAGTCCAAAAACCAGTTCTGATACATTCCACTCAGCTGGTGCTTCACCCCTGTGTTTTTGGTATCGGTAGGTTTATAGTCCGAGTGTCCGTTCTCCGGTGTGGGGATATTTTCTTCGTTTTGTTCCTCTTTATCAATAAAATCGTCGCTCATATATATTTAAATTCCTTAATGTTCTGATGATATGCACGCAAAAATACGACTTTTATTGAAAAAAATCATTTACTTTGCATATTATTTCGCCCTTATTAAAGGTTGAAAACAGGAAAAAACAACAAAAGTGTAAGAATAAACAGATAAGAAAATGGCACAAGAAGATGTTTTTAAGAAATTAGTATCGCACTGTAAAGAGTATGGTTTTGTATTTCCGTCCAGTGATATATATGACGGACTAGGCGCTGTATACGATTACGGTCAGATGGGAGTGGAGTTGAAGAATAATATCAAGCAATATTGGTGGCAGAGTATGGTGCTGCTGCACGAGAACATCGTAGGAATTGATTCTGCTATTTTTATGCATCCTACTATTTGGAAGGCTTCCGGACATGTGGACGCGTTCAATGATCCTCTGATTGACAACCGCGATTCTAAAAAACGTTATCGTGCCGATGTGCTGATTGAAGACCAGCTTGCCAAATATGACGAGAAGATAAACAAAGAAGTGGCCAAGGCTGCCAAGAGATTCGGGGATGCTTTTGATGAGGCTCAGTTTCGTAGCACCAACGGTCGTGTTCTGGAGCATCAGGCCAAGCGTGACGCTTTACATGAACGATTCTCAAAAGCTTTGAACGACAATGATTTGGATGAACTTCGTCAGATTATCATTGATGAAGAGATTGTTTGTCCTATTTCGGGAACCAAGAACTGGACTGAAGTACGTCAGTTCAATTTGATGTTCTCCACCGAAATGGGTTCTACTGCCGATGGTGCCATGAAGATTTATCTTCGTCCGGAAACAGCGCAGGGTATTTTTGTCAATTACCTGAATGTACAGAAAACCGGCCGTATGAAGATTCCTTTCGGTATCGCTCAGATTGGTAAAGCTTTCCGTAACGAGATTGTAGCCCGCCAATTCATTTTCCGTATGCGTGAGTTTGAACAGATGGAGATGCAATTCTTCGTAAAACCTGGTACTGAGCTGGAGTGGTTCCCCAAATGGAAAGAAATTCGTTTGAAATGGCATAAAGCATTAGGTTTCGGTGATGATCATTACCGTTTCCATGACCACGACAAACTGGCACATTATGCCAACGCAGCTACAGACATCGAATTCCTGATGCCGTTTGGATTCAAGGAAGTGGAAGGTATTCACAGCCGTACGAACTTTGACTTGAGCCAGCACGAGAAGTTCAGTGGCAAGAGTATCAAGTATTTCGATCCGGAATTGAACGAAAGCTATACTCCGTATGTTATTGAAACATCTATCGGTGTGGACCGTATGTTCCTTAGCATTATGAGTGCTGCTTATACAGAAGAAACATTGGAAAGTGGTGAAACTCGTGTCGTGCTGAAATTGCCTGCTGCTCTGGCTCCGGTGAAACTGGCCGTGATGCCGTTGGTGAAGAAAGACGGCCTGCCCGAGAAGGCGCGTGAGATTATGAATGACTTGAAGTTCCATTTCCACTGCCAGTATGATGAGAAAGACAGCATCGGCAAGCGTTACCGTCGTCAGGATGCCATCGGTACTCCATATTGTATCACTGTAGACCACCAGACTTTGGAGGACAATTGCGTAACATTGCGTAATCGTGATACCATGCAGCAGGAGCGTGTGGCTATTTCGGAACTGAACAATATCATTGCCGATAAAGTAAGTATAACAAGTCTGCTGAAGACTTTGCAATAATAAACAGGAATTTATGAATAAAAGTATTCTTTGGCTGATTAGTCTGCTGTTTGTTGCTTCTCTGTCCATTGTTTCATGTAGTGAATCAGATGGAACAGAAGACCCGTATGCAAACTGGGAGGAACGTAATCAGAGATATATTGACTCCATCGCTACAGTGGCGGAAGCTAATCAAGGCAATGAGGTAGGACAATGGAAAATTATCAGATCGTATAAACTTCCTCCTTTGGGATTGAATGAGACAGGAAAGGTGAATGATAATGTTTACTGCAAGATTGTTAAGATTGGTGATAGTACTACAAGTCCGATTGCCACGGATACGGTAGCGGTGAATTATCGTGGTCAGTTTATTAATGGAACAGTCTTTGACCAAAGTTATCAAGGAGAACTTGATCCGGAAACAGCTACTCCAAAGACATTTGTTGCAGGTGGGGTGATTGCCGGATGGAGCACTGCCTTGATGAAAGGATATGGAGGTATGAAAGTAGGAGATCAATGGGAACTTTATATTCCTTATCAATTGGGATATGGAAAGGATGGATATAGTGATATTCCCGGATATTCCACATTGATATTTAATGTAAATTTGGTTGGCATATCCCCGTTGAAAGGTACGGAAAGAAGTGTTGATGATGTATTAGTTGCTGAATAAACAGCTATCATAAAAGATTAAAAGGAGTATTGCAGTTATTGTGATACTCTTTTTTTATGGATGATTTGAGCTATGGCAGTTGAATGAATCGGGTTTTATTTGACGATCTTGTTTTCTTATTTGTGGGACAAACCATTTTTTTGTTTGCTGAAATGTTTTTTGGGGTATGACTAACTGTTTTTCTTCATATGGTTAAGTGCTTTATATGCCCGCTTGCTACGTTCCATTATCTGTAAGGAATGGTTTAAAGGTCGGGGGATAAAAGGCTTATTATATCAAAAAGAAGTCTTGACGGGAACAAGGAGATTGTTTTATTTTATCGGGGACAGAATAAAAAAACTTCGTCCTTTGGGTATCCGAGGTGTTTTTTCTTTCAGCATAATGTTGTGGGGATAGTTTGACGGACGAATAACTGTAATAAACGATATAATCTTTATCTTGGTCAATTCATTAAATCAATGATTGGCGCAAAGATAAAGATTATAAAAAAAATTATTTCACAAATTATTTCACGTTTCCTACTTTGATCAAGTATTCGGCAATCTGAACAGCGTTCAATGCCGCACCTTTCTTAATCTGATCGCCTACGATCCAGAAAGTCAGTCCGTTTTCGTTTGCCAGATCTTTGCGGATGCGGCCCACGTAAACCGGATCTTTACCTGCCAGGAACAAAGGCATCGGATATTCTTTCTTTTCGGGATTATCCATCAATACCAGGCCTTCACCTTTGGCAAAGGCTTCACGGGCTTCTTCGGGAGAAATGGGGCGTTCAGTTTCTACCCAGATACTTTCCGAGTGAGAACGGAGGGCGGGAACACGTACACACATGGCGCTAACCTGAATGTCGGAGTGCATAATTTTGCGTGTTTCGTTGAACATCTTCATTTCTTCTTTGGTATATCCATTGTCGGTAAATACATCAATTTGGGGAATCAAGTTGAATGCCAACTGATAAGCGAATTTCTCTACAGTCACGGGTTCATTAGCCAATACCTGACGATATTGTTCATACAATTCATCCATAGCCGCTGCACCTGCACCGCTGGCAGCTTGATAAGTAGCCACATGCACACGTTTTATGTGTGAAAGATTTTCGATGGCTTTCAGTGCAACTACCATCTGAATAGTTGTACAGTTGGGATTAGCTATCACGTTACGGGGACGATTCAAAGCATCTTCCGGATTCACTTCGGGTACTACCAAAGGCACATCGGCGTCCATACGGTAAGCGCTGGAGTTGTCAATCAGTACGGCACCATGTTTGGTAATGGTTTCACAAAACTCTTTTGTGGTACCTGCGCCGGCTGATGTGAAAGCGATATCTACACCTTTAAAGTCATCGTTGTGCTGAAGGAGTTTCACTTCAATCTGTTTACCGCGGAATGTGTATTTTCGTCCTGCACTGCGTGAAGAACCGAATAACACTAACTCATCCAACGGGAAGTTCCTTTCATCGAGCACACGCAGGAACTCTTGTCCTACAGCTCCGCTCGCACCAACAATTGCTACTTTCATTTTGTTTTTTGTTTTATAAGATAAAATTTAGTAATACTTTAGAACTATCTCTCAGCATGTAAGTATGTTCTGCGTGCAAAATTAGAACATTTTAGAATATAAATCAGTAAAAAAGAAAGTTTTTTCGTAATTTTGTCGATATAATGGTATAAAACTCAAAAAAAGATGGAATTATTCGACCTTAACATACATTTTCCGGTCACAGATCCTACCTGGATATTCTTCCTGGTACTTATTATCATCCTGTTTGCCCCTATGATTTTGGGGCGTTTACGCATTCCGCATATCATCGGTATGATACTTGCCGGGGTAGTGGTAGGCAAGTATGGCTTTAACATTCTGGAACGTGACAGCAGTTTTGAATTGTTTGGAAAGGTCGGACTTTACTACATTATGTTTTTGGCCGGTCTTGAGATGGATATGGACGATTTCAAGAAAAACAGGACAAAAGGATTGATCTTTGGTATGTTTACTTTCCTCATCCCGATGGGGCTGGGCATATGGAGCAGCATGAGTATGCTGGACTATGGATTTTTGACTTCTGTGTTGCTGGCCAGTATGTATGCCAGTCACACCTTGATTGCTTATCCTATTATCAGCCGGTATGGCTTGTCGCGGCAACGGACGGTCAGTATCACTATTGGTGGTACGGCGGTGACTGTGGTGCTAGCTTTGATGGTGCTGGCTGTTATTGGTGGTATGTATAAAGGTGAGGACGTAGGCGGACTGTTTTGGGTGCTGTTGGTTGCCAAGGTAGTTTTGCTGTTCGGACTTATCATATTTTTAATGCCTCGCATCAGCCGATGGTTTTTCCGTACGTATGAGGATGCGGTGATGCAATTTATATTCGTGCTGGCTATGGTGTTCTTGGGCGGAGGCTTGATGGAATTGGTGGGGATGGAAGGTATTTTGGGAGCTTTCCTTGCCGGGTTGGTATTAAATCGTTTTGTTCCTCATGTCTCTCCTTTGATGAACCGGCTGGAGTTTGTGGGTAATGCGCTGTTTATTCCCTATTTCTTGATTGGGGTGGGGATGATTATTGATGTACGTTGCCTTTTTACGGAAGGTGAAGCGCTGAAAGTGGCGGTTGTAATGACCGTAGTGGCGACATTCAGTAAGTGGCTGGCTGCATGGATAACCCAGAAGATATATGGAATGAAGAAGGTGGAGGGCAGCTTGATATTCGGATTAAGTAATGCACAGGCTGCTGCGACCTTGGCCGCTGTGTTGATAGGTCATGGTATTATTATGGAAAATGGAGAGCGGTTGTTGAATGATGATGTTTTGAATGGTACGGTGGTCATGATTTTGTTCACTTGTATTATAAGTTCTGTTGTGACAGAACGTGCCGCACGCAAAATGGTGACTCAGGAAAATCTGATGGAGGGCAGCGAAGGTAAGGAACAGGAACGCATCTTGATTCCGGTAGCTAATCCTGAAACCATAGAAGGGTTGGTAGGCATGGCTTTGATGATGAGGCATCCTAAACAAAAAGAGTCATTGGTGGCACTGAGTGTGATCAATGATAATAATACTTCAGAAACCAAGGAACTGATAGGCAAGCGCAACTTGGAGCGTACGGCGATGATTGCTGCTGCTGCCGATGCGTCTGTAAAGACTGTGTTGCGTTATGATTTGAATATTGCGCAAGGTATTATTCATACGCAGAAAGAATATGCGGTAACGGATATTGTAATAGGTTTGCATCGTAAGACGAATTTGATGGATTCTTTCTTTGGTACAATGACGGAAAACTTGTTGAAGGGTACGAACCGCCAGATTATGATCGCTAAATTATTGATGCCTGTCAATACGTTGCGCCGGATTGTGGTGGCGGTTCCCGATAAGGCGGAATATGAAAAAGGTTTCTTGAAATGGATGACACAGCTCTGCCGTATGGGTAAACAATTGGGATGCCGCGTGCATTTCTTTGCTACAGAAGATACATTGAAGCATTTGCGTGCCCTGACAGAAAAACAGGAGGCGAATACTTTTACGGAGTTTTCTTTATTGGAAGAGTGGGATGATCTGCTTTTATTGACCGGACAGGTGAATTATGACCATCTGTTTGTGGTTGTATCTTCGCGTAAAGGTTCCATCTCTTATCAGACTTCTTTTGAACGTCTGCCGTCACAAATCAGCAAGTACTTTGCCAATAACAGTTTGTTGATTGTGTATCCGGATCAGTTAGGGGACGATCCGCAAGAGATTGTTTCTTTTTCTGACCCTCGCGGACAATCGGAAACACGAGTATATGATAATGTAGGAAAATGGTTCTACAAATGGTTTAAGAAAGGTGATGAACGAAATTAATATAGAGTGGCAGCAACGTACGGAGTTGTTGCTAGGAAAAGATAAGATGAAACGCCTGCGTCACGCTCATGTGCTGGTGGTAGGTTTGGGTGGAGTTGGAGCGTATGCTGCCGAGATGATTTGTCGTGCAGGAGTAGGCCGTATGACAATTGTGGATGCAGACATTGTGCAGCCCAGTAATATTAATCGTCAGCTTTCGGCCCTTTACTCTACTATGGGACGTCCCAAAGCGGAAATTTTGGCGGAACGTTTCCGTGATATTAATCCTGATTTGGAATTGACTGTATTGGTGGAGTATCTGAAAGATGAGCGTATTCCGGAATTGCTGGACAGTGCAAAATTTGATTTTGTGGTGGATGCCATTGATACGGTAGCTCCTAAATGTTACCTTATATATAATGTGCTTCAACGTCGTCTGCCCATTGTGAGTAGTATGGGGGCCGGTGCTAAATGGGATATTACTCAGGTTCGTTTTGCCGATTTATGGGATACTTACCATTGCGGATTAAGCAAAGCCGTGCGGAAGCGTTTGCAGAAAATGGGGATGAAGCGAAAACTTCCGGTTGTATTTAGTACAGAGCAGGCCGATCAGGATGCGGTGATATTGGTAGATGATGAGAAAAATAAGAAATCTACTGCCGGAACCGTGAGTTATATGCCGGCAGTCTTTGGCTGTTATCTGGCGGAGTATGTGATAAGAAGAATTTGATTATGATAGAATTACAGGGAATAACGAAGAGTTTCGGGACATTGCAGGTACTGAAAGGTATTGACTTGATGATAGAAAAAGGAGAGGTGGTAAGTATTGTAGGTCCCAGTGGTGCGGGGAAAACTACATTATTGCAGATCATAGGAACGTTAGATAAGGCGGATACGGGTACTATTTTACTGAATGGTACAGAAGTGAGTTGTTTGAAGGAAAAAGAGTTGTCGGCTTTTCGTAACCGGCAGATTGGCTTTGTGTTTCAGTTCCACCAGTTACTTCCCGAGTTCACGGCTTTAGAGAATGTGATGATTCCTGCGTTGATAGCAGGTACATCTTCTTCCGAAGCTATGCGGAAAGCCAAAGAAACGCTAGCTTTTTTGGGGTTGTCCGAACGTGCTTCGCACAAACCGGCTGAATTGTCGGGAGGGGAGAAGCAACGGGTGGCGGTAGCGCGTGCATTAATAAACAACCCGGCGGTTATCCTTGCGGATGAGCCGTCGGGCAGTCTGGATACCCGCAATAAAGAGGAACTTCATCAGTTGTTCTTTGATTTGCGTGATAAATTAGGCCAAACTTTTGTTATTGTTACTCATGATGAAAATTTGGCTCGTTTGACGGACCGTACTATTCACATGGTAGATGGCAGGATTTCTTTGAAAATTTAATAGAGCAGAGATCAGTTTAATGGTATATGGATGCTGTCATTCTGCTCTTTCCATTGGTCTACTTGGAATCCTCCGGTCCCTCCTTCTTCCAGTAGTACACCGTCCATACTCAGGTTGACTGTTGTTTTTGTTCCGGCACTAAGTTGTGTGGTTAGCTTTTGTTGGTAATGCTTTAAATCTCCGTTTTTCATTTGCACGAAGACTTGGATCATTGGATTTGGCTGGGATGGGAATACAGATACAAATTTATTGCTGAATTCTTTTCGATCTGCGTTAGGGATCAACCCGAAACGTATGGTTTTGACAGTTCCTTCCGGTTGGGCGGAGAAATAATTCAGATTACTATAGATATTGCTGATATAAATCCACATAGAGTCTATGCTTTCGCTGAAAGCGTTACCGTTTGTTTCGGTAGTGATTACTCCTAATGCGGCGGTAGCACGAATGAGATGCGCTTGAAGGTCATCTTGACCGATATTGATCTCTTGTGTGCCGAATACTAAATCGTGTACAGGATAGTAAACAGTATCTACGGGGACTTTTCGTAATCCTAATGAAGTGTCGAGTAATTTTTCTCCTAAAATTAGGGTAGGGTCGCTCAGTGCGGCGTCTGTAGTATTGAAAAAGGTGGGATATCCCCAATAAATGATATTATAGGTGCCTGCGGGCAGTCTTAGAGGGGAATTTTTAGATTTTCCTATTCCGTTTTCTATGGAATAATATGCGGGGACAGGGGTCTGATTTCCGGTTGATGTGTAATTTCCTACATAAATACTGCCATCAGGCCGGCAAGGTAATACTTCCAAAGGACCGTTATAAAGATCGGTCGTATTTTGTTGAATGGTGGCATATAAGGCGGGAGTCACCATCTCTTCAGGTTTGGGATTGCTTCTGTCATAATCCTCATCTTTACCGCACGAAGCTAGCAGTGCCAGTAAAGGTAAAAATAAAAACTTTCTCATGTACATCTTTAGTTTAGGTTTGAATACTCCCTATAACAAGATATGGATGAGAAAGTTTGAATGGTGTAGAAGAAAGTTATGCTTATACTTTCTCGGGAAAACTGGCTTTCAGGATTTCAAATGCCTGGGCATAATCTTTTTCGAAGACTAGAACCTTTATTTCCATTCCCGGAATATAAGCCAAAACTTGGGCTGTATACTCTCCCTGCAACATGGATTCTATACCTTCATTTTTTAGAAGATCCTGTAACATGTGTGCTCGGACATCACTTTTGAAAGAAGTAAGAATAACTGTTTTCATACTCGTTCCTCCTGTATCAGTTGTTTCTTTTTTCGATTTACAGTTTTGCAGAATCCGGCGTGCCACTTCTCCAGTTACATCACCGTCCTCTCCGTATGCTGCGCCTCTCTCATTGAACCGGCGTACTATTTCTTCGATGGTATCATCGCCTATTCCTGCTTCATCCAAACGGGTCTTAAGTCCTAAATTTCTAAAGAATTCTTCAGTCTTTTCTATGGTTAGCGATACTCGTACACTGGGAACTCCTGAAGTAACCCCCCAGATACGTTCGCCATATTGTAGTATTTTGTCACGCTTTTTGTCGGCGAGTGTCCGTAGAGTTCCGGGAAATACGATAGCCAGTGTCTGGCCGTGTGTCATGCCATGTAATGCAGTCAGCTCATGCCCTATCATGTGGGTGGCCCAGTCTTCGGATACTCCCATAGCAATGAAACCGTTCAAAGCCATAGTGGCGGACATCATAAATTCACTCATCAAGTGATAATCCTGTTTGTTTTCTTTGATTTGCGGAGCGATTTGTACCAATGTACGAAGGATGCTTTCGCTCCAGCGGTCCATTAGATAAGATTCGTTTGTTTTGGTCATGTATTGTTCCATGACGTGTACAAAAGTGTCTGCCAGTCCGCAAGCTATCTGATAGTCGGGCAATGAGAAAGTTACTGTCGGATCTAGGATAGAAAATACAGGATGAGAGGAGAAAAATGGATATTTTTCATGAGTTTCACGGCATGAAATTACAGCTCCGTTATTCATTTCTGAACCTGTGGCGGGAATAGTTAGCACAGTTCCTAAAGGAATAGTATTTTGTGCACTGCCTTTTTTAACTAGTTCCCAGGCATCTCCGTCGTAGGGAATACCAGCGGAAATCAACTTGGTACCGTCTATAACTGAGCCGCCACCTACTGCCAGCAGGAAGTCGATGTTTTTTTCTTTGCCTGATTCTATAGCTTTTTTCAGGGTAGATATATCAGGATTTGATTCTATTCCCCAAAACTCCGTGTAATCACGTCCTTCAAGGGCTTGGATTACTTGTTCATAGACTCCATTTGTTTTTACACTGCCACCTCCGAAAGTGATCATGATTCTCTTGTTGGCCGGTATCTGTTGGGACAATTGGGCAATCATGCCTTTGCCAAAGATGAGGCGTGTAGGATTGTAAAAGATAAAATTATCCATAACTAATTGGGGTTTTCTTTGTTAATAGCGAGTAAAGATAGTGCTTTTTATTTATCTTTGAGAAAAAATTTAGCTAATGAACGTAAAACTGGGAAAATACAACCAGCTGGAGGTTGTAAAAGAAGTAGACTTTGGTGTCTATTTAGATGGAGGCGATGACGGAGAGATTTTATTGCCTACGCGTTATGTGCCCGAAGGCTGTAAGCCTGGCGATGTGCTGAATGTCTTTCTTTACCTCGACAATGAGGAAAGGTTGATAGCTACCACTTTACAGCCATTGGTGCAGGTGGACGAGTTTGCCTGTTTGGAAGTGGCATGGGTTAATGAGTTTGGTGCGTTTTTGAATTGGGGATTAATGAAAGACCTTTTTGTACCTTTCCGTGAACAAAAGATGAAAATGCAGAAAGGGAGAAAGTATATAATACACGCACATATAGACGAAGATAGTTACCGCATTATGGCATCTGCTAAAGTGGAGCATTATCTTTCTAAAGAACATCCCGATTATCGGCTGGGGCAGGAAGTGGATATCCTGATATGGCAGAAAACAGATTTGGGATTTAAAGCTATTGTGGAAAATAAGTTCAGTGGTTTGCTTTACGATAATGAGATTTTCCAACCTTTAGAAGCCGGTATGCGGCTGAAGGCTTATGTAAAGCAGGTGCGTGAGGATGGCAAGATAGATTTGGTTCTGCAAAAGTTAGGCGCAAAGAAGGTGGATGATTTTTCAGAAGTGTTATTACAATATATTAAAGATCATGAAGGTTTCACTCCATTGAATGATAAAAGTGCTGCAGAGGATATCTATGATGCTTTTGGTGTCAGTAAAAAAACTTTCAAAAAAGCGGTGGGGGATTTATATAAAAAACGTCTGGTTGTTTTAGAAGCTGAGGGGATACGCCTTACTTAGTGGAGCTTTTCCCTACCAGATATAGGAAAAGCCCTATGAATTTATGGGGAAAATCAATTGTGGGGGAAAGTGATTTCCCCTATTTTTGTGCCATAGAACTAACAAACTAAAAACGTAACAGCTATGAAAAGATGGACTACATTACTGATAGTGATTTGTATGCTAGGTATAACTATTCCCGCAATGGGGGCCATGAGTATCAGCAAAATGAGACAGAACACTCGTTTTCTTACCGACCGTATGGCATACGAACTGAAACTCACTCCGCAGCAATACAATGATGTATATGAGGTGAATTATGATTTTATCAATAATGTCCGTTATCTGATGGATGATGTGGTAAGAGGCTATGATTATGCGTTGGAACGTTATTATGATTTTTTGGATGTGCGTAATGATGATCTTCGTTGGATACTTTCCAGTGCGCAATATCGTCGTTTTATGAGGGCTGAGCATTTCTACCGTCCCATTTATGCGCATGAGAACAAATGGCAGTTCCGTATCTATCTGGTATATAATAATGTGAATTTTTTCTACTATGGCAAACCGCATCACTATGCTAGTTATTGCGGAGGGCATTATCGTACTCATTTCAATAATGTCAGTTATTATAAGATCCATTATCGTGACCATTATCGCCATGATGTGTACGACGGACATTATCGTATCCGCCATGATAGAATGACGTATGATATGCACCGTCGTCGTGATTTTAATATAGTTGTTCGTCCTCCTCAAAAGGATCATCATCGCCCAGCCACTCCTCCTCAGGCTAGTCCAAACAGACCTCAAATCCGTCCTGACAGGCCGTCGGGTGATCATCATCGTCCGTCTGTTCCACAGGCAAGGCCGGACAGACCGAAGAAGGATCATAATAACAAGCATGATGGGCGCCCTTCACGACGTGGACAGAACTCACAGGTTGATAAGGACCGTCATGAAAATAGGCGTATTACTCCATCCGGCAGGGATGTGAGAAGAGGAAATGGTAAGAAAGAGAAAGATTCGGAACGTTCAGGAGGAAGCAATAAAAGTAATTCTAAGGAGAGAACTGTAGTGCGTATGCGTACGGTATAGTATGATTTGAAAAACGACGAAAATTGACGTAAATAAGAGTTGGAGATACAATGAATTGTCCGGATTGTAAAGATCATTTTTATGATGATTCACCACAGGTCAACGCAGAATTTGATTATGAATGGACTGTGAAAATCTGTGGTGAATCTTAAGAAATTATTCTAAAGTAAGAGGAACTCCTTTGTAGAAATCCAGAATTTTGGTACGGAACAGATAATCATATTTTGCTTGAAGCATATCCGAAACGGCTTTCATCCAATTGGTACGAGCCTCATTGTATTCAGTAGCGTTGGCTTTACCATTGGCATATTTTTCGCTCATCAGACGGAAGGAAGCCTCAGAAGCATCCGTAGCTGTATTACTGCTTTTATATTTGCTTTCGGCAGCTACTGCATTATAGTATGCTTGCTGTATTTCTTTGAAAAGAGCCTTTTTGCTTTCTTCCAACTTCCATGATAAAGCAGTGCGCTGGATGCGTGCGTTCTTTACTTTATTTCGTGTGTCAAAACGGTTGAACAACGGAATGCTGAGTGAGAATTGCAGGTATTTATTAAAATTTTGATGCCACTGACTGCTGAATGAAGCATTTTCTACTCCTGAAATATTATAGTAGTTTGTTCCTATACCTGCACTGAAGTTTAATTGCGGATACCAGGAACTTTGGGCAATACGGATATTTTTGGCCGCACCTTCCAGACGAAATTGGGCTGCTTTAATACTTGGTTTGTTCAGAACAGCTTGTGCATAGATATCTTCGGGAAGTGAAAGCAGAGTAAAATCATCCTCTACACGGGGAGATACTACTCCAAATCCGTCAGGAGTAGGAAGTTCCAACAGCTGGCTCAGTTCTAACAAAGCTAACTGATAGTTATTGTCAGCCTGTACTGCTGACATTTCGTCTTGTGCGACGCGTGCGCGGGCTTCATAGACTTCGGCTTCAGATGCTTTCCCATTTTTGAAATAGGCTTCTTTCAATTCCAGCTGTTCCCGGCTTAACTCTACTTGGTTGTGAGCTACTTTTGCCAATTCTTCATTAAAAAGAATTTGTAGATAGGCAGAGGTGACAGAAATGCTGATATCTTCTTTGGCCTTGTTCAAGTCTTCTGTAGCTGCTTTCAGGTTCAGTTTGCTGAGAGCGATGTTGTTCGGTATCCGCAATCCTGTAAATAAAGGAATACTGGTACTGAGTGAGAAGTTGGTGTTTTTGGTATTACGGTCGCCGTACGTATTGTCTGCCTGCAAGGCACGGCCGAAGTTAAATGACTGGCCCACATTACCGTTCAGATTAGGCAGCCGGCTGTATTTAGCAGTATTCAAATCCACTGCATTCTGATCTCTTGCAGCTTCCTGTTGCTTGATACTCAGGTTGTGTTCTATAGCATAATCAATGCATTTACGTAAATCCCATTTTTCTTGGGAAACGACCGGTAATGCAGTCAGGGTGGCCAAGGCTATAATGATTTGTTTCTTCATAATGATATTCTGTTATTTCTTTTCTGCTCCGCGTACTTTTTCATTGACATTCAGACCGTTCTTTATTTCAATCTGGATACCGTCACTCATACCTGTAATAACGGCACGACGGCTGAATTTCTGTGAAGGTACACTATCTGTCAATACGTATATAAAAGTAGAGTCGTTTTTAAACTCAACAGTACTTTCGGGTACTGCCAGTACCTTGCTGGCACGTGCCAGAACGATTTCCGCATTTGCGCTATATCCGGAACGGATGGTAATACTGTCGGGGACTGTGATGGCTGCTTTGATCTCAAATTGGTTAGCACCATTTTCTTCTACACCTTTGGGGGATATATATTCTAGTTGTGCATCAAATTCCATGTTTTGTAAGGCTCCTAAAGTTATTTTTACCGGCATGCCTTCGTGTATGCGTCCTACTTCCGTTTCATCAATATTGCCGCGGAAAATCAGATCATTCATGTTAGCTACGGTGGCGATAGTGGTTCCGTCATTGAATGTGTTGCTCATTATGACGGAGTTACCGGCTTTTACGGGCACATCTAAAATCAATCCGTCAATAGTAGATCGGATAAGGGTACTACTGAATGAAGCTTTGTTTTTAGTGATACCTTCTTTGACTATTTCCAGATTGTCTTTGGCTGTTTGTAATTCTTCACGTGCTTGTTTTACAGCTACTTCACTCTTTTCGTATTCTTCACTGCTGATAAGTTTGCTTTCGAACAGTTTTTTCATGCGGGCAAAGTCCGTTTCCCCTTGTCTGGCATTGATTTCTGCCAGCCTTACACGGCTTTCTGCTGAGTTTAGTTGTCCCAGTTCGGGGATCACCTTTACTTTGGCAATCACTTCTCCTTTCTTTATTTTTTGTCCGGCTTCCTTATATACCTCGTCAATGATACCTGAAATCTGTGGCTTAATCAGAATCTCGTCACGTGGTTCTATTTTTCCAGTAGCTACAGTGGTCTTTTTCAGATCGGTGATTTCTGCGTTTAATATAGTATACACGCTGGCTTTGGGTTGTGATTTTTGATAGAGAAATACAAATGTTCCGATGAATATCAGTGCAACGATGACTAATAGTGCAATTTTTACATACTTTTTCATATCTGTTTGTTTTATTATTTTTTTATTCTTGTTTGTTCTTGCATGGAAACTTTATCCGTTACGTCGGATGGTTTTATTCGTCTCTTATAGCCTCAATTGGTTTGATGGCCATAGCGCGATAGGCCGGTGCTAATCCGGCCAGCATACCTAAGACCATCAATAAAATGCAAGCCCCGACGGCCATCCAGAAGCTGATTTGAAAATGAGCCTCTGTACCCGAAGCTGCCGTTCCTACTTCTAATCCTTGTAAGATCAAGACTCCGAAACTAATCCCCATTAACCCTGCAAAAGTTGTCAATACCATGCTTTCAGAAAGAATTTGGTTTAGAATATCTTTAGGGCGTGCGCCAATGGCTCGGCGGATGCCGATTTCGGTTGTACGTTCTTTCACGGTAACCATCATAATATTGCTTACTCCGATAGCTCCTGCCAGTAATGTTCCCAAACCTACCATCCATGCCAAAATTTTGATGCCTGTGAACAGATTGTCAATCATGCTGAACATTGCTTCTGCATTGACCATGATCACCGCTTGTTTGTCGTCCGGGTGGATATAGTGCGCTTTCTTGATTACTTGTTCTATTTTGTCGGCTATACTGGTAACAGTTACTCCCGGTTTTACGGTAATACAGACTAAATCAATGCGCTTTCCAAAGTTGTATGCTTTTTGCATGGTAGTAAATGGAAGAGTTACACTATCCTCTGTTCCGGCATTGATATTCATGTTACTGGTTGATAAGCTAACACCTACAATCTGATAATAAATACCATCCACACGCAAATATTGTCCGCATGGGTTTCCTCCTTGGGGAAACAGTTCGTCGTATACACGTTTTCCTATGGTACAGACTTTCCGGTTTTCCAGTATGTCTACGTCATTGATAAAGCGCCCCATTGTAATATTTTGAGCTTCTATCTTTTCATAATCAGGCTGCAATCCTCTGACGGCACAGGAGCTTTTCTTGTCTCCGAAAATAGCAGTAGAGCCCCATCGGCTGATATTGGGAGTGATAACTTCTACTTCCGGTACGGCTTGGCGGATACGTTCCACATCGTTAAATTCCATATCCCAATAACGTCCTTTTCTAAATCCTTTATAGGCTTCACTGGTTTTATTACTTCCGAAAAAAACGGAATTGGTGGCGAATCCTTTAAAGTTGGCCGACATCATATCTTGTAGTCCTTGGCCACCCCCCATAAGGGCCACCAGCATGAATATGCCCCAAAAAACACCAAAAGCGGTCAATAGGCTACGTGTCTTGTTTCTGGTAATGGTGATGAATATTTCTTCCCACCTGTCTAAATCTATTCTCATAATTTTAATCTGCTCTAAGTGCTTCGATTGGTCGGATCATGACGGCCTTACGAGCAGGAAAGAAGCCTGCCAGTGTACCGGCTATCACCAATGTCATGGTTGCTTGTATGGCTATACTGATATCTACTGTGGGATTGAGGAAAACTGTTTCGGTGAAAACGCCTGCGTCTACAGTTTGGTTTCCTGCCACTGTATTCATGTATTCTGTGGCAGCGATACCTGCCACCATTCCTATATACCCGAAAAAGGTGGTAATTGTTACGCTTTCGGCTATAATTAGCCATAAGATAGATATAGGTTTGGCACCTAACGCTTTGCGGATACCAAATTCACGGGTCCGTTCTTTTACTGTGATCAGCATGATATTACTTACACCTACGATGCCACTCAGCAAAGTGAATATGCCTATTACCCAAATGGCTATAGTCAGAATGCGCATACCTTTTTCTTGTTGCAGGAATTGAGTGAAACGGTTCCACATCCAGATAGCGCCTTTGTCATCAGCTGTAAACCGGTGGTGTATGCCGATAGCTTTGCGGTACTCCTTTTCAAAGATTTCATTTTTTTCTTCTGTATCGAGTCCTCGTGTCATAAATATCAAATTGTTCAGCTTGTCACCTTTATTATATATGAGTTGTAAGGTGGTGAATGGGATGAAGGCATTAGGTTGGAAACTTCCCTTGTCGGTAAATAGGCCTACTACTTGATATACTACTCCATTGGCGTTGACAAATTTTCCGATAGCTTTGTCTGCGTCTTTTTTAAAGAGCATTTCTGCGGTTTTTGTATGAAGAATGATTACTTTTCGCCGTTGACGGATATCAATGTCATTGATAAATCGCCCCCCTGCAGGTTTTACTCTTTCTACATCTTTATGATTAGGGTATACTCCTTCCAGTGTGGTGGATACATAGTCTTGCCCGTATGTTAAAGTCACATTACTCTGACGTACGGTAGCTCCTACACTGATGACATTTTGGAGGAAATCGGTTTCGGTTATCCGATAGTCTTTATTGTCCAGTTCAATGCGGCGTCCTTCTTTTAATCCATCGTATGCTTTGGAAGTCCAGCCTGGAAATACTTTGATGGAATTCATAGCCATATCTGCAGATGAGCTTTCGAAAGCATGGATTAGTCCGTTGCCTGCCCCCAGCAGTACGATCAACATGAAGATACCCCAAGCTACGGCAAAGCCGGTGAGGAACGTGCGTAATTTATTGCGCTTTATTGTTCCGAATATTTCTTGAATAAGATCAATCATGTGTGTCAGTTATTTCATGAATCCGTTCTTGCCGAAAGGAGAGGCATTATGGTCTATGTTTTCTTCAATCCGTTCAATCAGTCCGTCCTTAATATGGATGATTTTGTCCGTTTGGTTTGCTACTCCACTTTCATGAGTGACGACAACGATTGTCAGTCCCTCGTTTTTATGCAGTTCTTTCAGAATATTCATCACTTCCACGGATGTTTTGCTGTCCAGGGCTCCGGTAGGTTCATCGGCGAGGATGATTTGCGGTTTGGATATCAAGGCACGTGCTATGGCTACACGTTGTTTTTGCCCGCCGGACAATTCATTGGGCATATGATGCGCCCATTCTTTAAGACCTAGTTTGTCAAGGTATTCTAATGCCATTTGATTCCTTTTTTTTCGGCTCACTCCTTGATAGAAGAGGGGAAGAGCTACATTTTCTACCGCATTTTTAAAAGAAATCAGGTTGAAAGACTGAAAGATAAATCCTATCATCCGGTTTCTGTATTCGGCAGAGCGGGTTTCACTCAGATTCTTGATTAATACATCGTTCAAATAATATTCTCCCGAATCGTAATTGTCCAAGATGCCTAAAATATTCAATAAAGTGGACTTTCCGGAACCCGAAGCTCCCATAATAGAAACAAACTCACCTCGTTCTATGTCGAGGTTGATACCTTTCAAAACATGTAGCGGAGCTCCGTTATGATAGGTTTTGTTGATATTCTCTAAATGTATCATTACCGATGAATTTAACTTGTGTTTGTCTGGTTAGACGTGCCGAAGATACAAAAAGTTGCAATGCTATATGAAATAATTGAAAAAAAATTTGCTCTCTTTTTTCGCATTGTGTACATTTGCTCAAAATAACTAACCCTAAATAATAATATATCATGGTAACAGGCATGGAAAAACCCTACGTAGTAGGTATGGACATTGGCGGAACTAATACAGTTTTTGGCATTGTAGATTCGCGTGGTAACGTATTGGCTACCGATTCAGTTAAGACACAATCATTTTCTAAAATAGAGGATTATGTAGAGGCGGTCAGTTCAAAGTTGCGTCCGTTGATTGAATCGTTCGGTGGCGTAGAAAAAATTAAAGGTATGGGGGTAGGTGCTCCTAATGGAAACTACTATAACGGTACCATTGAATTTGCTCCAAATCTTCCTTGGAAAGGGGTGATTCCCTTGGCTGCTTTGTTTGAAGAAGCAATAGGTGTTCCTACTGCTTTGACAAATGATGCTAATGCTGCCGCCATCGGCGAAATGACTTATGGTGCGGCTCGTGGCATGAAAGACTTTATTATGATTACTCTTGGAACCGGTGTTGGTAGTGGTATTGTAATAAATGGACAACTGGTTTACGGACACGATGGTTTTGCCGGAGAATTGGGACATGTGATAGTTCGTCGTGACGGACGTCAGTGTGGTTGTGGTCGTAAGGGCTGTTTGGAAACTTATTGTTCGGCTACAGGTGTGGCACGCACGGCACGTGAATTTCTAGTTGCCCGTCCCGAACCTAGTTTGTTAAGAGACATCCCGGCTGAAGATATTGTATCTAAAGATGTTTTTGACGCGGCTGTAAGAGGGGATAAATTAGCACAAGATATCTTTGAATATACAGGACGTATTTTGGGTGAGGCTTTGGCGGATTTCATTGCTTTCTCCAGTCCGGAAGCGATTATTCTGTTTGGTGGATTAGCAAAATCCGGTGATTATATCATGAAGCCGATTCGTAAAGCTATAGATGATAATATCTTGAAAATTTACGAAGGTAAGACTAAATTGTTGATTTCTGAATTGAAGGATGCTGATGCCGCCGTGTTGGGAGCTAGTGCATTAGGTTGGGAAGTAAGAGAATAATGGAAAACAAAAAGCAAGGATATAAAGTTCGGAAATATCAGGGACCGGTAAAACGTTATTGCCAGATGTTGAATCTGAAAAACGATGCGGCCTTGATAGCCGAGTATAGAAAGCGCCATTCGGAAGGCAAGGTTTGGCCGGAAACATTGGCAGCTATTCGTGAAGTCGGTATTTTGGAAATGGAAATTTATATCCTGGGGACTAATTTGTTTATGATAGTGGAAACTCCTCTCGATTTTGATTGGGATACGGCCATGGCCAGAATGGCTACGTTGCCTCGCCAGGCAGAATGGGAAGAGTATATGTCTGTCTTTCAACAGGCAGAGCCGGGAGCGTCTTCGGCTGAAAAATGGCAGTTGATGGATAGAATGTTTTATCTATATGAATAACTTTCATTCTAGATAATAATAAGAAAAGGATATGATTTTTATCATATCCTTTTCTTATTATTATAAAATTATAAACTTGTGTTCTTTATGGTAAAGCTCATCAGGCATTCGCCTGTTGGCTCATTAATTTCTGAAGCTTGTATTGCAAAGATTGGCAAGCAGCTCCTTTTCTCATTGCTTTGTATCTTCTTAACTGATACTGCAACATCTCGATTGTGTCATTTGTTCTTTTCATAATTACATCTTTTTTATGTTCTCCCGTTTGGAGAACTGGTTATTCCTAAAAACCTTTTGTTTTCTCTTTTACTACTGCAAAGATAACACCAAAATTCCTATTTATGTTTTAAAACATAGTGTTAACCTACTTTATTTAACTTTTAATGTGTATTTTATCTTATTGTTTAGTATACGTTAAGAAATATAGCTGTAAAAATGTCACTTATAATCTGACAGGGAAATGTTCATTAACACAAGTGGTGGATCTCCTTAAATCATGTTAGAGAACATTATTTTCTTTTTGTTGAATTTGCAAATTTCAATAATGTTCGTACCTTTGCATTGTGTTTTTCATAGTATTAGATTTAAGGTTAACAAAGGTTGGAGCAAGGCGTTGCTCCTTTTTTTATGTCTATATCTCTGCATAAAAGTTTCCTTTTTACAAATTGTTTTGTTACATTCGCACCATACTATTGATATTAAACTACTATTATGAAACACTTATTTATCACAATTCTACTCTTATTACCATTGTGCCGCATGCTGGCACAGGAGAGAGAATACGTAATTGTTGTTCATGGAGGTGCCGGTGCTATGGAAAACCTTGAGGACGATAAGGAGAAATCAACCTTGTATTATGCGGCTTTAGATTCAGCTTTGAGTATCGGAAATGCTATATTGGATGCTGGTGGTGAAGGACCTGAAGCGGTAATGGCAGTTGTTAACTATTTTGAGAATAACCCCTTGTTTAATGCTGGTAAAGGGGCTACTTGTACCAGTACCGGTACTTTTGAACTGGATGCTTCTATTATGGAAGGTAAGGATTTGACAGCAGGAGCTGTCGCCGGGTTGAAAACGGTGAAGAATCCGATTAATGCAGCCTATGCGGTAAAAAATAAAACACCTCATGTGATGCTGGCAGGTGAGGGGGCCGACCGATTTGCAAAGTCACAAGGGCTGGAAATTGTAGATAATATGTATTTTGCTACTCCTAAGACATTGAAGTGGATAGAGGATTTGAAAAAGGAGAGCAAGAAGAATGGAACTGTGGGCTGTGTGGTACTGGACAAGCAAGGTAACCTGACAGCGGGAACAAGTACCGGTGGTATGTTCAAGAAGCAATGGGGCCGTGTGGGAGATTCTCCGGTGATTGGCGCAGGTACTTATGCGGATAATGAAGGTTGCGCTGTGTCATGCACCGGGCATGGGGAGTATTTTATCCGTCATGTTGTAGCTTATAATCTTTCTACTCGTGTGAAGTTGCTGCACCAGCCTGTTGGGGAGGCTGCCGATTATATTATCCATCAGGAACTGAATACCAAGGAGGGGAATGGTGGATTGATTGCAGTGGACAAGAAAGGTAATTTTGCCATGCCGTTTAATAGTGGAGGCATGTTCCGTGGCTACTTGTATAAGGAAAAAGGAACAGGCAAAATTTCTAAAGCAGTGGGCATAGGGAAGAAGATGAAAACTTTATAATTTTAGTTCCTGTTTGAATTTTCCTCCCACCTGCAACAGAGTTTTGCAAAACTGCTACCCACTACTACCACCCTCTTTCGTAAACACCCATGAACAGGGCGTTTCAAAGGTGGTGGTAGTAGCATGAAAAAACATCTGCTACCACCACTTTTTATCTGTTATCACTTCCCTTTCCTCTGATAGTTTGAGAATTCCTGTCACATTTTGTCTTAGCTTCGTTACCCCTTGGAATAGACAAAACCGTTTGAAAGCTATAGGTTGTATGTAACGATACGGACAGTTGGTATGCTTATCGGGAACCGGTACGGATGATATCTTGATTATTCACTGACGGAGAAGTTTTGGAGCAGTAGAATTTTAGCGGGGCTTTCATCCGTAAGAAAAAGGCATCCGCAAAAGACTTTGGCATCAGATTCGTCCTTAAAGGATCTCATCCGTATCCCTAACCCTTTCCTGACGTATGGTTAAGGCTTTTCTACCTGTTTGTCTTATCTCCGCAAGCCTTTGGAGTTAACTCCATAACCTTGGGAGATAACTCCAAAGCTTATGGAGATAACTCCAAAGGCTATGGAGATAGAACATATCCGTATAAAAAGGCTTAACCTGAAGAAAGAAAAGGCTTATGCTATAGGGTAGGGAGTGATATACATTCAATTGAGGCTTGACTACTCCTACAGCCATGATGTTTGAAGCGATGCTGGATATCCTGCCGGTTCGCTGATGCGGCTGTAACCGGAATATAATATGCAGCAGGCTGGTAATGATCAGACGCTTAGGAACGTTTGGATACTATCCGTAAATAGGCCGCTTTGCTATAAAATGCTGTCTCGCTGCGGCTTGATCGGTTGCAGGTGCACTCACTGAGCATGAGGTAAAAAACATTGGCGGAATTAATTCAGTCTTTCAAATACAGTCTGGATTAACTCCGCCAATAGGCTACCACTATCGGATATCTTATTTATAAGTAACCGGTATCAACCTTACACTACCATTCAATCCCGATGGCAATGGCTGCCAATCAGTATAAGGTACCGGTTTGTATTGCAGATTTACCACATTGATTTCATTGAAGATACGCCATTTCTCACCCCGACGATCCATATCCGCAATGCGGTTGGCAGGCAGATTGGTCACTTCTATTTCTATCTTGTTATCTCCCGGTTTCAGCCATTTGCCTACTTTCAACTGAAAAGGTACGGCCCATGCTGTTCCGGCATCTTGTCCGTTGATGCGCACACGGGCACTTTCCCGCACATCGCCCAAATCCAGTATCCAGTCATCGGCGGGAATATGGGGAACAGTGATGATATTAGTATATACTCCCGTCGCCATGGTAATCGGAGCGTTGGGGTGAGCAATTTCAGTCCACGAAGACGGAGTATCGATATCAAATGTACCTTCTATCTTGGGAGTGCTTTTTGCAAAATGAAGTTTCCAATCGTGATCAAGGCTGAGGCTGACAGATTGTTCTTGAACGTATTTCCATTCGGCAGCCTCTGTCAAGGCATGGTTGAAAGTTTGCAGGATCACGCTTTCGCCGGAATGCAGCTGGAGACGTACTTGGGTTTTTCCTCCTTCCTTGCGAGTTTGTGCTTTCCCTTTTTCTCCCGTCATCGGATTAAACAGCATGGCACTTTCTGCGGGAACGGCTAAGGTTATCCAGTCGTTTACTCCTTTTTCCTGCAATGAGGAGATGAAATAATGATGTCCATCGGTATGGGAGCGGCGGATACATTGTAAGCCATATCGCGTTTTCATCTCTTCGGGAATAACACCGCTTTTTTCCAAGGCAGATTGATAGTTGTTTCCTGTAATGATGATTCCTTTCTGATAAGGAGTTGCCACCGTTTTATCGAAAGAAGAAACTTCCGGAAGTTGCTTTTGTAATTGTGCAAAGCTTTTCCGGCGTGCTTCCAGTTTTCCATAACCGGGTACATCCTGCGGATAGTTTTCGGTAAAGATGATAGTAGCTCCGGCTTGTGCCAGCTTTAGTAAATGGCCGAGTACCTCGGACGGCATTAATTTTACAGCAGGAATGATGATGGCTTTATAGGAAGTTCCTCCTTTGGTCAGTAATTTGCCATTTACGCAACGGGTACTTTTCACAAAGTTGTCAGAGATATAATCCATGTCATAGCCGCAATTGCTGATGGTATGAACGGTCTCTATAAACTTGGGAGCACGTTTTGCCATATCATGGATGCTGAACAGCAAAAGACGGCCCGGCTGTTCCTGCCACATATCATATACAGGCAGATAAACGAGAAAATCATTATCCGGTTTCCCCATTTGCAGGAAAGACTGGCAACGGGTGATATATTCAAAGAAAGCAGGAGCATCCTGCCAAATGTTATTGGTAGGAGACATATCAATAGAGGCATAAAACTTCCATCCCGGCCATTTGGCTTCTTTAGGACTGTAGGGGGTTCCATGGAAAAACATGTGGTTTACACCTGATACGAACATCAAATCCATATCCGGTTTGCACTGGGAAAGTGAGGTACGGAAATGTTCTGTCAGCCAGGTGAATGTTTCTGAAGACGTGTAGGGCTTTCCGGCGATATGGGCAGCGGAAGAAGCATACTTCAGCATGGAAAGGTCTGAGTCATTCTTACGGGTCAGGGAATCTTGGCGCAATCCTTTAATATGGAATTGCGACAGGCCGAATCCTTCGCATTCGGGAATATCCACAGAGGCATAGGTATCTATCAGATTGGCAGGGGAACCATGTGCTTGGTTACGGGTGATGCTGCCATGACCGTGTGCCCAGTTAGTCCATTGGGTACTGAAATTCTCAATCAATAAATCGGAGATTGTTTCGCGATAGTCACTGACTATGCGGGCGGTGGTTTCATTACGATCCTGAGCTATAAATTCAGGGAAGTGTTCTTCCAGTTTATAGCCACGACGACGGGCGAATTGTTCCAGGAAATCAGGAGTCCAGTCAGCACCATATACTTCGTAAGAGTCATTGAAAAAAGTATGTGGAAAATTGGTCTCGTTTTCTTTAAAAGCTTTGTCAAAGTTGGCAAAATAACGTTTTACGGCTCCTTTATCCAAGTGGTTCATCACATAGCCTTCTCCACCGGGAGCGGCACGTTTCACTTTTTGGAATGTTTTACCTATATATAAGGTAATAATATGCCAATGACCTGCCGGAGCTTTCCATTGTAATTGTCCGTTCTTCGCTTTGGAAGTGAGATTAAGACATTGCTTATTGTCCGCATTATAGGCCATAACCCGGCTTAAAGTGGCTACAGGGCGTTGTTTTTCTTCTTCTACTTTCAAATCTAGCGTAATTTCTTTTCCACCCTCTACTTGATAAGATTGAAAAATAGCTTTGGTAGCAGCATCTGTCATACTCACGTGAGGACCGCCGAAGGGCCATCCGGTACCGGTGTTCATATCTACTTCAATACCGATACGTTTTCCTTCAGTTTCAGTATGTTGCAACATATTCATCCATTGCGGGCTGAGGAAAGGGAGGTTATTCTTATCGTTGCCTTGAACACCATAAATAGGAGTGATTTCAACACCTCCCAGTCCGGCTTTGGCATATTCCTCCAGATTGTAGGTCAGATTGGTTGCATCGACAGCACTTCCTAGCCACCACCAGCGGGTAGCCGGACGGGTTTCGGGGTGTACTGCCGGCCATTCTTGTGCATAAAGGCTGCTTCCGGTCAGTAATAGGCTGAACAATAAATATTTTCTCTTCATTCTATTTGTTTTTTATAAGTTTGCTGCATTGAATTCTTTTCCATCCACTGTGATGTTCCTGTATCTGATATCATTGGCATCCTCTGTGACAAACAAGGGACGTCCGTCCGCTTTCTCGTAATGGAAATTTACATTGTCCAAGGTGATGTTGCGTGCATGGCGGATGTAGAAACCTTTGGCGGGAATCGTTCCGAACATCCACGGTTCAGGATATACTTTCTCTTGTTCGGGAGGAGTCAGAAGTCCGTCGGCTTCTGTATATCCTCCTTGGTGATAGATATGAATATCGCTCAGTGTCACATTTTCAATAAGGGCTCCCGGTATTCCGCTGATAATGGAGGAGTAGCGCGAGTCGGCATTAAATACATTGACGTGGCTGATGAGGATGCGTTTCATTGTGCCCACGGGCGTTCCTTGCGGGCTGCGCATCCGGGCTCCTAACCGCAGGAAGATAGGGGCGTTGACAATATCGCGCATCGTGATGTTGCTGATGACGATATCTTCCAGTTTTCCCCCGTCTACCGTTTCCAGGGCAAGACCTCGGCAACGTTCGAATATGCAATTGGTAATGGCTATGTTTTTAAAATTGCCACTGGATTCTGTTCCTAGTTTGATACGTCCGGTTACAAACCCGTGATCCGGTGCTTGGGGTTCGTCTCGTTGCCAGGTACAATCCAATACACTGCCACGGTCGTATCCGCTGACAAAACAATCGGAGATGGTTACATTTTCCGTATCCTTGAAATAGCCTAATCCGTAGGACGCTTTAAGCACGATAGCATCATCCCAGGGAGCGTTGACTGTACAATGACTGATGCGGACATTTTTGCAGCAGTCTATGTCAAAACCGTCCCGGTTGGTATCTACTTTCACGTTCAGAATGCTGAGATTATCTACTCCTGTAGCCAGCAGACCAAAATGACCGCAATGCAACAAAGAGAAGTCTTTCAGTGTCACGTTCTTGCAGAGTTTCAAGCTGATGGCTTTGTTGCCTACACCGGGCAGGCGGCTTTCCTCACGGGTGAGTCCTTTGCCATAAATCAGTCCCGGTCCGCTGATGGTGATGTCTTCCAGACCGATTCCCCAAATAAGTGAGTTCTTCCAATGACTGTGCCCGAAATCCTGGAATTGGGTGTGTTCATTCGGTTCTGCCAGGTCATAACCTTCCGTTGCTGATGGGAAGGCGCCTACAATTTGTGCTCCTTGTTCTATGTACAAATGTATATGACTGGCCAGACGTATGGAATAGCACGCGTATTCTCCGGCGGGGAAGTAAATGGTTCCTCCACCCTGAGAGGCAGCTTCCTCAATAGCTCGATTTATGGCAGGGGTGTCAATGGTAGTACCATCGGCTTTCGCTCCGTAATCTTTTACATTGTATATCTTTGCCTGTGCTGTCCATGTGCTGAGGCATAAAAGGAAGAGTATGAGTTGTTTCATGGTCTGTCTTTGCTTTTACTGAATGGGCATTAGTTTGAATTTGTGTAAATAAGATGCATTGCCATACATGGTATGTTCATCGGATAAATTCCAGAATCCGTCTTTGGAGGTAGGGTGGGCATCCCAGTCAATCACTGCCCAGCATAATCCGATTTCATTTCCTTCTTTTAATAAAGTAGGGCAAGATAGTTCGGGACCATCGGCATCCGCATGGTCAAAGGGAGTGATATAAAATTCCAATGTCAGCTTACCCGGTTCACCCTCCTTGAAAGAGTACTGATAGGCATAATCAGCGTATGGCTTTTGTTTCAGCCATACTTGAGGACCCCATAACATACACCAGTCATTGCCGTGAGCCGGGGTGAAGATGTGATAGTTCTGGGCATGGCATCCGTGAAATTTGAACCAAGCCTGCCATACGTCTTTGGGAGCTGTGGGATGAAAACGGTCGATGAACGGTCCCCCTGAACAATCGCCATCCACCACTACTTCAAAAATATCCGTGTTCAAGGAGTTCTCACTGAACCGCCAATAATTATCGTATGCTTCATATAGAAAATACAACTTCTGAGTTTCTGCACACCAACCTACTTTGACACTGACTTTCAAGGTGGTGGTATCTGGCTGTGCATGTTTTCCCTCGTCTTCCTTTAAAGCTGTTTCCGTTATCTTATAATCAGCCGGAACGCAATCCCAGTCGTGGGTATTGCCATCTATGGCAGGAACCTTATCTGCCGGAAATTGGTACACCTTGAATTCTTGTGCCTGGGCAGACAGGCATAGGAAAAGGAAGAACAGGTATAGATACAATCGTTTCATTTTGATCGGGTTTTATGTTCTTTCTCGAATAATCCGGGTAGCATGAAATAATTATAATCTGCTCGTTGGTAGAAACAAAAGTAGAGCTTTTCTTGCGGTTTCCACGGGTATAGGGCAGAGATGACAGGGGCATCTGTCTTTTTACCGGAGTTGAATAAAGCAAGCGGGGATGCTTGTTTATGTCCGTCGGACAGACGAATATCGGAACCGATGGGAGATACCCCATGAACCGTTCTCAGTTTCATGCTTTCACCATAATAGGTAGTAAAAGCGTTTCCTTCTATACTGAATACATTATGGAAGCAGGAGGCTGCCGGAATACTGTTGTCTGTTACGGCAGGGTCGTCTGCGCCGTCGCATGCACCGAAAGCCCAGCAAAGTTTGAGCTCTTCGGGTAATCGCTCACCGGAAATCTCCATGATAAAACCATTACTATCTGTCAATGGACATACAATCAGCTTTATTTCACCTTCTTTCCATAATTTATCTTTAATGGTATAAGCCTGTCCCTTTTTCTTGACACTGCATTGGTCCAGCCAGCAACTTTCATTGCCGCAAACCACTCCCAGACGGAAAGTTCCCGCACCTTTGGATAAGCGGAAGGGAAGAGTCTGGGCGTTGTTGCTAAAGACAGACAACAGCATACAGAGAAAGAACGGAAGTAGCCACCGGCTATAATTCCATGTTGTTTTCATAGCTGATATTGATTTGTGCGTTCTTATTGTTTTTTTCTTCCACACGGCTGCCGTCTTCTACTTGTAACCGGACATCTTCCAAGTGGAAGTCTTCGGTAAAGATAATGCTTCCTGCTTTATTTACCTTGGCTTTTATGCCGGAAATATGGAAATTCTGCAAAGGCAGTTCCTCATTCCAGCCTGCAGCGGTGATAAAGGTTTGCACATTAGTAGCTTTTACATCGCTGAGCCATACATTACGGAAATGCGGATACCCTTTTTCTTTAGGTGTGACAGGAGTCAGCATAACCTTCCAATGTTCGGGAATCTCTTTTCCTTCATATTCAGCCGGTAAGGTAGAATAACTATAGCTGGGGTTCCAGTTAAGGTCCGCTGCCAGTACATGGCGGACATTGTCTGCTGTCACTTGGGTCATGTAGATATTTTCTACGGTTCCACCGCGGTTCATGGCAGATTTCAGACGGAGGGTGGAAGAGGTTCCGTATGCTTGAAGGTTATATCCCAAGACATTTCGGATGCAGCCTGAAGTTTCGCTGCCGCAGGTAATAAGTCCCGCACCTTTACGTGCAATGCATCCACGAACAATGATATTTTCGGTGGGACGGTTTACACGCAGGCCGTCGGCATCCCGTCCGGCTTTCAGGCAGATATTGTCATCGTTGCAATCTACTTCACAGTTTTCAATCAGGATATTGGTGCTGGAATCAATGTCAATACCATCCGTACTGGGACCATGCCCCCCTACGTTATTATTGATTTTCAGTCCGTTCAAGGTACATTGGTCGGAATACAGCACTTGGCAACCCCAAAATCCGGTACGCATCAAGGTAAAGTCTTTTAGTGTTATATGGCGGCTGTTCGAGATGAGCATTCCTCTTACTCGTTTGCAGTCGTAGTCCACGATCCACCGCAGTTTGCGTTTCTCGTAATCCTTCCGCATGGTCCAATATTTATCCCAAAATATTTTTCCACGACAATCCAACGTACCTGCTCCGCTGATAGCTGCGTTTTCTGCATCCAGAATATTGATGACTGCCGAGGGCCATACCATTTCGATACCTGCCACGCGGGAGCGCATTTCGGGGTATAAATCTATATCCTCGCTGGCTATCAGCGTCGTACCTTGGTTGAGGTGGAGGTTTACATTACTTTTCAGGTAGATGGCACCAATCCGGTAGTATCCCGGGGCTACTTCCACTGTTCCTCCTCCGGAACGGTGGCATTCGTCAATAGCTTTCTGCAGGGCGGCAGTGCTTAACTGGGTACTGTCATTTTTCAATCCGTAATCGGCTGCTTGGAATATTTTTCCCTCAGGATAGGTTTTGGCTCCTACTTGGGCAGTCCACGAAAGGTCAGGAGTTCCCATCCCTTCTCCCCATTGGAATCCGGAGAGGGATTGGGCATTGGTAAAGAGGGTACCTAAGGTAAATGATAGGGTTAATAATAATGTTTTGTTATTCATTTGTTCTTACTTTTAAATTAATTGCCGTCCGGCTTTTCAATTTCTGTAAACGGGCTGTCATTCCATTTGAAACTGTCCAAAGCATCCGGATGTGCAGGATTGTAACCGGAATAGTCGCTGCGCAAATAGTTAGAGATAGGTAATCCCGCTTTCTTTATCCCTTCAATGATACATTTGGAGATTTGATAAGCTCCGTAAGGATTGAAATGAGTATTATCTGCCAATACCCTGTTTTGTCCCGGATAGGTTCCGGCAGGATAATGTACGAATGCCTTTTTGGAAGGTTCCACTCCCATTGCTTCATAGAGGGTACGGGTCATTTCGTTGAGATCGATCAAAGGAACGTTTTCTTTGGCAGCTAGCCAACGCATTGCTTCGGGATAATCTTCGTGAGTATCTCTGATTTTCCCGTTTTCATCGAAACTGCGGCGTTGTGTCGGGGTTACCAGTACAGGATAAGCTCCTCGTGCCCTTGCCTCATCAATGAATGTTTTCAAGCTGGTCATAAATGAATAATAAGCTCCTTTACCGGGACCTTTTTGCTTTTGGTCGTTATGACCGAATTCCATAAAAATATAATCTCCGGGTTTCATTTGTGTCAATGCCTTTTTCAGTCGTCCTGCACCGATAAAAGTATTGGCGCTTTCGCCGGATTCTGCATAATTGGCAAAACAAATGCTGTCATTGAAGAAGCGGGGAATCATTTGTCCCCAGCTTGCCCAAGGTTCATTGTCCTGGTCTACTACGGTAGAGTTACCGCATAGGAATACTGTGGGTACATTATTTACTTTCTCAATAATCAGTTCGGACAATTGGGGGGCATCCCCGTTGAATTCCAAAGTTAGTTTGTCATCCCAGTTCAATTTTTGGCGTTCACGCGGTTTGATGCGTACATTTTCTTTTTCCGAAATATGTGTGTTGCGCTTGTTGATCACAAATGTACAAGGTTTTAACTCCCCTTTTTTTGTCTTCACATTTTCGAAGAAAAGGCGGCGTGATTCTCCTCGCACTGTTGTTTCTCCGGCAGCGCGTTTGTTTCCTATCACGACTGTGACGTGGTAGTTGCCATCGGGTACCGTAATAGAGAAAAAGAATGGGGCTGTACTTTTACCTTCCGGAGAGGGCTGTCTGTCATATCCGTATCCCTTTTCCTCCGAGTATCTGTCGGCGGGAGTTATTTTGGTATAACCGTCTTTAGTTTTTTTACCTGTGGTAAAATCGAATTTGTAAGTTTGTGCTTCGACTCCTAATGTCGCTAAAAGTCCAAGAGCTAATAGGGCTATCTGTTTCATGATTGATATAGATTGTTATTAATTGATTTTCGGTTTTAGTTCATCCGGAGAGTCATTGGTATAAGATTTTATGTCACCGGCTGTTTTTGTGAACAACTCACTGATTTGTTGAGGTGTTACAGTAAATTGCGGACGGAACTGGTCCGAATTCATATAATCCAAAATGGCTTTATGCATCTGACGAGCTACAATGCGTTTCTCTGGCTGGGAGGTAATGTCCATGCTTGTCATGAGCACTTTCCCATTTAATACATTGGCTTCGAATAACATACCTATCTTGCGGCTTATGAACCAAGTGTCAATGCTTTGAACCGTAGGTTGGAAAGCGGGTGGAAAGTGGGTGAATTGCATCACTTGAGCATGATTCAGCAGTTCCCACCATTGTAGATTGCTGTGATATTCTGTCGGAAACTGACGGAATAACGGGTGTTTGGGGTTCACTAAGATACCTGTGGTATGAGGAGGACGCATTTTGAACCAGGAGGTGTTCCAGAATACAGGAGTGAATTGCTGAACCACTTCTTTACCATAACTCACTTTGCCCGCAGCTGTAATAAGCACATTTCCACCATGCTGAAGAATTTCCAAGGCTTTCGAATCCAAGGTATCGGTAGTGTATACTTTTCCTTCGGCTATTGTCACTTGAGCGGGATAAACCCAGAAATTCCAGTCATTTACAGCTTCTGTTCCTGTAATGCGTATTTCCAGATTCAGCTTTTTAGCCTCTTGGATATCAGTAAGCGGAAACTCAAGGCTACCAGTGTGATTTAAATTTCCGATAGGGATGTCTTGTGTTGCCAATGTGCCTTGCGCATATACTTTGCCATATTCGTCTTTTAACGTATATACAATTTCTGCTTGTTTTAATGTCTTGGCACCAAAATGAGCAACTTCAATATCCGCCTTTAAAATCTCATTGTTATTATATACAAATTTATCTGTACGCATCAGTGGAACAGTAGGTGAGCAAAAACGTCTCCATTCTGCAGAGTTGATATATCCTTTTTCTTCAAAGAAAACATCAAGAACACCTACTAGTGCAGTTCCCTGACCCGAATAATCGTTCAGTGCCAATAATTGGAAACCGGCATAATCAGGCGTGCGGAGTGTCTTTTCTATTTCATATTTATAACAAAGGGCTTGCAACTTTCCGCTGGCCATCATAAATAGATGGGCTTGGTCGCTCATGTGGTTATCAGCCAGAATGTCTTTGAAAATTTCGAAGTTCTTAGCTTTATTAACACCTGTATATTTACGTATTTCATTGAAATTAGGGAAAGCACACCATTGACCTGTTTCATGGGATACATAAGGTTGTTTCACTGTGTCAAGATGATTCTGGAAACGATAATCGTCTTGGGTGGATGGCTGTCTTCTAGACCAGGTCAGGCCACGTGCCCCTGCCTTTACATGATATTGGTTGCGGGGTTGCCATTGCCATCCGTTGCCTACCGATGCTCCGGTATATACATGTCTGGGATCCTTCTTTTCCCAATATTCTACGAACTTGGTCACCCATTCTACCCAGCGTCCGCTAGGTTCGTTTCCGCATGCCAACATGCAATAAGAGGCATAGTTGCCATATTCTTTGGTTAATGCGATGGTTTCGTTCATCAAATAGGTGTCAATAGGTTGTCCCAAACCTAATTTAGGACCATGATTGGGCCAGCTCGGACCTTCGGGTTGCAGATAGAATCCTACCCGGTCGGCAGCTATAAAAGCGGCTTCGGGAGGACAGAATGAATGGAAACGCATGTGATTCAGTCCATAACTGCGACAGATACGGAATACTCGTTCCCAACTTTCTACATCCATCGGGGCGTAACCGGTCAACGGGAAGTCACAGTTCTCAACTGTTCCGCGAAGCTGAGTTTTACGCCCGTTTACATAAAACCATTTACCTTTGATTTCAAATCGGCGCATACCGAATTGTATTTCTTTTATCTCAGTTTTTTTCCCATTGGTGACTTCTGCTTTCAGTTTGTACAGAGCCGGATGAAATTCATCCCATAGCAGCATATCATTCCCCATAGGTAATACCATTTCTGTTTCCGTTACTCCTTTGTTAAGTTTGATTTCTTGTTGTATGGCGGGAACTATATGCTTTTTATCCGTATTGAAACTCTCCGCTGATAATTTTATTTTTGTAATGCCTGCACCTTTGATGACGACTTTGACACGTGCCAGTTTTTGTTCCGGTTCCGGATATATTTGAATATCATCGAAATATGTTTTCGGAGTCGTTTGCAGACAGATGCGTCCTACAATACCGTTCCAGTTTCCTTGAGTTTGGTCGGTTATGCTGTGTGAATCCGGTCCAACATTGATTTCTTTGATACGATTATCCACTCGGATGGTGATAGTACATTTTCCGGGACGGACATAACGGGTTATATCATATTGATGGGGAACGCAAAGACTATTCTGCATTCCTGTCTTTTGTCCGTTCACCCATACAGTTGTTTCTATATGGGGACGTTCCAGAAACAACAAAATACGTTCACCTTTCCAGTCGGCAGGTATATTCACCTCTTTCTGATACCAAGCAGCTCCTACATAATGTTTGTCAGGAGTCAGAAAGAATGGAAATTTAATATTACCTTCTTTACGGTATTTTTCCATGTATGGATTATAATAGTAAGAACTGTCATAGAGACTGCCTGTCCATTGGGTCTTTGCGGTGACCTCATCACCTTTCAGTTTCTCGGGCATGGAGCCGGGCAGGTTGATGCAGTCATTCAATGTGTGGCTGAACCATTTTTCTTTTTCTCCATTATCCTGACGGTCTATACTGAATGACCATTTTCCGGATAAGTCAATAATTTTTTGTGCACTTAACGAGAAGCACATCCATGTTAGGCAGATTGTCAATAACGTTTTTTTCATAGTATCTTTTTACTTTGAATTTGATGTTGCTAAATTAAGGTCTTTTCATTTGCATGTAAATAGAAAGAAGTACATATAGATGGAAATTCGTATAAAATAAGGGTAATGTGCGATATATTTGTACGATTTTACATGGATATGCCTTGTATGTGCAGAAAAAAGTCCAAATCTCTTTTTATCTTTGTATGCTCACAATTAAATCATTGTATACATGAAAAAACGATTATTCAGTTTGCTCTGCTTGTTAGGGGCAGTTTCCGGATTATTTGCCGGTGATACGGCTTATTTGTTCTCTTATTTCATTAATGACAGTCGGGACGGTCTTCATTTGGCTTATAGTTTGGATGGGCTGACATGGACTCCCCTGAATCATGGAAAATCATTCTTGATACCCACGGTCGGGAAGAACCGTCTGATGCGTGACCCTAGTATTTGTCAGGCGCCGGACGGAACCTTTCACATGGTGTGGACTTCCAGTTGGACAGACCGGATTATAGGTTACGCTTCTTCTCCCGATTTAATCCATTGGAGTGAGCAGCGTTCTATTCCGGTAATGATGCATGAGCCTGCTGCACATAATTGCTGGGCACCTGAATTGTTTTATGATGAACCTTCGCAAACTTATTATATTTTTTGGGCAACGACCATTCCCGGACGTCACAAGGAAGTGCCGGTCATTGAGAGTGAGAAAGGGTTGAACCATCGTATTTACTATGTTACGACGAAGGATTTTAATACATTTTCTGAAACCAAACTGTTCTTTAATCCTGATTTTAGTGTGATTGATGCAGCTATTGTACGCGATCCGGTGATGAAAGACTTGATTATGGTGGTGAAGAATGAAAACTCGTTGCCGGCAGAGAAGAATTTGAGAATAACACGGACAACACGAATAGAGGATGGATTTCCTACTACTGTTTCTCCTTCTATTACAGGAGATTATTGGTGCGAGGGACCTGCGCCACTTTTTGTAGATGATGTTCTTTATGTCTATTTTGATAAATACCGTAATCATCAATATGGAGCAGTTTGCAGTCGTGATCATGGAAAGACGTGGGAAGATGTGTCTGATCGTGTATCTTTTCCAAAAGGAATCCGTCACGGAACCGCTTTTACCGTAGAGAAGGCTGTACTTGATAAATTGCTTCGTATCCATAACTTTAATCCTCTTGTTCCGGATAATATTGCTGATCCTTCTTTATCCAAATTTGGTGATACTTATTATCTTTATGGTACTACTGATATTGATAAAGGGTTGTCACAAGCAGGTACTCCTGTGGTATGGAAATCTAAAGATTTTGTAAACTGGAGTTTTGACGGGTCACATATTGTGGGATTCGATTGGCATAAAGGACATGAATATGTCAATGCTAAAGGAGAGAAAAAGACGGGATATTTTCGTTATTGGGCACCCGGTAGAGTAGTGGAGAAGAATGGTGAATATTATCTTTATACCACTTTTGTAAAACCGAATGAGAATGCACGTACCTATGTGCTGAAGTCCGACCGTCCCGAAGGTCCTTTCCTTTTTGCCGGACGTAATTCTATATCTTCTCATTCTTTGGATGGGTTTGATCAATCTTGTATTGCTCCGGATATAGATGGGGAACCTTTTGTGGATGATGATGGAACTGCTTATTTATTCTGGCGCCGCCGGATGGCTGCCCGTATGACTGACGATTGGCAGCATTTAACCGGTGATACTATTGTGATGAGTACAGCTCGTCAAGGGTATTCGGAAGGGCCGGTTATGTTTAAACGTAAAGGTATTTATTATTACATTTATACTTTGAGAGGGAATCAGAATTATGTAAATGCTTACATGATGAGCCGGCAGTCCCCTTTGTCGGGCTTTGAAAAGCCCGAAGGCAATGATATTTTTCTTTTTTCATCCATTGCCAATAATGTTTGGGGGCCGGGACATGGAAATGTATTTTATAATGAAGAAACAGACGATTATATTTTCGTATATTTGGAGTACGGTGACGGAGGAACTACCCGCCAAGTATATGCTAATCGGATGGAA
Source organism: Phocaeicola dorei (assembly GCF_013009555.1). Taxonomy (NCBI): domain Bacteria; kingdom Pseudomonadati; phylum Bacteroidota; class Bacteroidia; order Bacteroidales; family Bacteroidaceae; genus Phocaeicola; species Phocaeicola dorei. Next base: position 4,110,663 of record NZ_CP046176.1, on the reverse strand, counting down.
TTTAATGAGGATGGCACTATAAAGACACTTGTTCCTGATGAAAAGGGAGTTGGTTACTTGGCTGTCAGCCAGGAACAGCGCGAAAATAAGGCGCTGAAAGCTTCTTTCAGTGCATCCAGCGTACGTTCTCCCCGTACTTCTAAGGTTGAAATAGAAACTCAGCCTAATTGTCCTTTGGCTGATAAAACTTCGCTTGTCAAGGTGGAACGCACACATATATATCACCCTGGAAATGCAGGCGACCAGTCTAATGGAACACGCTGGATGGCAGAAACAAATGATGATCATCCTTGGCTGATGGTGGATTTGGGTGAAGCCATGCAAGTAACGGAGTGTCAATTTGCCTTTGTACACCCTGCTGAAGGTCATGCCTGGCATCTCGAAAAATCCAATGATGGCACTAATTGGCAACCTTGTGCCGAAGTAAAAGAGGTGAAGGCATGTTCACCTCATGTGGCAACGGTGGGAGATAAAGTACGTTATTTGCGTTTGCACATAGATAAAGGTGCAGCCGGATTATGGGAATGGAAAATCTATTAAATTACTATTTTATCATGAAAAAACGATTTGTGACCGTTCTTTTGGCTTGTTCTTTGGCCGGAGGACTTTTTGCACAACAGCCTTGGTTTAAAGACAAGGATTTGACCTTGACCGGTGCTTATTATTATCCTGAGCATTGGGATGAGAGTCAATGGGAGAGAGATTTTAAACAGATGCACGATTTGGGTTTTGAATTCACCCATTTCGCGGAATTTGCTTGGGCGCAATTGGAACCGGAAGAGGGAAAATATGATTTTTCCTGGTTGGATAAAGCGGTGGCTTTGGCTGCCAAATATGATTTGAAAGTCATTATGTGTACTTCTACGGCAACTCCACCGGTATGGCTGAGCCGTAAATACCCTGAAATTTTGATTAAAAATGAAAATGGTACCGTGCTTGATCACGGAGCACGTCAACATGCTTCTTTTGCTTCTCCCGTTTATAGAGAACTGGCTTATAAAATGATAGAGAAGTTAGCTCAGCATTATGGAAATGATTCCAGAATAATCGGCTGGCAGCTCGATAATGAGCCGGCCGTACAATTTGATTATAATCCGAAAGCCGAACTGGCTTTCCGGGATTTTTTGCGTGAAAAATATCATCATGACATTAAAGCATTGAATGATGCCTGGGGAACGGCTTTTTGGAGTGAGGTTTATTCTTCTTTTGATGAAATAACTCTTCCTAAAACTGCCCAGATGTTTATGAATCATCATCAGATTTTGGATTACCGCCGTTTCGCTGCCAGTCAGACAAACGACTTTTTGAATGAACAATGTTTGTTGATAAAAAAATATGCAAAGAACCAATGGGTGACTACTAACTATATTCCTAATTATGAGGAAGGACATATAGGTGGCAGCCCTGCACTTGATTTTCAAAGTTATACTCGCTATATGGTGTATGGAGACAATGAAGGTATTGGTCGCCGCGGATATCGAGTAGGAAATCCGTTGCGTATTGCTTTTGCCAATGACTTTTTCAGACCCATACAAGGTACTTATGGAGTAATGGAACTTCAGCCAGGACAGGTGAATTGGGGGAGTATCAATCCGCAACCGCTGCCCGGAGCTGTCCGTTTATGGATGTGGAGCGTATTTGCCGGTGGAGGCGACTTTATCTGTACTTATCGTTATCGCCAGCCTCTGTATGGTACGGAACAATATCACTATGGCATTGTAGGTACAGACGGAACAACGGTAACTCCCGGTGGACGTGAATATGAGCAGTTCATGAAAGAAATCAGACAGCTGCGGGGACAGGTTGCTGCTCGTGAGGTGAAACCGGCCGATTATTTGGCGCGTCGTACTGCCATTCTTTTTAATCATGAAAATTCATGGAGCATTGAGCGCCAGAAGCAAAATCGTACATGGAATACATTGGGGCATATTGAGAAATATTATCGCACGTTGAAATCTTTTGGTGCGCCTGTAGATTTTATCAATGAAAGCAAGGAGTTTTCCTCTTATCCTGTGGTCATAGCTCCGGCTTATCAATTGGCTGACAAGGCATTGGTAGATAGATGGACTGATTATGTAAAGAAGGGTGGTAATTTGGTCTTAACTTGCCGTACAGCCCAAAAAGATCGCCATGGACGTTTACCCGAAGCTCCTTTTGGTTCCATGATTAATGAACTGACCGGTAATGAAATGGAGTTTTATGATTTATTACTTCCTGAAGAACCTGGCAAATTACGGATGGATGGAAAAGAATATACATGGAATACTTGGGGGGAGATATTGAAACCGGGTAAGGATTCACAAGTATGGGCTACTTATACACAGGAATTTTATGAAGGAAAACCGGCAGTCACTACTCATAAGTTGGGAAAAGGTACTGTTACTTACGTGGGAGTGGATAGTACGGACGGATTATTGGAGAAAGATATTTTGAAGAAACTATATGCGCAATTGAATATTCCTGTGATGGATTTACCATATGGTGTTACTTTAGAGTACCGCAATGGTATGGGGATTGTATTGAATTATACAGATAAACCTTATAAATTCGTACTTCCCTCGGGAGCCAAAGTGTTGATAGGAGAGCCGGTAATTCCTACAGCAGGAGTATTGGTATTTTCTATTACTGATTGAAAACGTATGATTGATAGAACAAAAAGGAGCGGCTTCACAGTCGCTCCTTTTTACTTAACCTAAATCTAACCTTTAAATCATAGTCTATGAAAAATCGATTCACTAACCAATCATATTATTAATTTAATTTGTAAACTTCACTTCCGGCAAGCAGGAAACATCCTACTCCAAAATCTTCAAAATCGGGTACTTTGTCGTATGTGACAGGTTGACTGTCTTTCGGTTCTTTTCCGGTTCCTTGTACAAGTCCTAGGAAGCCGTTAGGGTGAACGGCATCTTTCACCATAGCATTCCATGCTTCCAACAAGACTGGCAGGTATTCTTTTCTGTCCAACAGTCCGTTACGTACCCCCCATGCCATGCCATATACAAATAAAGCGGTGCCACTGGTTTCTTTACCTCCGAAGTTTGATTCGTCATGCATACTTACATTCCAAAAACCATCTGTGCGTTGGCAATTTTTGATAGCTTTACTCATGGTCAGGAAATCATTGATATAGTCGGCACGATGTTTTTCATTAGTAGGAATTTCATCCAGTACACGTACCAGTGCTGCATATACCCATCCATTGCCACGACTCCAATAGCAATTCTTACCGTTAGGTTCTTTGTAGGGGGGATCAAAGTCTTGGTCCCTCCACCACAGACCTTCTTTTGGGTTGTACATGCCATTCTCGCCATGTTTGTTACGGGTATATTCATACATATCCCACATCTTGTCGAAATATTTTTGTTCTCCGGTCAATTTTCCAAGTTTGGCAAATACAGGCATTCCCATCTGGATGGCGTCAATCCACCACCAATCATTTACTTGAGGAGTGTTAACCAGCATATCTATATTAGCTTTGACCTTACGGATTCTTTCCGGATCGGGACAAATGTTATATAAATCAATGTAAGTCTGGCTGGCACAGTAATCATCAGCATTGCGAGTGGTGGTACCGTTGCGAAATCCCCATTCGTGGTAATTTGACCAATCGACAGCATATTTATAATATTCATCGCGTGGATAAACGGAGTAAAGAGCCATTAATCCTTCATAATATACTCCGCGTGTCCAGATATTACTAGGACGCGTTACATTTTTTACAAAAGAAGGAGTACGATAATCGGCATACTTCTTCATGAAGTAATTATTGACTTTTATAACAGTCTTCAACGTTTCTTTTTTGTCCGGCAAGTCTTGTGCTTTTACAACTCCAAAACCTAATGCGACAAAAAAGAATGATAGTATTAATTTTTTCTTCATCATGTTGTTTTAGTGTTTTAATGGTAGCGCAAAAATAGGATGGTCTGGGATTTTCTACAATGGAAATGTGTACATCTTCCTTGAATATTATGCATGTGTACGCATTTCGAGTGTGTTTTTTATTTATCAGTGTTCTTATTGGGCTATTTGTCTTTATTTGCAGATCGTTCATAAATCTTTTCCCCTTCTTTTATCTCTAGTTCCAAACCTTTAAAATTAACATTGGCCACATTTGAGATACTTAATCCTTTTTGAGCTTTGATATGGCAATTCTCAAAAAAGAATGTATCATTTCCGAATGGAGCCTCTTTAAAACCATACATGGTTCCTGCTGATTGTGCTTCTCCATTTATATTCTTGAAATGGATATTGCGCAAACAGGTCAGTGGATAATGTGCAGGTAGAAGCGGAGGAACCATACGCCATTCCATATTGATATCAAAGATACTGCGTGCTCCTTTGATGATAATATCTTCAAAAGTGATATTTTCCACAGTTCCGCCACGGCTGGGCTGGCTTTTAAAACGTAAGGGACTCCAGTTTTCGTTATCCATCAGGCAGGAACGTATGGTCACATTGCGTATGTCGCCTGATATTTCACTGCCCATAGCCACTCCACCATGACCGTATGCGAAATGACAGTTCTCTATCAGAATGTTTTCACTGGGACGTCCTACTCTGCGTCCGTCCTCGTCTCGTCCGGATTTGATGGAGATACAATCATCATGTGCCTCAATGCGGGTGGAAGTAATCAATATATCATTGGACGAATCGATATCTATGCCATCGGAACTGGGTATATATTCCAATGCACGGATATCGATTCCATCTATAGTGAATCCGTTTGTGTAAAGTACATGAAGACACCATGAGGCCTGATTTATCATTTTTAAACCGGAAATCTTACCTCCCGGGCAATCTGTGAAACATACCAGTCTGGGGCGTCCGGAGTTTCCGAATGGAATTTTTTTCCATTCTACTCCTTTACCATCAATAACTCCTTCACCATAAACTTTAACTCCGTCTGAATGGTCGAAATTCAAGAAAGCACATCGCCACCTTTTTTCTATGCCTTCAAAACGGGTAGGGATGACAGGAAATTCATTGGGGTCGACAGTGCTGATTAGTTTGGCGTTTTTTTCTATACGTAAATCTACACCACGTGGGAAGAATAGAGCGCCGCTTAGATACTCCCCGGCAGGAATAACTATCGTTCCGCCTCCATTGTGAGCTGCTTCATTAATGATACGTTGTAAAGTGGCTGTTTCCGAATAGCCATTTCCTTTTACGCCATATTCTTTAATGTTATATTCTCTGTTATTTTTTCCGATAGATATGAGCTTGCTTTCCCATGCTTCCAGTTTAATGGTCAGACGGGTGCGATTATTGACAATTGTTGCATTTATCGGTTGGAGTGTGCCATCTGTTGCATTCCATTCTTTTACAACTCCTACTTTATCAAAGTCTGCTGTAAATTCTGTAGCTTTATTCCCTTCATTGAATATGAAGTAGAGGTCGCCATCGGGCATTACTCTGCGTGTGTAGCGGATAGAATCATTGTCAGGTGAAATGATTTTCATTTCTGGTTCCGGAAGGGAAGAGCTTACATGTGCTGTCCATCTGGTGGATGGCTCAATCCTGCTGTTGGTTAAATCTGATAGGGAACCAGGAGCAGTGAAATTTTTGTCAATGAAAGAAGCGGGCTTCTTTCCCCAAAACAGGACTTTTCCTCCACGTGAGGAAAATGTTTCTATTACTTTCCAGGCAGATACGGAAATAACATCTGATGATGGGATAATCAATGTTTCATATCTTTGGCTGCTTTTATTTTCCAGATAGCCGGGACCTATGGTCAGTGCTTCCGTAAAAGCATCATCGTTTATGTAGTCAAAATCTCGTTGATGAGTTAACAGCTGTTGGGTAAGAGTGACGATATCCTTATAAACTTCATTGTTACCCAGCCACATAGTAGATGTGGGGTAATACATGGCAATCCGTGCTCCCGGCTTCCCTTGGCTCATCAGGTAAGTAGTGCGATTTGTATATTCATTCAGGCCTTTCATACCAGGATCACTCATCCAATTGCGATGTTTGGATCCTGCCAGCCAGAACATGAATTCAAAGAAGTTAATCCCTCGGGCAATCTGATGATCTACAACAAATTTGGCTTGGGGAATGGTAGGAGAGATGTGGTAAGCTGCAAAACTTTCGCTGAATGCTCTAGGTTTTCCATAAACATGAGCTACAGATGAGGCTAGTTTGGGGAAATCATTAAGGGTACTGGGCCATATTTGGTTCCAGATTGCATCTACTCCGGGTATTTGAACTTTACTTAAGGCTCGAAAATAGTCTCCTTCAGCTTTTACACATGCGGGCATTTCATGTTCTTTGTTAAGATGGGTAATATGGGCTACTCCATTGGCTGCACACCAATCGGCTTGTAATTTGAAAAAGTGGGTGGCAAACAAGCTGGACCAGACATCCCAATAATCGGCTTTTACTCTTTGTTCCTGTATGGTAGGCGAAGCGGTAAAAAAGGAGGCTAGATAGGGAGTCGGATCGTACCCTTTTGTATCTTTGAATGTTTGGACAATGGAAGGAGTCCAAGGTAAATGTGCATAATCGGGTTCATCTCCCCGGAAACCAAGTACGGTGGTACCCAGCTCTTTACCAAGATATTTTTTATACTGTTTGTGTGTCCAATCAATGAATTGTTGTACGGCAACAGGGTTCAGATAATCACACAGAGAATTAGTGGCATCTTTACCGCCATTAGGATTATTAACGGCTCGGGTTACAGCCGTCCGAAAGTCGCTTTTGACTAATAGGATCTTCCAGTCATCCAGCCCGGCGTTGAAACTTATTTTTCCATTATTAATTTCTACAGTTCTGTTAGGAGCGCCGGATGTACTGACGGCTACCGCACTGATGATTTCCGGTGCTATTTTATGGTTTGTCATTACTTCTCCCCGTTTTATCTGTATGGTATCACCTATCACAAGAGCTTGCATTCTCAAATCGGGACGTTCCTGTGAGAATTTTCCTCCTGCAAATCCGCTGGGATATTTTCCTTCATCAATAATCCAGACTTTCATGTCTCGTTTTTTGGCTTCAACTACTCCGGTGCGAATTGCTTTAAACCATTCTTCGGAAAGATATTTGAAAGGTAGTTTGTAACCTGCTTCAAATATTACGGCACGGAATCCTTTCTTTTTGATAGAATCCAAGTCATTGCAAATAGTCTTTTTATCCATTTTCCCTTCCCAACCCCATATTACATGGTTGGCAAATTCCACAGGAGGTTCTGCAAATTGTTGTTCTAGACGGGAAAGGGGTGTTTCATGAATGCCTTGCCAGGATTTTATTTCATTTTTTGAAAATAAGAAGTTGAAATAAAAAAGGGAAGCAATAAATAATAGTATCTTTTGCATGATGTTTATGATTAGAGTTGAGTTTTATATGCATAAGGGCGCATCAAAGCGCCCCTACAACAAAAGGATATCCGTTACAGTTTTTAGAGGAATCCTTCATGCTAATCTTAATATTATTCTCCTAAATAATAGGAGGGGACAGGAGCTTGTGGGTATCCCATGGAACGATGAGCTACATAGCTTCTATATATTCCGTCCTGCATCAATGTGGTACGACGGTCTTTTGCCGGAAGATTGGTTGTGTAGATACGTATTTCACCGGGTAATGCGGTTATTATTTCTTCACGCCAGTCTCCATATAAATCTGCAATCATTAAGATATCACCTTCAATATCTTGTGTTAGTGTTTCTCCTTTCCATTTTACAATACTTAGTGAACGACCGTTTGAAGAGGAACTTGCCCCCCATCGGTTATCATCTCCTTTAAATGTTTCACGCAATAAGTCACCGTCCCACCAGGCCCAATTACGGCAGGAGGGCACTTCCTCATTTTTACCTAAGGGTTTACCGTCAGCCGAAAGTAGATATTTGTCTGTGCTGCCTCCTTTACGGTCTTCGCTGGCAAAACATTCCAGACCTTTATGGACCGGATCAAAATCAGCAACCATCCCATCGCCTACATGGAATGTCTTATGACCGATATTCCATACCGGTTGTCCTGTTCTGGCATCCACAACACAAACGCCACGTCCGTTCTCGTGCCAAGGTTCCAGACAAAGGAACACTTCCATACCCGGACGATCCGGGTCGATATCAGTCAGATAGATTTTATCAGGGTGTCCTAATCCGGTAGACCATAGTAAAGTCCCGTTATCATCAAGCATGCATGAGCCTAATAGAATTTCATCTTTTCCATCTCCATCCACATCACCACATACCATATTATGGGAACCCATGCTTCTTACTACGGGATTTTCTTCATCACCGTCCCATCGCCATGCACGTTCCAGTTTGTTATCTTTCAGTTGCCATGCATCTACAGTCATCAGTTTGTAAGTGCCACGACATGCCAATATATAAGGAGTCTTGCCGTCCAGATAGGCCATTCCTATTTGGTTACGGTTTTGCCGGACCAGATTTCCATACCTGTCATTCCGTTCAGGCCAGTCCACGCGGGCAATTTCTTTTCCGGTCATTCCATCCCATACACTTAGATATTCTTCACCGGAGTCTACCCGTCCTTTTTCATTTCGTTTGGTCGTTTCCGGAGCTGTTTTTAAGGCAATTTCTGCTTTGCCATCTCCATTGAAGTCGTATGCGATGAAAGGGGAGTACCAAACACCGGGCTCAATACCTTGTCCTAAATCTTTAGACCATAAAAAAGTGCCGTCACTTAAATAAGCCTCAATTTGGTAAGTTGAACCATCCAGAGTACCGGGCATTCCGGGATCCACATTTTTTTCTGGGGTACGAATGATATAATCGTAAATACCATCCCCGTTCAAATCAGCAACGGCTATTTTGCCTGCTTTTATATTACGGTTCAATTTAATGGATTGATAGTTTTTCAATAAAGAACAGTCCACATCCAATTTGGAAGATGTGTTAATCACTTTTTTCTTTTTATCTAATGCACAGATCCAATAGGTTGCTTTTCCGGCAACGGGAGTTTGGTCAACAAAGTCACAGGTGTTTTTAATTGGATTTTTTGATAGGCGCTGTGTCTTGCCGTTTGCAGAACGGTAGAGGTGGAAGGGAGTGTCTGTTTTATCTTGTTCCAATAGCCTCCAACTGAGGTAGATACCTTTCCCGTCTACAGATGAGGTGGCCGTTAACCCTCTGTCTAAGTTCTCTTTTACTCTTTCTGTTGCAAAACCTTTGATTTTCGGTTTGGGCTCATGGCGTGGTTCTAGTATTTCATAATAATATGTACGTTCACGCGAGTCCTGAGCTGTCATGTTTATTGATATGCTAAGCAACAGCAGTACCGAGCATAATCCTATAAGTAGGTTCTTGTTTTTCATCATTGATTTATATATTAATTATTTGTTTTTAAAATATTTGTCAGCAAAACGAAGAAATTGTTCCCAATCGTATGGAAGAATAGCGTGAGGCCCTTTGCGATTGTGGTATGCGATAGAGCCATTCATGTAAGGTGTATCCACAGGAGGCATTTCTTCACAACCTATTCCGTTTAAGCCATAGAGGGCATATACAGGTTCAGCTCCTTTACCTCCTAGAAATTCACCTTTTTGGTCGGACCAGTTGTCTTCTTCTGCACTGGCGATATATATAGGTCTTGGAGCAATCAGGGCAACGAGTTCGTGCTGGTCGAAAGGCAAGTATTTTTCCCGGTCGTTAAATTGTTTATAATTACCGCAGAACCAATGAGGAAAACGTACATTCATGGCTTCTACAGTCTCACCAAAACAACGACGTGAGATGGCAACTCCACAACATCCTGAATTCCCGGATATGACTAAAGCAAAACGCGGATCGGAGGCTCCGGCCCAGACAGCGGTTTTGCCAAGACGAGAATGACCTATCACGGCGATTTTTTTGGCATCCACTTTTTTGTCTGTTTCCAGATAATCCATGGCACGGCTCATGCCCCATGCCCAAGCTGCAATGGAACCCCATTGATCCGGATCTGGGAAATTCTGCCCTTTCTCATAATAATAAGGATGCACACCATTTTGGAAGTCATCGTCAAAATCGGGATCCACATCATTATAACAGAAAGTGGCCAGACCATATCCGTGTTCCAAAATTTTATCAAGCTGCCAGGATTTGTCCATTGATCCCCTGAAAGATCTTTTCTTCATTTTTTCATCTGTTATTTCGGGGACAGATAAATCGGGATCATCATATATCGTGTAATTGGGCATGAAGCTGATACCTAGAAAAACCGGAATTTTTCCTGATACATGATTAGGAAGATACAGTTGCAAGTCAATGTGGGGACCCTGTGGATCGTCTGTTAATTGGATGGTTATTTCTTTCCGGGTGGCACATCCGTTCAGAGCTTTTTCATTGATCCGACTGACTGTACAAGGCAGTTTGTGTTTTAATACAGGTGCTTTGCCAAACATGTAAGTCGTGAACAGGTTTAAAATTTCGGGGCGGCGTTTTTGCTCCCATTGTTCCTTGGTCTGAACCATTTCTCCGTCGTGACACATTAATACGGAAGGTAAGGTATATTGCGGAACCTTACTTTCATCATAATTAGCTAATTTGGCATAGTCTTTTCTAGGAGACTTCCCATTTTGGGCGTCAGTATAAGTTATACTCAAGAGGAGCATAATCCATATCATTATGTTTTTCATAAGATCCAGTTTTTATAGAAGTTTGATAACGATTTCTTATAATTAAATTTGTTTTACACCTTTCGGAAGTTTCACTTTGGTTGCGATTTTACCATCGGCTTTCTTCTCGTGGCTGACTTCTATCACGCCCCAAGGGGTGGGATAAGTGCCTTTAGCCCATTCTAATTTACCTAGGTGTGGCTCAATACTGATCTGCTTGCGTTCCACGTTCACGATTTTTATACCTAATACATGATCTGACAGCCATGTGGTAGGTCCTGAGGACCACCCGTGGCAAAGGCTGTGACGGAATCCGGGATAGCAATAGGCGCCGAAATCGCCATGTATGTCTTTTTTTCCGGCTGGAACAGGTTCGTCTATAGGAGCGGCATTAGGAATCCAGTCCAGATTGAAATCTTCCCAAAACGTGGTTGCTCCCAAATCCAGCATGGCCCCCCAGAAAGTGTTAATGATATCTATTGCTTTCTCATACTCACCTGCTTTGGCTAATGTTTCCAGCATATAATACCCGTAAAAAGTGGAAAAACCTTTTCCACCACCGACAGAGACAACTTCATCGCAAGCCTGTTGGGGATCCATCAATCCAGCGATGGCCATTAATGAAGCTGCCTGTTTCAGATTGTTGTGAGGTAATATCTTTTTTTTCATCCGGTTGATAATGTCCAGACATAATTGAGCATCAGAAGTGTTACCAAGTTTTAAAGACAATTGATGTGCATCTTGCATAGCCCATACGATCAGTGCGCGATAGCCTGCCTCAACTCCGGCTTTATTTCCGCTGGATGGCCAGTCCAAAAAGCGGGCAGGTGCTAACGTTTCATTTCCCGCATCATCCACTTTCTCATTTATCAGATGGATTAATCCGCTGATATAGTCGGAATGTTTCTTTAAAAAATCAATATCACCAGTCTGGTGATACCATTCATATTGGTTGATCAGATACCATAGGCTGTATGCACTCATGCCATTCATCCAATTGGGTAACGGAAATTGTTTGCAGGCCAGGTCCAGACTGTTGGGAATTACCTCATTGTATCCGAAAACACGGCTGACAGCCATTAATTCAGGATGCATATCGCCCAGCCAGACTACCCGGTCACGTTTGATGCCATCCCATAAAAACTCCTGCATATTCAAGTGGACAGTATAGGCTCCGGTAATCCATATTTTGTTTAAACGTTGGTCGTTGCATTCAAAAGATCCCAGATAAGGAATATCACGGTAGCGCAGGATAGCTGAAATTTCTTTTAAAGAGATAGTGGCGTTGTTTTGCAGCAAGTCGAGGCGGACAAAGCGGAAACCGGTATTACCTATTTCAATCATGCCGTCACGGGGAATTTCCATGATGATATCACGTTTGGCATGATCGTCTGTTGAAAATCCCACTTTCCATTCGGAATTTGAAGTGGTACTGTTGGCTTCTCCAACAGATTCTCCGAAACGTATTCTTACCAAAGAAGGCTCCCTACGGTTGGAACTGCCCATGACGAGCTTTAATCCTCCATGCAGTTCACTGTCGAAATCCAGTAATAAGGATGCCTTCTCTGTTTCAGTAGAGGTCATTATGCAACATTTTTTTCTGTTCATTTCCGATTGGCCGTTTCCACGCTCTAACAAATAGTGTTCGTTTTTTATTAGATTATTCTTACATCCTGCATATTTGGTAACAATACGTTTGGGGGTGATGTAAGCGCGGTCCATGATATCTTTGGTCATTCTTTGTGAGGCATCGCTTTGTAGGGTGGGAGGGATACCTGCATATAGAAGTGCGGGTAACAGAGCGAATGCAATTATGCTTTTTCTGATTGCTGGTAATAGTTCCATAGTATCTTTGATTTTTGATTTATGCAAATATAGACGAAGAAGGTGTCTTACCTATGGAATTTTATTCATTTACATGGAATATTGTTCATCTTCTTTCTGTTCTTTTTTCATATACGGATAACAATCTTTATTCGTCGTGTTGGATTTGTATTGGATTTTAGTTATTGATTGGGGGGGGACTGACAGATAGATTCTTTATATGAAAAGAAATGAGTAAATGAACTGTACAGAACTTGTTGATATCACTTTTCTTTTATAATCCATATTCCTTCAAAAAAAGGAGCCTCACCTCGTAGCTTTCCTTCTTCTGTTTTATATAGCCGTGCGCTTACTATATCGTTGATTTGTATTATATAAATATCTCCTTTTTTTGTGTAGTGGCTTGTTAGAACCAATGGTCCTGGTGCGACAAATCGGCATAGCGTGTCGTTCAGGAAATCTATGTAATCTATTTGTGGATTGCCATCTACAAGTTCATAGCGTATAGTTTTTTGTTGTTTGCATCCCGCTATTAACAAGAATAGTGTAGTGAAGCATATAAACCGACCGATTTTTTTCATTATAAAATAAGTATTTATGGTGTGGAAAATAGGGGAGTGCTGAATTCGGCACTCCCCTTTATTAATTATTGACTGCAAAAATCTAGTCTGTTAATAGCCAGGATTTTGCATTGCGGCTTTTTCTTCATCACTTAAATTCGTACCGTCTTCATGTTGAAGTTGGTCTAAGAATGTTTGTGGAATAGGACGAAGCAAATGTTTGTCTGCTATATTGGCAGCTGCTTCCGGATTGAATAATTTAGCACGTTGAACCAAAGTCTTGGTACGGCTCAATTCTTCCCATCGGTTCCATTCACCTAAGCATTCACGGGTACGTTCGTTTAAAATGAAATTGATCAAACGGTCTTTGTCCCCATTTACGCCCATAGCTGATAGAATAGCTTCATCCTCGGCTGGTAATGATGAATAACTTGAAATTTGCAGACTGGAAGCATCTGTTGTGCGTTCTATACCAGTTGAAAGATAGTAAGTGTTCTTTTGAAGGAAAGAAGCCTTGAATGCCTCTGTGTTATTGATCTTGGTACCATTGGCATCTTTGCATTTGCCTAAAGTGCTTAGTGCGGTTGAATTATCTTCGTCACCGCCTGCGCTTTTCAAGAAAGCCATAGAACCATCGGTGTAGTATTCGCGGTCTTCACCATTTTTCCATTCGGCACGTGCACGGAGCTGGTTGATGGTAGAGATAGCATCCTGGAAGTTACCGGAACGTACTTGAGCTTCCGCTTTTATCAGATAAGTTTCGCCTGTACGGGCCATAATGACATCACGATGTGCGTCACCTTTCTCTGCTGTACGCGATCCGTCGTCAGTCTTATTGATACCACAGAATACATTGGACTGTGCTGGATTTCCGCTAACACCATAGGTGTTCAATACATATTGACCACCGGCATATATAGGGAATACATTCGGCACCCATTTATTTGTTTCGGGGTTTACAAAGGAGTGGGCTATACCACCACGACCTACTGTTCCATAATCGGAGTTTGTGGCGTCTTTAAAACGGTTGTCACTTTTTTTATTAAGAATAAAGATGATGCCTTGGTCGCCTAGTGTTGGAACCTGATCGGCTGTAATACCGTTTGTAGCCACTACATCATCTGCTTTCGATGCAATATTATTCAATCCGTAGACAGTTTTGAATGTTTTCCACATACGTGAGTCATTCACATTGTCGAAGATAGCATAAGCGTATTCTGTAGGGCGGCAACGTTGGAAGTCCATACCACCGATATATTGACCACGTTGTGTCCAACCACCGGAGAAGTTGGAGAATTGTGGGTTGAAGTAATTATAAGTACGGTTTCCGAAACGTCCGGTTGCCGAAGAAGTGTGTTGGCATGACATTAATATTTCATTAGATTCTTCAGCTTTGCAGTCTATACCAGTCCATTTGGCGTAAAGGTTATTATAATCACTTTCTAACGGACATTTTGAGATGACTTCATCACATAATGTAATCGCTTTTTTCAAATCAGCATCAGCAGGATAACTTGAGTTCCAGTCGCTGCAACGTTCAGACTGACGGTACAGCAAAGCTTTTGCCAGGAAGTGTGCTGCTGTGTATTTAGTCCATGTACCTGTACCACGCCATCTATCTGTAGGCAGTTTGTCGTAAGCGTTCTGCAAGTCATCAATCACTTGGTTTAATGTTTCTTCTGCAGAAGCGCGAGTAAAGGTTCTGACCACACCTTCAGTAACTTGGGTTTGCAGAACCACACCACCATATTGTGCGAAAAGACGATAGTAGTTATATCCACGTAGGAAATAAGCTTCCCCTAGGCATTTTTCACGGACTTCCGCATCAGTAACATAGTCAGCTGATGCGATAACTTGATTTGCAGAGGCGATGCCGTAATACATCTGATCCCAAAGAGCCGATACACCCGGACAGTTGTTGTTGGCGGCACCGTTCGCCGTTGTACAGTCCAACGGGTTCAGACGGCTGTCATAAGTGTTCCATGGTTCTGCAGTCAGGTCAGAGCCGTTTGTAAATTCATCGGTGCCGTAAAGGGTAATACCATACGCCCATTCATAACCGAAATGCCAACGGATGTTACCGTACAGTGCGGTAGCCAGATCTTGAATGCCCTGTGACGTTTTGAAATAGTCAGTGGTATAGGATGACTTGTTTTTTTCATCTAGGAAACTATCGCTACAAGAACTGAAACTAGCAGTCATTGCGACAGACAGGGCGGCTGTGAATAATGTATATTTTAAATTTTTCATTTTAAAAACAGTTTAATGTGTTATTATCAAATTAGAAACCAACTTGTAAACCGAAAGTAAAGCCTCTATTGTAATAAGTAGTGCCTAAGTCCAAATCCATAAAATC
This sequence comes from Phocaeicola dorei, assembly GCF_013009555.1. Lineage (NCBI taxonomy): Bacteria > Pseudomonadati > Bacteroidota > Bacteroidia > Bacteroidales > Bacteroidaceae > Phocaeicola > Phocaeicola dorei. Next base: position 4,095,365 of record NZ_CP046176.1, on the reverse strand, counting down.
TACTGAAGAATAGAGGTTGCCTATATTCTTAGCTTGTGCATATAATTTAAGAGAACTGATTCCGATGTTCTTTAATGCTTTGGAATTAAAGTTATAACCCAGAGAAATGTTACGGATCTTGATGAATGAAGCGTCTTTAAAGCCTAGCAGACTTGAATAAGCATCACCACCCGCTGTACTGTAAATTGGTTTTTGATAATCAGCACCAGTATTGTCTGGAGTCCAATAGTTTATTTCACGTTGGTTATACATACCGTTTTGGCCTTCACCACCCGTATCAACTATATAACCAAATCGTCCGTTCAGCTCGATACCTAGTTCAAGACCTTTATAGTTGAATGTATTGCTCCATCCCAGCACCCATTTAGGATTTTTATTGCCAAGAATAATACGGTCATTACTGTCAATAATATAGTTGCCATCCTGATCAACAGGTTTCACCATGCCTGCTTCAAATTTATGTCCATTAGCATTAAATTTAGCCATCTCTGCCGCATCGCTTTCCTGCCACAGACCATCGTTGGCAATACCATAGTAAACATTGATTGACTCACCAATGAACCAGGCATTGGAAATGTCATCCTGCTTACCGTTAGCAAGTTCTAAGATTTCATCTTTTTGATAGGCTGCATTGATAGTGGAACTCCATTCAAAGTCTTTAGTTTGTATGGGAACCAGGTTCAAAGATAAGTCAACACCGAAGTTTTTTGTTTTACCTACATTGGCATAAGTAGAATTAAAGCCAGTTAAGGTTGGAATAGTCATGCTTAATAATAAGTCATTGGTGTTAGAGTGATAAATATCCATTGAACCGCTGATACGTCCATTCAAGAAACTGAAATCTATACCATAGTTATATTGTGTTGTCTTTTCCCAACCTAAATTTTTATTTGCCATTTTTACTTGAGAAGAAGTGTAATAAGGTTCATTAGTAGCATAAGCAGGGGTTAGAGTAGAGCCAAAAGGTACATAGAATGACTGGATGTTACCTAATGTAGAATATGCACTTACAGCTGAGTTACCAGTTGTTCCCAAACCGAAACGAAGTTTTAACTGGTTTATCCAAGAAATATCTTTCATGAAGTCTTCTTGGTCAATGCGCCAGCCCAAGGCGGCAGAAGGGAAGAAACTCCATTTGTGCCCGTCTGCTAATACGGAAGAACCGTCATAACGTCCGGATACAGTCAATAAATAACGGTCGTTGTATGCGTAGTTTACACGTGCCATGTACGATGCCAGCTGATTCTCAGACATACCAGTACTCATACCAGCACCATAAGTTGCTGCATCAGTAATATCTACACTGCCCATGTTGTACCATTCAAAATTTTCATTAGGGATGGCGTTAGCACTTTCGGAACCACTTTCTTTATTATATTTGGAAGCTGATTGCAATAAGGTTACGCCTAAGTTATGTTTGCCGAATGTCTTGTTATAGTTGATCTGATTATCCAGTGTCCATGACAAGTAACGATCTGTTGCATATTTAGCATAGTTTTTTGAGCCCATTTTCACGGCAGAGTCTTTGCTGATAAAAATACCTTGACGATAGTGGCGGAAATCAGGACCGAAAGAGATTTTATAGCTTAGTCCCTCTAGAGGTGCCCATATTTTCCCAAAATCAAATTGTCCGTAAAAGCTGCCTAGTGCACGGAAAGTTTGGCGGTTATCGGTTGACTTATTCCATTCGTCAATTACAGTATAAACATTGGTGGTGGAGCCACAGGGGTTGGTAATGATATTTCCTTCTTCATCATAAGGAACACCAAAGCGTGGAATAGCTTTTGCCGCGCTATATATATCAACAGGGCCCGAGCCTGAAGATTGTCCGGTACGGGAATAACCATAGTCTTGAACCGCCCATGAACCGTTGATAGATCCGCCCATTTTAAACCAAGGTTTTACTTGTAAATCGACAGACATTGAAAAATTATAACGTTCATATTCCTGTCCTTTCTGAGTTCCTTGATTATTCAGGTAACCAACAGAGAAGAAAGCTTGCGCAGTTTCGTTACCGCCACTACCACTGATGGTGTGTTCATGAGTGATACCTGTTTGGGTCACTATGTCTGCCCAGTCGGTATCTGTTACTTTACTTCCATCCCAAGTACCGTTACTCCAACCTTTATTTACATTTGCCAAAGCTGCGGGATCACCTGATGCTGCGAAATAAATTTGGTCTTTATCGTAGTTAGGTTGGTCACCGCGAGGATTGTTTACCGGATCTGAGTTATAATAAGCCCAACGGCGCCAGGTAATATAATCGCTTGCACTCATGGCAGGTGATTTGTCTTTTAGGTTTTCTAATGTGACAGAACCTGAGTAGTTTAAAGCGAGTCTACCCGCTTTACCGCGTTTGGTAGTTATCAATATGACACCATTGGCACCACGAGAACCGTAAATAGCTGTAGAAGAGGCATCCTTTAAGATATCAATGGATTCTATGTCACGCGGATTGATCGTTTCAATTCCTCCAGCACTCAAAGGAACTCCATCTACTACATACAGAGGGTCTGATGATGCGCTGATAGATCGGTTACCACGAATACGGATTGATCCTACAGTACCCGGACGTTCACTTGAGGTGATATCTACACCGGCAGCTTTGCCTTGTAAGGCTTCAAAAGCATTGTTCACAGGTCTTGTATTCAATTCTTCAGAACCAACACGTGCCATAGCACCAGTCACATCACTTTTTTTCTGAACACCATAACCTACTACCACAACCTCATCCAGTGTTTCAGTATCCTCCTCCAAGATTACCTTAACGGTAGATTGTCCTTTCACCTGGATATCTACGGTCTTGTATCCCACGAAACTTACTTGGATAGTTCCATTATCAGGAACATTTTGAAGTGTGAACTTACCATCAAAGTCAGTAATTGTACCATTGGTAGTACCTTTCACCACCACACTGGCACCGATTACAGACTCACCTGTCTTGTCAAGGACAGTACCCGAAACGGTTTTGCTCTGTGCAAAGGCCCCTACAGCCAATACGGATAACAAAGCAACGAAGAACAGCCGCTGGAACTTGTCCAGGCGACCCAACAGACTTGAATTCTTTCTGTCTTTCATACTTTAATTATTAAGTTAAACAAAAGTTAGTTTTCTATTCTCTCAGGAGAAATAGGTCTCCCACCTGTGAAAAAGTGTTGCAAATATATGCGTGAATATGAAAAAAGCCAATGTAGGATTGTACAAAAGCATGGAAATTTACGTCTTTTCAACTGAAAAATAGTACAAATGTCTGTGAACAATCTCAAAATGGATAGTCTCACGAGCATTTTTGTTATACAAGAGTGCTTTTATTTCTGATTGTTACTTTAATATTGTATTGTAAAACGTATAAACTAAAATTTGAATATGGCTAATCTTTCAATAGTAATTGTGCCTGCTAAAAAATTATCTAACGGTAGACATAGAGTTAGGATCGCAGTAGCTCATCGTTCACAAACGAGATATATTTCAACCCAATTCATTTTGGATTCTGCAAATCAAATGAAAAATGGACGAGTAGTAAAACACGAAAATGCAGCTAATATAAATTCTTGTTTGCGCAAACTGATTAATGAATACGAAGAGATTCTTTCGTCTATTCATTATCAGTCGACCATTTCATGCACTGAATTAATACATGTCATAACTCGGGAACAACAAAAAAAGGGAATAACCTTTAATACGGTAGTGAAAGAATATCTTTCGATGATGGAGGCAGACGATCGTAAAAAATCCCATAAATTATATAATATAGCTTGTGCAAAGTTCCTTAAACACATGAAAGGTGATTTTCCTTTGGTACAACTCAGTCCGACACATATACAAAGTTTCGCTGATGTAATGAAGGCTGAAGGATTAAAAGAAACTTCTATCAGGATTTACCTCACTTTAATAAAAGTAATATTGAACTATGCCAGGAAAATGAATTATGTAACTTATTTAGTTCATCCTTTTGTCTTATTTAAAATGCCAATTAGTAATATCAGAGAACTAGATCTGTCCGTTGATGAATTAAAAAGAATACGTGATGTAAAATTATTCAAATCTGTGCATATCATGGCTCGGGATATATTTATGTTAACTTATTATTTAGGTGGTATTAATCTAAGAGACTTAATGGAGTATGATTTCACTAAAGGGAACTGTATGAGATATATAAGACATAAAACCCGTAATAGCAAAAAGAATGAAAATGAAATAGCTTTCACTATCCAGCCAGAAGCACAGGCAATTATTGATCGATATATTTCAGAAAATGGGAAATTAGTTTTTGGCAAGTATAAATCTTATGAAAAAGTATATAGTTTGGTCTTTAGACATATAGGGAAAGTGGCTGGTCTAGCAGGCATAAATAGAAAGGTTTCATATTATTCTGCAAGAAAAACATTTGCACAACATGGTTATGATATAGGTATCGAAATAGAAAAAATAGAATATTGTATTGGCCATAGCATGAAAAACAATCGTCCTATATTTAATTATATACGAATAATGCAGGAGCATGCCGATAAGGTTTTTAGAGAAATCTTCGATCAATTGCTTAAATAGCCAATTCTATTATTATATATGCATAAATGCTTTTTCATTTCATGTAAATGTTATTATTGTATTACCTTAAAAAGCAAGTATGCTTCGTGAGCCAAGTAAATGTACTTAAATGGCTAATGAAGTACACTTACTTTTTAAGGATATCTTTTAAGTTTATGCTAGGACATAAACTGCTTCATATAAATTGGAACGTAAAGCAAAATATTTCATAAAAACCAACTAAAAGAGATTTTTTTCAAACAGCAATAAGAGCTCTTTATATTCTCTATTATTGTATCATCTATATTACAAAATTCGATGAAATGGGCTTTTTTCGATACTTCTATACTTATATATCAAGTTAACTTTTGTTTAACTTAATAATTAAAGTATGAAAGACAGCAAAAAATCAAGTCTGTTGGGACATCGATTAAGATTTCGATGGCTTTTTCTCTTTAGTCTGTTTGCAGGTCCTCTGGCTCTTCCCCTAGGAGGACAGTCGGCAATAGCTGCAAACAATATTGCTCAACAACAAAAAGTATCAGTGACCGGTAAGGTTGTAGATAATTTAGGAGAACCTATTATTGGTGCCAATGTTGTTGTGCAAGGTCAGACAGTAGGTACTATAACCGACATTGATGGAGTTTTTAAACTGGATGTTCCTAAAGGAGCTAAGTTATTGATTTCATTCATTGGATATAGTTCTAAAACTGTGGAAGTAAAACAATCTAATATCGAAATTGTTTTGGAGGATGATTCTCAAATGTTAGGAGAAGTAGAGGTTGTAGCTTATGGTGTTCAGAAAAAGGTTTCTGTGACTGGAGCTATTTCCAGCGTAAAAGGTGAAGAATTGACAAAAACTCCAACAGGGTCCATTTCTAATATGTTATCAGGGCAAATGGCAGGTTTGACTACCGTACAGTATTCCGGAGAACCGGGAAGTGATGCAGCGAATATTTTTGTCCGTGGTCAAGCTACATGGAATCAATCTGCTCCTCTTATTCAAGTAGACGGTGTGGAACGTAGCATGAATGATATTGATCCTAATGAAATAGAAAGCATTTCTATATTAAAAGATGCTTCTGCTACGGCTGTTTTTGGTGTACGAGGTGCAAATGGCGTTGTTTTAATTACGACTAAACGAGGTAAGGAAGGAAAGGCTAAGATTTCATTTACGACTTCCTCAAGTATTATTGCCCCGACCGAAAGTATTAAAATGGCTAATTCTTATCAATATGCCACTTTTTATAACCAAATAAACACTGGTGATGGTTTGAATCCTACGTTTTCGGATGAAATAATCCAGAAATTTAAAGATGGTTCAGATCCCGTTCGTTTTCCAAGTGTGGATTGGGTAGATTATTGCTTAAAAGATATGACCCTTCAAACACAGCATAATGTTAATATATCAGGTGGTACAGACCGTGTACGTTATTTTATTTCAGCAGGAGCTTATACACAAGGTGGTTTATTTAAAGAATTTGACTTGCCCTATAATCTGTCTTATCAATATAATCGTTTCAATTACCGCTCAAATCTAGATATTGACGTAACCAAAACGACAACATTATCAATGAATATTGCTGGTAATGTGAATAATGCTTCTAAACCTTATACTGGACAGGGTAGTGCCGGGATGTTAATAAACATGTATTATTCCACTCCGTTTTCTAGTCCGGGACTTGTCGATGGCAAACTGGTTAATGCAAGTACGGACTATCCGGATTTGAGAATGCCTTTTACTGGTGGTAGCGGCATGGGATACTATGGTGGAGGTTTTATGCGAACCAGTAATAACACCTTAAATGCTGATGTCCAATTAAAACAAAAACTGGATTTTATAACTAAAGGATTGTCATTCCATATTAAAGGATCATACAATAGTGGCTTTACATCTTATACACAGGCTAGTGCTAGTGTTGCAACTTATACTCCTGTATTACAGGAAGATGGTACGATTGCTTACAAGAAATATGGACAAAATTCTCAGTTGAAATATGAAGATAAGGATCCGGCTAAATCACGTGATTGGTATATGGAGGCAGCCTTAAACTATGCCCGGGAATTCGGTAATCATCATGTTTCAGCATTATTGTTATACAATCAGTCTAAGATATATTATCCTAGTGCATATTCTGATATTCCTCGTGGTATGGTTGGTATAGTGGGACGTGCAACTTATGATTGGAAAAACCGCTATATGGCAGAATTCAATATTGGATATAATGGTTCCGAGAATTATGCACCCGGCAAACGTTTTGGTACTTTTCCGGCCGGGTCTTTTGGTTGGATTGTTAGTGAGGAAAAATTCTGGAAACCTATAAAATCAGTAGTAAGTTTCTTGAAATTTCGTTATACAACCGGTCTAGTTGGTAATGATAGTTTTGACGGAAACAAGCAACGTTTCCTCTATATGTCTGATCCTTATGTAGTTAATAATTCTTCTTTAATTAACCGTGATGGTCATGGTTTTTTGTTTGGTATCAATAATTCCACAGTAAGTCCTGCAGCTTATGAAAATGGAAAGAATAACCAAGATATTACATGGGAAAAAGCGTTGAAAACCAATTTAGGTGTAGATGCTAATTTCCTTAATGATCGCTTACGCACTTCATTTGATTATTATCATGAAAAACGTACAGACATTATGTTGAGTGACGGTACGGCTCCTTCTGTATTAGGATTTACTCCTCCATTGGCTAATCTTGGGGAAATGAGAAGCTGGGGCTGGGAAATCACTTTAAAATGGAACGATCAAATAGGCGACAATTTTAGATATAACGTAGGATTGAATTTGATGTACAATCAAAATCGGGTGGTAGAGAGAAAAGAAGCTCCGCAGAATGAAGAATATATGTATCAAAAAGGACGTCGTCTTGGTTCACGCAGCCAATATAAATTCTTTGAATATTATAATTCGGAAACAACCCCTACTCATTACAAAGAAGTATATGGTACGGATATGCCAGAACAATTAGTCAGTGATTTAAAAAATGGTGATTGTGTATATGTCGATTTAAATAACGATGGTAAAATAGATTCTAACGATATGTCACGTCAATTTGGTTTCACAGATGATCCGGAATACATGGCCGGTCTTAATATGGGATTCAGCTGGAAGGGATTTGATGTTTCAATGCAATGGACTGCCGCATGGAATGTAAGCCGCAGTATATCAAGCGTATTCCGTCAACCTTTTACAGACCGTACAAACTCAGATCAAGGAGGTTTGTTGGAATATATGTTAGACCATACATGGACTCCAGAGAATCCGAATCCAAATGCGGAATATCCGCGTGCGACATTTATCAACGATACCAATAACTATGCGGAATCAACTTTGTGGGAGAAAGATGCTAAGTATCTTCGTTTGAAAAATCTGCAAATTGCTTATAATTTCAATCTTCCGTTTATGAAAAAACTGAAACTGAATACTATGCAGTTAGCGTTAAGTGGATATAATTTATTGACCTTTACTCCATATTTTTGGAGTGATCCGGAATCAAAGGCTAGCAATTCTCCCTCTTATCCGCTGACAAAAACATATTCATTGAGTTTGAAACTTGGTTTTTAATCTTAATAATGCAATCAAATGAAAAAATATAATAAATGGATTTTTAATGTTGCTTCAGGACTGGCTCTAACATCTGTCATCGCTACTTCATGTGTCGATGAAATCAAGTTCGGCAACTCTTTTTTGGAAAAGGCTCCAGGAGGATCGGTTACAAAAGATACCGTATTTAACAATGCTGAATATACCAGACAGTTTCTGACTAATCTTTATGGTATGCAATATTATGGGCTTCCTTATAAAAATGTAGCTAATCAGGAAAGTTCTAATAATTACGTGGGCAAACCGGAGGCATTGACAGATCTTTATATATATACTTATCCATCAGCCGGTATCACCGGACCTTATTATCAAGGTACTCATACAGCTAATTATGGTAAACGTTCTGATAAATTTGATTATTTAAGGAATAATATCTGGGAAGCTGTACGTGGAGTATGGATGTTGATTGAGAATATTGATAATGTACCGGGGTTAGGGGAAGATGAAAAAGTTTCTATGGTGGCACAAGCGAAATGTATTCTTGCCTCCCGTTATTTTGATGTATTTCGTCATTATGGTGGCATTCCTTTAATTAAAGGTACATTCAGTGGGACAGATACAAGCTATGAAATGCCCCGTAACAGTGTGGAAGAAACAGTGAATTATATGGTACAATTGCTGGATGAAGCTGCTGCTGTACTTCCTTGGACTGTAGAAACACCTGCATCTGAATCCGGACGCTGGACTAGAGCAGCAGCTTTAGCTTATAAATGTCGTATTCTTCAATTTGCAGCCTCACCTTTATTTAATTCCGACCAGCCTTATTACCCGGGAGCGACAGGCAATCCTGCTATTTGGTATGGTGGTTATAAACCGGAACTATGGGATCGCTGTCTGGAAGCGTGTGAACAATTCTTTAATGAACTGGCTTCTAAAGGTGGATATAGTTTACAGCGGGCGAAAGGTACTCGTCCAGAAGATTATCGTTTGGCATATCGTGCAGGCTATGCTAATTTGGACAGCCCGGAAGTATTGATAAACACACGTGTAATTGATATTGATGCATTCAAATCAAGTCATTATAATTGGCACCAATGGGGAGATCCTCTTATGAGCATTCATCGTGGTTACAGTCCTACACAAGAATATATGGAAATGTTTCCTTGGAAAGATGGTATGCCGTTTGATTGGGATAAGACTAAAAGTGAAGGAAAACTGGATGAAATGTTTTTGAAAGGAACGGGCACAGCCAGTGACGGACTAATAAATATAGAATTGACCCGTGACCCGCGTATGTATGAAGAAATCATTGTAAATGGTCAGCAAGAATCTTTGGATTGGACTACAGGAAATATGTCGGGGTATTGCTTTGAATCGTGGTTGGGCGGAAAGAGTGCCGGCAATGGTCCTACCAGTCAAACAGGTTCATTCGCTACGGGATATGCACCCATCAAATTCTTAATGGGAAACGATATGTTGCGTAGATATGTACATTGGCCTTGTATCCGTATAGCTGAACTGCATTTAATTTATGCGGAAGCATTGTGTCAAAGTTCACGAGGCAGTATGGATAAAGCTATAGCTCAAGTAGATATTGTACGCGCACGTGTAGGAATGAAAGGATTGGCAGAATGTAATCCAGATAAAAATTTACAAAGTAATAAAGATGCTTTTATTGAAGAACTTCTTCGTGAACGTGCTTGCGAACTAGGTATGGAAGATGCACGCTTCTTTGACTTGATTCGCTATAAACGAGCAGATGTATTTGAAAAGCAATTGCATGGACTTTTCATTTATCGTTTAGATGACAACGGAGTACGAAGAGATTTGCCTTGGCGTGGAAACGATGAAGGGAAGATGGCTTATCCAACCCATTTTGAATATGAAAAATTTGAATTGAATAACCCTACTCGTTATTGGTGGACAAATGGATTTGACCCTAAATGGTATCTTTCTCCATTTCCGTCAACAGAAGTTAATAAAGGATACGGGCTTGTTCAAAATCCCGGATGGTAATAACTAATGAATACTTCAATTACAATTTGAATTAATTATTATGAGAAAAAATAGATTAATTATTCCGGCACTCCTTACTTTTTTGAGTATGCAGGGGTATGCACAGGAACTCAATGATAGTATAACTTCCGGTAAACCGGCAAAATATTCCGATGAAGTTGTAGAAATCGGATATCATAAAGCTCAACGTCTGGAAGAATCTACCTCATCAATCTCTACCGTATATAATGAAGATTTCAATAAGCGTAGTGCTAAAAATATAGCTAATTCGCTTTTTGGATATGGTACAGGCTTGACTACTTTACAAGGTAGCGGACGATATGCAGATGCTGAACCTACATTTTTTATTCGTGGTCTACAAAGTTTATCTACCAATAATCCGTTGATATTGGTGGATGGTATTGAACGTGATATTACAGATGTTACTCCTGAAGAGGTAGAAACTGTCACTATATTGAAAGATGCTGCTGCAGTAGCTATTTACGGACATAAAGGTATTAATGGTGTAGTTAATATCACTACCAAACGTGGTATTTATAATACACGTGAAATCAAGTTTACTTATGATCATGGTTTCGGTTGGCAGGCACGCAAACCCAAGTTTGTAGACAGTTATTCTTATGCAAATGCCATGAATGAAGCATTGGTAAATGACGGGTTAACAACACGTTATACACAAGATGAGCTGAACGCATTTCGTAGTGGTCAATATCCATATCTTTATGCTAATGTGGATTGGCTTGGAGAAACTTATCGTGATATGGATGCCACCAATATATATAATATAAGTTTCCGAGGTGGGGCAAGCAAATTCCGTTATTATGCCATGGCTAACTTGACTACTAATAAAGGATTTATTGCCAATCCTTATATGAATGATGGATATTCTACACAGGACCAATACTCCAGAGCCAATTTACGTACTAATCTGGATATTGATCTAACAGAAAAAACAAAATTGAAATTAAATGTATTAGGTATCCTGTCAGAAACTAGGACTCCGGGAGCGGACGATCAGGGAGGTGCTAATTTATGGGATATGATTTATACTTTACCTTCCGCTGCTTTTCCCGCTCGTTTGGAAAATGGTACATGGGGAGGTAGTGCGACTTGGGCTGGAACCAAAAATCCTTTAGCTGTATCACAAGCGGCGGCTTACACAAAGTTCCACGAACGTACATTGTTCGCTGATATGACTCTTACCCAAGATTTATCATCTATAACCCCAGGACTAGGAGCAAGCGGTATGTTATCTTATGATAACTATGCCCAATATTGGGAAAATCATTCTAAAACTTTTGTTTATGGTAGTAATTCGGTAACTGCATGGGAAAATGGCGTACCCTCAAGTACGACTTATTATACTGATGGTAAAGAAAGTGCGATGAGTAGTGATGCTAAATGTATTGCATTTACACGGGTATTCAATTTTGCAGCAACTTTATTTTATGACAAACAAATAAATAAAGACAATAAGATTTATAGTCAATTAAAATGGGACTATGAATACCGTAATACCAAAGGGACTGATCAGACTTGGTATCGTCAGAATGCCTCTTTCTATACTCATTATGGATACAAAGATAAATATTTTGCTGATTTGAGTGTAGTTGCTTCAGCGTCTAATAAATTGGCACCAGGACATCAATGGTCTATATCTCCCACTATTGGTTTAGCTTGGGTCATGTCAAAAGAAAATTTCATAAAAGATCTTTCTTGGATTAATTTTATAAAACTGCGAGCTTCGTTGGGCGTCATTAATACCGACCGTCTTCCGTTGGATGATGACAACGAGGTTACTAACTATTGGGAACAAACATATGGTGGCGGTGGTTATTATCCATTTGACACAAATTATTCTGTAGGAACGCAAAGTTGGTCATTAGGTCGTCTGGCTTCTTTGAATTCTACTCATGAAAAAGCATATAAATATAATTTCGGTTTAGATGCCAGTATGTTCAATGGGTTGGATGTATCTTTTGATGCTTATTATGAAAGACGTTCAGATATTTGGGTGTCTTCAAGCGGCCATTATTCAAGTGTCTTAGGATTTACTGCTCCTTATGAAAATGGTGGCATTGTAGATAGTTGGGGAGTTGAAATTGGTGCTAATTACCACAAAAAAATTGCTGACATTACTTTAAATATAGGAGCTAATTTTGCTTTAGCCAAAAATGAGATTATCGAGCAAATGGAAGAACCGCGTATGTATGACAATCTTATAACTACAGGTAACCCTCTGAAGCAAACTTATGGTATGGAAGTTATCGGATATTTTAAAGATCAAGCTGACATTGAGAATAGTCCTAAGCAGTCATTTGGTGATGTAAAACCTGGTGATATAAAATATAAGGATGTCAATGGTGACAATATCATTGATGCGAATGATAAAGTTGCTATAGGGTATAGTACGACTGCTCCTGAAATTTACTATTCATTCAATTTGGGCGCGGAATGGAAAGGATTAGGCTTTGATGCCATGTTCCAAGGAACAGGAAGATATTCTGCTGTATTAAATACGAAGAGTTTATACTGGCCATTAATAAATAATACAACGATTTCACAGGAATATTATGATAACCGGTGGACTCCGGAAAATCAAGACGCTAAATATCCTCGTTTGAGCTCTCAAAGTAATGAGAACAATTATCAGACCAATACCTTGTGGTTGGCAGACCGCTCATTTTTGAAACTTCGTTCAATAGAGTTGTATTACAAGTTTCCACAAACATGGGTGAAAAAAAGCAAAATATTAAGCAATGCAAAGATTTATGTGAGAGGTATTGACCTTTTGTGTTTTGATAAGATTAATATTGCCGATCCCGAAGTTTATGGAGCGACTTATCCTTTAACTCGTAGTGTAGTGGCTGGATTAACTATCGGCTTTTAATTGTTGAACTTAAATTAAAAACATGATTATGAAAATCAAAAAAATAGTGAGCGGAATGGCATGTATGGTAACTTTGGCTGCATGTAACCTGGATTATCACGAATATGCCAATTACGGAAAAGACTATATAGATGAAAGTTATGAAAATGTAATTGGTATGATTACCAATGTTTATTCCATATTAGACTATGACTTTGGTCAAACATATAAAGGTGGAATGCTGGCATCCGCTTGTGATGAAGCTGAATATGCCTATACAAACAATGATATATGTGATTTTGTAAACGGATCTTGGAGTCCGGCTAATCCAATGTCTAATATCTGGACTAGCAGCTATAAAGCAATTCAGATATGTAATCAGTATCTGGCTGAATTTCAAGGATTGACATTTGATGAATTAAAATTAAATGATGACTATCGTGCACAAATGTTCCGTTATACCAACAGTTTCAAGGAAGCTCGTTTTTTGCGTGCATATTTTTACTTTAATTTAGTACGTGCTTATGGGGATGTTCCATATTTTACAGAAATGGTAACTACGGATCAAGTAAACAGTCTAACACGCACCCCTGCACAGGAAATTTTTAATGCCATTATAGCAGAATGTGACAAATTATCTACTGAATTACCTGCAGACTACACAAAACTTGGACTGGACGGAATTGCCCCAGCAGAGAACGGTCGTGTTACTTGTTATGCGGCTTTGGCATTAAAAGCACGTGCTGCTTTATATGCTGCCAGTCCATTGTTTAATCCGGAAAATAACAAAGATTTGTGGCGCAGAGCAGCTGAAGCTAATAAAGAAGTGATTGAAACTTGTACGGCTAACGGTTTTAAATTAAGTAAGTACTCAGAATTGTGGGGACCTAACAACTGGTCAAATAATGAAATGATTTTTGTTCGTCGATATAATGGTAACATCAGCACATTGGAAGAATATAATTTTCCAATGGGAGTACCAGGTGGAAATTCCGGTAATTGTCCAACACAAAATATGGTTGATGCCTATGAAATGAAAGCTACTGGAAAAATGTGGAATGAAACAGGAAGTGGTTATGACGCTTCTAATCCATATGTCGGACGTGATCCACGCTTCGATATGACTATTGTGAAGAATGGCGATACAAAATGGCCATCAAAGAATACCAATCCTATTGAAACTTTTTATGGAGGTTTGAATGCTGAACCTCTTTCAGGTGCAACTCCTACCGGATATTATTTGAAAAAATATTTGGATTCAGCCATTGATCTGAGTGCCAATAGTACTACAAAAACCAGCCGCCATTCATGGATCACTTATCGTTTAGGAGAATTTTACTTAAACTATGCAGAAGCCATATTCCAATATACGGGTTCTGCTGATAATGCTGGCGAATTCGGGATGACAGCTTGTGAAGCGGTAAATATCATACGTAATCGTACTGATGTCAAAATGCCGGAATTTCCAACAGGTTTGTCGGCAGATGCTTTTTGGAATAAATATCAGAATGAGCGCATGGTAGAATTGGCTTTTGAGGGACATCGTTTTTATGATCTGAGAAGATGGAAAGATGGTGATAAATTAAAGAGCATCATAGAAATGAAACTTACAAAAAATGAGGATGGTACTATCACTTATAAACGAAACGTTGTCAATCGTGTTTGGAATGATAAAATGTATCTCTTCCCAATTCCACAATCGGAACGTATGAAAAATCCTAATTTGTCTCAAAACGCAGGATGGTAATAGAATAAATATACAATAAGAGGATGCATCAATATGTATAAAGCATCCTCTTTTACCTTTAAATTATAATTTATAAAAATGACATGAAACAATCTAGATTTTATATTCTCTTTTTCTTTGTAGTTTTTGTAGTTTGTATCGGGCTATTTTGCTCATGTCTCAGTAATGACGATGATGCGCAATGGTCTAAATTTAATGGTGTATATGTTACGGTTAGTGGAGACAATATTCGTGGCTACAAGTTATACACGGATTTTGGTGCAATTTTAGTTCCAACAGAAGAAAGTCTTAATCGTATACCTTGGTTAAAAGAAGTACAACGTGCCATAGTTAGTTTTAATCTATTGGAGGAAAATGAAAATATAACTCAATTGGAGGATGGAAAAACTTATGATATTATATTAAACAGTACGAATGGAATGAGCCAACAGATTCCTACTTTTACAGTTCATGTTGACACTTTAAGTGAAGAGTATCAAATATCCGGCCAAGACTCTATCCATCTAAAAAATAAGAGTATTTATTCATTAGATAAAACGGCCGGAGCATTCTATATAAAAAATGGTTATATGAATATTGTTCCAACTTTTGAGTATGATTTATATAAGCCAGTTTTCTTTTTATTATACTATGATGGCGAAAAAGATATAGATATTTCTAATAATAAGTTGAATCTAAATTTGTATTTTAATAATAGTATACAAAGTAGTAATAACTCAATTTCTTCGTTTATAAGTCTTGAAATGCCTGGAGAAATTTATTATAAATTTCAAGATAAAGGCATGAATGATGACGATCTTATCGATGTATATTTGAATTCTGAAACCGTTTCCGGTCAAGAACAAATACATTGTAAAATGGCTTTAAAAGATTTTATGCTTCCTTAAAACATTGGATTCTTCATTGCATTTGCAGAAATTTTACCGATAAAAACGATAAAGGCTTAGCCAATCAAGAAAAATATTATACAAAACTAGGGAAATGAAATACTGATATATGGATCTTTCAATTAAAAGCAATTTGAGAAATCCATATATTAGTATTTTTTTTAAAGTCACATCTTTTTTTATAAGGTTAATAGTCTCTGGTCTGAAGTTCTTGGTATAATTATTATTTATGATGTAGGCACCATTCATCTAATAAAGGCCATTATTGGGATAATACAGGAACTTATAGGTTTCATTATTATTAAAAAGTACATATGGGAATATGTCAAGACGTTCAGTCAATAACATGGTAATACGGAAAATATTCTTCTTTTTTTATTATAGATTTATACACTCTTTAAATTTCCAATAAGCATCAAGCATCTGTTGATTAAGTATACAAATCTGATGATTGAGTTTTAGTTCTCAATCATGTCGAATCATAGTTTGGACCAAAATTCTTCCTGTTTTTATAAAGGATATTCTATTTTAAAAGAAGAACTATAGTAAAGAGTCATCATAAAGTTTTTAGTTTTTTATTTCCGCTGTCATTTTGTATATTCATACTTGAAAAATAAAAATATTTTTAAGGGTCGCATTCCCGTCTTTCCTATGCTTTAAAGTTATTAAAAAAAATCGATGTAATGTCAAACTATCGTCAATCATCTGTTATAGATGATTTTAAAATCCATAGCAAGTTTTTATCAAAGAAGTAAGTAGTATATATTGTTTATATGAATGATATTAATTAGATAAGTCACGATATTGAATACAACAAAAAGGAAATAAAATATGCTATTAATAATAATAGTATGAGAATATTAATTTATATATACTTGATTAATAAGAATATAGATTGAGAATATGTGTGATTAAAAAGAAAACATAGATTTAATTTTTATTCAATATATGAGTCGTTGAAAAATATAACTCACTGTTTATCAATATAATAATCCTATAAAAAAACTGCTTTCTAACTTTTGTTTAACTTAATAATTAAAGTATGAAAGACAGAAAGAATTCAAGTCTGTTGGGTCGCCTGGACAAGTTCCAGCGGCTGTTCTTCGTTGCTTTGTTATCCGTATTGGCTGTAGGGGCCTTTGCACAGAGCAAAACCGTTTCGGGTACTGTCCTTGACAAGACAGGTGAGTCTGTAATCGGTGCCAGTGTGGTGGTGAAAGGTACTACCAATGGTACAATTACTGACTTTGATGGTAAGTTCACACTTCAAAATGTTCCTGATAATGGAACTATCCAAGTAAGTTTCGTGGGATACAAGACCGTAGATATCCAGGTGAAAGGACAATCTACCGTTAAGGTAATCTTGGAGGAGGATACTGAAACACTGGATGAGGTTGTGGTAGTAGGTTATGGTGTTGTTAAAAAGAGTGATGTTACAGGAGCGTTGACAAAAGTTTCAGAGAAGCAAATAAAAGAGCGTCCAGTGCAAAATGCTTTGCAGGCTATGCAAGGTAAAGCTCCTGGTGTGGATATTACAACAAATAGCCGACCAGGTGAATTGGGAGATGTTCGAATTCGTGGTAATCGTTCTATTACTGCTGATAATGATCCGTTATATGTTATTGATGGAATACCTATGGTTGCCGGTTCTATTGCTGATATAAATCCGAATGATGTTGAGTCGATGGAAATTTTAAAAGATGCTTCAGCTACCGCCATCTATGGTTCACGTGGAGCGAATGGTGTTGTTTTGATAACAACTAAAAAAGGTAAAGTTGGTAAGGTTAGTATTAATTATGATGGAACGGTAACTTTTTCTAAAATCCATTCGATGACAGATTGGATGGATTCTGGCGAATTAATCGATTGGAAACGTCAAGCTTATATTAATACAGGAGCATATTCAGGTACATATGGTAATGCTCCTGATCCTAATATTGATGGTGATTTATTGTTTTCTGACAATGGTGGAGGTGTATCTAATTATCCGTATTTGAATCAATATTTTCAGAAAGCATGGGAATATAATGCGGATGGTTCATATAAGATGCGTCCGGCTACAGATTATGAAAAAGAGGTTTTAGGATATGCTGATCAAGTACCTGTATATAATTCTGCAAATATTCCAACTACACCTTGGACTGATTATGTGACACGTACTGCGATTACTCATAATCATCAGATTTCGTTGTCAGCTGGTTCTGAAAAATCTAATTTGTACATTTCATTGGCTTATTTGGATCAAGAGTCTCCGATGAAAGATCAAGATTTTAAGCGTTATACGGCAAATATTAATGGTGAAATTCAAGCTACAAATTTTTTAAAGGTAGGTATGGGTATGAATGCCAGTCATTCTATTAAGAATTATGGTATTATTAATAATACTTCTAATTCAACCTACAAAGATTCTTATGGCTATGCTGTGGCTAAAATGCCATTCGCCCCTGCTTATGATGAGGAGGGCAAACCATTGAATGTAGATGGAGGTCCGTCACAGTATAATCCGATGTTGGATGTATATCAGGCAACGAATGAAACTCGTTATTATAGTGTTATGTTTAATTCTTATGGAGAAATTGATTTTGGTAAAATATGGTCGCCGGTTGAAGGGTTAAAATGGCGCACAAATTTAGGTACTCAGTATCGCAACTCACGTTATGGAAGCTATTATGGAAATGATTTTTCTAATCCTTTGAAGCATTCTGCTTATGCTGCTAATACAGCCTTTAATCAGCAAGGTCAAAATTTGTCGTGGACATTAGAAAATCTAATTTATTACAATAAAATATTCAAGAATATCCATTCTGTGGGATTAACATTGATGCAGTCTGCTGAGTATTCTCGTGCTGAGGGATTGGAAGTACGTGCATATAATTGTACATTTCCTACGGCATTATGGTATAGTGTGGGTAATTCCGATTTGACAATGGATAGCCCAGGATCTTCATTTAGCGAACAAAAGCGTGCTTCTTATATGGCTCGTATGAATTATGGATTGATGGATAAATATTTGTTGACTGTTACTGGTCGATGGGATGGTGCATCTATGTTGGCTGTTGGTAATAAATGGGATTTTTTCCCTTCTGCTGCATTGGCATGGAAGATGAATGAGGAAAACTTTATGAAAGACGTTAAATGGATCAATCAATTGAAGGTTCGTGTTGGATACGGTGTGACAGGTAATGCATCTATAAAACCGTATCAGACTTCTGGAACAATGACAGCAAGTGGTGCCGGTAAGTTTTTTGGGGTAGGTAATATTACTCAAGTTACTATTGGTGCTAAAGCTTCTGTATTACCTAATTTGGATTTAGGTTGGGAAAAGACAGCGTCTACCAATATTGGTGTTGATTTTGGCTTTCTTAACAACCGTATAAGCGGTAGTGTGGAATATTATGTGGCTAAAACTTCGGATTTGCTGCTTGCTAAATCATTACCTTTGATGACTGGTTATACAAGTATTACTACTAATATTGGTAAAACACAGAACAAAGGACTTGAAATAACATTGTCTACAACTAATATTCAAACAAAAGATTTTACATGGAAGACTGATTTTACATTCTCTACTAATAAAGAAGAAATTGTGGAATTGGCAGGAGGAAAGGTTGATGATACAGCAAATAAATGGTTTATAGGTAAACCTAAAGATGAAATTTGGACTTTGAAATATGATCGTTTATGGCAGAATACTCCTGAAGATTTAAGAACTTTGGAATTATATGAGAAAATATCGAAGACTGTAATGCAGCCTGGAATGGCGAAAGTTGTAGACCAACCATTAATAGAAGTTCCCGAGGGTACGGAAGGAGCAAAAACTGTAACATTGAATTCTGGCGAAAGAGTGACTTATATGGATAATGGTTTTGGTACTATCAATACAGAAGATAATAAATTTCTTGGGTCATTCCAACCTAAATGGATTGGTGGCTTTACTACTACATTTATCTATAAAAACTGGCAGTTGAATTCATTTGTTTATGCTCGTATGGGCAATATGTATTATGGATTGTTACAAACTTATGGTCGTCGTGTAGAAAAGGACGTATGGAGTACTGAAAATCCGAATGGAAAGTTTCCACAACCTCGTTCTGGTGGTGTAACTACTACAGATTATAGTGCTTATATGAACTATACTAAAGGTAATATGGTAGCAATACGTAATATTGCTTTATCATATACGTTCCCTGAAAAGTGGTTGAAGAAACTTGGGGCTGCTAGTTGTCAAATTTATGGTCAAGTATTGAATCCATTTATATTTGGAGGAGAATTAGTGAAATCGGGTATAAACCCAGATGATACAACAGGATGGAGTGAAAAAACAAATGACACTAATTTTATTGGTGGTCAAACAAACAATACCATATTGACTCGTAGTTATGTTATCGGATTAAGACTTGGATTTTGATAAACCATTAAAAGATATTGAATATGAAACTAAAAAAATATATGTTGATTTCCATGGTTGCTGTTACTTTAGCATCTTGTGGAGATGATTTTTTGGAAGAAAAAATGGTAGCAACCATTACGCAAGATTATTTTGAAACAGAAACGGGGGTAGAGCAGTTAATTGTTAGCACTTATGATGCGTTACGAGTGACTAAACAGTACCAACAAGGACCTTTTGCTTTTTTTACGGGTGTTGATAATATGATGGCTAAATCTGCCAATTATGCTATTTATTCAGGATCAGTTTGGACTTCTACTGGTAATGAAGCAACGTATGTTGATGGATTATGTGGTGAGTATACTAGTAATCAATTGTTGGGTTTTTATCCTTGTATTAATAATTGTAATCGTGCAATTCTTTCTATTCGTGAGGGGAAAGTTGATGGTAAATTTGCTTCTGATCAAGCTTATGCAGAACAACGAATGGCTGAAGCAATGTTTAATCGTTCCTATTGTATTTATTTGATGAATACGTTATTGGGAGATGTTTATGTTCCAAGGGGGTATACTACTGCTTTACCTGAAAATTATGCATACAATCGGGAAACTTCGGAAAGTCTTTATAAATTGATGATTGGAGATTTGCGTTATGCTTTTGAAAAATTGCCGAAAGCTTCCGAACAATCAGGGGCTGATTACGGACGTGCTACAAAAGGAGCCGCCGCTCATTTTTTGGCAAAGCTTTATTTGCAACGTGCACAAGGGGCTGATTATGGAACAGCAGAATACGGACGTAAGGCGGATGGAAGTATTGATAATTCTAATGAGAAGTCATATTTGGGTATGCTATACAAAGGAAAAGGCACTGCTGACTTAGATTCTTGTATTTATTATGCTAATTATGTGATTGATCAAGATGGACACTATTCATTGGAATCGGATTACGGAAAATTGTTTAGCCATCCTTTGGATGATTATTCAAATGAGGAGAGTCGTGAGATAATTTTAGCTTGTGTATATGGTATGCCTGCTAATAGTGGTACAAATGGACGTTATGGGAATCGTTTGCCTTATTTTTTAACTCCCAATTATACAAGTGCCTCGTGGGGAATTCCTAATTTTACTTGGGAATATCCAGGTAAAGGTAATGGGCATTCTGTTTCGCCTACTGATTTTGGCTACGATGTTTTTACTAACAAACAAGCTGATTCTCGTTTTCAAAAATCATTTTATTTGGAATATCATACATCATTAAGGGGTGGTTCTAATACATCGACTCCGGCAGCAGATGTTCCTTATTACGCTTATGATAGTGAAGATAATGCTACATATACCTGGACATCAGATATGGCTGATTTTTTTAATTCTAATATATTGCCTAATTATAATCGTGATTCGTGGGGTGGTCGTCGAGCTGTCGCAGGAGAGCATAAGATGGGGGCAGGTGATATGGCGTTTGCTTATTTGGAAAATACAAAGGAAACAGCTATTGATATTAAAGAAGCGTTAGCACAACCTTTTGTATTATTGGCACGTTGGATTAAAGATGGAAATAAATATTATTATCGTGCTCCAATAAAGTCGGATGGCAGTTCGTATGCTTATAATAATGCAACATATGTAGGGTTGGATAAAGTTTCGGGAACAGGAGGGCCGACTACTGCTAAATACACTGATCCTAATAGAAATTCTTATGATTCATACTATTCATCGCGCGACATTCCTTTGTTCCGGTTAGCTGAAACATTCTTAATACGTGCAGAGGCTTATGGACGTAAAGGTAATTTCTCGGCTGCTGTCTTGGATATCAATAAAGTACGTGCACGTGCTGCATTTAAAGCTGGTGAAACTCGAAATGAAGTGTTGGCTCGTTTGTATCCGGGTAGTGAGAATTTGGCTAAAACAGAGAGAGAATGGCCTTATATTGTAAATACAGATATGACTTCTTCCATGTTGGTTGATGAAAGTTATTGGACAGGTGGGGTAAATGCTGATGCTGAGAATTATCCTGTTACTGCTACCTCTATATTAGATCGTTTTGTCAATTTTATATTGAATGAAGTTGCACGTGAAGCGAATACAGAATTTATTTATTATGAATGGTTGCATCATTCTGGTTGGCAGGCTGATCGTATAATGTATCATGATCAGGTAGGTTCACCATTAACTGGGCTTTGGGATAGTGCTGATAATTTGGTGAATGGGACAGGACCTACAGGTAATGGTTTGGGAGCATTTAAACCTGCTTATACATTAAAACCATTTAGACAGTCATTGCTTGATTTATTGACTGACGAAAATGGGGCTTTACTGGATGCCTCTGCTAAAAAAGCTTATCAAAATTATGGTTATTAATTAGTTGAATCTAACCATAGCAAAATTGCCTGTCATTACTATTAATGATGGGCAATTTTTAAAACATTTACAATGATTTCGTGAATCTTTTTAAGATCATAAGATTTGGGAAGTGATTGTAGATGTTTTGTTTTGAGATAACGTATTAAATGTGTGAAGGTACTGATTATACAAAAATACATGTATAATGGATAAAATTCTATTGGATGCCATGCGATTGATTCTTATCTTTGTGTGGTAAATAGTATATTGGAAAAATGATAAAAATAATAATTTTTTTACTGTTATATGTGCCCCTAGAGAGCATAGCAGCTGATGATGAAGAGGTAAAAGTGAGTATTGCCCAATATAGGGGAGGAAGAGATGCTGCAATCAGTTATACTTTTGATGATGGTTTGTTGGAACAATATACATTGGTTTTTCCGGAATTGGAGAAAAGGAATATAAAGGCTACATTCGCTGTGAATGGAGGTTGGATGGGGTGTATTAGTGCAAAGAAAGTATGTATGTCTTGGGAACAAGCAAGGGAAATGGCACAAGCAGGACATGAGATAACAAATCATGGGTGGATGCATAAGAATCTGACGAAATTGGTAGGGGAAGAAAGGCGTTTTGAAATACAACATAATGATACGGTTATTTTTGAGCAAACAGGTATATTTCCGCGTACTTATTTTTATCCGGGAAACCGGAAAAATGAGGAGGCCATAGCTTGTGCATCGGTTGACAGAGTAGGTACTCGTATCCGACAAATAGATATAGGTTCACGCCGTAATGCCCGGTGGCTAACGCAGTGGACGGATAGTTTGATAGCAAACAGATTGTGGGGTGTCGGTATGACACATGGTATAGTAACGGGATATGATGCTTTTCCTGATCCTCAAGTGTTTTGGAATCACTTGGATGAAGTGAACTGCCGAAGAGACAGATTGTGGGTTACGACATTTCGTGAGGTAGCGGCGTACATGGCTGAACGGGAGAATTTGGTACTGGATATAAAGAGGACATCAGGAAAAATTACAGTGACTTTTCATTTTACAATGGACAAGGAATTGTTTGACATGCCGTTGACTTTGCTTTTGGAAGATTTGCCCGATCAGTGTGCTGTTACTGTTCTGCAGGATGGTAGAAATTTGCCTGTGAACTTGTGTCGTAGAGGAATGGTTGTGGACTTCAGTCCGTGGGGAGGACCAGTAGAGATCTCTTATGCTTCTTCAATAACTAAAATCAGATAAAGTGAACAATTAACCATATAAATGGATAAAATTCTATTTGATATAACTTCTCTCGTGCATAAATTTGTCGTATCAGATAAAAAATGACATGCTATGAGAAAGACATTTTTAGCTATTACATTATTTTTAGCTTTTAGTAAAGCCGCATTGGCTCAGTTTGGAAACTGCACTGCATCGGAAATGCGGACTTATGTAGATAGTGCGACCGGCAGTACTATCACTATGTTGACCGATACGATGAAGAATGACCGTTTTCTTTATCAGACTGATCCCATGTGGACAGCTGATGGCAAATATTTATTGTTCAGGTCTTCCAGCCGTGGAAATGACAAAGAGGTAGAAAGTACGCTTCCTAACGGAGAAAAACGTAAATGGACTCCTACACAAATTTATTTTATTGAAATGGCCACCGGTAAGATTATTCAAGCTACGGAAGGACCGAACTTGGGCAGTGCTTTTTTGGCTAATAAAACGAATCGTATGTTTGTCAGCCGGAAAGAAAAAGAAAACTGGAACATGTATGTGATGGACTTGGATAAATTCTTTGCCGATGTAAAACAAGGAAAAGTAGGTAAACCATCCGCTTATGAAACTTTCATAGGCACTTTTCCCACTGAGATGGGACGTCCGGGAGGATATGCTGTGGATTGCAATGATGATTATGCCTACATAACTGTTGAGCGTGAGGGTACGGAAGAGGAAAAGGAACGTATGATGAAAAACGCTTTCTTGCCTGAAAGTAACCAGCCGGTAAAGATAAAGCCAACTCTTTGCGGAATTCGTAAAATGAATCTCAGTACAGGAGAAGTAACTAAGGTTATTGATACGGAATTTAAAACAGGCCACATACAAGCCAGCCGTTTTACTCCGGGTGAAATTGTTTTTTGTAACGAAACCGGTGGCGATGCCCATCAGCGTATGTGGTTTTGCACGGCAGATGGAACAGTCTTTAAACCTTTATATAAAGAAACTCCGCTAGATTGGGTGACTCATGAAACTTTTGCAACCAAAGATTTTGTATATTTCAATATCTTAGGATTTCAGCCGCGCCTTCGCAAACAGGCAAGTGGTATTGTGCGTATCAATTTGCGTACAGATGATGTAGAGTTGATAGGGCAGGTAGAATTAGAAAAAGACCGCCAAGCGATTGACGGCCAATTGGTAGGAAGAGGTTTCTGGCATTGTAATGCCAGCCGTGATAATAAATGGGCTGCCGGAGATACTTTTGGAGGTAATGTATGGCTGATTAATGTGCAAACCGGAGAACGTCATTGGTTGGTTTCGGATACCAAGATGAAACCGGATCATGCACATCCCAGCTTTAGTCCGGATGGTACGAAAGTTCTTTTCCAATCCGGACATTTTACAAATGGAAAAAGATTAAATTTAATGATGGTGGATATTTCATCTTTTAAATAAAGCAAGGTTGGATATGAAAAAAACACGTAAGATATTATTTTCCGCAGCTTTGTTGTCTTCAGGGCTTACGATGGCCCAGACTACAACGGCAGAGAAATCGCCCAATGTTATTTATATTATGGCGGATGATTTGGGAATAGGTGATTTGGGATGCTATGGTCAGCGTCAGATTAAGACACCGAATATTGATGGGATAGCTCAGAATGGGATGAAGTTTATGCAGCATTATTCCGGTTCTACAGTCAGTGCTCCGTCTCGTTGTGCTCTGATTACAGGAAAGCACATGGGACATGCTGCAATCAGAGGAAATGCAAAAGTAGCAGGTTCGGATGGATTGTTATATGAAACTCCGCTTCCTGTCGGTGAAGTTACTGTAGCCGATATTTTTAAAACAAAGAATTATGTTACCGGATGTGTAGGCAAATGGGGAATGGGAGGACCGGGTACGGAAGGTATGCCCGGCAAACATGGTTTTGATTATTTCTACGGTTATCTGGGGCAACGTTTTGCTCATAGTTATTACCCTGAGTTCTTGCATGAGAATGAGCAGAAGATTATGCTGGATGGGAAATATTATTCGCATGACTTGATGTTGGAAAAGGCTTTGAATTTTATTGATGAAAATGCGCAGAAACCTTTCTTTCTTTATTTTTCACCAACCATACCTCATGCAGATCTTGATATAATGGGAGAGGTAATGACGGAATATGAGGGGGAATTTTGTGAAACTCCTTTTGGAGGAAGCAAAGACGGTTATAAATCGCAGCAAACTCCGCGTGCGGCATATGCGGCGATGGTTACTTATTTGGATAAAAGTGTGGGTTTGATTATTAAAGAATTAAAAGAGAAAGGTTTGTATGATCATACGATAATTGTTTTTACTTCCGATAATGGAGTCCATTCGGAGGGAGGGCACGATCCATCTTATTTTGACAGTAATGGTCCGTTCAGGGGTCAGAAAAGAGATTTATATGAAGGAGGTATCCGTACTCCGTTCGTCATTCAATGGCCGGGAGTTATTCCACAAGGGGTAGTTACTAATCATATTTCTGCATTTTGGGATTTTTTGCCTACTATAGGTGAATTGGTGCAGGCGGATATACCTCAAAATATTGATGGTATATCTTATTTGCCTACTCTTACGGGAAAAGGTATTCAGAAGGAGCATGATTGTATTTATTATGAGTTCTTTGAATTTGGAGGAAAGCAATCTATTATGACACCTGATGGTTGGAAGTTGGTGAGACTGGAAGTTAGTGACCCGTCTAAAACTTATGAAGAATTGTATAACATTTATACAGATCCGGCAGAAACTACTAATGTGATAAAGCAATATCCTGATGTGGCAAGGAAATTAAAGAATATGATAGGTGGTCAACGTGTTGAAAATGCCCGTTTCCATTTTTAAACAAGTAAGATTTATGAAGCAATCCTTATTTTTAAAGAAATGCAGTAAGTTCTGTTATGTACTTTTTGCAGTTTGTGGCTGTTTGGCTTGTACACAGAATCAGAAGATTGAATGGCCGCAAGTGACTAAC
Organism: Phocaeicola dorei; assembly: GCF_013009555.1. Taxonomy (NCBI): domain Bacteria; kingdom Pseudomonadati; phylum Bacteroidota; class Bacteroidia; order Bacteroidales; family Bacteroidaceae; genus Phocaeicola; species Phocaeicola dorei. Next base: position 4,068,830 of record NZ_CP046176.1, on the reverse strand, counting down.
GAGACCAAGCCTTGGACGCGATGGTGGTGGGAAGGCAATGCGGTCAGGACTATTGATTTGGATACGGTTATGCGTAAGTACCAGGAGGCAAATCTGGGGGGATTGGAGATCACTCCTATTTATGGAATACATGGTTATGAGGACCGCTTTAAAGATTTTCTTTCTCCGGAATGGGTTGATTTGTTTCTGTATACTTTGCAGGAAGCAAAGCAGTTGGGGTTAGGTATTGATCTGGCTAATGCTTCGGGATGGCCGTTTGGAGGACCTTGGGTCACTCCCGAAGATGCGTGCAAGACGGTGGCTTATAAAACTTATCAATTGAAAGAAGGTGAGCAATTGGGTGAACCTGTCCGGTATAAAGAAGAAGGCTTTGTCAGATTGGCAGGGCATACTCCGGTAAAACTGGCGGATTTGAAAGAACCAGTCAGTGCGAATGCTGATTTACAGACATTGGCATTGGATCAGGTACGATATAAAAAGGAACTGCCTTTGATTATAGTGACCGCTAATAGTGATGAAGGTGAATGTCTCGACTTGACTTCAAAAATAAAGCCGGATGGTACATTGGATTGGACGGCTCCTCAAGGTGACTGGACTATTTGTGCTCTGTTCCAAGGTCATCATGGAAAAATGGTAGAACGTGCAGGGCCTGGTGGTGAAGGTGATGTGATAGATCATTTTTCAGCTTCGGCCATTGATCATTATCTCAGTAAATTCGATGAGGCTTTTAAAGGAAAGGATATCAGTTATCTGAGGTATTATTTTAATGACTCTTATGAAGTGGACGATGCAAGAGGCGAGTCGAATTGGACTCCTGCTTTTTTTGAAGAATTTCAAAAGTATAGAGGATATGACTTGCGTCAGCACTTACCTGCATTGTTAGGTATTGACACACCAGATAAAAATGCAAGAGTGTTATATGATTATAGACAAACCATAAACGATTTATTGATAAATCATTATTCTATTCGTTGGCAACATTGGGCGGCAAAACAAGGAAAGGGTATAAGGAATCAGGCTCATGGCTCTCCTGCCAATATTCTGGATTTGTATGCAGTGAGTGATGTACCCGAAATAGAGGGGCGTGATTTAGTCAGTATAAAAGCAGCTCCGTCTGTAGCTCATACAGAAGGAAAGAAACTCTCATCTTCAGAAAGTGCGACTTGGTTGAATGAACATTTTCAATCGAATCTGGGAGATGTAAAGAAAGCACTTGATCTTTTCTTTTTGGGGGGTGTGAATCATATTTTTTATCATGGTACTTGTTTTAGTCCACAGGATGCTCCTTGGCCGGGATGGTTATTTTATGCGGCAGTCCATTTTCATCCGAATAATCCGTTTTGGGAGGATTTTAAATATTTGAATCAGTATGTTACTCGCGTGCAGTCATTTTTACAGGATGGCACTCCTGACAATGATGTTCTTTTATACTATAACATAGCCGATGTGATGTCTGAGCAAGGGAACAGAAGCCTTCAACACTTTAGCGGATTGGATCGTAATATGTTGGAATCTTCGGTCAGAGAAAGTGCGGTAACTTTAACAGAGAATGGTTATGCATGGGATATGATTTCTGACAAGCAACTTCTTAAAACTAATATTGAGAAAGAAATGATTGTAACGCCTGGTGCCGCATATAAAACCGTTCTTGTTTCGGCAGCGCAATATATTCCTTATGAAACAATGGAAAAACTGATGGCTTTGGCTGATGAAGGTGCTACCGTTGTGTTTTATAAGGGAATTCCTCAAGATATGGCCGGAATGATTCTTTCGGAAGAAAAACAGGCTCATTTTAAAGAAATGTTGGATGCTTTGGACTTTCATGCTGAAGGTGCTGTTAAATGTGCTCGTGTAGGTAAGGGGAAGGTTTGTTTGTCAGATGATATTAATGCTCTGATGAATGAGGCGAATGTGGGTGCTGAGAAAATGTATCAGGCAGGTCTGCAATGTATCCGAAGAAATAGTACGACGGGAAAATATTACTTTATAGAAAATAGTAGTGACCGTAAAATAGAGGATTGGATTCCACTTCGTACAGAAGCTCGGAGTGCGGCGATTTTCAATCCAATGACTGGTGCTAGTGGTTTGGCTACTATGAAACGCAATGACGGGCAAACAGATGTTTACCTGGAATTGAATCCGGGTGAAACTGTCATTGTATCAACTTCCGGTCAGCATTTTACAGGAGATGCCTATGCTTATTATCAAAATGCAGGTGAGCCAAATCCAGTTTCCGGCAGTTGGACTGTTTCTTTTGTTCAAGGAGGTCCTCAACTTCCTGCTTCTATAACGGTTGACAGTTTGGGCTCATGGACTGATTTTGTAGGGGATGAATATAAAGCTTTTTCTGGAACAGCCGTTTATACGACTACTATAAATAAGGTGCCTGTAGCGGATGTGATCAAATTGAACCTTGGAACTGTGGCAGAAAATGCATCTGTCTATTTGAATGGAGAATATATAGGTACAGTGATTGACTCTCCTTATCAATTGTATATCCCTGCTGAAAAATTCAAAGGACAGGATGAGTTAGTTGTCAGAGTAGCCAACTCTATGGCGAATCGAATTGCTTATATGGATAAGAAGGGAGTGGACTGGAAGATTTTCTATAATGTAAATATGTCTGCAAGAAAAAAGGAAAATGTGAAAAATGGTATCTTTGATGCTTCTGATTGGGAACCAAAATCTTCAGGGCTATTGGGACCTGTAACGTTGACTCCGGCTATGGTGAAGCAATGAATTATATAGTCCTGATGTTGCAACCTATAGAATAAATGTTTCAGGGTATTTGTGTAATATATTGAGTATTAATGTGATATGTAAATATGTGCAACATGAATACCCTGAAATTTCGTTTTGAACGAATTTCTATATAAATGTATCTTATTCTATGGTATGAGAGGGAACTTTATGCTAGTTTTGTAACAAACAATTTGAGATAACTATGAGAAACAAAATTCTTTTATTTTTATTGGCTTTTATAGGAATAAGTCAGATTGCGGCAGCATCAGCTGTTCGTGATAAATACAATTTTAATTCTGAATGGTTACTTTATGTTGGCGATATACCGGAAGCCAAAGAAGTACGTTTTCAGGATACGGATTGGAAGAAAGTAACATTACCCCGTCCTTTTAATGAAGATGAAGCTTTTCGTTTAAGTATAGAACAACTGACGGATACAATCATGTGGTATCGTAAGCATTTCCGTCTGCCTGCCAATAGCAAAAACAAAAAAGTTTTTGTTGAATTTGAAGGCGTCCGTCAAGGAGCTGATTTTTATATCAATGGTGAATATATCGGCTTGCATGAAAATGGTGCGATGGCTGTAGGTTTCGATTTGACTCCTTATATTAAATATGGACAAGAGAATGTAATGGCAGTCCGCATTGATAATAACTGGAATTATAAGGAACGTGCCACTGATACTAAGTATCAATGGAGTGACCGTAATTTTAATGCCAATTATGGAGGGATTCCTAAGAATGTGTGGCTTCATGTTACTGATAAACTTTATCAGACACTTCCCTTGTATAGTAATTTAAAAACGACCGGTGTCTATATCTATGCGGAGGATATTCGTGTAAAATCTCGTAAAGCCGTAGTTCACGCCGAATCCGAAATAAAAAATGAATATAATCGGGATAAGAAAGTCGCTTATAAGGTTGAAGTGTGTGATCGTGACGGGAAAAGCATAAAAAGTTTTGAGGGTACTCAGACGGTAGTAAAACCGGGTGAAACTGCGACTTTGGAAGCTTCAGCAGAAATAGACGGACTTCATTTCTGGAGTTGGGGATACGGATATTTGTACACAGTAAAAACCAGTTTATGGGTGGATGGCAAAAAAGTAGATGAAGTGGCTACCCGTACCGGTTTCCGTAAAACTCGTTTCGGCAAAGGAATGATTTGGTTGAATGACCGGGTGATTCAGATGAAAGGTTTTGCACAGCGTACCAGTAATGAATGGCCGGGAGTCGGTATGAGTGTTCCTGCATGGCTGAGTGATTATAGCAACGGTTTGATGGTGGAAGATAATGCCAATTTGGTTCGTTGGATGCATATCACCCCTTGGAAGCAGGATATTGAATCGTGTGACCGTGTCGGATTGATTCAGGCGATGCAGGCCGGTGATGCAGAAAAGGACCGTGAAGGCCGTCAATGGGAACAACGTACAGAATTGATGCGTGATGCCATTATTTACAACCGTAATAATCCGAGTATTTTATTTTATGAATGTGGAAACGAATCAATCAGTCGTGAACACATGATAGAAATGAAAGCGATTCGTGATAAGTATGACCCTCATGGAGGCCGTGCCATCGGTTCTCGTGAAATGCTTGATATTCGTGAAGCCGAATATGGTGGCGAGATGCTTTATATCAATAAAAGCAAACATCATCCGATGTGGGCCATGGAATACTGCCGTGATGAAGGTCTGCGCAAATATTGGGATGAATATTCTTATCCATATCATAAAAATGGGGAAGGAAATAATTCATTTCGTTCTGCAATGACTAATAAGGTCCAGAAAAAGGTGGATGCCCGTGCTTATAATCACAATCAGGATTCCTTTACTATTGAAAATGTAATTCGTTGGTTTGATTATTGGCGTGAACGCCCGGGTACAGGTGACCGTGTCAGCTCGGGAGGTGTGAAAATCATCTTCTCGGATACGAATACACATTATCGTGGTGTGGAGAATTATCGTCGTAGTGGTGTGACAGATGCCATGCGTATCCCTAAAGATCCTTTCTATGCACATCAGGTGATGTGGGACGGATGGGTGGATATAGAGAATCCCCGTATTCATATCGTTGGTCATTGGAACTATAAAGAAGATGTGGTGAAACCTGTTTATGTGGTATCCAGTGCTGAAAAAGTGGAATTGTTCCTGAATGGTAAATCTTTAGGAAACGGTCAAAGAGATTATCATTTCTTGTATACTTTCAAAGATGTGGCATTTGTTCCGGGCAAGTTGGAAGCTGTAGGGTATGATAAGAATGGAAAAGAATGTTGTCGCGCTGAATTGCAGACTGCCGGCAAGCCGGAACAGATTAAACTCAGTGTGATTCAAAGTCCTAAAGGCTGGAAAGCGGATGGAGCTGATATGGTATTGCTTCAAGTGGAAGTGATGGATAAAGATGGCAGACGTTGTCCGCTGGCTAATGATTTGATACATTTTGATGTAGAAGGACCGGCTGAATGGCGTGGTGGAATAGCACAGGGCAAAGATAATTATATTCTTTCAAAAGATTTGCCTGTAGAATGTGGAATCAACCGGGCTTTGATACGCTCTCTTACGACTCCGGGGACAGTTCGTATAACAGCCAAGGCTGATGGATTGCAATCTGCCGAAATCAGTCTTTCTTCTGCACCTGTTGAAGTGAAGAATGGCTTGAGTAACTATATTCCGGGAGATGAACTGGAGGGCAGGCTGACCCGTGGAGAAACTCCGTTGACTCCTTCTTACAAGGATACGAAAGTCGATGTGAATATCTTATCGGCGGTTGCCGGAGCCAATCAGGATGAAGTGATAAAAAGTTTCGATGATAATGAATTGAGTGAATGGAAGAATGATGGCAGACTGAACAGTGCATGGATAACTTATAGTTTGGAACGTGCGGCCCGTGTGGATGAAATTTGTATGAAACTTACCGGTTGGCGTTTGCGCAGCTATCCTTTGGAAATATATGCAGGTGATGAACTGATTTGGAGTGGTGAGACTGAAAAAAGTTTGGGGTATATCCACCTGAATGTAAAACCTGTATTGACAAATGAGATAACCATTCGTTTGAAAGGTGCCAGCAAGGAAGGTGACGGTTTCGGACAAATTGTAGAAGTTGCTGCTCCTGCCGCAGGTGAATTAGACTTGTTTAAGGCAAAAAATGGCGATAAAACTAATCACGAGTTACGCATTGTTGAAATCGAGTTTAAAGAGAATTTGTGGCAATAGAGATGTGGATATTTTTTAGAGGTAAAGATTGATAGACAGGAGTTTCTTTTTTTAGTAGATAGGCGGGGAAACTCCCCGCTTGTATTAAGGTTTTATAAATTGTTAGATGAAACATTGGATTATGATGAATATGCTTCTGCTTGTCGGAAGCATATTCGCTTTTTCCCAACCTTACAGTGGAGAAAAGCTTTCAAGAGGATTGATTGGAATTCCTACAGAGGATGGAATGTATTTTAGCTGGCGCATGACCTTGGAGGATGCAGCCGGATTACAATTTGATTTATACCGTAGTTCCGGTGGAGGTGCGGAGGTGAAATTAAATAAAGAACCGATAGATCGGACTTCCGATTTTTTAGACCGTACGGTTGATTATACGGTGGATAATCGTTGGACTTTAAAAGCAACTACCGGGGAAGTCGCTATCTGGACCCGTCTGAAAGGAGAGGAACGGAATCCTTATTTAAGTGTTCCTGTTTGTAAACCGGAAGACGGAGAAATAGCAGGTGAATCATTCACTTATACAGCTAATGATTGTAGTGTAGGTGATCTGGATGGTGATGGAGAGTATGAGATTATTTTAAAATGGTTTCCTTCTAATTCAAAGCGACCGCCACAACGTGGCTTTACCGGTAATACCTATTTGGATGCATATAAAATGGATGGAACAAGATTGTGGCGTATTGATTTGGGACCGAATGTACGTTCCGGAGCAGCCACTACTAATTTCCTGGTCTTTGATTTTGATGGAGATGGATGTGCGGAAATCTGTTGTAAGACAGGAGATGGTACTGTCGACGGACTGGGACATCGGATAGGAGATGCCCAAGCCGACTGGAGGACATGGGATAAAAAAAGTCCTACGTATGGTAAGATAGTAAATGGCCCGGAATACCTCACGGTTTTTGAGGGACGTACTGGAAAAGAACTGGATTCGAAAGAATATATTCCAACCCGTTATCCCTTGGATGGTTGGGGAGGTGTCGGTGGTAATTGTGGTAATGACAATACTGGTGGTCGTTCAGACCGTTTTACAGCTGGAGTAGCTTTTCTGGATGGAAAAACTCCTTCACCTGTCATGGTAAGAGGATGGTACGGACGGACGGTGGTGGCTGCATGGACTTTTACAAACGGGGCATTGAAACATACATGGACTTTTGATAGTGCGGCACCGGGTTGGGAGGCCTATTCGGGCATGGGAAATCATAGTGTGACCGTAGCGGATTTTGATGGTGATGGTTGTGATGAAATCTGCGTGGGGGCTATGACTGTAGACCATGATGGTAAAGGACTGTTTACTACGGGCTTGCGTCACGGGGATGCTTTACATGCCGGACGTTTTATTCCTTCCCGTCAAGGTATGCAGGTTTTTGGCGTGCATGAAAATGAAGGCGATAATGAAATTGTAAAGCGTACTCCTGCCGTAGCTATGTTTGATGGAGCGACCGGAGAAATTATCTGGCAGGATGGTTTGGGACAAGATGCCGGTCGTGGAGTAGCTGCCGATATTGATCCGCGTTATGATGGAGCAGAGTGTTGGTGCAACATAGGAGGTTTGAGAAGAGGGGATACCGGAGAAATAATCAGTAATAGAAAGCCTGACTCCTGCAATTTTACCATTTATTGGGATGCCGATCCCTTAGCGGAACTACTGGATCATGTTTCCATCAGTAAATGGAATTGGAATACGGAAAGTACAGATTTATTATTGAAAGCCGAGAGAGTTGTTTCCAATAATGGAACAAAAGGTAATCCGTGTTTGTCGGGTGATATTTTAGGAGATTGGCGGGAAGAGGTTATTTGGGCCTCCGAAGACCAGACAGAATTACGTATTTATTCTACTACCATACCGGCTGTGGACAGACGTGCCACATGGATGAATGACCGTCAGTACAGGTTGGCGATAGCTTGGCAGAATGTAGCGTATAACCAACCGCCGCACTCTAGTTTCTAGCCTTGTCGCTACTCTGATTAGGATATATGTACTATTGGTTGAACGAATAAACAGGAAAATGAATGAATTTCTATTCTCCGGTTTGTTCGTTCATCTTATTTTTGTGAAAGATTTGAAATGCAATAAAAGAAAAACACTATAAATGTCATGAAAGGAAATAAACTTTGTTTATGCTTTTTGTTAGCTGCCGGAGTAGGATTGGGAGCACATGCTCAAAATAAAATAGCTGCTCCGATGAAGGATGTGAACCAAGTCGTTGATAATACGCTTGATAGTTTAAATGTGGCGCGTTCTGCCCGTCCTGTTTCAGGTTCTAGCCGGAAAGGGGATAATCCGGTGTTGTTCCTTGTTGGAAATTCAACGATGCGTACCGGTACTTTGGGCAATGGAAATAACGGTCAATGGGGATGGGGATATTTTGAACACGAGTATTTTGATGAAAATAAGATAACTGTTGAAAATCACGCATTGGGAGGAACCAGTAGCCGTACTTTTTATAACCGGTTATGGCCTGATGTCTTGAAAGGAGTTCGTAAAGGTGACTGGGTTATCATAGAATTGGGGCATAATGACAATGGTCCGTACGATAGTGGCCGTGCCCGTGCCTCTATTCCGGGAATTGGCAAAGACAGTCTGAATGTGACTATTAAAGAGACAGGAGCAAAAGAAACCGTATATACGTATGGGGAATATATGCGTCGTTTTATTCATGATGTGAAGAAAAAAGGTGCTTATCCTGTTTTGATGTCTCTGACTCCTCGTAACGCTTGGGAAGATGCAGACAGCACTATTATTACCCGGGTGAATCAGACATTTGGATTATGGGCGAAGCAGGTAGCTAAAAAAGCGAGAATTCCTTTTATTGATCTGAATGATATCTCGGCACGCAAATTTGAGAAATTCGGCAAAGAAAAAGTAAAGTATATGTTCTATCTGGACCGTATTCACACAAGTGCTTTTGGCGCGCGTGTCAATGCAGAATCTGCAGCCGAAGGAATCCGTAATTATAAGGGGTTGGAACTGGCGCGTTATTTGAAACCGGTAGAAAAAGATACGGTTACGGGGGCTACCCGTAAAAAGGGGAATCCTGTATTGTTTACGGTGGGAGACAGTACAGTGAAGAATACTGATAAAGATGAAAATGGCATGTGGGGATGGGGAAGTGTTATTCACGAACTGTTTGACACAGAAAGAATTTCTGTAGAGAATCATGCGAAAGCGGGCCGCAGTGCGCGTACTTATTTAGATGAAGGGCGTTGGGATAAAATCTATCATGCACTTCAGCCGGGAGATTTTGTTTTGATACAATTCGGACATAATGATGCAGGTGACATAAACACAGGGAAAGCGCGTGCGGAATTACCCGGTTCAGGAAATGAAAGCAAGGTCTTCAAAATGGAGAAAACCGGCAGCTATCAAGTGGTTTATTCTTTCGGCTGGTATTTGCGTAAGTTTATTATGGATGTAAAAGAAAAGGGAGCTGTTCCTATTGTCCTGAGTCATACACCCCGCAATAAGTTTGATAATGGTGAGATAGAGCGCAATACAAATTCTTTTGGTAAATGGACGCGTGAAGCGGCAGAAGCGGCCGGGGCTTATTTTATAGATTTGAATAAAATATCAGGAGACAAGCTCCAAGATATGGGATACAATCAAGGTTTGCGTGTAGTAGGAACGTATTTCAATCATGACCATACCCATACCTCTTTGAAAGGTGCCCGTATGAATGCCCGGAGTATTGCTGACGGGCTGAAAGCTACGGACTGTCCGTTAAAAGATTTTTTAAAGTAAATGAAAACAAAGCAACATCGTATGAAAAATCTGTTTCTGTTTTTATTTTTATTAGTTGTCTTTACGTCAAAGGCACAGGATAATAGAGTATCCGGTTTGAACTCCCGCCAGTTTACTAAATACTGGAAGGTTGAATCGGAATCGCCTGATTATAAAGTGACGTTTCAGGGAGATACCGCTGAGATAGTATCTCCCAAGGGATTGACTCTTTGGAGAAAAGAGAAAATGAGTGGAAAAGTGACCATTGAATATGATGCATGTGTGGTGGTGGAGTCGGATGGAGATCGTCTGAGTGATTTGAACTGCTTCTGGATGGCATCAGACCCTCAATATCCCGATAATTTATGGAAGCGAGAAAAATGGCGTAGCGGTATATTCCTGAATTGTTATTCTTTACAGCTTTACTATTTGGGATATGGTGGTAATCATAACTCTACTACACGTTTCCGTCGTTATGATGGGGATGAGTCGGGTATTACAAATCCTAAAGCCCGTCCTGCTATTCTAAAGGAATATACGGATGCCGGACATTTGCTGAAGCCGAATCATTGGTATCATATCAAGATTACCAACGAGAACAATAGGGTTAGTTATTACATAGACGGTGAGCGTTTGGTGGACTTCAGGGATGCTGAACCGTTACGGGAAGGCTGGTTTGGTTTTCGTACCACTTTGTCGCGTACTCGTATTACAAATTTCAGTTATGAATGCTCATCGCAAGAAGTGGCTACTGTTCCTTTGCAATGGATTGGTGAAACTCCCCGGCAGGATAAGGCCGTAAGTTTCGGAGTGCCTTTTGATAAAGGGGAAGTTTTTCCGGAAAACAAGCTACGGCTATCTGCAGAAAGTGGTGAGGATATTCCTATTGATACTTGGACTTTGGCTTATTGGCCGGATGGTTCTGTAAAGTGGGGAGGAATAGCAGGAGTTATTCCTGCCGGAACAGAAAAATTGACTCTGGAAAAGGCGGTAAAGAAATCTAAGGCGAAATCCAAACTGCCGGATACAGATAAAAAAAAGTCCGTTTCTGTGGCAGAAACATCACAGGGTATTCATATCTCTACCGGAGTCATTTCAGCATATATACCTCGTCAAGGCGAATTTTTGATAGATAGTCTGTTGTATAAAGGTGTGAAAGTAGGAGAAAAGGCTAGGCTTATATGCCATACGCAAAGCGAACCGGTACTTGAAAGTACTTCTCAAGTTTCTTTTACTAATTATATAGGAGAACTGAAATCTGTGACTGTAGAGCGTGCCGGTTCTGTGCGTGCACTTGTTAAATTGGAAGGGGTACACAAAAGTCCGAATGGTCGTGAGTGGTTGCCCTTTGTGGTACGGCTTTATTTTTATGGTGGCAGTGAGCAAGTGAAAATGGTGCATAGCTTTGTATATGACGGAGATCAGAACAAAGATTTTATTCGCGCTTTGGGAGTTCGTTTTGATGTTCCTATGCGTGAGGCTTTATACAATCGCCATGTAGCTTTCTCTTGTGCCGATGGTGGAGTCTGGAGCGAGCCCGTTCAGCCTTTGGTGGGACGACGCATACTTACATTGGATAAAACCGGAAATGGAGAATCTTCGTTACAGCAACAGCAGATGGAAGGAAAACGCATTCCTTCTTATGAAGCTTTTGACGAAAAGAACCGTGCTTTGCTTGATCATTGGGCTTCTTGGGACAGCTATCGTCTGTCCCAACTGACAGCAGATGCATTTTCAATCCGTAAACGTGCCAATGACAATAATCCTTGGATAGGTACTTTTTCCGGTACACGTAGTGAGGGTTATGCTTTTGCCGGAGATATAACCGGAGGCATGGGGCTTGAGTTGCATGATTTCTGGCAGTCTTATCCGTCTTCTATTGAAATCTCGGATGCAAAAACTCCGGTGGCTGCTCTTACCGCATGGATATGGAGTCCGGATGCTGAGCCGATGGACTTGCGCCATTATGATAATGTTGCTCATGACTTGAATGCCAGTTACGAAGATGTGCAAGAAGGAATGAGCACCCCTTACGGGATTGCCCGTACAACGACTTTTACCTTGATACCTCAGGGTGGTTATAGCGGGAAGAAAGCTTTTGCAGAACAAGCTAAACAACTTGCCGGACCGGGAGTGCTGATGCCTGTACCTGAATATTTGCATGCCAAGCAGGCATTTGGTGTTTGGAGCCTTCCCGATCGTAGTACTCCTTTCCGTGCCCGGGTGGAAGACAGGCTGGATGCTTATATCAGCTTCTATCAAAAAGCGATAGAACAAAACAAATGGTATGGCTTTTGGAATTATGGGGATGTGATGCATGCATACGATCCTGTCCGCCATACCTGGCGTTATGACATCGGAGGTTTTGCATGGGATAACACGGAACTGGCTTCTAATATGTGGCTATGGTATAATTTCCTGCGTACCGGACGTGCTGATATCTGGCGCATGGCAGAAGCCATGACCCGTCATACGGCGGAAGTGGATGTATATCATATCGGTCCGAATGCAGGATTGGGTAGCCGGCACAACGTCAGTCATTGGGGATGTGGAGCTAAAGAAGCACGGATCAGTCAGGCTGCCTGGAATCGTTTCTACTATTATCTTACTACGGACGACCGATGCGGTGATTTAATGACCGAGGTAAAAGATGCCGATCAGAAATTGTACACGCTGGACCCCATGCGTCTGGCGCAACCTCGCAGTCAGTATCCTTGTACGGCACCTGCACGTCTCCGTATCGGTCCCGACTGGTTGGCATACGCCGGAAACTGGATGACTGAATGGGAGCGTACCGGCAATACGGCTTATCGTGACAAAATTATAGCCGGGATGAAAAGTATTGTGGCACTGCCCAACCGTATCTTTACAGGTCCGTTGGCTTTAGGTTATGATCCGGCTACAGGGATTATTACCAGCGAATGTGATCCCAAGTTAGAAAGTACAAATCATTTGATGACTATCATGGGAGGTTTTGAAGTCATGAATGAAATGATCCGTATGGTTGATTATCCCGAATGGAATGAGGCATGGCTTGATCTTGCCGCCCGTTATAAGCAGAAAGCATGGGAGTTAAGGAAGAATCGTTTCCGTATATCCCGTTTGTTGGGATATGCAGCCTATCATACCCGTAATGCAAAAATGGCGGAAGAGGCTTGGACAGATTTGTTTTCCCGCTTGGAACATACTCCGGCTCCACCTTTCCATATAGAAACTATTCTTCCGCCGGAAGTTCCCGCTCCTTTGGATGAATGTACAAGTATCAGTACCAATGATGCCGCCCTTTGGAGTCTGGATGCCATTTATATGCAGGAAGTGATTCCGGTGGATGGTGAATAAATGATGTGAAGATTATCGTTTAGTAGGGGATTACACGGATTCCACAAGGTGTCTTTATTCTTTTTGTGGAATTCGTGTAAAATCAGTAACAGACAAAAATGGGTTCACTTGAAGAAATTTATTGGAACATGGTAAAAAAGCAATGGAAAGTTGGAGCACATTATGCTCTCATGCCCTCATAGTGATGGTAATTATCTCATTAACAATGCGCTATATATGAGTGCATCATCTTTATGCTCTCATAATATGCCCTCATGCTCTCATGTCATATTTATGTGTTCTTATTTATATCTTATTGTTTGTCAAAGAGATAAATTATTTATAGTTGTATCGGTAACTTATGTCTGAAATACGTTTTTGGTCCTTTGGGGGGGCTAATGATGCATAATAAAGGCTCTTTTCATTTGCTGCTTTCCGCATATCTTCTTTCTGCATTATTCTTGATATATAATCATTGACATACAGATGTTTATCAATATTCAACCGTTTGTATTTACTTAATCACATAGGTGGTTAAGTCTAGTTACAATAGTGACTAAGTCTAATCATATAGGTGATTAAAGTTAATCACAAAGGTGGTTAAGTAATTTTGCTAGTTTAGTTGAGCAATCATGAAGGAACTTTGATGTAAGCCTGTTCCTATTTTTACGTAACTACATCTCTATATTTGTATCGTATAATCGGAAGATATGCTTTTGCTATCGGTATAAATCATCTGATAATAAGTAATATACGTCTGTGTGAGAAAGTAAACACAGTGAGGGCATGAGGGCATTTATGAGAGCATAAAGATGATACACTCATAATATAGTGCATTGTTAATGAGATGATTATCATCGTTAATGAGGGCATGAGAGCATATTGTCTTCCAACTTTTTTTGTAAACTTGCTGAAGGAATAAGAAATATGTTTCTTTGAAATCTATATAGTTAGAAAAATTGCCGTATTCTTAGGTTATAGATGTCTTTAGACGGATAGGGTAATATTTTATCGCACCTATTTTGTATTTTTGTAAAAAGGAGCGTTTTGTATGAAGAACATAATCAGAAAGATAAGAACTTACCATCCTGTTTCGGGGTGAAGCGTTGGGAACATTGACACAACTTTTGGAGAGGCATATATTCCCGGCAGAAACACTTCTTATCATCATATCAGTTATGAAGTGATAGAGTACAAGGATATAATAGGATGTACGGGTTCCTATTTAGGGGCAAAAAAGAATAGAAGTAAGGGTAAGTAGTCTTTTAATTCTTTCCGTAATTGTTTTAGTGCCTGTTGAATTCTGTAATCTACTGTTTTGGAAGATATGTTTAATTCTTCTGCAATTTCCTGATAGGTCTTATTTTGGAAACGGTGCATTTCAAAAGCTATCCGATAGGATTCTGGAAGATTAAGAATTGCTTTTTCTATTTTTTGTGTTAATTCATCTATAATATAAAAATCAGGATCTTCGAATAGTTCCTGTATGTCTGGAGTGAGTATATTTTCTATTTGGAATCGAAGAGAATTTCTGGTCATTAAGGTATAACATTTGTTTTTTACTGCTTTGAACAAATAATGATGAACAGAAGAATCTATATGATTTGTTTTTCTATTCTCCCATATCTGTAACATGGTATCTTGAACCACTTCTTCTGCATCTTCTAATGAAACAAAACTGCGGGCAAAAGCACAAAGCATAGCATAATATTTGATGAATAAAGTATCAAACGCTTTCTTATTGCCCTGTTGCATGGATATATACAGTTGCTTGTCTATCAAATTATCATTTGTGGTTTCCATAGATTATAGAAGAAAATGTTACTGCAAAAATACATAAATTTAAATATGAAAGCGCTTAATCGAAAAATAATTCAAAAAAAACAGTTTTTGGTTTAGGAACTTTGGATCTTGGTTAGACTTATTATAAAAGGACATTATGATAAATTCAGATACCCAAATAGATGAAGCGCTTTTACTCCGTTATTTTGAAGGAGAAGTGACTCTAAGTGAGAAAGAAGAGATTGAAAAATGGATTATCTCTTCCGAAGCAAATAAAAAGCTGGCCAAGCAGATTTATTATCTTTCTTTTGCCACAAAAACAATGGATACCTTAAAACGGACTGATGCACGGGCTGCTTTGAAGGAAGTCAGAGGCAGGATAAGAAGGGAACGACAGCTACAATGGGGGCGATGGGCACAGCGTGCCGCTGCTATTCTTGCCATACCTTTGCTACTGTCTACTTTGTATTTATGGATGAATGGTAATGAGCAGAATAAAGTGAATTTTATAGAGATTCGTACTAATCCGGGAATGATAACTTCTACTATTTTGCCGGATGGAACTCATGTAATTCTTAATTCCAATTCAACTATTGTTTACCCTTCTCACTTTGACGAAAAAAGTCGTAATGTCCAATTGAATGGCGAAGCCTACTTTGAGGTAACAAAGAATTCCCGTCAGCCTTTTATGGTCCGAACGCCGCAGAAAGCTGTTGTAAAAGTTTATGGTACCCAATTTAATGTGGAAGCCTATGCTGATGATAAAACAATAACTGCAACTTTGGTGGAAGGAAGCATTGCCATGGCGTATGAAAATAAGAAAAGTAATTGGACGGAACAGGAAATTCAGCCGGGACAGGAAATTGTTTATACTGCTGCACAGCAACAAATAAAAATTGATCAGGCAGATGTAGAGGTTATCACTTCTTGGAAAGACGGAAAACTTATTTTTCGTGATACTCCATTTAAGGAAGTTCTTAAAATGCTATCTAAACGTTTTGATGTGGATTTCGTAGTAAAGAATCCCAAATGTTTTGAAGCCTCTTTTACCGGTGTACTTGAGAAACAACGCTTGGGACGAATTCTGGAATATATCAGCGTATCTTCAAATATAAAATTTAAGTATGCAGAAAGTAATAATATTCATCAAGAAAAACAGAAAATAGAAGTTTATTAATCTTTTAAAAATAACAAGCTATGTTGAAACATCCTACGTAAAACAATCTACAGAAAAAACACACTACTTTTTATCTGTAATCAAATTATGAAGTTAAAATTAAATCTATTTACGAAAATGAAGAAACCAGTATGTAAACTGCCTTTGTCGCTGAAAATAACTATTTTTGTTCTTTTCAGTTTTGCCAGCTTGTTATATGCTAGCAATAATTATGCACAGAGAACCATGTTGAACATCAGTTCTCAGACTCGGACGGTCTCTGAAGTCCTGACCGAAATTGAAAAACAGACGGATTTCACCTTTTTCTATAATAATAAGCAGGTCGATTTGAAACGTAAAGTAACCTTGAATGTCAAGAATGAGAATGTTTTTTCAGTCTTAAAGAAGCTTTTCTCCGGAACAAATACGACCTATAAAGTCTTGGATAAGAATATTATTCTTTCTGAAAAGTCTGCCATTTCTTCCGCAACGAAAGAGGTAGCCATCGTACAACAGGTAGGTCGTAGCGTAAAGGGCGTGGTGGTTGATGATAAAGGAGAGCCTGTAATAGGTGCTACGGTGATGGTCAAAGGTTCTACTAATGGAACTATTACGGATTTTGATGGAAATTTTATATTGAATGATGTCTCAAGTAATGCTTCTTTGATTGTCAGTTATGTGGGGTATGTAACTGAAACAATAAGTGTAAATGGAAAATCTTCTTTCAAAATTGTGATGAAAGAGGATGCTAAAACCCTTGAAGAAGTGGTTGTTATAGGATATGGAGTAGTGAAAAAACGTGATTTGACCGGTTCTTCTGTTTCAGTTACCGGTGCAGATTTAGCGGAAGTTCCTGTTACTAATGCGGCTCAAGCGCTAGCAGGAAAAGCTGCCGGAGTGAATATTGTTTCACAGAACGGAGCTCCTGGGGCTGAAGTGAATATTACCGTTCGTGGAGGTACTTCCATTACTCAGTCTACTACACCTATCTATATTATTGATGGCTTCCAGTCGGAAGATGGTTTGAAGAATATTGATGTAAATGACATTAAGACTATTGATATTTTAAAAGATGCTTCGACAACAGCTATTTATGGAGCGCGTGGATCAAATGGTGTGGTTCTTATTACGACCAAAAGTGGAAGTAGTGGCAAGACAACTGTGAATTACAATGGCTATGTATCTGTGGATTGGTTGGGCAAGAAACTGGATTTGCTCAATCTTGAACAGTATGCCAAATATCAGTATGAATGGTGGACTCTTGCCGGAGAAATGAACCAGTATGCACGTATGTTTGGAGGGGATTATACGGATGATGGATTTTATACGGGAGCATGGTCTGATATAGAGCAAACTTATGGCGGACGTTCCGGAATAGACTGGCAAGATAAGATTTTTGGTGGAAGTGCTCTTACTCAAAGCCATAATCTATCTCTTTCTACCGGAACGGAAAAAACTCAAGTATTGGTAAGCTACAATAATATGTCGCAAGACGGTATCGTAAAAAATCACGGATATTACCGTAATACGATTCGTACTAAAGTAAATTCCCAGCTATGGAAAAATGTACGTTTTGATATGAATTCTTCTTTTAATTACGCCAAAACATTAGGTGGAGGTTCTTATTCCGGATTAAAACAAGCTATTTTGCGTCCTGAAACTGGCGGAATCCTGTTTACTGATGATCAGCTTATTAATGAAGAGTTAAATACCGAATTCCGTACTTTCAGTAACGAATATGATGTGTATAACCCATTGATAACCAACGATGCTATAATAAATAGAAAACTTAGTCGTATTTTTAGTGTTAATGCCGGTGTGGACATTGATTTCTTGAAGGATTTTACATTCCGTACAGCTGGTAGTTATAATTGGGCCCAAATCAAAACAACTAATTTCGATGATGGTCGTACGGCCAATGCTCAACTCAAAGGCGGACCTTATGGCAGTATTGATAATAAGGAACGATATGCTTATCAATGGACTAATACATTGAATTGGAAACATACGTTTGAGAAGCATGATTTGGGCGTTTTGTTAGGACACGAATTATATTATACAAATACATCTGGTACAGAAACTGCCTATAAGGCATTTCCCGATACTAATTTCGGTCTTAATGATATTAGTATGGCCACTCCCGATACATGGAAGTCTTCTTTAGAAGAAAATGCTTTGTTGTCTTTTTTCGGTCGTCTCAATTATACTTTTAATGACCGCTATCTTTTTACAGCAACCTTACGTGCAGACGGTTCTTCTAAATTTGCCGAGGGTAATCGTTGGGGCTATTTCCCTTCAGCAGCGGCAGCTTGGCGCGTTTCTGAAGAAGGATTCTGGAAAGATAATGCTATCGGAAATGTTGTCAATAATTTCAAATTGAGAGTAGGTTATGGAACTACCGGTAATTGTAATATTGATAATTATATGTATGCTACTGCCTATAATGCTACGGTATATCCTGTGGGCAATCAGGAAACGGCGGCTTTGGCACCTGGCAGCACAGTAGGTAATAATAACTTAAAATGGGAGAAAACCGTTTCTACGAATATCGGACTGGACTTGGGTTTGTGGGGAAACAGAGTTAACCTGACATTGGACTGGTATAACAATAAGAGCGATGATTTGCTTATGAAAGTGGCTATCCCGACATCAACCGGTTATACGCACCAATATCAGAATATCGGTTCTATCCGTAATCGCGGTCTTGAGATAGCTATAAGCAGTACGAACATCCGCAACAAACATTTTACTTGGACTACCGATTTCAATATCTCCTTCAATCGTTCCAAGGTCTTGAGAATAGACGGTGAGAATGAATATTATCAGACTAGCGTCAGTGGTGGTACCAATTCTTCTGTTCTATACCGTGCCATCGTAGGTCATTCTTTAGGTGAGATGTATGGGTATAAGACCAATGGAGTTTATACTACCGACGATTTTGTGCAGAATGGTGATAAATATGTTTTGAAAGATGGTGTTATTTATCAGAAAGGATCTGTAAAAACTCAATATAAACCGGGTGATATCAAGTATGTAAATACTACGGGGCAGACGGATGACAAGGGGACACCTGTTTATAATTCTGATGATATGACAGTCATCGGGAATGCTAATCCGGATTTTACCGGAGGTTTTAAAAATACTTTTTCTTATAAGGGCTTTGATCTTTCTGTATTTATGGTATTCTCTTATGGTAATGATATTTTTAATATGTCTACCCAGCGTTTTGTCGGTCCATACCAACCGTACCAAAATATGCTTGCGGATGCTGCCAATCGTTTCACTCTGCTGGATCCCCGTACTGGAAAAGAAGCTACGGACCTCAACCGTATAGCTGAGCTTAATCCTAATCAGCATGATCCGAACATTCTGTGGAGTATTCATAATGACAACCGCGCAGCTATTACTACTCCGCTTGATCGTTTTGTGGAAGATGGTTCTTATCTTCGCATAAGCACTATTACTTTAGGTTATACTTTCCCGAAAAAGTGGTTAAGTAAAGCTTTTATCAGTAATTTGCGTCTATATTGTACATTGAATAATCCATTCACTATTACGAATTATTCAGGTTATGATCCCGAAGTTTCTAAGGAAAGTTCTATTTTAACTCCGGGTATTGATGATTCTTCTTATCCACGTTCCAAAGGATTTGTATTTGGCATTAATCTTTCATTATAATAATAGGAGAGTTGTATTATGAAGAAAATAGTATATTATATAGCTGTTGCCTTTTTGGCGATCAATTTCAGTTCTTGTTCTGACTTTCTGGATCTTCCTTCTAAATCGAAGACAGACAGTGAAAGTGTTTTCTCTTCCATTGATAAAGCTGAGATGGCTGTTCTTGCTTGTTACACAGGTGTCTGGATGCAGGATGCTTGGTATAAGGCTCAGAATGGAACAGATGAAATGTGGTCTACTGAGAGTAATTCGAATGCTAATAATTATGCGGCCAATTATGTGCTCAATGATCAAAGTTGTCCCACAGGCATTTATACTACCTCTTATTCCAGCATTGAGCGTTGTAATTCATGCTTGAAAGGATTACGTGCAATGAGCCTTTCGGGAGAGGACGAGAGAAAGTGTCACATTTATATAGCTGAATGTCTGGCTGTTCGGGCTACTTGCTTTCTGAATTTGATTCGTTATTTTGGGGATGTACCTTATTCTACTGTTCCTGTATTGGATATGACGACTTTTTCTTCTTCCCGTGTTGATCGGGATGAGATTTATGATGGCATTATTGCCGATTTGCAAGAAGCTGTCGAAGTACTTCCTTGGTATAGTGAAGGATTTTTCTCTACTCCTGAGCGGATTTCCAAGAATGCTGCTTATGGATTATTGGCCCGTACAGCTCTTTATGCAGCAGGTTATGCTTTGCATTGGGATCTGAATACTTATGATAAATCTACTCTTCAGATGCGCCGTCCTTTGGATGAATCGCGTGTAAGAAAATTATATACCATTGCTGATGAAGCTTGTAAAGCAGTGATTAGTAAAGGTGAAAACAGCTTGCTTTCTAAATATGAGGATGTGTTTAGAGCCTTGAACGAGGGTGGCGTTTATAACCCTGAAGAGGTAATGTTTGAATATGCTGAGTTTGGCAATACAACCAATGGTCGTGTGGGATATACAAATGGACTTTGCATTCATGCTTCCAATGCCCTTTATGGTAAAACATTGCCTTTGCAACTGATTCATCCTACCTTTTATCTTTCTTTTGCCGATGATGATACCCGTCGGGATGTTACAGTGGGCAATTACAGTATTGATGCGGCTGGTAACGATATTGCTGTGCCTTATGGCGCTTTGAATTTGGGAAAATGGCGCTGCAATTGGAAAGCCGGTCCCCGTACGGCCACTTTGAAAACGGATGTCAATTGGCCTATACTTCGTTATTCGGATGTATTGTTAATGTACGCAGAAGCTGAAAATTACTTGAACAATGGGCCCACGGAAGCGGCTAAGGCAGCTTATGAACAAGTTCGTCTGCGTGCTTTTGCAGGAGATGCCTCTCGTATAGGTACCACACCCTCTACTTATGATACTTTTTTTAAAGCGATTGTGAAGGAACGTGCCTTTGAATTAGCTACAGAAGGATGGCGGCGTACTGATCTTATCCGGTGGAACTTGTTGGCTGAAACTTTGGCTGAAACAAAAGCAAATACCGAGAAACTGGCTATGCGTGAGGTTCCTTATAATGAGGTGAAGACTTATCGGGCATATAAAGAAGCAACTTCTACATCTTGGAAGGATCCTTTGGTAGGTCTTACTTATATAGATTTCGATCATCAGCCCACAGAAACGGAAATGAGTGAACTGGTTGCCCGGTATGGAGGCACTTGGAATTGGGTAAATATGTTTATTACTCCCAATATTGCAGGAGAAACTAATTCCGGTATAGCCGGACAATCCAAGATATTGGGTTATAAAGAAAACAATAACACGTTGCCCGCCTGGATTACCGAGTTATATCGTGGGTTTATCAAGAATCAGGCTGAACTGTATACTTTGAGCACCACAGCCATTATTGATGTTAATCCTGGGTTAACCGGTCAACAACATCCTGCTTATTAATCAATAAATTATAAACATTTCTATATAGGAAGGGGGAAGAATAGTGATGATTTTTTGTTTCTTTTCTCTTCCTATCTTATAAAAAAAACAGTATGAAAATGATATGTATGGCGGTAATGCTTTTCATTACTTTGTTGTCTGCTGGAGCACAGAAAAACATTCCGGCCTCTGATATAAAAGTGGCTATGATGAAAGCTACACGTTTCATGGTAGAGAAGGTCAGCAACCGTGGTGGCTATTTATGGAATTATAGTCCTGATTTCTCCCGTTGTTGGGGGGAACTGGAAGCTAAACCAAGTATGATATGGATAGAAGCTGGTACACCTGCTATGGGAAATGTATTTTTGAATGCTTATCAATTGACTGGAGAATCTTATTACCTGAAAGCGGCACAAGCAGCGGCAGATGCTCTTATCTGGGGACAGCATTCAAGTGGGGGATGGCCTTATATGTTGGACTTTTCCGGAGAAACTTCGCTTAAGCAATGGTATTCCAAAGTACAGAAAGGATATATTCATTGTGCTCAGGAACATGCTCATTATTATGGAAATTGTACTTATGATGATGCGGCTACCTACGATAGTGGAATGTTCCTTTTGCGTATGTATTTACTGACTCTGGATCCGAAGTATAAATATCCGGTAGAAAGGTGTCTTGATTTTGTTTTGGAGAGTCAGTATCCTATTGGTGGGTGGCCGCAGCGCTATCCTCTCCATTATGAATATGTGAAAGGTGATAAGGAAGACTATACTTCGTTTATTACCATTAATGATGGAGTTCATACTAACAATATTAATTTTTTATTGGCTTGTTACACTTTATTAGGTGAAACTCGGGCATTGGAGCCTCTTCAGCGGGCTATGACTTGTGTCTTGGCATTGCAGGGAGGAAAGCCTCAGGCAGGTTGGGCTATGCAGCATAAGTTGGATCTCAATTACTCTCCAGGTCATGCCCGTGATTTTGAACCGGCAGGTTATGCGGCTACAGCTACTGCCGAGATGTGTCGCAACTTGATGCGTTTTTATCGTTGGACTGGGGATACTAAATATTTAGCCCGTATTCCGGATGCATTTGAATTTCTAGAATCTATCCGATATAACGACGCGCAAATGAAACAATTGGGTAAGTCTGTAAAACCGGGACAGATATTGTGTCCTACTTTTGTAGAAGTAGGCACTAACAGACCTCTTTACCTTCATAATGATCCAGATCATTATTGGGTGGATTATGATTATCATGAACTCATAACTCATTATAGCTCTACGCGGGCTATTGATTTGCAATCTTTAAAAGATGAGTATCAGCATTTGCTCTCTCTCTCCAAAGAGGAAGTGACAAAAGATTCTCCGTTTATAGGTCAAACGGATATTTCTGGAACTTTACTAAGTCATTTAATGCGTGGTAAAATGCAGCAAGCGGATACACAAAAAGTAGATAGTCTGCTCACTATTTTGAAGAAAAAAGATTATTTACCCGGTCGTTTGCCTAGTGTTTCGAAAGAGAATCCGGGCTTCTCTAATGCTCCTCTTCCTTCTGAAGTCATTTCCATCAAGGAATATATGAATGGTATGTCTACATTTATTCAGTATCTTACTAAATAGTGTCTATGATGAGAAATAAAACATTTTTTATTGTTGTATTGGCAGCAATGCTGCTGGTTACAGCTTGTGCCGATACTGCTATTGACCGTCATGCATTGGTGATGCGTAATAACCCTCATGTTACAAAAATTGATTCTCTTCATTCTTTGACAGTCGGAAATGGGCGGTTCGCTTTTACTGCCGATGCTACGGGATTGCAGACTTTTCCCGAATATTATAAAGAAGGCTTGTCTTTAGGTACCTATAGCGAATGGGGATGGCACAGTTTTCCTAACAAGGAGGACTATAAGATAGTTGAAACTCTACAGGATCATCCGCTTCCCGGTCATCCTCATGGGATTTATGCCGTACAATTTCCGGAAGGTCCTGAACGTAATGCCAAAGCGGCAGAGTGGTTTCGTGCCAATCCGCACCGCCTGCATTTGGGAAATATAGGATTTGACAGCTTGTTGGTGAGCGATATTACTAAAATAGACCAGACTCTCGACATGTGGAAAGGAGAACTTCATTCCCATTTCCTATGGAGAAAACTTCCGGTTACAGTAACTACTTCTTGTAATGGCGATAGTGACATTGTCTCTGCTTCTGTGTCTTCATCGGCAAAGCTGGCAGTTGGCATCCGTTTCCCTTATCCTACAGGTGAGGCAGCTGACGATGCTACTTGCTGGACAGCCGATGACTGCCACTCTACCGACATTATTCTTTCCGAACCTCAACGGGCTCTTATTCGTCGTACTGTAGATTCTACTGTCTATTATGTGGAAATCAGTTGGAGTGGTAAAGCTGTTCTTTCTCAAACAGGGAAGAACAGGTTAAAATTGACACCTTCCGATAAGCAGTGGAATTTCAATGTTGGGTTCTATAAGCACCAACCTGTAGTGCCTCAGCCTGATTACAAGGCTAATCTGCTTTCGGCCAACCGTTGTTGGAGGGATTATTGGCAGACATCCGGTGTTATTGATTTTTCTTCCTGTACGGATCCCCGTGCTTCGCTTTTGGAGCGTCGGGTTGTGCTGTCTCAATATTTGCTCCGTTCGCAGGAAGCGCAAAATTACCCTCCTGCTGAAACCGGCCTGACTTATAATACATGGTATGGTAAATTTCATTTAGAAATGGTAATGTGGCACAGTTTTCATTATGCGCTTTGGAATAAAGCAGATCTTTTGGAGAAACAATTGAAATGGTATAAGACTGCCGTACCGATGGCATGTGATATTGCAGCCAGACAGGGATTTAATGGCATACGTTGGATGAAAATGACTGATCCATCTTCTAAAGAGGCACCATCGGATGTCGGCTCTTTTATTATCTGGCAACAACCCCATGTCATTTATATGTCAGAACTTATCTATCGTGCACGTCCTTCTCAAGAATTTCTTCGTGAGTATGCTGATATGGTAGAGCAGACGGCTGCTTTTATGGCTTCGTTTGTTAATTATGATTCTGATAATGATCGTTACATTATTCAGGGAGCTTGTGCGGCTAATGAATCCTATAATGAAGAGACGACCCTTAATCCTGCTTTTGAAATGGCTTATTGGCATTTTGGCTTGTCCATAGCTCAGAAATGGCGGGAGAGACTTGGGCTGCAACGTCATGCGGAGTGGGATGAAATTCTTGCTAAATTAGCTCCTCTTGCTACTAGTCCTGATGGCATTTACTTACCGGCGGAAAAGGGTAGAGGAATACCTGATTTCGTGAATGGTATTCCTGCTGAAAAATTACCGGAAATGCCGGCCGGTGGATACATTAATGGCCAGCGTCCTAAAGAAGCAGACGGTTCTGTTTCTCTATCGGAAGGCGAGAAAAGCAAACGTAAGCATGATCCTTTTTATGTTACAGGAACTTCTTCTGAAAATTTGCTGGCTTACGGCATGTTGCCTGAGTCGCGGCTCATTGATCAAGAAAAAATGCAAAAGACTTTGGTACGTGCAGCTCAAAATTGGAATTGGTCCGGAGGATCTTGGAGTTGGAATTATCCCACATTGGCAATGAATGCTACTCGCCTGTTGCAGCCTGAGATTGCTTTGCGTGCCATAACTATGGACAACCGGGAGGACTTGCTTTTACCTAGTGGTAATAATTATCGTTCGACTCGTCTTCGTTCTTATTTGCCTGGTAATGGAGGGTTGTTATTAGCTGTTTCTATGATGTGTGCCGGGTGGGACGGTTGCTCGGTCAGTAATCCGGGATTTCCCAAAGATGGTAAATGGAATGTGCGTTGGGAGGGATTACATCCTATGCCATAGGATATAAGGAAGTCGTAAAAATGAATATCTATTTACAGTGTATAAAAATTTAGTAATGAAAATATTGTTATTTTGCTCTTTATTAGTGATGTTCGGTGCCTGTACTCATCCCGTACAGCAGATTTCAATAGACCGTAAGGCGTTAGTGAATCGGAATAATCCTCAATTTTCAGCTTTCGATTCGTTGGCTTCGCTTTCAGTAGGGAATGGCGAATTTGCATTTACAGTAGATATTACAGGATTGCAAACTTTTCCTGACGCTTATAAAAAAGGTGTCCCTCTAGGTACGCAAAGTCAATGGGGATGGCATAGTTTTGCTAATATGGACGGTTATAGACACGAAGAAACATTGAGTGAATATGATTTTGGACGAGGACATAAGGAATTGTATGCAGTTCAATCTCAAGAAGATAAAAGACAAAAGAATGCATCTGATTGGTTTCGTGCCAACCCACATCGGTTACATTTAGGAGTGATCGGATTTGAATGGGGGGATGAGGCTGCTATTTCCGATATTACCAGAATCAGTCAGACTTTGAATTTATGGGAAGGTGAGATACTCAGTCGGTTTACTTGGAAAGGGAATGAATTTAATGTACGGACGGTTTGCCATCCGGCACAAGATATGATTTCAGCCCATATAGACAGTCACTTGCATACAGGGATAAAATTTCATTTTCCTTATCCTACAGGTATTCATACTGATAATGCATGTGATTGGGATGCCAATGATAAACACTCTACCGAGGTTCTTAAACAGGACACACAAAGCGCTGTGTTAAAGCGTACGTTGGATTCCACAGTATATTATGTAGAATTAAAATGGGAAGGCAAGGCATTATTGAAAGAAAAAGAGAAAAATTATTTCGTACTGCTTCCACAAGAAGATGCTTTTTCGTTTTCATGTGCTTTTACCGCTAATGAGCCAGATCAGCTTGCTGTACTCCCTGATTTTTTTGAAGTTGAAAGTTTGGCTAAGAATCATTGGGTGAACTTTTGGGAAGAAGGTGCTGCGGTAGATTTCTCTCATTGCACGGATCCGCGTGCTAAAGAATTGGAACGTCGGGTAGTGCTTAGTCAATATTTGCTTGCTATTCAATGCGCGGGCAGTACTCCTCCGCAGGAAACAGGGCTAACTTACAATTCGTGGTTTGGGAAATATCATCTTGAAATGATTTGGTGGCATCAGGCATGGCAACCGCTTTGGGGACATTCTGAATTACTCAGCCATACTTTAGAATGGTATAAAACGGTAGAGCCTATAGCAAGGGAAGTGGCTCGTCGGCAAGGCTTTGATGGAATCCGATGGATGAAAATGACTGATCCTAGTGGTGTGGAGGCACCTTCCAGTGTAGGCAGTTTTTTGATTTGGCAACAACCGCATTTTATTTATCTGGCAGAACTTCTTTATCGCTCTAACCCTGATAAGAAAGTGATAGAGAAATATAACTATCTGGTTCAAGAAACAGCTAAGTTTATGTATGCTTTTGCCACATATGATGAATTGGGAGTGCGGTTTATTTTAAAGGGAGCGATTCCAGCTCAAGAAACATTGAATGCGAGTACTACTATAAATCCTCCTTTTGAACTTTCTTATTGGTATTTTGCCATGCAGATAGCGCAGATATGGCGTGAGCGTGCAGGTGAAAAACGTAACTTGGAATGGGATGAGTTAATAGACAAACTTTCTCCGCTGGCTTATAATGAGGATGGGTTGTATCTGGCTGCGGAAAATGCAATAGACACTTATAAGGATATTCGTTTTACCAGTGACCACATGGCAGTGTTGGGTGCCGTAGGTATCTTGCCTATGAATAAATTAATCCGTGAAGATTACATGAAGAATACACTTCAATGGATATGGGATAATTGGAATTGGGGAAAGACTTGGGGCTGGGATTATCCTATGACAGCAATGAATGCTACTCGATTGGGTGAGCCGGAAAAAGCGGTGGAGGCATTGCTTATGAATAAACGTACCAATACATATTTGCCGAATGGACATAATTATCAAGATCCCCGTTTACGTGTTTATTTACCTGGTAATGGTGGTTTATTAACTGCCATTGCATTAATGTGCGCTGGTTGGGATGGTTGTGAAATAGAAAATCCTGGTTTCCCGAAAAATGGAAAATGGAATGTAATGTGGGAGGGATTGTCGCCCATGCCTTAAATTGATTTGATAAAGTGGCGTACTATTGTTTATGTGCTGATGTATCAATAGGCTGTGTAATGTTTCGCATAGCTATTGGTATATTGGCACATTGGTTTATTGTTGTAAATGTGGTAATTGTTTATTGAGGCTTTTTGTATTCTGCAACATAAAAAACACCATAAATACGATAAATAATACAGGCTTTATGGACGAATTTCCATATTATTGTATCTTATTCTATGGAATCTAATTCCATTTCGTCTTATTTTTGCAATATTGAAAATAAAAACTATGAAATACAAAAAACTCATTTCTTTTCTAGCTTTCTTTTTAGCAGTTTTGTCAGTATATGGACAGAACCCTTTTGTCTTGAAATCAGGTGAACCGGTGACTATTGCTTGTGGTAATTCAGAGGAAGAAGTTGTACATACAGCTTTGAATTTGCTCAATCGTGATGTAGAGTCTGTTTTTTCTACCCGCATAATCGTTACTCCAGAAAGTAAAAAAGGAAGGATTATAGTCGGAACCATCGGACAAAGTGATTTGATCGCTAAGGCAGGTGTTGATTTATCTCCTATAAAAAATAAAAAAGAAGCTTTTCTGTTGACCGTTTCTTCCACTGGTAAATTAGTTATAGCTGGCAGTGACAAGCGTGGTACTGCATACGGCGTCATGGAACTTTCACGGTTGATAGGCGTTTCTCCATGGGAGTGGTGGGCAGATGCGACCCCTGCAAAGAAAGAGATTTTTCAACTACCGGTTTCTTATCGGAATATGCAGTCTCCTTCCGTAGAATATCGGGGGATTTTTATCAACGATGAGGACTGGGGGCTGACTCCTTGGAGCTGGCAGACATACGAGCCGAGCAATGTGAAAGGACAAATAGGCCCGAAAACGCATGAACGTATCTTTGAATTGATGCTTCGTCTGCGTGCTAATACCTTCTGGCCGGCTATGCATGGCTGTTCTGTACCTTTTTATTTTACACCGGGCAACAAAGAAGTGGCTGATAAGTTTGGTATTTTCATTGGAACTTCTCATTGTGAACCGATGATGCGGAATACCAATGGTGAGTGGAAACGGGATGGAGTGGGAGAGTATGACTATGTTCATAACAGTGCTCATGTTTTGTCCTTTTGGGAACAACGCGTAAAGGAGGTTGCAGAGTTGGATAATCTGTATACTTTAGGCATGCGTGGAGTACACGACGGTGCGATGAATGGTGCTAAGACTATAGAAGAACAAAAAGCCGTTCTGACTAAAGTGCTAAAGGATCAGCGCGATTTGTTGACTAAATATGTCAATAAGGATGTGACTCAAGTGCCTCAAGTCTTTATTCCTTATAAGGAAGTTTTGGATGTGTACCATGCTGGGCTGCAAGTACCCGATGAAGTGACGCTGATGTGGTGCGATGACAATTATGGTTATATCCGTCATTTCCCTACAGCAGAAGAACGTGCCCGTAAGGGAGGAAACGGGGTATATTATCATATATCTTATTGGGGACGTCCGCATGATTATCTTTGGTTAGGAACTGCTCATCCTTCGCTGATATATCAACAAATGACTTTGGCATATGAGCGAGGGATACAGAAAATGTGGATATTGAATGTAGGGGATATTAAACCGTCTGAATATCAGATAGAACTTTTCCTTGATATGGCATGGAACTTGGAAGCGGTGAAGCAGCAAGGGGTTGTAGCTCATCAACGTCAGTTTCTAGAGCGTGAGTTTGGACTGGAAGTGGCTGCACAATTACAACCTGTCATGCAGGAAGCTTATCGTTTGGCTTATATCCGTAAACCGGAATTTATGGGGAATACTCGTACGGAAGAAAAAGATCCTAAGTTTAAAATTATCAGTGATTTGCCTTGGAGTGAACAAGAAATAAAAGAACGTCTGACTGCATACAAACAATTATCAGATAAAGTGGAGCAGGAATGGCATACGCTTTCTGCACAAAAAAAAGAAACCTATTTCCAGTTGGCGAAGTATCCTGTTCAGGCAGCAGCTCAAATGAATAGCAAACTGTTGACCGCGCAGTTGGCACGTCGTGGAAAGGTTGATTGGGCGGATAGCGACAGGGCGTATGATAGTATTGTTTCCTTGACAAAACGCTATAACACGACCAAATGGAATCGTATGATGGATTTCCAACCACGCAAACTTCCGGTTTTTGACCGGGTGGAAAGAAAAACAGTTTTATCCGTTTTACCTGAAAAACGTCAGGCTGTCTATACATGGAATGGTGCTGATTGCGTTAATAGTTCACCGGTAGTATGCGAGGGGCTAGGTTATGAAGGAAAGGCGGTAGCGGTGGCAAAAAATAAAGAACTTACTTTTGAGTTTGCTGCGTGGGAAACGGATTCTGTAGAGGTGGAGGTACGATTATTGCCTAATCATCCGGTGGAAGGAGAACGGTTACGTTTTACCATTTCTTTGGATGGAAGTGCCACGGAGTCCGTTTCGTATGAAACCAAAGGACGCAGTGAGGAATGGAAGGAAAATGTTTTGTGTAATCAGGCTGTTCGCCGGATGATTCTTCCTGTTACACGGAAAACCTCTCATCGTTTAATTTTTACTGCATTGGATGAAGGTGTGGTATTGGATCAGATATACCTTTATACACCTCGGATAAAATAGGGTGAACGAAGATATTCAGGATATTTGTGCATACAGAAATTACAATGAAAAACAACAGATAAAATGAAGAAGACTTTTTTTAAATCTTTGGCTGGTATTGCGGCCGTAGCTTTTGCCGTATCATGTACAGCACCGGTTCCAAAGTATAAAATGGTAATAGTTGATGCTCCTTTTGCTATGGAACCCATCAAAGAATGTGTTTTTCCCGAACAAGATTTTTCCATTGTGGATTATGGTGCGGTGAAAGGTGGGGAAACAGTGAATACGGAGGCCATCGCCAAAGCCATAGCAGCTTGTAATAAGGCCGGAGGAGGCCGTGTGGTTATTCCTGAAGGGGAATGGTTGACAGGACCTATTCATTTTCAAAGTAATGTAAATCTTCATTTGGAAGAAAATGCCATATTACGCTTTACAGATAATCCTTCTGATTATCTGCCTGCTGTGATGACTTCATGGGAGGGTATGGAA
Organism: Phocaeicola dorei; assembly: GCF_013009555.1. Classification (NCBI taxonomy): domain Bacteria; kingdom Pseudomonadati; phylum Bacteroidota; class Bacteroidia; order Bacteroidales; family Bacteroidaceae; genus Phocaeicola; species Phocaeicola dorei. The sequence goes on along the minus strand of NZ_CP046176.1, from coordinate 4,038,213 downwards.
TGTTACAACTATTCTCCGTTGCTGTATGCTATGGATTGTGAGAATATTGCTATTACCGGAAAAGGAACATTGGCTCCTATTATGGATACTTGGAAAATCTGGTTCAAGCGTCCTAAACCTCACATGGATGCTTTGAAAGAGTTATATACGATGGCTTCTACCGATGTACCTGTAGAACAGCGTCAGATGGCAAAAGGAGAAAATCATCTTCGTCCTCATTTGATACATTTCAACCGGTGTAAAAATGTGCTGCTGGATGAATTCAAGATTCGCCAGAGTCCTTTTTGGACTATACATCTTTATATGTGTGATGGTGGTATCGTACGTAATCTGGATGTAAAGGCTCATGGTCATAACAATGATGGAATTGATTTGGAAATGAGCTGCAACTTCTTGATAGAGAACTGTGTGTTCGATCAAGGGGATGATGCTGTGGTTATCAAGGCAGGGCGTAATCAGGATGCATGGCGTCTGAATACTCCTTGTGAGAATATTGTGATACGCCATTGTGATATTTTGAAAGGACATACTTTACTGGGAATCGGTAGTGAAATGTCTGGTGGTGTACGGAATGTGTACATGCACAATTGTACGGCTCCCGATTCTGTATTCCGTCTTTTCTTTGCTAAAACCAATCATCGCCGTGGCGGATTTATTGAAAATATCTGGATGAAAAATGTGAAAGCGGGAAAGATGCAACGTGTACTCGAAGTGGATACGGATGTGCTTTACCAGTGGCGTGATTTGGTACCTACCTATCAGGATAGCATTACATTCATCAACGGACTTTATATGGATAGTGTGACTTGCGACCGTACCGAGGCTGTTTATGATTTGAAAGGCGATGCCCGTCTTCCTATCAAGAATGTGGAAATAAGGAATGTGACTGTGGGTGAAGTTACAAAGTTTGTGAAGAATGTGGTAAATGCGGAGAATGTGGTGGAGGAAAATATAATTTACAAGGAGAAACAAGATAAACAATGAAAACACAAAAAAAACTATGGAGTGCTTTAGCTGCTCTGTGTGTGGCAACTGTAACGGTTGCCCAACCGGCCTACAATTATTCTAAACTGCAAAAAGAACAGTTGGGGCGTGGCGTTGTGGCCATTCGTGAAAATCCATCGGAGGTAGTGGTGTCGTGGCGTTACCTGTCTTCCGATCCGATCAATACTTCTTTCAATGTATATAGAAATGGAGAGAAAATAGCGGAAGTCCCCAATTCTACAGGTACTTTTTATCGAGATACTTACTCGGGTAATGAAAAAGCGGTATATACTGTAAAACCGATGATAAATGGGGTTGAAACAGGTAAGTTGAATGGAAATTATACTTTGCCGGCTAATGCTCCGTCTGGTTATATCGATATTCCTCTGGACAGGCCGGCAGAAGGTGTGACTCCTTCGGGACAAAAATACACCTATAGTCCTAATGACGCATCTATAGGTGATGTGGACGGCGACGGTGAATATGAGATTATTTTAAAGTGGGATCCTTCTAATGCACATGACAATGCTCATGACGGTTATACCGGAAATGTTTATTTTGATTGCTATCGTCTTACAGGAGAAAAATTGTGGCGCATTGACTTAGGGCATAATGTCCGTGCCGGAGCACACTATACTCAGTTTATGGTGTTTGATTTGGATGGAGATGGTAAGGCGGAAGTAGTCATGAAGACTTCTGATGGAACAAAGGATGGAAAAGGAAAGATAATAGGTGATGCCAAGGCTGATTACCGTGAACCGGGTATCACAGACGGAAATTCCCATGGAAATACACCTCGTAACCAAGGACGTATCCTGACTGGTAACGAATACTTGACTGTATTCAACGGACTGACAGGAGAAGCGATGAAAACAATTGATTATGTTCCGGCTCGTGGTAAATTGACCGACTGGGGAGACAACCGTGCCAACCGCAGTGACCGTTTCCTTGCTTGTGTAGCTTATCTGGATGGAGTACATCCCAGTGTGGTGATGTGTCGTGGATATTATACCCGCGCTGTGCTGGCGGCATTCGACTGGGATGGCAAGAACTTGAAACAACATTGGGTGTTCGACAGCAATAATCCGGGGTGTGGAGACTATGCCGGGCAGGGTAACCATAATCTTCGCGTAGGCGATGTGGATGGTGACGGATGTGATGAAATAATTTATGGTTCTTGTGCTATTGATCATGATGGAAAAGGATTGTATTCTACCCGTATGGGGCATGGAGACGCTATGCATCTAACACAATTTGCTCCCGGATTAAAAGGTTTGCAGGTTTGGGATTGTCATGAAAATAAGAAAGATGGTTCCACTTTCCGTAATGCGGCTACGGGTGAAGTGTTGTTTCAGGTGAAAAGTAGTATAGATGTAGGTCGGTGTATGGCTGCTGATGTTGATCCGCGCAATCCGGGAGTGGAGATGTGGTCATCCGATTCAAAAGGAGTACGTAATATAAAAGGTGAAGTGATTCGTTCTGACCTCAAGAGCTTTTCAGTCAATATGGCTGTATGGTGGGATGGAGATTTGCTTCGTGAGTTGCTGGATAAAAACAGGATAACCAAGTATGATTGGGAAGACGATGTATGTCGTCCGTTAATGATATTTGATGGAACGGATTCAAATAATGGTACGAAGTCCAATCCTTGTTTGCAGGGAGATATAATAGGTGATTGGCGTGAGGAGGTGCTGCTCCGTACGGAAGATAATTCGGCACTTCGTCTGTATGTGTCGCGGATACCGACTGAATACCGTTTTCATACTTTCTTGGAAGATCCGGTGTATCGTATCAGTATCGCTACTCAAAATGTGGCATACAACCAGCCTACCCAGCCTGGTTTTTATTTCGGACCGGATTTGAAAGAGGGGATATTTAGAGGTTATGAATTTAAAAATAAATAAAGACTATATACCATGAATCTGAAAACATTAAGTATGATGGGCGCTCTGTTGCTGCTGGCAGGAACGGGTGCGAATGCGCAAAAGAAGAAAGAAGTACTGAATGATTCGAATACGCCGTTACACTTGTTGCAACCTGCATACAAAGTGCCTTACGGTATGCTCACTACAGAGGAGATAAAGGCCGATATGGATCGTGTCCTTCGTTATTTGGAAAAGAATACTCCGACTCGTGTCGTTGATAAGAATACAGGTAAGGTTATTACGGATTATGCCAATATGACGGCTGATGCACAGCTGGAACGAGGTGCTTTCCGTCTGGCAAGTTATGAATGGGGGGTGACTTATTCAGCTATGTTGGCTGCTGCTGAGGCTACAGGGGATCAGGCTTATTATAAATATGTAACAGATCGTTTTCAGTTTCTGGCCGAGGTTGCTCCACACTTCCGTAAAGTATTGGAAAAGTATGGAACTGTAGATCCGCAAATGAAACAAATTTTGACTCCTCATGCATTGGATGATGCCGGGGCGGTGTGCGCGGCTATGGTCAAGGTGCAGATGAAGAAAAATTCACCGGAACTTAAGCCGTTGATTGATAATTATATGGATTTTATTGTGAATAAGGAGTATCGTCTTGCTGATGGAACATTTGCCCGTACCCGTCCACAACATAATACGTTATGGTTGGACGATATGTTTATGGGTATTCCACCGATAGCTTGGTATTCGTGTATCGCAGGTGATAAACAACAGGCCTATTTGAGCGAAGCTGTACGTCAGATATTTCAATTTGCAGACCGTATGTGGGTTCCCGAGAAGAAACTTTTCCGTCATGGATGGGTGGAAGGTATGCAGGATCATCCTGCTTTCCATTGGGGACGTGCCAATGGTTGGGCGTTGTTGACTATGTGTGAGGTATTGGATGTGTTGCCGGAGGATTATCCTCAGCGCGATAAAATTCTAGATCTGTTCCGTACTCATGTACGTGGTCTTGCTGCATGTCAAAGTGGTGAAGGTTTCTGGCATCAGTTGCTGGATCGTAATGATTCTTATCTGGAAACTTCAGCCACGGCTATTTATGTATATTGCTTTGCTCATGCTATCAATAAAGGATGGATTGACGCTATGGCATACGGACCGGTGGCACAGTTGGGATGGCATGCCGTAACGACTCAAATCAATGCGGAAGGTCAAGTAGACGGAACTTGTGTAGGAACAGGTATGGCTTTTGATCCGGCTTTTTATTATTATCGTCCGGTCAATGTATATGCTGCCCACGGTTATGGTCCGGTACTTTGGGCGGGTGCTGAGATGATTAATATGCTGAACAAACAACATCCTAAAATGAATGACAGCGCCGTGCAGTATTACCGTACGGAACAAAAGACTTCAGAACCTATTTTCCATGTAATGGATGGTGGAGCTAAATAAGAAAAAAACAGAACTTAAAAAAAGGAGGAAAATACCATGAAACGTGAAGCTTTTAAGATGTTCTTGAAGCCGGGCTTTGAGAAAGAGTACGAAAAAAGACATGCGGCTATTTGGCCGGAATTGAAGAAAATGTTATCTGATGGAGGAGTATATGATTACTCCATTTATTGGGATAAGGATACTAATATTCTGTTTGCCTGTCAGAAGACAAAAGGAGATGAGTCTTCGCAAGATATGGGGGCCAATCCCATTGTACAGAAATGGTGGGATTATATGGCGGATATCATGGAAGTAAATCCGGATAATTCTCCGGTAACCATCCCGCTGCCTGAAGTCTTCCACATGGACTAAGATAAAAAAGAGTGTATCGATTCATTTTGATACACTCTTTTTTTATACCTTTGCAGGCACAACAACACTATGATGAATGATATGAAAAAACACATCTATACTTTATGGGCATTCTTTATTCTTTTCAGTCAGAGTATTGCCGCATCAGTCGAGGTGCGTTCTACTCATATGACTACGGGAGATGGAGTCGCCAATAACTCAATTCGATATATATATCAGGATAGCAAAGGCTTTATCTGGATGGGAACGTTGAATGGGCTTAGTCGTTATGACGGGAATTCGTTTGTGACTTTTCGTCCTGAGGGCGGAAATAAAATTTCGTTGATAGACCATCGGATTCGCGATTTGGAAGAAGATAAAAATGGTTTCTTGTGGATTGCGACTTCTGCCGAGTTGTTTAGTTGTTATGATCTGAAGAAAGATTGCTTTGTTGATTTTACCGGTTGTGGGGAATATAAACAACTGTATAGCTATAAGATGACTGACCGTGAAGGTAATGTCTGGTTATGGCAGGATGGAAACGGGTGTCGTAAAGTGACTTATATGAATGGTGGGTTTACATCTATAGTTTTCAAGAAAGAAAATAATAATCTCCCTTCTAATAATGTTACTTATATATCTGAGGATGAACAAGGAAGAATATGGATTGGTAGCCATGACGGTATAGCTCAAGTGGTAGAGGACAAGGCAGTATTGGTGGAAGAAAATCATGATGCTTCCAAGATGATGTCTTTTGGTAAAGATGTTTTTTTTCTTTCGGGAACAGGAACAATTTCGTTGAAGAGAGAAGGAGAGGATAGCCGTATTGTTACTCGTTTAGGTGAAGGTAGTAAAGTATATAGTACCATGCGCTTGCAAAACGATTGGATTGTTTTTACGGAAGATGGCAGTTATGTCTTCAATTTGAAAACTCATCAGGTAAGTTTGGATACGGAACTGAATATAAAAAAAGGACAAGTTCAGATTGACAACCGGGGGAATTTTTGGATTTATAATCATACGGGTAAGGTATGGTATGTCAATGCCAAGACCAGATTTGTCAAGTCTTTCCAACTGATTCCGGCTGATAAAGTAAATTATATAGATGAGGAACGTTACCACATAGTTCATGATTCTCGTGATATAGTTTGGATTTCCACTTATGGTAACGGTTTGTTTGCTTATGATTTGGCAACTGATGAATTGCAGCATTTCGAATCCAATATTAATGGATTCAGTCATATCACTTCAAATTTTTTGCAATATATTATGGAGGATCGTGCCGGTGGTATTTGGGTTAGTTCGGAATATACGGGTATTTCTCGTCTTTCGGTCTTGAATGAAGGAGCTGAGCGTATTTTTCCTGAAGATGAAACTTTATCAGACCGTTCAAATACCGTGCGTATGATCAACCGTATGCCTGATGATAAGATTTGGTTGGGTACCCGTCGTGGAGGATTGTATATTTATGACCCTCATTTGAAAACTATAGAGAGCAGTCGTTATTTTGATTCTAATATTTATGCTGTTGAGGAAGGGGCTGATGGTAGTATTTGGTTGGGGAGCCGTGGAAACGGATTGAGTATTGACGGAAGATGGTACACTTATCACTCGGATGATCCTCTGTCTATTGGAAATAATAATATCTTTACTCTTTACCGGGACCGAAAGAATAGAATGTGGATAGGCACTTTTGGCGGTGGATTGAATTTGGCGGTTAAGGAAAAGGATAGGTATGTATTCAAGCGGTTTTTGAACAATTTTTATAGCCAGCGTCAGATTCGTGTGATACAGGAAGACAATAATGGATGGATATGGGTGGGTACTAGTGCTGGGGTTTACATATTTAATCCTGATTCGTTAATGAATGATCCGGATAACTATATTACTTATAATTATAATAACGGTAAGTTACGTAGTAATGAAATAAAGTGTATCCATCAAGATAGTAAGGGTCGGATATGGGTTGGTACTTCAGGAAAAGGATTCAGTATGTGCATGCCAGAAGGTGATTACAGAAACTTGACTTTTGAGCATTATGATGGAAGTGATGGGTTGGTAAATAGTATGGTGCAATCTATTGTTGAAGACAGGGAGGGCAAACTTTGGGTTGCGACGGAATATGGTATTTCTCGTTTTGATCCGGATACGCATGCTTTTGAAAATTTCTTTTTTTCAGCATATGCGTTGGGGAATGTTTATAGTGAGAACAGTGGTTGTGTGAGTAAGGATGGTAAACTGATGTTTGGTTCTAATTATGGATTAGTTGTTATCACTCCCGGCAAAATTGTGAATAATTCTACTGTAACTCCTATGGCAGCTTTTACCAATCTTCGAATTAATGGTATTGCTATGCGCCCAGGCGATGTGGATTCTCCGTTAGGCCGTTCGTTGATTTATACAGATGAAATTGAGTTGAAATATTTCCAAAATTCTTTTGTCATAGATTTCTCTACATTTGATTATTCCGGAACGAATAGTACTAAATATACGTATCGGTTAGATAATTATGATAAGGAGTGGAGTATACCGTCTTCGTTGAATTTTGCAGCTTATAAGAACCTGGTACCCGGTACTTATAAATTGCGGGTGAAAGCTTGTAATGGGGTAGGTGTGTGGGGAGATAAAGAAACGATTTTGAAGATTATCGTTGTTCCTCCTTTTTGGAAAACTACTTGGGCTTTCTTTATTTATGCTATTTTGATAGGGGGGGCGTTATACATCACTTTCAGACTGATGCGTGACTTTAATACTTTGCGTAATCGTATACAGGTGGAGAAACAGCTGACAGAGTATAAATTAGTTTTTTTCACGAATATCTCTCATGAGTTCCGTACTCCCTTGACTTTGATACAAGGAGCATTGGAGAAGATACAGCGTGGTGGTAAAATCCCTAAAGAAATGGCTTATTCATTGAAGGTCATGGATAAAAGTACCCAGCGTATGTTGCGTCTTATCAATCAGTTGCTGGAATTCCGTAAGATGCAGAATAATAAACTGGCCCTTTCTTTAGAGGAAACGGATGTCATGGCTTTCTTGTATGAAATTTTTCTGAGTTTCAATGATGCTGCTGAGTCTAAGAATATGGATTTCAAGTTTTTGCCATCTGTAGCCTCTTATAAGATGTTTATCGATAAGGGTTATTTGGATAAAGTGACTTATAATTTATTGTCTAATGCTTTCAAATATACGCCCAGTGGTGGAAAAGTGACTTTTTCTGTGACGGTAGATGAAGCAAGGAAACTGTTGGTCATATCGGTAGCCGATTCCGGTGTAGGCATTCCTAAAGAGAAGCGTAATGAGTTATTTAAGCGTTTTATGCAAAGTAGTTTTTCGGGTAGTAGTGTCGGAGTCGGCCTGCATTTGACACATGAACTGGTGTGTGTGCATAAAGGTACGATAGTGTATACTGAAAATGAAGGTGGTGGGTCTATATTTACAGTCAGTTTGCCTACTGATATTTCTGTTTATGAGGAAAAAGATTTCCTGATTCCCCATAATGTGTTGCTGGAAGAGGAGGAAGTACATCATGCGGCTGTTCTTGCAGGAGAAATATCGGCGCAAGAAGGGGAAGTGGAACTTCCATCTGCACCACTTAATAAGCGGAAAGTACTTATTATAGAAGATGATAACGATGTACGTGAGTTTTTGAAAGAAGAAGTGGGACAATATTTTGAAGTTGTGGCCGAGGCGGATGGTCCGTCTGGATTGGAACGTGCACGTACGTATGATGCTGATTTGATAATCTGTGATGTGTTGATGCCGGGGATGACAGGGTTTGAGGTAACCCGAAAATTGAAAAATGATTTTGATACAAGTCATATACCTATTATTTTATTGACAGCTATGAGTTCTGCCGAAAGTCATTTGGAAGGTGTGGAAAGTGGTGCGGATGCATATATTACTAAGCCTTTTAGCCCGAAACTACTGTTGGCACGCGCTTTCAAACTAATAGAGCAACGTGAGAAATTACGTGAGAAGTTTTCGAATGATCCGAATATGGTACGACCGGCTATTTGTACCTCTGATAAGGATAAAGAATTTGCTGACAGATTACAGGTGGTTATGGAACAACAGATTGGTAATGCTCAGTTTACGATTGATGAGTTTGCTTCGATGATGGGATTGGGACGAACCGTTTTTTATCGTAAGATACGTGGGGTGACGGGATATTCACCCAATGAATATATTCGGATTATTCGTATGAAGAAGGCGGCAGAACTGTTGTTGGAAAATCGTTATACGGTAGCTGAAGTTTCTTATAAAGTAGGTATTAATGATCCGTTCTATTTTAGTAAATGTTTTAAGCAACAATTTGGTGTGGCACCTTCTGTTTATTTGCGTGGAAAGGAAGAGTCCGGGATACAGGATACAGAAAATAAGGACTGATGAAAAACTTTTCTTAAATAAGAAGGTCAATCGAGAATAATATAGAATAGAATCGGTTGACCTTTTTGCTTTAATGGACTATATTATTTAGTATGGCTTGAGACTGATTTTAGTCAGTACTTTGCGACTTACAATATATAGTATCCATGTACAAGCAGAAGCGGTAAGTAATGCTGCTATTTGTCGAGTGGTGTCAGATATATCTAGAGGCAGAGACGCTCCAAGCCACCAACCTGCCAAGGCTGCGGTAACAGTAAGTAAGGCCATAATGATGCTTACTCCTAAGATGAACATTATTCTTTTCATAAATGGTTTAAGTTTGATTCAATATTAAATAAATGCTATTTCAAGTCAGTTTGTTCATGATTATATAAAAAATCGTGAGTAAAAGGGATGTAAATTAAAAAAGGAGTATCCTCTTCCAGAGGATACTCCTTTTTTATGTAGGAATGATAAATCTTACTGATTAACTCTTTTTTCCTGAATTCTAGCTTTCTTGCCAGTAAGAGCACGTAAATAGTACAATTTAGCACGACGAACTTTACCAACTTTGTTAACAGTGATACTGTCGATAGCCGGAGATTCGATAGGGAAAATACGTTCAACACCTACAGTTCCAGACATTTTACGAACGGTGAAACGTTTTTTGTCACCATGTCCAGCGATTTTGATAACAACACCACGGTACAACTGTACACGTTCCTTGCTACCTTCAACGATACGGTATGCCACTGTAATAGTATCACCAGCTTTGAATGAAGGATGCTGTTTGCCAGTAGCAAATGCTTCTTCAGCAATTTTAATTAAATCCATTTTTTTTGATTTTAAATTGTTTATCGTTACCAACGCAACATATCAAGTAACTCTTCTTTGACAGCGATTGCGCGAAAGCGGTGCAAAATTACTAGATTTTTGTCATACAGCCAAATTAAATTCAACTATTTTTTCATCTGATATCGTTGGTTGCAACTTCTTTTTTAACTACATTTGGGCAATAAACAACTAATAAACATGAAACCAAACCGAATTATGTGTATGATTCCGGCAGGAATAGCAGCCGGGATTTTTATGTTTTCAAGCTGTCACTCAGGGTATTCACTGGCATCAGTTGAGGGAAACAGGATAGAAGTGACAGCAGCTTTGGATGCTAACCCGGATTCCACTGCAATCGCTATTTTGACTCCGTATCAAAAAACGGTTGATAGTATTATGTCACCGGTCATAGGACAAAGCGCTCGTTTTATGGATCGCTTTCGTCCTGAAAGTGAGTTATCCAACTTGGTAGCGGATATTTTACGTTGTTCTGCTTCTGCATATATAGGCCGCATAGCCGACGTGGGGGTGACGAATATGGGCGGACTACGTACGGCTTTGCCCGAGGGGGATATAACTTACGGTAATATTTATGAAATAACTCCCTTTGAAAATACATTGTGCATTGTTACTATGAATGGTTCTTTGCTGCGCGAACTTTTTGAAAATATAGCAGCTGTGCATGGTGAGGGATTAAGTGGTGCTTGCCTTGAAATTTCTGGAGATGGAAAATTATTGGATGCTACAGTAGCCGGAAAAGAAATTGAAGACTCCAAAGAGTATAAAGTGGCTACCTTGGATTATTTGGCTGAGGGAAATGACCATATGACTGCTTTTGCTAAAGTAGGCGATGCGGATAAATTGCTGCCTGAAAAGGCCACAGTGCGTCAGTTGTTTCTGAACTATGTGAATGAGCAGACTAAAGCAGGGAAGAAAATAGACTCAAAGATAGAAGGAAGAATTACCGTTAAAGAATAAACAGAACCGTCATGAAACGAATATATGTATTATTTACTGCTCTGTGTGTATGTTGTGTGCTGGCAGCACAGGATATCAAAGAACTTTTGATACTTCATACTAATGATACCCATAGCCGTGTGGAACCTATTTCCATTACTGACCCGAATCCGGAGTTTGCAGGAAAAGCGGGCTTTGTACGTCGTGTTACCTTAATCAAAGAAATGCGGAAACAGAACAAGGATTTGTTATTGTTCGATTGTGGTGACTTTTCACAAGGTTCTCCTTTTTATAATATGTTTGGTGGTGAGGTTGAAGTGAAGCTGATGAATGAAATGGGATATGATGCCGGGACTATTGGAAATCATGAATTTGATTTTGGTTTGGATAATATGGCACGTCTTTTTAAAATGGCGGATTTTCCTATTGTTTGTGCTAATTATGGTGTACAGGGAACTGTTTTGGAGGGTCTTGTCAAACCGTATGTTATTTTGGAACGTAAGGGGGTAAAGGTAGGCGTGTTCGGACTGAGTCCTGCGTTGGAGGGATTAGTACAGGCAAAAAACTGTGAAGGAGTGGTTTTTGAAAATCCAATAGAGGCCGCCCAGCGTGTGGCAGATATATTGAAGAATCGGGAAAAATGTGATTTGGTGGTTTGTTTGTCTCATTTAGGATGGCAAGGAAAACCTTATTCTGATGAAACTTTGATTCCTAATACTCGTAATATTGATATTGTCTTGGGAGGTCATTCGCATTCTTATTTTGATAAGACTTTGTTTTATAAGAATTTGGATGGCAAAGAGATTCCATTGCAACAAATGGGAAAAAATGCTGTTTATGTAGGAGAAATGAAAGTAAGGATGGAAAAGAACTGATAGTTGCTGTTGTATAGGGAAATCTGATATAATTGAGTAAGTTAGATGAGGAGAAACATATTGTTATTTATAAGTTTATGTGTTGTCGGATGTGCGATGATGTATGCACAGCAGATGCCTGGGCTGTTACAAAAGGGGAAGGCGGACACTCAGGATTGTAAGGCGTGGGTGGATGAACAGCTTTCTGAAATGAGTTTGAAGGAAAAGATAGGACAACTGTTTATACACACAGTGGCTCCTCTTCAGACACAACGAAATAAAAACAATATATATGCAGCTATAAAAGAATATAAAGTAGGAGGATTACTTTTTTCGAGTGGCCAGTTGTCTAATCAAGTTTTATTAACTAATTATGCGCAGAGTCTGGCAGAAGTACCTTTGTTCATTACTTTTGATGGTGAATGGGGGCTGGCTATGCGTTTGAAAGGAACTCCTCGTTTTCCAAGAAACAGAGTTTTGGGATGTATACAGGATAATGAACTGCTTTATGAATATGGTAAGGAAGTAGCTCGCCAATGTAAGGAGATAGGTGTGCAGATCAATTTTGCTCCGGTGGCTGATGTGGATGTTAATCCTCGGAATCCGGTTATTAATACCCGTTCTTTTGGTGGTGATCCTCGGAATGTGGCTCAAAAAGTGGTGGCTTATGCTCGTGGTTTGGAGGATGGAGGGGTATTGTCTGTCTGTAAACATTTTCCGGGGCATGGAGATACGGAAGTGGATTCTCATAAGGCGTTACCGGTTTTGAATTTTGATCGTGCGCGTTTGGACAGCATTGAACTTTTTCCGTTTAAAGAGGCTGTTAAAGCAGGACTGGGAGGTATGATGGTAGGGCATTTGGAGGTACCTGAATTGGGTAAAAATCCGGCTTCGATTTCTTCACATATTATTTATAATTTACTTTGTCGGGAATTGGGCTTTCAAGGTTTGGTTTTTACAGATGCTTTGGAGATGAAAGGTATTTCGCAAAATGAGAATATATGCGCTCAAGCCTTGATAGCAGGCAATGATTTATTATTGGCTCCCCGTAATTTGAAGAGAGAATTGGATGGTGTTTTAAATGCTGTAAAAAGTGGAAAACTATCAGAAGAATTGATTACGGAAAAATGTCGTAAAGTATTGACTTATAAATATGTTTTAGGGTTGAAGAATAAACCTCACGTCCAACTTTCCGGGCTGGAGAAACGATTGAATCGCTCGGAAACGAAGGAGTTGATTCTCCGCTTGCAGAAAGCTGCTATAACGGTTCCTGCTAATGTAAGTGGAATCTTGCCTTTGGATTCAAAATTGAAGGGTACGGTGGTTCTGAATATTGGGAAAACTCCCGGTGCAGGGCTTGATTTTTATAATCGTTTGCAAAATACACTCTCTCTCACATGCGTTGTTGCTCGTCCGGATTCGATGGAAGCTATTAGAAAACGATTGTTGGGTAGTCAGCGTGTAATTGTGGTGGTTACTTCGGATGATTACAAAAAGTATAAAACAATGCTTGATTCGCTTCCGGCTGATTTGCCTGTTGTTTATGTGTTTCTGATGCCATTAAAGTCTATGTTGGATATGGAGGGCTACTGGAAGAAAGCGGCGGCTGTAGTATTGGGGCATAGTGATGAATCTGTTATTCAGGAGTATGTGGCTGATGTCTTGGTAGGAAAGGCGGTGGCAGACGGGCGTTTGTCCGTGGCTGTCGCCGATTTGTTCAAACCGGGTGATGGAGTGACTATAACTCCTAAAGTGTCTCGTATTTATAGACCCGAGGATTATGGTATGGACTCCAAAATACTGGAAAAGATAGACGGGATAGCTATGGAAGGAATCAAAGCGAAAGCTTATCCTGGTTGTCAGATTCTAATTTTAAAAGATGGGAAACCAGTATATGATAAGTCTTTCGGTACTTTCACTTATGAAAGTGACCAAAAGGTGGAAAAGGATGATTTGTATGACTTGGCTTCGTTGACCAAGACCACGGCGACGCTGTTGGCTGTTATGAAACTTTACGATGAAGGTAAATTTGGTTTGACCGATCGCATATCCCAATACATTCCAGCTTTAAAAGGCACGGATAAGGAGCGGGTCACTATAGAGGAGTTGCTTTTACACCAGTCGGGCATTCCCGCTTTTTGGCCTTTTTATAAGGAGGCTATAGATAAAGACAGTTATAAGGGGACTTTTTACAAAGCAAGACCGGACGCTAGTCATCATACGCAAATAGATGTACGGCTGTATGTCACTGATAAGTTCGATTATAGAAAAGAGTTGATGGCAAAATCTTTCTCTGCCGATTATCCTTTACAGGTAGCTGACAGTATGTTTCTTCATCGTTCTTTTCGTGATTCCATTATAGCACAAATAGGACGTATTCCATTAAAAGACAGGAGATATCGTTACAGTTGCCTGAACTTTATGTTATTGAAGGAAATGGTAGAGAATATCAGTAAAATGCCTATGAATCTTTTTTTAGATAAAGAATTCTATAAACCGATGGAGATGAACCGTACGGCTTATTTGCCGCTTCGACAGTTTAAAAAGGAGGAAATTGTTCCTACAGTGAAAGCGGATTATTTGCGTAAAGGAAAAGTGTTGCAAGGTTATGTACACGATGAATCAGCTGCTTTCATGGGAGGGGTGTCAGGAAATGCCGGTTTATTTTCTACGGCTCGTGATGTGGCAAAAGTGTATCAGTTATTGATTGATGGAGGAGTTTATAATGGAAAGCGTTATCTGAGTAGGGAAACTTGTGATTTATTTCTAACCCATACTTCGAAGATCAGTAGGAGAGGATTGGGATTCGACAAACCGGATGTGAATAATAGTGTGAAAAGTCCGTGTACGGAAGAAGCGCCTGAAGAGGTGGTAGGACATACTGGTTTTACCGGAACTTGCGCTTGGGCAGATCCGAAAAATCATTTGGTTTTTGTTTTTCTGAGTAATCGGATTTATCCGCGTCCTTTTGACCATAAACAGTTGATGCGGTTAAATATCCGTCCTCGTATGCAACAGGTTATGTATCAGGCTTTGATGAAATAATCGTATTTAGATTAAATACAAATTAGCGCATTTTTGTAATCTCTATGTGACAACTAATAGAGAAAAGCTGTATATTTGCTCCATCAATTAGTACTAATAATTTAATAATTAACGAAAATGGCTTACGTAATTAGTGACGATTGTATCGCTTGCGGTACTTGTATCGATGAATGCCCGGTAGAAGCAATTTCTGAAGGTGATAAGTATTCTATCAATCCGGATCTGTGTACAGAGTGCGGAACTTGTGCTGATGCTTGTCCTTCTGAAGCTATTCATCTTGGCTAAGCAATACAATTTTGTTCTTTAAAGTTAATAACGATCGTTTCCGTTGATGGAAACGGTCGTTTTTTTGTTTTTCTTAAAGCTTTGTGTTGATTACAAGCTCGTATGTCTACTTTATGAATAAAAAAAACAGGCACCACAGAAAAAAACGGATGCCTGTTCTTTTTAAAGAAAGAATATTTTATTTTAATAGGGCTAATGCTTCTTTGATGCGGCGCATAGCTTCTATAATATTCTCATCGGAAGTTGCATAACTCATACGGATGCATTCGGGGGAACCGAATGAAGTACCACCTACACATGCCACATGACCTACTTCAAGTAGATACATTGCCAAATCGTCAGCGTTATTGATATTGCGGTCACCTGCTGATTTGCCAAAAAAAGAATCACATTTCGGAAATAAATAGAATGCTCCTTGAGGATTGTTTACTTCAAATCCTGGAATTTCTTTTGCTAATTTTACAATAAGGTCACGGCGGCGCTGGAATGCCTGACGCATTTCTTCTACGGGAGTTTGAGTGCCTGTATAGGCAGCTTCGGCAGCTTTCTGAGAAACAGAGCACGGACCTGAGGTATATTGTCCTTGTAGCTTATTTACAGCTTTTACAATCCATTCCGGACCGGCAATGAACCCGATTCTCCATCCTGTCATAGCATATGCTTTTGAAACTCCGTTTACAATAATTACATTGTCATGAATCTCGGGGAATTGGGCAATGCTTTCATGTTTGCCACTGTATGTGATATGTTCGTAAATCTCATCGGCTATAACATATACTTGCGGGTGCTTTGCCAAAACAGCGGCCAAGCCAGCCAACTCTTCCTTGGTATAAACAGAACCGGTGGGATTTGACGGTGAGCAAAGAATCAATGCTTTGGTCTTGGGAGTAATCGCTACTTCTAGTTGTGCAGGGGTAATCTTGAAATCCTGATCAATACCGGCAGTAATAATAACAGGAGTACCGTCAGCTAATTTTACCATTTCAGGATAGCTTACCCAATAGGGAGCCGGGACTATTACTTCGTCACCGTTGTTAACTAGAGCCATAATCGTATTACAAACAGATTGTTTGGCACCGTTTGCACAGGAGATTTGTGCAGCTGTATAGTTTAATCCGTTTTCATTCTTCAGTTTGGCTACGATTGCATTGCGAAGTGCAGGATATCCTGGAACTGGAGAATATCTGGAAAAGTTATCATCTACTGCTTTTTTTGCTGCTTCTTTGATGTGGTCCGGGGTATTGAAGTCCGGTTCACCCACGCTTAAATTAATGACATCAACTCCTTGGGCTTTTAACTCATTACTTTTTTGGGACATGGCCAATGTTGCTGAAGGAGACAAACGATTCAAACGATCTGATAATTGATTCATTGCTATTATTTTTAATGTGTTTAAGTTTACTTGCTGCAAAATAAAGGATAATATCTCAATTATGAAAGTAAAACAGACGAAATCGCATGAAAAATGATGTGATTTCGTCTGAGTTATAGCTTTTTTATTTGTTAAAGTGCAATGTATGTCCCATTCTGTCTTTTTTGGTTTTTAAATAACGCTCGTTATATTTGTTAGGCGTGATTTCAATAGGAACGTTTTCAACTATGGACAAACCGTATGATTCCAATCCTACACGTTTGACAGGGTTATTTGTCAGCAAACGCATTTGGGTGACACCTATACTGCGTAGTATCTGTGCTCCGACTCCATAATCACGTTCATCTGCCTGATGTCCTAAAAGGATATTAGCTTCTACAGTATCCACACCATTTTCTTGCAATTTGTAGGCTTTCATTTTTTCCATTAGTCCTATGCCTCTTCCTTCTTGGTTTAAATAAACAACAGCGCCTTTTCCTTCTTTTTCGATCATTTGCAATGCTTTGTGCAGTTGTTCTCCACAGTCACAACGCATGGATCCGAAAATATCACCGGTGGCGCAAGAAGAATGCACGCGTACCAAAACGGGTTCTCCTTCTTTTATGTCACCTTTTATAATAGCGATATGTTCTAAACCATTACTTTTCTGGCGGAAAGGTATCAGACGGAAATGGCCGTATTCAGTCGGCATGTCCACTTCCACCCCTTTTTCTACTAATGACTCTTGCTTTAGACGATAGGCGATCAAGTCACGGATTGAAATTAGTTTCAGCCCCCATTCATCGGCCATTTTTCTTAGTTCGGGCAGACGAGCCATGGTTCCATCCTCACTCATGATTTCCATTAATGCGGCAGCAGGGTAGAGTCCTGCTAGCCGTGCCATGTCTATACAGGCTTCTGTATGACCGGCACGTCTCAGTACACCTTTGTCTTGTGCATATAATGGATTGACATGCCCCGGACGTCCGAATGTTTCGGGAGTGGAGGTGGGGTCGGCAAGAGCACGGATAGTGGCGGCCCGGTCGTAGATAGAAACTCCGGTACTGCAACCTTCCAGCTTATCCACAGTTACAGTGAAAGGAGTACCTAGAACTGACGTGTTTGTATCTACTTGATGAGGTAATTCCAATTCCTTGCAACGAGAAATAGTGATAGGTACACAAAGTACGCCACGCGCATGTTTCAGCATGAAATTGACTTGTTCGGGAGTAATTTTTTCCGCAGCAACAATTAAATCGCCTTCATTTTCACGGTCTTCGTCGTCCACAACAATGACAAACTTACCTTCACGGAAGTCAGCTATCGCTTCTTCGATGGTATTTAGTTTTAATTCTTCCATAGTCAAATTATAAATGATTTATTGTTTATTCTTTCTTGAATTTCACGGTTGGTCTTGATTATGTTTTTTAAATCTTTATCCAGCCGGATACTGAACCGCCAAATGCGGAAATAGAAGAACAGGCCTATTGGTACAATGATTCCTGCGAGTAAATTCAGCCATTGGTTGTCAAACGGACTTTTGTGAGCTTTGGTGGACAAAATGGGATATCTATTTAAGTATTCCAGTAATACTCCATCTTTGCTGTTGGATAATTCTTCTATGAGTAGTTCCATTTTGGCGCTGATATCGGCTATGATGTCATCATGTCCTTTGTTGGTGAAGATGCGGATATAATTAGGTGCGTCGGCCAGTCTATGCTTGATGGCATACTCGTTACAGATGTTGCATAGTTTCTCCAGTTCTGTTTGTATGCGTGGATAGTCCGGATCTTCTATAATAACTTCTTTTTTGAATACATGGCGCGAGGGGCGCAGACCTAACAGCATACGGAAGAAATTGATATATACTTCGGCATTGAATACCACTGAGTCATTATTCGACTTATAAGTAAAGAAGGCTCCGATAGGTGCCAATACAATGGTACTCATCCAAACACCTAATACCATATTCATTTCACCGCTTTTTGCTACTCGGGTAGCCCCGGAATCAATGATATAATAGATTACGAAAATCAAGACGGATACCACTACGGGCATTCCTAAACCTCCTTTGCGGATGATGGCTCCCAAAGGCGCACCGATGAAAAAGAAAATCAAACAACTTATAGAGAGGGTGATTTTTTTGTGCCAGTCGGCTTCGTGTTTTCGGATATTGTTGTCCGCATCTGTAGTTTGATAACTTTTCATGTTCCATTCACTGGCCAGTGACTCGGTGCGATCCGCCGCACTACCCAGTGTCTTATCTTTTTCAGCTAAAGTATAGGAATTGAATAGACTGTCTACATTGATTTTGCTGTTTGTTTCAACTATTTTTGCGGAGTCTGTTTTCGATAATATGATATTGCGATAAGTCGAGGCTTTTATTTCATTGTACATGCTTCTTCCCAAACTGTCGGCGCGGTGGCTCAGCGAGTCGATGGACTGGCTGATTTCAATCATATTCTTGCTGTCCGAACGGTCACTTAAAAAACTCCCATCTACCATGTTGAATCCGCCGTCAAATTCAATAATGGTATGTTTCTCTCTGAAGGTTTCACGTCGATAGGGGACATTATTGGATGAAATGGTCTGCGATTTCAGATTTTCGAACTGTTCTCCGTTATACAGATGTAGGTAAAGATGTTGTTTGTCTGCTGTCATCTCCATTTTTCCTTCGGAAGCCCATATAATGTGAGCGTTTTCAAACCCATCTGAAAAGTTGTAGATCAGTACATCTTTTAGCATTCCTGTTTCACGGTCTTTCTGTTTTACATATATATTATACCCCTCAATTTCGTCGTAAAATACACCTTCCGGAATATCCAGTTCTGGTGAAGTTTGCTTCATGGATACAAGTAAAGTAAGCAATTTGATCTGCGCTTTGGGGGCTATGACATTTTGAAAATAAAACGAGGTACAACACAGGAAAGTACAAAAAATAATCAGTGGACGTATGATCCTCAATAAGGGAATACCCGCTGCTTTCATAGACAGCAATTCATATCTTTCACCAAAGTTACCAAATGTCATTAAGGCGGCTAATAAAATTGCCAAAGGTAGGGACAAAGGTATTAAGGTCAGAGCAGAATAAAAGAAAAACTGTGCTAAAACACTCATCTCCAATCCTTTTCCGACCAACTCGTCTACATATCTCCATAAAAATTGCATCATGAAGATGAAGAGACAGATGAAAAAAGTACCTATAAAGAGCATCAAAAAGCTCTTTAGGATAAATATATCTAATTTTTTTATGCGTAGCATTATTTCATTTTGTGCAACTATCAAGGCACAAAATTAGCATAAAAAACGGAGAGCAAAGACAAGTTTTGCATATTTTTATAGAATTACAGTCCGCTTACCCTTTTTAGCTTTTCTATTTCGGAATCCCAAAGTTCTTTCATATCTTCTACTTCATCGGGTTCTGCCCAATCAATCACTTCCAGCATATAGTCAGAGGTCAGTTCGTTATAGACCATTTTCAATTCAAAATAGGCTTTAGGATCTTCATCATCCAGCCATCGAAAGCGTATAAAACTGTTAACCCGGAAGTTTGTTACTTCAGCTTGCCGTGTTTCTGTTTTTCCCCAATAAAAGGTGAATACTTTGTCTTTGAATGTCACCTTGTCTGCAAACCATGTTTCCAGGCCGGATGGGGTACTAATAATAGACCATACAATATTACCGGATCCGGCTTTCAACATGTACTCCAAACGAATTTTTTCTTTTCCCATAGGTTAGCTTTTTAAAGTTTCGGTGGCAAATTAAGCCAAATTTTCTTATTTGCCATAATAAATGCTATGTTTTTTGAAATATTTATTAGCCACATACTAAGCTGTTTTTCTCTTTAAAAACGAATTTTACAAGAAAAAGTTCTCTGAAATGTTGCAATATTCAAAATAACCTTCTATCTTTGCACCCGCAATTGAGAAACGATGGCGGGATAGCTCAGCTGGTTAGAGCGCATGATTCATAATCATGAGGTCCCCAGTTCAATCCTGGGTCCCGCTACAATGAGCAATATTAGACTGTTGAGAGGCTTCCACTCTTGGCGGTCTTTTTAAAAAACGATGGCGGGATAGCTCAGCTGGTTAGAGCGCATGATTCATAATCATGAGGTCCCCGGTTCAATCCCGGGTCCCGCTACACAAAACAAGGTATTTATGAGTTTGTTTCATGGATGTCTTGTTTTTCTTTTATTTTATGTGGACTTATTTTTCTTCTCATAAAGAATCACATTTGAATAATTTTATGTAGATTTGCTACTCATATCAATCAAAGTTGTAACTTTTGCTGAATTATGAAAAACGCATTCTATATGGAAGGGAATTTATGGCTATATAGATTATATCTTTGGGTGGCAATTTTATTATGGCTACCTGTATCCTTATCGGCCGTTGACCTTCCGAATTTAACTTTTCGTACTATTACTATTTCAGACGGCCTGTCTAACAATATTATTAATACTATTTATAAAGATAAAAGAGGCTTTACTTGGTTGGGCACCCAGACCGGATTAGATCGTTTTGACGGTATCAATGTGAAAAGTTTTCTTCAGTTTTCAAGACGTACCATTTTTTCCATAGCCGAAACAGATTCTGTTTATTTGTGGGTGGGTACAGATAAAGGATTATGGAGACTTGATAGGAAAACAGACCAAGTGAAATTGGTCACTTTGGATACAAAGTCGTTGGAAGTTAGATCAGTATTTGTAAGCCAGACAGGGCGATTACTGGTTGGAACAACTCACGGACTTTTTATCTATCAGGAGAATACTTTCAGGAAGGTGCTTTTCGGATCAAATGCTTTGTCTTCTACTAATTTTCTCACTGGCATTGTTGAAGGACATAAAGATACTTTTTGGCTGACTTCACAAGGTGGTTTGATAGAATATAATATTGTAACTGGTCAATCGGAAGTCTATACATATCAGGGTGATGAGAGGTTTGTTAATTATTTTTCTTGTCTGACTCTTTTAAAAGAAAAGCTATATTTAGGAACAGCCGGCAATGGTATGCTTGTTTTTGATATCGGTAAGACGGCTTTTTCTATTTGTCCTGAAGTGGAAAATGGATATATAAAAAGTATCATTGCTGTTAATGATGAGATATGGGTGGGAACAAATGGAAGCGGTATTAGAATAATCAGTGCGTCTACAGGAAAAGAGTTGTCGGCTATAGAGCATACTTCGAATGCGGATGCTATTTGTTCTAATGCAGTTTATTCTTTGTTGAAAGAGGATGATATGCTTTTTGTAGGTACTTACATGGGCGGATTAAGTTATACTCCGGCTCATGGAAGTTTCTTTTCTGTTTATTCTTATCCAGAGCTTTTTAATTCTTATAATATGAATGTACGTGCTTTTTGGGTGGATGCAGATGGGAAAAAAGTAATAGGCACGCGTGACGGACTTTATTATATTTCTGAAATGGAACGAAGGATAAGGCATTATACACACCGGAATTCCATTTTGCGTTCGGATATAATTTTGTCTGTAAAACCTTTCAATCGGGATTTTTTTATTGGAACTTATGGAGGGGGCTTGTACTTGCTTCACAGGAATACGGGTGAACTTTCCTTTCTTCAATCAGATCAATGTTTTATGCAAGGGTCATTTAATGGATATGAAAGGGATGTAAATAATAAATTATGGATCGGCAGTTCCAAAGGTGTGTATGTATATGATCATTTGACAGGGGAATATGAGGTTTATAACAGTCGTAATTCTTCTTTGTCGGTTAATTCTGTTTTTTCATTGAAGGCAGATTCGAAGGGCAGGATGTGGCTGGGCACGGGAGGAGCCGTTTTTATGTATGATAGGGATGATGGAGTATTTAAATCGGATGTTTTTCCGGAACATGTTTTGCCATATACTAAAAGTGTACGGTTCATTTATGAGGATAAAAAGAAGAATTTGTGGTTTTGTGATGATAAGGAGGGGGTGGTTAAGGTAGATGAGTCTTTTACGACATTTGAACACATCACGATCGATGATTTCTTACCGAATAATTCTGTGATGAGCATAGTGGAAGATCCTAAGAATGGCGGATTATGGTTTGCTACTCAGAGGGGGTTACTATATATAAAGGAAGAGGAAAATTATCATAAGATTTTTTCGTTATACGATGGCATTCCCGGATATATTTTTAATTTTCCGGTACAGATAACGGATGATAATACGGTTTGGTGGGGAAATGAACGAGGATTGGTCTGTTATGATGCAGTAAAGAGCTGGAGTGAGATAGGAACAAAAAGGTCCAGCCTCCCGTGATTACTTCCATTTCAGTCGCAGGCAGACCTTTGTGCCCGGGAGAGACATTAATGCCCGTTTCTGCTCCATTTATAGATGAGGTGTTTCTGTCTGTAAATGATAATAATATTTCATTCACTTTCTCAGCCTTGAATTATGCAGTGGAGAATACGGATTTATACGAGTATTGTTTGGAAGAATATGATAAGGAATGGAAAACTTTGATGAAAGGAAATCAGGTTTCTTATACAGAACTTCCTGTTGGCGATTATATGTTTAGGGTCAGGGCGGCTTCCAATCCTGCAGCAATAAAAGCGGTAAGGGTGGTTGTTGCCGGAAATACGCCTTTTATAAGATGGATTGTGGTGTTAAGTGTAGTCGTTTGTTGTATTCTTATTTATTTTTACTCCGGGTTATTGGGGAAGTATCGCACAATGAAGGAATATATAAATAAAAAGACGGAACCATCCGAAGAAAACCGGAAAGAAAAATATCAAAAATCAAGGATGGAAGAGAAAACGGCCATGCTCATTATTGGGAAACTGAATGAGTGTATGGAAAAAGATCGGTTATATTTGAATCCTGATTTAAAGTTGCAGGATGTGGCAAAAGTGGTGAAATGTAATACTGGAGAGTTGTCCCAAGTGCTGAATATGTTTATGAATATTGGTTTCACGGATTATGTTAATAAATATAGGATAGACGAATTCATAAAAAGAATACAGGATAAGTCTGCCTCCAGATATACCTTGGTTTCTTTGTCGGAACAATGTGGTTTCAGTTCCCGTACTTCTTTTTTTCGTTCGTTTAAGAAGTTTAAGGGAATGTCACCTGCCGAATATATAAAGGAACATGGGATATTTATAAAGTAGCGTTTGGAATAGGGGTGTTACTCTAGTGATTGGATAGAAGAAGAGAGTTTCATATTTTTTTGAAACTCTCTTTCTTGTTGTGTAATTTGTTGATTCATAGTGCTGTATGGTCTTTTTGTTTCATCTAGTAGGTTGGGATTAATCCTACTTTACAAGATGGTTGAAAAGACATTTCAGTTTCTAATTTTGCTGATAGAAAAATATTTTTATCCATTAAAGAAACTGATACGATTATGAAAAGCAGAACTTTTTTTACTCTTGTTTTTATCTTTTTAGTTAGCATAGGATGTTTTTCGTGTAAAACGACTGCTACTGATGATTTTCCTGTTGATTCGGAAATTGCGTATTGCCGGTCTCAGGCTATGCGGACGCTGGTTTCTATTCCTTCGTTAGATAAAATTCCTAATTCTATGGATTTAGATAGTATTAAATGGCGTTATACACAGGCAGGCTCTTGGACTTGTGGATTTTGGCCTGGTATCCTTTGGTATTTATATGAGGATACTAAGGATAATATGTGGAGGGAAGCAGCAGGAAAAGTAACCGATATGATTGCTCCCTTGGCTTACAGGAAAGCAAAGAGTCATGATTCCGGTTTTATTATGATGTGTAGTTTGGGCAACGGTTATCGTTTGACAGGAAAACCGGAATATAAGGAAGGATTGCTGCATGCCGCAGATTCTTTGGCTATGCTTTATAATCCTGTTGTGGGTACTATTTTATCTTGGCCTGGAATGGTGAAAAAGGAAAACTGGCCGCACAATACTATTATTGATAATATGATGAATTTGGAACTTTTGTTTTGGGCTGCGCGGAATGGAGGGGGGCAGTATTTGTATGACATTGCCTGTAAACATGCGGAAACGACTATGAAACATCAATTCCGTAAAGATTATTCATGTTATCATGTAGCGGTGTATGATACGCTGGATGGTCATTTTATAAAAGGAGTTACCCATCAAGGATTGAGTGATGATTCTATGTGGGCCCGTGGACAGGCATGGGCTATTTATGGATATACCATGGTATATCGTGAAACACATGATGTGCGTTTTTTGGATTTTGCTCGGAAGGTATCGGATGTCTATTTGTCCCGTCTTCCTGAGGACATGATTCCTTATTGGGATTTTAATGCTCCGGAATTATCCTCAGGTGAACCGAAAGATGCATCGGCTTCTGCCATAACAGCCTCTGCTTTATTGGAACTTTCTACCTATATAAATGATAGTGATTCTGCATTTTTCTATCGGAATAAGGCTGTGGAAATGCTTCAGATACTATCCTCTCCGGCATACCAGGCTCGAAATAAAAAAGATGCTTTTTTATTGCATTCGGTTGGGCACATGAACAAGGGATGGGAAGTTGATGCTTCTATTAGTTATGCAGATTACTATTATTTGGAAGCATTGGTACGATTGAAACGTTTGAAAGAGAAACAATCTGTTTTGGCTAATTTATAAAACCATTGTTAATCCATCTATATTATGAATACACAATCTGTTAATACCAGTCTTTATCAAAAAGGGGATATCTCCTTGGAGAGAATTTATGGAAAATATAGGAATAGTTTTATTAGATATGCCGGAAAAGTGCTATCTGATGAATTTTATGCGGAAGATGTAGTGCAGGATGTATTTACAGGATTGTTTCAGCAAACAAATTATTTTGTGTCTGAAATGGCTGCATTAAAATGTATTTATATTGCTATCTATAATCGTAGTATTGATATGTTGCGTCATAAACAGATTGTGCAGCATTATGAAACTGCACATAGTGATAAAAAAAGGGAAGAAGTCAGTATTGGTGAATATAATGAGTTGCTTACTAAAGAATTTTTTATAATAGTTGAAAATGGAATAGATACTTTACCACCTAAATGTAAACAGATATTTGTAATGAAAAGTAGAAAATCACTTTCGAATTCAGAAATAAGTAATCTTTTAGGTCTGTCTCTTCGTACGGTTGAAAACTAGGTTTATATTGCCCGTAATGTATTACGAAAATATATTGACTCTTATTTATGCTCTTAAATTGATGATAATATGAAAAGACTATTTTTAGGAATTTTAGCAATATGTTGGGTTATTGGTGTGAAGGCGCAAGAAGTGTTCTCACCTGATGGTAAAATTAATGTGCGATTCTTCTTGTCGGAAAAAGTATCTTTAATAATACAAGTGACTGACGGGCTGCTTCCAATGATACAGCCTGATGTTCCTTGCTATGGACGATTTGTTCCGCTTGTTTACCATTACCCCGATAGGGATTGTCAAATAATCCCAGCCAGAATTTGACACGAAGTATCTCGGCTACCCGTTTGTCAAGAGTTTCCTGAGAGATTTTACCGTCGGAAACAGCTTTACGAAGAGGCAAGATAAAATCAGCAGGCGGAGTGAAATGGGTACGGATATTCAGTCCTGCATTGACAGCCTGCGCTATTCCGTCTTCGTATGTATTCGCCACTTTATGTTTACTGGAGATAAATTCCACAGCTTCACTGTCCGATACGACATATCCTTTAAATCCCCATTCCTGACGTAATATTTCAGTCAGGAAATGATAACTTCCCGTAATGGGCTCTCCGTCATAGTCATTATAAGAACTCATCACTCCCAATGTTCCGGCTTCTTGAAATGCCATCCGGAAAGGTTCTATATATAAGGTACGCATTTCTCGTGGAGCTACGTGTGGATCAGTCCGCGTCTTTCCGTCACGCCCACCTACCGGAATGCTATAAACTGCAAAATGCTTTGGAGTAGCCACCAGGTTATGTTTTTGCAGACTGGTAATCATTTGTTTTCCCAGTTCTCCTACTAAATAAGGATCTTCTCCGTATGTTTCCACGCATCTTCCCCAGCGAGGATCTTGGGCGATATCAAGGATAGGAGAATAGATATTGGTATACCCCAGCGCTACAGCTTCTTTGGCTTCCACTTCACCGATACGGGCTATCAGCTCTTTATTCCAAGTAGCGCCCTGTCCGCATTGGGCGGGGAAATAAGTTGCCCGGTCATGACATAATCCGCGAATACCTTCATTGGTGAAATCTACGGGGATGCCTAAACGTGTTTCTTCTACAAACCAGCGTTGAATGGCATGCTTGGCATCCACATGTTTGGTGTAGGGAAAAGAATATTCGGACTTGAAAGTTCCCAGTCTGTTATGTTCTTCATCTATGTTCCCTATTCCGTCTTTCCATACCTCTGTTTTCCAATTGTCTTGGGGCAGGGCATCTTTCAGTACACGTCCTGAACCATAGAGGGTAGCCATCTGGCAACTTTTTTCTTCCAATGTCATTTGTGAGAGCAAGTCTTGTACCCTCTCTTCCAGTGGGGCTTTAGGATTTTCATATAGATCCATTTTTCCATTCTTGTTGAAATCTATCCATCCTTTGTGATAAATTCCATCCGGCGTATCTCCTGATACTTGTGTACAAAACAGGAAAGAGGCTACTGTAAATAAAGTGTGTTTATTCATGTTATCTAGGTTTTGTATATATGCTTAATACGTACAAAGATAGAATTTTACTCATCTCCCCGGAAGATATTCATAACTAAAGTTGAGTGTTTC
Source organism: Phocaeicola dorei (assembly GCF_013009555.1). Taxonomy (NCBI): domain Bacteria; kingdom Pseudomonadati; phylum Bacteroidota; class Bacteroidia; order Bacteroidales; family Bacteroidaceae; genus Phocaeicola; species Phocaeicola dorei. Next base: position 4,011,187 of record NZ_CP046176.1, on the reverse strand, counting down.
TTGATTGTGATTCGTCTTTGTAATAAAAGTGAAGATAACTATGAAACATGTATTTTTATTTGGAATATTCGGTTGGTTCTTATCATTTACGCTTGTCGCACAAACAGGAATCTGGCAATGGTCTGTACCCGTTCATAATTTTAGCACTCATCCCAAGAATCCTGAGTCAAGGGCTTACTTGTGGATTCCCAGTCAGTGTGAACAAGTAAAAGCAATCTTGGTTGCCCAACACAATATGGAGGAAATTTCTATCCTTGAAGATGAGGTTTTCCGGCAGCGTATGGCTGAACTTGATGTTGCTCAAATATGGGTATGTCCTTCTTTCAATCACGGATTTGATTTTACGGATGGGGCATGGGAAACTTTGGATGGTCTTTTGGCAGATCTTGCTGAAGAATCTGGATATAAAGAGTTGTCTACAGCTCCTTTAATAGCTATAGGACATTCGGCAGCTGCTAGTTGGTCTTATTATCTTGCAGCCTATAAACCGGAACGTACATTGGCATGTATTTCTGTCAGTGGTCAATGGCCATATCATCGTGATAAGTGGTTATGTCCAGATATTTGGGGTGAGCGTAACATCAATAAAATCCCTTGTCTGGAAACCATGGGAGGATATGAATCAGCACATACATGGAGCAATGAGGGTTTGAAAGAACGTAAGGAACATCCATTGCTACCTTTAAGTATGTTGGCCTGTCCTGCTGAAGGCCACTTTGCCTATACCCCGGAAAAAGCACAATATATAGCTCTTTATATTAAAAAGGCAATGCACTATGGACATGTGGATCCGACAAAGGAAGGATGGTTGATGGAGCGATGGAAAAAAAATGAAAAACCTTCTTGTATTCCGGCACCGGTAAATCAATTTAAAGGTGATCCTGCACAAGCTTTTTGGTTTTTTGATCGTGAGATGATAGAGGCTACTTTGGCGTATCAATCCCGATATTACGATATGAAGCCACAATTGGTAAGTGTGTCTCAAAACGGAAAAACAGTATCCCAACAGAATACTCATTTACAAGTTCACCCGGCTTTTATGCCACAGGAAGATGGTATCACATTTCAATTGACTCCTGTTTTTCTGGATACTGTTCCAGGAGAAAGCCCCCGACTTTCCAATTGGACTGATTTACCTGTCGGAGCATCTATTGGTCATGCCGGAAAATCCCCTGTCTTGCAGATGATTACCGGTCCGGCTGTTTTAGTTGATTCTGTGACATTTCGAATTCAATGGAATCGGGGAACTTTATGGACGGACAAAAAATCGGATATTGTTTTTTCAATAACTCATCCAGGAGATAAAGAATATAAACCGGCTGTTCAGCAAGCTCAGATTACAATTCCGGTTAAAAATAGGGAAGGACAGCCGCAACATATTGAATTTGCAACGTTACCGGACATAAAGCGTGGTACTAAGTACGTTTCTTTATCTGCTGTTTCCAGTTGTGGCTTGCCGGTTGATTTTTATGTAGAATCGGGACCGGCTTATGTGGATGGTAATCGATTGATATTAACTGCTATTCCTCCTAAGGCTGCTTATCCGGTGAAAGTGACTGTGATAGCTTGGCAATACGGAAAAAACTCATATCCAAAGATAAAGACAGCAGAGCCGGTAAAGCAAACATTTTATATTCGTTGACTTTAAATAATGAATTAAATAGGCGGATCATAAAATAATTCATTCGAATTGAGTGGAATAGCTCTATGATACGTATTTTTGTGAAAGAGAATGAATAGAATTATGAAAAAGACTATTTTATTGATATGCTTGCTGATAACAGGTGTATTATATGCACAAGAGAATTTTTTGTCGATAAAACTGTCACAAGGTCATCCCCGATATCTGACGGATAACAAGGGTAAAGCCGAAACGCAGAAGTTGATAAAGGAAGAACCATGGGCACAGGAAGTGTTTGAAAAGTTAAAGCAACGGACTGACCGGTATGCTGACCGAGGGCCTGAATGGCTTACTTCCCGCTTGCAAATGTATTGGAAAACTCATGCAACGGAGGTATATATTAAAGGAGAATATTATGATCATGCAGGAGGAGAGAAGGCGCCGGCTCCTACGGTGATGTATACCGGTGCACGCAGTCATGCAACTAACTATGTACGTCCCAAGCTGGAAGATTTGAAGCCTTATCAGGAAGATGCTCGGGGAATGTATCTGGCAAATGGGACGTTGGAAGGCAGACCATACGAATGGGTGAATATCAGTAAAACCGGAAATATCATCCAAAGTATTAATGTAGAGATACTGGGTATCGCCCGTGATGCCGCTTTTCTTTGGTGGATGACCGGAGAGAAGAAATATGCTGATTTGGCAGCTTCGGTATTTGATACTTATATGACGGGGATCTATTACCGAAATCTTCCCAAGGATTTGAACTATGGACATCAGCAGACTTTGGTGGGTATGAGTAGTTTTGAAGTCATTCATGAGGATGCAGTGAATGCTTTGGTTCCATTGTATGATTTTTTATATGATTATTTAAAAACCGATAAGGCTGATAAGATGGACATCTATGCCGGAGCATTCAAGAAATGGGCGGATAATATCATTGATAATGGAGTGCCGCATAATAACTGGAATCTGATGCAGGCGCGTTATATCATGAGCATCGGCATGATTTTGGAACCTGATGCTTCTTATCCGGACAAAAAGGGAGGCGAATATTATATTGATTATGTGTTGAATCGTTCTTCCATCCGTCAATGGTCACTGAAGCAGCTTGCTGATTATGGTTATGATACAGAAACCGGTATTTGGGCTGAATGTCCGGGGTATAGCCAAGTGGTTATCGGAGATTATACGGATATGGTTACTATCTTTGACCGTAATTTGGGTATGGACCTGACCGGAGAGATTCCCGTCATAAAAAAAGCGGTGGCCGCCGACCCGCAATATTTGTTTCCGGATTGTATGACAATGGGCTTTGGCGATACACATCCCGGTAAATTGAATCCTGCTATCTTTGCCCGTATGGTAACTAATGCGCAAAAGCATGGTAAAAAAGATCAGGAAAGGCAATTTACTGCTATGTTGAAGTTATTTGATCCCGATGCGTCCAAATCGGCGGCTGAAAAGAAAAACGTGAAGGTGGCGGTAACTTCTTTCTTCAGTGACAAGCCTTTGGTGATTGATGATAAGATACCTGCCGGTGATATCAATGATTATGTGACTCCTACTTTTTATGCTCCCAATGCCAGTTGGCTGGTGCAACGCAATGGCATGGACAAACGCCATAGTCTGATGATTGCTCAAAACGCCAGTGAAGGGAACCACATGCATGCCAATGGCATCAGCATGGAACTTTATGGAAAAGGATATCGTCTGGCGCCGGACGGCGGCATCGGCTTGACCCTTTATTCCGGTTTGGATTATTTGGAGTATTACAGTCAGTTCCCTGCACACAATACGGTTTGTGTAGATGGAATCTCTTCTTATCCGGTTATGAAAAGCAATCATGCTTTCAAATTATTGAACTGCTATCCCGAAACGGGGGTGAAAGTGGATTATCAGCCTGTGAGTTATAGTGAAGTCTTTTTCCGTGAACCTGAATCACAGGCTGATCAAAACCGTATGATGAGTATTGTGACTACAGGAGAAAAGAACGGATATTATGTCGATATTTTCCGTAGCAGGAAAGTGGAGGGAGGAGATAAAATGCATGATTATTTTTATCATAATATGGGACAAACCATGAACTTGACTGCTGCTGACGGGAGTAGCTTGTTTCTTCAACCAACGGAGGAACTGGCTTTTGCAGGGGCACATATATATGCCTATTCTTATTTGTTTGATAAGAAAAGTGCCGAGACCTCCAAAGATATTAAAACAACGTTTACTATACAGATGCCGGATGAGGATAATATCAGTATGAATATGTGGATGAAAGGTGCTCCTGAACGTAAAGTGTTCTCGGCTTTGAGCCCGATGACTGAAGGGTTGAGCCGGATTCCGGATATGCCTTATGCTATCAAAGAGCAACCTACGTTGACTTTTGTAGCCCGCCAACAAGGTGAAGCTTGGAATCGTCCGTTTGTAGCTGTTTATGAACCTTCTTCTGTAAAGGAGCCGGGATGTATTTCCTCCGTTACTTTTCCAGAAGTGGAAAGTGGTGTGGCTGGAAGTCATGTCGGAATTTGTATCCAACAAAAAGAGGGGCGTGTGGACCGGATTATTTCTTCGGATGATGCAGGCCATTTGTGTAAAAGTGGAGAAATGACTGTACAAGCAGCTTATGCATTGTGGGGAAATAAACAAGGCGATGATTGTATTTTCTTTTTGGGAGGAGGTACACTATTGAAAACTCCACATGTTGAAATAAGTTCATTGACAGTAACAGATGTGATGTTGGTGTATAAAGAGGGCGTTTGGAAATATGCAGCTTCTACACCTTGTAAAGTCAGGATGAATGGAAAAGAATATAATTTGTTGCCCGGACATGATTTACGCAAACTTTGATATAAACTTTCTTTTATAAAGTAATCTTTTTAAATCATCATCCTTTCTTTTTCATACAGCAAATAAGAAGTGGATGATGATTTTTTCTTTTTTTGATAGGGAAAATATATTCCCTTTTCACTATATTTGCATTATTTGATAAACACGAGGTTCCAAATATGCACAATGTAATGAAAAACATTTTAAGATTTATATTTATATTGTTTCTTATATTCTTGTCTTTACCCATTTTCTCTCGTTCCTACGCTTTTCGTGGCTTGTCTGTAACTGAGGGTTTGTCAGATTTAGTGGTAAACGCCATTTATAAAGATTCTTTAGGTTATGTTTGGTTGGGGACCGGCAATTCGTTGGAATGTTTTGATGGAATTCATTTCAAGCATTATCTTATTCCGGGTTCAGATGAAAAATTGAAACGGGTAAATGCCATTGCTGAGATGCCTGGCAATGAATTGTGGATGGGGAATGGCAGTGGATTATGGCGTGTTAGCAAGCAGAAAAATAGTTTGGAGCCCATTGCCCGTGAAACGATAGGATATGCTGTGCGCTCTCTTTTACATGACGGGAAAGGAATACTTTATATCGGAACAGAAAGAGGACTTTTCATTTATAAAGGAGGGAGCCTGAACCAAATTATGATAGATCCTAATATGTTGTCGGCGGCGAATTCGATTGGTGGTTTGAATTTGGGGGAAGATGGAATACTTTGGATGGCTACGGAGAATGGTCTTTATTCCTTACAACTCTCAGATGGAAAAATAGAGGCTTATCATAATGTGGTGGAAGAGAAACATGTTTGTTCCTTTAAGAATATAGCCCGGATAGGGAGTATGCTTTATTTGGGAACGATGGGACAGGGAATCATCAGTTTTGATACACAAACTAAAGAATTTGCCCGTTTTGTTGATGTAGGTTGTAATGTCATTTCTTCTTTGTCCGGTGATGGCAAAAGCCTTTTGTATGTAGGGACGGATGGTAACGGAGTTCATTTTGTATCAACGGATAAAAAGAAAGTTGTTCGTTCCATGCGTCATGAAACAGGGAAGGATGAGACTTTGCGTTCTAATTCCGTTTATTCTGTTTTGGTTGATAAGGAAGGATTGATATGGGTAGGATTCTATCAGCTGGGATTGGATTACACATTATATCAGAGCGGGTTGTTCTCCACTTATACGTATGCTCCTTTTTTTGATTCCGGAGATATGCCGGTACGTGCACTTGCCATCGAGGGGAAGGAAAAGCTGATCGGATCTCGTGACGGACTTTTTTATATTGACGAAGAAAATCATCGTTATAAAAGTTTCAAGGTTCCACAGTTACGCTCAAATATGATTTTCAGTTGTCTGTATTATCAGAATGAGTATTATATAGGTACATACGGTGGGGGAATGTATGTTTTCAATCCTGTAACTTTGACACTCAGAGATTTTGCCCCCGATGGAGGAATGCCTTTCAGTAAAGGACATATTTTCTGTATCAAGCAGGATAATGAAAGTAATTTGTGGATAGGGACATCTTTAGGAATATTCTGCTATAAAAATGGCAGACAGATAGCTCATTATACCAGTGCCAACTCTAAGTTGCCGGAAGGGAATGTATATGAAATTTATTTTGATTCCACCCATAAAGGATGGATATGTACGGAGAATGGAATGTGTATTTGGGACCCTTCCGTCCGGACATTAAAAACCGATGTGTTTCCTGAAGGATTTATTCATAAGGAAAAAGTAAGAGTGATCTACGAAGATTCCGACCATGATCTTTATTTTTTTCCGGACAAAGGCTCGCTTTTTATCTCTGATTTATCAATGACTACTTTCAGACGTTTGCAGCCGGGGACTCCTCTGGATGGGAATGATGGTATGTTTGTTGTGGAGGATCGTGAAAAGTGGTTATGGCTGGGAACTAACAATGGTTTGTTCCGGTATGATAAGAAAGACTGTTTTATTCCTTATAATTTTGTCGATGGCATTCCCAGTTCCATATTTACTCTTTGTCCGCCGGTGCGTGATGAGAATGGCATTTGGTTTGGAAACTCCAAAGGGCTCTTATATTTGGATGCAGTGCGGATGAATCAGAAGAAATCCATTCCCTATCCGGTTGCCATAACAGAGGTATGTGTAAATGGAAAATCTGTAGTGCAATCTGTTGTGAGAGATGGCGGCAAGAGTGAAATTTCATTGGAGTCTTCTCAAAAGAATGTTACCTTTTACTTTTCCGATTTCAGTTATACGGCACCTGCCTTTATGTCATATGAATATCAGTTGGAGGGTGAGGATGCCGGATGGATAGCTGTGACAGGTCGTTCGGATATGACTTATTATGATTTGCCGTCCGGTACCTATACTTTTAAAGTAAGGCGGACGGGGAATCCAGAGTCGGAAACTCAGATGACGGTTAAAATCGCTTCTTCTATCAGTATATGGAGCATAGTGTTTATCGTGATAGCAGTGGTGACCGGAGGTATTGCTGTTCTTTTGTCAAAGAAGAAAGAGGGAGAGGACGAAAGGGAAGAACCAATGCCTGGTCCTGCTAAGGTTATAGAAAAGGAAATACAATCGGTTAAGGAAACCAATGTTGTAGCGGAAGAAAAGTATAAGACAAATAAGATAAGTGTGGAAGAATGTAAACGGTTGGCGGATAAATTGGAGATTGTTATGCATAAAGAAAAGCCTTATACCAATCCTAATTTGAAGATTGCCGATTTGGCCGCCTCTATCGGAACCTCATCTCATACTTTGTCCTATTTGTTTAATCAGTATTTAAACCGTAATTATTATGATTATATTAATGATTATCGTATAGCTGAATTCAAGCGCTTGGTGGAGAAAGATGAATATGCTAAATACACTTTGAGTGCTTTGGCAGAGTTGTGCGGATTCAGTTCACGGGCTTCTTTCTTCCGATATTTCAAAAAAGCGACAAATATCACTCCCAATGAGTACATCCGAAGTATTGGGAAAAACAATGAATAACCTCGCTATTTCTTGTTGAGAGTATCAAATTATTATATGATACAGATAGTCTCAAATTCTTAAGCTGCTATAAATTAGCAGCTTAAACTGTTTTTTGTCTAGGGTAATGATATGAGATTTATTGGAACCGGAAAAGTGCTTTTCTTGTTCTTCTACCTTCTATATTTGCATTCGTAAATGTAACCCAAAAAGCTGAAGACATGAAAAACATATCCATGAAATCTATTCAATTAATAAAAGACTCTTATACGAATTATCATCATTCGGTCTATCTGTATCTTTATTATAAGATAGGTCATAAAGAAGAGGCAGAAGACTTGGCACAAGATGTGTATGTACGGCTGATGGATTACGATCGGATGCTCTGTGCAGAAACTATTAAGTATTTCATTTTTACCATTGCCCGTAATTTGGTGACTGACTATTTACGTCGTTATTATAAGAGGCAGGAAGTGACTTCTTATTTATATGAGCATGCGGTAACTTATACAAATGAAACTGAGGCTCGTGTGGTGGCTGATGACTTGGAAGCATGTGAGAAATATAGATTGTCTTTGCTTCCTCCACAGCGTCGTACTATTTATGCAATGAGTCGTTTTGAAGACAAATCTATTTCAGATATTTCAGCGGAATTAAATCTTTCGCATCGTACCGTTGAAAACCATTTAAGGATAGGGCGGCATGAGGTGCGCGAGTTTATCAAACAGTGTATATAATAAGAAAACAACAATAAAACTGTTAATATTAAATTTCAAGTTTATGAAAAACGAATTCTTTAAATTTTCATCGAGAAGAATCTTGTTTTCTACGGTGATGGCTTCTGCCTTGTTGGCAGGTAGCCCGCAGACTGTATTTGCAGAGGTGAATGAGTTACAGTCTGTTATGCAGGCTGGTACAGTGAAAGGTCAAGTAGTGGATGCTGCCGGAGAACCTGTTATTGGTGCCACGGTACAAGTAAAAGGTACGACTAATGGTACAATTACCGATTTTGATGGTAACTTTATATTGAATAATGTTCCGGAAAAAGGCATATTGGTTATTTCTTATATCGGATACAAGGCTCAGGAAGTAAATATATCAGGGAAAACGAGCATTAAGGTTGTTGTGAAAGAGGATACCGAGGTGCTGGATGAAGTAGTAGTGGTTGGTTACGGTGCCCAAAAGAAAGCTTCTTTAACTAGTTCTATTAGTCAGATCAAGGGGGATGAGGCTTTTAAAAATAAGGGTATTGCTAATGCTACAGTCGCTTTGCAAGGTGAAGTTCCGGGATTGACAATTACACGCACTTCTACTCGTCCGGGTAGTGAGGGAGCAGAGATGAAAATACGTGGTGATATTTCTGTCAACGGAAAATCTTCTCCATTAGTTATCATTGATGGTATAACTGGTTCATTGGATGAGTTAAATGCCATGGATGCAAGTGATATTGAGAATATTTCAGTTCTGAAGGATGCTTCAGCAGCGATTTATGGTGCCCGTTCAGCCTCAGGAGTTGTACTGGTGACAACAAAGCGTGGTAAGAAAGGAAAGGCTCAAATATCATATAGTGGTTCAGTTAGTCGTACAATTAATGGTATTCAGCCCCCTATCACAAATAATCAGGAATGGTTGGATATGTTTTATGAAGCTCAATATAACGATGCTGCCGCTTTAAATCCTAATTTGACTACTGCTGATGAAATTCATAAAGCTGTGAATTGGTGGATATTTAATTCTTTTGGAGGTCCAACTCTGGATCAATCAGATATTGATCCGGCTACTGGTGCACCAACAGTATATAAGGGAGAAACACTTTTTAATGCCCTTCGTGCAGGTAAAGTCTTGACATTACAAAATGGCGATAAGGTAGAACGTTGGGATCCAAATGTGTATATGATGGATTATCTTTATGGTCAGGCAACTTCCCAAAAGCATTCGATTAGTATTTCGGGAGCAGATGAAAAATTCAGTTATCGGGCATCTTTGGGATATGCGGATAATAATTCACAATTGAAAGTTGCTAATGATGGAGAAAAAAAATATAGTGGTCGTTTAAATGCTGATTATCAAGCGACAGATGCTTTGAAATTTGAAACAAGCATGTCGTATGACAAACGTGATATTATAACTCCAACTACTGATGTGGGAGCTGGATATTTTGACCCCTGGTTTTGGACTGTGTATAATCAAAATGGTCAGGCTTATGATACATTCAGTGGTAACCGGAATCCTATTGGCGGGTTGACTCAAGGGGGGGAAAAGAAAAATTCATTGACAACCTTCAGAGGAAGTGCCAAAGCGACTTATGATTTTTCTAAATGGGTAAAAGGACTTTCTATTTCAGCTTCGGGAGCTTATAAAACTGTACAGAGAAATATGCAGGAAGTGAAGAATAAAGTACAATATTATGATTGGGTAGGTACACAGACTGGTAATAAGCAAGGTCCCGGACAATTGAAAGAAGAAATAGAAAAATGGGAAAACATTACTTTAGGTGCTTTTGCTAATTATAACCGTACTTTCGCTGATGTACATAGCGTTTCTGCCATGTTGGGTATGACTGCCGAACAAGAAACATATAAAAAGGTAGGTGCGGTTCGTAAATCCGGTGCTGTTTATCCGGGGTCCGGATTAACAGATTTGGATGTATGGGTAAATGGAAATAATAATGAGGCATACGGTGGACAGAATTCTTGGGGATTGGTTTCTTATTTAGGACGTTTAAATTATACTTATGCTGATAAATACTCAATAGAGATATTGGGACGTCGGGATGGGTCTTCTAAGTTAGCGAAAGAACAACGTTGGAAGAATTTTTACTCTATTTCTGGTTTTTGGAGACTTTCAAATGAAAACTTTTTAAAAGATGTTTCATGGTTGAGTGATCTGAAGCTGCGTTATAATTATGGTAGAACGGGTAGTGTGGAAGGTATTGATAATTACGAAAGGTTTGCTACTATCAAAACTGGTACGACTATTTTTGGTATAAATTCCGGTACGCATACTTCATTGTGGGTAGACGGTATGAGATCTGCGGACCGTACATGGGAAACTATCGACAGTCACGATGTGGGAGTGGATTTTGCCTTTCTCAGTAACCGTTTGAGAGGTTCATTTGATTATTTTATCAAGACCAATAACGGAATGTTTATTGATGTACAATATCCTTCTATTTTAGGTGCGGCTGCTCCTAAAAGCAACAATGGTAAGTTTCGTGCCCGTGGTTGGGAATTGGCTTTGAATTGGGATGATCAAATAGGTCAGGTGAAATATAGTATTGGAGGATCTCTTTCGGATGCATGGTCAAAAGTGCTTGAATTAGCTAATAATGAAAATGTACCCAATGAGGGTAAGAATGAAAATCGCTTGATAGGAATGCCAAGACAAGCATTGTATGTATACCAGACTGATGGAATTTTCCAAAATGCGGATGAAGTGGCTGCATATTATGAAAAGTACTATTGGAATGCGGATCATTCAGGACCGAAAGCTAATAATATTCTTCCTGCACCTCAGGAGGCGGCTACCAATACACTTCGTCCGGGTGCTCGCAAAGTAGTCGATTTGAATGGCGACGGTGCTATCACGAAGGATGACCTTTACTATGCAGGAGATATGGCCCCTCGTTTGACATTTGGCTTTAAATTGGGGTTGGAATGGAAAGGAATCGACTTCTCGGCTTTCTTACAGGGAGTAGGTAAACAAGTATTGTTAAGAAATGGATATTTGGCTGCTCCATGGACAACAAATTATGTTCTGCAAAATAAAAACTTCGCAGGGAAAATGTGGAGTGAGAATAATCGGGATGCAGAATATACTATCGCTTCACGTGATCAGGATTTTAATAAGTGGAACTATAATAACAAAGATGTCAGTGTTCAGAATAATCGGTACGTCCGTTTGAAATCTTTGGTAGTAGGGTATTCATTGCCTCAAAAGTGGATTTCAAAAGCCGGACTCAGCAAACTGAGAGTTTACTTCTCCGGTGATGACCTTTGGGAATGGACAAAAGTAAAGGATGGATATGATCCGGAATATGGTGAAAATTCAAATAATACATTCCCGTTCAGCAGACTGCTGACATTCGGGGTAGATGTTACATTCTAATAATCTGTTAAAATATAAACGTATGAAAACCATAATAAATAAATTTTTTCTTGTATCGGCTGTAGTGATGGCATTGACAGCATGCAGTGATTTTCTTGATAAAGAACCGTTGTCTCAGGGAACAGAGGCTATTGTGTTTAAGACTCCTGAACATTTTGAACAGGCTGCCAATGCTTTATATAATGTAATTGGATGGAAAAATCTGGATGATAAGCCGTCTTACGATGATATAATGGACCGGGGGACGGATATCAGTGGACTAGGAAGCAATGGAGGTGGTTCTGCACCGGAAGAAAATTGGAGTTGGGACAAGCCTTATTCCCATATCCGTACTTGCAATATCTTGTTGGAAAAGGCAGAAGCCTATGATGGAAGCCAAAGCGATATTGCCCAGTCAGTGGGTACTGCTTATTTTTTTCGTGCATGGCAGCATTTTTATTTGTTGCAACATTTTGGTGGTGTGCCTATTTCAGACCATGTGTTGACTGTCAGTGACGGAGTGTTACAGGCCCCTCGAAACAGTCGGTATGAAGTGGCAGCCTTTATTATGTCCGATTTAAGAGAGGCTGTAAAGCACTTACCTAAAGAGACAGAAATCCCGGAAGGAAGCAAAGGAAAAGTAAGCAAGGAAGCTGCCAAGTCTTTTTTGGCCAGAGTATTGCTTTATGAGGCTACGTGGGAAAAGTATGTTCCTGCTATCAATTATGATTTAGATGGTGATGGTACTTCACAAGGGGCAGGCACTGCTAAGCCAGAAGGATATCCTTCTATAACCGATATGCTGACAGAAGCAAAGCAGATGTCAAAAGAGGTGATAGAAGAAGCTGAAAGTGGAACTTATAAGTTGTGGACAGAATGTGACTCTTTGAGTTATTACTATTTGTTTAATATTGATGATAAAGGTGGGAATATTCCTAATTTCAAAAGTGTGGGAAAAAGTACAAATAAAGAATTTATTTTTTACAAAAAATATGACTACGATCTGAACCGCGGTGGTATTAATTTATCGCATTCAGTCATGGTAGGCGCAGCAACGGGTATGAGTGCCCAGTTTGGTGAATCTTTCCTTTGTCGCAACGGACTTCCTATTCGTATCAGTTATACAGGTAGTATGTCTGATGCGCAGAATAATCCAGAATTCGAGGGATATGCTACATTTATAGGTGAATATCGTAATCGTGATTATCGTTTTGTCGGCTGTACTTTCTTGCCTGACCGTGTATCTTATAGTAGCCGTACTGAAGATGGACGTCAGCGTACGGATGCTAATCAACCGTATCCTACTCCTGTGTTTCCGAAGGACAATGATCATTATGATCCTACTGATCCCGTATATAGCAGTTCTTGTGCAGTGTTCCATCCCACAATCAGAAATAATAGTACAATGGGGGGATATAGCAGCCGTAAATATCTGATTGAAGGAGCGAATCGTCCGGATAATACAGAATCTGCAGATTTCCCGTTGATCCGTTTGGCAGAAGTACATTGCATTTATGCCGAAGCTACTTGTGAATTGAACAATGGAAACATTTCAGATGAAGATCTTAATTTTTCTATTAATAAAAATCGTGCCCGTGCCGGAGTGGCTCCTTTGACCAATGCGTTGATTGCCAATGTTTGGGATGCTGGTTATTGGGATCATGCTACAGGAAAAACTATTTGTAAAAAAATGAATATGTTGGATGAAATACGTAGAGAGCGTGCATGTGAACTTTTTGGTGAAGGCTTTCGTATGGACGATTTGAAACGTTGGGGTATTGCGCATATCAACCTGACTGGCCGTAAACTGGGCCGACATGTTTTGAGGACAGCATACGAAACAGAGAAAGCCAATGATGCCACTTACTTCGGTGAACCTTGTTATTATCCGGAAAAGTATCCTTTGCTTTATGGGCTTTATGAAGGCTCTGATCCTAACGACCCTGACTATGGACGTTCTATAGCAACTTTGGCTGGTAATTTGCTTTATACACAAAGAGATTATTTAGATCCTATTCCTCGTCAGCAGATACGTTTGAATCCGCAATTAACGCAGAATCCCGGTTGGTAATAAAAACTGAAGGATAAATCGAAAATCAATAGACTGATTTATAGCAGATAGGGTGTGAAATAAGAATATTCTTTAGGTAAAAGATTATTTCACGCCCTAATTTATAATGAAATTGCAGTATATTAGAATTGCCGGTAGGCGATTTGAGTGATTGATAGTTATCGAACGTATATTCTATAAAACCAATAATAAACTTTACAAATGGAAAGAATGAGAACATTATGCTTGACAGGTCTTTTATGGATGATGACCTGTATCCTTTATGCGCAAAACCAGTTGATAACTTACACGGTTCCCGGTGACGGGGTGGAGTTGAAAGACGATTTTACAGTTCGGGTGAGGCAATCGGGCGGTGGATGGAAAGAAGTAGTCACTTATCCGGTGAAAGTAGATGAAGTACGCCAGACGAAGCATCATGTTGAACTGGCCTCAATGGGATATTTTGACTTTTCCGGGCAGGTGGAAGTTTCCGTCACCTATAATAAAGGAGAAGTAAAGAGTGGCAGGGTGCGTCCGTTGTCGTATGGTATCACTCCGAGGATCAGCGGCAGTACGATGACTTTTACACTAGACCGTCCGCGTAACTTGTCCATTGAAGTAAATGGAGACATCTTCCATAATCTTCATCTTTTTGCGAATCCGATAGATGAAAACCGCCCGAAGAAATTGAAAGACAAGAATCTGATTTATTTCGCTCCGGGAATACATCAGTTACCCGGCGATACACTCAATGTTCCTTCGGGAAAGACTGTCTATGTGGCAGGTGGGGCCATTGTGCGTGGATGTATCCGTGCGGTCAATGCCCGTGATGTGAAAATTCTGGGACGGGGTGAGGTGCATCCCGAAGGTCGTGGGGCAGGTATCAGCATTGTTAATTCACGAAATATATATGTGGAAGGTCTCATCACAACCCAATGTCCCACTGGAGGTTCGGACAGTGTGACAATCCGCAATGTAAAGGCCATCAGTTCATACGGGTGGGGGGACGGTATGAATGTGTTTGCCAGCAACAACGTCTTGTTTGACGGAGTATTTTGCCGTAACTCCGATGATTGCACTACCGTGTATGCTACACGTATGGGGTTTCATGGCGGATGCCGTAATGTAACAATGCAGAATTCTACCCTGTGGGCAGATGTGGCGCATCCTATTTTTATCGGGCTGCATGGAGATGTGGAAAGAAATGAAGTGATGGAGAATCTGACTTACCGGAACATTGATATTTTGGATCATCGGGAAATGCAGGTGGATTATCAAGGCTGCCTGGCTATCAATGCAGGTGATAATAATCTGGTCCGGAATGTGCGGTTCGAGAATATCCGTATCGAGAATTTCAGGCAAGGACAATTGGTGAATCTGCGTATATTTTATAACAAGAAGTATTGCAAGGCTCCGGGCAGGGGCATTGAGAATGTGCTTTTTAAAGATATTACCTATAATGGCGATCATGCCGAACTCTCACATATTGTTGGCTATGACAAGGAACGGATGGTGAAGAATATTCGTTTTGAGAATCTGAAGATAAACGGTAAAGTTATATCGGATGATATGGCCGGCAAGCCTGCATGGTATAAAACATCAGACATGGCGCGTTTCTTTGTTGGGGAACACGTGGGCAGTATTGTATTTACAAAATAAAAAAGGTCAGTCTCAAGCAAGAGTTTCAAGAAGATTTAAACAACTCAGCTAAAAAGACCTACAACATTGTCTAAAGAAAATTATTATAAATGGCATGAGGTAGCAGTGAGTTCGGTAGTATAGCGACTGTTTTCTTACTATATGTTTTTTGAAAAATATCTGTCACACTGTCATATGACTTTTCAATACCTTGTTATACAGTGTATTAAATTTGTGATGAATACTGTGACAGATAAAAAAAGTGTCACCCTTCTGTCACACAGAAACGGATGAAGTAGTTCTCTCGATGAGCTGTTTCATGCAGATAACCTATGTGGTTAACAGGGTGTTCCAACGTGTGGAACAGTTGATTCCACCATCAGAAACAACTTGTTTTATACTATTGGAACTCCTTGTTTCACATGGGGAAATAAGGAGTTCCATCAGACAGGCTCCTTTGTTCCTCTCAAGAAATGAGGAAGATAAAGAGTATCCGTTTCGAGAACCTGATGATAAACGGTAAGGTGATGTCGGCATGATATGCCCGAAAGGCCCCAATGGTATAAGATTCCGGATTGGGCAGGTATCTTTGTGGAAGAGCATATGGAGAATGTAACATTTGTGAAATAAGAAATAAGGGTAATTATTTAAGTGGAATAATTCTTTAAGAGCAATCCTTTTTCGTATCTTTGTCCATTGAAAATGAATAAATTATATTCTTATGGAATTACAAGATAGATATATCCGTTTTGATTGGGCAGTCAAACGCCTGTTGCGTCATAAAGCCAATTTTGGTGTGCTCGAAGGGTTCCTTACGGTGCTGATAGGTGATGATATCCATATAGTGGAGATTCTGGAAAGCGAGGGTAATCAGCAAACGGAGGAAGATAAGTTCAACCGGGTTGATATCAAGGCTCTTAATAGTAAAAATGAGATTGTTATCATCGAGATCCAAAATACCCGTGAACTGTATTATTTGGAGCGTATCCTGTATGGAGTAGCCAAGGCCATTACGGAGCATATCTCATTGGGTGAAACTTATTATAAAGTTAAAAAGATATATTCCATCAGTATCCTTTATTTCGATATCGGTTATGGAACTGATTATCTTTATCATGGGCAGAATATATTTAAAGGGGTGCATACGGGAGATTTCCTGCAGGTCAGTACCCGGGAGAAGGATGCTATTGTGCCTCGTATGCCTTCCGAAATTTATCCTGAGTATTTCCTTATCCGTGTGAATGAGTTTAATAAGGTGGCCATGACTCCCCTTGAGGAATGGATAGAATATTTGAAGACGGGTATTATCCGTCCTGACACGACAGCTCCCGGATTGGGGGAGGCACGTGAAAAATTGAAATATTATTCAATGACCCCTCAGGAACGTCATGCTTACGATGAACATCTCAGCGCTTTAATGATTCAGAATGATGTTCTTGATTCTGCCAAGTTGGAAGGAAAGATAGAAGGGCGTATGGAAGGGCGTATGGAGGGTCGCGAAGAAGGTCGTGCGGAAGGTCGCGAAGAAGGCATTAAGGAAGGTGTCGTTCGCAATGCCCGGAGGATGAAAGAAAAAGGGCTCTCTACAGAGGATATTATGGAAATTACAGGATTGACATTGGAAGAGGTTCATCAGTTGTAATTCTTGTTCGGTTAAAAAGATCCACAGGTATCCTCATGAGGTATCTGTGGATTTTTATTTTAATGAATGAGGTGTTGAGTGAATATCGTGAGTGGAGCGTATTAAAAAGAAAATATTCATTTAAACATATAGCTTGATGAGGAAATTAGTATTTGCTTTATTGTTATTGTGCAGTGCTTTGTTTGCTACTGCCCAAGAATGGCAATGGTCCGTACAGTTGAAAGGATTCATCTCTTCCGAAACCGGCAAAGAACCGACTGCCTTCCTGTGGATACCTTCCGATTGCCATCAGTTGCGTGCCGTAATGGTAGGAAAGCACAATATGAGTGAGGAAACCCTGTTCGAGATGCCGCGTTTCCGGGAAGCATTGTCCCGGATGGGAATCGGACTGGTATGGATCACTCCCGGAATCGACCAGCAATGGGATGTGACAAAAGGAACGCAAGAGATTTTCAATCGGATGATGAATGACCTGGCGGAAGTCAGCGGCTATTCTGAGTTGGAACATATACCTGTAGTTCCTGTCGGTCATTCGGCAATGGCCACTTATCCGTGGAATTTTGCCGCTTGGAATCCTGAACGGACATTGGCTGTCATTTCTTTGCATGGAGATGCTCCCCGTACCAACCTGTGTGGCTATGGCGGGGAGAATCTGGAGTGGGGTAGGACACGTAATATAGATGGTATTCCGGGATTGATGATTGAAGGAGAATATGAATGGTGGGAGGCGCGGGTGAACCCTGCTTTGGCGTTTCGGATGATGTATCCCGAAAGTTGTATTTCATTTTTGTGTGATACGGGACGTGGACATTTTGATGTGGCCGGGCAGACTGCCGATTATATTGCTTTGTTTCTGCGAAAAGCGTTGGAATACCGTTTGTCCGGACATCCTTCTTTGAATGAGCCTGTCCGTTTGAAAAAACTGAATCCGAAAGAAGGGTGGTTGGCCGAGCGTTGGCGTCCGGAGCAGAAGGACAGGGCTAAGGCGGCTCCTTATCGGGACTATAAAGGAGATAAGCACGATGCATTTTGGTATTTTGATAAAGAAATGGCCGGACTGACCGAAGCCCGCTATGCAAAATATAAAGGTAAGCAGATGCAATATCTTGGATTTATGCAGAGAGGCCGGTTGGTTAAATATGATGCCGGACAACATGCCGGAGTGATTGCCGCTTTCCGGCCGGAAGCCGATGGCCTGACTTTTCACGTAAAAGGGGTGTATACGGACTCTTTACGCTCCTCACTGATAAAGGAACATGCTCATGGCGGAATTGAAGTTACTCGTATTTGCGGTCCGGTGGCAAAGGTGAATGATACTACTTTTACCGTGCGTTTTTATAGAATGGGAATGGATAATCCGAAGCGTACCGGAGATATCTGGCTGTTGGCCGCTAATGAGGGTGACAGTAGATATAAGAGTGCGGTACAACAATTCAATATTCGTATTCCTTATCGGAATACAGAGGGAAAACGCCAATATATACTTTTTCCGGGGATAGAAGATGTGAGGGAAGGAGTGGAATCAGTTTCTCTTGAAGCTGTTTCTGATTGTGGATTGCCCATATATTATTATGTAAAGGAAGGCCCTGCGGAATTACAAGATAACAGGCTGGTCTTTACGAAAATTCCTCCCCGCAGTAAATTTCCGGTGAAAGTCACCGTTGTAGCCTGGCAGTACGGGATTGCCGGACAGGTACAGACGGCTGAACCGGTGGAACGCAGTTTTTTTATAACGAAATAGTCAGCTCCGCGTTGAGTCTTTATTTCTTCTCTTTCGTATTGAATGATATAAAGGGAGAAGTTGCGATTTGTTATTATCATAATTCAGTAAATACCATGAAAAAGAAGCTGATGACTTGTCTTTATCTATGTCTTTCTGTCATCCATGTTTTTGCTCAAACGAAGGAGCACGGGAGGACGGGAGAATTTAATATTCTGGATTTCGGAGCCACCCGTGATACTATGATGGTGCATACGAAAGCTATCAATGAAGCGATTGAAAGCTGTTACAGGCAGGGTGGCGGAAGAGTGGTTATTCCTCCGGGTAAATTTAAGACAGGTACTATTTTTCTGAAAGATAATGTAGAACTTCATTTGGATAACGGTGCCTGCCTTTATGCCAGTGAGGATTATGCTGATTTTCCTATTCAGCCGAGAGCAGTTTACCGCTCTTTGAAAGATGCAGGCGGATGGTCGGCGTTGATTTATGCGGTGGGGGCTAGGAATATAGCCGTTACAGGCAAAGGTGTAATTGATGGGAGAGGAAAGGGCAGAAAAGGGCGTGTGGGCGGAGTACCGGGTGATGCCGACGGCAGGCCGCGCAATATCCTTTTTATTTCATGTAAAGGGGTACGTATCTCAGGTATCAGTATGAGGAATTCAGCCTTGTGGAATCAACATTATCTGGATTGTGAAGATGTTATTGTAGAGCATATCCATGTTTTCAACCATTGTAATGGTAATAATGACGGTATAGATATTGACGGTTGTCGCAGGTTTATCTTGTCTGATAGTGTCATCGATTCGGACGATGACGGAATCGTGTTGAAAAGTACGGGGCTGGCTCCTTGTGAAGATGTCGTTATTAATAATTGTATTGTCAGCAGCTTTGCCAATGCTATAAAATGTGGCACCGAATCGACCGGAGGATATAAGAATATTGTCATTTCTAATTGTATTGTTAAACCGAGTTGCAATAAAGGGGACCGCATTATAAAATCTACTCCAAGCGGTATTACGGCTATTTCTTTGGAGGTGGTGGATGGTGGAATAATGGATGGCGTGTCTATTGACAATATCGTAATTGAGGGTACGGAATGTCCTTTGTATGTCCGTTTGGCGAATAGAGGCCGGAAATATATAGATGAGGCTCCGGTTCCTCCAATAGGAAAAATGAGAAATATACAGATTAGTAATGTAACCGCTTATGATACCGGTAATTTTTGTTCTTCCATAACGGGGATTCCCGGTGGTGAGATAGAGAATATTTATTTGAGCAATGTTCGCTTTCTAAATAAAGGCGGGCTTGTAGCAGGAAATTGCCGTACGGCGAATGATATGCAAGGGAAACGGCATGATACTGCCGGAAATGTATTTCGGAACCAATATTGGTCTTCCCATCGGGAGGTGAAAGAGGATGAGAAAGGTTATCCGCAACCTACTGTATGGGGGAATCTGCCGAGTTATGGACTGTTTATCAGAAATGTGAGAAGTATAGCTGTGGACAATGCCACCTTTCAATCGGAAAAGCCTGATCCCAGGATACCGGTAATTGCCGTTAATGTAGGGAACTTGTCGCTTGACCGGATACAAGTCAACGACATTTCTTCCGCCGGTGTACTTTTGGATAATGTCAGGACGGCGGATGTAGACAGACGGTTGAGGAAAAGCGGAAAGTGATTTTCTATGTCGTTAAACAATAATTAAACCAACAGAAATATGAAACGGATATATGTATGTCTATTGATTTTTTTATGCTTTGCTTTTGTACAGGCGCAAAAGATAAAACACCCTGCTTTGCTTTATACTCCGGAGCGCATTCAGCAGGTGAAACAACGGATTGTAAATGATTTAAAGATGGCTGAGGCATGGGCTTCTATAAAGAAGACGGCAGATGAACAGTTACAGAAAAAGAATCTAAGCAAGGCGGATTACCTGGCTTTGGCTTATTTGATGACAGATGAAAAAAAATACGCTGACAAATTGAAAGAGATTTTATTGGATGTCATTAAGGAGGATACGTGGGGCAGTGAAGAAATGCTGGCGCGTATCCCTGTCTGGAGAGCGGATTTGGGACTGGCACATAAGGCTTACCTTTCTGCCATAGCCTATGATGCTGTTTATAATGACCTTTCAAGTTCCGAGAGGAAAGAAATAGCGGAAGGATTGAAACGGTTGGCCCTTGACCCGTGTCTGGGGGACTGGGTGCTGGAGCCGGCACGTATTCATTCGTTGAATTCGATGGGACATAACTGGTGGACTTCTTGTGCCTGCATGGGCGGCATACTGGCCTTGAGTTTACAAAACGAATTGCCGGAGGCAAAGCAAGGAGCGGAGGTGGTATATGAGGCTCTTCCCCAATGGTTTGACTTTGCCGGAGATGTCTTGCAGCAGAAGCCGAAAAGCTTTGATGCCGATGGAGGGATGTATGAAAGTCTCAATTATGCCAATTTCGGGATTCAGGAAGCATTACAGTTTCGTTTGGCATGGATGAACACCCATCCCGGACAAAAGCCGGTTCAAATTCCGCAACTGGATAAATTGTCCGATTTCTTTGTGCATGTCTGCTATCCGCGTACAGGTATACTATATAATATGAATTTTGGTGACAGCCATAAGAATGTGACTGCCGAAAGTACCTTGATGCTGCTCTATGCGATGGGAATCAGGAATGATAATATGCTTTGGTATATGAATCAGGTGGAACAGGGGCAACACCGTGACGGTTATTTTATCGACCGTCCGATGGGATTTCTCTATACGCCCGATCTAAGCAAAGCGCCGCAGTTGCCTGAAATAAAGAAATCACAACTTTTTGCAGATTTTGGGTGGGCTACGATGCGTACTTCCTGGGAGAAGGATGCTACCATGCTGGCCGTTAAATCGGGGCATACATGGAATCATTCTCATGCGGACGCCAACTCGTTCATCATCTTTCATAAAGGAGTGGATATTATAAAAGATGCGGGAAACTGCTGGTATCCTAATCCCAGTTACCGTAATTATTTTTTTCAAAGCGAGGCACACAATGTCGTGCTTTTCAATGGCAAAGGACAGTCGCGTGAACAACAATATCATGGTTCAATGCTGAGAGGGTATTTACATTATTTGCTCGATGCGGATAATGTAAAATATGTATTGGCCAATGGAACCGGCCCGTATTCAGACCAGTTTAGTCGTAATTTCCGTCATTTCCTGTGGATAGATGATGTGATTTATATGATTGATGATTTGAAAACTCATGATGTGGGACATTTTGAATGGCTTTGGCATCCGGGAGGAGAGGCGGAAAAACGTGGAATTGATCTGAATATAACAAATGGGAATTCTTCAGTTGTTGTCCGTCCGCTATATCCCCGTTTGTTGGCGAAATCCGATTTTGTACATGATTACCCCGAAGATTTATATTGGGAAGAAGTAGAAGCTCCAACGGAGGATTTAAAAGGAACAGAAACGTATTATTCATTTCATTTGCCGGCAAAAGTGGATCGGGTGAAAGGGCTGACCGCCATCATCTTGAAAGAAACGCCGGACCAGAAAGATCTTCCTTATATGGAAAGACGGGAAGGCAAAGATTGGATAGGACTTCGTATTCATTATAAGGGAAAAATAACAGATCTCTATATCAATCAATTGGCCGACGGGCGATTGATGCATAGCAATTCATGGATTGAAGCGGACGGATGGTTTACGGACGCTTATATGTTTGCAGTCACTTATGAGGCTGGTATGGAACCAGCCGGTTCAAAAGAGCACTTTATTTGTTATGGAAGCGCTTTAAGACGAGGAGATGTTTCTTTCTTTTCTTCTTTGGCTAAGCTTTTTGTGATTCAAAAGGAGGAAAACGGGCGGATGAAATTGTGGATGGATGGTCAACCGAAGATGAATGCTGGATTCAGAAGCGAGAAACGTCCGAAAGCGGTTGTCGTGAATGGAAAGGTAACTCCTGTAGTTTATGAGAAGGGCACGGTAAAAGTATCAGGCGTGGTTATTGAATGAGCGGGTAAGGCGAAGAATTTGGTGGAAGTTTATTTTACGCAAAGGTTTGCGTGCTTTTTGTTAAGCTGGCTGGTACTTATGTCAGCTTAATCTTTTTATTTTTGAGCATATAAATAAACGATTTGTTAACGTGTAAAATAATGATACGATGAAAAAGCTCTTCTTTTTAATGGCTGCGAGTTTTTTGTTTGCTCCTGTACATGCACAGATAACCGAGCGTGAACGTCCTGCCGAATGGCAACATCTGGTAAAGGGTGCACGTTTTATGGACCGTTTCCTTCCGATGCCCGACGGTATCCAGGCCAAGGGGATATGGGGAACTGACAGTGTGCTGAACCGTTATGTGGATAATGGCATTGAGCTTCCCGGAGTTTCTTTCTGGGGAGGAAATATATTGCAGGATACGGAAGGCAAATATCATCTGTTTGTGTGTGGCTGGCCCGAGAACTCTCCGAAAGGTCACATGTTCTGGTCAAACTCTACCGTTTTTCATGCGGTAAGTGACCGGCTCACGGGACCTTTTAAAATACGGAATTCCATTGGAAAAGGACATAATCCGGAAGCGTTCCGTCTGTCGGACGGCCGTATCGTGGTCTATGTTATTGATGGTTATTATATAGCGGACAGGGTGGATGACAAGGTTTGGACGTATGGAAAGTTCAGTTTTGACCCGCGTGACCGTAAAATCATAGAAGGCCTCTCCAATCTGACTTTTGCCCGTCGTCAGGATGGCTCTTATCTGATGGTATGCCGCGGTGGAGGTGTCTGGATCAGCAAAGACGGACTTTCACCCTATAAGCAGTTGACGGACAAACGGGTTTACCCGGACGTGGAGGGCCGGTTTGAAGATCCGGTGGTATGGAGGGATGATTTGCAATATCACTTGATCGTAAATGACTGGTTGGGCAGGATTGCTTTCTACCAGCGTTCCAAGGATGGAGTACATTGGGTGACGGAACAGGGAGAAGCATACATGCCGGGCGTATCATTCCATAAAGACGGAACGGTGGAGCGTTGGTTTAAATATGAGCGTCCTAAGGTTTTCCAGGACGAGAAGGGGCGTGCCGTCCAAATGAATTTTGCCGTGATTGATACGATAAAATGGAACGACCTTCCTAATGACAAACATAGTTCCAAGAACATAAGCGTTCCCTTGAATAAAGGGATGCTATTGTCCGTTTTGAATGAAAAGGAGATCACTCCGTCTACCCGTACCATTGAAGTGAAGATTGCCGCCGAAGAGGGGTTCCATCCGCAAACGGATGTGGATGTAAAGTCGTTGCGGTTCGGTTCGTTTACAGAAGTGAACTTCGGGCGTGGTTGCAAACCGGTGAAGACCAAGGTTTCGGGGGAAGACTTGATTGTGGTTTTTAATGCCGAAGGAAGTGGAATTACCTCTGGTGAGTTTGCTCCCAAAATGATAGGAAAACACAGGAATGGGAACATGCTTTACGGTTATGCCCGCCTGCCTTATGTGAATTACCGGCCGGCTTTGCTTTCTGCCCGTCGTCCTGTGTTTGATAAGGAAAAAGGGGAATTGAAAGTGGAGATACAAAACTTTGGATTGTCTGCATCGGAACCGGCGGAAGTGGAGGTGATATGTGGCGGCCATAGCTTGGGGCGGATGACTCTAAAGACATTGCAGCCTTATGAAGTAGAGTATCTGGCCTTCTCTCCGGATGCAGCCTTGGCGGATGACAAATCATCTTATGAAGTCGTATTTTTTTATGAAGGAAAAGAGGTGGAACGGAACAGATTCGGAAAAGACTGATTTAATTTGTAAGTTGACGGTTGATAACATCTTATTTTTGAGTGAAAAACGTTTGCCCAACGTATCTAATAAGAAAAATGCAAAATATGAAGAATTTATTGACCTTTTGTCTTATGGTATGCTGTGTGGCCGTACAGGCTCAATTAGTGACTTATCCCGAAGGACTGCAGACCGGTATGCCTCATAATGATGACTATACGGTTCGTGTCCGTGTGCCGGGGGGCGACTGGAAAGATCTGTTTGAGTATAATGTGCAGGTAGATATGGATAGGGTACAGGATGCTTCGATGGTACAGTTTGATATGGGCAGTCCTGTAGAAGTGATGGTGAAAAAAAATAATGGGATGATTCATGAGGTCGATATCCGTCCGCAGGCCAGGAAAGTGCAGTATGTGCAGAATAAGAATGTAATTACGTTTACGCTGGACAAACCTCAGTATCTGTCTGTGGAGTTTAATGGCGACCGCCTGCATAATCTCCATCTTTTTGCCAATCCGATGGAAACGGAGACTTACTCGAAAGAAGAGAAAGGAGTGATGTATTTCGGGCCGGGAGTGCATCGTCCCAAAGATCTGCCGAACAATCAGATAAGAATACCAGGCAATACGACGGTTTATCTGGCACCGGGAGCTGTTGTGAAAGCGAAGTTGCTGCTGGATAAAGTGGAGAATGTACGGATCATTGGGCGTGGCATTTTGGACCATCCTGTTCGTGGTATCGAAATCACTGATTCTAAAAATATAGTGATAGATGGCATAACAGTGGTCAATCCTGATCATTATACCGTATTTGGCGGAGGTGCTGAGGGGGTGACAATCAAGAACCTGAAATCATTCAGTTGTAAAGGTTGGAGCGATGGCATCGACATGATGTGCTGTCACGATGTATTGATAGACAATGTGTTTATGCGTAATAGTGATGACTGCATTGCTTTATATAATCATCGTTGGAACTGGTGGGGCGGTTCGGACAATATCACTGTACAGAATTCCATTCTTTGGGCGGATATTGCTCATCCTATCAATGTAGGTGGTCATGGTGATCCGAATTCTCCGACAGGAGAGATTATTGAGAATCTGGTTTTCCGCAATATTGATATTTTGGAACATGATGAAGATGATGTGCCTTATCAGGGATGTATGGCTATAGATGCAGGCGACAGGAACAGGGTGAAAAATATATTGTTTGAGGATATTCGTGTGGAAAGTATTCAAGAGGGGAGGCTGTTTCATATCAATGTCCGTTTTAACGGGAAGTATGACAAACAACCCGGACAAAGCATTGATGGAGTGATTTTCCGTAATATTACTTATAACGGGGTGGGAGAGAACCCGTCACTGATAAAAGGATTGGACAAAGACCGGATGGTACGGGATGTGACTTTTGAGAACGTTGTGGTTAATGGGAAGAAAATGAAAGATTTAAGTGGTTTTATAACCAATGAATATATTGAAAGAATTGAAGTCAAATAGTATCTTTTATGTAAATCATAGGAATATGAGGATTCTGGCATTTATTTGTTTATTAGTATTATCCGGTTTGACCGGATTATATTCACAAGATACCGGCGATGTACAGGTGAAGAGTGGTTATGTGAAGGTTCCGGAAGGTTCTTTGTATTATGAAGAAGCAGGTACGGGAGAGCCGCTTATTTTTATTCACGGACACTCTTTGGACCGTAGAATGTGGAATGAACAGTTCTTTAAGTTTGCAAAGCATTATCGAGCTATACGATATGATTTGTGCGGATATGGCATTTCATCCAAACAAACGGAAGATTTCCAATTTACCCATGCAGAAGATCTGGTTGCTTTGATGGATGCTTTGCATATACGGAAAGCGCATATTGTAGGTTTGTCTTTGGGGGGATTCGTTGGTGCGGATATGCTGGGATGTTTTCCGGACCGTATGTTGTCCGCTTTCTTGGCCAGCGGAAATATCCGCAAATCAAAAGGACCCAGTGAGCCGATGACAAAAGAGGAAGCGGCAAAACGGGATGAAGAAATCGCAGCACTGGAAAAGAAAGGAGTGGATGTGATGAAGAAGGAATGGTTTTCCAGCACTTTTGGGATGTCGTTCTCCCGGTAAAGAGTCTTGCCGCCCAACGGAGGGATATATCCGTCGGCAAGCCTGTCTGCCATTTTCAGAGTACAGGCGGGTGGGCGAACTGTACAGCTTCCCATCGAAGTGATTAGCTAGCTGACTGACGATCAGGGACGAACTGGAGTTTGCCGACAACCGTTTCGTAGTTGCAGGCAATTACAGGTACAACTACAACGACGGGCATCAGGCGATGGCGGACACGCACGCCGCTACCACGAACTTCCTGAACGCGCTGGAGAAGATTCCGGTCATCATTGACCAGTACCGGAAGAAAAATGAGGTGCTGGGACAGGAAATTCCTCAACTGGAAGCGATAGCCGGCAAGGAGTGGAAGAAGGAAAACGAGCTGAAAAGACTGAAATCCGAGCTTGCCGCACTGGACCGCAAGATACTATAGCTGGAGCTGTCCCGCTGATACCGGAGAAGACTGAGGAGAATATTCCTAATGCCGTACAACCGATGCAGACACGGAAAAGTCCGCATGAGGATTTTGTACACGGCCATCTGATTGTCAGAAGACTGGGACTGACGGAACCGAAGGGTATGAAACTATAGAGGCCTGCATTGTTCGGATACAATTCGTGGACGGCTGTTTTGTAACCAAAAGCAAAGCAGCCGTTCGTTTTCATTTAAGACAACAGGTCATTCCAAGTATAATTTTTGTACATGATAGCTAATCATATTGCAAAATCACATAATTTATTGTTATTAAGTTGTTATTAAGTCAGAAATCTCGTAAAATGGCAGGCAATTTTCATACATTTGCAAAAATAATTAGCTAATATGACTATATCAATAGATAATATAATACTTCAACTCCAGCAAGATAATGAGTACGCATTTAAACAACTCTATGAACAATATTATTCAAGAGTTGTAGTTTTTATTGTTGGAATGATAAAAAAAGAAGATATAGCCAATGATTTGGCACAGGATGTGTTTGTTGATTTATGGCTTGGCAGAAAGAGGTTAAATTTATCCCAAAATCTCCAGAATTATATTTTCGTTGCATCCCGTAATGCAGCCATTAACTATTTGAAGAAAGAATTGGCTCATGTGCATGAACAAATTGAAACTGTGCAGGAAAAAATATACGCAGACTCAAATGTTGAAGATTCAATATTTGCCAGAGAAATTAATTTGTTAATTGAAATGGTTGTTTCAGAAATGCCAAAACAACGGCAGCTTATTTATCGGATGAGCCGAGAAGAAGGTCTAAGCAATAATGAAATTGCCAATATGCTGGGAATATCAAAAAGAAGTGTTGAAAATCAATTAAGTTTAGCTTTGAAGGAAATCAAGCAATCTATATTGACTTATATTATTTTTCTGCTTTATACGTTATAATAAGTTAAAAACGTATCTTGTAGATGTGAGTATATCCATTGATTCTTGTACATTAAAAAAAGAGAATTATGGACTACATTCATGAAATCATAAAACGTTATTTAAAAAACAGGTATCCACAAAATCTGGAAACAAAAATCCAACAATGGCTTTGTGAGGACAAATTTTCAGAAGATAAGAATAAAGCCTTGTTTCAGTGTTGGAATGAAATAAAGTCGGATTCTGAAAGCTATTGTTCACAAAATTCGTGGGAGAATATTTCTATCCGTTTAGGTTTTAAGACATCTACTGTTTCTTGGAAAAAGTACGGATATGTTGCTGCTTCCTTCCTGTTGTGTGCTTTTATGGCTACAGTATGGTTCTTGCACAACTATGACACTACAAAAACACTGATTGTAAGAACAAGTGAGGGGGGATATAAAACAATAATCTTATCCGATAGTTCTACTATATGTCTGGGACCATCTTCCGAAATAATTTGCGCAGAAAATTTAACTGATACAATTAGATTAGTCCAGCTGAAGGGTGATGCTTGGTTTGAGGTTACTCATATATCAGATAAACCTTTTATTGTAAAAAGCACGAATCTGGTAACAAAAGTTATAGGAACCAAATTCAATGTGAGAGACTATCAAGAAGATACTTGTGCTATTGCGTACCTACTCACAGGATCAATTGAAGTTCTTACGCCAGAAAAAACGTCAAGCTGTATATTAAAACCCGGTGAGTTTTTTTCTTACAATAAGTTGACACACCAGATACATATCTCTACCCGAGAACAAGTCGGTTTGTCATTCAAAAATGCAACATTGGAAGACATAAAGAATACTTTAGAACAGAGGTTTAAGATCTCAATAAAGTTAAGCGGCTATTCAAGTGAAAGGTATACTTTTGATTTTGAAACGACTACATCAATTCAGGAAGTCATGGAAACATTGTGTTTATTGGATGACAACTTATCATGGGAAAAGGGGAATGCAGGACAGATAATTATTTATGTAAAATCAGAATCACGATGAAGACAAGAGTACTTGCTTTGATGTTTTTGTTAGGATTTGTTATTGAATATCCTATAAATTCTCAAGAATGTAATGGTAGAACCTATACGATAAAAGGGGCTTATAATTTAGTCGAATTTATAGAAATGCTAAAAGAAAAGACCGATTGTAAAATTGCCTACAAGGAATCGGATGTAAAAAAGAGAAAAAGATTAGTGTTGATTACAAAAATGCCCTCTTGGGGGTTATTCTTAAAAACGTATTGAAAAAATACGGATTAACCTTTATACAACAAGGGGATAGGATTATAATTAAAAAGGAATATATACATTCAGAAGGAGGTATAAGAGGGTCAGTTAAAAACAAGTTGTCTTTAACACCTTTAGAATATGCCAATGTCATATTGTTGGATGCTAACAATAATCAAATAGATGGCACTTCTACTGACAGCTGTGGAATTTTTAAGTTCCCTAATCTCAAAGTAGGACGTTATCTTATAAAAACAAGTATGCTTGGATATACTTCTGTATTATCAGATTATAGTATAGTTTCGTCAGCGAAAACAAGCAATTTGGAGTTGTTTTTAGAGGAAAGTTCAGAGAATCTTGATGAAGTGACCATCATTGCATCAACTCCAAGAAATTATCCTCAGAATGTAATGTCACTTACTGGAGGGAGGGTTTTGAGTATTGAAGAAACAAACAGATTTGCAGGTAACTTTGATGACCCTACAAGGTTGGCGTCTTCATTTACCGGCATTGCATCTGGTAGCGTAAACTCAAATGCTATGGAGATAAGAGGAAATTCTCCACAATTTGCCCAATGGAGAATGGAAGGTATTGAAACACCTAATTTGTCGCATTATGCGGATATGTCAGGTTTAGGTGGAGGTATATTGACCGGATTAAGTTTACAGACAATGGCAAATTCGGATTTCTATTACGGTGCTTATCCAGCAGAATATTCTAATTCGCTATCCGGAATTTTTGATATGAAAATGCGAAATGGCAATACTACAGACTTTGCACATTCCGTTCAATTAGGTATTTGGGGACTTGATTTGTCATCAGAAGGGCCAATAAGCAAGAAAAACGGAAGTTCGTATCTCTTCAATTACCGTTATTCATATTCTGGTTTGGCAGATAAGATTAGTGGTTCGGACGAGGGGCTTAATTATCAGGATTTGGCTTTTAAGATAAATTTGCCAACAAAAAAGATGGGAACTTTCACATTCTGGGGTATCGGACTCTTGGATAAAATAATTCAAAGACCGGAAGATGATCCTAAACAATGGGAAACATCCATAGAAAGACAAGAACAGAAAGCAAACTTCCAAAAGGGTGTAATCGGAATGGCACATATTCTATCTTGGAATGACAATACATATCTGAGAAGCAATGTAGGTATAACCTTATTCAGGAATCAAAGCTGAGAATCATATTTATGATAATGGATTAAACAGAATACCTGTCGCATTTGCTACAAAGCATGAAACCAATCTTCAAATCAATACATTTGTCAATAAACGTTTCAACGCTTTCCATACGAATCGAACTGGAATAAGTTATACAGGAATATTCTATAATTTGAATTTTAATACAAGCCCCAATGTCGGATTATTCTATCCAATGGAACGCTATGCTTATGGGAAAGGACAGAATAATGTATTATACATATATTCAAATTCCCTTTTTCAGTTAACAAATAAACTGAAAATGAATGTAGGTGTAGGTACTCAGTATTTTGATTTAAATAAAACATGGACTATTGAACCGCGTCTAAGTTTTAAATGGAACTTTCATCCAAAACAATATCTGTCATTCGGATATGGACTTTCTAGCAGAAGAGAGAGGATTGAGTGTTATTATACTCATGTTCCCAATCAAAAAGATATAGACAATACTCGGTTAGGTATGGGTAAAACGCACCAACTAAATCTGACATATGACTGGATGATAACAAACAATCTGAATTTAAGAATTGAGCCTTATTTTCAATATTTATATAATATTCCAGTAGAAGAGAACTCTTCTTTTTCCATTATTAATTTTAATGCTTTTATTCTTGACAAGCAATTAGTTAGTACAGGAAAAGGAAAAAACTATGGTATTGATATATCATTGGAACATTACCTGAAAAACGGTTGGTATTGGATGATAAATGGCTCCTTATTCAAATCAAAGTATATGGGAGGAGATAATATTTGGAGAAACAGCCGTATGGACAGAGATTTTGTTATTAAAGCTCTTGCCGGGAAAGAGTGGACTTTAGGCAAAAAAGGAAACAAGATATTAGGTGTTAATGTGAAATTGACCTATCAAGGAGGAGAGCGATACTCGCCTATTGATTATGTTGAATCCGAAAAGAATCATCTTATCAAGGTTGATGAGACAAAGGCATATTCTCTTCAACAGATTCCTTCTTTTATTTCAGATTTATCGATAATTTATAGAATAAACAAGAAAAAAGTGTCACATGAGTTCTCTGTTCAGTTACTAAATTTGAATGGTTTTAAGAATACATATTATCAATATAATATATTAACAAATCAGGTGGAAAAGAAACATAGTGCATCACTTGTTCCCAATCTACGATATAAGCTGTATTTTTAACAAATAAATAAAACGTATGATAGTAAGAACATTCCAAAATAAAAGAACAACGGATTTACCTTATGACATGAAGGTAATTCACTGCTATTGTCCGTTTAAAATGCATTTTTTCGAAAAAATTATAGTATTCATTGTTCTTTCTTTTATTGCGGACATCCTCTGTGCACAAGATATATGGACAAAGGAAGATTCAGTTAAACTGTCTAAAATATTGAATAGTGAAACCCCTATTAGCATAAACAGTGATTTTAAAAGGGAATTGGAAAAAAGCTCTATCGGTGAGCCAATAAGGGAGAGTTATGGTTCTTGGAATGATTTTATACTGGATGTCAAGACTTACGATTTTGATATATCGAAATATCAATCCATAAATATGGGCCATATCTTCAACAAACCTACTTCAGTAAAATTTTTCAATTTAAACAATGAATATCTCAAACATAACAAGTTTACAATTGACGGTCGAATAGATGTGGATAATCCTTTAATATATTTACAACGAAATACGAAACTTACTTTTCCATTGGACAGGAAATTACATTTCAATATATCTGGCAGCTATGCCTTGGATAAATCTCATAGTCCTATACTTCCGATAAATCCTACCCCCTATTCTTGGGGAGCAGGATTTTCCTATGACATAGGAAAAGATATTGCGATTGGTTCCCAAGCAAACTATCAGTATAATATTATACAAAAAAAATGGGAGTGGTTTTGGGTATTGAAAATATCAATAATATTCTAAGAACTGTATTGAAAGATGTAGAAAGATTTATCAATGAATAAACACGTTTATTTATAGAATATAAAAGAATTATAATAGGTTTCTTGATTTGTACAGGGTTTTCAACATTTGCTTTCAGTCAGACAACAGGAAAAATAGTAGATGCCAACCGGTAGCTGGTAGAAGGTGCGACCATCATCATGTAGCTTCCGGATTCAACCTATTTGGGTGCAGCCATATCTGCAGTCGACGGAACTTTCATGCTTGAACCGGAGCAGGAGAGTTATCAGTTCATCGTACAACATTTGCTTTATCAGACCAGGCAGGTAAAGGACCAGGCGCGTGATGCCGGTATCATCACACTGGAGCCGAAAGACTATAATCTGGAAGAAGTGGTAATAAAGGGAGAAAGATCATTGGTTAAAGTAGAAGACGGGCGGCTTGGTTATAACCTTTCAGCACTTTCGGAGAAACAGGCTGTAAACAATATATACGAGGCTATAACCAACTACCAGGTGTGCAGGAGAGTAATAGCGCACTTTCTCTTGCTGGAGCAAGTTCACTTACAATGTAGTGAACGGTAAGCCTACAACTATGACAGCATGATGAATATGGAGCAACCGGAAGCATTTAATGAAGCATTGGAAGAATTTTTAAATGACTTGGAATAAAAGTGGTTGGACTGCTGAAAAAGGAAGAGGTATTTTGAGTGCTCTCTTCCTTTTTTTCGTATTATAAAATAGAGATTCCAATAATCGGATAGTAAATGAAAAAATACAATGATATGAAGAGGAAAGTATTTATAGCGGTTATGTCGCTAGTTGTTTCAGGTGGTTTGTCTGGCCAATCAGTTTATCCCGGCCAGCATTCCGGAAAATTGAAAAAAGAAACCATAGCTCCGATGCAAGTCAGGAGCTTTGATTTGAAGGATGTCCGTTTGCTGCCGAGTCGTTTTCGTGAAAATATGATGCGTGATTCTATGTGGATGGCTTCTATAGAGGTGGACAGGCTGTTACATAGTTTCCGTACTAATGCGGGTGTGTTTGCCGGTCGGGAAGGTGGTTACATGACAGTAAAGAAATTAGGCGGATGGGAATCCTTGGACTGTGAATTGCGTGGACACACCACAGGGCACTTGCTTTCTGCCTACGGCCTGATGTATGCGGCGACAGGCAGTGAACTGTTCAAACACAAAGGAGACAGTTTGGTAAGTGGTCTGGCTGAAGTGCAAAACGCATTGGGTAATGGTTATTTGAGTGCTTATCCTGAAGAATTGATTAATCGTAACATCCGTGGCACCAGTGTATGGGCGCCGTGGTACACTCTTCATAAGCTTTTTTCTGGGTTGATAGATCAGTATCTTTACAGTGACAATCAGAAAGCTTTAGAGATTGTTACCCGCATGGCCGATTGGGCCTATCATAAACTCAAACCGCTGGATGAGGTTACACGCCGAAAAATGATACGGAATGAATTCGGAGGAATTAATGAGTC
Organism: Phocaeicola dorei; assembly: GCF_013009555.1. Taxonomy (NCBI): domain Bacteria; kingdom Pseudomonadati; phylum Bacteroidota; class Bacteroidia; order Bacteroidales; family Bacteroidaceae; genus Phocaeicola; species Phocaeicola dorei. The sequence continues at coordinate 3,977,582 of NZ_CP046176.1, read as the reverse complement.
TTTCTATAATTTGTATGCGATAACCGGAGATGAGCGTTACCGGTGGCTGGCACGATTTTTTTATCATAATGAGGTGATTGATCCGTTAAAGGAGCTGCGTGATGATTTAGGGACTAAACATACCAACACGTTCATCCCGAAAGTGTTGGCTGAAGCTCGTAATTATGAACTGACGGAAGATGAGGACAGCAGAAAGTTGTCCGGTTTCTTTTGGCATACTATGATAGACCGTCACACATTTGCTCCCGGATGCAGTAGTGACAAGGAACATTATTTTGATCCGGACCACTTCTCCAAGCATATATCAGGCTATACCGGGGAAACCTGTTGTACTTATAATATGCTGAAACTTTCCCGTCATCTGTTCTGTTGGACAGCCGATGCTGCCGTTGCGGATTATTATGAACGGGCTCTTTATAACCATATTTTGGGACAACAAGATCCTCATACAGGCATGGTGACTTACTTTTTACCGTTGCTTTCAGGTTCACATAAAGTGTACAGTACCAAGGAAAATTCTTTCTGGTGTTGTGTGGGAAGCGGTTTTGAGAACCATGCTAAGTATGGAGAAGCTATTTATTATCACAATGACAAAGGCATTTATGTGAATCTTTTTATCCCCTCGGTGGTTAATTGGCGCGAGAAAGGATTGACTCTCCGGCAGGAAACGGATTTTCCGGCAGAGGAGACCACTGTTCTGACCATAGGAGCCCAAAATCCTGTAGAGACTACGGTTTATCTTCGTTATCCTTCATGGAGCAAGGGAGTGAAAGTATTTGTGAATGGCAAAAAGATAGCGGTGAAACAGAAGCCCGGTTCATATATCGCCATTACTCGTCTATGGAAGGACGGTGACCGTATTACGGCTGATTATCCTATGTGTCTCCGTGTGGAAACGACCCCGGATAATCCTCAAAAGGGAGCTTTGATTTATGGACCGCTTGTTTTGGCCGGTGAACGGGGAACGGATGGAATGCAGGCACCTGCTCCCGATTCCAATCCTGCTTTATACAATGATTATTATACGTATGATTATCATATTCCTGCGGGACTTCGCACCACGTTAAAACTCGATGTCGAACATCCTGAACGCAGTGTACAGCGTGTCGGCACGGAATTAAAGTTTACGACTTCGCAAGGAGATGTGATAGAACCGTTGTACAATATTCACCGGCAGCGTTACGTGGTGTATTGGGATCTGGAGAAAGAATAAATTTTATTGTAATATGAGTAAACGAATCCTTTGGTTCGTATTTATATATGGTTTGACTAATCAGATGATATAGAAATATGAATAAAGGATTCGTTTTTATTTTTATGTTGGTTGTAGGTTTGATGGTGACTTCTTGCTTGCGGCAAAGTAAACAGGGTGCAACTTATGACTTTACACCTTTGGATTCGATAATCAGCAGTTGGATGGACAAAGGATATTATCCGGGTGGAGCAATATGTGTAGTAAAGAATGATTCTGTACTGTTTGAAAAGGCGTATGGCTCTTTCACCGGAGATACAAAAGTGTATGTCGCTTCTGCCGGCAAGTGGGTGGCTGCTGCCGTAATTGGCGCGGTAGTGGACCGGACAGATTTGAGCTGGGATGATCCTGTAGAGAAGTGGTTACCGCAATTCAGGGGCGATGCGAAAGGCGGTATCCTTTTGCGTCAACTCCTCTCTCATACTTCCGGTGTACGTCCTTACCTGCCTGCTCCCCGGGTGGACAATTATAACCATCTGGATTCGGCTGTCACAGAAATATTGTCTTTGGATACTGTTTTCACACCGGGAACCCGGTTTGAATATGGAGGACTGGCCATGCAGATAGCCGGACGTATGGCAGAAGTAGCCATGGGAAAGGAGTTTGAACCTTTATTTCAGGAACTGATCGCTGCTCCTTTGGGGATGACTCATTCTCATTTTGCTCCGGTTAATACTGACGGGGGGCATGCTCCTATGTTGGGAGGCGGATTGTGCACTACGCTGAACGATTATATCCGTTTTTTGAAAATGATTTATCATAACGGACGTTCCGGGAACAGGGAGATACTGAAACCGGAAACAGTTCAAACTATGCAGGCAGATCAGGTGCGGAATGCTGTTGTTGCTCCCGGTGAGTATGTTGAGAAAGCGTTAGGGCAACATCACACAAGCATCTACGGACTGGGTGAATGGCGTGAATTGGTTGATGAGGCTACAGGGGAAGCTTATCAGATCAGTTCTCCCGGATGGGCCGGTGCTTACCCGTGGATAAACAAACGTGATGGCGTGTATGGTTTCTTTATAGCCCACGTACAAGGAGAAGCCAATAAAAAAGACGGCTTTTCTTCTTTCTATGGCAGTCCTGTCCTGTCTGAAACGGTAACCAAGATAGTAAATCAATAAATGAGTATGAAAAATATTTTAGTAATCTTTATTTTTTGGATGGGATGTATGTTGGCTGTTCAGGCGCAGCAACACCCTTGTGTCTATGTTTCTCCCTCGGATAAAGTGACGGTCCGGCAAAAAGTGAAAAATGAGCCTTGGGCTGGGGAAGCCTTTGCGGCTATACGCTCTAAGGTGGAAAAATATGTGGATCGTCATCAGACCGATCCCGAGTGGATCATTTCCCGTCTGGCCATGTATTGGAAAGAGGGGGAGCGTTATACCCAATGTTATCTGAAAAAACAGAATTGGGACCGTGGTGAGGGTAATGCTCCTGTCCCCACAGTACGGATGCCGGGTATGCGTACCTGGAATAAATATGCTAATGTACCGTTGGAACAGCGTATTCCCTATAATGAGACCGGAGATATGCTTGGCATTAACAAATTGAATCCTTCGGAACCTCCTGTGAAAGTGCCCTATAAGGAAAGCGGGCATATGGTACGGGGGAATAATGTCGAGATCCTGACATTGGCGGAAAATGCCGCTTTTGTTTATTGGGTGACAGGAGAAGAGAAGTTTGCTCGTTTTGCCACAGATATATTCAATGTATGGCTGGTGGGAACTTATTATATGAATCCTATTCTGGACCCCGGAAAATCATGTGGCAGTAGCGGTGGTTGGGAGCCGGGAGGCATTTGCGGGTATTATGATTATGAACAGATACATGACGATTTGGCGATGCACGCGGCAATGGTGTATGATTTTGCTTTTGATTATTTGAGCCGGCATCCTCATGCACACCTGAAGGAGATTGGGAAAGATACGAAGAGTGTAGCAGTTGAAGTATTCAAGCGTTTTATCAATATAGGACTGGTGCGTGGCGGAAAATCGGGTAACTGGAATGTGAACGGATGGAATATGATGTTGCGTCCCGTACTGGTACTCGATAGTAATGAGGCTTATCCTGACGGCAAAGGAAAAGAATATTATTTGAATCTGCTGGTCAACGAATCCACTCCTTACCATGATGCTATTCCCGATATGTTGAAAACTTATGACCCGGTGACAGGCTTGTGGCCCGAATCTCCAGGATACTCTTTCGGTACGATACAGATGTTGCTTGATTGGGCGGCTCCCTTAAAACGTGCCGGAATAGATATTATAGCCGGCAATCCCATTTTACAGAAAGCGGCAATGGCGGTATTTCCTTGGATGGATGATGCTGCCAACATGGTGGTTTTCGGTGATTCACGTGGAGGAAGCGCTAATTTCCAGACTTTTGAGAATTTGTTGGCTTACTATGCCGGGATTACTGATAAAGCGGGTATGGAAAAAGTAGCGAGTGCCTTGAACAAGGGGATTTCTCAAAAAAAATATACTAGAAATAATGCCGGTTGGACAGGGCTGTGTACCTATACAGCTACTATTCCATCTGTGTGTACAGAGAACAATGAGCGTGCCTCTTATTCTCCTCATCATCGTTTCATCACGATGAAGAACTGGGAGGGGGATTATAAAATGATGTTCAATCTGTATGGTGGTAAAAAAGGATATCATCTCACTCCGAATGGGCTGGCTTTACAATTCTATGCGTATGGTTATGCGCTGGCTCCGGATGCAGCGGCTTATGAGTCCTATTGGAGTAAAGATCACGTGTATCATCAATCTCCTGTAGGTTCTAATACAGTGTTACCCGGATATACGGAAGGGGATATCACTGTTCATGCCATGGAACCTATGGTAAAGGAAAGCGAATTCGTAAATGATAGGGAATTAACTCCTTATATCAACTTTGCCGATGTGTCTGCCGGTGAGAAAAGGAGAATGGTCGCTATGGTCCGTACTTCGGGGAATCGTGGTTATTATGTGGATATTTTCCGGTCGAATCTGATGGATAATAATTATTTGTTCCATCATGTAGGTACTTCTCTGACAGTTACCGATGCGGAGGGGAACAAGCTTCCTGATAAAGCTTTGGAGAAGTTTGACAAGACGTGGCATGAAGGATATCATTGGTTTTCCAATCTGCGTAAATCCGATTATAACCAGAATTTTATCGCTTCATGGAGTATGCCCGAAGATATTACGGCACGTTTATGGATGACAGGAGGTGAGGGGCGTGAAGTTTATCGGGTGGATGCTCCCCCGACTACGATGAATAAAGGGTTGACTCCCGGCGATATCTGTATGCCTCCTATGCCGACTCCTGCTTTGATTGTCCGTCAGGAGGGTAATAATGCTCAGACTCATCCTTTTGTATCTGTTTATGAAGCGTATAAAAAGAGTAGTCCGAATGTACTCGGTGTAGAAGCCTTGCAGGGAGATGATGATTGTACCGGGCTGAAAGTGAATACAGCGGACGGGTATGCGGATTATCTGTTCAGTGCGACAGATATGCAGGCTCATCATCCTTCCGGACATGTGTCATTCTGTGGCAGTTTAGGAGTAATAAGGGAAAAAGAAGGCAAGCTTCAACTGATGTATCTTGGCTGTGGCCGTTCACTAAAGAAAGGTAACTTTGTTTTAGAGTCGGATCGTGACGTATATGCTGCAATTTATATGCGGCATGGTGTGTGGTACTATTCAGCTACCGGTCCTGTACGGGTGAAAATGGGAAAAGAAACCAAAGATCTGGATGAAGGTTACAATCAAAAATTATAATTTTTTTGTGCTTCCTTATTCACCGCAGGGATATTCAGCATGAGTCTCTGCGGTGAATTGTTTTTTTACTGGTATATTTTATTTTTCCTTTCATTGAGTGAGTTTTCCGGTTCATCCGTACTACCAATATAAAAAGTAGTCATTATCATTATGAAAAAAATAGTATTCATAGCATGTGCGTTGACCTGTACGGTTTCACTTTATGCAGGTCATTCTAAAGAATTGAAATTGATGTCCCCGGAGGGAGTTCATGAAGTCATGTTCAGGCAGGAGAGAATTTCTTCTTCGGTAAATGAGATGGTATATCAGGTAAAATATAGAGGCAGAGAGGTTGTCGGAAACTCCCGTGCCGGTCTTCAGCTGGATAACCGTACTTGGGAACTGGCGCTTGCCCGTAAAATTAATCAGGCAAATTGTTGGATGGACAATCTGGAAGTGGACAGTGTTATTTATCAACCTGCCGTTGACAAGACATGGCATCCTTTGTATGGAGAGCGCAGCACGATACATGACGCTTATAATGCAGCTACCATGTACCTTTCTAAAAAGGATGGTTCTAATTATCGTTTGAACATAGAAGTACGTGCGTATGATGAAGGCATCGCTTTCCGTTATTTTTTTCCTGAACATCCACAGGCCATTTTTCATAAAGTGGTGGGGGATCTGACTGAATATACGTTTTCCCCCGGTGCGGTGGCGTGGACGGAGCAATGGGCGCAAGCTCCTTTTGAGCGCCTTGCCATTAATGACATCAAATTGCCGGTAGAACGTGCCTTGACCGTAGAACTTCCCAATGGGCTGTGGGTAGCTTTGACTGATGCCGATGTAGATGACTGGTGTCTGACTAAGTTTGTAGCTTCTCCAACTAAACAGAATACACTGACTTCGGTCATGTATAGCCCTGTGGATATTGTTACTTATTATGCTACTCCATGGAAAATTATCATGGCGGCTGATAAGCCGGGGGAATTGCTGGAACACAACGACATCATCCAGAACCTGAATCCTCCTTGTGAGATAACCGATACGGATTGGATAAAGCCGGGTAAGATTATGCGTGAGACCACCATTACTACTGAAGGAGCCATAGCCACGATTGATTTCTGTGCCGCCCATCATATCCCCTATATGCTGTTTGATTGGCAATGGTATATGCCCTGTACCTCTCATGACGGAGATGCCACGAAGGTCGTTTCCAAATTGGACATGCCTCGTGTCATAGCATACGGGAAAGAAAAAGGGGTAGGTGTATGGGTGTATGTCAATCAGCATGCCCTGATGAAACAGATGCATGAGCTTTTTCCATTGCTGCATAAGTGGGGAGTCGTAGGTGTGAAATCCGGTTTCGTACAGTATGCCAGTCATCGATGGGCTACTTGGTTACATGATATGGTTCGTCTGGCTGCCGAGAATAAATTGCTGATTAATATTCATGATGAGTTCCGTCCTTCAGGCTTTAGTCGTACTTATCCCAATTTACTTACTCAGGAGGGGATACGTGGAAACGAGGAATTTCCAGACGCAACGCATAATACCATTCTTCCTTTCACTCGTATGATTAATGGGGCGGCAGATTATACCATCTGTTATTTCGACAAACGCCTGAAGAACACCCATGCTCATCAGTTGGCGGCTTCATTGATTTTTTATAGTCCTTTACAAACTATCTTCTGGTATGACCGCCCTTCATTCTATCAAGGGGAGCCCGAAATAGAATGGTTCGAGAATCTGCAAACCGTATTTGATGATACAAAAGTATTAGAAGGTGCTCCGGGTAAGTGTATAACTATGGCGCGTCGCAAAGGTAATGACTGGTTTGTAGGAGCTTTGACTAATAATGAAGGTTCTGCTCAATCGGTAAATCTTTCATTTTTAGATAAGGGAAAGACCTATCTGGCCCGTATTTATACAGATGGGGGAGATAAAATGAAGACTCGTACTCAGGTGAAATGTACCCGTTTGTTGGTGGATTCTTCTCAAATCATGCAGTTCGCATTAAAGCCTGGAGGTGGTGTGGCCATGCAACTCGTGCCAGCGACGGATCAGGAAATAGAAGAATATAAAAAGTATAGAGGACAAGTATTATAAAAATAACCACTTTCGTTGAGTGTATTGGTTTTCTTGTCCGTATTATAGATAGATTAGGTTAACAAAAATGAAGGTTAGGTGATTTTTTAGTTTAATAGAGTACGTTTTTTAAGGTAAGAATGATTGTTTCAGGGCATTTTTATAATAGGTAAGAATGAAAAAGATAGTGATTATAGCGGCTTTAGTATGTGGTGCATGGCAACAGGCAGATGCTCAGTATGTATCCAAGGTATGGGTGCCCGATCAGAAAGACGGTACGTATATTAATCCGATTATTCATGCGGATTACTCTGATCCGGATGTTTGTGCCGCAGGTGATGATTTTTACATGACCGCTTCCAGTTTTGGCTGCGCTCCGGGATTGCCCATTCTTCATTCAAAGGATTTGGTCAACTGGCGTTTGGCAAACTATGCCTTGAAGGAGATAGAGCCGACCGGCTTCTTTAACGCTCCTCAACATGGAAAAGGGGTATGGGCTCCTTCTATCCGTTACCACAACGGTGAGTTTTTTATCTATTGGGGAGATCCCGATTGGGGTATTTTCATGGTAAAGACTAAAGATCCGTTGGGTGAATGGGAAAAGCCGGTCTTGGTAAAGGCCGGGAAAGGAATGATAGATCCTACTCCGTTGTGGGATGAGGATGGAAAAGTGTATTTGGTACATGCGTGGGCGGGCAGTCGTGCCGCATTCAATAGTGTGATTACGGTTTGTGAGATGAATGCGGGAGGTACAAAAGTCATTAGTGAACCTGTATTGGTTTTTGATGGTAATGATGGGGTGAATCACACCATCGAGGGGCCTAAGTTTTACAAACGTAATGGATATTACTACATTTTGGCTCCTGCAGGAGGGGTGGTGACAGGTTGGCAGTTGGCACTTCGTTCTCGTAATGTGTATGGCCCATACGAATCGAAAATTGTTATGGCTCAGGGAGATACAGATATAAATGGTCCTCATCAGGGAGGATGGGTGGAAACTTGTACAGGCGAGTCTTGGTTTATCAATTTTCAAGATAAAGCTATGTATGGTAGAGTTTTGCACTTGAATCCTATGAAGTGGGAAAATGATTGGCCCGTGATTGGGGAGGACAAGGATGGAGATGGGTGTGGTGAACCTGTAAAACGATATAAAAAGCCGGATGTAGGCAGGACTTATCCTATAGAGACACCGATTGAGAGTGATGAATTCAACACAAGGCAATTGGGCTTGCAATGGGAATGGCATGCCAATTACCAGGATACGTTTGGCTTTACCTCTGATTTGGGTTACATTCGTATATATGGACATATTTTGTCCAAGGATTTTGTGAATTTTTGGGAGGTGCCGAATCTCTTGTTACAAAAATTCCCTGCCGAAGAATTTACAGTGACTGCCAAACTGAAAGTTTCGGCGAAAGCAGACGGACAGCAGTCCGGACTGATAGTGATGGGGTGGGATTATGGCTATCTGGGTGTAGTAAAAGAAGGTGATAAATTTATATTGAATCAAGTGGTCTGCAAGGATGCGGAGCAATGGTCTCCTGAAACAGTGACCCGTCTTGCGGAATTACCTGTAAGCCGCCGGTTCGGAGCCGGGCTCTATCCCAATTATGAGCGTGATATTTATTTGCAGGTGAAAGTAACTGGGGGAGGTATCTGTTATTTCAGCTACAGTCTGGACGGCAGGAAATATACATCGGCCGGAGTGCCTTTTACCGCTCGTCAGGGTAAGTGGATAGGAGCGAAAGTAGGATTATTCAGTACAGCTCCTTATGGTAAGGAAAGAGGTTGGGTAGATGCCGATTGGTTCCGTATCAATAAGTAAAAAAGAAAGGATAATTATGAATACAAAAAATCTATTAGTAGGTATAGGGTTATGTCTGCTTTCAGCCTGTACTGAAGTAGACAACAAACTGGAGGTGGACAGAGCTTTGGAATATTGTGATCGCCAGGTACATCGTACTTTGGAGGTTATGCATGGAAAAGGGCGGGAGGTAGATTACACTATGATGCCTCGTAACATAATGGATGGCCAGTCTGACTGGAACTATCGTAAAGTGAGTAAGGAAGAATGGTGCGGAGGTTTCTGGCCGGGCATCTTGTGGTATGATTATGAATATACACAAGATCCGAAAATAAAGGAAGAGGCCGAAAAGTTTACTGCTTCTTTGAAATTTCTCTCGGAGATTCCTGCATACGATCATGATTTTGGTTTTTTGGTTTTTTGTAGCTATGGTAACGGTTATCGTCTGACCGGTAATCCGGAATATAAGCAAGTTATAATCAATACGGCTGATTCGTTATCAGCATTGTTCAATCCCCGTGTAGGTACTATGCTTTCATGGCCTCGCAATGTGAAAATGTTTGGCGGTCATAATACCATCATGGACAATATGATCAATCTGGAAATGCTTTTCTGGGCAGCCAAGAATGGAGGTAATCCTTATTTGTTTGACATTGCCGTGGCTCATGCGGATAAGACGATGAAATATCATTTTCGTCCGGATTATACCTCTTATCATGTAGCAGTGTATGATACTCTGACAGGTGAATTTATCAAGGGAGTGACCCATCAAGGTTATTCGGATGACAGTATGTGGGCTCGTGGTCAGGCATGGGCTATCTATGGTTATACAGTCGTTTATCGGGAAACAAAAGATGTCCGTTACCTCGATTTTGTACAAAAAGTAACGGATGTATATCTGAAAAATCTGCCCGAAGACTATATTCCTTATTGGGATTTTAATGATCCGTCCATTCCCGATGCTCCCCGGGATGCTTCTGCCGCTTGTGTGGTAGCTTCTGCTTTATTAGAATTGTCCGGTTATCTGCCCGCTGAAAAAGCATTGGAATATAAACAGGCGGCTGTAAAAATGCTAACCAGTCTGAGTTCTGACAAATACCAGTGTGGTGAAAGTAAACCTGCTTTCCTGCTTCATTCCACAGGACACTTGCCTGCCGAATCAGAGATTGATGCATCCATCATTTATGCTGATTATTATTATATGGAGGCACTTCTCCGCCTGAAAAGGCTGACGGAGAATAAACCGGTCATTGACGAATAATAGATTGTTCAGGGAAGTATAAAGTATATAGAGATCTGTAGTTTCCTTATAGGTGGATTATTTATGATAAGTATATCCCGTTTTCACCTACTGATGAAAACGGGATATACTGTTTTACAGCAGGTAACTAAAGCTTTTAGTTTACTTTAACTATGAAAATTAGTTTTATAACTAAAAGTTTTAGTTCTTTGTGATAATCAAAAGAAAGATTATGAAAATGTTGACAGCAAAGGAAGAAGAGATTATGGGTTATTTTTGGGAAAAAGGCCCGTTGTTTGTAAAACAGTTACTTGATTTTTATGATGAACCGCGTCCACATTTCAATACTCTGTCTACCATTGTGAGAGGATTGGAGGAAAAGGGGTTTCTCAGTCATGAGGTATTTGGAAATACCTATCAGTATTATGCGGTGGTAAGCTGTGATGATTTTAAGAAGAAGACGTTGAAAGGGGTTATCAGTAAATATTTCAATAACTCTTATTTAGGAGCGGTTTCTTCACTGGTGAAGGAGGAGGAGATTTCTCTGGATGAATTGAAGCAGCTTATCCGGGATGTGGAAAAGGCGCATGAATAATCCGGATAAAGAGAATAATTAAAGATACATACTATGGGAGCATTTTTTGTATATATTGTAAAGTCGGCAGTCTGTCTGGCGGTATTCTATTTATTTTACCGCCTGTTGCTGAGCCGTGAAACATTCCATCGTTTTAACCGTATTGCTTTGTTGGGAATACTGATATTGTCCTGTGCCATTCCCTTTGTGGAAGTGACCATGAAAGAACCGATGGAAGTCAGCCAACAATTGCTGACTTGGGAAGAACTGCTGCTTATGGCTAGTCTTAATCGGACTGCTACTATAGAAACTGCTCCCGAATCTGCTATTATGTGGCGTGAAGCGCTGCTGATGGTTTATTTGTTGGGTATTGTATTCTTCTTTTTACGTAATGTATGGTCGCTGACCCGTATGTTGAGGCTGATAAAGGGTAGCACCCTTGTCCGTCAGGAAAATGGTATTACGCTGATAACCCACCAAAAAGAAATCGCTCCGTTCAGTTGGATGAAGTTTGTAGTGATCTCTGAGAAAGACCTGAAGGAAAACGGTGAGGAAATACTGACGCATGAATACGCTCATATACGGAAGAGACATTCCATAGATTTACTTATAGCGGATATCTGCATCTTTTTCCAATGGTTCAATCCTGCTTCCTGGTTATTGAAACAGGAACTACAGAACATACACGAGTTCGAAGCGGACGAAAGCGTGATTGCACAAGGTATTGATGCAAAGAAATATCAGTTGTTATTAATAAAAAAAGCTGTTGGCACAAGGCTCTACTCTATGGCCAACAGCTTCAATCACAGTTCACTTAAAAAACGTATTACTATGATGTTAAAAAAGAAATCCAATCCGTGGGCACGACTCAAGTACCTGTATGTGCTTCCATTGGCAGTCATTGCCGTGGCAGCCTTTGCCCGCCCCGAAATCTCTAGTGAGTTAGATGAGATTTCAGCCGTCAAAGTTAATGATTTAACGGCAATTATGAAAACCGAAGAGGTTAAAAGTCCCGAAAAACATCCTGCAAAGGAAATAAAAGTGCAAGGGCAGGTATTAGAAAAAAGTACAAACACTCCGGTTGTAGGTGCTAATGTGATTATCAAAGGTACCACTTCAGGTACGATCACTGATTTAGATGGAAATTTTGTTATTTCAATGCCTGTTGGGGCTACTTTGAGTGTTTCATATATAAATATGAAAACAAAGGAATTGACTATTACAGAGAAACTTATTGGAAAAATTAAATCTTTAAAAGTGTATTTGGAGGGAGAAATCACAACTAAGACACAGGAAGTGGTTGTAGTAGGTTATGGAGGTGGTGAAGAAGCTTCTGATGAAGTTCCGGTTTTTCAGGTTGTTGAAGAGATGCCTGAGTTTCCGGGTGGTATGGGAGAATGTTTGAAATTCTTGGGGAAGAATATCAAATATCCAGTGGAGGCTCAGAAAGCTGGAGTACAGGGAAAGGTTATTGTACAATTTGTAGTTGAGAAAGATGGTAATATAGCCAATCCCAAAGTTGTCAGGAGCATTGATCCGGATTTGGACGGTGAGGCCATCCGAGTCATTTCCATTATGCCGAAATGGAAACCGGGTATGCAGAAAGGCCAGCCTGTGCGTGTGAAATATACGGTTCCCGTCACTTTCAGACTAGACGGTAAAGATACAAAATCAAATGAAACACGTCATTTGGAGTTGAGGACAGACTCTGTTTTTCAAGAAAATCCATTGCGGATAGGTAAGGAAACTTTTTCGTTGAAAGATTGGAAGGAAAAACCATTGCTTATAGTTGATGGGATAGAAAAGCCTTATAGTCAAATGGAAAAAATGAATGCTTCGGATATTGAATCTATTTCGGTGTTGAAGGATGCGGCAGGTACTGCCATTTATGGAGCCAAGGCCAAGAATGGCGTGATATTGATTACTACAAAGAAACAATAAGAATAAAGATATGAAGAAATTTGTAACACTGCTACTATGTATGCTCCCCATTTCGTTGTTTGCCCAGGTGAATGATGGGATTCGTCAGGCAATGGATAATTATGATTATGAGACAGTAGTTATGCTGATTGAATCCGATTGTCAGGATTCTTTATTGCTTATTACCAAAGCTCAGGCGCTGAAAGCGATGAACCGTTATCCGGAAGCCATAGGGGTATTGAACTCTCTTATCTTGAAAGACAGCACAAACACAAAAGTTTTGATCGACCTTGCCGAGTGTTACAAATTGACGGGTAACTCCCGTCGGGCGGCCAACTGTTATCAGAAGGCAATGAATTTGCAACCGGAAAATAAATTTTTCCGGTTGCAGTTCATACGCTCTTTATTAGCCTCCGAAGATTATGAAGAAGCACGTACGGCTTGTCATGGCTGGTTGGAGCGCGATTCCTTGTCGGCCACCGGATACAAATATCTGGGACAGGCATACGAGGGATTGCAGGATGCCGCCAGTGCCTTTCTTAGTTATAACATAGCCTATCGGCGTGATTCGTTGGATGCCCAGACAGTGGCACGCATTGCCGGTATTTTTAATAACAATCAGCAGTTTAAAGATGCTGTTGATGTGACGGAAGTTTATCGTTTGTCCGATACCACCAATATAGATGTGAACCGCCAGAATGCGAAAGCTTATTGTATGCTGAAAGAGTACGGAACAGCGGTAAAACGCTATGAGTCATTAAAAGAACTGGGTGATCGTAGTTTTCTCACTCTTTACTATTTAGGTGTATCCCATTATGGGGATAACTGGTTTTATGGTGCATACGATAATCTGAAAGAAGCCTATCAAAAAAATCCGATGGATGTGAATGTGCTCTATTATCTGGCAAAAGCTTCGGCACGCACTTCCTGGAAAAAGGAGGGTGTGGAATATATGGAAGAAGCCTTCCGCATAGCGGTTCCTTCTGATAGTATGATGGTACGTCTTTATGACGGGTTGGTAGAATGTTACGATTATGCGGGGGATACAAAGAAAGAGGTGGAAGCCTTGGAGAAGTTATATATTTATACAAAGAAAAACTCCATTCTTTATAAAATAGCCTGTCTCTATGATTGGAAAGAAGATGAGAAGAATGCCATTCGCTATTATAAGAAATACATGGCTACTGTTCCCGAAGATCAGCGTTATGCTTTGGACGAAGACGGGAATCCGGTGGAAGACCGCATAACACTTTACCAGCAGGCATGGAAACGTATCAAAAAAATAAAGGAGGAAGGTTTCTTTAGAGGTGATATTCCGACAAAGTCATTTCCTGTAGAGAAAAAAGATACGTTGGCACTTCGTCATGCAAAATAACGGAAGTCATTTATATAAAAGTAAGAATATATGAAGAAAATTTTGGCTTTGGCACTCTTTGCAGTGGCTCTAGTATCATGCCGGCAAACTATGCAGACCGATGGCTTTAAACTATCCGGTCATTTGGAAGGGCTTCAGGTCGGAGATACTCTTTTTCTTAAAACTTTTTTATTGCCCGATTGGAAAGAAGACGGGACAGATACCATATTGGTGGAAAAGGAGGGAACTTTCTCGGCTTTTATTCCTATGGAACATACTACTTTTTATTTATTGATGCATCAGCCTAAAATGGGTGAACCGTTACGGAGTTGTATTCGCGGAGCTGAGATTATAGCTCGTGTAGGTGATGATATAAAACTGAAAGGGTCTTTGGATTACTTGGGTGCGGTTCGTCATTCGGGTGGTTTTTATGACAATTCGTTGGTGGCTAGGTACGATAGCCTGACTGCGTCTTCCAATACTGAAATGATTGATATCTTCAGTCAGATACTGAAATATCAGGATACAAAGCAAAATGATAGTGTGGCAAAATACGGGCAAATGTATAATGAATATCATCGTCCGCTAATACTGAAGACTGTTCGTGATAGTCTGGCATTGAAAGTGAACGATATGGAATATGCCGCTTTTATGTATGCATCCGCTTTTGTTTTTGATGCTACTTATAAGGATGTGAAAGAGCGTTTGGCACAATTTACTCCAGAGGTTCAAAATTCATATTTTGGACAAATACTTGACAAGCAATTGCTTGTATTGAAGAATATTGAAGTAGGCTTTGCGCCAGCGGAGTTTACAGTGACAGATAAAGATGACCGGAAGGTGTCTTTGTCTGATTATAAAGGCAAATATGTGTTGATTTATCATTGGGGATTATGTCCTGGTACTTTTTGGGTAAATCCTAAAATAATGGATCTCTATCAAAAATATCATGAAAAAGGTTTGGAGGTATTGGGATTTACCCGTGATGATTTATTGAAATCGTTGCAGGGAAGTTCTGAAGAGTTTAAGAAAGATGAACGGGTACAGGGATTGCTAAGCCATCCGTGGACTACAGTTTACACAGAGGAGGAGGGTAACGGCTTTATAGTGAAAGACCTTTATTTTTCAGGAGTTCCCATTCTTATGTTAATCTCTCCGGATGGTATTACTTTGGTCCGTGGATATACAAAGGCATACGAAGAAGTAAAGAATATTTTGGATAGGAACTTGGGAAATAAGTAAGTATGTTAAAAAAAAATACAATGAAAAACTTTGGTATTCTATTGCTTGCTATGGTGAGTTGCTGCCTTTTGCAGGCAAAAAACCGGGTGGTTAAACAGCCGCCTTTCATCGCTCGTAGTTCTTCTACTATTGAGATAGACAGAGTGGTGGTTTCGGATACGGCAACCGTATTGGATATAAAAGCCTTTTTCCGTCCTCATAATTGGATTCAGATAAGTAATGAAAGTTATTTGTTGGCTGATAATGGAGAGAAGTATCCGATTCGTTCCGGTAATGGAATCACTTTGGGTGAAAAATTTTGGATGCCCGATAGCGGCGAAGCTTCTTTTAGTCTTATTTTTCCGTTATTGCCCCCCACAGTGAAAGTGATTGATTTCATTGAAAGCGATTGTGAAGATTGTTTCAAGGTATGGGGAATCCATTTGGATGGAAAATTACCGGAATTAGATTTATCGGATGATGTGAAGAAACAGAAATTGAATTACGATGAACCGTTGCCTAAGGCTGAATTGAAAGATGGCAAATCAGTGATAACCGGTCGTTTGTTAGGCTATGAGAAGCACTATGCACTTCCGTTTTCTTGTAGGACTTGTGATTTGTTGACGGCTAAATTTGAGGATACTGAAATTAAGGTGAATGAAGACGGAACATTTCGGACAGAGATTGAACTTTGTACTCCGACTACGGTCAGTTTTTCTGTGGGACGTGATATTTATTTTGATGTATTTTTAGTTCCCGGTGGTGAATTGGATATGGCTGTCAACTTGCGTGAGTTGAGTCGTTCTGAAAGCAAATTGTTGAAAGGGAAGCGTGCTGGTGGAAAGAAAGTCTATTTTTCAGGTACTATGGCGGCTTTGAATGATGAAATGATAACCGATGATGAACATTTGATGGATGTATGGGGAATGGTTCATTGGAATATGAATGATTTATATAATATGACTGCCGGTCAGTATAAAGCTTATTGGTTGAAAAAATATGAAGAAACCAAATCTGCTATCTGTTCCGATAAGAAAAGAAGTCAGGCATACCGGAATCTTTTATTGGCTCAGAATGATTTGCTTTGTACTTTGACATTGACCCGTGTAAGCTCTAATTTAGCCTATGCTTATGTGCAGTGCAGTGGATTACCGGCTCGTGAAGCTTATCAAAAGTTTAAACAACCGGAATTGAGTGATGATTTCTATGACTATATCCGGCAGCTGAATATACTGAACTCGCCTGTCATGCTTTATACCAATGGTTATGCTGATTTGGTGAGAGGAATGGGCTATATGAGGGTGAAGATGGATGATAAGTTGAGTGATATATTTGCGTTTATTCTCTCTTCCGATAAAGTTTCTGTTGAAGATGCTGAGATAATACGTGAGTTCAAGGCTAATACAGATGCCGGAAAAATATCTGTCTATCGGGAAAAAATGGGAGAATTGCGAATAAAATACGATGATTTGTTTAAAGAATTCAGTTCTATGCAGCAAGACTATATCTTGAAAAAGATTATAGCCGGATATTTGGGTACAGAGCAAGGACTTTTTTTCGATCTGCAGAAAATGATGAAATATGCTCAGAAAATCAGTGACTTCACTCCATTGACTATACATGATTTTGAGGAGATACGGAAGATGAGTGATCCTTATTATCTCAGCAGACTGACAAGGATGAACAACCGTCTTTTGGAAACGATTGAAGCTAATAAGAAAAAGAAAGGTTATACTGTTAATGAATCCGGAGAAGTAAAAGATGAAGATTTATTTTATTCTATCACTTCTAAATTTAAGGGTAAGGTGATTTTGGTCGATTTTTGGGCGACTTGGTGCGGTCCTTGCAAAATGGCTATGAAACAGATGAAACCGATGAAGAAAGATCTTGAAGGTAAAGATATTGTATATGTTTTTATTGCCGGAGAGAACTCGCCCAAAGAAACGTGGGATAACATGATTCCGGATATTCATGGAGAGCATTACCGAGTAACGGCGGCTCAGTGGAATTACCTGAGCAAGCAGTTCAGCATACAGGGGGTTCCGACTTATATTATTGTCGATAAAGAAGGGGGTATTATTCAAAAATACACCGGTTTCCCAGGAGTGGATACCGTAAAAAAAGAATTAATAAAAGCATTAGAGAAATAAAGAACGTGTTCGTCTTGCAAGAATAAAGTGGAAAAGGATCTGTAAGCTGCTGTAAGCATTTACAGATTCTTTTTTTGGATTTATATTACTATCTTTGGCAAGACAAAACTAATATTGAATAATGAAAAACTGGGTCGTTAAGTTATTGGTATTACTTTTCATTCCTTCTTTAGCAGGAATCTTGTTCACTGTTGCTCTTGGTTTTAATCCGGGGGGCTGGTTACAAATTACGACGTATGCTTTCCCTCCGTTACTCACTCTCGCCGGAGGGGCTTTTATCATTGCTTCAAGATGGAAAATTCCTTTTCTTATATTGATGGCGGCTGCCAGTATGGCCTTTAATATTCCTTTACAGAACTGGCTTTTTCATTCGGCAGATGAAGTGGTGCGTTATCATGCTGTTACCGATTTATATAATGGGGGGAATAATGCTCTGTATTTTACTTTCGATACTCTGGAGGTGGATTATGCCCGAAGGAGCAGTGTGACTGTCACTCGTGAGGTGACACGAAGTATGGGCAGACACCGCTATCGTAAGGAACAGAAGCAATATCATTTCTCTGTAGCTCCTGCATTTACCGATTCATTGCCCCGTCATAAGTATGAGGAGCGGGAAGTTAAGGCATGGGTTATTCCGGTGAGGCATGAGAAAGGACAAGCCGTTGTATGTTATGAGCGTTGTATTTTTGATTTAGATGATTATCAAAGGGCCATTGATCGGTCCCGCTGTAAACTCCACCATCCTCAAGCTCCGATTATACGACCTTTGTATTCACAGTTCATTACCCGGCAGGAATGGAAAGGAATCTTTCTGAATGTTGCATGGATTGTACTTTCTGTACTGATGGTACTGGGGGTAATTTTGAATTATCAAGCAGACAGAAAGAAAGCATAATATCGGAACAGACTGTATGAAGGGTACTTTATGAATATTATGATTTTCATGCATGTGACCTGTCAATGTTATTAGTAAATTCTAGAATGATGTTTTCTTTATATAAAACTTTCCCCGGACATTTCATGACAGAAACATCCGGGGAGAGGCATTTCGCTTTTTATTTATTGCAGAGTTTTATTTTGCCTTTACATTCAGATTGGATAATTCTGTGTCCTTATGGATGGATGGCAGATTATTCTGTTTTACAACAACAGTATGAACTTTCCCTTTTGCCACTTGCGGCAAAGTGAATTTCTGTTTGTAGATAACCTGTTCCGCTGATGGGCGCAGCAGATAGCCTGTTTCTTTTTCAAAGCGGTTGTATATTCTTACCACAATTTGGTTACTGCCTTTTTGAAGTGGTAGCAGCACCTTTTCCTCACGGAACTTGCAGCGGTAAGGGTTGAGGTGTTTCATTACAGACTTGCCGTTCAGATAGATTTCGATACCGTTTCCAGCACCTACATCTACTAGAATATCTTGTGCTTTGGGCGATTCTACCTGCTGCATTAGGAAGTAACTTTCCAGAATATTGCTGGGGAACATGGCTTTTTCCTCATTCACTTCTTTCCATTGTCCTTTTCTTACCGGTGCTTTTTCCGGATCAGTATGGATGGTGGCAGGAGCATCGAACAATCCGCTGCCCGGCCCGCAGAAGTAACGCTGACCCCATACGGCCTTGGAAGATAGGTTTAGTGCCTGTGCCTTGCTTGCGTCAAGGGTTACTGTGTAAGGTGTTCCATCTACTTCAACCAGTAATTCCTTACCGTTCTCCTGCGGAGTATAGGTAAATTCCAATGCGTTGAGGTTGGATTTGTTGATGCTCCATTGATAGCTCACCGTACTGCGGTAGTTGCTGTAATAATCGAAACAGGAATAACTATAATTAGGAGTGCGCTGTGCAGCTATAGGTTGTGGTTTCACCGGTTGGTCGAACGTGGCGCAAATCACTTGGATATCTTTTCCATATGCGTCGGCGGGCAGTGTGAAGATCATCTCCTGTCCTTTCTGAATCGCTTTAATGTCTGCTTTTTGCAGTTTGCATCCCGGTATGTTCAAAGTGATTTTATCATCGGCAGGACGGTTGCCCGATAAGATGAGGTAGAGGTTATTGCCTTTGCGGGTAATGGTTCCCCATTCGAATTGCTCGCGGAAAGGAGAGGCTTCTGTACCATAAATGGCTTCACCGTTTTTCTTCAACCAGATACCGATTTCTTTCAGCACTTCTCTTTCAAAGGGTACTACGGAACCGTCGCCTTTGGGACCGATGTTCAGCAGGAAGTTTCCACCATGGGAAACTACATTGATCAGGCTGCGCAGTTTTTCCATCGCTTTGGTGTGAACGTCCCCCCTTTTTTGCCAGGAACGGTAGCTCCAGGTTTCATCGAACATGGAAGCTGCTGTTTGCCATGCGGTCTGCAAAGAGCCTTCGGGATATGTGTTGTCTGCCATGACACTGAAGTCATACTGATCGTTGCCCAACCGGCCGCTTACCATACAGTCTGGTTGCAATCTGTGCACTAGTTGATACAGTTCTTTGCTTTGTTCAGGAGTGTTGGAACCCATGTCAAACCAAAGTTCAGAAATGGGACCGTAGTTGGTCAACAGTTCGGTAACTTGTGCTTTGGTGAATTCATGGTGTTGTGGGGTGATGAAATCACAGTTATGGCTGGAGATGGGATAGGCTTGTGGAAAATGCCAGTCTATCAGTGAGAAATAGATGCCGAAGTTGATTCCGCCACGTTTGCAAGCTTCCGCCATCTCTTTTATAAAGTCGCGTTTGCCAGGGGTGGCATCGTATGAATTATAGTCGGTGGTGGCTGTACGGAACATACAGAAACCGTCGTGATGCTTGGTGGTAATGATGATGGAGCGCATACCGGCTTCTTTGGCCAGTGACACAATAGCGTCTGCATTGAACAGGGTGGGATTGAAACGCAGAGCGGTATCTCCATACCAATCACTGAAGATTCCCGCAAACGACTGGATTTGTTCACTGTATCCTCGGGTGACGGGGCTGCCTTCCCATACGCCTCCCAGTTCGGAATAAAGACCGAAGTGGATGAACATGGAATACTTGTTTTGATGCCATTTCTCAAATGCTTCTTTCGAGATTTGGGCGGTTACACCCAGGCTGATGACGCAAGCCATGATGAAGGTTAGTAATTTTTTCATGATTGTAATTAGTGGTTAACTGAATGAATATATTGCATAATTTCTGTTTGCTGGTCGGGATGGAACCAAACGATGTCTTTGTCTCGTTTGAACCAGGTCATCTGTTTACGAGAGTAGATACGGGAATTTTGTTTGATTTTCCCGATAGCGAATTCCAATGTCCATTCTCCATCCAGATACTTGAATATTTCTTTGTATCCTACGGTATTGAGCGAGTTCAGATGCCGGAAAGGATATACCTGCCGGGCTTCTTCCAACAAGCCGTCCTGCATCATGATGTCCACGCGGCGGTTGATGCGGTCATACAATTCTTCGCGGTCGCGAGTTAGTCCTATCTTGATGATGCGGAAAGGGCGTTCCTTGTGAGTGCGGGTACGAAAGGAAGTATAAGTTTTTCCAGTCATGTAGCATATTTCCAATGCATGTATTACTCGTTTGGGATTTTTCAGATCCACTATTTTGTAATACTCGGGGTCCAGCAGCTTTAGTTCGGCGCAAAGAGTGTCCAGTCCTTTTTGTTCGTAACGGTGTAGCATCAGCTGGCGTGTTTCGTTGTCTACAGTGGGGATATCATCTATGCCTTTGCAGATGGCATCTATATACATCATGGAACCTCCGGTCAGTATTACAGTGTCATGGTTTTGGTACAGGATTTCCAGTTGTGCTAACACATCTGCTTCGTATTGTGCGGCGCTGTAATAATCTGTTAGTTGTAATGTTCCGACAAAGTAATGAGGAACACGCGCCAGTTGCTTGGGAGTAGGGGCGGCAGTTCCTATCTTCAGGTTTGCATATAATTGGCGTGAATCTGCCGAGACAATGGAAGTCCGGAAGTGTTCGGCAATGGAAAGGCTTAGTTCGGTCTTTCCTACACCGGTAGGGCCGATAAGGACGATAAGGGTGTCAGGCATGGTGTTTATAAAAAGAGAGGGGCAGACGTTTAACGTCCGCCCCCGTTAAGATTAATAGTTTTCTTGCTCATAAGGGTCCGGTGAGGAGGCACCGCCCATATCAAATCCTTCGGGATCAAAGTCTTCCATATCGAAGTCTTGATCACCATAAAAATTCTCGTCTATATCCAGATTTCCGCTATTGCTTTTTGCCATCATTTCGTCAAAGTCGACGGTTTGTTTAGGGGCTTCTCCAGCTTTGCGCGAACATACTGCTTTGTCAAGGTCTTTGCCGGTGATGATTTCCGATAGTTCAATGAAAAACACTCGTTCTGCCAGCGGGTCGAATACATACAGCAATTTTTGCTTTTCGTCTTCCACCAAATCACTCAAGCGGGTTTCTCTCATGATGTAGCTGTCTTCTTCCGAACTACTTCCCATATCTTCCAGTGTGATTTCTTGATCTTTCTCCCAGTCGTCATCACAAATGAAGAAAGAGGTCATCTGGTCATCTTTATATCCTGCCGCTTTCAATATCGCTTCGTGCAAATCAAAGAAAGTTGCTTCCGAGTCTATCTTTATTTCTCTTATAAAATCATCGACTTCGTCAGAGATTATTGTAAATCTGTAAATCATATATTTTACTGTATATACTATATAACTTTTTTTTCGTGCAGTAAAGTTATAAAAAACTTTGTTATCTGATGATACCTCTTTGAGAATTTTCTATGAAAGAAATAATATATTCTATTTCTTTGCTCATAGGTATTTCTTTGCGTACTTGTTCCAAGGCATCGGTAACGTTCATACCATTTTGATAAATAATGCGATAGGTGTTGTGTATATTCTCTATTAGTTCATTAGAGAATCCGCGGCGGCGGAGTCCTACGATATTGATTCCTGCGTAGGCGATGGGTTCGCGCCCCGCTATAATATAAGGAGGAATGTCCTTGCTGAAACGTGAACCGCCCTGTACCATTACATAACCGCCTACCCGGCAGAATTGGTGCATCAATACGGCACCGCTGATAATGGCGTTATCATCAATGATAATTTCACCTGCCATCTTGGTGGCATTGCCTATGATGCAACCGCTGCCTATGATGGCATCATGTGCTACGTGTACCCCTTCCATCAACAGGTTGTTACTGCCCACTATGGTTTTGCCTTTAGCCGCTGTACCACGATTGATGGTTACATTCTCGCGAATGGTGTTGTTATCACCTATTTCGGCAGTCGTTTCTTCACCGCGGAATTTCAAATCCTGGGGAATAGCGCCTATAACAGCTCCCGGAAAAATGGTGTTGCCGTTCCCTATGCGTGAGCCATACAGTATATTGGCGTTAGGCATGATTGTGTTGTTATCGCCGATAACTACATTCTTGTCGATAAACACAAAAGGACCGATTTCTACATTCTCACCAATTCTTGCCTCGGGATGTATATATGCTAATGGACTAATCATGTTGTTTTTTTAGTGGTTATTTATTTTTTACTATTTGTGCCATAAACTCGGCTTCGCAGACTACTTTCTCGCCTACAAACACATATCCTTTCATTGTGGAGATGCCCCGGCGGATAGGAGCCAACAATTCAACACGGAACAATAAAGTGTCTCCCGGCACTACTTTCTGACGGAACTTCACTCCGTCTATCTTCATGAAGTAGGTGGAGTACCTTTCGGGTTCATCCACTGAGTTCAAAACAAGCAGACCGCCGCATTGTGCCATGGCCTCTACTTGAAGTACACCAGGCATGACAGGTTCCTGCGGAAAATGTCCCTGGAAGAAAGGTTCGTTGGCTGTTACATTTTTCACACCGACAATGTGGTTCGCGCCGATGGCAACGACTTTGTCCACCAACTGGAACGGATAACGGTGCGGGAGCAGCTCGCGAATGCGGTTTACGTCCATGATGGGGGATTCATTGCAGTTATAGGATGGGGCCTGTATTTCGTGAAGTTTGATTTCTTTGCGTATTTGGCGGGCAAACTTGTTATTAATGGTGTGCCCAGGACGGGTGGCGATGATACGGCCTTTGATGGGCTTGCCTATCAGTGCCAAGTCACCGATGATATCCAGTAGCTTGTGACGTGCCGGTTCGTTGTCCCATACCAGAGGGATATGATTGATATAGCCCAGTTTGGTGGCGTCCATGTGGGGAACACCCATGACATCGGCCAGCTTGTCATAATTTTCTTGGCTCATCTCTTTTTCGTAAATTACGATGGCGTTGTCCAGATCGCCTCCCTTGATCAGTCCGGCACCCAGCAATGGTTCTATTTCGCGGACGAATACAAAGGTACGCGCGGAAGCTACCTCGGTGGGGAATTTAGCCATGTCTTCCAGTGTGGCGAACTGATTGGACAGTATTTTAGACTGATAAGAGATCAGTGCGTTCACACTGAAATTTTCGTCCGGAAGAACAATGATGGAAGATCCGGTTTCCTCGTCCCTAAATTCGATTTTTGATTTTATAATATAGTAATCCTTGACAGCATTCTGTTCTTCGATTCCTACACGCTGTATATTTTCTACATACGCTTTAGCACTGCCGTCCAGAATAGGGAATTCGGGACCGCTTACCTGAATCAGGCAGTTGTCTATACCAGCTGCATAAAGAGCTGCCAAAGCATGTTCTACTGTACTTACTTTTATTCCGTTTTTCATCAGCACAGTGCCGCGGGTGGTATCACCTACATTTTCTGCTACGGCATCAATTATTGGTTGTCCTTCAAGATCAATTCGTTGGATTTTATACCCGTGGTTGTCCGGTGCAGGATTGAATGTCACCGTCAAGTTTACTCCGGTGTGAAGGCCTTTTCCATTTAAAGAAAAACTGCCTCTTAATGTCTTCTGTTTCAACATGGGGTTTATTTATTTAGTTGTTTTTTTAATTCTTCTATCTCTTTCTGCATGGCGTTCAGTGTGGCGTACATTTCGGGTAGTTTTTTGTATACGGCCGATGATTTCATGAAATTCTTGGCGTCGATGGCCGGAGTGCCTAGAATTTGCTCGTTGGATTTCACGTTGCCGGGAACGCCTGCTTGTGCGCCGATACCTACCTTGTCACCTATCTTAATATGTCCGGCTAGTCCTACTTGTCCGCCAAACATACACCATTCACCTACTTTGGTAGAACCTGCAATACCCACCTGTGATGCCATGACAGTGTGGCTTCCTACTTCCACATTGTGTGCTATCTGGATCAGGTTGTCCAGTTTCACCCCTTTATGTACAATGGTGGCACCCATGGTGGCACGATCTACGCAAGTATTAGCACCAATCTCCACATTATCTTCTATGATGGCAATGCCTATTTGTGGAATTTTTTCGTACCCTTCGGGAGAAGGTGCGAATCCGAATCCATCAGCACCGATTACGCAGCCTGCATGCAGGGTACAGTTGTTTCCTACCAAGCAGTCGTGATAGATAGTGGCATGTGGATAAAGTGTACAATTATTACCTACTTTGGCATGACTTCCTACAGTAGCGTGCGGATGGAGGGAAGTGTTGTCCCCAATCTCAGCACCATCGCCTACGCAGGCAAACGGAGCGATATATACATCCTTCCCCAACTTCGCAGTGGGGGCAACGTATGCCAGCGGATCTATACCGGTCTTTTTAGGTTTGCTCATTTCATAGAGCGTCAGTAATTTAGCCAGGCTTTCGTAGGCGTTGTCTACCTTGATTAAGGTAGCTTTTACTTCTTGCTCGGGAACGAAATCTTTGTTTACCAACACAATGGTAGACTGAGTATCGTAAATGTAATGAGTATACTTAGGATTTGAAAGAAAAGAAATCGCTCCCGGCACGCCTTCCTCTATTTTAGCAAAAGTATGCACAGTTGCGTTTTCATCGCCAACAATAATTCCCTGGATGTATTCCGCAATTTGTTTAGCTGAGAACTCCATAATACTGTCTAATTCTTTATGTTCTAAATGTTTCAGTTTTGTTACTTGCGTGTTACATGTTAGTGTAAACACATCATTAATTATGCGAATTACGCATTTTTTTTTTATATATCCGTACAATTCGCTAATTATTTAATGTCCGTCGTTTTCGGAACGCAGGTAACATATATAATATTTCTTGACTTTTCGGGAGAGGAGAGAGATGTTGAGCATATCTGAAGCCTTGGCTATATCACAGGTGCTGCCATCTTTATAGATGATTTCAATACTGTCATCCTCCTTTTTATACATATTGTTTTCTATACTGGATATAGATAGGAAGTATTTTGCTTCTTTTTTGTTGATATTCAGTTGTTTACTTATCCTAGAAAGAATTTCTTCTTTTCGCGTTTTTGTGATAGAAGAGGAGGTCACCTCTACTTTGAATAGTCTCCTGTTAATCATTCCACGGCTCAGAGTGGACAATACCACATCGCTGTGATTGCTCCAAACTTTCAGTGCGGTCCATATATCATTATCATCTAATTGAATAAAATTTTCAAGACAATCCGGGCTGTTATAAAATTCTTTTTTATCAATAGAGTGGTATAAAAAGAATCTTAAAGCGGGTGAGGCGAACAGCTCCACGCCACGTAAAGCTAATTCCTTTGCTCGTGTCAGAGTGTTGATCAGCATTTTTTCACTGGCAACGGATGTCTTGTGCAGATATACCTGCCAGTACATCAGGCGGCGGGACATCAGGAAATTTTCGATGGAGTAAATACCTTTAGACTCTACTACCAGGTGATCGTCTTTTACATCAAGCATTTTGATGATGCGGGCGGACCCGATATTGCCTTCGGATACACCGGTATAGAAACTGTCACGCCGCAAATAGTCCAAACGATCCATATCCAATTGGCCACTGACCAGTTGGTGCAGGAATTTCTTGGGATATTCATCTTTGAATATCTGTATGGCAAGATTGAGTTGACCTTTCATGTCCTTGTTTATTCGTTCCATCAGCATCAAGGAGATTTCTTCATGTGAAACACCTCCTACCAATGTGTTTTCCAGCACATGGGAGAAGGGACCGTGTCCGATGTCGTGTAACAGGATGGCAGCTTGTACGGCTTCCGCTTCGCTGTCAAAGATGAAGTTACCTTTGGCGGTAAGGTGTTTGATAGTTTCACTCATTAAGTGGAAAGCACCTAATGAGTGTTGGAAACGGGTATGTTGTGCTCCCGGATATACAGCAGAGGACAGGCCCAGTTGCTTGATGCGGGTAAGACGTTGCAGCAATGGGTGACATACAATGTCATATAGTAACCCCTTCGGGATGTTGATAAACCCGAAGACGGGGTCATTTATAATTTTTCGGTCACTCATGGGGAATGATTATTCAGTGTGCTGATATGCTAATAAACCAATGTACTACGCTATGTATCTACCTGGTAATTTGCATATTAGCACATTGTTTTATTGGCACATTATTTTCTCCATCTGTGCCTGGACTTTCTGAGCTTCTTGTCCTGCTACAGTCGCAAAATTCTCAGTTTTATCCGCATAGATAATGGCACGGCTTGAATTAACAATAAGTCCACAGGTACTATTCATGCCATATTTGCAGACTTCCTCTAGAGAACCTCCTTGTGCACCGATTCCAGGTACAAGCAGGAAGTGGTTGGGGACAATTTTACGGATGTCTTCGAAAGCACGTCCTTGTGTGGCGCCTACTACATACATCATGTTTTCATCGTTGGCCCATTCTTGTGATTTGCGCAATACTTTTTCGAAAAGGCGTTCGCCGTTGGTGTCTTCGGTCAGCTGGAAGTCGTGGGAACCCTTGTTGCTGGTAAGTGCTAGCAGGATTACCCATTTGCCTTCGTAACTCAGGAAGGGAGTCACGCTGTCTTCACCCATGTAAGGAGCTACGGTGACTGAGTCAATGTCCAGCTCTTCAAAGAATGTGCGGGCATACATAGCCGAAGTGTTTCCAATATCGCCACGTTTTGCATCGGCAATGATGAATTGGTCGGGATAGTTTTCCTTGATGTAGGATACAGTCTTTTCGAAAGCGATCCATCCTTTTACGCCCATGCTTTCATAAAAGGCCAGATTGGGTTTATAGGCGATGCAATAAGGGGCAGTAGCGTCAATGATAGCTTTATTGAAGGCGAAAATCGGGTCTTCTTCTTTTAACAGATGTTCGGGAATTTTCTTTATGTCGGTATCTAGCCCTACACAGAGGAATGATTTTTTCTTTTGGATATTTTCAAATAATTGTTGCTTGTTCATTATTATATTTACAGTTTATGGTTTACGATATTTTAATTATAATTCGCTCTCTTTCAAACGTTCTGCATTCTCGGCTACAGTCAAATGGTCGATACAGTCTTGAATGTCTCCATCCATAAAGGCGGCCAAATTGTAAATGGTATAGTTGATGCGGTGGTCGGTGATACGTCCTTGTGGATAATTGTAGGTACGTATTTTTGCCGATCTGTCTCCGGTAGATACCATCGTTTTGCGTTTGCTGGCAATGTCGTCAATGTACTTTTGGTGTTCTTTATCATATATAAAGGTACGCAGGCGAGAAAGGGCTCGTTCTTTATTCTTCGGCTGGTCACGGGTTTCGGTACATTCTATCAGGATTTCCTCTACTATCCCGGTGTTGGGATTCTTCCAGTTGTAGCGCAGGCGTACTCCGGATTCCACCTTATTTACGTTCTGTCCGCCGGCACCACCGCTTCGGAAAGTGTCCCACTTGATTTCCCCTTCGTTGATTTCCACATCAAAAGGCTCTGCTTCGGGTAAAACGGCGACTGATGCGGCTGAAGTATGTACACGTCCTTGGGTTTCGGTGGCTGGTACACGTTGTACACGATGTACGCCCGATTCATATTTCAAAGTGCCATATACTTTATCTCCGGTTACGGAGCAGATAATTTCCTTAAAACCTCCTGCTGCTCCTTCATTGGCGCTGGATACTTCCAGTTTCCAACCTTTTGTCTCGCAGTATTTGGAGTACATACGGAACAGGTCACCTGCAAAAATGGCGGCTTCATCACCTCCCGTACCACCGCGTATTTCCAGAATAGCATTTCGGTCATCTTGCGGATCCGCAGGAACGAGTAGTAGTTTGATTTCCTCTTCCAGTTCTGGAATGCGGACTTCGCAGAGATTTGCCTCTTCGCGTGCCATTTCTTTCATCTCCGGGTCGGATTCGTTAGTCATGATTTGTTTGGCCTCTTCCAGTCCATTCAGGCATTGTATATATTCTCTACGGGCTTTCATGATGTCATTCAAGTCCTTGTATTCCTTGGTGAGCTTGACATAACGTTTTTGGTCAGCTATGACATTAGGGTCTGTAATGAGGGTGGAAACTTCCTCAAAGCGAGCCACTAACCCGTCTAATTTCTCAAGTAATGTATTATTGTTTTCTGCCATTCTTTTCTAAACATTTATTTGCGACATACCAAGTGAGTAATATCCACCCAAGTATGGCAAGTACTTTTCTTACTATATATAGTATGTCATGCCAAGTTGCTTCATGACCCCATGCGGTAGAGATGAAATACAACTCGCGTGTTGTATCAATTGTAACTAATGAGCATATTATTGCTCCCATGCCATAAAAAAATCTTTTTTTTAATGTAGCATGCTTGGAAGCGTTATTATAATATTGCTTGTCAGTATTTGAATTCTCCAAACTCACTTTTGATAATTAGTTCCTTCTTGTCACTTTCTTCTATACGTCCCACAATCTTCGCGTCAATATTGAATGACTTGCTGATGGCGATCACCTCTTCGGCATGTTCGGGTGAGAGGTAAACTTCCAGTCGGTGGCCCATATTAAATACTTTGTACATTTCTTCCCAATCGGTGCCGCTTTGTTCCTTGATGGTTTTGAACAGAGGGGGGACAGGGAACAGGTTGTCCTTTACTACACGGCAATTGTTTCCTATAAAGTGCAGGACTTTGGTTTGAGCACCGCCTGAGCAGTGAACCATTCCGTGAATTTCAGGTCGGAGCGCATCCAGTAATTTCTTCACTACCGGAGCATAGGTACGGGTAGGTGAGAGTACCAGCTTTCCTGCATCCAGAGGACTTCCTTCTACAGTATCGGTCAGCTTCAAATTGCCACTGTATACTAGTTCTTCAGGTACTGCCTTGTCATAGCTTTCGGGATATTTCTCAGCCAAGTATTTTGCGAACACGTCGTGGCGGGCGCTGGTGAGTCCATTGCTGCCCATGCCTCCGTTGTATTCTTTTTCATAAGTAGCCTGTCCGTAAGATGCCAGACCTATGATGACGTCACCCGGGCGAATATTGGCATTGTTAATGACATCGGTACGTTTCATGCGGCATGTTACGGTAGAATCTACGATGATGGTACGAACCAAGTCACCTACATCAGCAGTCTCGCCTCCGGTAGCGTATACGCCTACACCCATTTCGCGAAGTTCGGCCAACAGTTCATCCGTTCCGTTGATGATAGCGGAAATTACTTCACCCGGAACGAGTAGCTTATTACGGCCGATAGTTGATGAAACCAGAATATTATCTACTGCACCTACACACAACAAGTCATCGATGTTCATAATCAGTGCATCTTGTGCAATGCCTTTCCATACGCTTAAATCGCCGGTTTCTTTCCAATACAAATAAGCCAGTGATGATTTGGTGCCTGCACCGTCAGCGTGCATAATGTTGCAATATTCAGGATCTCCGCCTAGAATATCGGGGATGATTTTACAAAAAGCTTGTGGAAAAATACCTTTGTCAATGTTCTTAATGGCGTTGTGCACATCTTCCTTGGATGCTGACACACCGCGCTGCATGTATCGTTGATTGCTCATGAGTTATATATTTTATTCAATTGAATGTGCAAAAATAGTTATTATTTTGCTTATAGCCTTGAGTTTTATGAAAATAAAAGAGGAGAAGAGATTTATTCTGTTTCCATATTATTGCCGTTCCTGTTTTAGATTTATTGCTATACTCTTATTTTTTAGACGAGTAAATTTAATATTTATATCGAACTGACATTGATATCATACATTATTTATATGTTACAATGCCTTATCAATATAACGCCATAAAGAAAGACGCATAGTACAACCACCTCTATTAATATCAAATATCTTAAAAACTATAAAAGAAAACACAGCCTAATTTAACGTGAAATATAAAATTTCCCCGTCACTTCATCGTCTTCATTACCAGTATGTTCCGGTGTGAAAATATCTATAAAGGCCCCGAAACGGTAGGTAATCGCGGTCAATGTACAACATTGCGATCATCGCACCCATAACGGCAAAATTCCAACAGATGTACTTTTGCCGGCAGTATGTTACCATGAAAACAGCTTTATGGCTTTATTGCTTCACCTGTGTGAAGCGGCGG
The DNA here is from genome assembly GCF_013009555.1 of Phocaeicola dorei. NCBI lineage: Bacteria > Pseudomonadati > Bacteroidota > Bacteroidia > Bacteroidales > Bacteroidaceae > Phocaeicola > Phocaeicola dorei. Next base: position 3,946,930 of record NZ_CP046176.1, on the reverse strand, counting down.
TTTCACACAGGTGACAACGGCTCTTCACCCGAATGACAGGGCCTGTTCACCTGAGTGATGGTACAGATGGTGCACTCTTCTTGCACGGATACTGCCGTAAATATATCAAGATTATGTATCCAATATGACAACCGGCATCTGACGAGCTGGCTTCCGCAAGGAAAAACGAAAAAAACACTTTGTGGGGATACAGAAAATTACGTCACCATATATCGCTGTATATCAGCATAATGCGGTGACGGGACAAAAAACATTGCAGTGCGGAAACGAAAAATAACAGTATGTAAAGTTTTATCAGATTATAACTTAACAACAAAGATGGAGATTCCCGGCAGACAAACTTTTTGAGAGCCGGGCATCTGCAACGACATAATGTGTCATACCAAAAAAACAGTTTGCATTTTTTATTTTACGATTGTTCCGACAAAGGTTTGTGCTCCTGCATTATTCAAGATATATACTGTATAGAATCCGCCAGGTAATGAGGCTATGGACATTTGGGGTGCATAAACAAAATATTTTATTTCTTCACCGGTAGCAGTAAATATTTTCACTGTTTTTGCTTCTTTTATTTCAGGCAGGGTGAGAATATCTCCGTCATTTAGTAAAGGCATGTCCGTTTCTGAAATTGCATTCAGTTCCAAGGGAGCGCTTTCGTTTCCGAAACGGTCGGCAGCAGTTACGGCAAAATAACGTTTTTGTCGCCAAGGTGAAATAGGGGTATATTCGTATTCCGTATGGGTGAGATAGGTTTCCAGTAAGTTTCCGGCATCTGTGATATCTACTGGATAGGTATCTGAGGCATAAAGATGATAGGTGACAAGACCTCCGTTGTTATCTGTGGAAATCTGCCAGCTCATGTGCATTTTTCCGTCCGGCAACAGTTGCAGGGAAGGCATGGCCGGAGTGGATGGGGGGATGCTGTCCATCCAGGTCATTGGGGGAATCAATGCCGGAGTGGTATAGAAATTCTCTTGGAGTTCGTCCCAAATGCCTTTGGTGTTGTTTAATAGAAAACGATTGCGGAAATAGGCTTGTCCGTTTAGTTTTATCTGACGGGTGAAATAAAGTTGGCGGACTATTTCGTCCAACGGCCAATTTTGTTCGTTGGGAGAGAGGAAATAAATACCCAAACCAGGTATTATCCAGCGGTTACCACAATTCTCTTTCCAATCCAATGCAAAAGGATAGAAATTATTTCCCTGAAAATACATCATCGGGAACAATGCATCATGAATACCTTCTTTTAGCCATTTCTGAGCATCTTGGTAAACTACATGATAAGCGTTCCATCCACGGGAGGGGTATCGGTTGGTATCTCGGTATTTGCCAATAGGGGAACTGCTGACTTTCACCCAGGGTTTGATAGTCTTGATGTCGGTATAGAGCCTATGCACAATATCTGTGATATTATCACGCCGCCATTGTTTCAACTCCTTACCTTTACCGTATTTCCGGTAGGTGTCCTTGTCAGGAAAGTTATCGGCTTGCTCGGGGTAGCGGATGTAATCGAAATGAATGCCGTCTATATCATAACGGGAAGTTATTTCTTTTACTATGCATGACAGATATTCTTTGGTTCCCGGATTTCCCGGGTCCAAGTACCAGTTACCTTTATAAAGTTTGCAAATTGTCCGGTTTTTCCGTACTACGGAGCTACGTCCTTGCAATTGTACTTGACGGGTATTTCCGGCAGGAATCGTAACAATCCATGCATGTAGTTCCATGCCTCGTTTGTGGCATTCTCCGATGGCGAAAGCCAAAGGGTCATATCCGGGATTCCCTCCTGTGCTACCTGTCAGTGATTCGGCGAAAGTTTCTATGGCGGAAGGATAAATCATATCTCCGCGCAGACGGGTTTGCAACAATACCGTATTGAAATTGGCGGCTTTCAGACGATCCAGTATATCACATAATTCTTTTTGCTGACGCCGGATGCCTGATGCGTTTATTGCCTTGTTACGAGGCCAGTCCATTCCTCCAAGCGTAGTGAGCCAGGTGGCACGGATTTCATATTTAGGTTGTGAGAAAACTGATAAGAAACTCACTATGACTAGTAATAAAGTTATAAAGAATGTTCGCATTTACTTTAATTTTAGGGCAAAGATACGAAGTAATCAATTAATTCGTTACTTTTGCCCCAACAAAACAAAAAATAGAATATGATAACCTTTATTATTGCATTATTGGTTCTTGTAGGCGGATACTTTTTGTATGGAAGTTATGTGGAACGTGTGTTCGGTCCTGACAAGATTAGGAAGACACCTGCCCTGACCATGGCGGATGGTGTTGACTTTATTCCACTTCCTACTTGGAAGATTTTTATGATTCAATTTTTGAATATAGCCGGCTTAGGACCTATTTTCGGTGCTATAATGGGAGCGAAGTTTGGTACGGCGTCTTATTTGTGGATTGTTTTAGGTACCATTTTTGCCGGGGCGGTACACGATTATTTGTCCGGAATGCTTTCCATTCGGCATGAGGGCGAGAGTTTGCCGGAAATTATCGGTCGTTATTTAGGGCTTCCCACAAAGCAGTTAATGCGTGGTTTTACGGTTGTGCTGATGATATTAGTCGGAGCGGTTTTTGTGGCAGGACCAGCCGGATTGCTTGCCAAACTTACTCCGGAGTATATGGATGTTACTTTTTGGATTATTGTTGTGTTTTTCTATTATATGTTGGCTACATTGTTGCCGGTAGATAAGATTATAGGAAAAATATATCCATTGTTTGCCATTGCTTTATTGTTTATGGCAGTGGGGATTTTGGTGATGTTGTTATGGAATCATCCGGCATTGCCCGAAATTACGGATGGTCTACATAATACCCATCCTGCCGGATTACCAATTTTTCCTATAATGTTTGTTTCTATTGCTTGTGGGGCAATCAGTGGCTTTCATGCCACACAATCTCCACTGATGGCACGTTGTATGAAGAATGAGAAGTATGGTCGTCCTATTTTTTATGGAGCGATGGTGACCGAAGGGATAGTGGCATTGATTTGGGCTGCTGCCGCTACTTATTTTTTTCATCAAAATGGTATGGAGGAGAGTAATGCTTCGATTATTGTGGACAGCATAACCAAGGAATGGTTGGGTACGATAGGAGGTTTATTGGCTGTACTGGGGGTAATTGCCGCTCCTATTACCAGTGGAGATACCGCTTTGCGTTCAGCTCGTTTGATTGTTGCCGATTTTATGCATTTGGAACAAAAAAGTATAGCGAAACGTTTATTGATTTGTATTCCTATTTTTGCGGTAACTATCGGTATATTATTGTACAGTCAGCGTGATGCGGCGGGATTTGATATGATATGGCGTTATTTTGCCTGGTGTAATCAGGCTTTGTCTGTGTTTACTTTGTGGGCGGTCACTGTTTTTCTAGTACGTGCGAAAAAGAATTATTATATCACCTTGTTTCCTGCCCTGTTTATGACGGCTGTATGTTCTACTTATATTTGCATAGCCCCCGAAGGATTAGCGTTTTCGGATTATGTATCTTATATAGTTGGTAGTCTTTGTACGTTGGTAGCCGCTATAGGGTTTGCAAGTTGGTATAGGAAACAAAACAGCATAGTTTATGAAAAAATATAGAAAATCGATTTGGTTGCCTGTAGCTTTATTGGTCTATACTACAGCGATGGCCGTTTATTTTATTCCGCGCAATACGGAAATAAGTGATACGGAAAAGTATCTCACAGTAGGTTTATCCTATATGATTATAGCGTTGTTATGGATTGTCCTTCGTAAGAAAGAAAAGGCGGAGGAAAGACGTGAACGTGATTTGGAAAACAAAAAATAACTATTAAACGACAACATTATGAAGAAAATTTTAGTCAGCTTGATGCTGTTGGTAATGACTGAACTGAGTGCACATGCTCAATTTGAGAAGGATGTATGGTATGTGAATGCTTCATTGACAGGGCTTGACCTATCTCATAGCAAGAATGAAGGAACAAATTTTGGTTTTGCTTTAACCGGCGGCGCATTTGTAGCCGATAATGTGGCTGTGTTGCTGAATTTTAAAGGCAATTATGTAGAACATGGAATGGATGAAACCAGTATTGGTGCACAGGGACGTTATTATTTTTCCAGTTGCGGTATTTATGGAGGACTAGGAATGGCGTATAAACACCTTTCTTGTGTAGGATTTAAAAAGAATCTGGTTTGTTTGACACCGGAAGTCGGATATGCTTTTTTCTTGGGTAGAAATGTGACTATTGAACCGTCTGTATATTATGACTTGAGTTTTAGTGATACTTCAGAATTTAGTAAATTAGGATTCAAGATAGGATTCGGGGTTTATTTCTGATTGATTTAATTCCACCACAGATTACGCAGATTATTGAATGGGAGAATTCATTGAAATTCAATCTATGTAAATCTGTATAATCTGTGGTGAAAAACTTTTTATGTAAGATTAATGCGCATAGAGATGCGTGAACGGAATTTCTTTACCATCACTCCCTGTTACTTTTAATTTCAGTTGTCCTCCGTTCTGGTCGAAATAACGTAATTCCATTGGATGATATCCTTTTGCCAATGCTTTTTGCCCCACTATTTCTTTAGGCCCGTGAGGTCCGTCATTGTCTACTATCTGTTCACTGTCTATAGTTAATGTACTACCATCATCGGATAGGAGTGCAAAAGTGTAGATATCGTCTTGAGGAGCATTGAAATATCCTTTGATAATCAGTCCGATATTTCCTTTTACTTTTTTAGGAATCATAACATCTTCCACTGGATAAGTACCATTGACCGGAGCTTTTTCTATTTCACTGCATTTATTTCCTTTAAATTCGTGCCATGTAGCTTTCAAACCCGGATTGGAAGGAGCGGCAGTTACAGAGGGAGTATATTCACTTTTGATGAAACGGGTCTTGACTATGTCACCTTTCTTTCCATTAGGGCGGAAGGTGCAGAAAGTAAAGTCTGTGGTTTCAGTCACTTTGATGGGACCTTCATATATGGGAGATTGTAAAGTAGGAGTACTGCCATCAGTGGTATAGTGAATTTCCGCAGTGGGGTCAAGGCAAGTTACATTGATGGCTCCTTCACCGATAAAGGCGTTGACGGCATTAAAGCCTTCCAAATCGGGTATACGGTAATTGATACCCATGATATTGAGACGTTCAAACTGATCAGACAGGCGTTGTTGGAAGGCACTCCAATCTTTTTGCTCCGGTTTGCTCCAACCTAGTTCGGCAATAGCCAGCAAACGTGGAATGGCCATATATTGCATACGTGCGTTGGAAGGAATCCATTCGCACCAAATATTTCCCTGCACTCCTAAAATCAGCGACTGTTGCTCGGAGGTCAGGTTGTCTGTCGTATCCAGATTATAAATACTTGCCATAGAGTTCTTATCTTCTGCATAATCCAAATAAAATTGTCCGTTAGGAGTGAAAATGACAGGGTTGCCTTGTGCTGTTGTCTTGGTTGCTGCATCTTTTACCCAGCTGCGCCACCACATTACGGTAGCTGTTTTAGACAATCCGCCTTCAATGATTTCATCCCAGCCTATCATTTCTTTGCCTTTCTCGTTAAAGAATCTCTCCATGTCATGAATGAACCATGATTGCAGTTCTTCTTCAGTTTTCAGATTATTGTCATGCATACGTTTCTGACAGTCCGGACATTTTTTCCAATTAGTTTTTTCTACTTCGTCACCTCCTATATGTACATACTTATAGGGGAAAAGGGCTATCAGTTCTGTATAAACATTCTTGCAGAATTCCAATGCGGAGTCTTTCCCCGGACAAACAGGTGAGGAGAAGACACTTCCCCAACCGGTTTCGTTAAAACAGGAAACACCTTCATAGTTACTTACAGCTGCCAGCATGTGTCCCGGCATATCAATTTCGGGAATAATATCTATGCCTCGTATTTTGGCGTATGCTATGACATCCTTGATATCTTCCTGAGTGTAGTAGCCTCCATATAAGGTGTCACCTTCTACGATGCGTATCTTGTCTTCAGGAATTGCCATATCCGGGTTGTTATTAGTCTTTGACTGACGTATGCATTCGCGATCATGAGAATTGAATTTGCGCCATGCTCCTTTTTCCGTCAGTAAAGGATATTTCTTGATTTCAATACGCCATCCTTGGTCGTCGGTAAGATGCCAGTGGAATTTATTCATCTTGTAAAGGGCCATGACATCCAGTAATTCTTTCACCTCACCTATTGTGTAGAAATGGCGGGATACGTCCAGCATAATGCCTCTCCATTCAAAGCGGGGGGCATCTTGAATGTTAACGGCCGGTATGGCCCAGTCTGTACCTTTAACAATTTCCTTAGATTCTATTTGCGGGGGAAACAGCTGTCTGAGTGATTCGATACCTGCAATGACACCTCCGTAAGAGTTACCTGTAATGTTGACCTTATCGCTCTCGGATGTCAGGGTATAAGCTCCTTCTTTTCCTTGAACATCACCCAAGGCAAGGGTGATGGTTCCTTCGCCTTCTTTGACTTTAAGGTCGTAGCCTGTGGCTCTGGAAAGCATATCGGCCAAATACTCGGCTGCGGGAATTAGTTCGGCGTCAATAACACCGATGGAGGTATTACTTTTCAATACAAAAGCACCGTTTGTTTCCTCCAGATGGTTGGTTATGGGTACAATGGATACCTCTTTTGTTACAGGGGGAGTACCGGTACATGCTCCCAACATCAATGTGCCTGCTAACATACAGGCGGTCATTAACTGTTTATGTGTACATTTGGTCATAGGATAATAAATTAGGTTATTGGACAAAGATAACAGAAATATTGGGAAAAACGATATTATTTGGCGGGATATTGGAAAGTAACCAGTACTCCTTTATGGTCTGTAGGCCATACGCCCAATGGTTCTATAAACTTGTCTTTAGATGTTTCCTGAACACGCTGTGCACGGACTATAGAATTTTTCGGACCGAAAATGGCGGCGTCTTTCACTTTCAACCCCTTTTCGGGATAATACCAAATGTAATCTATACGGTCGCGTTCATCTGCTTTGGGAGCCCAGGTTATTTTGTCGGCGGGCTTTGCCGGATTATCCGAAGGATAAGTGAAGCCGGGATAGTTTAATACATCTGGATAGAATTCTCGATAGGCGTCTTTCAATCCGGCTTCGTCTAACAGGACAGGAACTGTCCAGGGGATTACAAAGCCATGATGGTCATACAGGTCTTTGGTCTCTTCAGTCCAATCTTGATGTGAAGGTTCATTAAAATCTCCTCCTAAAATGATGGTGTAGCCGGCTGCACGATCTTTTTTTGCCTGTTTAATGAATAGTCTGATGGCGTCATCGCGTTGTGAGGCTACATTTCTCTTTAATACTTCTTCTACGGTAGTGGGGATAGGGATTTCTTCCCAAGTAGAACCATCATATCCGCGTACATTATAATAGGCGTCATCCAAATAATCAAGATGAGCGGTGTAGACTGCTATTTTCTGTCCGTTCATATCGGCTGTAAGGCGATAGATACTGCCGTGGTCATTCTTTTCGGGGAAAACGGTTAATGAATCAGTGATGGGGTATCGGCTTAACAGACCTGTATCATAGGTATAGAAGGAATAATAGGTTTCTCCTTTTTCCTTTAATGATTGCACTAGGCGGGCAGTGAAATTGGTGTTTTCGTAATTACGTACTTCGCTCAATGTGACGAAGTCCGGACGAAGACGGGCTATTTCATTCACAATAGCGTCGTAACCACCGGGAATTACAGTTCCTTCTTGCCAAATGTTCCATTGAAGAACGGTGAATTCTTTCTCTTTTTGTGAACATCCCAATAGGAAAGGGAACAGCAAGAGTAGTAAAAAAAGTTTTTTCATATTCTGTTGATTTATAAGGTTATTAATTCAATTCTAAATTTACTCATATTTTCGTTTAGATTTAGATTGACAATGCGGAAAACATTAAAACAGATTTTTAGTAAAATGATTCTGCAATCATACCACAAAATGCTAAATTTACAGAACGGAATAAATCACTTTTAAATTCCCATTTATCATCTAGTGGTATATTGCGTATAATCATATTTAATAATTTGTGTCAGTTTGGACAATCAGCGGTGAATAAAAAATCAATCAGGAGAATCCATCGCCAGTTTTTCCTTCAAAAACTGTCCCGTATAAGATGCCGCACATGCTGCAACCTCTTCCGGAGTGCCCGCAACTACCAGATTTCCTCCCATATTTCCTCCTTCGGGCCCTAGGTCAATCACATGGTCGGCACATTTTATCACATCCATATTATGCTCGATAATGATAATGGTATGTCCGCGGCTGATTAAGGCTTCAAATGCTTCCAGCAGTTTCTTGATATCATGAAAATGCAGACCTGTGGTTGGTTCATCGAATACAAAAATAGTGGGTTGTGCTTTCTCTATGCTCAGAAAATAGGCTAGTTTTACGCGTTGATTCTCGCCACCGGAAAGAGTGGAGGAGGCTTGTCCCAACTTTATATATCCCAATCCCACTTCTTGTAATGGGGTTAGTTTTTTCACTATCTTTTTTTGATTGTATTCGGTGAAGAATTCGATAGCTTGATTCACTGTCATTTCCAGAATATCATAGATGTTCTTATCTTGAAATTTTACTTCCAGTGTGTCGCTCTTGAAACGTTTTCCATGACAAGATTCACATTCTAATACCAAATCTGCCATAAATTGCATTTCAACGGTTACCGTACCGTCACCTTTACATTCCTCACAACGACCGCCTTCGGTATTGAATGAGAAATATCCGGCAGTATATCCCATTTGTTTGGCAAGAGGCTGTTCGGCAAAGAGTTTGCGTATTTCGTCGTATGCTTTTACATAGGTCACCGGATTGCTGCGTGATGATTTTCCGATAGGATTCTGGTCTACAAATTCAATATCTTTCACTAGCTGTACATCCCCTTCCAAAGAGATGAACTCACCCGGCCGTTCGCTAGCTTCACTATATTCGCGTTTCAATGCCTTGTAAAAGACATCACGTACCAACGTACTCTTTCCCGAACCGCTGACCCCCGTAACTACCGTCATTACATTCAGTGGAAATTTTACGTCAATGCCTTTAAGGTTGTTTTCACGTGCACCTTTTATTTCTATATAATTGTTCCACGGACGATGGCATCGGGGGATCTCTATGTTTTCTTCTCCCAACAAATAGCGTACCGTATAACTATTACTGTTTCTTTGAAGATCGTTCATGCTGCCTTGATATACTATCTGTCCTCCTAAACGTCCTGCTTGAGGACCGATATCAATGATATAATCGGCAGCACGGATTATTTCTTCATCATGTTCTACCACTACTACGGTGTTTCCCAGTTCCTGTAACTGACGAAGTACTTTTATCAGCCGGTCAGTGTCACGGCTGTGTAATCCGATACTGGGTTCGTCTAGAATATAGAGTGAGCCTACCAAGCTGCTGCCTAATGAGGTGGCCAGATTGATGCGCTGACTTTCGCCGCCGGAGAGTGAGTTGCTGAGACGGTTCAGTGTAAGATATCCCAAACCTACATCCATGAGGAAGTTGATGCGGTTGGTAATTTCCGTTAAGATCCGTTTGGCGATGGCTGTATCATGTGCATCTAGTTCTAGAGTGCGGAAGAATTCTTTTAAGTCATGAATAGGTAAGTCAACCAGTTGAGAAATGGATTTTCCACCTACTTTTACATAACCGGCTTCTTTTTTCAAGCGTGTTCCATGGCAGACAGGACAAATAGTTTTTCCCCGGTATCGTGCCAGCATCACACGATATTGTATTTTATATTGATTTTCTTCCAGCATTCTGAAGAAAGAATCTATACAGGCCTTATTTCTAGGTCCATGCCATAAATAATCTTTTTGTTCCTGTGTCAGTTCATAATAAGGGGCAAAGATGGGAAAATCGTGGGCGGGAGCTTCATGAATGAATTCTTGTAACCATTCCCCCATCTTTTCTCCGCGCCAGCAGAGGACAGCTCCGTCATATACACTTAGAGCACGGTTTGGAATCACCAGATGTTCATCTATACCTATCACTTTACCGAAGCCTTCGCATTCGGGACAAGCTCCGAGAGGGGAATTGAATGAAAACATTTGGTCATTCGGTTCTTCGAATTTAATTCCGTCGGCTTCGAATTTAGTGCTGAAAGAGAATAGCTGCGTACTTCCGTCAGCAGAGTAGAAGCGGAGGAGGCAATTTCCGTCTCCCTCGTACATGGCTGTTTCGGCAGAATCGGTGAGGCGACTGATACTGTCTTTGCTATCATCGGCTGTCATGCGATCTACCAGCAGATAGATGTTTTGTCTTTTATCTTCGGCAGCTGTTTGTTGCAGAAAATCTTCTATACGAACTATTTCACGGTTAACCTCTACACGGGTGAATCCTTGTTTAAAGTCCATTTCTAGCTGTTGACGCAGTGTACGGCCTTCACGGGGCATCATAGGAGTGAGAACCGTGTATTTCGTTCCTTTAGGAAAGGAGAGCATACAGCTTACAATATCTTCAATACTATGCTTTTTCACCAGTTGCCCGCTAATGGGAGAATAAGTCTTCCCCACGCGTGCATAGAGTAGTCGCAGATACTCATATATTTCGGTGGAAGTCCCCACGGTGGAACGTGGATTGCGGCTGTTCACTTTTTGCTCTATGGCGATAGCGGGTGGTATACCTTTAATGAAATCACACTCAGGTTTGCTCATACGGCCCAGAAATTGGCGGGCGTATGATGATAGGCTTTCTACATAGCGTCGCTGACCTTCAGCGTATAATGTATCAAAAGCCAATGATGATTTTCCGGAACCGGATAGGCCCGTGATAACGACCAGCTTATTGCGTGGTATGTTGACATCGATGTTTTTGAGGTTGTTTACCTTTGCTCCTTTTATGGATATATAGTTACTTTCTGACATTCTTTATTGAATTTGGTTTAATATGCAAAGATAATTATAAGTTTTCTTATCTTTGCAAGCGTATTAAACAAGAATAACAAAATGAGAGCAAAAACTATTCTTCTTTTATTGATAGCACTACTTTTTACTTCTGTTGTCAGTGCTCAGACACGTTATCCTAAACGTGAGTTCCGCGGTGCATGGATTCAGTGTGTGAATGGACAGTTCCAAGGGATGCCGGCAGAGAAGATGCAGCAGCTATTAATAAATCAACTAAACAGTCTGCAAGGCGCAGGCATTAATGCGATAATTTTTCAGGTACGTGCAGAAGCCGATGCCTTGTATAAATCTTCTTATGAGCCGTGGAGCCGCTTTCTTACGGGAGTGCAGGGTAGAGTGCCTTCACCTTATTGGGACCCGATGCAGTTCATGATTGATGAATGCCATAAGCGTGGAATGGAGTTCCATGCCTGGATTAACCCTTACCGTGCCAAGACAAAGGGAACTACTGCCTTATCACCCATTCATCCGTATAATAAGAATCCGGAACGTTTCGTGAATTATGCTGGTCAGCTTTATTTTGATCCGGCTTTGCCCGAAAACCGAAAATATATTTGTAAGATTGTGCGCGATATTGTTACTCGTTATGATGTGGATGCCATTCATATGGATGATTATTTTTATCCTTATCCCAACCCGGGCGAGGATTTTCCTGATCATGTCAGTTTTGCGCAATATGGTCGCGGATACAGTAATAAAGCCGATTGGCGCCGTGACAACGTGAATGTGCTGATAAAGGAAATCCATGAGACAGTGCGCGAGTGTAAGCCGTGGGTGAAGTTCGGTGTTTCTCCTTTTGGTATCTATCGTAACAAGAAAAATGATCCGAATGGAAGTGATACACGTGGTCTTCAGAATTATGATGATTTATATGCAGATGTGCTGATGTGGATTAATAATGGTTGGGTAGATTATAATATCCCTCAGATTTATTGGGAAATAGGTCATCCTGCTGCCGATTATGACAACTTGATACATTGGTGGGCAAAACATGCCGCTTCGCGTCCGTTATTTATCGGTCAGGATGTGATGCGTACGGTGAACAAGGCGGATGCCCGTAATCCATTACAAAACCAGATGCCTGCCAAAATGAAGTTGCAACGGTCGCTTCCTACCGTGCAGGGAAGTTGTCAATGGTATGCTGCAGCAGTGGTGGATAACGCCGGTAATTACCGCACTATGTTGGAGAAGGAGTATCATCGTTATCCGGCTTTGATTCCTGAATCTCCTTTTATGGACGATAAGGCTCCAGGTAAAGTAAAGAAGGTAAAGATGGTATGGACGTATGAAGGTCCAGTACTCTTCTGGACAGCTCCGAAGGCAAAGGACGAGATGGACAAAGCTGTACAGTATGTGGTTTATCGCTTTGATAAAAAAGAAAAAGTCAATTTGGATGATGCTTCCCATATTGTAGCCATTACCCGTGATCATTTTTATCCATTACCTTATAACGATGGAAAAACGAAGTACCAGTATGTGGTGACAGCGTTGGATCGTTTGCACAATGAGTCGAAAGGTACTAAAAAGAAAGTGAAACTGTAAGAAGCGGGAGTGTTTCTTTTAGATTTTATTTCTACTGCCACTGCCTGGGTATTTATTCATGTAATATCGATGAATAAAGAATTCTAGGGTAGTGGCAGTTGATTTGTATGCTGCCATATCTTCCGAGTACGATATTGTTTATGTTGAGATCAATGAAAAAAGGTTATAACATCTGCATCCATCTTATGGCTTTCTCTAATCAGTGATAAAAAGTATCTGCAATAAATATATCAAGTAGTGATATAAATTCTATTGATCTCTTGAATTTATTTCCGTCATATATAAAGTCCCGTTGGCAAAATTGATTTTTTTCAGATTGTGTTATGAAACTTAAGAAGCTTTACCAACGGGGAATGTATTTATAATTTCACATTGACTTGTTTCCCTTTATAGGAAATAGATTGGTCAAAGGTGGGGCTATCCTCATCTCCACATCCTTTCCCCGGTTCAACAAGTATGATGTTGAATTTGCGGTTTTTCAGCATACCTTTGTAGTTGCCTTTTCGCTCGTTAATAGTCAGTGTGCGCTCTTTGTCATCCCATTTCATCAGGATGGTTGTGTAAGCACCTTTTTCATAATTATAATTATCAAATTCATCTTCATAAAGGGTAAATTCCGCATCAGCACCCGGATAGATGCGAATCGTCAGATTATCCCACTTCTTTTCTGTAGAGTATTGCACTGCTGGTCCCCAAGGAAGGATAGATCCCGCACGTACATAAATAGGCATAATATCAATGGGTACTTCCCGTTGGATCGTTTGCCCGCCTTCCAAAGTTTGCCCGGTCCAAAAGTCTGTCCAGTTTGCTCCTTTAGGTAAATATACCTCTGTATTTCCAATCTTTTTTAAATCTTTTAAGTAACCGTTCTGATTTTTGTCTTGCCATGTATAAAGCGAGTCTGTAACGGGACGTACTAGGAAATTATGTCCGAACATATATTCGGTATCCATATCAAGTACTTTGGGATCTTTCGGGAAATCCATCATTAATGGGCGGATAAAGCTGCCTGCTTTGCTGGTTACCTCCCAGGAAGTGCTATAAAGATAAGGTAGCAGGCGATAACGCAGGTGAGTATATTTTTCTAACGCATCATAGGCCCAGTCGCCTTTTTGGCCGAATTGGTATATTTCGATTGCTACCGGACTAGAATTGTGTGAGCGCATAATGGGTTGAAACACTCCCCATTGATACCAGCGGACATGTAACTCGTGATAAGCTATGTTGTTTACATTATTATTGTATTTCCAGGCAAAGAATCCTCCCAAATCTGTATTCCAATAGGGAATGCCGCATAATGAGTAATTCAATCCGGCTGCTAATTGTTTGCGCATGACTTCCCAGGTAGAAACTACATCTCCGCTCCACGAATGAGAAGCATAGCGTTGCTGTCCTAGGAAAGAAGAACGAGTGAGTAGGAATACTCGTTTGTCCGAAGTAGTAGCTCGTTGATGTTCATATACTCCTTTATTGGACATTAACGGGAAAGCATTATGTACTCTGCGGAAAGTTCCCAAATAGGTGAGAGTATTAAAATCCTGGTCCTTCAGATTCATGTGATCGGGTTCAGTAGAGTCTAGCCACCAACCGTCCATGCCCAGATCGAATATGTTCTTTTTCATCTCTGACCAATAGAGATCACGTGCAACAGGATTATAAGGGTCGTATGGCCTGACTCCGGCATTGTTGGGCCAAGTATCAAATTGAAGAAGTGCTTTCAGACTGTCCATTTTTTGATACATTTCAGTCCAAGGGCCGAAAGAAGCCCATACGGAGATCATGATATGTGCATTTTGTTTGTGCACATAGTCAATCATTTCTTTGGGAGTTTTGATTCTTGGAGTACCGTAACGTGCGCTTTTATCTTCTCCGTTTGGAAGATATTTCATATATTCTTTATCGCCCATTTTGTTGATGTAACGGGGATTTTGGAACTTCATGGCATTCCAGTTAGAGTCGCATCCCCAATATTGCCAATCCTGTATAATGCCATCCAGAGGGACTTTCAGTTTACGGTACTTATCTACAACTTCGCATAATTCATCCGGGCTTTTATAACGTTCGCGACATTGCCAGAATCCTAGTGCCCAAAGCGGATAGAGAGGAGCCTGTCCAGTCAGTTCGCGTACATTGGCTATTACTTTATCTGCATTGCCGCCGTAAATGAAATAATAATCTGCACAATCACCTACTTCCGAGTCAAAAGACATTTCTTGTGGATTGTCTACAAAAGTGGTGGGGGAGTAATTGTCCCAATAAAGGGCATATCCTTTTATTGAATGAATAAACGGAATGCAAATGCTCATGTTTTGGTTACGGAGAAATAGTTTCTGATTCCGTTGGTTCACTTTTCCTGTTTGTTGCTGTCCTAGTCCGTAAATCACTTCATCTTTGTCCAGTAAGAAAGCTTGACGAACATTATATGATGGAACGCCGGCGTCATCGAAGGGGGTGAATTGGGTACCATAATCTTTATCAGTCAGTAATAATTTTCCTTCTTTGTCGGAAAAACGGATACCTCCGGTTTCAGGATTTACTTCTACTTGTATAACATTGCTGCTGAGTGTTACATTTTTCCCTTTCTCACCGAAAGTTACAGAGGTGGTTTCCGGTGTTTTGATAATGACCAGACTTTCTTTTTTATAAGGTTTCTTAATGGGGGTTTTATAAATACGGACAATGGTGGGAGAGTAAAATTCTACTTTGACATCTATTTCTTGTGTAGTATACGTTATTCCTTGTGTGGTGTGTTGTACACTCTGTGCGATGCCATTTGTTGCAATGATAGTTGCTCCAATTAGGGTTAGAGTCATTTTTTTAATAAAATTCATATTCATAGTATTTTAGTGTTTTGTACTGTTACAAAGGTAAGGCGAAAAGCTTTAAATAGGCAACAATGAGGTTGAATCCAATAATAATCAGGTTGATTTCTTTATTTTTCTGGCGTATTCGGAGGGGCGGCATCCATACATTTCTTGGAAGCACTTACTTAGATAGCTGGAACTGCTGAAGCCTGTGCGTTCTGCTATTTCTGCAATACTGAGTTCGTTTTCAGTAAGTAGTTGCGCAGCTCGTTGTAAACGGATGTTACGGATGAAAAGGCTGGGAGACTGATCTAATAAATTTACTAGTTTGCGATAAAGTCCTGTTCTTTCCATGCAAAGGTCTCGACTTAGCTGTTCTACTGAATAACCGATGACATGCATATTCTTTTCTACCTGTTCTATAGCCCGTGCTAAAAAAGCGGATTCGGTATTGGTTGTTTTAGGATGATCCGGTTGCTTGTCGTTTTCAAAGCAAGTGGAGGTTGCTGTGCCATTCTTTTCCAGACGTGCTTTTTGTTCGGCTTCGTAATTGTTGCATTGCTCTATCAGGTTGCGGATGCGGAGTAGTAGAATTTCCTCTTTATGCCGACGCTCTATTTTTTTTCGGGTCCAACATATGTAAAGACGGATACTTCCTACTGTAATAAATAGTAAAATGAGCAGGTAAATAGTATAAGCGGTGGTTGTTTTCCACCAAGGGGCATGGATGGTGAGTTTTATAACGGTTATTTTTTCATTCCACTGGAGAGGGGTATCGGATGCCATAACTTTGAATGTGTATTCTCCGGGAGGTAAATTAGTATAGGACGCTTGAAGCATACCATTACCTGCTGTGGTATTGCCTGGTTTGCTGGTGAAAACATTCATCCAGTTTTTATCAATACCTTCTAATTGATAACGATAATAGGTGCGTTCACTATTGATATAGTTCAAAGCAGAGAATTCGAAAGTGAGGAAATTCTGATTGTAGCCCAGTTCTATTTCTTTTGTATAAGGGCTGGCTTGGGGAAGTTTTATCTTTTTGCCGTATAGCCGCAAACAAGTGAACACTGGGGAATAGGGGAGTTCCGGAGTGATTGATTCATTATCAGGATTGAAGATATTGAATCCGTCTATGCCACCGAAGTAAAGTGTACCGTCCGATGCTTTGAAAACAGCCTTTGTTAGATATTCCCCTTCTAATGCGCCATCCTGTTGATTGAAATTGGTGAAGTATGGTTCTTTATTTTTCTGATTGATGTGGATACGTGAGATTCCATTGCTTGTAGTTACCCAGATATCATTGTGATCATCTTCAATAATGCCTTGTACAAAGTTATTACTTAATCCATTTTCACGATAAAAAATGCGTGGGGTTTGCTCGTCCGGTATAAAAAGTTCCAGACCATCTGCTGTCCCTGCCCAAGTCCAGCCTCGTGTGTCAGTACATAGGGCCGTATATGTTTTTCCCTTGAAAAAGGCAGTTTCTGTTCCTCTGTTGAATTTCTTTTTTACTTCGGCAGGGATAGATGAATTATGTTCGGAGATAAGGGTGCGTGTTCCATCTTTTTCAGTGGACAAGCGGTAAATATGAGTATGTTCTTTCAGATAGATCATTCCTTTATTGTCTTCGGCAAAACTTTCTACTGCAATATCTTTTTCAGGAGCAACTGGAAAATTGTTACGGTTTATTTGGGTAAGTTTATGCATGGACGGATGGTAATATAGTAATCCTCGGTTGAGAGTTCCAATCCATAATCCTCCTTGTCGGTCTTGGAATATAGTGCTGATTTCTGTTGAGAGTCGTTGTCCGTTTTTAGTTTCCAAAATAGGAATATATTGCAGTTTTTCCTTAGTAAGATCCAGTATCCAAAAACCATGTACACAGGTTATATACGCTTTTTGATTGTCGGGGGTGATGATTAAAGTATTAAGTGCATAGTTTTCTTCAAGTATCTTTTTCCATGTCCGTTGGCATGTGTTGAAACAGAACAAACCACCTTTATATCCGTTGCGTAATTGGTAAAAGCTGTTTGGAGCTTTGACAACCAAGGAGGTTCGGGCAAAGTATTGTTGCTCGGTTTCCGCATAGGCAGCAGCACTGTATAGTCGTTTTCTGCTTGTCATGTCATAACAATCTACTTCTCCCGTATTATAGAACAGGTAAAGTGAATCATTCTCCGTATTTAGATCTTGTAGTTGGCGGGTATCATTGGGGGATAAAGTTATATGGATTCCGGTTTGTAATTCTTGTAATTTATGGTCTGTCAGTATCCAAATGTGTCCTGCACAGTCGGCAAAAAGATTTTCTATCGGTTCCGGTATATTTTTATTTTGGAAATAAGATTCTAAATCTCGGATATATTCCTCTTTGTAGAGATTGATTCCCATTAGTTTGTGATAGTCTTTCACCCAAAGTAGGGAGTCTCCACTTTGATAAATGCGGTAGAACCCGTCATATTGTTTTAAAGGATATACATTTTTATCCGTCCGATGCAGATAACTGAAATGTATACCATCATATAAATTGATGTTGCCATTAGTAGTAAACACCATTCTTCCGTCAGGTAGTTGTAGGATATATCTTATCTGGTTGTCGCTTAATCCGTGTGAAGTATTGATGGAAGTAAACAGGAAATCATTGGCATATAGTGGCAATATTATACTGATATATAAACAGATCAGTAGGCTTATTTGTTTTTTTTGATGATTTCCCATAATCTTCCTATTTTTAGTAAAGCAGGAATCCTGCCACTCCGCAAAGTATAATCATTAATATAGGATTAATTTTGTATTTCCGTGTACCTATAAAGGTTACTAGAAAAATAATTATACTGATGATAAATTGATACAAATCTATTTGATAGCTACTGAAGTTTTCAGCATTCATCAAGACGAGTGCAGCCGCTGCCAGCAGACCTACCACTGCCGGACGCAACCCTTTGAATACGGCTTCTACAACCGGATGCTTTTGGTATTTCAAGAAGAACCGGCTGATGATTACCATTAATATGAATGATGGAAAAACTACAGCAAAAGTAGCTATACAAGAACCGAATATGGCCCAGTTTTCATTGTAGCCTGCATTCAATACTGCAGTATATCCCACATAAGTAGCAGAGTTGATACCAATGGGGCCTGGTGTCATCTGGCTGATAGCGATGATATCTGTAAATTCGCTGGCACTGACCCAATTATATCTTGTTACTACTTCTCCTTGTATCATGGACAACATGGCATAGCCTCCTCCGAAACCGAAGAGACCTATTTTACAGAATGTATAGAATAAATATAGAAAAATCATTTGGATGAATATTTATGTTTGTACTTGCCATATATAAAACCCCCCACGCCCGCTATTATGATAATGTAGACAGGGGATACGTCCAATACCCAGATAAGTAATGCGGATACTATTGGTATCCAGATAGTGTAACGGTTTATCTTGGCCGATTTTGCCATGGAGAAAGTTGGAGCTGCAATAAGGGCTACTACTGCCGGACGGATTCCCTTGAATATATTCTCTACAATTTGGTATTGTTTGAACTGTTGAAAGAATAAGGCAATTGCCAACATAATAAAGAAAGAGGGGAGTATTGTGCCTAAAGCCATTGCCAATGCTCCACGGAAATTACGCAATTTATATCCGATAAATATGGCAATATTTACAGCAAATATTCCAGGTACAGACTGAGCGAGGGCTAATAAATCAATAAAATCCTCTTTGTCAATCCATTTTCGTTTGTCCACTATTTCATCTTGAATTAGGGGAACCATGGCATATCCTCCGCCAATGGTAAATAGTCCTATCTTTAAGAAGATAAGAAATGATTGTAAATAGAAATTCATTTTTTTAATTTTGTTTCATATAAGTGCTTGGTGGAACTCTGTAGTATTTCTTAAATGTATCCGTAAAATATTTGGGATCACTGAATCCCATCATATCCGAAACTTCGGATACAGTATAACGTTTGCTTTTTAATAAAATGCTAGCCTCGTTCATACGTACTTTACGTATAAAATCACTGGGCGAATCATTGGTTAAAGCCTTTATTTTATTGTATAAACTACTCCGGCTCATATTCATTGCATCACATAGGTTTTCTACGTTCATTTCTTTGTTTATACTACTTTTTATGATGTTGGTGGCTTTTAAAAGAAATTCTTGTTCCAAACTGATCGTCGGATCATCTGAAACCTCGTCTGCATTGAATTTGAATTGTGAGAAACGCTTTTTCATGATTTCCCTGTTCGCCAGAACATTGGCTATATTTGCTTTCAGTACTTCCATGTCAAATGGTTTGACTATATATTTATCGGCTTTGGTCTGTAAACCCTTGATGATACTTTCTTTATCGTTCAATGCGGTCAGCAATATGATAGGTATATGACTGGTTTCAATATTATTTTTCAATATATTGCACATTTTGTCTCCATTCATGATAGGCATCATTACATCCGACAATATCAGATCCGGTTGTCGTTCCTTGATAAAATCCAGTGCTTCTTGCCCATTTCCTACATCAGAAACATTATAGTCTTCCGATAGCGTATGCAACAGGAAAGTACGCAATTCCATATTATCTTCCACTATCAGAATGGAAGCGGCATGTGTTTTGGCTGGCTTGTTTTTGATCTCTTTCACCAGTTCTTCCGGATTGCCTTCGATAACAGGCAGAGGATCAATTACATCAGCTTTTTTGAATATACGGTAGTTGTATTTCCGGCTTTTGATAGGGAATGCCAGTTTGAAGGTAGTTCCTACATTTTCTATACTGCTCATTGATATTTTGCCGGCATGGCTTTTGATCAGTTTGTAGGTAAGCAGCATACCGATGCCGCTTCCTGTGATTTGCAGATTGATGGCATTATTTCCTCTGAAGAGGCTTTTGAACATTTTCTTTTGTTCATTGGCAGGGATTCCGATTCCTGTATCTGTAATAGTGATGAACCAATGACTTTTATTTTTCTGAGTTTGTACAGTGACATTGCCCCCTTGACAGGTATATTTCAAGGCATTTGTCATCAGGTTACGGATGATGGAATCCATCTTATTTCTGTCCAGCCATACTTCCTGGCTTTCAAAATTAGTTTCAAATATTATATTTATCTGTCTTTTGCGAGCATATAAATTGAACTGTTCCAAATAGTTTTTGATATAATTGTTCAATTCGTATCGGGATACATATACAGTGGAGGTATATAGTTCCTCTTTTTCAAAATTAATCAGATTACTGGCTAACTCAGACAGGTTGTCCGTATTTTGTATAGCTAGGTTGATATTGATTCTTCCCTGTTCGGATAGGTTTTCGTTTTTAAGGATCTCTCCCAAAGGAGCTTTTATCAAAGTCAGCGGTGTACGTATATCATGTGCCGTGTTGATAAAGAACCGGATTTTTTCTTTTGAATTGTTTCTGTCTTTCCTAAGCCACAAATAACGCAAAACAATTACTCCGACCAGTATAAAAATGATCAGATAAAGAATTCCTGCCCAAAAAGTAGCCCACCAAGGTGGGGTTATGGTAATGAAAAGTGAACGTTCTTCTAACAAATGGTGGTCATCCATCAGGATGGCTCTCACTCTTAATTTATATTTACCGGGACTGATGTTAGTGTAACGTATGCGGTTATCATTCGTGAGTGAAGTCCATTCATCATAAAATCCTTCCAGTTTCCAAGAATAGACTATGTTGGAGGGATTATCATAATTAATGGAAGACACATCCAGTGAAAAAATATTCTGGTCGTAATTCAGTATGATGTGCCGGGTATCATCAATTTCTTCTTTTAAGGGGGAACCTTTTTCACCAGGCATTACTTTCTGGTAGAGCAGTCGGAAATTGTCAAATACCATTTTGGATTTAAATTGATGAGGCAGCGTGACAGTATCTGCCAGTTCAATGGCTCCGTCTCCACATCCGAAGATAAATTTTTTATCGCGTGTATGTACTCCGGCAGCTTGGTTAAAGCTGGTAGACATCAAGCCTTGTTCTTTTGTCCAGTTAGAGAATATTTTTTCTTTTGTTTTGAAACGGGTCAACCCTTTTTCTGTACTAATGATTAAATCGTCTTCCAGAGCAGGCAGTATGCAATGAATATTATTAGATATCAGAGCTGAATTATTGATATGGTAATTAGTTACTTTTTCTGTATAATTATTGTAAATCCACATACCGGAACCATGTGTACCAATAAAAGTGATGTTCTTTTTACTTTGATAAATAGTATTTATACAGCCTAGCTCGGAGTCTAGATTCACCGCTTTGAGCTCTTGATTGACCTTATTGAACTGATACAATCCATTGATAGTTCCTATCCATAAATTATGGGCGTCCTTATTGGTGATATAGGTGATAGGGAAGTCCATATTGTAACAATGCATTTCCTTTGTATCCAGATCGTAACTTTTCAAGTTGTAATATCCTCCGGCCCAAATCAGATTATCCCAATCCTTATAAATACAACGAATATATTTATCCGGTTTTACGGTGTCATCATTCAATGTTTGGGGAATAAAATATTGTGTGGTCATGTTTTTCTTATCTATTTTGTACATTCCCGACATATATCCACCTACTAAAATAACTCCCGGTCGGGATTCACATATAGAGATAAATACATGATTCTGATTAGGCGTGTCATGCTGATAAGTTGATAATAAATTCGTCCATTGTTTGGTAGAAGGACTGTAGCAACATACGCCATTATTGGTTGCATACCAAATGTCTCCTTCAGAATCTTCCAATATATAATTCACTTGATTATCTATCAGTGAGTTAGGGTTGTCATAAGAGTGCTGTATCCATTGATATCCGGGATATTTCTCGGAATATACAGTGATGCCTATAGGATAGACTGCCATCCATAATTTTTGATCATCATCAATATAGATATCATTAATGATATTACCGTTCATTTTGTTGGAATGGTTGTGGTCGGCATTTAGAAAATTTGTCAATTCGTAAGTGCCCAAGTTTAATTTATATACGCCTGCGCCGTTAGTTGCTATTAACACCTCGTTTTCATTTTCTTTACTTGCTATGATAGAGTTGACATTAATGTCTTGTAGTCCGTTGTGTACATCAATCAGTTGGCGGCTATGGATATTGTATAGATAAATACCATCCAATAAGGTACCTATTACTAACATTTGGGTTTCCGGATGAAAATAGATGTAGTTTACTATATGGAAATTATCCAGTTCCGGATGCTTGATTACTTCTAATCGCCCATGATTCAGTCTTGCACAGTAAATCTTGTGGCTGGAGGCTAGAAAATATTGATTGTTCGTAGATTTCGCAATATATGTGATTTCTTCCTTGATAGGACTTTCCAGTTGAATAAGTTCATGGGTATCTATGTCGAAAAGATATTGTTTGTTTTTGGTGCAAAGCAATATATTATTGTCTTTGGAGTCAAGAAATGAAGCGGTGAGTGGCAGCCCGCTGTTGCTTTTGTCCTTACTGGCAAAATCGCAAACTAGTTCAAATTTGTCTTGTAGAGAATTGTATTTGAATAGATGACCGGTTTTTCCTATCTCCCAAACCACTCCTGCCGTATCTATCTGCAAAGTGTTCAAGTTGGGAAAAAAGTTCAGTAGTTTTCCATTGGCTGTTAAGCTATAGTGTCTGTATTGTTTTCCGTTATACCTGTCTATTCCTTCGTGAGTGAGAAACCACATATAGCCTTTTTTATCTTTTCGTATAGATAGAACTCTACGGCTGCTCAAACCATTCTGAGTATCCAGATACTGGTATAGTTGAGCAACGGCAGGTGTTACCAAAATAACAAAAAGGCATATAAGTAAAAGAATTCTTCTCATATTATTAGGAGGCAAAATCCTTACAAAGTTCGTAATTTCCCTTAACATATCAAAATCTGTTATATACAAAAAAAGCGGTAATCAGTCCGACTCACCGCTTTTTTAGTAAATATAACAAATCGTTTTTATTTTTTGTTCATTTCAACCCATTTTCTAGCATTGACAAATGCTTCCATCCATGGAGTAATCTGATCGTTCTTTATTCTATCAGCCGGATAATAAGCATTTTGCCATGGGAAACAAGAGCGTTCCAAATGAGGCATCATGGCCAAATGGCGGCCGTCAGGACTGGCCAGACCGGCTACGCTGTAATCCGAACCGTTTGGATTGCCAGGATACTCATCGTATGAGTATTTCAATACAACATTGTATTGATCTTCATCATATGGCAATGAGAATTTACCTTCTCCATGGGCTACCCAGATACCAAGCTTACTTCCGCTTAACGAACCGAACATGACGCTTCTATTCATAGGAACGGTAACACCTACAAACTTGGATTCGAATTTATGTGAATCATTGTGCAGCATTTTCGCTTTTTGGGTGAAGTCGGGGTTAATCAGGTTTAATTCTATCATCAGCTGGCAGCCGTTACATACGCCCAATGACAATGTATCTTTGCGTGCATAGAAGTTATCCAATGCAGCTTTGGCTTTGGGATTGAACAAGAAAGCTCCGGCCCATCCTTTAGCAGAGCCTAAAACGTCCGAATTAGAGAACCCACCGCAAAATACGATGAAATTGATGTCCTCCAATGTTTCACGTCCGCTAACCAAATCAGTCATTGTTACATCTTTCACATCAAATCCTGCCAAATAGAGCATATAGGCCATTTCGCGTTCGCCATTGGTTCCTTTTTCACGGATAATAGCCGCTTTGATACCTGTCGGAGTACGACGGTCGGGGTTAAGGCCGAATTGTGAAAGTTTGCCGGTGAATGATTTGTCGAATACAAATTCCAAAGGTTGTTTCTTGTAGTTCTCGAAACGTTTTTTGGCACAGTCGTTCATGCTCTGCTTGCAGTCTAGCAAGTAAGAGGTAGAATACCATATATCGCGCAGATAGTCTATGCCGAACTGGTAAGTTGCATCTCCCTTTTCTACCAGGATATGCCGTTCTTCAGTCGGTTTACCTAATTTTACGTAGCCTATGCCTGCGTCTTCCAAGATCTTTTTTACTTCTTCTTTGTGCTTATTTTTTACCTGGATAACAATACCCGGATTTTCGGCGAACAATATCTTGATGATGTCATCCTCCTTAATCTTGTTCAGGCTGATTTCCATACCACCTTCCATATTCGAGAAGCACATTTCAAGCAGTGTGGTAATAAGACCACCGGCAGAAATATCGTGACCGGCCATAATCAGACCTTTATTTACTAATTCTTGTACTGCCAGGAATGCGTCACGAAAATATTCAGGATTTTGTACAGTCGGTACATCGTCACCTATTTTATTCAATGATTGTGCAAAAGCAGAACCTCCCAGACGTAACTTGTCAAAACTGAAATCAATATGGTAGATAGTGCTCTTTTCATCATTTACCAATACAGGAGAAACCACTTTCTTCACATCCGAGACTTCGCCACCGGCTGAAACGATGACAGTTCCCGGACTAATGATCTTCTCACCGTTAGGATATTTCTGGGTCATAGATAAAGAATCTTTTCCGGTCGGTACATTGATTTGCAATGAGCAGCAGAAATCGGAAAGGGCTTTTACGGCAGTGTACAGGCGGGCGTCTTCACCTTCCTGTGCGCGACATGGCCACATCCAGTTGGCAGATAAGGAAACGCTGTCCAATCCTTCTGCCATCGGGGCCCATACGATATTAGTCAGTGCTTCGGCTACCGACAAAACAGAGCCTGCGGCCGGATTGGCTAAGGCGGCTTGGGGAGCATGGCCTAGAGAAGTTGCTATACCTTTTTCGCCACGATAGTCGAGGGCTACTACACCACAATCGCTCAGAGGCAGCTGGATTTCACCTTGACATTGCTGGCGGGCGATTTTACCGGTTACGGAACGGTCTACTTTATTGGTTAACCAATCTTTGCAAGCAACAGCTTCCAGCTGAAGTACGCGGCGGATATATTCATTTAATTTGGAAGTTTCGTATGAAACATTTTCATAATGGCGTTCTACAGTCTTGTCAACCATGTAGGTCTTCGGAGAAGAACCGAACATTTGATCTACTGCCAGATCGAACGGACGTACCCCATCGGCCTGTTCGAAAGCAAAGCGGGCGTCTCCGGTTGTTTCACCTACGGTATACATCGGCGCACGTTCGCGATCAGCAATTTTTTGTACATGTTCAATAGCCGATTCGTCAATCAGCAATCCCATACGTTCCTGAGATTCGTTGGCGATAATTTCTTTGGCAGACAAAGTCTGGTCACCGATAGGTAATTTGTCCATATGAATTAATCCACCGTTTTCTTCTACCAATTCGGATAAACAATTCACGTGGCCGGCCGAACCGTGGTCGTGAATGGAAACAATCGGGTTGTTATCTTCTTCACACAATGCGCGGACTACATTATAGGCACGTTTTTGCATTTCCGCATTGGCACGCTGGACAGCGTTTAGTTCGATTCCCGATGAGTACCGGCCTGTTTCAACAGAAGAAACTGAACCTCCACCCAAGCCGATGCGATAGTTATCACCACCCATTACAACGACTTTGTTTCCTTTTTCGGGATGTCCTTTCAGACAGTCGCGCTGAGTACCGTAACCTACCCCTCCTGCCAGCATAATCACTTTGTCGTATGCATACTTCTCGCCGTTTTCCTGGTGCTCGAATGTTAGTACAGAACCACAAATCAGCGGTTGACCGAATTTGTTACCGAAATCGGAAGCACCGTTGGAAGCCTTGATTAAGATCTGTTCCGGAGTCTGGTATAACCATTGGCGGACAGGAAGGATATCTTCCCACTCGCGTCCCTCATCAGTACGGGGGTAAGAAGTCATATAAACGGCAGTACCAGCAATGGGCCATGAGCCTTTACCACCGCCCATGCGGTCACGGATCTCACCACCAGTACCGGTGGATGCACCGTTGAATGGTTCTACGGTTGTCGGGAAGTTATGTGTCTCGGCTTTCAGTGAGATAACAGTCTTGATATCTTTGATAATGAAATAATCGGAAGTGGAATGATCGGCCGGAGAGAATTGCTCTACTATCGGTCCTTCGGCAAATGCTACATTATCTTTATAAGCAGAAATAATCTTGTTGGGATTTTCAGCAGTAGTTTTCTTGATCATCTGGAACAAGGAAGACTCCATTTCCTGACCATCAATAATGAATGTTCCGCCGAATATCTTATGGCGGCAATGCTCGGAATTGATTTGCGCGAAGCCGAATACTTCGGAATCGGTTAATTTACGTCCCAAATCTTTTTCAACCTTCAGCAAATAGTCCATCTCCTCACGAGAAAGTGCCAGACCTTCTTTTTCATTGTATTCTTCGAGGTTCTCGATGTGAACAATCGGCTGGGGTTTGATGTTGACTGTGAAAATCTCCTGGTTCAATCCCTTATACATACGTTGCAGCATAGGATCGTACTCGGCGTTTTCGTCTTTTACAGGGAAATATTCCTCAATGCGTAAAACACCTGTAAGACCCATGTTCTGAGTGATTTCTACAGCATTTGTACTCCAGGGAGTGATCATTTCCCGACGCGGTCCGATGAAGCAACCTTTCAGGTTCTCTTCGTTCTCTACAGTGGCTTCACCATAAAGCCAGCTTAATTTCTGAATATCCTCAGAAGGCAGTTCCTGGCTGACTTCTGTTGCTATTACACTTTTAGTGGGTGTTCTGAAAAATAGAATCATAGCACTTTTATAGTTGTTTTGTTAATTGAAAACTAGTTCTAATATCAAGGGTCTATTAATAAGGTGCAAAGTTATATAAAAGAGACGGGGTATGAAAGAATTTTGAGTGTAAATATAGGTACTTTCGTAAAAAAGTAGCATCTTTGCAGCATGAATTGGATAGAACAAGTAACCATACTCGATTTATTGGTGAAAGGGCTTATCGTCGGCGTAGTGGTTTCTGCGCCGCTAGGTCCTGTTGGGGTACTTTGTATACAGCGCACACTGAACAAGGGACGATGGTATGGATTTGTTACTGGTCTGGGAGCTGCCCTTAGTGATATAGGCTATGCCTTGATTACAGGTTATGGCATGAGTTTTATGGATGATTTCTTGGCAAAGAACCAAGTATTGTTACAAATTATCGGCAGTATCATGCTGTTCTTTTTCGGTATTTATACTTTTCGTAGTAATCCTGTCCAGTCTATCCGTCCTGTATCCTCTACCCCGGGCAGTTATCTTCATAATTTTGTTACTGCTTTTTTTGTGACTCTCTCCAATCCCCTCATTATATTCCTGTTTATAGGTTTGTTTGCCCGTTTTTCTTTTGTGATGCCGGGCAGTCCCATAGGCTTTCAACTGGTGGGGTATTTGGCTATTGTATTGGGGGCGCTTCTCTGGTGGTTCGGAATTACGTATTTTGTCAATAAAGTACGCACCCGTTTTAATTTACGCGGCATTTGGATTTTGAACCGTGTGATTGGTATTGTAGTGATGCTGATTTCAGTCGCAGGTTTCATTTATACTATTTTAGGAAAAACGATGTACTGACAAAGAAACATATCTTGATGTATCATACGTTGGTTTTTTGATTTTTAATTATTAATTTTAATTTAAAAAGTATGTTCGTTTCCAAGCAGTTGAAAGAAAAGAATATAGCCGAGTATCTTATATATATGTGGCAGATAGAGGATTTAATCCGTGCCAACGGCTGTGATATAGAAAAGATAAAAAGCACCATCATAGCTCCTTATCCGTTAACGGAAGAGCAGAAAGCGGAACTCACTCAATGGTATATGGATTTGATTGAGATGATGCGTCATGAAGGGATTATGGAAAAAGGCCATTTGCAGATTAATAAAAACATTATAACTTGGCTTACCGACCTTCATTTGCAGTTATTGCGTTCCCCTAAGTTTCCTTATTATAATTCTGCTTATTATAAAGTATTGCCCTATATTGTGGAGTTACGCGCTAAAGGTGCGGATAAAGAGGAGCCTGAGCTGGAAACTTGTTTTGAGGCGCTTTATGGTATCTTATTGTTGAAATTGCAAAAGAAAGAAATCAGTGAGGAAACAAGAAAGGCACAAGAAGCAATCTCGACATTGCTGGCTATGTTGTCAAACTACTATATAGAGGATAAAAAAGGAGAATTGGAATTCTAATAAATGAAATAGAAATGAAGAATATATTGGTGACTGGTGCCAACGGTCAATTAGGAAATGAAATGCGTGTGCTATCGGCTGAATACAAGGAATATACTTGTTTTTTTACGGATGTAGCCGAATTGGACATTTGTGATGAGCAGGCGGTGATGACTTTCGTGAAAGAGAATAATATTCATGTCATAGTGAACTGTGCGGCCTATACGGCAGTAGATAAGGCAGAGGATGATATAGAGTTATGTACCAAGCTGAACAAGAACGCTGTGAGCTATCTGGCGAAGGCGGCTGAAGCCAACTGGGGTGAGTTTATTCAGATATCAACGGATTATGTGTTCGATGGCACGAAATATCTTCCTTATAATGAGGGAGATGTTCCTTGTCCCAATTCCGTTTACGGCAAGACCAAACTGGCCGGTGAAACGAATGCATTGGAGTATTGCAAAAAAACAATGATTATCCGTACCGCATGGCTTTATTCTACTTTTGGGAATAATTTTGTAAAAACGATGATCCGTCTGGGAAAGGAAAAGGAAACTTTGGGTGTAGTCTTTGATCAGATTGGTACACCGACATATGCTCGTGATTTGGCACGTGTCATCTTTACAGCCATTTATAAGGGAGTGGTTCCGGGAGTTTATCATTTCAGTGATGAAGGGGTATGCTCCTGGTATGATTTTGCCAAGGCTATCCATCGTATTGCCGGTATCACGACCTGTAAGGTTAGTCCCTTGCATACAAATGAATATCCGGCAAAGGCTCCCCGTCCCCATTATTCCGTATTGGACAAGACCAAGGTTAAAACTACTTATAACATTGAGATTCCTCATTGGGAAGAGAGTCTGGAAGCATGTATCAAAGAATTAAATGCATAATAAAATATGAATAGTGAAATAGAAAGAAGACGGACGTTTGCGATTATAGCACATCCGGATGCCGGTAAGACCTCTCTAACTGAAAAATTGTTACTTTTTGGCGGACAGATACAGGTGGCCGGAGCCGTAAAGAGCAATAAGATAAAGAAGACCGCCACATCCGACTGGATGGACATTGAAAAGCAGCGTGGTATTTCTGTGACCACTTCTGTGATGGAGTTTGATTACAATGATTATAAAATCAATATTTTGGATACTCCGGGCCATCAGGACTTTGCCGAGGATACTTATCGTACTTTGACAGCCGTAGATAGTGTCATTATTGTGGTGGATGGTGCGAAAGGTGTGGAAACGCAGACACGTAAGTTGATGGAGGTATGCCGTATGCGTAATACTCCGGTAATCATATTTGTCAACAAGATGGACCGTGAGGCGAAAGATCCGTTTGATTTGTTGGACGAACTGGAGGAGGAACTTATTATCAATGTACGTCCTCTGACGTGGCCTATTGAAAGCGGTCCCCGTTTCAAAGGTGTGTATAACCTTTATGAACATAAACTGAATCTTTTCCAACCTTCCAAACAGGTGGTAACAGAAAAAGTGGAGGTTGATATCAATACGGAAGAACTAGACAACCAGATCGGTGCTCCTTTGGCTGAAAAATTGCGCGGAGAACTGGAACTGGTTGACGGTGTTTATCCTGAATTCAATGTGGAGGAGTACCTGAAAGGCGAGATGGCTCCTGTATTTTTCGGGTCGGCATTGAATAACTTCGGTGTACAGGAACTGCTGGATACATTTGTGGAAATTGCTCCGAGCCCCCGTCCTACCAAGACAGAAGAACGTGAGGTGGAACCCGATGAACCGAAATTTACCGGATTTGTCTTTAAGATCACAGCTAATATTGATCCTAATCATCGTTCATGTATTGCATTTTGTAAAATTTGTTCGGGAAAATTTTCCCGTAATACTCCCTATTATCATGTACGTCATGACAAGACGATGCGTTTCTCTTCTCCCACTCAGTTTATGGCACAGCGTAAAACAACAGTAGACGAGGCTTGGGCGGGAGATATCATTGGTTTGCCGGATAACGGAACGTTCAAGATCGGTGATACATTGACTGAAGGTGAGAAACTTCATTTCCGTGGAATTCCCAGTTTTTCGCCCGAGATGTTTAAATACATTGAGAATGCTGACCCTATGAAACAGAAACAATTGGCTAAAGGTATTGACCAGTTGATGGATGAGGGTGTGGCACAGTTATTTATCAATCAGTTTAATGGACGTAAGATTATCGGTACGGTAGGGCAGTTGCAGTTTGAAGTGATCCAGTATCGTCTGGAAAATGAATATAATGCAAAATGCCGATGGGAGCCTGTCAGCCTATACAAGGCATGTTGGGTGGAAAGTGATGATCCGGAAGAGCTGGAAGCTTTCAAAAAACGTAAATATCAGTATATGGCCAAGGATCGTGAAGGAAGGGATGTATTCTTGGCTGATAGCAATTATGTACTTCAAATGGCACAAATGGACTTCAAGCATATTAAGTTCCATTTTACCAGTGAGTTTTAATTTTTTGTTGGAGGTGTGTCAAAAATCCCTAAGGGGATGGACACACCTCCTTCTTATTTTCACGAAATATTCTTTTTTACTTTATTCCTCTGGCTTTATAAATTCGTTCTTTAGCGTTATTAATTTGTTGAAACTTCTCTTCTGCCGCTTTTTTCACATCTTCACCCAATGTAGCAACACGGTCAGGGTGATGTTTTAATGCCAGGCGGCGATAGGCTGTACGTACTTCCTCATTGGTGGCAGACGGGTCAATTTCAAGTACTTTGTAAGCTTCTTCCAATGAGTTTCCGCTAAGGTTTAGCATGGATTCCACTTCTTTGGGTGACAGTTCCATGCATTGTGCCACTTCTTTTAATGCTGCTATTTCCTCAGAGCATACGCTTCCGTCACTTTTGGCTATGTTTACCAGAAAGTCCAACAATTGCAACCGTTGTTCGTAAGGCAGGTTCGCGGCAATCTGTGCACCACATTCATGGATGGTATTTTTAAATGCCATCGGATTTTGACGCTCCATCTGTTTGCGCTGTTCAAAAAGATTCAGCAAAATCTGTTCTCCTTGGATGACTGCCTCTTCGCCGAAATTCATTCTTAAGAATTGGCGTACATATTCCATTTCGCTGTGCATGATGCGTCCGTCTGCACGGATGATGTAAGACGCCATAACCAACATGGAGAATAAAAAACTATTCCGCTGGCCTTCATCATAGTTTCCAGCTTCCACCTGTCCTTTTTCGTATGTATTGCCAAAAAGTCCGTTGTTTCCATCCAGCAATGAGCCTAAGGCAAATCCGGCCAAAGCTCCCAGTGGTCCCATAGTCATGAATCCTAGAATACCACCAATCCATTTTCCTGCTCCCATTATTCTTTTAATTTTTTCGTTTTGGATGCAAAAATAAACAATCTTGGATGAAAAAAGTCTCTTTGCCGCATTTTTTACTATCTTTACCAATCAAATTAAAAATACTATGTTTCAGAAACTTGTAGCAATAGAACCTGTCAGTTTGGTTCTGTCAGCAGAAAAAACGTTATATTCTTTTGCAGATGAGGTTGTTATGTACTCTGATATTCCAGCGGGAGATAATGAGATTATTGCTCGGATCGGAGATGCGGATGCTGTATTGTTAAGTTATACATCACAAATAAACCGGTATATTTTAGAGAGATGTCCGAATGTCCGGTATATCGGTATGTGTTGTTCACTATATTCTCCCGAAAGTGCGAATGTGGATATCCGTTATGCTAATGAACGCGGTATTACGGTGACGGGTATTCGTGACTATGGTGACGAAGGGGTAATAGAATATGTAGTCAGCGAACTGGTGCGTTGTCTTCATGGATTTGGTCAGAAGCCGTGGGAAGGGATTCCCCGGGAGATTACCGGCTTGAAAGTGGGTATTGTAGGCTTAGGAAAATCTGGTGGTATGATAGCGGATGCAATGAAGTTTTTTGGTGCGGATATAGCTTATTATGCCCGTAGTGAAAAAAAAGAAGCCGGTGCGAAGGGTTATCGTTTTATGCCTTTGAATGAACTTTTGACATGGAGTGAAGTGGTATGCTGTTGCTTGAATAAGAATACGGTTTTGTTGCATGAGGAGGAGTTCAAGGCACTTGGAAATAGAAAGATACTATTTAACACAGGATTGTCACCTGCGTGGGACGAATCTTCGTTTACCCGATGGTTGGAGGAAGATAATCTTTGTTTTTGTGATACATTAGGAGCATTGGGGAGTACGGCATTGCTTACCCATCCGCATGTGCGTTGTATGCAAGTATCAACCGGCCGTACTCGTCAGGCGTTTGACCGCCTGAGCGAGAAGGTGCTGGCCAATTTGTCAGAATACAATGGGTGAAGTGATATTGAGCAGGGTGTTTACTACAGACCATCCTGCAATCTCTGATGTAGCACTGTACACTTCTACTACTGCGTGTACTTGTTCATTTTTGATTTCCACTTTTTGAGTATCACTTGTAAATCCAGGGGTGGACTGTATGGATACCTGCATATTGTCCGGTCCTACGGAAGCCAATGAGGCTGCGACAGATACATTTACTTTGGTTGGAAAAACATTTATAGCCTCTGTTGCATTGCCGGAAAAGACAATGCATCTTTCCTGTTGCAGCTCTTCCTTGTAAACCGATGTGCCTTTCAAAGCATCAGGTCCTTTTTCATTGAAAAAACGAGCTGTAGCGTTTCCCATCAAAGAGGTGGTTCTTAATACATCAAATCCTCCGATGGCTCCGGATACCAAGTAAACCCGTGTATCGTTTGCCTTGGCTGTTTCTTTGACTTTCTCATAAAAAGAGGTGTCTGCCAAAGCTCCTATGGATAGGGTGATAATGGAAGTTCCGTTTTCCAAGGTAGGTAAGGCCAGTTCTTTCATTGCGGCAGGCGAGGCTGATTCCACTAGATAATCAGGTTTTAACTCCAACAGTTCTTTTAAAGTGTGACAGGCTGCACACATTTTTCCGTGTTGCCTCATTTTATTCGCAATGCGTTCGGCCTTTGATGCTGTACGCGAATATACGCCTACTAACTCATAGTCGGGCAACATTCCTTTGACAACTGCGTTTGTTATAATTTCAGCAAGTCGTCCACATCCTACTATAACTAATTTATTCATAGAACAAAGATAGGTATTTTCATCATATAAACCTATTTTGTGAAAAATGGAATTTATTGTGATATGTTTCTTACTCTATAGGTATGTCTGTCCGAGCTGTTTTTAGTGTGCTTCTTAATCCCCTGTCTGATACATTAAAAAATTATACTTGTAATTTAAAAATAGTATGAGGAAGATTCGTCCTGATCAAGAATATTTTTTAAGGAATAATATTTACGTTTTATATAACAGACAGCATTATTACCTGACAGAATAAATGAAAAGTGATGGTTCAGAGTCGAATGGAAAAATTTCTTGTAAAACCAATATGATTGCATACTTATTCCTTAATACATGTTTTTTAGCATATTTTTGATGAATATTGCCCATTAAATTTGATAAATTTCGCCTTATGCGAGAATGCGGAAAAGTTTATACTTGTATTGAGAAAAAATGAATGATATACTATTAATAAAATGTTGTATTGTCTATGAGGAAATTATTTATTTTAATTCAATATTAGTATGAAAAAAACTTACTTAGATGCTTTAATGAGTATTTTTACACCTATTCCTTTGAATAATGGTTTTTATTTTGTGGATAACAACGGGACGATTGATTGGATTCTGTCGAATATATTCCTTTTAGGGTACGTGCTACCTGTAGAGGGGGTGATGATAGGTATCTTTTTCTATCTTTTATTATCTCATGCCATAGAACATAAAACTCAACTGATGTTCCGTGAAAAGTTCAAACTTGTTATTAATTTGTTCCATTATACACATACGCCTTTGGTGGTGTTACGGAATCAATTGGAAGAAATTGTGGTTGGTAATCTTCCTGAATCTGCTGTTACAAAGTTACAGCAGGCTCTGAAAAATGCCAATCAGGTTATTGATTGCAGCCAGAGTGCTATTTCACTTGGTAAAGCGGATTGGAAAACGATTCCTCGTGCTTCTGTGGTAGAGTTTGAGCTTTATGCCTATATCATGTCTGTTGTCGGTCTATGCCATCTTTATGCCGATTCGCGTCATATTCAGTTAAAAGTTACTGCCTGTTCTGATTATATCAGTTGCAGGATCAATGAAACCGTGATGACGGTAGCTCTTCAGCACCTTTTGAACAAAATGATAGATAACACACCTCCTGACGGTTGTATAAATATTATCCTTTCACATTCGGCAAGTTCTTGGGAGTTGCGTATCAGCAATTGTGAAAAGATAAGAAATGGAATTTTAAAGATGATTCCGGCCATGCCTGCCTTCTCTTCCATATATAATTATGGTGACTTATGGACGGTAAAGAAAATAATCCGTTTGCATGGCGGTAAAATAATCGGTTATGGATACGGAAAAGTGGTTACTTACCAGGTTATTATGCCGAAATATTTTCAATCCCAATCCGAGGCAGATACCGGTATGGCGCTATCTGTAAAGAAGCAAAAGGTTTACTTGGAAGAAACCGTATCTACAGCAGAAGGAAAGAGCCGGACTGATAAAAAAGAGAGTAAATCTTGTATTTTGTTGGTTATGGCAGACAAAAAGTATAGTGATTATTTAAGGATGACTCTTTCGGAGTATTTCAGGTGTATTGTTCTGGACGCTCCCGATAGAATAATAAGTGCCTCTGTTCAAAATAACCCTGATGTGATTGTTGTTGACGAAACTGTGAATGGAGTCTATGGAGAGGAACTTTGTTCTAAAGTTAAAGCAGACAAGGCCATAGCGAATATTCCGGTTATTCTTTTAATTAAGTCGGCAGATAATGAAAGCTATTTGTCGCATGTGGGGAGTAAAGCCGACCGGCTGGAATTGCGGAGTGCGAATATTTGGAAATTCCGGACGGACATTACTATGCTTATAGATAATAATTTGGTCAGACAGGAACGGATGAGGCGATTTATAGCCGATACGGTTGCTCCTACACTTCCCGAGAAGATAAGAAAGGACGATGCTTGTCTGAAGTTTATAAATAAAGTCCGGCAGTTGTTGGAACAGAATTTGGCGGAAGAGTCATATACCGTTGATGCGCTTAGTGAAGATATGGGAATGTCCCGCACTGCTTTCTATAATAAGATGAAGAAAATGACAGGACAGGCGCCGGCCGATTATATGTTGACATTCAAAATGGAAAGAGCAAAGAGATTATTGGCCTCTCAAGATTACTCTATCGGAGAAATTGCAACGATGTTGGGCTTTTGTGACAGTCGGTATTTTGCAAAAAGGTTTAAGGAAGCGTGTGGTATATGTCCGTCAAAGTATATCGAAACCATAATAGGCTGATGTGATATGATGCGGATTCTCCATACCTTATTTTATGATAGGCTGTTTTGACATGTTTTCATTGTAGAGGTGGCAAAGTCCCTGAATTTCGATGAAATGGGAAGAAATGAAAATCTACTCGTGAAAAAGAGATGTCTATGACGAATCTAAAATGAAGATTTAAGGTAAATCTAAGGTTGTTTCTTCTTGTTTTTATGAATAGTTTGTTTACTTTGTGCCAGATAAGTAAATATAGAAATCAAATGAAAAACAAACAACTATTATGCGTTTTATTCCCTTTGTTGGTGGCGTGTACCGGGCAACGCCACCAACAGCAGGTATCCAGTGAGTCAATCATAGAAGAAGCGGTGCGGAAGGGAGAAGTTCTGAAAGGGGAGATTGTTCCCATTGATACGGCTCTGTTCCGGTATGCCTATCGTATGCGTGTACAGGGTGACAAGGCGGTGATATTGGATTTGCACAATGCCGATTACTATTATCATGTATTTACTTATCCCGATTTTCAATATCAGTCTTCTTTTGGAAAGCGTGGGGAAGGTCCGGGTGAGTCCATTTATGCGGCGAATATCCGTTTTGCAGGGCAGGACACGGTGTGGGTGCTTGATGACGGCAAGGGCAGGATGTATCAATATAGCGGTATAGCCGGGGGGAAAACTCCCAAACAGGAAAAGGATATTTTGTTGGATAAGCGCTTGTTCCGTTCCCTTGATTTTGATTTGAAGGATGCCTCTACTGTTGTTATCCCCGATTATTCCGGTGAGAACCGTTTTGGTTGGGCTGATATCCATTCCGGTGAATTACTCCGTAAATCAGAACATATCCCCGTATCCGATCAGAAATTATTGAAAGAGAGTGCACCTGCCGTTGCGCAAGGCTGGAATAGTTTTATAGCATTCAGTCCGGATAAAAAGATATTGGTTTCTGTCACTCAGTTTGGGGATAGGCTTGATATTTATGATATGCAGTCACAAAAGCATATAGGAAAATTGGGTGAGGATGGAGAGCCCCAATTTAAAGTGAGTTCTGAAGGCTACGGACTTCCGGCGGGGAGAATCTGTTATTATGATGTGCAGGTGACTGACCAATACATTTATACCATTTATGACGGTCGTAAATTTAAGGATATTATGAAGTTGGCCGATGCCTATCAGCAGGGTGGTAAAATATTACGTATATCCACCCACGAGGGCGATGTGGTGAAAACCTATGTATTGGATCGTCCTATTGCCGGTATTTATGTAGATGAGGCTGCCGGTATGTTATTCGGTTTGGATGTCAATGCTGACGAGCAGATAGTGAAATTTCCCCTTGAATTGGAATAGAGGAAGTTTTGAAAAGAAATCACCGTGTTATCCTATAATGGCGGATAATTTATTGTAGTGTATGGTTGGAAAAACATAAGTTCGTTTTCCGAAAAGAACCGGATCTTTTTTGAAAAGAACAGGGCCTTTTTTAAAAAGGTTCTAGTGTTTTATGAGCTGGACTGTCTGCTTATACCAATTTAGAATTCATGCGTTTTTTCTTTCAAATCCTTCATCCTTATGTAAGATGTTAGTTCTTAGCTGATTATAATGACGGATTTGTACCCGGAAAGCTTCAGCCAAAAAAAATCCTTCAGGGTGAAGGAATATGGATGATTTTCAAGTTTGCTTTCATAGAGTTTAAAAGTGAGAATTATCTGTCACACTGTCACAGTACTAATTATTTTGCTGAAAAACAGGTTGTTAAGATGTGACAGATAGCGTGACGGAGAGTGTGACAGATAAAAGTCTGTCACAGTGTTATTGTCCTGCACTGCATTGTCCTGTGGCCTATAATGAATGAATCAGAATATAGTAACGAGAATCTCTTTGTTTCCCGTGTATTACAGTGTGTTCCACTGTTTGGTACAATTAATTTTATATGGTGGAACAAATAGTTTTATATGGTGGAATATTTAGTTTTACCTTGATGAAATAAATTATTCCACCTTAATGAAACAACTCGTTCCGCTGTGAGAAATGCTTTGTTCCTGCTGCGGTGGGTTGGTGATTTTAAGTAAGATTGTATACCTTATGTATGCTTATTATTGGAAATAGGAGCTATTCATTCGTTTGAGGAGATAACCAGTCGGTATCCTCCTTTTTCTGTCACTATCTGATATTCGGGAAAGTCCTTGAGTGAGGATTTAAGGGTGGAGATATGACTATATATTTTATTTTCGGGATTGTTATCTTTCGGCCAGAAAGCATTTTTAATATCTTCTTTAGTCAAAAGATGCTTGGGCGTTTTGATAAACAGTTCCAGCAGATTGAAATCTGCCGGTGCTATGTGGCAAAGCCGGTTGCCAATATATAGTTTCTTGCTTTCCAACTTTAAAGTCATTTTCCCCAATTGTATGTAGTCCGGATTGTCAGGAATTTCTTCACATGGTATGCAGTCCGGATTGGCGGGAGTTTCTTTTTTCTGTGGTTTTTTCAGAAATGACAGAGACACCCATATCAAGACAATGAAATAAGCAATGATACTCCATAACACTTTTGGAGTGGTATGTTTTACTATTTCTGTCCAATGAATCATAGCCCATGCCTGTACGCCGGCGGTTCTTTTAGCGTCTATTGCTTGTACAGGGGTGACAAGAGCTTTCTGGAAAGAGATTGAATCATTGTCACTGAATACCTTTTTCTTGTTGTAGCGGTAAATGATTCCCGTCTTAGCGGCGGAAACTCCATTCTTTTCCCATTCTTCTTGGAAGATCTTATTGAAATTGTCTGGATTGACGGGGATAATCCTTGTCATCACATACTGGTTGGCCAGTTGGGTAGCCAGTGACTCATGGGTGCTGTCTTCAAAATAAATGATTTCTAGACTATCACCGTATTCTATTTGGACACCTTTTACCTTTCTGCCTAAAGGGCGATAATGAATAAGAATCTTGTTTAAGCGTTCTTGATAATCAATATTGATTGCTTCACGTAGGCTGTCCTTCATTGTTATCAGAACATTTGTTTTTTCATCTTTAAAAGCAACATAACATAGCAGGATGAATACAATCCATCCCAATGCAATAAAGCTAAACTTGAATAAGTTTGTCGGTATTTTCATGTTTCTTGTTCATGTTAGAGATTGCAAAGATACGCATATTTATAAAAAAGGAACTTATAAGTTAAAAAAAGAATATGATTTAATTGGATGAACCTTATGATTTGGAGATCAGGGCATTAAAATAATCCTTCCGATGAAATGGGGATTTTTTGAATCTTAAGAAAACTTTAAGGTCACCTTAAGATCAATTTAAGGGAAAAAATTTGCGTGCCCGATAGATGTTCTCTACCTTCACACAAAAAATGATAAACCAATGAAAAAAGTATTTGTGTTATTTACCGTTGTTATGCTAATGGCGGTAATGGCTTGGGAAAAGCAATCCGGAAAGCCGGTAGAGAGTGAGTTTCTTTTAGATAATGTGGAAGCATTGGCTGCAGGAGAATCCGGGTATGATACATGTCTGGGTAGTGGGAATGTGACTTGCAGTACCGGAGAAAAAGTAGAGTGCGTAATTAGACCTTTTGGCTTGGATTAATCAATGAGATACCTTTGTCTATTACTATGTGTTTTTGCTCTTTTTCCCTCCTGCAAGGAATCAGAAAAAGATAAAATCGCTCGTTTGGTTGAGGAATGGGAAGGGAAAGAAATTCTCTTTCCTACCCATTCCATCTTTACTATTCAAGGGAAGGATACAGTGGACTTTTCTTTAGCGGATGCGGATTATAAGGTAGTGACTTATATCGATTCTGTAGGCTGTACCAGTTGTAAGTTACAATTGCCTCGCTGGAAGCTGTTTATGCAGGAAGTTGATTCAACGTTGAACCGTCCGGTTCCCTTTGTCTTCTATTTCCACCCGAAAGATATGAAAGAACTACGTTATATCACCCGTCGTGATGCATTTATCTATCCTGTTTGTTTCGATGAAAAGGACGATTTTAACCGATTGAATCACTTTCCGGATGAAATGACTTTCCAGACATTTCTATTGGATAAAGACAACAAGGTGGCGGCTATAGGCAATCCTGTTCACAATCCAAAGGTGAAGGAACTTTATTTGAAAGTATTGACAGGTGGTGAAGTTGTAAAAGCGGAAACACCGATAACGAAAGTCAGTCTGGACGTAACAAGCATAGACTTCGGTTCATTTCCTCAGTCGGAGAAGCAGGAACGCAAGTTCACACTGACCAATACGGGACAGCATGTACTGGTGATATATGATGTCATCACTTCCTGTGGATGTACCAAGGTAAACTATAATAAGGAGGGTGTTCGTCCGGGAGAAAAAGCGGAACTGACCGTGATTTATGAAGCCGAAAAGGCTGAGCATTTCAGTAAGACGGTTACCATTTATTGCAATGCAGATAATTCTCCACTTCGTTTGAAGGTAACGGGGAATGCTGAATAAAGGATGAAGTATGAATCAATGGGAGTAAAAAGCGGATGGAAAGAAATTCATTTTCTTTGCCGAAAGTCGATTCTTTCCACCCTGTGGCTCTCTCCTAAAAGAAAAGGAGGTTAAGTCCGATGTAAAAGTAGTGTAAATAATCAGAATAAGCAAGCGGTATTTTTGTTTTTTCTGCGGTGGAGTTCTTTCCGAGAATAAGATGAAAATATGAATAATAATAATTTTTTTTACTAGAAATAAGATGAAGAAGAATATTTTGAAGGCAACTTTGGTTGTTGCGTTTGCTTTGATAGCAGGAATGAATGTGTATAATGCTCAGCAATCGGATATAATGTCTGATTTGGTACTGGCTAATGTAGAAGCGTTGGCTAGAAATGAAATTTCCAATTGTGATAATGGCTGTTGGGATAATGGAAGTGGGTGTTTGTGTGGAGTTTGGTATCCTGGATGGAAAGAAGCACAATGATTGATTGAGAGCATGTTCAATATTTAGTATGAAATCGTCTTAAACTGATTTCAATAGGTTTTTCTGTCTTTATATTATGGATGTTATTATTCATTATATTCGGATTTTAGTTTAAGACGATTTTATTAATGAATTATTATATAGACTTATTGTTGAATTATGAGAAATATATTGTGTGTGACATTAATCGCTTTATTGGGAGGTTGCACTTCTACTTCCGTAACGGAAAAATATCAAGATAAGCGTAATGATATTATTAATGTAAAAGATAAGGTAATAGAGTTCGAGACTGGAAATGTTTTAATAGGTTCTGTTTCGCGTTTGTATATGTCGAATAAGTGTTTGTTAATAGCTGATCATAAGTCTGTTGATAAACAGATACATATATTCAATAAAAATGATTTTAGTTATCTTACCAGCATTGGAAATTTCGGGGAGGGGCCTGAAGAAATAACAGTGATGGGATGCTTAGCCATAGATGAGGCTCATCATCAATTATATGTTTCAGATCATGCCAAACAAAAGATATTTAGTTATGATATGGATAGTGTAATGGTGGATTCTTTGTATAAGCCTCAAGTAAAGACTGCGATGAACGAAACTTTATTTCCTTCTGAATATCAGTATATAAATGATACTTTATCAATTGCTGTATTAATAAAGCCAACCAGTACTTCTACTTTTAATCAGTTTTTAGGTAGATGGAATATGAACACAGGCGAAATGATTCCTATGAAATACACTCATCCGGATATTCAGAAGAAACGAATAACTTTTGCTGCTTCGGAGAAAGCGGGAATATATGTAGAATGTTATACCCGACATGATTTGATGACCATTTGTTCTTTAGATGGAGAATTGCTATATAATATATATGGTCCTGACTGGGATGGTGGAAATGGCAATAAACTTCAATCCTTTGGTACGGTGATGATAGGAAATGACAAAATATTTGTTTCTTATTGTGGAGAAGATTATGCCAGAGATTCTTTTCCGACAAAGATTCTGGTCTTTGATTTGGAAGGGAATTATCTTAAAACCTTAGAGACTGGATATAAAATATCAGACTGTTGCTATGACTCATTCAATAATAGAATTATTTTGTCTTTGAACGATGTTGTTCAATTTGCCTATTTAGATATTGACGGAATAATATGATGTATTTAATGTAAAATTTGGTAATAATGAAAAGTAAAAAAATGTTTTTGAGTCTTGTGGCTATTATTTTTAGTATATTTATTGGTTATAATATATATAGCGTGGAAAATAGTCAACAGACATTTGATGTTTCTTTTTTGAATATTGAAGCATTGGCGAGTGGCGAAAGTTCCGGTAATTGCCCAGAGTATGGATCTGGTTGTTTAGATGGTGTATGGTGGCCTTCAAAGCGGGAAAAATGGTAACTTACTATTTTTCTTGAAAAAGTATATTAAAAAGTTTTTATACTGCTTTGGATATATTTTGAAGCTAGTATATTTACTTATAGATGCTATAGTTTTGGATTTTGTTGAAGAAGGAATGATATTTTGTTTTTCTGATTATAACGAAATTTTATATGGTAGCTTTTGTAAGGACTATGATTACAAAGAGTGTTAATAAATTAATCTTATTCCTTTTTGTAATTTGTGTTATTGGAATAGTATGGATAACTAATCCAAGTGATTACTTTAGCTTCATTTAAAATATCTTCTGACTCTATAAATCGATCCTATTACTAGTGGACAATATTTTAGTAAATAAATGAGTAAAGGGAGGACGACTCTTTAATATTGGGGAAACTTCGGCAAAAAATGATGTGACTTAAAAATTACCGGACGATTTTTGGTAGCCATAAAGCATTGATAGAAGATGAAATAAATGTTTCCCCTTTATTTAAAAATAAAAAGGTGATAGACGTTCCCTATGAATATTTGCCGACAGCCGTAATTAATTTGTTTGAATCTGGAAGTGTGGGAAAATCGACTGTGGAGTAAATATTATAGTTTTGAAGATTTTTGTGAGTATATCTTCGCTTATATGATAGAAAATGAGCCATTGGAATCCTAAAGAAGAACGTGCTTTTTATATGAAACAAGGTAAACAGGTATTTCTATAAAATGAAAAACAGGACAGAACATTGGGTTAGTATAAAAAAAGGACTTGATAAATTATTATCAGTAGCTTTTTTCTTTTGCATAATTGTAATCGTATGGTTATTATTTCAGGTGATTGGTTTTGTTTCGTTTAAAATTCCTTCTGACTCCATGGAGCCTGCCCTGTTTGCCGGAGATAATATATTGGTGAACAAGTGGGTGATGGGAGGACGCCTATTTGACATTTGGGATGCTTCCGAGAAAAAGAATGTAGAAATATCCCGTTTGCCCGGCTTCGGGAAGGTAAAGCACAATGATGTATTGGTTTTTAATTTCCCTTATCCCGGCCGATGGGACAGCCTGGGACTGAATTTAAAGACTTATTATGTAAAGCGCTGTGTGGCTGTGCCGGGTGATACCTTTGAAATTAGAAATGCACACTATAAGGTGCGTGGATATACGGAAACTCTAGGATGCGTAGCTTCACAGGACAGGTTGCAACAGCTTCAGTTGGCCGGAGAGGAACGAAATTGGGGCATAGTGATGAGGGCTTATCCCAATGATAGTTTGGTGAATTGGACGATAAAGGAGTTCGGCCCTTTTTATATTCCGGCTAAAGGTACGAGTGTGAAAATGAATACTGTTAACCGGATATTGTATAAGAATGCGATAGAGTGGGAGCAGAAAAAGAAATTGGTGCAACAGGGAGATTCATTTCTGTTGAACGATAGTATCATACAGGAATATCAGTTTAAGGAAGATTACTATTTTGTAACAGGCGACAAAGTAATGAATTCCAAAGATTCCCGTTATTGGGGATTGTTACCCAAAAAGTTTATTGTGGGAAAAGCGACATTGATATGGAAGTCCGTTGATTTGGATACGGATGAGATTCGTTGGAACAGGGTATTTAAAAGAATAGAATAATAGTAAGAAGCCAGATGAAATATTGTATAGTCAGCATCATGATAATTTGCTCTTCCTTCCTTTCGGTAAGTTGTACGGATAAGGCATTGGAAGACTCTTTGAAGTTGAGTGGTGAAAATCGCGCAGAATTAGAGCGTGTACTTTTACACTACAAAGACAATCCTAAAAAGAAGAAAGCTGCTGAATTCTTGATACGGAACATGAAATGGTGTCATGCCGAGGATTCTCCGTTTATGGATATATATTACAAGCAAGTAGATCGTTTACAGGCGAATGACAGCATATATGCAGAAGAGATGATTGCTTTCTATGATTCGATTTATAAACCGGAGTGGTTTCAAAATATGACTGTAACTTTCGATTTATGTACCATGAAGGCGGATTATTTAATAGATCACATAGACAGGGCTTTTCAGGCATGGCAGTCGCCTTGGGCAAAAGCATTGTCATTGGATGAATTTTGCGAATATATTCTTCCGCATCGT
Organism: Phocaeicola dorei; assembly: GCF_013009555.1. Taxonomy (NCBI): domain Bacteria; kingdom Pseudomonadati; phylum Bacteroidota; class Bacteroidia; order Bacteroidales; family Bacteroidaceae; genus Phocaeicola; species Phocaeicola dorei. The sequence continues at coordinate 3,902,894 of NZ_CP046176.1, read as the reverse complement.
TTAGGGAATGAACCATTGGAGCCGTGGATGGCCATGTATCAGAAAACGTTTAAGTCTGTAGCGGATACAATGTATAATAGGAAGGTGGACGAGTTGTATGAAGTAATCAGCTGGATGGTTGTGGGGCACAGATATTATACACCTTCGTATGTGCCCGATCTAAGGCCTTCATCTTTGTTAGGGATAAAAGTGGGGGCATGTCCGGCCTATACGGCATTGGGAAGGTACATTTATAGAAGTATCGGTGTTCCCGTTGTTTCTGACTTTACTCCGAACTGGGCAAATCATGCCATGGGGCATGAATGGATTTCTATTATGGCAGATGGTAAATGTTATCCTATAATGCCGGGGAGTCCCTGCCGTTTTGGAAATCATATAAAAGGCGGAAGCTATCGCATGTCTAAGGCTTACCGCAATACTTACGGTGATCAGGGAGGACTTATAAAGGATGAAGAGGACATACCGCCCTTCTTTAAAAATCGCAGGATAATAGATGTGACGAATCAGTATATAGAGACAACGGACGTAGAGCTTGCTGATTGTTTTGATACAGAAACCAATACGCATTATGCTTATCTGTCTGTTTTTGACTTACGTGACTGGAAAGTGGTGGCGTATGGTGCGAAAAAGGGGGCGGGATATGTGTTCAAAGATATGGCTCGTAATGCAGTATATTTACCGGTTTTTTATTCCAAAGGGAATTATACTCCTGCTTATTATCCTGTAAAGGTGGATGAAAAAGGAAGAGTTTCATATCTGAATCCGGATGTAAAGCATAAGCGGAGAGTTGTTTTGACAAGGAAGTTTATGGATATGAATCCTAAGAAATGGATAAAGGCGATAATAGGAGGGTATTTTGTATTAAGCAGGGAAGCAGCTTTTGCGAATGCTGATACTATCCATATTGATTTATTGAAAGAGTGCAATTATCAGACGGTGACATTGAACAAAGCATATAGGTACATGAAGTACGTGCCACCGGTAAAGACAGAAGGAAACATGGCAGAAATAGAACTATATGATGAAAAAGGGCAGAAGCTGGCCGGTAAGGTTATTGGTAATTATAGACCGGAAAGAATGGATGCTATGGAAACGATGAAAAGGGCTTTTGATGGCAATGTGTTAAGTTCTCCCAAAACGGTGAAAACACAAACTGATGCTTGGGTGGGGCTTGATTTAGGACGTGTCGTTTCTGTTTCGAAATTGGTTTATCTACCCCGCAATGATGATAACTTCATTAAGGAAGGTGAGCTATATGAACTTTTTTACTGGGATAGAGAGTGGAAAAGTTTAGGAAGGCAGGTCGGTAGCAGGCAATTACAGTACCTGGAATATGATAATGTTCCTGATAATGCTTTATTGCTTTTGCGCAATCTGACAAAAGGGAAAGAAGAGCGGATTTTTACATACGAGGACGGGAAACAAGTTTGGTGGTAGAGATGGAAAATAAATGGTCGAAATATGGAATGGCATTGGTAGCAGGCATACCGGTTGCCCTGTGCCTCAGCGTGGTGTGTTGTGGTACGTCTTCACTGCCTGCCGATATATTGGAAGATGACTGGCGGTGGATGTATGGCTGTGGTGTACTCTCCTTGGCAGGCCTTGCACTGCTTGTACTCCTGTTCCCGAAAAGGGTAAAGGAATGTCTGTCGGCTGTCGTTTCATGGGTGTTTATTCTATACGGAGGTATAGAAGCCGTTTGGGGCATCCGCCAGGTATACGGATTTACCTATTCCAACCATTCCCTCTATGCCTTGACCGGCTCGTTCTATAATCCCGGTCCTTACTCAGGCTATCTTGCCATGATATTCCCTGTTTGTCTGCACGAATGGTTAGAGCGGAAAGAGCATAAGAAAACCGTACCTTATTATATTGCAATAGCCGGAATGCTATTGATTCTTTGTGTGTTGCCTGCCGGAATGAGCCGCTCGGCATGGATAGCCGCGGCGGTCTCTTTCATTTATGTTTGTGGTATGCACTATAAGATGGAAATTCAGCATTATATCAGGCATCATCGTAAGCAGGCAGTGTCTTTTGCCATAGTAACCTTTATTTTGGGCGGTATAGCATTGGGTGGCATTTATCAAATGAAAAAGGATTCGGCAGACGGCCGTCTGTTTATGTGGAAAATTGCTGCCCAAGCTGTCAGTGAGCACCCATGGACAGGATGCGGATGGAACAGTGTTCCGGCTGCTTACGGACAAGCGCAGGAGAATTATTTTGCAGCCGGAAATTATACGGCAACGGAGGAACTTGTGGCAGGTGCTCCCGAATATGTTTTCAATGAATATCTGCAAGTAGCCATTGCCTGGGGAATACCTGTGCTTTGCATCGGGTTGTTGATACTAGGTGGGAGCATGTACATAGGTCATAAACAAGGCATCTATGGACTATGCGGCGCATTGCTATCTTTAGCGGTATTTGCGTTTTCTTCTTATCCACTACAATTTCCGGCGTTTGTTTCGGCTTTGATTATATCGGTGCTGGCTTGCAGTATTCGTGTTCTTCCTTTAGAGAAAGTCTGGTTTCGCCTTTTGTTTACTATCTTATTGTTAATCGGAAGCTATGGCTGTTTCTGTAAATATCAGCAGAAATCCAAGACTGTAGAAGCTTGTAAGCAATGGACCAAAAGCCGTATGTTTTACCATTCGGGAGCTTATCAGCAAGCAGTAGAAAGTTATGCTGAAATTCAGAAAGAAATGAAAGGGAATGCTCGCTTTATGTTTGAGTATGGCCATGCTTTGCATAAACTTCATAAGCCTGAAATATCAAATAAAGTACTGAAAGAGGCCTTGAAAGTGAGTGGTGACCCCATGATACTGAACATTATCGGGAAAAACGAACAGGAAATGAAGCACTATGATAGTGCGGAATATTGGTTTATGCGTGCTGTCCATCGGTTACCCGGACGAATTTATCCTTATTATCTATTGGCTCATTTATATGCGGAACCGGCTTTTTATCAGTGTGACAAATTGGAGCAGATGGTACAGACTGTATTGGAGAAAGAACCGAAAGTTCAGTCTACCGCTATCAAGCAGATGAGACGGAAAGCACGGGAATTATTAAAAAAAGTACCCGAAAATTAGTTTTTTCAAAATAAAAAGTTTTTATTTGTTATAGATATCACAAAATATGACCATGAAATTACACATATTTGCATCAGGCTTATTATTAGCCGTTTCTTTCACTGCCTGCTCGGGAGAAAAAAAGGAAACAACGGAAAAAGAAGGGGTGGAAACAGTTCTTCCTTCTTTACCCAATGAGGTGACGGTGATGCCGCTGAAAAAGCAGGTTTTCAATCATGAATTGATCAGTAACGGGAAAGTGACGGCACAGGATTATGCCGACCTGTATTTTCGTACCTCGGAAGTGGTGGCGAATATCTGGGTAAAGAACGGGGATATAGTGCGGAAAGGTCAAAAAATAGCCCAATTGGATTTGTTTAAGTTGAACAATACGTTGGTACAGAATAAAAATAGTTTGGCACAGGCTACCCTGGAGATGCAGGATGTGTTGATAGGACAAGGATATGCTCCCGATAATCTGAAGGTGATACCTGCTGATGTGCTGGAACTGGCAAAAGTAAAAAGCGGGTATGAGCAGAGCAAAGCTCAATATGAATCTGCTCAATATGATATGGAACAAGCTACGTTGACTGCTCCTTTCGATGGAGTGATTGCCAACCTTTTTGAAAAGAGATATAATATGCCCAAAACTTCCGAGCCTTTCTGCCGGGTAATCAATACCGGAAATATGGAGGTGGATTTCACCGTACTTGAAAATGAACTGCCGTTACTGAAAGTGGGGGATAAGGTGGAGATTACTCCGTATGCCTCGGCAGCAGGTGTACGACAGGGAAGCATCAGCGAGATTAATCCGCTGGTGGACGAGAATGGGATGGTACGTGTAAAGGCGCGGGTGAACGGTAGTAATAAGTTGTTTGACGGCATGAATGTAAGGGTAAGCGTGAAGCGTTCTGTGGGCGAACAACTGGTTATCCCAAAAACGGCAGTTGTACTACGTTCCGGCAAACAAGTGGTATTTACACTGAAGGAGGGTAAAGCTATGTGGAACTATGTGCATACGGGATTGGAGAATATGGAGGAATATACTGTCACAGACGGACTGGAAGAAGGTATGGAGGTGATAACTACCGGAAATGTGAATCTGGCTCATGAAGCACCGGTGAGGGTGATTAAAAATTAAAAGTATGGTTAAGTTTTTATTACAACGTCCTATTGCGGTGCTGATGGCCTTTACCGCCTGCTTTATTGTTGGGTTGGTGACTTACTTCTCGCTGCCTGTATCTTTGCTGCCCGATATTGCCATACCGCAGATTACCATACAGGTGACGGGTGAGAATTCATCGGCACGGGAATTGGAGAATACGGTGGTTACCCCTGTGCGCAGGCAGTTGCTGCAAGTGGCCGGACTGAGAGAAATAAAAAGTGAAACTCGTGACGGGGCGGGCGTTATCCGTCTGGAATTTGATTTTGGTGTGAATACCGATCTGGCATTTATAGAGGTGAATGAGAAGATAGATGCCGCTATGAACAGTCTTCCCAAGGAAGTGACGCGTCCCAAGGCTATCAAAGCGAGTGCAACGGATATTCCTGTACTTTATGTCAATATGACTTTGAAAAACGACGGTGCTTATCAGGAAACCGACGAGCAACAATTTCTGGAGTTGTGCGAATTGGCGGAGAATGTGGTGAAACGCCGCATCGAACAGTTACCCGAAGTGGCTATGGCGGATATAACCGGAGTGCCCGGAAGGCTTTTGCAAATTGTTCCTGATAAAGATAAACTGGCCATGACGGGTATCAGTGTGGAGGATATAGAGAATACACTTTCCGCCAATAATGTAGAGCCGGGAAGCATGTTGGTGAGGGATGGTTATTATGAATATAATATTCGCATAGCTACCCTGCTTCGTACCCCGGAGGATGTGAAGAATATCTATATCCGCAAGGGGGAACGTATTATGCAGTTGAAAGAGCTCTGCAAAGTAGATATTGTTTCGCAAAAAGAGATGGGACGTTCCGTAGCCGGAGGAAAAAGGGCGGTAACGCTGGCCATTATCAAGCAGAGCGATGAAAATATGGATGTCATGAAAGAGAAGCTGAAAGAAACAACCGATTATTTTGCATCCCTGTATCCGGATATTGAGTTCAGCGTGAGCCGTAACCAGACGGAATTGCTGGACTACACCATTTCAAATTTACAGCAGAATCTTTCTTTGGGCTTTCTATTTATCTTTATTGTAGCTGTGCTGTTTCTGGGGGATGTCCGTTCACCGTTGATTATCGGCATCAGCATGGTTACTTCTATTGTAATCACATTCTTTTTCTTTTATTTCTGTCATGTGTCGCTGAATGTGATATCACTTTCGGGCTTGATTCTGGCAGTAGGTATGATGATAGACAGCGCCATTATTGTAACGGAAAATATTTCGCAGTATCGTGAACGGGGGTATTCTCTGAAACGTTCGTGTGCCGTGGGCACGACGGAAATGATTACACCGATGCTCAGTTCGTCCCTTACAACCATTGCGGTATTTGTGCCTTTGATATTTATGAGTGGCATAGCCGGAGCTATTTTTATGGATCAGGCTTTTTCTATCACGGTGGGATTGATGATATCTTATATTACGGGTATTATGTTGCTGCCCGTATTGTATCTGTTGTTTTATAAGGTCGGTATCCGCAGTAAGGGATTTCTTTCCAGACGTTTTGACAATCTGCTGAAAAATGAGTGGCTGGAAAGCTTTTATGATAAAGGGATTGACTGGGTGTTCTCACATAAAAAGCTTTGTGTGGCCGGCACGCTGGCAACCCTTCCACTGTGTGTGTTTCTTTTTTATGTAATGGAAAAAGAGCGTATGCCGCAGATTGACCAGAATGAACTGGTGGCAAGGATAGAGTGGAATGAGAATATCCATGTGGACGAGAACAACCGCCGGGTGGATGATTTAATGAAACAGGTGGACGACCGGGTAACGGAGCATGCTGCTTATGTGGGTATGCAGGATTATATATTGAACGGGGGCAGTGAACTTTCGTCTACCGAAGCGGAACTTTATTTCAAGACGGAAAAGCCATCCGGAATCTATTCATTGCAGGAATTATTAGAGAAGGAGATAAGAGAGAAATATCCGTTGGCTGTGGTTACTTTCTCACCTCCCGAAACAATCTTTGAAAAATTGTTTGTGACAGGAGAAGCGGATGTGGTAGCGGAACTCCATACGGCGAATAAGTCGCAGGCACCGGATGCGGAGCATTTGCAGCGGTTGGAAAAGGAAATTACGCGGGTGGCGGGTAATGTTCCGACGGGCATCGCTTTCCGGAATCAGATGAATCTGATAATCAATAAAGAAAAACTGTTGTTGTATAACGTATCATATGATGAATTGACGCGGGTGCTCCGCACGGCTTTCAAAGAAAACAAGGTTTCCGTTTTACGCTCTTATCAGCAATATCTGCCTATCAGTATTGCCGGAGAGGAAAAGAGTGTAAATAGTGTATTAAGTGAAACTTTGGTGCGGACGATGGCGGATGGTAACGGAGAGGTGAATCATATTCCTTTGAATAATCTGGTGACGGTAGTGCCCGCCGAAGATTTGAAGAGTATTACGGCGGGAAAGAACGGAGAATATATTCCTTTAAGTTTTTATGATGTGAAGGATGCACCGGAACTGATGCGGAATGTAAAAGAGGTGGTTAGTGAGGAAAAGGAATGGGAAGTGGATTTCTCGGGTAGTTTCTTTTCGAATGAAAAAATGATGGGGGAATTGACTGTGATTCTTTTTGTTTCTTTGTTGCTGATGTATTTTATCCTTTGCGCGCAATTCGAGAGTTTCCTGCAACCGCTGATTGTCTTGATGGAAATTCCTATTGATACGGCTTTTGCTTTGCTGGCATTATGGGTTTTCGGTCACACGTTGAATTTGATGTCTGCCATAGGCATTATCGTGACTTGTGGTATTGTGGTGAATGACTCTATTTTAAAAATGGATGCCATCAATGAATTACGGAAAGCGGGGATGCCTTTGGTGGAAGCCATTCATACAGCGGGCAGGCGCAGGTTGAGAGCGATTATCATGACTTCGCTGACAACTGTCTTTGCAATGGTTCCGTTGCTGTTTACCTCGGATATGGGGTCGGAGATGCAGAAGCCTTTGTCTATTGCCATGATTGGCTCTATGGTGGTGGGAACTTTGGTCAGCTTGTTTATCATTCCTTTAATATATTGGTTTATTTATAGAAAACATGACAAAAATGAAGTACATTAGCATATGGATGGTGGGGTGTATGCTGTTGTCTCTCGGAGCAAAGGCGCAGCAGGTGGTGAAGCTGGATTTGCAACGCACGATAGAGATTGCGAATGATAGTTCCTTGTCCGCTTTCAGATATCAGAATCTTTATTTGTCGGGATATTGGGAATATCGTACTTACAAGGCGAACCGTTTGCCGAGTCTTACGCTGGATCTGACTCCGGCTAAATATTATCGCTATATCACCCAGCGTTATGATTCGAATGAGGATATGGATGTATATCGTGAACAACAGATGTTCAGCGCATCGGGTGGATTGAGTATCAAACAGAATCTGGACTGGACGGGCGGTACTTTCTATATTGATTCGGAACTGGACTTTATGCGTAATTTCGGTGACTCAAAGTCTACACAGTATTCCAGTATCCCTGTGCGTGTGGGATATCAACAGAGCCTGTTGGGATATAATGCTTTTCGTTGGGACCGGAAAATAGAGCCGTTGAAGTATGAAAAGGTGAAGAAGCAATTCATTTATAACACGGAAATGGTTTCAGAAGAAGCGGTGACTTATTTCTTTGCGTTGGCTATGGCACAGGCGGATTACCGCTTGGCGGAGGAGAATGTGGCGTCCAGTGATACCCTTTATAGCATCGGACTCCAGCGTCATAAGATAGCAGCCATATCACGTGCCGATTTGCTGACATTGCAGCTGGACAAAGTGAATGCGCATAATACGTTGCAGAATGCGCAGATTGCTTTGAAACGCGCTATGTTTTCATTGGCTTCCTTTCTGAACCTGGATAAGAATACTGTGATTGAATTGGATATACCGGGACGTCCCACAGGAAAGATGATTCCCGTAGATGATGCGTTGATGCGGGCCAAAGAGAATAATCCTACTTTCCTGGAACAACGGCAGAATGTGCTGGAAGCGGAACAGAATGTGGACAAGACAAAGAAAGAATCCCGTTTCAATGCCAGCTTTAATGCCAGTGTGGGCTTTAACCAGGTGGCGGATAAACTGGGAGATGCTTACAGGCATCCTTTGCAACAGGACTTGGTTTCTGTCAGTGTTTCTATTCCTTTGATTGACTGGGGGGTGAGAAAGGGTAAATATAATATGGCGAGAAATAATCTGAATGTGGTGAGGATTGCCGCCCGTCAGGAAGAACTGAGTGTGGAGGAAGAGGTGATTATGACGGTGAATGATTTTAACATTCAGCAGAGTTTGATTGCGAGTGCGGAGGAGGCTTTGGATCTTGCCGTAATGGCATACGAGCAGACACGCCAACGTTTTATCATCGGAAAGGCGGATGTGAATAGTCTTACTCTTTCGTTGAACCGCCAGCAGGAGGCGCAGAAAAATTATATTTCGGCTTTGCAGAATTATTGGTTGAATTATTATAAGATACGTAAACTGACGCTGCACGATTTTGAGTCCGGTTTTTCCCTTGCGGACAAGTTTGATTTTAATACAGGAATTTATCGATGAGTAATCCGCGTAACCTCTCCTCGTTTACCTTGATAGTGACATTTGTCTGCCTGTCACTGATAGGGGTGGTATTAGTACCGCTGTTGCCGGTTAAGCTGGCGCCGTCGCGTACCTTGCCCGGTCTGACTGTTTCTTTCAGTATGCCCGGCAATTCGTCACGGGTTATTGAGGCGGAGGTTACCAGTAAACTGGAGGCGATGATGGCCAGAGTAAAGGGAATCAGGAAGGTGAACTCTACTTCGGATAACGGCAGCGGCTCAATTTCTTTGGAACTGGACAAGCATGCGGATATTGACGTTACCCGCTTTGAAGTGTCTACCATCATCAGACAGACCTGGCCTCAGCTGCCCGAGGGGGTGAGTTATCCTCAAATCAGTACGCGACGTTCGGATGATAAGGCATCCAGACCTTTTATTACTTATACACTGAATGCGCCTGCCAATCCTATTTTGATTCAGCAGTATGCGGAAGAGAATATCAAGCCGGTATTGGGACAGTTGAAGGGGATTTATAAAGTGGAACTGAATGGAGCTACACCTATGGAGTGGCAGTTGGAGTATGACAGTGACCAGCTTTCGCGTTTGGGAATCACACTGCAGGCTGTGCAACGGGCCATTAACCGCCATTATGAAAAAGAGTTTCTGGGGATCTGTTCTATTGAAAAAGGTGCGGAGGGCAGAGAGTGGATCAGACTGGTACGTACATCTACTGAAAAAGAAATGGAATTTGAACCGGGAGCCATTCAACTGCAAGCCGAAGATGGAACGATGGTTACGCTGGATAAACTGATAAAGGTAAGGCATGTGGAAGAACGACCGCAAAGTTATTACCGGATAAACGGGCTGAATTCTGTCTACCTGTATATCACGGCCGAGGAAACTGCCAATCAATTAAATTTAAGTGGGGAAGTGAAGCACCTTATGGGTGAGTTGCAACAGAAGATGCCTCCGGGCTATGAGGTACATATCAGTTATGACGCTACGGAATATATTCAGAAAGAATTGGATAAGATTTATTTCCGTACCGGACTGACCGTATTGATTTTATTGCTGTTTGTAGCGTTGATAACACGAAATCTGCGTTATCTGTTCCTGATTGTGACCAGTCTGGCGGTTAATATATCTGTTGCCGTCATTCTTTATTATGCATTTGGTCTGGAAATGCAGCTTTATTCATTGGCGGGTATTACCATCTCATTGAATTTGGTGATAGATAATACGATAGTGATGACAGACCATATTCTGCATCGCCGCAATCTGAAGGCGTTTGTTTCTGTACTGGCGGCCACGCTGACTACTATCGGGGCATTGGTTATTATTTTCTTTCTGGATGAGAAGATACGTCTGAACTTGCAGGATTTTGCAGCGGTGGTCATTATCAATCTGGCAGTATCTTTGTTTGTTGCATTATTCTTTGTTCCGTCCATGATTGATAAAATAGGTTTGGAGAAGAAAAAGAGAAGAAAAAGAAGACGTTTTCTGCTCAGACCCACTTTTATGAAACGGTTGACTGTCTATTTTACCCGTTTCTATCAAGGGGTGATTTATTATTTATGCCGTTTCAGGGTGATAGCTTGCCTATTATTGCTGCTGGGGTTCGGTCTGCCTGTATTTATGCTGCCCGAGAAGATGGAAGGAGAAGGTAAATGGGTGGAATATTATAATAAGGTATTTGATAATCCTACCTTCAAGGATAAGGTAAAGCCGGTAATCAACAAGGCTTTAGGTGGCAGCCTCCGTCTTTTTGCGGAAAAAGTATACGAGGGAAGTTATTTCAATCGTGATGAAGGTGAAGTGGTGCTTTCCGTTTATGCTACGTTGCCTAATGGCAGTACATTGGAGCAGATGAATGTGCTGATTAAGAGGATGGAAACTTATCTGAGCGATTTCAAGGAAATCAGGCAGTTTCAGACGTATATCTATAATGCGCGTCAGGCTAATATTCAGATTTATTTTACAAAAGAAAATCAGCGGAGCGGATTCCCGTATACTTTGAAAGCTAATATAATCAGTAAGGCACTGACTTTGGGAGGTGGTAGCTGGAGCGTATATGGTTTGCAAGATCAGGGATTCAGTAACGATGTGCGTGAGAGTGCCGGCAGTTTCCGTGTGAAACTGTATGGGTATAATTACGACGAACTTTCTTATTGGACGGAACGGCTGAAGGAGAAGTTGTTATTACACCGCCGTATCAAGGAAGTGACGGTAAATTCGGAGTTTTCTTGGTGGAAAGATGATTATAGTGAGTTTTATCTGGATTTGGACAAGCTGAGGATGGCGAAAGAGAATGTTACAGCCACGCAGCTGTTTACCGCTTTGCGCCCTGTATTCGGACGGGATATTTATTGTGGTAACGTGTTGTTTGATAATCAGACGGAACAACTGAAGCTTTCATCGCTCCAAGGGCAGCAATATGATGTATGGGGCTTGGTTAATATACCGTTTTTCATCAATGGCCGTTCTTATAAACTGGCCGATTTCGCTACTGTTCAGAAAGGACAGTCACCCCAGAAAGTTGCAAAAGAAAACCAACAATATCGTCTTTGCCTGCAATATGAATATATCGGTTCATCCGAACAAGGAAAAAAACTGTTGAAGAAGGACTTGGAGGAATTTAATAAGGTATTACCTATGGGATATACAGCCGAAAATGATCAGGATTATTGGTCATGGAATAAAAAAGATAACAAGCAATATGCATTGTTGTTGATTGTAATCGCCATTATTTTCTTTACGACGGCTATTTTGTTTAATTCTTTGAAACAGCCTTTGGCTATCATTTTTGTCATTCCGATATCCTACATTGGCGTATTCCTTACGTTTTATCTTTTCGGACTGAATTTTGATCAGGGTGGATTTGCTTCTTTTGTATTACTTTGCGGTATTACAGTGAATGCCAGTATTTATATTCTAAATGAATATAATGCGATAAGAAAAAGATATCCTCTGTTATTACCGGCACGTGCTTTTACCAAAGCGTGGAATTCGAAAATTATGCCTATTTTTCTGACGGTTGTTTCTACTATTCTGGGGTTTATTCCTTTTATGGTGGGGGATGGAAAAGAGGCTTTCTGGTTTCCTTTGGCGGCGGGTACTATAGGCGGGTTAGTTATGTCTATACTTGGAATATTTTTGTTTTTGCCTATATTCTCATTGAAGAAACAAAAAAGATAATGAAGAATTTACTTTTCTTTCTCGATAGAAGTGTTTACTTTTGTTGTTACAAAAAGCATTAAATAAATATTATCTAATACTCGCTAATCATGTTAACTCAAATTATTAACGGCAAGATTTTTACTCCGCAAGGTTGGTTGGACGAAGGCTCTGTACTGATACGGGATAATAAAATACTGGAAGTGACTAACTGTGACCTGGCACTGATCGGTGCGAAACTGATTGATGCTAAAGGGATGTATATTGTACCCGGATATGTGTGTATGCATGCTCATGGCGGTGGTGGCCACGATTTTAATGAATGTACGGAAGAGGCGTTCCGTGCAGCGATAAGAGCTCATCAGAAGCATGGGGCGACCAGTATTTTCCCAACGTTGTCTTCTTCTCCTTTTTCAGAAATCCGTAAGGCGGTAGCTGTATGCGAAACTTTGATGAACGAGAAGGATAGTCCTGTCTTGGGGTTGCATGTAGAAGGCCCTTACCTGAATCCGAAAAGAGCAGGTGAGCAGTTTGCCGGGAAATTGAAGAATCCTGATAAAGAGGAATATACTTCTTTATTGGAAAGTACTGACTGCATCAAGCGTTGGGATGCTTCACCTGAACTTCCGGGTGCGTTGGAATTTGCCCGCTATTTGAAGTCAAAAGGAGTATTAGTGGCTGTGTCACATACAGAATCAGAATACGGGGGGATAAAAGCTGCGTTTGAAGCCGGCTTTACTCATACTGCCCATTTCTATAACGGCATGCCGGGATTCCATAAATGTCGTGAATATAAATACGAAGGGACAGTGGAAAGTGTTTATCTGACAGACGGAATGACTATCGAATTGATTGCTGACGGTATCCATTTACCTGCTACTATTCTTAGGCTGGCTTATAAATTGAAGGGAGTGGAAAAAACTTGTTTGGTTACAGATGCTTTGGCATATGCCGCTGCTGATGGAATGGAAATAACAGATCCTAATGTAATTATTGAGGATGGTGTGTGCAAAATGGCTGATCATTCTTCATTGGCAGGTAGTATAGCAACCATGGATATATTAGTACGAACAATGGTAAAAGCTGGTATTCCGCTGGCTGACGCCGTACGGATGGCTTCTGAAACTCCGGCACGAATTATGGGAGTGGATGACCGGAAGGGGGCATTGCAGAAAGATATGGATGCCGATGTGTTGATTTTGGATAGAGAACTGAATATCCGGGCGGCTTGGGCTATGGGCAGGCTGGTGGAGGATACGAATACTTTGTTTTAAAATAGAAGATAACGGGAGAATAAAAGTATCCTTATTGTTTGGACAAGATGCCTTGATTGTTTTCCGAAACAGTCAAGGCATCTTTTTTTCAAGTTTAACTCGTCATTATCAAGAGGATTTGCTACATTTGCAACTTGTTGAAATGAGAACCAAATAATAAAAAACGATATGAACGAAGATTTTAGAGAGGATTTGAAGAAAGCCTGTGAAGTGATGCAGAAGGGAGGAGTGATTCTTTATCCTACTGATACTATTTGGGGAATAGGTTGTGATGCAACTAATCCGAAGGCGGTAAAACGAGTTTATGATATAAAGAAGCGTGCTGATAGTAAAGCGATGCTTGTATTGGTGGACAGTACGGTAAAAGTAAATTTTTATGTTAGTGATGTACCTGCGGTAGCTTGGAATTTGATTGAGTTTGCCACAAAACCATTGACTATTATTTATGATGGGGCACGTAATCTGGCAGAGAATTTGCTGGCTGAGGATGGCAGTGTTGGTATTCGTGTTACGGCTGAGGAATTCTCCAAACAACTTTGTTTCCGATTTCGTAAAGCTATTGTGTCGACTTCTGCCAATATCAGCGGTCAGCCTTCACCTGCCAACTTCAGTGAAATCAGTGAAGAAGTAAAACAAGCTGTAGACTATATTGTGGAGTATAGACAAGATGAAGTGGGGCATCCCAAACCATCCAGCATTATCAAACTGGGTAAAGGGGGAGAAGTGAAGATTATTAGAGAGTAAAAAAAGGAATGGACGCAATTATAGATGAAAATAAGAAAAGTTGGTTACAGCGCTTTATCTTATGGCGCGAAAAGAAGATAAGAGAGAAACACTTTATTCTTATATTAAGTTTTCTTGCTGGTATTTTTACGGCATTGGCCGCGTGGTTTTTGAAGTTTCTAGTAGAATGGATCAAGGAATTTCTGACTGAAAATTTTGATTCTACAGGAGTCAACTGGTTGTATTTGGTGTATCCGGTTTTTGGAATCTTTCTTACCGGATTGTTCATTCGTTACATTGTGAAAGATGACATCAGTCATGGGGTGACGAAAATATTATATGCCATATCCCGTCGTCAAAGCCGCATCAAGCGGCATAATACATGGTCGTCTGTGATAGCTAGTGCCATTACTATCGGTTTTGGTGGTTCCGTAGGTGCAGAGGCTCCGATTGTGTTGACCGGATCGGCTATCGGTTCTAATTTGGGAAGTGTATTCAAGATGGAGCATAAAACTCTGATGCTGTTGGTGGGGTGTGGTGCGGCAGGTGCTGTGGCCGGTATTTTTAAGGCTCCTATTGCAGGCTTGGTTTTTACTTTGGAAGTCTTGATGATTGATTTGACGATGGCATCATTGTTGCCTCTTCTTGTTTCCTGTGTCACGGCAGCTACTGTTTCTTATATTCTTACCGGTCCTGATGCCATGTTCAAGTTCCATATGGATGAACCGTTTTTGATGGAGCGCATTCCTTCGGCAATTCTGTTAGGCATTGCGTGCGGATTGGTTTCTTTGTATTTTACGCGGGCTATGAATTCTGTGGAGAATATATTTCGTCGATATAATAATCCGTATATCAAGCTGGCTATAGGCGGTGCAATGCTGAGCATATTGATTTTCTTATTTCCTCCATTATATGGTGAAGGGTATGATACTATTAATTTATTGCTGAATGGCGTAACCAATCATGACTGGAATACAGTAATGAATAACTCTATCTTTTATGGGTTCGATAATTTGTTACTAGTCTATTTGGCCATGATTGTACTTTTCAAAGTCTTTGCTTCCAGTGCAACGAATGGCGGTGGTGGTTGTGGGGGTATTTTTGCTCCCAGTTTGTTCTTGGGGTGTATCACCGGGTTCATCTTCGCTCATTTTTGTAATGAACTGCATATAGGTCCTTATATTCCGGAGAAAAATTTTGCTTTGTTGGGAATGGCGGGATTGATGTCGGGAGTAATGCATGCTCCGCTGACAGGTATTTTTCTGATTGCAGAATTGACTGGTGGGTATGATTTGTTCCTTCCGCTGATGATGGTATCTGTCAGTTCTTATCTTACCATTATGATATTCGAGCCACATAGTATTTATTCTATGCGTTTGGCTAAGAAAGGTGAATTGATAACACATCATAAAGACAAGGCCGTATTGACTTTGATGAATATTGACAGTGTGGTTGAAACTGATTTTGAGAAAGTGCGTCCTGATATGGATTTAGGTGAAATGGTTAAAGTCATTTCGCAGGCTAAACGCAATTTGTTTCCGGTAGTGGATGTCAATGGAGAACTTTTGGGCATTGTGGTATTGGATGATATCCGTAATATTATGTTCCGTCAGGAATTATACCATCGTTTCAAGGTAGAAAAATTTATGATTTCTCCTCCGGCACGGATCAATGTTACTGATTCAATGGAAGAAGTGATGAAGAAGTTTGATGATACAAAGGCCTGGAACCTGCCTGTGATTGATGAAGAGGGAAAATACAAAGGGTTTGTTTCCAAGTCGAAAATATTTAATTCGTACCGGCAGGTATTGGTTGATTTCTCTGAAGATTAAATAATGTAAGTATATGGAAAAGAAAGATTTGCGGATCGTATATATGGGTACTCCCGATTTTGCGGTGGAGAGCCTGAAAAGATTGGTTGAAGGAGGCTACAATGTAGTAGGTGTGATAACTATGCCCGACAAACCGATGGGACGACATGGCAGTGTGCTACAACCTAGTCCGGTGAAAGAATATGCTGTTTCTCAAGGTCTGAGGGTACTTCAGCCGGAGAAATTGAAGGATGAGGCTTTTGTAGAGGAACTCCGGTCTTTACAAGCCGATTTACAAATTGTAGTTGCTTTCCGTATGCTTCCCGAAATAGTATGGAATATGCCGCGTTTGGGCACATTTAACTTGCATGCATCTTTATTACCTCAATATAGAGGAGCTGCTCCTATTAATTGGGCGGTGATAAACGGAGATACGGAAACTGGTATTACGACTTTCTTCTTGAAACATGAGATAGATACCGGTGAGATTATCCAGCAGGTGCGTGTTCCTATTGCTGATACGGATAATGTGGAAATAGTACATGATAAGCTGATGTATTTGGGGGGAGATTTGGTTTTGGAAACCGTGGATGCTATTTTGGATGGAAGTGTGAAACCTGTTCCTCAGGAAAATTTGATCCGGCAGGAAACGGAATTGCGCCCGGCGCCGAAAATATTTAAAGAGACCTGCCGTATAGACTGGAATAAAGGTGTGAAGCAGATTTATGACTTTATTCGTGGGCTATCTCCTTATCCGGCTGCATGGACCGAGCTTTGTGTGGCTGATGGAACACGTCAGGTTTTGAAAATATATGAAACGGAGAAAGTTTTTGTTTCCCATGAGATGAATATAGGCGATATCCGTACGGATATGAAGACTTATTTTCAGGTGGCTGTAAAAGATGGTTTTATTAATGTGCTTATTTTGCAGCTGGCAGGAAAGAAACGTATGAATGTGGCTGATTTTTTGAGAGGCTACAGAACTTCGGATAATAATAAGGTGGAATAAATGATACGTTAGTATGTGTGTTGCTGATGTATTAACGGTATAATCTTAGTACACTATAAGTCGGTATAAATGATAAAGGCTGTATCGAAAGATTTTCGGATACAGCCTTTTCGTTACAATAAGACAGACAAGGAGTTGTTAAGAATCATTTAATTTTTGTGTTGGATATATCTTTCTGTATGAACGGAAAGTTTGTAGATTTACTTTTATTATAACTTACTGTAACGGTTTCTTCGCCATTGTTAATGGTATTCATTTTTATTTTAAATCCTTGTAGCTTACCCTCTTTATATCCGGGAACATCCAATAAAGGGAAGGATACATAACCAGGACTCGGATATTCCTGTCTGTCACCTTCGGCATTGTGGCGTAATTCTACGGCCATATATCCGTTTGCGTCAGGAACGGTTCCTTCTGTGGCTACAAGGCTGATCCGATGTTTGATATTAGAGTTGAAACCTAATATTTGGAACATAAGGGTCAGGTGTGTCTTACCCATAATGGGAGTGATGAGGTTGATTCCATCATGTCCGTAAATATCTTCATCGTTTTCTTTTAGTGTATCCATTGGTTTGGTTAAGATCTTCTGCAAGTAATCTATAGAAATAAAAGGTCCTTTCTTACTTGCATCTCCGGTCGGATTGGCTGCATTTATATAGGTATAAAAAATACGTTGTCCCGGATTATTTGTTTCAAAACGTGTTAATTTATCGGGATTCACTACGTATGCGATTCCATCATTATCGCTTTCTATCACTGCTTCACCGGGTACTTCACTGGGAGTTACTACGGTTGCTAAAGCGGCGTTAAAAGGCATTTCTGCTTGTATGTCGTAGATGTCATCATCATAGTCATTCAGGCAAGACTGAGTAAATGGAATCAGCATTACCATAATTATTACAAGAACTGTCGCTTTATATTTTCTCATATTTTCTGTTTCTAGAATTGTTTCTATCGCTTAAATGCGAAGATAGTAAGTTTACTGCTTGTAAAAATGTTAAATCTGCTTAAGCAAAAATTTTATTCTTCCGGATGCAGTATTTTTGCAGTCTTATCATTTATTCAATAAAGAAGTGTCACAAACAATGAATGAAACAGAATTGGTGGAACGTTGCGGCAAGGGCGATAACCTTGCACGCAAGCAATTGTATGAGCGTTATGCCGGGCAATTGATGGCCATTTGTGTTCGTTATACAGGTGATAGGGAAGTGGCACAGGATGTCTTACATGATGGATTTTTGAATATATTTCGTTCATTCAGTCAATTTACTTATAAAGGAGAGGGGTCATTGAAAGCATGGCTGGCACGTATTATGGTAAATGAAGCACTGGGCTATCTTCGCAAGAAAGCTTCTACCAATCAGGAAGTGATAGTCGAAGAGTTACCCGATGTGATAGATGGAGATGAGGATGATTTTGAGCAAATACCCCAATCTGTTTTAATGCAATTCATTAAAGAACTTCCGGATGGATATAGAACGGTCTTTAATTTATATGTATTAGAAGAAAAGGGACATAAGGAGATTGCTGAAATGCTAGGAATTACAGAACATACTTCATCGTCTCAATTATATAGAGCCAAAACCTTATTAATGAAAAAAATAAATGATTATAGAAAGAGGATATAGGAATGAAAGAAAAAGATAAATGGATAAAAAATTTCCGCACTCGGATGGAAGGCTATTCGGAACCGGCTCCTGCTGATCTTTGGGAACAGTTGGAAAAGGAGCTGGATACGGTTCCGAAAGTAATTCCGATGTGGCGCCGCTGGCAGGCTGCAGCAGCTGTTGCTTTGTTAGTGGTTGTGTCTTCATTGACTGTATGGTTTTGGCAGTCACCTTCAGCAAACTATTTGGAGCAACAATCGGCAGGGTTGAATGTAATGCACGAACCCGATGAGTTGGTGCCGGGATCAATCACTCCTGAGCAACCTATGGCCTTGGTAGTTCCTGCTGCCCGTTCTGAGGAAAAGAAACATGTAAAAGTTGTTCGGTCTGTTACGGCAAAGGCGTTAGCCGCCGAACAGGAGGTTTTGCTAAATAAAGAGGTAGAAGAGATACAGATAGAGGAAAATTATATTGAAGAGCAAAAAGAGGAATCTGTTATAGTGGAACAAAAACAACAGAAACAGGCCGGCAGATCTTCCTATTCGGCTGCCAAAACGAATTACGCTTATGTGGCTCCTCATAGAAAGAAGGACAGAAACTGGTCGATAGGACTTTCTACCGGTAATGGAACCTTTTCATCCTCGACTAGTATGGATGGATATTTGCCTTTGCCTAATGGTGCAAGGAACGCAACAATGAATAGTGCTTATGGAGTGGAAACAAGGGCTGAAATTGATAAGCTGGTTCAGTTCAATAACTTGTCGGAAGGACAGAATGCGCAGTCTGATATAAAATATCGTATGCCTGTTACTTTTGGAGCTTCCCTTCGTTTTGATTTAAGTGATGATTGGGCTGTAGAAACTGGGGTGACTTATACCCAGCTTTCATCCGAAACACGTTCGGGAACTCAAAAAAACAATTATGGCTGGGAAGAGAAACTGCATTATGTGGGTATTCCTTTGAAAGTGAACCGGAATATATGGAGTAACAAGCGGTTTGAAGTGTATGCTTCGGCAGGTGGAGCGGTAGAAAAATGTGTATCTGGAAAGCGAAGCATTATCGGCAGTGTTTCTACATCAAATGCAGGAAAAGATGAACAATTTTCGGGAGGGGAAGAAGATGTCAAAGTGAAACCTTTGCAATGGTCTTTGTCCGCAGCGGCAGGTGCGCAGTTTAAGATTACAGAGAAATTGGGTATTTATGCGGAGCCGGGAGTTGTTTATTACTTTGATGACGGCAGTAATGTAAATACGATTCGCAAAGAACATCCTTTTAATTTTAATATACAGTTGGGTGTGCGGTTTACTTTGCCGAAATAAAATGAATTTTTTCACTGTTCTTATATAAAATATGGTTATCTTTGTTCTGTATAAAAAGAATAAGAACAGTGAACCATGAATAGACCTCTGATATCCCCTTCTTTATTGTCTGCCAATTTTGCTAATCTACAGGCAGACATAGAACAAATAAATCGTAGTGATGCCGACTGGTTGCATATTGATATAATGGATGGTGTGTTTGTACCGAATATTTCTTTTGGTTTTCCTGTATTGAAATATGTAGCCGAGTTGTGTGAAAAACCTTTGGATGTACATTTGATGATTGTTAATCCCGAGAAATTCATTAAAGAAGTGAAAGATTTGGGAACAATGATGATGAATGTGCATTATGAAGCTTGTGTACATTTGCATAGAGTGGTGCAACAAATAAAGGATGCCGGAATGAAAGCGGCTGTCACATTGAATCCGTCTACTCCTGTGGCTATGTTGGTCGATATTATCCGTGACGTGGATATGGTATTGCTGATGAGTGTGAATCCCGGTTTTGGTGGTCAGAAATTTATTGTACATACCCTGGATAAGGTGAGGGAATTACGTGAGTTGATAACGAATACAGGTTCGCAGGCATTGATAGAGGTTGACGGGGGAGTGAACCTGGAAACCGGCAGACAGCTTGTAGAGGTTGGAGCGGACGTGCTGGTGGCAGGAAATGCTGTGTTCAAAGCTCCTGATATGTCAGACATGATACATCGGTTGAAATCTCTTTGAACTTAAAACCAAAGTGCGAAATATAGCGGCTGTAAAGCCTTGTTCCATGTTCCGGTTGACTATACCTCTAGTCGCCGGAATTTTTGTATCCGATCATTTTTTTCAAGGCGCCTTGCCTGTGCTTGTTTCTGGCACGGGAATATTGGGGTGCTTGATTGGCTTGATTGTATTGGTGAAATGGCAAGGCTACCTTTCCCGATGGTTATTTGGAGGCATGGTTTTTATGTTTCTATTTTGTGTAGGGGCATTGTTGCTACAGCAAAAATGGCAACGGGTGGACTATGAATGGTCATCAGGGAAGAATATGTATCAAGGGGTGATAGTGGATGTTCCACAAGAAAAGGCAAAAACATATCTCTGTAAATTGCGGATAGATAAAGAAATGTCTGAGAGGGGGATAGTTCCTGTTAATCGTATGATACTAGTCTATATTATGAAAGATAGTCTTTCTGTAAATTTACGATGTGGAGACCATTTGAACTTTTATACACGTATCTCGACTCCTGAAAGAGAGGTGATTCCGGGAGAATTTGATTATGCGGCTTATCTTTTCAGACAGCAAATTAGCGGAACGGCCGTAATCTTTCCGGGGTATTGGCAATGGACAGGCAAGAAATCGGCATTGACATGGAAACAGCGGACAGGTGTATGGAGAGAGAAAATACTGAACAGTTATCGGAAATGGGGGTTCTCGGGAGATGAATTTGCCGTATTGTCCGCTTTGACTGTTGGCTATAAGGAGGAACTGAGTGAGGATTTACGTGAAACTTATCAAGTGGCGGGAGTGAGCCATATCTTGGCTTTGTCAGGAATGCATATAGCTGTTTTGTGGGGATTATTGTGTTGGATATTGCGTCCGCTGGATAGAAGTTGTTTGCTGCGATGGGTAAAGTGTGGCATTATTGTGTTGTTGTTATGGACATTTGCTTTTTTAGTGGGGTTGCCCCCCTCGGTTATACGGGCGGTGGTAATGTGTATGTTAATGACAGTGGCACGTGCGGCAGGAGAACGGACTTTGTCATTGAATACTTTGGCTATAGCGGCATTCTTTATGCTGCTTTATAATCCTTTTTATCTTTTTGATACCGGGTTCCAGCTATCATTTCTGGCTGTATTTTCAATTTTGTTTATTTATCCTGTCATTTTTCGGTGCTGGCGGGTGCATCACCCTGTACCTCGTTATATTTGGGGGATAGTGGCGGTTTCGCTGGCGGCACAGTTAGGGACAGCTCCTGTGGTTATTTATAAATTCGCTTATTTTCCTGTTTGTTTTTTACCGGCCAATTTGATAGTGGCACCTTTAGTATTTGTTATAATTTATGGATCGGTAGCAAGTTTTGTGTTGTCTCCTTTTACGGTATTGCATATATGGGTGGTAAAAGGATTGAACGGGGTGTTGTGGTTGCTGAATAACAGTATGCAATGGGTGGGGGATTTGCCTATATCACATTCCGGCGATATACATTTGTCTTTGTTTCAGGTTGGTATTCTTTATGTATTATTATTTGTGTTATTATCTTATCTGTTATCTCCTTCACGGAAATTGTTGATTACTGTTTTGTGTGGAATCAATTTTTTTATAGGATTTTCAGGTTGTCTATATTATATGAAAGAGGAGTCTTTTCAGTTAATCCTGGCCCATTCGCAAGTAAAAGTTTCCCCTCAAAAAGATGTTTGGCAACAGGATAGCATTTATCATTATAAAGGTCTGAATATATGTGTTTTGGTTGATAACCGCTGGCGGAGCAGATCGGTTGATTGTTTGTTGGATATTGATTATATGTACTTGTGTAAAGGTTTTAAAGGAAAAATTGCCCCATTACAAAAAATATTTAAAATTAGGAAGGTCATACTGGATGCTTCGCTCGGTGGGTATAGATTGAATTTGTTAAAGGACGAGTGTAGAGGTTTGGGATTGGATTATATTGATATATCTCCGAAAGGTTCTTACCGTATTCTTCTGTGAATAAAGAATTAATTTGTAAATTTGCCATTTCAAAAGAAAAAGATTGAATATGTTATCAAAAGTAATTGCACAGGCTAATATAGACCATGCCGAAAAATGGTTTGAAAGAGCTGATAAAATAGTTATTGTTACCCATGTGTCACCGGATGGTGATGCCATTGGCTCCTCATTAGGATTATGGCATTTTTTAGAATCACAGGAAAAAACGGTGAATGTCATTGTTCCCAATGCTTTTCCGGATTTTTTGAGATGGATGCCGGGAGCCAAGGATATAATCCGGTACGATAAATATACTGAATTTGCCAATAAACTGCTGAATGAGGCAGATGTGATCTGTTGTCTGGATTTCAATGCTTTGTCTCGTATTGATGCGATGGCGGATGCTGTGGCTCAGTCGCCGGCACGTAAAATGATGATTGACCATCATCTTAATCCGGAAGCCTTTTGTAAAATCATTATTTCTCATTCTGAAATATCTTCTACATCGGAATTGGTTTTCCGGTTGATATGCCGTCTGGGGTATTTTGAGGATATCACCAAAGAAGGTGCTGAATGTATTTATACGGGGATGATGACCGATACAGGTGGCTTTACTTATAATTCTAATGACCGTGAAATTTATTTCATTATTAGTGAACTGCTTTCAAAAGGCATTGATAAGGATGAGATTTATCGTAAAGTTTATAATACATATTCTGAGGGACGTTTACGCCTGATGGGATATGTGCTGTACGACAAGATGCAAGTATTCCCTCAGTTCAATTCGGCATTGATTTGGCTGACAAAAGAGGAACAAAGTAAATTCCAGTATGTAAAAGGAGATACGGAAGGGTTTGTGAATATTCCGCTTTCCATAAAGAATATTATTTTCTCCGTATTCTTGCGTGAGGATACGGAAAAGAATATGATAAAGGTATCTCTGCGTTCTGTAGGTACTTTCCCTTGTAATAAAGTGGCTGCCGAATTTTTTAATGGAGGTGGTCATTTGAATGCATCCGGTGGTGAGTTTTATGGTACAATGGATGAAGCTATCGATCTGTTTAAACAGGCTTTGGTGAAATACGAGGAACTGCTTCTGGCAAAAAAATAGTTATTTTAGTATAATTGCATACAAACAATATAAAAGTTAGGGGCTTATTTATTAATTTTGCCCGAAAATAACAGAACTTAGAATGAAGAAATTAGGTATATTGTTCGCATCTGTGTTTCTTTTAGGGCTGGTCTTCCAGTCTTGCAATAATGGAAAGACCTATGCTGAAATGAAAGAAGAAGAGAGAGAAGCTATCAAACGATTTATTGAACGGGAAGATATCAATGTGATCAGCTTTGAACAGTTTCAGGAACAGGATTCTACAACCAATGTGGATGAAAACCAGTTTGTCCTTTTCTCGGAAACAGGTGTTTATATGCAGATTGTGGCAGAAGGAAATGGTGAGCGTTTGAAAGACGGTCGCTATGAGATTTTGGCCCGGTATGTGGAGGAACAGATTACTTCGGATGGAATAGATTCTTTGTCTTGGAATACAGACTATGGGAATTCTCAAATGGTTTATCCGGATGCTATGATGCTGACAAAAAGTGGAAAATCTTTTTCAGCTACATTCACCTCCGGTATAATGTATACAGTTTGGGGGACACCTTACGTACCTTCAGGATGGTTGATTCCATTCAATTACATAAAGGTCGGCAGAGAGATTTCCGGTCGTTCTAAGGTCAGACTGATTGTACCTCACAGTGAAGGACAATCTGACGCTTCTGCTTCTGTCTATCCTTGTTACTATGAAATAACTTATCAATTAGCACGATGACATTAATTAAATCAATATCCGGAATTCGTGGAACCATTGGAGGACACGTGGGGGAAGGTTTGAACCCGCTGGATATAGTGAAATTTACATCAGCTTATGCAACGCTGATACGTAAAACAACTACAGTAAAGAGCAATAAAATTGTAGTAGGACGTGACGCACGTATCTCCGGCGAAATGGTGAAGAACGTGGTATGCGGTACTTTAATGGGAATGGGATTTGATGTGGTGAATATCGGACTGGCATCTACACCGACTACAGAATTGGCTGTAACCATGGAAGGAGCGTGTGGTGGTATTATTTTGACTGCCAGCCACAATCCCAGACAATGGAACGCTTTAAAGTTGCTGAATGAGCATGGAGAATTTCTGAATAAAGAAGAAGGAAATGAAGTGCTGCGTATAGCAGAAGCGGAAGCGTTTGAATTTGCCGATATCGACCACATCGGAAGTTATCGCGAAGACAATACCTACAATCAGAAACATATAGATAGTGTTTTGGCTTTGAAATTGGTAGACGTGGATGCTATCCGTAAGGCCAATTTCCGTGTAGCTATAGATTGCGTTAATTCAGTTGGCGGTATTATTCTTCCTGAATTGTTGGAACGATTGGGAGTGAAGCATGTAGAAAAGCTCTATTGTGAAGCGACCGGTGATTTTCAGCATAATCCGGAACC
The DNA here is from genome assembly GCF_013009555.1 of Phocaeicola dorei. Classification (NCBI taxonomy): domain Bacteria; kingdom Pseudomonadati; phylum Bacteroidota; class Bacteroidia; order Bacteroidales; family Bacteroidaceae; genus Phocaeicola; species Phocaeicola dorei. The sequence goes on along the minus strand of NZ_CP046176.1, from coordinate 3,878,052 downwards.
CTTGGAAAAGAACCTGGGGGATATTATGGGGTTGATGGCCAAAGGCGGTTGTGACATGGCTTTTGTTGTAGACCCGGATGTTGACCGTCTGGCTATGATCTGTGAGGATGGAAAAATGTATGGCGAAGAATATACATTGGTGACCGTGGCAGACTATGTATTGAAACATACTCCCGGAAATACCGTTTCTAACTTGAGTTCTACCCGTGCTTTGCGCGATGTAACCCGTAAATATGGTTGCGAATACAATGCTTCGGCTGTAGGGGAAGTGAATGTGGTTACCAAGATGAAAGCGACTCATGCAGTGATTGGAGGTGAAGGAAATGGTGGAGTAATCTATCCTGAAAGCCATTACGGACGTGATGCATTGGTGGGAATTGCTTTATTCCTGAGCCATTTGGCACACGAAGGGAAGAAAGTCAGTGAACTGCGTGCTACTTATCCTCCTTATTTCATTGCCAAGAATCGCATTGATCTGACTCCGGAAACGGATGTGGACGCTATTTTGGCCAAAATAAAGGAACTGTATAAGGATGAAGAGATAAACGACATAGACGGTGTGAAAATCGATTTCCCAGACAAGTGGGTACATTTGCGTAAGAGTAATACTGAACCTATTATCCGTGTTTATTCTGAGGCTGCAACCATGGAAGCGGCAGATGAAATAGGCCAGAAGATAATGGATGTGGTTTATAGCTTGGCGAAATAAATACATTATTAATAGATAAATTAGCCGTATTGAATGAGATTATATTTCGTTTGATACGGCATTGTTTTTTTATCAGATAGAAATAAATACTATGAGAAAAAGCCTTTTATTTGTTTGGGCCTGTATGGGGCTGGTTTGTTTGGTGAGTGCTTGTAAGACATCGGTTAAAAGTAAAGAATGGAAGCTGGTATGGGTGGAGAATTTTGATCAAAAAAACAGTTTTGACGAATCGGTATGGACTAAGATACCTCGCGGAACATCCGATTGGAACAACTATATGTCTTATTATGATTCATGTTATGCTATGCAGGATGGAAATCTGATACTTCGTGGAATAGCCAATCATACTCAAAAAAATGATACGGCTCCTTATCTGACGGGAGGTGTCTATACCAAAGGAAAGAAATTGTTTACAGGGGGAAGAGTGGAGATACGTGCTAAATTGCAAGCCGCTAAGGGGGCATGGCCGGCTATATGGATGCTTCCCGAAAAAGCGGAGTGGCCCAAAGGAGGTGAGATTGATATTATGGAACGGTTGAATCATGATCGTATTGCTTATCAGACTACCCATTCTTACTATACACATGTCTTAGGTATAAAGGATAATCCGCCTCACGGAGGTATTAATAAGATAAATCCTGAGGAATACAATATCTATTCGGTAGATATTTATCCGGATAGCCTGGTGTTTGCTGTCAATCATCGTCATACCTATACTTATCCGCGCATTGATACGGACAAGGAAGGGCAGTTCCCTTTCTATCAACCTTACTATTTATTGATAGATATGCAGTTGGGCGGTTCATGGGTTGGCGCTGTGGACCCGAAAGAATTACCTGTGGAAATGTGGGTGGACTGGGTGAAGTATTACGAGAAACGCTGAATGCTGTTTGTCGGGAAACGGGGGGCTGTTCAATGTTGAACAGCCCCCCGTTATGTTTAATTATAAGGTAAATAGGCCTGGATGTAACATCATCAAAGAAAAATGTTACAGGCGGAGCACGTCTGTTCTGCCTGTAAAGATGCGTGTATCATTGTGATTACAGGAATCATAAAGCTTTGTGTACTTTTGTTTCGTCTGGAATAAGATTCTAAAGATTGGAGCAGGGACAACATTTTGTTTAGCTCATTTTTGTTTTCAATAGGCATAAAGTAATTCCAGCCAATGGATGGAATTACTTTTTATGGAAGATATTTTAATGTAATAACCATGAATACACAAAGTCAAAAAGTTTCGATGGCCGAGAAAATCGGTTACAGCCTGGGGGATTGCTCGGCTAATCTGGTCTTCCAGATGATGATGATTTATCAGACAAAGTTTTATACGGACATATTCGGTCTGGAAGGTGCCATTGCCGGTACGGTGATGTTGGTGGCGCGTATCACGGATGCCTTTGTCGATCCTACAGTGGGGTTATTGAGTGACCGCACCAAGACACGTTTCGGGAAATATCGTCCGTGGGTGCTTTGGACTGCGTTGCCTTTCATGGTTTTCTATGTGTTGGCTTTCTATAATCCGGGCATTGAAGATAAAGGGCTGGTAGCATTGTATGCTACGCTGTCTTATACCTTGCTGATGAGCCTTTATTCTTTTAACAATACGCCGTATGCTTCTTTGGGCGGAGTGATGTCCGGTGATATAAAGGAACGTACCAGTATCACTTCCATTCGTTTTGTGGCGGCTACCATTGCCCAGTTTGTGGTGCAGGGACTTACGCTCCCTTTGGTAAGCAAGTTTTCGGATGGTGGAGACAAAGCGCATGGCTGGTTATGTACCATCTCTTTGTTCGCTTGTATCGGGTTCGTTTTTCTGGTCATTACTTTCTTTTCAACTCGTGAGCGCATAGAGCCGCCTGCCAGTCAAAAGACAGATACGCGTCAGGATATAAAGGATGTGTTTGGAAGCGTTCCTTGGCGGGCTATGTTCATACTTACGCTTTTCATTTTTATTACGCTTGCCATGTGGGGTAGTGCCATGAACTATTATTTTGAGAATTATGTGGATGCCGGAGCATTGTATGCCTTTCTTGACCGTCTGGGACTGGTGGCAATGGAAACGGATGGCAGCGCGGGGTATGCTGTGTTGAATGCTTTCGGGCTGGTAGTCAATTCTTCCGATAAGGCATACGAGGTAGGATTTGGAGTGTTTAATATGTTGGGAGCACTTGTCCAGTTCTTTGGGGTGATTCTCTTGTCCGGCTTTTTGGCAAATCGTTATGGTAAGAAACGCGTTTTTATCGTTTGCCTCTCACTTACGGCCATTTTTACAGCTTTGTTCTATTTCCCGGGAAAAGCGGATGTGGAAACGATGTTTGTACTGAATTTCCTGAAGAGTTTGGCATACGCGCCGACTGTACCTTTGTTGTGGGCGATGATTGCGGATGTAGCCGACTATTCAGAATATAAAAATTACCGTCGCGCCACAGGCTTTGTGTTTGCTGGTGTAGTTTTTGCCTTGAAGGCCGGGCTGGGTATCGGTGGGGCCATCCTGGGGTTTCTGCTTTCAGGATTTGGGTATGTGTCCGGTATCGGGGCAGAGCAAAGCGGTACGGCTATAAGGGGGATTGTACTTTCCTCCAGTCTGATTCCGGCTATGATATTTGGAATGGGAGTAGCTGCCTTATGCTTCTATCCTATTACAAAAAAATACAACGAACAGATGCAGGCGGAACTTGCTGACCGTCGCAGTAAGGCCGGTTATTGTATAAAAAGAACAAGTTATTTACCTTAAAAACTTTGTAATATGAAAATAAGATATGTAACATTATTGGCTGCCATTGCCGGATTAATGGCCGCTTGCGGCAATGACCGGAAGGCCGGTATGCAGCCGGATCCTTCGCTGAAGGAAGCAGCTTCGGGCAAGTTTCTGATGGGGGTAGCGTTGAATGTACGTCAGGCAGCAGGTCAGGATACTTGCGCCTCGAAAGTGGTAAAACGTCATTTTAATTCTATTGTGGCCGAGAATTGCATGAAATGCGAAGTGATTCATCCGGAGGAAGACCATTTTGATTTTACGGAAGCGGACCGGTTGGTTCGTTTTGGCGAGGAGAACGATATGGCTGTTATAGGGCATTGCCTTATCTGGCATTCACAGCTGGCACCTTGGTTCTGTGTGGACGAACAAGGAAAAACAGTAAGTGCCGACATCTTGAAGGAGCGTATAAAAAAACATATCCAGACTATTGTGACGCACTATAAAGGGCGTATAAAGGGCTGGGATGTGTTGAATGAAGCCATTGAATCGGACGGCTCCTGGCGTAAATCTCCTTTTTACGAGATATTAGGCGAAGAGTACATCCCGCTTATTTTTCAGTATGCTCATGAGGCAGATCCGGAAGCCGAACTTTACTATAATGATTATGGCATGGACGGGAAGGCTAAGCGTGACAAAGTAGTCGAATTGGTAAAGATGCTGAAAGACCGTGGACTGCGCATCGACGCGGTAGGTATGCAGGGACACATGGGAATGGATTATCCGTCAGTGTCCGAATTTGAAGCCAGTATACTGGCATTTGCAGCTGCCGGAGTAAAGGTGATGGTAACCGAATGGGATATGAGTGCATTGCCCACGGCACGGATGGGAGCCAATATTTCGGACACGGTGTCTTATAAACAATCCCTGAATCCCTATCCCGACGGTTTGCCCGACTCTGTGTCTGTGGCATGGAATAACCGGATGAAGGAATTTTTCGGTCTTTTCCTGAAACATTCGAATATCATTACCCGTGTGACGGCGTGGGGGGTGACGGACGGTGACTCATGGAAGAATAATTTCCCTGTGCCCGGACGTGTGGATTATCCTTTATTGTTCGACCGTGATTGCCGGCCGAAACCTTTTGTGGAAGAACTGATTGGAAAACAGAACATTTAATAACGTAACGATATGGAAAAGAAATTCAGATACTTGGTGCCTGGAGACTATATGGCAGATCCTGCCGTACATGTTTTTGACGGAAAGCTTTACATTTATCCTTCTCATGACCGTGAGAGCGGAGTGGAGGAGAATGACAATGGTGATCATTTTGACATGTGTGACTATCATGTCTTTTCTACAGAAGATGTGATGAACGGAACAGTGACCGATCACGGAGTCGTACTGAAAGTTTCGGATATCCCTTGGGCCGGGCGTCAGTTGTGGGATTGTGATGTGGCTCGTAAAAACGGGAACTATTATATGTATTTTCCATTGAAAGACCGGAACGACATCTTCCGTATCGGCGTGGCGGTGAGCGATTGCCCCGAAGGGCCGTTCATTCCCCAGCCCGATCCCATGCGTGGAAGCTACAGTATAGATCCGGCGGTATTTGATGATGGTAATGGGAACTATTATATGTATTTCGGCGGTTTATGGGGCGGGCAGCTTCAGCGTTATCGCAACAACAAGGCATTGGAGTGTGCGGCTTTTCCGGCTGATGGTGAACCGGCTTTGCCTTCACGTGTGGTGAAACTTTCGGACGATATGCTTCAGTTTGCCGAAGAGCCGCGGCCTTTGGTTATTCTGGATGAACACGGACATCCGTTGACTGCCGGTGACAATGCGCGCCGCTTTTTCGAGGCTTCATGGATGCACAAGTATAACGGGAAATATTATTTTTCTTATTCTACGGGAGACACTCATCTGCTTTGCTATGCCACAGGAGATAATCCGTATGGTCCGTTCACTTATCAAGGGGTTATTTTGCAGCCTGTGGTAGGTTGGACTACTCATCATGCCATTGTAGAATACAAAGGAAAATGGTATCTGTTTCACCACGATTGTGTCCCTTCGGGGGGAACCACTTGGTTGCGCAGCCTGAAGGTGTGCGAATTGGAGTACGATGCGGAAGGGAAAATAAAGACCATAGAATCTGTCTAAAAATAAATCAGTGATACATCATCCGGACAGATTGGACCGGTTGCTTTGCCGGGTATTGTCCAAACAGACCGTTTGCAGAGATTCCGTTCGTCGTCCGGGACTTACAAACGGTCTTTTTATATCCGTGTTCTTCAATTACAGTATCTGGTGGCGTAATTATAATTTGTTGTAATATAGTATGTTATGTATGTATTGTAACGCAAATAAAGATTCATGTAACACGTTTGAAGCAAGATGTAACTCTACGAAAGATGCGTGTATCATGCAGAGAATTTATATTCGGCGACACTTTCTATATTTGCGTCTGAAATCCGTAAAGGAATTGGTCAATTATAATACTAGAAAGACAATGAAACAAAAACAAAAGCTGAAAAGATGGTCGGGCGTGCTGATCGCTTTAGGGGTGTTGGGCTCCTCCTTTACCTCATGTAGTTCGATCAAGAAAGGAAATGATTTGCCAGTTGTAGGAAAGTCTGTCGCTCTTTTCGATTACTTTAATTATAAAGGTGAGGATGATGTCTATATTTCCAATCCGCTTCCGGGAGATGATTATTTTTATAATCCCATTCTGCCGGGATGGTATTCCGATCCCAGCATTTGCACCAATGGCGAAGGCGATTATTTTCTGGCTGTTTCCACCTTTACTTATTATCCGGGTGTGCCTCTTTTCCACAGCAAAGACTTGGTGAACTGGAAGCAGGTAGGACATATCTTGAATCGTCCTTCTCAATTAGTCAACATGGAGGGGCAACACGTAAGCGGAGGAATTTTTGCTCCGGCCATATCCTACAACCCGCATAACAAGACTTATTATATGGTTACTACCAATGTAGGGGCCGGAAACTTCTTTGTGAAGACACAAGATCCTTTTGGCGAATGGTCTGATCCTATTATGTTGCCCGAAGTGACAGGCATTGATCCCTCTTTCTTTTTCGATGAAGATGGGAAGGCCTACCTTGTCAATAATGATGACGCGCCGGACAACAAGCCCGAATACAGTGGACATCGTACCATCCGTGTGCAGGAATTTGATGTGAATGCGGACAAGACGGTGGGACCGCGCAAGATTCTGGTGAACAAGGGAGCTCGTCCGGAGGACAAGCCCATCTGGATTGAAGGTCCGCACCTTTATAAAATAAACGGGAACTACTTCCTGATGTCTGCCGAGGGTGGAACAGCCGGATGGCATTCGGAAGTAATTTTCCGTGGTGATTCTCCGACGGGCAAATTCATACCGTGGAAGAATAACCCTATTCTGACCCAGCGTCAGCTGGATGCGGAGCGTCCCAATCCGGTGACGTGCGCCGGACATGCCGACTTGGTTCAAACCCGGGAAGGGGATTGGTGGGCAGTCTTTCTGGCTTGCCGTCCCATAAACAACACGTTCGAGAATTTAGGACGTGAGACTTTTATGATGCCCGTCAAGTGGAGTGAGGATGGTTTCCCCTATATGACGCAGGGGGATGATCTGGTGCCAGTCATTGTCCGCCGCGAAGGAGTGAAGCGTGACGAATCTGCCACCTTCGGAAACTTTGAAATGAATGACGGTTTCGACGGACAAACATTGGGTATGGAATGGATGACTTTGCGTGCTCCTGCTACCGGACTTTACTCGCTTTCCCAGACTCCGGGTTATCTCACTTTGAAATGTGATTCAGTCAGTGCTTCCGAAAAGAAGGTGCCGGCTTTTATATGCCGCCGGTTGCAGCATCATAAGTTCGAATGCAGCACGCGTATGTTGTTCTGTCCGCAGAGCAAGGCGGAGCAAGCGGGCATATTGTTGTTCAAGGACGAAAAGCATCAATATTTCCTGGCTGTAGGCAGGGATGACCAAGGTGAATGTATTTCCCTCAGGCAGATAGGCGATGGGGAAAGTAAGATGCTGGCTTCCGTTCGCTTGGACGACAGAGGAGTGCTTACCGACCTGAAGGTGGTTTCGCGCGGAACACATTATGATTTCTACTATGCTCGCCAGGAAGGTGTGTGGAACGTGTTGTGCAGGAACGTGGACGCCGGGTATCTGTCAACGGCCACTGCCGGAGGCTTTACCGGAACAACGATAGGCATGTATGCCACCTTAAAATAAATGACTATTTGATTTTTTGTATAACTTAAATTAATGTATTAATGAAAAATGCTATGAATTTTAGGCCGGTGGGGCTGATGCTTCTGTTCTGTCTCATTCCTCTGTGGGCATTTGCACAGAGCGTGATGGTAAAAGGTGTAGTAAAGGACACAAGTGGTGAAGCTATCATCGGAGCCAGTGTCTTGGAAAAAGGCACTACCAACGGTACGATTACCGATTTTGATGGTAACTTTGCATTGAATGTATCGAAAAACGCCGTGTTGGTGGTGAGTTTTGTCGGTTACAAGAACGAGGAAATCCCGGTAGCGGGAAAGAGTTCTTTAAAGATTACATTGAAGGAAGATTCCAAAGCTTTGGAAGAAGTGGTGGTGATTGGTTACGGTAGCGCCCGCAAGAGTGACGTGACCGGATCTATTGCATCGGTAGGCGGAGAGAAGCTGCGTGAGATGCCTGCCACCAATATTACATACGCTTTGCAGAACCGCGTGGCAGGTGTGGATATGGCTCAGACTTCTTCCGCACCGGGCGCTTCCATGCAGATTCGTATTCGTGGTACCCGTTCGTTGAACGCCAGTAACGACCCGTTGGTAGTATTAGACGGAATCCCCTTTATGGGTAATTTGTCCGATATCAATCCCGGAGATATCAAGAGCATGGATATCTTGAAGGATGCATCTTCTACTGCTATCTACGGTTCGCGCGGTGCCAATGGTGTTATCCTGATCACTACACACAAAGGTGCACAGGGTAGTCCCGCCCGGTTTACTTACAATGGGTATGCAGGTATGAAGAAAGTATTCTCCAAATATCCCATGATGAACGGCAGCAAGTTTGCCGAAATGCGTAAACTGGCAGGCAAGTTCGAGAATTCGGTGGACGAGTCGGACGATGTGGATACTGACTGGCAGGACTTGATGTTCCGAGACGGTTATGTAAACAGCCACGATGTCAGCGTGTCCGGTGGTACCAACGGTGGAGGCTACAGCTTTGGCGCGGCTTACTATAAGGATCAGGGTGTCATTCCTACTCAGAACTATACCCGTTACTCTCTGCGTGGTTCTTTCGATCAGGGTGTGGGAAAATATTTCCGCTTCGGACTGGTGAACAATACCAACTATAACGTCACCAAAGGTTCCAATATCGGACTGTATGGTGTGCTTGCCATGTCTCCTATCGCTAACCCCTATAATGCGGACGGCACATTGAAACGTACCGTGAAATACAACAGTCAGGATGAGTCATTTGTATTGACCAGAGGCGTTGTGGAAGAATTGGAAGACAGTTGGCTGAGCAAGACCGAAGGCTTCGGTACGTACAACAACCTGTTTGCCGAAGTGAAATGCCCGTGGGTGGAAGGTTTGAAATACCGTGTCAACCTGGGTTTGAACTATCGTTCTACTAAAGGTGGATCGTTCACCGGCGAAGGCATCAACAGCACTACGGCCGACACTCCGTCTACCGCTTCGCTGAACCACTCGGAAACAACCAACTGGACTGTGGAGAACCTGCTGACTTACGACCGTACTTTCGGAAAACACCAGCTGAACGTTGTCGGTATGTACTCTGCCGAACAGACTGTCTATACACGTTCGGACGTTGCCGGACGGGATATTCCTGCCGAATATTTCCAATTCTACAACATCGGGCGTGCGGAAGGCACCATTACGGTGAACCCCGACAACTGGAACTATCAGAAGAGCGGTCTGATGTCTTGGATGGGCCGTGTGATGTACACTTACGACAATCGCTATATGTTGATGGCGACTGTACGTGCCGACGCTTCTTCACGTTTGGCAAAGGGACACCAATGGCACACTTATCCCGCCGTATCGGCAGGATGGAACATTCGTCAGGAAGAGTTTATGGACGAGGTGGACTGGATAGATATCCTGAAACTGCGTGTAGGTTACGGACAGACCTCCAACCAGGCTGTTGATCCTTACAAGACCTGGGGACGCTTGGCAACCCGTCCTTATAACTTCGGTCCTACCGGCTATGTCACCGGTTACTATGTATCCGAACTGCCTAATGCCGAATTGGGGTGGGAATATTCTTCTACATGGAACTTCGGTCTGGACTTCACCTTGCTGAGAGGACGCCTGTCCGGTACATTTGAGTATTACATTCAGAAAACCACCGACTTGCTGCAAAGCGTAAGCCTTCCTTCCACTTCGGGAGTAAGCAGCTATATGGCTAATGTGGGAAAGACGGAAAACAAAGGTTTTGAATTTACCTTGAACGGAACGATTCTGGACAACCATAACGGATGGACATGGGAGGCAAGCCTCAACCTGTCTGCCAACCGTAACAAACTGACCGAACTGGCTTCGGGCTCCAAAGATGATAAAGCGAACAACTGGTTTGTAGGACATCCCATCGACTGTATCTACGACTATGAAAAAGTAGGCTTATGGAACAGTGATGATCCCGATTTCCAATACTTGGACATTCTGGAGCCAGGTGGCAATGAAGGTATGATCAAAGTGAAATATACCGGTGATCGTGATGCCAGCGGCAAGCCGACTCGCGCCATTGGTCCTGAAGACCGTCAGATTATCAGCTTGGAACCTAAATTCCAAGGAGGTTTCAGCACTCGCGTGGCCTATAAAGGCTTCGACTTGAACGTTATCACCGCCTTCCGTTGCGGAGGCAAGCTGATCAGTACGCTGCACCACAGCAACGGTTACCTGAATATGCTGACCGGTCGTCGCGGACAAGTGGATGTAGACTACTGGACACCGGAGAACAAGGGTGCCAAGTACCCGAAACCGGGTGGTATCCAGAGTGGTGACAATCCGAAATACGGAAGCACATTGGGTTATTTTGACTCTTCTTACTGGAAAGTGCGCAACATCACATTGGGCTACAACTTCGAGAAGCAGGCTTGGCTGACCCGCATGGGCGTACAGAGCCTGCGTGCTTACCTGTCCGTACAGAATCCGTTCATCATCTGTTCTCCTTTCCATAAAGAAACCGGACTGGATCCCGAAACCAACTCTTACGGTAACGAGAATGTAGCTGTGACAGAAGGTATTCAGAAACGATTCCTGACAGTAGGTACTAACTCACCGTCCACCCGTAACTATTTATTCGGTATTAACTTAACATTCTAAATGAAAGCATGACTATGAAACCTATATTTTCAAAAATAAGAGTTTTGGGAACAGCCGCACTGGCTTTGTTCCTGACAGCATCCTGTTCAGACATTCTGGACGAGCAGCCGCGCAGCAGTTATGATCCTACTTTCTTTAAGACAGAAAAGGGGGTGGAAGGCGGTGTGACCTCCATGTATGCACACTTGCGCTATATTTACGGACAAGCTTATTATTATAATTCCTGTCTGACGGGAACCGATGAGGCAACCTGGGGATGGAGTGCCGATGGTAACTTCAAGGATGCCGACCTGTCCGGAGTAGGCAACCTGACTGCCACGACTTGCCGTTCCGACGCCTTGTGGGGAACCGCTTTCTCGAACATCAACACCGCTAACGGAGTGATAGAGAACGGTGCCGAAGTAGGAGTCAATGAATCATTGGTTTCCGAAGCCCGCTTCTTCCGTGCGTTCGATTATTTCCTGTTGGTGCAGACCTTCGGCGGAGTGCCTCTGGACCTAGGTTCCGGCGAACTGAAGTTCAATATCACTCCTTCACGTACCTCCGTGCGCAATACCGTGCCCGAAGTGTACACCAAGGCCATCTTCCCCGACTTGCTGACCGCTATCGAGAACTTGCCCGCTAATCCTCGTGTGACGGGCGGAGTGACCAAGACCGTTGCCCGCCTGTACTTGGCAAAGGCTTATCTGACTTATGCCTGGTGGCTGAAGAATCCGAATAACATTCCTACTTATCCCGAGTGCCAGCGTACGGACCCCGACGGACACGATGCGGCATGGTACTTCCAGCAGGCATACGATGTGGCGGTTACTGCTATCGAGAACCCCGGTCCTTTCGGCTTGCAGGAAAGCTTCTGGATGGTGAATGCCGGACCCAATGACCGTAACATGGAAATCCTGCTCTATGCAGACCATACGCAGGAAGACGAGTATTATAATGGTGGCAGCCTGAGCTACGGTGGCGGTGGTGCTCCCGATAACTTTGCCGGATGGATGATGAACTGGAACTATACCGACGCGCGTTCGGCTGATAATCAGGCTGTCATCAACCGTATTGCCGAGCAGTGTTATGGCCGCCCTTGGACCCGTATGGCTCCTCCGTTGGGTGTGTTTACCAAGACGTTTGCCGACAAGGTGAACGACTCCCGTTACGACGGTACTTTTACTACTGTTTATCGCGGCAACTGGTCTACAGCCGGACAGAACTGGGAATCGGTGACCAATGCCAACGGAATGAAAGTGAAAGAACGTGAACCTATATTCTCTTTCGTATTCCAGGATATGGATAAGATAGACTATGCAGGAGAAGGTTCTAAAAGCAATCTGGGAGCAGGTACGTTGCCCGGTCGTGCCGACTGGGTATTGGGACTGGATGCGGTAGGCCGCTATGTATATCCCGGTCTTTGGAAACTCGGCCCGTATCGTACAGACAACGGCTCCGGAGCAGGACAGCCCAATGCGGGAAGTACCCGTCCGTATAACATCGCCAAGTTCTCCGAACTTTATCTGGTTGCTGCCGAAGCTGCCGTAGAAGGAGCTGCCACACAAGCCGGCAAGTCTGCCCGTGACCTGGTGAACGTGCTTCGTGCCCGTGCCGGTCGCTGGACTTACAGCAATGCCGAGTACAAGGAAGTGGATCGTGATTTCAGTGCTGAAATGACAGCCGCCACTCCGGCAACCATTGACATCAACTATATTCTGGATGAACGCAGCCGCGAGTTCTATGGCGAAGGTTATCGTTGGTTCGACTTGGTTCGTACTCAGAAATGGAACGAATATGCTGACAGTTACGTGATTTGTGGAGGCAAGGGTGATCACAATCCGCAGACTTACAGCCGTACCATCGAAGCGTTCCATTATCTCCGTCCTATCCCACAAGGACAGTTGGATGGCATGGAAATGACAGAGGAGGAAAAAGACGCTTATCAGAATCCGGGATACAGAGATTGATTTTTTGTTTTTTAAGAGTACCCGCCGTTTCTTTCTGTTTCTGATGGAAGAAGCGGCGGTCTTTTTATGGTATGGACTGCTGGGTAGGTTATCATCTTCCCATAGAATATATGTTTTCAGTTTGATGAGTATGTGGCTTCCTTCTGATAAATTTACTGTTTCACTTAGGTGGGTAAGTTTTATCACTTAAGTGATGAGGATTCTTTACTAAGGTGATGCAATTTCATCACCTTAGTGAAACGATAAATTTATCAAGAGGAATTAGGGTATTCATCAGGCTGGTAAAGGATACTTGTACAGCTTGTTGCTGCTTGTAGTTTGCGATTGGTGGATATGGGGTCTGTCTGTTCCTGTCGGATATGTTTTGAAGTAAGGAAAGAGCTTGGGAAATATTTTTCCATCGGCTGAAAGGACTGATAGCAGACTGAAAGGACTACTGTCAGCCTTATGCATTGTGTAATAGTGAGTTATGCCGGCTGAATGGACTGAAGAAAGGTTCGTGAAATAGGTATATGTAAGAGTGTTTTGTAGGAAAAGTGTATTTGTTCATACCATTGTATCCGCAAAGTTTGCATTCGGCGGAAACTGGGTCTGTACTTGGTGGAAAAGAGAACCGGAAATTATTTTCAGTTCTCTTCCTTATTCTTATCCTGTTTCAAATGTTGTTCCATGTATATGCTGGGAGGCATTCCGTACAGATCCTTGAAAGCGGTCGAGAAATTGTTGGGATTGGTGAATCCGGTCAAGTCCGCCACTTCGGCTATGGTGTACCGTTTCTTCGACAACAGTTCTGCCGCTTGTTTCAGTCGGATGTTCCGGATAAAATCCCGTGTGGTCTGGTTGGTCAGTTCTTTCAGTTTACGGTGCAAGTGCACGCGGCTGATGCCTACCTCGGTGGTAATCATCTCCACGGTGAGGTTCGGGTTGCTCAGGTTTTCGTTGATGACCCGCATGATTCGTTCCATCAGTTTGTCATCGGGGGACTGTACTTCTATTGGTTGTACCTTATCTCCTTGGGTCTGTTGTCCGGTATAGGTATTGCGTAGCCGTTCACGACTGCGGATCAGGTTGGCGGCCGTTTTCCTCAATATCTCCATATGGAAAGGTTTGGTCATGTAGGCGTCGGCTCCTGTTTCCAGACCTTCCAGATTGTCTTCCTCCCGTGTCTTGGCGGTGAGCAGTATTACCGGGATGTGGTTCAGGTTCACATTTTGCTTTATTTTGTGGCATAAGGTAAGTCCGTCCATTTCGGGCATCATGACATCACTTATTACCAGGTCCGGGGTTTTATTGAAGATGCTTTCCAGTGCCTCCTTGCCGTTGCAGCTTTCCAGGGTATGGTAATCGCTTGCCAGTTCACGGCAGATATAGCGGCGTATATCTTCATCGTCTTCTACCACCAGTACTTTGTATTTCGTTTTGGTTCGTGTTTTTCCGTTTTCTTCTTCCTCGGTTTCATAAGGAACAGGAAGGACCGGAGCCGGAGTGTGGAAGAGAGGAGCTTTGTCGGCTTCCATTTCTTCTTTGCGCAGATGGGCGCATCCCAGAGGCATACGGATGATAAAGCTGCATCCCGGTTGTCCGTCCGGATTATTTTCTACACGGATGTCTCCGTGATGAAGTTCCACCAGTGAGCGGGTGAGGTGCAGCCCGATACCGGTACCTATGTTTGAGTTGTTTTGGCTATTCCGTATCTGGTAAAAGCGTTCGAATATGTGTTCTGTTTCTTTGGGGGCGATTCCTATTCCGCTGTCGGTCACGGTAATTTCGGCATACTGTTGTAATGGTTTCGGCAGGGTGGAGTCCTTACCGGTGCGTAGCCGTATGTCCACACTGCCTCCTTCGGGGGTGAATTTGAAGGCATTGGACAGGATGTTCAGGATAATTTTGTCGAAGTTCACCGGGTCCACCCACAACTTTAAGTGGTCGGCGCCCTCGTGGTGGAACTGCAAAGTAATTTGTTTTTTGTTCGCTTGTTCTGTAAAGGTTTCACACAAATCATTAATGAATCCGGTCATTTCGGTTTCACGGAAAACGAGTGACATCTGCCCTTTGTCTATCTTGCGTATATCCATCAATTGGTTTACAAGCCGAAGGATTCTTTCGGAATTGCGCCAGATGATGCGGTAGTTCTTTTGCCGTTCGTGGTCTGTATCGTTTGTCATCAGTTTTTGCAAAGGACTGATGATGAGCGACATCGGAGTACGTATCTCGTGGGAGATGTTGATGAAAAACTGTAGCTTGGCTTCGTTTATCTGTTCAGCATGGATATGTTGCATCATTTCCTGCCTTATGCGGTAACGGTGTCTCACTTGCAGGATGATGCCATAGACGGCTGCTACTGCCAATAAGGCATAGATCAGCATGGCCCAGCCCGATGCCCACCATGCCGGTGCGATGTGAATGGTGATTTCATCGGTGTCGGATTCCAGCAGATAATCTTCGGCTTTGATCCGGAAATGATAATCGCCGGGGGGAAGGTCGCTGAATGACACTCGGTTGACTCCTTTGGGAAGCTTGACCCAGGGGGTGTTGTTTATGGTATATAGATACGTGATACGTTCGGAATTATTTAGTTCGCGGGTAGAGAACTCGATGCTGAAAGCGTTGTCGTTATGTGACAAGTGGAAATCCCGGGCCTCAAAGACGGAGGTGTTTATGATTTCTTTTCCGCCCGACAACATTCCTTTCCTTATGGGCTGGTCGTGCAGATAGAAGTCGATGATGCGTACGTTCCATTTTTTTGCGGGATTTGTAATCTCTTGAGGATTGAAATAGGTAATTCCATTTGTACCTCCAAACCAGAGTATGCCGTTGTGGTCGGCAAAAGAGGCGTTTTTGCTGAATTCATTTCCTTGCAGGCCGTCGTCTGCATAGAAATTGCTGAACGTGTGGGTATTCAGATTAAAACGTGACATTCCGGCATTGGTGCTTATCCATAAGTTGTCCTGCCCGTCTCCTTTGATGGCATATACGGCGTTACTGGATAGTCCGTGGGCGGTGGTGTAGGTCTTTAGTTGCCGGGTTTGGGGATTCCATTCCGCCAGTCCGTCGGAACTGCCTATCCAGATGTTGCCTTGGGGGTCTTCATAAAGGGAGTGGATGATGTGTCTGGACAGGATTTCCTCAGTCTTGAAGTCGTCGGTGCTCAGGTCTATACATCTTATTCCGTCATACGTTCCTACATAAAGGTGGTTGTCACCGGCATACAGAAGACAGCTTATCCATTTATATTTTTCGGTGGCAGCATTGAATTTAGGATCATATACAGACTGTCCTGTCTTCAAGTCATAATAGAAAAGTCCGGCTCCCATGGTGGCTATCCAGAGTCGTTTGTCCTGGTCTTCAACCAGATCATACACGCGTTGGATACGGTTTCCATGCTTGTCTGTCAGATTCTGCAGATAGCTGCACTGTCCTGTTTTCTTATCCAGTCTGCCTAGTCCGTTGGTATAGGATCCGAACCACAGATTACGTTCAGAGTCTTCATACAGGCCGAAAACGGTGGAAGGAACCGAAGAAGGGCTGTCATGTGGGGCATAATGGACTCTTTGCTTCAGTTCTGTGGTGATACCGTATATGCCGTCGTTGTCAGTACCTATCCATAATATGCCTTCGTGGTCGCGGCAGAGTGAGGTGATACAGTTGGAGCCGATGATATTCTTGTTTATTGATTTGTAGCCTATGTACTTGAAACTGTTGGGCTGTGCGGGAATCATCATAACCCCTTTCTGGTAAATGGCTATCCATAGGTTTCCTGCATTGTCTTTCAGGACGGAGTGTACTTTGGAGGTACCGGAGTCGAGGTAATTATTATCAAAAGGGTAATCCGTGATGAGCTGTTTGGGGATGTTGAAAATCTTGGCGCCTTTCCCGTCCGTGCCCAGACAAAGCTCGTTCTGGCTTATCTGGCAGATGGATTTGATAGGCAGGTTTTGTTTTCCTTTATAAAGGATAGGAATGAACTCTTCTGCCGGTTGGTTATATTTCAGCAATCCTTTGCCTATGGTTGCCAGGTAGATGTCTCCGTAGTTGTCTTCATAGAGGTCCACAATGGTCATTCCCTTCTCTTGTTTCAGAAAGTGCTTGCTTTTATTGTCCGCAGAGAGGCGGTAGATACCATTCTCACCCTGTGTTACCCAAAGATTGTGTTGTCTGTCCTCTATCATGTAGTCTGTCATTTGGGTGGGGATAGGTAAATCCAGTTTGTGTGCAGTCAGTTTCCCCTGTGTGATGGTTATGGTACACAAGTTGTTTCCCGATACCCATATTTCTCCGTTCCTACACTCCAGAATGGACATGATATTGCTGTCAAAAGTCTTTCCGTCTTCCCATTGCGCCTGTGTGCTGAAGCTGTCGGTGGCGGGATCGTATAACTGTATTCCATTATAGGTTCCTACGAACAATCGTCCCTTGCTGTCTTCATACAGGGCGCGTACGTAGTTGTGGCAGAGAGAGTGCTCGTTTTCCGGATCATGCTTGTAGATGACGAATTTGGCTCCGTCGTAGCGGTTCAGTCCGTCTTCGGTGGCGATCCAGATCATACCGTTCCGGTCCTGATATATCTTGTTGATCAGACTGCTGGACAGTTCCCTGTCTGTTGTGAAGAATTTATATGATTGTCCGTGACATAATAAAGACAGGAACATAAATAGTGTAAGAAGTGTATGTTTCATCATAATATAATATCTCAGATTGATTCAGGCGCACAAAAATAATTCAAAAAAATATATATAGCCTAATAAAAAAGAGGTAATTTCTATACTTCCCGCCATAATAGGGTGAGTTTGTAACATGGGAAAAGGACTATGTAACATAGTTCCGCCCGAAAATAAAGCGGATGTCTTTATCTTTGCTCTTGTTGAGCCGTGAAGAACGGAAAATAAAAACAACCTTGTGAATTTAATACCATGAATATGAAACTTGAATGTGATTTATCCGGTATCCGGAAATGTATGATGAGTGGCTTGTCCCTGTTGCTTGCCGGAGTGTTGCAGGCGCAGAATCCGATTGTGAAACTGGCTATAGTTAAAAAATAGAAAGTAGAAAAAGAAATGAAGAAGATCATCATTATTATTACCTGCTTCATTGGTTTGTCGGGGGCGTTTGCACAACAACGGGGAATGTTCCATAATCCGGTGATTGAGGCGGATGTACCTGACCCTTCCATGATAAGGGTGGGAAACTACTACTATCTGGTAAGCACCACTATGCACCTGATGCCGGGTTGTCCGGTGATGCGTTCAAAAGACTTGGTGCATTGGGAAACGATCAGTTATGTGTTTCAACGGCTTACTGACTTGCCCCGTTATGATTTGAAAGAAGGCACGGTATATGGTCGCGGACAATGGGCTTCCAGCCTCCGCTATCATGACGGACGGTTCTATGTATGGTTCTCACCCAATGATGAACCCCATCGTGGTTATATCTATACCGCCGAAGATCCGGCGGGCGAATGGACATTACTTTCCCGTCCGCCTCATCATCATGATGCTTCTTTGTTTTTTGATGACGACGGCAAAGTTTATCTGTTTTATGGCACCGGGCAACTTCGTCAGCTCAAGAGCGACCTGAGCGATGTGGAACCGGGAGGTATAGACCAAAAGATATTCGAGCGGGACGCCGACGAGCAGGGACTTCTGGAAGGAAGTCAGGCATTCAAGCATAACGGCAGATATTATGTGATGATGATTTCCATGGACTGGAGCATTCCCGGACGGTTGCGTCGTGAGGTGTGCTACCGTGCCGACCAGATAACCGGTCCGTATGAGAAAAAGGTGATTTTAGAAACTGAATTTCAAGGATATGGTGGCGTGGGACAAGGCTGTATAGTCGATACTCCTGACGGAAACTGGTATGGCTTTATTTTTCAGGATAGAGGCGGTATAGGGCGTGTACCCACATTGATGCCCTGCCGCTGGGAAGACGGTTGGCCGATACTGGGTGATGCGGACGGACGTGTGCCCGAATGTATGGAGATGCCTGTTTACGGAGAGGAATGTAAAGGAAGTATCATGGGAAGTGATGGTTTCGACACCGATCAGTTGAGTTTGAACTGGCAGTGGAACCACAATCCGTTGGACGATTGCTGGTCACTGACGGAGCGTCCGGGTTTCCTGCGGTTGAGGACCGGAAAGGTGGTGGACAATCTGTTTCTGGCTCCCAATACCTTGACTCAGCGTATGAGCGGACCGAAGTGCAGCGGTGTGGTAGCTATGGATATCTCGAAGATGAAAGAAGGAGATGTTGCGGGCTTCTGCGCTTTCAATGGGTTGTCCGGGGTACTGGCTGTGGTCATGGAGAACGGGAAAAAGCAGTGGGTGATGTCACATCAGTCTGTCAGTCTTTCGGACCGGGAAAAAAGGGTGACTGCTGTGGAAGTACTGGAGAAGGAACGCATGGATTGTGAGAAAGAGGTGGTCTATCTTCGTATGGAGGGCGATTTTGCAGATAAAAAAGATGAAGCCACTTTTTATTACAGTTATGACAAGAAAACGTGGAAACGAATAGGAGAACCTTGTAAAATGGTTTTTGATTATACCAAATTCTTTATGGGAAGCAAGTTTGCTATTTTTAATTATGCTACTAAAGATTTGGGAGGATATGTGGATATAGATTATTTTGAATACGGTAACTAAAAAGTGAATAGAATGAAACTGAAAAAATGTGTGGGGATATTCTTGTTCTCCACCTTGTGCCTGAATGTAGGAGCTATAGATCATAAAGGGATTACTTTTGACCAGCTGGCTCCCGACCGTTTCACTCTGATGGAAAACGGAGTGGCCAATGAAATATTGGTGGACGAGCAGGAGGATGCTGGTGTGATGATAGCAGTAAGGAATCTTCAGAATGACTTTAAACGGGTAAGTGGCCGGGCTGCCGGGTTATGCTATACTCCCGGCGTAAAGCGCATGATTATGGTAGGTACGTTGAAAAGCCGCTATATCAGAGAATTGGTAAAAGCGAAAAAGATAGATGCTTCGTTGCTGGAGGGCAAGAATGAGAAATACCTGATGACCGTGGTGTCTGCTCCCTTGAACGGAGTGGATGAGGCGCTCGTCATTGTGGGAAGTGACAAACGCGGAACGATTTATGGGATTTATGAGCTTTCGGAGCAGATTGGTGTTTCGCCGTGGTACGACTGGGCGGATGTGCCGGTGATGTTCCGGCAGAATCTTTCGATGACGCGTGGAAGTTATACGGCGGGAGAACCGGCGGTGAAGTATCGGGGTATCTTTTTGAATGACGAGGCTCCTTGCCTGACCGGATGGGTGAAGCACACTTATGGCACGAATTATGGTGATCATCGTTTTTATGCTCGTGTGTTCGAACTGATTTTGCGTCTGCGTGGTAACTTTATGTGGCCTGCCATGTGGGGTTGGAGTTTTTATGCGGATGATCCGGAGAACAGCAAGACCGCTCATGAGATGGGGATTATAATGGGAACCTCACACCATGAACCTATGGCACGCAATCATCAGGAATGGGTGAGAAAGCGCAGCGAATATGGGGCATGGGACTATGCTTCCAACCAGCAAGTGATTGACCGTTTTTTCCGTGAAGGTATGGAGCGTGCCGCCGGTACGGAAGATTTGATTACCATTGGTATGAGAGGTGACGGTGATACTCCGATGGGTGGAAAGGAGGGGGAAGATGACAAATATGTGCCGCGTGATGAGGAAAACATGCGCCTGATGGAGAAGATATTCCGGAACCAGCGTCGTATTATTAAGGAAGTGACGGGAAAAGTGCCGGAGAAACGTCCGCAGGTATGGGCTATTTATAAAGAGGTGCAACGCTTTTATGATATGGGACTCCGTGTGCCTGATGATGTGATTATGTTGCTGAGTGATGACAATTGGGGGGATGTGCGCCGATTGCCGGATGCAAAAGAACGGAAACGTGCCGGTGGCTGGGGGATGTATTACCATGTGGACTATGTGGGGGCCCCCCGTAATTCCAAATGGTTGAATGTAACTCCCGTACAAAATATGTGGGAGCAGCTTCAGTTGACTTACAGTTATGGGGTGGATAAGCTTTGGATATTGAATGTGGGGGATTTGAAGCCGATGGAGTATCCTATCACTCTTTTTATGAATATGGCTTGGAATCCGGAACGCTATGCGGCAGGGGATCTGTTGGAGCATACACGAGTGTTCTGTGCGCAGCAGTTCGGTGAGGAACAGGCGGATGAGGCCATGCGTATTTTGAACCTGTATTGCAAGTACAATGGACGCGTGACTCCCGAGATGCTGGATAAGGATACTTATCACTTGGCTTCGGGGGAATGGAGGCAGGTGGCTGATGAATATGTGAAGCTGGAGGCGGAAGCCTTGCGGCAGTATTTGAAACTGGATACCGCTTACAGAGATGCCTACCGACAACTGATTCTTTTTCCTGTGCAGGCGATGGCCAATCTGTATGAAATGTATTATGCACAAGCCATGAATCACAAATTATACAAGGAGAATAATCCGCAGGCGAATGAGTGGGCCGACAAAGTGGAGCAGGCATTCCGGCGTGATGCGGAATTGTGCAGGGAATACAACGAAGAAATGTCGGGAGGCAAGTGGAATGGGATGATGACGCAGAAACATATAGGCTATACTTCGTGGAATGATGATTTCCCGGCCGACCGTTTACCGGAAGTCTACCGGATAGAACAACCGGAAGGGGCTGTAGGAGGATATTTGTTTACCGGTGACAAAGGGGTGGTTTCTATGGAGGCGGAGCATTACTTTACATCATCCGTTGCACCGAAGACCGCCTGGACAGTCATACCGCACATGGGACGTACGCTGAGCGGAGTGGCTTTGATGCCTTATACACAGTCTGCGGAGGGGGCTTCGCTCTCTTATAAAATGAAAATACCGCAAAAAGTAGATACAGTAAATGTGTATGTCATTGTGAAATCCACACTGCCCTTCCTCAGACGGGAAGGTCATCGCTACACGGTAGGTTTTGAAGGAGCGGAGGAGCAGACTGTCTGTTTCAATGCGGAGTTGAACGAACATCCGGATAATGTATATCGTGTACTGTATCCCACAGTGGCCCGTCGGGTAGTGAAGACCCGGGTGAAGTTGAGCCTGCCCGACTGTGCGGACGGAACCTATACATTGGTTCTAAAACCGGTGGAGCCTGCCATCGTATTTGAAAAGATAGTGGTGGATTATGGCGGTTATGAGGATAGTTATCTGTTTATGAACGAATCTCCTTGCCGGAGAAATAAGCTGAATGAACAATGAAAAATATGAGATTGACAGTTTGTATAGGAATAATGTGCGGATGGTTGGCAGCAGGAATGTTGCATGCAGGTACACGGCCGGACCATGTTCGCCCGGTGGAAGAAGATGGTAGCCACTTGTGGCTACCGGTGATACGTCCGGTGGAAGGCGCGGAGGTGGAAATTACTTATAAAGGAAAAGTGTCACCCACCATAGCCATTGCCATTGCTGAATTGAAAAACGCTTGGAAGGGAGATCCTGTACTTTTAGAGAAAAAGAAAACAGGGCGTGGGGATGGGTTTGCCATCACTTCTTCAGAACATCAGGTTCGTATTCTTTCATCCACCGAAACTGGATTGCTTTATGGCGTTTATAGTCTGCTGCGTATGCAGGCGGCGGGGCAGCTCACTGTACCTCTGTCGGTTACTGAACAGCCTGCGTATGACTTGCGTATTCTGAACCATTGGGATAATCCGGATGGTACGGTGGAGCGTGGTTACGCTGGTCGTTCTTTGTGGAATTGGGAGGAACTTCCCGGAACTTTGTCGCCACGTTATGAGGCATACGCCCGTGCCAATGCTTCTGTGGGTATTAATGGAACGGTACTAAATAATGTCAATGCCTCACCTCAAGTGCTGACAACTGGTAGTTTGGAGAAAGTGAAAGCATTGGCTGATGTCTTCCGGCCTTATGGCATAAAGGTCTATTTATCGGTTAATTTTGCATCTCCTATCCGGTTGGGCAAGTTGGATACGGCAGATCCGTTGGACAAGGAAGTCATTGGATGGTGGAAACAAAAAGTAAAAGAGATCTATGCGATGATCCCCGACTTTGGCGGTTTTTTGGTGAAGGCCAATTCGGAGGGGCAACCGGGACCATGTGATTTTGGACGTACTCATGCCGAGGGAGCGAATATGCTGGCGGATGCGTTGAAACCCTACGGAGGAATCGTGATGTGGAGGGCGTTTGTTTATAGTCCTACCGACAGTGACCGTGCCAAGCAGGCTTATTTGGAGTTTATGCCTTTGGATGGACAGTTTCGCGAGAATGTAATTGTACAGATAAAGAACGGACCGATTGATTTCCAGCCTCGTGAACCTTATAGTCCTTTGTTCACGGCTATGAAGCAGACTCCCATGATGGTGGAGTTTCAAATTACTCAGGAGTATTTAGGCTTTTCCAATCATCTGGCCTATTTGGCTCCTTTATGGGAGGAGTTCTTTGGCGAGGTACGTCCGGACAGGTTAAAAGCTGCGGCGGGTGTGGCAAACATCGGTACGGATGCGAATTGGTGCGGACACCATTTTGCGCAGGCCAACTGGTATGCTTTCGGGCGTTTGGCATGGAATCCGTTGTTGACTTCAGACAGGATTGCCGATGAGTGGTTGCAGCAGACATTTACTTCCCAGTCGGCATTTGTCTGCCCGGTCAAGGCGATGATGTTGCAGAGCCGGGAGGCGGTGGTAGACTATATGATGCCATTAGGACTGCATCATCAGTTTGCATGGGGCCACCACTATGGTCCCGAACCGTGGTGCAGTGTACCCGGTGCCCGTCCGGATTGGCTACCCTCTTATTATCATAGGGCGGACAAAGAGGGAATCGGTTTCGACCGTAGCAGCAAAGGGAGTAATGCCGTTTCTCAGTATCCTGATTCACTTCGTCTGATTTACAATGACAAGACAACTTGCCCTGAAGTTTATTTGCTTTGGTTCCATCATGTGCCCTGGCAGTATCGGATGAAAAGCGGACGTACGCTTTGGGGGGAGTTGTGCCGTGCATACGATAGAGGTGTACGACAGGTACGTGGTTTTCAGGAAATATGGGACAGTGTGGAACCTTTTGTAGATGCACGCCGGTTCAGGGAAGTGCAGTCGAAATTGAAAATCCAGATGCGTGACGCCGTGTGGTGGAAAGATGCCTGTCTGCTTTATTTCCAGACTTTCTCAGGGATGCCTATTCCGGCTGGCATAGAACGTCCGGTACACGAGTTGGAGGACATGAAACGCTTCCGGTTGGAAATCTCGAACTATGAATGTCCTGAGAGTGGGTTTAATAAATAAAATACGGTACTTAGCTTTAGAAGAAACATGAAATATAAGTTAGCTTTAGTGATGTCAGCTTTTTGTGCGTTTTCCGTATGGACCGAAGCAAAGGTGAAATTGCCTGCCATCCTATCGGACGGTATGGTGTTGCAACGTGAGCGGTCCGTTAAAATATGGGGAAATGCCGATAAAGGAGAGAGTGTGACCGTTGTTTTTAAAAAGAAGAAATTCAGTACGGTAGCCGGGGAAGATGGAAAGTGGCTGGTGGAACTGCCTCCCATGAAGGCAGGTGGCCCTTTTGAAATGATCGTGAATGATATTCGGTTGAAAAATATTCTAGTGGGTGATGTCTGGCTTTGTTCCGGACAGTCCAACATGGAATTGACCGTCGGACGGGTGACTGATAAATTTGCCGAGGAAATAGCAAGGGATGAGAATCCGATGATACGGTATGTGAAGATTCCTTTAGGCAATGATTTGCATGGACCTAAAGACGATTTGCCGGGAACGGACTGGATGTCGCTGACTGAAGAAACCGCTCCTTCCTTTTCTGCTTTGGCTTATTTTTTTGCCAAGGAGATGTATAGGGAAACCCAAGTACCTGTGGGCATTGTTAACTCTAGTTGGGGGGGAAGCTCCGTTGAGGCTTGGATGAGTGAGGAGGCCTTGCAGAAGTTTCCGCGTCAGTTGCACGAGCGTGATTTGTTTAATTCGGACGAGTATCGTGAGTTGTGCAACCGTTCGGGACAGATGATGAACCGTTTTTGGGATGCTGCTTTGTACAAAGGAGACCAAGGACTTCATGACGGGATATGCTGGAATCGTCCGGAACTGGATGATACGGACTGGCAGACGGTAGATACGTTTTCCAAAGAATGGGGCAGGAAGAATGGATATCCGGTGAGTGGCTCTCATTGGTTCCGTCAGAAAGTGAATGTATCAGCGGAACAAGCCGGAAAAGATGCTGTCCTGCGTTTGGGATGCATGGTGGATGCCGATTCGGTATTTGTAAACGGTACCTTCGTAGGTAACACTTTCTATCAGTATCCGCCACGTATTTATCGGGTGCCGGCTTCTTTATTGAAACCCGGTGAGAATCTGGTGACTGTCCGGCTGATTAATTACGGAGGCGCCGCCAGCTTTGTGCCCGATAAGCCCTATTGTCTGGTATGGGGGACAGATACAGTCCATTTGTCTAGCCGATGGAAATATCAATTAGGTTGTGAGATGCCTGCACGCACTAACAGTGTCTCTTTTCAGAATATTCCTACCGGTATGTATAACTCCATGATTTCTCCTCTGCGTAATCTGGTCTTTACCGGTGCGTTGTGGTATCAGGGAGAAACGAATACGGGCCGTCCTAATGAATATGAGGAATTGCTGACTGCCATGATTGCCGATTGGCGTGAGAAACTGGCCGATAAAGAACTGCCTTTCTTCATTGTACAGTTGGCCAATTTCATGCAGACACATCCACACCCGGTAGAAAGTAATTGGGCGGCTTTGCGTGAAGCGCAACGGCGAGTGGCGTTGAAAGTCCCGAATGCAGCTTTGGCGGTGGCGATTGATTTGGGCGAGTGGAACGACATTCATCCATTAAACAAAAAAGAACTGGCAAGACGTATCTCCCTGTTGGTGAAAAGAAGGGTGTATGGTGATAAAAAGAGTGTGCACAGTGGGCCTATGTGTACGGGTATGACTGTCAATCATGAAGGAAAGGCTGTTCTTTCTTTCGAAGCCGGGACTGATAAATTATGGGCGGTAGATGAATTGAAGGGATTTGCGATAGCCGGTGCCGATGGGCATTTTCAGTGGGCGGAAGCAGTTGTCGTTAATGGGAATCAGGTGGCGGTATGGCATAAAGATATCCCTCATCCTGTAACGGTACGTTATGGTTGGGATGATAATCCGGTTCATGCGAATTTGAAAAATAGAACCGGACTACCGGCTTCTCCTTTTCAGATTTCATTGGAAGATAAATAATTTAACAGAGATCCGAAAGTGGCAAAGCTTTCTAATAATCTTCGATGGATTTTAAAGGAATGCTTGTTTCTGTCGGATTTTCTATGGCAAAAATACCTATTCCTCCTTTGATGTTATTGGGAAAGATGACAGGTGTTTCCAACAGGTTGCTACTGTCATGGTCGGCATATGCATTGGCGGCTCGTAAATATTGATATTCAGCCGGGGATATGGCATAATATTGTATGATAGCTTTTCCAGTTATCTTTTTAATTTTATATAGTTTATTGTCTAATAGGAAACTATACCAACTGTCTAAAGTCATGGTATATTGGTTGTTGGTAAAGTAAGCATCATTGAATACATTATAATAGTTGTTTATAGTGGGGATGAAATTAATGATAGGATCAGAGTTGTTGGGAGTGCCAGGTTTTCCGTCCATTAATGCAGTGTCATAATATCCGCTACATTCCCATTGGGTGGAGATAGCAGTGGAGTCTTGTAAAGTTTTGCGGTTAGTAAGGTGGTAAGTATATGTTTGTTTTATGTTGACCCGGTAATATTGGGAATGGTTTGTGGTGGGAGTTTGTAATTTTATTTTCCACTTTGTTGCTTGATATATCCAAAGGCTTTCCGAAGTCTCTGATAGAGAATGATTAGATTCAATGGTGTCCGCTTTGATAATTTCAATGGGCTCATATACTGTTGCTTCTGCATTCGCTTTATATTTTCCGTCTTTGGTTTCTACTTCGATACGTACTTGATCACCGGTTTTAAAACGGCTGCTTATCTGGTAAAAATAATTTTGATAGTCTAACGGTGAATCATTGTTAGGACGATAGGTACATTCCGAAATTGTTTCCGATAATACATTATTGATATAAAGGTGAATAATTCCATTTTTTACTACTTGGGGTTCGTGATAGCCGGATAAAGCTAAAAAGATAGCATTGTTCGTTTTGTTTGCGTTTATCAGAGCGTTGACGATGAGCTTTTGAGATTCATCATTAGGCAATATTTCTATATCATTGGTACAGGCGGCCAATAAATGAACAAATGAAAGGAGTAAAAGTGCTTTTTTCATTATTGCTTAAAATTTATAAGTATATGAGAATGAAGGTAAGAAGGGAAGGAGAGTGACTTTTTGTATCACAGGAATCTTTTTTCCTTCCGATTGCTCATCCGTGTAATAATCTATAAATACATGATTGGGATTCAAAGAGTTATAGGCATTCATAATACTGACGTTCCAAATCCGTTCTCCATGTTTTGTCTTTTTGTGAAAGTTGAATCCTAGATTCAACTGATGACTGGCGGGCAGACGGTAGTTATTTCGAGAAGAGCTATATTCAATGGGAAAAACAACCCCGTTGCCTGTATTTCCCATATGTCCCCATCCATAGCTTCCTTCGGGGAGAATGATGGTTGCTTTCTCTTTGGGCAGGGTGGCAGTATTTCCTGAAGCGTAAATCCAAGAAGCGCTCATGTATACTTTTTTGTTGAGGCGCCTGTTTATCGTGATGTTCACGGAGTGGCGTCTGTCGTATTTATAGGGAAAACGTTTCCCTCCATTTACATTTCCTTTACTGAATATACGGTCGGCTTTAGCCAAAGTATAATTTATCCATCCGGTAGTACGTCCGGTTTTCTTTTCCAGCATGAATTCTATGCCGAAATTGCGTCCTTTGCCCATTTCTACTTTCTCTTCCCAATGAATGGAATTACCGACTAGAGTATTACCATCTTTGTATTCCAATACGTTTTTCGTTATTTTGCTATAGCCTTCTACAGAAAACTCCCATCCTTGAATACCTGTATAGTAACCCCCGATAGAAAATTGGCATGCTCGCATCGGGCGGATCTTCTGTGTGACCGGTACCCATAGATCAGTGGGGAGAGAGAGATTGGATGAAGAAAGTAAATGTACATATTGTGTCATGTGGGTATAGGCCGCCTTGAAAGTAAGGTTGGGACTGGTTTTGAAACTAACGGTAATGCGAGGTTCCAAGGAGGCATAAGTGTGCTTTTGTACTTGGAAGAGTGAGAAATGTGCGCCTATATTTGTTTTCCATTGTTCGTTCCATTTGAAATCATCTTCTACATAAAGGGAAATTTCGTGTGAGTGTGTCGCTTCATTTCCTCCGATGGTGTATGTTTTATCAGGTTGTTCTTGTTCATTCGGAGAGTGCACAAATGTATGTTGGGTTTCGGGGCGGAACGTATGGTAGAGATAGTTTCCTCCGAATTTGATGAAATGGGAGGGGGATGGATGAAAGTCGAAGTCAGATGTTAATCCCCAATCTTCTATACCGGAATAATATTGGCTGTCAAGGTGTTTGTTGGCGGACGTGAAATTGTTTTTTATATTGAATCGGAAACGGTTATAGGATAGGGTGATGTTATGGAACAGACGATTACTGACTATGTGGTTCCAACGTAATGCCCCTAATGTACTTCCCCAAGCCATGACTTGTCTCTCTCTTGTGTCTGTCTCCTTTTCTTCTTCAAAGTAATAAGAAGAAGTATTTGTAAAGCTGGCATGATCTTTGCCATGATAAAAGGAGAAAAACAGGCGGTCACGGTCACTGAATCGATGATTTAGTTTTGTGTTGATATCATATAAGTAGTAACCTCCTTTCGTATCTTTATCCATGAAAGGCTTGATAATTAAATCGGCATAACTGCGTCTGGCAGAAATAATAAATGATGTCCGGTCTTTCCATAGAGGACCCTCAAAGTGCATTCGGGAAGTCAGCAGCCCGATGGTCAGACTGCCGTGATAATTCCTCATATCTCCATCGTTAGTGCGTACATCAATGACGGAGGACAGTCTTCCTCCGTAACGGGCAGGAAAACTGCTTTTATACAAATCGACTTTCTTGACCGATTCTGGGGTAAAGATGGAGAGAATACCTAGTGTATGGTCCACATTATATAAGGGTACACCGTCTAGCAGATAAAGATTCTGATCGGGACTTCCTCCACGTACATACAGGCCACTGGTACCGGTTATACCTCCTTGTATACCGGGCAGAAGCTGGATTGATTTTAATACATCTGCCTCACTCAGTAAAGCAGGGGTATTTTTAATATGTGTCAAAGGTATATTGTTTGCTCCCATACGGCTACTTTGAAAGCCTGTTTCCATTTTATCAGAAAGGACAACGATTTCTTCCAATGTATTATCGTTTTTAAGTTGGACAGTCAGCAGCGTATCTTTACATAAATACAATGCTATTTGTTTTGAACCGTAACCTATATAGGAAAAATTCAGTTCAGTGTTTCCTTCGGGCAGTGTGATACTGAAGAATCCGAATGGATTTGTGATTGTTCCTTGTTTATTTTGCTGGTCATAGATATTGGCACCTATCAGTGTTTCTTTCGATATTTCGTCCAATACATAACCGTTTAGTGTAAAATGTTGTTTTATAGGAAGTGACGTTGTTTTTTTCAATATGATATGGTGTTTGGTAATCTCGAAACTGATGTCTTGTTTAATGAAAGCTGTTTGTAGAATAGTTGTTAATGGGGTTTCTTTCAGATCGAGAGTTATGGGATGTTTGAGTACAACTTCTTCGCCATAAATAAAAGAATACTCTGACAGTTGTTCTATTTTAGCTGTAAACTCCTTTAAACTAGCCTGTTTCAGATAAATATTAAAAGGCATATCCGGAGTTTGTGCTGATATGAATGAATGGGAAAAGACTAGTAACAGCATTAAGTAAAAAAAAGTGATACTGTGTTTCTTATAAAGTGAAGAAATCATTTGTTTTTTAGTTTTCTTGCTTTAGTTCAATAAGATTGGATTGGGGCATGTGATAAGTAAAACCTACGATGGGAGCCAACATTTCTAGAATTTCTTCCAACGTTTCGTTTTGCTTGAAACGTGCATTTAATTTATAATTACGTAACTGTTCGCTTTTTATCTGTATGGTGACATTAAAATGATGGGATAGTTGACGAGCGATTTCTCCCATAGATATGTCATTAAAAGAAAGAACACCTTCACGCCAACTTATTTCGTTCTGTGCATTTGCATTAATGTGCATAGACAATATTCCAGTCGATTTACGATAAATGGCTGTTTCATTGGGCTTTAATATCATTTGTTTACCGTTGGCATTGTTACTGACGGATACACTACCTTCCAGCAGGGTTGTTTCTACTAAAGAATCGGAGGCATAGGCATTGACATTAAAATGCGTGCCTAATACCCTGATGGTAACTCCGTTTGCTTTGACACGAAATGGTTTTTTAGGATTTTTACTGACTTCAAAATAAGCTTCTCCATTCAGCTTTACGATTCGTTCCTTGTTGAAAGTTTCCGGATAGCTCAATTGGGAATGTCGGTTTAGGGTTACTTTAGAGCCATCCGGTAATTGGATGCATTGAGTTTGTATATTGGTGGAAACAATCAGTGTACGTACCGGACGTTGGTAAAAATAAAACATCCAACCGAAACCTATAAGCAGGACGAAACCGGCAGCCACAGCAACTGTATACCGAATGGAAAGTATTTTGTGCTTGCGGTATGCCGGTTGAAGACGTTGTTGCAATATATTATAACTTTTCTCCGCCGAGAATTTTCCCTGCGGTGAATGAGTGGAAGAAGATAATAATTCCAACCATTCGTCCAGTTCTTTGTCTGATTTCGGTGAATTCATGTTATTTTATTTGCTGGACAAAGATACTACTTCTTTTGCAGACGGATAGAAATTTCAGAAATTTTTGCGTCTTTTCCGTCAGGAGTACAGATCAACCGTATGATACGTTGTACGCTTTTTATTTGTTTAGGATAAAGAATGATATCTATTTTTACTGATTTCTTTCCTTTCAAGATGACCGGATGGGCATTTTGAATGTGGAAGCTATTGTTACTTGTAGAACTGCTAATGGTCAGTTTACGGTCTGTGTCTTGTTTTTCGGCAGCTATTATTTTTAAAGTAAGGGTTTCTTCCTCGTTCTTTGTATCATAGGTGTGTGATATGAATTGTTTTTCAAAGCCTATATACTCTTTGGGATAGTTGTCGTTGTTACTACATGCACTTATAAGCAGGGCATAAAAAAATGGTAATACTAAACGTGTATTTGTTCTCATGTCTTTTTAGTTTATTAGTTTCTATTGATAAAGACAGGAGAATCTGGAAAACTCCCTATCGTCTATTTCTAAAATAATTGTTAATTTTTTCTTTGAGTCGGGTTACAGCTTTTTGTAACTGGGCATCTACTGTTTTAGGGCTTATATTAAGTTCTTCGGCAACGGAAGCATAACTTTGTTTTTCTTCGCGGACTTTAATAAAGATTGTTCGGCAACGTTCAGGTAATTCATTCAGTGAGTTCTCATAAATGTTAAATAACTCTTCATTCATCATTTGTTCTTCAGGAGAAAGGTTGGAAGAAGATATTTCCGGCATATTTTCCAGAGGCGAGGCTTCCCTCCTTTGTTCTTTTTCCAAATAGTTCAGAGCGGCATTTCTTATTAATATATAGCTGTACTTATTAAAATCATCGGGAATAAGCTGACTTTTTCGATGATTCCAAAGCGTGGTAAAAACATCTAAAATTACTTCTTGAGCCCATTCATCCCGTTGAAGGTAATAAAAGGCGATACGAAAGAAACGGTCATAATACATATCGTATAAAGACCGGAAAGCCTGTTGGGAATCATGCTTCTGTATTTCTTTGAGTAGTTCAGTTGCCTCCATTGCCGTGTTGGGCATGTTTGTTAATGTTATAATCGGATGCAAAGCTACTAAAATGTAAATAGATGTGCTATTCATTTTAGAACTTTTAGTTTTGATTTATTGTATGAGAGGAACTGAAGCCTTCTTCTTAGTATCTGTCTTGGCAATTTTCTTCTTTCAATTTATATTCTACTTGGTTGGCAATACTGAATATACCTATTCCTCCTTTTATATTATTGGGAATAAGGGGAACTGCATAAATAAAATTTTCGGCATCAAAATCTAATGCAGAGGACATGGCATACAAATATCTATGTTCACTTTCTGAAATACTGTAAAACCGGATACTGATATATCGCTCTGCTTTCTGAGAATCTATATGTATATAGTTGATGTCTTCTTTTAAATCTATCGTCATGTTATATTCCCTGTTTTTAAAATAACAGCTTTTAAAAAGGCCAAAATAATTGTTCCATTTCTGAATAAGCTCGAATCCTTCATCTATAGCATGTCCGGGTTTGCCGTCTGTCAAGGCGGTGTCATAAATATAATTATAGTTATAAGTCGTGTCAATACTGAGAGTGTCCCTGCCGTCATGCCATTTATGAGAATAAAAAATCTGTTTTATTTCAAGACGATAGTATGTATTCTCTGCCTCTATATCGGGTTGTTTTAATTGAATGTTAAGCCGAAGATAATTGTCATATACAGGCTTGCCTCCTACCCAGCTGTTATAATCTCTTAAACTTATATAGGTTGTATCTACATTTATAATCTGTAAGGGTGCACTGATGCGTGTTTCCGCTTTTGCTTTATATTTACCATTTTCTGAAGAAGCCTCTATTTTCACTTTATCTCCTGTTCGGAATATGCTTTTTACTGGGTAGTAATCATCTTCCGCAGTGATTGTTTCTGACAGTTTTCCGTTGATATACAGGTGTATGATACCATCGGTGACAGGAGTGGTAGCTGTCCATCCTGTGTAATGCAGATAAATCCGGTTATCGTTATTTTCAGTTTGCATCATGGCATTTACGATCAGTTTTTTAGGTTCATCATCGGGTAAATAACCAATGGTATTGGTACATGCGCTTAAAATAACAAATACACAAAGAAATAAAAAGTATTTTTTCATTGGATTTTAAAATTTATAAGTGTATGAAAATGAAGGAATACATGGCAAGATTGTCATTTTTTTCAATATAGGCTTTCCTGTTTGTGCTTCCCTGCTGATATAGACAAAGTTGGGGTTCATGGCATTGTAGGCATTTAGGATACTGATATTCCATATCCGTTCTCCGTGCCGGGTCTGTTTATGGAAGTTGAATCCTATATTCAATTGGTGGCTTGCAGGCAATCTGTAGTTATTTCGTGAACTAGAATGATCCATATCTCCTTTGTTCAAATTATCCATAATCCAGGAAGGTGGTACATTGGTAGGTGGTAGTTCTGTATGTGTCTTCTCTGTAGGAAGTGTTGCCATGCAACCTGATGCATAAGTCCATGACATATTGAAGTCGATCCGTCGTGTCAATTGATAATTTAGAGTGAGATTCAAGGTATGTCGGCGGTCATATTGGTAAGGGAAACGTTTACCATTATTGATCCCGTCCGTACTGAATTGCCGGTCGGATTTGGATAGGGTGTAATTAATCCATCCAGTAAGGAGCCCTGCAGTTTTTTGTGCCATAAACTCCACTCCGAATGAACGTCCTTTGCCCATTTCTACTTTGTCTTCCCAGTTATGGGAAGAACCTAGAAAACTTTCTCCGTCTTTATATTCTAATACATTATACATATCTTTATAGTATCCTTCTATGGAAAATTCCCAATTCTTGATACCGGTATAGTATACTCCTACAGCATATTGAAAAGATTTCATGGGGCGGATGTGGCGTGTGACGGGCACCCAAAGGTCGGAAGGCATGGCCAGTGATGCAGTAGATAATAATTGGGTACACTGGCTCATCTGTGAAAAAGAACTTTTTAAGATGATATTTGAGGTCGCTTGGAAACTTATGGAAAGACGGGGTTGCAAAGAAAGATAAGTCTGTTTTTGTACATTAAAAAATGAAAAGTGCAATCCGGCATTTATTTTCCAATGTTCGTTCAGAATAAGATCATCTTCGGCATACAAGGAAAAGTCATGAGCATGGATATGAGAATTGTTCAAACTATAATTGTCGTTAGTTTGTGGATATCCATTGTCGGAATTGTGTTGATTTACGGTCTGCACTTCCGGAGCGAACTGATGATATATGTATTTCGCTCCAAATTTGATGTTGTGTGCCGGTAACGGATGATAATCAAAATCCGTACTAATGCTAAGATCACTGATGCCGGAGTGAAACAGATTGTTGGAACCATTGATGATTGTGGAACCATCAGGTTGTTGTATGCTGGAAGTTTCCTCTTGTCTGATATCAAAAACATAACGATTGTATGCCAGCGTAGTATTACTGAATAGTTGGGGTGTGAAAACATGATTCCAGCGTGTGTTCAGTAATATGTTTCCCCAATTGTGAGTTTGCTTGAACTTATCTTCATCTTTGTATTTATAGTAGACGTGGTCTTTTCCTTTATAGAAAGAGATGAAAAGGCGATCTTGTTCACTAAAGCGATGATTTAGCTTGGCGTTGATGTCATACAAACTATAACCGCCCCGTTCGTCCTTTGGCATAACTAGTGGGAGGAAACAGTCAATATAACTGCGTCGTGCTGAGATAATGAAGGAAGTATGATCTTTCCATATAGGTCCTTCAAATTGCAGATGTGAAGTGAGAAGACCGATAGTCAAGCTTCCATGATAGAGCTGCATGTTTCCGTCATTGGTACGGACATCGACAATAGATGAAAGACGTCCGCCGAATCGTGCCGGAAAGCTACTTTTGTATAAATCGACTTTTTTCACGGCTTCCGGAGTGAAGACCGATAACAGGCCCAGTGTATGATCTACATTATATAAAGGTACACCGTCTAATAAATAAAGATTTTGGTCCGGACCTCCTCCGCGTACATATAACCCACTGGTTCCGTTCATTCCGTTTTGTACACCGGGCAGTAGTTGGATGGATTTTAGTACGTCTGCCTCACTCATCAATGCCGGTGTGTTTTTTATGTGGGGAATAGGAATACTGCTTGCTCCCATACGACTGCTTTGAATACCCGTTTCGGGTTTGTCGGACAAGATAATGACCTCATTCAGTTGGTTGTCATTGTGGAGTTGGATGGTCAGCATAGTATCTTTCCATAGGTGCAAAGACACTTGTTTTACTGCATAGCCTATATATGAAAAGTTTAGTTTAGTGCCTCCCTCAGGCAATGTGATGCTAAAGTATCCGAAAGGATTGGTAGTAGTACCCACTCCGTTTTTCTGATCATAAATATTGGCACCTATCAATGTTTCTTTCGATATACTGTCCAATACATACCCGTTCAGGGTAAAAGATTTCTTGCTGGATTGTAGAGCGTATTTTTTTAATATAATGTGATTTTTGTTTATTTTGAAACTGATATTCTGTCCAGCAAAAGCTTTCTGTAAAATCAGGCTTAATGGAGCTTTTCTTAGACTGAGGGTTATAGGATGTTTAAGGATGATTTCCTCTCCATAAATAAAAGAGTAGCCGGAGGCTTTTTCTATTTCAAATATGAATTCTTTCAGATTCGCTTTTTTTAAGTGAATGCTGAAAGAAAGATCTGCTTTTTGGGCCTGTATGAATGTAGTGGAAATCATTAGTAACAGTATCAAGAAAATTCCCCTGATACTGTATTGATTGCAAGTTGAAGAAATCATTTAGTTTTTAGTTTTCTTTTATTATTCAATAATTTATATGCCTTTATTCAGAGTCTGTTATCCTCTTTGTAATATTTGGAGAAAGAGTTTCCAAAATTTGATTTGTGTTATGGTTGCATTCGGAACTCTTTTGTTCCGTTTTCCTGTGTTCTTCAGAATCGTTTTCGCTATTGTAAGCATAAGCTTCCATTAATGCGTAGAAGAATGGAAGAACTATGCGCGTACTTGTTTTCATATCTTTTTAGTTTATTGGTTTATATAAGTAAAGACAGGGAAACTTGAAAATCTCCCTATCGTATTTTATAAAATTATTCATTTATTTTTGGGGGATGCTTTTAAAATAGCATATGTGAATATTCGCTGAAGTATTAGTTACTCCACCCAAAGCATGTCGCTCATGATCCCGTCTGATATAAAAACGCCTTTACGGGTCAGTTTCAGCGTATCGTTTTTTATTTCCAGTGTTCCTTGTTGTAAATGTGGAGTGGCCATACGTAGGCAGTATTTGTACAGTTCTTCTCCGTATTGTTTCCCGAGTTTGGGCAGTGGCATTCCCCATTGTGTACGTATGTGGGTAATGACAAAATCATTGTAACGGGTATATAGGTCAAGTTCTTCTACTTCGAATGTGGGATTTCCGCTTGAGATCCCCTCTATATATTTATCTAGTGAAGCTACATTCCATTGGCGTGAAATGCCATTATAGGAATGTGCGGAAGGACCGCAACCTAAATATTGCTTTTCTGTCCAGTAACTGGAATTGTGCCGGGAATGAAGACCTGGCAAACAGAAATTGGATATTTCATAATGCTCGTATCCGGCAGTAGTGAGCTCGTCGATTAGTGTACCGAACAGGGAAACGCTTAAGTCCTCGTCTGCTTCTTCTACTTTATGTTGTTCGCGGAGTTTCCACAGGGGAGTTCCTTCCTCATAAATAAGATGATAAGCGGAAATATGTTCCGGGTGTAAGGAAAGGGCTTGTTTTAAATCTTTTTTCCATGAGGTGAGCGTTTCGCCGGGCAGCCCATACATCAGGTCAATACTGATATTTTGGAAACCTGCCGTGCGGCAGCCTTGGAAGGCACGAATGGCTTGGTCGGCGGTATGTCGTCGTTGGAGTTGTTTTAAAGTCGTTTCCTGGAAAGTTTGAATTCCCATACTTATCCGGTTGAAAGGAAAGGTGCGTAGCATAGAGATATACTCCGATGTTAAGTCATCGGGATTAGCTTCTAAAGTAATTTCGGCATTGGGGGTTACTTTATACACCTTATAAATATGGGAGAAAATAGCTTCGAAATCCTCTTTAGCCAATTGTGAGGGAGTACCGCCACCTAGATAAATCGTTTCTATGGGTTCTCCTTTCAGATAGTCTTTCCGGTTAGTTAGTTCGTGGCACAATGCACGGATGTATGCTGTTTTCTGTTCTTTACGAGTAGTAGAGAAAAAATCACAGTAAATGCAACGCTTTTTGCAGAAGGGTATATGTAGGTAGATGCCTGCCATGATAACTTATTTTGTGGCAAAGTTACAAAAAAATAATGCTAATATAGAATATCTGTCGTAAAACATAGTTTAGTAACACTATCCTTTAAGTTGTTTTTTTTCTCTTTATTTTCTAATTTGCGCTCCACATTTTTAGGAGATATGAAACACATATCCGTTTGTTAATAATTAAACCTTAGATATCATGAAAGTATATCAGACTAACGAAATTAAAAACATTGCACTTCTTGGCAATGATGGCTCAGGTAAAACCACCCTCACAGAGTCTTTGCTCTTTGAGAGTGGTATTATAAAACGTCGTGGCAGAATTACTGCCAAAAACACGGTTAGTGATTATTTTCCGGTAGAGCAAGAATATGGTTATTCAGTGTTCTCTACCGTTTATCATGTAGAGTGGAATGGAAAAAAACTAAATATAATTGACTGTCCGGGCAGTGATGACTTCGTAGGGGCTGCCATAACCGCGCTTAATGTAACCGATACTGCTATTTTGCTACTGAATGGACAATACGGTCCCGAAGTAGGCACTCAGAACCACTTCCGTTATACAGAAAAACTAGGCAAACCAGTTATCTTTTTGGTTAATCAGCTTGATAACGAGAAATGTGACTATGACAATGTACTCGAACAGTTGCGTAGTATTTATGGCTCTAAGGTAGTTCCCGTGCAATATCCTCTTGAAACGGGACCTAATTTTCATGAACTCATTGACGTGCTGTTGATGAAGAAATATTCATGGGGACCAGAAGGAGGTGCTCCTACAATTGAAGAAATTCCTGATTCTGAGAGAGAAAAGGCATTGGAGATGCATAAAGCTTTGGTAGAGGCTGCTGCTGAAAATGATGAGACATTGATGGAAAAATTCTTTGAATCGGAATCATTGACTGAAGATGAAATGCGTGAAGGCATCCGTAAGGGATTGGCTGCACGTGGTATGTTCCCTGTTTTCTGTGTATGTGCAGGTAAAGATATGGGTGTCCGTCGTCTGATGGAATTTTTAGGTAATGTTGTTCCATTCGTATCAGATATGCCTGTAGTTCATAATACTCGTGGTGTGCCTGTGCCTCCCGATGCTAATGGACCTACTTCTCTTTATTTCTTCAAGACTGCCGTTGAACCCCATATCGGTGGTGTGCAGTATTTTAAAGTGATGAGTGGAAAGGTACACGAAGGTGATGATTTAACTAATGCTGATCGTGGCTCTAAAGAGCGTATGGCACAGCTTTTTGTTTGTGCCGGAGCTAATCGTATTCCGGTGCCGGAGCTGGTAGCCGGAGATATTGGTTGTACTGTGAAATTGAAAGATGTAAAGACTGGAAATACCTTGAACGGCAAAGACTGTGAAAACCGGTTTAATTTCATTAAATATCCTAATGCTAAATACTCGCGCGCCATCAAGCCTGTAAATGAGGCTGATGTAGAGAAGATGATGGTTATATTGAACCGTATGCGTGAGGAAGATCCTACTTGGGAGGTAGAGCAATCCAAAGAATTGAAACAGACTATTGTGCATGGACAAGGTGAGTTCCATCTCCGTACCTTGAAGTGGCGTTTGGAGAATAACGAAAAATTGCAGATTAAGTTTGAGGAGCCTAAGATTCCTTATCGTGAAACAATCACTAAAGCAGCTCGTGCCGATTATCGTCACAAGAAACAATCAGGTGGTGCAGGGCAATTTGGTGAGGTTCATCTCATTGTTGAACCTTATTATGAAGGAATGCCTGTACCCGAAACGTATAAGTTTAACGGTCAGGAATTCAAGATAAATGTGAAGGGGACTGAGGAAATACCTTTGGAATGGGGTGGTAAATTAGTCTTTATTAACAGTATTGTGGGGGGATCTATTGATGCTCGTTTTATGCCTGCTATCTTGAAAGGGATTATGAGCCGGATGGAGCAGGGTCCGTTGACTGGTTCATATGCGCGTGA
Organism: Phocaeicola dorei; assembly: GCF_013009555.1. Taxonomy (NCBI): domain Bacteria; kingdom Pseudomonadati; phylum Bacteroidota; class Bacteroidia; order Bacteroidales; family Bacteroidaceae; genus Phocaeicola; species Phocaeicola dorei. The sequence goes on along the minus strand of NZ_CP046176.1, from coordinate 3,839,200 downwards.
TGTACGAGTGATTGTTTATGATGGTAAGATGCATCCGGTAGACTCAAATGAAATCTCCTTTATGCTTGCAGGACGTAATGCATTCAGTGAGGCATTTAAGAATGCTGGGCCTAAGATTCTAGAGCCAATTTATGATGTGGAAGTTTTCGTTCCTAGCGACAAAATGGGTGATGTAATGAGTGATTTGCAAGGTCGTCGTGGTATGATTATGGGTATGAGCAGTGAAAGTGGATATGAAAAACTGGTTGCGAAAGTACCTCTGAAAGAAATGTCTTCTTATTCCACTTCTTTGAGTTCCTTGACAGGTGGGCGCGCTTCGTTTATTATGAAGTTTGCCAGCTATGAATTGGTTCCGACGGATGTACAAGAAAAATTAATGAAGGAATTTGAAGCTAAAGAAAATAAAGATGATTGATAAAGTGTAAGATTTCATACTTAGAGGAGACGTATTTCGTTAAAAATACGTCTCTTTTTATTTAAGATAACTTAAACTTTTAGGTTTGTTATTTGGTTTTGAACTTAATTTTTTATTATTTTTGCAAACCAACTGGCGTAAATTTTGTTATAATAGTCAGAATCTTAGCTTAAATGACTTTTTCGGTTAATTATAGAGAATAGCCGTTTAAATTTGGTTAATCTATTATGTAATGAGATTTAGCGCTTTTAATTTTGCTGACATGAAAAAGTCTACTATTTGGGTATTAGGTATTGTAATGGGACTATCATTTCTTAGTTTATTGTATTTGCAGGTAAGCTATATTGAAGAAATGGTGAAAATGCGCAAAGGACAATTTGATGAGTCTGTTCAGCGCAGTTTAGTCCAAGCGTGTCGAAATATTGAGTTGGTGGAAACTAAAAAGTACCTTGAGGATGATGCGATTGCTACAGAAAAAGCAGCACAGTTATCCAGGGAGCAGTCCGAAGAAAAAAAGGGGGAGGGAAGTGGTAATGTGGTAGCGCATACACATGAGTACTCCATAACTTCCGATGGATTGAACGGTTACTCTACTTTTGAATTGAAGATGAGGTTCAGTGCGAATCGTCCTTCTAATATTCCTAAAGCGATTATTTCGACTGGTAAGAATATTCCTCAGACTTCAAGAGCCTTGCAGGAAATAATTAAAGACAGATATGTGTACCAACGTGCATTGTTGGACGAAGTGGTCTATAACATTTTGTATACAGCTAGTGACAAACCCTTGAACAAAAGAATCAACTTTAAACAGTTGGACTTGTTTTTAAAGACAGAATTGCTGAATAATGGCATTGATATTCCTTACCATTTTACGGTGACAGACCGTGACGGGACGGAAGTTTACCATTGCCCTGATTATACCAAAGAGGGTAGTGAGAATACATATCCGCAGGTTTTATTTAAAAATGATCCTCCGGCTCGTATGGCAACAGTAAATATTCACTTCCCTACATTGAACAGTTACATATTCAGTTCTGTTAAATTTATGATCCCGTCACTGATCTTCACATTTGTATTGCTTGTGACGTTCATTTTTACTATCTATATCATCTTCCGTCAGAAGAAGTTGACCGAGATAAAGAATGATTTCATAAATAATATGACACATGAATTCAAGACACCTATCTCTACCATATCGTTGGCAGCTCAGATGTTGAAAGATCCGGCAGTGGGAAAATCTCCTGCTATGTTCCAGCATATATCCGGAGTGATAAATGATGAAACCAAGCGTTTGCGTTTTCAAGTGGAAAAGGTGTTGCAGATGTCTATGTTCGAAAAGCAAAAAGCGACGCTGAAGATGAAAGAGGTGAATGCAAATGATTTGATAGCCGGTGTTGTCAATACTTTCACGTTGAAGGTAGAGAAATACAATGGTAAAATCACTTCGAATTTGGATGCGGTAAATCCGGATATATTTGTAGACGAGATGCATTTTACAAATGTTATTTTTAATTTGCTGGACAATGCAGTGAAATATAAAAAACAGGAAGGCGAATTGTTGTTGAATATACGTACTTGGAATGAATCGGGTAAGCTTTATATCTCTATCCAGGATAATGGAATAGGTATTAAGAAAGAAAACCTGAAGAAGATATTCGATAAATTCTATCGTGTGCATACTGGTAACCTGCACGATGTGAAAGGCTTTGGTTTGGGACTGGCTTATGTGAAAAAAATAATTCAAGATCACAAAGGGACTATACGTGCCGAGAGTGAATTGAATGTAGGAACTAAATTTATAATTGTATTACCTTTATTAAAAAATGAATAATATGGACGAGAAATTGCGTATCTTGTTATGCGAAGATGATGAGAATCTTGGCATGCTATTGAGAGAATATTTGCAGGCAAAAGGCTACTCGGCCGAACTTTGCCCGGATGGTGAGGCTGGCTACAAGGCTTTCCTTAAGAACAAATACGACTTATGTGTATTGGATGTGATGATGCCGAAGAAAGACGGGTTTACTTTAGCACAGGAAATTCGCCAGGCTAATGCTGAAATTCCTATTATCTTCTTGACTGCTAAAACTTTGAAAGAGGATATATTGGAAGGCTTCAAGATTGGTGCGGATGATTATATTACTAAACCGTTCAGTATGGAAGAGTTGACTTTCCGTATCGAGGCTATTTTGCGTCGTGTACGTGGTAAGAGAAACAAGGAAAGCAATATCTACAAGATTGGTCGTTTTACTTTTGATACTCAGAAACAAATTCTGGCTATCGATGGAAAACAGACTAAACTGACTACGAAAGAATCCGAATTATTGGGCTTGCTTTGTGCTCATGCTAATGAGATTCTGCAGCGTGATTTCGCATTGAAAACTATTTGGATTGATGATAATTATTTCAATGCACGAAGCATGGATGTGTATATTACTAAGTTGCGTAAACATTTGAAAGAAGATGATTCTATCGAGATTATCAATATCCACGGGAAGGGGTATAAACTGATTACTCCCGAAGTAGAATAAGAGGATATCTGATATTTAGTAGTAACATTTAGTTGCAAGTAGATGAAAAAATCAGCTCGTTCTTGAGAACGAGCTGATTTTTTGTGTAGAAATTATTGTTTAAAGTAGGTTGTAAAATTCATGTTATATTTCCGTCAAAAGCTTCATGTCTTTATAAATAGCTTATTATCAGATGATTAAGGTGAAGAATTCGTAGCTGGAAAGCTTCAGCTGTAAAAAATCCGTAAGCAAGACAGGGGAGTATGATCCGTAGTCAGAAAGAGTTAGTATTATGACTGTTTATGTTTGTGTCGGTTGAAAGATTACTAATGTTACAGTTGAAAGATATATAATCTAACAGGCATTACATATATAAAGATTAGAAGAAAAGGACTTTTCTTTTCGGCAATCTGGAATAAAGTGAGTAAAGTCGATAAAATAAAAAAGTCCGGAGTTCTACCCGGACTTTTTTATTTTTGTTCTCTTATACTTTAATCAACAATGCGTTTGTTTAATACAATATAAACGATTAAACCTATAACGATAAGGGCGGCACTTCCACCTAAAACACCGTTGTCGTTAATTGCTGCACTTCCGGTGAAGAAAACACCGACTAAAATAGCGGCGCCGATGATCATCAGTATCAGACCTAAATTCTTAAGTAAGCTTTTCATGTGTGTATTTTATTAATAGATTATATTTATTCTTGTGTACAAATTAAAGCATAATTCTCTTATCATGGAAATTATTTTAGGAAAAAAAGATGAAAACCTTGAAAAACTTTAGTCTTTGATGTTGGTGAATACCTTTCTTAATACATCTTGGCTGACTTTCAGTTCTTCCAATGTTAATCCTTGTAGTGCTTCTTTCAATGTCTTGTTTGCGATGAAACGTGCTTTACCTTCTAATTCTCTGCCGGTTTTGGTCAAATGAATTAAATTGGTGCGTCGATCTCTTTTGTCGGCGATGCGTACCACCAGATGCTGGCGTTCCATATTGTCTATTAAGCGGGTCATGCTGGGTTTGTCTTTAAAAGTGGCATTACATAGTTCTTGCTGTGTGACACCATCTTTTTCCCATAGAAAAAGAAGGACTGTCCACTGTTCAGGGGTAATTTCTACACCATTTTGGCGAAAATTCCGGCTTAGTTTCCGGTTGATGGCTGCAGATACTTTGCCATTTAATATGGCAAATATTAATTGGATATCAAAACTAAATTGTTCTATCATGGAATTATTGTTTAAACAACTTTGCAAATATACAATTCTTGGCGGATATAACTTATCTTTTACAGATAAAAAATATAAAAAGGAAGATTAATTGTAAAATGAAACTATATTTTTTGAAGAAAATTGCGATAACTCTTTGTAGATTAAGATAAAATATCTACTTTTGCACTCGCATTTGAAATTTAATTTAATAATTTAATAAACGTAGTATGAATCAATACGAAACCGTTTTCATTTTAACTCCCGTTTTATCTGACGTTCAGATGAAGGAAGCGGTAGAGAAATTCAAAGGTATTCTGACTGCAGAAGGTGCAGAGATTATCAATGAGGAAAACTGGGGCTTGAAAAAGCTGGCTTACCCCATCCAAAAAAAGTCAACTGGTTTCTATCAGTTGATAGAGTTCAAAGCAGAACCGCAGGTTATTAAAAAATTGGAAATTAACTTCCGTCGTGACGAACGTGTTATCCGTTTCTTAACTTTTAAGATGGATAAATACGCTGCTGAATATGCTGCTAAGAGAAGAAATGTTAAATCAACTAAAAAGGAGGATTAATCATGGCACAGCAACAATCAGAAATCAGATATTTAACTCCGCCCTCAGTAGACGTTAAGAAGAAAAAATACTGCCGTTTCAAAAAGAGTGGTATTAAGTACATTGATTACAAAGATCCTGAATTCTTGAAGAAATTCTTGAACGAACAGGGTAAGATCCTTCCTCGCCGTATTACAGGTACTTCTCTGAAGTTCCAACGTCGTATCGCGCAGGCTGTTAAAAGAGCACGTCACTTGGCGTTACTTCCATTTGTAACTGACATGATGAAATAATAAGGAGGAATAAGTATGGAAATAATTTTGAAAGAAGACGTAGTGAACTTAGGCTACAAAAATGATATTGTAACTGTGAAGTCTGGTTACGGTCGTAACTATCTTATTCCGACTGGTAAGGCAGTGATTGCTTCACCTTCAGCTAAGAAAATGTTGGCAGAAGAGCTGAAACAACGCGCTCACAAATTGGAAAAGATTAAGAAAGATGCTGAAGCTATGGCAGAACAGTTGAAGGATGTAACCTTGACTATTGCTACTAAAGTGAGTGCCACAGGTACTATCTTCGGCTCTGTTAGCAACATTCAAATTGCTGAAGAATTGGAAAAATTGGGTCATAAGGTTGACAGAAAGATTATCGTTGTGAAAGATGCAGTGAAAGAGATTGGTTCTTACAAAGCTATCGTTAAACTTCACAAGGAAGTTTCTGTAGAAATCCCGTTCGAAGTAGTTGCTGAATAAAATCTGTAAATACTTTAAAGTATAATGATGCTGAAAAAGCCCGGTTCGTAAGAGCCGGGCTTTTTCTTTTTAATATGTTTGATTTGTTAATTCAATCGTTTCTTTTATAATTTTTTGAGGAGTGGTAAAAGGATTTTCGTCAAAAGTGTTTGGCATAGTGAGGATCAGTTGTTTGATATCATATTCTTGTATCCTAGCTACCCATACTTTATAAATATTGTTATAATTTTTATGAATATTATAAATGGTTAGGTGAGAGAAGTAGCTGGTTATATAATCTTGTTTGTATTTATAATAGTCTTTGTTGTCCTCAGTTATTTTTCTACATCCTTTTATAGGTTTGTAAAAGTTTTGAAATGAACTCTTTGTCAGGTATCTGTTGCATCAATGCTGAACTTTTCAGTACTTCTAGCACATCTTCCGAATACTCATAATCTTTTACGCAAAAGGAGAATTGGCATTGTTTTTTAAAATAGAAGCTTTAGTTGTTTGAAGTGAATCCTGTTTTACGTTAGCAATCGGAAGAAACTGATTTCATTTAAATACGCGACTTTGGCCTGATTGATACTTTTCAAATTTTCTTCTAATTCCATTTTTATCATTTGCATACTTTCTTTTATCTGCTTTTCTTGTGAGGAATTGCTTATGAAATCAGTTCGGCAAGAGTGATAAATACTCCAGTGATAACAATAGATAATTCACGGAAATAGTTTCCCAACTTCCAGTTTTGAAGTGTTTCTTTTAGATTTGTCTTTTTCATATCCTGTTTTTGTTTGTGGTTTGAGAAACAAAAGTAGATAATTTGTATTGCAAAACGATGGAATATTGGCAGAAAAGGGAGGAGTAAAGACATAAAAAAAGTCTGTTGCGCTTTCGCACGGCAGACTTTCAATTCTCTTTAGAGTTCGTACTGAATTATTCAGCTTTAGTAGAGTCACAGCAAGCAGCTGTAGAGTCACAAGCAGCTGAATCTGCTACAACTTCTTCTACAACAGCAGCTTCTTCTACTACTGCAACTGAATCAGTTGCTTCTGTGTTGTTGTTAGCAGCTTTGTTTCCGCAAGATGCGAAAGATACAGCTGCGAAGGCTACGAACAAAAATACTAATTTTTTCATTTTCTTTGCTTTTTAAATCTGTAATACTAATGTTGCTTTCTTAAAACGATGCAAAGGTATACACTTTTTCAATACGTTGTACCAAAAAGAACAACTTTTTTTCTAGTTTTTTATGTTATACAACCTATTTTGCTGATTAGTAGCATGTTTTATAACATATTTATTCTTCAGTAATGCTGTTATATAAGAATCGTTTGATGCTTTTTTTGGGAGTTTTTTCGAACTCTGTAGGATAAAGTTGTATTTTACTCACTTGTTCATAATTTCCTACCAGTTTATTCAGATTCTTCAAGTTTTCATCCATTACTGTTTTTAGGTTTTCGGGGGTATTGAGTCCCAGACTGTCCAGACTTTCATAATCAGGATATACTAAAGCTACCAGTTTCTTGTTGCGCTCTATGATTAAACTTTCTAGAACGAATGGCATATTATTTAGTTTGGATTCTATCTCTTCAGGAAAAATATTCTGTCCATTAGAACTCAGAAGCATGGTTTTACTACGGCCTCTTATATAAATGAATCCGTTAGCATCTATTGTACCTAAATCGCCTGTTTTCAACCAACCATCTTCGGTAAATACCTCACGGGTAGCTTCTTCATTCTTATAATAACCTTTCATTACGTTTTCACCACATACCTGTATTTCTCCAGTAATGTTATAGGGATCATCCGAGTCGATACGGACTTTCATGATATCCAGTATCTTTCCGGCAGAACCAGGTATAAATTCATTCCATGGAGCATAACTGATCAGTGGGGCACATTCGGTCATTCCGTAACCGATGGTGAACGGAAATTTTATTTTGTAGAAAAAATCGGTGACTTCCGGGTTCATGGCAGCTCCACCGATAATGACTTCTTTAAAACGTCCGCCTAATGCGTCAATCAGTTTTTTGCGAATTTGTGCATAAATCTGGTTGTCTAGTAAAGGTATGTTAAGCGCCCATTTCATGCTGCGTTTGTTAATGAGCGGCTGAATTACATTCTTATAAATTTTTTCTATAACCAATGGTACTGTAATAATAAGGTTGGGTCTTACCTCCTCAAAAGCTTTCATCAATATTTTGGGAGAAGGTGTCTTTCCTAATAAGGTGACATGTGTACCGACAGCAGTAGCGGTTAGAAAATCAAAAGCACATCCGTATGCATGGGCCAAGGGAAGGAAGGAAAGTACTTTTTCTCCTTTCTTTAAAAGTTCTGTACGGATACCAAAGGTAACGTTTCCTGCCAGATTATTGCCCGTAATCATTACTCCTTTACTGAATCCGGTAGTTCCTGAAGTATAATTCAGTAACATGACCTTCTCGTTGGAGAGTTCTGTGTAATTGATATTTTCCTTATAGAAGCCTTTGGGGAAGTTCTTTCTCATAGCTGCATCAATATTCTTCATGAATTTTTGGACGGTTTCACCGTCACGTTGATGCAGGCATCTGAAATCCGTTAGAGAAAATACAGCGCGTAATCCACTTAATGCCTCTTCTTCCAAATTTTCCCAAATATTATCGCTGGTAAACAGAAATGTGGATTCAGAATGATTTACAATATGATGGACATCATTTGGCTTGAAGTCTTGTAAAATAGGAACTACAATAGCTCCGTATGTAACAGTTGCCAAATAAGCGATACACCAACGGGAGGTATTCTTACCTATAATAGATATTTTATCGCCACGGCGCAGGCTGCAATATTGGAATAATAAGTGTATCTTAGCTATTTCTTCCGCTACTTGTCCGTATGTAAACGTGGTATCTTCACCATAATCTGTGTAACAGGGCAGATCCCAGTTTTCTTTGAAGCTATTCTCATATAGCTTGATAAAGTTTTCTTTTATCATTGCACAATTTTTGATGTAATGTGCAAAAATAAGCATAATTATTGGTATTCTAAAGAATTTAAGCAGAATAATATGTACCTTTGCTCGCTAATTAGATAAAAAGGTATGATTGATACGATAATTTTCCAGGATAAAACGGCTGTTTATTATACATTAGGCTGCAAATTAAACTTTTCAGAAACTTCAACCATCGGTAAAACACTGAAAGAAGCAGGTATACGTACAGCACGTAAGGGTGAGAAAGCTGATATTTGTGTTATTAATACTTGCTCTGTGACCGAGGTTGCGGATAAGAAATGCCGTCAAGCCATTCATCGTTTGGTTAAACAGCATCCGGGTGCCTATGTAGTAGTGACGGGATGCTATGCCCAGTTAAAACCTGACCAGGTGGCTAATATAGAAGGTGTGGATGTTGTTTTGGGAGCTGAACAAAAAGGAGAGTTGATGAATTATCTCGGAAATTTGGAAAAGCATCCTCAAGGTGAGGCGATTACGACAGCTGCAAAAGACATACGTAGTTTTTCACCTTCGTGTTCTAGAGGTGACCGTACTCGTTATTTTCTGAAAGTGCAGGATGGTTGCGATTATTTCTGCTCTTATTGTACAATTCCGTTTGCTCGTGGGCGTAGCCGTAACGGACGTATTGAAGAGATTGTGGAACAGGCACGGCAGGCTGCTGCTGAGGGAGGAAAAGAAATTGTTATTACTGGGGTGAATATTGGAGACTTCGGAAAGACAACCGGTGAAAGTTTCTTTGATCTGGTAAAGGCTTTAGATCAGGTGGCAGGGATTGAACGTTATCGTATCTCGTCTATTGAACCCAACTTGTTAACGGATGAAATAATAGAATATGTGTCACGTTCACGTGCATTCATGCCGCATTTTCATATTCCTTTGCAGTCGGGCAGCGATGATGTGCTGAAATTGATGAGACGTCGATATGATACCGCATTGTTTGCTTCCAAGATACGCAAAATTAGGGAGATCATGCCGAATGCGTTTATTGGCGTGGATGTAATTGTGGGAACACGTGGTGAAACAGAGGAATATTTTGAAGATGCTTATCATTTTATTGAAGGGCTTGATGTGACGCAGTTACATGTTTTCACTTATTCGGAGCGTCCCGGTACGCAGGCCTTGAAAATAGAGTATGTAGTGAGTCCTGAGGAGAAACATCGCCGTAGTCAGAGATTGTTGGTTTTATCTGATGAGAAGACAAAGGCGTTCTATACCTCTCATATAGGAAAAGAAGCTTGGGTATTAATGGAAAAATCTAAGGTTGGCACTCCTATGCATGGATTTACTGATAATTATATCCGGGTGGAGATGGACCACGATGATCAATTGGATAATCAGTTGATTCGTGTAAGAATGGGAGGCTTTAATGAAGAGGGTACAGCGTTGAAGGGTGTTTTAGTCTGAAAAGAAATGAAAAGGGTGTCTGTTGTCATATTGAATTGGAATGGGGTAGATATGCTCCGTAAGTTTATGCCTTCTGTTATAGATAATTCAGTAGGAGAGGGGATTGAAATTTGTGTGGCTGATAATGCGTCCTCTGATGGGTCGCTTGAAATGCTTCGTACTGAATTTCCTGTAGTCCGTTTGATTGAGTTGGATCGAAATTATGGCTTTGCCGAAGGATATAACCGGGCTTTGGCGCAAGTTGATGCAGAATATGTAGTTTTACTGAATAGCGATGTGGAGGTTACTTCGCATTGGTTGGAACCTTTGTTGGATTATATGGATACCCATTCCGGAACAGTTGCCTGTCAACCTAAACTGTTAAGTTGGCATAATAAGGAATATTTCGAATATGCCGGAGCGTCGGGGGGATTTATTGATCGATATGGATATCCTTTTTGCAGAGGGCGTATTTTTGATGTTGTTGAAAAGGACTGCGGACAGTATGATACGGTAACGGAGGTGATGTGGGTAACGGGGGCCGCTCTTTTTATCCGGTTGGCTGATTATCGTGAAGTTGGAGGGTTGGATGATCATTTTTTTGCTCACATGGAAGAAATTGACTTGTGTTGGCGTTTGCGCAGCCGGGGAAAAAAGCTTGTCTGTATTCCGCAAAGTGTGGTATATCACGTAGGAGGGGCTACGTTGAAAAAAGAAAATCCGAGAAAGACTTTTCTGAATTTCAGAAATAATCTGTTGATGCTTTATAAGAATTTGCCGGATAAGGAGTTAGAACATGTACTTTTTATACGTGGTATACTGGATAGAGTAGCTGCCCTTGTTTTTTATCTGAAAAAGGATAGAGCGAATGCGCGTGCTGTAATGCAGGCGAGGAGAGAATTTGAGGATATAAGATATTCTTTTGCTGCTTCTCGTATAGAAAATATAATGAAGTCTACAGATGAAATGATCCCGGAACGGACTCATTTTAGTATTCTTATGAAATATTATTTGTTGGGTAAAAAACATTTCTCTCAGTTGAAACTTTTTTAAATTGCTTCTCTTTATATTTCTTTTTATAGCATTATTCCCGTATCTTTGTTTGGTGAAATTGGATCAAAAAAGAAAAGGAGCTGTAAATGAATGTTCATGAGGTGAAATCTATTGAAACAAAGTCTATTCTGTCACGTTTGAAAAGTAAAGATAATTATTGGGGTATTGCTTATAACATGAATTTGTATAGAGGGTGCCAACATGGTTGCATTTATTGTGATACACGTAGTTGTTGCTATGGTATTGGTGATATTTCTCATATTTCTGTAAAGAAGAATGCTTTGGAATTACTGGATCATGAACTGGGAACGAAACGTGGAAAAGCGACCATTGGTACAGGCTCAATGAACGATCCTTATATGCCGTTGGAAAAACAGATGAAGCTGACTGGAGGTGCGTTGGAACTTATTGCCAAACATCGTTTTCCTGTTCATGTGATAACAAAGAGTAGTCTTGTGACTCGTGATGCCGATTTATTGCAGGATATAGGGCGCACTTATGCTGCCGTTAGTTTTACTATCACTACAGCGGATGACGAGATGGCGCGAAAACTGGAGCCTAACGCACCGACCTCTTCCGAGCGTTTTAAGGCGATGAAGATATTGTCCGATCGGGGTATATATACAGGAGTGGCATTGATGCCTGTTTTGCCTTTTATAAATGATTCTATAGAAGATATTGAGGAAATAGTGGAGAAGGCTGCCGAAGCGGGAGCGTCCTATGTGCTTCCTTTGTTTGGGGTAACTTTAAGACGGGGCTCCCGTGATTATTTTTATGATAAGGTAGAGCAGATTTTTCCAAAGATGGCCAAGCGATATCAAACTTATTTTGAAGACCGTTCTGAATGCACTTCTCCTAATGCACCCTATTTGAATGAGGTCTTTTATCGCAGAATAGAAACATTAGGAATCAGTGCTACCATGAAATTCTATCATTCTGAAGGAAGAAAACAACTTTCTTTATTTTAGTAAGTAGAGCCATGAACATTGTCTGCATATTCATTATTATTGGTTTGTGTTGTTATTTGCATGATAGTATATTTGCCTTTTAAGAGGTAGGCATACAATAGGGTAAATTTTTAATTAAATGACTGGATGTTTGTCAGATAATTTTTTTCATCGTGTATAATGTACTTCTACTCCAACATTTCTGCAATCACTTCCCATAGGCGGATTTTCTTTTGATAACCGGATGATTATTTCCTGAATAGTTGGAAATTCACTAAATAGTCTTTGCCCTATGCGTTCACAGACATGTTCTAAAAGTTTGGATGAAGCTTTCATTTCTTTTTTGACAACTGCATATATATCAGCATAACTTACGGTACCTTTCAGTTCGTCTGTTTGTGCTGCATGGGTGAAATCAGTTCTTAGTTTTAAATCAATTATAAAATTAGCTCCTACTATTGTTTCTTGTGGATCGACTCCGTGGTGAGCGAAAAACTTGGCACCTTCCAAATAAATATACATAGATGTTGCTTTCATATTTTTTCAGTTTGAAAAACAAAAGTAGAACTTTCACTTCATATCTCAAAATTAAAAATTATTGTTCTTGTTTTCTTTTTTATCTGTTTTATTGGTCTATTTTATAGTATTAACACGAAATAGAGTCGATGGCATGGGTGTTTTCATTAATTTCGCATAATATGGAAAGAAGGATTCGTAAATTAATAAGGGTAAGTGCCATTACAGTGGGAGCCTTGCTGTTTACTGCGTTTGTGGTAGTGGCTTTTGTGATTAACTATGTATTTACATCAGATAAATTAACTCCAGTAGTGTTGAATGTTGCTAATCGTTTACTGGATGCTGATTTGAAGATAGAAAGAGTCGAATTGACTTTCTTTTCTACTTTTCCTCAATTTGGGTTAAAAGTTGATGAAGGTTTTTTGGTTTCTAAGGTCTTGAACGATAGTCTTCCACAAAAAACTGATTCTTTATTGGCATTTAAAGAATGTGTGTTGACAGTAAATCCTTTGGATTATTTTTTGAAAAATAAGATTAGTGTCCATAATCTATCTTTGAAGAATGTTGCTGTTTATGCTTATCGAAATAAAACAGGTAAGGCAAATTGGGAGATTGTGAAAACTTCTTCGGATACATTGGCTGTGGAAAAAGATACTATTCCACAAAATAAATTTGATAGCGAGATAGATATCCGTCAGGTTGAATTAGAACATGTCAATTTGATTTTTGACGATCGTAATACAGAGGTTTATTCACGTATAGATGATGCTGATTTGCGCCTAAAACTGGCGTTGACAAAAGGAGCTTCTTCATTGGGAGTAGAATTTGAAAATAAAAATATTCTTTTTTGGCAGCAAGGTGAATTATTGATTAATAAAGTAGCCGTTTTCTTGCAGACTGATATTGAGGTAGACAGGTCTACGGCATTGTGGACATTGAAAAATACAGGGTTGACTATAAATGGTATCCGGATGGATGTAAACGGTGAATTAAGACGTGATACAGTTACAAAAACGGTGGGTATGAACTTGAAATATGGATTACATGCACCTTCCATGGAAACCGTTATGAATATGATTCCCGAGGCTTATGTGAAACGTGGACAAATTTCGGCAAAAGGTGAGGTTAAAGTTAATGGAACATTGGAAGGTAATTATGGAAACAAGCAGCTTCCGGCGATATCATTGAATATAAAGATAAATGATGCATCCGCCCGATATGAAGGACTTCCTTATGGTATTGATAATTTTACGGCTGATTTTGAATCGTATATTGATTTGATGCGTCGCAACCCTTCTTTTTTGAACTTGAAAATTCTTCATTTTGAGGGAGTACATACTAAGATTCTAGCAGATGCGAAAGTGGAGGATTTATTGATAGATCCATTTATAACGCTTCATACTGAATCTACTGTTGACCTGGATGCTTTAGCTAAAACCTTTCCTTTGCAGGAAAGTGTAACTATCCGCGGTAAATTAGATGCGGGTTTAAACTTAAAATGCCGTCTCTCTTCTTTGAAAAAACAGGATATTGGGCGTATCAGGTTAGGTGGAAGATTGGCTTTAAAGGATTTTGAATTAAAAGATACTGCAAAGAATTTTAATTTTTTAGGTAATGCCGATTTAAAATTCAGTGATAGTGAAACTTTGCAAGCTGAATTGGAAATCAGAGAAATACTATTGAATAGTAGGAAATTATCTTCAGAGATAGATCGGATGAAAGCGAAGGTTGTTTCAACCAATCCTCAAGATACCACAAAGATTGTTACTTTACAATGTGAATTGGAAATGAATAAATTGCGTGCGAATATAGGAGATTTGCTCAAAATATATAGTGGCAAGACTACTGGAACTGGCGAACTTGCTCCGAAGGAACAAAATCCGGCGATGCCGATGATTAATTTTTCCATGCGTACGGATTCTCTTTTCTTTAATGCTAACGAAACGAAATTAGCATTAGGCGTGGCAGGCATAAAAGTGAAATTAGAAAAGAAAAATGATTCGTTATGGACACCTCGGGGGATTATCGGTTTTGATAGGTTGTTGGTACGTGCTCCTGAATTTGGTTTACCTCTGCGAGTACGTAAGACAGCTGTAACAATAGATGGTCCGAGAATAACATTAAGAAATGCTTCTTTGAAAATAGGGCATTCAGATATGGTTGCTACCGGGGAGGTAATAGGATTATATCGTGCGATGGCTAAAAATGAAATTTTAAAAGCGCGTTTAGCAATATCTTCTGAGATGATTGATTGTAACCAATTGATTAATTCATTCTCTTTATCTGAAGATTCAGCATCTGTGGCGGTGACAGATACAGTGCCTCCAACAGAAATGAAGCTGTTTGTGTTGCCGGGTAATTTGGATTTTGAATTACAGACAGATTTGAAAAAAGTAGTGTTTGAACAGGTGGAATTTGAAGATGTGTGTGGAAAGGTGGATTTGAAAAATCGTACATTACATTTAAGGAATTTGGGAATGCGTGCATTAGACGCTGATATGAAGGCCGTTATGGTATACCGTGCGGATTCAGTCAGAGGAGGATATACAGGCTTTGACTTTAAAATTAGGGATATAAATATAGCTAAGCTGGTAGATTTTATACCTTCAATGGATACCATTGTACCTATGTTGAGATCTTTTAAAGGAAGGGTTCAGTTTGATGTGGCTGCAGAGGCACGTCTGGATTCAAATATGAATATTCGTATACCTACTTTACGTTCGGCCATGCATATAAAAGGGGACAGCTTAGTATTGATGGATGGTGAAACCTTTGCCGAAATATCAAAGATGTTGATGTTCAAAAATAAAAAGAAGAATGTATTTGATAGTATTTCGGTTAATATAGTTGTCAATGACGGTAGTGTTCTTGTTTATCCATTTCAAGTGTCTATAGATCGTTATAAAGCTGCTATAGGGGGAGAGCAAGGGTTGGATATGAATTTTAAATATCATATATCCATTTTGAAGTCACCCTTGCCCTTTAAGGTCGGAGTGAATATTTCCGGTAATCTGGATAAGATGAAAATACGCGTAGGTAAAGCTAAATATAAAGATGATGTGACTCCTGCTGCCATTCATAAAGTAGATAGTACGCGTATGGATTTGGGAAGGCGTATTGTGGAACGGTTTCACCGTATTGTAGGGGTGAGATAGAAAAAGAATTTACTTGGTTTATATAAAAAGCTCCTTCATGACTTTCG
The DNA here is from genome assembly GCF_013009555.1 of Phocaeicola dorei. NCBI lineage: Bacteria > Pseudomonadati > Bacteroidota > Bacteroidia > Bacteroidales > Bacteroidaceae > Phocaeicola > Phocaeicola dorei. The sequence continues at coordinate 3,823,692 of NZ_CP046176.1, read as the reverse complement.
TGAAGGAGCTTTTCTTTTGTGTTGTTACATTATATAATAAACCATTATCCACATCTTGATGTGCCACAAGTCTTGCAGATCAAGCATCCTTCTTGATATACGAGAGTTTCGTTGCCGCAATTGGGACATTTTTGTCCTTCAGCACTAGTACCATCTGTTACATATTTTTTCAGTGCTCGTTCTACACCGTTTTTCCATGTGTTAATGTTTTCACTGTCAAGTTGCAGAGAATCTACCAGTTTGATAACACGATCAATAGGCATCCTCCAACGAAGTACACCCGAAATTAATTTTGCATAGTTCCAATATTCCTTGTTGAACTTTTCGGACAAACCTTCAATGGTTGTTTTATATCCACGTTTGTTTTCGAACTGGAAATCATATCGTTTGTTGCCTTCTTCATCAATGTTTTTGATGATGCGTCCGGTAGTGACTGATTTGGGCAATGAAATACCTTCTTCATCATCTTGCAGACCGGTAAAGATCTCGTATGGATGTCCATCCAACAAGCCTACAAATGCGACCCATTTTTCTTTGTTGTTTTGGAAGCGTACTACTTCCGCTTCCAGTACTTTGGGGCGCACTTCTACTACCGTAGGTGGTTTGCAAGGAGGAAGTTCTTCTTTTTTGTCTTTCTTGTCCTTTTTGGTAGAAAGTAAAACTCCAGAGCGAGAGCCATCACGATAAACGGTACATCCTTTACATCCTGAACGCCATGCCTCTACATACAAGCGGTTTACCAATGCTTCATCTACGTCATTGGGCAAATTGATAGTTACACTGATTGAATGGTCAACCCATTTTTGGATGCGTCCTTGCATTTTTACTTTCATCAGCCAGTCTACATCATTTGATGTGGCTTTATAATAAGGTGACTTTTCTACCAATTCATCAATCTCTTCTTGCGTATAACGCTTGGTGGGATCGTAACCGTTTACTGTCATCCATTCCACAAATTTATGGTGGAATATAATATATTCCTCAAATGCATCTCCTGTTTCATCTACAAAATCTACATGAGTCTGAGGATCATTCGGATTGACTTTTCTTCTACGTTTGTATACCGGCATAAATACCGGCTCTATGCCAGAAGTTGTTTGGGTCATTAGGCTGGTAGTTCCAGTGGGGGCTATGGTCAAGCAGGCAATATTACGTCGTCCGTATTTTTTCATCTCCTCATATAAATTAGGATCAGCTTCTTTTAAACGGTTGATAAACGGATTATTTTTTTCTCGTTCACTGTCATAGATAGCGAATGCTCCACGTTCTTTCGCCATGTTAACAGATGAACGATAGGCTTCCAGAGCGATTGTTTTATGTACTTGTTCAGAAAACTCTGTTGCGTCTTCTGTTCCGTAGCGTAACCCCATAGCGGCAAGCATATCCCCTTCAGCTGTGATACCGACACCTGTACGTCTGCCCTGTCCGCTCTTTTTATAAATCTTTTCCCATAAATGTTTCTCTGCTTCTTTTACTTCCTCACTTTCAGGATCGGAATCGATTTTAGCTATGATCTTCTCGATTTTTTCTAGTTCCAAGTCAATAATGTCATCCATAATGCGCTGGGCCAATGCTACATGCTTTTTGAACAAGTCGAAATCAAAGTAAGCATCCCTTGTATAAGGGTTTACTACATATGAGTATAAGTTGATAGCTAATAAACGACAAGAATCGTAGGGACACAGAGGAATTTCACCACAAGGATTGGTAGAAACTGTACGATACCCTAAGTCGGCATAACAGTCTGGCACGGATTCACGTATAATGGTGTCCCAGAATAATACACCGGGTTCAGCAGACTTCCATGCATTATGGACAATCTTTTTCCATAAAGCAGATGCGTCAATTTCTTTCGTGAAAACAGGTTGATCGGAATCTACCGGATATTGCTGTTTGTAAGGAGTGCCATTTACAGCTGCCTGCATAAATGCATCATCTAGTTTCACGGATACATTAGCACCGGTTACTTTGCCTTCGGTCATTTTGGCGTCAATAAATGCCTCCGAGTCTGGATGTTTGATGGATACGCTTAACATTAAAGCACCACGACGCCCGTCTTGTGCTACTTCACGTGTTGAATTGGAATAGCGTTCCATGAAAGGCACCAGTCCGGTTGAGGTCAGTGCTGAATTTTTAACTGGGGAACCTTTAGGTCGTATATGAGATAAATCATGTCCTACGCCACCACGACGTTTCATTAATTGTACTTGTTCTTCATCAATGCGGATTATAGCTCCGTATGAGTCGGCTGCTCCATCAATTCCAATGACAAAGCAGTTCGATAAGGAAGCCACTTGAAAATCGTTCCCGATACCTGTCATGGGACTACCTTGCGGAACAATGTACTTAAAGTGATCCAATAACTCGTAAAGCTGCTGTGCGTTTAATCCGTTCTTATATTTTGCTTCAATGCGGGCTACTTCATTTGCAATGCGCCAATGCATGTCTTCGGGAGACTTTTCGAAAATGTTCCCGAAAGAATCTTTTACTGCATATTTGTTTACCCAAACCCTTGCAGCAAGTTCATCACCTTTGAAGTATTGTAAAGATGCTTCAAAAGCTTCGTCATAGGTGTACGTTTGTTTTTCCACTTTTATTTTTAGATTTACTATAATATCAATAAGTTGTTTTAGTGTAGAAGCCGCAACTCATTATAACAAAAGTTTCGGCAAAGCTATATATGTTTTTTCAATTAACAAAATAAAAAGTAGATAAGTTTTCAACAAATTGAAAGTTATCCAAAAATATTTGTTAATTTATTGATTATCAAAAGATATATGTGTTGGTTTATTTACGGAAGTTTTCTATTTTGAAAATTTCAATGAAGGAAATAAGTGATTGACTAGTTGAAAAGACCAAATTCTTAGCATATATTATTTTGCAAAAAATGAATTATTACTCTTTTCTTTTTTTATCTTTGCAAGAAAAATATATATGGAATCGATAAATAATAGACGGACGATCCGTAAATATAAGCAGGAAGATATTTCTGCTTCTTTGTTAAATGATTTGCTTGAAAAGGCATTCCGTGCTTCTACAATGGGCAATATGCAATTATATAGTGTGATTGTGACCCGTGACAAGCAGATGAAAGAGAGATTGGCACCTGCTCATTTTAATCAACCGATGGTAACAGGTGCTCCGGTTGTACTGACTTTTTGTGCGGATTTTAACCGTTTTAGCAAATGGTGCAGAGGGCGTAAGGCGGTACCGGGTTATGACAATCCCATTTCTTTTCTGAATGCTGCTACGGATGCATTACTTGTGACTCAGAACTTTTGTACATTGGCGGAGGAAAATGGATTAGGTATTTGTTATTTGGGAACAACGATTTATAATCCTGATCAAATTATTGATATTCTTCGGTTGCCGGAATTGGTTATGCCAGTGGCTACTATTACAGTAGGATATCCGGACGAATGTCCTTCACAAGTCGATCGTCTTCCTATAGAGGGTATTTTGCATGAAGAAGTATATCATGATTATACCAAAGAAGATATTGATCGTATCTATAGATATAAAGAGTCACTTCCGGAAAATCATCAGTTTATTAAAGAAAATCATAAAGAAACATTGGCTCAGGTATTTACTGAGGTCAGATACAAGAAGTCGGATAATGAATGCATGTCTGTAACTTTGAAAGAAACCTTGAAGAAACAGGGCTTTGAAAAATGAGTTACCGGAAACTATTAACCTTAAAACTACAGAAGTGCGCAGAGGGAAATAAAGAAAATACCCTTTGCGCACCTCTGTAGTTTTATTTCTATTTTCTTTTGAGAGAAGCTTCAATTTCCTCAATATCCGCTTTAAATGTTTTATCAACCTCCACTTGGTCTTTTACTATTTTACAAGCGTGCAATACGGTTGCATGATCTTTATTACCTATTAATTGACCAATTTTGGAAGAAGAGGAGTCTGTATGTTTTTTGGCCAGATACATAGCTACCTGACGTACTTGTACCACTTCTCTTTTTCTAGTTTTGGTATGGATGGCAGATTCCTCTATCTCGTAATGGTTGCATACTTTCTGTATGATATCTTCCACTGTGACAGGCTTGCTTTCACAACAGCGTACAGCTTTTCGTACAATTCTTTCAGCCAAATCCAAATCGACATCACGCTTGAAGATAATGGATTGTGCCAGAAGTGAATTAATGATGCCCTCTAGTTCACGTACACTTTCATTTACGTTTTCAGCAATATAATTAATTACTGTTTCCGGTATATTCAAACCGTCACGACGTATTTTATTGCGTAAGATATTCTTTCTCAATTCTACATCCGGTTTTTCCAATTCGGCCACTAAGCCCCATTTAAAGCGGGTCAGGAGACGTTCTTCCATACCTTGTAGCATTACCGGTGCGCGGTCAGAAGTCAAAATAAGTTGCTTACCGTTCTGGTGCAGATGGTTAAAGATGTGGAAGAACGTGTTCTGAGTTTTGGTTACTCCTGCGAATTCTTGAATATCATCAATAATCAAAACATCTATGGTTTGATAAAAACTGATGAAATCATTGAAATGATTAGTACGCACAGAGTCGGTATATTGCACCTGAAACAGATGTGCTGATACGTACAATACTCTTTTTTCAGGATATAATTCCTTGATACGAGTACCAATAGCATTAGTCAAGTGAGTTTTACCCACGCCGGACGGTCCATACAAAAACAAAGGATTGAATGTTTTTGCCGGATTTTTAGCTACAGTTTCCCCTACCGTACGTGAGAACTCATTACTATTTCCTTTTATGAAATTCTCAAAGTTGTAATTTGGATTCAAATGTGGGTCTAAATCCTGCGGAGCTGGTGCCTGCATTGGATTAGGTGCCTTGTTACCATCTCGTATAACTGTTTGTGTGGGTAGTGCTGAAGAGCGTTTGCTTCCCTCCATGTTTACAGTTATATGGTTGGTTTTATCGGTCAAGATACAATACATAAGCTGCGTTCCCTCCCCAATTTCTTTATATAGGGCAGCGCGCAGCAAGTCCACAAACTTTTCTTCTAAAAATTCATAGAAGAATGGGCTGGGGACGCCAATTGTCAGTGCCTTGTCCTCATATTTAAGCGGTACGATAGGCTCAAACCACGTTTTAAAGGTCGTTTCAGGTACGTTGTCTCTGATAATGTTCAGACAACGACCCCATAAAACGACGTGATCGTTTTCAATCATATGAAACATTTATTATAAAAAGCGAAACTTCTACAATGCAAATTTCGAAATGAATTTCTGAAAAAACAAATCGCTTTTTTCTTGCTTTTTATTTTTAAAGAGTAATCTATTTAGTTTCAGTAACTTATAAAAAACTCTATCTAAAGGCTTCTGAAATATTTTTGTTATTTGATAATTGGCTGATTTATAGCTGACTATCTGTCAAAATAGGCTTTTATTTATTTTAAATGAAATAAGTCTACATGGTATTTCTGCCCTATTTGCAGTCATTTACTGAAAAAAGGTAGAAAAATGGTTAAGTAGACTTATTTAGAATCTTTTTAAATTAACAAATCTGTTACTTATCTTTCTTCCCAAACAAAGAGAAATGTACATAACGTTTAGGATGCGCTTTCAAATCCTCCAATAAGGTTGCAGCATTTGCTGTTGTCGCACTCAGATTTTGGTAGAAGGTAGGATCATTGAATAGTAAGCCGATACTGTTGTCCTTGCGATTGAGTTTTTCTGTCAGCATTTGTACATTATATAAAGTGGAATCTATTTTATTGAATGTTGATGCATAATCAATACCTTTCAAGTTGTCGCTGATAGTAATGAAATTATCAGCAATCGTGTTTAGTTTTCCAGTAAGTTGCGGAAGATCCCTTTGCATTAATATGTTTAATTGACGTGTTGTCACATCCAGATTGGCTGTCAGTTTTTCTGCGTTGTGTAAGGTTGCACCCAATGCAGGATCAGCTAATATTTTATTTAATGAATGTAGGATAGAATCCATTTTGGGCAGCATCTGCTCTATTTGAGGAACTAGCTTTTCTTCAGCGGCTCCCATGAGTCCCGCATTCGTTTTGCCAGGCAGTGTATCCCCCGGTTGATAGTATTCTGTAGAATTAAAGTTAAGGAGTAAGTTCATCTTTACTGTTCCCAGCATTTCTGTAACCAATTCTCCTGCACTTCCTTTAGGGATACGCATTTCCTTGTCTACTTCCACTTCTACTGTGACATGTCCCGGTTTAGCATAGTTGTAATTGATATTTCTTACTGTACCTACTTTGTAACCATTGGCAAAGACGGGGCTTGATCCGGCTAATCCGTTTATATTGGTATATTCTACATAATAGTAGTTGGCAGATTGGAACATATTTATTCCTTTCAGGTAGTTGATACCAAAGATCAGCATAGCCAATGCAGCGATGCCTATTAATCCTATTTTTACCTCTTTCGTCATTTCAATTGTACCTTTTATATTATCTATTCTTTTTAAATTCTTTGATGGCTTCGTTCACGTTCATTTTCTCTCCGTTTTTGAAAGCGATAATGAAAGCGTCCTTAAATTTAGGAGTAATATTACGTTTCATGCGTAGTATTTTATTATAATCCGTACTTTCTCCGTAAGTATATTTATAAAGTCCTTTTTCACGGTAATAGCTAACGGGTGATACACCTTTCAGTTGTTTGCTTCCTTTGGGTAATATTTTGTTTGATACCAATATTTGTATTTTAAATACAGGCTTGGCAGATGTTCGGGCTTGGTCGCCTGTGATCTTTTTTTGTGTGGCAGGCACAGGCTTTTTGGTAACTTTGTCAGGTTCCGTTGCAGTGTCTGGTTCCGCAGTTTGTATTTCTATTCTTGATTCTTTCGGTTTGTTTTCTGGTTCCGGCAATTCTTGTCCTTGTACTCTGCTGCGACCGGTGGGGGCATCATGTTCGCGCTTGTAATTGAGGAATGCTTTATAAATGCTGTTAGATAATGCCGTAGTGCCTGCATCGGATAAAAGATATTGTTCTTCATCCGGTGTTGAGATATAACCTAATTCAACCAAAACACTAGGCATGGAAGTGGCGCGTAGAACTAGAAATCCGGCTTGATGTACTCCTTTGTCTATCCGTTTGGCTGTATTCTTGAATTGTTTTTGGATAAGAGTGGCTAATTTTACACTCTTCTCCATATTTTTGTCTTGTACAAATTCAAAAATAATATAGCTTTCGGAAGAATTTGGATTGAATCCGGCATAACGTTGTTCATAATTATCCTCTATCAAAATAACCGAGTTCTCCTTTTTAGCAACTTCCAAATTTTCTTCAGTACGGTGAAGTCCTAACGTATAAGTTTCTGCTCCCCGTACAGTTCTGCTACGGGCTACAGAATTGGTATGTATAGAGATGAATAAGTCGGCCTTAGCATTATTAGCTATTTGTGCACGACGGTCTAAAGGGATAAAGACATCTGTCTTTCGGGTGTATATTACCTTTACGTCATTACAGTTATTTTGGATCAGTTGTCCTACTTTTAAAGCTACGTTCAGATTGATATTTTTTTCTTTTCCACGTCTGCCGATGGCGCCAGGATCATGTCCGCCATGACCGGGATCAATGACGACTATAAAATCCTTTCCCTTTGCCGCCAGGCAGAAACAGGGGAGGACCAGCCACAGGCTACACAACAGGAATATTATTTTAAGTCTATCGGTTTTCATATCAATCAAGTTGCAAATGTAGCGATTTTTAGTGAAAACTCGGCTTTTGTCTTTAAGTTTTGCGTTTTTTATTCGAAACTTGCCACAAAACCCGAAAAATAGACGAGTATTTGGACTAAATTCTTTTATTTTGTATCCCAAAATAAGTATTGAAAGATGGATTTGCTTAAGTTTATGAAGAATTGGACGTTACCTTTAGCTATGCTTGCAGGGGTTATCGGCTATTTTGTTTTTGCCAACTTCACTTTTCTGGAGCCGACAAAGCCATTTATGAATGGGTTGATTTCTTTTCTAACTCCTTCCTTGATTTTTGCCCAATTGTTGCTTACATTCTGTAAAATTGAACCAAAAGAGTTGGTCCCTAGAGTATGGCATGGCTGGTTGTTGGCTATTCAAGCTATTTCTTGTGGTATCATTGCGTTGTTGTTGATATTTTGTCCGATGGACGAATCTTATAAGGAGATATTCGAGGCGGCTATGGTTTGTCTTATTTGTCCTACTGCTACGGCAGCGGCAGTAATTACGGGGAAATTAGGTGGAAGTGCTTCCAGTTTGACTACTTATACATTACTTTCAAATATTTTGGCTGCAATAGCAGTTCCTTTGGTATTTCCATTGGTTGAGCCACATACGGATGTTACTTTTGGTATTGCTTTTCTTAAGATTTTAAGTAAGGTTTTCCCATTGTTGCTTGCGCCGTTTTTTATCGCTTTATTATTCCGTTATTATATCCCTCGATTCCATAAGTTTTTACTGGAATATCATACTTCAGCTTTTTATTTATGGGCGATAGCATTGACCATTGTAATGGGGCAGACTACTCGTTCTTTGGTTAACAGTACAGCTGATGTAACGGTAGAGATGTTGATTGCTTTTGCTGGTTTAGTAACTTGTTGTTTACAATTTTATTTTGGTAAAAGAATTGGTAGTGCATACAATGACCGTATAAGTGCAGGACAGGCATTGGGGCAAAAAAATACTGTACTAGCTATTTGGATGGCGGTTACGTATCTTAATCCTTTATCATCTGTCGGTCCAGGTAGTTATGTGGTGTGGCAAAACATTATCAATAGTTGGCAATTATGGAAAAAGAGAAAGAATGAGATAAAAACTTAAATATAAGATATTGATATTTAGTGATTTGTATTTTATTATTGTAATTTCCTTTATTTTCCATGTTTTCTCGTTTAGTCTAATAAATGCCTTTATTTTGTTACTATTTTGTTACCCATATTCGTTGGAACAACAAAATAAATCGCTATATTTGCATTGGTAACAAAATAAGAACATAATTATGGCGAAGAAGAAACAAGAAGTTAAATTGAAAGAGCCTGTAAGGATTAGATTCAAGCAGCTTGCCAATGGTAACCAGTCCATCTACTTGGATTATTATACAGGTGATGTCATTAGAAAGGAAAATTATGTTGGCGGTAAACGGCAATATGAATTTTTGAAGTTATACCTTATACCCGAAAAAACGAGAGAGGATAAGGCGAAGAACGAAACTACATTAGCTCTTGCAAAAGCTATTCAAAGCAAGCGGATAGTAGAGTTACAGAATGATGCACACGGCTTTCAGAACACAAATAAATCAAAGGCGAATGTGATTGATTATTTAATGAACATGAGAAGCCAATCCAAAGAGCGTGGCAGTCTGAACTATGAAAAAACAGTCGGTAATACTATCCGTGAGTTAAAGTTGTTCAGAGGGGACTATATCGCTTTTCGTGATATAGATAAGGACTTCTTAAATAGCTTTGTGGATTTCTTGAAACAAGCGAAGAAAGCAAGCAAGTTTGGTTTGTTAAAGGCTGGGGGCGTATTAAGTAATAATTCCGTTATTGCTTACTATGGAGTGCTGCGTACCGCTATAAATAGAGCCTATAAAGAGGGGATTATTACGGTTAACCCAACGAAAGAGTTTGATTTTGCCAGTAAGGTAAAAGCGGAAGTCAGCCGCAGGGAGTATTTGACAATAGAGGAATTGAGGCAGCTTATCGGAACAGAATGCAAGTATGAGATAATGAAACAAGCCTTTCTTTTCAGTTGTTTGTGTGGATTGCGTGTAAGCGATATAAGAAAATTGAAGTGGAACGATTTACAGAAAAGCGGTGAAAGAATAAGAATTGAAATCAAGATGCAGAAAACCAAAGAACCGCTTTATCTTCCTATATCCGATGAAGCGTTAAAGTGGCTACCGCAACAAAATGAAGCAAAGGGCGATGATTTGATTTTTCCTTTGACGCATGAGGGAACTATAAATAAAATACTTCAAAAATGGGCGAAAGATGCAGGAGTTACTAAGCATATCTCGTTTCATCTTGGAAGACATTCAAGTTTTCTTTTCTAATTGAAATACAGACAATTGGAAAATATCTATACTATAATAGGTAACGATTTAGAAACGAGCGAACTACGTATATTTGTCATGTTTTGCATTAAGTCTAAAGAACACTTTTATTACACTGCAAAGATAGTATTTTTTTGTTTATCTGCAATTTCCCTGATTGTAATTTTAACTGGCAATAGCAGGTGCTACAGCAGGTTCAACAGGCAATTTTGATAAACCTTATTTCATATTTTCCTAATTAATGTAGCAAATCCCATTCAGGGCTGTTCATCAACTCCACGCTGACGCAACTCGGGTGCAATATTTTATGGAAGATGTTTCGCAACGGAATGCTGGAACATTACGGGCTGTTTCTGAATCTGGAGACGATGAAGGTGAATCCAATATCTGTGTAGGTTTACCTTATAGAAATGAAAGGTATTAAATGATAACCAAGCAGAGATGCAATCACATAATCTCTTATGATGACGGTGAAGATAACCTGCTCAAATTCGATTAGAGCAAGGCTAAGATTTCTGAAGAGATTCTATCTTTATCATGTTCTTGACAAAGTAGCACATTCCCGTCCAGCATTGTAATGTGTTTGATTGCTTAGTTCTTATCTAAACTTTGAAAATTTCATTGATAATCAACTGGCTATATTCGCCTATTTTGCTATAATGTCCTTTAGTTTTAATCTTTCAAAACGACATTTTTTTGTACTTCAGCATTGAATAGATGTCTGTTATTTAAATGAAGTTTTGACATTATCATTTCTCCTTGGCACTAGCAGTTTGTATACGTTTCATAAAGAAATAGTATCCAATTATTATTATTTATTCGGTAAACACTAATTATATTCTGATGGCAGACATCCATATTCTTCCTTAAAGTACTTGGCAAACTGCTTGGGGGACAGCCCCACCTGATAAGCTATTTGAGAGATACTGAGTTGACTCTTCTCCAATAATTGTTTTCCGCGTTTAAGACGTAAGATTCTCATAAACTCCAAAGGAGACTTCCCCGTAATAGACATCAACTTCTTATATAGACCACTCCGGCTAATACCTATCTGCGCGCTGAGCTCCTCAACGGAAAACTCTGAGTTATCCATATTTTCTTCCACAATGCGAATAGCCTTCTCTATTAATTGTTCATCCAGACTGCTAATCGTTATTTCGGATGGAGATACCTCCATCTTGCCGAACTTTTCATGGTTGCTCTGTGTCCATTGCAGCAACTTCTGAATCCGCAACAATAGGATGTCGAGGTTGAAAGGCTTGGTGATGTAGTCGTCGGCTCCTTCGCGCAATCCGCCCAACACATGTTCTTCGGCGGTGCGGGCGGTCAGCAGGATGACGGGGATGTGCGAGAACCGGATGTCCGTCTTGACGGCATGGCATAATTCCAGCCCGTCCATGACAGGCATCATCACGTCGCTGATTACCATTTGTACAGACTGCTGCGACAGGATCTCAAGTGCTTCCTTGCCGTTGGAAGCCTCGAACACCTGATAGTGTTCTTTCAGGCATCCCACTAGGAAACGGCGGAAATCGTCGTTGTCCTCCACCACAAGAACCGATATGCCTTCCTCTTGGGAGCCGTGGCAAAGCTGCCTTTCCTCATTCGTCCCGCCCACGACAGGCAAGGTAATGACAAAGATGCTTCCTTGCGGCCGATTATCGGTTATCCGGATGGTACCTTGGTGCAAGGTCACGTATTCTTTAACGATATGCAATCCGATGCCGCTGCCTACATACGTTGTGGCGGCGTGCTGTTCCTGAAAGAAACGGTCGAACACTTTTTCCTTGTTCTCGTCCTTGATGCCAATGCCTGTATCGGCCACTTGTATGCGTACATGTTCTTTTTCCGACACACGTATTTTATCGACCGTAACCACCACGCTTCCATCTTCCCGATTGTACTTGGCGGCATTGGACAGAAGGTTGAGCAAAATGCGTTGCATCTTGTTTCGGTCAAAGGACATGCTGATATCGGCATCCATCAGGTTTAACTCCAACTGTATGCCGTTTTTAAGAGACAGTTCCTTGAAGGAATCGCAAGTCTCTTTGACAAAATCCGACAGGTTACCGTATGAAAGAGAGAGTTGGGCTTTCTGCTTATCCAGTTTTCGGAAGTCAAGCAACTGATTGACCTCGTCCAGTAAAGCCACCGCATTGCGATGAATCAGCTCCAAGTCTGCTTTCAGGTTTCGGGCCGACTCCGAAGCCAGCAACTTTTCGAGCGGAGTGATAATCAAAGCCAGCGGAGTACGAAGGTCGTGACTGACATTGGTGAAGAAACGCATCTTCGCCTCATCCATTTCATGCTGTTGCGTTATCTCCATCTCATGCTTTTGTTGTTCCATCAAGCGTTTGTGCTTTCTTTGGGTATTCCTTAATATGAGAAGGAAAAGAAAAATGACCATCAGCGCATAACACCCATACGCCGGCAACGAAAGCCAAAACGGAGGACGGACGTGAATAAGTAAAGAAGATACAGGATTGTCGTATCCGTTAGGCTCATACACTTTTACTTGCAATCGGAAGGTCCCGTAAGACAAACGGTTGAAATGAATGCGGTTTCCCTCCAGCTTCACCCATTCCTCCTGTTCTCCCAAGCGATAGGCAAATTGCTGCTTGTGCCGATTCTGATAATCCATGGACGATACCTCCAGCGCAAAATTACTATCGGAATAGTCCATGGTTATCTCCTCTAATAGCTGAATGTTTTTGGGGAGCAGGATGCGTCCGTTGGAAGTACGGGAACCGACTTCCATTTTCTGATTCGCCAACAGCAAGTCGGTAAATACAACAGGATTCCCGGAACGATTGTAGAAGTCGGTTGGCCGGGGAGTTATTTTCAAATATCCGCCAATGCCTCCCATCAGGATTTCCCCTTGCCCGGTGCAGGTAATGGAATGTGAGTTAAAAGTCATATCGCCAATACCGTCTTCTTCAAAATAGGGGTAACACAAGTAGGATGAAGACTTTCCCGTCGGAGAGGCCGCCACCCAAATATTTGTTATTCCATGATCGGTCGCCACCCAAATGTTCTTATACTTGTCTTCCGTCACGGCACGAATGCACTGGTGCGACAGCCCGTCTTCTATAGAAAGGTGTATCATTCCATCCTTTTTCTCGTCAAAAACAGTCATTCCGGTACGAGTACCAATCCACAACAATCCACGACTGTCATAAAACAGACAGGTGATATAAGAATCGGGCAAGGACTGAGTCCCAGCTTTATTCCCTGTTAGGGGAACCATCTTTCGCGTATAGATATCCATGGAATAAAGTCCGCTGCTGGTTCCGACATACAGGTTACGTCCTCCCGAATAAGCCAGATCCATGATACTGTTCGTTTGGAGGATGGAAGAATCCATCGTATAGGCGGTAAAGTTCCCATCGGCATCCATGGCATACAATCCTTGCATAAACGTACCGAACCAAATGGTTCCGTTCGCATCTTCCGCTATGCGTCGGATGTATTTCAATGAAGCGGGAGCGGCATTACGCAAGGGAATGAACGTTCCTCCTTGTTCATAAAAAGCTCCTCCTCCATAAGTTCCGAACCAAAGCCTGCTCTTGGCATCCAGACACGAACAAATAATCAAATCGGAAGGGATGGAGTGTTTTTTCATTTTAAAGCGCGTATAAGAGGCCTTGCCCGCATCCTGTCGGATTAGCCCCTCTCCATCGAACCCCATCCACAGGTTTCCTTCCTTGTCTTCCTGCAAGCATTTCACGTCTTCCTGTTCCGGCAAGAAACAAGTGTTGAAGGCTATTTTATCCAAAGCGGCAAAAGATACTCCCTGTTTGCCCGTTCCTACCCACATGGTGTTCTGATTGTCTTTGAAAAAACAATTGATATGATTGTCGGCCAATGAAAAAGGATTCTCTGATTTCTTGTTTATCCGCACCAATTGCTTGTCTTGATTGTAACTGATATAAACTCCTTTGTCATCCGTTCCAATCCATAAATTGCCGTCCCCGTCATCCATTACGGCAGTTATCAACGCATCTGTCACTTCCTGCCTACCCACGTAATCTATCCATTGTTTTTGATTGGTATCATAACATTGCAAGCCCGAAGCATGCGAAGCGTAAAACCAAAGCCTGTCCACCGTATCTATATAAAGGTTATATTGCAAACCGGAAGAGAGGGTTCTTCGTGTTTCCGGACGGATATGTTGAAAGTTTGAATCGATGCGGGCTATTTCTCCATTCGAGAAGAGCAGATAGGCACACGAACGCCGACAAACAACCTGTTGCATTTTTTCCTTTCCAGGCAGTTGAAAGGTATGCAACTTACTCTTTGCAAAATCATAATGGAACAACGTATCCATCACGGTACACCACAGGTTGTAATCCTTATCGACAGTAAGATAGCTCACCTCTCCCGTTATTCCATATTTATTTAAGACAGGCTGTATCTTGTTCTCCAATTTATCTTGTTCCCGATCGTAGATATAATAACTGACGGGACCTTTTATCCAAATATTGCCTGCCGCATCTTCTGCGATAGATTCAATGTCATTGTTGTAAGCCCCTAATTGGGTCGTTGTGTATTTCTTGAACTGATAACCATCGTATCTGTTCAGACCGTTGAGCGTGGCAAACCACATGAAGCCATACTGGTCGCGCAGAACAGACCGTACATAATTATCCGAAATCCCGGACTTCACATCAAGATTTCTAAAGTTTAATCCGTCGTGCGCATATACAAGCCCACAGACAAAACACATCAAAATCAGGAGCAAGTTCTTTTTCATCATATCAGTATTAGGTTTAACGCTGCAAAGTTATAAAAATCAAATGGGATAATAGAGGCAAACACTATCCCAAATGAGTAAAAACACTTCCCAAATTGATAAATACACAATACGGATAGTCTGATAATCAATTGAAGAAGCCGATCTATATCTTTCCTCATACATTTGCCAGCACAAAAAGAACCGAATTTAAATTTAATGAATAACATGAAGAACACCCTTGTAACCCTATGTCTTTCCGCAGTACTCTGCGGTGCGTGTTGTACAGAAACGCAACAGCAGGCATCTCCCTTTGTACAAGTTGAAAAGGGAATGTTTGTCCGTGATGGCAAACCTTATAAATATATCGGTGCCAACTTTTGGTATGGAGGCATTCTTGCTTCCGAAGGTGAAGGAGGAAATCGTGAACGCTTGGTTCAGGAACTGGATTCCTTAAAGAGTATAGGTATAGACAATTTAAGAATACTGGTAGGCAGCGACGGTGCCCGTGGAATTACCTCGAAAGTAGAGCCTACGCTCCAGACAGCACCGGGTGTTTACAACGATACCATTCTTGCCGGGCTGGACTTTCTTCTTTCTGAAATGAAAAAAAGAGACATGCTGGCAGTTCTCTACCTGAACAATTCCTGGGAATGGAGCGGCGGGTATAGCCAATATCTGGAATGGGCCGGAAAAGGAAAAGCCCCTGTCCCAAGCATAGACGGATGGCCGGCATTCATGGATTATGTTAAGGAATTTCCAAACAACAAGAAAGCAAAATCACTTTTTGCCGACTATGTAAAGGATATCATTACCCGAATCAATAGGTATACAAACATAAGTTATGTGGAAGACCCCACAATCATGTCATGGCAGATAGGCAACGAACCTCGTGCGTTCTCGGGAGAAAACAAAGAGGCTTTCGCTATCTGGATGGCTGAGGTTAGTCGTTTCATCAAGTCGCTCGACCGGAATCATCTGGTCTCAACAGGTAGCGAGGGCAAACATGGCTGTGAGGAAGACCTCGCCCTGTTCGAGCGAATCCATGCCGACAAGCACATTGACTATATGAACATTCATATCTGGCCCTACAACTGGGGATGGGCGCCGGCAGACAGTTTGTCAGAAAAGGCAGAGGCAGCGCAGTTGCAATCGAAACAATACATAGACGAGCATCTGGAAATAGCACAAAAATATGGCAAACCGTTGGTTTTGGAAGAATTCGGTTATCCAAGGGACGGGTTCCGGTTTGACAAATCAGCTACAACACAGGCACGAGATACCTACTATCAATACATATTCAGCCTGATAACCGATAGGACCGCGCAATCAGCCGGACTGACTGGATGCAACTTCTGGGCATGGGGCGGACTGGCTGCCCCCAAGCACTTATATTGGCAAAGAGGAGATGACTATACGGGCGATCCGGCGCAAGAGCAGCAAGGCCTGAATTCGGTATTTATGTCCGACAGTACCACTATAGCCATTATCCGTACTGCCAACCAACAACTGAAACAACATTCATTTTAACTATTTATACCATGAACAGAAACAGAAAAATTTGGATTGCCGGCTTCATGCTGTACCTGTGTACCGCATCCATGTTTGCACAAATCCGCGGAAATGAAATCCGCGTGGTGGTCTCGCCCGATCATTCGGACTGGACATACCGACTGAAAGAGAAATGTACTTTCACCATTCAGGTGTACAAAGCGCAGAATGTATTGCCCGATGTGAAAGTGGACTATGAACTAGGCCCTGAGTGGTATCCCACAGAAAAGAAAGATGGAGTATCACTGAAGGATGGAAAGCTGACTGTCAGCAGCAGCATGAACACTCCCGGTTTTCTTCGTTGCAAAGTGAAGGCGTACGTTGGCAACAAGACATACGACGGCATGGCAACCGCCGCATACGCTCCGGAATCCATCCGGGCACATGCCGTAAACCCAAGCGACTTTGACAACTTTTGGGAAGGCACTTTGAAAGAAGCCCGCCAGGTACCTTTGTCTTCCACCATGGAACTGCTACCGTCACGCTGCACCGAAACGGTCAATGTCTATCAGGTCAGTTTCCAAAACATCCGTCAAGGCTCGCGTACTTTCGGTATTCTCTGCATGCCTAAAGCTTCCGGCAATTATCCGGCACTGCTCCGTGTACCCGGTGCGGGAGTGCGTCCCTACTACGGCGATGTGGAAACAGCTGCCAAAGGTGCCATTACTTTGGAAATCGGTATTCATGGCATTCCGGTAACCATGCAGCAGTCTGTCTATGACGAACTGGCATACGGGGCACTTTACAATTATCAGTATCAAAATGATGACAATCGTAACTACAGTTATTACAAGCGTGTATTTGTGGGTGCCCTGCGGGCGGTCGATTTCATAACCTCTCTTCCCCAATACAACGGCAAGGCCTTGGGTGTAACCGGTTCCAGCCAGGGCGGTGCGTTGTCTATGGTTACAGCCGCATTAGACAAACGGGTTACGTTCTATGCCGCCATTCATCCTGCCATGTGCGACCATCGGGCACACTTGCAGAAGGTAGCCGGAGGCTGGCCGCATTATTTTTACTATTTCCCGACTCCTACCCCGCAACGAATCCAAACGGCAGATTACTATGACATGGTCAACTTTGCCCGCCGGATTATGGTGCCCGGCTGGTTCAGTTGGGGATACAACGACGATGTGTGCCCACCTACTTCCACATACGCCGCTTACAACAGTATCACCGCTCCCAAGGAACTTCACCCCTATCTGGAAACCGGACACTACTGGTATCAGGAACAATACGAGCAATGGAGCCAATGGCTGTGGGCGCAAATGGGATTATAAACAAGAAACATTTAATTTTATAGAAAGACACAATATGAAAAGAAATCTTCAAAAAGGCATATTAGTCACCAGTGCTTGTGCCGCATTTTTATTGGGCAATGTACAGCAGGCTTACGCCGTTGCAGCAGATGCCATCGAGATTGTACAACAAAACAAGAAGATTGCCGGTATCGTGGTTGACCAAAACGGTGAAGCGGTAATCGGTGCCAATGTAATACAGAAAGGAACAACCAACGGAACCATCACCGACATTGACGGTAAGTTCACCTTGGAAGTGCCTGCAAAAGCCGTACTGACCGTCAGCTTTATCGGATATCAATCGCAAGATGTAGCTTTAAAAGGAAATGAAACTCAACTTACGGTTACGCTCAAAGATGATACAGAGGTATTGGATGAAGTGGTAGTGGTGGGATATGGTACGATGAAGAAGAGAGATTTATCCGGTGCGGTATCTCAGATCAAGAGCGATGACCTGATGAAAGGAAATCCGACTGACTTAAGCCAAGGCTTGGCCGGTAAGGTAGCTGGTGTACAGATCAATGCCGCCGATGGTGCTCCCGGTGGTGGGGTAAGCATTCAGGTACGCGGAACCAACTCGTTCTCTACCAGTTCGCAGCCTTTGTTTATTGTGGACGGAGTTCCTTTTGACGCCGGTTCCACTCCGGCCAGCGATGCCAATCAGAACAGCAATAATACTTCAAACCCTTTGTCGTTCATCAATCCACACGACATTCAAAGCATTGAAGTGTTAAAGGATGCTTCCGCCACAGCCATCTATGGTTCACGTGGAGCCAATGGTGTGGTGATTATCACAACCAAACGGGGCGAAGCCGGTTATGAGCAAGTGGAATTTTCAAGTAATTTTTCTTTTTCACGCATAGCCAACAAAGTGAAGGTGCTTGATGCTGCGACTTACGCCAGCTATATAAACGAACAAGACCTGAACAGCTACCAATACGATGGCAAGCCTTATGCCCAACTGTCTTATCCCGGAATGTGGAGCTATCCTTCATTGCCCAACGGAACACTGGATTATGAAAACGGCAAATACCTGCCTTCTCCTAAAGATTACCGTAATCCGGGTTATTATACCGATGAATACGGCAACCAGACTTGGGTGGGAGGAGCCGACTGGCAAGACCTGATTTATCAGAACGGCTTTTCGCAAGAATACAACTTGAGTGTAAGCGGCGGTTCGGAAAAAGGATGGCATGCCTTCTCCGGTAACTTCCTGAATCAGGATGGTATTATCAAAGAGTCCGGTTTTACCCGTTATGCACTGCGTGCCAACATCGGTCGCAAAATGTACAAATGGCTGGAAATGGGAATGAACATGAACTTTACCCACACTGAAACCGATTTCAGCAAAACAAACTCCAATGACTATGGTGTGATTCGTTCGTCATTGATTTTCCCGCCCAATTACGACCCGACACACATGGACCAGACAACCAATGACGAATTGAGCTGGCTGGCATCCAATCCATACGCTTACATCAATGATACAAAGGATCACCTGAAGGCCATCAATGTATTCACGTCATCGTATGCAGAAGTCAAGTTGTTCCCTTTCTTGAAATTCCGTCAGAATTTAGGTATCAGTTATACCAACCACAATCGCGGTACTTACTTCGGTCAGCAAACCCAAGAAGGATCGGGACAGAACGGCATCAACGGTAAAGCAGGACAATCGGACAATTGGTACATGGGAATCACGACCGAATCTTTGTTCACTTTTGACAAGACTTTCGGAGTGCATGGCATCAATGCCGTAGTAGGTTTCACGGCAGAAAAGACCAATTGGGGCAGCAAGTCAATGAGCGCCACCGGATTTCCCAATGACTTGACACAAGACTATGACATGAGCCTCGGTACCAAGCCCGGCAAGCTGCAAAGCGACCGTGGCGATGCGGCATTGGCTTCTTTCCTCGGCCGTATCAATTACACCTTGCTGGACAAGTATATCTTTACCGCCTCCTACCGTACCGACGGTTCCAGTAAGTTTACTGATGCCAACAAATGGGCCGGTTTCCTTTCGGGTGCCTTTGCATGGCGCATGAGTGAGGAGAAGTTTATCAAGGACTTGAACATCTTCAGCAATTTAAAGTTCCGTGCCAGCTATGGTGAAACGGGTAATCAAGGTATCGGCAGCTATCGTACCCTGCCTATGCTGAGTGTTGCTAATTATCCGTTTGCCGGTGGCATCAACAGCGGTTTTGCCCAAGTAGACTGGCGTGGACCGGTAGCCGATGACTTGCGTTGGGAAACGACTGCACAATACAATGTAGGCCTCGATATGGGTTTCCTGAATGGACGCATCAATCTGACGGTGGATTATTACCACAAGAAAACCCGCGACCTGTTGCAAGAAGTGAAGATCCCTTTGAGTACAGGTTTTGCCAACATGATGGTAAACAGTGGCTATGTAACCAATGAAGGTCTGGAAATCTCAGGTAAATTCTACCTGTTGCAAAACACACCGTTGAAGTGGAACATTGATGCCAACATCTCTTTCAACAAGAACCAGATCGGCGGTCTGGAAGCCGACCAGTTCGCTACCCGCTTGTGGTATAAGGCCGACGAGGTGTTCTTGCAACGCAACGGTTGCCCCATCGGTACCATATTTGGCTATGTAGAAGATGGCTTTTATGACAATCTGGCTGAAGTGATGGCCGACCCCGATCCCGCCGTTCGCGCCAAAGGACAGAAAATGATAGGCGAAATAAAGTATCGCAATTTCGATGATAATCCTGCCATCACCAATGCCGACCGTGTTATCATCGGCGACACGAATCCGGACTTTGTATATGGCATCACCAATAACTTTTCTTGGAAGAACTTCACATTGAGTTTCTTCTTCCAGGGCAGCCAGGGCAACGACATTTTCAACGGTAACTTGATGGATGTGAAAATGGGTAATGTAGCCAACATTCCGCAAGCCGCTTACGACACCCGTTGGACTCCTGAAACAACCGCAATCGCCCAATGGCCGAAAGCCGTATCAAGCTACGAACGTAATATGCTTATCAGCGACCGGTATGTGGAAGACGGCTCTTACCTGAAGTTGAAGAACTTGAACATTGGCTATAACTGGGCCAATCCTTTCAAGGGTATCAAGAACTTGAACTTTTATGCCAGTGCCACCAACCTGTTTACCATTACGGACTATAGCTGGTTCGACCCCGAAGTAAACGCCTTCGGTTCCGATGCTTCCCGTCGTGGAGTGGATATCTATTCTTATCCGAGCAGCCGGACTTATTCCATCGGAATGAAGGTCACTTTTTGATTGTGAGATATCAATAGCAAACAATAACTTAAAAGAAAAAGAACAATGAAATTCAACCATATATTTCTCAGTGTCGCTCTTTCTGCTGCCTTAATGGGTAGCTTTACATCTTGCGATGATTTTTTGGCCGAAGATCCGTACGCTTTCGTAGGTCCCGACCAAGTAGGTAATGACAATGTTGCCGTGAATCTTTGGGTGACAGGCGTATATAGTAAATGGGCCAATGACATGTTCCGTTGGCAGAACTTCCCCCGTGTCCTCGAAATGGACTGTGATTATACAAGCGGTCCCGATTGGGCATTCAGTAATCTGGGAGCCGGCAACTTTCAAGGAGACGAAGTGGCCGATGCCGTTTGGAAAGGTTGCTACAGCTTAATCAACCGGGCCAATGTAGCTTTAAACTATGTGAACCAAATTACGGGAGCGGATGAAAAGGTCAAAGCCAACGCCATCGGGGAACTGAAGTTCAACAAGGCTTTTGCCTACTTCATGCTCACCAAGGCATACGGCGATATTCCGATGTTCAATGTGGCTATCAGCGAAGGTGCTTCTTATGAACAGCCCCGCCGCCCTATTGCAGAGGTATATGCCGAAATCATCCGCTTGCTTGAAGAAGCCATTCCTGTGATGTACAAGAATACAGATGTCGATTTCCAGGAAGGGCATGTAGCACAGGGTGCCGCAGCCGGTCTCTTGGCCAAAGTGTATGTCACGATGGCTTCCGGTTCCATGACTGCCGGCGAAGAAATGATAGTAAAGACCGGTGCCAGCTATGAGTTCAATAACGGTGAGAAAGTGCTGGTTCTCCCCACGAGCAAGACTTTCAGAAAGACGCAAGTCGCCGGATATGAAAGTTTCGACACCAAAGACTGTTACACCAAAGCCGCACAATATGCCAAGGACGTGATGGGTGGAAAGTACGGCAGCTATGACTTGCTTCCTTATGATGAACTGTGGAAACGCAGCAACTATAACAAGGCAGAGCACATGTTCATGCTGCAAACCTTGAACAACGACGAAGAGTATGGCAATACCATTCACCGTTGGTTTAGTGGAACGGAAAATGCCCAAGGTCTGATTCAGCAAGGCCAATGGATTGGCAACCGTTATCATTGGTACACGCTGTTCGACAGCAAGGATTATCGTATCACCAAAGGTGTGAAACACCGTTTTCGCTATTCTTATCAAACCAGCGACAATTACGGTTTCTATTATCCCAATACGCCTGAATACAAACTCATGGCAACCGGTTATGATGAAAACGGAAACAAGGTGGCAGATCCTGTGGCTCCCTACAACGACGGTGTGCAATACACCTTCAATGTAAGCAGCTCCACATTGGCCTACAGCACCAAGTATTCCGATGTAACCGACCCCACCGTAGAGCGTTCGGATGCCTACTGGCCGTTCCTGCGCTATGCCGATATTGTGCTGATTTATGCTGAGGCTATGTGTGAGTTGGGCAGCGGTGTTGATAGCGAAGCCATCAAAGCCCTGAATGCCATCCGCACCCGTTCAAATGCCAATCCGGCTGTCACTTCGGGCAATGGTGCCATTGATTCGAAAGTCGCTTTACGTTCGGCTATCTTTGAAGAACGTGCCAAGGAACTGGCATTGGAAGGCGACCGTCGCTGGGACTTGATTCGCTGGGGACTGTATCTGGATGTCATGAACTCCATTGGCGGAACCAACGAAGACGGTACGAAAACCAACTACGATGAAGCATCGGTGAACAAACACCGTGAAGCCAAGCACTTGCTTTTCCCCATCCCGTCGGCCGAGATTTCGACCAACGATGCCATTGACAGCAACAACCCGGGCTGGAGCTAAACACATAGAAAAAGAATTGTCGTACAATCAAAAAATAAACAGAATATGAAAAAGCTGAATATAGCTGTCTGCGGGCTGATGTTTGCCGCTGCCACAGCAACGCTGGTTTCCTGCCAGGATATAGTGACTTATAATGATGGATATGATGACGGAATGACTTCAAACGGTGCTCCATCCATCTCCGCCATTTATCGTGCCGACGATACGGAAATGACTGCTCCACTCACCGGAGCAGCCTTTGAAGACATGATCAAGCTGACCGGCGAGAATCTGAGCCACGCAAGAAAGGTGATGCTGAATGATGTAGAGATAGCACTGAGCGAAGTCTATGCCACCGCTCATGCCGTCTATTTTCCGATACCCCGCACCATCCCCGGTGAAGTGAACAACAAGCTTTACTATGAAACGGAATTGGGAAACACCTCGGTAGACTTTACGGTCCAGATTCCCGAAGTCAGTATCTCGGGATTGTATAATGAGTTTGCCCTGCCGGGAAGCTCCATCAAAGTAAACGGTGCTTATTTCGACCTCTATGGATTCGGGGGCGGCACGGAATCCTCCACCATCACGATGAACGGAGTGGCCTTGGAAGTAGATTCATTGACCGAACAATATATGTCCATTGTCATACCCGAAAATACTTCGGATAACTCTACGATCGTTTTCTCTTGGGAAAGTGCAAGCGGAACAAAGACAGTCAGTGTTCCTTATCGCAATACAACCGGTATTCTTTGGAATCTGGACACTCCTGACGCCTACGGCTTTTGGGCGGGAACCGAACTGATTACTACCGGAAACGGATCCAACGAGCCCGCTCCTTTGAACGGTTCTTATTTCCGCGTCAAAGGATCGTATGCCGCATGGAGTTGGAACAGCCTGTTGTGCGGAGGATGTGACATCCCGGCCGAAGCCGCTGCCAATCCTTCGGACTATTGGTTCAAGTTCGAAGTAAACTCCGCCAACGGCAATCCGTTCTACGATTCCGCTTCTGTCGGTTATCTCATTCAGCTGAACGGAGGGCAATATGCTTGGAATCCCTCTGCTAACGGAAGTTTTAATACTTATGGCAACTGGTGTACCGTTCGGCTGGAGCTGTCGGAAGTGGCTACCAATGGAATCAATGCCGGATGGAACAATCTCTTCTGGATTATGCAGCCCAACTCGGACTGGAACACAGATCATAGTTTTGCCAATATCCGAATCGAGAAAAAACAATAAGCCATGATGAAAGATATAAGAATGATGATAACAATCGTGGTGCTGGCAGGCGGAATGCTTGCCTGCACCAGCCCAAACACGTCCTCGGGGCGTACTCCCGAAGCGGAGCAGATGCTTACGGAACTGAAAGAAGTCTCTCGGCAGAACCATTTCCTGTTTGGTCATCACGACGACCCTGTATATGGCATCGGGTGGGATGGAGACGAGAACCGCAGCGATGTGAAAAGCGTATGCGGAGATTACCCCGCCATGATGTCCTTCGACTTGGGACGCATTGAACTGGGCGGCGACAAGAACCTGGACAATGTTCCCATAGAACGCCTTCGCCGCGAAATCATCGCACAGTATGAACGCGGCGGCATGGTGTCGCTCAGTTGGCATACGGACAATCCTGTTACAGGGAAAGACGCTTGGGATGTAAGCGACTCTACCGTTGTGGCCTCGGTGCTGCCGGGAGGAGCGCAACATGATAAGTTCATGGGCTGGATGGGCACAATAGCCGATTTTATGAACTCGCTCACCACAAGCGACGGACGGAAAGTGCCCGTTCTGTTCCGCCCGTGGCACGAACATACGGGAAGCTGGTTCTGGTGGGGACAGGCCCTGTGCAGCGCCACCGAATACAAAGCCTTGTGGCGCATGACTTATGAATTCATGCAGCAGAAAGGTGTGAAGCATTTGCTTTATGCCTATTCGCCGGGAACGGAACCGAACAATACCGCCGAATATCTGGAACGCTATCCCGGAGACGACATCATCGACCTGATAGGCTTCGACACGTACCAGTTCGACCGCCGGGAATATCTGAACAATATGGAAAAGGCGCTGACCATACTGACGGAAGTAGGACAATCGCACGATAAGCCGACCGCCGTTACCGAAACGGGATACGAAGCCGTGCCCGACTCTACCTGGTGGACGGAAACGCTGATGCCGGTCATTAGCAAGTATCCCATAAGCTACGTATTGGTGTGGCGCAACGCACGCGAACGCCCCAACCATTACTATGCCCCTTACCCCGGACAAGCTTCGGCCAATGACTTCGTGAAGTTCCATGCCGACCCGCGCACGCTGTTCGTCCGTGATATGAAAACAAAGAAATAACACCCCTTTAAATAAACGAGAAGATATGAATTTCGAAGATAAAGTAAAACAATTGTTCGATGAGCATGAAGTGTTGCTCTCACGTCGTAATGAACCGCAGGAAAAAGAAAACGGCATTATCACCCGTTATAAGCATCCGATACTGACCGCCGCACACACGCCCGTGTTTTGGCGTTATGATTTGGACGAGAAGACCAACCCCTACCTGATGGAACGCATCGGAATGAATGCTACCCTGAATTCGGGAGCCATCAAGTGGAACGGAAAGTATGTATTGGTGGTGCGCGTGGAGGGAGCCGACCGCAAGTCTTTCTTTGCCGTGGCCGAAAGCCCCAACGGCATTGACAACTTCCGCTTCTGGGACTATCCCGTCACGATGCCCGAAGATGTGATTCCCGCCACCAACATTTACGACATGCGTCTCACGGCGCACGAAGACGGCTGGATATACGGCATTTTCTGTGCCGAACGCCACGACCCCTCCGCTCCGGCAGGCGATTTGTCATCGGCTACCGCCACCGCCGCCATCGCCCGTACCAAGGACTTGAAGAATTGGGAGCGCCTGCCCGACCTGAAGACGCGCAGCCAACAGCGCAACGTGGTGCTGCATCCCGAATTCGTAAACGGCAAGTACGCCCTATACACCCGTCCGCAAGACGGATTCATCGATGCGGGAAGCGGAGGCGGAATCGGCTGGGCGTTGGTGGATGACATGACGCAAGCGGAAGTAACCGAGGAAACCATCATCGACCAACGCCATTACCACACCATCAAGGAGGTGAAGAACGGCGAAGGACCTCATCCCATCAAGACTCCCCAAGGCTGGCTGCATCTGGCACACGGCGTGCGCGGTTGCGCCGCAGGTTTGCGCT
Organism: Phocaeicola dorei; assembly: GCF_013009555.1. Taxonomy (NCBI): domain Bacteria; kingdom Pseudomonadati; phylum Bacteroidota; class Bacteroidia; order Bacteroidales; family Bacteroidaceae; genus Phocaeicola; species Phocaeicola dorei. Next base: position 3,797,825 of record NZ_CP046176.1, on the reverse strand, counting down.
ATGTGTTGTATATGTACATGACCGCCTTGGATGATCCTACCCGCGTGATAGCCTCGCCCGCAGGCGCTTTCATGGTACCCGAAGGCGAGGAACGCGTGGGCGATGTATCCAACGTGCTGTTCACCAACGGATGGATTGCGGACGAGGATGGAAAAGTGTTCATCTATTATGCTTCCAGCGATACCCGTATGCATGTGGCGACTTCTACCGTGGAGCGGCTGGTGGACTATTGCATGAACACGCCCCGAGACGGATTCTGTTCATCGGCTTCGGTAGAGACCTTGAAAAAACAGATAGAAAAGAACCTTCGGCTGATGCGGGAATGAAAAACGCCCGACAAGCACCGCCGACAATCGTCGATAGTGCTTTTTCTTCGGAAAAAGCACCGTTGACTGCAATCGACAGCACTTTTTCTTCGGAAGAAGCACTATCGACTCCGATAATCATCCATAAAAATCGAATTACCATGATAATGCTCAAAGAAAAGATAGGTTACGGACTGGGAGACATGGCCTCGTCCATGTTCTGGAAGCTCTTCGGTTCCTATCTCATGATATTTTATACCGACGTGTTCGGTATGCCTGCCGCCGCGGTAGGCACCATGTTCCTGGTCACCCGGGTATGGGATTCCGCCTTCGACCCCGTAGTCGGCATCTTGGCAGACCGCACCCATTCGCGCCGGGGCAAGTTCCGTCCCTACCTGCTGTTTCTTGCCGTGCCGTTCGCGCTCATCGGCATCCTTACGTTCACCACTCCGCAGTGGAGCCTGACCGCCAAAATCATCTATGCCTATGCCACTTACTCGCTGATGATGATGGTCTATTCTGCCATCAATGTGCCCTACGCCTCCCTGCTGGGAGTCATCAGCGCCGATCCGCACGACCGCAACCTGCTGGCCGTCTATCGCATGCTGTTCGCCTACCTGGGCAGCTTCATCGCCCTGTTGCTCTTCATGCCCATGGTGAATGTGTTCAGCCGGGGGCATAGCGAACAATACGGCTGGATGATGGCGGTGGTGGTGATAGCCGTGGCGTGCGCCGCTTTGTTTTATGGCTGTTTCGCCCTGACCCGCGAACGGGTGAAACCGATAAAGGAGGTGCAAAACCCGTTAAAAGAAGACTTGAAGGACTTGTTTCACAACCGCCCTTGGTGGATATTGCTGGGCGCGGGCATTGCCGCCCTGGTGTTCAACTCCATCCGCGACGGTGCCACGGTGTACTATTTCAAATACTTCATCGTCGAAGAGAACCATGAAACGGTTTCCCTGTTCGGACTGTCCTTTGTGCTGAGCGGACTTTATCTGGCCGTCGGGCAAGCCGCCAATATCATCGGCGTGATGCTTGCCGCCCCGGTGAGCAACCGCATCGGAAAGAAAAAGACCTACATGTGGTCCATGATATGCGCCACGCTGCTCAGCATCGTGTTCTACTGGCTCGACCGCGACGACATCGCACTGATATTCACCTTCCAGGTGCTGATCAGCATTTGTGCGGGCAGCATTTTCCCGTTGCTTTGGAGCATGTATGCCGATTGTGCGGACTACTCGGAACTGAAGACAGGCAACCGCGCCACGGGGCTTATCTTTTCGTCCTCGTCCATGAGCCAGAAGTTCGGTTGGGCCATCGGAAGCGCCGTTACGGGCTGGCTGCTTGCCTATTTCGGTTTCCGGGCCAATGCCGTGCAAAACGAGCAGGCCATTCAAGGCATTAAAATGTTTCTGAGTTTCCTGCCTGCCGTGGGAACCATGCTGAGTGTCGCGTTCATCAGTCTCTATCCGCTGTCCGAGAAGAAAATGAAGGAAATCACGGAAGAGCTGGAAGAACGAAGAAGAAATTAATATTTGATTATGAAAAAGAGAATGGAAACAACGATATTTCAACTCAAGAAAGAGGTGGAGGAAATACTTACCACCAACATCCTTCCCTATTGGATGGATAAAATGATAGACGTACAACATGGCGGATTCTATGGCCGCATCAACGGACAAGAGGTATTAATGCCCGAAGCTGAGAAAGGAGCCATCTTGAACGCACGTATTCTTTGGACTTTCTCTTCGGCTTACCGCCTATTGCATAAGCCTGAATATTTGGAAACTGCCACCCGTGCCAAGCGTGAAATCATCGACAGATTCTACGACAAGGAATTTGGAGGAATTTATTGGAGTATCAGTGCCGAAGACCGCCCGCTAGACACCAAGAAGCAGATCTATGCCATTGGGTTTGCCATCTACGGACTCAGTGAATACCATCGTGCTACGGGAGACAACGAAGCGTTGGAATACGCCATCCGTTTGTTTCACGACATTGAGGCGCACAGCTTTGACCGAAAGAAAAACGGATATTTCGAAGCACTGACCCGAGAATGGGAAGAATTGGATGATATGCGTCTCAGCAACAAGGATGCCAACGAACGCAAGACCATGAATACCCATTTGCACATTCTTGAGCCGTACACCAACCTGTTCAGGGTATGGAAAGACGATTACCTGAAACATCAGCTGTACAACCTCGTTCGCTTGTTCATCGATCGCATACTGGATACAGACACATCGCATCTACAGCTCTTCTTCAATGACGATTGGGAAAGCCAATACCATATCATCTCCTACGGACACGACATTGAAGCGTCCTGGCTCCTTCACGAAGCTGCCATGGTGCTAGATGACAAAACACTATTGGACGAAGTGGAGCCTCGTATCATTGACATTGCCGAAGCTGGCACCGAAGGTTTTCTAACCACTGCGGGTATGCTATATGAACAAAATGTGGACACGGCTTCAATAGATGCCGACCGCCATTGGTGGGTTCAGGCAGAGACCATTGTGGGCTATATCAATTTGTATCAGCATTTTGATGACAAACTGTCTTTATCCCGTGCCTTACAGTGTTGGGAATTCGTCAAACGGAATTTGATAGACCGCGAGAATGGAGAATGGTACTGGAGTCTCCGAGCCGACGGCAGTGTGAATCGAAATGAAGACAAAGCGGGATTTTGGAAATGTCCTTATCACAATGGACGCATGTGTATGGAAATTATGGAAAGATTTGTTTAAAAACTGTCATTCATTATTTTTGAGAACGATTTTAAACATTGAAAAGGTATGAAAAGAATAATCATAGCGCTTTGTATGCTGTACCTCTTCGGAGGAAATTTATCAGCCAAAGTAGTTTTACCCCAAATTCTGAGCGACCATGCGGTATTACAGCAACAGACAGAAGTGAAGCTATGGGGTAAGGCAGTACCGAACACTACGGTCAACGTAACTCCTTCATGGAATAATCAGACGATAACCGCTCAATCCGATAATGAAGGAAGATGGCAGGTAAGCATACAGACTCCTGCCGCCGATTTCACTCCATACAGTATTGAGTTTTCAGATGGAGAAATAACTCGCATCCAAAACATACTAATTGGTGAAGTTTGGTTCTGCTCTGGACAATCGAATATGGAAATGCCGCTGAACGGTTTCTGGAATTGTCCGATAGAGCATGCTAACGAAACGATAGCCACCTCTGGCGAATGGAACGCTATTCGTATGGCTACCATTCCCAAGACCGGTGCATTGACTCCCCAAGAACATGTAGCGGGTAGTTGGAAAGAAAGCAATCCTTTCAACGCACCTTATTTCAGTGCAACCGCTTTCAACTTTGCCAGGATGTTGCACCGGGTGCTTCGTGTACCAGTAGGCATTATCTCGTGCGCTTGGGGTGGCTCGCGTGTAGAAGGCTGGCTGCCTCGTGAGGTAGTGGAAGGTTTTCGGGATGTTGACTTAAAAAAGGAAATCAAGAAGCCAGAAAAAGGGAAAGAATGGGATTACTATACACCGACAGTTATGTATAACGGCATGCTAAAGCCCCTTCAACGCTATACCATTCGTGGATTTCTTTGGTATCAAGGAGAATCGAACGTAGGTAAAGAGAAAACATATGTCGAACGTCTGCGAATCATGGCTGAGCTTTGGCGCAAAGAGTGGGGAAAGAGAGAACTTCCTTTTTATTTGGTAGAAATTGCTCCATATGATTATGGTGAAGGAATCAGCGGAGCATTATTACGCGAAGCACAGTTCCAAGCATCTTCTCTCATTCCCAATAGCGGTATGGTATGTACTAACGATTTGGTTTATGCCTACGAAAAGTCGCAAATTCATCCCTGCCAAAAAGAAGAAGTGGGCAAACGATTGGCTTATCTTGCACTGAACAAGACCTATCAGTATGGAAGCATAGCCTGCGAATATCCTTCTTATTGGAACATGAGTATACAAAGTGACACAGTAGAACTGACTTTTCACCATGCAGATGAAGGACTGAGTCCGTGGAAAGATATAAAAGGTTTCGAGATAGCCGGAGCAGATAAAGTGTTTTATCCGGCCGTAGCCGTTCTCGTCCCTGAAAAGAAAACCATCCGGGTACATTCGGATAAAGTGAAACATCCGGTGGCTGTGCGTTATTGCTTTCATAACTTCCAACCCGGCAATTTAAAGAATCATCGCGGTATGCCCGTCATTCCATTCAGAACAGATCATTGGTAAACAAATAAATTAAACCAGCATGAAAAATATATTAGTAGCAACAGTATTATCTCTCAGTATGGCAACAAACGTATGTGCCCAAGTGCAACCGGCCATTCCTTCGGATGCCCGGATAGAAAAGAAAGTGGAATCTCTTCTGAAAAAGATGACCCTGGAAGAGAAAGTAGGACAGATGTGTGAAATTACCATCGATGTAATAACCGATTTCAGCAGCCCGAATGACTTTAAGTTGAGCGAAGCCTTGCTCGATACCGTCATCGGGAAATACAAAATAGGTTCCATCCTGAATGTTCCCCTCAGTGTGGCACAGACCAAAGAAAAGTGGGCGGAAACTATTCGCCAAATCCAAGAAAAGTCATTACAAGAGATTGGCATCCCTTGTATCTATGGTGTAGACCAAATTCATGGTACAACCTATACCCTTGACGGTACCCTCTTTCCACAAGGAATTAACATGGCGGCCACCTTCAACCGCGAACTGGTACGCCGTTCGTGCGAAATATCTGCCTACGAGACAAAAGCCTGTTGTATCCCTTGGACATATGCTCCTGTTATGGACCTGGGACGCGATCCGCGCTGGCCGCGTATGTGGGAAAGCTATGGTGAGGACAGTTACGTCAATGCCCAAATGGCCGTCGAAGCAGTAAAAGGATTCCAAGGAGAAAATCCGAATCGAATAGACAAGTACCATGTGGCAACCAGTTTGAAACATTTTATGGGGTATGGCGTACCTGTTTCGGGCAAAGACCGTACTCCCTCTTCCATTTCGGAAATTGATTTGCGCGAAAAACATTTCGCTCCTTTTTTGGAGTGTATCCGCAACGGTGCGCTAACTCTCATGGTCAATTCGGGTGTGAACAACGGAATGCCTTTTCACGCCAATAAGGAACTGCTCACTGGATGGTTAAAAGAGGATTTGAACTGGGATGGCATGATTGTAACAGACTGGGCCGATATTAACAATCTTTGTACCCGCGATCACATTGCCGCCACCAAGAAAGAAGCCATCAAGATTGCCATCAACGCGGGCATTGATATGTCCATGGTTCCTTATGAGGTGAGTTTCTGTACGTGGCTGAAAGAACTAGTGGAAGAAGGTGAGGTATCGATGAGTCGTATTGATGATGCTGTGCGCCGTGTGCTCCGCTTAAAGTACCGTTTGGGGTTGTTTGAAAATCCTTATTGGAATATTGAAGAATACAATAAATTTGGCAGCAGTGAATTTGCCCAAGTAGCACAAAAGGCAGCCGAAGAGTCATTGGTACTATTGAAGAATGAAGAAAATGTACTTCCCTTAGCTCAAGGAAAAACAATTTTACTAACCGGACCCAATGCCCATTCCATGCGTTCACTAAATGGAGGATGGTCATATTCCTGGCAAGGTGACAAGGCCGATGAATGTGCAGAAGCTTATCATACCATTTACGAAGCCTTATGCAATAAATATGGCAGAAATCATATTATTTATGAACCAGGCGTTACCTATGTCACCGGGAAAGGCTCTCTGTGGTGGCAGGAGAACCAACCGGAAATAGAGAAGGCAGTACAAGCAGCTAGTAAAGCGGACATTATCATCGCCTGCATCGGAGAGAACTCTTATTGTGAGACACCGGGTAATCTGACTGACTTAAATCTTTCAGGTAACCAAAAAAAATTGATAAAAGCTTTGGCTAAAACAGGGAAACCGATTGTCATGGTGCTGAACGAAGGTCGTCCGCGTATTATCAATGAAATTGTTCCGCTAGCAAAAGCTGTGGTACATATCATGTTGCCTGGCAACTATGGGGCTGACGCACTTGCAAACCTACTGGCAGGTGATGCGAATTTCAGCGGTAAATTGCCGTTCACTTATCCTCGTTTGATTAACTCACTAGCTACTTATGACTACAAGCCTTGTGAAAACATAGGCCAAATGGACGGAATTTACAACTACGATGCTGTAATGGATGTACAATGGCCATTCGGTGCCGGACTGAGCTATACTACTTACCGTTACAGCAACTTCCGTGTGAACCGTTCTTCTTTCACCGCTGATGATGAACTTGTTTTCAGTATTGATGTGACCAACACAGGCAAGATGGCAGGAAAAGAAAGCGTGCTTCTCTGCTCCAGTGACTTGGTGGCCAGTCTTACACCTGACAACATCCGTTTGCGCGGATTCGAAAAAGTCTCGTTGCAACCGGGCGAGACCCGGACAGTCAGTCTGAAGTTGAAAGGCAGCGACCTCGCCTTTGTAGGTTACGACGGAAAATGGATACTCGAAAAAGGAGAATTCAGAATGACTTGCGGCAGTGAGCAAATCATAATTCAATGCAGCGATACGAAGAAATGGGAAACTCCTAATAAATAATTTTTAGCGACAATATCATAAGCCCCCAATTACCAGACACAGTACGATGCAGGATGGGCATGTGCTATTTTGCCAAGAACGTGATGGGGTCTTTAAAGAGACTTTATTTTACTCTAACCGAACTTCGTCATCATAAGAGGCTATATCTGTTAGCCTCTATGTGTGGCGAAATATTTATTCAGCCGACACTAAATAAAAATCTATGACACCACTATGTTAATTATTAGTGGGATAGATGTGCAAGAAGTATGGTTTGCATTGGTTGTTCTACAGCTTTTTCGATGGATAGAAGATAACCAAACTGATAAAAAGTATCTGTAAAGGAGTATGTTCCTTCAAGGACGAAGTGAACAATGTCGAAAAAGAGATAGACGAAATCAATGACTCCGAACAAAAGAAGTAAGTATATGGCAACTGATAAGAGCATACAATCCCTCAGGAAACATTTGGAGGTTCTGTGGATGACAGTCATGAAGATCGTCGCCGTAACCGTCGTGTTCGTTATTACGGCATTCTTCTTCAAGGAGCAGCTGTTTGATGTTATACTTGCTCCGAAAAACGGTAAATTCATCACTTATCGGTTACTCAACCGAATAATTTTATGGACAGGAAACAGCATACCTCCATTCTCAATCAGGTTTATCAACACGGAGTTTGCTCAGCAGTTCATCATTCACATGAAGACGGCATTGTGTGCCGGTATGTTGTGTACCTCTCCTTACATACTTTACCAACTGTTCCGATTTGTATCTCCTGCGCTTTATGATAATGAACGGCGATATGTAATCCGAATGGTCGGAGGTGGCTATGCGATGTTCTCTCTGGGGGTACTCGTCAGCTACTTTTTAATCTTTCCGCTGACATTCCGTTTCTTGGGAACTTATCAGGTGAACGGTGATGTGGATAATCTCATCACGTTTGATTCGTATATCTCAACACTCGTTATGATGTGCCTTGCGATGGGTGTTATCTTCGAGATATCTATCCTCTCGTGGCTGTTTGCCAAACTGGGTTTCCTTTCAGCTGATTTCATGCGCAAGTACCGCAAACACGCCATTGTGATAATCCTTGTGGTTGCTGCGATTATTACGCCGACATCGAACGTGTTCACGCTTTCGCTGGTCGCCCTGCCGATGTGGGTACTTTATGAAATGAGTATATGGATTGTAAAAAACTCAAAGATGAATGAAGATACTGTTGCAACATAAGATATTCATTGGATATTTCCTTTTGATGGCGATCATCGGCAGCATGGTCGCTATTGTTCTCCATGAGCGTAACCGGGTACAGAAGATAGAAAACGAATCAATCGCCATTTTCCAGACCCAATATGACATCAACACCGCCCACCGCTATGTTACCGCATTGGTGACTTATGGCGAATCCGTCTTGGTGTGGAACAATGAGGATTCCCTGGCTTACCGGAAACGTTGTGTGCAGACCGATTCCATGCTGCAAATCTTACGAGTGCAATGCGAGGATTTCATACGACTCGCTCAGATTGATTCGCTCCGCACATTGTTAGCCGCCAAAGAAGAGCATCTGTTCCAAATCATGGAAGCCTCACGGAAACAAAAAAGAACAGACACTCTCTTGTTCAATCTGAAGCCAACCGTGACGAAACAAACAACTACCCGGACAGTTACCCGTAAAAAGAAAGGCATCGCCGGATTCTTCGGAGGCAAGGAAACCGTACAGATACCCGTTGTCACAACCCGGCAAACCTCGTTGGATAAAAACTTGATTTCCTTGATGAATGAACAGCAACGGGACATAGATGCCTATACAGACAGCCTGCGGTTATGTAACAAAGAACTCAACCGTAAACTGCGAATGCTGATTACAAGTCTGGATGAACAGACATGGACTGCTTTCCGAAACAAGGAGGCGCGTCTGAAAGCATCCTACGAACATTCGACTTTGGTCATTACCGGCTTGATTATATTCTCAATCATCCTGTTGTTCATTTCATATCTTGTCATACAACGGGATATTAAGGTCAAGGCAAAAAACAAGAAACACCTGGAGGAAACGATAGAGCAGAACATCGCGCTGTTAGAGATGCGGAAGAATATCATCCTGACAATCTCCCATGACATCCGTGCCCCTCTGAACGTAATCAGCGGTAGCGCGGAACTTGCCGTGGATACTAGGGAAAAGAAACGAAGAAACACGCACCTGAACAACATCAGGATCGTGTGCCGACATATTGTACATCTGCTTAACAACCTGCTGGACGTGTACCGCCTGAACGAGGCAAAAGAAACCCGCAACGATGTGCCGTTCAACCTGAACGCCCTGTTGGAACGCATTGCCTTTGGCTTCTCCCATGTGGTCAACAACAAAGGCATCCTGTTCAGCCACGACTTTACCGATACCGATGTCAAACTTTGCGGTGACGTGGACCGTATCGAGCAGATTCTGGACAACTTGCTCAGCAATGCCGTCAAATTCACGGAAACCGGCACGATCAGTTTGAATGCCCGTTATAACGAAGGAAAGTTGCTGTTGGAAGTCAAGGATACCGGCATAGGCATGAGTAAAGATGCGCTTTCTCGTATATTCCGTCCGTTTGAACGATTGGGTTCCGTCAGGAACGCGGAGGGTTTCGGATTAGGCCTGCCAATAACAAAAGGTCTTGTCAACCTGCTTGGCGGGACAATAGACGTTACGAGTGATATTGACCGTGGCAGCACGTTCCGCGTGACGCTCCCATTGAAAACCACGGATGAAACAATAGAGAGCGAGAGCCTGACAATACCACACCCTGCACATCTGCCTCAGAATGTGCTTGTCATTGATGACGATGCGATGCTATTGGACGTGATAAAGGAAATGCTGGAGCGCAACGGCATGAATTGTACGGCCTGCACAACCACCAAAGATATAGTCAAGGCGATGCGGGGCAAGGATTATGACCTGTTGCTTTCCGACATTCAGATGCCGGGAACCAACGGCTTCGACTTGCTGACCCTGTTGCGTCGTTCGAATATCGGGAACTCCCGCACGATCCCCATTATCGCCATGACCGCGCGTGGTGACAGGGACAAGGAGGCTTTTCTCCATGCCGGATTTACGGACTACATTTATAAGCCGTTTTCTTCCTCGGAACTGCTCGGACTGTTTTCGAGGATAAAGACAGACAGGCGGGAGGAAAAGCCGGAGGTTGATTTCAACATGGTACTTTCCGAGGTCAGTGACAAGTACAAGGCACTGCTTTCCTTCATATCCCAGTCGGAAAAGGATAGGGAGGAACTTGATGCCGCCATAAAAAACAGCGACCGGCATAAGTTGCGTGAAATCACCCACAGGATGCAACCGATGTGGGAGTTACTGCGGATGGAAGAGCCCCTGCTGGCTTACCGTACTTTTCTGAAGGACAGAGAAACAAGCGACAAAGAGTTAAATGAATATACCCAGCAGATAATAGACAGCACCGCCACGCTAATCAGGGCGGCGGAAGCCGAGATAAAAAGACTGACGAATGAAACGGAAAATACTGATAGTTGAAGACAATGTGGGGCTGTCACAAATACAGAAAGACTGGCTTTCCCAAGCCGGTTATGAAGCGGTGACAGCCATGAACGAGCCGATAGCCCGCTCGCTGATACGCAAAACGCTGTTCGACCTTATATTGTCGGACGTGCGGTTGCCGGAAGGCGACGGCATTTCCCTGTTGGAATGGCTGCGCAAGGAGAAGAAGGACATCCCGTTCATCATAACGACCGAATACGTTTCCGTCCCGGACGTTGTGCGCACCATCAAACTGGGAGCCAGGGACTACCTGCCTAAACCGGTACACAGGGATTACCTGTTGGAACTGGCGGAAGATATATTCCATCCCGTAGCCACCGTGAGAAAGCAGGAGAGGCAGTTGTTTCACCGCACAAGCCCCATGATCCTGAAAGTGGAAAAGTTTGCCAGACTGGTCGCCCCTTCCGAGATGTCCGTGATGATACTCGGAGCCAACGGGACCGGTAAGGAATCGGTGGCACAGACCATCCATGACAACAGCGAACGATATGGCAAGCCTTTTGTCGCCGTAAACTGTGGCGCATTGCCCCGTGAGTTGGCCGCCTCGTTGTTTTTCGGGCACGAGAAAGGCGCGTTCACCGGTGCGGATACGGCAAAGAGCGGATATTTCGACCTGGCGAAAGGCGGCACGCTGTTCCTTGACGAGATAGGCACCATGCCGCATGAAATCCAATCCATGCTTCTTCGGGTATTGCAGGAGAATGTATATACCCCGATCGGTAGCGGCAGGGAACGGATTTCGGATGTCAGGGTCATTTCCGCGACAAACGAGAATATGGAACTGGCTATCAAGGAGGGGCGGTTCAGGGAAGACCTTTACCATCGTCTGAACGAGTTTGATATCCGGCAGCCTTCTCTGGAGGAATGCCCGGAAGACATCCTCCCGTTGGCAGAGTTTTTCCGTGAACGCTTCTCGAAAGAACTGAAAAGGGAGACACGGGGATTTACGGAGGATGCCAAACGCAGGATGCTTGCCTACCGGTGGCCGGGCAACGTGCGCGAACTGCAAAACCGTGTCAAGCGTGCCGTGCTGGTTTCGGAAAATCCTTTATTGGAACTTCCTGAGTTAAATACAGGAGGTCAAATGGAGCACACGAATGGGGAGATCGCCTCTATCATGTTACCATTGAAAGACGAGAAAATAGAAAAAGAATCCATCATAAAAGCCCTGCAAATATGCAACGGACATCGTGAACAAGCGGCGCGGTTACTGAAAATAAATCCCGCGACATTGTATCGGAAGATGAAAAAATACGGACTGCGGTAGGTTGAAAACACGAATAAAGTTCATTCTCTTTTCAGTAGCGGCCATTTTTTGAGAGGCCGACTGTATATATTATTACGGTCATTTTTCAAGTTTTTGTTCCTGATTTTCCGTCTTCAGGCGCAACGACTTCGGAGTGAAGCCCGTCCCGAGCCTTCAGGCGAGTGGCAAGTTGTTTTGGGGTGCCGGAAATAATTTCGGGTGCCCCAAAACACAACTTGCCATGTTCGCTTGAACATGAATTTTTCTTCCGAAAAATCAAAATGTGGCATTCTATCCGCTTTCCGCCAATAAACCCCTTCTACCGCCATCTTTATCATTCCTTGAATACCCAAAACTGGAGCCATCGAGACACTTGGGCGGTGTAACAGGATGACACACGGTGTCACAGACCGTCAGCAGACCGCCATGATAGTGGCAATCCGGAAATTTTATCGTTATTTTGCCGCATGTCAGAACGCGTCCGGTCGCACAATTATCCATGTGTTCGTCAAGTACGGGGTGTATTATTGCATCCGCCCATTGGGTAACGGGTGAACGGAAACATATAAGAACATAATAATGCGTCCACTCCCCCATGTATGAATGCGTGACCGTCTTAATGCCGGACGGAACACATGAGGGATTGGGTACGTGACCGACTTATTTGGTGGATGTACATACCCGTTCAGCGATACTCACATGCGGGAATGGTCATATGGTCGCATTCACGACATGAGGGAAATGCAAGATTGCCGGAAAAGAATTGTCCAACTATCTAAAATATATAATTATGGCAAAGAGAAAAGAGGTTAAAATCAACGAGGAGCAGATACGCGACATGATGATTGGGGACATTCCTGCCGTCTTCATGGAAAAAAATCATGGAAACAACGCTGCCGACTCCCCCAAAGAAGGTGGCAAGGAACCAAAAACGGAAAATCAATCCGGGATTCCTGCCGTACCAAACAAAGTGGAAGATTCCGGCATATCTACCGGTGAAGAAGTACCGACCCCGGTCCTCCGAGAGAAAACACGCCAGAAAAGGAACGGCTTGCAGGATTATCCCGAACATCTGTTTGATAACAACGTTGTAAGGGAGCGCCGACAGACCTATGTCAGCAGTGACAACTACGAACGGGTGCGCATCCTGCTTTCCGTGATAGCACCGACCGTCAGCATCTCGTGCTATATAGACAATATCCTCTCGGCCCACCTGGAACAGTACCGTGACGAGCTGAATGCCCTATACAGCAGCCGTATCAACCTGAAACCGTTATGATTCTACATGTGGCCGCATGAGAAAAGGGACACCCGGCTGTCGGAATCTCTTCCTTCAGCCGGATGCCCCCCGTTTCTCTTTAACGGTCCCGTGTTCATCTCGTACCGGTGGCTCTCCTTCCTTTCGGTATCGGATTGTCAAGGATTATCCTGTAACAGAACTTTCCGTCCACCTTCACCGGCTCCCTTGCCACCATAAATCCGGCACATTTCTCCACCTTCGCGGCATCGAGTATCATTCCGGCTATGAAGCTGTTGGAGAAACGGGCGCAACGTGGGTCATTCCATATCATGAAGCCGTTTTCGTCATCCGATACGAACATGTACCAGTCTTTCGGCCTGTCATCGTCCCTGGCGATTCCCAGCCGGTTTCCGGCGTGCAGTTTAAGTTCCCTGCTCAATATCTTACTCAGGTACATGCTGCCGTCACGGCATACCGTGATGATCCGTTTTCCCTTGTAGGTCAGTGCCGGATGTGAATTGCTCTTGTCATAAACTGTCAGTTTCATAATCAATCATGTTTTTAGTGATACATTTATTTTCTGTCATGCCGCCTCGCCGGCCATAATCAGTCTTCTTTGGGCAATGAATCTCCGGTTCGCCCGGACGGATTCCATCATGGTCTGTGCCCTACGTGCCACCACCGATGTTTTCTCGCCCATGTGTCTGGCGATGGTACGGAACGAGCTGCCGGTCTCGTAAAACCGCAGCATGAATATCCTGTAATCCTCGTAGGAGAAGTGCCGCCTGAGGAATTTCTGTATGTCCCTTACCAGCCTGTCGCACCTGGTAAGCATCTCTTCCCGCTCATCGGTCTCTTCCGTGCAGTCCGCCTCACCCAGTCTTGAGAAATACTCGTCCCCGGGGTTGTCGTAACGGCTGTCTTCCCTTGTTCCCGATTGCAGGATTTTCCGATAACACCCGAAGAAGTAGGATTCCAAGTCCTCTATTCCGTTGTTTGAGAACATCACCTGCTTCCTGACTGCCAGATACGCGTCATGGAACGCGTCCTCGTTGATCTTTCCATAAAGGGACACGCTCTCTTTCAGTCTCGCGTATGAACGGTTGAACCATCCGTTGAATTCTTTCACGTCTTTTGTTGCCATATCCTTTGATTTTTATCTGTTAGACATCCGGCCTGCGGTGCAGGCACTCTTGTTTCTTTGTATGCTTTACAGCCGTTCTCCCGCCGGAAAGGTGTCAAGGCTCGGCAGGAAAAAATACCGGAGCGCGGAGCGTGAGGATGATTTTTTCCCAGCCGACCCGCAGGGCCCAGCCTTGCGCCCCGGTGGGGAACGGCTACCTTTGCTTCAAAGAAATAAGGGTGTCCTTTGAGGTTTCCACCTTTGATTTTTTCACCTGACGGTGAAAAAGAATGTCTGTTGGAGACACGTGCCGTCCGGTTTGTAGGCGATTCCCGTTTTTTTATTTTCTTCGCTTCCGAAACGGTTTACGGGCACATGAATCCCTTTCAGATACCATCTGTCTGCCATTCCGTTTTTACAATAAAAAATCAATGTTAAACTTAAAATTACAGGAATATGGAAGTAGTGGTCATAGACAAGGCGACTTTCGAGAGGATGCTCTCGGAGTTCGAGAATTTCGCGGGAAAGGTGGAACGTCTCTACCGGGAACATGAGGATCTGGGAGAGAGGGAATGGCTTGACAGCGATGACGTGTGCAGGCTGCTCGGTATCAGTCCGAGAACCCTACAGACGATGCGGGAGAATGGGACGCTGGCTTACACCAAGATAAGCCACAAGGTGTATTACAGGCCGGAGGATGTGAAGACTGTCTTTCCCGTGGTGGAGATGAAACGGTGTATTGTAGCCAATAAAGGAAGAAATTGTAATACTGATACAGTTAATCATAAATATCGTGCTTATGAATGACAATGGCAACATCCGGCTGCTGACACCGGAAAACGACATGCGTGTGAGAGCCTTTTTCTCGTCGCTGGAAGACCTTTCAAAAAGGGTGGAGAAAATATGCGACAGCAACAAGCCGTCACTGGACGGGGAACTCTATTACAACGACAAAGAGCTGGCGGTGAAACTGAAGGTCAGCCGCAGGAGCCTACAGGATTACCGCAACAATGGCATACTGCCATATGTCCGGGTAGGCGGAAAGATTCTGTACAGGGCTTCTGACATAGAGCGTGTCTTGATGGACGGGTACAAGGAAGCGTACTGATGAGAGTGACTGAATCATCTTGTTAGACTCTACATCATTTCGCAGGTAAACGATGTAGAGTCTAACCATTTGGATATACAACCTCCTATCATATCGACAAATCTCGAATTTCCTTATTCTGCTAATAGGTTACAAAAAATATTTGAGAAAAGAACTATGATCTTCCTATATATAAGAAAAACAAAGAAGGACATCCATTGCCAATATAGTAAAATTGAGTACTTTTGCAATGGAAATTAACTTATTTTCTGAAGATATAAATATGCTTGATCAGTCCTTTTCTGCACATAATTTTGAAACTATTTATTGCCTTGAAAGTCGCAAAGGCAATATAAATGTACAGACTATGCCAGAACAGTATCGTGAAGTCTTGGTAAATTTAGAGGAGATTAAAAGAAATTTGTCAATACTCAAGCATAAGAAGAATAAGACACAAGATGAAATGTTAGAACTTGATGCAAAAAAAACTGAATTTAAAAATCTTGTGGAGCAGAAAAAAGATGTATTACGCAATTATTTGGAAACTCTTGATAAACAGATAAATGCTTATGGCTTCAAGTTCTCATTGAACAAATTTGTTGCTGATAATGACAAAGAAGTATATACGCTGGATATAGCATCTCACACACATCTATTTGCAATCAAGCAACTTCAGTATAATATTCGGCACACGTTCAAGGTAAAGCAGTCTAACAGACATAGTATCTTAGCAAATGTTAAGACTTTCTTGAATTCTAATATTCCTGTTTATGTCATCCGAACAGATATATCGAGTTTTTATGAATCTATACCTCATAATCGACTAATGCCAATGATATTTGGTAACACTTTACTATCCAATAAATCTAAGGCATTCATTAAAGGTATATTAGGAGAATACGAGAATATAAAGGATCATGCTTTAGTGTCTCCATTTCAAGGGATACCTCGCGGTATTGGAATCAGTTCATACTTAAGTGAGTTGTATATGAGGGATATTGACACTAATATAGCTTGTCGAAAGGAAGTGATGTACTATGCGAGGTATGTTGACGATATCTTTATTATTCTTACCTCATTACCTGTTGGAACTTCTATAGACCAGTATTATGCTGATATGACGAGATTTTTCCAAACTTATGGTTTATCACTGAAACAGCCTGGAGATGAGTCTGGCAAGTGCCGTATCATAGATTTTACTAAAGATAATTGTGTTGAAGCTCCCATGAACTATCTAGGATATTGTTTGTATATGAACAGAAACACCAAGAAACTATCAGTTGTATACGGTCTTTCAGACACAAAAAAAGCCCGATATCGTAAAAAAATTGATAATGCGATAAATCATTTCGAGACTCTCTGCAAGTGTAATATTAAGCAAGCATATTGTGATCTATTTGACTCATTGAATATGATTACCGGTAATTTCAAACTATTCAAATCCAAAAGTAGTGTGAAGGTTGGCTTGTTCTATAATAATGATTTACTTGATCGAAAGGAAGATCTTGATGAACTTACGATATATCTGAAAGAACATCCCATTGAACCTTATGCAGGATTAAAAGATTGTACTAATGTGAAGGCAAAGCTCGTCAAGCGTATATCAAGCATAGACTTCAAGCAAAGGTGGCAAGAACGTAAAATGTTTTCCTTTAGTCTTCAACGTATTCAAGAAATAGAAGAATGGTTATAAAGAGAAAGAAAATCAGACTTCGCTACAAGAAAGAGCGTGTAGTATTCTCGGATGTTCTGCCATACGAACTTCCATTGATTTTTAGCAATCGTTACTTTTATCGATTCTTGGTGCGTAATGGCATCTGGATAGAGATAAGTAGGGAAGGGCAAGACACGTTACATTGGAATAAAACAGAAGACAAAGGTATATTGGGATTGTTGGCAATAATATTTTGTCGTAAGATTTCTGAGTTTGAGGGTAAAGACTCTTTGTTACTTAATGTACACGACCTTAAACGTATTCCGTTCGTGTATAGCATACAGCATAAACCTCTGAAACATAGGTTCCTTTCATTGATACACCCTGCCAATCAAATTAAAGTAGTTGATTTATACAACAGATATAAGGATGCTATCATATATCTTTGTTCTAAAAGTAACTTTTCTATACGATATCCCAGCAAAGTGGCTTGTTATTTCTATTATAAGGATAGGCTTCATCATGTGCTTATGGGAAAGAAGACGGATAAAATGGAGATGTACTTCAACGAATATGAGAACTTGAAAACATTTTTCAGCTATAAACGCTATACCAATATCTATAAGTTTTATGAAGATTATAGATATCAACGTGCGGAAAAGAAGTTTTCTCGTTTGCTAAAAATGGATGTACAGAATTGTTTTGACAGTATATATACACATTCAATAGCTTGGGCTATTAATGGTGGTGTGGATATATATAAAGACACATTCGAGGGTAAGTGTGATGGCTCCGTTGGAGTGTTATGGGATAAGATGATGCAAGAAATGAACTATAATGAAACAAATGGCATAGTCATTGGCCCAGAGTGCTCACGTATATTCGCAGAGGTTATTATGCAATATGTTGACCAGATGGTAGAGCAGCAGTTGCTAATAAAAGGCTACCGAAACAAGGTAGATTATGAGTGCTATCGCTATGTGGATGATTATTTCTTTTTCTATAACAGCGAAGCTGTCAAGGTTGATGCAGAACAGTTATTTCAAATGTATCTCAAAGAGTTTAAGCTAAGTCTTAGTCAAGAAAAAAATAAAACTTTTGAACGTCCTTTTGTCACAGAGATAACAAAAGCAAAAATCGCGATAGATGATTTGCTCAACAATACTGTCAAACTGTATACCAATGAACCTGAATCTGAACTATCTCTTGAAGAAGAGATGGAGCAAACAGAACAGGATATGTCGCAAGAAGCAGAGGAGCCACTTCTAAAGGTTGACCGCCCAAAAGTAACAGACTGTTTAGCTACCGATGTCTATTTTTGCTTGAACGCAACTGATTTCAATAAGCGGTTCAAGGTACTTGTATCAGCTAATAGTGTTGAACCCAAAGATGTTCTGAACTATACAATAGCTCGATTGGCTATTAGATTGGAGAGAGCCTTGAAGAAGTTTGACCGATATTATAAAACTTTATGTTTGGCAATTGTTGAACCGGAATTGGTGGACTTATATTCCCAAGTGGAGAAGAAAAGAAAGCAACTAGAAAAGGATTTATCAAAATATCTATTCAATATTCTTGATTCAGTTTTCTTTCTCTATGCAAATAGCAAGCGTATCAATACCACCCTTAAAGTAATGCAAATTCTAAATATTATTTGGATTTATCTGGATAATGATTATAGCTTGGAGGTGGGTAAGAAGAAGTCGATGGTTCGCCGTTTTACTGAATATGCTCGTGAGATTGTGTTCAAGAAGATACGCGATGAGATAAGCGTAGTACTGCAAACAGCCCCTATGGACGAACATGTCCAGTTGGAAACATTATATTTCTTGTTGATACTACGCAGTATGAATGGCAAATACCATTTGTCCCGACCTGAGATGGAAAAATACTTAAAAATTGGCTATAATGAAGATGGAACAGTAAAAACACTCCCGAAGTTGAATATGCTGGCTGTTACAATACTAATATATTACTTTGGTAATGCGAAACAGTTTGTGGACCTGAAGGATATTATTGTTAACCATACTCTGAAAAGAATAAATGAAATACCAGCTAACAGAAGACGTATATCCGCAGAATATATTATATTTGCTTTGGATATGGCTGCCTGTCCTTATATTAAACCAAGCATGAGAGTAAAGTACCTTCAATCAGTAGGTGCTTCAAGAACAGAAGGAGCACAAGTTCTCAAATATATGAAGCAACAAAAGTACATGTTTACAAAATGGACAGGTGTTGATATTACAAAAGAACTAAATGCAAAAATTAGTCAAGAGGTGTATTCTTGATAGATGTATGAAATCCAATAAGCATAGGGTATAGAACTCAAAGAATATTCACACACATAACCCTATGTAGAGACTTATGAAGTCTCACAATAAGAGCCTAGAGTTCGGGCTCTTATTTGTTTTTTACTAAATTCACACATAATACATAAAATAAACTAGTTAATTAAAATTTTCAAGCGATTGATTTTCAATTGGAATGTTGGCGAATCTGCAAAAGAATTAATCGTAGTGAAACATTTCCCATTTCTTTATTTGTGTTGGCTCCAGCCACACTATTGTATATCAAAGTTTACCAATATTCTCGTCAAGCAGATTTTGAAGAAATATAGGTTGAGGAAAACATATCTTGCGAGGGTAACTATATATTGCCTTATTGTATGAATTTTTGTTAAGCAATAGTGCATCTTGAAATTATAAGTTTCACTCTAAGTATTATATAGTCAAATAGAAATATATTGCAAATTATATCTCTCACAACTATCTGTATTTCAGATTTAAGTTGAAGCGGCTTTTCGCAAATCAATTATGTTTGACCATAATTGTTCATAGGAGGATTTACTGTAAAAGATTGCACCCGGTTACTAAAGAATGCCAGGATATTAATTGGAAATTTGAAGTGTATTTTCACAATCATATTTGTAATCATAGAACAATGCGAAAGGGGAAACTTTGTAATGATAATAAAGGCCATAAGAGCAGAGACATGGACACCATAAAAAGCAAGCACATTCTCGCCAGAACATTCCAAAGTTTCGGAATAGCAATGCTTTGCGTACTACTGGCAGCAAAGTAAAATTGATTTTTCTGGAGGGAGCGCAGTTTACCGCCTGCCTTTTTCCTGGTGTTTCAAAAAACATCCCTCCTGTAGAATATCGGAACAGCATACAGACCGGTAGTATCCTACTGTCAGTATGCTGTTTCCCTTTTGGTTGTTTTTATATCGACTTTTCCGTCAGTCGCTTGTTTCCGCTGCCGTCAGCGTCCATTGTACAGACGTGAAAGGGGAAAGGTTTTCGGGCTGAATACCCTTTGCCCGCAAAGGAAGATTCTGCCCGAAACGGCACAGCCGCCTGACCTTTCCCCTTTCAGAAAAGTCTGTACTAACTTCCATGGACGGCGAGGAGACAGGCGGCTGCGAAACTGTCATTGGTTGTCATGGCCGGAATGTGTGCGGTGTTTGCTTCTTTTTTCCATCAGTTTGTCCATTTCCTTTGAGATTTTGTCCTCCGTTATCCTGGCATATCCCTGGGTGGTGGTGATATTCGAGTGCCCCATCATCTTGGCTATGCTTTCGATTGATACGCTCTCTGAAATGAGGAGAACCCCGAACCCATGACGGGCCTGGTGGTAGGACAAGTCATCGTTCCTGCCCAGAATCACGCCGATTTCCCGTATCTCGTGCCAGATGGAATCCCGGCTTGGCAACGGGAACACGAGATTGTGCATGTCGGTGGTGTTGTATAATGCCAATATCTGTTCGGCTATCGGGTGTAAGGGGATAACCGCCTCCACTTCGGTTTTCTTGCGGCAAATACGGATGAACCGCCTACCATCCGCTGTCGTCTCGATATGGCGCGGATGGAGCTGTTTGATGTCGGCATAGGCAAGTCCCGTCAGGCATGAAAAAATGAACGCCCGTCTGCCCAGTTCCGCCCGTCCGTCATTCAAGGGCATGGCCATGATCCTTTTCATTTCCTCACGGGTGACGTACTTGTGCTTGGGTGCGGGCTTCTTTTCATATTCGACATCCTCCACCGGATTGGTACGCAGTATCTCGTTGTCCACGGCAAGATAAAGCAGCCTGTTCAGCCAGCAGAGGCAACGGTTGGTCTGTGTGGAACTGAAATTCTTGTTCCGTACAAGAAATGCCTTGTAACCTTTGCCGAAGTCTTCCGTTATCTCCTCAAAGGCAATCTCCTTCCTGCCCAAAGAGGTAAGGTAGTCCGTCAGGTATTTCTGGAAGTATTGGGAGTTCCGATAGGTAGAGATGGAATTTATCTCTTTGCTACGTATTCTGAGACGTTCACGCTCTATCTCGCCCATCTGCAATAAACGGGTGGGAACCACGAACTGTCTTGTCACCCGGGTCTTGATGATTTCCGCGCTGACGACACCCTGTGTCCTCAGAATATCCTCGTAAGTCTGTTCAATATACTTCCGGTACTCTTGCAGTCTGGCGTTTTCCCTTATCGTGCGTATTGTTCCGGTTTTGGCGTTCCAGTCTTCCGGTCTGCAATATATATCGGTAGTGATGGCGGTACTCTTGCCGTCAATGGTGATGCGGCACATGACAGCCGTGGTTCCGTCAGCCTTTATCTTGCCGCGGTTGATGTAGAATAATATGGAAAATGTACTTCTCATGATGTCCGTTATTTG
Organism: Phocaeicola dorei; assembly: GCF_013009555.1. Taxonomy (NCBI): domain Bacteria; kingdom Pseudomonadati; phylum Bacteroidota; class Bacteroidia; order Bacteroidales; family Bacteroidaceae; genus Phocaeicola; species Phocaeicola dorei. The sequence continues at coordinate 3,776,396 of NZ_CP046176.1, read as the reverse complement.
GTGGTTATAAAACAAGTTTGAAATCTTTGGTAGCCTCGATAAGCCTGTCCATGTCCTCGAAGAGCTTTTTAGGTGTCACGCGGGCATACACCTGGGTTGTCTGTATATTACTATGCCCCAACATCTTGCTGATGGTCTCAATCGGGACACCCGCTTCAAGGGTGACGAGCGAGGCAAACGAGTGGCGCCCGACATGGTAGCACAGGTTCTCCTTTATCCCTGCCAGTACGGCCAGTGCCTTCATGTGGTTTCTCAGGCTTGGGTAGTGGATCATCGGAAACAGGGTGTTCCTTTCATCGTCATGATATTTTTCTATCAGGTCAACGGCTTCCGGCAGCAGTTTTACGCTTGCACGGAGTTCGTTCTTTTTCCGGCGGTATTTCAGCCACAATTTACCGTCTTCATCTGTATGCAGGTTTTCTTTGGTGATTGTCACGGCATCACTGTAGGCTACCCCGGTATAGCAGGCAAAGAGAAACAGATCCCTTGCCAGGCGGTGGGTCGTGCGGTGTGGGGCTATCTCGACATCCCGTATTTTCTCGAAACTTTCCCGGCTCAATGCCTTTGGCGTCTTGACGGTCTGTTTCGGGAGGACATAATGCTGGAACATGAACCGCTCGGAATGACCTTCCTTATAGGCTTTCCTGCAAGACTTCTTGACAATTGCCAGGTAATGACGTGCGGTATCAACGGCATGTCCTTTCTCGTCAAGGATGAAATTCTCATAATCGTGGATGAATTGCTCGGTGAGCTGCCCGAAAGCCAGATCCTTTGTCTTGAACTTGGCTTCAATGAATTCACGCATGGTACGGCAGGTATAGTCGTATGCTGGATATGTCCCTTTGGCCCGGTCTATCCCGATACGGCTCTTCACTTCATCCCTGACGGCATCCAGCATTTTCATCAGGGTCATTTGGACGCTCATGCTGCCCTGAAAGGCATCCTTGACGGAAGCGGCATCAAAATCAGTCTTTCGTTCCAGAAGGGAGTCGAATGCGGCATTGATGTCAAGCAGCAGCCTGTCGATTTTGGCATTGGTTTCAACGGCCTCCCTGCTTTTGCCGTTCAACCGGCTTTCGCGGGGATTCCACAGTCCGGGAGTACAGGAGAGCTTGCAGCTGAACTGCGCCATCGTCCTGTTCACGGTGATACGTCCCATTATCGGGGCTTTGCCCGACTTGTCCAGTCCGCTCTTTTTGAGGTAGAGCAGAACCTTGAATTTTTCTACTTTCATACGCTTATAATTTTAGTGGCAAATTTACCTGTTTTACAAGCGTCCTTTGGTATGCAAAACTATGACAACCAGTGTAATATATCGTCGTTTCAAATTATCTGATCCGCTTCGCGTTACCTTGATTCCTTCCGGTAACTGTCCGGCTAACGGTTTGGTAACTGAACATCTGCAATAATCCCCACTTTTTTTGCTTTTTTCTTGTGTGGAAGAATATAGAGAAATAGTTAATTACCAGCAGATTCCGTTTTGTTCTCTTCTCGTTTCCATTGCTTGTATCGCTTCTCTATTTCCATGTTGCCCGGCATACCCATGCTACTATGATGCTTACATTGGGGGCTGATTTGTACACGGTTAGCAAACTGTTAGGACATAAAAATATCGCCACAACCCAAATTTATGCGAAGATTGTTGATAAGAAAAAAGAAGAAGCTATAAGTTTGATACCGAATTTGACGGACTGATTCAAAAAGAAAGTACGGAACTCTGATATAGCCGTACTTTCTTTCTTTTTTTGCCTTTGTTTAGTCGGAAAAATATATCTTTGTTTCTACTAACTGAAACATAGAATATTATGACAGAAGAAGAACTGAAAATAAAATTCGACCATATACAAGGTATATTTAACCGTTGCATTAATCATGCCAGCCAAGTTTTGACAGACAGCATTGCCGCTAAATCTGTATATCTTAATGAAGAACAGGCTGATAAGCTGGAACAGCAGGAATATATTCGTACCGCTGATGAGTTAGTACACTTATATATACGCTATTCTGTATTGAATGATATTCAAAGTTTTTATTCTACATCCGATTTTTTTTGGGAAAGTGGCTTTTATGAATCCTTGAAACCCGATGAGAAAAGAAAATACATGGCATTTAATCCTCTTTCATTTGATTATGCCCGGTATGAGCAAGATAATACGGCTTATGATGAAGAACTGCCTTATTTCTCCGTAGTAGTCAAAGTTGTTGTGTTAGAAAGATATTCGGCATACTTGCGAAAAAAGAAAGAAAATAAGGTGCAAGCGGAAATGCAACCACAACAGGAACGGGAAGAACCGCAACCAATTCAAGATAAATACCAAGAGCCTAAAATTATACCCCATATTGCTAAAACTGAAAATCCTTTTAAGTCTGTTTTAAACGATAGGCAAATAGAGTTATTGGTAGAGTGTATCAATGAAGTAGAGATTTTCAATGCCCCTATGACTTTTGAGGATTTGAAAGCGATACTTTCCTGCAAACCTAAAGTTATATTCAGGTCTAATAATAATAGGCTGGTGGCTTTTCTTTTTTCAGAATTAAGTAGTCGTGGCTTGATAACAGCTAACTGGCAATCGGTTATAGCAAATAATAAGTTGTTTGTTACAAGGAATACGAAGAAAGATAAATACCTAAATCAAGGTGATTTAGCTACTGCCGCCAATTATGTAAAAGGGTTGGAGCATGAAAAAGATTATGCAACCATTAGTAATTACATCAAGCAACTGAAAAAACTTTAAGAATAGGTTAAGACCTCAAACATAGCTTAATCCGCTATCAAGCTATTCCTCAATACTTTTGCCCCCGTAATCGATTACAAGTAACCGGAGGGCATGCACTCCATATTGTCTAACGCAAATACTTTTGTTATATGGAAACAAGTATTGAGAAGCGAGTTGCAGAACTCGAAAATTTAGTGTTCCTTTCAAAGAATGTGCTTAGCTTCGATGAAGCGAGCAAGTTTTTGAACCTTTCAAAAAGTTACCTGTACAAGTTGACTTCGGGTAACTTGATACCCCATTACAAGCCGCAGGGTAAGATGCTTTATTTTGAGAAAACGGAACTGGAAGCGTGGTTGCGTCAGAACCCGGTCAAGACACAGGCGCAGATAGAACAGGAAGCGCAGAAGTATATCCTTAACCGTCCTCTAAAGAAATAACGGCTATGGAAAATAAGAAGAAAGAGGAGACCAAACAGGACGCTCCCATGACGAAAGAGGATTTTGCAGCCCTTTGGAAAAGCATCCACCTGAAAGTCACGGACACTTACGAAGTGCCGCCCGAAATCCTTTGGGTGAACGGCTCCACTATCGGCACGTTGGGCAATTTCAGCGCATCCACAGGCAAAGCCAAGAGCAAAAAGACGTTCAACATTTCCGCTATCGTTGCGGCAGCGTTGAAGAATGACGAGGTACTGCAATACTCGGCATACCTGCCACCGAACAAACGGAAAATACTCTATGTAGATACCGAGCAGAGCAAATACCATTGCCACAAGGTCATGGAGCGTATTTTGCGCCTTGCCGGACTGCCTACCGACAAGGACAGGGACGATTTCGTCTTTGTCGTGCTAAGGGAGCAGACACCCGACAGGCGGAAACAGATTATCGGCTATATGCTGGAGAATATGCCTGATGTGGGGTTGCTCATCATTGACGGAATCCGTGACTTGATGTACGACATCAACAGCCCCAGCGAATCGACCGACCTAATCAACCTCCTAATGCGCTGGTCAAGCGGCTATAACCTGCATATCCATACCGTATTGCATTTGAACAAGGGGGACGACAACACAAGGGGGCATATCGGTACGGAACTGAACAACAAGGCTGAAACCGTCCTGCAAGTCACCAAGAGCACACAGGACGGCAACATAAGCGAGGTAAAGGCGATGCACATACGTGACCGGGAGTTTGACCCGTTCGCATTCCGCATCAATGACAACGCCTTGCCCGAAGTCGTGGGCGGTTATGTATTCCAGCAGCCCAAGCAGGACAGGAACTTTCCGCTGACGGAACTGACGGAACAGCAGCACCGGGAAGCGTTGGAAAACGGTTTCGGCAAGCAGGCGGTACAGGGTTACTCCAATGTCATAGCGGCATTGAAACGGGGCTATGCGAGTATCGGCTACGAGCGTGGGCGCAATGTCCTTGTGTTGCTGAACAAGTTCCTTGTGAAAAAGCGCATGATTGTGAAAGAGGGTAAGGGCTACCGCTACAATCCCGATTTCCATTATTAAAATCCGGTTTGGTTTAGTCCGGGCGTATATATAAGCGGAACAGACTTGCTATTTTCCAGCATTGGCAACAGGCAGGTTTAGTATGGTACGGGCATATATATAACGGACTAAACAGGACTGTTTTCAATTATTCTTCCAACCGTTAAAAGACAATGTTATGAACATCGAAGATGCAAAGAAAATATCCATTGCGGACTATCTGCACAGTTTAGGCTACTCTCCTGTCAAACGGCAGGGCAACGGCTTGTGGTACAAATCACCGTTGAGGGAGGAACACGAAGCGTCTTTCAAGGTGAACACCGACCGCAACCTATGGTATGACTATGGCGCAGGCAAGGGTGGCAACATCATTACACTGGCAAAGGAACTTTACTGTTCCGACCATGTGCCATACCTGTTAGACCGGATAGCGGAGCAGACACCGCACGTCCGTCCGGTCAGTTTCTCTTTTCCCCAACGTAGGACAGAGCCGAGTTTCCAGCATTTGGAGATACACGACCTTGCCCATCCGGCATTGCTCCACTACCTGCAAGGACGGGGTATCAATATCGAACTGGCGAAAAGAGAATGTAAGGAACTCCATTTCACCCACAACGGCAAGCCTTATTTCGCTATCGGCTTCCCGAACATGGCAGGCGGCTACGAGGTGCGCAACTCCTTTTTCAAAGGCTGCATCGCCCCGAAAGACATCACCCACATACGGCAGCAGGGAGAGCCGAGAGAGAAATGTCTGGTGTTTGAGGGATTTATGGACTACCTCTCTTTCCTCACGCTCCGGGTGAAGAACTGCCCGAACATGCCTTGCTTGGAAGGTCAGGATTACGTCATTCTCAACTCCACCGCCAACGTGTCGAAAGCCATTGACGCATTGTCCCCGTATGAACGCATCCACTGTATGCTCGACAACGATGCGGCAGGGTATCGGACGACACAGGCTATCGCATTGGAATATTCCTACCGTGTGCGTGACTTCTCAGACAATTACAGGGGTTATTCGGACTTGAACGATTACCTGTGCGGCAGGAAGCAGGAACAGAAGAACAGCACCAGCCAAGCGCAGGAAGTAAAGCAGGAAACCGGACAACGCACAGCCCCAAGACAGAAAAGGGGCAGGGGCATTTAGTCCGGCGGCATTGCCAACGGCAGGCGGTTTAATGGGGAGAGCAAGGTTATGTTTCGGTAAACCGAAACTACCTTGCTTTGCTCACCGCAAAGAAAATTTCTCCCGTTGGTCGCAATTTTTAGGACACCATTTAAACGTAAAAGACTATGACGAATATAAAGGATAAGCCGGGGGGACGTCCGGCAAAGAAACGGATAGAGAAACAGCAACGGGTAGTCAGCACGAAACTGACCGAGTTGCAGTATTATGCCATCAGGAAGCGAGCCGGAGAAGCCGGGTTGCGTGTCAGTGAGTATGTACGGCAGGCGGTTGTTTCGGCAGAGGTCATACCTCGACTGAACAGGCAGGATGCGGACACCATCCGCAAGCTGGCAGGGGAAGCCAACAACATCAACCAGTTGGCGCACCGGGCAAATGCCGGAGGTTTCGCACTGGTGGCGGTGGAACTGGTGAAACTCAAAAACAGGATTGTCGAAATTATAAACCAGCTATCGGATGATTGGAAAAATAAAAAAAGGAAGCGGGTTTAAGGGTTGCGTGAACTATGTGCTTGGCAAGGAACAGGCGGCTTTGCTCCATGCGGACGGGGTACTGACAGAAAGCCGGGGAGATATAATTCGCAGCTTCTGCATGCAGACCGGGATGAATCCCGACTTGAAAAAGCCAGTCGGACACATTGCATTAAGCTATTCGGCAGTGGATGCGCCCAAATTGACAGACGAGAAGATGATACAGCTTGCGCAGGAATATATGCGTGAAATGAAAATCACCGATACGCAGTACATCATCGTGCGCCATCAAGACCGGGAACACCCACATGTGCATATCGTATTCAACCGTATAGACAACAACGGCAAGACCATTTCGGACAGGAACGACATGTACCGCAACGAGCAGGTATGCAAGAAGCTGAAAGCCAAGCACGGTCTTTACTTCGCTGGTGGTAAGGAACGGGTAAAGCAACACCGCCTGAAAGAGCCGGACAAGTCGAAATATGAGATTTACACGGCTGTAAAGGATGAAATCGGCAAATCCCGGAACTGGCAGCAGTTACAGGGGAGGTTAGCGGAAAAGGGTATTACAATCCGGTTCAAGTGCAAGGGGCAGACAAACGAAGTGCAGGGCATATCCTTTTCCAAAGGTGAATACACGTTCAAGGGTTCGGAGATAGACCGCAGTTTCAGTTTTTCCAAACTGGATAAATGTTTCGGGGATGCAGGTCTGAATACAGCAGGAAGCCGGCAGCAGACAGCTTTCGCGTCCGTTCGGGAACAAGCACCGACACCGGGCAAGGCTGACAGCCCGTTGATAAGCGGCTCACTGGGGCTGTTTTCCGCATCTTCGCCCCCAGTGGATGAAGAACCAAACTTGAATTTGAGAAAGAAGAAGAAAAAGAAAAAACAACTTAAACTGTAATTGAATGGAGGAAAATTTGATTTTGGAGGGGCTTCTCTCAATGGTTACGGAACTGAAAGAGAAGCAGGAAGCGCAGGTAACGCCAGCCAGCCGGGAGGAAACCATCGGACGGTTGGACGCAATCGGACAGGCATTGTCGGAACTGCACCGTAACTCGGCAATCCCTGAAAAGGACTTGCAAGTTGTCCGGCAACAGCTTGACGACATTAGGAACGGGATGCAAGGTCAGCAGAAGCACATCGAGGACACCAAGAAAATAACATTGGAAACCTACCGTTGTTTCAAGGCAATGATTGATACTTTTGGCTCTTGCAAGCCGGATAAAGAGGAAGCCACGCCCTTACCGTTTTATCAACGGATTTACAACAAGGTCGTTTCGTGGGTACGTCCGGGAGTGTTCCTTTTCTCGGCAGTGCTGGTTGTCTGTTCCGCTTCCCTGTTTTTGAATGTCCGTTTGGCTGGGCGTATGCAGCAGTTACAGGACAACGATATGAAGTACCGCTATTTGCTGATGCAAGGACAGGCAGACGGGGAAACTTTCGATATGCTGGAAACCAAATTCAAGTGGCAACGGGACAACGCCTTTGTCCGAAGCCTGACCAATACGGTGACAGATTTCGAGTACCGCAGCCAAAAGCAGGCAGAAGCGTTGGAGCGTGCAAGGCTGTTGAACGAGCAAGCCGAACAACTGAAAAAAGAGGCTGATAAGTTGGGTAAGCGATAAACAGTGAAAGCCGGAACGGATGAAACATAGTCACCGTTTCGGCTTTTAAATTCACGTCTTTTTCTTCGTGCAGTGTTCTTTCTCGAATTTGCGCAATGTAGCTATAAGTGAAGTTTTAAAAACTGCTTTTTAGATATTATCAAGGTGCTTTATTATTCGGCAAGGATTACCTACTGCTACACAATTTTCGGGAATTGAGCGAGTTACTACACTACCAGCACCAATCACACTATTTTTTCCAATAGTAACACCTGGTAGTAAAATAGCGCCACCACCAATCCAGACATTATCTTCTATTGTGATTGGTTTTGAATAAGTGCGGCAGAAACAACCGGATAATCTTTTATTTTCAGGAGTATTAGTACGTCCGGCTACATCAGTCGTGTGTGTAGCGGTGTACATCTTAACATCTGAAGCAATGAGTACATTGTTGCCAATGTTGATGCGATTGTTGTCTACGAATGTACAATTCATATTGATGATGACATCATTGCCACAGTGTATGTTAATACCATATTCGCAATGAAAATCGATGTCAACGTGTACATTATCTCCTATCGAGCCGAACAGTTCACCCATAATTTTTTTACGTTCACTTGTATTTTCCATATCAGTATCGTTAAGACTTCGGACAAGCCGTTTGCAGTGGTACATGATTTGTGACATTTCCGCATCGGCAGTGAAAAATTCACCATCCATACATTTTTGATATTCCGTTTTCATACTACAATAAATTTATAATTAACACTATTTAACTGTATTCTGTTTAAAAACCAGCGTAACGTGAGAATTGAAGCCTATGCGGTTTTTAATGCCTATTTCTCAATATCATTTATAATTAATCCTAATTGCGCATAAATCCGCATGATTAGTTTTGAATTCTCTATAAAATACTGGTTCTTTGTTTGAAAATAAGTATATTTGCGGAAATACGCAATATTAGTTATGCAGAATTATGCTGAAAGAAGAAAGACATCGGTACATTATAGACCGGATAAACAGAGATAGCCGAATATATGTTACAGGATTGAGTGAAGAACTAAAAGTATCTGATGATACGTTAAGGCGAGACCTTGTAGAATTAGAAAATTTGGGTTTACTTACTAAAGTACATGGTGGGGCTGTTGCCAAGTCTAATATATCCATAAAGTTTTTAGAGAGGTTGAATACTTCTACTCTCATAAAACAAGAAATGGCTGCAAAATTAGTTCCTTTGTTCAACGAAGGAGATGTGATATTGATAGACGGAGGAACCTCGAACCTTGAAGTAATGCGGCAGTTACCGAAAGACAAGCATTTTACAATATATACCAACTGTTTGCCTATAGCCAGCGAACTGTCCGGTTATCCTAAAGTAGATTTAGTGCTTTTAGGAGGAACGGTATTTCCTTCTTCCCAAACAACGGTAGGCGTATCGGTATTTCAAATGGTACAATCTATTTATCCGGATTGGGTTATCGTAGGTGTAAGCGACCTTCATCCTCAAAAGGGTTTGACTACATCGGACAGAGAAGAAGCCATCATTAAGCGTTGTATGATTAAACAAGGAGGAAAACGGGTCGTACTTGCAACTGGCGAGAAACTGAATACCGCAAGAAATTATCATGTCGCTTCTTTGGCTGAAATAGATTATATCGTTACAGAGAATAGCAAAGTAGATTATATTAAGCAACACTGGACTCCTTACACGTATCAAATTTTATAAGTTTAGTCCATTCCTTTGTCTATATATTCAAACCAACTTAAACCTATTCTTATTACCAACAATATATAGAGGTATTGGCGAAAAAAGAAAAAGCAAACTTTTATTCTCTTTTCGCCAGTATTGTGTTTATGGTTAAAGGGCTTTTGTTACCTTTGCACATGAAGCCTACCACAAAACGATTTCTTCGTTTTTTTTTGTTACTATTTTGTTACCCGCTATTAGTAATTGGTAGGCTTTTCTTTTGATAATCAGTATTATATAATGCTTTGTGTATAATATGTGGCAAAACATCATCAATAGTTATCAGTTGTGGAAGAAAAGAAAAAATGAGATGAAAAATTAAGTCGCAGCTATTTACTTTGTTATACGTAATGCTTGGTATAGTAAAGTATATAGCTGCGTTCCATTAAAAATGAATTTGCCGTATATATCTCTTAAAGATTTCTTACGAAACCTGCAAAACGCTTCAATCCTTCTGCCAGTGTAGTACGTGGGCAGGCGATGTTCCAGCGCATGAATCCTTTTCCTTCAGTCCCGTACATTGCTCCTGCATTGAGCCATAATCCAGCTTCGTTAACCAATCGCTGTTCGAGTTCCTGCGAGTGTATGCCGAGTCTGTGACAGTCCATCCAAACGAGATAGGTTCCCTCCAATGCCGTGATAGGAAACTCGGGCAGATGCTCCCGACAGAACTCCTGCATATAGAGAAAATTGGCCTGTAAATATTTGATGAGTTGGTTCAGCCACTCTTCCTCTTCGTTGTAAGCTACTTGAGTAGCAATTACACCAAAAGGATTGACATCACATACTTCGTTATCGTTAATGGCCCGATCGATTTTCGCCCGACGGTCAGCATCAGCACATATAATGTTCGCAATCTGTAATCCGGCAATATTGAACGCTTTACTGGGAGATATACAGACGAATGGTGACGGAAATTTTCTGAGATGGAAGCAAACGGTGTGTAACGGTACTCTGGAAAAACCAGTTCGCAATGAATCTCATCCGAAACGACCGTAACATCGTGGCGAATACAAATTTCACCAATACGTACCAATTCTTCACGTTTCCATACTCTTCCGGCAGGATTGTGAGGATTGCACAGCAGCATCACCTTCACTTTCGGATCAGCAGTCTTACACTCTAAATCTTCATAATCGATGGTGAAAGTATTACTTGCAAAGATCAACGGTGATGATACCATTTCACACCCATTGTTACAGATTGAAGAAAAGAAACAATTATAAACCGGAGTCTGCACCAACACCTTATCTCCCGGAACGGTCAAAGCCTTGATGACTGCCGAGATGGCCGGGACTACGCCTGATGTGTAAATTATCCATGTGCAGTCAATCGTCCAACTGTGACGGCGTGCGAACCAATCTGTAACAGCCTCGTAATAACTGTTGGGCACACGGGTATAACCGAAGATACCGTGTTCCACCCGTCGGCGTAAAGCATTGACGATAGCGGGGGCTGTACGGAAATCCATGTCAGCCACCCACATCGGCAATACATTTTCGCTTTCTGAGCTATCCCATTCTTTTTCTTGAAGTCTTCTATTTTAAGTATTCTTTGAAAAATTCCTCCAGCTTATCGAATGGAATAATGTCTGTCCGGTCATATAAATCCGTATGTACGGCACCGGGAATAATCATCAGTTCTTTATTGTCGCCTTTCAGCTTCTTGAAAGTATCCTCACTAAAATAGCGGGAGTGAGCTTTTTCTCCATGAATGAGCAACACGGCACTGCGGATTTCATCGGCATACGCAAGGATAGGTGCGTTGAGAAATGCAAGATTGGAGGTTTTGTTCCAGCCCAAACCGGAGTTGATGGAACGGGGATAATAACCTCGTTCGGTCTTGTAATAATCGTAATAATCCTTTATGAACTGTGGTGCATCACCGGTAGGCTCCGGGTTCATCACGGTGCGGGGATAAGTGTCGGTACGGTAGTCTTCCGTGCGCTGGGTGTTAAACTCCTGACGTATTTTGTAGCGTGCATCCGCATTGTCTGCGGCATCGAAATAACCGTTTGCTGTACAGCGACTGATGTCGTACATAGTGGAAGCTACCGTTGCCTTGATACGTGTGTCGTTGGCAGCCGCATTGATAGCAAAACCACCCCAACCACAAATGCCAATGATGCCGATTCGTTCGGCATCCACATCCGGACGTGTCGCAAGGTAATCCACCGCCGCCGAGAAGTCTTCGGTGTTGATGTCCGGTGAAGCCACGCTGCGAGGCTGTCCACCGCTTTCACCAGTAAACGAAGGATCGAAAGCAACCGTCAGGAATCCTCGTTCGGCAAGTGTCTGGGCATACAGTCCCGACGACTGTTCCTTTACAGCTCCAAACGGACCGCTGACAGCAATGGCCGGCAGTTTACCTCCGAAAATCGTTTTCGGTGCATACAGGTCGGCGGCGAGCGTGATGCCGTAACGATTTATGAAAGTCACTTTGCTATGGTTCACCTTGTCGCTCTTCGGGAACGTCTTGTCCCATTCCTGTGTCAGATTTAACTGTTCCATATTTTTGTGAGTGTTTTGTGCCGGGCTTTCCGTCAGGCCGAAGAGGCAGAGGAAAGCAGCCATTAAAATAGTTGTACGTTTCATAACCGATGTAATTTAAATTTTTATTGTTTTCTTTATCATAGTGCAAAATTACAGCGGATTACAGGAAAAGCCGGTAGATGGATTACTGATTGTATAACCTCAATTACAGACATTTTTTTACATGTGTCTCATCCAACGTTCTCGCTTCAAGCGGACCAGGAAAATCAGCCCCCTGAAACACAGCTTGATGCACATGGCAACCCATACACTTTTCAGACCTAATGACGGGGCGAGCAAGGCGGCTAATGACAGACGCACCGCCCGGATATTGAAGAAATTCATCAAGCACGGGACAAGCGTATCCGCTGCTCCGACAAAGACACCGTAAGTGATAATCGAGGCTGCAAACATCGGCTCAGCGAACGCTTCGATGCGCAGTGCCATTATGCCCAATTCCCGAATCTCCCCGACGGGGGCATCTAACCGATAATTTGGGGGGCGAACAGATACATGAGTACACCTATAACCCCATAACGGTCATACCATATAAATATGGTAATGCGGGCGAAACTTCGGACCAGTTTCCGGCGATCGGCACCGATACTCTGCCCAACCAGTGTCGTGCAGCATCGGCAATCCCATACTGGGCATATGCAGAGGCTTTCGGCTGTAATGGCAAATGAATTGGCTGCGATGGCGAAGACGCCCAACGGAGTCACGATAACTGTTGTCATGATTTGCGTACCACAAATGACGATATGCTCTAAACCGGATCGGATTGTGTTATGGCAGTTGTTCCTATAACAAATAAACTTGCAATCATGATGACTGATATACGTTTCATTATCACTTGATTTTATTAAGTTTTGAATTTCAGAATCTTGATGCAAAGATAAATACATGACTGAAAATACAGTGTAGATAAATTACAGATATTATAACCCTAATGACATGATTTCCGGAAAGAATAGTATAAATCTGTAGCCAAGGTTGATACAATGTCTCAACCTGTTATTCTAGAAAATGATAAGTATAGAGTTTGAAATCTTAAATTGATGTTAAACAGGAAATTAGGCAAGGATTACAGCTACGTAATACCCCGGAATCGAGCGAGTGACTACACTATCAGCATCAGTTATGTTATTTTTACCAATAGTAACCGGAGCGTATTTGCAACAGGTGAGAAACTGAATACTGCAAGAAATTATCATGTTGCCTCTTTGGTTGAAATAGTGCTATGAAATAGAGATTTTAACCCATCGAAAATGGCAGGAAGAGCAATAGTGCCATGCACCTCGTCGGGAAATTTTTTATAAATGACATGCAAATGCTTGTTTTTCATTTCAGGGATGATCTTATTTTTTAAGCTGTCGGCCAATGAAAACTGAATAAGTTTGATTGCAGGACGTTGGCGGGTGGCGAAAGCAACATACAAATGTTTGCCGGAGAAGTCTTTTTGATAAACATTCTTTGCAGCTTGTTGTAGAAAAACTCCTCGGTCCCACCATAAGCTTGGATCTATTGCTATATACGAGTCAAAAGACTCGGGGTGATTTGACAGTGTCTGTAGGGTAAATAAACCTGCGTATGAATGTCCGACAAGAAAGTTTGTACCGTTGGCAGGAACTTTATTTTCCACTTCCAGACGTAGTTCCTCTATCAGAAAGCGATAGAACTGTTCAGCTCCACCACCTGCCGGCTTATCATAGGGACAAATAGTACCATCCCGGCGGGCGGCTGAGCAGGTAGGAGTGAAATCTCTGGTCCGGTCTGTGTTTAAGACAGCAACAACGATGCAAGGAGGTAAATTTGAGGTTTTAGAAGAAGAGAAGAAACGCGTAAAGCCAACCACGGAATGAAAGAAGGAATCTCCATCCAATAGATAAAGAACCGGATAAGCCTTTCCTTTTTCACCTGCTTTGGTCTCAGGTACATAAATCCAATATTTTCTTTCTTCATTCAGTATTTCAGAAAACAATGTATGACGCGTTCCGATATAAATGGAATCTTGTTTTTGTGCGGAGAGCGGGAATATCCATCCTATTTGTATAAACAGTATTATATAAAGTTTCTTCATTTATTCGTTTTTTGGGGTTGCAAAGTTCGATGAAAATGTGGAAATGGACAATCCCTATTTTTAGGTATTTCAGAATATCTCCGATGGAAATTCCCTCTATGTTTTATGATTTGGTGGAGGTGGCACCGGATGCATCGGAAGGAATTGATTGAACCGGATTTTTAAGTAACTTCTTAGGGGAATTCATTAAAATATCCTATCACTTCTAACATTTCCCGATTAATTTTGTATTTTTACAGACATACAAAGATTAACTGTAACAAGATATGATTATTTCTGTCGTCTTAGTATCTATGATGGTGGTTTTCGTAACAGTTTATCATTTTGTTACAAAGCCGAAAAAGCAGCAAGAAAAGATTTATTCGGCGATGACCACCGATGAGCTTATCAGGTTCGTGCAGTCCATGCACTGTGAACTAGTGAAGAGAATTGATGCTGATGCCATTATCATCGGTTTTCAAGGAGGTTATTTTCATTTATTAAGAGAAAAAACAGGTCAGAATATTCAGTTATATTATAAAGATTTCTATGCATGTAGCTATGAACAGTCTAAAAAAATAGTTTTTGACATTAACAACATTAACTGCCGATACACAGCTTGGACTTGCTATTTGCGTAAAAGTCATGAGGACGGAGAAAGTGAGACACCTTTTACGGCTTGTCTGTCTGCCTGTCTGTTCTTGTCGGGCAGTGAAACTCAGTTAAAACAACATTTGCGGGTATTGCTTGAGTCATCTTTTATGATAGCCCGTAGTTTTAAAGAGTTGGCAGAACAATCTGCTTCAATACAAGACGTGTTGGTGAAAAAAGAATTCGAAAATCGTTTAGCTTTGTTAAGACGAAAATTGGAGATTGGACATGGTAAGCTGTTGGAACCTGTCGATGTTTCCCGGCAAGATATGGATCAGATAGAGGATATTCTTTCTCTTTTTGGTACAGTGAAACAGGAAGATATAAAGGGAATGACACTGGTTTGCAATGGGCGGATAGAGAGGCGTACCGAATTATTGTCTATTCTTTCTTTTCGGTTGAAAGATGCTGTGATGGATGAAAAAGGACAGGCGGGAAAAGATGCTCTGATCTGTATCACACTTGCTGAAGGGCAGTTGGTGATTGCGTTGGAGAAAGCTGAAGGCAGTAATGAACGATCTCTTTATTATAAGTTGTCGGCTATGCGGACGGACAGAGTGGATGCTTTTTTCGATGAAACCCAAAAAGGCAGAGTATTCAGTAGTATGATTGAGGTTAGATTGACAACGGATCATGATGATTATTGGGAGTTGAAATATATGTTGGACGATGCTAAAGAAAAAGCGGAAAACAAACAGTTTGACGAACTGACGGAGGAACAACAGGCGTTGCTGGCTTATACCGAGCCTACCTTGCAGACTACTATTTATTGGGGGAAGAAATTTTTCAGGCAGCAATGTTATCTTCAGGCGTTGGGGTGTTATCTTTCTATTTTTCGGTATTATCAAGTCCACTGGACGGAATTGCCGGAGCGTGGCAAGGAAGAATATTATGTGATTTGTTATCATATCGGTTTTGTTTATCTCACATTAGGGCATTTTGAAAAGGCTTATTATTATTTGACTAATGCTAAAAGAAATTCATCCATTCATGCGATTCGTGATTTTACCAACTGTCTCGTCGAAATGAAGGATACAGGAGCTCTTGAGTATATTTATTCTATGGTGAGTTTGGTTGGCAGTCAGATAAAGATGTATGGTGATGAAAAGAATACCTTGTTTCCACTTTATCATTTTCTTCGGCGCAGGGCAGCACAAGTATTAGTAAACTTGAAATATTATTCGCAAGCTAGGGAACTGCTCTATCAAATGCTGGGAGAGGAGGAGAATCGTGAGTTTGCGGAACGGGAATTGCAGTATCTTGAGAGTATGGGTGCAAGTGATGATGCGAAGCGGAACGAGTGAGAAGAATGTGAGGAGGTTGAATGAAAGTTTCATGGAATTTCATAATGGGATGTTGCTAGGAGTAAAGCAGAAATGTGGAAAATGTTCTGTAACATGGGCTGCTCTTCATTGAACTCTGTGAAGTTACATTTTGTTTGTATTGATGATAAAGTGTAATCCCTATACCGTCCTTCTGAGCTTTTGATCTGATGGTATCTTGTCAAGTATCCTTGGATGAGTAAAGGTTGTTTATCTTTCTCATCTCTGAAAGAAAAGGTATAGGAGTAGAGTTGTCCGATGCAGCATATTATGCTAATTGATTGTCATTAGTTTACATCAAAAGATAGAAGCCTCTAAAATTTACTTGTTTTTCGCAACAAATTGATGATTTAACGATTTTTTTCATCCTCTTTCTCCAAACAGAGAGAAAAAAGGCAAAACCGTCTTTTCGGCTCCCGACTTTTTGTTGGATCTTCGATCAGAGGGTGAGTACAAGGGTCGGCCAGTCAGCCAGTTGTTTCCGGTTTCTCCTTCGGGACATCCTTGGGTTTCCAGGCTACGATGAAGCTAACAGTTGTGGATTTGATCTAATAACTTTTTGCAAACCAATCGGTGAGTATCTTTTGCATTCGCATCGAGAGCTTGGTTACGGGAAGGTCTGTCTTTTCGGTAAAGAGCTTAAAGCTGCGGTCTTGCATAGAAACACCGCTCTGCAGTGCCAACACCTCGTATTTGATTCTCTTGAAGGACCCTAGGCGGTCGCCCCTATGAAGAGAGTTTTATACTTGATTTTTTTTAACCCGATACTCTTGTATGCCGTTGATGTGATTAGTGTTTCCTCTATAGCTCTGCCGTATAAAATAAGCATTCCCTATAGAATTAGGTAAAGTCGCTCTATAATTGAAGAGAGCGACTTTACTTACGATTTAATACTAACCTTCCTGATATATCCAGTAATCATTATCCTTTCTATTATCTTTGAAATATTGAATACGGTCAACGATGTCAATGCCTTCTTTGTTTTGTGGAATGATAAATCTGGCACGCTCTTTATTGTCCTTCAAAGAGTATGATACAAAAGCATTGTTTTCACATCTCAACAGCCCTTTTCTGTAAGAGAGCGCACGGATATCATATCGTTCTACAGAATTTGCTACTGCTTGTCCTTCAATGAGTGCTTGAAGCATACATTGGTAGGCATTAGATGATTCACGCTTTTCAGAGTGCAATGCCACAAGAGCGTATGGTTGTTCATCATACATAGTATATTTGCCATAACGCTCGGGGCGGAAGCATGGATACGCGATATAATAATATCGCCAATCGTATTGACTTTTAGTCTTGCATTCTGTTAGATACGCATCAATTTTTTCTTGTAAGTAAATGTCGTCTATTTCTATATCAATCTCAAGCAGAGAACGTAATGATTTTTTTGTCTTATTAAAATCTGGATTTTTGCCTGTCGGATGAAATAATGCATACCAAGCCTTATTGCCAATTTCATCCTGATTCCCAGAACCAAGTTGAATGCACCAATTATTTATCCTTTGGCTATAATCATACGTTGCTAACATTGCACAGTCAATAATATCGCGAGAGCATCTATCAAAGACATGGATGAATCGCTGATAAAGATGAGTATTCTCATACCCAACAACATCTGTACGACCCTGAAGCAGATAGTGATCCTCCAACTGAAAAAGACCAGCAGAATGCTCGGGATGTTCTTTGGTAAACTGGAGCTTTTGACGCTCCTCTTCCATCTGAATTACATTGAAATTCAGTCTCACGTCATTATCAATCATTATACTATCTGCAATTTCCCCAGAAAGAATAATATTTTCTACCTGACGAAGATTTGCGGGCATACGGTTTCCTGCATCACCATTAGGGGTATCGACAACTTCGTTTCTGGAATTTTTGAGCAGATTCACTACCACACGCAAGCGTCGACGGAAATCCATTTCTTTTATCTTATCATAGTTCATTAAATAGATAAGAAAGGAGTAGAGCATTATTAACCAATAGGTAGTATTTTTACGCAACGCGGCTCCGGTCAATACCCCTTTGAAAATATTGAGATCTGTAATTTGTTGAGATACGACAACTTTTTCGTGTTCATGATAATCTTTTGACAGGTAAGAGTTGAAAAAAATATCAATTGGGTTAAGTATTAATGAATTAGAACGTTGCGCTTTGTTTTGAATATTGACCATGCAATCAAAGGCTTGTTCAAAAAACACTACATTTTTTGGTTGATTCTTATAAAGCCTTTCCAGTAAACTGAAATCATCTTCTAAATCAAATTCTGATGAAGAGCGATCTGACTTATAGACAAGAATAAGGGAAATCATATGGAAAAAGTTTAGAAAACCGCTATCGACGAGATTATACTCATCCCTATAAATCCAAAGTAAATCGGTCCATTCGCGGTCTATCTTAAGGCCAATGCGTTTAGCAGTAGCTTCATCGTCATTTTCAGAACGCATAACCTTTAAGAGTTCTGCCTTAAAATGTTCAAAGTCAGTGAGTGGTTTTCCACGGGAGTTCATCTTGATGTAAATGTCATCGGTTAACTTCATCTCCTCAATATCGCGGAAATAGAAATTAATTTTATCCAATTTGTTCCATAAGTCATTAATATCGGCAAAACGCTTTTGGATTTCATCAAGCATTGTGAGCATTCCTCTAACCGTAGGATCGTTGCTCCATTCCATTGGAAACCATCCCTCATTTTTAATTTCATCACTAAGATGTGTTTTCCATGTAGGTTCGTAGTTAACGAGCTTTATAAGAAAATCTCTCGCGCTATAACGTGTGTTGTATGAAAACCTCGCAAGTCGCTTATCGTTGATGCCCTCTTTTTTATCTGCATACCAATGAAGTAGCCAAAGAGTAGTTAGTCGTTGCTGTCCATCAAGAGGAATCAGCTGACCATTCTGAATATTACCATAAATGAAATCGAGGGTTAAACCATTGTTTATTAATCCAGCATGTATTGCTGATAGAAAACGTTCACGAGTCTTTACTGCATGTGCATCAGATCGGCCTTGTGCATAAGCACGTTGAATCCGTGGTATAGTGATTCCACTTATTCCGTAAGGATTGTTTTCAGAAATCAGATTCTTCAGTGTCGTAGTTTCCATTTGTCAAGTTGGGTATAGTGGTATCGTTATTATCCTGTTTATAGTAAGGTGAAATTTTCTCATTAAGGGCCTCGGCATAATCTCTTCGGTCTGTCTCTCCCCAAAAGAAAAGCGATGGACCCTCTTGAGTATAGTACTTGAAGAATACGTGTTTTGTACAAATTGGAATGTATCTTCCTTCTTTATCATAATTAATGACACGGTGTCTTTTAACATCAAAAACGGAGTTGCTAAGAGCCGCGTTTTGAGATACATCTAGCAGTGCCATATTTGCTAATCCATGCGAGTAGCTATTCTCCTTAACGACATCTTCCTTAGACGTGAATATGATAATTACTTCCTTCTGAATCTCATTAAAGCGTTTACGCACATTCCCTGGATCCTTATCGCTATGAAGTTGTTCAATCAATATCTCCATTTTCTCTATAAGTTCATTATTTACCTCAAAAATAGAACTTTCAGAAGATTTCAAAAGTGCAATATGACTTTCTAGCCATGTAAGAATATCTTTATTCTTTTTAAGGCTTTCGGCATTTTGAGCGTGGATATGCTCCAAACTCCATATAGAATCTTTATGTTTGTCAAATGGGAACCTTCGTTTACCATCGTCCATCAGACGTTCTGTTTCCACATTAAACAAAGTCAATACCTTTTGTAGTTTGTCTTTCCTTGTATCGTATGATAAGTTAAGTAACTCTTCTTTATCTTTAATGCTTATTGATTCTGAAATCATTTTGTCGAGCTCGCTAAGAAATATATCCTTAGCAAGAGGAGTGTTGCCATCATTTTGCCATACGGTATAAATTTTCCTTAGTGGAACTCCTATAGTAATCAGATAACCAATTTTATGGTAAAAGTCATGGTTCGTATACCATTCGCGGAGTGTAAGAAACACATGATAGATGCGACTCCATATCTCAAGAAGCGGATTTTCTGTGGTGGTTTCCGATAGAGACTTTATTTGTCGATCAAAGTAAAAGAATGTACGATACTTTTCACGATCATTCCCTGATTTGTCTACCATCAGATCAAGGATAAGATCTATACGAGTTGGCATTTGATCTCCATCAATATTGGACAAAAAGCCCCAAAATGATGGATTTTGTAGTTCTTGCTCAATCATGTCCCACTGGAGTGAGATTTCCTCCTGTCGTCCTGACATCTTGTCTCGCACACTGTCTTTAAGAAACAAGGCTTTGACAAGTTCCGAGCTTGTCAGTGGAATTTTTCCAATGTTTAGACGCTCAAATAGCTCAATACCATTCTCAGCAGAATCCACTTCGTACCAAATGACGTTTACTGATGATATGAAATATTCATTGAGTTTGGTCAGGTAAGCTGCCATTTCTCGACGCTCACCCTGTGTCTTTTCTGTAAAATATTGCTCTATATATTCGTATGCAGATGCGATAAAATAATAATCTATATTCAGCTCTCTAAGCGAAAGATCAATATTACCAAGAAAGTTTGCTGATTCTTTACGAGTTTCATACTCTAACTTAAAGCTAGGTTCATATAGATCTCCCAGTTTTGCTTCCATATACTTGCAGATGAGGTATATGGTTGTAAGACGTTGCTGCCCGTCAATGAGCTCGAACCTCTCATTGCTTTTCTTTACAACAATTGGTTGTAAGCAATATGGCTTTCCCGCACTTTCATAAATGTCATCGAGAAGGAGTTTTATTTCCTCCGAGGTCCATCTATAACCCCGTTGATAATCGGGGAGGTAGAAAAGGCCCTTGATCTTCCCTACATTTTTTGTATCAAGAATAATGTTTGACATATTGTAGTATCTTAATATAATTTTTTATACAATGTAATATCGTATGCTGACTGATTTTCGCTAGTTTGTATTTAAAAGGTGGAAACTTTACGAAGTTACTTGTTTTTTCGCTAAGAACCGATGTTTTAATGTTTTTTATCGTTTCTCTTCGAACAGAGGGAGAAAGGGTAAAAACTGCCTTCTAGGGCTTCGATAGATCTTGTTCACAAAGATAGGGTATGTTGGAGTTCGTTTTGCCCAAAAGGGTAGTAAAATCGAGGATAGATTCACAGGTATTTTCTGGTTCCCATGCGAGTGTTATGTGTTCTATTCGGAGTTGTATTTTGTTCGATCTTTACACTCGGTTACTCTACGTTTTGCAGCCAAAAGAAAAAT
This sequence comes from Phocaeicola dorei, assembly GCF_013009555.1. Taxonomy (NCBI): domain Bacteria; kingdom Pseudomonadati; phylum Bacteroidota; class Bacteroidia; order Bacteroidales; family Bacteroidaceae; genus Phocaeicola; species Phocaeicola dorei. The sequence goes on along the minus strand of NZ_CP046176.1, from coordinate 3,755,346 downwards.
GATTGAAGTTATTTCATCATAGTGCAGCCATCTCTTCTCCCTTATTTTGACTTTACTTTATTGAACGTATATAGGAATACGGGGATAAAGTAAAGTTGGTTTTCATTTGAATAGCAAACTAATCTTGAATATATGTTGTAAGGTAATTTTTGTAGAATAGACATTTAATTCGCTTGGAAAAATGTCGTGTAATGGGGATGATTCGTTTGAAAAAGTGTAGAGCCTTTATACTGCTGTGTCTTCTAGTCTTGCGATTTTGTCTGCAATATATCATTAAATAGATAAAAAGTAATATTTTTGCATATTATATGATAAGTTGATTATGACAAAGAATACAATGGGGATTAAGTTGCCTCGAAAATTGGGGCAGAAGATGTCGGTTGTGGGAGAGCAGATAAAACTGGCTCGATAGCGGAGGAATTTGAGTGTGGCTCAGATGGCGGAACGGGCACTTGTTCCCCGTTGACTGTGTTCCGAATAGAGAAAGGCGCACCGACGGTAGCAATCGGAATATACTTGCGAGTGCTGTATGCTCTGCAGCTTGGTGATGATATTCTGTGGCTGGTCAAAGAAGATAAATTGGGAAAAGCTTTGCAGAATTTGAGTTTGAAGACAAGGGAACGTGCTTCGAAGAAAGAGTAAGCGATGAAGACGCTATATGTATATGCCGATTTTGATTGGATCGAAGAAACAGAACTCGTTGGTGAGTTAGGCTATGAATCTCTTCGTAGCTCGGATTGCTATTGTTTTACTCTCAATGATGGATGTTTTGAAAAAAACACGGAGATTTGTTTCTGAGCGATGATCTGAATAATTATCAGGGACAGCAATATACGCAATCGGAGAAAGATATATTTGGATGTTTCTCGGATGCTTTGCCGGATCATTGGGGGGCGAACGTTGTTGCTGCGACGTGAGCAGATTGTAGCGATGGAGGAGAAGCGACCGGTACGAAGACTGTTTCCTTTCGACTATTTGATAGGTATCGATGACTTTTCCCGAATGGGGGCTTTCTATTGTAGAAATGATTTTCCGTTCGGTACGAAGCTCGGCTAAATCAAGGAATGCGGTTTTTCTTCCATAAGAGAGCCTTTGGGAACTATTTCGTAGGAATAGGCTTTCTCAAAGGCTTGGTGTCCGGCATCTGTTATAAGTCCTCGGTCTTCAAGATTGATACAACGTTCTTTGTTTAACTCAGTCCAATGACTTCCTTTGCGATGAGGTGAAAGCCGCTGTGCAAGGCATCCGTCTGGCAATTTCTTTAGAGTTGAATCAATCCACCCGAAGCACAATGCTTCTTCAACAACTTCAATGTATGGAATACATTCGTATGTGGGCTGTTTAGAGCGTGAAGTTACAACCCAACACGATTTCACCCGATTATGGTTGACCTTCAGCCATTCTCTCAACTCGATGCGGTCTGTGAAGTCTAGTAGATTGATAATTTCCATATTTGCCTCCAACTGATATGTTATTAATCCAACTGTTTTCTATAAACTGAGTCCAATGTATTTCCTTCTTTATCTTTCCATACCAACCAGCCGTTGTTGCTGCTACCAATACAGAAATCTGCGGCAGTACTGGGACTTGAAAAAGTTTTATCTGATGTCAATACCAATATTCCGTTCTCAGTAGAAGTGTAATCTTGAAGCATCTTTTCTCGTTTTTCTTTCCAGTTGAAAGACGGAACCATTGTTTTGGCAACAGTACTTCCTTTTAGGACTGTGAATCCATCGGAACTGTAGAAACCTTTTGCATTGCATCCTCTACCTTTGGTGTAGAATAGATGTTCTTCTTTGGGTTGTGATACTTCAAAAATATTGCAACCGATAAATGATGCCAAAAACTTCACATCTTCGAAAAATTCATTCATTGAGTCCTGTTGATGCTCCGGTAGGTTAGGGGCTTTAGGAATTTGTTTATTATCGCTTAAAACAAAAGCGTTTGCTTTCTTGGCTTCGGCTATAGCTTTATGTTCTAGGTATTGCACATCAACTTTAGTCATATCGGCGTCTTTCGATACAAATATGAGTGCTTTTTGCCAAAACGATTTTTTGCTATCGTGGTCTTTTACACGTTCTTTAAAGTTCTCCGTTTCACCTATATACGCCTGCGGCTTGGTTGATTCATCTTCCCCCAGCAATATATAGAATGCAGGTTTTTGTAACTTCTCTTGTGTATTCAAATAAGAGAGATTAGAACGTGGTACGACAAACATTTGGCAAATTTTGTTGCTAATGAATGCGTATTGAGTTCCTTTTGGGTCTCCATCAATGAGATATGTTGTTACTGTCTTTCCCATAAATATGTCTAAATTCAATTACTTTGAGGTATAACTCATTTAAGAACTGACTTTTCTTAATGCAAATATACACTATTATCGAATATAATTCCCTATATTTGTCTAATAAAATCATATCAAGTAATGAAACTGAATAGAATAAAGACTGTTTTATCCGAAAAAGGTATTTCTCAAACGTGGTTAGCTAAACAGCTAGATAAGAGTTTCAGTATGGTCAATGCCTATGCCTGTAATCGGATTCAGCCTAATTTGGAAACCTTGCAACGGATTGCGGAGATATTACAAGTTGATTTGAAGGATTTGATAACCGATAAAAAAGAAAGGTTACAATAAATTATTTAATACGGTTAGGAGGTTCTGGTTCCTTTTGTAACCTGTTGCAGATGTGCCTATGAACTTCTGATAATATATATTATTAAGAACATGACTCCTGAAGAAAAAGCAAGAATAAAGATAGACCAGTGGTTTGCCGATGCTGGTTGGAAAGTAGTCAACAGGGAGGATTATGAACCTACTTGTACGGCTGTAGCCATAAGAGAAGGTTTATTGAAAGGAAATCTTGAGGCAGATTATTTCCTTTTCATTAATGGAAAAGCAGTAGGGGTACTTGAAGCTAAGCGTGAAGAAACGGATGCTTTTGCTTCAGAGGTATGCGAGCAAGCAGCCTTATATGCAAGAAGTGTTCCGAATATCTATCAGGCATATCAAAAGCCATTGCCTTTTATCTTCACTTCGAATGGTAAGGAACTATATTGCTGTGATTTTCGTGAACAAGATTCTTGTTTCAGGCAGGTCATGAATATCCCTACACCACATGAATTGGTAAAGAGGCTGGGAATTGAAGATGCATTTGCCGGACTCCCTACATTGAAAAAGAAAGGGCTGCGTGATTGCCAATATGAGGCAGTGACAGAACTTGAAAAGAGTTTCCGTGCCGGGCAAAATCGGGCGTTGATGGTTCTTGCCACCGGTGTGGGTAAAACATATACTGCTTGTCTTGCTGCCTACCGGATGCTTTCTTATACACCAATGCGTAGAGTGTTGTTTCTTGTAGACCGAAATAATCTTGGAAAACAAGCAGAAGGAGAATTTGGGACCTTCCGTCTGACAGAGAACGGGGAGGCTTTCAATACTATCTTTACGGTCAATCGCCTTCGCTCGTCTTCTATTCCTTCTGATAGCAATGTCGTTATTTCTACAATACAACGTCTATTCTCATTCTTGAAAGGAGAAACTATTGAGGATAATGATGATGACGAGAATGAACCTATAGAGGAAGTAACCTTGCCTCCTAATCCCAACTTACCGCACGACTACTTTGATATGATTATCATAGACGAGTGCCATCGCTCCATTTATGGGAACTGGCGCAAGGTGCTGGAGTATTTCGATACGGCAAGATTGGTTGGTCTGACCGCAACTCCTATCCCTGAAACAATGGCATTCTTCAATAATAACTGCATTGTTAACTACACATTGGAAAAGAGTATTGTTGATGGCGTGAATGTGGATTGTCGGGTATATAGAATAAAAACGCAAGTCACAGAAACGGGTGGGGCTATATTAGAGGGTGAGAAATTTAAAGAAGAAACAAGATATACAGGTGAGGTTAAGATTGTAAGTAGTAAGGAAACCAAAATCTATACAAATAAAGAACTTAATCGGAGTATTATCAATCCGGCACAGATAAAGTTAGTCCTTTCGACCTATCGGGATGTGGTTTATACGGAATTGTTTAATGACCCGCAACGTGAACCAAATATGGACTTTTTGCCCAAAACATTGATTTTTGCTCTCAATGAAGCTCATGCTACAAATATCGTACAAATAGCTAAAGAGGTGTTTGGACGAACTGATGACCGCTTTGTTCAGAAAATTACCTATTCGGCAGGCGACAGTAACGAACTGATACGCCAATTCCGTAACGACAAGGATTTCCGTATTGCTGTCACCTGTACGTTGGTTGCCACCGGAACAGATGTAAAGCCGCTGGAAGTGGTGATGTTCATGCGTGATGTGGAGTCATTGCCTTTGTATATTCAGATGAAAGGGCGTGGAGTACGTACTATTGGTGATGAGCAACTTCGCAATGTTACCCCGAACGCATTCAGCAAGGATTGTTTTTATTTGGTTGATGCGGTAGGCGTGACGGAACATGCGCAAACAGTGGCACCTATAGATGATGCTCCTACAACAAAGACGATTACTCTAAAGGAGCTATTAGAACGTATTAGTCATGGCTATATTCCTGACGAGTATCTCAAACGGCTTGCTGCAACGCTTGCCCGAATATACAACAAGGCGGATGATCCGCAACGGAAAGAGTTTGTCCGTTTGTCTCATGATGACATGAAGGAACTTTCTGCCAGAATATACGATGCACTGGAGAAAGGCATTCTTCCACCGTTTGTAATCACTGATGAGCCTAACAATGAACGTAAGGGGCTAGTCGCTCCGCTTGCCAATCATGCAGATGCTCGGAAATACCTTCTTATACTTGCAGCCGGATTCGTCAATACATTGATGCCGGGTGAAGATACGCTTATCTCCAAAGGGTTCTCCATTGAGGAAGCAAAAAATACGACAGAGGCTTTTGAAGATTTTTGTAAAAAGTACTATGACGAAATAGAGGCACTGCGCATCATTTACAACAATGAGGGAGAGCCTATAACCTATTCGATGCTAAAGGATTTGGAGAACAGACTTAAAATGGCAAACAATCATTTTACATCCAAACAACTCTGGAACTCTTATGCCATAGTTAACCCTAAAGTGGTAAGGCGTTCCATTACCAAAGAAGAAAGCGATGCATTGACCAATATCATACAACTTGTGCGCTTTGCTTTCCACCAAATCGAACGATTGGATAGCGTAGTTACTACCTCTAAACAGTTTTTCAATCTTTGGTTAGGGCAAAACCAGCGTGAAATAACTGACAAACAGCGAGAGGTTATCAGTCGTATTGTGGATTACATCGCTTCTAACGGAGCTTGTACTATCAGAGATATTCGTGAAGATGATGCTACCCATGCAGCCCAAATGATTAGAGCGTTTGGCAATATGCAGAAGGCGGACGAGGCACTTCATTCACTTTACACATTTGTAGTTTTAAGAAAAGCAGCATAAAGAAATGGCAACAAATAATACAACAGAGCAATCGCTCACCAAAAAAGTATGGAATCTGGCAACCACTCTTGCCGGACAAGGAATTGGATTTACTGATTATATTACCCAACTGACCTATCTTTTATTCTTGAAGATGGATGCCGAAAATGTAGAAATGTTTGGAGAAGAGTCGGCTATTCCAACTGGTTATCAGTGGGCAGATTTGATAGTACTTGATGGCTTGGATTTGGTAAAACAATATGAAGAGACCCTTAAATTGCTTAGTGAGCAGGATAATCTGATAGGTACGATTTATACGAAGGCGCAAAACAAGATAGACAAGCCTGTTTATCTGAAAAAGGTCATCACCATGATTGATGAGGAGCAATGGCTCATTATGGACGGTGATGTGAAAGGAGCTATCTACGAAAGCATTCTTGAAAAGAATGGACAAGACAAGAAAAGCGGGGCAGGACAGTATTTTACTCCTCGTCCACTTATTCAGGCAATGGTAGATTGTATCAATCCGCAAATGGGGGAAACGGTTTGTGACCCGGCTTGTGGAACGGGTGGATTCTTGCTTACAGCTTACGATTATATGAAAGGTCAGTCAGCAAGTAAAGAAAAACGTGATTTCTTGCGTGACAAAGCTTTGCATGGTGTGGATAATACGCCTTTAGTGGTGACGCTTGCTTCCATGAATCTTTATTTGCATGGTATTGGTACAGACCGTAGTCCGATTGTTTGTGAGGATTCTTTGGAAAAAGAACCGTCAACTCTTGTAGATGTGATTCTTGCCAATCCTCCTTTTGGAACTCGTCCGGCTGGATCGGTGGATATTAACCGCCCGGATTTTTATGTAGAGACCAAGAATAACCAGTTAAATTTCCTCCAGCACATGATGCTTATGCTCAAAACGGGAGGACGTGCAGCAGTTGTACTTCCTGATAATGTTCTCTTTGAGGCTGGAGCAGGTGAGACTATTCGTAAACGCTTATTGCAGGATTTTAATTTGCATACTATCTTGCGTTTACCTACAGGTATTTTCTATGCCCAAGGCGTAAAAGCCAACGTGTTGTTTTTCAGCAAAGGACAACCGACCAAGGAAATATGGTTTTACGACTACCGTACAGATATAAAGCATACGCTTGCCACCAATAAACTGGAACGGCATCATTTGGATGATTTTGTTTCTTGCTATAATAATCGAGTAGAGACATACGATGCAGAAAATAATCCGCAAGGTCGTTGGCGTAAATACCCTGTAGATGAAATTCTTGCCAGAGACAAAACAAGTCTTGACATTACTTGGATAAAGCAAGGTGGTGAGGTGGACAACCGTTCATTGGCAGAGCTGATGGCTGATATAAAGGATAAAAGCCAAACGATAAGTGCTGCTGTGGTTGAACTTGAAAAGCTACTTGCGAATATTGAAGAAAATTGAGTTATGGGAAAAGAGATTTTCACAAATGATAAATATATAAACGACCTGTTCTTGAAGGTTGTTAACCTTGTCACGCAGGCAAGGGAACGTGTGGCAACAGCCGTCAATATAGCTGAGGTTTATACTAAGTTCCATATCGGACAATATATAGTAGAATATGAGCAAAAGGGGGAAACAAGAGCCGAATATGGAAAGGCGGTGCTGAAAGAACTCTCCAAACGTCTGACTGATAGGTTGGGAGATGGATGGTCATATTCAACGCTTAAGAATATACGGCAGTTTTATATTGTTTTTTCTAAAGGGCTAACCAGTGGTTGTCCAAAGCCGAGTCAAAAGGCTAACCAGTGGTTAGCCGATTATCCGAAGTCAGAGGAATGTATCTCTGAGCCGACATTCGCTCTCTCATGGTCTCATTATCTTATACTGATGAGGGTGGAAAATCCGGATGCCCGCAGTTTCTATGAAATAGAATGTACTCAACAACAATGGTCTAAAAGACAACTCAGCCGTCAAGTAGGAAGCTGTCTTTATGAGAGATTGGCTTTGAGCCGTAACAAAGATGAAGTAATGCGGTTGGCTAAGGAAGGACAATCTATTGAGAAACCATCAGACATTATCAAGAATCCCATCACATTAGAGTTTCTTGGTCTAAAACCCGATGCAGTTTATTCAGAGTCTAAATTAGAGAATGCCATTATCAACAAGATGCAGCAATTCCTATTAGAACTTGCAAAGGATTTCTATTTGAAGCAAGGCAGAAAAGGTTCACATTTGATGAGCAGCATTTCTTTGTTGACTTGGTGTTTTACAATCGTTTGCTACAATGCTATGTGCTTATAGATTTGAAGATAGACAAACTAACTCACCAAGACCTTGGGCAGATGCAGATGTATGTCAACTATTACGACCGCTATGTCAAACAAGACTTTGAAAAGCCGACAATTGGTATTCTACTGTGTAAGGAGAAGAACGATGCACTAGTGGAACTTACCTTGCCTAAGGATGCTAACATCTATGCTTCTGCTTATCAACTCTATCTCCCCAACAAGGCTTTATTGCAAGCTAAGGTGAAGGAATGGATTGAAGAGTTTGAAGAAAATGAGGAATTAAAGAGACTGGAAGAACATGAATAGTAATTGTGCAGCCAAAACTGCACAATTACAAACAGAAATATAACGATGGATACAAAAGCGTTACGTCAAAAGATACTCGACCTTGCGATACATGGAAAACTTGTACCCCAAGATCCCAACGATGAACCAGCATCAGTTCTGCTCGAACGAATCAAGGCTGAAAAAGAACGACTGATAAAAGAAGGCAAAATCAAACGGAGTAAGAAGTCTGCAAAGTCTTCCGATACGCCCCATTATCCCTATTTGTTACCAAATGGGTGGGAATGGTGCAATTTAGAAGATATTGTGTGCGAATTGAAATACGGAACTTCAGAGAAGTCTTTAAGTGTGGGAAAAATAGCTGTCTTGCGAATGGGGAATATTACTAATGTCGGTACAATCGATTATTCTAATTTAGTGTATTCGTCAAATAATGAAGATATTAAGCTGTACTCACTTGAAAAAGACGATTTACTGTTCAATCGCACAAACAGTAGTGAATGGGTAGGGAAAACGGCAATCTATAAGAAAGAACAACCAGCCATATATGCTGGCTATCTTATTCGCATTAGACCGATATTGATTTTTTCAGACTACCTTAATACTGTAATGAATAGCAGCTATTATCGTAATTGGTGCTATAATGTAAAAACGGATGCTGTTAATCAGTCTAATATCAATGCTCAAAAGCTTTCGCAATTAATGATACCTATCCCACCCTTAAAGGAACAAGAAAGAATTGTTGTAGAGGTGGCCAAGTGGATTTCTTTAATTGATACTATCAAGAATAGCAAGGAAGATTTACAAACAACTATCAAGCAGGCAAAAAGTAAAATCCTCAATCTTGCTATTCACGGCAAACTCGTGCCGCAAGATCCGAATGACGAGCCAGCCATTGAACTGTTGAAGCGCATAAATCCCGACTTCACACCTTGTGATAACGGGCATTATCCCGTTGGATGGATAGAAACTATTCTAGGAGAACTTTTTAGCCACAATACAGGCAAAGCACTCAATTCGTCAAACAAAGAAGGTATATTCAAGGATTATTTAACCACATCCAATGTGTACTGGAATAAGTTTGATTTTACAGCAATAAAACAAATGCCATTCAAAGAAAGCGAATTGAATAAATGCACTGTTACGAAGGGTGATTTACTTGTATGCGAAGGTGGAGATATTGGACGCTCTGCAATATGGAATTATGATTACGATATTTGCATTCAAAATCATATTCATAGACTTCGTCCAAAGATAGATTTATGTGTGCCATTTTATTACTACACATTTGCATATTTAAAGGAAAACAATCTGATAGGAGGGAAAGGTATTGGATTACTTGGACTATCTTCCAATGCTTTACATAAAATTGAAATGCCACTTCCTCCACTTGCCGAACAACAACGCATTGTTCAAAAGATAGAAGAACTATTCTCTGTTCTTGATAACATTCAAAATGCCTTAGAAGTGTAAATGAATACACTTCTAAAGGCTGATGCGACTTTACCAGTTAACCACTTTATCCACAATCTTCTGCTGTTCGCTGGCAGTGCGACGTAGATAGATGCGTGTAGTTTCTATGCTTTCATGCCCCATTAGGTCGGCTAGTAGAGCAAGGTCATTAAAGCGGTCAAGGAAGTTTTTGGCAAAACGGTGACGGAACGAATGAGGATAAACTACCTCCTTGTTCATTCCGTATTTTTCTGCAAAATGCTTGAGTTGGGAAGCGATTCCGCGAGTAGTAATACGCTGTCCGAAACGATTCAGGAAGATGTAACCGGATGTCAAGCCTTGGTTTTTCAACCATTTTTCAGATTCTGTCCGTAGATTCTTGGGGATGTATAGTCGTCGAATCTTTCCGCCTTTACTATATAAATCAAGATAGCCCACTTTAATGTGTTCCGCTTTGATGTGGAGTAATTCACTAACACGTGCTCCGGTAGCCGCCATAAACCACACAATAAAATACCACTCCTCATAACCATCTACTTTAAGTTGGGCTTTAAGAAATTTATAATCAGCATCGCTGATTACATTTTCCAAGAAGTTCTTTTGCTGTACTTTTACGAACTTCACTTTTAGTTTTTCTTGTTTCGTAAACTCCAGATACTTGTTAATTCCTTGCAATCGCAGGTTAACCGTCTGTGGTTTGAAGTTCTCCACCAAATACCCCTTGTATGCCAAAAGGTTCTTCTTGTTTACTTCTCCATAATGATTGAGGAAATACTGTACCGTCCACACATACGATGTAACGGTGTTCTTGGCGAGATTAGTCTTTGCCAAATGATTTTTGAATTTTGTTACCATACTACATTGATTTATAATGAATACAGTAACAATATAAGAGAATATATCGAACATGATAAGAAGTTGCCTGAAGGATGGGCTATGTGCAGGCTTGAATAAGTTGTAGATTATGAACAACCTACTGCTTATATTATAAATTCAACGGCTTATGATGATTCCTACTCAATACCAGTCTTAACCGCAGGTAAGTCTTTTATAATTGGTTATACCAATGAAACGACAGGGATATGCTCAAATCTTCCTTGTATAATCTTTGATGATTTTACAACAGATTCAAAACTAGTTGTTTTTCCTTTCAAGGTAAAATCATCAGTAATGAAGATTCTAAAAATACACAGTGATATTGAGATTGATTATGTGGCAATGTTTATGAGTGTAACCAGATTGATAGGTGACACTCATAAACGATATTGGATTTCTGAATACTCAAAATAAGAGATACCTATACCACCGAAGGCAGAACAAAAACGGATTGTTTATACAGCCCGTAATATTTCATTCATCGTATCAAGCACCATATCTATTTTAGCCACAATTCGTTCTTGCTCTTTATATGGCGGTATGGGTATTAAAACATTACCAATAGATGTTTTTGTTAAACTGGGCATAGCCGTACTTTTATCTAATTTGCTAAAATCAAATGATAAGCAGAAATAATACAGATATTTATCAAGTATAGCATCATTAGCCTTCAAGCCAAAAGCTGTATCAACGTTCCAAAAATGTTCCTCTACGAATATAGGATTATTAATTGTACCTTTTCTTCCAATTATTGTAGAACCTGCGATGCAAAGATACTGATTAGCTCTACCTATAACACCGCCACTACCATAAATTGGATATATACCGTTAAGTGTTTCAACATTTTTTTGAGACTTCCCATTCGTTATACTTGTAATCTGTTTCATTTTACAAATAGCCCATCCTTCAGGCAACTGTGTATAATGCCCGTTATCACAAGGTGTGAAGTCGGGATTTATGCGCTTCAATAGTTCAATGGCTGGCTCGTCATTTAGGTCTTGCGGCACGAGTTTGCCGTGAATAGCGAGGCCAAGAATTTTACTCTTAGCTTGTTTAATTGTAGTTTGTAAGTCGACTTTTCCTTGTTCGACTTGGTCAATCAAAGCAAACCAACGCTTTGTCTCAACAATTATACGTTTTTGCTCTGCGATAGGAGCTAAAGGAATCGGTAAGCATCTGAACTTATCAAAATCAATACTATCTACTGTCGTTCCATCTTTATGATATTCTTTTAAGATAAAGTGTTCGTTAGCTTTAATAACAACATACAGATATTCAGAAAGCTCCTGTATATGGGGTGAAATAGTTTTTAAATCTTGGTTAACTGTAGCTGGCTTTTCTAATATAGAAAGAGGAAGAGTATGTCTTAATATGCCACTACGTGTTACTACAAGTAACGTACCTTTCTCATATATTGTCATTACTTCCAAGGCCTTATCTGTGATTTTCATCAGGGAGTTTGTAATATAGCTATACTTCATATCTTTAGAAGTTACCCATAGATGATTCCCATTATCCCAATATTCTTTATTATCCATTGACGGAGTTTTACCTCCACCAAAAGAAACAATATCTTCTAAATTGCACCATTCCCACCCATTTGGTAACAAATAGGGATAATGGGGCGTATCGGAAGGAAAAAAGGAGAGGAAAAATCCTCTCCTTAATCTAAACCATGTATTAGACATTTAAGTTTTTCATCGGCAATCCATAATTGTTTTGGTTGAAAATTTATATGCAGCATATTCACATTCATACTAATCAGCCTTCTTCATTCTAATGGTACAAGTTACATTTGATAAATAGAATAAGAAACAAAGCACTTATTCTTCATTTATCCGATAAATAACCATCGGAAACAATGCTGTCATTGCAGCAGGTTTGATCGTGACAAGAGAGGTTCCGGCAAATACAGTTGTGGGCGGTGTTCCTGTCAGACATATCCGTAATATCAAGGAATAAAGAAAGGAGAAAACAATAGAAAGTTATAAGCAAATATGCCCTCATGCTCTCATTATGCATATAATCAATTGATAATGAGTGTTGAATGAATGATGGTAGCATATTTTTGAAGAAACAATTTGCCCTCATGCTCTCACTGTTTAATTATACTGATTACTATATAATGTGTTTATATTCAATGTGATATAGCTGAATTCGTTTCAAAATCACTCAGGTGAGAAAAGAGTCTATTTTGCCGTTTTAGGTGAAGAAAAGTGGCATAATGCCTACAAGATCTCTTTTATATACACGAATCTTATCATATTTTGCTAGGAGAAACAACGGTAACTACTACATTTTAGGGAGTTCTTGATAGTTTATATAGAGATCATTATATGATAATCGGGCATTCATATTGCAGTTCTTTACTATTATAAATTGCTTAATCACAGTTGTGATTAGAGTTAATCACTATCGTGATTAATTTTAGTCACAAAGGTGATTAAACTTAGTCACAGTCGTGGTTAAGTAATTTCAAATAATAGAAAAAACAAATAGGAAAGTACGTTGAGTAGAACTTATCAGCATGAAAATGTAATCGGATGCTTATAAAATAGGGTACACTGTGATGAAAAAGCTTAAAATGCAATGAATGATAAACTTTTGAATTAAGACTTTGTATGTGTTTATGTTGTTGATTATAAGATAGATATACTCTTTTTGTTTGTTCTGTAGAATGAGGGCATGAGGGCAAAGATACTTTTTGAAATATGCTATTATTATTCGTTTTGTATTAATTATCAATATGTTAACTTCTTAGTGAGAGCATGAGGGCATAATTGCTTATAACTTTCTATTAATATTGGTGTTATGTTGAGTCGATTTATTGTGAAATACAGAAGTGTTTTTAATGCTTGTTGTAGCAATTATTAAAAATAATCGCTAAGAAACGTTTTTCCTATTTAAGAAATTATTATATTTGTACCGACTATTCTACTATGGCGTAGTAGAACGTTATATATTTTAAGAAGCGTTATTGAAATTATCTTCTATCATCAAACTTCGCAACTTTGATAAAGGTCTGAAGATGATAACAACAACGCTCACGTCTGTGTTATATACCTGCCATTACTGTGGCATCTATATACCTAATGGCGTGGGTGGCTGTTGTTTATCTAGACCAAGGCAATGCGAAGGCCCGATGATAAGATAAACAAGATACAGCCCTCACGCTTTTTTTATTAACCGCCGAACAGAGGAGGGGGAGTTAGGCAAAGTCTTTTGACAAGATAGACTGATCTAACATTTACAGACGTATGAAAACAACACTGCAAGCGGGAATGCGTATCCTTATTTCCCGTTATCTGTCAAGTCGAGGTTGCGGAGACAAAGTGTATGTCACCGGACCGCCAGGAATCTTCTGCCCACAGACGGCAATTATAGCATCTTTCTATAAAAAATATTCTATGGTATATAATTGGGGCGTATAATGTCTGAACAGAATCATTGAAAAATTATAATCTAAATTTATTGTACGGAAATTATGGAAACAAACAATATGGAAATGTATGAGGCTCCTAAAGTGGAGATTATCGAAGTAGAAGTGGAAAAAGGATTTGCAGTAAGTGGTGGAACAGAAGACTATGACCAACATCCTTGGTAATTGAAATAAATAATTTAAAAACATACACGTATGAAAAAGATATTGTTCACATCTTTGGCTGTTCTTGGATTAGGAATAACCGGTTGTTCCAATGAAGATTTGGGCGTGGCGAAAAGTGGCGTTGATGAAGTATGTGCCACTATGGGAGATGCTGAATCGCGTACTGCTATGAATGGCAATTCTGTCGTTTGGAGTACAGGTGACGAGATTGGCATTTTTGTAACGAATGGAAGTTCTTCTACATATACTAACACTAATTATTCATTATCCAGTGGAGCCGGGACCAAGAACGCAGGGTTCTCAGGAGTACTGGAAGGTGAGAATCCTGTAAAGAAAGCTGCTTTTTATCCTTATGGCAGCGATGCTTCTTATGATGGAAGTAAAATATCATTAACGTTGAAGGATACCTATAATTATAAGGAAGGAGAAAACAGCAGTGCTCTTATGGCTTGCCAAATAAATGAGAGCGCACAGGATGTCTTGGCATTTAAAAATGCAGGTGCTTTGATGAGCGTAACTGTCAATAATATCCCGAAGGACTATATTTGGGCGAAATTGACTTCTATGACCGCTCGAGAAAGAACTACTGCTCCAGCCATTGCAGGAAATGCACAAATAGCATTCGCCGAAGGTATCCCTACATTGACAACCACAGGAACATTAAATTCCTCTTCCATAACTATAAACTTTACTGCTGGCAATGACGTGACCAGTAAAACATTCTATTTCCCGTTGCCTGTAGCCGAGTATCCTGCCTTGGAACTTTCCATTGGTAATGGCTCTACAAGCCAGGTTTTAAAGACAAAAGCTTTAGATGCTAAACGTAACGAACGTTATACCACAACTATAACGTTGGACGAAGTATCCGGAAGTGTACCGACAACAGTTGAAAGTGTATCAGCGGTAGCCGATGCTTTAGCAACAACTAATTCGGTTTCTGTGACTGATGTGGCTCCAACTGAAGCCAGTCCTACAGTTTCAATACCGAAAAAAAATACACCGGCAGAAAATGTCAGCATATCCTTTGAAAATATTTCTACTACTGCTACTGTTGCTATAAAAGAAGCGAGCACTGGCGCTAGTGGTAATTCAGCACCTGAAAACGTGTTGGTATCTGTACCGCAATTAGATACTGCGCCTAAATTTGAGATAGAGCTGCCTTCTTCTACCGTAACTTTGGCTGCCAATGGCGAAACAGCTACTTATGATGAAGTAACGGCAACTACTGCTGCAAATACATTGGTTCTTGATAAAGGGATTACGGTTAATACATTGAAGGTAAAAGCCGGTAATGTAAGAGTGAAGAGTGGTGCCAAAGTAACAGCCATTATTCGTGAAAGCGGTAACACTTCAACTGTCATTATTTATAAAGAAGAGGGGGCTGAATTACCCAATCTGTCCGGTAATGACGCATTTGAAGTAGTTGATGCTGCCGTAGCCGACTTGCAAAATGTCGCAAAAAATGGTGGAACTTATACTCTTGCCACAGACTTGACGGGAGATTTTACTATTTCCGCAACAAAGGAAGTTATCATCAATTTGAACGGTCATAAAATTACCAACAAATCTGGTGATACATTTACCGTAAATAAGGATAGTAAACTGACAATCAACGGAAATGGTACAGTGGATAATGTAAGTCATGGGAAGACTTGTATCTATAATAACGGTACAGTAATTCTTAATGACGGAACCTATATTAGAAGTAAGGAAAACGGTCAGAATTCAGAAAGTTCAGGTGGTAACAGCTATTATAATATTCTGAATCATGGCGAGATGACGATTAATCCAAATGTGGAGATATCGCAAAACGGGCATTATTCTTCGATGATAGCCAATGGGTATTATGATTATACCAATACGAATCCGCGAAATGGATATGTAAGTGGTACCAATCATCAGAATCCTTCACTTATCATAAACGGTGGTACATTTGCCGGAGGTCTTAATACCATTAAAAATGATGATGGAGCCCAGCTTGTCATCAACGACGGTACGTTCACCAATATGTCTCAGGCAACCGTACAGAATCATCATGTGGCTGAAATCAAAGGAGGTACATTCAATACGACTGGTTCCGCTCAGTATGTGGTGGATAATGAAGGTCATAATGGTGCAGCCAATGACTTGGGACAGATGACTATCAGTGGTGGTACACTGAATGGCAAGATTTATGTGGTTGGTGCAGGTGCATCGCTGGCTGTTACCGGTGGTACTTTTTCCGATCCGTCCGCACTTTTATACTTAAGCGGTAATGCTAACGTGAAGATACGTTTGAATGGAGACGCTACTTGTAATGGCTTTAAAACGCAAAGTGGACAATCTGTAGAATTGGACTTGAACAACCATGTGCTTACACTTGCTAAACCGACCGTTGGCTCGGCTGGCACAGAAACGAACAGTTGTCAATTGTTGAAAGGTTCTACCGTTACTATGAAAAACGGAACACTGGCAAGTGATAATGATAAAATTATGATTCAGAACTACTGTAATTTGACGTTGGATGCTATGACAGTGAAGGGGCTAAATGCCTTATATGTATTGAGTAACAATTGTGGTAATATTTTGATTAGCAATACTACGATTAATGCCGGAACTGGTGCATATGCATTTGATGTTTGCGGCTATTCAACCTACACTGACGGAGTTAAAGTAACTGTTAAAGGTACTAGTATTATTAATGGTAACGTGGAATTATCAAAAAGTACCGGAAACACCGAACCTATGGAATTGAATATTGAGGGTGGTACTTTTAACGGCAATTTGGTTGTTGATTCATCGATAACAAATGCTTCCTCTATCATTAACGTGACTGGTACTCCTTCTTTTAAAGGAACCGGTTGGGATAGTTATAAAAAATAAGAGAATTATTTGCTATCATGTTATTAGTCATGGCAGAAAGTGATTTGTAATAAAAGAAGGTCGTCCTGTCTCGAAAGGTCGGGCGGCTTTCTTTTTTTAAGATTAGAAGATTATGAAACTTAATCCCCATTTCAAACTCCGCTCCATAGCCGGAGAAATAATAATTGTGAACCAAGGTGTTCCCGATACTGATTTGACCCGTATTATTTCCTTTAATTTTTCCGCTTGCTTACTTTGGAAACGACTTTCGGGAAAGGATTTCACTTTACAAGAGGCAGCCTTGGTGTTGGTGGAATCTTATCATATTCCTCAAGAGCAGGCCGAAAGAGATGTGGTGATTTGGGCAGATGCACTAAAAAAATGTTCAGCCTTACTTGATTGATATAACAATGGATATAATACTCGATAAACCGGAGCAAATGCTATTTGCCTTGCTCCGATCCGCGTTGAACAGCACAAAGCCGGTTAGTGAAATCCTTTTTACCGATATATCTCCTGCCCTTTGGCAGGCGTGTTACAAACTAGCTTGCACTCAGGGAGTGATGGCCTTGGCATGGGACGGAATACAGACCCTGCCGGCCTGTTTGCAACCCCCGAAGGCTTTGAAATTAAACTGGGCGATGGCGGTAGAGAACTATGAAAAACGCTACCGGCGGTACTGCCATACTATAGCCGAACTTTCAGCTTTTTATAAAACGCATGGCATTACCACGGTCCAGTTGAAAGGAGTGGGCCTCTCCACCTATTATCCCATTCCTTCGCACAGGGAAGGGGGAGATATAGACATCTTCACTTATTCGGCAGACCATTCCCGGAAAAGTGATGCCGAGGCCAACCGGCTGGCAGACCGGTTAATGGAAGAAAAAGGAATAGAGGTAGACCTTGAACACTCCGAAAAGCATAGTATGTTTTACTATAAAGGTATTCCGATAGAAAATCATAAAACCTTCATTAATTCGGAAACATACCATATAGCGGTGAAGATGGATAAGCTCCTTCAAGAACTGCTACGACCCGTATCGGCGGAATTGGACGGAAAATACCCCATTTTCATTCCATCTTCCACTTTTAATACTGTATTTCTCGCTTTTCATGCCGCCCAGCATTACGCACGCGGCCTGGCGCTTCATCATCTTTGCGACTGGGCTTGCCTGCTGAATAGATACGGCCTGCATATTCCTGAGGAAGTGACGGATATTCGTTTTAGAAATATGATGCTGGCAATGACTCACCTTTGTAATGATTATTTAGGAACTTCCGTTCCTGTATATGGAGGAGAAGGGTTGGCGGAGGAAATCTTGCGGGAAATCATCCGGCCACCCTATACTAAGTTTGTTCCGGCGAAGAATAAATGGAGTATTCTGGTTTATAAAACCAAACGTATGCTGCATACTCATCGTGCGTGTAACAGCGTGTTGCGCATTTCACTGTGCAAATGGGTTGGAATTTCTATTCTGTTGCATCTGCGCTCTCCCCATACCATCTTCCAAACGGAACGAAAATAGGCGGTTTATGTTGAAAAGAATCTGCCGTTTGTTGTTGCCTGATGAAAGGAAAATGGGGATAAGGGTGGTTTGTGCCGTATTTCTTTGCGCATTACTTGACTTTGCCGGACTCGCTGCCCTGTTGCCTGTCTTGTTTTTTCTGTTGGATGACGGGAGGGATAAAGATGCCGCCCTGTTATTTTGTCTGGTGGCAATAGTCTTTATTTTGGTGAAAAACGCTTTGGTAGCGGGGCTTTCACGTTTTCAAAACCATTTTCTGATGTCTCTTTACCGTCGGCTCAGCTTTTCTCTCTTTACTTCTTACTATCAACGGGGATTATTGTTTATACGCAGCAGGGGGAGTATCCGGCTGGGATATGAGGTAAATTATATTTGTTATGCTTTTTCTTTAAATCTTCTTTCCCCCTTGCTTCGCATGACAGGAGAACTGCTGCTTATTTTATGGGTGACGGCAGCTTTGTTGGTTTACGCTCCGTTGACGGTACTGATGCTGTATATTGCCTTTCTGCCTTTTATGTTGATTTACGGATGGGGGATCAGGAAACCGATGCGCCGTTATGGTGAGCAGGAGCAGCAGGCTCGTCGTGAGCAGTCCCGGCTGGTCACGGAAACGATGAAAGGGTATGCCGAATTGGAACTGAATGCGGCGTTTCCTTTTTTTCAGCAGGCATTCGCCGAGAGGATAAGGAAAATCAGTGAGAGCCGTTTGAAACTGGAAATGATACAGCACCTTCCTTTTTGCCTTTCCGAAATGGCAGTTATATCGGGACTGACCTTGCTCACCGTTTTCGGAACAGGGGATATCAAAGCGCTGGTAGGTGTCTTTGCTGTGGCGGCTTTCCGGCTGTTACCCGCTTTGCGCGGCATCTTAGGTGGTTGGACACAAGTACAGAATGCGGTCTATTCTCTGCGGATTATAGAGGAAGGGTTGGGGGATAAGGGGATAGAAGCAGTTTCTCCATCATGGGGGCAGGAAGCGTTTTCTTTTCAAAAAGAGATACGGATAGAACACCTCACCTATGCTTATCCTGAAAGTAAAGAGGTTCTAAAGGATTTTTGTTGTACTATTCGTAAAGGGGAATATGTAGGTATCTGTGGTGAGAGTGGCGTGGGTAAGTCTACCTTGTTTTATCTGCTTTTGGGATTTGTCACTCCGGATAAAGGCGCTATTCGGATAGATGGCAGGCCGCTTGTCGATGTGCCGAGGCAGGAATGGCATCGCAAGGTGGGATATGTGCAACAGGAAGTGTTTGTGCTGGATGGGACCTTGGCGGAAAATATTGCTTTGGGATGCCGGTTTATAGATAAGGAATGGGTAGCGGAGATAGTGAGGCAGGTGAGATTGGATGCTTGGGTGGATGAATTGCCGCAAGGAATGGATACTCCTTTGGGTGAAGGGGGAGGAAGGCTTTCGGGAGGTCAGAAACAACGGGTAGGCATCGCCCGTGCTTTGTATAAGAAAGCGGAGGTGCTTCTACTGGATGAGGCTACTTCTGCATTGGATAATGAGACTGAACGGGCTGTCAATGAAATGCTTCTCAGTCTGATGAAGGAGTGTAGGGGGCTGACTATTCTTACGATAGCCCATCGGGAAAGCTCATTGGCATATTGTCATCGTGTAATCAGATTAAATGGAAAAGACAATGGATCAAATTTATAAAATAGGTGGCCACTGCTTCGCATTGCCGGACGAAAGGTTGATGGAGGTGGTGGATGGTATCAGCGGTTTCAAGCCTTTTATTTGGCAACCGGATCTGGTTTTGGTAAAAGATGTATACGAGGGTGCTTGGTTGCCGGATTTTACTGTTTGGGAGGGAAACGGTTGGGATTTTCCGGCTTTTCAGAGAAAGTCCTATGGGTTCGGATATGAAGATGTAACCGGTACTTTCGGTGTGAGTGGGGATAGTTTTTTGTTGGAACTGGCTCCGCAGGGAGAACCGTCGCTTTATCTCCGGACGATGGGTGAAACTGGGAAAGGTATCTGTTTATATGGTCATTATTCTCCCCGTCTTTTAAGATTTGCCTTATGGATGGGGTATGGTCTGATGACGGTACGGAAAGATACGGTTGCCTTGCATGGCAGTTGTATTGTTTATAAGGGGAAAGCGGTTCTTTTTTTAGGTGAAAGCGGAACCGGCAAAAGTACCCATACTCGTTTGTGGAGGGAAAATATAGCAGGAAGTAAGTTGCTGAATGATGACAGTCCCATTGTGCGTTATGAAGAGGGGGGCGTGTGGGTATATGGCAGCCCGTGGAGTGGGAAGACTCCTTGTTATAAGGCGGAATGTTATCCGTTGGCCGGATGTGTACGTTTGTCACAAGCACCGTATAATAAGATACGGAGATTGAACACTTTGCAGGCTTATGCAGCTTTGCATCCGTCTGCTCCTCCTGCATTTGCATACGAGGAGGAATTATACAGTGGGGTTTGTAGTCTGTTGGAAAAGATGGTTTCATCCATTCCTGTTTATCATCTGGAGTGTTTGCCCGATGCGGAGGCGGTGAAATTAGTATGTCGTACTTTATATGGAGATGGGTATGAAGCGGATAGCGAATGAATGTTTCTTTGCGTGGGTGGAGTCGGAAATCAAAAGTGGCAGGAGTGTGAAGTTCCGGGTGAAAGGCAATTCCATGATGCCTTTACTGAGAAATGGGAAGGATGAAGTGGTGGTGGGGCCGTATGATAAGGAGGAGTTGAAACTTTTTGATGTCATTCTGTTCCGGCAGACAGACCGGTATGTATTGCATCGGATTATTCAAAAAAGAGGCAGTCGTTATTTGATGCAGGGAGATGGCGTTTGTCGTTTTTATGAGGAATGTGAGGACACGGATATCATCGGGGTGGTGAGAAGGGTATGCAGACCTTCCGGAAAGAAGATTGAAACAGATTCCGCCTGTTGGCGGTTGGAAAGCCGTTTGTGGTTGGGACTTGGTGGATGCAGAGGAATGGTGTTGCGTGTCCTGAATAGATTGGGTTGTTGGCTCCTTTTTTGACGAAAGCCGTCAGCTTGGAAGGAAATATTATTCATAAAGCAGGTATTTCTCTCTCATCTTTTTGTAGGCTTCCAGTTCATTCTGCCATCCTGCACGGATTTCTTCTTCACTGGCTCCTTTCGTGATTTGTTCCCTTACGGTACGGTTCCCTATCAACAGGTCGAACCATTGTGGGCGGGTAAAGAACTTGTCCGCTTTTCCAAGGTCTTGATAAGCTTGATAATAGGTGATGATGTATTTTAAAGAGAATCCTTTCGGGGCGGTGATATGGCGGAGATTATTGCCATAGCAGTATTGGTTTTTATACATCGGATTCTTATCAAAGCCTTCCAAGGCTTCCGGTCTGAAAGAAAAGGAGGAGATGCGGATATCCGGTGAACCGATTACTTGAAAAGGATAAAGAGTACCTCTGCCCACACTGATGGCTGTACCTTCAAACGGGCAGAGTGAAGGATATAAGGCAATTGCTTGGTCGTTGGGCAGGTTGGGAGAGGGCTTTACCGGAAGCGAATAGGGTTGTCCGTGTTTCCAACCTTCTACGGGGATAACGGTCAACGCGCATTTTTTGCCATTGGATAACCAGCCTTCACCATTGATCATTTGAGCCAACTCGCCTACAGTGCAACCGTGTAAAATAGGTATGGGATGCATGCCCACGAAACTTTTCTGATTTTTCTGTCGCACAGGACCGTCCACATAATCGCAAGGATTGGGACGGTCTGTGATGACCAGTTGTTTCCGGTTCTCGGCACAAGCTTCCATTATATACTGCATGGTGCTGATATAGGTATAGAAACGGGCGCCTACATCCTGAATGTCAAACACAATCAGGTCTATATCCTGTAGCTGTGCCGCAGCCGGCTTTTTATTTTTACCGTAAAGGGACAGGATGGGTACTCCTGTACGGGTATCTTTTCCGTTCTTGATGGTTTCTCCGGCATCGGCGTCACCCCGGAAGCCGTGTTCGGGAGCGAATACCTTTTTTATTTGTATATGCGCTGCCAGCAGGGTGTCCAACAGATGAGTTTCTCCTACCCTGGAGGTTTGGTTTACAACCAATGCTACACGCTTCCCTTTTAATATAGGTAAGAGGTGGTCCATCTGTTCGGCTCCGGTAATAACTTTTTGCGCGGTCACGGCGTTGAAAGTAAACAAGAGGCAGCATAGGAAAATGTATTTTGTTTTCATGATATGTGGTGATTATTTTGTAATATTGCACAAAAATAAGAATTTAATTGAGAATGGACGCACTTGCTATCATTAATAAATATTATCCTGAAGATAATGAACTGAAACATATCCTGCTGACGCATAGCCGTTCGGTGGCCGATAAAGCGTTATGGATTGCCGGCAAGCATCCGGAATTGAATCTGGACAAGCAATTTTTGGAAGAAGCGGCAATGCTGCACGATATCGGTATTTTTATGACAGATGCTGATGGTATTTGTTGTTTCGGATCTTATTCTTATATTTGTCATGGATATTTGGGGGCTGATCTGATGCGGAAAGAAGGATTCCCGCGCCATGCGTTGGTCTGTGAGAGACATACGGGGGCAGGTATATCTTTGCAAAGTATTATTGACCAGCAATTGCCCGTTCCTCATCGGGATATGGTTCCGGTATCACTGGAGGAACAGGTTATCTGCTTTGCCGACAAGTTTTTTTCAAAGACACATCTGGACAAGGAAAAAAGCGTGGAGAAGGCGTTAAAGAGTATTTCACGTTATGGGGAAGATGGGATAATCCGTTTTAACCATTGGTGCGAATGTTTCTTGTAAGCCTTAAAAATAAATTAAATATCCGCTAAATAGTTCATTATTGGCGGATAATGCTTAATTTTGCCCCTCAAAAGCGTAAATGATTTGTGAATGACGCCACTAAAACGACATAGATTTATAACATTCCTACTACTATTTGCATGCCTGTTGCTTTCTTTAAGTACGGGTGCTCAACGCAGAAAGCGGAATTCTGCATCCGGCAATGATTCCCTGAAAGTAGATAGTACTTTGGTAGATACGTTGTCTATTGATACGGTTGCACCTAAAAAGAAGCAGCCGTTGGATGCGCCTGTTATTTATGAAGCAAATGACTCTATCGTATTCACTGAGGGCGGATATGCCCATCTGTATGGTGACGGTAAGGTGAACTATGAGAAAATTGAATTGACCTCTGCTGTGATTACAATGAACATGGATAGCAGTACGGTGTATGCCCGTGGTGTTCCCGATTCGGTTGGCGTGGAAAAAGGTACTCCTATCTTTAAAGATGGCGAGACTCCGTACGAGTCAAAAATCATGCGTTATAACTTCAAGTCGAAGAAAGGTTTCATCAATAATATTGTAACTCAGCAAGGTGAAGGGTATGTAACCAGTGAAGAATCAAAGAAAGGTTCCAATGATGAGCTTTATCTGCGTCACGGACGATACACTACGTGTGATAATCACGAACATCCTCACTTTTATCTGAAGCTTTCTATGGCGAAAGTACGTCCCAAGAAGAATGTAGTATTTGGTCCTGCCCAGTTGGTGGTAGAGGATGTGCCGTTGCCTCTTGCTATTCCTTTTGGTTTTTTCCCGTTCAATAGCAGTTATTCGTCAGGATTCATTATGCCTACATACGGTGATGAAATGAATCGTGGTTTCTATTTACGTGATGGTGGATATTATTTTGCTATCAGTGATCGTATGGATTTGAAAGTGCTGGGTGAGATTTTTACAAAGGGCTCATGGGGACTTTCCACGCAGTCCAATTATAATAAAAGGTACAGATATAGTGGTAATTTCAATGCCAGTTATTTGGTAACGAAGACAGGTGAGAAGAATATGCCGGACTATATGGTTACAAAAGACTTCAGAATTGCATGGAGCCACAGACAGGATGCCAAGGCCAGTCCCAACAGTTCTTTTTCGGCTAATGTGAACTTTGCAACCAGTAGTTATGACCAGCGTAACCTGAGTAGTTTGTATAATCCGCAGCAATATTCAAATAATACCAAGACGTCTAGTGTGAGTTATTCGCGTAACTTTCCCGAGATAGGATTGAATTTGTCCAGTACATTCAATATTTCTCAGAATACACGGGACTCTTCTATCAGCGTGACGTTGCCGGACTTGAATATTTCATTGAACCGTATTTATCCGTTCAAGCGTAAGAAGGCGGTAGGTGATGAACGTTGGTACGAAAAAATCTCACTTCAGTATACCGGTCAGGTGACGAACTCTATTAATACCAAGGATAATCTGATTCTGAAGCAAGGATTGAATAAATGGACCAATGGTATGCAGCACAAAATTCCTATCAGTGCTACATTTACTTTATTCAAATATATCAATATCGTGCCTTCTTTTAACTATACCGAGCGTTGGTATATGCGCAAGGTAGAGCAGAGTTATGATCCGTCGGCACCTAATAATGTGCGGAGAGATACAATCAACGGTTTCAACCGTGTGTATAACTATGATTTGAGTTTGCAGGTGAATACCAAGATGTATGGTTTCTACAAACCGTGGAAGAAATTGTTTGGTGACAAGATTGAAATGATCCGTCACGTCTTTACTCCTTCGGTTAGCATGAGTTATGCGCCGGATTTCAGTACGTCTAGGTATGGATATGTGGGAACGTATACTTATACTGATACGGATGGAGAGGTACGTACTCAGACTTATAATCCATATGAAGGTTTGCCTTACTCCTTCTCACCCAGTGGTAAATCCGAGAATTTTACTTTCTCTATAGACAATAATGTGGAAATGAAAGTGAAATCCGATGCGGATACTACCGGAGTGAAGAAAATCAGCTTGATTGACCAGTTGGGGGCCAGCATTTCTTATAATGCAGCAGCTAAAGAGAAGCCGTGGGGAAACTTGAGTATGAATCTGCGTTTGAAACTGACCAAGAGCTATACTTTTAATATGAACGCCCTGTTTGCTACTTATGCTTATGAGTTTGATAAAGATGGTAAGGTAGTGGAAGGTAATCGTACAGAATGGTCATACGGACGTTTCGGTCGTTTTCAGGGGTATAGCGGTTCTTTCTCGTATACATTGAATAATGATTCGTGGAAAAAATGGTTTGGCCCGAAAGATGAAAAGGACAGTAAAGGGGATAAAGACAAGAAGAATGAAAATCTGGATGAGTACAGTGATGATGACAATGAAAACAAGGAGGAAGAAGATAATTCCGGCTTGAGAAAGACAGAGAAGGCGGCTATAGATCCGGATGGCTATATGGCTTTCAAGATGCCATGGTCATTGAGTTTGAGTTATAGTTATAGTATTCGTGAGGACAGAAGTAAGCAGATTAATATTAAGACGATGCGTTATCCTTATTCAATAACCCATTCATTGAATGTTTCCGGTAATGTGAAATTGGGTAGCCGCTGGAATGTGAATTATTCTTCAGGATATGACTTTAATACGAAAGAGATGTCAATGACAACGGTCAATATCAGCCGTGACCTGCACTGTTTCAATATGAGTTGTGGCTTGGTATTTGGTCCCTTTACTTCCTATAACTTCAGTATTCGTGCTAACTCCAGTATGCTGACCGATGCTTTGAAATGGGACCAGCGAAGCAATACGGGTAGTGCAGTGAATTGGTACTAGGAGAAACTGAGAATAAAAAATAAGAAATGGTTGCATGTTGTTATCGGCAACCATTTCTCATTTTTTTATTCTGGTCTTTAATTTATGTCTACCACTCAATCGGTGTTTGCCCGTGTGCTTGCAAGTATTCGTTGGTGCGGCTGAAGTGCTTGTTGCCAAAGAAACCATTATAGGCTGACAGGGGTGACGGATGTGCGGAAGCCAGTACCAGGTGTTTGTTGCGGTCTATGAAGGCTCCTTTTTTCTGTGCATAAGATCCCCATAAGATGAATACAATATTTTCACGTTGTTCTGCCAGTATACGGATGGCGGCATCTGTAAATTCCTCCCAGCCCCGTCGTTGATGAGAGCCTGCTTGATGGGCACGGACTGTCAGTGTGGCATTGAGTAATAATACTCCTTGATTCGCCCAGCGGGTCAGATTGCCTGAAGTGGGGATGGGAGCACCCAAATCGCTTTGTATTTCTTTGAAAATATTTTGTAGGGAAGGGGGAAAAGGTACTCCGTCATTAACGGAAAAGCAGAGTCCGTGCGCCTGGCCGGGACCATGGTAGGGGTCTTGGCCGATAATGACGACTTTCACTTTATTAAACGGGCACAGATTGAAGGCGTTGAATATAAATCTACCCGGTGGGTAAATAGTGGTAGTCTGGTATTCGCTTCTTACAAACTCTGTGAGTTTGATAAAGTAATCTTTTTCAAATTCGGGTGCCAGATGTTGTTTCCAGCTTTCTTCTATTTGTACGTTCATAGGCTTTCTTTTTATTAAAAATGTGCGTTAAAGATAGGGGTTATTTGTAAAAATGACAAATAAAAAGAGGATGACTTTTGTATCACCCTCTTCTTCGATTGCTGATAGATTATAATCAAATAAGTTGCATACCCAATTGAGCGCATTCTTTTCTCATATCTTCGGGCCATATACTGGCTTGGATTTCACCTATATGGGCTTTCTGTAAATAAAGCATACAGAGTCGTGATTGTCCTATACCACCGCCGATACATAAAGGCAGAGTTTCATCCAACAAGCGTTTGTGGAAGTACAATTCTTTACGCTTTTCCTGTCCGCTGAGTGTCAGTTGGCGGAGTAACGCTTCTTTGTCTACACGGATACCCATAGAGGAAAGCTCAACAGAACGGTCTAATATTTTATCCCAAACCAACAAGTCACCATTCAGACCGGGGAGTCCGGTTTCCGGATTAATTGTGGTGTAGTCATCATAGTCAGGTGCACGCAGATCATGTTCTTTACCGTCACTCAGTTTACATCCTATACCTATAATAAATACAGCACCATATTTTTGCGCAATAGCATGTTCGCGTTCTTTCGGAGTTTTGTCGGGATACATTTGGCAAAGCTCTTCTGAGTGGATGAAATGAATGTCATGTGGCAGGAAGGGTTTGATCTGCGGATACATTTCGCATACCATATATTCTGTGCGGCGCATGGCTGCATAAATACGGGTTACTATTTGTTTCAGGAAATCAACTGTGCGTTGTTCTTTGGTAATTACACGCTCCCAGTCCCACTGGTCTACATATAGTGAGTGGAGATTACCTAATTCCTCATCAGCCCGGATGGCGTTCATGTCGGTATAGATGCCATAACCCGGTTCTATATTGTAATCGGCCAAAGTCAGCCTTTTCCATTTTGCCAATGAATGGACAACTTCGGCCTGTGCGTCTCCCAAGTCTTTAATAGGGAAAGATACCGGCCGTTCGGTTCCGCTCAAGTCATCATTGATACCCATTCCCTTCAATACAAATAGCGGGGCGGTGACACGGCGCAGACGTAATTCTGACGACAAGTTCTGTTGAAAGAACTCTTTTATTTGCTTAATGCCTAACTCTGTTTGTTTTAAATCAAGCAAGGCTTTATAGTTAGCTGGTTTAATTAGGTAACTCATTGTAAAATAGATCTAATTGTTTTAATTGCTTGCAAATATAGAAATTATTTGTGATATTGTTATATATTTGGGTAAAAATATAATCAAATTGATTGTTTTGTTCTTAAATTAATGTGCAAAATATTATTTTGATAGATAAATATCTCAAATTATTAGGAGAAAGACAATATATTTTGTACTTTTGCACGTCCAAGTTTCAGACGCACCCGTAGTTCAATGGATAGAATACCGGATTCCGGTTCCGACGATATGAGTTCGATTCTCATCGGGTGTACAATTCAGTAACCTCTTTGCAAAGAATTGCAAGGAGGTTTTTCTTGTTATATCTTCTCCGTATGAACTTT
Source organism: Phocaeicola dorei (assembly GCF_013009555.1). Taxonomy (NCBI): domain Bacteria; kingdom Pseudomonadati; phylum Bacteroidota; class Bacteroidia; order Bacteroidales; family Bacteroidaceae; genus Phocaeicola; species Phocaeicola dorei. The sequence goes on along the minus strand of NZ_CP046176.1, from coordinate 3,727,235 downwards.
TTTTTCTTTTTTGAGTTATTCCCTTATGTAACTTTTTAAAATATGCCTTAATATTTAGTTTATTCTAAAAAACAAACACTAATAAAGGATATAGTTCCTTTTATTCCTTGTATATACTAAATATGCGTGCATATATTCGCTGTTGATTTTAAAATTATTTTCTTTTTGAGGTGTTTTAAAACTAACGCTTAATTAAACTTTTTTATTTAAACATTAATTTATCAACCAAATCTGAGATTCATGAAGAAAGCTCTCTTTTTTATCGTATGCCTCTGTTTTGCAATAAACATGATGGCGCAAACAAAAACGATAACGGGGGTAGTGGTAGATGCCACTGGTGAACCTGTTATCGGAGCGAGTGTCCTGGAGGTGGGGACAACAAATGGTACAATAACTGATGTAGACGGTAACTTCACTATCCAAGTACCTGTGGGGGCGAAACTGGATGTAAGTTATATAGGCTACAAAACACAACAAATTGTTGTGGGAGTGCCAAACATCTACAAGGTTGTTTTAAAAGAAGATGCAGAAATGCTGGATGAGGTCGTGGTGACTGGTTATGGAATGAGTCAGAAACGTTCGTTGATGACGAACTCTATTTCGAAGTTGGACGATAAAGTGTTGCAGAATGCGGCTATGAGTAATGCGGCTCAATCCTTGCAGGGGACTGTCAGTGGGCTGCGTGTGACAAATACTTCGGGTAAACCGGGTAGTTCGCCCAATATCGTATTGCGTGGTGGTGCTTCCATAAACAAGAATCTGGAAGGTCCGTTGGTCGTGGTGGATGGCCTTGTGCGTTCTATGGATGATATCAATCCTTCGGATATTGAATCCATACAGGTGTTGAAAGATGCGGCTTCCACAGCTATTTATGGTGCCCGTGCCAATAATGGTGTGATTCTGGTGACAACCAAGAAAGGGGTGGAAGGCAGAACACAGATTACTTACAAGTTCAAAGGCGGTGTGAACTTTGCGCGTGAAGGATATAAATATCTGGATGCCGGTGACTATTTGTATTATCAACGTTTGGGATGGCAGCGTACCAATGGCGGTACAAGTATGGAGAACCAGAAAGGTTTTGGAGTTAACTCCGGAGTGGATCTGGCTTTCATGACAGAGGCCAACAAGCATTTATTGAATGAAGGATGGCAATTTATGGCGGACCCTACAGATCCTGATAAAACTTTGATTTTTAGAAATCATGCCGGTGAACTGCATGACCTGACTTTCCGTAATGCCGCGTTTACCCAAGATCATTATTTGAATCTGTCGGGAGGTAATGACAAAGGAACATTTTCTTCATCTTTGGGATACTATTCAGAAGATGGTCAGATTATTTCCACCAATTATCAGCGTGTGAACGGGACTATCAACGGTTCATACAAGTTGTTGCCCGTTTTGACAGTGAATGCCGGTGGTAGTTTTTCATGGTCTAAGATGCCCGATTTATGGACTTACGATCTGAAAAGCCCTTGGAATGGAGAAACGGGAGAGTATGAGTTGTTCTATCGTACTATGAGTATGTTTCCCACTTGGAACCCGTGGAATGAGGATGGAAGTCCTGCTGCCGGATGGAGTAATCAGGATGGTAATCCTTATTATTGGAAAGATAAGCTGACTCGTTCTACGACGAACCGTAAGACTTCGTTTAATATTGGTTTTGCTTTAGAAATTATTCCGCAGCAATTGTTTCTGAACGGAAACAGCTCTATGTATTATACCGATTATCAGTTTGAATTGTTCGAAAAGAAGTATCAGCAGATAGGTCAGGCTCCTAACACCAATCGTAATGCTTCGCAAACAAATACAAAAGTATTTCAACAACAACATGCATTGACTTTGGAATATAAAAAAGGTTTTAGCGGACATAATATCAATGCTATGCTAGGTGGCGAGTATTTTGATTATCAGTATCAGAACTTGGAGGCGCGTGTCTCCGGTGCTCCTACAGATGATATACCTACTTTGAATGCGGGTACTAATCGTACTTATACTACTTCCATCAAGACCGGTTATCGTATTCTTTCCGGTTTTGCCCGTGTTAATTATGATTATAATTATCGTTATATGGTGTCGGTGGTAGCCCGTTATGACGGTATCTCTAAACTATCTGACAATCGTTGGGGATTCTTTCCGGGTATATCCGCCGGTTGGAATGTGCATGAGGAAGCTTTCTTTAAAGATTCAAAGTTTGCGGAAGTAGTATCCTTGATTAAACCGCGTATCAGCTATGGGTTGAACGGGAATGTAAATGGTATTGGTAACTTTGATGTATATGGTAAATACGGTTCGGTGGGTGCTTATAATGGTAATCTGGGTTATTTGAATACCGGAGTGGTTAATAGTAAATTGCGTTGGGAAAAGAGTCATACGTTTGAACTGGGTCTTGATCTGGGCTTTTTCAATAATCGGGTTCACATGATTATGGACTATTATAACCGTACGACTTCCGATTTGCTGACTGATGTGAATTTGCCGGAATATACGGGATTCCCTTCGTTCAAAACGAATCTAGGTACTATCAGTAACCGTGGTTTCGAACTGGAAGCCAAGGTGAATCTGCTGACAAAGAAGGACTGGTCATGGGATGTCACCGCTAATACTTCGTTTGTGAAGAATATGGTGAAGAAGCTGCCTTTTAATGGGAATGTGAACAACCGTCAGGGGGGTGAGCAGATATGGGATCCAAAATCCAACTCATTGGTTTGGGTAGGCGGTATTCAGGAAGGAAAAAGCTTGGGTGATATCATTGCTTATAAACAAGTGCGTATCTTGCGTGACTGGGATGATGTGAGAAACCATGCCGGTGATTTTGTGGATGAAGTTGCCAACCTGTATGGGCCGAATAAAGCTGCCGAATATGCAGGAAAGCCGGGATGGAAGCCTATTGAGCCTGGAGATGTATTGTGGGATGACAAAAATGGTGATAACATTATAAACTCATACGACCGTCAGGTGGTGGGTAATATCTATCCGAAATGGACAGGTGGTTTCTCTACCACGCTGAATTATAAAAACTGGTCTTTGTATGGTCGTTTTGACTATGCGGTAGGTCATACCATTTACAATGATTTGAAAGCAAGAATCTTGGGGCAGTATAACGGGTCGTTCAATTTGATTACGGATGTCAGAAATTCGTGGTCTGAAAACAATACGGAAACTAGTATTCCTAAATTTTATTGGGCTGACCAGAATGCGAAAAAGAACATTACCCGTTCCAATAATGGTACAACGAATCTGAACAATAATAACTCTACTTTCTATGAAAAGGGGGATTATTTGTGTCTGCGTGAGGTAACCTTGAGTTATAAATTCCCGAAGAATCTTATAAATAAGGTGTTCTTGACCGATGCGTCCGTGTATGTTACGGGACAGAATTTATTCTATATTACCGGATATGATGGAACTTCTCCGGAACCGGTTATGGATATTCAGGCAAATGGTCGTGGTGGTATAGACAATGGACGTTATCCTACACCAAGAACCGTTTTGTTTGGTTTACAATTGTCATTTTAATATGTAAAAAAGAGAAAGTATGAACATAAAAAAGGTAATGTTGGCTTTTGCCGCATCGGCTATGTTGGCCGGTGGATGTACTTCGTTGGATATGGACCCGGTGAGCGATATCACTGACTTGAATTACTGGAAAACTCCGGAACAGTTTGATTCATTTGTTTTTGGACTGCATAGTCGCTTCAGAAGCCATTCGTGGAATATGTTTTTATTGGGTGAGGCAAGAAGTGATGTCTTTGGGGGAACTCCTTTTGGTGGAGAAGCCACCCAGGGGATGGAACGTTTTCCTTATAATACATTGAATGCGGAGAATCCCGGAATCAGCGGATTTGGTGATTTGTATCAGAATATTAACCAGATGAATTTGTTTATCAGCAGGACCCTCCATACGGATGTTCTGACTGAAAGTGCTAAGAACTATTATTTAGGACAGGTATATGGATTGCGTGCCTACTATATGTATCAGTTATACCGTTCATGGGGAGATGCCGTGTTTACGGAAGAGCCCAGCTTGGGTTTTGAAGTGGGTAAATTGGCAAAGGCGGCGACTCCGGCTGCCGAAATTTTTGAGCAGGTAAAAAAAGATATAGAATCTTCATTAAGTTATTTTGGGCCTGATTATACCATAAAGGAAAAAAAATCGCTGTGGTCAAAGGCTGCCACATTGATGCTGAAAGCGGATGTATATTTGTGGAGTGCCCATCGTGACGGGGGAGAAGGAGATGCCCGGACAGCAAAGAATGCGTTGGTTGACATACAGAATAATATCAGCCGTAGCAATCTGGACTTGATGGATACTTACCAGGGAGTGTTTGCTTATGATAATAAAGGTAATAAAGAGATTATCTTTACCATTCATAATGAGTTGTTTGAATATAACCTGTGGAATGGAAATAATGATTTGTTTCCGCAGGCGGATTATTTAGGGAAATTCTATAATGCGGATGGTACTTTGATAAATACGTCTGTCGAGAATAATTTCGGTATCATGCGCCTGATGGTGAAATTGGAAAACTTCAAGAAATTTCTGCCGGGAGACACTCGTCGTGACGTTACATTGAAAGATGTATATAATAAGGTGGAAAATGGCGAGTTGGAATTGGTGGGGCTGTATCCGCATAAGTATTGGGGAGTTATGAATGGAAGTACACGGGTGAGATGTGATGATTATCCTATTTATAGATATTCGGATTTGCTATTGATGCTGGCTGAGGCGAAAGTGCTTTTGGGTGAGGATCCGGCTACAGAGATAAACCGGGTGCGTCAGCGTGCGTTTGGTGATGCGTATGATGCTTCAACAGTGGGATTCCCCAATCAGGAAATTGATAAGTATCCGGCGGATGCTGTTCTGCAGGAACGTTTGTTTGAATTTATGCTGGAAGGAAAACGATGGTATGACTTGCGGCGTTTTGGCGATTCGTACGTACTTGACTATACTCCGGCGGAGTCTGCCCGTCTGCTTTGGCCTATCAACCAAGGAGCTCTTACTAATAATCCATTGTTGAAACAGACGGTTGGTTATTAAATTTTTGTCTGATAAGTATCCTTAATTGCATAAAAAGACGGTATTCTTTATGAAATTAATAAAGAAACCGTCTTTTTATTTTCTAATTTCAATAAAAACTTTTATTTTTACACCCGTAAAATTATAAATATTATGAGAAACCCTAGCTTATTACTGCTAATTGTTGTTTTTATATTAGCACCCTTCAAGTTAAGTGCGGCGGCAGATACGGTTGCTGTCCGCGAAACCCGGATTCCTGTGTTGATTGAAAGGCAGGATAATGAGTTGTTTCATTTACGTATAGAGGCTGCTCAAAGTCAGATGCTGAATGAAGTGAAGTTGGACTTCGGCAAAGACGTGAATTTAAATGAAATTGAATCTGTGAAACTTTATTATGGTGGAACTGAAAGCGTGGAGAGGAGAGGAAAGACTTATTTTGCTCCGGTAGATTATATATCTAATAATACTCCGGGAAAAACATTGGCTGCCAATACTTCTTATTCCGTTTTGAAGTCGGAAGTAAAGGCCCCGAAGCGCGAGGTTATATTGAAAGCTGACCAAAAATTGTTTCCGGGAGTGAATTATTTTTGGATTAGCCTGCAAATGAAGCCTATTGCTTCTATCTTGTCTAAAGTGTCGGCAAAAGTGGTGGAAGCTAAGATTGACGGACAGATTGCTCCTTTGAAGATAGTTCGTAAGGCGGATACCCATTATATGGGGGTAGGCGTGCGCCATGCCGGTGATGACGGGGCTGCTGCTTATCGTATTCCCGGGTTGGTCACTTCAAATAAAGGAACCTTGTTGGGGGTATATGATGTACGCTATAATAATAGTGCGGATTTACAGGAGTATGTGGAAATAGGTCTGAGCAGAAGTACGGACGGAGGGCAGACTTGGGAGAAAATGCGCATTCCGATGGCATTTGGTGAATATGATGGTCTGCCTAAAGCACAGAATGGAGTAGGTGATCCTGCCATTTTAGTTGATAAAAAGACAGGAACTATCTGGATTGTTGCTGCCTGGACACATGGTATGGGGAATGGTCGTGCGTGGTGGAATTCACAAACAGGTATGGACCGTAATCATACAGCGCAATTAATGATGGTGAAAAGTGATGATGATGGTAAAACCTGGTCGGAGCCTATGAATATAACAGAACAGGTGAAAGATCCGTCATGGTATTTCTTGCTGCAAGGTCCCGGTAGAGGTATCTCTATGGAAGATGGAACATTGGTTTTTGCCAGCCAGTATATTGGCAGTGATCGTATTCCTAATGCCGGTGTTATATACAGTAAGGATCATGGAAAGACATGGAATATCAGCACATTGGCACGCACTAATACTACTGAATCTCAGGTAGTGGAAGTGGAACCGGGAGTGCTGATGCTGAATATGCGTGATAATCGTGGCGGCAGTCGTGCCGTTTCTACAACTACAGATTTAGGTAAAACGTGGAAAGAACATGAATCTTCACGTACAGCCTTACAGGAACCGGTTTGTATGGCCAGTTTGATTAGTGTTAAAGCTAAAGAGAATGTATTAGGTAAAGACATTCTTTTGTTCTCTAATCCGAATGATACCAAGAACCGTCATAGCATTACAATCAAAGCAAGTCTGGATGGCGGGGTGACTTGGTTGCCCGAGAATCAATTGTTGTTGGATGCCGGTTGGGGTTGGGGATATAGCTGCTTAACTATGATTGACAAGGAAACAGTAGGGATTTTATATGAAAGCAGTGTGGCCCACATGACTTTCCAAGCGATAAAATTGAAAGATATTGTAAAGACCAAATAAATAATGAAACGCTGGTTTTCTAGTTTTATTGGTATGATACTGGTTTGTGCTATAACCATAGCACAAACCAGTATCTCATTACTTCCTAAACCTCAGTTGTGTAAGGATACGGGGAAGAACTTTACTATGGGAAAGGTGAAACTTTCTACTCCGGTATTGAGGCCGGAGTGGGAAGTTTTTATCATGAATGCGGGTGGTGAGATTGTTGAACACTCATCATCGGTGATTGAAGTGGAACTGGTTCCGTCTATTGATGAAGCTAGGTTAAACCGGGATGAAGCCTATCGTCTTTCTGTTTCAAACAAGCGAATAAAGATAGAGGCTGTAACAGAACAGGGTGTGTATTGGGCTATGCAGACACTTCGGCAATTGGAGCAGAAAAAAGGGAAAAGAAGCTCTGTTGCCGGATGTGAGATTGTAGACTGGCCGGCATTCAGGATACGCGGATTTATGCAGGATGTGGGACGCAGTTATATTTCAATGGAAGAATTGAAAAGAGAGATAGAGATTTTATCCCGGTTTAAGATTAATGTATTTCATTGGCATCTTACGGAAAACCAGGCATGGAGATTGGAAAGTAAAATTTTTCCTATGCTGAATGATAGTGTGAATACTATCCGTATGCCGGGTAAATATTATACGCTGGAAGAGGCACGCGATTTGGTGGATTTTTGTAAGAAACATCAGGTGTTGTTGATTCCTGAGATAGATATGCCAGGGCATAGTGCTGCCTTTGTGCGTGCTTTCCGCCATGATATGCAAAGTCCGGAAGGGATGAAAATATTGAAACTGTTACTGGATGAGGTGTGTGAGACATTTGATGTGCCTTATTTACATATAGGTACAGATGAGGTGGAGTTTACCAATCCGCATTTTGTACCCGAAATGGTGGCGTATGTACGCTCAAAAGGGAAAAAAGTAATATCCTGGAATCCGGGCTGGCACTATAAACCGGGGGAAATAGACATGACACATTTGTGGAGTTACCGTGGAAAGGCGCAACCGGGTATTCCTGCTATCGATTCCAAATTTCATTATCTGAATCATTTTGATGTTTTCGGTGATATTGTAGCTTTGTATAACAGCCGTATTTATGATCAGGCAGAAGGCAGTGAGGACGTTGCGGGAACTATATTGGCTTTGTGGCACGATCGTTTGATTGACAATGAGTGGAATCTGGTTATTGAAAATGGCTTGTACCCCAATATGCTTGCTATTGCCGAGCGTGCCTGGAGAGGGGGAGGTACGGAATATTTTGACGGACTGGGTACGATACTTCCCTCCGAAGACACGGAAGCATTTAAAGAATTCGCTGATTTTGAAAAGCGTATGTTGTGGCATAAGGAGCATACGTTTAAAGGATATCCTTTCGCCTATGTAAAACAGACTAATGTAAAATGGAATATTACGGATGCTTTTCCTAATGGGGGCGATATGGATAAGGTGTTCCCGCCTGAACAGGAATTAAAGGATATCTATCATTATAACGGGAATACGTATGGTGTACGTCAGGCAATGGGGGCAGGTATTTATTTGCGTCATGTCTGGGGGGATATGGTTCCTGCTTTTTATGCTGATCCTAAGGAAAACCACACGGCTTATGCATATACTTGGGTGTATTCGCCCAAGGATCAGGAGGTGGGGCTGTGGGCGGAATTCCAGAATTACAGTCGTTCGGAAATGGATCTGGCGCCATTGCCTGGCAAATGGGATTATAAGGGAAGCCGCATCTGGATTAATGGTTGCGAAATATTACCTCCTGTATGGACTGCTACGCATAAGGTGAAAAGTTATGAAGTACCTTTGGGAAATGAGAATTGCGTAGGAAGATCTCCATTGGCGGTGCATTTAAATAAAGGTTGGAACAAAGTTTTCTTAAAGTTACCTATCGGTAAGTTTAAGATGGCTGAGACGCGTCTTGTGAAATGGATGTTTACCACTGTCTTTGTGACTCCTGACGGAGAAAGGGCGGTAGAAGGATTGATTTATTCACCAGATAAACAAAAATAAAATGAAACGTATTGTCTTATTGTTATTGGGATTATTATTAGCGTTACCCCAGTTTGCTCAGGAACGCAAGTATTCTACTTTTTATGAGCAGAGAGCGACTTTGTTTGAAGAACTTCCGGTTACTTCAAAAGATATTATTTTTTTAGGGAACAGTATTACCAACGGTTGCGAGTGGGCTGAGTTGTTCCAAAATAAGAATGTGAAGAACAGGGGTATCAGTGGAGATATCTGTATGGGGGTATATGACCGTTTGGATCCGATTGTAAAGGGAAAACCGGCAAAGATTTTTTTATTGATCGGTATCAATGATGTTTCTCGGGGAACGTCTGCGGATAAAATTATTTCAGAAATAAGTATGATTGTTCGGAAAATAAAGCAAGAATCTCCAAAAACAAAATTATATTTGCAAAGTGTATTGCCGGTGAATGATTGTTACGGTATGTTTAACGGGCATACATCACGCTGGCAGATGGTAAAACAAATTAATGATTTGTTGGAACCATTGGCGGTAAAGGAAGGAGCTGCCTATATTGATTTGTATAGTCATTTTGTGGAGAAAGAGACAGGCAAGATGAATCCAGTATATACTAATGACGGATTACATTTATTAGGAAAGGGATACTTGCTGTGGCGTGATATTGTAAAACCTTATGTTGACCAAAAATGAAGAAGACATTAATACTGATTTTATGTTTGTTTCTTTGTACCGTTTCATTTGCACGGAAGCGGGTGAAGGTTGCTTGTGTAGGTAATAGCATTACCTATGGCATAGGTGTATCCGATCCTGATAAGGAGTCCTATCCTGCCCGGTTACAGCAAATGCTGGGTGAAGGGTATACGGTGGAGCGTTTTGGAAAGCCGGGAGCTACGTTGCTGAACAAGGGACACCGGCCTTTTATGCAACAGAAAGAGTTTAAGGATGCATTGGCTTTTGCTGGTGATGTAGTGGTTATTCATTTAGGAGTGAATGATACAGATCCGCGTGATTGGCCCAATTACCGTGATTTTTTTATAGCGGATTATCGTGCACTGATTGATTCGTTCAGAGTGGCGAATCCTGAATGTCGTATTTTGATTGCCCGTCTGACTCCGATTGCCGACCGCCATCCGCGGTTTGAGTCCGGCACACGCGACTGGCATGATGAGATTCAGCTGGCTATAGAAACGATAGCGAAATACGCACAAGTACAGTTGATAGATTTTCATGCACCTTTATATCCATATCCTTTTATGTTGCCCGATGCTGTCCATCCCGATAAGGAAGGTGCGGCTGTCTTGGCAAAAACGGTGTATGAAGGCATAACCGGTGATTTTGGCGGTTTGCAAATGCCGGAAATTTATACGGACAATATGGTATTGCAGCATGGACGTCTGCTGACTATTCAGGGAAAAGCGGATGCCGGTGAGAAAGTAACTGTTTCCATAGACAGGCAGCAACTTCAGGCTGTGACGGGAGCAGATGGAAAGTGGGCGGTGGATGTCCGGCCATTGAAGGCGGGCGGTCCATATACACTGACTGTTTCTACAGAAAAACGGAAACTGGTCTATGAAAATGTGTTGGCGGGAGAAGTGTGGCTCTGTTCCGGACAATCGAATATGGAGTTTTATCTGAATTGGAGTGCGACTGCCGCACAAGATGTTCCTCAAGCTGCAAATAGCAATATCCGTTTTTATGATATGAAAGCCCGTTGGCGTACGGATGCGGTGGAGTGGGATGCTTCGGTACTCGATTCATTGAATCATCTGCAATATTATAAGGATACACGGTGGACAGTTTGTTCGCCTGAAACAGCCGGTAATTTTTCGGCGGTGGCTTACTATTTCGGAAAGAAATTGCAGGATAGTTTGCAAGTCCCTGTAGGACTGATTTGCAATGCCATTGGCGGATCTCCTACTGAAGCATGGATAGACCGTAGTACATTGGAATATCGTTTTCCGGCTATTTTACGTAATTGGATGCAGAATGATTTTATCCAAGACTGGGTGCGTGGGCGTGCTGCCTTGAATGTAAAGAAGTCTTTCAATAAATTGCAACGCCATCCTTATGAGCCTTGTTATTTGTATGAATCGGGTATCCGTCCTTTGGAACAGTTTCCGGTCAAAGGCTTTATTTGGTATCAGGGTGAGTCTAATGCCCATAATCGGGAGACTCATGAAAAGTTGTTCAGATTGTTGGTGGAAAGTTGGCGCAAGAATTGGGGGGATGCGGAACTTCCATTCTATTTTGTCCAATTGTCCAGTATAGACCGTCCGTCATGGACTTGGTTCCGTGATAGCCAGCGTCGTTTGATGGCGGAGATTCCTCATATCGGTATGGCTGTCAGTTCAGATAGGGGAGACTCATTGGACGTACACCCCAAACAGAAAAGAGAAGTCGGTGAACGGTTAGCTGCATGGGCTTTGAATAAAACATACGGATATAAAAATGTCATTCCTTCGGGACCGCTTTATAAATCAGTCGTATTTAGTGGAGGTGCGGCTTATATTTCTTTTGATTATGCGGAGAAGTTGTCCACTTCGGATGGGAAACCGGTTCGTACATTCGAAGTGGCAGGTGATGATGGATTATTTTATCCGGCACAGGCTGTTGTTGAAAACGGTAAAATAAAAGTATGGAGTGATAAGGTGAAAGAGCCGGAAACGGTTCGTTACGGATGGCAGCCATTTACCCGTGCCAATCTGGTAAATGGCGCCGGTTTGCCTGCTTCCACATTCCGGGCTGAATAGTATATAAATTAATAAAGATAGGTAAGATGAAGAAAACATTAAAAGTTTTGATGATGTTAGGATGCTTTCCGATGATGCTCAGTGCAAAGGAGTATAAGAAGTCAGAGAGTCTGAGTCTTGATAAGGGATGGGAGTTCGCCCAGGTCGGCCGGAATGAATGGTTGCCGGCTACGGTGCCCGGAACGGTACATCAGGATTTGATTTCTCATAATAAACTGCCCAATCCATTTTATGGGATGAATGAGCAAAAAGTGCAGTGGGTGGAGAATGAGGACTGGGTCTATAAAACTACTTTTAATGTGACAGATGAGCAACTCTCGCGGGATGCTGCCTTGTTGATTTTGGAAGGATTGGATACGTATGCAGATATTTACCTGAACGGCTCTTTGTTGGAACGTACGGACAATATGTTTGTCGGCTATACTCTTCCGGTAAAAGAGGTGTTGCGGAAGGGAGAAAACCATTTGCAGATTCTGTTTCATTCACCTGTCAAGCAAACGTTGCCCCAATGGGAAACCAATGGCTTTGATTATCCTGCTGATAATGACCATAGTGATAAGCGGGTCAGTATCTATAGCCGTAAAGCGCCTTACAGTTATGGCTGGGATTGGGGAATCCGCTTGGTAACCAGTGGTATCTGGCGGCCTGTGACACTGACTTTTTATGATGTGGCACGCATTGATGATTACTATGTACGTCAGGCTTCGGTAACAAAAGATCTGGCGAAAGTTGAAAACCTCCTGACTGTAAACAGTGTTTCTGCAACTCCTCAGAAAGCGGAAGTAACCGTTGCTTATTCTTATAAGGAGGGTGAAAAGGTAACCGAACAGAAAGAGGTGACATTGCAGCCAGGAACAAACCATATTCTTCTTCCCATAGAGATACGGCAGCCTCATTTATGGATGCCTAATGGTTGGGGGGAACCTGCATTGTATGACTTTGAAGCCGTAATAAAGGTGGATGGTAAAGTGATAGCTTCTCAAAAAGAGCGTATCGGACTCCGTACAATAAAGGTGGTGAAAGAAAAAGACGATCAGGGAGAATCCTTCTATTTTGTAGTCAATGGTGAACCGATGTTTGCCAAAGGCGCGAATTTTATTCCGGATGATGCTTTGCTGCCTAACATTACTGAAGAACGTTACCGCCAGTTGTTCAAGGATGTGAAAGATGCCAATATGAATATGATTCGTGTATGGGGTGGAGGGATTTATGAGGATGATGCTTTTTACCAGGCGGCGGATGAGAATGGAATTTTAGTTTGGCAGGATTTTATTTTTGCCTGCACTACTTATCCGTCCGATCCTGCTTTTATGAAACGGGTAGAGGCCGAGGCGGAATATAATATCAAGCGTTTACGGAACCATGCCAGTCTGGCTATGTGGTGTGGAAATAATGAAATTTATGAAGGTATGCGTTACTGGGGATGGGATAAGAAATACACTGATCCCGGTATTATGGAAGGAATGAAGCAGGGTTATGACAAACTTTTCCGTGAGTTGTTGCCTCGTAAAGTAGCTGAACTTGATCCGGACCGTTTCTATATGCATGGTTCTCCGTACGAGGCCAATTGGGGACGTCCCGAAAGCTGGAAGATTGCCGACAGCCATAATTGGGGTATCTGGTATGGTCAGAAACCGTTTGAAAGTCTGGATACGGAAATTCCGCGTTTTATGAGTGAGTTTGGTTTTCAGGCATTTCCTGAAATGAAGACGATTGCTACTTTTGCCTCACCGGAAGATTATGCATTGGAATCGGAGGTGATGAATGCTCATCAAAAAGCCACTATCGGTAATTTCCTCATCAAGAAGACTATGGGACTGTATTATAAAGTACCTGAAGATTTCGATCAGTTGGTTTATATGGGTTTGGTTTTGCAGGGGGTAGGAGTGCGCCAGGGTTTGGAAGCCCATCGTCGTAACCGTCCCTATTGTATGGGGACTTTATATTGGCAGCTGAATGACAGCTGGCCGGTCGTTTCCTGGTCGAGCATTGATTATTATGGCAATTGGAAAGCGTTGCATTATCAGGCAAAAAGAGCTTTTGCTCCGGTATTGGTAGATGCTGTCAAGGAAGGGGAGGATTTGAATATTTATGTTATGTCGGACAAGCTGGAAGCGGATAAAGAGGTGACTTTATTGTTGCGTGTGATGGATTTTAATGGAAAAGTTCTGACTAAAAAGAGTATCAAGGGCGAGGTTCCGGCCAATGCTTCCACCTTATATTATAAGGAACCTTATGCGGGTATAACAACAAGTCCTCAAAATACTTTTCTTCTAATGACATTAAAAAACAAGAAAGGTGAGGTTTTATCCGAAGAAATTTATTACTTTAACCACGCAAAAGATCAGGAGCTACCGAAGACCGAGATCCGCTATAAAGTGAAGCCGATGGATGGAAAATATGAAGTGACTCTGTCTGCCAGACAGCTGGCCAGGGATGTGTTCATAGAGATTCCTGTTCAAGGTGCGAAATTTACTGATAACTTCTTTGACTTGTTGCCGGGACAGACAAAGAAAGTGATTATTACTTCAGATAAACTGAAGAAGAATGAAAAGGTTGATATAACTATCAAGCAATTAAGTGATACTAACTAATCAATTAATATCTATTATGAAAACTTTAATGGGCCTTGCAGGGCTGACAATGGCAGGTTTTATGCTTTTATCCTGTAACACAGAAGTAAAAGAAGCAAATTATCAGATAATTCCGTTACCGCAGGAAATTTCGGTAATGGATCAGGCTGCTCCGTTCATTTTGTCAAATGGAACTAAGATAATGTATCCGGAAGGCAATGAAAAGATGCAAAGGAATGCTGAATTTCTGGCAAGTTATATCAAAGATCTTACCGGAAAGTCATTGGCTGTACAAGCTGGCACAGATGGCAAGGGGATAATCCTGCAATTGGGTGGAAATGCTAAAAATCCTGAAGGATACCAGTTGAAGGTAACCAGCGACCAAGTGGTTATTTCCGGACCTACGGAAGCCGGAGTATTTTATGGCATCCAGACTTTGCGTAAATCTATTCCGGTGGCACAAGGAGTGGATATCGCTTTACCGGCGGTTGAAATCAATGACTATCCTCGTTTCTCTTACCGTGGTGCTCATTTGGATGTTTCCCGTCATTTCTTCCCGGTTGATTCGGTAAAGCGTTTTATAGATATGTTGGCTTTACATAATATGAATCGTTTTCATTGGCATCTTACAGATGATCAAGGTTGGAGAATTGAAATCAAAGGTCTTCCTGAATTGACGGAAGTGGGTTCTAAGAGAACGGAAACCGTTATCGGTCATAACTCGGGAAAATATGATGGAAAGCCTTATGGTGGCTTCTTCACACAGGAAGAAGCAAAAGAAATTGTAGCTTATGCTGCCGAACGTCATATCACGGTTATTCCTGAAATAGATTTGCCGGGGCACATGCAAGCGGCATTGACTGCATATCCTAACTTAGGCTGTACAGGTGGTCCGTACGAAGTATGGAAAATCTGGGGAGTATCGGAAGATGTGCTTTGTGCAGGAAATGATGAAACCTTGAAATTCATAGATGATGTATTGGGAGAAATTATTCAGATTTTCCCGTCAGAATATATTCATGTGGGTGGTGATGAATGTCCTAAAGTGCGTTGGACAAAATGTCCAAAGTGCCAGGATCGTATCAAAGCTTTAGGTATTAAGGCTGACAAGAACCACACGGCAGAGGAAAAATTACAGAGCTTCATTATCAATCATGCGGAAAAATTCTTGAATGACCACGGACGTCAGATTATTGGCTGGGATGAAATTCTGGAAGGCGGGTTGGCTCCTAATGCTACTGTCATGTCATGGCGTGGTGAAGGTGGCGGTATTGAGGCTGCCAAGCAGAAGCATGATGTTATTATGTCACCGAATACTTATTTGTATTTTGACTATTATCAGAGCAAGGATGTGGAACAGGAACCGGAAGCCATTGGCGGTTACTTACCTTTAGAACGTGTGTATAGTTATGAACCTATGCCGGCATCACTGACACCGGAGGAACAGAAATATATTAAAGGTGTACAGGCTAATTTGTGGACTGAGTATATTCCTACATTTAGTCAGGTGGAATATATGGAATTACCACGTATGGCCGCTTTGGCAGATATTCAATGGACAAATCCTGAACATAAGGATTATCAGGATTTCTTGCAGCGTTTGGTACGTATGGTGAAGATATATGATGTATATCAGTATAATTATGCCAAGCACGTGTTTGATGTGACTGCCCGGTTTGAGCCTAATGCGGAAACTGGTACGGTGGATGTTACTTTGTCTACTGTAGACAACTGTCCGGTATATTATACATTGGATGGCACAGATCCCACTACCGCTTCACAGCTTTATACAGAACCGGTGAAGATCAATACAAATTGTACGTTTAAGGCTATGGCTGTCCGTCCTACAGGCAATAGTCGTATTGTGAAAGAAGACATTGCGTTCAGCAAATCGACTTCAAAGAAAATAACAGCTCTACAACCTGTGAACAAGCAATATGAATTTGCCGGTATCTCTACCTTGGTGGATGGTTTGAAAGGAAATAGAAATTATAAGACAGGACGTTGGATTGCTTTTTATAAGAATGATATGGAAGCCGTGATTGATTTCGGGCAGTCGGCTGATTTCAGCAAAGTGACACTTACTACAAATGTGGAGAAGGGTGACTGGATATTTGACGCGCGTTCCATCAGTGTCGCTGTTTCAGAAGACGGTGAGAATTTCAAGCAAGTAGCTTCAGAAGAATATCCTGCAATGACTTTGGATAATCCAAACCAATTATATGAACATGTATTGAGCTTTGAACCTGTGAAAGCACGTTATCTGAAAGTATTGGCAAAGCCGGAATACAATATTCCTTCTTGGCATGGAGGCAAAGGAAATCCTGCATTTCTGTTTGTAGATGAAATTACTGTAGATTAATTGTAAAATCAGTGCTGGTGTTGCGTAGCGTTTGTCCTAAAAGATAGCTGCGCAACACTGCTTGTAAAGAATTTGTAAACTTCACCATGAAAACATGATCAGGAAAATAATATATGGCATTTATGCGATAATAGGCATGATGGTAGTGACTGCTTGTAGCAGCCGGCCGGATGTTTATGAAATATCTCTTGAGAAAATGCAGGGATTTCCTACGGAGGATGCTGGTTTTCTTAAGGGAGTTTCTGCATTATATGCGGGAGTGATTGATGGAAATTTATTAATAGCCGGAGGTTGTAATTTTCCCGATACACCGGCGGCCGATGGCGGGAAAAAAGTCTTTTACCCAGATGTATATATAACCTCTTTGTCAAATGATACGGCTTTTGAGTGGAAAAAAATAGGCCAACTGCCTCAGGCAGCAGCTTATGGAGTCACTATTTCTACTGAAAAAGGGTTAATTTGTGTTGGAGGAGCTACAGCAACCCATAGCCTGTCTGATGTTTTTCTTTTATCTTTGCAAAAAGACGTTTTGAAAAAGGATACGTTACCATCCTTACCTGCAACTATAGATAATATGGCAGGTGCATTAGTAGGACATTCACTATATATTGTCGGGGGAAATGTAAATGGCATTCCGTCCTCGGCCATGTACATGCTTGATCTGTTGGATTTGTCTGGAGGATGGAAAAAAGAAACAGATATTCCGGGTGAACCCAGAGTACAACCTGTTTGCGTGGCGCAAGACGGAAAACTTTATATATGGGGTGGCTTTGCCCCGGCTATTGAAGGGCACCAGGCTTCTTTATCGGTAGATGGATATATGTATTCTCCGGAAACGAAAGAATGGTCATCGGTTGCCACTCCGTGTGATGCAGAAGGTAATGAGATCTCTTTAGGTGGTGGAATGGGAACCTCTTTTGGCGAGGGGATGATATTGTGTGCCGGAGGAGTTGATAAGGATATATTCTTAAAGGCTCTCCAAGGTATTTATGCGGGAAAAGAATATTTGTCACATCCTGTAGAGTGGTATCGGTTTAACAGAAATCTGCTGCTCTATCATCCACAGACGAATAAATGGACTACATTAGGTGAATATGAGCAAGGTGCGCGTGCCGGAGCTGTAATAGTTTCTCAGGACGGATTCCATTACATTATTAATGGAGAACTGAAACCGGGCATTCGTACCAATGAAATTAATAGAATTAAAGAAAATAGAAGATGAGAAAATTGATTATATTGGCAGGAGCTGCATTGGGCTTGTTGTTTGCAAGTTGCACAAAGGAAGAGCAACGCACACTTTCTGTTATTCCTGCACCATTGAAGGTGGAATTGCAACAGGGAGTGTTTCCTCTGAATCCGGAAACAGGATTGTATATAGATGCGTCCGAAGGAGATAAAAAGATTTTGAAGGATTATTTGGCGGCTTCTTT
This sequence comes from Phocaeicola dorei, assembly GCF_013009555.1. NCBI lineage: Bacteria > Pseudomonadati > Bacteroidota > Bacteroidia > Bacteroidales > Bacteroidaceae > Phocaeicola > Phocaeicola dorei. Next base: position 3,709,322 of record NZ_CP046176.1, on the reverse strand, counting down.
CATGAAGCTGAAACCGGTAGCGGCAGAAGAGGGACATACTATTGTCTTGAAGCAAGTGGCTCAATTGCCGGAGGTAAACTCTTCCGAGGGGTATGTTCTGACGGTAACTCCTGATCAGGTACTTATTCGTGCGACTTCCGGAGCAGGACTATTCTATGGAGTTCAGACTATGCTGCAAATGGCTGATGAAAAAGGATTGCCGGTAGGAGTCATTACAGACGAGCCCCGTTTTGCTTATCGTGGCTTTATGATGGATGTTTCCCGTCATTTTTTCAACAAGGAATTTATAAAAAAGCAGATGGATGCTTTGGCATATTATAAATTGAACCGTTTGCATCTGCATCTTACTGACGCTGCGGGCTGGCGTATTGAAATAAAAAAATATCCCCGTCTGACAGAATTTGCGGCATGGCGTGAGTTTCCTACATGGAAAGAATGGTGGAATAACGGACGACGGTATGAAGAAGAAGGTAGTAAAGATGCTCACGGAGGTTATTATACTCAAGATGATATCCGTGAACTGGTGGCATACGCTCAGGAACGTTTTATTACTGTTATTCCTGAGATAGAGATGCCTGCACATTCGGAAGAAGTACTGACTGCTTATCCCGAGTTGTCTTGTACACACGAACCTTACAAACAAGCCGATTTCTGTGTCGGTAATGAAAAGACTTTTGAGTTTCTGGAAAATGTGTTGACAGAGGTGATGGAACTTTTCCCGTCCGAATATATTCATATAGGAGGGGATGAGGCCGGTAAAGCCTCATGGCCCACTTGCAAACTGTGTCAGGCACGTATGAAAAAAGAGGGCTTGAAAGATGTGAACGAGTTACAGAGTTATCTGATTCATCGTATCGAGGTCTTTTTGAATGCCCACGGACGTAAATTATTGGGTTGGGATGAAATATTGGAAGGTGGTTTGGCGCCTAATGCTACTGTCATGTCATGGCGTGGCACGGAAGGGGGAATGAAAGCGGTTGATTCCGGCCACATGGCTATTATGAGTCCGGGTGAGTTCTGCTATTTTGATTCTTATCAGGATGCTCCTGATTCCCAGCCGGAAGCAATAGGAGGGTATCTGCCTTTGGCCAAAGTTTATTCATTTAATCCTGTACCCGATACTTTGAGTGCGGATAAAGTCCAGTTAGTGTATGGAGTACAAGCTAATTTATTCACAGAATATATTCCGACTCCGGAACATGCGGAAATGATGATTTATCCTCGTATTCTTGCGTTGGCGGAAGTTGCTTGGAGTGATCCTTCTGTGAAGAACTATGATGATTTTCATGCTCGCGCATTGAAAGAGGTAGAGGCATTGAAAGCTGAAGGATACCATCCTTTCGATTTGAAAAATGAGATAGGAAATCGTCCGGGAGCGGATCAGCCCATACAACACTTGGCAGTAGGTAAGAAAGTGACTTACGGACCGGATGCCGCTTATTATCCCGGCTATTCGGCCGGTGGTGATAGTGCCTTGGTAGATGGGGTGATTGGAGGCTGGACTTATGGTGACAAGCGCTGGCAAGGTTTCATAGACAAAAAAAGAATGGATGTGACCATTGATATGGAAAAAGAAACAGAAATTCATTCTGTTGGAGCAGACTTTATGCAGGTGTGTGGACCTGAAGTCTTTATGCCTTCAGAAGTAATCATTTCCGTTTCTAATGATGGTAAGGAGTTTACGGAACTGAAGCGCATGGAACACAAAGTAGTGAAGGATGACAAGGTGACTTTCACCAACTTTGGTTGGGAAGGAAATGCCAAAGCACGTTACATACGTTATCAGGCATCTTCGGGTGAATTCGGAGGTTTCTTGTTTACAGATGAAATTGTAGTGAAATAATAGAACCTATATAAACAACAAATAGCATGAAGAAACAAATTTTGTTATCGGCTGTTCTGATTTGTATCTCAGTTTTTTCTGCGGCAGCACAGAAAGAGCCGGTAGATTATGTAAACCCTTTTGTGGGTACTACTAATTACGGTACGACAAATCCCGGAGCATTAACTCCTCATGGAATGATGTCGGTGACTCCTTTCAATGTGATGGGAGTTCCCGAAGGGGATAAGGATAAAGATAAGCAATGGTGGTCCACTCCATACGAATTCAATAATAAATATCTTACCGGTTTTGCGCACGTTAACCTTAGCGGGGTAGGCTGTCCGGAATTGGGGTCATTGTTATTGATGCCTACCACCGGCAAACTGGATGTGGATTATCATAATTATGGAAGTTTCTATCAAGGTGAAACTGCAAATCCGGGTTATTATACCAATATACTGGATAAATACAATGTGAAATGTGAACTGACTGCCACCCCACGTACCAGTATGGCACGCTTTACTTTTCCTGCCGGACAAAGCAATATCTTGTTGAATCTGGGAGAGGGATTGACCAATGAGAGTGGTGCTACCGTTCGTTTTGTAAACGACCGTGAGATTGAAGGTACCAAGTTGTTGGGAACTTTCTGTTACAATCCTCAGGCAGTATTTCCCATCTATTTTGTAATGCGTATCAACAAAGTACCGGCAAAACGCGGTTATTGGAAAATGATGCGTCCGATGGGTGTGGAGGCGCAATGGGACGATACAGCCGGTAAATACAAACTCTATACTGCTTATACAAAAGAAATAAGCGGAGATGATATAGGAGTGTGGTTTACTTACGATACTACGGCGGAAGAAGTGATTGAGGTCAGTATGGGCGTATCTTTTGTCAGCATTGAGAATGCTCGTCTGAATTTGGAAAAAGAACAGCCTTTCGGCACAACATTCGACAAACTGCGTGCGGAGGCCCGTAAGAGATGGAACGATGATCTTTCCCGTATCAAGGTAGAAGGTGGTACGGAAGAACAAAAGGGAGTATTCTATACCGCTATGTATCATACCATGATTCATCCTAATATTTTGCAGGACGTAAGCGGACAATATCCACAAATGGAGGGAGACAAGATTCTGACCACCAACCGTAACCGTTATACGGTATTCTCATTGTGGGATACTTATCGTAACTACCATCAGTTGATGACTTTGGTCTATCCGGAACGTCAGATGGATATGATACATACTATGATGGGTATGTATAAGGAACACGGATGGTTCCCGAAATGGGAATTATATGGTCGTGAAACATTGACTATGGAAGGTGACCCCTCTATTCCTGTTCTGGTAGACAGTTGGATGAAGGGATTGCAAGACTTTGACATTGACGAAGCTTATAAGGGAATGTATAAGTCGGCCACTACTCCGGGCAAGGATAATCTGATGCGTCCGGATAATGACGATTATATGTCCAAAGGGTATGTGCCGATGGAAAGCCAGTATGACAACTCGGTTTCTCATGCTTTGGAATATTATGTTGCCGACTATGCGCTGTCCACTTTGGCAGAGGCTCTAGGTAAAAAGGAAGATGCGAAACTGTTCCGCAAACGTTCTATGGGGTATAAGAATTATTATAGCAAGGATTTCGGAACTTTGCGTCCTATCACCAAGGAAGGTAAGTTCTATGAACCGTTTGACCCGAAAGAAGGAGCGAATTTTGCACCTAGTCCCGGTTTCCACGAAGGTAACGCATGGAATTACACTTTCTTTGTTCCTCATGATATCAATGGACTGGTGAAACTGATGGGAGGTGATAAGAAATTTGTCGATAAGCTGCAAAGCGTGTTCGATGAAGGAAATTATGATCCGGCTAATGAACCCGATATAGCTTATCCTTACCTGTTCAGTCGTTTCAAGGGTGAAGAATGGCGTACACAGAAATTGGTGAAGGAATTGCTGGCTAAGTATTTCACAACTAAGCCGGATGGAATTCCTGGCAATGATGATACGGGTACGATGTCTGCATGGGCTATATTCAGTATGATGGGATTCTATCCGGATTGTCCGGGTGTGCCCGAATATACATTGACTACTCCTACTTTTGATAAAGTGACCGTTCAGCTTGATCCTAACTATTGGGGCAAGAAAGAATTGGTTATCAAGAAAGAAGGACAAGGGGATTATATAAAGGAAATCAGACTGGGCAATAAGAAACTTAATAAATATTTGATTTCGCATGATGATTTGATCAAGGCAGGTGAAATTACTTTTATAGTAACAGAAAATCCTAATAAGAAATAACTATGAATACGAAACGATTTTTGTGTGCTGCGTTAGGAGCTGTTTGTTGTTTTGCTTTTATGCAAGCGCAGGTACGTACAGAGCAGACTTTCGAAAAAGGGTGGAAATTTACGCGTGAAGATAATGCGGAATTTGCCAATCCCGGTTATAATGACAGTAAATGGCAGAACGTCACCGTTCCTCATGATTGGGCGATTTATGGTCCGTTCAGTATCAATAACGACAAGCAGGAAATGGCTATCACTCAGGATGGACAAACAGAGGCTCTGGAACATGCCGGCCGTACCGGAGGTCTTCCATTTGTAGGAACCGGATGGTATCGCCTGAACTTTGATGCTCCCGGTTTTGAAAAAGGCAAGAAGGCTACTTTGATATTTGACGGAGCAATGAGCCATGCCCGTGTCTATGTGAACGGGCAGGAGGCAGGCTATTGGCCATACGGTTATAATTCCTTTTATGTGGATGCGACCCCTTATCTGAAACCGGGTGAGAAGAACGAGCTGGCAGTCCGTTTGGAAAACGAGCCTGAATCATCACGTTGGTATCCGGGGGCCGGTTTGTACCGCAATGTTCATCTGGTAATCAATGAAGATGCGCATATCCCGACATGGGGGACGTATGCTACCACTCCCGTGGTGACAGACAAATATGCAAAAGTGTCTTTGAAAACTTCTTTGGTTAGTCCCGAAGGAGCCAATAAGGATAATTACCGTATTGTGACGCAGATTAAGGATAAAAACGGCAAAGTGGTTGCTACCGGGGAAAACAAGTTAAGTGTTTTTGACAATACTTTGTTTGAACAGGAGTTTGCAGTAGCCAATCCTGAGTTGTGGAGTCCTGAAACTCCGGTTCTTTATACGGCTGAATCCAAAGTATATGAAGGGAATACCTTGAAAGACGAATATACCACTCGTTTTGGTATCCGTACCTTGGAGATTATCCCCGACAAGGGTTTCTTTCTGAATGGAAAATTGACCAAATTCAAAGGAGTATGTAACCATCATGACTTGGGCCCGTTGGGAGGTGCTGTAAATGATGCCGCTATCCGTCGTCAGATTCGTATTCTGAAAGATATGGGCTGTAATGCAATCCGTACTTCTCATAATATGCCGGCTCCCGAACTGGTGGAGGCTTGTGACGAGATGGGTATGATGGTGATGGCGGAATCCTTTGACGAATGGAAATCGGCAAAGATGGCCAATGGATATCATAAAGTATTTGATGAATGGGTGGATAAGGATTTGACGAATCTGATTCGTCACTATCGTAATAACCCAAGTATTGTGATGTGGTGTACAGGTAATGAAGTACCTGATCAGTGGAGCGGCAGTAACGGTCCGAAACTCTCGCGTATGTTGCAGGATATTTGCCATCGTGAAGACCCCACCCGCCCTGTAACACAAGGTATGGATGCGCCCGATGCCGTGGTAAACAATAATATGGCTGCCGTTATGGATGTGGCCGGTTTCAATTATCGTCCCCATAAATATCCTGAAAACTATAAGAAGTTGCCTCAGCAGATTATTTTAGGTAGTGAAACAGCTTCTACAGTAAGTTCGCGTGGTGTCTATAAATTCCCCGTTGTCCGTCAGGCTATGAAGAAATATGACGATCATCAGTCTTCTTCTTACGATGTGGAACATTGTGGTTGGTCCAATTTGCCGGAAGACGACTGGATTTGGCACGAGGATAACGCATGGGGGATCGGAGAGTTCGTATGGACGGGCTTCGATTATCTGGGCGAACCGACTCCTTATTATACTGACTGGCCCAGCCATTCTTCTTTGTTCGGTATAATCGACTTGGCCGGATTGCCCAAAGACCGTTACTATTTGTACCGCAGCCATTGGAACAAAGATGAAGAGACACTGCACATCCTTCCTCATTGGACATGGCCGGGACGTGAAGGAGAAGTGACCCCGATCTTTGTCTATACCAATTATCCGTCTGCAGAAGTGTTTATCAATGGCAAGAGCCAGGGTAAGCGTACCAAGGATTTGACTGTAACGGCTGAAAATAGTGCGGATTCTGCTTCCATAGCAGATTTCAAGCGCCAGAAACGCTACCGTTTGATGTGGATGGATACAAAGTATGAGCCGGGAACCGTGAAAGTGGTTGCATACAATGAGAAAGGGGATGCTGTAGCCGAAAAGGAAATCCATACGGCAGGTAAGCCCGACCATATAGAATTGGTTGCAGATCGCAATGAAATAAAGGCTGATGGCAAGGACTTGTCATTTGTCACGGTGAGAGTGGTGGATAAAGAAGGTAACCTTTGTCCCGATGCGCAACATCTCATCAAGTATGCTGTAAAAGGTGCGGGAACCTATCGTGCCGGTGCAAACGGAGACCCCACTTCATTGGAACTTTTCCATGTTCCGCAAATGAAAGTGTTTAACGGAATGATGACTGCTGTTGTGCAAAGCACCGATAAACCGGGAGAAATTACACTGACCGCAACAGGTAAAGGACTTAAATCAGGTAGGCTAGTTTTAATAAGTAAGTAAAAAGATTTGTTTCAATTTCCACTATCTGTGCCCCGCTTGATTTTATTAAGCGGGGCTTATTTATTAAAAAAGTTAGAAAATAATTGGGGAAATCTGTTTCAGAAAGTGAAAAAGTTGCTATTTTTGTTGGCGAATTTAATATGCCAATTAAAAATCCTAACTTATCATAGTATCATGTTGACCCAAATCATTAACGCAAAGATTCTTACCCCACAGGGCTGGTTGAAGGACGGGTCTGTCCTTATGCGCGACAATAAGATTTTAGAAGTTACCAATTGTGATTTAGCTGTTATCGGAGCCGAGCTGATTGACGCTAAAGGTATGTATGTTGTTCCCGGTGGTGTGGAAATCCATTGTCATGGTGGTGGTGGCGGTGATTTTATGGAAGGTACGGAAGAGGCTTTCCGTACAGCCATTAATGCTCACATGAAACATGGTACTACCAGTATTTTTCCAACATTGTCTTCTTCTACCGTACCGATGATTGAGGCGGCTGCCGAAACTTGTACCAAGTTGATGGCGGAACCGGACAGTCCGGTATTGGGATTGCACCTGGAAGGTCATTATCTGAACATCAAGATGGCTGGTGGACAAATGCCTGAGAATATTAAAGATCCGGACCCTAATGAGTATATTCCTATTGTAGAGAAATGGAATTGTATCAAGCGTTGGGATGCAGCTCCCGAATTGCCGGGGGCTATGCAGTTCGGAAAATACATTACGGGAAAAGGGATTGTGGCATCTGTGGCCCATACTCAGGCTGAATATGAAGACATTCGTTCTGCATGGGATTCAGGTTATACGCTGGCCACGCATTTCTATAATGCAATGCCCGGTTTTCACAAGCGTCGTGAGTATAAATATGAAGGAACAGTAGAGAGTATTTATCTGATAGACGATATGAATGTGGAAGTGGTGGCCGATGGCATTCATGTACCACCTACCATTTTACGGTTGGTTTATAAGATAAAGGGTGTAGAACGTGCTTGTGTCATTACAGATGCTTTGGCATGTGCGGCCAGTGACAGTAACGTGGCTTTCGATCCTCGTGTCATCATAGAGGATGGTGTGTGCAAACTGGCAGACCGTTCAGCATTGGCAGGCAGTGTGGCCACCATGGACCGTTTGATCCGTACCTTGGTGCAGAAGGCGGAAATTCCTTTGGAGGATGCTGTCCGTATGGCTTCCGAAACTCCTTCGAAATTTATGGGAGTATATGACCGTAAAGGTTCCTTGCAGAAAGGAAAAGATGCCGATATCTTGATTCTTGACCAGGATTTGAATATCCGTGCCGTATGGGCGATGGGCAAGCTGGTCGAAGGAACTTATACATTATAAAAAAGAGTGCTTTCGGCAATTTGATACTCTTTATAGTTTGCCTTTCTGAATGAAATGAAGAATGACGAACTATAAAGAGTTTTCTTATCCTTTTTCTATGTGTAACACATATCCTTTCTTCATCAGTGATTCTATCTTCACACTGGAGTCATTGCGCAACGCTTTTCGTAAATAGGTTATTTGTACATTCAATGCCAGCGAATTGGCATAGGATGAAGCTCCCCATACATGTTTCAACAGTATTTCCCGGTCTACGGGAACATGGAGGTTTTTAGCTAATATTCGGAGTATCTCAGCCTGTCGGGAAGTAATCAGTACCTTGTTATTTCCTGTCCTTATTTCATTGGTGGTATAGTTGAATGTACTTTTCCCGAATGTATAGATTTCTGTTTCAATTCTGTTGTCTACACATTGAAACCGTTCACGGATACGTGCCAACAGCTCTTCGGGATAAAAAGGCTTTGCTAGATAATCATTGGCCTGCAGATCAAAACCTTTCAGACGGTCGGCTTTATCGCTACGGTCTGAAAGAAAGAAAATAAGTACCTGATGATTTTGTTTCCGTATTTTTGCCGCTACCTCAAAGCCGTTCAGTTCGGGCATATTGATATCAAGCAATACCAAATCGGGCTTTATTAAGGGAAATTGCTGTAAAGCAATGTTTCCGTTCCCTGCGTAAGTAACTTCATAGCCTTCTGTTTCCAAAAAACGTTTTAAGAGCATGGAGTATTTTAAATCATCATCTGCGAAAAGTATTTTGATTGTTTTCATCTTACATGAATTGTTGAAATGATTATTGAGGTAATACAATACTGAAAGTCGTTCCTTTACCCGGCTGGCTGGTCAAGGATACGTATCCGTGGTGTGCTTCGGTGAGAAGTTTTACGTAACTTAGCCCTAGTCCGATACCCGGTATATTTCGGTCTGGTATATGGCTGCCGCGATAAAACTTATCAAAAACCTTGCTTTGCTCTGCTGGCGGAATTCCAATTCCGTTATCTGTTATTTGTATAGTAAGGGTGTGCCCTTTCTGTATACAGGATAAATCAATCCGGACTTCTTTACCGGAGTACTTGATGGCGTTCTCTATCAGGTTGCTGATGATGTTGGCAATATGTACCGGGTCGGCGATGACCAAAGTGGATTCCATTTTATAGTACGGATGAACCGTAACCTGTTTATCGGCAGGTATATTGGTAAGCCGGATTAATTTATTTACGGTTTCCCGTAAATCAAAAGTACGGATGTGGAGAGGCGTGTGTTCATAGTCAGCCCGTGTCATATCCCTTACTTTGGCTAGGTAGGCAGAAAGATTGTCCAGTTCAAACATGGAATCCTTTACTACTTCATCCATTGCTCTTTCGTCTGTACGCATGGACTTGTTGTTGAGAAAGGCAATACACATTTTCAAGGTTTGTACGGGGCGTTTCAGTTCATGTATCATGGTATTTACAAAGCTTTTTCTCATTTCGTCTATTTTCCGTTGTTTCAAAATGGTCTTGATCTGGTAGATAAGGCAGAATACCAAGAGCAGAACTAATATCAGGCTACCCAACAGCTGCCATGCCATTTGTTGGAGAAGGGAGGGGAAAGGTATCTGTATGGATGCCGTCAATGCCTGTTTAAGTAAAGGATTATAAGGATAAACAATATACATTTCAGGTTTGAACAATCGGGTGGAAGAGGTATAGCTTCCATGCCACAGGATAGAATCAGTCTGCATCAGTCTGATATTTGTCAGTTTTATCTGGTTGGCTTGTAATAGTGAATCAAAATTTTCAGCTCGAAAGGGGTGGGTCATCTCGGCTCTATAACGTGTGGCTGCATCAAATAGAATTTCATTGGAAATGTTCTCTACCCGAAAACTGTCGCGGACTATAACACTTTCCTCATTCAACAATGCATTCTGTTTTATCAATGAATCCAGATTATTAATTTCACTTTTTTGTCTATAAAAACTAATGACACAGGTTGTTTTGCCGTTTTGGTTCACCGAATCCGGCATTTCTATTTTGTAGCTCAGTGTATATTTGTGGTTGTTAGTCCGTTTGTCATAGCGTGTATTCATTTCTTCTTTTTCCAGTTGCAGTATTTGTTTATGCAGTTCCTGCATGAACGTTCTCGTTGAATAGCAATATTGGTGGTGAAGCCAATAGCCTTGACCGCCTATTATCAGTATAGCTGTAATGATAGTCAGTATCCATACTGTTTTTATTCTTTTTTCCATCTTTTCTTTTTTTCGTTAAAGCAAAGGTACGGGCTATCCTTAGATATGCAATGTACACGAGGGTTGTTTTTTCATCGGCGTAATATTTCAGTAATAATTTTGTGGTATCGGGAAGGAGAGAAGGACCTAGCTTTGCAGTATAAAATTCATCACTTAAAAACAATTCGGATTATGAAAAAGAAACTGGCAAACCTGTTATTTTGGGCAATCATGGCATTGCCGGCTACGGCGCAGATAACCATTCTCGCTATGGATGATGTGAAGAAAAGCGAACCCATAGATGAATTGGTTTTCCGTGCCCAGTATGAGTTGAAGATGGTAGAGGACACAACTAAGGCCGACCGTCAGCCCAATTCGGAAACGATGATGCTGGAAGTGGGAAAGAAATGTTCGCAATTTTATAGTTACACTACTTATCTTCGGGATTCTACTTTGATCGCTGACTATGCTAATAAAGTGTCCCAAGATGTCTTGCAGCAACATGCCAAGGCTTATGGAAACGGGCGTATTACATATCGGATTTATAAGAACTATCCTACGGGAAAGGTGACAACGCTTGACCGGTTGGCTACCAGTAATTTCCGTTGCGAGGAAAAGAATGAAAAACCGGTATGGACCTTATTACCCGATACGGCTACTATTCTGACTTATCATTGCCGGAAAGCAACTGGTCACTTCCGGGGAAGAAGTTATACGGCATGGTTCACGATGGAAATTCCTGTAAGTGAAGGGCCTTGGAAACTTTGTGGATTGCCAGGTCTCATCATAAAGGCTGAGGATGACCGCCGACATTATTCATTTGAATGTACAGGTATCGAGCAATTCCGTGGACCGAAACCACTTCTTTTCAATGGAAAAGGTTTTGAATCCATCAGTCGTAGAGATTTGAATAAGGTATATGAGCGTTATGCCAAGGACCCGATAGGCTTTATCACTTCTACAGCCCCCAATGTAAAATTGACGGTAAAAGATGAACAAGGTAATACGTTGAAAAACTTTGAGTTACCTTATAATCCGATAGAATTATCTGAAAAATAACAAGATGAAAACAGCAATCATTCTCTCTTTGTTGAGCTTTTTGCTTCATATTCACACAAACGCACAAAACACGATAAAGGGACGGGTAACGGACAAAGTTACCCGTCAGCCTTTGGAATCCGCTACCGTCACTTTGCAACAGAGAGGGGATGGCAATATCATCAACTATACTTTGACAGATGCTGACGGACGTTTTCAACTTTCCTCTTCATCCTTGAAAGACAGGACAATAACGGTATTTTATATGGGTTACAGGAAAAAGACCATATCGGTACTTATCAGTCGTCCGTTAACTATCGAACTGGAGCAGGAAGCTGTCTTGCTGAAAGAAGTACAGATTCGTCCGGGGCGCGTATGGGGACGGCAGGATACCTTGAAATATGACCTCACCCGTTTTACATCTTCCAAAGATCGGAATGTAAGTGATGTGTTGAAAAAACTTCCCGGCATCAATGTGGAAGAGAATGGAACTATAAAATATAATGGAAAAGTGATCAGTAATCTCTATGTGGAAGGTATGGATGTGAGTGGCGGTCGTTATAATCAAATTAATAATAATCTGAAAGCGGATGCCGTACAGGCAGCGGAGGTCATTGAAGGACACCAACCCATTAAGTCCTTGCGTGGCAAGACCTTTACGGATGACGTTGCCTTGAATTTGAAATTGAAACCCGAAGTCCGTTCCCAATGGATTTATACCGTTATGGCAGGGGGAGGTTATGGAGAGAAGGCACTTTACGACGCTTCGTTCAATGTACTGCAATTGAGTCGTAACCGACAGACTGTCTATACTTACAAGGCAAATAATATAGGCCGGAATCTGTTTTCCGACCAACAGAAACTGGCATCCGGCAATAGCTTTGACCGGGTGACGGACAGCAATCCTCCCATTTTTCTTCCTTTACCCGAACCGGCCATGCCCTTGTCGCAAAAAAGGCTGTTATTCAATGAAACGCATACAGCCTCTGCCAACCGCCTGTACCGATTGGATGAAGAAAAGCAATTACGATTTCAGTTAGGGTATATCCATGACCGCACAACCCGGCAATATGGAAGTGAGGAAATCTATTATTTTGCACAAGATACGGTGCATACGGCTACCAACCGGCATGACCGTTTAAAAACCGATTGTCTGAATGGTGAAGTAAATTATGAAGATAATGCTGCAAGTCGGTACACTCGTGAGAATTTTTCGTTTGCAGGAACATGGAAATCAGGAGTTTCGGATATAACGGGTGATAATGTTATTTTCCAAAAGATAAAGAATTCACAATGGGAATTGAAGAATTATTTCAACCAACTTTACACCAAAGAAAAATACACCTGGGGAATCCGGTCGTATATCCGTTACACCCATCTTCCTGCTTTACTGACAGTGATTCACCGCAACCTGCCCGTGTCATCTGCCGATAACAGACTGATTGCCACCTGCATCCACCGTAGGGACGAATTGAATTTGCCTGATAACATCAACGAAAACACATATCGAACTGTCACCGGACAGACATATGAATCTATCCCTATGGAATATGAAGAAATGAACATCGACAATGCCTACACGGATAATGCCCTTTATGGGATGCGGAAAAAGAATGGAGTGAATTACCAGCTTACAGGTGGTTTTCGTGGCGAACTTTCTTCGGTGAGACAGGAGAATAGTTACTCTGTTCCTCGTTATTCCTTCTATACTATTCCCCGTATAGAATGGGAGAGGACTGATTTTTTACTCACCGCTGCTGCCACTGTCTGGTGGAATCGTCTTCCAAAGCAATCTTATTCCCGTTTTTATGCCGCTCCCTCCCTTTATTTTCGCTATAAGTTTAGTCCCCGTTGGAAAATGTCCTTATCAGGCAGCCTGGACGAGAGTGAAGGAGGAATACAGGATATCTATCCTTTCCATTATCGTGAAGATTATCGTACTGTGGTGAAACACACGGGAAAAGTAGCTGTAACCGTCCGGCAACTTTATACCTGCTATCTGGAATACAAAAATACTGTCAAGGAATTTTTCTGGACTTTATCAGCTTCCTATTCCCACAATCGTTATAATCTGATGGCAGAACGTAATTATAAGGACGGTAATTTTTATCTTTCGTCTGTGGAAAGAAATCATTCCTCTTATAGTTACGCCTTGAATACCATAGGGTCGAAAGGGGTATATGACTGGAATTTGAAGACTTCTCTGGAACTGACTTTAGCACGCAATGAAGGTAAACAGTTGAATGAAAATATCGTTCAGAATTACAGGTATGACTATCTGCGCGTCGAACCTAAAATTGTGTGGGCCCCTTCTGCACTTTTTGAGGTTGAATACAAAGCGACGGTCAGTTGTGGGGGTTCCGGAATAGGAAAGGATACCCGTTTAGACCCTTTATGGGATGTAGCTCAACGGCTGACTCTCAGTTTGGGATTTCATGATACGGACTTCCGGTTATCCGGAGAGCATTTTTATAATGATTTAAGCAAGGACCAGCATCTGAATACTTGGCTTGCAGATGTTTCATTGATACATAAATCCGGAAAATGGAGGTTTACCGCTTCTGCTATGAATCTGTTTAATAAGGAACAATATCGTTATACTCTTTATTCTGCTGTGCAGAATTATACTTCTTGGGTAAAACTTCGTCCCCGCGAATTTATGGTATCTGTGCAATATCAGTGGTGAAAAAGAATTGGGATGGAGTTAAACTTGTAGCTTTCATGTAAGGACAGTGCTGTGTGTTTTACTGAAAGTATGAGGTGGACTGTATCTTTTTAGTGTTGCATAATATATCCTCTTCTATCTCTTCTGTTGTTTCTTCATGGTATTCTTTGTAGATAACCCCTTCATTCAGATAGTGGATAATATCACATATTTCCCTTAACGAGGCAATGAGATGTGATGAAATTATCACCGTCTTTTCTTTTGCTTTCAGTTGCCGGATGAGTCTTTTCATCAGGATACACCCCTTCAAGTCCACCCCATTGAACGGCTCGTCAAGAATAAATACGTCATTTTCTTGCAATAATAATGCCATAAATCCCAGTTTCTTTTTCATTCCGGTAGAATATTCGGCAGCATACCTGTCAAGGGGCAGTTGGAAAATTTCATTTAAATGTTGAATGGTGAGTGTACTGACCGGCAGACCTTTGGCCTTCATACAGAATTCCAAGTATTCAAGACCCGTGATTTGGGAATAAAAGAAGTTGGATGCAGACAGATAACCTGCTTTTAAAGTTTTGCTTTTGGTTATGCTTCCAGTATAATCATAGATTCCCGTCATGCAGTTGAATAAAGTAGTCTTTCCGGCACCATTCTCACCCACCAAACCATATATTTTTCCAGGGTGATATTCTAAATGAATCCCGTTTAATACTTTGACTTTACCGAATTTTTTATGTAAATCATTCACTTCTATCATAGTAATCTTTTTAAATGTTTGCGTGTCTGGCAGCTCAACAATGTGGTAAGAGCCATGCCGGGTATTAAAAGAAACGGAACAAAAAGAGAACCTAAATAAAAAGGCATCAATATACTTAATTGCACAATAAACAGCAATAGGGGGGATGGGATGATATGGCGCAACATACTGATGCCAATGGCATAAATCAAGGTGGCGATATAATAAGATAAGAAAAAGAGGATTTCATCTTGGTCATAGGTAGATGCTATAAGTGCTAAGCCGAAAGGAATGGAGGTGATGAAAACATTCCATGCGATACTTTTCGATTGGAAACGGCATAAAGTCTTGAAATTTTTGAAATGAAGAAGATATCCGGTGTCCATTGGTTGCAGATAGCCTGACGCCTGTATCAATCCCCATAGAACGACACACACTTTGTCTATTTTTATATTTCCGTGTACGGTTCCTGCTATGGAAAAAAGCAAGAGTAGGGCATATATCCAGAAAGATTGGCGGAACATCCGTATATATTCATAACTTCCTTTGTAGAGAAAAGGTAAGCGGATAGGTTTGTGTTCCAGCTTAATTTCTTTCAGGAAAGGCAATAACGTGGCGAACAGCCATAAACCGATAGCTTCTGTAAATCGCCCTTTTATCATTTCCATTCCCGCAAATGGCAATGTGATTAAAGTATACTCTTTGATCAGGAAGACTGGAAGATGGGACGTTAAAGTGTGTAGAAACTCTTTATCTTTTCTATAATTATGATAGCTGGCCAATAAGAGAACGCATACCACAGGAATGACGAAACGGTTTTCTGCCAAGAACAATATCATGATGGCAGCCACCGTTAAGATGGTAAGGAAGACTATTCTGAAGATGCCCAGTTCTATGACTATCCTTCCAAAATTTTTTAAACGAAGCAGCAGATACAGCTGAAACATAAAGTGCTTTTTTATTCTAGTTGAGGGTACAAAGGAATAAAATATCCGGTTAAGTACCCTCATAATGGAGTGAAAAATTATTCTTTATGCTCCTCTTTCAGTTCTGCCAACTCTTTGTTCACCCGTGTCAGCTCTTTAATTCTGTCAGATACATAATGGAAGAGGAAATAGTCAGTCAGAATAGCCATCAGCATCAAGATAGATATGGTCAATACCATCCACCATTGATGGTAATTATAAAAAAATACACCGAGGAATATGGTAACAATTGGGTATCCTGTAATATAGCCCCAATGAAATAACTTTTTGTATTGGAGTACATTCTTTATTTTTTTCCAGTTTTATAATTCCGATAAAGTTTAGAGCCAAAACATAAAGCAAGATTCCAAAGGTTAGTCGGCAGAAAGGGGAGAAAGTTACACCTTTGTGCTATAAAAATCTTTGTATTGAAAGTAGGTATTACAGGTCTGTTCTTTCAAATGTAATGATTTAGTAATTTTCTTAATGTAGCAGGCAGGATTACTTTTTGCGGACGTTAAAGCATTTGTCGAAAAAGTCTTTTTTGTTTTTCCCGTAAACATTAGTGTCAAGTCCTTTCCATGTCTCAGGAAATATCTTTTTAGCGAGTTCCACCTCTTCTTTAAGAACCGCAATATTATCAGTCATCAATGCCATGTTCAGTGCGCGGTTAATGCGGAAACTGGCATACTTGAGGCTGTCTGTAGCATATTCTTTTATGAGGATGGCATAGGCGGAATCGGCAGACCGATAATTTTTTTGGGCGGTAAGGCTGTCTCCGAAATAATCTTCAAACATCGCTTTCATTGACCATAAGTCGGCACTGAGGGTGGATTGTTTTTCGGCTTGCCGGAGTACAGATAGAATCTCACGGTACTTTTTGCACGCTGATAAATAACTAATTCTTCCCACATACACTTTTATATTGGTAGGGTCAATGGCTAACGCGCTGTCCAGTTTGGCCCATATTTCCTTGTCGTTTATAGAGATATGTTCACTGTCATTATTAAAGAAGAAAGTGCTGTCCAAAGAAGGAGACCATAGGTTTCCCGCTTCTGCTACCAGACGGTTGGCTTCTTGGGTGTGGAAGTTTTCTTCTGTAGTTACGGGGTTGGAATGGTGTTTGCATGAAGCTGTAAGAGTTAATAATAAGCCAAGTAAAATGGTGGTTTTCATCAGTCTGTGTATTATGGGTATTAGTTTGTTGCCAACACAAAAATACGATAAAAAAGTGATATGTGGCAAAAAGGCAGTAAGAGTTTTGTTGCAAGTGTCGATTTTGCGCATAGGACTTCTTTTTCTAACTCATATATATCAAATATATTTTCAGATGATTGGTTATAACGGTTCTGTTTATATCAGACAATGTTTTCATTGCTTTCCGTGTACATCAAATCACTTCGTATCCTTTTGTTTATTCATTCTATTTTTTACGAAGGGGCCAACTACCTGATTATTTTTCTCCTTAATCCATCTTTTCCGTTATATTAAGCCTTTTTCCCCTAAAGATTAAGTACTTTTGTCCAGATGTGTTCTATCTCCATAGGTTGCGGAGTTGACTCCATAAGCTTTGGAGATAACTCCATAGCCTTTGGAGTTAAGTCCAAAGCTTATGGAGATAGAATACAAAAGGAAGAGAACCCTTAACCATAGAGCAGAAAGGGCTTACGGATACAGATCAAATCTTTTAATGATGGATATAAAATATGATTTCAAGGCCAACCCTTTCAAGGAAAAGGACGGCAAGCCGGTGCTTTATCCGGCGGTAGTGGTGAAGGAAACGATTACTACCGATCACATTGTGAAGGAGTTGTCCAAGCACAGCGCATATTCGGTGGGCTGTGTGGTGGGAGTGCTACAGGAGGTGGCCGATATGGTTGTATCCCATTTGCGGCAAGGGAAAAATGTGCGGCTGGACGGACTGGGTACGTTCTCTCTTGCCTTGTCTTCGCGTGAGGTGACAGACCGGAAAGAGATACGTGCGGCATCCGTGAGGATAAAGAAAGTGAACTTCCGTCCGGTACCGGAGTTAGTCAAGAGGGTACGTCAGGATACGGATATCCTTCGTGCCGAGTTCGGCTTCCTGCCTACGGGGAAGAAGTATACTAAAGAGGAGCGTTGGAAATTGCTGGAAGCTTATTTGAAGGAACACGGTTCCATTACACGTCTGGTTTATTCGGAATGCTTGGGGATGGCGCGCACCACGGCTGCTTATGAGCTGAAGGGTTGGTACGAAGAGAAGAGATTGGACAAAGAGGGAAAGCACTCTCATGCGGTGTATGTGCTGCGCAAGCAGGAAGGTGTTCCCGAAGTTTAGTTTTTTTATCCGTTTGGGAATAAAAAGAGAAGGAAGGTGGTTATACAAGAAAGGGTGGTAGCACTTTTTAAAACTCGGGGTTCTTCTTCATTTTGGGGGCAACACTTCACTACCAAAGTTCGACCAATAAAGACATTCGAATGAATATTCGAAAATAGAGAATAATATATCCCCGAATACAATCTAATAGCCGATGAATAAAGGGATATGAATAAATCACTTGCCCCCAAAATGAAGAAGAACCAAAAACTCAGGGTAGAGACTTTTACAGTTTGTCATGTAAAGTCCCGGCTGCTTTCAGATAAGCCACATAGTTCAGGTAAAGTTGGAAACGGGCATCCACTTGGGTTTCGTATGCCTGTTGCCATAGTGCTTGGGCTTCCAGATGGTCTGAAAGAGTTTCCAGTCCTACTTCGTACTGGCTTTTGCTGACGCGTCGGTTCTCTTCCGCCTGCCACAGGGAACGGTCGGCAAGTTCGCTTTCCAGTTTCGCTTCGTCCAAATTGTTGGCGGCCTGGGTCAGTTCCAGTAGCATTTGCTCGTTCAGATTTTGCTGTTGCAGACGGGTCTGTTCCAGCCTGGCTTTGGCTGCACGTACCTTGTTGCTGCGTTCGCCGAAATGGAAAAGGGGAATACTTACGTTCAACAGGACAGAGAAACTGGCATTATCCAGAAAATTCTTTTCGTTCAGTTCCAAACCGTGTACATAGTCGTATGAACCTTTGATGCCTACTTTGGGAAGCAGTTCGCTGTGGTTTAACTTGACTTGTTGGCGGGCGATGGCCACTTGTTTGTCCAGTATACCGTATTCCGGACGACGGGTGATATCCAGTACCTGTAATTCCATTTCCTGTTCTATTTCCGGGAAATCTCCGGAAATGAGGATCTCCGTGGTCAGCGGTTTTCCTATCAGGTGGCAGAGGTTCATGGTAGCCAGGCGGAGAGCATTCTCGGCTTTGCGTATGCCCAGTTCACTTTCATTCAGTTTCACTTGCACTTTCAGCACATCGTTCTGAGGTTTCAATCCGTGCTTGTAGGCACTCTCCACGTTCTTTTGCAATTCGGCCAATACGGCATGGTATGTGTCGGCCACTGTTTTCATCTCTTTCGCTTTCACTACCAGAGCGTATGCCTGGTCTGTTTTCAGAATGACTTCTGTGGCGGTCAGGGTTTCGTTCATCTGTGCCATTTCTTTACCTAACAGGGACATTTTGTAGGCGGCGCGGATTTTACCGCCCATATAGAGGGGTTGTTCTAATTGTATGCCACCCATGTAGACCCATCCTATCTTGTAATCCAGGTTGATACCGGGAAAATAGGCGAAACCTGAGGGTTGTCCCGGATTAAACTGTCCGGTGGCGTCGGGCAGAAAGACGGGCAGGTTGCCTCCGGCTATGCCATAACTGCCGTCGGCATTGCTGTAAAGTCCGGTTCCACTAGCTGTCAGATTGGGGAAGAAGTTCCCCTTGTAACTCTTGGCTGTGTAGTGGGCGCTTTCTGTTTGTTTTACAGAAGCCGCCATCTCCTTATTGTATTTCAATGCCATTTCACGGCATTCTTTCAGACTCAGTGTTTCCTGTGCCTGTGCCGGGGCGACAAGATGCCATAACAGAAAACAGAAGGGGATTATCATTGTTTTTTTCATTTGTTCTTGGTTTTGTATGTCAGTGAAATAAATCAATCGTTTCTTATTTTGAAGAACAAGGCGTATAATATAGGGATAAAGAGCAGTGTAATCAGCGTGCTGCACAGCAATCCGCCCATGATAGCTGCCGCCAGCGAGCCGAACATGGCATCGGACAGCAAGGGAATCATACCCAGAATGGTGGTCAGCGAAGCCATCATAACAGGACGAAGACGGCTTTGGGAACTGTCTATCAATGCGGTAACAGGTTCTATCCCTTTACTGATTTGAAGGGTGATTTCATCCATCAGTACAATTCCGTTCTTTATCAACATGCCGATAAGACCCAAGGTTCCTACGATGGCCACGAAGTTGAATACCTTCCCCGTGAGCAGCATCACTGCTACCACTCCTACAAAAATCATCGGGATACAGCAGAAGATGATGATAGGCTTGCGGTAGTCCTTGAATAGCATTATCAGGATGGCAATCATCAGAATGATGGCCAACGGGAAGTTCTGGAACAGGTATTTCATGGACTGGTCGCTGGCTATCTTCTCACCTTGCCACACCAGTGAATATCCTTCGGGTAGTTGTATCTTCTCTATACGTTCTGCAATGGCAAGACGTGCTTTTTCCGTTTCTATGCCCGGTGCGGGCGAACACTGTACACGCTGGCTTCTCTGACCGTTGTAACGGGGAACTACCGGGTCTTCCCATCGGATATCAATTCCTTTGCTGATTTGCTTCAGCGGAGTACTTCCCATGATACTTTCCACCAAATCTTCTTTCGAAAGCGTGCCGGCTTTCAGTTTCACCATGGTTTCTTCGTTCAGCAGTCCGTTCAACGAGGGCAGTGACGAGAAGACTTGTGCATTGCCTAAATCTTCTATGGGTTCTCCTTTTTCGTCAAGGCATTTCAGATAGATATTGTTTTTGTGGATGCCTTCGTAGAAAGAGCCGATGGGAATTCCTCCGGTAGCTGTGAGCAGGGAAAGGCTGACATCATTGCGGCTCAGGCCGAGGGCACGGGCGGACGGCTGGTCATATTCGATGGTCAGTACAGGAATCTGAGGTTCCCAGTCGGTGGTGATAAGGCAGACTTCCGGTGTATTTTCCATGATGGTACGGGCGCTGTCTGCCAGTTGGTGCAGAACGGCAGGGTCGGGGCCCAGGAATTGCGCTTCTATGGGATATTTCTTGAACATCAGATTGTATCTTTTCAATTTGATGTATGCGTCCGGATAGGCTTGGGAGAGGTAAGCTTGGATTTCATCTATATGTTCTACCAAGGTTTCCGGTGAGGTGAAATCGATAATCAGTTCGCCATACGAAAGCGATGGGTTGGCAACGCTCCGCACCAGGTTATAGCGTCCGGGCGTACCGCCTATGGAGGTGGTGACGTGGGTTATTTCCTTGCGTCCTTTCAGATAGGTTTCTATTTCTTTCAAATCTTGTGCCACACGAGTGTGGTTGTTTCCTTCCGGCAGTTTGTATTCCATGTAAAGCTGGTCGTAAACCATGTCGGGGAAAAAGCCCTGACGCATGTATGGATAGCCGAAAGCGGAAAGTAGCAACAGGCCAATCATGGTGAATACAAAACTCCACCGGTGGGCCAGACCGAACCGCAGTGCCGAACGGAGACCGGCATAGATTTTACCTTTGTACACACGCTTTCCGGTACTGTCGGTATCTATGGCAGGATGTAGTCTGCGGTCGGCCATCAGCGGTACGTGAATCAGTGCCAATACCCAGCTCAACAGCAGGGAAACGGCAAGTACGATGAAAAGGTCGCGCGTGTAGACTCCTGCGGTGTCGGGGGACATGTAGATAGGTAGAAAGGCGATAATGGCTATCAAGGTGGCTCCTAAAAGAGGCATAGCTGTCTGTCGCCCGATAGCAGTCATGGCTTCCATTCGTTTTTTTCCGGCTTTCAAGTCTACCAGTATGCCGTCTATGATGACGATAGCATTGTCTACCAACATGCCCATTGCCAGTACAAAAGCAGCCAATGATACGCGTTGCATCGTTCCACCTGCCGAATAAAGGAACAGGAAAGAACCGAATACGGTGATGATCAGGCTGATACCTATGATAAGGCCGCTCTTGAATCCCATTGCTATCATCAGTATCAGTACTACGATGATGACGGATTCTATCAGGTTGATGACAAAGGTTCCCAAAGAGCTGCCTACCCGTTCGGGCTGATAGAAGATTTTGTGGCATTCCACTCCGGCGGGCAGACGTCCGGTTTTGAGTTCGACCAACTTGCTTTCTACGGCATGGCCTACTTTTATAATGTCCGAGCCACTGGAGGCGGCGATGAGTATACCGAGAGCACGTTCATGGTCATAAAACATTTCATTGCGTGTGGGATCCTCGTAGTCTTTTTCTATACGGGCGATGTCGCTCAGGCGAAGCTGGTCGTCATCATGTCCCTGGACCAGCATTTTTCCAATATCTTCTACGGTTTTGAATTTATCGTTTACTGTGACTCGGATACGGTTGTCACCATTTTCATAATATCCTGTATAGGTGGTTTTGTTCTGTCCGTTCAAGGTTGCCAGTACTTCTGCAGGTTTAACACCGAGGTTCGCCATACGGTCTTGCAGCAGGGAGATGTTGATACATTCGGAACGCTTGCCGTAGAGTTCCACACGGTCCACGCCTTCCAGTTCGTTCACTTCCCGTTTCACCAGTTCGGCATAGTCGGACAGTTCACGGTCGGACAGTCCGTCGCCTGTCAGGGCATAGAACATACCATATACGTTTCCGAAATCATCCTTGACTATCGGGGTGGTGGCTCCTTCGGGCAACAGGGCGTGGGCGTCGCTTACTTTGCGGCGCAGCATGTCCCAGCATTGTTCCACTTCGTCGTCCGGCACGGTGCTCAGCAGTTCTATCTGTATCAGGGATAAGTCGTTGTATGAATAACTTTCTATATTGTCTATGTTGCCCATGGTGCGGATGTTCTTTTCGAGCACGTCCGTTACTTCCAGTTCTACCTGGTGGGCGGAAGCACCCGGATAGGTGGTGACTACCATGGCAAGCTTTACTTTTATTTCGGGGTCTTCCAGCTTGCTCATCTGATAGCAGGAGTAGGCTCCGCCGAGCAGCAGAACCGCTATCAGGAAATAAATCAGATTCCTGTTACGGAATGCCCATTTGCTGATATCCATTATAATAATCCTCCTATATTTGTGTTAGTGACAAGTGGTAAAGGTTTTACAGTTTCTCCATCCTCGATGTGATGTACTCCCGAGGATACAATCAGCTCTCCCGGTTTCAGCTGTCCGGCAGTGATGAGGCTGTGTCCGTTGTTCAGTAAACGTAGCATGGATATTTCCTGTTTGTGCACTGTGTTGTCCGATGGGTTGAAGACGAATACATACGCTTTGCCTTCTTTTTGCAGGATGGCGCCGGTAGGGACAGAGAGAGTGTTCGTCTGTTCTGTGCGGTAAGAGATGGTGACCATGGTGTTCATTCCGGGAGAGGGAACAGCCGGCGTTCCGGGTACTACTTGCAGGCGCATGGTGTATAATTGGTTTGCATTGGCTTTCGGGGTGACGCTGATTAGTTTCAGCGGATAGGTTTCGCCCGGATAGATGTCAAACGTACAGTGATAATTGTCGAACTGGTCCCGGCGGATGTATTCGGCCGCAGGAAGGTTTATTTCTACTTCGGGAGTCCCGCTGCTGATCATGGATAGGACGGGCATTCCGGCTCCGATGGTTTCGTGAGCTTCAAACAGGCGTTTTTGTACGTACCCGTTGAAGGGGGCGTAGAGCCGTGTATAAGCCAGTTGGTCTTTGTGATGTTTGTACTTGGCAGTGATTTGTTTGAGTCCGTATACAGCTTTGTCATTGGCGTTGGGGGTGGTTCCGTTGTCTTTGTAAAGGGCCATGACTCTTTCCGCTTCCGCTTTTATTTGCTGGTATTCTGCTTCAGTAGCATCCAGTTGTACTTGATAGTCGGTGGGGTCCAGTTCGGCCAGTAATTGTCCCTCCTGCACACGGGTACCGTCTTTTACATGTATTTTGCTGATGGTTCCGCTTACCCGGAAGGCAAGGCTGATATCTTGTGCGGCTTTTACCTTTCCCGGGAATTGCAGGAAAGTTTGCTTGTCGGCAGAAACGATCGTGTCTATTTTTACTGTCTGATAGCCTTTGGCTTCCTGGGTACGCTGTGTGCAGGAACTCAGTAGAATCAAGGAAATACCTGTTAGAATAAGATAAATTTGTTTCATATATCATGCTATTGGTTTTCTGATGCAAAGTTATCCCGAAGCAAGAGGATAGAAAAGGTTGATATGAATGATAAATTGTCCGATTTGTATATTTTCTAGTAGATATATAGCTGAAAAGTTTGCGATTTGTATTTATTTTGCAGTGAATGAATAAAAGAGATAGATGGATGGTCGGACAACAGATGCCTTTTCAGTTTACAGTGCTTTCGAGCAGTGATCCGCATACTTTTAAAGACGGACAGATTATTTCGACATTTAATAAATGTGGCCTTTTCTTTTGCCGGAAAGGAAATGTGGAGGTTTCACTGGAAGATAAGCATTTTCAGATAAATCCCGGTGATGTGTATATTTACATGGCTTCTACCTTGGTGCATCTGCTTCATAAGAGTGGGGATGCGGAAGGAATTATGGTTGAAGTGGATTTAGATTATATCATTCCTATCGTCAATAGGGTGATAAATGTGGAAAACCAGCTTTTTATGCGGAAGCATCCTTGTATATCACTTTCGGATAAGCAACGTATCCATTTGGAGTATCTGTTGGATAATTTGCAGGAAAGGATAGGGGCGGAGGACGTACTGGAAGTGAATTTGCAACAACAACGCCTGACTTTAGAGTTGATTAAGTCAATGGGACAGACTTTTTGCTATGAAATATTGAATATGTATTTCGCTAACCAACCCATGCAGCCTTTGCCACAGAATAAGAAGGATGTGATCTTCCAGAATTTCATGCTGGCTCTTTTCCGTTTGTATAGGAAAGAGCGTGATGTTGCCTATTATGCGAAGATGCAGCACATTACTCCACGTTATTTTTCTACGATCATTAAGGAGAAGTCGGGGAATAGCGCTTTGCAATGGATTGTGCAAATGGTGATTACCGAGGCGAAACAATTGCTTGAAGGATCGGATTTGAGTATCAAGGAGATTGCGAACCAGCTGAACTTTCCTACTCAGTCTTTCTTCGGAAAGTATTTTAAGCAATATGTAGGGATTTCACCTAAAGAATATAGAAAGGACAAGTTAAGGATCAGGAATGGAATTTGATTTCTGAAGACACAATCCACCTTTATGTACAAATTATAAACGTTTTATCTATGACTCAAGAGAAAGAACAAGAGCAATTTATATCTTATATTACAGAACGGCAAACCCATGAGGGCCAGATGGCTGTTGCTGATTTTTTGCGGAAATATGCTTCCCGGTATCATAACTCTGATTTCATTTCTTCTGATCCGGTGCAGTTTCCGCATCGTTATCATTCTAAGGCGGATATTGAAATCAGTGCTTTTTTGACTGCTTTTCTTAGTTTCGGAGCCCGCCCTCAGATACTGAAGGCAGCAGAACGACTGGATTCTATAATGAATCGGCAACCTTTGCAGTATGTGTTGTCTGGAAACTGGAAAATAGATTTCTGTGGTGAGGAGTCGTTCTATCGGACGGTTTCAAAAAATAAGATGGCACAATTGTTTTATTGGCTGCATACTATATATAATAGGTATGAGAGTATGGAGGATGCTCTTCTTTGCGAAACGGATGGAACTCCGATGCAACGTCTTTGCCGTTTGTTTGGAGTGTCGGATAAGGCGCCGCAAAAGAAATTGAATATGTTCCTGCGCTGGATGATCCGTCGCGATTCGGAAGTGGATTTTGGAATCTGGAGGAATTTCTCTCCATGTGAGTTGATTATCCCTTTGGATACGCATGTCAGTGAGATGGCTTTCAGATTGGAGCTGACCCGAAGTAAATCTTATACGCTGAATAATGCGAGAACTATTACTGCGGCTTTGGCTGAGGTTTTTCCCGAAGACCCTTGTCTGGGGGATTTTGCTTTGTTTGGCTATGGGATTAATGAATTATGAAATGTAGTTGGGGGTGTGTTTCTCGAAACAGGTAGCTGTGGTGAGGATGATTATCGGATATCGTTTGAGATAAGTGGAAATCTAAAAATAATCCCCGAGGGATATCACATCCATCGGGGATTTTCGGTTTTTTGGTTAAAGGTTAGTATAAAATTAGGTTAGGTTGTTTCTTAAATTATAGGGGTACGTATTCTACAAAGGCCTCCATTGCTTCATAACATGCCAAACCAAGTTGGTCATACAAAGCGGCTGTACCCCGATTGCGGTCTTCACTTCTTTGCCAGAACAGACGTTCGTCATTGCCCAGGAACGGTGCGCTTTCCATCTGAGACTGATGCTTTAAGATGGAGTTACGTTTAGCACGCAGTTCTTCAGGACTGAACGGTACGGCCATTTCAATGTTTTCAATTTCCCATTCCGCCCATGCGCCACGATACATCCAGATGCGACAGTCTTTCAACCATTCGGCACCGGCTTCTTTCTCGATGTCAATAGCGGCAAGCACTGCGTCTGTGCAGACACGATGGGTTCCGTGCGGGTCGGCCAAGTCACCGGCTACATAAATCTGATGGGGCTTTACTTCACGTAATAACTGCAAAACAATTTCTACATCGGCTTCACTGATGGGATTCTTTTCAATCTTGCCGGTTTCATAGAAAGGCAGATCGAGGAAATGAACACGGTTCAGTGGAATTTGATTGTAAGTGCTTGCGGTACGGGCTTCTCCACGGCGAATCAATCCTTTGATGGTCAGAATATCACGGCTGTCCATATCGCCTTCTTTCTTAGCGGCAAGGAATTTCTTGATTTCAGCATATTTGTTTTTGATGGTTTCGTTGGAGTTTTCATCAAAAAGCTGGTTGAAACCGTTGATGAAGTGCATGAAACGTACTACTTCTTCATCGCCTACGGCAATGTTTCCGGAAGTTTCGTATGCTACGTGTACCTCATGACCTTGCTGAACCAGACGGCGTAAAGTTCCACCCATTGAGATTACATCGTCATCCGGATGCGGAGAGAAAGCAACCACACGTTTTGGAAATGGTTTCGCACGTTCGGGGCGATAGGTGTCGTCCGCATTCGGCTTGCCGCCGGGCCATCCGGTGATGGTGTGCTGCAGATCATTGAATATTTTGATATTTACGTTGTAAGCAGAACCGTAAAGTGCCAACAGTTCGCTCAATCCGTTTTCATTATAATCTTTATTGGTGAGCTTCAGAATCGGCTTTTTAACACGCATACATAACCATACGATGGCACTGCGGATTAGTTTGTCGTTCCATTCACAGTTGGTAACCAGCCACGGACGTTGGATACGGGTAAGGTGAGAAGCTGCAGCCAAATCTATGCAAACATTTGCATTGTTGTGCATTTGGAGATAAGAAGCGGGTAAGGTGTCACTTACTTTGTCTTCCACCGCTTTCTTGATGATATCGGCTTTGTCATCTCCCCATGCCAGCAAATAGATTTTCCGGGCAGTCATAATAGTTGCCACTCCCATGGTGATGGAGCAGGGAGGAAGATTGTCTACTCCTAAGTTGTGTGCAGCTTCAGCACGCGAGGTTGAGTCAATCAAAATCAGTCGGGTAGGAGAGCTCAAGCTTGATCCCGGTTCGTTCATGGCAATATTGCCTTCACGACCAATGCCCATTAATACGATATCTATACCGCCAAAAGTTTGGATACGTTGTTCGTACAGGCGGCAGTATTCGATAACAGCTTCCTGCGGAATCGTTCCGTCGATGGTGAATACATTTTGTTTGTCAATATCGATTTGGCTGAGGAATAAATCGTTCAGTTGTGAGAAACTGCTTCCCGCCCCTTCGGAAGCCAAGGGGTAATATTCATATAAATTGAAAATTACTACGTTACGGAAACTTAGTCCTTCATCTTTATGTTTACGGACCAGTTCGGCATAAAGCGGACGTAATGAAGCACCGGTTCCGGCACCAATCACGCAGAACTTTCCTTCGCGCTGACGTTCCTGAATTTTTGCCGTAATTTCATTGGCTATTTGTTGTACGCCTTCTTCCATCGTTTCATAGATGTCGGTAGGCACTTTTTCGCAGCGGGTTAAGACAGAACGTTCCACCGCATTTTCGGGTTTATAATATTTCGGAGATACTCTGTTCAGAGAAATCTGCGAACTTAGGTTTGTTCTCATAAATTACAAATTAGCTTTTTCGATGTCTTTGAAATATTTGTAAGTACCGACTTTCAGTTCGTCTGTAGCGGCTTCGTCACAAACAATGATGCCATGTTGGTGCATCTGTAATGCGCTGATAGTCCACATTTGTGTGATACCACCTTCAACGGCATGTTGCAAAGCGCGTGCTTTGTTGTGTCCGTTGCAGATAATCAGAACTTCTTTAGCTGAAAGGACAGTCCCTACACCTACTGTTAACGCAGTTTTAGGTACTTTGTTCACGTCATTGTCAAAAAAACGTGAGTTGGCAATGATTGTATCTGTAGTCAATGTTTTGATACGTGTGCGTGAAGACAAAGATGAACCCGGTTCGTTGAATGCGATATGTCCGTCGGGACCGATACCTCCCATAAACAGGTCGATGCCTCCGATTTCGGCTATTTGCTTTTCGTAGTTGGCGCATTCTGCTTCCAGGTCTTCGGCATTTCCGTTTAGTATATGTACATTTTCTTTCTTTATATCAATGTGGTTAAAAAAGTTTTTCCACATAAATGTATGGTAGCTTTCAGGATGATCTTCAGGTAAGCCTACATATTCGTCCATATTGAAAGTAACGACATTCTGGAAAGATACTTTTCCCTGCTTGTTCAGTTCTATCAGTGCCTTGTACATGCCCAGCGGTGAAGATCCTGTAGGACAACCTAAAACAAAAGGCTTTTCAGAAGTCGGATTTGCCGCATTGATTTTACTAGCTACATAGTTTGCCGCCCATTGTGACAGCGCTTGGTAATCAGGTTCGATAATTACTCTCATGGTTCTTTCTTTTTTTAAGTTTTAAGTGTTAAGTTAACTATACGGGTTATTCCATATTATCCGTTTTAGGACGGAGGAATGTCAACTGTACGACCAATGCTATTGCAACAATGATGGCCAACATGGCAAATCCCAGTCCCAACTTACCTCCGTCTGTCCACTTTCCCAAGACTTCGGTAATGGCTGCTCCCGCAAACACGCCTGTCATATTCATGATACCATAGGCGGTAGCACGGTGTTTGGATGATACGAACTGGCATAGAATCGGCATATTGTTGGCATCGAAGATACCATAACCGATACCGAATAATAATCCAGCTCCCACAACGGCTACGAAACTATGGCCGAACCCTAGTAAAAGCAGGGATGGAATAGTAAGTCCCAAGCCGATGGCACCCGTGTACACACGTCCTTTTATATTTCTTTGCACCCACTTATCGGATAAGGTTCCACCAATAATTACACCAATGAACGAGGATAGTGCGATGGTGATAGTCGACATGGGGCCGGCTTGTGACATCGGTATATTCAGGTTCTCGGCGAACAAGGTAGGTAACCAGTTTTTGGTTGCCCATCCCGGTAAACTGGGGGCTGCGAAATATAGCAGAATCACCCAGAATGCAATATTACTGAAAAGTAATGATAATCCCTTCAATAAATTGCTTTTTTCTTTACCGGAAGGTGAATTTATTTGTTCAATTTGTATTCTATCCTTCTTTTCATGTAGAAAAAGCATCAAAATTACGGCGTATGCAATGCCGGCGATGCCGAACCAATGAAAGGTTGTATGCCAGGAAAAAGCGGCGGCTACTGTAGCGCCGAAACCTCCGATGGCCTGCCCGGTGTAGAGCCCGGTCATGTGAATACCGATAGCTAATGAACGTGACTTATCGGAGTGATAGTCGGCGATCAGTGATAATCCGGCAGGAATATAGAGCGCTTCGCTGATTCCCATCAAGGCGCGAAGGAAAAAGACTTCATTATAAGTGTCGGCTATTCCCATCAGATAAGTGACGGCCGACCATACAAACAAACTGCCAACAATAAGCCATTTGCGGTTCATGCGGTCGCCCACCATTCCGGCTATAGGGCTCATACAGCCATATATCCAAAGAAAAACTCCCATCAGTCGCCCAAAATTGGCAGCTGATTGAAGCTCGGTGATATCCACCGCCATGGCATCTCTCATTGTGGATAGCATTTGCCGGTCCATGTAATTCAACAGGGCGACACCCCATAATAATCCTACTACAACCCAAGGATAAATTTTACTGTTTTTCATGCTAATAGATAAAGGGCTTTATAAATGTGATTTTTTGTTGTCGAGTATTTCCTTGCACAATGTATAGCCCTTGATCATCATTCTTGGAATGTGGAACGGGCCTTTGAATAGGTTACCCTTGGCCATTTGTGCAGGCGTGCCGTCACGATGGAGATATCCAAACCATTCTCCACACTCTTTATCAGGAAAATGGGCGTATGTCCAATCGCTGATTTGTTTGTGCATGTCAAGGTATTTTTCATTTCCGGTTGCTAAATATGCATACAAAGTAGCGATGACAGCCTCTGTCTGAGGCCACCAGAATTTCATGTCTTGGGAATAATCCTGTGGCGGAAGGTTCTTGCAGTCTTTGAAGTTGATGATACCTCCGAATTCTTTGTCCCATCCCCACTCCCAGGACCAATCAAAGATAGTGAGGGCCAGTTCCGTAATGTCTTTGTCCCAGTTACGGTATTTGGCTTCTTCCAGCAGAAACCAGGCTGTCTCAATACAATGTCCCGGATTGATGGTGCGGCCCATGTTGCTGTCAATAAATTCTCCGTTGGGACCTACTGTTTCAAGCAAAGCCTTGAATTCAGGATGCATGAAGTCTTTACGTAGCTGGTCGATGGAGGCGTCAATCTGTCCATTGAAGCTTTCGTCCTGAATAGCCTGACGGATACGTGATGCCACATTAATCAGAATCATGGTAATGGAATGTCCTTTCATCGGGAGGGTATCCAGATATTTGGGAGCCAGTATGCCTGGTGTTTCCATAAAATACTGCATCCGTTTGAACAAGTCTAATGCTTTTACAGCATACGTCTGGTCACCGGATGCGATGGCATATTCCGACATGGCGATGGCTGCGAATGACTCCGAAAAAATATAACGGCGTTTGCGCAAAGGAATGCCTTCGGCAGTCACTTCGAAATACATACGTCCGTCAGAGTCAAAACAATGCGCTTCTATAAAGTCTATTGTACTTTTGGCTGCCGCCAGCCATGCTTCGTTCTTTTCTATATTATTATATGCATAGGAACAGATAAAAGCAAATCTTCCTTGGAACCACACTGATTTGGTGGTGTCCATCAAGCTGCCGTCTCGGTCAACGCAGGTATAAATACCTCCATTGACCTTGTCCAGCCCGTATTTCAGCCAAAACGGCATGATATTGGTGGTCAGATCTGTTTTGTATGATTCCGACCATTCTTTTATATAGTCTATTGAAAACATCGTGGTTCAGGTTTATTTGTTACATCTTTCGAAGAAATTGATTGCTTCCAGTTCGGCTTTCATGGCAGCTTCTTCCTCATCTGTCATGTTCTGGAACGGAGTCCGGTTCTTTCCTAAATCCAGCCCGATCAGTTTCATGATGCGTTTACCGCCAACGATGTTTCCACGATAGTGACAGATGACATTGATAACTTCCTGTGCGAAATTCTGGCGTTCGCGTGCCAGTTCCAGATCACCGGCTTTCCATGCTTCGATAATACCTGTGAGTTCTTTGCCGTTATAGTTGGTTGTTCCACCGATACCGCCCTGTGCACCGCCCATAGCCAGACAAGGAAGGATCGTTTCATCCTGGCCGTGCAACATGTCAAATTTGCCATTTTTATATAAACGGCATTGGTTGTATTCATACAGGCTTTCGAAAGTATATTTGATACCGGTGAAATTAGGAATGCGACCGTCTACGGCTTCCAAGAATGCTACCATTGAGAGGAATGCTCCGTTGAAAGCTGGGATGTGATAAAAATAGAAAGGAAGTGCAGGAGCGCCGCATGCTATTTCTTCGCAGTATTTCACCAATTCTTCAATGCGTCCTACTTTGGGGAAAGGAGGTGCCATTGCTCCGATACCCCATGCTCCGATTTTCTGAGCGTGTTCTGCCAGACGTTTGCTTGATTTTACACAAGTGCTTCCTACATGGACAATGACTTTGAATCCTTCGGGTGCTACTTCCATCCAGCGTTCAGCCAGTTTCATGCGTTCGTCTTCTGTCAGCATATAGCCTTCTCCGGAAGAACCATTGATAAATACGCCTTGAAGTCCGTTTCTAACCAATAGTTGGCAATAGGCTTCAATAGGTTCATAATTTACTTCTCCGTTCTCATAAAATGGAGTAAAAGGTGCATCAATTAATCCGTGAATCTTTTCCATAGCCTTTAATTTATTTGAAATGAATATTTTATATTACTTAATCATGTTGCGTGCAAATATATAAATGATTTATGAAAACAACAAGTAAAAACTAAATTTATTTATTAATAATCACTCTTTTAATAAATAGAAAGATGAATAAACGACTAGGAAATATTATTTAAATGTATCTGGAAAGTGGGATTGTTACAAAAAATGATAATTTGCTTACATCTTCTAAAATATTTTTTGAAAATTCTCTTTAAATGTGATTTGATTTCATAAAAAAATAACTATATTTGTGGACATTAACGGAATATTTTATTATGGGTGAGAATTTGTTGAAAGAAATTGAAAAGGGCTCAAAGATGGCTGTGATGAAGAAGAAAATCATTACCCATTATATTTATAATGGAAGCTCTACGATTACTGATTTAGCAAGAGAGATGGATTTAAGTGTGCCTACAGTTACAAAATTCATCGATGAAATGTGTGAGGAAGGTTACATTAACGACTATGGAAAGCTGGAAACCAGTGGGGGAAGACATCCCAGTTTGTATGGTTTGAATGCAGATTCCGGGTATTTTGTAGGTGTTGAAGTGCGTCAGTTTTCCATTAACTTAGGGTTGATAAATTTTAAAGGAGATGTAGTTCAGCTAAAAATGAATGTTCCTTTTAAAGCGAAGAATACCCCTGAGAGTTTAGACGAATTGTGTAAGTTGATTAAACATTTTCTTCAAAAAGTCAGTGTTGAGAAAGATAAGATATTAAATATTAATGTAAATCTTTCCGGGCGTGTGAATCCGGATTTGGGATATAGTTACAGTATATTCAATTTTGATGAGCGCCCGTTGACGGATGTCATATCAGAAAAGGTGGGTGGTTATCGTGTTTCTATTGACAACGACACCCGTGCTATGATTTACGGTGAGTATATGCAAGGTGTTGTGAAAGGTGAGAAGAATATCATCTTTATCAATGTCAGTTGGGGATTGGGTATGGGAATTATCATTGATGGAAAGATTTATAAAGGAAAATCCGGTTTCTCTGGCGAATTCGGGCATAATTTTGGATATGAGAATGAGATTATCTGCCATTGTGGGAAAAAAGGATGCATAGAAACGGAAGTTTCGGGGGCTGCTTTGCATCGTATTCTGTTGGAACATATTAATAATGGTGAGAACTCTATTATCTCCAATACCAAGAAAAATTTGGAAGATTTGACCTTGGATGATATCATTGATGCGGTAAATAAGGAAGATTTGCTGTGTATTGAACTGGTGGAAGAAATTGGAGTGAAATTAGGCCGCCATGTAGCGGGACTTATTAATATATTCAATCCGGAGCTAGTCATTATTGGTGGTGCATTGTCACGTACAGGTGATTATTTGACACAACCCATCACTACAGCTATTCGAAAATATACACTGAACTTGATGAACCGTGATTCTGTTATTGTAGAATCTAAATTGAAAGAAAGAGCCGGGATTATCGGTGCCTGTATGTTGTCGCGCAGTAAACTGTTTGAATAATATGTAGGTATTATAAAGTAAGGGATGAGTCCATTACATGATTCATCTCTTATATTGCCTTCTTGTTAAGTTTAACTCTGAGCAAGCTCAATAAGTTTTTAAGGAGCTAGTATTATGGTTGATAGAACACATGATGAAACTAAACTTTGGGAATCTTTCATTAAAGGAGAAACGGCGGCATTTGAAGAAGTTTATCGACGCTATTATTCGTTATTGTATTCCTATGGAATTCGTATGGTAGGTGACAGAGAGCTGGTTGCCGATACCATACAGAATCTGTTCGTCAAGTTGATTTTAAATTGTAGGAATTTGCATTATACTGATAATGTAAAGGCGTATTTGCTTTGTTCTTTTAGAAATAAATTGCTGGATGCGTTTCAGTCTTTACGTCCAATGGAAGTGATTGAAGAATGCCATGAGTTTTTTCCGATGGGTGAAGAAATAATAAATTCTTTATTTAAGAAAGATGATGTGGATGTGAAGAATGAAAGGAGGCTGGCTAAGGCAATTTCATGTCTTTCTGGTCGTCAGCGTGAAATTCTGTATTTATATTATGTAAAGGAATTGAGCCATCAGGAAATATCCGCTATCTTAGGTATGAATCCTCAATCAAGCAAGAATCTTTTGTCGCGTACATTGGCACGTTTGCGTGAATTCTTTTTCTCTGTTTCAACCATTTGGATTTTCAGTATCTTGGTGCATTGTGTTCATGTGCCTGTGCGTAGTGTTTGGGCTTTTCACTTCTCTTGATTTAGCGAGTAGTTAATTGTTGTTGTTTTATCATTTGGGCATGTTTTCATGAAGTGATATTTGTGTGATGAATAAGTTTTTTTATTTGTCATATAAGGTTTATCTATTGGTCTTACGAAGACTCATGCAAAGAAAAGTGTGATTTCTTTTCTTTTTTATGAGTACCTTTTTTATCGGGTGCCGTTTTCTTAATAAAAAGGTATTTCGATGAAAAATAAAAAAACAATATATAATTCAGATGAATTTCGTAAAACAGTTCGATGCCTGACTGAGAAGATTCGGGAAGCAGATGAATTGGAATTTGTTGATGTGGAAAAATCTTTTCAGGACGTGATGAAACGAGTAGAAAGGGAAAAGAGGGTTTCCTACAGACGTCATATTTATAGGTGGTCTTTGTCGATAGCGGCAGCGATTGGTTTGATTTTAGCTATGAACTGGTGGAGTACCAATGCTGATGAGGGTACGGAGCTTGATATAGCATTGCTGAATGACACGACTTCCATTTGCGGTGATGAGGTGATTCTGATAACAGATAACCAAGCTATGAATCTGAAAAATGATGCTTCTTTAAAATATGATACTTTAGGAAGTTCGAATATTCAGCAGTATGCATTAAATACTAAAATATCCCAGGCTTCATCTGTAAAGAATGAAATGCACCAGATAATGGTTCCTAATGGGAAAAGAGCTGATATTACTTTTTCTGATGGTACTAGAATTTATATAAATTCAGGTAGTAAAGTGATATATCCGGATATTTTTGAAGAACAGAAACGTGAAATCCTGGTAGAGGGGGAGGTTTATCTGGATGTAGCCAAAAGGAAGGATTGCCCATTTGTTGTCAAAACAAGAGAGTTTGATATACGCGTACTGGGTACTTCGTTTAATGTCTGTGCCTATAGGGAAGATGAGGCTTCATCTGTTGTTTTAGTACATGGAAGCGTGGAAGTAACTACTGAGAATAAGAGCAAAGTAAGATTAGCACCTAATCAATTGGTGGATATTAAAGGTAATAAAACGCAGGTACGTAAGGTTGATGTGTCCGAATACATCAGTTGGAAGGATAATTTATTGCTGCTTCATCAAAGACCCGTAGGAGATGTTTTGAAGAAACTTGAGCGGTATTATGGGTGTAAAATACGGTATGATGCGGAGATTACTACCTTGTCATTGTCAGGAAAACTGGATCTTCAAACAGACATTACCGATGTTATGGATAATTTATGTCTTTCATTATCATTGCATTATACAATAAATGATAAAGATGAAATCTATGTGAGCCTTAAATGAGAATTGTTGAACCTTAAAACACTTTAGCCTATGGAATAAAAGAAGAATGTAAAAAAAAGAAAACCAGACAGTATTTGCCGTACTATCTGGTCACTGAATCGTTGTTTAATTATTTACCTTGAAATAAATAGAAAAAACAATCAAATATATGAAAAAATACACGAATAGAATAAAACTCATGCCTAAATTCACAAAATGTATGAGTTTAGCCATGATTTTAACATTTACAAGTTATGAAGAGGCTTTTGCGGAAATGAGTTATGCGGAACAAACTAGCTTTACCGTTTCTATGGAGAACCAGACTTTGAAGAGTGTGATTAATTGGGTAGAAAAGAATAGTCAATTTATTTTTATATATCGTACAGATATTGATTTGTCTCGTCGTGTCAATGTGGATGTACGGAATAAGACAATAGAGGAGGTACTGAAACAAATGTTTGCCGGTACTGATTTGGAATATCATATCCGTGACAGACAAGTAATAATTCGTAAGGCCATTTCTAGAGAAGAAACGCCTCCCATTGTTATGCAACAAGAGAAAGTGACTGTCAAAGGTATAGTGACCGATGCCAAAGGAGAAGCAATTATTGGGGCTAATATTATAGAGAAAGGTACTACCAATGGTACCATAACTGATATAGACGGCCAGTTTACGTTAATGGTAAGTGAAAAAGCGTCTTTGGTCTTTTCTTATATCGGTTATCTGACTCAAGAAATGGTTGTAGGGAAAAAGCCGTTTTTGAATGTTCAACTGCAGGAAGACAATAAGACTTTGGATGAAGTGGTGATAACAGGTTATGGGGGCACACAACTTCGTTCCAAGATGACTAATTCTATTGCTAAAGTTGATAATTCTACTTTAAGTACGGGTGCCCATACTAATCCGGCGCAAGCACTGTCTGGTGCAGTGGCAGGATTAAGGGTGCAGCAAACTAGTGGTAATCCGAATTCCACTCCTACTTTGGTACTTCGTGGTGGTACCAATCTGGATGGTAGCGGTTCACCTTTGGTTATTATCGATGGTGCTGTACGCGAGTCGTTGAGTGATGTGAATCCGGAGGATATCGAGTCTTTGGAGGTCATGAAAGATGCTGGTGCTACAGCTATTTACGGTGCGCGTGCTTCCAATGGTGTAATTCTTGTTACTACTAAAAGAGGTTCGGAAGGACATACGGAAATAAATTTGAGTGCGAAAGTCGGTTTCAATTTTTTCCATAGCCAGTATGAGTTTTTGAATGCTCATGATTATTTGTATTATATGCGTTCAGCATTTTATCGGTCTTCGCATATATGGCAGGATAAATCGGGCGCTTGGCATGGATTTGCCAGTGATGCGACTTTATCCGGAACACAGCCTTACGGAACAGGAAACAGATATTTTGATGAAAAAGGGAATGTACTTAATGGCAATAAAGACAATACAGCCGTATGGGGTGTTATGAATTATACAGATGATCTGGCTTTCCTGTTAAAACAAGGTTGGCAGACAATGGATGACCCGGTGAATCCGGGACAAAAATTGATTTATTGTGATAATCAGCTGAAAGATTATAATATCAAATCTCCGGCTATTACTCAGGATTATAACTTGAGCGTATCCGGCGGCAATGATAAGGGACATTATTATGCAAGCCTAGGCTATAATCGCAGCGAAGGAAATGCGATGAACAACTGGTATCACCGTTTGAATTTCACGATCAATGCAGATTATAAAATTAAGCCTTGGCTTACTTCTAATTCTTCTTTGACATTTACCGATGCAAAATGGGACGATGGTGGTGCAGGATATGCCGGTGAAGGTGATTTTTTCAGTACTACCTTGTCCGTTCCTCCTACATTCCGTGTGAAAAGTCCGGATGGCGATTGGTTGGCAGGCCCTGCCGTGGCTTCTTATGCCCGTGGCTGGACCACAGTGAAAGTGTATGAGGATGCATTGAACTATGATAATAATACAGACAAGTTTAATTTGAGTCAGTCTTTTACCTTTAATATAATGAAAGGGTTGACATTCAAGACCACAGGAACTTGGTTTTATTTTGATGACAGCAGAGAGTTCTTCAAAGGGGACTATATTGTAGCTACAGGACCGGTGTATGACACTAATCATAGTACTTCCAACAAGCATGAACGACTTTTGGACCAGACTTACAATGGAATCTTGAATTATCAGACTACATTCCGGCAAGATCATTCTATAGATGCGATGGCAGGCGTAGAATATTATGACTCATACAAGAAAGGTTTTTCGGCGTCCGGTTATGGATCTCCATTATCTGATTTTCAGGATTTGAATTATACTTCGACTGCTGCCGGAGTGCGGCAAATAGATTCCTGGCATTACAGACAACGCATTCTTTCATTCTTTGGTAGAGTGAATTATGATTATAAGTCCAAGTATTTGCTGAGCCTTGTTTTACGTCGCGATGGATACTCCAAGCTGCCAAAAGATAACCGTTGGGGAACCTTTCCCGGTATATCAGCCGGTTGGGTATTGAGTAGAGAGAATTTTATGGAGTCTTGTAGCAATGTACTTTCTTATGCTAAAATTCGTGCTAGTTACGGTGCCAATGGAAATGTGTCTGGTGTACTGGATGCTAATGGTAATGTAGTGACAGGACTTGATTATTATACGGTTCAAGGCTCTTATGGTATTATGAAAGATAAAGATGGTAAAATAGTACCCAACTATAATGGCAAAGTTCCTTTGATGATAAACGATTTGCCTAATCCCACCATGAGATGGGAAAAATCGTACACATTTGAGACAGGTTTCGATATTGGTTTTCTGAATAACAAATATATCTTGAACTTCACCTATTATAATAGACGTACACAGGATAAATTTGCAGAAATCACCCTGCCTTCCCATAGCGGAGTTTCTTCTTTCCTTTCTAACAATGGAGAAGTACAAAACCAAGGTATGGAGTTAGAACTGACTGCCAATGTTTTACGTACCAAAGATTGGAAATTTACAGTTAGTATGAATACCGCTTATAATAAGAATAAGATTATCTCATTACCGTACAATGGATTGCCGAATAATATGCAGGATGCCTATCAGGTTTATACGGGACGCAAGCTGGCAGATGGTACCTATGAAAGACAATGGGTGGGTGGTTATCAGGAAGGACAGGAATATGGTGTGATTTACGCCTTTAAATCTCTTGGTATTTATAAGAGTGAGAGTGAGATTCCAGGTAATCTGATAGACAGATCCACTTATACGGAAAATGGAGCAGATGCCAAAGTGCTCTATGGACCTGAAGCTTGGGCTAAATTGTCGGATGCCGAAAAGGAGAAAGGACTGCCTATACAGGCTGGTGATGTGAAATGGCAGGATGTGAATGGGGATGGTGTAATTGATGATTATGACCGGGTGAAATTGGGTAATACGATACCTCATTGGACCGGAGGCTTTAACATTAATACTTCATGGAAAGGATTAACTTTGAACTGCCGTCTGGATTATGCTTTAGGCTATTGGGTGCATGATTGGAAAACTCCTTGGATTATGGGTAATATGCAGGGAACATTTAATACCATATCTTTGGTTAAAGATTCCTGGTCGGAAAGTAATCCGAATGGAAAATATCCGGTGTATGGATGGGCTGACTTTTTAGGCAAACGTAATTATGACAGAATATCAGACATTAATTGTTATCGTGGCGATTATTTGGCTTTTCGTGAAATAAGCCTGTCGTATTCCTTGCCTCAGAGTTGGATTCATAAATCCGGTTTGAGCAAGGTGGATGTTTCTGTAACAGCACAGAATTTGGGATATATTACAGCAGCCAAAAATATGGCGACCCCCGAATATGGTGTCAGTCAGAATGGAGGATATCCCCTCCCTAGAACAGTTGTTTTGGGTTTAAATGTTACATTCTAATAAATAGGAAGGATTATGAAGAAAATATTTTATAGCATATTGTTGAGTGGGATGATGGTATTGTCTGCTTGTGATGCGTTGGACCTGTCTCCTGAAGATTATTATGGCTCTAATGATTTTTGGAATCAGAAATCTCAGGTAGAAATGTTTATGACTGGTATTCATGCCGATTTAAGAGATAAATATCAGATGCCTGTCACATTGGGAGAGTTCAGAAGTGAGATTCTGATAAGTGATGTTACTTCTATGGGTGAGGGGGTATATGGTCCGCCTATGACTAATAATCTGCTTACGAAAGATAATACCGGTGTCGATGATTGGTATGAGGTGTACCCAAATATCATGCATATAAATTTGTTTATCAGAAATGTAGATAAAGAAATTGATTATATGACTGGAATGGAGAAATCATTTTATTTGGGACAGGCTTATGGCTTGCGTGCATATTACTATTTCTATCTTTATCGAACATTTGGTGGTGTGCCGTTAGAGACGGAACCGAAAGTTACCGAGGGTAGCATTGATATTACGCAATTATATAAGGCTCGTTCTACTCCGGAGGAAACGTTAGAGTTTATCAAAGAAGATATTAATAAATCCGAAGCTTTCTTCAATGAGTCGGATAAGAAGATGTCCGACCAATATGAATGGTCTTATTATGCAACGGAACTTTTGAAGGCCAAGATATATATGTGGTCTGCCAAAGTCACTACAGGATTACCCGATGATGATATTGCAGGGGATCATATAGCTACTCTGACTGCCGTAGATCCTAATAACAGTGACTTGTTGACAGCAAAGAAGGCTTTATTGAATTTGGTGAACCAACAATTCGAACTGCTTCCAAACTTTGCGGATTTATGGACTCCGGAAGGGAAGAAGAATAAAGAGATTATTTTCGCTCTGTGTTTTAATAAGAATGAATTGACCAATTGGGGGGCGAACTGGTTCTATAATGTAGCCTTGTTTACCAATGCTACGGACTTGGATGGAAATAAATATGGTCCGGATCCGTTGAAGCTATTGACAGCCGGACCATTACGTTATGAGTATAAAGTGCCGTTTATCGAGATTTATGATAAGGAAGATACTCGTTTGGATGCTACTTTCTTTCAATATATGTTCGAAGGAAAGACTCGTGGCGCTTGTTGGAAAAAACTGATGGGACATACGGATGGAGGAACTCATTATTATGATTCAGATGTACCGGTATATAGATATGCTGATGTTTTGTTGATGCTGGCCGAGTGTGAAAACGGGTTGGGAGCTCCGGATAAATGTGCTGCATATATAAATGAGGTACGTAAGCGTGCTTATGGTGATAAATTTGAACAACATAAATATATCGCAGGAGATTATGCGGATAATGAGTGGGCTATTTTGCAGGAACGTGATAAAGAGTTTGTAGGTGAGGGAAGCCGCTGGTTTGATTTATTGCGTTTACGTGATTCCAACGGAAAACCTTTTGTCTTTTCTGTTAAAGCGCATTATGGAAGTTCATTGCCTATATTAACAGAGGATAAGGCGTATATGATGTTGTGGCCTGTTAATGTGGAAGTTTTGAATGGAGATCCGGAAATCAAGCAGACTCCGGGGTATGAATAATAGTGAGATAATATGATGATAATGAAAAGATTGCTCTTTTTAGTATCTGTATGCAGCTTATGTATGGTTGGTAATTCTCAGAATTACCAACCTGAGAAGCATGCAGTTGTGAAATCAGATCGTGGGGATGGACGGTTACTAAGTACTTATGCCATTGTGCATGAGATGTTGAAAGATACACATCCCCAATATGCTTACCGTTCCGGTATGTCCGCACAGGATTTTACGCAATGGCAGGATGGAGTGCGTGCTGCAATGGTGGAGATCATGAAGTTTCCCGAGATAAAGGGACAACCGTCTCCTGTCTGTGTGAAAACGGAAAAAAAAGAGGGATATATTTTAGAGAAATGGGAGTTCTATCCTTTTCCAAAGTCAGTTTCCACTTTTCTGGTTTTGAAACCGGAACATTTGAAGGGTGCAGTACCCGGAGTCTTGTGCATTCCGGGTTCCGGAAGGACCAAAGAAGGATTGGCCGGTGAGCCCGGCATCTGTGATAAGTTAACTGAGGATTATAATAATCCCAAAGTAAGTATGGCTTTGAATATGGTTAAAGAAGGTTATGTGGCGGTAGCGGTGGATAATGCCGCTGCCGGAGAAGCCTCCGATTTGGAATGTTATGATAAAGGATGGAATTATGACTATGATGTTGTTTCCCGTTTTTTGCTTGAACTGGGATGGAGTTGGCTAGGGTATACTTCTTATCTGGATATGCAAGTGCTGAATTGGATGAAAGACCAGTCTTATATCCGAAAGGACAGGATTGTGATTAGCGGATTCTCATTAGGTACAGAACCGATGATGGTCTTGGGGGTGTTGGATAAGGACATTTATGCTTTTGTGTACAATGATTTTCTATGCCAGACTCAAGAACGTGCCGTTGTGATGACTAAACCTGACAAGGAAAACAGGCGTCCTTTTCCAAATTCTATCCGTCATCTGATACCTGGTTATTGGAGGTATTTTAATTTTCCAGATGTTGTTGCGTCATTAGCTCCTCGTCCTATCATTTTTACAGAGGGAGGGTTGGACCGTGATTTCCGTTTGGTGCAATCTGCTTATGCTGCTAGTGGAAAACCGGAAAATGCGGAGTTTCATCATTATCCGAAGTTTGCTGATAAGGCAGTTA
This sequence comes from Phocaeicola dorei, assembly GCF_013009555.1. NCBI lineage: Bacteria > Pseudomonadati > Bacteroidota > Bacteroidia > Bacteroidales > Bacteroidaceae > Phocaeicola > Phocaeicola dorei. Next base: position 3,667,146 of record NZ_CP046176.1, on the reverse strand, counting down.
GAAAAGATGTGGAGCACCTTGATGAAGGACTGGATTCAAAGACCTATTTCGAAACGGTCAATGTAGATCCTCCTTCTCATTATTTTAAAAACGAACTGGTTATTCCTTGGTTACGCAAAGTTTTAAAGTAGGTTCAGGTATTTTGATAGGCTGTGATTTTTTATATAATATGGGCTCCTTGTTTTTCATCTAGGTGAAAGCAAGGAGCTCTTTTTTATTGATTGTGAAGAATTCTTGCAAAATTTAATCTTGTTTTAATGCAGATTGTAGTGTTTCCCAATTTTTATTGAAGTCGGGCATGGAATGAAAAAGTAAATTCGCTCCTTCATTCAGTAATACATTGTCGTGCAATGGTCCTGTATTCACGGCGATAGTAAAAATACCGGCGGCAACTCCCGCCTGTACACCTAGTGGTGCATTTTCTATTACTAACGCTTCATTGGGTTTGAAGCCGCCTTTCTTTAGGGCTATCAGATACGGTTCCGGATTTGGTTTCCCATATTTCACATCAAAGGCGGTAACCATTAAGTCTGCTTGGAAGATGCCCGGAAAATTATGATTTAACCGGTCTAATAACGAAGTTTGTCCCGAACCGGTCACTACCATCGGAGTCAGTCCTTCGCTCTTTATTTTAGTCAATACTTCCAGTGCGCCGGGCATTCGTTCTGCTTTGGGGCATTTGTTGAATTCTTCAGTTTTGGCTTGGTAGATGGCTTTTATTTCTTCTTCTGTAGCATCATGCCCACGCTCCCGGCGACTTACTATATTGATCGTAGATGCACCGGTACGCCCTTCGTGCATATAAGCTTCTTCTCGGCTGAGGCCGAAACCGAAGCGTTTCATTATTTTATGCCATGCTTCAGCATGGTTGGGCATGGAGTCGAACAGCACTCCGTCCATATCGAATAATACGGCTTTCAGGTCGATGGATTCGTATCCATGAGCATGAAGATAGTTATTTATCGCTTCTTTAAACATAGAATAAATGTATAATTATTACTTCCAACGGTTGTGACCGTTGGATTGGAACAAAGTGAAGAATCTGCAAGCACTTGGTGGATGCTTTCAGATTCTTCACTGTCATTCAGAATGACATTGATAAATGGCATTCTTTATAGGTTCTTGACGATTATAATCTAGCTTGGATGGCTTTAGACTCTTCTTCGTATCCCGGTTTGTTCAACAAAGCAAACATATTTTTCTTGTATGCTTCCACGCCCGGTTGGTTGAACGGATTTACTCCCAGCAAATAACCGCTGATACCACAAGCTTTTTCAAAGAAATAGATGATTTCTCCCAGATAATATTCATTCAGCTCGGGCACAATCAGTCGCATATTGGGTACACCACCGTCAACGTGTGCCAGCTGAGTTCCCAGTTCTGCCATCTTGTTCACTTCGTCCACACGCTTTCCTGCCAGGAAATTCAAGCCATCCAAATTTTCGCTGTCCGAAGGAACTTGAAGTGTATGTTCCGGCTTTTCGATAGAGATAACTGTTTCGAAGATAGTACGTTCACCTTCCTGAATCCACTGTCCCATAGAATGGAGGTCGGTAGAGAAGTCGACGGCAGACGGATAAATACCTTTACCGTCCTTGCCTTCGGATTCACCGTACAATTGTTTCCACCATTCGTTCATATAGTGCAGTTTGGGATTGAAGTTTACCAAAATCTCAATCTTCTTGCCGTTTTTATACAATTCATTGCGGGTAGCGGCATAAACGGCAGCAGGGTTTTCGGCAAACGGAGTAGCCGGCCCACATACTGTTTCCATTGTGCGTGCGCCTTCCACTAATTTTTCGATGTCGAAACCTGCCACTGCGATAGGCAACAAACCTACCGGAGTCAAGACAGAGAAACGGCCACCTACATTATCGGGGATAATGAAAGTCTGATATCCTTCTTTATCTGCTGTAACACGTGCAGCACCTTTCTTGGCATCTGTAACGGCAACAATCACTTTCTTCGCCATTTCCTTTCCAAGCTGGTCTTCACACTGTTTTTTCAGCAAACGGAAAGCCAAAGCGGTTTCCGTAGTAGTACCAGATTTGGAAATATTAATTACACCGAACTTTTTACCTTTCAGGTATTCAGTTAATTCGAACAAATAATCTTCGCCGATATTGTGGCCTGCAAATACGATGACGGGTCCGTCTTGTTTTGCTTTCAACCATTGGAAACTATTGGATAAAGCTTCGATTACGGCCCGTGCTCCCAGATAGCTTCCACCGATACCTGCTACTACTACTACTTCACAGTTGTCGCGCAGAACCTGGGCAGTAGCTTTCAAGTCAGCCAAATGTTCGGCTGTTATAGACGATGGCAAGTGCAACCAACCCAAGAAGTCATTACCTTTACCTGTACCGTTTTCCAATGTTTCCATGCAGGCTTTCACCTGAGGTTCGTAAGCAGCGATTGTTTCCTTAGAAGCAAAACCGGCTACTTTGTCGATGTTTAAACTAATATTCTTCATTGTATCTGATATTTTATCTGAATGAATCAGTTAATAATTTAATCTCAATCATGGGCGAGATGCGCTCATATAAAATATTATATACGGCATCTACGATAGGCATGTTCACGTGCAAGTGCTTGTTTAACTCCTTGATACATTTCGTTCCGTAGTATCCTTCGGCAATCATTTCCATTTCTATCTGTGCGCTTTTTACGGAATAACCTTTACCAATCATGGTCCCGAATACGCGGTTCCGGCTGAAATTGGAATAAGACGTTACCAATAGGTCACCCAGATAGGCGGAATCGTCAATAGAACGTTCTACGGGATGTACGGTATTCAGGAAGCGGTTCATTTCCTGAATGGCATTCGATATTAATACGGCCTGGAAGTTGTCTCCATATTTCAGACCGCTGCAAATTCCGGCGGCGATGGCATAAATATTCTTCAACACAGAAGCATATTCTATACCTGCCACATCCGGGCTTACAGAAGTTTTTATATAATGTCCGGCCAGTTGGCGGGCAAATATTTTCGCCTTGTCAATGTCTTTACATCCGATAGTAAGGTAAGAAAGACGCTCCAAGGCTACTTCCTCTGCATGGCACGGACCGGCGATGACGGCTATATTCTCTTCGGGAACACCGTATACCTGGTGAAAATAATCGGAAACAATCAGGTTCTCGTCAGGGACAATACCTTTGATAGCAGTGACAATGAACTTGTCCTTTATTTTGGTTTTCAGCTTTTTCAGGTGGCTTTTCAGATAAGGAGAGGGGGTAACAAATATCAGAGTATCCGATTCCTTTACCACCTTGTTAATATCTGATGAAAAGTTGATGTTCTTTATTTCAAAGCGCACACTTGTCAGATAAGCCGGATTATGTCCCAAACGCTTGAATTCTTCGATTCTGTCGTCGCGGCGCATATACCAGTTGATTGATTCAGCCTGAGCCAAGACTATTTTTGCAATAGCCGTGGCCCAGCTGCCACCACCCATTATCGCTATTTTACCGGGCAATTTCATGCTTATTATTTATGATGGATAATTGACAATTGGAATAATTCTCAATCTTTAAATTCTCAATTCTCAATTTTCGCAATCCATCCGGCAACTTCGTCCACCGTAGGATTGGTCAGTTCCAATTTATATTTTTTGTTGATTCCGCAAATGTCCATATGCAACTTCTGCGGATTCACTTCTTTCATATCGCTCACCAGGTTATAGCCTGCTTTCTGAATGACAGGAACCCAGTCTTCTGAAATTCCCAATTCCATAAATTTGGCAGGAGTGTCTTTCGGAGTAACCTTTTCGGGACGCATCTGGGGGAAGAACAATACTTCCTGAATGGTAGACTGCCCGGTCATCAGCATCGTCAGACGGTCCATACCGATACCCATCCCCGAAGTGGGGGGCATACCATATTCCAACGCACGGACAAAGTCCTTGTCAATAATCATCGCTTCGTCATCTCCCTTTTCGCTCAGTCTCATTTGTTCTTCGAAGCGTTCCAACTGATCAATCGGGTCATTCAGTTCAGAGTATGCGTTACACAGTTCCTTGCCGTTTACCATCAGTTCGAAGCGCTCTGTCAAATCCGGATTGCTGCGGTGTATTTTTGTCAGCGGAGACATTTCTTTCGGATAGTCGGTGATGAAAGTAGGCTGGATGTAAGTACCTTCACAGAATTCTCCGAAGATTTCATCAATCAGCTTGCCTTTACCCATTGTATCGTCAATTTCCATGTTCAGTTTCTGACAAACTTCGCGTATCTGTTCTTCGTTCATGCCTGTCAGGTCATAGCCGGTGTGTTCCTTGATGGAATCCAGCATAGTGACACGCTTGTACGGGGCTTTGAAATCAATAATGTTGTCGCCTACCTTTACCTGAGTGGTTCCATTTACATCCAGACAGATTTTTTCAATCATCTTTTCTGTAAACTCCATCATCCAGTTATAGTCTTTGTAGGCAACATATATTTCCATGCAGGTAAATTCAGGATTGTGTGTGCGGTCCATTCCTTCGTTACGGAAGTTCTTGCCTATTTCATACACACCTTCGAAACCACCTACGATAAGTCTTTTCAGGTACAATTCGCTGGCGATGCGCATATACAGCGGCATGTCCAGTGCGTTGTGATGAGTAATGAACGGACGTGCGGCTGCTCCGCCGGCAATGGATTGCAGAATCGGAGTTTCCACTTCCATATAACCTTTTGAGTTGAAATATTCACGCATAGAGCTGAATACCTTGCTGCGTTTGATGAAGATGTCTTTTATCTCCTCGTTTACGGCTAAATCCACATAACGCTGGCGGTAACGCAGTTCGGGATCTTCAAACTTATCGTAAGCGACCCCATCCTTATATTTTACAATAGGAAGTGGTTTGATAGACTTGGACAGTACGGTCAGTTTTTTAGCGTGGATACTGATTTCACCCATCTGGGTTCTGAATACGAATCCTTCTATACCGACGAAGTCACCAAGGTCCAGCAGACGTTTGAACACTGTGTTGTACAATTCTTTATTTTCATCCGGACAGATGTCGTCACGAGTGATATATACCTGGATACGGCCTTTTGAGTCTTGTAATTCGATGAATGAAGCTTTACCCATCACACGGCGGCTCATCATACGTCCGGCTACCGATACTTTGCGAGGTTCCTCATCATCTTTGAACTCAGCTTTTATATCTGTAGAAAATGCATTGGTTACATACTCAGCTGCGGGGTATGGCTCGATGCCCATAGCGCGCAATTCATTCAGACTGTTTCGTCTGATAATCTCCTGTTCACTTAGTTCTAATACGTTCATCCTGTTAAAACATTAACTCAATTTGTTGGCAAAAATACGAAAGATTTTGCAAAGTACCTCATTAAGACGTGTTTTTATTTCGATAAAGCCTGTTCTTGAGCCAGTTCGCATACCATAGATATCATGAACAGTACACCGATTGCACCGCAAGCAATAATTAAGGCGAGATTAATCATACGGGCACGGAAAAGGGTAGAAGTATGCAGATGGGAAGCTGTGTATTCTTTAAAGAACAGATAAAGTCCTGGTACAGCCGAACTTGCCAGCAGAAAATCTTCGGGAATATGGAAAAAGTAAGTTTTGGTGAAACCGATCAGCGCCCAGTGGCAGAGAAACATGACGAGAAAGATATTGACTCGTTTGGAAAATGCCAGCAGCAGTCCGATGGTGAAAACCGCTACCGAACAAGGCATTACAGGTGAGGTCATCATGGGAAAGCTCATCCCCCTTATAATGGAGAAGAGTGGATAGGCCAGTGGCAACATACAAAGCAGGACGGCTAGTGCGGTATGTTTGTGAGTCTGATCAAAAGGGGTGTAGTTTACTTTCAGGTCATAAATCCAGAAGATGGCCATGATCCCCCAAAATCCTGCCAAAGCACTGTTATAACTTCTTGGTTCACAATAAATCATGTAATACACGGCAGCTATCCATACATTCAAGAATATAAGGTATAACTTCATTGCTACCTTTATTTTTTTTGTAGGTTTTTTGAATAGAGAACAGGTTAAAATAATGCCGGTAAGGGTAATAATAACTTGATAAATCCACGTACCCGCATTATAATGAGTGATTGTATCCCAAAAAATATTCATCTTCTTGATAAGTTGGTAGTTATTTTGGGTGGCAAAATTACGAAAAATCTCTGGAAAAGACGAATAAAAAGGGACAAATGTCTTCGTAATGCCTGTCAATAAGGCGTTTGCGAAGACAAATGAGGACAGGCGAAAAATCGAGGTAACGTAAAGGAAAGCGGATTTATGAAGAAGAACGGTCTCCAAATCATTACCCGCCGAATGGTGATTTTTAACACACCGTGTTGTATTTGGCAGCTTGTGGCACAGGTTGGCATATCAAGGTCTAACTCGTTGAGTAATAACTTTGCAAACAAAAAACGAGTATGGCAAGAAGCACATTCAAGGTTCTGTTCTACGTGAACGGCAGCAAGGAGAAAAACGGTATTGTCCCCATCATGGGACGAGTGACAATCAACGGGACTGTGGCGCAGTTCAGTTGTAAGCAGAACATCCCGAAAACGCTTTGGGACGTGAAAGGAAACAAGGCGAAAGGCAAGAGCCGCGAGGCACGAGACATCAACCTTGCCCTTGACAACATCAAGGCGCAAATCATCAAACATTACCAGCGCATTTCAGACCGCGAGGCATTTGTTACGGCTGAGATGGTGCGCAACGCCTATCAGGGAATCGGCAGCGAGTATGAGACGCTGCTAAAAGCATTCGACCGTGAGAACGAAGTGTTCAAGAAACGGGTAGGCAAAGACAGGGTAATGGCTACCTATCGGGCACGTGTACGGGCAAGAAACCATGTAGCCGCCTTTATCAAGTCGTTTTACAGACGCAGCGATATGTCCATGTTGGAACTTACTCCCGATTTCATCAAGGAGTTCGCCGCATACCTCTCGACTGAAGCCGGATTGCGGAACGGTTCGATATGGGCAAACTGTATGTGGCTGAAAGGCGTGGTCATGAAAGCGCATTATAACGGGTTGATACCGCGCAATCCTTTCATCCAGTTTCATATCAGCCCCAATGTGAAAGAACGGGAATATCTGACGGAGGATGAACTGAAAGCGGTCATGACACATGAGTTTGCAGACAGCAAGCTCGCATACATCCGTGACATTTTCATCTTTGCCAGTTTCACCGCCTTGTCATTCGTGGACATTCAGGAACTGACGAATGACAACATCGTGGAGGTGAACGGCGAGAAGTGGATATTGTCCAAACGCCACAAGACAAAAGTCGCCTTCCAAGTGAAGCTGCTGGATATACCCTTGCAGATAGTCGAACGCTACCGACCGATGCAGAAAGACAATCGTATATTCCCCGGCTTGAACTATTGGTCTATCTGCAAACCGTTGAAACGGATGATAAGGGAATGTGGCATAACCAAGTCAATATCATTTCATTGCAGTCGTCATGGCTTCGCAACATTAGCTTTGAGCAAGGGGATGCCCATTGAAAGCGTAAGCCGTGTGTTGGGACATACGAATATAGTCACGACCCAACTCTACGCAAAGATAACCACGCAGAAGCTCGACAACGACCTGACCATGTTCGGCGACAAACTGAGTAAGACGTTTAACGGAATAACGATGTCATGAGTATGAGAAGAAACAGCATAACAGTGAATGAATCCGGCAATATCATCATGCTGGAGAATGTCTCAAACATTTGGATGAGCGAGCCGGAATTGGTGGAACTGTTCGGAGTAATTGCTCCGACACTTCGTTCTGCCATCAGAAACATCTATAACAGTGGAGCATTAAAAGAATACGAGGTACAGAAGTATGTTCGGCAGGAGAACGGGTATCATGCCGATGTGTTCAGCTTTCCGATGATAGTCGCACTTGCTTTCCGCATTGACAGCTTCGGTGCGGAACAGGTGCGCAATGCCATATTTAAAAGGCTGTACTTGCGAAAAGAGAAAACAAATATCTTCTTTTCGCTGGGTATAAATGGTTGGGATATGTCTAATTATCAGGCATAAGTTCTAATGATATGACGACATGAAGTAGTGAGACCTATGCGTATTCCCATTGCCAACAATGTATTTATACGAGTATGTGAATAGGTGTATTGCCATTCATACGTACGATTACGACAAACCCGAAGAAAAATCCATTAGAATGGCATTTCTTCGGGCTTTTGTTGTATGTCATAAAGCCAAATCCAAGAAAATCTTACGTGAGGTATGCGTGAGTTGTTAATCCGTTCTGCGCTAATTGCCGAGTTTTGCACTGATTAAACAAAAAAATGAAGTGCTAATGAAACAAGGCAACTTTGAAAATGAGGAGTTTATCCGTGTGGGTACTACCCTCTACAAGTTAGTGAACCAGCCCCGTCTGAACGGAGGCTATGTGAAGAAGCGCATCGTGTGGAACAACGAAACACTGCGGCAGGACTACGGCAAGGACTATCTCGCCACCGTGCCGAAGTACGACGGCTTCTGCACCGTCCCCGACCATGTGGACTACCGTCCCGTGGTGGACAAGTTCCTGAACCTCTACGAGCCGATAGGACACCGTCCGCAACAAGGCGAGTTTCCCTGTATCCGGTCATTGGTGCGCCATATCTTCGGTGAACAGTATGAATTGGGCATGGACTATCTTCAATTGCTCTACCTGCAACCCGTGCAGAAACTGCCTATCCTGCTGTTGGTATCAGAAGAACGCAACACGGGCAAGAGTACATTCCTGAACTTCCTGAAAGCTGTGTTTCAAAACAATGTCACTTTCAATACCAACGAGGACTTCCGCAGCCAGTTCAATTCCGACTGGGCAGGAAAACTGCTCATCGTGGTGGACGAGGTATTGCTCAACCGCAGGGAGGACAGCGAGCGGTTGAAGAACCTCAGCACCACACTTTCCTACAAGGTGGAAGCCAAAGGCAAAGACCGTGACGAGATAGCGTTCTTTGCCAAGTTCGTGCTATGCTCCAACAACGAGTATCTGCCTGTTATCATTGATGCAGGTGAAACACGCTATTGGGTGCGCAAGATAGACCGTCTGCAATCCGATGACACAGACTTCCTGCAAAAGCTGAAAGCTGAGATACCTGCCTTTCTGTATTACCTGCAATACAGACAACTTTCCACCGAAAAGGAAAGCCGTATGTGGTTTGCGCCCTCTTTGCTGCATACCGAAGCCTTGCAGAAGATTATCCGCAGCAACCGCAACCGATTGGAGATAGAGATGTGCGAACTTATCCTTGACATTATGGAAAGTGTCGGCACGGACACATTCTCGTTCTGCCACAACGACATTCTTCTTTTGCTGGTACATTCGCAGGTAAAGGTGGAGAAGCACCAAGTCAGAAAGGTATTGCAGGAATGTTGGAAACTTACTCCTGCCTCTAACGGGCTTACATATACCACTTACCAATTCAATTACAATCGGGAGTGCCGATATGAGCCGATAAAAAGAGTCGGTCGTTTCTACACCGTCACAAGGGAACAACTTGAATCCCTGTAATACTATTCTTTTTTTGTTGAATTGATGAATAATGATATAACCATACTGATAATAAACAGCATACACTCTCAACAAATTCTCAACAATCGAAAAGAAAAGTTGAGAGGGAAACAGCATCAGTTTGTTGGATTCTCTATTTGTGAGTGGTTTGTTGAGAAGATGTTGAGAATATAAAGCATTAACGTATAGGACAATACATATCTCATTCATCAAATCAACGTTTTTACAGTCATCATCAAATCCATAGAAATTATATCATGAACATCCAAGAAGCAAAACAAATCAAAATTGCGGACTATCTGCAAAGTTTGGGTTATTCGCCCGTAAAGCAACAGGGAAACTGCCTGTGGTATAAATCCCCGTTCCGTCAGGAAACGGAAGCCTCGTTCAAGGTGAACACCGACCGCAACCTGTGGTTCGATTATGATGCGCCCATATAGGCTACACAATAAATATCTCTATGGCAAGAGATTAGGTTAGAGTTCAACAGACCTATCCTCAACGACTTAGCTGGAGGAGAAATCCAAAGGTGACAAAAGCATGTCGGTAAAGTCATTAGTCAGCTAAATACCAAGCTGCGACTGCATGGCGAGAGGAAAAGACAGACACAAGGATGAAGCCTGATTGGTTGAACGATAGTTCTGCTGCACACGTACCAGCCCCGACGAAAGGTATTTGATTCACGTCGGGCTGAAGCACCCCATGTAAACCGAAATTACAATGGAGCAGGAGCTGGCTTCAGAGCAACCACAATAAGTGGAATAGGAACGTAAGTCGCATCCGACAGTCTGCCGAGCCAAACAGTTATTGTGAAAGCAAATGGGGATTCCCTAAATCAGAATGCCGTAAGGCTATGGGCATAGGACCCTGAATATCTGACATGGGAACGGAGCTTCCGTAGTAGTCCGAGCAAGGGAAAGCCTTGTACATGGCGAAGGGAAGCAGTTAGATAACTTAATACAAATAATGGAAAATGTGTGAGACATTATGAGAAGTCCTGAGCAAGTATTAAAAGCTTTAAACAAGCATGGTAAAGTTTCGGATTACAAGTTCGAAAGGCTGTACCGTATCTTATTCAATGAGGAGATGTTTCATGTTGCTTACCAGCGTATTTACGCCAAACCAGGCAATATGACACCCGGTACGGATGGGAAAACCATCAATCGGATGAGTCTTCAAAGAATAAACAAAGTCATTGCATCTTTGAGAGATGAGTCTTACAAGCCTAATCCGGCAAAAAGGATATACATACCCAAGAAAAACGGTAAGAAAAGACCGCTTGGAATTCCTTCCTTTGAGGACAAACTTGTACAGGAGGTGGTGCGCATGATTCTTGAAGCCGTCTATGAAGAGGTGTTTGCAAACACCTCACATGGATTCAGACCAAACAGAAGCTGCCATACCGCATTGACCCATATCCAAAAGACATTTACAGGTACAAAATGGTTTGTGGAAGGAGACATTAAAGGATTCTTCGACAACATAGACCACAATGTATTGATTGCAACTTTGCGGAAACGGATTGCCGATGATAGATTTCTAAGGCTTATCCGCAAGTTGTTGAATGCGGGATATATTGAAGACTGGAAGTTTCATAATACAAACAAGGGAACTCCACAAGGCGGTAATATCAGTCCTATACTGGCAAACATTTATCTTGATAATTTTGACAAGTATATGGAAGAATACGCCCTACGCTTCAATAAGGGAAAAGAAAGACACATCACCAAAGAATACAAGCAACTTAGCGATAAGATGCAACGCATCCTTAAAAGCATCAAGAACATACAGGATGCAGATGTCAGATTACAGCTTAGGGATGAGTATGAGAAACTGAGACGTGAAAGGCAAAAGATTGAGAGCAGAGACAGTATGGATGAAACATACAGAAGGCTTCGATACGTAAGATACGCAGATGATTTCCTCATTGGTGTTATCGGAAGCAAGGCAGAGTGCGTTAAAATCAAGTCGGACATTACCAAGTATATGGAAGAAAACCTCAAGCTGGAACTGTCACAGGAAAAGACATTGATAACAAACGCACAAAAGCCCGCGAAATTTCTTGGCTTCGATGTTTCAGTCCGTAAGTCTGATGCTATCAAGCGGGACAAGAACAATGTGCCAGCCCGTTATTACAACGGTAAGATAGTCCTAAAGGTCGCCATAGAAACGGTGCGGAACAAACTGGAAGAATACAGCGCCATCAGATACAAGGTAGAAAATGGCCGACAAGTTTGGTTTGCAAAGTTCAGAGGCAATCTTATGAAGAAGAAAATCGAGGACATAGTGGCGGCATATAACTCTGAAATCAGAGGGTTCTACAACTACTACTGCATTGCCAACAACGTGGCATACGCGCTCTCAAAGTTTGGATACATCATGGAGTACAGTATGTACCATACCATTGCAGGAAAAACCAATAGCACTGTAAGCAAAGTCATTGACAAATATAAGGTTGGGAATGACATTATAGTGCCATATCAGGATGCAAAAGGTAAATTACGGTACAGGAAATTCTATAATGAGGGATTCAAACGTAAACCACCAATGTACTATACGGAGGTAAACGACTTATCCTACACAATCGCAATTCCACAGCCGACACTTACTGAGCGATTGGATGCGAGAACATGTGAATTATGTGGAAAAGTCGGACCTGTAGTCATGCGTCATGTCAGAAAGCTAAATCAGCTTAAAGGAAAAACTGAATGTGACAGGCTGATGCTTGAAAAGCATAGGAAGACATTGGTTGTCTGTGAAAAGTGTTATGCCAAAATACACAGCCATGCTAAATAAAGTCATGTTATCAACGGAGAGCCGTATGCGTGGAGACATGCAAGTACGGTTTGGGGGCAGGTACGGGAAAACCTACTGCCGAAAGGCAGTAAGGCGTTCTGTACCGAGCCTACGACTGGGAAGAGGTGGTAACATCATCGCACTTGCAGGGGTACTGTACGCATCCGACCATGTGCCTTATCTGCTTGGCAAGATAGCGGAACAGGCACCACACATCCGTCCCATATCTTTCTCTTTTCGCCAGCAGGCATCCGAACCGAGTTTCCAACATTTGGAGGTGGGCGAACTCACCCATCCGGCATTGCTCCGATACTTGCAGGAACGGGGCATAAACATCGCTTTGGCAAAGGCGCAATGTAAAGAGCTCCACTTCACCCATAACGGCAAGCCCTATTTCGCCATCGGTTTTCCGAATGTGGCGGGAGGATTTGAAGTGCGTAACCGTTTTTTCAAAGGCTGTGTCGCACCCAAAGACATCAGCCATATTCGGCAACAGGGAGAAGCGAGAGAGAAATGCCTTGTATTCGAGGGCATGATGGACTATCTTTCATTCCTCACGTTGCGGAAGAGGAACTGCTCGAACTTGCCCGACCTTGACAGGCAGGATTACGTCATCCTCAATTCGACCGCCAATGTTTCCAAAGCTATAGATGTGCTGCACGGGTATGGACGTATCCACTGCATGCTCGACAATGACGAGGCGGGAAGAAAGGCGTATCGGGAATTGGAAAGGAAGTTCGCCGGACGCATCCGCGACTTCTCCGACAACTACAAAGGGCATAAAGACCTGAACGATTACCTGCGTGGAATCCGGCAGAAATTAGCCGTTAGTCCACCGCCAAGAACTATCGTAAAACCCAAGAAGAAAGGGTTGGGATTATGACATCCCGAATGAGAAAAACGGGAGATGCCCGAAACTCATTCCTTAAGGATTGGGAGGTAGCAAGTTTGTGTTTCGGGTGTACCGAAACCGCTTGCCACCCACCATCCAAATTGCAGGAGGTGGCATCCCGTCGGTCTATACAGTTGAATCAGTAACCGAATTAAAAGGAATAAAATATGGAACAGACAAAGGAACACAAGGAACGCAACAAGGGAGGTCGCCCCAAGAAGGAAGCAACCGAGAAACTGAAATACCGTATCGCAGTGAAAATGACGGCAGCCGACTACTTCCGCCTGCTGACACGATCGCATGAGGCGGGCGTATCACCAAGCGAGTACATGAGGGAATGTTTCCGTAACGGTCATGTGAAAGAACGGCTGTCGGAGGAACATGCCGGATACATCCGCCAACTCTGCGGCATGGCTAACAATCTCAACCAGCTTGCGCGTAAGGCAAACGCCGGAGGCTTCCACGATGAACGGTGGGACTGCAAGGTGGCAGTGGCAAGGATTCATGAACTTATAACCAAGATAGGGATATGATGGCGAAAATCGTAAAAGGAAGCGACTTCAAGGGTGCGGTGGATTACATCATCGACAAGAAGAAGGATACGCAGATAGTAGCAAGCGAAGGCTTGTTTATGGAAAATCTGGAAACTATCGCCATGAGTTTCAATGCCCAGTCACGGATGAACGATAAGGTGACAAAACCTGTCGGACATATCGCGTTGAGTTTTTCCAAAGAGGATGAGTTACGGCTGACGAACCGTATCATGGCAGGCATCGCGCTTGAATATATGGAACGGATGGGAATCAAGAATACGCAGTTCTTCATCGCCCAGCATTTCGACAAGGAGCATCCGCACGTGCATATTGCTTTCAACCGCATAGACAACAACGGCAATACCATATCGGACAGGCACGAGCGTCTGCGCAGTACCCGCATCTGCAAGGAATTGACCTTGAAATACGGCTTGCATATGGCTGGCGGAAAGGACAATGTCAAACGCAACCGCCTGAAAGAGCCAGACAGGACGAAATATGCGCTTTACGACATCATCAAAATGGAAGTCGGCAGATGCGGCAACTGGAACGTGCTTATCGCCAACCTGAAACGGCAGGGAGTGGAAGTACATTTCAAGCATAAGGGGCAGACCAGCGAGGTGCAGGGTGTTGTATTCTCCATGAATGGCTACCATTTCAACGGCTCCAAAGTGGACAGGCGTTTCAGTTATTCCAAGATTGACGCGGCTTTGCAGCACAACAGATGCAGGGAACGTATGGGAATAACAGCCGGAATATATGAAACGGCTACACCAAGCGCACCGTCCGGCACGGCACAAAGCGAGTTGTTCAACGGCTCTTGGGGATTGCTAAAAAGCAGTGGCTCATCTTATAACGCTGCTGATGCGGAAGCCAATCAGGAAATGGTGGATATACTTCGCAGAAGGAAGAAAGTTAAGCGCAAGAGAGGTGTTGGGTTCTAATATTCTGTACTAATCCAATTCTCACGACACTTGCGCTCTATATTCATTCGGAGTGTAACCTACCTCTTTCTTGAACAGTCGGGTAAAATGTTGCGGGTACTGAAAACCGAGATTATAGGCGATTTCATTAACGGTGTCGTCTGTAGATGCAAGTTCCGTCTTGGCTATTTCAATAGACTTGTCATGAATGAAATGCAGGGCGGTTGAACCTGTTTCTTTTTTCAATAAATCACTGAAATAGTTGGGCGAGAGGCAGAGCTTGTCTGCACAATACTGTACAGTGGGCAAGCCTATCCGTTTAGCAGCCCCATCATGGAAGTATTCGTCAAGCAACCGCTCAAATCTTGCGAGGATGTCTCGGTTTTGGTTGTCGCGTGTGATGAACTGGCGGTCATAGAAACGTGTGCAGTAATCAAGGAACGTCTTGATGCTGTCTGTGATGAGGTTCTTGCTGTGACGGTGTATCGGATGGTTCAATTCATATTGAATCTTGTGGAAGCAATCCATGATGATTTGCCGTTCTTCCACACTAAGGTGCAATGCCTCGTTTGTCTCGTAGGAAAAGAACGAATATTCACGCATTATCCGCCCGAGAGGTGTATTCCGCAGCAGGTCGGGATGGAACATAAGCAGGTAGCCATCTGGTTGGAACTGCATGCCGTCATCTTCCGCACCGAACACCTGTCCGGGCGCGATAAATATCAGTGTGCATAATTATTCCTAAGTCTGTGAAACCGGAACGCATGAAGCAGAATCTCGACATATTAGACTTCACCCTGTCGGCCGACGACATGGCACGGATAAAGACGCTGGATACCGACAAGCCTTTCTTACTCGGCTCGCACGAAGATCCAGAAATCGTAAAATGGTTCATGCAGTACAAAAACGCCTGAACATCAACAACCATATTTCGATAGCCGCTATCGACTATATTAAGAAGTTATTCGTATATGCCTTTATTGTAATCCGTCATGTACTGAGTAAATGTTTTGCCTGTTTGCTGTTTGAAGAAGCGCATGAGATGGCTCGGATCAGAGAAATTGAAATCATCCGCCATTTCACTGACAGTGCGGTTGGAGAATAGCAATTCGTTCTTCAGTTCCTCAAGCAGACGTTGTTTTATCAAATGGGTAGCTGATACTCCGAATTGGGCTTTTACTGAGTTATTGAGTGTGATGCGACTGACATGAAGCATGTCTGCATATTCCTGCACCCGCTGGTGGGTGCGGATATTCTGTTCCAACAAGTCCTTGAACCGAAAAGCGAAATTGTTTTTAGCAATTTCAGCGGGCAAGCAATAGGCGGCAGCGTATGTACGATTGATAATCAGCAAAAGATAATATAGTAAGGAAACAATGATATTGTACGTATCGGACACTGGATTCATCAGCTCATACTTAATCTTTCCGAGCAGCCGCATATATTCCTTCATTTCGTCATGTGTGGCATTGATGTAAGGCGGCGTATCTGTCTGGTAACAATACAAAAGGCGAAAAACGAAGAACTTGTCGGCGATAAAAGTACGCATGAAATCTTCGCGGAATATAAGGAACGTGTAATCCAACGCCGTCTCATCTACATGCCACTCTTGTTGCTGATGGGGTGAAAGCAGGAGAACCATGCCGTCGCGCAGTTCAATCTTGCGGAAGTTCAGTAGCAAATATCCGTTTGCCTTACGGAAAAAGTAGAAGCTGAAGAAGTCTGTCTTAAACCGCTTGTTTTCTGTCAGCACAAGTCCGATGTCCTTGTTTATGGCAGTATTGATGTAAAAATCCACGCCGCAGCGTGTCTTGTTGAACGGTACGCTGACCAGTCGATCAGGGTTGATTATCTCGTCCATATCCTTGTCGTTTTTGCAAAGATAATAATTTCATTTATCAAAATGGCATAATTACCGTTTTTTCAGGCATAGATGTTTCGCCGGATTCTTCCGAACTTTGCACCCGTAATCAATAACAAGACATATAGTCATGAAAAAGACATCCACAGTACAATTGGTGCGCAATGCCACCTTGAAAATCAGGTATGCGGGACACACCATGCTAATTGACCCCGTTTTAGCCGACAAAGGCACTTTGATATCGGCCCTCGGTGTGAATAAAACACCGAGGGTACACCTCACCATTCCTATTCAGGATATTATCGGAGGCGTGGACATGGTGCTCCTGACCCACAATCACATCGACCATTACGAGCCGAGTGTCCCCACACATTTGCCCAAAGAAATTCCTTTCTACGTTCAGCCCCAGGACGCGGACGCCATCAGAAACGACGGATTTACAAATGTGATACCCATCGAAGAAATAAAAACAATAGACGGCATATCCATTTACCGCACGACCGGACATCATGGTTTCGGGCAGATCGGGCAGATGATGGGACCTGTATCAGGTTATGTGCTAAAAGCCGAGGGCTTCCCGACCGTTTATATAATGGGTGACTGCCGATGGGAAGCATGTATCCGAGACACCGTGGAACGGTTCAATCCTGACTATATCGTGGTAAACTCCGGAGGTGCAATCTTTCCCGAATTTTCCAAAACGGACGGTCCTATCATCCCCGACGAGAACGAAGTGATGCAGATACTTGACGAATTGCCTTCGCATATCAAGCTGATAGCCGTACACATGGATGCCATCGACCATTGCCAGACCACCCGTGCAATTCTGCGCAATGAGGCAACGCATCACGAAGCCGACATGAGCCGGCTGATTATCCCGGAGGATGGAGAAACAGTTGTGTTATGAGTGTCTGCATTAAATCCCTGATAAAAAACATGAACATAGTGGTAGGGTGCACTATAGGATGCCCTTACTGCTATGCCCGTAACAACTGCCGCCGTTTCCACATTACCGACGACTTTTCCGTGCCTGAATACATGGAACGAAAACTGCGCATCATCGATACGTCCCGTCCTCATGTGTGGCTCATGACAGGAATGAGCGATTTCTCCGATTGGAAGCCTGAATGGAACGCAGAAATTTTCGAGCGGATCAGCAGCAATCCCCAGTACGCCTATATCTTTCTGACGAAGCGCCCTGACAAAATCAGTTTCTCCTCTGACGACGAGAACGTATGGATGGGCGTGACCGTCACGCGCAGTTCCGAGAAAAGGAGGATTGATGATTTGAAAAAGAATATCAAAGCACGACACTACCATGTCACGTTTGAACCTCTCTTCGATGATATCGGCGAGATTGATTTCGAGGGAATTGACTGGATTGTCATAGGCACAGAGACCGGAAACCGAAAAGGAAAGTCATATTCGCGCCCCGAATGGGTGCTTAGCATTGCAGAACAGGCAAAGGCTCATGGCATACCGGTGTTCATGAAAGAGGATTTGCTGCCGATTATGGGCGACGAAAGAATGATTCAGGAATTGCCGGAACAATTTACCAGACGAATACAATGAATATGGATACAATAAAGGAAATAGATGTAAAGAGTGTAATGACCAAATCCTCTCTGCCGGTGGGAGGATATTCGGTCAACCCTTATGTAGGGTGTCCCCACGCCTGCAGGTATTGCTACGCATCGTTCATGAAACGGTTCACCGGGCACACCGAGCCGTGGGGTACGTTTTTAGATGTAAAAAACTGGAAGCCGATAACGAATCCTCATAAATACGACGGTGAACGTGTTGTAATAGGGTCTGTGACGGACGGTTACAATCCGTATGAAGAAGAATTCCACCGTACCCGAAGGCTGCTCGAAGAGCTGCGAGGAAGCGATGCCGAGATTATGATATGCACAAAGTCCGATCTTGTCCTTCGCGATCTCGACCTGTTGAAGAGTTTTCCCAAAGTGACTGTGTCATGGTCTGTCAATACGCTCGACGAGCAGTTCTGCGCAGATATGGACAACGCCGTAAGCATTGAACGCCGTCTGAAAGCGATGCGTCAGACATACGAGGCAGGTATCCGCACCGTATGCTTCGTCTCGCCCATATTCCCCAGAATAACAGACGTGAAGGCAATAATAGAGGAGGTAAAAGATTATGCTGATTTAATCTGGCTTGAAAACCTGAATTTACGCGGGCAGTTCAAAGGCGGGATAATGACGTATATCCGTGAGAAGTATCCTGACCTCATACCGCTTTACGAGGAAATTTACAATAAAAAAAGGCTTGAATACTGGCAGGCATTGGAGCAGGACATTTCAAATTACGCCAAGGAGCAGGGCTTCCCGTATCGTATAAACGATCTGCCATACGGACGCTCGGAAAAAGGCAAACCTGTCATCGTAAACTACTTCTACCACGAAAAAATACGATTGACAAAATGAGGCTATGCCGGACTGATGCAGAAAAGTTGTAGCGCGGATAAAAGCACCATGTATGTGGATAATATCCGGCAATCTTCCGAGCGTATGCGGGAGATGCTCAACACGCTGCTGGATTTCTTCCGTCTGGACAACGGCAAGGAGCAACCCAACCTTTCCCCTTGCAGGATTTCCGCAATCACGCATATTCTTGAAACGGAGTTCATGCCCATTGCCATGAACAAGGGGCTGACTTTGATAGTGGAGAGCCACACCGATGCGGTGGTTTTGACCGACAAGGAACGTATCCTGCAAATCGGCAACAACTTGTTGTCAAACGCCATCAAGTTCACGGATAACGGTAGTGTATCATTGGCAGCGGATTATGATAACGGTTTGCTGAAACTTATCGTTGAAGATACCGGTACGGGCATGACCGAAGATGAGCAACAACGAGTATTCGGTGCATTTGAACGTCTTTCAAATGCCGCCGCAAAAGACGGCTTCGGATTAGGATTGTCCATCGTGCAGCGTATTGTGGCGATGCTCGGTGGAACTATACGCTTGGAAAGCGAGAAAGGCAAAGGGAGCCGCTTCACGGTGGAAATTCCCATGCAGACAGCCGAGGAACTGCCGGAACAGACAATTCAAGCGCAAATGCGCCATAATCATATCTGCCATGATGTGATTGCCATCGACAATGACGAGGTACTTCTCCTTATGTTGAAAGAAATGTATGCCCATGAAGGGATGCACTGCGATACCTGTACCAATGTTTCGGTACTGATGGAGCTGATACGAAAAAAGGAATACAGCCTGCTTCTGACGGATCTGAATATGCCTGAGATAAGCGGTTTTGAACTGCTGGAACTGTTGCGCTCATCCAATGTAGGCAACTCGAAGAGTATTCCCATAGTCGTGACAACCGCTTCGGGCAGTTGCAGCAAGGAGGAACTTATAGGGCGTGGATTTGCCGGATGCCTGTTCAAGCCGTTCTCCATATCCGAACTGATGGAGATTACGGATAAATGCGCATTAAGCAGCATATTGGATGAAAAGCCGGATTTTTCCACTCTGCTATCTTATGGCAATGAATCCGTCATGCTGGACAAACTGATAGCGGAAACCGAAAAGGAAATGCAGGCGGTCAAGAATGCAGAACAGCGTAAAGACCTCCAAGAACTGGACACACTTACACACCATCTGCGAAGTTCATGGCAGATTCTCCGTGCCGACCAGCCATTGAGGGAACTTTACGCCCAACTTCATGGAAGTGCCACTCCAGATGACGAAGCGATATGCAAAGCGGTGACCGGCTGTGCTGGATAAAGGTGCTGAAATTATCCGGCAGGCAAAAGAATAAAGGAAAAATACGAAAATGGATAAAACAAGAATCATCGTGGTGGAGGACAATATCGTGTATTGCGAGTTTGTCTGCAACCTGCTGGCACGGGAAGGATTCCGTACCGTGCAGGCTTACCACCTCTCGACCGCGAAGAAACTTCTGCAACAAGCCTCAGACGGGGACATCGTGGTTTCTGACCTACGACTACCCGACGGTGACGGCATCGACCTATTACGATGGATGCGCAAGGAAGGCATGACACAACCGTTAATCATCATGACCAACTATGCCGAAGTGCATACGGCAGTCGAAAGTATGGAACTCGGCTCGCTGGACTATATCCCCAAGCAGCTTGTGGAGGATAAACTTATGCCTCTGCTTCATACCATCCTGAAAGAACGGAGTATCGGACGAAATCGTATGCCCGTTTTTGCCCGTGACAGTTCCGCCTTTCAGAAAATCATGCAACAGATAAGATTAGTTGCCCCTACTGATATGAGCGTGCTGATATTCGGAGAGAACGGCACGGGCAAGGAGCATATCGCCCACCATCTGCATGATAAGAGCAAAAGGGCAGGGAAACCGTTTGTGCCTGTGGACTGCGGTTCACTCTCCAAAGACCTTGCGCCCTCGGCATTCTTCGGACATGTCAAAGGCGCGTTTACGGGTGCGGACAGCACAAAGAAAGGATACTTCAATGAGGCAGAGGGTGGCACATTGTTCTTGGATGAGGTAGGCAATCTCGCATTGGAAACCCAGCAGATGTTACTCCGTGCCATACAGGAACGGAGATACCGCCCTATAGGTGACAAGACGGACAAGAGCTTCAATGTCCGCATCATCGCCGCCACCAACGAGGATCTGGAGAAAGCGGTCATTGAAAAACGTTTCCGACAGGATTTGCTGTACCGTTTGCACGACTTCGAGATAACTGTTCCGCCCTTGCGTGACTGTCAGGAGGACATCATGCCGTTGGCGGAGTTCTTCCGTGAGATTGCCAACAATGAATTCGAATGTAGCGTGACTGGGTTCGATGCGGAAGCCCGTAAGACATTGCTGACCCATCCGTGGCCGGGTAATGTCCGTGAGCTTCGGCAGAAGATAATGGGCGCGGTGTTGCAGGCACAGACGGGAGTTGTCATGAAAGAGCATCTGGAACTTGCCGTAACGAAACCGACCTCACCTGTCAGCTTCGCCTTGCGAAACGATGCGGAGGACAAGGAACGCATCTTACGCGCGTTGAAGCAGGCAAACGGAAACCGCAAGGTTGCCGCCGAATTGCTCGGAATCGGACGTACAACGCTGTATAGCAAGTTGGAAGAGTATGGATTAAAGTATAAATTTCAGCAATCATAGCCCGCAACTTGCCGAAAATAGAAGTAACGGTTAAACCGGATTATTCAGCGAAGATAAAAAACGTCCTGTGATAAAAATCATGGGACATTTTGATGTGTATCCGATTTTTATTGCTACTTTTGTACCAAGACGAGAGACATTGACAGCAACTCACAGCAGAACGTAGAAATAGACAGGGTTGCCAAATCATTACCTCATTTTTACCTTATCCTCAGAACTGCTTGCTAATAAAGTGGTTATAAAAATCTTCCAGAATTACATAAAAATGATGGAATAGCCTATCTTTGTAGCGAATATATAAAAATAGAGAATAACGATGAAGAAGTTTATGAGTCTGATGTTGCTGGTTTGCGCATGTTTGCTGAGCCAGCCGGTGAAGGCACAACAGGTTACTCCTGATAATGCTGGTTATATAGTAAAGGTAGGGGATATGGCTCCCGATTTTGAAATGGAGCTGACAGACGGACAGAAAGTAAAACTCTCTGATTTGCGTGGCAAGGTAGTGATGCTTCAGTTCACTGCCAGTTGGTGTGGAGTTTGCCGAAAGGAGATGCCTTTTATTGAAAAAGATATCTGGTTGAAACATAAGGATAATAAAGCGTTTGCTCTCTTTGGAGTGGATCGGGACGAACCTTTGGAAACTGTAGTGGCTTTTGCCAAACGTACCGGCGTGACCTATCCGTTGGCCCTTGATCCGGGGGCTGATATTTTTGCCAGATATGCGGATCGTAAGGCGGGTATCACCCGTAATGTGTTGATTGACAAAGCGGGCAAGATTGTCATGCTGACCCGTTTGTACAATGAAGAGGAATTTTCTTCTTTGTGCAAGAAGATAGATGAAATGTTGGGAGAAAAATAACAGGCAATGAGGGTATCGGTACTATTTGTTACATTTTTATTTTTTGTTCTATCACCGCTTCTGGCAAAGAAAAAGCCTCGTACCGGCAAGGAGTCTTTATTTGGAAAGGAGTATGCCACCTATCAGATTACATCTAATGAATTAAGCGGAGCTTGTTTTTATTTGGTGAGTGGGCACGGAGGTCCTGATCCTGGGGCCATCGGTATCTATCAGGGGCGTCAGTTGCATGAGGATGAGTATGCATACGATATTATTCTGCGGTTGGCACGTGAGTTGTTGTCACGCGGTGCGAAGGTACATATTATCATTCAAGATAAGAAGGATGGTATTCGTGACGGTCATGTCCTGGCAAACAGTAAGCGTGAAACTTGCATGGGAGACCCTATTCCCTTGAATCAGGTGGCTCGTTTGAAGCAACGTTGTGACTGGGTGAATAAACTATATCGGAAGGATAAGAGCAATTACAAACGAGCTGTATTTATTCATGTGGACAGTCGCAGCCAGGGACAGCAGACGGATGTGTTTTTTTATAACGCTCCTAAGAGTATAAAGGGCAAGCGGTTGGCCAACAACTTGCACCGTACCTTTGATAAGAAATATGACAAGCATCAGCCCAACCGTGGTTTTCGCGGGACGGTGAGTGAACGTAATTTGTATGTATTGCGTAATACTACTCCTGTAGCGGTGTTTCTGGAATTGGGAAATATCCGGAACAAGCGTGACCAACAGCGGCTGGTTCTGAAGAATAACCGTCAGGCATTGGCAAATTGGATTGCGGAGGGAATAGTGAAAGACTATAAGCAAGGCAAATAAAGTAGAGGCAGCAGATGGTCTGTTGTTTTGCCAGTTTTGTTGATGGTTGGGCAAGTTATAATCGGCAGAATGTGACAAGTTGTTCGAGTTTGTGGAATTTCGAAATCAAGCCTTGAATACCAAAGTAGTGAAATAAAGAAAGGGAGTGACTCACGATCACTCCCTTTTCTTTTACTTGATTTCAATTTCCTCTTTCATGTCTATCTCCTCACCGTGAACATCGGTGAACCGATATTGCAGGAAGGCCAGACTTTGGTCGGGGATAATCTTTATTCCGAATCCGTACTTCATTTGCCATTTGCGCTTCAGGGAAACCAGTCCCTGGTTCACGTATGCTGCGATGTACGGATGGATGTACAGCGTAAATCTCTTTATCTTCAATTTGTTGACTAGGTAATCAATCTTACTCTCCAAAGTATCCGTGAAAAGGATGGATGGCTTTATGCTACCTTTCCCGAAGCAGGTGGGGCAGGTTTCATTGGTGTTGACATCCATGGCAGGACGCACGCGTTGGCGGGTAATTTGCATCAATCCAAATTTACTGAGGGGCAGAATGTTATGTTTTGCTCTGTCTTTCTGCATGTTTTGGCACATACGTTCGTACAGTTTCTGCCGGTTCTCTGCTAGATTCATGTCAATGAAGTCAACCACGATAATGCCACCCATATCACGCAATCTTAACTGGCGTGCCAGTTCGTCGGCGGCACCCAGGTTTACATCCAATGCGTTAGCCTCCTGCCCGTTGGCAGATTTGGAGCGGTTTCCGCTATTGACATCCACTACATGAAGCGCTTCTGTGTGTTCAATAATCAGGTAAGCTCCACTCTTATACGAAATGGTTTTTCCGAAAGAGGATTTGATTTGTTTGGTAATACCGAAGTTGTCGAATATGGGAAGCTGACCTTTGTACAGTTTTACGATTTCGGCCCGTTCAGGGGCGATAAGTGATACATAATCCTTAATCTCATGGAACACCGTTTCATCGTTCACATAGATGTTCTCATAAGACGGATTGAAAAGATCGCGCAACATGGCTACCGTGCGGCTGGTCTCTTCGTATACTAATGCCGGCAGTTTGGGAGCCTTCTGTACTTTAGTGATTGTTTCTTCCCAATGTTTCAGCAAGACTTTAAGCTCTGCATCAAGCTCGGCCACCCTTTTGCCTTCCGCTACGGTGCGTACAATCACTCCGAAGTTTTTCGGTTTGATGCTTTGCAATAACTGTTTCAGACGGGCGCGTTCTTCGCTCGATTTAATTTTTTGTGATACCGAAACCTTGTCGTTGAAAGGGATTAATACCAAATAACGTCCGGCGAATGACAATTCGCAGGTTAGTCTGGGCCCCTTGGTCGAGATAGGTTCCTTTACAATCTGCACAATAACTTCCTGACCTTGCTGGAGGGTGGTTGAAACCGTCCCTTCCTTTTCGATATCAGGCAGCATAGTAGCTTTTGTGATGGGAAAAAGTTTTTTACGGTCGCTTAAAACTTGCTTCAGATACTTCTGATAAGAATGAAATTGAGGACCTAGGTCTAGATAATGAAGAAAAGCATCTTTTTCAAAGCCGACATCCACGAAACAGGCATTAAGGCCGGGCATCAGTTTCTTTACCCGTCCCAAATACATATTTCCCACATTGAAGGAAGCACTTCTCCCTTCTTTCTGAAATTCCACCAACGCTTTATCTTCAAGGAGTGCGATGGAAATCTCTTTGGGTTGTACGTCTACTACTAGTTCGCTTGTCACTTTTGTATTCTTAAATTGTTCACTTTCCTCATTAAACAAAGAACAAACCCGAAAGACTTTTGTTGCTTTGCAAGGTTTGTTCTTTATTTGTCGTCACAGACAGACTACAAATTATTTTTTGCTTTTATGTCTGTTCTTTCTTAGTCTTTTTTTACGCTTGTGAGTAGACATTTTGTGTCTTTTCTTCTTCTTTCCGCTTGGCATAGCTTCAAATTTTATGGGTTAATACTCTTGTTTATTATTTCTTTACTGATAATGTAAATGTCTTAGCTGGTTTAAATGCCGGAATATTGTGCTCCGGAATAATGATTGTAGTGTTCTTTGAAATATTGCGAGCAGTCTTCTGAGCTCTTTTCTTTACTACAAAACTTCCAAAACCACGCAGGTACACATTTTCCTCTTTAGACAATGAATCCTTTACTGTATCCATGAAAGCCTCAAGTGTGGTTAACACTGTCACCTTGTCAATACCGGTATTTTTCGTAATTTCGTTTACGATATCTGCTTTAGTCATTTCGCTAAATAATTATTGTTATACTTATATCTTAATTTTTTGGACTGCAAATATATAGCTTTTCTCCCTCTTTAAGAAATATATTCAGAATAAATTTCCTAAAAAAAGCATCTTCTTCCATTTTCTTGGTTTACTTTTGCGGAAATATTGCATAGAATGTACTTTTATATAATACTGATATGGAGAATTTTAGCAGAAAATTGATAGATTGGTACAGGGAAAACGGACGTGATTTGCCGTGGAGAAGGACAAAAAATCCTTATTTGATATGGATTTCGGAGATTATTCTACAACAAACCCGTGTGGCTCAGGGATATGATTACTATCAACGTTTCGTGACTCGTTTTCCTGATGTGTTCGCACTGGCTGCAGCCGATGAGGATGAGGTGATGAAATATTGGCAGGGGCTGGGGTACTATTCTCGTGCGAGAAATTTGCATGCTGCGGCCAGAAGGATGGCAGAGGCAGGAGGGTTTCCTGTAACATACGCCGGGGTGCGTGCTTTGAAAGGAGTGGGGGAATATACGGCGGCGGCTATTTGTTCATTTGCTTACGATATGCCATACGCTGTGGTGGATGGTAATGTGTACCGGGTACTGTCCCGCTGGTTGGGCATTGATACTCCCATTGATTCGACGGAAGGAAAGAAACTGTTTGTCCGGATTGCCGATGAGTTGCTGGACTGTGAGTGTCCCGGTCTCTATAACCAGGCTATCATGGATTTTGGAGCTTTGCAGTGTACTCCGGTGGCGCCCGACTGCCTGTTTTGTCCGCTAAGCGATTCTTGTGTGGCGCGCCTGAAGGGGATTGCCAGCTTTTTGCCTGTGAAGCAACATAAAATCAAGGTGACCAATCGTTATTTTAATTATATATATGTACGCATGGGCGCGTATACCTTTATACATAAGCGCAGCGGAAATGATATATGGAAAAATTTGTATGAACCGCCTTTGGTAGAAACAGATCGTGAATGGACGGAAGAGGAACTGTATGCATCGCCACAGTTTCGCGGGATGCTGTCCGGGGGAGAGGAGCCCATAGTGCGGCTGGTGCGGAAAGGGGTGAAGCACGTGTTGTCCCACCGGGTGATTTACGCAAATTTTTATGAAGTGATTCTCCCTGAGAATTCGGCTTCTTTTGCGAAGTATCAGAGAATAAGCGTGGAAGATTTGCATAAATTTGCCGTATCGCGTTTGGTGAATCAGTTTTTTTCGCTAATTTTGGAGCCTAATAATTAAAAAGGAATAATAGAATGTCAGTAAATAAAGTCATTTTGATTGGAAATGTAGGAAAGGACCCTGATGTGAGATATTTGGATACCGGCATTGCCGTTGCCACTTTCTCGTTGGCTACCACCGATCGTGCCTATACGTTGCAGAATGGAACACAGGTTCCCGAACGTACGGAATGGCATAATATCGTGTTATGGAGAGGGCTGGCTCAAACTGCGGAAAAATATGTCCGTAAGGGCGACAAACTCTATATAGAAGGAAAAATCCGTAGCCGTTCATACGATGATCAGAATGGTATAAAACGCACCATTGTCGAGATTTTTGCTGATAATATGGAGATGTTGACCCCGCGTAACGCCTCACAGCAACCGGGTACGGGATATGTGCAGGCACAAGCGGTATCCCGGCAGCAGATGTCTGCACAAGTAGCTCCGCAACAACAGCAAACTTCGGATAATAGCCTGACAGACGATTTACCTTTTTAAGTAAGAGAACTTGATGTTTAACTAAAACCAGATTCCTTGGACCCTGACTCGTATTTATGCCGCTTGGCGGATTTATTTGACGGTGTAACCGTAACGGCTCCTACCATAGGAGCCATCATAGCTATCTTATTAGCTGTTTTATTGTTGTATGCCTCAGGCTTTGTGTCTGCTTCGGAAATAGCTTTCTTTTCCCTTTCACCTGTTGATTTAAGTGAGATAGAGGAAGGAAAACATACTTCGGACAGGCGTATCAGCGCCCTGCTGAATGATTCCGAACGCTTGTTAGCGACTATTCTTATCTCTAATAATTTTGTCAATGTAACCATTATCATGCTGTGCAATTATTTTTTTGCCAGCACCATACACTTTGGAAATTCCGTGATTCTGGAATTCCTGCTAATAACGGTTGTCCTTACTTTTCTGCTATTGCTTTTCGGTGAAATCATGCCTAAAATTTATTCGGCACAGAACACGTTGAAGTTTTGCCGTAAGGCAGCTCCTGCCATTTCTTTTTTAAAGAAATTCTTTTCACCTTTGTCGGCATTGCTGGTCCGTTCTTCCTTTTTGGTGAACAGATGTGTGGCAAAAAGGAATTATAATATTTCTGTCGACGAGCTTTCACAGGCTTTGGAATTGACGGACAAGAGTGAGATTTCAGAGGAAAGCAATATTCTAGAAGGTATTATCCGTTTTGGTGAGGAAACGGCCAAGGAAGTGATGACTTCCCGGCTGGATATGGTGGACTTGGAAATCAATACCCCTTATTCCGAAGTGTTGAAATGCATCGTGGAAAATGCCTATTCCCGTATTCCGGTATATGCCGAATCGCGGGATAATATAAAGGGGATTCTTTACATAAAGGATTTGCTTCCTCATTTGGGCAAAGGCGACAACTTTCGTTGGCAAACATTGGTCCGTCCCGCTTACTTTGTGCCTGAAACAAAGATGATTGATGACCTTTTGCGTGATTTTCAGGCAAACAAGATCCATATTGCCATCGTTGTCGATGAGTTTGGAGGTACTTCGGGTATTGTTACAATGGAGGATATCATCGAGGAGATTGTGGGAGAGATTAATGATGAATACGATGATGAAGAGCGTACGTATGTGAAACTGAATGACCGTACCTATATATTCGAGGCAAAAACCTTACTGTCCGATTTTTATAAAATTATGAAAGCTGATCCCGCTCTTTTCGAGAAAGTGGAAGGAGATGCGGACACTTTGGCCGGGTTGTTGCTGGAAATAAAAGGGGAGTTTCCTGTATTGCACGAGCGGTTGGATTACGGGAATTATCATTTTGAGGTACTTGAAATGAATACGCGCCGCATTTTGAAAGTAAAAGTTATCATTGACCCTTCCCACTCCATGGAAATGGAAGAAGGAAAGAAATAGATTTTATCATGCCTTTATACCGTACTTATAGCGAAGGGGAATTTCTGCTTGGAATATGGAAGTCTGATGAAACAACGGAACAACTGCTGGCATCATTGGAGCATAAAGACTGGTATAGGGAGAAACTGGCTGTTTTTTCCGAAAAACGGAAGCATGAATGGTTGTCGGTACGTGTGCTGCTGAAGGCTTTGTGTGGAGAAGAAAAGGAGATAGCTTATTACTCTTCGGGAAGGCCTTATCTAAAGGATGGAAGCCGGTATATCAGCATCTCGCATACTCGCGGTTATGTAGCGGTGGCGCTTCATTCTTCCTGTGAGGTGGGAATGGATATAGAGCAGTATGGAACCAGAGTGCGGAAAGTAGCTTCCCGTTTTATTCGTTCCGATGAAGAGTCCACAATGATGGAAGGAGATGAAGTTTATGCTTTGTTGCTCCATTGGTCGGCCAAGGAGGCACTGTTCAAACTGATGGGAGTAGAGGAGGTGGATTTCATTCGTCATCTTCGTATTTTTCCTTTCAGCCTGTCGGAAGAGGGGGAGTTCGAGGCATGCGAATATCGTACAGGCCGGCAGGGACGTTACCGGGTCCGTTATGTCACTCATCCCGATTTTGTATTGACTTGGATTATAAAATAATGCTCAGGCGAATCACTTCGGCTGAGCATTCCAAATAAACTTGGCAGAGTTTACTTTAAAATAAATGTTCTTTTTACCTGATACTCTTTTCCGGACAGTGAAACGGAGAAAATAGCGGATGTGATTAAAGGCATCCCTTACGTTCAGTGTTCCAAGCTCTTTCCTCGAAAGCTTCAGATTTGATAAATGCACAGGCAGGTCTTCTGACTCGTTTCCGCTATAAGCACCTTCCCGGAAATTATCCCAGTGGTTATTGGCATTTTGCTTATGCGTTTAGTGAAACATACAGCAGCGGGACTGTTCAGGATTCTCACCTTGATTCCCTTTTAATCATTCACCTCGGAGGGGAGATAAATGAACCGATGCACCGCAAAGATACAGTTTATATTTAAGAAAACAATTATCTTTCTTTATTTTTTAGAGCCTGTTTAAATTTTGAAGAAAATTTAGAAACAGGTGCTTGTCATCTTCTCATTCTTTACTCAGTGTAAATATGAATTCCAGACCTCCACCGGGGGTGTTCTTGGCGAAAATGGTTCCTCCATGCAGAATGACAGCGTTTTTCACAATGGCCAGTCCCAGGCCTGTGCCGCCCAGTTTGCGTGAACGTCCTTTGTCCACCCGGTAGAAACGCTCGAACAAACGGCTTAGATGTTCGGGATCTACTCCTACGCCTGTGTCCGAGAAACTGAAATAGTAAAAACGTTCGTCTTCACGGAAACAGCGGATGGTTACGGAAATATGACTTCCTGCGTATGCAATGGCGTTGTCCGTCAGATTCCGGAAGATGGAATATAGCAGGGAAGAATTGCCTTGTACGGTCAGTCTTTCAGGCAGCATATTGTGGGCAGTGATCTGCTTTTCTTCCAGTTCCAAAGTTACTTCGTTCAGGATATTCCGCATCATGGTGGTGAGGTTTACCGGTTCTGTCTCGATCATGTTCGGAGCTTCTTCCATGCGGGTAAGTACGGAGATATCCCGTAACAGATGTGCCAGCCGGTTACTTTGTGCATAGCTTCTCTCCAAAAAAGCATTGATTTTCTCACGGGGCAGGGTAGGGTTGTTTACTATGGTTTCCAGATATCCCTGTATGCTGCTTACAGGGGTTTTCAATTCGTGGGCAATGTTCTGTGTCAGTTGTTTTTTCAGAAGTGCTTGCTCCTTTTCCTGAGTGATGTCATTGATGGAGATTTCAAAGCTGTCATCTTGAAAGATAATGCACTCCACGGCAAAGATACGTCCGTTTTTGTCTATGTTTAATGACATCCGTTTCTCTCCTTTGCCGATACTGCGTTCCTTGTTTTTTGTGATGAAACGGGTGATGGGCTGCAATTCGGGGATGGAGAAGATTTCTTCCGTAGAACTCAGATTTTTGTCTGAGATAAGGTTGGCATATTGTGTGAACAGGTTATTTACCAGAATCTCTTCTTTGCGGTGGTTGAATACGCCTAAACCTTCGTGCGAGATTTGGAGATGGGTGATCAGTTTCTCGCGTTCGATATATAAATCTTCTTTTGCCTGATGCAGACGTTTGTAAATTTGGATGATATGTTGGGATATCTCGCCCAGTTCGTTTTTGGGAAAGGTATCCTGCATATCAGTGTCTATCGGTTCATTGCGGTCGGCTTTCATGGCGAATTGTTGCAATTTGGTGATAGACATTCCCAATTTATGTGTGAACCGGTAGAATATAATTATTAATATCAGGCTGATTATCAGTGTAAACCATACATAATGGGAGTCTGCTTTCAAGTGTCTCATCAGACTGACATTATAGGGAAGGGCCGAACGAATGATATAGTCCAGGTTAGGATAATACTTGGCCGAATAGAAAAATTCACCGCCCAGGCTTTCCGATTGTCTGTTAATGGAATAGCCGCTGCCATAAGTGATGGCTTCTTTTATTTCCTGACGGTTATGGTGGTTCTCGAAGTGGCTGGGATCTTTTTCCAGATTATCATAAATTACAGTACCATTCTTGTTGATCAGTGTCACACGTAGATCTTCAAAGGTGTGTTCGCATACATAGTCGTCCAATTGTTGAATATTCAGCGTATCCCTGCCACGGAGAAAATCATTCAGGCGGTCGTTGTAATTCTGGAGTTGTGTGTTCAGCAGCTCTATTTTGTATTCCTTCTCCCTGCGATATTGGAATGCCATGAAACAGATGGCGAATGCTATGAATAAGGAGATTACCGACAAGAATAGTTTCTTGTTGAATGACAGGACGTGGCTGGATAATTCAATAGTCATGGAAAGGTACAGGTTAGGTTATTCGCATTCAAAACAGTATCCGTATCCTAGGCGGGTGACGATGCATTTTCCGTATTCGCCTATTTTCTTACGCAGGCGAGTAATGTTGACGTCAATGGTACGGTCCAGCACATAGACTTCCTCTTGCCATACTTTAGCCAGAATATCTTCGCGTGAGAATACGCGGCCTTTGTTTTGTAACAACAGCAACAGGATTTCGAATTCTTTTTTTGTCAGGGAAATTTCTATACCGTCTATGCTGACTTTCTTCTTGGTGATGTCGACTAAAAGCCCTTTGTATTGCAATTGTTCCTGCACTTCTTTTCCCTGTGTGGGACTGGTACGTCGAAGGACAGCCTTGACGCGTGCTATAACTTCGCGCAGTGAAAATGGCTTCGAGATATAGTCGTCGGCTCCCAGGTTGAATCCTGTCACAGTATCGTTTTCAGTATCTTTAGCAGTGATGAATATAATGGGAATAGAAGCGGTAGCTTTATTCTTTTTCAGCATGTTCGCCATTTTGAATCCTGAAATTTCTCCCATCATCACATCCAGCAACAGCAAGTCGTATTGGGTCAGTTCCATCTTCAGGGCTTCTTCGGCGGAGTTTGCTGTATCCACAAAATACCCTTCGTTTTCTAAATTGAATTTAAGAATCTCGCATAGATCTTCTTCATCGTCAACTACTAAAATGCGGTAATCGTTCATATATCCATCTTTTTAATACTACAAAACTAATCTTTTCTGATCAGCATTGCAAAGATGGAGCATTTTTATTACTATTTGATGAAACAAATATTACAAAAAGATTACATGTTATAAAATCGTTAAGTTTTCATCGCAGATTACACCATTTTAATGATTCTGTAATCATCCCGCCGGATAATAATTGGAACGCAATAAATTATGATTTCGTAAACTCTCCGGCTACTGGAATACTCATTTGGTAACGTATTTCTCTTTCACTTTTTCCGTGTCCCAAAAGGAACATCAGTTTGGTTAGAACGGATTCCACCGTACTGTCGTAGCCGCTGATGACCCCTGCGTCCAGCAGATGGAGTCCGGTTTCATATCTTCCCATTTCCACTGTTCCGGTAGAGCATTGGGAGATGTTGACAATGATGATTCCCCGTGAAGTGGCATCCCTTAGAAGTTCGATGAACCATGGCTTTTGCGGAGCGTTGCCCGAACCGTAGGTTTTTAATACCACTGCGCGTAATCCCGGTGTATGCAGGATATTGCTGATCATGTTTTCCTGGATGCCCGGGAAAAGGGTCAGTATAATTACATTGGTATCATAAAGATAGTGTGGTTTTAATGGCAGATTGGGATCGGCTTTGTGAATACGGTCATATTCATATTTTATGTGGATGCCTGCTGTCGCCAGCGAAGGGAAATTGTATGAACGGAACGCATTGAAATTCTCCGCATTTATTTTTGTGGTACGGTTTCCGCGCAACAGATGGTTTTCGAAGAAGATGCATACTTCGGGTACAATAGCAGTGCCGTTCGGATGTTTGGCAGCGGCTATTTCTATGGAAGTGATCAGATTTTCCTTTCCATCGGTGCGCAACATGCCGATGGGCAGCTGGCTGCCAGTCAGGATAACCGGCTTGCTCAGGTTTTCCAGCATGAAGCTGAGCGCTGAAGCGGTGTATGCCATGGTGTCTGTACCGTGCAGAATGACGAACCCGTCAAAATTATCATAATTGTATTTGATGATCTTGACTAACTTGGCCCACAAGGC
The DNA here is from genome assembly GCF_013009555.1 of Phocaeicola dorei. Taxonomy (NCBI): domain Bacteria; kingdom Pseudomonadati; phylum Bacteroidota; class Bacteroidia; order Bacteroidales; family Bacteroidaceae; genus Phocaeicola; species Phocaeicola dorei. The sequence continues at coordinate 3,633,859 of NZ_CP046176.1, read as the reverse complement.
AGGTTCCATATCCGAAGAGTCAATGGGGGGATTGAATTGGTAAGAGGAGATGCGATAGTTGAACCGCTTCAATTCGGGAACATTGTCTTGTAACTGGTCGAAATTAAAGGCTTCTAGTGCACCTGTCTCAGGATTTTCAATCATGCCGATCGTACCGCCTGTGTATATTAGCAAAACGGAAGGATATTCACTCTGTATCATGCGCTTCTCTTGTTTAATTTTGGCACAAAGATAGTAATTATGTATAAGTATGACAAAAATAAGAGGGAAAAATAACAAAATGTTTTCTCTATGGACCGAGGCTGGTTTTCCCGGATAGGGTGGGTGGAAGATATGGAAAGATTACGTGTAAGATTATATATCTTATGCTTGTAAGATATATAATCTTATGCCTGCAAGGTACTGTATCTTTCACCTTCATCGTACTGGCCTTTCAGGTGAGCTTTGAAGAGGAGGGCATTATGAGTGAATGCCGTAAACGCAGATGCAGACGCAGCAGACGCAGGCCCTTTTTTCTCACACACGTGCGCGTATAATACAAGGTGGGGAAATAGAATAAACTACCGTAAGGTGGAAGACCCTATTTTAGAGAAAATGAACTTTGAATCTGAAACTTGTACTTTCAACCGACAATAAAAGAGTCGTATTCACTCTACATTTGAATAAGGATACAACTTTTTTATGTTGTTCAGTTACAATCTGTATCTTTTTCAGAGCGTTCATCTTCGTTTTGACCTCCCTCTCTGATGACAGTTAAAACAGGTTATTAAAAATAGATACACATTTACATATACAATGTACGCGCACGTGTGTGAGAAAAAAGGGCCTGCGTCTGCTGCGTCTGCGTCTGCGTTTACGGGTTGTGGAAGATCAGTTTTTCAAAGCTTCCAGCAGCTTGTCTGCCGCTTTTTCCGCATTCCCGTTTTCCTCGTCCAATAAGGTCACGAATTTACTGCCGATGATGGCTCCTGCGGCATGAGCGGATGCGGTTTCGAAGGTTTGTTTATTGGAAATTCCGAAACCTATCATGCGGGGATTGCGTAAATTCATGTCGGCGATGCGTTGGAAATAGGCTTGTTTCTGTGCGTTGAAATCTTTTTGAGCACCGGTGATAGCGGCGGAAGATACCATATAGATAAAACCGTCGGTGTGTTCATCAATCAGGCGGATACGTTCTTCGCTGGTTTCCGGAGTGATGAGCATGATGATTCTCACATCCTGTTCCTCGGCTATGGAACGATATTCCTCCATATAATCTTTGAAAGGCAAGTCGGGGATAATCACCCCGTCGATTCCCGTCTCCCGGCAAGTGCGGCAGAAATCCTTGAATCCATATTGCATGATGGGATTGAGATATCCCATCAACACCAGCGGAATCTGTACTTCTTTACGGATATCTTTCAGTTGGTCGAAAAGAAGTTTCAGTGTCATGCCGTTTTTCAAGGCGCGGGTGGCGGCGTGCTGGATAACGGGACCGTCAGCCATCGGGTCACTGAAAGGAATGCCGATTTCAATCATGTTAATCCCTTTTTTTTCCAGGACTTTGATGGTGCTTGCCGTACCTTCTAAAGTAGGAAAGCCTGCGCAAAAATAAATAGAGAGGATGTCTTTTTGCTTGATACTGAATAACTGGTTGATTCTGTTCATTGTATTTTTTGTTTTAATTGGTTTATAAATGTGTGGACGGCGGCGGCGTCTTTCAGAGCCGGAGCAGTCTCGAATCCGCTGTTCAGGTCGATGCCTGCCCACTGTTCATGTTTGAACTGCAACAGAGAGGAAAGGCTGCCGGGACGGAGGCCGCCACTCAGCAGGAAAGGCGTTTTTCCCCGATAGGCTTGCAGGATATTCCAGTTGAAAGTTTTGCCGGAACCGCCATATCCGGAACAGGCAGTGTCGAAAAGAAAGTAATCGCAAATGCCCTCATAACAGCCGACGGGTCGCAGGTCAATTTCCCGTGCAATGGAAAACACCTTAATGATTCCTAATCCGGCGGCTTTTAATTTGCGGCATTGTTCCGGTGTTTCCCTGCCATGCAACTGGATATGGTGCAGACCGAATTCCTGTGCTTTCAGCAGGATGTTTTCGCTGCTTTCGTTGACGAAGACTCCGATCCGGCGGCATTGTTCCGGCAGGTATTCCGGACGATGTGATACGTGGCGGACAGACTGGGGGAAGAAGATGAATCCCATCCAGTCTGCTCCGGCTTGCTCTATGGCGCGTATGTTTTCGGGCTCGCGCATACCGCATACCTTGATAATCATTGTTGTTGCATCCTAACATTTCTCTAGTTTGGTTATAAATTCTTTTAAGGCTTCTCCAGGTGCGGGTGTTTTCATAAAGTTTTCCCCTATCAGGAAGCCTCGGAAGCCGGCAGCTCGGAGTTGTTTAACTGTTTCGGGGCTGGAGATGCCGCTTTCAGAGATCCGGAGCATTTCTTCGGGTAGTTTTTCCGCCAGGCGGAAAGAGTTTTCCACCTCTGTGTGGAAGCTTCCCAGATTACGGTTGTTGACTCCTACCATGTCAATGTTCTCGTCTATATATTCCAGTTCTTGCTCGTTGTGGATTTCCAGCAGGACTTCCAGTTCCAGTTCATGGGCTTTGAGGGCCAGGGCTTTGCATTGCTCTTTCTTCAAAGCGGCGGCTATAAGAAGGATAGCGTCCGCTCCTACGATGCGTGCCTGATAAAGTTGGTATTCATCTATAATGAAATCTTTCCTTAGAATGGGAAGTTGCACGTGGGGGCGTGCCGAACGGATATCTTTCAGAGTGCCGCCGAAGTATTTTTCATCGGTGAGGATGGAAAGTGCGGAGGCTCCGGCCGCCTCGTAAGCGGGAGGAATAGTATCTGCCTGTGCGTCTTCTTTTATCCATCCTTTGGAGGGGGAGCGACGCTTGAACTCGGAGATGATGCCGTAAGGAGAAGAGGCAAGACTGGCACGCATACTGATACGTGGCATGGGTTCGTTACAATTGTTTATCAGCATTTCTTTGCTGATGGCAGCCTTTTGCAGTTCGATCTCGATCTGCTTGCAGGCGATGATTTCTGTTAATATATCTGTCATTGTATGAGGCGTTTGGTAGTGGAATACTGGGTGTGTAATCAACTGTTCAGTTCCACAAATTTTTTCAATGTATTCAATGCTTTTCCGCTTTCCAATGATTCACGGGCGATGGCCACGCATTCTTCTATCGGTTTGGCCGGTTCCATGGCTTGTATGGCAAAAGAAGCATTAATCAGCACACAGTCTGTCTGGGCTTTGGTGGCTTTGTTCTCCAGTACGTTATTGAAGATTTTTGACGCTTCTTCGGGAGTGTTCCCACCATAGAGCTCTTCTTGTCTGGCAAGGGAGAAACCCAGTTCGGATGGCTTGTAGATGGTTTCGTAGCGATTGGTCATCACTTTGAATTCATCGGTCAGTGAGATTTCGTCGTAACCGTCCAGGTTGTTTACTACGGCAAAGCCAATGCCTAGTTTCTGGAATACGTTGGTGTAAAGGCGCATTTGCGGCAGATCGGCGACCCCTAGAAGTTGGTAAGCCGGAAGACATGGATTAACCAGCGGACCTAGCAGGTTGAATATGGTACGTACTTGCAGTGCTTTGCGGACAGGGCCTACACTTTTCATGGCAGGATTGAACAACTGGGCATGCATATAGACCATTCCACATTCTTCCATAGAACGGGTCAGCTTATCCGGATTATTAGTGAATTTTACGCCGTGTTGTTCGATGACATTGCTGGCTCCGCTGACGGAAGTCGCGCCATAGTTGCCATGTTTGGCAACATGATATCCGGCTCCCGCTACAATGAAGCAGGCGCAAGTAGAGATGTTGAAGGTATTTTTTCCATCACCGCCTGTACCTACAATATCAATAGGGGTGTAAGCGGAAAAGTCTATAGGTATGCGGGTGGTGAGCAATGCTTCACGGAAACCTATCAATTCTTCTACTTTGATGCCGCGCATTTGGAAAACGGTCAGCAGAGCGGCTATCTGTGCGTCGTTATACATTCCCCGGGTTATGTTGAGCAGCAAATTCTTTGCTTCTTTTCGGGTCAGTTCCTCGTGATTGAAGAGGCGGGATAATATAGCTTTCATATTTATTATGTACGGTTTGGTTTATGCGTTTAGAAAGTTGGCTATCATGGTTTTACCATCGGGGGTTAGTACGGATTCGGGATGAAACTGGATGCCGTGGATATCGTATTCTTTATGTTTCAATGCCATAACGAGACCTTCCCGGCTTACTGCGGTTATTTCAAGGCACTCAGGGAAACCGTCCGTATCTACCACCCATGAGTGATAACGTCCTACCGGCACTTCATCCGGCAGTCCGTTGAAAATGTAATCGGTTTTCTCTCCTTTGTCTTTTAATTGATTCTTTTTAATTGAGATGGGGGTCTGTACGCCATGAAATACTTCGCTCAGATTGGTCAGTTTGCCGCCAAAAGCTTCTCCTATGGCCTGTTCTCCCAAGCATACACCCAGAATCGGTTTCTTGCCGGCATATCTTTTAATTACTTCGAGCAGCAGGCCTGCTTCTGATGGAATACCGGGACCGGGTGAAAGAATGATTTTATCGAATTTTTCCAATTCTTCCAGTTGGAAAGCATCGTTACGTAATACGGTAACTTCGGCTCCCAGTTCTTTTACCAAATGACTCAAGTTGTAGGTAAATGAGTCATAGTTGTCTATAATTACTGTTTTCATAATGATTCGTTTTTACATTTGTTCTGCCAGGATGATTGCTTTTTTAAGTGCTCCCAGTTTGTTGTTTACTTCTTGTAACTCGTACTCTTCATTGCTCTTAGCTACGATGCCGCCACCGGCTTGAAACCATAGTTCGTTGTTGCGGCTGACGAATGTACGAATGGTAATAGCTTGGTTCAATGTGCCGTTCAGCCCGATAAATCCGATGCAACCTCCATAGGCTCCACGGCTGTGAGGTTCGTATTCGCTGATCAGTTGCATGGCTTTTACCTTCGGAGCGCCACTCAGAGTTCCGGCCGGGAAAGTATCAATAAATGCTTTGATGGGATTGGCTTTGGGGTTCAGTTCGCCACTGACCCGGCTTACCAGATGAATGACGTGGCTGTAATATTGAGCTTCTTTGTAAAATTCTACTTGTACATCGTGACAATTGCGGCTCAAGTCATTGCGTGCCAGATCTACCAGCATTACGTGTTCTGCATTTTCTTTGGGATCAGCCAATAGGTTGGCGGTGAGTTCAGCATCTATTTTCTTGTCTCCGTTGCGGCGGGTGGTTCCGGCGATAGGGTCGATGGTGGCACGTCCGTTTTCTATTTTACAGTGGGTCTCGGGAGAGGAACCGAAAATACGGAAGCCCCCGAAATCGAAGTAAAATAAGTAGGGGGACGGGTTGATGCTGCGTAAAGCACGGTAAAGTTTGAAATCATCTCCTTCGTAACGTTGGATAAAACGGCGTGAAAGGACGATTTGGAAAACATCACCGCGCATACAGTGGGCAATGCCTTTGCGGATGTTCGCCTTATGCTCTTCATCGGTCAGGGTGCTGGTAGTTTCGCCCACGGCACGGAAGTCGTAAGTGGTATAGTTACGGTTGTGGATTGCTTTTTCCACATAATCCAGATGGCTGTCCTCACCGTCCTGCAACATTTCCAGTAATAACATTTCATTGCGGAAGTCATTGAAGACGATCAGGTATTTATATAAGATATACAACATATCCGGAGCATCGTTCTTAGGGTCACGGCTGTCTTTTACATTGATATGTTCGAAGTAGCGTACGGCATTGAACGTGGTATAACCATACAGTCCGCAGTAGTTGTTGTATTCTCCGCTTACCTTGAAACGATTCAGAAAATCGGAGATCGCATGGTCTGCCCGGAAATGTTCGGTGATGGGATGTTCTTCCATGCTGCCGTCAGGGTAGGTGGCAGTGGCTATGCCATGGTTGATTCCGATGCTGGCTACAGGATTCAGTCCGATGAAAGAACGGTTGTTCTCACTTCCATGATAGTCGGAACTTTCCATCAGCGCACTCTGTGGGAAAATGTCGCGTACTTTCAGATAAGTACTGACCGGTGTATGTAGGTCACCCAGTATGGTTTTGTATCGGGTGGTATAGGTAAAAGTTTTCATTGTTTCTTTTCTGTTTATAGTTGTCCGTATAAGATTTTTACTCTCGTGGGTTTCTATGTGTTATTGCAGGGAGGCCCTTGTGCTGGATTCTTTCAAGTAGGTTTCAATATCCTTATCTCCGCGTCCTGATACGGTGAGAACCACTATATCCGTTGGCTTGAATCTCATTTTGTCCAGTGCTCCCAATGCATGAGCCGATTCCAATGCAGGAATAATACCTTCCAGCCGGGTCAGTTCAAATGCGGCACGGATGGCTTCATCATCGTTTATGGCGAGTACCAAAGCGCGTTGCTGTTTGGCTAGATTGGCATGCATGGGGCCTATGCCCGGATAATCCAGACCGGCAGAGATGGAGTAAGGTTCCTCTATTTGTCCGTCCTCGTTTTGGATAACCAAGGTCTTTGCTCCGTGGATAATTCCCATTTTCCCCAGTTGGATGGTAGCGGCCGAGAAACCGGTGTCTATGCCTTTGCCTCCTGCTTCGGCCAGGACAATCTGCACACGTTCATCATCTATATAGTGATAAATGGTTCCTGCCGCATTGCTTCCTCCTCCTACACAAGCCATCAAGTAATCGGGATATTCCCTTCCTTCCTGTTCTTTCAGCTGCTTTTTGATTTCTTCGCTGATAACGGATTGCAGACGTGCCACCATATCAGGGTAGGGATGAGGGCCTACGGTAGAGCCGATGACATAGTAAGTATCTGCAGGGTGGCAACACCAATCGCGGATGGCTTCGTTTGTAGCATCTTTCAGTGTCATGTTGCCGGAAGTGACCGGGCGGACTTCGGCTCCCAGCATTTTCATCTTTTCTACATTGATATGCTGGCGTTCTACATCGGTCTTGCCCATGTAAACAATGCATTGCATGTTCATCAAAGCGCATACCGTGGCGGTGGCCACACCATGCTGTCCAGCTCCGGTTTCTGCAATGATACGTTTTTTCCCCATACGTTTTGCCAGTAACACCTGGCCGATGGCATTGTTGATTTTGTGTGCTCCGGTGTGGTTCAAATCTTCACGTTTCAGGTAGATTTTACAGCCGTATTGTTCGCTTAGCCGGTTTGCCAGGTATAGAGGTGAAGGGCGTCCCACATAGTCGTGTAGTAACTGGTGGAATTCTTTTTTGAATCCTTCACTTTCCAATACTTTGGAATAGGCATTTTTTAACTCTTCCACACAGCGATGAAGGATTTCGGGAATATAGGCCCCGCCAAATTCGCCATAATAACCTTCTTTGTTTACCTGATAAGTTTTCATTGTCGTTCTATATTAAATTTTGATTGTTAATTGCACTAACGAAAAAAGGCCTGTCGTAAGTACGACAGGCCTTCAGTTTGAATATCCTTATTAGAATGTCAGGTATATATACATGGTCTGGTTCCCTTACGACTTGTTTAGTTGTAAGAAACGCCACCAATATGTATTTACCATGATTCTATTCATAAAATCTGTTTTTATTTTGGGGCAAATGTAAGCGTTTTGTTTTAAACTCCAAAGAAAAACTTACTTTTTTTTTATTTATTTGCAGCCTCGTGTATTTTCCCTTTCACTTCTTCCACTTTCTCACCTACTTTTCCGGCTACTTCACTGCTTACTTGTTCTGCTTTATGTTTTGCATGATGAGCCAGGTCTTTTGCATCTTCTTGTAAGTCCTGAATGGCATCATACACGTCTCTTCTCAATTTGCGGCCTCTGTTGCTGTGCGCAAAACAACTTAATGCACTGCCGACCAGCGCTCCTAGTGCCAGTCCGGCAAAGAATTTTCCATTATTCATAATCTTATTACTTTAAATTGGTTTTATGAATGAACATTTCGGGTGGCGGAATGGTTTTAATACATCAGTTAATAAATCATTAAAATGAAGTGTATGAAACGTAAACTTTGGATAAGGATAGGTGCCGTGTTGTTGGCAGGATTGCTGTTATGGTGGCTCTTTTGGGCTATTTTGATCGATGAGGACGAGAATGAACAAAGTCTGCCTGAAACAGAACAGATAGAGTGATTTGCCATATGATAAAAGGATGATCTTCAGGCATGGGTACGAAAGAACATATTGGAATAGTCGGTAGAATATTCTGTTTGCTAAAGTCTATAGAACAATAGAATGTAGTTCTAAGCTTATGACAGGAAAATCTGTTCCGGCTTTCTTCTTTTGTTCTTCTGTCTGAAAAATTAATATCCATTTTGCATCTGTCTTCTCAGAAATAATCAGTATATTCGCTTCATTAACCAATTAGACATGATTGAATATGAAAACAATGAATTATTCTATAATCAGATGTATCTGTGCATTGGTCATCGGTGTGTTGCTGGTGGCATGGCCTGAAGCTGCCATTCTTTATCTGGTTATTACAATCGGTGTCCTGTTTCTAGTACCGGGACTCTTTTCTGTATTTGGGTATTTGATTCGTGGCAAGCAGGATGGCAGCAGTTTCCCTATTGCCGGGCTTGGTAGCCTTTTGTTCGGATTATGGTTGATGATTATGCCGGCATTTTTTGTCGGTATTCTGATGTATGTGCTGGGTGCTGTTTTGGTACTGGCGGGAATCAGTCAGATTGTGAATTTGTCTGCTGCGCGTAGTTGGACGGTGGTACCGGGAGGTTTCTTTGTGATACCTGTGTTGGTGCTGATTGCAGGTATTGTGGTATTATTTAATCCATTTACGGCGGCGGCTGTTCCATTCATCATTCTGGGAGTGAGCAGCATTGTATACGGACTGTCCGATTTGATAAACATCATCCGCTTCCGTCAGAAGAAAGAACCGGGTATGCCTGAAATAGAGGATATTACTCCTATAGAAGAGATAAAAGACTAATCCGATTGATATGAAAATACGAGGGGGCTATATTTTATATCTTTTGATTTTATGTGCGGTTGTAGGTTGTAAGGGAACTTCTTCACCTTCCACCGCATCCGAAACGGATAAGTATGCTGGGACATGTGAGGGGGAAAAAGCGAAAGCTATTTTGTGGGTGGATTATAAAAGAGGACGTAAGATAGCGGACGGGACTCCGATAAGAACGGTAAAAGTCTATGCGGATGTTCATGCCGATGGAAGTTTGAAAGTGCTTTCTTGGTGTAAAAAGCAGCCGATGAAGGTAGAAAATTACTTATTGAAAAGGGTGGCAGTTTACCGGATCAGGAAAGAAATGTTCGAAGGGGGGTATCTGAAACCGGGAGAACAGTATTTGCAGTTGCGCTATCTGCCGGGAGAGGTGAAATAATATGTTGTAGGAAGCATTGAAATTCGTAGAAAAAGGTTTTTGTTTCTTTTATATTTCGTATCTTTGTGTAACACAAATTGTTAGAAATATGAAGAAACAAATCTTATTGTCTTGTGCATTTGCCTGGGCTGTGATGGCAGGTGCTGAAACGATTGACATTACTACTTTCCGTTATGCCGGCCCCTACGTTGTACAGGCCCCTTTTCAGGTGGACAGCGTGGATGTGAATTCAAAGACTTTTGTATCCGGACGTTTGTTAGATACTCATCTTTCTGTGGACGTACTGCAGCAGGGAACTTTATTTACAGGCGGAGTTTTGCCGGGAAGTGACTCGGGATATGCCTTGCACATGGTGGGCTTTGTGTTGGAGAATACTCGTTATGCTACGGCCAAGTTGAAGATTGACGGTCTGAAAAAATACCAACTTTATGTAGATGGGAAAAAGCAGGAAGGGACTGAACTCGCTTTGGAGCCGGCCACCCATTCTGTAGTTGTTAAATATCTTTCTGAAACAGGGAAAACAGATTCCTTGAAAGTGAGTGTGGATACGGATCAAGAGGGAAGTATTTCACTTAAGCAAGATAACAAAAAGCTATATACTTTGGCGGATGTGTTGCATGGAACTCGTTTTGCCGGAGTCGGACTTTCTCCTGATGGCAGATATCTGATTACTAATTATCGTACGACTTGTGTAGGTGGCCGGTCGGCCGGCAGTACGCGTATTACTGAACTTGCCAGCGGTAAGGTTTTGGCGGAGCGTACTGAGAATATGCAATGGATGCCTCGTTCTAACCGTTATTATTATACCCGTACAGGAGTGGATGGCAGGCAGCTGATAGTTGTGGATCCACTTACCGGAGTGGAGGCCGTGCTGGTGAATAAATTACCTGACGGGTATTTCCAGTTCGCACCTACGGAAGACTACCTGCTTTTCACCATGACCCAGGAAGGACCGAAAGAACGTAAAGAAATTTATGAGGTACTGGAGCCGGATGACCGCCAGCCGGGATGGCGTAACCGTTCTTATCTGGCTAAATATGATTTGAAGACCGGTTTGTTGCAGCCACTGACTTTCGGTTATCACAATGTCTGGGCTGCCGATATTTCCAATGACGGCCGGTATCTTTTGATGATGACCAGTCAGAGCCGTCTGACCAAGCGTCCTACTACTTTATTCTCACTATATCGGTTGGATATGCAGACTTTACAGGCGGAACTGCTGATAGATAAAGATGGTTTTATCAGTGGAGCCCGTTTTTCACCTGACGGAACGCAGGTATTGGTATCCGGCTCGCCTGAATCGCTGGGTGGAATAGGGAAAAATGTAAAGGAGGGGCAGACTCCGAGTATGACGGACGGTCAGCTTTATTTGCTGAATATAGCTGATAAGAGGGTCACTCCGCTGACGAAAGATTTTAATCCCAGCGTACAGCGTGCCGTGTGGAATAAGGCCGACGGGCAAATATATTTCACGGCCGAGAACCGTGACTGTTACAGTTTGTACCGGATGAATCCCGCTGATGGGAAAATTCTGCAACTGGAGGTTGCAGAAGATTTGGTCAATTCATTCTCATTGGCGCAAAATGCTCCGGTTATGGCCTATTATGGACAAAGCGCCTCAAATTCCGACCGTTTGTACACCATGAATACCAAAAAGATGAAATCATCTTTGTTGGAAGACTTAAGTAAGGACATCTTGAAAGATGTGGAGCTGGGCGAATGCAAGGCTTGGAGTTTTACCAATTCGCGTGGTGATACCATTTACGGCCGTTATTACCTGCCGCCTCATTTTGACGCTAACCGGAAATATCCTATGATTGTGAATTATTATGGTGGGTGCAGTCCGGTCAGCCGTAATTTTGAAAGCCGTTATCCGCATCATGCATACGCGGCATTGGGCTATGTGGTGTATGTGATAGAACCTAGCGGTGCTACCGGTTTCGGACAGGAATTCTCTGCCCGCCACGTCAATACAGCCGGGGAAGGGGTGGCACAGGATATTATAGAAGGTACAAAGCTGTTTTGTAAAGAACATGCTTTTGTCAATGACAAGAAAATAGGCTGTATAGGTGCGTCCTATGGCGGCTTTATGACACAATACCTGCAAACACAGACCGATATTTTTGCAGCGGCCATCTCTCATGCCGGTATCAGTGACCATACCAGTTATTGGGGGGAAGGATATTGGGGATATTCGTATAGTGAAGTTTCCATGGCGGATAGTTATCCGTGGAGCAATCCTGATCTTTTTGTAAAACAAAGCCCGTTGTTCAATGCGGACAAGATACATACGCCTTTGCTGTTCCTGCATGGTGATGCGGATGTGAATGTACCGGTGGGAGAGAGTATTCAGATGTTTACAGCACTGAAATTGCTGGGACGCGAAACAGCTTTTGTGGCGGTAACGGGGCAAGATCATCATATTGTAGACTATGGCAAGAGGATCCAGTGGCAGAATACAATCTTTGCCTGGTTTGCCAAATGGTTGCAGGACGATGCGACTTGGTGGAACGCTATTTATAAGCCGAAAAACTTATAACTTTTATGGTGTAAGAGACTTTGGACATGTGTTTTTACATTGTTAGTATGTATAAGCTTATACGTTAGTATATGTAGGCTTATACGTACTGACGTATGACCTTACACGTACTAACGTGGGCTGAGTCTGTTTTCACTATCCGTTTTCCCTATACTGTTTCGGTGACATTCCTGTATATCTTTTAAAATATTTCCCAAAGAATGAGATATCTGGGAAATTAAGTGAATAGGCTATCTCCTGAATAGTAAGATCGGTGGATTTTAGTTTGGCTTCCGCATCTGTTATCACTAGTTTGGCGATGATATCTGTAACAGTTTTTCCCGTAATCTTATTGACAGTAGTGCTGAGGTGCTGAGGGGATATATGAAGCAGATCGGCATAAAAAGCTACACTCCGTTCTTTCGTATAATGTTTGATGATATATTGGACCAGACGTTTTACAATTTCTTCTCCACGATTGAAAGTACGTGTGGTTACATTGGTGTTCTGATGAATGCTGCCTACACCATGCAATATAGTGAGCAGCATGGTGCTGATTAAGTCTTTATTGGGCTTGGCTCCCATACGTTTCATTTTTATCAGCAACATAAAATAGTCTTGAAACAACTCGGTTATTTCGGGACGCAGAGGAATAATGGGCGTGTCAATCAGGGCTGAAAGATAGTTCATGGTGGAATTGAAGAGGTTTATTCCATTCAGCAACTCTTTGTTGAACCCTATCAGGTACAGACGGCAGTCGGGACTTTGCCGGTGGACATGTACAAAGGTTTCTGGCAAAATAGTGACAATGTCGTTCTTTTGTATCTTGTGTTCAGACAGATGGATCGTTATGTCACATTCACCTCGCAGGCACAGAAGGAACAAGCATCCTTCCATTCGTTGCGGGTAGTGGTAAATACGGCCTAATGATCCTGTCATGTCAATTTCTGCAACGAAATCCTTATTTGATTTAAATAGGTTAATGTCATCTATATACTTCATAAAAATAAAGAAGATTTTGATTATGCACCACAAATATAGGACAGTTAAAGCAGATAACAAAGAAAATGCTTAAAAATAGACTAATATATCTTACTGTTAGCACTTGTACGCCTTTAATAATTATGAGAACTTTGCAGCGGAAACTAATAGTGAAGATTAACAGTATGAAAGGTAAAAATTTGTCTATCATGGCAATGATTGCAGCAGTGTTCTGTTCTTGCGGACAGCAACCTGCACAAGAACGCGGTCCCCGTCCCGTGAAATTGGCGGAAGTGACCTCGTTAAGCAGGATCGAAAAATCGTATTCAGGTGTTGTGTCGCCTGATCAGTTCAGTGACTTGGCCTTTAAAATGTCCGGTCCGCTGGTAGCAATGAATGTACTCGAAGGACAGCGGGTAAAGAAAGGACAGGTAGTGGCCGAAATTGATCCGACAGATTACAAATTGGATTATGACGCTAAGAGGGCTTCATTTCAAAAGGCGGCATCACAGATGCAACGCGCGGAGAAACTATTGGCTAAGAACGCCATTTCCATGCAAGAATTTGAAACGACCCAAGCTTCGTATACCAATGCCAAATCGGCATTTGAAGATGCGCAAAACACATTGAATGACACAAAGCTACGCGCTCCATTTGATGGTTTCATCCAAAAAAAATACGTTGAAAACTATCAGCGTGTACAACCAGGACAAGGAGTAGTGTGTTTGATTAATCCGGCTAAATTGCAAGTGGAGTTCACTATCCCCGAAACGAATATTTCTTATGTAACTTCTCCTTCTACTATTTACGTAGAGTTTGATGCCTATAAAGGAAAATTATTTCAAGCAAAAGTAAAGGAGTATGTAGAGGCTTCTCCCGATGGGGCAGGAGTTCCTGTATTCCTTTACATTGATGATCCGGAATTTGATTTGAAAAAATACAAGGTATCGGTGGGGTTCTCATGTCGTGTTATTGTCAATATTGAGAATGATGTGGTAAAAGAAGGGATTACAGTACCTTTGTCGGCTGTAGTGTTTGACAATACATTGAATAGTAAAAAAGTATTTGTTTATAATCCATCCACACAGAAAGTGGAACAACGCAAAGTCAACGATAAGGGTACTATTGTTGGACGTAATGACTTGATTGTTACCGGAGATGTGAAAGCGGGTGAACAGGTCGTTTCTGCCGGAGCCTCTTATCTTGTGGATGGCCAGCAAGTAAAAATATTAACAGAATAAAAAAGGAGAAAGCATATCATGAATATTCCAAAATATTCTTTGGAGAACCGGAAGGTTATCTATTTCTTTTTGGCTATTTTGCTGATAGGTGGAGTAATCTCCTTCTTCAAGCTGCCTAAGAAAGAAGATGCGCCTTTTGTGATAAAGACTGCGGTATTGGTTACCCAGTATCCGGGAGCGAACCCACATGAAGTGGAGAAACTGATTACGGAACCGATTGAACGTGAAATTCAGTCCATGACAGATGTATATCAGATTAAATCGGAATCTTATTTCGGACTGTCCAAGATTTCTATTGAACTTCAGCCTACGATTGATCCGGATTATATGCCTGTGAAATGGGATGAATTACGTCGTAAAGTGGCGAATATACAACCCAAATTGCCCAGTGGGGCGTCTACCATTACAGTGAATGATGACTTTGGTGATGTGTATGGCATTTATTATGCTTTGACCGCTGATGAGGGATTCTCGTATACTGATTTGCGTGACTGGGCCCAGCGTATCCGTACCCAGTTGACTCCGATTGAGGGAGTGCAGAAAGTGATGTTGTATGGGGAACAGACAGAAGTGATCAATGTCAAGATATCCACCTCCAAACTTTCGGCACTGGGCATTGATCCCACTTCAATTATGGGCATCTTGCAGAAGCAGAATATACAGGTGAATACGGGAGATATAGCGACTGAAATTTATCAGTTGCGCTTGCGTACGGAAGGAACTTATACCAGTCTGGAAGATATAGAAAATCAGTTGATTATCAGTAAGGACGGACGGGAAGTCCGTTTGGGGGATATTGCAACAGTGGAGCGTGGATACTATGATCCGCCTTCAACCTTGATGCGGGTCAATGGTAAACGTGCTATTGGTATAGGTGTGGCCAGTGGAGCAAAGGATAATGTGGTAGCTGTGGGTAAAGCAGTGGACGAAAGGTTGGCGGAAATAGAGCAATTGTTGCCTATCGGTATTGAACTTGCCTCCCTTTATCCTGAGGATAAGATTGCCGATGAGGCGAATAATGGCTTTATCCTGAATTTGATAGAATCATTGGTTATTGTTATCCTGATTATCTTTGTGGTGATGGGATCGCGTGCCGGTATGCTGATAGGTAGTTCGTTACTTTTCTCAGTAGGTGGTACTTTGCTTATTATGTTGATGTGGGGAGTAGGATTGAACCGTACTTCTTTGGCGGCATTTATTATCGCCATGGGTATGCTGGTGGATAATGCCATTGTGGTGACAGATAATGCGCAAATAGGTATCAAGCGCGGAAAATCACGTTATCAGTCATTGATAGAGGGGGCCATCAAGCCGCAGTGGGCATTGCTGGGCGCTACTTTTATTGCTATCTGCTCTTTCTTGCCTTTGTATCTGGCACCGGCATCCGTGGCTGAGATTGTGAAACCGCTATTTGTTGTATTGGCTGTGTCACTGGGATTGAGTTGGATTCTGGCTTTGTGCCAGACTACGACTTTTGGTAATTTTATTTTGAAAGAAGCTGTTCCCGGCGGTGCAATGAAAGATCCGTATGATACTAAACTCTATCATAAATTCGAGAAGTTTCTGACCTTGCTGATTAAACGCCGTTTTGTGACATTGACCACCGTCTTTGTGACTTTGGTGCTTTCTTTGGTTATTATGGCTGTTATGCCTCAGAGTTTTTTTCCGAAAATGAATAAGCCTTATTTTCGTGCTGATCTGGTATTCCCTGAGGGATTCAGTATTCATGCGGTAGATCAGGATGTGATGAAGGTGGAGGGTTATTTGAAGAATCATGAGAAAGTTAAATCATATTCGGTGACATTGGGTGGTACTCCGTTGCGTTACTATTTGGCAAGTTCTTCTTTTGGACCGAAGTCTAACTATGCTAATGTGATGGTGGAAACTAAAGACCCCGAAGATGCAGCCGAAGTAGAACAGCAGTTTTATGAGCACATGACCCAGAACTTTCCCAATATCATTACCCGTTCGGCACTTTTTGCTTTGTCTCCGGTGCCTGAAGCTGCTATTGAGATCGGTTTTATCGGTGAGAATCCCGATACATTGACCGCATTGGTTGAAAGGGCGAAGAAAATAGCCCGCCAGTGTGATATGGTGACGGATATCCGTTCCAATTGGGGAGATAAGGTGCCTGTGTGGAAACCGATGTTCTCTCAACAGAAAGGTTTACGCTTGGGAATTACCCGTCAGCAGGTTGCTAATTCATTCCGTACGGCTACCAATGGTTTGCCTTTGGGAGAATATCGTGAGGGGGATGTTTCCTTGCCTATTCTGTTGAAAGATGAGGATGTGGAAAAAATGAACTTGAATGATGTGAAAAGTGTGCCTGTATTCAGTACGAAAGGAAATTCCGTGAAAGTGGAACAGGTGATCGATAATTTTGCTTTGGGTTATGATTATAATGTAGTCCGCCGCTTTAACCGCGAGCGTTGTATGATGATGCAATGTGAACCTAAACGTGGAGCCAATACGATGGCTGCGTTTAAACAGGTGCTCACTGCCGTACAAGAGCAGATGCGGTTGCCCGAAGGGTATAAAATGAAATATTTCGGCGAGCAGGAAACACAGGATGTGAGTAACGCTGCATTGGCGAAGAATATTCCGCTGACCTTCCTGTTGATTTATGTGGTTCTGCTGTTTCTTTTCCCCAGCAACTACCGCAAGCCGGTATTGATTATGCTTATGTTGCCGCTGGTGTTTATTGGTGTGGTATGGGGATTGCTTTTGTTTGGTAAGTCATTGGACTTCTTTGCCATCCTCGGTCTGTTGGGATTGATTGGTATGAATATCAAGAACGCCATTGTGCTGGTCGATGAAATCGGACTTCAGTTGAAGGATGGAAAGGGTGCTGTGCCTGCCGTGGTCGAGGCTACCAAGACGCGTATCGTTCCGGTGACCATGGCTTCCGGAACTACTATTCTGGGTATGC
The DNA here is from genome assembly GCF_013009555.1 of Phocaeicola dorei. Classification (NCBI taxonomy): domain Bacteria; kingdom Pseudomonadati; phylum Bacteroidota; class Bacteroidia; order Bacteroidales; family Bacteroidaceae; genus Phocaeicola; species Phocaeicola dorei. The sequence goes on along the minus strand of NZ_CP046176.1, from coordinate 3,616,840 downwards.
TTCCATTGTTGGGCGATGCCATGTTTGCAGGTATGGCGGCTACCATTATGGGTGGTTTGTTCGTATCAACGGTACTGACCATTTTTGTTCTTCCGGTAACTTATTGTATTTTCTTTAAAATCAGAGCAGACAGATAATGAAAACTAAGATGATCTATATTATAAGTATGGCTTGTATGACCGGTACACTTTCGGCTCAGACTGTCGTGGATTATTCTACTTTTGAACAAAAGGTACTGGATTATAGCCAAACCTTAAAACAGAGTGTGGCGCAACGTACAGCTATGCAGAAGGCTATGAAAGCGGCAAAAACCGCTTTCTTTCCGGCTGTTGATGCAACGGGAAGCTATCAGTATCGTATTAACAAATACGAGATGGATTTTGGCGGAATGGCTGTTCCTATGGAGCACGATTCATACAGTGCCGAAGTAGGGGTATCACAACCTATTTATGCCGGTGGCAGTATCTATCACAATTATAAGGCTTCCCAAATACAAACTCAGATGGCGGATAAGTCGGTGGATTTGACAACGGATAATATTATCTATGCCGCTGAAGCCAGTTATTGGGGAACAGCCGCACAAAAAGAAATGTATGAAACGATGTGCCAGTATGTACAGATTATTGAGCAGTTGACCAAAGTGCTGCAAGATAAGTACGATGATGGCTATATCAGCAAGACGGATCTCATTCAGATGCAGACTCGTTTGAAAGAGGCTGAATTGCAACGTTCCAGCAGCTATCAGTCTTATCAGGTCGCCTTGCAGAATATGAATGTACTGATGGGATTGGAACCGCTGGCTGAAATGGATTTGACGGATTCTATTTCTACCATATTGCCTATGCCTGCCTTTGTTGGAGCGGAAACAGCCTTGAATGTGCGTCCCGATTATGCTATCTCCCAATTGGATGTGGATTATCAGAAAAGACAGGTAAGTCTGGCTGCCGCCAAGTACAACCCTTCTCTTTCTATCGGTTTTAAAGAGACATGGGGAACACAGATGTTGAACATTTCGGGCGAAACTATGTTTAATAGTAATGTGTATGCCTCTATTAAATTGCCGATTTTCCATTGGGGAGCCCGCTTTAAATCGACGGCTGCACAGAAGGCTATTTTATTGGGCAAGCAGTATGCATTGCAAGATAAGCAAGACCAAATAAGCAAAGAAGTGGCGAAGGCGTGGACTAGTCTGACAGAGAATACCCGTCAGATAAGTATTGCCGAGGAGAACTGCAAACTGGCAGAAGAGAATTTGGATTTGAACACTTTTAGTTATACTGAAGGTAAGTTGACTATTTTGGATGTGCTTTCTGCACAGCTGACATGGATACAGGCATATACAAACCTTATCCAATCTTATTATGAGCAGAAGATTGCGTTGGCTGATTACAGAAAAGCGACCGGTATAAGGTATTTAGGACAGAAATAGGTAAATTCAGACCAGATTCTTATTATAAAAAAAGTCACAATAAAGCAGGTTTGGCTATCTTTGTATCCCAATCTGCTTTATTTGTTTTTATCAGTTTATGTTTACTGTAAAGCTTGTTTTAACAGTGGAAAAAATAACAGGTTACAATGAAGAAAATATCATTTTTGATCGTAATCTTTATATGTATGGCAGATGTGGCTTTGGCAGTCACGCAAGAGGGCGGTCTGTTTTATTTGCCTGAAGATACGACAATGCAACACAAAGACAGCACAGTACAGAAAAGGACTTTTTTCAAAAGATTTCTGAACTATTTTAATGATGCTAATAAAGATAAGAATCATAAGAAATTTGATTTTAGTATTATTGGCGGACCACATTACAGTACGGATACCAAACTGGGGCTTGGACTGGTGGCAGCGGGGCTTTATCGTGCTGATAGAAGTGACATGCTTCTTCCCCCGTCCAATGTATCTTTATTTGGAGATGTTTCCACTGTTGGCTTCTATATGTTGGGGATACGCGGAACTCATATCTTTCCGCAGGACAAATACCGGCTGGATTATACTCTTTATTTTTATTCCTTTCCTTCCAAGTTTTGGGGAATAGGGTACGATATGGGTAATGTAGATGCCAATGAATCTGATTTAGATCGCTGGCAAGCACAAATTAAAGCTAGTTTTTTGTTTCGGATAGCGGATAATTTATATATAGGTCCTATGGCATCTTATGATTATGTGCATGGTAAGAATATGGAACGCCCCGGATTACTGGAGGGAATGAACCTTACTGCTGCTAATTATGGAGTGGGCCTTTCTTTGGCATATGATTCGCGCGATGTGTTGACTAATCCCCATAAGGGATATTATTTGAATATTACCCAATGTTTCCGTCCTAAGTTTTTGGGAAACGATTATGCATTCAGTACTACGGATTTGCGTACCAGTTATTATCATCCTGTATGGGAAGGAGGATTGTTGGCAGGAGAATTACGCGGTACTTTTAATTTCGGTAATCCGTCGTGGGCTATGATGGCGCTGTTGGGAAATTCGTATTCCATGCGTGGTTATTACGAAGGGCGCTATCGTGACAAGCATAAAATAGAGGGGCAGGTGGAATTGCGTCAGCATGTATGGAAACGTAATGGTGTTGTAGTTTGGATAGGGGCCGGAACTGTATTCAATAAGTTCAGTGCTTTGCGCATGGACAGAGTGTTGCCTAATTATGGAATAGGTTATCGTTGGGAGTTTAAAAAGAATGTAAATGTTCGTCTGGACTATGGATTTGGAAAAAATGGACAGTCTGGTTTTATTTTTAATATAAATGAAGCATTTTAGAGAATTTATTCAGTGGTGTTGTGAGCCACAACGATTGTTCGTTCTGTTCATCGTTGTCTTGGCCATTCCCAATGTGGCATTGTTTTTTACAGAACAACAAATGACACTTTTGGCACGTATTTGTAATGTCATTCTGCCGGTATCGGTTTATTGGTTGATTATGACATTGGGGCGTAAACCTGGAAAGACTATTTGGATCTTATTTCCGTTTGTTTTCTTTGCGGCATTCCAATTGGTATTGCTATACCTGTTCGGGCGTTCTATCATTGCAGTAGATATGTTCCTGAATCTGACAACTACTAATTCCGGGGAGGTGATGGAACTGTTGGATAATTTACTGCCGGCTGTAATTGGTGTTTTTGTTGTTTACATTCCTGCTTTGGTCTTGGGAGGTTTCTCATGGGCCCGAGGTAATCAGTTGGAATATTCTTTTATTCGTTCTCAGCGTAAGTATGCCTTGGCAGGCATTGTTGCAGGAGTGTTATTGACTGTTATCTGCTATGCGACGCAACGTGATTATCAAGTAAAGATTGAAATGTATCCGGCTAATGTATGTTATAATTTAGTATTGGCTGCAGAACGTGCGGGCGAAACTGCCGGATATGCGGAAACTTCAAGGGATTTTACTTTTAATGCCAGTGCCGCACATGATAAAGACAGCCGGGAAGTTTATGTCTTGGTGATAGGGGAAACGGCCCGTGCCTGTAATTTCGGACTTTATGGTTATGAAAGGAATACCACTCCATTACTTGATAAAATGGAGGGGTTGGTAACTTTCACGGATGTGCTTACCCAGTCTAATACTACTCATAAAAGTGTGCCTATGTTGCTTTCGGCAGCTTCGGCTGAGGATTATGACTGTCTTTATAGACAGAAAGGAATCATTACCGCTTTCAAGGAGGCAGGATTTCATACAGCCTTTTTTTCGAACCAGCTTCCTAACCATTCTTTTATTGATTTTTTGGGGATGGAGGCAGATGATTGGAAGTTTATCAAGAAAGACACTCCGAAAGGAGCCAATATTTCGGATGACGAACTATTGTTTCTAGTAGAAGAGGAGCTAAAGGCAGGTCATCAAAAATTATTTATCGTGCTGCATGCCTATGGATCACATTTTAATTATAAAGAACGTTATCCCGAATCCATGTCTGTCTTTAAACCGGATAATCTGACAGACGCCAAATATGAGAATAAGGAGTATTTGATGAATGCATACGATAACACTATCCGTTATACAGATGGTTTTCTGGCTTCTTTGATCACTTTATTGCAGAAAATGAACTCTTTTTCGGCTATGCTTTATACTTCGGATCATGGAGAGGATATTTTTGATGATAATCGAAAATTATTTTTACATGCATCCCCGGTCCCGTCTTATTATCAACTGCATGTACCATTTTTAATTTGGTTGTCCAAAGCATATAGAGAAGAGAATGTGGAAGTACATGAAGCTATATTGCAGAACCGTGAAAAACCGGTAGCAGGAAATGCTTCTGTGTTTCATACCATGCTGAATTTGGCAGGGATACAGACACCTTATAGGGCAGATAGCCTATCGGTAGCAAATAGACAATATCTCATTCGTCCGCGTTATTATCTTAATGATCATAATCTTCCTAAGTCATTGGATAAGATAGGATTAAAAAAGGAAGACATAGAACAGTTCAGACGAAATAATCTTGTTTATCCTTGATGTGAAAAAGATTTAAAATGGTTGGAGAATTATAATAGAATTACGTATTAATGATTAATTTCGCACAGCTTTGTTATTGTATTTATTACGAAAACTATTATAATTCTTTTATTATGAAAAACAAGAAAAACAATTTCTATCTGATGGGAGTGGTGTTTATAGCCATTCTCGGCGGTTTACTTTTCGGTTATGATACAGCTGTTATTTCGGGAGCGGAGCAGGCTCTGCAAAAACATTTGGGATTAGATGCTTTCTGGCATGGCGTGACTGCTTCCAGTGCATTGATAGGTTGTGTCATTGGTAGTGCTTTTTCCGGTTATTTTGCTTCGGGGTTAGGACGTCGTAATTCGTTGCGTCTGGCTGCTTTATTGTTCTTTCTGTCTGCTTTAGGCTCTTATTATCCCGAATTTTTATTTTTCTCTAAAGGAGATACTTCGTTTGCATTGATCCTTGCTTTTAACTTTTATCGTATCATCGGGGGGATCGGTGTAGGACTTGCCTCTGCTGTTTGTCCGATGTACATTGCCGAAATTGCTCCTTCCGAAATTCGTGGTAAATTGGTTTCTTGTAATCAGTTTGCTATTATTTTTGGCATGTTGGTAGTCTATTTTGTGAATTATATGATTAAAGATGGTATGCCGGATGAAGTGCTTGTTTCCGATGGTTGGAGATATATGTTTGGTTCAGAAGCGGTTCCGGCTGCATTATTTGGCATTTTATTGTTTTTGGTTCCTGAAACTCCGCGCTATTTGGCTATGACCCATCAGGATGATAAAGCGTTTTCTGTACTTGAAAAAGTAAATGGAACAGATAAGGCTAAAACTATTTTGTCTGAAATAAAGGCTGTGACTTCCGAGAAAACAGAGAAACTGCTTACATACGGGTTGACAGTTATTGTAGTCGGTATCTTGCTTTCTGTATTTCAGCAAGCTATCGGTATTAATGCTGTGCTTTATTATGCACCGCGTATTTTTGAGAAAATCGGTGGCGGTGGTGATGGTATGATGCAGACTGTGGTAATGGGGGTAGTTAATATTCTCTTTACATTGGTTGCTATCTTTACCGTAGAGAAGATGGGACGTAAACCCTTGTTGATTGTTGGTTCTATTGGTATGGCTGTAGGTGCATTCTGTGTTGCATTTTGTGATGAGTTTCAGGTGGGAGGTATTCTTCCTGTTCTTTCCATCATTGTTTATGCTGCATTTTTTATGATGTCATGGGGACCTATCTGCTGGGTGTTGATTGCAGAGATATTTCCGAATACTATCCGCGGCAAGGCAGTGGCTATCGCTGTAGCTTTCCAGTGGATATTCAATTATCTGGTCTCTTCCACTTTTCCTGCCATGTATGAATTCAGTCCGGTGTTTGCCTATGGGCTTTATGGCGTGATTTGTGTGCTTGCAGCTCTGTTTGTATGGAAGATGGTTCCTGAAACAAAAGGAAAGACTTTGGAAGATATGACTCGTCTTTGGAAAAAAGGAGCGAAGGAGGCTTGAGAATCTTTCTTCTGATCAAGAACTATTTCATATTGTTTCCTTTTGATAATATCGTCCGACGGATATAAAGCGTATGTCTTATATTCATCGGATGATCGCTTTATAAAGGTTGGATGAGCCATCTTTGTCTTGGACGGATGTGAATAGAGCAAGAAAAAAGACAGGCATGCGAAAATATTTTCGCATCTGTCTTTTTTCTTTTTTATCAGGATGGGATTGTTTTATTTCTTTTCCCCTATTGTTTTCAGCATTTCTTGTACGGCTGCTTCCAACTGCTGGTCTTCACCTGCCAATGCCTTTTCTGGAGTATTATAAACTTCAATGTCTGGAGAAAGTTGGTGATTTTCTGCATATTGTCCACGCATATCCATGCAACCCACCTGAGGAATACCGAACACAATGCTCGGATCGATTTGGTTTTCCCACCATACGGCAGTCATTGTGCCCGGAACCGGTGCGCCAATCAGTTTGCCTATCTTTAATTCCTTGTAAACCCATGGGAAGCCATGTGCGTTACTGTAATTGTCCTCGCATACCAATACGCAGGATGGCTTGAGCCATTTATTGAATGGGTCGCTGCCTATGTATTGTCCGCGTGGAACGAAACGCTGATATTCCTTGCCGCTTAATAAAGTGGCCAAGTCATCATGTAGCCAGCCGCCTCCATTGTGGCGTGTGTCTACAATAATAGCTTCTTTGTTGCGGCAGCGTCCCAATACTTCACTATATACTTCGCGGAAACTTTGACTGTCCATACCTTTTACGTGTACATAGCCTATGCGGCCTTCGGATAATTTATCGACTATATTGCGGCAACGTTCTACCCAACGTTTATACAGCAAGTTACTTTGTTCGCCCGTGCTGATAGCTTTGATGGTGATATCAAAACGTTTGCCGGTAGCCGGATTATATATGGCCAGTAACACTTTTCTTCCGGCTTTGCCTTCCAGTAGCGGGAAGTAGTCTTGTCCTTTTACGATAGGTTTGCCGTCAATTTTCTCGATGATGCAACCAGGAGTAACATCCGTTTTTTTCACGGCAAATGGACCTTTTGCTAATATTTCTTTAATTTTTAGCCCGTCACCATCATAAGTTTCGTCATAGAATGCTCCTAGGGTCGCTGTGGATAGTGTAGGACCGTTTGAGTAGTAACGTGCTCCGGTGTGTGAACCGTTTAACTCACCCAGCATTTCACTTAGCATTTCCTGAAAATCATAATTGTTATTGATGTATGGAAGAAAGCGTGCGTATGCTTCGTGATAGCCTTTCCAATCTACTCCGTGCAGATCTTTTACGTAGAATTTATCTTCTACTTGTTGCCATACATGATCGAAAATATATTCGCGTTCACCATAGGGTTGGTAGTCGAAGAAAGCTTCGAATTCTACAGGTTTGGTTTCACCACTGCTGACAGTAACTTTCTTGATACCACCTTGGCTGCAAAGGAACAGATTCTCGCCTTTCTTATCAGGAAGCAGGGCTCCGCCACCGACTTTTTTCATGACGATTTTAGTCTTGTTTTCTTTAAGATCGTGTTCCCATAAATCATATCCGCTTTCGAAGGCTGCTTGATAATATAGTTTGTCACCCTTCGGAGTTAATACAGCATCTCCCAATCGTGAAGAATTTACAGTTAGACGAATTACACGGTCACGGCTGTTTTCAAGGTCGAAAACCAGTGGTTTTACTTCCTTCTTGTCATCTTCTTTCTTGGAGTCTTTCTTTTTATCTTTTTTATTATCAGCCTTCTTTTTCTCTTCACTCTTCTCTTTGTCTTTCTTTTCTGATTCCTCCAGCAAAGCAAGTTCTTCCTTGCTCATTCTGAAACGGTCGTATGCGTCCAAGTCGAAGAACATGATGTAGATATCCGCTTCAGCGCCCCAGCTTCCGTGGCTGCGGAATCCTGCGCGGTCACTTTCCCAAATCATGGCTTTTCCATCCAATACCCATTTGGCATTGCCGTCACTGTATCCACTTTCGGTCAGATTATGAATTTCTCCGTTGCCAGATGCGTTGACCAGTGCAACATCCTTGTTATTCCATCCGCCAATACCTATGTAGTTGGTAAGAATCCATTTGCTGTCCGGACTCCATTGATACCATTGGTCACCGTCGCTGTATGAATATTCATAGTTGCCATCCATGACGGTTCGTACAGCTTTTGATTTCAGATTCAGAACACGGATGGTAGTACGGTTTTCAAGAAAGGCTACTTCTTTGCCGTCAGGACTGTATTGAGGTTGGAATGAAGTGATATCCGAATTGGTCAGTCTTTCCTCTTTGATATCGGTTGCGTAAGCGAACTGTTTTTCTTCCTTTTTAGCTAGACTGGTTTGATAAATCTGCCATAATCCGTTTCTTTCGGAAGCGTAAACAATACTTCTTCCGTCCGGAGAAAAGTGAATATCGCGTTCCTGTTGCGGAGTATTGGTGATTTGTTTGGTGGTGCTGTATTCTGTTGATGTGACATATACATCTCCGCGTAGTACAAAAGCAATTTCTTTTGCATCGGGTGAAAGGGATATTTCTGTTGCTCCGCTACGCTTAATCTGGCGGATGAGATCTTTGTCGTTCTTGTCGGTGACAATGGAAATCTGAACTTTTTGCGGAATGGCACCTTCTTTTACCGTGTAGATTTCGCCATCATATCCATAGCATAATGTTCCATTGGAGGCGGCACTCAGGAAGCGTACCGGATGTTTGGTATGGTTGGTGATTTGTTTGGATGTATTACCGTCAATATCACGTTTGAAAATATTAAATGAGCCTTTTTCCTCACTTAAATAATAGAATGATTTATCATCTGAAGCCCAAACGGGAGTGCGGTCCTCACCATTGAAAGTAGTTTGTTTGCGAAAGGTACGGTTTCCATTCAGAGAACACAGCCAAATATCGCGGGTAATGGATGAAGTGTGATGTTTACGCCAAGGATCTTCATATCCTTTTTTGTCATGGTAGAGCAAAGTATTACCTGTGTGATTGATACTGATATCTTCCATCGGCATGGAAGAGAAGAGGGCAGGGCGTCCTCCTTCGGTATTAACTTCATATACTTGTTGGAATTGTCCGGAGGGGAATTGTGCGTCTTCTACAGTTGGCATTATATTGGCTAGAAACAGAATGTGTCCGGCGTCTTTATAAGCCACCGGTGTTTCATTACCCGAATGGGTGGTTAATCTTTTGGGGATACCCCCTTCCTTGTTTACCTCAAAAATATCCATACTTCCCATGCGGTCTGATGCGAAAGCAATTTTTTTTCCGTCAGGACTCCAGATAGGTTTGGTGTCGTGGGCAGGGTTGGTTGTAATCTGACTGGCCCTGCCGCCTGTAGAGGGTACTGTGTAGATGTCACCTTTATAGGTGAATGCGATGGTGGTTCCATCCGGAGAAATGGCACAATAACGCATCCATAATGGATTGTCCTGTGCATACGTGGAAATTGACAACAAAATTGCTGCCACACCTAGTAGCTGTCTTTTCATGTGGATAAAATGTTGTGGTTAATACTAAGTTATTTCTTCTTTTTCAGGAAATATCCTCTGATTCTTTGCATGATCTTGATACCGGTCCGTACTCCGTCATAAACGGCGATTCCTGTATTGATATGTTGCATAATGCCTTCTACGCCTCCTTTTTGTTCTACAGGCGCAAAAAGTTCATGTATGGTTTGTACCATTTCTTTTTTAGCTTGCTGTACTTCTTCCAACTTCTCAGCTTTTCGTTGTGCTATCACTTCCAAAGTGATGATGGGCGTTTTATTAGGAGTATTCTCTTTCATAATCAGTTGTCATTTAAAAGCAGGTTGGCAAGGAAATTTACCATAGGCTGGACAATCAGCCGTTTGCGGAATAAAACGATTAACAGAATCAGCAGAATAATGCATCCGGTAATGATTCCATAGCTAGCCATAAGCCCGCCTACATGAGGTTCGAGTACATAGGCCAATGTAAATGACAAGTAGAAAAGTGCGATAATACCTAATATCAATAATATAAAGACAAGGATGAGGGTTGATATCAGTATAGTAAGTTTTTCTACTAAATGTAATTTTACATAATCCTTTTGTAACTCTGCGTACTTTTTAAGCTCTGCCAGAAGTTGTTGCAGATTATCTATATTTTTATCGTTTGCAAACATGCGTGGAGTTTTGATTTAAAAATTATTGTCATTCCGGATCCAAGTCCGGAATGACAATACACTTTTGTGGGCGTTGCTTATTCTTTTACCTCGGCTGCAATTTCATCGACCAGATTTTCCATATCTGTGCGACTTAATTTGATACCTCTTTTACGTAAAGCATCAGCAATTTTGCTACGAGTGTCTTCTCCGCTTTCAGGAGCAAATAAAATACCTGCTGCTGCACCAACTACGGCTCCGCCTAGGAATGCAGCTAAAATACTTAATCCTTTCATAGTTTTTTTGTTTTTTGTACCTTACAAATCTAACAAATAAAACTGAATGTTGTTGTTTATTTTGTCTATTTTTGAATAGAAATTGGAGATTCTTCTCTGATTAACTAAATTTAACTCCATTCTTGATGTGAAAGCTGTTGATATATTGCTACTTTTGCACCAATATAATGGAATTAAACTAGAGTATTAATTTATAAAAGATTGAGTAATCATGAAAAAATTAGTTGTGTTGGGTATGGGATTGTGCGTAGCCTTGGCATTTTCCTCATGTAAATCTAGCGAAAGTGCTTACAAGAAGGCTTATGAAAAAGCAAAACAACAGGAATTGGCTGAAGCTCCTGCTGATCAGGTAGAAGCAACTCCGGTTGAAGCTGCTCCGGTAGTATCTGCCCCTGTGACAACTGCTCCTGTTGCCGGTCCGGTTCGCGAAGAGAAAGTAGAATTGGTTTCAGGTGACGGCTTAAAAGCATATAGCGTAGTATGTGGTAGCTTTGGTGTGAAAGCGAATGCAGAAGGTTTGAAACAATATTTGGATGGTCAAGGTTATAATGCCAAAGTGGTTTATAATGCTGAAAGAAATATGTATCGCGTTATAGCATCTTCATATGATGACCGTGCGCAGGCTACTCAGGCAAAGGAGGAGTTTAAGGCAAAATATCCTAACCGTGACGATTTCCAGAAGGCATGGTTACTATATAGAGTATATTAATGACTTCTTTTTGGTAAATTAAGAAGAAAATATAGTCTATTTTTCTTTATTAAAAGTGGCAACTGTGAAGTTGCCGCTTTTTTTTATAGCTTTGTCGGTTCTAAACAACAATAAAAACTAAGGGTATGAAATATTATGGCAGATTATCGGTCATTGCTCTTTTGGCTATAGCACCGCTGTATGGCTTTGCCCAGGAAAAGGTGGTGCCTATAAAATACGGAGATATGGATCAGTGGATAATCCGTAAGGTTCATGAGTCCGGTGTTATAGGCGGCAATACCAAACTTCTTTATGAGATAGGTCCTACAAAGGAAATAGATGGTAACAAACCTTATAAAAATATGGGAGGGTCTCCTTGGGGAACCTCTAATGTGATGGCTAAGGTAGTGGGCATTGTTAAAACAAATAATTCTGTTTATAGAGACAAACGGGACAATGGATATTGTGCTCGCCTGGAAACGCATATAGAGAGCGTCAAAGTATTGGGGATGGTGAATATTACTGTATTGGCAGCCGGATCCATTTATTTAGGTGATATGCTGGAGCCTATAACAGGAACTAAGAATGCTGAGAAGAACATGAACTGGGGAGTTCCTTTTACTCAACGTCCCAAAGCTGTCCGTTATGATTATAAGGTAAAGATGTCTGGTGAGAAAGATCGTATCCGGTTGACAGGTTTCAGCAAGAAAGGTCAGGTGGCAGGGCAGGATTGTGCGATAACTGTTTTCTTTTTGCAAAAACGTATGGAGGACGCTGAAGGAAATATTACGGCGAAGAGGGTAGGAACTATGGTGATGAAATATGATAAGGATTCGGATGGTTGGGTAAATGGTGCTACTTATGAAGTGCTGTATGGTGATATAACCAAGCATCCGTCTTATAATCATGAAACAATGGGGTTGAGAGAGAGGGATTATACTAGAAATAGTAAGGGAGAAAGTGTCTTGATTAAAGAAATAGGATGGGCGGAGGCCAATGAAAATCCTACGCACATGATACTGCAATTTTCGTCCAGTCATGGGGGGGCTTTTATCGGTTCTCCTGGAAATACACTTTGGGTTGACAATGTGAAGCTGGTCTATTGAGGATAGTAAATGCTTTTGTTTGTATAATGTTGCTTATATATTAGTCTGTGTCACTATACGATAGAATATTTTAAAATCGTCTTGAGCTTTTTTAAAAACAACAGGATGTATTTAAAAAAGCTCTTGTTCTTTTCTAAATACGTCCTGTTGTTTTTATGTATCAGTTTTTTGCTTGTATAGCCCGATATCTTGTTACAAGATTCGGTAAATACTACCTCAAGTTTCCAGAATTGTATAGCCAAGATCTGTAGATTCTTGTTATATGATTTATTTGCTGTTGCTGCTTATGTGATCAAAAAAGCAGTTGAAGAAAAAGAGGGAGCATCGTTTGTTACGATACTCCCTTCTTTAATCTATCAGAGTTTTATCAGGTATCAATGATTATTTTACTTCCAAGATAACTACGCGGTTCAAATAGTTCTTACCAAACATGTTATCTGTTCCACCCATAGCAACTTTTTCAAGCTGGCTTTCTTTTACGCCTTCTGCAACCAATGCATCGTAAACAGCCTGAGCACGTTTTTCAGACAAAGTCTGGTTGAATGAAGCAGATCCTGTAGCTTTATCAGCGAAACCTGCAATTTTGTACTTAGCGTTAGGATTAGCTTTGATTGCTTTAGCCATTAACTGTACATTAACCATACCTTCCGGACTGATCTTTGCTTTACCGATTTTGAAGAAGATAGCAACTTCTGCAGCGCTAGGAACTTCTTTAATCACTTCCTTAACTACTTCTTTCGGAACTTCGCGGATCACTTCCTTGATCACTTCTTTTTCTACTACACGGTCTTCAACTTTAGCAAACTTCTTGCCACCAAAGATGTAGCTGACACCAGCTGTCAACATACCTGTTCCTTCAGCTTTACGGTGGCTACTGATATTACCAAAGATAGAAGGAGCGATGGCGCCGCGAGCTTCAACATCGATAGCCCAATATTTGTTAATGTTGAACTTCAAGCCTACACCGGCGGATGCACCAATACGTGCTCTTGCTTTGCTTTCACCTTCGGGAACCATTGTTCCATCATTCTTGATTGTTACGTTCTGTGACTTAGCTACGGAAAGCATAGGACCAGCAAAACCATATACTTCAAAAAAACGGCTAGGATTAGCACCTGCAAACAGAGTTGACAAGTTTACCATAGCGTCAATGTTAGCTCCTACGTAGTTCTTGTTGTGTTCGTAGTAACTGTTATCCAAACACAAGTGTTGTGTGATACCATTTACCTGACCACGTATCCCCCATGTGGGAGTAATTAACTTACCCAAAGAGATGCTGAAGTGAGGAGCCAGCTTATTGAAACCATCGTTTTCAATAGCGTGGATACCTCCACCTACACTGACGAAGATGTTATCGCTCCATTTCGGAGTATAATAGTTGGTGTCTTGTGCTTTAAGAGTAGTAGCACAAGCACCTGCCATCAGAAGCGACAGAGTTAATACTTTATATTTCATTTTACTATAATTTTTTGGTGAATTATTATTCTACGTGTTGGTTTAAACTGATTGATTATTTACCAGCTGCACCACCACCTGCATTGCCATTGTCTCCGTGACCGTGACCGTGTGATAATACTTCCAAACCTGCGTCAGTAGTACCTGCTTCTTTTACTTTTACATTAGGAATAGTATAGATTACATTGTCAACAGTAGCGCTGATAGACATAACGTATTCAGTCATAGGTGTTACAGGTTTGAATACAAATGTTACTCCTTCTGTCATTGTTACTTCTGTCTTGATTGTCTTAGTTGCCATGTTATCATAAGTATCTACTAATGCTTTCAATACAGCAATAACATTGTCGTTGCTCATAGCTCTTGAGTTTACAAGAGTTTCAATGTATGAATAGAGTTCTGTTTTGTTAAGAATTTTAGTACCTACCAATGCATCGTATTCAACTTCTTGCGGCTTGCCTGTACCTGTATATTCTTTTGAAGTCTTGTTGGATTCAGATTTAACTTGTTCAATTGAATCTTCATCTTTAGAAGTACTTACATTCTGTGCTGCAGATGCTATTTTCTGTGCGTAGAAAGTTACAGGAATAAGAATCATCTGACCTTTTGCTACTTCTGGAACTTCAACATCGATAGAAGCTACGGGCAAATACTCGGCACTTGAGAAAGGACAAATAACAGTAACTTTTTGTTTAGCGATAGCTCCATTTTCGCCAGCTGCAATAGTTGTTGTTGCTGTACCTAGATTTTCGCCTGTTGTCTGATCATACACAGTAGCAAAGATTGTGGCACTAGCGGGTGCTTGTTCGATTGGTTCTACATTAAATTCTTCCTTTTCGCAGCTTGTGAACACTACAGTTGTTAAAGCTACTGCGGCCAATGCCAATTTAGCACCAATACCGCTCAAAAAACTTTTCTTTTTCATCTCAATAAAATTAAAAATTTAATAATTCTGATTTAATAAAATATGGATTAAAACTATTTTGTTGCATTATATTTTCACTTGCATTACTATATGGCATTTTATAATAATATTTTTCATTTCCTGCATTATATGTTATACCCGTACCCAATGAAGTAGAAACCCTTGGTATATATTTATGTCTTTTATATTTATAAGGTGGTAATGCAACGATGAATTTAAACCCTCCATTACTATTGGCATGTTCAGCTTTTACAGCGTAAAAACCTATACTGGCATAGCGGAAGTGTCTGATCATTTCAAATCTTACCCCTTTTTCTTTTAATAAATATTGTTCAGCTCTCAATTTAAACTGTGTATTAAACCTTGGCCAGTAAAAGTTTCCCCCTACAGACCAATAAGTAGTGTACTTATCATTATAGCGAAATTTAAAACCTCTCCAATATCCAAATCCGACATAACCGAATCTTCCTTCTATAGAAAATCGCTCATCCTTGAATGGATAAAACAGATTTAAATCTGCACCATATGTATCATAATCAAAGAAACCTATTGTTGCTGTTCCCAGTATATTATAAGGCAGACGAAATTGTTGTGCCAAGGTTAGATATCCAGGACGAACTTTTCCTGCAAGTTCTCCATATCCGTCATTATACACAGGCAGAATAATCTGTCCAGTAAATTTCATTCCTGGCCAAAGCGACACCTCTACCGCCGGGCTAAACTCTAATAAAGCCTGATATATCTGTGTAATGATATAGTTCTTAAAGTATAGCTGCGGATATACCAATATATCTACTTTAAACAGCGAACTGTTCTTTTTCTTTTCTTTCTTCACCTTGTCCCAACTGTCACCTATATCATAACTGACTTTCCAATCTTCACCACTTACCACTGTTGTGTCACCGGCAAGAGGCTGATAGGTCAGTGAGACCTGAGGTATATTATAGTTGGTAACAATCAACTTACAAGATTTATCCTTGGGTAATCCCATTGACTGTATGATATCTACAGCCTTTCTAATACCCAACGCTTGAATTTTGTAAGCACTGTTTTCAACCACATAAACTCTTTCTTCAGGAGTATCTGTCCATCTTACATTTTCAAATCCCATTTTTACAAGACTATCTGTTGTTAATTCTCCTGTTGATTGACTGAAACTTTTTAATGGAATCATAACAAGCAACAATATAGCTATACAATACAACAAACATCTATATAAAACTCCTTTTGAAGAGCTCTTATTTTTCATTTTATAACAAATACTTGTTTCAATTTAACATTATGCGACCCTTACGTTAAGCCACATATTCGGTGCAAAAATAAGTACTATTTTTTAAATAGCAAATAAAATTAAACGAAATGAATCGTTTCTTTTGAAAAAACAGTTGAAAAAGCATATTTTAATCTTTATATATAAAATAGGTATGGAATAAATTTGTATTTTTGCAAACTATATGAGTAGAATATTAGCGATAGATTACGGTAAAAAGCGCACAGGTGTGGCTGTGACGGATGTTTTGCAAATTATTGCAAACGGGTTAACGACTGTCCCTACACACCAACTACTGGACTTTATTCTGAAATATGTGGAAAAAGAGCCTGTGGAACGCATCATTGTAGGGCATCCCAAGCAAATGAATAATCAAGAGTCGGAAAATATGCGTAATATTGTCCCTTTTGTCAATCAACTAAGGAAAAAATTACCGGATATACCGATAGAGTTTGTTGACGAGCGATTTACGTCCGTATTGGCCCACCAAGCCATGTTGGATGGAGGTTTGAAGAAAAAAGATAGGCAGAATAAAGCTTTAGTTGATGAAATCAGTGCTACGATAATCTTACAGTCCTATTTGGAGTCGAAGAAATATATTTAATAAATAAAAACAGATTAAGAAAAATGATATTACCTATTTATGTGTATGGACAACCGGTGTTGCGTAAAGAAGCAGAGGATATTACCCCGGATTACCCTAATTTGAAAGAGTTGATAGCAAATATGTTTGAAACCATGAATCGTGCAGATGGTGTGGGTCTGGCTGCTCCGCAAATTGGTTTGCCTATTCGTGTCGTAACTATTGATCTGGATGTGATGTCTGATGAATTGCCCGAATTTAAGGATTTCCGTCGGGCTTATATAAATCCTCATATTTTAGAAGTGGGTGGAGAAGAAGTCAGCATGGAAGAAGGTTGTTTGAGTTTGCCAGGTATCCATGAAACGGTGAAACGTCCGGACCGTATTCATGTGACTTATTTGGATGAGGAGCTGAAAGAACATGACGAGTGGGTGGAAGGCTATTTGGCAAGGGTCATGCAGCATGAATTTGATCATTTGGACGGAAAAATGTTCATTGATCATTTGTCTGCATTACGCAAACAGATGATTAAAGGAAAGCTGGGGGCCATGTTGAAGGGCAAGGCGCGTTGTTCCTATAAGGTCAAGACTATAAAATGATAACTCCGCGATTTTGATTTATGCGCCACAGGTGGCGCATTTGTGGGGAAAACCGTATTTTTATAAATACAAAATGATAAAACGGATACTCTATACATTATTAATAATGTTCCCTGTACTAGCTTCGGCACAGATAAATACGGACAGGGTGATGGCGATAGGGCGTAATGCGCTTTATTTTGAGGATTATGTCCTTTCGATTCAATATTTTAATCAGGTGATTAATGCAAAGCCTTATTTGTCTGATCCTTATTTCTATAGAGGTCTGGCGAAGATAAATTTGGATGATTTTCAGGGGGCGGAGAGTGACTGTTCAGAAGCTATTGAGCGGAATCCGTTTGTGGTAAGTGCTTATCAGGTACGTGGATTGGCACGGATCCAGCAGAATAATTTTGCGGGAGCTATAGAAGATTATACCAAGGCATTGGAGTTTGATCCTGAGAATATAGGGGTATGGCATAATATGGCCCTTTGCCGTATCAGGCAGGAAGATTATAAGGGGGCGAAGAATGATCTGGATAAGCTGATCGCTATTTCCCCCCGATATACAAAGGCCTATTTGATGCGTGGTGAGGTGGATTTGAAGCAGAAGGATACTTTGGCTGCCGAAAAAGACTTTGGTAAGGCGATTGAAATAGACCGTTATGATGCAGATACATGGGCCAGCCGTGCTATCCTTCGTCTGCAGCAACAGAGATATAAAGATGCGGAAGCTGATTTTGATCATGCCATCCGTCTGTCCACCCGGAATTCAGGTGTCTATATCAATCGTGCTTTGGCCCGTTACCATCAGAATAACCTGAGAGGAGCGATGAGTGACTATGATATTGCATTGGATATTGATCCCAATAATTTCATCGGCCATTATAACCGGGGCTTATTACGTGCACAAGTAGGCGATGACAACCGGGCTATTCAAGACTTTAATTTTGTTATCGAAATGGAGCCCGACAATATGATGGCTATTTTCAACCGTGGTCTGTTATTGGATCAGACAGGAGATTATAAAGGGGCAATTAAAGATTATTCTACGGTGATAAATGAATATCCCAATTTTTTGCTGGGCTATCAATACAGAGCGCAGGCACGTAGGAAAATAGGGGATGTAAAAGGTGCTGATGCAGATGAATTCAAAGTGTTGAAAGCACAACTGGATAAACAGAACGGAGTAGATCCTAATAAGCAGACTGCCGATAATACAGAGAATAATAAAACCCGTAAGAAGTCCGACAAAAACATGAACAACTATCGTAAGATTGTGGTTGCCGACAACGAAGAGGGAGAAGAAAAATATAAGAGTGACTATCGTGGACGCGTGCAGGATAAGAATGTGAATATTGTTCCCCAGCCTATGTTCGTGCTTACCTATTATGAAAAGCACGATGATGTGAAACGACAGGTCAACTATTATAAGTTCATTGAAACATTGAATAATCAGAAAGTACTTCCCGGTCGTCTGATTATAACTAATGAGGAAGCTCCTCTGACGGAAGAACAAGCTACAAAACATTTTGCGTCCATTGACGAACAGACTGCTGCTATTGTGGCTGATCCGAATAATGTGAACAAACGTTTTGCACGTTCATTGGACTTTTATCTGGTGCAGGATTTTGCAAGTGCCATTGAAGATTTGAATCAGGCTATTATTATTGAGGGTAATTTCTTTCCGGTTTATTTCAATCGTGCTTTAATCCGTTATAAGCAGCTGGAATACCAGAAGATGGAAAAAGAGTATGATTTGAAAGCCAATCCGGGAGAGAAGAGTGCTGTGAAAGCTGCGGACTATGAAATGGTAAAGCGCGATTTGGACAAGGTGATTGAGCTGGCTCCGGATTTTGTCTATGCTTATTATAATAGAGGTAATGTGCTTTCTATCTTGAAAGACTATCGTGCGGCAATTGTTGATTATGACAGAGCCATCCAGTTGGATCCTAAATTTGCGGATGCTTATTTCAATCGCGGCTTGACACATATTTTCTTGGGTAACAACAGGCAAGGTATACAGGACCTGAGTAAAGCAGGTGAGTTGGGACTTTTCTCTGCTTACAATATAATCAAACGCTTTACGGAACGAAAAGAATAACATTTTTTTGCTAAAAAGAGGATAAGTCAAAAAGATTTCGTTATTTTTGCATCCTCAAGAAAGAAAATAAATAGAAGATTATGATAAAGATAACATTCCCCGACGGCTCTGTTCGCGAATATAACGAAGGAGTTACTGGTCTGCAGATTGCAGAAAGTATCAGTTCACGGCTGGCGCAAGATGTTTTAGCTTGTGGCGTGAACGGTGAAACGATTGATTTATCTCGCCCTATCAATGAAGATGCAAACTTCGTTCTTTATAAATGGGAAGACGAACAGGGCAAACATGCTTTCTGGCACACTAGTGCCCACTTGCTGGCCGAAGCATTGCAAGAACTTTATCCAGGCATTCAGTTTGGTATCGGTCCGGCCATTGAAAACGGTTTTTACTATGATGTAGACCCGGGTGAAGCAATCATTAAGGAGGCAGATTTGCCAGCTATTGAGGCCAAGATGGCCGAGTTGGCTGCAAAGAAAGAAATATTGGTGCGTCAGAGCATTGCTAAAGAGGATGCGTTGAAGAAATTCGGTGAAAGAGGTGAGACTTATAAATGTGAATTGATCTCCGAACTGGAGGATGGACACATCACCACTTATACACAAGGTGCGTTTACCGACCTTTGCCGTGGTCCCCACTTGACCTCTACTGCTCCTATCAAAGCTATCAAGCTGCTTTCTGTGGCCGGTGCTTATTGGAGAGGGCAGGAAGACCGTAAGCAGATGACACGTATTTATGGTATAACTTTCCCGAAGAAGAAAATGCTGGACGAATATCTGGTAATGCTGGAAGAAGCCAAGAAACGCGACCATCGTAAGATAGGTAAGGAAATGGATTTGTTCATGTTTACCGATATGGTGGGCAAGGGACTTCCCATGTGGTTACCGAAAGGTACTGCCTTGCGTATCCGTTTGCAAGATTTCTTGCGCCGTATCCAGGCCCGTTATGATTATCAGGAAGTAATGTGTCCGCCTATTGGCAACAAGAACCTGTATATCACTTCCGGACACTACGCCAAGTATGGTAAGGACTCGTTCCAGCCTATTCATACACCCGAAGAAGGGGAAGAATATTTCCTGAAACCGATGAACTGTCCTCATCACTGTATGATTTATAAGAATTCTCCACGTTCTTATAAAGACCTGCCGTTGCGTATCGCGGAATTCGGAACCGTATGCCGCTACGAACAGAGTGGTGAATTGCACGGACTGACCCGTGTGCGCAGTTTTACGCAAGATGATGCTCACTTGTTCTGTCGTCCCGACCAAGTGAAGGAAGAATTCCTTCGCGTGATGGATATCATTAACATTGTGTTCAAGTCTATGAATTTTGAGAATGTGGAAGCTCAGATTTCTCTTCGTGACAAGGTGAACCGTGAAAAGTACATTGGTAGTGATGAGAATTGGGAAAAAGCCGAACAAGCCATTATTGAAGCTTGCGAAGAAAAAGGCCTGACTGCGAAAGTGGAATATGGTGAAGCTGCATTCTATGGACCTAAATTGGACTTTATGGTGAAAGACGCTATCGGCCGTCGCTGGCAATTGGGAACAATTCAGGTAGACTACAACTTGCCCGAACGATTCCAGTTGGAATATATGGGTTCAGATAACCAAAAGCATCGTCCGGTAATGATTCACCGTGCACCTTTTGGATCAATGGAACGTTTTGTTGCCGTATTGATTGAGCACACTGCCGGTAAATTCCCGCTGTGGCTGACTCCTGATCAGGTAGCTATTCTGCCTATTTCTGAGAAATTCAATGAGTATGCGGAAAAAGTGAAAGCAGAACTGAGAAAATTCGATGTTCGTGCTATTGTGGATGACCGTAATGAAAAAATCGGCCGTAAGATTCGTGACAACGAAATGAAGCGTATTCCTTATATGTTGATTGTAGGTGAGAAAGAAGCTGAAAACGGTGAAGTTGCAGTCCGCAAGCAGGGCGAAGGCGACAAAGGAACTATGAAAATAGAAGAATTCGGAAAAAATATTGCCGAAGAAGTTTCTAATATGATAAATAAATGGTAACTTTGCAGCCGTTTGCAAAAGAGCACATTGTTAAACCTTTATGTATTCTTTTGCGTTAAGATAAAGAAATACTAATTAAAATAAGAAGAAACAAACAGGAACTAAAAGTTTTTTAATGAAGAATGACAGTTTAAAAGGGCAACACAGAATCAATGAACAGATTCGTGCCAAAGAAGTCCGCATAGTGGGCGACGATGTAGAACCGGCAGTTTATCCGATAGCTCAAGCTTTAAAAATGGCTGAGGATCATGAGGCTGACCTAGTTGAAATTTCACCCAATGCTGTTCCTCCAGTTTGTAGAATTATTGATTATTCTAAATTTCTTTATCAATTAAAGAAACGTCAAAAGGAACAAAAGGCTAAACAGGTAAAAGTAAACGTAAAAGAAATCCGTTTCGGACCTCAAACAGATGATCATGACTACAACTTCAAGTTGAAACATGCCATCGGATTCTTGCAGGACGGAGACAAGGTGAAAGCATATGTGTTCTTTAAAGGTCGTTCCATTCTTTTCAAAGAACAAGGCGAAGTATTATTGCTTCGTTTTGCGAATGACTTGGAAGAATATGCAAAAGTAGAGCAGATGCCCTTGTTGGAAGGTAAGAGAATGACTATTTCTTTGGCTCCGAAGAAAGCGGGCTCTCCGAAGAAGGCAGAAATGGATACTGCTAAAAAGGAAAATCCGAAAAAGGCAGTAGAAGCAAAAGAATAAAAAAAGAGTGCGTAACGCGCCGGTATAGTGCGTTACCACCATTTGAATAATAATTTAAAATTAAAAACAAGATGCCAAAGATCAAGACTAACTCCGGTTCTAAAAAAAGATTCGTTCTTACCGGAACAGGTAAAATCAAAAGAAAGCACGCTTTTCACAGTCATATTTTGACTAAGAAGACTAAAAAGCAGAAAAGAAACCTTGTACACTCAGGTCTAGTAGCTAATGCTAACTTGGATCAAGTTAAGGAATTGCTTTGCATGAAGTAATCTAAAAACAACGAAAGCGTAAACGTATTATTTAAAGTATTAACCGAATGTCTTTAGCTTGAAGTTCACCGTGTGAAACAGTGGCGCTAACATTCAAAAAGAATTAAAACTATGCCAAGATCAGTAAATCATGTTGCTTCTAGAGCAAGAAGAAAGAAAATTTTAGGTCTTACCAAAGGTTATTTTGGTGCAAGAAAGAATGTATGGACAGTAGCAAAAAACACTTGGGAAAAAGGTTTGACCTACGCATACCGTGACCGTAAGAACAAGAAACGTAACTTCCGCGCTTTGTGGATTCAGCGTATCAACGCTGCGGCTCGTCTGGAAGGAATGTCTTATTCTAAATTGATGGGTGCATTACACAAAGCTGGTATCGAAATCAACCGTAAGGTGTTAGCTGATTTAGCTATGAACCATCCGGAAGCATTCAAAGCAATTGTTGCTAAAGCAAAAGTAGCTTAATTCTTCTGTAAACGGTGATATAAAGATTTATTAAAAGAGCAATCTCTATGAGGTTGCTCTTTTTTATTGCGGATGCTTTGTGATGTTTCATTAAGAATTTGAAATAACAATAAGCAGAATTACAGAGAGTTATTTTCTTGCTTATTATTTTTAACAAACAAATCCTGCTATACTCTTGTTTATATCATAAAAAGGGCGTATATTTGTCATACGGAAAGAGATGAAAAGCGAGCCGCATTAGTTGGATTGGGAAACTCATCAAACTAATCTGAAAACCGAGACATAGCTTCATCTTCCAATGGCGGGCCACGCCTTCGGGTAGCATTTATGCCGGTGGATTACAAAGGAGGAGAGCACTCAAAACCTGTCATTCGGAGTTTCATCGCATCACTGGTGCGGCTTCATTATAAGGCGATGTTAATTCAAGAGATTAGCATCGCTTCTTTTTTATAAAAATAATACGGATATGATATTTTATTTTTCAGGTACAGGTAATTCAGCTTGGGTGGCAAGGCAGCTGGCGGAAGGACAGAATGAGGAATTGCTCTCCATAGCTGTGGAAATAGATAAGAATAAGGAGTATAAACTAAGAGAAGGAGAAAAAGTAGGTTTTGTCTTCCCTGTGTATGCATGGGGACCTCCGGAGATTGTACTTCGTTTTATCCGTCGGTTGAAGATGACTAAGCCGGAATATCTTTTCTTTGTCTGTACTTGTGGAGATGATACGGGTCGGACTGCACAACTCTTTTCTTCTGCTGTTGCCCGGAAGGGATGGCGGTGTGCTGCCGGTTACTCGGTCACCATGCCGAATACTTATGTTTCTTTGCCAGGTTTTGATGTAGACGATGAAGATGTGGAAACCCGGAAAGTGCATAATGCTGTTGCCCGTGTACGCTTTATTAACGAGGAGATAGCATCAAGGGTTCAAACGAAACATTATAATTGCCATGAAGGTGCGCTTCCATTTACCAAATCCTATTTTTTGCGTCCGTTTTTCAATACTTTCCTGATGTCTCCTAAACCTTTTCATGCTACAGAGGCTTGTATTGCTTGTAAAAAATGTGAGAAAGCTTGTCCTGTGAATAATATAAAAGTGACGGATCGTCCTGTTTGGGGAGATAACTGTACCCAATGCCTTGCTTGTTATCATATTTGTCCGGTTCATGCTGTGGAATATGGAAAAGTTACTGCGAAGAAAGGACAATACAAAGGACGGCTGCTGAAAGACTTATAAGTGCGAGAAATGTCTGTATTGGTTTTATATTCTAAAGAAGAAGATTCTATACATAGACATTAAGTTATCTATCCATTTGGAAGGTGTGTCGAAACCCTTATGAACTAAAAATCACCCTCGTTACAGAAGTTGAACTGCACCCTAAAAGTTGGACACAAAACTTTAGGAGTGCAGTTCATACAGTTGTAACGAGGGTGATTTCAATAAAAGGGAAGTATTCCCTTTTATTTTATCTTCCGCCGGTTTAACGCTTGTTGATAACGTCTTGCATTCGCTTGATGCTGGGCTGCTGTGACAGCGAAATTATGAGTGCCTGAGAAATCTTCTTTGGCACACATATAAATATAATTATGCTGTGTATAGTTCAGTACGCTTTCCAATCCTTGGATAGATGGGATTCGGATAGGTCCCGGAGGCAAACCTGCATACTTGTAGGTATTATAAGGAGAGTCCACTTCCAGATGTTTGAAAAGAATGCGTTTCAGTCCGAATTCCTGCAAACCAAATTTTACCGTCGGGTCTGCTTGCAACAACATCCCTTTATTCAATCTGTTGATGTAAAGTCCTGCGACCATGGGCTTTTCAGGACCATTGGCCGTTTCTTCCTCCACGATAGAGGCCAGAGTAGATACTTCTTCAGGAGTAAGTCCGATACGTTGAGCCTTTTTCAACCTTTCATCATTCCAAAAGGCGGCATGTTCTTTTTGCATCCGTTTCATAAAAGCGTCAGCACTCATATTCCAATACACCTCGTAAGTGTTAGGAATAAAAAGGGAAGGGAGTGTCTCTTGGGTATATCCCATTTGTGCACAGTAAGCACTGTCGGAAATTAATTTGACAATATCTAGAGAATCAATCATGAGCTGGCGTGAAACGGCCCGCACTAATCTGTCCACGGTGCGTACACTGGGTACAGTCAGATTAATGGGAGTCTGATATCCCATAGAAAGACGCCGGAAGAGATAGCGCATATTGTCCGATGGATTGAGAGCGTAACGCCCTGTCCGTATATTGTCGCCATACTTCTCTTTTTCTGCCAGATATTGAAAACCGAACATACTTTTAGGATGTCCGTTCCGGATTATTTTATGGTACACAGAATCCAGGTTATCATCTCTGTCTATATAAATATAGGTAGTCTTTGTAAGTTGGAGCTGCTTGGCAAAGAAATAGTAATATATACTTCCTGCGCCACCTGCTCCCGCTAGGATAATTATAAGAATAACTATCCATACAATAGTACGTTTCTTTTTATTCATTTTAGTCTATCGGGCTTTTTTGTATGCAAATATAGGCAAATATCCCTTTCTTTTCTACTTTTGACGATTTTGTACCCCTAAAAATACAATTTTGTCCACTATCCGGTTGATGTAAAATGTGTAAATTTGACCAAACAAAAAACGAGAACGCAAAATAGTATATTAATTATTTTATTTTTAATCATGAAAAATGCACTTATGGGCTTGGCATTGTTCGCTGCAATGCCGGTATTTGCTCAACAAAAAGCGACTATCAATGTACATCCCGAGCAAGGGAAAGAAATCATCAGTAAACATATTTATGGACAATTTGCAGAGCATCTGGGAACTTGTATCTATGGAGGTTTGTGGGTAGGTGAAGATTCTAAAATTCCCAATACCCAAGGCTATCGTAATGATGTGCTTCAGGCTTTGAAGGACTTGAAAGTGCCGGTGCTTCGTTGGCCGGGGGGGTGTTTTGCCGATGAATATCATTGGATGGATGGTATCGGTCCGAAAGAGAATCGTCCCCGGATGGTCAATAATAACTGGGGAGGTACAGTAGAAGATAATAGTTTCGGAACACATGAATTTCTGAACTTGTGTGAGCTGATAGGTTGTGAGCCTTATATCAGTGGTAATGTAGGAAGTGGGAGTGTGGAAGAAATGGCGAAATGGGTGGAATACATGACTTCCGAACAAGGTAGCCCGATGGCGAAACTGCGTAAGGAGAACGGTCGTGAAAAACCATGGAAAGTGAAATTCTTTGGGGTAGGTAATGAAAGCTGGGGATGCGGAGGCAGTATGCGTCCTGAATATTATGCAGACTTGTATCGCCGTTATTCTACCTATTGTCGTAATTATGATGGCAATCATTTATTCAAAATAGCCAGTGGTGCCAGTGATTATGACTATAATTGGACCGAAGTGCTGATGAAAAATGTGGGCCATCGCATGGCAGGTCTTTCTCTTCATTATTATACAGTGACCGGATGGAGTGGAAGCAAAGGTTCGGCTACCGAGTTCACTAATGATGATTATTATTGGACTATGGGCAAATGCCTGGAAATAGAACCGGTATTGAAGAAGCATATCGCTATTATGGATAAATACGATCCGAAAAAACAAATCGGCCTGATGGTGGACGAGTGGGGAACCTGGTGGGATGAAGAACCGGGAACGGTCCGCGGACATTTGTATCAGCAAAATACGTTGCGTGATGCTTTCGTGGCTTCTTTAACTTTGGATGTTTTCCATAAATATACGGATCGTATCAAGATGACGAACATTGCCCAGATTGCCAATGTGCTTCAATCTATGATTCTGACCAAGGAAGACAAGATGGTTTTGACACCGACCTATCATGTCTTTGAAATGTATAAAGTGCATCAAGATGCTACTTATCTTCCTTTGGAACTGAACTGTGAACGCAAGGTGGTACGTGACGACCGCATTGTTCCGATGGTAAGTGCTACCGCTTCACGGGATGCAAACGGTTTTATTCATATTTCCTTGTCTAATGTGGATTTGCAGGAATCGCAGGAAATAGAGTTGAATCTGGGTGAGGTGAAAGCTAAGAGTGTTACCGGCCGTATTTTGACCGCTAACAATATAGGTGATTACAATAGTTTCGAGAAACCGAGTGTGGTTGCCCCGAAAGAATTTACCGGAGCCAAGGTTAATAAGGGAAGCTTGAAAGTGACTCTTCCTGCCAAGTCTATCGTGGTGTTGGAAGTGAAATAAATCACGTACGTACGTGTAGCCCTTCACATACGTCAGTGTAGGGCTATGCATACGTATATATTGCGCCACACGTACGTATGTGATGGATTACGGTAATTCTTGTATCCACTTCGCTTCAATTTTGTTTTCTATCTCATCCGGCAGGGCAGCGAAGAAATCTATATTCGTTCTTTTCTCTACGCTGTCTACTGTTACTATATATTTCTTCAGCGGCTTATGTCCGGCGCTGTTGGGGAAGATAAATCCTATGGCTTGCGGATTTTTCTTATCATTTATCAATATGACTTTATAGAAAGCATGGGGGACTGCCACTTTGTTGTTGCCGATTCGTTTCGGGCGTTTAGTATCATATATGGGGCCGCAGGCAATGTACACTGCTCCATATTTTTTTGCCCATTGGCGTGACTTTTCCTCCAGGTCATTCCAGTCACCGCGGTTCAGATTAGGGTTTTGCGGACAAATGTTGCTCATATAAAAAGATTCTTTCATGGCTTGTTTGCTCCATTTCATATCGGCGGCAGGGGCCATGTGTCCCCGGTCGTATCCTGATTTTGTATAATCTCCCGTATATGCTTTGGCTCCACGTACGTCCGGGTCGGGCAAGAATTTGTCTGTTCGCCCTTCTTTTCCTTTTGTTTCTTTTTTAGTAAGCTCCCATGCTACCCATTGTGGAGTTTTGTAATCGGCATTATAAGACAGGGTATATCCTTTACGTTTCAATATCTGTCCGCCTGTGCCCGATTGCATCGTCGGGATTTCCAATGCACCGCCATGCTGAGTCGGAATACGTATTTCGGGCTTTTCTTCATTGTTTTCGATAGTGGGGATATTTTCAAGCAGCTTCCCGTCAAACAACTGATATTTATAGGCCAAAAGTCCCAGCAATATTAAAATAATGACGATTCTTAGGGGACTGTTCGCTTGTTTCTTTTTCTTTGCGCTCATATTTGTTCTGTTTTAGGGGTGCAAAGATAGAATAAAATATAAAAATACATTATCTTTGCCTATGATATAGCTGTAAATTTAAATAATACCGACATGCTATCCTAACTAATCAAACCTATTATATATGAAAAAGAACCGATTATCGTTAGCGTTCCTGGCTTTGCTGATTGCAGCTTCCCCTTTACGGGCACAGGATACGCCGCAGACTGAAACAGCCGAGCAAAAGGACAAAAGAATGGAATGGTTTTCACAAGCCAAGTTGGGTATTTTTATCCATTGGGGGATTTATTCTGTTAGAGGAGTGTCCGAAAGCTGGTCCTTCTTTAACAACTACCTGCCCTACGATGAATACATGGAGCAGGAAAAAGGTTTCACAGCCTCCAAGTATGATCCGAAAAACTGGGTGGATCTGATCAAAGAGAGTGGGGCCAAATACACAGTGATAACCACCAAGCACCATGACGGAGTTGCGTTATGGGATACCAAAGTAGGAGATATCAGCGTCGTGAAAAGCACTCCGGCAAAACGTGACCTTATCGCTCCCTTTGTAAAGGAAGTGAGAAAACAAGGATTGAAGCTTGGTTTCTATTATTCTTTATTGGACTGGTCGCATCCTGATTATCCTAACAAAACCCGTACGGAAGTACGTTATAAAAATGATCCTGAACGTTGGGCCCGATTCAACAAGTTCAATTTCGGACAATTGGCGGAGCTGAACAAGACTTGGAAACCGGATCTGTATTGGTTTGACGGAGATTGGGAGCAAAGTTCGGAAGCATGGAATTCCAAAGGAATTGTAGATTTGCTTCGTTCGGATAATAAAAATGTGATTATCAACTCGCGTATACAGGGGTATGGTGACTATGCCACTCCCGAACAAGGAGTGCCGGTGGTGCGTCCTGAAGATAAATATTGGGAACTTTGTATGACCATGAATGATTCATGGGGATATCAGCATACAGACAGCAACTATAAATCACCCTATATCCTGCTTCGTACATTTGTAGACTGCCTGAGCATGGGTGGTAATCTTTTATTGGATATCGGTCCCAAAGAGGACGGTTCCATTCCTGAAGAACAGATCGCTGTGTTGAAGGAGTTCGGCCGATGGACCAAGAAGCATAAAGAAGCTATTTATGAAACTCGCGCAGGTATTCCTACCGAGCATTTCCAGGGATATACCACACTGAATAAGGCGGGGGATATTCTGTATTTATACCTTCCTTACAAACCTAACGGTCCGGTGGAAGTAAAAGGGCTGATGAACAAAGTGAACCGTATATGGGTGGTTGGTAACGGAGCTATGTTGAATTACAAGGTCTACAATAAAAATTATTGGAATTCAGTGCCGGGTAATCTCTACATTGATGTACCCCAACAGGTGCAGGATGAGCAGATTACCGTGCTGGCCGTGTTGCTGGATGGACCGATCAAACTATATCGCGGAGTGGGACAAGTGCAAGATAATAACTAACTTGAATCTGAAAAATACATGAAGAAACTTATTTATACCCTGTTACTTCTGCTGGTTACTTTTCCGGCAATGGCACAAAGCCTTTTTGAACAATATGAGCGTTTTCTGACCGAACCGCGTACTTATGTATGTTATCGTCCGGATGGAAAGTTGAAAATAGATGGTAAACTGAATGAAAGTTCCTGGAATAAGGCGGCGTCTACTGCCCCGTTTGTAGATATAAGCGGAGAAGGATTCCCGACTCCCAAATATGAAACTACCGCCAAGATGCTGTGGGATGATGAATTTTTATATGTAGGAGCTGTTCTTCAAGAAGAGGATATCAAGGCGCGTCTTACCCAGCGTGATACCATCATCTATTATGACAATGACTTTGAAGTGTTTATTGATCCGGATAGCGACGGACACAATTATTTTGAAATAGAAACCAATGCGCGTGGCGTGATTTTCGATCTGATGCTGGACAAACCTTATCGTTCGGGTGGAAATTTCATGGTGCAATGGGACTGCCCCGGATTGAAGACTGCCATCCATTGTGAAGGTACACTGAATAAATCAAAAGATAAAGATAAGTATTGGAGTGTGGAAATGGCCATTCCTCATCAGGCGCTGACCATGAACTTTAACAATCCGTTGAAGGCTGGCAATACCTGGCGCATCAACTTTTCGCGTGTACAGTGGCTGAAGGAGAAAGGACCCGAGGAAAATTGGGTATGGACTCCTACCGGAAGAATCGATATGCACATGCCCGACCGTTGGGGATATCTTTATTTCGTAGACAAGAAAGTGGGAACCTCGCAAGATGAGTTGGTTTACCCGTACAATCAGGCCATTTATAAATTGCTGTGGGCCATGTTCTACGCACAACAGGATAATTATAGTAAACAACATAATTATCTGCGTGCCACAGAACAATTCTTTTTGACTGATAAAGAGTTGAAAGATCTTCCGGCTGATGCCCGGATTGCGGTGGAGGCGACTCAGAACACGTATCAGATAGCTATAACCAATCCTGTTGAAGGAGTCCGTTATGTGATCAATAATGAAGGACGTTTCCGGACAGAAAAGATACCTGCCCGTGAAGTTAAAAATTGGTTGTGGATGCGTCTGAATAACCGTTCGGATGCCGAATGGCAAAAGTGGTTTGCGTTGTTGAAAGAATGTGGTATTTCGGGTGTCATGTTCGAGGGATACAATGAGAATATTTACCGCCTCTGCAAAGAAGCCGGATTGGAGGCGCATTATTGGAAATGGACGATGAACCGCAGGGAACTGCTGAACAAGCATCCCGACTGGTATGCCGTGAACCGTAAAGGCGAGTCTTGTCACGACAAACCGGCCTACGTGGATTATTATCGTTTCTTGTGCCCTAATCACCAAGGTGTGGCAGAGTATCTGGCAGAAGACTATGTAAAGGAAGCCCATAAGCCTTATGTGGATGGTGTTCATCTGGATTATGTCCGTATGCCGGATGTAATCTTGCCTGTCAGCTTATGGAAAAACTATGGTATAGAGCAGAAAGAAGAGTTGCCGGAATATGACTATTGTTATTGTGATGTCTGCCGTGAATTGTTTAAAGCTAAAACAGGACAGGATCCGTTGGAATTAAAGTATCCGATGGAAAACCAGAGTTGGATCAATTTCCGTCTGGATGCCATCACTCGTGTGGTGGATGCCATTACCAAAGCGGTGAAAGCCGATCATAAAGCTATTTCTGCCGCAGTGTTCCCGGGACCGTCCATGGCTCGCAAGATGGTGCGCCAAGATTGGGGAGAATGGACGCTGGATGCTTATTATCCGATGATTTATAATAAATTCTATTATGAAGGTCCTGAATGGATCGGGCGTTCGGTAAAGGAAAGCGTTGAAACGGTGAATGGGCGTGCCAAGATATATGCCGGACTGATGTTTGGTGATATTAAGGACAATTTTGAAGAGGCGCTGGATGAAGCGTACAATAACGGGGCATCCGGTGTATCCTTCTTTGATGGTCCGGATGAAGAATATTTGCATAAATTCAAAGCTTATTTGGATAAGAGAGGATTTGTGGTGAAGTAACTCCGTACTGTTAGATCCTTATATTAGAGAAATAAATCTCTTTTTAGCGGTCACTTTCGATTTTTATCGTAAGTGGCCGCTTTTGCGTTTTATCATTTGTTCTTTTAATGAGTGCGGAAAAGGAATTTATGTGTTCCTTTTTGGTCTTTCTTGGATCTATCTTGAAAATGAATCTGTTAGAATAAAAAAAATGGAGTTCTCTTAGTAAGAGAACCCCATTCCGTTGCAAATGTAGCTATAATAATTCAAATACGGAAATCTTTTATTCAGGAATCAGTCTCTGATAAGGATTCTTATGATATTTGTTTGCAAATTATCCATCTCTGATTATTCGTAAATATCTTATTGTCAGCAGTATATGTCTTTTTGGGGTTCTCTTACTAAGAGAACCCCAAAAAGACATATATAAAAAGTAATGTTTTGATGGTAACAGAAAATAGTATGGAGCTTGAAAATCAAGCGTTCCTTTCAAATCAAGACATAACGGGCGAAGCGCCTAAGTTACTGCTCTGCAGTTCAATCGCTTCCGGCTCAGACCTGGGGTCAAATGAAGGAATCACGCCAATGGCGGGAATAGGAAAAGAATACCCTGAACTCGGCTGGTATTATCTGTATCTTTCCAACAAAGAACTGAAACGCTATATCAGTGTTTTCAGTGGCAGGAAAGCTGTTCGGCTTCGTACACCATCAGGTACCGTAGAAGAGAGATTTTTTTGCTTCAAGGTGTTTTCTTACACTGCCACCGATCATAGGAAACGTTTCGAGCAATGTGCTTATACCAAAGAGGAATATACCGCTCGCCGTGACTCTGCCCGGGTGGTGAAAGAGGCTTTTGCTACCGGCTCCACTCAGAAACTGAATACGTTGACGAACGAGAAAGGGATTGAAGGCAACGGTTGGCTGTTTGTATGTGCCCCTTTGGGGCAGTTGGAATGTATTCTGTCTGCCATGCTTCCCCGCCAGTATCTGGTGACGGACTATAACACACACCGTGCGGCGGTAATTCCTCAACGTCAGATGGAAGAATTTATCTATCTGTATGAATCCATGCCTTACAATATCGAGCTGATGAACCGGCCTTTGGAGGACTATCTTCAGAAAAAGCAACGAATCCGTATTACCGGTGGTGTCTTTCGGGGGAAAGAGGGATGTATCATGCGTTTGCACCGCAATACAAGGCTGGTATTCGCTTTTGGCAATATGACGGTGGCAGTGAGCTATCTTCATGCGTTTCCGTTTGAAAAAATTGATTAGTTTAATTAAAGCCATCCATACATCCCTTGCAGGACGATGGATGGCAGATAAGACTACAGACGCAACTAAGGTTGCAAGTCTATATATTCAGCTGTGACATGGAAACATGGACAGGCTTTTTGCGGATTCAAGTCATGATGGCCTACAATCAGTGCCTTGGGATAACGTTGATGCAGTTGTTCAATCAGTTTTCTCAGCGTAGCCTTTTGTGCTTCCGTCCGAGTGTCTTTCGGCGTTGTTCCGCCGTCATCCAGTCCGCCTAAACAGATAAAGGCTAAGTCAGCTAAAATAATTGACAATTCAGATTATTGCGATTGAATGTTATCAGTCCTCTTTGTGTTGGCTTTTAGATATTAAGAAGTTAGTAAATACATGATACTTTATAAATAAGTTATGCAAGCAATTATATTAGCAGCCGGAATGGGCAAGCGTTTGGGAAACCTGACCAAAGATAATACAAAATGTATGGTTAAAGTGAATGGCATTCCATTGATAGATCGTGTTTTGGGACAATTATCTCATTTTCCATTGTCAAAAGTCATATTAGTAATCGGTTATAAAGGCGAAAAATTAAAAGAATATTTAGGTTTTGATTATCAGGGATTACCTATTCAATATATCGAAAATTCCATTTATGACAAGACAAACAATATCTATTCACTTTCTTTGGCGAAAAAGGAACTTCAAGAGGATGATACATTGCTGATTGAATCTGACTTGATTTTTGATGATACTTTGTTCCCGATGATATTGAATGATCCTTATCCCAACTTGGCTTTGGTCGCCAAGTATGAAACTTGGATGGACGGTACCATGGTTCGTTTGGACGATGAAAACAACATTGTAAATTTCATTCCTAAGAAAGCTTTCAAGTACAGTGATGTGGATTGTTATTACAAGACGGTCAATATCTATAAGTTCAGCAAGGAGTTTTCACGTACCCATTACGTTCCATTTTTGGAAGCCTATACGAAAGCGTTGGGTAACAATGAATATTATGAACAGGTCCTTCGGGTAATTACCTTGCTGGATAAGTGCGAGTTGAAGGCTTTGCCGTTGGACGGGCAGAAATGGTATGAGATAGACGATGTTCAGGACTTGGACATTGCGGAGACCCTTTTTGCGAATTCGGTCATCAAATTGTCCCGTTACCAGAAACGCTATGGAGGATATTGGCGTTTTCCTGCTTTGCTGGATTATTGCTATTTGGTTAACCCCTTTTTCCCTACCCAACGTATGCGTGACGAAATCAAGGCGAACTTTGATGTCCTGCTGACGGAATATCCCTCAGGAATGTCCGTCAACAGCCTTTTGATAGGGAAATATTTTGGGGTGAACCCAGATTATGTTTGTGTGGGCAATGGTGCTGCAGAACTAATAAAGAGCCTGATGGAATATTTGCCGGGTACCATAGGTGTGATATATCCCACATTCGAAGAGTATCCTAACAGATGTAACAAGCAGGAGGTGGTTGTCTATATTCCTTCCAATCCTGATTTCTCCTATAGGGCTTCGGATGTCATGTCTTATTATTCGGACAAGAAGATAGATTCCTTGTTGATAGTCAATCCTGATAATCCATCCGGCAATTTCATTCCATATACCGAGCTTCTTTCCTTGTGCGAATGGGCAGGTTTCCGCTCCATCCGTCTGATAGTGGACGAATCTTTTGTTGATTTTGCGGAGGATGGCCTGAACAGTTCCTTGCTGTATAATGAAATTCTAGAACAATATCCTCACTTGGTGGTGATGAAGAGTATTTCCAAGTCCTATGGCGTTCCCGGACTGCGTTTGGGGGTATTGGCAAGTTCCGATAAGTCGTTGGTCGCTTTCCTCAAAAAAGATGTTTCCATTTGGAACATAAATTCATTTGCAGAGTTTTATATGCAGATATTCGGTAAATATGAATCGGACTACAAGAAAGCGTGCGGCAAGTTCTTGCAGGAACGTAACCGTTTTTTTCTTTCTTTGCAGGATATATCATTTTTGCGTGTGATTCCTTCTCAGGCGAACTATTTCTTATGTGAGATTACCGGTAAATATACTTCTGCCGAGTTGAGTAGGTTGCTTTTGGATCGGAATATCCTGATAAAGGATTGCGGGACGAAGAAAGCTTTTGGAGGAAAGAATTATATCCGTATAGCGGTGAAGAATAGGGATGAAAATAATCGTTTGATTAGCATTTTAGCCAGTTTTGATCTCTAGTGAAAGACTGCATCTTTAATTTTTTCTAATAGATAAGAGTCTTCTTTACTGTATAAACAGATGATTGCTTAGCTTATGTCAATAAAGAAAAATTTTCTATATAATATACTCTTAAATATCTCAAACATAGCTTTCCCAATAATTACAATTCCATATGTAAGTCGGATTTTAGGCGTTGATCAGATTGGAGAATTCAGTTTTGTAACAACCTTGGTTGAATATTTTGTGTTATTTGCGGCTTTAGGCAAGACGCTTTTTGGAAGTAGAGAAATAGCTAAATTAAAAGACAATAAACGATCTTGTAATCGATTATTTAATCGGTTGTTTACAATAAATATTATTTCATCGATATTTGTGTCATTTATTTTTTTATTATCTCTGTTTGGCATTCAACAATTGACCGAAATAAGGTGTTTGCTGTTCATAGCAGGAATTCCTCTTTATTTTTCAGCATTAGACATAAATTGGTTTTATAGTGGATTGGAGAAATTTAAATTGATTTCCCTCCGTTCCGTATTTGTAAAATTAGTTTTATTGATAGGATTGTTATGTTTAGTGAAAAACAAAAGTGATTTAATTATTTACGTACTACTTAACTCTCTGACTTTTTTAATTAATTATATAATAAACATCTACTTTTTTATAAAAGAAGGGTTCTCTATTCGATTGGATTTAAGCGACTGTAAAGTAAATTTAAAAGGACTCGTTTTATTTTTCTTCTCTTCCCTTGCTATGCAGATTTATTTGATGATAGATACAGTAATGTTAGGATTTATGTCTTCATTCTATGAACTGGGCATATATTCATCAGCAATAAAATCTGTTAGAATACTAATGCCTATTATGACATCTTTGGGAATGGTTATGCTACCTCGTTTGTCTTATTGCAACAATATAGGCAATGTCGTTGAATATAGAAAAATGTTGGATTGTGCTTTTGACGTTATTAATTTTTGCTCTTGGCCATTAATGGCTTATTTCCTTTGTATTGCTGATTTGTTTATTCTATTCTTCTTTGGTCAGTCTTTTGGGGAAGCTACATTGCCCCTAAGAATATGTTCAGTATTATTTGTAGTCAGTAACTTTTCTTATTTTTTAGGGATACAGGTAATGACAACAGCTTCTTTTGAATCAAGATATTTGATTGCAACAGTCTGTGGCGTCATCTTTAATCTTTTATTTAATGTTATATTAATACCTTCCATGGGAGCTCGTGGTGCTGCGTGGGCTTCTGTAATAGGTGAAATAATGGTTTCTGCTACATGTGTTTATTATGTATATAAATTGAAATTATATTCAATAAGTTGGCGGTGCTTAAAAAAATCGTGTTGTGCTTCATTTATTTTTCCTTTGGTCTATGTCTGTATGTTTTTGGGGAGTATGGAAAAGAATTTTTTATGGTTCATTCTTTATTCTTTTATAGCATGGGTAGGGTATATATTGATCCAATGCAAATTAAAGAATTCTGTATGCATGTATATATTTTCAACAATAACAAAATATGTTTAGGTTTTTATTGAATTTTATAGGTTTTCTGTTATCTTTCGTTTTTACAGAGAAAATTATGCATGAAGTATGGCATCTGAGAAATGTAATATATTCTTCTATTGTAAGATGTCATTTCAAATCAATAGGAAAAGGTGGGCGTTTTTGTTATCCATTAATTTTAAATGGTGGAAAGAATATTTTAATAGGTGACAAATTTAGTTTGCGTGAACGGGGGCGGATAGAAGCGATAGATTTATATCAAGGCGTAAATTATACTCCTTCAATAATTATTGGTGATAATGTAGCAATGGGGAATGATGTTCATATAGGCGTAATAGGACAACTTAAAATTGGTAATAATGTACTGTTGGGAAGTCATATTTTTATTTCTGACCATTCTCATGGCAAATTAAATAAAACAGATATAAAAAAGGTAGCAATTGAGCGCAGATTATATTCTAAGGGTAATATTATAATAGAGGATAATGTTTGGATAGGAGAAGGGTGTGTTATTTTACCTAATGTAAAGATTGGACAAAACAGTGTAATTGGTGCAAATACAGTTGTTACAAAAGATGTACCTCGAAATTCAATTGTTGTAGGAAATCCAGGTCGAGTGATTCGCCAAATTGAATAAGAATAATTTCTTATGAATTTAACTCTACTTTTTTTTCTATTGTTATTGGGCGTATCCTGTTCATTTTATACTCCCCATAGGTGGTATAATAAAATATATTGGATAATAGCTGCCATGCTATCTGTTGTTATAGGATTACGTGATTTTTCTGTTCAAGATACTGAAAACTATGCAGCTTTATATTCGGGAATTACCGCTTTTGATTTGTCTTCTATCTCGCTATTTTCATTTGAACCGGGTTTTCAATATTATACGCATTTTTTAAAAAAGATTGCAGGAGGAAATCTTAATGGCTATTTCTTTCTCTTAGCATTGACTAATTATGTATTCATTTATTTCGCATTAAATAATTGGGGAAAATGGCATACTCCAGATAATAAAAAGCTAAATTCAGTTTTATTCTTGGTTCTCTATAGTTCATTTTTTGGAATGTTTTACAATGCCATAGTTGTCAGAGCTGGGCTTGCATTATCGATTTTACTATTAGCAACCTCTCTTTTATCTAAGTCACAGCTTAATTATAAAGATTTGTTTTTTGCAGGATGTTTTTTTGTTGTTGCATTGTCTTTCCATTATTCTTCTTTTTTAGGTATTGTTGCCTGTGTTATATATAGGATAGGGGGACGAAAATCTTCTAAAATATATATTATTATTTGGAATCTATTGTTTTTGATATTTATTTTACGTTTAAGTCCTTATGTCGTTTCTATATTGTTGGGGGGCATTATATCTGTATTTGGGATGTTTGATGGTACAGATTTAGCTAAATATTCCTATTATCTAGACGAACTATATAAACTAACGTATGCAATTCCGTATAGAGGTGTTTTTTATTTTGTGATCGGATGGTTTTTTATCCATTATAAGACAAATAATATTTTATATTATAAAGCTTTAAATGTTTATTTAGTAGGTTTGTTAGGAACTGCCTTGTTTTATTCTATAGAGCAAATTTCACGTATCACCGATTATTTCCTAATTTATTCTATCTTCCTTTTATACATTTTGTTTGAAAGATATTTAGATAGAAAATCAGGTGCTTTATTATACTTATGTACTGTAACCATTCAGTTTGTTTTTTTTATTAGAATTATATATGATGCATAAGAGAGTTTCTGTTATTATTGTAACCTATAATTCAGAGAAACACATTTATGATTGTTTATCTTCAATTTATCGTTATAATGATATTGGAGATTTATTAGAAGTTATAATTGTAGATAATAATAGTTGCAATAAAGATTTGATGTTTGAGTCTATTAATCGATTATATCCTCAAACTAAATTGATAGATAATCCTAAAAATGGTGGTTATGGTCAAGGTAATAACATGGGAGTAAAGAATAGTTTGGGAGATATTATTCTGATAATGAATCCAGATGTAAGAATGGTAGAGCCTTTGTTTAAAAAAGCGGTAAACTATTTTGATTCTAATAAGGAAGTAGCTTTATTGGGAATGAAACAGTGGTATAACAAAGGAAAAGAAGGTTTATCGTTTGATGTTGACCCTTCATATTCATTTTTGCATCCTTTTTTATGCGCTATAAAATCTCGTATATATAATAAATTATCTAAGTTTGATAACCGCGATATGTATATAAATGGTTCGTGTTTTTTTATTTGCAAGCAGCCATTTGTAAAAATAGGCATGTTTGATGAAAAGATTTTTATGTATTGTGAAGAGAAAGACTTGAATCGAAGGTTGAGAAACAGTGGATATGAAATAACTTTTGACAAGAATATGAATTATTTCCATTTAGCAGGAGAAAGATCTTTTTCTTATGATGAGTTTAGAATGACGTTAGATTCAGAGTTGTATTATTATCGTAAAAATAATTTGGATGAGATAGAATGTCTCGAAAAGAGGATTTCATTGTTTGAGTTTGTGTATTTCTTTAATAGAATAAGATTGAAGAATCAGATTAATTTAAATTTTTATAAAGCTGTTCATGAATGTAAACGTCGTATTGATGAAATAAAAAAGCGGTAAGTTATGTATAACATTCCTATTCTATTTATTATTTTCAAACGCAAAGATGTTGCGCTTAAAAGTTTTGAATCTATTCGTAAGATACAACCTAAAAAACTCTATGTTGCTGGTGATGGTCCCCGTTCTTATATACAAGGTGAAGCCAAGAAAGTGGAAGATACTCGGCAGGCTATTTTGAAAGCGGTAGATTGGGATTGTGAGATTCATACTCTATTTCAAAAAGAGAATCTTGGTTGTTGTGTGGGAGTTTATTCTGCCATAAATTGGTTGTTTGATAATGAGGATAAAGGTATTATAATAGAAGATGATTGTGTGCTCCGAGATTCTTTTTATCCTTTTGCGGAAGAATTGTTGGTGCGTTATAAGGATGATTACCGTATTGGAATGATTGACGCAGCTAATTATCGACAAAATATATCCATTCCACATTCTTATGGATTTAGCAGATATAAATCCACTAACGGATGGGCTACTTGGAAACGCGCATGGAAATTGATGGATTTGAATATGAATTGGCGAGAGAGTGCTTATGAAGATTCGATCATAAGGAATATGGGATATAAGGCAAAGGATGTACGCTATTGGAAATATCGTATGAAGGCTATCGATTGCAATGATGTGAGTGCATGGGACTGGCAATGGTATTTTACCATGGCAGCTCATAATATGCTTGGCATTTATCCTCAATATAGCCTGATAACGAATATAGGTTTTGGGGCTGAAGCAACACATACTTCTCAAGGAAACATTCCTTCTTGTTATATTTCTCATAAGGATATAGAATTCCCTTTGAACCACCCGCAATATGTGGTTCCTTATATACCATTTGAAAAGGCTTTTTATCATAGTAACAATACATTGTTTAATAGGATCAAGCAACTGTTCCCGTTTGTGTGGAAGAATGCTGTTAAGAAAATTATTAGGAGGTAAATTATGCCTAGTGTTATGACTTCTCATGGGGCTATTCGTTATAAGACCATTCCTCTTTTTCCAGGTGTAAAGCGTATTGATAAGGAAATCGCATTTGAAAACTTATGTCTTCTTAAATCTATATTGGATGCTAACGGGATTAAATTTCAGCTAGCTTTCGGAACTCTGTTGGGAGTTGTTCGTGAACATGATTTTATAGACCATGACGAGGATATTGATCTTGCTTTTCTCGATGAAGACCGTAATGCTCTTTGGAATATATTGCCTGACTTGATGAAAATGGGATTTCGAGTTTGTCGTTATGATAGACGAGATCTTCTTTCTGTTATGAGAAAAGGCGAATATATTGATTTCTATTTTTATCGTCCTTGGCAGGAAGGATATAGGATTTGTTCAGGTTGGGTAAATGTAGAAAAGCATCTTATAAATACAGCTCAAATAGAATTTAAGGGAATATCTTTTCCTGTTCCGTTAGATTATGAAGAGTATTTGGTGGGGGAGTACGGCGCAGATTGGCGCATTCCGTTACAATGGAATAATTATCAAATGCCCAAATGGAAAATTGCAATGTTTAATGTAAAAGAGCATTTAAAAGATGTTTTGCCCGATTGGCTTTTTTCTTTAATTGCAAAAAGATCAGAAAGAGCATTATATACTAAATGCTGCATGAGATTGAATAAAAACTTAGGACAATTATTACCACAAATAGAAGAATGACAATCTCTCTCATTACCGTCACTTACAACAGCGGCAACACACTTTTTTCCACCCTTCAATCTGTCCTTTCTCAAACTCACCTTGATATAGAATACATCATTGTAGATGGTGTTTCCAAAGACCACACAATCGATGTCCTCAAGGAATACGAACCGAAGTTTAACGGGCGTTTAAGATGGATCTCCGAACCGGATAAAGGACTTTATGATGCCATGAACAAAGGAATCAGGATGGCTACCGGTGATGTGGTGGGCATTCTTAATTCGGATGATTTCTTTACCGGAAAAGATGTGCTGGCACAGGTGGTACGGGCTTTTGAAACGGATGACCGCTTGGCAGCCGTTTATGGTGATGTTCATTTTGTACATCCGGATAAGTTGGATAAATGCGTCCGCTATTATTCTTCGAAGGTGTTTAAAAGGAAACTGATGCGTTTTGGTTTTATGCCTGCTCATCCTTCCTTTTATTTGCGAAGGAAATATTTTGGAAAGTTCGGTTGTTATAAGACGGATTATCGGATTGCAGCAGATTTTGAGTTTCTACTTCGAGTGATTTATAAAGGCAATATCAGCATAAAATACTTGCCGATAGATATGGTGACGATGCGAATGGGCGGAGTCAGTACTTCGGGAGTAGTTTCACACAAATGGATTATGAAAGAGCATCTACGTGCGTTCCGTGAAAATGGCATTTATACCAATGTGTTTCTTTTGGGAATTAGGTATATATATAAGGTGGGGGAACTTTTGCTGCATAAATCAGTAAGCCGTTAGGAAAATCTGCATTTTATTGGGAAAACAGGAAGCTATTTCTTTTCCTTGCAAGAAACATCAGTTATAAGAAAATGAAGAGTACAATAGAAATTATATCTATTCTAAAAAGATTGAAAAAGGATTCCGCTTATAAATATGGAATTAAACCTTTTGGGATTTTTGGCTCATTTGCTTGGAATCAACAGGATGAGGCAAGTGATTTGGATGTATTTGTCACTCTTCAGAAATCTGATTTTTTACTTTGGAAAAGATAAAAGAGGAGTTGGAGAAACTTATGCATTTCAAAATTGATATAATAAATTTTAGGGATTCGTTTAAACAATATATATTGATACTTCGGGTGTATTCCGCAAGTCAATTATTCAAATAACTTTTATTACTTTGTCTTGTAAAGATCTATTTATGAAGGTTTTATAAGCTTTATGTGCTTCCATAGGCAGCATTCATTTTATTCTAGACTTAAAAAACAAGCTGATTTATTATGTTGAATATTGTAGTAGTATTCTGCGGTTTTCTGATAGCCGTAGTCCTTGCCCGTATCATTATTCCCCGTATTTTAATCATTTCTCTTCGTAAACGTCTGTTTGATACTCCGGACGCACGGAAGGTGCACAAAAGACCGGTATCTCGGCTGGGTGGAATTTCTTTTTTCCCCGTTATCCTGTTTACTGGCACTTTTCTGATAGGGATCTGTTATATGACAAGATGGGTCTCCTTGGTGGACATAGCGCGGCATTGGGTACAAATTCTGTTTATGTGCACGGGGTTGACCTTGCTGTTCATTGTGGGTATTGCGGATGATTTGATAGGGGTTCGCTATCGTCAGAAGTTTCTGGTACAGTTGATTGCCGCTTCTATGTTCCCGTTGGCAGGATTGTACATCAATGATTTTTATGGGCTATTCGGTATTCATGCGGTTTCTCCTTTCATCGGTGTTCCTCTTACCTTGGTGCTCGTGATTTTTATCACCAATGCAATCAACCTAATAGACGGCATTGACGGTCTGGCATCGGGACTGAGTATGGTAGCATTGTCCGTCTTTGGCACACTGGCTGTCATTGATGACAGATGGATGAGTGCATTGCTGGCTTTTACTACCGTGGGAGTGTTGCTTCCGTTCTTTTTTTATAATGTATTTGGAAATGCGGACAGGGGACGGAAAATCTTTATGGGAGATACTGGAAGTCTTACCTTGGGCTATATATTAAGTTTCCTGGCAGTGCAATACACTATGAATACGTATGAGGCGGGTTTTAATTATGAAGGTGCCATATTGATATCTTTCAGTGTATTGTTAGTTCCCTGCCTGGATGTGGTAAGGGTGGTTCTAGGCCGTGTACGTCGTGGCAAAGACCCCTTTATGCCGGATAAGACACATATTCATCACAAGTTTCTTGCCATGGGATTCACACCGCGTAAAGCGATGATTTCCATTCTATGCATTTCGTTTTTGTTTTGTGCCTCCAATGTGTTTCTGGTAAGCTATCTGAACAATACGGTGCTGTTCCTCTGTGATGTGGCCGTATGGACACTGATGAATCTTTATATCAGTAAGTTGATTTCACGACGCAATATTTCCCAAATATGATTGTTCCTTCTTTCCGCCTTTATCATTTTGCAGTAAAACTGATATGGAAACGTATGCTGGCCCTTACCCTGCTGTTTTGGCTGGGGGTGGCAGGAGTATACTATGCGGTAAACGAGATGCCTGTCTGGCAGGAATATGGTTGGTGGCTGCCATTGATGGTGGGTAGCACTTACTTTCTTTTTATGGACGTAAAATTGATGTTGATGATGATGAAACATGAAGAGAAAAAGAAGTGGAAGCGGTATCGGTTAAAAAATAAGTTCGAAGAATGAGGAATATGAAAATAGGAAGATGTTGTCTTGCCGGTTTGTTTTTGTGGATAGTACAGGGGGCAACGGCTCAAATAAATTATGGCACGACGGGATTGATGAATCTTCCTACTGCCGACATGCAGCGTGACAAGACTTTTATGGTAGGTGGTAACTGGCTGAATCATCATGCTACAGTACCCCGTTGGTGGTATGATACATGGAACTATTATATCAATATAACTATTTTTCCTTGGCTGGAAGCCGGATATCTGTGTACTGGTCATAAGGCAGTTCCTACGGATTATGGCAATAACTCCGGCTATTGGGTGCCATCTACGTATAGCAAGTTCACCAATCAGGACCGTTCTTTTCATTTTCGCTTACGGGTGTGGAAGGAAGATTGGTGGAAACCATGGACGCCTCAAGTGGTGATAGGTGCCAATGATGCGATAGGTGATTCGGCGAATGGTGGTTCCCTATCCAATCAGCAGAATCAAGACTATGGTAATGGCTTTTGGAATCGTTATTATCTGGCAATAACCAAACATGTCAATTTTGATAATATAGGTACGTTAGGTGCGCACATATCGTGGATATACAGCAACCGTTTCGACAATAAACTGAATAATCCTGCTATGGGCGTGAACTTTTGTTTCCATTTGAAAGAGAATGATTCATGGATAAGAAAAGCTGTTAATGGTGTCAATTTAATGGCTGAGGTTGTTCCTGGTTATACAGATGTGAAAGAGGACTTGACATTCAATCCCAATGGACCGAAATATCAAATGAATGTAGGTATGGAATACAGCTTTTGGAAAGACTACATCAACGCTGTAATAGAATTGAACCGTTGCAAATACTTCTCCGGCGGCATTTATTTCAAGATTCATCTGAAATGATAAAATAAATTATTCTATTAGGTAAGCAGTCAAAAATTGGCTCATAATTGAAACCTCTATCTTCGCTGCGAACAAAAATTTTAGAATTTATGTATAGCAGTGAAGATCTTGAAAGATTTTACTTTCAATACCAGACCGAGGCTTTGCCTCATGGAGAATCTCTCCAATCGTTTTGTGTTAAGAACAAAGTTCCTTATAACATCTTTCAGAAATGGTACAGGGATACCCGGAAAAAAGTAGTTGAAGTCCAGGTTGATGGTGCTCCTGTAATCGGTCATGAGGAAAAATCCAGTGCCATTGATCAACCTCAACCGGTATCACCAGGCAGAACTGATCACCCTGTTCGTATTTGGGTTGAGATTCGTATCAGCAATGGCTTGCATTTGTCCCAAAAGAATTTAAGCTACCCGGATTTGGTTCGTATGGTAGAGAAACTGGAGGGGTTATGTTGAGTGTTACCGGTCTGAATCATTTTTATTATGTCCGTGATTTTACCGATATGCGTTGTAAACACAGCCGTGTGCTGTCTGTCATTCGTGAACGGCTTCACCGTGAGCCCAATGATGGAGACGTCTTTATAGTCATGTCTCGCAATCGCAGAATAGTCCGTATGTTTTCATTTGATAATCGTTCATATAGTCTGTTCGAAAAGAAGTTTGTGGCAGGCTATCAGTTCATGAAGGTGGAGCGGAACGGGGCAGATACTGTTTATCGGATTGCCTGGAAGGACGTGGTTTTGATTCTTGAGAATCCTATAGTTAAAACATTACAAATCAGATAATCAATCTATTTATCCACTTGCGGTTTTGCGATTATTTTATTACCTTTAATGTTGTAAATCAAATGTTTAAGTATGATCGATCTGCAAGATATAATTACAACAAAACG
The DNA here is from genome assembly GCF_013009555.1 of Phocaeicola dorei. NCBI lineage: Bacteria > Pseudomonadati > Bacteroidota > Bacteroidia > Bacteroidales > Bacteroidaceae > Phocaeicola > Phocaeicola dorei. The sequence goes on along the minus strand of NZ_CP046176.1, from coordinate 3,571,991 downwards.
AGAGTTGTTGAGTAGGGAAACCTACTCACGCAACCCTATAAATTATAGTGCAGGTATGGCAGAGGATCAGAAAGAGCGGTACATACAATACCTTGCCGAACAGAATCAGGATTTAAGGTTGACAAGTGATGCCATGAAGCTTGTTTTGGAGGATTTTATGGCTCAGATGAAAGATCTGAAGGCTCAGGTGTCCTCTATGGAATCGAAACATGCTGACCTTGAGAATCGGTTATCGGAAGAGCATAAACTTCGCAAATCGGCTGAACGTAAGATTAAATCACTTCAGGAAAGACTTGATTATGCCCATCAGGAACGTTTTGGTGATAGACGTCAAAAGATACAATCTAAAGCTAAAACAAGTGATTCAGACCGCTGGAAGGAGAAAGATGATTATGATGGAACCGATGATACGCTTCGTACGGATTCGGTTGGTCATGCTCCATCTCAAGAGGTAAAAGAGTCTTCCAAGAAAGAGCGTGATTTATCCAATCGCCCTGACGGTTATAAAAGGATGGGAGTAGTTGGAGAGGCGATAGAGCATCCTTCCGATTTGACAAAGTTTCCCGGTCGCATCATTGAAAGAAGAATGGTACGGGTATTCAGTTTTCGTACTTTCTTGATGGAAGAATGCTTCGAGATGGTTCATTATGCAGAGCCTGGTAAAAAGCCCAAGTGGGGTTATTTCCCTTCCGAGGGTCATCCTGAGGTAGTAACCAGTTTTGAAGGTACTAAGGCTGCTCCTGAATTTCTGCAGGCTATTGCCTATGAAGTTTATGTAAAGAATGTGACTTTTGGTCTTCTTCACCAATGGCTGACAGATATGGGCATGACCATTTCTAAAAACACGTTGCGCAACTGGCTTAAGAAAGGTAAGACATACCTGGACGAACTGGTTTGTGTATTGAAGTCTATAGCTTTGGAAAAAGATTCGATAGTGAACTGCGATGAGACCTGGTGTAAAGTGCGCAAATACGATCACTATAAGAAGTGCTACATTTGGGTTCTGGTCAACAAGGCTCAGAAAACAGCCATTTTCTTCTATGAGAATGGCTCGCGTGGTCGTGATGTACTAACAGACTTTTTGGGCGATGCAGAATTGAAGAGTATTATGTCCGACGGATACAATGCTTATGTATTTATCGGCAATGAGCTGAAATCAGGCCGGTTTAAAGATACTGTACACCAAGTTTGTATGTCACATGCCAAGAACAAGTTTGTCAAGGCTTCCAATCAGGGTAGTGAACCGAATGCAGAACGCTTTTCCGAAATTTTAAAGGAGTTCTTTATGAGGGATCGTAAATACGATGATGCCGGATTAACTCCAAAAGAAAGGTTTCAAGAAAGGCAAAGCCTGGCAACGAAGGAACTTCTGATAGAGTTGCGCAGCTTGTTAGATAGTGAACTGACAAAGGATTCAGAATTTAGAAGTCAGTATTATAAGAAGCTCTCAATTATCTGAACCGGTTCTGGAAAGAGATCTTTGCTTACTTGGATGATGGTGAATTACCAATAGACAACAACCTGGCTGAGCGAACCATTCGAAAGCTGACTACTCAACGCAACAATTCACTTCATTATGGTAGTGATGCTGGTGCTGAGATGGCGGCAACCTATCACAGTGTGATTGGAACGGTAAAGCTTCATGGCAGTTCTATCTGGAACTTCATCGGAACTTTTTTCAAAAATATCTTTAACGGGTGCAGGGATTATGTTAACATGGTTCCTGACAAAATCACTTTGGCTACAAGCCAATGTTAAATTCACAAGACTAATTAATTAACAAAACTCAGTTTAGGGCACTGAAAAGTGCCCTTTCGAAGGGGTATGCCCTAAATTGAGTGCTTACATAAAAAAACTAAAATATAATTGCTTCATTATTGGATAAGCGGAATATAATTTGTTTCTTTGTCATACAATATATTAAGCTAATACCATTATGCAAAAAAATGAGATTATCCATTCCATTCGTGAAACGGCTCGTCAGGTGATGCCTTCAGGGAGTCGTGTCATTTTATTCGGTTCTCAGGCTCGTGGGGATGCACATCATGAGTCCGATTGGGATATTCTTATTTTATTGGACAAATCTCGCATATATAATGAAGATTTTGACCGTGTAGCTTATCCACTGGTTGAATTAGGTTGGAAAATCGGTGCGGATATCAATCCATTGATATATACTTATACAGATTGGCAAAGACGGAGTTTCACTCTTTTTTATAAGAATGTAGAACAGGAGGGAATTGAATTATGCCACTAAGTATAGAAGAAAAGAAATCTATTATTGCTTACCGTGTTCAAAAGGCTGATAGCGTTTTTATTGAAGCTTCGGACAATGCTACCATGAATCATTGGAATTTGGTTGCAAATCGTTTGTATTATGCTGTCTTCCACATGGCTTCCGCATTATTGATAGATAAAGGTTTTACATCTAAGACCCATAGCGGTGTAATTTGTTTGTTGGGGCAGGAATTTGCAACTAAAGGGGTTGGACAAAGATGAGATGCGTTTGGTCTCTCGTTTACAGAATATGCGTCATGCCGGTGATTATGATGACATGTTCGATTGGGCTGAAGAAGATGTAAAACCTCTTTTTAACCGAACTGAACTTTTAATCAAAAAGATGAAAAGTTTATTATCGTTGGTGGAATAGTATGTTTCATTTTGTTAATCTTACCCTTCTTCATAATATCGGATTGGCATGGGCCAATCGTTGAGAAATCGCTTAAATTATTAGCTCAAATGTTTTTTAGGCACTTTTCAGTGGCTAAAATCAAATATTTACAATTCAATCTTACGATACATCCCAAACCCCAGTGAATACAGGAGATAAGGACTATTGCCATAGGGGTTGGATACTTATAATATGACGGTTACCGTTCGTTACCTTTATTCTTTTCCGTTTTGCGGACTTCCCGTAGTGAAGGTGGGGATAAACTTTGACTCGGAAAGTCACACTTTGAGTGATTGGATTATAGAGGGATAGACAATAATAGGTCCTGTCTGAATTCGGTGGAGGAACAGTTCATAACCGCTGATAAAATAAATTTATAAAGATAGAATATTTACTATAGGCTGTATGCGATAACGTATGCGGCCTTCCTTGTTTTTGTTGTCGGTAGCGACTGGCATCCGTATAATGTATTGCAAGAGCAAGAACGATTGTCTTCGTGACTACCAGCAGGAGATGAAGCTCAGGCTCTTTGAAGAGTGGGAGCTTCACCGGAGTGTGATGGTACAGATGCCTACAGGCACGGGAAAGACACACCTGCTGTCTGCCATAGTAAGGGAGTTCTTGTGTGGTTCTGGTACCCGGGTATGGATTGTGGCGCATCGTCGGGAACTGGTGGAGCAGATAGAGGAGACGGTTTCCCGTTATGGAATGTGGAGGGAGGACGGAAGTGTGAGGGTGATGTCTATCCAGTGGTTGTCACGAAACCGGAAGATTATGGACGGACAGCCGGATTTGATCGTCATTGACGAGGCGCATCATGCCCTGGCGGAAACCTACCGGGAGCTTTGGAAGAGATATCCGGAGGCGAGGAAACTGGGCATGACTGCTACTCCCTGCCGGCTGAACCGCAAGGGATTCACGGATTTGTTTGATACCCTGATTACCTCATGGAGTATTGCGGAATTCATCGGAAAGGGCTGGTTGTCGTCCTTTGACTATGTGTCCATCCGTGCGAACAGCAGGGAACAGCGGCTGGTTGACTCGTTGAAGAAGCGGGGTGCGGACGGGGATTATCAGGTGAAGGAAATGAATGCGGTGCTGAACCGGGAGACCGGTATCCGCCAATTGTATGAGAGCGTCCGTCGATATGCCGCCGGGAAGAAAGGGATAGTCTATGCCGTGAGCATCGCACACGCCCGACAGATTGCGGCTTATTACAGCCTGCATGGCGTGGAGTCTGTTGCTATCGACAGCAGGACCCCCGCTCTGGAACGCAAGGAACTGGTAGAGGATTTCAGGCGGGGAAAGATCAGCGTGTTGGTCAATGTGGATATTTTTTCCGAAGGTTTTGACTGTCCCGATGTGGAGTTCGTGCAGCTGGCACGTCCCACGCTTTCGTTGGCGAAATACCTGCAACAGGTGGGCCGGGGGCTGCGGAAGTCGGATAATAAGGAATCATGTGTGCTGATAGATAATGTGGGATTGCACCGGATATTCGGTCTGCCTGTCCGTGACCGTGACTGGGAGGCGATGTTCGAAGGACGGATGGCAGGAAATGTTCAGCCCCGGACACGGATGGAGAACAACGGGCTGTCTGTGTCTTGTTCGCTATCGGAAGATAGCAAACGGAATGAAGGACTGGAAATTGTGATGACACACAACTGTCTGCTGGATGCTGTCCGGAACGGGGACTTGGTTCGTCTGGGAGAGGACGGTCCGGCCGGTGGGGAGCAACGGACGGCCTTGAAAGCCTGTCATGACCGGCAGAGTGGTTTGTGGGGCTTGAGGTGCGGGAACAAAATCACAGTGATTCCTCAATACCGGGAAGTATTTGATATTTGTGCAAACCGGGCTGCTGTCCGTTTTAAAGATGGCCGGACAGGGGTGGTGGATAAGTCCGGAGTCCTCATGGTGGTGACAGGCTGTTGCCGGAGATTGAGATTCCTGAAGGGAGAACTTCTTTCTGTCACCAAAGAGGATGGGAGTGACTGTTATACCGATTTGAAGACAAACAGAACTTATCAGGAGAGGCCGGTGGTTTTTTCATACGGCGGCATAGAGTTGCTGCGGGTGGGGGAGACTTTCCATAGCCGCACGCGGAAGGCGTATACCTCTATGCATGGTTTGCACAAAGACAGTCTTTGTTTTTATGGTTTCTACTTGAAGATACCGGATTACCGTGTTCCGAAGTCTTGCCGGCTAGTTGATCCTGTGTGGTCTGCTATATTTGATGTCTTCGCCTGCGTGCTGGAAGGGGATGATGAAGAGGTGTACTGGTGTTGTGGTTGTTTGGCGGATCGGAGCATTGTGGTGATGGACGGGGAAGGAAGCTATTATCATGTGGAGAAAGGAAAGGGGAAGCGGTATATAGCTTGTAATGCTCCTAAGGCGGGCGAAGCGGATTTTGCCTCCGTGGTGGAAGGTCTGAGGAAGGAAGCCGGGCGGCGTGCGGAGAGCGTACAGCGGGAACGGCAACAGAATGAGGAAGAGAAAAGGCGGAAGAGGCTGGAGGAAATAAAAGATGTCCTTCCTTTCCGGATGGGGATGAAGTGGGGGCTGAAATGGGGAGATCGTATCGTAGTGCCTCCTTGTTACCGGAATATCTGTATTCCTGTAGGCGGTTATTGTGCTTTTGAAGGGAATGCCTGCCAGTGGGGGGTGATGGCGCTGGATGGAAAAGTGGTGGTGGAGGCCAGATATCAGAAGGTGGAGATAGAAAAGGATGGAACGGTGCATCTGACCATCATTCCGGGTAAGGTAAAGACCATCAAACTTTGACGGATATTGAATTGTTTGGGTATGGAGTGGGTAAATTTCAGTATATCACGGGTATTTGATGAGGAGAGCAATTAGTGTAAAATAGTTTTTACGCCTTGATGTTATAATCTTTACATAAAAGAAAACAATTCTACCGTTGAAGCTCTTACGTGGGATACCGCTTTCAAGAACATAAACGAACCAAGCGGATGGGCCATGAAAGGGATACATGAAGAAGCCTACCAATAAATCCGGCATCAATTGACATAACAAAATCGGATAACTGAAAAATTATCCGCTTTTAGTTTCTTTATTTCGAAAGAAAGATATATATTTGCAACGCTTTTTCAGAAAAGCACCCGATATTGCAGAAAAAACAGTTGCCGAAATGGCTCAGTTGGTAGAGCAATTCATTCGTAATGAATAGGTCCCGGGTTCGAGTCCCGGTTTCGGCTCAAGAAGCGGTAGAATACCGCTTCTTTTTATTTTATATAGTTCTCTTTTTCCATATAATAAAGCCCTTCTCCACGGTCACCATTCTCTAAATCAGTTAACTCTACTTTAAATATTCGGTAGGAGAGAATATTTTTCTGGTGTCTGGGCATATCCACGGTCAGCAGATAGGCATTGCCGTATTCGGTAGCATCGAAGTACTCTTTTATCTCTTGTTTCATCAGAACAGGTACTTCTTCTCCATCTATCCAAACGATAGCTTTTAGTTTGTCAGCCGATGGTGCCAGCAAAACGCCTTTGGCTTGTTTGCTTAAACCTGTTTGCTCAATCTTGCTAAGATCCTGTGCATGTACAAGTGAGGATTTTTCTTCTTTTTGCCATTGCAGGGTACGGGTCAGACTCATGGGGCGAACATATATCTGATAGGTGGGCATGCCTCCAGGGATGTGGAAAATACGTAGTCCATAGACTTCCATACGATGATAGCGAATGTTGAGAGTGGTATCACGATCGGCAATGAAATTCCATGCCCAAAATTCGAGACGTTGGTCTTTTTCCGCTAGTCCGGGTTTTACGGTATGTGGGTAGGTAGACATATTGATAGCTCCCATACTTTGATACTTTCCTTTAGGAATACGGGTGGTGTAGTATCCGTTTTTGTCAGTGATGGCTTGTTTAATGTCATCAAAAGAGGGGCTTTGCCAAAAGATGGAACAACTGTCAATGGGTTGTCCGTTATAATCTGTTACTTGTCCGCGTATGGTTACTGAATCCCGTTGTTGTGCATATCCAGCAGAATAAAGAAAAAATAGGATAAAAAGGAGAATCAATTTAGGAATAAAAGGTGTTTTCATTATTTTATCTGTTAATTGTGTTTTTAATGTGTATCTTTTTCACTTCTCACCACTTCCCATCCTTTGAACTGTATCAGGACTTTATGTAACGTGGTTCCTTGAGCCAGATACAGCACTTTTCTTCAAAATTATCATAATAATAAGAAGCGTAATCCTTTATGAACAGGTAGAGGACAACATTGCAATAAGTCTCAAAACATTTTTCCAGTCTTTCCAATGAAACCCCTGCCTTTGAGAAATCAAAATAAATCACCTGGAAACGGTTGCGCTGGTCGGTGGAATTCTTACCAATCCATAGTCCGCTGAATAACTTTCGAAACGGTCTTTTTGCAAGATGTCATAGTAGGCTTTCATCATGCTTAAGAAAAGGCTTTTTCCGAAACGGCGCGGACGTATCATAAAGATATAGCTGGCTGTATCTTCAATCAGGGGCAAATACATGGTCTTGTCCACATAATAATAATTTTCAGTCCGCATCCGCACAAAGTCCGAGATGCCGTAAGGGATTTGAGTCGCTTTCTTTGTTTCCATCTTTCTTCTTCTCTTTTTTATAGCTATACAAAGTTACACCATTTTTTTCTGATACCCAGCATGGAAAGGGCTGTTTTTTCCACTCTATTTCGAAAACGTTGACAAAAGCACCGCGCAGCCTTCCTCTTTTCGGAGGCAAGGCTGCGCAAAAGTTCGGGGTGCAAAGCATCTCTTCATTTAATGAATGCTGTAAGAGAAGCGTTAAAGATATGCATGAATTTGTCGGAATCGAATTCACGTTGCCATATTATGAATCGTATGCTTCTTCGTGCACTCCCTTCACGGCCCGTCCGCTTGGTTCGTTCATGTTCTTGAAGGCGGCGTCCCATGCAAGGGCCTCGGCGGTAGAACATGCCACACTGGGTACGCTTGGCACGCTGCGGGCTGCGCTTTCACTGGGAAAGTGCTCCTGGAAGATGCTGCGATAGTAATATTCTTCCTTGTTTTGCGGTGTATTGATAGGAAACCGTTCGGCTGCGTGCGCCATTTGCTCGTCACTGATGGCTTCGGCGGTAAGGGCTTTCAGTGTATCAATCCAACTATAGCCCACGCCGTCGCTGAACTGCTCTTTCTGTCGCCATGCTACACTGTCGGGCAACATGTCTGCAAAGGCTTTGCGAACGACTTTCTTTTCAATGGTGTTTCCGGGGCACATCTTTGCTTCGGGATTGAGGCGCATGGCTATGTCCAAAAATTCTTTGTCCAGGAAAGGCACTCGGCCTTCCACTCCCCACGCTGCGAGGGATTTATTGGCACGGAGGCAGTCATAGAGGTGGAGCTTGCCTAGTTTACGCACGGTCTCTTCATGAAAGGCTTGGACTGTAGGAGCTTTGTGGAAATAGAGATAGCCGCCGAACACTTCATCAGCCCCTTCGCCACTCAGCACCATTTTGATTCCCATGCTTTTAATGACGCGTGCCAGCAAATACATCGGGGTAGAGGCGCGAACGGTGGTGACATCGTAAGTCTCGATGTAGTAAATGACGTCGCGGATAGCGTCCAATCCTTCTTGGATGGTATAGTGGATTTCATGATGCACGGTTCCGATAAAGCGGGCCACTTCGCGGGCTTTTATTAGGTCGGGCGCACCTTCCAGACCGATAGCAAAGGAATGGAGCTGAGGCCACCAGGCATCTTTTTTATTGTCGGTTTCTACCCGTTTGCCTGCATATTTCTTGGCAATGGCAGAGATGACGGAACTGTCCAGACCGCCGGAAAGAAGTACGCCGTAGGGCACATCACTCATCAGTTGGCGTTTAACGGCCTCTTCCAGTCCGTCGTGTATGTCCTGGGAATAGGCATTGTTGTTTTTCACGGCTTCGTATTCAAACCAGTCGCGGACGTACCAGCGGGTCATCTTGCCTTCTTTTCCCCAATAGTAATGGCCGGGAAGGAAGGGTTCGTATTCATCACAGAACCCTTCGAGGGCTTTCAACTCGCTGGCGCAGTATATTTTGCCGTCCTTATCCTTACCTATATATAAAGGTATGACTCCGATGGGGTCGCGGGCAATGAGGAAATCGTCTTTCTCCTCATCATAAAGGGCGAAGGCAAAGATGCCGTTCAGGTCTTCGAGGAAGTGAATACCTTTGTCACGGTAAAGGGCAAGGATGACTTCGCAGTCGCTTCCGGTTTGGAAATCATATTTTCCGGCGTACTTTGCACGAACATCCCGATGGTTGTAGATTTCTCCGTTCACGGCGAGGATTTGTTTCCGGTCGGGACTATATAGGGGTTGCCCTCCGCTTTGAGGGTCTACGATGGAGAGGCGTTCATGGGCCAGGATGGCAGAGTCGCCTACGTAGATGCCGCTCCAGTCCGGCCCGCGGTGGCGGAGCTTTTGTGACATTTTCAATGCTTTCTGACGCAGTTCTTGCGTTTGTTGCTTTATCTTGAATATTCCTACGATTCCACACATAATTGTATTTGTTGCTTTATTTATTGAGATAACTGTCTATGTCCGTTGCCGCTTTCCGTCCGCTGGCAATGGCGCGTACCACCAGGCTGGCTCCGCTTGCTGCATCGCCGGCTACGAATACGTTTTCGGCGAATTGGGGATGTTCGGGCTTTAGGAATCCCATTGCCAGAAGAACCAGGTCGGCTTCAATCACTTCCACCTTTCCGGTGGGCTTCATGACAGGGCGGCCGCCGTCGGGACCGGGAGTCCATTCCACCGGTTCCACTTCCACACCGCACACTTTACCGTTTTTGCCTAAAAACTTACGGGTGGCGAGAGACCATAGGCGGCTGCACCCTTCTTCGTGAGAAGAGGTGGTTTTCAGTACGACGGGGAATTGGGGCCATGGAGTGGCAGGATTCTGTCCTACGGGCGGCTGGGGCATGATTTCTATTTGGGTGACGCTTAGGGCACCTTGCCGGTTGCTGGTCCCTATGCAGTCGCTGCCGGTATCTCCTCCGCCGATGACCAGTACTTTTTTCCCTTTGGCAGTAACCAGTTGTTCTTTCGGGAACGTCATGCCGGCAAGGATACGGTTTTGTTGCGCCAGCATGTCCAGTGCCGGGTGGATGCCTTTCAGTTCGCGTCCGGTGACAGGGAGGTCACGGGCGGTCGGAGCTCCGGTGCAGATGCAGTAGGCGTCAAAACCTTCGGGGAGTTGCCGCACATCCACATCGTTGTTCATTTTGAAGTGGATGCCTTCTTCTTCCATCACCCGGATACGGCGGTCGATGATGGGCTTGTGCAGCTTGAAGTTGGGGATGCCGTAACGTAGCAGGCCGCCGGGAGCCTCATTCTTGTCGAAGACGGTCACTGTGTACCCTTTTCCGTTGAGCTGGTTGGCGGCGGCCAGTCCGGCGGGCCCGGCGCCGATAATGGCTACTTTCCGTCCGTTGCGTTCAATGTTCCGGGGCTTGATGTAACCTTCGCGGAAGGCTGCTTCGGCAATGGCCGCTTCGTTCTCGCGGATGGTGACGGGAGAGTCCATGCTCAGTTTCAGCACGCAACTCTTTTCGCAGAGGGCGGGGCAGATGCGGCCGGTGAACTCAGGAAAATCGTTGGTTTCGTTCAATATCTTGTAGGCTTCCTCCCATTTGCCTTTGTAAAGGGCATCTTGGAATTCGGGCTGCTTGTTGCCCAGCGGACAAGCCCAGTGGCAGAAGGGAACGCCGCAGTCCATGCAGCGTGAGGCTTGAAGTTTCCGGTCACGGCTGTTCAGAGTCTGTTCTACCTCGCTATAATCTGATATCCGGTCGTGGATGGGACGGTAGCCCGCTTCCTGACGCGGTATAGTTAAAAATGCTTTTGGATTTCCCATATCTTTGTTGTATTTCTTTGTTGATAATTTGTGTGATGTATTAATAATCTCTTTGTACATCAGCTATTTTTTGCTGTAGCTTGCGCATTTGTTCTTCTTGCAATACTCGTTTATATTCGATAGGTACTACCTGGATAAATTCATCCACATAGTGATTCCAGTTATCTAATATTGTTCGTGCCAGTTTGGAACCGGTATAGAGGTAATGCTGACGGATCAGTTCATGCAGTTCCTTCCGGTAAGATGCCTCCTCGATAAGCGAGAGCTCCACCATTTCCATGTTGCAGAAATAATCGAAGTTGTGGTTTTTGTCCCATACATAAGCCACACCGCCACTCATCCCAGCAGCGAAATTCCGTCCGGTTTCTCCCAGTACCACAACTCGTCCTCCAGTCATATATTCGCAACAGTGGTCGCCTACACCTTCTACCACGGCTGTCACTCCGGAATTGCGGACTGCGAAGCGTTCACCCACTCGTCCGTTGATATACACCTCACCATCGGTAGCGCCATACAGCAGGGTATTTCCGGCGATGGTATTCTTTTCCGCATCGAAATTGCTACGCACGGGAGGCAGTACTGCAATGCGTCCGCCACTCAGCCCTTTGCCTAGGTAGTCATTTGCTTCACCTTCCAGCTTGAAACTGATGCCGTGGGTCAGGAACGCACCGAAACTTTGGCCTGCCGAACCCTTGAATTTAATGTGGATGGTCTGTTCGGGAAGTCCTGCCTGCCCGTATTTCTTAGCAACCGCCCCTGCCAGCATGGCGCCTACCGAGCGGTCCGTATTGGCGATGGTGTATTCCAGGGAAATCTCTTTTCCGTTTTCTATGGCATCCCGGGCGGCGGCCAGTATGGTTACATCCTTTACATGGGCGATGTCGTGCTTCTGTTCCATGACATGGTGTATGGCAGCCCCGTTGTCCACCCGGTGCAACAGTCTGTTGAAATCCAGCAGTGAGGATTTCTTCTCACTTGGCGCTTGTTGTATTTCAATCAGGTCTGTCCGTCCAATGATATCCTCCAACCGGGTGAATCCCATTTCGGCCAAATATTCGCGTACTTCCTGTGCCAGGAAAGTGAAATAATTCACTACATATTCATAGTGTCCGCGGAAATGTTTGCGGAGTTCAGGGTCTTGGGTGGCCACGCCTACGGGACAGGTGTTGGTGTGGCATTTGCGCATCATGACGCATCCTAGTACAATCAATGCGGTGGTACCGAAACCGAATTCTTCCGCACCTAGCAAAGCCATATTGATAATGTCCCGTCCGGTTTTCAACTGTCCGTCCACTTGCAGTTTAACTTGTCCGCGGAGTCCGTTCAGTACCAACGTCTGTTGCGTTTCACTCAGCCCTATTTCGGGCGAGATACCTGCATACCGCATACTTGAGGCAGGTGACGCTCCGGTTCCTCCTTCAGCTCCCGAGATGACAATCAGATCGGCTTTCGCTTTGGCCACGCCGGCGGCGATGGTTCCCACCCCGCTTTCGGCTACCAGTTTCACACTGATTCGTGCCTGTGGGTTTACGTTTTTCAGGTCGAATATCAACTGGGCCAAATCTTCGATGGAATAAATGTCATGGTGGGGCGGAGGGGAAATGAGTGAGATGCCCGGAATGGAGTGGCGGGTTTTGGCAATTACCTCATCTACCTTGAATCCCGGTAGTTGTCCTCCCTCTCCCGGCTTGGCGCCTTGGGCTACCTTTATCTGGATCTCTTCGGCATGGACCAGGTATTCGGTGGTGACTCCGAAACGTCCCGACGCTATTTGCTTGGTCTTGCTGCATAGTGAGATACCTTCGTAAGTGCCTGTAATGCGTTCGCTGTCCTCACCACCTTCACCTGTATTGCTGCGTGCACTCAGTTTGTTCATGGCCAGTGCCAGCGCCTCATGTGCTTCCTTGCTGATAGCACCGAAGGACATGGCTCCTGTCACGAAATGTTTCACGATGTTTTCTATCGGCTCCACCTTTTCAATATCAATAGGGTTTCGTTTGTGCCCGAAGAAGTTGCGCAGGAAGAGGGGGGAATCTTTTTCATCTACCATAGAGGTGAATTCCTTAAACTTTTTGTAGCTGCCCAGTCGGGTGGCCAGTTGCAGGGTGGAGATGGTTTCCGGATTCCAAGCATGCCGTTCTCCGTCTTTGCGGAAGGAGAACAGTCCGTTATGCGGTAAAATGTCGCTCACTTCTTTCGGAGAGAATCCGGCATCGTGCAGGGCGATGGCATCTTTGGCGACTTCTTCCAGACGAATACCTCCGATGCTGGATGTCTGTGTGCCGAAATAGCTTCTCAATAATTCCTCACTGACCCCTACGGCTTCAAAAATCTTCGCGCCCCGATAGGAACGGATCGTAGAGATACCCATCTTGCTCATGATTTTAAACAAGCCCTTGCAGATGGCTTTGATATAATTCTTTTCGGCCGTTTCGTAATTCATCTGCACATCGCCTTTTCTCACCAGTTCATCCAGTACGGCAAAGGCCATGTACGGATTGATGGCACTGGCACCATATCCCAGTAACAGGGCGGCGTGCATCACTTCGCGAATCTCGCCGCTTTCTACAATCAATGCGGTTTGTACGCGTTTCTGAACCGAGATGAGGTGATGATGAACAGCGCTTACCGCCAGCAGTGACGGGATGGCGGCATGAGCCGCATCAACAGAACGGTCGCTTAGAATGATATAGTTTACTCCGTCGGTCACGGATTGCTCGGCCTGTTTGCACAAATTACTCAGCGCTTCCTGTAGTCCGGCTTTTCCTTTGCTCACCTCGAATAGGATGGGGAGTTTCACGGTATTGAATCCTTTATATCGGATATTGCAGAGAATGTCCAGTTGGGTGTTATTTAGTACGGGATGGGGCAGACGTACCATTTTGCAATGGCTTTCGCTGGGTACTAAAATGTTCATTCCTACGGCGCCGATGTATTCGGTGAGCGACATGACTAATTCTTCACGGATAGGGTCGATAGCCGGATTGGTAACCTGTGCGAATTGTTGGCGGAAGTAGTTGAACAGTAACTGCGGTTTGTCCGAGAGAACTGCCAGCGGCGTGTCGTTACCCATAGAGGCGACAGGTTCGGCCCCTGTGTTACACATTGGTATGAGGGTACGTTCTATATCTTCACGCGAGAAGCCGAAGGTGCGTAACATACGGTCATAACCGGCTATCCGGTTGTCTATCTTGCGCCCGCTTTTCAAGGTATCGAGTTCGATGCGGTTGGTAGACAGCCAGGTGCGATAAGGACGGGCTGATGCCAATTGTTCTTTCAGTTCTCCGTCATAATATATTTTACCCTGTTCAGTGTCAATCATCAGTATTTTTCCCGGTTGCAGACGTCCTTTTTCTTTAATCTCTCCCGGTTCGAAATCCATCACGCCTACTTCGCTGGCCACTACCATCATGTCATTGTTGGTGATGAGGTAACGGGCAGGGCGGAGGCCGTTGCGGTCCAACATTCCTCCGGCAAAGCGTCCGTCACTGAACAGCAACGCGGCAGGTCCGTCCCAAGGTTCCATTAGGATGGAGTGATATTCGTAAAACGCTTTCAACTCTTCACTGATAGGGTTTTTATCATTGAATGATTCGGGAACCAGCATCGCCATGGCATGGGGCAGACTCAATCCCGACATCACAAAAAATTCAAGCACATTGTCCAGTGAGGCACTGTCGCTCATACCTGGCTGAATAATGGGGCGGATGGCTTTGATATTCCCCAATGCCGGAGAGGAGAGGACACTTTCGCGTGCTTCCATCCATCCTCGGTTGCCGCGGATGGTATTGATTTCACCATTATGCGCCAACAGACGGAAAGGCTGTGCCAGACTCCATGTAGGAAATGTGTTGGTGCTGAAGCGGGAGTGTACCAATGCCAGTCCACTGGTAAAGTAAGGTTGTGTTAAGTCCGGGAAGTACTCGCGTACCTGCATGGACGAAAGCATCCCTTTATATATAATGTTTTTGCCCGATAGTGAAACGATATAGAAATCTTTATGCCGGACACGTTTTTCAATCTTTTTACGGATAACATAAAGGGTACGTTCCAAGTTTTCCACATCAGTCACTCCGGTGATGAACACCTGTTTGATATCCGGTTCGGTGGCTCGTGCGTCTTTGCCCAAGCAATTGGGATTAGTGGGCACATTGCGCAGATGCATCAGTGTCAGTCCTTCCCGTTCTATTTCCTCAATCATAATACTTAGGATACCGGCTTGTTCTTTTTCATCTTTTGGCAGAAATATTAGTCCGGTTCCGTATTTTCCCTTCTCGGGTACGGGGATACCTTGCAAGAGGATGAATTCGTGGGGGATTTGTAGCATAATTCCCGCGCCGTCGCCGGTCTTGTTGTCAGCTCCTTCCGCACCTCGATGGCGCATGTTCTCCAGTACCTTTAATGCGGAGTCTACCAGTTCATGTGATTTATTGCCATGAATGTTGACTACCATACCTACACCACAAGCATCATGTTCGTTGGTTACATTATAAAGACCATTTTGTTCTCTTTTTACCATTATGACTGTCTTTAGTTTGTAATAATGTTGATTTGTATTTCAGTTTGTTTTGCAAAGGTAAATAATTTATTTCTTTTTGCTATAAAATAAATGAGCTGTGTTAGTAAAAAGATGCTCTTCTGCTTTTGATGCTTACATATTGTTTATTCTGCCTGTCTATTACTTTTAAATCGTAACATGATTTGGCGAAATTGCTTTGATAATGTAAGTTTTCATATTTATTTTAAAAACGGATAAAACATTTCTTTTCGATTTATATTCTTACTTTTTTATCGCTTTCGTCAATTATTTATGGTCTTTTATTGCATTTATGTTAATTGATATTTGTATCTTTGCAGTCAAATCAGAACATATACTTATATAAATTATGTGTGGAATAGTAGGCTACATTGGAAAACGAGATGCTTACCCTGTCCTCATAAAAGGCCTGAAGCGGTTGGAATACCGGGGCTATGATAGCGCAGGAGTCGCATTGATTGATAAAAAAAGGAGGTTGAACGTCTATAAGACGAAAGGAAAGGTCTCAGACCTAGAAGCTTTTGTTTCCCAAAAAGACGTTTCCGGTACAATTGGTATTGCCCACACCCGATGGGCTACTCACGGAGAGCCTTGCCAGGCTAACGCCCATCCTCATTTTTCTTCTTCCGAGAATCTTGCTCTTATCCACAATGGTATTATTGAAAACTACGCTACCCTGAAAGAAAAACTACAAAAAAAAGGGTTCATCTTTAAAAGTAGTACAGATACCGAAGTTCTTGTCCAGCTAATTGAATTTTTCCAGCTTTCCAACCATTTAGATTTACTTACTGCCGTTCAGTTGGCTCTGCATGAGGTGATTGGTGCATACGCCATAGCGGTGCTTGACAAGAATAATCCCGATGAGATTATTACAGCCCGTAAAAGCAGTCCGCTGGTGGTAGGGATAGGGAAGGATGAATTTTTTTTGGCCTCGGATGCTACTCCGATTGTAGAGTATACGGATAAAGTGGTGTATCTGCAAGATGGGGAGATAGCGGTGATTCGCAGAGACAAGGCGCTGGAAGTCGTCAATTTGGATAACCTGCTTCAAAATCCCGAAGTACGTACGGTGGAAATGAATCTGGGACAGCTGGAGAAAGGAGGATACCCGCATTTCATGTTGAAGGAGATATTCGAACAACCCGATTGTATTAACGACTGTATGCGTGGACGCATCAATGCGGACGGTGATAAAGTAGTACTGTCGGCGGTTATTGATCATAAGGAACGTCTGCTCAAGGCTCGTCGCTTTGTAATTGTGGCTTGCGGAACTTCGTGGCATGCCGGATTGATAGGGAAACAACTGATAGAAAGTTTCTGCCGTATTCCGGTAGAAGTGGAATATGCCTCCGAGTTCCGCTATCGTGATCCGGTGATTCATGAAGATGATGTGGTAATAGCTATCTCGCAATCGGGCGAGACGGCCGATACATTGGCTGCCATAGAACTGGCGAAAGAGAAAGGAGCTTTTATTTATGGTATATGCAATGCGGTAGGTTCATCCATTCCGCGCATTACAGATACCGGTTCTTATATTCATGTAGGACCGGAAATAGGAGTGGCGTCTACTAAGGCATTTACCGGACAGGTAACTGTGCTGACCATGCTGGCGCTGACCCTGGCAAAAGAGAAAGGGAGCATGACGGATGAGAAATACCTGGAAGTGATTCGGGAATTGACTGTGATTCCGGCTAAAATAAAAAAGATTCTGATCAGTAATCCCAAGATAGCGGAACTGTCGCGTATCTTCACCTATGCACATAATTTCCTCTATTTGGGACGAGGTTACAGTTTTCCGGTAGCTTTGGAAGGTGCGTTAAAGTTGAAGGAGATATCTTATATTCACGCTGAAGGTTATCCTGCAGCTGAGATGAAACATGGACCTATCGCATTGATTGATGCCGAAATGCCTGTTGTTGTGGTAGCTACGCATAATGCGATGTATGAAAAGATAATGAGTAACATACAGGAAATTAAAGCGCGGAAGGGAAAAGTAATCGCTTTGGTCACAGAAGGAGATACGGTAATCAGCAAGTTGGCTGATGATTGCATTGAGTTGCCCGAAACATTAGAGTGCCTCGAACCGTTGATAGCTACGATCCCCTTACAGTTATTGGCCTACCATGTAGCCATTTGCAAAGGGAAAAATGTGGATCAGCCACGAAATCTGGCGAAGTCGGTAACAGTAGAATAGAAGGCAATGCTGCCGGAGATTATGCAGGAAGTTCCCGGAAGTTTCCGGCATAATTCTTGAAAGATGTGCCGTAAGTTTGGAAAAACGACAGAAGGTCTTGTCATACCTTTGGGATGTTTTTATAAGAATCTGAAAATGATATATTAATTTAAGGAGTAAAGAGAGAGCATGGAACCGTTAAAGCATGAATGTGGGGTCGCTATGATACGACTGCTGAAACCGCTGGAATATTATCAGGAAAAGTATGGAACCTGGATGTATGGCTTGAACAAGCTGTATCTGCTGATGGAAAAACAACATAACCGCGGACAGGAAGGCGCCGGGCTGGCCTGTGTCAAACTGGAGGCCAATCCCGGTGAAGAATATATGTTCCGTGAAAGAGCTTTAGGTTCAGGGGCGATAACAGAGATATTCGGTACGGTGCAAAATCATTTCAAGGATTTGGCGCCCGAACAATTGCATGATGCCGGATACGCCAAGAAATGCCTTCCCTTTGCCGGAGAGGTGTACATGGGTCATTTGCGTTATTCTACTACCGGAAAAAGCGGTATCTCCTACGTGCATCCGTTCTTGCGTCGTAACAATTGGCGTGCCAAGAATCTGGCACTGTGCGGCAATTTCAACATGACCAATGTGGATGAGATTTTCGCACGTATCACTGCTGACGGCCAGCATCCGCGTAAATATGCCGACACATATATTATGTTGGAACAAGTGGGACACCGTTTGGATCGTGAGGTGGAGCGCCTCTATGTGGAATGTGAGAAGGAAGGTCTGAAGGGTATGAATATCACTCACGCCATAGAAGACCGCATTGACTTGGGCAATGTCCTCAAGACTTCGAGCAAGGAGTGGGATGGAGGCTATGTGATCTGCGGTATGACCGGTAGCGGTGAATCTTTTGCGGTACGCGATCCGTGGGGCATCCGTCCGGCTTTCTGGTACATGGACGATGAAATCATGGTATTGGCGTCCGAACGTCCCGTCATTCAGACTGCCTTGAATGTACCTGCCGGAAGCATCAATGAATTGCAACCGGGACAGGCCATCCTTATGAGCAAGACCGGAAAGATGCATCTGGCACAGATCAACCGGGCGAAAGAGAAGAAAGCTTGTTCTTTCGAGCGAATCTATTTCAGCCGGGGAAGCGACATGGATATTTATAAAGAAAGAAAGCTGCTGGGTGAAAAACTGGTGAATCCTATCTTGAAAGCGGTAGACTATGATGTGGAGCATACTGTATTCTCTTTTATACCCAATACGGCGGAAGTGGCTTTCTATGGACTGCTGGAAGGATTCGACAATTATCTGAATGAACTGAAAGTAAAGAAGATAGAGGCTTTGGGACATCATCCCAATCACGAGGAACTGGAAAAAATCCTGTCCTGGCGTATCCGTAGCGAGAAAGTGGCCATCAAGGATATCAAGCTGCGTACCTTTATCGCCGAAGGCAACAGCCGGAATGACCTGGCCGCCCATGTGTACGATATCACTTACGGTAGTTTGATACCTTATGTCGATAATCTGGTTATTATTGATGACAGCATCGTCCGGGGAACTACATTGAAACAAAGCATTATCGGTATTCTTGATCGTCTGCATCCGAAGAAAATCGTCATTGTTTCTTCTTCTCCACAGGTGCGTTATCCGGACTATTATGGTATTGATATGGCCAGCATGGATCAGTTTATCGCTTTCAAGGCTGCTATCGATTTATTGAAAGAACGAGATATGAAAGATGTAATAGCCCGTGCTTACAACAAATCGAAAGACCAGGTGGGGTTACCCAAAGAGCAGATGGTGAATTATGTGAAAGAGATTTACGCTCCTTTCACTAATGAGGAGATTGCGGCAAAAATGGTGGAACTTCTCACTCCGAAAGGTACGCAAGCTAAAGTGGAGATTGTTTATCAGACATTGGAAGGATTGCATGAAGCATGTCCCAACCATACGGGCGACTGGTATTTCAGTGGGGATTATCCTACTCCGGGTGGAGTGAAGCTGGTGAACCAGGCGTTTATAGATTATATAGAAAAAGTATATCAATTCTAAAGAATAACATTCAAGATAGATTAGATGAGAAATGTAACATTGATCCTCGACGACGGGAGCCGTTTCCCGGGCAAGTCGTTCGGTTATGAGAAACCGGTAGCCGGTGAAGTGGTGTTTAATACCGCTATGACCGGTTATCCTGAGAGCTTGACAGACCCTTCATATGCGGGGCAGTTGATGACCTTGACTTACCCGTTGGTCGGTAATTACGGGGTGCCTCCCTTTACTGTCGAACCCAACGGCTTGGCCACTTTTATGGAGAGTGAACGTATCCATGCCGAAGCGATTATTGTAAGTGATTACAGTGAAGAATTCAGTCACTGGAATGCGAAAGAAAGTCTGGCCGACTGGCTGAAGCGTGAGCAAGTGCCGGGCATTACAGGCATCGATACCCGTGAACTGACAAAAGTCCTTCGCGAACATGGGGTGATGATGGGGAAGATCGTATTTGATGATGAGCCCGATAAAGTGCCCGAAGCAACGTATGCAGGTATCAACTATGTGGATAAAGTATCATGCAAGGAGGTGATTCGTTACAACGAAGGCGCCGGCAAGAAGAAAGTGGTGTTGGTGGATTGTGGTGTAAAGACAAATATCATCCGCTGTCTGCTGAAACGGGATGTGGAAGTGATCCGCGTTCCTTGGAACCATGATTTTACAGGGATGGAGTATGACGGATTGTTTATCTCGAACGGCCCGGGTGATCCGGATACATGTGATGAGGCGGTACAGCATATCCGCAAGGCGATGAGCCTGAGCGACAAGCCTATCTTTGGCATTTGTATGGGGAATCAGTTGCTTTCAAAGGCGGGAGGTGCTACTATCTATAAATTGAAATACGGTCATCGCAGTCATAACCAGCCGGTGCGCATGGTGGGAACGGAACGTTGTTTCATTACCAGCCAGAACCATGGTTATGCAGTAGATAATAATACATTGGGAACCGATTGGGAACCGCTGTTCATCAATATGAATGATGGTTCCAACGAGGGCATCAGGCATAAAACCAAACCTTGGTTCTCGGCACAGTTCCATCCGGAAGCGGCGTCGGGACCTACGGATACCGAGTTCCTGTTTGATGAATTTGTGAAGTTGCTATAAACCGTGTATTAAAAAGAACAAGTATGAAAGACGAAATAAAGAAAGTATTATTATTAGGTTCCGGCGCCTTGAAGATTGGCGAGGCCGGAGAGTTTGACTATTCAGGCTCGCAAGCGCTGAAAGCCTTGAAGGAGGAAGGGATTGAAACGGTTCTGATCAACCCAAACATTGCTACTGTGCAGACCAGCGAAGGGGTGGCGGACCAGATTTATTTCCTGCCCGTTACTCCTTATTTTGTGGAAAAGGTGATAGAAAAGGAACGTCCGGATGGTGTGCTCCTGTCTTTCGGCGGACAAACTGCCTTGAACTGTGGGGTGGCACTGTACAAAGCAGGTATTTTCGAAAAATACAATGTCCGTGTGTTGGGTACTCCCGTGCAGGCCATCATGGATACGGAGGACCGTGAGTTGTTTGTAGAAAAACTGAATGAAATCAATGTAAAGACCATCAAGAGTGAAGCGGTGGAAAACTTGGAAGATGCCCGTCGCGCTGCTAAAGAATTAGGTTATCCGGTTATTATCCGTGCCGCCTACGCATTGGGTGGACTAGGCTCTGGTTTCTGTGACAATGAAGAGGAACTGAATGTTTTGGCTGAAAAGGCCTTCTCTTTCTCGCCGCAGGTATTGGTGGAAAAGAGTTTGAAAGGCTGGAAGGAGGTGGAATATGAAGTGGTCCGCGACCGTTATGATAACTGCATCACTGTATGTAACATGGAGAACTTTGACCCGCTGGGTATCCATACCGGCGAGTCTATCGTGATTGCCCCTTCGCAGACACTGACCAATGCGGAGTATCATAAACTTCGTGAACTGGCTATCCGTATCATCCGCCATATCGGCATTGTGGGCGAATGTAATGTACAGTATGCCTTCGATCCCGAATCGGAAGATTACCGTGTCATTGAGGTCAACGCCCGTCTTTCGCGTTCGTCTGCATTGGCTTCCAAAGCGACCGGATATCCGTTGGCTTTCGTTGCCGCCAAATTAGGCTTGGGATACGGGTTGTTCGACTTGAAAAACTCGGTGACAAAGACCACCAGCGCATTCTTCGAGCCTGCACTGGACTATGTGGTGTGCAAGATTCCCCGTTGGGATTTGGGCAAGTTCCATGGTGTGGACCGTGAGTTGGGCTCGTCCATGAAATCGGTGGGCGAGGTGATGGCTATCGGACGCACTTTCGAGGAAGCCATTCAGAAAGGTTTGCGCATGATTGGCCAGGGAATGCATGGTTTCGTGGAGAATAAGGAACTGGTTATAGAAGATGTGGACAAAGCCCTCCGTGAACCGACGGATAAACGTATCTTCGTGATCAGCAAAGCCATGCGTGCAGGTTACACGGTAGACCAGATTCATGAGCTGACCAAGATTGACAAATGGTTCTTGCAGAAATTGCAGCACATCATGAACACTTCTAAAGAGATGCACGAGTGGGGCAATAACCACAAGCAGATTACCGATATGCCGGACGAGCTGCTCCGCAAGGCGAAAGTGCAGGGATTCTCCGATTTCCAGATAGCCCGTGCCATTGGCTACGAGGGAGATATGGAAGACGGCATCCTGTATGTGCGCAATCATCGCAAGCAGGTGGGAATCCTTCCGGTGGTGAAACAAATCGACACGTTGGCTGCCGAATACCCTGCACAGACCAACTATCTGTACTTGACTTATAGCGGCGTGGCCAATGATGTGAAGTACTTAGGCGACCATAAATCCATTGTGGTACTGGGTTCGGGCGCTTACCGCATCGGTTCGTCGGTGGAATTTGACTGGTGTGGGGTACAGGCCTTACAGACCATCCGTAAGGAGGGTTACCGCAGTGTCATGATCAACTATAACCCCGAAACGGTTTCTACCGACTATGATATGTGCGATCGTCTTTACTTTGACGAACTTACTTTTGAGCGTGTGATGGATATCCTCGAACTGGAGAACCCTCACGGAGTCATTGTATCTACCGGCGGTCAGATTCCCAATAACCTGGCTCTCCGTCTGGATGCGCAAAATGTAAATATCCTCGGTACCAGTGCCAAGAGCATTGATAATGCTGAGGACCGTGATAAATTCTCGGCCATGCTGGACCGCATTGGGGTGGATCAGCCTGAATGGAGCGCATTGACTTCTATGGAGGATATCCATGCTTTTATTGATAAAGTAGGCTTCCCTGTTTTGGTACGTCCCTCGTATGTGCTGAGTGGTGCGGCCATGAACGTCTGCTCCAATCAAGAGGAATTGGAACGCTTCCTGAAACTGGCTGCAAACGTATCGAAAAAGCATCCGGTAGTGGTGAGCCAGTTCATTGAGCACGCTAAGGAAGTGGAAATGGACGCTGTGGCACAGAATGGTGAGATTGTGGCATACGCTATCAGTGAGCACATTGAATATGCCGGCGTGCACTCGGGGGATGCCACCATTCAGTTCCCTCCTCAGAAACTGTATGTGGAAACGGTACGCCGCATCAAGCGCATCTCCCGTCAGATAGCCAAGGAATTGAATATCTCCGGTCCGTTCAATATACAATATCTGGCAAAGGATAACGATATCAAGGTGATTGAATGTAACCTTCGTGCTTCACGCAGCTTCCCCTTTGTCAGCAAGGTGTTGAAAATCAATTTTATCGAACTGGCTACGAAGGTGATGCTCGGATTGCCGGTAGAGAAACCGAACAAGAATCTTTTCGAGTTGGATTATGTGGGTATTAAGGCCAGCCAGTTCTCTTTCAACCGTTTGCAGAAAGCCGATCCGGTATTGGGCGTAGATATGGCCTCTACCGGTGAAGTAGGCTGCATCGGTACGGATACTTCGTGTGCCGTATTGAAGGCGATGTTGTCTGTGGGCTATCGTATTCCGGAAAAGAGTGTGTTGCTTTCAACTGGTAACGCCAAGCAGAAAGCGGATACTTTGGAAGCTGCCCGTATGTTACAGAAGAAAGGTTATAAACTTTATGCCACCGGAGGCTCATCGCACTTCCTGACCGAAAACGGGGTGGAAAATACCCGTGTTTACTGGCCCAGCGAGGAAGGGCAACCTCAGGCATTGGATATGTTGCATCGGAAAAAGATAGATATGGTAGTCAATATACCGAAGAACCTGACAGCCGGGGAGTTGGATAACGGGTACAAGATCCGTCGTGCCGCCATCGACCTGAATGTGCCCTTGATTACCAATGCCCGTCTGGCAAGCGCGTTTATCAATGCCTTCTGTACCATGACGGTGGATGATATCGCTATCAAGAGCTGGGCGGAATATAAATGATTTGAATGTTTAGTGATGTGTGGTTAATGGGGTGCGGCATAACAGTGCACTCCATTAACTATTAATCAGTGACTTCTCTTTCATTAGAAAATTATTCACTATTCTTTCTTTGTTCACAAAAAGTTTCCTAATTTTGTCCGATTAGGAATCCTAAAGATATTCAATACAAATGGATTGTGAACACAAGCTTAAAGCATTAGAGCAGGAAATTGAATCGTTGAAAGAGGAGAACAGGCTGCTGAAAGAAAAATTATCTTCTTCTGAAAAAAACTTTGATAGCGTTAGTTTCAAGGAGAAATATGCGGTAAGAATATTAGATTCTTTGCCGGATATGCTCACCGTATTCAATCATGAGGAAACGGGTATAGAAGTGGTGTCTAATGAAGAAACCAATCATGTGGGTGTATCCAACAATGATTTTAAAGGGATGCGTATGCAGGATATGGTTCCTAAAGAAGCTTATCACAATATACATAATAATCTTCAGAAGGCTATTGCGACAGGTAGAGGTTCTACCGCCCATCATGAATTGGATGTGGACGGGACACTTCATTATTATGAAAATCGTATTTTCCCCTTAGATGAAGAATATGTACTGATAATGTGTCGTGATATTAGTGAAAGAGTTGCCACACAGCAGAACTTGGAAATATTTAAACGGGTACTGGATAAGGTCAGTGATAGTATTCTGGCTGTATCGGTTGACGGAACCTTAGTTTATGCCAACCGGCAGTTTATTGAGGAATATGGAGTGAAAGAGGAGTTGGGCACACAAAAAGTTTATGATTTACCTGTTTCTCTGAATACCAAAGAAATATTTGATAAACGTGTTCAAGAGATTCGTGATAATGGAGGTAATTTTGCTTATCGTGCTAAATATACCCGTGTGGGAGAAACAAAACTTCGTGTTCATCAGGTTTCGGCTTTTATGATTCAAAATCAGGGTGAGGAAATGATTTGGTTCTTTACGCAGGATATAACGGATGTTATCAAGAACCGTGACGAATTGCGTGAACTGAATTATCTGATGGATGCCATACTGAATAATATTCCTGTTTATTTGTTTGTGAAAGACCCTGAGGATGATTTCCGATACCTTTATTGGAACAAAGCATTTGCCAGTCACTCTAAAATTCCTGCTTCCAAGGCATTGGGTCATATTGATTTTGAAGTGTTTCCTGAGCATGAGAATGCGGAGAAGTTTCATCGGGATGATTTGGAATTGATCCGTACCCGAGAGCGCATGGAAATGCAGGAAACGTATGTGACGGCTACAGGCGAGACCCGCATCGTGCAGACTTTAAAAACATTAGTTCCTCTGGAAGGGCGTGCACCGCTTATTATTGGCATTTCGTGGGATATTACTAATATGCAGAACATAGAGCAAGAGCTGGTTCAGGCCCGTATCAAGGCTGAGCAGTCCGACAGGCTGAAAACAGCCTTTCTAGCCAATATGAGCCATGAAATCCGTACTCCTTTGAATGCAATAGTAGGTTTTTCCCGTTTGATGACTATGGCGGATAATGTGGCGGATGAAAAACTTTATTCGGATATTATCAACCAGAATTCGGAAATATTGTTGCAATTAATCAATGATATTCTTGATTTGGCAAAAATAGAGGCCGGTACATTGGAATACGTCAGATATCCAATGGACTTGGGAGAATTGTGCCGTAATGTGTATGAGATGCACAAGGATCGGGTGCAGACTGGGGTTGTTTTGATATTAGACAATAAAGACACCAGCTTGATAATCAATGAAGATCAGAACCGAATTATGCAAGTCGTTACAAATTTGATAACCAATGCTATAAAATTTACTTTCAAAGGGGAAATCCGTTTTGGTTTTGAAGTGAGGAAGGAGTATATTGATTTTTATGTAAAAGACACAGGGATGGGGATCTCCGAGGAGAAGATTAAAATGATTTTTGAGCGTTTCGTGAAACTGAATACTTTTGTTCAGGGAACAGGCTTGGGGCTTGCGATTTGTAGGGTGATTGTAGAAAAAATAGGTGGAGAGATTACTGCGGAATCCAAACTGAATGAAGGTTCTACTTTTCGTTTTACGATTCCTTATAAGGCGGGTAAAAAATGTCCGGAATCCGGAAGGGGTACGAAGTGTCCGGAATCAGGGAGTACGGGACTGAGAAAAGTATTGCAAAGAAGAACAGTACTGGTGGCGGAAGATGTGGACAGCAACTTTTTGCTGTTAAAGACATTGTTAGGAAAAAGATGTAATCTGCTATGGGCTAAGGATGGAGAGGATGCGGTGAATCAATTTAAAGAACATCAGCCTGACTTGATTTTGATGGATATCAAGATGCCCCATATGGATGGGCTGGAGGCTACGCGCCTGATTCGTTCTTATTCAAAAGAAGTGCCTATTGTCGCTTTGACTGCCTTTGCTTTTGAGTCCGACAAAGACAGAGCTATAGAAGCCGGATGCGATGATTTTCTGACTAAGCCGGTTTCACAAAATGCCTTGGAAAAAGTGTTGGATAAATATGTTAAGTAGACATTAGCGAGGTATAGTGCGTAAAGACAGCCGACAATATGGACCAGAATAGGGAAGGGAGGATGCAATGCGAAGATTATAGATCTTACCCCCGGAAGATTATAGATCTTGCAGGTGAAAGATTTATATCTTTGGGTTGTAAGTTACGATGAACCTATAGTAAATAGAAACGGACTTTTATAAAAACAAAAGAGGAACTGCCCTTTCATAGGCAATCCCTCTTTTCTGAATTTGAGAGCATGTTATTTAACTTCGATAACCTTAGCTGCTTTTTCTTTGTCTTCCGGCGTACGCTTCGGCAGCTCGATAGTTAATACACCATCGTTTACTTTTGCATCAATTTTATCTTTATCTACATCATCAGGCAGGATCAATGTCTGTTGAAATTTAGAATAAGAGAATTCGCGACGCAAGTAACGGCTTTCTTTCTTGCCTTCTTTATCACCTTCAGTACTTTCTGTTTTCTTTTCCATAGAGATAACCAAGTCGTTGTCTTCGTTGATATGAATCTTGAAGTCTTCTTTGGTCATTCCCGGAGCGGCGACTTCTACTTTGTAGTCTTTGTCACTTTCAATAACATTGATGGCGGGAGCTGTTGCATTGGCTTTTACCATCCAGTCGTTATCAAAGAAA
Source organism: Phocaeicola dorei (assembly GCF_013009555.1). Taxonomy (NCBI): domain Bacteria; kingdom Pseudomonadati; phylum Bacteroidota; class Bacteroidia; order Bacteroidales; family Bacteroidaceae; genus Phocaeicola; species Phocaeicola dorei. Next base: position 3,545,167 of record NZ_CP046176.1, on the reverse strand, counting down.
TCATTAAAAATACTTGGTAACCATGTTTGGTTTGATCTTCTTACTGGCATCATAATCTTAATCTCCTATAGGTTTTGGTTAAACATTTTGTTTATTTCTGAATTCCTTCACCTTTCGGTTTTGTCATTCACTATCCATAATGCAAACCGCATACCATTAGTTCGATGATATGCGGTTTATATTGCACTCTTTTAAACCTATAAAGGTTTTCTTAAAGATTAAAACCTTTGCATTAAAAGTTGGTAAGCCTCTTTAAACATTTGATTGTCAAGACTACTGCCAATTTGTAATTTTAGGGGGGACAGATTGACAGTCGTTCTATATCAGCTTGAACCGCATACGGAAGATTCCGTCTTTATAGTCGTAGCTTATAATTTTAAATGTACCTATTTCGGACGTATTTTTCACGTGTTGACCTATACAGAGGCATTCGTCGTAATCGCCGACTTTTACAATCCGTACGGTTTCGGAAGCTTTTTCCGGTAAGCGTTTCATGTCAAAACGTCCTATAGCTTCCTCTTGAGAGATAAATTCCATTGTAACGGGCAAATTTCTTCGCAATACTTCGTTTACGGTGTTTTCTATTCTTGTAATATCCGTTTCTTCCGGACATGTTTGCAGCGCAAAATCCAGCTTGCTTTTTTTGCGTTCTATATGGGCGGATATTGCTCGTCCGCATCCGAAAAGATTGACCATTGTCCTGTTTATGACATGCTCTGTGGTATGCATGGGAGGGTACTCCTGTTTATTATGGTCGTTGAGTGATGGTTGTTCCATAGTTATTTTATTTTTGTTCTGATTTTGATGGGATATTAAAATCCGTTCAAAGATAAATTATTCTTTTGTAATGAGGAAGCAGAGAGGAAATGATTGCTTTTGTATTATTATAAAACAACGAATTTTAAAAGATACTTAATGCCAAAGGGGGAGCACATTCGTAAAAATGTATGACGTTCACGAGGCTCTCAACCGATTTTCATGAGGCATGAACGTCATACTGATTTTACTATTTTACATCACAGGGGTTTGAAATAAAAAGACGAATGAGTCGCTGTCTTTTAAATCTTTTACGGCATCCCCTGCATAAATCTTTCCGTTGGTGAGAGGCAGTTTCTTGATTCCGGCTTTGGGACTAAAGTCTATTTTTTTCAAATCCAACCAAAACAGATTAGGAGTCATGACCGATTCAAAATAATATATTTTATTCTTCTGATCGGATACAGAGCGCCAGCGGGTGGAAGATATATGAGGTTTGTCCGGTGTGGTAATTCCGAAGGGGACGGATACATTACGCATCACACTGAGTACACTGGGTACAGCTATTTTAGCGTCCGGAGTCTGAGGGATTGCATGTATATAAAAAGAGGCACGCACAAAGCGGTCGCTGGAACGGTTTGTACCCGGCAGCATTTGCAATCCTCCTATTTCTTTCCAGTAATCATTGATAGCTAACTGATAATCATATCGTGGAGAATTGGTCATCACTTGGAATTCTTTTCCTTCGTGTATGCTTAAATTCCCGTCCAGATATTCCAGAACCGCTGTATTTCCTGTTTCATCTGTAATAGCCAGGTGAAGAGTGGAAGCTGAACCGTTGGGCATGTGGGGAGCATCAATGCGGAATGATTCTTTTTTCAGTTCCTCGACAGCTTCATGTACGGTGGCAAAATTGTCCAGTACATATTGTGTCCATATACTGATTCCCATGACAGGACGTGTATCTCCCTGACGGTCAAAGACGGATTCTGGCAAAAATAACAGACTGGCAACCAATCCTTTTTCATTCATTCCGTCACACGTACCTATATCATATCCTGTTGCAATGACGCTGCCGTATTTTGAAGTCCATTTCACGGTATTTTCTTTATTATATCCTGCACGTTGTATTCCTCTGGGGAAAACATAGATATTACTCATAATATCTTCTTTCCAATCCATTGTACGTCCGGTTACTACCATATTGTCCGGTCCGATATAGACGGCACGCGTGCATGCATCCGCTTTTTGTACGCTCATATAGAACATACCTGCCAATGTTAGTAATGCAATACTTCCTTTTTTTAATTTCATGATTCTATCATTTATAAAGATTGTCTTTGCTATTTAGAACAAACCGGATAAGGAACAGGTTTATAGAAATGCAGTGATTTGTGATACATTTGTTGATAAATGCTAATTCATCGGTTCGATTGGAATATAAATGACATCCGTGTTCCCTTCATAAATTTCTACCTGATTATCCTATCGGAGGGATTTTGTTGAGAACTGATTTAAGATAGATCGAGGTTTGTGGATTAAAAGAAATACTTGTTTTATCATAAAAATAAGGGGGATAAAATAAAAAAGGAGCAACGCCTTGCTCCAACCTTTGTTAACCTTAAATCTAATACTATGAAAAACACATTGCAAAGATACGGACTTTTTGGAAAATAGCAAATAATCAGACTTAAAAAGTATGCTATATAACATTGTTTAATATTTGTATTTCTCGAAAACCTGTTTTTTAAGACTTCTTTTGCGTATCTTTGCAGCCGTTAAAAAATAGCTGACGATAGTAAAAAGAGAAAATATATGGCATTTGAAGCGACAAAGAGAGAGTGGGGCGAGCTTTACGCCTTTTTCCGCTTGTTAGCGGACGGATATGTGTATGCAGGTACGCCTGATGTGAAAAGGAATGAAGTGCAAAAGTTTCCTGTGGCGATGGTACAGCGTGAGGAACATGACGGGACACGCCGTTATATTCTGGAGGATGAGGCGACCGTACGTATTTGTGGGGAAAAGATAGATAAGCAGATACCTCGTGAGGATTTTGCGGCTGTGGCAGAGTTGGTTTTTGCTGCTGTCAAGGAGAGTCGCGAGAATGATGTGATGTCTCCCGACGGTGTGGAAGAATTTTTGGATGAAGTCGCCATTTATGACTTGGAAGCAAAGACGGATGACCGTACTGATTTTTATGTTGCTTTTTACGGTATAGAGGCCCCGTTGGTAGGTTTTTGCGTTCGTTCCCGTTTGGGGACTATGTTCCCGTTGTTGGATGGAGGGCGTGCCGCCAATTTGAAGTTCGAGCAGACAGGTGTTAAATTCGCTACTCCTACCGTAAACAAAATTAATGCTTTTGGTGAAGAAGACGATGTGACAGGGCGTATGTTGATGATAGAACGTTTGGGAGGAATCTTGAAATATAATGATGTGGCCGATAAAGTATTCCGCAGTAATCTTTGCATGATAGATCTTCATTTTCCCCGTATGTTGGGCGAGATGTTGCGTGTCATGCATTTGGATGGCATATCCAAAGTTAGTGACCTGATAGAAGCAATCAAACAAATCAATCCGTTGAAAATAAAGGATGAATTGATTCATAAGCATAGTTATTATGAATATAAGATGAAGCAGTTTCTTATGGCTTTGGCTTTGGGAATGCGTCCTGCCAAGATCTTTAATGGGATAGATTCTGCTATATCCGGTTTTCTGTTTGTAGATGGTAATGGAGAGATACTTTGTTATCAGAAGGCTGACCGTCAGGTCTTTGCCGATTTCCTGTTTGTTAATTCCCGGTTTGAGAAAAGTTCCACTGAAAAAGATAAATATGGATATCTGGAACGTGAGAACGGAGTCTATTATTTTAAACTGAACTTGAAAATTGGTCTGTTGAAGAGATAGGACAATGAAAGAATTTGTATTTTCCTAGAATTAAAATATTTTTTCACTACAGATTACACAGATTGAAATACGATTTATTGATTATTTCAATCTGTATCTGTGTTAATCTGAGTAATCTGTAGTGGGAAACTATAGCTTGAATTTCAGAATTTTTCCATTCATTCCATCTAGTAATACGGGAGTTGTTTTGTCCGGCATAAGAGTGAGCTTCTCTGTGTTTCCGGTCAGCAATTCGGTTGCCTCATATTCTCCATAACGATGGATGCCTAAATAATCAAACGCATGTTGCGGAATATTGACGGCTGAACGTGCCGGTATGGAGTCAAAGTTGACCATAATTAATATCAGTTCATCATCCTGTTTTCGTAAAAAGGCGTATTGCTTATGTTCGTTGAACACCCATCCGGCCAGATTGGCATAGGTTAAGTCAAAGAACACACCTTCCCGTATGGCTTTTTCACTGTTGCATATATTCAGCAGGCGGGTATAGAATTGTTTCAATTGCTTTTCATCCTCATTCAGGAATTTATTGTCAAACTTGCCTCCGTTGCGCCAGCGGCGTATGCTGTCCACACTCCAGTAATCAAAGATAGTAGTTCTTCCGTCACGCCCGCTGAAACCTTCCGTATCCATGCCATGTTCTCCCAATTCCTGCCCGAAGTAAATCATGACTGGGTTGGTATTCATGCAAGCCGATACAATCATTGCGGGGATGGCTTTCGAGCCGTTTCCGGCAAAATAATCGGAAGCTATGCGCTGCTCGTCATGATTCTCCAGGAAATTGAGCATTCGTTTTTCGATACCTCCCAAGCTTTGCCAGCGTTGTGGAATAGCAGTTGCCGATTCCCATCCGCAGGTAATGGCGCGTAGCGTATCATACAGACCTACTTTGTCATATAAATAGTCGAATTTACCATTGAACAGATAATTCCTGTATTCTCCCGGATTATAGATCTCGGCGATAAATATCAGTTCCGGATGTTCGGCTTTGATTTGCGGAATCACCCATCCCCAGAATTCTACAGGAACCATTTCTGCCATATCACAGCGGAATCCGTCAATGCCTTTGGCAGACCAGAACAGTAGGATGTCACGCATCTTTACCCATGTGTCCGGAATCGGTTCGAAGTGGCGGCTATGACCGTTCATGTAGTCTATACCATAATTCAGTTTCACAGTTTCATACCAGTCATTGGAGTTGGGCCATGCGTCAAAACGGTCATTACCGGTTGCTTTTGCCGGAAATTCTATGTAAGGTTCCGCTGCGCCACGGTGCAGGTCGATATTACCTTCCAGTTTTGTATCTGGAATATAATAGAAATTATTGTTGGGGCTGAATGCTTTTGTCATATCATCTTTTTCACCCAAATCGGTTACTCCTTCAGGCTTGGCGTCTGAACCATATTGGCGGGCTACATGGTTGGGGACAAAATCAATGATGACTTTCAATCCGGCTTTGTGGCTTCGTTTTACCAGATTCTCGAACTCTTTCATACGGTCCGGGATACTGGTTGCCAAGTCAGGGTCTACATCATAATAATCCTTGATGGCATACGGTGATCCGGCCTTTCCTTTTACTACTGCAGGATGATCGGGTTTGATACCATAGCGGGTATAATTGGTTTGGGTAGCATGTTCAATGATACCTGTATACCAAATATGTGTAGCACCCAGTGTTTTGATCTCGCTTAAAGCCTTTGTCGTGAAATCGGCCATTTTTCCGCAACCGTTTTCCTCCAAAGAACCATTAGGCTTACAACGCAGGCTGTTGTTCCCGAATAAACGGGTGAATACCTGATAGATAATAATTTTTTCTTGTGTATCCATTTTATTCTTTTTTTTGTTTATCTCCAAATCGTTCCATTCTCCAGGAGTAATCTGTCCAGGAGTTCCGTTGCCGTATTGTATCCTTTTTCGAATATCTCTTCGGCTCTTTCCAGCTCCCTGTTGCTGTATTCTTCCAGTCCGTATGATTCGATCAGCAAATCTGCAATCCCTTTTTGAGGCAGTGTATTGGCTTGGAAAATAAAATGATAGGCTCTGAGTGCGATGCTTACCACATTCTTGCTATATTCATCTGCTACCAGCGGGTCTACATTGAGTGCTATCACTTTCTCGCATTCTTTGCGGATGGGGCTTACCGGCAGGTTCATCAAGATTCCTCCATCTACATAATATGTATTGTTGATGCGTATGGGGGCAAACAAGATAGGCATACAGCAGGAAGCAGCCAGCCTTTCGGCTATTTTCCCTTTTTTAAAAGAAACGATGCGTCCGTGATCCAAATCGGTGGCGGTAATAATAGTGGGGATTTTTAGTTCTTCTATCATTTTCGACTCTAGGTTGCTGTTTAAGAAATCAATGAAACTGTCCAGTTTCAGCAGACCTTGTTTGTTGATAGAAAAAGTGGTCAGTTCTTTGAATGAATGGTGCTCAAAAAGTTCAACAATATGAAAAGGTTCTTTGCCGTCGGCATAGAAGACGGCGGCAAGAGCACCTGCACTTACTCCGGAAAGTATTTCCGGCTTGATGCCATGTTCATGCAAAGCCTGCATAATCCCCAAATGGGCAAATCCTTTTATAAATCCTCCGCTCAGGGCATAACCAATGTTATATTTAAATTCATTCATAGTCTGATCTCGTTTAGATACCGACAAACTTACGAATATTTTTGTGAAATGCCATAAAAAAATACGGATTACTCAGCATATTCCGGTAATCCGTATAAAATTTATAATAACTGAAATTTATTTATCAAGCAATACCGTGTGCGTTGACCGATCCATCAATTTTCTTGATCAGTCCTTGCAGTACAGCACCCGGTCCGCATTCAGTAAAGTCATCGGCACCATCGGCAACCATATTCTTCACAGTCTGGGTCCAGCGTACGGAAGCGGTGAGCTGAGCCACCAGATTTGCCTTGATTTCAGCGGGATTTGTGTGAGGTAAAGCGTCCACATTCTGATATACTGGGCATTTCGGAGTATGAATTTCAGTAGCGTTGATAGCAGCTTCCAGTTCCACTTTGGCGGGGTTCATCAGCGGAGAGTGGAAGGCGCCTCCCACTTTCAACGGCAGGGCGCGTTTAGCACCGGCAGCTTTCATTTGCTCGCAAGCCTTGTTGATCCCTTCGATAGAACCTGAGATGACAATTTGTCCCGGGCAGTTATAATTGGCAGCCACTACCACTTCTCCTTCTTTAGAAATCGCTTCACAGATTTCTTCTACTTTTTCGTCAGGCAACGCAATGATGGCAGCCATCGTAGAGGGTTGTGCCTCACAAGCTTTCTGCATAGCCATAGCACGTGCATAAACCAGTTTCAGACCATCTTCGAAAGACAATGCTCCGGCTGCAACCAATGCGGAAAATTCGCCTAGCGAGTGTCCGGCAGTCATTTCAGGTTTGAAATCATCACCCATGCAAAGAGCGGAAATTACCGAGTGCAGAAAAACGGCAGGCTGAGTTACCTTAGTCTGGCGCAAGTCTTCGTCAGTACCTTCAAACATGATGTCTGTGATACGGTATCCTAAAATGTCGTTTGCTTTTTCAAAAAGTTCTTTGGCTAAAGCCGAGTTTTCGTACAGGTCTTTACCCATACCTACAAACTGTGCTCCCTGTCCGGGGAATACAAATGCTTTCATATTTTTCCTATTTTGGTTTAAAAACGTTGCAAAGTTAATTATTTCTTTCGGAACTACGGAATAATAATGAGGCAATTTGCTAATATGCTGCGTTATGTACCGCATGGTAATTAGCGCATAGACAAATTATTTCATTATTTTCATCGGGACAGGTGCGTAAAAGTGATTCAGCGGACCGTGTCCTTCGCCTATATGCACGTCTTTCCCGGCGTGGATGCCTTTGGTGACATATGCTTTTGCATGTTCTACGGCCTGCGGCATATCATATCCCAGTGCCAGAAAAGTAGCAATGGCGGAAGAAAGAGTACATCCTGTTCCGTGTGTGTTTTTGCTTTCTATCTTGTCTGAAATAAAGAGATGAGGCTTGTCTTCTCCAACTATTTGTAATACATCGCACATCTTGTCGCCCTCCAAATGTCCTCCTTTCAGTAAAACGGATCCGCAACCGAACTTTAATAATTCCGATGCGGCAGCTTTCATTTCGTCCACATAGCCTATGCGGTGTTCCGTCAATACTTCCGCTTCACTCAGATTGGGTGTAATCAGGCTGGCCAGAGGCATCAGTTCCCGGGTCAGTGCACTGATGGCGTCCTCTTCTATCAGCCGGTGTCCGCTGGTCGATACCATGACCGGATCGAACACAACGAAGCGGGGCCGGTATGTACGAAGGCAGGAGGCTATGGTCTTGACTATTTCCACATCATTAATCATACCTATTTTAACAGCATCCGGACGGATATCTTCCATTACGGCTTCTATCTGGCCACGCACATATACCGGTGGTACGGGATGTATGGCACGTACTCCCAAAGTGTTTTGTACGGTGATTGCAGTAATGGCTGTCGCAGCATAACCACCCAAGGCGGAGATTGTCTTCAGGTCAGCCTGTATACCGGCTCCTCCGCTGCAATCGGAGCCTGCTATACTTAATACACAAGGATATTTCTTCATATAAATCTCATTTTGACAAAGTATTTGCAAAGATAACGAATAATCTTGTTTTAAATGTTTGCACAAGTGAAGGGAATCAATTATTTTTGCTAAACATAAAATAAAGTAAAAATAAGGGGAATGAAAAGAATCCTAGTAACGGGAGGCGCAGGATTTATAGGGTCACATCTATGCACTCGTCTGATAGAGGAAGGTAATATTGTTATATGTTTAGACAACTTTTTCACGGGGAGTAAAGAGAATATAAGTTACCTGACCGGGCATCCGCGCTTTGAACTGATAGAACACGATATAATTAATCCGTTTTGGACGGATGTGGACGAGATATACAATCTGGCATGTCCCGCCTCTCCTATACATTATCAGCATGATGCTATCAAAACGGCGAAGACGGCTGTCTTCGGCACGTTTAATATGTTGGGACTGGCGAAGCGTAACAAAGCAAAAATACTTCAGGCTTCTACCAGTGAGGTGTATGGTGATCCGTTGTCGCATCCCCAGAGGGAGGGAGATTGGGGGAATGTGAATCCCATAGGCTACCGGTCTTGTTATGATGAAGGAAAACGTTGTGCCGAAACTTTGTGCATGGATTATTACCGTCAACATGGTGTTTTGGTAAAAATAATCCGCATATTCAATACGTATGGCCCTAATATGCTGACCGATGACGGACGTGTAATTTCCAATTTTGTGGTACAGGCATTGCAAGATAAAGATATAACCATTTATGGAGACGGAAAACAGACGCGTAGTTTTCAGTATATAGATGATCTGGTGGAAGGAATGATGCGTATGATGGCTACGGAAGATCATTTCACAGGACCGGTGAATATCGGTAACCCTTGCGAATTTTCCATATTCGAACTGGCTCAGAAGATACTGGAACTGACCCGTTCTCATTCTAGCATTATTTTCGAACCTTTACCTCATGATGACCCTCGTCAGCGCAGGCCGGATATTACTCTGGCAAGAGAAAAGCTGGATTGGGAGCCTCACATTCATCTGGAAGAGGGGCTGACGAAAGTGATTGATTATTTTAAAAGTGTTCTGGCTAAATAATATATACCTATGACATCGGATGTAAATGTTGTAATAAGTCATTCTGAGTACACTGTTTTAGTTGTGGATGATGTGGTTTCTAATGTCTTGTTGTTAAAAGTGTTGTTAACAAACGAGAAGTTTAAGGTGATAACTGCCGGTAATGGAAAGGAGGCATTATCTCAGGCGGTCAATGCCCGCCCCGATTTGATTTTGTTGGATGTCATGATGCCCGAGATGAATGGTTTTGAAGTTGCCGAACGATTGAAAGCCGATCCGGAAACACAACATATTCCTATTATATTTCTGACAGCTTTGAATACCACCGCCGATATAGTGAAGGGTTTCAAGGTAGGTGCGAATGATTTTATATCCAAACCTTTTAATAAGGAAGAGCTTGTGATCCGTGTTACTCATCAGATATCCCTGGTTGCCGCCAAACGGATCATCATGGAGCAGACGGAAGAACTGCGTAAGATTATTATGGGGCGCGACAAGTTATATTCTGTTATCGCGCATGACCTGCGTTCACCCATGGGATCCATTAAGATGGTGCTCAATATGTTGATACTCAGTCTTCCGTCCGAACAGATCGGTAAGGAAATGTTTGATATGCTGAGCATGGCCAATCAAAGTACGGAGGATGTTTTCTCTTTGCTGGATAATTTGCTGAAATGGACTAAAAGCCAGATAGGCAAGCTGAATGTCGTTTATCAGGACTTTGATATTGTGGGGAATATTGCTTCGGTTATCGAAATTTTCAATCTGGTAGCCGGTATGAAGAATATAAAGGTGAACTTCCCGGTGCACGGAAAGATTGAGGTACATGCCGATATGGATATGATGAAGACTATCTTGCGTAATCTTCTCAGCAATGCGATCAAGTTCAGCTATAATGATTCCGAAATTCTGGTTAATGCAGGAATAGAGGGTGATAAAGTCATAGTCAGTGTAAAAGATACTGGAAAAGGCATGGGTGAGGAAGATCAAAAGAAATTGTTGAACACGGAAACTCATTTCAGCAAATACGGAACGAATAATGAGGAAGGTTCCGGATTAGGCTTGTTGTTATGTCAGGATTTCGCTGTTAAGAATGGTGGGCATTTATGGTTTGAGTCTGAAGAGGGGAAAGGTTCCACTTTCTTTTTCTCGGTAGCTTTGAAGAAGTGATTTATCAAAGTCCCACCTCCAGATATACCGGGTTATGGTCACTCATATCATAAGGAATCACCTTATATTTTATACCTTCCAATAAGGTGGAATGGAACAAGTAGTCTATCCGTAGTAAATGGTGAAACCCCCGGTAAGTGGCTCCGTACCCTTCTCCTGCGGTTTGAAATCCGTCTTTCAAGCCGCTTTTCAGCGTTTCATAAGTAAAAGTTCCCGGAGGGTCATTGAAGTCACCGCATACAATCAAGGGATATTCCGTGGCATTGATTAGCGAACTGATTTGTTCAGCCTGTCCGGCACGTCTGACAGTATTTTCCCGGAAGTTGTCAGAATAGTCCAGATAAATGGCTCTTTCCTGTTCCTCATCTTGTGCTCCCCGAGCCTGTGCTGCTTTGGAACGCATTCTGTCAAAGTTGGTAGTCTGCATGTGCACGTTGATGATGCGTATCGTCATACCTTTTACATCCAGGTCGGCCCAGATGGCTCCGTTATTGGTATTCGGAAATTCTATTGTTTGTGACTGTTTGATGGGGTAGCGGCTGTAAATGGCCTGACTCAATCCTTCGGGGATAAACGAGTAAGGGAATGTTTTAGCATACGTATTCTGTAAATCCTGTTCCGTAAAGTCGCCATTACCTCTATATTCCTGAAAACAAAGTACGTCCGTTTCCTCCTTGTTCATCATCTCGGCAAACTCTTTGGCGGAGAATCCCGTGATTTCATTTCCAAATGAGTGGACATTGTAAGTCACTATTTTCAGTCTGTTTTCGTTAGCATACTTGGTAGGGTTATAAATTTGGTACATGGAAGTGATGTATTCGTAGTTTACCATCAGCCCCGTCAATGGAATCCATAACCAATACCGGAGTCTGATGAGCCAGTAAGTAAATAATATCGTATTGACAACCACCAGTATAGGTTTGCTTAAAGCAACGTACGCGGCGAACATATTCTCTACCGGATTTATTTTACCTGAGAAATAAGCGAAGATGGAAAGTCCCAGAATGAAGATTGTGAACAGGATAGATAAAAAATAGGCAAATTTGTATACGGCTAATCTTCCCATAAATTACTTTTGTTTTAGATACTTGTTTATAGTCATTTTCAATAAGTCGGCAGATACCGGTTTGGTTAAAAAATCATTGCATCCGCTTTCTATGGCAGCTATTTTGTCTTTTTCATATGCGTATGCGCTTACAGCGATGACAGGTACGTCGGCAGACATTTCCCGGATGGCTCTGGTGGCGTCCAGACCATTGATGTTAGGCATTTTTATATCCATCAAAATCAAGTCGGGTTTGTATTGTTCATAGAATATGATAGCCTCCATGCCGTCATGAGCATGCACCAGTTTGTATATTTTTCCGATCATAGCCTCTATTAAGTCATAATTGCTTTGATAGTCTTCCGCCACTAGGATGGTCATCTCCTGATGGGAAGTTCTGCTGTTGTCTTTAACGGAAGCTGGTGGAAGTTTTTCCTCCCATTTCATATCTCCGTTTGCTGAAATGTAAGGCAATGTAAAAGTGAATGTGGTTCCGGTTTCCATTTTTGATTGTACAGCTATTTTTCCTCCTAACTTTTCTACAATGATTTTGCTGATGGAAAGACCCAGTCCTGTACCTTGCACCTGGTTGTTGGCCATGATGAAACGGTCGAATATCTTGTCTATCTTGTCATCGGAAATACCGCTTCCGGTATCGGCTATATGAAAAACAATTTCTTTTTCCGTCAATTTATATCCGAAGCTGATAGAACCTTTGGCTGTGAATTTTGTAGCATTACCTATCAGGTTGGAGAAAACCTGGAACAAGCGGTTCCTGTCTGTCGAGATAACCAGTGACGGATCGGACTCTTCGAAAACAAGCTCCACCCCAGGCTGACACCTGAAACTATACGTGTTTTTTACATCCTCACATAAAGTATAAAGGGATACAGGCGCATAGTTGAACTCCATCATGCCCGATTCAATCTTCGACAGGTCCAAAATCTCGTTGATAAGTTCCTGCAGGCGCATGTTGTTTTTTTCTACAATATCGTAATACTGCAATCTTTCCTCGGCGTTTTCCGTTTCAGCTATAATGCGTGAGAATCCTAGAATGGCATTCAACGGTGTACGGATTTCATGGCTCATATTGGCAAGGAAGGCAGATTTCAGCTGGTTGGAGCGTTCTGCTTTCCAAACAATCTCGGATGTGTTCTGTATATATCCTTCCAATACGGTCCTTTGCATATATACCTCTTTATGATATGTTTTTATTCTCATGTTGACGGTCTTTCCGTCAATAAGGAGTTTGTAGTTTATGGTATTGGAAGCATCCTTCTCCTTCAGATTTTCTTCCAGCCATTGACTGAAACGGGCCTTGTCATCAAGGTGCATATAGTTCATGTATTCATCTATGGAAATCTGTTTCTGTTCCTCATCGTTACAGAATATCCGGGTGTATCCCGAATAAGTGAAGAACCGTGTGGACGAATCGTATGCCCATAATCCTATTCTTGCGGCTTTTTCTATTTCGCACAAATCTTTTTGCTTTTTTTCCAGTTTCAGCCTGACGACACTCCGGCCTGTGATATCCCTGTATTGAAAAAGAAAATGCTCCTCATCATACTTGCTGATAATACATTTGTAGTATTTTACGTCATCTTCCAATATTAATTTGTAATTCCGTGCGGAAAGTTTGTCTCCTGCCCGTACTTTGGTGAATTCCGCATACATCTCCCGTGCCGTTTCCACAGGGAAATAAGAGAATATATTTCTCCCTATAATATCTTGTTCTTTTATAAAGAAGTCCGTCGTATTAGCCTTGAAGTCTAAACAGGTGCCGTCTTTATATACGAAAAACATAGTATCAGCCGTAATTTCCAGAATTTTGTCTGCATACTGCTTATCGTGCAATATATTACTCGGAATTTTCATATTAATAGTATGATTCTCAATATACTGTTTCTCTTAGCGAATTTAGATGCGTGATATTTGTTACTGACAGCAAATATACAAAAAAAATATTGTTTATATCATTTTATATCGTAATTTTGCAAGGTAATCAATGAAAAGAAGAAATGAAAAAGATTTTGGTAGCTGAAGATACGGAAAGTAATTACCTCTTATTATCTATAATTTTAAGAAAGGAGTATGAAGTTTACCGTGCCCACGATGGGCAGGAGGCTATTGAGAAATTTGAGGGTTGCCGGCCCGATATGATTTTGATGGATATAAAGATGCCTGTTATGGACGGTTTGGAAGCTACCAGAAGAATTCGTCTGAAAGGGGGGACACTTCCCATCATAGCTCTTACCGCCAATGCGTATGACAGTGACCGTGACAAGGCTTTTGAAGCCGGATGTGACGATTATATGGCCAAGCCGATTATGGCTCCCGCTTTGCGTGAGATGATAGAAAAATATTTTGGTGAGTAAATATTATGCCCTGCGGGATTTTTCCCATGTTCCGCCGGCATGTCTTTTCAAATAGAAGAAACCTTTTATCACATTGATGTTCATGAACAGGAAATAGTAGGGAATATAAAGTAATTTGTTCTTTACGGACTTGGCAGACAGGAAGCTGCCATAAACTCCCCCGAGGTAGAATGCGGATTGCAGCAGAAGAAAAAGAAAGTAAACCGGATGGCTCTCACTACAGACAACCAGCAGGATATTCAGGGGAAAGAGCAGAAACAAGGCAACCGGGGTTACCGACCATCTCAGTACGCGGTGGGAGACATATTGAAAACTGAGGATTCCATAACGTAGCGGATTCAGCAGTTCTTTCAAACGATAGACGGACTGCAATCCTCCTGCCGAGATACGTATTTTTCTTTTCTCCTCTTCTTTCATATCGGCCGATCCGCTTTCCAAGGCATATGCCGTATCACAATATGCTATCGTATACTGCTTCATGGCGATACGCAGGGACAGCATAAAATCATCCAGTAGGGTATCTTCAGGCATTTCCTCATATAACGGGGTGCGGATGGCAAATAATTCTCCGGCAGCACCTATGGCGGAATAGAGCTGATAATCCATTTTTTTCAGCCATGATTCATATTTCCAGTACAATCCTTCTCCTCCGGAAACAGCTCCTCCGGTACTGTACATGTCTACCCGTTTTTCTCCTGCCACGCATCCCACCTGCGGATGGTTAAAATATTTTACTATCTCGCGAACGGCCTGCGGATTAATAAATGTATTGGCGTCTGTGAATATGACCAAAGGCGTGGTGACAAATCCCATTCCCCGGTTCATAGCGGCTGTTTTTCCTTTTCTTTCGGGGACGAACAATAGGGTGACATCGGGATATGCTTTTAATTTTTCATTGGTTCGGTCATTGCTGCCGTCCGTTACCCATACGATATGCAGTTTCTCTTTGGGATAATCCAGTTCGTGGCAGTTTTTCATCTTTCCGTTTACTACCTGTTCCTCATTATAGGCGGTGATGAACAGGGTGATTTCGGGTAGGGCGGTGTTGTTGCTGTTCCGGCAGGTTTCTTGCTCCGGTTCGTCCGTATCGTAGAAGAAAAGAAAACTTTGTTTTATTTTTACCAATATCCACAACAGGATTCCGTATCCCACATAGGTGTAGAATACAATGAACAGGAGGACGAAGAAGAGGATTTCAAGGGTGTTCATGCTAGTATTTCTTTATATATTTTCAATATTTCTCTGGCTGTGTTCTCCCATGAGAACCGACGGACTCTTTCTAATCCATATGCAGTTTGTGACTCATAGAATTCCGCATTTTCTTCTAAATGAAGGAGGGCGGAAGCAATTTCCTCCGGGTCGAACGGATTGACTAGAATACCCTCCGGTCCTGTGATTTCGGGCATGGCGGAAGTGGTTGAGGTGATGACGGGAGTTCCGCAGGCCATCGCCTCCAGAATGGGGATGCCGAAACTTTCGCGTAAAGACGTGTATATAAAGACGGATGCTCCACTATAAACAGCGGGTAGTTCTGTGTTTGGAATGTATCCGGGATGATACAGCATTTTTTTTATTTCTTGTAATCCTTGCCGGTTCAGATATTCGTCTATGATCTCTTCTTTCAGGTCGGCGATAAGCAAGGGAAGGGGCTGACGGGATTTTTTTAAATAAATACCGTATGCCTGCAATACCCTTGCCGTATTCTTCTTGGGATCGGTATTTCCTAAAAAGAACAGGTAAGGATGTTTCTTTATGTATCGGGCAGTGGTGGCTTGTGCGTTCCGTATGGGTATGAAATGTTGTGAATAGCCGTTGTGTACGGCGACAAGCAGTTGTCTGTCAATGTGCAGGAAATGACTGATGCGGTTGCATTCAAAATGAGAAACGGTAATGATTCTTTTGCATCTAGTAAGAATTTGGGGAACAATGATTCTTCGGTAGAAACGTCCCAGTCTTTGGTACATGGACTGGTTCTTGCCTTGTTTTTTTTCTAGAAAGATAATGTCGTGCAGTGTAAGCACCAGTGGAATGTTTCCATACACAGGGGCAGTGTTACTTGTGCAGTGCAGCAGGTCGGGTTTGATTTTTCTCAAAGCCAACGGCAGTCCTATCTGTTCCCAAAGCGGATAGGACGGCCAGTTGACGGTCACGATATGCACGTTGGCGGATTCCTGCAAACAAATATCATCTCCCGGGCTGACCAGTATGAAGTATTCGTTTTGTTTGTCTATCTTTTGCAGTTCCCGGATGGTTTCCAGAGCTACATAGTCCATGCCATGCTTTTCTTTTCTGAAGATGCGTTGGGCTTCTATTGCTATTTTCATCTGTCGTTACTTTATCAGGTTAGAATCTTCGTCCTCGTAATTGTTTTTGCTATAGAAAAGAGCCGTGAAGCTTCTTAAACCTTTTATGGCTCGTTTTTTGAAACTGCTAAACAGGGATCCGTCGGCCGAGACAGTACCATAGCCGGTAAGGACACGGGCTTTGCGGGCGGTGACGAATTTTAATTTTCCGTATTTTTTCAATGCCAGTGCCAGGGAGCCGTCTTCTCCGCGGAGTATGTCTGTCCGGAATCCTTCTTTCCGGGCTGTTTCCGTGTGGAAGGCAAAAGCCATTCCACGTACATTGAGTTCCGGTCTGTTCAGATTTTGTATTTTCAAATAGAGGTCACGCAGTGTTTCATAGAAGAAAAGTCCTAAATGATGTTCATTAGGAAGAAAACTCCACAGGGCGTATGCACCTGCCACTTCTTTGTCCTGTAAGACCTTTATCATGGTACTGATGTACTGGGGCGGATAAAGGGTGTCGGCATCTATGCAGAGATGATACTTCCCCCGGGCATGGTTCAGTCCGCATTGCCGGGCAAAACCGGGACCTTTCCGGTATTCATTGAAGTAGGTGACTCCTAATTCTTTTAGTACCTCTTCGGTGTGGTCGGTAGAATGATTATTGATGACTAGTATTTCTACAGGATAGTTATGTTGGTTTTCACATAAAGACCACAGGCAGCTCAATATCCTCTTTTCTTCATTATGGGCGATGGCGACCACCGAAACCAGCGGAGCATGAGTTGCAAGCTGCCGGATCTTGTCTTTCACTTGGTTGATAACCGCTTGTGGGGCTTGGGTGAAAGGCTTGTCATAGATGGATAAATAGTCAGCGTACCACTTCATGCGTTTTTATATATTCGGACAGTGTGACCGGATTCCGGTGATTACTGAATCGTGATTTGAATTTGTTTTTGAGGATATAGAACAGGGCTTGAATCATCTTTTTCATTTCCGTCAGGGCGGAACGGCGGGGATATAGTTTCTCCACCATTTCCCGGTTCCATTTGTTGAGGAAGAAAGAGGAGTAGTATTCATCTTCGGGATTGACTAGTATCTCCACTTCCTCTTTCCACTCATAGCGGTTCAAGGTTATATCTCCTTCCGTCAGCCACAGCAGTTTGTAGGGGAGGGATTGGAAAGGCAGATAATTCAGGAATAATTCTCCATAGTCGTTTTCATAGTTTCCCGGCATCTTGTTTTTTTCATAGAAGACCAGTTTGTTGTCTATATCCAATATAACCCATTTATGTGATTTTTTTGGAAACAAGTATTCGCCCAGCAGACTGGGAGTTTCTATGTATCCCCGTCGGGCTACCCTGCATAATTCTTTGACAAAAGCTTCGGGATGTTCCACGTGTTCCAATACCTGATTGCATATTACGTAGTCAAACTCCTTGTCTTTGAAGGGCAGGTTTTCTCCATCGGCATGTACAAAGGTCTGATGAGGGTATATTTTCACGTCACCGCAACGGTGGTAATTGGTGTCAATAAATTTTTCGGCTATCACGTTGGAGCGATACGTCGGATTATGGCCCGGACCTATTTCTAGCACTTTGTCGTTTTTATTTATATGGATGTCTCCTCTGTCGTAGGGGGAATCTGTTTTCATTGTTCTGTTCCGTTTAATAAGTTGTTGAATAGCTGAATCCATTGTTGCATTATTACATCTTCAGCAAAACGTTGTACATTGATACGGGCTTTTTTCCCCATTTCTTTTCTTATTTGTTTGTTTTCAATCAGATAATTTATTTTTTCGGCCAGTTCTTCTGTTTTTCCATTTTCGACCAATAGTCCGTCTTCCCCGTCCCGGATGATATCTTTAGGTCCGCATGGACAGGCGAATGACACGGCAGGTACTCCGCATGTCATTGCTTCCGCTATGACCATTCCGAATCCTTCAAATCTGGAACTTGATACAAAGATAGAACTTTCACGGTATTTACAGAACATATCCGGGGTTGCATTTTCAAGAAAAAGGTTCTTTAATTTCAATTTTCCGGCCAGTACTTGATATGCAGTCTTATCCCCTTTGCCATATATATGTAATTCCCAGTCCGGATGCTGGTCACAGACTTTGCTCCATGCTTCCAGTAACAAATCGAATCCTTTTTGATAAGTATATCTTCCGGCTGCGGTTATCCGTTTATTGTTCAAGTCGCTGAATGTTCCGGATTGAAAGGGTAGAGGGTTGCTGATAACTTTTACATTTTGCAGTTCGGACCAGTTCACTCTGTCTTCTTCACTCAGCACAACGAACTTATCCAACTTTTTTAAATGCCTCACCAGACTTTTCATCCATAATTTGGCAAAAAGTTCCTTGACG
Organism: Phocaeicola dorei; assembly: GCF_013009555.1. Taxonomy (NCBI): domain Bacteria; kingdom Pseudomonadati; phylum Bacteroidota; class Bacteroidia; order Bacteroidales; family Bacteroidaceae; genus Phocaeicola; species Phocaeicola dorei. The sequence continues at coordinate 3,526,633 of NZ_CP046176.1, read as the reverse complement.
AAGTTGCTTTCGTCCTTTTCAAAATTACGATAGTTTTTTCGGTTCACGTGTAGCTCCCCTATCTTTTTACTTCCATCTTTGAGGGAAGTGATAAAGTTTATTTCCCGTCGTAACAAAGAAACTGTGATGTCCGGTTTGAGGTGAGACAAAGCGGCAGAGAGCTTGCGTCGGTATATTCTTTGTTTTTTCAGATAAACCGGCACTTTTTTCCAAAGAGGAAGTTCCCATAATTCTTCAAAGTCTATATTCAGTTGGATGATTTTTACTTTGGGCGATAAAGTATAGCAGGGAGGCTTGCCTTTTCCGTCAGTCAGCAAAATATATATGTCATAATTACCATTCTCCGCCAGATAATTGGCTTTGGTGGTCAGTACCCTTTCCACTCCTCCGGGGATATGGAGAGAGGGGGTACAATAGGCGATTCGGATCATAGGCGGGAGTATTACAGGTTGTTTATTACTTTCATCATTTGTTCTTTCCATGACAGGTTTTTAATGGAATCCCTTATTCTGCAAGGAGACAGATCCAGTTCCATATAGAACCGGATAAGCCGGCGGATATCTATGGGACTTTCATCGGCTGGAACTTTCAGTATATAAGGCATCTTGTCAAAGTCTCCATCTGTTTCTGAATATGCAAAAGGTATTCCCCGTGCTGCATATTCTCTGTTTTTTAATGTTTTGATTTTGTCGATGCCGCTGCGGTGGCGTGCCAGACTGCCGATGGCAAAGTCTGCTTCGTTGAATAATTCGTCTAGTTCCTCGTTCATTTTTTGTCCGTGGAAGATGACATATTTTTCTATATGATATTTGTTGATAAGTTCATAAAATCCGGGAGCGTGTTGTGAATCATGCATTTCGGATTTCCATATACCTCCTGCGATGTGGAAAAATACGGTTGTGTTTGCCGGGTTTTGGTAATATTTGCCCAAACCCTCTATCAGACGGTCGTAACCGTGCCAATAATGTACTTCGGCCACTCCTAGTAGATGAATGACGGAGGTATTTTTAGAAACCGTCTTTTTCAGCGGAATGGAATCAAAGTCAACTCCATTGGATATCTGAATGGTACGTTGGCCGAATATACGGTGATAGTCTGAGAAAGTGACGATGGCGTTCACGTGTTTTGCCAGTGTCTTTCGGAATACTTTATCCACTTGTATCCCCAGGCGTGTGGTCAGTGGAAAACCGGTGTATTCGCTGTCGTAAGGATAGGTGGGTATTTCCATCGCTATTTTAATTCCGGCTTTCCTTAGTTTGCTGAACAGCCGGATGGTGAACGGATTTGCATTATGGAAAGAGCGTACGTAGATTAATTCCACTTGATGTGTTACAGCATAGCGGTATATGCATTGGTAGGAAACTCTCCTTTTCGCCGCAGCTGGTTTGCCTGTTCCGTAGTCGTCTATTATTTCATCGTTTATCATCCTTACCCGGTGGCCGTTGTCCGCTATGCTGTATGTGCATAAACTGACCCGGTGTCCACATGTTTCAAAGCCTTTAACCTGATACAGGATCTTTTTGCTGATGCCGCTGTAAGGGGATAGTCCGTGGAAAAGGAGATAGATGATATTCATAGTCGGGTAGTTGTTAAAGTGTTGAATAGTTCATCCCACAGTTTCATCACTTCTTCGCGTAAATAACGTTGGATATTCTTTTGGGCCTGCTTTCCCATCCGTATGCGTTTGTCCGTATCCTCTATCAGCCGGCATATCGCGTCAGCCAGTTCGTCTGTGTTTCCGTTCTTCACCAGTATTCCGTCTTCTTCCGGAGTGATAATCTCGGCAGGTCCGTATGGACAGTCGAATGAAATGCAGGGAACACCACATGCCATCGCTTCCAGAAGTGCCATCGGTAATCCTTCAAATCGTGAACTCATGACGTATATGGAACTTTCCAGATATTTTTCTTGAATGTTTTTTGTCGGAGGGCATAGTGAAAAACTGTTTTCTATATGATGCTTTTCAATAAGCTCTTGCAGACTGTTCCTATCCTGTCCTTCTCCGTAAATGCGGATATGCCAGTCGGGATGCTTCTGATTGACTTTGATCCAAGCTTCAATCAGGCGGTCATACCCCTTCTGTTCGCTGTATCTTCCTATGCTGATGATTCTTTTTTCCAGGCAGGAACTCCCTTTTTGGGGTGAGAAAGGTAAGAAGTTTGGTATGACACAAGCCTTCTTCACTTCTTTCCAATTATCCGCATCATGTTGTGTCAGAACAACCAGCGCGTCCAGTTTTTTTACAGCTTCCTCCTGTTTCTTTCTCCAATGCCGTGCGATTTGCTTGTATGGGAATCCCCGTTGTTCCATCAGATGCAGGTTACGAGTGTACGGTTTAGCTATATGGGATTCTCCTATTTTTACGCTTCCATCGTCCAGTTGTGTCAGAAAATCCAATTCTCGGCCCAATGTGCTGATGACGATATCCGGCTTCAAGGTTTTCAGCCAATACTCCAGCTTCTTTCTGTACAGGTACATCAGGGTAAAATAATAATACCCTCTTACTAACAGGTTGTGATGATACTGTCTGTCAAAATCAATCGCTATGTCAATGTGCCTGATTCTGGGAGATATCGGGAAAACGGGCGGTCGTTCTTTTTGTGAATCTGTGATAATAAATACATCCTGATGCATTTCGTCAGCCAGATAGTTCGCTTTTTGGATGATGCTCCGGTCTGCGCCTCCCACGGTGCATAGTGCTGTGTATAGATAAACGATGGTCATTTTTCAGTCAGTTTATGAAACAACATTTCCCATTGCGGCATGATGTTTCGGAGTGAGTAGCGTTTTATATTTTGTTTAGCTCTTTTGCCAAAAGCTTTTCTTTCTGCTTCATGTTCTATCAAGTGGCAAAGAGCGTTGGCAAATCCTTGTATGTCTCCGTTTTTAACGAGGAGTCCGTCTTCCTGGTTTCTGATGATTTCCGATGGACCGAAAGGACAGTCGAAAGAAACACAAGGAACACCCAGACTCATGGCTTCGATCAAGACCAGTCCAAAACCTTCGTAATTGGAGCTTAGGGCCAGAATGGAACTGTTCAGGTATTCTTGCGTTATGTTTTGTGTAAAAGGATGAATTGTGATGGAGTGTTCCAGCTTTCTGTCTTTAATCTGCCGGGCTAAGCTATCCTTATAAAATCCTTCACCAAATATATCCAGTATCCAGTCGGGATGGCGTTTCTGCACGATATTCCATGCGTCGATCAGTCTGTCGAATCCTTTTTGCCAGGTCAGTCTGCCTGCCGCTATTACACGGGGAGCTTCACAAGAGCTGATTGTTTGTATATCAATAGAGGTGGTGTTCGGAATGATATGTATATTCGGATGTTGTCCCCACATGGCGGCATCTCCTTGTGTCAGTGTTACTATAGCATCGCTGTATCGTTTTACATCACGGAAACATTGGTAGCTGACGTATCTGTCTTTTATATCTTTAAAAAAACTCTTTTTGCGGTTTGCAGGTATCCGGGTGTATATTTTGGCGCAATGCGATTCAATGATTTTCTTTGCCTTGCAGTTTAATTTACAGATCAAATCCGCTTTGAAACTGGTATTTCCTGATATGATATCGGGATTGATGAACTTGATCTCTTTTTTTAATTTTTGTTCGAATTTATGGTTCAAAGTCCATCCCACTTTCAATTGTTCGAGAAGCGGATGCTGGTATTGCAAATGAAACTTTGTATCCAGATCGATATGTTCCACTTTGTCGGATAAAGGGAAAGAAAGAGGATGATTGCCTTGGGAAGAAGTGATAAGATAGACCTTGTGCCCATAAATTTCGGCCAAGTAATTCATCTTATCCGTTAAAATCCGCTCCATGCCTCCTATACGGGCTATAGAGTCGTATACATATACTATTTTCATTCCCCTGATTTGTTTTTCCGTAAAAATAGTGTATTCTTTTTATATATCCAATAAGAAGTTGTTGAAATTCCTGTCCATATCCGTTTTTTTATGGAATGTCGGCTGTATTCGGAGTAAAGAGTGGGTTTCAAGGGATGAAGATGGGTATATTTAGTAATTAAAGTCTTTGGAATGTTGTGAGTATCATTTGTTTTTGCGAATATTGCATTTTATAATGATTAGCAGATAATGATGAAAGAGATAACGGTGGTGATGCCGGTTTACAAGGTGGAAAAATACGTATCAGAATGTCTTGATTCCATAATCAACCAAACTTTTGATTGTTTTGAGTGTATCATCATTGATGATTGCTCTCCGGATAACAGTATGTGCCTGATAGAGGAAAAGCTGGCCGGATATAAAGGGAACATCAGTTTTAGAATCGTGAGAAATGAGAGGAATGAAGGAGTCTCTGCGGCAAGGAACAAGGGAATAGAACTATCCCGGGGTGGTTATCTTTTTTTTATAGATTCGGATGATATGCTTTATGAGAATTGTCTGGAGAAATTATGGGAGGAAACGAAAAGATATCCGGGGGTTGACTTGGTGCAGGGGGATTCTTATTCAGAAGGGATGGAAAACAAAAACAGTGATTTGCAAAGATATACGGAAGGACGGATACGTATCAACAAGCTGTTTCTGGATTCGAAAATAACATCCACTCCGGTCAACAGATTGATCAGAAAGGAGGTGCTGACAGAGAATGCCATTTATTTCAGGACGGGCATTTTGTTTGAGGACTTTTTGTGGTGCTATTTTCTGTATAAAAAGGTGGAAATGTTTGCTTCCGTCAATTCTTTTACTTATTTCTACAGGCGTTCAAATCCTTTCTCAACCATGAATAGGGCGAAAACGGACTTTGACAAGCCGGCAAAGGATTTTATTTTTATCTTGACCGTTTTTAATGAGCACATGGAACAGGAACTGTATGCCGAAAATATCTGTTTCATTTTGAACAAGCTGATGCCGGTGGTGTATAATGCTGCTGCAATAGGGGTTACAAGGGAAAGTAATGATGCGATAGATAAGTTTAAAAGAAATTTGATAAGGAAGCATTGCAGAGAGTTCCGGCCTATGGAGGTTTTGTACGAATTGAATTTGTTCTATCCTTTTTCTCTGCTTTTGAATTGGGGGATTTACAGACATCACATATTGTATAAATACGCTAATCTGATCAAATTGTATTATAAGATATGGGGAAGGTGGTATCTCTGAATCTTCTTGTGTAATGAATATTATTCCTTTAGGTTGGTAGTTTTCTTGTTACATTGGTTGTCGGTTTCTTTTGTAGCCGGTTCATTCATATGTGATAGGATAGCGGAAAAAGCATAATATAATTCTTTGAATGCTTGCAGGCGGAAGAAAAACAGGTATTCAAAAAAGTATTTGGCGGGGAGCCATTCTTTTGTTTTTGCCGAAGGGATACACCACGGAAGTGGTGACAGGTAATAGTGGATTTTTTCTTGTCGCAACAGTCTGTTGCATTTCATGCTTGCGTTGAACCGTATGATTAAACTCTCGCGGTCTTGTTTGGACATAGCAAGGGACTGGTCGGATTCGGTACAATAATAAATGATTCTTCTGTCTGTGGTTACTTTGGGGGCATATATACCGACAAGGCATGAAAAATACACATCGTTGGCTATTCTTGTTTCATCGAATTGAATGTGGAATGTTGACAGGAAGCTGCGCCTTATCATTTTGCCCCAAGGAACTTGAGATTGGTATCGCAGTTTGTTTTCCGGGTTTACATCATTGAAGAAGTTGGTATAGTAAGTTCCGCGTCGGCTTTCTTGGGACGGATCATCGGACATGACAAAACGTACATTGAAATAGATGACTTTATGGGGGCTGTCCATGTATTCGTTTAAGATAGTAAAACAATCGGCTGTAAAGAAATCATCTGCATCCGCAAAGATAATCCATTTGCCACGGGCGTGGGAGAGTCCTATGTTCCGTGCGTATCCTGCTCCTTTTCCCTCCTTAGTGAACAGGACTTCCGTATTTTTTCTGCCGTTTCCCGGAAAATGAGAAAAATCGACAGATTCGGAATTGCTGTTATCATCAATGATAATGATTTGAATTTCATCCCAAGTGGGAATTGAGCACAGACAGCGTTCCAGAAGACGGGGAGTATTCTTGTGCGGAATAATGATGCTGTAATGATAACTTGTGTTCTTTGTCATTCTTCTTCTTTTTGCAAAGATATTGATTTATATTCAGCATCATGCATTATCTTGTCAATATCTCGATGAGTATGAGAATCTTTCACTGAAAATTCTGGGTGATAATGCCCTCATGCCCTCACTGTGTGCACAACTGGTTGTTTATGAACTATTTGTATAGTGATGGTAAAAATTGTAACTCTCACTTATGCTCTCATGCCCTCACTGTTTTTGAGAACAGAATTTCACATAATCTATTTGTTATCAGTTATATATCCTTTTTTTATAAGTTGTTCCGGTTTAATATGAAGTAGGTCGTTCTCAGGCTTTTTCTTTGCAAAAAGTGCGTCTGAAGGGATCATACCTCTACGGAATATGGCGAATTTCCGGCAGCAGTAAAAAGATCAGGAGGTTTTAAAAAAAGCTCGCCATCTTTTTAAAAAAGAACAAGGTCTTTTTTTTATTTGACCTGTTGTTTTTGGGTGTGCAGGATTTCACATACGTACGTGTCGCTCTATGCGTATGTACGTGCCGCATATACCTGCTTTGTATTATATGATATTCTTTCCTCATTCCGCATTTATTTTCGTTTCTTTATCGTATCTTTGCGAAGAAAGAGTGTAATCTAAATTCCATGAGAATATTATTTTATTGTGATACTGTCTTCAGTTTCGGCGGAGTACAGCGTGTGTTGGCTGAAATAGCCAAGGCTTTGTCCGGAAAACATGAAGTCACGATACTGACTACGGATACTTGTACGGACTTGTCGATGTACGGATATGCCGAAAGTACCGTGCAGTTTGATTCTTTCTCTTATTCCGCCTCCTCTTTCATCGAGCGTTTGTTATGTAAAAGCTATAGTTTTTTATATAAACATGGGTTGCCTCATACCCGGCTGACTTCGAAATGGTATGCTGCCAGTTTTTTCCCTTCTTCTTATAAACGGACATTGGCAAGGAAAATAAATGCCCGGCAATGTGATGTAGTCATCGGGGTACATGCTTTTATGGCTCTGCACCTCTCTGCTGTAAAGAACCGGATTCAAACAAAGACTGTTGGGTGGCTGCATAATTCTTATGGAGCATTCTTTGAGAAAGAAACTCCCTATTTGCCGGGATTGGATTATTTTTTTCAAGTCCAGATGAGGAAATTGGACGAGAGGGTGGTTTTAAGTCATGCAGATGCCGGTTGTTTCTTTCGGAAAATGAACCTGTGCTGCGAGGTGATATACAATCCTCTGACTGTACTGCCTAAAGGTCGGGGAAAGAAGGAATATAGAAGGATTTTGGCGGTCGGTCGTTTTTCATTCGGACATAAAGGATTTGATATTTTAATAAAAGCTTTTTCTGTTTTTGTGAAAACTCATCCGGACTGGACACTGGAAATTGTGGGGGAGGGTCCTGAGGAAGCGCTTTACCGTTCATTGATCAATGAATATGAACTGGAAAAGAACATGGCGCTGCATCCTTTTACGAAAGAGGTGCAGGAATATTATGCACATTCCAGTATGTATGTGCTGAGTTCCCGTTGGGAGGGATTCGGCCTGGTGATGATAGAGGCTATGGCGCACGGGTTACCTGTTATCGCATCTGATTTACCGATAACGCGCGAGTTGTTGAAAGACAAAGATATGGCCGTTCTTTTTGAGACAGGGAATATAGCTCAGCTGGCCGGTTGTATGTCGTATATGGCTGATCGGACGGATTGGGAATGGATGGAAAATAAGGCGGTGGAATATGCTGATACATTTCATATAGAGAAGGTCTGTGACAGTTGGAATAATTTACTAAAAAAAGTAGTGTATGGTACAAGATGAACAGGAAAAATGGGATATTGTGATCAAGCCTCGGTCCGGTTTGTTCCGGTTGGATCTGGAGGAGGTATGGCGGTATAGGGATTTGCTGGTAATGTATATCAGACGGGATATCGTCACTTTTTATAAACAGACTGTTTTAGGACCGTTGTGGTTTGTTATCCAGCCACTGCTTACTACCGTCATGTTCATGTTTGTTTTTGGCGGTATTGCCGGTATTCCTACCGACGGGCTTCCTCAACCGCTCTTTTATATGGCGGGCTTACTCTGCTGGAATTATTTCTCGGAATGTTTAAGCCGCTGTTCGGATACGTTCAACGCCAATCAGAATGTATTTGGAAAAGTATATTTCCCTCGTCTGGTGGTACCCTTGTCCATCGTTATATCTTGTATGATAAAGATGGGCATTCAGTTTGGACTGTTTGTTTTAATTTATATTTATTATTTGTGCAACGGATATTCGTTGATGGTCAACGGATATGCTTGGTTGGCTCCCTTGCTGCTGCTCATGTTGGCAGGTCTTGGTTTGGGGTTCGGATTATTGATATCCTCCTTGACGACCAAATACCGCGACTTGCGTTTCTTGATTACTTTCGGGGTGCAGTTGTGGATGTATGCCACTCCGGTTATTTACCCTTTGTCCGTGATGAGGCAGAGCCATGAGCAGTATATGTGGATCATTGTGGCAAATCCGCTGACTTCCATTATCGAAACATTTAAATTCGGATTTTTGGGAGTGGGGACTTTCAGTTGGTTTCACTTAGGCTACACGTTGGTGTTTACAGTGGTGATAATGCTTTGGGGGATGGTGACTTTTAATAGAGTGCAACGTAGTTTCATGGATGTGATTTAAAAGGAGGGACAGAATGGGAAAAATAGCGATAGAGTTTCAGAATATCAGCAAGCAATATGCATTGGGAAGTATCGGAGCCGGAACGCTGAGCCGTGATTTGAATCGTTGGTGGGCGCGGATTCGTGGGAAGGAGGACCCGTATCTCAGAATCGGGGAAGAGAATGACCGTTCCAAGCAAGCGATGGGGGATTTTGTATGGGCGTTGAAAGATATTAATTTCCATGTGGAGGAAGGGGAAGTGCTGGGTATTATAGGTAAGAACGGTGCGGGAAAGTCCACTTTGTTGAAAATCCTTTCGCGGGTGACTTCTCCTACTGTCGGTTGTATCCGTGCACGGGGGCGTATTGCCTCTTTGCTGGAAGTGGGTACAGGCTTTCATCCCGAAATGACAGGACGGGAGAATATTTATATGAATGGTTCCATCATGGGGATGACCAAGGCGGAGATTACCCGTAAGTTGGATGAGATTGTGGCTTTCGCCGGTGTGGAGAAATATATCGATACTCCAGTGAAACGTTATTCTTCGGGTATGACCGTGCGGTTGGGTTTTGCTATCGCTGCCCATCTGGAGCCGGAAATTCTGGTAGTGGACGAGGTGTTGGCAGTGGGAGATGCGGAATTCCAAAAGAAGGCCATTGGCAAGATGCAGGACGTGGCGAAAGGAGAGGGACGGACAGTTTTGTTTGTCAGTCATAACATGGCGGCGGTAAGAAGTTTGTGTACAAAAGGAATATGCTTGGAAAATGGTACCGTAGTTTATCAGGGGACGGTTCATTCTGCCATTGATTATTACTTGAAAGAGAAAGGGACGGTCCGGAAAAGTAAAATTATAGATTATGTGGGTTGGACGAAAAATACGCTTCATATAGATTGCATTGAGATAAACGGAACGGAATGTGCCTCTTCCACTATTCATGGAGGTCAGAATTTTCTGACTGTGAAAATACAGGGATATTCTGAAGAGGATATGATGTATGATGTAATGCTGGTTTTGAAGAGCAGGACGGAAGTGCCTTATGCTAGTTATGCTCCGGGACATTATTACGGAAGTATCAGTCATTTACCTAAAGGGGATTTTTGCATCGAGAGGCGTATAGGGCTTCCGTCTGTGCTGAGTAAAGGTGTCCTGCAGGCAGATTTGTTTATACATCATCCTATGGTGGAATATTATTTGAAAGCAGTTCGTTGCTGTTTGCTGGAATGTGAGGGATTTCAAAGTGGATTCGGACATGCGCTGACACAAACGTCCAACGGCTTTATCGGATTGGAGGATATAAAAGTTTGATCATTATGTTCTACTATGGAGATGAAGAAAAAAAGAATTGTATATAGTTTGACTGGAAGAGGGTTGTTCTCAGAGTTGTCTAATCTTGCATTGGCATTGGTCTATGCGGACTATAATCAGGAAGAGCTGACTGTCAATACAAGAAACTGGAATGCAAGGGTGGAGAAAGGCTGGAGTGATTATTTCGAGTCGGTCTTGCCAGACTGTAACGGAATGATGTGCTCGCAATATATTGTTTATAAGAAGGGGAAGCCTTGGTGGGGAAATATCTATTATAATCCGTCCGCTTTTTTCCGGTATTATATTTTCTATATAATGAATAGGATATATCTGTTATTTCATCCGGAAACGGAACTAGGGAATGAGGTATTTCTAAAAATGAGATCGGAGGAGTTTCTGGAGAAGCTGGAAGATATCAGAAATGATTATGGCTCTGCCTTGCGGAAAATATTAAAATTTAATGAGAAGACAACCGGTTATATAGAAGAAAGGAAAAGTGAGATGAATTTGCCGGTAGATTACATAGCGGTACATATAAGGCGGGGAGATAAGATAGTTTCCCGTGAGATGAAGGAACTCGGTTTGTCTCTTTATATTGATGCTGTTAAAGGGAAGAAGCATATCAGCCGTAATGTGTTTATAGCTACGGATGATAGTTCTGTGAAGGATGAGTTGAAATCCATACTAGTTGCCGAAGGATTTAATGTTTACTGTAACACAGCTGTGACACAAACAGGATTTGATGAGTCTTTGTTTAATACAAAGGATAAAAAAAGTAGATATATAGATACGTTGAATATGCTGTTGGATATGGATATTCTGATCCATTCTTCATTTTTTATCGGTACTTATACTTCGAATGTCAGCCGGATTGTGCCTCTGTATGTCGGATTCGGAAAATCGCTCAGTCTGGATGACGAATGGAAACTTTAGATTGTAAAAAGCGAAATATATGTCACAAAGAAAATTTTCGATTATAACCATTAATTATAATAATAAAGAAGGGTTGAGGAAAACCATAGAAAGTGTGGTCGGCCAGTCTTTTAGGGATTTTGAGTATATTATTATTGACGGAGGGTCCACGGATGGAAGCATTGAAGTGATAAAAGAGTATGCCGGTAAAGTGGACTATTGGGTATCGGAGCCGGACAAGGGTATTTATCATGCCATGAATAAAGGAGTTTTACAGGCGCATGGAGAGTATTTGAACTTTATGAATTCCGGTGATGAATTTTATAACAATGGTGTGTTGCAGGAGGTGGCACCTTCATTGGACAGCGATATTGTTGTTGGAAAAATAGTGCATGGCACAGAGGTGTGGGGCTTTCATAAGGAGGATATAACGCTGATGGATTTGATTCGGGGAACTGTATTGCATCAGGCTTCGTTCTTTCGTAAAGAACTTTTTGATGAAAACAGGTATGACGAGAATTATAAGATTGTATCCGATTGGAAATTTTATATTCAGACCTTGATATTCAACAATGTGACGTTCCGCAATATTCGTTCTATCGTTTGTAGGTTTGTGCCTGGAGGGGTCAGTGAAACGGATGCCGGGACAAGAGATCTGGAAAGAAGGCGGGTGTATAAGGAATTGTTTCCGGATAGAATGATAAAGGATTATATAAGACTGGAAAAGGTGGAATCCCCTTTATTGGAACTGATTCCCGAACTGAATAAAACTGCTGGCCTTCATCAGATGGCATACAAATTGGTCTGTGCCTTGTTGTGGGTGCATGGAAAGATAAAACGGGTGCGTGTTAAGTAAGCAGTAAATTGTTTTTTTCACTTGAGCCATGCCCGCAGGATAAGTCTGATGCCATATAGCGCATACTTTATTTTTAGAGAAAGTGGAAGATGTATATAATTGTTTTTTCTGATTCTTAGCATTCTGTCCCATAATTCATTGAAGGGGATTTCCCGTGAGTGTTGGGTATAGAACAAGAACGAACTTTTTATGTAATCGGCCGACAAAGCACGTAGAATATAGGTGGGGAATGTGGCCGAAAGTGAAGTCATCAGGTCGAATGCATCCATGAAAGTGCACAGTTTGGGGGTGTAGTTTTTTTGCGACAGGTTCATGGCGCTTGATTTTCTTGTGACATAGTGATAATAGGGGGAAGTGGTGTATGCGGCTGATTGGCAGTGGCTCAGGTATTGAAAAATAAAGAGTCTGTCTTCATTATAATAAATATGTTCATTGAATTTTAGGTGATGTTTGTCAATGATTTCTTTATGATATAATTTATCCCATAAGTTTCCTTTGTATTTGTAATGCCTGTCGTTAAACAGGGAGTGAATGGCCTCCCACTGGGTTAATTTGCCGGATTTCACTTCGTTGATGTGGTAAATCGGACGACCATCTTCATTTTCAATGATATATCCGCAAGTAGCCAGACCGGCTTCGTTTGTCCGGATAAGTTGATAAAGAGTGGCTATCATATCCGTTTCTATCCAGTCGTCGCTATCCATGAAAGCTATATATTCTCCTTTTGCGGTTTCCAGTCCTTGGTTTCGTGCATGGCTGACTCCTTGGTTCAGAGTGTGTATTACCTGTATTCGTTGGTCCTTGCAGGCGTATTCGTCACATATTTTCCCGCTTCCGTCCGTACTTCCGTCATTAACCAGCAGTACCTCAATGTCTGTCAGTGTCTGGTTTAAGACGCTGCTGATACACAAAGGCAGGAATTTTTCTGTATTGTATATAGGGATGATGACAGAAACCAACGGCATAACTTATAATTCTGTGAGTTTATAAATAAGATCATTCTTTAGCTGGCGAAGCGTATAAAGCAGGTTGCTCGGATTTTGAAACGTTTCTTCCAAGGGCATGATGACGGGAACATACTTTATCTTTAACCGGTGCCTTATGCAATAGACATTGATCAATCTTTCTGATAAATAGCCGAACAGACGTGCCTGATCCGGATAGGCGGACAGTTTTACCCGTTTTTCTAATTCAAACAATACGCGGAATAGCCACTGGGAGTATTCGTTAAAATGTTTCCGTCTGGTGATGAACATATTATATCCGGAATAGGCATTGCAGTGATACATGAATGTATGAAAAGCTTCAGCATATTCGGGTGTGAGGTGTTGAATGACTTCTTTCAGTAAATTGAGGTCATTGACTAGATGGGAAATGGCGTATTGTGTAGCGACGTTATAGGGATAATGACGCTTGGGAGAGAGGATGATGTCATAATCATTTAATAAAGTTTCTAAATCAGGAAATTGATAAGTTTCTTTTAGAAATGAATCTATGTTAATGAAACTCCTGTCTGGTGAAAAAGCTGGAAAAGGGCGATGAAAATCAAAGAAGCGCCTGTAATGATTGAGCCCTATAATGTCACACTTTAGATTTTTCCAAGCCCAATAATGGGCGGTTAGTTCACAAAAGTGAGGATTCCTGTCGGATATATTATCTCCTGTGTTATCTAGTACAGGGAAGAATCGGGCACTGGTTAGGGAGGCCCCCACCTGTATAGGGCAGAAGTACTCATGCTGCGGTAGCCGGCTGTCCTTATGGGCACATACTAATATTTTTATATTTTCTCCCATGTTTGTGATTGAGGGTTATAGCGTTTGATAATGCGTGCGGGATTTCCTACCGTGACACAATAGTCGGGTATGTTTTGGGTAACTACACACCCGGCACCGATAAAACAATGTTTGCCGATGGTGATTCCGGGCAGTACAATCACGTTGGCTCCTATGATGGTATGTTCTCCGATGTGGATAGGGGAAGTGGTGATACCTTGTTCGATGATGCCTTGAGTGATATTCTGATAATTGTGATCTAATCCTATCAGGGCTACGTTTTGTGAAATATTGACCCCGTTGTCTATCCGGATGGGACCGATGACCGTATTGCTGAGTCCTATCCGGCAATAGTCGCCGATTACGATGTCGCCTACGGCATTGTTCAAGCAGGAGAAATCTTCCACTACCGAATATTTTCCCATCTGGAACAGATGGAACGGTGGAAGGTCTTTCCGTACACTGGGATAAATGACTGAGCCCTGGCCTTTTTTTATGTAGAAAGGTTGCCATACGCGTATCCACCAATAGGGGCGTGTCTTTACCGGATGCATGATGAAACCGTGTATCCGTTTTTTCCATTGCGGGTGTTGTTGTAAGTACTCCTTTATATTCATAATTCTATCCATGCTGTGTATGGTTGAACTTCTGTGCCATTCCTTTCAAGTGAAACAAGTTGAGAAGCATAATGATTACAAAATAAGGTGTCTGCCTGAGGATTCTGCTCATGTATTTATATCTCATATTGGACGGAATGGCCAGGTATAACGCACCATTCAGCAAGATAAGCAAAATCCACCACTTTATGGAAGAAGTTGGAGAGAAAATGCAGAGAACACATGAAAAGAATCCGATGAGCGCCAACAGAATGCTGCGGGGAGCGATAAAGGCTTGGAGGGTTTTCAGCAGATAATCTCCGTTTCCGTTCAGTAAGGCTGTGGGGAGGTTACGTCCCATTTTTAATGCAAGGAAAAGCTGGGTGGCTATCCAGCGGCGGCGCTGGTTACGCAAGGCATCCGGTTGCCGGACTTTTTCGTCCAATGTTTCTAGGGTGTCTATATATTCAATGTGAATGCCTTGACGGAGCAGGAGTTCTTCCAGTTCTTTGTCTTCGCCCGTACTATGGGTATGGATGATGTTCCGGACAAACCATCGGAAATCGAAAGCCATTCCGGAGCCGGTAAGGGCAGATGAAAATCCCAGCCGGATGTGTCCCTTGCGGAAGATGGAATTGTTCATCTCTTCGATGGCGGCATCCAATAGGGCTATGTCTGTATTCATATTTTTGGCTTTGCGGTGTGTCTGTATGGCTTTTATACCCTGTGAAACTGCCTTATTCAGTTCTTGAAGATAACAGGGTGAGATCAGATTATCGGCATCCAGTATGAGGACATAATCGTATGGCTGGTCTGTGATGGTCTCTGCTGCAATGCGCAGGGCTTTTGCCTTGGAACTTTCCTTTTCATGCAGTTCTATCAAGCTGATGCGTTCTTTGCGCAGTGAGGCATTGGTTTCGGGACGCATGTGGTCGGATATGACTATCAGGTCGTAAAGCTCTGCCGGATAAGTTTGGCGCAGAACGGAAGTGACGCAGGCGTGAATGACCGCATCCTCTTTATAGGCGGGAACAAGGATGATAAAACGTTGCCGGACAGTAGTCGCGGGATATTTCTTTTGTTTGAAGAAATGAGAGGCGGCAGAAAACAGGACTATATACCCCACACTGACGGAAAGGTAGATATATAGCGTATATTCCATGATATGTATAATTTCCGATAGCATGGGGCTTTTATTTTTTCTTTCTTAAAAGCATATTGAATATCATGCCTGCCGCCAGAAAGGGGATAGCTTTCATGGCTTTGTTGAATTTGCTGTCCACCAAGTAGTTTGGAGTGGCTATTGCCATAGTCAATAAGAAAGTGAGTAATAATCCCCACCATTTTAGGCAGGCGCTCCAGTGGAAGTATACGGACAGGAAACTGAACAGGATGAGGATACCTAGCAGGATGGTGCGAGGGAAAATGAACCATTGCAAAATACGGTCGGCATAATCAAATTTTCCACTTAAAATGGCGCCGGGCAGATTACCGATATTGGTGAACAGGGAATAATATTGGGTTTTAATCCAAGTACCATGTTGGGTATAGAATTTTTTCTTTCCACTATTCTTCAAGGCATATACATGGGTATTATTTAAATATTCCACATATATCCGTTCGCGGAGCAGCAGGGATTCGATGACTTTTTCATCGTCATCGTCTTTTAAATGACGGATGTTTTCTTTGAACCAAGTGAAGTCTATTGCGGTTCCGGAGCCGTTCAGCGAAGCTGAAAGTCCCAAATTGACATGTCCCGCACGAAGAATGGAATTATTGATCTCGTCGGTGATGGCATTCAATATGCTGACATTATTGGGTCTTTCTTGATAGATGCGATGGGTTTGGATGGCATTGGAGCCGCTGGCATACGTATTGTTGACAACTTCAAGAAAATTGGTGTCCACTACATTGTCCGCATTCATGATTAAAACGATATCGTATTGTCCTTCTTGTAATTGTGACATAGCTGCTTTGACAGATTTCATTTTTGAACTTTTCTTGAACCTGGCTTGCAACAGGGTGATGGGATATTGTGCCAGCTGTCTGTTTGTTTCCGGCTTCAGGTGGTCTGAAATGACGATAATGTCATAGCAGTCTATAGGATATTCTTGTTGTAGAAATGATTTGACGGTATAGGGTATGTAGTCATCGTCCTGATAGGTCGGTATCAGAATGGCGAAACGGTGTTTTACTCTTGATTCGGAATATTTGTCGGTGCGGTTGCCCGTTGCCGCTATGGCGTATACCAGCAGGTAAAAAACAGTAAAGGCGCATATCGCGAAAAGTAATAGTTCTATGTATGCTAGAAATATCATGGCTGTTTGTCTTTGTTTCTAAGTTTGAAAAATGCTTTTGTTCCCTCCCAATGTGCTTTGGCTATGGCTTTCTTTCCTTTCCCCAAGGCGGTCAGTATGTTTTTGGGACATACAATCATTGTCTGGTATAAGATGGAAACCGGAAGTTTCCAGTCAAAGAGATTGCGGTAGGCATATAGTAATCTGTTTCTGCTCAGGTAATAGTATTTCAACGGACTTTCTTTTCCGGTGGAGTTGCTGTCCTTGTGCCATATTTCGCAAGCGGGATCGTACCATAGTTCGTAGCCTTCCCTATTGATATAGGTGCACCAGTCCAGTTCCTCATAATATAGAAAATATTCTTCGGGCATCAGGCTAAGCTTGTCTATTATTGTTTTTTTCAGTAACATGGCGGCACCATGCAGATAAGGCGTTTTTTGGGCGGGGTAGTGGCCTTTATTTATTTTCCCTTTGCCTATGGCTCTGTTTCTTAAGGTAATGGGCGAAAGTTGGGTGTATCCTGCAAATTGTATGGCGTGCGGTTCTGCATAATCCCGGATTAACGGGGAGACACCTGCTATCTTGTCGGAGGACAGAAGGCGTTTTATCAACAAGGGTATGGCATCTTTGACCATACAAACATCATTGTTCAGCAAGAACAGGTATTTTCCTTTTGCAAGGTTTATACCCAGATTGTTACCTCCGGCGAATCCTAAGTTCTGCTCACTGCGTACGGCTTGGATAAAAGGATATGTTTTTTGTAGCAAGGCGGCTTCATTGGCAGTGGAACCATTGTCAATGACTATCATTTCATAACTGACAGAGAATATAGTAGCTGTCCACGAGTCGATAAATTCGCAGGTGTCGTGAAAACCGTTATAGTTCACGGTGATGACGGATAGGTCAGGCTGCCGGTAGTCCATGTATTTCTGAGTATTGTTTATCTAAATAAGGTCCTAAAAAAACAAAGGTGAAACAGGAATAAATCAAGATTCCGTTAGGAAACTGGAAATAAACCATATTGGCGTAAGAAGCTACCAGTATGCCTGCACAACCGCATAACATACCTGTCAGCGGTCCTCGGATTTCCGGATTTCGGATTTTGAATAAAAGAATGTAGGAGCCCGATAGAAATAGAATGGCATGCATACCCAAAAACACACACAGTCCCACTATTCCCATCTGTTTCCATACATCTACCAGACTGGAGTCTGAAGGACAGATGGAAACGAAATAATATTTGTTATGGGGAGGAACTACCCCGTCTATGGCTCCCATGCCTATGCCGAAGGGCATTTCATCCATGTAGGCATTCAGTGCTTTCTGGTTCTCGAAACGCGCCATCATCGATTGGTCCTCTGTGTCGAAAGCGGAAC
The DNA here is from genome assembly GCF_013009555.1 of Phocaeicola dorei. Taxonomy (NCBI): domain Bacteria; kingdom Pseudomonadati; phylum Bacteroidota; class Bacteroidia; order Bacteroidales; family Bacteroidaceae; genus Phocaeicola; species Phocaeicola dorei. The sequence goes on along the minus strand of NZ_CP046176.1, from coordinate 3,508,803 downwards.
GCATACGGCGGATCAATTTATTGCTCTCTCCGATCTTGGTGTATTTCAGCATTCCTACTCCTCCAACAAGCAGGATAAAGGAAATGATGCCTATTTTCCAACTTTTAGACAGGAACAGAAAGAGCCCCAGCCCTGCAATGGGTACTGCTATGGCCGATCGGGTTCCCGATATTAACAGACCATAAAATCCTGCCATACCCACTATTAAATAGAAGAGTCTGAGAAATAGGTTCTTTGTATAGAAAAAAGTAAGCGTGAAAACAGTGCAGGATAATCCCATGCTGGCACCGAAAAGACCCGCGTCAGTGAAAAATGAGAAATAGCGGATACCGGAATGGATAAAATGGGTACGTGCTCCGTAGGCCCACAACCAGCTTAGCTCGGTACTGTCAAAACCTTTGTTCTTTTGCCAATATCCTTTTGCGGCAGCCAGTAGGGTCATGATACCCCATAGTATTAAAAAGTAATGGATAAAAGTGTAGCGATTGCAGTGTATGGATAGAATAATACAGGTCAGAATAGGGTATAAGGCCCAGGGTCTTAAAATACGAAGCCATGCTTCCATGTAAAATTCACCGGTAATACCATTACCTATGTTGATGATACAATATAGCAGCCAGACCAATGTGATGCAGGTATAGACGTTCAGTATTCTTCTGAAATGATGATTGCTTTGTAACTGTTTCAGAAGAATAAGGGCCAACATGATGCCGTAGAGCAAGTCAAAGATATTGGTAATGGCAATAGGGATGGAATGATATCTGTTAATTCCCATTATCAGGTAATTCAGCATAAAGGTGATGGCCAGCAGAATGGCGGGTTTGTTTATGCATATAAAAATAAAAAGCGTGGCAAAAGGTATGAACCCTATTGCAACTCCTATGGCAGGTTTCATGTTGAGGGCTGTCCATAGGCATAAGCACAGCCCGATAATAAAGCTGGCTAGAATTTGACCTGTATGGGTTATATTTATTTCTTTTGCTATCATTATCTATTTTCCTTTGTATTCAATGGCGGTCAGTCCGAGTTGAAACAGCCTGTATTCCATATTCTTAAAGTTCGTGTAAGGAGGTAATTGTCCTGTAAAATCTTCCACTGTATTTCTGTCTGCTTGTGTCAGATAGAAAAGGAGGGGTACTTCTTTTTGTTTAACTTGTAACAAATGTTCATACAGTGCCTGATCCGTATTTTTCCAAGTACGGTTGGCACGGACAACCAGCAGATTGATGGATGCTTCATTTAACAAAGCCGGAGGCAGAGGATTGCTTTTCAGGACCGGGTGTTCGATTAGAAGAATTTCATCCTTTTCCAGATCGGGACATAGTTCTTTCAAATTGTTTGCCTGTACATATTGGCTGTCTTCGCTTAGAAAATCTTCATCGTATGTAATGCGGCGGACGTTTAAGCCGATGTTGCTCCAATATTCCTCTATCAGGCGGGCGACATGGGTCTTTCCGTCTTTCTCTTCTGTACTTAACAAATTGATAACTCGCTGTTCCTGTGTATTTAGATGAGGCAATAAAGCGGTGCTGAGTTGCTTGACGGCCATTTCGTTTATGGCTTTATTATAACGTCTGTATCTTAACTTGCTTTCTTTAGGATATGCGCCGATAACTGTTCCTCCGGTGATTCGTTCTGTACGTATTTTGTCTCTGAGGGTACGGTCCAGTATTTCGATAATCAGAAAATAACCAATGATGAAAAGTAAAGTACCCAGTATGGATGCAAGTATAATCATGCGTGCATTGGTGGGGGAGGAGGTCAATGGAAACAGGGGCGGGTTCATGATTTTTAATGAAGCCGAAGTCATTTCCAGATTCTTTTGTCGCAAGATGGCTGCATTTAAGGCCCCCATGGTAGACATATAGTTGCTTTCCACAAAGCCGATATGCCTTTCTTTCCGGCCCAGGGTGGCGCCGATGGGGGAGAAATAAAGGAAATCTTCATTTAAATTCTCTCTCATTATATCTCGTGCTTCCATTTGGGCTTTAGTCTTTTCGGCAAGGACTATTTGGTCAAGCCACTGGCTGATGAGTGTTTCATAAGATACATTGTTTGTACTTGCAGCTTCAGCACTTAGTTTCAGGGCGAGATTGTTGATGTTTTGTTCGGCGTTACTTAACATGTTTTTTTGTTCCTCCAGTTTCTTCCGGTTCTTTTCGTCCGGAGTGATTTCCATGGTTGAGATCTGAGTGTTCAATTGGGACATTTGATGAAGTTTGTCCATAAACTCATTGTTGGTACGGATCAATTTGGCCACATCACCTAATTTATATTCATAGAAATCGATCAACGCCTTACTGGTAGAGTAATTGACAAGTAAATCATTGTCCATCATCCGGTAAGCAGCGTCCATGCTTGCCACTTGTTTGGTTTGTTCTCCGTAGTTGATGATGCGGTTTTCTATATTGTACTCGATTAAAGAATCCTCGGCGGCAGTCAGCATTTTGTCTAATCTGGCCAGTTCTTCTTGAAAGAACTTGATAACATTGTCTGTTTCTCCATAGCGTAGTTCATGGTATTGTTTGACAAATTCTTCATTCAGTATCTCAAGTGTGTTATAAGCTATTCCCGGATCGTTGGCACTATAAGCAATCTCGATCATATCGCTGTTTCCCAACCTGGCTACTTTTATATGTTGTGAGAGTAGAGGTACGCTGAAATAAGGGTGGGTATAATTGAGTAGTTGGTAGATAAAATTATTGATGGACGGGCGTTCAAAAGCTACCAGATTATGATAGGTTTTCTCTTCGTTTTGCTTGTCTATCAATGCCTGTAACTCTCGTGGAATACCGGAAACTAGCTGCTGGTAATGTATGGCTGAAATATAACTGGTGTTTCTTTCGGCATCTCCATAAACCAAACAGCGGGCAAGCAGTTTCAGAGATACTATTTTCAGTGTGCGTTCCGTCGTAATGATATTCATTAAATTACTCATGTGCACAGTGGCATTTCTGGTATCGGTGGCATCTACGTTGTATCCGGAGATGATTCCTGTAAAGATGGTGGTTTTCACATCATACGTTTTTTCCAGACTTCTGGTAAGGAACCACGCTATGATACCGGCTATACATGGAAATATAACCATCCACCAACGGATACGATAGATAAACTTGACTATATATTTAAATAATTCCATGTTTCTTATTCCTTTTTGTCTTACTTTGCCTCTTGTTTTCTTCCTGTTCCTGTATCGTTGTTTCTTGAACGTCCTTTTCTCCTTGTATGGTCAAGATGGGGGTGTGGGAGATTATTTCAAGGGTCAGCAGTTGATCGTTAATAGTAGAGCGTAGTAAGGCAAAGTCTTGATTAGCGGCAAATTCCTGCTCTTTAGTCTTGGCCACATCATGAATAGAGGTACGTCTGTTTCTATATTCCTGTTCTGCAACAGCCGATGCACCTTTATATAAAGCTATATTTTCAGCTGATCTTTGCAATGTTTCTATATTAGATAAAATCTGAACATATAAATGAGCTATTTGTATTTTAAGAGTTTCGTATGCTTCCTGTTTTCTTAACTCGGCAATATCCACTTGGATTCGCTGGCGCTTGATTCCTCCCCGGAGGTCGAACAGCTTTTCAAAAGGAATACTGATGCCGCCTCCCACGTTCCACGAAGTTTGTTCTGTACCTACATACCTGTAAATAAGTGGGGTGTTGACATCCGTATTGCTGGCCACATTGTCTGCTATACCGTAAGAAGCACTTCCGCCGGCTTGGATAAACCCCAGCCAGTTCCTTTTCTCTTTCGATAGTAACTTTTTCTGTAACAGTTTCTCTTTCTCTAAAATCTGTAAGCTTGGAGTGCTGCGTGCATTCTCATAAAGGACACTTAACGGAGGCAGCTTTATCTTCGCATAATCCACATTCATATTCCCCAATATATCATCTTGTGTCACAAGAGGTTGCTGTACCGGTTGTGTTTGTTGTTCTTCCTGTTGTGCGCTTAAGTGATGGATAGAACAATACATACAGATGACAAAAAGACATACTTTATCCATATAATAAATCCCCTTTTTATTCCTAAAACAAATTATTTAAACATCTCCTTTTTGGACAAAAGCTGTCAAAGTCTTGAACAGGATTTTCATATCCAGAAAAAAGGAGAATTCTTTACCGTATTTCAAATCTAATTCTTTGCGTTCTTTAGCGGATAATTTTCCGGCATCCCCCCGCTTTTCTACCTGCCACAAACCGGTCAGCCCGGCAGGCGCCATGAAGCGTTCGATACTTTCATCGTTTGTCAGACGTTCGGCTTCATAGAGTGGAAGAGGACGGTTACCCACCACAGACATATCGCCTTTCAATATGTTGACCAGTTGAGGTAGCTCATCCAGGCTGTATTTTCGTAAAACGCGTCCTACTTTGGTGACTCGCGGGTCTTTTTCTATTTTTATGAAAGGACTTTCATCCAGTGCGTTTTGTTTGGAAATGAACTCTTCTTCCGGAATGATGAAGTCATCGGAAACCAGCATTCCGCCATTATCTATAACACCGTCATCTCCAAATATCAGCCCTTCTAATTCTTCCATCGAGAAATCTTCGGTAATCTCCGGAATACCTTCCGGCAGGTATTGGTTCTGACCGGAAAGGTCTTTCAGTTTTTTATCGGCGTCCGTATACATGGAACGGAACTTCAGGAAATTAAAAATGGTATAATTCGTTCCTACCCTTTTGGATTTGTAAATAACAGGTCCTTTGCTCTCCAGACGTATGGCTATGGCAGTCAGCAGAAAGACTGGTGACAGAAAAACTAATGCTGTACCGGAGAAAAGAATATCGAAGCAGCGCTTCCATTGGGGAAGGATAAAATGCCTGACGTCTTTTTTCTTCCGGTTATGTGCATATAGCAGTTCCTGCCGTTTATTGATGATGTCTATTTTCTGCCTTAACTGGGCGGTGGTGATGTGCAAACTGACGGTATCGTTTATTCCTCTGTTCAGATAGACTTTGCTGGCTTCGGGACTCAGCCTGTCCGTAATGAGTACGACATATGCCTGATAGAACTTTTTTCTAAAAGCACCTATCTGTTCAATATCTCCGTTCATCTCCCCTTGTTCGTGAAGGACAATGATGTTCTCACGTACTTTCAGCCTGACACAAATTGTAATGGCATCCTGGTAGTTTTGGGCATAAATCATCTGGACATTTTCGAGCTTGCTGAATTTGCGCAAAAAATCCTTGTTCTTTCCTATATAAAGCAGAAAGGTCATGCTGATTTACTCAATAATTTTCTTAATTCTTACTTTTAACTCCATGGGATTGAAAGGTTTGACAATATAGTCTTCCGCGCCTTCTTGTAACAGGCGGATGCGCTCTGTGGTACTGTCTTCGCTGCTTAGCATAATCACCGGAATGTGTTTGAATAGCTGATTGGATTTTATCCATTCCAGAAACTCGTCTCCACGCATTTCGGGCATACGGATATCTGATATAATCAAATCTGGTATGTTACCTTCCTGAAGCCATTTTACTCCTTCGATGCCATTCGGTAACCAAATACAATCATAATCACTGGCCAGATAGATTGAAAGGACTTTTGCAATTGCTATTTTGTCGTCCAAGACCAAAATTTTCTTTCTCATAGAGTAATCTTTAGATTTTAATGGGCAAAAGTAAAGAAAATTATTGTGAATAAACAACTTTATTCTATTAATTTTTTGGCGTAAAGATTGCTTTTTTTTAACCAAACGTCTGAAATAGGAGATTGAATGGAATAAAAGTCCTTTGGAAAAAGGAAAAAAAGAAGACGAGACAATTCCTGTATATTATATATTGTAGTGTATATGATAAGGTTAAGATATCATATTGTATAATAGATGATATTTATTATATTGAAAAATAGTGTTTTAGAACATAATAAAAATAAATATATTGTTTTGTATAATTCAAAAAATAGTATTTATCTTTGCTGCCGGAAATGATAAAAGCCATATTACTATGTCGGAAATAAACCAGACGATTAATTTACATGTATCTGTGGACTGTGTGCTGATTGGTTTTGATGGAGAGCAGTTCCGTGTCCTGTTGGTAAGGCAGGTGGGGAAACAGTCCGAAGACGGATATAATAACATGAAATTGCCGGGTAGCCTTATCTATGACGATGAGGATCTGGATGAGGCGGCCAAACGAGTGTTGAATGAGCTGACGGGACTGAAGAATGTGAAGCTGACACAGTTTAAGGCGTATGGATCGAAAAACCGTACCCGTAACCCTAAGGATGTGTTGTGGCTGGAACGTTTTCATCGTTTGGACGAGAAGAAAATAGACCGCATTGTGACTATCGCTTATCTGACATTGGTGAAGATTGACAGACGGTTCGAACAGCTGTCTGATAAATACGATGCTTGCTGGACGCCTGTGACGGAGGTGAAAAGCCTGGCGTTCGATCATTTCCAGATTTTGCAGGATGCATTGGTACATATACGCCATTATGTGGAATATGCCCCTTCCGTAATGTTCGACTTGCTTCCCCGGAAGTTTACGGCAGCCCAGCTGCGGACTGTCTATCAGTTGATTTATGATAAGGTGTTTGATGTAAGGAACTTCCATAAGAAGATAGCGTTGATGCCATATGTAGTACCTTTGGAGGAAAAACAGGTAGGCGTATGCCACAGGGCGGCACGCTTCTATAAGTTCGATCGTTCAATATATAATAAGTCGGGAACGAAGTGATAACAGACAGATAACTTTAGCCTTGTTGTGATTGCTGTGAGAATACTCCGCCTGGTCGTTTCGGGGAATCGGTACATGCTTTGGGATTCTTCACCGGCCTTTCCTTGGAAGGATAATGCTGATAAGCATCGGGACAGAGACTATTATTTTTAAATTCTTAAATTTTCAATTTAAATGTACCTATTAGGTTATGATATTGGCAGTTCGTCGGTAAAGGCGAGTTTGGTAAATGCAGAAACCGGAAAGTGTGTCTCTTCTGCATTCTTCCCTAAAACAGAGGCTGCTATTATGGCTGCCCGCCCCGGATGGGCTGAGCAGGATCCGCAAAATTGGTGGGAAAATCTGAAATTGTCAACTCAGGCTGTCATGGCCGGGAGTGGGATCGGTCCGGATGGAATTGCCGCTATCGGTATCTCTTATCAGATGCACGGACTGGTTTGTGTGGATAAAGGGCAAAATGTATTACGTCCGGCTATTATATGGTGTGATTCACGGGCGGTTCCATACGGGCAGAAAGCGTTTGAGGCATTGGGGGAAACGCAATGTCTTTCTCATCTGCTGAACTCTCCGGGAAATTTTACCGCTTCCAAACTGGCATGGATTAAAGAGAATGAGCCTGCTGTGTACGAACGTATTTATAAAATAATGCTGCCCGGCGATTATATCGCTATGAAACTGACAGGGGATATTTGTACCACGGTGTCCGGTTTGTCCGAAGGGATGTTCTGGGATTTTCAGGCAAATGATGTCGCGGGCTTCCTGATGGATTATTATGGATTCGACCGTTCGCTGATAGCTGATATCAAACCGACTTTTGGCGAGCAGGGGCGTGTAAATGCATGGGCTGCCAAAGAATTGGGCCTGAAAGAGGGAATTCCTGTAACCTATCGCGCCGGAGACCAGCCTAATAATGCTTTGTCGCTCAATGTGTTCAATCCGGGAGAGATTGCTTCTACGGCAGGAACATCGGGAGTGGTATATGGCGTGAACGGTGAGGTAAATTATGATCCGAAATCCCGGGTGAATACTTTTGCCCATGTAAATCATACCGCTGAGCAGACCCGTCTGGGAGTGTTGTTGTGTATCAATGGTACCGGTATATTGAATTCGTGGGTGAAACGTAATGTGGCTCCCGAAGGTATTTCTTACAGTGATATGAACAGGCTGGCGGCACAGGCTCCTGTCGGCAGTGCCGGAGTAAGTATTCTTCCTTTTGGTAACGGGGCGGAGCGTATGCTGGAAAATAAAGAGACAGGATGCTCTATATGTGGAGTTAATTTTAACTTGCATGGAAAGCAGCATATTGTTCGTGCCGCACAGGAAGGGATCGTGTTCTCGTTTAAATACGGTATTGATATCATGGAGCAGATGGGTATCCCTGTACAGAAGATTCATGCCGGACATGCCAATATGTTTCTCAGTCCTATTTTCCGCGAAACATTGGCGGGAGTGACAGGGGCTGTAATCGAACTGTATGACACGGATGGATCGGTGGGCGCCGCCAAGGGGGCCGGCATAGGCGCGGGTGTTTATAAAGATAACAACGAGGCATTTGCCACATTGGAAAAATTGGAGGTGATAGAGCCTGATGTGGCACAGCGCACTGCTTATGATGATGCGTATGCCCGCTGGAAATCTAATCTGGAGAGAGCGATGGCTGCCTTTTAAGGACCTTCGGATAAAGAAATGGCTATCCGCTTGCGTGTTGAAAAAAGATAGTAGATAAATTAGAACAAGTTATTAAAATAAGTAAAGAATTATGGCTACAAAAGAGTATTTTCCCGGTATAGGAAAGATTAAATTTGAAGGTAAGGAAAGTAAGAACCCGATGGCGTTCCGTTATTATGATGCTGAAAAGGTAATAAACGGCAAGAAGATGAAAGACTGGTTGAAGTTTGCTATGGCATGGTGGCATACTTTGTGTGCCGAGGGCGGTGACCAGTTTGGCGGCGGAACAAAGAAATTCCCTTGGAACGGCGATGCCGATAAGGTGCAGGCTGCCAAGAATAAGATGGATGCCGGCTTTGAATTCATGCAGAAAATGGGAATCGAATATTATTGTTTCCATGATGTGGACTTGTGTGAGGAAGCCGATACAATCGAGGAATATGAAGCGAATCTGAAAGAGATAGTTGCTTATGCCAAACAGAAACAGGCTGAAACCGGAATCAAATTGTTATGGGGCACGGCAAATGTTTTTGGTCATGCACGCTATATGAACGGTGCTGCTACAAACCCCGAATTTGATGTGGTTGCCCGCGCTGCTGTCCAGATAAAGAACGCTATTGACGCTACCATCGAACTGGGTGGCTCCAATTACGTGTTCTGGGGTGGACGTGAAGGGTATATGTCTTTATTGAATACAGATCAGAAGCGTGAGAAAGAACATCTGGCTCAGATGTTGACCATCGCTCGCGATTATGCCCGGAGCAAAGGATTTACAGGTACTTTCCTGATTGAGCCCAAACCGATGGAGCCGACTAAGCATCAATATGATGTGGATACCGAAACTGTGGTAGGGTTCTTGAAAACTCACGGACTGGACAAGGATTTCAAGGTGAACATTGAAGTGAATCATGCTACGTTGGCTGGTCATACATTTGAACATGAACTGGCTGTTGCGGTAGATAACGGAATGTTGGGATCTATTGACGCTAACCGTGGCGATTATCAGAACGGATGGGATACAGACCAGTTCCCTATCGACAATTACGAACTGACCCAGGCCATGATGCAGATTATCCGCAACGGCGGTTTGGGTAATGGCGGTACCAACTTCGATGCCAAGACACGTCGTAACTCTACTGATCTGGAAGATATTTTTATCGCCCATATTGCAGGTATGGATGCTATGGCGCGTGCATTGGAAAGTGCTGCTGCTTTGCTTAATGAATCTCCTTACTGCAAGATGTTGTCAGACCGTTATGCTTCATTCGACAGTGGCAAAGGTAAAGAATTTGAAGAAGGCAAGCTGACACTGGAAGATGTAGTGGCTTATGCTAAGCAGAATGGTGAGCCCAAGCAAGTAAGCGGTAAACAGGAATTGTACGAAGCCATCGTCAATATGTATTGCTGATCCGGTCGGGCGGTATTGCACAAGTTTTACCCTTGCAGACCTTTTTTAAATAAGGAGGGCTGTGCAATGAAGTCTGAATGAATTCTGCTAACGGATGATTAAAGAATAAACGGCTGTACACCGTCAGGTGGCAGCCGTTTTTATATTTGTTAGAGGGATATTTTATGAAATAATACTCGCCTATATCGAAAATAATATCTACCTTTGCGGCTGCTAAATTACTAAGTTTATTGAATTTATATGATAAAAAAACTATTATCCGTACTGGTCTTAGTTTTTGCCCTCTCGGGTTCTGTGCTTGCACAGCAATCTATGAGTGACCAACAGGTGTTGGAATATGTGAAGACGGGCATGCAACAAGGAAAAGACCAACGTCAGATTGCTACAGAGTTAGCCCGTAGAGGAGTGACACAAGAACAGGCTAAGCGTGTAAAGAAACTTTATGAACAGCAAAATGGGTCTGCTGATAAAGATGCAAATGCAACGATGCAAAATCGGAACCGTTTGCGTGAAAAGACAAAGACTCAGGAAGATATCTACGTAACAGAGAATTTTACTTTCGACCAACGTTCAGCTGCGGACAGAGTGGTAGGGAAGAACTCGTTGGACAGTGTTTCTGCCAATCGTTATTACGAGGGGATGGGCATGGGCGATATGGAAGATATGCAGAAGGATAAGGTGTATGGACGGGACATTTTTGAAACCAGAAACCTTACATTCGAGCCGAGTGTGAATCTGGCTACTCCTCCTAATTATCGTCTGGGGCCGGGTGATGAGGTAATCATTGATATCTGGGGTACAAACCAGGCTACCATCCGCGATAATGTATCTCCGGACGGATCTATCACGATCCCCGATTTGGGATTAATTTATCTGAACGGTATGACTATTGCCGAAGCCAACCAATATTTGCGTAAAGAACTGAATAAGATTTATGCAGGGCTTGATAATGAACAGAACCCGTCCTCACAAATCAAGGTTACTTTGGGAAACAGCCGGACTATCCAGGTGAATGTGATGGGAGAAGTGTTCCAACCGGGAACTTATGCATTGTCTTCTTTCTCTACCGTGTTTCATGCACTGTACCGTGCCGGTGGTGTGAGCGATATCGGTAGTTTGCGTAATATACAAGTAGTGCGCGGAGGACAGAAGATCGCTACCGTAGATGTGTACGATTTTATTATGAAAGGTAAAATCAATGATGATATCCGTCTGCAGGAAGGCGATGTGATCATTGTTCCTCCATACGAGGCGTTGGTTAGCATAGAGGGTAATGTGAAACGCCCCATGAAATACGAGATGAAAAACAACGAAAGTGTTGCCACATTGTTGAAGTATGCCGGTGGATTCTCGGGGGATGCCTATACCCGTTCTCTCCGCATGATTCGTCAAAATGGAAAGGAGTATCAGATTTATACGATTGATGATATTGATTATTCCGTATTTCAGGTAAAAGATGGTGATGCGCTGACTGCTGAAGCTATTCTGGATCGTTTTGAGAATAAACTTGAAATCAAGGGTGCTGTCTATCGTCCGGGCATTTATCAGTTCGGAGGAACTTTGAATACAGTCCGCCAACTGGTGGAAAAGGCTGAAGGTCTTATGGGTGATGCCTTTACAGGACGTGCAGTGTTGCATCGCGAGCGTGAGAATTTGAAGAAAGAGGTTATTCAAGTAGATATAAAAGGTATCATGGCCGGTACTGCACCCGATGTACCTTTACAGCGTAATGATGTGCTTTATATTCCCAGTATTCATGACTTGGAGGATGTGGGAACTATCATGGTGTATGGTGAGGTTGCCCGTCCGGGTGAGTTCGCTTTTGCCGACAATACGACTTTGGAGGATATTATAATCCAGGCTGGCGGGTTGAAAGAATCGGCTTCTACCGTTCGTGTGGATGTTTCCCGCCGTATCAAGGATAGCAAAGGTACGGAAGCGGTTTCCACCATAGGACAAATGTACTCGTTTTCTCTGAAAGACGGTTTTGTGATAGACGGAGAACCGGGTTTTGTGTTGCAACCGTACGATCAAGTATATGTGCGTAAGAGTCCTGCTTATCAGGAACAGGTGAATGTACAAGTGACCGGTGAGGTTTTATATGAAGGTGATTATGCGCTGACAGAGAAGAGTGAACGTCTTTCCGATTTGATCAAGAAGGCAGGTGGAGTGACTCCGTTTGCTTATATCAAAGGGGCCCGTTTAAGCCGTCGTATCAATGACGATGAACGCAAACGTATGGAAACGGTTCTGGATATGGCCAAGACAGGAAAGGACTCCATTGATGTCAACCGGCTGGACTTGGGAGATATCTATTATGTGGGTATCGATCTGGAAAGAGCGATGCTTAAACCCGGCTCCAGTGCGGATATCGTATTGCGTGAGGGGGATGTGATTGAAATTCCTGAATACAACAATACGGTACGTATCAGTGGGGCTGTGATGTATCCCAATACCGTTTCATTTGAAGATGGCAAGACGTTGAAATATTATATCGAGCAGGCCGGAGGTTACGGTTTCCGTGCGAAGAAGAGCAAGGCGTATATTGTATATATGAACGGTCAGGTGAAGAGAGCGAAGAAAGGTAGCCGTGAGCTGATCCAGCCGGGATGTGAGGTGATTGTTCCGGTGAAGGAAAAGAGCAACTGGTCTTTGCAGAACACCTTGTCCATAGCAACCACCAGTGCGTCATTGGCGACTATGATTGCATCTATTGCTAATATCTTAAAATAGAAACAGTATGGCGGAAGATAAGAATTATACGAATAATAAGGAAAGGCCACGGGAAGACGAGGAGTTGGAAATTGATTTGATGGAGTATGTCCGTAAGTTGTGGGCTGCCCGAAAGGTGCTGTTGAAGGCTGCCGGAATAGGTGCTATTGTAGGGGTGATTATTGCTCTGAGTATTCCCAAACAATATACGGTGGAAGTGACATTGTCTCCCGAATCCGGCAAAAGCGGCGGGGGGAGCCTGTCGGGAATGGCTGCCATGCTGGGGATCGGCGGCATGAGTCTGGGCAGTGAGACGGATGCGTTGAACGTATCTCTTTTCCCGGATATAGTAGCGTCTACTCCTTTCATTCTGGAACTGTTTAATGCACATGTCACCACGTTGGACGGTGAGGTGGATACTACTTTTGTAGCTTATCTTGATGAGCAGAAAGCTCCGTGGTGGGGTGCTGTGATGGGATTGCCCGGGGCGGCTATAGGTGGGGTGAAATCTCTCTTCTCCGATAAGGAAGAGGAAGAAGGGAATAAGCTGGATCCTTTCCATCTGACAGAAGATCAGGCGAAGAAAGTGGAAGCCATGCGTAAGGCTATTACTGCTGATGTGGATAAGAAAACCGGCATCACCACAGTGACGGTGACTTTGCAGGACCCGATGGTTACGGCCGCCATTACAGATACGGTAGTGGTGAAACTTCAAGAGTATATCACAGCGTACAGGGTCTCTAAAGCCCAGCAGGATTGTGCTTATCTGGAACAATTGTATAAGGAACGCCAGCAGGAGTATTATGTAGCCCAGCAGAATTATGCCAATTACATGGATGCTAACAAGGGGGTTGTTCTTCAAAGTGCTTTGACGGAGAGAGAACGATTGCAGAATGATATGAATCTGGCATATCAGGTGTATAGCCAGGTGGCTACCCAATTGCAGGTGGCACGGGCTAAAGTACAGGAGGCCAAACCTGTATTTGCCGTTGTGGAACCTGCCAGTGTGCCGTTGCTGCCTTCGGGAACCAGCAAGAAGGTGATTCTTGTCGGATTTATTTTCCTGGCAGTGGCGGGCGCTTCTGCATGGATCTTGTTCGGACGTGAATTCTTTGAAAATCTGAAGGCAGGACTTAATGCTCCTCAGGAGGGGATGGAGAAGAAGTGATATAAAGATATTGACCTATAAAAACAGGGTGTATCTCTCATAGGAGATACACCCTGTTTTTATAGGTCAATCTTCGAAAATGTTGTCCTGAACGTTACGATAGTCCTGTGTGCAGTTTTCGGTTTTTTTAATTTCACTGGCAAAAACCAAACAAACGCAGAATCAAAACTGCCTTTAATATAAACTTTGATTAAAGTCGAAATCCGTTTGATAGTCTTTCAATCTCGGATGTTTCTTGTCCTTGTCGGACAAAATAACCTTGTCGGCCGGAAGTCGCCAGTCTATGCCTAGATCGGGGTCGTCCCATGCGATTCCTCCTTCGCTTTGCGGAGCATAATAATGGTCACATTTGTATTGGAACAACACTTCGTCACTTAGTACCGCAAAGCCGTGTGCGAATCCGCGGGGGATAAAAAACTGCCGGTGATTCTCTCCAGTCAATTCTACAGCTACATGCTTTCCAAAAGTGGGAGAACCTTTCCGGATATCTACAGCCACATCCAGTACTGCTCCCTTGATTACACGCACCAGTTTGCTTTGTGTGAAAGGAGGTTTCTGGAAATGCAGGCCGCGTAATACACCATAAGTGGAGAAACTCTCATTATCCTGTACAAATGTAGTCCTGCATACTTTTTCTTCAAATTCACGTTCCGAGAAGCTTTCAAAGAAATACCCTCTTGCATCATTAAAAATACGGGGTTCCAAAATGAAAACCCCGTCTATTGCTGTTTTTATAACTTCCATTATTCTAATCCCAGTTCTTTTATAACTTTCAGTAAATATTGTCCGTATTGGTTTTTAAGCATCGGCTGAGCCAGTTCCTGCATCTTTTCCGGGGTAATCCAGCCTTTTCTCAAAGCTATGCCCTCAAGGCACGCCACTTTCAGCCCCTGGCGTTTTTCAATGACTTCGATGTAGGTACTTGCCTCGGCCAGCGAGTCGTGAGTACCGGTATCCAGCCATGCGAAACCTCTGCCCAATGTTTGTACTTTCAATTCCTTGTCCTGAAGAAATTGCTGGTTTACGGTGGTGATTTCCAGTTCTCCCCGTGCCGAAGGCTTGATATTCTTGGCTACTTCCACTACCTTGTTGGGGTAGAAATAGAGTCCCACCACGGCATAGTTGGACTTAGGTTGGGCAGGTTTTTCTTCAATAGAGAGACAATTGCCATCCTTGTCGAATTCCGCTACGCCATATCTTTCGGGATCACTGACCCAATAGCCGAATACCGTTGCTTTCTTGTCCTCTTCGGCAGCACGTACGGATTCTCTCAACATGGCGGACAGACCGTTGCCGTGGAATATGTTATCACCCAGTACAAGGCAGACGGAATCATTTCCGATGAATTTCTCGCCGATGATGAAGGCCTGAGCCAGTCCGTCGGGCGAAGGCTGTTCCGCATATTCAAAGCGTACTCCGAAATCGCTTCCGTCTCCTAACAGTCTTTTGAAGCTCGGTAAGTCGTATGGGGTTGAGATAATGAGTATTTCCCGTATGCCGGCCAGCATAAGTACCGATATAGGATAATAAATCATGGGTTTGTCGAAGACAGGGAGCAACTGTTTGGATACTCCTTTGGTAATAGGATAGAGGCGCGTGCCCGAACCTCCGGCTAGTACAATACCTTTCATATCTTTTTATTTTTTATAATGTTCCTACGATTTGAATTAATAGGCGTTTTTCTCGCCCCGGAACATGTTGGTTACTGTTTTTATCATGATGCGGATGTCGAGCAGGAAAGTCCAGTTCTCAATATACCACAGGTCTCTTCTTACCCTGCCTTCCATTTGGGAAAGTTCTTTGGTTTCTCCCCGATAGCCGGTGACTTGCGCCCATCCGGTGATTCCGGGTTTGACAAGGTGGCGCATCATGTATTTGTTAATCAGTTGGGAATATTCCTCTGTATGTTTCAGCATATGGGGTCTGGGACCTACAATAGACATTTCTCCTTTGAAAACATTAATGAATTGCGGCAGTTCGTCCAGATTGCTCTTTCGCAGGAAGTTGCCGAACTTGGTCTTGCGGGGATCATTCTTGGTAGCCTGCAATGAATCGGACAATGCATTCACTTTCATGGAACGGAACTTATAGCATTTAAAAATTTTCCCGTTTTCCCCGTTTCTCTCCTGTTTGAAGAAAATGGGACCAGGTGATGAAATTTTAATAATAAGACCTACAAATAGGTATATAAATGGAAAAATTGTAAGTAAAAACAGAGAGGAAAATGTCAAATCAAATAACCGTTTTGCCAGTCTGTTTACCGGGTTCTGCAACGGTTCGGTACGGATGGACAATACAGGAACTTCACCCAATAATTCCAGTTGCAGCTGACGCTTTATGTAATTACGTACATGAGGTACGCTATAGAAGCGGATCAGATTGTTCTCGCAATAGTTCATGATGGCCAGAATATCATCCTTTCTGCTGGATGGCAGACCGCAGTACAGTTCGTGCACGGTGTTATGAGACAACCATTCAAATAATTGGTTTACAGGACCTTTAAAGGGAATCCCTTTGGGGTAATTAGAGTCCTTCTCATCATAGAAAATGCCTAAAACCCTGTATCCGTAAGTCAAATCGTTCAACGTATGGTATAGCTCCACCATATTGTCCCCGTCACCTATCAGTACAGTGGCGTGCAGGTTCCTGCCACTGCGGCGGAACATTTTCACAAAGAACCGCAATGTCAGCCGCCATCCTATAGCTAAAGGTATGAAAGACAGATAGAAAACAAGCAGATAGATGCGTGAGAAGTTATCTACTTTAATAATGGCCAGCACCGTGAGGAAGATGACTACATGCAAGCTGATTGTTCCTAACAGACGGCCTACAATCTGTTCCGGACGCACTATGCGGTTGTGCAGTATGACCCCAAAGATGGATATGCATGGAATATAGCACAGGTTGGAAGTCAGCAGGTAGGTTTTCAATGAAATATGGGCTATGGCCTGTGAATCTATTCCTTTCAGAATAAAAAACACAAGTATCATAGAAAGGTTCAACAAGGCAAAATCACCTAATATCGCTACTAGTTTAATTATATCAGAGTTTTCAGTTGTCGGTTGTTTCATGACAAAAAAAATGTTAGTCGTATGCAAATATAGAACATATAAATTAAAACGCAATACTTTTTTTAAAAAATAATACTTATCTTTGCGGTCATACAACGTAAAAAATGAATCATATGAACATCAAGAATAATCACCTCGTTATAATGGCCGGAGGTGTTGGAAGCCGTTTCTGGCCGATGAGTACTCCTGATTATCCTAAGCAATTTATTGATGTACTGGGTTGCGGCCGTACATTGATCCAACTTACGGCTGACCGTTTCCAGGGGATCTGTCCTCCGGAAAATATTTGGGTGGTGACATCAGAGAAGTATGCGGATACTGTAAAGGAGCAGTTGCCCGATATTGCTGATGATCATATCTTGCGTGAGCCTTGCCGTCGCAATACGGCTCCTTGTATAGCATACGTCAGTTGGAAAATAAAGGCACGTAATCCTAAGGCCAATATGGTGGTGACCCCCAGCGACCACATTGTGATGAATATTGCGGAGTTTCAGCGGGTGATTAATTCGGCGATGAATTTTACGGCCGATTCGGACGCTATCCTTACCCTGGGCATGAAACCTACTCGTCCTGAGACGGGCTACGGTTACATTGAAGCTGATCTCAGTGTACCTTCTACCGCCAATAAGGAAGTATTCCGGGTGTATTCTTTTAAAGAGAAACCTGATCTGGAAACAGCCCGGCGCTATATTCAAAAAAATAATTTCTTCTGGAATGCCGGTATTTTTGTGTGGAATGTAAATACGGTGGTGAATGCCCTGCGCGTATATCAGCCTGCCATTTCGAAGGTGTTCGAGCGTTTGCTTCCTTATTATTATACGGACAAGGAGCAGGAAATGATTAACCAGAATTTCCCTTTGTGCGAGAACATTTCGGTGGATTATGCCATTATGGAGAAGGCGGATGAGATTTTTGTCCTTCCTGCCAGCTTTGGATGGAGTGATTTGGGTACTTGGGGATCGTTGCACGAGAATTTGCCGAAAGATGCCCATAATAATACGCAGATAGGTGAGAATATAAAGTTGTATGAAACCCGTAACTGTGTGATTCACACTACACAGGAAAAGAGGGTGGTGGTACAGGGACTGGACGGATATATCGTTGCTGAGAAGAATAACACATTGTTGATCTGCCGGTTGAGCGAGGAACAGCGCATCAAAGAATTCTCGGCGGAGTAAGTATTCTTTCTTGTATATATTTTATTTCTGCATACATGGAGTGTATGCTGTCTGTTATCTGCCGTTCTGTTTGGTCATTTTGTCCTTTGTCATGCCGAAAGGCAGATAGCGGTAGATAGCTATGTGATATGAACTAACTTAGAAGGCCTGCATGAGGCCATTTACAATAAACGAAATGAAAAAAGTTGCTTTAATTTCAGGTATTACAGGTCAGGACGGTTCATTCCTGGCAGAGTTTTTGATTGAAAAGGGATATGAGGTTCACGGTATTCTGCGCCGTTCTTCTTCATTCAACACAGGTCGTATAGAACATCTCTATCTGGACGAGTGGGTTCGTGATATGCAAAAGACCCGTCTGGTGAACCTGCATTGGGGGGATATGACCGACAGTAGTTCGCTGATACGTATCATTCAGGCTGTACAGCCCGATGAAATCTATAATCTGGCTGCTCAGAGCCATGTGAAAGTAAGTTTCGATGTGCCCGAGTACACTGCGGAAGCGGATGCGGTAGGCACGCTGCGTATGTTGGAAGCTGTCCGGATCCTGGGTTTGGAAAAAAAGACCAAGATTTATCAGGCATCTACCTCCGAGTTGTTCGGACTGGTGCAGGAAGTCCCTCAGAAGGAAACGACTCCTTTCTATCCCCGTTCTCCGTATGGGGTGGCCAAGCAGTATGGTTTCTGGATTACCAAGAATTATCGTGAAAGTTACGGTATGTTTGCCGTGAACGGCATCCTGTTCAACCATGAGAGCGAACGTCGTGGTGAAAACTTTGTAACACGCAAGATTACTTTGGCTGCCGCACGTATAGCCCAGGGATATCAGGACAAACTGTATCTGGGAAATCTGGATTCTTTGCGTGACTGGGGCTATGCCAAAGATTATGTGGAGTGTATGTGGATGATTCTTCAGCACGATACTCCCGAAGATTTTGTTATTGCGACCGGCGAGTATCATACGGTGCGCGAGTTCTGTACCTTGGCCTTCAAGGAAGTGGGCATTGAGTTGCGCTGGGAAGGCAAAGGGGTGGATGAAAGAGGCATCGATGTGGCGACGGGCAAGGAACTGGTTGCCGTCGATCCTAAGTATTTCCGTCCTGCCGAAGTGGAGCAGTTGCTGGGTGATCCCACTAAAGCCAAAACCTTATTGGGCTGGAATCCCCGTAAGACTTCTTTCCCCGAACTGGTGAAAATCATGGTGAAGCATGATATGAAGTTCGTGAAGAAACTATATTTAAAGGCTCAAATAGCGGAATAATGGAAAAAACAGCCAAGATATATGTAGCAGGACACCACGGACTGGTGGGTTCTGCTATATGGAATAATTTGCAGCAAAAAGGATATACCAATCTGGTAGGCCGTTCTCACAAAGAACTGGATCTGCTGGACGGGCAGGCTGTGAAGGAGTTCTTTGATGAAGAGCAGCCCCGGTATGTCATTTTAGCGGCGGCACATGTGGGCGGTATCATGGCGAACAGTCTTTACCGTGCCGATTTTATTTATCAGAACTTGCAGATTCAGCAGAATGTGATAGGAGAGAGCTTCCGTCACAATGTAAAGAAACTCTTGTTTTTGGGAAGCACTTGCATTTACCCTCGTGATGCCGGACAACCCATGAAGGAAGAGGTGTTGCTGACTTCACCGTTGGAGTACACCAACGAACCATACGCTATTGCGAAGATTGCGGGATTGAAGATGTGCGAAAGCTTTAACCTGCAATATGGAACCAATTACATAGCCGTGATGCCCACGAACCTTTACGGTCCCAATGATAATTTCCATTTGGAGAACAGCCATGTGCTGCCTGCCATGATTCGTAAGATTCATTTGGGAAAATGCCTGAATGAAGGAGATTGGGATGCGGTGCGTAAAGATATGAATCTCCGCCCTGTGGAGGGAGTAAGCGGTTTGAATACGGATGAGGAAATTCTGGCTGTATTGAAAAAATACGGCATCTCCGGACAGGAAGTGACCTTATGGGGTACAGGCAAGCCGTTGCGTGAATTCTTATGGAGTGAGGAAATGGCCGATGCCAGTGTCTATATCATGGAGCATGTGGACTTTAAGGATACATACACACCCGGTTCCAAGGATATCCGTAACTGCCATATCAATATCGGTACGGGAAAAGAAATCACCATCGCTCAATTGGCGGATAAGATTGTCAAAGAAGTGGGCTATCAAGGCAAACTGACTTTTGACGCTACGAAGCCCGACGGCACTATGCGCAAGCTGACGGATGTAAGCAAATTGCATAGTCTGGGATGGCAGCATAAGATTGATATAGAAGAGGGAGTACACCGAATGTATCAATGGTATTTGTCTTAGAAGATGAAGATGCAAGATGATAGATCTTTCGGGTGTAAGATTATAGATCGTTTGTATGCAAGATGATAGATCTTTCCGGCATAACATATAAAAGTTTCGGGCATAACTTCTTGAAGTTATGCCCGAAACCACCAAAACCTATGCAGACAGATTGACAAAATCTTCTGCCGTTTTCTTTATTCCTTCGGGAGCTTTTTATTTTACTGCTTTTTATTTTACTGCTTTTAATGCAGCTTCATAATCCGGTTCCTGGGTTATTTCGGGAACAAGTTCGGTATAAACCACTTTTCCTTCCGGGTCAACCACTACTACCGAACGTGCCAATAATCCTGCCAAAGGACCGTCGGTCATCAGAACACCATATTTTTCAGCAAAATCGGAAGTATAGCGATAATCAGACAAAGGAATAACGTTACTGATCCCTTCGGTGGTGCAGAAGCGGCCCTGGGCGAATGGCAGGTCTTTAGAGATAGCCAACACTACCGTATTGGGCTGGTTTGCAGCCAACTGATTGAACTTGCGTACGGAAGTAGCGCATACACCTGTATCCAGACTGGGAAAAATGTTCAGAATCAGGTACTTGCCTTTACCATCCTTTAATGTATAATTGCTTAAGTCTCCTTTTACCAATGTAAATTCCGGAGCTGAAGTTCCTACTTTTACAAATTCTCCGGCCAATGTCACCGGTGCTCCTTTAAATGCTGTTTTTGCCATAATTTTATTATATTTTAGTTCGATACTGTAATGATAACAAATTTAAATGGAAAAAAGTTCATTCTTTTTTATTTTCTTCCTTTGTAAATCAAGAAACCTACCACTAAAACACCGATAGCAATGAAGCAATATCCTAACTCGTGACTGTATTCGGTTACGGTACTCAATAACTGCTCTTCGGGAACCACTGATTGCAGATAGTAACCGATAGCCGCCAGAATGGCATTCCAGATACCTGCTCCCAGCGTTGTGTACAGCAGGAAAGTGGATAATTTCATCTTGGCCAGACCGGCAGGAATGGAGATAAGCTGGCGGACGGCAGGAATAAGACGTCCGATAAAGGTGGAGAGTGCCCCGTGCTTGTCAAAGTAGTGTTCCGCGTTCTGAACCTTGGCTTCATCAATCAGACACATGTGCCCGAAGCGGCTGTTCGCGAATTTATAAACCAGCGGACGGCCTACGAAATAGGCTATGTAATAATTGATGAGAGCGCCGATATTGGCTCCGATTGTCGCAAATATAACTACCAGAAATACATTCAGGTCACTGTTGCCTCCGGCTGCCTTGTAAGCGGCAGGAGGCACTACCACTTCCGAGGGGAAGGGGATAAAAGAGCTTTCGATGGCCATTAATAACGTAATTGTCCAATAATTCAGGTGGTCCAGACACCATTGAATAAATGCAACTGATTCCATAAAATAATTATAAATAATTGTTTAAGTTTAGCTTGCCTTTGCTGATATCGTCCTTGATTACGCGTATCGCTTCGTTGAATAACTGGTCGGGAAACTGTGCGTTTTCATCAACTCCCAGAGCTGCATACGTATCAGGAAGTTCTTTATTGATTTTAGCCAGATAGTGTATGAACGGACCTGGTTGCTGTAAATAAAGATAGCCATAAATCAGAAAGAAATAAGTGCTATGGGCGTTGTGGGGGAATTCTTTGTTTATTTGCTCAAAATACCGGTTGGCATATTCAAAGAGATGTTCATCGAAGTATTTGGATCCGATTTTGAACAAAATATCCATCCGTTCCTCTTTCGGGGTGAATTCCAGGGCGAGGTTGAATTGTTCCTCCGCCTTGTCGATATTATTCTTTCTTTCCTCCTCGCTGATGTCCTTGCTGCCTGCCATTATCGTGAAAAACTGTCCGGCATAGATACGTGTTTCCGCATCGTTCCCGTTCTGCTTCAGCACTTGGTCCAGATACATATATCCCTCTTCAGGATGTCCCAGGGCTACATGACAGAGGGCTGCGATACTATATATATCGGTTAGCTCGAATGCAGTTATCTCCTGTTTCTGTTTTAGCAGCTTTTGTGTATACTTCATGGCGGTTTCGTAATCCTTCATCTCGAAGTGGAGACCAGCCAATGCCATATAAACGGGAGGTTTCTTCTCTGTCGCCTTTTCCAGACGGAGATAATAGTTGATAGATTCCTTGATATTTGCTGTCTGGCTGTAAAGGAATGCTTTCAAGGTCAATGTCTCTGTGTTGTTTTCATCAATGGCTAATGCGAAATCAAAAGCTTCGTGCGCCTTTTCGTATTGCTCTTGTTGCAGATAGCATTTACCCAGTTCGTTCCAATGCTGAACGGAATAGGGAAACTCGTTCAGAGTCATGTTCAGGTAAGGGATAGCCAAGTCCGGTTTGTTGAAAGTACTGTAATAATCGCACAGCACGTCGCGAAGACGTTGGTTGGTTTCCGGCAGGGTTTGCATGTCGAAATGGGCAAACAGGCAGTCGATCCACTTCTTGGCGTATTCTTTCTGGTTGACGTCAACGTAGTCCAGAATGATGTCTAGCAGCGTATCCAGTTCATACTCCTCCTCCATGGCTAGTTGTTGTAATATCTTATCGGCCTCTTCCATGTGTTCCTCCTCTATCAGTAGGTCGGCTTGCAGGAATCTGAATTCACGGTCGGCAGGGTTGTTGATGAGCTGCATCACCATTTGGGCTTCTTCTTTTTTTCCTAGCAGCATCAAGGAACGTGCCCGGAAAATCAGGGCGTCTATGTTATCAGGGTGCAATTGGATTGCAAGATTTATGGCCTTGTCAGCGTCTTTATGTCTTCCTTTTGAGGCGTAATATTCGGCGATATCGGTCAGTTCATCAGCTTCAAAATAAGCGGGGGTATGGTTTTCCACCATACCCTCGTATCTTGCTAATGCTTCTTTAAATTCCGGGTCTTCAAAGTAAGAAGACATGTCATAGTTCATAAGTTTGTTTTTATTTATTAATTTTGCTCCAGGTATCTTTTAAAGATACGGTGCGGTTGAACACCAGATTTTCTGGTGTAGAGTCTTTGTCCACATTGAAATAACCGATGCGTTGGAACTGTAAGTAATCCAGCGGTTTGGCATCGGCCAGATATTTCTCTACATAGCAGTTGGTTAATACATTCAACGAATCGGGGTTGATCATTTCTTTCATGGCTTCCAGTGCGTCGCAGTTCTTTGCTTCGCGGATAGCGGCCATCTCATCACGCGGGTTCTCCACTTTCCACAGGCGGTCATACAGGCGTACTTCGGCAGGCAGACAGTGTGCACAGCTTACCCAGTGGATCGTACCTTTGATTTTGCGGTTGCTGCCCGGCATGCCTGTTTTGCTGTCGGGATCGTATTCGCAATATACCTCCACCACGTTGCCGTTGTCGTCTTTCTTGCAGCCTGTACATTTCACGATGTATCCGCTTTTCAGACGCACTTCCTGTCCCGGAGTCATACGGAAATATTTCTTCGGGGCATCTTCCATGAAGTCGTCGCGTTCTATCCACAACTCGCGGCTGAATTCGATGGTGTGTGTGCCTGCCGACGGATCTTCCGGGTTGTTGACAGCTTCCATTTCCTCCACCTGTCCTTCGGGATAGTTGGTAATGATCAGCTTCACCGGATTGATGACTGCCGATACACGGGTGGCACGGCTGTTCAAGTCCTCGCGGACAGCGCTTTCCAGCAGGGCGAAGTCATTCAGGGCATCGTAAGTGGTATAACCTATCTTGTCTACAAATTTGCGGATGGACTCGGGCGAGTAGCCGCGACGGCGGAAACCGCAGAGAGTCGGCATACGGGGGTCGTCCCAACCGTTTACCAGATGTTCTTTTACCAGAATCAGCAGGTTACGCTTGCTCATCAAGGTGTAGTTCAAGTTCAGTTTGTTGAACTCATACTGATGAGGACGGTTGTCGTCCAGATCTTTACCTTCTTTTACCCAGTCCACGAACAGGTCGTACAACGGACGGTGGGGTACGAACTCCAGGGTACACAGTGAATGAGTTACTCCTTCAAAGTAGTCGCTCTGTCCGTGTGCGAAGTCATACATAGGGTATGCTTTCCAGGTTTCGCCTGTGCGGTGGTGCGGAGTCTTTACCACACGATAAATAATAGGGTCGCGGAAGTGCATGTTGGGGCTTGCCATGTCTATTTTGGCGCGGAGCACCATTTTGCCTTCTTCTATTTCACCGCTGTTCATTTTGTTGAACAGTTCCAGACTTTCCTCGATGGGACGGTTGCGGTAAGGGCTCTCGGTTCCGGGTTGGGTGGGAGTTCCCTTCTGTGCCGCGATTTGTTCGGAGTTCTGTTCGTCTATATAAGCCTTTCCTTCCTTTATCAGATTGACGGCGAAATCCCATAATTGCTGGAAGTAGTCGGATGCATAATATTCGTTTCCCCACTGGAATCCGAGCCATTGGATGTCCTCCTTGATGGCTTCCACGTATTCCATATCTTCTTTGGTCGGGTTGGTGTCGTCAAAACGCAGGTTACATACGCCACCATAGCGTGCAGCTATCCCGAAATCCAGACAGATGGCTTTGGCATGACCGATGTGCAGGTAGCCGTTCGGCTCGGGCGGAAAGCGGGTTTGTACTTTCCCTCCGTTTTTACCTTCTTTCAGGTCGTTCTCAACTGCCTGTTCAATGAAGTTCAGACTTTTCTTCTCTGTAGCTTCTGTAGCGTTCATTTCAGTCATTGTGATATCAATTTTACACTTTTGCTGCAAAAGTACGCATTCTTTTTGGGATATCCTTTATTTCACAGGAATATATCCACCGTTTTTTATAATATTTTGCCCCTCGGGTGACAGGATGTAGTCAATGAACGGGGTCACTTTTTCCTTATTGGCTACATTGTAATAGTAATAAAGAGGGCGTACTACGGGGTAAAGTTTCTTCTTTCCGTTTTCAAGGCTGGGCAGTACATAATGCTTGCCGTCATCGTAGGAAACGGCAATGGCTTTCACCCGGGGAGACAAGTAGGCCAGTCCCACATAGCCGATAGCGCCTTTGGTCTGGCTTACAGACTGGATCACGGCTCCGGTGGCGGGCATGGACAAGCTGCTGCTCATGTAGTTCTTGTTCTTCAGGGCGCTTTCTTTGAAAAATTCGTAAGTTCCCGAAGAGGTTTCGCGAGAATAGACAATGATTTTCATATCGGGTCCCCCCAGCTGTTTCCAATTGGTTATCTTGCCGCGGAATATGGCTTCCAGTTGCTGGCGTGTCAGTTGGCTGACAGGGTTGGACGGGTTTACAATGACGGCCAGGGCGTCATACGCTATAATTACCTCCTCCACTTCCTGTTTGGCGGCTTTCAGTTTCATCTTTTCGCTGAATTTGATGGGACGGGAAGCCATAGCGATATCTGTTGTGTTGTCCATCAGGGCGGAAATCCCCACTCCGGTTCCTCCGCCGGTGACGGTTACCCGTCGGTCGGGATCATCTTTCATGAAAATCTCGGCTGTTTCTTGTGATACGGGCAACACCGTGTCACTACCTTTTATGCGTTGCGCGGTAATATTCAGACTACAAGCCAATAGAATAAAAAGAAATAGAGCTTTTACTTGATTCATAAGTTCTTATATTAATTCGTGTGCAAAAGAAACGTTTTCTTGTGTCATTTGTTTTACTGGTGTGTTACGATTCTGTTACGGGTAATATTCACCGGCAAGGGTGGATTGAATCTGTTCCTGCGGGAAAATGGTAATAAGATCAGGTTTTTCTTTATCTGTAACAAGTTTGTAATATAATTGTAGCAAATACTTCAAGCTTCTTTCATATCACCTTAATATAAAGAGGCTTTTTTTGCATCAGTTATTAAAATAGAAGACTAAAACTGTATGAAACGAGTTTGGGAAAAGATTGTAGAAGGGATATTGACTTGCAGCGGCTTTATAACGAGCATTACTATTTTGCTGATTGTCGTATTCTTATTTGCGGAGGCTCTGGGACTTTTTAATAAAAAAGTCATAGAAGAGGGGTATGTACTGGCGGTGAATAAAGCCAATCCGGTACAGGAACTGAGTGCGGCACAAATAAAAGATGTTTTTGACGAAGAGATTACCAACTGGAAAGAGTTGGGAGGACCGGACGCGGAGGTTAAAGTTTTCCGGTTGGAGGATATCACCTCCTATTTCTCGGAGGAAGAGCTGGGAGCCGAATACGAGAAGGCTCCCCGGTGCATCGGCGAGATCGTTGCCGGTAATCCAGGCATCATCGCCTTTGTTCCCTCCAAGTTTATAGAAAAGGATTTTCCGGGGCATCTGCTGAAAGACGAGTCTATTTCTTTTGACGAGGTTTTTGCCGGAAAGGAATGGTTCCCTACGGCTACTCCCGCCCCTCAGTTCGGATTTCTTCCTTTGATTACGGGTACGCTTTGGGTGAGTTTCTTTGCCATCCTGTTCGCTTTGCCTTTCGGCTTGTCGGTGGCGGTGTATATGTCCGAGGTGGCCGACCATCGGACCCGTAGTTTTCTGAAGCCGGTTATTGAATTGCTCAGTGGCATTCCGTCCGTGGTCTACGGTTTCTTTGGATTGATTGTTATCGTACCGCTTATTCAGAAAGTCTTTAATCTGCCTGTGGGCGAGACCGGATTGGCCGGAAGTATTGTTTTGGCGATCATGGCACTCCCTACTATCATTACCGTAAGTGAGGATGCGATGCGGAATTGTCCCCGTGCCATGCGCGAGGCCAGTCTGGCATTGGGCGCCACTCGTTGGCAGACTATATATAAGGTGGTGATTCCGTTTTCCATTTCCGGAATCACTTCGGGCGTTGTCCTGGGCATCGGACGTGCCATAGGCGAGACGATGGCGGTGCTGATGGTTACAGGAAATGCGGCTGTGATACCTACCACTATTCTGGAACCGCTCCGTACCATTCCGGCGACTATTGCAGCGGAACTGGGAGAGGCACCCGCCGGCGGCGCGCACTATGAAGCTCTGTTCCTGCTGGGAGTGGTGTTGTTTTTCATCACGATGCTTATCAACTTTAGTGTAGAATATATTTCATCAAGAACAAATAAATAATGTACTAATTTGCCGGTGTGCTAATGATCATGCGGCACACAGCGCAGCCAATGGGTATATTGATAGATTGACAAATGATTAATTAAGTATTTAAAATATGAAGCAAGATGTTTTCCCTGCCCGGCAAGGGGCGCGTAAAAGACGTTCGCAATGGCTGGCATTCGGTATTTTCAAACTGCTGAGTTATAGCATTGTCCTCATTCTGTTCGCCATTCTCGGTTTTATTATATATAAAGGTATAGGAGTAATCAGCTGGGAGTTTCTGACCACGGCGCCCAGTGACGGCATGACGGGTGGCGGTATATGGCCGGCCATTGTAGGTACTTTTTATCTGATGGTGGGCAGTGCGCTGTTCGCATTTCCGGTGGGAGTGATGAGTGGCATTTATATGAACGAATATGCGCCGAAAGGCAAGATGGTCCGCTTTATCCGGATGATGACCAATAACTTGAGCGGTATTCCGTCCATTGTGTTCGGTTTGTTTGGTATGGCACTGTTTGTGAAATACATGGGGTTCGGCGACAGTATCCTGGCCGGTTCTTTGACGTTGGGATTGCTTTGTGTACCTTTGGTGATACGTACCACCGAAGAAGCCTTGAAGGCGATTCCCGACAGTTTCCGTGAAGGGAGTCTGGCTTTGGGCGCGACCAAGTTGCAAACCATCTGGCATGTAATTCTGCCCATGGGGATGCCCAACATCATTACCGGACTGATTCTGGCTTTGGGACGTGTGTCGGGTGAAACGGCGCCTATCCTTTTCACTTGTGCCGCTTACTTCCTGCCACAACTGCCACACAGCATTCTGGACCAATGCATGGCATTGCCTTATCACCTTTATGTGATTTCTACCAGTGGAACAGATATGGAATCACAGCTTCCTTTGGCATACGGTACGGCGTTGGTATTGATAATCATTATTTTAATTATAAACCTGTTGGCTAATGCACTTCGCAAATATTTCTCCAATAAAGTAAAAACGAATTAATAATTTGTCAATGTGCCGATTGGCTGCGCTGTGTACCGCACGGGTATTGGTACATTAGCACATTGACAAATCAGCAAATTATTAAAACATTAAGAATATGAATAAGATAGATGCAAAACATGTAAATTTTTTCTATGGTGATTTTCAGGCACTGAAAGATATAAGCATGACGATTGAAGAGAAAGAGGTGGTGGCTTTCATAGGTCCGTCCGGTTGTGGCAAGTCCACCTTCCTCCGCCTGTTCAACCGCATGAACGATCTCATTCCCGGCTCTCGTCTGGAAGGGGAGATTTTGATTGACGGGAGAAATATATACGACAAGTCTGTGCAGGTGGATGAGTTGCGCAAGAATGTGGGAATGGTATTCCAGCGTCCCAATCCGTTTCCGAAGAGCATTTTCGAGAATGTGGCCTACGGGCTTCGGGTAAATGGGGTGAAAGATAATGAGTTTATCCGCCACAGGGTGGAGGAAACCTTGAAAGGAGCCGCATTGTGGGATGAGGTGAAGAATAAGTTGAAAGAGTCTGCGTTTGCTCTGTCCGGCGGTCAGCAGCAACGGTTGTGTATAGCCCGTGCCATGGCCGTATCTCCTTCGGTGCTGCTTATGGACGAACCGGCTTCGGCATTGGACCCTATCTCTACAGCCAAAGTAGAAGAGTTGATTCATGAGCTGAAAAAAGAATATACCATCGTTATTGTCACTCACAACATGCAGCAGGCCGCGCGTGTCAGTGACAAAACAGCCTTCTTTTATATGGGCAATATGGTGGAATATGATGATACGAAGAAGATATTTACGAATCCGGGCAAAGAAGCGACCCAGAATTATATTACGGGACGTTTCGGATAAAGCATTCATCACAGCGTTGCACAATGGGAGATAAGATAAAAATGGAATTTATGTACCACAGCTCGATGCAGGCTTGTTTGCTTTTCAGATGTAATGGGTACGGATTTGCCTTTTTATTCTTCTGTCCGGAAAATTAAAATCAGTGTGAATCTGCGCAATCTGCGGTGAAAGAAATAATAATAAACAAAACAAGAATTAAGAATATGGTGAAATTTATAGAATCAGAACTTGTATCACTGAAGAAGGAAGTGAACGAGATGTGGACATTGGTTTACAATCAGCTGGACAGGGCAGGAGAAGCTGTGCTGACCTTTAACCGTGACCAGGCACAGCAAGTCATTGTCCGTGAGAAAAGGGTGAATGCGTTCGAGTTGAAAATTGACAGTGATGTAGAGGACACTATCGCTCTATACAATCCGGTAGCCATTGACCTGCGTTTTGTGCTGGCCATGTTCAAAATAAACAGTGATTTGGAGCGTTTGGGAGATTTTGCCGAAGGCATAGCCCGTTTTGTGGTAAGAAGCGAGGAAACAGTGCTGGATAGTGAACTGCTCCACAGTCTGCGTATAGAAGAGATGTTGAGACAAGTGCTCAGTATGCTCGAAATGACCAAGAACGCGTTGAATGAAGAAAATTTGGAATTAGCCCTCAATGTATTCAGTAAAGACAATTTCCTGGACGAAATCAATGCGGCTGCCCCTGCCGTCCTTACAAAATATCTGGAAACACATCCCGATAATTTCCTGACTTGCCTGGAACTCGGCACCGTTATCCGTAAACTGGAACGTGCCGGAGATCATATAACTAATATCGCTGAAGAGATTGTTTTCTTTATAGATGCAAAGGTACTGAAACACCGCGATAAAGTGGACGAACATTTCTTGGGAAAAGAAAAAGCTCATTAAAATGCTGTTTCAAATTAAAATTTTGCTATCTTTGTATATGTAATGAGGCCGATAAAGAGCATTTTGAATAATAATCTGCCAAAAAAGACAGAAATTTCTAAAAACATGTTGTATGGCATAGTTTTTTATTTGGCTGGTTTAAAAAAAGGCTCCATATTTGCATCGTTATCCTGAAAACAATCTTTTTACCTTAAAAAAAAACTAATACCTATTGAAAACTTAAAAAGGGGGCTTTGTGAAAAGACCCCTTTTTTATTTTCTATATAATGGCTCTGTCAGTGTTAAATTTCACCTATTTATTGGTCAATATGTAAGATTTCTGTAATTATTAGCTTATATTAGCAACTTTCTTTTAAGTTAATGCTTAACTTTGCTGGCTCATAAGAATAGCGGTAAAAAGAATGAAGACAAAATACATCAAGTCGTTTTTACTATTTTTGTTATTAGGATGCTGCATTTCGGTGTCAGCTCAAAATATACAAGGCGTTGTAACAGACTCATTGACGAATGATCCCATACCATACTTGTCAGTCTTTTATGAAGGAAAAGGCGTAGGAAGCATTACCGATAATGATGGACATTATAAGGTCGAAACCCGTAAAGGCTGGAACAAACTCACCTTTTCGGCAGTGGGGTATGTAACAAAAGTAGTGAATATAATCCCCGGTGTCACCAAGAACCTGAATGTGAGGATGAGGCCGGACGATATCATGCTGGACGAAGTGGTGGTGAAGCCCAAACGAGAGAAGTACTCCCGTAAGAATAACCCGGCTGTGGAACTGATGAAGAAAGTGATTGCTCATAAGAACAATAACAAGCTGAGTGAGAATGACTATTATCAGTACAACAAGTATCAGAAGATCACAATGTCACTGAATGATGTGACCCCCGAAATGCTGGAAAAAGGCATGTATAAAAAGATGCCTTTCCTGAAAGACCAGATCGAACTTTGTGAGGAAACCAATAAATTTATCCTTCCTATCTCGGTGGACGAGACCGCTTCGCAGAAAATTTACCGTAAACATCCCAAAAGTGAGAAGACCATTATCAAAGGGATGAGCTCTACGGGGGTGAACGAGCTGTTTGCCACAGGAGATATGCTGAGCACGGTTCTGAAGGATGTGTTTACGGATGTGAATATTTATGATAACGATATCCGTCTGTTGCAGTATCCTTTCATCAGTCCTATTTCGTCCAGTGATGCCATTTCGTTTTATAAGTTTTACATTATGGACACCACATTCGTGGACAAGGACAAGTGTTTCCATCTCACCTTTGTCCCCAATAACTCGCAGGATTTCGGTTTCACGGGACATCTGTATGTACTGGCCGATTCATCTTATACGGTGAAGAAATGTACGATGAATCTGCCCAAGAAATCGGGAGTGAACTTTGTGGACAATATGGATATTATTCAGGAGTTCGAGCAATTGCCCAATGGCGAGTGGGTGTTGAAGACCGATGACATGATTGTGGAGATGACCTTGATGAAGATCATGCAAGGATTCCAGATACGAAGGACTACCCGTTATTCCGATTATGCCTTCGATGAGCTTCCGCAGCAACTTTTCAAGCGTAAGGGGGCCGAGATCAAAGAGGCGGACGCCATGATGCGCGGAGACGATTTCTGGAATCAATACCGGCCGGTTCCGCTTACGCAGACCGAGAGTTCTATGGATATGCTGGTGAAGCGTCTGGAACAGATGCCGGGATTCAAATATGTGATTTTTGTATTGAAAGCGTTTATCGAGAACTTTGTGGAAACCGGAACCAAGGACAACCCCAGCAAGGTAGATATCGGTCCGGTAAACACCATGATCTCCAATAACTATATCGACGGATTGCGTTTGCGTATGAGCGCGCAGACCACGGCCAACCTGAATCCGCATCTGTTCTTCAAGGGATATTATGCTTACGGGTTCAAGGACCATCGTTCCAAGTATATGGGTGAGGTGGAATACTCTTTCAACAAGAAGGAATACCTGCCGCGCGAGTTCCCGAAGAACTCTATCACGTTCAGCTATCAGTATGATGTGATGTCGCCCACGGATAAGTTCCTGAAGACGGACAAGGATAATGTGTTCGTTTCTTTCAAGACTTCTACGGTGGACCAGATGTCCTACGTGCGGAATATCGCCTTGAAGTATGAGAACGAGACGCAGTTTGGTTTGAAGACCACGGTGGAAGTGAAACACAGCACGGACGAGCCTACCGGCGGTCTGGCCTATATAACCAATGATGACCAGAAAACGTTGGTTCCTGAGATTCAGACCATGGAAGCCTCCTTGGCCTTCCGTTACGCTCCGGGTGAGACATTTGTCAATACCAAGCAACGCCGTATACCGGTTTCTTTTGACGCTCCGGTATTCACGCTGTCACACACGACCGGTTTCAAGGGTGTGCTGGGCGGAGAGTATAACTTCAATCTGACGGAAGTAGGGCTGTACAAGCGTTTCTGGTTCTCGTCATGGGGTAAGATTGATATGTTCGTGAAAGGCGGTGCGCAGTGGAATAAAGTTCCGTTCCCGTTGCTGATTATGCCGGCGGCCAACTTGTCTTATATCCTGCAACGCGAGACTTTCAACTTGATTAATAATATGGAGTTCCTGAACGACCGTTACGCCTCTCTGGATGTATCGTGGGATTTGAACGGTAAGATTTTCAACCGTATTCCTTTGCTGAAGAAACTGAAGTGGCGTGAGGCGATCGGCTTCAAGATGCTGTATGGTCATTTGACAGATAAGAACAATCCGATGAAGCATCCGGGTGACAGCGAACTCTTCCTGTTCCCGACCCGTGACGGACGTCCTACCAGCTTTGTGATGGACCCGAAGACCCCGTACATGGAATGCTCTGTGGGTATTCACAATATTTTCAAGATATTGCACATAGACTATGTCCGCCGTCTGAATTATCTGGATCATCCCGATGCGAACAAATGGGGTGTGCGGTTTATGGTGATGATGACATTCTGATGCAAGGAGAGCTCTGATGGTGTGTGAAATGAAGAAACCGAGGTAAGAACTTGTATCGTTCAAATAAAAGGTTTATCTTTGTTCCAGTACCTAAAGTTGGTGAAAAGTATGTTATGCTTAAATGAATGTAAGGCAAAGTTAGTTAGTTTCAAACAATGTTTTGGGCATGAGTTTGGAATTAAATCAATTGGTATCTTCGGTTCGGTTGCACGTCAAGAGAACAGGGAAGATAGTGATTTGGATATTGTTGTAGATATTGATAATCCTACTTTATCCACTATGTACACTTTGAAGACTGTTTTGACGGAAATGTTTCATTGTGAAATTGATTTAGTGCGTTTCCGTTCCTCACTGTCTCCATTTTTGAAACAGAATATTGAAAAAGAAGCCATTTATGTATAAAGGAGGACGACTAACCATTTGCGACAGGTTAACCCAGATAAAAGAATCCATTTACTATATACAGCAATGGAGTAAAGAAATAAATTGTGCTGATGATTTTTTAGCCTCCATGGATAAAGTGATGGTGTTCAATGCATGTGTTATGCGCCTTCAAGTAATAGGTGAACAGGTAGGAAAGTTGTTGTTTTTACAACCATCACCGCTTTCTGAATATAAGGAAATTCCTTGGTTGGCTATTTATGATATGCGCAATCTTATTTCGCATGAATATAGTAATGTAGACGAGCAGATAGTATTTACTACTATAAAGAATGACCTTATAGAATTGGATAAGGTTATTACAGTCCTATTGAATAAATATTTGTAAAACTTGAATCTTTTATTGTGATTACGAAATATACCCATCTCTTATTTTCTTATCAAAAGTAAGTTTTCCTATTTTTTAAGCGCTTTTATTGTGTAATACACAATTATAGTGTATCTTTGTGCCCTCAAAAAGTTTCTAAATTCCTTTTATATAAAGGGTAAAGAACCTTTTTTGAGGGTATAAACATGTCTATAAAAAGCAGACAGAAAAGACGTCTTCGGACGAAAGAGACAACAAATAAAAGATTTCAGAAATACAAAATGAAATCTGTATAAAAAGCTATTTATCAGCCAGTTATAACTACTGTGTTGATATGGTCTTTCAGTATCGGTCAGTATGGATTTCTGACGATAAACCTCATGAAAAAGCTATTCCATCAGTTTGATAAACCGAAGCGTTCTGTGGCATCTCCCGAAGCGTTGGAAGCTTTGCGGAATAACAATGCCGTGCGTTGGTATGTGTTGTCGCTTCCCGATTGCCATCGGGGAGGAGTGCGCGGTTTGCAACGGGAACAGGACCGCCGCATACAGGCAGGCGAGCCCTCATTCGGCTTTTTTGCTCCTTCCTATCAGGAAGTGAGGCGTATAGACGGCAAATTCGTCAATACCCAGCGTCCCTTACTCTTCAACTATGTATTCGTCCGTGCCTCCGAGCGTGATGTTTTCCAGCTGATGCAACGTTTTCCTGTACTCAGTTTCCTGCCTCGGGTGAGGGAGCGGAAGCGGGAGTATTTCCCCTACCTTTCCGATGCCGCAATGGAGAATTTGCAGTGGGTGGCCCGTTCTTATTCCAATACACTTCCTGTTTATATACCCCAGCCGGATGGTTTGCGCAAGGGCGACCGGATACGCATTACCGAGGGACGGTTTAAGGGGGTGGAGGCGACTGTTGTCATTCAGCCGGGAGCCGGGCGAAAGGATGTGATGGTATGTGTGGAGAACTGGATGTGGGTTCCGCTGCTGCGTGTGATGCCGGGTGAGTATGAGGTAATTGCCCTGAATGATAAGGACAAGCATGTATATACCCGTCTGGACAATGACTGTATGTTGAATGGTTTGCACAATGCTCTTCAGCGTTATCACAGTGCGGAGGGGGTGAGTGAGGAAGATCGTTCCCTGGCTGCCAAGGCGTTGAAAGAATATGGCAATCTCCAGATGGATACGGATGTGATGCGTTGCAAGCTTTATGCCATTTTGCTGCCGGCTTATACTATATTGGATATGGAAGAAGAGGCGGCAAAGCTAGTTGGCGTTATGCAGACAATGCTTCCTCTCGTCAAGGCGGAGCAGTCGCGTGCACTTGCTGTGGTTACACTTTATGGTTGTACGGATAGCAGTATCTATTATCATTTGGCGCATGAGGCGATTGATCCGTGGAAGAAAGAGGAAAAGCCCAAAAAGAGTAAGCAGCAGCTGATCAGCCGGTTGGCTGATTATGACCGGTGGCTGAGGCATTGAAATGGCATTGTAGATGATATGAGGGGGAGTAAGAGCAGTGTTATTAAAAACAAGTTGAATCGCTAGGATAAGTGAAATATAATTTGTTCTTTTGTGGAATATAAAAGCTAAAGAATATGAAATCAGAACCTTTTAACCCAGTCCAGCTACACTTGTTAAAGATGTTTTCTTATGCTAAAGACGAGCGTGCCTTGGAAGAAATACGTAAATCTTTGACAGCCTACTTTGCTCAAAGAGTAGAGGA
The DNA here is from genome assembly GCF_013009555.1 of Phocaeicola dorei. NCBI lineage: Bacteria > Pseudomonadati > Bacteroidota > Bacteroidia > Bacteroidales > Bacteroidaceae > Phocaeicola > Phocaeicola dorei. The sequence continues at coordinate 3,473,395 of NZ_CP046176.1, read as the reverse complement.
GGATATGGATAAGTTGTGGGATGAAGGTTTGTGGGATCAGGATAAGAATGAGGCTATATTGAAAGAACATTTGAGAGTGCCTTATAATGATTAATATAGTACTGGATACTAATTGTCTGATTTCATCTATTTCAAAAAGAGGGAATTACTTTAATGTGTGGAGAGGCTTGCACTCCGGTAAATATATTCTTTATGTTTCCAACGAAATATTGGAGGAGTATGAAGAAATAATAAGTCTGAAGACAAATGCTTTGATAGCATCCAATGTAATACAGGCATTGCTAAATTCTCCTTATGTGTCATTGATTGACCCTCATTATCATTTTCATTTAATATATGCAGACAAAGACGACAATAAGTTTGTAGATTGTGCTATTGCTGCCGGAGCTGATTATTTGGTTTCTAATGATGCGCATTTTAAGGTGTTGGGTACAATATCTTTTCCTAAACTTTCAGTGGATTGATCTAGCTACTTTTTCAGATTTGTTAGAAGGGCGTAAATTGTACAATACTAGCTCGTCAGATGATTTGATGGTAAATGAGGAAATGGTTGAATATTCTTCTGATAATAATGGGATGTAATGATGGCTGGATATTACAAGTCTTTTTCTAAGAAAATGATTCTCGTGGTCGTGAGGTCCTTACAGATTTTTTAGGTGATGCAGAATTAAAAAGCATCATGTTTGATGGGTATAATGCTTACGTCTTTATCGGCGATGAATTAAAATTAGCCCAGTTTACAGATACCGTTCGTCAGGTATGTATGTCTTATGCAAACAACAAGTTCGTTAAAGCTGCTGATCAAGGAGGTGAACCGGTAGCCATACGTTTTTCAAACCTTCTTAAGGGATTCTTTTCAAAAGAACATGTTTATGATGAAGCCGTACTTACTCCGGAAGAGAGGTTACGGGAAAGGCAAAGCTTGGAAACGAAGGAACTGCTGATAGAACTGCGCAGCATATTGGATAGTGAACTGTTAAAGGATTCAGAATTTAGAAGCTGGTATTATAGAGAAGCTCTCAATTATCTGAACCGGTTCCGGAAAGAGATCTTTGCTTACTTGGATGATGGTGAATTACCGATAGACAACAACCCGGCTGAGCGAACCATTCGAAGGCTGACCACTCAACGCAATAATTCACTTCATTATGGTAGTGATGCCGGTGCAGAGATGGCAGCAACTTATCACAGTGTGATAGGAACGGTAAAGCTTCATGGCAGTTCTATCTGGAACTTCATCGGAACTTTTTTCAAAAATATCTTTAACGGGTGCAGGGATTATGTTAACATGGTTCTTGACAAAATCACTTGGGCTGCCAGCCAATGTTAAATTCAAAACTAATTAATTAACAAAACTCGGTTTAGGGCACTGAAAAGTGCCCTTCCAAAGGAGGATGCCCTAAATTGAGTATCTTTTAATACTATAATATGCAGAAAATAATTATAATTGGAGCTGGAATTTCTGGCTTATCTATAGCTCGTATGCTAAACGATCGTTATGATATAACGGTTTTTGAACGTGAGTCACGTCCTGGTGGAATGGTGAAATGTGATATGGTAAGAGGTAACCTTTTTCACAAAACAGGCGGGCATGTCTTTAATACCAAGCGTCAAGATGTACTTGACTGGTTTTGGAAGCAATTTAATTGTGAAAAGGAATTCATAAAAGCATTGCGGAATGCTTCTGTAGCCATGGATAATGGTAAAATGATTCCATATCCCATAGAGGACCATGTTTATTTATTTGATGAGCAAATATTGAAATCCTTTATTGACGATTTAGTGGGTATAGCTCGTCTTTCAGAAAGGAACGAACCAAAAAATTTTGAAGAATTCTTGCGTAGCCGTTTTGGAGAAACTTTATACAAAATCTATTTCCAACCCTATAATTTTAAGGTATGGCGTAGGGACTTGACAAAAGTACCCTTGTCATGGCTTGCAGGAAAGTTGCCTATGCCTTCCATTCAAGAGATGATTTATAATAATATTAATCATGTTGAAGAACAAAATTTTGTTCATAGCTCATTTTATTATCCTCAAACAGGAGGTTCTCAGTTTATAGCTAACAGAATGGCTGAAGGTCTTGACATTCGGTATCATTCGTCCATAGAACAGATAAAACATGAAAAGGGTAAATGGATTGTTAATGGTGAAAAAGCTGATAAAGTTATCTTTTGTGGTAATATTAAACAACTTCCTTCTCTTTTATCCTTTTCTTCTATCAATATAGATTCTTATATTGAGTTTATAGATAAACTTGAGTTTCATGGAACAACATCTGTTTTTTGTGAAGTAGAAAAGAATCCATATAGTTGGATTTATATGCCAAGTCGTAATCATGACTCTCATCGTATTATTTGTACAGGTAATTTTGCAGAAAGCAACAATGCTGAGGGACAGATGACAGCAACAATTGAATTCACAGATTCGATGTCGAAAGAGGATATTCTTAGTAACCTGTCTAGGATTCCATATTCTCCTAAATATCTGACTCATCATTATGAAATGTATACGTACCCCATTCAGAGTACGACAACTCGTGAAATGATTGATGATTTGAAAAGACGAATAGAACCTAAAGGGCTCTATCTGCTAGGACGATTTGCTGAATGGGAATATTATAATATGGATGTGGCTATGGGTGCAGCCATAGATTTGAATAAGAGATTTTAATATAAAAATATGAAAGTAGTAATCCTAGCCGGAGGTTTTGGTACTCGTATTAGCGAGGAGAGCCAGTTCAAGCCCAAGCCGATGATTGAGATAGGTGGCAAACCTATCCTATGGCATATCATGAAATGGTATTCCAAGTTTGGTCATAATGAGTTTATTATCTGTTGCGGATACAAGCAGCAGGTTATCAAGAATTATTTTGCCAACTACTATATGTATAATAGTGATATGACATTCGACTTTTCCGCCAATGGGAAAGTAACTGTACATAGTGATCATACGGAAGACTGGAGAGTGACGGTGGTTGACACAGGTTTGAATACCATGACGGGCGGACGTCTTAAACGCGTTAAAGATTACATATCTGGTGAGCCGTTTCTTATGACTTACGGTGATGGTGTGTCAGATGTTGACATTAATGAATGTATCCGGTTTCATGAAGAGGCAGGGACTATGGTCACGTTGACAGGTGTGCTTCCCGAAGGCCGTTTCGGAGTAATGGACATTGACGGTTCTATGATAAGGTCTTTCCGTGAAAAGAGTCGGGATGATATGGGATGGATCAACGGAGGTTTCATGGTTGTGGAGCCGGGAGCATTGGAATATATAGAAAATGACACAACGACCTGGGAGCGTGAACCTCTTGAAACGCTTGCCTCCCGGGGGCAGCTTTCCTGCTATAAGCATCATGGCTTCTGGCAGTGCATGGACACGTTGCGTGACAAGGAAAAACTGGAGAGCCTTTTGGCTTCGGGCAAAGCACCTTGGAAATATTGGAAATGATAAAAATAAAAGGATAAATATGGCATTCAATAATGTATATAGAGGAAAGAAAGTATTGATAACCGGTAATACCGGTTTCAAGGGAAGCTGGCTGTCAGCATGGTTACTCATGCTGGGGGCGGAGGTATACGGCTATTCAAATAGTATACCTACCAAACCGTCCATGTTCGAGGTTGTTGGCCTGCCCGACAGAATCCATCACCATTATGGTGACATCCGTAATAAAGAGGAGATGAATGATTATGTTCAGACTGTAAAGCCTGACTTTATCTTTCATCTTGCTGCACAGGCCATTGTTTCTACTTCCTACAAGGAGCCTTTTGATACCATCACTACCAATGTGGTAGGTACGGCTTCCGTGCTGGAGGTCATCCGTAATATCACATGGAATTGTACCTGTGTTCTTATCACCAGTGACAAGGCTTACGATAACGTGGAGTGGATCTGGGGATATCGTGAGACAGATGCGGTAGGCGGAAAGGATGTCTATTCCGGTTCAAAGGGTGCAGCCGAACTTACTATCAAGTGTTATTGGAAATCCTTTATCCAGGCTATGCCCAATATCAAACTGGGAGTGGCCCGTGCCGGGAATGTTATCGGAGGTGGTGACTGGGCGAAAGACCGTATCATCGTGGATTGTGTCAAGGCATTTTCAAGGAATGAGGTGGTGGAGATACGTAGTCCCAAAGCTACCCGCCCCTGGCAACACGTATTGGAACCATTGAGCGGCTATCTCAATCTTGGACAATACCTTTATGAAGGAAAGGTGAAGAATGGAGAACCGTTTAACTTTGGCCCTCGTGCGGAGCAGACCAAGACTGTGTTTCAGTTGGTTCAGGATTTGGCCGAACTTTGGGGGCTGGACAGGAATACGGCAGCCCGGCTGACCGGCAATGTGCCTTTCGAAGAGGCTACTTTATTGAAACTTAATTGTGACAAGGCACTGGCTTATCTTGACTGGCATTCTACATTGCACTATGAGGAATGTGTACATTTTATTGCTGACTGGTACAAAGCTTTTTATACAGATGCCAATGTGGATATGTACAGCTTGACCACTGCCCAGATAGATTCCTATGTCAGGGCTGCCGGAGCACAACATTTAAAATGGGCGGAATAATGATGGAAGGAGTGACAGTTCATCCCCTGAAGCATATTGTCGTACCCAAAGGGGATATTTATCATGCTTTAAAATCTACTGATGAAGGTTATGTCGGATTTGGTGAGGCCTATTTCTCACAAATAGAACACGGTGCAGCCAAAGGCTGGAAACGCCATAACCGCATGACCTTGAATCTGGTTGTGCCCGTTGGTGCTGTCAAGTTCGTAATCTATGATGACCGTGAAGGCAGTCCCACCCGTGGGCAGTTTGAAGAAATAACCCTGTCACCTGAAAGTTGCTATCAGCGGCTTACTGTAGCTCCCGGACTATGGATGGCCTTTTATGGAGAGGGGGAGGGCATATCCATGCTGATGGATATCATACCTGAACCTCATGATCCTTCGGAAGCAAGCCGGATGGAGCTGGAGGCGATAGACTATAAATTTTAAACATTGTAGCTTTATGAAGATATTGATTACAGGAGCTACCGGATTTGTAGGTAGGACACTGATTCCTTATCTGTTCAGTCGTTCATTGACAGATATTTGTCTGTTGGTAAGGGACAGACAGAAAGCAGAAAGCATGTTTCCTGGTCTTTGCCTGGAAATAATTGCTACGACAGAGGGCGGATGGTGCAAGCAGGTTATCGGTTATTCTCCTGATGTTGTTATCCATATGGCAACTTTCTTTACTGCAAGAAGGGATGATATGTCCATAGAAAAACTGATTGGATCAAATATCCTGTTTACCACCCACTTGCTTGAGGCAGTTTCCCATACCTCCTGCAGCCACTTCATTAATATAGGTACATTTACTGAATTTTTGGACGGCGCGGGTGAATATTTGCCCAATAATCTTTATTCCGCTACCAAAACAGCGGTACGTCCCATTATAAGGTATTATCAGACACAGTCATGTTGGAGTTGGATTAATGTGGTAGTCTACTCTCCCTATGGGCGGTATAATTCAAGCAAGAAGGTGATTGATTATCTGGTCGATGCGGTAAAGGCGGAAAAGCCCGTGGATTTTTCTCCGGGTAACCAGGTACTTGACTTCATACATGTTGATGATATAGCAGATTTCTTTTATACATTAATCCTTTCCTTGGATAACTTGAAAGACAGCTATTACCAGTTTCATCTTGGAACAGGTGAGGGGCATTCGTTACGCGAAGTGGCGGATATGATAGGGTCAGTCTGGAACCGTCCCGTAACAGCAAATTGGGGCGGCCGCCCGTATTCACCTTCTGATGCCATGCATGCCGTGGCCCCTATAAATAGGAACATCACTTTGCTGGGATGGAAGGCATCCATCTCCTTGAAGGAGGGTATCAGGATATTGCATGAAGATATGAAGACATATGAAAATGAATAATCCCGTTCTAATCCTTGGTGCTGGAATATCCGGCCTTGGAGCTGCATACAAATTGTCTTGCAATGGTCAGCAGACTGTAGTTTTGGAAAAGGATACTACTTATGGAGGTCTTTGCGGTAACTTCACCATTGACGGTTTCCGTTTTGACCGTTTTGTTCATTTTTCCTTTGCTAAAGATGAACAAGTAAATAGAATCTTTATGGATGGAGCCGGAGAGATATTCAGACATGTTCCTAATGCATATAATCTTTATCAGGGAATATGGATAAAGCATCCGGCCCAAAATAATCTTTATCCGCTCACTCAGAAGATGAAGGATGCCGTAGTAAGAGATTTTTTATCCCGTCCGACAGATATCGACTCTTCTCAGATACAAAATTACGATCAATGGTTACGGCTTCAATTCGGTCATTTTTTTGCAGAACATTTTCCGATTCCTTATACTAAGAAATATTGGATGACTGAGGCAAAGGATTTGGAAACAAGATGGATGGGCAGTCGGGAAGGAAGCCGTTTATACCAACCTTCCGTTGAAGAAGTGATACAGGGGTGCAATACATCCGAAACTCCTGTAACCTATTATAGTAAGGAGATGCGTTATCCACGAAAAGGTGGATTTAAGCAGTTTTTGTCTGCTTTGGTAGAAAACCAGGATATTCGTTATAACCAACAGGTCATATCGATAGATGTAGAGAATCGTCTTCTTCGTACATCAAAAGGCGATGAATATCAATTTGACCGTTTGATTAGCAGTCTTCCGCTTCCTGAGGTAATTAAGATGCTGAAAAACGTTCCTGTTGATGTTTGCAATGCAGTTGCACGGTTACACTGTACCTGTGGTTATCAGATATCGGTCGGACTGAAGACGAAGAATATCCCTCCTTATCTTTGGTGGTACATTTATGATGAGGATATTCTTCCTGCTCGCGTCTACTCACCTTCCTTGAAGTCGCCCGATAATGTTCCCGAAGGTTGTTCCTCACTTCAAATGGAAGTGTATTGTAACCGTAATGAATACACACAAGAAGAACTGTTGGCACGTTCAGTGGGGAAACTTGTTTCTTTAAACATTTTAAAAGAAGAAGATATCCTTTTTACTGATATCCGTTTCGAGTCATATGCCAATGTCATTTTTGACCATAATATTTATGAAGCCCGTAAGATTGTCCGTGACTACCTTTCTTCAGTTGGCATTGAGACAATTGGAAGGTTTGGGGAATGGGGTTATCTGTGGAGTGACCAAAGTTTAATGAGTGGATTAAAGATAGGAATTAAATAAAATTTATAGTAAAGGTAAGAGTGAGATTTGAAATATTAGAAATATAATAATGATATTATAATGCAAGCAAAATCAAAAATAGCATTGAATACTATTGTACTTTATCTGAAATTATTAATTTCAATTGCTTGTTCGTTGATATCCACTAGATGGGTACTTGAAGCATTGGGTAGTGAAGATTTTGGTGTCTATAATTTGGTGGCAGGGATTATCGCTATGTTTTCTTTTCTTAATTCATCAATGTCTGCTGCTACTCAGAGGTTCTTATCTATAGCAGCAGGAAAGAGTAAACCAATAGAAGTTCATAAAATATTTGTTTGTAGTCTCTATCTTCATTTATTTATAGCTATACTTGTCTTATTGCTATTTGAATTGGGAGGTCTTTATTTAATAAATAATGTGATGGTTATTCCCAATAGCAAATATGATGACGCTTTGATTGTCTTGCATTTTATGTCTATAAGTTCTTTTTTTACTATAATATCTGCACCTTATCAAGCTGCTATTACAACTCATGAAGCTTTGCATATCTATGCATTTACAGGAGTATTGGAATCTATATGTAAATTGTTGGTTGCTTTCATTTTGTTGAATTATTTAGGGAATAGGCTTGTTTTATATACGGTTTGCATGATGATGGTTTCAATTAATAGTTTCTTTATTGTATGGCTCTATTGTAGCAAGGTTTATGCTGAATGTAAAATGGAATTTTTAAAGATAAAAGAGATCTCTTATTTTAAAAATATTTGTTCTTATGCAGGTTGGAATCTGATGGGAGCCTTGGCTATTATGACCAAAAGTCAAGGCGTTGCACTACTTTTGAACTCTTTCTTTGGAGTATTGATTAATGCAGCTTATGGTATTGTTAATCAAATTTCATCTCAGTTAAACTTTTTTACGACGACTATAGTTCGAGCTATTGAACCCCAGATAGTGAAAAGTGAAGGGGCGGGTGATAGGGCACGAATGCTTAGATTATGTCAGACGACGTGTAAATTTAATACATTGCTGTACCTTTTCTTTGCAGTTCCTTTTTTCTTTCAAACTAGTGTGATACTTAATTTATGGTTGAAGTCTATTCCTGATTATACAATTATTTTTTGTCAGATATCGGTCTTGATGGGACTCGTTTCTCAGTTAAGCTTTGGAATTGAGATATCGATTCATGCTGTAGGCAAAATCAAATGGTTTCAAATTATAAATTATAGTTTTCAATTACTCGTTTTGCCTATTGGCTACGTGTTCCTGAAGTTGGGATATGCTGCTGAAAATGTATTATATATCTCTTTATTTGTTAATATTATTTCTTGTTTCATTATTTCTTTTTTTAGTAAATTATATACAGGGTTAGGACTAACTCGCTATTATACAAAAGTGCTTTTACCTTTATTATTTGTCATTTTCTGTTCTTTTGGACTGGTATGGATTTTTAATATAAATAATGGTAAGTCCACACTAAGTACTCTTATTGGTATTTCTTTTGGAAATATTTTATTTGTTGCTGTGCTTTCTTATTTTGTGGTGTTTGATGTTATAGAGAAAAATGCATTAAAAAATCTAATTTTCAATATATACAAAAAAAAATTATGATAAGTATATTATGTAATTCTAGCAATGAGTATGCAATTCATTGCAAGGTGATGTTGACCTCTCTTTTTGAAAATAATAAGCAGAATGACAAGGAAGTATATGTCTTTTCAACTTCTATGAGTGATGAGAATATAAAAGGGTTGGAGCTTTTAGGACAAAGATACGGGACGAAGGTTCAGATTATTATTGTAGATTCACAAAAGCTTCAATTTTTGCCAATACATTTTGCATATCATAATATAGCGTGTTATTTGCGGTTGTTTGCAGCTGATTTATTGCCTGGTATAAACAAACTTTTATATCTTGACTGCGATATTATAGTCAATTCAGATCTCAAGGCATTATGGGACATAGATATAACAGATTATGCGTTCGCTGCAACACATGACTTGACTTATTGTGAGCCGAATTTTAAGAAAAATCTCCAATTGGAAGAAAATGACACTTATATAAATACTGGTGTTATGCTTATCAATTGTGATTATTGGAGGAACAATAATGTTGCTCAAAAAGTTCTAGACTATGCAATACATAATGGAGATAAAATGATTGCAGCAGATCAAGATGCTTTGAACGCAACAATGCAGGGATCCTTTAAATTATTCTCGGAAGAATGGAATGTTTATCCTGACTATTTTTACGAAAAGCCTAATTTATACACAAATGTATATCCCATTTTAGATGAAATAAGGAGAAATCCTAAAATTATTCATTTTTTATATGTAAAACCATGGTTTAATTATTGTAATCATCCATTGCGATATTTATATGGGAAATATTATGCAATAGCAGAAGGAAAGCCGTTTATTCTTAAAAGGAATAAAGAAAGTATTAAAAGAGATATTGCTAGATTAAAACATTGTTTATTAGATTTTATGGGAATAAAGTATTATTATCATGTGTATGATAAGAGGTTTGATAATTCATTTAGAAGATTTTGTTAATTATGGTTGCTTTTTGAAGTTTGTAATAGTTTATTGCAAGTAAATAATAGTAATTATGAATTCAAGTATTAAATTGATTTTGGAACAAAAAATTCGTTTGGTTGGTTTCTTTATTCACTTTATTTATAGTTATAGTCTATCCTTGTCTATAAAAAACTTTTTTGATATTATATATACGGGGTGGTTGCAACATAATTTCCGGTATATCGGAAAATTATCAGTAATAATGAGACCAATATTTATTTATGGTGGGAAAAATATCTATATATCTGAGAATGTGAATATTGGGAACAATTGTATATTAACAGTTGAAAGTGATGAAAATAATTGTGGAAATATTCGAATTGGTAAGAATACAATAATTGGAGCATATTCACATATAACATCATATAATCAAATATTAATAGGTGATAATGTACTGACAGGTCCTAGGTTATTGATTACTGATAATTCTCATGGTCAATTTTGTATGGAAGATCTTAAACGTTCTCCAACAGAAAGATCATTATATTCTTCTGGTAAGGTTGTTATTGGCGAGAATGTTTGGATTGGAGAAAATGTTAGTATTTTATCTGGAGTAACTATAGGAGAAGGTTGTGTGATTGGTGCTAATTCTGTCGTTACAAAAAATATCCCTCCTTATTCTTTGTGCGTAGGAGCTCCAGCACGTATTATTAAATCATTATGTTGATTTAATAAATCTAAGTTTGTCACTATAAGTTTTATTGTGTTTTGGATTTTCAAAATGATAATTTATTAATGAAAATATGGTAGTAGTTTATGTTGGTGCAGGTTTAGCTAATAGAATGTTTCAATATGCATTTGCTTTGAGTTTAAGAGAAAAAGGATTGGATGTATTTATTGATGAAGATTCTTTTATTCCTAGATTTGATTTTGAGAGAACTAAATTAGATAGTGTATTTGTTAATGTAAATATACAAAGATGTGATAAGAATTCTTTTCCTTTGGTCTTACGAGAAGATAGATTCTATAAATTGTTGAAACGTATCTCTGAATATATGTCTGATAATAGGTATATAGAGAGATGGAATTTGGATTATCTTCCTTATATACATAAAAAAGCGTCTACTAATTGTATTTTTATAGGCTTCTGGATTTCCTATAAATATTTTCAATCAAGTGAAGATGCTGTAAGAAAGGCTTTTACTTTTAAGCCGTTGGATTCTATTCGAAATGTAGAGTTAGCTACCAAATTAGTAACAGAGAATTCTGTAGCTGTCCATTTTAGAAAAAATATTGATTATTTGAAGAATTTGCCTAATACCTGTCCTCCTTCATACTATTATGAAGCAATAAATTATATTAAGAAATATGTTCCTAATCCTAAGTTTTATTTTTTTTCAGATAACTGGGATTGGGTTAGAGAAAATATAAGAGGAGTGGAATTTACTGCAGTAGATTGGAATCCATCCAGTGGAATACATAGTCATTGTGATATGCAACTTATGAGCTTATGTAAGCATAATATAATAGCAAATAGTACATATAGTTGGTGGAGTGCATATCTGAACGAAAATAATAATAAAATAGTTGTTTGTCCAAAGGATTGGTATGGGGGCATGGTGAAAAAATTGGATACTATAATACCTGAATCTTGGATTATTATTAATGGGTAATGAAAATTATTAAGAAAGAGATGAATTCTTGATTATAAATGCAAGTGTTTCTAATATCTTGTATCTTATTTATATTTTTGATATACCACACAATGAATGTTTTATGATATTTACAATTGTAGGCTTGGTTATTTGTTTATATAGTATAAAAAACTTTCATAAAGGCTTTTTATGCTTTTTGGTCTTTAGATTAATTCTTGGATTAAATATTACAGTCTTTGTTTTGCCTGGTTTCCCTGTTGTGAGGCTGGATATGCTTATGTGCCTCTTTTTTATTTTGTTATTTTTGAAAAATAAAGAGAGGCTGTCAACTACAAAATGTGCATTCCCTTATAAGAAACCTTTTGTCTTTTTGTTTATATCTTGGTGTATTTCTAGTGTTGTGGCTTATATCGGTTTTTGGGGAGCATTACCTCAATTGATAGGGAACGTCTCAAAAGATCTAATTTTAATTTGGATGATATGGAAGGTGGTGTCAATTAAGGATATTCGTTTTTTACTTAAATGGTTCTCTGTTGTTTTTTTATTTGCTGCTACTTATGCTTTTTTTGAAAAGTTAACAGCTCTAAATCCTATTAGAGACTATGAGGTTAGTTTGGCTGGTGCGGCAGGTGTTGATTGGGCTTATAGTGTTGATGATGTTCGTGGGTATAGAGTTCAATCCGTTTTTGAACACGCTATAGGTGCAGGAGTAAATTTTATTTTATATATTCTTTTTGTACTAATACTTCTTGTAAAAATAGGAATTAAAACCAAGTGGAGAAATATACTTTATATAATATGTATATTATCTGCTATGGCTGCTATATTTTCTAATAGTCGAACTCCTATTTTATTTTTTGCAATAAGTTGTTTCTCTTTTATAAAAATAAAGAGTTTGAAAACTTTTAGGTTACTGGGTTTTGTCGTTTTATTAGCTTTATTTATAGCCCCATATTTGTCAGAATATTTTGATATATTTAAAACTATAATAACTCCTAATTCGGAAGAATCCCAATATGGAAGTTCTCCTGATTTAAGATTTAGACAGCTTGAAGCTGCTATTGCTCTTTTATATTTTTCACCATTATTGGGCTTAGGCTTTAATTATTATTTAACGATGAACAATGAATTTTCTTCTGAGTTGTTAGGGCGTGAGAGTATGTGGTTTTCAATATTACCAGAGTTGGGGATTATAGGAATTATTGCGAATCTCTATTTAGCTTATTTTTCATTGATAAAAATACCAATACAATATAAATCTTGGCCCGTTTTTTTTATATGTTTAGCTTATTGGGTAGTAGGTTCTATGACATCTCTACCTGGTATGAAAATGCATTTGTATTATATAATCATCTTTTTAATAATAAAAAATAGTCCGTTTTATAGAATTAAATATGAACTATAATATGTTTGATGTCAGTATAATTATTGTATGTATGAATAATCTATCTAATTTGATTCCATGCTTGGATAGTATTAAAAAATATACCTCATTGTCATATGAAACAATAGTTGTTGCTTATATGTTTAGTCCCGAAAATTTATCGTACATAAAGCAAAATTATCCATGGATAAAAATAATTGAAAGTAAAGAAATTAGAGGCTTTTCTGAAAATAATAATTTAGCAATAAAAATAGCAAAAGGAAAATATTGTTTTATATTAAATGATGATACAGTCTTTCCTATGCCAGTAGTAGACTTATTATTTGATTCGATAGAAAAATTGCCAGAATCTGTTGTCTGTATAAGTCCGGCAACTTATTTTAAAAATGATGAGATTCAAAGTTGTGGAAGACCTAGACATTCTTTTTTAACTTATTCTTTATTTCTTATGGGGTTATGGAAAGAACAAAAAATTAAATCTAAATATACCTACCAAACAGGTGTTTTTCAGACATATGATATTGTTGGCGCAGCATTTCTTTTTCGAACGGAAGTGCTGAAGGAATTGGGAATGTTTGATGAACAATATTTTTTTTGTCCAGAAGATATTGCTTTGTCTACCAAAGCAAATCAAATGGGGTATTTATTCTTTGTAGACTCAAACGTAAAAATATATCATATAGAAAATGCTACAGCAACTTTAGTTAAAACGGCAACATCGCCAGCGGCAGTAAAAGGAGAACTGAACTATTATTCAAACTCAAATTTTTTTAAATATTTCCTTTTAAGTATTCTAGTTGTTTTAAGATCGTTTTTAAAGTTATGTATAAATATTTATTTTTATATTTTAACGCATAATCAAAAATTTTACATAGATATACGTGCACATAGAAATATTATATATAGTGTTTTTGCTAATAAAAGTCCTAAGGATATTTTTGTTAAATATTATAATCAAATAAAAAAATGAAAGTAATTGTGAGAATGTCAGCTGGTTTAGCTAATAGAATGTTCCAATACAGTTATTACTTGTATCTGAAGGAAAAAGGATATAATGTTTTTTTGGATAATCTGTATAAACCATCAAAATGGAAAATGGAAGATATAAGTTGGAATGCAATATTTCCTAATGCGAGAGTTGAACAAGCATCAGTTTTTGATATTTATGTTTTGGGAGGTGGTTATGATATTATTTCAAAAATTCGGAGACACTATTTCCCTTTTACAACCCATGTTGAAATGCCCGAAGTATTTGATTTGGTGGCAGAAAAAGAATTACAATCAAATGTATATATTGCTGGAGCTTTTCAAAATGCAAATATGGTAGATGATGTTAAAGATCAAATTTATAAAGTTTTTGGCTTCAGTAATTTTACTGATTTTAAGAATCAAAATTTAGCAGTTAAAATTCAATCAGAAAATTCTGTTGCAATTCATATAAGGAAAGGAGAAGACTATTTATTACGTCGAGATTATCAAGGAACTTGCTCTGCTTCTTATTATCAGAATGCTATTGCATATATAAAGTCAAAGATCAATGAGCCCAAGTTTTATATTTTTTCTGATAATTGGGATTGGGTTAATAAAAATATTAAGGGGGTATCATATATAGCGGTTGATTGGAATCCTTGTATAGGATGGGGAAATCATTTTGATATGCAACTTATGAGTTTGTTTAAACATAATATTATAGCTAATAGTACATATAGTTGGTGGGGGGCTTATTTAAATAGAAATGATAATAAAATAGTTGTTTGTCCTAAAAAATGGTTTAATGAAGAAATGCAAAAATATCGAAATATAAATTCTTTAATAATTCCTGAAAAATGGATATCCTTAGAATAAAATTAATATTTCTTCAATGTAAATTTATCTTAGTAGCTTTCCTTAATGTTTCATACCATTTTATCCCTAATCCTTTGCGAAGTTCTTATTTGCGGTTGTTTGGTATGAGAATAGGAAAACGAAGTTGTATCCATCGTTACTGTAAATTTTTTCATGTTGGTAAATTTGTAATGGGTAAAAATTCCGTAGTGAATTTTGGATGCTATTTGGATAATCGTCGAGGAATTACTATTGGCAATAATGTAGGAATAGCTCATAATGTGAAGATATATACACTGGGACATAATATTGATAGCCCACAATTTGAAACTAAAGGTTCTCCTGTTGTAATAGAAGATGGAGTGTTTATTTTTTCTAATGCCATGATAATGCCTGGAGTCACATTACACCATAATTGTGTTGTATTGCCAGGGAGTATAGTGACAAAAGATGTGGAAGAAAATGCCATAGTAGGTGGTAACCCTGCAAAAATATTGCGAAAGAGGAATGTGATAAACCCTCCTAGTCAGTCTTATAATTATTGGTTTGCTCTTTAAATAAGGTGTAAAAATGGGGATATTATTCGTGCTAAAGACATTTGAAGTAGGAGGAGTAGAGATAGTTACCGCTTGCCTTGCTAATCAATTTGTTAAAAAAGGGTTTCGCGTTTCTATCACAGCTTTTAGTGATGCTAGTCATTCTATTATTAATATGTTGGATGAAAAGGTAAAAACCTATACACTTCGAGGATTTAGGTGTAGTAAGGAGAATATATCCTTAATGCGTTGCGTAATGTTGGAAGAACGAGTGCAGATAGTGATTAATCAATGGGGCTTACCATTTTTTCCACTAAGAACGGCACTTAAAGCAGCTAATGGATTGGGGGTGAAATTTATTTCAGTATATCATAACACTCCTGATAGAAACGGACGACTTCAAAGTATAGATGATAAATTAGCTCAAACGAATAATCCGTTGAAATGTATGTTATTGAATGTGTTGCGTAGTGTATTCTATGAAATAACAGCACAAGGGATGCGTTGGAATTATTATCATAGTGATCGTTATGTGGTATTGTCTCCTAGTTTTGTAGAGACGTTTAAAGCATTTACAGGTATTAGAACGACTACAAAATTAATAATACAGACTAACCCTGTAACCATTGATTGTGGTAGGTTTGAATATGATATTGCTAAGAAACAGAAAGAGATTTTATTTGTGGGGCGTTTAGATTTTTGTCAGAAAAGAGTGTACCGTGTAGTAGACACATGGGCGCAGTTGGAAAGTAGTTTTCCGGATTGGCATATGACGATTATAGGAGATGGTTCAGAACGTGAAAATGTAGAAGTGCAAGCTAAAAAATTATCTTTACAGCGTATTTCATTTGAAGGATTTCAAAGTCCTTTAGAATATTATAAGCGTGCATCGTTGTTGATTCTTACCTCTGAATATGAAGGATTTCCACTTGTGTTGGCAGAAGCAATGAGTTTTGGAGTGATTCCTGTAGTATATGGAAGCTATTCTGCTGTTTATGATATCATTTCAGATGGAGTGGATGGTATGATTTTACCTTATAATAAAAAAGGGTATGATACAGAATTTGCAACAGAAAAAATGAAAGAATTAATGTTGGATGCTGATAAACGTAATAATTTGGCACAAGCAGCCATAATAACCAGTAAAAGATATTCGGTGGAATCAATTGTAGATTCATGGAATAAATTATTTGCTAAATTGTAAAGGTTAACTTCTAATGAAAAACTCAGTTCGTTTCCTAAATCTTGATATCTTTTCTCTCACCCAAAAAGAGCTATTGGAGCAAATGGCTGAAGGTGTACTTTACACCCCCAACCTCGACCACCTAATAAAACTCCAGCGTGACAGAGAATTTTACGACATCTACCAGCGAGCGGAATGGATAGTATGCGATAGCCAGATCCTTTATCTTGCGTCAAAATTATTAAAGCGATCCTTACCGATGGCTATTCCGGGAAGCAGTTTCTTTACGGCATTCTATAATTATCATGCCAATAATCCTAATTGTAAAATTTTTCTGTTAGGAGCAGCCGAAGGAGTTGCTAAAAAGGCGATGGAGAATATAAACAGGAGAGTAGGGAGGCAAATAGTGGTCGGCGCTCATTCACCCTCTTACGGTTTCGAGAAGAACGAACAGGAGTGTGAAGAACTGATACGAATAGTCAATGAAAGTGGCGCTACTGTGTTGTTGGTTGGAGCTGGTGCACCCAAGCAAGAAAAGTGGATAGCAAAATACCGTAGTCGGATGTCTGGTGTAAAATTATTTATGGCCCTTGGCGCTACCATCGACTTTGAAGCCGGTAATATAAAGCGTGCTCCCAAACTAGTCCAAATCTTGGCGATGGAATGGTTCTATCGCTTCCTGAAAGAACCCAGGCGACTGTTCAGACGCTATTTTATAGATGATATTCAATTCTTTTATTATTTTGCAAAACAATTATTGGGGCTTTACAAAGATCCTTTTGCATAGTTTCCATAAACTATGTAAGGAAACAATGGGTAGGAGCAGAATGAAAGATATCAACCAAATCATCCCATTCAATACTAATAACACTATTGCTTGCAAACGTTTCATGGAAGCAAAGATAGATTGAATTCTCATAATAATGGGTAGAAAAATACGATTAATTTTAATATGCCTTATTGCGATTAGCTCGTTACAGAGTCAGGCACAGGCACTATACGGCACAACGGGACTTCTTCATGCCCCCACTGCCGAGATGCAAAAAGACAAGACATTTATGGTGGGAGGGAATGTGTTACATCTTGTTCCGTTGCAGTATCTTACCACCAATGAGATAAAATACACATTCAATTATTATCTGAACATAACCATCTTTCCTTGGCTTGAAGTGGGATACACCTGCACCATCAATTATGCAAATCATGGCTCCACTTATTTTCCGGAGCAGTCTTGGGGAAAGTACACCAATCAGGACCGTGCCTTCAATGCTCGCCTGCGGTTGTGGAAAGAAGGCTGGTGGAAGTCTTGGACTCCGCAGATAGTCCTTGGTCTGGACGATCCCACCTCGCATGAAGCATACGGCGGTGGGGCTATCAAGTTCGATGAGGACGGTATGCAGAACAATCATTTTACACGATATTATCTGGCGGCAACCAAACATTTCAGTTTCACCGGGGTAGGGACGCTGGGTGTTCACGCCGCATACGTGGATTACCGTGCCTGCTGGTTCCCTCATTACAGAAGGCCTGCCGCGGGGGTGAATTTCAAATTCAACCTATTGCCGGAAGACAACCTGGCGGTGAAAGCTTTGAACGGACTGGATCTGATGGCCGAATATGACGCTCGCACAGTGAACATCGGGGCACACTACCAGCTTTGGAAAGACCACATCAACCTGATTGCCGAACTGAACAGCGGGAAATATTTCTCCGGTGGCATTTATTTTAAAATCCATCTGAAATGATAAAAAAGATTATCCGATTAGGATCTTCGGAATAGATTTTACTCTACAACACTTTGAACATCGGATGCAAGGGAGATATTGTTGCAAGATTTATCGAGTCATATTTCATAGGCGTTAATTAATGAGAAACATTTTGGATATTATCATTATAAATTCTATATTCGCATAGAATTTATAACCGATATAATTATGGAAACTACAGTATTCAACCCCATACAGAGGCATTTGTTGGAAATGTTTTCTTACGATAAATCTCAGGAAGGTCTGGAAGAATTGAAAGAGATGCTCTGTCAATATTATTCCAAACGGATGAATACAAAGTTGGATGAACTTTGGGATAAGGGAATTCTTGACCAGAAAAAGCTGGATAAAATAGCTGAAATGGATATCCATTCATTAAAATAACGTCAAGGGCTAAGTTGGTTCTTGATACGAATTGTCTTATTCAAAGCATTCCCCAAAAGAGTCGTTACCATGTCTTGTGGCAATCCTTTGTGGACGGAACGAACAAGCTCTGTGTATCCAATGAAATATTGGAGAAATATATAGAAATTCTGCAAAGACTTACCGACAATGAAACGGCGGAATATGTGGTGAAAACCATATTGAACAGTCCGTTTGTTGAATTGATAACTCCATTCTATCACTTTAATCTGATTACAGTCGATCCTGATGACAATAAATTTGTGGATTGTGCCATTTCGGCCAATGCTCACTACATTGTTACCAATGACCATCATTATGATGTGCTGAAAGATATCGATTTTCCCAAAGTGAATGTTGTAAATATTCAGCAATTCTGTATTTATCTGTCACAAGAAAAATAATTTTTGAGTAAAAAGGAGGATTTATAGTTGGAAATAAAATAACTATAACTCCATGCATCCTGGGTGCAAAAAACCGCCATAGAGGCAGTCTCCATGCAGAGGCGCTCTATGGCGGTTTCTCGTTTCTCCACGTTTACCGGGGAAAATTCCCGTTTCCGGGAAGCCGGGAGGTTACTCTTCCATCTTGAGCTTGCCCAGTTCTTTCAGGATGTGCTCCATGGCTTCTTTGTAAACTTCCGGTTTCTCCTTTTCCAGCCATTTCATCAGTTTGAAGTAAGAATTTGGAGTCACAATCTTGCCGTCTCGAATTTTGGTGGCGGTGGACCGGCCTATCGCACCTTTGTCGCCCAAGTTGTTGGGGTTTAAATCGTTTCTTCGCACGGCATTACCGATGCAGGTGCTGATGATCTCAAATTTTTTTCATGTTACTAAAAATTAAATTATTAAATAATGATTTGTAAACAGCATAAACATAGCTACTTACAAAATGTCTCGGCAAAGATAGGAAATGTTTATTAACAATTGCTTGTTTTTGTGAGCAACGCCCTATTTATATTTTGCGTTCCTTTGCGTTATATTTATACTAACACACAAAAGAAATGGATTATACAGAGCAGTTTATCCGGCTGAATTGCAGTTTGATGTCGGATTACAAAATGATGAAGCTGAATGCGGACATGAAATGCATGGGGCTGGGGTTGTATCTTGAAACGATATTGTTTCTGCGCAAACAGCAGGAATACAAACATGATTTTAATGAACTAGATTTGTTGGCCGATCAGTGGGGAGCTACCGTGGAAAATCTGCAACATCTTATTAAGGACTTCGATTTGTTTCTCATTACAGAGGACGGGTATTTCCGATGTCTGTATCTGGACGAGGTGATGGGATATCAGAGCAAACTTTCCGAGCAACGTGCTGCTGCCGGTAGTAAGGGAGGGAGAAGCAGTAAGAAAAGTACGGTGAAAGCATCTGCAAAAGCAACTGCGTCTACAGCGTCTGCAATAGGGAGGGGCAGAATCAACGAGGGGAAAAACGGTGATGCGTCCTGCATGGATAATAACAAGGAAGTCTACATGAAAAGCAGTGGTGCACCCAGTATGGATAGCAAGGAGAGAATTTATATGGAAAGCAGCAATGTAGATAGTAACAAGACTGTCTGCATGGAGAGCAGCAAGCCAATCCATTCGGATTATAATAAGGAAATCTACAAGGAAAACAGCACGGAAAGCAACGTGAAAAGTAGTGCGGAAAGTATGAAAAATACGACTGCAAAAAATACAAATGAAAATTCAGTCAAAAATGTGATTCAAAGTGTTGATAATGAGTGCTATGGAAAGAACTTGCAAGCAAGCTTTAAGCAAAGCTTTATAAGAGAAGAAAAGAATAGAGGAGAGAAGAAAAACAACAATAACAAAGAAAAAGAAATAATTGCTGTTGCTGCTGTTGATAAACTTCCCCGATTTTCCGAATTGTCCGAAACGATGCCCCGATGGGAACAATGCATCAATGAAGCTTTCATTACTCAGAGTTGGCTGGAGGCTGTGGGGATGATGTCAGGTTTGAAAGAACTCTTTTTGAACAATCTTTCTTTTATTCGTGATCTGTTCAAGAAACATGTCGTGGCACAAGGAAACACAGGAGGAATCACTTCCGTGTCCGAAGCCGAAGCTTATTTCGCCAACTACATCCGCCGAGAAAGGCCCACCCGTCTTTTTCTGGAAGAAAAGCTGAAAGAAAGGAGCAGGATGCAAAATGAATCGATATCACTTTCACCCTACGAAACGTACAATCCGCTGACCGGCGAACGTTCGTACTGCGGAGTGCTCCTTCCTGCCGGTGCACCACCGCGCCCCAACGGACGTGCCACCTGGGATAACCTGAAACAGAGCTGGATATGACGCGCGAAGAACATGCAGATTATGTGCGGTGGCTGAAAAGCCTGCCGCGCAGAAAGGACCATTTCCGTATGCCTTGTCCCGAATGTTCCGCAACGCGAAGCAATCCCAAAGATCCTTCGTTCAGTGTGCATATCACCCGTGAAGGAGGATGGGCGAAATGCTTTCATTGTGATTTCGCCATAGCGTGGAACGAGGACGAGATGTGGAAAAGAGAACAGAAACAACAAGACCGGGAACGGCAGAAACAGCAGAAGGATGCACCGCAGCACCGCAACACGTCGCAGCATCACGATGCAGCACCGCAGCACCGCAACACGTCGCAGCACCACGATGCAGCACCGCAGCACCATAACACGTCGCAGCACCACGATGCAGCACCGCAGCAACGCAACACGTCGCAGCACCACGATACAGCACCGCAGCAACGCAACACGTCGCAGCACCATGATACAGCACCGCAGCACCGTAACACGTCGCAGCATCACGATGCAGCATCGCAGCACCATAACACGTCGCAACGCAAGCCGCACATCCCCCTGCAACCGCCTGTACATTACGTATGCCCGGTAATCAATAAAAACAAACAAATTATGAATGGAGAAATGATGGAATACATGGTCGGCAGACGAGGTATTCCGATGGACGTCCTGACAAGGATGAAGATAGAGGAACGCTTGGAATTCCTGCCGCAGACCGGCAAGGAAGAAGCCTGCATCTGCTTCCCTTACCTGGAGGACGGAGTAATGAAAAACATGAAATTCCGGGATGCCGCAAAGCATTTCAAGATGGTGAAAGGAGCCGAGCTGATTCCTTGGAACATAGACGCCATAAAAGGGAAGGAAAAGTGCTACATCACCGAAGGCGAGATAGATGCCCTCAGCCTGATAGCCGCAGGACTGGAAGAGGTGGTGTCCGTACCCAACGGAGCCGGAGGCGCGAACCTTCAGTGGCTGGACCGCTTCGTGGAGTCGCACTTCGATGACAAGACGGAAATCATCCTGGCCATGGATACCGACAAGCGCGGAGTGGAGTTGCGCGACGAACTGGTGCGCCGCCTGGGCGTGGACCGCTGCAAGGTGGTGGCCTGGGGGGAAGGCTGCAAGGATGCCAACGAGTATCTGTTGAAGTACGATCTTCCGAGGCTCCGCCAGCAGGTGGAGCAGGCGGCGGAAATCCCGTTGGAAGGAGTCTTCTGCCCCATGGACGAATGGGATACGCTGATGGATATTTATTACAACGGAATGCCGGAGGGAGCCGATACGGGACTGGAGAATCTGGACCGGCTGATCAAGTTCGAGCGTGGTTTTGTGCTCACGGTCACAGGCGTTCCCGGCAGCGGAAAAAGCGAGTTTGTGGACGAAATTGCCATGCGCCTGCTCCTGCGCCACGATTGGAAGGTGGGCTATTTCAGCCCGGAGAATACCCCGCTGGCCTATCACTACCGCAAGCTGATACGCCGCGTGGTGGGCAAGCGTTTCGAACACAAGGGGATGCCGTTGCCGGAAGCCGGACAGGCCATCCGTTACCTGGCACAGAGTGTCTTCTCCATTATGCCGAAAGAGGACTTCTCGGTAGAGAGCGTGCTCCGCATTGCAGCCCAACTGGTGAGCCGGAAAGGAGTGAAGGTGCTGGTGGTGGACCCCTTCAACCGCTTCGAGCATCAGATTCCCGACTGGGAAACGGAAACGCAGTACATCAGCCGCATCTTCGACGAGTTCTCCAATTTTGCCGTGAAGCACAAGGTGTTGCTCATTCTGGTGGCGCACCCCACCAAGTTGCGCCGCGAACCGGGAAGCAAACGCTGGCCTGTGCCCACGCTGTATGATATCAACGGCTCGGCGGCCTTTTTCAACAAGACGGATTATGGAATGGTGGTAGACCGTAACGATGAACTGGGGCAGGTGCTGGTGCGTGTGGCCAAGGTACGTTTCGACCATCTGGGCGGACCGGGAGATGCTTTTTTCGCCTTCAGCACTTACAACGGACGCTACACCCCTACCGAGGAGAGGACCTTGGATCATAATCCGCCCGAACCGAAGTGGGAGCATACCAATTTCCTGACAGAGAAGCTGAAGCCCGAACAGCAGGGCCTGGGGTTTAATGAGGGGGAATGAAGTAGTTGAATGTTGCTGTTCCTGAATAACTTGGGGATAGGAGAAGGGAGATGTCAAAACAAAAAGGACAGCCCCGAAAAGTTACAGATAGTAATTATAACATGTAAAAGGATCGTATCAAGCTCTGTATGGAGTAATGATACGACCCTTTCTTTAGTCTTTTAGGATGCTCAAATTTCAGATTATAAGTTCATGTTTTCAAAAACTGAGTTTTGACACCCGCTTTTTAGGTCTTGTAGTTACAATCTGTAACTTTTCGGAGTAGTCATTTGATTTTGACATACCCCCTTTAAAAGTTGCTTACAAGTAGATCATGTTGCCGGCAGGTTTTACTGATTACTGACCATTCCTCAGTGATCACTGATCATTCCTCATTAATCACTAGCCATTAAAATCCTCTCCACCGTTCCCGTTTTATCTCCTCGCACTGCCGTCGCTGCCATGCGGGCATTATTTTCTCCAGCTCTTTCAGTTTCCATCCTTTCATAAAACGTATTTCGTCTTTCTCCTGCTCCGTGCACAGGCTGATGCGCAGCAGTTCGGGATAGAGCACCTGTATATGGAAAATCTTGGCTCTCCACAGCAGCATGGACATCTGCCAGGGGGTGAGGGCATGGATGCGGTTCAGGGTGAGTAGCATTTCCAGATAATGACGGTAGAAGGCTTTGTCCACGGTCATGAGTTGGTTTATCAGATAGTTCATTTTTATTATTGTTAAATGAAAAGATTAGTTGAATGGATAGTCAGGAAATCAAAGCGGAGGAAAGGAATGCTATCTTTGGAGAAATCATCCTTGGATACGGTATCTTTGGAGAAGCCTCTTTGAAAACAAACGGTTCTCATTGGGAACCCTATCTTTGGAGAAATCATCCTTGGATACAGTATCTTTGAAGAAGCCTCTTTGAAAACAAACAGTTCTCATTGGAAACCCTATCTTTGGAGAAAGCTTCCCTTAAAAGCGGTATTCCTTTACAGCATCAAAACAAGGGCACGGTTTCACGGGATTCAGGTCATGATGCCCCACTATCAACGCTTTGGGGAACAGGAGGCGCAGCTCGCGCAGCAGTGCCAGCATACTTCCCTTCTGCATCAGAGTACGCGTATCGGCAGGTGTGCAGTCCGCCGAGAGTCCGCCCTCATAGCAGATGCCGATAGAATGCCGGTTGTGGTTCTTGCAATGCGCTCCCACCTTTTCCAGAGGTCGTCCGCGGTGAATCTCTCCGTCGCGGGTGATATAGAAATGGTATCCTATGTCCGTGAAACCCCGGTGGCGGATGTGGTCCTGGCGGCAGGTCTCAAAATCCAGCCTCCGCCCCTCAGGGGTGGCGGAGCAGTGGATAATAATCAGGGTGATGGTTCTCCTGTTCATCAGATGCAGGCGTTCAGGCCGAGTGCGCCGGCAACGGCGGTGGCTACGGTGATAATTACTTTCAGAATCAGTGTCCAGGTGTTTTTCTTTGTTCTTGAACTCATTGGAATTTTGTTTTAGAGGTTGATAATAAGTGAATTGTAATGGAAGCCAAGGGCTGAATGTGCCCCAATGAAAAACGGCTTGTCATAGGGGCACATTCAGCCCTTTAGCGTCGTGTCTTGCCTCCGTCGTACAGGAGTTCCGTCAGGCCTGTCCTCCGTTTTCCGGCTCCTTCGCCTCTCCGGTAAGATCCACACTGGTCTTTCCGGCTTTCAGCGCCTTCACCACCAGTCGGGCCGCCTTGCGCGTGGCCACCAGATTGAACACAGCTTCCTCCTGCAAGTTCTGGAAACGTGTTCCGGCACTCCAGTTCACATTCAGCTTTCTGACATGGATGGCAGGATTGTAGTCGGCAGCGCTTTCCGCTCCTATACTGTTGATGCTGATGGAGAAATCCCCCAAGTCGCCCAGCTGTATCTTCTGTCCTCCCAGAAGCTGTTCCCTCATGCAGTCCACTGCCATGGTGAGGATAGCCACGATGTCCGCACGCTTGTACACACAGCCGTGGCTGGCAATGTGCTCGGCAAAGCGGTTGATGTCCATCACTTCCGAATACTGTGCACTGGCGTAGGCCTTCTTGGCGGCGTCCACGTCCATCGGATTGCTACGCATAACGATACTGTAATTTACCATAGTCTGTTAAAATTAAAAGTTGATAATTGAGAATTAAGAAACACTGTTGCCGGGGAATGAAGTAAGTCAGCCGTCAGTCACTGCCCATTAACCGTCTGCCACTGGTTGCCGACTGCTGAAAGAACCCTATCTTTCACATGTAAGATCCTATATCTTACAGCTGTAAGATTATAGATCTTTCGCCTTCATCGTCCCGACATTACAAAGATACGATGTGCGGATTCCGGAAAGTTGATTCCGGTGGATTGTGGTTGATAACAGTTGATTCTAGTTGATTATTGTTGGAAAAACATTCTTTCTTCTCGTCCGTTTTTCGTACTTTTATGGAAGTAAATAAAAAGTATGGAATGTATGGAGAATTTTGAGATACGCACGTACGGCCGCACCGAACTGGCCCTGTGTTATTTCCCGGATTTGAATCCGCAGGTGGCTTACCGTAAGTTGCAATATTGGATTGACTATTATCCTCACCTCAGGGAGGAGCTGGAGAAGATGGGCAGTGGTTTGAGTTGCCGTACCTATATGCCGGCTCAGGTACAGCTGATTGTGGGGGCGATAGGGGAGCCGTGAAAGGGGATTGTGATGGGTGTGCAGCCAAATAAAAAGAATAGCTTCTCCAATTACGTAATCGATATTGCAAGTGAACGACCGGTTCGTGTTGACAGTCGCATTGAAAGATTGGCAAGGTTGATATATGTGAATGAAAATGACACGAATGACGCCAATCAGAGATATAAACCCAATTTGCGCCATTCGTGTCATTCACATTCTGGATAAAGAACGGAATAGAACCTCTATTCCCGTATTTCCCCCTTATGCACCAGCATTTTCACCAGTGTCCGTTTGGAACTGTGCGTGTCCGAAACCCATAGCACAGAGTCGTTTTGCGCATAGATGCGGGCAGGCTGGGAAAAAGCATATCCTTTTACAGTTTTTATTTTCTTGCTCCATTCGTTGGACTGGCGTTCGTATATGTTGATGGCATCATTATCGCCGGTAGCATACCAGCGGTCGCCGCACAACGCCAGTGTCTTGGGCTTGAAGCCGGGCGACAGGGAAAGATCGTCCAGATCGATGGAAGCGTCGTTTGCCATATCATCGTTGACCAGTGCCGGATCGAGCACCCGTATTTTCTTTCCTTCATAATCCGTGAGCAGCAGATGCCCTTCCGCATCGGGCTGCATGGAATGGCTGGCAAAGCCGTTGTTGCCCGGACTGCCGTTGCCGGATGCCCGGCGGTAGCGGTTCACCTTCTGGTAATTTTCCGGGGTGGCATCCTCCTCTTTGTAAATGCTGACCATTCCGTTCTTGTCGCGTGCGAAAATCAGCCCGTCCTTTACCGTCATGGCCTGTGCCTGGAATACGGGGCCGCTCCATTGCCCGTTGCCTATGCAGGTGAGGTAGGACAGTTCCGGCAACCGGAATACATGGATGCGCGACTGGCGTTCGGCCACATACAGCCGGTTGCCCGACGGGACGATGGCCTCTATCTGACTTCCGAAACTCTTCTCCCCGCCGTCGTGCTGCCAGCTCTGCAAGGTTCCCAGCCGTTCACCTTTCTTTATACTGAACAGCAACAGGCTGCTGCCTGCCTTTCCGATGTTTGCGATGAAAAGGGTATCCCCCAGATGGGCGACGGTATAAGGGGTGAAATCCTCGGCCGTTTCCATGCCCAGGGTTTCCGCATCAATCAGTTGCGCCGCCTCATACGAGTAATACCAGTAACTGTTATAATCACCGTTTCCTTCTCCTTCCCCGTTTCCTCCGCCGGGAGCGGAGGGGTAGCCGCAGATTTCATCCAGGGTGACTTTGCTGCATTGTGCCGTCAGGACTCCGGACAGCACAATCAGGATATAAGCGTATATTTTCATGTTGTTCTTACTATATTATATAGGTATATATTTATTTCAGCTCACTCATGGGGATGGCGTAAACGCATGTCCCGTTTTTCACGCGGTCGGTGATGAACAGCGTGTGGCGGCGGATACAGAACTTCTCGGGTGCTTGCAGGGTGATGCCGCCGATGGTGGTATGGTCCTTTACGATCTCTCCTGTCCGGGGATTGACCTCACAGAACTTTTCTGTGCCGTTGGAACTTACAAACAGCCTTCCTTCGTAGAAATCCAAGTCGTAGGGTACATTTTTATAAGCCAGTTGCCCGGTACGTTTGGGGGAAACTCCTTCCCGTATCCCGTCGGGGGCGAACAGGTCTATGCGTTTGGCGGGATGGGTGGAGTAGAGCAGGCCGGTCTGTTCGTCCACTGCCATGCCGTAAGTGCCGTTTGTCTCGCCCAGATGTTCGGAACGTACATAAATCCGCGGAGTCACTCCGGACTGTATAGCCTGCTCTTCTACAAAGTTGACGTAGCGTTTGTCGTGTATCATGACCAGCCCTTTGTAGAGCAGCACATCGAAGGCATGTACGGTCTGCGTGGGCCCTGTTCCCCAGCTTCCATTGCCTATGCAGGTAAGGAACTGATGGCTCTTCGCATCAAAAATCTCGGTACGGCTTCCTTCGTGGGTGACATAAATCTTGTCGTGGGCACGGGTGACACCGTTCGGGCGGCCGCCGAATTTCCCGGTAACTTCTCCGTGCTTCCATTCCTTGATGCTTCCCAAGTGCTTCTTGCCGCTGCCGGCAAGGCCGAACACCTCTACGCTGTAATGGTTGTCCGCATCGTTCACGGCATACAGGGTATCTCCGTACACATATACATCCTTGGGGCGGAAGGTGGTTCCCGTAGCGCCGGGCAAGTCGGTATAATCCAGCTTGAACGCCACCGGCTCCCCGTCGTTTCCTCCCCGGTCGGTTTCTCCGCGCAGGGGAGACAGGCCACCGTCCAGCGCATCGAGTTCCGGATCTTCGATAATGTGTTTCGAAGCCACGTATATATCATCAAAATAACGGTTTCTGCTCCAGCGGGTGTGCAGGAAGCGGCGGGAATAGACGGGCAGCTCCTTGTCCAGCGACAGCGCCACATATACGTTGTTGCACAGGGTGATCCACCCCGGTCCCGTCTGTTCGTAGGTCATGTTTCCCGCATGGCCGTAGCCCACACAGTGGGCAAACTCGTGGAATATGGTTTCGGTGATGCTTTTGTCATCGGCATAGTGTTCCAGATAACACACTTCATGCATGCCGAAGGTGGTTCCTCCGCCCAGTCCCATCACGCCGGTGGTATAGCCGAAGGTCAGTCCGCGGTGGTTGAGCACGTTGGCCAGCAGGGCGGTCTTGTCTATTTCCGCCTTGTCATTGTTGCTGTGCAGCGGGCCGAACTCGTACAGGGCGGTCTTGAACCGTTCCGACGAGAACATATATCCCATGTTCAGCGCGATGGCCACCGCCTCACGCGTGTGCGAAGCCTTCATCTTGTACTTCCAGCTGTCCTGGGTGTCACTGTATCTGCCGAAGGCGATGTACCATTTGCAACGGATGGATTGCAGCCTTGCCCAGTACGGGTCGTCACACTCTACGGTGAAGGTCAGGTTTTCTTCCGTGAGGTAGGGGTTTGCCATGATCCGTATTTTCTTTCCGCTGCGGGTATAGGCGGTCAGGTCCTTGGTGGCGAACGGTATGTGTACCCGGAGTTGCTGGAAAGGCATGATCTTTTCCAGCGACATGAACTTGAATTCTTCCTCGTAACCGTCTATCCTGGCCCAGAAAGTCACGTTTTTCAAGGCTCTGGGACTATAGAAACGGAGTTGGAAACAGTGCTCGTCGTCCATTCCGAACTGAAGAGGCTGGCTGACGTAGAAGCTGCGCTGGCTGGAGTCGAAATAAACATCCTGGGATTCATTGTCATTCAGCAGGTAATACGTGTTGTCCGGGTTATAATCCGTTTCGGCCAGCCGGACGGGCAATTCATTGTTTGCCACGTTTCCTTCTCCGGAAACCGGAAGTTCGTCCTCTTTGCAGCCGCCCAGCAGTAAAAGCATACCTGCTAAAATCAACAGGCTGGTGGAAAAAAGTTTTTTCATCGTCTGTCTTTATTAGAATTACATTTAAATTTGAAATAATCACTCTTTTGAAAAAGGGTTGCAAAAATAATTGTTTTAGATCAGATGAACAAAGAACCCGTATTGCATTTTATATGAGCCCCTGTTTTTTATGTTCTTTTGTTTTTCTGCCTTAAAAAAATAAATCCTATATTGTTGCCCTGGGCTTTGTTCATCGGAAAATATGCTGTATTTTTGTTATCCGAAATAAAGATGAAGATATGGCACAACCTTTAGCAGAACGTTTGCGTCCGAAGACATTGGACGATTATATAGGTCAGAAACACCTGGTGGGGCCGGGGGCTGTCTTGCGCAAGATGATTGATGCGGGACGCATCTCCTCCTTTATCCTTTGGGGGCCTCCGGGGGTGGGAAAGACTACGCTGGCGCAGATCATAGCCAACAAGCTGGAAACTCCTTTTTATACACTGAGCGCGGTCACTTCCGGTGTGAAGGATGTGCGCGATGTGATAGAGAAGGCGAGAAGCAACCGTTTTTTCTCGCAGGCCAGCCCCATCCTGTTCATTGATGAAATCCACCGGTTCAGCAAGTCCCAGCAGGATTCCTTGTTGGGGGCGGTGGAGACGGGAGTGGTGACCCTGATAGGCGCCACCACCGAGAATCCCTCGTTCGAGGTGATCCGGCCCTTGCTCTCCCGTTGTCAGTTGTATGTGTTGAAATCATTGGAGAAGGAAGATTTGCTGGAACTGCTGCATAATGCCATCGCAAAGGATGTGATACTGAAAGAAAAGAAGATAGAGCTGAAGGAGACGGATGCCATGCTCCGCTTTTCGGGAGGCGATGCCCGCAAGTTGCTGAACATACTGGAATTGGTGGTGGAAGCGGATGCGGATGCCGGAACCATTGTGATTACGGATGAGAAGGTGACCGAGCGTCTGCAGCAGAATCCGTTGGCGTATGACAAGGATGGAGAGATGCATTATGATATCATTTCCGCCTTTATCAAGTCCATCCGCGGAAGTGATCCGGACGGGGCGCTCTACTGGCTGGCGCGTATGGTGGAGGCCGGAGAGGACCCGGCTTTCATAGCCCGCAGGCTAGTCATTTCGGCAGCCGAGGATATCGGTCTGGCCAATCCCAACGCATTGCTCCTGGCGAACGCTGCTTTTGATGCCGTGATGAAGATAGGATGGCCTGAGGGGCGTATCCCGCTGGCGGAAGCTACGGTGTATCTGGCCACCAGCCCTAAGAGCAACTCGGCATACGAGGGGATCAACAGCGCCCTGGAACTGGTGCGGCAGACGGGCAACCTGCCTGTTCCCTTGCATCTGCGCAACGCACCCACCAAGCTGATGAAACAGTTGGGCTATGGCAAGGATTATAAGTATGCACATGCCTATCAGGGCAATTTCGTGCAGCAGCAGTTCCTGCCGGACGAGGTGAAGGGCAGCCGCATCTGGCATCCGCAGAACAATGCGCAGGAAGCGAAGATAAAGGAACGGATGCAGAGCCTCTGGGGGGAACGGTTCAAGGAATGAAAATGAATAGCATTGATCCTGTGCTATAAAATTAAAAATTGGAACGCAAATGACATAAATCCAACCTTCCGGCCGGTTTATATCCATGCTGTGCAGCTGTTAATTTGCGTCATTCGCGTTCCAATCTAACCGAATAAATGAACAAAATATGAAATTTAATTTTTGAAAATATGAAAATAGTAGTTTTAGACGGTTACGGATTGAATCCCGGTGATTTGTCATGGGAGGAGATGCAGGCGTTGGGCGAGCTGACGGTATATGACCGCACGGCCCCTGCCGAGTTATTGGAGCGTTCTGCCGGAGCGGAAGTGCTGATTACAAATAAAACGGTGATTACGGCGGAGGATATGGCCGCTCTGCCCGCCTTGAAATACATCGGCGTGCTGGCTACAGGATATAATATTGTGGACATCCAGGCTGCGAAAGCGCGGGGCATCATTGTCACCAACATACCTGCCTACAGCACCGCTTCCGTTGCCCAGATGGTCTTTGCGCATATACTGAACATCACCCAGCGTGTAGGCCATTATGCCTATGCCAACCGTCACGGGCGTTGGGCAAATAATCCCGACTTCTGCTATTGGGATACCGACCTGGTGGAACTGGACGGGAAGAAGCTGGGAATCATCGGCTTGGGAAACACCGGACAGGCGACGGCGCGCATTGCTGCCGCTTTCGGAATGCAGGTATGCGCCTATACTTCCAAGCCGCAGTCACAACTTCCCGGAGGAATCCGGAAAATGGAGCTGGATGAGCTTTTCTGCGAATGTGACGTGGTGAGCCTGCACTGCCCCCTTACCCCCGATACCAAAGAACTGGTCAATGCCACCCGCCTGGCCCTTATGAAACCGACAGCTATTCTGATAAATACCGGCCGCGGTCCCTTGGTAAACGAGAAAGACCTGGCCGACGCACTGAACAAGGGCGTGATAGCGGCTGCCGGACTGGACGTGCTTTCTTCCGAGCCTCCCCAATATACCAACCCCTTGCTGACGGCGAAGAACTGCTTCATTACGCCGCATATCGCCTGGGCCACGAAAGAAGCCCGTGTCCGGCTGATGCAGATTGCGGTGGGGAACTTGAAAGGATTTATCAAGGGTGAGATTGTAAATAATGTGGCGGAATGAGAACAAAGGAAAAAGACGGGAAGAAAAGAAGGAGGTGAGAAGAATGGAGGAAGACAAGAATACGTTGGGTTTGCATCCGGAAGTTAGGGAAGAAGATAGAGTGGCAAAGGCTGTAGCTTTGTTCAGGGAAGGATATAACTGCTCCCAGTCCGTAGTGACGGCTTTTGCCGATCTGTATGGTTTCACCCGTGAACAGGCCCTGCACATGTCCGCCTCTTTCGGCGGCGGTATAGGGCGGATGCGTGAGACCTGCGGTGCTGCTTGCGGCATGTTCCTGCTGGCCGGGCTGGAGAAGTGCGCCGTCGAGGGGAAAGACCGTGAGAGCAAGGCGGCGAATTACGCTCTGGTGCAGGAACTGGCCGAAGAATTCAAGAAGCGGAACGGCGCCCTGCGGTGTGCCGATTTGCTGGGATTGTCCAGAAAAGAGCCGGTAGTATCCACGCCGGAAGCAAGGACGGAACAGTATTATGCCAAGCGTCCTTGTGCAAGAATGGTAGAGGAAGCGGCCAGGATTTGGAGCGAACACCTCGAAAAACAAAAAAAATAGGTTGAAAAATCGCTTTTTCTTATAGAAATACAAACTTTTTTGATGCAAAAGTGTTGAATAACATAATTTTGTGTATCTTTGCAAGCGATAAGAAACACAAACATTCACATAGGAATGTGTGGGTGCGGTTAACGTTTAACTAAAAGCAAATTGAAAATGTTGAAAGAAAAAGCAGGTGCTTTGGCCGGACAGATCTGGGAAGCATTGAATGGAACTGAAGGTTTGACACAAAAACAAATCAAGAAAGCAGCCAAACTGAAAGCTGACAAGGATTTCTTCCTGGGGCTGGGCTGGTTACTGAGAGAAGATAAGGTCGTTACTTCTGAAGTGGAAGGCGAGATCTTTGTAAAATTAGTGTAAGAAGAAGATTTTAAACTCATAAAAAAATGCGTTGGCACATCGTTTTGTATGTTGTCAACGCATTTTTTTGTATATTATAGTAAAATGATGAATCATTTCTTTGAATAGTATTCGTATTATTACTATATTTGCAGGGTAATTAAGTCCAAAACGTTATGAGTTACAAATCAGTGAAAGACGTTGTAACGATGTTGCTGGAAAACGGTTTTGTATTATGAAAACAGTGGAAGTGATTGTAGAACACGCAGGAAAGAACTTGAGTGCTTATATCGAAGGTGCTCCCGTTATTACTGTAGGCAATGACATAAAGGAGATTGAGGATAACATGAAGGAGGCAATTGAGTTGTATCTGGAAGATAATCCGAATCCTTGTGAAGTCTTGTCGGGAGAGTTTGAATTGAAATTTAAGATAGATGCCGCTACTTTTATCAACTATTATAGCAGCATCTTCACCAAGGCTGCTTTGAGCCGGATTACCGGAATCAATGAACGTCAGTTGTGGCATTATGCAGCCGGAGTGCATAAACCTCGCAGGCAGCAGTTGGAAAAGATCCAGAAAGGCATACAGTCTTTGAGTAGGGAATTGTCTGCTATAAATTTATTATAGTCTTTAAAATCTTGTTCTTTTTACGTATCTTTGCGCCCGGAAAGCAAGAAACTTGTTTTTTAAATAGATAGCTGTTAAAGATGAAGAATATCCGTAATTTTTGCATTATAGCACATATAGACCACGGGAAGTCCACCTTGGCCGACCGTTTGTTAGAGTTCACAAAAACCATTCAGGTAACCGAAGGACAGATGCTTGACGATATGGACCTGGAAAAGGAGAGAGGTATTACGATCAAAAGCCATGCCATCCAGATGGAATACGAGTATGGGGGAGAGAAGTATGTACTGAATCTGATTGACACTCCGGGACACGTGGACTTTTCATACGAGGTATCCCGTTCCATAGCCGCCTGTGAAGGGGCGCTGCTCATTGTGGACGCTTCGCAGGGAGTGCAGGCGCAGACTATCTCGAATCTGTACATGGCGTTGGAGCATGACCTGGAAATCATTCCCGTGCTGAACAAATGTGATATGGCGAGTGCCATGCCCGATGAGGTGGAAGATGAAATCATCGACCTGCTGGGCTGCAAACGTGAGGATATTATCCGTGCCTCCGGCAAAACCGGAATGGGTGTGGAGGAGATATTGAAAGCGGTGGTGGAACGTATCCCGCACCCGACGGGTGACGAGGAGGCGCCGCTACAGGCTTTGATTTTCGACTCGGTATTCAATTCTTTCCGTGGAATCATCGCTTATTTTAAAATAGAGAACGGCGTGATCCGCAAAGGGGACAAGGTGAAATTTTTCAATACCGGCAAGGAGTATGATGCAGATGAAATCGGTGTGCTGAAAATGGACATGATTCCCCGCACGGAGTTGCGTACAGGAGACGTAGGGTATATCATTTCGGGCATCAAGACTTCGCGCGAGGTGAAGGTGGGGGATACCATCACTCACATTGCCCGTCCGTGTGACAAGGCGATTGCCGGATTCGAGGAAGTGAAGCCGATGGTGTTTGCCGGGGTCTATCCTATCGAGGCGGAAGATTACGAGAACCTCCGCGCCTCGCTGGAGAAACTTCAGCTGAATGACGCCTCGCTGACTTTCCAGCCGGAGTCCTCACTGGCTCTGGGATTCGGATTCCGTTGCGGTTTCCTGGGATTACTTCACATGGAAATCGTTCAGGAACGTCTGGACCGCGAGTTTGATATGAATGTGATCACGACCGTGCCCAACGTGTCGTACATGGTATATGACAAGCAGGGACATGCCAATGAGGTACATAATCCCGGCGGTATGCCCGATCCGACGCTGATTGACCACATCGAGGAACCTTTCATTGACGCCACGATCATTACCGCCACCGATTACATCGGCCCTATCATGACGCTGTGTCTGGGCAAGCGTGGCGAATTGGTGCGGCAGAATTATGTGTCGGGCAACCGGGTGGAGATTCACTACAAGATGCCGCTGGGTGAAATCGTGATTGATTTTTATGACAAGCTGAAGAGTATTTCGAAAGGATATGCTTCCTTTGACTACCATCAGTCGGGTTTCCGCCCTTCCAAACTGGTGAAGCTGGATATCTTGTTGAACGGTGAGCCGGTGGATGCGCTTTCTACCCTGACCCATGTGGACAATGCCTATAACCTGGGCAAGCGTATGTGCGAGAAACTGAAAGAGCTGATTCCGCGCCAGCAGTTTGATATTGCTATCCAGGCAGCTATCGGGGCCAAGATTATCTCAAGGGAAACTATCAAGGCGGTGCGCAAGGATGTGACCGCGAAGTGTTATGGCGGTGACGTGAGCCGTAAGCGTAAATTGTTGGAAAAACAAAAAAGAGGTAAGAAACGAATGAAACAGATCGGTAATGTGGAAGTACCGCAAAAGGCGTTCCTGGCCGTTCTGAAGCTGGATTAATTCAAGAATAAAACAAGCTCTGAGGAGCAAACAATAAGCGGGCTCTTTCTGTTAGTTGAAATTAAAAAGTCAATAACAGAAAGGGCTTGTGTTTTGATGGCAATTTATCACAAACTCTTAAATTCAATTGATATGGAAAAACTGAAAATTCTGAACTTGAACTTTTCCTTCCAGCGAGCGGCGCACTATCATATTAATGGAGGGATGTTGCTGATGGGGGTAGTCTTGCTGGCTATGTTCCTGGCCAATTCTCCGTGGGGGGATATTTATGCCTCCTTTTGGAATTACGAAGTGCATCTTCAGATAGGAGAATTTAATTTCTTTAGTCATAACGGGCATCACATGACCTTGATGACTTTTATCAACGATGCTTTGATGGCTGTCTTTTTCTTCAGTGTGGGACTGGAGATAAAGCGTGAGATACTGGTGGGCGAATTGTCCAGTTTCCGGCAGGCGCTTTTGCCCATCGTGGCGGCGTGCGGCGGTATGCTGGTTCCGGTGCTGATCTATTATTTCATGACGGCGGGAACTCCGGCCCAAAGTGGCCTGGCCATACCGATGGCTACGGATATCGCTTTTTCGCTGGGAGTGCTCAGCCTGTTCGGCAAGCGGGTTCCGCTGAGCTTGAAAGTCTTTCTGACTGCTTTCGCTGTGGTCGATGATATCGGCGGCATTCTGGTCATCGCTCTTTTTTACACTTCTCATCTGGCGGTGAACTACCTGATTGCTTCGGCGGGTATCCTGCTGATACTTTGCGGCGGGAATTTCTTCCGGGTGCGCAACCGTTGGTTTTATATTTTCTGGGGAGTGATTATGTGGTATCTGTTTTTGCAGAGCGGCATCCACGCTACCATTGCGGGAGTTGTCGCAGCCTTCACGGTTCCCGCCACTCCTCATTACAAGATAGGTAAGTACATTAACCGCATCCGGGAGAACATTGCTGTCTTTCCTGCCAGTGACAAGGAAGGTGTTGTGTTAAGCAAGATGCAGATCAATGTGCTGAAAAGCATCGAGTCTTCCTCGGACCGTGTCATATCTCCCTTGCAGTCATTGGAAGACAGTCTGCATGGAATGGTGAATTATATTATTCTTCCCTTGTTCGCCTTTGCCAATGCGGGTGTCTCGCTCACGGCGGATCATGGTGGCTTGGAAGTGGGGATGGCTACTTGGGCGGTGCTGGCGGGATTGCTGGCGGGTAAGTTTGCCGGCATTTATTTCTTTACCTGGCTGGTGATAAAGATGGGGTTCGCCGGACTGCTGAAAGGCATGACCTGGGTGAACCTGACAGGTGTCTGTCTTTTGGGCGGTATCGGTTTTACGGTTTCTTTGTTTATAGCCAACCTGTCTTTCGGGGATTCACCGGTGTTGCTGACGCAGGCAAAGATGGGTGTCATACTGGGAACGGTGCTGGCGGGTGTGCTGGCGTATCTGGTCTTGCAGTTCGCCTTGCCTAAACAGCCTGCACAGGAATAAAATTACAGATAGGGCAGTACGGCGGTGAAACGGCTGCCCTTGTTCACCTCGGATTGCACATCGATGTGTCCGTTCATTTTTTCTACAATGACCTTGCTGATGGCGAGTCCCAGTCCTACACCCTGTACAAATTCATTCCGCTTGTAGAACCGTTCGAATATCATTTGTAATTCTTCTTTAGGGATTCCCGCACCGGTATCTTCTACGAAGAAATGGATTTCCTTTTTCTCTTTGTCGCAGAAATAACCCAGTTTGATGTGTCCTTGGGAGGTGAACTTCTTGGCGTTTCCCAAAAAGTTGGTGATGACTTGGGTGAGGCGCATACGGTCTATGTGTATGGTCACATCCTCGTCGGGAAATTCTTTGATGAATTCCACAGGAGGGAGAATAATTACCTGATGGGTCTGATAGACCGTTTCTGCAAAATGATGCGCGCTGCAATCCTCACAATGAAAGGACATATTGCCGGATTCTATACGGGATAGTTCCAGCACATCATTGACCAGTTTCAACAAGAGTCTGGTATTGTTGTCTATGATGGAGGCAAATTCTTTTTTCTCTTCTTCCGAGATGTTTTTCTCGGTAGTGAGCAGGTTGGAGAATCCCACGATGGCATTAAGCGGAGTACGGATTTCATGGCTCATGTTGGCCAGGAAGGATTGTTTCAGTTCCGCCTGTTCCGCCAGTTTGCGGGCACGTATCAGTTCTTCTTCCTTGTCTTTGATCTCCTGAATGTTTACCAGAAGTCCGGTGATGATAGGATTTTGTTCATAATGCTGCAACACGCTGTATCTGAATTCCCACCATTGGTAACCGGTGTCGTCGAATTTGCAACGGTATTGGGCTGTTCTTCGTGGCCGGTGTAATATGTTGGATACGTTTTTTCTGAACTGGGCTTGGTCGCCGGGGTGTACATAGTTGGCTATTTCCTTTATTTCCAACAGGTTTTGGGAACGGTTGGTCAGTTCGCAGAAAGCTTGGTCGAACACGGCTGTTTTTCCGTCGAAACACCAGGCGTAGGTTTTTCCTCCTTCCAGTGCAAGCGTTAATGCTTCGTGTTCGAACCTGAGGTTGCGCAAGGCTTCTTTTTTCCGTCCTTTTTCCAGTGTATAGATATAAATAAGGTAGGCTATCCCCACAAGGAGTGTGAAGACCAGGAGGCTTGCAAGAATCAGGATGGGGGTTGCGTATTTTTCCCTCCACGGCCTGTACATGATGGTATATTCCGGTGGAATGCTTTCAGGGGGGATCTGGTATCTCTTCATGGCCTGCCAGTTGACCAGATGCTGTTTGGCGATTTGTTTTACTGCCGGGACGGGTATCTTTCCTTGCAGTCTTTCTTTGATGCCGGCGGTCATGTCGCTTAGCTGTGTTTCGATGGGGGCGAAATAACCTCCCAGCATATATTCCTTTATCCCGAATCCTTCGTTGATGGTTTCGAAGCCGGGATTGTCGAACAGGCTGCCGATGCGCAGGGTGGTATAGTCCCGTTTGGTATACAGGAACAAGGAGTATTTGAAGATCCCGCTGGACAGCCACATCAGGTCGCGGGCAGCTACGGAATCACTGGACAGGCGGACTACGATGGTGGAGTCCAAGTGGTTATATTCGTTCAGTTTTTCGTGCAGGGATTCATATTCGGTATCATCTTTGTCACTGATGGGGATATTCAGCTTGCCGGGCAGGGCCTCTTGTCTTTTCCATTGGTGGAGGGTGATTTCCGATCCTTTGCATTGTTCGCTCAGGTCTTTCCAGATAAGGCGGTCAAGCACGGTCCGGCCGTTCAGGATGTGGATGCGGACTTTGCCCATAATGCGTTCTATCATCCGGCAGGTGGTGAGGTAATCGGGTTTGTCTATGTAGCCCGTAATGTTGGGATATTGTGCCAGCAAGTCTTGGTTGGGATAATTCACTCCGCTGAATACGACGGGAATCTGCCTGACATACGGGTTTCCGCAAGCCATGATAGAGTAGGTTGCCTGATCATCGAGCACGGCAATCAAATCCCCTTCCCATGAGCGGATGGAATCTGCAAACTCGGAAATCCGTTGCTCTTCTTCTACAGATTCATATTTCTCGCAATCCAGATAAAAAGTGCGCAGCTGGAAGTCTATTTGCTGGTCTTTCAGTCCTTTGACAAACAGTTTGTTTACAATGCCGGCACCGCTGTACCCTTCCTGGTAGGAATGGATAAGGGCTATTTTATATTTTTGTGCATAAAGCGGACTCCCTATAAGAAGGGCTGTCATAAAAATGAAAAAGGCTTTATGCTTCATGTCAAACGTGATTATTAAGTGAACCAAGGGACAAAGATAGGAATGTTTCTTTAATTCCGGCTATGATTTACAGGAAATTATTGGAAGAGAGAGGGAAAGTAACCATCCCGGTTTGTGGAAAACAGCAATTCCGGCTTCTTGAAAAACATGCTTCTTGCTTTTCAAGGAACCGGAATAGCCTGTGATAAAAAGGAATGGGCTAACCCGTTAGCGGGGGTTATTTGTGTTGCTCCGGGGTCGGGGTGCTTTGAGAGGCCGGTCCGGCGGCAGCGTTTGTAGAGGCGCTTGAAGCGGAACTTTTAGCCGCGCCGGAAACCGGAGCCGCTGTCTGTGCCGTTGTAGCCTGTACTTCCCAGTGGAACGGTTCGAACTGTGTGTTCTTGTCTACCCATGACGGTTTGCGCGATGCATAGATAATGAACGGAGCTGCGACTACCACGATGCAGCCGATAATCAAAACGGCAAACCATACGGTGTTGCTGCCTACCGCAATCTGGCTGGGGGGAATGAAGCTGAGCACGAATGCCAGTAGTGAACCACAGAAACCCAGACCGCCGATGAGCCACATCAGTCCGTTGCCTTTGCTGCCGATACGGAATGGGCGAGGAGCCTTTTTCATATTGTAACGCAGATAGATGGCGCCGCTGAACATCAGCAGATACATGATAAGGTAAAGCAATACGGTGAGCTGTGACAGGATTTGGTAGAAACTCTGTACGGAAGGCATCACAACGAACAGCAGGCTGAGCAAGGTTACGGCAAGGCCTTGGACCAGCAGAATGTTTTTCTGTACGCCGTTGGCGTTGGTCTTCTGGAAGAAGGGAGGCAGATAGCCTGCTTTACCCACTGCGAAGATACCTTTGGACGGACCGGCCACCCAGGTCAACACACCTGCCAGCACACCGAATGCCAAAGCCACGGCGATGATAGGTGACAACCACGAAGCATGGACATACTTGAAGTAATTATCAAAACCTACCAGCAGGCTCTGAGTCAGGTTGATATCCTTTTCGGGAATAATGATCCCCAGTGCGAAGGTGCCGAGCACGAAGATGATTACGGTAATAGCCGCACCGATGAATACAGCTTTCGGATAGTTCTTGGCAGGATTTTCTATGTCTTTTACGTGGATACCGCCCATTTCCATACCGGCATAGAACAGGAAGATGCTGGAAGCCAGCACCAGGTTGTCGAAGTTGCTGAAGTCGGGGAAGAAGTTGCCGTCGAAGTTCATCTGGCTCTGTCCGCCGGAGGCAAGGTAAATCACCGCCAGTACCATCAGCAGGCCGGCAGGAATAATCGTACCTACCATACCGCCTACTTTGGCCACTTTGCCTACCCAGCCCATGCCTTTCAGCGAAATGAAAGTGGCCAGCCAATAGATAATCAAGACCACCGCCAGTGAGTAATAGCGGTTGGATGCCAAGGCCATATCATGGGTGTCACTCATGCCGATAAAAGCCAGTGCCACAGCTCCGAAAGTCAATACGGTGGGATACCAGATGGTGCTTTCCACCCATTGCAGGAAGATGGCGAGGAAGCCGAATTTCTTTCCGTAGGCTTCACCCACCCATCGGAACACACCGCCTTGCTTGTCCTGGAACATGGCCGCCAGTTCCGCCGCTACCAATGAGGTAGGTATCAGGAAGA
Source organism: Phocaeicola dorei (assembly GCF_013009555.1). NCBI lineage: Bacteria > Pseudomonadati > Bacteroidota > Bacteroidia > Bacteroidales > Bacteroidaceae > Phocaeicola > Phocaeicola dorei. The sequence goes on along the minus strand of NZ_CP046176.1, from coordinate 3,433,016 downwards.
CGATGGCCGCGAATAAATAATAAAATGCCGAACTCAGTCCGTATTCGGCTTCGGCAGGCAGCCCGCGCAGGGATACTACCGCAGTCACGTTCATAATAGCGAGGGTAAATACCCCTAGCTTGACTGATTTACTAATGTTTGCCATAAAGTTTAGGTTTTAAAAAATATATGTTTTTTGTTTACGGAGTTTATAACAACTCCTTGGAAATGATGTTTATCCGTTTAGGTTTATTAACCCGGAAGGTATGCGGAATTAAACAATCGTACCCGGAAGGGTGTTTCTAGAAAAAATAATATAATCAGTATAGTTTATGAAAACAGCTTTCTCCTCATTCATCTATTCCCGTAGGGGGATTTACGGGATCTTGCATATATTCATCCTGTTGATGTCCCTTTTTCTGGTTATCAGTATCTCGATAGATACTTTTCATAACATCCCTTTCCTGAATCAAGGTTCTTATCTGAAGATTCAGTTCTGGATATGCATGTTTTTCCTGTTCGATTTCCTGCTGGAGTTTTTCCTCTCGAAAGAAAAAGGAAGGTACTTCACCAGCCATTTTATTTTTCTGCTGGTATCTATACCTTATTTAAATATCATTGATTTCTATCACATCACTTTCTCGCCCGAAATCAGTTATTTCCTGCGCTTTATCCCTTTGCTGAGGGGAGGGTATGCACTAGCCATCGTGGTGGGCTGGCTGTCGGGCAGCAAAGCGTCCGGGTTGTTTACCTCGTACATCACCATGCTGATGGCCACCGTGTATTTTGCCAGTCTTATCTTCTTTGTGCTGGAACATAAGGTGAACCCTATGGTGACGGACTACTGGAGTGCGCTGTGGTGGGCTTTTATGGATGTTACCACCGTAGGGAGTAATATTTATGCCGTCACTCCTACGGGGAAAATACTGTCGGTGGTGCTGGCCGCCCTGGGAATGATGATGTTCCCTATCTTCACGGTATACGTCACCAGTCTGGTGCAGCAGGCCAACAAGCGGAAGGAGGAATATTATCAATCGCAACAATCGGAGCCGGCGGATACTAAATAATAGCTTGAACTTCGTCAAAAATAAGAAAAAAGTCTTATCTTCGTAGCCAATAACAAATTGCTAACCTAAATAAACAACAAGATGAAATTATTGGCTCTGTGTGCGGCGGGGATAGGCTTGATGCTGTGCGCCTCGTGTACAAACAACAAACATTTAATCAGTGATGAGGCTGAACGTGCCGCTGTTCAGCAGGATTTTGAGGCACGGCGTGATACGCTGACCCAAGGTAACCTCTTCCAGGTATTTGAACAACCCATGAGCGATGAACAGAAGGAGGCGATGACTTTCCTTTACGCCTATATGCCCTTGGCGGATATAGCGGACCATCCCGGTGAATTCTATCTGGAAAATGTGGACTACGCCTTCAAGGCGCGTGAGGAGATGCCATGGGGAAAAGTGGTTCCCGAACGAGAGTTCCGCCACTTTGTATTGCCCATCCGCGTAAACAACGAGAATCTGGACGACAGCCGTAAGGTATTCTACGAGGAGCTGAAGGACAGAGTGAAAAACCTTTCTTTATATGATGCCGTGCTGGAAGTGAACCACTGGTGTCATGAAAAGGTGATTTATACCCCCTCTGATGCCCGTACCAGTAGTCCGCTGGCTTCCGTAAAGACAGCCTACGGACGTTGTGGCGAGGAATCTACGTTCACGGTAGCTGCCTTGCGTTCGGTAGGTATTCCTGCCCGTCAGGTATATACGCCGCGTTGGGCACATACCGACGACAATCATGCCTGGGTGGAAGCTTGGGTAGATGGCAAATGGTACTTCCTGGGTGCTTGCGAGCCCGAACCGGTACTGAATCTGGGTTGGTTCAACGCTCCCGCTTCACGGGGTATGCTGATGCACACCAAGGTGTTCGGACGTTATAACGGACCGGAAGAAGTGATGTACCGCACTCCCCGTTATACGGAAATCAATGTGATTGACAACTATGCTCCCACGGCAAAAGCCGATGTGACCATCGTGGATGCGGACGGCAAACCGGTGGCTGACGCCAAAGTGGAATTCAAAGTGTATAACTATGCCGAATTTTATACCGTAGCTTCCAAACAGACGGATGCGGACGGTAAGACGTTCCTGACCGCCGGAAAAGGGGATATGCTGGTATGGGCTTCCAAAGATGGAAAATTCGGTTATTCCAAACTGTCTTTCGGACAGGACAATGCCTTGACCGTGAAGCTGGACAAAACGGCCGGCGAGGCTTATACACTGGATATGGATATCATTCCTCCGATGGAAGGCGCCAATATGCCCGAAGTGACTCCCGAACAACGTGCGGAGAACAATCGCCGCATGGCTTTGGAGGACTCTATCCGCAATGCTTACGTGGCTACATTCATGACGGATGAATCGGCTCGCAATTTCGCTAAAGAATACCAGCTGGATGAGGATGCCGTTGCCAAATTGCTGGTGGCATCACGTGGCAACTACGAAACCATCCGTGACTTTATGGCCCGTCTCCGTTCGGACAAGTCAAAGAAGGGCGGCATTGACCTGCTTCAGCAGATTTCTGCCAAAGACCTTCGTGATGTAAGCTCCGAAGTGTTGATAGACCACATGATGAATTCACACTTGTGCGCCAATGCTGATTATTTCCGCAGATTTGTGCGTAATCCGCGCGTGAGCAACGAAATGATTACTCCGTATAAAGGGTTCTTTGAGAAAGCAGTGCCCGAACAGGATCGTGAGGCTTACCTTGCCGATCCGATGAAGCTGGTTGCATGGGTTGCCGGGAATATCCGTGTGGACAAGGATTGCAACCTGGGCGGCTCGCCAATCACTCCGGAAGGGGTGTGGAAGGCCCGTACAGCCGATGCGCACAGCCGTGATATCTTCTTTGTATCCATGGCACGCAGCATGGGTATTCCTGCACGTATAGACGAAGTGACGGGAAAAGTGCAGTTGATAGGCGATGAAGGTGCTATTGATGTGAATTTCGAAGCAATGGAACAGGCCAGTGCACTTACCGGCAAGTTTATTGCCAGATATACGCCGATCAAGTCTTTGGCTGATCCGAAGTATTATTCTCATTTCTCTATTTCCAGACTGACTCCTGCCGGAACTTTGAAATTGCTGAATTATGATGAAGGCGATATTGATATGGGTGGCGGCGCTACTTGGGCTAATCTGTTGAAGAACGGAACGGCACTGGATGCCGGCAATTATGTGATGGTGACCGGTACTCGTCTGGCTAACGGCGGCGTATTGTCCCAGCTGACTTTCTTTACCATCAAGCCGGGAGAAACGACTACGGTGGACTTGGTGATGCGTGAAAGTAAGGATGATATTCAGGTGATCGGTAATTTCAATTCAGAATCTACTTATAAACCGATGGATAGCGATGAACTGAAGTCCATTCTTGCCACTACAGGACGTGGTTACTACATTGTAGCCGTACTGGGCGCCGGACAAGAACCTACCAACCATGCATTGCGCGATATTGCGGCATTGGGCAAGGACTTTGATGAATGGGGCAGAGGAATCGTGCTGTTGTTCCCCAATGAGGAGCAGTACAAGAAGTTCCGTCCGCAGGAATTCCCGGGATTACCGGCTACCATTACTTACGGTATTGATGTGGACGGTTCCATCCAGAAGCAGATTGCAGAAGGCATGAAGTTGTCTAACAAGACTATCTTGCCTATGTTTATCATTGGTGATACCTTTAACCGGGTGGTATTCGTGTCACAAGGATATACCATCGGGCTGGGTGAGCAGCTGATGAAGGTGATACATAAGTTGTAGAATCCGGTATAAACAAAAAGTAACGCGGATATTCAGCTTGAAACCCTGAATATCCGCGTTTAATATGATAATAACGTTTATGCTTGCTTATTACTTGTCATCATCCAAATCATCATCGTCATCGTCCCAGTCATCCTCTTTCTTTGATTTCTTGGGGTTGAGGCTTTTGTTTTTCTTTTCCAGTGCTTTGTCGTTTTCGTCTTTCAATGCCAGTTCGGACAAGGCGGCTTTTACTTTGTTGGGGTCAGTAACATCCTTCAGATACTCTTCTATCTTTACAGTACCTCCCATAGATACTTTTGAGTTACGATAAATCATGCCGCTGTCTACGCTGCTCCGTCCGGAGAAATGAAATTCCGAAGTTCCGGTTTCTTCGGCAATCTTACGGATATTACCGGCATTCACACCGCATCCCGGCATGATGATGATTCGTCCGTCGGCCAGTTCTACCAATTCTTTTAAAAGAGGGATACCCTTTTCGGCGGTCGCTTCTTGTCCGGAAGTAAGGACCCGGTCGATACCCAGGCCGATAATCTGTTCCAAGGCCTCCTTGGGATTGCTGCACATATCAAAAGCGCGGTGGAAGGTGACACTCATCTCGCCTACCGCATTCATCAGTTTCTGCATCAAGGGTACATCGACATTGCCTTCTGCGGTAAGACATCCGAACACCACACCGTCCGCACCCAACTGACGTGCCACTTTAATATCATGCAACATGATTTCTTGCTCGATGGGAGAATATAGGAAATCTCCGCCACGGGGACGGATAATGACATGCAATTTGGTTTGATTCAATAATTGGCGGGCCATACGGATTTCGCCAAAAGACGGGGTAGTTCCGCCTTCCGGAATACCTGCACATAATTCTACACGATAAGCACCGGCTTGTTGTGCCTTCACAGCACTTTCCACGGAGTTGGCGCAAATCTCGATTTTTGATTTGTTACTCATAAAGTTATTTAATAGTTAATTCAATCACATAACCAACGTCATCGGGCGCTTTGGGCTGTTTCAGCAATTTTCTTTCAATCTCTCCGCTAGGGGACCATAAATGGTTTCTCTGCATGAGTTCATCCATTGGCCCAGTTCTTTACGGATGACTTTGTTCTTCATAATATATGAATTTGTCTGTGCAAAGATAGGCATAATGTAAGAGTGTGAGAAATATTTAGCGGAAAAAATTTTTAGTTAAAAAGCCGGTACTTCTCTCGGGGTGAGAGAAATATCGGCTTTTCTGTCAGAATAGAATATATTATTGCACGTGGATGCGGTGCCCGTTGAATACGTTCATGCCCAGTTTGTTCATAATATATTTGATGGCAAGCTGCGCTTTTACGGAGTTGCCGGCATCGTCCAAAGGAGGCGCGAAGGCCGAAATACCCATTACACCCGGCATCACACCCATCACACCGCCTCCTACGCCGGTCTTGGCAGGGATTCCTGAGGTGTAAAGCCAGTCGCCTGTGTGCTGGTAGAAACCTACGGTAGCTATCATGGAGGTGATTTTCGGGGCGAGGGCCTTGTCGAACACTTGTTTGTTCGTATTCGGGTTCAATCCTTCGTTGGCGATGGTGGCTCCGCAGATGGACAATTGTTCCGCGGTGATGCCCATAGAGCACTGACGGGTGTAGAGGTCGAGCGACATATCAGGATCATCGTAGATACGGTTATAATTTTTCAATAACCAGGCGATGGAACGATTGTTGAAATTTGTTGCAGACTCCGATTTGTACAATTCGTCAATCAGTTGCGGGGCACTTCCGCATAGTTCGGTCATATTGTCTACGATGGCTTTCCATTTGCCGTCGCTGTTGCCTAGGGGTTGTACCATGCTGTCTGCCGAGATGGCCCCGGCGTTTACCAGTGGGGTGGAAGGGTGGTCGTTTTCCAACAGGATAGCCATGATGGAGTTGAACGGCAGTCCGGTAGCGTCGGCACCAATCATTTCGAGCACCTTGGGGGCGCCGTATTGGCGGAGTACCAGGATAGCGGTCAGCACCTTGGAAACGGACTCGATACCGAAACGGTACTGAGAGTCACCCAGTTGGATGATTTCTCCGTTCATCAGACAGATACTGATTCCGAACAGTTTGGGATCAATATTTGCCAGATAAGGAATGTAGTCGGCGTTCTTACCGTCTGTATTGTCTTTATACAGATTGTAGGCCTCTTGTGCAGCATCCTTTATTTGCTGGATAGTTATAGTTCTTTCCATAAATTAATTTGATTGAAGTAACCATCCACCTTAACGGCGGATGGTTGCATTATTGTTATTTATGCTTATTTTTTAGCGGCGTTGCTATGGGCATTGTGAGTAAACACAGTACCTTTTACAGCGATATTCTTGTCTTGGGCGATGCGGGTAGGAGTGGGATATTCCAGTTTCTCGAACTCGCTGATGGCATTCTTGATGTCGTTCAACAACATATCCGCCATGTCACGGCTGAATCCCTGACGTACCACAACACGCATAACCACATAATTTTGAATGTTTTCCGGCAGGGTGTAGGCAGGAACCATCCATCCGCTTTGTTGTAATTTAGCCTGTAAATCGTACAGAGTCCATTTGGCATTCTTTGCGTATTCGGGTTTCATGTACCAGATGAACAAAGGATTTACCACTTTGTCGCTGTAGTTTACGAACGGAGCCATCTTGGCTATTTCGCTGTGAATGTACTTGGTGATTTCCATGGAATTGTATTGGATGGCTTTGTATCCTTGGAATCCCAGACGGATAAACTGATAGTATTGGCCTAGAATCTGTGCGGCGGGGCGGCTGAAGTTCAAACCAACCTGTGTGATGTTCGCACCCAGATAATTGACACTGAATGACATGGCATCCGGAAGGTATTTCTTGTCTTTCCATACTACCCATCCCAGTCCCGGATAAACCAGTCCGAACTTGTGGCCGGAAGTGCTGATGGAAAGAACCCATTTCAAACGGAAGTCCCATTTCGTTTCGGGACTGAGGAACGGCAGGATGAAGCCACCGGTTGCGGCATCTACGTGGATAGGAATATCATAGCCGGTTTTGGCGTTGTAGGCATCCAGTGCTTTGTCTAATGCTTCTACGTCATCGTTCAGACCTGTCCATGTCACACCTTGGATAGGAACAATACAGATGGTGTTCTCGTCACACATCTTTAAGGCTTCTTCGGGGTCCAGGGTGGTCTTGTCCAGAGTAAGAGGTACTTGGCGCATCTCAATCTGCCAAAGTTGGGCGAATTTCTCCCATACAACCTGGAAACCACTTGAAATGACGAAGTTAGGTTTGTCGGTCGGTTTGCCCTGGGCTTTACGTCTGTCTCTCCAGCGCAACCAGGCAGCTACACCACCCAGCATACAAGCCTCGCTGGAGCCGATGGCCAACGCTCCTGATTTCCATTTTGCCTGTTCGGGGGAATTCCATAGGTTGGCCATGATGTTGATACATTTGGCATTCATCACGGCGATACGCGGGTACTCTGTTTCATCAATATAGTTGATGTTGATAGCTTCGTTCATCAATTTGGTAGCATAATCGTCCATATAGGTGGTAACGAAAGTAGCCAGATTAAGACGAGGCTGGGTTTGGGCGAATGTTTCGTCTTTAACCATTTGATAAGCAATCTGCGGAGTGGTAGGTTCCATGGGAATGGTGTCTACCGGAGCAGGTTGCAGCATTTCGTTTGAACCAAACACGGCTGTTTTGGCGTCACCGTCTCTCAAATCACAATTACAATCTTTCATTTTTTACTTAAAGTTTAGGTTAGTAATACAATGAAGAACGTGGGAGTTTCCCGCGTTTTTCTCCCTCAACATAGGGGTTGGTGAAAAGTTCCTTGATTTTATGTTTTTTAATGTAAGTAGGGGGAATACAAAAAAACGATGGGAATCATTGTACTATGAACGAAAAAGAGATACCTTTGTTTATACATAAAATCATTGGATGCCCGTATCCGATATTTTAGGGGTATGTAATTAAACAATAAGAAGGAAATATGAAGAAGCGTTATCCCATCGGCATTCAGAATTTTGATAAACTGCGTTTAGGAAATTAACATAGGCGTAAACTTTGACACTACCCGGCATAATATTTTGGAATGGAAAGTAAAGGAATAAACGATATGTCGCTTTGAACCAAACGTCTTTTGCCTTGTTGTGTATCTCATACAATAAATTACTACAAGTATGAAAGTACAGACAGGGCAGGGGACTATTCCCCTCATTACTTTAATAGGTATATTTTCCATTTCGGCATTAAATGCATTGCCGGGATTGGCGGTTTCTCCCATTTTGGGCGATTTGAATAAAATCTTTCCGTCTGCTACAGACTTGGAAATCCAGATGCTGTCCTCGTTGCCGTCACTTCTTATTATTCCTTTTATCTTGTTGTCGGGTAAGCTGACAGAGAAAGTGAACAACCTCTTGCTGCTGCAAATCGGCCTGACCATCTTTGGGGTGAGTGGTATCCTTTATCTGCTCTCCAATAAGATGTGGCAACTGATAGCCATCAGCGCCATGTTGGGGATAGGGTCCGGGTTGATTGTTCCGCTTTCCACCGGATTGATATCCCGTTATTTTGTGGGAGCTTACCGTACGAAACAGTTCGGTTACAGTTCTGCCATAACCAATATCACCTTGGTACTGGCCACCACATTGACTGGCTATCTGGCGGAAGTGAACTGGCATTTGCCGTTTTTGGTTTATCTGTTTCCTTTTATATCCATTTTTCTTACTCATTATCTGAAGAAAGACCTCTCCAGTTATCATCCGTCTGATGATATTCCGTCTGATACCGCCAAAGAAATGGGCAAGAGGGGAATGAATGTCAAGGCCTTAATCAAGCTGATGGCTTTTTACGGTCTGGCTACTTATCTGGTAATCATTATCAGTTTCAACCTTCCTTTTCTGATGGAAGAGTACGGGCTTTCCAGTGGCAGGGCAGGAATATTGATTTCCTTGTTTTTCCTTGCTATCATGGCGCCGGGCTTTGTGCTGAACAGGATAGTGCAAGTGTTGGGGCGTCGCATCTATATGGTTTGTTTGTTGATGATAGCTTGTGGGATGGGAATTATTTTGCTCAGCCGTTCTGAGATATTGATTGCTTTGGGGTGTGTCCTGAACGGTCTTTCATACGGTATCATCCAGCCGTTGATTTATGATAAGACCTCTGATGTGGCCGTACCTCATAAGGTGACATTGGCACTTGCCTTTGTGATGGCTATGAATTATGTGGCTATCCTGCTTTGTCCTTTTATTGTAGATGCAGTACAGAGCTTGTTTCATTCTGACTCGCAGACTTTTGCTTTCTGGCTCAATTTGATGGTGGCGCTGATGGCCATGTTTGTGGTGATGAAGCAAGAAAAGTTGAGTTTATAAGAAAAATACCCACGTAATAACAGCATGAAGTATGAATAAACAAGTTGAAGCAAACCTTAGCATGGTTGTCTCCAAAGCGTTGGGAGGCCTTAATATGAACGCATTGAAATATCTTTTACCTTTGTGGATAGCTCCTGTGACAGGGGTTACTTTCCGATTGGTATTTGGGGCCGCCGCTTTTTGGCTTATTGATATATTTTGCAAACCCGAAAACTCCACTATTCGTCAGAAATGGCAGCTTTTTATGTTAGGGGCTTTAGGTATTTACGGATATATGTTTTTTTATCTGCTGGGTATCAGTAAGACCACTCCGGTTTCCAGTTCCATTTTTGTCAGTTTGGAGCCTATATGGGTATTCGTTATTGCTGTATTGTTTTATAAGGAAAAAGTAACTTGGATGAAAGTGCTTGGTATTGGAATGGGGTTGGGAGGAGCTATTCTTTGCATTTCTACACAGCCTAGTGACGATCTTGCCTCTAATGCTCCGTTAGGTAATTTAATGTGTTTGGTCAGTTCGCTGGTTTATGCCGTCTATCTTGTTCTCAGCAATCGTCTGTTAAAAGGGGTGGGAAATATGACGATGTTGAAATATACCTTTTTAGGGGCGGCTGTCATGGCTGTTATTGTCAATACAATTTACGGCTTTGATGCTCCTATACTGAGAATGTCACTTTTCTCTACTCCTATGTTGGTCTTGCTTTTTGTTTTGGTATTCCCTACCACTATTAGTTATTTACTACTTCCCCTCGGATTGAAATATCTGAAAACTACATTGGTAGCTATTTATGGATATTTAATTTTGATTGTTGCCACGGTGATCTCTTTTATTTTGGGGCAGGATCGTTTCTCATGGACGCAGTTGGCGGCGATTGTTCTTATTTGTGCCAGTGTTTATCTGGTAGAGGTGGCCGAGAGTAAAAGTGAAAAACAGATTATATCGAAATCCAGATAAGACACCGGGAAAAAAGTATAAGACCCTAAGAAAAAAATTATCGCGGTGTGTAATGTAAAGAAACTTACCGGCAAATGAATGAGCGAAAAAAAAGAATGCAACTTTACATCGAAAGCGAGTGTAAGGAATCAATTTTATTTGTAGCTTTGCACCCAATTAAAAAACAAGAGTGTTATACCTATGCTACAATTAGATGCAATATACAAGGCGGCTCATGTCCTGAAAGAGGTTGTCCGTCGCACTGATTTGATTTATGCTCCTCAGATAAATCCTGAGAGTACAGTTTATCTGAAGCCCGAAAACCTGCAATTCACAGGATCGTTTAAAGTGCGTGGTGCTTATTACAAGATTTCCCAATTGTCTGATGAAGAAAAGGCGAGAGGTGTGATAGCCTGTTCTGCCGGTAATCATGCGCAAGGGGTGGCATTGGCTGCCACTAAGTGTGGCATCAAGTCGTTGATTTGTCTTCCAGAGGGAGCACCTATATCTAAAGTTGAGGCTACGAAGCATTATGGGGCGGAAGTTTGTTTGGTTCCGGGAGTCTATGATGATGCTTATCAGAAAGCTCTGCAATTACGTGATGAAAAGGGATATACTTTTGTTCATCCCTTTGATGACGAGAATGTGATAGCCGGACAAGGTACTATCGGTTTGGAGTTATTGGAGGAAATGCCGGATGTGGAGGTAGTCATTGTCCCCATTGGTGGGGGCGGACTGATTTCGGGAGTGGCTTATGCGTTGAAGGCTTTGAAACCGTCTGTCAAGGTATATGGTGTACAGGCGTTGGGTGCGGCCAGTATGGCAAATTCTATTCTTCATTCGCGTATTGAGCGTCTTCACTCTGTTTCCACTTTTGCCGATGGAATCGCGGTGAAAGAGCCGGGAACAAATACTTTTGACTTGGTTAATCAGTATGTGGACGGAATTGTAACTGTGACCGAGGATGAGATTGCCGCAGCTATTCTGGCATTGATAGAACGCCAGCGGATTGTTGCAGAGGGGGCGGGAGCTGTGTCCGTTGCTGCAGCCATGTTCAATAAGGTACCGGTAAAGGGTAAGAAAACTGTTTGCCTGGTGTCTGGAGGTAATATTGATGTGACGATATTGAGCCGTGTCATCAGTCGCGGTATGGCAAAGTCGGGACGTACCTATGCAGTAACTTTGGACTTGATAGACAAACCGGGGCAGCTGTTGGGAGTCAGCAAAATTATCGCAGAGCAGGGAGGAAATGTAATTTCTGTACATCATGAGCGAAATAGTGAGAGTGCAGATGTCACCGGATGTGCCCTTCGTGTCGTTATGGAAACCAGAAACGAGGAACATATAGCATCCATTCGTCAAAAACTGTTGGATGCAGGCTATGTGATAATGAAATAAATTATATACTTTACAAGTAGAAAGGGGGGAATTTAAAATTTTCCTCCCTTTCTTGTTTCTAATTTTAATTTCTCCACACAAAAAATCGATTTTTATAGTGAAAATATCATTTTATACTTCTTAGAATCCAATTAAAATCGTACATTTGCCGCAGTTTTGTAATGTAGAGTTTGCAAAAATGACCGATATAATCAAACATCGTGGTATTGTGGAAAACATTGAAGGTTCTCATGTGCGGGTGAGAATCGTACAAACTTCTGCCTGTTCGGCTTGTAGTGTGAAAGGGCATTGCAATGCATCTGAAAGTAAAGAGAAACTGATTGATGTTTTTGACATGAAGGCATCTTCTTACCGCATAGGTGAGGAGGTGATGATTTATGGTACCACTTCCATGGGGATGCAAGCCGTATTGCTGGCTTTTGGTATCCCTTTCTTGGTATTGCTGATTACTTTATTTATTTCCATGCGTTTTACGGGGGGGGATGAGTTAAGGTCGGCGCTTGTTGCTTTGTCAGCCTTGCTCCCGTATTACCTTATCATATATGTATGCAGGAATAAGTTGAGCAAGAAGTTTTCATTTACGCTTGAACCAATAAAAAATAATTAATAAATAACTAACTAAAATTTATGGATTTAATTCTGGTTGCAGTAATTTCGTTGGGAGCGATTGGCTTGATTGCCGCGGTAATCTTGTATGCCGCTTCTAAGAAGTTTGCTGTGTATGAAGATCCGCGGATTGCCAAGGTGAGCGAAGTGCTTCCTCAGGCGAATTGCGGTGGATGTGGTTATCCCGGTTGCTCTGGTTTTGCTGGTGCCTGCGTGAAGGCTGCCGATGCCGGTTCGCTGGAGGGTAAGTTATGTCCGGTTGGTGGTGCTCCGGTAATGGAGAAAGTAGCTGCCATTTTGGGATTGGAAGCCGTTGCTGCCGAACCGAAAGTTGCGGTGGTAAGATGTAACGGTAGTTGTGAAAATCGCCCTCGTACTGCTCTGTATGACGGAGCTAAATCGTGTGCCATCGCTCATGCCACTTCAGGTGGTGAGACGGGTTGTACATTCGGTTGTCTGGGTTGTGGTGATTGTGTGGAAGTGTGTCAGTTTGATGCTATTCACATGAATCCTGAAACCGGCCTTCCGGAAGTGGACGAAGAAAAATGTACAGCTTGTGGGGCTTGTAGCAAAGCTTGTCCGCGTAAGATCATTGAAATTCGTCCGAAAGGAAAGAACAATCGCCGCGTAGTGGTGATGTGTGTGAACAAGGATAAGGGAGCTGTTGCCAACAAGGCTTGCAAGGCTAGTTGTATTGGTTGTGGAAAGTGTGTGAAAGTGTGTCCGTTCGAAGCCATTACGTTAGAGAATAATTTGGCATACATTGATCCGGCTAAGTGTAAATCTTGCCGTAAATGTGAATCGGAATGTCCGAAAGGGGCTATCCAAGCTATTAATTTCCCGCCACGTAAACCGAAGGTAGAAGTGCCGGCTGGTGAGGCTGCTGCAAAACCTGCTGCAAAAGTAGAGGCTTCAAAGGTGGAAACTCCGGAAGCGGTGAAAGCTGAGGCTCCGAAAGCGGAAGCATAATCAAAATTCAAAGTAAGTAAAAATTAAAAAGATATAACAGTGAAGACATTTAGAATTGGTGGAGTACATCCAGCAGAAAATAAATTGTCAGCAGGCAAAGCCATTGAAACCCTTGCACTTCCTAAGCAAGCGGTATTTCCTTTGTCACAGCATATCGGTGCTCCTGCTACTGCCATCGTGAAAAAAGGCGATGTGGTGAAGGTAGGTACGAAGATTGCTGAGGCGGGTGGCTTTGTTTCAGCAGCCATCTTCTCGTCTGTATCCGGTAAAGTGAACAAGGTAGACGCCGTAATCGATGCAAGCGGTTACCGCAAGCCGGCTATCTTTATCGATGTGGATGGTGACGAATGGGAAGAATCAATAGACCGCAGTTCGACATTGGTGAAAGAGTGTGCTCTCACACCCGAAGAAATCGTTGCTAAAGTGAAAAATGCAGGTGTAGTAGGTATGGGCGGTGCTTGTTTCCCTACTCATGTGAAACTTTCTCCTCCTCCGGGCTGCAAGGCGGAATGTGTAATTATCAATGCTGTAGAGTGTGAGCCTTACCTCACTGCCGACCATCGTTTGATGTTGGAAAAGGCAGACGAAGTACTGGTGGGCGTAAGCATTCTGATGAAAGCTGCAAAAGTAACCAAGGGATATATCGGTATTGAAAATAATAAACCGGATGCTATTAAGTTGATGACTGAAAAGGCTGCTCAGTATCCCGGTATAGAGGTAGTTCCTTTGCAGGTGAAATATCCGCAAGGTGGTGAGAAACAGTTGATAGATGCTGTGATTGGTCGCCAGGTTCCTGCTCCTCCCGCTATTCCTATCAATGTGGGTGCGGTAGTTCAGAATGTAGGTACTGCATTTGCCGTTTATGAAGCCGTTCAGAAAAACAAACCTTTGTTTGAACGCATTGTAACCGTTACAGGTAAGTCTGTCAGAAATCCATCTAATTTTCTCACCCGTATGGGGACTCCGATGAGCCAGCTGATTGATGCGGCTGGCGGTTTGCCCGAAGATACGGGAAAAGTGATTGGTGGTGGTCCGATGATGGGTAAAGCACTGGTTAATACAGAAGTTCCTATTTGTAAAGGTAGTTCGGGTGTGCTGATTATGAATGATAAGGAAGCTGCCCGTGCGGAAGCTCAGCCCTGTATCCGCTGTGCCAAGTGTGTTAACGTGTGTCCCATGGGACTGGAGCCTTTCTTATTGGCAACACTTTCAGCTCATAAGGATTGGGAGAGAGTAGAGAAAGAAGATGTAATGTCGTGCATCGAGTGCGGTTCGTGTCAGTTTACATGTCCGTCTCATCGTTATTTGCTGGACTATATCCGTTTGGGTAAGGGCACAGTAGGCGGTATTATCCGTGCACGTAATGCTAAAAAATAATTCGACAAAATAGTATGGCTAATAAATTAATAGTATCATTATCGCCTCACGTTCATAGCGGTGACAGCATACAGAAGAATATGTATGGTGTACTCATTGCGTTGATACCTGCGTTGCTGGTGTCATTTTATATGTTCGGACTGGGCGCCGTGGTGGTGACCTTGACCTCGGTTGCCGCTTGTGTATTCTTCGAATGGGCGATTACCAAGTTTATTTTGAAGAGAGAACGCTCTACCATCTGTGATGGTTCGGCTATTATAACCGGTGTGTTGCTGGCATTCAATCTGCCTTCCAACTTGCCGCTTTGGATTATTATCATCGGTGCGTTGGTGGCAATCGGTGTGGGCAAGATGACTTTCGGCGGATTGGGTTGTAATCCTTTTAATCCTGCGTTGGTAGGTCGTATCTTCTTGCTGATTTCTTTTCCTGTGCAGATGACTTCATGGCCGTTGGTTCAACAATGGGGAAGTTATACCGATGCTGAAACCGGTGCTACTCCGCTGGCATTGATGAAAATGGCTGTAAAGGGTGATGTAAATGCTTTAGGTCAGTTGCCCGATACATTAAGTCTGTTTCTGGGTAATAACCCGGGTTCGCTAGGTGAGGTGAGTGCATTGGCTTTATTGCTTGGCCTGGGATATATGCTATGGAAAAAGATTATTTCCTGGCATATTCCTGTATCTATTCTGGTGACTGTATTTGTATTTGCCGGTCTGATGCATTTGGTTGATCCGGTGGCTTACGCATCTCCGTTGGCTCACTTGTTTACAGGTGGTTTGATGTTGGGTGCTATTTTCATGGCAACCGACTATGTTACTTCGCCTATGACTCATAAAGGTATGATTATATACGGTGTGGCTATCGGTTTCCTGACCGTGGTTATCCGTTTGTTCGGTGCATATCCCGAAGGTATGTCTTTCGCTATATTCATTATGAACGCATTCACTCCGTTAATCAATACTTATTGTAAACCTAAAAGATTCGGGGAGGTCGTGAAGAAATGAAAAAACTAGAATCATCTTTGAAAAACATGGTTATCGTGCTGACAGCGATTACTGTGATTGCAACCGGACTTTTGGCTTATGTCAACCAACTGACTGCCGGTCCTATTGCTGAGGCTAATGCAAAAGCTTTGAGTGACGCTATTGCAGTTGTAGTTCCGGGGTTTGATAACAATCCTGCGGAAGCTCCTGAAACTATAGAATTGGATGGTGCTACTTATAAAATATATAAGGCAACCAAGGGTGGCGAATTTATTGGTGCTGCCGTAGAATCTTCTGCCAATGGTTTTGGTGGCGCTTTGAGTGTGCTGGTAGGTTTTGACAAAGAGGGAAATATCATAGACTATTCTTTGTTGAGCCATGCTGAGACTCCGGGCTTGGGGTCAAAGGCGGCTGATTGGTTTAAGAAAGGTGCAAAAGGCGACATTACCGGTATGAATCCGGGACAGGGAGCATTGGTGGTAAATAAGGATGGTGGTCAGATAGATGCTATCACAGCTTCTACCATCACTACACGTGCTTTTCTAAAAGCTGTGAACAATGCTTATGCAGCATATAGTGGTCAGAATGTGGATGGCGCTAGTGGTGCAACTCAGCAAGTGTCTGAAACTGTTGCCGAAAATGCTACTGCCTGCGATGCTCAATGTGAAGGAAACGAGGCATGTAAGCAGGTTTGTGACTCTACAGCCTGCAAGACTGTTTGTAGCGATAAATGTGATCCTGCTAACTGCGATAAGGCAGACTGCAAAAAAGTAGAATGTCCCAAGCAAGATTGTAAAAATAAAAAATAAGGAAGGAGCAGACTATGAATAATTTTAAAGTATTGATGAACGGGATTGTAAAAGAGAATCCCACGTTTGTACTTCTTTTGGGTATGTGTCCTACATTAGGAACAACATCTTCTGCCATCAATGGTATGGGAATGGGATTGGCTACGGCTTTTGTATTAATCTGTTCTAATGTTGTAATTTCGGCCATTAAGAATTTGATACCTGATATGGTGCGCATTCCGGCCTTTGTTGTGGTTATTGCATCATTCGTAACCTTGTTGCAGATGATTATGCAGGCATATGTGCCGGCACTTTATGCTACTTTGGGCTTGTTTATCCCATTGATCGTAGTAAACTGTATTCTGCTGGGACGTGCCGAAGCTTTTGCAGCAAAGAACGGTCCCGTGCCTTCATTCTTCGATGGACTGGGTATGGGGCTCGGATTTACTCTTGCATTGACTATCCTTGGTGGTGTACGTGAGTTCCTAGGCACAGGCAAGTTGTTTGATATCACTATCATGCCTGAGCAATACGGAATGTTGATTTTCGTTCTCGCACCGGGAGCCTTCATTGCATTGGGATACCTTATTGCGATTGTGAATAAACTGAAGAAAGCATAACCCGTAAAAAGTAAGAATATGGAATATATATTGATATTTATCACCGCTATATTTGTGAACAACATTGTGTTGTCACAATTCTTGGGTATCTGCCCGTTCCTCGGTGTATCCAAAAAAGTTGAGACAGCTACGGGTATGGGTGCGGCTGTTGCATTCGTGCTTACCATCGCTACCATTGTTACCTATCTTATCCAGAAATTTGTACTCGATGCTTTCGGATTGGAATATTTGCAGACCATTGCGTTTATCCTTGTCATTGCAGCATTGGTACAGATGGTGGAAATCATATTGAAGAAAGTGTCTCCTGCCCTTTATCAGGCATTAGGAGTATTCCTTCCGTTGATAACCACTAACTGCTGTATTTTGGGTGTAGCTATCTTGGTCATTCAGAAAGATTTTGATTTGTTGACTGGCGTGGTTTACGCCTTCTCTACAGCTCTTGGTTTTGCTTTGGCTATGGTATTGTTTGCAGGTATCCGTGAACAATTAAGTTTGGTGAATATACCTAAAGGAATGCAGGGAATGGCTATCGCATTGGTTACTGCCGGTCTGCTGGCAATGGCATTCATGGGATTTTCAGGTGTAGACAAAGGTTTGGGTGTTCTGTTTGGAATAGAATAGTTCACTTCATCGTTAAAATAAACCGATTCAGAAGTCCGGAGCACAGCTTCGGACTTTTTTATTAGAAAGAAATCCATTGTTCTTGTCCGTAAATTCAATTTTTATGCTTATTTTTGCATTAGAATTAATAGAGAGATTAAATGGCTATGACCTTGATTGTACTCGCGGCCACTATGGGGAATAAATATGGTGGATTGAAACAGCTGGAGGGAATAGGTCCTAATGGCGAAACAATATTAGATTTTTCCATATATGATGCCGTAAGAGTCGGATTTGATAAGATCGTATTTGTCATAAGCAGACATTTTGAACAAGAATTCAAGAAACTGGTATCAGGCAAATATGAACATGTGGTAGAAGTGGAGTATGTTTATCAGGATGTGGAAACGATTCCTGAAGAAAAGCGTAATCCGAAACGCAAAGCACTGTACGGCTCGGTAAGAGCTGTTTTGATGGGAGAAGAGTTGATTGACTCTCCATTCGGTGTGATAAATGCCGTGAACTTTTACCAAAGAGAAAGTTTTGAATTGTTATATGATAATCTGGTGATGTTGGGAGAAGCTGACTACCATAGTTTCAATATTTGCTACAGGCTGAGAAATGTATTGGCGGAAAGCGGAGGGGTTACCCGTGGTATTTGTGAAGTGGATGAAAAGGGATATCTGTTGTCCGTTACAGACCGTGTAGGAGTAGAACGGATAAGTGGAAATCCGATGTATCCTAATGAATTACATAAATGGGTAGCTTTGGATGACAACAGCTTGGTTTCAATGAATATGTGGGGATTTACTCCGCAGGTATTTGGTGAGATGAAGAAGGCGTTCGATAAGTTTATAGATGAGAATGGAATGGATATGAAAGCTCATTATTCTATTCCGGCTTTTATGAATGAGCGTATTGCTGACGGAGTCAGGGTGAAAGTGATTGAGACACCTGCCAGATGGATGGGGTTGGTATCGCATGATGACAAGATACAAGTCCTGCTTCGTATCAATGATATGATACGAAAAGGGATTTACCCGTCGAAGTTGTTTTGAACCTATTAGAAAACGACAGAATATTAAGTATTATGAAAGAAAGAATTTTAGTAACAGGAGGAACCGGCTACATCGGTTCTCATACGGTAGTAGAGCTGCAAAATAGCGGTTACGACGTAGTGATTGTGGACAATTTGTCCAATTCAAGCGCCGATGTGGTAGATAATATAGAAAAGGTTTCAGGAATCCGTCCTGCATTTGAAAAGTTGGATTGCTTGGATTTTGAGGGAATGGACAAGCTGTTTACTAAATATCCGGGCATAAAAGGTATTATTCATTTTGCGGCTAGCAAGGCTGTGGGTGAATCGGTACAAAAACCGTTGTTGTATTATCGCAATAACTTGGTTTCATTGATTAACCTGTTGGAGTTAATGCCGAAACATGGAGTAGAAGGTATTATTTTTTCATCATCATGTACGGTGTATGGTCAGCCCGATGTTCTTCCTGTAACGGAAGAGGCTCCGATTAAGAAGGCTGAGTCTCCGTATGGTAATACAAAACAGATCAATGAAGAAATTATTCGTGATACAGTTGCTTCGGGATCGCCTATTAATGCTATTATGTTGCGTTACTTTAATCCTATTGGCGCACATCCCACTGCATTAATAGGTGAATTACCTAATGGTGTTCCACAAAACTTGTTACCCTACGTTACTCAGACAGCAATGGGTATTCGTGAAAAACTGAGTGTGTTTGGGGATGATTATGATACACCGGACGGTTCTTGCATCCGTGACTATATATATGTAGTGGATTTGGCGAAGGCTCACGTTATCGCAATGGATCGCATTTTGAATAACAAGCAGAAGGAGAAGGTGGAAGTCTTTAATATTGGAACGGGTAAAGGCGTTTCTGTATTGGAACTGATCAATACATTTGAAAAAGCTACCGGTGTGAAACTTAATTATCAGATCGTGGGTCGTCGTGCCGGAGATATTGAGAAGGTATGGGCTAATCCTGACTTCGCTAATAAGGAGTTGGGATGGAAGGCAGAAGCCAATTTGGAGGACACTCTACGTTCAGCTTGGAACTGGCAGTTGAAGCTAAGAGAAAGAGGAATTCAATAAGAATTAAGATATTTTTAGAAAGACCGATGAACAAAGGACGCTAGTGTGGCGTTTTATAGATGCAAATAACCTGAAACCCCTCTTGGATATGTGAATACCTGATTGGCGGTAGTTATGTTACTCAAAACATAGAGCAGGCTAAAAAATTGCATAGTAGTTTTGTCGTGTTTTATTTTGTGTTTGTGTTGTGGCTGTTCTCCGACGTGAGTCGGGGGACAGTTTTTTTTGACTATTTAGTTGTTTTTTAGTTATTTATGGGGTCAACGTAAAAACCTGAGGGATTCATAGATTAAGCATAAATTTTAGTCAGTCTGAATAGAAAGAAAGTCCTGTCCTTTACTCCTCTGAACTGTGTTCTGAAGTCCTTGATTTTGGCATTGAACGATTCGGAAGCTGCGTTGGTGGAACGCCTGTCGAAAAAGTTGACGATTTCCAGATAATGTGTCTGTATGGAACGTATTACCCTTCCGAACGCAAGAAAGCCGGACTTTTCAACTTCGTCATACCATCTGGCAAGTCTTGTCAGAGCGGTGTCCTTGTGCTTGCACTGGTGATATATCAACCCGAGCCTCATGGAAAGATAGTATGCCTTCTTCAGGTCGGGATATTCCCTGAAGAGGATACCGGCACGTATGCGTTGGGATTCAGTCCATAATGACTCTTTTTTATACAGCAGATAGATACTGCGGGCGAGCAATTGCTTGCGCGAATCCCCGTTCTCAAAGGTCGGGGCATGGTATATCTTCCCGCACGCCTTTGCGTATGCGATCTGTATTGATTCCTTGTCCAAAGCCTCCCAGCGTGCCTTCACGCGCATTTCCTGTAAAGCTTCAAAAGCCAGCTTCTGCACATGGAAACGGTCAGTAACACGGCGTGCCGCAGGAAAGCAGACACGGGCGATCTGTTCCATATTAGGAGCCATATCCATAGTGATTTCCCTTACCTGAAACCGTCTGCGCCGGGAGAGACGGAGCAATACGGAGGTGACACTCCTTACATCTGTACCTTTTACAATGGCGATGATGCTGCCTGAACGGCCTGTCTTTTCCTTGTTTATGAGGATAGTATAGAGCTCACCACGCGAAAGGCAGACTTCATCTATACCCACATAGGCCCCTATATTCTTCTCAAAGAGAAGCCAGTCCCCGGCATGAGGAAGAGACTCCCATTTCAGATAACCGCTCAAGTGGTTGCGGTATTGACGTTCAAGAAGCTCACCGTCCACACCGAACAGGGTTCCCAGCAGCTTACAACTGACAGGAAGCGTATCAATATAATTCTTTTAAAAAAGACGCAAACTCATGCGTCATACGGCTGCCTTCCGCTACCAGTTTCCAGTTACGGCTTACGTAACGCCCCTCGTCTTTCAAAATCCACCGGCGCCGGCGGATATTCAGGAAAAGATTCTTGCCACGGATGGGGAAGTCCCGGACTACTACAGGGTCGTAGAAGCCTTTGCTTTCCACTTTGACAGTCGAATATTCACCGGGAAGCTCATTTTTCTCTTCCAGGTAAATCACGATTTCACTACTGCTTTCCTTTACATCGGAAATGTTGAAATAATCCAAGGTACCTTCGGGAAGAAGGAGACGGTAACCGTTAGTTTCCATAATCGCTGATGATTCGTTTGTTTCACACAAAGATAGGATTTTATCGGATATACCCCTCAGGATTTTACGTTGACCCTATTTATGGCTATATTTGTCGAAAATAATCACGCACTACTTTATGAAAACAAAATTTTGGATCATCTGCTTATCAGTTTTCTTTGTGTCTTGCTTGCGTAATATGCATGATATATACACGGGGGGAGGGGAAGAAGGGGAGGAAAAAATCAATAAAGACGATTTTTTTGATTTTACTACTGTCCGTAATAGTCAACTTATTATTGATTATGGTATGAAAGTACAGACTGCTTTTTATCTGTATGATGAATATCCTATGGAATTAGTTGAAAATACTTGGGAGTTTAAAGATATAAATCCCATTTATGCTGCTTCGACTGATATGAATGGTAGATTTTTTTCAAAAGTATCTTTGCCGGCTTATTTGAAAAAGGTATGGCTGGTAACTGATAATGTGTTGGTCGTATCACCTGTTGAATTGGAATTACTATCTGACGGACTAACCTTTAATTATGTTGATTATAAGGCACAACTGTCTGCCGATGGGCGTTCTAGAGCAGTAATGGGAGGAGTGAGTTATCCTGACGGATATGATGTATTGGGTAATTGGAATGAAAATGGGGTTCCTGATTATTTGTTGCCTGAAAAGTTGGATATACCTGGTGCTTTTTTAGAGAGATGCAGTAATTTAAGCCGTTCTATAGTAGTAGATAATCGTAATTTGTTGGAAAGATTTCCGGAACTGCGTACTTCAGGGAGTAATGATATGGTAATAACTAAATCTACAGGTTTGGTAGCGACTTATTTTAATTTCTCGTCTACTACGTGGGAGGATATGGTTGCTTATTATACTTATAAAGAAGGAGAGTCCGTGGACATGGCTACCATAAAAAAGACCATCCTGATTCCTCGTTCCAGTAGGAATGCTCCTAAATCTTTAGTCGGTGAGCAAATAAAACTAAAATATTGGAATAAGGAACAAAGCAAGTATGAAGATGAATTCCCCCAAGGCACTCATATTGGATGGATTTTATTGGGAATGGGATTTGGAAAAGAAAAGGGTGTTTTTCCTCGTTATTCTAATCCTGCATATAACGATAATAAAGAGCAACGTTCAGTTTTGTTAAGTGATCCGGAACTGGACAATTGTTTCTTTATGGCTATGGAAGATAATGTGGACATGCGTTTTAATGATGTACAGTTTGCTATTATGGCATCTGCTTCTTCTTCTGTAGAACCTACTCCTAATATACCGGATGAAGTAAATAAGGGTGAAATTTCGTATGTAGTCAAAGGGTCTTTGGCTTATGAGGACAATTGGCCTGATAAGAATGATTATGATATGAATGATGTTGTGATATATTATTCCAGTACAGTTGTGAAAGATAAATCTTCTAACGCATTGGTGCGCACCACTACTACTTTTACTCCGATGAATGATGGTGCTACTTATACAAATGGGTTTGGTTTCCAGTTGGATTACGTAGGGAAGGAGCATATCGATTTGGTGCAGGTGAGTCAAGAAGGTAATGTGATCGGAAAAAACTTTGAGCCGGGAATAGAAAAGCCTGTATTAATACTTTTTTCTGATATAAAGCCTGTTCTCAAAAAGCCTGTGACTGTAGTGATCGGATTTAAAAAATATGATAAAGTAAGCGATATGGATGCTTATCCGCCTTACAATTCTTTCATTTTTGTGAATAAACGTTCTCATGAAGTACATTTGTCAGGCTATAAGCCGACAAGCGTAGCTGATGAGAGTTTACGTGGTACGGGTAGTGATTTGAGTCAAGATTCCAATGGTTCCCCAATGTATTATATAGCAGAAGATAATATGCCTTTCGCTATAAATATCAGTAACAGTGAATTTAGATGGCCTTCAGAGAAGGTGTCTATTACCACCTATTATCCCGAGTTTAAACAGTGGAGAGATTCTTTTGGTGCGGATTATAAAGATTGGTATTTACACCCCAAAGAATAATAAAGGGTGAAAAGTACTGTTGTTTTTGATAAATCAGATTAACAGGACTTTTTACTTGAAAAAATGTCACCTTTTGAAGCCAAGTGATTCAATCTTTTTGTACTTTTGCGGACAATATGATTTTATAAAGGAAAACTCACATGGATTCAGTCTTTATTACGACGCGTAAGCAACGGGTTATCAGAGAACTAAGGGATTATATGTTGATTGCTCTTGGTATGCTGATGTATGCTATCGGATGGACCGTCTTTTTGTTACCTAATGACCTTCCTTCAGGTGCGGTGCCAGGTATTGCTTCTATTGTTTATTGGGCTACCGGTTTGCCGGTTCAGTACACCTATTTGGGAATAAACGGAGTATTGTTGATACTTTCTTTGGTTATTTTGGGATGGAAGTTTAGTGTGAAAACCATCTATGCTGTATTTGTGCTGACTTCTATTCTGCCTATCATACAGGATTTGACAGGGGGAGAGTCTTTAATACATGATCAACCTTTCATGGCTTGTGTCTTGGGAGCCTTTTTCTGCGGAGGTGGTATTGGTGTCGCTTTTTCTGCCAATGGTAGCACAGGAGGTACGGATATTATAGCTGCTATTGTCAATAAGTATCGTGATATTACTTTGGGCCGGGTTATTTTGATGTGTGATTTGGTTATTATCTCTTCCAGTTATTTTGTATTGCATGATTGGGAGAAGGTGGTATATGGATATGTTGTCTTGTTTATATCCAGCTTTGTCTTGGATCAGGTGGTAAATAGTGCTCGTCAGTCAGTGCAATTCTTTATCATTTCGAAGAAGCATGAAGAAATAGGGCATCGCATAAATAAAGATCTTCATCGAGGGGTGACGTTCATTGACGGAGTAGGTTGTTATACCGGTGCGGGTGTGAAAATGATGTTTGTGCTGGCAAAAAAACGTGAGTCTACTACTATATTCCGTTTGATAAAAGATATCGATCCGAACGCATTTGTATCACAAAGTGCTGTCATTGGTGTATTTGGAGAAGGCTTTGATAGAATAAAGGTGAAATAAGAGTTCCGAAGTTAAAAAATAGAATAAGGGCGTTCTGAATGGACGCCTTTTTTTATGTCTGTTTTTTGAATGAACTTCAAAGGATATAAGACTTTGTTAACTGAGTAAACTTTCATAATGTAAGTTTGTTGTCTGTTTTGCAGCAATAAACATGTATAAAATAATATTTTAAAATTATATCAGATTATATTTTGATATCAAAATGTTAGTTTATACCTTTGCTATATAAAATAAGAAATGATAAACTAATAAATAACCTGATCATGGAAACAAAACTTACAGAAGAAACCCGAGTAGAAAGTGATTTAATTGGTGCCCGCGAAATTCCGGCCAGTGCATTGTATGGTGTGCAAACTCTAAGAGGCATAGAAAATTTCCCAATTAGTAAATTTCATCTAAATGAATATCCGTTGTTTATTAACGGTCTTGCCATTACGAAAATGGCAGCTGCAATGGCTAACTATGAGTTAGGTTTATTAACTAAAGAACAAAAAGATGCCATAGTATTGGCGTGTCAGGAAATCTTAAATGGTGAGCATCATGAGCAATTCCCGGTGGATATGATTCAGGGAGGTGCCGGTACTTCTACCAATATGAATGCTAATGAAGTCATTGCTAACCGTGCTTTGGAGATTATGGGACACAAACGTGGCGAGTATCAATATTGCTCTCCTAATGACCATGTGAACTGCTCACAATCAACGAATGATGCTTATCCCACTGCAATCCATATTGGTATGTATTATTCTCATCTTCGTTTTCTTCCTTATTTGGAATCGCTGATTGGTGCATTCCATAAGAAAGGAGAAGAGTTTGCACATATCATCAAAATGGGGCGTACTCAGTTGGAAGATGCCGTACCTATGACTTTAGGTCAGACATTCAATGGTTTTGCCAGTATATTGAGAGACGAAATTCGTCATTTGAATGAAGCGGCGGCAGACTTCCTGACAGTAAATATGGGTGCTACCGCTATTGGTACAGGCATTTGTGCGGAACCGGGATATGCAGAAAAATGTGTGGAAGCATTGTGTGAAATTACAGGTTTTGATTTCAAATTGTCGTCAGATTTGGTAGGAGCTACTTCAGATACTTCCTGCTTGGTAGGTTATGCTTCAGCTTTAAAAAGGGTAGCCGTAAAAGTAAATAAAATATGTAATGATTTACGTTTGCTGGCCAGTGGACCGCGTTGTGGTTTAGGAGAATTCAACCTTCCGGCTATGCAACCGGGATCTTCTATAATGCCAGGTAAGGTGAATCCGGTGATTCCTGAAGTGATGAATCAGATTTGTTATAAAGTAATAGGTAACGAACTATGCGTGACTATGGCTGGCGAAGCTGCTCAAATGGAACTGAATGCTATGGAACCGGTGATGGCACAGTGTTGTTTTGAATCTGTAGATTTAATGGTCAATGGTTTTGAAACCCTGCGTACACGTTGTGTAGAAGGTATTACTGCTAATGCGGAACGCTGCAAGATTGAAGTGCATAACAGTATTGGTGTAGTAACCGCATTGAATCCGATTATTGGTTATAAAAATTCTACAAAGATTGCAAAAGAAGCGTTGGAAACAGGTAGAAGTGTCTATGAACTGGTCTTGGAACATGGTATTTTAAATAAGGAAGAGTTGGATACAATTCTAAGTCCGGAGAACATGTTGAAACCGGTAAAATTGGATATTAAGCCTAGAAGATAAATTTATTTCACCACAGACTACAGGAAAGTAAAGAACTTGTTTTATGAAGCCGGCTTCAATATTTGTAAAGCCGGCTCCATGAGTGGTGGCACTAGTTTTATTCCTGCCGATAAATTAATTTCTAGAAATCCGGCATAGTGTTTTGTCACCGCTATAGCGTATAAATTGTTTTTTCATATTTTATCAGCAGATAGTTTGCGTAGTCTGTGGTATACTTTTTTAGAACTTTCTGAATGTGAGGCGTGCATAATCAGATTTCAGAATTAGTTTCTTGCCTGTTGCTTTTTCCACTTTAAGATGATTAATAGCTTGATTAAGTCCGAAAGGTTTCAATTCATTCAGTGTCGTTAGTTTTTCTTCATCTCCCCGGTGGCGGAATTCACTCATGGTTACCTCATCTCCTTTATAAGAGAAACGTCCGATATGAGTGCCTCCATTTCCACCTTTGGCACTGATTTCCACCAAATGTAACTGGATACTATAATAAATGCGGTTACATTCTTCTATTTTTCCATTAGTATATTCTATAGTCATTAATTGCCATCTGCCATCTAATTTGCCATTGATGGGAGCTTTGTCACAACTGCTGATTCCCAGCATAAAGAGTATGAATAATAATATTTGTTTCATATGTTGATTGGGTTGACAGTTAAAACTTTTATTTATTGCCTGATTTGATAATTCCTTGTTTGCGGATAACCAGCATTCCACCATAATTATTTCCAAGCATGCTGCCGCGATCCATAGCTCCGGATACAGTGAAACTCCATCCTTTCAGTTGTTGTGGAGCATAAGTTACTTCAAACAAAGAGTTGAATTGTTTCTTTATTTCATTCAGAGGATTATCATAAGTACCCCAATGACGGGAGTAGGAGAGTAGCATACGATAACTCAGCGATTGGCAGGGGGAACCGCAGAATCCTATGTGATGTGCCAGTACACGGTTGCTGATAAAAGTAATCTGTCCATTCTTGTTGTAAATAGGTCCGGGAAGTAGAGGATTGCCTATTCCCATTCCCCAATGCTGCCATCCTTGATAGAGGTAATGATTGTAATAATTATCTTTAGCACTGATTTGCTCTTCAAACTCCCCCCAAAAGGAGTCATACAGCATAGGTCCGGTTTGATCCTTTGTTCCTAATCCTTCGTATACAAAAGTATCAATGAAGCGGTTTTTTGGAAAAGTTATTTCCAGTCCGATGTGTCCGTCTTTCCAGCGTCCGTATTGGAAAAACATTTGGGAGTGATCGTCGAAATAATGTTCATAATAGATTTTTACCTTCCACTGGTTAAGATAAGCTGTTGCGGCAAAATTCCAACTACCGACATGGTTTCCGTAGATGTTTACTTGTTCGCCTTCGGGTGTGGTATCATCTCCAGCCATAGGAACCAATACGCGCATAAAGTCAACAAACCGGGTAGGCATATCTATTACAGGCTCTTTTTGTCCTGCAATATATTGGTCTCCGCCGAATTGAGCGGACATTTGTATTCCTCCTTCAAATTCTACCGGAAAATGTTCTTTGTTTCCTACTTTGGCGAAAAGCGATTTACTGTGGTAAAGTACATCAATGGCATATTTGTTACCTATGGAAGTGAAATGTTCCTGCCATTTGTCATCAGTAAAACGTCCATAGGCTATGTGTCCTTTCAAATAAAGCCATTTATGGGTACCTGGTATGGCTACATAATAGGGAACTTCCAAGCGTACTTGGGGAATGGGGCGGGCATTATTTGATTCTACCATGCCTCCACTGCTTAACTTGGAATTCTTTAATTCGGGCAAGCGTTCTTTACTGCCGATGCTCAGGTTCAACCATCGGTAGCTAAGGTCTGCATAGGCCTGTTGGATGATGAATGAGGAGGTGAAATTGTAGGCGGTTGCCAAATCCAGTCCTGCACTGAAGCCGAAATGTTGGTTTAATGGCATTGTGTGTGCAATTCCTGCCCGTAAATAACCATTTTCAGTATTGACAGAAGATAAACCTTGCCTATTGGCAGTAAGCCACATAGGTGCGTAAGTTCCTTTACCCGATGTTCCTCCCATCTCAACGGTATATTCTGTTTTGACAGGGAATTGGGCATTGATGTGCTGCGTAATGGATATTAACAGAAATAGTAATAAGAATAGTTGTATTTTCTTCATTTAGTTTATGTGTTTTGGTTTAGTGTAAAGTTTGCTAAAACGAAGCAGATTTATCAGTCTGCCATCCTGAACTTTTGTGGGTTTCTAATCACTTTATGTATATGAAAAGCTTCACTAATGCCCAGAATGGCAAACTATATAATCATATCAGCAAAAGTTTTGGCATATTTATTTTCCTCCGGCAGGCAGGTTTTTCAACCAGTAATCAGCCATTGTCTTTCGCAGATGCAAGCTGGTTCCCTCGCCTTCATAAATTCCATGGGAACGCATAGGGTAAGAAATCTGTGAGAAGATCTTTCCGTGCCGTACCAGTTCATTGACCAACATTTCACAATTCTGGTAATGGACATTATCATCTCCTGTACCGTGAATTAACAGCAAGTTGCCTTTCAATCCTGCTGCATACGAGATGGGAGACCCTTTGCGGTAACCCTCCGGATTATTTTGAGGGGTGTTCATGTAACGTTCTTGATAAATCGTGTCATACAGACGCTGGTCTGCCACAAAAGCAATGGCAATGCCTGTGTGGAAAACATCGGGATAACGGAACATACTATTCAGAGTCTGGCTGCCTCCACCACTCCAGCCGGTGATACCGATACGTGTGGTGTCAATGAAAGAGTATTGACGTGCCAAGTCTTGGATGCCTCTTGCCTGATCTTCACTGGCAAAGGTTCCGACTTCTCCATAAATACATTTGCGCCATTCGCGTCCACGGGGTGCATTGGCACCACGGTTCTCGATGCTGACTATGATATACCCCAGGTTTGCCAAGTATTGGTGCCATAAACTTCCTCCGCTCCATACATCCTGTACAGTGGCGTTGGCAGGTTCTCCATAGACATCAATTATGACCGGGTATTTTTTGCTGGGATCAAAGTTTACGGGTTTGATCATCCATGCATCCAGTTCCAATTCTCCTGAACGGGTTTTTACAAATTCTTTTGGTTGTAGCCCCAAGGCTTTGTATTGCTCCTTGGCTTTTGCATTGTCAGTAATCAGACGTACACTTTTATGGGCAGGGAAAGACACCATGTCGATTACAGGGGGAGTTTCCGAGTTACTGAATGTATGGACTGCCCATTTGCCGGACGGTGACATGATATAACGATGTTGCCCGCTTTGGTCAACAGGACTTAGCCGCTTTACCTCTCCATTGCCGAAAAGACGTGCCTGGTAGAGATAGCGCTGGGTGAAGTTGTCGGGAGAAGCGATAAAGTATACAAAACCTTTATCCATATCCGCACCTACTTCTTGAATATAATCAAAAGCTCCTTGGGTGATGGGCTTGATTTCTTTACCATCACGGCTTACACGATACAGGTGGCGCCATCCGTCACGTTCGCTTTCCCAAGTGAAATACTTGTTCCCTTTCAACCAACGCACATTGTCATTCGTTTCCAACCATGCGGCATCTTGATCGGTAAAGATATTGACGGGGGTATTTTCACCTATTTTCGCAATCCATACTTTATTGGTGTTTTGGGCACGGTTCATTTGCTGGATGAACAGTTCGTTGCAGCCCGGAATGAATTCCATACGGGGAATATAGTGGTTACGTGCATCACCGGGAAGAGCCAGCCAAGTGGTGTTTCCACCGTCGGCGGATACATAGCCTACTTTTACAGCGGAGTTTGCTGTTCCGGCTTTAGGGTAAGGAAAACGTTGGATTTTAGGATAAATGGAATCTACATTATTGATGATATCAAACCATCCCGTACCTTGGGTATCGCTTTGCCAATAGGCTATGTATTGTCCGTCGGGACTCCAGCGGAAACCGTCGCGGCAGTTGAATTCTTCTTCGTATACCCAGTCGAATGTTCCGTTTACAATTTCATTATTTCCGTCTTGAGTTAGTTGGTTGATTTTCCCGTCAACCAGACTCTCTACGTAAATGTTGTTTCTGGAGACATATGCTACCCGGCTGGCATCCGGCGAGAACTTGGCGAACATTAAGGTAGCTTCCGGCAAGCTTTTGCCCAATTGTTGCAGTTTGCCGTTTTTCAAATTAAGCACCCAGTAATCACCGCGGGTATCATAACGCCATACGCGACGAGTATTGGTGTAGATCAATACTTTGGAGTTATCTTCGCTGAATATGAAATTGCGGACAGAGATAGGTTTTCCTGTTTGCGGATTCAGAAGCATATTGGCAGGGATCAGCACTTCTTTGGAATTGTCCTTTGCTTTATAGGCAGTGACTTCGTATGCTCCCTCGGCATTTTTTTCTATTTTGGAATAACGTTCTCCATCTTTCATCCAACTCACGTTGCTTCCGCCTTCTGTCTTGATCAGTCCTCCGTATACAGCTTCCTCCAATGTGGGGATATGTTGCGCATGAGTTGTGGTTCCGAGACAGAATAAACATAAGACTAATGTAAATAAGTTCTTTTTCGTCATAGTTATTATGAATCTTTTACTAAAAAATAGATGTCCATTTGAAAACACAAGTATGTATTGGGAATCCAGATATCTGTTTTCAAAAAACGGGCGTCTATTTTAGAAAAACGGACGCCTGCTCTTTTCTTTTTTATTTAATTCCTAATTTCTGTTTGATTGCAGCCGGAATAGCATCTTTATGCACCATGAGGAAAATAGTCTTGGCACGTACATAGCTTTCGGACATATTCAGATAACCGCCAAATGTATTGCGTTCTGTACCCCAAGAATTTTTGGTGATATAGTATTTGGTCCCGTTCTGGTCTTTGGTAATACCGGTAAGATGCATCAGGTGGTCATCTGTAGTGACAAATGCTTCATAACCTTCCTGACGGACTTCCGGAGTGACATTTACTTCGGGACACGGTTTTTCAAATTTGTAGGCTTCCGCCAGCATCTCTTTTTGTTCTTTAGGGTCCATCTTTTCAAAACGTGCACGGTCGGAACCCGAGAGGTCTTCCACTTTTTTCACTACCGGATTGATGGCTACACCATTTTTGAATGAAAAACCTTTTTCACTGACATCACCGTCCCAACATACGGTATATCCGTGGGTCAAAGCATAGTCGGCAACTTCCATCATTTCGTCCAGCGGAAGATTGTACATTTGTTCATTTTCCCAATTGTCGGGTACTTCCGGAGAGAATTTCTGGTAATACGGTTTGTGAGTGAAACTAGTCAGTTCAATATAATCGTCCATGTTCAAACCCAGACTTTCGGCAAAAGATTTCGGAGTGTATTCTTTTCCTTTGTAAGTGAACTTTTCAGGAAGTTCTCCTAGATAAGTATCGAAAAGATTGTTGATCAGCTTGTAGTATTCCGCGCTGCGACGTTTCATTTTAACGGCTGTGTTTCCTAAAGCGTTGATGTATCTCACCATTTCACCATGGTTATGTTTCTCTGAGTTATAATTGATTCCGTGATATACTTCCTCGGGTACGATACCCACTTGATTGAAAGCGTTCTTCCATGTGTGTGAAAGGCTTCCTTGTCCTAAATTCCCGTTGCCTCCCCGGTAATAGTTGTCTTCCAATTGGTTTAAGTACTTTTGGCGTACAATGAACATTTCAGAAAGGTCATATTCTCCTTTGCCCATACGGAGCAGTTCGGATTCCATGAACGAAGTGGTGGCAAAGCACCAGCAAGTTCCGGTAGAGGCCTGATTTTTGACAGGAGTTGCTTTCTGTGATGCAACAGTCGTGAATTTGTAACCACTTTCTTGTGCATACATGGCTGATGCGCAGCATAGCAGTGCGGCTAGTGTGAATACTTTTGTCTTCATAAGTTTGTTTTTAATATGATAAGGTTAACAATTAAAAGCCGAAGCGTGACTCAATCCAATATTGGTTTGCCATTTCGTCCCAGCGAAGGATGGTGGCGCCTATAAAGTCTGCCGTATAGTCTGTGAGATAAGCACGGGCGGCTTCTTCTCCTTTGGATTGAAGGATACTTTGGTATTGTGCTTCCACAAATGGAAGTTCCCGTTGTCCTTTTTCCTCGAAATGACGAATATTTTTTTCCATTACTTTACGGGCAGCTCCCCATCTTACAGCAGCCAGTTTGTTGGCGCGGCGATAGTGCCATAAGGCGGCATCGTCGCGATAGCGGTGGTTACCGCAGATTTTATACATAGCAGGGAAATCAGTAATGCCACAGAATACCGGAACGCGCGGGCTTTGTCCGGGATTGTCCATAGAGAACCATACCACACCACCTACTGCATCGGGCAGCCAGTTGCGCAATTGGATAACTGTAGAATAAGCACATTGCGGAACTGCGATATTGCGTACTGATTTCACAACTCCTTTTTTAATACCGTTCAGCATATTCAGTTCATCGCCACGCATCCACGGATTGGCTTTCGGGCTGATAATGGTGTCTACTTTTCCGGTTTTTCTATCTTTTACCGTAACTTTCAGATTCTGTGTCATATCCAGCGGCGTTCCTTCGTATGTTTCCCGGAGCAATGCCATAACATCTGTTACAGATACTTGCTTGTCGG
This sequence comes from Phocaeicola dorei, assembly GCF_013009555.1. Taxonomy (NCBI): domain Bacteria; kingdom Pseudomonadati; phylum Bacteroidota; class Bacteroidia; order Bacteroidales; family Bacteroidaceae; genus Phocaeicola; species Phocaeicola dorei. The sequence continues at coordinate 3,400,543 of NZ_CP046176.1, read as the reverse complement.
GTTTTACACTGATAGGCAGTTCTTCTGCTTCATAATCAAGCTTTAATGACGGTGCCAGTGCATTCAGGATAAAGTGCTCGCGGGTGCTGAAGGATTTCAGTTGGCCGGAGTAATTCTTTCCGCTATAGGCTTTCCAAAATTTAAAAGGTTCTTTTCCATCCCAATACCCTAATTTTTTAGCCACGTCAAATACATTTTCGGAAGCCATATAGTGGTCGGGATCTTTCAGATTGAGGGTGCTGATCCGTGAGATATTGGCAGATACGCCTACATGATCATCCGGAATACGGACTGCCGCCCATACTCCGCCAATTTTATCTTTTCCTTCTCCGAAAACTTCGAAATGCCATACTTCATTAGGATCGGCGATGGTCAGGCATTCACCGCTGTCGCCATAGCCATATTGTTTTACGAGATCTCCCATCAGGCGGATAGCCTCACGGGCTGTTGTACAGCGTTGTAACGCCACACGTTGCAATTCTTCAATCATAAACATACCCTTGGGATTTTCCAGATCCCTGCGTCCGCTTACGGTAGTTTCACCTATTCCCAGTTGCTTTTCGTTGATACAAGGGTAGGAGGTGTCCATGAAGGCATATGTTTTTCTCGCTTGTGGTATTTGCCCCTTGATTTTTACATTAGTCTGGTCGGCTACAAACTCGGTGTGCATACGGCCATCGTAAATATTCATTACAGTATCCCTTTCATAACTTTCTGCCGGAACCATGTTTACCCAGGTTCGGTACCAGCTGTCGCATGTATGACTGGTTATAACTGATCCATCGGTAGTTGCTTTCTTTCCTACCATAATGCTAGTGCAGCTTTCTGGATCCTTTGTGTAATTCGTTTGGGCTGTGACACTTTGTGCCATGACTAAACCCAGGATTGTTAAAGAGGCTAGTAGTTTCATAAAGGTCGTTTTATTACTATTGCGTTTCAAAAGTATATAAAAAAAACTATTATTCAGAACATTATCGGCTTAATTTTGTTATTTGTATCTATTTATTCGGCCTTTTTTTGTATTTTTGCAAAAAATACAAAAATTGGGAGCACATGACAACTAGTATAGACATAGCTAGAAGGATAGCAGAAGTTAACCATCCTCTCAGTAGAGAAAGTGTTCACGCATTAGCCGAAATTTTAGTTTGTAGAAAATATCGTAAAGGGGAGATTGTTTTGCAGGCCGGTGAGGTGTGTAAAGCAATGTTGTTTATAGAAAAAGGAATGCTCAGACAATTTTATTATAAGTATGATAAAGATCTGACTGAGCATATCGGTTATGAGAACGGAATGATTATTTGCATAGAGAGTTATTTTAAACAGGAGCCCACCCGCTTGATGGTGGAAACTTTGGAAGCATCCGTGGTATGGGAGTTACCCCGTGTGGAAGTGGAGAAATTGATAGATCAATATCACGATATCGAACGTCTTTATCGCAGCTTTATCGAACATTCTTTGATAGAGTCACAGGTAAAGGCGGACACACTTCGTTTTGAACCGGCTCATGAGCGTTATAACAAACTGTTGCAACTTCATCCCGAGATATTGAAGCGTGCGCCTCTTGTATACATCGCTTCCTTATTACAGATGACTCCCGAAACCTTGAGCCGTGTCCGTTCTTCATTGCTTTAGAATTGATAAATTAATCCTAATCGGGTTTCAAAGGTCTTATATCTTACGTCCTCATGGTAGGAATAATGTGTGTGGCGGTAGTAATAGGACACTTCCATATTGGCCTTGAAGTGGGAACTTAGATTTAGCTCGATAATCGGATTCACCACAGCGAGCATTACATTTCCTTTGTCTCCCTGCGCATTCAGATAGAGCGGATCTATTGTTTCCAAATCTTTATGTTCGTATCCTTTCCAGGTAAAAATCTGGTAAAGATGCATATTCAGTGCGAACATGCCGTAACGGCCGAAATCCAGAATGGTGTTGTTCTTGATGCTGTATCCGCTTCCCATATTGTAATTGCGGTCTATTACGTTGTAATAGTCGGTAAGGCTTCCACCCAGCAGGATGGCACTCAGGAATACACGTTGCTCCAAATTTACCAGACTGTTCATTTGAGGGAATTTATAAATCATACCCGGTCCCACACTGGCAGCTTCCGAAATCTTGTAAGGGATACGTCCCGATCCGTCAATCACTTCCTCGGAATCAAAATAGTTGAAGTGCTGGAAGATACCGAACATCATTTCCATGCCGGTAGTGGTTTTCAGGGGGACACCCCATAGTTTGCCCATCAGGTTGATCTGGCTGATAAGAGGCTGGTTCCCGGAAAGACCGAAGGTGGCCCGTGCGGTGAAATAATCGTATGGGCCGTCATTCACTTTATCGAAAGCATCTCCGTATTGTACCCGGAATTCAAGGTAGGGATTGTGCTCTCCACGGAACAGGTAATTGTCGTCGGCCAGATAACGGTCACCGGCACCTATGGAAAAGTGTACCGGAATGCGGTCGTAATCGTGGTATTTGTAATGAGAGCGTTTTACTTGCCACATCTCGCCGGTTATCATTCGGTTCAATCCCCGCATGGGGCAGATCAGGGTTCCCAAAAACTCGCGGGTGAAACGTGAGAAACCACGCTTGGAGTCGTCCAGTACCAAAGAAGACATACGGTGCGTTACTTCTCCCAGGGCGATGCCGCCTAGGGTGGTTGCCATCAGGTCATTGATGGCGGGCGGCTCCACTTCTGCGGCTATTTCCCACATCAAACTACCAGCAAAGGCGTATGGAGTTGATTCCCAAAAGGTAAGTCCGTTGCTGCGTGCTGCATTGAAATAGAGATTTCCGTGATAGGGGTGGGCGAACAGGTTGGTGGAGAATTGGTCGTTATCCCATACAAAACCATGCTTGATATTGCGCCGTATGCTGCCGATACTGATTTTGGCAAAGTCTTCGTTCATTACATAACGGTCGAATGCCCATACTCCGACATTCATTCCGAAAGTTTCGGCAGCGGCACGCCAAGGGTGTTTTTTTTGCAGGCGAGGGTCGGTGAATGTATAAATGGAATCGGAGCGGTGGAGTATCTGGGCTGTGACATTCCCAGCACTTAATGCCAGCAGGCAGACTAATGCGATATGCTGTAGTTTCATATTGTATGAATTAGTTTATACTAGTGTGACGGCTGCTTAAAATAAGATAACACCTGCTTCGAAAATAGGTTTTTTTCGTAGAACTTATTTTTATCATAGTAGCGCGTCATGCCGTAACCACCCGATGCAAAGAAACTGATTCTGGATTTGAATTTATATTCCAGATTGATACGGGCTTGTAATGAATACATGCGTTCCGGTGTTTCCGCATCTTCATTTTCAAAGTTTTCTATATGGAAATAACCTAAGTCGCCACTTAGTTCCAGTTTGGAGGCGATGGGATAGTAAAGACCGGTACGATAGAACACACAGCCCGAAAATTTGTCATTCAAATCCAGATAGTGTGTACCGATACCCAGCATGGTATAACTCCGGCGGTTTTTAAAACGCACGGCAGCATTCAGTTTGCTGGTGTTACCTGCAAACAGCATCATCTGGATACGGGTTTTAGGAGTGATATTCACCAAACCTAGTTTATGGGCGGTAGTATCCTTGCTATGGTTGATGATTCCTATTTGTATCCCTTTTACATTCCCGCCGCACAGGTTGAGTAAACCGATTTGCGCACCGCTTACTTCTCCGGCATAGTTGCCGGGAGCGAACTGCACACCGCGTAACTTGCCTTGGCAAACATTGGTCAGTCCTGAGAATTGCAGGGCATTTTCCGTTTTGACGGCGATATTTACCGCACCGCAAAGCTGCAAGCCTCTGATTTCTCCGGCAGCGATATTGCTGATGGCGGAGAATTGCATACCATTCACGTTTACACCTACATTACCAATGGCTGAGACTTGAGCGCCTTTGGCTTCTCCGCCACTGATATTGAGCAGGGTGGAAACTTGTGCTCCGTTCAGTTTCTCGGCAGATACGTTCATAAGTCCGCTGATAGCGACACCATTTTGTGATTTTCCGGCAATGTTGGCCAAGCCGGCTATCTGAACTCCTTGGGCTTTGTTGCCGGCCAGATTCATCAGACCGCCGATGGTAACTCCTCTTGATATGTTTCCGGCAATGTTGCCTAATCCGGAAAATTGAATACCGTTGGCTTTCCCTCCGGCAACATTCATCAGTCCGCTGAGCATAATGCCATTGGCATTGCCTCCGGCTACATTGGCAATACCTCCTAGTTGGAAACCGGAGGCGTGGCATCCGGTAATGCTGGCCAGACCGGAGATTTGGAAACCCGTCATATCGTTTTGTACAACACTGGACACAGCGTTGATGCCGATTCCTTTCAGTTGATAGATATTTGTAAGCAGACCGATATTCAGATAAGTGGTTTTGACACTGTCTTTCTTCGCGGAAATGTTCAAGGAGATGTTGGGACCCTTTTTAAGCTTGTCCTTTTTCTGGGCAAAAGCAGGAGTTGACATACCTGCACAATATCCTAAAAGGAGTATTGCTGCTATACGCATATTCATTTTCATACATTTTTAGTTTCTTGGGTGCAAATGTAATAAAAATGTAGATATAAGGGGGAATTATGGGGAGAATTGATCGGGGTGAAAAAGTAAAATTATGTTTTGTATTGTCTCCTTTCACGTATCATGATCCAGGTGCCCATATATGCGGATGTATAACCTGTAACATATATAATGTATAGCCTGCAACATCTATAATCTTCAGACTTATACATTATATATGTTGCAGGCAGGTTCTTTTTTCTGTCAGGTGTTATTTTACTTCCTGATATAAGAAACGTTTGATACTCTTTTTAGGAGTTTTCTCGAATTCTTCCGGATAGATTTTTACACGGGCTATTTGTGAATATGCAGGAAGTTCTGTATTCAAGTTGATACGGTTCTCTTCCATTGCCTGTGTTATTGCGTCATTATCCAGCCCATGAGCAAAGGCATCGTCGAAATCGGGATAAACCAAAGCCGCCAGTTTGCTGTCTGCCTGCTGTATGATAATACTTTCTGAAACGAACGGCATGTTATTCAATTTATCTTCAATCTCTTCCGGATAAATATTCTGTCCCGATGGACCTAACAGCATGTTTTTGCTGCGTCCCTTGATGGTAACATTGCCTTCCGCATCCATAACACCCAGGTCACCGGTATGCAACCAGCCGTCCTTGTCTATTACCTCGGCGGTAGCTTCGGGATTCTTGTAATAGCCTAACATTACATTAGGTCCTTTGCATACTATCTCACCTACTATATTCTCAGGGTCGGGGCTCAATATTTTGACTTCCATACGGGGAGCCGCCTTTCCGCAGGACCCTAGCTTGAAATATTTCCAATCTTCATAACAGATAATTGGAGCACATTCAGTCATGCCATATCCCACGGTATAGGGGAAATCTATACTTTTCAGGAACTGCTCTATTTCTTGATTGAAAGCGGCGCCTCCTACAATAATTTCGTAAAAATTACCTCCGAAGGCATTAATCATCTGTTCTCGGACTGTGGCTTTGATTTTATCATTGATGATAGGAACTTTCAGTAAAATCTTCATAGCCGGGGTTTCCAGTTTGGGCAGTACATTCTTCTTGATGATTTTTTCGATAATCAATGGAACGGCTACTACCAGATTGGGTTTCACTTCGGAAAAGGCTTGGAAGATGATTTTCGGACTGGGGGTACGGGTCAGGAAATAAATATGGCATCCCACACAGAATTCATAAAGGAACTCGAAAGCCAGTCCGTACATGTGTGCCATAGGGAGCATGGAAACCAGCTTGTCACCCGGATTCATTTTCAAGACATCAAAAGCGAACTGGGTATTCGACCACAATGCGCGGTAAGGAATCATCACTCCTTTGGAATAACTGGTCGTGCCGGAAGTATAGTTGATCACAGCCAGTTCTTCCGGTGTATCCCGGCGGTAGCTGACATGTTCCCGGCGGAAATTGCGCGGATATTTCTTTCCGAACAGTTCATTCAGATGATCGCGTGCATAGTCCAATTTGGAACTGCGAGACACTAGCAGGGTATAGTCATTCATCAAGATAACCCCTTCTAACAACGGCATGGCATTTTCATTCAGATTCTCCCATACCATATCGCCTACCATTAACAGGCGTGCTTCCGAGTGATTGACTATATTATGAATGTTGTCCGATTTGAATTCGTGAAGAATGGGAACAATGACTGCTCCGTATGTAACGGCAGCCAGGAAGGTAACTCCCCAATGAGAACTGTTGCGACCACAGACAGCTATCTTGTCTCCTTGCTTGATGCCGCTTAATTCGAAGATGATGTGTAGCTTTTCTATTTTGCGGGCTACATCTTTATATTGTAATGTGGCACCTTTATAATCTGTAAGGGCATCCAAATCCCAGTTTTTCTTTATGCTGTCTTCCAGGAAGGCAATAAAACTCTGCTCCATTGTATATACTCTTTTGTTTATATTTTGCACAAACTTTAATCAAATGTGCAAATATAAGACTTTCTTTGGAGCATACAAATTAAACAGAGGGAAAAAATAGTGGTTAGTGATTAGTAGTTAATGGGCTATGCTGTGATACCGCATGGATATGAACCACTAACCAACCAATTAATCACTAACCACTATTTTTCATTCTTTACTGCTGAAATACTTCATGAACTGTGTACGTTCAAACGGATTGCTGGCTCCAGTAGACAGCGCGTTCATCGAACTCTTGAATTCGCTGATATTCTTGTAGCCCTGCCGGTTCATCCATTGAGTTATTTCATTTGTCATATCTGCAATGACCTGATTGCCTCTTTGGTAGATGACACTGCATAATTCTACAGCCGAAGCGCCTGCCAGGATTGCTTTGACTATCGCTTTTCCATCGTGCACACCGCCTGAGATGGCATAGTCTGTCTGAGGAACTTGTGCCGAAGCGATAGCAGTCCAGCGCAGTCCGTTGGACAAGTCGGCAGGAGTACTGAATACATCGCCTGCAGAATATGTCATAGTGTCGATATTGATGTCCGGCTGGTAGAATCGGTTGAACAATACCACAGCATTGGCTCCGTTGGCATAAAGCTGGTTGATCAGTGCGATGGGGTTGGTCAGATTGCTGCCCAGTTTCACAATGACGGGGATGGAAATCTGTTTCTTGATACTGCTTACGATATCGATATGACGCTGTTCAAAAGAACCGCATTGATATTCTTTTTCGGTCTGCAAGGAAAGGATGTTGATTTCCAGTGCGTCGGCGCCTGCTGTTTCCACAGTACGGGCAAAGTCTGTCCATTCTGAGTTGCTGAAACAGTTGATGCTGGCAATGACAGGAATGGTGCAAAGCTTTTTAGTCTGTTCAATCAATGAAATATATTCGTTCAATGCATGAGAGCGTACATATGTGCTCAAGTAGTCATCTCCTTCGGGAGAACCATAAGTAGCCATGTGATGTGCTTCCATCATGATCTGCTCTTCGAAAACTGATTTCAAAACAATGGCTCCGGCGCCTGCCAGCTCCAGTTTCTTGTTCTTTTCAGCGCTGTTTGTAAGGCTGGAACTGCTGATAATAATAGGATTGCGCAGTGACAACCCGGCAAAAGTGGTTTTTAATTGAGTCATATAAATAGTAGTTTTAATAGTTTCGTTCTCCAAAGATTTTGCTTCCTACCCTGACTAGTGTACTTCCGGCTTCCACCGCCAGCGGATAATCGTGTGACATACCCATGGAAATTTCTTTGAAGTATTCTGAATCAGAAAAATAGCTCTGCTTGATTTCTTTGAAGAATGTATTTAAGGAACAAAATTCTCTTTTGATTTGTTCGTCGTCATCCACATTGGTCGCCATACCCATCACTCCTGATAAGCGGACATTTTTCAAATCCTTCCATCCGCCTGTATCCAGCATTTCCCTGCATTCGTCAAAAGAAAAACCGAATTTCGTTTCCTCTTGGGCGATATGTATCTGCAATAAACAAGGGATGACGCGATGGACTTTGGAAGCTTGTTTATTGACTTCAACCAATAATTTATACGAGTCTATGGCATGTATCATAGCTACATAAGGGGCCATGTATTTTACTTTGTTTGTTTGCAGGTGGCCGATGAAATGCCATTCAATGTCTTTGGGCAGGGTTTCATATTTCTGAGTCATTTCCTGCACGTGGCTCTCACCGAAAATACGCTGGCCGGCAGCATACGCTTCTTCCAATGCCTCGTTGGGATGGAATTTGGATACGGCTACCAGGCGGACCCCCGAAGGTAGTTCGGAAAGAACTTCTTTTAAATTTGCTTGAATGCTCATTATCTGTTATACTTTCTATTTTTTATCAGGCTTTATTCGGTTTTTCCGGCATCCGGAAATTCAGGTTTCACATCCGGTTCGGTTTCGTATGGGTAAACATCCATGATGGCGGTTTCGGCTACGGATGCAATCACGTAGTCTGCCATTGTACCTTTCATTCCTTCGTCCAGTTTCTTTACAGCGTCGCGCAGGTCGGAAGCTTGTACTAGTACGGTAGTGGAGGTCTTTTTTTCTGCTCCGCTTTTTTCGTCCAGCGTGATGAAGAACAGCTTGCACTTAAACCAGCGGTCGGCTGCATCTTCTTCAGAGGGGAACAGTTCGCTGTAGTTGGCTCGTTTGATGTCCGAAACAGTGAACTCACCGCTGATATACGGAGTGATTTCTTCAATAATACGGGCTTCTGCTTCAGTAAAGCTCAGCGCGTCAACCAAATAGGGTTCCGTTACTTTCTTGTTCATGCCGTTTTCCATGACTTTTTCGTAACGTATCTTACATTCAAACCAAGTATGCATCATAAAAGTTTATTGTTTTATTGAATATTAAATTGGATACAAAGATACAATTTATTTAATCTTCATCTCCTATTTTACTTAATTTCTTCATGCTTTCCTTATTCCACTAGTTTGCAGCTGTTCAATTGCATGAATTCGTGAATCACTTTTTCATGATCGCCCATTAATATGATGTGATGGTTACCTAAAGGATTACGCATAAAATAGTCTACCGATTTGTCCAGTTTGATTCTTGCTTGTGTGCGGCAGGCATTGATGTAGTTGGTATTTTCTATCAGTTGGCCTGTGGATACGAAATACTCGTCCAGGCATTCTCCCGCGCATTTTATCATCGTGATGCCTCCCGGATGCAAAATACCCTGTATGGCTATTCCGGTTTCTGTTTCAAAATGATTCCGGATGATAAACTGATCCACCATTTTGGTGGCAATCGTACAGTGAGCCATCACTATTTCGTTCAGGTCATCGTTGATGAATGCCGGATTCGCCATGAATCCTGCCTGGCCGGTCAGTGTCTTGGCGATGAGCAGAGTAAAGATGGATTGTAAGTCTCCTTCACATCCGGCCGGAATGCCTTCATCATTAAGCAGGGCAAGTGCCAGACATCCAGTTGTTCCTAATTTCTCAATCAGGGAGAAGCAGGAGAGGGTTACTGCATCCAGCTTTTTTTTCTCGCAAATAATTTTCACTGCCTGATAAAGACGCATGGCTTTCAGCAAATCTTCCGGAGTCCCTTCCCGGCAGGCAATGGCACGGTTGGCAAATACGGACGCCTCATATCCTATATCATCATCCTTTATCTGATAAAAAAGACAATACACTTCCTCCATGGGGATATCAATGAACTCTATTCCCCAGCGGCGTCTGGCAAGCAGGTAATCTACATTGCTGGCCACCAGCCACGGAGAAGAATATCCCACAACTCCGATTCGTTTTCCTCTTACCTCGCGCTGGGCGGCGAAAGCCTTGTGATGATCTATCAGTTGTCTCACCATATTGGGGATAGTGCCATGAATAATATGTACTTTCATTCCTTTGCTGCGTATCCATGTAGCTATTTCCAGGGAAGCAGCCAGTGAGTTCTGTTGTCCGTCGGTCAGCAGATGGATAGGATAGGGAAGTAGTTCGAAGTGTTGGGTGACCATTTTTTCTACCCCGCCCGAAGCGATGAAAGCCATCCGGTAGGCATCTGCCGGAATACTTGCAGCCTCTGTATAAGGTACCAGATGAAGCGTGAAAAACTTCTCGATTTCCACAAATAAATCTTTATGGCAATCATATACAGACTCAATTCTGTTCAAGGAGGACTGGAAGGTTATCAGGTATAGATTCATTTGATATTTTGCTTTGTTTTACTGGAACAAACTTACATGTTTTTTTTTAATAACCCTAAAAAATGCGCATTAAGATAACAAAGATTTAAATTCTTAATTAATTGTTTGCTCGGTTGGTTGCGAAAGTCTATCTTTGCACTTCGATTAAATAATTTTTATAACATTATGCCAATAATATCCATCAGAGGAAACGAGATGCCCGCATCGCCAATTCGCAAATTGGCACCGCTGGCCGATGCTGCAAAACAGAGAGGAGTTCATGTGTATCACCTGAATATCGGTCAGCCCGACCTGCCTACTCCGCGAGCGGCCCTTGATGCGATTCGTAATATTGACCGTACCGTTTTGGAATATAGTCCCAGCCAGGGATACCGCAGCTATCGCGAGAAGCTGGTGGGTTATTATAAGAAATATGACATCAACTTGTCTGCCGATGATATCATCATCACTACCGGAGGTTCGGAAGCGGTGCTGTTTGCTTTTCTGAGTTGCTTGAATCCGGGAGATGAGATCATTGTGCCGGAACCTGCCTATGCCAATTATATGGCGTTTGCCATTTCGGCGGGTGCCGTGATCCGCACGGTGACGACTACCATTGAGGAAGGGTTCTCCCTGCCGAAAGTGGAGAAGTTCGAGGAGTTGATAAACGAACGCACAAAAGCTATTCTGATCTGTAACCCGAATAATCCGACCGGCTATTTGTATACCCGCCGCGAGATGAACCAGATTCGTGACATGGTGAAGAAGTATGATCTTTACCTGTTCTCGGATGAAGTGTACCGCGAGTTTATTTATACCGGTTCTCCTTATATTTCTGCCTGTCACTTGGAAGGCATTGAAGAAAATGTGGTGCTGATTGACTCGGTGTCCAAGCGTTATTCCGAATGCGGCATCCGTATCGGTGCGTTGATTACCAAGAATAAGGAAGTGAGAAATGCCGTCATGAAATTCTGCCAGGCACGTCTGAGTCCTCCTTTGATCGGTCAGATTGCTGCCGAAGCTTCATTGGATGCCCCCGAAGAGTACACACGCGAGACGTATGACGAATACGTGGAGCGCCGTAAGTGCTTGATTGACGGGCTGAACCGTATTCCGGGTGTTTATTCACCTATACCGATGGGTGCATTCTATACGGTTGCCAAATTGCCGGTGGACGACAGTGAAAAGTTCTGTGCATGGTGTCTGTCGGAATTCAACTATGAAGGCGAGACGGTCATGATGGCTCCGGCTGCCGGATTCTATACTACTCCGGGTGCAGGCCGTAATGAGGTGCGTATTGCCTACGTGTTGAAGAAAGAGGATCTGGTCCGTGCGTTGTTCGTACTGCGTAAGGCATTGGAAGCATATCCCGGAAGAGTAGAAGACTGATATGGACTGGAAGCTCTTTATTGCCAGACGCATCTATCGCAGCAATGAGGGTGGAAAAGAGGTGTCCAAGCCTGCCGTCCGCATTGCTATGCTGGGCATAGCTATCGGGCTGGCCGTCATGATTGTGTCGGTAGCGGTGGTGATCGGTTTCAAACATGAGGTACGCGACAAGGTGGTAGGCTTGGGGGCCGATATCGTAATAACTAACTTCGACTCCCAGCAATCTTATCAGACGGTTCCCATTGTAGCCAACGACAGTTTGCTCCATCTGTTGAAAACACTGGAAGGAGTAAAGCACGTGCAGCGCTATTCCACCAAGCCGGGAATGATAATGACAAGCGACAGCTTTCAGGGAATGGTGCTGAAAGGTGTTTCTCATGAATACGACTGGAGGTTTTTAAAGAATCATTTGCAGGAAGGGGAGATTCCTGTTTTCTCGGATACTGCCTCTACTAATAAGGTATTGGTGTCCCGCACTATTGCCGACAGACTACATCTGAAACTGGGTGATAAAATCTATACCTATTATATAGAGGACAATGTGCGTGCACGTCGTCTTACTGTAGCTGGCATCTATCAGACCAATTTTTCCGCATACGATGATTTGTTTCTGATAACCGACTTATATACGGTGAACCGTTTGAATAGTTGGCAGAAAGGGCAGGTGAGTGGTATAGAACTGGAAGTGAATGAGTATAGCCGGTTGGAGTCGGTGAAAGAGGAAATCCGTGCACGGGTGGATACGCAGGTGGATGCATACGGAGGTACTTACTATACTCAGAGTGTGGAGGAAGTCAATCCTCAGATATTTGCATGGCTGGATTTGCTGGATATGAATGTGTGGGTTATCCTGTTTCTCATGACGGGGGTGGCAGGATTCACCATGATATCCGGTTTGCTGATTATCATTCTGGAACGTACCAATATGATCGGGGTGCTGAAAGCATTGGGTGCTGATAATTTTGCTATTCGTAAGATATTCCTCAGTTTTTCGGTATTCTTGATTGGCAGGGGGATGGTATGGGGAAATATCATCGGGGTGGCATTATGCTTTATTCAATCTCAATTTCATCTTTTCAAACTGGACCCTGCCACTTATTATGTAGATCGTGTTCCTATTGAATTCAATATTTGGATTTATTTGTTGCTGAATGTCTGTACCTTGCTGGTATCGGTGCTGATGCTTGTCGGGCCGTCATTTCTGGTGACGCGTATTCATCCGGCAAAATCTATTCGGTTTGAATGAGAAGATTCTCTTTCTGCTTTTTCCGTATATCCGGTATTAATCCTTTTTTTCTTATAATGCTAAGGTCTTTTTTTCTTATGATTAAGTCTTTTTATGCGGTAATGTACTACAGTTTCCTACAGTGAATCGTATAGTCCATTATAGTGGACTGTACGGTCTGATGTAATGGACTGTACAGTCTGTTGTGAAAGTCTGTAGTAGTTGATAGAAAGAAAAGGCTTAATTGTTAGGAAGAAATGCTTTAGTTGGGCGGATGTGTTAGAACCAACCCTGCTGCGAATTCGTGACAGGGCCGGTTCTTTATAGAGAGAATGTAAAGTTATGTATAGTATGTCACTTCCTTCAGCTTACAGTTTGCAAAAGAAAGAAACGAAGAAAGGCATGCTTATGTTTATCAGTATGCCGTGGACGATGGCCACGGGTACGGCTTCCGGTCCGGAGCAGCGTGCGATGGCTGCCAGGGAAATGTCGGAAGAACCGATGCCCGCCGCCGAGATAGGTGCCAGATAACCGAAATATTTGCGGAAAAGGGGAGCTCCTATCAAGGCGGTCATTTCCCGGAAGATATTGGATAGTAGCGCGATGGTCCCCAATTCGGTAGCAAGCTGCACACCGATGGAGGGGGATTTGATCTGCGTGATAAGGATGGAGGAAACGGAATAATAGGAGAATCCGCTTCCGACAGCCATGCAGTCGAAGATACTCCAGCGGCTCAAGAGAAAGCCTCCGATAGCGGAAAACAACAGAGTACCGCTTACGGTGGCAAAGGGTACGAGCAGTGTCCTGAAATTGAGGGATAAAACAAACTGCCTGAGGTTGCGGTTGCTTCCAAGATTAATGCCGAGTAACAGCATCAGTACATATAGTACATATACAGAGGTTTGGTGTACGTCGAAGTCCACCGCATAGCTGACTCCGGCTACGCAGCCAAACAAGAAAAAGGCTAGAGTTACAAGACTACTTTTCACCGTTTGCCCCCTTTCCTCTGAAAAAGATGCGGTATACTGCAAGGGAGGCCATCATGCTGCCCAATATGCTTAATGAGGAGATGACGGCTGCCTGGCCGCAGAAGTAACCAAGATTGTCAATAATCAGTCTGTTAAGACCAATAGAGAGACCTAGTAAGAAAAGTAGCAGACAGACCACGATATGGATGAGAGGAGTGATCTTGCGTATTTGGGATTTATGGCGTAAGGGATAGCCTATAAGGACTCCGACAGCCATTATAGAAATGAAAGTAAACATGAGATTCAACTGTTTTTCTGATTTTACAATACTACTTATAACACGCTTCTAGACAAACGCATTTACGGTATATTGGTAAAGTTGAAAGAACGGATGGACCAGATTATTTTCATACTTATGCTTTCAATTTGAAACTTTTTATTGTTTTTAAAACGGGTGCAAAAGTAGAGTAATTGTCTTTAATATGCAAATAATATATATATTAAATCTTATTGAAGCGAAATATGATATAAAACAAACAATATTGGTGATATTTCGTTGTAAAAAGAAGATTTTAAATTGTTACATTTATAGTTTGACCGAATAATATTGCATGTGCATGGGTGGGTGAAAACAATGAAAAGGGGCTGTTCGGGGTGTGTTAGAGAATATAAAGCGATAAAAGGTTTCAATTTGTTATGCTGGATAATGTGATACTCTTCTATTTTTTCAGGCAGTGATTACATTGGTGGAAAAGTGTTTCTTGCATAACCTTTCTTGGCGGATAAAAATAAATCAGGGCTTGTTTATACAAACCCTGATTTGTTTTTGTCGGATCAAGATGGATAACCGGATTAGAATTCAAATTTTTCTAATTTCATCTTGCCCAATTCTTGCAATTTAGGAACCAAGGTTATAAAATGTGCAGCCTTTTCGTGTGCATCCAGTGACTCAGCATCTTTCCATGTTTCGCAAATCATAAGTACATCTTTACGTGTCGCGCTCTCAAAAACATCATAAGCGATACAACCGTTGTCGTTTAAAGATTGTGCTACCAATTCCTTTGCTGTTTCTAAGACAGCATTGCGGTTACTCTCGTTTACTTGGATAAAAACATTTAATCTGATCATAATTCGTATTATTAAATTAAGAAATGTATAGTTGGTTTCATTCTCTTTTTATTTTCTCATAAACTCATTTTTCCGTCTGAATTTACGTTGTAATTTGAATACCCCATTCCATGCAGGTTGCAGAAAATCAAATAAGGGGAGTAGTGCACAGAACTTCCGTTCGCCAAAAACTTTGGCGGTTTTTCTGAAAACAATTAGTTGCATCGTGAAGCGTGCTAACCATAGCAAAACGGCAATGGCTGCAATAGTCCATTGGTGGAGAAGAATACTGATGGTTATAGTGGCGATGATGGCTGTATAGAACAAGAATCTGCTGCAAGTTTCAAATCCCATGAGATAACGGGCGGTTCCATGAAATAACCGGCTGGTAGCCGCATAGCTTATTTTCTCTTCACACCATATTCTTTTATATTTAGGCATGGCGATTCGCATCAGACTTTCAGGGCTGGCTTCAACTCGTGTATTGTGTGCACGGGCTGTTTCATTGATAAACAAATCATCTTCTCCACGTTGCAGATTCAGGTGGGAGGCAAATCCCTTCTGCTTGTAGTACAGCGTTTTCCGATAAGCCATATTCCTTCCTGTACCCATGTAGGGATGTCCGGAAACAGCCATACCCAAATAACGCATAGAATTCAGCAATGTGTCGAAAGTGATTTTCTTATTAAACCATCCCGGTACTTTTTCGTAGTTGCTGTAGCCTAAAACGATTTCGGTGGCAGATGTGAAATTACGTGCCATCTGTTTCAGCCATTGATTGCTTTGCGGACGGCAATCGGGTTCGGTAAATACCAGCCATTCATGACGGCTGGCTTTAATTCCCATTGTTATTCCCAGTTTTTTGTGGCTGATATAGCGTGCACTGTCGGGGATAAAGGTATGATAGAGATTGGGGTATTTGTCTTCCAGTAATTTCAACGTATTGTCACAATCATCCGCCGGGCGGTCGTAAATCACAATCACTTCGAATTCCGGATAGTCCTGCTCTAAAATAAATGGGAGGTTTTCTTGTAATTCGTGGGTGGCGTCTTTTGCCACAATAATGACAGACAGTGGAGGATTTTGAGTATTTATATCAGTGGCATATGCTGTTTCTCTGCTGTGAGTGTATAGTTTGTTATATAGCCCTAGATAGTAAACAGCCTGCGTGATAAACAAGGCTCCCGAAGCTATTGGTAAGATTGTATCTATGGTGAATAGTTCCATGTGTGATCTGTATTAAAAACGTGCAAAAATACAGCAAATAATTGAATTGTAGCAGAATGAATATTCTTTATTTATTCAAAAGCTCAGATTTAATTATAATTTAATGTTAAAAGTGTGTTTTCGTGAATATTTTTCAAGTATAATTGCTATATTTAAAAAAGTTAACTGAAACCTGTAACAAGTCCTGACCAACGGGCAATTATTATGAGAATACAATTTGAGATTAAAGAAAGTTTGATCAATATACTTGATCAGCTTATGCATTCCGATTTTTGGGCTACGGAAATCAAGGAAGATGAGTCGGGAAAGAAGATTATCAAGATTAAAGACTTGGCTTATAACTTAGAAGCCGTGGCCGAGGTGATGGGGAATGAAATTTTTATTAAAACAGCTTTGTCTAAGTACACTTATCGTATTTATGAGGTGAAAGGGGAGTGTTGGTGTGAGTATGTGGGGGCCTATCGTGGTTTTTTGGAACAGAAGCTCCTTCCAATAATTACTCCGAAGGAAAATCTGTTGGAATGTGAGGTGCTGGATAGTTCTATATTAGGAGGTAAGCAGAAAACTTTGCGTGAGTATGCGGAAGATAATTTAAAGCTAAAGAAATTCCGTGAACAGAATTTTGGTAATAATGGATTCTCAAAAGCGGATCATCCGCGGCGTGTGTATGATGAATTTATAAAAGAAGATTTCATTCCGGAAGATAAATAAGAAACAGCGCCGCTTTGTATCAAAGCGGCGCTGTTTCTTATTTATTCAGGCAGTTGGAGTTGGTTTATACTAACTCTTCTGAAGTATATCCTTTGGGCAATGCACGACAATTGTAAGCCGATGCCATAATTTCACCATATGCTCCTGCTGAACGGAGAGCGAAAAGGTCGCCACGGTGTGCTTTGTTCAAATCAATAGCTTTGCCGAATACATCGGATGATTCGCAGATGGGGCCTACCACATCGTAAGTTTCCATAGGTTCTTCCGAAGTGATATTTTCTATTTTGTGGTATGCCTGATAAAGGGCGGGACGAATCAAGTCAGTCATGCCGGCATCTAATATGGCGAACTGTTTGTTGGCTCCTTGCTTTACATAAATCACTTTGCTGATAAGGCTGCCGCACTGTCCTACTACGGCACGTCCCAGTTCAAAATGTAAAGTTTGCTGGGGGCGCAGTTTCAGATGCTTGTGATAAGTGGCAAAGTATTCCGTGAAGTTGGGGATGGCTTGACGGTTGGGGTGTGCATAATCAATTCCTAAACCGCCGCCTACATTGATATGTTCTACTATGATTTGGCGGGCATAGAGTTTTTCCTGTAGTTCGTTTACACGGTTGCACAAGGCTACAAAATCACCCATATCCAAAATCTGAGAACCGATGTGGAAATGTAAGCCTACAAATTTTACATGAGGCAATGTTCCGGCCATATCGATCACTTTGTCCATATCTTCCATGCTGATACCGAATTTGTTCTCTGCTAGTCCGGTGGTGATATTTGCATGGGTATGCGCACCTACATTCGGATTGATACGGAAAGCTACACGGGCTGTTTTGCCTTTGGCGGAAGCTAGTTCATTAATGATTTCCAGTTCGGGTACGGACTCTACATTGAAGCAGAAAATATCATAATCCAGACCCAGATTGATTTCCCAGTCTGTCTTACCTACACCTGCATAGACTATTTTGTTTGTCGGGAATCCGGCCTTAATGGCTGCGCGGATTTCTCCGCCACTTACACAGTCGGCTCCCAGACCGCTTTCGCGGATAATTGTCAGGACTTTGTGGTTAGCATTGGCCTTCACGGCGTAATGCACGCAGAAATTATTGTATTTGCCTGCTTCTTTATTGATGCATGACAAGGTTTCTCGCAGCACATTGACATCGTAATAGTAAAAGGGAGTTTCCAACTCTCTGAACTTGTTTACGGGGAATGTTCCTTTCATATTGTATTTTGTTTTTATGAGCAAGGGCGAATTAAATTCGCCCGAAAACACCAACTTTATAAAGTGAGATGTATTCGGGCGGATTGAATCCGCCCCTACAGTAGAAATTATTTATTGTTGAATAAATGATCGCTTAATGACTGCAATGCTTTCTTCTTGTCTTCTTCACGAATCAGGAAAGAAATATTGTAGTTGCTACCGCCGAATGAAATCATACGTACCGGTATGTCGCGCATGGCGTCCAACGCTTTGGCTTCAAAGCCTACATTTTCCCATTCCAGGTCACCGACTACACAGATGATACACATGTCCTGATCTACGGTTACTGTACCATATTTCTTCAAGTCGTCCAGAATTTCATTCAGATGTTTGGTGTTATCAATGGATACGGAAACGCCAACCTCTGAAGTGCAGATCATGTCGATAGAGGTCTGATAGCTTTCGAAGATTTCGAATACTTTGCGCAAGAAGCCGTGGGCCAGTAACATACGGCTTGATTTGATCTTGATGGCAGTGATATTGTCTTTGGCTGCAACTGCCTTGATTTTGCCTTTTTCCGTATCATTGGAAATCAAAGTTCCCGGGGCTGTAGGTTCCATTGTATTAAGCAGACGGACGGGAATATTGGCATATTTGGCAGGCTGTACGCAAGTAGGGTGCAGAATCTTCGCACCAAAGTAGGCCAATTCGGCAGCTTCTTCGAAGTGCAGGTGACGTACGGGAGAAGTCTTGTCTACGATGCGCGGATCATTATCGTGCATACCGTCAATATCTGTCCATATCTGGATTTCAGAGGCATTTACAGCGGCACCGATCAGTGATGCGGTATAGTCGCTTCCGCCACGTTGCAGATTATCTATCTCGCCGTAGGCGTTACGGCAGATAAAACCTTGTGTGATATAAATTTCAGCGTCCGGATGTATTTCTAGCTGTGCGGCCAGTTTTTCTTTGATATATACAGGGTCGGGCTCCGAGTTCTTGTCCGTGCGCATGAATTCCAATGCCGGAAGTAAGATGGCGTTGACCCCTTGTTCCTGCAAATAGTTGGTAACCATGTTGGTAGAGATCAACTCGCCTTGTGCCAGGATTACTTTTTCTTCGAACAGTGTGAAAATATCTTTTGTATACGAACGAATATAATCGAACTGTGCTTTTATAAATTCCTGTGTTTTCTGCTTATACTCGTCAGTAGAATAAAGTTCATTAACATGCTGTTTATATTTAGCCTCCAGTCTGTTAATGATTTCATTCGCACCTTCGGGATTTTTCTTATACAGATAATCCGAAATTTCAACCAACGTGTTTGTTGTTCCAGACATGGCTGAAAGTACAACAATCTTCTGTTCACCGTCGGTAATTAATTTGGCTACTTCTTTCATTCTTTGTGCAGAACCTACCGAAGTACCTCCAAACTTTAAAACTTTCATTTTTCGTTTCGTATTTTAATTGTTCCTATATTGATAATTAGCGTGCAAATATACAAATAAGACTGCAAAAATCAGCATTTTAGCGATGATATTTATCATTCATCTACTTATTCTGCCGTTTCTTGGGGTGCAACTGTCGTTTTTTCTCCTTTTTCGGTCTCATTTTGACTTCTTTCCATCCGGCTGTATTCGTGAGTCACTTCTTTGATATGATGATTCTCAAAACGGTAGACAACTCCCGGATATTCCGACAAGAGATGCAGATTATGGGTGGTCATCATGATGGCGGAGCCTGTAGCACAAATGGATTTCAGAAGTTCTACAATTTTGCGCCCTGTTTCCGTGTCCAGGTTACCCGTCGGCTCATCGGCCAGAATAATGTCCGGCCGGTTTAGGATGGCACGGGCGATAACAATGCGTTGTTGTTCGCCACCCGATAGTTCGTTGGGCATTTTGTATCCTTTACCGGTCATTCCCACTTGGTCCAGTACTTCTTCAATGCGTGCTTTGATGGTTGCTTTGTTTGTCCATCCGGTGGCGCGCAATACAAAACTGAGGTTAGCGTGTACGGTGCGGTCTGTCAGTAACTGAAAATCTTGAAAGACAATGCCTAAACGGCGGCGCAGTTCGGGAATATGCTTCCGCTTGATGTTAGTCATGTTGTAGCCTAGCACCTCGGCTTCTCCTGACTGTATATCCAGCTCACCGTAAATTGTTTTCAGTAATGAGGTCTTTCCGGAACCGACTTTCCCAATGAGGTAAACAAATTCACCCTTGTTCAGTTCCAGGTTTACATCTTCCAATACGCCTAATTCTTGTTGGTTGATATATACGTTTTTATATCGAATGAGAGCTTCGTCCATCATTTTAGTGTTTTTTCCACGTAGCGCTATGACGTTCTTTCAATTCACGGGCAAGGTCCTCGATGCGATAGCCTTTTGAGGTGAGCAGTACAATCATGTGGTATATCAGATCGGCTCCTTCGTAGATAAGGCGTTCGTCGGTTCCGTTACAAGCTTCGATAACCGTTTCCACGGCTTCTTCACCTACTTTCTGTGCCATTTTGTTGATACCGGATTCGAACAGGCTGGTGGTGTAAGAGCCTGCGGGCATTTCCTCATGACGTTTGTCAATGAAATCTTGTAATTCCTTTAGGAACATGATGTCTTCTTTGTTTTCTTCTCCCCAGCAAGTATCTGTTCCGGTGTGACATACAGGACCTGCCGGATTTACTTTGATCAGCAGGGTATCCTTGTCACAGTCTTCTTTTATAGAAACAACATTCAGGAAATTCCCGCTTTCTTCACCTTTTGTCCACAGGCGGTTCTTGGTACGGCTGAAGAAAGTTACTTTACCAGTTTCCATTGTTTTTCGGTATGCTTCTTCATTCATAAACCCTAACATCAGTACTTTGTTGGTGCTGTTGTCTTGTATGATGGCGGGGATCAACCCGTTCATTTTTTCAAAATTCAAATCCATTTTTCTATATTTTTATTGTTATATTATCGGTGTTGTATAGAACTTGTTTAAAATTTCATCAGCATCGTCATTCAGAGTGGAATGAGGACCTGAAGGTCGTTTGCCAGTCTTTCACCCTGTCTGGGATGGTAATGGAAACAGATTTAGATGCAATTAAAAACAGAGTTATAACCTCACATTAATTCCTTGCTCGCAAAGATACTGTTTTAATTCGGGAATTTTAATCTCTCCGAAATGAAAAACGCTGGCTGCTAATGCTGCATCTGCTTTCCCTTTTGCAAATGTATCGCGGAAATGTTCCATGCATCCGGCGCCTCCAGATGCGATGACGGGAATTGTCAGTAAATCGGCCAGGGTGGAGAGGGCTTCGTTGGCATATCCGTTTTTCACTCCGTCATGGTTCATGCTCGTGAAGAGAATTTCTCCTGCCCCGCGGTTGTTCACTTCTTTAGCCCAGTCAAACAGGTACTTGTCGGTTTCAATCCGGCCACCGTTCAGATAGCATTTCCAGCCAGTTTCGGTCTGCTTGGCGTCAATGGCTACCACACAAACTTGTGAACCGAAATGTTTGGCAATCTTGTCTACCAAATCCGGATTACGGATGGCTGATGAATTGATAGAAACTTTGTCAGCTCCCGCGTTCAATAGCCGGTCTACATCGTTCAGTTCGTTTATACCTCCTCCTACAGTAAAGGGGATATTGATATTAGCCGCCACCCGTTTTACCAAATCGGTAAAGGTTTTGCGTCCTTCATGGCTGGCAGTGATGTCAAGAAAGACCAGCTCGTCAGCTCCCTGTTCACTGTAGGTATGCCCCAGTTCTACCGGATCACCTGCTTGACGTAAGTTTACGAAATTGGTTCCTTTTACGGTCTGCCCGTCTTTGATGTCCAGGCAAGGTATGATTCTTTTTGCTAACATAATTTGTTCTTACATGAAACGGTTTAAGTCTTTCAATGTAATTTTTCCCTCGTATAACGCCTTGCCGAAAACAACAGCCGGGACTTTGGCTATTTCCAGGTCGATAATATCCTGTATACAGCTTACTCCTCCGCTGGCTATCAGATGCATATCCGGGAACTCCTTCAGGATTTGCTGGTATAGTTCCACGGAAGGCCCTTGCAACATTCCGTCACGGCTGATGTCGGTACACAACACCTTGAAAACTCCTTCTTTAGTATAATCTTTCAAAAAAGGGATCAACTGCTGCTGACTTTCCTCTTTCCAGCCATTGACAGAAATTTTATTCTTCTTTACATCAGCTCCTAGAATGATTTTCTCGTTTCCGTATTGTTCCAGCCATTTTTTGAAAAGTCCGGGATTTTTCACGGCTACGCTGCCCAGAGTTACCATTTGTGCGCCATTATCGAAAGCGATGACTAGATCCTCGTCTGTCTTTATCCCTCCTCCAAAATCAATGACCAGAGAAGTACGGCTGGCGATTTGGTCCAGTACACGGTAATTCACAACATGGCGTGAGGCTGCTCCATCCAAATCGACAATGTGCAGACGATGAATCCCATGAGCTTCAAATTCTTTGGCAACCTCAACCGGGTTTTCGTTATATACTTTCTGTGTGCTATAATCTCCTTGAGAAAGACGGACGCATTTGCCATCAATAATGTCGATGGCAGGAATTAACTCTATCATATCTATTTCTTCTTATACATTATTATATATAATGTAATGGTTCACAATTCTAAAAAGTTCCTCAGGATTCGTTCGCCCACGGCTCCACTCTTTTCGGGATGAAACTGTGTTGCATAAAAATTATCTTTGTGCAAGGCCGAACTGTAGGGGAGGATATAATCTGTTTGTGCTGCCGTAAACTCGTTCAGGGGCACATAGAAGCTATGTACGAAGTACACAAATTCTTCTTTGGTGAATCCTTTGAACAGGTCGCTGCGTACATGGGTCAGGGTGTTCCATCCCATATGGGGTACTTTGTCTTCATGCCGGGTGGGGCTGAACAACTTTACATCAGTATCAAAGATGCCCAAGCAATCGGCATTTCCTTCTTCGGAGTGCCGGCACATCAGCTGCATTCCCAGGCAGATACCTAGTACAGGTTGTTTTAAGTTTTTGATAACTTCATCCAGCCGGTTTTTCCGGAGATGGCTCATGGTTGTTTCGGCTTCGCCCACACCGGGGAAGATAACTTTGTCGGCACTCATCAATAGTTCCTTATCGGAAGTGATGGTTGCTTCTACTCCAAGGCGCTTCAATGCATAGTCTACGGAGTAGATGTTTCCTGCATTATATTTTACGACAGCAATTTTCATCAGCTAAAGATAACTGTTTTATTTTTATAAGCCAATACTTTTCGTTCAATATGTTTCTGAACAGCACGAGAAAGGACTATTTTTTCCAAGTCTTTACCTTTACTTACTAAATCCTGCACAGTGTCCTTGTGTGTGATGCGTACTACATCTTGCTCAATGATAGGACCGGCATCTAGTTCGGAGGTAACATAATGGCTGGTCGCACCAATGATTTTTACTCCTCGTTCAAACGCTGCATGATAAGGTTTTGCACCAACGAACGCAGGGAGGAAAGAGTGGTGTATGTTGATGATACGGTTGGGGTATGCTTCAATCATTTGTTCGGAAATCACTTGCATATAGCGTGCCAGTACAATGAAATTGATGTTATGTTGTTCCAACAGCTCCATTTCTGCTTTTTCCTGTTCCATTTTGTTCTCTTTGGTAATAGGGAAGAGATAGAATGGTATACCGAAGCGTTCTGCTACATGCTGCAGATCGGGATGGTTACTTATAATCAGCGGAATTTCCACATTCCATTCTCCGGCAGTGTAGCGTGCCAGCATATCGAACAGGCAATGGGACAGTTTGGAAACAAATATGGCCATTTTGGGTTTTACATCCGAGAAATAAAGACGGAATTTCATTTCATATTTTTGGGCATACAATGTTTCAAAATAATCTTCTATTTTATCTTTAGGAATAAAGAAATCCTTTATTTCCCATTCTATACGCATGAAAAATATATTTTCTACATGGTCCACATATTGGTCTAAGTAGACAATATTACCTCTGTTAATTGTAATAAAGTTTGTGACTTCTGCCAAAATGCCTGGTTGGTCTGGGCAGTGCAACAATAATTTTGCAGTTGTATTCATCTTTTTCCCTAATTTTCGATTTTAATCTATTGAGTGCACAAAAATAGCGAATTATTGCTAATGAGCTAAATTTTATAACAAGAAGTTTGTTGAAAAGATTAAAATAATAACAATATCGTAATTTTTAGGATGGGAAGGTAAAGGGAGTCGGAGAATATTTTTTTAATGGTTTTTGCCAAAATGCTTGCAGATTTAAAAATAATGCGTACCTTTGCACCCGCAATCGAGAGAGAAAGTATCGGAAGAAAGATTATTTGAATTATTGGTGCGTTAGTTCAGTTGGTTAGAATACATGCCTGTCACGCATGGGGTCACGGGTTCGAGTCCCGTACGCACCGCAAAAGTCTTTTTTCGATTTATTAAAATTATTGGTGCGTTAGTTCAGTTGGTTAGAATACATGCCTGTCACGCATGGGGTCACGGGTTCGAGTCCCGTACGCACCGCAAAAGTCTTTTTTCGATTTATCAAAATTATTGGTGCGTTAGTTCAGTTGGTTAGAATACATGCCTGTCACGCATGGGGTCACGGGTTCGAGTCCCGTACGCACCGCTTTCTTATGAAGCAAAATAAAAGAAAAGTCCTAAAGTATAATACTTTAGGACTTTTCTTTTTGCCCAACACCACACCTAAAAGCAGCGGAATAACGCAGTTGGCACTGGCTTATCCGTTGGATTTTTCGGGGAAGAAAAAAGTCCAACGATTTAGTTTTGTTTTCGCTGATTCTCAATATTTTGCATAGTCTGATTTGGAACAATACGATTTAACTTTGTACCACTAAAAATACAAGAAGTATGGGAGTTGAAAAAAGACGTAGTACACTGAGTGTGTTGTTTTACATCAAGCGACAGACGCTGCTGAAAAACGGGGAGGCTCCCGTCTGTATGCGTATCACCGTTGACAAGCGGAAAGCGGAGATTGTGAATTACATACGGTCCTATTGCAGAATCGAGGATTCGGGTATAAATATCCGTAAATCGTATACAAGCCGGCTTATTCAATCGTGGTAAATTTGCAATCAGAAAATGAACAATGAAAAAATAGAAGATTATGGATCGCAGAAATTTCTTAAGGACGGCATCGAGTTTTGCACTACTCGCAGCCGGAGCTACGACTGGTGTTTCCCGTGTGTTTGCCAAAACTCCTTCGTTCTCTTTGACGGGAAATCAGTCTGATGAAAATACACCGAATATGGGCGACACAATGGAGTATCGTAAACTCGGAGGATTGGATGTATCGGCCATCGGTCTGGGCTGCCTGCCGATGGTGGGTTATTACGGCGGGAAGTACGACAAAAAGGATATGATCGCTCTGATTCGCCGGGCATACGACAAAGGCGTCACTTTCTTCGATACGGCGGAGGTCTATGGCCCTTACACCAGCGAAGAGTGGGTCGGCGAGGCACTCGCACCGTTTCGCGACAAAGTGAAAATCGGGACGAAATTCGGCTTCGGCGTCGAGGAGAAGCAACCGACCGCCATCAACAGTCGTCCCGACCATATCCGCCGGGCAGTGGAAGGTTCGCTGAAACGCCTGCGCACCGACCATATTGACCTGCTGTATCAGCACCGTGTCGATCCGAAAGTGCCGATGGAGGATGTGGCCGGGACAGTTAAGGATTTGATGCAGGAGGGGAAAGTGCTGCATTGGGGACTATCGGAAGCGAGTGCGCGTTCCATCCGCCGGGCGCACACCGTCTGCCCGCTTTCGGCTGTACAGAGCGAGTATGCCATCTGGTGGCGGGAGCCGGAAACCAAAATCTTCCCGATGTTGGAAGAGTTCGGTATCGGCTTCGTGCCTTATTGTCCGCTGGGACGTGCGTTCCTCACGGGTGTAATCGACGAGAACAGCCGTTTCTACGAGGGCGACCGCCGCTGGAACTTGCCGCAGTTCACGCCCGAAGCCCTGAAGCACAATATGCCGCTCGTGGCTTTGGTGCGAAAATGGGCGGAACGGAAAAGGGTTACTCCGGCGCAGTTCGCCCTCGTGTGGATGTTGTCGCGCAAATCGTGGATCGCTCCTATACCCGGAACAACCACCCCGGCACATTTGGATGATTTGCTCGGTGCGGGAACTGTACGTCTCTCGGCTTGGGAAATGGAGGAGTTCGACCGCGAGTATACGAAAATAGACCTGATGGGGCATCGTGCCGACCCGTTCACCGAAAGTCAAATAGATAAATAAGGAAATCAATTATGGTAAAAACGATTTTGGGTGTTCTGTCGCTGCTTGTCATGTCGTCGTGCAGTACGGTCGTGAAGGAGAACACCGCTCAACCCGATATTATGGAAACGAACAAGAAAAATCTCGGAAACCTGTTGGCACTCTATCCCAAGCCGATGACGGTAGTCGGGGCAGAGGTCGAAGGGAAAGTAAACTGGCTCGTGGTGGGACACACGGGCGTTATCGACCATGACCGGATACTGGTCAGCATGAGCAAAAGCCACTACACCAACCAAGGTATCAAGCAATCGAAACGGCTTTCCGTCAATCTCGTGAGCCGTGAGATGTTGCCGAAGGCCGATTATGTAGGAAGCGTAAGCGGTGCGATGGTCGATAAGTCGGAAGTCTTCGCCTACCACACTGGCGAATACGGTACGCCCGTCATCGACGCATCGCCGCTCACGATGGAGTGCGAGGTGGTGGATATTTATGAAACCGAGGGTTTCGACAACTTCATTTGCGCGATAGTCAATACATACGCCGCTTCCGACGTGCTCGACAGCGACAGCAAACTCGACTATACGAAACTGAAACCCGTCTTGTTCGAGTTCCCTACCTACTCCTATCTTGCGACAGGAGAGATCATTGGCAAATGTCTGAATCTGGATAAGCAGCCGGGTATGTGCGCTAAAGAGCCGATGAGCGCTGATGGCATCGTGCGGTTGTCGAAAATAGAGGTTTACCCGCAGTATCTTGACGAGTATATGAAATACGCAACTGAAGTGGGCGAAATCTCCCTGCGCACCGAACCGGGTGTGCTGACGATGTATGCGGTCGGCGAAAAGGAGAACCCCTGCAAGGTAACGATTCTCGAAACCTATGCAAGCCGCGAGGCTTACGAGAAGCATATCGCTTCGGAACATTTTCAGAAGTACAAGCAAGGGACACTGCATATGGTCAAGTCGTTGGTATTGTCCGACCAGAAGCCGCTCAATCCGGCCAACAAACTCAATAACTTCATGCAATAGATAATGTTTCTTATTCAGGTTATTGGAATGGATTCGGAGTGTATCTACAATCATGATTGAATATTTTGAAAAACTGATTATAAGGATATTAGGATATGGATTTCAAAGAATTGAATAACAGAGTAAAGATGCCGGTACAAGGCTTTGGTGTCTTTCAGATACCCGATGCCACCGAGTGCGAAAAAGTTGTTACCGATGCGCTTGCCGTAGGCTACCGACTCATCGACACCGCTTCGGTCTATGGCAACGAACGGGCGGTCGGTACGGCTATTCGGAAAAGCGGCATTCCGCGTGAAGAACTGTTCATCACGACCAAAGCATGGATTTCGGAAATGGGTTACGAACAGACATTGCAGGCATTCGAGGCTTCGCTCACCCGTTTGGGGCTGGATTACCTCGATCTCTATCTCATCCACATGCCTTTCGGTGATTATTACGGCGCATGGCGGGCTATGGAAGAACTCTATGCTCAAGGACGTGTACGGGCTATCGGAGTGTGCAATTTCGAACCGGACAGATTGTTGGATTTATGCCATAATACCAGAGTTATTCCGGCGGTAAATCAAATAGAGGCGCATCCTTATACTCCGCAAACCGAAGCGATACGAATTATGCAGGAACTCGGTGTACAAGCGGAGGCATGGGGACCTTTGGCCGAAGGACGGAACGGATTGTTCACGGACGATATTCTGATCGGCATCGGTCGCAAATACAATAAATCGGCAGCACAGGTCGTACTACGCTGGCACTTGCAGCACGGAATTGTCGCCATTCCCAAATCGGTACATCGCCAGCGGATGGAAGAGAATTTCAACATCGAGGATTTCATGCTGACACCGGAGGATATGACCGCAATCGCTTCCATGAATACGGGATACAATACGATTCTCGACCTACACGCTCCGGAAGAGGTGCAACGGCTCTATGATATCGAGTGCCCGGCATGACAGATATACTTAAAATCTCTTTTATACTCCCGTAATTCAAACGATTATGGGAGTTTTCATTTGTCGGGGATAATTCTACCTGCTAAAAAAGCATAATCCGTAATTTGGGTATAAATACCGAGGATTTATCTACCAAGCGTGTGGCGGAGACCGTCTATTTTTGCATCGGATAAAAAACAAATAAAAACAAAAGACTATGCCACACATTGCAGTAACGATGTTACCCGGCAGAGATCGGGAAACAAAACAAAAATTAGCCGAAAATTTGTGCAACACATTGATTGAAACCCTCGGAGTCGATGCCAAATTCGTATCTGTATCCGTCGAAGATGTGGAGATGAAAGAGTGGGAAAATTCAATGCGACGCATTCCGGCAGAAACAATCATTGTAAATCCCAATAAAAAATGAATATGAAAAAGTTATTATTGATTCCTTTGTTACTGCTGACCGTCCTGTCGATGGCGGCCTGTGGCGGAGGTGATGACGAACCGTTTAGACCCGGACAACCGGAAACTCCCGAACAACCGGGAGAAAAAGAGGATGGAGAACCAGAAACTCCCGATGTATCTTCTTTGAACGTAAATATTACTGTCGGCGACCGTACCGTTACCGCTACGATGGAAGACAATGCCGCCGCACGGGATTTCCTCTCTCGCCTGCCTCTTGAAATAACACTGAACGATTATAACAACATGACGGAGAAGATTTTCTATCCTGATCCGGCTCTGACAACCGAAGGCGTCACACGAGGCTGTGCCCCCACACCCGGAAATATAACAATCTATGCACCGTGGGGCAATGTAGCTATTTTCTGTAAGAGTTGGTCTCATAGTAACGACCTGATTAAAATCGGTCGTATCGACGGGAACGGTATCGAAGCATTAAGTATAGCCGGAGACATACCCGTGAAGATTGAAAGGAGATAAGACGCATGACAACAGATGCATTCAAAGAATATGTCAAGACTTGTAGGGCACTCGATACAGAGGAGATACACCGCTTTATGGACGATATGAGCAACGAAGCCCGGCGCATTACTTTCCGGCTGAATACAGCATATCACACACAGGACGAAGTACGTGGATTACTTTCCGAGCTATTCGGTTACGAGGTACCGGAATCGCTCCGGGTATTTCCACCGTTCTATGCCGATTTCGGTAAAAATATCACCGTCGGCGAAGGGGTGTTCATCAATGCCTGCTGTCATTTTCAGGATCATGGCGGAGTGATAATTGGTGACGGATGCCAGATAGGACATAACGTGGTCTTTGCCACACTCAATCACGGTTTGGCTCCGGAAGAACGTCATACGACCTATCCTGCACCCATTGTGTTGGGTAAGAACGTATGGATAGGTTCCAATGCAACGATTCTGCAAGGCGTAACCATCGGCGACAATGTCGTCATCGGGGCCGGAGCGGTTGTAACAAGAGATTTGGAAGCAAATACGGTAGCAGCTGGTGTTCCCGCCCAATTCATTAAATCTATAGTACTATAACATAAACCATCCTCTGTTAGATGAACTTTATAACAAAGCAAATTGAGCCTTGAAGCAAAGTGGTCATAAAGGGCGCTTCGTACTTTTGCGCTGTTATAAGTCGAATATGAATAATAATTAAAAATAAGGAAAGTATGAAAGTAATATCAAATGCAGAATTCGGAGGTGAAAGACCTTTGTTCGAATCACATGACTTACGTTTGGAAAATGTAATCATCCGTGCCGGAGAGTCGGCCATCAAGGAGTGCAGCAACATCGAAGCCGTTGATTGCCGGTTCGAGGGGAATTATCCTTTCTGGCATGTGCATGGTTTCGTTATCGACCGTTGTTTCTTCGATGTCGGAGGACGTTCGGCGCTATGGTACTCCGACCATCTGAAAATGACGAATACACGCATTGATGCGCCCAAGATGTTCCGCGAGATGCACGACATCGAAATCGAGAACGTGGAGATAAACGATGCCGATGAAGTGTTTTGGCGTTGCCGGAATCTGAATATCAAAAATCTGAAACTGCATGGCGGCACTTATCCCTTCATGTTCAGCAGCAATATCCGCATCGACGGATTGGAAAGTGACAGTAAATACGTTTTCCAGTACGTGAAAGATGTGGAGATTCATAATGCCAAAATCACCACGAAAGATGCTTTCTGGGAGGTGGAGAACGTGACGATCTACGATTCGGAACTCAACGGCGAATACTTGGGCTGGCATTCGCACAATCTCCGGTTGGTGAACTGTCACATTACCGGCGAACAGCCGCTCTGCTATGCCCACGACCTCGTGTTGGAGACTTGCACGTTCGGCCCCGACTGTGACCGGGCTTTCGAGTACAGTTCGGTGCAGGCCACCATCAAAGGTGCGATAGGCGGAGTAAAGAATCCGCGAACAGGTTGTATCACCGCCGAGAGCTACGGAGAGATTATCCTTGACGAGAATATCAAGGCTCCCGCCGATTGCAAGCTGAGACTCTGGGATGAGAAAACTTGTTTTACCGATTGACGTACTTGCGAATAATTTAATGGGAATAGGAAAGGGAAAGACTGATTATCTGTTATCGCTTATCCGCGAAGGGAAACAAATGACGCTGGGGCAGCAGTTACGCCTGACTGCATACCTCAGCGTCCCGGCCATTATGGCTCAGATATCTTCTATCGCCATGCAGTACATCGATGCCTCGATGGTGGGCAGCCTCGGTGCGAATGCCGCTGCTTCCATCGGATTGGTCTCGACCACAACTTGGCTGTTCTGGGGGGGGTGTGCAGCCGCTGCGATGGGATTTTCCGTGCAGGTGGCACATCGTATCGGAGCCGGGGATTTCGTGGAAGCCAAAAAGATACTCCGTCAGGCAGTTACTGCCACGCTTGTTTTCAGTTCGCTGTTGGCTGTTGGCGGTATTTGTATCAGCGGTATGCTTCCTCTCTGGTTGGGTGGAGACGAGGCGATATGGAACGATTCGTCCCTCTACTTCAGAATATTCGCACTATTCCTGCCTGCCTTGCAGTTGAACTTTCTTGCAGGAGGCATGTTGCGTTGCAGTGGGAATATGCGCGTGCCCGCCATGCTGAATATAATGATGTGCTTGCTGGATGTCGTGTTCAACTTCTTCCTGATCTTTCCGACGAGGCATGTGGAGTGGTTCGGAGTAGTATTTACCGCTCCCGGTGCAGGTCTGGGTGTGAAAGGTGCTATATTGGGAACGGTATTGGCCGAACTCGTTACCACCGGAGGAATGATGTGGTATCTATGCCGCCGCTCGCCCATGCTGAAGTTCGTCGGAGAACGGGGAAGTTTTCTACCCAAACGGGAGACATTGCGTAAGTCTTTCCGTATTTCGTTACCGATGGGATTCGAACACATGGCCATTTGTGGAGCGCAGATCGCAACGACGGTGGTTGTCGCACCGCTCGGCATCGTTGCCATTGCTGCCAACTCGTTCGCCATTATTGCCGAAAGCCTTTGCTATATGCCCGGCTACGGCATCTCGGAGGCTGCCACGACGTTGGTCGGTCAGAGCCTTGGAGCGAACCGTATCCGGTTGCTCCGTCGTTTTGCCAATATTACCGTCTGGTCGGGAATGCTGATTATGGGTGTTATGGGAGCGTTGATATATGTGGCGGCTCCGCAAATCATCGGAGTGATGACTCCCGTGGAGGAAATCCGCACGTTGGGAATCGAGATTCTGCGGATAGAAGCCTTTGCAGAGCCGATGTTTGCGGCATCTATCGTTGCCTACGGTGTATTCGTAGGTGTGGGTAATACATTCGTACCCAGTCTGATGAACTTCGGCAGCATTTGGGGCGTGCGACTGACACTGGCGGCATGGCTTGCTCCCACGATGGGACTACGCGGCGTGTGGCTTGCCATGTGCATCGAGCTTTGTTTCCGGGGAGTAATCTTCCTCGCGAGACTTTGGGGCAGTAACTGGATTTATAAATTACGAATAAATAGATAAGTTATGAAATACGATTTCGATACGATTATCCCGCGTCGCGGGACGAACTCTTACAAATGGGACACTCCTGAGGAGGAAAATGTGCTGCCCATGTGGGTGGCGGATATGGATTTCCGTACTGCACCGACCATTGTAGAAGCCTTGCAAAGGCGGGTTGCACACGGCATTTTCGGTTATACCAAAGTACCCGAAACCTATTACGATGCAGTCGTCCGGTGGTTCGAGAACCGTCATCGTTGGCGGATAGATCCCCGGTGGATTATCTATACAAGCGGTGTCGTACCGGCTCTGTCGGCCATTATCAAAGCCCTGACCGTACCGGGCGACAAGGTAATCGTCCAGACTCCGGCATACAACTGCTTCTATTCGTCGATTCGCAACGACGGATGCGAACTGTCGGCCAATAACCTCATTTACCGAGATGGTCGCTACTCAATCGACTTCGACGACCTCGAAGCAAAGGTGGCTGATCCGAAGGCGAAAATCCTATTACTATGTAATCCTCACAATCCGGTCGGACGGGTCTGGACGCCGGAAGAGCTGCGGCATATCGGAGACATCTGTTTGCGCAACGGAGTGTTTGTTGTGGCAGATGAAATTCATTGCGAACTGACCTATGAGGGGTATGACTATACTCCTTTTGCTTCCCTGTCTAAACGCTTCCAACAAAATTCCGTGACTTGCGTTTCACCGAGTAAGGCATTCAATCTTGCCGGACTGCAAATTGCCAATATCATTGCGGCCGATGATGATGTACGTCGTCGTATTGACCGCGCCATCAACATCAATGAAGTGTGCGATGTCAACCCGTTCGGCGTAATCGCTACAATCTCCTCTTATAACGAGGGTGGAGAGTGGCTCGATGCTTTGCGCAAATACTTGCGTAGGAATTACGAATATCTCTGCCACTTTTTTGAGCAGCGGTTACCGCAATATCCCGTGTTACCACTCGAAGGAACTTACTTAGTATGGATAGACTGCCGAGCACTCGGTATCGGTTCGGATGCTACGACCTTGCGCCTGCAAGAGGAACAAAAACTGATGATCAATTCAGGTACGATGTACGGACCCGGCGGCGAGGGATTTATCCGTCTGAATATTGCTTGCCCCCGAACACTGCTTGTTGAAGGGTTGGAGCGGATGGCCCGTGTGCTGGAACAAAATGAAGAATAAACCGGCAATGAGATAAAAAATCACGTTATCAAAGAATAAAGAAAAAGTAAATATGAAGAAAGAAGTAATGATATTGACCGGTGCCGGTCAGATAGGAATGGCGATAGCCCGCCGTATGGGATATGGGAAAAAGATCGTTGTCGGAGACCTGAACCCGGAGAGTACCGAGGCTGTTTGCCGTATATTGAATGAGGCGGGATTTGATGCAGTACCCGTCGAAATGAATCTCTCTTCAAGGGAGTCCATTTTGAACTTGATTGCGGTTGCACGGAAACATGGTGAAATTTCAATGCTCGTCAATACGGCGGGCGTATCACCGAGTCAGGCTTCCATCGAAACGATTCTGAAAGTCGATCTGTACGGAACGGCTGTCCTGCTCGAAGAAGTTGGGAAGGTTATTAAAGAAAACGGTGTCGGGGTAACGATTTCCAGCCAGTCAGGGCATCGGATGCCCGCACTGACCATCGAGGAGGATATGCTACTGGCCACGACTCCTGCCGAAGAATTGCTCTCGCTCGACATGCTGCAACCGGATAGTATCAAGGATACGTTACACGCTTACCAGATGGCCAAGCGTTGTAACGTGAAACGTGTAATGGCCGAAGCTGTGAAATGGGGCGAGCGCGGGGCAAGAATCAACTCCATTTCACCTGGTATCATTGTAACTCCCTTGGCTATCGACGAGTTCAACGGGCAGCGAGGTGATTTTTACAAAAACATGTTCGCCAAATGTCCGGCAGGACGCCCCGGAACCGCGGACGAGGTTGCCAATGTTGCCGAACTACTTATGAGCGACAGAGGGGCATTTATCACGGGAGCGGACTTTCTGATCGACGGCGGTGCTACGGCATCGTACTTTTATGGCCCGTTGAAACCGTAATGTGTTGTACTGTAGTCTGTAAGGTAACAGCTGCTATACGAGGTCAAGCGTACAAAAATATTTTATCCGTTTTGCAAATTTGAGCCTTACAACAAAAACTTTATGGTTGGAATGCGTTATATTTGCGAAAATTAAAGACTGACAATATGGAACGATTAGATGTATTCGATTGCTCGAACGTGCTTATAGCGAGTTATTTCACCGATGACCGGGGATGCGCCCACGAAAACAGGGAGCATACGCTTATTTATTTGTGCTCCGGTGAGTTGGAGATAGAGGAACGTGGTAAGAAAACCGTGTTGCATCCGGGGGATTGTGCTTTCATGCGGCGCGATAACCGGATGTGGTTGCAGAAAAAGGTAGAGGACGGAAAGCCTTACCGTTCTGTCGTACTGAAGTTCTCAAGACCGTTTCTAAGAGAATTTTACCAGACGCTTAACCGGCAACAGATTCCGAACGACTCCGAACGTGAGAAGGTAAGCCTGCGCGTGTTGCCCAGTAACAGGCTTGATATCCGTTCGCTGTTCGAATCGGTCATACCCTATTTCGATGCAGGCGAAAAACCGTCCGAAGACGTACTGAAGCTGAAAATGGTAGAAGGGATATATGTACTGCTTAATACAGACCGGAATCTCTATGCGTCGCTGTTCGACTTCGTGGAGCCGTGGAAAATCGACATTCTCGACTATCTGAACGAGAACTACATGTGTGATCTCTCTCTGGAGGAAATCGCCAGTTACACGGGACGCAGCCTGGCTACCTTCAAGCGGGACTTTGCCAAAGTCAGCAACCTGACACCGCAAAAGTGGATTATCAAACGTCGTCTGGAAGCCGCGCACGGCCTGATAAAATCAGGCAAGAAGAAAGTGACGGAAGCCTGCTTCGATGTGGGTTTCAAGAACCTGTCGCATTTCTCCAAGATATACAAGGAGGCTTATGGTGTCGCTCCTTCATGGTAAGATGAACTTCAGGACAAAACAGTTTGAGCCTTGCAGCAAAGCTGTTGTGGAATAATGCCCGTACTTTTGTATCGGAAACAGGAAAGACCTGTCGGTTGTCTTGGAAATGTCGAACTAAAAATCATATCGTATGAAAACAAAAGTAGCATCATTAGCTTTATTATTGACTTTAATTTTTCCGATCATGGCAAAATCACAAGTAAAAATCCAACAGACTGCCGGACGCGATGCGCTCGGAGAATTTGCCCCCGAATTTGCACGTTTGAACGATGATATTCTTTTCGGGGAAGTGTGGAGCCGGAACAATCTGCTTTCGCTCCGCGACCGTTCCATCGTAACCGTGGTCGCCCTAATGTCGCAGGGGCTGACCGACTCGTCGTTCAAGTACCATCTCGAATCGGCGAAGAAGAACGGAGTGACCCGAACCGAGATAGCCGAAATACTCACCCATGCCGCATTCTACGCGGGCTGGCCGAAAGCGTGGGCGGCTTTCCGTATGGCAAAAGAAGTTTGGACCGACGGTAATGCAGACAGCGTAGCGGCAGGTTCGCTCGAAGCGTACGCGCAAACCATCATTTTCCCCGTGGGGAAACCCAACGATGCCTATGCCAAGTATTTCATCGGCCAGAGCTACACGGCTCCCGTGGTAACGGACGGAGTCCCCGTGGTAAATGTGACCTTCGAGCCGGGCTGCCGCAACAACTGGCATGTGCACAAGGCAACGAAAGGCGGCGGTCAGACACTCGTATGCGTGGGCGGTCGCGGCTACTATCAGGAGTGGGGCAAAGAGCCGGTGGAACTACATTCCGGGGATGCAATCAATATTCCGGCAGGCGTGAAACATTGGCACGGGGCTGCTCCCGACAGCTGGTTCTCGCATTTAGCCATCGAAGTGCCCGGTGAGAACAACAGTACCGAATGGCTGGAACCTGTCGGTGATGAAGAATATTCTAAATTAAAATGACATGAAACAGATAGTATTGATACTTATGAGCCTACTTACTTTCAGTAACCCGTCGAAAGCACAAAAACAAACAGCAGATACCGACAGGCCGTCCGACAAGAAAATCCTTGTAGCCTATTTCTCCTGTACGGGGACCACAGAGAAAGTGGCAACCGCTATCGCAAAAGAGACTGGCGGTAAACTTCACCGGATTACTCCGGCTACGGCCTACACTTCGGCAGATCTCGACTGGAACGACAAGGCGAGCCGCAGTTCGGTGGAGATGGCAGACGACAAATCACGTCCTGCGTTGGGCGGAGAAACGATTGAACTGAAAGATTACGACGTGGTGTTCCTCGGTTATCCGATATGGTGGGACTTGTGTCCGCGTCCGGTCAATACTTTTCTTGAGAAATATGATTTCGCGGGTAAAACCGTTATTCCTTTTGCCACTTCGGGTGGCAGTTCAATCACGGGTAGCGTGAAACAACTCAAGAGACTCTACCCCAAAATCGAATGGGAAGAAGGCCGGTTGTGTAATAGAAGTACGAAACAAGTTGGAGATTGGGTCAAACAAGCAATCGAATAAGCCAATGGAAGAGTTGCGAATCGACTGCCTGCACCAGACGGAAGAAGAACTAGGCGTGGTAAAAGAGCTGCGGCAAAATATCTTCCGGCTGAATCATACGATGCCGGATACGGAAGAATATCGTGAATTATTACACAAGGTTTTTCCGCATTTCGGAGAGAATTGTCGAATCGAATACGATCGTTGTAGGAAATCCAGCCAAGTTAATCAGGAGAATATAGATTATGGATTTTTCGGAAAAAGTCATTTTAACAAAGTGAACTTCATAACAAAATCTTTTGAGCCTCGCAGCAAAGTCGTTGCGGGGCTCTCTTTTTACCTTTGTTGGCAGAATATTAAAACAAAAGAATCATGAAAACAATGAATGAGAAAGTAACAATGGTAACGGGGGCAGCGGCAGGTATCGGGCTGGTCTCGGCAGAAGCATTTGCAAAAGCGGGTGCAACCGTAGTATTGGTGGACATCAATGAGCCGAAAGAACAAGCCGAGAAGTTGGTTTCAGAAGGGTATAAAGCCGTGGCATATCGCTGCGACGTGTCCGATACACGGGCTGTAAAGGAGATGATTGACTGGATCGTTGCGACTTACGGCAGGCTGGACGCTGCATTGAACAATACTGGGATACAGACCCCGCAACGGCCGATGGCCGAGATTACCGACGAGGAGTTCGACCGCACGGTAGCCGTCGATCTGAAAGGTGTATGGAACTGTATGCGTTACGAGATTATCCAGATGCTGAAACAAGGCGGTGGTGCCATTGTCAATACCTCGTCTCAAGGCGGTGTTACGGGGTTCCCCGGACAAGCGGCCTATATCGCCTGCAAGCATGCGGTAATCGGGCTTACACGTACAGCCGCCATTGATTACTCGGCAAAGGGGATTCGTATCAATGCCGTCTGTCCGGGTGTGATCCGAACACCTATGGCCGAAGAACTGATACGGCGTAACCCCGATCTGGAAAAGGAACTGGTCCGAGATATTCCTGCCGGACGTCTCGGTAAACCGGAAGAGATAGCCAACGCCGTATTGTGGCTTTGCTCACCGCAGGCAAGTTTCGTGGACGGGCACGCCCTTTTAGTGGACGGGGCATTTTCCATTCATTAAGTTATAATGCATAAAACATAAAATCATGGAAGAAAACAATAAAATGGATATCAGCCGTCGTGGATTTCTCAAAACGGCTGCATTGGCAGGAGCCGCAATGGCCATGCCTTCGGGATTGGGCAAAGTATTCGCTTCAGAAGCGAAACAAGCGGAAACATCCGATGTGGTGGATATCGATGCAGCCCGTATCAAGGGACATCGTGTATTGGGTACGGGCAAGGCGGCATTCGAGGTGTCGGCACTCGGCTTCGGTGTAATGGGCATGACTTACAACCGCAGCCAACACCCGGATAAGAAAGAGTGTATCCGATTGTTGCATGAAGCGGTAGAGCGTGGAGTGACGCTCTTCGACACGGCTATCATTTACGGGCCGTTGACCAATGAGAACCTGGCAGGAGAAGCGCTGTCCGAGTTCAAGGGACGGATTAACGTAACGACCAAATTCGGGCACGAAGTCATCGACGGCAAAGGAACTGGTCGTCAGGACAGCCGTCCGGCAACCATCCGCCGCTATTGCGAGGAGTCACTTCGCCGATTGAGACTCGATTCACTGCCGATGTTCTACCAGCACCGTGCCGACCCGAATACTCCGGCCGAGGAGGTAGCGGCTACCATTGCCGACTTGATCAAGGAAGGTAAAGTGCAACGCTGGGGTATGTGCGAGGTCAGTGCCGAAACAATCCGTAAGGCCCACGCCATTTGTCCGCTGACGGCTATCCAAAGCGAGTACCATCTGATGCACCGCCTGGTGGAAGAGAACGGTGTTCTCGATGTATGCCGGGAGTTGGGTATCGGCTTTGTACCATACAGCCCAATCAACCGTGGATTTTTGGGAGGCTGCATCAACGAATACACGGTCTTCGATGTAAACAACGACAACCGTCAGACCCTGCCGCGTTTCCAGCCGGAAGCGATGCGTGCGAATACCCACATTGTAAATGCGCTGCAAGCTTTCGGGCGCACACGGGGCATGACCTCGGCACAGGTGGCTCTTGGCTGGTTGCTTCAGAAAGCACCGTGGATCGTACCGATTCCGGGAACGACAAAACTGTCTCATCTGGAGGAAAACCTGCGCACACTCGACTTCAACATCAGCTCCGGGGATTGGAAAGAACTGGAGGATACCGTGGCTGCTATTCCCGTTGTGGGAGACCGGTACAATGCCGAACAGCAACGTCAAGTAGGCCGATAAGGAATCAGTAAATGGTAGTATAATCCGTAATTTGTCTACCGGCAGAGCGAAGAAGCTGCCTTACTTTTGCATTATAAATAAAAACCAAGAATATGAGACCATATATAATCAGTCACATGATGACTTCGGTCGATGGCCGCATCGACTGCCCGATGGTCGGGCAACTGAGTACGGATGAGTATTACATAGCCTTGGAAAAACTGGGGCCTTGCTCGAAACTGTCAGGACGGATAACTACCGCACTCGAATGTTCCGCCGTCAAAGAAGAAAGTACCCCGATGGAGGGAACTCCGATAGGTCATAAATCCGTATATGTCGCCAATAAATCGGACGAATATACGATCATTGTCGATACCTATGGGAAACTGCGTTGGCAGGAGGGTGAAGCTGACGGGCATCCTCTACTTTGTATTGTCAGTGAACAGGTGTCCGAGAAATATCTGGAAACGCTGCGCACATCGGGTATTTCGTGGATTGCCACCGGTGCGGAACGCATTGACTTGCCGCAAGCTATGGAGCTGCTTTGTGAACATTTCGGCGTTGAATGCTTGGCGATTGTCGGGGGCGGACATATCTGCGGCGGTTTCTTGGAGGCCGGACTGATTGACGAAGTAAGTATTATGGTAGCTCCGGGTATTGACGGGCGTAAGGGACAGACGGCGGTTTTCGATGGAATCTCCCGTGTGGAATGTAACCCGTACAAGCTGAAATTAGAGAGTGTGGAACAATGGGAAGCAGATATTGTCTGGCTCCGCTATAAAGTAAAATAATACGGCTATGAAGTTACAAACAATCGCCATATTGACGTTCCTGACCTTTGCGAATGTCATGGCACAAGAAACGACAACAACAAAATATATAAATTCAACCGGTATGGAACCATTGGAATTGACACAGGAATGGGATAAGACCTTTCCGCAGAGTGATAAGGTGGAACATAAGAAAATCACGTTTCACAACCGTTACGGCATCACGCTTGTCGCAGACCTTTACAAGCCGAAAAATACGCAAGGACATCTGGCAGCCATTGCAGTCAGTGGCCCTTACGGTGCGGTGAAAGAACAGGTGTCGGGCCGTTATGCCCAGACGCTTGCCGAACGAGGTTTTCTGACCATCGCTTTTGACCCCTCCTATTATGGTGAAAGCGGCGGTACGCCCCGTTACCTCACCTCACCCGAAATCAGCACGGAAGATTTCAGTGCGGCAGTCGATTATTTGACATCCCGTGCGGACGTCAATCCGGAACGTATCGGAATCTTAGGTATTTGCGGTTGGGGCGGGTTTGCACTTAATGCTGCGGCCAATGACCCTCGTATCAAAGCGACGGTAACATCTACTATGTATGATATGAGCCGGGTAAATGCCAACGGGTATTTCGACGCCATGAGTGCCGATGACCGCTATAAGTTGCGCGAGCAACTCAACGCACAGCGTACCGAGGATTATCGTGATGACAGCTATGCACGCGACGGTGGCGTACTCGACCCCGTGACGGATGATACTCCGCAATTCGTCAAGGAGTATCACGACTACTACAAGACGGAACGAGGCTATCATCGCCGTTCCCCGAACTCCAACGAGGGAATCACGAAAACCAGCGTATTGTCATTCATCAATATGCCGCTGCTCACCTATATTAGCGAAATCCGCAGTGCTGTGTTGATGATTCATGGAGAAAAAACTCATTCCCGCTATTTCAGTGAGGATGCCTACAAGCGGCTGACGGGGAGTAACAAGGAACTGTTGATTATTCCCGGAGCCAACCATGTCGATTTATACGACAAGATTGATGTGATACCGTTCGACAAGATAGACGGGTTCTTCAAGAATGCGTTGAAATAAAATATAAAAATAATGCCGAAAAAACTTGCCATCCTATTCGCTTATTTCCTGATTTATGTAGTTTGGGGGTCCACTTACTACTTTATCGGGGTGGCTTTACACGGCTTTCCGACTTTCCTTCTCAGTGCATTGCGCTTCTCTACGGCAGGATTGATACTGCTTGTGATATGTGCATGTCGTGGAGAACGGGCCTTTACCCCAAGGCTTGTAGGCAGGTCGGCTGTGAGCGGAATCATCCTGCTGTTCATCGATATGGCGGTAGTGATGCTGGCCCAGCGATATGTCAGCAGCAGCCTGGTGGCTGTGGTGGCCTCCTTTACCGCTATCTGGATTATGGCACTCGATGCTCCGATGTGGAAATATACCTTTCGGAGCAAATGTATCCTTGCCGGTATTTTGATGGGATTTGCAGGAGTAGGGTTATTGTATGCCGAGCAACTGGAAATGACGGTAACCGTACACGATCATAGTGAATATGGTATTTTACTACTTGTAGTCGGTTGTATTTCCTGGGCATTGGGAACACTTTATACAAAATACCGTTCATCAGACACAGAACCTGCAAACGCGTTTGCAGGTTCCGCCTGGCAAATGCTTTTTGCCGGCATGATGTTCTGGATATGTACATTGGGGAACGGGGAGTTCTCTCCTATGGAATTCAGTACGGTCCCTCTATACGCCTGGTTGTCATTGGCCTATCTGATACTGTTCGGCTCGCTGATGGCTTATTCCGCTTACGTATGGCTGCTGAAGATCCGCCCGGCAACGGATGTGGCCACCCATGCCTACGTGAATCCTGTAGTGGCTGTCGTTATCGGTGGCGGGCTGGGCGGGGAACAGATTACAGGCATACAGTTGCTCGGGCTTGTAATCATACTGGGAAGCGTCATGTTGGTTAACAAAAAAGAAAGAATCAATGAATAAGGAAATGGATATAAAAGACATGGTACCCGTGAAGACCTCGGAACGCCATGTCATCCTCGATGCTTTGAGAGGATTTGCATTGCTGGGAATCTGCCTTGCCAACTTTCCGGAATTTTCGCTTTATACCTTTCAAAAACCGAGAATAACAGAGGCCATGCCTACGGCAGAAATAGATCAGGTAGTCCGCTTCCTTCAATACCTTTTTGTAGACGGTAAGTTCTACACCATATTCTCGCTGCTGTTCGGTATCGGATTCTCAATCATAATCAGCAACGCGGCTAAAAAGGGAACGGACGGATTCCGTATCTTTTATCGGCGGATGATTGTTCTGGCCACCATCGGTTTTCTGCACCTGATGTTTATCTGGAGCGGGGACATCTTGCTGTTGTATGCCTTATTGGGCATGTTGCTCCCTCTTTTCCGGCATGTTTCGGACAGAGTGTTGCTGGGTACTTCCGCAGTCCTATTGCTACTTCCTATTCCGATTGATTGGCTGGCCGGTACATTCGGAGTGTCCCTGTCGGCTCCCGCAGTACGAATGCAACA
Source organism: Phocaeicola dorei (assembly GCF_013009555.1). Classification (NCBI taxonomy): domain Bacteria; kingdom Pseudomonadati; phylum Bacteroidota; class Bacteroidia; order Bacteroidales; family Bacteroidaceae; genus Phocaeicola; species Phocaeicola dorei. The sequence goes on along the minus strand of NZ_CP046176.1, from coordinate 3,358,300 downwards.
GCACTATTGTAATTTATATGGTATAACGGAATATAACTTCGGAATCTGGCTGCGTAATGCGGAAAGCTACGGAGAGGTCTTTCAATTTCTGATACAGGGTGCATGGGTACGCTTGCAGGAGTTCATCGACGGCAACCGCTATTTTAAGGTATTGGGATTGTTCTTATTGGGCTGCTACATTGGGCGCAAGCAAATATACGCCAATCTTGAGGCAAATCGGATGCTACTGAAAAAGACGGTGACATACGGTTTTCTGCTGGGACTTCCCTTGTCCGTTCTCTATGCCTGGAGTGCGGTAAACGGGCATCCTTTCGGAACGGCTGCACACACCGCCATCTACACGGCAAGTGTCTATCCTTTAGGTTTTGCATATGTTTCCGCTATCTGTCTCCTGTACCTGCATGGTAGAGGGTGGCGCTTGTGGCGCTGTCTTGCCGCTCCGGGGAGAATGGCACTGACCAATTACGTGGGACAGTCGGTATGGGGTATGGTTCTCTTCTACGGTATCGGCTTCGGGCTGGGGGTCGGCATTGGATTGACAGGAACAGAATCCATAGCTTTCTACGTCTTTCTTGTCCAGATGGCATTCAGTGTCCTATGGCTCTCCTATTTCCGCTTCGGGCCTCTGGAATGGGGCTGGCGGATGCTGACTTATGGGAAATGGCTAAAAATAAGGAAATAAAGTAATTCAATAATAATCTTACTCTAAAACATAACAATATGGATAATAGAAAATTAGGACAGCTGGAAGTATCTCCGATAGGAATGGGATGTATGGGATTCAGCCACGGTTACGGACAAGTGCCGCCCAAAGCGTATGCCATAGAAGCCATCCGCAAGGCATACGACTATGGCTGCACGCATTTCGATACGGCGGAAGCCTATGGCAAGGAACAATTCTACGCCGGGCATAACGAGGAACTGGTAGGTAAGGCTATCGAGCCGTTCCGTAAGGAGGTGGTACTCGCCACCAAATTTCATATTGGCGAACTCTCGCAACCGGACGAGACGAGTCTCTACCGGGAGGTGCGCCGGCATCTTGAAGATTCCATGAGCAGACTTCGTACGGATTATATCGACCTGTATTACCTGCATCGCATCAATGAGACGGTCCGGCTTGAGGATGTGGCAATTGTCATGGGACGGCTTGTTAAGGAAGGACTGATACGTGGTTGGGGATTGTCGCAAGTATCGGCCGACCAGATACGAGCTGCGCATGAGATTACCCCTTTGTCTGCCGTCCAGAACATCTATTCGATGGTGGAACGCGATTGCGAAACGGAGATTTTCCCGGTGTGCCTTGAAAAAGGAATCGGAGTCGTACCGTTCTCGCCGATTGCAAGCGGGTTCCTTTCGGGTAAGGTAACGGCACAGGAGCAGTTCGGCTTCGATGACGTGCGGAAATTCGTTCCCCAACTGTCGAAAGAGAATATCGAGGCCAACCGGCCTATACTCGATTTGCTGCATCGGTTCGCCGTGGAGAAAAATGCGACCAACGCCCAGATATCGCTTGCGTGGATGCTCCATAAATATCCCAATGTCGTACCTATTCCCGGTTCCAAGAACCAGGAAAGGATTCTGGAGAATCTGGGGGCTTGGAACGTCACGCTTTCCGGTGATGAGTTCCGGCAGTTACAATCAGCATTGGATGAATGTAAGGTACACGGACATCGTGGGTGCGTGGAAACGGAACAGACGAGTTTTGGTAAACAATGGAGTGAAGAAACAGCTAAGTGAATTAAGCCACATTCAGTCCGGTACTGAATAATCAAGAAAAAAGGTAGTGAACTTCCTGACAAAACAAATTGAGCCTCGCAGCAAAGACGTTGCGGGGCTTTGCTTTTACCTTTACATCAAATGAATAACTTAAAAATAACAGATATGAAAACGAAACTTTTATTTCTCTTTGCATGGCTTATGTTAGCCATTACGGGCTGTTCCGCGGGCGAACCTCAAACGGAAGAATCGACAACACCTCCGGTTGAAAAAACGGAAGAGCCAGTCGAACCTTCCGGGGACAAAAAAGTGCTGATTGTCTATTTCTCCCATACGGGTAATACCCGGACGATTGCCGGATACATCCATGACACGGTAAAGAGCGACCTTGTGGAAATTCAAACGGCCGATACTTATACCGATGATTATGATACTTTGCTGGCACAAATCCGGGAAGAAGTGGCATCCGGATATTGCCCGCCTTTGACAACGAATATCGAAAACCTCTCTTCGTATGACGTGATATTCATCGGTTATCCTATCTGGGTGGAAACTGCCGCACCTCCCATCCGCACGTTCCTCACAACACATGACCTCGCGGGAAGAACTGTCGTTCCGTTCTGCACGAGCGGGACCAGCTCTGCCGAGGCAAGCTACCGGCTTGTCCGTTCCCTTTGCCCGCAATCGACTGTATTGGAGGGCATACAGATTCGTCGGGGAACGTATGACACGGCTTATGAACGGGTTATCGCGTGGTTGCAGGAAATAGGTATTGTCGAACTGAATAACGGAGGAAATGATGAAAAATAAACAAGATCTGTCACGCCGTGACTTTATCCGTAACTCCGTGATGGCGGGAGGAGCCGTGCTGCTTTCCGGTGTATTGCCATCACATGCGCAGACACCGATATTCTCTGCCGCTGAAAATTCGGATTCGCCCGAAGCCGATGAACTGCTGCGTGGTGTCAGTGACATCCATCTGCACGCAGCTCCGGATTCCAAAGCCCGTTTGGGAAATGAATTGGAGTTTACCCGCGCGGCACGTGATGCCGGCTACAAATCCATGCTGTTCAAGTCCAACGATTTCAGTTGTCATGACCGGGCTTATCTGATCCGTCAGGAGTTACAGGGGTTCGAGGTATTCGGAAGCCTGTGTATGAACCGGGTACACGGGGATAAGGTAAATGTATTCGCTGCGGAAAAAGCCGTGGGCACAACCGGCAATCTTTGTCGTTGTATCTGGATGCCGACGCAGGATGCCGTTTACCAGAATATCCGCTATCACGGCAGGAAAGAGGGTGTGCCCGTTGTGGACGATAACGGGCGTGTGCTGTCTGAAGTCGTGCGAGTCATGGAGATATGTGCCGAAGCGAATATCATTTTCGCAACGGGGCACTCTTCGTCCGAGGAGAGCATCACGCTGGCTCGGAAAGCCCGTGAGGTGGGTGTGAGAAAGTGTGTCGTGACTCATGCCAATTCCGGTATCTGGAAAATGACGCACGATCAGATTAAACGGTGTATTGATCTCGGCGCGTGGATGGAATACAGCTACATTACCAATTTGTGGGGACCGGGTACGGGACTGCCCGATTTCGAGCGGATGAGTGATAAAGAATTTGCAGACTTTGCACGTATTGCCCCGCAGCGGAGTATCATAACGACCGACCTCGGTCAGGTTGGGATGCCTCACCCAGTGGATGGGATGCGCCGCTGTATTCTTGCGTTGCTGGAAAACGGGCTTGCACAGAAGTAGGTCGATTTTATGGTACGTAGCAATCCCGCACAACTTGTCGGACTTTCTGTATCTGAATAAACTTTATATGGAAACAGAACAGCATATTTATTTTTTCGAGTCAATAGATACGGTATCTCAAGCCTGTCATCTTTTTTCCAATCATACGCTGGTATATCTATACAGCGGGCGGTTGTATTTGCGGAACCAGTGCGGCGAAACGCTGAATATCGAAAGGGGCGACAGTGCCTTCATCGGACGTGACAGCTATTCGCACATCTATGCCGAGCCGGAATTGCACGAGCCTTGTCGGGTTCTGTTCTTCTCTCTTCCGCGAGAGTTCTTGTGCGAGTTTTATCATACACTCTCTCCATCCGACCGCAAATCATCGACTACGGAACTCTCGGCCCTGCACCGTCTGTCATCCATATCCGAAACGGAGAGCCTTTTCCGGTCATGGATGCCTTACATGCGGGAGGGGCAGGAAATTCCTGAAACGGTGCTGCGATTGAAAATGACAGAAGCGGTCTATGTCCTGCTGAATACGGATAAGCGGTACATTCCCACACTGTTCGATTTCGCCGGAAAATGCCGGATGGACATGTTCGATTTGCTGAACAAACCGATGACGAAAGAGATTAGATGGCAGGAATTACAATTTGAGCCTGACAGCAAATTAAATTGACCTTTATAACAAAGCCCAAGATTTGCAGTTGCCGTAATTTTGCAATGTAGATCAATTAAATAGAATAAACGATATGTATAAGAAAAGTATTTTGTCACTTATGGTTATGCTACTGTTCGTGGCGACATCGTGCAACAGTGAAGAACCGGCGGCGATAGAGCCGGGAGGAACCATTTCAGGGGATGCGGGAAAGACCCTGATCGTCTATTTTTCATGGGGAGGCAATACCCGGACAGTCGCCAATCATATCCACGACCTTATAGGTGGCGACATCGTGGAAGTGGAAATGGTCGTTCCCTATCCAGATACTTATGAAGAGGTGACGTAGATCGCACCGGAAGAGCTGGAGAGCGATTACCGTCCCGAGTTGAAAACAAAGGTGGAGAATATGGACGAGTACGACACGCTGATTGTCGGGACGCCTATCTGGGGAGGACACCTTACACCGGCGATGAAAAGTTTCCTGGCCGGTTATGACCTGTCGGGCAAATACATCGCCCCGTTCTGCACGCATGGCGGTAGCGGCACGGCTCAAAGCGTCAGCGACATCCGTTCGGTATGCCCCAATTCGACAATACTCGGAAGTCTGGCCGTATATGGCAGCCAGGCGGAAAATTCACGCGGCGATGTGGAGAAATGGCTCGAACAAATAGGTATTCTTAAAAACAACTGACATTGAATCATTTAATTAAATTATAAGCGTTATGAAAAAGTATCTGTATTTTTTGTTTGCCGCTTTTGTAGCGGTGGGATTGAGCGCCTGCTCTCCCGATGAAGACGAACCGTACGCACCTGATACCGAGGTGCCGACACCGACTCCCGATCCTGACCCGACATCGGGAAAAACGCTCATTGTGTATTACAGCTTTACAAATAATGTGCATACCATCGTCAGCGATTTGCAGACGCAGATAGAAGCCGATGTGGTACGGGTCGAACCTGCCGAAGAGGGGCTCGACTATGCGGCCAATAACTACGCAATAGGTAGTGCGCTGATTCAGGCAATCCGGAATAATCCGAATGATGCGGCATCCTATCCGGAAATCAAACCCGTGGAGGTGAATATCGCCGATTACGACCGGATTATCGTAGGCGCACCTCTTTGGTGGAGTAATATGGCAGCTCCCTTACAAACATTCCTGTTCCAATATGGTAGTCTGATGGAGGGTAAGAGCATCGGACTGATCGTATCCAGTTCCAGCAGCGGTATCAGTGGTGTCGAGTCCGATGCCCGACGGCTCATTCCGGGTGGCGACTTCCTCGAACCGAGCCTGTGGATACGTTCAGGCCAAACGTCCAACTGCCACTCAATGATTGCCGACTGGCTGAGTCAAATCAATTAAAAAAGCAAGATTATGAAACGGTTATTTATATCTTTATTGCTGCTCGTTCCGGCAATGACTTTTGCCGGATGTGGCGCAGGGGATGACAGTTCAGAAATTGATATCCCCGAAGTTCCCAATGATCCGGGAAACGACGATGATGATAACGACAATCCGGGAACGGTTACCCCCGGAAACGGAAAGATTCTGATTGCCTGGTTCAGCCGTTGGGGGAATACGAACTATGCGGCGGATGTGGATGCCACGACCGGGGCAAGCATCCTTGTAGATAAGGGAACGCGTCGTGGTACGACCGAAATGGTCGCCCGCTATATCCAAACGGCTGTGGGCGGAGACCTGCATCTGATAGAGACTTCGGAACCCTATCCGACGGAGTTCGACGATGTGCGCGACCAGAACCATGCGGAGCAGGCTGCCGGAACACTTCCCGCACTTAAAAACCGCATTGAGAATATGGACCAATACGATATTGTCTTTATCGGCTACCCGAACTGGGCATTGGATGTTCCACAAGCAATACGTTCGTTCCTGTCCTCTTATGACCTCTCCGGCAAAACAGTCGTTCCGTTCTGTACGCATGACGGATACGGAGCCGGCCGCACCTATAATTCCGTCAAAGAGGAAGCTACTGGTGCGAATGTGCTGGAAGGCATTGCTATTGAGGCAACAGACGTACCTTCCGCCGAATCGCAAGTACAGGACTGGCTTGAACGAATCGGTATCGAACGGGAAGAGTCGCAGGGTGCGTCGGTTCGTATTACTGCCGGAGGGCATACGTTTACCGGGGAATGGCTCGACACCCCGTTAGCTGACGAAATCCGGGGTATGTTTCCTCTGACTGCGACTTTGGGACGCTATGGAGGCCGTGAATATTACGGTTCTATGCCCCGGCGGCCGACTAATACCGAAGAGGGGCAGCTTCGTTTCGAAAACGGTGACATCACTTATTGTCCTTCCAATAACACGATTGCCATCTTTTATGCCAAAGCAGATGACCCTGACATGGGGCAACTGACCATGCGGATTATTCCGATAGGGAAAGTTACTTCGGATTTGATGGTTTTCGATGAGATGGACAGCCGTCTGGAATTTACATTCGACAATATACAATAACAGGAGAAGATGATCCGGAATGAGCTAATTATGTCTGCCTTCCGGGTCATTTTTATTAAAAGTAAAATAAACAAATAAAAGCTATGATGGTAACACCACTATTTATCGGCGGTATCGGCATGCAGGAAGTACTGCTGATCGTATTGGTTGTATTGCTGTTCTTTGGCGGCAAGAAGATTCCTGAACTGATGAAAGGAATCGGCAAAGGCGTTCGCTCTTTCAAGGAAGGGATGAACAATGTAGAAAAAGAGATAGACGAAATAAAGGACATAGAACAAAAAGGATAACTGATGGCTACTGAAGCGAACACACAATCTTTTTGGGAACATCTGGACGTGTTGCGGGCGGCAATTATAAAAATTGTCGCCGTAGCCGTCGTGTTCGGTATCGTGGTTTTCTTCTTCAAAGAACAGTTATTTGGCGTTGTACTCGTACCGAAGGATGGCGGTTTTATTACCTATCAGCTGCTCAACCGGATGGCTGCATGGGCAGGAGGTGCAATGGAATCATTTTCCGTTCGACTTATTAATACAGGGTTAGCGCGGCAATTCATCATCCACATGAAGACGGCCCTATGTGTTGGCGTGCTGTGTGCTTCGCCATATATTCTTTATCAGTTATTCCGTTTTGTCTCTCCCACATTATACGATAACGAACGGCGATATATCACGCAGACAGTCGGAGTCAGCTCTGTGATGTTTGGATTTGGGGGGCAGCTACTTTCTGATCTTTCCACAGACTTTTCGCTTTTTGTAAACATATCAGGTAAGTGGTGAGGTGGATAATTTGATTGTGTGCGATTCGTATATCTTAACACTTTTAATGATGTGCCTTGCGATGAACATTGTCTTTGAGATCCCGATACTCTTATGATTGTTTGCGAAGTTAGTTTTTCTTTCGGTAGATTTTATGCGCCGTTATTGGAAACAGGCAGTCGTGATTATCTTTATGGTTGTTGCTATTATTACGCCGACAATGGATAATTTTATTAATAATCTCGAAAAAGAGATTGAAAAGAAATTGAAGACAATCGAATCTGCGGATTTGAATATCATGAAGAAATCTCTTGAAACCTCACAAATATTAGTTAATGCTTTTCAAAAGGTAAAAGAATTTATTGGTTCCTATACATTCAAGGATGAAGCGGAAGAAATAGATTTCTTTAAAGAAATAAAACCTCGTTTGTTCTACCGATTGCTTTCTTATTGTAAGATTTATAATATAGAAATGAATCGTCCGGTAGGAGTAGATTCACAGCGGGCTTATCTGATTGATGAAATCAAGGCTATCAACCGTTATAACGCAAAACGTTCGGATTTTGTACATTATTACCGTTCAGGCTTGACACACCTTGATTCAATTTATTATTTACGAGGACGTATTGACACGGCTCTTTATTTGGAATTGTTCTATTACGAACGTGAACCGATGTTTTCTACTAATTGCGATTTCAAGTTTGCTAGGCTGAAAGCTAACGAGATGTTGATGGTATATCTGAATAAGGAACTCGAAGCATTGGAAAATCGCCAGTTAGAGCAGTCTTTACCTCGTGTCCGTATCACATGGGTTGCGACAAAAACAGAACTTTACGAGCAAATCTACGCATGGGATAGCCGTAAAGTCTTTGGTGATATTCCTTTGGCAAAACTTTTTGACTATATCCAGACCGTTTTTAATATTGAATTGGACTCTAACCATTCACGCACATTCAGCGATATGCGTATCCGTAACAATAAGACATCTTTCTTGGATTCATTGAAAGAAGCATTAACCAAACGGATGCAAAGCTGGACACAAGGGCATAAAAAGAAATAATAACCTAAGACTTTAGATCGAGTAGGTCTGGGTATTTCAGTCCAAACCTCTCATATAACCATATGTGAAAATTTCTCTTTATACAACTACTCTCATCCAAACGGTTTTAATCGGTTGGGCTTAACACCCACCATGTTGTGAATAGTCATATACTGATTGAGACGATAGCAATCCTCTCGAATCTTGCCATATTTTCTTATCTCTTTTTCCTCAAATAACAATTTCCTCATTTTTATTACCTCGTCATGACTTCCCCTTGCATGGTTCAGGGTGCGAAGCTACAGTCGGGGCCTCTAAAAATCTGCCTCCTGAAACGAGCAAGGTGAAGCCACCGACAAAGCATAAAAAAGTCAATGTTATGAAAAAGAGAACAGAAATACAGCAAGATTTGAAACGAGGCTTCGGCTCCATTCCAATCGGCATAAAAATTTTGGTGAAGTGGTTACTGGTCGGTTTCGTTGCGTATGTGGCGGTGCGTTTCGTGTGTGCCTTCGTTGGTGGTATGGTGACGAGTTTAGGCGGTATTCTGCCCACGTTGGCGGTTTTGGCGGTAGTGGTTTTCCTCATCCGTTTAAGTATGGCGCATCTTTTCCACTGTCCTTACCCTTTTTCATTCTTCTCTTTTTCCTCATCCTTTTTTGCGTGATACTCTGAACCGAAATATTAATCATTAAAACAATTCATTATGAACAAAGTACATTTATTGGGAGCGAACAGAAGCTATGACAGAGACGAACAGACCGTTTCAGTCAATCAAGTGGTAATGCTGGAAGGTTACAGCTACGACAGCTATGTAGTGTATGAAGTAAGCTGCATTCAGTAGGGAATAACCTATCATCTTATCAATTTGCGGACGTACGAATTTCATACTTCCGATCTTATCCGACCTTTGTCGGAAAAATTCGGGATAGGCATGTATTATGACGATGCGAACCCCAAGTTTTTAGATCTGTTGGAAACGGCTGCCCTGCTTACCAAAGCGAGGGAGAAGAAAGCGGAGAAAGAACGGCAGAGGAACGAACACACCGCAAAAATCGGAGCGGAACGCTTGCGCCTCCTTATCCCTTCGAATGCAAAAGCCGTCATTTTGTCGGTGAACTACGGGTGAGCGAGTGTGACAGCTATACGGACTACCACGACTACCGTATAGAGAGAGCCGTGATTTTAGGCTTTTCCACCCATACACGAAATCTCTTTTCCGAAATGCGTAAATATGCCGCCAATTTTGAGGGAACGGCTTATTTGGCAGAGAATGACAAGGAATACGAACACCGTGAAAATTACAGCATGGGGGGCGGTATGTATTTAGAACGCAACAAGTATAGCGGTTGGACGATTTCAAAAAGAGCGGATTTACGACCTTGAAAAGTTTATAGAACGATACACCCACACTGCAGGGGACGAAGCCAACATTTATCTGAAAGCACCTCTAAAGGAAAGCGCAGCGAAACAGCCGACAACATTCGCAGATCTTTCAACGCTCAATCTTGAAACCGTGGAATACAGCGAAAAGGTGATAGGCGTATTCGGGGACACCAAGCTGATAAAAGATGTCTTGAAAGGCTTGAACGATCTGTTTTCTGTACGAACTTCATCTATAACGGTGAAAGGTGTGCGGGATGGATATACAGCAGGAAGCAGAAAGTACGTGAGACACTCGCAATGTATGCCAACGCATAGGGACGAAAAAGGCAGGGTGGTTTGTTCCACCCTACCTATCAAAATTAATTCAATCAATATCAACCCATTAAAATTTATAGTTATGAAAACGAACAAGAATGCACGGAAGAACAACAAAGTTCAGAAATTAGAGAAAGAAACGGCAGTGAAAGTAACCGCTTTGGCAATCATCCCCAAACCGATGATATTACTTTAACCGCAAAACGTACCCACAACTGCCGAAGCGGTGGGGCAAACCATGCCCAAGACACCGCTTGCAACGGCAACGGCTGAAATAGACCTTGATATCACAGCCGTACACCCAAGTGCGGATAATCACCGCAAGACGTTCAATGACACATCCTTGCAGGAACTTGCGGACAGCATTCGGGAAATGGGGTCTTACAAACCATTGCCGTACGTCCCGCACGGCAGGCGGTTACGAAATCATCTACGGCGAACGCCACTACCGTGCCTCACTGCTTGCAGGAGCAAAGACAATAAAGGCAACCATATACGACCATATAACAGACGATGAAGCGGAGGACATGTCACTAAGCGAGAACTTACAGCGTGAGCAGGTACGCCCCACCGAGGAAGCGAAAGCCTTCAAACGCCTGCTTGAAAAGGGCAGACACGATATGTACTCACTCGTCAGCCGCTTCGGACGGAGCGAGAAGTATATCTATACACGTTTGAAACTGAACGAATTGTATGAACCTATCGGTGAACTGCTGGATAACGGGACAATCACCGTCAGCGTTGGCTGAGGAAATAAGTACCTATGAAGCCAATATCCAAAAGGACGTGTACGAGAACCACCTGAAGCAGGGCAATAGGGACGATTGGAACGGTTACACGCTCAATCTGTTCAAGAAACATTCTGAGAAATACTACACAACCGACCTTGAACAATACAAGTTCGACAAGACGGAATGCAAGGCGTGTGCACACAACGCAGCCAACTACAACCTTTTTGCCGAACATAATGGGTGCAAACATTGTACCGTAAATGTCTGGGGGGCAAGAACGCAGCACATGTGGTAAAAGAAACGGAGAAACTATTGAAATCCGACCCGAAGCTGGTGATTGCCCGACCCTATTACGGAAGTCGAAACGACACGGCACTCCAAAAATTGGACAAGAAAGGGCATGAAATCAAGGAACTCGACTATAACGTATCGGCAAGGGAATTTCCCAAAGCACCCGAAGCACCGCAAAAGGAGCAGCTCTCCGAACCGACAGAATATGAACAAGCGGTACAGACCTTTGAATAGAAAAACGAGGAATACGCCCAAAAAGGTGGAAGAACTTAACCGTAGAAAGGAAGAGGGCAGGATAAAGACGTACGTCAGAGCCCAATGTATAAGTGAATTAGGATTGCTTATATAATGAAATTGCTCTACTATTTGCAATTGTGATAAACGGTTATGTAGTTCATTTATCTTTTTGAGGTAAAAGCTATTTCCCGTAACTAATCCATCTTTCCAGCCTGAATTTGCAAAAAGATCAATCATATGTGAGTTAACCAATTTATCCTTCAAATCTTTATAGTAGATATAGTCTTTTTTTGTATTCTGTATTGTTCATAATAGTTTGCCAAATCTTTAGGAAGAATATTTAATTGTTCAATCATTTTGTTGGCACTGCTCAGCAAACTTTTCTTTTGTCACCATTCACTATAAATATCACTTGTTTCTTTATATGTTGACTTTTTCTTATTCTGATTTCTTTGGGCCTCTTCTAACTCGTATTGGACCAATATTTTTAATCCTGATGAATCTTCTATAGCTTGCAAAAAAACAAACAATTCCTTTTGGATACTTTTTTTATTCGCGTTATAGTCTTTTAGTAAAAACACATATTGATAAGTATGGTATGTTTTTTCGCTTTCTTTTTTTCAATCAACATTTTATATAAATCACTAACTTGAAAGTATTTTTGTGTCAGTAAAGTAATTTCATGGTTATTTTTTCCATAATCTATTGCATTTTTTTCTATATCTTCTACAATTGACTTGTATTTATTCATGAACTCTTTTCCTTTTTCCTGCCCAAATAAGAAATCTGATAAACTGGAACTTTTTGTTGTGTCAAGTTCTTTGCCCCGTGAAAATGATTGAATTATTTTTGCATAATCTTTTGATGCTTTATCTTTATCGGTGAGGTCAAGAGGGAGTATTTTATTTTTATAGAGTACTTTGTGAAAATAAGAAATGCGTTACCATTCTTTAAAAACCAAATCTTTTTCCTCCATGTATTCAATAATATCATCTAATGGAATGATACATTCGTCATCTTGAAAATCGATGGCATAAAGAGGCTTCGACATGGGGCAAAATCATCTTGTTCAATAGTCAGCCCTGCTTGTACAATAAAAGGGTGTGTGGCTTTAGAAGTGCTTTCAAGATAGGCACTTACTGTAACAAATTGTCCGTTGGCTATTTCTATATTAACAAATGCATATCCATAATCTAAAGATTTGCCAGGCGACCGCAAAACGAGACCATCAGGTTCTCGTCTGTCTTTGACTGGTATGGTTGCGGAACGGAAAACGGAAGAACCAACAAATATAAGTTGCAGTAAATCGGCTATAATACTTTTGCCAGAATCACTATCACCAATAAAATCAGTACAATAGGGATGAAAAATGTAATCATTCTTTTGATGGTGTATGATACCAATGGTAGACAGACTGTAAATACGAGGATATTTCTTCATGTTTATTCTTCTTTAAGCCATTCGTCTATGTGATTAATATAATCTGCAAATTTACGAGTAATACGTTGAAATTCAGGGAAATTAGTAAAATCGTCTTCTTTCAAATTTATCCATCTCAGCTTATGGAAATTTTTGAATGCGTGTTGTACTTCTTGATCAATACGGATATCATTTGTTTTAGTAAAACGTTCTTTGGAGCCTTTTGTTTTGATCAGCAAATGTTGCACATGCTTTTAAGGTCGGGCATATCCATACGGATTAGAGCTACAAACTTTTTTACAGAAATTAGTTCCATGTTATGATCGATATAATAAGCTTTGTATAGTAATAAGGCAATAAGAATATCTTCTTTGAGTAAAGGTGACCGCTCGATGGAATAATTACTTCTTAATACAGGATGGTAGAGCGCGAAATAATAATGTTCGTTTTCACTACCAGCAGGAATAATAGTTATATTCTCATGTCGTTCGAAATAGACTGTTAGATTATCTACATATTTATTTAGATAAAGAAAAAGTGTTTTATCTCCTTCATATTGTATATGAGCACCTCTTTTCAGAGCCTCTACCAATTGTGAAAACAGCTATCTATAGAAGTAAAGAGGGGGGGGATGGGTCTGCCAATTGAATTGTTCCGTTATAGGGAATTGGAAACTGTATTTGTTTATCTGTAATCTGGCTTTTTTCGAGCAGGAAATACAAGAACTTCTCTACTTTTGTATTAAATATGTCACGGTTGAGAGAGGCAAAAAACTGTTTTATTTTAGGCTGTATTTTATCAATACGTGAGTCTACCATTGCTAAACGGAAATGAATGCCTTCAAAATATGAGATGGCTTCGCTTATGAGATCGTCTACTTCTTCACTGTCATCGCGTACTGGATGCGAAATAAGAATATCATTCATCAGGTCAGTTTCTCGGAAGGCTGCTCTTAATTCCCTATTTTGCTGACGTATGGCATCTATTTGCTTTTCTATTTCCTGTAAAGCCACGAGCAAAGTTTCTTTATGTCTTTTGACTTTTTCACTTAAGGCTGTTACAGAACGGTCAATCTGCTGATTAAGATAGTTGACTTGCTCCAGTAAAAGAGTTTGGGGCTTAAACAAGTTTACTACTGTAAGCCAATTTTTTATTTGCTCTTCTGTAGCAGCAACTTCAAGTTTTTCATGCAGTTCCGCACAAGTTATTTCTATAAAAGTAGGATTAAAATGCTGAGATATCAGATGGTATATCTTATCACATACCTGAAAACCAAAATCGGTAAACATATAGGTTTGGCTTTCATCATTATAGATAAAATAAAATTCCTATAACTCTAGAATGTATGCGGTATAAGTTACCCATTGTAATCTTACAGGTTCACCTTTGATAAGACTTACTGCTTCAAAAGCATGATGTATATCTTTCTCCTTAAAAATTCCATGCTTAAATTCTCCATTCTTCATCCGTTCATATAACCAGATAACAGCCAATCCTTTCTTTTTCTCTGGAAAAAGAAGTTCATAGACCTTTTCTATCTTTAATTGTTTGAATAAAGATTGCATTGTAGTAAATATTTAAAGTTATTTCCAAACTCAATTATTACAGACATACGCAAAATATTAGAATAACTTCATGTAAACAGGAAAATATTTAATGTTTATAAGTGATTCATTTGATATTTCATTAAAAAATAAATATCTTTAAACTGTCGGAATAAGGTAAATGCCTATTAAAAGAACATAGAAATTATGTAGGTACAAAACCGAGGGCTTTTTTCGGAGAAGCTTCATAACATGCTGAATATTACGAGTTATTTCAAAATTTGTTAGTTCCGTAAATACCGCAAAATGTTGATTATTAGTAGATTATAGAGTAAATACCCAATTTTACATCTCCTTATATGTAAGATTGGGTATTTTTGTTTTTAATAAGTAATTATATCATGAAAGTAAAAAATGCTTTTATTGTTGTCTTACTAAGTGTGTTTTGTATGACAAGTTGCAATGATGAAAAGTTTGAAATTACATCTTTTCATTTAGATAAAAAATCTTATGAGTGAGATAAATGTTTATTTGAAAAATAATGAAGCTAAGGAATGTTGCTTTTTTACATACAACTATTTAGAGCATAAAATAGATGAGAATCTTATAAGTAAGGGGTGTTATAAATTCTCAGTCGGGAAAAATAATAACTCCAACCTCTCATATGAAACAATTCCATTTTTGACATTAACCTATAAAACAGACGAAGATGGCAAACTAACTAATGAAAATATTACTGCATCAGGTTATAAATTAAATTTGATAGGTTCTTCTTCTGCAACATATAGTATTATAAGTAAGTATTTAGGTGTGGATTGGGACCAAATATTAAAGTTTATAAACACACGTTCAGATATTGCATTTGCTCCTACGATGTAAATGCAAGAAGAGGATACGGAATACTCAGTGAATGGAGATGTGGCTCTATTTCCTCAAATACCTGAAAATATTTTGAAATAAGGCATTTTAAATCTTTCTCAACGTGTTAATTTAAGTAGATAAAGCGTTTATTTTAAGTAGTACGGTTTGTGATATGAGCAATAAGCAGAGTTGCTGGTTGCCCGTTCTGTACAATTAGGATATATACATTGTCTATCTCCTGTTATAATTTCTAGTATAGTTGAACATGAAGAAAATAGCAGCGATATACTTGTACTTAAAAATACAATGATCATTTTCTTTTTCATGATATCTTGTTAAATTTATATTATTGTTCAGCCTCGCAAATGACTGCAAAAATAGAAATAAAAATGCAATTCATTGACTATCAGAATTGCATTTTTGTTTTTTGTTATTGAATATTATGTTCTTAATCCTCTTTTCGGTCTGTTTTTCCTCTTTTTGAATTCTTTGAATTTCATCTTGAACCATTCAGGTATAGGTATTCCATCAATGCATAACCGGAACTTTCTTTTCTCATGTGGGTTTCTCGTGCAATACTTTATTGCTTGTTTCCATTGTATTCAAATAATGGTTGATTTAGGTTGTTTTTTAGCGGATCAGTCATCGCTATGTCGTACTTACGTTCGATTTTATCGATTTGGTAAAATGTTAGTTTGAAATAAAAATAATCTCATGGATGGGGGTAAAATGAAACTTTGTTGTCATTCTGTAAAAAATAAGGTTATTATGATGAAAAAGATTATAGCGACACGATAGTATAAACTATAAAATTACTAACTTTAATTTATTTTTCAGTGAAAAAAGTATTATTATTTGCTGTTGTTTTTTCTTGTAGCATGTGGGCTAATGCTCAGTGTGTCACATGGGCAACCGAAGCTGGGTTATCTGCAATACAAAGAACTGGGTATGGAGAATGCTGGCGTCCATCCACTCGTTTAGGAATATCTGCAGATTATAATGTTAATAATGTGTTCTCTATGAAGTCGGGATTATATTATACTTTTAGAGGATACTCTGTAAATAATGGTGGAACATATAGTAATGGAGATGCTACATGGATAGAAAATGTTTCTCAGACAAGGCATTTTTTACAAGTTCCTATTTGGGTTAAAATCTCTATCCATAGCAACAATTCCACTAAATTTTTCTTTGAAATAGGACCATATATAGGATATTGTATCAAAAATCATATTGATAGTAATCCATATTATCTTACTATACCTTCTTCCGGTTTGGTTGAAGGATATCCTGGTGTGGGAGAAAGTACGGAGGGTGGTAGCAACCAGTTTCTATATCAACATGCGAGAAATTTCGACTGGGGAATGACGTCTGCTGTAGGTATTGAAAATCGGAGGTGGACAGTTAAGCTTCAATATGAAATATCACTTGGAAAAGAATCTAAAAATGATAATATAGGTGTAAACTATAATAGTTTAACCCTCTCTGTTGGTTATAAGCTAAATGTAAAATAATAAACTAATATTTCGTTGGACTTTGTATTTGTAATTATATCGGTATTTTTTAGCATGCTTTTATACAAAATATTCTAAGAAATGCTTGGAAAAATCTCTGAGGGGATATGTGTTGATTTATTATTCTAGTTATAATATATGCCGCTGTGAATATCAGAAGAAAAGTTATTCACGGCGGTTTTGACTTTTATCTTCTTTGTATTCAACTATTCTTCTGTGTTTTAGTTGGTCTCTCAAGTTTTTTATCTATTTTTGCTGTTGGAACATAAATCAAAGTATAATAATAAAAATACATATGAAAAACCTCAGAAGAACTTTTACTGTATTGTTTGCCGCAGCTTTCAGTATGCAGATGTTGGCACAAAGAGAAGATAAGCTTATCAATCAGGATTGGAGTTTCCGTTTTTCCCATCAAGTAAATGCTAATGCTGCACGTAGGGTAGACTTGCCTCATACTTGGAATGCACAGGACGCTTTGGGTGGTAAGCACGATTACAAGAGGGGAATAGGTAATTATACTAAAAAAATATTCATCCGTCCCGAGTGGCAAAGTAAGCGGCTTTTTTTACGTTTTGAGGGAGCGAATTGCGTGAGCAATGTCTTTGTAAATGGTAAACATATAGGTGAGCATCGGGGCGGTTATGGAGCTTTTGTCTTCGAGATAACCGATAAAGTGGAATATGGAAAAGAGAATACATTGCTGGTACGTGTCAATAATGGCGAGCAGTTGGATGTAATGCCATTGGTCGGTGATTTTAATTTTTATGGTGGCATTTATCGGGATGTACATCTGTTGCTGACTGATAACCTGTGTATCTCTCCGTTAGATTATGCATCGTCTGGGTTTTATCTCATACAGCAACAGATTACGGACAAACAGGCAGCTATTTGTGCACGCATCAATCTTTCTAATGGAACGGGAGAACTCCGAAAAGCAGTGCTCCGGTTGCAGGTTAATGATGGAAAAAAGACTGTGTATGAAACGGAGAAGGAAGTAAGTATGATTCCTCATACAGATGTACAGGTAGAGAATATAGAGTTCATACTGAAGAATCCGCGTCTTTGGAACGGGACGCAGGATCCATTCATGTATCAGACGGTGGTGACCTTGATTAAAGATGGAAAAGAGTTGGATAAAGTGGAACAGCCGTTAGGGGTACGTTATTACATCACGGATCCCGATAAAGGTTTTTTCTTGAATGGAAAACATTTGCCGCTGCATGGTGTATGCCGTCATCAGGAGAGGGCGGAAGTGGGTAATGCTCTTTATCCGGTGCATCACGAGGAAGATACTCGTATCATGCTTGATATGGGGGTGAATGCCGTTCGTCTGGCACATTATCCACAAGCTACCTATATGTATGATTTAATGGATAAATATGGCATTGTCACTTGGGCTGAGATTCCATTTGTGGGGCCGGGAGGATACGCTGATAAAGGTTTTGTTGATCAGCCTTCTTTCCGCGAAAATGGTAAGGAGCAGTTGAAAGAGATGATCCGCCAGCATTACAATCATCCTAGTATCTGTTTTTGGGGATTGTTCAATGAATTGAAAGAGCAGGGAGACAATCCTGTAGAGTATATAAAGGAGTTGAATGCTATGGCACATCGGGAGGATCCTACTCGTCCTACTACTTCTGCAAGTAATCAGGATGGCGCGTTGAATTTCATTACTGATCATATAGCTTGGAATCGCTATGATGGATGGTATGGGGCCACACCGGCTACGCTTGCTACATGGTTGGATGCTACTCATAAGAACCATCCCGAAATAAAAATTGCCATCAGCGAATATGGTGCTGGTGCTAGTATCTATCATCAGCAGGACTCATTGGTACAAACTGTTCCCGGAAGTTGGTGGCATCCAGAGAATTGGCAAACAGAATATCATATTCAGAATTGGAAAATAATAAATGAACGTCCGTATGTGTGGGCTAGTTTTGTGTGGAATATGTTTGATTTCGGTGCAGCTCATCGTATGGAGGGGGATCGTTCGGGCATCAATGACAAAGGACTGGTAACTCATGATCGTAAGATTAAAAAGGATGCTTATTATTTTTACCGGGCCAATTGGAATCCAGAACCTATGATTTATATCGCAGGGCGTCGTAATGTGAATCGGGTGAAGCCGCTCGTTGATGTACAGGTCTTTTCGAATGTAGAAGAAGTGATATTGATAGTGAATGACTGTCAGTGTAGAAGGATGAAGCCGGACAGTTTGAAAGTTTGTTTGTTCAAGGAGGTCCCTCTCAGAAAAGGAAGGAATGAAATAGAAGTACGTGCCAGTGATAGTAAAAAACAATTGATAGATCGATGCACTTGGATATTACAATAAAACAATTGCCGCAGGGAGTTATACATCTATTTCTGCGGCGATTGTTTTTTATTAGTTTGATTTAACCAGTTTGTTCATCGTCTTGTGTTGATTCTACACGATCAGAACTGTTGAACCGTCGTTATAGTAGTATTATTTTATCTCTATTCCATAAACATATGGGTGGTTTTAGCATCATAATGATCAAAAAAGAGGCTGTATCCCATGTCGAGTGTGGCGATGGTAGCCATATCTTCGTCTGTCAACTCAAAATTGGAAATGTCGGTGTTTTGTTGCATCCCTTCTATGTGAATCGATTTGGGGATGATGATGACGCCACGTTGGATTAACCAGCGCAGAGCGATCTGTACTATGCTTTTCCCATATTTGCTACCGATTTCGGCAAGTATTGAATTCGTGAAGAAACCGTTACGGCCCTCGGTGAGCGGTCTCCACGACATGATGCGTGTGCCGAACTCTTTTGCGGTTCAGTCTGTTGGTTGAATACGTGTGTTTCCACTTGATTCACAGCTGGAACAATCTCCATGTTGTTAGTGATATAGATAAAATGATCAGGGTAAAAATTTGAGACGCCTATGGCGCGAAGCTTTCCCTCCTTATATACTTTTTCCAGTGCGCGGTATGCACTGTATCAGTCACAGAACGGCTGATGCAGGAGCATTAGGTCAATGTGGTCGGTTTGTAAGCGGTCCAAACTTTTGTCGATAGAGGCTTTCACTTTTTTGTAACCGTAGTTGGAAATCCATATTTTTGATACGAGGAAAATCTCTTTGCAGTCGATATCACTTTTACGTATGGTATTACCTACACCTTCCTCATTGTGGTATGCTTGTGCTGTATCGATCATGCGATAACCGATCTATAAAGCACTGCTTATACAACGTTCGTATTCGTTCGGAGAAACTTGATAGACGCCATAACCTATCTGGGGCATTTCGACACCGTTATTCAATTTTATTGTATTCATATTCTTGTTATGATTGATTATTTTCTTCTACAAAATTACACTTTTTCTTTCAGGAAGTTGTTATATAAATTTCTGTTTCTATTGTTGTTTTTGCGGATAGAAGTAATTTTATATTCAAAAACTGAAAAAATGTAATTCAATCCGTATTTCTTGTAAAAATAACATAGGCAAGTCACGCTAATTTTGTACTGTGAAACTATTAAAAACAGATTAGAAATATAATATGGAGAAGAAGTTTATTGCAATGCTAGTGTGTGTGGCCTTGATGGGCTGCATCTTTGTTTCCGCACAGGATATTTGTAAAACTGTCGCTAATGTACCGATGGTACAATTCAATAATGGTGTGTTGATGCCGCAATTCGGTTTGGGAACTTTTATGCAATCATCCGGTTCTATATGTGAACAATCGTGCCTTACTGCTTTGAAGATCGGTTATTGACATATCGATACTGCTCATGCACAATGATGAAGCCGGAGTGGGACGAGCTGTAAAGGAGAGTGGTATTTCACGTGAGAAAATTTGGATTACCTCGAAACTTTGGCCGACCGAATATGGCGAAAGTAAGACATTAGAGGCTATAGATAAGATATTGGAACACATGCAATTGGATTTGTTCACCAGCCAGCCGGCGATTTTGTGGGTGCATGGCGTGATATGGGAAAAGTACGTGCATTGGGAATCAGTAATTTCGATGCAAATGACGAGGTGTTCGAGAAAATTATGATCGAATCGCGTGTAAAACCCGCAGTATTGCAGATCGAATGCCACTCTTACGCTCAACGGTTGGCCATACGCGACAAGGTAAAACCTTATGGTATTCACATTACTTGTTGGTTTCTGTTGGGTGGTGCGATGTCTAATGGTGCGTTGTTCAGTCTGTCATCCGATAAATAGCCAAGGTACATAGTAAATCTCCCGTCCAGATAATTCTTCGCTGGCATATTCAAGGAGATTTCTCTGTCATTCCCGGAGCATCGAACCTCGATTATATCAAGGAGAATATTGCTATTTTTCGATTTCGAACTGAATAACAAGAAAATGGAACAAATGTGTTCGCTCAATAAAGAAAAACGCTTTTTCAACGCTACGCAGGAAGAGGTGGAAAAGATGGTATGGAATACAGAACATTAGGACTGAGTGGATTGAGGATATCGCCCGTCGGTCTGGGCTGCATGGGTATGAGTCATGCCTACGGTGCGCCTGCCGATAAGTGTAAAATAACGGAACTATTGACCGATGCCGTAGATATGGGGTATACTTTTTTGACACGACCGAAATGTATGGTACACAGGACAGGTCGAATGGTAATGAAGAATTGTTGGGAAAAGCGTTGCAGTCGTTCCGCAACCAAATTGTGATAGCCTCAAAATTCGGCATATAGTTTGATGGTTTTGGCGTAGCCGGTACACATGTCGTGATTCCCGATTTGCAGCCTTCAGTTATCTACAGTTCGGTTGAAGGATCACTCCATCGTTTGCGTACTGATCGTATAGATCTGTATTATCAGCATCATATTGATCCGAAGGTTGAACCGGAGAAGTAGCAGGAGTGATGACCGATCTGATCCGTGATGGGAAAATCCTGCACTGGGGCATTTCAGAAGCTATTGAAGAGTATCTACGTCGCGCTCATGCAGTTTGTCCCGTTATTGCTGTGCAGAACCACTATTCGATGATGGCTCGCCAATACGAAAAATGTTCCCTCTCCTTGAAGAACTAGACATGGGCCTTGTGGCCTTCTCGCCACTTGCAAACGGGCTGCTTACGAAATGTTATACTGCTGAAACACGATTTGATGTTCGAATGGATTACCGTGTCGTTATGCCTCAATTCCAGATGAAGAGTTTTGAGCAGAATGAATCGTTGTTTTCTCTTATTGACCGTTTGGCGGAAAAATACCATGCCATCCCGTCGCAAATCGCGCTGTCATGGACGATGAACAAACGTCCATGGATTATACCTATTCTAGGAACGTGCCATCTGTGCCGGCTTAAAGAAAATGCTGGTGCTGCTGATGTGCACATGACTGATGAAAAAGTAAAGGAGATAGATATTGAACTTGAAATGATGGAGATGAGCGAAGTGTTTGGAGGATCGCCCATAAAAAATAACTATTCCATTATAGAATTGTTAAAAAATGTAAATGCAATGGCTTTATAGCAGCAGTCGCTTGAGATTCTGTATTTATGGTTATTTCTGTTTTTATTAAGCAAACGGTATAAAAGTATGGAAGAGTGTAAAGATATTATGGTAATCGATTGGGCTACCCGGATTCCGACCGATGCCGAAGAGGAGTATTTGTCACATTTGTTCTGTTTGGGAGGGGGATGTTGATATCGGTTCAACGGAATGGATTTTGAGTTGCATGCTGGCGATCTGTCGATTATCCGCAAGCGGAAAATGATTGAAAATATAGAAGTTTCAATGGATTTCTGTGCCAAGATTATCTATGTGAAGTCTGGATTTGTTGAACTATGTAACCTTAGAGCAATTATGGAATGAAAGGACAACTGGCCTTTTCCTCAACTCTGTCATGCACCTCTCGCTTGAACAGCAGATTGTCTGTCGTCGAGATCTTGAACTGCTTGAGTTGTGTATCAAGGATACTGAACATCGTTTCTACCGTGAAATGCTTATCAACGCCATGCAGACGGCTATCCTTGATTTTTTCGATTTTCATGCTCGTATCTATGATGAAAGCGACATTTCAACGCAGATGCCTCCATCATACATCGTTTCTTGAGAATGCTGGAGGATGGTACATACCGCGAACACAGGGAGGTATCTTATTATGTCGATTGTTTGTGCATTACGTCGAAATACTTGTCGGAAGTGTTAAAAAAGGTGAGCAGATATGCCGCCAACTATTGGATTAACCGTTATACAATATTTGATATTTCACGCCTGTTGAGTGATAAGTCATTGTCGTTCGTGCAGATTTCCGATATGTTCAGCTTCTCGTCACAAGCCTATCTCAGCCGTTATGTACAACAGAATCTCGGTTTCAATCCGACGGAGTACAGAACATAAATCTATTCAATCAGACGTTACTGATGATAGTTGGTAGCATTGCTGATATCTTATTATACAACGGAACAATGTTATAGCCGTGTCACGGGTACACAGGACAAGGAATTGACTTTTATTTCCGATGCAACACACATCAAAATCTACTACGTGCCGGAGTATGTGGGTACGGCAGTTAGGGGGGAATGGAGTTTTTCGACAAGGAGTTGTAACTTTTCGTTAACTTTTTCAAACACGACATATTGACTTATGTTGCGACAGATGAAGAATATGACAATCAATAGTTCAGCGTGATAGCATGTTTTCCCAATGATACTTCCGCACCAGAAACAGAACAGTTAACAATGCCCGAAAAGCTAGGAAGTGGAGAGAACTGGAGTGATTTCGATTATCCGGCTGAAAAAAGTAAGATGCTTGTGGCTTACTTCTCCGCGCAGGGACACACAAACTGTGGCCGAACGTATTGTGGAGCTTACCGGTGCAGATGTACTGCATTAAGGTTGCCGGACTGTATGCCGTCCATACAATGACAACAACTTGTTCCGGGGCTTATAACAATTTGTAATCAGGTATGTCTGATTTGCCCGATGTGGAAACGGTAGCGTAGTATTATATGATTTTTCGTTGATTCGTTTTGCTAGTGGTACCAACCTGTGTAGCCTATACATTTCTTGAGATATACGATTTGAAAGAGTGATTGGTGATGCTGTCGTTTCTTTTGGGAGGCTCTCGCTGACATTGTGCGAGGGGAAAACAGCATCCATCGTGGAAACCTCTGTAGACCGAATGACTTATCAGACTAGTAGATGCCTGTTTCTCCACCAGTACCATATAAATCGGGTACCGGTTGTAATTAGGGCTACTGACAATCCTGTATAAAATACAGCAATAAATGCTTCTGGTAGTACATGCAGGGTGCGTGTCAAGATACCTATGGTAATCATGAATCCCATGATAATCCACCCTTTTACATCGAAGAAAGAGAATGGACAATTCTTGGATTTCTTTTGAGATATGCGATGAGTATGTTTCTTGTAAAGTTTATGAAATATCAGACCAAAGAATAAAAGAAATACTATAGTGGCTTCACAGATTTTGAAGAACCAATAATGAGAATCGTTTATCCAGCAACTTATTCCAATACGCAAGATATTGATACCGGCTAAGAGCCAAACTATGCCTGCTGTAATAACTAATGTATTTTTTGTTACTCCGTATTTCATGTTAGCATTAAAAATAATGAGTAGCAAAGATACGTTTTTTTTAATGGATCATCTGATAGATGGATAGTTTTTTATTTGTAAACGGAGGAATAACACAGGTTTGTTTTTTTTTGTATAAAGAGAATTATAGAATTTACTTATTTATTGTTTTTGATTTCGTTCTTGCTTTAAATGGTGGTTTTGTTTTTTAGTGTGTTTGCAAGTTTGCCTTCCGTTTTTTTCTTTTTCCGTTTTTTCCGGCTTTTGTTTGCGTATTCGTTTTTTCCTTTTTCCGTTTTTGTTTACGCGCGTGCGAATATTATAATGTGTCTGTCTTTTTCCTCCCGTGTCCTCCGTTATAAAAACCTTCTTTGTAACACATCTGTGATTCAGCGTATTACAAAAAAGTTTCAGGGAATCCGGATAATTTGTCTTGTGAAAGTTTGCCTGTTAGCGTTAAAAGGTCTACTTTTGCACCCGCAATCGAGAGAGATGCGGCACTTCAGACAGTGTTACTGACTTGGTGAAACAAACGTGGGAGATTTCCTTGATAGTGATCTGCACCTGGTATCTTACCTTAGCGGGGCTAAGGGAGCGAGAACGGATAAGACCTCGGGAGGATGGATGGTCCGCCTTTTATGGAAGTTTCGAAAAAAACTTTCGAAAACATTTGGTGGTTACGATAAAATCTCTTACCTTTGCATCCGCTTTCGGAAACGATGGCAAACAGGAATAAGAGTTCTTTGAAAGATTTAAGATAAACAAACAAGTAGTACAAGCCGGTGCACCGTATATATGATATGGTGTACGGAAAAACAAGAACCGTCAATATTTTTATTGTATTGATAGATTTGGAGTCCTTGAGCGTAAAGTCAACTTAAGTGTTGAAAGAATATTTTTACAATGAAGAGTTTGATCCTGGCTCAGGATGAACGCTAGCTACAGGCTTAACACATGCAAGTCGAGGGGCAGCATGGTCTTAGCTTGCTAAGGCTGATGGCGACCGGCGCACGGGTGAGTAACACGTATCCAACCTGCCGTCTACTCTTGGCCAGCCTTCTGAAAGGAAGATTAATCCAGGATGGGATCATGAGTTCACATGTCCGCATGATTAAAGGTATTTTCCGGTAGACGATGGGGATGCGTTCCATTAGATAGTAGGCGGGGTAACGGCCCACCTAGTCAACGATGGATAGGGGTTCTGAGAGGAAGGTCCCCCACATTGGAACTGAGACACGGTCCAAACTCCTACGGGAGGCAGCAGTGAGGAATATTGGTCAATGGGCGATGGCCTGAACCAGCCAAGTAGCGTGAAGGATGACTGCCCTATGGGTTGTAAACTTCTTTTATAAAGGAATAAAGTCGGGTATGCATACCCGTTTGCATGTACTTTATGAATAAGGATCGGCTAACTCCGTGCCAGCAGCCGCGGTAATACGGAGGATCCGAGCGTTATCCGGATTTATTGGGTTTAAAGGGAGCGTAGATGGATGTTTAAGTCAGTTGTGAAAGTTTGCGGCTCAACCGTAAAATTGCAGTTGATACTGGATGTCTTGAGTGCAGTTGAGGCAGGCGGAATTCGTGGTGTAGCGGTGAAATGCTTAGATATCACGAAGAACTCCGATTGCGAAGGCAGCCTGCTAAGCTGCAACTGACATTGAGGCTCGAAAGTGTGGGTATCAAACAGGATTAGATACCCTGGTAGTCCACACGGTAAACGATGAATACTCGCTGTTTGCGATATACGGCAAGCGGCCAAGCGAAAGCGTTAAGTATTCCACCTGGGGAGTACGCCGGCAACGGTGAAACTCAAAGGAATTGACGGGGGCCCGCACAAGCGGAGGAACATGTGGTTTAATTCGATGATACGCGAGGAACCTTACCCGGGCTTAAATTGCACTCGAATGATCCGGAAACGGTTCAGCTAGCAATAGCGAGTGTGAAGGTGCTGCATGGTTGTCGTCAGCTCGTGCCGTGAGGTGTCGGCTTAAGTGCCATAACGAGCGCAACCCTTGTTGTCAGTTACTAACAGGTGATGCTGAGGACTCTGACAAGACTGCCATCGTAAGATGTGAGGAAGGTGGGGATGACGTCAAATCAGCACGGCCCTTACGTCCGGGGCTACACACGTGTTACAATGGGGGGTACAGAGGGCCGCTACCACGCGAGTGGATGCCAATCCCTAAAACCCCTCTCAGTTCGGACTGGAGTCTGCAACCCGACTCCACGAAGCTGGATTCGCTAGTAATCGCGCATCAGCCACGGCGCGGTGAATACGTTCCCGGGCCTTGTACACACCGCCCGTCAAGCCATGGGAGCCGGGGGTACCTGAAGTGCGTAACCGCGAGGATCGCCCTAGGGTAAAACTGGTGACTGGGGCTAAGTCGTAACAAGGTAGCCGTACCGGAAGGTGCGGCTGGAACACCTCCTTTCTGGAGAGGATCCAAAGTAAAGGTTTTTGTTTTTGTACTGCTGTTGTTGTTTATTCAAGATATGATTCCGTATTAAGACGGAAGAGAGAAAGTAAGAAGCCGGGTCTAATGAAACAGACTAGGTTGAACTTAGTCCTATAGCTCAGTTGGTTAGAGCGCTACACTGATAATGTAGAGGTCGGCAGTTCAACTCTGCCTGGGACTACGAATCTTGAGATTCGGGGGATTAGCTCAGCTGGCTAGAGCATCTGCCTTGCACGCAGAGGGTCAACGGTTCGAATCCGTTATTCTCCACTCCATCAGAGACGTAAGATACGAAGATGACCGATCTATGACATATTGTACAAGCAAACAGTAATTTTAGTAGTAAAGAGCTGAAAGTATATATCATCCCGCTGGCACGCAAGTGTGGGCGAATGAATAAGGAAAGTAAAGAAGGGCGCATGGCGGATGCCTTGGCTCTCGGAGGCGATGAAGGACGTGATAAGCTGCGATAAGCTCCGGGGAGGTGCAAATAACCTTTGATCCGGGGATTTCCGAATGGGACAACCCGGCGTGTTGAAGACACGCCACCTGATCATTTCAGGAGCTAACGCAGGGAACTGAAACATCTTAGTACCTGCAGGAAAAGAAAATAACAATGATTCCCCCAGTAGTGGCGAGCGAACGGGGAATAGCCCAAACCGTTCATGTTACGGCATGATCGGGGTTGTAGGACTACGTCGTTGCATGAAGACATCGGAGAAGAACTTTCTGGAAAGAAAGACCATAGAGCATGACAGTTGCGTATTCGTATGTTGTCGAAGCATAGTAGTATCCTGAGTAGCGCGGAGCACGAGGAATTCTGCGTGAATCTGCCGGGACCATCCGGTAAGGCTAAATACTCCCGAGAGACCGATAGCGAACCAGTACCGTGAGGGAAAGGTGAAAAGCACTTCGAACAGAAGAGTGAAATAGTTCCTGAAACCGTGCGCCTACAAGCGGTCGGAGCTGCTTAAAGCAGTGACGGCGTGCCTTTTGCATAATGAACCTACGAGTTGCCTTTGCCGGCAAGGTTAAGTGTGACGACACACGTATCCGAAGCGAAAGCGAGTCTGAAGAGGGCGTATAGTCGGCAGTGGCAGACGCGAAACCAAGTGATCTACCCTTGGCCAGGTTGAAGGCTGGGTAACACCAGCTGGAGGACCGCACCAATAAGCGTTGAAAAGCTTCTGGATGAGCTGAGGGTAGGGGTGAAAGGCTAATCAAACTTGGAGATAGCTCGTACTCCCCGAAATGCATTTAGGTGCAGCCTTGTGGGTTACTGATGTGAGGTAGAGCGACTGATAAGATGCGAGGGCTTCACCGCCTATCAAGTCTTGACAAACTCCGAATGCGCATCAGTTTTACCTCAGGAGTGAGGGCATGGGTGCTAAGGTCCGTGCCCGAGAGGAGAAGAATCCGGACCACCTGCTAAGGTCCCGAAATGACAGCTAAGTTAAACTAACGAAGTCTGACTGCTAAGACAGCTAGGATGTTGGCTTGGAAGCAGCCATTCATTTAAAGAGTGCGTAACAGCTCACTAGTCGAGGAGTCTGGCGTGGATAATAATCGGGTATTAAGTTGTCTACCGAAGCAGTGGGATCATTGAAATGATCGGTAGGGGAGCATTCCAGTCAGCGTCGAAGGCGTACCGCGAGGTATTCTGGAGCGTCTGGAAAAGCAAATGTAGGTATAAGTAACGATAAAGGGGGCGGGAAACCCCCTCGCCGAAAGACTAAGGTTTCCTGATCAACGCTAATCGGATCAGGGTAAGTCGGGTCCTAAGGCTCAGCCGAAGGGCGATGCCGATGGCAGAAACGGTTAATATTCCGTTACTACCTCCAGGAGTGATGTGGAGACGCAGTAGTGACAATGCCGCCATCTGACGGAATAGATGGTTGAAGGGTGTAGATGTTGATCTTGGCAGGCAAATCCACCATGAGAATCGAACCTGATAGTATGCCGCGTCCCTCGGGACAAGGCAATAGTGCATGTAATCATGCTGCCAAGAAAATCCGCTAAACTAAATCCTGTAGGTACCCGTACCGTAAACGGACACACGTAGTCGGGATGAATATTCTAAGGCGCTTGAGTGATTCACGGTTAAGGAACTAGGCAAACTGACCCTGTAACTTCGGGATAAAGGGTCCCTACCCGGTGACGGGAGGGCGCAGAGAATAGGTCCAGGCAACTGTTTAACAAAAACACAGGGCTGTGCTAAATCGAAAGATCCTGTATACAGCCTGACACCTGCCCGGTGCTGGAAGGTTAAGAGGAGACGTCATCGTTGAGAGAAGCGTTGAATTGAAGCCCCAGTAAACGGCGGCCGTAACTATAACGGTCCTAAGGTAGCGAAATTCCTTGTCGGGTAAGTTCCGACCTGCACGAATGGTGTAATGATCTGGACGCTGTCTCAACCGTGAGCTCAGTGAAATTGTAGTATCGGTGAAGATGCCGATTACCCGCGATGGGACGAAAAGACCCCGTGAACCTTTACTATAGCTTATCATTGAATCTGGGCACGTGATGTGTAGGATAGGTCGGAGGCTTTGAAGGGGGTACGCCAGTATCCTTGGAGCCGCTGTTGAAATACGACCCTTCATTTGTTTGGATTCTAACCCGTGTATATGGGGACACTGATTGGTGGGTAGTTTGACTGGGGTGGTCGCCTCCAAAAGCGTAACGGAGGCTTCTAAAGGTGCCCTCACGGCGATTGGTAACCGCCGTTAGAGTGTAATGGCATAAGGGCGCTTGACTGGGAGACTGACAAGTCGATCAGGTAGGAAACTAGAGCATAGTGATCCGGTGTTTCCGTATGGAAGGGACATCGCTCAAAGGATAAAAGGTACTCCGGGGATAACAGGCTGATCCCTCCCAAGAGCTCATATCGACGGAGTGGTTTGGCACCTCGATGTCGGCTCGTCACATCCTGGGGCTGGAGAAGGTCCCAAGGGTTGGGCTGTTCGCCCATTAAAGTGGCACGCGAGCTGGGTTCAGAACGTCGTGAGACAGTTCGGTCTCTATCTATCGTGGGCGTATGAAATTTGCGTGGCTCTGACACTAGTACGAGAGGACCGTGTTGGACAGACCTCTGGTTTACCGGTTGTGCCGCCAGGTGCATTGCCGGGTATCTAAGTCTGGATCGGATAAGTGCTGAAAGCATCTAAGTACGAAGCCGGCCACAAGATTAGATTTCTGAGGGTCGTTGTAGACTACGACGTTGATAGGATGCAGGTGTAAAGGTAGAGATACCAAAGCCGAGCATTACTAATTGCCCGTCCACTTTCCTTATATTTAGGATGGTGTATACGTTCGGTTATTACTACAGGATAAGATAACGCTGATGGCTTGTCGATATGTCGCCCTTATTCAGGTGGCTATAGCACAAGGGTTCCACCTCTTCCCATTCCGAACAGAGAAGTTAAGCCTTGTCACGCCGATGGTACTGCGTCACAGTGGGAGAGTAGGTAGCTGCCGTTTTTGATTGAAGCCTCCGGACTTGAAGAAGTTCCGGAGGCTTTTTTTTGCATATGCACGCATGTGGCGGAGTCTAGTAACGGAAATAATCCTATGTTCTGTAACATGAATATGGTATATTTTTCTCTTTTTGCAGTACTTTTAGTGTAAATTCTATCATTAAATTCTTTTTCTATCATTGATTTTTGTACTTTTGGGCTATTCTTTTTGAATTTATTGAAGAAAGAAAGTGTTAAACTCAAAAAAATAAGAAGTTTTGCTTGACACTCATGTTTTAGGGATATTTATTGAATCTCCCACTTTAGAAGATCAGTGAGAGATGCACTTTCTTCTTCGTTAAGTTGGAAAACCTTGGGTTCCGAATTATGCTGTTATACTTTTAGCATAACAATATAAAGGAGTTAAGAACAGTACTGTCTGTTCTCTTTCTTATTTATATGTATAAGCTAGTGCTGCTCCCAATGCCGTGCGATATTCTGCATATTCGGGTATCCAAATGGCATTGATACATTTTTTCCATAACTGGGAATATTTCTTTGCATTGTGGCATTTTGGTCAAATTACCTATCAGGACAAAATCTTTGATATGGCTATTCAGTGCTGCTAATATGACAGATTGTCCTATCGATTGTAATACCATATGAATGATTCCCGCTGCTACATCTTCCATAGAGGCATTTGAGCTTGCTTTGCCAAATGTGGAAGCGGTGGCATCCAAAGGAAGTCCCGGTAGAGGAGTGTTGCAAATATCCTTGATTTGCAAATCAATATTTTCTATTACACCTTTCTCTGCCATCTTCACCACTTGATGAATATTCTGTGTTTTTAACAACAGGCAGGATAATCCTTGAATGGTTCCTCCACCAATACCTATACCACCTATGTGAGATATATTTTCACCTCCTTCCACTTTTACAAAAGAGGTGCCGGTACCCATGCTTACTACAATAAGGTCTTGTAGTTGGGAGTCATAGTGAGCTCCAAGGCCGTTTGCTAGAAACTCATCCGTATGATCAGTAGAGAGTCCATATAATGGTTGGTTTACGTAAGCACTTCCCACTCCTGTCAACATGACTTTATCAATGTCGTTTAAGCTGATTCCATTATCATATATGTATTTGCCAAAAGCACCGAATAACGAAGTGATAGGATCTTCGGCTTTTACAATCATAGGATGTTTTATGCCTTCTTTATCCACACCTATTATTTTGGTGGTACTTCCGCCTACGTCTATACCTATTACCATTCCCATTGTTTTTCTTTGTTTATTCTAAAAGAGTGCAAATATACAGGAATTATCTAAGTGTTTATTCATATAGCTTGCGATAATTACCAATTATCTGTTCGGAATGGGGCTACTGGCAGACCTGATGCTCCGAATAAAGCACCGTCAGTATGGTTGGCCCAATTGTATCTCACGGCTACAGGATGAGGTACATCGGGTGATTGTACAATTATTTCTTTCTTTTTTACTGTTACTGTTGCCGGATAAAAAATCCTATCTGTACCTGCAATTATAAATCCGCGTACTGGATCGGGATGCAGGAATCCTTTTCCTAGATTTTCAAAATGGATACGAAGGGTATTTCCTTCGATGCTGTAGCTTTTGTAAACCGGATATTGAGGCATTTTTCTTTTTCCGTAGGTTTGTTTTAATGCTAGCTGTGATAGGCGAAGACCTGTTTCCAGAGTGCTTTGGAAGGTATTGCTTTTTCCTTTTCCAATATCGGTGGTTACTACCATGCCTGTATGATTCAAGTGTAAAGCCTGTGCTTGTGCTTCACGTATGGCCGCCCAGTCTGAATCATCTTGTATTTCTTCTTTTTTCCCATGATTGGACAGTTGTACAAAGTAGAAAGGCATTTGTGGTTTCTGCCACTTATCGCGCCAGTCGGCTATCAATGACATGAATAAGTCTGCATATTCATCGCTGCTTCCCAAATTACTTTTTCCTTGATGCCATACAATACCTTGAAGAGGGAAAAAAGTAAGCGGATGTATCATCGCATTGAATAATCCTGTGGGATACTTAGGGTTACTTTCTGGTGAAATGGGTATAGGGGGGATTCCACTTAATGAGAGACCAGACAGGTATTTCCATTCTCCTGCCAATGAGATAAGATTCTTGCCTTGTATACTTAGTTTCATGTCTTCTGGACGGCCATATATTCCTCCTTTGCTTTTGTAATTGGTCACACGTATGGTCAGTACAGCCTTTCCGCGTTTTACCAGCTTATAGGGAATTTTGTAACAGCAGGACACATCGGCTTTTGTGTTTCGTCCTATTTCAGTCCCGTTATAATATACAATGCTTTCATCGGCAATGTTCCCCAAATTTATTGTGATATTTTTTCTAGTCCAGTTACGTGGAATATCTATCGTTTTTCTGAACCATACTACTCCATCGAAGTCTTTCATTCCCTTATCTTCCCAGTATCCCGGAAGTTCCATTGTTTTCCAGTTTTCATCCGAATAATCAGGTTCCGCCCATACTTGATGGTCAACGCACCATCCCATATCGTGTTCGTAAAGAGCTTGATACCACTTTTCTCTTTTACGGGCATATTCTGCTTCTATTTTTTCAGGATTGAACTCCAAGGATTCAAGCATTTCTGTTTCTTTGTTGTAGCTTGGCAGGTCTTCTAACGCATCATAACTGGCCCATGCTTCTGCAGGAGTATCTTTCCAGGTACAACTTATTATACCCACGGGTACTTTCAGAGTCTTTTGTAACTGGCTGGCAAAAAAATATCCCACTGCAGGGAATCCGGTTATGTTTTTGGAGGTGCATTCTTTCCAACCTTCTTGTGTAGTGTGTAAATCTTTCTTGGGAACTAAGGAGATTTCTTTCTTTGTCTGGAACAGACGGATATAAGGTTGGGGGGCTATATCTATGGGAGTTTCTGTTTCACATTCTCCTGTATACAACCATATTTCACCAATTAAAATATTTTGCAGTATGTGTTTATCCCCGTCCGAAATGATGATTTCATAAGGACCTCCGGCAGATGGGGTAGGAATTTCTATTCTCCAATTTCCTTCTTTGTCAGGTGATGTCGTATAGGGATGCTTACTCCATCCTGTTGTTATTATCACTTCTTTTTTTGTGGATGAATGGCCATGGAAAATGACATTTGATTTTTGTTGTAATATCATATTGTCTGTGAATAATGCAGGCAGTGTTACTTTGGCTTCTGTCATACAAAACGCCATTAACATTCCTAATAAGATCATTTGTTTTTTCATGAGTGCTAAATTTGTTGTGTTATCAGGCTTATGGTATCTATTTATGCTGGATAAGTCCCCGGTCTTTGAATATGAGTTGTACCAGACGGAAAGCCAAATCTGTAAGCAATATTCCCAAGGCGGCACCAATGATGACATCAAACAGCCAGTGACGGTTATTCAGAATACGGGTAAACCCTGTTACTATAGCTGCTGCGTATGCTACTAATCCTATCCAATATCCTTTGAACCCATATTCCTTATACAATAAGGTAGCTGCCATAAATGCTGCTGCCGTATGTCCGGAAGGAAAAGAGAAATAATTTGTGGCATCCGGGCGAAGCACTCCGGTGGTGAGTTTTAATCCGTTTACTACCAGCTGTGTCAGTATGACTGACAGGACTATGAAAGTGAACAACCGTTTCCATCCGAAACGACCTCTTATTCCTCCCAATTTTAGTCCGAATAGAAGTATGAGTGGAAAAAGTTGCAGATAATTGTCATAAGTTTGATGGAAAGCCGGAACGTGTATATTACGCAAATTACGTATGTATAGATTTGCATTCTCGAAAAAATGGGAGAATGTTCCGCTTCCGTCTTGCAAATACACTGCAATAACAAGTAATACAGCTATGTAAAACGTGATGATTGCCATCGTTTTAATTTTTCCTATCATAAGTCAGTTTATTAAGTACTACGGATGAATGCCCCGAAAGTACTCATTTTCTCTTTTATCTATTAATGTGTTAATGATAAATTTTGTTCAAAATAAGTTTCTTTAGGACTCTTATGGTTTAGCCGGTTCTTCCTTCATTTCCCCTTTGCTATATCCGCTGGGACTTATTTTATAGTATTTTTTGAATACTTCGCGGAAATATTTTACATCATTAAACCCGGTCATATCTGATATCTCGGATATATTATACTGTCCTTCGGATAGTAATTGTGCTGCCCGTTTCAGTCGGATCAGGCGGATATAGTCTGCCGGAGCTTGATCTGTCAATGCTTTCAGTTTATTGTAGAAACTGGAACGGCTCATGTTTTGTGAAGCACAGAGTGACTCCACATTGAAACTTGAATTGTCTAGATTTTCAGTTATTGTTTCTTTCACTGCTTCTAGGAACTGTTGGTCCAATGTGTTGCTATAATTTATGGAAATACTGTCATTATGTAACTCCATATCTGCATATTTGCGGCGAAGGAGTGCACGGTTAGTCAGTATGTTGGCTATAGATGCTTTTAGTATTCCTATATTAAAAGGTTTTATTAGGTATTTGTCCGCACCTGTTTCTAATCCTTCAACGATATTCTTTTCATCATTTAATGCTGTTAGCAGAATTACAGGGATATGAGACGTCAGTATATTATTTTTGATAGCAGAACACAATTCGTCTCCTCGCATTTCGGGCATCATAATGTCTGATAATACTAAATCAGGTTTAAATTCAGGGATAATTTTTAAGGCTTCTTTGCCATTGGTACACGTTTCCACTTGATAAGCTTCGGATAAAGTATGAAACAGATATTCGCGTAGATCGTCATTGTCTTCCACAACCAGGATACGCTGTGTATTTTGAACATGCTGCCGATACAGATCTTTATAAGTATGGGGAGAGACTGCACTAGGAGATACTGGTGCCACGTTTTCTTGTTGTACCGTTTCTGTCGGGACCTGTTGGTTTCGGAATTGTTTTTGGGGGAAGATAACCTTTACACGGGTACCTTTATTCTCTACGCTTTCTATGCTGATCTTTCCTTTATGAATACGTACTAGTTTCCATACTAACATCAGTCCGATTCCACTGCCTGTAATTTTTGCATTGATGGCATTGCTGCCCCTGAAATGTAACTTGAATAACTTTTTTTGTTCTTTGGCAGGAATCCCGATGCCCGTGTCTGTAATCTCCAGGCTCCAGTTGTCCTTGTCATGGCAGATGATAATGTGTACCTCACCGTGGGCGGGAGTATATTTGATAGCATTTGAAATCAAGTTTTTTGTGATCGAGTCCATTTTTTCTTTGTCGAACCATACATTTTGATATTCAAAGTTGCTTTTGTAGTCGAGTTTGATCTGTTTGGCTTCTGCATAACTATAAAAGGCATGGCATATTCCTTCCATATAGGTATTAAGTTCATGTTCCGATATACGGAGGGAGGAGGAGTATACATTAGCTTTGCTGAAGTTTATCAGATTAGTGGTGAGGCGTAGCAAGGTGTCCACGTTCTTCATCGCTGTAAGCATATTGGCCTGACTTTCTTCACTTAAATTTTCTTTTTGTTGAATTTCTTCCAAAGGTGCCTTTATTAGTGTCAGCGGAGTACGGATATCATGCGCTGTATTGATAAAGAACCGAGTTCTTTCATCCGAGGCCTTCTTTTCTCTGCGCATGGAATGCAGGCGGAAAATGACGTATGTTACTGAAGTGATAGTCAGGACATAAATACAAATAGCCCAAAAACTGAGCCACACGGGATGTGCTACAGTAATTTTCAATATCCGCTCCTGCAACACGTGTTTATTATCCTCTTTAGAAACGGAACGTACACGCAGTGTATAGGTACCGGGAGCAACATTAGTGAATCGGATAGTCCCTTCGTCACTTGGAGTAGTCCAACCGTCGTAGAATCCTTCCAACTGCCAGGTATATAGTATGTCCGACGGATAATCGTAATTGATAGAGGATACTCGGATAGAAAATGTATTTTGCATATATTTCAGATTCAATTTCTCTATTTGGTCGATATCTTTAGTCAGAGGAGAGTTTGGATCATTAGGATATACAGTTTGGTAGAAAATATGGAAGTCGCTGAATATCATATGTGAATCTCCAGTTTGGGGCATTTCTATGTTTTGGGGGAATTCCAGTGCACCATCTGTACTTCCGAATACAGTGTTCCCATTGGCACGTAGTACACCAGAGCCGGCATTGAAACAGGTGGACATCAACCCTTGTCCGCGAGTCCAGTTGCGGAACTGGCGGTTAGTAGGCGAGAAAATACTGATACCATTTTCGGTACTCATCAAGATATTCCCGTCTTTTGTGGGTAGAATAACATAAATGCTGTTTGATACTAACGGGCTGTTTTCTGTGTGGTAATGGGCGCTGATTGATTCTTTTACCGGATCATAAGTAAATAGTCCGGAGCCACTGGTGCCAATGTAGAGTAAACCATTGTTTTCTTGGTGTAACGTATAAATGTAGGTTGCTCCACCGGGCAGATGTATTTCATTGTATTTACCCGAATTCCGGTCCAGTAGAAAAAGATTGGTGGAGGTACCTATCCACATAGATGTACTATCCTTTTCTTCAATGGCAGTGACGGACCCTAGTCCGGGATAAAGACGTCCTTGGCGTGTCTTTAGATTAAAGCATTTCAGATTATAATATCCTCCGGACCATATGCACCCGTATCTGTCCTTTTTAATGTCGCGTATGTATTTGTCGGCACGTACATTCAGATGGAAAGATTGGGCAGGGGTGAGGTATTCTATGTTTCCGTTTTTCTTGGTAATCTGGAAAATGCCCGATGCATATCCTCCGGCCCATATAATACCCGGAGAAACTTCGCATAAAGTGATAAAAATGCGGTTCTGATTTTTTAGTCCGTGATTGAAAGAGCTTAGAAAAGAACGCCATTGCTTTTGCTTTGAATCGTATAAGCTGATGCCGTTGCTTGTTCCAAACCACAGATCCCCGTCACTATCTTCTATAATAGAGTTTACTTGGTTGTTTACTAGTGACTGCCGGTTGCCAATAGAGTGCTTTATCCAGTTGTAGTTGGTATATTGGTTGTTGCGGACGGTAATTCCTGTAGGATAGCTAGACAGCCAGATACGCTGCTCGTTGTCTACATATACATCATTGATAATGTTCCCGTCCATTTCGTTGTAACTACCATAATTTGCAATGATATAAGGTTCGGTTTCATAGGTATCTATGTTTAATTTGTGCACTCCTGCTCCTTCAGTGGCTACTAATAATTCCTTTGTGTTCAAGGGACTGAGCCGTGTAATATTCACATCTGTTAGTTCTACTTCGGGACGTACAATTTTCTGGATATTTAAGTCATATATATAGACTCCCTTTTCAAAAGTGCCTATAAATAGTTTGTTGGCTGTACGGTGTAGATATAATTCGTGTACGTGCATATCCATCATTTCCAGTTTGCCGCAGGAGAGTTCTTTCAAATTCCCGTTTTCCAGTTTTACCAGATAGATTCTTTTGTCTGTACCTATAAAAAAATGTTCACTGTTTATCTGTTCTATGCAGGTGATATTTCCCAGCCGGTTAGAAATTCTTTGCTTTTGTCCGGATTCTATGTTAAAAAGGTGGATAGCCGATTTGCCGCACAACCATACGTTACTCTCCTGGTCTATATAACTATATCTCACGAAAGCATGGTAGTCCTTGTTCCAGTAATTGTACATACTGTATATCTGTACAAAACGATCGTGTCCTGAATCATAACGGAAAATTCTGCCTTGTTTTCCTGTGACCAGCAGTGTACCTGTTTTATCTAAATAAGTCCAGTTTATATTCAATAACGGGTCTAGCTCCCTGTCGCCTTCTTTTAATTTATAATGTTTTATTTCTTTTCCGTTATATCGGTCTATTCCCACATGGGTGAGGAACCACATGTATCCACGCGCGTCTTTTTGAATTCTGTATATTTTCTGATTACTTAGTCCTTCTTCTATACCAATATATTTATAAGTCTGCGATGAGACGGCTAATGACAATAGCAAAAAAATGAGACTTGCGATAGTAGCTTTCATAAAACTCTTTATTCTAAATCTTTTCCTTTTCAAAAAACAGTAACAAATTTAAGATAAAAAAATCATAGGACTAGTAATTTGATATGATCTAAATTTCGGTAAAATTATCCCTTTGTTCGCCTATAGCGTCACTTGTTTAGATGTAGAAAATGCAAATGGAAGAATGTTTGTAACATTACTGTCAGATGATTATGTTTTCTTAACAAAACTTCGTGCAGCATTATGGTATAGCCTGCATTTCTTTCAATAGAAAAGACTTATAAACTAGAATAATTAACTAATAAAGAAAAGCACAATGAAAAAGTTTTTTGGTTTTAATAAATTGCTTGCGTCTGTAGCGGTACTTGCTTCTGTGATGATCTTTCAATCCTGTTTGGATGATGATGATAATGATTATTACAGATACGCGTGGCCCAATGCATTGGTTACTGTGAAACCGGTGGCCGACAATTCATTTTTTATGCAGTTGGATGACAGTACGACACTGTTGCCTGTCAATATGAAAAATTCTCCTTATGGTGAGAAGGAAGTAAGGGCTCTTGTAAATTTCGATCCGGTGAATGAGTCAAGCGGAGAGTATGACAAGGCTGTACATATCAACTGGATAGACAGTATCTTGACAAAACCGATTGCCGGTGATTTAGGAGATAAGAATGATGAAGTGTATGGTACTGACCCTGTAGATATGATTAACGATTGGGTGACAATTGCCGAGGACGGTTATTTGACTTTGCGTTTCAGAACCATGTGGGGGGATCGCAGTCAAGCTCATTTTGTCAATTTGCTGATGAGTAAAGATGCTGAAAATCCTTATGAGGTAGAATTCCGCCATAATGCCTTTGGTGATGTATACGGTGAACCTGCCGACGGACTGGTGGCATTTAATTTGGATTCTTTGCCTGACACTGAAGGAAAAACAGTGAAGCTGAAATTAAAATGGAAATCATTTAACGGAGAGAAAACAGCGGAATTTGATTATTGTACCCGTAAGTCAACTCCTGCAAACAATGCAGCCATTACAACCGGACGAAGTGTCTTGAGATTAAAATAAGGTTTTATAACTGAGGTGCAATTTCAATCCCTCCTGTTCTATGTGGTATAGAGCCGGAGGGATATTTATTTTGCTCTATTCGCTCATCCATATCCCTAGCATTACTCCGAGGATACCCAATACCACACTGCTAATGATGTATGTGAAAAAAGAGGGGTAGAGTCCTGATTTCAGTAATTGCAAACTTTCGTTGCTAAAAGTGGAGAAAGTGGTGAAGCCACCGCAAAGTCCGATAGTGAGCATCAGTCTTATATCATTGTTGATATGAATGCGTGAGGTGAGGGTATAAAATACCCCGATAAGTATGCAACCCAAAATATTGACTGCGAAAGTACCCCACGGAAAATTCGTTGCTCCCTGGCGATAAATACTTATGGTAAGCAGGTAGCGAAGTACACTTCCTGTACCTCCTCCCAAGAAGATGAGTAATAGTGATTTCATAAATGCTACATTTTGATGCAAAAATAGCAATGATTATTCATTCAGAGCCAAACTTTTTTAGTAATTTTGCACCCTAAACGAAAAATACGCAAAAAGGAATGGGTGGTTTTTTTGGAACAGTCTCAAAGGCTGAATGCGTCACCGACTTATTTTACGGGACGGACTATAATTCACATTTAGGAACAAAAAGAGGTGGTTTGGCTACGTATGCTCAAGGAGAGGGCTTTATGCGCTCTATCCACAATTTGGAGAGCTCTTATTTCCGTACGAAGTTTGAATCTGAACTTCCAAAGTTCAAAGGGAGTTCGGGTATCGGCATTATCAGTGATACGGACCCGCAGCCTATCGTGATAAACTCGCATCTAGGCAAGTTCGCCATCGTCACAGTAGCTAAAATCAATAACATTACGGAATTGGAATGCGACTTGTTGGCGGCTAATATGCACTTTTCTGAAATGAGTCTTGGCAAGACGAACCAGACAGAACTGATAGCATTGCTTATTGTGCAAGGAAAAAATTTTGTAGATGGTATCGAGAATGTTTTTAATAAAATCAAAGGATCATGCTCCATGCTGATATTGACGGAAGATGGTATTATAGCAGCACGTGACAAATGGGGGCGTACTCCGATTGTAATAGGTAAAAAAGAGGGTGCGTATGCTGCGACAAGTGAATCAAGCAGTTTGCCGAATCTGGATTATGAAATAGAGAAATATGTAGGACCGGGCGAAATTATTCGCTTGCGTGCCGATGGAATGGAACAAATGCGCAAGCCGAACGAAGGAATGCAGATTTGTTCTTTTTTGTGGGTATATTATGGATTTCCGGTTTCATGTTATGAAGGAAAAAATGTAGAGGAAGTACGTTTTATGAGTGGTTATAAAATGGGGCAGAAGGACGATTCGGAAGTTGATTGTGCCTGCGGTATTCCTGATTCGGGGGTAGGTATGGCATTGGGGTATGCTGAAGGTAAAGGAATTCCTTATCATCGTGCTATTGCCAAGTACACACCTACCTGGCCTCGTAGTTTCACTCCTGCCAATCAGGAAATGCGTTCACTGGTAGCAAAAATGAAGCTGATACCTAATCGCGCAATGCTGGAAGGTAAGCGCGTGTTGTTTTGTGACGATTCTATAGTGCGTGGGACCCAGCTTCGTGATAATGTGAAAATTTTATTTGATTATGGTGCTAAAGAGGTTCATATGCGCATTGCTTGTCCGCCATTGATTTATGGATGTCCTTTCATTGGTTTCACTTCTTCAAAAAGTGATTTGGAACTGATTACCCGCCGGATGATTAAGGAGATTGAAGGCGATGAAAATAAGAATCTGGAAAAATATGCAACAACAGATTCGCCGGAATATAAGAAGATGGTACAAATGATTGCCGACCGCTTTGGTCTGAGTTCGTTGAAGTTCAATACTTTGGAAACTTTGGTAGAAGCGATAGGATTACCAAAATGTAAGGTATGTACCCATTGTTTTGATGGCTCCAGTTGCTTCTAATAACAAAATAATAAAATATTAATAAAAAAGAGCTGTGATTTGTTTGGCAATTCACGGCTCTTTTTCTATTTTTACAGGCAAGTATGAATATTAAAACAAAAAGAAAAATGACGGTAATAGAACGATTTTTAAAATATGTAAGCTTCGACACTCAGTCTGATGAGAATAGCGGAGTTACCCCTAGTACGCCGAAGCAGATGGTGTTTGCGCAATATTTAAAATCAGAATTGGAACAATTGGGTTTTCAGGAAATTTCTTTGGATGAGAATGGTTATCTGTTTGCTACATGGCCGGCCAATACGGATAAACCGGTTCCTGCCATCGGATTTATTGCACACATGGATACCAGTCCCGATATGACGGGTGCAGGAGTCACCCCACGCATTGTCTATGGTTATGATGGGACAGATATTGTATTGTGTGAAGAAGACAACGTTATACTTTCTCCCAAGCAATTTCCCGAATTGTTGGATCATAAAGGGGAGGATCTTATTGTAACTAACGGCAAGACATTGTTGGGAGCTGATGATAAGGCGGGCATTGCTGAAATTATCTCAGCTATGGTATATCTGAAAGAACATCCTGAAATCAAGCATGGAAAAATTCGTGTGGGATTTAATCCTGATGAAGAAATAGGCTTGGGTGCACATAAATTTGATGTGGAGAGATTCGGATGCGAGTGGGCATATACGATGGATGGTGGTGAAGTAGGGGAGTTGGAGTTTGAAAACTTTAATGCCGCTTCTGCAAAAGTGATTATTAAAGGACGTAACGTACATCCGGGATACGCTAAGGATAAAATGATCAACTCTTTGCGTGTAGCTAATGAGTTTGTGGCTTTACTGCCTACGGACGAAGTGCCTGAGTGTACTGATGGTTATCAGGGATTCTATCATTTGATTGGCATGACGGGTGAAGTAGAGCAGACTACTATCTCTTATATAATCCGTGATCATGACCGTGCCAAGTTTGAGGCATGCAAGGAAAATATGAAAAAATGGGCGGAAATCATCAATAAGAAATATGGAGAAGGTACCGTTACCTTGGAACTGAAAGATCAGTATTACAATATGCGTGAGAAAATTGAGCCGGTGATGCATATCATTGATGTCGCTTTCAAGGCTATGGAAGAGGCGGGCGTGACACCTAAGGTGAAGGCTATCCGCGGCGGAACGGATGGCGCACAACTTTCATTCAAAGGATTGCCTTGTCCCAATATTTTTGCCGGTGGCTTGAATTTTCATGGCAGATATGAGTTCGTGCCAATCCAGTCTATTGAGAAAGCTATGAAAGTAGTGGTGAAAATTGCTGAGTTGGTGGCAAGATAAGTAATTTATTAACCTTAAAATAGTAAAGTAATAACATGAAAACAACTCCGTTTACCGAAACACACATTGCCTTGGGGGCGAAAATGCACGAATTTGCAGGTTATAATATGCCTATTGAATATTCGGGAATTATTGATGAACACCTTACAGTATGTAATGCCGTAGGTGTTTTTGACGTATCCCATATGGGTGAATTTTGGGTAAAAGGTCTTAATGCGTTGGAGTTTTTGCAGCAAGTGACTTCAAACAATGTAGCAACTTTGCCTGTCGGTAAAGCGCAATATACTTGTTTCCCTAATGAGGAGGGAGGTATTGTTGATGACCTGTTGGTATATCACTATGAATCCGAAAAATACTTGTTGGTGGTAAATGCAGCCAATATTGAGAAAGACTGGAACTGGTGTGTCAGTCATAACACAGTGAGTGCGGAATTGGAAAATGCATCCGACCATATGGCACAGCTTGCTATTCAGGGACCGAAGGCTATGGAAGTTTTGCAAAAACTGACTCCGGTCGACTTGTCCGAAATTCCTTATTATGCTTTTACCACAGGTGAGTTCGCCGGTCAGAAAGATGTGATTATTTCGAATACCGGTTATACCGGTGCAGGTGGTTTCGAGCTTTATTTTTATCCCGAAGCCGGTCAGGCTATCTGGAAAGCAATTTTTGAAGCAGGTGCTCCTGAAGGGATTAAACCTATCGGACTAGGGGCTCGTGATACATTACGTTTGGAAATGGGCTTTTGCCTGTATGGTAATGATTTGAGTGATACCACTTCTCCGTTGGAAGCAGGATTGGGCTGGATTACTAAGTTTGTTGAAGGAAAGAATTTCATTTCACGCGCTTTACTTGAAAAGCAGAAAGCCGAAGGATTGAAACGCAAGCTGATTGCTTTTGAAATGGTAGACCGTGGTATTCCCCGTCATGGTTATGAACTGGTAAATGCTGATGGAGAGAAAATAGGTGAAGTAACTAGTGGTACCATGTCTCCAATGCGTAAGATTGGTATTGGTATGGGATATGTTCAGACCGCTTACACAGCATTAGGTACTGAAATATTTATTGATGTGCGCGGACGCAAACTGAAAGCTGTAATAGTAAAGGCCCCGTTCAGAAAATAAATCGAAAGCCGGAAAAGAGAACGCTGATAACAAATATAACGCGAATATTCAGATTTTTTGAATATTCGCGTTTTTCTTTATATGGCTGATATACATTTGTTGTTAGTTCCTTTCCATAAAAACAGCTTTTGATGCAAAATTAATAATAGGATGAAGAATATGATAAATAGATAATTCTTAATTTTGCAATCAAAAATTTATTAGCTATGTCTGAATTGGCTCCATTGATAAGTGATTTGGCTTTGATTCTGATCTGCGCCGGTGTCATGACGCTCGTCTTTAAACGGTTAAAGCAACCTCTTGTTCTCGGCTATATCGTAGCCGGCTTTTTGGCAAGTCCCCATGTTCCTCTTACTCCGTCGGTCATTGATGTGGCCAATATCCATACATGGTCGGAGATTGGTGTGATATTTTTGTTGTTCGCTCTGGGATTGGAATTTAGTTTCAAGAAATTGGTGAAAGTAGGAGGGACAGCGGTCATTGCGGCGTGTACCATTATATTTTGTATGATATTGGTTGGAATTTTTGTGGGGTGGTCTTTCGGGTGGCAACGCATGGACTGTCTGTATTTGGGAGGTATGTTGGCCATGTCCTCTACGACTATTATTTACAAAGCTTTTGATGATTTGGGGTTGAGGCAGCAACGGTTTGCCGGTTTGGTTCTTAGTATTTTGATATTGGAAGATATATTGGCTATTGTTTTGATGGTTATGTTGAGTACAATGGCAGTGAGTCAGAATTTCGAGGGTAGTGAAATGGTCTATAGCATTGCTAAATTATTATTCTTCCTTATATTATGGTTTGTGGTAGGTATTTATATCATTCCTACATTTTTGAAGCGTTCCCGCAAGTGGATGGCAAATGAAACATTGCTGATTGTTTCGCTGGCATTGTGTTTCGGTATGGTAGTTGTAGCGGCCAAGGTTGGA
Organism: Phocaeicola dorei; assembly: GCF_013009555.1. Classification (NCBI taxonomy): domain Bacteria; kingdom Pseudomonadati; phylum Bacteroidota; class Bacteroidia; order Bacteroidales; family Bacteroidaceae; genus Phocaeicola; species Phocaeicola dorei. The sequence continues at coordinate 3,313,781 of NZ_CP046176.1, read as the reverse complement.
TTTTCGGCTGCGTTTGGAGCTTTTATAATGGGGTCTATTTTGGCAGAAACGGTGGAGGCCGAAAATATAGAGAAGCTTGTGGCCCCTGTAAAAGATTTGTTTGGAGCCATTTTCTTTGTATCTGTGGGAATGATGGTAGACCCTGCCATGATTGTAGAATATATATGGCCCATTGTGATTATTACATTGGCCATTCTGCTTGGGCAGGTTATTTTTGGTACAGGTGGCGTGATTTTGTCGGGACAGCCGTTGAAAGTTGCCATGCAATGTGGTTTCAGTCTGACCCAGATTGGTGAATTTGCATTCATTATCGCTTCATTGGGGGTAAGTCTGAAAGTAACCAGTGATTTCTTGTATCCTATTGTGGTGGCTGTTTCGGTCATTACCACATTTCTGACCCCGTATATGATACGTTTGGCGATACCTGCTTATCATATAGTAGAGAAACGTCTGCCCGGCAAATGGAGAAAAATGCTTGAGCGTTATTCGTCGGGATCGCAAACGGTGAATCATGAAAACAATTGGAAGAAATTGTTGGTTGCCATAGCTAGGATTGTAGCTGTTTATTCCGTATTGTGTATAGCTATGATTACACTTTCATTCCATTTTATTATTCCATTGTTCCGGGCTAGTCTGCCTGTCTTTTGGGCAAATCTGGCAGGAGCTGTTTTTACTATCGTTTGCATCGCACCTTTCTTGCGTGCCATTATTATGAAGAAAAACCACTCTGTAGAGTTTCAGGCGTTATGGCAGGATAATCGTTTCAACCGGGCACCCTTGATTTCTACCATTTTACTCCGTATAATGATAGCTGTCATGTTTGTGATGTTTGTGATAGAGAAACTTTTTCAGGCTTCCACGACTTTGCTGATCGGTATAGCTGTTGTTTTGGTAGGTATGATGATGTTCTCGCGATGGCTAAAGAAACAATCTATATTCATGGAGCGTACTTTTATTCAGAATTTGCGTTTCAGAGATGTGCATGCTGAATTTACAGGCCAGAAACGTCCTGAGTATGAAGGACATTTGTTGTCCCGCGACTTACATCTTTCGGATTTTGAGATACCTGCGGATTCCTTATGGGCGGGACATACATTAAGAGAATTGAATTTAGGGCATAAATACGGAGTGCATGTGGCATCTATCATTCGTGGAATGCATCGTATTAATATTCCTGGGGCGAATGTACGTCTGTTTCCCGGTGACACCATACAGGTAATCGGTACGGATGAGCAGTTGGGCGAGTTTGCCCGTCAAGCAGAAAGAGTATCAGCCGCCGCCGAAGAGGAAGATTTGGAAAGGCGTGAAATGAGTCTGAAACAGTTCATTATAGATCGTAACTCATTTTTCTTGGGTAAGAATATCAGAGAAAGTGGTATCCGGGATGAGTACAAATGTCTGGTAGTAGGCGTCGAAAAAGAAGATAGTACGCTGATGACCCCTGATATCAATGTACCTTTTACGGAAGGAGATGTGGTATGGGTGGTAGGCGAACGGGATGATGTGTACCGTTTGTTGGGTAAGAAAGAAAAAGAGGAAGAATAATTAATTTTAATAAATAAGAAAACCATGAAAAGTGATCCTAAAGATTGTCTGTATTGTCAGAACAATGAGACATTGCACAATTTAATGATTGAAATAGCGCCACTGAGTGTTTCACGTGTATTCCTTTTTAAGGAACAAACCTATCGCGGACGTTGCCTTGTTGCTTATAAAGATCATGTAAACGACTTGTTTGAACTGAGTGATGAAGAACGTAACGCATTTATGGCAGATGTTACCCGTGTGACCCGTGCCATGGACAAGGCTTTCCATCCTGAAAAAATAAATTACGGAGCGTATAGTGACAAACTTTCTCACTTGCATTTTCATTTGGTCCCCAAGTATGTGGATGGACCTGATTATGGAGGTGTATTTCAGATGAATCCGGGAAAAGTTTATCTGGCTGATGCGGAATATCAAGAAATGATTGAAGCTATAAAGAAAAATCTGTAGTAGCGATTAGTGGTTAGTGATTAGTGCCTGCGGTGTATGCATCCGCTATTAACCACTAATCACTAACTATTAACTAATCACTCTTTTTCTTCGAAATCAAATTCAAAGTCGAAGTCATCGTCACCGAAATATTCAGGAGTAATGAACTCTTCCATACTGCGACGGTCCTTTTTAGTGGGACGTCCTGTTCCGCGGGCGCGATCAACAAAACCGCTGATTTTGCTCATTTCCAGCAATTCATATTGTTCCGGAGTCGTTACATTCTCCAGTATTTCAGGAACCAATTTGGCACCTATACGTTTTTCTATTGCCTGTAAAACTTTAAATGAGTACGTGACAGGTGGTTTCTTTACATGTATCACTTCTCCCGGTTTTATCATTCTCGATGGCTTCACCTGAGTGCCGTTGATAGAAACCCGTCCTTTCTTGCATGCTTCGGCAGCGATAGTGCGGGTCTTGAATATACGTGAGGCCCATAGCCATTTATCAATTCTTGCTTCAGCCATTACTTTTTATTGTATTGGTTCATTGTTATACTGATGCCTGCCAGGCAAAAACTCTTAATTATGTCGCAAGCCGTTGCTACACGTTCGTCCATGGTCTTCAAATCTTTATCAGTGAAGTGACCTAATACAAAATCTATTTGCCCGCCACGGGGAAAATCGTTGCCGATACCAAAGCGCAGACGGGCATAATCTTGTGTGCCCAGCGTAGCAGCTATATGTTTCAAACCATTGTGTCCGGCATCGCTGCCTTTTCCTTTCAGACGTAATGTACCGAAAGGAAGGGCGAGGTCGTCCACCACTACCAACACATTTTCCAACGGAATGTTTTCTTTTTGCATCCAGTAGCGCACTGCATTTCCACTCAAGTTCATGTAAGTAGACGGTTTCAGCAGGATAAGCTGGCGTCCTTTGAGCGAGAGGGTGGCAGTGGCTCCGTAACGTCCGTCAGTAAAAACAAGATTGGACGCCTTTGCAAGGGCGTCCAATACTGTGAATCCTATGTTGTGACGGGTATTTCGGTATTCTTCACCTATATTACCCAGTCCTGTAATCAAATATTTCATTGATAAGGATTAAAGGGTTACTGATTATTTACCGGCAGTTGCAGCAGCACCACGAGCGGCACGAGTTAATTTAACTGCGCAAACAACGGCTTCTTTAGCGTTAATCAATTCCAAACCTTCATAGCTTAATTCGCCCACTTTGATAGTCTTGCCCAGACCCAAAGAAGTTACATCAACAACCAGGCGTTCAGGAATTACATTGTATAAAGCTTTCACTTTCAGTTTACGCAACTGTAATGCCAATTTACCACCGGCACGTACACCTTCTGCCAAACCTTCCAACTGAACAGGAACTTCCATAACAATAGGTTTGGCTTCATCAATCTGATAGAAGTCAACGTGAAGGATTGCATCCGTTACAGGATGGAACTGGATATCTTTCAAAATAGCGTTTACTATTTTACCATCAATGTTCAAGTCTACAACATAGATGTGCGGTGTGTATACCAAGTTACGGAGTCCTTCGGTGGGAACGGAGAAGTGAGTAGCTACGGGCAAGCCGTTTTCGTCTTTCTGCACTCCATACAATACACAAGGAACACCATTGTTCTTACGCAATTCGTGAGTTGCTTTCTTTCCTACGTCTGTTCTGACAGTACCTTTAATTTCAATTGATTTCATTGTTTTTAAATTTTTTGTGTTACTCTAAATTAAGTTGATCTTATTGCTTAATTCGCCATCACACGATGTGGTATATCACACGATGAGCTTGAAAAAGCGGTGCAAAATTACTGCTTATTTCCGACTTGACAAAAAGAAAGCACAATTTTTTTATCATTGTGCTTTCTTTATCAGTTGGAATCAGAAATCGATATCTATTTTAATTTCATTCGGACTAAGCGGTTTGTGCGCATCTTCGGTTGTTTCCTGTTCTTCATTTTCAGTGTGATGAGGTTCAATAGGACCTTGCTCTTCGGCAATAAACTGTATAGCCTGTTGTAAACCGTTCATGAACTTCTCAAAATCTTCTTTATATAGAAAAATCTTATGTTTTTCGAAGCTTACTTGCGAGTCATCACCTTCTCCCGAAACAATTTTCTTGCTTTCAGTAATAGCCAAAAACATTTCATCTTTTCGATTTTTCTTCACATCTAAATAATAAATACGTTTGCCGGCTTTAATTGCTTTTGAAAAAACAATTTCTTTGTCACCATCCACTACACTTTTCTTTTTATAATCTTCCATAACTTAAGTATCTTTATAAATCGGCTTCAAAATTGGACATTTTTTTTAAATGGGCAAAAAATTTGCGGATAAACTTCGATGAAAAAAGCGATTTAGATAGCTCTATGTAAATTTTACATTAAAAAATGTAATTATGTTATGTAAAATCAATGAAAATACCTACTTTTGCAACTCCTTAATAATTTTATGTGAATTATGATAAATAGAGTTCTTATTCGTCTTAAGATAGTTCAGATAGTCTATGCTTATTATCAGAACGGAGGCAAAAACTTGGATACAGCGGAAAAAGAGTTATTTTTCAGCCTTTCTAAAGCGTATGACTTATACAACTATCTGCTGCTTTTAATGGTAGAGGTAACTAAACAGGCTAACAAACGACTGAATGCTGCGAAAAACAAACTGGTTCCTACTAAGGAAGAATTGTTTCCCAACACTAAATTTGTAGAAAACCGCTTTATTGCACAGTTGGAGGTAAACAAACAACTGCTGGAGTTTTCGAACAATCAGAAGAAAACTTGGGAGAATGAAGCTGATTTCGTAAAGACTTTATGTGATAAAATCTTAGAAAGCGATATATATAAGGAATATATGGCCAGTGAGACTTCTTCGTATGAGGAAGACCGTGAATTGTGGCGCAAGCTATATAAAAATATTATTTTTAATAATATCGAACTAGATCAGGTTTTGGAGGACCAAAGTTTGTATTGGAATGATGATAAGGAAATAGTGGATACCTTTGTGTTGAAGACCATCAAGCGTTTCGATGAGAAGAATGGTGCAAAACAGGAATTGTTGCCGGAATTTAAAGATGAGGAGGATCAAGACTTCGCACGCCGTTTGTTCCGTCGTACTATCTTGAATGCCGATTATTATCGTCATCTGATTAGCGAAAATACAAAGAACTGGGATTTAGACCGTGTGGCTTTCATGGATGTGGTTATTATGCAGATCGCTTTGGCTGAAATTCTGAGTTTTCCCAATATTCCGGTCAGCGTATCACTGAATGAGTACGTAGAAATAGCCAAACTGTACAGCACCCCGAAAAGCGGTGGCTTTATTAACGGAACTTTGGACGGAATCGTTAATTCATTGAAAAAAGAGAATAAGCTAACAAAAAATTAATATCTTTGTTTGTTATTGAAGAATAACAGCATTATAAACTAAAAAACATAGAAAGTATGAACTTATTATTTGTATTTCTGCAGGCAGGGGGTGGTGGAGATTACTCTTTCCTGATTATGATGGTAGCCATTTTCGCTATTATGTATTTCTTCATGATTCGTCCTCAGAATAAAAAACAGAAAGAGATTGCTAATTTCCGCAAGAATTTGGAAGTGGGTCAAGAAGTGATTACTGCAGGTGGTATATACGGAAAGATAAAAGAAATAGAAGATAATACAGTTGTTTTGGAAATTGCATCAGGCGTTAAGATTAAAATTGATAGAAATTCTATCTTCGCTAATGCTGCATCCAACCAACAACAGGCAAAGTAAATGACATGATAACATGTTCGACAAAAGGAACATACGTATTTACTATTTAAAGACTTTAGAGAGAATCAGAAGCTTCCTGCTTAGCCGTAATAGCAGGGAGTTCCTGATTTTCTTGTTTTTTGTATTTGTATCTTTCTGCTTTTGGTTGCTTCAGGTGTTAAATGATGACTATGAAACGGAATTTTCCATTCCGTTACGGTTGAAGAATGTACCTAGTGATGTGGTGTTGACCTCCGAACTTCCTGATGAACTGCGTATTGGCGTGAAAGACAGGGGGACTGTATTGGCTAACTATATGCTGGGGCAGACATTTTATCCCATTGTTGTGGACTTCAAGGACTATGAGGATAAAGGGAGCCGTGTCCGGATTCCGGTTTCAGCTTTAATGAAAAAGATTTCGGTCCAGTTGAATCAGACAACCAAATTGCTGACCATACGGCCGGATACTGTGGAGTTTATTTATACGAAAGGGAAGGCAAAGAAGGTGCCCGTGAAGTTACAAGGCAAGGTGGCTTTAGACCGCCAGTATTATATCTCGGATATCATTTACTCGCCGGATTCAGTGATGGTTTATGCTCCTCAGGAGATTTTGGATACCATCACGGCTGCTTATACACAGGCATTGAATTTTGAAGATGTGGCAGATACCATTCGTCGTAGGGTGAATCTGGCCGATGTACGCGGAGCGAAATTTATTCCCTCTTTTGATGATGTGACTTTATTGGTAGATATCTACGCTGAGAAAAGTGTGGAGGTGCCTATACGTGGCATCAATTTTCCGCCCGACAAGGTACTTCGTACTTTTCCTTCCAAGGTTCAGGTGACTTTTCAGGTAGGTCTGAGTCATTTCAAGTCCATCACTTCCGAGGATTTCTTTATCGGGGTGACTTATGAGTCTTTGTTGAACAATAAGGGGGAGAAGTGTCCGGTCAATCTCAAATCCATCCCCCGATATGTGAACCATGTTCGTTTGAATCCCAAAGAGGTGGATTATTTGATAGAACAACGAATTAAATTCAATGATTAAGATAGCGGTTACCGGTGGCATCGGCAGTGGAAAATCATACATTTCCCATTTGTTGGAGAATATGCATATCCCTGTGTATAATGCGGATAATGAAGCGAAACGTCTCACTGCTTCTGATGCCGGAATTCGTGGGGAACTGATCGCTTTGTTAGGTGAGGATGTTTATAAGGATGGTCTGTTAAACAAGCCGTTGTTGGCTTCCTATCTGTTTTCCGATCCGGCGCATGTGCTCCAAATCAATTCCATTATCCATCCCCGGGTACGGAAAGATTTTACCGTATGGGTGGAACGTCAGGAAAAGTGTGAGATAGTGGGTATGGAATCGGCTATTTTGTATGAGGCTGGTTTTCAGGATACGGTAGATGCGGTAATAATGGTCTATGCACCTGTAGAACTGCGTATACAGCGTGCCATGTATCGTGACGGAGCCAGCGAGGAACAAGTCCGGGCACGTATTGCTGCCCAGATGGATGATGAAGAAAAGCGTCGGCGGGCCGATTTCACGGTGGTGAATGACGGGGTGCAATTGCTCATACCCCAGTTGAACAGAATAGTAGAACAATTAAAAACCGAAAAATTCATACTATAAATTTGGGAGTTTCATTGGTGAATTGTACTTTTGTTTCCTCAAACCATAAATATAAAATAGAATAGTATGTTAAAGACCATTTTATCAATCGCGGGCAAACCGGGATTATATAAATTGATTTCTCAAGGAAAGAACATGTTGATTGTAGAAACAGTTGACGCAGCTAAGAAAAGAGTTCCTGCTTATGCTCATGACAAAGTTATCTCATTGGCGGATATTGCTATGTACACAGATGCGGAAGAAGTGCCTTTGAGCGAAGTGCTGGAAGCGGTAAAGAAGAAAGAGAATGGAGCGGTTGCTTCTATCAATTATAAAAAAGCATCAGCCGATGAGTTGCATGCTTATTTTGCAGAAATTTTGCCAAATTATGATCGTGACCGTGTTCATAACGGGGATATCAAGAAACTGATTTCATGGTACAATATTTTGGTAAACAATGGTATTACTGAATTTGTAGAAGCTCCGGCAGAATCTGTCGACAAAGTGGAAGAAGCTGCTGCTGAATAATTGAAATAAAGCGAAGGGGAAAAGCCCGTCAAGCAGTTTACAATCTGCTTGACGGGCTTTTTGTTCATCGGCATTATTGGTAAAAGAAGTAGGATATCTTACTTCTTTCAGTGGAATATGATCATAGATCGTGCTCTATAAAGGATACCCTGAAAAATCCTTCAAATCCTTCAGACTTCCCGCAAACGCCTTGTTCGTGGGCATTTCGGCTGAAGGATTGGGTTCGGGAATGCTTCAGTCGGGGATTGGAATCCTTCAGCCGAATCGGTGTTTCTCTGATTTTCAGGGAATCGTTTTTCTTGAAGGATATTTTTCGGCTGAAACATTTCGCGATGTATATCTTTCAGCCGGAATGTCGGCGGGCAGGGTGTTTGCGGAGTAGCTGAAAGATCTGAAGGAAAAATAAGGAGTTTCGGCATGTAGATGCCATTATGGAAAAAACAACAGGTCAAATTTTAAAAAGCTCTTGTTCTTTCAATGAAAACGTCTTGTTCTTTTTTTTAAAGACCTTGTTCTTTTCAGAAAAGAACAGGACGTTTGAGAGGTTAGTAATGTGCATGCCGGAAAGTTAGTAACGTGTGGGGTGACACGTTACTAATGCGTGGGCTGTAAGATTAGTAATGTTGCAGGTGGAAGATTGTATATCTTACAAGTGATGAGCCCCCCTTTACTCAGGAAAGATAAGATCTTATCTTTCCTGGCTGTTTGTAACATTCTAGTTGCGGAATTTTAATCCGTCACCAGCTGTTTCTACGATAATCGGTTTGCTTCGGTCTACTTCCTGTGACAATAGTTTTTTGGACAAATCATTCAGCAAATAGCGCTGGATGGCACGTTTCACAGGACGGGCGCCGAATTCGGGATCATAGCCTGTGCTGGCAATGAAACGGACGGCCTCATCGGTCATTTCCAAAGTAATGCCGTTGCCGGCCAGCATATTCTTGATACCGTTGATTTGTAACATCACAATCTGTTCTATCTCTTCTCTGTTCAAAGGCAAGAACATAATTGTTTCATCTATACGGTTCAGAAACTCCGGTCGTATCGTTTTTTTCAACATGGACATTACCTCTTTCTTCGTCTCTTCAATCACCACTTCGCGATTCTCGTCATTAATCTTTTCGAACTGGCTTTGAATGTATGCGCTGCCCAGGTTGGAAGTCATGATGATAATCGTATTCTTGAAGTTTACCGTACGTCCCTTGTTGTCAGTCAGACGTCCGTCGTCCAAAACTTGCAGCAGAATATTGAACACATCGGGATGTGCTTTTTCTATTTCATCAAATAATACCACAGAGTATGGTTTGCGTCGGACGGCTTCTGTTAACTGACCGCCTTCATCGTAACCTACGTATCCGGGAGGCGCTCCGATCAGGCGAGATACAGAGTGTTTCTCCTGGTATTCGCTCATGTCGATACGCGTCATCAGACTCTCGTCATCAAACAGGTAGTCGGCCAATGCTTTGGCAAGTTCTGTCTTACCTACACCGGTAGTACCCAGGAAGATGAATGAACCTATCGGACGTTTCGGATCCTGTAATCCGGCACGGCTACGGCGTACGGCATCGGATACGGCTGCTATGGCTTCATCCTGACCTACCACACGCAAATGTAATTCTTGCTCCAGATGAAGCAATTTGTCACGTTCGCTTTGCAGCATCTTGTTAACAGGTATCCCTGTCCACCGTGAAACAACATCGGCAATGTCCTCAGCGGTAACTTCTTCCTTTATCATGGCACTGTCACCCTGCTTGTGTTTCAGGTCTTCTTGGATATCCTTAATCTCGTTCTCTAAAGCCTGTAATTTTCCATAACGGATTTCGGCCACTTTACCGTAATCTCCCTCACGTTCCGCTTTCTCGGCTTCAAATTTCAATTGTTCTATTTCCTGCTTGTTTTGCTGAATCTTGTTGACCAGTTCCTTTTCACTCTGCCATTTGGCTTTGTAAGAGGTTTCCTGTTCTTTCAGTTCGGCAATCTCTTTATTCAGCTGTTGTAATTTGGACTCGTCTTTTTCACGTTTGATGGCCTCACGTTCAATTTCCAGTTGTTTCAGGTGACGTGAGATTTCATCTAGTTCTTCAGGCACAGAGTCACGTTCCATACGCAATTTGGCAGCAGCTTCATCCATCAGATCAATAGCCTTGTCCGGAAGGAAACGTTCGGTAATGTACCGGTTACTCAATTCTACAGCGGCAATGATGGCTTCATCTTTGATACGTACCTTGTGATGGTTTTCGTAACGTTCTTTCAATCCACGAAGAATAGAGATGGTGCTCAGCGTGTCCGGTTCGGCTACCATAACAGTTTGGAACCGGCGTTCCAATGCCTTGTCCTTTTCGAAGTATTTCTGATATTCGTCCAAAGTAGTGGCTCCGATGCTGCGGAGCTCACCACGGGCCAAGGCGGGTTTCAATATATTGGCGGCATCCATGGCACCTTCACCTTTACCGGCTCCGACCAAGGTATGGATTTCATCGATAAACAGGATGATGCTGCCTTCGGCTTTGACCACTTCATTGACAACAGATTTCAGACGTTCCTCAAATTCACCTTTGTATTTGGCTCCAGCAACCAGTGCGCCCATATCCAATGAGAAGATTTGTTTGTTCTTCAAATTGTCGGGTACATCACCTCGGATGATACGGTGTGCCAAACCTTCAACAATGGCGGTCTTACCAGTACCCGGCTCACCAATTAAAATCGGATTATTCTTGGTACGGCGGCTTAATATTTGTAATACTCTACGTATTTCTTCATCACGCCCGATAACCGGATCAAGTTTTCCGCTGCGGGCAGCCTCATTCAAATTAATGGCATATTTGCTTAAGGATTGATAAGTGTCTTCACTGGATTGTGAAGTTACTTTTTCACCTTTACGTAGTTCTGCTATGGCGGAGCGCAGCTCTTTGTCTGTCATTCCCGCGTCTTTCAATATGGTAGCGACAGTACTCTTTACATTCAATAAGGCCAGGATAATAGCTTCCAGTGAAACGAATTCGTCACCCATCTCTTTGGAATACTGTACGGCTCTTTGTAATATCTCGTTGCTTTCACGGCTAAGGTAAGGTTCTCCTCCCGAAACCTTAGGCAGCGAGTCAATTTGCTTGTCGATGACCAATGCGATCTGCTGGGCGTTCATTCCCAATTTCTGGAAAATGAAGTTGGTGACGTTTTCACCTACTTTCAGTACTCCGGCCAACAGATGCACAGGCTCGATAGCTTGCTGTCCGCGGGCTTGAGTTACGTTCACCGCTTGTTGCACTGCCTCCTGTGATTTAATTGTGAAGTTGTTAAAATTCATATTGTATCTCCTTTCTAAATATTATTCAAATACCTATTGAAAACGTAACTGTCACTGCTTTGTTCAGTGGCTTTTGCGATTTCATTTGATAATCGTCAAATAGTTTGCCAAAAAGAAAAAGAAAGCTAATGAAGTAAAATAAGAAGACAAAATGACAGGCTTTCCGGCTTTTAAATGAAAAAAAGTCCGAATTGTACACAAAAAGGCAGATAACTCTTTTTGCAGGCAGATGATAATTGCTATCTTAGCATCGAAATCATAAAATGAAAACGAGATGACAAATGAAATAAAGTTTGCAGATACTGTAATTCTGGTGGATGTAGCCTATGTAGATAGGGTGGCGGGTGATTTATCCAAACATTTTGGTGACGTGGTGGGGCGTAAGTTGCCGAAAGCGGATTTGCCGGTGTTGTTGGAATGTCTGTCACTGGATAGTGGAATACCCTTGGGGGAGAATGCAGTTCAGGTATTATTTATTTATGACGAGGAAAGTAAGAAAATGGATGCTTTTCAGCCGTCGGATTTGGAAAAGGAATTAAATAACGTGGCTTTCAAAAGCCAGTTGGGAGAGTTTGCACTTTATTCTTTCGAACCGTCGGATATGGCTAGTCGCGAAGAGTTGTTTCTAGAGTCTTTGAGAGTGGTGGTTGATGCAAAAGAGGTGAAACGGGTAATTATTGTCCCTGCCGAAGAAGAATATGGGGATAAAGTTCCTGCTATATTAAATAAGGTGGACGGAAAAGAAAAAATGACAGTATTCGGCATGAATCCTCCAGCCTGTGAAGTGGCTTATCAGTGGGAGATGTTTGGATTCGCAGTTTTACAGTCGTTAGGAATTAAAGCAGACGAACTATAATCATTAAAAAACATGTCTGATTTCAGGTTAAGAGTATTCAGTAGTGTTGCGAAAAATCTCAGCTTTACAAAGGCTTCGCAGGAGCTGTTTATCAGCCAGCCGGCTATAACCAAGCATATTCAGGAATTGGAAACGATGTACCAGACGCGCCTTTTTGAGCGAATGGGTAACAAGATCTTGCTGACTGATGCAGGCAGGTTGTTGTTGGAACATTGTGAGAAAATTTTGGAAGATTACGGACGCTTGGAGTACGAGATGAACTTATTACGTAATGAGCATACCGGTGAGTTACGCTTGGGAGCCAGTACTACAATTGCCCAATATGTGCTTCCTCCCTTGCTGGCTCGTTTCATCGAGAAGTTTCCGCAAGTGTCTTTATCACTTTTCAGCGGGAACTCCTCTGAGGTGGAAAAGGCATTGCAAGAACATCGCATAGATTTGGCATTGGTAGAGGGCAATACCCGGCAACCTAATTTGAAATATACTCCTTTTCTGCAAGATGAGCTGGTGGCTATCGTCCATACTCGTAGTAAGTGGATGGATTATGATGAGATAACTTTGGATGAATTGAAAGAAGTTCCTCTTGTGCTTCGTGAAAGAGGTTCGGGAACATTGGATGTATTGATTACCGCTTTGCATAAACACAACATAAAGTTATCGGACCTTACTATCCGTATGCACCTGGGGAGTACAGAAAGCATTAAATTATTTTTGGAAAATAGTGAGTGCATGGGGATTTTGTCTATCCGGTCTATTAATAAAGAACTGTATTCAGGAAAGTTTAAAGTATTGGATATAAAAGACCTGGTGATGTTTCGTGAATTTGATTTTGTCCAATTGCAAGGGCAGGATACAGGGCTTCCGACTCTGTTCATGCAGTTTGCCAATCATTATAAGGAAAAGTTATAACCTATAATTAAAAACGATTAGATTGTTATTGAAACATATACTACCTTTGCACCTCGAAATAGAGAAATAATGTTAAAAAGTAAAATATATGATTTCAGTAACAGCTTTACAGCAAAACAACAAAATTATTTATGTAGGCTTGCTTTCCACGTTAACGGTCTTTTTATTGATGGACTATATTCCGGTATTGGCTCCATTTTCCCGGTGGGTCACTCCACCCGTATCTTTATTTCTGGGGTTGATATTTGCATTAGTTTGCGGACAGGCCCATCCTAAATTCAATAAAAAGGTTTCTAAATATTTGTTGCAATATTCTGTAGTGGGATTGGGGTTCGGTATGAATCTTCAGGCTTCTTTGGCTTCCGGCAAGGAAGGAATGGAATTTACGATCATTTCTGTAATCGGTACAATGATTATAGGTATGTTTATAGGGCGTAAACTTTTGAAGGTAGACCGTGATACGGCTTACCTTATCAGTTCAGGTACTGCAATTTGTGGGGGGAGCGCTATTGCTGCTGTGGGGCCTGTATTGAAAGCTAAAGATAGTGAGATGTCTGTGGCTTTGGCTACTATCTTTGTATTGAATGCTATCGCTTTGTTCATTTTTCCGGTGTTAGGTCATACGTTTGGGTTAGATCAACAACAGTTTGGTACTTGGGCAGCTATTGCTATTCATGATACGAGTTCTGTGGTGGGTGCAGGTGCGGCATACGGTGAAGAAGCGTTGAAAGTGGCGACTACAATTAAACTGACCCGTGCCCTTTGGATTATTCCTTTGGCATTCGCTACATCTTTTATTTTCAAGGGGAGTGGTAAGAAAGTAAGCATTCCTTGGTTTATCCTTTATTTCGTTGTAGCTATCGTTCTGAATACTTATGTGTTGGATGGTGTACCTCAATTCGGGCAGGCCGTTTCTGGACTGGCACGTAAGGGATTGATTATTACCATGTTTTTTATTGGAGCTTCCTTGTCTATGGATGTACTGAAGCAAGTCGGTATGAAACCTCTGGTTCAAGGTGTTGCTCTTTGGGCAGTGATTAGTATTAGTTCATTGGCTTATATTCTACTCTTCTGATAGGGATTTAAATCCTGTTATCCGCATATGCTTTTTTATGAGAATATAATTTAGAAGTAATAGATGAGTAATAGTACAGCGTTTATCCCAATGACAGTGAGGAATCCTTTCCATACATAAGGCAGTATTTCTTTTCTGCGGGAGGAAAAAAATATGGCATAGAACATATTCACCACAATGTTGCTGATGATAGCTTGCATGATGCAGGCTCCTACGATAGTTGCTGGAATGCTTCCGCCTTGTAACAGGTTAAGTATGAAAGGGGTGATGTCACTTAATCCTGCTGCAATGGAGAGAATACTCAAACCTCCTGTTCCTGCATAAATTAATGTATAGTGAGTCAGAAATGTAAATACTACGAATAATAAAGCAAAGATCAGAGCGACTTTGAATTCCAGCGGATTACTTTCCGTTTCCGGCTCCTCAATAACTTCGCGCTCGCCTTTTATAGTATGCTTTTTATGGATGAATATACCGATGCCGGCGGCGGTTACAGACATGATGAGCAGATAGGGGTAGATATCCAGAAAGATGGAAGTGCTGAATATAAGGATCAAAATCATGAAACGCAAGAACATCATGCTGATAGCAAGCATCATGGCAGATACATATTCCGGTATTTCATGCGTTTGTATCCGTTTACATTTGCGGGCAAGGATGGAAATGGTAGCGGTGCTGCTATACAGACCACCGATAATACCCGAAACTAGAGTGCCTGATTCGCGGAAAACATATTGTTTCAGCAGGTAGGATAAATAGGAGATGCCCGATACGACTACAGTAGCCAGCCAAATGGTGTATGGAGTGAGATTGATACCCGGTATAAGAGGTTCCTTGGGTAACATGGGCAAAATGATACCGCTGATAGCCAAAAATTTTGCCAGTGTTATCATTTCATCATTTTGCATCCGTTGTACAAGTTCGGTAAAGGTGTGTTTCATTTCTGTGAAAAGAAGCACGGTGACTACCATCATGACATAAAACCAGGAAGGCTGTGTACTTATGATAGGAGCCATACAATAGGTGATAAGAGCGATGATGATTGTTGTCACTCCAAACACGTGAAACTGGGATTGCTTGACATAATAATTGATACCCAGTAACATGCCTAAAATTATCCCGCCTCCCATAAATAAATGCATTTCCTTAGGGTCAAGTATATAGAGGAGATATCCCAAAATACCGATAAAAGTAAAAGTCCGGTCTGTGCCGAAAAGCGTAGTTTCCCCTTCTCGTCTCAGACTGATTCTCCGTTGGGATAAACCGATGAGTAAAGAGAACAATGTTACTAGAATGAAAGTAACCAATTGCTGGGGAAGGTAATCGTACAACTTTTCCATAAATTTGTCAAGATTAGGTTGATGTAATTGGTTTTTCTGTTCAAACCACATGGACCCCTCTGATGGATTCAAATGGTTTTAAAACGCTTGCTTAAACTTGCTTTCTTCAAAAAGTCCTTTTAATTTATCATCACTTTTTATTTGGTTGATGATTGTGGACAGAACTCCTGCTTTGGGCAATTCTACTACAACGTCTGTTTTATATTTACCACCGTTCTGTCGGCTGTTTTCACAAATTACTTTTAAGTTAGCAGCCTCTTGCTGGGTAACCATTTGGATCAGATCTAAAAATTGTTCCCATTCTGCATTACCGAATTTATTTTGAGACTTGGCAGCCATTTCTGCTTTTGCCTTGATCTGGTTAGTTATTGCGGTACGGGCTGTAATGATCGCCTTCTTTTTGGAGGCAGTGGCGTCACCGCTCTGAGCTGATGCCGAGGCACGGAAGAAGTCTGCATTTGTACTATATGTATTTCCGGTACAAGGAGTGCTTTGTGCCTGTGCCCATGTTGATATTCCAAGGACGAAGGCTAAAAAATAGATGAATTTATAATATTTCATAGTTGGAATTTTATCAATTTATTGCGAAGATAGAGGAATATTTGATAATATAAACAAGAAAAGAGAAAAAAAAGATTGAGCTTGCTTTATGAAATGATTATATTTGCAGAAATTAAATGAAAGGTTAGTATTTATGGAATCAACAACAAAATTCTATTCGTTAAACTACACAAACGTAAATACTTATTTATTTGCGTTCGTGTTTATTGTAGGTAATGTGGTATTGCCGCAACTTTGTCATTTGGTGCATTGGGGTGGTCCTGCTATGTTACCCATTTATTTCTTTACATTAATAGGTGCTTATAAATATGGATTCAAAGTGGGGATGTTGACGGCTGTTCTTTCTCCGCTTGCCAATAGCATCTTGTTTGGAATGCCTTCTGTGGCTATACTGCCGGCTATATTGGTAAAGTCGGTATTGTTGGCGTTGGTGGCGGGATATATGGCAGACCGTTTCCGTAAGATTACAATTCCTGCATTGCTGGGGACTGTTATGGCATATCAGGTGGTGGGTACCTTGATAGAATGGGTTCTTGTCGGTGATTTCTATTTGGCGGCACAGGATTTCCGGATTGGGATTCCGGGCATGTTGCTCCAGATTTTTGGCGGCTATGCATTGCTGAAAGCTATTGCAAAAAGATGAGTTGTAAACACTTGATGTTAATGTTGCAAACTGTGAAACAACCTGAAAATGGTGGCGCTGGTTATGTCCTGGTAGTTGTCATGGATGGAGAGCACGATAAATAGATGACTTTGGTTTTTGATAAATCATTTAATAGTTAATAGATAAAATGACAGGCACATTATTATTTTTAGGATTAGGAATGCAGGAAGTGTTATTCATTGCATTGATTGTTCTTTTGTTCTTTGGTGGGAAGAAGATACCCGAACTGATGAAGGGGTTGGGCAAAGGGGTTAAGAGTTTTAAAGAAGGGATGAACGGGTTGGAGGATGATATAGATGGGAAAGATAAGAAAGGGGAAACGAAAAAGTGACAAATAATGGAACAGCAGCAGAAGATACTGACCTTTTGGGATCATCTGGAAGAACTACGCCATGTCTTGTTCCGCATTGCAGTGGCTGTGGTATTTCTAATGTTGGTAGCATTCTTGTTTAAGGATGAGCTCTTTGCTATTGTTCTAGCGCCTAAGAATGCTGATTTCATTATTTATCATTTTTTTTGCCGGATAGCTGATTCTATGGCTATGCCTTCATTATGTCCGGAAGTGTTTTATGTGAAAATGATCAATACCCAGTTGGCGGCTCAATTCATTACTCATATGAGTGTGTCTTTTTATGCGGGTTTTTTGTTGGCATCTCCTTATGTTATTTATCAGTTGTTCCGTTTTGTCTCGCCGGCTTTATACGAGAATGAAAAGAAATATTCTACCCGGGTTGTAGGATGGGGCTATTTTCTTTTTATGATGGGAGTTCTTTTGAATTATTTTTTGATTTTTCCTCTTACTTTCCGTTTTCTTGCTACCTATCAGGTCAGTATGGAAGTGGAGAACACGATTACTTTGTCCTCGTATATGGATACGTTGATGATGATGAGTCTGATGATGGGGATTGTTTTCGAGATCCCTGTCCTTTGTTGGCTTTTTGCCAAACTGGGATTTCTTACGGCTGATTTTATGAAGCGGTATCGTCGTCATGCTATTGTTATTATTCTGATAGTTGGAGCTGTTATCACTCCTACGTCAGATGTTTTTACATTGATGATGGTATCTGTGCCCATGTATTTGCTTTACGAAGTCAGCATTTGGATTGTAAGTCGGACAGGGAAAAAACAGCAGGAAGAATCCTTGGAGGAAGTGCTTGAAAAATCATGAGATGATAATCCTTATAAGTATTATATCGTAAAAAAGGAAGACCTTCGTGACGGCCTTCCTTTTTTCCATTAGGATCCATACTTTATTAAATCTTCCAGCCAAAGGCCTCTGCCACGGCCGGAAACACAATCTTTCCGTTGACAATATTCAAGCCGTTTTTTAGTCCAGGATCGTTTTCGCAAGCTTTTTTCCAACCAAGATCTGCCAATCTGATGGCGTATGGCAGTGTAGCATTGGTTAATGCCAAGGTTGAAGTACATGGTACAGCTCCCGGAATATTGGCCACACAGTAATGGATGATACCGTCTACTTCGTAAATAGGTTCGGCATGAGTTGTAGGATGGGACGTCTCAAAACATCCTCCTTGGTCAATGGCCACATCTACCAGTACGGTACCCTTTTTCATCAGTTTCAGCATGGGGCGTGTAATGAGGTGGGGGGCCTTTGCACCGGGGATAAGTACCGCACCGATTATCAAATCAGTTGTTGGCAGTTCTTTTTCTATATTGTGGCTGGACGAGAATAATGTTTTTACATTTTTAGACATGAACTCGCTTAACTGACGCAGGCGGGGTAATGAAATATCGCAGATTGTGACATCAGCCCCTAGCCCTGCAGCCATTAAAGCTGCATTGGTTCCTACAATGCCGCCGCCTAATACCAGCACTTTGGCTGGTTTGACACCGGGAACTCCACCTAGTAAGATACCACGTCCTCCTTGAGGCTTCTCCAAAAAACGTGCTCCTTCCTGAGTGGACATTCGTCCCGCCACTTCACTCATGGGAATCAGCAGAGGCAGTCCTCCTTGTTTGTCTGTTACAGTTTCGTAAGCTAGGCATACTGAACCACTACGCATCATTGCCTCTGTTAATTCTTTGTCACAGGCAAAATGGAAGTATGTAAATACCAGTTGGTCCTTACGTACCAGATTATATTCACATTTGATGGGTTCCTTGACTTTTATAATCATTTCAGCGATGGCGTACACATCTTTTATAGTAGGAAGGATACGCGCTCCGACTTTCTCATACTCTTCGTCGGAAAATCCGCTGTTTATACCTGCGGTGTGTTGTATATACACCGTGTGACCTCTCTGTACCAACTCGTGTGCTCCTGCAGGGGTTAATGATACACGATTCTCGTTGTTTTTGATTTCTTTAGGAATTCCTACTATCATAATTGTCACATTTAAGGGGTTTGACTGCCTCAAAGATAACAAAATGTCAGAAAAGTAGGTTTTGTCTGGATATGTTTTTTTCGTAATAAATGTATGTTTAGCAACATTATTTTAAGGGATATTCTGTTTTTTATTTGTAAGTTTGCGGAGAGATTCAAAATTTTTGTGATGAGTTCTCCATAAAATAAAGAAAATGACTTTACGAAATTATATAATCATAGTAGCTTTGGGCAGTATTTTCACTGTACGGGCACAGGAAGAACCGGCTGCTCCTGTATTCCGTCCTCCTTTTGATTTTCCGCTTACTCTGAGCGGTAATTTTGGTGAACTGCGTTCTAACCACTTTCATGGAGGAGTGGACTTTAAAACCCAGGGAGAGGTGGGAAAACCTATTCATTGCATTGCCGACGGATATGTGAGCCGTGTACTGGTTACTCCCGGCGGATATGGGCAGGCTATTTTTATTACTCATCCCAATGGATATACTTCAGTGTATGGGCATGTGTTGAAATTTGCTTCCGCAGTGGCAAAAGTAGTGGAGGAATATCAATATCGGCATGAAACTTTTGCTGTGGATTTGAAATTCGAACCTCATCAGGTCAGTTTCAAAGCTGGAGAAATCATTGCTTTAAGCGGTAATGAAGGATATTCTTTCGGACCGCATCTGCATATGGAGATACGCTGTACGGATACTGGTGAATTGATAGATCCCTTACAATTCTATACCGATAAAATCAAAGACACTACTCCGCCACGTGCGTCAATGATTATGCTTTATCCGCAGCGGGGCGCTGGGGTTGTGGAAGGCTCACAAAGAAAAAAATCCATACCTGTTGCTTCTTTGGGGCAACCGGTTTCTGCTTGGGGGAAAATAGCCGCTGGTATTAAGGCATACGACTATATGGATGGTACACATAATAATTATGGTGTGCGTTCCGTGGTACTCTATGTGGATACGACAGAAGTTTTTCGCAGTACAGTGGATGGCGTTTTGCCTGAAGAGAACCGGATGATTAATGCTTGGACAGACTATGAGGAGAATGTAAAGAGGCATAATTGGGTGATGCGCTCACAAATTCTTCCCGGAAATAGTTTGCGCATGTTACAAGCCAACGATGAAGGAGGGGTGATTACGATTGATGAAGAACGTGATTATCATTTTCGTTATGAATTAGCTGATTTATATGGTAATAAGTCGACTTATCGTTTCATTGTGCGTGGCCATAGGCAGCCGATAGAGGAATATCATCCGCAAGTAAAACATTATTTGGCATGGAATAAAGGTAATGTGGTTCAGGAACCGGGTATGGAACTGGTTATCCCCCGAGGGATGTTGTATGAGGATGTGGCACTGAACTGTCAGGTGGTTAAAGATACAGCCGCAATTTCTTACGAGTACCAATTGCACGATGAGCCAGTAGCTTTGCAAGCTGGATGCACGCTGATGATCGGGGTACGCCATCTTCCTGTAGAGGATACGTCGAAATATTATGTAGCCCGTAAGTGGGGAAAAAGGAAAGGTTCAGCAGGAGGAACTTATGAGAATGGTTGGATGAAGACTTCCATCCGTGAACTGGGAACTTATACCGTAGCTATAGATACCTTGTCTCCACGAGTAACTCCATTAAATAAAACGCAATGGAAGACAGGTAAGGTTCAGTTCAAAATAGGAGATGCGGAAACGGGTATCAAAGATTATAAGGTGAAGATAGACGGCGAATTTGCCTTGTTTGGTTTCAGTTCCAAAAATGCGAAATTGTGGATGAAGCATCCTGAACGGTTAAAAAAAGGAGTCGCCCATAAATTGGAATTGGTGGTGACAGATTATTGTGGAAATGAAACAAGAGAGGAATATGAATTTTGATGGTAAAATAAGTATTATACACAATTAAAAAGTTATATATTAATGAAGAATAAACTGATTTTAGGTGCTGCCTTTCTGTTGGCAGCGATAACGGAGAGTTTGGCGTGCACTAACCTGATTGTAGGTAAGGGAGCCTCGGTGGATGGTTCTGTTATCGTTTCTTATTCCGCTGATTCATACGGAATGTTTGGCGAGTTGTATCACTATCCTGCCGGTATGCATGAAAAAGGAACCATGCGTGATATCTATGATTGGGATTCGGGCAAATATTTAGGGCAAATAAAAGAAGCGCGTCAAACCTATAATGTGGTAGGTAATATGAATGAATTTCAGGTAACCATAGGTGAAACTACTTTTGGTGGACGGGAGGAATTGGTTGATTCTACCGGTATTATGGATTATGGAAGTTTGATTTATGTAGCTCTCCAGCGTTCTCGTACAGCCAAAGAAGCCATACAGGTAATGACGGATTTAGTAAAAGAATATGGTTATTATAGCAGTGGCGAATCATTCAGTATCGCTGATCCCAATGAAGTCTGGATTTTGGAGATGATCGGTAAGGGTCCCGGTGTGAAAGGTGCTGTATGGGTAGCAGTCCGTATACCGGATGATTGTATTGCCGCACATGCTAATCAGAGCCGGATTCATCAGTTCAATATGAATGACAAGGATAATTGTCTTTACTCTCCGGATGTGATTTCTTTCGCTCGTGAAAAAGGCTATTTTGACGGTATGAATAAAGATTTCAGTTTCTCGGCGGCATATAATCCTTTAGATTTTGGTGGTGTACGGTTCTGTGAAGCGCGTGTATGGAGTTTCTATAATATGTTCAATAAGTCGGTGGGAGATACCTATCTTCCTTATATCCAGGGGGACAGCAAAGAACCGATGCCTCTTTATATCAAGCCTTCCCGTAAACTTTCAGTACGTGATGTACAAGCAGCTATGCGCGATCACTATGAGGGTACTCCACTGGATATTACTAATGATCCCGGTGCAGGTCCGTTTAAAACTCCTTATCGTCTGTCGCCCTTGAGTTTTAAAGTAGGAGATCAGGAATATTTCAATGAACGTCCCATCTCGACTCAGCAAACGGCTTTCACTTTTGTTGCACAGATGCGTGCTAGCCTGCCCGATGCAATAGGGGGAGTATTATGGTTTGGGACAGATGATGCTAATATGACAGTGTTTGCTCCTGTATATTGTTGTTCGGATCGTATTCCTGATTGTTATAGCGGTAAAGAAGCCGACTGTGTAACTTTTTCATGGGATTCTGCATTCTGGATTTATAATTGGGTGGCCGATATGATTCGTCCACGTTATAGCCTGATGATTGATGATATGCGTGCCGTTCAAAATAATTTGGAAGATACTTATGCGAATGCACAGGCTGGCATTGAATCTTCTGCCATGAGTTTATATGAGAAAGATCCTGTAAAAGCAAAAGAATTCTTGACTAACTATAGTTGCATGACAGCCGAATCGGCAATAGACAGCTGGAAGAAGTTGGGTGAATTTTTGATTGTGAAGTATAATGATGGTGCTGTGAAAAAGATGGCAAAAGATGGAACTATACTTCGCCCTGAAACCGGTCATTGTGCTCCTTTGGTACGTCCGGGATATCCCAAAGAATTTTTGGAAGAACTGGTAAAGGCCACCGGTGGACGTTATAAGATGAAATAGGATATATTTTTGTATGTTCTGAAAGTCTGATTAATTAGTGGAGGGGGCAGATTATAATTCTGCCCCTGTTTGCATAATAAGATAGTTTTTTAGATTGTATTCAGGATGCCTAGGAGCTTTACTGATTGTTATATAATAGTGTTTTTTACCTTGTATGGTCTTCTATTTTTTTATGACAGATTATTTTTGGGGAATAATCCTTTATATCTCTAATTTTCTTCTTCCAAATTTCTAGGATTTTTAATTTAATTCTTTTACATTTGTCAAGACGTAAAAATCGGATATAATTATAAACCTTATAAATAACAAAAAATTATGGAAAATGAAGAATTGATAAAGCAAGTGACAGAGAAAGCAGAGAAATGGTTAACACCTGCTTATGATGCCGAAACACAGGCTGAAATTAAGAAAATGTTGGCGAATCCCGATAAGACTGATTTGATTGAAGCATTTTATAAAGATTTGGAGTTTGGAACAGGTGGTTTGCGTGGTATTATGGGCGTGGGTAGTAACCGTATGAATATTTATACGGTAGGTGCTGCTACTCAAGGCTTGTCTAATTATCTAAATAAAAATTTTAAAGATCTCGATCAGATTTCTGTAGTGGTAGGTCATGATTGCCGTAACAACAGCCGTTTGTTTGCGGAAATTTCTGCCAATATTTTTTCAGCGAATGGTATTAAAGTATATTTGTTTGAAGATATGCGTCCTACTCCTGAAATGTCATTTGCTATCCGTCATTTCGGTTGCCAGAGCGGTATCAATATTACTGCCTCTCATAATCCGAGAGAATACAATGGTTACAAGGCTTATTGGGATGATGGTGCAC
This sequence comes from Phocaeicola dorei, assembly GCF_013009555.1. Lineage (NCBI taxonomy): Bacteria > Pseudomonadati > Bacteroidota > Bacteroidia > Bacteroidales > Bacteroidaceae > Phocaeicola > Phocaeicola dorei. Next base: position 3,290,486 of record NZ_CP046176.1, on the reverse strand, counting down.
AAGTATTGGCTCCGCACGATAAAGGTATCATTGATGAGGTGAACAAGATTTCATCGGCTACCGACATTAAGTTTGAAGGTAACAAGGATCTGATTCAGATTGTGGGCGAAGAGGTAGACAGCGTCTATTTGAATAAAGTGAAAACAATTTCTATTGATCCTGAAGTGATCAAGCGTCAGAAGGATTTGAAAATTGTGTATACTCCGATTCATGGTACAGGTATGATGTTGATTCCGCGTGCATTGAAGCAATGGGGATTTGAAAATGTACATACCGTGCCTGAACAAATGGTGAAGAGTGGCGATTTTCCGACTGTTATTTCTCCGAATCCGGAAAATGCCGAGGCTTTGTCTATGGCTATTGATTTGGCTAAGAAAATTGACGCCGACATTGTAATGGCTAGTGATCCGGATGCTGACCGTGTAGGTATGGCTTGTAAAAATGACAAAGGAGAATGGGTGCTGATCAATGGTAACCAAACCTGTTTGCTGTTCTTGTATTATATAATAAAGAATCGTATTGCGATGGGTAAGATGAAGGATGATGATTTCATTGTGAAGACTATCGTTACTACGGAACTGATTAAATCTGTCGCAGATAAGAACCACATCGAAATGTTGGATTGCTATACCGGATTCAAGTGGATTGCACGTGAGATCCGTTTGCGTGAAGGAAAACAGCAGTACATCGGTGGTGGTGAGGAAAGTTACGGTTTCCTGGCTGAAGATTTTGTCCGTGATAAAGATGCTGTTTCTGCTTGTACATTGTTAGCAGAGATTTGTGCTTGGGCAAAAGATCAGGGCAAAACATTGTTCGAAGTTTTGCTTGATATTTATGTGGAGTATGGTTTCTCAAAAGAAACTACTGTGAATGTTGTGAAACCAGGAAAGAGCGGGGCAGAAGAGATTAAGGCAATGATGGAAAACTTCCGTTCTAATCCTCCGAGAGAAATAGGCGGTTCTAAGGTTGTTCTTGTCAAAGACTTTAAAACTTTGAAGGCTACTGATGGTAATGGGAATATAACAGAAATAGATATGCCGGAGGCTAGTAACGTATTGCAATATTTTACAGAAGATGGAACTAAAATTTCAGTTCGCCCGTCAGGAACAGAACCTAAAATCAAGTTCTATGTGGAAGTAAAAGGTGAAATGGGTTGCCACAAATGTTTCGATGCCGCTAATGCAGCTGCTGAGGAAAAGGTGGAAGCCGTAAGAAAATCACTGGGAATTTAATCGAGGGTAAGCGTTGGGCGAAAGTCTGGGAGAATATTCATTCATAAATAAAAAAAGGGGGGGAGAGATGTATTTCTCTATCCCCTTTTCTTTTATTTCCATGCCATTTATATCAAAATCTACACTTCTTTGTTTATTTTTTGTTGTAACTTTGCCTTCTGTTTTAAATAAGGTGAAAGATATGATGTGGTTACTTCTGGCATTTCTCTCGGCTGCACTGCTGGGATTTTATGATGTATTTAAGAAACAGTCGTTAAAGGACAATGCGGTTATTCCAGTATTATTTCTTAATACGTTGTTCTCTAGTTTGATATTTCTTCCTTTTATTGTATTGTCAGTGTGGAGGCCGGGAATATTGGAGAATTCTATTTTTTATGTGCCTGTTGCTGGGTGGGAGGTGCATCGTTATGTGGTGTTGAAATCTGTTATTGTCCTTTCGTCGTGGATGTTGGGATATTTTGGAATGAAGAATCTGCCTATCACGATTGTGGGACCTATAAACGCTACCCGTCCGGTGATGGTGTTGGTAGGAGCTTTAGTGGTCTTTGGTGAGCGTTTGAATTTTTACCAATGGATTGGTGTGCTGATGGCTGTCTTCTCTTTTTTTATGCTGAGCCGCAGCGGAAAGAAAGAGGGAATAGATTTTAAACATAATAAGTGGATTTATTATGTGGTAATGGCGGCTGTGTTGGGAGCTGTCAGCGGGCTTTATGACAAGTACCTCATGGCGCCTGCCGATCAAGGAGGTATCGGACTAGATAGAATGATTGTGCAGTCATGGTATAATATCTATCAATTGTTTATGATGGGAGGTATCTTAATATTGTTATGGTGGCCGAAGCGCAAATCTACCACTCCGTTTCATTGGCATTGGTGTATTATTCTGATATCTATTTTTCTGTCGGCAGCTGATTTTGTTTATTTCTATGCCTTAAGCTTGGACGGGGCAATGATTTCCATTGTATCTATGGTAAGGCGTGGCAGTGTGCTTGTCTCTTTTATATTTGGTGCGATGGTATTCCGTGAGAAGAATCTTAAAAGCAAGGCCGTGGATTTGGTGCTAGTACTTATTGGTATGATATTTCTGTATTTGGGAAGTCAATAAGAAAAAAGATGGGGTGTGACTCATCGTGCATACCCCGTTGTTCTTGATTACTCTATAATGATTTTATATTCTACATCAAACGTTTCTTTTGGTTCTAGTTTCTGTATCCATTCACGGTCTTTTAATTCGCCCGAATACCCTACAGAATCGCAACGTCCATACCATGGTTCAATGCAAACAAATGGGCAATCGGGATGTGTTTTGGTAGGAGACCACAAAGCTACTAACGGAGAATTAAATTCCAAACTGATATGAGGCTTTTTCTTTTTATCCAGTAAGGTTATTTTTTTCAGTTGTTTATTGTCAAAAATATAAGTGTCACAATCAAAAGTATGAATATCAATTGGCATCAGCCCTTCTTTATTTAATTTTAGTACATGACGTTCTGGTGATACGCAACCTTTTTCTATTGGCATGATATATTCTAAATCAGACTTTCGGTCAAAAACAAAGAAGCCACGATCCTTTGTAGCAGCATCGAACTTGGGGAAATAGAAAGCTGGATGTGCTCCGATCTGGAAATACATATCCATAGCTCCCAGATTTTCTACACGCCATTTTACGGTGATTTTATTTTCTTCTAATAAATATCCCACCAATAGGCGGAAGGGAAAAGGAAACTTGCCCAATGTATCAGGAGTGCTTTCCAACCAATATACAGCTCCTTTGTCTTCTTTATAGGTTAGTTTGAAATTCATATCACGTGCAAAACCGTGTTGCCCTATTTCATAAGTGTTTCCGGCATGACGGTATTTATTATTCCACACACGTCCTACTATGGGGAAAAGGACAGGTGAGCGCCGTCCCCAAAATTTAGCGTCTCCCTGCCAAAGATATTCTTTGCCATCCTTTTTGATACTTTGAAGCTCAGCGCCATGTTCGGCTATTTGTACAGTCAGGACAGAATTAGATAGTGTTTCCATGTTTCTTCATTTATAAATTCTTTTTTCAAAGGTAGGGATGTTTCATGACATGACAAAGTGAATCTTCATCTTTGTGTAAATTTTATCTAAAAGGCTTTTTGGGATCAAATAAATTTTAATAAAAGCTTATGCTTGTGTTTATTTTTGCTTATGTTTGTCAATAAAACTATGAAGGAGGATAAGATGGAGAACATACATTTGATATTTAAATTTTTATGGTATAGTATATTATTTTGTATATGGGGAGTATCTTGTACAAGTTCCGGAACTTATAAAAAGACTCAAATGGATATTTATATGCAGTATTATGATTTTATAATTGATTCACTGTCAAAAAATCCTAATTATGTATGTACCCGGACTGCCAGGCAAATGTCGTTTACCACAGATAGTGTGGCGTATTGCCATTATCTTGTTCTTTTGGCAAAAGCATATATGTTTAAGTCCGAGATGGATTCGGCTAAACTTAGCATGGATAGAGCGGAAGTATTTTGCGATGGAGCTGAACCGTCACCGTTAATTAATGATTTGTATGCTGAGATTTACAATATGCGGGGTAATGTATGTGTTCGTCAAGGGTTGACAGATTCTTCAGTGGTATGTTTTCAAAAAGCGTTCGATTATCGTTTGAAGGGTAGTAACAGAGATATGCTTCATGATATTTCTATTAATTTGGCTGATGCTTTTGTCCGTACCGGTCATTATGATAAAGGTGCGATGTGGTATCGTAAAGCTTTGTCTTACTGTGATTCATTGAAGATTCCTGAAGAAAAGCGTTTTCCTGTTTATTACGGATTGGCACAGGTTTATATGGAACTTCGTGATTTTACTTCTTGTGATTATTACTATGAACTGGCGGCTCGGCAATATGATAAGATGCTTCCATTTGAGAAACATATTTATTTGAATAATCGTGGTAATTCTTATTATTTTCGTGCTGATTATCCTAATGCTTTAGAATTTTTCAGAAAATCATTATTGTTAGCTCGTTCTTATCCAGATATGATTTTTGAGGAACATCTGACTGAAATGAATTTGGGAGAAACTTTTCTGTTGATGAATCAGGTTGATTCTGCCGCATACTATTTAAATCTTTGTAGTGATTTTTTTCGTTCTATCGAAAATCAGACAGCTCTCTATTATTTGGATACCCAGTTGATTGAACTTGCCTTGAAGCAGAATAATTTGCCTTTAGCACGTAAACGTATGTCTGAGGCTATCCAGCCTGATTATGTGGAACCGAATATGCAGCATATCCGTAACCGTTACCTACAACATTATTTTGAAGAGGTGGGAGATTTCAAACAAGCTTATTATTATCAAATGGAAAATCAGCGTATTGATGATTCTACACGTAATGAGCGTATTAAAATGCGTACAGCTGAAATTGATCTGAAATACAGTCAGGACACCACGCTGATGAAGCAGAAAATTTTCATTCAGCAAAAAGAGAATGAAGTTCTGGCGCTGAACCAGACGCTTTACCTGTGGATGTTTGCCTGCATCTGTATTCTGGGGCTCGCTGTATTTGTCTACACATACAACAAGAGACAGCGTTTCTTGCTGCAAATGAGAAGTCAGAATATGATTGCCACTTTGCGTATGGAGAATATCCGTAACCGGGTTTCTCCCCATTTCATTTTTAACATTCTGAACCGTGAGATGGGTAACTACACCGACGAGCAAGTCGGAAATATGCGTGGGCTGGTAAAACTGATGCGGCGCAACCTGGAACTGACCGAGCAACTGTGTGTTACCATGGCTGAGGAACTGGACTTTGTCAATACGTTTATCAACCTGGAACGTGAAGCATTGGGAGATAGCTTTATACTGTCCACATCCATAGATGCTGCCATCCATCTTGACCAAGAAATACTTCCTTCCATGATGATACAGATTCCGATAGAAAATGCCATCAAGCATGCCCTGAAGGACAAAGAGGGGATGAAAAGACTGTGGGTTGACATCAGAAAGACCGGGGAAGGAATCTGTGTCAAGGTGCGTGACAACGGGGGAGGTTACCGGGTAAACAGTGCCAACTACGGTACAGGCACCGGTATAAAAGTGATTCTTCAAACCATACAGTTGTTGAACGCTAACAATAAGAAGCATATCGATATATCCATAACCAATGTGCAGTTGGAAGACGGAGAAACCGGTTGCGAGTTTGCTGTCTTCCTGCCCCATGGTTATGATTATAATTTGAAAAAGATGGTTTAGTCATTATTTTTGCTAGAATAGTGTCCGAAACGGTCGCTATAGTTCCATAACCAGAGTGTCGGGTTTGTGCGTTAAAACATGTTTTAATACTTTTGTTCCGTTAATAACTAAAGCAGGATTGTTTACTATGGATAAACTATACAGGGTCGTAATAATTGATGATGATGAGTTCTCTGCGGACAATCTTTGTCTGGAACTGAAGAAATATAACAGGCTGTCTATAGATGGGATGGCGCGTAACGGTGTGAATGGCCGGAAACTGCTGGAAAAGGTTCATCCGGATTTGCTGTTCCTGGACGTGGAACTGCCGGACATGAAGGGCATGGAACTGCTGGAACAGATAAGGGGGGCAATCACTTGGAATATGCAGATTGTGTTCTATACGGCTTATGATAAATACATGATTTATGCCATCCGTGGGGCAGCTTTCGACTACTTGCTGAAGCCGATAGACAAGAAGGAGCTGGAAGGGATTATCGACCGCTTCATGAAAAAGGAGGAAGAGTCGGCAGCTGCATCTTTGGCTATTCCTGCGCGTGTGCATTCGGTCGGCGAGCATACCTTTATGATATCCACGCCTACCAATGATTTGCGTATTCTACGTTCCATTGACATTGGTTTTTTCCGTTATAACTCCGACCGGAAACTGTGGGAAGTGGTGCTGAACAACCAGCTGCCTCTGCTGCTGAAGAAAAATACTACGGCTGATCATATCAAGGGATATGACCCCTGCTTCGTCCAGATCCATCAGTCGTATATCATTAATATCAATTATCTGATGATGATTAAGGAGAACCGCTGTGTCATGTTTCCCCCGTTTGAGAATATTACGGAACTTCAGGTTTCCAAGAAATTCAGAAAAGAATTACAGGATAGGTTTTATTTGTTGTAGTGAATCTATTGATAACATTGAAAATACAAGTTTATAGAAAGTGATTTTAAATCACAATGGAAGAGCAGGAGTCGTGAGATTGCTGCTTTTTTGCTTTTAGTGCTTAATTTTTCCTTTGCGGTATATGGAAATGAGGTTATATAGTCATTAATTTAGATAGAATAGTATGCTTATTAGGCTGTTTGATACTTTCTCTTGGTTTTGTGAATTTGTAAAATGGCGTTAATTGTTTTTCTTTGAAGCCACATAAGGTTAAAAAAAAGACATGTATATGAATGAAGTAAAAAAAGTAATATTGTTTTTGTTATGCTGTGCTATACCTTTTAGTTTTTATGCACAGAAAGCACGCCAAAATGCTGCAACAAAGAAATGGGGATATGAGCAGACCGAAAATAAAGGATGGTGGGAAAATTCAAAATATAGAGGTAATTCTATGTTTGGTGAATGGGATGCGGCTTTAGTAAATCAGGATTATGAGATAAATTGGTTGATTTCTCCACAATATGAAGAGGTGACTAAGAGATTTACAGAAAAGTTGGCGGGAGTAGTTTTAGGAGGAAAAGTAGGTTTTATAGACATACACAACCGTTTTATAATTAAACCGCAGTTTGAAAATGTAGATGATGTTCATGGGTTTAATTTAGGACTGTCTGCGGTAAAGAAGAATGGCAAATTTGGCTTTATAAATAAAAAAGGAGAATTTGTCATTGAACCTCAATTTGATTACGCTGATAATTTTAGAGATAACATGTTGGCTACAATCAAGCAAGATGGTAAGTTCGGGGCTATTAATTTGAGGGGGGAAATCGTTGTTCCATGTAAATATATTCTAGAAGAAGCAATGATAAGCGTTCCTATATCCAATAAGGTATATCGTCAGAAACAAGAAGAAATGAAAAATGCGAAAGGGAACGGTGATTTTGATGATTTGCTTGATAAAATCGCTGAATGTAGCAGAGAGGTCAATGAAAAAATTAATAATCCTGGAACAGAAGTTATAACCGATTCTCTCAGAATAAGGGAAGATAATGGTAAAATGGGCCTTATAGTGGGAGAACAAATTGTAATTCCTACAGAATATGAGGAGCTTATAATAGCTGAAGATGGATTCGTTCTTGCTTGCAAGCGGGATAAATGGGGAGTTTTGGATATATATGGGCGTACTATATTGCCTTGTGTTTATCAATGGGTATATTATGATGTATCGGCAAAGGTCTGGATTGCCAAAAGTTTTGCAATGGGGTTATATAATAGTCAAGGTGCTTTATTACTACCGGGAAGGATTGATTATATAGGTAGTTTTGTGGATGGCAAAGCACCTGTTTGGCTGAATTCCGTACTTGGTTGGATAGATACGAAGGGACAACTCTCTGATGGCTTTGCAGAGGATGTGACAGAATCCTTTTTGAAAGAAGAAAAAAGGGGAGTGGCAGGTGCTTGGGGTATGTTTAATTTATTAACAGACTTGATTCCGGACTATGCCATGGCCCACTATTATATGGGAAAAGGACAAGTGGCAGATGGCATTTATTCTAAGGGAATGGAGCATCTGAAGATAGCGGCAGAATTGGATCCGGATAATGAAGAAGTAGCGTTGGCGCTGAAGCAAGCCAAAAAGGACAAGAAGAAAAGAACTTTGAATACGATTGGTTACATTGCAAGTGTGCATAATGATTTGGAATCTACGAACTCTAATTCTTTTAAGGATGAAAGCAGAAATCAAAATAAGCCTTCATCCGGAATTAGTCTGGGGGTTTCTATGGATGAGATAGATGCCCTTGGTGGATCTACAGCTACTGCTATAGCAGGAGGCAGTAATCATTGCGATTTTTTGAAATATGTGTTAGAAGATCTTGAAGAAAAGATTCAGGAGAATACAGGCAAATTGATGGGAGAGTATTATCGGAAAGTGAAGGATGAATATTTGCAGTTTGCCAGTAAAGAAGGGTGTGAACAATAATATATAATTAAAGATTAGAATTATGAAAGTAATGAATGTGAAATTTGTCGGTAGAATCATTATGACGATTCTTTTTGTATTCATCTGTATTGGAGCGTACGCAGGTGATGACCTTTTAAAGTATGAGATAGAGGGAGAAGGAGTAGGTGTACAGGGTACTTATTTAGTAAAAGTGACAGTAATCCAGAAGAAAAGTAAATTGGATATCGATGTGATCAAGAAGTGTGCGGTTCATGGGGTGCTTTTCAAAGGATTTTCCAGTCAGACTTCACGTACCCGGCAGAAACCTTTGGCAGGAAGTATGGTGGTAGAACAGCAGCATCAGGATTATTTTGATGTCTTCTTCCAAAAAGGAGGTTCTTATATAAATTTTGCCAATATGATAGGAGAGAATCTTTCAGTGGTGAAAATGGGAAAGCAGTATCGAATTTCAGCAGTGGTTTCCGTTGCGAAAGACGCCCTCTATCAAGAGCTGGTATCAGCCGGAGTTATTAAAGGACTAAATAATGGATTTTAGCTTATGTATAAGAGATTGATTGTTACTTTTCTGATACTGGCTGGCGCACTATTGCCTGCTTTTGCCCAGCAGGCTCATGAAGTGTTTTATCTGAATAATGGTACGTAGTGAAGGGAGTTATCTTGAAGCGTACGGATAGTGAAAATAAAGGCATCCAATGGTGAAATTTATCAGTATCCTTTGGTCGTTGTGGAAGTTTGTGGAGGAGAGCGTCATTTTGAGAATATTGTATTATTGAAATTAGGCTATGAATTTTAAAGAAGAAAAAATTATGAAATATCTATTTTATACGTGGAAATTGGGATGTCTGCTTTTACTTGTCTTTGCCGGATGCAGCAGCAAAAAGAGTGTTTCTTCCTATCATTCCTTTGAGAGTGAATGTTTGGGAGTAGAACTGGATGGTTCGGAGACACTTCGAGCTTGGGGCAGAGGGAAAAATCGTACTGATGCTATAGAGCAGGCAAAGAAAAATGCAGTAAGGGATGTTTTGTTCAAAGGTGTTGCTGCCGGTAGTCGTGAATGTAGTGTGCGCCCTTTGGTAACAGAAGTGAATGCACAGGAACGGTATGCATATTATTTTAACGACTTTTTTAGAGACGGAGGGGAATACCTGAAGTATGTAAGTATGGAAGATAAGAAAACAAATTCTAACATGAAGACTTCTAATAAGACTCAAATTTCTTATTCCACTACGGTGCGTGTGCTTCGTTCTCAATTACAGCAGAAACTGATAGAAGATAAAATTTTAAAACCATAAAGACAGAAAAACATGAAAAAATTATATGCTATTTTATTTATTGTAGCACTTGTACACACCGGAGTGTATGGACAGGCTAAAAAACCCACCATTATGGTTGTTCCTGCTAATGTGTGGTGTACCCATAATGGTTATACACAAAAATATAACAATCAAGGCATTATTACCGAACTTCCGGATTATAAAAAGGCGTTGGATAATGATCTGAACTTGGTGAATGTCATAACGAAAATAGGTGAGTTGATGGCTGAAAAAGATTTTCCGTTGAAAGATATGGCATCTTCTATTCGTTCCATAGAGCAGAGTTCGGCGGAACATGAGATGACTACCAGTTCTACTTCGGGAGCTTCACTGGCAGAGTCTCCTTTGGATCGGTTAATGAATAGAGCTAAAGCTGATATTCTGATTGAAGTAGTTTGGAATATTAATACAATGGGTCCCAAACGTTCTGTTACTTATACTTTGCGAGGCTTGGATGCTTACACTAATAAGCAGGTCGCAGCGACGCAAGGTACGGGAGAACCTTCTATGGCTGCTGAAGTGGCAGTATTGTTGGAAGAAGCGGTAGTAGACAAGATGGATGCTTTCGTAAGTCAGTTACAGAAACATTTTGATGATTTGATGGCTAATGGCCGTGAAGTAGCATTAGAAGTCCACGTGTTTGATAATGGGAGCGGTGTTAATTTGGAAAGTGAATTTGGGGGGGCTGAACTACAGGAAATCATAGAAGATTGGGTGGCGCAGAATACGGTGACTCATCGTTTTAGTTTAACTGATGCAACTGAGAATATGATGCTTTTTGAGCAGGTACGCATTCCGCTTTATCGTGAAAATGGAATGGCTAGAGATACAAGAAGCTTTGCAAATGATTTGCGCAAATATCTCAATCAGAAAGCCAATCTTACCTGCAAAGTAATGACGAAAGGGTTAGGTAAAGCTGAATTGGTTATCGGAGAAAAATAGAAAAGATATGAAAATAAGGAATATGATATTTACCGCTTGGTGTGCATGTTGTGCCATGTCTGCGGCAGCACAGGATTGTGAGATAAGCCTTACAATAGCTAAAGCTGCCCAGAAAGAGGAACTTCCATCTCAGGTACAAGAGATTTTAGGAAATCGTTTAGCTGCGGCAGTGGCCGCTCAGGGGGGTGTTGCCAATTCCAATTTTACACCATTCTTTATCACAGCTAAGGCCAATACTTTATATAAGGAAACATTGTCCGGTCCTCCTGTCAGTACAGCGCTTACTGTTCAATTGACTTTGTATATAGGAGATGCAGTAGGGCAGAAAGTATTTTCTACTCTCACTGTGGATGCAAAAGGAGTAGGTACTAATATTAACCGGGCATATATCAATGCTTTCCGTGCAATAAATGGCAAAAACGTGAAAATGCAAGAATTTATACGCGAAGGGAAAGAAAAAATTATCTCTTGGTATAATAGTAATTATAGGCAAATATTGATAAAAGCGCAAAAAAGTGCTTCTATGCATGAGTATGATGCTGCATTGTATTATGTTACCTCCATTCCTGAATGTTGTGTCGGCTATGAGGAAGCTAGTAAACTGATAGACACTTATTATACTCAATATGTGAATTATAATTGTCAATTGATTATGCAATACGCCAGATCCGAATGGGCAAAGTCACCCGATGCGGAAGGTGCTTCAAGGGCTTTTGACTGGTTGGTTTTCATTGAGCCGGGAAGTAGTTGTGAAGGTGAAGCTAAAGCTTTGTATAATGAAATAAAGCAAAAGGTGACCAGTGATTGGGATTTTGAGAATCGTGAGAAATATAAGGATGAAGCGGGGCTGAAAAAGCAGAGGATAGAAGCTGCCAGAGCTATAGGTGTAGCATTTGGTAATGGGCAGCAACCGGTTACTACTAATATTACTTGGCTCCATTAATTCAAGTTCAAATGATTTTAAATAAAAAGAATATGAGAAATAAAAAAGTTATCCTAATTCTATGTCTGCTGGTGCTGGTCAGTGGCTCTGTGCAAGCTCAGAGGTTGAAGGCCGTGCAGAATGAAAAGGGGCGTTATGGCTTTATGACGGAAGACGGGACAGTAGTGATAAAGTATAAATATGATGAAGCTACCCCTTTTAAAGACGGTATCGCTAAAATAGGAAAAGATGGAAAATACAGTCTGATTAATGAAGATGGTGAAATCATTACAAAACGGAAATATACATATATCGGTGAATTTTATAACGGGGTTTGCCCCGTCGCTGAAGGTGGAAATACTAAAAAAGGAGTAATGCTAACAACGGGTGGACTCATAGGCAATAAAGCTAGTAGTAATACAGGTGAAAAATGGGGGTTGATTGATAAGACAGGTAAGGAAATCCTGAAAACTGATTATGAGGCAATGGGAGATTTAAATAAAAAACTGATATATGTCTTGAAAGGCAAGAAGTTCGGGTTCATTGATTCAGCTGGCAATATCATAGTGAAGCCTACTTATAATTTTATAGGCAGTTTCAACGACCAAGGAATCTGTTGGGTTAATATCGGTGGCAAATACGATAAAAAGAACAACATGGTGTCTAAAGGTAAATTCGGGTTAATCAATGAAAATGGGCGGGAAATAATTCCTGCCAAATATGAAGATGTGGGCAACTTCCCTATTTTGCGAGATAAGAAAACTGGAGCTTTGCTTGATGAGGCTGCCTTTTATACTAAGGCAGACCAGTCCGCATTTCCTGCTACCAAGCAGGAGATACAGAGCTTGCTGCTTCCCAAGCCTCATGCTGCTGAGTCCCAGTTGCCTTCATCGAGGGTAGATTATTTTTATTTCATTAATAAGAAATCCCAAGGGTTGGTAGATGTCCATGGAAATACTATTATTCCTTTAACAGCCAATCAGGCTATTCTTCCTCCTTCAGACAATATGCTTAGGCTTGCTAAAGTGGAAAAGAAGCAAATAGCTAAAGCTTATTATGATTTGGATGCTGAAGTGATGGTCAGAATACCTTCTTCAGAAAAGGGAAAGTTTGGGGCTTTCAGCCATAATTTAGCTCCGGTTTCATTGGATGATGAATTGTATTTCATAGATAAAAAGGGGAACAAGGTGATTGGTGGCCTGTCAAAGGCTTTCCTGAGCAATGAAGGATACCGGGTGGTACAAAAGGGATCGGCTTTTGGTGCAATTGATTCTACAGGGGCAGTTGTTATTCCTATTGAATATACTAATTCGCTTACCAGTGTGAACAATGGGCGCTTGGGAGTACAAAAAAATGCTTCTTGGTTTTATGTAGATATGAAAGGACAAATCGTATCCGATAAGTATGACCGTATAGGCAATTTTCATCGGGGGTATGCATCCGTATGCCTGAACAAATTATGGGGGGCTATTGATTTGCAGAACCGGGTTGTCGTTCCTTTAGAGTGGCAAGGTGTAGCTCCTATAGTCAATCCGCAATTGATATGGGTGAAAAAGGATAACCTGTATTACCTTTATGATGGGGTGCAAAAGTCTGTTCGTCTGAAGCAGGGATTTGCCAATGCATCCAATTTTGATAATGAGATGGCTTATGTGATGTCCGATGGAAAGTGGGGGATTATTGATCCGGATGGCAAGATACTGGTGCCTTGCTTGTTCGAAAAAGAAGAGGATATGGTCTTGGCCAAACAATATATGTTAGCGGAAGACAAGAAGAGCTTGACCGAAGTAGAGGCTCTTCGAGTGATTGCACGTTTTGACCCGGATACAAATATGTTTAAGATAACCTTTGTCATTCCAGATAAACATTGGGATTATTAATTATTGAATGTTTGAAAAATGAAAAGATTCATTATAATACAGTTGTTGACGGTGGTATTCGCCGCTCAAATTCAAGCCCAAGGAGACGGCGAAATAAAATATCGTCGCAGTTCTCTTTATAGCATGATGATCAATCACGAAGGAAGAGAATTTGGTGATGAAATAAAGGATGTTTTTCTCAAAATTCCTGTTCCTGATAAATACAATAATCATGATTTAAGTGTAAAAGTAATCTATACTTCTGAAAAGAAATTGGATAAAAACCATGAGGAGATAGATGAATTTATCAGAAATAATGGTATTGCCAGTCGTATGGTAGGACGCTGGTTTAACCGTGATTACATGACAGGGGTCTGTGATGTAGAACTGGTGAAAGAACGAGGGCTGTACAATGCTTCCGAACTGGACAAGGCTTTGGCATCCAAGACTCAACGCGGAAACGCTCTGTTGGAAGATGCCGGTGAGGACTTGATTGGAAATACTTTTCTTATTGTGAATGATATTCGCTATATTGACCGTTCAAAAGGTTCAAGTGTGTGGGGAGGAATTGTCAAAGGGCTGGGTGCGGCAGCGGCCATTTACACCGGTGAGACATCCTATATGGATTTAGGTAATTCTACGGGAGATATAGTTGCATCCTATAAGGGGTTTAAAGTAAATATTGATACTTATCTCTATCAACTGGTTTGGGATGAAGAGACTGCAACAAAATTCTATACTCAATATTATACTGATAAGGATAATAAGGAGAAGGTGAATGCTTTCAATAATAACCGTAAGATGTTCAAGTTGAAGTATGTGGGCAGCCAGCATAGTGATGGAAGTAACACTTCCTTTTTGGGTATTAACTTGGACGAGCCCCAGCAAATGGTGCGAAAGGCATGCCAACGTGCCATTGATGAAAATATAGCGAGTCTGCAAAAGAATTTTGACCAGTTCAAAGTAAATACCCCCTTAATTAGTGTTTCTCCCCTTAAAGCTTATATTGGCTTGAAAGAGGGAGTCACTGAAAAGTCTAAATTTGAAGTACTGGAAGCCGAACTGAGCAAAGAAGGCAAAATGACTTATAAGCGTGTAGGAGTGATTCAGCCTAAGGAGAATCTGATTTGGGATAATCGTTATATGGCTTCCGAGGAACAGGCTTATGGTTCGGACTTTGGTTTTACCACTTTCCGAAAAGTGTCGGGTGGCGATTTTTATCCGGGAATGTTGATTCGTGAAATAAAATAAGTGTTTAAGTTAGCCGGCTTCGTCAACAGAAGTGAAAATTGGTTGCTTGCCAAAAAGATTTGTTGATATGGCTGAATAGTGAAATTCAAAACAAACAGGCGTTTATTCCTCGGAAATGAACGCCTGTTTGTTTTATGTTTTAAATGGTTCTATAGTTCTATACTGCCAGTCTGGAGAGGTGGTGAAAAGTATAACTGGGCTTTTGATGGTTCTTCCGATTCCATATCATATAGAGCTGGAATGTGAAGCCTAAATTTATATATTTTCAAGCTTGTCTTATTTGCATAATTTATTTATTGTATATATAGTCGTTAATTTTAGCTGCTTGGTATCTATTTTAGTGTGTTTAGTGTAAATCTTGACAAATGATAGTTTTTTGAATATAAAAGTTGCAATACATTTGCAAATGTAAACTTATAGAGTCAATTGTTACGAAGTATGGAAAAGACAATTATTGCAGCATTTTAATGCTAATTTCGTTAACATCGTATGCACAGGGTTTAATGTGGAATGCGAAGGCTGCTCAATATGAGCAGCATGTCTAGCGTAGAGGAATCTAAAATGCATCCAGGTTTCTATGCAGGAATAGGAGCTGAGTATGCTATTGATGAAAATTGGTCTGTCCGTCTTTCTTTATTGTTCACTATGAAAGGAGTAAAACAAGATTACAAATTTTAATAAAAATACTGCATTATGAAGAAACTGTTTTTTATCATGGCTATGTCCGTATGTGCATTTATGGCACAAGCACAAACTACTTCCGGTATTCGCGTGGGGTTAAATATGACCAGTGCTACAGGGAAGTATAATGATCTTATGGCAGATCAAGATTATAATAATAAAAGCTATATGGGTTACAGTGTCCATTATTTTATAGATGTTCCTGTGATTGGCAACTTTAGTATTCAGCCTGCTATTGGACTTTCTATGAAAGGTATCACTTATGAATATGATAAATTTACTACTAAAAAATCGCATCGGGTCGATTTGGATTCTTATAAGAAATATGATGTGACAGAATCTCGCGGCACTAGTGTCACTCAAAAACATAATCTGGGCTATTTGGACGTTCCTATTTTATTTGCTTATGCTTTACCTTTGTCAGAATCGTTTAGGGTTCAGTTGGGAGTGGGCCCTTACTTCTCTTATGGGCTGTTTGGTAAGTTTAAATATGAGTCGGATACATATTTGACAGTATCCCCCGACAAATATGGAGAAAATAAACATACCATAACCAAAGATGATTGTCCCTCCTTTGGCAAGAATGATGATGGGGACGATCCTAAAGGTAATATTAACCGTTTTGACTGGGGAATTGCCATACAGGGCAGCATCTATTGGAAGCGCTTGTTTTTGAATGTTGCTTATCAAAAAGGTCTGAAATCGGCTAATATTACTGACGAGAAGAATGAAGGGAAAGATAAATTGGCTCTTTCCAATTTGTCGTTAGGGTTAGGCTTTATATTTTAATTTGTGAACAGACTGCAGGAACTGTTGGAAAATAGAAAGATAGAGGGGCTTCAGAAATTTGATGAAACTCGTGCATCCTTTCTTGCTGAAATGAAGAATCTGTCGGGTGAAATGGAGGTTCACTTGGAAACTCATTTTCTTGTTTTTAGAGATAAAGCGGTGTGAATTTGATGTTCCATCGCTTTTCCTATGCTATTGGAATGAGCTCTGATTAGCTTGCCCGATAAGTTATGGAAAAGGGAATTTGGTTTCGGGGTCAGTCATTATAGCAAGCAGGTGGCAGGATATTTTTTTACACGTACATACGTATGTGTAGAAATCTGTTTCCGGTCACAGTCCCGTATCGTTCCGAAAGCCTTTATTCTTTTCGGAAAAAACAAGGATGTTTGCAAAAAAGATGAAGACGTCTGATAAAAAGAACAAGACGTTTCGTTTCAAAGATCTATATCTTCCGACCTTTAGTTTAAGTCTTTCCGGCTATCGGTTTATCCTTCTCCTCCGAAAGGGAAGGATGCTGGGTGTAACGGCAAAACTTGGTACAGGATTTCGTGGAACTTGCTGCAGGATCCGACAGAACTTGTATCAAGATTCTGAATACTTTGGCAAGGAAAGTCGTTGTTTCGAGGCTGCACAAGTTTACCGTGTTCACCGTACAAGCCTATCGTGTTCATTGCACAGGCTTGTCCTGTCTGGTGGACAAACAAAGTAGGTTTGTACCATGTAACAAGGTGGATAAAGTGGTGGCAGTAGGCATTTTTGTACATAAAATAATGTGCTGCCACCACCTCTCTAACTTCCTGTTTATAGGGGTTGCAGGGAATAGGTGACAACAGTGACAGCAGAATTATAAAACTCTGTTGTAGGAAAAAGTGGGACAATTGGAGACGATCCCTCTGTACAACGTACATTATCTTTTATTTTCTTTCCCCGGATAATTAGGTCCATAAAGCATGGTCTTTTCCTTGACCACCAATCGACCGTCCTTCACGAACTCTTCGCCACGTTCACTTAAATGACGGATCATTTCATTACGCATTTCCGTCAGCTGCTTCCTGTATTTTTTGTCATTGACGGCATTGTGCAATTCCTGAGGGTCTTGGGTTAAGTCGAATAACTCTTCGGTACCGGTGTGGATACGCCATATATATTTTATTTTGCCGTCAGTCAGTGCGCACCAATAGTTGTCATCACTGTAACAGGTGGCATGTTCTAGATCCAGATACTTGCGCCAGGTTGTTTCCATGCCTTTGGCAAGTGGCAACAAAGAACGGCCGTCCATGTCAGTGGGGATGGTCACATCGGCTGCATCAAGGAAAGTGGGAAGAATATCACGTAACTCTACAGGAGCGTCTGTTTTTCCCGGTGTAACGTGGTCGACGGAAGGCCATTTCACGATGTATGGCACATGAGTGGAGCCCTCGTATGGATAAGTCTTTCTCCAGTGATAATGGTCGCCCATCATATCGCCATGATCGGAAATGAAAACGATTAATGCGTCATTATACATGTCCTTTTCTTTCAATGTTTGGATAATTCTGCCTATCTGTTCGTCAATGAAAGTGATGTTGGCATAATAATGACGTCTGGAATTGCGTGCATATTCATTGCCAAAATTACCGTATGGAGCGTCTTGTGCCGTCTTTTCAGGATTTAGTTTTTTTGCGTATTTGCCACACCAGTCTCCGATAGCAGGATCGGGTATTAGGGCATCCTCATACATGTCCAGATATCTTTGTGGTGGATCATACGGACTGTGTGGACGGGCAAAAGAAACTTTCAGAAATAACGGTTTGTTGGTCGGATCGTAGTTGCTGATAAGTTCACAGGCCATTTCTCCTGTCCAATAGGTAGGATGGAGGTTTTCGGGCAATTTATATATACTTGCCGTATGGTCGTTCCAGCCTATACCGGTGGCGTCAGGATTCTTTCCGGGAGCTTTTGTTTGGAACCATTGGCGGTAATCACTGGTGAAGTTCTCGTCTTCCACGCGTCCGCTTTCATCTAGCAGAGTGCCTTCGAAACCATGTTTTACCCGTTGGGGATGCCAGTGCATTTTCCCGATTCCAAAAGTATAATAACCAGCGTCTTTTAGCATCTGTGGCATTTCGTATTTATATTCGGGAGATACTTTTCCATATCCCAACAAGCCATGATGCCAAGGAGAAAGTCCGGTCAGCAGACCAGCACGTGCCGGAGTGCTGCTTGGACAAGAAGAATAGCCATTCATAAATAATGTTCCCTCGGCAGCTAGTGCGTCTAGGTTAGGGGAGATAACAGCATCGTTTCCCATACAGCCTATGGCATCGGCTCGCTGTTGGTCTGTCATTATCAGTATGATATGAGGATGGTTTTGTGCGTATGCAAAAGAGGAGCACAGTCCGGCTGTGACAGCCAATGTGTATTTCAGGTTGGTTAGAGTATTCATGTTTATAGGTTTTTCATAATGTTATGTGGCAAAGGTAGGAAATTTTTGGTAACCTTAAGCCATAAATAGTGATGGTAAAAGTAGAAATATTTGAAATTGAGGTCTTATTTTGTGCATACGTATGCGTGGCCTCATATATACTAATGGTAGGAAAAGGTTATAAAAAAGGCTTGTTCTTCATGAACAAGCCTTTTTTATATGCATGTATTAGAAATTATTCACTCCAATTCATTGCTTCCATACGTTTGTAAGAAGCATAACGTTTCTTGGCCATTTCTTCGCAAGCAGCAAACAGATCAGCAGCTTCAGCAGGATACTGCTTCATTACAGAGGCAAAACGAACTTCGTTCTTCAAGAAATCCTGGAAACCTTCCCATTTCGGTTCTTTAGAGTCAAGCATGAATGGATTCTTGCCTTCTTCTTCCAAAGCAGGGTTGAAACGCCATAAGTGCCAGTAACCGCATTCTACAGCCTTAGCCTCTTCAGCCTGGCTCTTACCCATACCTGCCTTCAAACCGTGGTTGATACACGGAGCGTAAGCGATAACCAATGACGGACCGGGATAAGCTTCTGCTTCACGGATAGCTTTCAAAGTCTGAGCTTGGTCAGCACCCATAGCAATCTGGGCAACATATACATAACCGTAAGTAGTAGCGATCATACCAAGGTCTTTCTTACGTACACGCTTACCTGAAGCGGCAAACTTAGCGATAGCACCCAGCGGAGTAGCCTTAGATGACTGACCACCAGTATTAGAGTAAACTTCAGTATCCAATACCAAAATATTTACATCTTCGCCGGAAGCAATCACATGGTCCAAACCACCGTAACCGATATCGTAAGAAGCACCGTCACCACCGATAATCCATTGGCTCTTCTTAACCAAATAGTTCTTGAATTCTGCAATGGTAGCGCAGTTCTTACATTTATCTTTAGCAGCTTCCACCATTGGAATGATCTTTTCGGCAGCGGCTTTGCTCTTGTCTGCATCGTCCTTACCATCAATCCATTCCTGGAATGCTTCTTTGTATTCTGCTGGACAAGTATCACTGGCGATAGCATCCTTCATAGCAGCTTCGATACGTGCACGAAGTTTCTTGTCAGCCAAAGTCATACCCAAACCGAATTCGCAGAAATCTTCGAACAATGAGTTAGCCCAAGCAGGACCTTGACCCTTTTCGTTCTTAGTATAAGGAGTTGAAGGAACAGAACCAGAGTAGATAGAAGAACATCCGGTAGCGTTAGCAACCATTTCACGGTCTCCGAATAACTGGGAAATCAGTTTCACATATGGAGTTTCACCACAACCTGAACAAGCTCCAGAGAATTCGAACAACGGAGTAGCGAACTGAGAGTTCTTCACATTGGCTTTGATATCTACTAAATGTTGTTTGCTCTTCACGTTCTTAGCGCAGTATTCCCAATTGGCTGCTTGAGACAACTGGCTTTCCAAATGTTTCATTGTAAGAGCCTTGCCTCCCTTCTTCGGATTGCCCGGACAAACATCAGCACAGTTACCACAACCCAGACAGTCAAGCACGTCAACCTGGATACGGAATGTCATTCCGTCAAATTGTTTACCTACAGCTTTCAATGTCTCGAAGTTTGCACCCTTTTGTTCTTCAGCGTCAAGTACGAACGGACGGATAGAAGCATGAGGACAAACATATGCACACTTGTTACACTGGATACAGTTTTCAGCATTCCATTCAGGTACGAATGCAGCTACACCACGTTTTTCGTATTGAGCAGTACCTTGTTCCCAAGTACCGTCTTCGATGCCTTTGAATGCAGATACCGGCAACAAGTCACCATCCTGAGCGTTGATAGGACGAACTACTTCGTTGATGAATGCAGGGTCATTGTTAGCAGCAGGAGCTTCAACTTCCAGATTAGCCCAAGCCGGATCAACAGCCAATTGTTTGTATTCGCCACCACGGTCTACGGCAGCATAGTTCTTGTTCACCACGTCTTCGCCCTTCTTGCCATAAGACTTAACGATGAATTTCTTCATCTGTTCTACAGCCAAGTCAACAGGAATAACGCCTGTGATACGGAAGAATGCTGATTGCAGGATGGTATTGGTACGGTTGCCCAAACCGATTTCCTGAGCAATCTGAGTTGCATTGATATAGTAAACAGTAATGTTGTTTTGTGCGAAATATTTCTTAACCTTGTTCGGTAAGTTCTTGGCCAGTTCTTCACCTTCCCAAATAGTGTTCAACAAGAAAGAACCGTTCTTACGTAAACCACGAGTTACATCGTACATGTGCAAATAAGCTTGTACGTGGCAAGCTACGAAGTTCGGAGTATTTACTAAATAAGTAGAACGGATAGGAGTATCGCCGAAACGGAGGTGAGAGCAAGTGAAACCACCAGATTTCTTAGAGTCGTATGAGAAATAAGCCTGACAGTGCTTGTCGGTGTTGTCACCGATAATTTTCACTGAGTTCTTGTTAGCACCTACAGTACCGTCAGCACCTAATCCGTAGAATTTAGCTTCAAACATACCTTCACCGCCTAATGCGATTTCTTCTTCTTGAGGAAGAGAAGTGAAAGTTACATCGTCTACGATACCCACAGTGAAGTGGTTTTTCGGCATTGGCAGAGCCAAATTCTTGAATACAGCGATGATTTGAGCAGGAGTAGTGTCTTTAGAACCTAAACCGTAACGTCCACCTACGATAACCGGAGCGTTTTCTGTTCCATAGAAGCAGTCTTTAACATCCAGATACAAAGGTTCGCCGTTTGCTCCCGGTTCTTTAGTACGGTCAAGAACTGCGATAGTCTTGGCAGTCTTAGGTACAGCAGCCAAGAAATGTTTAGCAGAGAACGGACGGTATAAATGTACAGAAACCAAACCTACTTTTTCACCTTTGCTCATCAAGTAGTCGATAGCTTCGCGGGCAGCTTCTGTAACAGAACCCATTGCGATAATTACGCGTTCAGCGTCTTCAGCACCATAGTAATCGAACAAACCATGAGGACGGCCTGTGATTTTGCTGATTTCGTTCATGTATTCTTCTACGATAGCCGGAACTGCTTCATAGAAGTTATTGCAAGATTCTCTGTGCTGGAAGAAGTGGTCGGGGTTTTCAGCCATACCGCGTGCAACAGGGTTGTTAGGATTCAACGCGCGTTCACGGAATTCTGCCAAAGCCTGTTGATCAATCAGACCTGCCAGATCTTCATTCTCCAGCATTTCAATTTTTTGGATTTCGTGAGAAGTACGGAAACCATCGAAGAAGTTGACGAATGGCACGCGAGATTTGATAGTAGCAAGATGAGCTACAGCAGCCATATCCATAACTTCTTGTACAGAACCTTCGCACAACATGGCGAAACCTGTTTGGCGGCAAGACATGACGTCCTGATGGTCACCAAAGATACACAATGCGTGTGAAGCCAATGTACGAGCCGATACGTGGAATACGCAAGGCAGGAATTCACCGGCAATTTTGTACATGTTAGGGATCATCAGCAACAGACCCTGAGATGCAGTGTAAGTGGTAGTCAACGCACCTGCCTGAAGAGAACCATGAACAGCACCTGCTGCACCGCCTTCTGACTGCATTTCTTGTACCAAAACTGTTTCGCCGAAGATGTTTTTACGACCTGCGGCAGCCCATTCGTCTACGTATTCAGCCATAGTAGACGACGGAGTGATGGGATAGATAGCAGCTACTTCAGAGAACATATACGAGATATGTGCTGCTGCCTGGTTACCATCACAAGTGATGAATTTTTTTTGTTTAGTCATACAATTACTAATTATTAGGTAATAAAATCTATTCTCTATCTCTTAATATAAAAAGCCGAAAAGCCATAATGGGATCATATTTCCGTGTCCTAATTCCAATTTGTGTAGGGCATAATACACGTTTGGATTATTTTTGAACTTGCACCCTTCTGCGCAAATACGGAAATGCAGTCCGTTGTCTACCATAAATGAAGTGCCTTTATCGCCTTTATATAGTTTATGGTCCTTATACAGGGTATTCATGAAAAATGTATCCAGTACATCCTGTTCTTCGACCTTTACCGGATAAATGGAGTACATCAGGTTGGTGTTGTGCATCATCAGTTTGGAAGGTTTCTTGGGAAATTCCTCTCCCTTGGGATAAACCATATTGATAAGACGCGCATCTGCCAGATACTTAATGTAATTCATCACCGTGGCACGTGAAGTTTGAATCTCCGTGGCCAGCTGGCTGACGTTCGGAGCAACGGGTCCGTCCACAGCTAGCAAATATAGTAATTTTTTTATCTTTGAAAGATATTTCAGCTCAATTTGTTTGATAAGAAGTATATCTACTTCTATCATCATATTCATGGTTTTTAGCAGATTCTCCGAAAAGTTACGTTTTTCCAGGAAGAATGGGTAGAAACCGTGATGCAGATAGTCTTGAAAATAATCCAAGGGCTTCACGTTGCGCAGGATGGTTTTCGCTATCTGTTCGTGATTCTCCAAAATTTCTTGTAAGGTATAGGCACGGAAACAATTGCCGCTTTGCAAATTCAGATATTCGCGGAATGAGAAACCTCTCAGGTAGTATACCTTGACAATGCCGCTCAGTTCTGGATTTTCTTCTTTCAGTCGCATCACGGATGATCCGGTGAATATAATCTTCAGAGTAGGAAACATTTCATAGCAAGCACGCAGGTCGTGGCTCCATTCGGGATACTTAAACACTTGGTCTATCAACAAAACTTTTCCTCCTCGTTTTACGAATTCTGCGGCAAACTCCACTAATGTATATTTAGAGAAGTAAAAGTTATTCATGTTGATGAACAGACATGAGTGATCCGTTCCGAACTTTTCTTTTGCATATTGCAGGAGGAAAGTCGTTTTCCCTACGCCACGAGTACCCTTGATACCGATCAGTCTGTCATTCCAGTCTATCTCGTCCATCAAGTCCCGGCGAACAGGAGCATTTGTATGTTCCACCAGATAACTGTGTGTTCTGTAAAAGGTTTCCATGGTTGCTTTTTTATCGGCTGCAAATATAGCAATACTAATTCAAATTGCAAACTGGAGATAGCAAAATATTATTTTTTTTTCTACTAAAAGACGGACAAGAGAAATGGTTTGTACTCTAAAACATTTATCTTTGTGTCCGGAAATGGAAGCGCTTTATTTATTCAATCCGGAAAATGATATGGCATTAGCTTGTGGTGATCCTTATTATATGGCACCTGCCAGTGCACGACGAATGGCGGCCGAGCTATCCATGTTGCCTGCATGGTATGCAGAAGAGGGAGGAACTGTGTGGCTGGATTCTGCTCAGCGTATGAAAACAATGGAAAGACAATCTTTTTTGCCGCTTTCGGTCAATTGGGTTTTAGAATTCGTACCCATTTATAATAAGGTGATTCCTTGGGGATGGAATCCGTCTTTGGTGCGTCGTTTGCAGGAAGCTGGATTTCCTGATACAGCATATCCTTCAGTAGAGCGTATGAAGCGTATCCGTCAAATATCCGGACGTCAGACGGCTGTAAAAGTGTTACGCCGCCTTTGTAGACATATAGGTGGGAATATTCCCATATTGGGGGAGGCTTTTGTATTGTCGTCAACAGAGGAAGTGAAGGCTTTTGTGTTGTCTCATTCTCGTGCTTTGTTAAAAGCGCCATGGTCTGGTAGTGGAAGAGGGATACAATATGTTTCAGGTAGTTTTCCCATCCCTCTGGAAGGGTGGATTCGACACATACTTACCACTCAGCATGAGGTGATAGGAGAACCTTTTTATGATAAGCTTTTGGATTTTGCCATGGAGTTTTTTGCAGACGAGTGGGGACAGGTACATTTTATAGGGTATTCCTTATTTGAAACGGATAAGAGAGGTGTTTATAAAGAAAACTTGTTGGCGGCGGATCGGGTTATTGAAGCGAGGATATCCACTTATGTTTCTGCGGAAATCTTACATCAGGTTGGGAGGGCGTTACAGGTAGAGTTGGCAGAGGTGATAAAAGGGAGTTACGAAGGCTATCTGGGGGTGGATATGATGATATGCCGTACCCAAAATAGCGGGTATGCCATTCATCCGTGTGTGGAAATAAATCTTCGTATGAATATGGGAGTGGTAGCACGCTTGATATATGATAACTATGTGTGTGATGGCGTGCAGGGACGGTATGTTATAGAATATTATGCAAAGCCTGGTGAGGCATGGCATTCTCATCTTGCGCTTCAAGAAAAGTATCCTTTATATCTGGAGAATGGAAAAGTGAAGTCGGGTTATTTGTCACTTACACCGGTAGAGAACAATACGTCCTATCAGGCATATATCTTAATTTGATTTTCCGGATAAAGGAAGATACAGAAAAGAGGGGATGGTTACCATCCACCCCCTAATGCTTTATACAATTTTACTAATGTAATCTGTTTGTCTCTTATTGCATTGCTTAATCCTATTTGTGCGTCGAAATAGCTACGTTGTGCATCCAATACATCTAGATAGCCTATTACTCCATTGATGTATTGCAATTGGGCCAGTTCCATTGTTGCTTTAGAGGAACGTTCCAGTTGCAGGCGCGATTCGTAGATATCTTTTATCTTATTGAAGTCCACAATGGCATTGCGGGCCTCTTTGAATGCAGTCAGCACTGATTTTTCATAGCTGTAGCATTCCTGTTCGTATGCGGCCTTTTTGGCCTGTAGGGTTGCTCTGTATTTTCCCATGGCGAAGAGAGGAGTTAGAAGATTGCCACTGATATAATGAATGGGCGATTTGAAGAAATCAGAGAATTCTTCACTTTCTACGCCATATTGTGCTGTGAGGCTAAGTCGTGGGAACATATTGGTATAGGCAATACCTACACTGGCATTGGCTGCTATTAATTTCTGTTCTGCTTCACGTACATCGGGACGACGTTCCAGCAGAGTGGAGGGTAGACCTACTGGTAATGTTTCAGGTAGTTTTACTTCTTCGGGTAGAATGGAACGCTGTATGCGGTGCGGGTATTCGCCTGCTAAAAATGCAATATCATTTTCTTTCAATGAAATTTTCCTTTCTAGTTCAGGAACTAAAGTTGCGGTACGTGCATACTCCACTTGTGCCTGTTGATAAGAAGTTTCTGAAGTTAGTCCTCCTTCAAAACGAAGTTTTGCCAAGCGTACTCCTTCTTTACGGGCATAGAGTGTTTGACGAACAATGTTCAGCTCATTGTCTAATGCGACCAATTCAAAATAGGCTTGTGCCACTTCGGACACAATACTCATTTTCAAGGCACGTTGCGCCTCGATGCTTCCCAGGAATTGTGCTATGCTTTTGTCTTTTGCCCAACGCAGGTTACCCCATAGGTCTAATTCCCAAGTTACGGTAAGTTTACCACCCAGTTCGGGGTCATTTTTATAGTTGTTACCACCATAATTACTTCCTTCTTTTTGAGCATAAGCGCCTCCGTTCAGTTGGGGGAAAAGGTTGGCAAAGTCTATGCGCTTCATTGCGGCAAGTTCTTTTACACGTGCCGCAGCAATTTTCATGTCTTTGTTGTTATCCAACGTTTTTTCTATCAAGCTTTGCAAGGTTGTGTCCGTATAGATTTCCCACCACTGCATATCGGCAATAGATAATGTATCCTGTTGTCGTAGCGTATCTAATTGTTGGGGCAGATGCAAGTCGGGACGTGTGTAGTGCTTACCTAATTGGCAAGAAGTCAGCAAAGTCATTCCTGATACGGCTATATATAATAATGTATGTTTCATCATTTCTTTCGTCTTTTTATATCCTTATTTTTGTTTCATTTTCGCTTTCATCTTGTATATCAGTACAAAGAAGAAAGGTACTAACAAAATTCCCACAGTTACAGCAAAGATCATTCCGAAGAATACACCTGTACCAATAGCTTGACGGCTGGCTGAACCTGGCCCGCTGGCGATAACCATAGGTAACATACCTAAGATGAATGCCAATGAAGTCATCAAAATAGGTCGAAAGCGGAGTTGTGAAGCGTGGAGTGCAGCTTGTACCACATCTATTCCTCTGTCCACTTGTTCTTTGGCAAACTCTACAATAAGAATTGCATTTTTGGCGGCCAGTCCTACCAACATCACCAATCCGATCTGGAAATAGACATCATTCTCCAACCCACAGCCCCATACACCTAGATAGGCACCTAATGCGGCTACAGGTAAAGAGAGTAATACTGCAACCGGTACCATCCAGCTTTCGTATAAGGCAGCAAGGAACAAAAACACGAACATGAACACTAATGCCAGCACCATACCGGTCTGTCCACCTGCTTGTTTTTCCTGGAAAGATAGTCCGCTCCATTCTACACCGATATTTTCTGGTAGGTGTTCGCGAGCTATTTGTTCGATAATTTCCATGGCCTGTCCTGAACTGTAACCATCTGCGGCCTCACCGCGAATCACAGAACTGTTGAACATATTAAAACGTTTGATGCTGCCCGGACCTGTGGTATACGAAGTGGTACCCAACGAGGTGAGCGGTATCATGGCATTGTCTGTACCCCGTACAAAAAATAGGTTGATATTCTCCTTATGTTCCCGGTAGGGTGCTTCTGCTTGAATATATACACGGTAGATACGATTAAACATATTGAAATCGTTTACATATACCGAACCTGTATAAGCTTTCATGGTCGAGAATACATCTGCTAAAGGTACTCCTGCGAATTTTACTTTGTCACGGTCTACATCGAAATAAAGTTGGGGGATGTCCGCTTGTAAAGCCGAGGATAAACCTGATAATTCCTTACGTTTTGATGCATAATACATCAATGTATCCGTAGCTTGTACCAAATTTTCAAAAGTGGCATCTCCACGTGCTTCCAGTTGCATCTCGAAACCACCCGAACTGCCCAATCCCGGAATAACGGGAGGGGTGGAAAGATATACCTTGCATTCGGGGTATTGCGACATGTCTTTTTTTACCTGTGCCATAATATCGTCAATAGTTTGCGAGTCACGTTCCTCCCAAGGTTTTAAGATGATAGTCAGTTCACTTCGTGCCTGACTGGTCCCTACACGCGGACTGCTTCCTGCCACGCTTTGTACATATTCCACTGCCGGATTTTCCATCAGGTATTCCACAGCACGTTCCGTCACGATACGTGTACGTTCCAACGTTGCACCTTCGGGCAGTTCCAACTCTATTTTAAAATATCCTTGGTCTTCGATGGGGAGGAAGCTGGTGGGAATAATGCGATGGATTAACAGGATGGCGATCAATACCATGCCGAATGTGCTCAGTACCCGACGCGGGTGTTTCACAATGTGCTTGATGAGTCCTACATATTTATGATTGCCGATAGCCAGCCACTTATTGATACGGCGGAATATGATATTCTTTTTCTTGTTCGGATCTTCCGGTTTCAGAATAAGTGAACACATGACTGGACTCAGTGTCAAAGCTACTACCGTAGACAGTAATACAGATACTACGATGGTTACCGTAAACTGGCGATAAAGTTGTCCGGTAATTCCACCTAGAAAACTTACGGGAACAAATACTGCTGCCAGTACCAAAGAAGTGGCGATAATGGCTCCTGTAAGTCCTTCCATAGCTTTCTTGGTAGCTTGGTAGGGAGATAGTTTCTCCTCTTCCATGATACGCTCCACATTCTCTACTACCACGATAGCATCGTCCACCACAATACCGATGGCAAGTACCAATCCCAACAGGGTCAGGATATTAAGCGAGAATCCGAAAATCAACATAAATCCAAAAGTTCCAATCAGT
Source organism: Phocaeicola dorei (assembly GCF_013009555.1). Taxonomy (NCBI): domain Bacteria; kingdom Pseudomonadati; phylum Bacteroidota; class Bacteroidia; order Bacteroidales; family Bacteroidaceae; genus Phocaeicola; species Phocaeicola dorei. The sequence continues at coordinate 3,262,286 of NZ_CP046176.1, read as the reverse complement.
GAGATAGGTACGGCAACTAGTGGGATAACTGTTGCACGCCAGCTTTGGAGTGAAAGGTATACTACGATGATAACCAGTATCAGGGCTTCAAACAGTGTTTTGTACACTTCATGAATGGATTCCGAAATATACGTAGTCATATCGAAAGGTATCTCGTAACTCATTCCTTCGGGAAAATTCTTGCTGATTTCCTCCATAGCTTCTTTCACGCTTTTTGCTACTTCCATAGCGTTGGCTCCTGGTAACATATAGATGGCCAATACCGCTGCATTTTCTTTGTTGATGGCACTCTCGGTATTGTATGATTGTGCTTCGAGTGAGATGCGGGCCACATCACGTAAACGGATGATGGAACCATCGGCATTAGCACGGACTACGATTTCCTCAAACTGGCTTACGGTAGATAGACGTCCCTGAGTAGTGATGGGAATGGTTACGTCTAATCCTTGTACGGGTTGTTGTCCCAGTACACCGGCTGCTGATTCTCGATTTTGGTCTTTTAGTGCATTCTGCAAGTCGGCTACAGTCAGACCGAAATTGGCCAGTTTGTCGGGTTGTACCCAGATTTGCATGGCATAATATCGGCTTCCGATGTTTGAAACACGTCCTACGCCAGGGATACGGCGGATTAGGTCCAGCACATTCAGAGTGGCAAAGTTGCTAAGGTATATTTCATCGAACTTCGGGTCGGTAGAGGTAAGGCATAGGGTCAGCAATTGACTGGCAGCCTGTTTCTCTACCGAAATACCATTTTGTATAACTTCTGCTGGGAGGCGTGATTCTGCTAACTTGATACGGTTCTGTATTTCCACTGCCGCTAGATCGGGATCTGCCGAGATATCAAAAGTGACGGTGGCTGAAAAACCTCCCGAATTGGAACTATTTGATTCCATGTAAAGCATTCCTGGGGTACCGTTCAATTCCTGCTCTATAGGAGTGGCTACAGCCTGTGATACTGTCAGGGCACTGGCACCCGGATAGGATGCGCTGATTTTCACTACCGGCGGAGTAATCTGCGGATATTGGTCAATGGGTAGCATCGTGAGACCGATGATACCGACAATGACTATTAATATGGAGATGACAGCTGAAAATACCGGTCTGTCTATAAAGAAACTAACTTTCATAATGTCTATTGTTTTTTTGAATGCGTAAATTTTCCTCCATAGGGGAATTCGTATTCGGGAGTGAAATTATCCGATCGTATCTTCTTCCTCCGTTTTTTTGTCCTCTACGGCAGGACTTACTTTCACTTTCATGCCTGGATTCAGCTTGTGGTATCCTTCTATGACAATGTCTTCTCCGGGGGCCAAGCCTCTTTCCACCACTACTTGATTTTGGAATTCAGGACCTAATTCAATGAAACGTCTCTCTACTGTAGAATCTTTGCGCATTACATAAATATAGGCGCCGCCTTTTTCTATGATAACGGACTTTAACGGGACTACCGTAGCACTCTCTCTGACATCCAATAATAGTTTTACTTTGGTGAACTGCCCAGGAAGTAATACCCGTTCTGGATTCGGCATTTCGGCACGTACGGAGAATGTACCTGTGCGTGGATCAACTTGCGGTTCGGCAAAGTCTACTAGTCCTTTGTATGGATAAATAGTATTATCTGCCAAAGTAATGGATACATTGGGTTGCCAGGAGCGGGTGGAGTCTTTTTGACCTAAGTTCACATTACGTTCTTTACTTTTCAGATAGTCTAGAGCAGTCATGCTGAAATCCACTAATACAGTATCACTTTTTACTACGGTAGCAAGCAATGATTTGCCACCCGGACCGACTAATGTTCCTAAATCTACGTGACGTTCACTGATATGCCCTGCTAATGGAGAACGAACTATAGTATAACCTAGTTCCAGTTCTGCTTGATCAAGATCGGCACTACTCATCGCTACCGACGCTTCTGCTGTTTCATATGCAGCAGTAGCATTGTCCAAGTCCAACTGGCTGGCAGCATTTTGTTCATATAGCGGACGGATACGTTCTAAGTCGCGTTTTGCTTTTTGTGCTTGTGCCTCATCCTTTTTCAATTGGGCGCGCGCTTTGTCAGCTTTGGCCCGATATTGATCTTGATTGATAACAAACAACACTTGATTTTTAGTGACATATGTACCTTCTGCGAAAAGCATTTGTTCTAAATATCCCTCTACTCGGGCACGTACTTCAACGAATTGCTGTGCACGTACGCGTCCTACATATTCACCATATATTTCCACATCGTCTTGCGTTGCTGGTGCTATGGCAACTACTGGAAGTTCCGGCATCTTTGCCGGTTGATGGGAAACAATCAGGTAAATCCCGATAACTAGTCCAATACCTATTACTACAAGCGCTGTTCTTTTCTTTTTTAGCGCAATTTCTTTGTGTGTAAAAAATAGTTTCATACTTTAGTTTTGTTATTGTTTAAGATGCCATCAGTAGAAATACAAGCAGCGTGCCAAACTATTGTAAATAGTCTTTCCTATTCATAATCAGTGCTTTATTTCTGTCTTTTGTTGATAGGGAAAGTGTGGAAAATAGGCAACAGCTGTAGAATAATTCCACAGTAGGCGTAATTAAATTTAGTAGAGGATTATCGATTTGGATGCAAAAATAGTAAAATAGTGGGTAATCTTAAAATATTTATTCACTATTCATTATAATGAGGAAGATGTTATAGTGTTAGCAGATATGTATGCAATTTAAATTTTGCTTGAGATCGTCGTATCTGCAACCTTATTGTTTTGAAAACACGCCCCCTTTCATTTTGAAAAGGGTTGTGTTTTTCTTTTTTTATGACTGAATATGGTATCTATTTGTTTATCAGGAGATTATAATCTGCTTTTTCATTTTGGCATAGTATTCGCTATATACTTGTCAAATATAAAAGGTATAAAAAGATGGGAGAATTTTATAATCCAGATAAATTATATAAAGGTGGAAGCCGAAATAATAGCTTGATAAATAAAAAAATGATATTCCGTGTATTGGGAGTATTACTTTTTATTGAATCTGCTATGTTTCTGCTTTGTGCGGCTATTTCCTTATGTTACGGCGAGCAAGATTATCAATATTTTCTATATACCATTCTTTTGAATACATTGGTCGGTGGAGTTTTGCTAATTTGTAGTAGAGGTGCTGAGAATCGACTAACACGACGAGATGGGTACTGTATTGTAACTTTTACTTGGTTTTTGTTTACGTTGTTTGGAATGCTACCTTTTTATTTTAGTGGAGGAATCCCTTCAGTGACAGATGCTTTTTTTGAAACCATGTCGGGTTTTACTACTACAGGAGCTACTATATTAGATGATATAGAATCTCTTTCACATGGCCTGTTATTTTGGCGTAGCCTGACACAATGGATAGGTGGCTTGGGTATTGTTTTTTTTACTATTGCTGTGCTTCCTATTTTCGGGGGAGGAACTATACAACTTTTTTCAGCTGAGGCTATCGGAGTGACGCACGACAAAACACATCCTCGGATTGATGTGATGGCTAAGTGGCTGTGGATGATATATGCTATCCTTACAGTTGTAGAAACTATGCTGCTGATGATAGGAGGAATGAGTTTTTTTGACGCGGTATGTCATTCATTCTCTACAACGGCTACAGGTGGTTATTCTACTAAACAAGCCAGTGTGGCTTATTGGAATTCTCCGTTTATAGAATATGTAATAGCGATATTTATGATTCTTTCGGGTATTAATTTCTCTCTCTATTTTATGTGCCTGAAAGGGAAGGGCAAGCGTCTATTTCAGGATGATGAATTCCGTTGGTTTATGAAATCAGTAAGTATTCTGACGCTTGTTATCACGCTTGCCTTAGTTTTTCAGAATCATTATGATTGGGAAAAGGCATTCCGCAGGGCTCTGTTCCAAGTGGCTACGGCACATACGTCATGCGGTTTTGCAACGGATGATTATAACTTGTGGCCATCTTTTACATGGATGCTTCTTATTTTTGCTATGTTGTCGGGTGGATGTACGGGGTCTACTAGTGGGGGAATCAAAAACATGCGCCTTATGATTCTGGCGCGTAATATCAAGAATGAATTCAAACGGATGCTGCATCCTAGGGCTGTATTGCCTGTTCGTGTGAACCGTCAGGTTATATCGCCTTCCATTATTGCTTCGGTGAATACATTCTTTGTATTTTATTTGTTTTGTGCTTTGGTCGGATGGACACTACTGATGTTTTTCGGGGTGGGGCTGACTGAGGCGATGAGTACGGTTATTTCTAGCTTAGGCAATGTAGGACCGGGGTTAGGGGCATTCGGTCCTGCTTTTTCGTGGGCGGCGTTGCCCGATGCTGCTAAATGGGTATTGTCGTTCCTTATGTTGATAGGGCGTTTGGAATTGTTTGCTGTGTTGTTGCTTTTCTATTCAGGATTTTGGGAAAGATGATAGTTCTCCGAGAAAAATTGATATGTATCATTTAATTAATGGGTATTCGTTGAAATGAAGTTCTAGAATATGTATTTTTACAAAGGATGGTATATATTTGTGCTCGAATTTACAATACATTCATGTTATGGCAACTTCGAGAGAGATGACTTCGGGACGTCCGTTCCCTTTGATATTGAATTTTGCTTTTCCTTTATTGCTGGGTAATTTACTTCAGCAGACTTATTCCTTGATGGATGCTGCTATTGTGGGTAAGTTTCTTGGAATTAATGCTTTGGCTTCTGTAGGAGCTAGCACTTCGGTGGTGTTTTTGATATTAGGCTTTTGCAATGGCTGTTGTGGTGGTTTCGGTATTCCTGTTGCACAGAAGTTTGGAGCAAGGGATTATGGTATGATGCGGCGTTTTGTGGCAGTTAGTTTACAATTGGCAGTGGTGATGTCTGTGGTAATTGCTATTGTGACTAGTATGTTTTGTTCGGATATTCTTCAGATGATGCAGACCCCGGAGAACATCCTTGAAGATGCTTATTTTTATTTGCTGATTACTTTCATCGGGGTGCCCTGTACCTTTTTCTATAATTTGCTTTCAAGTATTATTCGTGCATTGGGTGATAGCAAGACTCCGTTTTGGTTTTTGCTTTTTTCTACGATATTGAATATTTTGCTTGATCTTTTTTGTATTTTGGTACTTGATTGGGGAGTTGCGGGAGCGGCTTTAGCTACGGTATTCTCACAAGGTGTTTCGGCAGTGTTGTGTTATTTGTATATGATGCGTCACTTTGAGATTCTGAAGGGGACTTCGGCAGAACATAAATTTCGAGGAGCGTTGGCAAAGACTTTATTGTATATAGGTGTGCCGATGGGATTGCAGTTCTCTATTACTGCTATCGGCAGTATTATGTTGCAAAGTGCGAATAATGCGTTGGGTACTGCTTGTGTGGCTGCTTTTACGGCTGCTATGCGTATTAAGATGTTTTGTATGTGTCCACTTGAGAGTCTGGGTATAGCTATGGCTACTTATAGTGGACAGAATTACGGTGCAGGAAAGCCGAAGCGTATCTGGCAGGGAATCAAGGCGAGTGTATTGATGATGACTATTTATAGTGCTTTTATGTTTGGAGTCTTGATGTTGGGAGCGCGTACTTTTGCCTTGTTATTTGTTGACCCTGTGGAATGGGAGATTCTGAAGGATACGGAACTGTTTTTGCATATTTCCGTTTCTTTTTTTCCGGTTTTGGGTTTACTTTGTATCTTGCGTTATTCCATTCAGGGGGCGGGCTTTACCAATTTGGCTATGTTGTCGGGGGTATCCGAAATGATTGCCCGTATAATGGTTAGTCTTTATGCGGTACCAGCATTGGGCTATTTAGCTGTTTGTTTTGGTGACCCTACGGCATGGATATTTGCAGTAATTTTTTTGATTCCCGCATTTATATATGTGTATGGAAGAATAAAACGGATGCCACCTCAGGAATGGTAAAATACTAATTTAGTGTGTGAGGTGCTGAAAATATTTTTTTCGGCACCTACAGATAAATTTTCTGAGCAATAACTATCAGAAATTACTTTTCTTTTCTACAAAAATTATTTTTTTAGTTATAGGATGAACAAACTCTAAACTTTCAGCATGTAAATAAAGCCTGTCTGCTTTTCGTCCGTAAAGTTCATCTCCTCGTATAGGACAATGTAATCCTTCCGGATGGGCGGCATGTACTCTTAATTGATGTGTCCGTCCTGTTAATGGATAAAAGGCAATAAGTGTTCTTCCTTCTTGTTCGTTTAAAACCCGATACAGTGTGATAGCGGTTTTTCCATGTTCATGATCTACTATTTGTCTGGGCCTGTCAAGAGGATTCATACGGAGGGGGAGTGTTATAGTCCCTTCTTTAGAGGGAATCTTGCCATCCAATAAGGCAATATATCGCTTTTTTATCATTCTATTCTTGAATTGTGCTTGCAGATGCTGATGTACTTTTTTGTTTTTTGCTATCAATAACACACCGGAAGTCGCCATGTCCAATCGGTGGACTATCAGAGGACCTGTGGCATCTGGATAAAGTGTCTTTATATGTTGATAGACAGAGTCGATTTCTCCTTTTCCTGGAACCGAGAGCATTCCTGCTGGTTTGTTGACTACGACTAGGTAATTATCTTCATATACTATCTCTAATGGTATTTCATGATAATGTTTTTTCAACAAGGGGTTTTCTTCCACTTCCAGTCCTTGTAACATATGTTTCAAGATAGGTTCGCATTTCCCTTTACATGCTGGATAGTAGTATCCATGATGTCTTATTTCTGCTTTTGGAGAATCTCCCCACCAGAATTCTGCCATGGCAATAGGTTTTAATTGATGCTTATAGGCATACTGGAGTAATTTGGGAGCAGCACATTCACCGGCTCCGGCTGGAGGAAATTTTTGTATAGTTTGTGCAAAAATACGACATAAATCTTTTGTTTCTCCACGGGCGTTTAGTATCTGAAACTGCTCAAATAGTTTTCGTTGCAAAGTGGCAGAACGTTTTTTTCTTTCTATCTTCATTGTTTCTATTTTTGTGATGAAAGTATCGGCCTCTGCTTGTAGTGAAGCGATTTTTTCTTTCCACATTTTTTCCATGCGTTTTAATTCAGCTTTTTGAAACTGGCTTTCGCGTATCATTGCAGCTAATTCCTTTGCGTCGGGAACTCCCGTCTTACGCCGGATTTCTCTGTTTTTTTTAGCGGATTTGAAAAATTCTTTAGCTTCTGTCAATTCCTGCTGGGACTGCATTGTTTCTTTTTCAATTTGTCGGAGCAAATCTATGTAATGGGGATCGTTCTGTGTCTTTTTAATGCGTACATTGATGGCAGATATATGTTCTTCCTCTATTTTGAAGAATCCTTGTGGTTGTAACAAATCATAAATTGGTGGGACGAAGAAAGGATGATGGCTTTTACTAGCCAATGTTCCTGAAAATGCGGCCAAATAACCTATTTTATTCTCGGGTGTTTGTACAATTAGGACGCCAAACATTTTTCCTTGTTGCAATTCTTTTTGCCATTGGGATTGACTTGCCAGATAGGCTTGTACTTCTTTAGTCGCTATTATGCAAAGTGGATGAGGGGTATAGTGAAAAGGATAAGTGAACTTATCGGGTAACTTTATAGCGGCAATGGAATTCTTAAAAAAATGTATCATAATTCGTTTAATATAGTTGATAATGATTCGTTCTTCTTGTGAGGTTATTATGCGGGCAAGTCGGAATGGATAATAAAGTTTTTGTTTAATTCCTGTAATACTTCAGTTAACTGTTTTTCAGCCTGTAACGGGAATATAGATATACGATTTAAGATTAGGATGATATCACGTTGAAAATTGCGGAGTTCTATTATTTTTATAAGCGTTTCTTTCTCTCTTTTTACCATATAATTCCCTTCAATTTTGTTCGTGTCTACATTGCTTTCTATTTTGAAACCGCTAGTTGTTTTTATGACGGTTATTTGTGGCTCTTCTTTTCGAATTGTGATTTGTCTTTCAGGATTTTCGTCCGAAAATACCAAAGGATATCCTACCAGCTGCATAATAGGCTTGGCGCCACTGAAGCGCATACGGCTTTTTTCTTCCCAATCATTAGAAAGTTTTTTAATACATAAAGTTAATGCGTGATCTGTTTCATTCATCTCGGACATACCTTGCTGAAAAGTAGTGAGTGAAATGATACGTCCTTTACTCCATACAATGCCGTCCTTTGATTTTTGTAAGTATGGATTAATGTTGTAGTGTCGGTCTATACGGTAAATAATCCGGCTTTGTGATTCGGAACTTTCTTTTTTTTCTTTGTTTTTGGGTGAGAGTTCTTTGGATTTATCTAAGAGTAATGCAAGAACTCTTTCCCATTCATTCATTTTTTGAAAGGGAGGGAGTAAAGGGGGAAAGCCTATTTCTTGAATCAGACAGTCTGCTTTGCCAATGTAAGGAGAGAAATCTAGAGAGCATTCCAATTGTAATAACTTAAGATGATCGGCGTCAATGAACTGCTGTATTTCATCATTACTTATGTTTAGTTTTATTTTTTTCTGAAGTTGATAATGATGTGTTATAAGCATAATCAGAACTTTGACTAATGGTGAAAATTTGTCGTAATTATAGAGAATATGTTCTATGGCTGATTCCATTTTTTCATTTAAAGCATAAAGGGCAAGTAGTTGGGCAGGCATCATTTCTGATGGAAGATAATCTCTCATAAATAAGTTTCGCAATGTTTTTTTTGACTCGATGGTGGAGTCGTTTAGTAAGGCAATGGTATAGAAGAGATTGAGCAATGCGTTGTCAAAGGTTTTAGTATTCATTCCTTTCAATGATTGAGAATAGAGATCAAGAGCTTTGCTGAGATCGCCTCTATATTGGTGATAAATAGCATGGTAATACATACCTTCGGGCATATCAGTAGAAATTTTTTGGGGAATTTCGTTGATGTGTCCGGGTAGGATATATTGGTAAAATGCAAATTCCAATTTATATTTTTCTCGGATTGTCGGTTCTATTTTTTCATTTTCAAAGTATCCGTTTATCATACAGGTTATGTTGGGATGAAGCAACCCTGATGCCCATATATATTTGTATTCGTGAAAAAGAGTGTCGATGATGTATATGGGAATATTTTGAAAAAAAGGCATCCATTCGGGAAAGGTTGGCATATGCATTAATATGTAGCGTAACGGTTCGAAATCAGCGTAAGAAGGGAGTTGGCTTTTTAAATTTTTTCCTAGTACATAATCCTGAATGATGATAACCCACTCTTCTTTTCTCCAGTTATTTGAGGGAGAAAGCCGGGAAGAGATGAGGAAAGCTGGTTTTTGAGGACTTTTCTTCATATCTATAAGAAGTTGCAGCTGGATGTCAGCCTTCAACATATAGTGTATGTCTCGTGGCCCTTCTGCTGTTAAAGGGAATATTTTGTTTTCATCTTCTAGTTCTTTCAAAATACTTTCTATTTCTTCCGGAGAGAAATTGAATATTCGGCTTATTTCACGGATTTCATGGTAGAGGGCAAAAGGTTTGATTTTCCATGATAGATATTTCATTATTTGTTCTTTGTGATCAGATTTTGTAATATAATCTTTTTTTCTGTCTAATTTTATTTCCATAGCTACACTTTTATTTTGCGGTTTTATATTCTTGGGCAAAGATAGGTATTTTCTTGCCAATAATCTTTTTATGTTGTGCAAATTCACTATGGATGCTATACAACTGATTTTTTTTCTATTTTTGTCGATGATTTATAAGAAAAATTGGGTGTTGGTTTGTTATTTTGGATAAAAAAAGAAAGTAGGCATGAGAAAATTGTTGTGTCCGCAATGCAAAATTGCAGGGTTATACGTTAAAAATGAGAGGAAAGAAAGGTTGTTAGTTTATGTATCGGATGAAGGAGAAGTGGTACCGAGAAATTTGGAAGAGAATATGGAAGGGTTTGATTTAACTATTGTCTATTGTTTGGGGTGTTCGTGGAGTGGCTCTCCAAAAAGACTGGTGAGGAGGTAGGTATGGAAGGAAAACTTAAAATTTCATTTATTGGTGATAGTCACATTGCTTATTGGCCGTTTGAGTCTTATTTTCCCAAATGGGAATGTTACAATTATGGTGTTCCGGGGAAAGGGCTGGATTATGTGGAGATGTTTCATAAGGATGTTTCGGATAGTTATGTGGTTGTTCAATTGGGGACTAATGATATTTATAATCTGAATACAGAAAATATGGATGTTTATGTGGAGAGGTATGTGAAGGCGGTTGGTGCTATTTCTTCTCGTGGTACTTATTTATTCTGTATTTTTCCGCGTAATGATTTTATGGATGGCACAGCAGTGAACTGTTTTATAGCTTTGTTAAATGGAAAAATTAGAGAGAAGATAAAGGAAGAAACTAATGTTGTATATTTAGATGTGTTCGACAAATTGTTATTGAATGATAAATTGAATCCTGATTTGACCATTGATGATTTGCACCTGAATGGAGCTGGATATCGGATATTAGTTTATACCTTGAGAGATCTTTTTTTGACAGATAGATAAAGAGAGTATTTTTATGTTAGTAGGGATGAATGAAAATAATCATTGAATCTAAATATAGAAATAGCGATGAATATTTTATTAGTGAGTAATAATGACATGTGTCGTAGTCGTATGGCACAGAAGATATTATCTTCTTTTGGACATGGTATAAGGATATTTACATCTGGAGTTCTGCCGGGAAGAGTGATACCATCTTCAGTGGTAGGGGTGATGGAACAGAATGGATACGACTGTTCTCGTAAGAAAGCTAGTGATGTGGATATATATTGTCATCAGCCATGGGATTATGTGATTACTCTCTGTGAAGAAGCGAAGGAAGTGGAGGGTGATTTTAATAAGGAAGTGAAAAACTGGAAGCATTTTTCTTTCGATGACCCGTTTCAGCATGTTTATGGGGATGAAACCGAATTGGAATATCGTATTTCCGAACTTTATGAAACGATGTATTGTGAATTATATGAGTTTTATCGGGATGAACTGAGTGAGCAATTATTGCCACGTTGTACTTGTGGGGCTAATACCTATTGTCGATGTGAGTGAACCAGTAGTGTCCCATAGATGTTTGGGCATATTGACGCATCCATTGGGCTTGAAGGTGATCCCTTCTTTTTCCAATAATTCTTTTTGTTTCTGCCAGCCGGGAACTAGTCTTCCTTGGCTGTTTACTACCCGATGGCAAGGAAGATGTTGTTCTTCTGGTGCATGAGATAAAGCTTGTCCTACCATTCGTGAACATTGGGGCTTGCCTATAAGCTGTGCTATTTTTCCGTAAGTAGAAACATTGCCGTAGGGGATTTCTTTTATAATGCTATATACTTCTTTATAAAATTGTGCTCTGTCCATTCTGTTTATTTATGAATGAAATGCTTGATAGTTGTTATGGGATGAAAAAAAATCATTCGCGGACCAGCATATCGCATTACTTCTCGCATTCGTTTCTTCATTTCTGGTTTATAACAATGTATGGGACAGTTGCGGCAAGTCTTTTTTTGTTCACCGAATGTACAATGCTCTAATCTGTTATGTGCATAATGCAATAACTGCTGACAGGTTGGGCAAAGCTCTTTATTGCCTTCCTTGTACCGACAATAAATTCGGATCATTTGTTCTGCGGTACGTTGTTCTCTTTCAATAATTCTCATCTGTAATGAAGTTTTTGTGTGAATAAGGTGCAAATATAGGACTATTTTTTCTTATTTTTGTATTCAATTAGTGTATAACCTTTAAAACAAAGAAATAATGGATAAAGTTGTTGTTAATTCGTACGAGGATTTTGAGAAGCTGCTAGGACGGCAGATTGGTATTTCCGACTATGTGGAAGTGTCGCAAGACCGAATTAATCTTTTTGCAGATGCTACCTTGGATCATCAGTGGATTCATGTAGATACAGAACGTGCTAAAGTGGAAAGTCCTTATCATAGCACTATTGTACATGGTTACCTGACTCTTTCGTTGCTTCCACATATGTGGAACCAGATTATAGAAGTGAATAATCTGAAAATGATGATCAACTATGGTATGGACAAGATGAAATTTGGACAGGCTGTTCTAGCAGGTCAGAGTATTCGTATGGTAGCAAGTCTTCATTCTTTACAGAATCTGCGTGGCGTAGCCAAGGCTGAAATTAAATTTACAATTGAGATAAAAGACCAATCGAAGAAAGCACTTGAAGGCATCGCTATTTTCCTGTATTATTTCAATTGATTTTTTCAAATAATGTCTGAAGGAGAGTTAGGTGTATTTTTATCGTTCTTGGATAAATGTTTTTACCCAAGAACGATTGCTTTGTTTTGATTTTTTTTAGACGCGTATATATCCTTTTGGAGAAGTTAAGGATTAACAAAATTAATAATGAAGCAGAATAGGTGTTTAATGATCATCTATAAAATGAAAAACTTATTTTAGGTTGTTTTTCTCTAAATAATAACACAAATGATCATATATTTTGCCATCATAGCTCACTTCGGCTTGATGGAGAATACCTTCGTATGCAAACCCCATTTTCTCCAAAACACGTTGTGAACGTTTGTTTTGAGGATAACAATTTGCACTGATCAAAGTTAATCCTAGTTTGTTGAAGCCATAGTCCAAGACAGCAGAGGCGGCTTCAAATATATATCCTTTTTCCCATTGGGCTTCGTCTAGCCAATAACCTATCATTCCGGTATTTGAATTCTCTCTCTTAGGGTCTGGTAGAATTCCTATAGCTCCTATCAGAAGCTGGTCTTCCTTTCTAGTGATGGCCCATGTGTTTTTTTGTGGTATAAATATTGTTTGAAGAATTTTCAGAGATTCTTCCAGCGTGTCATGAGGCTTCCAACCAGCATTATTTCCTAGGTTGGGATTCTGGCAACAGTTAAAAACAGCTTCTGTATCATTCTCTGTAAAAGGACGTAAAATAAGTCGCTCAGTTTCTATTACATGATTTCTCACAGGAGGGTATTCCTGCTTTTTTTTGTAAACACACTCTATCCGGTTTCCATCTGGATCTAGTACCACACTTTCAAAATAGCCATCTCCTGAAATGCGAGGTTCACCTACGATATGGTATCCTTTAGTACGTAGCTGTTCCGTTAGTGATAAGATAGCTTCTTGGCTTTCAAAAGAAAAAGCTAGATGAGTCAATCCCAATCTGTTTTCTTCTATCGGAACATTTTGCACGTCAATCCTACTCATCAACTCTAATGTAGCACCACTTTCAAATGAAATGAAGTAAGATTCAAAACCTTTTTGGGAATTAATGTATTTTTCATTACTTGTTCCGTTAAAGTAACGAGTGTAAAATTCCCTTAATTTTTCCAGATGAAATGTCCAAATGGCGATATGATGTATTTTCATGAGTGATTATTTATTCATTATAGATATTTTCTTTAGTTCGTTTTTATTCCAAATAAATCATCTTTTTGGTCATTCCACCATCGATGATGATATTTTGTCCATTGATGAAGTCATTCTCTTCTTGACATAAAAATAAACACATACGTGCTATGTCTTCCGGTTTGCCTACTCGTCTTGATGGATGTTGGGCATGATCTTCTGGGCGTAGCCGTTCGTAATCATTGGTCTGAATCCATCCCGGCGAAATACAGTTTACGGTGATATGAAAGTCGGCAAGGGATAAAGCAAGTGCATGGGTCAGTGAATAGATTCCTCCTTTGGAAGCCGCATAGCTTTCGCTTCCCGGTTCGCTCATTAAATAACGGGTGGAACAGATATTGATAATTCTGCCATACGGGTGATTTTCTGCTTGGGATTTGCGATGTAAAGCTAATGTGCGTGAGGTGATAAATACAGGTCGCAGATTGATGGACAAAATTTTATCAAAATCTTCCACGCTGGTTTCTGTGATGGGAGAAAATTCGCTTATTCCGGCATTGTTGATAATGATGTCCATATCCCCCCACTTTTTAAAAAGTTCGTGCATACAGTTCTCAAGGGATTCTTTATCTCTTACATCGGTATGGTAGAAAATTGCTCCGGTCTCTTTGGCTGTCTGTATTCCTAAATCCTTATTTTTGTCACAAAAGGCGACTTGGTATTGTGAGTTGCAGAAAGCTTTCACAATGTTTTTCCCTATGCCATCGGCACCTCCTGTGATGAATGCTTTTCTAGGAAGTTTGATCGTATTGTCTGTCAGGTCCTTTGGTTGAAGCTTGACGGAAATCGTTTTCTTCTTTCCTTGTTTACGTTTTTTTTCCCATGCAGCCTTTCGGGCTTCATATTGTTCGTATTGTCTTTCTATATAATTGTCTGCCATAAGTTTTGAAATATATTTATCGGAATGTTATTCTATTGTTTACCATAAAATTAACTGCTCCATATATTATTATTCCAATAAATTGTGCTGTAAATTCTTTGATCCCTATTGCTTCTATCATCAGTATCACAAAAAGAAGTTGTATGCCATAGGCAATACCGAAAGCGGTACAAAAGAGCATTATTTGTTGCCAAAGACTGTTTTGGGGATTGCTGGAAGGAAAAATCCAATATTTGCTCCATATAAAATTATGGGTTTGAGCGATGAGATATGCCATAATATTTGCTACTATATATTTTCCTTTGAATGAGAAGTAACTCATCACAATCCATATCACTAACATGGTAATAAGATAATTTAAGGTTCCTATTGTAGCAAAACGAACTAAACGTACTGATGCTTTCATCCTCTTTTTATTGGTTTGTTTTATATGGTGAATTTGGGTGCAAAATTACTAAAAATATGTGATTTTAATGCTTGTATAATAAAAAAGAAGCCTACTTCTCTTAGTTTCTGTTTTAATGTTGTTCAGTATTTTTTCAAAGAAAATTTAAACTGGCTTTTTTCAGTTTTGTTCTGAATTTGAAGTTCAATTGTAATAGAGGTGGACTTTTTTAGGGAAAGATGGGAAGAAATGTTGAAAAGCATGGTGGAAATCCGGAGAAAGTGTTGATGCAAATATGTTGATTTTATGATAATCGGACAATATATAAGGCACACTTTTATATCATGCAAAATAATAGTATTTTATAGATGTACCTTATAAACTGTCCGATTGTAAATATTCAAAATCTGTGATTAATGAATTTCGATGATTCTGTTCACTTTGGCTTTTTCTTCAGGAGTGCGTTTAGGCAAATCAATGGTCAGAACACCGTTGCTGGCATTGGCGCTGATTTTTTCCTTAACCACATCTTCAGGAAGAATCAAAGCTTGTTCGAACTTAGAGTAAGAAAATTCACGACGTAAATATCTTCTGTTGTGATGGTCGTCCTCTTTTGTTTCATTCTTTTTCTCCATTGAGATCACTAGTTCGTTGCTTTCGCTGATGTGGATATTGAAATCTTCTTTAGTCATACCCGGAGCAGCAACCTCTACTTTATAATCTTTGTCACTTTCAATGACATTAATTGCAGGAGCGGTAGCGTTTGCTCTTGTCAACCATTCATTATCAAAGAAATCGTTGAAAATACTTGGTAACCAATTCTGATTGTTATACTTTCTAGTCGGCATCATAATTATAATCTCCTATATTTTAAATTGTTACTAGACTGTTTTTGAATCTTTTTATCTTGTCGTTTTTGGCAATACACTGATGTTCTTGCAAAGTATATGCCTGATGGCAAAATGTCAGCCGGAAATGAAATGAATTTAAATCTGTGAAGATAATTTTAATGAATATCGAGATGTGTTTAAACCTTTGTAAAATTTGTTTGCAGTTGAGAAGCAAGGCAAAGTGATAAAGAAAGCCATTTTGTCAGCAAATGGCAGCTATTATTTATGTCTGTATATTATCTTTGCATCGTTTTATAAAGATAACCATTAAAGAAGAAAAGGAAATCATGTTGGCATATACTTATATTAAACAGGGAAAATTTGAATTGATAGAGAAACCGAAGCCTGAGTTGAGAGACTCGCGTGATGCTATTGTGCGCGTCACTCTCGGGAGTATTTGTACCAGTGACTTACATATTAAACATGGTGGTGTGCCACGTGCTGTTCCCGGAATAACAGTGGGGCATGAAATGGTGGGTATTGTGGAGCAGACAGGACGTGATGTTGAATTAGTCAAACCGGGCGATCGAGTTACCGTCAATGTGGAAACCTTTTGTGGAGAATGTTTTTTCTGCCGGCATGGATATGTGAATAATTGTGCTGATCCTAATGGGGGATGGGCCTTGGGATGTCGGATTGATGGGGGGCAGACGGAGTATGTTCGCGTACCTTATGCTGATCAAGGCTTGAATCTCATTCCCGATTCCGTGAGTGATGAGCAAGCTTTGTTTGTAGGAGATATCCTTGCTACAGGATTTTGGGCTGCTCGCATTTCGGAGATTACCGAAGAAGACACGGTGCTTGTCATTGGTGCGGGATCTACGGGAATCTGTACTTTGCTTTGCGTGATGCTGAGAAAGCCGCAGCGCATTGTTGTTTGTGAACAATCTTCTGAAAGAATTCGGTTTGTTAGGGAACATTATCCGCAGGTAGAAGTTGTCACTCCAGAAGAATGTAAGGAATTTGTATTGCAAAGTGGTCCACACGGTGGTGCGGATGTAGTTTTTGAAGTGGCAGGAGGGGAGGATACATTTCGCTTGGCATGGGAATGTGCGCGCCCTAATGCTGTCGTTATTTTGGTGGCTCTTTATGACCGTCCTCAGATTCTTCCTTTGCCGGATATGTATGGAAAGAATCTGATCTTCAAAACTGGTGGCGTAGATGGTTGCGATTGTGCTGAGATACTCCGCTTGATAGAGATGGGAAAAATAGATACCACTCCACTAATTACACATCGTTTCCCGCTAGATCAGATAGAAACGGCTTACCAGATTTTTGAGAACCGACAGGATGGAGTGATAAAAGTAGCTGTGGCAATGGAGGCTGGAATGTAAATTAAAAGCAATGAAATAGTATAATATAAGAGTGTATGCCTATTATTGAAATATCATCATTGACACATCCCGGAGTGGATGTTTTCTGCATGTTGACGGAAGCTCAGTTACGCCAGCGTATAGAACTTGGGAAAGGGGTGTTTATAGCCGAAAGCCCCAATGTCATTAGTAGGGCTTTGGATGCAGGATATGAACCTCTTGCTCTTATGTGTGAGCGTAAGCATATCTCTGGCAGTGCTGCTCACATTATCAAGCGTTGTGGTGATGTGCCCGTTTATACGGGTGATAGAGAGTTGTTGGCTACGTTGACTGGCTATGTTCTGACACGTGGTGTATTATGTGCTATGCGTCGTCCGGTGTTGCCCTCTATGGAAGAGATCTGCCGGGATACCCGGCGGATTGTAGTCATTGACGGTGTGGTAGACACTACCAATATCGGGGCGATATTCCGTTCGGCAGCTGCTCTTGGGATAGATGCTGTTTTGTTGACACGCAATTCTTGCGATCCGTTGAATCGCCGTGCGGTAAGGGTGTCTATGGGTTCGGTGTTCTTGGTTCCATGGACATGGTTGGATGGTACGATTGGCGATTTGAACAAGTTGGGTTTCCGTACTGCTGCCATGGCGTTGACTGATGATTCTATCTCTATAGATCATCCCATATTGGCGGCTGAACCTCGGTTGGCTATTGTGATGGGAACAGAGGGGGAGGGGCTTTCTTACAAAACAATCGCTGAAGCTGATTATTGTAGTCCGTATCCCTATGGCGCATGGAGTGGATTCGCTCAATGTGGCTACTGCAGCTGCTGTAGCCTTTTGGCAACTTCGGATTACAGACTCTTGAAAAAGATTTAATGTATGATTAAGTTTGTTTTTTGTTTTATTGATTGAATATACAAATCAGAGACTCTGTAAACAACGGAAAATCCGTAAGTCAGGCATATCTGCCCGATATTTTAGAAACAATAAAGTAAACAAAAGTTATATAGGATATAATGGGATGCCTATTGTGGGAAATACATTTTGCTTGCGTTTCCCTATCTATAAAGAAAGAGGCAGTAAAACACCAGACCTACCCCCCCGATAGATACTGTATAAGCTGGTGGATGAAGAAAGTCCTGTAAGTAAGATTTGCTTTTGCAATATTATTGTACTTCGTCCTCATGCGATGCTTTCTAAGGGAAGCGTTGATGCTGCACATCATGCTGTACGTTTATTCAATACGTTCCCGAAGCAATTTTACATCAGTTGGAAAATGCATCAGGCTTTCATAACAGTTGGCATCTGTATAGATTGTCTTAAAATTCTTTATGTATGGGTTCCAGCTATTAGTGGGGGCGGTAATTTAGCTGCATCAAAGATTCGTAATCTGGAATGTCCCAGTTACGGTCTAAAAGATTATGGATGCGGTAAATTTATCAGAAAAATACATATTCCTTGATCTTCATTCATGGGAAATCAACATTGCGCGGACAGCCCGTCGTCTTGGTGTGTCCCGTAATACGGTACGACATCTCCAATCCCTAAGCTCCGAGGAAGTCCTTCAGCAAAAAGAACGGCATTACAAGCTCCATGCCTACGAGCAGGCCGTCGCATCCCTTCTTATCAGTCTCCCCTCCATTTCCAGCAGTCGTATTGGCGACTACTTGCGGGAACATTATCCGGACTTTCCGCACGTCTGCGAGAAGACCGTCCACAATTATGTCCAGTTCATCCGGAAGAAGCACCACATTCCTCCGGTCAGATAATTATCGGCACCACTCCCCCAAGGAGTGGGAGCCCAGTCCGTCATATACATAACCCTTAACAGCAAACATTATACATTAATTATATATGAATACCCAAAGCTTTACAAACGGAACAAGCCGCCTGTCACGGGCTGTACGGCGACTGGAATGCGGGACACATCTTTGCTATGAGCTCAGCACTTCCCAATTTTCTGACATGAAAGTCAGAAGACTCACCCGCCAATACGGTTTTTTCGGTTACAGCATCTATCAGTATCTCGTGAACGAGACACTCCACAACGGGAGTTACCTCCTGCTGTGGTGCGAGGAAACGGCACAGTACTGGAATGCCTCTTTGGAAGATGTCACAAGAATTGTCAACGGCTGCATACAGGTCGGCCTGTTCAATGACGAGCTTTTCAGGAAGCACTGGGGCCTGACTTCCGCCGACATACAGCGAACTATATGGACCATGTCAGGTCCTGTGGCATGCTCTCCCGGTATCCTGGTATCCCCAAGGAGTCCGAACTTTCGGCCAGCTGATGTATTATCCACTTTAAATATAAAGCTTATGCCAAAAACAACTAAAAAGGTTTTCACCTATTTTAGGTTCGAGACCGATCATTTCTATGATACGAAAGTAAAAAGACTAAAAAATAAATTTGGAATGGAAGACTGGGGGGTGTTCCATTTCATTGTAAACGAGATCTACCGTGTCGAGGGATGCTACAACTGTAATTTGCAAATTTTCTTGTGTCTTTTTTTAGAAAAGTTAAATATGCCACTGAATACACCAGTAACTAAGGCTTTACAAGTTCGTTTCTCGTTCCTGTTGTAGTCTTAAAATAGTCTGCCTGTTTTCTAACCGGTAGCTACTGTCGGTAAAACTTGATGACTTTACATCGATAAAGCAATCGGTCAAGCAGAGCATTGGCAAGGATTTCATCATTTAATGTTTCTACACATTCTGTAGGTGCCTTGTTGGTTGTAATGATGATGGATGTCTTCTCATGCAGTGTGTTTATAAGATTGAAAAAAGCTGTAGCTTCCTTTCTTTTCACAGGAAACAGCATGATATCATTTATTGCCAGCAGCTGTGCGCGCAGAATCTTGTTATAAGTCATCATGGCCGGAGTTGAGATATCTTTAAGCCTGAGACAATTTACGATATCCTCCATTGTCATCAGGTATGCCTTGTAACCGGTCTTGACCGCATCAAAGACAAGACCGGCTGCCAGAAATGTCTTTCCGGTTCCTGATGGTCCTATCAGGATCAAGTTATAAGTTTCACGGAACCATACCAGTTCACGAAGCTCCTTCATCTGCCGGCGGTCTATGCCCTCATAAAAATTGTAGTCATATTCGTCAAGATCATGTTTCCGGGGCAGACGTACCGCAACAAGTCGTCTCTCGTAGTCTTTCCTCTCTTTCATTTCAACTTCGGTACCTAATACCAGGGACAGGAATTCCGAGTAGGTCGGTTTTTCTTCCTGTGCATGATGCAGAATGCTGTCCATGCGGTTTGCAATGTTATAAAGCCGCAGACGTCTGGCGTGTTCTTTCAATTTTTCACTTTGTATCATTCAAAAAACTTGTTATATTGGTTTATATCTGTTTTTTCAGGATGACAGTCCGCTGTTTCCGGAATGGATGTCGGAGCTTGGATAGTCATCCCGTCCATATTGTCCTTGCTTCTGTGGATTGAGCCGGATATTTCCTGCACGGAAAGGCTGTTGTATATGTTCTTTTCCAGACAGGTCCGCAGGGCTGCTATCACTGTTTCTTTGCCGTATTCGGATATCACATGAAGCAGCAGTTTCATATTGTCCCTGTAATAGCGCGGCTTTTCCCTTTCCAGATTCCGGAGCCACAGAATAACGGTGGGGTCATCTTCCGTCCGCTTTCGGATCCGGACCTGCAAGTCATTCACACTCCATGTCTTGTCCTTATGATGTCTTTTGTCACATACATTTTTCCCTTTTCCGGGACACAACTCATGCCTGCATATGAGTTTGCCGCTCTCTTTGTCGTACAGTTCGATATATCCGTTATTCTCAAGAAGCCACACAACGGTGTTCCGGTTTCTATAGGTGCTGGAGGGTACACTGTAGTAGTTGGTCCGGTACCGTACCGTATTGTCCTTGCGGACATGATACTCTTTCGGCTCGTCTTTGGGGGGGCACCGATTCTCCATAGTATGGCAACAGATATTTCCGTTCAATCTCAAATTCCTCAGCCGGAACTAGGCGTGTGGTTCCATGTATCTTGCCGTTTCCTGTTTTTTCCAACCATTGCAGGACCTCGGTGTTAAGGACTTCCAGACTGTTAAATGTCCGTCCGGCAAGAAAGTTACGCTTGACATATTTGACCACATTTTCCACTTTTCCCTTGCTTTCCGGGTCAGCAGGACGGCAGAATACGGGCTGGAAATGCTGCTCGTTGACAAAGGCACGGAACGTTCTTGTCAATATGAGGTCACCCAGGTTTTCTCTGACCAGCAGGACTTTGTCCTGGTCATAGATTATCCTTCTCGGCTTCCCTCCGAAATATGCGAAAGCCAGTTCATGGGCATATACGGCTAGGGCTGATGTGAAAGGCGTACAGGAAAAATACACGAACTTCTGTTTGGAACGGCTCATCACCATGACAAAAAAATAAACTTTGACAAAGTCGTCCCTGTATGTGGGCATGCGGCTTTCTCCGAAATCCATCTGGGCATATTCCCCGTAAGGGGTATCCGGCATTTTCTCATAAACACGTTTGGAAAGGCCCTCCTTGTTCAGATTATACTTACGACGTACAGTTTCCACAAAATTGTATACGGTTTTCCCGAAGACAACAGGAAGATCAGGATACTGTTCCTTCATCCAGTCATGAATCTGGGAGGCGGACAGGAACCTGTACCGGGAAAGAACGTCACAGACATAACTTTCGTATTTGTCAAGTATGCGGGGATATCGCCTGCGATGCTGCAATTTTGCAGTCAATGTGTCCTCATCCATTTTCAAGTACCGGCGCACCGTACTTCTATGCAGACCAAGCTGGAACGCAATCTGACTTTTGTTAAATCCTTTTAAATATAATTCTCTTATTTTGTACCACATGATGACTCTGTTGTTTGATTGGTGTCTGTATGCGTCCTTAGTTCTGTTCATATCATTTATATTATTGAAACGCAAATATAGACATTTTTAGGAGGCATGATGGCATATTTCCTTTTTCTAAAAGGACATGGGGCAAAGATACGGATTACAACTCCATACCTGTCCGTATTAATATTTTAATTTTAAAATATCAAACAATTTTAAAATTAAAATATTCTGATATTAAAATGTTTTTAAATTGAACCGTCAGCATTCTTTTGAAAAAAAGAATATCCATTGATTTTCCACATAAGATCAAGTGTGGGTTACAGAATTAGGTGTCTGATATTTTTAATGATAATATAACATGTATGGGTAAATAAATATCATAAAACAACACCTGCATGACTTCATGTACAGGTATTTATGACTAAAGTTTTAATATTTCAACATTTTGATATTTTAATGTTTTAATATTAAAACACTTTAATGTATTGACATTAAGTATTGGATGGATATATTGAATGGCTATTTTTTTTAAAAGTGACACGGCAATTTAGAATGTATACCTATCGGATTCGTGGAAAAAGAGGACCATTCAAAATAATCCTGCCCGCTTCTTTTTGTTCCTTCTTGACGCTACCAGGCATGTCCGGTTCTCCGCCATCATTTTCAGATTACCAATATTTTTATTCGTTCATGGACAGGAATGTTCATGCGCATTTCTATCGGCAATCTGATCATTACTGGCGGTATCCGCTTAATGAAAGAATACTGTCAGGTATTGTTCATTTTCTTTTTTTCGGGAAGATTATGCAGAAACAGGTGTTGTACTTTTCTTGATTTTCAGAATCGGTTTGATAAAGTCTGCCGTATTGTCTTCCGGTTTGTCCACCGGCCACTTGCCGATAGCTTCCGAAGGAATCTCTTACAAAATGGCAATGCCAGTGCCTTTCCGGATTTCTCCGTGTCTTTCAAGACCTGAAATCCGGTGCACATCCGTATCTGCCATATAACCTTGCAGTTTGTTCCTGTATAGACATAATATATATCCGTTTTTCTGTCACATATTTTTTATATTCATTTCATTTCGCATGGTCTTTTCTCTTTTCTTGGGAAAGGGCTCTGCCCGAGAAATTCCATTTTTTTCCTTAAAAAATAATAAAGAAGAGCAAGCAGGGGTAAGCGTCTTCGCGATTCTATCTTGTCGCCCTTTTTTCATTCTTATATTTTTGCTATGTATAAAAATGAAGCATTATGGATTTAGCAGCAAATCGATTTGGAAAAACTTGGAAACATTTCCTTGAAGTATTGAAAGTAGACTACAATTGTTCTTTAGCCGATGTTTGCCGCGATCAGCATACCACTTTTGGTGGTATGAGTTCCTGGATGTCCAGACGGGGCTATAGCGTTAAACAAGCCAAGGCAGATGTAGTCCGTGATTATTATGGCGGCGTTGCCCCCTCCCAACCGACAACTTCCTTTCCTTCATTCACTCAAATAGCACCCGCCATGTTGTCGGAAGAAGAGTTTAGTCTTGCCGGGATCACAATCACCTTTAACAGTGGAACCACCATTTCGTTCAAACGGGCCACACCCAGTGGTGTTATTAAAATGTTGCGCGATTACGAAAGAAAGGAGGGAGATCCATGTATTCTCTAACATCAGCCAATCGCTACTATCTGTACCAGGGCTTTGTTCGTATGAACCTTGGCATTGACGGTTTATTCAAAATTATACGATCGGAAATGAAGGACTTGTCTCCCGTTTCCGGAGATATCTTTTTATTCTTTGGTAAAAACCGACAAAGTGTAAAAATACTGCGTTGGGATGGCGATGGCTTTCTTCTGTACTACAAGCGCCTCGAAGGTGGAAGTTTTGAGTTACCGACATTTAACCCCAACACAGGTAATTACGAGATTTCTTATCAGGTTTTGTCTTTTATCTTAAATGGAGTTCATTAAAGTCTGTACGGTTGAGAAAACGTTTTGCGATCTAATACAACATTCTGATTATTAGTTGTTTGTTCTAAAGATATCATCCGGTTTATTTGGCTAATTTGTTGATTTTTTATATCTTTATGCCATGAAAAAGGATGAGATCATAGAGTTATTGAAGGAACAAATCAAGGGATTACGAGATGACAACAACAGACTCTTGGACCAAATAGATGCTTTGATAAAGGAGGTTTCTTCCCTTAAAGAGGCACTCCTTCAAAAAGGCGAATCTCTTAGCAAGCAACAGCGCCTTACTAAGGGACTCGCCAAACTTGTATCCAACACATCCGAACAGCAACAGGCTCCCCAATCTGCCATATCCGAAGAAGAGCGGCAGAAGATAGAAGCGGAAAAAGCAGATAAGCGTAAAGCAAGAAAGAACAATGGGGCCAAACGTGATATGCATTATGAGATGGAGGAAGAAGAACATGTCGTTTATCCCGATGATCCCGATTTTGACATCAATAAGGCCCGGTTGTTTACCACTGTTCCCAGGATATGCGTCCGCTATGAATGTATACCCATGCGCTTCATCAAGCATGTCTACAAGATACACACCTATAGGCAAGAAGGTCGCCTGTTTGAGGGAAAAACACCGGCTTCGGCCTTCTTGAATTCCAGCTATGACGGTTCATTTATTGCCGGATTGATGGAATTACGTTATATACAATCGCTACCTGTTGAAAGAATCATCAACTACTTCGAGGGTTATGGTTTTACGCTGAAGAAACCTACGGCTCATAAGTTGATAGAAAAAGCCTCAAGCCTCTTCGAAAATCTTTATAAGTGCATCCGGCAGACAGCTTTGAGTGATCCTTATAAGGCAGCCGATGAAACCTATTACAAAATACTCGTCCCGGAAAAGAACAGTAAGGGAAAAGGAGTCCGCAAGGGATACCTCTGGGTGGTTGTGGGTATAAACACCGGGATGATATACTTGCTCTATGATGGCGGCTCCCGGTCTGAAAGAGTTATTCTTAACGAATTAGGCAGTTGCAAGGGCATCATAAAAGTGACGGCTACTCACCTTACCGGAAACTCGAAAGCGATGCTTATCCCCATATCACAGGCATCCCGTGCCTGCAACATATAAAACGGAAATTTATAGATAGCGGTGAGAACGACCCGGATGTAAAAAGAAGCGTGGAACTGCAATATATGTTTTGATATATATTCTGAAAACTCGAAAATGAAAACAAAAGCATAACAATTGCAAATATAATCGTTAATATACAGCGTTTTATGTGGTATCGGATTCGGGACAGACATCTTAATTTGTTTTAATCCGTTTCAAGTTTCTTCGGGATATATGGGAACATGTATGGGAATTATTGTACCTTTGCATCGTGAATCAAAAACGCATTGCCGATGAAAGTTTCCGTATATCTGAAAAAGAGCGATTCCCAGACCTCGAACATCTGCTTCCGGGTCAGGGAGAAGAACGTGGACATAAAGGTCGTTTCTCCCCTTGCCGTATATGACAAGTATTGGGATGCGGACACGCTCAGTTATAGACGCACGACGGCAGTACCTGCCACCGAACAGAAACGCTTACCCGAACAGATAGCCGCCATCATCGAGAGGGTAGAAAAGACCTTTTCGGATAAGGCGAACAGCAAGTGGCTGAAGCAGGCCATAGAGGACGTGCTGTACCCTGTCCGCGCCTTCGAGCGCAACCATCCGAACCTGCTCTGCCGTATTCATGAATATTTGGAGAAGTTTGACGGTGCGGAGAGAACCAAGGAGCACATCATACGCTTCGAGCGCAAGATGTCACGTTACCACGACTACCAACGGGAGATACTGGGCAACACAGATTTCACCCTCTTTGTGGAAACCGTCACACTGGAACAGATGAACGATTTCCGGGATTATGTCGCAGATGAATACCTGCTGCGTCAGGAACATCCCGAATTTTATGCCACTCGTATGCTCATCAACCATAAGCCCAAGCCGCTGTCCAACACGACCGTCATCAACATCATGAACCTCTTCTGTACGTTCCTGCACTGGTGCAAGAAAATGAAGTATTCCGACAACGAGGTCTATGCCCTCTATGGCTGCAAGGAACCGACATACGGCGATCCGTTCTTTCTTACGTCAGAGGAAAGGAATATCCTGTACGATGCGGATCTAGGTGACAACCCCAAACTGGCGGTCATCCGGGACATTTTCGTGTTTCACTGCTATATCGGCTGCCGTGTCAGTGACCTTTACAGGCTGACAAGGGAGAATATCAGAGACGGCTTTGTAGAATACATGCCGCAGAAGACAAAGAAGGGTCAGGCAAAGACCGTCAGAGTACCATTACATGAAAAGGCATTGAAGATACTGGAACGCTATGATGCAAATGCGGATAAATTACTTCCATTCAAGTCTATACACATCTATAACCTCGGCATAAGGGAGCTGCTGAAGCATTGCGGTATAGACCGTATGGTCACCATCCTTGACACGCACGGCTACAATACCGTGCAAAGACCCTTGTACGAGGTGGCTAGCAGCCATACGGCACGGAAGACCTTTGTAGGCAACCTGTACAAGCAGGTACCCGACCCGAACCTGATAGCCTCCATGTCGGGACACGTGGAGGGAAGCAAGGCGTTCAGACGTTACCGCACCATTGACGACGACATGAAGCGCAAGCTGGTTGAAATGATAAATTAGGAAACTTAAAAAGGATACATATATGAAAGTGACGGCATTCATCAGAAAGACATCGGCCAAGAACAACGTGACGGATCTGGCACGTGTCTATTTCCGTGTCCGGGATGTTGGCGGAGTGGACATCAAGGCTGCAAGCGAACTGTCCATCAATCCCAACCACTGGAGCGCGGAGAAGCAGGGGTACAAGCCCCGTGTGGCCCTGGTATCGGAAGAGAAGCGGATGAACTTCGACAGGGACATCCAGCAGATAACCCACCTTATCACCAAGGAATACCACCGTGGCGTGGACGGCAACTGGCTGAAAGGGCTGATAGAGGAATACCACCATCCCAACATCAACGCAAGGGGCGGAAACAAGGCAGAAGAATACCTGCTGTCATATCAGATACAAAAATATATCGACGAGACTCCGCTTGCGCACGACAGCATGAAGCACCATCTGGACAATCTCAACAAGGTGCTGCGCTACGAGCGTTTCCAGCACGAGGTCATGCACCAGCGCGGATTCCACCTCTGCATCGACTCCATCACGGCAGATGACATAAGGGACTTCAAGTTCTGGATACAGGAAGAATACAGGTATGTGGATATGTACCCGGCATTCTATCAGAACGAACTGCGCCGCAATGTCGAGCAGAAGCGTTCCGAAAACAGCATGTCGGGCAGTCTCTACCGCATCCGTACCGTCATCAAGTGGTGCATCAAGCGCGGACTGACAAGAAACAATCCGTTTGACCAGTACCAGATTACCCAGCCCATGTATGGTGACCCGTTCTATCTTACTCTTGAAGAGCGGGACAAAGTGTACTATGCCGATTTGAGCGGATTGGGTGCAACCTATCCGGTCTACCGTGACATATTCATGTTCCAGTGCCTTATCGGCTGCCGTGTCAGCGACCTGAACAGGCTGACCAAGGCGAACATCGTTGACGGCTGTGTGGAGTATATCCCGCAAAAGACCAAACTGGAACACGCCAACACGGTACGAGTTCCTTTGAATCAAAAGGCACTGGATATACTGGAACGGTACAAGGATCTGGAAGACGCGCTGCTTCCCCGGTTCTCGCACTTCGGCTACAACAGGAAGATAAAGGAAATCCTCAAGTATGTGGGCATCGACCGTATGGTCAGGGTGCTTGACCCGAAGACACGCAAGGATGTGGCAAAGCCTTTATATGAGGTGGCGACCACCCACACGGCACGGAAAACCTTTATAGGCAACCTTTACAAGCAGGTCAAGGACCCGAACCTGATTGCCTCCATGTCGGGGCATTCGGAAGGAAGCCGGGCTTTCGCCAGATACCGCAAGATTGATGACGAGATGAAGAAGGAGCTGGTAAACCTGTTGGATTGACCGTTTCCCTCATTTCTTATACCCTATTTATATTCAACCCGATAAAGCAGCATGAATATGGACGAGCATAAACTGACATACGAACAGTTTAAGGCAGATATTCTCCAATGGAAAAACACTCACAGGGAGGAATATTGCCGTTTCGCACGCCTGATGACAAACGGTGACGAAAGGCAGTACCTGGCCATCTGCCGGAGCATATTCAAGCAACTGCCTAAAATCAAAACGGAATGGGAGTTATGCTGGAACGATGACAGTAAGGATGATTTCAACGATATAGACCTGCTGTTCAAGGAGGAATCTGTGCCAAAACAGATTGTGGAGACGTTTCAGAAGCAAAGGGAAAACAATAATTCAAACGATTCGGTACTGGTTTCATTATGGGGCAGGGTAAAATCCTTTTTTAGCGGCAAATACCGACATATTACCCTTTCGGCACCGCTTGTACTGAGTTGGCTGTATTACGGCAAGAGTTTCGAGGCGATGGTCAGCATGATAGACAAGCAGATGAAGCACCCGAAAGTGGATAATGCCGACAGGCAAAGTTGCTCTTTTGTTGCCAAACAGATTATAGATGTATCCATTAAAAACGGTTTCCGCACCAAAGCTGACTGGGACAGATATTTTTCCATGAACGATGCCATTAGGAAAGGCAATATCGGTGAATGGGCGTTACAGTCCGTCACAGATGAAATGAAGGCTGGCAATGACAATAACGCCTGTACAACAAATTTAGAGGAAACCAATATTGATACAACAACAGCACAACGTACAGCCGGAAAGAAAAAGATACAGGAGCGACCACTTGCAGAATATCTTGATTGCGAGAACAAGGAGGCTGTAATACAATGCATCCGCAATTTTGTCACTGTCAATACAAATGCCGTCCATCAGGCACTGCCGTTCTATGTATTGAAGGAGTTGCGCCTGGTTGCCGGTATGCATACGGCCAAGGAATACAGCACAGGACTGGCCTTGCAATTCCCGGACTTGCTGACGCTGAAAAGCGAGAGTGCCATACGGCAGGCGGTCGGGTCTCTGAAAACGACAAGGCACGTCATCAAGGACGGCAAAGACCAGTCGGCGCTGCTTATCGAAAGTGACGAGAACCGGGAGTTGTTCCAGACATTAGTGGGGTCAATCAGAAATATTATCGGCACGGATAAAGAAACAGATATGGTAGAATAGAGTAAAATAAAGCCGTTTTATATGGTCATACAGATTTGAATTGTCATGACAATTTAAGACAATCCATTATATATCAATCTGTTTTAATTCATATATACTTTTGCACCGTCAATCCTTTTCCCGAGGATTTGGCGGTGCTTCTCTTTTATAAGCCATCGGAAGCGGAGCATCAGGGAACTTTTGAAGATGGCCGTCAAAAACTTCAAAAGCTGATATTTATGATTACGATTGAAAGTCTGGTCGAACAGGGTGCGAACGTGAAACTGGAAGTCACTCCCGCGGACCTTAAAATGTTTGCGGAGTCCATCGTGCAGCGCACCATCATGGCGCAACAGGAAGAGCGGAAAGCAGCCATGCAGCGTGAAGCGGAAGAAGGCTGGCTGAATACGAAACAAGTCCGTGGACTGTTGAACGTATGCGAGGGTACGCTCAACCTGTGGGCGAAGCGCGGTTATCTTGTCCCCGTCAAGGTCGG
Source organism: Phocaeicola dorei (assembly GCF_013009555.1). Classification (NCBI taxonomy): domain Bacteria; kingdom Pseudomonadati; phylum Bacteroidota; class Bacteroidia; order Bacteroidales; family Bacteroidaceae; genus Phocaeicola; species Phocaeicola dorei. The sequence goes on along the minus strand of NZ_CP046176.1, from coordinate 3,232,988 downwards.
CAACAAGAACATGTATGCCAAGTCCGATGTGCGCCGTGTGCAGACGGGAGGCAAGTCTGATAGTGTGACATCCTATTACAAGAAGAGAAATGGCTGACATCAGGAACACCCGGCTTGAACTGTGCAACCGGATACGCATGGAAGCGGAGCATACCGAAGATACGGGATTCCCCCTGGATGTGTTTCCCCAGAGCGTGCAGTCAATCATACTTGACATGGCCAAATACGAGAACTACAAGATTGAGTTCATCGCAACATCAATGCTGTCGGCTGTGTCTGCGGCTTTGGGCGGCACATACCGCATCCGCATAAAAGGCGACTGGCAGAGTAACGGTGCATTGTATGTCATCCTGGTAGGCAGACCCGGACTGGGCAAGACACCACCGCTGGAGGCGGCATACCGCCCTATCCGAAAGCATGACTATGCCTTGTTCAAGGCGTATGAAGCAGAGATGGAAGCATGGAAAGCGGCAGGAGAAAACGGAAGGAAGCCTGTTCTGAAACGTACCATCATCTCCGACTTCACTCCCGAATCGCTCTTGCTGACACACAATAACAATCCCCGAAGCGTGGTCATCTTGGTGGATGAGATAATGGGCATGTTCAATTCTGCCAACCGCTACACAAACGGGCAGCTCATAGAACAGCTGCTTACCGCATGGAGTGGCGGGGCTTTGGACGTGACAAGGGTAAGTAATACTATTCCTGTTCATATAGAACATCCGTGTATCAACATCATTGGGGGTACACAGACCAAGCGTGTGCATGAACTTCTCAGGAAAGGGTTCGAGGAAAACGGACTGCTTGACCGCATCCTGTTCGTATTGCCCAAATCGTCCCGAATGTCAGAATGGGTAAACCGGGACGATGACGGGGAGAAGATGTCTGCAACTGCTACACGCTGGGAGAATATACTGGACAAAGTGCTTGCCTTGGACTATGACACCGAAGCGGAAGAGAGAATACCCCACGTGCTGTCTATGGACAGGGAGGCCAAGGAATACTTCTTTTCATGGTGGAACAGTAAGGTGGAACGCATCAATAAAATAGAGGACGATGCCGAGGTGGACAGCCGTGAGATGAAACATCCGGCTCATGTGGCACGGCTGGCTCTGCTCATGCAGGTGCTGCGGCACGCGTCCGGCGAGAGCCACCTGCAATTTGTGGATATGGTATCGGTGAAAGCCGCCATACGCCTGAATGACTATTTCGAGAATTCATATGTCCGCATCCGCTCTTTCGTGGCGAACGACACCTGTGAAGACCCGCCGAAGGTACTGCTGTCGATGTTGCCTGACACATTCGATACTAAGACAGCCATTGCCATAGGCAAGGAGCAGCAGGGTGTCAGTGAGCGCACGGTGATGAACTATCTCAAGGAATTATGCCACAGCCGGCTTCTGCGGAAAGCAAAGGCCGGGCATTACGAGAAAGTCATGTATGAATCCGGCAAGTCTTCCACACACGAATATGAATAATCAACCAAAGACTGCAAAGAAATACTTCCTGTTGCAGCTTGCAGTTTTTTCAGTCTTGCAGTTTCGGGGCATTGAAAACGGGAATTTCCTGCAAAACTGCAAGGACTGCAGACTGCAAATGACCTTTCGGTTTGCAGGAATCAAAAAGACAGAGCTATGAGTGAATACAGATTCCATCTCCAGAAATACAGACCGGGCAGCAAGACCGTCTGTCCCGAATGCGGCAGGAAAGCCTGTTTTACCCGATACATTGACGAGGAAGGACAGGTTTCGTTTCCTGACAATGTGGGCAAGTGCGACCACATCAACAGTTGCGGCTACCACTATTCACCCAAGGAGTATTTTAATGATAATCCTATTGTCAAGGAAACTTTGACCGGGAAAGACGAGTATGGCAAAGGCATATCAATGGTTGTAAAACCGACAGTAAAGCCATTGCCTAAGCCGCAGCCACAGATTTCTTTTCTTCCCTCTGATTGGGTGATGCAGTCCATGCAGAGGTTTGACATCAACCCATTATATCAATACCTTACCACCGTGGCAGGCAAAGAGAAAACGGATCGGCTGTTCAACATCTACAAGGTCGGTACTTCCAGGATGTGGAACGGTGCGACCGTATTCTGGCAGATAGACCGGAACGGAAATGTTCGGGCTGCCAAGATTATGGGCTATGATGCAACAACCGGGCACCGTATCAAGGAACCTTTCAATCAGGTCAGCTGGGTACATTCGGTGAGAAAGATGCAGGATTTCCACATGAAGCAATGCCTGTTCGGTGAGCATCTGCTGGCTGACGCTTCATCCTCGACAAGAACAGTCGGCATTGTAGAAAGCGAGAAGACGGCACTGGTTGCAGCACTGTTCATTCCCGATTTGGTATGGCTCGCCACCGGAGGGATGCACGGCAGTTTCAATAGCGAGGCCATACAGGTACTGCAAGGGCGTGAGGTGGTTCTCTTTCCTGACCTTAGGGCGACGGATGAATGGCGACGTAAAGTTCAGATGCTGCAATCCATTTGTAAATCTGCCACCTGTTCCGACCTGCTGGAAAAGATGGCGATCGATGAACAGCGTAGTCGGGGACTGGACATCGCCGACTTCCTGCTGATGGAGGATACGCCACAGATGATTCTCGCGAAGATGATACAACGCAATCCCGCATTGCAGCTACTCATCGACGAGTTGGATCTGGCATTGGTGGAGTAATCCGAAGTCTTGCTTCGGGAGTTTGTAAGAAAGTCCATAACACAATAAGGACTTTTTGCCTGACAGCAATAAAGTCTCTCCGGCATCCGGCAGAATCCGATTAAAAACGAGCAAGCTCAAACATTAATCATTTATCAAAAGAATACCCTATTATGAATACAGATATTAAACAGGCTATGCATGTCGAAGCCGGAAAGTCATTCGGCACGGCAGAAGCCAATGAGAATGAAAGACGTTGGAACGATGAAAAGATTGACAGGAAAAATCAGAATCCGACCAATCACTATGATAAGACCCGGATGAAACTGAATTTCGAGATTGGGCCCGATGGAAAAGTTCATCCGTTAGGCTATCAAGAGAAATCGCTTGGAGTCCGTTTGCAGGAACGGTTGAACGAGTTAAACTGGAAGCCGTTCAAGTCGGGCAGCAAAATCCAGCCGAACTGTTGCGCTAAGTTTGTCTTCGGAGGGAACCATGACCGGACGCTTGAAATGGCTTTCGGGAACCAGTCCGTCAATCTGAATAAAGGGTCGGACAACAGCCATCTGCACCGTTGCGAGGAAATTGAGAATTGGGCGAAAGATGTCTATGACTGGTGCGCTAACAGATATGGACAGGAAAACATTGTAGGGTTTCAAGTACACCTTGACGAGAGCAGTCCGCATATTCATGCCTTGATTGTTCCGGTAGGTGTCCGTCCCAAAAGCGGACGGGAGTGTGTGATGTGGTCGGCAAAGTTCGGGAAAGACCGTTATGAATACGGTAGGGTATTGAAAGAAATGCACACTTCCCTATATGAAGATGTCGGCAGCAAATACGGACTCGAACGAGGTGACAGCATTGACGGGCGTAACGTGCAGCATCTGCACAAACGCGATTACATTCGCAAACTGACCAAGGACGCCAGACAAGCTGAGAAAGCCGTCAAGGGGCTTCAATCCATGATGAGGCATCTGGAATCAAAGATTTTCAGTTATAGGATGCAACTTGAAGAGACGGAAAAGGAACTGGCTTCCGGCAGGATTACACTCGACAGATATGAAGCGCAGAAAGCGGATATACAGAAACTCATTGCCGAGTATCAAACCAAACTTGAAGACAAGGCCGACAAGCTTCACGCAAAGGAGCAGGAACTGGAACGGCTGACCGCAGATGCGACAAAAGCCCGTTCGGTTGTCCAGCCGTTCCGCAATCACAAGGTTGATTTCACACCACCTCAAATTACCGAGAAAGTACCCTTGTTCGGTACGGACAAATGGGTTGAGCGTCAGAACCAGCATATCGCCAAACAATTTACCGAAATTGTTCACAAGATAGAATCTCTGTATAGAAATGATGCGGTACGGCAGGTCGAAGCTGCCCAGCGTAATGTGCTGGCAGATTATGGAGAACTTTATCAGTTGAAACGAGAGAACAAATTCCTTTCTGACATAAACAAAAATTTGGAATTAGAGTTGAAGACACTGCTTGAACAGTTGGCTATACCATCCGTTCGTAATCTGATTTTTGCTGTTGCCGATGCACTTATCAGAGGGCAACCTATACCTGTATCTTCCGGGAGTGGAGGCTCTACCTCCGACCTGCCTTGGGATGGCCAAAGACCTGATGAGGAAGAAGAAGCCTATCGACGCAGATGTATGAAAACTGCTGTATCGGTGGCAATGAGAAGTAGGCAAAGTTATCGAAGAAAATAATTTATTATGGTGTGCTGTAGCACATGCTTGCAGTACACCATGTTTCTATTGCACTCAATGGTTACCAGATACAACTCTTTGTCACATTTATCTGCAGAATACATAGATGCATTGCTGTCAAGTTTTTACCGAACAGCAATGTTATTTCCCTATTATTAACACTTCTTTACGATTTTCATTATTATGGTTCAACGCAAAAGGATGATTTCCCAAATTGCAAACTATTATCTGCTCTTTGTATTGACCTATAATTTCACATAGCTCATCTATTGAAGGGAACCCAGCAGAAGTATATGATAATGCAATTATCGAGTGTTGGTGGTGACTTAATAAGTCGTTTAAATCTTTGATATAATGACTTCTCTGCTCAAATTCATGATTCTGACCAAACTTAATTTCGCGATTAACTTTTTCATTATTAATTTGATCAGGAATATCTTCGTAATGCATCAACCCTTCTAAAAAGTGATAACGATTGTGGTAGGTTATCGCAGTACTTTGCTTTTCTCTGAAATATGGTGTATCAATATATACAAGATCAGCTTCCCTATCACAATGTAAGGCCGACATATTGGAAACTTCAACTCGTGGTAAAACCGCAAATTGAAATTCATTGAGTTCTTGGGTAAACTTCACAAATAGACTCTCAAATGATTGTTCCCATGTAGTTTTGTTTCCAAAATTAGCTTTTGTAAATGAGGTCCTTAAATTAAGATTTCTCCTATGAAATATATTAAACGGGCGCTTTATCATACAACTCTGGAATAATATGTAGTAAGCACTCGCTCGTTCATCATCATTCAAAAAGGAAATATTCTGAATCACAGTATCAATCAAACGGTTTTCCTCTCTAGGATAATAAATATCTTCGAAATTATCTTCAATGATAGTTTGATAAACTCTACCTGGTACTCGTTGTAGCAAATTCAATGCACGAGTCTCGGTAAACACACCTTTGGGTGATTGAAGTAAGGCAGTTGCTATTTCACAGTTAAATGAAAGGATGTCATTATATAAAACTGCCTTTCCTTTTTTAGCCATGTAATAGGAAACAATACCTGTACCTCCAAACAAGTCCAGCATCGAGTCAAAATCGATATGGTTTTCTTGCAAGGCAGCCCATATTTTCTCTACGACTCTGCGTTTGGAACCATAATATCTTGTGGCAGGTAATTTCATTTCAGTAGCTGTTCCATTTTTGTTTTCAGTTTAGCATATTCTGGTTCTACTATACAGTGCAAGTCAATGCCGTTATATCGTGCTATTGGTATTTTGAAATCTTTTACCGAACTTCCTTCTGCATTTGTAAAATAAGAAAAGCCATCTTCTACCGTTTCATTATAATAGAGGGACACAAGCAAGTACTTCATTTGCACATTAGGATAACTATTTATCATTATCTGATGGAACTTAGCCACCTCATTCAATGTATCCTCTATATTATATCTATTTAACGTTGTTTTGGTTTCAATATAAACTAATGAACCATCTGTTTTCTTAACCATTTTATCTATCTCAATAAAACAGTTTTTAGGGTCGTCGCTTTTATATAATTCAAAATTGGAAAGTGATGTGATACCGCTTTCTGTCAGCATATCCTCAAACATATCTTCAAAATAATCTTTGCAGAAGTAATAGCTATAATAAGGTTTCAAAGCATAAACAGTTTTTATTTCTACCTTTTCTTCCCCATTACTTGTAGTTAACTTCTGACTATTGTCGGTTTCGACATTAATCCATGCTCTGAGATTAAATTCAGTATTGTCCTTCACTGTTTTATATAGCCCAAACATGGTTTGTTTGTTTCCCACTTGTTCAGCTACATGACTTCCTGTAAATAATACGTGATTTATTTCCTTTTTAAATCGCTCTATGTTATATACCTCTTCAAAAAATTCTTTAAATTCTTCATGCTTTTCCATATCATCTTTTGAAAGGTATAGATTGTATCGTAGTTTAGTCATCAAATTGGCAAATTCAGTTTCTCTAAGAGCATTTGCAAATCTTGAGCATTTATCTCGGTATTTGCTGATTCTATTATTTCTATGTGCATATACATCATTCAGCATAATCCAAAAATATTCCGTCGAATATTCCGACTTAACTATATGGTCTACATATTCAGTTGGTAATACCCAATCGCCCATAGCTATGCCAAAACTATCACTGTTAGGAAAAGAGACTTCACTGTATTGGGAAGTTTCTTCTAATCCTATTTTAGTTTTCCAATTATCACAAAGCCATATTGCTTCTTCATCTATAGGTAGTTCTTCGTATTTTTCTATGATTTTTTTGGGGACAAAAGAGCCTTTTAAATCTAATTCTATTATTCTAATAGAATTGCCAAAATATTGGTCATTCATCAATTTAGCAAGAGGTTCTCTTATATTATTGATTTCTAAATTACTAATAAGCTCGAAAAAATTATCAATTATTCCTGATTTTTTAATCCAATTTATCAATAATGGCTGCATTTTTGTTTTAGCCTGAGCGATAAAAAATCGTTTTGTCCGATATAACAATAATACCCCAATATTCTCTAAAAGGTTAGATTGTTCATAGAGATAATCTTCTAAATAGCCGGAAAGTAGTACTAAAAAAGATTCCTCTGAAACATCGTCTGCGACCTGAGTTCGTCCTGTAACTTTCGCAATATCGAATACTTCGCCACCCCATTCGTGGAATTGTAGATTCGGGTAGCGCTCTCTGATTAAATCTAAAATAAGATGATAAACGGGGGATAGCAAATTTTCTATATCTATCGTATATTTATAGATCCCTAATGTATTTTTACACGCCCACTTCATAATCACTCAAATACATATTCTGTAACAATGCCAATTAAACGGAAGATTTCCTTCTGCTTATCAAAATTCCTTCGATATATATTCATTAATACAAATAGTTGCGTAGGATCATAGTCTATAATTTTCACTTCCACTCCAGCAAAATCAAACATAGAATGAGTGACGGTCAGTTCCTTGGGCACAAATACAACAAACCTATTAATTCCTTTCTCGTTAATGAACTCCTGTATTCTACCTTTTATCTTCGAGTCATCATTGAACAAAAAGAAGAATGCCTTTTTTGAAACAATATCAATGAATGCTTGATAATCCCTTCTAAAAAGATTTTCATCTATATTTTTATATTCCAATGTCTCTAAGTAATACTCTAAGGGATCAAAAAAAGCACGGGTTAGATTTTTCAATCCACCATCATCCTTAGCATTAGTATATGCATTATTATAAAGGGTCTTTATTTGCTCATCTTTTGCGAGCTCTTCTTCAAAACTTATTGAATGATTTCCTTTCAGTGCTTCACCTATAGCCCGTATAACAAATCGATTACTATCTAACCGTTTTCTGCTGATAGTAGATACGATGTCGCTAACCTTTCCTTCTCTGATTTCAACATTAAGTAATTCTGCCATTAATTGTACAAGTTCTGCTAAATCAGATTCTTCTGTAATCTTTTTAATATACACTACATCGTTTTCAATTCTTCCCCAAAAAGGTTGACTGAGCGATGCAATATCAACAGCATTCGTTATCGTTGTTATCAGATAGTGACCTTGTATTTTGTTGAATAAATCCACTAACTCACGATATGAGTTAAAAAAATATGCCATTCTACGGGTTGATTTGTCATATATTTTCTCAAGCTCATCTACTGCAAATATTATTCGATAATCACATTGTGCAAGAATATTCAAGAATAGCACAAAAATTTCTCTTCTATTAAAGTTTGTAAGTTGTGAAAGACCGTGTTTGCTGAATGCGCCTTTGGAATACAGCCTTCCTGTTCCCAAATAAATAATATTGGTTATAGTTTCATCATCTAGTCCTTGTTCAAACAACTTTATAGTATAATCTCGAATATGGGAAAAATCATCATTAAAGTTGTTTGCTAATATTGCAGGATTAAATCTATCTGTGTTACGCAATGATTTTACCCCTTCCACAAGTTCTTTCATACAATTGTCTTGCAACTGCTGAAGTAAATATATACAAAAGTCAGTTTGTTCAACATCTGCACGGCTATAAAGCAAAAGAATGCGCAAATCTTTATGATTGACAAAATATAAACTCAAGTATTTAAGTACATTGGTTTTTCCATCACCATATTGAGCCTTAATGATGGTAGTTACCATCCTTTGTCCAGCAATATTGGATAGTTTTTCGCTAATATGCTCTTTTAATTTCTCTTGATCAATAATAACAAATGGAAGATCTGGAACTTTACCTTCTATCCAGTCCTTCCTAATTGTATCCATTTTTTCTCCATCGACAGTTAGTCTGTCCCACAACCCATTATATTCCATAATTCTTAGTTATTTTAATTTTCATTACAGGAGCATTCCCTATATAAAAGCGTTTCCTTTGCTCAATCGTTGATACTATATTGATAAAAAATATATTGTTAACCAGTCTCTCTTCCTGATAAAAATGCATTAGAAAGATTTGAAATTTCTCGTAACTCATCTTCATCTCTTTACAGATATCATATAGGTTCACAAAATTACTTTTATCTTCACTTTTTGCTATCTGTTTCCAATAAATAGCAAAAAACGCTTTCTTTTGTTTGATAAAATTACTTCTTTTCCTTAACTCAAGAATGTATTCTTTAACCTTACTTTTAATATCGCAGAATACTTTTTCAAGACTGCTATCACTTGCAATAGTACTTGTTAAAACCCTACTCAGACTACCTTTCTCATTAATAACCTGAAGCAATTCAATCCACCGTTTTCTTACCACATAATAGTTGCTGTGGCTTTGTTTTGTATAATCAAAGTTCGCCATTGGATAATAACGTTGCATGAACTTGAATATTTCCGACTCCATTTTCAGCTCATATCTTTCTATTGGCTTATACAATAAACACATAGATAAGAAGAAGTGTCCGTCATTTTGTAAAATGTGCCATATATAGATTTTCCTGTCAGTCGGAGATATACCACTCTTAAGAACCGCTTTAGTTAATTGATTTGGTTTCCAATTTTGCGAATTATTACTGTTATCTGAGAAATGTAGCTTGTCATCGGCTAAATTTAGATAATAACTACATGCTTTATATGTACTATATATTTTAGTTTCAATTCCTCTCTCTCTACTCTTTGATAGAACCTCACGCAGTCTATTCTCCCTATTGTTAATATCAATAGCGAGAAAATAATTCCATACTTCATCCACTGATTCTTTAGATGGAATCCCATCATTGTCTTGAGGATAGTTAGTATGTAGCCACCCTAACATTGTAAAGTAAAAATCAATAGTTTTTTCTTTGGTTAAGATGTATTCATTAGGATTCTTACTTCTTAAAAGTGTAAAATAGCAGACCCATTTCACAATCCAAATAGGCCTGTGAAATGGACGATGCAAACTGTCTAACACCTTATATTCTACAATCATGATAATTATCTTATATATAATAAATTCATTTGCTAAGTTACCTCTTTTATTAAGTTCTCGCAATTAAGTCCATCAAATTCCTTTCGAACTTTTCTTTGGTATCAATTGTGACGATTTGTTCATATAACATTTCAAGTTGCTGCTTGAATGTATCAAAAGACAACTTGCCAATGCTTACTTGAAGGTATGCTTTATTCAATGACTTTGCTATTGTAAGTTCGAACATAATATTTTAGCAAATTTTATATTTTAAAGAAACAATGAATTTATTCATCCTGCTCCTCTATCCACTCTCTCAATTTTGCTTGTAGCAACTGCTTATCTGGAAGGTAAAGGGCATATTGTTGTGCATAGATATTAGAATCTTTCGGCAGAGTAAGTTCTACCAACGCATCTTTCTTTTCTTTACAAAGTAGAATGCCGATTGTCGGTTTTTCAAAATCCTGTTTGACATAACGGTCATAGTAGTTGACATACATCTGCATTTGTCCCAAATCTTGATGAGCCAGTTTATCTACTTTCAGGTCAATCAGCACATAGCATTGTAAAAGTCGGTTATAGAAAACCAAGTCGACATAAAAATTTTCTTCATCGAAAGTAAATCGCTTCTGACGTGCCTCAAACAAGAAACCTTTCCCTAATTCTAATAAGAAATGCTGCATCTTTCCTATTATAGCATTTTCCAACTTGGTCTCAGAATATGATACATCAGATTTAAGTCCCAAAAATTCTAATGTTAACGGATTCTTGATGATGTCATCAGGATTATTAATAGTTTGTCCCTCTTGTGCCAAACGCATGACTGCCTCTTTGTCTCTGCTAAGAGCCAATCGTTCATACAGGCTTGAATTATATTGCCTTTGCAGTTGTCGAACACTCCAATTCTGCTTTTGGCATTCGATTTCATAGAAACTCCGTTCTGCTTCGGATTCGATACGCATTAACACCAAATAATGAGACCAAGAAAGCGTAAACGGGTATGTTTCAGTCAATTTTGTTGAGCTTTTTACCGTTTTTTGAATTTGGTCAACAGTGTTGACCAAATTATCATCCGACGATTCGGTCAACACTGTTGTGCCGATCTGTTTTACCGAATATATCGTGAAAAACTTACGGCATCTTTTCAAGGTTTCTACCGACCATCCATCGCCAAGTCTTTCTGTCAATACCTCTGATACACCTTTCAATAACTGTTTACCGTATGTTGCACGTTCTTCACCTTCTTGTACGACATTTACAATAATGCGCCCTATTTCATATTTGGTGATGACTTCGGTAATATTAACTACTCGTGCAACATTTGCTCGTGCATTCGTAATCAATCGCTCGATGCGTTCCGCAATATCTGCGATGATGTGGCTATCTATATTTTGTATCTTACTCATGGTCTTTAGAGGTAGCTTTACTTATCAAATCTTGAACTTTGACACCTAAACATTCTGCTATTTGGAATAGCGTTTCAAGGCTCGGTTGACTGGTATTAGTACACCATTTAGAAACCGTAGCTTGATCCTTTCCCAATTGTTCTGCCAACCATCTATTCGTGCGTTTTGTCTCCGCCAGCACCACTTTTAGACGATTCATATCTTTATTCATGCGTCATAAATTTATCGTGACTACAAAGATACGCATAATTCAAATATTTAAAGATATAAAGATGAAAATATCTCCTATAAGATAATTATTTTGCGTTTTTAGGAAATCATATATTGATGATTACCATTTACATTAAAGCAATACGAGATCTATTACATCCCAAAATACATTATGCGGATATATCGAAATGGAGAGTTTTTCGCCATATATTTGAGGAATAATAGATTGAATAAAAGTAGATGGCGTTTTTTCAACGACTTTTGAACAAACTGTATTCAACCGTTTCCGGCCTTGAATTGCTTTCTATACTTGGACGGCGGCATTCCCATTGTACTTGTAAAGACCCGCACGAAATGCGGCAGGTCGTTGAAGCCTACAAGATAACATATCTCCGACACTCCTTTTTGCGAATGTTTTAGCAAATCGCAAGCCGTGTTCAAACGGTATTGTGTGACGAACTGTGAAAAGGTCATCCCTTTGCACCGCTTAAAATAGGAACAGAACGCCGAACGGTTCATGCCCACTTCTGCCGCAATATCATCCAGCGCAATGGAATGAACGTAATGCTTCATCACGTATGCGCAAATCTGCTGCATACGCCGAACGTTCTTCTCGATGCGCATCGGTTTCCCTGCAAATATATGGTCGGACGAAGTGAAAATGACAGGTAGCAGACGGAACATTGCACTTAAACGTCCCAGTTCGTCCATACCGTTCATTTCGGACAATGTCTTACGGATAACCCGCACACTTTCCGGTCCGAACTTCAACGCATCGGTCGGAAACATCACGTCCGCCAGTCTGTTCCGCAATTCGGGAAAGACCTCCATACTCCGTTCCACCAACGAATGCTTGAACGCTACCATCAGGTAACGGACACAACCGTCCTCGTCCGCACTGTCGGCTGCGTATTCCCAGCGATGAAGCATCGACGGCGGTATCAACGCCACATCGCCCGCTTCAAAGTGCTGTAATGTATCGCCTGCCATTCGGTTGCCCTGTCCATGAACGACATAATACAACTCCCATGCATCGTGACGGTGCAGCTTGGCTTCGAGGCTCGGCTCCGTTCGCTGGTCGATGAAGAAAAACGAATGGTTCTCCGCTTCGGGCAGTTCGTATGGTATGGCTGTATCTTCCATAAATAATTGCTTTAATTTATGCGATTGCAAATCTACAACAATTATATGAAACGATAAAACAAATTCAGAACAATAAAGCGACGTAACTTTGCAACCGGAAACAAGAAATGTAACTTAAAAATGTATTGTTATGGAATTATACGAAGTATTGGAGAAACGCCGCACATACCGCGACTATTCCGACCGTGAAGTGAGTGATGAAATCCTCAAAAGAGTAATCGGTGCGGCATTCAAAGCCCCGACAAACGATCACCTGCGCCAGCTTGAATTCATCGTGGTGCGCGGACGCGAAAACATCGCTAAAGTAATCGCCCCGCTCGCCAAAAATATGGCTGCCTTCAAGAATCTGGTACATGAAGTGGATGAATCGGGCGACAAGGATAAGATGGATATGTTTGCCGATGCCCTGCCCAAGCAACAGCGTATGCTGATGCAGAGCGGTCTGCTGATTATCCCGTTCTTCCGCCAACAGACGTGGCCATTGCTCAAACCTACGGAACAAAGTTCGCTCAACTACTTTGCTTCGGCATGGTGCGCACTGGAAAATATGCTGCTCGCCGCCACTGCCGAAGGCTTGGGAACCGTGTTCCACATTCCCGTTGCCGACGAAGTGGAAAAAATTAAGAAGATTGTCGGTGCTCCGGAAGACTACGAATTTACCTGTCTGCTTACGATGGGTTATCCCGCAGAAAATGCCTTTCTGCCCAAACAAAAAGAAATCGACATCGAGAAGCGGATACATACGAATCTCTGGTAACACAGCAACATGAAAGGACATATTCTGATATTGTCGGCAAATATCCTGTTCGGTGTCAGTATGCCGGTATTCAAATACCTGCTGACTTCAGATGTACCACCGGAAGCAATTACCATCATGCGGGCGATTTTCGCCTGCATGATGTTTTGGTTCGTGTCCCTCTTCATGCCGAAAGAAAAAGTTCTGCCGAAAGATTTGAGAACACTTTTCATCTGCGCCTTGTGCGGCGTGGGCATCAACCAATGGCTGTTTGTCGTAGGGTTGAAAAGTTCTTCGCCTGTCAATGCCTCCATTATCGCTACCGCAGTGCCTATTTTCGTATTATTGCTGGCTGCCGTCGTCCTCAAAGAGCCTGTTACGGCAAAAAAGTCATTCGGCGTATTTCTTGGCGTAAGTGGAGGAGTGTTGCTCGTGTTTAACTCCGCACATACTTCCGACGGAACTGCCAGCCTTTGGGGAGATACACTGATGCTGCTGAATCAGTTGATGTATTCCGTCTATCTGGTCTTGTCCAAACCTTTGTCCCGATACTATTCGTCCGTGACAATGATGAAATGGATGTTTCTGTTCTCCACATTGACACTCGCTCCGTTTTGTCTCCCGCACGTGCAGCACGTCCCCATATTCCATCGGGAAACTTTCGACATAACGCAAATGTGCGCACTCCTTTATCTGCTGTTTGGAGCCACGTTCGTCGCATTCATGCTTATCCCGATGGCATTGAAACACATCCGTCCCACTACGGTCAGCATGTACAATTATGTGCAGCCCATTGTTGCCTCCGTAATAGCCATTGCTGTCGGGCAGGACACTCTCTCGATACAAAAACTGTTGTCGGCGGCTTTGGTATTTGCCGGTGTTTACTTGGTGACGAAGAGTAAGAAAAAAGAAGAGATGAAAAATTTAATATTACACAAGACATGATTATAAATACAGGAGGACGGACCGATACCGTCAATTATTACAGCGATTGGCTGTTGAACCGATTCGAGGAAGGCTTTGTCTATTCACGTAACCCACTGTTCCCGAATCATATTACAAAATATACGCTCGACCCGTCAGTAGTGGATTGCGTGGTGTTCTGCTCTAAAAACTACCGCCCGATTCTGTCGGAACTTCATCGGATTACCGACCGTTTCAATGTATTCTGTCACTACACTATCACGGCATACGGCAAAGACGTGGAACCGAACGTACCGGATATCGACCAGAGTATCGACACGCTTGTCGAACTCTCTGCAAAAGTCGGAAGCAAATGCGTTGCATGGCGTTACGACCCTGTACTGCTGACCTTGAAATACACAGTGGATTACCATCTGAGAATGTTCGATTACATGGCTTCACGCCTTGCACCGTATGTGAACTTCTGTGTATTCAGTTTCGTGGAAATGTACAAGAGGCTCGAATACAATATGCCGGAACTGATTCCGCTGACCGATAGGGATAAGGAAAAGCTGGCAGAGGGAATGGGCGCAATTGCCCGGAAATACGGGCTGCACCTGCAAACCTGCGGGACATCGGAGAATTACAGCCGATACGGAATATCCGTTTCTGGTTGTATGACTACCGCCAATCTGGGAAACGCGTTGGGTTGTCGATTCAAGAATATGGCACACAAGGGAACCCGCATCGGATGCAATTGTATGCCTACACGCGACATCGGAGCATACAACACGTGCTTGAACGGTTGCAGATATTGTTATGCCAACAAGAAGCCGGAGTTGGCAGTGGAGAACTACAAACTCCACGATCCGGCATCTCCGCTCTTGATAGGACACGTGAAACCTACCGATATTATCAAAGAAGGAAACCAAAAGAGCTTCATCATCTGAAACTATGTAATGGAAAAAATAATTGTAGCGGAAAAAACAGTCGAAAGCTATCTGACCAAATCCAAAATCGGTCAGTTTGCCATCAATCCCTATGTAGGCTGTCCCCATGCCTGCAAATATTGCTATGCGTCATTTATGAAACGCTTCTCGGGACATTCAGAATTGTGGGGCGATTTCATCGACATCAAACAGGCAAGACATAAAATAAACGGCTCTCAAATAACTGGGAAAAATGTCTTTATGGGAACCGTGACGGATTGTTACAATCCGTATGAGGTAAAATACGGTATCACTCGCTCCATCTTGGAGCAATTGGTCGGTGTGGATTGCCATCTGCAAATCGCTACCAAAAACAAATTGATACTCCGTGATTTGGATTTACTCAAAAAGATGAAGCGTTTGAGTGTGGCATTGTCCGTCAATACGCTGGATGAGAATTTCCGCCGGAACATGGATAGGGCGAGTACGGTGAGGGAGCGATTGAAAACACTTCGGACACTTCACGAGAACGGAATCTATACCATACTGTTCATGTCACCGATTTTCATAGAGGTCACGGACTGGAAAGCGATTATAGAAACCAGCCGTAGTTTTGTCAGTGAATATTGGTTCGAAGACCTGAATCTGCGTGGAGGCTATAAAAACGTTATCATGCAATACGTTAAGGGACATTATCCTGATTCCTATCCACTATACGAGCGGATATATATACAAGGCGACAAAACGCCGCTGACGGAAATGGAAAATGAAATTATCGCCTACTGTCATGATAACGACATTTTATTTAGCAATTATTTTCATCACGAAGAGGTAATCCGAAATCCTAAGAATAAGATTTTAGGGAAAAACCGACGTTGAAAACATATCAAGAAAAATTGCAAATAATGATTTACGACGCATTGCATTCTATTGATTAGAAATTAATATACTCATAAGCAAATAATTCAATATGAAAGAACAAATCAAGAAGTCTTCTCTTTTTTTGAAGGGAAACAACACCTGACCCACTTCGCTACTGAACAGGATGTAGCGGAAGAACTATTCGAGCTACTCTCCGAAGCGAGAGAACTTTATCTCCAAAATGTGATTGTGGATGGCAAACGGTACAGCCGCTATGTGGATGATTTCATCAACAGTCATCGGTACATCAATTGCGATAATGCGGTTTGTCAGAACTGCCACGAAATGAACATCCACATCGTCAAGGGACTGCTGACAGAATGCGCCCACCTTATTCAATCTCTCTTTTCCGAATCAGACTCTTCTTTTGAAGAGTGCATGGATCTACGAAGACACTATGACAGATCAGAACCGTTGCCGATATCTGTAACCCATCGTACCGATAAAATAACAGATGCCTCGCCGCTTTCTTTCGGTTGTAACATCACTCAAGAACAGATGACAGGTATTGTGTCTTGTGCCAATACTTATCATCTGTTTTGTGTTTCAGAGGTTTGCGTCGAAGATATGGAAGCTCTCTTTTCCTGCAAAAAGGGCTTTCATATTCGAGTAAACAATCTCCGTCATGTGGTTATTCTTTTCGATGCGCTACTCGAAAACTCATTCATCCAATCCCGTTGGCAGTCGGTTCTTGACAAAGGCAAGTTTCTACAATCCAGGGACGGTTCACGGTTTGTTTCTGCCTCAAGTCTTTCATCTGCACTCTCTGCAATTAGAGGTAATATGACATCAGTTGCCTATGGCATTAGGCGAACTATTGGACAATTGAAAGAATGATATGAAATCGCTATTGTCCCAATTTTAATGGGATAATAGCGAGTGATAATATTTCGATGATAGACTTATGCGTGTTTCAGTTATGTCCAGTTTTACTATTTACCAATTGGATGAAATCTGCGGTTCGTTGATTATAATTGATCCAGTCTGTAGACAAATCGTAAAATGCACATAGTTCAGTATATAATTCATCTAATTTAGACTTGTCTGTTATGTCTGCACCCTGTTTAACAACATTAAGAAATCCCATGTCGTTGAAGGAGAGATAGGGAAACTTGAAAGGAAGAATGCGCTTTCCGTCCATTGCCCATGCAGCACCCATCTCATTGGTACACACCTCACTTCTTTTATAATTCTCAGAAATCATACATAAAATAAAGTCGCAACCTTTCATGTTTTTGACAATCTCATTTCTAAAATCGTCACCAGTACGAATCGCAGAATGATCTAACGTACAAAAAATATCTGTTCTCTCAAATTTACATCCCAACATCAGAATTTCCTTGACAAATCCGTTTACAATATCTTTATCTTCAGAGGAATGACTTATGAATATCTTTTTAGGGTGGTTGTAAAGGCTTGCTAAAATCCGATAACACGTTCTGATATCTCCGAAAGAATATGCTGATATGAATCCATTAAAGTTGATGGAAGAAAGGGCATTATTTAAAATATCTGCGATTTCCGGTTGCTCTTTTTGCAGGTTTGGTATTAATTGCCTAGAGATATTTATTAGTTGCATCGTATTAGGCCCTATTGTGGAATTATAATTAATCCTCATTTGTTGTAATACTTTTATTCCTTGATTTACCAATCCTCTTATAGTATTCATAATTATTCGCATTTTTTAATTTTCAACTTATTCAAAAATCCTCTTATTTCATAGTGGAAGATATACCTATATAGACATATTTATCATCATTTTGTCCTGGCAATAAACTCATATATGTCGGCCAAGGGTCTAAAATAAACAATCTGACCTCTTGCTCATGTTCCCAAGCCTTTGCTTTCGTGGACAACTGATAATGGAAAAAATCTTTTGCATCCCTGAAATAATCAGGCTTCTCTACAATATCCTTGTATTGCACTTCCACAGCGGAACAACCAATCATGATTTTTCCATGTATTCTCGAAAGATACTTTTGGGCTTTCTCCATATCCAAGCCAATACAGATACCTTTATGCTTGCTATAATAGCTCCACATCAAGATTGAATCATGTATTTTGGAGAGGCTACATATCCACACCTCTTCTCTGGTTCTACGAAATGGATCTCTTCTCAATTCTTCAATTATTTCCGGAGTCCATCCTCCACAGGCTTCTTTCGGAACATTGGAGAAATCAATTAACGATGGATGGCAATCAAACGGGTCGTTCAACTGCGTGGCATTGGTAAATTGAAGGTTACTATAATGTAGCATCATCAATCCACCGTTAAAATCAAGATACTTATATAATTTGACTGCTCCCATAAAAAATTTATTATTCCGTTCTCAACAAGTCATCCACAGTTACCCCCAAAACTTTGGATATTTGAATCAGCACCTCCACATTGGGTTGTGTTGTATTGGTAACCCATTTAGAAATTATGGCAGGATCTTTATCCAATTGTTCTGAGAGCCATTTATTACTTTTGTTTTTCTCTGCGAGAACGACTTTGATTCGGTTCAGTAATTTACGTTCCATATTTATATGCCTATCCAATATGGCTACAAAGGTACAAATTATATGGGAATATATTTGATTTATCAGGTTATATATTGCAGAAGAGCACAAAAAAATGACTAAAACATCAATTTTAGCTATGACATTTACTCTTCAGTGGGATGATAAGCTACATTTTTAATTTAATTATGTAGGAGCGATTGTTTTTGAATATTATATCTATTGTGGGAACTTTATGGTATCAAATTGATACACAAATAATACCAGATAGTTATATATCAGACTGATACAAATTGAGTTTCGATTCAAGCGTGGAACTGATAAACAAACTTTATCAAAACGAGCATAAGCATAAAGTCGGGGTGGACGGATGGACGGCGGAACAGCATCTTGCACACCGCAAAAAGTATGCTCTGGACATACTCGGGGAAATAAAAGATGTGCTTGATGAAATAGAAGAACGGGGGGACTTGTTACCCAAGAGCGAACTAAGGGAGCCATTACCTATCTTCGCAATGAGTGGAATGCCGTAGTGGACATCTTCAACTATGGTGACACTTTCCTGGACAACAATATAGTTGAACGGATGAACCGGTACATATTCCTGTCAAGAAAAAACTCATTGTTCTTCGGCAGCCATAAGGGTGCCGAACGGGGCGCCATACTCTACACGATAGCACTCACTTGCAGGATGCATAAAGTAAATCTGTTTAAGTATCTCACGGATGTGATAAACAGAACCGCAGAATGGCAACCGAACACGCCACTGGAAAAATATAGGGAACTCCTGCCTGACAAATGAGAAAAGGAGAATAGCTAAACAAGGCTTATTAAACTTTTTATTCTACCACACTATATAGAACCGCGGAGACGCTTACATAGTGATTGACAAGGTATGGGATTACATCAACCAGCCTGCCAGCAATTCGCTTCTGCATTACAATGACGGCTCTTATATATTCGATATACCATCTTTCAACAAGGGGGCAATCAGAGAGGCGATATTGAATGCTTGTTGCCACCGCTCAATGTTGATTCAGAGCGATGTTGTCATCAAGCAATATCCCGATAGTATAACCATTACCAATGCTGGTGGTTTTCCGTCCGGAGTGGATATGAACAACATTTTGACAGTGAACAGCGTTCCGCGCAGTAAACTGATGAGCGAGATATTGCAGAAGACAGGATTGGTGGAGCGTTCCGGTCAGGGAGTGGATAAAATGTTCTACAACTGTATTACTGTGACGTGCTAAGTTGTGTATGTGATTGTTTTACTGACTATTACAAAAAAAAGTAATAATCTGATTGAACCTGCTGTTTCGTCAGCAGTAGCCTACGGCAGGTGCATAACCAGTAATGGTCTTGTACTAAGCTGCTCGGACAATGAAGCCCTTCCGAAAGGAGAAGTTTGAACCGTGAGGGGAAAGCAACTGCTATTAGTGTCATATAGTAGGGGAGCTAGGCTGGATGGTATGAATAACAAATGTGAACTGTTGCTTAAACATCGTGATTGTAGAAAAGCCAAAGACTACTGACAGGCTTTACCAAAAGGTATGCAGTCGGTTAATCCTTTGCCGAGCAACTGAATGTCTTTGAATTGCTGGCTTTGTACAAAATGGCAATGAGGGATTGCGAGGGGCTTGATGAAAAGATTTTATGAAAATTGTCGGAAGAAAACCTTATCGGTTACGAAAACAGCTCTCATCGCTTGTCCGAGGAGTATCGGAATGAGTCTGCTGAAAGATTGAAAGGAATGAATATGAATTACCTCAAGTTGGTTTCAGGCTGTTTTCATAAAAATGGTTATATAAATCGTTCTTTTCTCAAAAAGGTATTTCAAGACATGTTGTCCGAAAAACAAATTAGAGGCTTGATTTCAAAGATGAAAAATGCAGGGATTATACAGAAAGATGGTGCAGGCAAATATACCCGTTATGTAAAAGCACCGGATTTTCCATTGTTTGTCTAGGGCCGCAAGAATCAATTTTAGGGCCGTAAGATTTCAACTGTCTGTTTATCAGCTTATTTGATTAGGGAAACAAGGGGCTTGATAAGGCAAAGATTCAGCAAATGATAATACAATATTTGCAGAATGCAGGTTCCTCAGGAGCAAAGCGTGATGCCATTTTTGAATATTTGAAAGAGGCATTACCCCAGAATAAGACCCAAGAGCAACAAGAGCGTATGATTGGCAATATTCTTTCTGAGATGAAAGAGATTGGATTGATTCATCCCGAAGGTCGGACATGGTTTTTGGGGTCGTAATTCATCAATTATAGCTGAAATATGACTATTTATAACTGTCAAATGAGATTATAACTTAAAAGTAGTCAAATCCTTGGCTTAATCAAGAAATTGGCTACTTTTATATCAGAGTTGTTTGACAAAGCATAATGCAGAAGATTAGTGCAACACCGCTGTCGCCAAATCGTTACTAACAACTTTCTACCATAGTATTTGCTATTTGTGTATCAATCAGATACGGAATAATTGATTATCCGTTGCAATGATAAACAATTTTTGCGAACGAGAGATTATAAGTCATAAGATAATGTTTGTATAGCCCACTTATATACAACTCTACCGTTTTGATGCAGTTTGTTATTGGAAATAACTTCTTCATCATTGATAGAATTTTTTTGACTGGTTAGATAGAGGTCTTTTCCAAATTCTCCATTCGTTTCTGTTATTGTTTCCAATAATCTTGCTGTCCACTAAAAATGTGGATAATATTGAAAAGTTCCACAATAAAATAAAGTTGGTTCAGAACCAGCAAGTCCATGACAATATTGTAGGTACCAACCAGTAGGAATTCTAAGATTAATATTTCAATAGAATGTTATTTGTATTTACATCAGAATATCATCTGTAGTAATTCTTATTCCGAATATATCAATGTATATAACTGTTTATCAATGCTATACAATTCAAATATATTTGAGACTGAGAAATAAAAAACATTATTCAGACATCAAATATCTGCTATTTTGACAGATTTTATAGAGAAAAGCCTCAAAATTACATCAAGGGACAAAATTTTGTCCCTTGATGCCACGCTGAAGGACAAACGAGGGACAAAAGTTGAAAAAATCAGAGATATTACATTTTCTGACTTAGTATTTGCTTCTATTATGTATATATCTATCAGTTGGTTATATAGATAATTGATAATCAGTAGGTTAAGCTATTTTCCTATGCAACATCGAAGCATGTTTAATTATCAGCGTTTTAGCATTTTAATCGGTACAAATAGATTTTTGACAAAGAATTCATTTTCTATGTACAAGTGTAAACCTTTGTTTTTCAGTCTTTTGTTGATTTTATTTGTACCGCCTTTCTTCATTCAAATTTTGTATATCAAAAATCAAGTATAAAACTTTGATTCTTTGATAGTTTTATCCCATGCGCTACATGATGATGGTACAACAAAGATAGGTCTTTTTTGTGAATTTCTCAATGTATTAATGTGGAAAATAATAATATATTTAAGTAATACTTGTGGTGTAATCCGGAGATTATTTATGTTTTTGATTATGTAACAAAATCAAAAAAAAAGTAAGACGATATTATATCATTATCATTTGGAACTTAATTTTTTTTCTATGTTGTTTCCAGTTTAGGATCTTTGTCGTATGTTTGTTTTCCATGTGGTAAAACGTATAATATGACAGATAGCATAGAAAATATAGGTTTGATGATTCGGAATGAACGTCTTCGCAAGGGACTTACTCAAGAAGAACTAGGTAAACGTATAGGAGTTGGAAAAGCTCAGATTTCAAAAATTGAGAGTGGAAAAGGACTTACAATAAAGACAATAACAAAAGTTCTTGATGCTCTTGGTATGTCTGCTTCTGTTATCTTACAGAATACGCAGGCGATTGATAAAAATGTGATTGTATATATCGTTGCCGTTATCAATGAATTTGCCAAGACTTATCATATTTCTGTTCGTGAAGCAAATAATTATTTAATACGTTTTAATGGTATTGACTTCCTTACGGAACATTATGAAGCAGAACATCTGCTTTCATTGGATGATGCCATTCAGGATCTTACTCAAGTTTGTTTAAATAATGGAGGTGGCATTCAATGAAATTATATCATGGTTCTGATGTTGGATGTAGCAAGCGGTAGGATATTGAAAATAGATAAAGTACTGGTATTTTAATGTGTGACTTTTCATTTTTATATATAAGAATTTATTGATTCTCAATAATATTCGTAACTTTGCAATATAATTTATATATAACTACGATGCAACATAATAGAATGAACATACCTGCAAATATATTATATCGAAGCACAAAATGCTTTGAGCGTGTGTCGTATGTTCATGCATCAAGCATTGAATCATTGAATAAATACAAATACACTTTCCAACGATCTTTATGTATATTATTGAGGGTACAATGATGCTGATAACCCTCTGATAATGATAACAGAAAGCCGTCGGAAAGTCCTGATTAAAACTTTTCAACGGCTTTTTCTTTATGCCTTTTGGTGACATCCGCTTGATGCGTCCTTCTCCGTCAATTCCGTCCATGGGCAAAATACAATGTATTATTAACCGCGCAGTGATGCGCATAAATGAACAAAATTATGAATTATGCGAATCAGTAGTTGAAATACCTACTTGATTCAGTTAGTTAAAATGTTATTATTCAATTAATTATCTCGTTTATTTATTTCTCAATCTCCTTGAAAATCAGTATATTAGAAGAATAAAACCACTCATTATTCTAATTATGATTCCCAAGGAGAAAGAGCTAAAACTTATAAAAATATATATGTACATCTGCGATATTTACCAGTCTTCACTGAAGTTTTACTGCCAGAGATTCAGTAATAATGCAACTCCTATCTTTACAGACCAGGAACTGCTTACCGTATATCTGTTTTGCGGAGCCTATCAGCGATACTTCCAAATCAAAGAGATACATACATTCACTGAAGAATATTTGCTCTCATGGTTCCCCAACCTACCTTCTTATCAGACATTCAACTATCGGTTAAACCTGATGAGTGAGGCCATTAGTGAACTTGTAAAGCATCTCATTACATTCTTTAAACCAGAGGATTGCGATTCTATGACATCACTTATTGACTCTATGCCTATTATTACCTGTGCAGGAAAGAATAAAACAGGAAAGGTAGCTACTGAAATTGCAACCAAAGGATACTGTTCTACAAAGAACATGTATTACTTCGGTCTCAAACTCCATGCTTTAGCCTTCCGCAGGGAAGGAACTATTCCATTCCCGGAAATGATTCTCTTATCATCGGCAGAAGAGAATGACCTGACAGTTCTTAAAAGAGAAGCCGCTGATAGCCTTATAAACAGAAACATCTTTGCCGATAAGATATACTCGGATTTTTCTTACTGGGGCAATAAGCAACAAGAACAAGGAACTACTATGCTAACTCCCGTGAAAGCAATAAAAGGAGAGGAACCAGTTATTACTCAAAGAGAGAAAGCTGGAAGAGAACTGTTCTCTACTGCTGTTTCAAAGGTCAGACAGCCTATAGAAGCGTTTTTCAACTGGCTGAATGAGAAAACAAATATTCAAAGAGCGATGAAAGTCAGATCAACATCTGGACTTTTAGTACATACGATGGGAAAAATTGCCATCGCACTCATTTATCTAATTTTTTAAAACAAGAATCAGAAATCAACTACTGATTCGCATGAATTATAAATTTGATGGAAGCAGGGTGTTCTTTACATCTGACACGCACTTTAACCATACCAATATCATCCGGTTCTGCAACAGGCCCTTCAAAGATGTAGCCCACATGAATGAAACGATAATAGCCAACTGGAACAGCGTGGTTGGCCCTGATGATATAATATTTCATTTGGGAGACTTTTGTTTGGGAGGTTCTGCCGAATGGATAAATGTACTAAATAGGTTGAATGGGAAAATATATCTTATAGCCGGCAATCACGATATAAAGAATCTCAGGCAGAATTATACGAAGTACTTTGAACAGATAACGATGCAGATGCATATTGAAGTTGATAAACAGAAAATTTATCTGAATCATTGTCCCTTCCTTTGTTATGGAGGAGCTTACAGTGATACATGGCAGCTTTTCGGGCATGTACATACCAGCAGGCATAACACCGGCAAGGATGTTCCGCGGTTGAAAATGCTTTTCCCGACTCAGTATGATGTAGGTGTAGATAACAATAATTTCACACCGGTATCATTTGCACAGGTAAAGATGATAATAGAAAAACAGATAGAACAATCAAAGGAAGGAGAATGATAAAATGAGAATACAATATATGAGTGATTTGCATCTCGAATTTCAGGAGAATAGCAGATATCTGAGATATAATGAATTGTCTGTAACAGGTGATGTACTGGTGCTGGCAGGAGATATTTTCTACCTCAAGGATAAGACTGCTCCAGTTATGAATTTCTGGAAGTGGGCATCCAAAAATTACCGTCAGGTATTGATTATTCCTGGTAATCATGAATACTATAACTATTCGGATGTGATGGAACGCGGTTTTCAATGGAAGTGGATGTTGCGGGAGAATGTGGGTTACTATCAGAATCAGGTTGTCCGCATCGATGATACAGACTTTGTACTGAGTACACTCTGGTCGCATATCAATCCGAATGATGAGTATTTTGTATGGAAAGGTATGAACGACTTCCGACAGATTAAGTTTGGAGGGAAGCTGCTGCAGGTGGAGGAGTTCAACCGGATGCACGAGATCAGTATTGACTTTATTCGGAAAAACATCGAAGAGAGCACAGCAAACCATATTGTGGTGGTCACACATCATTTGCCTACACTCCAAGTAGTAGCAGCGCACCATAGAGGATCTGTTCTGAACAGTGCATTTGCAAGTGAGTATGATAATTTAATCGCCAATAGTAGGATTGATGCATGGATATATGGACATTCGCATACCAATATTGATACGGAAATAGGAGGGACCAGGGTAATCTCTAACCAAATGGGATATATTTTTGCAAATGAGCATCTGATGAATGGATTTGAATCGGGCAAGTTTATTGAAATTAAATGAGTACAGCGATGAATGAAAGAGAAATCATAGATAGAAAATACCTTTGCGATTTAGCTAAGGAAGTTGGTCTGACTACATTAGATCTGGAAGCTTTAGGCGAAAATCATCATTGGGAAATTGTTGTTGAAGGAAATTTACTGGAAAGGATGATTGAGACTCAGCGTCAGTTTGAGCGTCTTGCCGTGATTGGTGATGAAGAGTGTCGTGGGTTTTATATAGAGGTGCCTCGGCCAACATCAGAAGATTGGGGTAATGCAGAGGAACTGATTGCTTCGGGAGAATACAGTAGTATGGATGCATATCTGTCGGACTGGCTTGCGTTTAATCCGATGGAAACGCGGTGGTTCTATGTAACTTCAAGAAAACACGGGAATAACCGGTCGATTCATGTTACCGACCGGAAATTTACCCACTTTGTTATTTCTAACCGCTCCTCGTATAATGAAAAGGAGTTCGATGATGTTTGTTGCAAGGAGAACCTTACACGTTTTTTCGACTTTTTGAATCTTATGATTGGTGTTATTGTAGCAGATTCAGACGGGTTTAATGAGTATGTAGCAAACAATCTGCCATACCAACAACGTACAGGTAGGATTTCCAGAAAGAACCTGGTTCGCATAGTTCCGAGTCTTAGGATTGATGTAGAGGACCGTGAAATGACAGTTAAGGCTTTAGAGGACTCAATACAAGGGTGTTCTTTATCTCCTATAGAGATTATGACCATACGAAAGTATTGTAAATTTTATCGTATTGCTAACGAAGCTTATAAGGTTTATCATAAGAAACGGGGTATCGGTGGACGTATCAATAAGGATTCAAAAAGAGATCTCCAAAAAATCTCGGATGTGGCTTACTACAAGTATATGAAGTATGTGGATGTGGAGAACCTTTATAACGTCGACAGCCAGGAGGATTTTATACGGTTTGCAACGGATCATTACGGTGAACTTGGGCTTTCACGTTTGAATATCTTAGCTTCAAATGTTCAACATCAGGGATGGAAGATTGTTGTTTCCAACAGTTATTCATCCAATGTCGGATTGGCTATGGAGGTGGCTGTCTCCCTGTATAAGGCTGATGCTCCATTACATATTTACGATGCGGAGAAACTTCTGAGTATTCTGAAGGAAGAGGATTTTGTCCGACTGGTTCCTGATTCATACCATAACTATATGGGATATCAGGAAGAAGGTACCGTCTATGAACTTCCTTGGGAGTATGAATGTTCTGATGAGAAGAATTCTTTTCTTACTCTGGAGCAATATCATGATATTATTTCTCATACCGAATGGGAGCATGAGAAACGTGTAGAGCCTATTTCTTAATGGAACGTCGTAATTAAAAGTTGGCTTATCTCCATGTTTATGCGTGGTTGGTAAGCCTTTTTTTTGCAATCAAAACTTCAAGAGGGGAATAGCGAAATTGGATATATAACAAATACAAAATATAGGATTTACAATCAATCACTATGATTTGACGATAAATTTTCTAAGAAAAATTAGTTTTATTCTCAGAAATTACATAGTTTTGTATTTATAATCTTCATAATAGTGAAGATTAATGCTTAAAAATATATGTAACTATCATTATAATGATATATAAATACGGCTTATATGGTAGATTTTTATGAATACTCCACGCCTGAGCTTGTAAGGCTATTAGGTAATAGATTTAAAGAATATAGAATTCGTTGCAATCTCACTCAGAAAGATGTTTCTGAGCAATCCGGTATTGGACTTACAACCATCCACAAATTCGAGAATGGTACAGCTGGCAATATTTCATTGTCAACATTTATTGTGTTGTTGAAAGTGGTCGGACAGATTAATACTATAGACAATCTTCTTCCGGAGTTGCCTGAATCTCCTTACCTGATGCGTAAGGATGATAAAAAAGTACAGCGTGTCAGACACTCTAAATAGCATAAATTATGGTACAGTCGTTAAAAGTAAAACTTTGGGGTGAGGAAATAGGTAGATTGGCATGGGATGCCAGACGCAGGTTATCCTATTTTATGTATAATCCGGCCTTCTTGAAGAAAGGTCTTAACATTTCTCCATTAGCGGCACCGGTTGATGGAGCAAGAGGACTTACACCTGTATGGGGAGAAGAGGCCAAGATTTATCAAAAATTACCGGCATTTTTAGCAGATTCATTGCCTGACTCATGGGGTAATCAACTTTTTGAATTATGGCGCCAACAGAATCACTTGTCAAACGCAGATATTACTCCTCTTGACAAACTCTCATTTATAGGAAAGCGTGGAATGGGAGCTTTGGAATTCTTGCCTGAGGTTTCAAGAGAGCGTAAGGCTGAAAAAATAGATATCAAATCATTGGCAAATTTAGCAGAGCGTATATTCTCAGAAAGAGAAAATGCCAGAATCCTACCCGAAGAGTCGGTAACAATGCAGTCATTACTTACGGTTGGTACTTCAGCCGGTGGTCGTCAACCTAAGGCCATTGTTGCCATTAATCGAAAGAATGGTGAGGTTCGTAGCGGGCAGATTTCCGGATTAGAGGAATTTGATTACTATCTGGTCAAATTTGGTAATTCGCAATATAGTTCGGCAGAATTGGAGATGTCCTACTATGAACTTGCTACAATGGCAGGGATAAATATGATGCCTTCAAAACTCTATCAGGTGGACGGGAATAATCATTTCATGACAAAACGTTTTGACCGTAATAATGGAAAAAAGATTCATACACAAACTTTGGCCGCAATTAGCCCCGATGCGGACAGTTACGAACAATTGATTACAGTATGCCGGAAGCTACATCTGCCGGAAACAGACTGTTATGAGGTATTCCGCAGGATGGTCTTTAATGTATTAGCAAACAATACAGATGATCACAATAAGAATTTTTCATTCGTTATGAGTGAGGATGGTACTTGGCGTTTGTCTCCTGCATACGATGTAACTTATATATTTGACAATGGAGGATTCTTGCCAAATGAAGATCATTGCATGTATATTAGGGCAAAACTTAGAGATATAACACGGGAAGATGTTATTCAATTTGCTAAAGATAATGGAATACGTAGGCCTGATGCAATCATACGTGATATAGTTAGTGCCATAAAACAATTTCGTACGGTTGCCACTAAATATGGTGTTGCTGAACAGTGGGTAGGACGTGTCGAAAACACTATAGTTGACCGTCTGAAATCATGGGGAGAGTTAGAGGAAATGGCTCCCGAAATATGCGAATTGGTTATAAGCGGACATATTATAAAGAATATCCGTATGGAGCAGGCGTATAAGGGAAATTTCCATTTGCTTGCTGAAATAGATGGTCATGAACGTAAGTTTATTATTGGTAAGAATAAAGAAGAATTTTCACTTATTGAATCAATAGGCATAGCAAACCTGTCATCGGATCAGCTCAAGGATATGGTTGAAAAGTATTTTATTCACTAGAAAGTGTAATCGCCGACTTCGATAGACAGTTTTTTTTCATCATGGGATTCAAACAATTAATAGTTTTAATGAGGCGGCTGGTCAATCGGTATTTCATGTGCATATACATTTGATTCCTCGCTATAAGGGAGATGTGGAGAATCCAAAAGGTGGAGTGAGGGGGAATTCCAAGCAAGCAGAAATATTGATATTGTTTTATAGATAGTCTGTCAAATAATTAGCATCTTTGCGAATAAATTGTAGTTATGGAACTTATATATGTAAAAGAAGTAGATAAAAGTTTGTTGTATCAAGGCTTTACTATAAGAACGGCTTTATTGAATTCTTTTCTTGGTATATTTGGAAAGTTGGACATTGGTGAAATGCGTCAGATTTCTATTCTGCTGAATGGAAAGATATATTCGGGGATTAAGGTAGTTAATCAAAACTTCGATAGAAATAAATATCCTAATCATCCAGAAATGTATCAAGTCCGTTATGATAATATGAATGATTTCCTCCAGGCATTACGTTCTGAATTTTCGGATTTATATAAATTCATAGATGAGCAGATGAAAATTAAAAAGATTATGAAAGAGCGAGGAGAGAATATGTCTAATATAAAAATTCCTCAAGAGCTGAAATCTTCATTATCTTTTTATACTACTGATAATCCTAATGTTTGGGAGGCTGTTCCTATAACTTCCTCTGATTACCAAGAGACTAAAAAGCAATTATCAGAATTAGCTATTACTGAAAAAAGCTTTGAGGATATGCTATTGACTGATAATAATGCAACTATAGTTCAAGAAAATCATTTTGTGAAGATTCGTAAGCTGGACCGTAATGTGTGTCTGAATTTAAAAAAACTCTATAATTTCAGATGTCAAATTTGTGGACAACTCATTTCTGCACCATATGGCAACAAGCCTGTTGTAGATGCCCACCATATTGAATTCTTTACACAATCGTTAAATAATAATTATAATAATGTGATGATACTTTGTCCTAACCATCATAGGATAGTGCATACATATCGGCCATTATTTAAAAGGCAAACAAAAATTTTTGAATATCCTAATGGGTATAAAGAGAAGGTGTTGCTGAATTTACATTTATAGATTTAATAAAAGGTTGTGACGCTGTCCAAAATCTTGTGTATCTGGAAATACGAAACTCAAATTTGAATCCCGTATTTCCATTTACACAAAATATTTTATAGTGCCACAGATTTTAAATGTAATATAAATCTGATATCTTCAATATCTATCTTCTAATAGCAGATATAAGACGACTAAAATTATCATAAATGGCATTTTCTCCCAAACCTATATTTGTCAGAGTATTACTAATTGAGCAAATCTTATTAAAAGGGGCATCTGTTTCTGTTAGAATAAGATTATGGGGTATGCGCTTAATTATTTCTATTCCGCTATTAGTCTTTGTCATTTTTTCGTTGATAGAAAAATAATATCCATGTTCTACAATCTTAGGAATTAGAGAGAGAGGACCTGAATACCAATGGAATATTACATTCTTAATGCCATAGGTAACCAACATTTCGAACAAGACTTTTTCTGCTCGTCTGGAATGGACACTTACTATTTTATTTTTTTTACTTAATAGCTGCAATACTTTCTCTAAAACGAAAACTTGATCATCTTTAGTTTTTAGTCCTTCGTTACTAAAATCTAGACCGATCTCACCGATATAGCTAGTTTTATCTAAACACTGGTTGAATAGCCGTAATTCACTTTTATTTTCGCTTGCATATAATGGATGAAATCCTAAAGCCAAACGTGAGAACTTATATTGTCTTACGTGCTCATAGCCCAATAAAAAATGACTTGGCAGATTTGTCATTCCTATCGAGATATTCTTTTTTACCTCTTGTTGTTTGAGATACTGTTCAGGATTTGGCATCATGTCAAAATGACAATGGGTGTCTATAATCATATTCCTGCTCTTATTTGTATTTCATTTGTAGCTTTTTTCTTAAGCCAATTTATAACTTGTCTGTATGAGTGTAAGGCTAATGATGTATATTCATCTAACTCTTGCTTTTCTATAATTCCATTAAAGAATAGTTCTTGGCGAATTGTACGTTCATTCATTCTGTTTTTTAGGAAATACAGAAGAGCGTTAAAATCCCTATTCCTTTTTTGATGTTTATTGTCAAGATTAAATTTAATGCCATGAAGTACATCAGTGCCAAGCAATGCCTCATTATCTAGACCTATTGTATCTAGTGCGACTCTTCTATATAAGCATGGCAAACACATACCACAATGCTTGATTTTGGCATTGCGTATTTCTATTCCGCTTTTGTCCCAAAAAACATTGTGACCACGTTTTGCACAAGAGCATGATAAGTCAACTAATGATTTTAAAATTGCCTTTTTCGAAGTATCTTGACAGCACTCAAGAACCATGTCTGCTTTTGATTTTAATCGATATGGGTTGTATATTGAGTTTGATATACCTATAGCATATAAGGCCTCCTGTATGCGTTTGATAAAAGTAGGATGCGTAGTTCGAGTACTGCATGAACTCCTTCTTCCACTATCAAGAGGTATATTTATTGATATAGTTCCATTCTCTGGAACTATCAATTGACATTGTGGGGATATTTTGTTTACAATATATATTCCTGCTGCAAAAAATAATAAGGAACGTGAGCGGAATGTACTCTCTGTTGGAGTTTTAATATTCCAAGAATGAGGTTTAAGCCCTGCGTTCAGCAACACTTGTTCGTATTTATTCGAAAAGATATTGTTTTCCCTGCAATATTTTAAAATGCTTTTTTGATCACTATGCTCTTTGCCCAATTCCATATGTGAAACAAGTAGTATCTTTTTATCAACAGAGAGAGTGCTGGCCTCATCTATAAATCCAATCAATGAATCTAAACCTCCTGAAAACAATGCAACCTTTTCAAAAAACTGAGGATTATATTCTTTTACTTTTTTAGTTGGATTATACGAGTATGAATCTGCCTGTATAAAGTGAATATCCCAATTGTCGCCCGTAAGAAAATTGATTGCTTTATTAAAAGCTTCACGACCTTTATTCATATCCTCAAGATTTATTACAGGAACATTCAATAATATCAAGTTTCGTTTCCATCCATCATCTGAATTAGACAAACGAAGTACAGCTCTGTCCACATTATATACAATCATGGATAAAACTAATAAATCAAAAGCAACAGATGATGTATCTCGTGAAAACTCCCATAACTGTTTGGGATTAAACTTTGTGTCGACAGAATGAACTTTTCCGTCACTTCCTTGAAATGAAAGAGTAAAAAGGCCAAAAACTTCGCTTGTTTTTGACGGAGTATAATTAATGTTTATTCTTGTTTCCATATATCCAATATTTCTGATGTTAAAGAATCCAGGTATTCTTTTCCTTCTCGGCTATTGAAGTCGATTTGAGTTAGTTCTTTGCTTAACTTCTCATCTAGTTCGTTTTGAAGCCAACCTCTCATGTCCTTCTTTATTTCTTCGGGATTACTCCCTTTGTCAAATATGTGGCTTTGAAATAATTCAGCAGAATATTCTAGTATGTATTCAATTTCAAATGTTATAATCCATTCATGAAGATCGTCATCTGTTGCATTCTGAAGTTTATCTTCAATTTCTTGTCCGTCTTTACAATCTGACAAAATATCATTCAGCACTTTATCCATTGCATAAGTTGCTGCTGCATCATCCATTGTAGAATCATTGTCTCCAATAATCTCGTGCAAAAGCAATTCCTTGAAATCATGTGGCGTTTTCGGCTTTTGTGTATCAGGCAGTCTATCAATGCCTAAACTTGATACAAGTCCATATTGTTTAATATTGTTTAAAACAGTAGCCAACCCTCTGACTGCATGTCCACCAGCACGTCCAAACGAACTGCCGCCTCTCTTGCCTCCATGCCCTCCAATTCTGCCACCTCTATACAAACCATTGCCGAGCGCTATTCCTAAATTACCAAAAAACTTTGCATTTGAGTCAGGCTTATTGTCTGTTCCATTTGCTAGACTCGTCATGGCTCGTTTTGCTGCAGACCAATTAGGCGAAGATTTCAAATTATGTGATTGTGATGTACCCATATTTATTATTTTTGTATTTTTCGTTCAATAGCTTTTGTTAAAGGGTTCGCTTTTGGCAAACTATTTATATAGTTATGTATCTCATTACTTAATGGAAGCATTCTAACAAAAAATATATCCGCTTTTGTATCTATATCTTCGGTCTTTATATTACTGAATAATAATTTTAATCTGTCTATTTTGTCACCAAATAATAAATTATTCTCATCGCAATTAAGTATTCTCCAACAATTTTCTGACTTTGGATCTTTTCTTAGGTTATCATTAATCAAGTGAATAATCATGTCTTTTTCTGAATCATCGCAAGCATTAATAATTCCAGGCAAATCTCGCTTCATCATACTGTTTGTTTGCAAGGTACATAATCTTCGGAATAACAGCATGACTTTGTTTGTAACCAACGAAGCTATTGGTTTTTCATTTTTCAAAGCATCTCGTGCTATCCAGAAGTAGTTTTGTAAATTTATATCTTTTAATGACGGATCTGAGCTTAACCATTGCCTCAAATAATCTGACGACCAGTTGTCTTTCCATTGTGGATTTTGAATACCATTTTCAGTTTTTGCTTCTTGCTCAACATCATCCAATGGTAAAACACCTCTATTTGCATTTTGAAGTTTATAAAGTTCTTCAAAACGAGAATTGTACAGTGTGTTGTACTCTAATACCATTAGTTTGGTTAATACTTCAGGGCGTATATCTGTAAAACCTGCTACCTCAGCTAACTCTTGACGTACATATAAGGTATTTAGAAAACGTTTTAGTTGTCGTGGATTACCATTTAAAAAACGCTTAATTAGAGGTACAGTTGGTAAACGATATTCTACTGCATGAAAATCAATTTTTTTATCTTTGGGAATATTTGCTTTGATGTCATCTATATTATATTTGGAATGCTTGTCTGTTTTTCTGAACTCCAAATATTTCTGATGTATTTCATTAAAGTAGATATGATTTAAATGATTTTTGCATAGAAGAAGTGTGATATAAGTCTCTTGCTCGTTGTCAGACAAACGTGGCAGTTTGTATGGTAGTTGAATGAGTTTTTCCAAATAGTCTGAAAATGGACTGGATATATCTTCTTTCTTCATTTGAATAGGATAATGCTGACTAATAGCATATTCAATAATACGTTCATCTGCACCAATGATAAATGCGGTTTTCCTTACATTTACAAACAACTTGACGGCCTCCAGGCAACCAATAATTCTTTTGGGTTCACATCTATCCAAATCATCAATATAGACAACAACAGCCTTATATCCCATATCGTCAACCAATTCTTCAAAGAGTTCTCTGAATGTTGCGATAAATTTTGACGTATTACCTTTTGTTACATCTTCAAGTAGATTGTTGTACTTATCCTTGTTTGTTATCTTATCAAGGTCTTTATTTTTCGGTAACCATTTCTTTAGCCAATCAGGAGTGAGATTTTCATAGGCTTTCTTCAAGATAAATACGCCTACTTTTAAAAAGTTAATTCGCTCGAGAAAATCATCTACCCGTTCAAATACATCTTTTCGCTTATTAATATCTTTGTCAAGTGCTTCTAATATACTTTCTATCATTGTCAGTTTTGTTGAGTCATAGCTCTCAAACTGCCAACTATTAAAATATACTTGAAGTATAATCTTATGTTTCTCGTTCTGTTGTGATTTTTCCCATTCATGTAAGGACTGCTGAAGCAATAGCATCAAACTACTTTTCCCAGATCCCCAATTCCCAAATACCCCTATGGAAATTGGTAACATATCATCATTCAAAATTATCTTCTTGAGTAAATCTGCATGGACTTGATAGCCAAGCAAATCTTGCGTTGTTTCATTATCTGACCACATTTTATATTCTTAAATTAAATTGTTTATATCAAATGCGAGATATAAATATTCTTATACTTATTTTCCATACAAAGGACAAAGATCTCTGAACCCCAGCAATTGCAGTTCTAATTTCCTGGAGTTCCTGACCACTCACACCAAACAAGTCCTTGATAACCTTATCATCAATAGTTTGTTGGATCATGTGCACTCGCATAGAAGTCAAAATCATTAATTTGAAGCTATTAATATTCTGAGTGGCAAGGATTATATTTAGTTTAGGCCTTTATTCGTTCTATTGCTGGTGATTGTCAAAGTCAAGCATATAATGAGCTCTATCAATAATAGAGAAATGACGGATCTATACGACTTCGTCATTTACACGATTGTAAAAATTAACTTTTCCATATCTGTATATATTTAGTTTAAAAATAAGTAAATATACATTTTTCTCTTAAGAAGAAAAAATATGTTACTATTAATTTTCTATTTGCACAAAGTTTTTATAGTGCTGTTTTCTTTGTTTTTATAATCTTCCGTTGTCATTCCATTCTCCGTAGAGAAGTCCTTTTCGAGTATTTTCTATGAATTTGCTCAGGCGACTTTCAAAAAGTTCGGGCTGATTCTTTTTAATTTGGATAGTATCAATTCTGATTCGCTTATATAAGTCAGGAAATTGGCAGAAGTTGTTCCACACTACCGGGTCAGATTGTAGTCTGTGTAATATATCCTTGTCTATGATAAAACCATTAGGTGACATATCAGGTAGAACGGCTCTTCCTGCATCTGTCATCAGTCCTAATCGTTCCATTCTGCGGCATCTTTCTTTATTGAGCTCGGACCAATTGCTTTTTGGCTTTCGTGGACAAAGTTTCTGGACTGTTACATCATCTGCTATTCTTTTAGTAGTACTATCTATCCAACCGAAGCATAAGGCTTCTTCTACAGCATCAATATACCAGAAAGTATTGTTATCCGTAGGTCTGCCACGTTTTACCACTACCCAACATTCTTTCTCCGTTTTATGGTTATGTATTAGCCATTTACGTAGCTCGGTTCTTGATTTGACATCTAACAAATTATGAATTTCCATTGTCGGCCATTTTGATTTGCATTTTGTAATTTTGTCCTTTCAGTAGGAGGTTATTGTCCTAAATATTTTACTTTTTCATAATGAATGCAAGACATAAAGAATGCTATGTCTATTCTTAATAATATGAATTTATATTACAACTTTTCGTGCGCAAATTCTCCATTAATCCAAAATGTAGCCTCTTTTCCTATAAAATGTAAAAGTACAAAATTAGGATCTGTATGGCCATACGGAAAGTGATTGATAAGCCAGTCTTGCCACATTTCTTTTCGTATGTTATCATCAGTTATAATCTCAATGATTCCTCTCAGGCCGACACTGTCACCATAGTTTGAATAACAAAGTCCGGCTTTGTTGTTCAGTTTGAAATCTGTAACCTTCACTGAATTTGCAGCGGTTGCCAACCATACCTCATTACATCCTTTTGAACTGATTTTGGACATTGGAACCGGACGTGGAAATCCTTCGTCATCAATTGAGGCAATCGTAATGTCCTTACATTGTGCTAACAAGTCAGTTGCTTTTTCTGTAAGTGTTCTTTCATCTTTTTCTTTCCATCGTTTAAGAGTAGGGAAGAATTGTCTCATATTTTCCTTAGCCTGTTCCGGAGTAAGATTCCATCCTGTTTCCTTATTTATCTGATCCGTAAATTGAGCACAAAATTCTATCATCTGGCTCATGTTAAAATCTTGTGTGAATTGTCCTTTCTGATAACAATAAGAGCAGTATTCATTGTTCAAACTTCCATCAGAGTTTGTTCCTTTGTTTGTATCAGTGAGAGGCATACCGCAACTTTGACAAAATTCTTGTCCCATAATACATTCTGTTAATGATTAAATTATGATTTCAAAAATACGGAAATATCTTTAATGTTCATCGGATGACTTAAAAAGATATTCTAATAATTTCTCAATATAGTTGAGTAATTTGCTAGGATTATATCTTTCTAAATCCTCATTGTCAGAATTTTCCCATACAACAAGCGGCAGGTAAGCATACCATATTCATCATCATTGCATTATATCAGAAGCTGTATTTCCAATATACACGATTCATAGAGGAGAAAGATAGTAAACATTCATATGGAACTGCCATTTATTATCGAAAGATCAGTTTGTGATTAAAGGCTATTATTGGTACAACCTATCATATAATAAACAGATCTCATATTTTAGCTTTATTATATGATAGGTTAGATGCATTAAAATATAGTTTGTATCAGCAACCACTTCCGTCTATATTACATGACATTCCTTCTGTAATTGGTCTTGAAGTAAGTCCGGCTTCTTCTGGTATGAGTGTAACAGAACCATCCTCTAGAACAAAGCATGGAATACCTGCAGCTTCAACTTTTTTCGCTTCATTAAAAACAGGGCTGTTATCACGGATCCTTAGAAATTCCTTTAAATGTTTTACATGCGAACCTATGTCTATAATCTCATATCTGTCGTCTCCCTGTATCTGTTCTTCAACATAAATACAGTCCGGACAAGTATTCATACTATAAATTTTAATCATGATGTATATTGTTATAAATTATTACTATTGTGCTGGGCATTAATAGTGAAAAACAAAAGATGTATCTCAAAAGTATGAAATGTCGTTTAAATATAAAAGTGCTTATTGCTTTTTTATACAATTC
The DNA here is from genome assembly GCF_013009555.1 of Phocaeicola dorei. Taxonomy (NCBI): domain Bacteria; kingdom Pseudomonadati; phylum Bacteroidota; class Bacteroidia; order Bacteroidales; family Bacteroidaceae; genus Phocaeicola; species Phocaeicola dorei. Next base: position 3,195,365 of record NZ_CP046176.1, on the reverse strand, counting down.
TACGTTATGTGATACAATTGTTTTTTTGATGAATTGATGAAATGATGAGGTTATTGTTTGGATTTTGATTATGTCAATTTAGAATAAAAGTATGGTTTTAATGCATCTTAAAAAAAGTTTTTTGTTAGATACTATTATCCTTTCCATACTATACTTACATTTGGGGCGATCAAGTTTATTTGTTTGCTACTTTAAGCCCTGTTTTCTTGTACATTGTTATTTTGTTCTAATCATATTTTTGATAGGTATAGTGTACAACAAAAAATCTATTTCTTGAGGTTATCCTGTTGTATAATTTTGTTGGACACCCCCATATAAATTGTTTCAGTCGTATATGATATATTGGGGACTTTTAATTAAAAAAGATCCAAGTTTGTATTGGTTTTCTATTGCTCTTAATATGATAAAACGACTGTAGCTGCTGGAGAATAACTTTTGAATTTAGCTAGTTTTAAGCCTTTCTTACGATTGTTTTTGTGTATTGCTAATATTGGTACAGCTGATAATTTTTTGATCCAAATTATGGCAAAAATTCGATTCTCTGTTCTGTAAATTACATAACAAAATTATCCAGTTTGCTGCCATTTTAAACTGTCTTTTTCTAACGCCCTTTTTAGGAAGGGGGAATTAGGCTTCCCTCTTTTAAAAAAGTGAATAGGGCAAGCCCTTTTATAAACGCGTTTTTCTATGATAGTTTAGGGAAAAAGTGTATATCAAAATATCTGTTGAGAGAGCTGCTTTAATTGTCATTTTATCTATGATTAATTATTTGATTTCTATGGAATTAACTTCTTCCCTATAATTTCTTATAATCTTAAGCAAGCGGAACATGTTTTGCTCATTTTTCTGCAATATTACAAATGGATTTTTATCTATTCTCTTGAATAGAAGTTTATTGTTGAATATTTTGTTGTATATTCGAGAATATTGATGTCAATGATATAAAAGACTTTTTGTTATGTGTTTCTATACAATGAATGAATAACAATTTGTTGATCACTTTCTTCATTAATTTGTTGGTCATACTTTAAGTTGATAAGCAATAATTATATTTACTTTATAATTGAATTTTGATAGACATTTTAACCTAGTAAAGCATACAAAAAATGCAGTTTTTATTTTTAATAAACTTCTTCTTAATAGGTAATATAAAAGTAGAGAATGGGGGTGAGTGAGTGTAGTAAGTAATGTAAAAATATGAGATATTTTATATTTATCAATTTATAATTATTAACTTTATGCTCATTAAATAGGTAATTATAGAATAATTGATAATTTTAAGAAGCATCATTAACCGTATTGAGTTATCGTATTTTAAGAATAGATAAAGATTCAAGAGGAGTAGACGGAAATTTTTAACGATAGATACTAAGATGCAGCACACGAAAGCTGTTCTGCAGAAGTTGCTGACTGAGATAACGACATAGAATGCAAAGGCTTTGGTAACAAGGCTATTAGGAGTTGTTGAAGCTGGCAAACCCAAAAGAAGGAGTCGGTTATGTGGCTATAGCAGTCATTTTTGTTTTAATATTGGTTATTTTAGGATTGATTTATAGTCGTATAATAATGAAATAATAGTACGATTGGTTAAAAAGTGATTATTAATAGATTGTTTTAAAATCATAAAATTAAGTTTGATATTATGATACAAGCATACTTTAATCAAATACGGAAGAAAATAATAGAAGAAATTAATAACTCAAATAAAGATATAATAATCGCAGTGGCATGGTTCACTCAACATGATTTATTTGATGCAATCATTAATGCTTTGGAACGAGGAGTAAATATCTCTCTTATTCTCATAAAAGATATAATAAATTGTGGTGATTATGGACTTGATTTTTCATTATATCTGCAAAAGGGAGGAAAATTATGTTTCGTGAATAAACGCAATATTCTAATGCATAATAAATTTTGCATTTTTGATGGGAGTATTCTTATAACAGGTTCGTATAATTGGACTTACTCTGCAGAAAATAGAAATGCAGAAAATATCATAATCACCGACGAAGGAAATGTATGTGAAGACTATACTAAATATTTTACTGATTTATGGAATCAATTGACAGAAGTAAAAGAGTATAGTCAGATGAACATATCAGACATAGAAGCTGATATTCTTATAAAAGAATATGATAATATAGTAGAAGAATATATGTGTATGAAAGAAAACAATATAATTAATTCTGATGCAATTAATATTATCAATGAATCGAGGAAGAATATTGCTGTAAATAAATTAGCTACTGTGGTTACACAAGTAAAGAGACATAATCCAACTTTAAAAATGAATATTGGGAAGAGTTGTCGCATAAATGGTATTTGTAATAAAATGCTAAATGTCATAAAACAAGGACAAGAACTCCCTTTTACAAATACTGTAAATACGTGTACAGCTTATCACAATCAGAGTAGAGCACTATGTGAAGTATTGTTTGGTAACTCTGAAAATGCGCACAATAATAAATCATTAGTAAAGATAGGATTAGATAATTTACCTCAAATGAAAGCGGGTGAGGTAAAGTTTAAGACAAAAATAACAATAGATACTAATGGTTATATGCACGTAGAATATGTATGCGTAAATACAGGAATATCAAAGGAAGCTTTTTATGACTGTAGTGAATTGATTAATTATTAGATAATTAGAATTATAATATTGATACAACTAAGAATACATATAGATTTGTCAATAATTTATGAAAGATATAGAAGACAATATATACGGAAACCAGTGTGGAAGCGACAATGCTTTCACCAGGAAAGCAAGACTGCTCCAGTCCATGTACAGGGTGGAGATAGGCGAAGAGGAAGGAGTGGGGCCAACAAGAGCCTCCAAGCGAAAATACGGGAACATGATCAGTGGTGGTGAAGTGTCCGGAAAGAACTTCTTGATGAAGGAGACTTTCGAGTATGCCAAGGAAAGAGTGGGCAACAAAAGGGAAAATGAGACGATAGACGGGTTCAGACTGTTCAACAACCTGCTTTCGAGCTAGCCGATGGCATTCAACCTGTTCCATCCCCTGATGTTACTGTTGAAGCAGGATCCGGCAATGGTTACGCTTGCCGTGAGGTCAGTCTTCAGGAACTACCCGGTATTTGAGGTGACAGAAATCGGTTTGGAGTTTATTCCTACACCGATTGAGAACTACACGAACGACAAGTCTGCAATGGATGCGTATATCCGATTCGTGGATAACAAGGGTGGCAAGCATATCATCGCCATCGAGACGAAATATACGGATGTGCTCGGAGTGAACGAGGCCAGCCGTTGTGAGGAGCAGAAGCAGATGCTTATTGATACCGGTCTGTTCAGTGCGGACTTTGAGGAGCTGCTGATGGGAGGTAAAGTAAAACTTACGCAGATTTACAGAAACCTTTTGCTTACAGAGCGGTACAGGATGGTTGAAGGACTGAAGGATTCGTATTCAGTAGTGCTTTCGCCAAAGGAGCATCCGTCAACAGAAGAGGAAATCAGCTCGGTTACAGAGTACCTGAAGCCGGAATATGCTTATAAGTTGAGTGCTGTTACTTTGGAGGACTTTGTGGATGCGATGATACAGTACCTGCCGGAGTATTATGCTCAGGTTTATGAGAGGTTCAGGGGGAGATACCTGGAGTTTGGGAAGGTGGAATAAAGGATATAAAAATAAAAAATAGGCGAAATAGCTCAATAGTCATGAAATTAGCCTATAAATCATTATCTTTGTGCGTCAAGCTAATGTTATAGATAAATGGAAGAATTGAATCAACTTAAAATAGTGTTGGTAAAGAAAAAAAGAACCAGCAAGTGGCTCGCAGAACAGTTGGAGGTCAATCCTACAACAGTGTCTAAATGGTGTACAAACAAGACACAGCCCAATTTGCAGACACTAAAGAGAATATCGGAATTGCTTGAAGTTAAATTAGAAGAACTGATAGTACTGAACTGAAATATGGAATTTTACAATTGCAGACTATCGGTGCAGTATTATCAGTGGGTTAATATCAACAAAGCAATGAAAAGAGAACTGATGTTTATAAAGGATTTCAGGCCTGTTTATGGTTATGATAAACAGATTGACAATTTGGAGGATGATGATTTGACTGATTTACCGTCAAAACCAGGAGTCTATATAATAGTTTCATTTAAGACAAAGTTTATATATCCTATAGGACAATCTAAAGTAATCTATATAGGAAAAACGGACAATATACAGAGAAGGCTTAAAGAGCATCAAAGGAATCTGATAAATGCCATAAATGACAGATTTAATGAATGCTGGCATTTGGACAGATATAATTATATGCGTTATCATGGAGCAAAGGTTTACTACTATACATGTCGAGGGTATCAGGAATCAAAAGACTTAGAATCAAGTATAATAGAATCATTCTATGACAGATATGGTTCCATACCTGTAGCCAATGGAGCCAGGTCTTTCAGATGTGTCAAAGATTAAGAAAGAATTATGAAACAGTTTTCGGAAGCAACAAGGGTACAGATGCCGGCTATGGTACATCTTACCCGATTAGGATATACGTATTTTGGGAAGATATATGAAGATATGAGTGGCACCGTATATGATGGTGACACAAATATCCTTTTGCCTGTGTTTGAAGAGCAGTTCAAGAAACTTAATCCTTCACATGAAGGAGAGTTTCTGCAGGTACTCAAAGATATAAGAAAAGAATTGAATGACGACGATCTGGGTAGAGGGTTCTATCAAAGATTAAAGAATGTATCACCTGTAAAACTCATAGATTTTGAGGATATAGGAAACAATACTTTTCATTTTACTGCCGAGTTTACTTGCAAAAACGGTCAGGATGAATTCAGACCGGATATAACTTTGTTCATTAACGGACTCCCTCTTTGCTTCATAGAGGTAAAGAAGCCAAACAACCATGGCGGAATGGTAGCGGAAAGCAACAGAATGAACAAGGAACGATTCCCAAACAAGAAATTCCGTAGATTCATAAATATAACCCAGCTGATGATATTCAGCAACAATATGGAATATGATGCTATGGGTGGTATAGTACCTATACAAGGAGCATTCTATTGTACTGGTGCCCGTTCTTATTCCCCCTTCAACTGTTTCAGGGAAGAAAATATAGGGTCACAGAAGATAGCACCTTACCATAGAGATTATCCATATAAGGAAATTGATAAAGAGGAAGAGAAGCGTATTCTCTCTGACTATAACTGTCAGGTAATCCATACAAGTCCTGAATATCAGACAAATCTTGATATAAATACACCGACAAACAGGATATTGACTTCAATGTGTTCACCGGAGCGATTGCTTTACATCATTAGATACGGTATTGCATACGTGAAGATGGAAAGGGAAGTGGATGGTAAAATAGAATCTACAGACCAGAAGCATATTATGCGTTATCAGCAGCTGTTTGCATCACTGGCGATTAAAAAGAAGCTGTCGGAAGGGATGCGCTCAGGTGTGGTATGGCATACCCAGGGCAGTGGAAAAACAGCTTTGTCATTTTATCTCACCTATATTCTCAATGACTACTTTGCAAAGCAACACAAGGTGGCCAAGCTGTATTTTATAGTTGATAGACTTGATTTATTGGAACAGGCAAGCCAGGAGTTTGAGGCAAGAGCTCTTGTAGTAAGTACAGCCAACTCGAGGGCTGAACTGATGGAACATTTCAGGAGCAACCAGGCACAGCATGGAGCAAGCGGACAGGCTGAAATAACAGTAGTAAATATCCAGAGATTTTCAGAAGACAAAGAAAAGGTCAAGTTTAATGATTATGCTACAAACCTGCAGCGAATATTCATACTGGATGAAGCACATAGAGGATATAAGCCGGGAGGATGTTTCCTGGCCAACTTGTTTGAAGCAGACCCGGATGCTATAAAAATAGCATTGACCGGTACACCTTTGCTAAAGGAAGAAAGGGCGTCATGCAGAGTCTTCGGAAATGGTGAGTACTTTCACACCTACTATTACGATAAGTCAATAGCAGACGGATATACGCTAAAGATAATAAGGGAAGATATTGAAACATCCTATAAGGAAAGATTGTCTGATGTTTATGACAAACTTGACACATTGGTTCAAAAAAAAGATATAAAGAAAGCGGATATCATAGAGCATCCTAATTATGTTAAGGAGTTGGCCAATTACATTATGGATGACTTGAAGAGATTCAGGAAAATTCAAGGAGATGATACTTTAGGAGGAATGGTCATCTGTGAAACGAGTGAACAAGCAAAACGTCTGTATGAGGTATTTCAGGAGGAGTGGGAAAAGCATCATCCTAAAGCTCAGATGTTTAGAATGCCTGATGGAACACTGTTGGCTGCAGAACCAGTCTTGACATATCATAGCAAATATAGACCACTTAAAGCAGGTCTCATCCTTCATGATACAGACGATAAGGAGACGAGGAAGCAGATAGTCAAGGAGTTTAAGAAGAACATGAGCATAGATGTATTAATTGTGTTCAATATGTTGCTGACGGGATTTGATGCGCCCAGATTGAAGCGCTTGTATTTTGGCAGAAAACTTAAGGATCATAATCTGTTGCAGGCCATAACACGAGTGAACCGTCCTTATAAAGACATGAGATATGGCTATGTAATTGATTTTGCCGATATAAAGAAGAACTTTGAGGAAACAAATGAAGCCTATCTTAAAGAACTTAACCGCTTTAACGATGTAGAAGAAATAGGGGAAGGCAATGCCACTGATACATTTACTCAGGTAATTGAGGATAAGGAAGAGATTATCAACCAAATGAAACAGGTAAAACAAACACTTTTCAATTATTCTTATGACAATGCAGAAGAGTTCTCGAATGAGATATCAACAGAAGAAGACAAGTCTGTTCTTCTTGAACTAAAACAGGCACTGGTAGCAGCCAAGAATATGGCAAACCTTGTCCGTACATTCGGTGACGAAGATATGAAGGAGAAGTTTGCTAAGATTGAGATAACCAAGTTGCCACAACTGTTAAGTGAGGTTCAGCACAGAATTGACATCATAAACCAGAAAGAAGCCTTTAGCAATGAGGACGAGACAAAGAGGATGATAAATGAGGCTATGATGAACATTGAGTTCAATTTTTCAAAGATAGGACAGGAGGAAATGAAAGTCATAGGTGGAGGGGCAGAGCTTAAAGAGAAGTGGAATAAGACTATCAGCAACTTCACCCAGAACATAGACCAGGATGACCCTGAATACATTACTCTGAGGGAGGCTTTTATGGAAAGATTCAAAGAACACGGCTTTGTAGTTGAGACTATAGCAAAGTTCAATGAAGAAACAAAAGCTCTTGATGAAATTATTAAGCGTCTGCAGGATCTCCAGAAGCGCAATGCAGTGCTGATGAAGAAATATAAGGGAGATGAAAAGTTTGCCAGAGTACACAAAAGAATAAGAGAGGAAAATAAGGAAAGGGAAAAGAAGGGATTGAAACCAATCTTTTCTCAACAGGATGAAGAACTTGTGTCGATACTCAGTACTATAAAAAACGATATCGATGCAAAAGTATACGATAGAAATGATATACTTAAGAAGGATGCCTACTTTAACAGAACAGTAATGGCTCTTATAAATGGCTGCCTTTATCAGTATCCGGAGATAAAGCCTGAGATGGAGGATTATAAATTCATCCAATCCAGAATTTCACAACAATATATTAATCAATATAATGCCACTTATGGCAGAGTTTAAAAAGAACATATATGCTAGCAATAAAAGAAAAGACACTTCAGTTAATTGATGCCCTAAAGGCAACATGTCAATCATACGGTATGGGTAATGATGGGAACGAGTATAAGATAATAACACAGGTATTCTTATATAAGTTCCTGAATGACAAGTTCGATGCAGCATATTAGATTAGTTGATTACCAGTAATTTATGGCTTAAAAGATAGAAGGCTCGAAAATTTACTTGTTTTTTCGCCGAAAATTGAAGATTTAACGTTTTTAACCTTAGTTTGTCTTCAAACGGAGGAAAAAAGAGGGAAATCGCCCTTTTAGCCCTTGCAATCCCCGGTCCACAAAGATAAGGCATATCGGTGATTATTTCGCCGATTATGGCTGTAAAATCGTAGATGGGTTCACGGATATTTTAGCTTGTTATTGCAGCCAAAAGAGAAAGTCTGCAAGTATAGTTCGGCTTTGCCGGAGCCATTTCTTTTCTTCCCTTTTTTAGCTTTACTTTAATGTGCGTATATACGAATACGGGGATAAAGTAAAGTTGTTTTTCTTTGGTATAATGAGTGAATAAGGATTTATATGTATCTTTGCAATGAACAATATTTTAGTTGTTATGACAATATGAATAATATATTAGCGTTTAATATTGATAATCCAAATGAGGTAGCTTTACAGATAGCATCAAGGGTTAAAGCAAGGCGACTTAAACTTGATTTGACACAAGAGGGTTTGGCTACAAGAGCCGGGGTCAAGTTTGCCACATATCGCAGATTTGAGCAGACTGGAGAAGTTTCATTGAGAGGATTACTTCAGATAGCATTTGCTTTGAATGCACTCTCTGACTTTGATGCTCTTTTTGCGCAAAGACAATATCAATCATTGGATGATGTACTGAAAGAACAAGGCGTTACCCGTAAAAGAGGAAAGAAAAATGAATAGCATAAAACAGATAGAAGTTATTTATGGTAATTGTTTGGTCGGTTGTCTGTCGTTGACCAAAGAGGAATTATGCGCATTTGAGTATTCAACAGAATGGCTCAATATGGGCTTCTATATATCTTCGTTTGATTTGTGAATGCAAAGTATTAGTGGGTCATGTATAGCCTATTCGACATCCTTTTCGGAATATATAAATACGGTTTTGTTTGTAGACGGTATGGAGATGAAATTAAATTCTATGATGTCGTGAACAACAACTTTTGGGCACAGACATGGAAAGCAAAAACATTAAGAGAACTTTACGGCATATAAAAATGGTTATAACAGAAAAAGATAAGCGAGAATTGCTTTGGACAGAAAAACGTATTGCCTATAACAATATGTGGCCCAAAGCAGGACAGTGGTATAGTGATGTGCAGCAGATGTTAGACGAGTGGCTTCATGAGCAAGGGATAACACAAATCTTTGAACCTGTGAAGCTATCAGAAGGGGCAAAAGATATCCTGTTTCCCAATGCGAAACTGAACAAGGTGTTTTCGGGTATCGTTGATATCTATGACGAATTACCTTACAGACCAGATGAAGGATTCAATATCGCATGGCGTTCGCTGGAGATATTTATGAATCATCATAGGAGCATAGCATGGCCGAAAGATAACGATAAGGCAACTCATCTAATGCTGAGAACAGTAAAAGAGTTGATCATGCCTCTTGTTAATAAAGATCTGCGGGTAAAAGAAATGTGGGAGAGATTTTTAAGTGAAATACCCATTTCTGTATTAAGATTTGCAATTATGCGCTGCTTTACCCAACATGATTTAGCTATTACAGACAAGGCAGAAAAAGTTTCGGAAAGGGCGAAAGACATCTTAACGAAAGAGTTGTATGCTGATATCAAAGCCAAGTATAAACTTGAGGAAACGGTGAAGCCTGACGCAGACGTGTTGAGACGGTCTTCGCTTTTGCTCCAGAAGATATTGAGAGGAGAAAAAGTGACGGTGAACAACAATGAATATATGGTTGACCTAGAGAAACGGCTATTATTTATGTTGAGTTGTGTACTTTATACGTATAGGTGTGAACGTTTTCATGGGGACTATTTTTCTCCTTTTAAGAGCGATATGGCGACGTTAAATACCTATGCTTTTTCATACTATTTGTTGACATTTAGCTATGTCTACTTGTGGACGTTGATTCATCAGTTTTGTGAGTGGCAAAAGTTAGGGGAGATTTGCTCGCTGGCAAACATCTTGGCGGCTGCTGAAACTATGCAAGAAAGAATGAAACTGATGATTAAAAACGGTAAATGAAAGGGAATCTATGGTACAGCGCATATATGTAAAATGCCCCAGTTGCGGGAAAATATATCAGTTGAAGTTTCAGTTAGACCAGAACATAAAAATTTATGAATGGCCCATCAGTTTTGAGTGCGTGGATTGTGGAGATAATCTTACTTATAAATATGGGAGGCGAGGCCTTTTCCCAAAGGAATTTATGTACATGCCTTCACCACAAGACCCGCCAATAACAACTATTGGTTATTCTTCGTCCTTGCCAATTATTGACGACTTGTATATGAAAGACTTAGACTTTACACAGTCCATGGCACTTTCATCGTTGTTTTTGAGTTTATCGTTTAAAAGTTCTTTTTTTTCATTAGAAGAGGTTCATAACTATGATGTGTTCTTAACAAAGATGCAGTATAGGTTTTTACCCTATAGAGGAATGCTGAACGCATTATTGCCTATCTTGAAGAAGGGGAATGTGGAAGCGTTTAGTAAGAAGATGGCTATATTGTTCGATGAGAAGAAATACAAGCCCCTTGGCAGTGCTCTGGAAATGTATGATTCCTACTTTGAACTGCTGAAAGGCGTATATCTAAACATTGCTCCACAACGCTATCTGGATGACTGTCATGCAAGGTTTATTAAACCGCTGGAAGACCTTATCAATAAATTAACTGTAGATGAGGTGCAGGATATCAAGGTTAAACTGGATGCTAGCGGATTGATTTCAAAATGGTATAAAGATGAGGCATTGCCTTTTGTAGCTAAGTCTATTGACGACATACAAAAAATTTTACCTGCCATGATATATGCAAGTGCAGGCATTAAAGATGTGGCCGGGAATGGTGATTTGAAGATTGTCACTATAGGTTGTGATGATGCTATGGGTATGTACAAAGAAGGTTATGAGGTATTTGCTCATGGCTTAAAGATACTTGTAGGATTGAACAATCTTCGAGAAAACAGAAATATAGATGTATTTACCAATTCTGGGCTAAGCGATGTCGATACTATTACAAAGTTTGCCGGAAAAGCAGCAGGAAAAATGATAGAAGTTCTTGAAGGGAATGGTGCTTTTATGGGTTATATGGACGGTTCAATGAACAATAAAATCAGGAATGCAGCTAGCCATAGTGGAGGCGTTGATTACGATCCTATAACACAACACATAGATTGCCATTACGATGCTACAAATGACAGCAAGATATATGAAACGACTTTGATGTCGATATGTAGACTTTGTCATGTACTAATATTACATCTAATAGAAACGACGTTACTTGCAAGAAAGATAGTAGAGAAAGCAAAATGACAGAGACAAAAGTTATATACAAGGAGGCTTCAAAAGAGACTATAGAGAACCTGATAGGCAATTCCTCAAAGACCATCGAGGATTTGTACAAGAAGGTATTAGAAGATCTCTCGCTCTTGAAGGAACTAAATGCAGATGTACCGCAATTGCTAAGACTGGCTGTAGAACTGCGGATGAACATGAGGTTTATATTGATAGACCTGATGACTAGTTTAAGGGGCAGTTTGAATGGGGCATACACATTTGAGAAATGTTATCATATCAAGAACCTTGAAGGTATTAGGGTGGAGGGATACCGTTTGCTATTAGGCTATGGTGAAGAAAGAGAGCGATCTGTGTGGACGGAGCTTGGATGTGAACTTAGACAAGTATACCAAAGATTCGAAAGGAGTAAGTATGCTCAGGTATATGAAGGGGTAGTAGCTCTTTATGATAAGGTGTCAACGCAATTGAGAACAGTGATGACAACCTATGAAGAACGTAAAGGTCGGAATATTACTTACCATTATGATGATGACCTCTATAAAGTGTATAAACAACTTATAAAGGTAAAAAATAAAGGCGAAGATGAAGCAATGAAGTGCGTAATTCCGTGGATGGATGCACTGCTTTCGATACAGGTATTATGTGATACTATTGAATACGTGGAGGCCTTACAGGGAAATGTATCTTCTAAAGCGACAGGTTTTCATTATTTTCAAATCAATGTCATCAAACTAGATTTCTACAAACGAATAGTTTATGAATTTTCAAAAAATGATCAATTTAAGGAAATACTCGATAAGATACTTAAAGACATTGATAGCGTTGATTGGACCGCTAAAGAAAAGGATAAACTAGGACGGCTGGAAGACTGGTTGGGCAAGAACGCATCCAACCAAGACAAGCCAAAGACAATAAAGGACATGAAAGACCTAATGAATGTTTATCTCCTTATAGAAATGTCTTTTGCTGATATGTCTTGTGTCATAAGGGCTTTTATGAATGCGGGAAGTGATATAGAATACCCCTTGACCTTTCGTCGATTACTTGTATCAAAGGTTTCAACGCTTGGCCATCTTGTCGGATATAATGATACAGAAAAGGACAATGCGCTTTGGACATTCATACAGAATGCTGTTCCTGCGGATGCTGAAAAGTTGAAAACTGAAGCATCAGAAATCCGAATGGAATTAGAACGTCTCTTAAAGCAGGAGGATGTGAAACGGAGGGCATTGTACGTGCACTATTTGGACAGAGATACCAACGACAGTAATATATTTCGCATATTAGAAAGTATTGAAGGAATTGATTTGCTGATAGAAATAAATGCTTATCCAGCGTTTATAAAGATTATGGGTAGAATCCGAAAGTTCTTAAGAACCCTAATGGGTGAGTTCGCAATAAAAGTGGATAAGACCACGAAAGCGAGCAATATCATGATGAAAGCCCAGATTAAAAGATTAAGACAACTTCTGAAAAATCCCAAATGTCCAGCTGAACTGAGGATATCGTTCAATAAGACGCTTGACCAGATGGAGGAAATTTTTAAACAGTATTATGCTTAACCCTATTGGGGAAAATTATTTAGGGATGTACATGTTTCTGATTTTATGGATTCGCTATATTTGCCTGTAATGTATCATTAAATAAATATAAAGTGTTATTTTGGCATATTATATGATGTGTTGAATATGGCAAAGAATACGATGGGGACTAAATTACCCCGAAAATTGGAGCAGAAGATGTCGGTTGTGGGAGAACAGATTAAGTTGGCTCGCTTACGCAGAGATTTGAGTGTGGCTCAAGTGGCTGAACGTGCCACCTGTTCTCCGTTGACCGTATCCCGAATAGAGAAAGGCGCACCGACTGTGGCAATCGGTATTTACTTGCGTGTTCTGTATGCTTTACAGCTTGACGATGATATTCTGTGGTTAGCCAAAGAAGATAAATTGGGGAAAGCGTTACAAGATTTGAGTTTGAAGACAAGGAAACGAGCTTCAAAAAAGGGATAAAGTTTATATTCTCCTTATAAGTAAGTTAAAAATGTTTTTATGAGGAAAAAAAACAAAACTTGAAATTTTGTATTATGCTTTAAAATCATTATGTTTGCAATGCATAATAAGTATAGCGTATGAAATTCGTTGATAGAATAGATGAAGCGGCACGTTTGAAGGATGCTCTTGCGAGAGAGAAGTCCTCGTTAGTCGTCATGTATGGTCGTAGACGATTAGGTAAGTCAACACTTATCAAAAGAGTGTTGTCGGACAATGATGTTTATTTTCTCGCTGATCGTTCTGAAGGCCAACATCAGAGAACATTGCTCGCAAAAGTGATAGCACAAGTGTTTCCAGATTTCGATAAGTTGACATATCCAGACTGGGAATCTATGTTTCGTGCGGTCAATTATCGAACAGACAAGCGTTTTACTCTATGTTTGGATGAATTTCCATATCTTGTGGAACAATCTCCGGAACTGTCGTCTGTTTTGCAGAAACTGGTTGACGAGAAACAACTGAAGTATAATCTTGTGCTTTGTGGCTCGTCACAAAACATGATGTATGGGTTGTTTCTTGATTCTACTGCACCTCTCTATGGTCGTGCTGATGAGATAATGAGGCTATCACCGATACGTTTGCCGTATATTCAGGAGGCTTTGAGTCTTGATGCGATGAATGCCATTGAAGAGTATTCCGTATGGGGAGGTGTGCCGCGTTATTGGGAACTAAGGGAAAACAGAAATTCGCTTGATGACGCATTGTGGCATAATATCCTGTCAGTAAATGGCACTCTTTACGAAGAACCTATAAAGCTGTTTCAAGATGATGTTAAGGATATTGTCAAGACCTCGACAATAATGTCTTATATCGGTACAGGTGCAAATCGTCTTTCTGAGATTGCTGGACGATGCAATGAACCGGCAACCAATCTGTCACGACCATTAAAGAAACTTATCGATCTCGGATTCTTGGAAAAAGATGTTCCATTCGGGATTGATGAAAAGAATGCGAAAAAGAGTCTTTATAAGATAGCCGATCCTTTTATGGCATTCTACTATCAGTTTGTTGTTCCGAATCGCTCGTTCATTGAACTTGGTCGTAGCTTACCCATTGAACAGGCTTTGAATGCCCATTTCTCTGAGTATGTGAGTATGCAATGGGAAAAACTGTGCAGAGATGCTGTTACAGGTAATCTTGTCAATGGTGTAGTTTATGGTAAGGCAAAACGCTGGTGGGGTTCTGTCCTCAATGAGGATAAGAAACCTGAACAAGTCGAATTTGATGTAATGGCCGAATCGCTTGATAAAAAGTATCTGCTGGTTGGTGAATGTAAATGGACAACAGGGGAGAATGGTAAACAACTAACAGCCGAACTTCTCCGCAAAGCTAATCTGCTACCGTTTGCCAAGAACTATACCATCGTTCCAATGCTGTTTCTTAAGAATGCTCCGAAAGATGATATTGGGGGTGTTATATTGTTACCAGAAGATATTATTAATCTGACTAAATAGCAATTAAATAATTGAGGTTAAATGAGCTGATATTGGATTTTTTTGTAAAATTAAATAATTTATAACTATGGTGGATATCGATAACAAGGAAGTTGCAGTGGAAGAAGAGAATCTTGATGGTGATAATTCTTCGGAAGCAATAACCAAACCGTTTAATCCGAACGAAATTGATGTGGATATATCCACGGTTAATTTGGGTTCACTAATAGAACAATTGGAAAATGATGAGATAGATTTGCAGCCTGATTTTCAGCGTGCAGCAGATGTGTGGAATAACATAAAAAAGAGTAGGCTGATAGAATCTATTTTGCTGGGACTTCCTTTGCCATCTTTTTATTTTAGCGAAGATCCTGTAAGTCAAAAGCTTTCTATTATAGATGGATTGCAGCGGATTTGTGCAATAAGGGATTTTGTATTAAAGAAGGATGAACCACTGAAATTGGAAGGGCTACAGTTCCTGAAAAATTTTGAAGGGGTAACTTTCTCTCAATTGGCACGTCCTGAAGTTAAGCGTATTAAATCGCTTAAAATTACCATGAATACATTGCGTAAAGGAACTCCATTAGATGTAAAATATATAATATTCCAACGTGTAAATACTGCTGGAGAACCTTTAACACCACAAGAGATGCGCCATGCTTTGAACCAGGGGCCTGCTGCGATATTTCTAAAAGAGTTGGCAGACATGGAGTCTTTTAAAAAAGCTACTAATTATTCTGTAAAGACAAAGCGAATGCAAGATCGAGATTTTGTAAACCGATTTGTGGCGTTTTTTATTGGTTATCAGGATTATATTGGTGATTTAGATATGTTTCTAAATGATAAAATGGGAGAACTGAATAAAATGACTCGTGCGCAAAGGGATGACATACGCATTGCTTTTGATAAATCAATGAAATGTTGCTATCAGATATTTCAAGATGATACATTTCGAAAAAGATACAGTGTTTCCGAAAGAAGAAAGCCTATATCTAAATCAGTATATGATACCTTGAGTGTCAACATAGCTTGGTTGAGTGATGAAGAACAAAGTCTGTTATTGAAAAATGCAGGAGCATTTAAAAACGGAATGATTCGTTTGTTTAATGATGACAAATTTAATTTCTCCATATCAACCGGAACAGGGCAGAAATATAATGTGGAACAACGTTTTACGATGGTGAAATCGTTAATAAAAGAAATAATAAATTTATGATTACTCATTTAAGCATAAATAATTTAAAGCTTCATAATCATACAAATTTGAAGCTAAATGGACTGACAATTCTTACTGGTATGAACGGTATGGGAAAATCTACTGTCATACAGTCATTGATATTATTACGACAGTCTTTTATGATGAACGATCTAGATTCTGGCCTAAATCTAAAAGGCGATTTATGTGATGCCGGAATGTCTGGAGAATTAGCCTGTCAGACTTCAATGGAACATTCGTTGAACATTAATATGAAGTTTATTGAACAAGATGATTTGAATTTTTCATTTGAATATCCTGATAATATCATGGATACGATGCTTCCAGGAGCTAAAAGTAATGAGACGTCAAAAGCTGTATTGTCGAAATATTCATTGTTTAATGAGAATTTTCAGTATTTGAGTGCATTTCGTTTTGGTCCGCAAAAAAGCTACAACCGTGATACTTCTTTGGTTGTTACTAAAAAACAAATATCTAAAATCATGGGACAATGTGAATATGCAGTACATTTTCTTGAGCAGTATAAAAATACAAACATCCCTATAAAAGAACTTGCGATTATCGAAGATGATGATATAACTCCGGACTATAGACTTACTGTGCAGGTAGAACGTTGGCTACGTCTTGTTTCGCCTAATATAAAAATCAATATAGAGCCTGTGGGAGAGGATTTTAAGTTGAAATATAAATTTAGTAGAGAAGAAAATACTATTACGGAAGATATTACAGCCTTGAATACTGGTTTTGGAATCACTTATGTATTACCCATATTAATAGCCGTATTAAGTGCAGGTAAAGATGCCATTGTGCTTATTGAGAATCCGGAAGCGCATTTGCATCCGAAAGGACAGGCTGTATTGATGGAACTGGTTTCAAAAGCTGTAGCTTGTGGAGTACAGATTGTGATGGAATCGCATAGTGACCATATTATAAATGGTAGTTTGGTGGCAGTAAACAAAAAGTGGATTAATCCTGATTTACTATCCATATACTATTTTGAAAGGGAAGAACATGAGCATGTAGCTTTGTCACATCAATTACTGATTTCAGAAACAGGACGTATCACTCGTCCTCCTAAGGGATTTTTTGATCAGATAGATATTGATTTGAAGACCTTAACCGGATTTTGATATAGAGCACAGCGAACTTTTTTTATTGCTGCCAAAATATGAGGAAGCTGTAGGGCAACCAGATTATATTAAGTCTAAAAGTATCATGACTGAGGATGAAATTTTGAAAGTTGTAAAAAATATAGACGAAATATGCTGCTTTATAGCGAATGAAAATTATGAAGGCTATTATGATGCAGATAATGTATATGCATTTCTGTATCCTGTAAGAATTGCAGAAGATTGCTATCCCAATATCATGACCCGTATGCGTATAGTGTTGAATAAATGGGGAGAAAATTGGCGAATGCAAAAAGTACAAAAGGATACAGAAGACTATATGTATTATTGTTTACCGATAAAAGACGATACTTTGTGTGAAATGACGGAACGGAAATATGTTTCTGTAGATGCAAGTACATTTCTATTGGTTAATTTTAATGCTTTTGCTTGTTCTACAGAGATTATACGTACAAAACGTAATCAAAATGAAATAGAACTTGATGTAAGAAGCTTCGATTTAAAATTACTTTCAAAATGGTATGAGGTAAACCGTAAACCACAAAGAATATTTAATCTTAATCCTAAGCATGGAGAAAATGGCAAAGGTGCACATCCAAGTAATAATGGTCAAAAAGTATCAATATTGATGTGCTGTAAAGAAGAAGCTACGCGGTTGTTATATAAAGCAATAGGTGAGGATCCGAAAACGCTGTATTATTTTGACAAGCAGTGTAGTCAATACATAGAATTTAAGCGTGAAAGTGAAAATATATATCATGGATTTCATTTGGATGCAGAAGATGAAAGAAGAGTGCCAAGACATATAAAAACAATTATAGATAAATTATGCTAACCACATGATATTAGCTTTTTAATTAAAATTATGCAATCAGAAAATATGAATCAACAACCTGAAGGTTGTGCCATCTCAATTATTTATAGTACCTTTGCCTACAAAATAAGGCAAAGGTATTTTTTGATGCATACAATGGCTGAAGAAAAGATAGACAACGCATTGGAAGTAAAAGAGGAAAGAGTGGAATGCAAAGGCGAAAATTGGGTTTGCCATTCGCAGGCTATAGCAGCAATCATGTCAAACCGAATGGGAGAACTTGGCATGACACAACGAGTGCTGGCTGAGAAAATGAACTGCACCCAGCAGTATGTTTCTAAAGTGTTGAAAGGCCGAGAGAATTTGTCATTGGAAACTTTGTGCAAAATAGAAAATGCATTAGGCATCAAAATATTACAAGCTGGAATAAATAGGTAATAACACTATAGCAGGGCAAGAATATGTCAACACAAAGCGAAGCGGCATTGGAAGCCGGATTGATAGCCACACTTCGACAAATGGACTACGAGTATGTCCAAATTGTCGAAGAGGATAATCTTTATGCTAATTTCAAACGTCAGTTGGAGATTCATAACAAGAAACAACTGGCAGAAGTTGGTCGCACTTCGTTTACGGATGAAGAGTTTGAGAAGATAGTGATACATCTTGAAGGTGGCACACGCTTTGAAAAGGCGAAGAAACTCCGTGAACCATATCCGCTTGATTTGTCAGATGGTCAGCGTGTCTGGGTGGAATTTCTCAATCGTACCCAGTGGTGTCAGAACGAGTTTCAGGTTTCAAACCAGATTACTGTTGAAGGACGGAAAAAATGCCGCTATGATGTGACTATACTTATCAATGGTTTGCCATTGGTTCAGATAGAATTAAAGCGCAGGGGAGTAGAACTCAAACAGGCTTACAATCAGATACAACGTTATCATAAGACCTCGTTTCATGGATTGTTTGACTATATTCAGTTGTTTGTTATCTCAAATGGTGTAAACACCCGTTATTTTGCCAATAATCCCAATAGCGGTTATAAGTTTACATTTAATTGGACGGATGCTGCCAATCATCCGTTCAATGAATTGGATAAGTTTGCCGTATTCTTCTTGGAAAAATGTACGCTTGGCAAAATCATAGGGAAATATATCGTGTTGCATGAGGGTGACAAGTGCTTGATGGTGCTTCGTCCTTATCAGTTCTATGCCGTAGAGAAGATTCTGGATCGTGTACAGAACTCTAACGATAACGGCTATATATGGCATACAACAGGAGCCGGAAAAACATTGACTTCGTTCAAGGCAGCACAACTTGTATCGGAATTGGACGATGTGGATAAGGTTATGTTTGTTGTTGACCGACATGACCTTGATACTCAGACGCAATCGGAATATGAAGCGTTTGAGCCTGGTGCTGTGGATAGTACTGACAATACAGACGAGCTTGTGAAGCGGCTTCAAAGCAATTCCAAGATTATCATCACTACTATTCAGAAGCTCAATGCCGCAGTCAGCAAGACGTGGTACAGTAGCAAGATTGAAACCATTCGTCATTCACGTATCGTTATGATATTTGATGAGTGCCACCGTAGTCATTTTGGGGATAGTCACAAGAAGATTATGAAGTTCTTTGACAATGCTCAAATATTCGGTTTTACGGGAACGCCAATCTTTACCGAAAATGCGGTGGATGGACATACTACTAAAGAGATATTCGGCAACTGTCTTCATAAATATCTTATTAAGGATGCCATAGCTGATGAGAATGTGCTTGGTTTCCTCGTAGAGTATTATCATGGTAACGAAGTTGTTGACAATGACAATCAAACTCGTATGGAGGAAATTGCCAAATTTGTCCTAAACAATTTCAACAAATCTACATTTGACGGAGAGTTTGACGCCTTGTTTGCCGTGCAATCCGTGCCGATGCTTATACGCTATTACAAGATATTCAAATCGTTGAATCCGAAAATCCGTATTGGTGCTGTGTTTACTTACGCTGCCAATAACAGTCAAGACGATGAACAGACCGGCATGGGTACAGGGCAGTATGCAAAAGAGAGCGTGGGTGAGGCGGATGAACTGCAAGCCATTATGGACGATTATAACAATATGTTCGGCACTGCCTTCACTACAGAGAATTTCCGAGCCTACTATGATGACATCAATCTGCGCATGAAAAAGAAGAAAGCGGATATGAAACCGCTTGATCTTTGTCTTGTTGTGGGGATGTTCCTTACCGGTTTTGATAGTAAAAAACTGAATACGCTCTATGTCGACAAGAACATGGAATATCATGGCTTGTTGCAGGCGTTCAGTCGTACCAACCGAGTTTTGAACGAGAAGAAACGTTTCGGTAAAATTATTTGCTTCCGTGATTTGAAAAACAACGTTGATACATCGATCAAATTATTCAGCAACTCTGACAATCCCGAAGATATAGTACGCCCACCGTTTGAGGATGTAAAAAAGGAATATAAATGCTTGGCAACAGAATTCCTGAAAAAATATTCTACTCCCGGAAGTATAGATCTTCTTCAAAGCGAAAATGACAAGAAAAATTTTGTGCTTGCATTTCGTGATATTATCCGTAAACATGCGGAAATCCAGATATACGAAGATTATAGTGAGGAGGCGGAAGACCTCGGTATGACTGAACAGCAATTCAACGACTATAAGAGTAAGTATCTTGACATTACGGTCGGGTTTATTGAACCACCTATAACCCCATCAGTCGTTGCGGAAGATCCTGTCCCATATGGGAACAATCAAGGATTGGAAGATATAGATTTCTGCCTTGAGCTTTTGCATAGCGACATTATCAATGTGGCATATATTCTTGAACTCATTGCGGAACTTGATCCATATAGTGCTGATTATGCGCAGCGCCGTCAGCATATCATTGACACAATGATTAAAGATGCTGAAATGCGTAGCAAAGCCAAACTTATTGATGGTTTCATTCAAAAGAATGTGGATGACGATAAGGAGAACTTCATGATGCAGCGAGGTAAAGTCGATGGGTCAAGCGATTTGGAAGAACGGTTGAACCGCTATATTGCCGTTGAGAGAGAAAATGCAGTTAATTCATTGGCTGAGGAAGAGAAGATATCGCCATCAGTACTGAATCACTTCCTTAAAGAATACGATTACCTGCAAAAAGAGCAGCCGGAAATCATACAAAAGGCATTGAAAGAAAAGCATCTCGGATTGATTAAGACGAGAAAAGCACTGATGAGAATAATGGAAAGACTGCGTAATATAATAAGAACGTTTAATTGGGAATAAAGATGTCAACATATAAAATATATACTGATCAACTGACGCTTATTAAGGAGAAGCCATTTAAGCTGGAGAAAGAAATTCAAAACATAGTTGAAAAGAATCTTCAGACGTTGCTTGGGCTTGATTTTATCAAGACGGAATTTTCTATTGGCACTTTCCGTATAGACTCTTTAGCTTTTGACTCGGATAAAAAGTCTTTTGTAATAATAGAATATAAAAGAGATAAAAATTTTAGTGTAATTGATCAAGGTTATGCTTATCTATCCCTGATGCTAAATAACAAGGCAGAGTTCATTTTAGAGTACAATGAGTCTAAGTCAGGTACTCTAAAACGGAATGATGTGGATTGGTCTCAATCAAAGGTGTTGTTTGTTTCTCCTAATTTTACAACTTATCAAAAAGAGGCTATTAATTTCAAGGATTTGCCTATAGAATTATGGGAAATCAAGCGCTTTACAAATGATACGCTTTCTTTTGAGCAGATAGTAAATCGTTCAAGCAAGGAAAGTATTAAAACAGTCTCTAATAGTGAGACAATAACTACGGTAAGTAAAGAGATTAAAGTATATAGCGAACAGGATCATTTAGAGAATATAGAAGATGATTTCTTGAATATATATGCGGAAATCAAAGAGTTTTTACTGTCATTTGGAGAAGATATTACAATATATCCCAAGAAGAAAACTATAGGTTTCAAAATTGGAAGTAAGGTGTTTTGTGATATAGTTATGCAAAATAAGGGTATAAGACTGTTTCTCAATGCGAAGAAAGGAACACTCAAAGACCCTGAATGTATTACTCGTGATGTGTCAGAAGTCGGGCATTGGGGAAATGGAGCTTATGAGGTTCGTTTCCCATTGAAAAGCGATACGGAAATGGATTATGTTTTTAATCTATTGCGTCAAACAATAAATAAAAATAAGGAATAGGATATTATGAGCGAAGAACTGCAACAGAAACTCCGAGACCAGCTTTGGGAGGTCGCAAACCGTTTGCGTGGCAATATGTCGGCAAGCGATTTTATGTATTTTACATTAGGTTTCATTTTCTATAAATACTTGTCGGAGAAAATAGAGAAGTATGCCAACAATGCCTTGGTGGATGATGAAATAACCTTTAAGGAATTGTGGGAAATGGATGATACCGATGCGGTTGAGTTACAAGAGGAAGCAAAGAATCAATGCTTGGAAAATATAGGTTACTTCATTGAACCGAAATTTTTGTTTTCGTCCGTAATAGAGGCCATCAAGCGGAAAGAGAACATTTTACCTATACTTGAACGTTCATTGAAGCGTATTGAAGACAGCACTCTTGGACAGGACAGCGAAGAAGATTTTGGAGGATTGTTTTCGGATATTGATTTGGCTTCGCCGAAACTGGGTAAAACTGCCGATGATAAAAATACCCTTGTCAGCAATGTGCTTCTTGCATTGGATGATATAGACTTTGGTGTAGAGGCATCGCAGGAGATTGATATTCTGGGCGATGCTTACGAATATATGATTTCGCAGTTTGCGGCAGGAGCCGGAAAGAAAGCCGGAGAATTCTATACTCCGCAGGAAGTCAGCCGTATCTTGGCAGAAATTGTTTCCATCGGACACCAGCGTTTACGCAATGTCTATGACCCGACTTGTGGCTCAGGCTCTCTACTACTCCGTGCAGCACACATCGGTAACGCTGTAGAAATTTACGGTCAGGAAAAGAATCCGACCACCTATAACTTGGCTCGCATGAATATGTTGCTTCATGACATCAGATTCAGCAACTTCAAAATTGAAAACGGTGATACTCTTGAATGGGATGCCTTTGGCGATACCCAGTTTGATGCGGTAGTTGCAAATCCTCCTTTCTCTGCCGAATGGAGTGCGGCTGACAAATTCAATACTGATGACCGTTTCAGCAAAGCCGGGCGTTTAGCCCCACGCAAGACAGCCGATTACGCCTTCATTCTTCACATGATATACCACCTTTCCGATGGTGGAACGATGGCTTGTGTAGCTCCTCACGGTGTATTATTCCGTGGCAATGCCGAAGGTGTCATCCGCCGCTTCCTTATTGAGAAGAAAAATTATGTGGACGCAATCATTGGTCTGCCTGCTAACATCTTCTATGGAACATCTATACCAACCTGTGTTTTGGTACTCAAAAAGTGCCGTAAGGAAGATGACAACATCCTCTTTATTGATGCCAGCAAAGAGTTTGAAAAAGTAAAAACTCAAAACAAACTTCGACCCGAACACATCAAAAAGATAGTTGACACCTATCGTGACCGTAAGGAAATCGAGAAGTACAGCCACCTTGCCACACTGCAAGAGATAGCTGACAATGACTATAATCTGAATATCCCTCGTTATGTCGATACCTTTGAGGAAGAAGAACCTATCGACATCAAGGCGGTAATGGCGGAGATTAAAGAACTCGAAGCCAAACGAGCCGATCTTGATAAAGAAATCGAAGGCTATCTGAAAGAATTAGGGTTAGTTGACTAAAATTAGAGGCAATGGCAAAGCGATTTGAAATACGGAATAGTACGGCTGAGTTCCTTATCTTCGCTATTGAAGGTAAAGAAGAGGGCATACAAGTGATGTATCAGAATGAGACCATTTGGTGTACTCAAAAAGCAATGGCCGCTCTGTTTGACTGCTCGACTGACAATATTGGATTACATCTTAAAAACATCTATGCCAGTGGTGAGCTACAAAAGGAATCAACTACCGAGTTTTTCTCGGTAGTTCAAACAGAAGGCAAACGGCAGGTGAATCGTAAAACTTTGTTTTACAATCTTGATGTCATTATTTCTGTTGGGTATCGGGTTAATAGCATCCGCGCTACCCAATTTCGCCAGTGGTGTACCTCCATCATCCGCCAGTTCTCTATCCGTGGCTATGTGATAGACAAGAAGCGTATGGAAAATGGTTCATTCATTGGTGTGGACTATTTCGAGCATTTGCTGGCAGAGATTCGTGAGATTCGTCTGAGTGAACGCCGTTTCTACCAGAAACTTACCGATATTTATGCTACTGCCATTGATTACAACCGCGATGCACCTACTACCCGGTTGTTCTTCAAGAAAGTTCAAAACAAAATGCACTATGCCGTACACGGTCAGACTGCGGCAGAGCTAATCGTTAGCAGAGCCGATGCCGAAAAAGAACATATGGGATTGACCAAATGGGAGAAAGCCCCCAACGGAAAAATCGTCAAGACCGATGTCAGTATTGCAAAAGACTATCTGAAAGGTGTCGAATTGGAAGATATGGGACGTTTGGTCAACTCCGTACTGGATATGGCAGAGCGTATGGCAAAGCGACATATTCCGATGACAATGGAAGATTGGGCAAAGCGCATTGATATTATCCTTGAAGCAGGTGGTGATGAAATTCTTACCGATGCTGGAAAGGTTACGGCAGAGTTTGCTAAGGAATTTGCCGAAAGCGAATTTGAGAAGTATCGAATCATTCAGGATCGCTTGTTTAGCTCTGATTTTGACCGATTCAATAATGGCGACAACTTATTGCCATTTGATATTAACCCTGATAAAGAATAATGATTATGCCAAATAATAACGAAAATAAAGTCCTCAATGTTCCAAATTTGAGATTCCCGGAGTTTAGTGGGGAGTGGGAGAAATGTACCATTGGTGAGCTAACTATAAAAGTAGGTAGTGGCGTAACCCCAAGAGGTGGTGAGGCTGTGTATAAGACAGAGGGACATCCTTTTGTACGTAGTCAAAACGTAGGATTGGGACAACTTTTATTAGATGATATAGCCTACATAGATGAAGATACCCACCAACGTCAGAAGAATACAGAGTTACAATTGGATGATGTACTGCTTAATATCACAGGAGCTTCTATTGGGCGTAGTGCAATCGCGACTAAAGAAATCGCAGGGGGCAATGTAAATCAGCATGTTTGTATTATTCGTACACAAGATAATCTTATATCCTCTTTTCTCTGTAATTTTTTACTTTCGAGCTATGGACAAAAGCAAATAGACAGTTTTCAAGCTGGTGGAAATAGACAAGGCTTAAACTTTGAGCAAATCAAATCTATCAAAATTGCTATTCCGACTGTGAATGAACAATATAAAATAGCTCAATTACTACAACTGGTAGAAGGCCGCATCGCAACTCAAAACAAAATCATTGAGGATTTGAAAAAACTAAAGTCCGTAATAACAGATTTACTCTTTAACTCAATAATAGATGCTCATACCATACGTTTAGGCAATATTGCACATATTACGAATGGTGTTGGTGATGTGCAAGATGCTAATATAGAACATATAGAAAATTGGTATCCTTTCTTTGACCGTTCAGAAGAATTAAAATGGTTTCCAACTTATTCGTTTGACAAGGAAGCTGTTATTTATGCTGGTGAGGGACAAAGTTTTTACCCTCGATATTATAAAGGAAAATTTGCCTTACACCAAAGGTGCTATGCCATAACGGATTTCGCTTCATGTATTCTACCAAAGTATTGTTACTATTTTATGAGTACATTAAATTCTTATTTTGTTAGGAATTCCGTTGGTTCTACAGTATCATCTTTGAGAATGGATATATTTCAAAAGGCAGAAATCAAACTACCTCCTATACCAAAGCAACAACATATATGCAAAATTATTGATGCTTTTTGTACTAAACTTGAAGTCGAACAAAGTATTATTTCTACCCTACAAGAGTTGAAACAATTCTTGCTCTCGCAGATGTTCATATAAACAACTGCGAGAGTAAATATTGCTTTTGCTTTATATAATTTGAATGAAGGTCTATTGAACACTTAATAAGCACATCAACCTTTGAAAGTAAAGCACATGAGTATTCAACATCGTCAACTAAAGGTATAGTAAAATTTTTAACATCATCTCCATTAATAGAGGTGAATGTGCTTCCTTGCTCAATCTGCTTCCATTTGTAACTGAAATAATCTAAAGCATAATAGATATACATTGTAGGCATTGCAGATTTATTTCTCAGCGCACATACTCCTCGTCCAATACAGACTTTCATTTTGTTCTCTGCAACAATTCCAACAGGTGCTCTAACAGTTAGAATTAAGTCCTTTGGCAAGGATATTTTAGTTGGTTCATTTGTGTATATACGCGAAATCGTTATCCCATCAAGTATATCCAAATTACCTTGAATCAGAGGAAGTCCATCATTATTACTGTTGTAACTTGAGGATGACGGAGATTGCCCCATGATAACCTCGCAAAGATTTTGAATCTTTACTAAGGTTGAGTTACGAAAAATGATTTGACTAATCTACGGACCTTTATGAATAACAATCCTTAATTTATCGATAAACAGACGGTTTGTTCCTCAAATCATCGCATTGTTTATGACATTATGCTATGTCCATCACACCAGAAACAGAATATTGCTCATTATATTATTCTTAAAGTGTGTAGAAGAGCCAAACCTTAAGTTATATATTCTACTATTTTGCATAGTAGGCTGTATAATATCTAATTAAAGATGAAATTTTCCGAATAACACAAATGTATTTTAGTCTAAAAGACTATCTTTGCATTAAATTTATGCGTTATGAGTACAACAGAATATATACAAATCATTATCGGCATCGGTCAAATTATTGCTGTTGCTATTATTCCAATTATTGTTTGGATATTAGGAATAAAATACCAAGATAGAAAAGCCAAAAAAGATGCTCAATTAAGAGTTTTCCTTACATTAATGGCAGATCGAAAATCAGCCCCAATAACAAAAGAATGGGTTGATGCATTAAATACAATAGATGTCGTATTTCAAGAAAATAAAAAAGTCCGACATGCATGGAGAGAATATTTAGATAGTTTAAACGAAAAATCACCTCATTTTGATAGTAGTAATTCTTTTAGACTTGACTTACTTTCAGAAATGGCCGTTTCTCTCGGGTATAAAAATTTGAAGCAAACTGAGATTGATAGATTTTATTCACCTAAATATTTTGGTTCTCAAATGAGCCGACAGGAAATATTATTTCAAGAGAATCTACGAATTTTAACTCGCTCCAAAAGTTGTGCCGAAAGTTTTACAGATGAAGAATATGAACAGCACTATAAGGAGTTGATGGAACAGCAAGGTGATTAAAGAATATGGATGTTCTCCTTCTGTAAAATTGTTGATTTTTTATCCTTAATTAAAGGGCTTATAGATGATATTATAACTTCGCAGTGTGTGTGATTTGTAGCATTTGAAACACTATATAGTAAGGCTGGTGAGGGTGGTACACCTACTACATCAAATATCGAATTTTATAAAAATGGCAATATACCTTTTATAAAAATAGACGATTTGAGTAATAAGTATTTAGTGGCTAACAAAGATTATATTACAGAGTTAGGACTCAAAAAATCTTCAGCATGGCTAATCCCTGCAAACTCCATTATCTATTCTAATGGAGCAACAATTGGAGCTATTTCTATAAACAAATATCCAATCTGTACCAAGCAAGGAATTTTAGGAATTATCCCTAATTCTAACATTGATGTTGAGTATCTTTATTACTTTATGCGTTCCTCCTATTTTCAAAAAGAAGTTGAACGAGTTGTAACAGAAGGTACTATGAAAACAGCCTATCTAAAGGATATAAATCACATAAAATGCCCTATACCTGATTTAGATAAGCAAAAGGACATTAGCCATGCTCTTTCATCGTTATCGCTTAAAGAAGATATTGAAAAGCAATTATTACAGAAATATCAAATACAGAAACAATATCTATTGAGGCAGATGTTCATATAAACATCTGTTCCAACAAATACTGTTTTTGTATGTCAAATGATGCAAGAAGTTTTTTCTCAACAAAAAGTTTGCTCTCCAATTTGCCAAGTACATTTGCCACACGCTTTTGTTCAGCAAGTAAAGGACAATATATTTTCGCTTTACCATAGTCTTTGAAGTAGATATGTGGTATCGCCATTCCTGTTTTGTATGGTTGGAAGTTGAACGCTGATAGCGCAAAGTACAGATACCGCAAATCATGGTTGCCCTTGGATGTAAGATAGTTGAGCGTACCTATTACGGAAAACTCTCCCTGTACATATGAGGTTGTACCAACACTCGAACCATCTTTGATTATCAATATTGCATCACCATTCATTTGAGCAGTATTGGTATAACCAACCAAACCATTTGCACCAAACACCTTATAGAATCCATTAGGCAAAATCTCGCTTTCTTGAAGTGTGGAACTATGGCACTCCAAACATTGAGAAATTGCAGTATTTGGCTTTTCTTTAGTCGTTAGTGTAACCACAAGCCCTTTAATTAAGGAGGCTGTATCAGTAATGTACTCAATTACTTAATATGAATCCTTAATCAGCGGACTAAATGATTTTCTTCATCTGCAAGTTGGTGGTTCATCAACTTCATTTGAGGAGCTGGGAACTTCATACTCAGGATTATCAGGCAAGAGCGGAGATGATTTTGGCAAGGGTAAACCATATATTACATATCTCAATATTTACAGCAATAGTATCGTCAATGAGGAACAGGTGGATTACGTTGTAATAGGCGATAATGAGAAACAGAATACTCTTCTTTATGGCGATTTGCTGTTTACTCTATCGTCCGAAACTCCTGATGAGGTAGGTATAGGTGCTGTTTACCTTGGTGAAAGTGATAAATATTATCTTAACAGCTTTTGTTTTGGACTGCATATGACAGCCACCAATAAAGTATATTCACCATATTTAGCTTACCTCGTATCAAATAGCGTTTTCAGAAAATTCATATATCCGTTGGCACAAGGAAGTACACGATTTAATCTTCAAAAAAATGACTTCATGAAGAAGAAATTTTCACTGCCAACTTTTGAGAACCAAAAAGAAATCGCTCGAACTCTCAATGCTTTATCAAGCAAATTGGAGACAGAGCGAAAACTATTATTGAATTATCAAGAGCAAAAGCAATATCTATTAGGGTCAATGTTTATATGAACATACTTCGCAATAGATATGTCTTCTGTTGTTCGAGCAAAACTAACGACAACCTCTCTATGTTGAGTTTGATTTGTACATTACGCAATAACGCTGCTATTGGTCTAATACCTACTTCTTCTTTAGGATATGGTACCATATTATTGAGAAAAGTCTGGTTGCTTATGTTGATAGTGTTTTTTGCCCCTTTCTGAATAAGCGGACTAAGGTAGTTTGTTGTTACAATTGAAGATAGAAAGTAATAATGCAAAAAGCATCCAGCTTCATTAGAATAAGGCTCATAAACTCCATATAGAGGAGAAACAGCAACTGGGTGTTTTTGAAAGCTTTGCTTGATGATTCCATAAGGAAAATTGCCAGTAGGAGATTTTGTGTAAACAATATCTCCATATCTGACAACATTATATTTAGAAGTATCACTTGCTGCAAAAGAACGTCCGAGATATTCAATTTGGTTTATAACACCCTCAGAAACAGACACAGAGTTTACTTCATATCCATTGCTATTTTTCTCCTTACGTTCAGTAAGCAATTTGGAAAGATATATCATCTTCCATGTATTATCATTCAGTCCTTTTTGAATAGCATTCTGTATAATTCCGCTGATTAAGGATTGTAGCTTGTCAATGATTTTGTTTTGAGTAGCGATGCGTTCATCTATACATTGCAAAAGTTTACCTACTTTCTCTTGCTCATCTATATTTGGAACATCAATAACGACCTTACTAAGCCCATCTTGACTAATATTGAAATGCTGAGCACCGGCTCCTTTAACGATTATTCTTTTTCTGGCTGTTGGCGAGGCTAAAAGATAACGAAGAAATAACGGATTATAGTTTCCTTTACTTTTTCCACGGATAACGAAACCACCAAATATCGCAGGTTTGCAGTCAAGATAAACATTCGCTTGACCAACATCTTCTAATGTTTCAGAACTACGTTGAAATACAATATCTCCATAGTTTACGCCATAAGTATCTAAATCACCTTCTTGAAGTTCTACCGATGCACGAATATTATCATAGCAGATATATTGATTGTTAAGAATATCCATTACGGAAATAAACTTAGTGCCACTTCCAAATCGTTTAGCATCAGGGTTCATCCCATTTTTGAAACTCATAAAATCGGTCAGAGGATACTTCTCCCACTCCCCCGTAAACTCCGGGAATCTCAAATTTGGAACATTGAGGACTATATTTCTCTAATTATAAACACCTAATAAAAAGTGATTATGACCAAAAAGACAATTAGAGAAATTGCGGATGCTTGGCGAGAAGACAAGCGACCGTATGTGAAACAATCAACTTTTGCAGCTTATATGCTAATTTTGGAGAATCACATTTTGCCATATTTTGGCAATGACGATACTCTTAGTGAGAAATCCGTACAAACATTTGTGCTACAAAATCTCAATGCAGGTATGAGTGCTAAATCCGTAAAGGATATTCTTATCGTGCTTAAAATGGTGATGAAGTTCGGAGTAAAAAACGAATGGATGAGCTATTGCGAATGGGAAATCAAATACCCGTCTACTGAAACAAACAAGGAGTTGGAAGTACTCACTGTAGCGAACCACAAGAAAATTTTGGATTATATCCGGCAAAACTTTACGTTCCGAAACTTGGGCATTTATATAAGCCTAAGTACAGGGCTGCGCATCGGAGAAGTCTGTGCGCTTCGATGGAGCGACATAGACATAGAAGCCGGAACCATCAGTGTACAGCGAACCATTGAACGCATTTATGTGATTGAGGGTGACAAAAAGCACACCAAGCTTGTCATCAATACTCCAAAAACCAAAAACTCTTGCCGAGAGATTCCAATGAGCAAAGAACTTATTTCAATGGTCAAACCACTGAAAAAGATTGTTAATACTGATTACTATGTGCTGACCAACGAGCCTTCTCCCACTGAACCAAGAACCTACCGAAACTACTACAAACGCTTGATGGAGCAACTTGGCATTCCCAAGTTGAAATATCACGGTCTGCGCCACAGCTTTGCCACTCGTTGCATAGAAAGCAACTGCGATTACAAAACAGTAAGTGTACTATTGGGGCATTCCAACATCAGTACCACCCTAAATCTCTATGTGCATCCCAATATGGAACAGAAAAAGCGTTGCATCGCCAAGATGTTCAAATCGCTTGGCAAATAAAATATTACTGTTGAGTGTAGCTTTGAGCGATTAACGATGATACTTCAAGTATAGTCTCAACCGATGATAGCTTATTCGGTTGAGACTCTTTCATTTTTACTTATCTAGGATTTTCGGCACGGCTATCGCCATGACAATTCCTATAACAGCAATAAGGGTACAGCAGGCAATAGCTTTCCAAATCAGACATTGAATGTAATATTTCGACATTTGCTACAATTATGCTGACGAAAAAAGAAGATAGTGCTACCAATATGATGATCAAGATATAGAATGCAGTGTATGATATTGAAATATATCTGTTTGCTTTGCTGATTTTCCGTTCTGTTTCATTACATTTGTCTTGAATCTGTTGAAGGAACTTAACAAGGACGGTCTGCCCAAATTTTTCGGCTTGTTCCTGCGTATCTTTGGCTATAGCCAATCTATATTCTTGTAGAAATTTGAGTGAATTTACCAGATTCGGGTCCTTCGTCGTCAAAGACATTCCGCCTCGCCGGTTCTACTTCGCCCGCTTAGGAGAGTATACCGCTTCAAACGGTTCAAAACAAATCGTCTTTGTGCCGCCTCGGACGAAATAACCCCAACAGCACATGAACGCTCGGTATAGCGGTCGGGGACAAAATATGGCTTAATCCTCAACCCTGTAGGTTCGATAGCATATAATCGGGTACTCCTTGAAAACGCTGTACCGGCACTACTTTCATCTGCGATATTCCGCCGGCGTCATTCCCGTCTGTCGTTTGAACAGGCGGGTAAAGTATTGGGGATACTCGAATCCCAGCTCGTATGCAATCTGGCTTATCGGGCGTTCATCCAGTGCCAGTTTGTCTTTCGCCGTCTCAATCATTCGATTCTGGATATGTTTTCGGGTATTCATACCCGTTTCGCGTTGAAGCACGGCGGTTAGATAGTCGGACGATAGATTCAGTCGGTCGGCAAAATATTTCACGGTCGGCAACCCGTTTTTCGAGAGGGAATCGGAATGGAAATAATCGCGGAGCAGTTTCTCGAACCGGCTTACGATATCCATGTTGTCCCGATGCCTCATCTTGAACTGCCGGTCGTAGAATCTGCGGCAATAGCTCAGCAGCAAGCCGATGGAGGCACATGCTATTTCAGGTGTATGTTCGTCGATGCGTTGTCGAAGCTCCCGTTCGATGTGACGAAAAATACCCAACACATGTCCGATTTCCTCTTCCGACAGGTGCAACGCCTCGTGGAGTTCATACGAAAAGAATACATAATTTCCGATGTCGTGCCCCAGTGCCGTACCCCGGATGAAATCGGGATGCACCATGACGGCCCAATTGTCCTCTGCCGGCCGGAACGGTTCTCCGTACTCCTGAAAAACTACCGTCTGTCCCGGGCTGGTAAAGACCAGCGTACCGTCCGAGTAATCGTACATGTTACGACCGTATTTCACACCGCACGATGAGTTTCCTCGGGCAGAGTGCTATGACATAATAGTCCTGCTTCCAGCCTTGCGGATGGCTGTATTCGGCGATTTGCGAGAAGTCGACAACAGAAATCAACGGATGATAGGTCTTGACTCCGATGATGCGGTTGAACTCCTGCGGTGTTTTGCAATGTATGATTCCGTTTTTGTCCTTCATTCGGCAAAAGTAATGTAAAATGCGGATTATCGCATCATTATCACGGATTCATATCACACAAACACGGATTTGTTTATCCTGTATGTTTGGCATAACCGCTACATTTGTCGAAAAATAAATGAAAATCCGCATGAAACGAATCGAACATCAAAAAACGGCGTCGCCGACGACCGTATTGCTTTTTTCGGGAGCCATCGTGCTGCAAATTGTCGGCATGTCCCTCTTTCCGCTGACGACCGGCTATACGAAGTTCTGGCCCACACTGGCCTCCATTCTGACCTTATTGCTCGGCTCGTTGCTTTTTTGCCGGATGCTTTACAAAGGTGTCGCGCTCAGTTTTCTGATACCGTTAGGTTCAGCAGTCATGCCGCTTGTCGTGAGCATGCTGGGAATATTCGTGTACGGGGAAAGTGTATCGGTATTGAAAATCATGCTGCTTGTCGTGGCCTGCGCCCTGATAGGCATAGCAGGTAAAATGAAATAAGCAGACATCATGGACAGCCTATCTACAACCACAATCGGACTATTTTTGATTGCAACGATGTTCTCTCTGGGGGCAACGGCAATCTGGCCGCGGACACAGGGATTTACCCGACCGATACCGACGGCTCTGTCTATACTGATGCAGGTGATATGCCTCGTATTGATGAACCGCATTATCGATTCGGGAGTCGAGTTGAGCTTTCTCATACCGCTCAACGGGGCATTTTCACCGCTCGTGATGATTTTCGTCGGCGTTTTTCTCTACAAGGAAAAGGCGTCAGTTTGGAAAATCGCTGTCTTGCTGACAGCGTGTGTGCTGATTGGTTTTGCAAACTTTTTATAAACAGGAAATAATGAATAGCGAACAACATACTACAGCCAAAGTCTGGCTGATTACGGGAGCATCTCGCGGCATGGGACATGCCATTATGGAGGCGGCGCTCGCCGCCGGGCATTGCGTGGCGGCGGTCTCGCGCAGCGGAGAAATAACGACGCATATCGAAGACGGGGTAGTGCGGCTGCTTCCGTATGCGTTGGATGTGACGAATCCCGAACAGGCGGCGTTCGACCGGATGGCCGAAGCGGTCGTGAAGCGCTTCGGACGCATCGACGTATTGGTAAACAACGCCGGTCACGGACAATTCACCTACTTCGAGGAGTCGGACGAGCGGCAGATTCGTGACGTATTCGAGACCAATCTGTTCGGACTGATGCGCGTTACCCGTGCCGTTTTACCGGTCATGCGCAGACAACATGCCGGACACATCTTCAATGTTTCGTCCGCTGCGGGATATTCGGGTGTCGGACCATCCATTTACCACACGAGCAAATTCGCCGTTACGGGGTTCTCCGAGGCACTTGCGTTCGAGACGGAACAATTCGGCATCCGGGTTACGATCGTCGCTCCCGGCCTGTTCCGCACGGATTTCATGAATTTCAATTCCGCCTATCATCTTCCCGCACGACCCATTGCGGACTACGACGCATTCCGGGAGCGGATGAGCGGTTTCGTGAAATACATGAACGGTCGAGAGCCGGGCAATCCCGAAGTGTTGGGAAGACTGGTCGTGAAAGCGGCCGACAGTGAAAATCCGCCCCTGCATCTGCCCGTAGGTGCGGATGCCATCGAGACGCTCGAAACGCACCACGAGGCACAGCGAAAGGATGTCGAGGCATGGCGTGAGGTGTCCTGCGCCACCGCGTTCCCTCCCGAAGAGTCTGAAGTCGATACGCAGGCGTTTTTTCAATGAATCGAAGCATGAAGGGTGGAAAATCCGAAGGCATGAAAAGCAGGATACCCGATTTGCAAAACACAAACCGGAGTTGTCTGAAATTTAGTTGTCGAATCGGTTAATTATGAATAAGAAATCCCTTATCCGCACCATCTCGCAGGAACTCGACCTGCCCGTGTCGCAGGACAGAATCGCCAGGATTCTCGACAAAGGGCGGTTCCTGAAATCCAAAGACGGGACACGGTTCATTTCCGCTTCCAGTCTTTCATCGGCACTCTCCGCTGTCAGAAACAACAAAACAGCGGTCATTTGCGGAATAAAAAGAATCATCAAGGAACTGAAAATATAGAAGCGAGAAGATTATCCAATTTAGAACAATATTGGTGCATGAAATATCCGAACTATAAAAAAGCCGCTTGAACAGCAGATTCAAGCGGCTTTTTCTGTGTTTCAGGAAGCTGTCATCCTATTCCTGAACTCTTTCGGTGTACACCCTTCCTGACGTTTGAAGAAGCGGACAAAATGCTGCGGATGCTGGAATCCCAGCGATTCAGCAATCTGCTTGATTGTTCCTGCCGGGTCGAGCATCCGCTCTTTGGCAACGGCAATCATTTTCAGTTGGATATACTCCTGTGCTGTTTTCCCTGTTTCCGACTTTACCAAATCTCCGAAATAGTTGGGCGAAAGGCAAATCTTGTCGGCGAAATATTTCACGGTCGGGATTCCTTCCCTCGCCGCCGTATCCGAATAGAGGTAATCGTCCAGCAACCGCTCGAAACGCGCCAACGCATCGTGATTCATATCCTCGCGGGTGATGAACTGACGTTCGTAAAAGCGCATACAGTAGTTGAGCAGCACCTCGATGTTGGAAATAATCAGCGATTTGGAGAACTTGTCGATGGGATGCTGCAACTCACGGACAACCTTTTCCATATAATCTTGCAAGATGATACGCTCCTCTGTCGAAAGGTGCAAAGCCTCGTTGGAAGCATACGAGAAAAACGAATACTGCTTCATCTTCTGCCCCAGTGAAGTGCGATGCAGGAAATCGGGATGGAACAGCAATCCGATGGCTTCCGGTGCAGGGCCGTCTTCCAGCCGATGGATACCTACCGTCTGACCCGGAGCGAAACTCACGACCGTTTCGTCGTCGAAATCGTAGACCGTTTTTCCATAGTTGATAATGCAACCTGTCGCCTTTTTAAGGAACAACGCATAAAATCCCAGCGTCATCCGGTGCGTCGGTTGCGGCACGGAGCCGTCGAAATGCACGATGCCGACCAACGGGTGGCGTGTCTCGAACCCGAAAAAACGGTTATACTGCTCGATGGTGTCCGCTTTGATTATATCTTCCGTATTCATAATTCTATAAATGCTTTTCTATCATATCCTTATTTTCAGTACAAAGGAAATACATTTTCCCCGATAATAAAAGCGTCATAGAGCAAAACACGTAATTCGGGTACTTTTACCCGTAAGCCGGGTACTTTATTGATTATCATAACGAAACGTTTCTAACAAAACCCGTAATTGGGGTACTTCTGTCCGTAAGAAAGGTACCGGCGAGCTCGATACGAGCTCCTATTTTTGCATCGTATAAAATAACAGTTCAAAATCAAGCAAATATGAAACGGATAGTAATTACAACCATGACGGTGTTTGCCTTCTTCGCTTCGGCCGTCGCACAAAACCAGAACGAGCGTGTTCCAGCAAAGGGATTCGCCATGTTCTCCGCGGAGGACACCTTCCATCCTTACGAGTTTACCCGCCATGCTATCGGCGACAACGACATTCAGATTAAAATCCTGTACGCCGGTATCTGCCACAGCGACCTGCACGCCGCATGGGACGAACAGCAGGAACAGGGATTATACGCTTCTTATCCCATGATTCCGGGACATGAAATCGCCGGACGAGTGGCGAAAGTCGGCAAGAATGTCACGAAATTCAAGGTCGGCGATTTGGCAGGTGTCGGCTGCATGGTCAATGCCTGCGGTCACTGTTCCTCTTGCGAAATGCACAAGGAGCAGTTCTGCGAAAAAGGTACGACCTTTACCTACAATTCCAAAGACATCTACCACGACGGCGAAATGGCGATGGGCGGTTACTCGGACAATATTGTGGTAAGCGAGAACTTTGCTATCAAAATACCTGCAAACGCCGACCTGAAACGGGTCGCCCCGCTTCTGTGCGCAGGTGTGACCACGTGGTCACCCATCCATTTCAGCAACGTCAAGAAAGGCGACAAGGTGGCGGTTGCCGGTTACGGCGGACTGGGACACATGGCTGTTCAGTATCTGGTGGACTTGGGAGCCGATGTAACCGTGTTCGACCGCACGGAAGAGAAACGTGCCGATGCTGCCCGGATGGGTGCAACACGCTATGTGAATGTGAACAATCCTGAAGAGATGAAAGGACTTCGCAACACGTTCGATTTCATCATCAGCACCATCCCTGCCAACTACGAGCCGATACAATATGTCGCCATGCTGAAAATGGGCGGCGAAATGGCTATCGTTGGGCTTCCCGACAAATCGACGCTGAATATCGCAAACATGGCTTTCCTTTCCCGGCGCAAAGTGTACGGTTCGCTTATCGGCGGCATTAAGGAGACGCAGGAGATGCTCGACTATTCGGTAGCGCACGACATCTATCCCGAAGTGGAAATCATCGAGGCGAATGCATCCGAAATAGATAAGGCTTGGCGCAATGTAGCCGACGGAAAAGTGAAGTTCCGCTATGTAATAGACATGAGTACGATAAAATAAGGGGACGTAACGATGAACGAGATAATAGAAAGAATGCGGCGCAGCGAGCGGATTACGGAAACGGATGCCGACTTTCCCCGTTTGTGCGGGGAGATCGAGAACACGCGACGTCTCGTCGGAGAACTCAACACGGGCTACCATTCGCACGACGAGGTGCGGGCGCTGCTCGAACGCATCTGGGGGCAGCCGCTGGATGCCTCCGTGCGTATGTTCCCGCCGTTCTATACGGCTTTCGGCAAAACGACCCATGTGGGCAAAGAGGTGTTCATCAACTTCGGTTGCACCTTCCTCGACCAAGGCGGTATCACGATTGAAGACGGCGTATTTATCGGGCCGGGAGCCAAAATCCTCACAGAAGGTCATCCCGAAGAACCCGAACTCCGTCATACGTTGCATACCGAACCGGTCGTTATTCGCCGCAAGGCGTGGATTGGCGCGGGAGCGATGATACTTCCGGGCGTTACAGTCGGCGAGAACGCCATCGTCGCCGCCGGAGCTGTCGTGACGAAAGACGTACCCGACAACGCTATTGTCGCCGGCGTACCGGCCAAAGTATTGAGAAACATAAAAACCGATTATCATGAATAAGAGTTTTACTGCGCTCCTTGCTATTGTGCTTCTGGCGGGAGCGGCCTGTCAAAGAACAAATAACGAAAAGGATATGAAAGAATTGAATTTAACCGCCGAGTGGGACAAGACATTCCCCAAAAGCGACAAAGTGAACCACAGCAAAGCAACATTCACCAACCGTTACGGCATCACGCTGGCGGCCGATATGTATGTGCCGAAAAATGTTGCCGGCAAGCTGCCCGCCATCGCCGTCTGCGGTCCTTTCGGGGCGGTCAAGGAACAGACCGCCGGACTTTATGCCCAGACGATGGCCGAACGCGGATTTCTGACCGTCGCTTTCGACCCCTCCTACACCGGCGAGAGCAGCGGCGAACCCCGCTATGTGGTGTCGCCCGACATCAATACCGAAGATTTCTCGGCTGCCGTCGATTTCCTTGCGACCAACGATAAGGTCGATTCCGAGCGGATCGGCATCATCGGTATCTGTGGCTGGGGAGGACTGGCTATCAATGCCGCAGCAGCCGACCCGCGCATCAAAGCAACCGTAGCTTCCACAATGTACGACATGAGCCGCGTGAATGCCAACGGCTATTTCGATGCCGATGACAGTGCCGAAGCACGCAATGCACTCCGCAAAAAACTCGCGGCACAACGCACGGAGGATTTCCGCAACGGATTTCCGAAGCCGGGCGGCGGCGTTCCCGACACCTTGCCTGCCGATGCCCCGCAGTTCTTCAAGGACTACCACGCCTACTACAAGACCCCGCGCGGCTATCACCCCCGCTCGCTCAACTCCAATCAGGGACGCAACGCGACGGAAGCCATCCCGTTCATCAATTTCCCATTGATGAGCCGTGCGGACGAAATCGAAAATGCCGTGCTGATCGTTCATGGCGAGAAGGCGCACTCGCACTATTTCGGTGAAGATGCGTTCAAGAGACTGAAAGGTGATAACAAGGAATTGATGATTATTCCCGGCGCAAGCCATACGGACCTTTACGATAATTTAGCCGTCATTCCGTTCGACAAAATGGAGGCATTCTTTCAAACCAATCTCAAATAATAGGACAATGAAAATGTGGTTATTATCTATGATATTACCGTGTATGCTATTGACAACAAATGCTTGCAGTCCGTCAGATGAACCGATAAAGACTGAAGAACCGACGCCCGTTCCTGACCCAGAACTGGAACCGAATCCAGCCCCAACTCCGTCGGATGTCCGTGCTTTGGTGGTCTATTTCTCCTGCACGAACACGACAAAGGGCATTGCCGACCGGATTGTCGAGGCGATCGGTGCAGCGACCTGGCGCATCGAGCCCGAAACGGCTTACACGTCCGAGGATTTGAACTACAATAATTCGTCCTCCCGTGCCAACCGCGAGCAGAACGACCCGTCGGCACGCCCCGTCATCAAGGGCAAATGCGAGAATCTTGCCGATTACGATGTAGTATTTCTCGGTTATCCAATCTGGTGGGGCAAGGCTCCGAAAGTCATTTTCACCTTCCTCGAAAGCCACGACCTTACAGGCGAGACTGTCATTCCGTTTTGCACCTCGCACTCCAGCGGCATCGGGGCGAGCGACACCGATCTGCATCGTCTGGCTGCCGGAACAGAATGGAAACAGGGGCGGCGGTTCAGTGGAAACGAATCGAAAGAAACAATCGAAAAATGGATTAAAAGTATGGATTTGAATTTCAACGACAATACGAATACGGGCATATTCGACCTCTCGAAAGGTACAAACGGCAATGCCCCGACAATAAAGTTAAGTAGCGGCTACGACATGCCGATAGTCGGACTGGGAACTTATAGCCTGCACGGGGCAACCTGTATCAATTCTGTGAAATCAGCGATAGCCTCAGGATTCCGCAAATTCGATACGGCATCCGTTTATGGCAACGAAGAGGAGGTGGGACAAGGCATCCGAGAATCGGGTATGCCGCGCGAAGAGATTTTCGTGGCGACCAAGCTCTATCCCAACCAATATTCCAATCCCGAAGCGGCTATCGAGGAATGTTTGCGAAAACTCGACATCGGGTATATCGACCTCATGCTGCTGCATCATCCCGGCACGGACGACGTGAAAGCATACAAAGCGATGGAAAAACAGGTGGCAGCAGGCAAAATCCGCTCAATCGGTGTGTCATGTTACTATGTCAAAGAGATTGACGAATTTCTGCCTAAAGTGAACATCAGGCCGGTATTGGTTCAAAATGAGGTTCACCCGTATTATCAGGACACGGAGGTAGTAGAACACCTCCATGACCTCGGCATCGTCGTCGAAGCATGGTATCCCCTCGGCGGGCGCGGACATCAAAAGGAGCTGTTGAGCGACCCGGTGCTGTCCGAAATCGCAGCCAGACACAACAAGTCGGTAGCGCAGGTCATCCTCCGATGGGACTTGCAGCGGGGCGTGGTCGTCATTCCCGGTTCGAGCAATCCCGACCATATCAAGGAGAATATCTCGATTTTCGACTTTTCGCTGACCGATGATGAAATGGCACAAATAGCCGCGCTCAATAGAAACGAGAAGCACGACTGGTATTAAAATAAAATCCCATGAAGAAAGTAAAGATAACCGTATTGCGCTCCACTTTCAACGAAGATTTTGCCCGCGACTATGGAATGCCGGGACTCCAACCATGCTCCATAATGAAAGAAGGACAGGTGTTCTATGCCGGATTGGGCAAGCCCGAAGGGTTCTGCGACGGTGCGTGGCGCACCATTCATCCATACGTGTTTGCTCTTGCCAATGGTGCGAAGCATTTCTATTTCAATGATTGGGTACGTCTGCCGGGTGTTGCAATTACATGCTGCAACGACGGTCTGCGTCCCGTCTTTTTCAAATTGGAAGCAACCGACGAGGAGGTTGAATCCCCCTTTATATCAAAATAAACGAAAAAGTATAAGACAATGAAAACAAATCTCAGTTATGACCAGTACATTCCTACCCGTATCCTTTTCGGGTCAGGACAGTTGAATAACCTTCACGCTCAGCCTATGCCGGGCAAACGGGCGTTGATCGTCATCTCCAACGGCAAGTCCACCCGCGACAACGGCTATCTCGCCCGTACCGAAGAACAACTGCATCGGGCAGGCGTGGAAACCGAAGTATTCGACGGCATCATGCCCAATCCGACGGTCGCCAACTCCGTAGCGGGAGCGAATGCCGCACGTGCGTACAATGCCGATTTTCTCGTGGCATTGGGCGGCGGCAGCGTTATGGACTGCTCGAAAGCCATTGCGTTGCTGGCAACCAACGAGGGCGATTTATGGGATTATGTAGCTATAGGCTCCGGCAAGGGACAACCGATACAAAACCGCCTGTTGCCCATCATCGCCATTACGACCACCGCCGGCACGGGATCGGAAACGGACGGCTGCGGCGTCATTACCAAAGAGGAAACCAATGAAAAGGCATTTATCATGCACCCGTCGCTTTTTCCCGCCCTCGCCATCGTCGATCCGGAGTTGATGCTTTCCGTGCCGCCTCGATTTACGGCCTTTCAGGGTTTCGATGCCCTGTTCCACAGCGTGGAGGGATTCATCGCAGCCAGTGCCAATCTCGCCAGCGATATGAACGCACACGAGGCAATCCGCAACCTCGCCCAATACCTGCCGCGTGCCGTGAAGGACGGTTCCGATTTGGAAGCCCGTACCCGTGTTGCATTCGCCAACACCCTGTCTGGAGCCGTAATGACGCTCACGCTGTTGACCAGCGAACACGGGCTGGAACACGCGCTTTCCGCCTATCATCCCAATCTGCCGCACGGAGCCGGATTGATTATGATCAGCAAGGCATATTTCAGCTATTTCGTCCGCAATCACGGCTGCGACGAGCGTTTCGTCGAATTGGCTCAGTTACTCGGTATGCCCGATGCAACACAGCCCGAAGATTTCATTACGGCACTCGTCCGCTTGCAGGAAGCCTGCGGGGTGGCGGACCTGAAAATGTCCGACTATGGTATCACGCCCGATGAGTTCGAGACTTTTATGCGTAATACGCGCGATGTAATGGGCATCATGTTCACGGGTGACAGGGTGCAGATGTCGGACGAAGACATAGTACGGATATTCGCTGAATCCTATAAATAACCGGCAATGAGTGATGAAAAGAGTATGATCCGCCGTGAAGCACTCAAAAAGATGGGTGTAGTAGCGGCAGGGATAGGACTGGGCATCGGCGGCGTAAATGCCGCCGATGTGCTGGAACTATCCGAAAAAGAAGAAAAGCATAGAAAGATGAAAGTGTTGGCAATCAATGGCAGTTCACGCAAGGACGGCAATACGGCGGATATGCTGAATCTTGTATTGGGCGAGCTGGAAAAAGAGGGATACGAAACGGAACACATACAGTTGGCAGGCAACACCATCAATCCATGCAAAGCCTGTTTCGCCTGTGCAGGAAAGAAGAATTGCGTGTTCGGTGATGATATTTTTCAGGAACTCTACCGGAAAATGACCGAGGCCGATGCCATTATCCTCGGTTCTTCAACCTACTCGGCTGATGTTTCATCCACGCTGAAAGCGGTTATCGAGCGTGCCAGCGTAGTGAGCGACACCAATCCGGGAATGTTCCGGCACAAAGTAGGCGGTGCGGTTGCCGTTGCCAGGCGTGCCGGAGCCATGAACACCATCGACACGATCAACCATTTCTTTCTCAACAAGGAGATGTTCGTCGCGGGTTCAACCTATTGGAACATCGCCTATAGGCGTCTGCCTGGCGAAGCCATGAAAGACGAGGAAGGCGTCGCCAATATGAAGAACCTCGGACAGAATATCGCGTGGA
The DNA here is from genome assembly GCF_013009555.1 of Phocaeicola dorei. NCBI lineage: Bacteria > Pseudomonadati > Bacteroidota > Bacteroidia > Bacteroidales > Bacteroidaceae > Phocaeicola > Phocaeicola dorei. Next base: position 3,152,661 of record NZ_CP046176.1, on the reverse strand, counting down.
TTCTAAACAAAATAAAATAGATGCATCTGCCAAAAATATAAACAAGTAAAATGACATGAAAGAACAAAGTAAAAAGTCTTCTCTTTTTTTGAAGAGAAGCAACACCGAACCCACTTCACTACCGAGCAGGATGTAGCAGAGGAATTGTTTGAATTACTTTCCGAAGCGAGAGAACTCTATCTTCAGGATGTGATTGTGGATGGCAAGCGGTATAGTCGCTATGTGGATGACTTCATAAACAGTCACCGGTACATCAACTGCAACAGTGCAATTTGCCGGAACTGCCACGAGATGAACATCCACATCGTCAAGGGACTGCTGACCGAATGCACCCACCTTGTCCAGCCTCTTTTTGCAGCATCCGACTTCTCCTTTGAGAAATGTATGGAGTTGCAAAGGAGGTATGACCGCTCGGAACCGTTGCCGGTATCTACCAAGCATCATACCGATGGCTTTATAAAAGCTCCGCTGCTTTCTTTCGACTGCAACTTCACCCAAGAACAGATGACAGGTATTGTGTCTTGTGCCAATACTTATCATCTGTTTTGCGTTTCAGAAGTTTGCACCGAGGATATGGAAGCTCTCTTTTCCTGCAAGAAGGGCTTTCATATCCGGGTGAATAATCTTCGTCATGTAGTTATCCTTTTTGATGCGCTACTCGAAAACTCCTTCATTCAATCCCGTTGGCAGTCTGTCCTCGACAAAGGGCGGTTCCTGCAATCCAAAGATGGCGCACGATTCATTACTGCTTCCAATCTTTCATCGGCACTTTCTGCCGTCAGAAACAACAAAACATCGGTCATCTGCGGAATAAAAAGAATCATCAAGGAATTGGTATTATAAAGCGATAATCTCCCGCAAAATGGAAAAAGCACTGTGTTTGGTCAAACCATACATAGTGCTTTTCCATGCCTTATGAAACTAATTAGATTGGAATATTTGGCTGTGAAAAAGCAAGAAAGAGGAAAGGACGGTTTGAATATCCGTTTCAAGAATTGAAAAGGTCGTCCATCTTGACTTCGCTATGAACGATACTCTTATGCTTGCCATTCACCATGCCGTATGTCGTAACGAATGTAATTACAAGTGCTTTCTTATTCTTTGTCGCCAAGCATAACAGTCCGGTACGTTCTCTGAGTTTCGACTCATAACTGTCGGTGATGCCGTACAGGTCAGTACTGAATTTCATTTCGCACAAGTGGATTATGCGGTCGGCACGTTCGATAATCAAGTCGATTTGAAACCCCGGAATCCCGTTTTCGGAATCGGTCTTGCTTCTCCATGTGGAAACAGATGTTCCTACTCCTGCAATTCTCAATGCGATTTTAATCTGTTTGTGGTGACTCAAACAGACCAGCTCAAAACTAAGTCCCATCCACGATAGAACACTGCGTGAGTCGATATTATTGCTCCACCATCTTTCGTCTTTCGTATTGTTGGGTTCTATGAACTTGTAATAAAATAGTGTGAAAAAGTCTGTCAATCTGAACAAACAGTTACGGGTCTTGTTGCCATACTGCGATTGCCGCGTAATAAAATCGCAGCGTTAGAGATTTTTCAAGATTTACACTCATTTCATGTACATTGTCGTTCAGGCTGGCAAGTTCTTTTATATTCAAACTGAGTAGCCGATTTTCTTCCTCTATATATTCATTCTTGGGATTGGATTTTATGGATTCCGCTTCATTCATTTCTGCGGAAGAATCAAATTCCTTTTTCATGCGCTTATCGTTTTAATCCGTTTTTCAGTTTCTTTCCCAATAAGCGACTGGCAGCACGGGCGCATCTGCGAGCCCATTGCAAATCGTCTTCGTCTTTATCTCTCCACGGTAAATCGCTTTGGGGACCTCCACCACCGCCTCCGGTTGCAACATTTGGCGTTTCAAGTAGTCCGACAAAAATAGCTACTGCCATATCGGTAAGTTCCTGACTGTTGGCGACAATTCTGTAATCAAATTCGTCATTGAAACAGTCAAGCACTCTTTCTGGAATATAGAAATGATGTTCCTGATTTTCATGATTAAGCGTATAAGAAACCATTCCCGGACGGTAAGTATTATATTGGGTATAATTAGCATACACCGATGGTTTAGGTGTTTGCTCTGTTTTAGTTTCCTTAGGCTTATTGCTAAAAGTGTCAACTCTTGACTGATAATGCAATTTCGCCCATGTTTTAGGAAGTTTCGAAATCATCAGGTTACGGGCTACTCCCAATTCAGAAGCCTTGTATTTGGTGTTCCCATTCACAAGTGCATAACCTCGGAGAATACCGTTTCCGTCTTTTCTTTCATGTACCGTATAACCTTTCTGTATAAGGGAATCTTTATACTCTTCCCATGACCATGATTGCATTGATTTCAGTGCATTCATGCAGTCACGATTCACTTGGTGAATATTGGAATTTCTGACTTGTGCTGCCGTTGTCCAACCTCGTTTTTTTGCCACTCGCTCGGCTGCACGTTGCGCACGAAGATGAATGTTATGATCGTTGTTGATATTGCCGTCTTCATCTATACGGCAAACCGCAGCATGAAGATGTGGAACACCGCCTTCGGATTCTGTATGTAGCCAAACCGTATATTTGCTGTTAGCCAAATGGGTCAGACAAGAGCGGACTTTTCCATCCTTGCCGATAATCACTTGTTTGTCAAACTCCGCAACGAAATCCTGCCAGAGTTGTTGCCAGTCTTCTGTGTCAAAGAACCGGGTATGTTCAGCGGATGGACTTAGCTCAATTCTGATGACTGAGTTCTTTATCGGCCGGAAGCGTGATAAGGTCAGTTGCATGGAGTTCCATATACCCATAGCGTCCGGTTGCGATGGCAGCAGATTGTCCAATATCCGATGGATTTTTTCCGGGTGCTTTTTGTGCTGTGATTCGCCGGTAATGTAACGGATGGCGTTTATGCCGTGCGATATTGCTTTCGCTTTTGCAATCATATTTCTTCTGATTTATCGTTGGACGGAATCTTATTCTGTTCTTTTACGGTATTCAGAAATTGGCAGACGCTTTCGGCTACATTGCCAAGTTCTTTGAGCCAACCGACCATGAACGGAATCTGATTGAACATTGCCATGCGTTGCTTTGTGGACATTCCGTGAAGTGCAGAGGTGTATTTTACAAGGTCAGACCGGCAATCGTCCAGATTCTGCAACAGTGCCGCTTCCTCTTTCGTAAGCCTTGCTTTGGGGTGATAATTGTATGCACGGGCAAGCAAGTAATCGCTTACCGTCATACCGCATTGCACAGCCTGTGATTTTATATACTCCTTTTGACTAGGAGTGACTTTCGCTCCGATAAAGACGCTTCTTGTCTCACTGGTGGTTGTCGATGAATTTTCAATATTTTCTTTCATGCGAATTATTTTTATAATAGTGAATAGGTGCGAGCTTGCGAGTACCGCACCGGCGAAGTATCAGAGCAGGCAAGAGCGCCAATGTACAACCGCAACGCAGTGAGGTTATACCTTGGCATATCTTGCAACAGATACCTGTTGATGCTGCTTGACAAGCCATGTCGGGTGTACACACGGAATCGGCAGACGGATCGGAAACAGCAATTGATATTTTCCTCTAAAAGAGGGGAGAGAATGAATACCTCATGCTGCACTCCTGACTACTTTGCTTTATTCCTATATGTACGCCCCGACAATAAAGTAAAGCCAATCTCAATAATGATAGTCCGGGTTGAAACGATACTCCTTACCGTCCTTTATCACCATCCGTTTGTTGCCTAGAAAGGTGGCGACTTTGACCGCCTTGTTGTGACCGAGTTTTACGCCCTGCAATCCATATCCTTTTTTCAGCCGCTCCAGATATCCGTCATAACTGCTGATATTACCATCGGTAAAAACGGCATCCAACGCAGCCCGATGTACACTCTCCGAAATCTCCTTGTACGGATCGAACGGTTCTTTGGCTGGTCGGCCGACAACCTTTGCTTTGGGCAGGTAGGATTCCACCAGTTCGGGCAAGGCATCTTCGTTGATGCGGAAAGCGAACGGTTCAAATTCCCGGTCACGGATATGTACAGCTTCAACCACGCTTATGGTCTTATCATCTTTGTCCACTTCCACCTGCATGATGGTTTCCGCCTTGTTGTTGAGTTCCGTGCCGATGTGTCCACGTGCGTTTTCATCATTCTTGTTCTGGTGGAGGATGGTATGGATATGAATCTGCCTGTCATCCGTCCACTGCATGAGTCTTGAAATAATATCGGTGGATTCTCCGGGAGAATTGATATCATAAAGGAAATCCCGAATGCCATCTATGATCACCAATCCCAAATCGGGAATTGTGCCGATGGCGTGTTCGACTATTGCCAAGCGCATTTTAGGGGAATACTTACGCAGAGCCAGCATAACCAGATTGTCCGGCTCTTTGTCTTCCGGCAAGTTCGCCAAACGTAAAATGCGCTTTAACACGTTCTGACAATGATACCGCCCTTGTTCCGTGTCAATGTATAACACCTTTCGTTTGTCCTCGGGGAATATAGACCGATAATGAAGAATGGTGCTGTTGGTCAATGCCGATGCGACAATGGCCGAGACATTGAACGTTTTCTTGCTTTTAGCCTTTCCGATGGAAGCACTGAAGTTGCCCAATATTCCGATTGTTGCATCATCTACCATCAGCACCACAGGGGAGTGCCCGTATGCACTTGTTACGCTCACGGCAGACTCCTCCATGCATATTGCCAGTTCCTCGATGGAAAGAATTGGATTGTCTGTCTTTTCCATAGCCTACCAGTTTTTAGGGTTCGGTTTACGGCGATGGGAAGCGAGCATGGCTTCATTCTCGTCCTCGAAACTTTGCGGAGCCGGAGTCTTTCGTGAAGATTCAAGCCATTTGTCCAATTCATCCCGATAGATGTATAGATGCTTGTCTTGCTTTATAACCGGAATATCGTCCTTTTTTACCTTGTAGTAAAAGGTCGATAACGGCATTTTCAGATAAGCGCAAGCCTCCTGCACGGTCATCGGAACGTGCGTATTCTCTTTGACTTCGTTCTGCCGGGAAAGTTTCTCCGTCAGAAGATTTTCCATACTTGCGATTCGGTTGCACAGTTCTCCTACCACAGTCGGCAGGTCATTGAAAGTCAGTTGGTCTTTTTCCATATTAAAACTCTTTTAATCGTTCAACATGCTGCGAACCAACTCAATGAAATCTTGCAGAACAATACAGACCAGATTAATTATTCCGTCTGCATACGTTTTTTATTGTGAGTCGTTATTGTCTGTGTCCAGATGGAAGCGAAAATCTCCCTTGTCAGGTACGTCAATGGGAATTTGGCTTGTAACAGTGTCCCGTAAATTAAGTCTGAGGTATTCATGAGTGGCATTTACGAGTTCATGTGGAAACGAAGCCTTTATGAATTCCGCTCTTTTTACCAAAGGCACATTCAAGCGTTCTCCGACATTCCATGCCAGATGGCGGAGCCCCGGCGACCTCAGCGGATTGTCTATATTGGAGCGAATCGGCTTATATAAATCGGGGTGGTCACAAGCCATATATTCAATATTGGCAATCAGTGTGGCAATAGCTTCCTTAGAGAGATAAGGGGCAGTTTTGATTGTCACATATTCACGAATGGCATCCATGATTTTCACTTGTCTTTCGGCCTCTTTCTTTTTGAGGTTCTCCAACATCGCATCGTAATTGTCTAAAATAGATGGCTGTTCAATAACTTGAATTTCAGTTGTACAATCGGCTTTTATCTCGGTGTCGGATTCAAGAACGATTGGAGATTGCCGGGCAAAAGGCAAATTGATTGAATACTTCGTTATCCATTTATAGAAAGATCGTTGTAACAGACCGCATAATAAAATTGTTGTCACAAGTTCGAGTATTACTGGAGTCATTATCTTCATGACATCGATGTCGTGATAAGCGGAAAGATAAGTGTCTGTCGCTGTATAGGTGATTACCGACAACGCAAGAACGAAACTTATCCTTTTAGTACGAATTTGAGTTTTATTTGTCATATACTGTAAATGTTTGGAATGATTATGCGGCAAAGTTATGTGCCGTATTCCAGACACTTACAATTGGTGATGATAAATCATTCAATTTTGATGAAAAATAACGGATATAGTATGATTTAGGACTAAAAATCATACTATATCCGTATAAATGGGGAGAAAAACCGTTGTCAGTCTTTCCTTATCAAAGTGATTTTATTGCTGGCTTCACGCTTGTTACTGTCCACGACTTTCATGTAACGCATAGTCGTGGTAATGCTTTTGTGTGCCATTATGCTTTGTATGGTACGGACGTCTGTACCGGCAGCCCCCTGAAGGGTTGTGAATGTTCTCCGATATGAATGGAATGTTATGTTTTTGGTTATTCCGGCAGAACGAATCCACTCTTTCATGGGTGCTTGTGTCCAACTGCGCATAAGCCCCTTGAACACCAGACCTTTCTTCTCGGAACTGTATCCTATCAGCCCTAACGCCTCCTCGCTGATGGGAATGATGTCTTCCGTTTTGTTCTTCTGCGTAATGATATGTACGCATTTCCCTCCGGCAGAATAATCTACGATGTCTTCCCAACATAGGGCGAGAATATCACTGATGCGCAAGCTGGTCATACAGGAAAACAGCGATGCGATTTTCACGATAGGCTTTTTACACGGCGTTTCTGCTAACTGGTATAACTCTTCGACGGACAAGGCCTCTTTCATGGTGTCTTCTGTCTCAATCTTTTCCAAGAAATCATTGACATTGGTCTTTATCATCCCATTGCGATAGAGTATTTTCAAGAATCCTCTGAAAGTGGACCAATATCCCGATGCGGAGTTTCGTGTGATACGTCCGTTGCGCCTTAGTTTCTTGGCACTCAACAGGTATTCCCGAAACTTGTTACATAGGTCGATGTCAATCTCCTCAAAAGTACATTTGCCATGTACGAAGTTGCTGAAATGGAGATAGACGAACTCCCATTTCTGGTCGTGTTTGCGGAGTTGCTTGCGGTAGTATTCCAAGAAATCCGCTTTGAGTTTGTACTTGTCGAAGAAATCATACCGTTCATTAACGACAGATTCAAAGCGGCGGCAACGAATAGCCTCGGCTTTCTCGGTCATCGCTTCGTTGAAACTCTGTTCACGCTTGTTTTTCGGATTGGCGTAGATATAAATGCCAAGCGATTCATGACGGATAACTTTCATCGTTTCCTTGTCTCGATACCCCGGATAATAATCCAGATAAAAAGACAACATCCTGCCTTTTAGCGGACGTGTCCTTAATGTTACTGTTTTGCATTCATGCATAGTGGTATATTTTTGATTATTACTAATTCGCTGGCAAAACTCTATCATGTAGTCATGCAGATGATTTTCAGCAGATATTAATTTTAGAATAATTTGCGGATAGCCATAAAATAGCTGCCAATAGGGTTATTTACGGACACCCATCACCCGGTCAAACTCTACTTTCAAGAACCTGACGAACCGTCCGTTCTTCTCCCGGTTGATTTGGTGGAATTGCAGAATGCCGTAAACCGAGTCTCGGGACAGCTTGAATTTTTCCATCGCCTCCTTGACGGTGTAGTATTCAGCCTTACTTTCTTGTTCCGATGTCTTCGACAGGTCGAAATGCAGTTTGGAGTAGTATATCTGACCGTGCTCTTTCTTGGATGGAATATTATTCCGGTACACTTGTGAACGGATGGCGACACGTGTCATGCCGTACTTTTCTTGAATCTCTTCGGGAGTGTACCATTCGGTCAGGTCGGAATCCACCTCGTATTTGGCAAAGGCGGCATCGATATGCTTCTTGCTGTAATAATTGAACTGGCGTATTCTCACCTTTGGCACTTTGTGCTGCCGTGTGTAAGTCCATACCCATTTGGCATTGACCTTGTATTTCTCTGCAATCTCTTCGGCAGTATAATATTCGGAGATGTCGAAATCGTTTTTAGCTACTAACCTCTCGTATGGTTTACTTTTGAGCATTAGTTCAATATCGGCACGCCTTACCAATGACATCCTTCCGCTAATTCGGGATGCCCTAAGTTTGTCCTCTTTAACTAACTTATAAATGTATTGACGGCTTACTCCCATCAATCGGGCTGCCTGAGAGAAAGTGAAATACTCCTGTTTCTCCAAACTGGAGCGCAACTCCTGCATTTCCTGCATGTGGCGCAATTCCATTTTGCGCTCTTTGATACGATGTTTGTAACCTCGCTTCGAGCATTGAGGGCTACAATAGCAAGTCGTTGTTTTCTGTGCGATGAACGGTTTTCCGCACCATTGACAAATTCTTTTTACTTCCATATTTTCGAGTCATTTTCTACGTTTTTTAATTTCCCTTTTTGTCAACACATGTAAACCACTGTCAACACACGTCAACTAATGCGTCACTGTGACATTCGGGCTAACCGTGAATTTCCGTTGCGGTAGAAATATGATAGAAAAATATGGATAAAATCCGTTACCTCCAAATACGGACTGGAAAGTGTTAAAATAGAAAAGTCGCTGAAATACAGCGACTTTATTCTAAATGGTTATGGTTACTTATGGCTGTTTCCAAGCCATCACTTGCCGATGCAAAAGTTTTGAAATATATTTTGCAATGTTTCTTCCGAGGTTATACCTCCTTCTGCAACAATCTCACTTAGTTCGTGGATACATTGTCTTAAATCCTCACTTACCAAATCTCCTGATAATCCCAATTGCAATCCTTCCTGTACTCTATGAATAGAATCCAATGCTCGTGTTAATGCTTCGTAATGGCGTACATTTGTAATGATAATATCGTTTTGGTTGATTTCTGGTAAGGCGGCTGCCTGTACTAACTTTTTTTCCAGGATCGTTATATTTTCCCTTTTCTTTGCTGAGATAAATAGTTTTTCCACTTTCATGTCAGCAAATATAGCTGACAACTCTTCTTTTTGTATTGCTAGTAACAGATCTGACTTATTAAATAAAATAATCATCTTTTTCCCTTCGCAGTGTGGAAGAATTTCGGCTTTTAATTCTTCGAACCGTCTTTGGGCATCTGTAGAGTCTATCATCCATAAAATGACATATGCTTGGTCCATCTTTTGGAAAGTACGTTCTATCCCTAGATTTTCTATTGTATCGTTCGTTTGGCGGATTCCAGCTGTATCAATAAATCGGAATGTGACACCTTGTAAATTGATCGTATCCTCTATTACGTCACGGGTCGTTCCATGGATATCACTGACAATGGCTTTTTCCTCATTCAGCAACGCATTCAGTAAGGTGGATTTTCCAGCATTCGTCTCTCCGATAATTGCTACAGGAATGCCATTCTTGATTGCGTTTCCTACACTGAAAGAATGAGCTAGCTGGGCAATAACTTGTTCGATATGGGTAGCTAGACTGCTCAGTTCGTCACGATTGGCGAATTCTAGTTCTTCATGATCACTGAAATCCAGTTCTAATTCCATTAACGAAGTGAAATGAAGCAATTGGTTACGCAGGTTAGAAAGTTCTTTACTGAATCCTCCACGCATTTGGCTCATGGCTAGGCGATGGGTGGCGGCAGACGATGAGGCTATCAGATCGGCCACAGCTTCGGCTTGGCTCAAGTCCATTTTTCCGTTTAGAAAAGCACGTTGGGTGTATTCACCTGGTAGAGCGGCACGACATCCATTATAGATCAGGAGTTGTATAACTTGCTGCAGGATATAGGATGAACCATGACACATGATTTCCGTACTGTCTTCACCGGTATAAGAATGAGGGGCACGGAACAAAGAAATTAAAACTTCGTCTATTACTTCTTCTGCAGAAGGTATAATTGATTCTTTTTTTTGTAACGTTTCACTTTTTTCTTGCGGAATTTCACTCGTTTTTTGGAAAAGTGTATTATTAATTTTTCGCTTTGGGGAACAAATCTTTCCGAAAGTAAGAGTATATGGTGCTCGTTCTGTCAGTGGCTTGCCTGTGGCGGGTGTAAATATGCGTGACGTTATTTCAATCGCTTTTGGGCCAGATACACGAATTATTCCGATGGCTCCTCCCTGGGCGGTGGCAATGGCGCAGATTGTATCTTGGTTTATCATTTTCATTTGGTTAATAATATAATGTTTTAGCTACGATGGCTGTTACTTCTTCTAAATAACGGCGGTCTGTTTCATCAAAAGAGTTTAATAGATTACTGTCAATATCCAATACTCCCTTTACTTGTCCATTAGCAAGAATAGGAACAACAATTTCGGAGCGGGAAAGAGAACTGCAGGCTATATGTCCGGGGAATTGTTCTACATTGGGCACTATCAAGGTTCGAGCTTCTGACCATGAGGTTCCACATACTCCCTTTCCTTTATGGATGCGATAACAGGCGGTGCTTCCCTGAAAAGGTCCTAAAATAAGTTGGCCGTCTTTAACCAGATAGAAACCTACCCAAAAAAAGCCGAAGGCTTCCCGAAGAGCAGCGGCAGTATTGGCCAAAACACTTATTTCTTCTTTTTCATCTGATATTAAAAGTTCAAACTGAGGGAGGAAAAGACGGTAACGTTCTACTTTATTACTAGTTGTTTGTTTGAAACTGGTTTCCATATTTTTATTTGTTTTATGAGGGGACATCTTGTTGTTTTTTTACAAAAAATGGTCTTCTATGAAGCGATGTCCCCTGTTAGGTAAAAAGAGTTGGCTTATTCTGTAAAAAATCTGTTTATGCCAATCTTCTTCTCGATGATAATAAGAATAAGTATTGATAGATGATCCGGTGAATTTTATCCATATTATATAGACAACTAAATTGGGAATTATATTCTTTCCAAGACTTTTTCTATCAAACCATCAATAGAGTTTTTATAGCCGGTATTGGCTTCCTTTATTAGTCGGTTGGCAATTACCATACATACAGTCATGGCTTTGTGTCCCATCAGGCGTGCTAATCCGGCAAGGGCGGAACTTTCCATTTCAAAGTTAGTGATGCGATAGTCATTGTATTCAAATTTCTCAATCTTTTCATTCTGTTCAGGATCGGCCAGTGGAATACGGAGTTCTCGTCCTTGCGGGCCAAAGAAACCTCCTGCGGCGATAGTTATGCCACGGACCATATCATTTTGCGCGATGCGGTCTATTAATTCCCGGTCGGCATCAATGACGTATGGGTGGGCGATGCATACATTACCTTCCCAACCCATGTAATTTATAAAAGCTTGTTCGAATTTCAGATCGCAAACCTCATTGCGTCCGGCGTAGAAATTGAGTAGTCCATCAAAACCGATAGACTTTTCAGAACAAATATAGGTGCCAACGGGAGTATAAGGCTGTAATCCGCCACATGTACCGATACGTACTAATTCCAATTGGCGTAAGTGGTCTTTTTCATAACGGGTATTGAAATTAATATTGGCCAAAGCATCTAATTCATTCATCACAATGTCTATATTGTCACAACCTATACCGGTGGAAACTACGGTGAGACGTTTCCCTTTATAAGTACCGGTAATGGTCTTGAATTCACGGCTTTCTATTTCACATTCTTTAGTTTCGAAATGAGAAGCTACTAATGCTACACGCCCAGGGTCACCTACTAGAATTATTTTATTTGCCAGCTGTTCCGGTTTGATATGAAGGTGAAAAATAGAGCCGTCGGGATTGATAATCAACTCAGATTCTGCATAATATTTTTTCATAATCTTTTTTTTGTGGTTAATGGTCTGTATAATTGATGTTATATTTCTTGTCTTTTTAATGGGTATACAAACAGATTATTTCTTAGATGTAGATGCCACGGATTTATAAACTTTCATTGATATTAGCATGATAAAGAGAAAAACAGTTTCATTCGCATCCAAGAAAAATACATTAATCGTTGAATACTAGTTTTATTTGCTTAATGGTTCATTACCGAAAGTTGTTTCGGGTTTTGCAATATTTTCACGCATGGAGGTATCTGCTTGTATATTCTTCATGCGGTAATAGTCCATAATGCCTAGGTTGCCACTACGAAATGCTTCCGCCATGGCCTTGGGCACTTCGGCCTCTGCCTGAATTACATTCGCACGGGCCTCTTCTGCTTTGGCTTTCATTTCCTGTTCCAAAGCGACGGCCATCGCACGGCGTTCTTCTGCTTTGGCTTGTGCAATATTCTTGTCGGCATTGGCCTGGTCTATTTGTAAAGCAGCTCCAATATTTCTGCCTATATCAATATCAGCTATATCAATAGACAGGATTTCGAAGGCCGTACCGGCATCTAAGCCCTTGCGGAGTACTAATTTAGAGATAGAATCAGGATTTTCCAATACGGATTTGTGATTTTCGGACGATCCGATAGAGGACACGATACCTTCACCAACACGTGCTAGAATCGTGTCTTCTCCGGCACCTCCTACTAATTGGCGGATATTGGCGCGTACAGTGACACGAGCTTTAGCTATAAGCTGTATGCCGTCTTTGGCTACAGCAGTAACGGGAGGAGTGTCAATAACCTTAGGGTTTACTGACATTTGCACGGCTTCGAATACGTCACGGCCGGCTAGGTCAATACCAGTTGCCATTTGGAAAGACAGTTCGATGTTGGCTTTGGATGCGGATACTAGTGCGTGTACTACTTTTTCTACATGCCCGCCTGCCATATAATGAGCTTCCAATTCATCTCGGGTTATGTTACTTAAGCCAGCTTTATGTGCTTCAATCATTGCTGGGACAATGACATAAGGAGGAACATTACGGATGCGCATTAAGAATAATTGCACCAATGAAATGCGTACTCCCGAAACTTTGGCAGACAGCCAGAGGAAAAATGGTACATAATGAAAGAATAGTACCACGAAAATAATTCCACCTCCTATAAGGATGAAAGGAAGATAGTTGGGTTCGATCATAATAATCAATTGTTTAAAAGTAAATATTTATATTTGAACAGCTCCACATCGAATCTCTGCTGTTTTCACTATTGTCTAAAATATACTTGAATGAGAATGTCAATCAAGAAATTTGATAAAATCGTATTTGTAAGTCATTTTTCTATCATAGGTTGAATTTGCGTACAATCACCGTTCCTTCAACCATTCTTTCTACATAAATGGGGGTATTCTCATCAATCAAGCCATCGGCAGAGCGCACTTCGATGATGTGTCCATTAAAGTTTGCATTGCCTATCAGTGCAAGGCGGGTTATTGCTATGCCTTTGTCTCCGATGCGGATATGGGTTCCTTTTAGGGGATCGATTTTATAATCCAGTGTTTTCTTCAAAGAAAGCTTGTCCATGGTTTTTGAGTGCATAAACCAGATGATAATGGCTATGCAACTTAGGACGGATGCTATCAAAGTAATGAATCCTGCTATCGGTCCTAATGTGTCGAAAGCGTAATAGTTGGCATATAGCAGGCAGATGGCCGATGCTATTCCGGCTATACTGATGCCGGGAATAAGGAAAACCTCTACAATAAAGAGAAGTACTCCTGCCAAGATGAGCGCTATGATAATAAATACTTCCATAAATATCTTTTTGTATTAGTGTTTCAACTTCTTTATTTCTTCGTTGCGGACGCTGATATCCAGTTGGGCCATTTCTTTCAGAAGTTGTTCAGTACGTTTTTCCAATTCCAAAATGGCGGGTGTCAAATTCTTCTTTCGTGCACTGTTCCCTTGGGCATATTGTTCGCGTTTGTCATCCAGATTTTTCTTCAGGTTGTCATAATCCTTCTGCTTTTGTATTCTTTGCTGATAAAGTTTACGTGCTTCGGCAGAGCGGAAGTCGTTCAATGTATGGTAAACAGCAGAGTCATCTATTATCAAGGTGAAGTCTTTTTGTTGTTCTCCGGATTCTTTGGCATACATTATTGCCGCTAGGCGTTGCTTGCCGGTTCGTACTTTCTCTTCATCTTTCCAGGTGGTACGGATAGAATGTAGGCTGGCTGCATTTATAATGATCTGTTCGTCTGTACTTTCGTAATTGTATACTTCTTTTGAAGAGTTCGGTACAAACACATAGATACAGACTTTGTTATCAGGCTGATAGCGGTCTGAAGCAAACCAGCCAATATTGTTGAATTCATCAATGGCATACATATAGTCATTGGCGGGAGAGTTAAATGGCATTCCTATATTATCGGGACGAAGATAATTGCCATTTTCCGAATCATAGCGAGTTACAAAAATATCGTACCCCCCCAAAGAGCCTTCTCCATCCGATGCATAATATAAAGTAATGCCATCTGACATTAAGAAGGGATAGTTTACATTTCCCTGTTCATTAAGGGACATGAGGGGTTCGGGCTCGCTCCAGCCGTCCAACAGACGGATACGGGAGTAGAGTTGCATTTTGCCGTCTGTGCTTTTGTTCCCGTAAAGTACTTTATTGCCCATTTCGGTTTGATAGACAGTCCCAGATATGGTAGGATCGTGATAGAGTGCTCCCGATTCTCTACTGATTTTATATGCTTTCAGAAAATCATTTTTATCGACTACAAAACTATCTATTACAGTAATGTTTTCCACTCCTTTTATCATACGGGCTGCTTGCTTTATTTGTTCCAGCTCTGCTTCAGCCATTTCGGTAGGGCGTTTTTTCTTTTCCAACCATTCTATGTGTTGTTCGTAGTTATCTACGGCATCGTCAAACCGATAGATATCATAATATAGTTTCCCTAAATAGCGGTATGCGTCAATGACTTTGCGGGCGGCGCTTTTTTCAAGGTAGGGCTGTGCTTCTTTTTTTTCTCCTGTTTCATAACAACATGCGCCATACCAATAATTATAATTGGCATTAGAAGGGGCTTGCTTTACCAGCTTTTGGAAAGCTGGTTTGGCTTGTTCAAATTCTCCGTTCAGGAAAAGTTGTTTGGCTTGTGCCAAGCTTTGTGCCGCAGTGTTGCCTGCGCAGCATAAAGTAAATAAACCAATGATATATTTTTTGTACATAGTTAGTTTATAATCCGTATTATTTAGATTCAAAAATACAAAGATTAATTGGAATTCTCATGCTTTAATAATTCTATTTTGTTAAATCTTCCATAAATCATTCTTTTCATGTACTTTTGTGCCCTATTTTTAAAGAAGATGTATGGCACAATTTACGGAAGACGAGAAAATAATGCGAAGGTTGGAGCAACGCTTTAACAAGGGGGTGGTAAAGTATCGCTTGATTGAGGATGGTGATAAAATTTTGATAGCTCTTTCTGGTGGAAAGGATTCTTTGGCTCTATTGGAGTTATTGGCAAGGCGTTCACGTATTTTGAAACCGAAATTTGCAGTGATAGCTGTGCATGTAGGCATGACAAATATTCCTTATCAATCTGATTTGGAATATCTGAAAGGCTACTCAGAGGATTTAGGGGTGCCGTTTGTGCATTATGAAACTTTTTTTGATCTGAGTACCGATACTCGGAAGTCTCCCTGTTTCCTTTGTTCTTGGAATCGGAGAAAAGCTTTGTTCACGGTGGCAAAGGAGCAGGGGTGCAATAAGATTGCTTTAGGACATCATATGGATGATATCTTGGAAACTTTGTTGATGAATATTACTTTTCAGGGAGCGTTCAGTACGATGCCTCCTAAATTAGTGATGCGTAAATTTGAGATGACAATTATTCGTCCTATGTGCTTGGTACATGAAGCGGATTTAATTGAAATGGCACGTATCCTCGGTTTTCGTAAACAGATCAAAAATTGTCCTTATGAAAGTTTGTCGAATCGTTCAAATATGAAAGATGTTTTATATTCTCTAGAAAAAATGAATCCTGAAGCACGGTATAGTTTGTGGAGAAGCATGACAAATATTCAGGAAGAACTGTTGCCTGGGATGAATGAACACGATTTATAGTTGATATGGCTGTTTTGTTGTTGGGGGATTATAACGAGACTGCTTATAGTTAGTTGTTTGTACTTGTGTGCAGCTAACCAACTATCAATATTATCAATGTATTTAGATGGGGAAGAATGTTACAAAGGTATCCTTCCTGTTGTTTGTTGTGCCGGATACAAGGTGATGCACATGTCTGATTTGTTGGGGAAAGTGTAGAAATATTCTACAATGAAAATGTGGACCTTTTTCTTTGAAAATAGTTTGTTCTTAATGTATTTGATTGATAATCAATACTAGTCTGGTTTTGGCATAGGAATTGTTTTCTCTTTATCATAAGAATAACCATTTAAATATATTAGGATATGAGAAAGTTTTTTATTGTGTTAGTATGGGGAATGGGATTAGGACTTGCAGCGTTGTTTACAAAAGATATAGTACGTGGGGTGAGGAATGTGATTGCGATAAATCATTTCACCCCTACTGAGGTGAATAACGCTCCAATAGGATGGCATCAAGACTTGTGTTGTTATCTTAATTAATTTGTCGTCATAGAGATTTTGTTCATAATTGAAATTGGAAACAACTGTTTTTTATGGCAGCTGTTTCCAATTTATTTGTATTCAGTTGTCCTTATACTCTTTTCGTCAAGTGATTTTCGTATACAAGTCTAGGACAAATGTAAAATAATAAAGGGGATTGGATGAATGGTTATTAATGAATGTTTTTAATGTCATCCTGCACTATTTGATCCATTTCTTTCATCAGTTTTTGGGGATTCTTTTTGGGGGAGAATCCTTTATCTTTTTCTTCATGCAAAAGATCTGTTTCAGTTATGTCTTCACCCCAGTCTTCGAACATATTCGTTGCCGGTTGTCCTGACAATGTTACATTCTCTTCTGCGATAGGGACATTTCTCTCAATAATTTTTTCCATAATCTAATCTATTTATTGTTTACTAAATGACAAATATGGGTAGAAATGGTTTAATGATTTAATAAAGTTTGAAGTTTATGATAAATAGAAAGTTCTTGAGCAAGCTAGAAAAACCTGATTTGCGAGCAACTCTTTATCTTTCTTTTTAAACAACTTTGCCTTGTAAAGAGTGCTCCTCTGTCCTTTCAATTGAAAAATAAGTTTTTTAAAAAGCAATTCTTTCGGTCTGTTTGAGGTTTATTTGCAAAATTGTGGGGAGGATTTTGGTTCTTAAAGGATCGTTTTGTTCTCTGATAACTTCCGGAAATGTTCTTGACGTACTTATTAGGAAGTTCGGGTGTTTATGTCCTCATGCCATCACTGCATGTATAACAGGCTAATTATAAACAACTTATATGCAGATGGTAAAAATATTTGTTCTCACTTATGCTCTCATGCTCTCATAACGTTCTGAAACATATTTTCGTGTAACATGCTTGTCCTCAGTTATATCTATTTTTTATAGGCTATTCCAGGCTTGATAGGAAGTAGGGTGTTTTCAGGCTTTTTTCTCGCAAGAAGTGTGCATAAGGGGTTTGTACTTCCATAGAATAATGGCTTACAAAGTCTTGGTAACGGTAAAAAAGATCAAGACGTTTCGGTAAAAGCTCCTTTTCTTTTTTTAAAAGGCGGTTATCTTTTTTGAAAAGCTCTTGATCTTTTTAAAAAACGTCCTTATCTTTGATGTGGAATTTTATTCTGGACATATAAGATTTCATATACGTCCGCATGAGTTTGTACGTACGTATAACTATATGGGGCGTACGTGTAAAAAACATGTTTTCTGATGTGGGAAAAACATTGTCCTGTTATACTCCCCCTATTTTTACAAGTGATTCTTCTTTGTTTCTGCCTTTTTCATTTTGTTGCATTTTTAGCTGTAACACTATTTGGGGGACTAGGCAAGGAGAAAATAAAAAAGGCTATCTTCCCAGACAGCCAATCTTTTGTTAACCTTAAATCTAATACTATGAAAAACACAATGCAAAGGTACGTATTCTTGAGATAGTTCCAAATTTTAGAAATAAAAAAACGCTTGTTATAACATGGTTTAGCAAACAAACTTTTTTCTTAACAAATAGCAGATTGAAAGAGTGGAGTTGGTTGCTTTTTTGTTCATTGGAAATAAAACATGTTTGTTACGGCAATAACTCATTGTATTATTCTTAATTCGATTATTTCCATTATCTTTGCACTCCAAAAATGCTTGTTGATATGCAATTGTTAAAAGCGTAATGGATATTATAGGCAGATTGTTTCCGGATAAAAAATAGATTAAAATATATGTTGTCTCATGGTATTTATTCAGTAATATTGCTGATTTTTTCAAATGTCTTTATGACGTTTGCTTGGTATGGTCATTTAAAAATGCGACAAGAGTTTAGTTGGTTTGCAGCCCTTCCGTTGATTGGTGTGATTGCATTTAGTTGGGCAATTGCTTTTTTTGAATATTGTCTTCAGGTTCCTGCCAATCGTCTTGGGTTTAAAGATAGTGGAGGACCGTTTGATATTATGCAACTCAAGGTGATTCAAGAAGTTATCACATTGGCTGTATTTACATTATTTTCTGTTTGGGCATTTAAAACAGAACTGAAGTGGAATCATTTAGCGGCTTTTCTTTGTCTGGTCCTTGCCGTTTATTTTGTCTTTAAGAAGTAATGAGTTTTGGTTAATAATTGCTGAATCCTTTTTGATAAGCAAAGTGTCTTGTTTGGGCAATGAATCTTGTTCAGATACTTTGCTGATTCTAGGAAACAAGATAGAATCCTGTCGGGTTGGTACGTAACTTTGATAGATTTTCCAACCTTTGGCACGATTACGATTACGTCGGATGGCACGTCCTCGTTTGGTTAAAGATTCATACAGAAAATTGTCGGCATCCAGTCCTCCTATTAATGGGTTATTACTGGGAGTTACCGTTTGATCCATGCCGGCAGGTAATATTACATAGCCGTTTCGCAAACCGGGAATCAGTTTGATATTTAGTTTCCATGACATTGTCAGAGAGTCTTTTCTTTTCAAGAAAATGGGATCATTAACCGGATCTTCATGCCATGTGGTGTAAGGAGTGTAGGGAGTAAGACGCACAAAGTTAGGGCGTACCCATTTGGTTGTGTCGCCGAAGTTTTTAGGCAAGTCTTTCAGAAACTTCATCCACGGTTTGTCTTCGGACATGAATGGAGTACCTTTTATATTGTCTTTGTCCGATTTAAAGTCGAAATGGATAGACTTTACGGCTTCTGTGTTAATTTTTAGTTCTCCATCTCCATTCAATAGCTCCTGTAAACGAATCGAGTCCTGTTTGTTCCATTGTGCTTGTGCTGTCAGTATACTGATAGTGCAGAATAATATGCTAAAATTTACCCTCTGGGTCATTCGTTTTTTCTTTATGATTATAATTGGTAACAAAAGTAATCTGGAGTGAGTTTAATGCTGGTTAAATTTGAGTTATTAATTGTTTATAATGTGAATACTTTAAATTTTATTTGGTTAATAAAAGGATTCGTTTACACCTCTTTTGTTGTTATGGAGCACACTTCATATAGACATTTAGATAGTTACCTCAATATTTGGTAATAAAGTTTTGTATTTTATCTCCAGATATAGTGACAGAGTTCATATTCATGGTATGTATTTCAATTGATGTCAGTACATTGGTCAGATAGGCGATATAGGTCTATATGGGTTATTGGTTCCATTCTGTCCGTGTGATTTATTTCGGTATAGAATAAAAATAGCCCGTATTTTTAATAACGGGCTAAATTAGTGAAAATGATAATATTATTTGGAGGAGAGTTGTGCATGCATGGAAGCAGCTGCTTTACGTCCGTCACCCATTGCAAGGATAACTGTAGCTCCACCACGCACAATATCACCACCGGCATAAATAGTCGGGATTGACGATTGCATATTTTCATTTACGGCAATTGTTCCTTTGCGTCCCAATTCCAATCTCGGGATGGAACTGGGGACAATCGGGTTAGGGGAGACGCCTACGCTGACTATTGCCATATCGATGTCAATGGTTTCTGTTGCTCCTGGAATAGCTATCGGACTGCGACGGCCGGAGGCATCTGGTTCGCCTAATTCCATTTTCTGTAAAACTACTTGTTTTACACGCCCCTTTTCATCGGCAATATATTCTATGGGGTTATGCAGGGTCAGAAATTCCACACCTTCTTCTTTAGCATGTTTCACTTCCTCCAGACGGGCAGGCATTTCTTCTTCCGAACGGCGATAAATAATCATTGCGCGTTCTGCTCCTAAGCGGCGTGCTGTGCGGACAGAGTCCATAGCTGTGTTACCACCGCCGATTACTGCTACGCGTTTGCCGAATGTTACAGGAGTATCCGAATCCTCGCTGGCTGCATCCATTAGATTTACACGGGTCAGATATTCGTTGGAAGACATGATATTGATAGAATTTTCACCCGGGATATTCATGAAGTTGGGGAGCCCGGCACCTGATGCTACAAATATACCTTTGAAATCTTCTGCTTCCAAGTCTTCCACACTGATTGTCTTTCCTACGATGCAGTCCTTCATGAATTTGACACCCATCTTGGATAAATTGTCAATTTCTACATCTACAATCTTATTTGGTAGGCGGAATTCGGGGATACCATATTTTAATACGCCCCCTATTTCATGTAAAGCTTCGAATACAGTGACATCGTATCCCTGTTTAGCCATATCTCCGGCAAATGAGAGTCCGGCAGGACCTGAACCGATAACAGCTACTTTTATATTGTTCTTTTCCGCTACTTCCGGTACGGATATTTGACCGCTTTCACGTTCGTAATCAGCAGCAAAACGTTCCAAATAGCCTATGGCAACGGCTTCGTGTCCGGCTTTCAGATGAGTGCATTGTGATTCACACTGTTTTTCTTGAGGACATACACGCCCGCAGACAGCAGGTAATGCACTGGTTGCTTTTAAGGTTTTGGCAGCTTCAAGGAATTCACCGCGTTCTATATTTTTGATGAATTTCGGGATATTGATTCCTACGGGGCATCCGTTCATACAAGTAGGGTTGGGGCAGTCCAAACAACGTTTTGCTTCCGTTATAGCTTGCTCTTCATTCAAACCTAGATTGACTTCTTCCTTACGGCTATGTGAACGGTATTCTGCATCCAGTTCGTTCATTTTTACACGGGGAATAGCCATTCGTTCTTTAGGCTTCATGGCTTTACGTAAGCTTGCACGCCATTCGGCATCCCGGCCGTCCAGTTCTTTAGTCGCTTCACAAGTCATCGGCTTTTCGGTGTCTAGTTTGTGAATTTCTTCTTTTTCAATATCTTTGAAAGCTCCCATGCGTTTCAGCATTTCGTCAAAATCTACTTGATGGCCGTCGAATTCCGGACCGTCAACACAAACAAAACGTGTTTTGCCTCCTACAGTGATACGGCAGGCACCACACATGCCGGTTCCATCCACCATAATGGTGTTCAGAGAAACGTCTGTGGGAATTTCATATTTTTTAGTCAGCAGGCAAACGAATTTCATCATGATGGCAGGACCGATGGCGAAACATTTGTTTACTGTTTCACGTTTGATTACTTCCTCCACACCTTCAGTCACTAATCCTTTATGCCCGTATGAGCCGTCGTCTGTCATAATGATTACTTCATCAGAACTTTCACGCATTTCTTTCTCAAGGATAATTAATTCTTTGGTACGTCCGGCCAATACGGTAATTACACGGTTGCCGGCAGCTTTCAAAGCCTGTACGATAGGAAGCATCGGAGCAACGCCTACTCCTCCTCCGGCACAGACTACAGTTCCGAAATTTTCAATGTGGGTGGCTTTACCCAGCGGACCAACAACATCTGTAATATAATCTCCTTCGTTCAATTCACAAAGTCGTGTAGAAGAAAGACCAACTTCCTGTACTACTAGTGTGATGGTACCTTTTACGGGATCGGCACCGGCGATAGTAAGTGGCATACGTTCTCCTTTTTCACCGACACGAACAATTACGAAATGTCCGGCCTTACGCGACTTAGCAATCAGAGGTGCTTCTATAACCAATTTAAAGACCTTTTCCGAGAAATGTTCTTTTGAAATAATCTTATTCATTTTGCTATACTGTAAGTTAGTTATTTTTCTGAGTTGATTGTCAAATTGATAATTTATGCAAAGGTAGGATTATATTTTTTAAAGACAAAAGAAAAGCCGCCCTTTTGTGAGGGGCGGCTGGAGCCTATCATGATAAATCTGTTTTTGATTTTGCCGGCAGTTCGTTTTTAATGTGAAAAAAGGATTATTTCTTTGTTCTGATTTTATATCCTATCATTCCATAATATAGAATGAAAAGGAAACAGGGAACACAGATCCAATAGGAGGTCTGGAAACTAGTTGCATCTTGAACTATACCGCGCACCCATGGCATAACCGCTCCACCGGCAATGGCCATGGTTAGCAATGAAGAGCCGGCTTTGGTGAATTTGCCGAGATCCGCCATTGCGAGAGGCCATAATGCGGGCCACATTAATGAGCATCCTAATGCCATAAAGAATATGCAGTAGACTGAAATTTCAGCCGGCATGGTCGCTACTAGTGCAGAACCAATGATGGCTATGATGGCACATATTTTCATTGCGGTAGCCTGGCTCAGATATTTAGGGATTAAGGTTGCGCCGCAAATGTATCCTACTACCATACCGATGGAAGGGATAAATCCGTAAT
The DNA here is from genome assembly GCF_013009555.1 of Phocaeicola dorei. Classification (NCBI taxonomy): domain Bacteria; kingdom Pseudomonadati; phylum Bacteroidota; class Bacteroidia; order Bacteroidales; family Bacteroidaceae; genus Phocaeicola; species Phocaeicola dorei. The sequence continues at coordinate 3,130,276 of NZ_CP046176.1, read as the reverse complement.
TGTCACCCGGCAGCTCCAATGCTTTGGCATATCCGGTTGCAGTTGCCAAGGCTATGGTTTCCACACCTACATAAAGGAAAAGAGCAATTACTCCTAATAGCAAGTGAGGAAATTGCATGATAGAAGTTTTACCTTCTGCATAAGGACAGGCAACCGCTTCTTCCGCATCTGTGGTGGCATCCTCTCCGGCAGCTTTTACTTCAGGCAACGGAGCCATTAAGGCGATAATGCCTAATACAACGAAAATACCGATAATGATACCAAATGGCTGGAACAAATCCTCCATTTTAATTTGGTCTATGGTTTTGCCGATTACTAAGGTAATAAAAAGAGTAGTAGCAGGCCAAGCCAGTTTGTTGCAAATACCCATGATGGAAATACGTTTTGCGGCAGACTCTATAGGTCCAAGAATAGTTACATATGGATTTACTGAAGCTTGGAGTACTGCATTGGCGGCACCACAGATGAATGAGGCGAAAAGAAACCATACAATAGATTCTGTAGCAGCTGCTTGGATGAATAGTCCAAAAGCGATAGCGAAAATGATGAATGAAAGAGCCATTGTTTTTTTGTAACCGATGGCTTCAATACATTTGGTGGCCGGTATGCCAAAAATTAGGAATGGAACAAACGTGGCGGCAAGCAGAAGATTGGATTCTGAAGCCGACATTTCCATTGACCGTTCTAATACCGGCATCAGGAAAGAGTTAATGCCCAATGCAAAACCAATTGCAAAAAACATCATGCCTACAAAGGCAAGAGGTACCATGAAATTTTTCTGTGAAGTATTCATAATAATAGGTTAAATGGTTAGTAATCAGGTTGAAATAATAAAAAAGAATGTCATTCTGCATACAAGACAGAATCTGTCGGGAAAGATCGGATTCTGAACAATACTCAGAATGACATTCAATATATGTAATTAGCTGTTATTAGTCAATCATCTCGAATCCGCAATAAGGAACTAATGCTTTAGGGATGCGGATACCTTCCGGAGTCTGGTTATTTTCTAATAAGGCTGCAACAATACGCGGCAAAGCTAGTGCGGAACCGTTCAAAGTATGGCATAATTCTGTTTTCTTTTCGGCAGAACGGTAACGGCATTTCAGGCGATTAGCCTGATACGTATCGAAATTGGATACAGAACTTACTTCCAGCCAACGTTGTTGTGCTTCCGAGTAAACCTCAAAGTCAAAGCAAAGTGCAGCTGTAAAACTCATATCACCACCACAAAGGCGGAGAATGCGATAGGGGAGCTCTAATTTCTTCAATAGACCTTCTACATGGTCCAACATTTCCTGATGTGACTGTTTGGAATGTTCGGGTTTGTCAATGCGTACCAGTTCTACTTTTGAGAATTCGTGCAAACGGTTCAAGCCACGTACGTCTTTGCCGTAAGATCCGGCTTCACGACGGAAACATTGAGTGTATGCACAATTCTTGATAGGCAATTGTTTTTCGTCCAAAATCACGTCACGATAAATATTGGTTACAGGAACTTCTGCAGTTGGAATTAAGTACAAATCATCTACTTCGCAATGATACATTTGTCCTTCTTTGTCGGGAAGTTGTCCTGTTCCGTAACCTGATGCAGTGTTTACTACCGTCGGTGGCATGATTTCTTCGTAACCGGAAGCGCGGGCTTCATCCAGGAAGAAATTGATTAATGCGCGTTGAAGACGTGCTCCTTTACCTTTATATACAGGAAAACCTGCCCCTGTGATTTTCACGCCTAGGTCAAAATCTATCAAGTCGTATTTTTTGGCAAGTTCCCAATGAGGAAGTGCATTCTTGGGGAGTTCGGTTTCCATACCGCCCATTTTTTCCACCACATTGTCTTCAGCGCTTACACCTTCGGGCACACTGTCGTAAGGAACATTAGGAATGGTGTAAAGCAGGTTGGTCATGTCTTCCTGTGCTTTGTCCATTTCTGCTTGTAAAGCTTTGCTGGTTTCTTTGATTTCGGCTACACGTGTTTTAGCGGTTTCAGCATCTTCTTTCTTTCCTTCTTTCATCAGTTGCCCGATAGATTTGGAGAGCGAGTTCACTTCTGCCAGGTTTTTATCTAATTGATTCTGTGTGCTACGTCGTTTGTCATTGAATGCAAGCACTTGTTCTATCGTTGCTTTTGCATCTTTAAAGTGCTTCTTTTCCAGTCCGCGGATTACCTCTTCCGTGTTGTCTGTAATTTGTTTAATGGTAAGCATATCTTTTCAGTCTTTTTGATATTTCTTGAATTAATGGACAAAGATAGATAAAAAAATGGTAAGGTGTATGAGTTATTCGTTACTTTTGTATCCAGATTAGAAAATGAAAAGTAAGAAGGATGAATTATCTTGAGATAGCGGGCACTTTAATCGGTCTGCTTTATTTATGGTTTGAATATAAGGCGAGCATTTGGTTGTGGCCGGTCAGTGTTATTATGCCTGCCATTTATATAGTTATTTATTATCAAGTAGGTCTGTATGCCGATTCTGCTATCAGCATCTATTATTTGTTGGCTGGAATTTATGGTTGGGGGATGTGGTTGCGCCATACGCCGGATAAAGGGGAGAAGCCTGTATCTGGCACACCGTCTAAGTTGCTGCTGCCTATGTTTGTTGTGCTGCTTGTGGTGTTTGTGCTGATAGGGATTCTTCTCAAAACTTATACGGATAGCACAGTGCCCTGGTGGGATAGTTTAACAACTTCACTTAGTATTATTGCCATGTGGATGCTTGCACATAAATATGTGGAACAATGGTTGGTATGGCTGGTTGTTGATATTGTTTCTTGTGGTATCTATATTTACAAAGATTTATATTTCACTTCTTTTTTATATGGACTTTATACGGTAATCGCTTTTTTCGGTTATTTGAAGTGGAAACAATTAATGAATTTATCTTATGAAAGAGTATAAATTGCCGATAGGATGTGATGTGCCGGAAACAATTATTCTGGCTGATGGTGATTTTCCTTCCCATCCGTTGGCGTTGGAATGGTTGAGGCAGTGTCCTTATGTAGTTTGTTGTGACGGGGCAGCAAATACTTATATTCGTTCAGGTAGAATGCCGGAAGCCATTGTTGGCGATGGTGATTCTTTATTGCCGGGTATTAAAGAGCGATATGCTTCGTTGATTCATAGTGAGACAGAGCAGGAAACAAATGATTTGAGTAAGGCATTCCGCTTCTGCTTATCACAGGAGAGGAAGCGTATTACTATCATGGGGGCTACAGGGAAAAGAGAAGATCATACAATAGGGAATGTCAGTTTGTTGGCAGATTATATGGAGAAGGCGGAGGTTAATATGATGACAGATTACGGTATCTTTGTTCCCATAAAGGAGGACAGTATGTTCGAATCTTATATCGGTCAGCAGATTTCTATTTTTAATATGAATAGTACGGTTTTATTTGCCGAAGGGTTGGCTTATCCTTTATCTGTGTTTACCAATTGGTGGCAAGGGACTTTGAATGAGGCATTGGCCAAGCATTTTATAATCCGGACCGAAGGTAAGGTTTTAGTGTTCAGGACGTTCTAAAAGAAAAGACTCTTCAAAGAATGAAGAGTCTTTCAATTTTTTTTATTTTCTAACTGATTATGCTTCTACAGCAGGAACAACAGAAACAGATCTTCTGTCATCGCGACCTACTTTGAAACATACTGTACCATCTACTAAAGCGAAAAGAGTATGGTCACGTCCCATACCGATGTTTTCACCCGGATGGAATTCTGTACCTCTCTGACGAACAATGATGTTACCTGCTTTACAAGCCTGTCCACCAAATATCTTAACGCCTAATCTCTTACTTGCTGATTCACGGCCGTTCTTAGAACTACCTACACCTTTTTTATGTGCCATTTCTTCTTAAATTTTAAATGATTAAGCAATAACTTGTTTAATAGTTAACTCTGTAAACTGCTGGCGGTGACCATTCAGTTTTCTATAACCTTTTCTTCTCTTCTTGTGAAATACAAGTACTTTATCGCCTTTTACTAGCGGAGATACTACTTCACAAACTACCTTGGCACCTTCTACAGTAGGAGCACCTACAGTTACTGTTCCATTGTTGTCTACCAACAATACTTTTTCAAATTCAACAGTTGCGCCGTTTTCTGCGTTCTGAATGTGGTGTACAAACAGTTTTTTACCTTCTTCAGCTTTGAACTGCTGACCGTTAATTTCTACAATTACGTACATCTTTTTATAATATTAAACGGTTTTCTCCGTAAGGTGGAATGCATCACTGCCTTCGCTTTTTCTACCTCATCGGACTAAATCGGGCACAAAATTACTATATTTATTTATATCTGCAAAGAAAAATCATCTTCTTTTTTCTTGTACTCAATGTTTTTATTCATATTGCATTTTGTGGATGTGCGATTGTATAAATAAGGTTTGTGTGATTGTACTTTTATTTACCCCATTGTATAATATAGGCTATCAATACGATGATGCCTATAATGATAGAACAGACTAGCAACAGTCCCAAAAAGCAATACCAAAACATGATTATTGTACGGCAGAAACTTTTCCACCAGGAAAGTCCAAACAGTTGGCGGTAATCCCAGACAAATAATATAAAGATTGCTTTGTAACTTAAATCAAAAATATTATTCAAGTGTGCTGTCCCGGTAAATGGCAGGATCAGTAAAGAAATCCATAAGATTTGGCAAGCGATATAAACTTGTGCAAAAAAGTTTTCTGTCAGGTTTAGTCGACGTCCGATAGAGGTCCGGCAGAAGCTTAATCGGGTGCTTATTGTGAAAAGGGGGAGCAAAGCAAGGATGCTGAAGGCTTTGTTGCCATGTATCCAACTTTTCATCAGATTACCGACTGCAGAGAGAAAACTATTTTCTGTAAAATAATTGTTTGTCATTTCGTTGAAAACATTTTTTATTTCACTTCCGGCTTCGCTCAAATCATTCCAGATATCTTGATCTTCATAGGGATTATCTTGTTGGGCCATGTTTGCCAATATGTTTTTTCTTATTTCCGATATGGTTGAGTCTTGTTTGTTGGCTTCTCTTCCTAAAGTGGCTATCCGCAAGCTATCTTGTTTTGCCAAAGTCGTACCAATTTCTTTCATCAGGCCTCTCCAGTCATCAATCTCTCCATTTTTTGCTTTTATTTTTTGTTTAAGCTCCTTTTTTATTTGTTTGCTTATTTCTTTTTTTAGCTCATCTTGGTCTTGATTGCTGAATTTTGCATCGATTTGTGCTTGTATTGATTCTGATAAACTGTGGGTTTGAGCCCACCGTGCACTGTCTGCATAAGTAATACTTTGTCCTAAATAATATTTGGTACAACTGTCTGATGTCTGTTCCTGTTGATATTTGATGTCATCCATCAGGCTGGCGATAGTAGGCTCTTCTTCCATTTCCTTTTCCGATAGTTTTATCGCTGTCGGGTCAATGAGCTGTACACCCATGATATATAGAGCAGCTAGAACGAACAAGGTTTGAAATGGTTTATAGTAATGTACACGTTTCCCCCTCAGATAATCCCGTATCATGTATCCTGGTCGGTAGAGTAGTTCTATCAGGTTACGGCTGAAACCATTGTCTATGTTAAAGAATCCGCTCAAAATATTCTGAAAGGCATTTCGTATGGTAAAACGTGGTGTGTGGTGGTTTTGTCCGCAATGGGGACAATAATTCCCTTGAAATGTGTTTCCGCAGTTCTTACAGACGCAACATGTCGGATTCTCTTTTATTTCATGTTTTCCTCTTATTTGTTTTTGATGGAACAGTTTGTAGAAGGCTACTATCTTTTGAGGAAAATAGGAAGAATAAAAGAACTTTTCCGGAAAATGTTTGTCTGGTTCGTAAGGGGTGAATTTATGAATTAATGGAAGTAACGAAAGATTGTCTAATATCTGCCGATGTGGGTATACAATCAGTTCTTCACGGGTTGTCATGCCATTGAGTACACCTACAAAGTCTACTTTGGCTGCTTGGGCGGTTTCAGCGTCCACTGTGCTGTCACCGATGTAGAGTGTTTCGTTTTTCTGGCGATGCAGTCGGCGTAGTGCTTTTTTTATACCTTGAGGATCTGGCTTGGCTTGCTTTACATCCTCTCCTCCGATAATAATGTCAAAAAAATCTTTCGGAAAATGTTGGTCTACCATTTCGCGGATACGAAAACGGAATTTAGTGGAAATGATACCTATTTGGGCGCCTTGACTTTTCAGTGTTTTCAGTACGGTAACCGTTTCAGGAAAAAAGAAAGTGTTGACAGTCATGTATGTATCTGCTTCCTTTACATATTCTTTTTTATATTCGGCTAATGTTTCGGGAGCAGTGATTCCGCTCAAAAGACTGAATGAATCTTCCAGTGTTTTTCCAATGGTGCGTTTTATGGCTTCATTACTGATGCCCGTATGCCCATGGCGTTCCAGTACATTACGAAAACAGATAACGATGCCGCGTGAAGAATCGGCTAGTGTGTAATCAAAATCAAAAAGGTATGTTGTGTATTTCATTCTTTCAAATTAAACTCATTTTAATGTAATGAATATATTGCCCGGAAGGATCTTGTCAAGGACGGCCTCCACTTAACCAGTGTTTACGATAATAATCTTCATTCAGGCTGCTGATTATGACTCCCCGGCTGGTACTGGCATGGATAAACTTATTATCTTTCAAATAAATACCTACATGACTGGCAATCCGTTTTTTTCTACCGTTATGGAAGAATACCAAATCTCCTTCGCGCAAGTTTCTCTTACTTACTTTATGGCAATCTTGGGTACGTTGGTCATCTGAGTTACGTTTCAGCTTTTTGTGGTATACCTTTTTATATAAATGTGAAGTCAGTCCGGAACAGTCCACTCCCCGTTTGCTGTTACCACCGCCACGGTAGGGGACTCCCAGCCATGCTGCTGATTCTACGTACAGTTGGTGATTGTCTTTCATGTCAATATCCATATTCAGACGGATGGAGGCACGCGCCAGTTCCTTGTAGTTATAACGTGGGGCAGAGGTACCGCATGAAGCCAACAACATGGCCAGTGTACCTAATACCAGCAAATGGGATAGTAGTTTTTTCATTCTGTTACATTAAAATAGTCCTCTAATTCCTTTTCGGCGGAATTCCCTTTATTGTCAATATCTCGGATAATCTTTCCGTTTTCCAACAGAGCGATGCGTGGGCATATATCTACTGTGTGGTTCAGATTATGGCTGGATACCAGTATGGTGGCTCCGGTTTCTTCATTATAAGCTTTCAGTAAATGCTTGATAATGGACTGCGAACTAGGGTCCAGAAAGTTGAACGGTTCATCTAGAATCAGTACCTGCGGTTGGTGCAGCATAGCCGAAATGATACCTATTTTCTGTTTGTTGCCTGCCGAATAGTTACGAATCAGTTTTTTTTGTCCGATGACTTCGCCATTCATAAAACGTTCAAACCTAGCGACACGTTTATCTACTTCTTCTTTTGTTAGCCCGTACATTTTTCCTACAAAGTAGAAATATTCTTCGGGGGTAAGATAATCTATCAGGAAACCTTCGTCAATGAAAGCTCCCGTTATATTTTTCCATTCCTCACTCCGGCTCACATCGATGTTTTCGATATGTACACTGCCTCCGTCGGCTTTCAGCAAGTCCAGCATCAGGCGGAACAGGGTCGTTTTTCCTGCTCCGTTATTGCCCACCAGTCCCAACATGTCACCGCTTTGAATGGAATAATTTTCTATGTCTACAGCCACTTTCGGGCCAAAGTTCTTTTGTAATTGGTTTATTATGATATTCATACGCAATTCGTTTTAACGTGAGTCACGGAAGCCTTCCATATTCTCATAACGGCGCTTCATGAAACGGTTATAGATATTTTTTATCCAAATATTGTGGGTTGCAATCAGTAACAACCCTATAATCATCATGATGATGCAGGCTGTATCCTGTTCAAAGAAAGCCGTCAGAGCTTTGTTGATAATCAAGGGCAGGAAAAAAGCACATGAGATGATAATGGTCTGGAATAAGGAACTTCCCCGATTGCTTCGCATGACATTGGCGTTTAACGGGAGTGTCTTTTTATTGTACACAGCCAGTTGCAGCATCATAGCGAATACGAATCCTGCTGTAAACAGCATATAAGATAGAGCCATGAGGAAGGGTATCTTGCCTTTAGCTACAGGGATCATCATAATCAGGAAAGGGATGAACACGATGATGCAGTTCAGGTAATACTTGGCACGAAGCAAGTTATAGATAGATTCCTTACGGCTCATAAGACCGTCTAGATAGTTGCCCTCAAAAGACATCACTTGCCCCAGGGTCATGATACTTAAAATGGCAAAATTGTATATGCAGATAAAATTTATCATTCCTGTTCCGTCATACACATCCGTGAAGGCAATCAGTGCCGAAAAAGCAAGCATGATGATAAATCCCATGCGGAATTGTGTCTTTACGGTTTTGTTACGGAAACACAGTTTTAGTTCCAGACGTAGATATTCACCTACGTCACCATAGCGGTCCAGGAATTTATATTCGGATACATGCTTCATCTTGGTGTCTTCCACTTTAGCTATTTCATTATAGATGAAGTGTAGCTGTAGCTTGCGATTTACTAGCAGAAGCAACAAAATGGCTGCTATGACACCTAGAAAGGCGAGTATGTTTCCTTCTATAAATCCTTCTCCTAGATTCATCATGAACGTGGAAACCGGATTTCCTTCGGGAATAAATTCAGTTCCCGCTAATAATCCGTATACTCCGATCGGGAGAAGTATATAAAGCAATTTCTCATTCAGTAAAGTTTTGCATATCAAATACCAATAACTGTTCATAGCCATCAGAAGCCAAATGCCGCACAGATAGCATAGGATGCCCGTGAATCCATAGAAACGGATAATCGTAAGCAGGGCAAAAGGTACGATCAGGAAAAACCAGAAGAAGTTGTAACTGCTGATTCCGGATTGTAGTAACAGGGTATCCACCAGCTTATTCTTTTTTATTGGCATAAGCAGATAGGGCTTGATTTCTTGCGACATGGCCGGTTGCAGCATGAAGCGTAGCAAAAAATCAAGTATCAGAAGATAAATCAATCCTTGGTTCATGATATGGTAAGGTTCCATGCTGGGAAAGATATCTTCAAAAGCGAAGGACAGCATGACCCCGATAAAGATGAGGTATGCTGCCCAAAATGCGACCATAAAGTAAATTAAAAACTTGGCAAAGCGGTTCCTGTCGAATGCAGGATTCCGCTTGGCTGCAAGTTTTTGATTCTGTCTTATAATAGATAGAAGCATAGGCTTGGATGGGATTATTTTGTTTCTTCCGAAGTCATGCTTACTTCTATACGGTTATTCTGCTCCAACAAGGCTTTGGTAAATTCTTGCAGATCTTTAGCGGTAATGCTGTTTACTATGTCTGCGTAGCCGGTGTTCATATCTGTTCCTTCCCAGAAATATTCATCCAGCATATTTACCCAATAACTGTTTTCTTTGGCATTTTCCTTGTATTTCTTCAGCATGAATTCTTTTACCTTGTTCAAGTTTTCGGTGGACGGACCCTCGTTGGCAAATTGGTTCAGTTCATTCAAAATGATATCCGTCATTTTGGCGCGTTTGGCAGGATCTGTATCGAAATAGATTTGCAGAACTGCTTTCTCTTTTGGATATTTGGTCAGACTGCCGAATGCACTTACACCGTATGTCCCACCTTCTTTTTCGCGTACGCTTTCAGTATACATGATATTCAGTATCTGTGAAAGCATACTCATCATGATTTGGTTTTTCAATGTGTATGCGCATTGCCCGTTGTTGATTACCAATACGGTGGCTTTAGGAGTTTCCAATTTCTTGTTGAAAATGTTCTTATAGTCACCTTGGCGCATATCAATGTGGTTGTCACGGAAGGTTTCTTTGCGATTGACGGAAGGCAGAGCGCCTAAATAAGTCGCAATCAGTGGTTCCATTTTTTCTGGTTTGATATTTCCTACAAAGATGAAAGTAAAGTCGCTGGCATCTTTGAAACGGTCTTTGTACATCTCCATAATTCTGGCATAGTCAATCTTGTCCACCATGTCGGCTTTCATACGGATAGTACGCGGATGTCCCATATAGAGGGCTTTTTGTAATGTATCCTGTAAGGCAGTCATTGGGTTGGCCTCTTGATTTGCCAAAGATGCTTGTAGACGGTTCTTGAATGAAGTAAATGCATCGTTATCCATTCGTGGAGCCGTGAATGACAAATAGACTAATTGCATCAAGGTCTCAAAATCTTTGGGTGAGCAGCTTCCGCTCAGCCCTTCTGTATTACCACTGACGGAAGCACTTACACTAGCTTTTTTACCTGCCAATACTTTCTCTAGATCAACATTGCTGAAGTTACCCAAGCCGCCGATACTTGCCACATCATTCATGACATTGATATTGATAATTTCATCATTCGGGAACAAGGAACTGCCACCCGGACTGAAAGCTCTCATTCTGATTTCATCCGCTTTGAAGTCGGTTTGCTTTAAGATAACGCGTACTCCATTGGACAGAGTCAAGATTGTAGAACCAAACGGACCATTTTCCTGTTTTGTAATCTTTCCGCCTTGGGGCTTTTCAGGAATCAAAGGTTCATCAGAAACTTTGTCTTCATAAGCAGTCAGTGTTTCAGCTTTTACCTTATTGATAGCAGCCAAAACTTCTTTCTTGGATGGAACTTTCAATCCTTCCTTTTCAGGGAAGAATACGTTTACTACCAGATTGCTGTCGGTAACCAAGGCTGGAATCAGACTGTTTACCATTTCCACAGACAGGTTGGGGACGATCTGATTCATAATGGCGTATTCATTTTCAATACCTGGAATTGGTTCGTTGTCAATGAAGTGGCGTACATATTCATCCACGTATGCACCGTTTTTCACTTTATTGCGTTCGTTGTATGCAGATTCCAGCATACGCAGATAGTCCGCTTTGGCGCGGGCATATTCGGACGCGGTGAAACCAAATTTGTGGGCCCGTTCAATTTCACGTACAATGGCGGTTATTGCACTGTCAATTCCGTCTTCCTTGCTTGCTACTATTCCTGTAAAGGCATCTTTTGTTTTGGAAATCAGAAATTCTTGGTCGCTGACTTGAGCGAAGATGAAAGGAGGATTGGCTGTTTGGGTCAGTTCGTTCAGACGGGCGTTCAACATATTTTCTATCATGGATTTCATGTAGTTCACTACCAGATAATCCATGTTTCCCTTTTGTTCATTAGGAATTGCTTCATGTTTGTAGCATAAATAAGCTACTGGGTTTGCCTGTTCTTTATCCGTTTCTATTGCTACAATAGTTTCCTTATTGTCGGGAACTTGGAAGTATTCTCGTTCTGCTGGGCTTTCTGGCATTTTAATAGGAGAGAATATCTTCTTTATCTTTGCCTCAATCTTGTCTACATCTATATCGCCTACTACGACAATACCCTGTTGGTCCGGACGATACCATTTTTCATAATAATCGCGTAATGCCTGATAAGGGAAATTGTCTACTACTTCCATTATGCCGATAGGAAGCCTATAGGCATATTTACTTCCCGGATAAAGGGTAGGGAGGGCTTTTTCGTACATACGCATCATAGCGTTTGTGCTAGTACGCCATTCTTCATGAATCACACCGCGTTCGCTGTCTATTTCCTTAGGGTCCAGTGTCAGGTCATCGGCCCAGTCATGCAAAATTAGCAAACAAGAATCTACAACGCCGTCACGTATCACGGGAACATTGGAAATATTGTATACTGTTTCATCTATGCTAGTGTAAGCATTCAGGTTTTCACCGAATTTCACCCCTATGCTTTCCAGATATTGGATGAGGGTTTTGTCCGGGAAATTTTTAGTTCCGTTAAAGCACATGTGTTCTAAGAAGTGTGCCAAGCCTCGCTGGTTGTCTTCTTCCAAAATGGAACCTACTTTTTGAGCGATGTAGAAATCGGCTCTATTTTCGGGGAGTTCGTTGTGACGGATGTAATAAGTTAATCCGTTGTCCAATTTACCGATGCGGACGTTAGGGTCCGTAGGGATGGGAGGCGTTTGCTGTTGTGCAAAGCCCACCGACACGCTGCCTAGAATGATCCAGGCAGCTGCCATCTTCCTTAGAAAATGTGTCATAGTGTTTGTTGTGGGGTTAGTTTATTTTATTATAATAAGTCATTGGCAGATAGGTATCTTTCTGCTTCTATGGCAGCTTTGCAGCCACTTCCAGCAGCAGTGATAGCCTGTCGATAATGCGGGTCGGCCACATCGCCGGCAGCGAACACACCGGGGACTTTCGTACGCGGAGTACCTGCTTCTGTAATAATGTAGCCTACTTCGTCTGTGTCTAAATAATCCTTGAAAATGTCTGAATTGGGCTTATGGCCGATAGCCAGAAAGAATCCGTCGATGGGCAAGTCATAACGTTCTTCGTTGCATTCACCCTGACGCTTTACCAAATGAACGCCTTCTACGCCATTCTCTCCGTATAAGCCGACAGCGTTGTGTTCGAACAGTACCTTGATGTTAGGATGGTTCATAACACGTGCTTGCATAATCTTGGATGCGCGTAAGAACGGTTTACGTACAATTAGGTAAACCTGTTTGGCCAGTCCTGCCAGATAGACAGCCTCCTCACAAGCAGTGTCACCGCCACCTACTACAGCTACAGTTTTCTTGCGATAGAAGAAACCGTCGCAGGTGGCGCAGGCACTTACACCCATTCCGGCATATTTTTGTTCGTCTTCCAGACCTAGATATTTGGCGGTGGCACCTGTGGATATAATTACAGTTTCTGCCTCAATCACTTTTTCGTCATCAATGGTGATGCGGTAAGGACGTTTGCTCAGGTCGGCGGAAGTTGCAATACCATTGCGGATATCCGCGCCAAAGCGTTCTGCTTGTTTGCGCAAATCCTCCATTAGCTGGGTACCGCTGATACCTTCGGGATATCCGGGGAAATTCTCCACCTCGGTAGTGATGGTCAACTGGCCTCCGGGCTGTAAGCCTTCATATAAGACCGGAGCGATGTTAGCGCGTCCTGTATAAATGGCTGCGGTATAGCCGGCAGGACCTGAGCCGATGATAAGGCATTTAACTTTTTCTGTACTCATAATACTTATTTCTTTACTTAATTTAATTTGATGAATATTATATTATCTCTCTATCTTGAACTCTGTTTGCTATCGTAAGTCTATCACTTCAGCGTTTGGGAATTTCTTTTTATCAAACTTGAATGTCGCATTGTCCAGCGGCTGGTTGGTTTGGTAAGAAGTGACGATAATCTCGTTTGCCGATTTATTATTTTGTTCTACCTTTATATATAAAGGCTGATATGTTTGGGAAACGAACAAGGTGATGGATGTGATATCTTGTTTATTCTCCGGGGTCAGTATCACTTCGAACCCTTGTTTGCCGTTACGGCTTTTTGTCCCCGCATACTTATAATTATATCCGTTTTTGTAAATGGATAACAGTGCGTATGGATTAATGGTTTGCAATTCTTCCGGGGTAGGATTGCTCACATTCACTTCTTCGCTGCTTTCCAGATAACTCCATTGCGTTTTTCCGTCAAACCAGCTTTGTATTCCGCCACTGTTCAGATAGAACTGGTTGCCTTTTAGCAATAAGGTTCCATTGCCTGTCCCCCCAAAGGTGGCACGGATGCCTCCGGCCTGTTGCAGGGCATTGGCGGTTTTGTCCAATATCTCCCGTGCCTGTTTGTCCTTTTGTGCGGACAGGCTGACCGAAAGGAAAAGGATTAATACCAGTAAGTATGTTCTTTTCATTTTTATCATAACATTATTAAACAACTTATTGTTGTAGATTGTTCAATTTCATTTCTAGGTCTGTTTCATCCATGCAGAGTACGTCACGCGCCTTGCTTCCTTGAGTGGGGCCAACAATTCCTGCTTTTTCCAGTTGGTCCATGATACGTCCCGCACGGTTGTAACCGATAGAGAACTTGCGCTGGATTAGCGAAGTAGAGCCTTGCTGATGAATCACTACCAGTCTGGCTGCGTCTTCAAACATAGGGTCCAATCGGTTCATGTCCACTTCCCCTACACTGCTTTCACTCTCTTCGCCTACGTATTCGGGCAACATGAATGCGGTGGTGTATCCTTGTTGTTTACTGATGTAATTGGCTATTTTCTCCACTTCAGGAGTATCCACGAATGCACATTGCACACGTACCGGATCATTACCTTGCAAGTAAAGCATATCTCCCTTACCAATCAGTTGTTGTGCTCCCGAACGGTCCAGAATAGTACGTGAGTCCATCATGGCAGCTACACGGAAGGCAACACGTGCCGGGAAGTTAGCTTTGATAGTACCGGTAATAATGTTCGTTGTCGGACGCTGGGTCGCGATAATGGCATGTATGCCTACTGCACGTGCCAACTGGGCGATACGGCAAATAGGTAATTCCACTTCCTTACCCGCAGTCATAATCAGGTCACCGAACTCATCAATGATAATCACTATATAAGGCATGAAGCGATGGCCTTTTTCCGGATTCAACTGTCGGTTGATGAATTTCGCGTTATATTCCTTAATATTACGGCAACCGGCTTTACGCAGCAAATCATATCGGCTGTCCATCTCTATACATAATGAGTTCAAGGTTTGTACCACTTTGGTAACATCGGTGATAATTGCGTCTTCTCCATCCGGCAGTTTAGCCAGAAAATGCTTCTCAATCGGAGCATAGATAGCGAACTCCACCTTCTTGGGGTCTACAATTACAAACTTAAGTTCTGCCGGATGCTTCTTATATAATAAAGAGGTCACGATGGCATTCAATCCCACGGACTTACCTTGTCCGGTAGCACCGGCTACCAACATGTGGGGAGCCTTTGCCAAGTCCACCATAAAGACTTCGTTGGTAATAGTCTTACCTAATGCCACAGGCAGTTCGTAGGTGGTCTCCTGGAACTTTTTACTATTCAGGATAGACTTCATCGGTACGATACGTGGGTTGGCATTCGGAACTTCAATACCGATAGTACCTTTACCCGGTATCGGGGCGATGATACGGATCCCTAGTGCCGACAAACTTAATGCGATATCATCCTCCAAATTTCTGATTTTCGAGATACGAACTCCTTCTGCCGGAGTGATTTCGTATAATGTGATGGTAGGACCTACACTTGCCTTGATAGAGCTGATTTCGATTCCGAAACTGCGTAAAACTTTGATGATGCGGTCTTTGTTGGCATTTTGCTCTTCCATGTCAATATTGGGACCATCATCTTCGTATTCATTTAGCAAATCCAAACTAGGGAATTTATAGTTTTCCAAATCCAGACGGGGGTTGTATGGTGAAAGTACGGGACCTTTGTATGCCTCGTCTTCCTCATTTGTTTCTTCACTGATTGAAAAATCAGGTTCATCTATATCTTCTACTTCCTCTTCTTCAGTCACATAGGCAGGCTCCTGTTCCATTTCCGGTCCAGCAACCTGATTGTTCTCAAAAGGGAAAGGGACCTGGTCTTCCACTTCTTCCTTTATCTTTTCCGGCTGTTCCAGTTCGAAATCTACAATGGCAGGTCCGGGATTGGAGAATTCCTTCTTGTTCTCTTCCTTTCGGGGAGTTTCTTTGACCGGACTTTCTTCAGCTGCAGAAGAAGCTTGCTCTCCTTTTTTCTTCCGTTTGAAATTAGGGTGCAAAGCCTTGCGTATAATCTGTATGGTCTCATTGCTTAAATACACAAAGAACAACAGTGCTGTGATGAACAATAACAATCCCAAGCCAGGTATACCTACTTGTGAAATCAGCCAGTTGCTTACATTGTATCCGTGCAGTCCGCCCGGATAGATGAAACTGTTTCCGAAAGTGCCGTCAAAAATAAAACCCAGTGTGATGGAGAACCAGATGAGCAGGATGGAACAGGACATGAACCATTTCCAGATGCGGAACTGATAGGCTTTCATTAATTTCATACCCACTACTGCCAGGAACAAAATGATAAAGTAAGCTGCCAGTCCGAAACATTCATTTATAAGGAATTCGGCAAGCTGTGCGCCGCGTGCTCCGGCATAGTTCTTTACATGGTTGGTGGTCTGCATCAGTTCACCCGGCTGTTGGTTGTCCAAAATACTTTGGTCCGCTGCTCCCGTAAAGAAGAAAGAGGTAAATGCCAGCAACAGATAAACAGCAAAAATAACACTAATCAATCCGATTACAAAATGCGTCGTTTCATTCTTAAAAAAAGCGGAGAATCGTTTGGTTGATACCTTTTTAGGCTCTGTCTCCTTATCTGATTTTTTCTTTGCCATACGTCTTCATTCTATTTATTATTTCGCAAATGTACATGAAAAACATTAATTATTGCCTTATTTAATCTCTTTTTTCTTAACTTTGCGATTCAATTTTAATGTTTATGGAAAAGTACAGTCAGGTGATATTTGACAAAAATACAGTAGAATTTGTGACGGTGGCCGCCGAATATTGTGGTTTTCTGGAACGTGCCCGTGATATGAAACGCTATGATTTTGTAGATACTGCCTTAAAAATACTTCCGTTGCTTTATTTGAAAGCGACTTTGTTGCCTCCATGTGAACCGATAGGAGAGGATGAGCCTGAAATCTTCGTTACTGAAGAAGATTATGAACTGATACGTAGGACTGTGGCCGGTGTGTTGGGGGCAAAGGACGATTATCTGGAAGTGTTCTTGCCGGATATGGCATACAGTGACACGCCCATCAAGAAATGTATTTCAGAAGATTTGGCGGATATTTATCAGGATTTGAAAGACTTTATCAGCGTATTCCAACTGGGACTGAACGAAACGATGAATGATTCGTTAGTAGTCTGTAAGGAACATTTCAGGGAATTCTGGGGGCAGCGTTTGGTAAACACCATGCGTGCCTTACACGATGTAAAGTATACTCCTGCCGATGATGACGAGGAGGAAGAAATGGAAGATGAGAATTCATTATTATGAAACAAATAAAAAAAACGATTACTAAAGCCGAGATAGCAGCAATGCCCAAGGTGCTTTTTCCCGGACGTATCTTTGTAATTTATACTGAGAGCGAGGCCGAGAAAGCAGTAGCCTACCTGAAAGATCAGCGCATAGTGGGGGTGGATACGGAAACACGTCCGTCTTTCAAGCGAGGTACTACCCATAAAGTGGCTTTGTTGCAAATATCTACGCAAGATACTTGTTTCTTGTTCCGTCTGAACCGGATAGGTATGCCTAATTCTCTGCAAGAGTTTTTGATGAGCGATACCTTGAAGATAGGTTTGTCGCTGAAAGACGATTTTAATTCGTTGAGGAAACGTGAGAATGTGCATCCCGACCGGGGTAACTGGATAGAGTTGCAGGACTATGTAGGACGATTCGGCATAGCTGACCGGAGTCTGCAAAAAATTTTCGCCAATCTGTTTGATCAGAAGATTTCAAAAAGCCAGCGTCTTTCCAATTGGGAGGCGGATGTGCTTAGCGAGGGACAAAAACTATATGCAGCCACAGATGCGTGGGCTTGTGTGGAAATTTACAATTGCCTGACGGAATTGGAACGTACGGGTGATTATGAGATAAAAGAGGAAGAACCAATAGAAACAACAGTAAATACAAATGGCTTATAAAAAAGTATACCTGAAACCGGGTAAGGAAGAGTCGTTAAAGCGTTTCCATCCGTGGGTATTCTCCGGAGCTATCCAGCGCATCGAGGGAGAACCCGAAGAAGGCGAGATAGTGGATGTGTACACTTCAAAGAAAGAATTTATAGCTTGCGGGCATTTCCAGATAGGAAGTATTGCCGTGCGCGTGCTCTCTTTTAAGGAAGGTGAGATTGATCATGAATTCTGGAAGCATAAACTGGAAGTGGCCTATGATTTGCGTCGCAGTTTGGGTTTGGCTGGTAATCCTGCAAATAACACTTACCGTCTGGTTCATGGCGAAGGGGATAACTTGCCGGGTTTGATTATTGATGTATACGATCATACAGCCGTGATGCAGGCACATTCGGCCGGAATGCACGTTTACCGTATGGAGATAGCCGATGCCTTGTCTGAAGTGATGGGGGATGTAGTCCGGAACATTTATTATAAATCAGAAACTACGTTGCCTTTCAAGGCAGACTTGGGACCGGAGAACGGTTTCATCAAAGGAGGAAGTCCCGAAAACATAGCGATGGAATACGGATTGAAATTCCATGTAGATTGGCTGAAAGGACAGAAAACGGGTTTCTTTGTGGATCAGCGTGAGAACCGTCATTTGTTGGAACGTTATGCCAAAGGGCGTAATGTATTGAATATGTTCTGTTATACAGGAGGATTCTCTTTTTATGCCATGCGTGGAGGCGCGAATCTGGTGCATTCGGTAGACAGTTCGGCAAAAGCTATTGATCTTACCAATATGAACGTGGAATTAAATTTTCCGGGTGATACCCGTCATAAGGCGTATGCTGAGGATGCTTTTAAATACCTGGATCGTATGGGAGATCAATATGATTTGATAATTCTTGACCCTCCTGCATTTGCCAAACACAAGGATGCTCTCCGCAATGCATTGCGTGGCTATACGAAACTAAACGCTAAAGCATTTGAGAAAATCAAACCGGGAGGTATTCTGTTTACTTTCTCTTGCTCGCAGGTGGTAGATAAGATGAATTTCCGCAATGCGGTATTTACAGCTGCGGCACAAAGCGGACGTAGTGTACGTATTCTGCATCAATTGACTCAGCCGGGAGATCATCCCGTAAATATTTACCATCCTGAAGGAGAGTATTTGAAAGGGCTGGTGCTGTATGTGGAATAATTCGATTTATTTATATATTATATAGTACAATGGTGTTTTTACAGGATTTGAATCTGCAAAAGCGCCATTAAAGTTTAAATGATGTTAATCAGAAGCGAATAGTTGTAGTATTATTATGTTTGATAACATAAAACTCCTTATCTTTGCACTGTGTTTTTCATGGTATTAGATTTAAGGTTAATGAAGATTGGGTGTCTGGGATAGATACCCTTCTTTTTTTATATATGATATAGACCGTTTTTTAAAGCTTCTTCCTGAAAGAAAGATTTGCTCTGTTTTTTTCTTCCACTCCTTACATTTTCTCTTTTGGGGTGACAGGCCTATGCTTGTTTTTCCGTTTATATCCATTGTGGGATTTTTTTTGATAGGATTCGTTCTTCTTCAATCCAGGCAGCATAAAGTTCGCTCTGCTTGGTCCTAAAGCTTTATACACGCTTTCCTAAGCCTTTTCGGGCTGATGATTAAGGAGATTTTTACGGTTATGTAGTACAGACTCCGACAGTGGACTATACAGTCGCTTCGAATGGACTATACAGTCTATTATAAGCGTCTGTATAGTCCACTGTCGGAGTCTGTATTAGGTGGCTGGAAGAAAGAACTTAATGTAATGGAAGAAAAAGCTTAGATAACGGGTAATGAGCAGGAATGCTTCAAGATGTCAATAATAGAAAGGTTGCAGGCTTTTTAATGAAGTTGTAATACTACCATCTCACTCTCGGTTCCTATTCTGAAAGGAGGTCCCCATAAAGATAATCCGCTGGAAACATATATATGGCTGTTTTCCCATTGGCGATAGCCGTGACTTTGTTCATAAAGATGGTCTGTTACCCAATTCATGGGCCAAACCTGTCCATGGTGAGTGTGTCCGCTGAACTGTAAGTCGATACCGGCTGCCTGACTCTCTGCCAGTTGGTAAGGCTGATGGTCCAACAGAATAACCGGTTTGCTTTTATCTATACGGGCCATTAACTTTTGTAATGGAAGTCGTCTGGCATTGCTACGGTCGTCACGTCCTATCAGTTGTATGCCGCAGGGAAGTGTGACAACCGAGTCGCGCAGTAGTTGTATAGGAGTATTTTGTATAAATTGGATACTTTTGTCTATCCCGCTGATATATTCATGGTTTCCGGGGACCATGTAGATTCCCAGTGGTGCTTTTAATTCCGTTAGTTCTTCAGCCATGTTTTCAGCATAAAGAGGTATTACGCTGTTATCAATTAAATCGCCTCCAATTAGGATTAAGTCCGGATTCTGTCCGTTAATCATTTTCACATATTGCTTCAAAGACGTTTTTCCTGTGCCGTTGCCCAAATGTATATCGCTCACTGCAACTATTTTTATAGGACGCCGATTATCGGTTAGCGGTTTGGTGAGCGTGATGTTGACAGTATTTATCTTGGGATGGCGATAATTATAGTATCCATATCCCAACAAGACGAATGTGGCCAGTAAAGAAGTCATGAAACTCTGGTTGAAAGAAATAGAGCACAGTTTCAATAAATCAAAGAAAAGTAAAAACAAGACCATATATAAAGTGAATATCAGCCAGCCTGTCCCGACCTCATACATTGTGTGGGATAAGTAAAACGGTATCTTCACATTGCGACTTAGCATCGTTCCGAAAAAGGACAGTGCAGCTAGCCAGAATAAAATAGTCAATAAAATCTTGATTCCGTATGGAAAGCCGGATAATGTTTGCAAACCTCTGTAAAATATGTAGGCATTTCCTCCAAGGTATGTAAAGATAAGGATGATGAAAAATGTCGGCATAAAGTCAATACATTAAATTTGGATTACAAAGGTAGTCCAATTCTTGATAAAAGAGAAACAAACTATTGATATAAACATGAAAATAGTATAAATTGGTTGCCTTAAGGATGAAGATCACGGTGGCGTGTTATATAGAAACAGGAGGTGCTGAAGTAATTTCTGATGTGTTTTAACTGTGCCAGTACAGGATATAATTTTCGTGGCCGCAGATGGAACTTCTGTTGGTAGTGTGGGTTGATGAACCATAATTGTCTGTCGATTATTTCGTATCCATACTTTTCAGCAAGTTGTTCAAAGGCGTCTATGGTCATGCGGCAGCGTTTGATGTCTGATAATTCTTCGATACATGATGGTGTTTCATGGAAACATCTGAGCAGAAACCGATAGAATATACCGGGACATAAATGGATGAAAGGAAGAGAGGAGACGAACCGGTTGTGACAAATTTGCTGATGTCCGCCAAATGGCATTTGCCAAGACGGGAATCCCCAGAATATGATGCCTCCCTTAGCTAGAAGAGGAGAGAGGCAACGGAAGAATTCTTCTTTGTTACTGATGTGTTCAATGACATCGTGTATCAGGATGAGCTGGTAACGGGAAACTGAAGAGAAGTTGAAGAAATCCATCGTCCTGAATTCTCCTTTGTAGCCGGAGGCGGCGAAGAAGGATTGTGCCTGGTATATGCGGCTGGCTGCACGGTCTATGCCTGTTACCTTGCAGCCTAGTTCGGCAAAGGGGAGCAGGTTACCTCCTTCTCCGCAACCTATTTCCAGTATGTGGGTAGAAGAGCTGAGGGAGATAAATTGCTTTACATAGTTTATATAGAAACTGCGTGATGTGTTCGCTAGTTCGTTAAAATAACATTGTCTGTCTTGATGTCTTTTTTGCATGGCTGTCTTTTTATCCTATAGATACAAGGATGGACAAAAGACTGCATGAAGTTTCCTTAATAATTCCAGCGCACTCCCAATTGTAGGTTGAAATGGAACGGGTACTCGTCACGTATTGTGTTTTTAAAGCTGCCGTCCTTGAAATAAAAAGCTGCTCCGGGTTCTATGAAAGCCCCTAGGGTAGGATTTATATTATATTGTATTCCCAATGCGGCGTGTATGGAGAATTGGAGCGGTTTTATTTTCAGACTCTCTGTACTGGAATAGATTTTTTCTTTCTGAACGATGAAATCTTGTTCCAGTTTACCCGATACGGATTTGTCTATCGTGCCTCCTCCTGTGGTATAAAAGGAAAAGGTACGGGTGGTATAAAGCCGGCGGTCTAGTTTCACAGACAAGCCTATGTAGTGGAACTTTTGTCGTTTAACCCACTTGGAATCTTCTCCTATGGAACTTTCGGACGACAGATAGGTATATTGCAGACCTGCACTGACTCCCCAATGCCTGCTTATGGATTTACGGAACGAAAGCGCAAAACTGACGGGGAGATTATAATGGGTATATTCTGTCATGGGGCGTCCTGTGTTGTCATTTGCTATTTGTAGCAGAGCTCCGTAAGCTTGTGCATCGGGAAAGTCCGAGGGATATTCCTGCAAATAGTTTTTGAAGTCATTCCAATACATAATTTCATCCTTATGAGAACTTCCTATGTCTCCCCGGGAAAAAGTTTTGTTTATGAAGCCGGTGCTTGTTCCGTTATTGCCGGCAGATATGGCAAGTGCCAAAGTATATTCGGAACGTTTATGCGGTAATGCAAAGTGGTTATGTCCGGAGGGGCTCTTGTGTACAGATTCTGTGTTCCGGATTGTATCTTGTGCCGGGAGAGTGCATTCTATTCCTATATTATTTGCCGTATCGGTATTGATACTTGTTTGGATTGGTGGTTTTGTCAAGGAAGTTGTCTTTGATTGGGGCCTGTCCGGTAATAGTTTGTTTTCAGGCATAATGGAAGGATTGCCTGTAATGCTTCTTGGCTGGTGTACCGGTAAGGATACGACGGGCGAGGCTACTTTGTGCTTTTCTGTCTGTAAAAAATAAAAAGTGGTGGCAAAAGGTATAAACAGCAAGAGGAGAACGGCTGCTATACGCATCGTTCTTATCCTTTTTTTCTTATGTAAATAGGGGGTGAAATATTTCGTTTGAAAATGATTCCAATCATTTTCGGGGAGGGGCTTTTCGTATTCGTTAACCCGTTGTTTCAAGTGGTCTATCCACGGTTCTTCTTCCTGTTTCATAATGATTGTCGAGTTAAGTATTCTTTAATTTTTTGAGCAAGTACACATTTGGCGCGGTGCAGTTGTGAGGAGGATGAATGTTCGTTAATGCCTAATGTCTTCGCAATCTCCTTATGAGGCATTCCTTCGAATACGGCCAAGTTCAGTATGGTGCGATAGCCTGCCGGTAATTCAGTTATGAATTTCATCAAGGTTTCAATAGGAATCGAAATCATATCTTCTTCGTCCACAGGCTGCATGTCTTCTTCCAGATCATCTACAGAAAGGAAAAAGCAGGTTTTCTGTTTACGGAGATGATGCAAGGAGGTAGTTACCATGATACGGGTGACCCAGGATTTGAATCCATGCAGGTCGGTGGCATGTAGTTGGTCGATGGCGGAAAATACTTTGATGAATCCATCGTGCATGACGTCCAAGGCCGATTCTTCGCCTACATAGCGACAGCACACTCCATACATTTGGCGGGAGAAGAGTCTGTATATGGTTTCCAAAGCTTCCCTCTTTCCGGCTTTACATCCTTCTATTAGTTCTGCGTCATTCATTTTTCTTTTGTCATGTTATTATATAAAGATACAGGGGAGAATAAAAGACTGCATAAGAACAGGAGTTTTTCTATAAAATAGATGTGAAATAGAAGATTATTGCCTACATTTGTTAGGTTAAAACAAAATAGATGAGAAACATGAGAAAACAACTTTATGCAACATTGGCTTGCTTTCTTCTCACTTCGGTCACAACTTACGGGCAGGGCTGGAAACTTTATGAGGAAGCTGCGAAAGGAGAATCGTATGCCAAGTTTGACTGTGTGGCGTTGCTGGACAGTACATCGGTGTCAGTGCAACCGACAGGGCAGGGATCATTTGCCGTATGTAAGGTTATCAAGGTGCAGACTCCTAAAGGAGCAGTAGCTAACCGGGTGATTAAATATGATTATGATCCGTTGACGGCCCATGCCGAGTTTAAACGTGTGACGATATATCATGCTGACGGGCAGATTGAAGAGGTGGATGTGAAGAAGACCTGTGACTATGCGGCTCCGGCCCGTGCTATTTATTGGGGAGCACGACAGATTATGATAGAAGTGGGGGCTTTGAACCCCGGTGATGTCATAGATTATGAAATAGCGAAAAAGGGATTTACATACGCTTTGCTGGGAGCTGTTCCTGAGGATGATTCCCGGTTTATACCTCCCATGCGTGGCCAGTTCTATGACATTGTTCCATTTTGGAGCAGTGAGCCTACCGTGCGTAAAGTGTACAAGGTCAGTATTCCTATGGAAAAAGAGATGCAATTTCAATTTTATCAAGGAGAATGTACATCGTCCATGCGTTATGAAGACGGACGAAAGGCTTATACTTTTGCTATGGAGGACATGATGCCTTTCCGGCGGGAGCCGAATATGGTAGATTTGTTTGATGCAGCTCCTAAACTGATGATGTCTTCTACTCCTCATTGGAAAGACAAGTCTTTGTGGTTCAATAAGGTCAATGAGGATTATGGAAGCTTTGCTCCACTGCCCGAAGCGCAGAAGAAAGTGGACGAACTGATAAAAGGAAAGAAAACCGAAATGGAGAAAATAGCTGTACTGACCCATTGGGTAGCGGATAATATCCGTTATGCAGGTATCTCTATGGGAAAAGGAGAGGGCTATACGTTACATGATACTAAAATGAATTATACGGATCGTTGCGGCGTGTGTAAAGATATAGCAGGAACTTTGGTTTCTTTTCTGCGCATGGCGGGGTTCGAGGCCTATCCGGCCATGACGATGGCGGGCAGTCGTGTCGAAAGTATTCCTGCGGATCATTTCAATCATTGTGTAGCTGTGGTGAAACTTGCTGATGGAACTTATATGCCGTTAGACCCCACATGGGTTCCTTTCTGCCGTGAGTTGTGGAGTAGTGCCGAGCAACAGCAGAATTATCTGCCCGGTGTACCTGAAGGTTCCGATCTCTGTCTGACTCCTGTTTCTGCTCCGGAAAATCACTATGTACGCATCAAGGCAGACAACCGCTTGGACGCTAATGGTACTTTGCGTGGTACATTTACCATTCAAGCCGAGGGACAGAGTGACAGCAATATACGCAGCATCTTTACAAGAGGTTTTCAGAGCCAGTGGCGTGCGACTATGGAAAGACAATTGCTGGCTGTTTCTCCTAAAGCCAGATTGCTGAGTGTAGATTATGGCAGGAATCCTAAAGATTATCAAGCTGCTCCTATCCAAATCATTTTCCGCTACGAGATTCCGGATTATGCCATGCAAGGGGAGAAGGAAATGTTGTTCAAGCCTTTGGTAATGAATAATCTTTATAATCAGGTACGCTCTTATCTACGGATTGATACAGAAATGAAGGAACGGAAGTATGGTTTTAAAGACGCCTGCTCCCGTTTGGTGGAATTGGATGAAACCATTCAATTGCCATCAGGCTATAGGCTGATAAATGGGCCAAAGGAGGATACCATGCAGGGAACGGGAGCCGATTTTGAAGGCTCGCTTCTACAAAAAGGAAACCGGGTGGTCCTGCATAATCGTCTGGCTTTGAAAAAGCGTGTATATGAAGCGTCGGATTGGGATAGCTTCCGTAAAGCGGTGGAAGCTCATAAAGCATACGGTGATTATTTGGTGATTAAAAAGTAAAGCGACATGAAAAAGATTTATTATATATATGTATGCTTGGGAGTGTTGTTATTGACAGCTCTTCCGGCAAAAGCGGCTTCTGAAGCAGAATTTGGGAAGTTAGCCAAGACTTATACATTACATAAGGACGGTAGTCAGGAAATGCGGGTATATAAGGAGTTGACTTTATTTACACATGCAGCGATGAATGGTTTGTATGGTGAAAGCTTCATTGTTTACAATCCGGCATATCAGGAATTGAAGATACATGAATCTTATACTCGCCAGAAAGACGGGAAGATAGTAAAGACTCCCGAAAATGCATTTGTAGAGGTTCTTCCTGCTGCGGCGGCTGATGCTCCTGCCTATAACGGACTGAAAGAGATGGTGGTGGTACATACGGGACTGGAGTTGGGAGCGACTATTTGTTTGGATTACTCGGTTATCACACGTCCCGGTTATTTGCCCGGGCTGGATGTATATGTGCCGGTAGAGGAGTTATCGCCCGTCAAAGAATATATCTGTAGTGTGTCGGTTCCTGAGGACAAGCCTTTGAATTATGCATTGATAAACGGAAAAGCTGCGCCGGTAGTGAAAAATGAGAATGGAAGTAAAGTTGTTACTTGGATACTGAAAAATATTCCTGCTTATTATCCTATGGAAAGTACTCCTGCTTTATCAGGAAATATACCGGTTATTTTAGCAAATACGTATCCGTCGATGGCCGATGCTTTGAAAGTGCTGAAATCTCAATTTACGGCAGCTCATGAAAAAGAGGTCATGGCTTTGGCACAAAAATTATTGCAAGGAAAAAATGCGGATGAAAAGGAAGCTGTCCTGATGAACTATGTACATGGATTGGGCACGTCCCGGTTGTCTTTGTCCGAAACAGGATACCGGATCCGTCCGGCAACTGAAGTAATCCGTACTGCCTATGGCACGGAAGCGGAAAAGATAAATCTGCTTGCAGGATTGTTGCAGGCGGCAGGATTACAAGGTGAGGTTAAGGTTGCTTTTGGCGTAAAAGCACCGGATAATTGTTTGGGATTGGGCGCTATCAGCCAGTTGTTTCTGGACTCTCCTGTCATAGCGGGCATACAGGAATATCAGCCTGTCAATACGTTGGATGGTAAGAAAGCGGTTTTGGAAGTGAAGAATAAACCGGTTTATGAAACGGATACGATAACAGTCACTTCTGAAACAGGTAAAACGTTGGCAGGGGGCTATCGTCTGATAACATTGCCTCGCGCTAAAACCGGAATAGCCATGAATGGTTATGGCTTTGGAAATACAGAACGTACTACGAACCTGTTGCTTCCTGGTATGACGGATGAAACCTATATTTGCATAGTAAATGTTCCGTCGGATATGCAGGTATGTACTCCGCAAAAGGCAAAAGAAATAGTCAATGCGGTAGGGAAATTGAAAATAACCGTACAGACTACAGAGGATAAGACGGAAGTAACCCGTTCGTTGCGACTGAACAAACAATGGATAACTCCCACCGATTATGCAGATTTTCATCGGTTGATGTCCGAATGGGAGGATAGTCATCATACTACTCTATTGCTGAAAGAGAAGAAGTAATCGGGTAAAAATTGGTTGAAATAGTTGAAAAGTTGGTCATCCCTTGAAAAAGGAAAGGCCGGCTTTTCTTATTTTCCATCGGAGGATTTACATTTGTGGCATTTAAAACCTATAAAATGAATGATATGAGTGGAAAACATGGTATAGTTTGTATGGGCTTGTTGATGCTGCTTTCTTCTTGTCACGACGACAAGCAGGTCACTGCTTCAGGATTACAACGTAAGGATTTTCAGACAGAAGTGAATGGGCAGTATACCGATTTATTTACTTTGAGTAACAAAAAAGGGATGGAGGTCTGTATCACGAACTATGGGGCGCGAGTAGTTTCTATCCTTGTACCCGACAAAAATGGAAAAAGGGAAGATGTAGTGTGTGGATTTTCCACGATTGGTGAGTATATGGAACAACGGCAGAATTTTGGTTCTACGGTAGGACGCTATATAGGACGTATTCTGAATGCGCGTTTCACACTGGACGGGGTAGAGCATAAGCTGGTCCCTAACAATGGGAAGTCCGGACATATATCACATGGGGGGAATCCCGGTTTTGCCGATAGAATATGGAAAGTGGAACAGGCAGATACATATACGGTTCGTCTGTCTTATCTCTCCCCTGATGGAGAAAATGGTTTCCCCGGAAACCTGAAAGTGACGTTAGTCTATAGTCTTGGTGAGGATGAGAATGCACTGGATTTGACATACGAGGCAACTACGGATGCACCCACGGTACTTAATCTTTCTCATCATTCTTTTTTTAATATCTCGGGAGACTTTACAAAAAGCGTGGAAGACCAGCAACTTTGGGTAGATGCAGATCGCTTTACTCCATACGATGATAAGAAATGTGTCACAGGAGAATATCTCCCGGTGGCCGGTACTCCCCTTGATTTCCGTATGCCGCATACTATTGGAGAACGTATAGATGCGGATTATCCGCAATTGAAGGTAGTAAACGGATACGATCATACTTGGGAATTGAATACGAAAGGAGATGATACAAGGCCGGCTGCTTGGGTGTATGATCCAACAAGCGGGCGTAAGATGGAGATCTTCACCACCGAACCGGGAATACAAATCTATACCGGTAATGGACTGAAAGGAAAAATGACTGGTAAAAGGGGGATAGCTTATCCTTTCCGTTCGGCGGTATGTTTCGAAACGATGCATTTTCAAGATAGCCCCAATCAGCCTGAATTCCCCAGTACTGTACTCCGGCCGGGAGAGGTTTTTCATAGTCATACGGTTTATAAGTTTGAATAATTTGCTAATCTGTCAATTTGCTGATGTGCTAATTAGGGGTACTATATATGCCCACACGGTTATTGGTATATTAGCAAATTGACATGTCGGCAAATTATTTTTCATTTTGATGTAACGTTTCCCTACCTCTATGTGTCATACTAGTGAACATGGAACAAAATAGATTTGAAATAGAGGCAAAACGAATGCGGCCGGCTTTGTTAAGAATGGCTATCCGTTATCTGGAAGACTCCGATGAGGCAGAAGATGCAGTACAAGATGTACTGTTGAAACTTTGGTTTCTTCGCGACCGTCTGGACCAATATCGTAGCGTGGATGCACTGGCTATTGTTATAACCAAGCATTTGTGTATTAATCGTTTGCGAGGTATTCGAATAGAGAAAGTCGATTTGGAGCAAGGCATCAGCATTGGTGGAGGTGAAAACCCTGAAATGAAACTGGTAGAGGAAGAGAATATGCAGGAGATACTGGAAGTAATAGGTACTTTACCTGATTTGCAACAGTCTATTCTCCGCATGAAGCACTTGGAAGGTTTCGAAGTAGAGGAGATAGCCCGTCTCACAGGAAGTACGCCGGTGGCGGTACGAACCAATTTGTCGAGAGCTAGAAAAAGAGTAAAAGAACAATTTATGATACACAGTAAGGTATGGAATTAGATAAGAGGAATATAGAAGAATACATTAACCGTTTCTTGGAAGGGGAAACTACGAATGCCGAGGAGCAGGCTATTTATCGTTTCTTCCATACAGGGGATGTACCTTCTCATCTGATGGGATATGCTCCGATGTTTGCCTGGTATGAGGGAGGTATGCAGGGAGAACCGGGTATGTTGCAGCCAGACGGACAGAAGGAGGTTGCTGGAGGAAAGAAATCAGAAAAGGTACCGGTGGTTGGAAAAGAAAGCTTTTATCAGCGTATTCCAATAGCTGTCTGGAGTGCCGGTATAGCGGCAATGATGGTCATTGCGCTGGGGTTAGGTTTTATTTTCTATTCGGAAAACCAAGCAGACGGAAGTGGTGAGTGGTCGTGCTACGAAGGTAGTTATGTGGAAGTGGGAGGCAAGCGCATTTCGGATGTGAAACAGATTATGCCTTGTATTATTGAAACATTGGAAAAGGCGGAACGGGTGGAGAAACTGGCCCAGGAACGTGTGGAAGAAATTCATCGTTCCGAGAAAGAGATAGAAGAAAAGGAATTATTGGTAAGCGAATAAAAAACATAAAAAATAAGATATGAAAACAAGGTTTATTTTAGGAAGTGCATTGGCGGCTGTTTTGCTGCTGTGTGGTGGAACAGGCAAGGTTATGGCCCAGAAGAATATTGATAAAATGGCGGCAGAATTGGAAAAGCGGGATGATGTGGCTATCAACTCTGTAACGAAACGTGACTCTAAAACCCGCAAAGTGGTAAAGGTGGTGAAAAGTTTTTCGTTAAAGGATGAGAAAATAGGCGCAAGGTTGATTGAGGCTTTCGAGAAGGATGAGGAATATGCAGAAACTGCCATTAAGGATATGCCGAAGGGAAGGGGCAAGGCGCAGAAAGCGAATTTTACATTCATTTATAAGATGGATAATGAGAAACGTACTTACACCCTTAATGTCAATGAAAACGGAAATGTAAGCATGACCGTTATTATCAGTCCGATGAAGGATGGGAAAGAAGTGTATTCTGCTGTCCTTGATTCGGAATATTGGGATTCGTTCAATGAGCAGATGGCTGAATTGGGGAATAATCTAAGAGATTCCGGTATAGAGGTGCGCCAAATGAGCCGGGAAGAGATGGAGAAGATGCAGAAAACTATCCGCCAGTCATTGAAAGGACTGGATGCTTATGCCATAGCTGAATAGATAATGGCATTATTTTTCACGAACACCAGATAATAAAACACTCTCTTTTAGTTAGATTACAAAAACTTTTTAATTGTCTTGCCTTTCCGGAAGTTGTGAAACCACCGGAGAGGCTTTGTTTTTTAAGATGAATCTCCATGAAAAATCGAATTGTTTTATATCTTTGCAAGTAATATAAAAAACACACATTAAAGAAGAAAGATGAAAAACGAAATTACCGGAATGAAACTCAGACTGATAGTCATGAACTTCTTACAATTTGCCGTATGGGGGGCTTATCTTACTTCCATGGGGACATATTTGTTTAATATTGGCTTGGGTGCTAGGATAGGCCTGTTTTACGCCATGCAGGGGATTGTTTCCTTGTTTATGCCTGCTGTAATGGGAATTATTGCCGACAGATGGGTGCCTGCTCAAAAATTATATGGCTTCTGTCATTTTATGGCTGCCGTGTTTATGGTGGCTGCCGGGTGGTATGGCTACGTGGATGGTGAAGCGGTTAATTTCAGTACTTTATTTACATTTTATTCTTTTAGTGTAGCTTTTTATATGCCAACATTGGCATTGACAAATTCGGTAGCCTATACCGCACTGGATAAAGTAAAACTGGATCCTGTCATCGCTTTTCCTCCTATCCGTATTTTTGGAACGATTGGTTTCATCTGTTCTATGTTGCTGACGGATATCTTGGGATTCCAAAATAATTATATGCAGTTCTTTTCTTGTGCTTGCTTTGGAGTGATACTGGCCATTTATGCGCTTACTTTGCCCGAGTGTCCTGTAAGTCGTGGTGGAGAACAGAAATCGCTGGTAGATGCTATGGGATTGCGGGCGTTTACACTGTTCAAACAGAAAAAGATGGCTGTTTTCTTTATATTTTCTATGTTGTTGGGGGTTTCTTTACAGATAACCAACGGTTTTGCCAATCCGTTTCTCAGCAGTTTCAGGGGAGTTCCAGAGTATGCTGATACGTTTGGAGTGAATCATGCTAACGCATTGATATCTTTGTCTCAGGTGTCGGAAACGTTGTGTATTTTATTAATACCTTTTGTATTAAAGCATTTCGGAATCAAGCGCGTTATGCTGATAGCCATGTTGGCATGGGTACTTCGTTTCGGATTGTTCGGACTGGGGAATCCAGGGCCGGGTGTCTGGATGTTTGTACTGTCCATGATTGTGTATGGTGTGGCTTTCGACTTCTTCAACATTTCAGGTTCGTTGTTTGTTAACAATGAGACTGATTTATCCATTCGTTCCAGTGCTCAGGGATTGTTCGTGATTATGACAAATGGTATTGGCGCTACAGTGGGAACGTTGGGAGCTCAAGCTGTGGTAAATCGTTTTGTTGATATGAACAGCACTGCTCCGCAGATGGAGGGATGGAGTATGACATGGTTTGTTTTTGCAGGATATGCCTTGGTGGTTGCGGTATTGTTTGCTGTCATATTCAAGTATAAGCATAATCCCAGGCAAGTTTAATAAATTATTTTTGACCATATCCGATGTAAACAGGAGTGGTAGAAGGGAAGTTAAAATTATGGATGAAATAGAATTGAAGGTACATGATATGTCCTCTACATTGCAGCCGGCGGATGCATATGCGCTGGTGTTGGAAGAAGTGAATGGTAACCGTAAGCTGCCTATTATTATCGGTTCGTTGGAGGCGCAGGCTATTAAGGTGGTAATGATGGAATATAAGATGCCCAGACCATTGACGCACGATCTTTTTCTGACAGTGACCAAAGAGTTGGGGGCTGCTTTAAAGAAAGTGTTGATATATAAGGTAAAGGATGGAGTCTATTATTCCTATCTGTTTTTGGAAAAGGAGGGTGAGGTATTTAAAATAGACTCACGTACTTCCGATGCGATTGCGTTGGCTATGCGTTGCGGATGTCCTGTTTATACTACTAATGAGATCATGGAAAGTGAACAGTTGCATGAAGTTGGGAATACGGCATTTTCTGTCAATGTAAATACAGTTGATGTGGTGATGCTGAAAGAAGCATTGTCAAAGGCTATAGAAGAAGAGAATTATGAGCAGGCATCCCGTTTGCGTGATGAGATAAAACGACGGGAACAAGAGGAGGAGAATACGATAGTTTGATATATAAATTGAAAAACAAGAAGAACTATGCATGTTTTTTATACCCCTGATATAGCGAGTAATCTTGAACTTCCAGAAGAGGAAGCAGGACATTGTTTACGGGTTTTGCGTCTTTCCATAGGCGATGAGATAATGTTGACTGATGGAAAAGGTTGTTTTTACAAGGCTGTAATCAGTGCTGCAAGCGGTAAACGTTGCCAAGTGAAGGTAACGGAAACGATTCCGCAGGAAAAAGGGTGGAACGGGTGGTTGCATATTGCCATGGCTCCCACTAAAAATATGGATCGTACTGAATGGTTTACAGAGAAAGCGACTGAAATAGGCTTTGATGAACTGTCTTTCTTGAACTGCCGTTATTCCGAGCGGAAAGTAATCAAGAAAGAACGTATTGAAAAAATTCTGGTATCGGCAGTGAAACAATCGTTAAAGGCGACTATGCCGGTACTGAATGAAATGACGGACTTTAATAAGTTTGTTTCACGGGATTTTAAAGGGCAGAAGTTCATCGCCCATTGCTATGAAGGGGAAAAACTTTTGTTGAAAGATATATTGCGTTCCGGAGAAGATGCTTTGGTGATGATAGGTCCGGAAGGGGATTTTAGCGAGGAAGAAGTGGCTAAGGCTATAGCGGCAGGTTTTCAGCCTGTTAGTTTGGGAAAGTCCCGTCTTCGCACGGAAACAGCCGCATTGGTAGCCTGTCATACACTGAATTTATTAAACCAAAAATAAGAATATGAGAAAAGGTATTTGGGGATTTGCATTGGTGGCGATCATGCTGCTTATGGCTTCCTGTTCGTCTAAAAGTGAATATGCCAATGCTATTCCTAAGGATGCGGCAATGGTCATGTCATTCGATTTCAAAACAATGGCAGAGAAGAGTGGCATAAACGGTAAAGGGGGAGAAAAGGTGGTAGCCAAACTGACGGACGCATTAAAAAGCGGTCTGGAAGGAGAGGCCTATAAAACTGCCGAGAAGATTATTAAAAGCCCGTCTGAATCCGGCTTGTCTTTTACTGATAAAGTATATATGTTCATTACTCCTCATTCTAATGCTTTTGCTTTATTGGCAAAAGTAGATGATGAAGGTAAAGTGGAAGATTTGCTGGAGGCGTTGAAGGAGGAGCAGATATGTACGGAATTGAAAAGCGAAAGCGGATGTACATGGACACAGATGGGTACGGCGCTGTGCGCTTTTAATAAGGGCACTTTCCTGTTGATGGGAAGTAATAAAGGAGATGCTCTCAGCTTGAAAGGAAGTTTGCTTTCATTGATGCGCCAGGATGCTGAAAACAGCTATGTAAAGACCACAGACTTTGGTAAGTTGGCCTCGTCGAAGGGTGAAATTGTCACTGTGATGAATATGTCATTTATTCCTAATGATATTACCATGCAGATGCGAATGGGAATGCCTGCCTATTTGAAATTGGAAGATATCAAATATCTGGTTTCCGCTACTTTCGAAAAAGGTAAAATTGTAGTGAAGATGGAAACATTGATTGAAAATAAGGATTTGATTGCTATGTATGAAAAGCAGTCGGCTGTTTCCGCACTCATCAAAGGAGCTTATTTGGAGTATTTCCCTGCTAATACGTTAGTTTGGGCAGGTGGTAATATCGATGGAAAAGGAATTTATGATTTACTTTGCGAAAATCCTACCATCAAGCAAGCGTTGGATAATCCGATGTTGCCAATAGATATTGAAGGTATATTCTCTTCTATTCATGGGGATGTTGCTGTTGGCTATAGTTCCTTGTCAAATAATGACTTGCTGATTTATGCTGATGTAACGAATAAAGATTTTTTGCAGTCCTTCGAAGACCTGAGACCTTTGTTGGCTATGACCGGTGGGCAGATGCAATTGAACTCTACGGGCAAAGACCAATATGAGTTCCGTATGTATCGCCAGAGCATTTGGTTTGGTGTGAAGGATAATCTGCTTTATATCTCGAACAATGAAAGACTGGCAGATGAGGCAGGCCGCCGTTACGGAGTTTCTTTGCAGAATACTTCTTGGGCCGGAGAGGTGGTGAAAAACCGTTTCTTTATGGCGTTCAATGCGGCGCAGTTGGTGAAGGACGTTCAGGAGAATCCTCGGTTAACCCGTATGCTGGGCAGTGATGCCGCCGTGTTTAATGCTATTTTGGGATCTTGCGACTATGTGGATGTGATGGCTCCCGATTGGAGAAGCGGTCAAATAAATATTGTTATGAAAGATAAAGAAGTCAACGTGCTACAGTTGATCGTACATGGATTAGAGAACTTATGAATACTATAGAATTACAACGGGCCCTTCCTGCTGTTTTTGCAGGGAGGGATTCTATTATATCCGATGTCTGGCATCAGTTGTTGACCCTGCAACGTGGGGAAGCCTATTTGGTGGAAGCAGCATCCGGCACTGGGAAATCATCGCTTTGCAGCTACATATACGGATATCGTAACGACTATCAAGGTATCATTTGTTTTGGCGAGAAAAACATCCGTAGTCTTTCGGTGCATGACTGGGTGGAGATTCGGAAACGTTCCATCAGCATGTTGTTTCAGGAATTGCGTTTGTTCACGGAGCTGACAGCGTGGGAGAATGTGCAGTTGAAGAATTCGTTGACCGGATTTAAATCTAAAAAAGAAATCAAGGCTTGGTTTGAACAGTTCGGTATTGCCGATAAATGGGATACACCGGTAGCTAAAATGTCTTTCGGGCAACAGCAGCGTGTGGCGTTGGTCCGCGCACTTTGTCAACCTTTCGATTTTATCTTTCTAGATGAACCTATCAGCCATTTGGATGAAGAAAACGGACGGATTATGTCCCGGATATTGGTGGAGGAAGCGGATAGACAGGGGGCAGGTATCATTGTGACCTCTATCGGCAAGCATTTGGAATTGAACTACACAAAAACGTTGAAACTATGAGGTTGGTTTGGAAATTATTACGTCAGCATATCAGTTTCCCACAATTGGCGGGTTTTTTCTTTGCCAATCTGTGCGGCATGGTCATTGTGTTGCTGAGTGCCCAGTTTTATAAAGATGTGTTGCCTGTTTTTACGGAAGGTGACAGTTTCATGAAGAAAGACTATGTGATAGTAAGCAAAAAGGTAAGTACATTGGGCTCCTTTGTCGGAAAAAGCAAGACTTTTTCCGAACAAGACATTGCTGAAATCAGCGAACAGCCGTTTACCAAAGGAGTAGGGGCTTTTATGCCTTCCCAATTTAAAGTGTCGGCAGGCATGGGGATGGAGAACGTGGGGTTGCACATGTCTACAGCCATGTTCTTTGAGTCTGTACCCGATGAGTATGTGGATGTGAACTTGGATAAATGGGAGTTTGATGAAAATGAACGGGTTGTTCCTATCATTATTCCCCGTAATTATCTGAATCTGTATAACTTTGGTTTTGCACAAAGCCGGAGCCTGCCGCAATTGTCGGAAGGGGTGATGGGTATGGTTAATTTGGATATACGTATTACTGGTGCAGGGCATACGGAAAACTTTAAAGGAAAAATAGCAGGTTTCTCCAATCGCCTGAATACGATTCTTGTTCCGGAAACATTTATGGCGTGGGCTAACAATGAGTTTGCTCCGGGGCAGAAAAGCGAACCGTCACGACTGATTGTAGAAGTGAACAATCCTACGGACGACCGTATTGCCAAGTTCTTTAAAGACAAGGGATATGATACAGAAGATGACAAGTTGGATGCGGGAAAGACTACCTGGTTCTTGAAAGTGATTGTAGGAATTGTGCTTTCTGTAGGTTTGCTTATCAGTGTACTCTCTTTCTATATTTTGATGCTCAGTATTTACTTGTTACTGCAGAAGAATACGTCTAAGTTGGAGAATCTGTTATTGATAGGTTACAGTCCGGCTAAGGTGGCGCTTCCCTATCAAATGCTGACATTGGGCCTCAATGCAGTAGTGTTGTTTTTATCGGTGGGAATTGTGATCTATGTGCGGAATAGCTATATGGATATGATAGAAAAGTTATTTCCACAGTTGGAAGAAGGAAATCTGGGACCAGCCATGGTTATAGGTATTTTGCTTTTTGTGGGTGTATCTTTGTTTAATATAATAGCAGTACGTCGTAAAGTGGCATCTATATGGATGCATAAAGGTTGATAATAGTTATGGTATCTCAGACAGAATTTACGCTTCGTCCCCGTACTAGGGGATTTCACCTGATTACTGATGAAGTGGTGCGCAATTTGCCTCCACTTCCCCAAATAGGTTTGCTTTATTTGTTCATCAAACATACCAGTGCGGCATTAAGTATCAATGAAAATGCTGATCCGGATGTTCGTACGGATATGGAATCTATTTTTAATCACTTGATAAAGGAACGCGAACCCTATTACGAACATACTTTGGAAGGTTGGGATGATATGCCTGCCCATGCAAAGTCAACCATTATAGGAGCTAGTCTTACTATTCCTATTACAGATGGTCGACTGAATATGGGTATTTGGCAGGGAATTTACCTTTGTGAGTTCCGCAACCATGGAGGCGGTCGCAAGATTGTGGCTACTGTAATGGGGGAATAACTCTTTCAGATATTCATCCGGGTTATTATTTATTTAAAAAAATAGATTAATTTCACTTTAATCAGAACTCTTTTTTTAACTTTGTACCAATTCTTGAAAACAGATGAATATTCATTTGAAAACAAGAAGGGACATATATAATTAAGAGCGTTTAAAATATTACCTTGTCTTAGAAAATCCCCAATTTTCAAAGCTGCACAAGTGTAATACAACAAGCGCTCACGTCTTGTGTTTATACTCCTTTACAGGATTAGTATATTCATAAAGACGTGGGACACTGTTGTTATTATTTGTGCAGCTGGTATGGGGATACCTCTAAGGCAGATAAAATATTAAGCAGGTCCCACGTCTCTTTTTATGTTTGTACCATAAAAATGAACGGATAAAACTAGCCTGAGTGATGAAAATTATTGTTTGGAATTCGCAGGATAAATGTGTGGCTGATTATCATAGGTTGATAAGAGGTTGCGATGTATTGTGCCTGTTGGATTGCGGGCAGTGGACGGTTCCGATGTATGCGCTTCAGATACAGAAGGGTCTGTTTCATTGGAAAGTTGAGCATGAAGGTCTTTCCTATGATATATTTTATTGCTTGGAGAAGGTGGCGTTTGTATGTCGGGATGGTTTGTATAGTGGAGAGTCTGTTCTATATAGCATTCATTCTAATATAGGATCTTTGATAGGTATTCGTTTGCAGGATGATTTTTGGTTATTTGCACACCATGAGCCTAATCTGGTTAATGCCTATCATATAGGTGAGTTTTATTTACGTGAAATCTCGGACCGTTTCAGAAAAGCGGCGTTTATAGCCGATTTTAAAAAAAAGTCTTATTCTTGGGTGCAGGAAACGGTAGGTAAGTTATATTGCATCGCTCTACCCGAAGGATATTATCCACATACTGTTAATTATTTATTCACTATCCATGTGGCCTGTACAGATTTATATCTGTTGGAAGGCTATAGCGAGACCTCCAATCAGCCTACTTTCTTTGAATTGGATATTTAATGTCCAGATTAGAACCTGTCTTACTGAAAGAAATTAATTAAAGTTCGGTGAAACTGATGACAATGCTGATGAAAATTAAACGAGTTCTTATAATTTCTTGTTTTTTCCTTTGATAATAAAAGAATTAGTGTATATTTGCATGTGAACAATTACATTTTCTAAGGAAATCATCTTATGGGCAGAGAACTTATATTTGACCGGTTTTCACAGCAAGCTCTCCAGACCTTGCACCGGTATCGTGCCGTTATGTTCAGTCCTACGATGCTCATGTCTTTAGTTGTTACCTATGATTTTTTTTAATCCTTAATTCTTACACATTAACATGAGTTTACTATGGACAACAGACCGACTATCGCCGAAGTACAAGAATGGGTACTGAAGCTTTATAACACGTGTGAACAAACCATCACTAGTGAGGAACGTAAAGAACAGCATAAATATGCCGTTATGGTACAACGGCCACAGGACAAAAAGTTCTTGGTGAAGATGCTGGACGAATCTTCTCAAATTCGTGATCGTAAGAAATTGGCAGAACGTATCAAGAAGCTGATAGACCGTTATGGTGTACCTGAGTTCTTGAATAAGCGTGATGCTTTCCTTTTTAAGATGTACCAGGCTTTTGGTCATCATTTTGATTTCATAGCCATACCAATCATAAAGAAGCGTCTTCGTATGGATACTTCTAAAGTAATTCTGAACGAAGCGCGTCCTAAATTGACAGATCATCTGGCTACCCGTTTCAAACAAAAGATTGGTCAGAACGTGAATTTGTTAGGCGAGGTCGTTTTAGGAAACGGAGAAGCGGATCATCGTTATTTCCACTATCTGGAAGCCTTGGAAGCTCCTGATATCAATTATATTTCTGTGAAAATATCGGGTATCTACGCGCAGACTCATGCGCTGAATTATGAAGAAAGCTTTCCGGAGCTGGTGAAACGTATGTGTGCACTGTATCAGAAAGCAATTGACTTTCCTTACGTGGATGAGAACGGTGTAAAACGCTCCAAGTTTGTCAATCTGGATATGGAGGAGTATAAGGACGCTCACTTTACATTACGCTTGTTTAAAGAAGTGTTGAGCAGACCGGAGTTTAAAAACTATTCGGCAGGCATCGTTGTGCAGGCTTATCTTCCCGATGCATACGAATTTCAGACTGAATTATTAGAATTTGCCAAAGCGCGTGTAGCTGATGGGGGTGCACCATTAAAGATGCGACTGGTGAAAGGCTGTAATTTGGAAATGGAAACGGTTATTTCTTCCCTTCGTGGCTGGCCTAATCCTGTAAGGACATCGAAAACTGAAGTGGATGCCAATTATTTGCATATTCTGGAACGTGCTTTATTACCCGAAAACGCAAAGGCGTTGCATGTGGGGGTTGCTTCTCATAATTTGTTCACTATTGCATACGCCTATCTGTTGAGTCAGAAGCTGGGAAGCGCGGAGTACATGACTTTTGAGATGCTGGAAGGTATGGCTGACCATGTATGGCGCGCTCAATCCCAATTGGGAAATCATGTGATTCTATATGCGCCGGTGGTAAAAGATGAGCATTTCCTGAATGCAGTATCTTACTTGGTCCGTCGTATGGATGAAAATACGGCTCCGGACAACTTCCTGACCCATTCGTTCAATTTGAAACCGGGTACGGATACTTGGCGTTTCTTACAGAACCAGTTTGAGGAAGCTTATAAGATGAAAGATGTTATTACACATACTCCTGCCCGTACACAAAACCGCTTGCATCGTTATACTCCCGTTCCACCAGCTGATGTAATGAAGAATGAACCTGATACTGATTTTGATTTGGCTCAGAACCAGGAATGGGTTCGGAACATTTTTGCGAAGTGGAAGAAGTCGCCGACGGATTCACCTGAAATTATTCCTTTGCAGATAGGAGCTGAAACGGTGGTTTGTGAGAAACGCCATAAATATATGGACCGTTGCCAGGATGATGAAGTTTGTGTATGCGAAATGTCACAAGCTGATGCCGGACAGGTGATGAAAATTTTGGATATAGCCGAAAAAGATCCTGCCGGATGGAGAAAGACTACATTGCAGGAACGGCATAAAATAATGTATGAAGCTGCCAACAGACTGGGTGAGATGCGTGGTGATTTGATAGGTTGTATGTGTGCCGTGACAGGGAAGACAGTAGTGGAAGGGGATGTGGAGGTGTCGGAGGGTATCGATTATGCTCGTTTTTATAGCACTAGCATGAAGCAGTTTGCAGAACTACCGGATGTGGACATTGCTCCTAAAGGGACTATTTTGGTTATTTCTCCGTGGAACTTCCCGTGTGCTATACCTATTGGTGGTATTGTGGCAGGACTAGTAGGAGGAAATACTGTAATTTTGAAACCGGCGACTGTTGCTGCCCCTGTGGCATGGTTGTTTGCCAAGGCATTTTGGGATGCAGGTGTGCCTAAAGAGGCTTTGCAGGTTATCATTACAGACCGTGAGGCATTAAAGGTATTAACTACGGCTCCGGCTGTCAAACATATTATTCTGACAGGAGGGACAGATACTGCTCAAAATATTGCACGCAGTAATCCGGCTACTCCATTGTCGGCAGAAACCGGTGGTAAGAATGCAATTATCTTGACGGCTTCCGGTGACCGTGACCATGCTATTATGAATATTGTGGCTTCTGCTTTTGGCAATGCCGGCCAAAAATGTTCCGCATGTTCTTTATTGCTGGTAGAACGCTCAGTTTATGAGGACAAGAACTTTCAGGATAAGTTAAAAGATGCCGCAACTAGTATGAAGGTGGGTAGTGTATGGAATCTAGGGAATGTGGTAGGTCCGATGATTACCAATAAGAATGATAAATTATTGAAAGCTTTGGAATTGGAAAAAGGGGAGTCCTGGCTGGTTCCACCTCGTTTTCTTGATAAGCATAAATATGTATTGGCTCCTACAGTGAAGTGGGGGGTACGTCCCGGTAACTATTCATTCAGAACCGAATTATTCGGTCCGATGCTGAGTGTGGTTTGTATTGAAAATTTGCAGCAAGGCATCAATTGGGTAAACAGTTTGGATTATGGTTTGACTTCAGGCTTACAGAGTCTGGATGAAGGTGAACAGAAATTATGGAAAGATTCAATTATGGCAGGTAATCTTTACATCAATCGTGGTATAACGGGGGCCATTGTAAATCGTCAGCCGTTCGGTGGAATGAAATTGTCAGCTTTTGGTGGCGGTGTGAAAGCGGGTGGTCCTAACTATTGTGCTTGTTTTGTAAAGATTACAGATAAACTAGGCAGTACCACTGACTATACACAAAGTTATGTGAAGGCATACGAGCAGGAATTTGCGCATGCGCGTGATGTCAATAATCTGTATGGCGAACAAAATGCATTCCGCTATCTGCCTTTAAAGAATATGGTTTTGCGTCTTTTCCCGGGAGATAACAATGAAGATGCAAAGATGATTGCTTTGGCTGCCAGAATTTGTCATACTCCATTGAGCATTAGTTTTGAGCCCGGTGATGATCGTACAGCTGCATTGGCTTCCTTGGGATGTCCTTTAAAAGAAGAAGCGTTGGCCGGATTCCTGAAATCAATGAAGAACTATGAGCGTATCCGTACTTGTGGGGCGGATATTCCGATGGAAATGTATGAGGAAGCTGCACGTATTGATAAGTATATTGCTACAGCTAAACCGGTGAAAGATGGACGTGTGGAATTGATTCATTACATCAAAGAGCAAAGTATTTCATTTGAATATCATCGTTATGGTAGTATCTTGGAGGTGCCGTCGGTAGAATGATGAAATACTTTTATTAGTATGTCTTTTGTATAACTTTATTAGGAGTCTCGATTTGTATGGGACTCCTAATTATGTTTTAGAAATTATTATTAGAATTATTTGGTGGAGAAGAATGAATGTGTATATGTTCAGACGTGTTTTATCAATAGAGGCAATAAAAAGGGTAAATAATCTTTTAATTCAATACGTAATTGTTTTAGTGCCTGTTGAATGCGGTAGTCTATGGTTTTAGGTGATACTCCTAAAATTTCTGCTATTTCTTTATAACTCATATTTTTAAAGCGATGCATTACGAAAGCTTCTTTATAGGATTCAGGAAGTGTTTCTACTGCTTCTTGGATACGTATAGTCAGTTCTTCTATAAGATAAAAATTAGTGTCATCTATTAGGGATTGCATCTCTTCATAAAAATAGTTTTCGACCCGGCTTTTTACTTCTTGCTGTTTGATACGGTTTATAGCACGATGATGTACAATAGAAAATAAATAATTACTTAATGAAGACTGAATGACTAGCATATCTTTATTTTCCCAAAGCCACAGCATGGCATCTTGTACACATTCTTCTGCATCTTCTAATTCTACGAATTTGTTTCCGTATGCACATAACATGGGATAGTATTTCCTAAAAAGTGTATCAAATGCTTTCTCATTGCCATTTTTGATGGCTAATAATAGGGATTGGTCTTCATAGTTATACTCCGTTTTCATTATTTAAAGGTTGATTTGTGTGCAAATATAATCTTTTAAAACTAAAAAAATATATTGTATTTCAGTAATTCTATTCTATGGAATACTATTTTAGAGGAAGTCTTGATTAAAGTCGTTTGTAGTGTGCCCTTGGGTATTATGTATGCCCAAAGGGCACATAGGAAATATATTTAATTATTTTTTACTTTGAAGCATAATACTATCGGTTCGTTTTTGAGGTTACGGGGTAAGAACACCTTTGTCTTTGGTATATTTTATATTTTTATTGCCTTGTAGTGGAATCATTTTACCGTTAGGAATATTGCCGGCCCATTTATTGTTTCTGGAAGTTCCTCTCCTTCTGATAAAGCGTAAATAGCATATAAAGTTTTTCCGTTTTTGTCTGCAGTGAACCATATATTCTCATTGTTATATATAGGAGTTGTACGAGTGGCATAAATGGCTTTTCTGTTTCATGTAAACGTTTTATTACTTCGTCTTTGATGGCGTCAGACCTACTCCTAATAATAAACAACCTCCTTTGGCAATGATTCCTATTAAAATATTAATAATTTTTTGTGGTGATTTAAAGGGAGCATTAGGTGTCCATCCCCAATCATTGCTTAGTGGTGGACAACTTTCCCAAGGATAGTTAAGCTGTGTTTCGGAGATACCGCGTTCTGGTGTCTGGTAATTTTCGTTTTTACCACGTATGCTGCGGTCTACTGAAATGAGTCCTGGGTGTTTCTTGCGTGCTTTTGACAATCTTCTGTCCAAGTGAAAATCTTCACCTGTAATCCATCCTCCGTTTAACCATAAAATATCAAAACTTCCATACTCGGACATTTTATAACGGCTAATGATT
Source organism: Phocaeicola dorei (assembly GCF_013009555.1). NCBI lineage: Bacteria > Pseudomonadati > Bacteroidota > Bacteroidia > Bacteroidales > Bacteroidaceae > Phocaeicola > Phocaeicola dorei. The sequence continues at coordinate 3,087,348 of NZ_CP046176.1, read as the reverse complement.
CGTATGTGACACCGGTTCCTTTCAAACATTTGCAGAAGTAGGGAGTGCTGACTTTAAAAGAAGATATCACCGAAAGCTAGACAGATATCCGCATTCAGAAAAGTGATTTGTTTGAAATTCCTCTATCATTGAATACTCTTCAGATAGACAATAAACTTATTATATATAACAAGATGGAAAAAGAAACTGACTTCTTTTTATTGAAGGATTGCAAAAGGGGAGCTTTCATGACAAAAGCGTCAGATCATTCTTCAAAAACTCCTTTATATAAATTATCTGATCATGTCTATAAGGTATTTTTCCGGGATTTAGCTTTACAAGATACATTGGCAGACCGGATTGCCGATTTGATGAATAGGATCGGCTTAAGTCAGATTTCTTTTGATAGATTGGAGGGATGTTCCTATACCGGGCATGACGAATACGCTATTTCCCGCTTTGCGCCCCGTTATTATACTCAGTTTAATTATAATTAATAAATGACGCCAGTCGTTTGAATCATAATTTATGGCGTATTCACACAAGAATGAATTGAGGTGAGCCTTGGGGAGAAGTTATGCGTACGGAACAAATGGCTAATAAAATTAAGAACCAAAATTTTTTTCAAAGGAATCTTTTTCCACGTATGTTTGGATGGTTTCTTATTCGATTGGTCGACCGGGAATTTGAATGTTCTACTTTGGAGGATGTGGAGGGGCTTTGTCCGAGGCGGCAGGTTTTGATGCCGGTTATGATTAATACCACTATCTTAAATCGGTATGGGCAAATAGACCGATTGCTACAAGCTATCAAACATTAGGATATACTACATGAGGCTTAAGTCTTCACCGAAAAACAAAAACAGCGTTTGAAAGATCTGCAGTTCGAATGGCATTTGCAAAAGGTGGATGAGAAGAACTATCAGCTCTATCTTTTGTTTGTGTCTAAACTTATTATTGTAATTTAACAGAACTTCAGCCAGGTCAGCCGGAAGGAGCTGACTGGATATGAGAAAATAAATATCCGGGGCGATGTAAAATTCAAGTAAAACTGGAAGGAGAAGCGACTGTTTCCAATCTGTCGTTTACTACTTCGGCTGGTATTGTTAAATTTCCGTGTGAGTTGGAGGGTGGACAATATCTGTTATATGATTTCGATGGAAATGCTGCTATAACTGATAAAAAATATAATGTAATAGAGGTGATCGGTGTAGAGGGTGCATTTTATCTTTCCGAAACTTCTTCTCTGGTATCTTTTTCTTGTGAACTAGAAGTGGGAGAGGCTCCTGAAGTAGTTGTACGGTATGTAACTCGTGAAAATCCTGAAAAAGTTTCTCTATGAAAATATATTTTTGAAAATAAATGCATATTTGTTTAGGAATGTGTTTTTCTCGCTTGCCATATAAGTAGAAGGACTTAAAAACATACGTATGGAGTATAATGAAACGAATATAGAATTGTTACTTCCCCGTTATTGTGAGGGTATTGCAACGGTAGAAGAGCAGCGACTGGTAAAAGATTGGATGAAGGAGTCTGAAGAAAATCGCCGGATAGTAAAGCAGATGGAAATACTTTATTTAGCGGCTGATACCGTTCATGTAATTAATAATGTAAATACAGAAAAGGCTTTAGTTAAGGTAAAAGGTAAAAAGACTGAAAGAAGGAAGGTGGCTTGGTGGAAGTGGGCACAGCGTGTTGCTGCCGTGTTATTTCTCCCACTGCTTGCTACTTTTTTGGTAGAACATTATGGTGGAAAGGATGCAGATGTACAAATGTTGGAAGCTAGGACAAACCCGGGAATGACTACTTCAGTAGTGTTACCCGATAGTACGGTGGTTTTTTTGAATTCAGAATCCTCTTTGCGATATCCTTCTTCTTTTAAGAATAGCAAGGAGAGAAAAGTTGAGTTGAAGGGGGAAGGGTATTTTGAAGTAACTAAAGATGTGGAGAAACATTTTATTGTGTCTACGGTTCACCGTTCACAGGTAGAGGTGTTAGGAACCAGTTTTAATATAGAGGCTTACGAAGAGTCTCCTGAGGTATCTACTACTTTAATCAAAGGTAAAATCAACTTCAGTTTCCAAGAAGGTGTCCGCAAAAAACAGATTGTGTTAAACCCCGGTCAGAAAGTTGTGTATGATTCAAAAAAAGGTACAGCACGTTTACTTGAGACTTCCGGTGAAACGGAAACTTCATGGAAGGACGGCAAGATTATTTTTGATAATACTTCTTTGAAGGATGCTTTACGGATTTTAGAAAAGCGATATAATGTGGTGTTCATTCAGAAAAATCCTGCACGTAAGGCTGCTTTTACCGGGACTTTTACCAGTCAGCGTTTGGAGCGTATTCTGGAATACTTTAAATTATCTTCCAATATACACTGGAAATATGTAGACGGTAAGGATGCGTCGCAAAAAAAGACCCATATAGAGATTTATTAATCAAATAACCTTAAATTGAATATAATATGAAAGAACTATCACCTTAAAGTAACAAAAAACATACGGGAAAATATTGGCGTATCTTCCCGTATGGAAAATCGGTTTTCAAATTAAAGCTTGTTTGGCGACAAGCTTAATCAACTAATTTTAAAACTTAAGTCATTACAAAAGTATGAAAAATAATTGTAGTATCCAATTTTCGAGGATACCAAATCGTCTATGGCTCTCCTCGAAGAAAATCCCAAGAACTATGAAACTATTTACTCTTTTCTTTGCTTGTTCCCTAGGACTGGCTCATGCATCCGAATCGTATGCGCAGAAGGCTATAGTCAATGTGGAGGTACAGAATAAGACTGTAGGGGAAATTTTGAAAGAAATTGAGAAACAATCAGAATTTGATTTCTTCTTTGATAATACGCTTATTGATTTAAATCGTCGTGTATCAGTCACTTCCCGTAACGGTGATATCTTTAAGGTGCTGGAGAAGGTATTTAAAGGTACAAATGTGAAATATTCCATTTTGGATAAGAAGATTGTCTTGACTACTAATGCTGACAATACACAGACTGTGCAGCAGATTACTTTTAAAGTAATCGGAAAAGTAGTGGACAATATGGGAGAAAGCGTGATCGGGGCTACTGTGTTGGAACAAGGGACTACAAACGGTACTGTGACTGATATGGATGGAAACTTTGAATTGGTGGTTTCTAATAAGGAAGTTACTTTAGAGATTTCATATATAGGTTATAGTAAGTCTGTTGTGAAATCAAAAGTAGGTGTCCCTGTCACTGTGACTTTAAAAGAAGATACAGAAGTGTTGGATGAAGTGGTAGTAGTAGGGTATGGAACACAGAAAAAAGTGAATTTGACAGGTGCTGTCAGTCAAGTAGGGGAAAAGGCTTTAGAATCTCGTCCTGTACAAAATGTATCTCAGGCTTTACAGGGATTAGTACCGGGAATGACCTTTGGGGTTGACGCTAAAGGTGGACAGTTGAATAATACTCCTTCCGTATCTATTCGTGGTGCAGGGACAATCGGTAAAGGCTCCACTGGTTCTCCATTGATTTTGATAGATGGTGTAGAGGGTAATATGAACTTGCTTAATCCGTTGGATATTGAAAGCATTTCTGTATTGAAAGATGCATCGGCTTCTTCTATTTATGGTTCTCGCGCTCCGTTTGGGGTTATTTTGATTACAACTAAGCAAGGAAAGACTGGTAAACCGGTAGTAAGCTATAATACTAATATTCGTTTTAATAGTCCTCTTACTGATTATGATATGATGGATTCCTATCGCTTCATGCATTATTATAATGATGCACGTACTAATGGTGGACAGGCAGCTTATTTTAGTGATGAGCAAATAGCTAATGTTTTGGCTTATCAGCGTGGAGAAGTAGGAAAAATTATTCCGGTTACAACTTCAAATACATATACACACAACTGGGCAAATGCTAATACCGATTGGTATGATGTATTTTTCAAAGACCATGCCATGTCTCAGGAACACAGCTTGAGCTTGAGTGGTGGTACGGAACGTTTTTCTTATTATCTGTCCGGCAATTTTATGGATCAGGAAGGCTTGTTGAATTATGCTGACGAAAGCTATTATCGTTATTCTGTAAATGGGAAAATCAATGCGAAAATAAACAAAAACATAAGTCTCTCTTATAATACCAAATGGTTTCGTACTAATTATGAAGCTCCTTCTTATTTGAATCAATTATTTTTCCACCAAATAATGCGTAAATGGCCTAATGCGTTTGTTACTGACCCACAAGGATATTGGGCGGATAACAGTGAGATTATACCATTAAAAGAAGGAGGACGAATGAAGGAAGATTTGGATCAGAACTTCCAACAATTGCAGTTGGATGTCACTCCATTGCCAGGATGGAATATTCACTTACAGGGCAATATGCGTATTACAACTAATTTTACTCATACTGACAGACAAGCTGTTTATGCCCATGACGCCAATGGAGAACCTTATGCTATAGCTATCACTAATGCGACGCAGCCAGGTCAGTCCAGAGTAATTGAAAAAGGAACAAAGAATGAATTTTATACAGTCAATCTTTTCTCGGATTACTCTCGCCAGTTGGGTGACCATTATTTCAAAGTAATGGGTGGATTTAATGCCGAGCATCAAAATGTGAGGACTTTAAGTACTCAGCGTGATGGCATTATTGTACCAGATTTACCTACAATTGATACTTCTACTGAGCAGGACGTAGCGGGGGGCGGTTATAACCATTGGGCTACTGCCGGTTTCTTTGGGCGCTTGAATTATAATTATAAGGAGAAATATTTGCTGGAAGTAAATGGACGTTATGATGGAACTTCCCGTTTTATGAAAGATCAGCGTTGGAACTTTTTCCCCTCATTTTCTTTAGGTTGGAATGTGGCCAGAGAAAATTTTTGGAAACCGCTGGAATCAGTTGTCAATCAATTTAAACTGAGAGGCTCTTGGGGTGAATTGGGAAATCAAAATACATCGAATTTGTACCCATTCTATGAAATCTTACCCGTGAAAAGCAATTCCGGTAATTGGCTGGTGAATGGAGGAAAAACAAATACGGCAGATATTCCTTCATTGGTTAGTACATTATTGACATGGGAACGTGTGCGTTCTTTTAATGTAGGTTTTGATTTTGGTGCTTTCTCTAATAGATTGACAGGTTCTTTTGACTATTTTGTACGCAAGGCTGTCGATATGGTAGGTCCTGCTCCACAATTACCCTTAGTTTTGGGTATTGCTCCTGCTATAGTAAATAATGCTGATATGAAGTCTTATGGTTTTGAAATAGAACTTTCATGGCGCGATAGAATAGGAGAAGTAGATTATGGAGTGAAGTTTAATTTGGCTGATGCCCAGCAAAAAGTGGTGAAATATCCCAATACTACAAATGCTTTCAGTGACTGGTATGCAGGAAAAATGAGTGGAGAAATTTGGGGGTATACTTCATTAGGTATTGCAAAAACAGATGAAGAAATGAAAGAGCATTTGGCATCTTTACCTAATGGTGGCCAAAATCAATTAGGAAACAAATGGGGTGCCGGTGATATTATGTATGCTGATATAAATGGTGACGGCAAAATAGATGGTGGTAAAGGTACATTAGCTGATCCGGGCGATCAAAGGATTATTGGTAATTCTACTCCCCGTTATAATTTTGGATTGGTTTTGGATGCTTCTTATAAAGGATTTGATGTTTCTATCTTCTTTCAGGGAGTAGGTAAAAGAGATTATGCTCCGATTGTAGGAACTAATGGTGCTGTTTTTTGGGGAGCTGTAAATAATATCTGGCAATCAATGGCGATGGAAGAACATTTTGATTATTTCCGTCCTGAGGGCCATCCTATGGGAGCTAATCTGAACGGGTATTATCCGAGACCGGACTTTACCAGCAACAAGAATCATCAGGTACAAACTCGTTATCTGCAAGATGCGTCTTATATCCGTTTGAAGAATTTACAGATTGGTTATACATTACCTAAACAATGGATTAATAAATTGCACATTAATAGATGCCGTGTATATGTGTCTGGTGATAATTTGTGGACTGGAACCAGCCTGGCCAGTATGTTTGATCCTGAAACACTAGCTGCCGGAGATTGGGGATCAGGAAAGACTTATCCATTATCTAAAGTGATATCTTTTGGCTTGAATGTTAATTTTTAAATAGAAATACAATATGTCTTACATAAAAAATACAGTAGCTTCTGTAGCCATGTTATTTACCTCAGTGGTATTGACATCCTGCAATGATTTTCTAGATTGTGAACCGTTGGATAAAATAACCCCAGATGCTTATTTTAATTCAGAAAGTGATTTGGCTGCCTATTCTATTCAACAATATAAATTTCCATCCTATCTTAATTTTGATATCTCTTTAGTAAAAACTGATAACAATTCGGATGACCAGGCCGCAACGGATGCTTCTACTGCGTTGTGGGTACCGGGAGAAAAACGTACTCCTGCTGATAAAGGAGCATGGGATTTTACAGAAATCCGTAAAGCGAATTATTTCTTCCAACAAGTATTACCCAAGTATGAGGCCGGAAGTATAAAAGGCGATGGAGTAATGATAAAACATTACATTGGAGAAATGTATTTTTTGCGTGCCTACCAGTATTTCAATAAATTGGTAAGTCTCGGTGATTTTCCTATTGTAACGGAAGTATTACCTGATGAAACAGAAGTGTTGAAGGAGGAAAGTAAAAGACAGCCTCGTAATAAAGTGGCTCGTTTTATTATAGAGGATTTAGATAGAGCTATTGAATTGATGTCATTGACTACCGATAATGGTAAGAATAGATTGACAAAAAATGTGGCATTGTTGTTTAAGTCTCGTGTAGCTTTGTTTGAGGCTACCTGGTTGAAATACCATAAAGGTACAGACCGTGTGCCGGGTGGTCCGGGATGGCCGGGAGCACAGCAAGAATATAATGCTGGCTTTTCTATTGATATAGACAAGGAAGTAGATTGGTTTTTGGAACAGGCAATGGATGCTTCTGCTCAAGTAGCCGATCGTATTTCATTGACAAAAAATACCGGTATATATAATCCGGACTCGAATCCTTATAACTGGAATCCTTATTTTGAAATGTTTTCGGCTGTTGATATGGAACCGATAGATGAAGTCTTGTTTTGGAGAGCATACAGTTCTGTGCAGGGTGTTACTCATAGTGTAAGTTCTTATCTTTGCAAAGGAGGAGGGGATTTAGGATATACTCGTAGTTTAGTAGATGCATGTTTAATGAAGAATGGATTGCCTATTTATGCGCCAAATTCTGGCTATGCTGGTGACGTGACGATTGAAAATGTTAAAAAAGACAGAGATGACCGTTTACAGTTATTTATGGGTGCTCCTAGTGATTGTTCAAGGCTTGATCCATATGAGACATATAAATATCCTAAGATATTGGAGCAGACCAATGATAGATGCCCGACAGGTTATACGGTTCGTAAATTCTTGACTTATGATCCAGCTCAAGTTGTAATCGGTTCTGGTGCAGTCAATACGTATGGATGTCTTCTTTTCAGATCTGTTGAAGCTAACTTGAATTATATTGAAGCTTGCTATGAAAAAAATGGAAGCTTGGATCCAAAAGCGATAAAGTATTGGAAGGAGATTCGTAGTCGTGCAGGTGTGTCTGATAATATCGATATGACAATTGCTGCTACCGATTTGTCTAAAGAAAATGATTGGGCTAAGTATTCTGCCGGTCAGTTAGTAGACCCCACCTTATATAATATTCGTCGTGAAAGACGCATAGAACTAATGAGTGAAGGTACCCGTATGCGTGATTTAAAACGTTGGCGTGCTTTGGACCAAGTAGAAAATTATCAAGTTGAAGGATTTAATTTATGGGGTGGCGAACTGGAAAAATTGTATGTTGATGAAGCTGGTAATAGTTTGTTGATTCCAGAAGGTGCTTCAGATAAGCAACCTAATGTATCCAACAAAGAAAACAGCAGTTATTTGCGTGTTAATCAGATTGTAAAAAAGAATAACTTGTTATACGATGGTTATACCTGGATACCAGCCAATTACTTAGAGCCTATTTCTGCTATCAACTTTACACTTACCTCTTCAAATCCTGATGACTTGGAAAGTTCAACGATTTATCAAAATCCGGGTTGGAGTAAAATAGCTAATGAACCAGCTATAGGATATTAATATAAAAAAGAGAATCATTTTTAAGGAAAAGATATAAAAGAGAGTGTGTAAGGAACCCTTCTCTTTTATGTCTTTTCTGTTTGTTTGTGTATGTAACATCTTTTATTTTAGATAAGCACAGTTGTATTCTGTAAATACCATGAATATGAAAAAACTGATTATGTTGTATTTCTTTCTTGCCGGAGGAATAGCGGCAAATGCGAAAAATATAGATTATACTTATTTGAAAATGCAGTCTGCTCCTTTTGAGGTAGATGACGATTACCTCTCCAAACATGATATCGTTTATTTTTCACCTACGCAACTGGAGGCGGAAGGCTTTCCGATGGGTAATGGTGATATAGGCGGCATGGTGTGGAATCATGACAATGGCATCGAATTGCAAATCAATAAAAATGATTTGTGGACAAAGGCACAACCAGAAGAATACGGAATGTCATTGTTGAAGCATGCGGCTCGTCTGAAGATCGATTTTGGTGCACCGGTATTCAGTTGGATGCATTTGGAAGAGTTTGAGGGGCGGTTATCGCTGGCAAATGCCGAGAATACATATCGTGCGGTTACGGGTTATTCTGCTACAACTATTCGTACTTGGTTGGCGCAAGATCGTAATGTATGGATAGTGGAATGTGAAAATATACCTGATCCTGAAATGTTGGGAAATCATTCGGTAGCTACGGTTTCGTTGGAAAGACTGGGGAGCCGTTCCTTTACCGGATGGTATGGAGGTTGGTTTGCGAAGAACCCTTCAGTGGGGCTTGGTAAGATGCGTGCAATGGCTGATGCTCGCGAAATGATATTGGAAGAAACGGATGGTGGACTGCACTTTGCTGTAGCTTGCAGGGTGGTAGAGTCGTCCGAGGAACCGGAAACGGTGAATATGCGTCGTGCCGAATGGCGGACAAATAAATGTAAGTTCACAATTATGGTCAGTGTAGTAACTGATCGCGAAGATAAGGATCCGGTAAATGCAGCAAAGAAATTACTTGATGAGGCAGAAGCGAAGGGGGTAGATGAGTTGCGTCGCGAGAAAGATGAGTGGTATCGCAATTTCTGGTCCAATTCGTTTGTGAAGTTGGGTGATGATTATTTGGAGAATATCTATTACTTGCATCGCTATCTGATGTCTGCTGGTTCGCGAGGTGAGTTTCCGTTGGCTTTTAATGGGGGACTTTGGCGTTGGAACCGTGATGTACTTAATTGGGGGACACCGCATCATTGGAACCAGCAGCAGGAATATTGGGGATTGTGTGCGCAAAACGATTGGCGGCTGATGAAACCTTATCTCGACACTTACTTCAAGATGATACCGTTTGCTGAGAAACTGGCAAAGGAGTATGGAGCGGAGCATGATGCATTGCTCATTACCGAAGCGCATAATTTCAACGGTGTACAATGGGGAAAGGACAAACGCTATCTGAGGAACAATTTTACTCCTGCTTCACAGATAGCTTCTCTCTTTTGGGATTATTACGAATTTACGGGAGACGAGGAATTCTTGAAAGAAAGGGCATATACGTTTATGAAGAAAGCTTCTCATTTTTATTTAGACAGGTTGGAATGGGATGAAGAAAAAAATGAATATTTTTTGAAAGCTTCTTTGTATGAGTCGGCCCCTATCGCTTATGTGAAGAATCCTATCAGTGACCGCAATTGCATCGAAAGGCTTTTCAAGGATTGTATCCGTGCGGCGGAAATATTGAACGTAGACAAAGATGAGGTGAAACAGTGGCGTCACGTACTCAATCATTTATGGGAAGGAGGCTATCAGCAGTTTGGTGAATGTGGCGAAGTAATCTCTCCTGCCGAGGAGTATTATACGGAAAAGCGTTATTCTCCATGGATTTGGGGTAACGGTGGTGCCGTAGCTTTTCCGGCAGGGCTGATTGGTATTGATGATAAAGACACTCGCTTGGGAAAAGCTGTTGTGAATCTGTTGAAACACGATGACGAGTGTAACGCGCATTATCCTTATCCGCAGATAGCCGCTCGAATGGGAGAAGGAGATGTGGCCTTGAAGTATATATGGAACGGGGTGAATGTACATCAGATGTATCCACAAGGATTGATGCACAATGTGACCGGTTATCCTGACAATATTTACGATCTTGCCTCTGTGCACAATCTGTTGAAAGACACGTATATGATACGCTCACATGATTTCTTTCAGTGCGGTATGGAACCCATGAGCAATTATTGCACGGGCATAAATGAAATGATGCTCCAAAGCAACGAGGAGAAAATCAGAGTGTTCCCTGCTGTGCCTGCTGCATGGGATTCTATTCCTATGGCATTTATTTTGTTGGCAAGAGGGGCATTTCTCGTTTCTGCAAGTAGGAATAATTCGGCTGAGGTTACACAAGTAGGTGTGAAGAGTTTAAAAGGGAATCTTTGTCGATTACAGAATCCTTGGGGTGACAAGAAATGTGAAGTGTTGAGATGCAGGGATGGCAGGAAAGTTTCCGTAAAGACAGGAGGGGATGGTGTATTGGCTTTCTCTACCCAAACAGGTGAAGAGTATGTTGTTCGGCTCATTGGTACGGAAACTTTGGTTAAAGAAGTGTATTTTGGCAAGCCTAATATGAAGGTGAAACAATTGGGAAAAAGAAGATTGGGAAAGGTTAGTGGCTGGAATGATTTTCAATGTGGAGGTGAAAAATGAATCTTTACAGTGAAAGTGAAGGCTGAATATGATTATGCACAGAAAAATAAAGCTAATTATTTGTTGAATATTGCTCTTCGCGGAGATGGGTCTATTCATCCTGCTGACCAATCCACTTTGCAAGGTTTTGCTGATCTAAAAGATTGATAGTATACGTGACTGGTTTTGAACAGATAGATTCTTCTTTCTTCCTTTCATCTACTTTTGAAAACGCCCTGCTGACAGGCGTTCCGGTAGTGACAGGACTTCCCGTCATCCCCTTTCAGTTTCCTCCACTCTGTATCTTCACTCCTTCCTGTGAAGGGAGGAGAATCTACAGATGAAACGGGAATGAGGGGAGATCTTACAGTTTTTAACCAATTGATAACTAGTGTGTTTTAAATGAAATGACAGAATGAAAGGAGAAAAGTGAACACCTGCATAGTGAGAGGATAGTGTAATGAACCGACTTGGCTGGTTTGCCGGACATGATAGGCTTGTCCGTCGGACCAGCTAAGCTGGTTCATGAAACATGCCGGCCTTTTCATCAAGACATGCTGACCTTTTAAGTAAAGGTACTGGCATTTACCAAAAACATAAGGACATTTAAAAAAAACGACCGGTTCTTTTGAAGTAAACGACCAAAGCAACATATCCGGTAACATTAGTAACATGTGACCTGTCACGTTACTGACGTATGAGTCTACACGTATGTATGTGTCGGGCTGCACATACGGTAGCGTATGCCTGTATATACGTATGTACTGTGTATCAAGTTCTACCGCAACTTGTACTAAGATGCACTGTATCCTGTACCAAGATTCACCATAACTTGTGCCAAGTTCCACTACTTTTGCTGAAAATGGTAAAGGCAACTTGCAGGATAACAAGAATAGTTTTTCAGGAGAAATCCCGGCAAAAAAGTGGAATCAGTCCTTTCGACAGCTTCAGCCAGAAAAGCAAAGGAGAATTCTGCTCACTTGAAAGACGTGCAGAAGAAGGCTAAGCCGCATTCCTTGATGCAGGAAGTGACCACCTTTCTCACCTTCCACTACCACTTCTGTTTCAATGTACTGACCGAGGTAACCGAAGTGGCATGTCTGGAAAACGATGTGCCCGACCCCCATCTGCACTATGCTAAAGTTCTACAAACACGTACACGAAGAGGAGTATTCCGCCTCTGCTTCCGCTTCGCTATGGTAGAGGATGATCTGCAGAAGGTACTGACCTTTTCCGTCACCCAGTTGTTCGGGCGTATGAAATCCATTCATCCTTCGGTCATAAGGAGCATGACCGCTTACAGTCTGAGCCGCATTCTGCCTCTGTTGGGCGGGTGCATACTGTCAAAGGGAATGTATATAGGGTAGTGGAATGCTAGATACCCTTAATTACCACATGGGATAGGAGAATTAGAAGTCCTTTCTTGAAAGTTCGTGAAAAAGCGAACTTTATTCGTTAAATTATGCGGAAAGTTCACAATAAAGAGATTTCTTGATTTAGGAATATCCCCCGCACAATTGCCATTAAATAAAAGACCTTTTGTTTTGCTGTTATTGAAAGCAAAGTGGATATGGACTATAATCTCTATTCTGTTTCCGGTCTGAAAGCAACGTGCGCAAGGTGAGGGATAAGGCATGAGGTTATGCTGTCATCGGTGTGTATAAATCGGATGAATGGAGATAAAAAGCAAGACTTATTCTAAAAATAAATCAATATGAAAAAACTGTTATTATTATTTTTATTCTTGTGCTCGTTGGAAGTAGCACAGGCACAACCGGGTATCTCAACTGCAATACCTTCTGAAAAACCTTCAAAATACCAGAAAGATCAGATCAAGCGCAAGTATGGTATGTTCATTCATTTTGGTATCAATACATTCCATGATGTGGAATGGTCAGACGGATCTTTTCCGGTGGAAACTTATGCCCCTGCGGAGATTGACGCCTGTCAATGGGTGAAGACAGCGAAAGATGCCGGTATGAAGTATATCATCTTGGTGGCAAAACATCATGAGGGCTTTTGTCTTTGGGACAGTAAATATACTGATTATGACGTGGCAAGTTCGGGAAATAAAACGAATGTGATTGAAGCCGTAGCTAGGGAATGTAAGAGACAAGGCATGAAGCTGGGACTGTATTACTCGTTGTGGGACAGGAAAGTCAATGTGGAGTCGGACAGGAAGTACAATACATACATGTTGAAGCAATTGGACGAACTGATGGACATCACGGAAAAATATACTAAAATAGTGGAGTTCTGGTTTGATGGAAGTTGGGTGAAACCCGGTTATCGCTGGCCGGTAGAAGGCATATACAGAACCATCAAAAGCCGTGAGCCGCAATGCCAGATCGGAATTAACTGGACGATAGGCGAGGATGCGGATCCCCATAATCCGAATGCGCCGGAGAAATCATATAAAATTATTCCGGAGGAACAGAAGGAAGGTGATCCTATCCGTTATTTTCCCAGTGACTTCCGCTTGGGCGATCCGCTTCTGCCCGCAAGTCTGATAAGAGAGCTTGACTTCAAGAAAAACCGGATGGAGCTGGTGGCCCTGCACGCTACAGGTTTCGGAAGGCCCAGCCAGGCGGCATGGACGGAAATCTTTGCGGATGGCCAGTCTCTGCGAATAGCCCGTTGGCCGAATCTCTACGGTTATGATTGGAAAAATACAGGAATCGGGGATGGCTAAGGAAGGGGAAGAGGCTCCTTTCCCTGTATTCGGATATCAGGAAGAGCGCCCTTCGAGTTGGAAATCGGTAGAGAATATGTGGATAAGCGGATACTTTGCGCACGGTTATGCCGATGACATGATTTGTGTGGAAAGCATCGACACGATACATAAAATGATTCATACAGGGCAGCATACGGTATATGGATTTATGACAGGTGCGCCTTGGCGTCAATGGTTTGCCTTGAACCTGCTGGAGGAGGAGGAGACAGAGCCTCATTGACCTCTGCCGGAAACTATGTGGAGAATTGCCGGATACATGATTATAACCGGATTGAGAAATCCTATCGTCCCGGAATATGGATGGATGGTGTGGGTAACCGCATCTCTAAATGTGACATCTATGATGCGCCCAGCATGGCTATCCTGTTTCATGGAAATAACCATGTGATAGAACTGTGTGACATAACGAATGTGTGTTCTGAAGTCGATGATCAGGGAGCTGTTTATTATGGTCGTGATCCTTCGGAGCAGGGAAATGTTATCCGTTATTGTTATTTTCATGAATTGAGTCCGCGCCATCGTGTAACGGCTACTTATCATGATGACGGAGCTTGCGGAGCGGAAGTTTATGGTAATATTTATCACAAAGCAGGGTCTTTGCCGGTACTAATCGGTGGGGGACATAATAATCATTACCGGCATAATATATTTATAGATTCTCCTGTTGCCATTCATATAGATGCGCGTATGCAGGGCTGGGGCAAATTCATGATAGAGAAAGGTGCGATAATTGACCAGCGTTTGCAAACAGTCAATTATAAAAATCCTCCTTACAGTACGGCCTATCCTTTGCTCGCTGCATATTGGGACAATGACACTTCTTATCCAAAAGGCAATGTGATAGAAGGAAACTTGTTTTATAAGATAGGAAATGTGGTGCGCGGACAGAGCGAATGGCTGGAATTGTATAACAATTGGGCTACCGGTTCGGATCCAGGGTTTGTGGATGCTGCTGATCCGTTGAAGGGATTTAAGGATGATGCGCTCATTTATCAACGGATCAATGGATTCCCCCGGCTTCCATTTGAAAAGATCGGATGTGATTTATCCAAATGAAAGAGTGTGATGATAAGCTTTCAAACTTTATAAAAAAATATCTTATTTCTTTAGGAACGTTCCTTTCCCGATTGCCATATAAATAGAGAGTACCTTTGTTTGGCGACAAAGGATCAACTTATTTTTAAACTTTAAGTCATTACCATTAATGGAACATCAAAACAAATTGATTTATGGCGGACTATTGGCGATATCCGCTCTGACCGGCTGTACGGAGCCGGTAACAGAAAAACCTTTGAATATTGTCTATATTATGACGGACGATCATACAGCTCAGATGATGAGTTGCTATGACAAACGTTATATGGATACACCCAATTTGGATCGGATAGCCAATGAGGGGGTACGTTTTACAAACAGTTTTGTCGCAAACTCTCTGAGTGGCCCTAGTCGTGCTTGTATGCTTACGGGCAAACATAGTTGTGAGAATAAATTTTATGATAACTCTACCTGCGTATTTGATTCATCGCAGCAAACTTTTCCGAAACTATTGCAGAAAGCGGGTTATCAGACTGCATTAATTGGGAAATGGCATTTGGAAAGTTTGCCGACAGGCTTTACTTATTGGGAAATAGTTCCCGGACAAGGTGATTATTATAATCCGGATTTCATCACACAAACCAATGATACCATTCAGAGACATGGGTATATCACTAATCTGATTACCGATGATGCCATAGACTGGATGGAAAATAAGCGCGATAAAGAAAAACCTTTCTGTCTGCTTATTCATCATAAGGCTATTCATCGTAATTGGATGGCGGATACCTGTAATCTGGCCTTATACGAAGATAAAGAATTTACTTTACCCGATAATTTCTTTGACGATTATGAGGGCCGTTCCGCAGCTGCGGCTCAGGAGATGAGTATTGTGAAAGATATGGATATGATATATGATCTGAAAATGCTCCGCCCTGACAAGGAATCCCGTTTGAAATCATTGTATGAAAGCTTTATCGGACGTATGGACGAAAGACAGCGTGCCGCGTGGGATGCATTCTACGGTCCTGTGATCGATGATTTTTATCAGAAGAATCCGCAAGGAAAGGATTTGGCTAATTGGAAATTCCAACGTTATATGCGCGACTATATGAAAACAGTCAAATCACTGGATGATAATGTAGGACGTGTGCTCAATTATCTGGAAGAAAACGGGTTGCTGGATAATACATTAGTCGTCTATACATCAGACCAAGGATTTTATATGGGAGAGCACGGATGGTTTGACAAGCGTTTCATGTATGAGGAATCCATGCGTACTCCGTTGATAATGCGTTTGCCGAAAGGATTTGACAGGAAAGGTGATATAACTGAAATGGTACAGAATATAGACTATGCACCTACTTTCCTGGAACTGGCAGGTGTAAAAGTACCCGAAGATATTCAAGGCGAGTCTTTGTTACCTTTATTGAAAGGAAAGAAGCCTGCGGGCTGGCGTAAATCATTATATTATCATTTTTATGAATATCCTGCCGAACACATGGTGAAACGTCACTATGGAGTACGTACAGACCCTTATAAATTGATTCACTTCTACAATGACATTGATGCATGGGAACTTTATGACTTGGAAAAAGACCCTGCCGAGATGCACAATGTAATCAATGATCCTGCTTATAGTGAAGTATTGGCTGATATGCAGGCGGAGTTGAAGAAATTGCAAATCCAATATAACGATACAGACTTTGTAAAATAAAGACAATGAATAAGACATTCTTATTAAGTGTAATACTGGGAGTTTTATGCTTTCCGGTAAAGGCACAGACCTTGCCTGTACCTACACCGGTACAATTGCAATGGCAGCAGATGGAAACAACGGCATTTGTTCATTTTAGCGTGAATACTTATACGGATATGGAGTGGGGATATGGCAACGAGTCCCCTGCCATCTTTAATCCGACTAAGTTAGACTGTCGTCAATGGATACGGACTTGTAAAGAAGCGGGACTGAAAGGAGTGATCCTTACTGCCAAGCATCATGACGGGTTTTGTTTGTGGCCGTCGGCTTATACGGAATACAGTGTGAAGAATTCTCCATGGAAGAACGGAAAAGGCGATTTGGTACGCGAATTTGTGGATGCTTGCCATGAGTATGGGATGAAAGTGGGATTATACCTTTCTCCTTGGGATTGTAACCATCCTGATTATGGAAAACCGGAATACATCACTTACTTCCGCAATCAGTTGCGCGAATTGCTGACTAATTATGGGAAATTGTATGAGTTTTGGTTTGACGGCGCCAACGGGGGACGTGGTTATTATAGTACGGATTCCTTACATACCCGAAAGATTACCGCAGATTACTATCCATGGGAATCTTTGACAGAAATGGTATATGAATTGCAACCCAACTGTGTGGTGCATGGTGGAAGTGCACAGAACATCCGCTGGGTAGGCAATGAGGAAGGGTACGCTTTGGAAGAGCATTGGAGTACAGTGAGAAAGCCGGAATTCTATGATAAGGGGATACCAAATGGTAAACAGTGGATGCGCGGACATGCGGATGGTACGTTATGGATTCCTTCAGAAACTGATGTATCCATCCGTCCCGGTTGGTATTATCATGCTTCGGAAGACCATAAACTGAAATCATTGTCCCAATTGACTGACATTTATTATGAGAGTGTGGGACGTAACAGTTTGTTATTGCTTAATCTGACCCCCAATCAAGAAGGATTGATTCCTGAGCAGGATTCCTTGCGTTTGGTAGAATGGTATCGGCGATATACCTCTGAACTAAAGAAGAATCTCGTTAATCAGAAAATGAAAGTAACGGGCAAGAACCGTAAGAAGTTGAAATATACTTTGGATGGTAATCGAGGTACATATTGGGAAGCTGATACAAAAACGCCTGTACTGGAAGTGGATTTTGGAAAAGAATTAACTTTCAACCGTTTGTTATTGCAAGAGTTTATTGAGAAAGGGCAAAGAGTAAAGCAGTTTGTTGTAGAATATTTTGATAATGGGAATTGGCAGAAATTGGATGAACAGACTACTATCGGTTATAAACGGATTCTGCGTTTTCCCGAAGTCACTGCTTCACGTCTGCGAATACGGATAACAGATGCATGGGAGGCACCTTGTCTGGCAGAAATACAGGTCTTTAAAGCGGAAACTCCGCTGGATGCTCCTGTGATTACCAGAAATAAGAATGGAGAGGTGAAGTTGGTATGCAGCAATAAGGATGCTTCTATCTATTATACTACAGATGGTAAAGAGCCACAACCTGGTGTAAGCCCTCGTTACCAGTCGCCTGTTCCGGCAGACGGTGATCGGATTATTAAAGCGATAGCAGTGGACGGAAAGAAAAAGTCAACAACTGCTACGCGTACTTTTACCGGCAGTAAGGCTCATTGGAGTACCTTGCCTGATAAAGCCGGTACGCTTGTTTTTGATGAAAACCAGCATACAACTTGGGTTGGAAAAGATGTGCTTGAGGTTGACTTGCAATCAGCAAAGGAAATGACCGGTATAAGCTATCTGCCTGATCAGGCACGATGGGCTAGTGGAATTGTTGTAAAATATATGATTGAGATCTCTTTGGATGGAATCCGATGGGAAGAGGCAGCCCGTGGAGAGTTTGCCAATATTCAGAACAATCCTGTAGAACAGCAGGTAATTTTCTGGCAGACGCATAAAGGACGCTACATCCGTTTCCATGCCTTGTCAACAGTGGATGGTCAAAAGAGCATGGGGGTAGCGGAATTAGACATTTTATTTTCTAAAAACTGATAAGTAATGAAAAAGTATAACTATGTAGGATGGTGTATGGCCGGTAGCCTTGGTTTGTCCGCTATGTCCGGACAGGCTGCACAACCGGAAAAAAAGCAACCGCATATCATCTTGATAATGACTGACCAACAACGTTGGGATGCATTGGGATGTGCGGGAAATGAAGCTGTGATTTCTCCAAATGTGGATCGCTTGGCAGCCGATGGGCATTTGTTTTGTAATGCCTATACGGCTGCTCCAAGCAGTACTCCGGCACGTGCGGGTATGCTGACGGGTATGTCTCCCTGGCATCATGGCTTGTTAGGATATGGACAGGTGGCAGAGCATTATCCATATGAAATGCCGCAGATGTTGAAAGACTTGGGCTATCACACATTGGGAATAGGAAAGATGCATTGGCATCCGCAGAATGTGTTGCATGGATTCGAAGTGACTATTCTGGATGAAAGCGGACGTGTGGAGTCTCCTTATTTTATGAGTGATTATCGTAAATGGTTCAATACGCAGGCTTTCGGCCTGAATCCCGACAGTACAGGGGTGGAGTGGAATGCCCACGGAGCGAAAGCGTATGCTTTGCCCGAGCGCTTGCATCCTACCGTATGGACAGGAGACAGGGCGGTGGAGGCGATAAAAGGTTATTCTTCTGAACGGCCTTTGTTTTTGAAAGTGTCTTTTGCCCGTCCGCATAGTCCGTATGATCCTCCCCGGCGAATAGTGGATAAGTATGAGGGCAGAAAAATACCCGCTCCCGTTGTAGGTGACTGGTGTAAAGATCTGGCAATAGATACTCATCCCGAAAAAAATCCTGAAGCGGCTGTAGGAAACTATGGAGTGGAATATGCCCGGAATTCCCGTAAGTATTATTACGCTTCGGTTACTTTTATTGATGAGCAGGTAGGGCGCATTGTGGATGAACTAAAAAAGAAAGGAATGTATGACAATGCGCTGATATGCTTTGTTGCCGATCATGGCGATATGTTGGGAGATCATCATTTGTGGCGTAAAACGTATGCTTATGAAGGTTCGGCAGCTATTCCTTTTATTATAAAGTTACCCGAAAACATGAAAAGTAGCCTGAAACCCGGTGAAAAAATAGAGGCTCCGGTGGAGTTACGCGACTTGCTTCCTACTTTTCTGGCATTGAACGGCTGCCGGATTCCGGAAGAAATAGACGGTCTGTCTTTACTTCCTTTATTGGAAAAAGGGAAAGCTCCCTGGCGTGAATATATTGATATAGAACATTCCACCGCTTATTGGGCGGATAATTATTGGTGTGCTTTGACGGATGGGAAAATAAAGTATATCTGGTTTTTCCGTACAGGTGAGGAACAATTGTTCGATTTGTCAAAAGACCCATACGAATTGCATGATTTGTCAAAAGCCAAGGCTTCCGGAAAGACATTGGAAAAGATGCGGAAAGCGATGGCCGGACATTTGCAGGAAAGAGGGGAAGAGTGGGTGAAAGACGGCAAGTTGGTCATCCGCAATAAAAATCTTTTATATAGTCCGAATTATCCAACAAATAAAAAATAAACCATGAAGAAATTAATTCTAACCTTTTCATTTTTAGTGTTGTTATTCGGCACTTTGCAGGCATCGGTTTCCATTATCCCGATGCCGCAAAAGTGCATCGAAAAAAGAGGCAATTTTACGGTAAATGACAAAACTGTAATTACGTTGTCAGTAGATAACGAGGAGATGCGCAATGCCGTATCTTTCTGGAATGATTTGTTTGATACGGCTGCCGGGTTCTCATTGGAGGTCTCTTCCACTCCCCGTTCTTCCAATGTGATTCGTTGCCGGCTTAACACAGCTCTTCCCAATGAGGAATCATACAAGCTGACAGTCTCTTCATCTTCTATCCATATAGATGCCAAAACCCCTAAAGGCATTTTCTATGCTTTTCAAACTTTGCGCCAATTATTACCTTCTGCCATTGAAAGTGACAAGCAGGTGGCGGAAAAAATAAAATGGAACATCCCTTGTGTGGTGATAGAAGATTCGCCTGCATTCTCTTATCGCGGAGTGATGCTTGATGTTTCCCGCCACTTCATTCCTAAGGAAAATGTAAAGCGTCACATCGACTTGCTTGCTTTTCATAAATTGAACATCCTTCATTGGCATCTGACTGATGACCAGGGATGGCGTATCGAAATCAAGAAATATCCCAAACTGACTACCGTCGGAGGTTACCGTAAGAAAACGATTGTGGGATATATGTGGGACAATCCTACTGAATGGAATACCAAACGCTATGGTGGATTTTATACACAGGAAGATATCAAAGAAGTGGTGGCGTATGCCAAGAAGCGTTTTGTGGAAATTATTCCTGAGATAGAAATGCCGGGACATAGCGTGGCGGCACTGACTGCTTATCCTGAATATTCCTGTACCGGAGGACCTTTTGAGGTGGAAGGCCGTTGGGGTGTTTTCAATGACATTTATTGTACTAAGGAATCTACTTTTACCTTTATGCAGGATATTCTGGATGAGGTGGTGGAACTTTTCCCCTCCAGCTATATCCATTTAGGTGGGGATGAGGCCCCTCGTATCCGTTGGAAAAATTGTGTACACTGTCAGGAACGGATGAAGCAGGAACATTTGACAAAAGAGGCTGAATTACAGACTTATTTCATCAATCGAATTGAGAACTATCTGAATACCAAAGGAAAGAAAATTATCGGTTGGGATGAAATCTTGGAAGGAGGTATTCTGCAACGTGCTACCGTGATGTCATGGCGGGGAGAGAAAGGGGGAATTCATGCCGCGAAAGCCGGATATGATGTCATTATGTCTCCTAATATTTATATGTATTTCAATTGTCTTCAGTCTAAAGTCAATGAAAAGAAAATTGGAAATCCCAATCGGGTGATTACTTTGGAAAAAGTTTATAATTATCATCCGGTTCCCGAAGTCCTGAGTGCGGATGAGGCCAAACATATTAAAGGAGTACAGGCCAATTTGTGGACGGAGTATATGTCTGCGCTCGATGAGATGGAGTATATGCTTTATCCGCGTGTGGCAGCTTTGTCCGAGGTGGCGTGGAGCAAAAAGGAAAATAAGGATTATGGAAGATTCTGTACCCGTTTGGAGAGCATCCGACGGCATTATGATGTGTTAGGAGTAAATTATTGTAAGAAAATCAGTAATGAATGATCTGTTTGTGATGAATATGAAAAGAAAAATACTATTTGTTTGTCTCTCCTTCCTTGCTTTGTTGCAAGGGTGGGCGCAACATACCTGGCAGGCCGGTCCGGTCAATTTAGAACTTATTCAACGGGGCAATTCGGAGTTCCCTTCCGGTTTCTCCGCTTTCTCATTGAAAAATCGTTTTATTTGGTGTGGTTCGGCTATTCAGGCAGAGGAAGATGGAAAGTATTATTTATTTTATTCCGCTATGAAATCAGGACCGAAGTACCCTAGATTTATAGATGCTTGGTTGCTAGGTTCGATGATTGGAGTAGCTGTATCATACTCTCCTTATGGGGGATATAAGGATATAGGTATTGTCTATAACAAAGATGGATATCGTCCGGACAGCTGTTCATGGGATGCACAATCGGTTCACAATCCGCATATCAAAAGATATAACGGAAAATACTATTTGTATTATTGTGCTACGGTGGATCCGGGTGGAAATGCTCATGTAAAGGGAAAACTAAGCAGAAGAGACAGACTCCAGCAAAATCAAAAGTTGGGGGTATTGTGCTTTAATTCCATAAAAGAATTACTGGAAGGTAAATTTTCATGTAATGAGCAACCTTTACTTGCTCCACGTACACGGGTGAAGCCTGATAATGTACTGGAACCCTCACCTGAAGGAACCGTAACCAAGCCTGATAATCTCATTTTAGTCAATCCGGCAGTGGTATATCATCCTTTGAAAAAGAAATATTATCTTTACTTTAAAGGGAATGTCTATGATCCTACTTGGCGTGGTGTGCATGGAGTGGCCATAGCCGATGCCCCCGAAGGCCCTTTTATTGTGCAGGATGACTATGTATTTGAGTTTGAAACAGGGGATAACCAGAAATTGAATGCGGAAGACCCGTTTGTATGGTATCACCGGAAAGACAATTGTTTCTATGCTGTTTTTAAAGATTTCACGGGAGGATTTACAAAAGGTGAGCCGGGATTGGCCATCATGTATGCTGAAGATGGTATACATTGGAAACTTCCTGAACATTCTTTGTTTATGAATAAAGAAATAATTCTAAAGAATGGAGAGCGGCTAGAGGTAGATCGGTTGGAACGTCCTCAGCTGTTATTGGATGAAAATGATGAACCGATTGTGCTTTATTCAGCTTGTTCCATTACTCCATTGAATATGAAACAGGATGGGAGCTCGTTTAATATCCAGATTCCAATTCTTCGAAATAAGTAAGAAGGATATGGTATAAAAGCAGTCCGGCATATGGATGAATATCTGTGCCGGACTGCTTTTTTATATTGTAACGGAAGAAATGGAACTTTTGATAAACCTTTCGGACACACGCTTGTTTATGATAAGTTCATGTTTTTGACATGAGTAACATAAATCTATTGCAAAGACTAATGAAAGAAAATAGACCTCCTTTTTTGCCATTTTCGCAATCTTGCTTTAACTATTTTAAAGTAAGGGGCTTTATTGGATTTTCGGAACTGTGTATCAGAACATTTCATCCTGATTCACAAAGATATATATGTCCCTATTTGTCCGATGCGCATATTTTGGAGTTCCGGCTTCCGGCGGCGACTATAGAGTGTGTTATCAATAAACAAGGTATATGCATTGAGGCTATCATGTTTACCGATTAGTAAGTGGTTTTGGTTTAATCTTCCTTTTTCATTTCTTAATAATTAAGCCAAAGTTTGAATGAAGAAAGTTTTTCTTCACTGATGGTGATTTGGACTTTGTAAGGAGGAAGGACACTGATTACTATCTTGCCATTAAAATAAGGTTCGGCACGGTCTATGGAAGCAATGCTGATAATAATCTAACGGTTGGCGCGAAAGAACTGTTCGGAGGCTAACTGCTCCATTTGTTTATTCAGAGACAGGTTGATTATGTGTTCTTGTCCTTTTTGGGTGACGGCAAAGGTTATTTTGTTTTCAGAATAGAAATAGGCAATGTCCGTTACTTGAAGAGACCAGAAAAGGCCAGCTCCATAAAAAATCATCTTCTATAATGATTGCGTTTAGTTTATTCATATGCTAAAGGTACTTTTATGGTAAACAAATTGTTTGCTTTGGTGACTTATCATTGCTTTCGGCAGCACAGGAAGAAAGTAGTGCGGCAAGGCTTAATAATGGCATGGAATGTACGTTAATCTTCATGTTTTGTCTTTTAAGTTTGCGACAAAAGTAAAGATGGAAGGGAGAGCAGCTGGGAAAGAAAATGCTGAAGCCGGAAAAAGAAGATCGAAAAAAGGGAAAATGCATCCTGAATAATTTTATCAATGAAGTAAAAAAAGATTTATTCAGGCAACTTTTTATACAGAATAGCTGTTTTTATCAGTAAGATGATTAATTATAAACTCTAAAAAACAAAGCGTATGTATTTTATTTGGTACATTATTATCGGAATTATTGCTGGTTTTGTTGCCGGTAAGTTGATGAGGGGAGGGGGGTTCGGTCTCTTTATTAATTTATTGGTTGGTATTGTTGGCGGTGTTCTGGGCGGCTGGGTATTCAGTTTGTTTGGTATTGCAGCAACAGGTATTATGGGCAGTCTTGTAACCTCTATTGTGGGAGCTATATTTTTGTTGTGGATTGTTTCTTTGCTCAAGAGGTCTGATATTTCCTGAATTGGTAGTAAAAAGGAACCGTCCTGACGACACGCTTGTCGGGGACGGTTCCTAAACCAAACAAATCAAAAAATATAAGTATATTAACTAATTGCTTCCACCTCCTAAAGCGCGGTAAAGCATGATATGCAGTTTACAAGATTCCACATTCAGAGCGATACGTTCCAATTCACAATCCAGGAAACGTTCATCGGCCGACAGTACATCCAGATAGCCTGCGAATCCTACTTTAAACATTTCATTTGCATTATAAATAGATCGATGATGGATACGGCTTTCTTCTTCTTTCAACTCTTTGCGCTGGTGCATTTGGGATGATGCAGTAATGAGGTTTAATACTTCTTCATAGGCTTTTAATACCGTTTCGTGATATCCTAACAAAGCGATGCGTTGCTGGCTTTTCGCATCATTCCATAATGCACGTATAGTATTTTGTTTGAATATAGGTGCTGTGATACCTGCGCCGAGATTGTAAACCAGGGATGCAGGAGCTGTAAACCATTTATCCAGATCAAATGCGTTAAAACCTCCGTTTCCTCCAATCACGATGGATGGGAAGAAAGCTTTTCGCGCTGCAGATACGTCGGATTTACTAGCTAATAATTCCAGTTCGGCAGCCTTTATATCCGGGCGATATTGCAAAAGTTGTGACGGGATCCCTGCATCTGTGGGAAACTCATAACTACATGCTGTTTCAAATGACACTCGTTTCACTTTGAAAGGCAGTCGTCCTAATAAGGTGGCGATGGCACGTTCCTTTTCACTTATTTGCTGTTCGTTTGCAAGCAGCATTTCTTCCAATTTAAGGCGTCGTGACCGGAATTGGTCTACAGAAAGTCGGGTTACTTCACCTTCTTTCATCAGTTCATTGGTTAAATTATAAGCATCTCTGGCTGTTAGGATGGCTTCGCGTAGCACATACCGCTGTTTGTCCAGTCCTATTAATTCAAAGTAGTGTGTACCTACTTCTGATATCAATAAAGTACGTGCCAGACGCATAGCTTCTACAGACTGCATCCAGCGGGATACGGCCGATCGTTTTTTATCGGTTAGCTTACCCCATATGTCAGCTTCCCATTGAAAATTAAGTCCTAGATTGAAATTCCGATAGGGATCTGGAATATGTTTGTCTTTTTCTAAATCGGGAGTGTTGGTGGTGCTGTTACCAACTCCGTCCATAGTGTACTCGCCAAAACGTTGTACTCCACCATCAATGCCTAATGAAAGATCGGGCAGCAGCGCTCCTTTTCCTACTCGAACTTGTGAACGGGCAACGGATATCCGTTCTATAGTTTGAAGGAATGTGTGATTATTATTTAACGCTTCGGCTATATAACTTTGCAATAACGTATCTGGAAAAAATGTTTTCCATGACAAGGAAGAGATAGTGGTGCTGTCCGTTTCCCTATCCATATAGAACTCGGGTAACTCTATCTTTTCTGTCGGAGTAAGGGAAGGGGCTTTGCAACTTACCATAATCAGACAGAAAGCCCCCATTATTAAACCTGTTTTGTTTATATTGTTATTTTTCATCTTCTTCATCATAGCTGACTTTATTACGGTTAAGATGTGCAGACCAACTCTCGAAAATAAGGTAAAGTCCAGGTACAAGGAAGATTCCTACAAATGTACCGATAAACATACCTCCGGCGGCGGCTGTTCCGATGGAACGGTTGCCCAAAGCACCGGCTCCGCTTGCCATTACCAACGGAATGAGTCCGCATATAAATGCAAAGGAGGTCATCAGGATGGGACGCAGACGGCTTACGGAACCTCTAACGGCAGCATCAAAAATGCTCATTCCCTGCTTGCGGTACTGATTGGCCATTTCCACAATAAGAATGGCATTTTTACCTAGCAGACCAATCAGCATCACTAAAGCTACTTGGGCATAAATATTATTCTCCAAGCCTGCCAGTTGCAGGAAAAAATAAGAACCGAAGATACCTGCCGGCAATGAAAGTATGACGGGGAAAGGCAGTAATAAACTCTCGTATTGTGCTGCCAGCAACAAATAAACAAATAGCAGGCAGATACCGAAAATAAAAACAGTTTGTCCACCCGAGTCTTTTTCTTCACGAGTAACCCCTGACCATTCTATATCATAACCGCGAGGTAATGTTCCTTTGGCAATTTGTTCCACAGCTTCGATAACCTCTCCTGAACTGACTCCTTCGGCAGGTTCACCTGTAATCAGGGCCGAGGTAAACATATTGTAGCGTGTAATCTGGTTAGGACCGAATATACGGTCCATCGTCATAAAGTTAGAGTAGGGTACCATATTTCCGTCCTTGTTCTTGGCATAGAACTTATACAGATCTTCAGGATTCATACGATACTCTGGAGAAGCCTGTAACATCACCTTATACATTTGTCCGAAACGAATAAAGTTGGATGAGTAGAAACTGCCGATATAGGATTGGAGTGTTTCCATGGATTCATTTAAATTTACTCCTAATTTAGCTGCTTTAGCAATATCCACTTTCAGCAGATATTGTGGAAAATTAGGATTGAATCCTGAGGTTGCTCCCACAATGCGCGGATCTTCATTCAGCTTTTCTACTAATGTATTGGCAACATCGGCGAATTCTGCAAAGCTGCCTGCTGTTTTATCTTGTAAACGAAGTTCGAAGCCGCTGGCATTACCGAATCCCGGAACTGTAGGAGGCAGGAAGAACTGAATATCCGCATCTTTGATATGTGAGGTACGGTCTTTGTATATCTCTATAAGTTCGGCTGCTGTTTGATCGCGTTCACTCCACGGGGTGAGATTAATCATACCCATACCGAAATTGGCGCCTTCCGTTTCAGTCATCAAACTATAACCTGCTAATGTGGAGATGCTTTCAATTTCTTTGAAAGGAAGCAGTGCAGCTTGTACAGCGTTCAAGGCTTTTTCGCTACGTTCCAATGTTGCTCCCGGAGGCGCATCTACATTAACATAAATCATACCTTGGTCTTCATTGGGAATAAAGCCTGAAGGAAGTACTTGACTCATGCCGAAAGTGGCAAGGAAGAAAATAATCAGTGTGGCATAAGTGATTATTTTCCGGCTCAAATACTTGTGTAATCCGATATTGTATTTCTTTTCAAAGCGGTCGTACCGACGGTTGAAGAAAATAAAGAAACGACGTAGCCATCCTGCTTTTTTCTTCTTTTTTCCATCAGCGGGTTTCAGTAACAAAGCACATAGGGCAGGCGAGAGAGTCAATGCGTTTACTCCTGAGATAACAATGGCTACCGCCAGTGTCAATGAGAATTGCCGATAGAAAATACCTACTGTTCCCTGCATGAAGCCCACCGGAACAAAGACTGCCGACATGACTAGCGTGATGGCGATAATGGCTCCACCGATTTCATTAATAGCTGCTACAGATGCTTTATAAGGAGAGAGTTTCTCATGATGCATCTTTACATGGACAGCCTCCACGACGACTATTGCGTTGTCTACTACAATACCTATTGCAAGCACAAGGGCGAATAAGGTCAACATATTTATGGAAAAGCCCAGCATCTCCATAAAGAAAAATGTACCGACCAATGAAACTGGTACGGCGATAGCAGGAATTAAGGTGGAACGGAAGTCTTGTAAAAATATATATACCACAATAAATACCAGTATGAATGCTTCGAGCAGTGTCTTCAGCACTGATTGTATGGAGGCGTCAAGAAAGCGTGATACGTCATAGGAGATATTGTAATCCATGCCAGGCGCAAAACTGCTTTCCTTGATTTCTGCCATTTTTGTTTTAATATTTTGGATGACTTCCCTTGCATTGGAACCGGGGCGTTGTTTGATCATAATAGATGCCGATGGTCTTCCGTCGGTCATAGAAGTCATGTTATAATCTTCAGAATCGAATTCGATAGTGGCAACGTCTTTCAGACGTAGCAGTGAACCATCGGGAAGAGCTTTCAATACGATCTCTCCATATTCTTCTGCTGTGCTGAACTTTCCGGTATATTGTAGTACATATTGCAGTTGTTGGGGTAATTTGTCTGAACTGATACCTGTCTTGCCGGGTGCTGCTTCTATATTTTGATTACGGATGGCTTCAGTTACATCTTGAGGTACCATGTTGTAGGCGGCCAGCCGGTTAGGATTCAACCATACACGCATGGCATAATCACGGCTACCCATGATTTCTACCAAGCCTACACCGTCAATACGTTTTAATTCGCGCAAAATATTGATATCGGCAAAGTTATAAACAAACTTTTCGGTATGTGCACTGTCCGTACTCATGATGTTCAAGTACATCAACATACTGTTTACTTCTTTTTCTGTAATAACTCCGGCACGGATTACCTCTTCAGGCAATTCGTCTAGCACGGTAGTCACACGGTTCTGTACATTTACGGCAGCTACGTCTGGATCGGTTCCCACTTTAAAATAGATAGTAGTGAGGGACATACCGTCGTTGGTACAAACAGTGGTCATGTAGGTCATGCCGGGTACTCCGTTGATGGCACGCTCTAACGGGGTGGCGACTGTTTTAGACATCACATCGGCACTAGCCCCAGTGTATCGGGCGGTTACCGTTACAGATGGGGGTACGATATCGGGAAATTGAGTGATGGGCAGTGTCAAGATAGACAGCACGCCCAAGCAGACGATAATGACGGAGATTACTCCTGAAAGTATCGGTCTTTTTATAAATAGCTTAAACATAAACTGTCCGTTTTATTTTACGATAGGTTGTTTTAATTCAACTTCTTTTCTGATTGCTTCCATATCAATGGTATCGGTCTTGATGGTAATGCCGTCTTTCATCATTTGCACTCCCTCGTATACGATGGCAGTATTAGGAGTGAAATCTTGTGTCACGTAGTAATTATTATAGCGTTCCAGCGGTTGAAAACTGCGTACTTTTACTACACTGGTACTATCAACGGTATACACATAGGTGAAATCTTGAATTTCGAATGTTGATTTCTGGGGAACTAGACAGATGTTGTCCATTTGAGTCATCATACGCACTTTTCCGGTCACTCCATGTTTCAGCAGTCCGTCCGGGTTCGGAAAACGAACACGGAAGGCGATGGAGCCGGTTCCTCGTTCAAAATCACCTTCTACTGTTTCCAACGTGCCTTTGTGGGAGTAGATGGAACCGTCTGGCAAAATCAGTTCCACATTATTTTCTTCGTGTTGTTTTTGTCCGCTAAGTTGTTGGCGCTTGTATTCCAGATACTCGCTTTCATTCACTTTATAGTAAGCAAAGATCTCGGAAATATCACTTACGGTAGTCAGTAAGCTTTGCGGATTTACCAGACTTCCCGTCTTATAGGGAATACGGTCTATGTAGCCGTCAAAAGGGGCAGTGATAGTGGTGTAAGAATAATCCATCTGTGAACGTTGCATTTGTGCTTTTGCCTGTTCCACTTTCATTTGGGCCACTTCTTTTTCTTTATTGGCTTGGTCGAGTCGGATTTTTGATAAGATTTGTTTGTCAACCAGCCGGCCTATTCTCTCGGCTTCATAATTTGCCATTTCATATTGTGCCTGTGCTTGTTTGTAATTGGCTTGCGCCTCTTTTACCGTTTCGCTATATTGGTCGGAACTAAGTTGGAATAGGGGCTGTCCTTTTTTGACTTTTTGTCCTTCGTCTACATATATTTTTTGAACAAAACCTTCCACTTTGGGCTTAATTTCTACAAACTGTATAGCTTGCACATCAGCTACATACGAGCGTGGAAACTCAATGGTTGTGGGGTGAAGAATGGTGATGGGAATGAATTCTTTGTGATGTTCCTGCTTGTTGTCCGATTGACCACAAGAGCATAGCAATCCTGTACATGTACACAGGACCGCAATTTTCTGAAAATTACTCTTCATGAAATTACGAATACAATTTAAAAAGATTAATAATTGAGTTTGAGTAAATAAAAGATTCGGCTTGCATTCAGATTTCTCAGAATACAAGACCAATATGTATGAAGATACTTTAATGTGACATATTAAATGCGGTATACACAAAAGATAATGTGATGATGTACCACTTTTCCCAGATTTTCACTAACAGGTGTATAACTCTGTACCGGAACTTGGGGAATAGCAAAAAGATTGATAATCATGTCAATAGTACAGGGTAAAAAACGACTGTTCGGTAGTTGTGCACGTCCCGACATGAAATAATAAGTCTCTTCTCCTCCGCTTTCTTCATTGTTGTCAGAAGGCAGGGTGGGCTGTTCCATCGTTTCTACCATAGCCAGATTGGCATCAATTAGTGGAGCGCATACATCAAATTGTACGAGTAATAACATAATTACACATACTATTCTTACCACATATTTCTTGATACCGTTGAACATGAAAAATATTTTGTTTATTAATTCGTTTGCAAATTTAATATAATTGAACACTGTTTTCAAACCAATCATCCAAAATTAGTGAGTTTTAATATATCCTTTCTCTTTTTTGGAACTACTATCCTTTATACTGACTGAAATCTGTTATTTTTGTACTCAGTATTTTAAATAATCAGATAATATTATTTATGTTACAACCCGAATTGAAATTTCGTCGAGATAAAATACGCTATTTGATGGCCCAACAAGGTATTGATGCAGCCCTGATAGCTTGTAATGTAAATTTGCTTTATACGTATGGTGAGATAGTGAACGGCTATCTTTTTTTACCGCTTCATTCACCGGCGCTTCTCTTTGTGAAACGTCCTAATAATATTGTGGGAGAATTTGTATTCCCTATCCGTAAACCCGAGCAGATGGTGGACTTGTTAAAAGAAAATGGTATACCTGTAGCTTCAAAGATAATGTTGGAAGGTGGGGAACTGCCTTATGCGGACTATATGCGTCTTGCATCTCTTTTTCCTGGATCGGAGGTAGTGGATGGAACTGCTATTATTCGTGAAGCGCGTAGCGTAAAAACTCCGTTGGAGATTGAACTTTTTCGTCGGTCGGCTGCTTTACATGCTCGAGCATATAGTAAGATTCCCGATGTATACCATCCGGGGATGACTGATCGTGAACTATCTGTTGAGGTGGAACGCCTGATGCGACTGGAAGGTTGTCTGGGAATATTCAGAGTATTTGGTCAGAGTATGGAGATATTTATGGGAAGTGTGTTGGCCGGAGATAATGCAGCTACTCCTTCGCCTTATGATTTTGCCTTAGGTGGTAAGGGATTGGACCCGTCTTTGCCCGGAGGAATGAATGGAACTTTGTTGAAAGAGGGGTATAGTGTAATGGTGGATATAGGGGGAAACTTTTACGGATATATGTGTGATATGAGTCGTGTGTTCTCCATTGGAAAATTAAATGATGAGGCTTATGCAGCTCATCAAGTTTGTCTTGAAGTACAGGATAAGGTTGCTTCTATGACAGCGCCTGGTGTGGTATGCGAGGATCTTTATAATGCGGCCATTGAGATCGTGACGAAAGCTGGATTTGCCGATCGTTTTATGGGGGTGTCCCAGCAGGCACGTTTTATAGGGCACGGCATCGGGTTGGAGATCAATGAGGCACCAGTGTTGGCTCCGCGTATTCGGAGGGAGTTGGAGGAAGGAATGGTGTTTGCCCTTGAACCTAAAATCGTATTGCCGGGAGTAGGACCGGTCGGCATTGAAAATTCTTGGGTAGTTACAGAAAACGGGGTCGGCAAACTGACCATTTGTAATGAGGAGATTATAGAGCTTTGATTCTTTGGATGCAAATATTGAACCGGAAGAAATTAAAAGAAGCGAAAAGCTTTATGGTTCTTGCCCTAGTGTCATTTTGGGCAAAGTGAAGAGCCTGAATATAAAAAGGATCCCGAAACTAAAAGTTTCGGGATCTTACATGGTTTGAAATACATTTCTTATTCCCACTCAATGGTAGCATTTGGTTTGGGCGACAGGTCATAGCATACGCGGTTCACATTCTTTACTTCTTTTAGAATACGGTCGGTAATTTTCATCAGAATGGACCAGTCTATCGGTTCGATAGTAGCTGTCATAGCATCTACGGTGTTGACAGCTCGGATAATAACAGGCCAGTCAAATGAACGGGCATTGTCACGCACGCCTACTGATTTGAAATTGGGTACTACGGTGAAATATTGCCATACTTTCTTGTCCAAGCCTGCCAGTTGGAATTCTTCACGCAAGATGGCGTCCGATTCGCGAACAGTTTCCAGGCGGTCACGAGTGATAGCCCCTAAACAGCGCACTCCCAAACCAGGACCGGGGAACGGCTGACGGTAGACCATATCGTATGGTAAACCAAGTTCCACTCCGCAGGCACGGACTTCGTCTTTGAACAACTGGCGTAAAGGTTCTACTAATTCAAACTGTAAATCCTCGGGTAAGCCACCTACATTGTGATGGGATTTTACCATTTTGGCTGTTTTAGTACCACTTTCTACGATATCAGGATAAATTGTACCTTGTCCCAAAAAGTCGATTCCATTTAGCTTACGGGCTTCTTCTTCGAACACACGAATAAATTCACCACCGATAATCTTGCGTTTCTGCTCCGGATCAGCTACATTTTCTAGTTTACTCAGGAATCGGTCTGTAGCATCCACGTAAATTAAATTAGCGTTCAACTGATTTTTAAAAACTTCAATCACTGCTTCCGATTCACCTTTGCGCATTAATCCATGGTTCACATGTACACATACCAAATTATTGCCGATGGCTTTTAGCAACAGGGCTGCTACTACAGAACTGTCCACACCTCCGGAAAGCGCCAATAAAACTTTCTTATCGCCTACTTGGCGGCGGATCAATTCAATTTGGTCATTGACAAAGTTTGTCATATTCCAGTTGGCCTCTGCCTTGCAAGTATCAAAAACAAACGATTGCACTGCATTCTTTATTGCTTCCACATCATCCGTCAGTTGGGGGAGCTTCACTTCGCAGCATGCTTTGTCATGACCGGCAGCCATTACGGGAACTCCTGCTTTGTAAATTTCGGGAAGCACGTCAATATCCACTCCGTCAATCACATGGTTTGGGCCACCATTGATAATAACACCCTTTACATTGGGCAATGCTTTCAGCTCGGCGGCTGTGATATCGTGCGGGTAAATTTCACTATATACACCCAAAGCACGAATGGCTCTGGCAAGCACGGTGTTTTCGGTACTTCCCAAATCCAAGATAACAATCATATCTTGTTTCATTCCGTTATGTTGTTTTTAAGTTATTAGTTGGTTGTCTATTATTCCCACTCAATTGTGGCAGGCGGTTTGGACGAGATGTCATAGCATACGCGGTTTACGCCTTTTACCTTATTGATGATGTCGTTTGAAACCTTAGCCATAAATTCATAAGGAAGATGAGCCCAGTCGGCGGTCATGGCATCCGTACTAGTTACGGCACGCAGGGCAACGGCACGTTCGTATGTACGTTCGTCCCCCATTACTCCCACACTTTGTACGGGTAGCAAGATTACGCCTGCCTGCCATACTTGATGGTAAAGGGATGTTTCGTTTCCATCCGAATCTTTCACTTTCCAGTCTCTCAATCCTTGGATATAGATATCATCGGCGTCTTGCAGAATACGTACTTTCTCGGGAGTGATATCACCTAAAATACGTACCGCAAGTCCTGGTCCGGGGAATGGATGGCGTGTAATCAGATGTTCCGGCATACCTAGTTCACGACCTACGTGGCGTACTTCATCCTTGAATAGCAGACGCAGAGGCTCGCATAGTTTCAAATTCATTTTTTCAGGTAGTCCACCTACGTTGTGATGACTTTTGATTACAGTGCCGGTGATGCTTAATGACTCGATACAGTCAGGATAAATGGTGCCTTGTGCCAGCCATTTCACATCTTTAATCTTATGAGCTTCTTCATCGAATACGTCAATAAAACCTTTGCCGATAATCTTACGCTTTTTTTCAGGTTCTTCCACACCTGCCAGTTCGCTGAAGAATTTTTGGCTGGCATCTACTCCGATTACATTCAGTCCGAGACATTCATAATCATGAAGTACATTTTTGAATTCGTTCTTACGCAGCATGCCGTGATCTACAAAAATGCAGGTAAGATTCTTGCCTATCGCTTTATTTAGTAATACGGCTGCTACGGATGAGTCTACTCCGCCACTCAGCCCCAATACTACTTTGTCATTTCCCAGTTGCGCTTTCAGTTCGGCTACAGTCGTTTCAATGAAGGAGGCAGCACTCCAGTCCTGTTTCCCTCCGCAAATGTTGACTACAAAATTTTTCAGGAGCTGGGTTCCGTCTTCGCTGTGGAACACTTCCGGGTGGAACTGTACTCCCCATACTTTCTCTTCCTTTATTTGATAAGCAGCGATGGCTACTTTATCTGTTGAAGCGATAATTTTGAAATTCTCCGGAATGGCGGTGATGGTATCTCCGTGGCTCATCCATACTTGTGAGTGCTCACGAACGTTCCTCAATAGTGGGTTTTCTTGGTCGAAAGTGGAAAGGTGCGCACGTCCGTATTCACGTGTGCCGGCCGGTTCTACTTTTCCACCGTTCGTATAAGACATGAACTGTGCACCATAGCAGATACCCAAAATAGGATACTTTCCGCGAATGTCACTCAAATCGACTTTAAAGGCGCTTTCATCATAAACAGAGAAGGGGCTTCCCGAAAGGATAACGCCGATTACGGACGGATCATTGTGTGGAAATTTGTTGTAAGGCACAATCTCGCAATAAGTATTCAGTTCGCGAACGCGACGGGCTATGAGCTGTGTGGTTTGTGAACCGAAGTCGAGAATAATGATCTTTTCTTGCATATATTATTAAGATATGTAAATGATTTCGTGCCGCAAAGATACTCAGAAAAAATAAAAATCCGTCATGCTGTTGAGGCTTTTTATAATTGAATTGGAAAAACTTTGTTCTTCCTGCTTCCTTGTGGGAAAATATGCAAAAAAAAATTGGAAAGTTTAGGAAATGTCGGCTAGTATGTAGATCACGGGCTGTCCGACAAGCGCTTGAGGGGCAGTCCGTTTTTTTTGTGAATAATATTTTATTTTTTGTCAGTTTGTTCTTTCAACAAATCACGGATTTCTGTAAGTAATACCTCCTCCTTGCTGGGGGCAGGCGGGGCAGCGGGAGCAGGGACTTCTTCTTTCTTGCGATTCAGTTTGGCAAGTAATCTTATAAATAAGAATATAGAAAAAGCAATGATGATAAAGTCGAAAGTGGCTTGTAGGAAGTTGCCATAATTCAACGTTACGGCAGCTTTTTCAACTCCATCCACTACTTCGGCCGGCTTTAATTGTAGTTTCAAATCTGTAAAGTTCACGCCACCTACCAGCAATCCGATGGGAGGCATGATGACATCGGCCACAATGGAAGATACTATTTTACCGAAGGCTCCACCGATGATGACACCGACTGCCATGTCAATGACGTTTCCGCGCATTGCGAACGCCTTAAAATCTTGCAAGAAGCTACTTTTTCCCATTTTTTTTTATTTTAATATGAATTTATGTGCGAATATAAAAACAAATTCTTATTTTTGCACCGCGTTTAGGAAATAAATACTAAACGTTTAACAACATTCCAACGTAGAGTGTTTAAAAGCTATATTATAAAACCTTTAAAATTTAAACAAAATGATTAAAGTAGGTATTAACGGATTTGGTCGTATCGGCCGTTTTGTATTCCGTGCAGCTCAGAAAAGAAACGATATTCAGATCGTAGGTATCAATGACCTTTGCCCGGTTGATTACTTAGCATATATGTTGAAGTATGACACTATGCACGGACAATTTGACGGTACTATCGAAGCTGACGTAGAAAATAGCAAATTGATCGTGAACGGCAATGCAATCCGCGTAACAGCTGAAAGAAATCCGGCTGACTTGAAGTGGGATGCAATCGGTGCTGAATACGTAGTTGAATCTACTGGTTTGTTCTTGACTAAAGAAAAAGCTCAGGCTCATATCGAAGCTGGTGCTAAATATGTAGTTATGTCAGCTCCTTCTAAAGATGATACTCCGATGTTCGTTTGCGGTGTAAACGAAAAGACTTATGTTAAAGGTACTCAGTTCGTTTCTAATGCTTCTTGTACTACTAACTGTTTGGCTCCTATCGCTAAGGTATTGAATGACAAATGGGGTATCACTGACGGTTTGATGACTACAGTTCACTCTACAACAGCTACTCAGAAAACAGTTGACGGTCCTTCTATGAAAGACTGGAGAGGTGGTCGTGCTGCTTCTGGCAACATTATCCCTTCATCTACTGGTGCTGCTAAAGCTGTAGGTAAAGTTATTCCTGAATTGAACGGTAAATTGACTGGTATGTCAATGCGTGTTCCGACTTTGGATGTTTCTGTAGTTGACTTGACAGTTAACTTGGCTAAACCGGCTACATACGCTGAAATCTGTGCAGCTATGAAAGAAGCTTCTGAAGGTGAATTGGCTGGTGTTTTGGGTTACACTGAAGATGCAGTTGTTTCTTCTGACTTCTTGGGTGACACTCGTACTTCTATTTTCGACGCTAAAGCTGGTATCGCTTTGACTGATACTTTTGTTAAGGTGGTTTCTTGGTATGACAACGAAATCGGTTACTCTAACAAAGTATTGGATTTGATTGCTCACATGGCTTCTGTAAACTGCTAATCAGTTAAAAACCATATAGTGAAAGCCGTCTGAAGTAATTCAGGCGGCTTTTTTTATGTAGTTTTGCGTGGTAAGTTGCACATTTTCGTTATCTTTGTGCGACTGTTACAAAAACTTAGGATGGAAAAGTACGATTTGATAACGATATTAGGACCTACCGCTTCAGGAAAGACTCCTTTGGCAGCGGCTTTAGCTTACAAGTTGGATACCGAAATTATCAGTGGAGATAGCCGGCAGGTATATCGCCGGATGGATTTAGGTACGGGAAAAGATTTGGAAGACTATATCGTGAATGGACAGCAAATTCCTTACCATCTGATAGACATTGTAGACCCCGGATACAAATATAATGTATTTGAATTTCAACGTGATTTTTTGAATGCCTATGACCAAGTGAGATGGAAGGAAAAAATTCCTATATTATGCGGAGGTACGGGGATGTATCTTGAATCCGTGCTGAAAGGATATAGGCTGCTTCCTGTTCCAGAGAATCCTAAACTTAGGGACTCATTAGCGGGTAAATCATTAGCGGAACTCACCCGGTTGTTGTCAACTTACAAGAAACTTCATAACTCTACGGACGTAGATACTGTAAAACGAGCTATCCGGGCCATTGAAATAGAAGAGTATTACAAGCACCAATCAGCGGAATGCCGTGAGTTTCCGCAAATTCATAGTTTGATCATTGGAGTGGATATAGCCCGTGAGTTACGTCGTGAAAAAATATCCCGCCGTTTGAAGCAGCGTTTGGATGAAGGGATGGTAAACGAAGTAAGGGCTTTGTTGGATAGTGGTATTTCTTCCGAGGATTTGATTTATTACGGATTGGAATATAAGTATTTGACTTTATATGTTTTGGGTGAACTTTCTTTCAATGAAATGTTTCATCAATTGGAAATAGCTATCCATCAATTTGCCAAGCGGCAGATGACCTGGTTCCGGGGCATGGAACGGCGAGGGGTCACTATACATTGGCTGGATGCTTGCCTGCCTATGGAAGATAAGGTGGAAAAAATCATTAATTTGTTACACACTAAAAACTAAATATTATGGCTGTAGAACCAAACAGATGGGGGATTATTTATAATCCGAAAGCCGGAAGCCGTAAGACTCAGAAGCGTTGGAATGAGATACGTAGCTATATGGAAAACCGTAAGGTGGTTTTTGACTACGTACAGTCCGAAGGTTTTGGGTCGGTGGAACGACTCGCCCGTACCTTGGCTAATAATGGTTATCGAACTATTGTGATTGTAGGTGGAGACGGGGCGATCAATGATGCTATTAATGGTATTATGACTTCTATGGTGGAGGATAAGACAAATATCGCTTTCGGAATCATTCCTAATGGCATTGGTAATGATTTTGCCAAATATTGGGGGTTGGATGAGGATAATTATAAAGCGGCGGTAGATTGGATTATAAATCGTCGTCTGAGGAAAATTGATGTGGGGCGTTGTAATTATTTTGATGGAGAGAAACATACTTCCCGCTATTTCCTGAATGCCATATATATAGGTTTAGGTGCGCGTATTGTACAGATCTCAGATGGTACCCGCCGTTTTTGGGGAATACGTGAGTTGTCTTTTGTCGCTTCCATGTTCCTGTTGCTGTTTGAACGTAAATTGTACCGCACGCATCTTTGTATCAACGGCGAACATATTCGTGGACGTATCATGACGGTATGTGTGGGAAGTGCCCGTGGATACGGTTTGACACCTAGTGCAGTTCCTTATAATGGCTGGTTGGATGTGTCGGTCATTTATCGTCCGGAGTTAATTCAACTTTTCTCGGGTATGTGGATGCTGTTACAGGGACGTATTCTAAATCATAAAATGGTGAAACCCTATCGTACACGGAAAGTAAAAGTACTACGTGCGCAGAATGCTTCTGTCAGTTTGGACGGGCGTATTTTAGACCGCCATTTCCCTTTGGAAATTACGATCCAGCCTGAAGCTATAACTTTGATTATCCCTAATTAAAAAATATAGATATCCATTTCTTGTTTTAAGAGTAAAAGCAGAGTAGATATCTCAACGAATAGACGTAAGATAATGACAATTTCAGATTTAAGAAAGACAGATAATTTCTTTTTATTGGCTGGTCCTTGTGTGATCGAAGGAGAGGAAATGGCTCTCCGAATAGCAGATCGTATTGTGAAAATAACAGATAAACTGGGTATTCCCTATGTGTTTAAAGGGTCTTATCGTAAGGCTAACCGTTCCCGTTTGGATTCGTTTACAGGAATAGGTGATGAAAAGGCTTTGAAAGTACTTCGTAAAGTACGGGAAACTTTTGATATTCCTATAGTAACCGATATTCACAGTGCTGGAGAAGCTGCTATGGCCGCTGAGTATGTGGATGTGTTGCAGATTCCTGCCTTTCTTTGTCGCCAGACTGACTTGCTGGTGGCGGCAGCCCATACCGGAAAGATTGTCAACATCAAGAAAGGACAATTTTTATCACCTGGTGCCATGCGTTTTGCTGCTGACAAAGTGGTGGAGGCGGGTAATGATCAGGTTATGCTGACTGAACGAGGAACGACTTTCGGGTATCAGGATCTGATTGTAGATTATCGGGGTATTCCGGAAATGCAGACTTTAGGTTTTCCTGTGATTCTGGATGTGACACATTCTCTGCAACAGCCTAATCAAACTGCTGGTGTGACAGGTGGTATGCCGCAGCTTATTGAAACGGTAGCCAAGGCTGGCATAGCGGTAGGAGTGGACGGTTTGTTTATGGAAACCCATGAAGACCCTTCTGTAGCTAAGAGTGACGGAGCGAATATGCTGAAACTGGATTTATTGGAAGGGTTATTGACCAAACTGGTGAGAATCCGTCAGGTGTTATAAATGTTATTTGTTGGGGCTTCACAGGTAAGATGGGTTAATTTTTATTTGGACTGTGGGGCAACTTGCATGAATAGTATAAAATAAGGCCGGTTCTTGCAGTAGAAATCGGCCTTACCTTTCTTTCTCCATTAAAACAGAAGAAAGAATAGAAGCAGATGTGGATTATTTTTTTAGAATATAAGCCTTCATGCGGGCTATATCATTTAAGTAATCTTGCAAATCTTGTTCATGGTCCTCTTCTTCTGCCATAATATGTTTGGCAATATCACAAGTGGTGAAGTCAATTCCGTTTGTGAATTCGGCAATTTGCTGATAACGGTAGATGGCACAACGTTCGGATTCTACATTTTGTTTCAACAAGATTTCCGAACCGAAATCTACGGGCGCATCATATTTGCAGCGAGCTAAATCAAACCATTGTTTAGGGTCAAGTACGGGTACACCTTCCAATTCAATGATACGGTCGGCCAATAATTTTGCATGGTTATATTCCTCGGCTGCATGTTCTTGAAACTCGCGTTGTACATCACCGCGCATAGCGCCTTCTACTACGAACGAACCTACCCAATACTGGTAGAAAGCCAACCATTCTTCAGACAGAGCTGCATTCAGCTGAGCCAACAAGTCCACAATGTCAATTTTATCCTTCAGGATATTCACAGATTCTTTAGCCATAATGTAAAGTTTAAGTTAGTGTTTATTATTATTTAGTCCACAGCGGGTATAGTCATGTCGTCTAACACGCCTACGCCTTCCTGGTCTACATCTTTTTTTACGTCAGAACTGGTATAAAGCCAGATACCGAATCCCAGCACAAATAAAATAAGGAGGATGATTCCCCATAATTTACCTTTACTCATAGTTTTTTGGTTTTTAGTTTCTCTAATAACAGATGGTGCAGAAAAAGGTTTTTATAAGTCGCGAAAAAAACAGGCGTCTGTTATGGAAAAACGGACGCCTGTGTGTGTGAAGTATGAATTGATATTAGATTTTATCCTATTTTGCTGATTTTTTTTAGTTTCTCTTCATCAATGATTTTAATTTTTCTACCGTCGATGGTAATTAGTTTTTCAGTTGCAAAGTTAGAAAGCGTACGGATTGCGTTCGAAGTAGTCATATTTGATAAGTTTGCCAAATCTTCTCGTGAAAGGTAAATGCTTAGTGTAGATTCATCTTCTTCTACTCCATAAGTATCTTTCAAAAATAACAGAGATTCTGCCAATCGCCCACGAATATGTTTTTGTGTAAGATTTACGGTTCTTTCATCAGAAATTCCCAAATCGATAGAAAGTTGGCGGATAAAGAACAAAGCTAATTCTGAGTTGTCTTTTATCAGTTTCATAATGGCCGGCATGGGAATAAGGCAGATAGTGCAAGGTTCGAAAGCAGAAGCAGCTGTCACAAAGTTCCCTTCGGCAAAAAAGGCTCGGTATGCGAAATATTCTTTCGTCTTTAATACGCGGATAATCTGGCTACGTCCTCCCACACCTTCTTTGTAGATTTTTACTTTTCCACTAAGAAGACACATAAGGTGCATCGGAGTTTCTCCTTCGCAGTATATCGTCTCATTCTTTTTATACTTTTGTATCGTAAAGTTCTGAGCCAAGAACTCTCTTTGTTCCTGTGTTAAAGGTTGCCATAAGTCTGGTATACTTTCAGCAATCTCAGTTTCTGATAATTCTTTTCTAACCATAAACGTGCTATAAAACCGTGTTATAGAGCACAAATATAAGAAGAAAAAATAAAAGGACGAAGTAATCAGAAGAAAAAAGAAAGATATATTATTAATGCGAATCAGTAGTTGAAATACCTACTTGATTCAGTTAGTTAAAATGTTATTATTCAATTAATTATCTCGTTTATTTATTTCTCAATCTCCTTGAAAATCAGTATATTAGAAGAATAAAACCACTCATTATTCTAATTATGATTCCCAAGGAGAAAGAGCTAAAACTTATAAAAATATATATGTACATCTGCGATATTTACCAGTCTTCACTGAAGTTTTACTGCCAGAGATTCAGTAATAATGCAACTCCTATCTTTACAGACCAGGAACTGCTTACCGTATATCTGTTTTGCGGAGCCTATCAGCGATACTTCCAAATCAAAGAGATACATACATTCACTGAAGAATATTTGCTCTCATGGTTCCCCAACCTACCTTCTTATCAGACATTCAACTATCGGTTAAACCTGATGAGTGAGGCCATTAGTGAACTTGTAAAGCATCTCATTACATTCTTTAAACCAGAGGATTGCGATTCTATGACATCACTTATTGACTCTATGCCTATTATTACCTGTGCAGGAAAGAATAAAACAGGAAAGGTAGCTACTGAAATTGCAACCAAAGGATACTGTTCTACAAAGAACATGTATTACTTCGGTCTCAAACTCCATGCTTTAGCCTTCCGCAGGGAAGGAACTATTCCATTCCCGGAAATGATTCTCTTATCATCGGCAGAAGAGAATGACCTGACAGTTCTTAAAAGAGAAGCCGCTGATAGCCTTATAAACAGAAACATCTTTGCCGATAAGATATACTCGGATTTTTCTTACTGGGGCAATAAGCAACAAGAACAAGGAACTACTATGCTAACTCCCGTGAAAGCAATAAAAGGAGAGGAACCAGTTATTACTCAAAGAGAGAAAGCTGGAAGAGAACTGTTCTCTACTGCTGTTTCAAAGGTCAGACAGCCTATAGAAGCGTTTTTCAACTGGCTGAATGAGAAAACAAATATTCAAAGAGCGATGAAAGTCAGATCAACATCTGGACTTTTAGTACATACGATGGGAAAAATTGCCATCGCATTCATTTATCTAATTTTTTAAAACAAGAATCAGAAATCAACTACTGATTCGCATTATTAATTTATCTTCAAAAAATAACAAAAGGATAGGTTTTTATCTCCTATCCTTTCTTTTTTGTGTGAAATTTTATTTGGTGAACAGTAATTCACGATATTTAGGTAATGGCCAAATCTCATCGTCTATTTCTAGTTCCAAATGGTCAATATGGTCGCGGATTTCTTCCAAATATGGACGCACTTGTTCCTCGTAACTGAAGGCTTTCTCTACTTGGCTTCCCAAATGATTTGCTACTTTTCGGGCTTCTGTCATGTTGTGCACAGCTTTTTTAATAGCAAGTATGCGGTTTTGAATTTCACGTACCAAATTCTTCCGGTCCTCGGTCAGTTTTTCATATTCTTCGGTGGAGAATATCTCTTTTAGACCACGAAGATTTTCTAATAGTCTGTTCTGATAAATTACAGCTGTGGGAACAATATGATTGATGGCCAGGTCGCCTAGTACACGGCTTTCAATCTGGACCTTTTTAGTAAACTTTTCCAGTTCCACTTCTATACGGCAAAACAATTCATTTTCATTGAATATTTTTTCGCCTATCAGTACTGCACGAGATTGTTTATCGTTGAACTTCAGGATGGCTTCGGGTACATGGCAGATATTAGTCAATCCGCGTCGCGCGGCTTCTGCTTTCCATTCTTCCGAGTAGCCGTCACCTTCAAAACGGATGTTTTGTGAAGCGATAATGGTTTCTTTTAATACCTTGTATAGAGCTTCTTCCTGTTCCATCCCTCCGTTTACTAATTTATCTATCTGGGTCTTGAACTCATTCAACTGGTGTGCCATAGCGGCATTGATAACAATCATTGATGCGGCACAGTTAGCAGATGAACCTGCGGCACGGAATTCAAAACGGTTTCCGGTGAAGGCAAAAGGAGAGGTACGGTTACGGTCTGTATTGTCTTGCAATATGGCAGGTATGCGCCCGATACCCAATTGCAATGCTTTCTTTTCATCAGGGGTCAGTTCAGCGTCATTCAGACGTGCCACTACTTCGTCTAACATATGGGAAAGATGACGTCCTAGGAAAATAGACAGAATGGCGGGAGGTGCTTCATTTGCTCCCAGGCGATGGCTGTTTCCGGCACTGACAATAGAGGCACGTAGTAAATCCTGGTTTTTATAGACCATCATCAGTACGTTGACTATGAAAGTAAGGAAAAGCATATTTC
The DNA here is from genome assembly GCF_013009555.1 of Phocaeicola dorei. Taxonomy (NCBI): domain Bacteria; kingdom Pseudomonadati; phylum Bacteroidota; class Bacteroidia; order Bacteroidales; family Bacteroidaceae; genus Phocaeicola; species Phocaeicola dorei. The sequence goes on along the minus strand of NZ_CP046176.1, from coordinate 3,043,849 downwards.
CTTCCGCAGTCTTGGCAGGAGAGAACAAATTGATACCTGTGTCTGTACAAAGTGACCAGTTGTTGTGTTTGCCCGATCCGTTTACTCCCTTGAATGGTTTTTCGTGGAGCAGTACAGTAAAATTATGTTTGGAAGCGATACGCTTCATCAGGTCCATTACCAGCTGGTTGTGGTCGTTGGCCAGATTTACATCTTCAAAAATAGGGGCTAGCTCAAATTGGTTGGGAGCCACTTCGTTATGCCGTGTTTTTACCGGAATTCCTAGTTTGTGACATTCCAGTTCCAACTCTTTCATAAAGCTGGTTACACGTGGAGGGATGGAACCGAAGTAGTGGTCATCTAGCTGCTGGTCCTTGGCAGACGAGTGTCCCATTAAGGTGCGTCCGGTCAGACAAAGATCCGGACGTGCATTATATAGTGCGGTATCCACTAAAAAGTATTCTTGTTCCCAACCTAGATTGGCGAATACGCGTTTTACGTTTGGATCGAACATTCTGCAAACTTCAGTTGCTGCTTTGTCTACAGCACCTAATGCCTTCAATAAAGGAGTTTTATAGTCGAGTGCTTCGCCTGTATAAGAGATGAAGATAGTAGGAATACAAAGTGTGCTGTCTACAATGAAAGCCGGAGAAGAAACATCCCATGCCGTATAGCCTCGGGCTTCAAATGTGTTCCGGATACCGCCGTTGGGAAAACTGGACGCATCCGGTTCTTGTTGGATAAGCAGTTTGCCCGAGAAGCGTTCTATAACATTACCGTCATCACCGAATTCAATAAAGCCGTCGTGCTTTTCGGCAGTTCCGTCAGTCAGAGGCTGGAACCAATGAGTGTAGTGGGTAACATTGAAGGTCTTTGCCCAATTCTTCATGCCATTGGCTATCATGTCGGCCATTTCACGATTGATAGGGGTACCTTTCTCAATTGCGTTTATTACTGCTTTATAAGCCTCACTAGGCAGATATTCCTGCATTTTTTTACGGTCGAATACGTGGTTACCGTAATAATCAGCTAACTTTTCAGAGGGGTAGTCAACTTTAACGGGGCGTCTGTTGGCTAACTCCTGTAGAGCAAAAAATCTCATTTTGGACATGTTGTCTTTCTTTTACTGGTTGTTGGCTGCAAAAATACTGCTTTTTGATTAATAATTCGCTATATCGCTAATCATTTTTCATTTCTGTTAAGGATGTTAATTAAGTATTATCATGCATCAGCCTGTTGGTTTTTGTTTATATTTGCTCTTCAAATGATGAAAAGAAAGTACATTGATGCACTATATACGGATTGTCAGACTGATTATATTTTGTCTTTTGTTACCTTTAGCTGTTCAGGCTAAGAGGGAAAAGGTTGATATGCCCGACAAGCCGGTGGTGTCTGATTCCATTCTTCAGTGTATTTTCCAGTTTTCGCCGTTCTATTCCCGTATCATTGATGAGTATAAGGCTGATTTATATATAAAAGGAAAAGTGAAGGTACATAAGCGCAATCACCTTATCCGCTATGTACCGTCCATGTTCCGTTTCGAAAAACACATCAATGATTATCTTATGGAGTCTCTTAGTGAGTTGCATTATACGGCCCCTGATATATACGACCGTAAGATAAAGGCGGTATCTACTACATTTCCACGTAACAGGGGACAGATAACGGATGTGATGGATTATTTGAACATGAATATCTATTCTTCTTCATTGATGTCCGATAAACTTCTTTCTCCGTTGGATAAGAAATCTAGCAGATATTATCATTATTTATTGGATTCTATAGCTGGTTCTTCCGACTGCCAGCGGTATAAAATACTCATTATTCCCAAATTCCGTGGTACGCAATTGGTCAGTGGATATATGTGGGTTAGTGATCAGATATGGACTATTCGTGAACTTTATATTGAGGGCGTTTATGATGTGATCCGCTTCAAAGTTCGTGTCAAGATGGGGGAGGAGGGCGATGTGGAGTTTCTGCCGGTGCAGTTTGATTTGAATCTTGTTTTTAAGTTTCTAGGTAACCATCTGGAAATGGATATAGGAGCCTGGTTGAAGTACAATGAGATTAAATTTTATGAAGGAGCCGCCCGGCGTAAATCTCAAAAGAAGCATCACCATGATCTGACGGAATCCTACAAGCTGACTTGTGATTCGGAACAGCTGATAACAGATAAGGAAAAGTTCAATGAACTGCGTCCCATTCCGTTATCCGCTTTGGAAGATTCTTTGTACAGAAGTTATGCTTTACGTCAAGATACGCTTTTACGCGTACCGAAAAAGAAGAAGAATGAACATTTGGAGTTTTGGGGAGAGTTGGGTGATATGCTTATCAGTAGTTACAATGTGAATTTGTCCAGCATGGGGAGTGTGCGTTGTTCTCCACTTATTAATCCGGTGTTGTTGGATTATAGTCACAGCAGGGGTTTTTCATATAAGCAGAAGTTTAAATACAGTCGGCTTTTTCATGATGGGCGTGTACTTAGAATCAGTCCGCAGATAGGTTATAATTTTACACATAAGGAACTTTATGTGAAAGCGGATGCCGATTGGCAATATTGGCCGGAAAAGCAGGCTAGTTTTGAGGTTAGTGTAGGTAACGGTAACCGCATATATAGTAGTGTCGTATTGGATCAGCTAAAGCAATTGCCCGATAGTACCTTTAATTTTGACCAATTGGAGTTGGATTATTTTAAGGATGTGTATCTCAATCTGTTCCATAATATAGAAATAGTGAATGGCTTGTTTGTTAAAGCAGGTGTTTCCGTACATTGGAGGTATCTGATAAATAATTCGAAAGTCATTCTTGAAAAGCCGTTGCCTGATAAGGATTGGGCGGCATTGCGAGGTATCAGATCAGAATACAATAGTTTTGCACCTCGTATACGTATTGAATGGACTCCTGGTATGTATTATTACATGAACGGTCGCCGGAAGATGAATGTAGGTTCCAGTATGCCTACTTTTATGCTGGATTATGAACGGGGTATTAAAGGTGTATTCAAGAGTACGGGTGCTCATGAACGTTGGGAGTTTGATATACAGCAAAACTTGAAGCTAAGCGGAATCCGAAGTATCGGTTATCGCATTGGGGGGGGGATGTTTACCAAGCAGGAAGATATGTATTTCGTGGATTTTGCCAACTTTGCCCGTCGTAATCTTCCCGAAGGATGGAATGATGATATTGGTGGCACTTTCCAATTGTTGGACGGACGTTGGTATAACTCCTCACGTCAGTACTGGCGGGGGAATTTCACTTATGAGTCTCCCTTTATTCTCTTGAAACCCTTAAACCGTTGGCTGGGGTTAGTCCAGCAGGAGCGCTTGTATGGTGGTATCCTGTTCATGCCACATCTTAATCCATATATCGAGTTGGGTTATGGCATCGGTACACATATATTTGATGTGGGGGCTTTTGTAAGCACTATCAACGGGCAATTTGATACCTTTGGTTTTAAATTCACTTTCGAGTTATTTAATAAATAATCCTGTTCAAACAATCTGTTTGGTTTTCTGTTTATTACAACATAACAGAAACTAAACAGTGTATGCATTATAAAATATTTTTATGTGTCCTTTTGTTCCCGGTTTCATTATCAGCTCAAAACGGGGAATTATCTTTAACATTGGAACAATCTGCCAGCCTGATGAACAAGGGCAGCCACACGTTGCAAATGGCGGATAAGGCTATAGAGATAGCACGCAGTGAGCGACAAAAGATGAATGCTTTTTGGTATCCGTCTTTGAATGCATCGGGGGCATACGTCCATTTGTCCAACAATATTGAGGTCAAGGAACCTTTAAAGCAATTTACCGATCCGGCAAAAGACTTTGTACATTCCATTGTGCCCGATGATAAATTTATTTCTTCTATTCTTGATAATATAGGTGCGCATACCCTTACTTTTCCTTTGTTAGAACGTAACCTGACAACCATAGATGCTAATGTGATGTGGCCGCTTTTTACAGGCGGAAAACGAATCTTTGCGACCCGTATTGGTAACCGTATGGTAGATTTGGCCAAAGCAGGTAGGGAAGAGGCGGGAGCTACTTTGCAATCGGAGCTGGTGGAAACTTATTATGCTTTGCGTCTGGCGCAAAGAGTGGTGGATGTACGCGAGCAAACCTTTCTAGGCTTACAGAAACATTACCGTAATGCTATGAAACTGGAGAAGAACGGTATGATAAATAAGGCCGAACGCCTCTTTGCCCAGGTCACTATGGATGAAGCCAGACGTGAGTTGGAATCTGCTCGGAAAGATTTAAATGTAGCGCAAAATGCCTTGAAAGTTTTGTTGAATGTGGAAGACGCTACATCCATTAATCCCAGTTCTCCTTTGTTTATGAACCATGATCTGCCCGATGAACTTTATTTCAAGAATCTGGTCAGTACCGGCAACTATATAGTAAGTAAATTGCGAATACAGGAGGTGATGGCAGATAATCAATTGAAAATCAGTAAAAGTGCATACATCCCTACCATTGCATTGTTTGGAAAGCAGACACTTTATGCAGACAATCTTCCGAAAAACTTGATGCCCCGTACTTTGATAGGGGTGGGCTTTACTTGGAATATATTCGACGGGCTGAACCGTGAAGCCAATATCCGTCAGGCGCGTCTTACTAAACAAACTTTGCAACTGGGACGGGAAAAGGTTCAGAATGAATTGGGAGTTCTGGTAGACAAGTTATATAGCGAAATTCAGAATGCAAAGGATGATGTCGCCGCACTCAATACCACGATTGAGATGAGTCGTGAACTGGTACGTATCCGTAAAAAGTCCTTTCAGGAAGGAATGGCTACCTCTACTGATGTGATTGATGCAGAAACCATGTTGTCCAAGGTGCAGATTGCTTTTTTGCTGGCTTATTATAAATATGATGTGGCACTGGCATCTCTGCTCTCTACTTGCGGAATGCCCGAAAGCTTTTGGCAGTATAGCCGTACCGGACAAACTGAGAACTTTATATTCGGAAAATAATAAAAAAAGAAAACAATATGGAAAAAGAGAAGAAACAGTTAGGAGTCGCTTTTATCGTTGTTCTTGTGGCCATTGTTATGGTGTCTGCCATTGGGATTATAGCTATGAGCGATAAACCGGTTGTATTGCAAGGGCAGATAGAAGCTACTGAAATACGGATTTCTGGAAAACTTCCCGGTCGAATTGATACCTTTTTGGTCCGGGAGGGACAGTATGTAAAGATGGGCGACACCTTGGTTGTGATTAACAGTCCTGAGGCTTGGGCGAAGTTCCAGCAGGTAAATGCCTTGGAAGATATTGCGAAATTTCAGAATAAGAAAATTGACGACGGTACACGTCGGCAAATAGTCCGTTCGGTAGAAGAATTGTGGAACAAGTCAAAGAGTGACTTGCAACTGGCCAAGGTGACGTATGGCCGTATTCAGGCGCTTTACAAAGATAGCGTGGTCACCAGTCAGCGGAAAGATGAAGTGGAAGCCATGTATAAAGCTGCTGTTGCCGCCGAACGGGCAGCGCATCAACAATTTTTATTAGTGAAGGACGGAGCGCAGAAAGAGGATAAAGAGAGTGCCCGCTCCTTGGTGGATGCGGCTCGGGGCACTGTGAATGAGGTTCAGGCCTTGTTGATGGATGCCCGCCTCACAGCTCCCGAAAACGGACAGATATCAACCATCTACCCCAAGCGTGGAGAACTGGTAGGAGCGGGGACTCCCATTATGAGCTTGGTAGTATTAGATGATTGCCATGTAGTGCTTAATGTCCGTGAGGACTATATGCCTTATTTCCGTATGAACAAGAATTTCATGGGAGATATTCCGGCTCTTGATGTAAAAAACAAGGTATTTAAAATCAATTACATCAGCCCGTTGGGGAGTTTTGCTACTTGGCGATCTACCAAGCAGACGGGGACGTACGATATGAAAACTTTTGAAATTCATGCGCTGCCTGTAGAGCCGATGGAGGGGTTAAGACCGGGTATGTCCGTCTTGGTAAATTTGGATGAATTGAAATGATAGAAGGATAGCTGTGTTATTCTGATTGCAGTGAATGGTAAATATAAATGAACTACTTGAATGAAAGAATCTCCTTTTATAGCGGTATTGAAACGTGAACTGGACCGTATGGTTTCCCGGCGCATTTATTTTGCGTCGTGTATCGTCTTGCCTTTGTTCTCTATCTTCTTTATGGCTACAATTTTTGGTAACGGACAGATGGAGAATCTGCCTGTGGGTATTGTGGATGGTGATAATACAGCCACTTCTCGTGAGATAATTCGTATGACCGAGGCTGTTCCTACTTTCCGCATTACTCGGCATTATGCTGATGAAGTGGAGGCCAGGGCAGATGTGCAGCGGAAAAGTATTTATGGATACCTCAGTATTCCGTCTGGTTTTGAAGCAAAGGTGATGGATGGTAAGGAAACAGCTCTGACTTATTATTACCATTATGCATTGATGAGTGTGGGAAGTGAGATTCACGGAGCATTTCAAAGTTTGTTGAAAAGCATTTCGGTAGTTCCCATTGTCACTCATGCTGTGGCACTGGGTATAAATCAGGAAGAGATAGAATCTTTTCTGTTACCGGTTACCACACAGAATCATCCGTTATTTAATCCTGATATGGATTATTCGGTTTATCTTACACAGCCATTCTTTTTCGTTTTTCTGCAAGTTATCTTGTTGTTGGTCACCACATATTCCATTGGCAGTGAAGGGAAATTCCATACTTCAGCCAACTGGCTTGCGGTGGCAGATGGGAATATTTGGGTGGCGGTTACTGCCAAGTTGCTTCCATATAGTTTTATCTTTATCGTTATGAGTATTCTGGCAAACTATGTCTTTTTTGGTGTTATGCATATACCGATGGATTGTGGTTTTTGGGCGTTGAATTTTACTTCGGCACTATTGGTCATTGCTACGCAGGCACTGGCGGTTTTTCTGTTCTCTCTTTTTCCTGCGTTGAGTATTATTATCAGTATAGTTTCCATGGTAGGGTCGTTAGGCGCTACCCTTGGCGGGGTTACATTTCCGGTGCCTCACATGTTTGCACCGGTGTACTATGCCTCTTATCTTTTTCCTGTCCGTCATTTTGTCGAGATTGGACAGAATCTTCTTTATGGCAACTATGGTTATGCGTATATGTGGGGTAATGCAGCCTGTCTGCTGTTGTTTCTTATTCCCCCTTTATTGTTGTTACCTCATTTGAAACGCTCTTTAATCAGTCGGAAATATGACGATATTGAATAATATATTAGCTGTATCTTGGCACGAGTTTCGTGTAATATGTACCCGCTATTCCATTTTATTGGTACTCAGCGGTGGCATCTTTGTGTATGGATTACTTTATAACTATATGTATGCTCCCAATGTGGTACGCAATGCTCCGGTGGCAGTAGTGGATATGAGTCGCACTCCGTTAAGCCGCAGTTACATCCGTTTGCTGGATGCCACTCCGCAGGCACGGGTATTGACAAACAATGCTGATTTGCCTGCTGCTAAGGAATTGATGAAATGTGATGAAGTGGTGGGCATTGTTTACATTCCCTCGGATTTTGACGCTCGTGTGGGGCGTGGTGAAGAAGCGATATATATTATGTACAGCACCACTACGGCTTTTCTTTATTTTGCTTCCATGCAGGAGGCGTCTGCTGGAGCCATGCTTGCTGTGAATGATGATGTTCGACCCGAGCAAGTGGTTTTTCTACCTCAGGATGATATACAGTCTGTGGTTCAAACAAAGTCTGTCGATGTGGTGGGTACCGCCCTGTATAATTATACCGATGGTTATGGTACTTATTTGATACCTGCCGTTTTGATGGTTGTTATTTTTCAGACGTTGATATTTGTTATCAGTATGTTGAGTGGGAAAGAGCGTGAAACTGGAGATATACTGATGTTTGCAGGCCCTGAAGGAAGGGATCTTTCTTTTTTACGTATGGCATCCGTAGTGATAGGAAAATCATTTACTTATTTAGCCTTTTATGCTTTATTCTCTATCTTTTTGTTGGGGCTTCTTCCTTTAGTTTTCCAATTGCCTCATTTAGCATATCCGTGGAAAATTGTGGCACTTATGATACCTTATATTCTTGCTACCAGTTTCTTTGGATTGGCCTGTTCGTTATTTTTCAGTGATAGTGATGCTCCATTGTTGTTGGTAGCTTTCTTCTCTGTAGGATTGATTTTCCTGTCCGGAGTTTCTTATCCGCTGGAGTTAATGCCTTGGTATTGGCAATGGATTCATTATATGGTTCCTGCGGCTCCCGGAACTTTGGCCTTTGTTAAGATAAATTCTATGGGAGCTAGTATGTCTGAAATCAGTCAGCAATATATTATCCTATGGATACAATGTGCGATATACTTTGTTTTGGCTTGTCGAGCCTATCGCTACAATATAAAGAAAGCAAAGTGTGAAAGACAATAATTTTATGTGTGATTGTTTTTTATGTAATTCGTTTTGCTGATTCTTTATTTTTTATAAGATCTGTTTGGAACTGGAGCGAGGAGCCTGAAGGTTGTTGATATTTTAATTCTTGGTGATTATTCTCTTGTTGTTTCTTTTGCTTTTTCAGCTCCTTTTATGAGATGATGCAAGGGGGAAACTTGCAAACTTGCACAACTTGCAGTCTTTCCACACACACACACGAGCGCGCGCGATTACGCGTATGCGTACATCATAATAGCGATGGATTATTATATCCTGGTAAAGTAATGACGGACAATCCGATGAGAGTGTGAAGGGTAGAGTGGAGGAAGAGATGAAGTGGTGTGTTGGCTTCCATCTTTTTTCCTAGTTCTAGGTAGTGAATGGTATGGTTCTATCCTGTTTTTTGTAATGGGGGGATGAAGAAAATCTTTCTGGAGGTTATGGTAACCAATGAGCGGTAGGTGAACAGCAGCCGGCAGCTTTTCTGACGGAGTGTCTGGGCATTGGACGGGATGCTATGTGCTTTTGTATAGTTTGTGTGTTCCGTAAGGTTAGTAATGTGTGACCTTGTACGTTACTAACATAGAGGCCTGTATGTTAGTAACGTACCTTGTTTAAAGTAGGTAGGAGGTTTTTCGCATGCAGGATACGTGTCTTCCGCAGAATTATGTGAATTGTATTGGTAAGGTTAAAGTGTGTGGTTGTCGCAGATTCAGGGAGTCGGTCCTTTACGGTCAGTGTCTGTTTTGTTCTAGTCCTTGTCTTCCGCTTTCTTATTTTCTCCTTGTCAGGCTTTCCTGCTCTTTTCCACCGGAAGTCTTGTCACGTATCTCCCTTTCCGCCTTTTGCATTCTGTTATCCTTTCCTCCGTTGTAGTTCTCTCCGGTATCGTCCGTCTGTCTTCCACTCTCTTTTTTATGCTTTATTATTTTTTCATATTATAATGTACGCGCACGTGTGTGGGTGTGGAAGTGCTGCAAGTTTTGCAAGTTTGCAAGTTTGCCTTCCGTTTTTTTCTTTTTCCGTTTTTTCCGGCTTTTGTTTGCGTATTCGTTTTTTCTTTTTCCGTTTTTGTTTACGCGCGTGCGAATATTATAATGTGTCTGTCTTTTTCCTCCCGTGTCCTCCGTTATAAAAACCTTCTTTGTAACACATCTGTGATTCAGCGTATTACAAAAAAGTTTCAGGGAATCCGGATAATTTGTCTTGTGAAAGTTTGCCTGTTAGCGTTAAAAGGTCTACTTTTGCACCCGCAATCGAGAGAGATGCGGCACTTCAGACAGTGTTACTGACTTGGTGAAACAAACGTGGGAGATTTTCCTTGATAGTGATCTGCACCTGGTATCTTACCTTAGCGGGGCTAAGGGAGCGAGAACGGATAAGACCTCGGGAGGATGGGTGGTCCGCCTTTTATGGAAGTTTCGAAAAAAACTTTTTCAAAAAAACTTTCGAAAACATTTGGTGGTTACGATAAAATCTCTTACCTTTGCATCCGCTTTCGGAAACGATGGCAAACAAGAATAAGAGTTCTTTGAAAGATTTAAGATAAACAAACAAGTAGTACAAGCCGGTGCACCGTATATATATGGTGTACGGAAAAACAAGAACCGTCAATATTTTTATTGTATTGATAGATTTGGAGTCCTTGAGCGTAAAGTCAACTTAAGTGTTGAAAGAATATTTTTACAATGAAGAGTTTGATCCTGGCTCAGGATGAACGCTAGCTACAGGCTTAACACATGCAAGTCGAGGGGCAGCATGGTCTTAGCTTGCTAAGGCTGATGGCGACCGGCGCACGGGTGAGTAACACGTATCCAACCTGCCGTCTACTCTTGGCCAGCCTTCTGAAAGGAAGATTAATCCAGGATGGGATCATGAGTTCACATGTCCGCATGATTAAAGGTATTTTCCGGTAGACGATGGGGATGCGTTCCATTAGATAGTAGGCGGGGTAACGGCCCACCTAGTCAACGATGGATAGGGGTTCTGAGAGGAAGGTCCCCCACATTGGAACTGAGACACGGTCCAAACTCCTACGGGAGGCAGCAGTGAGGAATATTGGTCAATGGGCGATGGCCTGAACCAGCCAAGTAGCGTGAAGGATGACTGCCCTATGGGTTGTAAACTTCTTTTATAAAGGAATAAAGTCGGGTATGCATACCCGTTTGCATGTACTTTATGAATAAGGATCGGCTAACTCCGTGCCAGCAGCCGCGGTAATACGGAGGATCCGAGCGTTATCCGGATTTATTGGGTTTAAAGGGAGCGTAGATGGATGTTTAAGTCAGTTGTGAAAGTTTGCGGCTCAACCGTAAAATTGCAGTTGATACTGGATGTCTTGAGTGCAGTTGAGGCAGGCGGAATTCGTGGTGTAGCGGTGAAATGCTTAGATATCACGAAGAACTCCGATTGCGAAGGCAGCCTGCTAAGCTGCAACTGACATTGAGGCTCGAAAGTGTGGGTATCAAACAGGATTAGATACCCTGGTAGTCCACACGGTAAACGATGAATACTCGCTGTTTGCGATATACGGCAAGCGGCCAAGCGAAAGCGTTAAGTATTCCACCTGGGGAGTACGCCGGCAACGGTGAAACTCAAAGGAATTGACGGGGGCCCGCACAAGCGGAGGAACATGTGGTTTAATTCGATGATACGCGAGGAACCTTACCCGGGCTTAAATTGCACTCGAATGATCCGGAAACGGTTCAGCTAGCAATAGCGAGTGTGAAGGTGCTGCATGGTTGTCGTCAGCTCGTGCCGTGAGGTGTCGGCTTAAGTGCCATAACGAGCGCAACCCTTGTTGTCAGTTACTAACAGGTGATGCTGAGGACTCTGACAAGACTGCCATCGTAAGATGTGAGGAAGGTGGGGATGACGTCAAATCAGCACGGCCCTTACGTCCGGGGCTACACACGTGTTACAATGGGGGGTACAGAGGGCCGCTACCACGCGAGTGGATGCCAATCCCTAAAACCCCTCTCAGTTCGGACTGGAGTCTGCAACCCGACTCCACGAAGCTGGATTCGCTAGTAATCGCGCATCAGCCACGGCGCGGTGAATACGTTCCCGGGCCTTGTACACACCGCCCGTCAAGCCATGGGAGCCGGGGGTACCTGAAGTGCGTAACCGCGAGGATCGCCCTAGGGTAAAACTGGTGACTGGGGCTAAGTCGTAACAAGGTAGCCGTACCGGAAGGTGCGGCTGGAACACCTCCTTTCTGGAGAGGATCCAAAGTAAAGGTTTTTGTTTTTGTACTGCTGTTGTTGTTTATTCAAGATATGATTCCGTATTAAGACGGAAGAGAGAAAGTAAGAAGCCGGGTCTAATGAAACAGACTAGGTTGAACTTAGTCCTATAGCTCAGTTGGTTAGAGCGCTACACTGATAATGTAGAGGTCGGCAGTTCAACTCTGCCTGGGACTACGAATCTTGAGATTCGGGGGATTAGCTCAGCTGGCTAGAGCATCTGCCTTGCACGCAGAGGGTCAACGGTTCGAATCCGTTATTCTCCACTCCATCAGAGACGTAAGATACGAAGATGACCGATCTATGACATATTGTACAAGCAAACAGTAATTTTAGTAGTAAAGAGCTGAAAGTATATATCATCCCGCTGGCACGCAAGTGTGGGCGAATGAATAAGGAAAGTAAAGAAGGGCGCATGGCGGATGCCTTGGCTCTCGGAGGCGATGAAGGACGTGATAAGCTGCGATAAGCTCCGGGGAGGTGCAAATAACCTTTGATCCGGGGATTTCCGAATGGGACAACCCGGCGTGTTGAAGACACGCCACCTGATCATTTCAGGAGCTAACGCAGGGAACTGAAACATCTTAGTACCTGCAGGAAAAGAAAATAACAATGATTCCCCCAGTAGTGGCGAGCGAACGGGGAATAGCCCAAACCGTTCATGTTACGGCATGATCGGGGTTGTAGGACTACGTCGTTGCATGAAGACATCGGAGAAGAACTTTCTGGAAAGAAAGACCATAGAGCATGACAGTTGCGTATTCGTATGTTGTCGAAGCATAGTAGTATCCTGAGTAGCGCGGAGCACGAGGAATTCTGCGTGAATCTGCCGGGACCATCCGGTAAGGCTAAATACTCCCGAGAGACCGATAGCGAACCAGTACCGTGAGGGAAAGGTGAAAAGCACTTCGAACAGAAGAGTGAAATAGTTCCTGAAACCGTGCGCCTACAAGCGGTCGGAGCTGCTTAAAGCAGTGACGGCGTGCCTTTTGCATAATGAACCTACGAGTTGCCTTTGCCGGCAAGGTTAAGTGTGACGACACACGTATCCGAAGCGAAAGCGAGTCTGAAGAGGGCGTATAGTCGGCAGTGGCAGACGCGAAACCAAGTGATCTACCCTTGGCCAGGTTGAAGGCTGGGTAACACCAGCTGGAGGACCGCACCAATAAGCGTTGAAAAGCTTCTGGATGAGCTGAGGGTAGGGGTGAAAGGCTAATCAAACTTGGAGATAGCTCGTACTCCCCGAAATGCATTTAGGTGCAGCCTTGTGGGTTACTGATGTGAGGTAGAGCGACTGATAAGATGCGAGGGCTTCACCGCCTATCAAGTCTTGACAAACTCCGAATGCGCATCAGTTTTACCTCAGGAGTGAGGGCATGGGTGCTAAGGTCCGTGCCCGAGAGGAGAAGAATCCGGACCACCTGCTAAGGTCCCGAAATGACAGCTAAGTTAAACTAACGAAGTCTGACTGCTAAGACAGCTAGGATGTTGGCTTGGAAGCAGCCATTCATTTAAAGAGTGCGTAACAGCTCACTAGTCGAGGAGTCTGGCGTGGATAATAATCGGGTATTAAGTTGTCTACCGAAGCAGTGGGATCATTGAAATGATCGGTAGGGGAGCATTCCAGTCAGCGTCGAAGGCGTACCGCGAGGTATTCTGGAGCGTCTGGAAAAGCAAATGTAGGTATAAGTAACGATAAAGGGGGCGGGAAACCCCCTCGCCGAAAGACTAAGGTTTCCTGATCAACGCTAATCGGATCAGGGTAAGTCGGGTCCTAAGGCTCAGCCGAAGGGCGATGCCGATGGCAGAAACGGTTAATATTCCGTTACTACCTCCAGGAGTGATGTGGAGACGCAGTAGTGACAATGCCGCCATCTGACGGAATAGATGGTTGAAGGGTGTAGATGTTGATCTTGGCAGGCAAATCCACCATGAGAATCGAACCTGATAGTATGCCGCGTCCCTCGGGACAAGGCAATAGTGCATGTAATCATGCTGCCAAGAAAATCCGCTAAACTAAATCCTGTAGGTACCCGTACCGTAAACGGACACACGTAGTCGGGATGAATATTCTAAGGCGCTTGAGTGATTCACGGTTAAGGAACTAGGCAAACTGACCCTGTAACTTCGGGATAAAGGGTCCCTACCCGGTGACGGGAGGGCGCAGAGAATAGGTCCAGGCAACTGTTTAACAAAAACACAGGGCTGTGCTAAATCGAAAGATCCTGTATACAGCCTGACACCTGCCCGGTGCTGGAAGGTTAAGAGGAGACGTCATCGTTGAGAGAAGCGTTGAATTGAAGCCCCAGTAAACGGCGGCCGTAACTATAACGGTCCTAAGGTAGCGAAATTCCTTGTCGGGTAAGTTCCGACCTGCACGAATGGTGTAATGATCTGGACGCTGTCTCAACCGTGAGCTCAGTGAAATTGTAGTATCGGTGAAGATGCCGATTACCCGCGATGGGACGAAAAGACCCCGTGAACCTTTACTATAGCTTATCATTGAATCTGGGCACGTGATGTGTAGGATAGGTCGGAGGCTTTGAAGGGGGTACGCCAGTATCCTTGGAGCCGCTGTTGAAATACGACCCTTCATTTGTTTGGATTCTAACCCGTGTATATGGGGACACTGATTGGTGGGTAGTTTGACTGGGGTGGTCGCCTCCAAAAGCGTAACGGAGGCTTCTAAAGGTGCCCTCACGGCGATTGGTAACCGCCGTTAGAGTGTAATGGCATAAGGGCGCTTGACTGGGAGACTGACAAGTCGATCAGGTAGGAAACTAGAGCATAGTGATCCGGTGTTTCCGTATGGAAGGGACATCGCTCAAAGGATAAAAGGTACTCCGGGGATAACAGGCTGATCCCTCCCAAGAGCTCATATCGACGGAGTGGTTTGGCACCTCGATGTCGGCTCGTCACATCCTGGGGCTGGAGAAGGTCCCAAGGGTTGGGCTGTTCGCCCATTAAAGTGGCACGCGAGCTGGGTTCAGAACGTCGTGAGACAGTTCGGTCTCTATCTATCGTGGGCGTATGAAATTTGCGTGGCTCTGACACTAGTACGAGAGGACCGTGTTGGACAGACCTCTGGTTTACCGGTTGTGCCGCCAGGTGCATTGCCGGGTATCTAAGTCTGGATCGGATAAGTGCTGAAAGCATCTAAGTACGAAGCCGGCCACAAGATTAGATTTCTGAGGGTCGTTGTAGACTACGACGTTGATAGGATGCAGGTGTAAAGGTAGAGATACCAAAGCCGAGCATTACTAATTGCCCGTCCACTTTCCTTATATTTAGGATGGTGTATACGTTCGGTTATTACTACAGGATAAGATAACGCTGATGGCTTGTCGATATGTCGCCCTTATTCAGGTGGCTATAGCACAAGGGTTCCACCTCTTCCCATTCCGAACAGAGAAGTTAAGCCTTGTCACGCCGATGGTACTGCGTCACAGTGGGAGAGTAGGTAGCTGCCGTTTTTGATTGAAGCCTCCGGACTTGAAGAAGTTCCGGAGGCTTTTTTTTGCATATGCACGCATGTGGCGGAGTCTAGTAACGGAAATAATCCTATGTTCTGTAACATGAATATGGTATATTTTTCTCTTTTTGCAGTACTTTTAGTGTAAATTCTATCATTAAATTCTTTTTCTATCATTGATTTTTGTACTTTTGGGCTATTCTTTTTGAATTTATTGAAGAAAGAAAGTGTTAAACTCAAAAAAATATCTTCTAAGAATATGGAAAATAAAATTCAGGAGCTTACCGATAAGATTTATCGTGAAGGTGTGGAAAAAGGAAATGAAGAAGCACAGCGACTTATTAGTAGTGCTCGCGATGAAGCAGCAAAGATTGTAGAGGATGCCCGTAAGGAAGCTGAGTCTATTCTCGCTTTGGCTCGGAAGTCAGCCAAGGAAACTGCCGAAAATACACAATCAGAAATTAAATTGTTTGCCGGACAAGCAGTAAATGCATTGAAGACCGAAATAGCTACCTTGTTGACCAATGAGGTAGTCAGTGAAAGTGTGAAAGGATTTGTGGCAGATAAGGAGTATCTGAATAAGTTTATTGTTTCATTAGCTGCCCAATGGTCTGCTAACGAATCTATCGTGATCTCTACCGCAGATGCCGAAGGACTTAAGAAATATTTTGCAGCGAACGCAAAAGCTTTGTTGGATAAAGGAGTGAGAATAGAAGAAGTGAACGGAACGAAATCACTTTTTACTATCTCACCAGCTGACGGCTCTTACAAAGTGAACTTCGGTGAAGAGGAATTTGAAAATTATTTCAAGGATTTCCTTCGTCCTCAATTAGTAGAAATGTTGTTTTAAAACGGGACTATGACAAATTATTATTGCCTGGTAGCCGGTTTGCCGGATCTTTCGTTGGAGGATGGCAAACTGAACTATACAGTGGCTAATTTTAAATCGGAAATCTATTCGGAATTATCGGAAAAGGATAGGAAGTTAATCGACTTGTTCTATTTGAAATTCGATAATGCTAACCTGTTGAAACTGTTGAAAGATAAGGAAGCTGCGACAGATTTTGAGGGGAATTATTCTCAGAATGAGTTGCTGGCGCTTATCAGTTCGGTGCGTGAAGGCGATGCTCCGGATAAGAGATACCCATCTTATCTTTATGAATTTATTACTGCTTATTTGGCTCTTTCCGCAGAGGAACTCTATCGTGCGGAAGATATGTTATCTGCCTGCTATTATGCGTATGCCATGAACTGCGGTAATCAATTTGTTTCCTCCTGGTTTGAATTTAATTTGAATATCAATAATATACTGGCTGCCTTAACTGCACGTAAATATAAAATGGACGTATCTCAGGTAGTAGTGGGCAAGACGGATGTGAGTGAGATGGTTCGTACATCGAATGCCCGAGATTTCGGTTTGTCCGAAATACTGGAATATTTTGAGCAGGTACTCCGTATCAGCGAAATTGAAGAATTAGTGGAAAGGGAAAAGAAGATAGATTTGTTGAAATGGAACTGGATGGAAGACGCTGTCTTTTTCAACTATTTTACTGTGGAGCGGATTTTCGTGTTTTTGTTGAAACTGGAAATGATTGGCCGTTGGATTTCTATGGATAAGGAAAAGGGAAGCGAACTGTTCCGTCAGATTATTGATAAATTGAAGGACGAGATACAGATTCCCGCAGAATTCAGATAATAAACAGATTAAAGATATATGGCAACAAAAGGAACTGTTAGTGGCGTAATAGCCAACATGGTTACTCTTACCGTTGACGGACCGGTGGCACAGAATGAGATTTGCTACATTCTGACTGGCGGAGACCGGTTGATGGCAGAGGTTATTAAGGTAGTAGGCAGCAATGTTTATGTGCAGGTGTTTGAAAGTACACGTGGATTGAAAGTGGGTGCTGAAGCCGAATTTACGGGACACATGCTTGAAGTGACTCTAGGTCCGGGTATGTTGTCTAAAAATTATGATGGTCTGCAAAACGACCTTGATAAAATGGACGGAGTATTCCTGAAACGCGGACAATACACCTATCCATTGGATAAAGAAAGAGTGTGGCATTTTGTACCGTTGGTGAAGGTGGGTGATGAAGTTGGTCCATCGGCTTGGTTGGGACAGGTGGATGAGAACTTCCAGCCATTGAAAATTATGGTACCATTTCAGTTGACAGGTACTTATGAAGTAAAATCTATTGTTCCTGAAGGTGATTATACTATTGAGGATACTGTAGTGGTTCTGACGGACAGAGAAGGTAAAGATATTCCGGTAAACATGATTCAGAAGTGGCCGGTAAAAAAGGCAATGACTAATTATAAGGAAAAGCCGCGTCCTTATAAATTATTGGAAACCGGTGTCCGTGTTATTGATACGGTTAACCCCATTGTAGAGGGGGGAACGGGATTTATTCCCGGTCCGTTCGGTACAGGGAAAACAGTGCTTCAGCATGCCATCTCCAAGCAGGCGGAAGCGGATATCGTAATTATCGCTGCTTGTGGTGAACGTGCGAATGAGGTGGTGGAAATCTTTACGGAGTTCCCCGAACTGGTAGATCCGCATACAGGACGTAAGCTGATGGAACGTACTATCATTATTGCCAATACCTCGAACATGCCGGTGGCTGCCCGTGAAGCGTCTGTGTACACGGCTATGACCATTTCTGAATATTATCGTGCTATGGGGTTGAAAGTCTTGCTGATGGCAGATTCTACTTCCCGTTGGGCGCAGGCCTTGCGTGAGATGTCCAACCGTATGGAAGAGTTGCCTGGTCCGGATGCATTCCCGATGGATATCTCGGCTATTATCTCCAACTTCTACGGACGTGCGGGATATGTGCATCTGAATAATGGTGAAACCGGTTCTATTACTTTTATCGGTACTGTATCTCCAGCAGGTGGTAACTTGAAGGAACCTGTAACGGAGAACACCAAAAAGGTGGCCCGTTGCTTTTATGCCTTGGAGCAGGAACGTGCCGACAGGAAGCGTTATCCGGCTGTGAACCCGATTGACTCTTATTCAAAATATCTGGAATATCCGGAATTTGAGGAATATATCGCCAAACGTATTAATGGTGAATGGATTGGTAAGGTGAACGAAATCAAGACAAGATTGTTGCGTGGTAAGGAAATTGCTGAACAGATTAATATTTTGGGTGATGATGGTGTACCTGTAGAATATCATGTAATCTTTTGGAAATCAGAGTTGATTGATTTTGTGATTCTGCAACAGGATGCTTTTGATGAAGTGGATTCAGTGACTCCGATGGAACGTCAGGAAGAGATCTTGAATATGGTAATCGACATTTGTCATACGGAATTCAAGTTTGATACTTTTATTGAGGTGATGGATTATTTCAAGAAGATGATCAACCTTTGCAAACAGATGAACTATGCTAAATATAAATCTGAGCAGTATGAGGATTTTAAGAAGCAGTTACAGGAATTGGTTGCCGAGAGAAGTGTCTGATTTTAATTTTTAATTTTAATTTATAATGAGTAGAGATGGCAACAAAAGCATTTCAAAAGATATATACTAAGATTAGCCAGATTACCAAGGCAACCTGTTCGCTGAAAGCGTCAGGAGTAGGCTATGATGAGTTGGCAATGGTTAATGGGAAATTAGCCCAGGTGGTAAAAATCATGGGTGATGAAGTGACTTTGCAGGTGTTCGAAGGTACGGAAGGTATTCCGACCAATGCTGAAGTCGTATTCTTGGGCAAGTCGCCTACACTGAAAGTGAGCGAGCAGTTGGCCGGACGTTTCTTCAACGCTTTTGGTGATCCGATTGATGGGGGACCAGAAATTGAGGGACAGGAAGTGCCTATCGGCGGTCCGTCTGTGAATCCGGTTCGCCGTAAACAGCCGTCGGAACTGATTGCGACTGGTATTGCTGGTAT
The DNA here is from genome assembly GCF_013009555.1 of Phocaeicola dorei. Taxonomy (NCBI): domain Bacteria; kingdom Pseudomonadati; phylum Bacteroidota; class Bacteroidia; order Bacteroidales; family Bacteroidaceae; genus Phocaeicola; species Phocaeicola dorei. Next base: position 3,024,850 of record NZ_CP046176.1, on the reverse strand, counting down.
CGATTTGAACAATACGTTGGTATCAGGACAGAAGATTCCTTTTTTTGCTGACCCTGACCAACCGTTTAATCAAGTGATGGCCAATGTGGCATTGCGTGCCGAAACCGATAAGATTATTTTGGGCGGTATGGGTATGACTAATGACGACTACCTGTATTTTAAGAATGTATTTTCTAATGCCGGTGCGCTCGACCGTATTATCAGTTTCGTGAATACTACGGAGAATCCTCCGGTAGAACGTCTGTTGATTCCGGATATGGCGCTGACAGCTGCTGAATATTTTGCAGTGAAACATAATCAGAAAGTGTTGGTGTTGCTGACTGACATGACCAGTTATGCTGATGCGTTAGCTATTGTGTCTAACCGTATGGATCAGATTCCTTCCAAGGACTCTATGCCGGGATCTCTTTATTCGGATTTGGCGAAGATTTATGAAAAAGCGGTACAATTCCCCGCAGGTGGTTCAATCACTATTATTGCGGTAACTACCTTGAGTGGCGGTGATATTACGCATGCCGTTCCTGATAACACGGGTTATATCACTGAAGGTCAGCTGTTCCTACGTCGCGATAGTGATATCGGTAAGGTTATTGTGGACCCGTTCCGTTCGTTGTCTCGTTTGAAACAGTTGGTGAGTGGTAAAAAAACTCGTAAGGATCATCCTCAGGTGATGAATGCTGCCGTACGTTTGTATGCCGATGCCGCCAATGCCAAGACTAAGATGGAAAATGGTTTTGACTTGACTAATTATGATGAACGTACTTTGGCATTCGCTAAAGATTACGCAAATCAGTTACTCGCCATTGACGTGAATCTGGATACTACTGAAATGCTGGATGTTACATGGGGATTGTTCAGCAAATACTTTAAGCCGGAAGAAGTCAATATAAAGAAAGAATTGGTTGACCAGCATTGGAAAAAACAATAAATTAATGAAGAAACATGGCAATAAAGTTTCAATATAACAAGACCTCGCTACAACAGCTTGAGAAGCAGCTCAAGGTCCGTGTGCGTACGCTTCCTATTATTAAAAATAAGGAAAGTGCTCTCCGCATGGAAGTAAAGAGATGCAAGACAGAAGCTGCCGGGTTGGAGGAAAGGCTTGAAAAACAGATTCAGGCATACGAGGCCATGTTCGCACTTTGGAATGAATTTGATGCTTCATTAATAAAAGTGAGTGATGTTCATTTGGGTATAAAGAAGATTGCCGGTGTACGAGTTCCCTTGTTGGAAAACGTAGACTTTGACATTCGTACTTACAGTCTGTTCAACAGCCCGAAATGGTATTCCGATGGAATACATTTGTTGAAAGGATTGGCACAGACTGCTATTGAAAGGGAATTTATGCTTGCCAAACTGAACCTGCTGGAACATGCGCGTAAAAAGACCACTCAGAAAGTGAATCTTTTTGAGAAAGTGCAGATACCCGGATACCAGGATGCTCTGCGAAAGATTAAACGATTTATGGAGGATGAAGAGAACTTGTCCAAGTCATCGCAGAAGATTCTGAAATCTATTCAAGAGAAAAGAAAGGAGGCAGAGGCATGATTACAAAAATGAAGAAGTTGACTTTCCTTATTTATCATAAGGACTATGAATGTTTCCTGCAAAGTGTCCGTGACTTGGGCGTAGTCCACGTGGCAGAAAAAGCGCAGGGGACAGCGGAGAATGCCGAATTTCAAGAGAGCATCCGTTTGTCCGACCGCTATGCTTCAACTATTAAGTTTCTGCAAGGTTTTAATGCTGAATTGCAAGAACAGGAGGGAGATGTAGCCCGTGGAGAGAAAGGGCTGGAGGAAGTGGAGGCACTACAACTGGAGAAAACCCAGTTGCAGCATCAGTTGCAGGTTTGCGACAAAGAGCGTGCCGCGTTAGAGGTATGGGGAGATTTCGATCCTGCATCGGTTATGCGGTTGCAAGAAGTTGGATATCAAGTGAATTTCTATATTTGCTCAGAGAAGAACTTTAATGAGGAATGGTTGGATACGTACTATGCTACGGAGATTAACCGTATTGGCTCACGCATTTATTTCATTACCATAACCAAAGAAGGATCGTTGCCCGAATTGGAAGTGGAATCGGTCAAATTGCCAGTAATGTCTTTGAGTCGGCTCGCTGCCAGATGTGAAAGTTTGGAACAGCAAATGAAGAGTGTGGATGATAAGTTGGCTGCTATAGCAGGAGAAAAACTTCTTTCTTTGCAAGTTGCACAAGCCAATGTCCGCTCGCAGATAGAATTCTCAAAAGTGGTGCTAAGTACAGAACAGGCTGCAGATAACAAATTGATGTTGTTACAGGGGTGGGCACCGGCTACGCAGATTCCGGAGATTACTAATTTTCTGAATCAGCAGGAGGCGTACTTTGAAATTGCTGATCCTACGCCGGAAGACAATGTTCCTATTCAGTTGAACAATAAAGGGTTCTTTCGTCTGTTTGAACCGATTATGAAGCTGTATATGCTTCCTAAATATAATGAACTGGATTTGACGCCGTTCTTTGCCCCTTTCTTTATGCTCTTTTTCGGGCTGTGTCTGGGCGATTCGGGCTATGGTCTGTTTATGGTATTAGGAGTGACAGTTTATCGTATGTTGGTGAAGAATATCGGTGCTTCCATGAAGCCCATCTTAACTTTGGTGCAGATTTTGGGTACTTCTACTTTCTTCTGCGGTATGCTGACAGGTACTTTTTTCGGATTCAATCTGTATGGTAATGATATTCCGTTCTTTAACAAGATGCGTGATTTGTTCTTCTTGGACAATCAATGGATGTTTAATCTTTCATTGATTTTGGGAGCGGTACAGATTATTTTCGGTATGATACTGAAAGCGGCTAATCAGATTATTCAGTTCGGATTGAAATATGCATTGTCAACTATCGGATGGATTATTGTATTGGTAAGTACAGCTTTGGCATTCCTATTGGGAGATACCATGCCGATGGGAGGAACTGCTCATTTGGTAATTCTGGGGCTTGCCGGTGTGCTGATTTTCTTGCTCAACAGTCCAGGAAAGAATATTTTCCTCAATATCGGTTTGGGTTTGTGGGATTCCTACAATATGGCAACCGGTCTGCTGGGTGATATCCTTTCGTATGTGCGTTTGTTTGCTTTAGGCCTGTCGGGTGGTATTCTTGCCAGTGTATTCAATAGTCTGGCGGCTGGAATGAGTCCTGATAATGCAATTGCAGGTCCGATAGTGATGGTATTGATTTTCTTGATAGGTCATTCTATCAACATGTTTATGAATATATTGGGAGCAATGGTTCATCCGATGCGTCTGACTTTCGTGGAGTTTTTTAAGAATTCGGGTTACGAAGGAGGGGGCAAGGAGTACAAGCCTTTTAAGAATTAAAGAATGAGAATAAAGAATTAAAAGCTGTATAAGCTTTTTCGGCATTGTCATTTTGAATAAATGTTGTATTCCTGTGTAGACAGAGAAGCCAGAAAGGGAGAATCTGAAGATAGTATGCAGATCTTTCGCTAAGTTCAGGATGACATGAAAAATATTCCTTTTAGGAGGAGTTTGATAAAATAAAGAATTTAAAAATTAAAAAATAGAAGAATTATGGAAATGAATTTATTGATTGCTTATGTAGGCATCGCAATTATGGTTGGTTTATCAGGTATCGGTAGTGCGTATGGTGTGACTATCGCAGGTAATGCATCTATCGGTGCATTGAAAAAGAATGATAGTGCATTCGGTAACTTCTTGGTGTTGACTGCGCTTCCTGGTACACAGGGGCTGTATGGTTTTGCCGGTTACTTCATGTTCCAGAGCATTTTCGGTGTTCTGACTCCGGCTATTACAGGTATTCAGGCTGCTGCCGTGTTGGGTTCCGGTATTGCTTTGGGACTTGTAGCTCTTTTCTCCGCTATCCGTCAGGGGCAGGTTTGCGCTAATGGTATCGCTGCCATTGGTCAAGGACATAATGTATTTGGCAATACATTGATTCTGGCCGTTTTTCCTGAATTGTATGCTATTGTTGCTTTGGCTGCAACCTTCTTGATGGGATCTGCATTGGCTGCGTAATCAGATTAGTTTTTTTATATAGGCGGTTATTTCCTGTTTTTATGGAAATAGCCGCTTTTTTTATTCTAATGTAAGGCAGAACCTTAAAAATATTTATTATTGTAGCTGATATCAGTATTTTTTGTGAAGATTGTTAGAGCGAAATGATTGAATGTTAATTCAGAAACTGTCTGAATAACATAAAGTTGCAAAAAAACTTTATTATCTCATTGAAAATATGTACCTTTGCGACCGAATTAAGATTAGTTAATAGATGGCAAAAGAATTGTTAGCCCCTGATTATATCTTCGAAGCAAGTTGGGAGGTATGTAATAAAGTAGGGGGAATTTATACAGTGTTGTCCACTAGGGCCAAAACACTGCAGGAAGCATTCAAAGACAAAGTCTTTTTCATAGGACCCGATTTTTGGGCAGGAAAGGAAAACCCTTTGTTCAGTGAAAATGAGAATCTTTGTGCGGCATGGCGTGAACATGCTTTGAAGAAAGATGGACTGAAAGTTCGTGTGGGGCGCTGGAATATTCCGGGAGAGCCTATCGTTATATTGGTGGATTTTTATCCTTTCTTCTCTAAAAGAAATGAAATATATGGCCGGATGTGGGAGAATTTCAAAGTCGATTCACTTCATGCTTATGGAGATTACGACGAAGCGTCTATGTTTTCTTATGCAGCCGGAAAAGTGGTTGAAAGCTTTTATCGTTTCAATTTGACCGAAAATGATAGAGTCATTTATCAGGCACATGAATGGATGACAGGTATGGGCGCCCTTTATTTGCAGAAAGCGGTACCCGAAATAGCTACTATTTTTACTACTCACGCTACTTCTATAGGCCGGTCTATCGCCGGAAACAATAAACCTCTTTACGATTACTTATTTGCTTATAATGGTGACCAGATGGCTCGTGAACTCAATATGGAGGCAAAGCATTCTATTGAGAAGCAGACTGCGCATCATGTGGATTGCTTTACTACGGTTAGTGAAATTACCAACAATGAATGCAAGGAGTTGTTGGACAAGCCGGCAGATGTGGTGTTGATGAATGGGTTTGAGGATGATTTTGTTCCGCAAGGCCGTACGTTTACCGCCAAGCGTAAGAAAGCTCGTGCTGCGATGTTGAATTTGGCTAATAAATTGCTGGGCTTGACGATGAGTGATGATACTCTTATTGTGGGCACAAGCGGTCGTTATGAGTTTAAAAATAAAGGTATCAATGTCTATTTGGAGTCTTTGAACCGATTGACCCGTGATAAAAATTTGAAAAAAGAGGTGCTGGCATTTATTAATGTACCAGGTTGGGTGGGGGACCCTCGTGAAGATTTGGTGGAACGTTTGAAAAGCAAAGAAAATTTCACAACTCCGTTGGAGTGCCCGTTTATCACACATTGGTTGCATAATATGAGTCATGACCAGGTACTTGATATGATGAAGTATTTGGGAATGTCCAATTCGGCGGAATCTAAGGTAAAAGTAATATTTGTACCTTGTTATCTGGATGGAAAGGATGGCATCTTGAATTTGGAATATTATGATTTGGTGTTGGGGAATGACTTGAGTGTTTATCCTTCCTATTATGAACCTTGGGGGTATACACCATTGGAAAGTGTAGCATTCCATGTACCTACTATAACAACTGATTTGGCCGGATTTGGTTTGTGGGTAAATTCGTTGAAGGGTAGATACTGTGAGTTGAAAGATGGTGTGAAAGTTATCCATCGCTCGGATTACAACTATTCTGAAGTAGCGGATGTTATAAAGGACACCATATCGGAATTTTCGGGATTGCCGGAAAATGTAATCAAGACTATGCGTAAAAATGCGGCGGACATTGCGGAAAAGGCATTGTGGAAGCATTTTATCAAATATTATTATGAAGCTTATGATGTGGCATTGCATAATGCACAGAAAAGGCTTATTATGAATAGCTAATTAATTATTAATAAATAATTTGAGAGACATGAAAATCAAAGTAAGTAATGCGAATACTCCTAATTGGAAGGAAGTTACAGTAAAATCACACATTCCCGAAGAACTGAAGAAGTTGGAGGAAATGGCTCGTAACATCTGGTGGGCATGGAATTACGAAGCAACAGACCTGTTTAGAGATTTAGATCCTGTGACTTGGAAAGAAGTGGGGCAGAATCCCGTTGCTTTATTGGAACGTTTGAGCTATGAAAAGCTGGAGGCATTAACCCAGGATAAGGTGATTGTAAAGCGCATGAACGATGTATATGCTAAATTTAAAGCTTATGTAGATGCTAAGCCGGATAGCAAACGTCCTTCTGTAGCCTATTTCTGTATGGAGTATGGTTTGACACATGTTTTGAAAATCTATTCCGGTGGTCTGGGTATTTTGGCCGGTGACTACTTGAAAGAAGCATCAGACAGTAATGTAGATATGTGCGGTGTTGGCTTCTTGTATCGTTATGGATATTTTAGCCAGAGCCTTTCAATGGATGGTCAGCAGATTGCTAACTATGAATCACAGAATTTCGGTAGCCTGCCTATTGAACGTGTAATGGATGAAAACGGACAGCCGATGGTGGTCGATGTTCCTTATTTGAACTATTTCGTTCATGCATATGTATGGAAGGTAAATGTAGGACGTGTTCCTTTGTATCTGCTGGATACTGATAATGAAATGAACAGCGAATTTGATCGCCCTATCACATATCAGTTGTATGGTGGAGACTGGGAGAACCGTTTGAAACAAGAAATCTTGCTAGGTATTGGTGGTGTGTTGCTGTTGAAGAAACTGGGCATTAAGAAAGATGTTTATCATTGTAATGAAGGACATGCTGCTTTGTGTAATGTGCAGCGTTTGTGTGATTATGTAGAAAGCGGGCTGACATTTGACCAGGCTTTGGAAGTAGTTCGTTCTTCTTCTTTATATACGGTTCATACTCCGGTTCCTGCGGGGCATGACTATTTTGATGAAGGCTTGTTTGGAAAATATATGGGTGGTTATCCACAGCGTATGGGGATTTCTTGGCAGGATTTGATGGACTTAGGTCGTATTAATCCGGGTGATGCAGGCGAACGTTTTTGTATGTCTACATTTGCTTGTAATACTTGTCAGGAAGTAAACGGTGTAAGCTGGCTGCATGGCAAGGTTTCTCAGGAGATGTTCTCTGGAATTTGGAAAGGCTATTTTCCTGAAGAAAGTCATGTAGGTTATGTGACTAATGGCGTTCACTTCCCGACATGGAGTGCTACTGAATGGAAGAAACTATATGCTAAGCATTTTGCTCCTAACTTCCTGGAAGATCAATCTAATGAGAAAATTTGGGAAGCTATTTATAATGTAGCCGATGAAGAAATTTGGGAAACCCGTATGGCTTTGAAGCACAAATTGGTTGACCATATTCGTAAGCAGTTCAGTGAAAGCTGGTTGAAGAATCAAGGTGATCCTTCACGCATTGTTTCTCTGATGGAAAAGATTAATCCAAATGCCTTGTTGATTGGTTTTGCCCGTCGTTTTGCTACTTACAAACGTGCACATCTGCTGTTTACTGATTTGGAACGTTTGTCTAAGATTGTGAATAATCCTGATTATCCGGTACAGTTCTTATTTGCAGGTAAGGCTCATCCACATGATGGTGCAGGTCAAGGGTTGATCAAGAAGATTGTGGAAATTTCCCGTCGTCCGGAGTTCTTGGGCAAAATCATCTTCTTGGAAAATTATGATATGCAGTTGGCACGTCGTTTGGTTTCAGGTGTTGATATTTGGATGAATACTCCTACCCGTCCTTTGGAAGCTTCCGGAACATCAGGCGAGAAGGCTTTAATGAATGGTGTTGTTAATTTCTCTGTGCTTGACGGTTGGTGGCTGGAAGGTTACCGTGAAGGAGCAGGATGGGCGTTAACTGAAAAACGTACTTATCAGAATCAAGATCATCAAGATCAATTGGATGCTGCAACTATTTACAGTATTTTGGAAAATGAGATTCTTCCGTTGTATTATGCACGTAACCGTAAGGGATATTCTGAGGGTTGGGTGAAGACTATCAAGAACTCTATTGCTCAAGTGGCTCCTCATTATACAATGAAACGTCAGTTAGACGATTATTATGCTAAGTTCTATACTAAAGAAGCGAAACGTTTTAAAGAATTGGTAGCCAATGATTATGCAAAGGCTAAAGAACTGGCTGCTTGGAAAGAACGAGTTGCAGAACTTTGGGATTCCATTGAAATCGTTTCATGTGAAAAGACAGAAGAGCTAGCTAGCGGTAATATTGAAAGCGGAAAAGAATATATCATTACTTATGTTATAGATGAAAAGGGATTGGATGATGCAGTAGGTATTGAACTGGTTACCACTTTCACCAATGCGGAAGGTAAGGAGCATATCTATTCTGTAGAACCAATGGAAGTAATTAAGAAAGAAGGTAACTTGTATACATTCCAGGTTAAACACAGTTTGTCTAACTCAGGTAGCTTCAAGGTGGCATACCGTATGTTCCCGAAGAATGTTGATTTGCCTCATCGTCAGGACTTCTGTTATGTTCGTTGGTTTAATTAATCATTGAATTAAGATAATATTTCTATTTAAAGAACTGTTTCCTTGGAAAAGAGAGGAAGCAGTTCTTTTTTATTAGTCTGTTCGCCCAAAGTTCTATTGATATTATCATTCTAGTTTTTGTCTAAGCCGAGATTGCTATGGAAAGTGCGTATTATTGGGAAGGGTGACAGGACGAGTATAAAAAATACCGATGCCTTTCTAGACATCGGTATTTTACTTTGTGAACTATTTTTGCAGTTGTTTTATTTCAACAGTTCGTTCAGCTTGGACTTGATGGCATCGCCGCGGAGATTACGTGCTACAATGGTACCCTCCTGATCAACCAATACAGTAGCAGGAATTGAATTGACGCCATAAAGTTTTGCACCTGCATTGTTCCAACCTTGTAAGTCAGACATTTGTGGCCATGTAATATTTAGGGCAGTGATAGCCTCTTTCCACTTGTCTGCATTTTCGTCCAAAGAAACACCTACAATCCCGAAGCCTTTATCTTTGAAAGCCTTGTATGCTTCTACAACATTAGGCATTTCTTTACGGCAAGGTCCGCACCAGCTAGCCCAAAAGTCAATCAAAGTATATTTATTTTTGCTGACGAAATCAGACAGGCTTACAGTTTCACCTTCAGGAGTCTGCATAGAGAAATCAATGTATTTCTGACCTACAGCCGTTTTCTCTGAAGTTTCAATGTGGGCTTTCAACTTGTTGATACGTTCATTAACTAATGCGGCAGGAATTTTCTCTACCAACGCTTTTTGTTTGTCAAGTTCGAATGCGCCTGCATAGGAAGGAAGCAGATATACACCGACCGGATTGGTGATATTGGCTTCAATTGTTTGATAAACCATATCCATGCCTACACTGTCTTTCTTTTCAATCTCAGCCATGATAGCTTCTACCTGCTCTTCTGTCAAGCTAGTGTCGCTTTGAGCCTTTTGGTACATTTCATTCATTTCCTTGCTTAAAGCCATGAAACCATCTTTGAATTTTTGGTAAGCGTCATTATTAGGAGTACCTGAAACTTTGCTTTCCTTACCTAAGGTTACATTAATATTCCCATTTTCAAGAAAAAGATCAGTAAAGTAACGCTTGTTTCCTTTCATATAAGTGATGTAGCGGTTTACAGCCGTATCTTGTTTTCCGGTGAATACGAAAGTTCCGCTTTTGACAATAGCGGAATCGAGTTTTACAAGATCCCCTCCTGCGTATTCCTGTAAATAGATTGTGTCGCCATCAGTGATGTCTTCTACTGAACCTGTAACCTTATAGGAAGGCGAATTCTGACATGCAACGAAAGCCATGCTTCCTGCAGCCAATAAATAAACTAATTTTTTCATTTTAATATGATTATAATTTGCACGCAAAGATAACTACTTAATTAATATGTTTGCGGAAAAAAGGTTTTTATTTTCAGAATGAAATTAGGAATCTGTAGTTTAGCTTTGCTTTTTTTGAATTTTATGGGCATTTATTTAATTCCTTTGGTTTTTTTGCACAAATCTATGGAATAAAAAGTATAATCCTATTAGACCAATGTTATTAGTGACTATCATCCTGATAATATTACTCTCTCTTGCATTAATCAAAGTAATTGCAAAAGGAAAGTTTTTTGATTGTAAAATAAAGACAGTAGAACAATTTCATGACGCGATATGGAATAATGCACATGAGTTTATTTTTTTGATAGACCAGACTTCTCATGTAGTGAAAACAAATTATTGTACTCTGTATAAGCAACCTGTCAATAAAGACAGAACTTGTTTTGGTGAGATTTTACAATGCTGATATGCCAGAGAGCAGGAAAATTGTAATAAGCATGAACGGTGTAGGGGCTGTCCTGTCCGGTATAAAATAAAGGAATTGTTCAATACCCATTCTTCTTTTAGTAATTTGGAGGTCGTGATGGATAATTGTTTCTCGGCCGTCGGGTGTTTATAATATGGTTATTTCCGGGCGCTATTTATTGCTGGAAAATAAATATTATGTTATTTTAACAGTGCATGATATCAGTAAGGAGCGTGTGTTGAAGTCATCTTTGCAACATAGTAATGAGAAATTTCTTTGTTTTTTTGATAATGTGACCGTTGGGTGTGCTATTTGCGACAAAGATGGCAAGTTGGTGGAAGTGAATGATACTTATGTGAGATATATGGGTACCACCTCTAAAAACGAGGCTGTGAATCAGCTTAATATTTATACCAATCCATGTATAAACCCAAAATTTAAAGAGATAATGAAAGCGGGTGTTCCCGTATCGGAGGAAGTGAAGTATGATTATGAAAAAATAAATAAGTATTATGTAAGGAGCTGTCATAAGGATGTGCACTATTTTCGTTTTATTGTGAATTACATGTGGAATGCCGGAGGAGAAGTGGAGAATATTTTAATTATTTGGGTAGAGAATACGCTTATTCATAAAGCACTCCGTCAGAATAATATGTTCCGTGAGATAATTACTTATGCTTCTTCTATTTCCAAGATAGGCTTTTGCTCTCTTAATTTGTCCAAGAGCGAGCAATTGGTGACACCGGAGTATTTAAAGAATTTGGGGATAAAGGAAGAAATAGACATGCCCGGATTTTTTCTAATTTGGAACATGCCCATCCTGATGACCGGAAATTTTTCCTTGAATATATAGAAAAAGCCGATTATGAGAGAATGGAGCCGTTATTCGTATTATGACAGATGGAGAATATCGTTGGGTGAAGCAATATTTAATTCAGCAAGTTTTTGATCTGGAGAACAGAAATATTGTTCTGGCAGGAGTGAATGTGGACATTGACGTACAAAAACGGACGGAAGAAGCTTTGCGCATCGCTAAAGAAAGTGCAGAAAGTTCCGATCGGTTGAAGTCTGCTTTTCTTACGAACATGAGTCATGAGATACGTACTCCTTTGAATGCGATAGTCGGTTTCTCTAATTTGCTGATAAATGCTGACAATAAGGATGATTTTGATAGCTTTAAGTAGATTATAGAGCAGAATAGTACCTTTACTGTTACAGTTGATCGGTGGTATTCTGGATCTTTCGAAAATAGAATCGGGCACATTGAAGTTTGTATGGAGTGATGTGAATATTAATGCAATGATATACGATTTGGAGAAGGTATTTCAATTACGAAACAAAAATAATCCGGAGGTGGAGATCAGGTTTGTGCCCGGTATGGAAGAGTGCGTGATTCGTACCGAGCGACTTATGGGGGGGCGGATCGGTGTTGAATTCGAGCAGGGAGAAGGTTCCACTTTTTGGTTTACAATTCCTCAAAAGCCCATCATTCACTTTGCTGAAAGAAGAGAAATAGTACGCGCAATGGAAAATTATTAGTCGGATGAATAAATATTACTTTATTTATATCCTCCATTCTTGAAAAATACCGTATTTTTGCAACTCAATTACAAAATGAGTATGCAACAATCTAATTATATAATTGAGGTAAAAGGTGTTTCCAAGTTTTTTGGTGATAAAATGGTCTTGGATAACATTAATTTATATGTAAAAAAAGGTGAGTTTGTAACCGTGTTGGGTCCCTCCGGTTGCGGAAAGACTACTCTTTTACGTTTGATTGCCGGTTTCCAGACTGCTTCGGAAGGCGAGATAAAGATAGCTGGAAAAGAGATCACGCAGACACCTCCGCATAAGCGCCCGGTAAATACCGTGTTTCAGAAGTATGCTTTGTTTCCTCATTTGAATGTGTTCGATAATATTGCCTTCGGATTGAAATTGAAAAAGATTCCCAAGCAGACTATCGAGAAGAAAGTAAAGGCAGCTCTTCGTATGGTAGGAATGACAGACTATGAGTATCGGGATGTGAATTCTTTGTCAGGCGGGCAGCAACAGCGTGTAGCCATAGCCCGTGCTATCGTCAATGAGCCGGAGGTGTTGTTGCTGGATGAGCCTTTGGCTGCTTTGGACTTGAAAATGCGTAAAGATATGCAGATGGAATTAAAAGAGATGCATAAGACATTGGGCATCACCTTTGTTTATGTGACGCATGACCAAGAGGAAGCTTTGACATTGAGCGACACAATTGTTGTAATGAGTGAAGGAAAAATACAGCAGATCGGAACACCGGTGGATATTTATAACGAACCCATCAATTCGTTTGTAGCCGATTTTATAGGTGAGAGCAATATTTTGAACGGAACAATGATACAGGACAAGCTTGTGCGTTTTGCAGGAGTGGAGTTTGAATGTGTGGATGAAGGTTTCGGTGAAAATATGCCGGTAGATGTTGTGGTACGTCCTGAAGATTGGTATATTTTTCCAGATTCGGATGCTTCACAGATTTCCGGTATCGTAACCTCATCCATCTTTAAAGGTGTGCATTATGAAATGGTGGTCGAGGCCAATGGTTATGAATTTATTGTACAGGATTATCATCATTTTGCTGTGGGTGAGCAGGTAGGTTTGTTGATAAAACCTTTTGATATCCATATTATGAAAAAAGAACGTGTATGCAATACGTTTGAAGGAGAACTGGCAGACGGAACGCATGTGGAATTTCTGGGATGTACGTTTGAGTGTCTGCCAGTGGCTGACATTGAGCCGGGGGCCAAAGTGAAAGTACAGGTAGATTTCAAGGATATCATTTTGCAGGATAATGAAGAGGATGGAACTTTAACCGGGGATGTACGTTTTATCCTATATAAGGGAGACCATTATCACCTCACCGTGTCATCGGACTGGGGAGAGGATATTTTTGTTGATACCAATGATGTATGGGATAATGGTGATCATGTAGGTATCAGCATCCTTCCCGAAAGTATAAAAGTAACTCAGGTTGTAGAATCATAATAAAGAAAAGAGGTGCTCAGAACGATACGATTTTTCTTGTCTTCACGTAAAAGCTGGACTATTCCTTACGTGATATTTTCGGCGGTATTTGTTATTCTTCCGCTACTTTTAATAGTGGTTTATGCATTTATGGATGATGCGGGTTATTTCACTTTGGGAAATTTTGCCAAATTCTTCGCTCATCCCGAGGCAATCAACACATTTGTTTATTCTATTGGCGTGGCCATTATCACAACAGTGGTATGTATCTTATTGGGATATCCTGCTGCCTATATTCTGACACAGACGCGGATGAAATATGCATCGACGGTGGTGGTATTGTTTATTCTGCCCATGTGGGTGAATATTTTAATACGTACACTGGCTACGGTAGCATTGTTCGACTTTATGAACGTACCTTTAGGAGAGGGGGCTTTGATATTCGGTATGGTATATAATTTTCTGCCTTTTATGATTTATCCTATTTACAACACTTTGCAGAAATTGGATAAAAGTTATGTGGAAGCGGCACAAGATTTGGGCGCCAATCCTATGCAAGTGTTTTTCAAGGCTGTGCTACCCCTGTCCATGCCGGGTATTGTGAGTGGTATATTAATGGTGTTCATGCCTACTATCTCCACATTTGCCATTGCCGAATTATTGACAATGAATAATATTAAACTGTTTGGTACTACTATCCAGGAAAATATTAATAATAGTATGTGGAATTATGGGGCGGCCTTGTCGTTGATTATGCTGTTCCTTATTGGTGCGACAACCTTGCTCGCTTCAGATGATAAGGATCATAACGAAGGAGGTGGGCTATGGTAAAGAAAATTTTGTGTCAGGGATATTTGTGGCTGCTTCTGCTATTGCTTTATGCACCTATTTTTATCATTATGATCTATTCGTTTACCGAAGCAAAGGTGCTGGGCAACTGGACTGGGTTTTCCACCAAACTCTATTCATCCCTGTTTGTTGCGGGTACACATCATTCATTGACAAATGCCTTGGTCAACACCCTGAGCATTGCCTTGATTGCAGCTACCGTATCTACTTTGCTGGGCAGTATTACGGCAATCGGTATATTCAATCTTCGTACCCGTGCTCGTAAAGCAATCAGTTTTGTCAATAACATTCCTATCTTGAATGGAGATATTATTATTGGTATATCTTTATTCTTGCTGTTCGTATCTTTGGGTATTCCACAAGGATATACCACTGTGGTTCTTGCACATATCACATTCTGTACTCCATATGTGGTGTTAAGTGTGTTGCCGCGTTTGAAACAGATGAATCCGAATATTTATGAGGCGGCGCTTGATTTGGGGGCTACCCCTATGCAGGCACTCCGCAAGGTGATTGTTCCTGAGATTCTTCCGGGAATGATTTCTGGTTTTATGCTGGCGGTGACTTTGTCCATTGACGATTTTGCCGTGACTGTATTTACTATTGGTAACGAAGGGCTTGAAACTCTTTCCACCTATATTTATGCGGATGCACGAAAAGGAGGGCTGACTCCTGAACTTCGTCCGCTTTCTACCATTATATTCGTATTGGTGCTGGTATTGTTGGTTATCATCAATCGCCATGCAAGCAAGAAAAAGGAGGTATAAAAAATGAGGAAAATAAATAAATGGCTGATGGTGTGTGTGTGTGCGTTATTTTCTTTAACCGGATGTTATAACACAGAGCCTCGTGAAAATGTACTGAAAATATATAATTGGGCCGACTACATTGATGAGGATGTGTTGGCGGAATTTCCCCGGTGGTACAAAGAACAGACGGGGGAAGATATACGGATTGTCTATCAGACTTTTGACATCAATGAAATCATGTTGACCAAGATAGAACGCGGACATGAAGATTTTGATGTAGTTTGTCCTTCGGAGTATATCATAGAGCGTATGCTGAGGAAAGGTTTATTGCTTCCCATTGATACTGTTTTTGGAAAGACTCCCAATTATCTACATAATGAATCTCCTTATATCCGCGAACAATTGGATAAATTGAGTCGGTCGGGGCATCGTGCTTCAGATTATGCCATCGGTTATATGTGGGGAACAGCAGGTATCCTTTTTAATACCGATCATGTTCCGGCGGAAGATGCCAGGACTTGGGCCAGTCTTTGGAATCTGAAATATAAGAACAAGATTCTGATGAAGGAAAGTTATCGTGATGCATATGGTACCGCATTGATTTATGCCAATGCCGGGGATTTGAAAAAAAGTAAGGTTACGGTAGAGGAGTTGATGAACAACTATTCGCAAGCGTCCATCGATACTGTTGAGAAGTATCTGAAAGCAATGAAACCCTTGATAGCAGGTTGGGAAGCCGATTTTGGCAAGGAAATGATGACTAAAGGTAAAGCATGGCTGAACATGACCTGGAGCGGGGATGCGGTATGGGCGATAGAAGAGGCTGAAGGAGTGGGCATCCATCTGGACTATGAAGTGCCGGCAGAGGGAAGTAATGTGTGGTATGACGGATGGGTGATCCCTAAGTATGCTAGAAATAAAAAGGCTGCCAGTTATTTTATTAATTATTTATGCCGTCCTGATGTGGCTTTACGTAATATGGACGCCTGTGGTTATGTGAGTGCCGTCGCGACTCCCGAGATTTTGGAGGCAAAGATAGATACTACCTTATCTTACTTTGCAGATTTAAGTTATTTTTTCGGTCCTGCTGCCGATAGTATACAAATAGATAAAGTGCAGTATCCTGACCGTACAGTGGTGGAGCGTTGTGCCATGATTCGTGACTCCGGTGACAAGACCGAATTGGTCTTGGAGATGTGGTCGCGTGTAAAGGGGGATAATTTGGGGGTAGGCGTGGTTATTGTGATTCTGGTATTTGCCGGGATTATGGTGGTATTCACCGTGTATAGAAAGCTTCAGCGTTATCAGCATGAAAAGGTGCAACGTCGTCGCAGGAATCACCGGAGAAAGAAATGACTTAATCTAAAGGAAGAAAACATTAGTCTTGCTGATAAAACGATTTAGGGAATCCAATCTTTAGGTAAAATTAAAATAAAAGTCCGAACTTGGGAAAGTCCGGACTTTTATTTCTATAATCATATAAAGATTAAATGATGTATTGTGAAGAGATAGACTCATTATTCATCACGCGGCGGATTGTTTCAGCAAACATATCGGCAATGGTCAGTTGCTTCACTTTAGAACAACGGTTAGCATAAGGAATACTATCGGTAAATACCATTTCTTCTAGGCCGGAGTTCTGAACGCGTTCAGATGCAGGACCTGACATTACACAGTGAGAAGCGATCGCGCGGACGGAAATGGCTCCCGCTTCTTTCATAATATCGGCAGCTTTGGTAATAGTACCTGCTGTATCTACCATATCGTCAATTAAGATGACATTTTTATTTTTTACATCACCGATAATTTGCATGGTGGCCACTTCATTGGCTTTCAGGCGCGTCTTGTTGCAAAGCACCAAGGGTACACCCAAATATTTGGAATAAGTGCTGGCGCGTTTTGAACCACCCACGTCCGGAGTTGCGATTACCAAGTCTTCCAGTTGCAATGATTCAATGTAAGGTAGGAATACGCCAGAAGCGTAGAGATGGTCTACCGGTACATCAAAAAATCCTTGAATCTGATCGGCATGTAAATCCATTGTGATCAAACGATCAATGCCTGCCACGCTCAGAAGATCGGCTACCAGTTTAGCACCGATGGAAACACGAGGTTTGTCTTTTCTGTCCTGACGTGCCCATCCAAAGTAGGGGATAACGGCTACAATACTCTTTGCGGAGGCTCTTTTAGCTGCATCAATCATTAGCAGCAGTTCCATTAAGTTGTCAGAGTTAGGAAAGGTAGATTGAACCAGAAAAACATGTGCGCCTCTAATTGATTCTTCATAAGAAACAGCGAATTCACCATCAGCAAAATGCATGATGTTCATGTTTCCTAATTCGCAACCGAGGCTGTTGCAAATCTTTTCTGCAAGGTATCTCGAATTTGTTCCTGAGAATACCATAAAAGGTGATGTTTTGCTCATTTTTGTAATAGATATTACCTATTTGTTAATTTGCGTGCAAAGGTACGTATTATAATTAGAAATTAAAAATAGAAATTTAAAAATAACTTCTCATTATTGTAATATGTTTGGTGTGAAGCATATTCTTCGTTTTTTAGACTTCTATTCTAAATTTTTTGATAAATCAGTCTGCTAAATCTCTTAATTTCCGGAAATGTTCTATCACGCATCGGTAATCGCGGTCAGTACATGCATCGAATTTATTCCAAAGGGCGCCCAATATGGCGGCTCCTCCGAAACCAAAGTCCTTTACCTCCAGCAAGTTTTCTTCGTCAATGCCTCCCAAAGCTATGACTTTCTTGTCGATAATGCTCGCTTTGGCGGCGGCACGGAGTTCTTCGGCGGTGTATGCCGAGTTATAATTCAACTTGGATATACTATTGAATACCGGACTCAGAAATACATAATCGCAACCAGATTTGTGCTCTTTAACTTCGTCTAGCGAATGGCAGGAACAACTGACATGTCCTTTGTATCCTTCCGGCAGATTCGGATTACGGCCGTTCAGGTGAATTCCTTTCAGTTTGTATTCCTCTTTCAGATAAAAATGTCCGTGAACCACGATGCGTTTGTGATATTGTTCGGGGATAAGGGTTAGCAGACGTTCTGCAAACATAGGTGCCGTACCGGGCTTTCGCAGATGGAGTGTATCTAGCCCCTCCTCGAAAAGAGCTGTAATTATTTTATCTTCCTCCACAAAATAAGTGGGGGGTGTTATTAGAATTAACTTCATACCTTATGACTAATTGCTAAGCAAAGATAGCAACCTATTTGTAATAATCCTAGTGGATTTATAGATTTATTTTTGATAAGCCTGTAAATCAATAGGATACTTTCCCTGAAAATGTAATTCATGCGATGGAAAAGTTTTAAATAATGTGTGCGTACCTGCATGAAATAGGCGTTTTTTATTTACTTTTGCGCTAATAAACAAGACGAATAGATAGAATTATGAATAAAAAACAATTTCTTGCAGCTGCATTTTGCTTGATGGCGCTTGCCGGATGTACGCAAAAAACGGAATTGCCTGAGAATCCTAAAGATCAAGAAGAGTACCGTGATCATCAGGGAAACAGTTGGATTTACAACGCTATGCTGATGCGTTGGGCATTAATGCCGTCTATGGCCAACGGACTTTCTACCACACATTATTATTATCCCAAATCTGATTCGTGGACAGATGCTAACGGAACGAAAGTGGATGCTCCTTCAAAAGTGAATGTGGGGTCAAAATCGTCTGCAAAATCAAAATCGAGCGGAAGTGTTTTTGGGAAAACACGCCGTTCATCCGGTGTTCATAGTTAACAGGAAGCGGATATGAAAAGAATACCAGTTACGCCACGTCTGGATTACCGTGAGAAAATAGAAGCGCTAGGGTTTGATTTTCATGGTGATTATTGGCGCGAGGAAGCATATTATCATTTTACGGCTGAAGAAACAGCTTGTTTGGAGGAAGCGACCAATGAGGCGTACCACCTGTATTGTGAGGCTGCCCAATTCATTATTGAGGATAACCCGGAATTTATGGAGCGTGCGTTGAATATTCCGAAGGAGATTGGTGAGCGTATTCGTGCTTCTTGGGATGCGGATGAGTTAAGTCTGTATGGTCGTTTTGATTTTATATTAGCCAAGGATGGTACTCCGAAAATATTGGAGTTCAATGCTGATACACCGACTTCTTTGCTTGAGGCATCTGTTATCCAATGGCAATGGAAAGAAGATGTTTTTCCGGAATGCGACCAGTTTAATGGCATTCATGAAGGATTGGTGCAGTCATGGAAAGATATTTTCCCCAAAAAAGGAGAGATTTATTTTGCCGGTGCATTAGAGAATAATGAAGATACAGGAACGTTGCAATATCTGGCAAGTACGGCGATGGAGGCTGGGTTTTCTACCCGAGTATTAGATATGCAGGCGCTGGATTTGCAGAATGGACGATTTTTTGATCCGGCAGGTGAACTAGTGAACCGGTGCTTTAAACTTTATCCGTGGGAGTGGATGGTGGACGAAAGTCCTGACGGATGTCTGGCGGAAATGGAATGGTTGGAGCCGATATGGAAATTGGTGATGTCCAATAAAGCGATCCTTGCCACATTGTACGAGTTGTTTCCGGATTCTCCTTATGTGCTTCCTTGTTATTTGTCGCGCCCTCGGTCGGGTTTGTTTTGTAAAAAACCGGTCTTCTCTCGTGAAGGTCATAATGTAAGCGTTGTTGATATCCGGAATTGGGAGGAACATGTACGTATAGCTGAAACGGAGGGTGATTATAACACTGGAGCTTATGTATATCAGGAGTATGTGGAACCGACAGTGTACAGTGGCAGATATCCAGTTATTGGCTCTTGGATTATAGGAGGAGAGGCTGCGGGTATCGGTATTCGCGAAAATCGTATGGAGGTTACGGATAACTTGTCCGAGTTTGTACCACATATTATAGGATAAAGTCAAACTATTTATGTGCCAGTCGGAGCCGGGCGACGGATGTCGTCATGCCTCGGCTGTTGGCACATAATTGAGGAATTAAATGTCTTTTGAATAGGGCCGGTTCGATTCCTCTAAAAAGAAATGAGATGGGTTTCCATCGTTTTCACGTTAATCGTCCATAATTTGCCGCTTAGCACTTCGCCATATTCACCTATAATCTTCAACACTTCAGCGGCTTCGGCGCAACCTATCATGCCAGGGGTTACACCCAATACTCCTTTGGGTGGATGAGGCATGGACAGCATTTCTGCTTCATCGGGGAAAAAGTGGCGGTAATCGGGGCCTCCCCGGTAATTGAAGACGGATACTTGACCTTCGAAGGCGCGGATGGCGCCATATACATAGACTTTTCCCCATTTCACACAGATGTCATTAATGAGGTAGCGGGTAGCGAAATTATCACATCCGTCTATAATGATATCGTAGGTGCGGATGATTTCATCCGCATTCTCTTTAGTCAGTCTTGTGGGATAGGCATTGATTTGCACATCATGGTTCAGGGCTTCGAGACGTTTCTTGGCTTGGGTGGCTTTGGGCATACCTACCTCGGCTTCACTATAAAGTACTTGACGTTGCAAGTTGCTGACACTTACCATATCATCGTCTACTAATCCAATGGTACCTACTCCGGCTCCTGTCAAGTACAAGGCAACAGGAGATCCCAGACCGCCTACACCGACTATAAGTACTTTGGCTTGTTGAAGCCGTTGTTGGCCTTTTTCTCCCAATTCAGGGAGAATGATTTGACGGTTATATCTTTCCACTTTCTTTGTTGTTAAGTTGAAAAAGGGGCTTTGTATCATTGATACAGCCCCATTCCTTTAAAAATATGGGTAATATCTATCGCATTGGTGTGAACTTGTCAAAAGAAACATCCCAGTCTTTCCATACCGGTTCCCTTCCTAATGATTTCAGTGCGTTTTCCACTTCCATAGCTGTACGTTCATCGCTTACATGGAATTGTTCCAAAGCTTGCGGATAGGTATAGTATCCTCCCGGTTCGGTTTTGCTTTCAGCGCTCATGGTAGTCACTCCGAGTCTTGCCATGTTGTCGCGGATTTGTGCCGGCTCACGGGTGGAGTAGGAGATGTCCACATCGTGGTCGAAGATGCGCATGGCAAAAGTGAGCTGCGCCAATTCACGGTCATTCATGATGACATTCGGCTGGAAACCACCGTTTTCTGCCGGACGCATACGAGGGAAGTTTACACTGTATTTGGTTTTCCAATACTTTTTCTGAAGATAACGCAAGTGATAAGCCATCATGGTCACATCGGTGCGCCATTCTTCCAATCCGATGAGTACCCCCATGCCTATGGAGTGGACTCCTGCCTGTCCCATACGGTCGAAGCTGTTTACCCGCCACTCGAATTTGGATTTCATTCCGCGTGGGTGGTATATATTATAACGGGCTTTGTTGTAAGTTTCCTGAAAGCAAATGACTCCATTTAGTCCGTGTTCTTTCAGTTCGGCATATTCTTCGGCTTTGAGGGGCATTACCTCTATTTTCAAATTGCTGAAATATTTTTTGGCGATGTCCAAGGCTTTGGCCAGATAAGGGACTCCGGCTTTTGCCGGATTTTCTCCGGTCACTAGTAATAGGTTTTCAAAAGGACCAAGTCTTTTGATGGCTTTGTATTCATCTTCAATCTGTTCGGGGGTGAGGATGGTACGAGCCATCGGGTTGCTGATATGAAAACCACAATACACGCAAGAATTGGTGCAGGAGTTTGTTATATACAGCGGTATAAACATGGAAATGGTTTTGCCGAAACGTTCTTCGGTATATCTTTTGCTTAGTTGCGCCATCGGCTCTAGGTATTTTGCTGCTGCGGGGGAGATGAGTGCCATAAAGTCGTCCACATCGCAATGTTCCTTACCAAGGGCGCGGAGCACGTCATGTTCGGTTTTGGAGTAGATGGCTTTGGTGATCTTTTCCCAATCTATTTTTTCAAGTTCTTCTGAAAACATGATTGTTATTTTTTCTTGTTATTGTTCATAAGATGATTTTGCTTTTATAAAAGTCTGTTTAAGCCTTTCCGGCATTTTATCAGGCTTCAAGCTATAATTTCCTTATTATTTTTCTACATTTCTTTTTGTCGTTTTCCGTCAGTTCGGGATGTTGTTTTGTTCCTCCCTTCTGGATAACGCCTTTGATAGAGAATCCGCTCCACTTCAGAATTTCGCGCAACGCTTTTACTACGCCGCGTGTCTGGTTAAACCAGATATTGAATGGCCATGGGGTGGAGCAGGTGCTTACGATGACTGCTTTCTTGCCTTTATGCAACGCTTGAGGGAGCCCTTTCGGACTTTCTCCCATCATGCCGTACACGATGCGGTCGAACACTACTTTCATATGTCCGTTCATATTTCCCCAATAGCAAGGTGAGCCAACGATCAGCACGTCTGCCCATTGTATCTTTTGAAGCGTGTGCTGCGCGTCGTCTTCGGGTAGGACACAGGTCTGCCGGCTGCGGCAAGCCATGCATCCTGTACAGGGGTGCACCTGCAATTTACGGATGGGTATTACTTCCACTTCGGCGCCACGTATGCGGGCTTCTTCGGTCATGATGTCCAGCATTTGGCTGATAAGTCCTTGGTTACGTGGGCTTCCGTTGAGTATCAATATCTTCATTTCCTTATTTTTTTTAGGATGTTGTTGCGGGCACATTGCACGGCGACCGTATAGTATTCCGGTTCCATATTTTCCAAGTATGCTTTCAGTTCTCCTATCAGTTCCGGTTCTTCCAGGCAGATGTCATAGGCAAGTTTCATGCAGACGGCTTGTCCGGATGCGCTTTCGGCAGAAGACAGCATGCCTTGAAGGCAGAAATCAAAGAAAGCTGCGTTGACAGGCTTTGGGACAGGAAGATGATGAAGGATATTCAGTAGCAGACGTCTTGTTCCGTCATGGGGGCATTGCATGGCCCGCAGCATCAGTTCCTCCCTTTTATCCATCAATAGGGAAGGGAGGAGGATGCTCAGTTTTTCACAAGTCCAAGTGGCATGCCAAGCTATCTTTGTTTCTTCATGCTGTGTCAGAGTATAAAGAGCATCAAAGCGGTCGGGGGAGCCGACTACTTGATCCACTATGTTGTCTATGTGTTTTCTTCCTAAAGTTCCTTCAAGTGCTTTCTTGAAATCTTCCATAGTTTTCACAAAGTCAGCTGTTTAATTACCCACGTTCTTCAAGTCGCGGCTCAGTTTCATGGCGCAGAAGTTGGGGCCGCACATGGTACAGTACTCACCGTCCGTATGGCGGCCTTCATTGAAGTATTCCAAAGCGCGGTCGGGATCCAGACTCAGATGGAACTGGTCGCGCCAACGGAATTCGTAACGTGCCTTGCTTAAAGCATTGTCACGGATCTGTGCGCCCGGATGCCCTTTCGCCAGATCGGCTGCATGGGCGGCAATCTTGTAAGTGATGACACCAACGCGTACATCTTCTTTGTTGGGCAATCCCAAATGTTCTTTCGGGGTGACATAGCATAGCATAGCAGTGCCCAGCCAGCCGATTTGTGCGGCACCGATGGCCGAAGTGATATGGTCATATCCCGGAGCGATGTCCGTTACCAGCGGACCGAGGGTGTAGAACGGTGCATTGTGGCAGTGAGAGATCTGGCGTTCCATGTTTTCTTTGATTTTATGCAAAGGTACATGTCCCGGTCCCTCAATGAATGCCTGTACGTTTTTGTCCCATGCGCGGAGTACAAGTTCACCCATGGTATCTAGTTCGGCAAACTGTGCCTCGTCATTGGCATCAGCGATACAGCCCGGACGAAGTCCGTCACCCAAGGATACGGCTACATCGTATTGTGCCAGAATATCACAGATGTCGTCAAAATGCTCATATAAGAAACTTTCCTTGTCATGTACCAGACACCACTTGCTCATGATGCTGCCTCCGCGGCTTACGATGCCGCACAAACGTTTGTCAGCCAGATGTACATTTTGGCGGCGTATTCCGGCATGGATGGTAAAGTAATCCACTCCTTGTTCGCATTGTTCGATTAATGTATCTTTATAAATCTCCCAATTCAGATCCTCTACTTTACCGTTTACTTTCTCTAATGCCTGATAGATAGGTACGGTACCTACGGGGACAGGACAGTTGCGGACAATCCATTCGCGTGTTTCGTGAATGTTATCGCCGGTCGAGAGATCCATCAGGGTGTCACCTCCCCATTTGCAGCTCCACACGGCTTTTTCCACCTCTTCGTCAATGGAGGAAGTGGTGGCGGAGTTTCCGATGTTCGTGTTGATCTTCACTAAAAAGTTCCTGCCGATAATCATAGGCTCGCTTTCGGGGTGGTTGATATTGGCGGGAAGTACGGCACGCCCTGCGGCTATTTCATCACGTACGAATTCAGGGGTGATAAAGGTGTCGATGCCCAGTTCCCGGCAATTCATGTTTTCACGGATGGCTACATATTCCATTTCCGGTGTAACGATGCCGGCTTTGGCGTATGCCATTTGTGTGATGGCCTTTCCAGCTTTGGCACGATAGGGCAGGGCGATGTGTTCAAAGCGCAGGTGGTCCAGACTTTTATCGTCGCGGCGCATCTTTCCGTATTCTGAAGTGATGGAGGGCAGTTGTTCTACGTCTCCCCGTCCGGTAATCCAGCTTTCGCGCATACGGGGAAGTCCTTTTTTCAGATCGATTTCCATATTGGGGTCACTGAATGGGCCGCTGGTGTCATAAATATAAACGGGAGCATTGGGCGTTGTTACTTTTTCACCGTTCACTATATTCACAGTAGGAGTCAGGTTTACTTTCTGCATTCCTACTTTGATGTATGAAAACAGGGTTCCTTGCATATATGCCTTTTCGGCATGAGCGTATGCTTTTTGATCTTGCTTTTTGTCCATCATATTTCTGTTTAATCTAAGAATGAAGTTAAAGGGGATGAGGCAGATGCGATCAAGTTCTGTCCTACTGCTCCTAAGCCTGCTTCATAAGCGCGGCGTCCGGCAATGACAGCTTCCTTGAAGGCTGTTGCCATGACTACCGGCTGACCGGCTACTGCGATGGCTGTATTGACCAGACAGGCGTCCGCGCCCATTTCCATCGCTTCGGCAGCATGGCTGGGGGCACCTATTCCGGCGTCCACTACCACAGGAACGGAAGCTTGTTCGATAATGATGCGCAGGAAGTCACGTGTCTGCAAGCCTTTGTTTGTCCCGATGGGGGCGGCAAGCGGCATGACAGTTGCTGCTCCTACCTCTTCCAGCCGTTTGCACAATGTAGGATCTGCCTGACAATAGGGCAATACGACGAAACCTAGTTTGACTAGTTCCTCGGTTGCTTTCAATGTTTCGGTAGAATCCGGCAACAAGTAGCGCGGATCGGGATGGATTTCCAGTTTCAGCCAGTTGGTGCCAAAAGCCTCGCGGGCCATTTGTGCGGCAAAGACGGCTTCTTCGGCTGTGCGCACACCGGAGGTATTGGGCAATAGCTGTATGTGAGGGTGAATGATATGTTTCAGCATATCATCTTCCTTATCGTCCAATTCAATGCGTTTCATGGCTACGGTTACCATTTCACATCCTGATGCCAGAATGGCTTCTTCCATTACGGTGTTTGAATTGAATTTACCGGTTCCCAGAAATAAACGGGAATTAAATTCTTTTTCAGCTATAATCAGTTTCTTCATTGTATTTTGTGATTTTATTATAAATTCATGATTCGTTTAGTTTCCGCTACCGGGTCTTTCGCCCGGAGTATGGTTCCGCTCAAAGCAATGCCGGTGATTCCCGTTTCCATGATGGAAGGGATATCTTCCAAAGTAATTCCCCCGATGGCGACGATGGGCAGATGGATATCTGCCTCGTTCATTTGCTGAATAATGGAACGGTAACCTTCTAGTCCCAGCACTGGAGAGAGAGCCTTTTTTGTGGTAGTAAAACGGAACGGGCCACAGCCGATGTAGTCAGCTCCAGCTTCGTAATGCATCTTTACATCGTCAAATGTATTGGCGGTGCCTCCGATGATGAATTCTTTTCCTAATATTTTCCGTGCTTCGGCTACGGGCATATCCTTTTTTCCCAAATGCACTCCGTCGGCATGAATTTTATTGACCAACTCCACGTGGTCGTCTATGATAAATGTTGCTCCGTAGTCTTTGCATAAGCCTTGCAGACGTATGGCTTCCCGTTCCACTTCGTCAACGGAAGTGTCTTTCATACGTAGCTGGATCCAGCGGCAACCGCCTTCCAAGGCCATGCGTGCGGAATCATAATAGGAATATGTGTCGGTGAAGTGAGTGATGAATTGAAGTTCCACGGTCTTATCCTCCACATGCAGCTTTAATGACTACCAGACTGTCATTGGGGTGTAACACACATTTCTCCCACTCTATACGGGGGACCATCCGGTTGTTTACCGCTATGGCGATACCTTTCTCAGGAAGTGTCAGAAAGGTGGAAAGTTCGGCTACGGTGCATCCGTCCTTTACTTCGGTTTCTTTGCTGTTTACTGTCAGTTTCATACTATAATATCAGTTTATGAATTTACTTGTAAATACAAAGAGTTGCTTTTTGACCGGATGGTATGAGGTAAGAAGTAACAATCCCTTCGGCGGTACTAACCGCATCAGGTTCACAGGGTATAATCTCAGCCCGTCCGCTGTTTACGTGGGGCACCCCTTTGTTTTACGATGGCAAAGATATGGGAAAGAAATGAATAATGCTACAACAGACTGCTTTATTTTTTGTGGAAGAATGTTTTTTTATGATTATCTTGCATTGTGCTTGTTTATTCTTGTAAAAGGATGAATGTATATCTGCTGTATCTTTGCATCTTAAAGCAGATTGCCCCGCTCCCTGAATGAATAGGGGCGAGGCAGCCTTATTATGATGTATAGTTAAGGGTCCTTTTATAGACGTTTTTCTACTACATCCCAGTCAATGATTTCCCATAACTTGTTCACATGATCTGCACGGCGGTTCTGGTAATCCAGATAGTAAGCATGTTCCCATACATCGAAACCCAGCAATGGTTTCAGTCCTGCACGCCACGGGTTGCTTCCGTTAGGTTCTTTGGTGATATGTAGTTTTCCCTGCTTGTCTACAGAAAGCCAAGCCCAGCCCGAACCGAACAGTCCTGTGGAAGCGGTGTTGAATTCTTTCTTGAAGTTTTCAAAGCTTCCGAAGTCTCGGTTGATGGCTTCTGCTAGTTTTCCGGACGGTTCATGCTTGCTGGGTTTGGGGGTGAACTGAAGGAAATATAATGTATGGTTTAATACTTGTCCGGCGTTATTGAATATCGCTCCGTCGGGAGCTGATGTAACAATTTCCTCTACGGACTTTCCTTCAAATTCCGTACCTGGAACTAAAGAGTTCAAATTGTTTACATATGTTTGTAAGTGCTTGCCATAATGGTAGTCTATAGTAGCCTGACTGATTACAGGTTCGAGTCCGTTATTTGCATACGGGAGTTTTGGCATTTCGTAAGTCATAACTAATGAAATTAAAGTGGTTAATAATATATTCATTTTTAGTCGAGGTTTTAATTAAACTTCTATCATAATAACATTATTGGGCATGGAATTGTTCTGATAAACTCAAACTTTCTCTATCTTTGCAGGCGAAAGGTGAAATTTATGACGAATTATTTAGAAGAATTGAATGAAAGCCAGCGCGATGCAGTGCTTTACAACGAGGGTCCCTCTTTGGTGATAGCTGGAGCAGGTTCGGGGAAAACACGCGTGCTGACTTATAAGATAGCTTATTTACTGGAGCAGGGATATACTCCTTGGTCTATTTTGGCATTGACTTTTACCAATAAGGCTGCTCGCGAAATGAAAGAGCGTATAGCCCGTCAGGTGGGCGATCAGGCACGCTATTTATGGATGGGGACGTTCCATTCCATTTTTTCGCGTATCCTGCGGTGTGAGGCACAGGTTATCGGCTTTAGCTCCAATTTTACCATCTATGATTCTTCAGATTCGAAGAGTTTGATCAAGTCTATTGTAAAAGAAATGCAATTGGATGATAAAACCTATAAATCAGGGTTGATACAGGCGCGTATCAGCAATGCGAAAAATCATTTGGTTTTTCCTGATGCATATGTTTCGAACGCAGAGCTTTATCAGTATGATTTGAATGCCAAAGTACCCGCCACCCGTGATATTTACCGGCAATATTGGGAACGTTGCCGTCAAAGCGATGCGATGGATTTTGATGATTTGCTGCTTTATACTTATATGTTATTCCGCGATCATCCTGAAATTTGCCGTAAGTATGCGGAGCAGTTTCGTTATGTGCTGGTGGATGAGTATCAGGACACCAATTTTGCGCAACACAGCATTGTGCTTCAGCTTACCCAGGAGCATCAGCGTGTATGCGTGGTGGGGGATGATGCGCAGAGTATTTATTCCTTCCGAGGGGCTAATATTGACAATATATTGAAATTTACTCAACTGTATAAGGGGGCCAAGCTTTTTAAACTGGAGCAGAACTATCGTTCTACCCAGACCATTGTGTGTGCGGCAAACAGCCTGATAGAGAAAAATAGCGAGCAGATAAAGAAGGAGGTATTTTCAGAAAAAGCGAAGGGGGAGCCTATCGGAGTTTTCAATGCCTACAGTGATGTGGAGGAAGGGGAGATTGTTGCCAACCAGATTGTGAAACTGCGTTCACGGGAACATTATTCTTATAATGATTTTGCTATTTTATACCGTACAAATGCTCAAAGCCGTATTTTCGAGGAGGCTTTGCGGAAGCGTAGCCTACCTTATAAAATTTATGGAGGACTTTCTTTTTATCAACGCAAGGAGATTAAAGACGTTATTTCTTACTTTCGTCTGGCGGTAAATCCGAATGATGAGGAGGCTTTTAAGCGGGTATTGAATTATCCGGCGCGAGGAATCGGGGATACTACGTTGAACAAAGTTATTGATGCGGCTGCACAGCATCATGTTAGTCTTTGGATGGTTTTGGAAGAGCCGTTGGCATACGGCTTGAATATTAACAAGGGGATGCATACCAAGTTACAGGGGTTTCGTGAACTGGTAAAAAGTTTTATAGTGGAGATCCCGAAAAAGAATGCATATGAATTGGGGGCAATGATTGTTCGTCAGTCCGGCATTATGAATGAGATTTATCAGAGCAATGATCCGGAAAACCTGAGCCGTCAGGAGAATATTGAAGAACTGATAAACGGTATGCATGATTTTTGTGCAATCCGTGAAGAAGAAGGGAATGAGAACATCCTGTTGACGGATTTCCTGTCGGAGGTTTCTCTGCTGACAGACCAGGATAACGAGAAAGAAGAGGATGCTGAGAAGATAACCTTGATGACCATTCACTCTGCTAAAGGCTTGGAGTTTAAAAACGTTTTTGTAGTTGGGTTGGAAGAGAACTTGTTTCCCAGTGCTTTGTCACTCAATTCGTATAAGGAATTGGAAGAGGAGCGCCGCTTGTTTTATGTGGCGATTACACGTGCCGAGGAGCATTGCTATTTGTCTTTTGCCAAGAGCCGGTTTAAATATGGAAAGATGGAGTTCAGTAGCCCGAGCCGTTTCTTGAAAGATATTGATGTACATTTCCTGAAGCTGCCTCAGGAGGAACAGATGGCCCGGAGAATAGACGAGAGAGCCAGCCGTTTCTGTCGTGAGCAAAATGAACGTGCGTCTCGTTTCTTGTTTGACGAATCTGCTTCGCAGCCTTCTTATGGGCGTTCTTCATCAAATTTGTCTGGTGGTCAGAAATCATTTTTTGTTGGAGAAAGACCGAAAGCTGAGATTATCCGTCCCAGTGTGCCGCGCAATTTGACTAAGGTAGGTCTTGCTACGGTCTCAAAGCCGTCCGCGGCGGGAACCTTGCCGGTGAATGTGCTGGCAGGGCAGGTGATAGAGCATGAACGCTTTGGAATAGGCGATGTGATAAAAGTGGAAGGAACCGGTGAGAACAGCAAGGCGACTGTCCGTTTCCGGAATGCCGGAGAGAAACAATTATTGCTGAAATTCGCCCGGTTCAAAGTTGTGGAATAAATATTCTAATAGAATTCTGATACAAAAATGATAGATATCCATAAAGTACCTTCTCCATGCTATGTGATGGATGAAGCATTGCTCAGAAAGAATCTGAGTTTGATAAAGAGTGTGGCAGACCGGGCCGGAGTTGAGATCATCTTGGCTTTCAAATCTTTTGCCATGTGGAAATCATTTCCCGTTTTTAGGGAATACATCCGTTATACTACAGCTAGCTCTGTATATGAAGCCCGTTTGGCATATGAAGAATTTGGCAGTAAGGCCCATACTTATTCTCCGGCGTATACGGATACTGATTTTCCGGTTATCATGCAATGCAGCAGTCATATAACCTTTAACTCCTTCAGTCAGTTCCGGCGTTTTTATTCTATGGTTAAGGCCTCTGGAGAAAAGATATCCTGTGGTATCCGTATTAATCCTGAATATTCGGAAGTAGAGGTGGAACTTTATAATCCTTGTGCTCCCGGTACACGTTTTGGGGTGACGGCCGATTTGCTTCCCGAGACTTTACCGGAGGGTATCGAAGGCTTCCATTGTCATTGTCATTGTGAATCCAGTTCTTATGAATTGGAACATACTTTGCAGCACATAGAAGAGACGTTTGCCCGTTGGTTCCCACAAATAAAATGGTTGAATTTGGGAGGGGGGCACCTGATGACACGTAAAGATTATGATACGGAGCATCTTATTTCTTTATTAAAAGGATTGAAAGCCCGTTATCCTCATTTGGAGATTATTTTAGAACCGGGTTCGGCTTTTACTTGGCAGACCGGACCTTTGGTCGCTTCTGTTGTCGATATAGTGGAAAACCGGGGGATAAAAACTGCGATTCTGGATGTTAGTTTTACTTGTCACATGCCCGATTGTCTTGAAATGCCCTATCAGCCGGCAGTGCGTGGTGCCGAAGCTTTACCTGTCGATGCGATAAAAACAGCTTTAACGGAAGAGAATATCTACCGTTTGGGTGGAAACAGTTGTTTAAGTGGCGACTATATGGGTAGCTGGCGTTTTGACCATCCGTTACAGGTAGGAGAACGCATTGTTCTGGAAGATATGATTCATTACACTATGGTAAAAACAAATATGTTTAATGGAATCCATCACCCTTCTATCGCTATTTGGCATACAGATAATACATTGGAAGTATATAAAGACTTCCGGTATGAGGACTATCGTGATCGCATGTCCTGATGGTAATTAAAAAAACTTTTGGTTTGTATTGATTATGAGGAAATTGATGAAATAATGTAATAAAAGTGCTATAAAAAGTATAGAAAACTTTTGGAAGTTTAGAAAAAAGCACTACCTTTGCATCCGCAATCGGGAAACAGCTGAGAAATAGTTAAAGACCGAAGGCGGATATTTGCGGAAATAGCTCAGTTGGTAGAGCATAACCTTGCCAAGGTTAGGGTCGCGAGTTCGAGTCTCGTTTTCCGCTCACATAAATAAAATTTTGTGCGTTGTGACAAGAGTGTTACACAGAATGCCCAGGTGGCGGAATGGTAGACGCGCACGTTTCAGGTGCGTGTGTCGAGAGGCATGCAGGTTCGAGTCCTGTTCTGGGCACTATAGCACGAGATTTTCGTTTCTGGAGGAATGGCGGAATTGGTAGACGCGCCACTTTGAGGGGGTGGTGACAGTTATGTCGTGTGAGTTCGAGTCTCATTTCCTTCACGAAGAGAGGATATTTGCGGAAATAGCTCAGTTGGTAGAGCATAACCTTGCCAAGGTTAGGGTCGCGAGTTCGAGTCTCGTTTTCCGCTCACACAAATAAAATTTTGTGCGTTGTGACAAGAGTGTTACACAGAATGCCCAGGTGGCGGAATGGTAGACGCGCACGTTTCAGGTGCGTGTGTCGAGAGGCATGCAGGTTCGAGTCCTGTTCTGGGCACTATGTTAGAGGTTTGCGGAAATAGCTCAGTTGGTAGAGCATAACCTTGCCAAGGTTAGGGTCGCGAGTTCGAGTCTCGTTTTCCGCTCAAAAGAAAAGACCAGTGTAGAAATACATTGATCTTTTTTATTTATCATGGCGTGAATGTAGAAAACGGAAGAAGGTCAAATCAATAAATATTGATATACCCTCCTCCCGCTGTTTTAGTCAAATCATCCGCAATGGAAATATTTATTGACCAACGCTAACATTCCTTCCGGATTATCTTTCAAGTCGTTACGTAAAGTCAGATCGTTATAGCCAGTTAATTTGCTGATGATTCCATCAATCATAGTAGGGCTGAACACATTATGTTTTTGGAATATTTCGCGCTGTTGCTGCAAACAGGCTGCGGAAGCCGTACAGCTATCGGGAAGCTGGGTCAATGCCTTCAGTTTGTCTGCATTTTCTTTCTGATGAATATTGACGTTTACGTAAGTTTTTTCTGCAATGTCTAGTGCATTTTCTATTTCAAAACCATGGCGGCAGGCTACAGCTAGTCCTGCTATCAGTTGGTAGAGATCGGCCGATCCGTCCGGTGATCGCATTTCCACCGTTTGTTTTTGTGTGGTATCATAATGGCTTTCCGTTTCCAGTGGATTGGCAGTCATGCACATATCTGTTTTAGCTGCCCATCCTAGAGGTACGCGTACCAATACTGAACGGTTGCGGTCACCCCAGCAAATATTAGTTGGCGCTTCCTGATGGGGAACCAGGCGGAAATAAGAAGTAGGATTGGTGTTACCGAATGCAGTGATGGATGGAGCAAGTTCCATTATGCCGGCAATAGCTTTGCGTGCTGTTTCTGATAAAACACCTTCTTTCAACATTTGGTTTTGTCCATCTTTCATGATACGCATGTGGATATGCAATCCGGAACCAGCTTTTCCTGTAGTTATTTTAGGCGCGAAAGTAATGTTATAACCATGTTTATAGGCCAGATTACGTATAATCCATTTGGCAATCATCAATTGGTCTGCCGCATCTTCGGCATTGACAGGCAGGAATTCTATTTCATTCTGTTCATATATCATGCCATTCAAGGTAAAATTACCTACTTCGGAGTGTCCATACTTTATTTGTCCGCCTGCTTGTGCAATATAGACCATGCACTGGGTACGGAAATCATTGAACTTGGCGTATGGTGCTGATTCATGATAACCTTTCTGGTCTGTTGCCTCGAACATATTTGTATCCGGAGCAATTACATAGTACTCCAATTCTCCCATAGCCTGAAATTCCATGCCGGTTATTTTATTGAATGCCTTGCATGCTTTGTGTAAGGTATGTTCGGGTGAACTTTCCAACGGCTTTCCATCCTTGTTAAAGAAAGAGCAAAGCATGGAAAGTGTGGGGATCTCGGCAAAAGGATCTAAAAAAGCCGTCCGGAATCGGGGAATTACATATAGATCACTGCTGCCCGCCTCAATGAATGGAAATAGGCTGGAACCGTCCACTCGCTCCCCGCAAGTCAGGATAGCATCTAGATATGCTTGGTTGTTGATAACGAAATTCAATGTCTTCAGTCGTCCGTCTCCGGCAGGATACATAAAGTTGACCATACGGATGCCATTCTGCTGAATGTATCGTTTTATGTCTTCTTTGGTAAACTCTGCACAAGGTTTTTCTAGAAATGCCACCAATTGGTTAGGGTTCATTATTAATTCTTTATTCATAGCAAAATTGGTTGTTTTTTGTTTGTTATTGGGTTAACTTTCCAAAGATAACAAAAAGTTTTCTGAAAATCCTATGAAAAGTTCATAGATATTTTCTTTCATACTGAGTGATATTCTCTTTATCTTTTTCTGTTTGG
Organism: Phocaeicola dorei; assembly: GCF_013009555.1. Classification (NCBI taxonomy): domain Bacteria; kingdom Pseudomonadati; phylum Bacteroidota; class Bacteroidia; order Bacteroidales; family Bacteroidaceae; genus Phocaeicola; species Phocaeicola dorei. The sequence goes on along the minus strand of NZ_CP046176.1, from coordinate 2,991,254 downwards.
GAGAACATCGTTTTATAATTTGTCCTACCTTTGCACCGCTGTTTTAAAATATAAATAAGAGAATCATTATGGAACCGATGCATAAAATTAATAAAGTAGAGGTCCGGAATTTACAGATCGAAGATTACATCCAATTATCACAATCATTCAAGCGGGTGTATGCGGATAAGGATGTGTTTTGGACACACGAGCAAATAGAAACGCTTATCCGAATTTTTCCGGAAGGGCAAGTAGTAACGGTGGTAGACGATAAGATAGTGGGATGTGCTCTTTCTATTATTGTAGACTATGATATGGTAAAGGGAGATCATACCTATGCCAAAGTAACTGGTAATGAAACTTTCTGTACGCATAATCCGGAAGGGAATATTTTGTATGGTATCGAGGTGTTTATCCATCCGGATTATCGCGGTTTGCGTCTGGCACGCCGTATGTATGAGTACCGGAAAGAATTATGCGAGAAACTGAATCTGAAAGCGATCATGTTCGGTGGTCGTATTCCTAATTATTATAAGTATGCGGATACGATGCGTCCTAAGGAATATTTGGATAAGGTGCGTTCCCGTGAGATTTATGATCCAGTATTGACATTTCAGCTTTCCAATGATTTTCATGTGCGTCGTGTCATGAAGAATTATCTTCCCAATGACGAAGAATCCAAGCATTGTGCCACTTTGTTGCAATGGGATAATATTTATTATCAGGAGCCTACGCAGGATTATGTGGATAAGAAAACCACTGTACGTGTAGGGTTAGTGCAATGGCAGATGCGCCCTTATAAAACATTGGATGATGTATTTGAGCAGGTTGAGTTTTTCGTAGATGCCGTTTCCGATTATAAGAGTGATTTTGTTCTTTTTCCGGAATATTTCAATGCGCCGTTGATGGCCAAGTTCAATCATTTGGGAGAAGCCCAGAGCATTCGTGGTTTGGCACAATATACCGAAGAGGTTCGCGACCGTTTTATCAATTTGGCTATCAGTTATAATATTAATATCATTACGGGTAGTATGCCATACGTAAAAGAGGACGGAGGGCTTTATAATGTTGGTTTTTTAGTACGGCGTGACGGTTCATACGAAATGTATGAAAAGGTACATGTCACTCCCGATGAGATAAAGAGTTGGGGTCTTTCGGGTGGTAAGATGGTGCAGACTTTTGATACGGATTGCGCTAAGATTGGTATTTTGATTTGTTATGATGTGGAATTTCCCGAACTTTCTCGTATCATGGCCGATCAGGGAATGCAGATTCTGTTTGTTCCATTCCTGACTGATACTCAGAACGGTTATTCTCGTGTGCGTGTTTGTGCTCAGGCACGGGCTATCGAGAATGAATGTTTTGTCGTTATAGCCGGTAGTGTGGGTAATTTGCCGCGTGTACACAATATGGATATTCAGTATGCACAGTCTGGTGTATTTACTCCGTGTGATTTCGCTTTCCCTACTGATGGTAAACGGGCTGAGGCGACTCCGAATACCGAAATGATTCTGGTTTCGGATGTTGATCTGAATCTGTTGAATGAATTGCATACGTATGGCAGTGTGCGCAATTTGCGTGACCGCAGGCATGACCTTTATGAACTGAAGGTAAAGAAATAAAAAATGTTTCATTACGGATTACTTAGGTTAACGCTGGTTTATAGATAAGTGGTTATTATTTTATATTTCCACTTTACTTTTAAGAATAATCTGTGTTAATCAGAGTAATCCTGTGATGAGCTCTGTTATTTCGGAATAAAAGGAACTATGGGCCATTCAATAACAAACAGAGTTTTTCCTTGTCCGCTTTCCTGTAAATAGAGATTACCCCCATGTCTTTTTATAATCTGCCGGCACAGACTAAGCCCGATCCCCGTCCCTTCTGTTTTTGTAGTAAAGAAAGGAACGAATATTTTTTCTTGTAACTCCATAGGGATTCCCCGCCCATTGTCAAGTAGTTTTATATAAAGTTTGTCTGTTACCTCCAGTGTTACTTCTATTTGTCCGTCTGTCTTTCCTTCCAATGATTGCATACTGTTCTTCAGCAGATTTAAGAAAACTTGAGAGAGTTGCTTCTCATCGCCCTCAATATATATGTCAGAAGGGGTACTGCGCAGAATGAAATGGATATGGGCATTCTCAAAATCAGATTGTAGCAACAGAGCCAGATTGTGCAATGAATCGGTCAGTGAGAATCGCTTCTTTTTCGGTTCCGGCATATACGATAAGCGTCGGTATGATTCTGTGAATTCCATCAATCTTTCGCTCTGTTCACAAATCACTCCAAGTCCTCGTATTACTTTCTCGTCCGTACCGGGACGCAATGAAAGTGTTTGTGACAGGGAAACAATAGGAGCGATGGTATTCATTATTTCATGAGTAAGCACCCGGGTCAGTTTGCTCCATGACTCACTTTCTTTCTCACTCAGTTCATTGCTGATATCTTTGATAGCCAACAGGGTAATCGTTTCTGAATTTAGTTTCATCCGGTTCATGGATAGTGACAGCTGTTTTTTTGAGTTGGATTGTAAAAGAAAAGAATCTTCCACATTTCCATGGGCTATGAAATCTTTCAAGGCCGGATATTGCTCTTCCAGTTGGCGGAGGAATATGATTGGCTCAACTCCCAGCAAACGTAAAGCTGCGCCATTCACAAATATGACTCTCTTTTCGGAGTTCCACGCTAGCACTCCATTCGGTACTTCTTCCAGTAAAGAGTAATAAAAGTTCTCCTGTATCCGGCTCTGCGATTTCGTTGTGGCAAGCAATTCATTGATCCGGTTTAGTGAATGGCTCAGTGCATTCATTTCTTTATCTGCCGATTGCTCGTTGAACAATATCATGTTCTCTTTATCTTCCACCGCATCCAGAAATATCCTTATTTTGGTATTGAACTTATTCAACCGTTTTACCAAAGCTCCGATTAAAAAAAGCGAAAAGATGAATAGCAGACTGCCTAGAATGAGGGCGGTATGTGTAATGACAAGTGCGATCCCTGCTCCGGCTACAGCGATTATTAATAAGATGTAGCTCAGGATAACCATATATAGATGTTTGCTGAATACCATGATTATCAGAGCTTGAAGCGTTTTATCTTATTGTAAAGTGTCTGGCGGCTGATGCCTAACTGTTCGGCTGTTGCCGTCAGATTTCCATCGTTTTGACGGATAGCTGTTGCTATGGCCTGACGTTCCACTTCTTCTAGATTGGGTACGGTAGTGGAGAATTGCGGGTTCCAGGTTTGTTTTACGAAAATGTCTTTAGGACGGATGACATTTCCTTCACATAAGATGATCGCTTTCTCGATGGCATGTTGTAATTCCCGGATATTTCCCGGCCAATGATAAGAACATAATTTCTCCAAAGCATGTTCATGCAAGGAAATATCTTTTTTTTCGTATTTGGCGGCATAACGTTGCATAAAATAATCAATGAATAAATGTATATCGTTCCCCCGTTCCCGCAAAGGCGGAATTTCCAGGTGGATGGTATTCAGTCTGTACAATAAGTCCTCACGGAAAGTCCCGGAATCCACCATCTCCTGAATATTCTTGTTAGTAGCTGAAAGCAGCCGGATATCCACTGGGATTACTTTATTACTGCCGATGCGTGTAATTTTTCGGTTTTGTAATACGGTGAGCAACTTTGCCTGCATGGCTAGAGGGAGATTTCCTATTTCATCCATAAACAGGGAACTGCCGGATGCCGCTTCAAACTTTCCCGGCCGACTCTCGTAGGCATCGGTAAAAGAACCGCGTTCATGTCCGAACAGCTCACTTTCGAATAAAGATTCACTGATTGCTCCCATATCTACCGTTACCATAGTATGTTCCCGTCGTGTGGAAAGCCGGTGTATTTCCTGTGCCAGCATCTCTTTTCCCGTTCCGTTTTCTCCGGTAATCAAGATATTGGCGTCTGTGCGTGCCACTTTCACTACCATTTTCATTAACTGCTGCATGGCAGGAGATGTCCCCACAATCATTGGTGATTGGCTTCTATCGAGGACTCTGTTTTTCCTTTTCTTACCACTTCCGAAAGCTTCTTTTATTTTGCGTACCAAGGTCCGGTTGTCCCAGGGCTTCAACAAGAAATCGGTCGCATCATTCTTTAAGGCTCTTACCGCCAGGTCCACATCACCGTATGCCGTAAGCATGACTACGGGTAGTGCAGGAGCTATCTCGCGGATTCGTTTCAGCCAATACAACCCTTCGTTGCCGTTATTGATTCCTGCTGAGAAATTCATATCAAGAATAATTACATCTACCGGAGAGGTATTCAGAATAGATATAATTTGATTCGGATGATGGGCTGTCTTTATTTCGCTGAACTCCGTTTCCAGCAACAGTTCCAGTGAGGCCAATACTCCTTTATTATCATCTACTATTAAAATTGTTCCTTTTTCCATAGCATTTTGCTTTCAGAGGCTAAAGATATCTGCTTTTGACTGTTCCTGCAAATGAGGTGTCCAATTATTGGACGTTTTTTATTATTTTCTGTAATGCTTTTATTTACCGTAGGGGCGGTTTGACACTTGGAATGCGTCTTTAGTCCGTTTTATCCGTGCTTCAATATTTTCCTTGGTTCGCCTCGGCTTTGCGGTGTTTATAATTTGGACGTTATACCGTCTAAAAATTGGACGATCAGTTTATGACTTGTTTTGTAACTCGTTGGTTATTAATATGTCGTTTGTTTTGGCATACCATTTGATCTCTATTCTGTGTCCAAACCAAAGTAAAATGAAAAATAATTTGATAATTGTGTGTTTGTTGTCGAGTCTGTCTTTGCCTGTGTGTGGGCAAGGTACACTGGACGATTGCATACGCTATGCCTGGGAACATAACCCCGGTTTCAAGAATATCCGGATAGACGTAAAGGAAGCACGTACAGACTATGTGGCTGCTATGGGTAAATTTCTTCCTCATGTTTCAGTACAGGCGGAAGTGGGCAGGCACATCGGGCGTTCTATTGACCCGGATACTAATGGATATACTGCTGATTCATATAATCAAGGGAATGTAGGAATGGAGGTGACTCTTTCTTTATTCGAAGGCTTTGCCCGGATCAATCGTTTGCGATATACACATTGGACTAAAAAAGAGAAGGAATGGAATCGTTTGGCAAAGCAGAATGATCTGGCTTATCAGGTAGCCGAAGCCTATTATAAAGCGGCATTGGATAAAAAACTTTCAGAGCTGGCCGCTGAGCAGCTTCGTTTGGGAGAACGTTATCTGAAACAGACGGAAACTTTCGTAGAACTGGGTCTGAAGTCGCTTTCGGACTTGCAGGAGGTGAAAGCGCGTCATCAAGGAGATGTGTTCAGAGAGCGTTCGTATGAAAAAAATCGTCAGATGTCTTTCCTTTATTTAAAAGAAATAGTAGGAATGAAAGAGGGAGATACTTTGTCTGTTTCCTTATCAGCTGGTGAAGATACACCCTTATTAATGCCTCAGGTAGAAATAGAGGAAATCTATTTACAATCTGTACACGCGTTGCCGGATTATAAACGGATGGAGATGTGGGAACGAGCAGCCCGTAAGGAGTATGCTGTGGCCCTTGGGCAGTTCAGCCCCACCATCTTCGCCCGTTTTTCATGGGGATCTGATTTTTATAATTCCTTGTTCTCGTTACATCAATTGCGTGACCATTGGAATAAATATATAGGAGTGGGTATTTCATTTCCTATTCTTAGCGGATTGGATCGGTATGCCGGAGTAAAGAAGAAGAAATTGAACTTGCAGCGGGTGCGGAACAGCATAGAGGAAGAGAAACTGCATTTACGTAATGAAACGGAACAAATTGTACTTTCATTACATTCGGGATGGGAAGAACATCGACAGGCTGTCCTACAGGTAAAAGCCGAAACACAAGTGCTGAAAGAAACAGAAAGGAAGTGGGAGGAAGGGCTTGTTTCCGTATTCCAACTGATGGAGGCGCGAAATCGCCTGCTTGCCGCTAAAGCGGAAAAAATAAGAGTACGTTTGCAGTACGAACTGACATCACGACTGGCTATGTATTATCAAACAGGAAGTTTTATTAACCACTAAAAATATGGACACACTAATTGAACGTAAAAAGCGTTTCACTCCCAGGCAGATTTATGGAGGTGTGGGAGTATTATTCATACTGGTACTCATTCTCTATTTTATTTTTCGTGATACCGGTTCTTCCATGACCATTGACAAAAGCCGTATCACTATCGCTACAGTTACAGAAAATGAGTTTAATGATTATATCCGCGTGATTGGCCAAGTACTTCCCAGCCGCATGATTTACCTTGATGCTATAGAAGGCGGAAGGGTGGAGGAACGCCTTCATGAGGAAGGAGCAATGGTAAAGAAAGGGGATGCGATTTTGCGTCTGAGTAATCCGCTGCTGAATATCGGTATCATGCAAAGTGAAGCTGATTTGGCCTATCAGGAAAACGAGTTGCGTAATACCCGTATCAGTATGGAGCAGGAACGGTTAAGCCTGAAGCAGGACCGTATCGGTATGCAGAAAGAATTTCTTATAAAGAAACGTCGTTACGGGCAATACAAGCGGCTGATGGAGGAGCAATTGATAGCGAGGGAGGATTATCTTCAGGCTACGGAGGAGTATGAAGCGGCAAAAGAACAATTGTCGGTATTGGATGAACGGATCCGCCAGGATAGTTTGTTTCGTTTGACTCAGATATCCAGCTTGGACGAGAATATTATGAATATGAAACGAAGTCTGGCATTGGTACGTGAACGTCTTGAAAACCTGAAAGTGAAAGCTCCCATAGACGGACAGGTGGGTAATCTTGAAGCACAAATCGGACAATCAATTTCTGCCGGAGAACATATCGGCCAGATTATTACTGCTGATCTGAAGGTACAGGCATTGATTGACGAGCATTATGTGGAGCGTGTCGTTCAGGAACTTCCTGCCGACTTTACCCGTGACGGCGAGAATTATAAATTAGAAGTAACCAAAGTATATCCTGAAGTGAAGGACGGGCAGTTTCGTACTGATTTCCGTTTCACAGCAGGGCGTCCCGGAAATATCCGGGCCGGACAAACTTATCATATCAATCTTCAGTTGGGAGATCCTGTCAAGGCTGTTCTGATTCCTCGGGGAGGTTTTTTCCAAATTACCGGAGGGCGATGGATATATGTTGTGGATGAAAGTGGTAAATTTGCCGTCAGACGCCCTATTAAGATTGGCAGACAGAATCCTCAGTTTTATGAAGTGACTGACGGTCTGGCTTCCGGTGAGAAAGTTATTATTTCCGGTTACGAACTGTTTGGAGATAATGAGAAACTGATTTTAAACGAATAAAAAACACACGTAAGAATGATTAAAGTAGAAAACCTCTCTATGTTGTTCAGCACCGAGGAAGTGCAGACCAAAGCATTGAATGAAGTAACTTTCGAGATTGGAAAGGGAGAATTTGTCGCTATCATGGGGCCGTCCGGTTGTGGAAAATCTACCTTGTTGAATATACTTGGAACATTAGATACCCCTACTTCGGGCTCCTATCTCTTTGAAGGAAAGCGAGTGGATAAAATGAATGAAAACCAACTGACCGCTCTCCGAAAAGGAAATATCGGTTTCATCTTCCAAAGCTTTAATTTGATTGATGAACTGACTGTATATGAGAATGTTGAACTCCCATTGGTGTATCTTAATATAAAGCCGACAGAACGTAACAGGCGGGTAAAAGAAGTGCTTGAAAAAGTGAATATGCTGCATCGCGCCAATCATCTGCCACAACAGTTATCAGGTGGACAGCAGCAACGTGTGGCCATAGCCCGTGCCGTAGTAACCAATGCCAGGCTTTTGCTGGCGGATGAGCCGACAGGTAATTTGGACTCTACCAATGGGGTGGAGGTTATGGAACTGCTTAGTACACTGAACAAACAGGGGACCACCATCATCATTGTTACCCATTCACAGCGTGATGCTGCTTATGCACATCGTATAATCCGTTTGCTGGATGGTAAAATTATTGCCGAGAATCGTAACCGCCCTATGGAATCTGACAGCAAAATTGAAATTTTATGATTATACAAAATTATTGGAATAGCGTTTGGCGTAATCTGATGAAGAGGAAAGGTTTCAGCTTCATCAATATTTTTGGCTTGGCTGTAGGCATGGCATCAGCTTTATTGATATTTACTTACGTTGCTTTTGAATTTAGTTTTGACAAAATGCATAGTAAGAGTGAACGGATTTATCGTGTGCAAAGTACTTTTCATGAGGGGGAAGTTCTGACGGATGATTGGGCGACCAGTTCATTCGGATATGGTTCGGCCATGCAGGAAAATCTGGCGGGAATTGAGGATTATACCCGTGTAGGATGTATTATCCAACCGGAGCAATTGGTAAAATATGGCGAATTATGTCTGCGCGAGAATGGGATAGCATACGCTGATCCTGGCTTTTTCCGTTTGTTTGATTTTGAATTGTTGAAAGGTGACCGCGCTTCTTGTCTTTCCATGCCATGTCAGGTAGTGATTACGGAACGGATTGCCCGCAAATATTTCAGAGATGAAGACCCTGTCGGGAAGATACTTATTTTTAACAGCAATATGGGGAAGGTGTCTTGTGAGGTAACTGGAATCATGAAAGAAATGCCTTCTAATTCGCATATACATTATAATTTCCTTTTATCATATGCCACCTTACCTAAATGGGTACAGGAGTATTGGTACAAACATGAAGCCTATACATATGTATTGCTGGATTCGCCCGAGCGCAAAGAAGAGATAGAACGTGCTTTTCCTCAATTGGCCGAGAAGTATAAAACTGAAGAGGCATTGAAAAACAAGACTTGGGGGGTGCGGTTGGAGCCATTGGAGAAGATTCATCTCAATCCTCAATTAGGTTATGAGGCCGAGTTGAAAGGGAACCATTCGGCCATCATCGCGTTGATTTTCGGAGCTATTGCTATTTTGATTATTGCTTGGATCAATTATATAAATCTGACAGTTGCCCGTTCTATGGAGCGTGCCAAAGAGGTAGGAGTGCGCAGGGTAGTGGGAGCTTTCCCGAAACAGCTTGTTGGTCAGTTTCTATTTGAAGCATTTGTAATGAATTTGATCGCTTTTATCATTGCGTTAGGATTGATCGAACTATTACTTCCTTCCTTCAATCAGTTGGTAGGACGTACTATTACTTTCTCTGTATGGTTTACGGAATATTGGGGGGGCGGGGTTCTATTGCTTTTTATAGTCGGTATTTATATTTCCGGTTACTATCCTGCCCGCGCATTGTTGCGTAAGAAGCCGATTGTTTTACTGAAAGGTAAATTCCAAAATAGCCGTTCTGGAGAAAATACACGTAAAATATTGGTCATAGTGCAATATACGGCATCCATGATATTGCTTTGTAGTACATTAATTGTGTTTGCACAGCTCAGCTATATGCGTCGGCAGTCTTTGGGAGTAAAGACTGACCAGATTTTGGTAATCAAGTTTCCCGGACCTACTGAGGGTATGAAAACAAAGATGGAGTCTATGCGGAGAGCTATCAAGAAATTGCCATTGGCGTCGAAAGTAACTTGTTCCGGGGCGGTACCGGGTGAAGAGGTGGCCATGTTCCTGTCCAATCATCGGGCACATGATGCGTTGAAGCAAAACCGGTTGTACGAGATGCTGAGTTGTGACCCTGATTATATAGATGCATACGGACTGGAAGTGGTAGCCGGACGGGGTTTTTCCGAGGAATATGGGGACGATGTGAATAAATTGGTTATCAACGAAACGGCTGCCCGTATGTTAGGATATGTGGATAATGATGATGCCATTGGTGAGGAAATAGCTGTTGAAACGCTAGGAGAGCCCATGCAGGTAATCGGGGTAGTGAAGGATTATCATCAGCAAGCGTTGAATAAAGGTTATACAGGGGTAATGCTTTTCCATAAAGATAAGATTGAATGGATTCCTCAGCGTTATATTTCGGTTGTGATGAAACCGGGTGATCCTTCGGAATTAGTATCACAGATAGGAGAAATATGGAATAATTATTTTGCGGATTCCAGTTTTGATTATTTCTTCCTCGACCAGTTCTATGACCGGCAGTACCGTCAGGATGAGGCTTTCGGCGTATTGATGGGAGGTTTTACCGGATTGGCTATTTTTATCTCCTGCTTAGGTTTATGGGTGTTGGTTATGTTCTCTTGTGCCGTCCGTACCAAGGAGATGGGTATCCGGAAAGTATTGGGGGCATCTCGTTGGAATCTGTTTTATCAGTTGGGTAAAGGTTTCTTTATTCCTATTATTATCGCTATTCTGATTGCGTTGCCTGTGGCATGGGGCAGCATGAATGCATGGTTGGCTCATTATCCGTTCCGAACAGAATTGAAAGTGTGGTTCTTTCTGCTTCCTGTGGTCTTGATGTTGTTGATTTCTTTTCTGACTGTAGCAGGACAAACCATAAAGGTTGTTTATAGTAAACCCGCTCGGTCATTGAAATATGAATAATGGAATATAAGATATCCGTGGTTAGTAATTCATTTACAAGGAATATCATTTAAAACCAATATAAATTATCGTACCAGTTCATTATGGCAGATCAATACTGATAAACTTTGAAAACCTTTTGAATTTTTCTACAAAACTAATTTTGCGTCTAAAATTATTTTATTAATTTTACAGCGTTTTTAAGGAGAGTCTAACTCTCTATAGTTACAAATGAGCGATGAGAAAGGGTGCCCTGATGGCATCCTTTCTCTTTTGTAGTGTGTTTTTGTATAATTTATATTGTATTTTACTTATGTCACGATTATGTGAAATCACGATACATCTTTTGTATTTCCGTTTCTTTTACTTTTATCAGACTTAATCGTTTTTCTTGCATTAAAAAACAATTGGACCTCCCTTTGTTATATATTTAACACTCTTTTAATCTCATTTTGTTGAACAATCTACGCGATTCAAATGTTAATATAATGTGTTTTTCATAGTAATAGATTTAAGATTAATAGTTAGTATTTGCTTGTGAAAGTCAGTACACTTACGGATAAAAGCGTTTATCCGAAAAGAAAAGAGAGGCGACCGGAAACGGAAGCCTCTTTCTTTTTGAGCATTTTTAGTTCACCATAATTATTGTGAGAGGAAAATTAATTCTGATTGTATAAATAATATAATGTGTTGAAAATAAGATTTTTCCCTTTTTAAGCCTTTAATAAAAAATGGAGTTCTCTTAGTAAGAGAACCCCATTTTGCTGCAAAGATAGCTATAATTCCTTAATACAGAAAATTCCGCATTAAAAAAGTATTCCAAAGTATGCTTATAAATGACAATTGTTTGCAAAAATAATATGAAAGGTTATAACTATAGGACACTCTATCAGGCATTTAAGTAAACTTGGGGTTCTCTTACTAAGAGAACCCCAACAAAAAAACGAAAATTGATGGCTTATTCGAGCCTCATTTTTTAGAAGAATAATTTAATTATGATGTTTTGATGGAAATAAAAAGTCCTATGGAGCTTGCAACCGAAGCACTCTCTTATAATAATCAAAACATAGCGAGCGAAGCGCCTAAGTTACTGCTCTGCAGTTCAATCGCTTCCGTCTCAGACCAGGGGTCAAATAAGGGAGTCACGCCATTGGCGGGAATAGGGAAGGAACATCCTGAACTCAATTGGTATTATCTGTATCTGCCTAACAAAGAATTGAAGCGCTATATCGGCGTTTTTAGTGGCAGGAAGTCCGTAAAACTTCGTAAGCCGTCAGGTGAAGCAGAAGAAAGATACTTTTGTTTCAAGGTATTTTCCTATACTTCGACGGACCACAGGAAACGCTTCGAGCAATGCGCCTATACTAAGGAGGAATATACTGCCCGTCGTGATTCCGCCCGGGTAGTGAAAGAAGCCTTTGCCACCGGTTCCGCCCGGAAATTGAATGCTTTGACGGACGAGAAAGAAATCGAAGGCAACGGCTGGCTGTTTGTCTGCGCTCCTTTGGATCAGTTGGAACTTATTTTGTCTGCTATGTTTCCTCGCCAGTATTTGGTGACGGACTATAACACGCACCGTGCGGCGGTCATCCCCCAGTGTCAGATGGAGGAATTTATCTATTTGTACGAATCCATGCCTTATAATATCGAGTTGATGAACCGTCCTTTGGAGGATTATCTTCAGAAGAAACAACGAATTCGCATTACCGGTGGTGTTTTTCAGGGGAAGGAGGGGTGTATTATGCGTTTGCACCGGAATACAAGGCTGGTGTTTGCTTTCGGAAATATGACGGTGGCGGTGAGTTATCTTCATGCTTTTCCGTTCGAGAAGGTGGAGTGACAAGCCGTTTCTTATTTGATTAAAACGAGTTGTATGGCTTTGTGAAAATTCTGTTTACTTGGTCTATACTTTGTGAAGTGTTTTCTTATAAAATAAAATTAGAATAATGGTAATAAGTGCGTTACTGAAAGGTGAATTTATCACAGTAGATAATCATCATGAAAACCTTCCGTTTGAGTGGGATAGTAAACAAGATATACATTTAGATAAAAAAAGCAAAACGAAATATAATGGAAAACCTGTAGCTGTATCTGTTAAGGTTTCACTAAATACAGACAGGGGGATAAATATAGTTCCGGATAAACATTTAAGTGATAAAAATCAAAGGAGAGTCAGGGAAAAGATGGAGCAAGAGTTGCGAGAGGCTTTTGAAGATCCTAAAAATAGGGAAAGGGTGAAGCTTTTTGTCAGAGATACTCTCCACTTTATTGTTGATATTAGCGGTAGAAAAGATCCAAAAGAAGAATATGTAAGAGATGCATTTAATCGCATTATGAGATTTTTCGGGCTGGCAGAGCCGACAGGTGAACTATTAGTAAATGAAGCCAATAATTATTTTCAGAAATACAAGATTGGAAATCATTTTTTTTATATAGCATCAGAGTCGAATACTATTGAGATGAGTGAGTTTGATAAGGAAGGAAAGCGAAAATATGTTGATAAGGGATTTCATTTATAATATTGGATGTTTAGATTTTATGTATACATTGGCTTTTTTATTAATATGCATTTAATGACATATATGGTAACTATTTGATATGGCTCATCAGTAATAAGGTAAGCGTCTAATCCTTTTTAAGTCGGTTAATAGTATAGCCTTACCTTTACATTATAATTAATAAATTTTTAAATTATGATAATGAGTGCCATGAAGTTTCCCTTTTATATAGGGAAGCTATCTTTTAAAGGAACTTTTCCTTGTGTCCTATTAAAACATTATGAACCAATCAACTAATAATAAACGTATCGCTAAAAATACCATATTCCTTTATTTGCGTCAAATACTGATCATGGCGGTCAGTCTGTACACTGTGCGGGTGACATTAGAGGTATTAGGTGAAGAAGATTATGGAATATACAATGCTGTTGGTGGCTTTGTAGCTATGTTTAGTATCCTTTCTGGAGCCATGTCAATAGCAATTGCGCGCTTTATCACTTATGAGAAGGGGCAACCGAATGTTACCACTTTTCGTGTACAACAGATATTTTCCGCTTCCTTGCTCATTCAGGTTGGCATGGGAATTGCTGTCTGCTTGCTGATAAGCACATTTGGAGTCTGGTTTATAGAGAACAAAATGGTGATACCGTTTGAAAGACTTGACGTTGCGTTTTATGTGCTATGGTTCTCTGCATTGGCTTTTTTCATTAACCTGTTGAGTGTTCCATATAATGCTTTGATTATAGCCAACGAGCAGATGAAAGCGTTTGCCTATATCAGCATTGTGGAGGCTGTGTTGAAATTGGCTGTGGTAGGTCTGCTGATTATCATCCCACTTGATAAATTGTGGCTGTATGCTCTCTTCATGGTGGTGGTTGCCTTGATTCAGCGCAGCATATATGCCATTTATTGCAAGCGGCATTTTACAGAATGTCGTTTTGTAATGGCTTTTGATAAAAAACTACTATTCCGAATGTTTGCTTTTTCCGGATGGGCTTTTTTAGGCAATGGAGTGATTGTCTTGAAAGACCAGGGTAGTAATGTGCTTTTGAACTTGTTCGGTGGCCCGGTGGTGAATGCCGCGCAGGGGATTGCAATGAGGGTGAATACTTCCGTGTACAGTTTTGTGGCCAACTTCATGCAAGCTTCAAATCCGCAGATTACCAAAAATTATGCGGCTGGGAACTTGGATGAGATGCATACTCTTATTATTCGAAGCGGAAAGTTCGGCTTTTTCATTCTGCTGATAGTCCTGCTTCCGCTATGCGTGGATATAAACTATGTATTGGGATTATGGCTTTCCGATGTACCTGCCCATACAGCTAATTTCATCGTACTTGTTCTTTTGTATTCACTTGTTGATTGCTGGGTGAATCCGCTTTGTACAGGTGTTTTGGCGCAGGGGAATATAAAATCTTATGAAATCGTGCTTACTTTCATTTATCTGGTAAATTTTATTGCATCATACGTGTGCCTGAGGGATGGCTTGCCCGTAGAAACAGTCTTTGTGCTTAATATTGTATTTAAGGTATGCGTGCTTTTTGCGTTGTTATTGCACTCGCGTTCAAAATACGGTTTATCCATCGTCCGCTTCTTTAAAAGTTGCCTTATTCCGTCACTTGTCGTATTCTCCGTTTCTGCACTTTTCGTTTTTGCTCTGCTGGGAAAAGAGGCGTCAGATTTCGGACTATTTTTTATGAGGACATTGGTGATAACGGTTTTTACCAGTGTAACCGTATATGCACTGGGTATGACGCGGACAGAAAGGTTTTACATCAAAAAAATATTGAAAGAGAAATGGCACGGGATTTACAGCCAGATCCAGAGATGATATTTATAAATAAAAACTATCACAACAATGGCTAAAACGATTGAAATAGTAAAGGTGTCCACAACAGGTGATACCATACGGTATGAATTGTGGGATAATACGGGACTGGGCCTTTTAAAAAAACAGAAGGTTGAAGCATGGGTGAAATTCCATAATGTGGAATGTTTTGGATTTTCGGCAAAAGGATTGCCCGAATCTATATTGGTACTGCCTATAACGCTTTATCTGCTTCCCGTAACATGGTTTTACGGTGTGGAACTTGTTGTACCATCGATAGACAAGAGGTTGTATGAGAGACTTCCCCAAATCTACAATTCCTATTCTAAAATCTATGGACCTTTTAAGGAAGAATGGCATGGCAAAGTGACGGCCAAAACAATAGTTGAGAATAAGATTCCTGAAAGTCGATTCGATAATGTTATCTTTTTTTCAGGGGGTATTGATGCGGTACATGCCGGAATAAACAATCTTGGAAAAAGTAATGTCCTCGTAACTGTGCCTAGCATAGAAGGTCCGGAGTCTTCATCAAAAGAAATTTCCGGGCAGCATTTCCTTGTGGCAAAATCGCGTCTCATACGTGAGTTCTCGGCTGTTTCTGGAAGTGACTGGCTTATGGTTACGAATAATTTTCGTATGGATATATTCGATGATTCAAAAATACAGCATGACTTGAGGCATATTTTTGCACTCAACAGTGCGGCATTTCTGGCAGACGGTTGGTTTGGTATAAAATATTTGGGTAACCTACTTTCTTCCGCACCATTCGCTTATGCCATGGGCATACCTACTCTTATTATGGGAAGCACTTTTGAACCCATTGAAAATCAACCGTTAGTCAATCAGGATGGGGCTAATCCAGAACTGTCCGATGTGATAAAGTTTGCCGGGATATCCTTTGCCGGGCAGGACGGGCAATATATGCGTCGTTCCCAAAAAATGAAAAATATAGCTGCGTGGTGTGCGGCTCATGGTAAGAAAATTGAAATATGGGCTTGTTGTAAAGACAATGCCGAGCAATGTTGTATGTGCCATAAATGTATGAGAACATTGCTCAACATCCTTTGTGTGAAAGAAAAACCTGTTGATTGGGGATTTGTAAACTTTGATGAAAAGAAGTTTTCGCACCTTGTCCGTTTCTACCGCTATTACGAGAATAATCCATGTTGGATTTGGGACATCATAGATTCGATTGACGATGACACGGTTTACCCGTATTGTGACAAGTTGCTGCATTGGCTCAAAAAAACAGGTTACAAGAGATATTTCAAAAGGGTCCGGAAAATGAAAGTTATTCGGAAATGGTTAAGGATAGTCAAGGTTCACAAATATCCGCACTATGTGAAAGTGATGTTTTCAAAGCTTGCTGGTAAGAAGCTTGAATGAAATCTCTTGTTGTTTTATTCATTGAGTTGATATTCTCAAATCGTTGTATAAGGGTATTCAATCCGATAATGTTGATTTTTTCAAATTGATGTATTGATGAATAGATTTTGTCACTTGAATTTTTAAAGTATATCAACATACGAAGATTATGGAACTGAAGAAATATATAAAGAGAGTAGGACGTTATCTGTTGACAGGATTACCTGTGCAACACGTTACAGCAAATATTGTTACTTTGCTACCGAATAAATTACTCTGTGGACGGACGGCTCTTATCACTGGTGGCACGAGTGGCATTGGGTATACTATAGCCGAAGCGTTTCTTAGGAGTGGGGCGTCAGTTTGTATCACGGGACGCGATGAAGCAAGATTGGTTGCTTCAATTCATAAATTGAAGAACCAATGCTCAATAGGTATGGATAATGAAATTCATTTTCTTTTACTTGACAACCGTGATGTCCAGTCTTTTTCCGAAAGGTTAAAAGAAGCTGAGCATATTTGTGGAAAGATCGACATTTTGGTAAACAATGCGGGCTTGCTTGGAGGAGATATATCCACCGCTACAGAGGAAGAGTATGATGCTGTATTAGATACTAATCTGAAAGGTACTTTTTTCCTTTCGCAAATGGTAGCAAGGAACATGAAGCAAAATAAGATAAAAGGCAATATTTTGAATATTGCTTCTTCTTCGTCTTTCCGACCGGCTGCATCGGCTTATACCCTATCGAAATGGGGCTTGCGAGGATTGACACTGGGACTTGCCAAATCGTTCGCACCTTACGGCATTGTGGTGAATGGCATTGCTCCTGGACCAACAGTCACTCCTATGATTTTGAAAGATGTAAGTAGTAACCTTTTATTCGAGGGAAATCCATTGGGTCGTTATGCTTTGCCTGAGGAAATAGCCAACATGGCTGTTTTCTTGGTTAGTGACATGGGAAGGACAGTGGTAGGAGACATTGTTTGCATGACGGGTGGAGCGGGACTGATTACGTTTGATGATGTGAATTATAACTTTTAAAGAATTAGATTGGAAAATGGAACAATACTATACTGATGAGCGTAATGTGCAGATACTCATAGCTCTCCTTAAAGCACATGGCATAAAACAGGTGATCGCTTCTCCCGGGTCAGCTAATGTCACTTTCGTAGGGAGTTTACAACAGGACCCTTGGTTTGAAATGTACAGTTGTGTGGATGAACGTTCCGCTGCCTACATGGCTTGTGGCATGGCTGCTGAAAGCGGAGAACCGGTAGTGTTAAGTTGTACGGGAGCAACGGCATCGCGTAATTATTTCCCGGCACTTACAGAAGCTTTCTACCGTAAATTGCCCATATTGGCGGTCACTTCCACACAAGAAGAGTCCAAGATTGGTCACCTTATTCCGCAAGTCATTGACCGACATCAGCAACCTTCTGACATCGTGAAATGCAGTGAACATTTGCAAACGGTCAAAGATGAGGATGATGAATGGAATGTAACGTTAAAAGCCAACCGTGCGATTTTGGAACTTGACCACCACGGAAGAGGGCCTGTCCACATTAATCTGACAACCCGTTATAGCCATAACTTTTCCATAAGAGAATTGCCATCCGTGAAGGTTATTCATCGTTATTTGCCTCATGGTAAACTTCCACCAATCCATAAAAGAAAGACTGCTGTTTATATTGGGTCGCATTCGAAATGGAAGCCTGAGGATGCGGCTTTGTTGGAGGCGTTTTGCCACGCATACAATGCAGTCGCGTTTTGTGATGCTACTGCCAATTATCATGGAAAGTATTGTGTAAATTATAATTTACCTGCTTGCCAAAGCATAGCAGACACTAATAAAAATCCTGATTTACTGATACACATCGGGGATATGTCGGATGAGGCAGGAATGGTAGGAACCCCTAAAGAAGTATGGAGGGTTTGTCAGGACGGAAAATTGTCTGATAGATATGGAAAGCTAAGCGCTGTTTTCGAAATGTCTGAAGGAGATTTTTGGAGCCACTATGTGGCAATGGCCAAAGAAGAAAATGGAGATGATTCCTATCTTATGTCATGTTTGAATATGGAGAAGCGGATTTTGGGTAAATTGCCGGAACTTCCTTTCTCTCATATCTATGTGGCTTCTCGGCTACACGACAAAATACCTGAAAATTCAGTTATGCATTTGGGTATATTAAGCCCCTTGCGTTCATGGAGTTATTTCAGATTTCATCCCACGGTGGATATTTATTGCAACCAGGGTGGATTTGGTATCGATGGTAACCTCTCTTCTTTGATAGGTGCTTCTTTGATTCATCCTGAGAAACTTTATTTTGGAGTAGTCGGCGACTTGTCTTTCTTTTACGACATTAATTCGCTTGGTAACCGTCATATTGGGAACAACCTGCGGGTTTTGTTGATTAATAATTCTCTTGGGGCAGAATTTCTGTTGTTCAAGCAAACAAACATCATTACTTGTGTGAATGACATAGAGTCTTATATTTCAGCGGAAAACCATTTCGGTAACCAATCATCTGTATTAGTCCGCCATTATGCGGAGGATTTGGGATTCGAGTACTTGTCTGCGTCTAGTAAGGAAGAGTTTGATAAGGTTTATCCTCGTTTCGTTACTCCCGAATTAGCAGAAAAATCGATGATTTTTGAGGTTTTTACCCATGTGAAAGATGAGAATGATGCGTTAAAGAGAATGTGGAATATCGAAATAGATAAAAGTTTGAAAGGAACAGCTAAGAAAGTTGTTAAATTCCTGTTTGGACACGAGGGGATGAACAACACAATAAAATTCATATTAAAGAAATGATATTGGTATGAGTCCTCAATTTAGAATTTCATATTTAAATATATACTTTCGTTTTGAATCAAAGACCAATAGTATAATCATCTAGCGAAACAACTCATATTATGGTAATAATAGCCATTAGGAGCTATAGAGAAGGTAAAGGATTGAGTGGTTTGAATGTTTTAATAATAAAGTCATGAATATTTTAATGATAAATCAACCTCTAAACAATCGTGGGGACGAATCGGCTCATAAAGCTTTGTTGAGAGCTGTTTGCAAGGAAAAGAAGAATGTACGTGTGACAGTATTGTTCATTGGTGCAAATCCTGACAGCATACACCAGTTTGATGTACATTTACCACAAGTGACCTATGTCAATCTTTCTGAAATGAGGGGAATGGGATGTTTGTCCAAATTGGGTATGATTTACAATGTACGTTGGATTTGGCATTTACATCCGATGATTTTCAATATAATGAAGTTATATAAGGAATCGGATGTAGTGTTGTGTGCACCTGGAGGCATTTGTATGGGAGGGTTTCAGAACTGGTGGCATCTGTTTATGTTACAACTTGCTAAATATATAGGAAAACCTTTGGTTTATTATGGGCGTTCGTTTGGCCCTTTTCCTGTTGTAACACGAAGTAATCGGCAGTTTAAAAAACTAAGTGTTGAAATGTTACATTATTTTTCTTTTTTATCTATCCGTGACAAGAAGTCTGAGTCCTTGGCACAGGAGTTGGGCATTCGGTATGTAGCTACAGTAGATTCTGCATTTTTGGATTCTCCCAAGCTGGAATTACCTGATGAAATACTTAGTTTTATAGGTCACAAACCTTATGTAGTATTTGTACCCAATCAACTTAATTGGCATTATGCTTATCGGCATGTTTCTGATGACTCTTTGTTGACATTTTATTCTAGCATTATTGACTTATTGATTAAACGTTATCCCAGTCACAATATTGTCATGTTACCGCAACTTTTTAATGCTGGTGGCTGGTGTGATTATTTGTTCTTCGAAAAAATTAAGGGTCGGAATCCTAATGCTCCATTAGTGTCTATTAGTGATAAATACAATTCAGATGTTCAGCAAACAGTTATTGCTGGTGCACAGAGTGTAATAGGTGCCCGTTATCATTCTATTGTATTTGCTATTAATAATGGTGTGCCATTTATATCTCTTAGCTACGAGCATAAAATGTCCGGTTTATTGTGCTCGTTAGGAGGGGAAGAAATGATGGTGGACATAGTAGATACTTTTATTTCGTCTGAAAATATGCAAGCGACTATTGAATTGATTCGGAGTAAATTAAATGTTATTTGCTTAGATCAGAAACTTAGATTTAAGGCACAAAATATGGCTCAGAACAGTTTTGATAAGTTTGTCAGGAGTATCTTTTCAATCTGCGGCTAGATATAATTGGGTAGATAACATGTCGATAGTTAATAGACAGCCGTTTTTTACGTTCAGTATATAGGTACTTTTTCGGGGGCTGACATTTTATGCTTTATATATGGATATTTTTAATGTAATTATTCTGATACTTTTTGCTGAGGTCATATTTTTCCCTATCAACAAAGGGTATTCTTTGGCTGCTGTAATAGTTATACTACTTTTAGTACCAAGTATTTTGAAGTTTAATATAGGTGTGAATTTAAATGTGTTCAATTTAAGCATATTCATCTTTTGTGCTCTTTTATTTTTTTATAGCAGGCATCAACAAGTACAATTCCGAGGAATTTTCCAGATAATAAAAGGGTATTGGGGCTATGTTGTTGTCTGTGCATTTTTAGCATCATTTGGTGAAATTTCTATTGGAGAGTATCTGAAGAACATGCTATTGTTTTCTGTAGAATATACGATGTTTGCCTATGCTATGTGTTATATAAGCTTGGATGATAAGGCAATTAAGATCATAGATATATCATTAATAGTCTGTGCTTTTATAATTATTGCTTATGGGCTATTTAATTATTTCACATTTTTCAATCCATATATTGCTTATATCAGTTTGTTAACGGATAATTTTGATATGGCAAATGTTTTTCAAGAAGAAAGCCGTGGCTTAATTGCAGGGCGAATATCCAGCACTTTTATTCACCCGTTACAGTTGGGACAAGCTTCATTATTACTTTTTTGTTATGCACTACATCAATTTGAGCATCGTTCTCGGTTATTTATATATTGGCCGTTGGTTGTTGGCTTGATGTTGATGTGCGTGTTTTGTGGATCACGTTCTGCATTAGTGCCAATGTTGCTAGCTATTGCAATATATGTAGTGTATTGTAAAAGAACGTCTTATATCGTATCATCTGTTTTAGTAGGCATTGTTTTGGCGCTTTTTTGTTATCCGATGCTTTCAAAAGAAACTAAGGATACAGTGGAAGGTTTTGTGTTGTTTTGGAATGATAAAGCGGCTGCTAAGGCTGAAATGCATGGTAGTTCTCTAGGTGGGCGTACAGAACAGCTGACCTATGCATTCCAAGTGATTGATAACAGGCTGTTAATGGGATATGGTGAAGGGCACGTACGCAATTATGGAGAGACTCATTCAGGTATGTTGGGTTATGAAAGTGTAGTTTTAGAGGAACTTGTAGATGGTGGAATTTTGGGTACTGTGTTCTTCTTTATTTTCTATATCGGTTTATACAAGGGACTGTTGAGAAAGTGTATAAATAAAGAAGAGAAGGGACGCGCTCATACCTTGTGCTTTCCATTTCTTTTTAGCATTTGTTTGACAGGGATATCTTATTCATTTTTTACCTTGTATATGATATTTTATTTTCTTACTTTATATAATATAATCAATGGCAGAGAACAGCGATTTTACATTGAAAGTAACAGCACTTATCATTCTTAATTACAATAATTATAAGGATACTCTCAACTGTATTAGGAGTGTTGAACATTATAATACTGCTCCTGTTAAATTGGTCGTGGTAGATAATGGGTCTACACATCGTGATGAGGTCATGAATTTGAAACAATATGTAGAGAGGAGGTATGCAGGGCGTAATTTGCGACTCAATGACGAAGAGTTGTCAGTAAAAGTTAGTTCTTCATCGGTAACCTTGCCTTATATTACATTTATTGAAAGTTCATCTAATGATGGATATGCACGTGGTAACAATAAAGCCTTGCATCTTTTGGAGAAGGATGCGGATGTACAGTATGTGATGATTCTTAATAATGATGTACTTTTCATACAGGATATAATTCCTGCGTTGGTAGCTTTTGTGGAGAACCATGAGGATGCCGCATTGGTCAGTCCTCTTTTATATAAGAAGGACATGGAGGAGATTGATGTCAATTGCGCGCGACTTGACACTTCCTATAAAGCAGAATTGGTAGAAAACTTTTTTCATTATTGTTATAAGGCTATAGGGACTGATAATCCTTTTGTGGAAAAACGTTATATTATTAAGAAAGGGACACTTCTTACTAAAGTGATTCCTATTGAACTACCTTCTGGTTCGTGCATGTTTATACGTAAACAATTATTTGCTGACTTGCGTTTTTTCGACCCCTACACTTTTTTGTACTTTGAAGAGAATATACTTTGGCAAAAAGTAAAATCCATAGGCAAGCGGAATTATCTTCTTACAGGTTTAAAATGTATTCACTTGGGGGCATCTACTACTTCTTTTTCACCAAGTTTGTTCATACTGGATCATAATTATAGAAGTGCCCGTTATTATATGAAGAATTATATGGGGGTGTCTAAACCTGCTTATTGGCTTTATTGCTTTTCGGTTGTAGTGTCAAAGTTTTTGCTTCGATTGCAAAAAGCGATTATGCATAAAAAATAATATTTATTTTCTAAAAAATGAAAGTAACCCATATCTTCTGGAGCCTCGGCTTCGGTGGCATCGAGACCATGCTTGTCAATATTGCCAACGAGCAAGCCAAAGCAGGGGCTGAGGTGAGCATCATTATTATTAATGACTGGCTGGAAAAGTCGCTTGTAGACACACTCTCATCGCGTGTTAGACTCGTTTGTCTCAACCGCAAGCTGCACTCGCGTTCACTGAGTTTCATATATCAGTTGAACCGTGTTCTAGACCGGTTATCTCCTGATGTGATTCACCTGCATTGTAGCGAATTAATCCGGTTGCTGTGCAATAAGCAAAGTCGTGTAGCGTGTTCCACGCTACACGACTTACCAATAGGATCGGTAAGGCGTGGGCGTCTGATGAACCTTGTGCCCTTTGCCCACATGGTACTCGCCAGATCGAGCAATGTGGTGAACATCGACGAAGTGCCGTTAGTATTCTCTATCAGCAATGCTGTGCAGCAGGCACTGCATGATAATTATGGTGTGGAGAGCACGGTGGTATGCAACGGTATCGTGACCTCCCGTTTTGTCTCACGCCCTAAGACCATGCCCGGCAGACAGTTGCGCATCGTCATGGTGAGCCGTCTGGAACACGACAAGAAGGGGCAGGACTTGCTCATCCGTGCAGTGGCAGCGTTGCAAGGAACTGTTACGGTGGACTTTATCGGTATCGGCTCCAGCATGGAATATCTAAAACAGCTCACTGCCGAATTGCATGCTGAAACGTATGTACGTTTTCTGGGCAAGCAGACGCAGGGCTACGTGGCAACGCATCTGGCTGACTACGACCTCTTTGTGCAGCCATCCCGTTGGGAAGGTTTCGGTCTGACAGTTGCGGAGGCTATGGCGGCAGGCGTACCTGTATTGGTCAGCGAGGGGCAAGGCCCTGCCGAGGTGATACAGGGCAACCGCTATGGCTGGGTTTTTGTCAATGGAGATGCCGACGACTTGCAGCGGCAGATAGTCTTTATCAAGGAACATTATGGCGAAGCGATGACGAAGGCCGATGAAGCGAAGGACTATGTGAGGAATACGTATGATGTGAGTGTCACGGCACGGGCCTACTTGCAGAATTATGAGATTCTAAAAAAATAAAAGTATATTGAATGAATTTCATATAATATGTGTTGTATGAATATCCTCAATATGTCATCTATAATGAATATGCACACATGAATAGAATTAGATACTTTTTTCGCATACACTTAAAAGGAATAACTCGTATTTACCGGTTGTTTCGTAGAATAATGCGTAATGCTTTCTATGTGAGATTAATGGGAGTTGGAAAGTTAAAAAAAGCTGATACTTTTTTCTTCGTAATAGATCCTCGCTTTAATCATCCCGGGCTTGCTGACCGTATGAAGGCAATAATCGCATGTTATAATGAAGCAAAGAAAAATGGGTTGCATTTCAAGATTGTATTCAAGCAACCTTTTGTGCTGGAGGATTATTTACACCCGACAAGCATAGATAATGATTGGGTGGCCGATTTTAGAGATTTGGAATATTCCTTCTTTAAAACCCGGTTTGTGGATGAGAAACGAGGGTGGCATTTGTCGGCAACGTCTGGGTGTCAATATCATTGCTATAATTATACGGGCGATATTATTCCTGAGATATTTGAGAATACGGGATATAAATGGCATGAACTCTACCATGAGTTGTTTACACCCAACGAGGAAATTGTACGGGCCATCCATGACACGGGGATGCCTCCCCAAAGCTATTGCGCCATACACCTGCGATTTGTGAATGCTTTGGAAGATTTTGAAGAAGGACATTATAATAGACTCTCAACGGAAAGTGAAAAGCAACTCCTTATAGAACGATGTAAAGCTGGTATTCGAAAGATAATTGCCTGCAATCCTCACAAAAAGATGCTGGTGTTTTCAGACAGCAAAATATTTCTACATTCATTAGATGATCTGCCTGTGGAAACGCTCAATCCTGATACCATCGGTCATATTTGTTTTAATAATAATCATGAGCAGGTGTTGAAGGCTTTCCTCGATCAATATATGATTTCGCTAGCAAGTAAAGTTTATATGATCACTGCACCAGAGATGTATTCTAGTTCTTGTTTTTCTTTGTGTGGCGCTAGAATTGGCGGTGTGGAGTTTGAACATATGATTGTATAGGGTTTAAATTCTTCTCTGAAAAGAAATAACCCTTTTTATTAGGATTTAAACGATGAATCATGGAACAGCAGCAGTTGAAGAGATGCCCGATAGGGATACAGACTTTTGAGAAAGTCATAGAGGGGAACTACCTTTATATAGATAAGACGGAATATATTTACCGTATGGCACACGGTGCTTCCAATTATTATTTTCTGAACCGTCCCCACCGGTTCGGCAAGTCGTTGCTGGTTTCCACGATGCACAGTTATTTTGCTGGGAAGAAAGAACTCTTCAAAGGGCTTGCTATCGAAAAGCTGGAAAACGAATGGACGGAATATCCGATGCTGCATTTTGACATGAGCCGAGCCAAGCATGTGGACAAGGAGAAACTGAATGAGTATCTGGTCTGGCAGTTGCGGGGATATAATGAAAAATATGGCCTGACGAAAAACAATGATGCGGAGGTTAACATCCAGTTGGCAGATCTGATAAAGCGTGCCTGTGAACAGACGGGCCGCCAGGTGGTAGTCCTCATTGACGAGTATGACGCGCCCTTGCTGGATGGGATGCACGAGGAAGAGAATCTCCCCGCACTTCGTAATGTGATGCATAATTTTTACAGTCCGCTGAAGGGGTGTGACCCTTATCTGCGCTTTGTGTTCCTGACCGGCGTCACCAAGTTTTCGCAGCTCAGCATGTCTGGCACTTTGAACAATATCTCGAATGTCAGTATGTTGAAACCATACGCTGCCATTTGTGGCATTACTCAGGAGGAAATGCTGGAACAGATGGCCGGACATATAGAACACCTGGCCATATCACTGGAGATGAGCAAAGAAGATATCCTGCTGAAATTGAAAGAGAAATATGACGGTTATCATTTCACCTGGCCTTCGCCCGATATTTATAACCCGTTCAGCCTGCTGAATGCCTTGGAAAGAAGGAAGATAGACAACTATTGGTTTGGCAGTGGCACACCCACCTATCTGGTAGAGATGCTGCGTAAGTGCCACGTCCTTCCCTCTGAAGTGGGGCACAGTATGCAGGCCATGGCTGCCAGTTTTGATGCCCCTACTGAGCGGATGACAACTATTGTGCCTTTGCTCTATCAGAGCGGCTATATCACGATAAAGGACTATGACAAGCTGACGGAGCTTTATACGCTGGATATCCCGAATCGTGAAATAAGGGTGGGGCTGATGCAAAGCCTGTTACCAAACTAGCAGAAACCCACAACATCGAAAAGTGGGTGGTGGAGGAATGAAAAGCAAGTAGGAAATTAGAACAAAGGGCTAAGACAGAACGCCACTTGTCCGCCTTAGCCTTTCAATAAAAATAAATTTACTTTTCCAGAAATCTGTATTCACTTTCCACATCAAAACAAGGGCACGCCTTCGGAATGCTTCCCGGCATGTTCCGGTGTCCTCGGATCTTCGCGTCCGGAAAGAGTTTCCTGAGCTTCATTAGCAACAACAGCAGCTGCTCACATTGTTCCTGCGTGCGCGTGTCAGCCGGGTGGCCTTCCGCATCCAGACCACCCTCATAGCAAATGCCGATGGAGCAACGGTTCCAGGGGCGGCAGTGCGCGCCCACTTCCTTCAGCTTGCGGTGCTGGGTGATGATGCCCGAGCGGCGGATGTAGAAATGATACCCGATGGTGCGGAACTTGCGCTGGCGGTGGCAGCGCAACAGGTCCTCTACGGTGAAGTCCCGGTTCTCGCGGGTGGCGGAGCAGTGGATGATGATATATTTCACCTCCTGCATGTACGGTCCGTCCTCGACGCTTTTCAGCAGTTCTCGTTCGCTCGCCACTTCCTCATCGGCGGTGAACAGGGGGAAGGATTCCTCTATCATAGGCTGAAAGGAAAGGTTGTGCAGCTGGTGATGCCCAGTGCGGTGAGGGCGGCGATTGCCGCCTGGATGATGGCCTGAAGAACCTTCTGCCATGTGATTTTATTATTTTCGCTCATTATTCTTTAAATTTTAGTTCTCCATAAGAGTTCGGGAAATTACCGGAACGGACATACAGTCCGTCCCGGCCGGGTCACACCTGTCCTTCGGTGGGCTGGTTGGCTTCGTTGCCTCCTCCTTCTCCTCCCGTCAGGTCCACGGTGGTCTCGCCCGCCTTGATGCTCTTCAGCAGGATTCTGGCAGCACGGCGCGAGGGCACGAGGTTGAACACGGCGTCCTCCAGTAAGTTTCGGAACCGGTCGCCGGGAGTCCAGTTCACGTTGAGCTGTTCGATGTGTATGGCGGGGTTGAAGGTTTCCAGGTTTTCCGCCCCCCGGCTTTGGATGCTGATGCTGAACACGCCCAGGTCGCCCATCTCGATGCGCTTTCCCTCCAGCAGCATCTCACGCATGCAGTCCACGGTTTGCATCAGCACGGCATAGATGTCGGCGCGGTTGTACTTGGATCCGTGGCTGGCGATGTGCCCGGCAAACTTGTCCAGTGTCAGGATGTTGGTGTACTGTGACTTGGCGTAGGCCTTTTTGGGCGCATCCTCATCGATGGGGTTGCCAAGCATGGCAATACTGTAATTGATCGACATAATCGGTTTGTTTTTAATGGTTAAACACTCAGTCACTGCGCGGCTGTAGCGGACTGTCCGGAATATCCACCGGGCCGGCAGGTCTTGGAGAATGTGCTGAACAGACTTGGCTTGTCCGTTGAACAGACCTAACCTGTTCGTTGAACAGACTTAGCTTGTCCGCTGAACAGACTTAGTCTGTCCGTCGCATCTCTTTGACATGTGCAAAGGTATCACCCCTCAAAATCGCAGTGTCCGTCTATGTCTGTTTATGTCCGTCTACGGAAAAATTTCTTTCGGAATGGGGTCAGGGTGTGGCGGATGGCTCGCCCAGGTACTGGCGGATCAGGGTCACCTGCTTCCAGGTGAAGGTGCGGTTCCGGCTTTGGTAGCCGGTTCCGGTGAGGGCTTCGACCAAGGGGTGGCAACGGGCTATCCAGCGTGTGAGGTGGCGCACGGCGGTGGCGGAAGTGGCATCGGGAAAATATTGCAGGGCGAGTTCTTGTTTGTTCATGGCTCTTGAATTGTTTTTTTGTAAATGCTTGAATATCAATTTTAGTGGAGGATATGGAGGGGTATTATATAATTTATATAAATGATATACTTATTATTCTTTCCTTTAAAGGAAGATACTTCTTACTTTCATATAATGGAAAGTTTGAAAAATATCCTCCATATCCTCCACTAAGGGTGTCAGAAGGGGAGTTCGGTATTCTCTTCGGAAGGCTTTTCGCCGGGGGGATCCGCCTGTTCCGTTTCGGCCGGCAGCAAGTGCTGTACCTCCTCGGTAGTGCGCTCCACCACCACCCAATAGTTTGCGTTGGAGGCCTTTACCTGTCGGAAGCCCAGCTCGCGCATGGCACGGCCCACCTTCTGGAGACTCAGCCGCAGCGAGGTGTTGCCGAAACGACCGATGATCTGGCTGCTGGTGGTATAGACTCCCCGTTCCAGCCCCACGGGCTTGCGGTAGTAGGTCAGGATCAGTTCGTACTCCGGACGGGGCACCTCAAACTGCTGCACATGGCCGCGCAGCTGCTGGATCTCTTTATCGGTAAACCAGTAACGGAAATTTACATCCTGGTAGAGCGCGTACGTCTGGCTGTAGATGCCCTCGTAGGGGATGTCCGCTTCCCACGGGCTGTCTATGTCCTCCACCTCGAAGGGCAGCCATCGCCGGTTCCCCGTGTCGTCGGTGAGGAACTGGAGATTGTTCCCGGTGGCTACGAACGAGGCTACATGGGGCAGGTGCACCTTGTTGCGTCCGTAGGCTCGGCGCTCGTCCACGTAGCGTTGCGTCACCATCGCCTTCAGCTGGTTCAGCTCCGAGGGGGGCATGGTATCGATCTCCTCCAGATTGATCACCAGGTTCTCGGTCATGGTGAACAGGTCGTCTTTGGTCATGCGGCTAGAGTTGCTCTTTGTGGTGTAATATTCGGACAATACGGGCGGCAGAATATGCTGCATGAACGAGGTCTTGTAACTGCCTTGCCGCCCTATCAGGGTGAGGATCACCTGGTTCACCACGGTCTCGTCCAGGGCGGCGGCAATCATGGACACCATCCACCGTTTCAGGATGTCGGCAAAGCGGACGGGAGTTTCGGAGAGGTCGTTCCGTTCCCGGCTTTTGTCCTGCTGCAACGGACTGTGCGGACTTTCCTTGACATGCACCATGGCGGCCAGCCGGCCGATGTAGTCGGTCTCTCCGTCCCAGGGCGGCAGACCGTCCAGATACTCTTTCAACGGATGATATTCCTTGACGAAATCACTGCCGAGCAGCGTATGCAGCTCGTTCAGGTTGACCGCCATGCCATGGTGTTGCATAGCGCACCACAGGGAGTTCTCGATGTGGTCGGTGAGCCGCTGCCAGTGGCAGGCGGAAGCTTCGGGACGGTCGGTGTACGCATCAGCAATCAGTTGTGTCTCAATCTGGTGGGTAAGCATGTTCATCCGGAACTTCATATAGCTGTTGATAAACTCCTCCATCTCCTCCACGGTGGCCTTCTTATGAGAGGAATCATTCTCTTTCTCCTTTTTTCGGACGGAACGGGGCAGGGGGACGGTGTTGAACTCCATCGTGAGCGAGTAACAACTCTTTATGATGGGCAGCAGCTGCTCGCGCGGATAATCGGGAAAAGTCCGGAGGGCCCATGCCTCGGCGTCCGCCTGCGGAACACCGCAGCGGTTGGTATGATAGAAACAACGGCTTACGTAGTCGTTGTAGCTGCCCGGTGCGTATGCTATTCCTTCCTCTTCCAACTGTGCACGGATAATCTTGTAGGCACGTTCCGCCGTCACGGTCACGGCAGTACCGCGCTTCGGCTTCTCGCGGGGCTTCATTCCGCTGGTGTGGAAGGAGGAGGCTTCGGGGCGGAGCAGGGCTTCGGGGTCGTGGCAGAGGACCGACATGCGCGTGGCGTTCTTGCATTGTCCGTCAATCTCCACTCCGCACAGGCGAGCGTAATGGTCGTTCACCCACTCCCATACCATGCGGTAGTTGGCCTTGGTCACTCCGCCCTCCACGTGGCTGATGACCCGGATGCCGCATCCCGAGATGGTGATGTACACCAAAAAGGAATGAATATCCTCCTTTACCAAAGTCAGGATGGCGGCGAATCGCTCGGGGGGGATGCCGTCTATGTCCACCATGATAAATCCCGTGAATCCCTTGACATGGGCGTAGGTTCTCCCTCCCTCCAGCAGGACGGAGGGGATGAATGCCGGCTGTGCGTTCTTCATGTTGCTTTTGGTGAGCTTCCACTGCTCCAGCTGCTGCGCGTCGCCTGTCGCCTCGATGTCGGACAGCGTGGCCAGATGGGCGCGGTAATGACGGGTGGCGGTGGTGTGGGTGCTGTTGGTTATCTCCTTGAAAAGAACCTGCCAGGTGGTGGGTTCAGGCCGGGTGTCGCGCAGGGAGTGGAAGCGCGATGGGTTGCTTGATTTAAAAAAATCTTTATTCATAATGTGTAGCGTAGAATTTTGTGTCTGCAAAGTACAGAGTAAATTTTCAGGAGGACAATAGCGATTTAAAATAATCACTCTATGATTTAAAATAATCGGGAATAATTAGAAATCAAGATAAAACGATAATGAAAAACGAGACTAAAGAATCTCAAAATACTGCGAGGGCAAGTGTTGTTATCAACATTCATGGCGGTAACAATCAAATACTGCCCAACGCTACAGAGGTAGTGCAAAATTTTTATGGTGCTGAGTTCGCCCATGTGAGAACACAGAACAATGGTATGGAAGAGAAAGAGGAGGATGAGGCAGTGCGTATTGCCCGTGGCACGTTGTGCATTTACTACTCTGATGACTGGGAACTGAATGATATCATCCGCCGCATAGCTGATTGCCGCAGTGCGTCGGACTTGGCGAACCTTGTGGTGAATGATATGCATAAGCATACCATCCTTACTGCCGAACGTATGGTAAGCAAGGATTTCATAGAGGCGCTCCAGCAGTTCCTGACGTTCAAGTCGGGGACGTCCACGGGTAATATTCGTACGCAGATAAATAATGTGAGGAGAGAATGACCAGAAAGATAATTTAAAATTGATAAAATAAAAGTTACAATGAAGAGTCAAAACAAACAATCTGTATGGACGTGCATGAGTGAAAAAGCATTTTCTGCCGATGTGCATTGGATGACGATTTTCACTCCCGCTTATCAACGTGAAGCTACCATGGAGTGTTTCTATCGTACACTCATCACTGACGTGTATTCGTTTATCGGCAAATGCCTTGTGCTGGCGTTTATGCCTGCCGGCTATTTGCTTTCAAGAAAATAGGTCTATATATTCTTCTTTGCCATGTTAAAACTAAATCAAAAAAAACTGTCTTACACATTTGACCGGTGCCAGCAGTGCGGCATTTGTTATGCGGTGTGTCCTGAAAATGCCATTTCATTATCTTTGCGGCATGACGGGTTGCACGATATAAAGATAAATGCTGCGCTTTGTATCGCTTGCGGCAAATGTGTGAGAAGTTGTCCGGCTAACAAAGAGTATGGTTACGAAGGCTATTTTGATGGCTTTGCACAAAAGAAATACTACTTGGGATATCATGCGGACAACCGTATCCGTAGGGAATCTTCTTCGGGTGGTGTATGTAAAACATTGATCATCGATTCCTTAAAGAATGGCATGGTAGACGGGGCTTATTCGTTGAAGTGTACAGATTCTTTCCCTTTTGCCCAAGGTGAGTTTTATACCCGTGAGCATATTCCTTCATTCGGAGATATGCCAAATTCCGTGTATCACTCCGTGATGGCTTGCACGGAAATTGACCGGATTCAACCTTGCAAGCGATTGATGTTAGTGGGGACGGCCTGCCAGTTGAGAGCCTTGAACTCCATCATAAAGGATAAATGCGATGAGGTTGTCCGGGTGTGTATCTTTTGTAAGCAACAGAAAACACTGGACTCCACACGTTTCCTGGCTAAGATGATGGGTACGTCCGTTCCTCCAAATTTAAAATTCCGACCCCGCTATCGCGGAGATGGTTGGCCGGGAATCGTGAGAGTGGACGGATTTGAGCTGCCCTGGAATAGGGCAGCTCAAATCCCGTTCGGTAAACGATTGTGGACGGTGCCTGGATGCGGCATCTGTGGGGATTCTTTTGGTATGGAAGCAGGAGCGGACATCACGCTGATGGATCCTTGGACTATCTGCTCGCACAATGAGTTGGGAGAGACTTTGGTAACGGTTCATACTCAGAAGGGGGATGAATTGCTTCAACAATGTGTTTCCCTGAATCTGGAACCCCGGTCATTTTCCGAAGTGGAGCCTGCACTTTCGCTCAAGGATGTGTGGCGCAAACAAGTGACCGAGCCGGTCTACAGGGGCAGACCTTGTAAGAAACGTTATGTCCGTGCAGTCCGTGCGGAACGGAGGCAGCAAAGATTGTTGCGCATGGTGGTGGAAATGCTGCCTCGCTTACCCATTATCTGCTATCGGACTCTTGCTAAACTGCCCGATTTAAGAAACAGAATACTAAAATAACCCTTCATTCTTTTTAACGATGCAAATTAAAGTGATTACCAGACATACGCCCAATAATTACGGTTCGTTGTTGCAGTCCATTGCAACCCTCCGGGTGATTGAATCTTTGGGACATCAGTGTGAGATTATTGATTATTGGAAACGCGATGAGGTGGGACTGCAAGGAATTCTCACATCGCTGCAAGGAAAATCATTATGGAAAAACAGTTTGTTTAAACGTATGGCATACGTGGCTTTGCGGTATCCGGGTGAGAAAATAGCGGCGTTACGTTTCGATAAAATGCGTAGGCGGTATCTAAAGCTGACTCCCCGTTGCTATTCAATGGAGGAGTTGGAGTCGCTTCAAGCGGATGTGTTTATGACGGGTAGTGACCAGGTATGGGGACCGTTGCTGGATGGAGGATATGATGAAGCCTATTTTCTTTCTTTTGTAAAGGAAGGTATACGTAAGGTATCGTATGCAGGCAGCTTTGGCCGCACTGAGTTTTCGGACATTATTATTGCATCTTATAAGCGGTTACTGTCAAAATATGATGCGCTTACTGTACGTGAAAGCAGTGCCGTGAAGCTTTTGGAGGAGTGGGGGATTGACTGTGGAGGACAAGTACTGGATCCTACTTTATTGCTCGACTCCGGTCAGTGGAGTGAGTATATTGAAGAAGATGTGAAAAAAGAGTATGTATTGATTTATGAAATACATAACAATCCCCGGTTGGACGATTATGCCAAGCGTTTTGCCGCTCATGCCGGTCTGCCGTTAGTACGTGTGTCTCCTACGCTTCACCAGTTAGCCCGAGGGGGCAGATTGGTGTTTTGTCCGGAAATAGGTACATTCCTTTCGTATATCAAGAATGCCCGTTACATGCTTACCGACAGTTTTCATGGAACAGCTTTTGCCATCAACTTCAATACTCCATTTCTGGAAGTGCTGCCCAATAACAAGACCGGAGCACGAAATCAAAGTATACTTCAACTGACAGGACTGGAAGACCGAATTGTCACAGATTTTAACGACTTCTCATTGGTAGACCGGCAGATTGACTATGCTAAAGTGAATGAGATAATGCATAGAGAGCGGGAGAGATCGATGGAAAAACTGGCGGAGTTGTGCGAATGTCAGATGTGAGAATTGATCGATATTCTTTACCCTTAAAGTGTATAACAAAATAACTTAATCAGGCTTTGCAGCCTTGAAAATCTTGCAGGTCATATAATTAATGTTGATATATGAAAATCTTACTGGCTAATAAATTCTATTACCGCCGGGGCGGTGACTGTGTCCATACACTCAACTTGGAGCAACTGCTCAAAGCGCACGGTCACGAAGTGGCTGTGTTTGCCATGGACTACCCTGAAAATCTGGAAACTCAATGGAGCAAGTATTTTCCTTCTGAGGTGAAGTTCAAACTCGGAACGGGCATGATTGAAGCACTGATGAGACCGTTTGGCACGCGAGAGGTACAGCGGAAGTTCAATGCGCTGCTCGATGATTTCCATCCGGATGTGGTACATCTCAACAACATCCATTCGCAACTTTCGCCGGTCATTGCAGAGATGGCGCACGAAAGAGGTATAAAGGTGGTGTGGACCCTGCACGACTATAAATTGCTGTGCCCTCGATACGATTGTTTGCGAAATGGGGAAACGGTATGTGAATCCTGCTTTGCAGACAAGCACAAGGTGTTGGAATATAAATGCATGAAAAACTCGAAAGTAGCAAGTTTCCTCTCTTATGGTGAGGCAATGAAATGGCACCGGGAGCGCTTGGAGAACTGCACGGACGCTTTCGTCTGTCCTTCACAATTTATGCGCGACAAGATGAAGCAGGGGGGATTTGCTGCTGCAAAGTTGCACACATTGTGCAATTTTATCGATGTAGCCCCATGTGTGGCCGATGATTACAGTCAACGTGATGATTATTATTGCTTTATCGGCCGCCTTTCGCACGAGAAAGGTGCCAAGACTCTGATTGAAGCGGCCAATGCGTTGCCGCAACATAAACTGGTGGTAATTGGGGGAGGGCCTTTGGAAGACGAGTTGAAGTCTATGGCAGGCAAGCACATTGAGCTGGCAGGCTTTAAACAGTGGAGCGAAATCAAGCGCTTGGTGGGCAAAGCCCGTTTCTCGGTCATCCCATCGGAATGGTACGAGAACAATCCACTTTCGGTCATAGAAGCTCAGTGCCTGGGCACTCCGGTGCTGGGTGCCCGGATTGGAGGTATCCCTGAATTGATATCAGAGGAAACGGGCATGACTTTCGAAAGCCGCCATACGGCCGACTTAAAGGAAAAAATTGAAGCGATGTACGGTCGGACTTTCAACAATGCTAAGATTGCTGCCGCTTCACATAAGCGATATAATGCGGAAAGGTATTATAATGAAATAATCACAGTGTATAAAATGTAAAAATATTATAATGTTTATGGCTTATCAAAAAACTGTTCCTACTCCTACGGATGCAAGTATCATCCTGACTTATCGTTGTCCCATGAAGTGCAAGATGTGCAACATCTGGTTTAATCCCACCAACAAAAGCGAAGAGATAAAAGCGAGTGATTTGAGAACACTGCCTAAGTTGAAGTTTATCAACCTGACGGGTGGCGAACCTTTCGTCCGCGAGGATTTGGCGGAGATTGTGGAGGAATGCTACCGGCATACCGACCGTATTGTCATTTCGACCAGCGGATGGTTTGAGGATCGTGTGGTGGCGCTGGCAAAGAAGTTTCCAAATATCGGCATCCGCATCTCTATCGAGGGATTGAGTTGTAAGAACGATGAACTGCGTGGACATGCGGGTGGCTTCGACAAGGGACTTCGTACACTGCTGACATTGAAGGAAATGGGGCTGAAAGATATCGGTTTCGGTTGCACGGTGTCTAACAATAATTCTAAAGACATGCTTTCGCTCTACCAACTGAGCAAGAGCTTGGGGATGGAGTTCGCCACAGCTGCTTTTCATAATTCGTACTACTTCCACAAAGAAGACAATGTAATCACTAATAAAAATGAGGTGTGTGGTGACTTCAAGCAACTGATAGAATGGCAGCTGAAGGAGCGTCATCCGAAGAGCTGGTTCCGTGCCTGGTTCAATATGGGACTGATAAATTATATTGAAGGCGGTCGCCGTATGTTGCCTTGTGAGGCCGGTTCGGCTAACTTCTTCATTGATCCCTTTGGTGATGTATATCCTTGTAATGGGCTGGAAGAGAAGTATTGGAAGAAGTCGATGGGAAACATTCATGAAACTCCCGACTTTATGACTATATGGGAGAGTGAGCAGGCACAGGAGGTTCGCGCCATGGTGCGCCGTTGTCCCAAAAACTGCTGGATGGTGGGAACTGCCAGTCCTGTGATGCACAAGTATATTAAGTATCCGTTGAAGTGGGCGTTGGTTAATAAACTGAAGTCACTGCAAGGGAAAGATATTTGTCTAGAACCGAAATGGTGCGATGTAGGGCAAGACTCTTGTCAAGGTGATTTAAGGGAGAAATTCTGATGAAACTAGTAGTTACCGGCACCCGTGGTATCCCCGATATCATGGGTGGCGTAGAGACGCATTGCGAGGAACTGTTACATGTTATTAGACATAAAATAATATAATTCACTTGATAGTTATCCTTATATGAAAAATAAAAGCTATATTTGTGATAAAATCTCGAATGAAGCGATTAAAGTATGATTATTCAATTTACAATAGGAAATTTTCTATCTTTTAAAGAACAGTCTACATTGTCATTAGCGGCATCGGCTTTGAAAGAAATACAGGTTCCGGCTGAAGATATAATCTTTAGTGTAGGGACTGCCGGATTATTGTTAATGAAGAGTGCGGTTGTTTACGGTGCCAATGCATCCGGTAAATCCAATTTCATTAAAGCATTTGAGTTCTTCAAGTGGTATGTGATAAATTCATCGAAGGATATTCAGGCAGGGGAACGTGTCAATATAGAAAGTTTCCGGTTAAATTCGCTTACAGCAGGTGAACCAAGTTATTTTGAAGCCATATTCTGTGATGAGGATAATCAATATCGTTATGGTTTTGAAGCTGACAATTCATCGGTACATTCGGAATGGCTCTATCAAAAAGCTAATAAGAAAAGGGCTAAGGAGGTGGAATTATTCTACCGGGAAAAAGACAGTTTTGATATTCATACCAAGTTTGCCGTTGGTAAAGAGCTTGCAGGTAAACGAATGGTGAGAGCAAATGCACTATTACTTTCTGTTGCGGCACAATTCAATGATCCGACGGCAGTGGAGATCATGAAATGGTTGAACGATACCACTATTATTTCAGGTTCTAATGATGAGAAGATATGGAATACCGCCACCATCCAACTGGATGACATCACAATGAAACAGCGAATTGTGGAGTTTTCCCGTTATGCTGATTTAGGTATTGAAAATATTGAAAAAATTGATAATACTATTGTCAGTACGCATACACAATACGATGATGAAGGTAATGAAGTCAAAGCTGTTACCTTCCCATTCAGGAAAAATGAATCGGAAGGTACAATAAAGTATTTTTCTTTAGCATATCCCATTATTGATGCTTTGGATAATGGGAAGCGTCTGATTATAGATGAATTTGATTCCAAAATGCATCCACTTCTTACGTGTAGAATTATTACCTTGTTTAATTCAAAAGAAACAAATCCGAAAAATGCCCAATTGATTTTCACTACCCACGATACAAACTTGTTGAGTGCTAATATATTCCGACGAGATCAGATTTGGTTTACACAAAAAGACCGTTATGGAGCAACCGAACTTTATTCATTGGCAGAGTATAAAGTTCGTAATGATGCTTCGTTTGAAAAAGATTACCTGTCCGGAAAGTATGGAGCTATTCCAATTGTCGGAGATTTAACCCGTTTGTTTAATACGCAAGAAAAATAAACTATGGCGGCTACAAAAAGGAAAAATATGAATCCGCGTATCGAAAGAAAGATAACCCGTATCAGTGGTGTGCGTGAAGTGAAACAAACATTTCTGATTATTTGCGAGGGGGTTAATACTGAACCAGACTACTTTAATGCCTTCCGCTTGACTTCTGCCACTGTGAAAGCTATCGGTCAAGGCATGGGGACATTAGCATTAGTACAGAAAGCTATCAATATAAAAGAGCAGGAAAGGCAAAGAGGAAGGACATACAATCAGAATTGGGTGGTCTTTGACAAAGATGATTTTCCAGAAAATGACTTTAACTCCGCAATCCTGTCAGCTCGCCAGAATGGTTTTGAAGTGGCTTATAGCAACCAGGCTTTTGAATTTTGGTTCTTGCTTCACTTCAATCTGTATCAGGGGGCTTTGCATCGTTCCAGATATGAAAAAATGTTGAGTACTTTGCTCGGATTTGCTTATACAAAGAAGTCGGGCGTAAGCTCTAAAATGTTTAATGCTTTATTTCTTAAACAAGAACAAGCCATTAATCACGCTAAAACTATCATGAAACAATTTGATGGGAATAATCCGGCACAACAAGAGTCTTCTACTACTGTTTATAGGCTTGTAGAAGAATTGAATAATTTTTTATAGAAAGCCAAATAATTGGGGCGAAGTTGCCTTTGTCTGGTTGTTGAGGGATTTGGCGTGGTTTCTTAATAACTAATATTTACCGATAAAACTTATCTCCTCATTTCCTGTATCAGGAAATGAGGCTAAATGCATTGTGGCTGTCCTATTCGGATTGTAGCCTTCATTAATAATAATCTAAATTTTGATGAAACTAGTAGTTACCGGTACCCGTGGTATCCCCGATATCATGGGTGGCGTAGAGACGCATTGCGAGGAATTATTTCCGCGCATAGCAGCCAAAGGTGTGGACACCACTCTCATCCGCCGCAAAGATTATGTGAGAGATTCTCTCACCGAGTGGAAGGGGGTGAAGCTGGTGGATATCAGCGCACCGAAAAGGAAATCATACGAAGCGGTTGTCCATACGTTTCGGGCTGTAAACAAGGCGAAAAAGCTGGGAGCGGACGTGGTGCATATTCATGCCATCGGACCTGCGCTGTTAGTGCCATATGCAAAGATGCTCGGCATGAAGGTGGTGTTCACGCATCACGGGCCCGACTATGACCGTGACAAGTGGGGCTTTGCCGCCAAAAGTGTGCTGAAACTGGGGGAGCGGTTGGGGTGCAGGTTTGCAGATGATGTAATCGTCATATCTGAAGTAATTCAGGATCTGATTGCCCGGAAGTACCATCGACGTGAGAGGGTACATCTGATTTACAATGGTGTGCCGAAGCCTGAAATTTGCGACTATCCCGACTATTTTGAAGAACTGGGTATTGAGAAAGGAAAGTACATCCTTGGCATGTGTCGTTTTGTGCCGGAGAAAAACCTGCACCACCTGATAGAAGCTTTCAAGAAGTTGGAAGCTGGAGATTGTAAGTTAGTGCTGGCGGGCGATACGGATTTTGAAGATGAATATTCACTGGGGTTGAAGAAGATGGCGCAAGAGGCAGGCGTGGTGCTGACGGGATTCGTGAAGGGACGTAAGTTGCACTCGTTGCTGACAAATGCTCGCTGTTATTGCCTGCCTTCATCGCACGAAGGGTTGCCTATTGCATTATTGGAGGCTATGAGTTATCACTTGCCGGTGGTGGTGAGTAATATTCCTGCCAATCTGGAGGTAGGCCTTTCTTCTGACTGCTATTTTCATTGTGGAGATGTGGATGCTCTTGCCGCTCGATTGCAGAAGGTGATAGACGAGGATTATCATAGTGTGCAGTATGATATGGCTCCGTATGATTGGGACAAGATTGCAAAGCAGGTGATGGGAGTTTATGAGGGTTTGTTGAAATAAGAATAAAACGGATGATGATAAAAAAACTGATTTGTGCGGCGGCATTATTGATGGTAGCAGGTTTGCAGCATACGCAGGCACAATATGTATATGGCACCACGGGGCTTCTTCACGCCCCCAGCGCGGATATGCAGCGCGACAAGACTTTTCTGTGCGGGTTTTCCTATCTGCAAGTGGCGGCTACCCCGAAGCATTGGAATTATGACACGTGGAATTACTACATAAACATCACCCTCTTTCCGTGGCTGGAAGTGGGCTATACCTGTACGCTGCACAAAATAGGATTGCCCCAGTATGGTTATTCATATAAGTTCCGCAATCAGGACCGCCAGTTTTCCGCCCGGCTGCGTGTATGGAAGGAGGGATGGTGGAAGGAGTGGACACCGCAGATAGTGGTGGGGGCGAACGATCCGTCCACCAACGATGTGCTGGGCGACCCCGATAAGGACGATTATGGTTTTACGGGTACGTCTTCG
The DNA here is from genome assembly GCF_013009555.1 of Phocaeicola dorei. Taxonomy (NCBI): domain Bacteria; kingdom Pseudomonadati; phylum Bacteroidota; class Bacteroidia; order Bacteroidales; family Bacteroidaceae; genus Phocaeicola; species Phocaeicola dorei. Next base: position 2,951,593 of record NZ_CP046176.1, on the reverse strand, counting down.
GTGGGTAACGGACACTGGAACCGCTATTACATAGCTGCCACCAAGCACTTCGGGGTGAAGAATGTGGGGGAGTTGGGGATGCACTTCGGTTATGTCTATAACAAGCGGCTGGATTATCACCGGAACGGACCTGTGGCGGGGGTGAATTTTCAGTTTGCCCTGCCGGCTACCTCTTTTTGGATGAAGGCTGTGAATGGGCTGAATGTGATAGCGGAATACGATAGTTATTCGGTGAATTGTGGTATCGGGTATAACTTTTGGAAGGATTATATTAGTGGTGTGGTGGAACTGACCCAATGTAAGTATCCCAGTGCAGGGATGGTATTCAGGATACATCTGAAATAAGGGATGATACATGGCAAGGAACGATTGTCTTCGTGACTACCAGCAGGAGATGAAGCTCAGGCTCTTTGAAGAGTGGGAGCTTCACCGGAGTGTGATGGTACAAATGCCTACAGGCACGGGAAAGACACATCTGCTGGCTGCGGTGGTGAAAGAGTTTCTTTGTGGTGGCGGTGTCGGTATGCGGGTGTGGATAGTGGCACACCGCAGGGAGCTGGTAGAGCAGATAGAGGAAACCGTAGCCCGGTATGGAATGGGAAAAGAACCGGACAAGTCGGCAAAGAACGGAAGGACGGGGAAAGACAGTATGCCGGAAGAATCCGGGAGGGTGAGGGTATTTTCCATCCAGTGGTTGTCACGAAACCGGAAGATTATGGACGGACAGCCGGATTTGATCGTCATTGACGAGGCGCATCATGCCCTGGCGGAAACCTACCGGGAGCTTTGGAAGAGATATCCGGAGGCGAGGAAACTGGGCATGACTGCTACTCCCTGCCGGCTGAGCCGCAAGGGATTCACGGATTTGTTTGATACCCTGATTACCTCATGGAGCATTGCGGAATTTATCGGGAGGGGCTGGTTGTCGTCATTTGACTATGTGTCCATCCGTGCGAACAGCAGTGAACAGCGACTGATTGACTCGTTGAAGAAACGGGGTGCGGACGGGGATTATCAGGTAAAGGAAATGAATGCGGTGTTAAATCGGGAGACCGGTATCCGACAATTGTATGAGAGCGTCCGTCGATATGCCGCCGGGAAGAAAGGGATAGTCTATGCCGTGAGCATCGCACACGCCCGACAGATTGCGGCTTATTACAGCCTGCATGGCGTGGAGTCTGTTGCTATCGACAGCAGGACCCCCGCTCTGGAACGCAAGGAACTGGTAGAGGATTTCAGGCGGGGAAAGATCAGCGTGTTGGTCAATGTGGATATTTTTTCTGAAGGTTTTGACTGTCCCGATGTGGAGTTCGTGCAGCTGGCACGTCCCACGCTTTCGTTGGCGAAATACCTGCAACAGGTGGGCCGGGGGCTGCGGAAGTCGGATAATAAGGAATCATGTGTGCTGATAGATAATGTGGGATTGCACCGGATATTCGGTCTGCCTGTCCGTGACCGTGACTGGGAGGCGATGTTCGAAGGACGGATGGCGGGAAATGCTCAGCCCCGGACACGGATGGAGGACAACGGGCTGTCTGTGTCCGTTCCGCTGCCGGAGGATGGCAGGCGGAATGAAGAACTGGAGGTCGTGATGACACACGCCCGTCTGCTGGATGCTGTCCGGAACGGGGACTTGGTTCGTCTGGGAGAGGACGGTCCGGCCGATGGGGAGCAACGGACGGCCTTGAAAGCCTGTCGTGACCGGCAGAGTGGTTTGTGGGGCTTGAGGTGCGGGAACAAAATCACAGTGATTCCTCAATACCGGGAAGTATTTGATATTTGTGCAAACCGGGCTGCTGTCCGTTTTAAAGATGGCCGGACAGGGGTGGTGGATAAGTCCGGAGTCCTCATGGTGGTGACAGGCTGTTGCCGGAGATTGAGATTCCTGAAGGGAGAACTTCTTTCTGTCACCAAAGAGGATGGGAGTGACTGTTATACCGATTTGAAGACAAACAGAACTTATCAGGAGAGGCCGGTGGTTTTTTCATACGGCGGCATAGAGCTGCTGCGGGTGGGGGAGACTTTCCATAGCCGCACGCGGAAGGCGTATACCTCTATGCATGGTTTGCACAAAGACAGTCTTTGTTTTTATGGTTTCTACTTGAAGATACCGGATTACCGTGTTCCGAAGTCTTGCCGGCTAGTTGATCCTGTGTGGTCTGCTATATTTGATGTCTTCGCCTGCGTGCTGGAAGGGGATGATGAAGAGGTGTACTGGTGTTGTGGTTGTTTGGCGGACCGGAGCATTGTGGTGATGGACGGGGAAGGAAGCTATTATCGTGTGGAGAAAGGAAAGGGGAAGCGGTATATAGCTTGTAATGCTCCTAAGGCGGGCGAGGCGGATTTTGCCTCCGTGGTGGAAGGTCTGAGGAAGGAAGCCGGGCGGCGTGCGGAGAGCGTACAGCGGGAACGGCAACAGAATGAGGAAGAGAAAAGGCGGAAGAGGCTGGAGGAAATAAAAGATGTCCTTCCTTTCCGGATGGGGATGAAGTGGGGGCTGAAATGGGGAGATCGCATCGTAGTGCCTCCCTGCTACCGGAATATCTGTGTTCCCGTAGGCGGTTATTGTGCTTTTGAAGGGAATGCCTGCCAGTGGGGGGTGATGGCGCTGGATGGAAAAGTGGTGGTGGAGGCCAGATATCAGAAGGTGGAGATAGAAAAGGATGGAACGGTGCATCTGACCATCATTCCGGGTAAGGTAAAGACCATCAACCTTTGAAGGGCCTTGAAGAGAACAGAAAATGAAACGGAACAATGATCCGGAAGTAAGATAATATATTGAAAAAAAGAGAAGCTGTCTCAAACTTGAATTACAAGATAAGACAGCCTCTTTTTTATTGTTTCATTTCACGCAACGCCTTACATAATTGATCCGGACAGGAAGTAGAACGGTTTCCGCATCTTACACCTTCCAGTTTCTGTAAGACCTCTTCCACTTTCATTCCTTTCACCAATCGGCTGATACCTTGTAAGTTTCCATTGCATCCGCCCCAAAAGAAAACTTGTTGAATAACGTCATCTTCTACTTCCACTTCGATGTGGCTGCTGCAAGTGCCTTGCGTCTTATAGGTTATTTTCATTTTATTCTTCCTCTTCAGATGCAGGTTTCATGTTTGTATAAACGGTCTGAACATCATCAAATTCTTCCAGACGCTCTACCATCTTGTCTAGAGTTTCACGTTGTTCAGGAGTCACATCTTTTAAGTCATTGGGAATATATGTGAAATCACCACCCACTTCTTCGAAACCACATTCTTCCAAGTGTTTCTGAATTGCTGCGTAGCTCTTCGGATCACCATAGATGGTGATAGTTCCTTCTTCTTCATCTTCGTCGAACTCATCCTCTACATTATAGTCAATCAAATCCAGGATCAGTTCTTCCATATCCATTCCCTCTTTCTTCTTGAAAGTAAATACACATTTATGGTCGAACAAGAAAGCTAAGGAACCGGTAGTACCCAAGTTTCCACCGAATTTGTTGAATACTGAACGCACATCTGCTACGGTACGGGTAGTGTTGTCTGTCAATGTATCAACAAATACAGCTACTCCGTGAGGACCATATCCTTCGTAAGTCATACCTTTGTAGTCACTGGTATCTTTACCCATTGCATTCTTAATGGCGCGTTCAATGTTATCCTTCGGCATGTTTTCACGCTTACAAGTAGCGATCACACCACGTAGGGTCGGGTTATTTTCGGGTTCCGGACCACCTGCTTTTACAGCTATAGCGATTTGTTTACCCAGTCTTGTAAATGTTTTGGCCATGTGGCCCCATCTTTTCAGCTTTGTAGCTTTTCTATATTCAAATGCTCTTCCCATTGGATTGTAGTTTTATAATGGTTATTTTTATTATTATCTTAGTTTTGCACCTAGTTTGTTTTCTAGGTTAGCAATCAGTTTGGACATGATCTTGTCAATCTGTTTGTCGTTCAGTGTTGCGCTTTCATCCTGTAACAAGAAGCTCACTGCATAACTTTTTTTATCCGGTTCCAGATTCTTGCCTTCATAAACATCAAACAATTCTACTTCTTTCAGCAGTTTCTTTTCAGTCTCATAGGCTATTTTTTCGATTTCTGCAAACTGTATGTTCTTGTCAATCAACAAAGCCAAGTCACGTTTCACAGCCGGGAACTTGGAAAGTTCTTTAAAGTTGACTTTAGCCGACTTGATGGCTTTCATCAGTTCTTTCCAGTTGATTTCTGCATAATATACCTCATTGTCTATATCGAATGCTTTTTGAATCTTCTTGCTGATGATGCCGAAGGTGGCCAATAACTTGCCGCCACGTGTGTGTACGCTGATGGCTGTTGAATAGATATCGTTGGTCAGGTTACCGAATACCACGTTGCCGAAATTCAATCCCAAACGGGTAAAGATGTTCAGCACGTATGCTTTTAATTCGTAAACACTGCTGTTTTCATCGGGATGGGCCCATGAATTGCTGACGCGTTTGCCGGTTACCCACAATCCTAAATGATATTCTTCAGCATAAGCCGCAAGCACTTTTTCCGGGTTTTTCTTTTCTGCGTTATAAAAATAGCAGTTACCGAATTCAAAGAATTTCAAATCGGCGTTCTTGCGATTGGCATTGTGCTGGATGCTTTCCAAACCACCGAATAATAAAGTTTGACGCATCACGTTCAAATCGTTACTCAATGGGTTCATCAAGTAAACCAAATTTTCGTTCTTGTATGTTTCCAATCCTTCGTAATAGGAAGCGGCGGTCAGTGAATTGTTCAGTATTTCATTGAAACCACAACCTACCAGTTGCTCTGAAATCAGATTTTGTAATTTCTGGGAGTAATCCACTTCACCTTTGGTGGTCAGGCTGGATTTCAAGGTAGTAGGAATCTCCACATTATTATATCCGTAGATACGGAGAATGTCTTCTACTACATCGCAATCACGTTGCACATCCACACGATAGGGGGGAACTTGTAAAGTCAAGCCTCCGGGTGTTTCGTTCACAATCTTCATTTCAAGACTGGTGACAATGCTCTTTATGGTTTCCACTGGTATGGTTTTTCCTATCAGTGAGTGGACTTTCTCATAATTCAGCTCTACTGTAAAATCGGCTATCGGGGCAGGGTAGTTGTCTTTAATTTCAGAAGAAATAGTACCTCCTGCAAGTTCTTGAACCAGTAAAGCCGCTTCTTTCAATGCATAAATAGTTCCGTTGGGGTCAATACCACGTTCGAAACGGAAAGAAGAGTCTGTACTCAATCCATGGCGACGGGCTGTTTTACGTACCCAAGTCGGGTTGAAATAAGCGCTTTCCAAAAATACATCTACTGTCTGCTCGGTTGTTCCCGAATCCAGACCACCGAATACGCCGGCAATGCACATCGGTTCTTCTGTGTTGCATATCATCAGGTCCTTGTCGGATAATTTGCGTTCCACTTCGTCCAAAGTAACGAATGTAGTACCTTCGGCAACAGTCTTCACTACAATCTTACCACCTTTAATCTTATCTGCATCAAAACAGTGCAGGGGCTGGCCGTATGCGTGAAGGATGTAGTTGGTGATATCCACGATATTATTGATAGGACGTACTCCAATCAGGCGTAATTTGTTTTGCAGCCATTCGGGACTCTCTTTTACAGTTACCCCTTTTATGGAAACTCCGGCATAACGCGGACATGCTTCCGTATTCTCTACTTCAATGGCGATGTCCATATCATGGTTATCCACTTTAAACGCTTCTACAGACGGACGTTTTAAAGTGGCTTGTTTGCCGTTTTGAATCAGGTAGGCATACAGATCTCGGGCCACGCCGTAATGTGAGCAGGCGTCCGCACGGTTCGGGGTGATATCCACTTCCAGTACGTATTCGCTTTTGATATTGAAATAATCTTTAGCGGGAGTACCCGGAACAGCATCCGCCGGCAGTACGATGATACCTTCGTGGCTGTTTCCGATACCGATTTCGTCTTCGGCACAGATCATACCCATAGATTCAATTCCGCGGAGCTTTGATTTCTTGATGGTAAAACATTCTTCGCCATCGTATAGCTTGGTGCCCAATGTGGCAACCACCACTTTCTGTCCGGCAGCTACGTTAGCGGCTCCACAGACAATCTGTACCGGTTCGCCTTGTCCCAAATTCACAGTAGTAACATGCATGTGGTCTGAATTGGGATGAGGTTCGCAAGTCAGCACTTCGCCGATGACAATACCTTCCAGACCACCTTTAATTGTTTGGACTTCTTCTACGCCTCCGGTTTCCAAACCGATGGAAGTCAGCGCTTCGGCCACTTCATCCGGTGTCAAATCGAAGTTGACGTATTCTTTCAGCCAATTATAAGAGATATTCATATATGATATTTTTTATGTATTTCAAAATGACCTGCAAATTTAGTAATTATTTTCTTTTATCCTGTTATTTATCCATCACAGATTACTCAGATTAACACAGATTTTTCTTTGAGGGAAATAATCCGTGTTAATTCTGTGAGGGATAAATAAATGTCAGAACGGTAAAGGTCCTTCGGAAATAGGGGCTCCGAACGGATTATTGTCGGCAGGTGCGGCATCAGGAGATGGGGGAGGTACACTGTTGCCGCCACCGTTCATTTTGGAACGGATAATACCCGGTGCCTCACCCGGCATAGGCACGATAACATCATCGTCCGGATTCTGGAAGCGGGCGAATTCGCCACGGAAACGCAGCAGTACATCACCTACGGCACCGTTACGGTGCTTGGCGATAATGATTTCTGCCATACCGTGCAGGTCGTTCCCTTTTTCATCCGAGTAAATTTTATAGTATTCCGGGCGGTGGATAAAGCATACCATATCGGCATCCTGCTCAATAGCTCCGGATTCACGGAGGTCACTGAGCTGGGGACGTTTTCCGTCAATACCCTCACGACTTTCCACACCACGGTTCAGCTGGCTCAGTGCGATGATGGGGATGTTCAGTTCTTTGGCTAACCCCTTCAGTGAACGTGAAATGGTACTGACCTCTTCCTGACGGCTACCGAATGACATTCCGCTGGCATTCATTAACTGAAGGTAGTCAATGATAATGATTTTTACTCCATGCTCGCGTACAAGCCGTCGTGCTTTGGTGCGTAATTCAAAGACGGACAAGGATGGTGTGTCATCCACATACATCGGAGCATCGTATAATTCTTTTATTTTATAATCCAATTGTCCCCATTCATACGGAGCCAACTGGCCACTCTTGATTTTCTCACCCGGAATTTCGCACACGTTGACAATCATACGGTTGACCAACTGTACGTTGGACATTTCAAGAGAGAACAAAGCCACAGGGATTTTCGCATTTACCGCCATGTTCTTTGCCATGGAAAGCACAAAAGCCGTTTTACCCATAGCGGGGCGGGCGGCAATAATCACCAGGTCGGAATTTTGCCAGCCCGAGGTCATTTTGTCCAATGCATGGAAACCGCTTTCCAGACCACTCAGCCCGTCCGTTCGTGCCGCTGCTTTTTGAAGCATCTCATACGCTTCCTGAATGACAGGGTTGATTTGCGTATAATCCTTCTTCATGTTCTGTTGCGAGATTTCGAACAGTTTTCCTTCCGCTTCCTGCATCAGGTCGTCCACGTCTTGGGTTTCGTCGAAAGCCTTTGTCTGGATGTTGCTGGTAAAGGTAATCAGTTCGCGTGCAAGAAACTTCTGCGCGATGATACGTGCGTGATATTCTATGTGTGCGGAAGAGGCTACCTTGCCGCTTAGCTGTGTTATGTAAAAAGGACCGCCTGCATCTTCCAGTTCACCGGTGCTGCGTAATTGTTCGGCCACAGTCAAGATATCGACTGGTTGCTGGCGTAAAGCCAAAGAGGTAATAGCCGAATAAATAAGTTGGTGACGGCGTTCATAAAAAGATTCGGGACGAAGAATCTCACTTACTAATGAGTAAGCATCTTTTTCTATCATTAAGGCTCCCAATACAGCTTCCTCCAGCTCAGGTGCCTGGGGCTGTAAATGTCCGTATTCGTCAACAGGCTTTGCTTTCGAAGTTTTGGGAGTACGTGTCATTTTTCTCGTTTCTGCCATTGTCGTCTGTTTAAAGTAGGGCAAAGATAGAACTTTTTGCTGAGTTGGACACTCGTCCATTCCCAAAAATAATAAAAGAAATATGAACCTGAATCTACGGAGAAATGAACAATCTGGACAGTAAATGGTTTTTTTATATGGTAAAATGAAAAGTTTGTTCTATATTTGGCGCTCTGTCCGGATAAAAGATGGCGTGCATCTTTGTAGAACGGGCAACAATCTAACGAAACACACTAAAAATAACTATTTAAAGAACAGAATATGATTACATTTCCTAATGCAAAGATTAATTTGGGACTTAATATTGTAGAAAAGCGCCCGGATGGATACCACAATCTGGAAACCATATTTTATCCGATAAACCTGCAAGACGCTCTGGAAGTGACGCGGCGGGAAAACAATGACAAAGAATACACTTTACACATAAGCGGATCTCCTTTGGAGGGTGAACCCGAAGATAATCTGGTAGTAAAAGCCTATAAGTTATTAAAAAAAGACTATCCCGGACTGTTGCCGGTAGATATACACATGTACAAGCATATACCGGCGGGTGCCGGACTAGGTGGCGGATCATCAGATGCCGCTTGTATGATAAAGCTTCTGAATGATAAATTTTCATTGGGACTCAGTACGGAACGGATGGAGGAATATGCTGCAAAACTAGGGGCAGACTGTGCTTTTTTCATTCGGAACAAACCTGTTTTCGCTACCGGAATAGGGAATCTGTTCGAGCCTGTGGAATTGTCATTAAAGGGATACCACATAATTTTGATTAAACCTGATATCTTTGTGTCCACCCGGGATGCGTTTGCCGAAATAAAGCCTGTGCGTCCGGCTGTTTCTTTGAAAGAAATTGTAAAGCAACCTATAGAAACATGGAAAAGCAGTATGAAGAATGATTTTGAAGATAGTGTCTTCAAAAAGTTCCCTGAGATTGCTGCTATAAAAGATGAATTGTATGATTTGGGGGCAGTGTATGCTGCCATGAGTGGCTCTGGGTCTTCCGTCTATGGTATTTTCGAAGCACCGATAGAGAATGTGGAAGATAAATTCTGTGGATGTTTTTGCAGGCAGAGAGCGTTGGAATAGTGTGGCAGATCAGTGGTTAGTGATTAGTGGACTGCGCTGTCATGCCGCAGGTATTAACCACTAATCACTATAGTCTATCTTTTACATAGTGCCTTGAAATCACAATAGGTACATTTTTCTATGATTTCTGTTTGGGTAAATGATTTTTCCGGATTAAATATTTCTTCTAATAATCCTTGAAGTCGTTCACGGTATTCTTTTTCATATTTACTGAAATCTTCCACAGCCTCTTTGGGCTTTCGTGACTCGCCCATTTGTATAACGGGAGAATAGGTTTCTGTAGCGGCCCGATGAATATAGAGAAGGGCCGGAGCTATCTTCATCGTTGGTTGCTTGCGGCACATGATGGCGGCATACAGGAACGTTTGGAATACATAGTTGGAACGTTTCTTGTCTGGAATAAACAGAGATTCCACATGGGGTGGGGTGTCTGCATCGCCACCTGTCTTGTAGTCCACAATACGAAGTGTGCCATCCTTGCTGTCCATACGGTCAATAATTCCTCCGATACGTGATTTTATGACTCCTTTGGGTGTTTGTATGTCGATGGGTTCATCCACTTCCATTTCCGATGCAATAAAAGTGAAGGGAGCGTAACGTAAATCATTTTGTAAAAGTTGTTTTAAATATCTTGCAATAACGGCAGAGTTGATAAGTTGTACGCCGTTATATTCCGGTTTCTCGTTTTGCGGAACATTAAAGAATAATTTCTTGAATGCTGTATCCACATAATCTTGCAGCTTCACTTCATTGCGTAGCAACGTTTCCAATGCTTCCTTATTAATGACTTTGCCATGAGTGGTCAGGTCTTTATAAATATGTTCGGCTGCGTAATGGAAAATACTTCCGAATGTGGCGGAATCTATTTCTGCACTCACTTCATCGGGGGCGGAGAGGCCGGCTACATACCTATAATAAAATTTTAAAGGACAATCCAGATAATAATTCAAGGCTGATGGAGAAAATTTTGCTTTGGGATTGGCACGGACATCAAACAGGCTTTGCATCCGGCGCATGACATCCGGGGTCTTTTCTACAGTGATAGACGAGGTGCCTTGAGGGGACTGTCCGGCCTCCAGAAACTGACGTGTGATGGGGTGAGGCCATTCAATAAGGAATTGCAGCATGAAACGGCTCCATTCGCCGCGGTTCAGTCCGTCCGAACTGGTATTGTAAATTAAGGTAATCCTTTCTGCCCGTTGCAGCAGACGATAGAAATAGTATGCATATACGGCAATTTTATGCTCTATAGTAGTCATTCCGAAAGCTTTGCGCAGGTTGTAAGGAATAAAGGAAGAGTCTCCTCCCGATTTGGGAAGCTGCCCTTCATTGACCGATAGTAATACCAAGTGGCGGAAATCCAGGTTACGTGTTTCCAATACCCCCATGACCTGCATACCAATGGCCGGTTCGCCGTGGAATGGAATATTAGTCGTTGATAAGACCTTGACCAGCAATCGCCGGAATGTTTCGCTTTGTACGGTTAATTCATCTTCTTCTATCAGTGTGCGGAACCGGTTGATGGTGGTATAGGCTTTGAAAAGCGATTCCCGATAAAGTTGGTTGAATGCATCTGTGTCCTCGGTACCGGAAGTGTTTGCCTGGTAAATGCTTGCCACTTGCTGCAAAGTTTCGGACAGGCGTATGCACAGATTCAGGTTTCCGGAAAGCGGAGTGAAAAGCTGGGTAAGGAATTCATCTTTGCCCAATTCGCCGGGTAACGGATAGAAACGGTTGTTTCGGGTCAGTTCTTTCTCCAACAATTCGGCTTGACCGGTGAGTTGGCGGGTATAGGGGTGTTTTAACAGTGTAACAACTGATTGAAACGTGTAGCGGCCGCTTTTGAAATTAAATCCGTGGGTATGCAACTCCAGTAAGGCGATGAGGAAACTATATACAGGAGTTTGCGATAACGGAAATCCCATGGTGATATTGACATGTTTTACTTCTGCCGGCAATGAATGGAGGACCGGTTGAAGCAATGCTTCGTTACACAATACGACTGCGGTTTCCTTTTCCGGTGTAGTCAGATTGTTTCGTATCCATTGAGGCAGGTAACGGGCTTGTGCATTTTCAGTGGAAGATGCGATGTAGTGTACCTCTTTAGGTTTCGAGAGATTTTTGAATAACTCACCGGACAAAGGAGAAGGAAAGTCGCGTAAGTTCCGGCGGATAAACTCTCCGGCTTCATGGGTGACGGCTTGTCTGTTTTCCTTCATATAAAATTCGTCGTAATCCCAATAAAAAACAGCTTTTCCGGCATCTTTCAATTGGGTGAACAACGTATGTTCCACTTTGTTCAGCACATTAAATCCTACAAAAATATATTTCTCGTATGGAAGTTTGTCCACATCCAGATGCTCTATGACGTGACGGTACATCATTCCTTCGTAGGCAATGTTTTGAGAAGCTAAGGATTCACGGAACCCTTTGTAGATGTTCCCCAATACGTTCCATAAAGAGATAAACCGTTCTTTCAGCGCTGTTCTCCGTTCGATGGAGAAGTTCTGGAAGAACTGCCGGATAGCTTCTTCCTGCTCATCATCAATGAAGGTGTAGTCGTCCATTATGTTGCGCAGATCCTGTAAATTGGAAAACAGTTTGTCGGTATCCACTCTATTTTTGTCGGCATCGTCAAAATCACTGATCAGCATTTCTCCCCAAAAATAGAAATCATCCAGTGTTTCCGTACTTTGAGTTTCCCGTCGGAATATCTTATAAAGTTCGCATACCAGTTTTACCGGATCACCCACTTCCCATGGAGAAAGACTACGGAACAATTCGCTGATGCTGACGTATGCGGGCGACCAAATAGGTGAGTCCGACTCTTGGGCGAGATACTCATTAAAGAAAAGTCCGGCACGTTTGTTAGGAAAAACCACGGCTGTATGTGCCAGGTTTCCTTCCGTATGTTTATATAAATCGGCTGCTACCAGTTTCAAAAAGCTTTCCATTATTCTATTTCCTCCAGTTCGTTGTTAAATACATACCATAAATAGCCACGGATATGCTCATATCCCATGTCTGATAATAAATCCATATATTCTTTCACCTGCTTGTTGTAAGCCTTCCGCTTTTTACCGAATTTAAAGTCCACCACAATCACCTCTCCGTCTTTCATCATCACGCGGTCCGGACGGCGGGTTTGCAGGACTCCTTTTTCCCGATAAATAATGGCACACTCATTGTATAGTTCCCAGCGGCCCGAATACCATTCTTTGACCAGCGGATGCCTCAAAGCCCATTCGGTGAGTTTTCGTATTTGTTCCTCTTGTTGTGCCGACTCTATGATTCCTTCGAAACGCAGGCGTTCTATGGCGGGAGGCACATCGTCCGTGGTACGGATTACGGAGAATAGATTATGCAACAACTGTCCTTGCCGGATGTATTTGTCTTCCGTTTCCTCTTCTCCCCGGATAAATTCGGCAGAACGGTTGGACTGTTTGAATTCGATGTTGGTTTCCAGCGTTTCCAGATGGATAGGCAAACGTCGGGCTACAGTCAGCAGCTTGTTGCCGGACACTTGTTTTTCCTCTTCGTGAGATGAGAGATAGAGCGTTCCCAGTTCGTATATTTCTTCTCCGGTGGCATAGCTCTTTCCGGTCATGTCGGATAAGGCATTTCCTAACAATTCGGATACCGTTCCTTTCTGTTCCGCCTTTCCATATATAATCAAGTTCTTTTTGGCACGGGTAAATGCCACATAAAGCAGGTTCAGATTATCCACCCATAATTGCAAGCGTTCATTCAGGAACTCTTCCCGATAAATGGATTGCTGCATGGCTGTGGAATAGTTGATGGGAACAATGTCAAGATCGCTAAACGGAGCTTGCCGGGGAGCACACCATACCAGATGGTTGTAAGTCTCATTCTCCATTTTCCAGTCGCAGAAGGGTAGCAGTACGGTATGGTATTCCAAGCCTTTGGACTTGTGGATGGAGAGAATGCGAATTCCTTCCACCTCGCCGGAAGGGATGGTCTTGCTGCCTAGTTTTTCTTCCCAGTAGGTGATAAAAGCGGATAATTCGGAAGAATTGCTTTGCAAATATTCCGTCACGGCATCAAAGAAGGCGCACAGATAGGCATCCTGTTGTTTGATGCAGGACATCTGAAACAGATTGAAAAGTTTTTCCATCAGTTCATACAGTGGCATGAGGCGAAGCTGTTCCGCTTCTTTTATGAAATCGAATGGCAGATAATCATCTATTTCGTTCAGCAATAGAGTGTTGAGATCTATTCCTTTATGTAATACTTCATTCTGATAAGCAGCAGCCAGTTGCGCTTTGGCAATCCGGTTTCCGGGTTGTGACAAGTAGCGCAGGCTATCCATTATCATACATACCGCCAGTGAGGCATCCAGTCGGAATGCCTCATCGGATACGATTTTGTAAGAGGTGTTCTTGTCGAAGTAATCGGCTATTAAAGGAATGCTTCTGTTCTTGCGCACCAGGATGGCAATATCTTTCAGTTGCACGCCCTGCGCCACAAGCAGCTCCACTTCTTCTCCTAGGTGGTACAGGGTGTTTTCCATATAGGTCATGTCTTCCGTATCCGATAGAAATTCCACTTTGACATACCCTTTTCCGGGATCTTTGTATGTTTCCTGACACACGTCGTTGTAGGCTTCCTTCAGTTCCTTGCATTCCTTTTTTTGTTCTTCCTTATAAATGTTGTTCAACACCTCGCAGGCGGCTGTAAACACTTCGTTGTTGAAGTGAATGATGTTTGCAGCGCTCCGGCGGTTGGTGGTCAGTGTCTTTACTTTGACGGGAAAGGCTTCGATGTTTGTTTTCAGTCCGTTCAGTATGCCCCAGTCACCGTTTCTCCAGCGGTAGATGGATTGTTTCACGTCTCCTACAATCAAGCTGTCTGCTCCCTGAGACAAACCTTCGAGCAGCAACAGACGGAAATTGTCCCATTGCATACGCGAAGTATCCTGAAATTCATCAATCATTACGTTGCGTATGGTTGTTCCTATCTTTTCGAATACAAACGAGGAATCTCCTTCTTTTACCAGGTTATGAAGCAACGCGTTGGTATCCGACAGCAGGAAGCGATTGTTCTCATGGTTCAATTCGCGTACCTCTTCGTCTATATTGGCCAGCAGACGGATATTGTTTACGTGGCGCAGGGAGAGTTGGCAGGAATTGGCCAGCATATTGTTCCGGCTTCTATATTTTTCCGATTCATTCAGCAGGGGAATCAGTTCTTTTTCTGCCAGACCTAGGATAGCGTTGCGTATGGGGGAGGTTTTTTTCACCCATTCGTCGGGGCAGTCCAGACATTTTTCCACTGTTACATTGCGGACGCTGTCATCCAGTTTGCCCGATTGTAGTTTATTAAAATAGCCGGCTATACCTCGGGAACCGTTTTTCAAATCTTCTACTTTCACCCCGTTTGTATCCAATATTCCGAAGAATTGGTCGGCAAATCCTTTCATTTGTTCCTGCACCTCTTCCAAAATGGCTTGCAGCGTCTTGCGGTAATTCTTGATACAGTCTTTGTCCCGTAATTTTTCCCGTAGCCCATTTCCTTTTTCTATATATCCTTCATCGAAGATGTTTCGTCCGAAATTCTTTATCTCACCGGAAACATTCCACCTCTTGTCATCGGCAATTCTTTCTTCTATGTATTCCAACAGCCAATAGAGTACGGGAGATTGTCGGTCCAGCTTTTCTATCATGGAGTCCACGGCATCACTCAGTACCTCCATATTGTTCAGTTCGATATTCAGATTGGCACCCAATTCCAGCTCCCGTGCCAAATTGCGCATCACCGACTGGAAGAATGAGTCAATGGTTTCCACCCGGAAGCGGCTGTAATCGTGTATCATGTAGTGCAGTGCCGTACCGGCGGCTGTCCTTATGTCTTCTGGGGGCATTTCCAGTTCTTCTGTGATTTTCTGTAAATAGGGATCAGAATCCTTATCCTTTATCCATATTCCGTATAGCTGGCTCAGAATCCGCTCTTTCATTTCGGTAGTGGCCTTGTTGGTAAAAGTCACAGCCAGTATATTACGGTATGCCCGTGGGTTCTGTATCAGCAGCTTTATATATTCCACGGCCAGTGTGAATGTTTTTCCCGAACCGGCAGAGGCTTTATAAACTAATAATTCAGGAGAATGTTTCATTTTAAATAATTTGCTAATTTGCTAATGGCTGCGCTGTGTACCGGATGGTAATTGGCTGACACATTAGCACATTTTTATTTTTAATTAAAAACCAGTACAAAAACAGTGGCCTGTCCCTTTTCCTTGTAAGGCAGCAGGGTCAGTGTGCCACCGCTCAGCCTCATGATTTGTTTGCTTAGACTCAGTCCGATGCCGCTTCCTTCCTCTTTGGTCGTGAAGAAAGGTACAAAAATTTGTCCGGCTGCATCGGGAGGAATAGCGGGACCGTTGTTGGCTATCTCTATACGGATACTTTCTTGCGGATCACAATAAGCTTTCAAGGTGATCTTTCCGTCGGGAGCATTACCTATGGCTTGAATCGCATTTTTCAGCAGATTCGTAACCACTTGGGCTATCAGGTTCTCGTCGGCAAAGACTATCAGGTCTTCCCGGGCTTCGAGGATGGAAAGAGTGATGTTGGGGCATGGATGCTGGTGCTGTGCCAGTCGGATCATCCGTTCCAGGAAAGGACGGACATAGAACAGCGATGGTTCAGGTGATGGCAGTCGTGTCAGTTTGCGATAAGACATGACAAAATTTATCAATCCTTTACCTGTAGAGTGAATCGTTTCCAGCCCTTGTTTCATTTCTTCATTTTCTGCTCCGGGAAGAGCCAGTAGTGTTTCGCTGAGGGAAGTCACCGGAGTGAGTGAATTCATTATTTCATGAGTCAGTACGCGGGTGAGGCGTATCCATGAATCTATTTCCCGTTCATCCAGCTCCCGATTGATATCACTCAAGGCAATAATGCGGAGTTCCTCGTCTTTGATACGGATGCCGGACACCCGTAAGGCAAGATGTACTGTTCCCCGTTCTGTGTTGAACTGAATTTGCAGCTTGTCACCCGGAACTGCTTTTTCCAAAGCAATCATCAGTTCATCCGAGATGCGGGAGAGTTGTTTGACATGAGTCAAAACATCCAGCCCCAACAGATTCATGGCCTCTTTATTCTTTTGATAAACGGAGCCTTTGCTGTTCAGCACCACAATGCCGGTTTCTACAAAGTCCATGATGAGCTCATAATATTTCTCTCGTTGTGCCGTTTCCTGTTTTACATTGTACAAAATACGTGCGATGCGGTTCAGCATGACATTGACCATGGAAGAATCGCCAGGGGAGGCATGTTCATAAAAACGAACAGCGGGGTCGTCGTTTTCGATGGCGTCGAGCAGAAAGGCTATCTTCCGGGTATTAAAAGTGTACAGGCGGTAAAACCAGCCTATGGAAACAAGGAATGAAGGTACGGCTATGCATAGCCACAGCCAATTGCGCTGCTGGATTAGTAAGGTGCAGGCAATACCTAGGAACAGTACAGTGAAAAAACGGAAGAAGAATTGTTTCACAGCTTGATTATTTATTGTTTCGTTGATGCTTCTTTAGAGTCTGTTTAAAATTTGGTTGTAGTGAGGAAGGACATGAGAAAATGGTCATAATCCGAATTTTTTCATCTTGTTATAAAGCGTCTGACGGGTAATTCCCAACTGTGCCGCTACAGCTGAGAGGTTTCCGTTGCATTTCTCTATCGCCTTCTGAATCATTTGCAATTCCATCTCCTCCAGAGTTGAGACACTTGTTTCTGTCGCAGGAGCCGCTACTTTTCGGGGGAAATGAAAATGTTCCTCACTCAATATACCATCTTCATTGATAATGACCGCTTTCTCTACGGCATGTTCCAATTCGCGTATGTTTCCATACCACGGATATGTCCGTAACTTTTCTTGCGCATCGGTAGAAAGAAGGATATTTCCTTTGTCATATTGTTTGCAGAACCGGTCTATAAAGCGTTGGGCCAAAGGGATAATATCTTCTTTGCGTTCCCGCAGAGGGGGAATCTCGATGTGGATGGTATTGATGCGGTAAAGCAAATCCTCGCGGAATTTGCCTTTGGCCACCATCTCTTCCAAATCACAATTGGTGGCGCAAATCAAACGTATGTTGACCGGTATCGGTTCGTTGCTTCCTACTCGCACCACGCTTCGGCTTTGAATGGCGGTGAGTAGTTTGGATTGCAGGTGATAGGGCAGGTTGCCTATTTCGTCCAGAAACAAAGTCCCTTCATGGGCGGCTTCGAATTTACCTGCACGGTCGGTATGGGCATCGGTAAACGAGCCTTTTTTATGGCCGAACAGTTCGCTTTCGAACAGGGATTCGGTAATGGCACCCATATCCACCGTTATCATATCCCGTCGGTATCGGGCAGACAAAGCGTGTATTTCCCGTGCCAGCATTTCTTTTCCTGTGCCGTTCTCTCCTGTAATCAGAATATTGGCATCCGTTTGCGCCACTTTCTCTATCAGCGTCCGCAGTTGCTTCATGGCATTGCTTTCTCCCCAATACATAGAAGATACGGTTTTAGGGACTTCCGCTCTCTTCTTGTTCTTGGAGGAATTGCGGCAGGCAGACAGCAAGGTTTCTATCAGCCGGGCATTGTCCCAAGGCTTGACGATGAAGTCTGTTGCTCCTTCCTTGATGCCGCGCACTGCCAGGTCTATGTCAGCATAGGCTGTGAAAAGTACTACGGGCAGGGAGGGGTGTATTTTCTTTATCTCGTGTAACCAGTACAGACCTTCATTCCCGGTATTCAGTCCGCTGCTGAAATTCATATCCAGCAGCACTACTTGCGCGTTTTCTTCACGTAGCGCAGCGGGCAGTGTGATGGGTGAGGGCAGTGTGACGATATGTTCGAAATGATTTTTCAGCAATAGCTTTACTGCCGACAGCACTCCTTTGTTATCATCTACTACTATGATGGTTCCTTGTTTGCTCATAAATATCTTCTGTTCTTTTTCAGAAGAACAAAGATAACAATTTTCTCTCGTCAATCTTTTCTTTCAGAGAAAACTTTTCAAGTTCATGAATTGTTCTATTATAAAATAGCATTTCAAATGAAGACATTTATATTAAGCATAATTGTAACCATGATCACATCGGTAGCTGGTGCACAGCAAAAAAGTTTTTATGACTTTACGGTCAAGGCTATTGACGGGAAGGACTTGCCACTTTCCACGTTCAAAGGTAAGAAAGTATTGGTAGTCAATGTGGCATCTAAATGCGGTTTCACTCCCCAGTACGCCAAGTTGGAGGAATTGTATGAGAAATATGGAAAAGATGATTTTGTCGTTATCGGATTTCCTGCCAATAATTTCCTACATCAGGAACCCGGCACGAATGAAGAAATCAAGGAGTTTTGTACGTTGAATTATGGAGTTACTTTTCCTATGATGGCTAAAATATCTGTAAAGGGGAAAGATATAGCTCCCCTTTATCAATGGCTTACGCATAAAAGTGAAAACGGGGTTTCGGATGCTAAGATAGGGTGGAACTTTCATAAGTTTCTGATTGATGAAAATGGTAGATGGGTTGCCTCAATCGGCTCTACTACTAGTCCGCTTTCACAAGAAATTGTAGAATGGATTGAAGAATAAAATGACCAGAAGATAAATAATGCCATATTGTTATTGCACCAGCTTTCCGTTTTTCAGTTCCGACATCAGTTGACATTTAAAGAGACATCACTAAAAATAGCGGAATATATTTTCGTCCTATTTATTAAATTGCTATCTTTGCCACGTTTTCCACGCCGGTACTTCCGCAAGGAAGTTAGGGAGGTGGGAAATATACATATATAGAAAAGACGTTTACTTGACGTTTTGTTCTTGGCTCTACAGAACTTCGCAAATTCTAAAATCCAGCCAAAACAAAGCAACAGTAGGTGTCTGCGGGGTATGTTTATATCCTTGGTGCGCCTTTGCCGGTCAAAGGTGCATTCAAGTGTCATTATACATATCGGCGTGGGCTTCTGCGTTGCTCGTTCAGACTGGATTGGGCAATGCGAAGGCCTTGTAGGGCGGGACGAGTAACAGGTACAGATTCCCGCGCTTTTTTTATATATAGGTATTACAATTCTGATTTAACACATAAGAACCGTCCGGTTCGGGAATCTGCGGAAGGTCATTGGTTGACCCGACAGGCTGCATCTACATTGTGCGGATTCCCATCCTCCATTTGTTGAAATAGCTTTTCTCCGGTCAGCTTAATCACAAGAGGCCGATTCCTCTTGTATTTTACGAAACTTCTCGTAATTGATTGAATTACAGATAGATATCTGTAATTCAAAGCTCCATGACTATGTTCTCAAGTGAAAAAATGCAATGGTTTGCCATGCGTGCCACTTATCGCCGGGGGATGCAGATCAAGGCTTTGTTGGATAAAGAAGGAATCAACAATTTCATCCCCATGCGTTACGAAGTTCGTATAAGGAACGGGCGCAAGAGGCGTGAGCTGGTTCCCGTTATCAGTGATCTGATATTTGTTCATGCCGTCCAGTCCGAACTTCAGAAGGTGAAGTTTAAACTTCCGTATTTTCAATATATGATTGATATCCGCAACGGGCAGAAAATCATTGTGCCCGATGATCAGATGAGGCAGTTTATCGCTGTGGCTGGAACGTATGACGAGCATCTTATTTTTTTCAGTCCCGACGAGGTGAACTTACGGCGCGGTACGAAAGTCCGTATCACAGGTGGTGACTTCGAGGGCTACGAGGGGGTGTTTGTAAAGGTAAAAGGTGCTAGAGACCGTCGTGTGGTTATCAGTCTGCAAGGGGTGATAGCTATGGCCATGGCGACTATTTCGTCGGACTTAATAGAAGTGATAGAAGAGCCGAAGAAGAAATAATTTCATTTGCTACGTTAAACATTGTTATTCCCTGATTAATGGGAAAGTAAACGATCTGATTATATAAATCTTATATATAATAATGTGTAGAACCACATTTATGCCGTCAGGCATCCGGCTCCAGCAGCTGATTCAGAATCAGCATAAGGAAATCTTAGCCAGGGAAAAGAATAATGATAAATTCATTCATCTGTATGACATTGGTGCGTATTGGGCGGCCTTTGAGCGTTCCGCCTGTAGGTTGAGCGGCTTGTTTTCTGAAAATGAACTGACTTTGTTTTGTGTCCCGGATTGTGTGGAATATGTGGTGATGGCTTCCGTTCCTGCCGATGAGGCAGAGAGCTATTTCCGTGAGTACATCATTTTGCACGATGGAATTTACCGGAAAGTGTGGTCGGAGCATTCTTTGCTGATGGGGGATTATCGTCACTGGCATGAGACGGCTGTGAGGTCTGTTTTGTTGTAAAGAAAAGTATGCGGACTTCGTGGACCAAGTAAGTGGTGTTACTTTGCTTGGGAACATATCTTACTTTGTTTACGAAGATATCTTACTTTTTTTCAATGGAATATGGTCATTCGTCATGCTCTATAGGGAATACCCTGAAAAATCCTTCAAAAGCTTCAGCCTGCTCGCAAACGCCCTGTTCATGGGCATTCCGGCTGAAGGATTGGGTTCAGGAATCCTTCAGCTGGGGGTTGGAATGTTTCAGCCGAACTGATCTTCCTCCGATTCTTAGGGAATCGTTTTTCTGAAGGATATTTTCCGGCTGAAACATTTCGTGAGGTATATCCTTCAGCCGGAATGCCGACAGGCAGGGTGTTTGCGGAGTGGCTGAAAGATTTGAAGGAAAAGTAAGGCGTTTCGGCATGTAGATACCGTTATGGAAAAAACAACAGGTCAAATTTTTAAAAGCTCTTGTTCTTTTTTTTAAAGACCTTGTTCTTTTCGGAA
Source organism: Phocaeicola dorei (assembly GCF_013009555.1). Classification (NCBI taxonomy): domain Bacteria; kingdom Pseudomonadati; phylum Bacteroidota; class Bacteroidia; order Bacteroidales; family Bacteroidaceae; genus Phocaeicola; species Phocaeicola dorei. The sequence continues at coordinate 2,930,678 of NZ_CP046176.1, read as the reverse complement.
AAGAACAGGACGTTTGAAAGGTTAGTAATGTGCGTGCCGGAAGATTAGTAATGTGTGGGGTGACACATTACTAATGTGTGGGCTGTAAGCTTAGTAATGTTACAGGTGGAAGATATATATCTTTCAAGTGATTTGAGTATATTAATAGAATCAGGATACATATTACGGGACTTGTCTATTATAGACATAATATTTTAATGTGCTTTTTTATAATTGAAAATGTCTGCTTTATCTCAGCAAAATAATAAAAGAATAGCTAAAAATACTCTATTACTTTATTTTCGTATGCTTTTCAGTATGGGAATAGGTTTGTTTACAAGTCGTATTGTACTTGAAAGTTTGGGAATAGAGGATTATGGCATATACAATCTTGTTGGTGGTATTGTTACAATATTTGCTTTCTTAAATTCGGCTATGATTGCAACTTCACAACGTTTTATTTCATATGAGTTAGGAAAGGGAAATTTACATAAACTTAAAGATGTTTTTTGTACGACTTTAACTATACACATAGCTATTGCGTTTATTATTGTTGTTTTATCGGAAGTAATAGGAGTTTGGTTCCTCAATACCAAACTGAATATTCCATCAGATAGAATGATGGCTGCCAATTGGACACTCCAATTATCTATATTCGTATTTGCTGTGAATGTAATCAGTGTTCCTTATAATGCTTCTATTGTGGCACACGAAAAAATGAGCGCATTTGCATATATTAGTATCTTCGAAGTTAGTTTGAAGTTAGCAATAGCCTATTTGCTGTTATTTATATCTTATGATAAATTGATTGTATATTCAATTTTGGTATTTTGCGTTGCATTGCTTTTACGTTCCTTATATTGCTTTTATTGTAAAAGGCATTTTGAGGAGTGTCATTATACTTTTAGCTTTAATATTGAACAATTTAGGGAAATGTTTGCCTTTGCTGGTTGGAGTTTGGTTGGGAATTTAGGATTTTCTTTTAAAGATCAATTATCTAATATTCTCTTGAATCTATTTTTTGGTACAGTTGTTAATGCTGCACGCGGAATATCAGTTCAGGTAGGTTCGCTAATAAATAGTTTTTCTGCTAATTTTATGATGGCGATGAATCCACAAATAACAAAATCGTATGCAGTAGGAGACTTATACAGATCTAAAGAGTTAGTATATGCAGGTTGTAGATTTTCATTTTATTTGTTAGCTGTCATTTCCCTGCCTATAATGATTAATATTACCTATATATTAAATTTATGGTTGGTAGAAGTTCCACAATATACGGATATTTTTCTGATATTAACGATTGTATGCAATCTTTTGTATGCTATATCTAGTCCATTAACAACAGCCATGCAAGCCACGGGAAGAATCAAATGGTTTCAAGTAATAATTTGTATTGTTATGCTGACAGAATTACCGATAGCTTATTTATTGTTATCAATTGGATATCCGCCATATTCAGTTCTCTATGCATCATTATTTGTTACATTATTGGGGGTACTTATTCGGATAGTTTTAATAAGTAGAATCTTGCCCATCTATGAAATTAGATACTATGTGACACATATTTTCAGCAAAAATATACTTATTGTGTTTATCACCTATTGTATAGCTTATATCTTACATAAAAAGATGGAACAGGATAGTTTTTTTACAGCTGTTCTTTCAAGTTTTATATTAGAACTTATTTTATTTTCTCTTGCCTATTTATGCGGTCTTTCATCAACAGAAAGATATGTGGTAAACCAAAAGTTAGTGACCATTTTAGAATCAAAGCGGAGAAAAAATAAACAAAAAAATATTTAGTTTGTATTAGTGCGTATGGAAATAGAAATTAATTATTCTTTTATAATACCTCATAGGAATGTACCACATCTTCTTCAACGATGTATTGATTCAATTCCCAAACGTGATGATATCCAAATAATTATAGTTGATGATAATAGTGATCCTAAGATCGTGAATTTTGAGTGTTTTCCAGGCTTAAATGAAAAATGTGTTGAGGTTTATTTTACAAAAGAAGGGAAGGGAGCGGGATATGCCAGGAATATAGGATTGACTTATGCAAAGGGAAAATGGTTTTTGTTTCCTGATGCAGATGATCATTATACAACAGATTTAATGAACGTTTTGGATAAATATGTGAATAGTAATTATGATATAATTTATTTTGCCTGTGATCATATCATAGAAAAGACCATGGAACATTGTGATAACATTATCTCTATACAAATAAAATCTTATCTAGAAGGACATAAAGACATGATAAATAATATACGGTATTATTTATGGGCTCCATGGAATAAAATGATAAAAAAGGAACTTATTTGTGAGGATGTAGAATTTGAGGAAATTGAAAAGGGAAATGATGCTTTATTTTCTGTAAGAGTTGGATATAGATCAACTAATATAAAAGTTATTAAAAATAAAATATATGTTTATTATACACGGGAAGGAAACATATCTACATCTAAACTAACATTTGATAAAATGTATAGTCTATTTACTAGTAGGTATAGAATTTACCAATATTTGTGCTATGGTAAAATAAGAAGATATAATACTGCACTTTGGAGTTGTTTCCGATTAGCTTTAAATAATAGGGATATTCTTTTTGCAATTTTTTTTGTGCTGTCAATTCCCTTGTATAGATTCAATCCTGTAAAAGAGAAAAAAAAGGCCTATTCTATGTTCCTAATAGACAATAAATAATAAAAGATGCCATCTGTTCTTCTATTCATCTACTTTTGTTTCGTTCTTCTTAAAGATGTGAAAAAAGGTATCATACAAATAGTTGTTATTTTGCAGATATTCATATATTTAACTCTGTGGAATACTAGTCTTCGCCTGATTTATCCGACATCTGTTGTGGCTATTTGTATTTTTGTTTATCGGAAATGCAGAAAAAGAAGATTAGTTATATATAGATCAAAAAAAGGAAAATATCCCATATCGTTAATTCTTATTTCAGTCTTAACTTCAATCAGCTATTTAATTTCTAATTATTTGGCATTATATCCTCCTGATAACATGCTGACCTTTGCTAACATATATTTCTTTTTCATTTTACCCGTGTTTTTATGGTATTCATTGGATTCTAGAAAATATATGATATATTGTTTGCAACTTCTTAGTGGATGTATGTTATTTGCCTGTGTTTATTCTATTATAGAAGTTCTTTTTAATAAGAATATTATTCAGGACGTATTGCTGAGCTTATTTGATGTACATGGATATATAGCCCAAGGTGCGGAAAGATATGGTTTTAAACGAAGTAATTCTATATTTTCTTATTATCAGCCTTTTGCTTTATATTGTTGTATGTGTTTTTATCTTTACTTTTTTTGTAGTCGGTATTATAATTATCCATTGAATAAAAATAAAGTAACAAAGCTATTATATTTCCTTCCATTATGCACTATTCTTACAGGGACTAGGGCTGGGTATGTTGCCATTCTTATTGGTATACTGCCTTATTTATTGAGTGTAAATATTTTTAGGTATAAAGTTTTTTATAGAATAGTAGGTGTGTTTTTAGTATCATGTTTGTTTTTTTGGAAATTCTATTTTACTCTTATTTATTCTACTTTATTTGCTAACAAAATGGACGTAGGTAGTAGCAGTGGTATGAGACTAGAGCAATGGGGATCTATTTTATGGGCTTTTGAGCAAAATGAATTATGGGGAAATGGGAGCTCATATTTGTGGAATGTTGCCACACAGAATAATTATGAAATATTAGGTGCTGAAAGTATTTGGTTTTCTTTATTGATAGATTATGGAATAATGGGTGGCTTAATGTTTATTTTTCTTGTATTAGTATGTTGTTTTTTGATTTATAAATGTCAGAAAACTGCTGTGCTTTTTCCTGTTATATATTTTGTTTTTTTATCTCTATCTGCTCCGATTGATGAAAATATAAATATTCTGATGACTTTTGTTGTTATCTTTTTAAGAATGGACTATTGGAGTCGAGATTCTGAATTAAAGTGGTGTAATATAGTTATATCATCTACTCATAGGTGAACAAATGGAAGTATTGAAATGAAATTTTTTGTTTTTGGTGGAGGATTAGGTAACCAACTTTTCCAGTATAGTTATTATAGATATTTGAAGAAGAAATATCCTTCAGAAAGAATTTTGGGAATATATCCTGATAGTTTAAAGGCACATAATGGGATAGAGATTGATAAATGGTTTGATATAGAATTACCTCCAACTTCTTATTTATATAATAAATTGGGCATTCTTCTATATCGTGTGAATCGCTTTTTATATAATCATGGCTATAGATTGTTATTTTGTAATAGGGTTTATCCTCAATCTATGAAACATTTTTTTCAATGGGGAGATTGGCAAGATTATTCTATTATAAAACAAATAAATATTTTTGAATTTCGCTCGGAACTTCCTATAGGAAAGGAAAACATGGAATTTCTTAAAAAAATGGAGACCTGTAATTCAATCTCAGTGCATATTCGTCGTGGCGATTATTTGAAAACAGATTTAATACATATTTATGGTGGTATATGTACATCGAAATATTATCGGGAAGCAATTAAATTCATGGAACAAGAGGTGGAAGAGCCGTTTTTTTTCTTTTTCTCTGATGATTGTTTATATGTGGAAACAGAATTTGCTGATATAAGAAATAAAATAATCATATCACATAATAGAGATGATCGCAGCTTCTTTGATATGTACCTGATGGCTCATGCTAAAAATATGATTTTGGCAAATAGTACCTTTTCATGTTGGGCAGCTTATTTAAATAGGACAGCAAAAATAATTATAACTCCAGACCGATGGGTGAATACTGATTTTTCAAAATTAGAAGCTTTGCCAAATGAATGGATAAAAATTCGTGTATAATTTATAGGTAATGTTCAAATGCTCTAAGTAACATATTAATAGGTTTTTATATTAAATATTCATTGTACAATTCAATATATGATAAAATTATCATCTATAACAGCGCATATATTAGATATTTGGCATCGCCGAAACAGCAGATCGTACATTGCTCATCTGCGTTCACTGGGTATAAGAATTGGTGATGGTTGCATTTTTAGAGATCCGCTGACTACGAGAATCGATGTTTCAAGGCCAGCCTTGGTTTCCATTGGTAGTAATGTTGATATGAATACATATTTCCAGATATTGACGCATGATTGGGCTAGCTTTGTTTTTAGGAATAAATATCATGATTTTGTGAATTCTTCAGGAAGAGTGGAAATAGGTTCGAATATTTATATTGGCACAAATGTCATTGTATTACGTGGTGTTACTATTGGTGATAACTGTGTTATAGGTGCTGGCAGTGTTGTAACACATGATATCCCTGCCAATAGTGTAGCGGTAGGAGCTCCTTGTCGTGTAGTGTGTTCATTAGATGAATATTATCAAAAACGGAAAGTCAAAGGATTGCAGGAAGCTGTGGAACATGTTAAGGCTTTTCAAAAGAATTTTGGTCGAGATCCTTTGCCTCATGAATTATATGAAGAATTCATCTATTTTGTAGATGCCTCAAATGTAGAGGAATATGAACGTCAAGGTGTGCCTGTTCGGTCTCAGTTAAGTATAGCTTATGGTGATTGGTTATCTACTCATAAGGCGAAATTTTCGTCTTATGATGATTTTATTCAATATGTAAATCAAAAAATGAATGAAACAGCCGAAAGTTAGTATAATAGTCCCTGTTTATAATGTGGAGAAATATCTTGATCGTTGCATGCAATCGCTTCTTGGGCAAACGCTGAAAGAATTAGAAATTATTCTAGTGGATGACGGTTCACCGGATAATAGTCCTGCATTATGTGATAATTATGAATCAGCGTCAGATAATTTGCATTGGCCGATTATCAAGGTGATTCATAAAATTAATGAAGGTCTTGGCTTTGCCCGTAATTCGGGGTTGGAGATAGCTACTGGTGAATATATAGCATTTCTGGATTCCGATGATTTTGTAGATGTGAATATGTATGAACAGTTATATTTAAAAGCAAAGGCCAAGGATATTGATGTTGTTTATTGTAATTGCAATATTTATAAAGATAAAAAGCATATTTATCCTCGAAAAGATGTAGAGGAGGAGGTTGTCTTCAGAGGGCGTGAAGCTGTTGATGATTTTTTGCTTGATATGATAGCTCCATTGCCTGAATATCATCATGATGTTCGCTATATGATGTCGGTGTGGCATGCTATATATCGTCATAGCATTTTTATGGAGCATAGAGTACAGTTTGTGTCTGAACGTGAATTTGTGAGCGAGGATATTATTTTTGATATTGATTTTCTTTCACATGTAAGGAGTGTATGTTATCTGCCTGATTGTTTGCACTATTATGTTGTAAATCCATATTCGCTTTCTCATACTTATGATGATGCCAAATACCATAAAATGGTAAATTTATCTCGGATAATAAAAGAGCGATTGGCAAAAATTTACTCTGAAGAGAAATATTATTTGCATTATCTTCGCTCGGTATTTTTTCTTCTTCGTAATACTGTAATGCGTATGGTGTTAGCTGGTGAAACAGATCAGAAGATCAAAAGAATATTAGAAGAAAAACTATATCAAGAATTATTGTCTAATTATCCTTATCAACGAATGGATTTAAAGCATAGAATAGTATTTTTTTTATTGAAATATAAATGCATTTTATTATTAAAGATGCTGTTTAAATCTGGTAAATCTTAGTCAGAACCCCAAATATTAATCAGCGAGATTTCCCTATTTATTAGGGTCTCTAATCAATTGAGGCTTATATATGGATCATAAATTGAAATATATATTAAAACATGATTGTGTATCTTTTGACATATTTGATACGTTAGTAAAAAGATATGTTTCCTTGCCTACAGATGTGTTTGATATAGTTGAATTGAGGTATAACAGTTTACATGGTACCAGTAATGAGAAAATAAGAGGTTTTAAGGAATTGAGGATAAATGCCGAACTTAAGGCTAGAAAAAAAATAATAGAAGAAGTTTCAATCGATGAAATTTATAATTTTATAGAATTTAGTCCAGCTATAAATGAAGAATTGAAAAACCTAGAATTGAAGACGGAGTACGAAGTTTGTATTCCCAATAAATCTATTGTCGGTCTTTTTAATGAATGCCTTAAGAATGGAAAAAAAGTAATAATAACATCAGATATGTATCTTCCTGAAGATATAATAAAGGATATTTTAAGTCATTGTGGCATTACAGGTTATGAAAAACTTTATCTTTCTTCATCTATAAAAAGAACTAAAAGAACAGGGGCTTTGTTTCGTTATATCTTAGATAAAGAAAATCTAAAACCTTGTCAATTAGTTCATATTGGAGACACACTAAAGTCTGATTTTATTAGACCAAAGATAATGGGTATACATACAACTATGATAACTCTTACAAAGTCAAAAGTAGATAATACAAGCTATTTATCCCTATTAAATAATGTCATTGATTATATGTGTCAAACAAAAGAGGATTATTTTAAATATTTGGGCTATAGATGTTTGGGCCCTTTATTATGGGGATATATTCATTGGCTAATTAAAAATTTTCAAAAAGAAGATCTTAATAAGATTTATTTTTTTGCTCGTGATGGGCTTATCATGAAAAAAGCATTCGATATTGTTAACAAAGATGAGAGGCTGAAAAGTTATTATCTAGAAGTATCGAGAAGGAGTTTGCGAGTACCCATTTTGTGGAATGATCCATCATTTATTAATTTATTGACCATGCTGTCACCTTCCAAAAGGATATCATTGAAGTCAATATTTGATGGAGTTGGATTAAATATTATTGATCATATAGCTTTAGTTAGAAAATATGGATATGATTTAAATTCTTATTTCTATAGAAATACCATATTGGAAGAAAATAGATTAATGCTTTTATATAATGAGTTGCAGAATGAGATTATTTTAAACTCAAAAAAAGAATTTGTCTTAATGTGTGAATATATGAAGCAAATGCACGTTGAAGGACGTTTTGCAGTTGTGGATATAGGGTGGTCAGGTGGTATGCAGAGATTTCTTCAAAAGTCACTGGGAATAATAGGTATAGAAAATGAAATTTTAGGTTATTATACAGGGGTAGCTGATTATTATAAACGAAATATGAATGATGGAAAACTATCATTACATGGATATTTGTTCGATTTTTATAATAATGTAAACAGTGTGGATAAACGAAGTCCGTTTGTTGGACTTTATGAAACATTGTTTTTAGAGCAAAAAGGATCTGTAAAAAACTATATTCGTGACAAAAATGAATGGCTTGTGGCAGAGAGATATGATTATGAATATCAAATGAATGGCGAATTACAAGAGGAGTATTATATTGTAGAAAAAATTCAGTCAGCAGCTCTAGATTTCATTAATGATATAGAAGCAATAGAGTTTGTAAAATATATTCCTTTCACTCCGGATGTGTTGTTTGCGAATTTAAAAGCAGTGGGATTATCTCCTTCTCGAAAGGATTTAAAGATGTTGGCAAAATTTAGATTTTTTGATGAGGGAGAGACTTTTTCATTAGTTTCTAGTAAGTCGTTTATTTATTATGTGTTTAATCCTCAATGTTTAAAAAATGATTTATTGTCTAGTAAATGGAAAATAGGTTTTTTAAAATGCTTGCTTAAAATTCCTTTTCCATACTTTAAACTTTATAAAATATTGAAAAACAGAAACTAAAATGACAAGAATACTTGTTGAGAATTTAAATGGTTTGGATCTAGGTGGCATAACTACTCATATATTCAATTATATTTCAGTCTTACAGCGAAGCAGTGATTATAAAATTGATATAGTGGTAACGGTACAAGAAAACAATGATGTTATAGATAAATTCAAGTCTCTAGGGTGTGGAATCATTCATTTGCCACATCGGCAGAAGCAATTATTTCGTTATATAATGGCATTATGTCGCATAATGTATAAAGGAAGTTATGACATTGTTCATATACATGGAAACAGTGCTACAGCTGTTTTGGAATTACAAATTGCAAAATGGTTAGGTATAAAGGCAAGAATTATACATAATCATTCTAGTTGTTGCCAACATAAAATTTTAAATAAATTATTGTTGCCTGGATATAGGCGTTCGTTCACTCAGGCTATAGCTTGTTCTATTGAAGCTGGTGAATGGCTTTATGGTGAAACACAATTTACTATTTTGCGTAATGCTATCAAAGTGGAACCTTTTATATTCAATGTAGATAAAAGAAAGACAATGCGGTGTGTCTTTGGTTTTAAAGATGATGAATATGTGGTAGGCCATATCGGTATATTCATGGAAGCAAAAAATCACTCCTTTCTTATTGAAGTGTTTGCCAAATATCATGCTTTACAGCCAAAGTCAAAATTATTGCTAATTGGTGATGGTGAACTGCGCCATCTTGTAGAAGCGGCAATAGATAAAAATAAAGTCAATGATTGTGTAATATTGGCTGGATTGCGTTCTGATATCTCAGATGTGTTACAAGCAATAGATATTTTTCTTTTTCCTTCTATTTATGAAGGTATGCCATTATCTGTGGTAGAAGCACAGGCATCAGGTCTACCATGCATTATTTCGGATGCTGTAACTAAAATGGTAAACATAGGTGAAGATGTAATTCAATTACCTTTAAGTAAAGGTGCTGACTATTGGGCGGAATATCTCGGTAATGTTAAATACGAATTGTCTCGTCAAGAACGTTGCGAAAGAAATACTGAACTTATCACTAAAGCGGGTTATAATATAGAAACGGAGGCGGAAAACCTCATGAAAATTTACAAAAACTTGTAGTATAAAATATGACATCCCTCTTAGTCAATCACATTTTGCAAACAGAGAAATGGACGTCTCCCGAACTTTTCGAAACGAAAAACAGAATTTACACCTTTCTCAACCCCGTATCTTACCTCATAGCTTTAGAAAACAAATCCCTATTTGAACAATTCGATGGTATTTTTGCCGATGGCTCTTTACTGGTTTCTGCCATAAGATTAGTATACGGAAAGCGAGTGACCAGACGTAGTTTTGATATGACCTCCCTTGCTCCCGAATTGTTGAATTACCTCATGGAAAGCCGTAAAACGCTCTATATCGTAGCCTCGGGTCAAGAACAAGTGGAGTGTTCTGTGAGGATATTTCAAGAGCAGTATCCGAAGTTACGCATTGCAGGGTTCAGGAACGGATATTTCTCTTCGGATGCTGAAATGAATAAGGAAGCTTCTCATATAGTCGAATTAAATCCGGATTTTCTGATAGTAGGTATGGGGGCCTTGATGCAGGAAAAGTTTCTGCTTAAGGTAAAAAAGATGGGTTACCAAGGCATCGGCTTTACGTGTGGTGGCTTTGTTCACCAAACGGCAATGAATAGGATGCACTATTATCCGGACTGGGTTGATAAGATGAATTTGCGTTTCGTTTATAGAATGTATAAGGAGAAACATACACGTACAAGATATCTGCAAGCTGCATTCTTGTTTCCGGTACGCTTTATCGGGGAAAGAATTTTCGGATGAAAGAGCAGACTTTGCTTATTGCCATGTAAATAATGGAGAATGGCAACAACAGGACGAAGATAGCAGTAGGAATAATTTTTCCGAGTATTTTTAATACATCTGTTTTCATGCTGCAAATATAAATTAAAATTCATAGAATAGTGAAATTAAGAACTCTAATATTTCTGGGGGGACTCTTTGGAGGAATGAATGTTATCAAAGGGCAGGCTTTTTATGGTACTACAGGACTACTTCATGCACCTACTGCCGTTATGCAGAAAGATAAAACCGTTATGCTGGGAGGAAATATGCTGGATGTAAATATACTTTCCCGATATTGGGTGAGAAGTGAATATCATCCCTATACCTATAACTATTATATAAATTGTACTCTGTTTCCTTGGCTGGAAGTAGCATATACTTGTACGTTGGTAAAGGGGATACATGGTTCTTCTTATTGGCCTCAGCAAACTTGGGGCAGGTTTACCAATCAGGACAGATCGTTTCATTTCCGGTTGAGGGCATGGAAAGAAGGCTGGTGGAAGGCTTGGACGCCTCAGGTAGTGATTGGTGCGAATGATCCGGGAAGCCATTCTTCAAATGGAGGTGGAGACATAGATTGGGGGGGCGGTGGTAGCGGAAACCACAATTACTTGACACGTTATTATCTGGCGGCAACGAAACATGTTGAATTTAGTGGAATAGGTACAGTGGGGGTTCATGTAGCTTGGGTTATCGGTAAAGCTATGAGTGATGTGCATTATAGCCGTCCTGCTGCAGGGGTAAACTTTCATTTTGGCATGAAGGGCGAAGGTTTCTGGCAGAAAGCTCTGAATGGATTTAATCTGATGGTGGAAGTGTGTCCCGGACATGCGGAAGATCTGCATACAGCAACTTATACTGTGAATGTGGGTGGAACTTATTCAATATGGAAAGACCATATCAATCTTATTGCTGAACTGAATGACGGTAAATATTTTAGCGGAGGTATATTCTTTAAATTACATCTCAAATAACTGACTTGATTTCTAGTGGATGAAGCATTATAAGAATAGCCGGAATCACTTGGAAAGAGTAGTTCTGGCTATTCTTATATAACGATATTTGTATGTCCTGTTTTTATTATCCTACAATGTATTTAGCATTCTTGCCGCTTATTTTACGAATGAATACCACAAGCAGCCACGATACGCCAAATGCCACGACTGCGGCAGCGGGAATTTGTAAAGGCACGGGAACACCGATATTGCGCATCAGGACTACACCCGGACCTGTGAAAAAATAATGTATCATATAGATGCCAAAACCACATACGGTCAAGTTTGCCAGCATACGCTGGATCAGTTCTGAGCGTACTTTTACTTTCTTGGCTATGAGGAAGAAAGGGATAGTCATCATAATCACATTCAAAGAATTATAGGTGAAGAACAGTTCTAACATTTCATCACTGCATTGTGGTAATGCGGTCATGTGGCGGAAACCGAAGAATGTGACCATGTAACCTGCCAGAAACATGGGGATACAGACCGACAGTGTCTTACTCCATGACCAGTCGTGGTTGCGCAGATAGTGTCCCAATAGCAAGTACCCGTTGAATCCGGCAAAATAATAGAGCATATTGAATGAGTTCCACGCACAGCCTCCCCAAATGTATGGGGATACGAACTGATAATAATAAGGTAACAAACCAGTTATTCCCCATGCGACAAGAAACCATAGTTTGGCTTTCTCCGAGGCCTTTTCTACCCATGCGGAGAAAATAGGAAGGTATAGATATAATCCGATAAGCAGATAGATATACCACATATGTACGTCTAATAAAGAGAAATTGAGAGGCATTTTTGCTATATAACCCAATGATACGTTGAGTGACTGACGGGCGGCTTCTTCACCGCTATAAGGGAAAAAGTCAAGAATTATTTCGGGATTAAGTCCCAGCAATCCTGTAAACCAAGGAAATAAATTATAAATGACACTCCAGATAAGGAACGGCCAAAATACACGGCTGATTCTTTTTTTGTAGAAAGCGGATATTTCGCCACGTACGGGAAGCAGCAATGCTCCTGTAATCATGACAAACAGTGGGACACACGGACGGAGAAAGGCTCCGTAGGCGGCTCCCCAGAATTTGATTTCATCAATGTTGGCTGGCGGTTCGCCGGGGTAAAAGTTGAACGGGTCTGCACTATGGCAGCAAACTACGGTGAACATGGCTACCAAACGAACGACATCCAGCCATACCACATGTTTTCTTGTGGTGTTCATAGCAATAGGTTGATTCATAATTTAATTTTTGATTTGACAGGCATAAAGGTACGCTTTCTCTGAGGATTATTTCTTGCTTTGGAACAAAAAATAAAAAGAACTATCCGCAATCATACTACGAAATGAGAATCCTCCCACTGCAAGAATCACAATCATTTGTCTTTCGCAGGGGGAGGAATTCTATTTTGGGTTAGAGGGTTATTTTAGTCCTCTGTTCTTCAACAAGGGATCAATACCGGGTTCTTTGCCGCGGAAATTGACATACATGTCCATCGCATCGTCAATGCAGCCGGGAGTGAGGATATATTTGCGGAACTTACCGGCCACTTCCTGATTGAAAATATCGCCCGTTTCCTTGTATGCCTCGTATGCGTCACAATCCAGCACTTCCGCCCAAATATAACTATAGTAACCGGCAGTATATCCACCACCCATGGTATGGTTGAAATAAGTGGTGCGGTAGCGTGACGGAATTTGTTTCAGCAATCCGCGCTTACCTAATGTTTCTGTTTCGAACTGCATAACGTCCATATCATTGGGAATTTCTTTTAATACATGATAATCCATATCCAGCAGGGAAGCAGCTAAATATTCAGCCGTAGCGAAGCCTTGTCCGTATTTGCCACTCTTGTCCATTTTTTCAACCAGTCCGGCAGGAATAACTTCACCTGTCTGATAATGTTTGGCATATACATTCAATACCTCCGGTTCAAAAGCCCAATGCTCATCTATCTGTGACGGCAGTTCTACAAAATCACGCGGAACACTAGCCACACCATAATAATGTACATCTTTGAAAAGATTATGTAAAGCATGTCCGAATTCGTGGAACAAGGTATTCGCTTCGTCTGCACTGAGCAAAGCGGGTTGTCCGGCTGCCGGTTTGGTAAAGTTGCATACCACGGTTACTACAGGAGCCACTTTCTTGCCGTCCTTGTAGGTCTGTGAACGATAGCTTCCGCACCATGCGCCACCTTTCTTGCTGGCACGCGGAAAGAAGTCCATATAGAGTACACCTAGATGAGAACCGTCTTTGTCCTTACATTCGAATGCCTGTGCATCGGGATGAGGGAGGGGAAGATTGTCCAGCTGGGTGAAAGTGATACCGTATAGTTTGTTGGCAACATAGAACACACCGTTACGTACGTTTTCCAGTTTCAGATAAGGACGTACCTGATTTTCATCCAAGTCGAATTTGGCTTTCTTGGCCCGGTCTGCATAATAACGCCAGTCCCAACCTTCGGCTGTGAAGGTTTTTCCGTCTTTCTTTATTTCGGCATTGATATCTGCCAGTTCTTCTTTGGCTTTGGACAGAGTAGGTGTCCAAATCTGGTCTAATAATTTATATACGGCATCCGGTGTTTTCGCCATACGTTCTTCCAGTGCAAAGGAAGCATAGTTTTCATATCCCATCAGCTTGGCTTTTTCCAGACGGGCTTTGAGCAGTTTGCGTACCACTTCCTTGTTGTCGTATTCATTTCCGTTATTTCCTCTGTTAATGTATCCTTTGAATATCTTTTCGCGCAGGTTTCGGTTGTCGGCATATTGCAGGAAAGGCATGACGCTGGGATTATGCAGGGTGAAAATCCATTTGCCTTCCATGCCTGCTTCTTTAGCTGTTTCGGCAGCACTGGCAATCAGGTTTTGGGGTAATCCGGCTAAGTCTTCTTCTTTGTCCACGATCAATTGGAAAGCATTGGTTTCCTTCTGCATATTTTGGCCGAAGGTGAGCTGCAACATGGAAATCTCACTATTTAATTCACGCAATTTTTTTTGACTTTCGGCATCCAGGTTGGCACCTCCACGTACAAAATCTTTATAGGTTTCTTCCAACAACTTCTTTTGCTCTTTGTCCAAATTGCCGGGATTTTCATAGACAGCTTTGATACGTGCAAAAAGTTTTTCATTTAAGGCGATGTCATCGCTGTGTTTTGATTGTAGTGGAGAGAGTTCACGGCTCAGTGCATCCATTTCATCATTGGTATTGGCGCTTTTCAGTCCGTAGAATACGGTGCTGACTTTACGAAGTAACGTTCCGCTTTGATCCAGTGCTGCAATGGTATTCTGGAAAGTGGCGGGTTCGGGGTTGTTTACTATAGCGTCAATCTCTTTCTGTTGTTCTTCCATGCCCTGCAAAAAGGCGGGTTTGTAATGTTCCATCTTGATTTGGTCGAAAGGAGGAACCTGGAAGGGAGTTGTGTACTCCGAAAGGAATGGATTTCCGGTAGGGGCTGCCTGTTTCCCTTGCGAACCGCAACCGCTTAATATGGCAACCGCACAGGCTGCCAAAAGAATGTGTTTCATAATAATTTGTTTTATATAGGTGATAATGCAAAGATAGTAAAATAAGGCAAATTCCAATAAGTTTGAAGCGTAGAACTATTTGTTTGTTTTTATAGTTTGTCTAATTATCATACATCATTGTCTAATAATTAGACAGACTGTTTCTTTTTGTTCTTTTGCAATATGTTGTTAATCAGTTGTTTGTTTGCGTGGCACGGTTTTAGCATTTCTATTATAGAGAACGAATTATAGAAACTTTAGTTTCTTATACACTTTATGGGAAGTAACGTTGTGAAACGGGACTTCTCTCTTTCAAAATAATAATGATTAAAAACACGAAATATGAAACAGATTTATTATGTCATTCAGGCTTTGATACATGGACGAAGTTCTAATATAATAAAAGTCGTCTCGTTAGGCTTGGGCCTGACTATGAGTATTTTGCTTTTCTCAAGAGTTGTGTATGAGCAGAGTTTTGATACTTGTTTTAAGGATCATGATAAATTATACCAATTGTGGAATATATGGACAGTAAATGGGGAACCTCTTCCTCCTAGTGAATATATTATCGGTGCAGCTGCCGGAGGCATACTGGATGCAATGCCGGAAATTGTGGAATCGGCGGCAAGTGCGGGGATATGGCCGGTATCATCACCTGTTTACAACGGAAGTGTCCGTTTTGATGATTTTAAAGTTGCTGCTGATTCATTGTTTTTTCAGACAATGGGTATTGAGGTCTTGAGTGGTGATCCGGTACGCGAATTGCAGCAAAAAGATGTAATTTTCCTGAGTAAAGATTTGGCGGATAAAATGTTTGGCGGTGAGAACCCGATTGGTAAAATAATTAGTTTCAATAAGGAAATTGAGTTGACAGTCAAAGGAACGTATGCTGCTTTACCTGAGAATTGTACTATGCGACCGAAGGCCGTCATTTCCTTGCCTTCTATCTGGAGCCGCCGGATAGGAAATTATTCATGGAACGGTGGGGACAGCTGGAAAGAATATATCCGGTTGAAGCAGGATATTGATTTGGATGAATTGAACAAGCGTATTGATATGGTAGTACAGCAACATATTCCCAGAAGTGATAAGTTTGGAATCACTGTCATGGCAAAACCTGTTCGGGATACGTACCGTGGATATGATGAAGTGAAAAGAATGCGTAATATTATGCTTATTTTAGGTATATCTATTTTGTTTATCACGACATTGAATTATGTGTTGATTTCTATTTCTTCATTGAGCCGGCGTGCCAAAAGTATTGGTGTTCATAAATGCAGCGGAGCGGGGACGGGTACTGTTTTTGGTATGTTTATGTGGGAAACAGGTATTATTATTTTGCTTTCATTGTTTTTGATGGTTTTTTTAATGTTTAATTTCCGGGAGTTTGTGGAAGATACTACAGCTGCTAAACTGGAGTCCCTTTTTGCGGTGGAACGTATTTGGGTGCCTTTGGGAGTGACTGCTGTCTTATTCCTCATTGGTGGTGTGCTGCCGGGACGAATTTTTTCAAAGATACCGGTCACACAGGTTTTCCGGCGTTATACAGAGGGTAAAAAAGGATGGAAACGTCCGTTATTGTTTATCCAATTTGCAGGAGTGGCTTTTATATGTGGATTGATGTGTGTAGTGATGCTCCAGTATCATTATGTTATTAATAAAGATCCGGGTTATAATCCTGAGCGGGTAGTGATTGGTATTAATAATGCACCGGATGCTGAAGCTCGGCTTGCTGCCCGTCACTTTTATGAAGGGCTTCCATACGTGGAAGCATTGACCTCAGCAACTAGCTATCCGTCTAATGGATATAGCGGGCAGATGATACCGGATGAGAAAGGAACGAGCCTTTTTTCCAGTCGCTATGATTTTACTCAGGAGAATTATGTCGCTTTTATGGGAATGGCCATACAGCAAGGGCGTGTACCGCGTGAATCCGGTGAGGTGGCTGTCAATGAGGAATTTGTGCGGAGAATGCATTGGGGAAAAGATGTTTTAGGTAAGAGTATTCAGACAGAAGAAGGACGTGTCAAAATAGTAGGTGTGATTAAAGATTTTAATATTGACGGATTCTACTCAGAGCTGAAACCATTTGTTCTGCACCATCATCCCAGAGATTTGGCTGATCTTGTTTATCTCCGTCTGAAGGAACCCTTTGGTGAGAATCTTCAGAAACTGAACCGTGATGCTGCCGAAGCTTTTCCGAATCAAACAGTCGGTTTTGAAAGCTTGGAACAAAAAATGGCGGATAGTTATAATTCCGTTCGTGTATTTCGTAATGCGACTTTATTGGCGGCAATTGCCATCTTGTTTATTACTTTGATGGGACTGATAGGCTATATTAATGATGAATTACAGCGACGTTCGAAAGAAATTGCTATTCGTAAAGTGAATGGAGCTGAGTCATTTGCGATATTGGAAATGTTGGTGCAAGATGTTCTTTGGATTTCTTTCCCGGCTGTAGTCGCAGGTACATTAGGAGCATGGTATGTAGGTGGTTTATGGATGGAACAGTTTGCTGTGACTGTAGGTTCGCTTGTTCCTTATTATGTATGTGTAGCTATTGTGGTCTTGATATTGATTGTCAGTTGTGTCATTTCCAAAACATGGCGCATTGCCAATGAGAATCCAGTAAAGAGTATTAAATCAGAATAAGGATCAATAGAACAAACAATTAAAATTTATTATTATGATACAGATTGAAAATTTAAGTAAGGTATTTCGTACTTCAGAAGTAGAAACAATTGCGTTGAATCATGTAAATATAGAGGTGAAAGAAGGAGAGTTTGTAGCTATTATGGGACCATCAGGTTGTGGAAAATCCACGTTGTTGAACATTCTCGGATTATTGGATAATCCTTCGGAGGGTAGTTATAAACTGATAGGAAAAGAGGTGGCCAATCTAAAAGAGAAGGAACGTACCCGTTTGCGCAAGGGTGTGATAGGTTTCGTGTTCCAGAGTTTTAATCTGATAGACGAACTGAATGTTTTTGAAAATGTGGAGTTACCGTTGACTTATCTTGGAATCAAGGCCAGTGAGCGTAAGGAGCGTGTTCTGGAAATTTTAAAGCGAATGAATTTGAGTCATCGTGCCAAGCATTTTCCGCAACAGCTTTCCGGTGGTCAACAACAGCGTGTGGCTATTGCCCGTGCTGTGGTTACTAATCCTAAATTGATCCTCGCCGATGAGCCTACTGGTAATTTGGACTCAAAGAACGGTGCTGAAGTAATGAATCTATTGACCGAACTTAACAAGGAGGGGACTAGTATTGTTATGGTAACTCACTCTCAGCATGATGCCGGATTTGCTCATCGTGTCATTCATTTGTTTGATGGTAGCGTAGTGGCGAACATTAAAGAATAATTAATGAAAGGAGGGTTGTTATGAAACAAATCTATTATGCAATACAATCGATATTACACGGCCGTGGAAGCAACGTGACGAAAGTCATATCGCTTTCATTAGGTCTGACTATTGGTATTTTGCTTTTTTCACAAATAGCATTTGAACTCAATTATGAGAAATGTTACCCTGAGGCCGACCGATTGGTATTGGTACGTGGAGGGGGAGAGAATGTGAAGACTGGAGAGAAAGGAGAAGGATATGATGATAGCTTGTTTGCTCCGATGGCAGAAGCGTTCCGCAGTGATTTGTCACAATGGATTGAAAATGCTACAGTCATTTTCAATTTTGAGACATTAAATGTATTCAAGGATGGTCATAAGCTGAAAGATGTAAATTACGCTTATGTAGATACTTGCTATTTCCGTACTTTCGGCATCAAAGTATTGAAAGGAAATCCTGAGGAATTACAAAGGGCGGGGAGTATATTTGTTTCTGAAACTTTTGTTCGTGATGCTTTTGGTGGGCAGGACCCTGTGGGACAAAAATTGTCCTTGGATAAACAGCATGAACTGACAGTCCGTGGTGTTTATCAGGATACTCCGGAAAATACTGCCTATCATTTTGATTTTGTAGCTCCCATTTATGCCGGAGGTGGCTATATAGGGGGTGGAACATGGGGACGTAATGACATTTATTATACTATTCTCCGTTTGCGCGATGGGGTGGACAGAGAAGAAATCAATCGTCAGATATACAAGGCTATGCAAAAATATTATCCTGATTCTGCTGATGATGAATGGAGAAGCTTTTATGATGCACAGCCATTGCCCGAAATTCATCTGGATGACTCAAATACCCGCACTCGCCTTTACATTTATGGTTTTTTGGGCTTTGCTATATTTTTTGTGGCGATCATGAACTATGTATTAGTAGCTATTGCTACCATGAGCCGCAGAGCAAAAAGCATAGGTGTGCATAAGTGTAGTGGTGCCAGTGCAATCAACATTTTCAGTATGTTCCTTTTTGAGACAGGGATTGTGGTATTAATTTCCGTTATAGTGGCCCTCTTTATTATTTTCAATACCAAAGATCTGATAGAAGATTTACTTTCGGTGCAGTTATCTTCACTCTTTACATTGGAAACTCTATGGGTTCCGATGCTCATTGTTTTTGTACTGTTCATGGTAGCCGGAGTGTTACCGGGAAGATTGTTTTCACGCATTCCTGTCACTCAAGTTTTTCGTCGTTACACAGATGGGAAAAAAGGGTGGAAGCGTTCTCTTTTATTTGTACAATTTATGGGAGTATCTTTTGTAATGGGGATTTTGTTAGTATCTTTGATGCAGTATCATCATTTGATTAATAGTGATATGGGTATCCGTACTCCAGGATTGGTGGAGGCGGAGACATGGATGTCACCCGAAGAAGCTGAGAATATGGTTAGCGATCTTCGTCGTCAACCCATGGTGGAAAATGCCACCCGTTCTATGCATGGGGTTCTGGGAGAGTATTGGACTCGTGGGCTGATTGATAATAGTGGCAAGAGAATAGAAACCTTGATGTATAATCCTTGTGATAAAAATTATGCTGAAACCATGGGGATTACTATTATTGAAGGGAAAGATATGCAGAATGAGGGGGATGTATTGGTCAACGAAGAAGTAGTGCGGCTGATGAAATGGACAGATGGGGCAGTAGGCAAACGATTGAATGATTTTGATAAAGCTGGCACCATTGTTGGTGTATTCCGTAATGTGCGCAATACGTCTTTTCTCTATAAGCAGTTTCCCGTAGCTTTAGTTTATAGTCATAATACTAGCCACACTTTTGATGTACGTTTAAGGCAGCCATACGATGAGAGTTTGAAAAAACTGAACGAATACATGGAGCAGGTGCATTCCACTAAGGCATTGGAATTTATTCCGATAGATACCATGCTGAAGGAAATCTATCGTAATGTATACCGTTTTCGTAATTCTGTATGGATTACTTCTACTTTTATTTTGCTTATTGTTGTTATGGGGTTGATAGGCTATGTGAATGATGAAACACAACGTCGCAGTAAGGAAATAGCCATCCGTAAGGTGAATGGTGCCGAAGCTTCGACTATTCTCCGGTTGCTGTCCCGTGATATATTGTATGTTGCTGTTCCATCGGTTTTGATAGGAATTGTTGTATCATACTTTACAGGAAAAGCCTGGTTGGATCAATTTGCCGAAACGATAGACATGAATGCGTTGTATTTTGTCGGAACAGCATTGGTGATTATCGCTCTGATAGTGGTGTGTGTCGTTGTTAGAGCTTGGCGTATCGCTAATGAGAATCCAGTAAATAGCATTAAGAGTGAGTAGTATATTGGGAAAAAGGAGAGCGGGATGATATGTGTTGGGTGTCATCCCGCTTTTTTCGAGGCTGTAATTTAAACTGTGTCAGCAAAGCAAACAAATAAAGTATTAACTTTGCTAACACAGTTTTTTTATGAGTGAAGAATTTGATTTTGAAAGGATCAAGAACAAGGCAATCGAGCAGCTCAAGGCTGGCAAGCCCTTGTTGGGTAAGGACGGAGCTTTTGCCCCGTTATTGGAGAGCATTTTAAATGCAGCTTTAGAAGGTGAGATGGATGCCCATCTTTCCGAGGATGAACGCATGAGTGGCAACCGTCGTAATGGCAAGATGCAGAAGCAGGTGCAAACTTCTATGGGTGAGGTGACCGTTTCTACCCCCCGTGATCGTAATTCCACCTTCGATCCTCAGTTTATAAAGAAGCGGGAGACCATTCTCGCGGAAGGTGTTGCTGACCGCATAATCGGCCTTTATGCCCTTGGTAATAGTACACGTGAAATAAGCGATTGGATGGAAGAGAATCTTGGTAACCGTGTGTCTGCCGAAACAATCAGTTCCATCACTGACCGGGTACTTCCGGAAATAAAAGCGTGGCGTTCGCGTAGCCTGGATTATATTTATCCGATAGTCTGGATGGATGCCATTCATTATAAAGTCATGGATGAGAGAGGCTGTGCCATTACCCATGCAATCTACAACGTATTGGCTATAGATAAGGACGGTCGTAAGGATTTGCTTGGGATGTACATCTCTAAGAATGAGGGGGCAAACTTCTGGTTGAATGTGCTGACCGATTTACAGAACCGTGGTGTACACGACATTCTCATAGCTTGTGTCGATGGTCTGAGGGGCTTCCCGGATGCCATCCAAAGCGTATTCCCTGATACCATAGTGCAACTTTGTATCGTCCATCAGATACGTAACTCCATCAAATACGTCGGCAGTAAACACCAGAAGGAGTTTCTTAAAGATCTGAAACGGGTTTACGGTGCAGTCAGCAAGGATGCCGCTGAAACGGAGCTTCTTGATTTAGATCAGAAATGGGGAGAGAAATATCCTATCGTCATCAAGTCGTGGCAGGACAACTGGGAAAAGCTCACTGAATACTTCCAGTTCACATCCGATATACGTCGTATGATTTATACGACGAATACCGTTGAAGGCTACCACCGGCAAATACGGAAAGTTACAAAAAACAAGGGTGTGTTCCCTAATGACACCGCCCTTGAGAAGCTTGTCTACCTCGCTTATCGCAACATACGCAAGAAATGGACTATGCCACTGGCTAATTGGGGCACCATTGCCCAACAACTGGCGATAAAGTTTGGAGATAGATTTAAGTTGTTGTAATTTTACGCTCGTCGGGAGTGCTGGTGCACCCCCTTGGCGCTGGCCGATCCCCGACCGATGAGCTTGAAAGAAAAACAGCGCATGACACAGTTTATTTTACGCCCCCCTTTTTTCTTTTTACCTGATTCCTGTGAAATTTACATTAATACCATCCAATGAGCCTTTTAAGAAGTTTCCGGCTAGCCATACATTTTCAAAATATGAAACGTCACTGGGACCGTAAACCATACGGATGCATGTCTGTGAACTGTTATCCCATCTCCATTCAAAATTGTACCTGTCTTCGGTTACATAGCCGTTCCGATGTTCTATTCGTATGATGTCTGTGCCTGTTCTATTTTCGTAAAAGTCTAGTCGTTGTGTGTAGTATTCACCGTCTTGTTCCCAAGTTTCCTGCCAGGTCCGGCTGCATAGTTCCCGAGTGGTTCTGTAATATATTTCGCTGTAATCATCATCATCGTACCAACTTTCTATGGATACTTCACAGGAGGTTAGGTTAACCATTATTATCAGTACAACTACCATTCCGAAGTATTTCAGTATTTTTGTTCTCATATCCGTTAATTTTAAAATTTGTTTTTCTTATGTCACAAAGATAAGTGGAGGGAATGATACAATAAACGGAATATTCCTATTTGTAAAGGAGAGTTTCCCTATTTGTAATAGGAAAATTCCTATGGTGAGGAGAGGGGAATAAGGTCTGTCTTATTTCTTTTACTATTAAACTGTAAGTTACAAAAAGAGGCTGTCCATTGGTGAAACAGCCCCGATAATTTCTGAAAAATGATAATAGGATATTTCTATATATTTTTAATTATCCTTGTTTGGGTATTATCTGCGTTTTTTTGAAGAAAGAAGTGGTGCTTCCTGTACTTGCTTCATTACTCTCAAGAGATTACCTCCCCAAATCTTCCTTAAGTCTTCTTCTGTATATCCTTTTTCAATCATTTTTATGGTCAGATTAATCAAGTCATTATCTCCATTGCATCCTTGCAAACCACCACCGCCGTCAAAGTCCGTACCTATTCCTACATGGTCTATGCCGGCTACTTTAATCATGTGGTCTAAATGTTCGACTGCATCACAAACGGATGCGGCTTTTGGGGTTTTATTGATATAGGTATCGAGGAGACATAACTGTGCCACTCCGCCATTTTTCGCTAGGGCACGGAGTTGTTCGTCTGTTAGATTACGGTCATGGTCGCATAAAGTCCTTGACGAGGAATGAGAGGCGATGATAGGTTGTGTACTATATTTTATAACATCCCAGAAAGTACCTTCACTGGCATGTGATATATCTATCATAATACCTAACCGGTTCATTTCCTTCACTACCTCACGACCAAACTGTGTCAGTCCTTGAGTAGCATCTTCCGTATGAGTGGACGAATGGCAAATATCGTTATCGTAAGAATGGCAGAGAGTTATATAATTGACTCCCATCTGTTTGTATTTTTTTATATTCTTGAGGTCCTTGCCGATGGCGTAACCATTCTCGATCCCTATAAAGAAAGCTTTCTTGCCTTCATTCTTTAAACGTACCAAATCCTTTTCCGTAAGGGCGATGCCACAAAAATCTTTGTATTTCGCTACTTCGTCATAAATGGATTGAATCAACAGGGTGGTGCTTTCTACGGCTTTTTGTGAAGATACGTCATCTCGTTTTCCCTGCCATATAAATGCGGCTAGAAACTGTGCATCCAATTTACCTTCCTCCATTTTTTGGATGCTGACCATGTTGTCTTTTCTCAAGCCTACGCTGTAACCGTTTTTAAACCAAAGAGGAGTATCTGTATGAGTGTCAATGGATAGAATACGGCTATGAATTTTT
This sequence comes from Phocaeicola dorei, assembly GCF_013009555.1. NCBI lineage: Bacteria > Pseudomonadati > Bacteroidota > Bacteroidia > Bacteroidales > Bacteroidaceae > Phocaeicola > Phocaeicola dorei. Next base: position 2,906,803 of record NZ_CP046176.1, on the reverse strand, counting down.
TTAGCTAGATGGAATGTATCAGCCTTGTTCACTAGGAATTTAAATAATTTATGCATGGTGGTATCTCCGGCTGCTGTAAATATTTCCGGATGAAATTGTACACCTATCATTTGTCGTATGGGATAAGCTTCTATAGCTTCCGCTATACTGTCGGGCGCCCAAGCCGTGATTTTGAATCCCGGTGCTAATTTCCGGATAGCCTGATGATGGAATGTATTGACTTGCAGCACTTCTTGTCCTGTAATTTCTGCCAACTTGCTTTCCTTTATGATGGATATCGGATGGGTGGGGGTAGTGCCGGATTCTTCTTGGCGATGGTTGACACTTGAGGAATGTTGTGTGGGCAGATCCTGATATAAAGTTCCACCGAAAGCTACATTCATTAATTGCAGTCCCCTGCAAATTCCTAATATGGGAATATTCCGGTCTGCGGCCATTTTTAGCACCATTAAGTCGAAGGTATCCCGGGCGGGGCTTACTTCTTCCAGTTTTTCATAAGGAAGGTCACCATAATATATCGGTTGGATATCTTCTCCACCTGTAAAGACAATTCCGTCCAGCTGGGATACAATTTGACGCAGTATCTCTACATTATCCGTTACAGGTATCATATAAGGAATTCCTCCAGAGAGAATGACTGACTGTACATATGCCGTGTTTACGGCTGTCCGTTTCGGACTTATATCTGTAGAAATTCCAATCAGGGGAGACCTTTTTATTCCGGGAATCAGTTCGGAATCCACTTTTTGATTCAATTGGACGAGTGCTTCGGGCAAAGGATTCTTTTGACTTTTTTGTGCTTGTACATGGCAACATCCCAAAGCTAATAGTAATACAAAGAGGCATTTGTTTTTCATATGAGTATAGATTTTGTCTTGTAGACAAATGTATAAACTATGTTTTTCTTAAAAAAATAAAATGCCATAAAAATAGAGTAGGAGGTACTTGTTCTAAGTATCTCCTACTTTTATATTCAGAAAATAATCAATTTATTTCATATCTTCCACAGCCGCCTGCGCCACTTTCATATACGATTATTCCCCAATAGGTTACATTGCCGGTGTATGTGAAGTGTATGCGCTTTGGTATGACTTTTTTCTAAAGCTGCTACTTTCTTAGCATTATTATTCTATCGCAGCTTGCGCCTCTCCAATACATATCTGTATTTCAACAAGATGCAATATTTGTGTATGTAATCTGTATGCATCTTGATACAATGCTTGGAACAGTTGCAATAGATATTAAGGATGAATGATTTGACCTCTCTGTAACGAGATGACGCATTCATTTAAATTTCAGTATTGTTTATTCCCTATCTTTCAATAGTTCAATAATCACGTCCTTATCCTTCAGGTTTGAATCAAGACGTAAAATCTGTGAGTTCAGACTCTCTATTTGCTCTTTCAGAAGCTTGATTGTTTCCCTCAGGTTCTCTGTTTCTTTCTTTTCGCTGGATAACTGCACGGCCAGTTCTGCATCACCTATCAGATTATTTGCATTACCGTCCAATGATACGGCTGCAAGGTGTGCCGAAATATGATGCTGTTTCGGACAGAAAAGGGAAAAGAAATTGAAGTCCAATGCTTCGCTGACTTTAATAAGCCTGCTTGTCTCCATTGTTTCCCTCTCTAATATTCGGTTTATGTGCTGCTGCGGTACACCGATTTTACGTCCAAGCTCAGATTTGCTCAATCCAAGCTCGTTGCGTCTTTTGTCGATAGCCTGACCTACATGCACGTGTTTTATGTCATTATCCATGCGATTCCTTCAATAAATACATCTTAAACAATAAATCATCAAACAAATATTTGGTTATATAAACCATTTTATGTTACTTTGTAGTGTAATCTATTCATTTGGTGATTACAAAGTTAAACATTAAATATTAAACATCCAACAATTATGTCTGAAAACTTAGAAAAAATCCGTCCGGCACTTGTTGCCCTTGAAGTAGGTGAATCCGTTTCATTCCCCATTTCACGTTTGAAAAGCGTCCGTACCCAGGCTTCAGAGCTTGGTGCCATCTACAACCGCCAGTTCAAGACCAGGACTGACAGGGAAAACCATATCATTACGGTCAAGCGAACAGTATAGAAACCAAATCAGGTTTATATGAAGATATTACAGTTTCTGGACCATCTTATACCATACGAAACATTCCTGAATGACCTCTCCTCCAGAATTGTCAGGCAATTGAAAGCCGACAAGGATGATCCTGAATTCATCAGCCAGAGGAAGGCATACGAACTGTTTGGCCGCAGGAATGTAGAACGGTGGAAACGTCAGGGAAAGGTGGTTTCCTATAAAAGACCCGGTAAGGTGGAATACCGCACGGCAGACCTCAGGCTTCTCCAGCGTACCACCCAGGACTATTTTGATGAAAGTCAGCCGAAACAGGCAGAAAAACCGGTCAAGAAAGATAAATGATAAACATATTATGGCTAATATTCTAATATTGATAAACTTTATTTGTTTAGTTTAGCCGTGATACTCTATGAAATATAAAGAAAGCAATTATAGTAGGTACAGGAATGTGCGTCAGTAACCTTTGTTCACCAGCTTATAGCTTTACCACTTAACGATAAAGCCGGACAGGTCTCTTTTATCGCACATTCATAATGATTTTATAATAATGAAAGAAATCAGACCAGCGTGCGATCCAAACGGTGTCTATTCAGTCAAGCGCACCTGTGCAGAACTCGGTATCAGCAACAAGACACTCAAAAAATACAGAGATAACGGATATATCCAACCGCTCAATCCTAATAATGTCAGCCGTCCGAAATACTCCGGCCAGTCAATAATCGATTGTTGGAATTTACTGAGGACGATATGATAAGCGAAACAACCATACAGAAAGTGAGGGAACTTGCCATAGAAGACGTACTCAGTCCTTATGTCAGACTGTCCAGAAAAGGTTCAACCCTGATGGGACTTTGTCCTTTTCATACTGAGAAGACCGGTTCCTTTGCCGTCACTCCCAGCAGGAATCTCTTCCACTGTTTCAGCTGTAACCGTGGTGGTGATTCCATTACGTTTATAATGGAAAAGGAAAACCTTTCCTTCAGTGCCGCAGTGGAATTTATTGCCAGAAACCATAATATTCCGGTAAAATACATCAGTGAAGAGCGCAGTGAGGAACAGATGTCCGAAGCCAGGCACAGGGAATCACTTCTGACAGTTCTCGATGCAGTCCAGACCTTCTTCCTACAAAATTTAAAAGCAACAGACAAGGAAGAGAGCCTTGATGCCAGGGCCTACGCATACGGCCGGTGGCATGAGGAGTTCTGTGCCTTTGCCGGAATAGGCTATGCACCGAAGGACGGTCAGGCCTTTATGGATTTTTGCAGAAACAAGGCTTTGAACGAAGAACTGCTGTACGAACTCGGTATGTTCAAGCGTGGTGAGGACGGAAACACATACGCCATGTTCCGCCAGCGTATCATGATTCCTGTGAGAAACAGATGGGGACGCATCATTGCCTATACAGCCAGATACATCGGAGACAATAGGAAAGCTCCCAAGTATATCAACTCGGCAACAAGCATGATTTACTCCAAGGGAGAAACAGTATTCGGTATTGACCGTGCCGCCAGACTGCGTGATGCCGACTATTATATCATTGTGGAAGGTGCTCCTGATGTACTGAGAATGCAGTCGATTGGATATGACAATACAGTAGCGTCACTTGGAACAGCCTGGAGTGACAGCCAGTTCGAGCAGCTGAAGAAGTATGTATCCTCACTCTGTTTCATTCCAGATTCAGATATTGCGGAGGGCAAGCCATACGGACCGGGATTTGAGGCGGTGATGACCAATGGGGCTGCAGCCATAAGAAAAGGATTCCATGTGACAGTAAGAGAACTTCCTTTCGCTGAAATACCGTCAGAAGCAGAAGGAGAAGTACAATATTCCAAGAATGATGCCGACAGCTATATCCGCAGCAGGGAAGATTATACTTCACTGCCTGAAAAGCATTTCATCATCTGGCTTGCACAGAAACGTTTCCTGGTAGCCAGTTCCATGGTAGAGGAAAGAAAGTGTGTAGCGGAAATAGCAGACCTGCTGCGTTATATAAAGGACCAGCTGGTGTATGACCAGTGCATAGAGCAGTTGTCCAGACTGTACGGCAAGGTAAAACTTTGGCGTGATGCAGTTACCCAGGCACGTGGAGAGGCCAGGAGAAGGAACGACAAGCCGGCGGCCATGAACGAGATGCAGCGTGAAGCTGAACTGCTGCGCCAGTTCGGACTGTTCGTGAGGGAAAACTGTTACTACTCCATCGGTGAAGATGATGATGAACCGTCAAGAATCTCCAACTTCATCATGGAACCACTATTCCATATCGAGGATGAGATAAACGGAACCAGAATCTTCCGTATGAGGAATATGTACAATGTATGCAGGGTCATAGAACTGAAAGAGTCGGAACTCTGCTCACTAAGCAACTTTCAGCAGAAGGTCGGCTCACTGGGCAATTATGTATGGCTCGCCAAGATAGACAAACTCAACCGTGTAAAGGAATACCTGTATTCAAAGACCGATACGGCAGAACGTATCAGAAAACTCGGCTGGAATGCGGCTGAAGGATTCTTCGCTTTCGGTAACGGAATATTTTTTGCAGGTACATTCAATACCGTTGATGATTTGGGTATAGTCCGTAGTATAAACGGCAAGGCCTTCTATATACCGGCCACTTCAAAAATATATCTTAACAACCCGGAGATATTCCAGTTTGAGAGACTTATGGTACATGAGAACCGCAACGGAATAAAGCTGTATGACTACGTAAAAAGACTGATGGAAGTGTTCGGTGAGAATGCAAGCGTAGCCTTCTGTTACCTGCTTGCCACCCTCTTCCGTGACATAATATTCAGACGTACCCGTCACTTCCCCATCCTGAATCTTTTCGGTGAAAAGGGAACCGGTAAAACAACCCTGGCTGTTTCCCTCCAGTCCTTTTTCCTGCACGGAGTAGATCCGCCCAATCTCGGTGTAACTTCCGTACCGGCCATGAACGATCGTGTATCACAGGCTGTCAATACACTTGCTGTGCTTGATGAATACAAGAATGACCTCGACATACGCAAGATAGCCTATCTGAAAGGACTCTGGGGCGGTGGCGGTCAGACCAAGAAGAATACAAACACAGACGGTATGGCAGCCCAGACCATTGTCACAACAGGTGTTGCCCTTTGCGGCCAGGACAAGCCTACTCAGGATATGGCACTCTATACCCGTGTCATTTTCCTTGCCTTTTCAAAGACATCATTCAACCAGAATGAGAAAAGGGCTTATGAAGACCTTGTATCAGTCTGCAATATGGGACTAACCCACCTCACCCTGGAGATATTGGGACACCGGGAACTGTTTGAGAAGAACTTTCCGGAAATATATTCCATCACCAAGCGTGAACTGGCTGCAAAACTGGAGAATGAAACCATCCATGACCGTATATTCGGTAACTGGGTTATTCCACTGGCCACCTTCAGGACACTGGAGACAGTCATTGACGTGCCTTTCAGCTATGCGGAACTGTTTGATACAGCAATCAAAGGAATACGAAATCAGAATGAACTGGCTCAGGAAAGTTCAGAGATAGCGGACTTCTGGAGTATGCTTCAGGGATTCCAGACTTCAGGGAAATGTATCGAGAAGGCACATTACCGTATAAGGTATATGAAATCCTTCCGTCCGTTGTCTGTCAAGGAAGATATAGAATTTAAGGAAGCACGTCCTATTCTCTATCTGAACACGGCAGCCGTAGCATCACTGTTCAACAGCCGGAATGCAGGTTCCACCTCCAACCGCTCGAACTGGTCCACTATCATGTCGTACCTGAAATCCCATACTTCATACCTTGGACTGAAACAGGACAGATTCACCATACTTCTGCCTAGCGGACTTCCTGACTATACCATTGACATTGTAAATGGTGAACAGGTAAAGAAGGTAAAGGTAAACCGACCGAAGGCACTGTGCTTTGATTATCTGCAGTTGAAGGAAACTTTTGGGCTGGATCTTGAAACTGAAGTGGTGGCTGAAGTACAGGACATGCAGGAAGAAGTGATAACAGAAATGCAACACACTTTCAAACAGAATGAATTTGATTTTACATAAATGATTAATCTGAACTCTGATGATGAAAGAAGTAAAGGGTTTAATACAAATCAAAAATATAATTGTAGTATTAAAAGACTTCTCCTAGTTTTTTTGGTGAAATCACCAAGTTCTTAGATAAAAAAGCATAAATATTTAGCAATTTTTAATGATAGAGTTGACTATTTGACGGGAACAAAGTATTTTTGTACATCAATAATTTTATAACCATATTACGATGGCAAATGCAGACCAAATATTATCTCTGATACGCAATCATTTAAACAATGATGATGCACAATTCAGAAAGGTTGCCTTACAGATTTCAGCTGTAGAGGCAAAGAATGGTCATGCTGTATTGGCGAGAACTATCCAGGAATTGTTAAGCCAGAAAAAGACCTCTTTTAGCAATTTAAAAATTATTCCACGCAATAAGGATGTTGACGATTTGTTGCTTCAGACTGAAACATATGACAGTTTGAATGATCTGGTTACAGATAAGTCTGTAAAGGAGAAGCTGGAAAGGGTAATAAAGGAATATACAAGAAGAGAAGAACTTCAGAAATATGGCCTTGCAAATCGCCGTAAGCTGTTACTCTATGGTATGTCTGGTACAGGTAAGACTATGACATCAGGGGTATTGGCAAAGGAACTTAATCTTCCTTTCTTTATTGTAAGAACAGAAAAGATTATCACTAAATTCATGGGTGAAACAGGTCAGAAACTTAGCCGTATCTTTGATTTTATAGATGAAGTTCCTGCCGTTTATCTCTTTGATGAGTTTGACGCTATAGGTGCACAACGTGGAATGGAAAATGAGGTCGGTGAACAACGCAGAATACTTAATACATTCCTGCAGTTGTTGGAGCGTGATTCTTCTGATAGTTTTATTGTTGCAGCTACAAATGCAATAGAGTCCATCGACAAGGCAATGTTCCGGCGTTTTGATGATGTCATTGAATACAGAATGCCGGATGCAGAACAACGTTTGTTGTTGTTGCGTGAATATTTATATACAGCAAAAAATCTGGATTTCTCTCAGGCTGAACCTTTATTTATGGGAATGAGCCATGCAGAGATAAAAATGGTATGCTCCGACATATTCAAAGAATCACTGTTAAATGATTTGCCTATAGATATGGAAATGGTGAAAATGATTGTTGACAAACGAAATCAACTGTGCCGTGAAATAGGTTGAATATGTAGGTAATATGCAAAAGAAACATTTTTTCTTAGGAAATAAGATAGCAGAAGATCGTTCTTTTACACCAAGAACCAGGTCTGTACAACCGCCAACCATGCCTGAAAGAAACAGACAGGAACATGCGGCTTATATAAAAGAAATTTATAATACAGCTATTGATAAGGCAATAGAAACTTTGTCACAACGGTCAGAAAGAGGATTACCTGTTGCAGATGGTGTTTATATGAACTTTGATATGGTTTCAGGTTTTGTTCCTCAGGCATTGGCAAAAAGAAGTGGAGCATCAATTCTAAAAATTTCAGAAGATAAAGGTGAAGGAAATGTTGATGTTACCATATATATCAAAAAAGAAAAAAAAGATTGGTTGGATAAAAAGGCTAATGAGTATGCAAATGAAGAAATTTGCACAATAAATGGAAACCCTAAGAATGCAACTCTTATTGAGCCCATCAATTCTATTGAACAAGCTGATATTCATAGTCTTTATACTTCTGCAGAAGATTTTGATATGCTACCAGATAATCACCTGCAGACATTTGAAATATGGGTAACTAAAGGTGATGATTATAATCTAGAGGAACTTACTAAAACTTTAGACAGTCTTGGCCTTATATCGGCTGGTAAAAATATCCTGGACTTTGACGGAGTTGCTGTTCTGCTAATCAAAGCAACAAAACAACAATTATGTGAGTTACCCTTATCTGTTGGTTATATAGAGGGAATACGTCCTTATAAACAGCCTTCAATACTTGTAAAATCCCACAATGAAAGCAGGGAGTGGAGTGAACTTATTAAAGATGAAATTGAGATTTCAATAAACAGTGACAGTGTAAGGGTCGGCTTGTTGGATTCGGGTGTAAACAATGCTCATGAATTGATAGCTCCATTCTTATCGGATGATATGATGAAAAGTGCAATAGGTGTTTCTGACACTATTGATCACAGCTTCCATGGAACGGACATGGCTGGCCTTATCCTATATGGTGATATGACAGATTTAATTTATGGGCATAAGAAATCTGTTGCAATTGAAAACAACTTGGCATCAGTGAAAATATATGAATCCGGATATGAAACTGATTCTGATTTTTATGGTGCTGTTATAGAGGATGCTATACAGCAAGCTCATGAAATGGGAGCATCTATACAATGTATGGCTGTTACTGATGACATTTCGTATGACTGCAAATCCACGTCAAGTTCTGCTGCTTTAGATGAAAGTATATACAATGGAGGGAATTGTGATCGTCTGGTAGTCGTTTCTGCGGGAAATATTGAAACTACAGAAATAGACGCTTCAGATTATATAGAATCGTGTAAAGCTAATGTTATTAAAAGTCCGGCACAAGCTTGGAATGCACTGACCGTAGGAGCTTATACTGAGAAGACTGTTGTTACTGATGATAGATATAAGCCTCTGGCTGCACCTGGAGGAATCTCTCCGATGTCAAGAACCTCCTGGAGTTGGAGAAATGGTCTTAATAAGCCCGAGATTGTTATGGAAGGCGGTAATGTAGCTGATCATCCTGTTCTGCAGACTACAACAACTCCTGATTTGAGCCTGATTTCGACCAGTGCAGATCTGGCAGAATCATTGGAACCATTTTATGCAACCAGTGCAGCCACAGCGTTGGCTGCACGTATGGCAGCAAAAATCAAGACAGTGAATCCTGATCTTTCTTTGTTGTCTGTACGTGGTATGATGGTACATTCTGCGAGATGGACTGAAGAAATGAAGCGTATAGGAAGTATCAATGATATCATGTCAATATGTGGTTATGGCATTCCAGATGAAAAAATTGCTTTATTTAGCAATGAAAGATATGCTACATACATCTTTGAAAATGAATTGATACCATATGTACGTAAAGATGGTTCAAATACATATAATCAACTGCATTTTTATGATCTCCCATGGCCTGTTGAATTACTTGAGCAGATGGGAGCAGAAAAAGTAAAGATAAGAATTACACTTTCCTATTATATAAAGCCTTCTCCTGGTTATGCCGGTAGAAGAAATAAATATCGTTATCCTTCAGCAACTTTGCATTTTGACTTGAAGAGTCCACATGAAAATGTTGAAGAATTTTTATGTAGAAGGAATAAGAATGAAGGAGATAAAACAACGGATAATGATACTCAAAGATGGACAATCAAGCAAAATCGCCGTGAACAAGGTACTGTTCAGTCGGACTGGTTTGAGTGTACAGCAGCTGAATTAGCAGGTTGTGGTCATATAGTTGTTTATCCAGGACCAGGTTGGTGGAAAGAGAGAAAACTGGCTAATGTTGACAATGTTATAAAGTATTCTCTAATAATATCTATAAAAACAAGTGAAACAGAAATATATAATGCTGTAGAGACTGAAATCAACAACAAGATAGGTATACCAATAATGCAGGAAGTATAAACCTATCATTTTAAGTTTAAATCATTGTTTTAAATATAATAGTTGCGGTTTGGATTACTCCAAACCGCTTTTGTTTAAAAAAGGAGTGGTTAGCTACCTGCAATGCCATCACTAACCATGAAGCTCCAAGCTTTAATCTTAGTTACTGTTTCCTTATCTATTGAATGGCATTAGCCAATTGTGCAGAATCAATGGAAAAGGCTAAAAGGGATTGGTACTACGAGTACCATGGGATAAAAGCTGAAATATCATGAATAACAGTCATGACCTTGCCTTTATCAACTCCCTTTCGTGATATCCATTGAATTATTAACTCTGTACTATCTTTTGCCAATGACATACTGCTTGCTGCAGGGATTCCAAGAATCCCTAGTACATCTAATCCTACAGATAACAAATTACTAATAACCTATCCTTTCGGACATTTGATTGTGGCATGAACCTTCACCAAAGGTTCTACTGCCTAAAAAAAAATTTTTCCCATTTTCTTCAGGATTAAAAATTTTGAGTTTTTAATTGTAGAGCTTAGCTCCATAGTGGCAAATGATGGTATCGAACCATAAACTTATGAGCTTTACCTGGACATTTACCATAGTTTTACTTAAAAGATTACAAAAATAGCGATTAATCTTAATATTGAATATTATTATTACCATATTTTTAAATTAAATACTTGTTCCCGGTATGTCGGTGGGGTTCCCGGTATGTCCAATTTCCTGAAACAGCTTAATACTTGGATTTTCCGCATCGGTAACTTTAACTTTCTAATTGAAATATAGGATTTCTCCATAGGTTCGTCAAGTTACAAGAAGCATGTAATGTAATCAAATGACGTACCCCCCCTATATCTTCTATCTTTTAATGTTGGAAATGTTGATTTATATAAGTTTTTTGTTTAAATAATCAGGATTGTACCATTGATACCTTCATTGTTATAGTTGTATTTTTGATAAAAAGATGTGTGGATTCTGATTGTATTTTTATCCGTATTGGATTAAACTTTATAGAAGTTTTATACGGTTAAATTTCTGATTGTCAAAATATTTTCGTATATTAGTATAGCAAAAAAGATTATAAACAAAGGTATAACAAATAAATCCTATGATTATGGCAAGAACATTTACTATTACCAGTTATGGCAAGACTAAGGAATATCCAGAGAGCCAGCGTAAGAAAATGATTAAGGAGTTTGAGACGGCTATGCTTTGCTGTGATGGCAGTGAAGCTGAACGTTACAGGAATATATATGGTGACCTGGTTGCCGGTGAGAAGGAGTGTATGGACACAGAACGTCCATTGAGTCCTGAGCTTGAAGCAATGATTGAGCGAATGTTTACTACTCAAAAGTAAAATTCTACAATTGCAGATTTCTATGTTGCATACCTGTTTCTGATACGTCCAATCTTCTGAAGCAGTTTCATTCTCAGCTTTTCCGGAAAAGTAATTTCCACCTTATCGCCAAGAGCCAGGATTTCATCCACCAGCTCGTCAGTAACAAGAAGTGTGTAATCAAATGACGTGAAAGTCCCCATATCATTCCTTTCTACCTGAGAATGGTGGAAAGGATGCTTCCTCAGATAATCGGCAAATGGACCGTAAGCCCTTAGAGTAACCTCTTCCGGCTTCTGTCCGGTCGGGGCTACAACACCAATGGAGTCCGAAAGACGTCTGGCAAGGGAAAATTTGTAGTCAGTATCAAATCTCTTGCCGCTAAGGTAAATTTTGGTCAGTGCATCAAGAGGAACGGTACAGAACTCTGATCCGTTCCTGTACCCGAGCAGATACCAGCGGTTATGGAACAGTTTCAAACCTTCCGGTCTGAAACGGCCTTCCACTTCATAGCCCTTGCCCTTGTCATTCGTGTAGAATATGTACAGTTCATGCCCATCGCTGATACATTCCGATATATCCGACAGGTATTCAATACCACCTGACATGTCAGGCAGTACAACACGATGGAACAGGCACGGACTGCTTTTCAGGGCCACATCAATGATACGGCTGTTGAACAACCAGTTCTGGCAGCTGTCACCGAGTATTTCATCCAGATTCTGGATATAGTATGTATAGTCCTTTCTGTTGCACGCAATAACTATATCAAAATTCTCCTCAATCATTTTCCGGTGATGATGGAATGTGCGCAGACTCAGCGGTTTTCCATTGTATAGGAAATGGTGCTTCCAAATATCACAAAGCCTTTCAAAAGTGACCTTTCTTTCCTGATAGACCGTATGCAGCAGCCAAATGTAGCGGTTGTAGATATTGTTCATAAAACTACCTCTTATAGCTTGTTTAACTATCTAAATATAAGCATTATAAATGAGATATGCAAGAAATTTGCATATCAGTTTTGTACAATATTTTCAATATAATCCGGACTGGGTTTCAGTACAGATTTACTATGTCCATGCCTTTCTTCAGTGCCTCCCTGCAGGTATAGAATGTCCCACCATAAGGCTTGCCGTCATAAAAGGCAATCACTCCACATGAATGCTCCAGCATGAAGTCATTGCGCCTTAGAAGACATCCTTTGAAATAGTATTCACTCAATACGATAACCCGGTCTGCCTGGGAAATTATTTTCTGATAACGTTCCTTTTCAATTGAAGGCCATCGGCAGTTCTGTCTTCTGAAAGGAACAACGGCAATTAGCCGTATATCCGGATACCTTCCCTTCAGTGAAAATACTGTTTCAGCGGCCATCAGGTCGAATCCCATGGCCATGCCTGAATAGAAGCAGGTTATACCCGATTTGCAGGCGACGGACACAGCTTCAACAAGCCGTGCCCTTATTTCATCCTGCCTTTCTACGGGAACAGTTCTGTGTCCCGTGAAAGCCAGTGACTTTGATTTTTCTGATAATATTCCGTTCATAGTTCTATACTTTATAATGGGTTCTTGCAAGGAAGATACCTTCAATGACATTCGCTCCGAGACTCTCCAGCTGATTCGCATATATACCGAAACTGATTCCGCGTGTTATTACATCATCGAAGACTATGACTGCCTTTCCTCTGAACCACTCTTCATCAAACTCGATGATGCTCACCTTTCTGATTTCCTTTTCAGCCTTACGGTTTTCATGAATAGCAAGTCTTTCTCCGCATACCCTTACATGGTCATATCCGTTTATTGCTCCGGTGAGTTCACATACCCTTTTGCAGAAGTCCATATACCGGATTTCATTCTTTCTTACCGATGATGCCGGAACCGGAATGAATACCAACTGTGAGCATCTGCTGCCGTGCTCTTCAATCATTCTTGCTGCCGTCATCTGTGCCACCGCTTCATGAGACCTTCCGTCCTTGAAGTCATAAACCAACTGTCTGTCGGCGATTTCCTTCTCGCCCACATTCTGAATACGTTTGGGAAAATACTTGCAGAACCATGTCTGTGGCTTTTCCAACTGCTTTCTGATGCTTTCGTCCATCTGTACCATACGCTCTGATTTTTTCCCTTCTGTCAGCAAGTTTTTCAGCTTGCCCGAAGGATATTTTTTGCAGTTCTCAGAAGCGCAGGTATTCAATAAGGCAAACTTCAAGGAAAGCTGAAAATACGCTTAACCCCGTTTGAGGAAGATTTTCAGCCCTGTGTTTGACGTTTGCAATGCCAGAGATACCTTTGCAAAAAAATATCTGCAGAGGCATGCTGAACAAACCTGTGGATGTAATGGTACATTAGGATAACCTGTATCCCTTTCGCATCAGATATTTTCAGATAATAAAATGCACCCGTTTCAGGGGTGACAGTGTTGACAGAAAGTATCTGTCAGTGTATCAGATACTTCATATAGAAATCATGCGTTGACAAACGTTGACAGGCGTAGCCATAATTTTCAGTCAGCTAAAAATCCATAGCCAAACGTTGACACATTATAATACCCTATTTTTTATAAGTAAAATAAGAAAGAATATAACATACTGTATTACAGAAACTTCCCAGACAGACTTTATACCGGATTTTCATTGGATTTGCTGTCAACGCTGTCAACCATCAAATATATGCCTTCCTGATTTCCGTAAAACAGATTCGTTATCAATCGCCTTACCCCAGCCGTATTGAATATGACAGGTAACACATAATCCATACAAATCCCACAATCTCCGGAATAATCCCATATTTGACGTATTGACAGCTAATAATCAGTTGTTTACCTTTACGGTATCCAATAAACGAAAAGATTAACCAGCATGAGATATAATGAAAGTCGTTCCGGAAAAGACATATTCAGTAAAGGAGGCAGCACGCTACCTGGGTGTTCACCGCTGTACCATCTATGCCTATATCCGTTATCTGGAAAAGCCGCTGGCTTTCCTGAAGATTCCTGATAAGGCAAAAAGGGTGTTCAGAGGAACTGACCTGATAGCCTACAAGGAAACCGGTCTGCCCAAACGTGGCCGCAAGCGTAAGAAACACCGTTAGTTCAGTCTGTCCCATGGAATGGTATCCAAAAGATTACATTTAGCATTCATAGCTGCAAGTTCAAGAGCCAGCAGCCTTGCCTTTAGCCTGACATCCTCCATGTCAGCCACGGCCTGAAGGAACTCCGACGGCTCCATTGCTCCTGACTGAATCATCCATTCCCTTGCACATTGTTCAGGAACAGCGGCACTGACGAAAGAGAATATTTCTTTTGCTATGCAGCCGGCTGTACCGTCACCGGCTTCAATGGTAAAGCAGAATGGTACACCGCTCGGAGTCTTCCTCTTGAAATTGAGAAACCGGATTCCATCCATGTCTTCCATAGAAACGCTCCACCCATGCCGGGCAGAAATATTAAAAATATTACGACAATTTTCCATTTACCATACAATTATAGTTTTGTTTTCATTTACCTGCTATAATAAGCAGCCGGTCTTGTCCGTGACGGATAGGACCGGCCACTTCTGTTTTCATACAGCCTATTCAAACCTTGCAAGAAAGTCCTGAAGCCTGCTGTCCTGAATCTGTTTCAGCGGAACCGGCTTAAAGTTCTGCTGCTGTCTTACCTGAAGCTTGCCAAGTCCCTGAGCACTCAGGTCAAGCTCCACATCCGAAAGCTCATTGAGGGAAACATACCCGTATTCATCCTCCATGAGTCCGACTACGATACCGAATAGAATCACATCATTATCCTCCCTGTTTCCTTCAAGGATAAACCACCTTACAGCACCAAGAGCAAAAACCGCACGGCAAACAGCCTCTTTTCCCTTGCCGTCCTGGGAATAGAGCGGATAACCCTCCAGAGCTTCCGCCAGTTGTGTCGTCATCAATCTGCACATATCAGTAAAAAATTAAAAGATTGTTTGATACTCATTCTTCATGCTCGCATAACATTTGAATTTTGAAGTTCCGATTCTTTTCCCTTTGGTAAAGCTCATTGAGCTTCATGGCCGGGAAAAACCGTTTTATGTGCATTTGTGACTGCGGACCAAAGGGAGAAAAAGACAAGTGTGAAGTCAGAGAATGCAGACGGAATACCCAAATTTTTGAGGCATGAGAAAATTTGCGGAAGGCTGCCGTCAAGTCCTCCGACTGAAAGCGCAAGCGTCACTTGGCGTTTCTCCAGTCCGCAGTACCTTTGCACATAAGAAACGGCTCCGGCTATGACGCACCAATGATTTCCTGATATTCAGTATTCAAAGATTTCTGAAGAGTATAGTATCCGTTTTCAGACAAACCACCGGTAACCGGTTGCCAATGTCAGAGCCTTTGAAGTGAAGAGTAGCGCAACTTTAAAGGCTCTGTCTTTGGCAACTGCCCTGATTTATCTGCATGATGGGATGAACCTATCGGCTGAAACTTGCCTGGTATTGTAGATACGAAGCAAGTCAGCCGGTAAGTTTCCGTAGTATAAGGCAAGTTGTTCCGGCATCGCATGAAATACGAACAGTCGGAACAGCTTGCCGGTATTTTAAGACGAGTATTCAGGGATATAGGACGTTCCGGCATTGCAAGCTTTAGCCTGCATCATCGGAACGGCCTGCTTGTTTTCGTTTTCAGACATGTTATCGATAATCAGTTGCCAATGTCATAGTCTTTGAAGTGAAGAGTAGCGCAACCTTAATGGTTCTGTCTTTGGCAACTGTCCTGATTTATCTGTATGGTTGTATAAACCTGTCGGCTGAAACTTGCCTGGTATTGTAGATACGAAGCAAGTCATCCGGTAGTTTTCACATTGAATAAATAAAGTACTTTGGTAATATTAAATTCAAGCAGAAGTTAGAAGATTTATAGTATTAAATTTTTTATTATTGGCAGAATTATATAAGTTTGCGTGTTAGTTTAATAAATAAAAGATATATGAGCAACCTTAATAGAATTAAAGTAGTTCTGGTAGAACAAAAAAAAACAGGTAAATGGTTGGCAGATCAGTTAGGAAAGTCTACGTGCACAGTAAGTAAGTGGTGTCAGAATACTACTCAACCAGATTTACTGACATTGGAACAAATTGCACAACTTTTAGAGGTTGATATTAGAGACCTGCTTGTTGGTACAAAACTAACAACCACATCAAAATATTGATGTTATGGCAAATACGTTCATTATAACTTGTTATGGCAAGACAAATACATATCCTGAAAGTCTGCAAAAAAAATGACCAAAGAGTTCAAAATGGATATGTTTTGCTGTGATGGTAGTTAGGCTAGAGATATAGTATATTTATCAAGATTAGACAGTTGGCGAGAAGGTGTGTATGGATACAGATCACTCGTTGACTCATGAACTTGAAACTATGCTTGCAAAAATGTTTGCTACTACGCAATATTAATGAACTATACAATGTATAAGTTGGCGTTTATGCCATAATTTTTTAGTATGTAAAATAAAGAAATAAATGAATCAAAATAAGAATTATAAGTTTATAGATTTATTTGCTGGAGCTGGTGGCTTGTCTGAAGGTTTTATTAGAGCTGGCTTTGAACCGATAGCTCATATAGAAATGGATCATTATGCATGTGATACCTTAAAAACACGTGCTGCGTACCATTACTTAAAAGCAAATAATAAACTATCAATATATGAACAATATTTAAGGACAAAGAAAGAAAAAACTGATGGCGCTTGGTTGTGGAATCAAGTGCCAAAAGAAGTTATTGACACAGTTATTCAAGAAGCAATAGGTAAAGAAACTATTGATGGGATTTTTAAAAAAGTTGATAGACTGTGCAAAGGCCAAAAGGTCGATATTATAATTGGAGGTCCCCCTTGTCAAGCATATTCGATTGCCGGACGAGCTAGACTAGGAAAAAAAATTGAAGATGATCCACGAAATGATTTATATAAATTTTATGTGGAATTTCTGAAGCGATACAGTCCGGAAATGTTTGTTTTTGAAAATGTTCTTGGAATTAAAACAGCCAAAAAAGGTGAACCGTTCAGAGACTTACAGAGACTGGTCAATGACCTTGGATATAAAATGGAACCGGTTGAACAAATTGCGTCTGAGCATGGTGTCTTACAAAAAAGACATAGGATTATCATTGTTGGTTGGAAAATAAATCGTTCAGGAAGCGATATTCCTACAACTTATAACTATCCAACCCTTGAAAAAGGAGATATGCCATATTCTATAATGAAGGATTTGTTTTGTGATCTTCCTGAAAGAAAAGCTGGAGAAGGTGAATTATGTGGTATTGTTGAATATACAAAACCCTTGGAGGAAATGGAGTATCTTAGGAAAACAGCAATAAGAGGTGTTCTTAATTTTACGACTCAACATATTGCAAGACCAACAAATGATAATGATAGGGAAATATATAGGCAAGCTGTATTGATGTGGAAAACAGGTAAAAGGCTTAATTATGCAAAACTCGATCCAGCCTTACAAAAACATAAAAATAAAGAATCTTTTTGTAATCGTTTTTGTGTCGTTGATCCCAATGGAGTTTGTCATACCGTTGTGGCTCACATTGCGATGGATGGACATTACTATATATATCCCAACGAAACTCCTACTTTAGAGAATGTTCGTTCAATAACAATAAGAGAAGCAGCTAGAATACAATCGTTTCCTGATGATTTCTTCTTTGAGGGAAGCCGAAGTGCAGCTTTTAAGCAAATAGGAAATGCTGTACCTGTTGTATTAGCAGAAAAAATTGGCCTGAAAATAAAAAAGTTATTGAAAAATGAGGATAGATTACGATAGTCTTAGAACTGCGAATGCAATACCATGTGCCGCTTCAATGATTGAAACATTTAGAGCAATAGGGTACAATATCGAAACTGCAGTAGCAGATATTATAGATAATTCAATATCTGCAAATGCGAAAAATGTGTGGGTCACAAGACATTGGCATGGAGATAAATCTTTCATAACAATTAAAGATGATGGATGCGGCATGAATAGTCAAGAAATAATTGATGCAATGCGTCCTGGAAGCCATAGCCCATTAGAAGAACGCTCTAAAACAGATCTTGGTAGATTTGGATTAGGTCTGAAAACAGCATCATTTTCACAATGTAGAAAATTAACTGTCCTTAGTAAAAAATCCGGATACCATAGTGCATACTGGACTTGGGACTTGGATTATGTAGCACAAACCAATGAATGGACTCTTTTACAATGGATTCCTGAATATTTGGACGAATCTGTAGATGATATTGAACATGGAACTCTTGTAATATGGTCAGATTTAGATAAAGTCGTTAGAAAAGGAACTTCCGAAAATGATATAAATGCAAAGGAAAAGTTTTCCAATTCTTTAGACCGTGTCCGTCAACATATTGCAATGACCTTTCACAGATTTCTTGAAGAAAAATCTTTAAAGATATTTTGGTGTGGTCATGAAATAGATCCTTGGAATCCCTTTTGTATAAGTGAATCTAAAACTCAGTCAAGACCTACAGAAGGAATCGTTGGAGGTATTAAATTGAAGGGATATGTATTGCCACATAAAAGTGCCTTTTCTTCAGAGAAGGCTTATAATGTGGCAGAAGGCATTAACGGCTGGCCAGCTCAACAAGGATTTTATGTATATAGAGGGAAACGTTTATTGTTAGCTGGGGATTGGCTTGGACTATTCAGAAAAGAAGAGCATTATAAATTAGTCCGCATTCAGGTAGATATTCCTAATACATTAGATAGTGAATGGCAGATTGATATTAAAAAATCAAAGGCGTATCCTCCTATACAATGCCAGAATCAACTTGAAGCATATGCAAAGGATGTGAGGAAAATAGGATGTGAGGTTTATCGTCATAGAGGAAAGATACTGAAACAACGTGCAGGTCAAAGTTTTCAGCCGCTGTGGAATGAGAAAAGGAAAGACAATAAATGGTCTTTTGTTATAAATCGAGATAATGCTATGATTCAGCAATTAAAAGATATGGCTCACACAGATTCCGATAAAGCCTTTAATTATTTATTACGTCTTATAGAGGAAACTATACCTGTTAAGACAATTTATATCAACGAAGCTAAAGGTGAAGAATCTCATAAAGAACCATTTGAAGGTTCAGATACTTCTGTAGTGAAAGATATGATTACAAGAATGTATCAGAATCTAATGGCTTCCAATATGACTTCAGAACAAGCTAAAGCATATATAATGACTATTGAGCCATTAAATTCATTTGAAGAACTCATTGAACAATTGTGATATGGAAGAATTATATAATAAAGCCTTAAATATTTGCCGTTTATTCATTGGTGCAATACCTGTTGTAACTGATGAACAGATTAATACCGCTATAGAGCAAGTCTCTTTTATGCCAGATTTTAAAATGTTGGATAAACACATATTAAAAAAGAAACTACTTGCCCATTATGGTGTAAGAATTCAAGATTTTCAAATATTGGAAGGAAACGACAGACGTTTACCTTGGCTTAAAGAATTTAAAGCAAATAAAATATCTAATTGGAACTTTTGGACAAGATACAAGTTATATCTTTCAGAGCAGAAAGGGTATGCTCCGGCAGTTATAAATCAATTAGATGAAATCACTGATAGAATATTAGATAACTTGTTTAATCCTCAACAAGTTAATATCTCAATAGATAAAAAAGGGCTTGTTGTAGGGCAAGTGCAGTCAGGGAAGACAGCAAATTATACAGGTTTGATTTGTAAAGCTGCTGATGCAGGTTTTAATTTTATCATCGTATTAGCAGGTATTCATAATAATCTAAGAAGTCAGACACAAAGTCGAATTGATGAAGGATTTTTAGGTTTTGATACACAATACGAGCGAGCATACTCAATAAACTCAACAACTAAGATAGGTGTTGGTCTTATTCCTGGATTTGATTCAGCAATTGCAAATTCATATACGACAAGTATTGATAAAGGAGACTTTAATAGTAGGGCTGCAAATACGGCTGGATTTAATTTTAATGCACCACAGCCTATTATCTTGGTTGTGAAAAAAAATGCATCTGTACTTAAACGTCTTTATAAATGGCTTTGTGCACAAACTTCTGGTAAGAAACAAATATCAAATAAATCTCTTTTGTTAATTGATGATGAAGCTGATAATGCGTCCATTAATACAAAAAAAGATAAGGATACAGATCCAACCGCCATAAATGATAATATTCGTAAGATTATACAACTGTTCAATCGCTCTGCATATGTAGGATATACAGCAACTCCATTTGCGAATATATTTATAGCACAGGACGAAACAGACTTATTTCCAAGGGACTTTATAATAAATTTGCCAGCTCCAGATAATTATATTGGGCCAAATAAGGTTTTTGGCACATATTCTGAAACTTCTGAAGAAGAGGATGATGTATTGCCTATTGTCATTCCTATTGATGATTATAAGGCTTTTATACCTGATGGACATAAAAAGGATGATAAAAAACCAACAAAAAGTGATATTCCTGAGTCTTTGAAGCTTGCTATTAAATGTTTTATTTTAACATGCGCAATTAGAAGAGCCAGAGGACAGGAGAACAAGCATAATTCCATGCTAATACATGTGTCAAGATATCAGGTTTGGCAAAATGAAATTCGGGATATTGTGAACGAACAGTTCAGGTACTATAAACAAGAAATAGAAGCTAATGATCCCGCTGTTTTAGCCGAGTTTCGGGCTTTATTAGAAGGAAATGTAAACGGGTGTCCATCGTATAAACAGATAACAGAAAAAATTAAGGGGTCTCCTTCTCTTTCAAAGATTGATCAGGACTTAACAGTTCATAAATGGGATGAAATAAAGCCATTATTATACCAAGCAGTTCAAAAAATTGAAGTAAAATCTATTAATGGTTCCTCTGGTGATGTTGTTGACTACCAATTAAATTCTAAAACCGGTATTTCAGTTATTGCAATTGGTGGAGATAAGTTATCTAGAGGCTTAACGTTAGAAGGTTTATCGGTAAGTTATTTTCTAAGAGCTTCGAAGATGTATGATACTCTTATGCAGATGGGAAGATGGTTTGGTTATCGTCCTAGCTATGTTGATTTGTGCCGTTTGTTTACTAGTAGCGAACTTAATGAATGGTATAGGCATATTGCTGTAGCTTCATCTGAGCTACTTGATGAATTTGATTATTTAGCGGAATCAAGAAGTACTCCAGAAACTTATGGTTTAAGAGTTCGTACTCATCCAGGTTGTCTTCAAATTACTGCTCTAAATAAAATGCGTAATTCACATGAAATTCAGGTATCATGGGCTGAAAGACTTATTGAAACATATCAGTTACCACTGAATGAGGATTTAAAGAATAAGAATCTTGTTGAAACAGATAATTTTCTCAGTAAGTTAGGTAAGCCTTTAATAAAAAACGAGAATTATCTGTGGACTAATGTTTCTCCGGTTGATGTCTGTGAGTATTTCAGTAATTTCAGTGTAGCTGAGGGACTTAGAAAAGTCAACATGGAGTTAATTTGTGAATATATTCAAGAATTAGTATCTAAAGGAGAACTTACAAAGTGGAGCGTTGTATTAATGAATAAGACAACACGGTCGAATGCTAGAGAAACTATAAAGAAGCATACTTTTTGTGGCTCTTATTCTGTATCATGTTTTAATCGTAGCCGTGCTGTAGATTCCAGCAATTATAAAACATACTTCATAAGAAAGAATCATATTGTCGGAAATCCTAGCGATGAATTAATAGATCTTGATGATGATTTATTAAATGAAGCTTTAAAAGAAACAATCGAACTTAATAAAAAGAAAGGGATTGAATGGAAACACACATATCCACAGCCAATAGTTGTTAGGTCGAAGTTTAGACCAATAAATCAACCGTTACTAATTATTTACCCACTTAATCCTGAATATGCAAATGTTAAGGATGAAAATGGTAATATTGTGCCAGGTACAACTATATTTACAGCGGAAGATGATCCTTTTGTCGGATTTGCCATTTCATTCCCTCACACCAATACAAATTGTGCAGTTTCATACAAGGTAAATATGGTGGCAGAGTATGCTGACATTGAAGATAATTTTGATAATGAAAACGACAACACATATGGCGACTAATATACCAATACAAGTAATATGGAATAGTCTGAAGTCAAATAAGACTTATGGTTTGGTCAAGCAATTGTATAACAGTAATTTAAGTGCAAATATATATGCAATATATAAGTATCCTGAAAATCTTCATGGTATAAGTGTGTCATTTAATCGTAATATAAAATTAGATATATCTTCATTTTCAGGACTAAAGGAGTTGGATATTTCAATAATAAATGATGCCTCATTACCACAGAATCAGATGTTATGCATACAGTTAATAGATTCAGGTAATTTGTTTGTTTTTGCTACCTTATGCGAAGATTTGATCTCATCTATTGGTAATATATCTGACGAAAAAATTTTAGTTAGGTCAATTCTTTGTCAATTAGAAAAATGGCGAAATCTTTTTGAATGTTCAAGAAAGAAAGAATTGTCAGAGAGTGAACAATTAGGACTTTTTGGAGAATTGACATTCTTGCAATATATGTTACAGGTTTTACCCACAAGACAGTTAGATGTTTTGCATACATGGATGGGAGTTGAGAAATCAAATAAAGATTTTCAGGGGAATGAGTGGGCAGTAGAAGTAAAGTCATCCATAAGCAGGAAAAATAAGGTGACGATAAATGGGGAAACTCAGTTGGATAGTAATATTTTTAAACACCTGATATTGTGCCATTATTCTATTGAGAGAAATAATGCCAATGGCTTAACATTACCTCAATTAATTGATGGAATTGAGAACTTGCTAAAATATGATCAAATGATTCTTAACTATTTTCGGGCAAGATTAATGTTGGCCGGGTATATGCCGGAAGACAGGACTAAATATGAATTAAGACACTATAATATAAAGAAAAGGGATTTTTATAGTGTGACATCAGATTTCCCAAGAATCGTTCAAGATGATTTAAGAAAGGGAGTACATGATGTAACATATACAATAATGCTTGATGTATGTGGGTCTTTTTTAATATCTGAAAATAAATTATTACAAATAATAAAGCAACTATGAATTTGTTAGATAAATTTTATTCATCATTTATGCAGGAGATTGTTTCCAGACAGCTTGCAAATGAAGATGGAGAAACTCAGGAACAGGCATTTACACGTTATGTCTTAGACCTATTATCAGAAGCTGGGGAGACAGAGAATGCAGCAGTAGCTTTTGATGAGAAAGCTTTGGGAACCTCGAAGCAACACAAAATCAATGGTTTTGCAATATCTGACAATTATGAAACCATTGATTTGTTTATATCTATCTATGAAGTAGAAGAGCAAGTATATACAGTTCAGAAAAGTGAAGTTACAAGAGCAGCAACTCGCATTACAAATTTTTTTAGAAAAGCTGTTTATGATGATTATGTTAATGAAGTAGCTGAATCTTCTGAAATATTTGAGTTTGCACATACTCTGGCTAATTATGGAGAATTAAAAGACAACTTAATTCGTGTAAATGTAAGTATATTAACTAATGGTGAATATAAAGGAGATATACCGGATAATACAGAAATATGTGGATATAAAATCTTTTATAGAGTTGTTGATATTAAATACATTTATCAGATTTCTGAAGAATCTCATGTTCCAATTGAAATTGACTTTAAGGAAGAAGGTTTTCTTGTTCCTTGTTTGCCAGCATCATCTGATAATGAAGATTATCAGTCTTTTATCGCCATCATTCCTGGTATTTGTTTAGCTAATTTATATGAGCGCTATGGTGCTAGATTGCTAGAACAGAATGTGCGTTCATTCTTACAATTTTCAGGAAAAATAAATAAAGGTATAAGAGATACTATAAAAAAAGAGCCACATATGTTTCTGGCATTCAACAATGGTCTGGCTGCTACTGCTGACCATATTGAATTGGATGAAGATAATAGATATATAACAAAAATCTCTAATCTTCAGATTGTTAATGGTGGACAGACAACAGCGTCTATTTATCATACATTCAAGAAAGATAAAGCAGATATATCTAAAATTTTTGTTCAGGCAAAAGTTTCTGTTATTAAACGGATTGAAGAGTATAGTAATATAGTATCTCGCATATCCCGGTATGCCAATACTCAGAATAAGGTAAATGATGCTGACTTTACTGCGAATAATCCGTATTTAGTTGCACTTGAGAAACTGTCCCGCTGTGTTTTGACTCCGAGAACCGAAAACTCAGTCAATCAAACATATTGGTTTTTTGAACGTGCAAGAGGTCAGTATAAGAATCTTCGTATGAAAGAAGGATTTACAAAAGTACGTCAAAAGGCTTTTGATCTTAAATATCCTAAAAATCAAATGTTTACTAAAGTTGAATTAGCTAAATATATTAATGCCTATTCTGAAGTGTATGAAGGTAAAAAGCTTGTTATTGGACCACATGTTGTTGTAAAAGGTAATGAGAAAAACTTCGCAAAGTTTATAAATAATAATTTACCAAGTGCACTTAGTAAAATTAATAATATATACTACGAGGATACTATTGCTAAAGCTATATTGTTTAGAGCCATGGATAAACTTTATGGTACAAAGAAATCTGAAACAAATATAGGCGAGTTAAAACAGGTTGTAGTACCATATACAATATCATTGCTTACTATTCTGACAAATAATCGTTTAAATCTTTATAAGATTTGGAAAGAGCAGTCAAT
Source organism: Phocaeicola dorei (assembly GCF_013009555.1). NCBI lineage: Bacteria > Pseudomonadati > Bacteroidota > Bacteroidia > Bacteroidales > Bacteroidaceae > Phocaeicola > Phocaeicola dorei. The sequence continues at coordinate 2,882,046 of NZ_CP046176.1, read as the reverse complement.
TTCAGAGCAACTATCTTCTTTTTTATATGATTTAATGAAACAAGTAAATAATTTCATATTAAAGGAATCACCTGTTTCTCATTATATAGAATGGTCTAAGAAAGAAGAATGTTGGGAAAAGATTAAGCAGCATACTTGGGCCTATAATATATTAGACATAGAAAAAGATTTAGTTGATGATTCTCAACCGATAATTCGTAAGGAAATTTTTTTCGGAGACAAACAAGATAATACTGTAGAACATGATATGGAGATAATTACATCCATACCTCATCAGTTATGGTCTAAAATTTCAGAATGGGGGCGGGATACAGATAGTTTATCCATTAACTATCAATCTACAGCGATGGATATTGCACATAAACTTAAATTTAATCGTAAGTTTAGTGATAATGATCGGCAAAGAGCAATGGCTATTTATGATATAGTATGTGAAAAAAATATTGAATTATTATTAGAAGCAGACGAACTAGCAAATGTTGAAGCTCCACAGAAAACGCCAACAACTGAAGAAAGTCAAATACTTGAGCTCATAACTATTGAATTAGTTCAAAAGATGGTAGATTGGGATAGACGTAAACGGGTATTAAAGGATTGGCAATGGAAGGTTATGGATGATGTTGTCAAAGGAAAAAGGCAGCTTGATGACCGGATGAAATATGGCTTTTATTCCAATTTAAAGCGATTGCGTAGTAAAGGGTTTCCAGAATAAAAGTTTATGTTGACATGGTAATATGACATAATAATATTACTAGTACTTAGTACCTTGGATTAAAGATTATCAAGTTGTTGATAAATCAATATTTATCTAGATTGCTAGTATTATGGATGTCTACAGTAGTTAGTGTGATTTTAATAGAAGTATGTTTAAAAGATTCATGATAAGTAGATGTCAGATAGATTAACAAAAGAGCAAAGACATAAGAATATGTCTGCTATACATGGCAAGAATACAAAGCCGGAATTACTGGTCCGTAAGTTCTTGTTCAGCAGGGGCTTCCGCTACCGGCTGAACCATCCTCGTTTGCCAGGGCATCCTGATCTTGTATTACGGAAATACAGAACTGTAATATTTGTAAATGGATGTTTCTGGCATGGTCATGACGGATGCAAGTATTTTGTACTACCAAAAACAAACTCAGAGTTTTGGAAGGACAAAATCCAGAAAAATAAGGAACGTGATATTAAAGAGCAAAAAGAGCTGGCCTCTATGGGATGGCATTGTATTACAGTATGGGAATGCCAACTGAAACCAGCACTTCGTGAACAGACTTTTAAATCACTGGAGTATACGCTTAATCATATTTATCTTGAAGATCGTATAATAAAATCATACGCTATATTGGAGGAAGAAAAACAATTGGTAGCAGAGTCTAAAATAGACAGTTATCACTTATAAAAATTGAAAATTAAATAGACCCGAATTATGATAAAGAATTAAAAACACATGAAAGAGGATATTCTATCTACAGAAGAATATTTATCACAATTGGATGAAAGTAATGTGATTTTATTCTTCAAAGAACATATAGAGAATTTATGTCATACTGTATTTAAGTTGATACATCAGCTCAGATCTTATTGGAAGTATAATCAAAAGACTGTCTCAGAAAGTGACTGTATAGCGCAATGTATGCTGCAAATGGGATTGTTGAGAACTAAATCAATCTTAAATTTATTAAAAGGACAAAGTTTATTGGAAAATAGTAATTTACTTATTCAAGATATACCATCCATATTATCTGTCCTAAGAAGCTATTATGAATTATGCTTTACATTTCATAACATATTTATAACGCAACAAAGTGATGCTGAAAGAGAAATAGTTTTATCAATATGGGAAATTCGAGGTTTTCAGAACAGACAGGGACTTAATAATGTTCCAGAAGAGTATAAGGAGAAAGAAGCAAAGGAAAAAAATGAAATAGAAAATTTGAAAAATAAAGTGTCTGTACTTTTACTACAATTAAAAGTACCTGATAATGTAATTAAGGATTGTAAGAAGATTTTAGATTACAAAGGTACATCGTTAAAAGGATATTATTTTGTTAAGTCAAATGGTGAAATTACGGGCATAAAAGGCATTCATGTGGATAACGGAATCAATCAGATTATATGTGATGATGATGCTAAAAATCTATATAGGATTACATCATCTCATATACATTCATCATTTCTGAGTGTGTTGCAATTTGGTCAAATGTTCAATGATAATATAAATAGCTATGTTAAAACAATAATAAAATCTACATATATTCTTTTAGCAACCATCTTGTATGATTTCTGCTGTTATTCAAATGATGCACATATCATACTTAACCAGATAGATAAGGACGCATTTGAAATACTATCATACATCCTTAAAGAAAATAAACATGATTATATAAACTGCATTAGAAAATAAAATGGATAAACACGAAATTATAACACGACTAAATGAAATAACATCATACTTTTCATTTGGAAGAATTTTGGGATACATCTCTTTCTTTGAAACCGTGGGAATAGAAAGTCAATTAAAACATGGACAAGAGTCAAATCGTGATAGACTTCTTTCAACAGAGATAGACTTTTTATGTGGCCTTTGGTTGCAGAATGTTAATCTTGCGAAGAATTGGGATATTATTAAGGATGAGGAAATTCGTAAAGAAGTATATGGCTTAATGGATGATCTTCATAACCTATATAGAGATTCTCAGGATTTTGGTGATTTGTTTGTTGAAAATTACTTTTATGAAGGTGACCTTGCTTATAATTGGCAATATATAAAATTTGCAAAAGAAAAATACAATGAACAAATATTATCATTCAAATTGAGAGAAGAGTATGAGTTTGATACAACTGTAATTGAATCAACGTTCAATAAAATCATAACAACTCTAGAGAATCAAATAAGGAAACGAATTAATGAAAAACGGCGTAAGAATGAATATGTTTGTCCTTTAAATCTATTTACTATAAAACCGAACAAAATAAGAAAAATCTTCTCTCCAGAAGAGCAGAATATCTTAAAAAGAATGTCATACAAATTAGGAGATAAACTTCCGGATAAAATTTGTGATATAACAGACTACAATTATTTTAAACAATATCCAATAATTAAATTACCTGATGATAGAGGATTGTTCATTGTAAATACGAACTCTTTGGCTGCTGCAATTAATGAAACGCCATATTACTGGCTTTCAGAAGATAAGTCTTTTCATAAGAAATTAGCAGATTTAAGAGGAAGGACAGCGGAAGATATTGTATATAAGATCATTAAGAGAAGATTCCACATAAGTTCATACAATCACATCCTTATTAAAAGAAGTAAATCTTCAGATCCTATTACTGACATTGATGCTATGTTATGTAATAATGAAATGGGAATTGTTTTCCAGGTTAAGAGTAAAAGATTGACTGAATTATCAAAGCGAGGGTGCGTAACCTCAATCAAAGAAGATTATCAAAAGGCCGTTACAGAGGCATTCAATCAAGGCCTAAAATGTATAGAATGTCTTAATCATGCATCTGAATATTATTCATTAAGAAAAGCTGATATGACATTTGCCGAAAATCTCAAACTGCTTAATGTATGTATAACTCTAGATTCTTTTCCCGGCATGTCTTCATTGAATTATCTAAATCAGCCAAAGGACAGCAAGGTTCCGGTTATTGCTATGTCTGTTTATGAACTTGATATTATATTTTATCTATTTCAATCAGATTCTATTATGGATTATTTTAAATTCAGATCAAAATGCGCTCAGTATGGTATTTATGGGCTTAATGAGATTTACTATATAGGTGCTTACATAAGCGATTACCTTGGTGAAGGGATTAAACTTCAGGGAAATAAGATTTGTAGAGAATATGCTTTGTATGTAGACTATTTAGTAAAAAAAGCTAAGCACGGTAGCTATTGTAACAAAGATATTGATTGTGATATTCACAGTCTTGTAAATCAATACCCAATAAACTCTCCTATAACATGTAAGTAATGTAACGGAGCAAGCTATTACAGTTTGCTCCGCTTAATATTTACAATCCGATTTTCAGCTTCATAAAAGTGGAATTTCAAATGACCTGATTACACATTGCGCTTCCTTATCCATAATAAACCAGTATTCAGAGCAGTACGGTTTCCCGTCAGAATCAGTGGCTTCATATTCAACCTTCACTTTCCAACCGCTGAACGGCTTGCATTCCTGACTAATTTCATCACCTGTAGATTTCAGTTCACCGGAAAGCATCAGAGAACGGAGTACCGTCATGGCATCCATCTGACATTTCATCTGCCCTGACATCCCGTGACATTCTGAATCTGGATTATCAAAATCCGTATTCTCCATAAACCTGCGGCTGATTTTCATCATGGCCATAGAAAGAGCCATCTTCTCCTTCATTGTAACATACTCACGGCCAAATACAGAATCCGGTTTGCTGATACCGACAATCTTTACGGATTCCGGATTGTCCACCAAAGCCATCAGTGCCTTTCTGGCCATATCCTGTGCCTTATTCTCGCTGTTGTCGGAACAGCCGGTTCCCATTCCGAGCAGAACTGCCACTGCAGGCAGTATCAGTAGTTTCTTTCCCTGTTTCATATCTTTACGATTTGAAGTTTGTCCGGAGCAAGACCGAGGCGTTTGCGGTAAATGGAACCGTCCTCCCGGTACATCTCCAGTTCGGATGAAGTAATGTTCTTCTCACAAAGTTCCTTCGCCTCTTCCAGTGTCAGCTGATGGCCTCCTATATTCCTCCATATGGCGAATGAACACGGTGCTTCCTGATTGCTGTAGTTGGAACAGTTGAAAGCCCTTGTCCCCACACGTACCTCGCCGCTGCAGTGCGGACACCTGCCGATAACGGACTGCATATTGACTGCACCGTCATCAGCAAGTTCCAGCACTGTCGGGAAAGTCTTGCCATCCTTGGTGGAGAATCCGTCCAAAAGAATTCGGCGTTTCTCCAGAAATTCGGCAATCTCCCCGTCATTCATTTTCCGGTTGCCGATGATGGCATTGATGTTGAGCACACAAGAAGGATGCTCACCTGTGTTGTTTTCGCAGCGATACCCCTTACAGGTCTTCACCACGTTGCCGCCGCAGAACGGACAGCATCCTATAATCTTCTTTTCTGAATCCATATTCCTGATAAATTACAATGTTTGAATTAATTGAATGAGAACCCCCGGTTCCAGTCCGCAACGATTCCTCCTATGATGTTCTTGCCGGACATCACGCTTGCCCATCCTTCCGGGTCAAGAGAGAACCAGAGGTCGTTCCATGAGAGTGTGCGTACCTGCCATGCCAGGATAAAGAGGTCGGTATTGACAGCCTCCAGTCTGGTCAGTACCTCGTTTGCAATGTAGTACCGCTCGGAAGAACTGAGCAGGTTTACCTTGTGCTTCTCCTTGCTTCCGTCAGAACCGTCTGTGTCATAGCTTCCGGAAGTCACCAGCTGCTTCATGAACGGATAAAGCGCAGCCATCTGGGTTGCGGCATCAGCCAGCTCGTCCGAGACGATTGCAGCAATGGCCGTTCCCTTCAGGTTACTGCCGACCGATTTGAGCAGCAGGCTGCAGTTCTGAGGTATCTCCGTGGCCACCAGTTCCCCGGCACGCTTAATCTGATAGAGATTCTGCATGGCACCCTGTGCATTGGAAAGATATTCCAGCATCTTGTCCTCCACACTGTGTACCCTGTCGAGTGCAACCGTTACGGCAGTCTCGGCAGCAATGATTTTCTCGTGTGCCTTTTGGCGTTTGTCATAGATATTCTTCAGAGTGGAAGTCTGTGCAAAGACAGCACCCGTCAGAGTCGGGTCTGTCTGTTGTGCAAAAGTGTCCGTACCTTTCAGCATAAAAACCGCCAAAGCAGTCACTACCGTTATTCTTAACTTGATTCTGTTCATATCATTCAGATTTTACGTCCTTTATTCCTTTGTTCGCTCAGATTCTGTTCACGTTCCTCTTTGTGTGGTGAAATCACCGGCTCCATCGGCCTGTTCAGCAGGCAGTCGTTCCAGTCCTTGAAAACCTTCGGAGGAAGCCACTGTCCCATGCGGTACCGGATATTCAGCTGCCTGGCAACCTGAGCCAGTAGGGGACGCTCCATGTCAGGCTCGAATACCTTTCCTTTCGCTTCAATCCGGATACCGCCGTCAGTCCTGCTTATCTTCATCTGAATACCTTCCTGCAGAGCCATCATGCGCAGTCCGTATATCCTCCCGGCCAGGTCGTTGTCAAAACAGTCGAAGGCACGTGCATTAGGAAAGCGTTCCATGACTCCGGTTATCTGCCTGTCAGAGAATGTACCGCCCAGTGAAACCAGAGCCGCACTGTCCCCAATCTGTATCCGGTTCATCTGGTAGAAGGCCATGGCATCAAATGCAGATTCACAGAAGAACACGCTTCTTACATTGTCCGGACTGATACCCGAAGGAACAGCCACCCATGCCGAGGATGACGAATCCGTACCGGCAGCCTTCGACTTGTAACCGCCATGTCCTCTGATTTCATACCCCCTGACTTCATTTCCCTTTCCGTCAGTATATGGGAATCCGATATTGTAGCCTTCAAACTTTCCGTTGTTCCTGTCCCTTATAAGGGAAATAAAGGGTGAAAGAGCCGTTACGGTCGCTTTGGACAGTCCGCGCCGGGAAAACAGTCCCGGTATTTTACCTGTATCAACCGGCTTCACCTCATATCTGGAAACGTCAAACACACCGCATGATTTTCCTGCCGATTTAACATACTCCCTGTCCTCCCTGTATTCCGGTTCCGGCATGTTGGCAAAGCGTGCCATGACCTTGGCTATCTTCTGCCATTCATCCTTTCCCGAAACGGTAAAGGAAGACAGATTCTCACGTATGAGTGTCACCACATCGCCCTTGGAACCGTCACGGCGGAAGAAGGTCTGTGCCGCCTTGTCGTTCGGATGGCTGACAATCAGCGTATCCCTTTTGTTACCGCCTTCACCGAGTACTAGCTCGATGTAACGTCCGATACCGGCTTTCCTGTCCAGACGGTATCCCAGAGCATATGCAATGTCATCAATCCCCACACGGGATTTCATTTCCCTGAAATTAACCTTGTAGTCACTCATGCTTTCCGATTTAAGATGTTATACAGATTTCATATACCAAGTCCTGTACCGGCATTTCGGTTCCTACTCATCATAGTAATCTCCGGTTCGTATGTCTTCCGTGCCGTCATGTTCAGGAAAGCCTCCTTGTCCTTCCAGTCCGTAAGCTGGAAGAATGTTTTGGCCGTTTCCTTGGAAACCTTCTTCAGCCCCAGCTCCACACCATCGTATGACGCACGGATGGCATAGTCTCCGGAACGGGTCTTGACAATGGCCGCATTCTTGAAAGATTTCTCTTCGTCAGCACTCATTGAAGTCAGCGGGTCATTCTTTGCCAGATAAGGCTGTTCGCCGAGAGCCAGACGCTGTTTATCCACATGGTCAAGAATCAGGTCGGAAGCTTTGTTCACGTCAGCCATGACTGATACGATAAACTTCGGTTCCTGTTTCAGTACACCAATCCATGAGTCCAGATAGGCAGCCGAGTTGTCCGTTATCCTGGAATCAAAGCCCATGGAATGGCTGATCATGGCAGCCGTAAGTTCCGCCACCAGCTCCTCCTTGGCATATTTCGGGTCACCGAACCTGCCGCCCATCTCCCTGTTCAGACGCTCCGGTGTCATGGTGGAGTGAGTCATTTCATGGAGCATAGTAGAATAATACTCCATTCCACCACGGTAGGTTTCTTCCGGAGAATCACCGATATTGAACTGCGCCTTCATGGGCAGCACTACAATATCCTTTGAGGGAGAATAATAGGCACCGTTCTCACGCTTATCGGCACGTATCGGACATAGCCACTGCTGCGTCTCTACCATACGGTCGAGTGCGGCATGGGTGTACATACCTTCCGTATCCCGAAGTTCCGGAACCTTGAACCTGTCCATGAGCTTCTGCATCCTCTCCGGCTGTACTTCTGCCAGATTGGTCTGAGCCACATTGTACACCGGGAATGACTTGATGAAAGGAATGACATCCATATCCTTCTTCTCTTCCTTGCTCATTGCACGGTATTCCTCCGTGCTTATCCTCTTGCCGTGACTGTCCTTTATCATCATATCCCAGTACACTACCGGGAAGGCCTTTTCACCCCTCAGGACATGAGCCTTCAGGTTATGTGCCTGCTTGAAGGTCAGATATACCGGAAGCTGGTAGTTCATGGCTGCGGTATGCATCTGAAGAAAGAAGGAATTTGAACCGGAATAGTTGCGGCCACCCACATTCTGCGGCAGTCCGGCATAACCTGATGCGCCGCCAATCCATCCCTGTTTCCATCCGGTATCCTTCATCTGCTGCATACGCTCAATCATCATTGCAGCGAAGCGGTCTATGGCCGCCTGTCCGCTGTTTCCCTGAGAGTCAGTTCCAAATGCCATAGCTGTCGTCATCCATTACCTGACGGTCCATCTGCTCGATGTCCGTCTGTTCCACATAGAACTCAGCCGATTCATCCGAAGGGTCTGTACCGTGTGAACGGCACCATTCCAGATAATCATCTGCATTCTCACTGTCCATAACAAAGCGGAGGAAACCGATTTTGCCCTCCTGCAGAAGCTCCACAAGCTCCTCATGATTCTTTTTAGCTGACATATAACTTGTATTTTAGTTTTCTGATTATGTTACATTTTCATAGAAGCCGTTTTCTCCACCTTTGCGGTATTGGCGGCAAGCATACCGGTTATCTCCGTATTCAGATATTTGGCTGCAATCTGTTCCCTTGTGGCCGTCTTGGTCTTGAAAAGCGAATAGCCGTCATCGAAGGAGATTTCATGCCGGGAAGTCTGTCCTTTCTCTCCGAGGTCAACCGATACCTTCCACTTGTTGTCATTCCTGTCCTTGGCTACACGTACACCCTTGGGGTCAACACCTTCAGGAAGCTGATACTTCTCGTATGCGGATTTCAGATGCAGACGTTCCCCGAAGTTCTTTTCAATAAGCTGGTTTGGAGTGGCCACCCTGTCAAAGTAGGCATTCAGGTCCTGGCGTGAAGCCACGGCTGACATGTTCGTATCTCCAACCTGAACATAGAACTTGTATTTCCCAAAGTCAGGACGCTGCTCGTCCTTCTCCTTATAGACATTAAACTTGTTTACGGTTATAGAACCGTCTGGTCCTGCAATCTCCATTGGCATACGGAAGGCTTCCTCAGATACCTTCGGCATCAGCTTTGTCGGATAGTAGCGTTCCATCAGCTGCGGCACCGTCATTTCCTTGTTCTGATAGGCCGCAAGGTCGGCTGCTTCCATCTTCTGGGGTTTGAGCTGCTGTCCGTCAATCTTTGCGGTAAAGTACCAGTCGGCAGGATTGGTGGCACTCTGGTAGGCATGACCATGAGTAACCTTTTGACCGTTGGCCGTCACCATCTGCGGCTCACGGGGCTTGCGTTCCTGGGCTGTCTCCGTTTTCTGTTCGTCCTTCTTTTCGGTCTTTACCTCATTATCCGTCCCGGTCTCAGCTTTGGCCTTCGACTTCTTTTCCCTTGCAGGTTTTACATCGACAGTGTTCTCCACTGTTCTGTCAGGAACTTCCTGCGCACCCTGTTCCTTTTTCTTCTTTCCCATATCTGTATTGTTTTGAATGGTTCTGTCATTATTTTCAGCCTTGTCCTGTCTGGCCTTCTTCTTCAAAGGATTGTCCAAGGCATCACAGATTGCAACCCTTATTCCAGAACGTATTAGTCTGGGCAGATAAATGTCCAGTGCTGATTGAGGGAATGATGCAACCTTTACCGGTTTCTTGTAATCAGGCAGAATCCTATCTGCAATTTCGATGGCAAGCACTGCGGCAGCCTTTACGGCATCCTGCTTATAGAGTTCATAGAAACTGTTCCGTCTGAACAGTAGCATGGCATCCGGATGCTTCTTCTTCAGTTCGTTGAACTGCCGGATGATACCGTTATCATTATCTGAATCTGTCTTTGGGGCCATAAGAATCAGTATTAGAGTTTAAGGCTGTTTGCTTTTGTTTCCTTCCAGGATGGAGAGAGTGAAATGGCACGCTCAACGGACTGTTTGTCCACCACCTTCTGATACTCCCAACGGTTCTTGTCAGTCATGACAAGACCAAGATATTCAGGATGAATCTCGTCATAGCGGAGCTTCTGCTGTCTTTCCCATTCCTTCATGTCACCCTTGATAAGCTTGAATCCCTGTTGCTCCTTCAGGTCAATGCCGACTGAAACCTTCTCGCCGCCCACATTCAGTTCAACAGGTTTTCCCTCCCGTACCTGCTGCTTCTGCTGCATACCCAGTTCAATGTCGTTTACCTTCTCCATGTCCTTCAGACGCTGCTCCAGCTTGATGTCAGTGACACGCTTGTGAATGACGGATTTCGTTTCGGGATCAAGCTGCAGATACTGCTGAGTCTTTTCACCGTTCACATTGATCGCCTTCTGAATTACCTCACCTCTGGCCAGGCGTTCAGCCTCCTGCTGAGTGAGATTGAGAACCTTGTTGCGTTCCCGGTCCAGTTCGGCACGTACCGGATAGGCAATAAGAGCCGGAGCACCGTTTTTGTCTGTAGTCATCTGTAGCTTCATCGGCATGGTGATGATGCTGCCGTTCCTGGCGTTGATGGATACCTGCATGATGGGAGTCACTTCACCTGCCATCAGCTTCTCCTTCACTTCCATGGGTAAACTATCCGCCTTTTCACGGTCGATACCCAGTATTGCCAGTTTTTCGTATGGCAACAAACCGGACTGATTTCTGTTGTGCATTTCCATATTACTGTAATTAAGCTGTTATATTTGCGGTTCTAATCGCCTGAATGCCACAAATGTATTCACGGCAATCTCCTGAAAAAGAAATGCACAACACTATTCTGATTTCACTGCTGTTAATGCTGCTGCCGGTAAGCGTATCGGCACAGTTCTATACGATAACCAGAGATTCGGAAATTCTGCCAACAGAAAGACAAAAAGAGGCTTATAACCATGCTGGAAAGGATGTTACAGAAGGCAAAAAGAATAAGATGATGGTAAAGGATACCCTGATTGTCGGACCGGACAATAAGAAAAAATTGGAAAATATTAGCCGGAATAGTGACAAGAAAGCATCCCTAAAAACAGAACTGCAAAAGAAAACAGATGATATTACTAAATCAGAAAATCATTTTCCTGAACTTACCATCCCCAACCTTTATAAAGAAATCATAAGAAACGGAATCCTATATCCTAAAATCGTATTGGCTCAGGCTATACTGGAAACCGGATGGTTCCATTCTTCAGTATGCCGGAACAAACACAATCTTTTCGGACTTACCAATCCACGTACAGGGAAATACTATGAATTCAATCATTGGACGGAAAGTGTCCAGGCTTATTATACTAAAGTGCAATACAAGTATAAAGGGGGTAACTATCTGCTTTGGCTTGAAGAAATTGGGTATGCAGAAAATCCTATGTATAAAAAAGCCATATATTGTATACTAAAAAGCCTTTGAAATAAGTCAAAAGAATTTGCTGTTCTGATCGATATAAATAACTTTGTAAAAGGAATACAAATTTGATTATTATGAGTTTAGATATAGAGCAATTTCAAAAAAAAATAAATGAAGCTTCTCCATTAGAGGTACCATTCCTTTTAATGCAGTTAGAACAATATGACTGTGAATCTGCGCAGGATATGCTTGAACGAATCAATAAGGATTTTCAAAAAGAAGACATGATTAACAATGTGGTTACTCCTGTAATGACATCAATTGTTGACTCTTTATTAATGCTACCGATTTTTAAAGGATTTACACGTAAACTAGGTTTGAACGCAAACCGTGTGATGTTGGAATGTCGTACTTTTAATTATGACGGACAAGCAATATATCTATTGCCAGATACTTTTGTTGAAAATTACAACCAGGAAAATATCAACAAAAAATGGGGTATTAATAATCGCCCTAACTATAATCGAACGATATACGAAAATCCTAGCGAAATGGGGCGCTACAAGAAGAAAAGAGTTGAAGATGCTGGAACTGTTAAAAATTTAACGGATGAATATACAGGTGAAAAAAATATTACTGCTAAAAAGAATAACCCTGATTTGAGGAGGAATGATCCCAATAATTTGTATAATGCAGAAACTGACCATATTGTACCATTAAAGCAGATTTTTGATCAACTCCAAAATAATGCCGGTCTCAGTGATGGTGATATAAAACGAATTGCAAATTCAGAGGATAATTTGGCTATTACAGGACGAAGAATCAATAATCCTAAAAGAGACATGTCCAACAGCAAATTTATTGAGCAACAAGAAATACTAAAATCCCAAGGAAAAGATTATATTGAATTAACACCAGAGCAGAAGGCTAATATGATTAGAATGGAACAGGAAGCAAAACAGGCCTTGGAAAATGGTATAAATAAAACAGTTATTAAGAATCTATTGGGGCAGGGACAAGCTGATAGAGATAAACGGAAGGAATCATACCAGCAGAAAGAAAAAGAATTAGGGCGTAAATTAACTAAAGATGAGAGAGAAACATTAGACAAGGAACTGGCACATGGGAAAGCTTATGAAATTCATAAGGAGAACTTAGCAAATGCAGGTAATCAAACTATGATGTACGCAATGGGATCTGCTATTCTTTTTATGATAAAACCTCTTTATTTTGAAATGAAAGATTCCATACTAAATGGTTTTATAGAAGGCGTAAATGCTTACACCTATAAAGATGCATTCTCTATTCGGTTTGGTCGAGTTAAAGAGTATGTATGGAACCAGATTTCAGATCTCGGTAATGCATTCTCTTCCATAATGGATAATTTGAAGAATCTTATTTCTGCTATTCTTGAAGGAATTTTAGGAATGTTTGTTGGTATTTTCAAACATGCTTTTAGAATAATTAAGGAGGGAATTAAGATTATGATGCAATCTTACAGCGTACTATTTGGAGAAAATGCCAATAAATCTACACCGGCAGAAAAAGGTGATGCTATACTTAAAATTTTTGGAGCCAGCGCAGCAGCATTTTGTGGTATTTGGATTGATTCTATGCTCGAAAAATTACCTGTCATACCCGAAAGTTTACGAGGATCTATATCAACGTTGCTTTCTGGGTTAGCTTCGATGCTGGTATTTTATCTTTTAGATAAAGCTGATGTTTTTAATGTAAAAGCAGAAAAAAGAAATACAAGAATAAAAGAATTATTTGATGAAAGAATTAATGATATTCAGCAAGCCACAAATAACATGAATGAAATCGTTATTGAAAAAATGAGACAATACAGTCTTGAATCACGTCAGATTTTAAACAGATTTTCAGAAGCAATTGAAAACTCAGATTATTCAACAGCAAGCAAAGAAACTTTAGCCTTAGCAAGATTTTTAAAGATAGACTTGGGTTACAATAATTTTTATGAGTTTAACGAGCAAAGAAAAAAAGGAACTATAAATTGGGATATGTAATGAAAACAATAGATTCAGAAATTAGAAACATTATTAAATATACCGTATCGTCATCATATGCTTCAACGATTATCTTAAATAATGATAATGTAAAACTAATAATGAAGTATGGTAATAATGTGAATGACCTTAAGAAGGATAAGGATTTTCTTTCAAAGTCTATTCAAACGCAAAATTGGATTCTAGCTTCTATGTATCCGGGGGCTCGCTATATTAATTGTGTCCCCAATATACCTAATGCAATTTTAGATGTAGTATGGGATATTATTTCTGATTTTATTTTCCCTGGAAAGAAACTTGCGAAGATAAGAAAAAACATAACAGAATATATCAAAACAGCTAAAAAAGAATATATAAATTATGTTGAGAGCCATGAAAAGTATATCTGTGATGTCCAGGCACAAATAGATATAATAAATAAACGTAAACCTATTATGAAAGACTATATACTTCAGAAAGTGGTAAACAAACTATGTGAACTTGGTATAGATAGTCAGCTTGGTGATTACCCTATGGAGTTTATAGATTATAGAATATTCAAAATGAATGAGGAATTCAGTTATATAAATAAAGAATTCCAATTAATACAGAATGACCAATATGCACAAATATTGGAATATATTCCTATGATACCAGTATTCCCTTATATATTAACGCCAATTCTTGTGAAAAAGAAAATAAAACAATTAGAAGAAAAATTTTCTCAAATACAAAAACAATCAAGATTAGTATTTGAAAAGATGAATAGTGACAATCAAAAAATTAAAAATCTTTCAATAGCTTTAAATAATATTGCTAATATATACACAGATATTAATTCAAAGTTTATTCCAACTATTGAAAACATCCTAAACATAATTTCTGTAAAATATTATAACAATATTAAAGAAATACCTGATGACCTTTTATACTTATTACGAACTACTACTAAATTTCTTAAAGAATTGGCAGAACGTAGAATAATACCAAAAGGTAATTCAAGTGACATAGTAGATTCTGTTATAGAAGCAAGTAATGATATTTCTGTAACATATGAAAATTTAAGAAATGAATTTTATAAAGCTGCATAAATGATTGTTTCAATTCATTGATATAAATAATAGATGTACAGGGTAAAAAGCATAGAAACCATATTTAGCTATGCTTCCCTGCACAAATCCTCTTGTTCCATTATATACATAAAGAATCATGCAGGCCATTACAGCACCAATAACCCCATAGTGTATCACCAAAGCAAATGTGCAAAAAAATTGCATATCTCTGCTATATGTGAAAGAGTGACCATATCCATTAAAAAGATAAGAGGCAACAATTATCAGAATCCCTCTCCACTCATAATCCACTCCAAGCCATGAAGCGAGTCCGGCCATGCCAAGTGTCCAAAGAAATCCCAGTACCAGACTACGTTGCAGAAGATTTTCAAGAACCATGAGTGTGGCCAGGCCCAAAGCCAGTGTAAACATCACATTATATGTCCCGTCAGCACCATTCAGCAGATACCAGGGTATTTCACTGATTACGGCAAAGCCCAGCAGAGTAAAGAAATACCTGTACCTGCTTCTTGTATGGATAAATCCTTCTGCTATCAGGAAGGCAAACACAGGAAAAGCGATGCGCCCGATACAGCGCATCGTTTCGTATAATACGGTACCGTGCTCCAACAGATAGAGAGCAATATGGTCTATCACCATGGAAATCATGGCAATGACTTTCAGGGCACTGCCGCTAAGTCCGAATGCCGGTTTTAAGGTCATATTCATAAATTAAATATTTAACTGATACCGAGAAGTTCCTTTACCATATCCTCCACTTCCTGGTTCACACGCTTGAAGTTACGGTTGAGCAGGATTTCCTTCTCTTTGTCGTTCTTGAACTCATAGATTTTGGGTAGAGCCACATAGTGTTTTTCCTCGTCCTTAATCTTTTTCATATCAAAGTGTGTCTTGCAGAAATACTTGGTAGTCTTGAACTCTTCCGACTGCTCGATGTCAAAATGGTCAAGCATACTGTCATCAGTAGCCGTAAAGTCACGTGCAGCCTGCCCGGCCAGCCAGCCGGTAGCCATATCCGCAATCTTGGCTGCGGGAACCAGAAAGTCCATCTTCTCAGATATTGTGGTTGATACCTTGTGGTCATTGATGGAAATGGAGCGTGAAGTCTGCTTTGCCTTTCCGAATACATCATTCTGTGCCCACTCCAGCGTCTCCTTGTTACGTGCCGCACCCATGAAGATATTACCGCAGGTGGTGATAATCTTCTGCATACCGACCTTACCGTAGTCAGCTTCCAGCTGTGGAAGCTCCTGGAAACCTAAAGTTACGGCAACCTTGTTGGAACGAGCCGTACCGATAAGACGGTCTATCTTGTGAAAGTACAGTGTCGGAAGCTCGTCCACGATGATGCTCACCGGTATATTGCCCTTTGAGTTTACCCTTGTAATCAGTCGGTTCAGTACCAGGGCATTGAGCGAGCCGATAACCTGTTCCTTTTCCGGGTCATTGGCAATTACAAGATAACTCGGATTTACCCTGTCAGAAATCTTCAGGTCGAAATCATCCCCGGTGAATACCCAGTATGCTTCCGGAGATACAAGGCGTGCAGCATTCACACGTAGCGTACCGACCATACCTTCCAGCTGGTCATTCGCCTTGTTTTCGTAAGCACTCTTGAACGGAGCCATCAGTGAAGCAATCCTGTCATCCTGCATCAGGATATTGAATACCTGGTCGTATGGTCTTCCAAGAAATGAAAGCACATGCGGCATATCCGAGAACTCTCCGGTTACGGTATCCGGTTCCACCTCATTGCCATGCTCATCCTCATACCAGCACCTTTGAATCAGAATCTTCCTGCTGGTCCTGTCCTTATAGCTGTATCCGTTCAGGTCAACAAACATACGGTCCTCGTCAGTCGATACGTCATTGCCGTTCTCATCCACGAAATCAAGCACCACATTGCCGTCCTTGTCGATGGCATTGAAGTCATCCCAGTTGCGTATGACAATCTCCAGCTTCTTTCCCTCCAGTGATATGAAGCGTCTAAGCTTCTTCCCGTTCCTGAACCCGACCGGATGGAAGTTCACAAAGAAATATATGATGGCAGCCAGGAAGTTTTCCGCAGAGTTGGTAAAGAAAGCTTCCGAACCGCCCTTCTTCTCTCCACCTCCCTTGTTGAGTGAGGCCAAAAGAGTAGCCGCCGTTTCAGAAGCGGCAGCCAGATCCGGGATATATTTCCGCTGAATCGGATTGATACGGTTGGAGTATTCCACATCGGTAAAATTTACTATACGGAATCCGCAGTTCTGAGGCAGTTTACCGACTTTCCTGTTCTTGCAGTACTGATAGAAAAGCGTCTGTGCAAGTGTCGGAAACTTGAAGTCATATACCATCATGGCAAAGCCCTTTGCAGAGTGCTGCCTGATGAACGGGTCAATGATACCGAAAGACTTACCCGAACCCGGCGTACCCAGTACAATCGTACCACGGAACGGATTGATGATATTGATCCATCCTTTGTGCATCTTCTTTTTCCAGTAGTATATCATCGGAATGTTCACTGAGTAATCATTGCTGACCAGCGTTTCCGACTGCTGGAACGATTCGTTCTCAAAGTTGAAACGGTCCTCACCAACCTTATAGTTGTAATACTTGGCTATGCCGTCCAGTCCCTGATGCACCAGCATGGTACCCACCACCGAACATACCGCATACAGAAGACGGTTGGCAGGAAATCCCATCCAGTTGAATCCAAAACTCATGCCATGGAATACAAAACAAAGTCCTACAAGTGTCAGACCGGCCAGTACCGGATAGATGACCATTGTCCTTACATTGAACTTCAGGGACTTTTCAGCCTTTGTGCCGATACAGACAATACAGATGCATATCAGTTCGGTCACCTTGCATCCCGATACGGAATTGAATACCCTGAACCGTGCCAGCAGGTCGAGTACGAACTGAGTAACCCTGTTGTCTGCCGTAACAGGCAGGTTCATGATGATTTCAATAATCAGAAAGATATAGATGCAGCTCCTGAAGTAGTTGTACATCTGCTGCTGTTCCCTTGTCTCCTCAAATGCCATACGCCGTAAGATTTATATTGTCAGAAAGGAATCTTTATACCCAGCAGCAGACCGTTGCGAAAGGTATCCCCATGCAGGAAGTTCACATTGTTCTTCTGGATTATTGAAAACTCCAGTCCGCTGCGGAACACATAGCTGTATTCAAATCCGGCCTCCAGCCCGAAGAAGAACTTCTTCTGTACTGCACCAAACTGAGACCCCAGACGAAGGCGCATCATGCCGTTCTTGTACCGTGCCAGACGGTGCTTGTAAACCATACCTCCATCCCAGAAATATCCTTTCCAGAAATTGTGACATACCGGCTTCTGCCAGTGATTCCCGACCTCACCATATACTTCGACCGCATTTCCGTATGAAAGCGGATACTCATAACCCAAAGTGGCATTCAGCGTACTTGGAAAAAGGAATCCGGCATTGACGGAAACCTTTCCGGTCTGTGCCGATGCACCGATGGATGCAACCGAGCAAAACAGAATGAACAGAATCTTCTTCATGGCCTATCTTTTTATGGAATGATCAATATAATAGTAGGGGTAATAGTCGGCATCGTCCAGAATATCCGAGTCGAAACCGTCCGCATTGAGAATGTCCTCATACTCGATGGTGAGTACCACCACACGTCCGCTAATCTGGTTCTCGGAAATCTCCAGACGAAGCACCTTCTCTTCAGGGAAAGTCAGTTTCGGAATCACAAGCACGTTCCTGTAGTCCTTCCTGAACTTACTGGTGTTGTTCATGGAAAATACAGGAGTAAGCTCTATGGTCTGTGAGTTGGTTGCCTTTGTTTCCTTTTTGTCAGTAAGTTTTACCCTTATCTCCTCAATGTCGTATGCAATCCTGGTCCTGTTCTTCAGCGTATAGTCCAGAAAGAAATAGTCACCGATGGAATAGATATTGTTGATGTATGCCCTGATTCCGTTTTTGTCTGATACAATCTGGTTGAACTTTCTCCTGCTTCCATAGACAGCCCAGGCATATCGTGCAATCTCGGCCATCGGCATGGAAACCTCCGGATTGATATAGGACTGTGTCTCATTGTAGGATACATTGTAGATGGTAGAAGCATATTTGGGTGATTCGGTATATAGGATGTCATACTGGGCGATATGACGCTCACCGATAATGGTGAGTGTACCCAGCAGTTCATTTTCGCTGTAACCTTCAGACGATATGGAATCATTCTCCAGATAAGGCTTGATGCGGACTATATTGTCTGTACACTGGTTGCCTATAATTTTAGTAGTGGAAATATCCACCATTTTAATGTTCTCCGGCATTACAATGTGCGTGGTCACTTCCCGGTTGATGTATATCTTCTCGTTGGCCGACAGATGTACGGCTATGCCTGTGATAAGGCATATTATCAGAATAATTCTGGTTTTCATATTGGAATATTAAAATGTTACTATAATTTTCTTTGCTGTATTCAGATATATCAGCGTGCATCTTCCGAGTTTATCAGATAAACGATGGTATTGTACTTGATTTTTGCCTTGTTCTTTCTGATATTGGAAGATATGGCAGAAGTTGCAGAGTTATACATGTTCTGCAGTGACTGAAGTGCAATAGCTTCCGTGGAAATCCCAGTACCGTAACCGTCACTGGATTCAAAACTGATATTCTGTTGTACCGTATTGGAACCTGCATCCTTCATAAAATCTCTGAAAGCCGATTCAGGAACATAGAAGCCTTCCATACCGTCATTGTCAAAAACCGAAAGCTTAACCTTTATGAATCTGTCGCCGACAAGAATACTGGTTATGGAAGCCCTGACACGCTGCTGTCCGAAACCGGTTACCGTTCCATAGAGGTAAGTTCCCTTCTTTAGCCTTGTGCCGCTTACCGTCACATCATCCAGAAGCTTGAACCGCAGACGTGTACCTTCATGCGCCTTTGTAGTCTGGTCAATCATGGCACGTATCAGCTTGTTCTCGGCAAATTCATCCGGAGCAGTAACCGTATTGAACCTGTCGGCATTGGTGTCATCAGACTTGATTACCAGACTCGGACGGTTGCGTTCCCTTTCCTCCTGACGCACTTTAGCTATGGAATCAGCCTTGTGCTTTCTTTCCGCTTCTTCTGCTTCCGGGTTTTTGATACCCAGTCCGCTTTCAATGGCTTTCTGCCGTTCATAGCTCCTTCGCTGAATCTCTTCAAGGTCACGTGCAAACTCGTCCTGTGAGGAATATCCCATACCTCCGTAACCTGTTTCACTGTTTCCCGAAGGACCGTTTCCGTAAGCATATGCATTGATATGCTTTCTTGATTCGGCAAGGGAACGCTCCAGTTCTTCAAGTTCCCTCTGCTGCCGCTGTCTTTCAGCTTCAGCAGCATCCAGACGGTTCAATTCCTCCTCGCTGTACCCGTGTTCCAGTTCCTCCTTCTTCTGTTCTTCTTCTCCGATACCGCTGACAGCTGTGAAGGCATCCTCGTCACCGAAACGTCTGGACATCTCATACATCTTGTCTCCGGCTTCCTCTGCATTGGCCTGGGGAAGTTCCATGTTGATACGGTCTGTAGCTACCGTTCCGGCAGTCTCCTCACCGCCGGAGAAGGTCTGCATCACAAAGTATACCAGTGCGCACAGCGGAACGAATATGACCAGCGGAAAGATATACTTGGGCTGTTTGAAATTAATCTTAATCATGGGTTATCATTGTTTTTAATGGATTTGACTATATTTTCCAGCTGCCGGTATTTGAGGATGATCCGCAAGGAATCCTCACGGCTCTTTACAGGTATGGCAATCATGGAGTCCAGTTCATGATGCAGTAACTGTCCCTTTACCGTCATGTCCGTCAATGCACTGCGGTGAATGTCCTTGTTTGCCTGGATGGTACGGAATCCCTGAAACACCGGTTCCATATTGGTAATCGAACTGACATCCGGTTCACTCTGTTTCCCGTTGCCGGAATCTATGGCAAAAGTACTGACAAGTAGCAGAAGCAGCGTTCCCGCTACACCTGCGAATGTCGTTTTCGGATGTTTAGCCGCCCATCTGTTGGCCAGTCTGATTCTTGCGGCCAGACGGTATCTTGTTCCGATGACACCCAGTTTGGGCTGCAACCACGACCTGACAAGCAGATGTGTTTTCAGACGGCTTTCCTGTATCTTTTTTCTGAATGATTTCATAATATCCGTATATCAATAGTCCAAATCCCTGTTTTCAAGAGTCCTCCAGCCGGTAATGAGCAGACCGTGGGGATTGTTCCTTGTTCTCGGTACGGACTCGATGTAACCTGTTGTCACCATCGAGCGTCTGATATCCCTGGTCCTGCGCTTGATAAGCTGCGTACCGTAATAGGTAAACTTCCGTTCATGTTCGTCAAACTGAATGGAGTCACACATGATGGTACAGACAGCCGAAGAGGAAATGATGTCCGAGTAGAAACCGTTCTCGTCCATGGCCTGTTTCTGTTTCAGCGCAGTCCCGTCAGCCATATACATTGCTTTCCCTACCGTCCATTTGATATAGTCGTTGTCGGGCGGCAGATTGAAGAAATACTGGTGGAATAACTGTATGTGCGCCTTGGCCTCCATGGTGAAGTTGGCTTCCAGCCGTGCACGCTCGGCAAGAAACGGAATGTCTCCGTCAAGTACATAAATCTGCTGCCTTTCCTCATTGACAAGGGAAATGCAGCACCAGACCGTAAAGGCACAGATGACGGTGCAGCCTCCGATTACCGCAAATACCGTCATCATGGCCAGTCTGGTTTTCTGTGCAAGTGATTCGATAAGCATATAATGAAAGATTTTAAGTTATTTGACCAATGACCTGACAGCTGAACCCGTTCCTTTCATGGCAGAACCTGCCATACTTCCGGCCATACCACCTGCAGCCGAAGTGATGCCCATTGCAGCCGAACCGGCAACGGAACCCGTACCCGAACTTACACCTCCCGGAATCAGCCATGAAGCCACTTCAGGAACGAAGCGTATGATATAGGCACCCACGAGCATACCCATGGCATACATACAGTTGGAGCCTATTCCCTGCAGTCCCAGTGCGCCAATCTGTTCCCAGGAGTTTACCGAGCCATGAAGCAGATGGTCGTATGCCACCAGATCCTGCTGCAGGTTATAAAGAAGGATGAAGTCTATATAATAGATACACATGTAGGTCACGAATCCCCATAATGAGAGGGAAAGGAACTTGGACATCCATTGACTCCAGGCCGAGTTCCATGGCGGTGCCAGCGAGAGGGCAAACATGATCGGACAGAATATCATCATGATGGCCATGAAAATCCTCTGTGCCACGAGCATCCCGTAATACGACATCTGGAAAATCAGTTCCCCGACAAAGCGTATTACATCGTTTATCCATTCACTGACCTTCGTCTCAGCCGCCACGGCAGCCCTCTGGGCGTAGTTGTTGATGGTCGAGCCTAGATTCTCCACATTATATATCAGCTTGTCCCACCAGGCAGCATCCTGACCGATTTCGGCCACCTGCTTTGCCGTGGCTATGGAGTCCTGTACGGTTCTCAGCCTGTCGAGATATTCACTCTGTTTCTGTGCCACCTTCAGCTCGAAGGCCGCCACTTCCTTGTTCTTTGCCTTGGCCATAGCCCATGTAGCGGACTCCAGACTCTTTCCCGGAATCTGCAAAGCCGAGCATATCCATGAAGAGGATGAAATACACAGGGAAATGCCGATGATGCGCAACAGCTTCATGACATCCATACCACGCCTTCCGAGCATCATCATCCAGCATTCGTATGAACCGACACACAGGGCCAGGCACAGACCGAGAGCCTTTGCCATTGAAACGGCATCACCAAGAACAGCCACATTGGGAAATGTCTCCATGGCCGTCAGCAGCTTTTCCAGACTTTCGTCAATGGCCGGAAGTCCTATTGTCAGCGGAATAAACAATAAATCCATATCTTAAAATGTTATTTGTTTTTACTTGTTTTTCAATAATGCGTAGCGGCAACGGCACAAAGGTGTGCAGTCCTGTTGACCAGTTCTGCCATCCTGGATTTGGCTTCCTCATATGCCTTCTGCCGCTTGGCGTTCTCCAGTCCATAGCCGACACCGGTTTTGTGTATATAGGCTATATCCGCACAGAGTATCTCATTCTGGCGGCTCAGCTCGTCCACCTGATAGCGGAGCTTGCCGTCACTCTTCTGCA
Organism: Phocaeicola dorei; assembly: GCF_013009555.1. NCBI lineage: Bacteria > Pseudomonadati > Bacteroidota > Bacteroidia > Bacteroidales > Bacteroidaceae > Phocaeicola > Phocaeicola dorei. The sequence goes on along the minus strand of NZ_CP046176.1, from coordinate 2,859,351 downwards.
TACAATAGAGCAGTCCGTCCGTGATACAGTCCTGCATACGGTTGAACTCGTCCTTGTAAGTGGCATACATCAGGTCAACATTTCTGTCAGCCTCCCTTGCCAGTTCTTCCTTATACAGTTCCTCGATATATTTGCGCTCACTCTCCACTTTTTTGATTTTCTGTCTCTGCGTCTCTTCGGCAGTCACACGCACCGGCATGATACGTTTTACATCAGACTTTGGTTCCTTGAAACGGACACGGAATCCGGAGTTGAACCAGTCCCATTTCCAGTACATTTCCGCACCTGAGTATTTCTTGTGCAGGAAAAAGTAATACCAGTCCGGAGCAAAATCCCACGGACCGTTCTCCATTGACTTCCACTGCTTCTGCTTTTCACTGTCACTGACTATGCTTTGAGCATTGGCAACAGTGACTGTACCTGAAACTGCCATACAGAACAGGCACAATAACATAATTCTAACCTGCATATCCCTGATTCCATTTGTTGATTACACGCTCAGCTATCTCATTCTTCACATTGGAGTTCAGTATCTCCCAGATATAGTCCGGCTTCCATCCGCAGTCCGTGACAAGGAAACAGTACAGATTGGCATTGTCTATGATGTACCTTGCCCTGTCGATGGAAGCCTTCAGTGTCATTACCAGATTCAGCTTCTCATCCATGGAAGCCTTCATCAGATTTATACCCGAAGCGGCCACGGTTGCATACAGTCTGTAGCAGTGTTGTATCTCCCTTGATATTGCTACGTTGGCATCGGCATAATACCAGGCCACGAAAGGCTTCTTCGATACATGGCTGAAAGTATTACCGGTAAAGTCCTTGTATTCCGTTACCAGCTGATACAGTGAGTTGGCCGTTGAAGAAATGGCACCGGCCAGCACCAGGTATGAATAGGCATTGTTCAGCCTTGTATCCAGAGTGGTCCGGACATCATTGAACTTTTCCGCACCCTTCTCAATGAGCGACTGCTCGCCATAGCTTGTGACCACTCTTGTCAGAGCCTTGTCCTCGTCCTTCTTTATGGCCTTGTGCAGGGCTATGAGTGCTTCGATGGTCGGCAGGTCTTTGGGTATGATGAAAGCAGAAGCCTTTACAGGCAGCAACAGCATTATAATACCGGCTGATATGATACTTATATTCCTGATTTTCATAACAAATTCATACATATGAAAGGTTAATAATTTGAAGCAACCAGTCCGTTCCAGTCCTGTACAAGATTTCCCACATGATTCTTCATGGTTACCACATTTGCCCATCCTTCAGGGTCAATGGCAAAGAAGAGGTCGTTTGCAGTGGCATACTGTGCCATCAGAACCATCCCTTCCACCTTGTAGCGTATCCTGTTCAGGTCAGTATAGATGCTGTTGGCCAGTGTCAGCCTTTCATACCTGTCCAGCAGGTTGTAGCCGTCATCCTTTTTTTCGGCAGTGGCCTGTCCCTGCAACGGATTGGGAATCCTGGCATTGTTCACGATATTGACGAAGTTGCCGACCAGCTGCTGTGTTTCCGCTACAAGATTGCCGAGTTCGTTCAGACAGAGCAATTTGTTTGAAAATTTGGCCTTGTTTACCGTGCTGACAAGTACCGGAACATTTCGCAGAATATCCAGAGCACACAGGCCTATTTCCTTATAATAAAGACTTTCAGTCCCGAAACCGGATATGTTCTCCATGCTCAGCTTGTATAGTTCCTTCATGGTAGCCATGCTTACCGTATAGAGTTCCACCTTCTGCTTCTTTGCTGCAATGGTATCCACACGCTGGTTGTGCTGTTCCTCGATAACTTTCTGTGAAGCGGTATTGGCCATGACAATCTTCAGACAGTTGCGGTCGAATACGATTCTCCATGCAGCAGACATATTGGCTGATGCCGATACCAGCAGTATAGCAATCAGCATAAATCTGAATTTTACCATAGTGACATAACTTTTTGATGTTGGTTGACTTTTCTTGCAAACTCCAGATACAGAAGCCCTCCGTCAGCCTTGCGGTCTTCCTCAATACGGGTGATGGCCTCCTGCAGCGTACCGTACCGGGCAAGATAAATCTTCAGTGCCTCCTTCTCGGTACGTTCTGTAGTATATGCCCAGTAACATTCCGGTGCTTCCTCCACACCATACACATCCGAGTGCTGTCCCCGGCAAATCCACACTTCTTTGAAGTAACTTCTTCCCTCATGGTTGTTCAGCGCATTGATGGTGAAAATCTGCTGACGCTGTATGTCAGTGAGTCCCAGAATGGCTGCAATATCCTCATACCTGTCCTTGAACTTGGTCTGGTCAAGCAGAATCTTCACATCCGAGTTGTTGATGATGGCCTCCTTCACAATAGGGGAATCAATCACGTCATTAAGCTCCTGAGTAACCACACCGGCTATTCCGTGGAACTTTCTGACGGTCTTATGTAGGCTAAGCACCCGGCGCCTTATCATATTTCTATGGCAGGTTTCCAAATGCTCGCCCCCGAACCGGACTTACACCTCTCAGCGTATCCGGCTCTCCACTAATTTCAGTCTATCTTTCCGTCATGTATCTTCTTATGACAACTCCTGCACACTGCAATCGTCTTGCGTTTGCGGGCAATCATGTGTCGTTCCCAGCTTTCCTTTCCCTGCAAGTTCTTTAGCTTCCTTACATGGTGCATAACAAGGTCGTCTGTCGCTCCACATAGTTCACACTCACGGGCTTTCAGCCTTTCAACAAGACTTGTCCGTCCCGCAGTATAAATTGTTCGTGGCATAGTGTCACATTCCGATTTATAGGTGGGTTTCTTTCGTTTGAAGCCACCATCGTAAAAGAATCTTTCCTTTACACCTGTTTTAGTCATGTGTTTTATGATAAACCTACCGTTCTTACGATATTTTTTGTTTACCTCACGTGTACGGCATTTATATTTGCCTGCAAACGTTTTGTACATGCTGTATTCCATGATGTACTTGAAATTATTCAAGGCATGGGCGCAGTTGTTGGCTATGGAGTAATAGTTATAGAAACCCACGATTTCTCGATTATAACTATCAAGGATTTCAAGGTCATCATTGAATATCAGTCCCGATTTACATTTCGGTTTCCATATTTCCTTTCCGTTACGGTTTGTCAGTTCTAAGACTCCCAAATTGAAAAGTTTTTTACGGACAGTTTCCATACTGACATTTAAGCAGACCCTTTTACCATAGGTTCTTCTTAATCTACCCCGTTTATCCCTTTTTTGGTCGTTGGACTTTCTTACAGTGATTTCATATCCGAGAAATTTGGCTGGTCTTTCCGTGTGAGTGACAAGTGTCTTTTCATCGGACAGCTCCAATGCCAGTTTATCAGCAAGGAAGTTTTTAATATCTTCCTTTATCTGTTGTGCATCTTGCTTGCTTCCGATAATTCCCACAAGAAAATCATCTGCATATCTTGCATATTTCATTCTTCTGTAATCGGCGTCCATTTCTTCGCCGTTGGGATATTTAGCCCGTCCTTTTTCTATTGCTTTCAGTTCAAGGATTAGCTTTGTCCTTTGCCTTTCATCTTTTACGGATTTCAATTTTCGCACAATACGTTTTCTTGCATTGCCAAAGTCCATACTTTCTCTACTGAATCTTCGTTTCTTCCCTTTGTCGAATTTGGCTATGTATTCCTTTATATACTTATCCAGCTTGTCAAGGTATATATTAGCCAATATCGGGCTGATGATACCCCCTTGCGGTGTGCCACTGTAAGTATTGTGGAATTGCCACTCCTCGACATATCCAGCTTTCAAAAACTTGCGTATCAGTCGGATGAATCGTTCATCCGCAATGCGCTCCGAGAGAATGTTTATCAATACATCATGGTTTATATTGTCAAAGAAGCCTTTTATATCTCCCTCTACAAACCATTTTGCACCGCTAAACTCCTTTTGGATATGAGTTAATGCAGTATGGCAGCTTCGATTGGGACGAAACCCATGCGAGGTATATTCAAAACTTCCCTCGTATATGGCTTCCAATACCATTCTTACCACTTCCTGTATCAACTTGTCATTGAAAGTCGGCACGCCAAGAGGTCTTTTCTTACCGTTTTTCTTCGGTATGTACACTCTCTTTGACGGTTGGGGTTGATACGTTTCGTCTTTTAACGTATCAATCAACTTTTCAATTCGTTTCAGGCTCATGTTGTCAATGGTCTGACCGTCCGAACCTTTAGTCATGTTACCTTCTTTAGCGTAAATACGCTGATAGGCAACATAGAACATTTCCTCATTGAACAAAATTCTGTAAAGACGTTCAAACTTATAGCTTGCATCCTTACTGTGTTCTGATAGACTGTTTAATACTCTTTCTGGACTTCTCATAATGTCTCTCACATTTTCCGTTAATTGTATTAATAATTAGCTGCTTCCCTTCGCCATGTACAAGGCGTTACCTTGCTCAAACTACTATGGAAGCTCCGTTACCACTCCGAATTTTCATAGGTCGAACCTAATAGCCTTTCGGCACTTCGGGATAGGTAATCCCCGTTTATCACATCGTAACTGTTGGCATGATAGATTGTCGGATACGACTTCCGTCCTTTACTCGCTTACTGCGGTTGTGTCGTGATAAGTTCTTGCTACATTCATACCTATTCACTGAAGTAGTATCACGATATGGCGGTTGATAGTTACCTTACGCCATAGCCTCAAGGGGGACCACTCAGACTATCGTTCAATCAATTCGGACTTTATCCTCATATCTATCTTTTCATCTCGCCATTCAGTCGCAGTTTGGTAACTAACTGACTTATGACTTTTCCGACATGCTACACTCCCTGCTCGGTTAAGTTTTCCCGAAACAGATAAGTCGGCTGATGATAGGTTATTTTCAAAGAACACGTTCCTAATCTCTTGCCAAAGAGATATTTACGATGCAATCTTTACGGGCGCACACAAATACTTTATATATTCTGCCATGGTAGGTGAAGCGATTGCCTTCCATGCCTCTTCAATGATAAGAGCCTTCCGTCCCTTCTTGATACGCATCTTCTGCAGGAACACGTCCATGATAATAAGCACCACAATCGGAAAAAGCACCGGATCATCCTTTATTTTATCTATTTCGAACACAATGAAACGCTCGTCAAACAGATTAATGTCGAGGTCGGAGTTCAGCGTCATCTCCAGTTCGCCGCCACGGTAGAACTGTTTCAGTATGGCCGCAAAGTCATGTATATTGAAACTGATTTTCTCTAGCTGTGTAATCTGCGGAATGCGCTCCAGGGCAAACTCATAGTAGGAATTGAACGATAGTTCCTGAACCTTCAGCCTGCGCTTCTGTTCCTCCATGTGGTCAATCTGCCTGTCTATCTTAATCAGCATGGAATTGTTATAAAGTTCCCTCTTATATTTTTCTATGATGGCAAGTGCACGTTCCTTTTCCGATTCTGTGGCCGCTTCATCATTAATCAGAGCAGTCAGTGAACGGCACTGTCGTATCAGCTTCAGACGGCGTACTTCAGAAGGCAGCAGCAGGGCACGGCTTTCAGCCTTCTCCTGAACCTCTTCCGTGTTTATCTGCCTGTCGATGTCCTCCATGCTGTGCGTGTACTGTTCATAGTCATCCTCCATCTTGGCGGCGACCAGCAGTTTCTGCCTCAATGCCTCACGCTCACTGTCACTGAACCCTTCAAAAGGATTGAAATAGGCCTCGTAATATTCTACGATGGTCTGGTTTATCAGCATGTCCTCAATCTTTGTTGGAAATGCGTTACCCTTGAATATCAGGAATATCAGCGATTTGAGAAAGTTCTTCTTCTCCCCGAAATTAAGCTCATATTCCTCCTTCGTGACCTTGAATGGATTCATGGAAATGGGCTTCTCCTTCGAGTAGGCTATGTATGTACCCTTGTAATATCCACATATGCCTTCGTATGAATCACCCGTATCCACCATGACCACATCCGTATTCTGTTCCAGAAGCTGACGTACCACATTGTTCATGTGGAACGACTTGCCGGAACCGGAAGGGCCGATACAGAAGAAGTTGGCATTGTCCGTCATTTTCTTCTTGCCTTCCTTGCCGGTAATGTCGATACATACAGGTAACCCCTGACGGTCGGTGTAGTATGTGGTCAGCGGTGTATCCTCAGACTCCTTCAGATGCTCCTTGAAGAAAAAGCACAGGGCAGCATCCGAAAGCGTCAGGAACAGGTCATAGTCCGGGTTGAAAGCATAGCCGTTACCGGGAAAACTGTCCATGAAAAGCTCCAGCTGATTGTAGGCTGTTCTTGACGGCATGATGCCGCACTCATACAGCTTTGTCTCCAGAAAGGAAGTTACAGGAGTTACTTTGTCAGGGGGACAGCTCACCAGAATGTTGAAGTTGCAGTACACAAGCATGGTACTGTCAACGGCCAGCCTGTCCAGCACTTCCTCAATGTCAGCCTTGGCAATACGGTTGCTCGGGTCCGGCATGGAACCGTGACGCTTCGCTTTGGCCTGAAGCTTACGCAGCAGCTTCCTCTGTCCTGGTATTTGAATGACCTGGTTGAACACCACACAGTCCGAGTAGGGGACGCCGGTAAGGAAAGAAAGCAGGTCTGTAGCAATTCCGTATCCGTTGATGTTCATCTGCGTGTACGGCTTTACCATGGAAGGCAGGTTTATCTCGTCAATATCCACCAGCGGATAGGAACGGATGATACGGTCACCAGTCCTGAGATATTCGTCCGAAGCCTTGAAGTTGGTCATTGAGAACGGTCCGTGCCGGAACTGGAATGCCATGAAACGGTGACAGTACTCGCTGACTTCCTCCTTGCCGAGCTTTCTGTGCCGGATATGCTTTTCGGTCAGAATATCATCCGTCTTTGATACCTTGGAATGGAAATCGAGCCATCTCTTCGGGTCGTACTGGATGAACTGGTTCTTCTGAGCCTCCTGGGTAAGGATAAGAAAAGTCCTTATCTCTGTGAACTCCCTTCCCTCGAAGTATCTGAAATAGCTCCTTGTCAGGAACTCCGCATCGTCCGGTACGTCATGATGATATGCCTGTCTGCACAGAATGTCCTGCTTCTGCAGTGCATATCCCTCACCGATGGTCTGAAGGATATTGGATAGCACGTCATGAAACAGCATGTACTGCTGCGCATCCGTACAGAGCTGCTGGACCGGATTGGTTATTTCGAAGATAACGGACGGCTCGCCTCTGGCCGAGAACAGCACGACATTGCCGTCCGTCTCCTCCAGCTGCGCATAGAGTCCGTCAAAAATTCTTTTCCTTTTGTGTGCCATACTGTATAAAGTGATTTACTGTTCTTTTCTCAGGCTTCTGTAGATATAGATGCCTCTTGCCCTTTTCTTGTTGTGGAGTCCTCCACGCTGCTTGATGTAGATGGTTATCAGTCCCACCAGTGCCATGACCATCATGGCTATGAAACCTGCAACCTTCCCCAAGGCGATTGAGAAACCGATGAAGCCTACGAATGATACGCCTATGGCTGCCGCTGCCAGAGTAAGGAAACGGCCGCGTATGCCCATAAACTCCAGCGGTTTCTGCAATCCCTTGAACACAGGGTATCCTTCCTGATTCATTGTCATGCCGGGTAAGGATTACTGGAAGAACAGCGGAAGAGCTTCCGAAAGTGCGATGAATGCGATACAGCCTCCGATGGTAAGCATGATGGTCTTCTTCACATCCTGGTCTCCGTTCTGCATCTTGAAATAGACGTTGAAGGCACCGACCAGGACGATAACGGCTGCAATGGCCTTCATCAGGTTCGATACCGGAGTCTGGTAGGAACTGACTTCCTGAGTGGCCTTGGTAAAACCAGCTGCACCCTTGCTTCCTGCCATTGCATTGGATGTGGAAATAACAAGTGCAATTGCCGCCACCACACACTTCTGTCCAAAACTTGAACCGATGAAACGTTCCGTAAGATTCCGGGCACTTTTCTTTATTATCTGCATTTCTGAATAATGTTAAATGATTTCATCGCCAAAGAAACAGATGTCACTAAAGGAACGGTATATAATATCAGGCATTCTCACAGCTGAAGATAACGGCACCGAGGTCACTTGTACCGGTCTCTGCCAGTCTGTTTATTTCCTGAATGATATTCTCAACCAGAATGCCGTCAGTCATGATGGCCTCCCGGTAAACGTGTCTGGAAGATTCTGATTTGGATGCAGATTTCTCTGTACCGTCAGAATCAGTATTTTCATTCTCAGGTTCGGGATTCCCTGTATTATTCTGTTCTGAACTTTCTTCTTTGGAATCAGGTTCATCCCGGTTTATTCTTATCGGTCTGAAGCTTCGTGCCTCTTCCGATATGTCAATGTCCTCTTCATTATGGCTGTCCTGCTCGGCATTCTGTGCGGCCTTTGCCCTCTGGAAGTCCATGAAAATCATTGCCGCATAGTAGAATACCATTGCCACGAAGAGAAGGAATACTATCTGTCCGTACTGCATGGCTGTTGTAATATGATGTTGGATGAAAAAGCGGAACAGTCCTCCGGAAACGGAAGGATATGCAGTCCCAGTCTGATACCCCGGCTTTCCAGACGTTCCCTGCGTTCCGTAGTGCCGGTATAATAAATCACGTTGTGTTCCTCACTGATGATGTATCCGTTTGACTTCATGTTTGAGCGCACCCTTACCTTCGCCCTGTTTGAAATGACACGGATACCGGTTATGGGTTCCAGTCCGAAGACGATACGCCGTCTTTCCCTCTTTACCATCTGGGTACGGATACGTGAGGAAATCAGGTGTTTCTCTTCACTGCTGCGTTTCAGTCCGAGTGCAGCGGCTATGCGTCCGACACTCATCCGGGTAATGCCGAGAGCTTTCCCTATCTCAGAGAAGGAACACTCCTGAAAGTGGTTCCTGATATAGTCGGCACGCTCCATCCATCTGGATTTGGCCATTTTTACAAGTCCAAGTTCACGGGCTTTCTGCTTGACGGTCGATTCGCTCAGATTAAGAACGGCAGCGGTATAGGCTGTGGTCTCTACCGGATACAGCTCGACAAGAGCGGCCAGCATCCTGTCAGTCCAGTCTGTCTTTTTCATATCCTACAGATTATAACTGTTAAACAAAGATTTCTTTTCCCTTCTGTATTCTGCCAGACGTAGCAGGTATGACTTGAAGAATGCCCTTACGATGGCATTCACCAGGTCAGAGCGACATCTGCCATGTATATCGCAGTCGTCCAGTGAATCCGCAAGGTCACGGTCAAGCTTGCAGACAAGCCTTTCAGTTTTGTCCGTTCCCGAACCGTCCGATTGAAGGAATTCCATGAAGTCATCCCAGCATCCTGTATCCGAAAAGGAAACAGCAGTATCCTTTTCCTGTGTTTCATTATTATTTTCTCTTTGCTCAACCTGTGTTTCTACGGTATCTTCCGTCAATATAAGTTCTGAATCATTGATGCCTCTTGTCAGGTCATCTATTTCCGGTATATCCTTACTCATAGTGCTATGGTTATTGAAGTTTACTGATTATTCTGGTTCTTTATTCTGATTTTCGTTACTGTCCTGTGAAGCTTCATCAGACTGCTGTGCCTTCTTTTTCTTCTTAGGTTTGGGATTCAGATTTTCCGTCAGCTGTATGCCTTTGAGTTCTTTTTCCCTTATCGGTTGAAGTGTATCGAAGATACTCTGATAGACCTTGTCAAAGACCGGTGTAACGATAGCGGCCTGCATATCCAGTGCCGCCATGGTGCTGAACCGTTCCATATCCGCACGTTTGGGAATCTTCGCAGTGACGTATCCATAGTTGGAGAAGGTATCCCTTGCATTGTCCCAGATAAGCAGTTCTGAACGCTTGCCGATTCTTCCGTCGTTCAAATTGGGAATGATGAAGAGTCTGGCCTTCATCCTTTCACCGACAGCTTTTTTCAGCCGGTCAACAAACATGAGGAAACTAGCCGTGGACGGAACGGTTATCAGATCATAGTGAAATGGAACAATAATGATATCCGAGTTGACGAATATGGGTATCAGCCCTTCCGCTTTCAGACTGCCGGGAGAATCCATAAGTACAACGTCGATTTCAGGATCGTTGTGCAGCTTCTCCATAAGGGAAGTCATCATCGCCTTGTCGTTGGCTTCATATGCCCATACCTCGTATGGCATTTCCTGTTCGCCATATTTTCTGATGTCAGCCTTACGGCATTTCATGATGGAGTGCTGGAAGTCGCAGTCAATCACTACAACCCTTACACCATTTGTCACCAGATAGTTGGCAAAGGTTACGCAAAGGGTAGTTTTTCCTACACCTCCTTTTTGATTGGCAAATGTCACTATAACCGGAGTCTGTATCATTTCAAGTATTGATTGATTTTGTGACAAATGTATTAACCAAGATTTTCAGGTAAGAAATGTGCAACACATTTGTGATTTGGGATGGATAAACCGGAATATTCAGATAGATGAAATTTGAATAGCATGTTTTATTTAACTATAAAAGTTACAATAGTACATTACATTGTACAATAGTTGTTTATGTCGTGTGATTTCGTGTAACAATACTCATACATTGTACAAATATAAACTTGTCACTTTTTGGACATTTAATTAACTTTGTACCCAAAATAAATAACAATGGATAAATTCATTAAAAATCTCATAGAAGGCAATAATTTCCCACCAAAAGGTTCTGTTGCTTTCACCTCTTCAGATCACGTAAGATTTCAAAATAATCAAGATATATCTGGCCATAACTATGGAGCAAACAGAAGATTAGTCATAGAAAAAAATATTGAAGATGGAGAAGGATATACAGTCACTATGTTTAACTTAGACGGTATACATCCTTTGTGGCAGAACAATATACAGATGTCTCCAAAACGTATGCGCATTACTAATGTTAGCGACAATATAGTTCAACTTCGTGGTTATGGGTATGATAGCATGGGAACTTCATTTGCGGATTATGGCGTAGTTTTACTTATTGAAAATGAAGAAATTATACGTGCTCAATTAAATATGTACGACCGAAACATAAGTATAGTTTATCTAAAATAAAATAATATGGCTGAATTAGATAGAACATTCACGGAAGAATTATTTACAGAGGTATTGGAGTCAACACCATGTATTATTGTATACTCTCAACAAGCCTTTGAGTGTAGCAAGAATTATCTTAAATCTACAACTCAGACAGCAAAAGAAATCTTCGAATCTATTCTTGGTGTCCATCAATGCAAAATTATTTATAAAGGAAAGAACAAGAAAGACTTTCGAAAATATCAGTTTATTATCGAAGAATTGAAGTTATCTATATATGTTACGCCAAGACAAAATCTAACTGAATTCTCGTTAAACTATATCTCAGACGAGGAATTTGTTGTCCCAACTGATTCTTCTGAATATAAGAGCATGAATCTGAAATTCATGGCTGAAGAATATATTAATCACAATCTAATGGATTTCCTCGATCGCAATGACCTTATGACATCATATCGTGAAATCAAGGATTTCTGTACTAGTCTTCTTTCCTTGAAAGAACCAGTAAGAGAGATAAATAGAGAACAATCTCGAAAAATGTGGAAAGCATATATTGATGGTGAAAGAGCTTTAAATACAGATAAGAAGGAATTATTTATTGTAGAAGAAGTCGGAAGCATAGAGAAAGAGCACTATAATGACCGCACGTATAATACATTAACATTAAAAGTTAAAGCTCCAACTCTTCAGGAAAGATTGACTTCAGCTATAAAAAGTGTTCAAGCTACAAAATACCGTAATCCTAATATAGATTTTGTAACAAATAATAAAGGAGAAATATCATTTGTCGGTTACGTTGATATAACAGAAGAAATTCTTGAAGAGTTATCAAATGTAGCTGCTGATAACTGCTATAAAGTAGCTGAAGATGTAAAGCATATTCTTTCTGGTAGTTTAACACTTAAGTCGTCAGAAAATCTTGATGATTTGTTGGAGAGTATAAATTCAAACCTAAATGATTATGATCCGAACTATAGCTATGCAGATGGGGTATATACCTTTAACAATGATAGTCAAGCGTTATATCTAGAAGAATTAATAAAATCTGATTATCCTGAAACATTGACAACTGAACGCAGGACTGTTATAGTCGCATCGTTTAAAAGCAACCAAAATATAGCTTCAATTATATCTGAGATTAAAGAAATGCCAGGAGTGATAGATGTACTTGATTCTGTTAGTGGTCAACTACTTATAAAAACTCAGGGAAAAAGTTATCTTAACTTTAACTCTCAAGCAATACAAAGTATAAGAATTGCTGCTTGCAGAGCTATCTTTACACCTACAGATTTTAGACCAGATGTGCAAATTGAAGGTCTTTCTGTAAGTGGGAATTCATATATTTTTACTTCTAATGATTCTTATTCTTTTTTCAACACTGCATACGAGATGCACCAGAAGGTTATTGCTGCATATGATAATAAGACCTTCATAAAAAAAGAATACGACTATGGCTGTTTTGTAATTCCGAATAAGGGATTGTTGCGTGAAATGCAGTTAAAATTTGTTTCTAACAAACGGATTAGAGTTAAAGCAGCATCAGGATTGGTTGAATTTTATCCAGCTGATTATAACAACTATATAGAATTACTTTCTCAAGTTCGCCAACATTGTGGTGAATCTTTAAGTATTCAAGAACCGGAATATCATCCTTCTGTTGCTATCAAATTATTAAGTGATGATATTAGCTATTGTAAGAAAGTTTATAAGGAGGTAGCGGAAAAAATAACTGAGATTGCTCCTTCTTTTACAGCCTCTTTTGAAAATGATGAAACATGTCAGGTTCTCAATTACACTATTGAGTATACTGAGTTGGAAGAATTAGCTTCATTTCATGATGCTATCAACTCTAGTATAACTTTATACCCATCTTTGCTTACAAATGAATATGATTTAAATGATGAAGGTAAAACTATATTGTCTTTTGAGTTTGACCATCAATTAAATATAAAATTTGAAAAGAATCTTAGAAATGGTTATATAAATGAGAACGTAAATCTCATCAAGGCTAATGAATATGATGCTATTAATGAAGCGATAGATTTGGCATATGAGGAAGAGTATCAGGATTATGATGAAATTAAAGAACTGAGAAATAACAGAACTCAAATGCTGAAAAATGCTTTGAAGCTAGGAAAATGCATTGGAAGAAAACTCAATAGTATTAAATTTGAAATTAGCTCAGAATTTATTGAATACATGGAGGATCGCAATGCCCAAGGACGAGTTGAGAGATTTATACATGTTGGAGACTACTTGCAATTTCCAATGGTTGGCAAATCTTCTGAGTTACAAAGATTGGCCGATTCAATGTTGCGAATTACCAATCCAAACCAGTTCTATCCACATTCAAAAACTAAAAGGATTCCTGCACCTGCTAATCCAAGATTATGTGACTTCCTATTTGATCCCAGATATGCAGGTGAATTTGATGAGAATCTTGAAGAGGTTAAGAAACGAATAACAGAAACAAAAATTGAAAAGTTCCTTAATGATAAGCAATTGGAGGCTGTAGCAAAAGCTGTTTCTGCTCCTGATATTGCAATTATTCAAGGCCCTCCTGGTACAGGTAAGACAACTGTTATTGCAGAGATTATATGGCAACAAATACTTAAGAAACCTGATTCGAAGATTCTTCTAACTTCACAAACTAACCTTGCAGTTGACAATGCTCTTGAAAGATTGCAGGGGCGTAGAGGTATTAGACCTGTACGAATCCAGAATGCATCAACGGAGAAAGAAATCGGAATAGAAGCAAAAAGGTACATGTTGGACTTTATGGAAGATTGGTGTATTAAACCAAGTGCTGAGAATGAAGACAATGGTACAAACATTTGGATAGACTCCATTCTTAAAGGCATGACAGATGATACTAAGTATGCATCTGTTATAAATCAATGGAAGAGGGATCTTACTGTCAGAGATCGCAATACAAGAGAGTATTTCTATGAAGCATATAAGAGTAATGTAAATCTTGTTGCTGCCACTTGTAGTATATGTGGCTCCAAACAACTTCAAGAAATATATAAATATTTGTTTGGTAACAATGAGAATGCTTTTGATGTTGTTATTATGGATGAAGCAAGTAAGGCTACACCATTGGAGATGTCTGTACCTATGGTATGGGGAAAGAAAATCATCATCATAGGTGACCATAAACAGCTTCCACCGATGATGAATGAAAATAACATCATAACATCCTTGAAAAAGGCAAATCAAAAAGTATTGGCAGAAACCATCGAAAGCTTCAAGGAGTCACAATTTGAAATATTATTTAGAACAGCATTCAAACTCAAACCATCAATAGTCGCAACTTTGGATACACAATACCGAATGCATAAAAAGATTATGGATACGATTGGTCATTTCTATAGTGAAGAACTTGAAGAAGGTCTGAAATGTGGACTTGCTGATGAAGACATGGATAATGAACAATATAATGCTAGAGGAAGTCGTTATCATGGACTTACTATTCCTGGGTTTATTGAACCACAAACACATGCTATTTGGGTTAATGTAAATACATATGAAAGCCAGCCGAGTGGCTCTACATCATATGTAAATTACGGTGAACTAGATGCTATTAAAACAGTCATTAAAGCCTTGCAAAAAGCAGACGGTTTCCAAAAGTTTATGGATTCTCAAGAAAAACCAGAAGATAAAGAAATAGGTATAATAACTTTCTATGGAGCACAATATGGTAAAATTAAAGAAATGTACAAGGATGGAAAAATTGACAAGTCACTTCCTTGTAGAATTAATGTAGTGGACAAGTTCCAAGGTATGGAGCGTAACATAATCATAATTTCAACCGTGAGAAGCAATAAAGAGAAGCATTACGGATTTGCTGAAGATATTAGGCGTATAAATGTCGGTTTCTCTCGTGCAAGAAGACTTCTAATTGTCATTGGGAATAGAGACTTCTTTAGAGAAAATGCTCATTATAAAAAATCAATTGATGAGATGGACCATTTTGATATTAAACAACTTCAACATTTGGTAAGATGAAACAAAATACATATAACAAGGGACGAAACAAAAATTTTACCCCAAAGTCTAAGAAGTTTAAGTCACAACCTCTAAAAGAGGATTTTGACAAAAAGGAAACTATTGAAGAGACGTTGGATCAACGCCTCAATAATGTCATTGATAAAAATAAAGCAATATCTGAACTCATTATCGGATATATACCATATACTATTAAATTTGTAGCTCAGTTATATAAAGGAGTTACAAACAAACCGGAAAAAATTTCAGCATTTGAGAAAGCCATTGTTGGAATAATTAGTATTGACGGACAAACATCACTTTCCAATATTGGCAAAATATTAGGATTGGATATAGAGCATGACATTGCTGAACAAAAGATGATTCGTAATGCTATTGACTCTATGATTCGATACAATCTTGTGACGGGCGACGAGTCCGCATATTTTATCACGGAACAGGGACAAGAATTTGCCTCTCATGGTGAGAGAATGAAATCATTTAGTTCCGATTTTGAACTTTGGTATTTAAATAATAATCATTCTTTTGCAGGATTACGTGACTGTATCCCATCTGATGATATTCAACTTATCAATGAATCAGATTTCTTAAAAGAGGAAGAATCTTTAACCCCTCTAAGCTTTGAAGAAATAAAAGCGCTTTCTGAGATACAAGCATCAAATATGCAGAGTTCAAAGGGAAGATTTATTCTTCAGAATGCAGACCCACAAAATCACAATTTTTATAAGTACGAATTGATAGTTTGTTTTGTTCAGAGCATTAGAACAAAACAAGTCAGGGCTATTGTTTATGACGATATTACACAGAGTGTTTTGCCTCAGTTATCTCAATTAATTGAAGATGATGGAGATTTAAAACAGACTTTGTTTTCCAAAATGCTTCAAGCTGCAAGTGAGAGTGAAGACCTTACGATTTACAATGATTTAGACCTTGCCAAGTCTGATCCTTTGGTAAAGGAAGATGTGGCAAATATTATTACGGCAGAAAAGAAACTTATTGAGCAAGAGGATAAGCAATCTATAGCAAATGAAGAAAATAAAAAGACAGAGGAGGTTAATTCTAATGACCTTTCAGAAAGGCTTCATAAACGTGCATTATATGATACTATTGCATTTGAATCCGAATTGCATAATATCTTCCAAACTGACAAACCTGATGAAATTTGGTTATCCAGTCCATGGGTAGCAGATGGTACATTTATGCGCAATAGGCTTCCTTTAATCAAGAATTATCTTAAACAAGGAGGTAAAGTATTCATATCATACTCTTCTCCAGATGAAGGGCTTGATAGCCACAAGGATAAAATGGTAGGAAACCAATCCCAAAAAGCACTTGAAACTTTGGAAACTGAATACGGTAGGCAGTTCTTTCATGTTGAGCTTCCTGCATTCCATAAGAAGAATGTTATTGAAGTAAAAAATGGTCAATGTGTATTGTTTACAGGGAGTTTTAACGTTCTATCATTTTCTGTGACACCTAAAAATATCACTCATGTTAGAACAGAAGAGATGTGTCTAGCTCATTATCAAGCTGCAATTAATCAATATCATTTATCAAAGAAACAATTTGCAGAAAAGTACATTGAAAAAGCATTGCAAGAGATTTCCAAATTGCCTTCAGGTGATGTACAAAACTACAAAAATGAGAAGATTGAGTATTTTAGAAAAGATGCTAACCTTGAGGAATTATTTATTGATTACGATAATATTCTTGAGGAACGTAGAGCACTGGCAAAATCTGAACTGCTTACAAAAGAGATAGAGGCATTAAAGAATGAAATTGAGAGTAAAATGTCAAATGGCCTATCTCAAAAAGAGGTTGGTTTTTATAGGGCAAAATTGTTTAAATTATCATCTGCATGTGATGGTTCTATCATAAGTGATGATATTCAAAATGTAATTATTCACTTACAGAAGCTAATTAATTCATCTACAATGAAGTCAAAGGTGAATAATGCAAGTGATTCATATAATCCTAAAAAGAAGAATGATGTAGGTAATACAGAATCCTATGATAGGATTTTATCTTTAACAATGTCCTTCTATGAACTAGAGCCCACAGATTCAATATCTATTATAAAACATCTCACAGCTCTCTTTTACTTGTCGTCATACGATAATGCTATAAAAGCAAATATTGGGGACAAGTGGAAGGATAAGTTGATTGCTTTATTGAGCAGCTCAGAATTAAGGAAACTATTCAAATACAACATATTAAAAGATAAACAAGAAGGAGCTTCTCGTGTATTTATAGCTATAGATGAAAAGTTGTATGCTTTTTATAATATCAGATTAGGTAATAAATTGGTAAAGCAATTGCTTCCAGATAAAATCTTTTTGAATAAAGATGATTACCATGATCCATTAAAAAATATTGAAGAATTGTTATTTTCATTATAATTATGTCAAGATTTGAATCATCTAGGTTTGTACGAAACCCTCAAATAATGAATGCTAATGTTTTAATGGCTGCATGTGAGACGTTAGGATGGAAGTATTCTTTGCAAAACAATATATTATTGGTTACTGAAGTTGGAAATGATTCTAACTTCAATGGTGAGTTTGCCTTGAGATTAGATGTGTCAACTAACGAGGTTACTTACAATACTTATTATATGCCAAATGCATATGTAAAAGTAGAAGAATTAAAGGAAAAGTTTCAAGAGCTCAATGCTGAATACTCGAAAAATGCTTTAATCTCTGAATTTGAAAAATACGGATTTACCTATAGATCGAATTATACTTTTACACCTACAGAAGAAGAAAGGTTTAGTTTTTATATGGAGGCAAAATCGTATGACCCACTAGAAGATGAACCTTTTGCCTCTATTAAATTTACTATACTAAAAGACGGGACCATTATAACAGATTCTGACTATTTACCAAATGATATAAACGAAAAGGCTCATGAAGCTATGGATATATTGGAGCAGCATTTAGGTAACAAACGTGTAATGACAAAAAAGCCTGTTCCTGCCAAATATTTAAGTAAAATGAAGCCTCGTAGAACAATTAATTTAAATCAAAATTCATAATAGTATGGAAGATGTTTTTCAGAAACTTATCCTAATGATTAGGGCATACTACCCTGTATTATATCTTCATAGTTACGAATACTACAGAACGAAACAAAAGATTAAAGGTATTGTAGAGCTGTTGCGTAGAGAAGGTAAGAAAGTAAATTACTATCAATGGGATTGTGTATATGGACTTGTTCAGATATTACCTGATAAAACAGAGAAAAGAATTGAGCGTATGCAAAACCCTCTTGAAGTGTTAGCTTATATTCTTAACTCAAAAAAGTCTGGGGAGAAAAATATATTTGTTCTTGATGATATAAATAATCATATTGAAAGGGATGAAGTTAAATTGATGTTCCGTAAAATTGCAGAAGCAACAAATAACAATACCCATGCAATTATTCTATCGTCAATTTACAGACTTCCTGCTGAATTGGAAAAGTATATTACTGTATTACAAATACCACTTCCTAAACGTAATGAATTGGGAGAAGTTTTGGATATAGTGGCGAAGCAGTCAAAAGTTGAACTCAAAACAAACCTAAGAAATAGACTGATAGATGCTGCGTTAGGAATGACATCAATGGAGGCAGATTTAGCTTACTGCCTTGCCTCTGTTAAGGATGGCTTTGACGATAAGTCTCCTTTTACTGTATCTTCTGAAAAGGAGCAGATTATTAGGAAATCGGGCATTTTGGATTACTTTCCCAAAAATGAAAGTCTAAAAGATGTCGGAGGTATGGAAAATTTAAAGGAGTGGCTTAAAAAAAGGCAGTTAGCATATGACAAGGAAGCTCGTGATTGGGGATTAAAAGAGCCTAAGGGCTTGCTTTTGTTGGGTGTCCCAGGATGCGGAAAGAGCTTAATAGCTAAAAGTATTGCTTCTAGTTGGAATATGCCTTTACTTCGGTTAGATGTAGGAAAAGTCTTTCAGGGTATTGTAGGGTCGAGTGAAGATAATATTCGAAAAGCAATTGCAACTGCCGAAGCTGTTGCTCCATGTGTATTATGGATTGACGAAATAGAAAAAGGTCTTAGCGGTGTACAATCAAGTGGAGCTACAGATGGTGGTGTGACTTCTAGAATATTTTCTACAATATTAACATGGATGCAGGAAAAGACAGCACCTGTATTCGTTGTGGCAACTGCTAATAATATTAATCAACTACCTCCAGAACTACTTAGAAAAGGCAGATTTGACGAAATCTTTTTTGTGGATCTTCCAAGTCAGAAAGAAAAAGAGAATATTTTTTCCATACATTTGCAAAAAAATCGTCAAAATGTATCTTCATTTGCTTTAGATATTTTAGCCCAAAAAGCTGAAGGATTTAATGGAGCAGAAATTGAAGAATGTGTAAAGGAAGCTATGTTTACTGCATATGTAGAATCACAAGAATCTAATATTGCTCCCAAATTACAGATGATACATATTTTGGATGCTATCAAAAATACCGTACCTCTTTCTAAGACTATGGAGAAACAGATAACTGATCTTAGAAAATTTGCTGTTTCAAGAGCTAAAAATGCTTCTAAAGAGATTGTCTTAGAAAATAGAATGGAAATGCCAATTCTGCTAACTCGTCCAGAATTGGAACTGGAACGCTCATTCGATTCGGGGTTTTCTGAGAAAGATAGTAAAAGTAACAATATATAATTAGGCGTTAACAAAACGTTGTCCCACCTCTTCCCATTCCGAACAGAGAAGTGAAATGCGTTTATGCTGATGGTACTGCAAATGCGGGAGAGTAAGTGAATGCCAGCCCGGAAGCAAACAGGGATGATAACATGTGATGCACTAACTATCAAATTTTACAGAATTATGTTCGATAAATTTTATTTTTTGAACAATGGTGATGTATAGTTTGAGCAGTCTCGCAACAAAGGGGCTGCTCCTAAAAAGACATCTCCTTTTGGGGAAGAGTTTTAGAAACAATTGGGTAAGCGACTCGCTGATTTAATTTGGGTATCAATTATGATACTTCTGATATCTCTTCTCTAAGCAGACCTCCTGAGCATGAGGGTAAAAGGCTCATTTATAATATATGCTTGAATTAGAACTAAAATAATACAGTAGTGATATCTGTGTATTATACCAATGGAAGTTGCTTTATACTTGACCTTCTATAGAAGGCTCTTGCCACGTATGGATATCAGTATCACTATCGCAATGAATATTTTTTGCGAACCATGGTCAACTTTAATATAATTGACATAATGAGGGAGATCAGATAAGTAACGTCTCTATGCTTTTGTTTGATTTGTTTAAAGAAATGAAATTAAATAAACTAATCAAAACAGATGGACGGATTTAATTTCTCAAATAATATTCCGTCTGAATTAGACGAAACTAACGACAGAGTAGTAAATCAATATAATATCGAAACTTAAACATAACATTATGTTATTTGGAAATAGGATTAGAGAACTCAGAGATAAGCAGGGCGTGTTGCAACGACAATTGGCAGCACTATTGGAGATAGACACACCTATGTTCAGTAAGATTGAACGAGGTGATAGGCGAGCAAAGCGTGAACAGGTGATTAAGCTTGCAGAATACTTGCATCAAGACGTGAAAGAGATGTTGACATTGTGGTTAGCAGATAAAGTTCTTGATGCGGTAGGCGCTGAAGATGAAATAAGTTATGATGCAATAACAGTTGCACAAAAACATGTCCAAAAGTAATGGGTTGAGTGGTAAGGTCTTTCCTATTGTCACTTAATATAATGTTATCTTTTTCATTGAATTACCATCATCGATATCATCATAGCTACCTTTCTGTCCAACTTCCCACTCACGTTTCTCGCTATGACTGCCACCACCTACATCACGCAGCTTGGTCTTGCCAGAGAAATGTGAAGTCGACTTTGTTTGTTGCTGGTATTTTTGCCGTTCAATTTGCTTCACAGACTGTTTCTTTAGCCGTTCAAGATTGAAGTTTTCTTCAGTAAGATTTATAATGATATGCTGCCCGAAATTTATGGCATAAGTTGTATCTTCCTCCTGACGGACAGTAAAACCTTCTTCATATAGTTTACTCCTGACGGATGAAATAGTTTCATCATTGAATATCTCACGTAGACGGTTCACTGCATCTGTGTAGTAGTGTGTTCTTTCCGGAGATATATCTACCAGATCTGTCCGGGAAACATTAAAAATTATACAAAGCAAATCCCGTTCAGCCTCAGTAGCCGGGTTGAACATTTCAACCATGTCTATACGGTTATTACGGTCGATAGCTTCTGCCATAAAAGGTTTCAACGATCGGCTTTGGCCATCAAAATAGATGATGCCTTTCTTGATATAGGCACGCTGTTTCTTGATTTTACTGTATATTTCACTCTGGGTAATTTTGGGGTTAAGTGTCAGTAATCGGTCAATATAGTCCTCTATCCGATTGAACCGCTCTTCAGGAGTAGTGAAGTCCAGGAGTTCCTCTACAGCCAGCACTCTTGCACCATGAATGACGGTCTTGTTTGCATGATCAACAAGCATATACCCGTATGGCGCATCCTTCTTGCCGAAGAATACAATGTCAATGCCGAACTTCGTTTTCAGTTCCTTCTGTAGTTCCTCCTTGTTGGAACTTACGTCACGGTACTTCTTTAATATACTTCTGAGCTGACGGCAACGTGTCCTTTCCCGATAACCGCTCTTGAAAAGACTTTCTATTTCAGTAAAAGGGATTTCCTTCTGAACCTTTCCACCATGCTTGACGAATACATTTCCATCTTTCTGATAGACTTCATATCCCATGGAAACCATTATAGACTTGAATTGGGCAAATGAAGAGAAAGTGTACTGCTTGGCCAAATTAATGTCATCTTCCGTTTTCTTCTTCCTGTCGTTACCAAGAATACGGTCAATGACTTCTTGAGAACGTCTGCGCTCATGACTGTGCTGAATCTTTCTTCCATCAGGTGCCACTCTTGAAGTGACAATATGAAGATGGGTATTCTCTGTGTCATAATGGGAGTAAACAAGCAATGGCTGACCGGATTCTCCGTATCCCATTTCCTTGAGATACTGGTGTGCAAAATCCAGCAACTCATCTTCCGACATTTCGTGACCTTTACATGATATGGCCACATGAAACTGCGGTTTCCTGATTCTGCTGTTCTGTGAACTGTACTTCTGGAGATAACCGACCAACTCACTTGGGGTAGGTTTGTGAAAAGTTCCGAGTGAACCGAAATTCTGAATCTCGATAAGCCGTGCAATACCTTTCGATACCTTATATTCATTGTAACCGACAGCATGGAAGTTCGTGCTTCCCGGTAATATGGTTGCTATCATATTGAATCTTTATTTATCAAGGTTTAAGTGACTGAGTAACCGAAATACTTCAAGCTCATTAATCTACGGTTACGCAATAATAATATCTGAAATGATTGAATATCGTGTAGTCTGCAATTCAGATTCTGACAGCTTTCTGTGTCAGAGAATCAAGGTCTTTCTTTATTCGGTTCAATGTTTCCTGAGTTTCAAGAATAACCGGTAACAGAACTTCCTGAATATAGCTGGGTGTGAGTAAACCGGCTACCGCAAGCTCATTGGCACGTTTAACCGACTGATTAAGGTTTCCTCCAGCCCAGGAAAGTTCATTCTGATATTTCCGGTAAAACAAACCCAAATCATTCATCAGTTCGAGCTGCCTTTTGGTACCAATATTTGAATACTCTGCCAATGCCGAGCGTATATAATGGCTCACAGATGAATAGGTGGCAGATTTCTCCTTAAACTGTTGTACTTCCTCCGGTGTCATTCTTACCTTGATGTACTTGTTTCTCTGATTCTTCATGCTTGAATACAAAGGTGGTTAGGTTTCCCGGACCATCTTTCGCCATGCGAAACAGCGGCCTGCCGCTCCGATGCGCCAGCATTCGGCAAGTTACTTTTGTGAGTACGAAACGGAGTTTTGTGGCCACAAAAGTACAACTTGCTTGGAAAACTCTGCACGTCAGAACAATACCTTCCGGGAATGATTATTACACCCAAATTTACCAGAGAAAGCCGTTGCAAACCGAAATCAACAACACAATTCTTTGGAGGCATATTCCTGTTAACCATGTGCTGTAGCATCCGGTTGTCTTGGAATATCCATATAGCGGAATATTGTTGTATAGAGTCCTAAAACTTATCAAACTAATTTTCGTGTATTCAGAAATAGATGCTATAAGTATTATTCAATTTTAGAACAATACGAATCTCAGTAATCAGAAAATAATGTTGCGATATATATGGTTTGATAAACCAAAGTTTCAAAAACACAGAAGATGTAGTTATCTGGGATAAATGGCTATTGTTCTCATAAAACCTATATCCAATATAATATGTAGTCCCGATACCATGATAGCATGATAAAAGTAACCTGCTTATCTAAGTTATTGGAATCCCAATAAAAGGGAAAATATAATTATGTAGCTAATTCAGCTGATGAAATGGCTATCAGGAAATCTTATTTTATCTGAACTGTATTGCAGAAACATTCAGGTAGAATAACCCTGTAATCAGAGTCTGAAGATACCTTGTTATCATGGTGATATAACACAGATAATCAGTAAAAAATCTACTCGAATAACAAGAAAATAGTGTTGTGCAATTTTCTGTATCTCATTGATTTTTAGTATATTTATATAATTAATAAGCTCTTATACTCATAAATATTACACATTATGTTTGAACTGCTGTTGATTATATATCTGCTGCCGGTACTTATTATCGGTATACTGCTCCTGAAGTTGATATTCTGGCTTTTGAGGATTGCCATACGTCTGGCTGTATGGCTGGTTAAGAAAACCTTTATACTTATATGGAAGCTCATCGTACTTGTCTTTGCTATAATTATAGGCCGTGAAATTATGCCCTGGAATCAACCGGACAAATAGAAAGAACCGCACCAATATGAGAAATGGTACGGTTCTGATAAAGATAAGTAGAATCCTCCCTTTGTGTTAATTGCTTGTTCAGTTTTGCCGATTACATGAAACCTTTTCCCTTGCTTCTTTCATATACAACTTCCTTCTTGGAATCACAATTCATAAGACGGAACTGAACCATACATCCGGTAGGAATATCCTTGGGTAACTGTTCAACCAGTCTGTCGATAACTTGGTCCACATTACTGAAACCAATGTCTGTTATTTCACCGATTACGTCACCTTTGAAATATGCACGGCCATAGATCATCATCTTCTTTGTGATGCGGAACATCTTGTCTGCCGGTGTCTCGAAGTCACGTGCCTTGCCTTGCTTGCTCTTCTTGCTGCTGAAGAAAATGAAGTCAATCACTTTGGCATTTAGTTCCCAGGCAGGAGTGAAGTCTATCTTAACATAGCCTCTTGTTATATTCAGTCCATGACTGTGATTCATGCCGAAAGCAACTTCATACAGATTGGCATCACAGTCATTTTGGGCAATTGTAGCCCATGTATGACGGAAAGTATAATAACAGTAGTAATCCTCCTTCTTCATTCCCATATCGGCACATATCTTTCTGATTCCAATGTTTACGTTGGCATTGAAACTGTCCGGATTGCTGTAACGTTTATGGAATTTGAAAAGATATTCATCATTCTCGTCTGAAAGATACTTGTCAAATGTGGCCTGAATGAACGGTTCCACACGCATTTCAATATAGGCTTCGTCTTTCCGGCTGTGCTTTGTCTTAGCTCTTTTATATCCGATAACTCCATCCTTATAGTTTTCTTTTTTAAGCTCAAAAATATCTACGGTGTTTATTCCGCCCAAACACAAGGATAGAAGTGCCACGTCTCTGCCCAGTTCCGGAAGAGAGGAAATCATTTTGGTTTCCGGTAGGGGACGATTGAAAAACTCTCTACACGCCTCTGCACTGATGGCTCTTTGAACTGTACTGTCAGATTTTGGAATGGATACTTTTAACCAAGGATTGTATTTGATTCGCATGATACCACGTTCTTCATCGTTCAGTTCTATAAGTGCCCTTTTGAATATCTGTCTTAAACAAGTAGGGTACATTTCTTTCGCCCTGTTCGTTAACGAAAGGCTATTAATCCATCTTGTCAAAACAGAAGATGACAAGTAGGTAAACATTACTCTGGTTGTTCCCAAATATCTTTCGAGGTGGTTTACAGCCAGGCGATAGTTTTTAGCATTACGTTCATGTCCTTCAGAGGCCATACGGTTAATGAATTTTGTAGCATAGTCACTAAAACATATTTCTTCATCTGAATGGATAAGGAATTCAATTAGTTCAGCAACAGAATAATTTGAGACATCCTTACGGTTTATCATATCGCTATAACGTAGGATTTCTCGTGAACAATATTCGTTGACCACAATATCCTTGATTTCGCCATTCTTGGTGATTTGCTTGTCCGTAATGAGTTTATCGGTTTTAATATAACCCATTCTTGAACGGTGGACAACACGAATGTACACTGGATAAAATCCGTCAGCTCTCTTTTTTCTTACGACTACTTTAAATGTTGCCATATCAGATTGATTTATAAGTTATTAAATGGTGTATGCGTTGGTGTATGCGCCACTGTTCAAAAGTGTATGCGTGGTGTATGCAAGTACCGTTTATTTGGCTCATTTTTTGCGGACAAATGCACGAACCGCCTAAAAACAACTTAGGCTGTAACGCCTGATAAACAGTTCGTTACAGCCTAAATCAAATATTATCCTATATTGCTTATGCTTCCTCAATAGCAGCCTGGGCAGCAGCAAGTCTGGCGATAGGTACGCGGAATGGAGAACAAGATACATAATTCAAACCAACTTTGTGACAGAATTTCACTGATGAAGGTTCACCACCATGTTCACCGCAGATACCGCATTTCAAATCAGGACGAACTGAACGACCTTTATCTACAGCCATTTCAATCAGCTGACCTACACCATTTTGATCGAGTACTTGGAACGGGTCTACTTTCAGAATCTTCTTTTCCAGATATACCGGCAAGAATGAAGCGATATCGTCACGGGAATAACCGAAGGTCATCTGAGTCAAGTCATTGGTACCGAATGAGAAGTATTCTGCACGGCTGGCAATGCGGTTGGCTGTCAATGCAGCACGCGGAATTTCAATCATGGTACCTACCTTGAACGGAATTTCCATACCTTCTTTTTCAAATAATGCTGCTGCTGCATCACGGATTACCTTTTCCTGAGCTTCGAATTCATACAGGATACCGGTCAAGGGAACCATAATTTCGGGATGCGGATCATATCCTTCTTTCTTCAGTTCAATTGCAGCACCTAGAATCGCTTGAGTCTGCATCTCTGTGATTTCGGGATAGGTGTTACCCAAACGACAGCCGCGGTGGCCTAACATCGGATTGTGTTCACACAGACTTTCCACACGTTTTTTGATTTCCTGTACAGTTACGCCCATTGCTTTAGCCATTTCTTCCTGACCTTTTGCATCGTGGGGAACGAACTCATGCAAAGGAGGATCGAGCAGACGAACATTAACCGGACATCCATCCATAGCCTTAAAGATGCCTTTGAAGTCGGCTTTCTGATAAGGAAGCAATTTGGCTAGAGCTTTTCTGCGTCCTTCTACATCCGGTGATAGGATCATTTCACGCATAGCGACAATCTTTTCAGCATCAAAGAACATGTGTTCTGTACGGCAAAGACCGATACCTGAAGCACCAAAGGCGCGAGCTACTTCCGCATCATGCGGAGTATCAGCGTTGGTGCGGACATTCAGCTTGGTGTATTTGTTGCAAAGATCCATCAATGCGGCGAAATCGCCTGAAACTTCGGCTGCTTTGGTTTCCACTTTACCTTTATATACTTCACCGGTAGTACCGTTCAGAGAGATGAAATCACCTTCTTTTAATGTAATACCTTCAATTTCTACGGTACGTGTCTTATAATCCACATTGATAGCACCAGCACCGGATACGCAGCATTTACCCATACCACGGGCCACAACTGCAGCGTGAGAAGTCATGCCGCCACGTGCGGTCAGGATGCCTTCGGCGACAGCCATACCTGCCAAGTCTTCCGGAGAAGTCTCTATACGTACCATTACTACTTTCTTACCATCGGCGGCCCATTTAGCTGCATCATCGGCGAAGAACACAATCTGACCGGTAGCAGCACCCGGAGAAGCGGGCAAACCACGAGTCAAAACTTTTGCTTCTTTCAAAGCTTTCTTATCGAACACAGGGTGGAGAAGTTCGTCTAATTTATTAGGTTCGCAACGCTCCAACGCTGTTTTTTCATCAATCATTCCCTGACGCAACAAGTCCATGGCGATTTTTACCATAGCTGCTCCGGTACGTTTACCGTTGCGAGTCTGCAAAAACCATAATTTCCCTTCCTGTACAGTAAATTCCATATCCTGCATATCGCGATAGTGGTTTTCCAATTTGGTCTGCAGGGCATCCAGTTCTTTGTAGATTTCCGGCATGGCTTCTTCCATAGAGGGATATTTGGCTATGCGTTCTTCTTCAGAAATACCGGCACGTTCTGCCCAACGCTGAGAACCGATTTTTGTGATTTGTTGCGGGGTACGGATACCGGCTACAACATCTTCACCTTGTGCGTTGATCAAATATTCGCCATTAAACAAATCCTCACCGTTACCAGCGTCACGAGAGAAGCAAACACCGGTAGCTGAAGTGTCACCCATGTTACCGAATACCATGGCTTGTACACTTACAGCAGTACCCCATTCGGCAGGAATACCTTCCATCTTGCGGTAAAGAATGGCGCGTTCGTTCATCCAACTACGGAATACAGCACAGATGGCACCCCAAAGTTGCTCGTATGCACAGGTCGGAAAATCTTGTCCGGTTTGTTCTTTTACAGCGACTTTAAAGCGTTTAACCAGTTCTTTAAGGTCTTCCACTTCTAATTCGTTGTCTAGCTTCACACCTTTTTCTTCCTTTACTTTTTCGATGATTTCCTCGAAAGGGTCGATGTCTTCCTTATTTACCGGCTTCATACCCAATACTACGTCACCATACATTTGTACGAAACGACGGTAAGAATCCCATGCGAAACGAGGACGTCCGGTCTTGCGGCTCAAGCCTTCCACCACTTCGTCATTTAAACCTAAATTAAGGATTGTATCCATCATTCCAGGCATGGAAGCACGAGCACCTGAACGTACGGAAACCAATAACGGATTTTCTATATCACCGAATTTAGAGTTCATCAGACTTTCAATGTTGGCGATGGCTTTCTCAACATCCGCTTTCAGCAGTTCTACTACTTTATCTCTACCTAACTCATAATATTCGCTACAAACTTCTGTGGTGATTGTAAATCCCGGAGGTACGGGAACACCGATTAGATTCATTTCAGCCAGGTTAGCGCCTTTTCCACCAAGCAGATTTCTCATATCTGCTTTTCCTTCAGCTTGTCCATTACCAAAGGTGTAAACTCTTTTTTTATCCATAATAATGTATTTAAAGTTAACTCGCTCAAAAAATGTAATCGCAAAACTATACATATTTTATTTATCTCCAAACTATTTACTGAAAAAAATTAGCAGAAATTGTAATTTCTACTTTACAATTTTAATATCTTTCGATTTATGGGGGTATATTCGGGGAAAATGCTTAAATTTGTCCCCAAATTAACTTATTCGGAAAAGTGGCTAGAAAGAAGAAAGAACTTCCATTATTAGAGAAGGTAACGATAACAGATGTAGCTGCCGAAGGAAAAGCTTTGGCGAAAGTGAATGACTTGGTAGTGTTTGTGCCTTATGTAGTACCCGGTGATGTGGTAGACTTGCAGGTAAAACGTAAGAAAAATCATTATGCAGAAGCTGTGGCAGTGAAATTCCATGAGTATTCTCCTGTGCGTGCAGTACCCTTCTGTCAGCATTATGGTGTATGTGGTGGTTGTAAGTGGCAGTGTCTGCCATACACAGAACAAATAAAGTATAAGCAAAAGCAGGTGACGGATAACCTGACCCGTATCGGCAAGATTGAATTGCCGGAAATTTCACCTATCATGGGGTCGGAAAAAACGGAATTTTATCGCAACAAATTGGAATTTACGTTTTCTAACAAACGTTGGCTGACAGAGGAAGAGGTAAAGGAAGATGTGAAGTACGATCAGATGAATGCCGTAGGTTTCCACATTCCCGGTGCATTTGACAAGGTGCTGGCTATAGACAAGTGCTGGTTACAGGATGATATCAGCAACCAGATACGCAATGCGATTCGTGACTATGCATACGAACACAATTATTCTTTCTTTAATCTGCGTTCTCAAGAAGGAATGCTTCGCAACTTGATGATTCGTACCTCAAGTACGGGTGAGCTTATGGTGTTGCTGCAATGCAAGATTGTAGAAGAGGGTGAATTGGATTTAATGAAGCGGTTACTGACTTTTGTTGCAGAACGTTTTCCGCAAATCACTTCCTTGTTATATGTAGTCAATAATAAGTGTAATGATACCATTAACGATCTGGATGTGATGGTGTTTAAAGGGAATGACCATATTTTTGAGGAAATGGAAGGCTTGCGATTCAAGATAGGAGCGAAATCATTTTATCAAACTAATTCCGGACAGGCGTATAATCTTTATAAGGTGGCCCGTAATTTTGCCGGATTGACTGGTAATGAGTTGGTGTATGATCTTTATACGGGGACTGGAACCATAGCCAACTTCGTTTCACGTCAGGCAAAGAAAGTGATTGGTATCGAATATGTGCCTGAAGCGATAGAAGATGCCAAAGTGAATTCGGCAATCAATGGCATTGACAATACCTTATTTTATGCCGGTGACATGAAGGATATCCTGACTCAAGAGTTCATCAGTCAACATGGTCGTCCTGATGTTATCATCACTGATCCTCCCCGTGCCGGAATGCACGATGATGTGATTAATACAATCCTTTTTGCTGAGCCTCAGCGGATTGTGTATGTTAGCTGTAATCCAGCCACTCAGGCACGTGATTTGTCTTTGTTAGATGCCAAATACAAGGTGATGGCCGTGCAACCCGTAGATATGTTCCCCCATACACATCATGTGGAAAATGTAGTGTTGCTGGAAAAAAGAGGATAATCCGAATGGCTCAATTATAAATTGTTTAAACAGTAAATAGAATTATGTCAAGAGGTAAAAAAAATGATTCCGGCAGACCAAAGGCGAAAAGCGTTGCCCGATATACTATATATAATGTGACGGAGTCCGCTGAGCTGATGGATTTCCTGATGCGGAAAATGGCGGGAATCAGTCGTAGCAAGGTAAAGGCGTTGCTTGCCAACCGTGTGATTTTGGTAGATAATGTGATTACTACTCAATATAACTTCGCGTTGAAACCAGGTATGAAAGTGCAGATGTCTAAGGCGAAGAATAACCGTGAGTTTAAACATCCGATGCTGAAACTGGTATACGAGGATGCTTATATCTTGGTGGTGGAGAAGAAGGAAGGGTTGCTTTCTGTCAGCACAGAACGTCAGAAGGAACGTACTGCACAACATATTTTGAATGAGTATGTAAAGCGCTCACATCGTTTCAACCGCGTATTTGTAGTACATCGTCTGGACCGTGAAACTTCGGGATTGATGATGTATGCCAAGGATGAAAAAACCCAGAATACTTTACGTGATAATTGGCATGATATTGTGACGGACCGTCGTTATGTGTCCATCGTTTCTGGTGATATGGAGAAGGATTACGGTACAGTAGAGTCTTGGTTGACCGACCGGAAATTGTATGTTAGTTCCAGTCCTGTGGATGATGGGGAAGGTAAGTTTGCGGTTACTCATTATAAAACAATAAAGCGAGCCAATGGATATTCTTTGGTGGAGTTGGATTTGGAAACAGGACGTAAGAATCAGATTCGTGTGCATATGTCGGATTTAGGTCATCCTGTTATTGGTGACCGGCGTTATGGCAGTGAGTGTGATCCTTTAGGACGATTGGCGTTACATGCCTTCAAGTTATGCTTCTATCATCCGGTAACCAGAGAGTTGATGGAGTTTGAAACTCCTTATCCTACGGCATTTAAAGGATTAATGCAGAAAAAATAAGAAGTTTCGTCTGTTAAAATTAAATAAAAGACGTCTTCGCTTTTATTTTGAGCAGAGATTGAGAATAAAAGTAAGACAATATCCATCCGTCTACATTTTGGTAGGTGGATGGATATTGTTGTTTTGGATATAATAAGATACTATCATACTGGGATAAAAAAATGATACCGACTTATCACAAGCCGGTATCACGAAAAAATAATCACTTTATTATTTTGTAATCATCCAGCTTTGTGCGCTCACAAAGCACGGGGAATAAAAAGTTATTTATATACTAACACTGTAAACAACTACTTTCACAAGCTATTGTTTACTTACCTAATAAAAGGTAGCTTAACAAATATCACTTAATGTTCATTTTTTTTGTTTGACCTTACAAAGGTAACACAAAAATTGAGAATTATACTATATAGTTCTAATAACGGATAATATTGCGGTAATTTAGGCGCTATTTAAGCCATTTATCTAACCAGTTAAAGAATGTGCGTTGCCATAACACTCCATTTTGCGGTTTCAAGACCCAATGATTCTCATCCGGATATAATAAAAGTTCGGCCGGAACACCGCGCAACACAGCCGCATTGAATGCCGACATACCTTGTGAAGCGAGAATTCTATAATCTTTTTCACCATGAATGCAGAGAATAGGAGTGTCCCATTTGTCAACGAAGCGATGGGGAGAGTTGGCAAAGGTACGTTGGGCTGTTGCATTGTTTTTGTCCCAATATGCACCACCCATATCCCAGTTGGCGAACCACATTTCTTCTGTCTCCAGATATTGCTGTTCCATATTGAATATACCATCGTGTGCAATAAATGCTTTAAAACGTTTGTTATGGTGTCCCGCCAGCCAATAGACGGAGAATCCGCCGAAGCTGGCACCTACGCATCCTAAACGGTCGGTATCTACATATGGTTCTTTCGAAATATCATCTATGGCGGATAAATAGTCTTTCATACATTGACCTCCGTAGTCACCGCTAATTTGTTCCAACCATTCCATGCCGAATCCGGGCAGACCGCGACGATTCGGAGCGATGATAATATAATCGTTGGCTGCCATAATCTGGAAGTTCCAGCGGTAGCTCCAGAATTGGCTAACGGGACTTTGTGGCCCACCTTCACAGAATAACAAAGTAGGATACTTCTTGTTTGCGTCAAAATTAGTGGGATAGATCACCCATGAGAGCATTTGCTTGCCGTCAGTAGTCTTGGTCCATCTTTCCTCTACTTTGCCCAATTTCAGTTGTTTAAAGATGTGGTCATTCTCGTGTGAGAGTTGTGCCACTTGTCCGTCGGCAGGAGTGAGAGTGTAGATTTCATCAGCAGCACTGATAGAATGACGTTTGGTAATTATTTTGTCGCCTGCCATGGCTACTGATCCGTAGTCATACATGCCGTCAGTCAGTTTTTTTATATCACCATTCAGATTGGTACTGTATACCATGCTGGTTCCATGCCATACACCGATAAAATACAGACTTTGTGAATCATAGTTCCAGCAGTAGTCATCTACGCCCGATTCGAAACTTTCGGTGACAAATGTCTTTTGGCCGTTATTCAAATTGTAGACGCACAGGCGGTTTCGGTCGCTTTCGTAACCATCGCGCTCCATGCTTTGCCATGCAATGTATTTGCCATCGGGACTGAATTTCGGATTAGTGTCATATCCTCTCATCTCATCTGTTCCATTCGAATCTTGTCCATTCAGTTTGCACAGGTTCAGTGTTGTGCCTTTTTCTATATTATATAGGTATATATCTGAGTCGGTAGATACTGCGTATGCCAATCCTTGCTTCTTTCGGCTGGTGTAAGCTATTTGTTTAGAGTCGTTGCTCCAAGCCAGTTGCTCGATACCTCCGAAAGGTTTCATTGGAGCTTCAAACGGTTCACCTTCCATGATATCGGTGGCTGCTCCCATCATGTCACCATTAAAATCAGCGATAAAAGGATGCGGAATACTTTCTACCCATTCGTCCCAATGTTTATACATCAGGTCGTTTACAATGATACCACTGGCTTTGGGTAGGTCAGGGTAGAGGTCTACGGTGCGTTGGCCGTATTTTATTTGTGAGATGAAAAGAATCTTTTTGCCGTCCGGTGAAAAAGAGAATCCTTCTATGTCTCCTTTGAAATCGGAAATAATACGGCGTTCCGTACCGTCAGGATTCATCTCCCAAATCTGGCTGCCACCACTTTCATTGCATAAGAATGCGATTTTTGTTCCGCCTTTTATCCATTGAGGTTCGCTTTCATTCCAGGCTGTTTGAGTAAGCAGGGTGTTGTTCTTTCCATCGGTATTCATTACGTAAATTACATGATGGCTTTTGTTCTCGGAAACACTATAATAGGCTACAGTGTAGGCTATCTTTTTGCCGTCGGGGGAAATACTCAGACTGCCTATACGTCCCATTGCCCACAGGGCTTCGGGGGTGAGACGGCCATCTTTGATGGTGATTTCTTGCTTACCTATAATGGGTTCGTAGCCCTGTCCTTTCTGCTTTACTTCGGTACAGGAAGAAGCTAGCATAAGTGCTGCTGCCATGATGGTTGCGCTTGATTTATTCATATCTAAAAATTGTTTTTGATGATTAATTGACTGCAAAAATACGTATAAAAGCCGGTGATGTGAAATGTTCCTGCATATTTGTTTTGTTTCTTTGTGTGCTTATGGATGGTATCTTTGCTGAGAGGAATAAATATAGAAGTAGCTATCGTATTATTACAGAACAGCGAAGACCGCTATTCTGTAATAATACGGCGGCCTTCGCTGTCTTTTTAAGGGAGTGTAAACTCGTTATTTTTTTCCTTTATTCATTCTTTCTTGTTGCAGACGCTCCTGCTCCTTTTGCAAAGCCTCCAGTTTGGCCATTAGTCCGCCACCACCTGGTTTGCCGCCATTCTTTTGGCTTTTCTTTTCTTTCCGTGCTTCCAGCATGGCAAGGAGTTTCTTTTCATCAGTTGTTTTGCGCAGAATCACCATAGTGAGGATACCAATCAGTCCGGAAATGAAGTAATAATAATTCAAACCGGAAGAATAACCGTTGAAGATGAAAATAAACATGACTGGCATGATATACATCATTAGTTTCATACCCGGCATTTGCTGTTGTCCCATATCCTGCTGTTTCATGGTGTACATGGTATTCAGAATATTAGTGATACTGAACAACAAACAGAAGAGGCTTAAATGATTGCCCAGCAAAGGAATGTTGGTTCCCCAGTTGATAATATCATCATAAGTGGATAAGTCCGGGGCCCATAAGAAACTTTGTTGACGCAACTCAATAGCGTTAGGCACGAAGAAGAATAAAGCCATGAATACCGGCATTTGTATCAGCATAGGCAAGCAACCTCCCATGGGGCTTACTCCGTATTTGCTGTAAAGTGCCATCGTTTCCTGTTGCTTTTTTAAAGCATCCTCTTTCTTGGGATATTTTGCATTAATCTCGTTGATATACGGTTTCAGGACGCGCATCTTGGCAGAAGACATATATGATTTGTAGGTAGCCGGATAAACTAACACTTTGACGATAATTGTCATCAGCAGCAATACGACACCCATGCTCAGTCCCCAACCCGAGAGCCAATCAAACAAATTAATAGTGAACCAGCGGTTTACCCAGCGGATAATGGGCCATCCCAAATAAACCAGATCTTCTAGTTCCAAGTCTTTTTGGGAAAGGCTTAGATCATTGCTGTTCAGCAAAGTCTTGAAATGGTTCGGACCGAAGTAGAACTGCATATTGGTAGACTGCTTTCCGGTAGGATCAAAGAAAGTTGTCATGTCTGCGGTATAGTTCTTCATATATCCGCTTCCTTCCTGTTGGGGGGTAGAGGTTAGGGAGGCTTTGTCAAAATCTTGATCGGCAATAAGTACGCTTGAGAAGAACTGATTTTTGAAAGCAATCCAGTCCAAACGATCAGTTACATCTTCTTTTGCTTCTTTCATTTCGTTCAGATAATCTGAACTTTTTTCTACTGGCTTGTAGGTGAGCGAGGTATAGCGCTGCTCGAAGCTGAAACCTTTTTCAAGTTGACGTGCCCGTTGACGCCAGTTTATATTGACAGTGTTCAGGGCAGGAGGGAAGAAATTCTGCATGCCATTTGCGCGAATTGTGAAATTCACCATGTAAGCATCCGGCAAAAGTTTGTAATCGAAATCTATATAGCCTCCATTGTTTGCTGCCAGACGCATGGTTACAGTGCTGTCTGTTACGTTGGTAGGCTGGAAATACATATCCTCGGTCAAAATGTTTTCATTCTTTCCTTCGAAAGCGAAATTCATGCCCGAATCTTTTTCATCAAACAGCATCAAAGGCTTGCCGTCCTGTCCATTATAGTCTTTTAATATGGCTGCACATACCCGTCCACCTTTATTGGTGAAAGTCAGTTTTACTACATTATTTTCCAGTGTCGTTAGCTGTTCCGCACCTTGGCTTGCGCCATAGAACATAGAGGTAGAGTCTAAATGCAATGTTGCATTCTGGCTCTGTGTCGTGGCAGCCTGTGCCTGTCGTTCGGCCTCTTTTTGGGCTATCGCCTGAATGGAATCCTGATAATGTTTGGCACGTGCCATTTCTTCCTGGCTAGGACGGTTGTAGATGCTGAAGCCTATCACAACTGCACCAATCAGGGCGAATCCCACTAAAGTGTTTTTGTCCATTTTTACTTGTTTACCTTATTATATTATAATTCTCGTTTCTTATTTGTCTATTGCCGCTTTGATAAATGACAGGAACAAAGGATGTGGTTTCAATACTGTACTGCTGTACTCGGGATGGAACTGGACTCCGATGAACCATTTTAATGTTGGAATTTCAATTATTTCCACTAAATCGGATTCTGGATTGGTACCCACACATTTCATACCCGCCTTTTCGTACTCCTGCTTATAGTCATTGTTGAATTCGTAGCGGTGACGGTGGCGTTCCTGTATATGTTCGCTTTTATAGGCTTCGAAAGTCTTTGAGTGTTGGTCAAGGATACATTCATAGGCCCCTAGGCGCATAGTGCCGCCCATGTTGGTAATAGCTTTCTGTTCTTCCATAATGTCTATCACGTTGTGTGGCGTTTTTTCATCCATTTCACGGCTATTGGCATCTGTATAACCTAGCACGTTACGGGCAAACTCAATAGCCATGCACTGCATACCTAGACAGATACCAAAAGTGGGTACATTGTGTGTACGTGCATATTTAATAGCGACGAACTTACCTTCTATGCCACGTTGTCCGAATCCTGGACAGATGATGATACCATCCATTTCCTTAATTTGCTCTTCTACATTGGCATCTGTCAGTTTCTCGCTATTGATGAAGTGGATATCCGCTTTACGGTCATTGTAAGTGGCTGCTTGTGACAAAGCTTCAAGGATAGATTTATATGCGTCTTGTAAATCGTATTTACCAACTAATCCAATTTTTACTTTTTTAGTTGCTTTGTGACGACGATCTAGAAAATCTCTCCATGGGCCGAGGGTTGGAGTTTCACCCACGGGCAATCCCATTTTTTGAAGGATGGTTACATCCAGTCCTTGTTCCTGCATACGCAAAGGTACTTCATAAATAGTGGGCATATCGATGGACTGCACCACAGCATTTTCATCTACGTTACAGAATAGAGCAACTTTCTTTTTCAAATTAGTGCTCAATTCGTGCTCGGTACGCAATACCAATATGTCTGGCTGAATACCTACGGATTGCAATTCTTTTACAGAGTGTTGGGTAGGTTTGGTCTTCAATTCGCCTGCTGCCGCCAGATAAGGAACATAAGTAAGGTGTACGCACAACGCATTACGTCCCATTTCCCATTTCAATTGGCGGATACTTTCCAAATAAGGAAGTGATTCAATATCACCTACAGTACCACCAATTTCGGTAATGACAAAATCAAATTTATATTTGCTTCCCAATAATTTTACATTGCGTTTGATCTCGTCGGTAATATGGGGGATAACCTGAATAGTTTTTCCCAAATAGTCACCGCGGCGTTCTTTGTCAATAACACTTTTGTAAATACGTCCTGTTGTAATGTTATTGGCTTTAGTTGTCTGGATGCCCAAAAAACGTTCGTAATGTCCCAAATCGAGGTCGGCTTCGTGTCCGTCTACCGTTACATAACATTCACCATGTTCATAAGGATTCAAAGTTCCCGGATCGATATTGATGTACGGATCGAACTTTTGAATTGTCACATTGTAGCCTCTGGCTTGCAGTAATTTACCTATTGATGATGAAATAATACCTTTACCTAATGAGGAGGCAACACCACCAGTTACGAAGATATACTTAGTTTCTCCCACTACTTAATATTTTTAAATGTTATTTTCTTAATTATCAATATCGCAATATTTATCAAAGTTGCAAAATTACAAAATCTTTTTCAATATCGTCGGATATGCTTTAAAAAATCATTTGATGAAATTGAATTTATCATTCGTTATTATATAAAGGAAACAGTTTTTTGGGAAAAGGAAAATTAAGTGTATTTTTGCACAAAACTAAAAATAGTATGAGAAAAAGTATATGTTTGACTATAGTGCTTGCTGTATTCTGTATGGGAGAGGCATCGGCACAGAAAGTAACCAAGACGAAAGAAGATCCGGCTGTGAAAGCCTTTTCTGATTCATTATCAGCTTTGAGCGCATCTTATTTTGCTTATTTCAGACTGTGGGATGATTTGAATATCCCGGCTCCCCGGTGGGTACGTCCTAATCCGGCTTTTTATAAGTTGTTTGTTCCGCCCACTTATTATGAAGCTCCTATAAAAGAAATTTTTGAAATAAAATGGAGTCCGGATACGAAAATAATGACGGCTGTTGATTCGCTGTATATGGGGAAACGCGACTCTGTATCTGCTGCTATATATCAGCTGCCCGATTTGGAAACCTTGGCCGCTGCAGACCGTTGGTCGAATAATATATTAAGGAATTATTATTTGCAATATCCGGGCAGACTGGTGAATAACGAACTTTATTTGGCCGACCTGAAACCACTGGAAAATAATCAGATAGTAAAAAGACCAAGGAAAGAGAAAATCAAAAGTTTCCTTCAACCGGAAACACCGGTGGAAAGCTTGACTACGGATAATGAATTGTTGGTGGTACGTCCTAACTTTTGGACGCATAAGGGGAATGGATATGTTCAGTTCACACAACATTATATTTCAGATAACTGGTATAAAGGTGGTGAAAGTACTAATGCGCTATTGTCTGGCTTGGTGCTGGAAGCTAATTTTGATGACCGCCAGCGTATAGAGTTTGAAAATAAGCTGGAAATAAAATTGGGTTTTGTTACAGCACCGTCAGATACAGTGCATAAATATAAGACGAATGCCGACTTGTTTCGTTTAAACAGTAAACTGGGTGTGAAAGCGTTCAAAAACTGGTATTATACTTTGGCGGGCGAGTTCAAGACCCAGTTTTTTGGGAATTATAAGACGAATACGAATGATATGATTTCTAATTTTCTGTCTCCCGCCCAATTGGATATAACCCTCGGTATGGACTTTAAGCAGAATAAGAAGAATTATTCATTGTCTTTGTTAGGATCTCCACTGGCGTATACTTTTATGTATATCAGTAATGATAAGATAACTGATCCGGGTGCTTTTAATGTGGATCCGGGGCATAAAACAGCAAATCTTTTCGGTTCGAAATTTACAGGTAATCTGACTTGGAAAATTATTCCCAGTATTGTGTGGGAATCTAAATTAGAGTACTTTACAACTTATGACACCGTAATTGCCAGTTGGGAAAATACATTCAATTTTGTATTGAACCGCTATTTGTCTACTAAGTTGTTTGTTCATGCGCGTTATGATGACGGTGTGACATTGACTGAGGATAACAAGAGTTATTTCCAGTTGCAGGAATTGCTTAGTTTTGGTTTGAATTATACTTGGTAAAGAGGAGAGTGTAAGTGATATTGATAGAAAATCAATAAAAACACGGATGCCGCAGAATACCAAATCCTGCGGCATCCGTGTTTTTATCTGAGAATGGTTTTCTATTTTATTTATGTTCATCCAGCAACGTTTGCACAATTCTTTCTGCAGTGTGTCCATCCCAGCGTTCCGGTAAAAGCCCCTTTTGCCATTCTCCTTTATTCAGCATGTCAAGGGCGTTTGCTAAGATTTCAGGGTCTTCCCCCACTAGCCGGTTTGTGCCGATTGTCACTGTTTCGGGATGTTCTGCATACGTACTTAATGTCATACAGGGGATTCCTAAAAAAGTAGCTTCTTCCGCTACGTTACCCGAATCTGTAATGAGACCCTGGGCATGGCTCACTAAATAACCGAATGACAAATAAGGTTGCGGTGGTAATATATATAACCTTTCAGAAGTAATATCTAAAACAGACAGCTTGTTTTTTACATACGTGTGGAGCGGTGCCACGATCGGCTTGTCTGTTTTTTCCAGTATAGTGCGGAAGATAGCTTTCAGTGCAGTATCATTGTTTAGCAATGAATGCTTGTTCAAGGTTAGCAAGAGGTATTCTTTTTCTTTCAGTCCCATAATAGAAAATGCTACCGGGCGCTGTAAGCGAGTACGGTTATAACGCAGCGTATCAATCAGAATGTTTCCTACAAAATGTACATGTGCTTGTTCGGTTCCTGTTTGATTCAGATTGCGGTTGGCTACCATTCCGGCCGTGAATAGATAATCAGACAAGCCATCTGTTATCATACTGTTTACTTCTTTTGGCATATCCATATCGAAAGAACGGGTTCCGGCCACTAGATGAGCAACTTTTATCCCCTTCTTTTTAGCCACGATAGAACACGCCATAGTAGGAGTTAGGTCATCCACTACAAGTACTACCTGTGCAGGATGTTGTTCCAGTTCGCGGGCGAAAGCTACCAATATACCTGCCATTCGCTGGAAAAAATCTGTATTATCCACATGCAGATACACATCGGGACGCGGCATATCTAGGTCTGTAAACAGAGAAGGTTCCAAACTTTTATCTTCGTCCGAACCTGTGTAGACCAGGCGGGCAGTGATATTTTTTCCTGCTGCCTTTGCAGCTTTGATAGCACGCATTAATGGGGCTATTTTCATGAAATTGGGACGTGCACCGGCGATAATTGTTACTTTCATCTTATTTTAAGCTATTTTCTGAACACAAAAATACATTTTCTTATCGAATTTATTCGTTACTTTGCAGACAAATAACAACCATTATGCTAACATTTGTTCAAGTTTTAGATTTTATAGGTACGTTTGCCTTTGCCATCAGCGGTATCAGATTGGCGTCTGCCAAACAGTTTGACTGGTTTGGTGCGTATGTAGTGGGTTTGGCGACGGCTATCGGAGGAGGTACTATCCGTGATGTGCTTCTAGATGTGACTCCGGGTTGGATGACTGACCCTATATATTTAATATGTACAGGACTTGCATTGTTTTGGGTAATTGCTTTCGGCAAGTATTTGATTCATATGCATAACACTTTCTTCCTGTTCGACAGCATCGGCCTGGCACTATTTACAGTAGTGGGGGTAGGTAAAAGTATTGCTCTCGGATATCCTTTTTGGGTAGCTATAATCATGGGTAGTATCACTGGGGCCGCAGGTGGTGTGCTCCGCGATGTTTTTATTAATGAAATTCCGCTTATTTTTCGTAAAGAAATTTATGCAATGGCCTGTGTGGTGGGGGGATTAGCCTATTGGATATGTGATCTGTTTGGTCTGGAAGCCTTTATTTGCCAGATAATAGGAGGTAGTACTGTGTTTTTGGCGCGTATTTTAGCTGTTAAATATAGCATCTGTTTACCAATTTTAAAGGGGGAACAACGCTAAACAGCACCTGAAAACTATCAAAATAGGGGGTAAAAACTGATAAATGACGGTTTTTACCCCCTATTTTAATAGTTTTTTCTTTGACACCTATTTAAAATGCGCTATCCTTGCATTACCGAGAGCATGGAAAAAGAATATGAACCTAAACTGAAAGATTTATGAATAGCGTTAGTTTTAAAAAGAACCTGCTGGGTGTGCAAGAAGAATTACTTCGGTTTGCATACAAACTCACAGCCGACCGTGAGGAGGCTAATGACCTGCTACAAGAAACTTCATTGAAAGCGCTGGATAATGAAGACAAGTATATCCCCGATACAAACTTTAAGGGATGGATGTATACCATTATGCGTAACATCTTTATAAACAATTATAGGAAAATAGTGCGTGACCAGACATTTGTGGACCATACAGACAATCTCTACCATTTAAGTATGTCTCAGGATTCCGGCTTTGATAGTACCGAGG
Source organism: Phocaeicola dorei (assembly GCF_013009555.1). NCBI lineage: Bacteria > Pseudomonadati > Bacteroidota > Bacteroidia > Bacteroidales > Bacteroidaceae > Phocaeicola > Phocaeicola dorei. The sequence goes on along the minus strand of NZ_CP046176.1, from coordinate 2,818,119 downwards.
GAGCTTATGACATGAAAGAAATACATCGTATAGTCGGCTTGCTTCCCAAAGAATACCGTATTCCATTCGCTATGCATGTGTCGGGATTCAAATATCGTGAGATTGCCGAAAAGTTGGGATTGCCGTTGGGTACTGTAAAAAGCAGAATCTTTTTTACCAGACAACGCTTGCAAGGGCAACTCCGTGATTTTGTATAATCCAAAGGGAAAAATTATCAAAAAGGTAGAGTGAAATTCTTTTGCTCTGCCTTTTTGTTTTTATTGGTTTACAATATGATATTAAACATGTTTTTGGAAGCTAAAAAATAGATTCGAATATTAACTTTATTTTTATTCATTTGTTATATTTGCAAAAGGACAAGACACCTTTAAATCAAGTAATAATTATGAAAAAAGAAATCAAATTCAGTTTGGTCTACCGCGATATGTGGCAGTCATCAGGGAAGTACCAGCCCAGAGCTGATCAGTTAGCCAAAATTGCTCCTCTAATCGTTGAAATGGGGTGTTTTGCCCGAGTGGAAACTAATGGAGGTGCTTTTGAACAAGTGAACTTACTGTATGGTGAGAATCCTAACAAGGCAGTGCGTACATTTACCAAACCTTTACGTGAGGCGGGTATTCAGACGCATATGTTGGACCGCGGTTTAAATGCATTGCGAATGTATCCTGTTCCAGCTGATGTACGTCGGTTGATGTATAAGGTAAAACATGCGCAAGGCGTGGATATTACTCGTATATTTTGTGGCTTGAATGAAGTTCGTAATATTATTCCTTCCATAAAATATGCTAAAGAAGCGGGGATGATTCCTCAAGCCACTCTTTGCATCACTTATTCTCCTGTACATACGGTGGATTATTATTCTTATATTGCTGACCAGTTAATAGAAGCGGGGGCACCCGAAATCTGTTTGAAAGATATGGCAGGTATCGGCCGTCCTGAAATGTTAGGGCAGTTGGTGAGAAACATCAAAGATAAACATCCTGAAGTCATTGTACAATATCATGGACATTCCGGTCCCGGGTTATCTATGGCATCTATTTTGGAAGTTTGTGAGAATGGTGCGGATATCATTGATGTCGCTATGGAGCCCTTATCATGGGGAAAAGTGCATCCTGACGTAATTTCTGTACAGGCTATGTTGAAAAATGCAGGTTTTCAGGTACCTGAAATCAATATGAAGGCTTATATGAAAGCACGTAGCATGACGCAGGAGTTTATTGATGATTTTTTGGGGTATTTTATTGATTCTACCAATAAGCACATGTCTTCCTTGCTGTTAGGTTGTGGACTTCCCGGTGGTATGATGGGATCTATGATGGCCGATTTGAAAGGTGTACATTCAGGTATAAATCTACTTTTGAAAGGACAGGGAAAGGAACCTATGAGTTTGGATGATTTGGTAGTGATGCTGTTTGAAGAAGTGGAATATGTATGGCCGAAATTGGGATATCCTCCTTTAGTAACACCGTTCAGCCAATATGTGAAGAATGTGGCTTTGATGAATGTCATGCAATTGGTGAAAGGAGAGGAGAGATGGACGATGATTGATAACCATACATGGGATATGATTCTGGGAAAAAGTGGAAAGTTGCCGGGTGCGTTGGCTCCTGAAATAATTGAACTGGCGAAAAGTAAAGGTTACGAGTTTACTGACGAGGATCCTCAGATGAACTATCCTGATGAGCTGGACAAGTACCGTAAGGAGATGGATGATAATGGCTGGGAATATGGTGAAGATGAGGAAGAGTTGTTTGAACTGGCTATGCATGACCGGCAATACCGTGATTATAAATCGGGTGTAGCCAAGAAACGTTTTATGGATGATTTACAACGTGCTCAGGATGCGGCTATGGTAAAAAGTGGCTTTGATGAGGAAACAATTCGAAAATATAAGCGTACTAAGGCTGATCCTATTATTGCGCCGGATAAGGGACAGATTTTATGGGAAGTTTCCGTGGAAGGTCCTTCTATAGCACCGTTTGTCGGACGGAAATACCAGCATGATGAAGTGTTTTGTTATATTTCCACTCCGTGGGGAGAGTATGAAAAGATCTTTGCTAATTTTACGGGACGCATTGTAGAAGTTTGCGCCCAACAGGGAGCTGTAGTTAATAAAGGTGATGTTATAGCTTATTTGGAAAGAACAGAGTTTACTGCATGATTTGAAGGTAAAATATAGTTTTTTTATCCGCTGTGGCAGGTTTGAATTTGTCATGGCGGATGTTTTTATCTTTTCATTCTTTTAAAATTTGCATTCATTCAGTTATGTGTTATCTTTGTTGCCATGCAGAAAAAACAGGTAGATAAGAAAAAATATATGAGAAAACTGTATTCGTGGTTGCTGGGAATAATTTTAGGAGTAATGCCCTGTATTGTTTCAGCATCAGAAAATGACAGTATAAAAGTCGAGAGTCTGCTTCAAAAAGCTGCCCGATTGCCGGCCGATAGCTGTAAGATATTGTTTTTTGCCCAAAATCTATTAGGAGTTCCATACGTAGCGAATACATTGGATGGGACAGATGAAGAAACCTTAGTTGTGCATTTGGATAAGGTGGATTGTACCACGTTAGTTGAAACAGTACTTGCATTGAGCCTTACTGATAAGTATGGGAAAAGTGACTTTGAAAGTTACAAAAAAGCGTTGCGGTGTATCCGCTATCGGAATGGGAAACAAGCCGGTTATGTCTCGCGTTTGCATTACTTCAGTGATTGGATTAAGGATAATGAACAAAAAGGAATTGTACATGAACGCACGGGGGAATTAGGGTTTGCTGCATCACAAGTTTTGAATTTGGATTTTATGTCCACACATTCTGACAGTTATCATCGGTTGAAAAATAATCCTTCCATGATATCCCAGATGATTGAAATAGAGAAAAAATGGAAAAATGTTCCTGTTTCTTATATTCCTAAAACAAGTCTGAATGTTTCTTCTGAGGAATTGGATATAAAGAATGGGGATATCATAGCGATTACCACCAATATAAAAGGGCTGGATGTGGTACATACAGGATTTGCTTGTTGGGTGGATGGTAAATTGCATTTGCTTCATGCTTCATCGGTCATGAAGAAAGTTATTCTAGATTCGCAGACTCTCTTTGAATACTCTAAAAATAAGAAAGCCCACACGGGGGTGCGGGTTATTTCTTTTTCTTCTTTGAAACCGTAGAAGGTGTATCTTGTTGGGGTGGAAATATAGGGACGCATTTCATAAGATAAAGGATCTTCTTTTGTCTTTTGAGCATGTAGTTGCCAGGTCTGCTTGAATTGAACTTGCGAGGATTGGGAAGGCTGGCTGCAATTAGTGCACATTCTTCCGGTGTCAGTTTGCTGGCATTCTTGTGAAAGTGTTCACGAGCTACTGCTTCGGCACCATAGATACCATTTCCCATTTCTATAGAGTTCAGATAGACTTCCATAATCCGTTCCTTATTCCAAAATAGTTCTATCAAAGTGGTGAAATACACTTCAAGTCCTTTTCTGATCCAAGAAGAAGCAGGCCACAAAAAAATGTTTTTGGCTGTCTGTTGGCTGATAGTACTGGCACCTCGAGGACGTTTTCGGTTCTTGTTTTCTTCTAAAGCTTTCTCTATTTCTTTGAAGTCAAAACCATTATGCTCGGCAAAGCGATTGTCTTCAGAAGCAATAACAGCCATAGGCAGATGAGGGGATATGTTTTCTTTAGGTATCCAAGAGTGTTTCCACTTTATATCTTCGCCATGAATGATTTGTTGGGTAGTTCGGATAAACATCAACGGGGTAAAGTAAACCGGAATAAAGCGTAAAACGATAACTGCGAGAATGGAAGAACCAAAGAAAAAAAGCAGCAGATTGCGAATGAATTTTAAAATCTTTTTTTTCATGCTTGTGTATTAAAATCAATTTCGGGCAGAAATAACCTGTCCGAAATTGATTTATTTTATATGTTATCCAAAGTTGTGACCGTTGGTTCGGGCGTATTGGATACGCTCTATGATAACGTCATTGATATCATTTCAGTGTACCTGCTTCCGCTTGCTGAATCATCTGTTGGCTGGCATACATATATACTTCTACACGACGATTCTGCTGGCGTCCTTCGGCTGTGTCATTATTACCTATCGGGTCTGCTTGACCCAAACCTTCTACAGACTTGATCTGAGAATTACTTACACCGCAACCTAGCAAATAACTAGCCACACTTTGAGCGCGTTCTTGTGACAGATTGAGGTTCTTTTGGATGCTTTGTTCGGCTGTACTGTTTCTCCAGCCCTGATTGTCTGTATATCCATAAATGGATACGTCCATATCTCTGTTCTGGTTCAATACGTTGTTTGCAAATTTACTTAAGGCTGATTTCGCTTGTGCACTCAAGGCTGCATTTCCTGTATTGAAGAGAATACCGGAATCAAAAGTAACTTTTACAGCCTGAAGACCGTTGTTATCTGTTACCTGTTCTACCTGTGCTCCTTGGATTTGAGCCGCTTCTTCTGCCGCTTTATCCATTTTTTTTCCAATTAACACGCCGGCGCCTGTACCTACTGCCGCACCTACTGCCGCACCAATAGCCGCACCTTTACCATGTCCGGCTATTCCGCCGATAATTGCTCCCAAAGCTGCGCCACCACCGCCACCGATCAGACCGCCTTTAGCGGTATTATTCATGTTACCACATCCACTGAATACTAGTGTTGCACTCAGTAATAAAGCCATAATTTTAGTCTTTTTCATAATCATGTTCATTTTAATATATTAATGACTTAATGCAAAAATTGTTCATTAAACAGCCTGATAATTTAAAGCTTTCTTCTTGATAAGTATAAACCAGATCAGACAAATAATTCCTTTCATAGTGCTAGTGATGCTTATGCTCCACCAAATACCCGGCAAACCCCAGCCCCATGATACAAACAATAATGCCATCGGGATGCGCAGATAGTTACAGGTGACACTGATTACGGCAGGAGGCATGGTGCGCCCCATTCCATAAAAAACGCCCTGTATGGTAATTTCCAGCATCATAAATAGTTGCGAGTATCCGTCGATACGTAGAAATACGCCACCGGTTTCATACGCCGCTTTTTCAGGAACAAAGATAGAAAATATTTCGTTTCCGTAACATATAAAAAGAAATGTGCAGAAAGATCCGAATATAAATGTCATCCATAAAGTGGTGCGATAGGCTTTCAGTACACGGGAGATTTGCCGTGCTGCATAGTTCTGAGCTACAAAAGCACTGAGAGCTGTAGAAAATCCTTGGGAGGTGTTCCAGGTGATAGCTTCGATTTGTCCTCCGGTAGTGAGTGCCATCAGCCCTAAATGACCACCTTGCTCTGTTGCGGTCCTTCCGAGAAACATATTGACGAAAGCGAATAATGTATTGAGTACCGCTACTGGTAATCCTATTTTCAAGATGTGGTGTGTATATTGTTTTTTTAGTGTAGTAAATAACCGAAAGTCATCCCATAATATTTTCTTTTGTTTCAATTGATAGATAAACAGTATGCATACCGTAGCTTCGGCCAGCCAAGTGGCAATTGCGGCTCCCGTAGTTCCCCAGTTTAAACCAAAGATAAAAAGAGGATCTAGTATCATATTTGTAATCAGTCCGATACCGTTAATGGAAAAAGGTATTTTGCTTCGTCCGGCGGCATTGAATATCCCTGTAAAGGCAGCTGATAAAAAGACGAATGGAAAGGCAGTTGCTATAATCCGTAGATATTCCACAGCCATCTTGGCTATATGAGGTTCCAGTTCATAGATACTGATAATAGGGGTGGCAAAGATAAATAACAATGCTCCCCAGCTTAATGATATAAGTAAGGACAAGGTAAGATTATGTGATGCGAACGCACGGGTAGCTTGTTCGTTTTGTGCCCCGATGGCTTGTCCTACGCTGACTTCCGAACCAACTTTGTTCAGCAGGGAGATAGATGTGGACATCCATGTAAGAATACCCACTGAACCTACAGCGGCTATTGCCTCACTTCCTATTCTTCCTACCCAGGCCATGTCGGTCAGGCTATATGCCATCTGTATGAATGAAGTGGCCATAATGGGCATTGCCAAAGTAAACAATTGCTTCAGGATAGGGCCTTGAGTCAGATTCTTAGTTCCTTTCATTCGTCATTAACGGATAAATTGTCTGCAAAGGTAGAAATTTATACTGATTTCTGTGGGGACTGCTGATAAAAATACTTTTCTATTACTCTTTTTAAATGGTCTGGATGTTTCATAAAAAAACTTTGAAGTTCTTGAAGAAGGATAAAGCTTTTTCAAAAAACTCCAAAGTTTTTTATGAGTATATTGATAGAAGTCGTTAATTAGTAAGCGAAAATAGGATATTTCTTCATTGTTTCGTTTACGCGTGCACGAACTTGTGCAATCACTTCTTCATTGTCTACGTTTGAAAGAACAGTTTCAATCATTTCGGCGATTTCCAACATCAAGTCTTCTTTTGCGCCACGAGTTGTGATGGCAGGAGTTCCCAAACGGATACCTGAAGTTTGGAAAGCAGAACGGCTGTCAAATGGGACCATATTCTTGTTTACAGTGATATCAGCAGCAACCAATGCTTTTTCTGCTACTTTGCCTGTCAGATCAGGGTATTTGGTGCGAAGGTCTACCAGCATGGAGTGGTTGTCTGTACCACCAGAAACGATCGTAAAACCACGGTCAATCAGAGCCTGTGCCAATACGGCTGCATTCTTTTTTACTTGTGTTTGATATTCTTTGTATTCCGGCTGTAAACATTCACCGAATGCAACAGCTTTGGCTGCAATGACATGTTCCAACGGACCACCTTGTATACCAGGGAATACAGCAGAATCCAAAAGTTGTGACATCATCTTGATTTCGCCTTTCGGAGTTTTCTTGCCCCATGGATTAGGGAAATCTTTGCCCATCATGATAACACCGCCACGAGGACCGCGAAGGGTCTTATGCGTTGTTGAAGTAACGATATGAGCGTATTTAACCGGATTATCCAGCAGTCCGGCAGCAATCAGACCTGCAGGATGAGCCATATCGATCATCAGGATAGCTCCTATTTTATCTGCGATTTCGCGCATACGTTTGTAGTCCCATTCACGAGAATATGCTGAACCGCCACCAATAATCATTTTCGGTTTTTCACGTAATGCGATTTCTTCCATCTGGTCGTAATCCACACGTCCTGTTTCCTTGTTCAGATTGTATTCACATGGAGTATAAATAATGCCGGATGTGTTAACCAATGAACCATGTGACAGGTGGCCACCATGAGCCAGATTTAATCCCATGAATTTATCACCCGGATTTAAAACGGCCAAGAATACGGCAGCATTAGCCTGTGCTCCTGAGTGAGGTTGTACGTTAGCCCATTCTGCGCCGAAGATTTGTTTCAGTCTGTCGATAGCGATTTGTTCGCTCTGGTCTACCACTTCGCAACCGCCATAGTAGCGCTTGCCGGGATACCCTTCAGCATACTTGTTGGTAAGGCAAGAACCCATAGCTTGCATTACTTGGTCACTAACAAAGTTTTCGGATGCGATCAGCTCGATACCTTTGAGCTGGCGTTGATGCTCTTTTTCGATAATGTCGAAAATCAAATCGTCTCTTTTCATTTCTTTTTATAATAAGTTTATGTGCGATATTCGATTCTGAGTTCACAAAGTTAAGTAATTTTAGAATATAAGGAAATTATTTAGAAGAAAATCTTTAGTGGAATTACAGAAAAAACACGTGTGACTTTCTTTTTGTCGTTTCATAGGAAGTCAAATGCCGGAAATAGTTGATCCTCAGTTCTATTCTTTGGTGGAAAACTCTTCAGAATGTAATATTATGATAGATGTCGGAATTCTTACGGAGGAGTATGACTGCTTAAAAAATAACTCCTAGAGAGAAACTTAATACATTGCGATGACGATTGATGAAGATACCTTTTTCCTGAAATATGACTCCATCTATATTCTTTTCGTAAGTGATTGATTTGGATATATTGGTTAGTCCGATTTCATACCGGAAATCGAAGAATATATTTGCAATATTCACGCCTAATCCGATAACGGAACTTATATTGATAGGGCGTAATTCTTCTTTTATGCCGGAATGCCCGAACCCTTCAAACTCTTCATCAGTCTTATGTTTCCATACATATTCTAATTTGGGGCCGATAAAAAGTGCCATGCCATAAGGACGGCTTTTTACAAAACTATAGCCATATAGTATAGGTAATTCCAAAGAATGAATTGTGCTGTTCAGTTTGGCAAACTCGGGAAGGGTATTTTCATTATTCTGATTCTTATTGAAAGCTATTTCACCTTTATAGACATTATACATCATTTCGGGTTGGATGAAGTGTCTTTTCATGTGTACCCGGAAAAATAGGGCGACGAAATAGCCTACCTTATAATTATTTTGCACATCTTCCATACGTTCTCCGTCTAATTCCAGCCTGCTGGTAAAGTACATGGAAGAATTGAAGCCTCCTTTTATTCCCACATTGATTTTAGGCTCTTCTTGCAAACCTTTCTTCTCTCCTCGTACCGGAACGGATAAGGTGAGGAGCAATAAAGCGATCAATAAAAGGAGTTTCTTCATGAGGTGTTTTTAGGCTTTTTCTTTGGTCCGCATCCTGTTCTTTTCTACAGACCAGCCGAACTTTCCGATTTTCGGTCCCAGTTCAAAATAGCCGCCATGAACATATACCAGCGGATTAGCTTGGGATAATTCGAATTTTCCTGTTTCTCCGTTCAGGTATTTGTCATCAGCTTTCACATTTACCACATCGGCAATAAACATATCATGAGATCCTAGTGAGATAATTTCTTTTACCCTACATTCTATACAGAGTGGAGATTCCTCAATAATAGGAGCATTGACTATTTTCGCTTTTCCCGGAGTCAGCTTCATTTCTTCGAATTTATTATAATCTTTGCCTGAACGCACTCCGCACCAGTCGGTGGCAAATGCCATCTCTTTAGTTGTAAGATTGATGACGAATTCCATGTTTCGTTTCAAGATGGGATAGGAATGACGCTCCGGACGTACGGATATATAACACATGGCGGGGTTGGTACAAATAGTACCTGCCCATGCCACTGTGATAATGTTATATTCTTCTTCCGTACTCCCACAACTGACCAATAGGGCCGGAAGAGGATAAATCATTGTTCCCGGTTTCCAGTCTTGTTTCATAATGATTAAATCAGCTTAATACCTTCCTTGCTTTGTTCCTTCTCGCAATAGTGGCATTTTAAAATGCCGTGTTCCTTGTCGATTACATGGAATAAAGTGATCATCGGTTCATTATTGGTGATACACTTGGGATTGGCACATTTTACAATGCCACGTAATTCCTGAGGCATCAGGACTTGTTTCTTTTCTACCACCTCATAGTCACGGATAATGTTCAGTTTCACATTCGGGGCTACTACGGAGAGGCGGCTTATTTCCTCATCAGTAAAAAAGCGGTCGGCCACCTTGATAATTCCTTTTTTACCTAGCTTTTTGCTCTCGAAGTTGTTTCCAATGGTTATGTTAGAGTCTGAATCCTGTAATCCCAATAGGGCGACTACAGTAAACAATTTATCGGAAGGTATATGGTCTATAACAGTGCCGTTTTTCAAAGCGGCTACCTGCAATGCTTGTTTATTATCGCTCATCTTCATTTTTGTTTTTTACTTTTTTGCATCTTCTATAACATCGTCCAAGGTTATGCCCAATACATCACAAAGGATGGCCTGGCGCGCATAAAGTCCGTTTTGTGCCTGCTGGAAATAGTAAGCTTTCGGATTCTCATCCACATCGTAAGCTATTTCGTTGACGCGGGGCAGAGGGTGCAGGATACGCAGATTGGGGCGGGTATGCTCCAGCATCTTATTCCTTAATATATATACATCTTTTACACGTTCATATTCCATCAGGTCGGTGAAACGTTCGCGCTGTACGCGGGTCATGTAAAGAATATCGGCATCTGCGATCGTTTCTTCGTTAAAGTCTGTATATTCTTTGTATTTAATATTGTGCTCCTTGCAGTATATTTTATATTCTTCCGGCATTTTCAGCTCTTCAGGAGCAATGAAGTGGAAAGTGGGATTGAAGTGACGCATAGCCATCAGCAGAGAATGGACGGTGCGTCCGTATTTCAAGTCGCCTACCAAATAAATGTTCAGATTCTCAAGCGTTCCCTGTGTTTTGTATATGGAGTAGAGGTCTAGCATAGTTTGTGACGGATGTTGATTAGCTCCGTCTCCGGCATTGACTATAGGTACCGGGGCAACTTCACTGGCATATCTTGCAGCACCTTCCAAAAAATGGCGCATTACAATAATGTCAGCGTAATTGCTTACCATCATGATCGTATCTTTTAATGTTTCTCCTTTTGAGGAACTGGTCACTTTAGGATCGGTAAATCCAATGACGCGTGCTCCCAATCTGTTTGCTGCGGTTTCAAAACTGAGTCGTGTACGGGTGGAGGGTTCGAAGAAAAGAGTGGCGACTACTCTGCCATCCAAAATTTTACGGTTAGGCTTCTTTTCAAACTCTTTTGCCATCTCCAGGAGGTAGAGGATTTTCTCTTTCGAGTGTTCGGCAATAGTAACTAAACTTCTATTTTCCATTTTGGCTTGTATTTATAATTACAACTTATACGGAGTGTAAAGGTATGAAAAAAAAATAAATGAGCGAAGATTTAAAAGATATTTCGTTGAACTTTGTTAGAAACACATTCTATCTCAAAGTTTTTCCTTACTTTTGCATCGTTAATTACTAGAAAACGTCATGAGGAAGAAATTTATATATGTGCTTTGGGCTCTTGTAGTCGGCATACTGTTGGTTATAGCGTTCATATTCACCGCGATAGCAAAAGGATGGATTGGATATGTCCCCCCCATTGAAGAGTTGGAAAATCCGAATTTAAAGTTTGCAACCGAGATTATATCCGATGATGGCAAGATGCTGGGCACTTGGTCACTTAGTAAGGAGAACCGCGTATTTGTGGGTTATGACCAGCTTTCACCGAATCTGATTCATGCACTGATTGCTACCGAAGATGAACGTTTTGCAGAACATTCCGGCATTGACGCCCGTGCGTTTATCCGCGCTTTGGTGAAACGGGGGGTGATGATGCAGAAGAATGCCGGTGGGGGTAGCACCATCACTCAGCAGTTGGCAAAGCAGTTCTATTCACCTACGGCGGATAATGTGATGGAGCGTTTGTTGCAGAAACCTATCGAATGGGTGATTGCTGTTCAGTTGGAACGTTATTATACAAAAGAAGAGATTCTGACCATGTATCTTAATAAATTTGATTTTCTGAATAATGCAGTCGGTATCAAGACAGCTGCCAATACATATTTTTCAAAAGAGCCGAAAGACCTGAGCATTGAGGAAGCGGCTACCTTGGTAGGTATGTGTAAGAATCCTTCACTTTATAATCCGAAACGTTTTAATGAACGTTCACGCGGACGTCGGAATGTTGTTCTTGACCAGATGCGCAAAGCAGGTTACCTGACTGATGCGGAAGCTGATTCATTAAAGGCATTGCCATTGGTCTTGAAATATCGTCGTGTAGATCATAAGGAAGGACTGGCTACTTACTTCCGCGAATATCTGCGTGGAGTGATGACGGCTAAAGAACCGAAAAAGAGTGACTACCGCGGATGGCAGATGCAGAAATATTATGAGGATTCATTGGCTTGGAAGACAAATCCTCTTTTCGGCTGGTGTGCTAAAAACAAGAAGAAAGATGGTACTAATTATAATATCTATACGGATGGTCTTAAGATTTATACCACTATCAACTCACGTATGCAAAAATATGCTGAGGAAGCTGTTTACGAACATGTGGCGCAGTATTTGCAACCCCGTTTCTTCAAGGAAAAACGGAAAAAGAAAACGGCTCCGTTTACGAATCAGCTGACAGAGGCAGAAGTGAATTCTATCATGACCAGGGCCATGAAGCAGACTGACCGTTATCGTATCATGAAAGAGGCAGGGTGTTCGGAAGCAGAAATAAAGAAAGCGTTCAATACTAAATATGAAATGTCCGTATTCTCATACGAGGGGGAAAAGGATACCATTATGACTCCGATGGATTCTTTGAAATACTATAAGTTCTTCCTTAGAGCGGGATTCATGTCTATGGATCCGTTGACCGGTCATGTAAAAGCATATGTGGGAGGACCCAACTATAATTATTTCCAGTATGATATGGCGATGGTAGGCCGTCGTCAGGTGGGTTCTACTATTAAACCTTATGTATATACTTTAGCTATGGAGAATGGTTTTTCTCCCTGTGACCAGGTGCGCCATGTAGAGCAGACCTTGATAGATGAAAATGGCCGTCCATGGTCACCGCGTAATGCCAGCAAGAAGCGTTACGGAGAGATGGTTACCATCAAATGGGGCTTGGCAAATTCTGATAACTGGGTAACGGCTTATTTGATGGGGAAACTGAATCCTTATCAGCTAGTTCGTCTGATTCATTCATTTGGTGTACAAAATAAACAGATAGATCCGGTGGTTTCACTTTGTTTAGGCCCTTGTGAGATTTCTGTAGGAGAAATGGTCAGTGCTTATTCGGCATTTGCTAATCGGGGTATTCGTACAGCGCCTGTTTTTGTAACCCGTATTGAGGATAATGAAGGAAATGTGTTGGCGAATTTCACTCCACAAATGGATGAGGTGATTAGTGAAACAAGTGCTTATAAAATGTTGGTCATGCTGCGTGCGGTCATCAATGAAGGTACGGGTGGGCGTGTACGCCGTCTATATGGTATTACTGCCGATATGGGAGGAAAGACAGGTACAACCAACCGTAATTCTGACGGTTGGTTCATGGGATTCACCCCTTCATTGGTATCTGGTGTATGGGTAGGTGGTGAAGAGCGTGATATTCACTTTGATACGATGGTGGACGGGCAGGGGGCTGCTATGGCACTTCCTATCTGGGGGCTTTATATGCAGAAAGTCTATAAGGACAAGAGCTTGGGATACTCTCAGGACGAGAAATTCAATATTCCTGATGACTTTGATCCTTGCAAGGATACTTTGATAGATGAAACTTCGGTAGAAGAAACCGGAGGATTGGACAATATATTTGAGTAATTAGAAGATTAGATTTATAAGTACAAAGTCTGTTTGCAAGAAGGAAAGCAAGCAGACTTTTTTCTATATATACTTTTATGAACTATTACTTTTCCTGTTCACACGGCAGTTTATATTATAGAAAATAATTTATGTAAAAATGGTGAAAATCCTTGTCCTTTCATCGAAAAATGCTATATTTACGAAAAGAAAATCTTTACCTTATAAAGATAGGAGGTAACTATGGATAGAGATGTAACCCTATATCAGATCACTAGCGTTATGGCCGAGAGAGTTTTTCAAAAGATAGACAACTTCAATAAAGGCCGTAGAGAAGATGCGGGATTTTATGCAATCAGTGTTTCCACTCCTTATCGTTCGTATTATGCTTTATGGCGTATATTTCCGGATAATACTTACTCTCCTCTGTTTATTCAGTCGTTGGCAGTTACATTTAATGATGCGGCAGAGCGTGCTTTTCAGTATTTGCAGAATTGCAATGTCCTGCTGAAAGTGAAGGATAACACTTTCTTTGAACCTTATTATGGTCTGTCCGAAGATATAGTTGCATTTGGGAAGTATCGTGGAAAAAGGTTGGCGGAAGTATATTATATTGATCCTAACTATGTGCTTTGGTTGGCACATAAGTTTGAAGCCCGTAACCCCAGAGACAAAAAGTTAGCAGTATTGGCAAAGGCTTTTGCCACAGTTCATTATGAAACGGTCATCAGAAAACATCATTTGCCGGCTGGGAGTCGTTTTATCGGTCAGCCGGGAGAAAGGCTGACCGATTTACATCTGGAAGTCCTGGGGACAAGATTACAACTAGATGCTTATAAAACGACTGGATACTATGTAGATCAGAGTGTACTTGCTGCTGATGCTGAATGGTAATCGTTATACTTTTATCATAAAGGCAGCTGCTTCCAGTATGTCACCGGAGATGCTGAGCTGCTATACAAAGAAAATCAATCCTCATGAAAGTCTATATATTAAATCGGCCAAAGTCCTTTCTCATTATGAGAGTAAAGGAATTAAATATACTCGCATAGGATACTTGAAATTTAAATAATGATCAGATTTGTTGGGATAGTGATGGTAAAATTACTGCCCTTGCCTTCTATAGAGGTTACGTTGATTTCTCCCTGCATGTGCTCAATGATGGTTTTGCAGATAGAAAGCCCTAAGCCTGCTCCCGGTTTGAATGAGTCCATTTTATAAAAACGTTCGAATATATGTGCGAGTTTCTCTTGTGGCATACCCATACCGGTATCTTTTACATAAATATCAATTGTACCGTTTTGCAATATCTTGCTTCCCAGCGTGATATGGCCATACATTGTAAATTTAATGGCATTGTTTATTAAATTATTAATCACCTGTTTGAATCGGGTGGTATCAATCATTATTTCAGTATCTTCTTCCGGTAATTCCAATCTGAATTCTATTTTGGAGGGAATATTCAATGACTGGCATTGATAAATCTCAGATAGAATTTGATGGAGCGATTGTTTTTGTATCTTGAATTCGATAGAATTGGATTCTATCTTTGACATATCAATGATATCCGAGATTAATACCAACAGTTGCTCACAGTTTTGATTGATGATGGAAACAAATTCTTTGCTTTCCTCGCCATCCATTTCTTCGCTGACAAGCAGATTTGAGAAACCTATTATAGCATTTAACGGAGTTCGAATTTCATGGCTCATGTTAGCAAGAAAGGCACTTTTCAATTTATCGCTTTGTTCTGCTTTGTCACGGGCAAACATCAGTTTCTCCTCTGCGTTTTTATGCTCCTGTATGCTTTGGCAGGCTCCGATTATTCTATAAGGAGCACCTTCTATTTGTTCCAGATATAAAGATTGTTCTTCAAACCATTCCCAACTGCCGTCACTCTGTTTCAGCCTGTAGGTAAATGCTTCGGTATTGAGATTTCCGGCTATTTGGTTAGTCAGAGCATTCATCAATGTATCGCGATCATCCGGATGCAGATAGGCTGCAAACTCTTCTTCGGTTAATGTATAGTCTTTGGTTGGTATATTAAGATACTTGAACCAACGCGCGTCAATAATCAGTTTCTTTTTTTCCATATCATAAAACCAAGGATAAATCTTTGTCAGGCTGAGTGCCATGTTTATGATATGCTGTTGGGTTAGTTCTCCTTCTATGTTACGGAAGGAGAGAATCATCTGAGAAAGTTTCTTTTTGGTGAATACACTGGCTATTCGTCTTTCAGCAATGAAACGTATGTTCTGCAATTCACTTTTTATGAAGGTTGCTTTGGGGAAGTCTATGATTTTCTCTTCGTGCTTTAACGCTTCAATCAGCTCGGGAATGATATTTTGATGGTTCCGTAAGATGGATATGATTTGGGAAATGTTTTCTCCTTTTATATCCCTATCTCCCAATTCCAATTCATGGATAGCCTCATCGTTGATGCGCTCGATAGTACCATTTGCATCCATAAATATAAGGGCGGATGGTAAGATATTCAATATCTGTTTGGATAAGACTAATTGTCCTTTTATATAACTCATACTTTCCATATTTCGGGCTTTATTGTTTTTTTCGGGGAATTCTGTATAGATATTGTGTACGTTTCTTCTTATTCTATCAGATTGGGAAAGACTTTTATTGTTCTGAACTTTCTAGGTGACATTCCGGTAATTCGTTTAAAGAAACGGGTGAATGAGGATGGAGTGGAAAAGTTCAGTTCATAACAAATTTCCTGAACCGTCAGATTGGTGGAGATAAGTAAAGCTTTAGCTTCGATAATAACATAATTATCAATCCAGTCTCCTGCCAGCTTTCCGGAAACTTCCTTGATAGTGGAAGATAAATATTTAGGGGTGAGACAAAGCTTTTCCGCATAAAAAGAGATATCTCTTTCTTTATAGTGATACGTTTCAACCATTTTCAAGAATCGCTTGAATATCTCTTCTTTATGCGGCATATTTCTTTTTTCAATTTCAATATGCTTCAGCAAAAGTTGGCATACTTCATAGAATGTGGCTTGTATCAAGTATTGTATAGTGAAGTTACGGAACATATTGTTCTGTTCGCTGATTTTTTTATAGAGCAGCACATGATATGCTTTCAATAAATCGGTTTCTGCGAGGCTTAAATCGGCACAAGGGTGGTTTTTCAAAGGAATCAAAAGAGAGGCCATTTTATAGAAATTATCACGGGTATCAAAATACTTATTGGATATCATGATGAGGTACGCTTTGTAATCATTACTGACTTCATAGTATTTTACTGTCTGATTAGGCATCATTACCAACAATGTATTTTGTTTGATAGTGTACTTTACCGAATCTATTTCTATTTCAGAAAAACCACTTAGACAAAGTATAAACGAAGTATAAGTTGTTTTGTATGAATGGTTATGGAACAAAGTACGGACGAGCTTGTTATAGGTGAACTCTTTCCCTGTATTATGGTAAATGATGAAATCATCGGAAAAGTAATCTGCATTAACGAAGAAATCAGTATTCCAAATATCTATGTCAGTATGTCCTTTTATCATTCTTGATGTTATTTACTGTAAAAGAATAAATAAAATGGGTACGAAACAACCTTATCCGACTATTTGCTAACTATAAGCGACATTAGGGAAATTATTAGTTTCGTAATGTCTGGAAAACAAATTCCCCCGCCTTTGGATTGGCGAGGGAACGTTTTTTATTATCCGTTTACCTTTTTATAATCGGCCAGGAATTTTTCTAATCCTATATCTGTCAATGGATGGTTTAGAAGGCCTTTAATGGCGGATAACGGGCAGGTTACTACATCTGCTCCCACTTCCGCACATTGTAATATATGTAAGGTGTTTCGGATGGAGGCGGCAAGAACTTGTGTCTTGTAGTCATAAGTTTGGTACAATTCTACAATTTGTGCAACCAGTCCTACACCGTCATTACAAATATCATCCAGTCTGCCGACAAATGGAGATACATAGGTAGCCCCCGCCTTTGCCGCAAGTAATGCCTATCCGGCAGAGAAAACCAGTGTACAATTAGTGCGGATTCCTTTATTACTGAAATATTTGATAGCTTTGATGCCGTCCTCAATACAAGGAACTTTTACTACAATGTGTGGGTTAAGGGCGGCAAGTTCTTCGCCTTCACGAATCATTCCTTCATAATCGGTAGCAATCACTTCGGCACTGACATCTCCATCCACTATATTACATATTTCAATGTAATGTTTATGTTGGTTCTCAACTCCTTTAATGCCTTCTTTGGCCATTAAAGACGGATTTGTGGTTACACCATCCAGTACGCCCAATGCATTTGCTTCGCGGATTTGTGCCAGGTTGGCTGTGTCAATAAAGAATTTCATAACTTTTTTCTTTTAGATA
Organism: Phocaeicola dorei; assembly: GCF_013009555.1. Lineage (NCBI taxonomy): Bacteria > Pseudomonadati > Bacteroidota > Bacteroidia > Bacteroidales > Bacteroidaceae > Phocaeicola > Phocaeicola dorei. The sequence goes on along the minus strand of NZ_CP046176.1, from coordinate 2,800,706 downwards.
ATTAAAAATCAGGTTAGCAACAGATTGCTAAGCTACTGATATTAACAATGATAAACAAGTAAATGTTCCGATTTATCTGTTATGAATTCTTTTTGTAGCTGAATACCGCCCAACCGTTCAAAGCGATGGCCATAAGGAACAAGGCGATAAATTGCATAATCAGGTCACTGAATCCGCTTCCTTTCAGGTAAACCATACGTGTTACCTGTATGAAGTACTTCAAAGGATTGGCAATGGTTATGGTTTGTGCCCATTCGGGCATACTGTTGATGGGAGTAAACAACCCGCTCATCAGCATGATGATAATCACAAAGAAAAACATGACAAACATGGCCTGCTGCATGGTTTGGGAATAGTTGGAAACTACCAGCCCCATGCCCGAGATAACGATAATGAATAATAATGCAAAGAAATAAAGCAGCCATAAATGACCGGCCGGAACCAGACCATAAACTAACCATGCCAGAATGATACCGATTGTGAGGATCAGTATGCCGGCTATCCAGTAAGGAATCAGCTTGGCCAGAATGAAAGTGAATTTGCTTACAGGAGTCACATTGATTTGTTCGATGGTTCCGAATTCTTTTTCACTCACAATATTAAGAGCAGGCAGAAAGCCGCATAACATCATCAACAATTGTGCCATCAGTGCCGGAACCATAAATACCTTATAATCCAGATAGGGGTTGAAACGTCCTTGGGTATCTATACTTATCACCGGGGAGGGAGAAATAGAGCCGGAATGGGAAGCCCGGATTTCAGTGGCATAGGCATTCACTATATTACTGAGGTAGGAACTTCCTAAAGTTCCTTTCGTTCCGTTTACGGTGTTGGCTGAAACCAGTACTTTTGCTACACCGGTTTTCAGCAAATCGCGTTCGAAGTGTGGCGGGATTTCCAAAATGAGGTCAGCATCTCCTTTTTCAATGCATTGCATCGCTTCCTGGTAACTGTTTGAAACATCTACCAGATGAAAATATTCGGAAGCTCCCACCTTCTGAACCAGTCGGGTGGAATAGGGACTGCGGTCATTATCCACTACGCTGAGATTCATATTCTTGATTTCAAAGTTTGCGGCCCAAGGCAACACCAGCAGGATGATGCAGGGAAATACGAGCAGTATCCGCGGAAGCATCGGGTTGCGCAGCAGTTGCTTGAATTCTTTTTCTAATAAATACTTTATCATATCTTCCGGAACTTATTCTAATCGTTTGTTAAACTTTTTTAGGCTGATGAGTAAAAGGACAACAGCCATCAGCATAAGTATACCCATTTCTCCCTGTGCATAACTGATACTCAATCCTTCAATCATGATTTTCTTGATTCCGACAATATACCATCTGGCAGGGATGACATTTGAAATCAGCTGTAAAGGAAGAGGCATATTCTCGATGGGGAATATCATGCCGGAAAGTAGAACGGTAGGCATCATCAGTACCATTCCCGAAAACAGCATGGCTTCCACTTGGGTACGGGCGATAGTGGAAACCAATAATCCCAACAGCAGAGATACTACGATGAAGATCCATGAGAGCAAAGCCAACGAAAAAAGACTGCCTGCTACCGGAACATGTAATACATAAACAGACAGCAGCAGAATTGTGACCAGATTGACGCATGACAGCACAAAGTAAGGTACCATTTTGGCTATAATCATCCATAGCGGACGTACGGGAGATACCAGCAATACTTCCATCGTACCGGTTTCTTTTTCACGGACAATAGAGATGGAAGTCATCATGGCGCATATCAACATTAAAATCAATCCCATTACTCCCGGCACAAAATTGTAGGCACTTTGCATACCCGGATTGTACAATAACTTTATTTGGGGGATAATCTGTATGGGTGATTGTTGTTGCATGATCCGGCTTTGCTGATAATCTGCAATAATATTGGATGCGTAAGAGGTCAGTATGGTAGCATTGTTGGGATCGGTGGCATCGGCTATCAGTTGTACTCGGGCTTTACCGGTATGCCGCAGATTGTTATCGAAACCGGCCTCAAACACAATGACCAGGTCTGAACTGCTTTTCCGGAGTGTTTCCTCTATCTCGTCGTTGTCATATAGCATCTTGTTGACATTGAAATAGTCACTGGCATCCAGTTTGTCGATGATTTGCCGGGTGGATACATCTTTTGAGAAATCCAGCACGGCTACTTTTACATTCTTTACTTCGGTGGTGATGGCAAAACCGAAAAGAATAATTTGTACGACAGGCATACCTAGTAATATCAGCATCGTCCGGCGGTCCCGGAAAATGTGATAGAATTCTTTTCGCACAAATGATATAAATTGTTTCATTCTCTTTTTCTCTATCTCTTTTTCAACTTCTTACGGCCTTGCGTGCCAATTGTCTGAATACTTCATCCATATCTTGGGCATGGAACCGTTCTTTTAACCGTTGTGGGGTGTCCAGCGCTTCGATTTTTCCATCCACCATCATTGAAATCCGGTTACAGTATTCCGCTTCATCCATATAGTGGGTGGTAACGAAGACGGTGATTCCCCGTTCTGCCGCCTGATAAATCAATTCCCAGAACTGCCGGCGTGTGGCAGGGTCTACCCCTCCTGTCGGTTCATCCAGAAAAACGATCTTCGGCTCATGGAAAATAGCTACCGAGAAAGCCAGCTTTTGTTTCCATCCCAAGGGAAGTGACCGAACCAATGTGTTTTTCTCATTCAAGAGTCCTAATTGTTCCAGCACCTTGTCTGTTTTCTCAGCGATCTCCTTGTCGCTCATTCCATAAATCCCTGCATATAGCCGGATGTTTTCCCATACTTTTAAATCTTCATACAGTGAGAACTTCTGGCTCATATATCCGATCTTCTTTTTAACCTGCTCGTATTGCGTGGCTATGTCAAAGCCCGCTACTGTACCTTTTCCCCCGGTAGGTTGTGATAAACCGCATAACATGCGCATGGCTGTTGTTTTTCCGGCGCCATTAGCACCTAGGAAACCAAAAATCTCTCCCTGTTTCACTTTGAATGAGATATGGTCCACTGCAGTGAAGTTGCCGAATTGTTTGGTCAAGCCTTCTACCTCTATGGCGTATCGTCCGGTGACTTGCGGTTCATTAAAAGACAGCCCTTCAGGAGAAAGGATCGAACTGAACTGTTGAAGAATACGGTCCGGAGTGTCAATGCCTTGAATCTTTCCTTCACGAATAAATGCAATACGGTCACAGCATTTCATCTCGTTCAGGTAAGGCGTTGCCGCAATGATGGTAAGACCTTCTTGTTTCAATTTCAGCAGCATGTCCCAGAACTCCTTTCTGGATACAGGGTCCACACCGGTGGTAGGTTCGTCCAAGAACAGAATGGAAGGCCTGTGAATCAGTGCACAACTCAGAGCCAGTTTTTGTTTCATACCGCCGGATAGTTTTCCGGCACGCCGGTGTTTGAAAGGTTCTATTTGTTGGTAGATATCCTTTACCAATGCGTAGTTCTCCCGGATAGTGGTATTGAAAAGCGTGGCAAAGAAAGTGAGATTCTCTTCTACGGACAAATCCTGGTATAAGGAAAAACGTCCCGGCATATATCCTGCCTGCCGGCGTATCTCTTTGTAATTCTTCACCACATCCTGCCCGCAGACTTCCGCTTTCCCTTCATCGGCTAGCACCAGTGTGGTGAGAATGCGGAAAAGAGTAGTCTTTCCTGCACCGTCCGGTCCGATAAGCCCGAAGATTTCTCCCGGTTTCACCTCAAAGCATACATCTTTCAGGGCTTGAACTTCACCGTAACTTTTGCTAACTCCTTTGACAGAAACGATATAATCCATTGTCTTATTTATTTCTTCATTTCTCCGTACATGCCTATCTTGATGTATCCGTCATTCTTTACTGCTATTTTTGTGGCGTATACCAGATTGGCGCGTTCGTCACGTGTCTGGATTGTTTTAGGGGTGAATTCCGATTTGTCTGAAATCCAGGTGATTGTCCCTTCGTATTCCCGGCGGTCATCTTCTCCTAAATCAGAAAACACTTTTACTTTATCTCCTAATTTCAGTTGAGATAATTGATCGGCGGTGATATAGGCGCGTAAAAAAAGATGTTGCACATCCGCCACTTTAAATAAAGGTTTTCCTTGCGTGGCCAGTTCCCCGGCTTCGGCATATTTGGCCAGTACTGTTCCGCAAATCGGACTGGTAATGTGACATTTGCGAAGCTGGTCATCCAGTTGGGCTACTTGTATTTCGTAGGCCGAGCTTTCTTCTGTGATACTGGCATTGCCGCGTTGAAGCGTAGAGATCTGTGCTTCCAACTGTTTTTTCAGAACGGCAATCTGGGAGTCAATATCATCTATTTGCTTTTGGGTGGCGGCATTTTCCTTCAGCAAGTTTTCTGTGCGTTTTCTTTCATATTCGGCTTTGCCGATTTGTTCTTTTGTGGCAGCTATCTGTTTATTGATGTCCGTGCTTTTGCTGGCTATCGCTTTACCGCTGGCCAGTAACTGCATCTTTTTTAAATAGAGTTGTAAGGTATCTATACACCCCACTTCTTCATCGGCCTTTAATAACTGTCCTTCTTCTATATTGAATTGCATGATCTTGCCATTGGCTTCGGAGGATACAATTACTTCGGTAGCTTCAAATGTGCCTGATGCATCATAGTCGCCTTTCTTGTTTCCGCAAGAGGATAAACCGAACAGAGTGGCGGCAAGCAAGATATATTTATTTGTTCTCATATTGGTTTGTTGTATATTTTAATTCGTAAATGGCTGATAATAAATGAATTTCATGCAGAATCTTATTCTGCCTGGCAATGTTCTCGGCTGTTACTTCACGTAGCATTTCTGTAACGGTCAGTGTTCCGTTGGCGACTTTTGCTTGGGCTGATTTTTTAATGTTGTTACGTAGGGTGATAATCTCCTCATCGTTCTTCATCAGTTCCGTCAGTTTTTTAATTTCACTGTTGTTTTGAGTGATTTCCAGATGAGTGTTAAACAAAAACGTTTCTTTCTGTACGTTCACATCTTGTTGATTCAGTATTAATTGGCGAGATTCATTCTTACGAGTATATAGGTTACTGAAGTTCCAGGAAAGGCGTACGCCTGCTACGTAATAGGCCGAAAATTCATTTTTCAGCATATTCAGTCCCGGGTTGCCGTATGCTCCTTGTACAAATACGCCTAACCTAGGCAGGTTCTTGGCGGTAAGTTGTTTACGTTGCGCCTCCAGTTGCTGATTCTGTGCCGCAAACAAGTTAAGTTCCGGACGTCGGATGAATTCTGCAGAATAGGCTTCTCCTTTATATAATAAGGCATTTACATCTGGTTTCTTTAGTGTGTTCCCGGTTAAAGGAGTAGGGTGGTTAATCATGATCTTCAACATCTCGCTGTAAGCACGATATGTGGCTTCCAGAGTATGACGTTGCTGTATGTTGTTCAATTGTTCCACTTTTACAGCATCCAAATCAGCTTGATTGGCAATACCATTCTTTACATACGCTGTAACGTTGTCATAATTCCTTTGTAATTCTTCCTGCATAAGCTGGTTTTGCTTCAATTGCTCTTTCAATAACAGGATACCAAAAAAAAGTTGGTTTACCCGTTCGTTGATGGCATACATGTCCACTTCCAGTTTCTGTTTGTCCACTTCGGATGTGGCACGGGTTACCTCTTTCCGTGCCCGGATGTTACCACCGTCCCATACTACTTGGTCCAGTTGCAGCATAGCCTGGTATTGATCCTTGCGCATACCGCGAATATCAATTCCGGGTAGGTCAACGGGTATTTCCGTTACATCCGATTGATAACTGGCTTTGGCGGATAATGAAACTTGCGGCAGATAACCCTTGTCAGCGTTAGAGATATTGTATTCTTTCGTCTTTTCAATCAGCCCGTATCGTTTAATCAGCGGATAATGTGCCCGGGCTTGCTGCTGACACTCTTCCAGCGTGAGTTCCTGTGCATTCAAACAAATGGGACTGATGCCAAGAAGAAAGGTTGTGAGAATGAATAACCTTTTCATTTTCTTAATCTGCTTAATATGATTTCTACATTTTCTTGTTTTCTGCGTTCCATATATTGATGATATTCTTCACCTTTTTCTTCGACAAACAATTGTATCAGTGGGTTTGCCACAAAGACGAAGATATTGAGTGAAATGGCGCTGACCATTAAATCTTCCGCTTTGACGGGGCGTACTGTGCCTTTCTTTATTTCCTCTTGCAGTGACCGGTCGAGCAGACTGATTGCTAACCGGAAATTAGGGAACAAGGTTTTACGGCAAATTTCTTTTCCGCATTCATTGGTCAGAATCTCCCTGTATATAAATAAAGGTAGTTCGGGATTAGCAGTCAAAAGGTCGAAGTGTGCTTCAATGAAACATTTTATTTTCTCCAAAAAAGGCAATGATTCATCTACACGAGAAAGGAATGTATCGGCCAGTTGCTTGGCTTTTTCTTCAAATACTTTGTTGAACAGATTCTCTTTTGTACGGAAATAATAATGCAGCATGGCATGGGTTACACCAGCCTCCTTAGCTATTTCTGTTGTCTTGCTTCCGGAGAATCCTTTCTTAAGGAATTCTTTTTCAGCGGCTTTTAGTATGGATTGTTCTGTATTGCTCGTTTCTTCTTTCATATTATCATATTTGTTTAACAGAGTTGTTAGTAAACGCAAATGTATAAGGAATCATTGGAAACAACAAACAGATGAAGTGAAAAAAATGTGTTCTTTAGTTTTTATTAAATGTTTTTTCAAGGAAGGCTAACCTCTTTTTCTTGGCAGGTTAAGGCTTTTTTCCCTGTTGTGTTCTATCTCCAAAGCTTATGGAGTTAACTCCAAAGGCTGCGGAGATAACTCCAAAGGTTATGGAGATAACTCCAAAGCCTATGGAGATAGAAATAGAACGGCCGGAAAGCCTTAGCCTTCCTGGTAGAAAGCCTTAGGTCTGCCAATGAAGATACTTAGCTGTTTTCCCACCTGTCAGGCTGGCCCTTTCAGTAACACTATCGTTTGCTGTAGGGGGATATGGAGGCGGGTTATCACAAGGTGAATAATAATTAATATATAAAAGGTATAAATTCTAAAAAAGCACAGACATTCCACGGCGGATATATTCTCTTTCCATATCTTCCGGTTTTAATATCTTATTGTCAAAGACCAGTAGGTCAATATCCAGTTTTACTACTCCTTGAGCCTTGTCTTCAGGAATCCGTCCGCAGCGTCGTTCCAATTCTTTAAACAAATCATGAACAGAATCGGGTGAAAGCGTTGTGCTGAATTTGGCCAGTTGATTGCTGAAAGGGGAGTGAAAGCCGCTGCCAACAGCTTCCGTTTCCATCATCTCGCCGAAATGAATATCAGGAAATGTGGCACGTAATGCTTCCCGTGCAACCGAGAGTTGCGCGTAACGGTTTGTATTAGAGCCCATACAAAGCAAACAATGGTGTTCGTCCATAACATTTATTGCATTAATGGTGCAAATGTATGAAATGTTTTTGTTACTTTTGCATGAATATATAAAAGAAATGGTACCATGAAATTTATTGGAATTATTCCTGCGAGATATGCCTCAACACGTTTTCCGGCCAAACCTTTGGCCATCTTGGGAGGCAAGCCTGTGATTCAGAGAGTCTATGAACAAGTAGCCGGTATATTGGATGAAGCATACGTAGCGACGGACGATGAACGCATTGAATCCGCCGTAAAAGCTTTTGGCGGAAAAGTGGTCATGACCTCCGTTCACCATAAAAGTGGCACAGACCGTTGTTATGAAGCGTATACCAAAGTAGGACAAGGATATGATGTGGTTGTAAATATTCAAGGTGATGAACCTTTTATTCAAAGATCACAGCTTGAAGCTGTGAAAGCTTGCTTTGAAGATTCGGCTACACAGATTGCGACTTTGGTGAAACCTTTCACTCCCGAAGACGGGTTTGAAGCTTTGGAGAATGTAAATTCTCCGAAAGTGGTGGTTAATAAGAATATGAATGCTTTGTATTTCAGCCGTTCCGTCATTCCTTTCCAACGTAACGCGGAGAAGGAAGGCTGGCTGAAAGAGCATACTTACTATAAACATATCGGTCTGTATGCTTATCGGGCCGATGTACTGAAAGAAATAACTTCGCTTCCACAATCTTCGCTGGAGCTGGCTGAATCGTTGGAGCAGCTTCGTTGGCTGGAAAATGGTTATACTATTAAGGTGGGAATCAGTGAAGTGGAGACAATAGGCATTGATACGCCTCAGGATCTGGCACGTGCCGAAGCATTTTTAAAACAGAGGGAGGGGAAGTAAATGCTGGACAGAACCACCCCACCGCCAATCCGCCAACTAAGCGAATTCAGTATAACCCGTCCTGACAGGAGGACGATGAAGAATGGGATGCCTCTGAATATCATTCATGCGGGAACCGAGGATGTTGTACGTTTTGATCTTCTGATAGGAGGCGGACAATGGAATCAGGAACAGCCGTTGCAGGCTATGTTCGCCAACAGGATGCTGCGTGAGGGAGCTGGAAATTTAACGTCTTCACAGATTGCGGAGCGATTGGATTATTACGGAGCCTGGCTGGAGTTATCTTCTTCCGTGAACTATGGATTCATAACACTTTACTCTCTGAATAAATATTTTGCCCGCACGCTGGCCGTCATATCCGAGATGATAAAGGCTCCTACGTTTCCGGCAAAGGAACTTTCCGTGGTGGCCGATACGAACAAACAGCAATTTCTGGTGAACAGCACCCGGGTGGAAATGATTGCCCGAAAGCAGTTGAATACAGCCTTGTTCGGTCCGGAGCATCCTTTCGGGCGCTATGCGGTAGCGGAGGATTATGACCGGATTACCCCGGAGGTGCTCCGTTCGTTTTATCGGAAATATTATCATTCGGGTAATTGTTCGGTATATATTTCGGGAAAGGTCACATCGGAAATTATCCGTTGTATAGAAGATAACTTGGGAAGTGGACAATGGGGGGAAGTGACGGAAAAAGCAAAGACAACGCTTGTTCCTCCGGTTACCACCAAAGAAAAGCGTATCTTTATAGAACGTGAGGATGCACTTCAAAGTTCCTTGAAAATGGGATGTTTCGTAATGGACCGTCATCATCCGGACTTTTTGAAGGCACGTGTCATGGTCACTTTGTTCGGAGGGTATTTCGGAAGCCGTCTGATGTCCAATATCCGTGAAGACAAGGGATATACATACGGTATCGGCGCAGGCATTGTGTCCTATCCGGGAACGGGAATACTGACTGTCAGTACCGAGGCGGCCAATGAATATGTGAATTCTATCATAACAGAAGTTTATCGGGAGATGGACAAATTGTGTAATGATCTCGTTCCTCAAGAAGAATTGGAAATGGTGAAGAACTATATGCTGGGCGATTTATGCCGGTCGTACGAGGGACCTTTTTCTTTGTCTGATGCCTGGATTTATATAGAAACGGCAGGGCTGGACGAACGCTTCTTTATCCGTTCGCTGGATGCCATCCGGGGAATCACCAGAGAAGAAATACGCATATTGGCTCAAAAGTATTTCTGCAAAGAAAACTTAATAGAGGTCATTGCGGGTAAAAAAGTGTAATAACCTATCATGTCCAAAGATAGAAAATCGTATCTTTGGCGTAAATCTTATCTATTATAAGTAACGAACCAATGAAGAAATACGTATATATATTATTGCTTTTGGCATCGGTCAGTACATTGGCCACCGCTCAGATAAAAATCGGGAATTATACTTTTAAAGACGGGGGCGAATATACCGGAGAGCTGAAAGGTAGAAAACCAAACGGTAAAGGAAAAACAATCTACAAGAACGGAAATACCTACGAAGGGGAATATATAAAAGGTAAACGCGAGGGGAACGGGACATATACGTTTCACGATGGAGAAAAGTATGTGGGGCAATGGTTCCAGGATCAGCAACACGGCAGCGGAACCTATTATTTTATGAATAATAACCGGTATGAAGGTATGTGGTTTGCCGACTATCAGCAGGGTGAAGGCACTATGTATTATTATAACGGAGATGTTTATATAGGTAACTGGTTTCAGGACAAACGTAGCGGAAAGGGTACTTATACCTGGAAAGCAGGAGCCAAATATGAGGGCGAATGGAAAGAAGACAAGAAAAACGGACAGGGCGTTATGGTATGGCCCGACCAGTCAAAATATGAAGGTGAGTGGAAAGATGACGCACGTGACGGAAAGGGGACATTTTACTATGTCAACGGTGACAAGTATGTGGGCGACTGGAAGGATGACGTGCAGCATGGTAAAGGTATTTATTACTTTAATAGCGGTGACCGTTACGAAGGTGACTACGTAAACGGTGAACGTACCGGGCAGGGAATTTATGTACACAAGAATGGCGACAAGTATGTAGGGCAGTTCAAGAACGGCGAGCAGCATGGGACCGGAACCTTTACATGGGCCAACGGTGCTGTGTATGAAGGGCAGTGGGTGAATAACCAGCGCAGCGGTAAAGGACACTATATCTGGGCGAACGGCGATGACTATGAAGGTGAATGGAAAAACAACATGGCCGACGGTGAAGGCACTTTGCGCACGGCTGACGGAACCAAATATAAGGGCCATTTCGTAAAAGGAAAGGAAGACGGCAAAGGCGTGCTTGAAGATAAGAACGGAGTACGCTATGACGGATTTTTCAAACAAGGGAAGAAACACGGCGCTTTTGTGGAGACTGACAAGAATGGAAATGTAATCCGTAAAGGTGTTTATAAGTTTGGAACGCTGGATGCGGAACAAAAATAAGAATATAATGTTGGATTTAGAGAAGATAACGTTGAAAGTACGTGAAATAGCACTCCGGGCGGGTGCTTTTCTTCGTAAAGAGCGTAGCGGTTTTGACCGTAGCAAGGTAGAGAAGAAAAATGCTCACGACTATGTATCGTATGTAGATAAAGAATCGGAACGCCGTATTGTGGCTCAACTTCGGGAATTGCTTCCCGAAGCAGGATTCATTGCCGAAGAAGGTTCGGGCAGCCTGACTACGGAAAACTATTGCTGGCTGGTAGACCCGCTGGACGGAACCACCAATTTTATCCATAATAATGCTCCTTATTGTGTGAGTATCGCCCTTCGTAGTAAAGAAGAACTGCTGGTTGGAGTGGTGTATGAAGTATGCCGCGATGAACTTTACTGGACTTATAAAGGAGCGCCTTCTTATCTGAACAACAAAGAAATACATGTATCAGATGTTTCTGATATGGACGAAGCGTTTGTGGCGTTAGGCTTTCCATACGATTCGCAAAAGTATAAGCCATTGGCGGAGCATATTGTGCACGAGTTGTATGGAAATGTGGGAGGTATGCGCCTGCAAGGAGCAGCTGCGGCAGAACTTTGCTATGTAGCTGCCGGTCGCTTTGAAGCCCGTATAGAAGGACTGCTGGGACCGTGGGATATTGCGGCCGGTTCGATAATCTTGATGAATGCCGGTGGAAAAGTGACAGATTACAGCGGAGGGGGAGATTTCTATTCCGGTCATGAAGTGTTGGCTACCAATGGAAAGCTGCATGATGGGTTTCTCAAGGTCTTGGGAAAAAAATAAATACTTCGCTTTTTTCTAGTTCGTTACAAATATATTTTGTAAGTTTGTCAAGTGAACACATGAACATAATGTAACATGGATGTATCTGTTATCTTTCAATTTTTAAAAAACCTGGCCACAAACAATAATCGGGAGTGGTTTCAGGAGCATAAGGATGAATATCTGAAAGCTCAAAAAGAGTTTGAGGAATTACTGACAGCAATCATCGCCCGTATTTCGTTGTTTGACGAAAGTATTGTCGGTATTCAAGCTAAGGACTGTACATACCGAATTTATCGTGACACGCGTTTTTCTAGTGATAAGACTCCTTATAAAATACACTTGGGCGGCTATATCAACGCCCGTGGAAAGAAATCAGAACATTGTGGATATTATGTTCATATAGAGCATGATAACTGTATGCTTGCTGGTGGAAGCTGGTGTCTGGAATCTAAAGTGCTGAAAGCTGTCCGCCAGTCCATTTATGACAACATAGATGAATACAGAGAAATTGTGGAAGATCCTGCGTTCAAGCAATACTTTCCTGTTATCGGAGAAAATCACTTAAAAACGGCTCCTAAAGGATTTCCGAAAGATTTTGAATATATTGATTATTTAAAATGTAAGGATTATACCTGTGCTTATATGGTGCCTGATGCGTTTTTCCTTGCCCCTGACCTGTTGGACAAAGTAGAGGATGTTTTCAAGCAACTGAAGCGTTTTGCTGATTTTACAAATTTCACAATAGACGACTTTGAATGATAAAAGCAATATTTTAACCATTAAAATGAAATAATTATGGTAGTAGACAGATTAGAAAACTTAGAAAAGTACGCTTCATTGAATCCTTTGTTCGCTAAAGCAATGGAATATCTGAAGGCTACAGACTTGAACGCTCAGGAATTAGGAAAAGTAAAATTACAGGGTGATGATCTGGTAGTAAACTTTTCTCAGACCAAGCCTAAAACTAAAGAAGAAGCAAAATTAGAAACTCATAATCAGTTTATTGATATACAGATTCCTCTGTCAGGGGTGGAAGTGATGGGTTATACAGCCCGTGAAGATCTTCCCGAAGCAGACTATGATGCAGATAAGGATATCTCGTTCTATCCGGGACTTGCCGAAAGCTATATTCCTGTAAAGCCGGGAATGTTTGCCATCTTTTTTCCACAGGATGCTCATGCTCCGGGAGTGTCTCCTGACGGCGTGAAAAAAGTGATCGTTAAAGTTTTGGTTTGAAAGAGAATAACTAACAAGTAATCATATTATGGAAAATACCACTCCTAAATTAGGCATAATAGAAAGTGATCCTTGGCTGGAACCGTATTCGGCAGCGATTGAAGGACGCCATCAGCATGCATTGGACAAAGAATTGGAACTGACCGGAGGCAAAGGAACTTTGTCGGACTTTGCCACCGGATATTTATATTTCGGCTTGCATCGTACCAGAAGAGGGTGGGTGTTCCGTGAATGGGCTCCGAATGCGAAGGAAATTTATCTTATCGGAGATTTCAACGACTGGAAAGAGCATGGCGATTATAGGATGTACCATGTAAAGAACTCTCCTGGCGTATGGGAGGTGGAATTACAAAGCGGTGCTATAAAGCATGGTGATTTGTATAAACTGAAAGTCCGTTGGAATGGCGGTGAAGGAGAACGTATACCAGCATGGGCTAACCGTGTGGTACAGGATGATCAGACAAAGATATTCAGCGCACAGGTTTGGGAGCCGGAGAATCCTTACCGGTTTAGAAAGAAGGTGTTCCGTGCAAAGACTGATCCTTTGATGATTTATGAATGTCATATCGGTATGGCTCAGGAAGAAGAAAGGGTAGGCACTTATAATGAGTTCCGTGAGAAAATATTGCCGCGTATAGCGGAAGCCGGATATAATTGTATTCAGATTATGGCTATTCAGGAGCATCCTTATTATGGGAGTTTCGGGTATCATGTTTCCAGCTTTTTCGCTCCGTCATCCCGTTTCGGTACACCGGATGAATTGAAGGAATTGATTGATACGGCGCATAGAATGGGAATTGCCGTCATTATGGATATTGTTCACTCTCATGCCGTGAAGAATGAAGTGGAGGGACTTGGCAATTTTGCCGGTGATCCTAATCAATACTTCTATCCGGGCGGCCGGCGTGAACATCCGGCATGGGATTCCTTATGCTTTGATTATGGTAAGAATGAAGTGATTCATTTCTTGCTGTCCAATTGTAAGTATTGGATGGATGAGTTCCGTTTTGACGGTTTTCGTTTTGACGGTGTGACATCTATGTTGTATTATAGCCACGGCTTGGGAGAGGCTTTCTGTAATTATGGGGATTACTTTAACGGGAATCAGGATGATAATGCGATTTGTTATTTGACATTGGCCAACAAGTTGATTCATCAGGTAAATTCCAAAGCGATTACCATTGCGGAAGAAGTTTCGGGTATGCCCGGGTTGGCAGCACCGATTCAAAATGGTGGATATGGGTTTGATTACCGTATGGCCATGAATATTCCGGATTATTGGATTAAAACAATCAAGGAGAAGATTGATGAAGACTGGAAACCGAGCAGCATGTTCTGGGAAGTGACCAACAGACGTAAGGACGAGAAGACTATTTCGTATGCCGAAAGCCATGACCAGGCATTGGTGGGCGATAAGACTATTATTTTCCGTCTGATAGATGCTGATATGTATTGGCATTTCCAGAAAGGGGATGAAAATTATACAGTGCATCGTGGCATCGCATTGCATAAGATGATTCGTTTGCTTACTGCCTCTACCATCAATGGAGGATATTTGAACTTTATGGGTAATGAATTCGGGCATCCCGAATGGATTGATTTTCCACGTGAAGGTAACGGATGGTCGCATAAATATGCCCGTCGTCAGTGGGGACTTTTTGATAATAAGAACCTGTGTTACCATTACTTGGGCGATTTTGATTCAGCTATGGTCCACCTCATTGAAAGTGTGAAAAATATTCAGGATACTCCAGTGATTGAGGTATGGCATAACGATGGTGACCAAGTGTTGGCTTACCGGCGTAAGAATTTGATTTTTGTATTTAATTTCAATCCTACCAAGTCATTTACAGACTATGGTTTCCTAGTGCCTGTCGGGGCGTATGATGTGGTACTGAATACGGATGCGACAGCTTTCGGAGGCAATGGTCTGGCTGATGACAGTATACGTCATTTCACTAATTTCGACCCTCTTTATAAGAAGGATAAAAAGGAATGGCTGAAACTGTATCTGCCTGCCCGTTCGGCTGTGGTATTGAAAAAAGTGAAAGAGTAATTTATGAGCAGCAACAACAGCTTATCCTATAAAAGAGCCGCCCGCATCCTCACGGTTGCGTGCGGTCTTCTTTTCTCTATTTTTAGTATTGTCTATCTTTTTGTGCTTCAGAAAGATGTCGTAGGTGCATTGCATTATTCATTGTCACAAGGAAAGACACATTATTCTCCGTTGGCAGGAGCTATCATCATTACAGTGGTTTTATTGGTATTCCGTTGGGGAATCAATGGATTGATGGGATTAAAAGGCCCTGTGCGAACACTTTCTTATTTCCCGTCTTGTCTGTTGCTGGGAGTGCTGACGGATGTGGACCGGACTATTTTCCACGGAGGAAACATAGAGGATAAATGGTTTTGGCTGCTGCCGTTGCTTTTGCTTATATATATAGGTGTGGTCTATACTTTACGGCGTGTGTTTCGTTCCTGGTTGAATCAAGAGGGTTCTATATTGGGCTTAATAAACTCTAACTTAGCAATTTTGACACTTTTATGCCTGATGACGGTAGGTATAGGAAATACGAATGTGAATTTTCATCATGAACTGGCTGTGGAGCAGGCTATCCGTAATCATCATTATGAAGCTGCACGGATGATAGGAGCAAAGTCTTTGGAAACAACCCGTACATTGACAGTGCTTAGAGCCTATGCTATGTCTTTGGAAGGTACCATGGGGGAGCATTTGTTTGAATACCCTCAATATTATGGTGCGGAAGGGCTTTTGTTTGCGCCTCATTCTCAGGAAACTTTGCGCTTGAATGCCGATAGCTTGTATGCTCATCTTGGTGTAAGACCACATGTTGCAGAAGAGACAGTAGACTTTTTGGCCCGTATCTGTCGTGATGAAATAGGTAGACATACCGCTTTGAATTATTATATGAGTGCATTGCTGCTGGATAAGAAATTGGATAAATTTGTATCGGCGGTTGATATGTATTGTTTCGAGCAAGATACATTGCCGCGTTATTATCGTGAGGCATTGGTGCTTTATAAACGGACTCATCCTGGATATGGAAGAGAAGTTAAAGACACGCTGATGGTGCGGCGTTTGGATGAGTTTCTTAACCGTCAGAAGGAATTTTCATCACCAGTGGAAGAGAAAAACCGTATGCGGCGGGAATATGGTGATACCTATTGGTGGTATTATCGTTATCAATAAGTTATTTTTATATTTTTCGACTCTATATTTTTGCTAAATCATTAGTACTTTCCCATGCTTTTTTACTAATTTTGCAAACTCTTAAAAAGGAAAAACAAAAATAACGATATAGCATGGCAGTAGAATTGAAAGAACTTACCAAAAGAAGCGAGAATTATTCTCAGTGGTATAATGACTTGGTGGTGAAGGCCGATTTGGCTGAACAATCACCTGTGCGTGGATGTATGGTTATCAAGCCTTACGGATACGCCATTTGGGAGAAAATGCAGCGTCAGTTGGACGATATGTTTAAGGAAACCGGTCACGTAAATGCCTATTTCCCGTTGCTTATCCCGAAATCTTACCTTAGCCGTGAAGCTGAGCACGTAGAAGGATTTGCCAAAGAGTGTGCTGTAGTTACTCACTATCGTCTGAAGAATGCAGAGGACGGTTCGGGTGTTATCGTAGATCCGGCTGCCAAACTGGAAGAAGAATTGATTATCCGCCCTACATCTGAAACAATCATTTGGAGTACATATAAGAACTGGATTAATTCCTATCGTGACCTGCCTATCTTGTGCAACCAATGGGCAAATGTTATGCGGTGGGAGATGCGTACCCGTTTGTTCCTGCGTACTGCGGAGTTCTTGTGGCAGGAAGGTCATACGGCTCATGCGACCCGCGAGGAAGCAGAAGCGGAAGCACAGAAAATGTTGCATGTGTATGGTGACTTCGCCGAGAAGTATATGGCTGTCCCGGTAATCAAAGGGGTAAAATCGGCTAATGAACGTTTCGCGGGTGCGTTGGATACTTACACCATCGAAGGTTTGATGCAGGATGGAAAGGCATTGCAATGTGGTACTTCTCACTTCTTGGGACAGAATTTTGCGAAAGCGTTCAATGTACAGTTTGTTGACAAAAACAATAAGCTGGATTATGTTTGGGCTACTTCCTGGGGAGTATCTACCCGTTTGATGGGTGCATTGATAATGACTCACTCTGATGATAACGGATTGGTGTTGCCACCACATTTGGCTCCTATTCAGGTAGTTATCGTTCCTATTTATAAGAATGATGAAATGCTGAAGAAGATTGATGCAAAAGTAGAAGGCATTGTCAACAAGTTGAAAGCAATGGGTATTTCTGTGAAATATGATAATGCAGACAATAAGCGTCCGGGATTCAAGTTTGCAGATTACGAACTGAAAGGTGTGCCTGTTCGCTTGGTAATGGGTGGCCGTGATCTTGAAAACAATACAATGGAAGTGATGCGTCGTGATACATTGGAAAAAGAAACTCGTTCTTGCGACGGAATCGAAGAATATGTACAACAATTGTTGGAGGATATTCAGAACAATATTTATCAGAAGGCATTGAACTATCGTAACGAACATATCGTGAAAGTGGATTCATACGATGATTTCAAGGAACAGATAGAGAAAGGTGGCTTTATTCTGGCTCATTGGGATGGAACCCCGGAAACGGAAGACCGGATTAAAGAGGATACCAAGGCAACAATTCGTTGTCTTCCTTTTGATGCTGATGAAGAGAGCCTGACTCCGGGCAAGTGTATGGTAACCGGAAAACCATCTGCTCGCCGTGTTCTCTTTGCGAGAGCATATTAAACTTCGACACATTTATTTTATTTTTAATACATTATGTGGAGTCGGCAGCAGTGAATGCTCCCGACTCTTTTTGTTTTAATGTGATGATTAATATAGAAAATATATCTATAAGTTTTGGTAATCTGACTCTTTTCAGAGGACTTGACCTGCAAGTTCATTACGGAGAAAGTGTATGCATTTGTGGTGGTTCCGGCAGTGGAAAATCTTCATTGCTGAAAGCTGTTTTGGGCTTTGTTCCTTTAAGTGAAGGGACAATAAGGGTGGACGGCACACTGCTGGCACCTAAGACGGCGGATCATATCCGAAAGAAAATAGCATGGATTCCCCAGGAGTTGGCTCTTCCTTTGGAATGGGTCAGTGAAATGGTGCGGATGCCTTTTGAACTGAAGGCAAATCGTGAGGCGGGATTCAGCAAAGAGCGGCTGATGGATTATTTCGTATCATTAGGATTGGAAGAGAAACTTTATGATAAACGGGTAAATGAAGTGTCGGGTGGTCAGCGTCAGCGTATCATGTTGGCAGTGACAGCCTTGCTTGACAAACCTTTACTGGTAGTGGACGAACCGACTTCGGCACTTGATCCGGAATCGTGTTTACGGGTGATTAACTTCTTTAAATCCTTATGCAGTAAAGGAATGACTATATTGTCTGTTTCGCATGACAAACAGTTTGCTGCCGGATGCGACAAGGTATTTACTTTATAATCTGACTGATGGGAACAATTGATATAGACTATGGCAGTTTGGGAGTAGGATTGCTGCTGATGCTTATTCCGGTTTATTTTTTATGGCGTTTCAAGACGGGCTTGCTTAAACCGGTTCTGATAGGCACAGTACGTATGATTATACAGTTGTTTTTGATTGGGGCTTATCTTCGTTTTCTGTTTGAATGGAACAATCCGTTTATTAATTTTTTGTGGGTGATCATCATGGTTGGGGTGGCTGCTGAAACGGCTTTGACGCGTACGCGGTTAAAACGCGGAATTTTGATGATTCCTATTTCTATCGGTTTTTTTGTAACAGTGGTGCTTGTCGGACTTTATTTCCTTGGCTTTGTATTAAAGTTGGATAACATCTTCAGTGCCCAGTATTTTATTCCGGTTTTTGGTATAATCATGGGGAATATGTTGGGAGTGAATGTGATAGGATTAAATACTTACTATGCCGGATTGCGTAGGGAACAGCAACTTTATTATTTTCTGTTGGGGAATGGCGCTACCCGTAATGAGGCGATAGCTCCATTTGTGCGTCAGGCTCTTATTAAAGCGTTCAGTCCGGGCATTGCCAATATGGCAGTAACAGGGCTTGTTGCATTGCCGGGAACTATGATTGGGCAGATATTGGGAGGAAGTTCGCCACATGTGGCTATCAAATATCAGATTATGATTGTAGTTATAACTGTGGTGGCATCTATGCTTTCACTAATGATGACCATTTTTCTGGCTTCACGGAAATCATTCGACAGTTATGGCCGGTTGTTACGAGTTCATAAGGATACCAAACGGAAGTAGGGTCTTTCCTTGCTTTGTATACATTATATATTTCTTTCAATAAAATAGAAAAACATGAATGAGCAAATTTGGAAATATATAGCAGAATTATCAACTCCCGGTTTCTTTGTCACTGCGGATATAATGTATGAAGGAGAGGAATTTCCTGTAGATATTAAAGCATTTATCATTGATAAACTAGCTTTGATAGAAACAGGAATATCAGCCCGCAAATTTACGTTTCATTCGGGCGGATGGCGTATTCATCTTACTTTTTTTCCGACAGACCGTGTTGTTGACGAACGTTATGCTTTGAAAAATAAAATGATAAAGTGGGGAAAGTATAAAAAATAGCTTGGTTGCTTTTTAAATTCAAATGGATTGATTATCTTTGCGATCAAATTTTCGCGAACGAATGAAAATTAAGGAAATAGTAAGTGCCCTTGAAAGGTTCGCGCCTCTGCCTTTGCAAGACGGATTTGATAATGCCGGATTGCAAGTTGGACTGACAGAAGCGGAAGCAACAGGGGCTTTGTTGTGTCTGGACGTTACTGAAGCTGTTGTGGATGAAGCTGTCATGTTGGGATACAACCTGATTATATCACATCATCCACTTATATTTAAAGGTTATAAATCTATTATTGGTCGGGATTACATTGAACGGTGTGTTTTGAAAGCCATTAAAAATGATATTGTCATTTATTCGGCACATACCAATCTGGATAATGCACCCGGAGGTGTCAATTATAAAATAGCTGAAAAGATAGGTCTCAGAAATGTACGCATATTAGACCCGAAAGAAGAATATTTATTGAAGCTTGTAACTTTTGTGCCGGATGCACAGGCTGATAGAGTGAGAAAAGCTTTATTTGAAGCCGGTTGTGGTTGCATAGGTAATTATGATTCATGCAGCTATAATTTGGAAGGTGAGGGGACTTTCCGTGCGCAGAAAGGAGCCAGTCCGTTCTGTGGAGAAATAGGCGAATTGCATAAGGAGTCCGAGGTGCGTATAGAAACGATTCTTCCGGCTTTTAAAAAGGCTATGGCGGTAAAAGCATTATTGGCAACACATCCTTATGAAGAACCGGTTTTTGATTTTTATCCGTTGAAAAATACTTGGACACAAGTAGGTTCGGGGGTGATCGGAGAATTGGAAGAACCTGAAACCGAACTGGATTTCTTGAAACGCATCAAGAAGACGTTCGAAGTGGGCTGTCTGCGACATACTCGTTTATCTGGTCGTTTGATACAGAAAGTAGCGTTATGCGGTGGTGCTGGAGCATTTTTATTGCCTAAAGCGGTAAGTGCCGATGCTGATGTATTTATCACGGGTGAAGTGAAATATCATGATTATTTCAATTACGAGAATAATATTCTGGTAGCTGAAGTAGGTCATTATGAGAGTGAGCAGTATACAAAAGAAATATTTTATTCAATCATGCAGGAGATGTTTCCGGAACTGGAAGTCCAGATAACCCGGGTAAATACAAATCCTATTAAATATTTGTAAGAAAAAACTATGGCTAGAGAAGCAAAGAAAGACCCGAGCGAATTAACAGTGGAAGAAAAGCTGAAGGCTTTGTATCAGTTGCAGACCATGTTGTCTGAAATCGATAAGATTAAGACCCTGAGAGGGGAACTTCCTCTTGAAGTTCAAGACCTTGAAGATGAGGTCGCCGGTTTGAGTACTCGTATCGAGAAAATTAAAGCTGATATCGAGGAACTGAAATCAAACATTGCGACTAAGAAAATTGAAATTGAGACAGCTAAGACTTCTGTTGAAAAATATAAAGCTCAGCAGGATAATGTGCGTAATAATCGCGAATATGATGTGTTGACAAAGGAAATTGAATTCCAGTCATTGGAAATCGAGCTTTGCGAGAAACGCATAAAGGAATATATTGCAGCGGAAAAAGCAAAGAGCGAGGAGATAGAGCACAGTAATCAAGACTTGGATGAAAGAAAGAAGGACTTGGAAGCGAAGAAATCCGAATTGGAAGAAATTGTTTCTGAAACCAAGCAGGAAGAAGAAAAGCTGAGAGAGAAAGCAAAAGTATTGGAAACAACTATCGAACCGCGTCTGTTGCAGGCGTTTAAACGTATCCGTAAAAATTCTCGAAATGGGTTGGGAATTGTGTATGTTCAGCGTGATGCATGTGGTGGTTGTTTTAACAAGATTCCGCCCCAGAAACAGCTTGATATCCGTATGCGTAAGAAAATTATCGTATGTGAATATTGTGGTCGTATCATGATTGATCCTGAATTGGCAGGTGTGATTGCTGAACAGCACTTGGAAACTGTCAAGAGATAATATCGCCTGAAGCAGTATCTTTTTCTTTGTGGAAAAAGAATTTCATCACATTCTGAGCAAGATCTTGTAAGGAGATGTTGCTTAGAATGTTTTTTATATATCTACAGTTCTGAATAGTGGGGAATCTCTGGTAGAAAAAGATATGTTTTTGTATTGTAATCAATATGGCAGCAGTAATGATTCAATCCGTTGCTGACAATCAGATAATCAACTTTCAGAACCATGTTATACCTGGTTATCTGATCAAATACTGTTTGTGTGATTTCTATATGTGGAGCTTTGTACTCCACAATCAGTTTGGCACTTAGATCTTTGTTGTAGAGCACAGTATCACAACGTTTTTTTGTTCCGTTTAAGTCTAGTTGTATTTCGTTGGCCAGTAATCCCTTCGGATATCCTTTATAATCCGTCAGGTAATGAACAAAATGTTGTCTTACCCATTCTTCCGGAGTAAGGGCGACATATCTCTTGCGGAGCATATCGAAAATAACATTTTTTCCATTTCGCTCCGCGATTTTAATTTCGTAGGATGGTAAGTTTAATGATAACATTTAGTAAATTTGCATAAGTGTAACTCGGTAATAACCGATGCAAAAATACAAAAGATTATGAAAACAAAAGAGGAAATTGTAGCAAACTGGCTTCCCCGCTACACAAAAAGAAGCTTGAATGATTTCGGAGAATACATCCTTCTGACCAATTTCAATAAATATGTGGAACTTTTTGCCGACAAATTTAATGTGCCGGTATTAGGACGTGATGCCAATATGACTTCGGCACATGCGGAAGGAATCACTATTAT
The DNA here is from genome assembly GCF_013009555.1 of Phocaeicola dorei. NCBI lineage: Bacteria > Pseudomonadati > Bacteroidota > Bacteroidia > Bacteroidales > Bacteroidaceae > Phocaeicola > Phocaeicola dorei. The sequence goes on along the minus strand of NZ_CP046176.1, from coordinate 2,778,555 downwards.
TAATTTTGGCATGGGAAGTCCCAATGCTGCTATCATTATGGATTTGCTAGGGGCCATCCAGCCTAAAGCATGTTTGTTTTTAGGTAAATGTGGGGGCATAGATAGGAAAAATAAGTTGGGAGATCTGATTCTGCCCATTGCAGCTATTCGTGGAGAAGGAACATCCAATGATTATTATCCGCCTGAGGTACCTGCGTTACCTGCATTTATGTTGCAGCGTGCCGTCTCGTCGGCTATCCGCGACCATGCCCGCGATTATTGGACCGGAACGGTATATACTACCAACCGCCGTATATGGGAGCATGATGAGGGGTTTAAAAAGTATCTCCTTAAAACGCGTGCCATGTGTGTGGATATGGAAACGGCTACGCTGTTTACTACCGGTTTTTACAATCATATTCCTACTGGAGCATTACTTCTGGTATCCGACCAGCCGATGATTCCTGAAGGGGTGAAGACGGAGAAAAGCGACAGTATTGTAACGCAGCAATATGTAGAGGAGCATGTGGAGATTGGTATTGCTTCATTACAAATGATTATTGAGGAAAAGAAAACAGTCAAGCACTTAAAATTTGACTGGTAATTTTACTGTGTATGGCAAAAGAAACAACATACGAAGAAATAGCCCGTGAACTGAAAAACCGTATCTATAAGCCTGTTTATTATCTAATGGGTGAAGAATCTTATTATATAGATCGGATATCTGAGTATATAGCACAAACGGTGTTAAATGAAAATGAAAAAGAATTCAATCAGACTATTGTCTATGGGGCTGATACAGATATCGCGACTGTTATCAATGCAGCCAAGCGTTATCCCATGATGTCCAAATATCAAGTTGTAATAGTAAAAGAAGCTCAGAATATAAAGAATATTGAAGAGCTTGCTTATTATCTCCAGAAACCTTTGGATTCTACAATTCTGGTGTTATGCCATAAACATGGTACATTGGATAGAAGAAAAAAATTGGCAGCTGAAATAGAGAAAGTAGGTGTCCTTTTCGAATCGAAAAAGATTAAGGATGCTCAGCTTCCTGGCTTTATATCTTCTTACTTGAAACGTCGTTCAGTAGAAATAGAGCCTAAGGCTTCAGAAATGATGGCGGAATTTGTTGGAGCAGATTTAAGCCGTATGGCCGGAGAGTTGGAAAAATTAATTATCACGCTTCCAAGAGAGCAAAAGCGGATTACTCCTGAACAAATAGAACGTAACATTGGCATAAGTAAGGATTATAATAATTTTGAACTTAGGAATGCTTTGGTGGCAAAGGATGTTTTCAAGGCTAATCAGATAATAAAATATTTTGAGGAGAACCCCAAAACAAATCCTTTGCAAATGACCTTGTCTGTGTTATTCAATTTCTTCTCTAATTTGATGCTTGCATATTATGCTCCTGATAAGTCAGAGCAGGGTATAGCCAATCAGCTGGGGCTTAAATCACCATGGCAATCTAAAGACTATATGGCTGCTATGAGAAAATATAGCGGAGTAAAGGTGATGCAAATTATTGGTGAGATTCGTTACTGTGATGCAAAATCAAAAGGAGTGGGTAATCCATCTTTGGAGGATGGAGATTTGCTGCGAGAACTTGTATACAAAATTCTTCATTAACTAACGAGGTCAAACAAGATTCCGCTATCCCGATGCTTTTGTTTTTTTAAGTGTCGGGATTCTTTTTATCCTTTCTCTTAGCAGAAATCCTGTTGATGACTCAATTGAGAATAATATTTTACATTCATACTTTTATTATTACCTCATTTAATGCTACAGTTATGTTTTTGTTCTCTATTTTTCTAGATGATGAGAGATGGATGATGAGAAAAATAGTATTAACTTGCTTATTCCTAGATTGATAGACCATTTTTCGCCTTCTTAGAATCGCGTATTTTAAAGGGAATGTCTGTTTGTACATGAATAATGGCAGTATTTAGCCTTTTCGGAGTAAAATGAATAAGAAGAATGGAAAGAATGCAGATGAAGCAAGTAAACAGCGACAATTTATTTTTTGTAAATTCATACGTTAGTTTAAATTTTGAATCCATACTTTGTTTTCTTATCGTGTATTCTATGATTCTCATTATCTTATGAATCCCATAAAGCGAAAATGGGCTAAAACTTGGATGGGGAGTTCTTGTCTTTACCATGAAAAATACATTGATACTTGTAAAATAGGAAAACAAAATATTCATAGGATCAAGCTGGAGCGTAAAACAGAGAAAATTCACTTTTAGAAATAATTATAATTTAATTTTGTAATCTTACATCTGTAAACTTTCCTAATACAGGAGATATTATAAGCTTTGCAGGTTTAACAATGAAAATAATACAAATGTAAACAAGGTAGTAGTCAAGAGTGAAGATTACATATATAAATGTATATGAATAATTATTTATCTCTTATTTTATTGCGATAATATGCTTGAAACCAGTGTTTTATATCTTGTCGATAAAGTGGTTAATAACTTGTATGCATTTTATTTACTTATATAATCATATTTATTTGTAAATATATCATTTTTGTTGTGTATATATTATAGATAATCAGTATTTTATATAGTCATGCATAAAGTGATAATTATAGTATTTTTAGGAGCGGTTTACGTGTGTAAATCTTAATTTATTTCCAATAATATACTCATACTTTACTTTTGTAAGATGTACATTTCCATATTGTAAATTTGCATTTATGAATTATATTAATTACTTTTGTATCTGTAAATTTTGCCTTATACTTTTGTAAATGAAGGAAAGAATCGCTCAAATAATCCAGAAAGAAGATATGACTGCAGCTCAATTTGCAGAGAAGATTGGAATTTCACCTTCCTCTCTTTCCCATATTCTTAGTGGTAGGAATAATCCTAGCTTGGAAGTCGTCATGAAAATACACAAAGCGTGTGACTATATCAGTTTAGACTGGTTACTCTATGGTGAAGGACAAATGGAAACGGATGTTGATTCAGACAATAACATTCATTATACGCCTTCTTTGTTTGATGAGAATTCATTATTTACGCCCGAACGTCCAGTTTCTCCGGAATATCGCAAGGAAAATGAGGTTAAAACACCACTTTATTCTCCTAAAGAGATTGTGCGTGAGGAAATTAAGTATGTGGAAATACCTGCCAAAAAAATCACTGAAATAAGAATATTCTTTGATAATGGGACTTATGAAACGTTCAAGCCTGAAAATTAGGGTGGGAATCCACTAAAATGCCGGTTAGCAGAATAAGATTTGGGTAAATTCGTGTATCTTTGCATAGAAAATGAATTTACCCAATTTTATTTCATGAAAAAATATATTTTAGACCTTGTGGTTACACAGAACATAAAATTGCATGCCAATTATGTTCTGATAAAATTGACTCATGCCAACCCATTGCCCGAGATGCTGCCGGGTCAGTTTGCTGAGATACGTATTGACGGTTCCAATACAACTTTTCTCCGCCGTCCTATTTCTATTAATTATGTGGATAAAACAACCAATGAAGTTTGGTTCCTGGTGCAATTAGTTGGCGATGGCACTCGCAAACTAGCCACTGTGAAACAAGGAGATATTGTTAATGTGGTGATGCCTCTCGGCAATGGATTTACAATGCCCCGGAATGTGACAAAGGTAAAGCCGCTACTGGTTGGCGGTGGTGTGGGTACCGCCCCGATGTTGATGCTCGGTGCTGAGTTAGTGAAAATGGGATGTACGCCTGCTTTCCTGCTAGGCGCACGTTCATCCAAAGATCTGTTGCAGCTGGAGTATTTTGAGAAATTAGGTAAGGTGTATACAACAACTGAAGATGGAAGTATGGGCGAGAAAGGCTATGTGACACAGCATAGCATCTTGCATACAGATCGGTTTGATATGATATACACCTGTGGTCCAAAACCCATGATGATTTCGGTAGCTAAATACGCCAAAGTTCATGGAATAGAATGTGAGGTTTCACTGGAAAATAGGATGGCTTGTGGTGTCGGTGCATGCTTATGCTGTGTGGAGAACACGGACGAAGGGCATTTGTGTGTTTGTAAAGAGGGTCCTGTATTTAATATAAAGAAACTATTATGGCAGATTTAAGTGTAAATATCGGCGATTTAAAGCTTTGTAACCCGGTTATGACAGCATCGGGTACCTTTGGATACGGAAAAGAATTTGAGGACTTTGTAGACCTCGAAAAAATTGGTGGCATCATTGTAAAAGGGACTACCCTTCATCATCGTGAGGGTAATCCTTACCCACGTATGGCAGAGACCCCTATGGGGATGCTTAATGCGGTAGGGTTACAGAATAAAGGGGTGGATTATTTTGTTGAACATATCTATCCACAGATAAGGGATATCCATACTAATATGATCGTTAATGTATCCGGATCTGCTGTAGAGGATTATGTGAAGACTGCCGAAATCATCAATGATCTGGATAATATTCCCGCTATAGAATTGAATATCTCATGCCCTAATGTAAAGCAGGGCGGTATGGCCTTCGGGGTTTCCGCATGCGGGTGTTCCGAGGTTGTAAAAGCTGTACGTAATGTGTATAAAAAGACGCTGATCGTAAAATTATCTCCCAATGTGACAGATATCACAGAAATAGCACGTGCGGCCGAGGCTTCCGGTGCGGACAGTGTATCTCTGATCAATACCCTGCTGGGGATGGCTGTCGATGCTGAAAAGCGTCGGCCTGTACTTTCCACTATTACCGGAGGCATGAGTGGTGCAGCTGTGAAACCAATCGCATTGCGTATGGTATGGCAAGTCGCTAAAGCAGTAAATATTCCTGTCATTGGACTAGGGGGTATCATGGGCTGGAAGGATGCTGTGGAGTTTATGTTGGCAGGTGCCACCGCAATACAGATAGGTACTGCCAACTTCATAGACCCAGCTATTACTGTCAAAGTTTCAGAAGGAATAAATGACTATTTGGAACGTCATGGATATACATCTGTAAAAGATATAATAGGCGCTTTAGAAATCTGAAAATTTTATCTTTTAAATTATAGCCCTGCGAGAGTGTAGATGAATAAATTGAAGCATTTCTTGCAGGGTCTTTTTTATAACCTTCTCTAGATAGAACGAGTATAAAAATGGTTGTTGTTACAACTTATTGCATGGGTATAAAATGATAACTTCAATTATTTTTTTTCGATGAAATGGCTTGTTTTTGAAAAAATGGAGTAGAAAAACACTTGAAAAAGCTTTATCAATATATAAGGAAAAGGAAGATGGACTTAGGTTATATTAAAGAGAGAACATCTTTTCAGGTATGATATAAACAAAAGCAAAGAGGTAAAAGCCATGTTCATCATAAGGCTTTTATCTCTTTATTTTTTATATATATTTTTTATTTTAGCAAATCGGGTCTTAGCCGCTGTGTTCTTTCTAATGACTGCTGAAGCTCCCATTCTTTAATCTTTGCCTCGTGTCCGGATAACAACACATCGGGAACTTGCCATCCTTTGTATTCTGCAGGACGGGTATATACAGGAGCTGCTAACAGATTATCTTGAAAAGAATCGGACAATGCCGATTGTTCGTCAGAAATGACCCCGGGAATAATACGAACTACGGCATCGGCGATAACGGCGGCAGCCAACTCCCCACCTGTCAAAACATAGTCACCGATACTGATTTCTTTCGTAATGAAATGTTCACGTATTCTATAGTCTATACCCTTAAAATGACCACATAGAATAATTAAATTCTTTGCGAGTGAAAGTGAGTTGGCCATCGGCTGGTTAAACTGTTCTCCATCTGGAGATGTAAATATAATTTCATCGTACTCGCGTTCTGCTTTCAAAGCTGAGATGCATCGGTCTATTGGTTCAATCTTCATCACCATACCGGCAAATCCACCGAAGGGATAATCATCTACTTTGCGATAACGGTCGTATGCATAATCGCGTAAATTATGTATATGTATTTCTGCAATTCCTTTTTTCTGCGCACGGCTCATGATAGAGCAGTTGAAGAAGCTTTCCAGCATCTCGGGTAAAACGGTAATGATGTCTATTCTCATATTCGGTTATTTTTTGCAAAAGTAGCAAATTCCTCTTTGCCGGAAGGTGTTTTTCATTCAAAAAATAGCTATTTTTGCGGGAAAACTACCTTTATATATATGACAGAAATAGAAAGAATAGACCAATTGCGCGAGGAGCTTCATCGACATAACTATAATTATTATGTATTGAATGCGCCTGAGATTACAGACCAGGAGTTTGACAAGCTGATGCGTGAACTTCAGGATCTGGAAGAAAAACATCCGGAACATAGAGATGAGAACTCGCCCAGTATGCGTGTGGGAAGTGATATAAACAAAAACTTCATGCAGGTGGTACATAAATATCCCATGCTTTCATTGACTAACACCTATTCGGAAACGGAAGTAACCGAGTTTTATGACAGGGTAAAGAAGTCCTTGAACGAAGATTTTGAGATTTGTTGTGAAATGAAATACGATGGTACTTCTATTTCGCTGACTTACGAGAACGGGAAATTGTTGCGTGCTGTGACGCGTGGTGATGGCGTGCAAGGAGATGATGTGACAGGCAATGTGAAGACCATCCGCAGTATCCCTTTGGTGTTGCATGGAAAGGGGTATCCTGAAGCATTTGAAATTCGTGGGGAGATTTTGATGCCTTGGGTGGTGTTTGAGGAATTGAACAAAGAACGAGAAGCCCGCGAAGAACCGTTGTTCGCTAATCCCCGCAACGCAGCTTCGGGAACATTGAAGTTGCAGAATTCTGCCATTGTGGCATCCCGCAAGCTGGATGCATACCTTTATTATTTGCTTGGAGATAATTTGCCGTGCGACGGTCATTATGAAAATTTGAAAGAAGCGGAGAAATGGGGATTTAAAATTTCTGATCTTACTCGCAAATGCAAAACATTGCAGGAAGTATTTGATTTCATCAAATACTGGGATGTGGAGCGTAAGAATCTGCCTGTAGCTACGGACGGAATAGTACTGAAAGTGAATTCTTTGCGACAGCAGCGTAATTTGGGTTTTACGGCAAAATCACCCCGATGGGCCATTGCATACAAGTTTCAGGCCGAACAGGCACTTACCCGTTTGAACAAGGTGACCTATCAAGTGGGAAGAACAGGTGCTGTGACTCCGGTGGCCAATCTGGATCCCGTACAGCTATCCGGAACCGTGGTAAAGCGTGCTTCGCTCCATAATGCAGACATCATAGAAGGGCTGGATTTGCATATCGGCGATATGGTTTATGTAGAAAAAGGGGGCGAGATTATTCCAAAAATTGTAGGTGTGGACAAGAACGCCCGTATTATGATAGGTGATAAAGTAAAGTTTATTACTTATTGCCCCGAGTGTGGCAGTAAATTGGTGCGCTATGAAGGTGAAGCTGCTTATTATTGTACCAATGATGCCGCTTGCCCCCCACAGATCAAGGGAAAAATAGAACATTTTATCAGCCGTAGGGCTATGGATATTGATGGACTCGGTCCGGAAACGGTAGATCAGTTTTACCAGGAAGGATTGATACGTGATGTTGCCGATCTGTATACTTTAAAAACATCGGATATCATCAACCTGGAACGTATGGGAGAAAAATCCGCCGAGAATATAATAAAAGGTATAGAGCAGTCCAAAGAAGTGCCGTTTGAAAGGGTGCTCTTTGCATTGGGTATCCGTTTTGTGGGTGAAACTGTGGCGAAGAAGGTGGCGAAATCCTTTAAGTCGATGGATGCTTTGGCAGACGCGAGTTTAGATGATTTGATTCATGTCGATGAAATCGGAGAAAAAATAGCACAGAGTATCTTGTTGTACTTTGCTAATCCGAAGAATCGTGACATTATAGAGCGTCTTCGTGTGGCGGGTGTGAGATTGGAAGCCGATGAGGAGGATACTTCGGGACACACTGACAAATTGGCAGGGAAATCTGTTGTGATTAGTGGGGTTTTCGCCCATCATTCGCGTGACGAATATAAGGAGTTAATTGAAAAGCATGGTGGTAAGAATGTGGGAAGTATTTCGTCCAAGACCAGCTTTGTTCTGGCGGGTGACAATATGGGGCCCAGTAAACTGGAGAAAGCGCAGAAACTGGGTGTGACCATTGTGAGCGAAGAGGAGTTTCTGCAAATGATAGAGTGACTTTTTAGCGAGTATAAACTAAAAATAGTGTGATTTTTATCGCTAAAAGAGAAAATATTCGTACTTTTGTAGGCTATTAAATAAGAATTTATAATTCATTTATGATACAGACAAGATTAAAAGGCATGGGAGTAGCGTTGATTACTCCTTTCAAGGAAGATGACAGCGTTGATTATGATGCGTTACTTCGTCTGGTTGATTACCAGCTTCAAAATGGAACAGATTTTTTGTGCGTGTTGGGAACCACGGCTGAAACCCCGACTTTGACTAAAGAAGAAAAAGACAAGATAAAACGTTTGATAATCGAAAGAGTGAATGGACGTATCCCTATTCTGCTGGGAGTTAGCAGCAACTGTACCCGTGCTGTTGTGGAAACGCTGAAAAATGATGATATGACAGGAGTTGATGCCGTACTTGTTGCTGTACCTTATTATAACAAACCTTCCCAGGAAGGTATTTACCAACACTATAAAGCGATTGCTGAAGCGACGGATCTTCCTGTGGTTCTTTATAATGTACCGGGACGTACCGGTGTGAACATGACTGCTGAGACCACCTTGCGTCTGGCACGCGATTTCAAGAATATTATCGCTATCAAGGAGGCATCGGGTAATATTACTCAGATGGATGATATCATCAAGAATAAACCGGCTAATTTTGATGTGATTTCGGGTGATGATGGTATTACATTTCCTTTGATTACTTTGGGTGCTGTAGGGGTTATCTCGGTTATCGGTAATGCATTTCCGCGTGAATTCAGTCGTATGACTCGTTTGGCATTACAGGGTGATTTTGCAAATGCATTGACTATTCATCATAGGTTTACGGAATTATTCAGCCTGTTGTTCGTAGATGGTAATCCTGCCGGGGTGAAGGCTATGTTGAATGTAATGGGGCTGATTGAAAATAAATTACGTTTGCCGCTTGTACCGACTCGTATCACAACATTTGAAAAGATGCGTGCTATTTTGGATGAATTGAAAATTAAATGCTGATAAAGGAATTTTTTTAATTAGATAAGACTGGTGTTTCGTCATTAAAAACACCAGTCTTTTTTTATGCCTGTCTGTTCGTTCTTTGATATATTATACCTGTAAGATTCTATATCTTTCACGCGTAACATTACTAATCTTTCACCTGATACATTAGTAACGTGTTACCCGACACGTTACTAACCTGTCGGTCTGTATGTTAGTAACCTTTGAAACGCCTTGTTTTTTAAAAAAGAACAAGCGCTTGTTTAAAGATGAACTGTTCTTTTCAGGTGTGTGAGAAGTTGTGTTGGTCGTCATTGTTTCGTTGGAGAAGGTGTAGGCGTGATTGGGGATAATTTCAATGCTTCCAAGAAGCGTTCCCAAGTTCTTCTAAACCATAATGCTTCTTTTTTATATGCTGCAAAGATATAAGAACGGAAAAATGGTAGACCTGTAGAAGCGCGGAGGTGCTTAACAGGGGATTTTCCCCCAAGAATTACAACTGAGCTATTTAAATTTAAAAAAAGAGAGAAAATACAAGAAAAGACCATCAGAAAAGATGGCCTTCTTTGTGATCGCGACAGGATTCAAACCTGTAACCGGCTGATCCGTAGTCAGCTACTCTATTCAGTTGAGCTACGCGACCATTGTTTAATATTTTTAGTAGTGACCGCGACAGGATTCAAACCTGTAACCGGCTGATCCGTAGTCAGCTACTCTATTCAGTTGAGCTACGCGGCCATTGCAAAACTAATCGAACTTCTTTTGGTAGTGACCGCGACAGGATTCAAACCTGTAACCGGCTGATCCGTAGTCAGCTACTCTATTCAGTTGAGCTACGCGGCCATTATTTATTGTTCTTTTGTTTTAACGGGTGCAAAGATACGGACTTTTTTTGAAAATGCAAGCGTTTTACTAAAACTTTTTTCTAAAAATTATTCGATGAAACGGGAGTTAAACAACTGCCAGCCCAGTGTTAAACCTACATTCCAATCGTTAGACGGTGAACTATAGTGGTTTACATAAGCACTGATAGAACCGAACGATAATTGAAAAACTAATGAGATTTCTCCAAGATATTCGAATTTTGTGAAAGCTTTCCCGTAATATGCTTGTCCATATTCATCTTTCTTAATAGGAAAGATGGGTACAAATCCATAAAATTCTCCGCGTAATTGAAAAGACTCGCTTAACTGGTAGATGGGCATGGCGCCGACTCCGGCATATTGATTAGCACGGAAAGCCTCATTATAGGTTACTTTGCTATGGGCTGTCGGAGTGAATTCTCCTGCCTGCATTAATGTAGCCGTATAATTATTGGAGAAATTTCGGGATGAGTAATACGCCTCTAGATACGCTCCCAAGGTAAACTTAGGACTTACCTTATGGTATGTTTCGTTCTGATATGAAACTTGAAGCCAGGATTGTACCTTTTTATAAGGCTCCGGTGTGTCTTTAGTCACTTTGGATGCACCTGATCTGAAATGTTCTGTGCCGGTGAAAATTTGTGCAGCCATTTTTTCACGACTTCCTTGTGTGGCAAACTGGCGGGCATTCAAGGTGCTTCCTTCCAATACGATAGAGCCTCCGAAGATAGAATAAGTGCTTTTATCATGTTTTGTCTCGCTGAAGTCGATGATATTGGTTTGGAAGTACCTGTCTTCCATACGGGCTATACCTACACCGAATTCAGCTTTCTTACGGCTTAGAAACGGTAATGACACCTTCAATTTTACAAACTCTTCTCTTTTCTTGTTGAAAGCCGGATTGTCTTTATTGGAAAAGAATTTGGCTTCTTTGAAATAATCGAAGGTGGAGATCGAGGCTATGAATTTATAAGATGTAGGCAGCTTGGTTGGAAAATCAATTCGTGCTGCAAGTTGCACATTATTGTAGACCCGACCTAACTGTCCGTCAAAATTAAATTCTTTTGAATAATAGTTCAAGTTTTGATAGGAAGCACCAAAATAGACTTGATTGGAGCCACTGGAAGACACGTTTCCACCGACACGAACGGAGAGATTGGCCTCCATTTTGACTTGGAGGTTCAAGTCGTAGGTTTGGTCTTTCTCATTATAAACGGCATGAGGAATGATTTCGGATATAATATTATCGGACAACAAACGGAAATATGCTCGTTTGATATCCTCCATAGTGAAAACATCGAGGTCGTTTTCATGGAACTCTTTTTGTATATATTGCTTTTGTCGTTCGTTGGCACCAGTTATATTTACTCTTTTGAAACGGAAATCCGGTAAATTGCTCTTATAGGCCAGTCGTTTAACTTTCACTTGTTCGGGGGTGATTCTTCGATGAATTCGGCTTTTTATGGAGTCCATCATTTCTATGGCACGTTTATAACCAATGTCATGCAACTCGTCAAAGCGCTGGAAGTCCATTAAATTGACATCATCATATTTAAAAGTCATGAGGATGCCGAGGGAATCGGGTAAAGAGTAATCTGTCTTTTGCATAATCATATTTTCCAGTTGCCCCATAATGTCACCTTCCTTGGGTTTGCCCGGATTGGCGGATACGGCACTTCCTATAATGATATCCGGATGGAAGGTGTCACGCATTACATTCACTGGAAAATTATTGTAAATGCCACCGTCGTATGCCAGTATCGAGTCTATTTCGATAGGCTTGAACATGGCAGGAAAACTCATGGAGGCACGTACGGCATCTCCCAGATCTCCTTTTTTCAATATCAGTGGTCTTTTGTTGTACACATCCGAAGCTATACAGCGGAAGGGAATATACAGGCTGTCAAAATTGGCCTTGCTTGCAGCTGTTGCCTGACCGAATAATTGCAGAAATACAATATTCATCTGAATGGGATCTACAATGCTGGTAGGCAAAAACTGAGGTTTGACATTCTTCAGCGAGTCTTTCAGGGAGATACGGATGTTGATAAATTCGGGTGTTGGAGGATTTTTCTTGAAATAATAGATGTATTTCTCTTCCACATTACCTGAATACCAGCGTTTGAAGTCATCGGATTTGAGTAAAGCCTCCATTTCATCGGGAGAATAGCCCATAGCATAAAGTGAACCGACAATGGCTCCCATGGATGTGCCTGCAATATAATCTATGGGGATACCGTTTTCTTCTAATGCGCGGATAATGCCGATATGGGTTAGGCCTTTGGCACCTCCTCCGCTCAGTACCAGTCCCACTTTCTGTGCATGGATGGGAGGAAGCAGTAAAAAGAGAAGAAAAAGTATATATAGATAATGTTTCATGGATGTCGAATCTTTGTATGTGTTGCTCCAAATATAGAAAGAAATCTTCGTTTCCAATCGTTTTTTAGAATAAAAAAGCGCCGGAAATGAACTTCCCGACGCTTTTGATAGCAAAATGTGATAGATTTGTTAAATCAGTTCGATACTGCGTTTTACAAAGTTTGTCAAAGCTTCGCCTTTCAACATATTATTTTGTAACAGAGCAAGGTCAATCAATTGGCGGATTACTTTGTTACCACCTGCGTATTCACCTAAAACAGCTTCTTTCTTGGTCTTTTCATCGGCCAACTTTTTCTCAACATCACTTAATTCATCTTTTTCTGCTTGAGGTATTTCATCGGCTTTTTTACCTTCCTGTGCTTTGTGAAGTTCGTCGTGACGTTTATTCAGACTGGTCATTTCAGTTTCGATAGGTTCAAGAGCAGCTTTACAAGAGTTGTCCGCATCATTCAAAACTTGTTTCACCAGTTTGTGGTCGACATTCAGAACCAAGTTAAACATATCCGGCATTTCTCCATAAAAACTCATACCTGCCTGGATATTGGCCATTTCTTTCATACGGCGCATATATTCGCTTTGGGTAATCATGATAGGAGTTCCTGTCTCGCCTAAAGATTGTGTTTCTACATTGAACTCCACTTTCTTCATCTGTGGCAACTGACTGCGGAATATGGAAGATAGAATATCGCGTTGGCCGGCTTCCAGACTGGCATCTTTGCGCTCTTCTTTAGCAATCAGGCGGTCAATTACATCACTGTCCACACGGGTGAAGCGGCTCTTTTCAAATTTTTGCTCAAGCATACTTACCATAGCTACATCCAGCTGACCATCCATTAACAATACGTTGTAGCCTTTGTTCTTGGCCGCATCAATGTAGCTGTATTGTTCGTCTGCATGGGTAGCATACAGATAAATCAAGTTGCCGTCCTTATCTGTTTGATTATCTTTGATCAAGCTTTGGTATTCTTCATAAGTATAATATTTGTCATCTGTGTCTTTCAGCAGAGCAAATTTATTAGCCTTTTCGTAGAACTCTTCTTGGGTTAACATGCCGTAGTTGATGAAAATTTTCAAATCATCCCATTTCTCCTCGAATTCTTTGCGGTCATTCTTAAAAATGGCTTGCAGGCGGTCTGATACTTTCTTAGAAATATAAGTGGAGATTTTCTTCACGTTGGAATCGCTCTGCAAGTAAGAACGGGATACGTTCAACGGGATGTCTGGTGAGTCAATCACTCCGTGTAACAGGGTCAGGAAGTCTGGAACAATACCTTCTACCGAGTCGGTGACATAGACCTGGTTACAGTAAAGTTGGATTTTGTTTTTTTGTAATTCAATGTTGCTCTTTACTTTCGGAAAGTACAGAATACCTGTCAGATTGAACGGATAATCCACATTCAGATGGATCCAGAACAAAGGTTCGTCTGCCATGGGATATAATTCCCGATAGAATTTCTTATAATCTTCGTCTTTCAGTTCTACCGGTTTGCGTGTCCATAAAGGATAGGTTTCGTTGATTACATTGTCTTCATTTGTTTCAACCTGCTTTCCATCTTTCCATTCTTTCTTTTTGCCGAATGCAATGGGGATAGGAAGGAAGCGGCAATATTTAGTCAGCAATGAAGAAATACGTGTTTCTTCCAGAAATTCTTTGCAGTCATCATCTATATAAAGGATAATATCCGATCCGCGGCTTTCTTTTTCAACATTTTCGATAGTAAACTCAGGGCTTCCGTCGCAAGTCCATTTCACAGCTTGTGCTCCTTCTTGGTGGGATTTTGTGATGATTTCCACTTTTTTGGCTACCATGAAGGCAGAATAGAATCCCAGACCAAAGTGTCCGATGATGGCATTGGCATCATCTTTATATTTTTCAAGGAAGTCGTTAGCGCCTGAAAAAGCTATCTGATTGATATATTTGTCGATCTCTTCGGCTGTAAGTCCGATACCCCGGTCGGAAATGGTGATGGTATCTTTTCCTAAACTTACTTTAATAGTAAGATCTCCCATCTCTCCTTTGAATTCACCTTTAGATGCAAGGGTTTTCAGTTTCTGTGTGGCATCTACTGCATTAGAAACTAATTCACGGAGGAATATTTCATGATCACTGTATAAGAACTTTTTGATGATGGGGAAAATGTTCTCAGTGGTTACCCCAATATTTCCTTTTTGCATACTATTTATGGTTTTAAGTTATTATGTTATATATACGTTTGAATTGTCTTTTTGTTGGATGATGGGCAAAAAAAATGCCAGATACAATGATATCTGACATTTTGTCTGTTATTTTTTGAAGAACTTTGGACTCTTTACTTTTCCACAGTCATGACAATGATGTCTTTTTCTTTGTCATAGCTTACCTTGATCGTGTCACCAGTCGCCATTTCTGATCCAAGTATCAGCTCGGAGATTCCATCCTCCAAATTGTTTTGGATGGCACGTTTTAATGGGCGTGCTCCGAACTGTACATCGTAACCTTTGGTGGCTACAAACTTTTTGGCATCTTCGTCGATAACAAGCTTATAACCAATGTGTTCCACACGACTGTAAAGACCCTTAAGTTCAATATCGATAATCCGAGTCAGTGCATTCAGGTCGAGTTGGTCGAAAGTTATTATTTCGTCCAGACGATTGATGAATTCGGGCGCAAAAGACTTATTCAAAGCTTTTGTAATCACGCTGCGCGAGTATTCTTTGTCATCTGTACGGATTTGGGCGGCAAATCCGATTCCTTTTCCGAATTCTTTAAGTTGGCGGGTTCCAATATTGGATGTCATGATAACTATGGTATTTTTAAAGTCTACAGTTCTGCCATAACTGTCAGTCAACCGACCTTCATCCATCACTTGCAACAGTATGTTGAATACATCGGGATGCGCTTTTTCAATTTCATCCAATAAAACGATGGAGTAGGGTTTACGTCTTACTTTCTCCGTCAGCTGTCCGCCTTCTTCATAACCTACATATCCGGGAGGTGCTCCTACCAGACGGGATACGGTGAATTTTTCCATATATTCACTCATGTCAATGCGGATAAGTGCATCTGCCGAACCGAACATTAGTTTCGCTAACTCCTTAGCCAGATGAGTCTTGCCGACACCTGTCGGACCTAGAAACATGAATGTACCAATCGGTTTATTAGGATCTTTCAGACCTACACGGCTTCTTTGAATAGCTTTTACCAGTGTGGCGATTGCTTTGTCTTGACCGATAACTTTAGAAAGCAGATCGTCTTTCATTCCTAATAATTTCATTCCTTCAGCCTGTGCCATTCTTTGCACAGGTACGCCTGACATCATGGAAACGACTTCGGCTATTTGTTCGTCATCTACCGTTTCCCGATTTTCCTTCAGGCTTTTTTCCCATTCTTCCTTCAGAGTATCAAGCTGGTTCGTATATTCTTTCTCTTTGTCACGATAACTGGCGGCTAGTTCGAAATTTTGTAACCTGACAGCTTCATTTTTAAGAGATTTCATCTCATCAATCAGTTTTTCCTGTTCTTCAATTTCTTTGGGAGCAGTGATATTAGTAAGATGTACGCGCGAACCGGCTTCATCTAAAGCATCTATCGCTTTATCAGGGAAGTTACGGTCTGTGATATATTGGTCTGTCAGTTTTACACAGGCTTCAAGGGCCGCATCTGTATAGTTCACATTATGATGATCCTCGTATTTATCTTTGATATTTTTCAAAATCTGAAGTGTTTCTTCTGCAGTTGTTGGTTCTACAATAACCTTTTGGAACCGGCGTTCCAATGCACCGTCTTTTTCAATATTTTGGCGGTATTCGTCCAATGTCGTCGCTCCGATGCATTGAATTTCACCTCTGGCCAATGCAGGTTTCAACATATTGGCTGCATCCATTGAGCCTGCTGCAGAACCTGCTCCCACAATAGTGTGGATTTCATCGATGAAAAGAATGATGTTAGGATTCTTCTTCAACTCGTTCAAAATGGAACGAATACGTTCCTCGAATTGTCCACGATATTTAGTGCCTGCGACAACGGCAGTCATATCAAGAGCTATCACGCGTTTATCAAATAAAATACGTGATACTTTCTTTTCCACAATCCGTAATGCAAGTCCCTCAACAATGGCAGATTTGCCGACTCCCGGTTCGCCAATCAAAATAGGGTTGTTCTTCTTGCGGCGGCTCAATATTTGTGCCAGTCGCTCTATTTCCTTCACCCGGCCAACTACAGGATCCAGTTTTCCTTCTTCGGCAGCTCTTGTCATATCTGTGCCAAAATTGTCGAGTACAGGAGTGTCATTAGCTGGCTTTTTTTGTGCCGGACGTGCCTGTTGTTGTGCTGCATTTGATTTATTGCTACTTGGATTCTGACGTATATCTTCGTCTTCATCCTCGTCCTCACTGAACCCCAGACCTGCATGGGGATCTGGCTGTAAAGTGAGTTTAATTTTTTCGTATGTTACGCCATTGCTTTCCAAGACGTGGAAAGCTGTATTATCCTTGACCTTCATAATTGCTAATAAAATATGTTCGGAGTCAGCTGCAATGTTTCTCAATAACTTAGCTTCCAGAATACATAACTTTAACACTTTGGATGCTTTGTCATTAAAGCTAATATTCTCGTCATAGGTGGTGTCATTTTCCACATTGTTTTTCACAATGGTTTCCAACTGATTTTTTATGTCCTGTAAGTTTATTTGTAAATTAAATAAGATCTCGATAGCTTTTCCTTCACCTTCACGTATCAGTCCCAACAACAAGTGTTCGGGACCAATATAGCTATTCCGCAGCCTGTTGGCTTCTTCCTTGCTATACATGATG
Organism: Phocaeicola dorei; assembly: GCF_013009555.1. Classification (NCBI taxonomy): domain Bacteria; kingdom Pseudomonadati; phylum Bacteroidota; class Bacteroidia; order Bacteroidales; family Bacteroidaceae; genus Phocaeicola; species Phocaeicola dorei. The sequence continues at coordinate 2,761,444 of NZ_CP046176.1, read as the reverse complement.
ATATCGGACACTCTTTGTGTAAATTGATTGTTCATAAATTTATCGTCCTCCTAAAGTATAGTGTTTATTTCCCAGTGTGCAAAGATACACATAATAACAATGCATACCATTGTTTTCTTATTTATATTAGCATAACAAAATGTATGCCAAGCTTTGACAGACTAAATGGATTAAACAAAAATAAGGGTTATAGCAAACTATTCACAAAGTAAATGAGAAGTGGGAGTGATAATCACTATATACTATAGAATAAGGTATAGGGATACTTTTTACTTATATAAGTAAAAACATTTAATGGACTTAACTTTTTTATGGGTTTTGTTTCGTATGTCGTATAAAAGTAGTACTTTAGCGTGGTTTTTGGTAAACCAAAAAGATGTATAATTAATATTTGTTTAAATGCTAGAACAAGACAGAATTATAAAGATTAACATCGAAGAGGAAATGAAGTCGTCGTACATTGATTACTCAATGTCAGTAATTGTTGCGCGCGCCCTCCCGGATGTTCGCGACGGCTTTAAACCGGTTCATAGACGTATCTTATATGGTATGATTGAGCTGGGTAATACCTCCGATAAAGCTTATAAGAAATCAGCAAGAATTGTAGGTGAAGTTTTGGGTAAATATCACCCGCATGGTGACTCTTCCGTGTATGGAGCTTTGGTCAGGATGGCTCAGGACTGGGCTATGAGATATCCGTTGGTAGATGGTCAAGGTAACTTCGGCTCTGTTGATGGTGACAGCCCTGCTGCCATGCGTTATACGGAAGCAAGATTAAAGAAAATAGGTGAAGAGATGATGCAGGATCTTTATAAGGAAACTGTTGATTTTCAGAATAATTTTGATGACACGTTGCAGGAACCTACTGTCATGCCGACACGGATTCCTAACTTGTTGGTAAATGGAGCATCCGGTATTGCAGTAGGTATGGCAACCAATATGCCTACTCATAATCTTTCTGAAGTAATCGATGCATGTATTGCTTACATTGATAATAATGATATTGATATTGAAGGACTTATGCAATATGTAAAAGCACCGGATTTCCCTACAGGTGGATATATATATGGTATAAGCGGGGTACGTGATGCTTACGAAACCGGACGTGGTAGAGTGGTGATGCGTGCTAAGGCTGAGATAGAAACTCATACTACACATGATAAGATCATAGTTAATGAAATTCCTTATAATGTAAATAAGAAGGAATTGATTGAAAATATCGCATCTTTAGTTAATGACAAGAAGATTGATGGTATTTCGTATGTAAATGATGAATCCGACCGTGAAGGTATGCGCATCGTTATTGATGTTAAACGTGATGCAAATGCTAGTGTGGTGCTGAACAAATTGTTCAAAATGACAGCTTTGCAAACTTCATTTGGCGTAAATAATATCGCTTTGGTCCATGGTCGCCCCAAAATGTTGAATCTGAAAGATTTAATCAGATATTTTGTAGAACATCGTCATGATGTGGTAATTCGTCGTACTCAGTATGATTTACGGAAGGCACAGGAGCGTGCTCATATTCTTGAAGGGTTGATTATAGCTTCTGATAATATTGATGAAGTTATCCGTATTATTCGTGCTGCAAAAACCCCTAATGATGCTATAGCAGGGTTAATAGAACGTTTTAATCTGAGTGAAATTCAGGCACGTGCTATTGTAGAAATGCGTTTGCGCCAATTAACAGGTCTGATGCAAGATCAGCTTCACGCAGAATATGAAGAAGTGATGAAACAGATTGCTTATTATGAAGAAATTCTTTCAAATGATGAACTTTGTAAAAAAGTAATCAAAGATGAGTTGATAGAAGTAAAAGAGAAATACGGGGATGCCCGTCGGTCTGAAATAGTTTATTCTTCAGAAGAATTTAATCCAGAAGATTTTTATGCTGATGATCAGATGGTTATCACGATATCCCATATGGGATATATCAAGCGTACTCCTTTATCAGAATTCCGTGCCCAAAATAGAGGTGGGGTAGGATCAAAAGGAAGTGAAACCCGTGATGAAGACTTTGTAGAGCATATTTATCCGGCTACAATGCACAATACTATGATGTTCTTCACTCAGAAAGGTAAGTGCTATTGGTTGAAAGTTTACGAAATTCCCGAAGGAACTAAAAATGCCAAAGGACGCGCTATTCAGAATTTGCTGAATATTGATTCCGATGATGTGGTTACAGCATATTTACGTGTGAAAAACCTTAATGATACCGAGTTTATTAATAGTCATTATGTGCTGTTCTGTACAAAGAATGGTGTCATTAAAAAGACTTTGTTGGAACAATACTCACGGCCTCGCCAGAATGGTGTTAATGCGATAACTATTCGTGAGGATGATAAAGTGATCGAAGTTCGTATGACTAACGGTGATAATGAAATCATTATTGCTAACCGTAATGGTCGTGCAATTCGCTTCCACGAAAGTGCGGTTCGTGTTATGGGACGTACGGCTACAGGAGTGCGTGGTATGACTTTGGATGAAGATGGTGGCGATGAAGTTATCGGTATGATTTGTATAAAAGATCCTGAAGCTGAATCAATCATGGTAGTTTCTGAACAAGGATACGGTAAACGTTCTGATATCGAAGATTATCGTAAAACCAATCGTGGCGGTAAGGGTGTAAAAACGTTGAATATTACAGATAAAACAGGTAAATTGGTGGCTATCAAGTCTGTTACAGATGGGAATGACTTGATGATTATTAATAAATCTGGTATAACAATTCGTTTGAAAGTCGCTGAGGTCCGCATTATGGGACGTGCAACGCAAGGTGTACGATTGATAAATTTGGAGAAACGTAATGACCAAATAGGTTCTGTATGTAAGGTGACATCTGAAGAAGAGGAGATTACAGATGAAAATTCAAATGCAGATTTTGAAAATATAACTGAAGGAGAGGGTGGTAGTATCACTAATCCAGATTTAATTGCCGAAGCAAATAGTGAAGAATAAAATAAATTGTATTATTAAATCCACAAAATCATGAGAAAAGTATTATTTACAGTGGCTTTATTGTTAACAGCTTGCTTTGTGTCTGCACAAGTAAGTGTTGTTAAGGAGGCTAAATCCTTGAAAAGCAAACCTGAAGAAGCTGCAAAAGCTATCGAACCGGCTTTAACTAATCCTGAAACTGCTAATGATCCGGAAACATGGAAATTAGCAGGAGATTTTCAGAAAGCAATTTATGATGAAGAAAACATGAAACTTTATTTACCTGGAGGCCAAGCAGATACAACTAAGCTTTATAACAGCTTAGCTAAGATGTATGACTTCTACTTGAAATGCGATGAAATAGAGCAGGCTAAAGTTCAAAGTGGCGAGTTAAAGAAACCCAAATTCAGAAAGAAGAATGCAGATGCTTTGAAGACTTTGCGTTTAAACCTGGTTAATGGTGGTGGTGATGCTTACAATAAAGGAGATTATGCTGATGCTTTAAAGTATTTTGGGTTATTTGTTGATGTAGTAAACGAACCTATGTTTGCTGATGATGATGAGTTGAAGACTGATACTTTGAATGCATTATATGCTTGCTATGCAACTTTAGCTGCTAATATGCTGAAAGATAATCAGGCTGTCATCAAATATGGTAATATAGGTAAGAATCATAAAGAAGAAGGTTATAGAGCATTAATGTGCTTGGCTGAAACATATGGTCAGAAAGAAGGTGGTGATTCTGCAAAATGGCTTGAAGTAATCAAAGAAGGTACTGAATTGTTCCCTAAGCAAGAATACTTTGTTGGTAATATTATGGATTATTACATTCAAAAAGGTATGGTTGATGAGGGTCTGGTTCAAATTAATAAATTGCTTGCTACGAGTGAAACTCCGTACTATCTTTATGTAAAAGGTATCTTATTATATGAGAAAAAGCAGTATGATGATGCAATTGCTACATTTAATAAAATTATTTCAAATAACGGAGATTTAGTTGCTGAAGCATATTCAAAGATTGGTGACTGTTATTTTTTCCCAGCTCAGATTATTGTTGAGGAAAATGCGAAGCTAGCTATTGATGATCCCAAATACAATGAAAACGAAAGTAAGATTAAAGAGTTGTATGAGAAAGCTAAACCATACTATGAGAAGGCAAAAGAATTAAAGCCTGACAATAAGGCTTTGTGGGGGAATTATTTGCTGAATATTTATTGGAAGTTAAATAGAGCTGAATATGATTCTTTGGAAAAAGAATTAGGATATTAATAAAAACACTGATTTTAAAATAATAAAGAGGTTGTGTTAAAATTCTGGCACAACCTCTCTTTTTATGCCAAAAGACTTTCCCAAGCCCGGGTTTTGTTATTACCTAAAGTTTTATGTATCTTTAAAAGTTTACCCATTACATACATCCGTTTACGAGAACCATTTTTGATATATAATCAATATTATGTTTAATTTATATTGATCTCTTTTTTATTGGGTAGATATTAATATGTTAAAGAGTAACAAAATATTGCGATTTGCTTGTGCTACCCTTCTTGATTCTTTATTTTATTACTAATATAGGTGTATTAGCATGAAATATCATTTTTCTTGCTATGCTAGGATTAAACAATCTAGCAAATATGTTTCGTTTATAGTTTGTGATACAAATTACGTCTATATTTTCTTCTTTTACATATTTGTCCAAATTGCTCAGTATGTTATCTTCTTTCACTACATTATAATGTAGTTCCAATTTTGAGTATTGTTTTTGAAAATAATCTTTAATACCTGCTAGTTTTATTTCATGCCATGCATCATTATCTGTACTTAAATGAACGAAGGAAACGGCAAAATGAAACGATTTAAAAACATTTATCAAGGAGTCAAAAGCTATTAGATCCCTTTGGTCAAAATTGGTCACAAAAGCTACTTTTTTTATGTCATTGAATGTTTTTAATGGTGTATGTTCTGGAATAGCATATACAAAGGATTGGCTTCTTTCTATGACTTCGGCCGTAACGCTGCCAATCAAGTCTATATCTTTTTGACTTCTTCCTCTTGTTCCCATTATAATTATCTGAGGATTATATTCTTTAGCATATCGTAAGATTTCTTCTTCGGGAATGCCATCACGCAAAATACAAGTATATTTTATATTGGGAAACTCTCCTGACTCAACTTTCTTTTTAATTGTATCGGAAAGTTTGTTCAACTCGTTGTGCACTGTTTCTATCATACTTTTTACAGATTCTTCTCTTTCGATCTGAAAATTGAAATTATCAGTTCCATAAGGAATTGTAGGCACATAAATAGGACTGAAATAAGCATGTAAAAGCACAACTTCTGAATTAATAGCATTAGCAAAAGAGAAACCAAATTGGCAGGCTTTAAGGGAATAGTTTGAAAAATCTACCGGGATAAGTACTTTTCTTTTTTCTTTGTTTTTTTCCGAGCTACTCTCCTTCCCTTTGATTATATCTTCTGAAAGCCATGCAGAACTTTCTATAATTTGCAAAGCATGGGGCAGATCGCTTTCTTTAATTCTTAGTCTTACCCCAGAAGATATAACAGGTTGAATAAGATTCACATTGTGAATGTACGCTTCAATTCCCTCATTCTCAAGCACATTCTTTAAAATCTGAGCTTTAGCGTAAGTGAGGATTGCTAAGGTTACCAATTTATCTTCCATAATTCTATATTTTAAGTGATTTTCAGGTTAAACAAAAAATCCCAATTGAATGTTGCAATTCAACCGGGATTTTATATTACACTTCTTGCGTTATTTTTTCTTCAGTTTCTCTCAATATTTGAAGGGCTTTTTCAAGAACTGTTGTATCATCTAGCATTACTAGTCCCCCATCTGGTCCCGGTTCCAAATGAATTCCAACACTTTTACCATTCTTGAAATTGTGTCCACCAAAAAAGTTACGTACAGTTTCTACGGTCATATTGAGTTCATCTGCGATTCTGTGCATACTCCCACTAGGTAATGAATCTTTGATTCTGCGCAGTTCATTAAATGTTATTGTTCTCATGATGTATTAAATTTAGTTATAAAAGTGAGTACTTAAATCATGGTATAAACTTAATCAAAAAAATGCATAAAACAAATCTTTTTGTGCTATTTTTGACTATATGTAAATTTATAATGGTTAATTTGCTGATTATAGATTGAGTGTATGAGTCACAATCATACCTGCTATAATAATGAAGAAATAAGTAGAAATGAGAATTATGTAGAATAAATTAATATCACTAATCAAATAACCGCTGGCAGTGTATTGATTAGAAATGCAACGTGGTTTATAAAAGATTTTTTTTTGAATAAATTTATAAAGGAGATAAATCAAATATCCTATGAAACAACCTTCTATAGCACCAAAAAGAATATCTCCCGGATAATGCACTCCTAAGTAGATTCTAGAATAGGAATTGAGTACGGCCCAAAAAAGAAGCATAAAAGTAAGAGATTTCCTTTTAATTAGTAAAGATAAAAAGACAGAAATAGCAAATGTGTTGGCAGCATGACTGGATATGAAGCCAAATCGTCCTCCTCTATATCCGTTTACAATATCAACCATATACATAATATTGGGGTCTTGTGTTGGACGGAAACGTGCGAAAAACGGTTTGCATAAACCAGAAGCTATTTGATCTGCTAAAGTTATGACTAAGGCAATCATAACGATAGTCAATAATGCTTCTTGAATTTTGTTATTTTTAATTATGATATATAACAGCATAGCAGCTACAGGTACCCATACAATTGTACTGGTAGCTACCCACATGAATCCGTCCCAAAATAAGGATTGGCTTCCGTTCAAATTCAGTAGTAATTCTTTATCTGCTGCTATGTACTGTTGTATATCCATTGATTATGTTTTAAATGATTTCAATAACATTGGTAGGTACCCATCCCACATTACCGTCTTCCAGTTTAATTTCTTTCCACTCCTTCATCGTATTATCTTTAATTATTACTTTCCTACCTTCATGAAGAATAAATAAGTCTGTTCCACTTTGGTTAGGAGTACTTTTGACTGTAACGCTAGGAGCCATTATAATAGCGTTATCATGATTAATTAATTCAGATTTTTGTTCTGAGGCAAATATATTTGCTAAAATGGTCACTAGAAAGAAAAAGATTGCTGAAATAAATCCTACTTTCTTCAAGACTACTCGTTTTCCGAAAATAAATAAAGACAGTGCCAATATCATCAGAATAAACATGATAATGCCTGTATGTGCCCATGCCTTTTCACTCATTGTATTAATAAGTGATTGAGTCCAGGTAACAAAAAACATTTTACTAGAAGGGATTACCTTGTCTACAGTTTTGCTTCGAGCCAGTTCTAGGTTGAAACGAATATCACTATTTCCTGGGTTTAGCAACAAGGCACGTTCGTAATTAAGGACAGCTTTGGCAATGTTATTCATTTTATAATAGCTGTTACCTAAATTATAATAAATATCGGAAGATTCCCCCTCGTTTTTTAATATATTCTCATACATCTCTACAGAAGCTGCAAAGTCGTTTCTTATATATGCACTATCGGCTTCTGTCTTTGTTGGGAAAGTTTGCACAGCAGCACTTTGTGGCATTTCTGTTTGGGCGGTAACCTGTGCAGAGTCTGATTCATTCTGTGCGTAGACTGTGACAAAACTTATCAGGAATATCAAAATGAAATATATTTTTGTCATTGTTATAATCTCCTTTGATTTAGTGTTTTATACTATTCTCCATTTTGCTGATGACCTCAACAGCCGAAGAATATACTTTATCCATAGCTTCATTCTGATTACCCGGAGCATAGCGGGCGAACTCGCATTCATTCAATGTTCCGATGAAATCTTTAATCAGTTCGGGGGCAACACCATATTTGGTCAATTCGTCCTCGATATTATCTTTAGACAATTGAGAAACCGGGATATTCAACTTATCACTGATGTATCCCCAAAGTGCTTTCAACACCTCATCATAGAATGCTTCTTGTTTGTTTTCAGCTAATAATCTGCCTGCATTTTTCATGCGTTTGGCAGCCACTTTATTCGCTTTTTTAGTACGTACTTTTGCTACATTTGCATTTTCAATAGCTTTTTTACGATAGACAATTACGAAAACAACGAAGAGAACCAATGGAATGATATACCATAGATAATATGTTGTTGAGCCAAAGAAGAAATCTCCCTTACGAGTTAAACTAGTTTCCCCCATTTTGATGTAACGGATGTCTTGTCCCAATACTTTCAAATCTTCCTTGTTGGTAAAGTCTGCAATAACTTGATCTGCATTTCCTGCACCTTTTTCCACTTTTAGGTTGTAAGCTTCTGTTTTTATTGTTTTATAGCTATTGCTTTTTAAGTCAAAATAGGAAAATTCGACAGGCGGAATAGTGAAATTGCCGGCATGTCTTGGAATTGCTAGATATTCTATCACCTTATTGCCTGACAAACCTTCGCGAGTTAATGTAAATTTATTGTCAATCTTGGGGTCGTATACTTCAAAATCCTTTGGGAAAGCTACTTCCGGAGTATTGACCAATTTCAAATTACCTGTACCAGAAATGACTAACTTAATGGTTACAGCATCATTTGTTTTCAGTTCTTTTGTACTTATAGACGAACTGATAGTAAACTCTCCTACTCCTCCGGAGAAATTAATTGGTTTGCCATCGGGCAATGCTTTTACGTTGATGGTCAGCTTAGGAGTAACAATGTTTTTCTTTACTTCCACATAGTTACTTCCACCATTAAAGAAAGCATCAAAAGGATCGTCTGAGGCAACTTGTTGAGCTATAACCCCTTCAAAGGTAATAGCCGGAATTTCTATTTTTCCCGATTGCTGGGGGAAAAGTACATACTGACTCCACACAGTAGTGTTATAGTTTCTTCCGTTATAATGTTCCAAAGAGAATGTCTTTTGTTGGGGAAGTTCCACTTCTTGTACATAAATGTTGGTTAGTTTAGGCATGTCACCACGCAGTTGGCGCAAGTTTACCAAAGTATAGACCTTGTATGTCAACAAGATGGCTTCCTGTTCATAAACAGTAGTCTTACTTGCTGTTGCGGTAATAAACAAATCTTGATTGGTTATTTTGCTTCCGGCAACCTGACTGCGTGAAGAAGTTCTTCCACCGCTATTGTTTCCACCTCCAACACCATTTGTTTGATCAGGCGGTAATACTTTGATTTGTACGGAATTTGAAGTTTTGTTTTGTCCGTCTGCCACAATAGTAGCACCAGGAATGGTGTAAGTTCCTTCTTTATCAGCCATCAAAATATAAGTAAAAGTAATGGAGCTGGTAGAAGTAACATTACCATTTATAATCTGTGTACTACTCTGCTGTGAACGGCTTGGTCCCATTAAGACATCGAACCCCTTGATATTAGGTGCACGAAAATCCCTGACTTTCTGAGTGTTGACCGTATAAGTCAGCCGGAACTGATCCCCGCTTACTACTACATCAGGCGCAGAAGCGGTAAACGTCACATTTCCGTCTGCCCATGCTCCGAGCACCGATGTTATTAATATGAATAAGAGAATTACTTTCCTCATTGCTATCTAATTATTTTTTTATTTGCCAAAATTAAGAAATTACCAGTCTTTATCCAACTTCTTTCCTTGAATTTGCAGTTGTTTTTTAACTTTATCTTGCACATTCTTTTCATCTTGCATCACAGCATTCAATAATTGTTGGGCATTTTCTTTGGACATTTCATCCTTATTTTGCTGCTGTTGTTGCTGATTTTGATTTTGTTGGTCTTTCTTATCCTGTTCTTGCTGGTCTTTGTTCTGATCCTTTTTGTCGTCTTTCTGATTTTGTTTTTGATCTTGATTCTTATCCTGATTCTGGTCTTGATTTTGCTGTTGGTCTTTCAACAGCTTTTGTGCCAAAGCCAAGTTGTAACGAGTTTCATCATCTTTCGGGTTATTCCGTAAAGATTCCTTATAAGCCTCTATACACTGTGGATACTGCTTGGACGACTGAAGGATAACTCCCATGTTATGATAAATCTGTGCTAGTTTATCTCTATCCTTTTCTACTTTTGAAGCAGATTCAAACTGTTCCATCGCTTCCTTTGCTTTTTGCTGCATCAAGAGCGAGTTTCCCAAATTGAACATAGCATCTGTTGATTTCGGGTTAATTTCCAATGCCTTACGATAATCTACCTCCGCTTTGATAAACAAACTGTCGTTATACAGCTTGTTTCCACTGCGCAGATAATCTCTTTCTGTTTTTTGGGCGAAGGCACAGCTTGCCACAAGTAAGAATAACAGAGTGATATAGGTTTTTTGTAACATAAGCATTCCTTATTTAAATAGTCTGACATTTTTGAAAAGCGGATTCTTCCGTTCCAAAATAAGCATTTCTACCACCAGCAGGATAAGCACCAGCCATGCCAAAGCCTGGAACTGTTCATCGAATTCAGTATAAACCTGACTTTCTACATCAGCTTTTGACAATTTAGCAATTTCATTGTTCAACACCTTTTCGGCAGAGTTGGTATTATCTACGCGGATATACATTCCATTGCCTGCCTTGGCTATTTCCTGGCACATTTGCTCATTCAAGCGGGTGACGATGACATTTCCATCTTTATCGCGACGAAAATTGTTGCTACCATTCTCAGCTGGAATTGGAGAACCATCCGGTGAACCTACCCCTAGTACAAATACCTGCATACCTTTTTCGGCTGCTTCCTGGGCTGCTTCTACTGCCCCACCTTCATGATTCTCACCATCGGTAATGACAATAATCGCACGTCCCACTCCTTCTTGTGGAGTAAAACTCTTCATTGCCAGGCGGATGGCCGTACCGATATCCGTACCTTGTGTGGTTATTAATGACGGGTTAATGGTTTCCAAAAACATCTTGGCAGAAACATAATCGCTTGTAATAGGCAATTGCGTGAAAGCATCACCTGCAAAAACAATCAATCCTACTTTATCATTATTGAACGTATCTACCAGTCTGGATATCAATTTCTTTGATTTGTCCAAACGACTGGGAGTCACATCTTCTGCCAGCATAGAGTTTGAAATGTCTAATGCAATAACAGCTTCCACTCCACTTCGTTTCACCGTTTCCATCTTTGAGCCGAACTGTGGACGGGCCAACATCAGTATAACCAATGTCAACGCAGCAAAAGTCAGCCAAAACTTGATGTCAGGACGATACTTGGAAATAGTCGGCATAAGCCCTTTCAGCAATGCCGGATCACCATATTTGCGAATATTTTGGCGGCGGTGATAATTGGAATACAAATACAGCGCCACCAAAAACGGCAATAGGATGAGTAAATATAAAAAGTTCGGGTCTGCAAATCGAAACATGACTTTCTTTTTTTAAGGTATTTTCTTTAATACTGAGTTACGCAACAAAAGTTCAAGCAAAATGCAGAAGAAAGCAATCCAGGCGAATACCTGATATTCTTCTTCGCGTTTGCTGAATTCTTTCACGTTCAACTTCGTTTTCTCCAGTTTGTCAATCTCCTGATAGACTTCCTTCAGCTTGGAATTGCTGGTGGCACGGAAATAATTTCCGTTCGTTGTACCTGCAATCTCGGTCAAAGTCTTTTCGTCTATCTCGACGGGGACATTCACATATTGCGTCCCTGCGTAGGTCTGCATCGGATAAGGAGCAGTTCCGTTTGTACCGACACCAATAGTGTAGATCCTGATTCCGAACTGTTTAGCTATCTCGGCTGCCGTCAGTGGAGAAATATCTCCACGGTTATTACTACCATCCGTCAGCAGAATAATCACTTTCGATTTAGCCTTGCTGTCCTTCAGACGGGTCACCGCATTGGCAATGCCCATACCGATGGCAGTACCATCTTCAATCAGTCCGCGCTGGGCGATATCGCCTTTAATGCTGTTGAACAGATTCAGCAGTACCCCATGGTCTACCGTTAGCGGACATTGGGTAAAACTCTCACCGGCAAAGATGGTCAGACCGATATTATCATTGGGGCGGCCGTTGATAAACTCGGAAGCTACTTGTTTGGCGGCTTCCAAGCGGTTGGGTTTCAAGTCTTCGGCCAACATACTGGTAGAAACGTCTACTGCTAGCATGATGTCGATTCCTTCTATTTCGGTATTCTGCCAATTGTCTGTGGTCTGAGGGCGTGCCAAGATCAGGATTACCATGATGATAGCCACCGTACGGAGTACGAACGGAGCATGCAGCAAGTAAATCTTCCAGCTTTTGGGTGCCTTCATGTACATGCGTGTGGTAGAAACCTGAAGCGTAGGCTCGGTTTTCTTCCGCTTCATGACGTACCATATTATATAAGGTATGAGCAGAATCAGCAGAAATAGATATTCAATATTTGCAAAAATCATTGTTCCTAGTATTTATTTGTTAAAACCAGAGGTTATATACACCACTCAGCACCTTATATAGAATTACCACAATCGCAATAACAATGATGCTGATGCTGCCCAGCAGAATCATTCTGCCCTGTTTGCTTCGCTTTTCCTCCACGGTGATTTCCGTAGGTTCGGGCTTTGCATTCGGGTCTGGTTCCACTTTTGTATTATTGATAAAGTCTACTGCGTTTACCAGATTCATATCGTTTTCATTCATCAACGGAGAATGTTTGGCGAATTTCACCAAGTCGGCAGTCTGGAACAAATACATCAAATCCTTGATAGACTCTTTGTCGTTGATTTCCTGTAGCTTATCAATAATTTCGGATGAAGTCATCTCCATAGCGTTAAAGCCGAATCGTTCTTCCATATAAGTACGGAGTACATCCGTCAGCTCGGTATAATAGGTCTTCGGATCGGCTGTACGCAAGGTTTTGTCTCCCTTGATACGCTCTATTTCCTTCAACGCCTGCTGGTGTGGCGGCAACTTCGGTTCAATCTTGATCTTCTTGATGATAGGCTTGTTATCTTTGTAGCGTACAAACAGGTAGTAAGCTAGTCCGCCCAAAGCAAGCATCAGCAAGGTAAGCCATACGATGGCCGATACGTCATCCCAGGTGATAGGTACTTCGCGAACGGTCTTCGGTCCGAAGAATTGTTCGGGATGCAGCGTATCTACCGGAATGGAATATACTTTTACGGCCAATGCTTTGGACCGGTAAGACTCTCCGTTTACCATCACCTCGAATGGGGGAAGATAGTAAAGTGCCGAGTCAAAAGAAGTTATTGTATATTCCTGTTTTATCAGCATACGCTTTCCATCGTTCAGCATCTGGGTATCAGGCTTGGCTATATCCAATATCTCCACTCCTTTTACCAATGTATCGCGTAGGAACGGAAGTTGCAGTTTTTGCTTGGCATCCATGCTGATTTCCAGCTTCACTTTAGCCTGTTCGCCAATGAGAAGTTGCAGCGAGTCAATGCTGGCGTCTACCGTAACCTGCTGTGCCTGTGCCTGTCCGGCTGTTATCAGCATAATTGCACAAACTCCAGCTTTCAAGAACTTTTTGCTAGTATTCAGTATATTCATATTCTTTAATTTCGTTTAGCAAATAAGTTAAGCAACGATTTCACATAATCCTGATCCGTGCGGATAGATACAGAGTCCACATTACTTTTAGTAAATGTTTCATTCAATACTCCCTGACGCTGTATCCACCAGTCATTATGTGCGCGACGCAAAGCTCGTGACGAGGTGTCAATCCATTGCTCGTGGCCGGTTTCGGCATCGCGTACTTTCATCAGTCCCACATCAGGTAACTCTGCCATGCGGCGGTCGTATACCTGAATAGCTACGATATCATGTTTCCGGTTGGCAATGGTCAAAGCATTGCGGAAGTCGTTTTCATCTATAAAGTCGCTTATCATAAAGGTGGTGCAACGTTTTTTGATTACGTTGGTCAGATATTCCACAGCCGTTTTTATATCTGTACGCTTGCTCTCGGGCTTGAAATCAAGCAGTTCACGGATGATATAAAGAATATGTTTACGGCCTTTTTTAGGCGGAATGAATTTCTCAATCCGGTCTGAAAAGAAAATAACTCCGATTTTATCGTTATTTTGAATGGCCGAGAATGCCAATGTAGCGGCAATCTCGGTCACCATATCCTTCTTCAACTGCTTCACCGTACCGAAATCCAAGCTGTTCGAAACATCAATCAAGAGCATAACCGTCAATTCGCGCTCTTCTTCAAACACCTTGACAAAAGGTTTGTTGTAGCGGGCGGTTACGTTCCAATCAATGTCACGTACGTCGTCACCATACTGATATTCACGTACTTCCGAGAATGACATACCTTTGCCCTTGAATGCAGAGTGATACTGTCCGGCAAAGATATTGTTCGAAAGTCCGCGTGTCTTGATTTCAATCTGGCGAACCCGTTTTAATAAATCACTTGTTTCCATACTGTTCGTACTATGTTGTTTATTTATCCGGCGCATCGGTTTCTGTTTTTTCTCCTATCGAGAATGGTTTTTCAAACGGATGCATTTGGTGTTCCACCCATGTGGGATGGTGGTCCCACATAGATGAAACGGGAGTTCCACATGGGTGGAATGACAGTCCCACCCATGTGGAACTCTGTACTCAACCTTTTGTTTCCAGGGTTTCTTCCTAATTGTCAAGCAATTAAGAACTGCCTCAGAACACAATCCTTAGGGTACTTCCACTTTATTCAGGATTTTGCTTACAATTTCATCAGAAGACATATTCATAGCCTCTGCTTCGTAAGTCAAGCCGATACGGTGGCGAAGCACATCGTGAGCAACTGCACGAACATCTTCGGGAATTACGTAACCACGACGTTTGATGAACGCATAACTGCGTGCTGCCAATGCCAAATTGATAGATGCACGCGGTGAACCACCGAAACCAATCATGTCTTTCAGTTCTTTCAAGTCATATTTTTCAGGGAAACGGGTTGCGAATACGATATCAGCGATGTATTGCTCTATCTTTTCGTCCAGATAGACTTGGCGCACCACTTTGCGGGCTTCCATAATATCTGTTGCTTTCAGAATGGGACGAACTTCGATTTTCTCTCCAGTAATATTTTGGCGGATGATTTTCTTTTCTTCTTCCAGTTTCGGATAGTCGATAATAACTTTCAGCATAAAACGGTCTACCTGGGCTTCGGGAAGCGGATAGGTACCTTCCTGTTCAATCGGGTTCTGAGTAGCCATTACAAGGAAAGGTTCGGGTAGCATAAAGGTTTCCTTGCTCAGTGTGACTTGACGTTCCTGCATGGCTTCCAGCAAAGCACTCTGTACTTTAGCCGGGGCACGGTTAATTTCATCGGCTAATACGAAATTTGCAAAAATCGGACCTTTCTTTGCTATGAATTGTTCGTCTTTCTGACTATAAATCATGGTACCGATAACGTCGGCGGGCAGCAAGTCTGGAGTAAACTGGATTCGGCTGTACTTGGCATCAATCAAAGATGCAAGCGTTTTGATCGCCAGAGTCTTTGCCAGACCCGGAACACCTTCCAACAGGATATGACCATCGGACAGTAAACCGATAAGTAATGATTCTACCAAATGTTTCTGACCTACAATAACCTGGTCCATACCAGTCATTAAGTTGGTTACGAACGCACTTTGTCTTTCAATTCGTTCGTTTAGTTCGCGAATGTCAATTGCTTCAGCCATAATTTTGTTTATTTAGTTGTTTCTTTATTGATCTAATAACGGGCTTGTAAATAGCCTTGTTCATTTAACGCAGCCAAAATTACGGTAATTAATTAACAGCGGCAACTAATTTTTATTAAAAAAGTAAAGTGCATCTCTACTTTTTAAAGGTTATTGGGCTAAAGAATTTTAAAATACAAAGATAAGGTTTGTAGAGTGAGAATATCAGTTGAGCGCACTTTTTTTACTTCTTGTATTTTGCCTGCTTTATTTAAGTCGAAAGCAGGCAAAATACAAGAAGTCTTATTTTTTAGGAGTTAATTCAGGAATACGCAGAGTAGTCCCTATGGGTACTCTGTCGGCATCTTTAATGATGTTTTTATTATGTTTCACGATATAGGGCCATAGCTTTTTTGTACCATAGAATTTCACAGCTAATTTTACCAGGCTCTCTCCTTCTCGTAATGTGTAATTAGTTTTAGTCCCTGTTATGTCATATTCTACAGTGTCGGCTAAAGTTTCTTTTTCAACATTTGCAGTTACAGCAACGCCAGAACTCTTTTTCGTACTAGGAGATACAGCCTGTTGTGATTGACTGATGGTTTCTTTTCTAGTAACATCCGTCCATATGTTTGCGGTATCTTTACCTTGCATTAATGAGTCATTAACCGGAATTGCAGGAATATCCTCTTCCAATTGTTCTTGGGTGTTTTTTATTGTAGCCGGCGATTGTAAATCCGAAGTTTTATCTGATTGCAAATACCAATATATGCCACCTGTGATGCAGACAATCAAAATGATAACAAGAATAATTCCCCGGGAAACTCTGTTCTTTTTCTCTCCTGAGATTTCTTGTGCTTCTGTTGTTTCCTCTATCTTCTGTTCTTTTTCAAAATTAGAAGTAACAGTTACCGTTTTTTCTGACGGGGTTGCCTCTTGTGGCACTATTATTTCCAAAGATGTTTTTTCTTCACAAGCTTTATGAGCAGCCAGTATGGCTGCATCGGCAATAGTCATAACTTCTTCTTGAGGTTTGTCTGTTACCTTGTTTCCTTCTATTGTTTCTGCTAAAGGAGAAACCGTTTGGGGAACAGCCGTTTCAACAACAATATCCTTTTCTGCTTCAGTGACAATATCTTCCGAGGCAATGGGATTCTCATTTGGAGAATCTTCTGTATTTTCCGTTTCTATGAGTTCAACCTCTTTAGCCGCAACTGTTTGTTTAGGCTTAGGCGCGTTTTCGTCAACGGTATCTTCCTCCTCTCCTTCTATTTCTGTTTCGGTATCTTCCAATTTGGTATTCTCATTTAATATAACCGTTTCAAAATGAGCAAATGGCTTATTTATTAAATCTTTCATGCTGGAATCCGGAGTAAAAGATATTTTTGTATGACCCTGTATTTCAATTCTTTCCCCCGTATTTACGTTTACACTTTCACGACTCTCCACCTCTGTGAGTTTAAACGTACCTAGTCCTTTAACCTTTACATACTTTTCAGTAGCTAGAGCTTCCTCTATCAGTTCAAACATTCCTTTGACAAAGATTTCAGCATCTTTTTTAGTCATGCTGTGTTTCTCAGCCAAAAGTTCGATGATATCTTGTATGGTTACTTTCTCGCTCATGATAATATTATAAATAAGGGCTATTTTATTTAAACTTTTCTTTTAAGGTTACACTGGGTTTGTAAGTCAGCACTAACTTGGGGGGAATCAGCATACGTTGTTGAGTAGCCGGGTTAATAGAAATTCTTTCCAATTTTTTCTTAACCTCAAACGTACCAAATCCCTGAATTACAATGTTGTTGCCATCTTGCAATTCTTGGGTCATAACACCAATGACTGAGGATACCAATTGTGATGTATCTTTATTTGTATATCCTAGTTTACGTGATAATTCAGATATAAATTCTTTGTTATTCAAAGCTTAAAGTGTTAATTTGGTTGCTATATTAGTAAAAAAACAAACATTATCCAAACTTTATATGGGAAAAAGCCTATAAAATGCTGGCGTATAGGTCAAAATCATCGGCGGCTGTAATTTTCACTTTATAGAATTCACCTATTTTTAAGTACTCGTCATCAGCTTTTATCAAGACCTCAGGATCTACCTCAGGAGAGTCAAACTGGGTTCTGCCTATGTAGTAATCTCCTTCCTTCCGGTCTATAATGACTTTGAATTCTTTACCTATTTTCGTTTGGCTCAGTTCGCCGGCTATTTCCTGCTGAAGTGCCATTAATTCATCCAAGCGCTGTTGTTTCACTTCATGAGAAATGGAATCTTCGTATTCTTTAGCGGCGAATGTTCCTTCTTCTTCTGAGTATGCAAAGGCCCCCATCCGGTCAAATCGTACTTTTTTGACGAATTCTTTTAATTCTTCAAAATCTTCTTCAGCCTCGCCGGGATGTCCTACCATTAATGTTGTACGTAAGTGAATACCGGGTACTTCCCGACGAAATTTTTCGATTAATTCGTAGGTTTCCGCTTTACTTACGTGTCGGCGCATTTTATTCAGCATATTGTCACTAATGTGTTGCAGGGCGATATCCATATATTTGCATACATTATCGTGTTCGCGCATAACACGGAATAATTCTTCCGGGAAATGCGCCGGATATGCATAGTGTAAACGTATCCATTCTACACCGGGAACATTAGCAATTCTTTCGATGAGTTCGGGCAATTTCTGACTTTTATATAGATCTACGCCGTAGTAAGTCAATTCTTGGGCTATAATTTGGAACTCCTTTACTCCTTCGGATACAAGTAGTTTCACTTCATCAATAATCTCCTCCATCGGACGTGAAATGTGGCGTCCTGTAATAATAGGAATGGCACAATAAGAACATTTACGGTCACAGCCTTCTGATATTTTCAGATAAGCATAGTGATGAGGAGTGGTTAATGTCCGTTCAATGGCAAATTCCGCCTTGTATGCTTTGCCTAAATCTGCCAGTAACTCATTCCAATTAAACTTACCATAGAATTTGTCTACTTGAGGAATTTCCAATGCCAATTCTTTTAGATATCTTTCTGAAAGGCAACCCATTACATATAGTTTTTTGAGTTTCCCTTCTTCTTTGGCCTGACAAAATTCCAATATCATATTGATCGATTCCTCTTTGGCATCGCCGATAAAACCACATGTATTAATAACTGCGATTTCTCCTTGCGGTTTATCGGAATCATGAGTTACTTTATAACCGTTTGCTTCCAGCTGACGCATCAGCTTTTCTGAGTCTACTAAGTTTTTGGAACACCCTAAGGTGATGATATCTATTGTGTTACGTTTCATTTATTATTCAGTCTCTCCAAATAGTGAGTCTACAAATTCTTTTTTGCGGAATACCTGCATGTCTTCAATACCTTCGCCCAATCCAATATATTTTACGGGAATTTTGAACTGCTCTGAGATGCCAATTACAACGCCCCCCTTGGCTGTTCCGTCCAATTTGGTAATTGCCATAGCAGTAACTTCTGTAGCCAAAGTAAACTGTTTTGCTTGTTCAAATGCGTTTTGACCGGTAGAACCGTCTAAAACCAGCAATACTTCGTGAGGTGCGTCCGCAACAACTTTCTTCATCACATTCTTGATTTTAGTAAGCTCGTTCATCAAACCTACTTTATTGTGAAGACGACCTGCGGTATCAATAATTACTACATCTGCATTATTAGCTACGGCAGAGCTTAAGGTATCAAAAGCTACGGATGCGGGATCTGATCCCATTTTCTGTTTAATAACAGGCACTCCTACTCTTTCTCCCCAAATATCCAATTGTTCTACGGCGGCAGCACGGAATGTATCAGCGGCACCCAAATAGACGGATTTGCCCGCCTTCTTAAATTGATATGCCAATTTGCCAATGGTTGTAGTTTTACCCACACCGTTTACACCTACCACCATGATGACATAGGGCTTCTTACCTTCCGGAACAGTGAAATCATCCGAATCCACCGTGTTATTTTCAGTCAATAATGCCGCTATCTCTTCACGGAGAATCTTGTTCAGTTCCTGAGTGTTTACATATTTATCTTTGGCAACTCTTTCTTCAATGCGTTTAATAATATTTAGAGTTGTTTCAACGCCTACATCCGAAGTAATAAGCACTTCTTCCAGATTATCCAATACTTCATCGTCTACTTTTGATTTACCAGCTACGGCACGGGCAATCTTACTAAATACACTTTCTTTGGTTTTGGACAATCCTTTGTCTAAAGTTTCCTTCTTTTCTTTCGAGAAAAAATTAAAAAATCCCATATTGGAGTCTGATTTATCTGTTTATGCTACAAAGATATAACTAATCTCTTACACGGACAAAAAAAAGTGTCACAATGATTGGTCATAATGTATTATGATGATAACATTGTGGTATAAAAAAAGTTCCTTCCATAATATATGAAAGGAACTTTCCATTAGTCTTCCGACTGAATTATTTCTTGAAAAAGTCTTGAACTTTTTCGTTAGGTACCATTTGCTCATCGAAGATGTAAGCTCCTGTTTTCGGAGATTTAACCATCTTGATAACCTTAGTATAAGAACGTCCTTCTTTACCTGTCTGAAGGGTTGCGACTGTTTTCTTTGCCATGGGTTATAATTATTTAATTTCTTTGTGAACTGTTACTCTTTTCAAAATAGGATTGTACTTCTTAAGTTCCAATCTTTCAGTGGTATTTTTTCTATTTTTTGTTGTAATGTAACGAGAAGTTCCCGGCATACCACTATCCTTCATTTCTGTGCATTCAAGGATTACCTGTACTCTATTACCTTTAGCCTTCTTTGCCATAGTCTATCTCTCCTTTTTAATTAACCAATAATTTTGATGCTTTTCCAATCACAATAGCCTTTGGTTACCGCTTCATTCAGCGCTGCATCCAAGCCTTTTTTATTAATCACACGTAAGCCGTTAGCGCAGATATTCAGGCTAATCCAGCAATCTTGTTCTACATAGTAGAATTTCTTAGTAAACAAGTTCACATCAAAAGTTCTTTTGGTTCTTCTCTTAGAGTGTGAAACATTGTTGCCAATCATGGCTTTCTTTCCGGTAATTTGACAAATCTTCGACATTGCTATCTTATTTTTATAGTTTTTTTCAATACTTATTTCAAACGGAGTGCAAAATAAGCACTTTTATTTGTATAAAACAAGAGTTTTTGCAAATAATTCTGCAATTACTGCTCATTTTCTTCGTTTTGGAACAACTTTCGGAGCAGTTGCAGTGCATTTTGGGTTGCATTTGCAATGTTTTTGTTTCTTCCTTCGTCGCCTTCCAATTTCAGTGTAATCACTTTGTCTTTACATCCGGCAGCAATCCAAATGGTACCTACCGGCTTGTCGGGGGTACCTCCTGTGGGCCCTGCGATACCTGAAGTTGCTACAGCACAATCAGAATTCATCGATTTCATCGCCCCTTTTACCATTTCGATAACGGTTTCTTCACTTACAGCCCCATGAGTTTCTAAAGTTCCGTGGTTTACCCCCAACAGATTTTCCTTTATTTCGTTGGAATAGGCGATAATTCCACCTTTAAAGAAGTGTGAACTTCCGGCAACGGCTGTAATAGCGGCCGCCACACTTCCTGCCGTGCAACTCTCGGCAGTAACGAGTGTCAGGCCTTCTCTCCAAAACAAATCGTTAATCTCTTTACTTAAAAATTTACCTTCTACTGACATGTTGAAAACGGTTTTTAAATATTTAAATAGTTACCCGTGAATAAGCGGGCTTGTCTATAGTGCAAAAATCATTGTCCAGGTACTTGTAATAACCGGTAATTGCGATCATTGCAGCATTATCCGTAGTAAAGCTGAACTTCGGGATATAGATATTCCAACCATATTTCCCGGCATGTTCGCGGAATGAGTTACGAAGCCCGTTATTGGCTGATACCCCTCCGGCTACTGCCACTTCATTTATTTTGAGATTTTTGGCTGCTTTTCTCAGCTTATCCATTAAAATATCTACAATAGTCGCTTCTAATGAAGCAGCCAAGTCGTTTTTATGATGCTCGATGAAATCGGGATCTTCTTTCAACCAGTCACGCAAAGAGTATAGGAAAGAAGTCTTTAGTCCACTGAAGCTATAGTTATAGTCCGGAATATGTGGTTTACTGAAAGTGAACGCTTTGGGATTGCCTTGACGTGCCAGTTTATCAATGATAGGACCTCCGGGATAACCTAAGCCCATTACTTTAGAACATTTGTCGATAGCTTCTCCTGCTGCATCGTCAATAGTTTGTCCCAAAACTTCCATATTATTATAGGCCTTTACCAATATTATCTGTGAGTTTCCTCCTGACACCAGCAGGCACAAGAAAGGGAATTTAGGTTGGTTGTTGTCTTCTTCCGATTCTTTAATGAAATGGGCTAACACATGGGCTTGCAGGTGGTTAACATCAATCATTGGTATATTTAATGAACGTGCGAAACCTTTCGCAAAAGATACTCCGACCAGTAATGATCCCATCAAGCCGGGTCCTCGGGTGAATGCAACGGCGCTTAGTTGCTCCTTGGTAACTCCTGCCCTTTTTAAGGCTTCGTGCACCACCGGTACAATGTTTTGTTGATGGGCACGTGACGCCAATTCGGGAACCACCCCTCCGTAAGCTTCGTGAACAGCCTGGCTGGACACTACGTTGGACAACAATACGCCATTCTTGATAACTGCGGCTGATGTGTCGTCACAGGAAGATTCTATACCTAATATAATTGTATCCATATTTCTATACCTTAATTATATATATTAATGTGTCAGAATTTCAAGTCCGTTATCTGTCATAACGAAAGTATGTTCCCACTGTGCAGACGGCTGTTCGTCTTCGGTGACTACAGTCCAGCCATCTTCCTCATCAATGAAGACTTCCCATGTTCCCATATTGATCATTGGTTCAATGGTAAAAACCATTCCCGGGACCAATAGCATACCAGTTCCTTTTTTTCCAAAATGTTCTACATCCGGTTCTTCATGAAACTCTATGCCTACTCCGTGTCCGCAGAGATCACGCACTACTGAGAATCCATTTTTTTTAGCATGTTTTTCAATGGTATGTCCTATGTCTCCCACAAAACCAAATGGTTTTGCAGCTTCCATGCCTATCTCCAAACATTCTTTAGCTACTCGTACCAGTTTCTCTTTCTGAGGTGTGGTTTTTCCAATGGTAAACATACGCGATGCGTCGGCATAATAACCATCAAGAATGGTAGTACAATCCACATTGATAATATCTCCTTCTTCCAGAATGTCGAATTCATTAGGAATACCGTGACAAACAACCTCATTGATAGAGGTGCAGCAACTTTTTGGAAAACCTTCATAGCCTAAGGTTGCAGGAATGCCGCCATGATCTTTAGTGTATTCATAAACTAGTTTGTCTATTTCCAATGTGCTCATGCCTGCATGGATCTCGCGTTCTACAAGGTCTAGCACTCCGGTATTGATAATACCGCTACGGCGTATTCCTTCAATCTGTTCTGGTGTCTTAATCAGTTCACGTGAAGGCACCAAATGACCTCTATCTTGATAATAGAGAACCTTTTTATCTAACTCTGTGAGTTCCATACCTTTGGGCACTCTCCAGTTTATTTTATTTCTTTTCATATCAAAGGATTAATTGACTTACAAAGTTAGAGGAAATATTTGTAAAAATGGCTCATCCGGCAATAAATATCTTCATAAAAAGAGAATTTACATGAAATTTGACAGAAACAAATGTTAAATAATCATGTCTTTTACATGAATTTTATGTAGGAGAGTCTATTTTATTTTAATAAAAGGTTATATTTACCGCAAAAAACTAAGCATTCTATTATTAACTTCTTTAATTGAACATCAAAATGGATAAACATCAAATTGGAGTAAACGCAGGAAAAGTTTGGAAACTGCTGAATGACAATAAACGGTGGAGTTATTGTGATTTAAAAAGAGCTTCAGAGTTGTCTGACAGAGATTTGAATGCAGCTATAGGTTGGCTGGCCAGAGAGAATAAAATAGACTTTGAATGTTCTAACGGAGACGATTGCCTGTTTCTGAGCGTCAATGTTTATATTGGCTGAATACGAGAAACAGATAATTATGTGGGGCCAAAACTTTCATAATTATCTGTTCTCTTTTTTTAATCAACTTTTCTAATCACTTTGGCTGGATTACCTACAGCAACGGAATTGTCGGGAATGTCTTTAGTTACGACACTTCCAGCTCCGATAATACAGCGATGACCTATTTTTACTCCGGGACAAAGAATAGCTCCTCCTCCTATCCAGCAATCTTCTCCGATAGTTACGGGATATGCATACTCTTTGGGTTCGCGTCGGGTTATGTAATCTACCGGATGATGTGGAGTATAGATCTGTACATTGGGTCCTATCAATGTATGTGCTCCTATGGTGATATATCCACCGTCTAAAAATGTACAGTTGGCATTCACAAAGACATGCTCTCCTAAGCGGATGCCGTGTCCATGATCACAGTAAAATGGTGGACAGATGACAGAAGTGGAAGGGATACCCGGCACTAATTCTTCCAGCACTTCCCTAAAACCATCATCGTATGTACTCATCATCCGTAATTGGGCCACTAGTTTTTTGGCGTGTATGAAACTGGCCTGTATTTCCGGTTTCTCCATATCGGCCAGCTGACTGTTACGCATTTTGTCTATCTCGTTCATAATTAAAGGGCTTTAAGATTTCGCCTCAAATGTAGGATTTGTTTTCCGTTCTGCCAAATATACACCACACAAGATAAGAAAACAGCCGGTAAGGGCTATCCAAGTTATCTTTTCATTAATAATGACCGCTGAAGTAAGAAGAGTTACCAAAGGGATGATATAAATATAGTTTGTACTTTTTACGGCTCCCAATTCCTTGACACATGCATTCCAGGCTATGAAGCAGAGCATGGAGGCGACAAATCCCAAAAAGAGAAGATTTCCAAACACGATGGGTTGCATCATCAAGACATTGTCCCAATTTAACGGACGGAATAAAAACATGGGCAGAATGGTCAGCACTCCGTAGAAGAATACTTTACGGGTAATGAATACGATAGAATAATGATTATCCAATTGTTTGAGAATAAGGCAATAAAATGCCCACATCAATGCAGCGGTCAGTGAAAGAATATCTCCCAAAGGATTAATTTTCAGAATGAAACTGCCGTTGAAAACAACTAGCCCCACTCCTATCAAAGCCATGATCGATCCGTAAACAAGATGGCGGGTGAAAGGTTCTTTTCTTCTGAACAAATAAGAAAGTAGTGTGGTCAGAACAGGTGATGTGCATACTATCAGAGACACGTTGGAGGCTAATGTGATACCGAGAGCCGTATTTTCAGTAATGAAATAAATAGTTCCTCCACATAATCCGGCCAATAAAAGTAACAATTCATCTTTTATTCTATTGGCAAATAGTTTTTTATAAGAAATACACCACATGCAAAGATAGGCCAGAGTGAAACGATAAAAGAAGATGTCGGAAGGACTTAATCCATGTTGGATTAGAATCTTAGTAGAAACAAAAGTAGTCCCCCAGATAGCTACAGTGATTATTGCCATTAAGTGATAGACGAACTTTGATTTGATTACATTCATAATTTATATGTGTTTTATTATGTTGCAAAGATAGGTTTTGTTTTCGAGAAACTTATCAAAATATATGGCATAGTTGAGCTGATACAAAGTTCGTTTGTTTTCTCACTTACCTTGGGCGCGGCCCTCAAGGTAAGTGAGATATTTCTATTTCTGGGGAATCCAGGAATCTACCAGCTCCTGATGTTCTTTTACCCATTTTTCCGCTCCTTCTTTTTCATTATATTCATTTTGTGATACATCATCCAGCAAGCTGCTGATTTCTTCGGTGCTCAGATGTATGTTTTCTATCAGTTTTACCACAAACGGGTGTTGCTCACCAAATCCTTTGCAGGCAATGGCTGTAATTGTTTCCGCTTTACCAAAAATGCCTTTCGGGTCTTCTAAAAATTTTAATTTAAAGCGGGTGAACATCCAATGGGGAGTCCATCCCGTCACCACAATCCATTGATGTTCGTCAATGGCTCTTTTTAGTACTGCGGTCATAGCCGGTCCGCTAGACTCCAGCAATTTGTAATCCAGATTGTATTTTTCTATGGCCATATCTGCAGCATGCATAATCCCTGCGCCGGCATCAATGCCGATAATCTCGCCTCCGAATTTTTCTTTGTTGGCATTTAATTGGTCAATAGAATGAATGTCCACATAATCGGGGACTACCAGACCGATACGGGCATCTGGATAGATCTTGCCTAAGATTTCCAGATTCTTTCCGTATTGTTTCATATAATCGGCCTGTGTGGCTGGTAACCAAGCATCCATCAGCAAATCTACTTTGCCACGGGCCATTGTTGCATAGATAGGAGCTGGATCAGCATTCTTTAAAATGACATGATAACCTTGTTGTTCAAGAATCACTTCCGTTAAATAGGTCAGAGCGATGCCATCGTCCCAGTTTATGTATCCAATGCTTATTGTCTTATCATCTTTTTTCCCGCTGCAAGAGGTAAGCAACAGGAGGAAAGACAAAAAATATAGTATTTTCTTCATGCTTATTTCCCTTTCTTTTGTTTTCCAAGTCCTTGTGTTATTCTATCCAGAATGATGGCTAGGATGACTACTGCGATACCGCCTTCGAAACCTAAACCTATTTTCATCTGCGTGATACCTTTCAATACGATTTCCCCTAACCCTCCGGCTGCAATCATAGCGGCAATGACCACCATGGAGAGCGACATTAGGATTGTCTGGTTTATACCGGTCATGATGGTGGGCAATGCCAGCGGTAATTGTACCTTGAATAATAATTGCATAGGTGTCGCACCAAAAGAGCGCGAAGCTTCTATAACATTCTTCGGTACTTGCTTGATACCCAGGCTGGTCAGACGCACTACGGGAGGCATGGCAAAAATAATGGTGGCAAAAGCTCCCGGAACGGTTCCCAGCCCGAAAAAGAGTACGGCAGGAATCAGATAGACGAAAGCAGGCATCGTTTGCATCAGGTCGAGGATAGGATGCAGAATTTTATCACATCGTTTGCTGTTTGCGCTCCATATTCCCAATGGAAGTCCCATGATAAGAGCGATGATGGTAGACGAAAGCACCAATGCTAAAGTCTGCATGGTTTCGTTCCAAAATCCCATTCCCCAAATCAGTAATAATCCTAAAATGGTAAAAATGCTGACTCCTTTTCCCGATTTATACCAAGCCAGGATGGCCAGCAATGCTATTGTTACATAAAAAGGTATCCACATCAATATGTTTTGGAACCCATCTATGAACCCGCCTATTCCAACATTGATGGCGTCGAAAAGAGGGGCAAAGTTTTCTGTGAGCCAGTTGATGGCTGTTTCTATATATTTTCCTATGTTTATCATAATTCGATAGCGTTTTGAATAAGTTCATTAATTTCTTCTTTATCTTTTCCGGTCATCTCTACTACGATGGACGATAGAGGAACCAAGCCTTTCAGTTCGCGTTCTTCATTTACCACATAAATGGGAGAATTGGTTTTCGTAATTAAGGGAAGCAGATCCTCAATCTTTGTGTCCTCCGTAACGGAATGTACTTCACTTTGTACGGCTTCCTTGATTGATTTTATACCTTTATGCCGAAGAATGGCGGCACTTTCCAATGTAATCTCTCCTATCAGCTTGTCATTTTCATCTATCACAGGAAGCACGGTAATATCTCTTTCTTTCATCTTTCTGATCAGAACCTCGGGACCTTCTTTACGCAGACGGGCTACGGCGGGACGGGTTATCATAATACTTCCTGCCGTTATGATTTTGCTCCGGTCCACATTTTCTACAAATCTTGCCACATAGTCATTGGCTGGTTCTGTTAAAATTTCTTCTGAAGTTCCGACTTGCACCACTTCTCCGTCTCTCATAATGGCAATGCGGTCACCCAGTTTAATTGCTTCGCTCAAATCATGCGTGATAAAGACGATGGTCTTTTTCATTTTGGATTGCAGCGCCAGCATTTCATCTTGCATTTGTACGCGGATCAATGGGTCCAAAGCGGAAAAGGCTTCATCCATCAGTAATATTTCCGGATCATTTGCCAAAGCGCGTGCCAACCCGACACGTTGCTGCATTCCGCCGGAAAGTTGTCCGACCATCTGATTCTGATGTCCTTTCAGCCCGACTATTTCCATACTCTTCATGGCTTTTTTCTCACGTTCTTGTTTGGGAACTCCTTGGAGTTCAAGACCGAATGCAATATTGCTTAAAACACTGCGATGAGGTAACAAACCAAAATTTTGGAACACCATAGCTATCTCCCGGCGACGCATTTCCAACAATTCCTTATCAGATGCGGCAGTAATATCTGTTCCATTAATCAGTACTTGTCCTTTTGTGGGTTTGATTAATCGGTTTATGCAGCGCAATAAAGTTGATTTGCCACTACCCGATAGCCCCATGATTACGAAGAACTCTCCTTCTTTGATTGTCAGATTGGCGTTTTTAACTGCTACAGTACAATTAGTCGCCTTTAAAATTTCATTTTTTCTTTTTCTTTCTTTCAACATCCGGAACGCTTTCTGCTTTTCCGGACCGAAAACAAGATATAAGTCTTTTATTTCTATTTTGTTCATAGTCTATAATAGTTTAAATTAATTAAGAATAGGGAGGAATTGACGGAAGTAAATTGAGATGTCATCCGGTATATTTAACGAAACAAAATATAAAAAGGTTCATTATAAGATGAGTTTAATTGATCAGTAAATATGTTTCTTACAGCTTGTTATTGTTTACTCCCTACGGGAGTGGTTCAGAAAATCCGAGATTAAAAAAGATAATCAGAAAGCGTTTTCTATAAAACAGAAATTAAGTATTATCCTTTTGTCGAGCGTTCATTTTATTCTATCTTTGTCCCGCAAAACAGAATAAATATATGGATAGTATTTTAATTATTGATGATGAACCGCAAATACGCAAACTTCTTTCGCGTATGATGGAATTGGAAGGTTACGAAGTATTCCAGGCAGCCGATTGCCAGTCTACATTGAAACAACTTAAGTTACATAATCCCCAAGTGGTGTTGTGTGATGTGTTTTTGCCGGACGGCAATGGAGTGGATATGGTTACAACCATCAAAAA
The DNA here is from genome assembly GCF_013009555.1 of Phocaeicola dorei. Taxonomy (NCBI): domain Bacteria; kingdom Pseudomonadati; phylum Bacteroidota; class Bacteroidia; order Bacteroidales; family Bacteroidaceae; genus Phocaeicola; species Phocaeicola dorei. The sequence continues at coordinate 2,732,836 of NZ_CP046176.1, read as the reverse complement.
ACTCTATCCAGAATTGGAGGTGATACTTTTGACCGCCCACGGTAATATTCCGGATGGTGTGCAGGCAATCAAGAATGGAGCCTTTGATTATATCACCAAAGGGGATGATAATAATAAAATTATTCCGTTAATCAGCCGGGCTATGGCTCAGGCTAAAAAGAATGTAGGGGAAAAAGTGAAAACAGAAGAAACCCAAAGTTTCTCTTTTGACGCTATAAAAGGGAAGTCGGAGGGTATGCAACAAGCCGTAGCATTGGCCCGAAAGGTTTCGGCAACGGATGTTACAGTCTTGCTGACCGGAGAAACAGGCACGGGGAAAGAAGTCTTTGCACAAGCCATCCATCGCAACAGTCTTCGCAAAGAGAATGCTTTTGTGGCTGTAAACTGTTCTGCTTTTAGCAAAGATCTGCTTGAAAGCGAGATATTCGGTCATAAAGCCGGTTCGTTTACCGGAGCGATGAAAGATAAGAAGGGGCTGTTCGAAGTGGCCGATAACGGAACCATCTTTTTGGATGAAATAGGTGAAATGGCTTTCGAGCTGCAGGCCAAATTGCTTCGTGTGCTCGAAGCGGGAGAGTACATCAAGATAGGCGACACGAAACCGACGAAAGTGAATGTCCGCGTTATCTCCGCCACCAATCGGGACCTGAAAAAAGAAATAGAACAAGGTAATTTCCGTGAAGATCTTTATTATCGTCTTTCTGTTTTTCAGATACACCTCCCTCCTCTTCGTGAGCGCAAAGAAGACATCGAACTTTTGGCGGGAAGCTTTATCCAACTCTTTTCAAAAAAACTGGGGAAACAAGTGGAAGGGATGGCTCCGGAGTTCTTGAATGCTTTGAAAGCTGCCGACTGGAGAGGAAATATCCGTGAATTGCGAAACGTGATAGAACGCAGCATGATTGTCTGCGACAAACAGCTTACCTTACAAGATCTTCCTATTGAAATACAGAATACCCGACAGGAAGATTATTCCGGCAAGAATTATTCGGAGTTTGAACTGGCCGCTATGGAAAAACGTCATATTGCTAAAGTTCTGCAACATACTAAAGGAAACAAGACTGAGGCTTCACGTTTATTGAAAATAGGTTTGACTACTTTATATAGAAAAATAGAGGAATACGGTATTTAGTTATTGAGTACCATTGATTAAGCCGTTTCCTCCTTATGGCTAAGCCCACTCTTATGGTTTGCTGCTACAGTTTCTTCCGGTGGACTGTACGGAGCGATGCCGGCGACTATAGTATGTAACCGTAAGAATGGGCTTAACCATAAGGAAGAAAGAGCTTAGTATCAGGTATGAAAGACCATACGGTAGCGTTTCACAAGCTGGAACACTTACTACACTCTTCTGTCCGTCACAGTTTCAGCAAAGATGGAAATGGAATCGGTATAGTACGGATTTTAGAAATCCCCCGTGGCTTTCCTCAGCAAGACAGGAGCTCTCGATATACTTCAGCATCTTCTTCCGAGAAACAGCATACAATCACTTCTCCTTCATAGCCATGTGCCATTTCTTCCCCGATGGCATTCAATGCGATACGTGCCGCTTCTTCCTTGGGATAATGATATACGCCGGTACTGATACAGGGGAATGCAATGCTTTGGATGCCGTTTTCTCTCGCTAGTATAAAACTGGTACGATAACATGATGCAAGTTTTTCGGCTTCTCCATGCGTTCCCCCATGCCATACGGGCCCTACAGTATGAATTACTTTCCTGCATGGCAGGTTGTATGCATCGGTTATCTTGCTTTCCCCTGTCGGACAACCGCCCAATGTTTTGCATTCCGCTAACAACGCCGGACCTGCAGCCCGATGGATAGCTCCATCTACACCGCCACCACCCAGCAACGAACTGTTGGCTGCATTTACAATGGCGTCGACTTTTAAAGTAGTGATATCGGCTACGGTAACATTTATCTTTTTCATTTTTCCTTTCTGTTTTTCTGTATTAAAACCTCTATACAAAGCTATATAATAAATTGGGGAATTATGCAGTTTGGCAGCAAATAAATCAATTATTCTCCTGTTTTGATATCCTTCCCTTTTCATTTTGAAAAGATCTTCTTTTGCTCCCTCTTTTTTCTTGTTGTTATATCTGTATATAAATCAATTACTTATCTCCTGTTTGCCAGTAATGGCACACTATTGGCATATAGCGTGGCAGTTAACAATAGTATTAATTTAAAAAAAGGAATTATGGATTTATTTTCAATCGGATTTGCGGTTTGTACCTTGAGCGGCATAGCTTGCTTTTGGCTTTTCTTTAAATGTATAGACTGGTTCGAGAAGATCTAAAAAAAGAAAGGAGAAACAAGTTATGTACACAGCATTATTTGTAGTTAGTTTGATTATGTTCGGCTATATGATGTATGTTCTTATCAAGCCGGAGAAGTTTTAAAAAAGTAAGTTAAGAAATAAAGAGTTATGAATACTGAAGTTTTAGGTGTTATAGCGCAAATTGTCTTATTGATAGTGCTTAGCTATCCTTTGGGCAAATATATCGCTAAAGTTTATAAAGGTGAAAAGACTTGGTCGGATTTTATGAAGCCCGTTGAACGGGTTATGTTCAAACTGAGTGGTATCAATCCCAATGAGGAGATGAACTGGAAACAGTTTTTGAGAGCCTTGCTGGTGGTAAATCTATTTTGGTTCCTTTGGGGGATGGTACTGTTGGTTACACAAGGTGTGCTGCCGCTTAACCCGGATGGAAATGCCGGTCAGACTGCGCATCAGGCATTCAATACTTGTATCAGTTTCATGGTGAACTGTAACTTGCAACATTATAGCGGTGAAAGTGGGCTGACTTATTTTACTCAGCTATTCGTCATCATGCTCTTTCAGTTTATTACTGCCGCTACCGGTATGGCTGCCATGGCAGGTATAATGAAAGCGCTGGCTGCAAAGACTACTCAGACTATTGGCAATTTCTGGAACTATTTGGTATTAAGTTGTACCCGTGTCCTGTTGCCTCTTTCATTGATCGTAGGTTTTATCCTGATTGTGCAAGGCACTCCGATGGGCTTTGACGGAAAAATGAAGGTGACCACCATGGAAGGAACTACACAATATGTATCACAAGGCCCTACGGCGGCTATTGTCCCTATCAAACAATTGGGTACTAATGGGGGTGGTTATTTTGGTGTAAACTCTTCTCATCCCTTGGAGAACCCTACCTATTTTGCTAATATGGTGGAATGTTGGTCTATCCTTATCATACCTATGGCGATGGCATTTGCATTCGGTTTCTATCTGAAACGTAAAAAATTGGGTTATAGTATATATGGTGTCATGCTGTTTGCTTATCTGGTAGGAGTTTGTATCAATGTCAGTCAGGAGATGGGTGGTAATCCACGTATTGATGAGATGGGGATAGCGCAGGATAATGGCGCGATGGAAGGTAAAGAAATACGTTTGGGCTCGGCCGCCACTGCTTTGTGGAGTATTACTACTACGGTTACTTCCAATGGTTCTGTCAATGGTATGCACGATTCAACAATGCCGCTTTCGGGTATGATGGAAATGCTGAACATGCAGATCAACACATGGTTTGGCGGTGTAGGTGTGGGATGGATGAACTACTTTACATTTATTATTATCGCCGTGTTCATCAGTGGGTTGATGGTAGGCCGTACACCGGAGTTTCTTGGTCATAAAGTAGAAGCACGTGAAATGAAGATTGCTTCCATTGTAGCACTACTTCATCCGTTTATCATTTTAGTTGGTACAGCATTGGCTGCTTATCTGTTTGTTCATGCGCCTGCATTTGTGGAAAGTGAAGGTGGCTGGTTGAACAATCCCGGATATCATGGTCTGAGTGAAATGCTTTATGAATACACCTCGTGTGCCGCCAATAATGGTTCCGGTTTTGAAGGACTGGGTGATAACACATGGTTTTGGAACTACTCTTGTGGTATTGTGCTGATATTAGGACGTTTTGTCCCGATTGTAGGTCAAGTGGCCATAGCAGGTATTCTGGCTAAGAAAAAATTTATTCCCGAAAGCGCCGGCACATTGCAAACCGATACAGTGACATTCGGTGTGATGACATTTGCGGTTATTTTTATTGTTGCCGCACTATCATTCTTCCCGGTACATGCATTAAGCACTATTGCCGAGCACTTGAGTTTATAATTCTGATAACAGACAACGATATTAATAGAAGATATGAAAGATAATAAATCAGCTTCTTTATTTCAGAAGGAGCAAGTTATTGACAGCATAAAACAATCATTCGTGAAGTTGAATCCGCGAGTGATGATTAAGAATCCGATTATGTTCACGGTAGAGGTTTGTACAGCTATTATGTTCTTGGTGATGCTCTACTCTATCGTTAATGATTCACAAGGCTCATTTATTTATAATTTATGGGTTTTCGTAATTCTGTTCATCACCTTGTTATTTGCTAATTTTGCTGAAGCTATTGCCGAAGCGCGCGGAAAAGCACAAGCCGATAGCCTGAGGAAGACTCGTGAGGAGACTCCTGCCAAATTGATTGTGAACGGGACTTTGAAAACTGTCAGTAGTTCCCAGTTAAAGAAAGGTGATATTTTTGTATGTGAGGCAGGAGATGTTATTCCTGCCGATGGCGAGATCATCGAAGGACTGGCGTCTATTGACGAAAGTGCCATCACAGGCGAATCCGCTCCTGTAATCCGTGAAGCAGGCGGTGACAAGAGTTCAGTAACAGGAGGTACAAAAGTATTGTCCGATCAGATAAAAGTAATGGTAAGCACCCAGCCGGGTGAAAGTTTCTTGGATAAGATGATTGCATTGGTGGAAGGCGCATCCCGCCAGAAAACACCGAATGAAATTGCATTGACTATCCTGTTGGCAGCATTTACATTGGTCTTTGTCATTGTGTGTATCACCCTTAAACCGTTTGCCGATTATACGGGAACTGTCATTACCATTGCTTCTTTTCTGTCCTTGTTTGTCTGCCTCATTCCCACCACTATCGGAGGATTGCTTTCGGCTATCGGTATCGCCGGGATGGATCGTGCTCTGCGTGCCAACGTCATAACCAAATCGGGTAAAGCAGTGGAAACAGCCGGAGATATAGATACTTTGCTTCTTGATAAAACAGGAACAATAACTATAGGAAACCGTAAAGCTACTCGTTTTTATCCGGCTCAGGGAGTGGATGAACATGCTTTCATCGAAGCCTGCCTACTCTCATCTGTATCTGATGATACTCCGGAAGGTAAATCTATTATTGAACTGGGACGTGAATCGGGTTTACGGATGCGTAATTTGAATACCGATGGTGCTCATATGATAAAATTTACCGCCGAAACCAAATGCTCGGGTATTAACTTGAAGGATGGAACAGAAATCCGTAAAGGTGCATTTGATGCTATCCGCAAGATAGCTTTGTCTGCCGGAAACCCTTTCCCAAAAGAAACGGAAGATATCATTCAAACCATTACAAGTAATGGAGGTACTCCATTGGTGGTGAGTGTCAATAAGAAAATTGCCGGAGTTATAGAATTGCAGGATATCATAAAACCGGGTATTCAGGAACGTTTTGAACGTTTACGCAAGATGGGGGTAAAAACAGTCATGGTGACGGGAGATAACCCTTTGACCGCCAAATATATTGCAGAGAAAGCCGGAGTAGACGACTTCATAGCCGAAGCTAAACCGGAGGATAAGATGGAGTATATCAAGAAAGAGCAGGCTGCCGGCAAACTGGTTGCCATGATGGGTGACGGAACAAATGATGCTCCTGCCCTTGCCCAAGCTAATGTGGGGGTTGCCATGAATAGCGGTACACAGGCTGCCAAGGAAGCAGGGAATATGGTGGATTTGGATAATGATCCTACCAAGCTGATAGAAATTGTTGAGATAGGTAAACAATTGCTGATGACACGTGGTACACTGACCACTTTCTCCATAGCCAATGATGTGGCCAAATATTTTGCCATTGTTCCTGCATTGTTCATGCTTTCCATTCCAGAACTGGCTGCATTGAATATTATGGGGTTGCATAGCCCTGAGAGTGCTATCTTATCTGCAGTTATATTCAATGCCATCATTATTCCTATTCTGATTCCGCTGGCATTGAAAGGAGTTCAATACAAACCGATAGGAGCTTCCGCCTTGCTTCGTCGTAATCTTTTGATATATGGCATAGGTGGTGTTATTGCTCCTTTTGTGGGTATTAAATTAATAGATTTAGTAGTAGGATTATTCTTTTAACAAGTAAATAACAATGAAAAATTTTATAAAGTCATTCAGACTTACTTTAGTCTTTTGTGTGTTTTTCTCAGTATGCTATATACTAGTCTTATGGATTTTCGCTCAATTTGCCGGACCTAATTCCGGCAATGCCGAGGTTGTGGAACTTAACGGAAAAGTGGTAGGTGCAGCCAATGTGGGACAATTATTTACAGAAGATATCTATTTCTGGGGACGTCCTTCATGTGCTGGTGAAGGTTATGATGCGGCTAGTTCGGCCGGTAGCAATAAAGGTCCTACCAATGAGGAGTATCTGGCTGAAGTAGAAGCTCGGATTGATACATTTTTAAAGCATCATCCTTACTTGAGCCGTAAGGAAGTACCTGCCGAAATGGTAACAGCCAGCGGTTCCGGATTGGATCCTGACATCACTCCGGCCTGCGCATACGTGCAGGTACAACGTGTGGCTAAAGCTCGCGGAATGAGTGAGGAAACTGTAAAAGCTATTGTAGATAAAGCTGTGGAAAAACCGTTTATGGGCATGTTCGGTACAGAGAAGGTGAATGTGTTAAAACTGAATGCTGCTTTAGAAAAGGCAAAATAATAAAAATATATAGTCATTAAATTAGGAAGATGTGCGTCATGAAAAAGAGAAGTTTCCTGGATACCGAGAGCCTGTCGGCTCTAGAAGCTGTGGCTATCATTGTATTGTTCTTTGCTTTGATAACATGGATTCTTGATCTTTGACGTGCATCACCATTGAATGATGCATCTTGATTCAGAAAAACTCAAAATGGATATTTCCTTTCAGACAATAAGAAGGAAATAGTAGAAATATGTAAAACACGAATATTAATTAGTTTAATTTTTTAAGATGAAAAGGAATTTGAAAAAAGTGGTCTTGGTGTTGGCTTTACTGTTGCCTGGAGTGATAAAAGCACAAGAATTTAACGTAACGGCTAAGGCAGATTTTGTAAGTGATTACATTTGGCGTGGCGCTTACCAGAATTCAGGATTTTCTGTACAGCCTACATTAGGATTATCTTACGGCAACCTTTCTTTATCTGCTTGGGGGAGTCAGAGCCTGACCAAGACAGACGGTGCACAAGAGTTTGACATCAATTTAAGCTATACTATTGGCGGTTTAGGTATTACAGTAACCGACTATTGGTGGAATGGCATCACCATGCCCTACGGGGATTATAAACATGATCATCATTTTGAAGGAACATTAGCTTATAATTTCGGCGAGAACTTTCCTCTGACCTTGAGTTGGTCTACTATGTTTGCGGGAGGAGACGATAACAAAGACGGTGATCGTGCTTATTCCACTTATATCAATGCTTCTTATAATATTGCTTGCCCGGCAGAAATTACGCTCACTCCTTCCGTTGGTTTCACTCCTTGGAAAGGAATGTATGATGCTGATGGTGCTGCTTTTACAGATATTGCTTTAAAAGCTTCCAAGAACATTAATATTACAGATAATTTTTCTTTGCCTTTGTTTGTACAGGCTATTGTTTCGCCCTCATTTGACAAAACTTATCTGATAGCCGGATTAAGTATTGGGTTTTAAATGTGTGATTTTTTTGATGAAAAGGAGAAATGCTTTGCATTTCTCCTTTTTGTTGTATTAGAGTGACTTATCTTTTTTTTGATTCTTGCCAGATGTGGTATTTTTGTTCAAAGAGTTGCCACGTGGAGAATGGAATATGGCAAAAACTAAAGATAGTTTTGTATCTCTTTAATGTTATTCAACTTAATAAAGTGGGAGTGCGTTACTTCTCCTTCACATTGTTCGTGTGCCCAAGTGATATGATGAGGTACATAGGCTGCATAACCTCCGAGTTCCAATATGGGAATAATATCTGACTTTATTGAGTTTCCTATCATCAGTAAATTTTCTGCCTTACACCCTAAATTATCAAGCAATCTTTTATAATCCGCATTCTTCTTGTCGCTCATTATTTCTATGTGGCAAAAACATTCTTGTAGTCCGGACGCAGAAATCTTTCTTTTTTGATCGAACAGATCACCTTTGGTGGCCAATACTAATTTATAATTTTCGCACAAGGCTGATATGACTTCTTGCACACCGTCCAATAATATGATTGGCCTTTGCAGAAGTTCCTGGCCTGATCGGAGGATTTCTTTTACGAGATTGAGATCTCCTTCTCCATTAGTAACTTTGCAAATGGTTTCAATCATGCAAAGCAGCATTCCTTTCAGTCCATAACCATAGATATGCAGATTTTTTATTTCTGTTTTGAACAGTTCTTCTGATATGGAAGGAGCTGGTAAATATTTCCTCAGAAGATGACAAAATTTGTGTTCCAACTCTTGAAAATAAAGTTCATTTTCCCAAAGAGTGTCATCGGCATCAAAAGCGATAAATTCTATTTTATTTTTCATGTTTTATTATTAGAATAGGAAGAGGGAGCAATCATATCATAATGTATTGTTTTGTCCGTCTTTTAAGTTCTGTATAAATTCGGCAACATTTCGTCCATCCACCAAGCCATGGTGGACACTGATGGATATAGGGAGCAAAAGTTTCTTTTTTTCTTGTATCAGCTTACCTGTAGAAATTTTGGGTATAGAATCTCCTGTTTGAATTGAACCGGCATGTTTCATCTCGGAAAAGGCAAACCAAGGTAGAGCCGAATAACGGATGACATCTGCTCTTGCAGTGTCCTTGGAAAAAGAAAGTCCGGCACTGTTTTTTACTCTATGTATTTCCTTTTCTGCATTTTCAATAAATAAGGAAAGATCTGTGTCATACTCAAAAAATCCAAAGCCAAAAGTTCCGTCCTCTCTTCCGATAGTGGGCGAAATATTGATTTTATCATATTCTACTACTTCTCCGTTTTCTATACGTAATTTGAATGCAGTAGTTGCATTGATACATTTCAATAGGAAGTACACAGAATAAAGAAAAAAAGAAACCTCCATATTTTTACTTTGTTGATATACGCTTGTGAAATCAACAGTCGTAGTAATTCCCCAAAAAGGGTCATCGAGAGCCGAGAAGAATTTAAAATGCTCTTTTCTATTCCAATTGTCCAGGTTAATAACTCGCTTCATTTTCTATTTACTCTGTTTTTCTTTTATGTGTATTATTTCTGTTGCAACTATTTTAACGATAAAACATATTGTTGCAAATATACAAAAAGTATTTTAACAGAGATGTTCTTTGTTTGCTTTAAATCCATTTTATTATTTCCTGTTCTGTGCTAAAGTTAAGAATGGATAACAGCAACTATTTTAAAAGGTTATTCAGGACTGATAATCAACTATATGTCTATTTTTGTTTATAAGGGAAAGAATTCTATTAAATTCATAAGTCAGATTTTTGTATGGATAACAATTTAGGTGATAGAATTGGCAATAAAGTACAAATCGCTATAAGGATAAAATAATGTTTTATTTAATCAAAAACAAAAGCAACAAATACCTTGTCGGACGAATTGTTGCTTCTGTTTACTCAGGAAGGTCACATAACAAAAGAGTCTTGTAATTGAGTTTGCTTTATTACATCAAATTTCTCTGATGGAATATCTAGAAAGGCTTTGCACAGTGTCACTAATGCCTTTTCTCTATCTTGTTCCCGTACCAGCACTGAAAGATTGTGAGTGCTGCTACCGTATGAAATCATGCATACCGGCATTTCTTTCAGTGTTTCTATAATTCTGGCTTCCAACCCTGTATGCTTTTCCCAATTTAGATCTCCAATAACGCTGACCACAGACATTTCTGTTTCCATTCCTATTTCCGCATACTTATGTAATTCACGATATATCAGGCGTAATGTGTCGTTGCTACATTTCACAGCCAATGAAACACTTACATTAGAGGAAGTCGCTAAATAGACAGGAACCTTATATTTCTCGAACACATCAAATACTTTTCCAATAAATAGATAAGAAGTAAGAATCCCCAACGAACGAAGTTTGACAAAGACCACACCTCTGCGTGAAACAGCAGCTTTTACTTTTGTTCCTGTTTTTTCTGATGATATTCGTAATGTATCTTTCGGCGTTTTTATCAATACAATAGCCATACCGGCGGTGCGCGCCAGCGGAATACATTCCGGATGAAGCAATGCAATGCCGCTATCAATAAAATTCTCGGCTTCACCGTATGTAAGAGTTCGAGTATGTTCCATACCTCGGAAACAAATTTCATCAGAATGTAAGGATGTTATAATTTCATCCGCATGGAATACAGCCCCGATAACAGTGGCATAATACTCATTTCCTATTTGTGGGAAGAAATCCACTTCATCATATACATTTTTACACAAACGGCTTTGGGTAATAAGAATGTGAACATCGGGACAGTCTTTCATCAGTTCTTCTACATTCTTTTTCACATACTTTATATCCGGTTTTCGATCAAGCCCTAGTCGCATGAAATGACATGAGTTCAAGATGAAGTTCTTTTTTGTACATTCTTCTAAATAATGTGACAGAATAAGAGAGGATATCATTGCTCCGTGAGCCATGATCTCATGATCGTCAATGATGTTCAGATTTTCATTACATAAACGGGAAATTTGATCGATGTGTACTTTTATTTCTTTGGCAGCTTCTGCTTTCTGTATTTCGGAGGAAAGAAGATTGTCCAGCCAATTTCTACAATCATTCTCAAAATCCTGCAATTGACTCATAACCTCTTCGATATCGACATGGAATAAAGAAATAGAAACAGCTTGCAGCTTTTGGGCAATGCTGGTAAAAGTGTCGAGCACTATAATAGAACGTTCGTTCATGTTAATTACTTCAGTCCAATGTTTCAGTTCGGTGGCAGATTTAATATTTTCTAAATTATATACTTTCATTTTTTTATTGCATTTTATTCTTTTGGAGTTTCTTTTTCATTTTAACAGGCAAATTTCCATATTGGAAAGCTATGTTTTTACTAGTTTCATCTTTATTAGTTTGTTAATCAGTTATTTCTTATTGTTTGCTCGCTACCTTTTCTATAAGTTGATAGCGTTATACTCCATATAAATCAAAATCGATGCCATTACAAAAATTGCACTTTTATCTTTCAGCTATTTCATTTCCCATTTTAGAAAAAAGGCTTTCATATTGAAAAAGTATAAACTAATCAATAAACATATATCATGTTGATAATAAGATGTTTAAATTAGTGGTATGACTTTTGTCATCTAATTGAAAAAAAGAATTATATAAAAATGAAATTGTATATCATATCAAACAGACTGCCCGTGAAGGCTGTCGCAGAAAAAGATACCTTTGTTTTCTCACGTAGTGAAGGAGGTCTGACAACGGGACTAAATTCCCTACAGGGCAATTACGAGAAACATTGGGTGGGGTGGCCCGGAATCTGTACAGACAAAGAGGAAGAAAAACAGGATATCTGTCACCGGTTGGAGGAAATGAATCTCCATCCCATATTTTTATCCGATGAGCAATATAAGAACTATTATGAGGGATACAGTAACAGTACCCTGTGGCCTTTATGTCACTATTTCTTTGCCTATACATTATATAGAAAAAGTTTCTGGCAATCTTACCAAGAGGTTAACGCTTTGTTTTGTCGGGAAATTATCCGCCTTGTGGAACCGGATGATTGGGTCTGGGTACAAGATTATCAGTTGATGTTACTTCCGGAAATGCTTCGCCAAGAGCTTCCCCAGTTGCATATCGGTTATTTCCATCATATTCCGTTTCCATCTTATGAGTTATTCCGAATTCTACCTGAACGTGCCGAAATACTGAAAGGATTGTTAGGAGCCGATTTTATCGCATTTCATACACATGACTATATGCGTCATTTCATCAGTGCGGCCGAACGGGTACTCCATATAGATTTCAGTTTGGATGAAACCCGGATAGGCAGTCGCATTGTGCGCGTTGATGCACTTCCGATGGGGATAAATTATGACCTTTACCACAATGTGTCACAACAAAAAAATGTTTGGAAGGCTATAGAACGAACCCGTCTCTTGTTTGGCAAACATAAACTTATCCTATCGGTAGACCGTTTGGATTATAGTAAAGGTATTTTGCACCGCCTTTATGGATTTGCCTCTTTTTTGGAACACCATCCCGAATATCATGGCAAGGTAACACTGGCTATGGTCATAGTTCCTTCACGTGATCATGTAGGCAGTTATGCCGAATTGAAAACCCGGATTGACGAGGAAATAGGTTCTATCAACGGACGATATTCTACAATGAACTGGACTCCGGTCTGCTATTTTTATCATGGTTTTTCATTCGAAGAATTGGCTGCTATGTATTTTATAGCTGATATTGCATTAGTAACTCCTTTGCGTGACGGAATGAACTTGGTTGCCAAAGAGTATGTTGCTGTCAAGCAAGACAATCCCGGTGTATTGGTTTTAAGTGAAATGGCCGGTGCCGCTGTGGAACTGACCGACGCCTTGCTGGTTAATCCCAATGATACGGAGCAGATAGAAAATGCCATTTGCCGGGCATTGGAAATGCCGTTTGAAGAACAGCAAGAACGGATGCACCGTATGCAGTCTATTGTATCCGTACAGACTGTCAATAAATGGGCTGCCGATTTTGTAAATGAATGGCAGGAAGTGGCACACAAAAACAAAACCATGCTTTTTAAGAAAATAGGATCACAGAATATGCAGGAAATTCAGCATCAATACTTACATGCTAAAAAGCGTTTGATTTTGTTGGATTATGACGGGACACTGGTCCCTTTTCAGAAAAGGCCGGAAGATGCCTCTCCTACTCCACAATTGCTGGATACATTGCAGAAACTGACCGCCGACCCCTTGAATCATGTGGTAATAAACAGCGGACGTGACCATTTTACTTTAGAGAAGTGGTTGGGTGCACTGCCTCTTTCCTTTGCAGCCGAACATGGGGCCTTTTATAAAGAGAATGGTGTATGGCACAAGAATGTACACGGGCAGGAATGGAGCCCCGGATTGCTTTCTATATTAAAATTATTTGTCAGCAAGACTCCTCGCTCCCATCTTGAAGTCAAAGAAACGGCACTTGCCTGGCATTATCGTGAAGCCGATGCATGGTTGGGCAGATTACGTGCGCAACAGTTGGTCAATTCCTTGATATCTATTTGCTTGAAACAGAATTTGCAAATCATGCAGGGTAATAAGGTAATAGAAATAAAATCTCCCGAATTTACCAAAGGTTCAGAAGTAAACAGGCTTTTGCTTGCCACCCGATATGATTTTATCTTGGCAATAGGAGATGATACTACGGATGATGATATGTTTAAAGCCGTACCTGTTACTGCTGTGACTGTAAAGATTGGTACAGCATCCGAGAGTGCACGTTACAATCTGCCCGTACAGACAGACACCTTGCCGTTTTTACAACGGCTGACAGATGAAGGCATGGTGAAAGCAGCCTTGAAAAGTGGTTTGAAAGGGCAGTTATCATCGGCTATAGATTTTTTTAAACGGATAATAAACCACTAACATTACAAAAAAAATAACCATGGATAATTTGAATTACGGTGTAATCGGTAATTGCTGCACAGCCGCACTGATTTCCGAAAAAGGAAGTATTGAATGGCTATGTTTTCCAAATTTTGATTCACCTTCTATTTTTGCAGCTCTTCTAGATCGTGAAAAAGGCGGGACTTTTGGTTTTGAAGTTTCAGAAGACTATCACACCATCCAATCGTATGTTCCCCATACCAATATTCTTTCCACTACTTTTGTGTCAGAACAAGACGAATTTGCGGTAGTCGACTTTATGCCTTGTTATGAGTTATATGATAATAAGGAATATTATCGTCCAGCTGAGGTCTATCGTTATATCCGCTGGATTAAAGGTCGTCCTCGCATTAAAGTCAATTACCATCCGGCTCCCGATTATGCTCGTGGAAAAGCGTTTTTTAATGTAACTTCCCGGTATATTGAAACCTATTCTTCTTCTAACAACAAGGACAGACAATATCTGTATTCCTCTTTGCCGTTGCAAGGTATTGTAAACCATCAGGAATTTATATTAGAGAAAGATGAATTTTTTCTTCTTTCATACAATGAAAAGGTGATTCCTGTTGATATAGAGCGTGAGAAACTGGAGTATTGCCGCACGTTGGTTTATTGGTTGAACTGGACGGATCGTACAAGAAAGTTCACTATTTACAACGATATAATAGAGCGTAGCTTACTCACCCTGAAGATGATGTCCTTTTATAATGGCGCGGTATTAGCCTCTCTTACTACCAGCCTGCCCGAAGCTGTGGGAGAAGTACGCAATTGGGATTACCGTTTTTGTTGGTTGCGAGATGCCTCCATGTCCATAGAGACCCTTTTCAAAATAGGTCATGCCGATGCAGCCCGCAAATTCATGAAATTCATACAATCTACTTTTGTTGCCGAGCATGACACTTATCAAATAATGTATGGCATTCGTGGGGAAAGGAAATTGACTGAAGTTATACTCGACCATCTTTCAGGATATAAAAACTCCAAACCGGTGCGTATCGGCAATGATGCTTATCATCAAAGGCAGAATGATTCGTTCGGCTATTTGATGGATTTGATTTACCAATATTACCGGTTGATGCCAGGTACATTGGATGAAATAGAAGATATGTGGGAAATGGTGAAAAGCATTATGATGACTGTGGTGGAAGATTGGAGAAAGCCTGATAAAGGAATTTGGGAGATACGGGGTGAAGGACAGCATTTCGTTTCGTCCAAAGTGATGTGTTGGGTTGCTTTGGACAGAGGAGCCCGCATAGCTCGTATTCTGAATAAATATGAGAATAGCCGACGTTGGGAAGAAGAAGCTGATGCAATTAAAGCTGATGTTATGAGAAACGGCTGGAAGGAAGAAATACAAAGTTTTTCACAAGCATACGGCAATCTGGATTTGGATTCTTCTTTACTGTTAATGGAACCTTATGGATTTATAGATGCTGATGATATTCGTTATCATAAAACAGTGAAAGCCGTCAAGAAATCCCTGTTACACAAAGGGTTGATGTACCGTTATAATACTCATGATGATTTTGGCTGTCCTTCTTCGGCCTTTACCATCTGTACTTTCTGGCTGATCCGTGCACTTTATGTCATCGGGGAAAAAGACGAAGCACGCTGTCTGTTCGATGAAATTTTGCAATATTCAAACCATTTGGGTCTGTTCAGTGAAGATATTGATTTCGAAACAAAAGAACAATTGGGTAATTTCCCACAAGCTTATTCTCATCTGGCACTGGTAAATACTGCTGTGTTATTTGCAGAAGAAGATAAAAGGCTAATCTTTAAATAAGGAAAAGCCTTGCCGAAAAACAAAAAACAGAGAAACAGCATTTCCTATTCTAGGTGCTTTGGAGCCTGTTACAGCTTTATTCTTCGGAGTACTGATTTTTGGAGAGCAGCTGACACCGCGCATTATTCTGGGCATTTTGATGGTGATTACTGCCGTAACTCTAATTATAGGAGGAAAAACATTGCTGAAAAAAAGCAAGATTCGGTTAAGGCATACTGGCAAATAAGATCGGATTTTGTATCTTTGCCCTTGTAATTATAAATTTTCCACTATGAAAAAACAACTGATGCAATGGGCAGGAGTGGGAATGTGGATGGTATTTGGTCTGTCCGCATGTTCTCCTACAAAAACAGAAATCGGAAACCTGAATGTCATTCCGCAGCCCCAAGAAGTAAGTCAAGACATTCAAGCCCACCCTTTTGTTATTAATCCGCAAACCGGTATTGTCTATCCGGAAGGCAATGAAAAGTTGCAACGGACGGCAGAATTTTTAGCTTCTTATATTAAAGAGGCTACGGGAATTACCGTCCGGACAACAACTGAAGCCGTAAAGAAGAATTCCATAATCTTGGCGGTTGACAGTTCCATTACCAACAAAGAGGGGTATCAACTGGAGGTAACTTCTGAAAACATTCATTTGAATGGAGGAAGTGAGTCTGGGGTCTTTTATGGAATACAAACGCTCTATAAGGCTTTGCCATTGACCAAAAACAAACAGGTATCCGCTGCCATCCCGGTGGGAACTGTTAATGACTATCCTCGTTTCGGTTATCGCGGTTTTATGGTAGACGTGGGCCGCCATTATTTCCCGGTTTCTTATCTGAAACAAATCATTGATATGCTGGCATTGCACAATATCAATTATTTTCATTGGCATCTGACTGAAGACCAAGGTTGGAGAATTGAAATCAAGAAATATCCCAAACTTACGGAAATAGGTTCGATACGTCCACGTACGTTGATTGACCGTGAAACCCAGATCTATGATGAAACTCCTCATAGCGGTTTTTATACACAGGAAGAAGCAAAAGAGATTGTCAAGTATGCCGCTGACCGTTTTATTACTGTAATTCCCGAAGTTGACCTTCCGGGACATATGATGGGAGCTTTGGTTTCCTATCCGGAATTAGGTTGTACGGGAGGTCCATACGAGATTCCTTGTAAATGGGGGGTATTCCCTGATGTGCTTTGTGGAGGAAACGACCGGGCTTTACAGTTTGCTAAAGATGTATTGAATGAAATTATGGACATCTTTCCATCTCCTTATATCCATATTGGTGGGGATGAATGTCCGAAAGTACGTTGGGAAAAATGCCCTGCATGTCAAGCTAAAATTCGGGAACTGGGTTTGAAAGATACACCAAAACACAGCAAGGAGAATCAATTACAGACCTATTTCATGTCCGAGGTAGGCAAAGTTATTAATGACAGAGGGCGTAAAATGCTGGGCTGGGATGAGATGTTGGAGGGAGGATTGGCTCCAGGTGCCACAGTAATGTCATGGACTGGTGTCAAAGGTGGTATCGAAGCCGCCCGTCTGCACCATGATGCAATTATGACTCCTATTCAGTTTCTTTATTTCAGCAATCCTACTTACAATCGGATAAAAGGGACTAAAAGCCTTGAACGTGTCTATACATTTGAACCTGTTTCTAATGAATTGGCAGAGGATGAACGAAAATATATCATCGGTACTCAAGGATGTATCTGGACAGAATGGACGCGTGACAGTTTGAAGATGGAATGGCAAATTCTTCCTCGTATGGCTGCCTTGTCCGAGATTCAATGGACGGAACCGTTACATAAAAATTTCGACAGTTTTTTGAAACGTTTACCAGCTCTGCTGGCTATTTACCGGGATAGAGGTTATGATTTTCGTCAGGATATTTATGATGTGAACATTGATATCGTTCCGGCTCCCGATGAAGGAAAAGCCAAGATTGCTTTTCAGACTTTTGATGATGCGGAAATACATTATACATTGGATGGCAGCGTTCCCGATGTGCAATCCCCATTGTATACCGACACTATACAAGTGGATAAAGATGTTATCATACAAGCCATTGCAGTTCGTCCGCAGGGTACTAGTCAGATAAGTAAGGAGGAAATACATTTTAATGCAGCCACAATGAGACCGGTTACCTTGAATACCATTCCTCATAAATCATATACTTTTAAAGGAGGAAGTACCTTGATAGACGGATTATATGGGGATATGAATTATCGCTCAGGACGTTGGATTGGTTTCTACGGGACAGATATGAATGTGACCCTTGATTTACTTGAGCCTAAGGAAGTATCTTCAGTTTTTGTAAACACAATGTTGAACACAGGCGATGCTATCTTTGGTGCAACAGGTCTGAAGGTGGAAGTTTCTGAGGACGGGAAAAATTTCCGCAGGGTAGCCTCCGAAAATTTTCCCGTTGTGGAAAAAGGAACTAAAATGCAAAGCCGCAAAGACTCTGTTTCCTTTGATAAAGTAAAAGCCCGCTATATTAAAATCATAGCAGAAGTTACTCCGAAACTTCCCGCATGGCATTCCATGCCTGGCGAAAAAGCTTTTCTGTTTGTTGACGAAATAGGAGTGGAGTAAATTCGCCTTCGGAGCAATAGCTTTCTAAAGAACAAATACTAAACAAGAAACGGACATTCTGACAAAACAGATGTCCGTTTCCTTATCAATAACCCTTTCATGTATTTTCAAACTAGAAAGCTGTTCAAGAAAAAAATGGCGATAGAGTGAATCTCTATCGCCATCATGTGACATGGAATGTCTAATTCCTTATGCTTTAGGAAGTGCTTCTTTTACAACCATAGTACGGTTTACATATTCTGCACCGTTCAATTGCTTGATAGCTTCTTTAGCTTCGCCATCATTAGGCATTTCTACAAAAGCAAAACCTTTAGAACGACGTGTTTCACGATCAGTAATAAGTTTTACTGAAGCTACTGTTCCATACTCTTCCATTACACCTCTCAAATCACCTTCCCTAACATTATAGTTAAGGTTTCCAATATACAAATTCATAAAATAAAAATTGATAAATAAATAATTAAGTAAACTTTGAATTTAAAAATTTAGTTAGAAGAATAGAAACGGTTCAAGTGTGAGATGAATTGAGTCAATCGAAAAAACTATCTTTTTATATTCCGTTGTCAAAGGAACGATAAATAATTGGATTATCCACTATATTTCTCTTTTTATTTTGATATTTTTTTAACCGGTGACTCTTTTTATACTTTTTAGGCTTAAAGCAAGAGCCTTATATCATTCATATTCACTAATTTTGTATTAATAGCTAACTTATAACTAAGATTTATATGATATTGAATGAAAGAGAAAGCCGCCATGAACATGTTCTGCATGTGGCCCGACAAATGATGACAGCAGCGCGTACTGCTCCCAAAGGAAAAGGTGTTGATATTATTGAAATAGCCATGGTGACGGATGGTAATATCAATATTTTATCGGAAATGATGGTGAAAATGGTTGCGGAGCATGGAATGAAATTCTTCCTGCGCGATGCGGAAAATATTCTGAATGCAGAATGTGTCCTGTTAATAGGTACACACGAACAGGCGCAAGGATTGAATTGTGGTCATTGTGGATATGCCACTTGTGTGTCTCGCAAAGAAGGAGTGCCATGTGCTATCAATAGTGTTGATGTGGGCATTGCTATCGGATCAGCTTGTGCTACAGCAGCAGACAACAGGGTGGACACACGGGTCATGTTCTCGGCCGGATTAGCAGCACAGCGTCTGAACTGGCTGGAAGGATGCACCCAGGTTTATGCCATCCCTGTCAGCGCATCCTCTAAAAATCCTTTCTTTGACCGGAAACCTAAAGAATAAATTTCTCTACTACCGCGGCTACACCATCTTCTTCATTAGAAAGGGTGATGTAGTCGGCGTTTTGACGGACTATTTCTTGAGCATTGGCCATTGCTACCCCCAATCCGGCATATTGTATCATAGAAAGATCGTTAAAACCATCACCAACGGCAATCATTTCTTCTTTTGTCATACCGATTTCTTTTAACAATACGGCCAGTGATTGTGCTTTATCAATACCTTTAGGAACCAATTCCAAAAAATAAGGTTCGGAACGGAATACCCCCATACGATCTTTCAAATGTTCGTACATTTCTTTTTCAAGCACTGCAAGCCGCGTAGGTTCACCTACAATCAGACATTTGGCAATAGGAAATTTTATTGCCTCCAGAAAATGATCCACTTTCTTGGGAGTCATCACATTCAGAATAGCTTCTTTCAATACATATTCATCTTCCGGATATTCAGTCAATACATATTTTCCATCGTAAGTGACGATAGCAAAATGGTTGTCGGTGGCACATTTATACAGGTAAGGTAATATATCCGGATCGAGCACATTCTCGTACATCATCTCACCGGTTTTCCAGTCTATGATCTCACCTCCGTTATACGAAAGTATATAACCTTCGTATTTCTGCAGCTCTAAGATCTCAGCCAGTGGAGCCACACCGTATGTGGGACGTCCCGATGCCAAAACAATTTTTACTCCGCGCTTTTGCGCTTCGATAAGTGTACGACGTGTGTGTTCCGTTACCTCTTTCTTTTTATTGGTCAACGTTCCGTCTAGGTCTAAAACTAATAATTTATACTTCATATACTATTTAATGGAGTGCTTTTGCCAAATTCGCTGCAAATATAACGATTAAATTCATGGCTTTTTGCTACATTTGCTCAAAATAAACAAGAATCATGACAGAAATTTTATTAACCGTAATTATTATCCTGCTGATAATTAATATTGTAATCGCACTTACTAAAAACAATCGTCTGCAAACCGAACGTCTGGAAGGATTGCTACGCGAAGAAATGAAAGAAAACCGGGACGAACTGGGAAAAAATATTCGCGAACTTCGTAACGAACTGAATCAAACCTTGAATTATTCTATCCGTAATATGCAGGATACTTTGCATAAAAACCTGCTGACCGGTAATGAAATGCAACGGGAAAAATTTGAAGCAATGGGCAAGCAACAGGAAGCTTTGGTGAAAAGTACGGAAAAACGATTGGATGACATGCGGCAAATGGTAGAAGAAAAATTACAGAAAACATTGAATGAACGTATAGGACAATCCTTTGAGATAGTACGTTCGCAGCTGGAGAATGTACAAAAAGGATTGGGAGAGATGAAGGGTCTGGCACAGGATGTAGGAGGATTGAAAAAAGTTTTAAGTAATGTGAAGACACGGGGTACATTCGGAGAAGTACAATTAGGTGCCTTATTGGATCAGATGCTGAGTCCGGAACAATATGAGGCGAATGTCAAAACCAAGAAAAATGCAACGGAATTTGTGGAGTTCGCCATTAAACTTCCGGGAAAGGAAAATAATAATGATACTGTATATTTACCTGTGGATGCCAAATTTCCCAAAGATGTATATGAACAATATCAGGATGCATACGAAGCCGGAGATGCCGCATTGATTGAAACTTCATCCCGTCAACTGGAAATCACAATTAAAAAAATGGCAAAGGATATTCACGATAAATATGTAGACCCACCTTTTACAACAGATTTTGCCATTATGTTTCTGCCATTCGAAAACATCTATGCAGAAGTGATCCGCCGGACCGCGTTGGTGGAAATGTTGCAGAAAGACTGGAAGATAGTGGTTACAGGTCCTACCACCCTGGGAGCTATCCTGAATAGTTTGCAAATGGGATTCCGTACGCTGGCCATTCAAAAACGAACAAGCGAAGTATGGAATGTGTTAGGGGCAGTAAAGACCGAATTCGGAAAGTTTGGAGGATTGCTGGAAAAGGTACAGAAAAATCTACAGAATGCAGGAGACCAGTTAGAGGAAGTTATGGGGAAACGTACTCGTGCCATAGAACGTAAATTACGCCAGGTAGAAGCCCTTCCGGCAGAAGACAGCCAACGAATGTTGAGTTTGCCCGAACTGACTGATGATGAAGACGATGAATAAAAGGAGGATTTCAATATGAGCATGACGTGGGATTTTATTTTGAGATTGTTTGTGGCAGGCGCTTTGGGTACTGTTATTGGTCTGGATAGGGAATATCGTGCTAAAGAAGCCGGTTACCGTACCCATTTTCTAGTATCACTGGGAAGTGCTCTCATTATGATTGTATCACAATATGGTTTTATGGAAGTAGTGAAGATGGAGGGGATAGACTTGGACCCGAGTCGTGTGGCCGCACAGGTTGTCAGTGGTATCGGTTTTATTGGAGCGGGTACTATTATTTTTCAAAAACAAATCGTGCGCGGACTTACTACCGCTGCCGGAATTTGGGCTACTTCGGGCATCGGTCTGGCCATTGGAGCCGGTATGTACTGGCTGGGAATCTCAGCAACAATCCTTACGCTGATTGGTCTTGAGGCACTTAGCTATCTTTTTAAAAGTATAGGTATGAAAAGTTCCATGGTAGAGTTCTCTACAGACAATAAAGAAACACTGAACCGTATGGCCAAGAAATTCAATTCCAAGGAATACAATATTGTTTCCTATCAATTGGACGAAAAGAGGTTGGGAGAAGTAACAACCTATTATGTTACAATGGTTATAAAATCTAAGAAATACAATGATGAAGGTATGTTACTGACATTATTACAAGATTTTAGCGATATTACCGTTCACAGGTTGGAGTAAACTTTTCCGGCTTGGTTCAAAAGCAGCGAGGCTGTAATTTAAACTGTGTCAGCAAAGCAAACAAATAAAGTATTAACTTTGCTAACACAGTTTTTTTATGAGTGAAGAATTTGATTTTGAAAGGATCAAGAACAAGGCAATCGAGCAGCTCAAGGCTGGCAAGCCCTTGTTGGGTAAGGACGGAGCTTTTGCCCCGTTATTGGAGAGCATTTTAAATGCAGCTTTAGAAGGTGAGATGGATGCCCATCTTTCCGAGGATGAACGCATGAGTGGCAACCGTCGTAATGGCAAGATGCAGAAGCAGGTGCAAACTTCTATGGGTGAGGTGACCGTTTCTACCCCCCGTGATCGTAATTCCACCTTCGATCCTCAGTTTATAAAGAAGCGGGAGACCATTCTCGCGGAAGGTGTTGCTGACCGCATAATCGGCCTTTATGCCCTTGGTAATAGTACACGTGAAATAAGCGATTGGATGGAAGAGAATCTTGGTAACCGTGTGTCTGCCGAAACAATCAGTTCCATCACTGACCGGGTACTTCCGGAAATAAAAGCGTGGCGTTCGCGTAGCCTGGATTATATTTATCCGATAGTCTGGATGGATGCCATTCATTATAAAGTCATGGATGAGAGAGGCTGTGCCATTACCCATGCAATCTACAACGTATTGGCTATAGATAAGGACGGTCGTAAGGATTTGCTTGGGATGTACATCTCTAAGAATGAGGGGGCAAACTTCTGGTTGAATGTGCTGACCGATTTACAGAACCGTGGTGTACACGACATTCTCATAGCTTGTGTCGATGGTCTGAGGGGCTTCCCGGATGCCATCCAAAGCGTATTCCCTGATACCATAGTGCAACTTTGTATCGTCCATCAGATACGTAACTCCATCAAATACGTCGGCAGTAAACACCAGAAGGAGTTTCTTAAAGATCTGAAACGGGTTTACGGTGCAGTCAGCAAGGATGCCGCTGAAACGGAGCTTCTTGATTTAGATCAGAAATGGGGAGAGAAATATCCTATCGTCATCAAGTCGTGGCAGGACAACTGGGAAAAGCTCACTGAATACTTCCAGTTCACATCCGATATACGTCGTATGATTTATACGACGAATACCGTTGAAGGCTACCACCGGCAAATACGGAAAGTTACAAAAAACAAGGGTGTGTTCCCTAATGACACCGCCCTTGAGAAGCTTGTCTACCTCGCTTATCGCAACATACGCAAGAAATGGACTATGCCACTGGCTAATTGGGGCACCATTGCCCAACAACTGGCGATAAAGTTTGGAGATAGATTTAAGTTGTTGTAATTTTACGCTCGTCGGGAGTGCTGGTGCACCCCCTTGGCGCTGGCCGATCCCCGACCGATGAGCTTGAAAGAAAAACAGCGCATGACACAGTTTATTTTACGCCCCCAAAGCAGCGGGGGAGAGCTCTTATTGAAAGATTCTCTCCCCTGTGCTGTGATCATGCTTTTAATCGCATAACAAACATACTTCCTTCTCCCAGCTTACTGTCTACTGTAAGAGTACCATTATGGGCCTCGACAAAATCTCGGGAAATAGACAGGCCTAAACCGCTTCCTTGTACTTTAGTTCCGGGAACCCGGAAATAATGGTCAAAGATGCTTTTATGATAACGTGGATCAATCCCTTTCCCGAAATCCCGTACAAACATCTCAATGAATCCATCATCTGTTTGACGTGCCCCTATTACCACACGACCGTTTTCCGGTGAATACCGGATGGCATTGGAAAGAAGGTTGGTTAGAACCCAAGCTATCTTCTCACTGTCGACAAACAGTTTACCTATTTTGTCTTCAGGGTATTCCACTTCTATTTGAATATTAAATTTTTCAGCTTGTACACGATTGGCCTTTATTGCATATTCTATCAACTCTATAGGTTTGGTTATCTTAGGCTTCAACTGTAGTTTTCCTGATTCTACCTGGGTCATATTCAGCAACTCGCCGGTGATATTAAGCAGCCGTTCGCTATTTTCTTTGATACTGTTTGCCAAATCTTCCTGTTCTTCATTTAAAGCTCCGATACGCTGGTCTTCTAATAATTGCAGACTCATCATAATAGCCGAGATAGGAGTCTTCAATTCATGTGAGATTGTAGAGATAAACGTAGTCTTGGCCGAATCCAGTTCCTTAAATTCGGTTATATTCTTCAACATAATGACATATCCTTTTTTTTCCATAGTAACCCCATCTTTCCCCGGTTGGGAAATACTCATGTATTTTACTTGGAAAAAACTCTCTTTATTGTCCGCATAAATCTTCAGAGGTTCTTTCTTTTCTTTTTCCTTGTCTCTGACTGGTTCCCCAGGAATTTCCACCAATTCACGAATCAGGCGACGCAACAAATCATTGCGCAGGGAAATATCCTGTGCAGAGTGTTTAATAACTTCTTCACGCTTCAGGTTGATCACATTCAATGCTTCATCATTGATGAAAAGGATTTCCATATCATTATTTAAACCAATGATAGGCTCGTTGATACTGTTGATGATAGTCTCCATATACTTTTTAGATGCCATCATATCGGATAAAGCACTTGCATGATAATCTTCCAGACGTTTGGCCATGCGGTTGAAATTTTTAGATACTTCAGAAAATTCTTCACTATTGCTTAATTCCAAACGTTTTTTATAATTATGGTTCGCAATTTCCTGTATAGCGTTGGTCAATTCTTTAATAGGATTATCAATCGATGCAGGAAGACGCAGCCACATACCAATACCAATACATATACATGCGGCACCAACAACATATATCCACAATAAAGCCCGCTGTAATCCGGGACCTGCTGCCGGACTGTCAGGTTCCGTGGCGGTCAATATTTGCAAATTCACAACAGAAAGTACAACCAATAGTACAATCATTGCCACCAATACCCCTATGGCAAGGGTTAGTTTCGACTTTATATTCATAACTTTTATTTTTTATGCAAGTATAATCAAATCTATGTCTATTTCAGCTAAAGAGTTTAGAAATTTTCGATATTTGGAAAGACTGAATAATGCACCTGGCATTTTGAAAGTAGGATGCCCCATACAGACGGTTGTAATTCCACGTTGACGACAAGTTTTAATTATTTCTCCCATAATATCGGAAGATGAAACTTGGATAACTTCACCGCCTAACTCGGTAACCAGTTTAAAATGGTTAAGTAAATGCCGCTGTGTTGCCAATGGAATACGTTCCGTACTCTCGGCAGGTGTCTGTACATAGAGGGCAAAAAAGACCGTATTGTACCGGGAAGCAAGCCGTGCCGCTTTACGGATAATATGTCGGGGAGTCCGTTCATTACTACTGATACATGCCAAAAACTTCTCGTGCCGGATGCCCTTTTCACCTGTTACAATTTCATTTTCAACTTTCTTCTCGACTCGAAAGGCCACTTCTTTTAGTGCCAGTTCACGTAACTGAAGAATATTCTCTGTCTTAAAAAAATTATTCAGTGCCAACTGAATCTTTTCAGGACGATAGATTTTCCCGGCTTTCAACCGGTTTATCAGTTCTTCGGCGGTAAGGTCTATATTTACCACTTCATCCGCATCCTGCAGCACCTTATCCGGAATCCGTTCTTTAACTTCTATACCTGCTATACCTTTTACGTCCTCATTCAAACTTTCTATATGCTGGATGTTAACTGCAGAAATTACGTTTATACCGGCATCCAACAATTCCATTACATCTTGCCAACGTTTCTCATTCCGGCTGCCCTCGATATTGGTATGTGCCAATTCATCTACTATAACTAGTTCGGGATGTAACTGAAGAATGGCATCAAGATCCATTTCTTCCACTTCCTTACCTTTGTAAAATATCTTTTTCCGAGAGATAACAGGCAATCCTTCCAACATAGCAACGGTTCCTGCACGTCCGTGCGTTTCAATATAACCTATCTGTACATCTACCCCGTTCTCCAACATTTCGTGAGCTTCTTGCAGCATACGATAACTCTTCCCTACACCGGCTATCATTCCGATATAGATTTTAAACTTTCCACGCCGTGAACGTTTAATCAAATCTAAAAAATGCTGTACACTTTCTTCTCTGTCTTCCATTTGTTACTTTATCATATTAGTGTAAATATAACAATTTTCCGCATATTTAATATCAGTCCTTTTATAACAGACAAAGAATATACCAATAAAACAAACGGCTTAGTTACAATGCCATAAGCGTGTCATTAAAAACTAAAGCTTACCAAAATGAAAAGGAACTCTTTCAAAATGAAACACTTTCTTAATCACTATAATTATTGCTGTTAGATCCCCTAGAATAGTTTATTCCTGCTTTTCTAGCTTGTGTATGTTGAAATTGGCGGGCTATTTTATATTCACGTTCTCCTTTTAGTAATCTGTATCCAGTTTGTTTAAACCAAAAGCTAATATTATTTTCTATACATTGCCGACGAATGTCCAATACCCAGTCATAATTACATATGCGCGCTTCTTTACCTGATTCTCCACCTACCACAATCTGTTCTACCCATGTACCAAGTTCTCCCTTGAAGTTTATAGCGGACAACAATGGTTCACAGATAATGATTTTATGCTTTACAGGAGCTGCTTTATAAAGAGGAAGACGGTAATCCACTCTTTCTTGATTTTCCATGGTGCAACAAATGGTAACATTATCATACCCGTCCCCCCAATCCGGAGGCAGACATTGGCTGAGCCGGTCTATACGTTTAGTTATAAACAAGAAATGAAGATCGTATCGTTCCCGCATCATTTTCCATGCTTCTATACGCCATTCATCGGCTTCTTCTATCAGAAAATCAGAGGTAAAACAAGTATAGACGAGATTTCTGGAAGGGATCTTGTAAGTCTTATCCTTTTTCCGCCTCACGGGCAGATTGAATTGTCCGGTTTTGGTTATTATGGAACTGTCTTTCCCATGTTTACTATCTCCGCGATATACATAACAATGCCGGCAACCTGTACTTAGCTTATGGCAGCCATGCCAAGGATTCCATAGAGAAGACTCCGGACTTATTCTATTTTCCATTCTGTTTGAATAAAATTTATCATTTTATTATTGTCTGCAAAGTTAGCTAAAGTCTTTTCATCATTTACATAATTCATTCCTGAATTTCTTCAAAAAGAATGGGAGTGTTATAGTTAATGCAAATGGATTAATGTACCTTTGCCGATATAATCAATTAAGCCACTAACAAGAATAAATTTTATAATGTAGAGTATAAAACAAAAAACTTATTATATGAACACAGACGATAGAAAATGGGAGATTATTGAAAGTGAATATCTTATCCGCCGCCCTTGGCTGACCGCACGCCGTGATCGGGTTAAATTACCTACAGGAGTTGAAATTCCTGAATATTATATTTTGGAATATCCTGATTGGGTAAATGTAATTGCTATCACCAAAGAGGGTAAATTCGTATTAGTACGCCAATACCGTCACGGAATAAAAGAAACACGTTATGAAATTTGTGCCGGAGTTTGTGAAACCGGAGAAGAACCTTTGCTTTCTGCCCAACGCGAATTGTACGAAGAAACAGGGTATGGTAATGGAAATTGGACAAAACTTATGACCGTCTCTGCAAATGCCAGCACCATGACAAATATCACTCATTGTTATCTGGCTACGGAGGTAGAACGAATCTCCACCCAGCATTTGGAAGAAACTGAAGATTTGACAGTGCATTTGCTGAGTGAAGAAGAAATAAAAGCGTTGTTATTGAATGATGAAGTAAAACAATCATTGATGGCAGCACCGCTTTGGAAGTATTTTGCTTTATATTCTCATTCATAGTTCAATCACCCAAATACATTTTCAGGGAGGATTTTGCCCTCTCTGAAAATGTTTTTTGGCTTAAAGGATAAAGTAATCTAGAACCACTTTGCCCATAAAATATTGGACTTCTCCGGAGAATTGATTTTGACAGGTTATTCTAAATGTCTTTTTATCTGTTCCTTATCATTTCAACAAAGGTAATTGATTTAACATTTCTTTAATTCTGATAGCAATCCGTGGCATCGGTTCGGCAACGGTTAGACCTACTATTTCTTTTTCTTTGGCAATATCATTAATAACGCGGACCACTTCTGCCAATTTCATTCCATCGGGAACTACCCCTACGGCTGCTATAATTTCGGCAGGGTCGAGCACATCCATATCAAAATGAATTAACACGCGGGATGCTCCACATGATTTTAACCATTCATATATAGCATTACTATTTTGTGCTACATCTTCCGGAGTAAGATGTTTTATACCATATTGTTTCTGGCGGACTTTTATTTCATCACGTTCCCAATCACGCAATCCTACGAGCAGAATCTTTGAGGGGGCTATTTGGGCCGGTAGCTTGGAAAGGATTTCCTTGTCGCCTTTCCCCATGCAGGCAGTAACAGCCATGGCATGGAATCCGCTGTACATATCTCCGGGAAGTGTTATATCAGGATGGGCATCAATCCAAATCATTGCCACATCATCTTTATATTTCTCTGCAAGGTAGGTAAACGGAACGACACTGACAGAACATTCTCCTCCAAGAGTTACTATTTTATCAGGATCACTGATACGCAACAAGTCAAGAGCAGCTTTAGTCTGTTTCACAATAATGTCGCGGTCTAGTACACCGTCCTTTTTTCTACGTTCTGTAATTTCTGTTGAAATGGGAACTGTCAGTGTTTCTTGACTGCTGTCGGGAGCCAAGAAGTTAAGCAATTCTGCCCCTAAGAAGTATCCCTTTGATGCTGCTTCGGGATCTTTTATTTCAGTAATCCACCGAGCAATATCACCTCCTTGCCATTGCGGATAAATCAAACGAATTGTTTTTGTTTTCTTTTCCATACTTTGATTATTAATTGAATTTTTCTGTTGTGCATTAATAGAAATCACATTAACAGCCAGTAATATTATCAGAGATAACCACTTTTTCATTATATCATTATTATATATCCCATTATTCCTATATCTGAATCTGTCTGCAAATTTATAATTACCCGATGGTTTGCGCAAGTAGGGATAAATTAATCAGTATATGAATAATTTATCCCTATAACATGAAAAGAGTAGAAGCTATTCTTTCTATGTTATTTCAATATGATTAATTTTGCAGAAAAAAGAAGATTTATGTACAGAAAGAAAATACCTTTTGATATAAACTGCGGTGTGAAAATAGCGATGGAAGTGATTGGTGGAAAATGGAAAAGCTGCATTATTCAAGAATTGGACAAAGGCCCGAAGCGCCCGAGTGAACTTCATCGTTACTTTGATGATGCCAGCCCAAGGGTAATCAACCAACAACTGAAAGAACTGGAGATTCATGGCATGATACAGAAAAAGATTTTTTCGGAACTTCCTCCCCATACAGAATATTCCATTACAGAGCAAGGTAGAACACTGCTTCCCATTATTGAACAATTAGAAAAATGGGGAGATGGATTCCGACCGCAAATGAAGAAAATATTAGGAATGGAAGACTAAGTTCAACAAGATATGATTCTTTATCAATTCGGTTTTCTGATTGAAAATGAATTACTTTGTCAATTAGAAAACGTTTTAAAAAGAGGGTAATTAAAACTATTATCATAAAACAATTTAAAGCCTTATGGGCTGTAAAATTCCATTCATTAAAACGCCCACAAGAATATGCTTTGCTGCTCAATGTCTCATCTGTTTATCTGAATGAGGCGGTGAAAAAGACGACTGGGTATAAGTGCCTATGTACTGAAAAGCGCTTTAATGGAAATGCTTGATATATAAAAAAGCGAGTGCAGATACTCCTTGAACAGAATGTCTGCACTACTTGAATATGTTTTAGAAGGTCACTTTACTCTTCTTTCCACTAACCTTGAAAGGGATTTATTTTCTTTGCTATAAAAAATGCATATCCATAGTATTCTTTATACTTACTATATAATTCAGCTTCATGGCAGATGGATGCCATCAGTTTTTCAGCTGTTTTATTCCCTGCATACTTCTTGATAAACATTTCTTTGGCTTTGGCCTGCGGAACATAATAATGTTCTGTCCAGCAATTCTCCGGAAGAATGAACGTAGCAACGGGAATATATCCCGCTTTTTGTATTTGTACTACTTTATTAGGAATTGTATCTATTTCCGTGTAAGCATTCATCCAGAAATCATGAATCTCTGCCGGACGGTGATCGGTAAACCAGACACTTTCAGAAACGGCAAGGTATCCTCCCGGTTTCAAATAATTGCGCCACTCGTTCAATCCTCGTTCAAAACCGATATTATAAATAGCTCCTTCCGACCAAATCAAGTCTAGGGATTCTTTTTCAAAAGAAAGGGCATCCATTGAGCCGACTACACCTTTTACTCTATCCTGTAAATTTAACTTTTCGGCATTCCTGTTGAAGCATTCAATAAATTCCGGAAAGAAGTCGAGTCCTGTAATACTTCCCGGTGTATGTTGTGCCAATACCATTGTCTGACCTCCTGTCCCACAACCGAGATCGGCGATAAGGGATTGAACAGTGAGATTATTTATAAAGCTTAGTGCTTTTAAGGTTGCTTCGGGACTTCCGGGACCTTGCCGGTTTGTATTTAAAAAGAAATCACAGATTAAATTTACGTCGAACTCTTGGATTGTATTATGATTATTATCGTTATTCATTATTGTAAAACATTGAGGGCATACAATCCCATTATTTGTATGCGGATTAAAAGATCAATTATAAATAATATAAAATTGCTCTCAAAAGACATTCTGAGAGTAAAAACGACTGGACAATCTATTCTATAAAAACAGATTGTTTACGACACCAAATCCGATATATGAGTTTTTAACATATTGCAAAGATACATTTATTTTATTGAATTGTAAATAGATTATTCATAAAAAGAATTATTCTTCTGTCCGATTCATTGAAAGTGATAGAAAATAATGTTTAAATTTAGTAAGGATTTGATCGTTTCCACTCTTTTAAAACCCTATTTTACGTTTCAAATAAATCATATCTTTTAGTAAAACCCCATTGTCAATGATAGGATGATCGTAATTCTCCGTGAAAAAATCTTTTATACAATGAGAATATTCAAAACCGCAACTTTTATAAAATGCAAGAGTGCCGGGAACGTCTCCCGTTCCCACCATCATCTGAGTATATTCTTTTGAGTAATGGTTTATCAGGTAATTTATTAGTTTTCTACCATATCCTTGTCGTTGGGCACTAGGGGTAACCGCTATATTCTTCAATTCACAAATTTTCGGACCTTCTTTTGTTACAACACAAACAGCTTTTATCCCGTTATCTTCCAATACAAACAAGTCACCGCGCTCCAAATATCGGTCTATCATTATTTCCTGTTCATCCCCAAGCAATAATAAATCCAGATATTGCTTTTTATTTCTAGATATTTTAACGATGTGATAATCCATAATATTATATTTATGACATTCTTGTCTTTATTTTCATAGACAGTACAAAATAGCACTATTTTAACGATTCCTGGCATATCGGTAAATAGCAGCCGAAATATCAGAGATGATCTTAGTATTCGTTTCCATATTTTCTTTTGAGTCTTTGACAAATACGGCTACTACGTATCGGTTCCCATCAGGTAGAATTACAAAACCAATGTCATTGATGCCAATGTATTCCCCCCGTTCATTCTTATCGGAAGTTCCTGTCTTATGTCCTATCTTGACTTCACTTTCGGGAAGGGGAGCAGGTAGTCTGTCTTTACCTGTCTCACACTCTATCATAATATGTTTTAGAAAATTTGTATATTCATTTTTCATGGAATCTTGAGTCATAAAAAGTTCCAATAGATTGGCTGCTTCCATTGGTGTTGTCCAGTTTTTGTAACAATCATCCATGTCTTGATGCATCTCATCTTCGGTAGTAGTTATAGAAACATCGTTTATTCCCAATGAATGAATGTATTCATCCACCACGTTTACACCACCTATATAATCGAATAAAATATCACAGGCTACATTGTCACTTAACTGCATTGTATAAGCTAAAAGTTCACTAATCGGAAGTTCCAAATTACCTTGGGGATATTTATCACGCAAAGGGCTGTATGTATCCGGTTTGAAATACCTTTTATCAAGATATAGGGAAGTGGAAAGTGGAATATGCCGTTTTTGCAGGTAATCACATACAGCCAATGCCTGATGAAACTTATAAACGCTCATCATGGGATATTTTTCGGCATTATTTACGGCCAGCGTATCTTCTCCGTCTAGTATCAGAGCCACTCCTATAGTTGCTTTCTTATCTTTAATAATATGTCGAATCTCTGTTTTTAACGGTTCTAAAGGGTTTTGGGCCTTCCTCTGAATGCATCCACACAGTGCTCCACAGAATATACAGATATATAAGAGTTCTTTTTTTATTAAAGAACTAAAAGAAGACATGGGTTTACAAATCTTTATTATATTCATAGCTCTTCTTAAATAGTATTTTATCATTCTATAACTTTCATATCATCATGTCCGGTCGCAGGCAACCATACAGTGAGGATATCCTCCATTTTAATTTTCAAACTACAAGTATTGGTGCAAGGGTGACAACCTATATAAGTCACATTCATCAAACCCTTATCTATTAAAAGCTGTACTCTTTTTTCTTTATCATAAATAAGGCTTAATACACTGACAGCACCCGGATAAGTATGAAGTAACCTTTCCATGTCTTCTGCAGAAGCAAAAGAAAGATGTGGGCTGCCGATTTGCCTTGCAACATTTTTTGCCGATAGCTTCTTATCGGCAGGAAGCATTAACATAAAATATTCTTGCCTTTTGTTGCATAAGAACAGATTTTTGCATGAAGTACTGCCTAGTTTATATGCTATTTCACTTCCTTCTTTCATCGTTATTATAGGAGAATGTTCCAGCTTTTCATAACCGATGCCTAAACGGCTCAATAATTCAAAAATGGTATTCTGTACATAACCTTTATCCATAACTATGTTCTTTATATCTCTATCCATGCTATATTCTTGGATATATCTACAAATATAACAAAAAACAGAGAACAGCAGTGGGTGTGGAGCCAATGTAGTGTATGGCCTTTGTCATAGTCACCAACGAAATAACAGTAGGAAAAACAGCCAGTGAAATTGCGTTTACCCATAACAAGGGTGTAGGGATAAGCTGCAATCCCGTACAGAACTTCAATCGCACCACATAAACAGACAGACCGAAAAGCAGGACATAGAAAGTAAGCTTGGCTATAGGCATATCCTTCAGGGAAGAACGGTTTACACCAACTATATAGATAGCATAAGCTAAGGATGATAAAAAGACAAAAGTAATCCCGACCAAGCTGAGTGTCTGTCCTCCCGGACTTTTACAAAGCAAGGAAATTCCCACAAAGGCCAGCGCTATGGAAAACATAGTGACCGGCGATACTTTTTCCTTAAATACTACAGCCATAATAATAGCTACCAGTACCGGGTAGACAAACAATATGGTGGATGCGATACCGGCATCCATGTAGTTATAACTCATAAAGAGAAACAGGGAAGAGAATGAGAACAGCAACCCCATGATGCAAAGTGGCAGCACATCCGCTTTCTTAATGGCAAAAGATTGTTTCTGCATCTTCATCATGATACCTAGTACAACTATAGCCAGTGCATAGCGATAAAATAATACCGAGTCTACGCTCATTCCTGCACTATAAAGAGGAAGGGTGAACAGTGGGTTCATGCCGTAGCTGGCTGCTGCGATTGCCCCAAGGAGAAATCCTTTAGTCTTGTTGTTAATCATCGTTTTTATTACACGCTTTAAAATCGGCGCGAAATTAGATATTTGTTAGCAATAAACAAAGGAAAAGTGCTTTATTCTTTCAATCTAACATCTATTTATTTAGATTATACCTAATCAACAAATATAAAAGAATTTATATCACCTGTAGCTGCTGAAAAAATTATATGAAATGAACGGACACGGACAGAGAGGGAAAATGCAGGTTTGTTCTTCTGTCCGTGTTCTATATTGATCAGCTCAGTTTATGAATAACCAATCCCGAACGAAGTTTCGGTTCAAACCAAGTTGTTTTGGGCGGCATAATATTACCGGTATCGGCAATATCCATTAATTGTTTCATAGAAACAGGATAAAGGGCCAAAGCCACTTTCATTTCACCGCTGTCCACACGCTTCTTTAATTCCTCCAAGCCACGGATACCACCTACAAAGTCAATCCGTTTGTCGGAACGAAGATCCTTGATTCCCAATATTTCATCCAATATCAAGTTGGAAGAAATAGTCACGTCTAATACTCCGATAGGATCATTGTCATCGTATGTGCCCGGTTTTGCTGTCAAGCTGTACCATTTACCGTCCAGATAGAGAGAGAAATTGTGAAGAGCCTGCGGTTTATAAACCTCAATACCTTTCTCTTCTACTACAAAATTCTTGCTGACAGCGGTCAGGAATTGTTCCGGAGACAGCCCGTTCAAGTCTTTTACAACACGATTGTAATCAATAATAGTCAGCTGGTTGGCCGGGAAACATACAGCCATAAAGTAATTGTATTCCTCATTTCCCTGATGGTTTGCATTTTGCTGCGCTTTTTCGGCACCTACCAAGGCGGCAGCAGCCGAGCGATGATGGCCATCGGCAATATAAAGAGCCGGCATAGCTTTGAAAGCTTTTGTGATAGCTGTTATATCTTCTTCTTTGTCGATCACCCAGAATGAATGTCCGAAACCGTCACCCAGAGCGATAAAATCATATTCCGGCTGTTGTGAAGTATATTTCTTAACGATAGCATCTAATTCCGCATTATCCGGGTAAGCAAAGAATACCGGTTCTATATTGGCATTATTTACGCGGACATGTTTCATGCGGTCTTCCTCCTTATCACGACGGGTCAGTTCATGTTTTTTGATGACCCCGTTCATATAATCGGGAACATACGCTCCTACCACCAACCCATATTGGGTTTTGCCATTCATGGTTTGTGCATATACATAATAATTTTCTTTTCCGTCTTGCACCAACCAGCCCTTGTCCTGAAACATCTGGAAATTTTCGGCAGCCTTCTCATATACTTTAGGATCGTGTTCGTCTGTTCCGGCAGGGAAATCAATTTCCGGTTTAATAATATGATAAAGTGACTTTTCATTACCTTTCGCTTCCTCACGTGCTTCTTCAGAATTCAGTACGTCGTATGGGCGTGAAGCTACTTGTTCTACCAATTCTTTCGGAGGGCGGATGCCTTTGAAGGGTTTTATTATTGCCATAAAAATAAAGGTATTAGATTTTACTTGCAGGGGCGAATTGCATTCGCCCGAAAACATAAGCTATATGCATTCGGTCGGATTCAATCCGCCCCTGCGGTTATTGGATTACTTATTTACTCTGAACTTTTCACAACCATCTTTCAGGAAGCCTACAATTTGTCTGGCAGCAGCAATACCTGCGTTGATATTTGCTTCAGCCGTCTGGGCTCCCATCTTTTTCGGTGTAGAGAAATAGCGGCCGGCAAATTTTTCTGAGAACTCAGCATGGGCAACCGGCATGATATCAGTAACATACTTTAAGTCGGTTCGTTCTTCCATCAGTTTGATTAATTCCGCTTCATTGATCACTTCCTTACGGGCAGTATTTACCAATACTCCTCCTTTAGGCATCTTGTTAACCAATTCATAGTTGATGGAATTTTTAGTTTCAGCCGTAGCAGGAATATGCAGGGACACTACATTACAAGCAGCATACAGTTCCTCAGCAGAAGAAACAGCTTTCACACCATCTTTTTCAATTACTTCTTTCGGGCAGAAAGCGTCAAAAGCATAAATATCCATGCCAAAACCTTTAGCAATACGAGCCACATTGCGACCTACATTACCGTATGCATGGATACCTAACTTCTTGCCCATCAGTTCAGTACCCGAAGTCCCGTTATAGAAATTGCGGACAGCCATCACCATCATGCCAAAAGCCAGTTCGGCTACTGCATTGGAATTCTGTCCCGGAGTATTCATAACACATACATTGTGTGCCGTAGCAGCCGCCAAATCCACGTTATCATAACCTGCTCCTGCACGTACTACGATTTTCAGTTCTTTTGCCGCATCCAATACTTCGGCATCAATAATATCACTTCGGATAATGATGGCGTTAACGTCCTTTACAGCTTCCAGTAATTTGGCTTTTTCACCATATTTTTCCAGCAATACAAGTTCATAACCTGCTGCTTCTATTTCTTTACGGATACCGTCTACTGCAACTTTTGCAAACGGCTTGTCTGTTGCTACTAATACTTTCATGGTCTTATTGTATTAAAAAGATTCACCACAGATTAGCACGGATTATCACAGATTCCATTTATTGTTCCTATCTGTGTAATTCGTATAATCTGTGGTGAACATAATTATTAATGAAGTTTCTCAAATTCCTGCATGCAGTCAATCAAAGCCTGAACGCTTTCCTTCGGCATGGCGTTGTAGCAAGATGCACGGAAACCACCTACAGAACGGTGTCCCTTAATACCCACCATACCTCTTTCTGTGGCAAATTTCATGAAATCGGCTTCCAGCTCTTTGTATTCGTCATTCATCACAAAGCAAATGTTCATATAAGAACGGTCGGCTTTATCCGTTACTGTGCCACGGAACATTTTGTTACGGTCTATTTCAGCATACAACATGTCTGCTTTCTCTTTAGCACGTTTCTGCATTTCTGCTACACCACCGTTAGCTTTTATCCAGCGTAAAGTCTGCAAAGCGGCATAAATAGGAAGTACAGGAGGTGTGTTGAACATAGAGCCGCCGTCAATGTGAGTCTGATAATTCAGCATAGTAGGGATATAGCGTGATACCTTGCCCACAGCATCGTTCTTTACAATAACGAAAGTAACACCGGCTGGAGCCAAATTCTTCTGCGCACCGCCATAGATACAAATATATCTAGAAACGTCAATAGGACGAGAGAAAATATCAGATGACATATCAGCAATCATAGGAACCGGAGAATCCAGGTCTTCATGAAGTTCTGTTCCATAGATTGTGTTATTAGTTGTGACGTGGAAATAATCTGCATCAGCGGGAACCGTATAATCTTTGGGAATATAGGTATAGGTCGCTTCAGCGGAAGATGCTACTTCTACTACCTCACCGAAAGCCTTGGCTTCTTTCATCGCTTTCTTAGCCCATACGCCTGTATTCAGGTAAGCAGCTTTTTTTTCGAGGAAATTGAAAGGTATCATACAGAATTCCAAGCTGGCTCCACCTCCCAAGAATAGTACCGAGTACCCTTCCGGGATGTTCAACAGTTCCTTAAACAAAGCAACAGCTTCGTCTACTACAGGCTGAAAATCTTTAGCACGGTGACTGATTTCCATGATGGAAAGACCAGAACCATTAAAATCAAGAACGGCTTGTGCTGTTTTCTCAATTACCTCGCGAGGCAAGATAGATGGTCCCGCATTGAAATTATGCTTTTTCATTTGAAGTTTGTTTTGGTTATACAATTTGTTTATATCTTACATTGGGCGAAATTACACATTATTTTCAGTTTTCCAAAAAAATCGCTAATAAATTTACGAATTTCCGCATAATTTTCTTTCAAATTAGTTAAATCTGAATTTTTATGCTTTCATTTTGTAACTACATCCCTAGTAAACAATGATCTAAAGCATAAAAAAAATATCTTTTTGAATTATTCTTTAATCATTTCATTTCGAGAATTGACAAATTGTCATTATTTGGCTTCTTCAATAAGTGTTTTTATGCCCTTTATCTTCTCGTTTCGTATTAAATTCAAAGTTTGTTTTATCTTTTTGCGAGATACGGCTGCAAAAGAATAGTGGTCCTTTACATCAATCCGTCCTATTTCGTCTTTATTCAAGTTACCTTTTTTAAAGAGAAAGCCCACAATATCTATCTTATTGATTTTATCTTTTTTGCCTTTCCCTATATATAATGTTACGTATTCGGGCAAGGACGGCTTGGGAGGCACTTGGGGCAATATGAATTCTTCCGGCTCATCGGCTATATATCCGGGCAGTGTTTCTTCAGCATGAAGAATAACGTATGAATTTCCTTCGGCTTCCCAACGGGCGGTACGTCCGTTACGATGGATATAACCGTCCTCATTGGCAGGTAGATGATAATGTACCACGTTCTCTATTTCGGGGATATCCAGTCCGCGAGCGGCCAGATCGGTAGAAATAAGCACATGGCAACTTCCGTTGCGGAATTTATATAGGGAGCGTTCACGGTCATCCTGTTCCATGCCGCCATGAAAAATGCCACATTGAAACTTCTTGGATTGAAGATACTTTCCTACCCTTTCCACACTTTCACGGTGATTACAGAAAACCAATGTCGATTGGCTTCCCAAGGTACAAAGTAGTTTATACAAGGTTTCAAGTTTGTCTTTTTCCGGAGATAGTACCTTATATAAATGCAGTCGCTGGGTAAGCTGCTCTTCCGGATTTAAAAAATTCAATTTAATGGTCTTGTTCAGCCCCGTAAACTGCGGAATCTCTTCCGCATCGGTGGCCGACAACAGAAAACGGCGTTGCAGACCGGGTAACTGTCCTATGACAGTCGCCATCTCTTCCTGAAAACCGAATTCCAGACATTTATCAAATTCATCTATTATCAAAATGGAAACCGTGTCTGCATCAAAATTCTGTTTGGAAAGATGGTCATTCATACGGCCCGGTGTACCGATGATAACTGATGGCTGCACCCCTTTGATGGTACGGTGCTCTTCCATGGCAGGTCGTCCACCATAGCAACTTACAGCCTTGAATGGCGTATTCATGGATTTGAATACCTGATCTATTTGTAAAGCCAGCTCCCGGGAAGGAACCAGCACTATAGCCTGTACGCCTGTTATACCAGGCTTCAAACTCTGCACCAAAGGCAACAGATAAGCTAACGTCTTGCCGGATCCCGTAGGAGACAATAATATTAAGTCTTTTCCCTCTTTCCAAGCATCAATGGACGCCTCTTGCATCGGGTTCAGTCGCTCAATTTTCAAATTGGCTAGTATGTTCTCTATCATATTTATTTTCGTTTTATACAAAAGTAAAGAAAAAGCCCGATAAAAGTTCACTTTTACCGGGCTTATTTTCATTATTAATAAAAGGAGATCCTGATATTATCCTCCGAAGTTATCGTACATGATAGAAGAAGGTTCAACACCCAGACTATCCAGCATCTTAACGACTGCATTAGACATCGGACCGGGACCACACATGTAGTATTCAATATCTTCGGGAGCTTCGTGATCCTTCAGATAAGTTTCATACATCACATTGTGAACGAAACCTGCGGTATACTTCACGCCTGCTGCATCGGCTGCGGGATCCGGACGGTCCAAAGCCAGATGGAAGTGGAAGTTCGGGAAGTCTTTTTCCAATTGCTGGAAATCTTGCAGATAGAATACTTCATTCAATGCACGCGCACCATAGAAATAGTGAAGTTCACGGTCGGTAGTGTGCAGTGTCTTGGTCATGTGCATAATCTGCGCACGCAATGGAGCCATACCGGCACCACCACCTACCCAAATCATTTCCTTCTTAGAATCGAAGATCGGGTGGAAGTCTCCGTAAGGACCACTCATCGTTACCTTGTCACCCGGTTTCAGCGTGAAAATGTAAGATGAAGCGATACCCGGATTCACATCCATAAAGCCGGGACCCTGATCTTTCGGTTTGAACGGAGGAGTAGCGATACGTACTGTCAGCATGATACGGTCGCCCTCGGCAGGATAGTTGGCCATAGAGTAAGCACGGATTGTTTCTTCCGTATTCTTGCATTTCAAGCCGAACAGGCCGAATTTTTCCCATGCGGGCAGATACTCCGGACCGATAAGGTCTTTGTCAATATCCTTGTTGTAGTCCATTTCAAATTTAGGAATCTTAATCTGGGCGTATGAACCCGGAACAAAGTCCATGTGTTCACCTTTCGGCAAAGCCACAATAAACTCTTTGATGAAAGTGGCAACGTTCTTGTTGCTGATTACTTCGCATTCCCATTCCTTAACACCCATTACAGATTCATCAATCTTGATGCCCAGGTCTCCTTTTACTTTCACCTGGCAACCCAGACGCCAATGATCCTGTTGTTGTTTACGGCTGAAATGTCCTTTTTCAGAAGGAAGAATCTCACCACCGCCTTCTACAACCTGGCATTTACATTGACCGCAAGAACCTTTACCACCACAAGCCGATGACAGGTATATACCATTAACAGACAGGGTGTTCAGCAAAGTTGAACCTTGTTCTACTTCCAGTTCTTTCTCTCCATTGATAGTTATCTTTACTTTGCCGCTCGGAGTAAGATACTGCTTAGCTACCAGCAAAATAACAACGAGCAGAAGGATAATTCCAAGGAATACTCCAATACTAGCTAATATTAAATTCATATCCATTGTCTTATTCCTTTCCTTTTAGATTTTCAAACCAGAGAAACACATAAATGCCATTGCCATCAAA
Organism: Phocaeicola dorei; assembly: GCF_013009555.1. Classification (NCBI taxonomy): domain Bacteria; kingdom Pseudomonadati; phylum Bacteroidota; class Bacteroidia; order Bacteroidales; family Bacteroidaceae; genus Phocaeicola; species Phocaeicola dorei. The sequence continues at coordinate 2,692,304 of NZ_CP046176.1, read as the reverse complement.
CCTACAGTGATGAAAGTGATACCCAGACCTTTCAAAGGAGCGGGAACATCAGAGTAAGCCATTTTTTCACGGATAGCAGCCAGACCGATAATAGCCAGTGCCCAACCGATACCTGAGCCCAAAGCGTAAGTTGTTGCCTCGCCAATGTTGATGAAATGACGTTGCTGCATAAACAGTGAAGCACCCATGATAGCACAGTTTACAGCAATCAGCGGAAGGAAGATACCCAATGAAGCATAGAGTGACGGGCTGAAACGTTCAACCGCCATTTCCACCAACTGAACGATACCGGCGATAACGGCAATAAACAGGATAAAGCTCAAGAAACTGAGGTCTACTCCTTCTACCAGCGCATTAGGTGCCAGTACGTAATTTTCCAGCATATAGTTCACCGGCAAAGTTACAATCAACACGAAAGTAACGGCTGCACCCAGACCTACGGCTGTCTTTACGTTCTTCGATACTGCCAGGTAAGAACACATCCCCAGGAAGTATGCGAAAATCATATTGTCCACAAAGATGGACTTTACAAACAAACTTAAATATTCCATATTCTTTTCGTTTTATAGCGGGGATTAATTATTACTTTCCTGCAATTCTTTGTGTTTTGCACGTTGGTACCAGATGATACAAGCGCAGATAATCAACGCCATAGGAGGCATCAACATCAAGCCGTTGTTCAAGTAGCCCAAGTCATAAACAGCCTGCGGGATAACTTGGAAGCCGAACAGTGTACCTGCACCCAGCAGTTCACGGAAGAATGCCACGATAATCAGGATTTTGGCATAACCCAATCCGTTACCGATACCATCCAGGAATGATTCCCAAGGACCGTTCATCATAGCAAACGCTTCCAGACGTCCCATCAGGATACAGTTTGTAATAATCAAACCTACATATACAGAAAGCTGTACGCTTACATCGTATGCGAATGCTTTCAAAATTTCACTAACGATAGTCACCAATGCAGCAACAACCACCAACTGAACGATGATACGGATACGGTTGGGAATGGTGTTACGCAACAAGGAGATAACGAAGTTTGAGAAGGCTGTAATAATGGTTACAGAAAGCCCCATTACGATAGCCGGTTCCAACTGAGCCGTTACAGCCAGTGCAGAACAGATACCGAGCACCTGTACGGTGACAGGGTTATTCAAACCCAGCGGGGTTAAAAGAACTTCTCTATTCTTTTTAGAAAATAATGCGCTCATATTCTATTTACCCTCCTCTTATTTATTAGTTAAAAATGAATTGTACATGCTCAGGCAATCCTTAATCATCGCATCTACACCCTTAGAAGTGATAGTACCTCCTGAGATACCGTCTACCTGATAGTCAGGTTTTGCCACCTTGCCATGTTTCTCAACGCCTAAAGCTACAATACCGTTTTCCAACACATGTTTGCCAAGGAATTGGTCTTGAAACTTAACTGTCGTGATTTCCGCACCCAGACCCGGAGTCTCACCGGCGTGTGAGAAATAAACGCCATATACGGTGTCTTTATCTTGGTCTAATGCAATGTATCCCCATACAGGACCCCAAAGTCCGGCACCGTAAACAGGAAGGATGTATTTGGTCTGACCATCTACATTACATTCGAAAACGTGCAGACGGTTGTTTGCTATTTCACCCTTATAAGAAGTCTGGAACGCTCCGTCGTTAGGAGCCAATGTTCCGTCCGGCTGAACCAGCATGTCCTTAATCTCATATTTTGTAAATTCTGCATCGACATCCTTTACATCATAAACGTTCAGAGCAGCCAGAATTTGTTTCTTGGTGTCCATTTCCACGTTCTTATACTGTGTTTCTTTCAAAGAAGAAGAAACGAATGCCAGCAGGAATGCTACGACAACAACCATTATCGAAGCATAGATGATAGTATAACTATTACTATTGGTATTCATAATGTCCGATATTTTAGTTGTTAGTTGATTTTAATCTGTTTTCGCGGGCTGTGATGTTCTTCTGTACGATACAGTAGTCAATCAGCGGAGCGAAGATGTTCATCAGCAGGATGGCAAGCATCATACCTTCAGGATAACCCGGATTCAACACACGGATTACAATGGCCATCACACCGATCAGGAAACCATAGATAAACTTACCTTTTTCCGTACGTGCGGAAGTTACAGGGTCGGTAGCCATGAACACAGCACCGAAGCAGAAACCGCCCAATACGATGTGTTCGTACCAAGGCAACTGAGCCATCATGTTATCTGTAGAACCGAACACATTGAAGATCAATCCCATCACGATACCACCGGCAAAGACTGAGAACATCGTCTTCCAACTTGCCACACCTGTCCACAGCAGGATGATAGCGCCCAGTGCGATAGCGATAACGCTGGTTTCACCGATAGAACCCGGAATCAAACCTACAACCATATCCCACATGGTAGCGGGAGTACCGTTCACATTAATCAGTTCGCTTGCACCCGGAGCGGCTGTAGCAGCCTGTCCCAACATCGTAGCACCGGTAAAACCGTCCACTACCTGTCCGCCGCCAATGCCGAAAATGCTGTCAGTGCTTACCCAAACGGCATCACCGGACATCTTGGTAGGATAGGCGAAGAACAAGAAAGCACGGGTAATCAAAGCAGGGTTGAAGATATTCATACCTGTACCACCGAATACTTCCTTAGCGAAGATAACGGAGAACGCAGTAGCAACAGCCAGAATCCACAACGGACATTCCACAGGAACGATCATCGGGATCAACAGACCGGATACCAGGAAGCCTTCTTGAATTTCTTCATTCTTCCATTGTGCCACCACAAATTCGATTCCCAGACCTACTACGTATGATACAATAATCTTAGGCAGAACTGCCAGGAAACCATAAATAAACTTTTCAAAGAAACCTGCCTCCTGGCCTACTGCCAGAAAGTGCTGGTAACCTACGTTGTACATACCGAACAACAGGGCCGGTATCAACGCAATAACCACCATTGACATGATACGCTTGCTGTCAATCGCATCATGAATGTGAACTCCTGTTTTCGAAGTGCTGTTGGGTACGAACAAGAATGTTTCGAAACCGTCGAACACCGAACGAAACGCGTGGAGTTTGCCGCCCTCTTCAAAGTTTGGCTTTATCTTGTCGAGATAATTTCTTAACGCTTTCATTAACTTTTAATTCTTAGTTTTTAATTATTTAGCACATTTCCTTGCGAAGCATATCCAGACCTTGACGTACGATGCGTTGCAATTCCAATTTGGAAGAGTCAACAAATTCGCATACAGCGAAGTCTTCGGGAGCCACTTCGTAAATACCAAGTGCTTCCATGCGGTCAATATCGCCGGCAATGATAGCTTTAATTAAATATTCGGGGAAAATGCTCATCGGGAATACCTTGTCATATTCACCGGACATGATCATGTGACGTTCGCCACCTTTGATACGGGCATCCAGTGTATATTCCTTGTTACCGCACAACCAACTGAAATAACTGCGGTTGGCACTGTACTGATCGGTACGCGGCATGATAAAGCCCAAGAATTCGTGCTGGTCATCTCCTTCGGGAATTACAGTGAGGCTTGTAGCGTGTGCGCCCAGGAATCCGTTAGGTTTCACCAAAGTTCCGGTCAGCACGTTACCGTTAATGTAGCGTAAGTTTTTACCTCCGTTCACACGTCCTGCAAAAAGATCTGTCAGCAGGGCTCCTACTTTCAGCTTGCAATACGCCGGTTTCTTTACTTCCGAACCGGTCAGGGCGATAGTACGGGTAAGGTCTACGCGACCCGTGTTGAACAGACGTCCGATGAAGATCACTTCTTCCGCACGGAGCGTCCAAACAGTTTCGCCTTTGTTAATAGGACTGATGTGGTTAATCTGAACGCCTACGTTTCCGGCGGGGTTAGGACCGTCGAAGGCAGTTACAGTTACATTTTTGGCGTTGGTCAGTGCAGGACTCTTCTGCTCTACGCTGATATTCAGATACGTCTTTGCCATCTTTGCCAGTGCGTCCAGACCTGTCTGGAAATCTTTTTCCTGGCCTTTCAGAATAAATTCGAAATCAGCAGCCAATGGGTTAGTGTCAAATGCAGAAACGAAGATGCCTTTTGGTTGGGCATTCGGATCAGCCACCACGATGTATGGGCGCTGAATGATGAATGAAAAGAGTCCGGCTTCCAGCAGAGCAGCTTTTACCTGTTCTCCTGTCAGAGTTGAAACATCTTTCTTTCCAAACTCTTCATAGTCCTGCTCCTTTGCTGCTGCAATGGAGATGCTTAGGACTTTACGACGCTCGCCTCTCTCCACGCTGGTAACGACACCGCTTACCGGAGATACGAACTTCACTTCGGGGTGGTTCTTGTCAACAAACAATGTTCCCCCGGCCATCACATATTCCTGTTCCTTGACCACGACTTTCGGAGTCACGCCATGAAAATCATCGGGCACTATCGCATAGATGTCCGGCTGCTTCACGTCAAAGAACTCCTGAACGGGTTTTCCTTTCAGGTTGATGTTCAAGCCTTTGTGTAATTTAATCACATTTGCCATATTGGGTTATAAAAAATGGTTTTTAAATTTGAGCGCAAAAGTACAGAAAAAAAATGTGAAAAAAGAAAGAATTGGCGCTTATTATGGAAAAAATTCTGTAATAATAGAAACCTTTCTGAATGTATGTGCAAACTCAGGCAGATACTCACTTTTTTTTTAGAACACAAATGACGGGAATGGCATAAATTTATCTTGATTTTTAATTTATGTCATTCTCGTCATTTGTGTTTCATTCCGGAAACACTTACAGTTTGACGGTCTTCACTTTGCCGGGAATGATGGTCAGGTGTACCGTGCCGTTGTTTTCTATATCCACCTTCTGGTAGCAGGCTTCCACCATCACTTTCCCGTCCAGTGCCATCACCCCCCACCGGCAGGCGCTCTCTTCAAAAGCACAATAAACGCCCACAGGAGGAAGAATCTTTCTGTATTTGGGAGGAACGATGATACGTTCCCCCAGTTTCAAGCCCCATTTCATGCCCATACGGTACGGAAGGGCATCTCTTATCTCCTCCAGCCTCTTCCGCCTTTTCGCTTCCTCGTTCCTTCTCTTCTGCCGGTCCGTTTCCTCCGCCCGCTGTCCGGCTTCCTCTTTCAGCTTCTTTACAGCCGTGTCGAAGTCCTGCTCACCGGGTCTGGGAAGGTTAGTGGCAATGTACCGCTTCCTCTTTCCTTTTTCCACATGGTAATACCTTCCAGCCCCGTCCATCACCACGATGCTCCGGTCGGCCAGACGGCCGCAGCACCAATAAACTTCCTCGTCATCCCCTGCCAACAAGCAGGCGAACACATCAAACACCGTGGACCATACGGAATCCACCAGCTTGCAGGACTTCGGTACGCGATAATCCGGTATCTTCAAGTAATATTCATAAAAGCAGATGCTGTCTTTATGCAACCCGTTCATGGAGGCGTATGCTTTTTTTGTACGGCTATGGAAAGTCTCCCCTACCCTCAGCAATTCCACACCGCCGTAGGAAAACACCACCGGCTTCTCCCGGTAAGTGCGGCCTGTTTTCATGTCCATGTAGGAAACCGTGCCGGCAGTATCCGTAACAGCCAGCAGTTCCTCTTTCAGGAACTTCAATCTCCGACAATACCCGAGTATCATTTCCGGCTCCCCGGAGGCACTCACCACTCCTGCCTGTCCATCTTTCAAACGGACTGCCACACGGTTTCCCTGAATGTCAAAGACTTGCAGATAACGGGGAGACACTGTTATCTTGTTTCCACGCTTCAGCCCCCACAGGCTACTCCGCCGGTCGGGATAAGATTTCAAGGCGGCTTGTGATTCCTTTCCCTCTTCTGCTTCCTCCCGATTCCGGATGGCTTCCAGCAACCGGTCGTGAGTCATAACAATCTCCCATACCTCCTCCTGCCCGCCACTGTCCGTCAATGACAAAGCAGGCAGGTACAATCCGCCTTCCGTCCGTGCCCGGGACAGCGCGTTGCCAATCATCCGTCCCTCGAACATCGCCGCCCAGTCATGGTTCCGGGCAGGCAGACCGAAGATGCGGTACAGACCCACATTGTCTATCAGCATACAGGACTCCTTGTTTGCCGATCTCCTCAACCCACGTCCTACCTGTTGCAGGTATTTCGCCAGGGAAAGCGTGGGACGTGCCAGCTGCACGAACTCCACATCGGGACAGTCGAAGCCTTCGGAGAAGATATCCACATTGACCAGCACTTTAACCTTTCCCCGTCTGAAATCATCCACCAGTTCCTTGCGTTCCGAAGCCGGAGTCCTGCTGTCGATAGCAACAGACTCCAGCCCGTGTGCGCTATAACAAGCCGCTATCCGGCGGGCATGGGCGATGCTGACAGCATATACGATTCCTTTCTTTCCGTGGGCATATCGTTCCACGCTCTCATACAGCCGGCTGATACTTGTCTCCCGGTTCAGTACCTCGTTCATCTCCTTTACCTGGTAGTCCCCGTCCGCACCCCGTTTCTTCAGCGAGTCTATCAACCGCTGTTCCCTGCTGTTCGCACGGATGGACACATAGTCAAAGGATGACAACCACCCTTTTCCGATGAATTCCGCGACAGTCCACGAGGTGATCAGGCTGTCGAACAAGTCCATGAATCCCTTGCCGTTCAGCCGGCAGGGAGTGGCAGTCATGCCCAGTTTCCTTGCCTCCGGATATTTCTCCCAAAGTATCCGGTAGGTTTCCGCCAGGGCGTGATGCGCCTCGTCGATAACGATCAAGTCCGGTTCTTCGTACATATCCTTCCGGTTTCGTGACAACCACTGGATGGACATCACCCTCACCCTTCCGTCCTCTTTGCTCATCCCGTGCCGGGACACGGTTTCCTCTATCTGATCCACCAGCTCCCGGCGGTGCGCCACAATCCATACCCGGCTGCCGGAACCACGCAGGAATTCCCTCACTATGGCGGCCAGCAGATGCGTCTTTCCCGTACCGGTGGGCATCTGCACCATCACATTCCGATGAAACTCCCACTCCTCAAAGAGGCGGAGCTTCATCTCCTGCTGGTAATCACGAAGAGTGTCGTTTGGGTAATACATAAGCGGATGCCGGCCACCACCGGCAATAAACCCCCCATGGGGCGATGAACTACGTACAAATGGTCTATGATTCCCACAGCAACAGTGCGGATAATAAGAAAAATCATCCCGGCAAAGGCGTGGAACGTTCCGGCAAGGAGCCGGTACGAGCTTGTTTCCTCTCGTAGGACGAGGAAACGTTGATACGGAGGAAGATAAAAATTGAGAATTTAAAGATGGCAGTTCACACCGGCTCTCCCAAGCAGGGACAGTGGGGACAGCAGGGACAGACTCCAAATTTCTCACACACGCACGCGCGATATAATTAGGTGGGAAAATCATCTTTCCCCCTGCCTTCCCACAGGATTATGTCCGGCCGGAACTTCTGAAAAAAACGCACGACAGGGAGGATAACCGAAAGCACCGTCCTCCTTTGGGCAAACGTTTCACCAAATAAGAGGTACCGGTAAGTGTGGACGGCAAGGGAATATATCACCCAACTTATCCTCCCTTTATAGGTACACGCATACGTGTGTGAGGAAAAAAGGGGGTGTCCCCACTGTCCCCGTGTCCCCGTAAACTCCCTGCAATCCGCCAAGGGGTCAGAAGAGATCACGCCGCACGGACATGAAGTTATCTTTGCAATGTCCAAAGGAACTAGCCGCCACCCGTCACAAGATTACAAAAACTTTGGTACAAGATTCCGCGGATCTTGTACCAAGTTTCACCGGATATTGCAGCAGTGTGCACCTCTTTTCTTCGGACTCTATTTTTTTTCTATATTTTCATTCTTCTACTATCCACTTTTCGATATTGCGGGTTTCAGCGCTGAAGTTCACCCCTATTTTAAAGAGCTTCCGTCCGTTCGAAGCAAAAGGAAGCGCGTAATGCTTGTCATGAATCTGTTGCAAAGCCTCCTCGGCCGTGCCGTCCAGCTTGAATTCTATCACATAGATAAACTTGTCAGTTTGCAGGACAAGGTCAATGCGTCCTTTGCTTGTATGATATTTCACTTGGGTGTAAAAGCCGATAAGCTTGAATACGATGAAAAGCACATTCTCGTAATGTAGTTCCTGTTCGCGGATCGCTTCGTAGGTAGTATCCGCAAAAAAACTTTGCAGACGGAGGAAGAAGGAGTCATAATCACCGGAACGCACCTCACGGACAAATTTCTGAATCTCAAAGGGAGATTCCACCTTATTTACGTTCGCGTAAAAAGGGAGCAGGAAACGTACAAACCCCTCTTCCACTTCCCGGTTCGGAAAACCTAAACGGTACATTCCAAATTCTTTATCATATCCCTTTATAGTGAGGTATCCGCTCTGATAGAGCAGAGGAATAGGATTGGTGGATTCCGAATCTATACTGTTCAGCACCTGGGAGTCCATTTCCTCGTGGGCCATCCGTTCCAAGTCGTAATGATGCTTCTTCAGCAGTTTCACCAGATAGGTAGGAGTACCCGTCTCGAACCAATAATTGCCGAATTCCTTATATTTGAACGCATTGAGCAAACTAAACGGATTGTACATGCCGATGGAATGATGTGTAAAGTGATAGCCGTCATAATATGCTTTCAAATCGTCACAAAGCTTGTCGTATTCATCCACCAGAATGGCCACACGCCGCCCAGTCTTCTCGCAGGCACGCTGGATGATACCGGCAAAGCGCAGAGAGAAAGAGGTTTCGGACGGACGGGCTCCGTACAGGCTTTCCCAATATACCAGATTATCATTCAGAATCTTATCCAGACTCTCCGGAGTATCATACTTCTCGATGTTCAGATCCAGATGCAGAACAGGATATTTGATCCAATCCTTTTCCAGCTTCTCCATTGCCAGACCTTCAAACAACTCCTTCTTACCTTGAAAGTAAGCTTCCAAGGTAGAGATGAGAGGCTCTTTCCGAAACGTCGCGGACGGCTCAGGAAGTAGTAACTTCCGGTCTTTACCATCTGGTACACCAAGGCCGTTTTATCAATGAAATAACCGTCCCGACGGATTTTCTCGAAATTCTGGATTCCGATGGGATATATTTTATTGCTCATACATTTTTCAATGGTTTATCATGATATTTGCAAAGAAACAAAATCTATTCGTAAAATCCTAGTTGGGTATCTTTTTAACCACAGAGTTCAGCCAAGAAACAGCATCCTGCAATGTCAGAGTCGGATGCTTCTCCTACTAATACCACAGACACTTCCGGAAGCTATAGATATCACTTCACCATTCATTATCATTTTTTTTGCTGTAGCGTTCTGAATAAGTCTTTTTTCCGAATGAGCACTGCTTTATAAAGAAATTCGTGCACGCCGTTACAGCTTATCAATTTCTTCCGGCGAGAGTCCGGCAATCCGGACAATATCCGCTATGGAAAAGTCGTTGTCTTTCAGTTTACGGGCGATCTCCAAACGTCCCTTCAAACGTCCTTCCGCCTCTCCTTCCGCTTTTCCTATTACTTTTCTTTCCGCGACAGCCTGTTCACGGATATTATTTTCCACAATACGGCTCACGTTATAACGGTCCACCGCCTTATCATAAGCGATACGGTCACCCTCAGACAGGTGAGCCTTGGCGGCAAGGCGGTCAAGATGGCTGAAAACCTGTTCTTTCAGCGCATCGGGCATTCTGTTCCAGTTGTTCATATTCTTCAGTGTATACATTAGTTTATCGGATAAAGTAGAACATTCGGCCAGATCCTTCGTAAAATAAGGAAACTGGAGATAAATCTGACGAAAATTACGGTTCACCACACGGCCGCTGTCACGGTCGGAAAGCACCGTGTCGGTACGGAACTTACTTTCCAGACCAGCCTCCTTGAAATTCATCAGGAAAACACCGTACACGGCAGGAAGCCTGTAACGCAGACCGTAAGAGACCTCCTCCTCCATGAGCATAACGGAATCCCCCTCCAGAGGAGTATCGGGAACACGCACCTCACTGGAGGAAGGATTCTCCATCTGGCGGCTCACCGCACGGCACACATAATAAAGCGTACGGTCCAGAAAATGGCTGTGCCAACGGTTCTGCATCTCCACGATGATGTACTCGCCCGCAGAGGTACGGCAATAAAGGTCATAGATGATTCCCTTGTCGTGAATATTCTCTGAACGGTCCTCCTTGTCCAGGAACGTCAGGTCTTCAATGTGGTGCTCGCCGGACAGCAGTTCGTTAAGCAGGATTATCAGCAGGGCCTTGCTGGCAGGCTGGCCGAAGATGATCTTGAAGCCGAGATCCGTGAAAGGGTTTACAAAGCGGGATGACATAATAAAGATGATTTTATGGTTTCTGACCGCAAAGAAACGAATTCTATCCGGAAAATACTATGAATGAACGATTTTTATTATTTTAAATGGATTTTGAAATAAATGCCGCCGGAGAAGTATTTCCCGTCATTCAATTCGGCAATCAGGTTGATGTGGTCTTTCCATAGCTGGTAGTGTGCCCCGATGTTCACTGTGCGGGCATCGTATTCGGCCATTAAGTTCAGTCCGTTTAAGGCTTTTACCGCCAGGTTATCTTCCGGCAAGAGGTTGAATTTGAAATCCACCCCTGCGGCAGTTCTCCTGTAATGAGGAAACCAACAGGCACGGTAATCCACGTATGCGGCGTGAACACCCAGTGTCCCTACCCCGGTGAAACTGAAATGCTTGGTTGCCGCCAGATAATATCGTGTAAAATGATTGTTCTGCATACCGTCCTCATCGAACTTGATAGCCCCACCGCCGTAGGATTCGTGCGAGGCGGGATCATCCAGACCAAGGACTACCTGCGGAGTCCAGGGCTTCCACCAGCCTTCTTTCCACAACCGCAGACGGGCATTGAAGGCGCGGTCCTGATTGGTGTACTTTCCCCAAGACTGCTCCGGAAAATAAGTGGAGCCATGATTTGCATAATTGATGGTACAGGTGTATCCTACTTCGAGCCAAGGGAAGATGGTTATGTTCAGATAATAATTGAATGTGTATTTTATCTCATTGGTGGTGAGATACTGCAATGGGACAAGATGCAACACATTCCCGCCCACCATAAATGTTTTGTCTCTTTGCATCTCGGCAGTGGGGGCATGAAGAAGTCCCGTTGTGCCATATAATGCCTGTGCCTGACTCTGTAACGAGCTAATCGCAATAAGGCATATTAAAATTAATTGTATTTTTCTACCCATTATCCCTCTTCATCTCTTCCTTAATCAGTCTAGGTAAGGTCTTTATGAAATTCCAATATCGGGGAACATTTTTCTTCGGGTCTTCAAAAGCACGATGCAACCACTCCAGTTTAAGTTTCAACATCCAATCCGGAGCACGCTTTACATTTCCTACTCCTGCATTGAAATTGAATATAGCTCCAAAGCCAAACATCACTCCACGATGTAAATAAGGCTGTAAACGGTTCATGAACATTTCCTGTTTCGGAGCCCCCAAAGAAACCCAAATAATATCCGGTTTATCCTCATTTATCATCTGCGCAATGCCCTGATAGTCAAATTCATCCACTTTTCTGAAAGGCAAGGTCTCAAAACGCATATTTTTTATTTCTGGATCTATTTTTGAAAGATTATCTTTCAGTCCGGAAAGTACTTCCGGAGTATTACCCAAAAAGAACTGGCGATATCGGCACATCCGCACATATTTTATAAAAATATCAGCTCCTATATACGATTCTAAAGGCTTGTGATGAATATACCCCAATATTTTGGCAAGCACAGATCCATCACAATTATTGACTAAGGCTCCATTCAACACGTTCAAAAACTCAGGATTATTATTAGCAACAGTCAAATTATTGCTTTCAACCGAACAAACATATCCTACTGTTCCCTCTTCTATAGCGTTTTCTATGGTTTGCTCTAATTTTCTCTTATCGAACTCTAAACGGACATTAAAATATCTCTTCTCTTTCATAAAGCTACTCCTATAGTAATAAATTTCATCACCGAACAGGCTTGCAGGCTATGCCTGTAACCTGCCGGAATCAACAGATACGTCCCAGCCTTACAGATATACTTTTCATTAACTATCATCATAAGCCCTTCTCCTTCCATAAAATAATAGTGTTCATCCATGGTAGGATGCACATGAGTATCCACAAAATCACCTTTATGTAACTCTGTAATTGCTATTTGAGTAAGAGAAGAAGAAGTTTCCTGTGAAGAAAGAAGAACGGTTTTCAAACCGACATGATGGGAAGTAGAAACGGGAAGAATATCTGAAAATTCCTTTTGAATTATTGATTGCATCCGCTTTTTTCAATTTGGGATTTCACCCATTCATATTGCTGCCTCAAGCCATCCTCCAAAGCCACTTTAGGTTCCCAACCTAATATTGTTTTTGCTTTGGTATAGTCCGCGCTGCGTGCCTTGTCTCCTTCCGGCTTGGTCGTATCATAAACTATTTCAATATTCTTGCCGGATATTTTCACGATGGTCTCAGCTATCTCTTTAATGGAAGTACATACGGAAGGACCTATCTGAATATAACCATGCTCCCATCCCTTTTCCAAAGCCAGACAAAGAGCTTCAACAATATCATCCACATGGATGAAGGCACGTCCCTGCGAACCACTTCCCCATACATTGAACGGCTCTTTAGGATAGTTAACTGCTTTACGGATTAAAGCAGGAATCACCTGGCTTCTTTCTCCATAATCACAAGGAGAACCATATACATTATGAAACATCAAAGTACAACAGGGAATCCCCGTTTCCTTTTCTAAAAAACCAAGTTCAATCTGTCCCATCAATTTACTCCAACCATAAGCCGATTCAGGAAGAGCCGGAAAAAGTTCCTCTTCTTTTAAAGGAACCACATCCAAAGAATTCTGGCGTGTCAAAGGAAAGCTACAAGCCGTTCCTACGTATATCAATCCTTTTACACGGTCTTTTCCCGCTTTTCGTACAGAATTGAACACATGGGTATTGATTAGATTATTCAACCTGAACAATTCACCTTGATTGCCAAAAACGTAATCAATTCCGGCAACGATATCGGCCAAATGAATGACATAATCCACATTAAAAACAACACGGTCGCATTCATTTCCTACAGACAAATCAATGTTAAAGAAATGAGTATCCAAATCAATGACAGGCTTGCCCGTTTCATCATTCAAATACTCTAATTTACCGCGCCATAGATTATCTATAACATAGACATCATTACCTTCTTTTACAAGACGTTTTACTAAGTTGGAGCCTATCATGCCACAACCGCCTGTTACTAAAATTCTATTTCCCATTATTAACCTAAAAATTAAATAAGTATTTCATTACCAGCGAAATACTTTATAAAAATATTTCAAATAAAGTAAAATGATATACAGGTTTATATGCTATTAACCAATCATTCCCATCTAGTAAAATACCAATCATCCCGTGAATATAAACTCAGTGTATTTCTTGGTTTTCCAAATAGGGATGAATGTTATCATTCCACGACTCATTTTTGAATATATCATAATCTAGTTTACGAACATCACCAATGATTTTTGCAGGAACACCCGCCACAATAGCATATTGAGGAACACTTTTAGTAACTACACAATTAGGGGCGATAATAACATTATCATCAATGACAACGGGACCTTGTATGACAGCTCCAGGGCCTATATACACATGGTTACCTATTATCGGGGCATTTTTATAAGGACCTTGGCCCACTATCGAACAGTTGTTACCTATTTTCGTGTTTTCTCCAATACTTACATGCGGATTAATTAGCACCCCCATTCCTGCATGATTAAAAAAACTACCTTTCCCTATATTTGCTTTATATGGTATATTACAATTGTACACTATAAAAATAACCAACTGTATAAACTTAGGGAGAATAGGTATGTGATGAAGATATAGCCATCTGGCAATCCGATAAAAATGAATAGCATTAATCATGACAATAATCTATTAATAAAAGAAGTAAGTCCCCTATTTTATGACTTATAAATTGGTATATAATATTTTTCTACGATATAAACCCAATTAAACTTCTTTTTTAATTTGAAATTTGTAAAGCCTATCGAATTGACGAGTGTGATATCTTTGGATAATTTCATAAAAAGTTCTTCCAAATCATCTGAATTATTGAAATAAAATCCATTCACCTCTTCTTTGATTATATCTTCGGCAATACCAACTTTGCGCGTTAATATGCATTTACCTAATACAAAAGGCTCCACAATACACAAACCATAAGTCTCTACGTTTGTTGGAATAACAGCTACATTACATAACCTTTCTAATTCGCATAATGTATTCCGTGTACAATACCCCGGAAAATAAACTCTATCGGCAATACCTAAAGTCTTTGCCAATGATTTCATTTCATCTAATAATGGTCCATCACCTGGCAGAAAAAGAGAAGAATTTTGATCTTTACTTCTTACAATAAAATGAGCAAAAGCTTTAATTATCAAATCCTGATTTTTTCCTTTTCGAAATATTGCAGGAAATATCAAATGTAATCCCCTATCTGGTAAAGACAAAGGTTCTTTCATAAACAAATCAGGAACACCTATTGGAACTAAAAACATTTTATAGCTTAAAAATGAAAATTTCCGATATAGGAAATTGCAAGTATAAATAACCCTATTAGCCAACAAGAACAATAATATTCCAATAATTACGCGTGCAAAAAAAACTTTTTTAGGATCATTATGTCTATAGGCATGAATAGTATACGTTATTGACAGTCGCTTCCTGAACAGTAAAAAGAATCGGACTACTGATATCAACATCAATTGCCAATTAGTTTGCACATGTACATAATTTATTTCATTATTCTGTATATAAGAACTCAAAGCAAAAATATGTTTCCACATATTTTTGTGACGTTCAAGTCCCGATAATAAAATCATTGGAATACCGGCTTCTCGCATAGATTGTATTAAACCTGGTTCCAATTCTTTCGAACTAACCACAGCAAAAATGTCAACACCGGCTTTCTTCAAAGCAATAGCATGATCTACGTGGTAGCCTATTACCCCGACACTGCAATCCGTAAAAAGTAAAATTTTCATGAAATATTTATTTTGTTCTTGTTATCTATGAGATAAATGAAGACAGCTAAATAAGAAAGGACTAAAGGGCTGGTATATGCGTGTCCTCCATAACAGGCATGACCTATAAACATGAATAGCGCTATGACAGACCAATAATCCAAAATGTTATGTTTCTTAAAAAATCCCTTGATGCAGGAAAACAATTTCTTTATCGGAATATATAAAATAAAAAAAGAAAATATAATTCCAGATTGTCCTATTAAATCTATAGGGTCAACTTCTGCCTCTTTGGGAGCTTCAAAATGTAAGTAGCGTTGATTTTCTATTAAAAAAAGATTTCCTTTACCGAAAAACCAATCAAAGACATTAAAGTTGCCAATTGTCCGAACAGCAGCATCTATCAAACGGTCCCTTCCGGATGCAGATAAGAACACTTCCATTATATCTGCATATTTTCTTGACAAAAACGAGTCTTCTTGAATAATCGTAATTATTTTAATTACCAGAAAATTAAATATAACAAATAGAAAAAGCACTACTATGATTTTCAATGTGCGAGAACTTTTATAATCCTCAAAGTCCATGAACAATACACTTATTGCAAAAGAAAGTAATATAAATGCTGTGCCAAAAAAGCATGCCATACTACCAACCAAACAAGCTCCACCAGACATCACTAACGAAGCCAATAAATAATTATTATTTTTAGTTTTTTGAAAAGAATAGCATGCTAATATATTAAGTAATAGGATTGTCAATCCCACATCATTCATTGCCACAAAAAAACCTTTCGTCCCAAAAGTTTCATCCGTATAAGATCCATATCCCACCTTAAAAACAAAACAATAAATTAAGATAAAAGCAGCAATTACTCCATACCATATTGCAGACCTCACCACCTGAGTATAAGACGAGAAATACTTACACCCCAATAAAAGACTTATGACAAAATAAAAATTTAGAATTTTTATTAGCATCATAAATGTTCTACTTGAAAATCCCCCTATAATAAGTTGATAAACGGATAGGAAAACAGCTGATAAAAGTAAAACTTTAATATAATTGGAATATCTTGTGCGAAACAAGTAAAAACAAGAAAAGAGAATAATTATTCCACGATATAAAATCCCTAATAGACTATCTCCACTACCATCTGTTCCTTTCAGATAACCGTTAATTATATCTACTATTACAGGAAAGGTTAATAACAAAAAAGGAAATATCTTATTTAATCGTATATATATCATTATTTTACAAGAAATACTCAGGAGATAAATATCTCAATTTTTCCACATTAGATAACAATTTTATATCATCATCCAACTTCAACGATACACCAGAGAATAGAGACTTACCAGATCTTATGTATTCTTTTATAATATTGATGTCAACATTTCCATTTTTATCAAAAATCTTATAAGAATGACAATCTAAAGAATGAGCATAGGATTGCAACTTATTTGCAACAAACAATTCATCTCCTAACCATGAGTGATGATAGCCTTTTATACCATCCAAACACTTTACATTATTTAATAATTTTGACTGTTCACCCATTTTTCTCAAATAGTCTGAATCACCATAATAATACTTCCTGAGATAATCTCCTTTCACTATAAATATCCGATATGAATAATCAGAAGGACCACTCCAATTTGGACAAAACAAATTGAAATAAAACATTGTAAAATAGACTCTTATAGTAATTATACCATAATAATCCACCGCATTAATAATTTCATTCGCATACTTACTGTCAATAATTTCATCTATATCTGATAGAATTAACGTATCATCATCTTGATAATTACTATTCCACAACGAGTAGTTACGTGATACTCCATCATTATACCAAGCTGTGTCTCTTATAATTTTCTTCATCCAACGACTTATAGGATGAAGAAAAAAATGAGGAATGAATGCACGTGGCTTTTTATATAATTTTGATGCATCCATTGGGTGATAATAGACCTTTTCATTCCTATTATGAAAACAATGCTCGTGTAACTTATATTTAAACGACTTATCAAATTCGGTTACATGAATCTCGTCAACCCATTTACTTGCTTCTTCGATATTTAAATTAGCTATTAAATTTTCATTAAAAAACGGGCAACACAAAATTATTTTACTCATAAAATTAATATATAATATTATAAGCATCTATTAAAAATAGACACGGTTAATAATCAGATAGGCTCTGTTCACTAAACACCATATAGATCTTTGATCATCTTCTCTTTGTCGAACGAAGTTACCAAAGAGATATTATCGTCTTATGAAATTCCAAGAATATGAAAAATATCGTATACACCACACTTCAATATCGTATCGTGCTTCCATAAAGAAATAAGAATACATACCATAAAAATAAAACCAGTTATCTATTTAGATATATTCTTCTGAGCATTAGTGATTTTATCTAGATTTATATCCTATCCTTTAAAAGTTTATGCGTATCACACAGAATAGCAATAATAAATATGATCCAACAAATTATTAAAATAAAAAGCATCGTATTCAATCCATAATTATTCACAACATACGGAACAAATAAGAATACAATACAACTAAATAGTATATAACCGGTAATTAATATATTCAATCTATTAATAGCATTATGCAATAATGAAGCATTATCAAAGAGAAGCTTTGCCATAAAAAATAGCCCTATTAATATAAATAGAGATGAATGAGCCTCATATTCTGCTCCAGCAATTGCATGCATTATATAGTTTCTAAATAAGCTACACAGTAAAACAGTCAAACTAAATATGACAATTGTCGATATTAAACTTCTATTTATGATAATTTTACAATCTGAATATCTTCTTTTAAAAAAGTTGAGAGATAAAGAACTCCACATAGGATTAAATATGCTCTGATAAATCCCAGTAAGAAACATATATACCTTTTGAATAACATTTACATTAGCTGCAATAGAAAGTCCTAACATCGAACCGGAATAAACAGTAAGAACATTAGTAATAAAACTACTTGATAATTGTATACCTAGAAACTTTATACCTATAGGTAACATCATACACATATTAGAACAAATCTTACGATAAGATAAGTTCACTGAATACCATTTTCTTTTATGTATAAATAATAAAGTACCATACAATGACAATAGCATATTGCATATAAAATACAATATAGAAATAATATAAATTTCCACATGATTAACAGACAATAAAAATACAATAATAAAAGAGATAACTGCTTGAACTATTGATATAATAGAATAAAAATTAGTTTCCCCATAAGAAAAAAATAAAGGAGTTCCCAATCCAAAAGGTATTCCTAAAAGAAACACTATTTGTACGACTATAAAAATAGACCTTCCTTGTTCTTTTAATACTATATTATCTGTTTTAAAAAGTGTTTCATAGGGAATGTATGGACTAATAAAAATAATCAACACAGAGAAAATTATTGCAAAAAATAAGAATGAGAAGAATGCTGAATAAAAAAGCTCCTTAGACTTTAAGTCCCCTTCTGCACCATTCACTATCTCTTTACTTAATAAATTTCTCAATACATTTACAATACCAAAATCACCTGTCATGATAACCGCAGCTAAAGAAGTAATACTAGCCCATAATCCAAACTCTTCTTGTGTATAAAAACGAATAAGTATGAAAATAAGAAGAAAACGTAGTACACTAGCAATAGATGTTGCTATAAATATCCATGATATTCCCCTAAACAGTGGAGATGAGAAAGTTTTTCTATACATTATAATACAATATTAAAATACCAAGCTATTTTCTGCAAAATTTTATCCTTTATAGAATATTGCATTGGATGAATACTACTACTACTTTCTTTTCTGAAAAGGAGAGAAGCATCTATGTTTTCAATAATATGAGATATGATTGAAAACATGTTATATTTATTCATCACCATTTCTTTTGCCTCTGCAATAGCGCTTATAGAGTCTTCATACTTAGTAGAAGAAAGTATTGATTTTAATTGCATCAGGGTTGAATCAAAATTCAATATGTCAATAACATCCAAAGAAGATTTAGAAAAATAATCATGTATATTTGTGCACCCATAATAGACCGGATAACATCCAGCTATAAAACAATCGGCCAATTTTTCCGTCCAATAATTAGGATATGAACAATTTTCTATAACAATGGAATATTTGTATTGAGAAAGTATATCTAATTTATCAGAAATCGGGTTATACCCATTTCCATAAACATCTACTAAATTCGGATATTCTTTTAGAATTCGTTCTGCAAAACAAACCCTATTACGATGTCCTCTAGTAAAGGTTTTATTAGATGTAATTAAACAAAACTTATTCAAACGGGTAGATACTATTTTGCTATCTTTAAAATCTGAAAAGGTATGATATTTTTCACTATTACAAATGTGAGTGTTTTCTTGTAATCTACATCCTAACATCCATGGCAATAATGGAATAGAGGTTTCAGAAACTCCTTTTCTTATCAATTGCTCTTGACACCCATATATATGCCCAAACTGTTTTATGAATTTTTTATTATAAATCTTAACATACGGAGCTTCCCCTAAAAATAATATTCTCCTTTCTATCGGACATAGTGTTTTTATTTCCTCTTTTATACTATCAACAACTACAATATAATCATAATTGTCATTTTCTTGAAAAACAAATTCACAGTTTCCCCATACCGTTTTTTCTTGATTGGGAAACTGCCTCTGTATCGGAATGTTGAACGGTCCTGGAATATAAACTTTAATCATCTCATGTACAAATTGAGTAACCGTAAAATATATTTAGGAAAGAAATTAGTAAATGAATATTTATAAAAAAGGAATAAAACCTCTTTTCTATAGGGAATTCTTTTTGTCTTCAGCTGTAAATCACGTAGATAATTATAAATATTATAAAGACGCATATTTAATAATAAGCCTTTATCCTCCACGAGTGTTGCTAAATATTTTATCAATGATAAATATTGGGCAAATTCGTGATGTTGACTATCCTGATTAGGAGATATAAAATAATACATACAGCACTGAGGTAAATATGCGACCCCTCCACTATTAGCAATAGTGACAATAAATGAGCAATCACAATATTTTCCTCCTTTATTCCAATCCATTGAAATTCCAAAGACCTTTGACTTTCGATACATAAAAGAAGGAAAAGGGGCGATGCGACCTACAGCATATCTCTTTATTATTTCTTCACCGTTTTCAAAAGTATCTATATTCTGAGAAATAAACGCCTTCTTTTTCGTGTTCTTGCCTCTAACATTAAAATAGGCGTTGCAAGCCACTGCACACAAATTCTTATGAGTAAACAAATATTCATATAATGTGCTCACCATAGATGGTAACATTTCATCATCATCATGAAACAACATGAAATACTCAAATGAATTAGTCTTTAATATATAATTAAAATGTGCATTACTTGATGAACACTCTATGCCCCTTTTTTCATAACAGACTCTTCGATCTTTCCTTGTAATATCTTTTAATAATTCAGTAGTTTCATCATTATCAGAATTATCGGATACAATTATCTTTAAGTTACAATAATCCTGTTCTCTAACTGAATTTAAAGATCTTAGGATTACATCTGGTCTATTATGTGTTAATATATAAACACAAATTTCTTGATTCATATAATGTTTTTATTCGCAAACAAATAGTACTTTCAAATACATCAATGCCTGCAGGTATCTTGATATGAAAAAGATGGAAGCAACTCTTGAAAATGCCTGGATGATGCGTGCTCCGAAAGAATAGTCTATGGATTTATCCACCCTTAATTTTTAAGCTATATTCAATATGAAAGCGTACATTACTACAAATTCATCATTTTGAATGCTAAAAACTATAAGATTATAATACTAAGTTGGCTAATTTTCTTAAATATGCCTGTGAACCAGAAACGGAATAAAATTTATCATCAATAGCTATACGTTTAATTCGAGGATAATATGGTATTTCACTCCGTGAATACATATCATTTATAACTTCTATTATTGCAGAACCTACTCCACAGCTTTTTTGATGTTCTTCCAAGACGCAAATATCCGGATATTGTATTGCCAATTCATGCAGCTGTTCAATATTTAATGGTTTAACAAATGGAATGCTATAAACATCTGACAAATCATTAAATTCTCTTATACGATTGACTGCATAATCTAATATTGAGCCACTAACCAATAGAGCTTTATTTGCATTTGGCTTTCTAATAACAGGGATAAGGTCACCGATTTTTAAATTTTCAATCAATGATTGATGGACGATTACTTCACCCGCCTTTCCCAATCGTAAATACATGGGACCCTCATAATTGGCAGAAACAGTAGAGATGACCTGTGCTTCAACGGGGTCTCCAGGCGAACAAATCACCATATTAGGAATTGTGCGCATCATCCCCAATTCTTCTGTCGCATGATGTGATGCTCCTAAAGAACCATAAGCATATCCAGCACCCACTGAAACAATCTTCACATTCAAATTATGGTACGCGACGTCATAACGGATTTGTTCCATGCACCGTAATGTTGGAAAGTTTCCAATAGAATAGACGTAAACATTATATCCTTCTTTTGCCAATCCTGCAGCCACTCCAATCATATTCTGTTCTGCAATGCCTGCATTCAAAAAACGTTCTGGATATTTTTCCGCAAACATCTCTACCACACTATACCCCAAATCACCTACGATTAAAAATATCTTATCATTTATTGCAGCTTCTTCAACAAGCTGCTTAATAAACGCTGTCCTCATCCTTCAATCTCTTTTATCGCTTGTTTATACTGTTCTTCATCTGGTGACTTGTAATGCCATACCAAATTATTCTCCATAAAAGATACACCTTTTCCCTTTATAGTATTTGCTATTATAACTGTAGGTATATCTTTTTGATGTTTGAAAACATCAAAAGCACGCAACAATTCATCATGATCATGTCCGTCAATACTGATCACGTTCCAATTAAAAGCCTTCAATTTATCAATTAACGGTTCAAGACGTAGAACATCATTAGTATTACCAAAACTTTGAATCTTATTATAGTCAATAATGGCACACAGATTGGATAATTTATGATGCGCTCCAAAAAGAAAGGCTTCCCAATTTGATCCTTCATCCATTTCCCCATCACCTAAAATAACATAAGTATTGAAATTCTCTTTCTTTATTTTTGCACCTAACGCAATGCCACAAGCAATAGAGAATCCATGCCCCAAGCTACCTGCTGAAATTTCAATACCTGATACATGATGTGTTGTATGACATAAAAAAGAAGAACCGTCCTGTGCATAAGAATTAAGTTCACTTATGGGATAAAATCCCGCAAGTGCTAGGGCTGCATAGAACGATACACAAGCATGCCCTTTTGAAAGTAAACAGCGATCACGTTTTTCCCAATCAGGATTGTTTACATCATAATTAAGAACATCACTATAAAGTACAGCCAAAATATCGGCCATTGACAATGCTCCTCCTATATGAGAAGCATGGGCTTTATACACCATGGCAACAGAAATTTTTCGAATATTCTTTGCCATTTCTAAACTTTTCACACTCATCTTATTTTAATGATTCTATCGTATTATTTAATGCAAAATCAAAATCGGTATGAGGAATAGGGCCAAAAGAGTTTTCAAATTTCTCCACCCGTCCGTCCATCAACATAATCTGACCACCTGCATAGGGAATTGCACCGAAATTAAATTGAATATCAGCATGCATTTTTTCTTTTATACATCTCAATATATATCGGTTGCTATGCACTTCTTGAGGTTGACTTAAATTGTATATTCCGGATTTTCCTCTCGCTCCAAGTACAAGACATAAAGCTTTGGCAAAATCGAATGCATAGAGATATGAATATTGTTGATCGCCTTTAGTAGTATCAAATACTCTATCTCCACTTTTACATTTATCAATGACCAATTTTATTAATCCTCCTGTTTGTTTCTCACCAAACACTGTGAAAATCCTAATCCATTGCCATTCAATACCCTTAGATTTACAATATTTCTTTAAATATTCACTACACAACTTCTTTGCATAAGCATATTCTATTGATGGGCGCAACACATGATTTTCATCCACTGGACCATGATAAAAACCATATTCCGCTTGGCTACCAATAGCAATAATCTGTTTATAAGGATAAAGTTCGAACATCTGCACAGACATGGCCAAGCTTTCATTCTGAATTTCTCTACTATTTCGTGCAGCCCCTCTTACTCCACCCCATGCAGCATGAAGTAAAACATCTGGTTGAAAAGAATCTACCATCTCTTTCAAATTTGAATCCTCAAGGTTTACCCATCTTATTTTTTCTTCTACAAGTGGTTCAAACAGAGATTTAGATATAGTTCTCCGCAAACAAAGGACTTCGTGTCCTTCATTGACTGCAACATTCACAAAATGAAAGCCTAAAAAGCCAGTTGCGCCGGTAACAAAGATTTTCATTGTTTCAAGTATCTTTCTAGATGTTCTACACAGAGCTGATATACGTTCTCTACTTTATATTTCTTGTACCAATCTACGGTCAATGCAATACATTGCAGAATATTCATCCTTGGTTCCCAACCCAATTGAAATTTTGCCTTACTGATATCCAGCATCAGCAACTTTGCCTCATGCAAAGCATCCGGAGCAGAAAGGTCTTTCAATTCACCGCTTCCGTAATTCTCTATCACCATAGAGGCTACATCCCACACATTGGTGATGCTTTCAGCCTTCGGACCGAAATTCCATCCTTCGCAATATTTCACAGGTTCATTCCACATCTTTTGCGCAAGAAGCATATAGCCGCTAAGCGGTTCAAGCACATGTTGCCAGGGGCGGATTGCTTTAGGACTACGGATTTCTATTGGTTTGCCTGCCTCCAACGCCTTGATGCAATCGGGAATGATTCTATCCAAAGCCCAGTCGCCACCGCCTATCACATTTCCGGCTCTTACACTGGCAATGCTCTTGCCGTGTTTTTCATACGCTCCGGGTTGAAAGAAGCTCCGACGCCAGGAGGCTATGGCTATTTCAGCCGCACCTTTACTACTGGAATAAGGATCGTATCCGCCCATCGGTTCGTTCTCCCGATATCCCCAGATCTGTTCCCTGTTCTCGTAGCATTTATCGGTGGTTATCATCACGCCCACTTTTACACTGTCTGTAAAACGGATAGCTTCAAGAATATGGATAGTCCCCATCACGTTGGTCTGATAGGTCTCTACAGGAATGTCATAACTCAGACGTACCAAAGGCTGGGCTGCCAGATGGAACACAATCTCGGGCTGATACTGCCGGAAGATTTCTTTGATACGTTCACCGTCACGGATGTCGGCACGGATATCTGCCTTTATTCTCTGCCCGATACCGGAAAGCACAAAGTTGTCACGCTCCGTAAAAGGGTCTTGAGCCACACCGATAACTTCGGCGCCCAGCTCGTGCAGCCAGATGGAAAGCCAGCTACCTTTGAAACCGGTATGACCGGTGACAAGCACACGCTTCCCGCGATAGAAATCATGGAAAATGTCTATCATGTTGATTTTTATAAATAGAAATAGTTAAATGATTATTCTAATTTAGAACGTAAATCTTGGAAATAATCATGGAAAGTTGTCTGTATCTGATAAAAATCAGTTGTTCGTCTGGAAAGAATCATAGAAGCGAAATAAGAATCATCCTCCACATCTATCACTTCCGAGACAAATACCAGATCATCCAAGGAAGCATACCGTTTAAACCAGATTTTAAACTTCCGGTCACGAGCCGCCTGATCCTTGTCACTGGTATCACAAATATAAACTAATATATTGGAAGGGTTACGAAAAAATGAATGAACGATGGATGAAACTGTCCGCCCGATCTTCACATCCGTACCGATATGTATTCCGTTTCTTTTTTTTATAATAAACAACTGATAGGCACGCTGAATTCCTATATTTGTTTCTTCAATGAAACCGACAAGATATTCACTGCCGTCATCTGTTATGAAATAGACGGTGTCTTCTTTGTATGCAAAAACTTCATAAGGAGATGTCTCATTGATATGGACTAAAGAATATAGCATCAGCCGGGCAGCAGTTAGCTGAGGACATCGGTCAACTTTGCTATTTTAATACCCCGGTCTTTCAAATCGGACAAAGGACGACCCGCACGGATACAATCAGCAACCGCCTGCTTGTCTTCAATCATTCTCCGAAAGAACTTTTTTATATCGTCCTTGGTCTTGATTTCTTCCGCTATGTTCTTTTCCTTGTCCATTCTGTATCTTTTGTTTC
Source organism: Phocaeicola dorei (assembly GCF_013009555.1). Taxonomy (NCBI): domain Bacteria; kingdom Pseudomonadati; phylum Bacteroidota; class Bacteroidia; order Bacteroidales; family Bacteroidaceae; genus Phocaeicola; species Phocaeicola dorei. Next base: position 2,667,032 of record NZ_CP046176.1, on the reverse strand, counting down.
TGCAAATAACGCTATTTATTTTTGATTATACAAACAATCCACGACTTTGTCACCAAACTTTCCAAGGAGCAGTTCCTTTGTCCCACATCTCATTCAGTTCCGTATTGTCTCGCAGGGTATCCATCGGCTTCCAGAATCCTGTATGGCGGTAGGCGTGCATCTTACCGTCTTTTGCCAATTGTTCCAGAGGCTTGCGCTCAAATATCACCGTGTCATCATTTTCCGGTATATAGTCGAACACTTCCGGCTCGCACACGAAATAGCCGGCATTGATCCAGTTGCGGTCACCGTCCGGTTTCTCCTGAAAGGACAAGACCTTGTCACTTTCCAGATCGATCTGCAGGGCTCCGAACTTGCCACCCGGCTTGTAGGCTGTCAGTGAAACGGCACAACCGGAGGCTTCATGTGCTTTGATGCTTTCCGCTATATTGATATCGGAAACGCCGTCTCCGTAGGTCAGCAGAAAACGCTCGTTGCCGATATATTTCTGTATGCGTTTCAGGCGGCCTCCGGTCTGGGTATGTAGCCCGGTATCTACCATGGTGACTTTCCAGTTCTCCGAATGGTTGTCGTGTATATTCACCGTATTGTTGGATAAATCTACCGTCATATCGCAATTATGACGGAAATAGTTGGCAAAATATTCTTTGATGACATATTGTTTGTAGCCGCAGCAGATGACGAATTCATTGATACCGTAGTGGCTGTAAGTTTTCATGATATGCCACAGGATGGGCTTTCCTCCGATTTCAACCATCGGTTTGGGTATCAGATTGGTGGCTTCGCTCAGACGTGTACCGAAACCACCGGCAAATAGTACCGCTTTCATGTCTTGTTTATTTTGAATTTTACTTATGAGAAGCTACAAACTCCTTGATGGTGGAGATCATGTATTGCAGCATTTCTTCCGTCATGCCCGGATAGACACCGATCCAGAAGGTATTGGTCATCACAAAGTCTGTATTTTTCAATTCACCGACAATGCGGAAACCTTTGCCGGTAGAGCGCATCTCATCGAATGCAGGATGTTTCACCAGATTGCCGGCAAAGAGATTACGGGTCTGGATTTTCTTGCTTTCCAGATATTCACTAAGCTGGTTACGGGTAAAACCGGCATCGGATTTTACTGATATGAGGAAGCCAAACCAACTGGGATCGGAGTTTTTTATCGGTTCGGGAAGTATCAGGCCTTCGGTTCCCTCCAGTCCTTCACGCAGTATCTTGAAATTGCGACGACGGGCTTCTACGATATAATCCAGTTTCTCAAGCTGGGCGCAACCGATAGCCGCCTGCATATCCGTCACTTTCAGATTAAAGCCAAAATGGCTATATACATATTTGTGGTCGTAACCTGCAGGCAGTTCACCAAACTTGCCTGTGAAACGGCATTTGCATGTATTATCCACACCGCCTATGCACCAGCAGTCGCGCCCCCAGTCACGGAAAGAACGGACTATCTTGTCTAGTTCGGCGTCATCTGTATAGACTGCACCGCCCTCGCCCATGGTCATGTGGTGGGGAGGATAAAACGAACTGGTTCCGATATGTCCCCATGTACCTGTCTTTTTCGTCACTCCGTCAATGGTATATTCAGATCCTAAGGCGTCACAATTGTCTTCTACCAGCCATAGTCCGTGTTTGTCACAGAATGCTTTGACTGCTTCAAGATTGAAAGGATTTCCCAATGAATGGGCGATCATTACGGCCTTTGTCTTGTCTGAAAAGGCTTCTTCCAGCCGGGTGACGTCAATATCGTACTCTGGAATCGTGATATCCACAAAAACAGGAACCGCACCATATTGTATAATAGGAGTTACCGTGGTAGGAAAGCCGCAAGCGACTGTGATTACTTCATCACCTTTCTTTATTCTCTTGTCTCCTAATTTTGGGGAAGTCAGTGTATAGAATGCCAATAGGTTGGCACTGGAACCGGAGTTGGTAAGCGCACAATGTTTTACCCCCAGCCATTTTGCCAGACGGGTTTCGAACTTATGGGCCCAAGGACCGGCAGTGAGCCAGAAATCGAGTGACGAGTCAACGAGGTTTACCATTTCTTCATCATTGAAGTAACGGCCGCCATAATTAACAAAGCTTTTGCCCGGCTCAAACACTTTTGAAGTTTTATGAACTTCGTTATAATATTCACGTGTCAACTGAAGTATTTGTCGCTTCAGTTCTTCTTTCTTACTCATACTAATTGGTATATATTCTATTATTGAAATAAGAGATAGATTTATAAAAACTAGTCCACTTTCTCGAACGGAAAAGCATGAAGATAGCTGATAGCTACCGTCATATTTCCAAAAGCGAACACTAACCTTGTATTGCGATGCAGCCGCATAATGCACCCCTCCTTACCATGAAAAATACCACCGGTAATGCGAATACGTTGCTTCTTCTGAAGATAAGCCTCCAAAGGACGGTTCAACAGTTCAATGTTGTAGGGCATGGATTCATATAGATAGATGAATTCCTCCATCTGACACTGGGGAATGACCGCAGCACGATGGGTAACGTAGTCCGTTACCAGATATTGGCGGGGGAGCATGGCAGACAAGATGCGCTGAAGTTGCTCCAAAGGAGCGCACACAAATAACCAACCGCTACTTTGTACTTCCTTTTCATCTGTCAGGGCATTGAGTTGTGAGGCAGAACCGGTGGAAAAGGCTTCCTTCACGATTCTGGCGGATTCACGGCGAGCAGCATACTCTTGTTTAGTATAATCACACTGTTCGAAACGTTTCCGATGACCTGCCTCGGTATAAGAAAATACTTTGAAACAGAAGTAACATTCCTCGGTTATCCCTTCCGAAGTACGGAGCTTTACTGCTTTTCTGCCACTGAAGACTGCAATATAACGCTTCAGTTCCTTATAGGAAAGATACATATAGTACCACGAGAGTTCAGGGTGTTCTTTCCCTATTCCAGCCTGTGGCTTGGTTACTGCATTTGACCCCGGGTCTGAAGCAGAAGCGATTGAACTGCAGAGCAGTAACTTAGGCGCTTCGCTCGTTATGTCTTGATTATCATTCGTTGTTCCCATCAAAACATTACATTTTATCATACCTTTATTTGAAAAAGAGGAACAGATTTGCTATCAGATATCCTCTATATTTTGGGGTTCTCTTCGTAAGAGAACCCCAAAGTCAAGTTAGATCTCTGATAATTGAATATTTACTGGTTTTGTCGTATGCTGTTTTTATAAACGAGATGCGCCTGTTTGCAACTTTTTCTTATTTTTCTAGAACAAAAAATTGCGTTTAAAGCAAATATGGGCTATATTTGCACAAAAATGGGGTTCTCTTACGAAGAGATTCCCATTTTTTATTATACCTAAATATGCAAGAAACACCTTTCTGCAAGCCCATTATACAATAACTCATCACTGCAACAAACCTATTTTCCCTATTATGTTTCTTTTTACAAGAGAGAAGTTAAAAAGAAGTAAAAATGGCAGACATACACAATGCCTTAGAATAAAAAACGGACTGTACAGTCTTTCTTTTCTGTACAGTCCACTTAAATTATATACAATGTAAAGAGATGACGCTTATTCTTCGTCAGCAAACATCGGGTCCCATGCCGGAAGACGGATAGGTTTCTGTTTTAAAATATCCAGTACCTTGGCAGGAACATATTTCTTTTCTGCCACTACACGGAACATATATTCATCAAACCACTTATCTGTCATGATAAGGTGTCCTCTGTATCCGCTGGCACTGCCCCAACTGTTTTCCACCATCCATTTTTTCGATTTTCCCGCTTTATCCAAGTCCACCGCCATCAAGGTCATAGCATGGCTGCTGCCACTGGAGAAAGTTTGGATACGTTGTTTCTTGTCCATGCCGAAGGTGGTTCCCATCAATGATTCGTAATCATAATTATCAGGATCTAACAGGCCACGTTTGCTGTCGAGGAACTTGCCTACATCGCAAGAAAAGTACATCATGGTACTGTCCTTGATGGAAGCAATGGCTATTTCTTTGATATCTTCTATCGGCAGATTGACGTAGGTCCAGTTTTTGCCATCATAACGGTGACGGTCAAAGTCTATTTCATAGCATTTATAGAATTCGCGGCTGGGGTCATTCATCAGCATCACGTAGTTGTTGGTCAGATCATTTCCCAAGAACTCTCTATAGAAAGATATCGGAGTGTATTCTTTCGCTTCTCCACCCTTCAGACTCCATGTAAAGGTGGAAACAGGTTCGCCAAGGGTCAACACCAGCATACGATAAACCGTTCCCAGCATTTCTGTCTTTTTCTTTTCCAGTTCGACCGGCTTCACTCCGGCAGCGGCAGCTTCTCGTAGTTGTAAACCAAATTCCTTCAGTTTTAATCCTATCAGGTTACTCATCTTTCCGGTATTCTCACTGCTGAAAGTTTCCACCATTGCACTCTTGGGGACCAGTCCGTATTTCTCTATAATATCCGAAACTCCTGTGAATTGTCCTCCATCGCTTAAAGGATGCTTGAACAGCCATTCCACCATTTTGTCGTCCATGGGCTTTCCACTGGTATCAATGATTCCCTGTAAGAATAAGTTTGCTTTTTCTAATTGGTCGTAGAAAAAACAATAGTTCTGTGAGAACTCCATCTCATCCAGTCCGTATTTGGCAATCATCTGGCTGCGGAGCACGTTCAGTCCGGTAAAAAGCCAGCAACGACCGGAAGATTGTTGGTCGGTTATCCCCTTGGATAGCACCTTGTGTGAAAATTCCGTATCAAAATCGGCACGGTTCTCTTGGTTCAATGCCAACGTGTTGATACTTGTTCCGCCTAAGGCGTTACGGATGGCTTTGTCGGCAGGGGTTGCCTTATAACTTTGTTTGATTTGATTCAGCATTTCACCTGAAATGCCTCCCTGCTGTGCCTGGGCTGTCAATGCAGCCGCAAACAGAAGAGCGAATGTGATGTGTTTCTTCATATTATTGTAAAAATATAAAATGATTTATTAGGGTGGATAAATGTACAAGTTATTTTTGAACCCTGCTAATCTTTCACGTGAAAGATATATAATCATCAGATCCTATCATTATTATGACAGGCCCGGCTGTTCTGCTTTTTTCTTTATCTTATATCCCAGTATAGCAATTGTGATACTCATCAAGGGACTGATGATGTTAAAGAAGGCGTAAGGCAGATACACAATGGTGGGAACACTAAGGATAGTAGCCTGTGTCATACCGCATGTATTCCAGGGTATCAATGGCGAAGTGACTGTAACAGAATCTTCCGTCGTACGGCTCAGCAGTTTGCTTTCATAACCGTTTGCACTATAGATGTCTTTAAACATATTACCCGTCAGGATAATGGATATATATTGATCTGCTGTAGCAAGATTCAGGAACAAGCCCGATGCAACTGTGGATGACACCATTCCTACCCGCTTTTTCGTAAAACGTACAAAGACAGAAGTGATACTGCCGAGCATTCCTCCGGCTGTCATCGCCCCTCCGAAACACATGGCGCAGATAATCAACCAGATGGTATTCATCATACCTGCCATTCCGCGAGTGGATATCAGTTCGTTTATTTCCGCATTACCGGTTTCCAATTGGGTTCCACCATAAAGCATTCCCATTCCTCCTTTGAACAAGGCGGCAATCCCTTCGGCTCCTTGTCCGGCGATTTCGCATAATAGTCCGGGCTGGAAAATCAAGGCAAAGACGGTAGCCAGAGCCGTAGAAACAAATAGAGTGATGATGGAAGGCACTTTACGTGCAATCAGTATCGCTGTGACAACGGGGACAATCATCAACCACCATGAAATATGGAACTTATCACTCAATATACGGGTGTATTCGGCGATATGACCGGTATCAGTAGCTTCATGTGACAATCCGGCTATGGTAAAGATTATCAAAGTGATGACAAGTGATGGAACGGTGGTAATCATCAAGTAACGGATGTGAGTGAACAGCGGTGTATCCGTTACGGAAGATGCCAGAATGGTGGTATCCGAAAGCGGAGAAACTTTATCACCAAAATAGGCTCCGGAGATAATCGCACCTGCAATCCAACCTTCACTGAAACCTTGCGCCTTCCCTATTCCCATCAGTGCGATGCCGATAGTGGCGATGGTAGTCCATGAACTGCCTGTCATGACAGATACTACCGCACAAATAATGCAAGTGGATACCAGGAAAAAATGAGGATGAATAACCTGTATGCCGTAATATATTAATGTAGGGACTACACCGCTGACCATCCATGCTCCGGACAAAGCTCCGATGATCAGCAAGATAATAAGTGCGGTACTTACCCCGGCTATATTATTGGTGATAGCCAGTTCGAAGTCCTTCCATGGACGATGGAATCCCGCCATACCTGTCAGCACACAAACTGCTGTAGCCACTAACAGACAGACTTGGCTGCCACCGGACAAGGCATCGCTTCCAAATGTACAGATAGTGACAAACAATAATAAAATAAGTACGAATACGGGTAAAAGGGATACTAACGGTGAAGGGATTTTGTTATCTTTCATTCTTTTTTTATTCATTTTTTTATTCAAAATGTAAATAGAACTATCAATTTAGTTTTCAGCGTGCAAAGTTCGGAATATTTTTTGAGTTCTAAAAGTCAATCGGCGGTATTTAAAGACTTTTTTTGTATTTGTAGGTAAACCTTTTTGCAAAGGGGACGTTATTAGTTCAAATTATAACCTAAAACTTAACAAATATGAATGAATTAGTTGGTGGCTTAGGCTACGCTGTAAAAAATTGGTGGATGTCCCTGTTGCTGGGCTTGCTCTACATTGCGGTAGCACTATGTTTATTGTTCGCTCCTGTGAGCAGTTATGTGGCACTGAGTGTCATCTTCAGTATCTCGATTCTGGTCAGTGGCATTCTGGAAATCTTTTTTGCTGCCGGAAACAAAAAAACAATCAGCAGTTGGGGATGGTATCTTGCCGGAGGTATTATTGATTTACTGATAGGTATTTATCTGGTATTCTATCCGTTGGTCAGCATGGAGCTGATTCCGTTTATTGTCGCTTTTTGGTTGATGTTCAGAGGGTTTACATTGTGTGGCTATTCCACAGATTTGAAACGCTATGGCACGAAGGACTGGGGATGGTATCTGGTGTTTGGCATTCTGGCCATTCTTTGCTCTATGGCTATCATCTGGCAACCCGGACTTGGCGCTGTCACCGTGCTCTACATGCTGTCCATCACTTTCCTTATTATCGGATGTTTCCGTGTCATTTTCTCCTTCGAGTTGAAAAGATTGCATAAAAACAAGTAAAAAAAATCGTTTATTTTGGGCTACGTCGTACGTTATTCGTATTTTTGTTAGCCCAAAATAAACAATGATTTCTAGTAAGAGTCTTAAGTACACTGTGCGTATTCTGCTAGGTACACTGATTGGTGTCTACCTGGGAATAATTGTGCTGCTGAACATACCGTATGTTCAGGGCAAATTATCTGTTTTTGTAACTAAGGAATTAAAAAACATACTGAATACGGAGGTTTCTATAGGACGGATTGATATGGGTTTGCTGAACCGCATCATTGTGGAAGATGTCCTTTTGCATGACCGGAAGAATCAGGAGATGCTGAAAGTAGCCCGCTTGTCGGCAAAATTCGATCTTCTTCCTTTACTGAACGGTAAAGTCACCATCAGCAGTGTCCAGCTTTTTGGATTTACGGTCAATTTGAACCGGGAAACTCCAGAATCTGCCCCTAATTTCCAGTTTGTGTTAGACGCTTTCGCATCCAAAGATACGGTTAAAACAAAATCTAATTTGGATTTACGAATTAATTCCGTGTTGATAAGGCGTGGCAGAGTGACATACGATATATTATCGGAACCGGAAACTCCCGGAAAGTTCAATGCCCATCATCTATCGGTAAAAAATCTCGCTGCGACGCTTTCACTGAAAGCATTGCGCAGCGACTCGTTGAATGCTGCCATCCGGCGAGTCAGCTTTGACGAACAATGTGGTTTTTCATTGCAGAAATTTGCCATGAAAGTTACAGCCAACAATAAACGTTTGGATATTAAGGATTTTGGTGTGGAACTTTCAAATACCGCTTTAAAGATAGATAGTCTGACCTTGAAGTATGACAGCCTGCTCGAATTGCCCCAAATGACAGAAAATGTAAGATACGATGGCTCTTTGAAGGCTTCAGTTATACTGAAAGATTTGGCTCCTTTTGTGCCTGCCTTGTCACGTTTTGAAGAACCGTTGGATCTAAATCTTGTTTTCTCCGGTCACGGCAAGCATTTGGACTGCCCCACCCTGCAGCTGGCTAACCACCACGGATTGATGATTGCAGGGGAAGCGGCCCTGAGTAACTGGGATGCAGGCATGGATATGTACATTTACGGCAAACTGGGTAACCTGATCATGACGAAAGAGGGCATAAACGTTCTGATGACGAACCTGACGGGAAAGGTTCCTCCCATTTTGCAACGTTTGGACTATATTCGTTTTAACGGGGAAGCGGCGGGCTATCTGCATGATCTCACACTGACAGGCTTGTTCTATACAGGGGCAGGCATGGTGAAAACGGACGTGATGATGAGCATTGATGAACAAAGCATGAGCAGAACCTATTCGGGTAGTGTGGCAAGTGCTGACCTGGATTTGGGAAAATTACTTAATCAGGAAAAGAAATTCGGCAAGGTGGATTTCAATGTGGAACTGAAAGGTTTCAACTATAAGAACCGGTATCCGGAGTCATACATCAAAGGAATCATATCTTCTTTTGAATATAGTCAATATCAATATGAAAATATCATGTTGGATGGCGTATATAAGGATGGAGGCTTTAACGGGCGCTTGTCCATGGACGACGCAAACGGTTCTGTCCAGATAGACGGTAATTTCAATGTTGCCAAAACAATCCCTGACTTTAATCTGAAGGCATCCGTAAAGAACCTGCGCCCCCACGACCTCCATTTGTCGGACAAATATGAGAATGCCAGTATATCGCTGGGACTCACGGCCGATTTCACCGGCAAATCCATTGACGACATGAACGGGCGTATTTCATTGGACAGCCTGCAATTAAACGCTCCCGATGAAAGAGGGTGTTTTCTTGACAATCTGACTATTACAGCCGGACAGGTAAGCGGTGAAAAAGAGTTGCGCATAAATTCATCCTTCATGACAGCAGTGATACGCGGTGACTATTCCTACCACACCATTCCGGCCAGCGTGGTAAAGACGGTACAACGCTATATTCCGTCCTTACTGACAATAAAGGATAATATGCCCGAGCCTCATAATAACTTCCAGTTTGATATCTGCTTGGAGAATACCGAAGTGCTATCCAAATTATTTCAGATTCCATTGGAATTATATTTGCCGGCATCTTTAAAAGGATATTTTAACGATGGCGAGGAGAAGTTGCACGTAGAAGGACATTTTCCGGAATTCAGATACAATGGAACACGTTATGATTCAGGCGTTTTATTTTGTGAGAATCCTTCCGACCGGTTCAAATGCTCACTGCGAGGCGGTATGTTAATGAAAAGTGGTGCAATGCTTAACTTCTCAGTGGAAGCCAATGCTAAAAACGATTATTTGGAAACAACAATTAACTGGGGAAACAATACTGATGTGACTTACGGTGGTAAATTTGCCGCCGATACCCGTTTCTTCAAAACGGAAGGCCCCCATCCTATTCTTCAGGCAGATATAAACATACAGCCCACAAAAGTAGTGCTAAATGATACGGTATGGAACATTCATCCTTCGCATATCGCCATAGATTCGGGACGCGTATTCATTAATAATTTCCTGTTTGAACATGAAGACCAATATTTAAGGATAGATGGTAAACTGACCAAGAAAGAAAGTGATTCCTGCCGGGTGGATTTGAGAAATATCAAGCTGGACTATGTACTGGATATCGTGCAGTTTGACGATGTAGAGTTTGGCGGACTTGTAACTGGAAAGGTTCATTTGAAAAGTGTTATGAAGAACCCCGTGATGCGAACCCGTCTAAATGTGCACAATTTCTGTCTGAACCGTTCTTTATTAGGAGAAGCCGATATTACAGGTGTATGGGATAAGGAATTGGGCGGAGTACGACTGGATGCCCAAATAGCGGAAAAAGGAATTTCCTCCACTCATGTGACAGGGTATGTCTCTCCCAAGTTAAAAGGTCTTGACCTGTTGATTCGGGCAGATAGTACGAATCTGGGATTCTTACAACCTTTTATAGAAGGAATTTTCAGTGAAATAAATGGTCGTGTCAACGGGAATGTCCGTTTATATGGTGATTTCAAGCATTTGGATCTGGAAGGTGAAGTGCGGGCCAAAATGGATGCTAAAATTGATGTGTTGAACACCTATTTCCAAATCCGGGATGACTCCATACATATATCTTCGGGCAGTCTGGATTTCAGGAATGTAAAAGTCTATGACCGTGAGGGACATGACGGACTGGTAAATGGTTATCTGCATCACACAAAGCTGAAAAATCTAATGTACCATTTCAATATACGAGGAAACAACCTGTTGATGTACAATACCTACGAAGCCGGGAATATGCCTTTTTACGGAAAAGTATATGGTACAGGAAATGTGGTGCTGGATGGTGGAAATAATGCGATGACAGTGGACGCTTCACTGACTACAGGCAGCAATACCAGCTTCACTTATATAACCGGAGTGACCACGGAAGCAGCGAGCAACCAGTTTATTACTTTTGTAGACAAAACTCCCAAGCGCATTCACGATGATGTGGAAACCGATCTTTACCACCACTCTAATGTGCGTAAGACTAAAGAGGAAGACGGACCTCCTATGGATCTCCGCATCAATATGTTGATAGAAGCAACTCCCAACGCTACCATGAAAATTATCATGGATCCTGTAGCGGGAGATAATATTACAGCAACCGGAAATGGAAATCTGCAAGTGAATTTTTTCAATAAAGGTGACTTTCGTATGTTTGGTAGTTATGTTATAGATCAAGGTATGTATAAACTAAGCATGCAGGAAGTAATACGCAAGGACTTTATCTTGAAATCGGGTGGTACGGTGACTTTCTCAGGTGATCCTTATCAAGCAAATCTTGATTTACAGGCGGTGTACACGGTTAATTCAGCTTCTTTAAGTGATTTGGTAGTAGATCCCTCGCGTAACCAAGGTACGGTGAAGGTAAACTGTCTGATGAATCTGACAGGAAATTTATCCAATCCGGATATTAAATTCGATTTGGAACTGCCCACTGTAAGCGAGGAAGACCGGGAATTGGTACGTAGTGCTACCAGTACGGAAGAACAAATGAATACACAGATTATTTATTTGCTGGGAATTGGTAAGTTCTACACCTATGATTATGCCAATAATGACCAATCCTCTAATGCGACCAGTTCTTTAGCCTTCAGTACACTTTCCGGTCAGCTGAATAATATGTTGTCCCAATGGATGGGCAATAAAAACTGGAACATAGGTGCCAACTTAAGCACCGGTGAAAAAGGTTGGACAGATGTGGAAGCAGAAGCTATGTTGTCCGGCAGGTTATTGAATAACAGGCTAATGATAAATGGAAACTTCGGCTATAAGGAGAATGTGATGGCAAATAGCAATTTCGTAGGAGACTTTGAAGCGATATGGTTATTGACAAAAAACGGAGATTTCCGTTTGAGAGGATATAATCAGACTAATGACCGCTATTTTACTAAATCTACCCTGACCACTCAAGGAGTAGGTCTCATGTATAAAAAAGATTTCAATACTTGGGACGAACTGTTCCGCTGGTTCTTATGGAAAAGAAGGAAAGGTTCGTTACAAAAACGAAGCGATGACTAATCAACCTATAAAGTTTATTTCATATCTTTGCGAAGTAAATTTAAAAATATGAATATGTCCTATTTACCTGCCGAATGGCATAAACAAAGTTTGATTCAACTAACGTGGCCCCATAAAGACACAGACTGGGCATGCATGTTGGAAGAAGTGAATACCTGTTTTCTTAAGATAGCTTATGAGGTTTTGAAACGTCAGAATTTGTTGATTGTGGCTCCAGACCCCGATTCCATAAGAAATAGTATAGATAATTATGGAGCTGATATCCAAAAACTCATCACATCAAAAATCAACACAAACGATACTTGGGCACGCGATCATGCTTTTATCACCTTGTTGAAAGAAGACGCTACTCCCCTACTACTGGATTTCTGTTTTAATGGTTGGGGAATGAAGTTTGCCGCAAATTATGATAACCAGATTAATAACGAACTATATTTTCACCATCCTGTTCTGAAAGGTGAATATGTTTTCTGCCGGAATTTTATTTTAGAAGGAGGTTCCATAGAAAGTGATGGGAAAGGAAGCCTGCTGACTACAGAGCAATGCTTGCTGGCTAAAAACAGAAATGAAATGAACCGACAGGAAGTGGAGGATTTTCTAAAAGAAACATTCAACTTAAAACAGGTCCTATGGTTGAAACATGGTTATCTGGCAGGTGATGATACAGACAGCCATGTGGACACATTGGCACGTTTCTGTCCGGATGATACCATTGTGTATGTAAAGTGCACCAATGAAAAAGATGAACACTATAAGGAACTGGCAATGATGGAAGAAGAACTAAAAGCGTTCCGTACTTTGAACGGCAGGCCATACCGCCTGCTTCCGCTGCCTATGGCGAGTGCTGTTTATGATGAGGAACATCATCGCTTGCCGGCAACTTATGCCAATTTCCTGATAATGAATGAAGCTGTACTCTATCCTACTTATGCTGATTTTGTAAATGATATGCGCGCTAAAGAAGTATTGGCGGAAGCATTTCCCGGAAGAGAAATAGTAGGTATTGACTGCACTGCTTTGATAAAGCAACATGGCTCGTTGCATTGCGTCACCATGCAATATCCCGAAGGTGTATATTAATAAATATATGTATGAAAAGAACGATTAAAATAGGAATTATCCAACAGACATGCACAAATGATATCCGTCATAATTTGAGCAAACTGCATCGCAATATAGAACAGGTGGCGGCGGCAGGTGCACAGCTGGTTGTATTGCAAGAGTTGCACAACACCTCTTACTTCTGTCAGACAGAAGATACGGATATGTTTGATTTGGCAGAACCGGTTCCCGGTCCTTCTACCGGTTTCTACAGTGAGTTGGCTGCCGGATACGGCATTGTACTGGTTACTTCGTTATTCGAGAAGCGTGCTCCGGGACTGTATCACAATACAGCCGTCGTTTTTGACAAAGATGGCAGTATAGCAGGAAAATACCGCAAAATGCATATTCCCGATGATCCCGCTTATTATGAGAAATTTTATTTTACTCCCGGTGACCTAGGATTTGAACCCATTCAGACGTCACTGGGAAAACTAGGTGTACAAGTCTGCTGGGACCAATGGTATCCCGAAGGTGCACGGCTGATGGCACTGAAAGGTGCTGAAATTCTTATATATCCTACAGCTATAGGTTGGGAAAGCACAGACACTCAAGAAGAGAAAATCCGGCAACTAGATGCATGGGTAACTGTGCAGCGTGGCCATGCCGTGGCAAACGGTCTGCCGGTTATCGCCGTGAACCGCGTAGGACATGAGCCCGATCCTTCCGGTCAGACAAATGGTATCCAATTTTGGGGTAATAGCTTCGTGGCAGGTCCTCAAGGAGAAATACTGGTACAAGCCAGCAATATGGATGAAGAAAATATGGTAGTGGAACTGGATATGACCCGTAGCGAGAATGTTCGTCGCTGGTGGCCTTTTCTCCGTGACCGGCGTATTGATAAGTTTGAAAATCTAACCCGACGCTTTATAGATTAAATACAAACGTTATCGTTATATAAATTCACATATTCGTTAAACAATTCATGGTTAAAGCTGTTTTAGTTATCAGAATATTCAAAAGATATTATTGATTTACTAAACAGCTTAATTATGAAAAAAGTATTATTTTTAGCCGCATTGTTACTCGTTTGCTTCAGCGGAGTAACAAATGCACAAACCAGAAAACAAAGAGAAGACGCTAAACGTGAAGCATGGAAGAAAGAACGTCAGGAAAAGAAAGCCTTGGAAGCTCAGCAGGACTCTGTATCCTACGTCCAAGCAATTAATGCTTTAAAAAACGGTTCTTTTGTATTAGAAGCTGATAACGTTGTATTCCGTAATGGAATAATGCGTTTTGTTTCCTCTAACACGAATTATGTGGAAGTAAACGATGGGCAAGGTATTATTCAGACCGCCTTTACTAATTTTGTGTATAACTGGAGCCCGAACGGCTTGGGAGGTGTCACGGTTCAGGGAAATGTGAACGGAATAAGTATGCGCCAGGATAAAGACGGTAATGTGTACTATAATTATGGAATTAATGGTATTGCCGTTTCGGCCACCGTTTCCATTGTACTGACTGGCGGAACCAATCAGGCTAGTGTTACTATAAATCCAAATTTCTCGGGCAACACGCTGACAATGAACGGGTATCTGGTTCCTTATAACGAAAGTAGTGTATTCCAAGGAACAACATGGTAATTCATTAAGAAGATATGATAAAAAGGAATGGGCATTTTCATCACCCATTCCTTTTTATTTATTATTACAGCATTGGAAATGTTTCTTGTCTGTTCATAACATTAACCGAGGTTGTGATTCCAATTCCAATAAAAACTTTTTAGCGGACAGTCCGCCTCCATATCCCGTCAGCGAGTGGTCACTACCGATCACACGATGGCAAGGTGCAAAGATTGATATGGAATTTGCACCATTAGCATTGGCTACCGCACGAACTGCTTGGGGCCTCCCGATATGCTTGGCCATTTCACCGTAAGAAATTGTTTTGCCGAACGGTATCTTTAGCAGTTCATTCCATACTGTTTTCTGAAAATCCGTGCCCACAAAAAGAAGCGGCACATTAAATTCTTTGCGTTGTCCTGCAAAATACTCGTTGAGTTGCTCTATTGCTTCTTCGATTATTTCTGACGTACTTATTTCAAATTCGGCACACAATATCCGCTTCAACCGTTGGTTCACACGATCGCAGTGTTTTTCCACCTGCCAGTCACACAGGCAGAGTTTTTCGCCAAACGAACCGAGCAGCAACACTCCGCAGGGTGATTTATAACGCTTTATCTTGATCGTATTTTTCTCTTTCATACGCTTGATTTTTATATGCTTCCTTCATTTGTTTGTAATCTGTTTCAGCTTATCGGACTACTTTAAATCAAAAAGATAAAGCGTAACGAATTAGCTGAAACAGTATTCGCTACGCTATGTTCGGATCCCCCGTTATCGGTCTTTTATACAAGACTCTATAAAAGCAGACAAAACTTACTTTTCCTCTTTTATATCAACGACCAGATTCAACTCATCCAATTGTGATTGATCCAAAGCAGCGGGAGCATCCAACATCACATCGCGCCCACTATTGTTTTTAGGGAATGCTATGCAGTCACGAATACTATCAAGTCCTGCAAACAAAGAAACCCAGCGATCAAGGCCATATGCCAAACCACCATGAGGAGGTGCTCCGTATTTGAATGCATTCATCAGGAAGCCGAATTGTTCCTGTGCTCTTTCCGGAGTAAAACCCAAAATCTCAAACATCTTGGCCTGTAATTGTGAATCATGGATACGAATTGAACCGCCTCCTACTTCCACACCATTTACTACCATATCGTAAGCATCGGCACGAACAGCAGCCGGATCTGTATCCAACAAAGGAATATCTTCTTCTTTCGGATGAGTGAACGGATGGTGCATGGCCATCAGACGGCCTTCTTCTTCACTCCACTCAAACATCGGGAAATCAACTACCCACAGACAAGCAAATTCATTCTTGTCACGTAGTCCCAGCTGACGTCCCACTTCCAGACGAAGTTCGCATAACTGCTTGCGAGTCTTCATGGCATCAGGACCGCTCAGAATCAGGATCAAGTCACCCGGCTTGGCACCGAACGCTTCCTTCATCTGCTGAAGGACTTCCTGTGAATAGAATTTGTCTACACTGGATTTTACATTGCCATCAGCTTCCACACGGGCGTAAACCATACCTTTCGCACCGATCTGAGGTCTCTTGACAAATTCGGTTAATTGGTCTAACTGTTTACGGGTATAACTTGCAGCCCCTTCCGCACAGATACCACCAATATATGCTGCATCATCAAAAACAGAGAAACCATGACCTTTCATGATATCCATCAACTCCACAAACTTCATGCCGAAACGCAAATCTGGTTTGTCACTACCATAATATTTCATGGCATCTGCCCATGTCATACGCAGAAACGGTTCGCTCAGTTCGACTCCACGTAACTCCTTGAACAAATGTTTTGCCATTCCTTCGAAAGTGGAAATAATATCTTCTTGTTCAACAAAGCTCATCTCACAGTCTATCTGAGTAAACTCAGGCTGACGATCTGCACGAAGATCTTCATCACGGAAACACTTTACAATCTGGAAGTAACGATCAAAGCCGGAAACCATCAGCAATTGCTTCAGTGTTTGCGGAGACTGCGGTAGTGCATAAAACTGTCCCGGGTTCATACGTGAAGGAACAACAAAATCACGAGCTCCTTCAGGAGTAGAACCTACCAACATAGGAGTTTCCACTTCCAGAAACCCTTTGCTGTCCAAATATCGACGCACCTCCATTGTCATTCTATGACGGAGTTCCAAATTTTTACGCACACAATTACGGCGTAAATCCAAATAACGGAATTTCATACGGATATCATCACCTCCGTCACTATTATCTTCTATCGTGAAAGGAGGAGTTACCGCTGAATTAAGTACATTCAATTCCGATACGATGATTTCAATTTCACCTGTGGGAATATTCATATTCTTATTTGAACGTTCGTTCACTTCACCGGTTATTTGAATAACAAATTCACGCCCCAAGTGATTGGCACGTTCACAAAGTTCGGCATTCACCGCTTCGTTGAATACCAATTGGGTAATACCGTAACGGTCACGAAGATCGACAAACGTCATCCCTCCCATTTTACGTGCACGCTGTACCCAACCTGCCAACGTTACACTTTTGCCTGCATCGGAAAGTCTGAGCTCTCCGCAAGTATGACTTCTGAACATATATTCTTTAATATTTAATCAAATGTTTGGCAAAGGTACGATATGTTTTTCATTGTACAAAACCGCCTACAAGAAAAAAAGTCCCGTAGCTGCATACCAACGGAACTTTTTTAATCCATACGGATGTATGGATCTCAACTCTTAAACATTTCAATGACATCTCTTAATTCTCCCGGGAATAGTTTGCCTGTTTTTTCCCACAATACCTTGTCCTTACGTTGGAGGACAAAGCTGGGGGCTATTTCTATTTCATAAGTATCGGCTACCTTCCGATTGACTTCTATATTGACTCTCACAATGTTAACCCGCTTTTCAAATTCATGTACCAACGGTTCAATCCATTCATAATGAGGAGACCAATCTGCATAGAACACCAGCAGCAACAATGAATCCGACCGTTTCGCCTCTTCAATTTGTTCAGTTATACCCATCACTGTATCCAACTTTAAATTACCCTCTACTCCCCAAACTGTTCACATCTGGATTCAACTCTTTTACCGCTGCTTTCACCTGTTTCTTGGTAGGCTTACCAGTATTGGACACTTGTTCAACAGGAAACCGCTGACCACTATTCGTCAGCTCATTCTTTTGTTCCATCTTTTTCTTTTTTTCTTTATCCATATCTTCTCATTTTTAAGGTTTATGCTAATAATGCAACAAAATAGATATAAAGATGGTTCACATAAAAAGTGAAAAAGGATGCCTGAGAATTATTCAGACATCCCTTTACTACTACATTTAAAACTACGTGAAATTGAGATTATTGTACTTTACGTTCGCAATAACGTTTGCATTGTGCACAAATATCATACCCCAGCATAGCTCCAAGAATAAAATCCTGCTCGGGTGACAGTTTGTTCAGTGGCTGAGTCACTAGGAAACGAATGGCATTAATGCATTCTTTTCTACCGAAAAACAGGTTTATCTTATCATTCCCCACAGGCTGGATTATGTAATTAATCTTTTGATTGGTCAGCCGTTTTACAGCAAAATCTTCATACTTCCTATTGGTAGTATAGAGTACCATCTGACGTACTCCTTTTTTAAATTCATAAATATGATTCAGAAATACTTTCAATTCTACCGGGTTAATGTCTGAAGCTATCATAAGGCAATTGTCAAAATTACAAGTTCTTCTTTATTTCTTCAATCCAATTGTTTATACGTTCTTCGGTCTTGCCACTTTCGTTCACGTCATCAAGAGCCAAACCTACAAATTTTCCATCGATTACCGCTATCGAAGATGAATATGAATACTCATCGGCAGGAACTGCTCCTACAAAAGTGCAACCGGAATTCTTTAACTGGTCATATATAACTCCCATACCGTCACAAAATGTATCACAATAGGACTCTGAATCTCCACAACCAAAGAGAGCAACGATTTTACCATTCAGATCTGCAGTCTTCACCGTTTTAATAGCATCATACCAATCGTCTTGCAATTCACCGTCCCCCCAAGTAGAAGTCCCTAATAATAAGATATCATAACCTCCCACTTTTTCTGTGGTAATTTTGCTTGCATCAATTACATCAACTGATGCCACACCTAATTTTTCAGCTATTGTCTGTGCGATGCTTTCACAAGTTCCAGTAGAGGAACCATAAATTATACCCATTTTTTTCATACAGCAAATCATTTAATTTGTTTGCTGCAAAGTAAAAGGTTTGAAAGAGATTCTGAAATACCTAGAAATAGTGATTTTAATAAAGTTCAAGAGACAGACAGTGTATAGAACTGATCTGCTTCTTGATATGTTTTTAGAACTGGTATGCAGTTCCGAAATTAATAATTCCTTGGTCAAAATCATCAATCAATTGGTATCCGAATTCAACATTCATAGTCCAGTTACGTCCCAAAGCGAGTTCCTCCCCGACTCCGAGACTAACCCCGATACGGAATTCACTATGGTTACCCCCATATTAACATGAACATGTTCTCCATCCCAGTCAACATCCAGATCATGCATATCAAACATCCAATTGGACATGGTCAGACCGAACAGCGGATAAAGTTTAACACTTTGAGCTACCCAACGTTTCTATCTTCCGTTTTTCAAGAACTTTGGCATCAATACACTATCTGCTTAATGATAAAACGACCGATTAAATATATCAGAATAGCGACAAATATATCCTTACCTACATCCATCCCAAAATCTACCATTTTTTCCAGTACCTGCTCAATTTCACTACCTGAGGCTGCATTCAATAATAACAAATTTATATTCCTGTTCGTTTAACAAATAAAAATTAATCAGCTTGTCACTGCCATATTGTAAATGTGCCAGCCCATCTTGATAGTATAGTTTTGCAATGTTTCAATAAATAAATCATCCGATATGTTTTTACATTTCCTAATAGTAGGAAATGTAAAGTTGCAAAGATATCATATATAATTGATAAAACTAAACTTGTCACTTAAAAGAGGGACCTAAGGCCTGTATTAAATATACGATTCCAAGACAATATAAATATACAATATTTAATTTTAATCATTCAGTAAAATTGTCGAAACATTGATGAAAGACCTTATACCAAGTGAAAAAAGGTACGGCATGAGATAAAACTAATCAAAAATATTCAGTAAGCAATGTAAAATCAGCCAACAAACTCACACTTAAAGTTCCATATTAGTTTACTTTTTTGTTTTTAGGCGTTTTTCGTAAATAAAATTTAAAAGCAAGAAAGAGAGAAATATCCTAACAAGAATATAGCTAAAGTACAAAACTTTCAGAGATTCACTCTACCTTTTTTGGGGGACAGAATTCGACATTTTTGAAGAAATATCGCAAGAATTCTAATGAGAGTAAACTTGGAAAATTTTATTCCGTTGACGAAGTAACTCACTTCCATTAAAAACATTACTTACATGCTGTACCACAGAAAGACAACCGATATATCATAATATCTTCTGATTTTTCTTCTAAATTTTACTTCATATCTTTCATACGGTTAATTCACTATATAATAACGAGATAGTAAACTGCTATAAGGGAAAACAATATTTTCCAAGTAAACATTTACAATATTTTTTTAAGATATTTGTAGACTCTGATAAAATCAATACCTTTGCATTTTCAATTTATGCATAAACAATGTCGAAATGCAAATTGAAATATTGCAGATAACAAAAAAATGACAAAGAAATATGAGACTTATAAAAGTGACAGGTGGGTTGGGAAATCAAATGTTTATTTATGCTTTTTATTTGCGGATGAAAAAGTACTATCCAAAGGTGCGCATAGACCTTTCGGACATGATGCATTATAAAGTGCACTACGGATATGAAATGCATCGTGTATTCAAGCTGCCCCATACAGAATTTTGTATAAACCAGCCTCTGAAAAAAATTATCGAATTTCTTTTCTTCAAAAAAATATATGAACGGAAACAAGCCCCCAATAGTTTAAGGGCTTTTGAAAAGAAATACTTTTGGCCTTTACTTTATTTTAAAGGGTTTTATCAGTCGGAACGTTTCTTTGCAGATATAAAGGATGAGGTCAGGGAAGCTTTCACTTTTGACAGAAGCAAAGCCAACAGTAGAAGTCTTGATATGCTTGACATTTTGGATAAGGATGAAAACGCAGTTTCTCTACACATTCGTCGTGGAGATTATTTGCAACCCAAACATTGGGCTACTACTGGAAGTGTATGCCAGTTACCTTACTATCAAAACGCAATAGCGGAAATGAGCAAAAGGGTTACCTCTCCGTCCTACTATATTTTTTCGGATGACATTGTTTGGGTAAGAGAAAATCTTCCATTGCAAAATGCGGTATATATTGATTGGAATACAGGTGAAGACAGTTGGCAGGATATGATGCTTATGAGTCATTGCAAGCATCACATCATCTGCAACAGTACATTCAGCTGGTGGGGAGCATGGTTAAATCCTAGTATAGACAAAACAGTAATTGTGCCTAGCCGTTGGTTTCAGTATTCCGAAACCCCGGATATCTATCCTACGGGATGGATAAAAGTGCCAGTGGATTAATATATAGAGCTCATAAGTACGCGTTATCTGAAAAACGGATTTTATTCGGTCAAGAGTATTAAAACCGTGAATTCCAATCAAAACATCGCTTTGCTTCAGAATACAAAAATACAGTAATGTATGCAAAAAATTGAAAGCAGACGGATTGAGTTGTGTATTCACAACAGTATGACGGTTACAGGAGTAGTTTTGAGATCCAACTAATCCCAAATCTTGGGTATATATTGGGAACTAATAACAAGCAAGACACAAAGAAGTCAAAATTATTATTTATAACTTATTTATTTTCCGAGTTGTTAATCAATGAAATGAAGTCCTCTTTGGAAGCAGGAGGAAGTATAGATTCGATTTTGCCACACAAATAAATGATAATTAAAAGTCGTTTTTTTATTGATCAAATGGAACGGTTGAACTGGAAGCAGTATAAAAATCAGTAGCCCCAACAGCTTCCATAAAACAGAGCACCTGCAAGATGTAGGAAGTGTAGTGGAGCAGTGTTTTTCTGTGGTACAAAGCACGCTTTTGTACGAGTTATACATCCACATGTACAAAATTATAGATACGTAGTGAGCCTAAAGGATACTTGCATCCCCCAATCCTTTGTACTCATCAGATGGGCAATTTTGACATCTTTTGGAAGTTCCTTCTCTATAATTTCGAGATAATCGTTTATTTCACCCACTACTTCATTGGCATTGGAACCTGCCGTTTGAAATATCATGCAAGTGGCTGCCGGATGCCCGTCTATCTGTCCGTTGATAACATAGTTTTGTGCACCCAGCTTAATGGTTGCCACATCTTTTAACCGGAGAACTTCTCCGTTGGGTAACGACCGGATAACCATGTTTCCAAACTCTTCGGTTTTTTCAAGCCGCCCTTTGTATTTCATTGTGTATTGGTGTACGTTTTTGGAATTTTCCTCCAACGAGCCGGTTGCGACCTCCAAACTCTGTTCTCCCAATAAAAAGGACTCCAATAACCGGAAAATCCCCGCCACCAATAAGGTGAAGCGGTGTATCCCACAAAATGGTAGGTACTGGTGTAATCCCAAGTCGGCCTTCTCCTTGCTTGCTGCACGACTGTAACCCCGTTCCTGCATGTTATGGTGACAGGTGTTCAAGATTTGTCAAGATATTGTAATATCTTATCTTGTCCGATAAACAGAATACTGTCTGCCAGATAATATGACCGGAACTGACTGAAATCCGTTTCCGGATCATAATCAGTCATTACGCGGTAGTCGGCATCCAGTTTATTCACTTCTTCATCTTTTTGGCAGGAGTATAGGGTTCCTGCCAGGAGCATGAATACCCCTATGTACAATTTAGCTGTCATACTTTTCTTGGTTAGTTTGTTTAATGATCAGAAAGTTGTTCCTTTAAATACGGAACTTTCCTTGAACGGAACCAGTTGCCCGTCCAATGTAACATTGAGAGAATTGAAATTGGGGATAATCGTTGCTGTGGCACGGTTGTCCGAAGGACTGAGTGTCACTGTAACTTGTGCCGATATACCATTTCCGGTGACATTCATGGAAAGACGGGTGATGCCTTTCTTGTCTGTTTCCATTTTCAATCCGGTCGGAGTGCCTTCCACTGTGATACCACCCACGCCGTTGGGACCGCCGCCTGATTGGAACGGTGAGATTTGCACGGTCGCTCTCCCGTCATGCAAGGCAATGAAGTTGGTGGTAGAATTTACATATCCATGTTCACCATGCTTTAGTGTCAGTTCGTCACTTTCCAGTACAAACTCTTTCCTTTGCAAAGCATTTTCGGCCTTTATATGGACAATCGAATCCATCAAGTGTCGTTCCTGTCTGGCTATTAAACGTGCATTCTCAATGAAATCTTTCCATTGTTGCAATTCACTTTTCTTTCCTTCCTGGGCATTGGCCTGTATCGCTCCTGTTATAAAAAGAAGGAGCAAGATTTTTTTAAAACATTTTGCTACCATATATCATCAAATATTAAATTGTTTACGGTAGCAAAAGTCGTCATTTCGGACAATTAGCTCTTGTCTGTAAATGTCAAAGCCATTTGCCTTTAGAAGTCTATGACCATAGAATATTTCAGGGTCACTGATTCCTGAACTCTTTTGGGGTCATTCCCACATACTGGTGGAATACGCGGGAGAAGAATGAAGGGTTCGGGTAATTCAATTTTTCCGATATTTCGGTAATACTGATGGTCGTTGAACGTAATAACAGCTTGGCTTCACGCATAATAAACTCAATTACCCAAAAATGAAAAGTCTGTCCAGTGGATTTCTTCAGTACACGCATCAGATACTTATCCGATATATATAATTTATCGGCGTAAAATGAAACAGACCGTTCTTTCTTGTAATGCTGATGGAGTAGAAAGAAGAAATGATCTGTCAATTCGTCTTGTCGTGTATTCGATACCGACACATTTTTACCGGAATATAACCTGCTGATTTCAAGAATAAAGGAAAACAGCAATCCTTTGGTAATGGCAATGTACTCATTGCTTTCCTGATAACGTTCAGCTATCAGGTCATAGTATTTCTTCACCAGTTGCCTCTCTTTATCTTTTAACTGTAAGCAAGGATTTTTTCCTACATATTCTGAAATATCTGCCTTTAGTAATAAAGGAAAATCCGAGAGGAATTCAAACTCGAACCAAAGATATTCAAGTAGCAAATCTTCTGTATGAGATATTTGTCTGACCAGATGGTTTGGATACAGATATATCAATGTCCCGGTATATATTAAATGGTTCTTCCCGTCAATTTCAATCATGGCTCCACCTTGTAAGACTATAGCGAGAAAAATCTTATTTGAGGGAGTACGTTCCGCTTCCTTTTCCGGAAATAATACGGATAAATGTCCGGTGGAAGGACATATTCCAAACTTGTTTGTCATATCTTTATTAATTGGCATCGAATATAATACAAGTAAGTTCATACAAATATAAAAGGATTTTACGGATTATTGTTTATCTGCTTGCAAATATCACGAAATGGACAATAACAAATTTGTCTCTCAGCTTCAAAGCCGTTTACAGGAGAAAGTCAGACTAAAATAGATTTCTCTAATCAACATTTGGTTACTATCCGGACAATCCAGACATGGAAATGGACAAAAGGATGTGACAGAATGTTATGAACTTTGCAGCAGAAAATAAAAGTATAAATAAATTATGATGAAAGAAACTTTAAACTCAAAACTGTATATCCTGGTTGTTATCGGGATTGTTTCAGCTTTTGGTCCGTTTGTGACCGACTTTTACCTGCCAGCCCTTCCGGTGCTGGCCGGATATTTTGATACTACGGCATCGCTCGTACAGCTTAGCCTGACTTTTAGTATGGTTGGACTGGCCGTCGGGCAGTTGGTTATCGGGCCGTTGAGTGACAAGTATGGACGTAAAAAAACATTAATGGCCTCCCTTGTCCTGTTTTGTATATCTACAATAGGTTGTTTATACGCTTCGGATATATATGTATTTATCTTCTTCCGATTACTACAAGGATTGTCCGGAGCCGGTGGAGTAGTTATTTCCAAATCCATCGCCACGGATCTCTACGAAGGGAGAGAGCTTACTCGCTTTTTTTCTATGCTTAGCTCCGTGCAAGGCATTGCCCCGGTTTGTGCCCCCGTATTGGGGGGTGTTTTATTGGAAGTGACTGACTGGAAAGGTATTTTCTGGATATTGGTATTGATAGGCATATTATTGATTATGGCATTGGCCTTTTTTAAAGAGTCCTTGAATAACGAGCAACAACATTGCGGTGTGTTTGCCACATTTCGGAATTATATACCTGTGTTTCAAAATGCTCAGTTTATGCGCTATGTATTGGTACAGGCGTTCGCTATGGGGGTAATGTTTACATATATTGCTGCTTCTCCCTTTATCTTTCAGGAGCATTTTAACATGTCCCCGCTGGCGTACAGCCTGTGTTTCGGTGCCAATGCGATAGCCATAATGCTGGGCAGTCTGACGGTTTCATTATTCCATGACGCAACCGATGCATTGCGTGTAGGTTCTATAGGATTCGGGATAATGAGTTTGTTTGTAGCCGCAGCTTTATTTTTCTCCACTTCCGTGTGGCCGGTGGAAGTATCGCTGTTTGTTTTTATGCTCTTCCTGGGAGTAATATTGCCCAGTTCTACAACACTTGCCCTTGATTTGGAGAGAAAGAACTCCGGAAACGCCTCTGCATTGCTTGGATTTTTGATGTTCCTGTTCGGTGGAGTGCTTTCTCCCTTGACCGGATTGGGAAATATGCTCTATACAACCGGAATTATCATCGTTGCTTGTTGCATCGGTACATGGTTTTGCAATCATATTGCAACCTCGCATATCGCTTTAAAGGTAACCAAACAATAAAGGAGATTCACAAATGAAAAATAAAATGATTCCAGACTATCCTATTATGTATAAGATGAATTTCACCAACGGGCGGCTTATGAAATTCCAATTTGATGATTTTTTATTCTTATATGTCTATTCGGGAGAAGGAACAATGTGTGTGTCAGGGATTAATCACCCGCTGAGCAAAGGATGCGGCTGGATATTGGCCCGTAACGAACATATTTCATTTCACACGAAGAGTTTCATGCAAGTAGTACATATCCACATATCGGAAGAGGCTGTAACAGAATATCTGTTACGTGCTACGTCTCCGGCTATGACAGATGCAGAAAATGAAGTGGAAAATGAAGATATAAATGTAATGACAGTAACCAATCATGTACTCCTTCAGGGTCTGATATCAGGCATTGAAGCCGGTGTTGATAATAATTTCCGGGCTAACCAACCATTGACTTATCTCAAGATACAGGAGTGCATAAATGTCCTGACCTATCTCCGTCCGGGATTACATAATTGGTTTTCTCGTATGAACAGCTTGCAGAGAATTAATTTGAAAGATTTCATGGAGTGTCACTATCAGGATAACCTGCCATTGGAACAACTGGCGCAGGCTTCTGGACGTAGCTTATCTACATTCCGCAGAGACTTCTTAAAAGTGTTTGGTACGACACTCGGAAAATGGTTGTTGACAAAGCGACTGGAAGAAGCTTATGTACTCATTAAAGAAAAGAAAATCAAGCCGTCAGAATTTCTATTGGATTTAGGATTTGAAAGTTTCTCACATTTCTCCCATAGTTTTAAGGCGTATTTTGGCATACAACCCTCCATTCTGTTAAAAGAAAGTATTGTGAAATAGAAATGAAATTTAAATAAAATATAAGTATATGGTATTGACCGCATTGCCCTTTTCTCTTAAGTATTGTTCAAAATTACGAAAGAATGTATAGGTAAGATCCTTGAAGTCCAGCCCGGAGCAAAAATCATGCAGGACCGCCAGTGTCGAGTGCAGGTTGTCCTTGGTGGACTGCTTCTTGTCCGAATTGTCAATGGCTGATTTGGCGAAAATGGAGAAGCTGACATTCACGGCACTTTTCTTTTTGACGGCATCTTTCAGTAAAGAGAGTGTGGCAGGTATTCCGCGTTTCCAATACCCCAACTCTATGCCTTGCAGATACAGGATGTATTCATAGAGCATTGCGTTCAACTCATTTGACTGGGGATGGTTAATGACTTGTACCCCTTCACGGCTCCAGCACTCTGGTTTGAGGTACACGTTTGTCTTCAGGTAGATTTTTCTTTGGTTTAAATAGGCTTCAACCTGTACAAGGGTCGTGCCTTGCCTGTTTAGTGTGTTCTGGCGGTTATATACAAGACGGTATCTGATTTTATCCATTTTTCTGCAAAGGTGCTATTTAATGCACAAACGACAAAAAAATGGAGTGCAAATTACCGACTTTCTATAAGAACATTACATGATCAAACAATGTTGTGTGAAGAATAGTATATGGTTGTTACAGTATAAAGGACGCAAAGAATATCCGCGTCCTTTATATATTTAAATTAAATAGAAATCTCAATTCCGATCCCAAGTACCGTCAGACTTGATTTTTTCAACATTGGAAACAAGGGAATTGTAATTGGTTTCCATGGTTGGAATAACCGCAGTCCATGCATTTTTATCGGCAGGACCGTAGTTTCCTCCGGTTGTGGTGTTCTTCTCGGCAAAATAAGTGGCCCAGCTTCCGCCTTCTGCCCAGGTTTTGCGGACCATCGGGTCTCCCCAGCGTTTTAGGTCGAACCAGCTGTGGCCTTCGTTGCAGAGATCAAATTTACGGTATGCTTTAAGCTCCTCCCAAAGACTGTCACCACTTTTTGTGCAGGTATAATCCGCATTATAAGGCTTGACGGTCTGCTCAAGAAGTGCGCGTACGGCCTGTTCGTTACCTAAACGGTACTGTGCCTCCGCCTCGTTATACATCATTTCAGCGGCACGGAAAATAGGAATACATCCGTCTCCTGTCCCGGATTTTACAATGAACTTGGTGGAGAGATAATAGAAGATTGTCGTGGTGCTGTATATGCGTCCGGCGAACTCCTTCTTCACACGGTTGTAGAAATCACCTTTGGTCACCTTACCCGAGCCGCTGACTTTGGAAACATCGCCCACTTCTTCCGGAGTCGGAATGGCATAAATGGCGAGCCGCTTGTCTGCGGGATCAATCGGATCTACTATCTGTTTGCTTATACATGGTGGATAAGTGCGGGATGCAGAACCGAGACAGCTGGCGCTCATATAGTTATAGAATGAATAGTAATGAACAGGCTGTGTGTCATCCTCGAACACCTCCCATATCCATTCTTGATTGGCTGTGTTGAATCCTGCCTTATACTCATCGGGAGTCATGATGGAGTAGTTCCTGCGAGCTTCCTGTGAATGGGTGATGACTGTCTGCCAGTCATTACGTATAAGAGCTGCCCGTGAATAGACGGCATGGGCCACATCAAGGTTCGCCATCCACCTCTTGTCCACATCGACAGGCCGATCGTATCCGCATGATGTGAAAAGGCTGATGGCCTCATCAAGGTCATGGTAGATCAGTTCGAATGTCTCCGCCATAGTGGAGCATGGCATTTCGTCATTGTTTACTGTGGTACGCAGTACAAGACCGCGCTGCAAGCCGTCTGCATCTGTCCATCTTCGACTGTACAGCTGTGAGAGCATGGTGTAGGAGTAGGCACGGTAGACCAGCGCCTGTGCCTTTATATAGTCCCATTTACGTTGCTCCGCCACGTTGGCAAGCCCCGTCTTGCAGTTGTCTAGAATCTGGTTAGCATTTCTGATGAGTTTGTAATAGTAGTACCATGTTACATGGATGTTGCTGTTCGTACTGCTGGTAAAATAGTTGCCTTTCGCGAGATTCTGCCAGCCGGTGTAGCTGCCTTTCTGTATCACATCTCCAGGATATTCGCCCTGATACGCATAAACAGTACCTTCTCCGTTGTACCCCTGTGTGCCCAGGTACTGTGTGCTCATGATCCGACCCAGTCCGTTCACGGCGTATTGTGCGGCATCGGCATTCTCAAAAATCACCTCGTCTGAAACGCTTGATTCCGGACTGAGTTCAAGATACGAATCTGAACAGGCTGCTGTACAGAAAAGCAGAATTGCCATTGAAACTATATTATATATCTTTTTCATCTTTCCAAATGTTAAATGGTTGCATTAATACCGAATGTGAAGACACGGGCCGGAACCAGATAGTTGCTCTGGCCGCCACCTATTCCCATCATGGGGTTCATACCTTTACGGGCCGACCAGAGGTGTATGTTCTCGGCCGAGAATAAGAAACGGACAGTGGAAAGGTTGACCTTTGCTGTCCATCTTTTCGGAAGAGTGTAACTTATATTTAGATTCTTAAAGCAAAGATAGTTACGGCTGACCAACCAGCGGTCACTTCCAGCATTATTGTCGGTACTGGTCAGATTATTGATCTCGGGATTGGTGTTGGGATTGATACGTCCATTGCCGTCCACAGCCTTGTTTGCCGCATAATATCCGGCATAGTTCGCCTCTGATGTAGTCTGGCCTGCTGCAATAGCAGCATTGTAGGCGTCATCATAGGCATTCTTGTAAGTGGTTATCATGGCATTGGACCTGTCGTTGATCCGCCAGGCGTTGTTGTACAGGTCCACATGGTAATTTCCGGCACTTTGTCCGGGTGTCATCAGGCTGGAATAAGGGCTGTCGTATATCTTTCCACCAAGCGAATAGGTGAACATTGCAGATATGTTGATGTTCTTCCAGCGTATGTTTGCCGAGAAGGAACCGTATGTGGTAGGAAGCGCGCTGCCTGCCCATTTCTTTTGGGCATAGGTGGTCTTGAGCACATAATATTTCCCGTTGATCAGCCTGTAGTTCTCGGGAGCAAGCTCGGTGGCTCCCTGGACGGGATTGCCGTTGGCGTCCCACATCAGTTCTCCTTCATCGTTGAGTTTCTGCTTGCCACCAAGCTGTGACCCGTCAGGAAGTACAATATAATAATCATTAAGATTTGCCTCGTAAAGCGACTGTCCATCCATCTCGTCCACTCCTGCCCAATGGTATGTATAGTAGTCATATCGTGACTTGCCTTCGGAGATGAGATAGCTGCCGGAAGTTATGCCGACAGGCAGGTCCTCCCTTTGTCCAAGCTTTCCTGATGGATCAATGGGATATACGGTTTTCTTTTTATTCTGTTCGGGAAGTTTGACGATCTTGTTCTTGGTGGTGGTAAGGTTTGCGGATACGCTGACAGTCCAATCCTTGCTCTTCACGATATCGAAATCAGCGGAGATCTCCCAGCCGCGGTTGGAGATTGTACCTATGTTCCTGTCTGTGGTTGATGTGGAGGAACCTGTGCTGGTACCTCCTGCTGAACTGGGGGCATATACGCTGAAAATAAGGTCCTTATTCCTTTTGTCAAAATATTCAACGGAGAGATTCAGCCGGTTGAACAGACGTCCTTCAACAGCTGCGCCCCATGATTCTCCGGTTTCCCAATGCAGGTCTCTTGCCGGATTCTGACTTACAACGTATGCCGGCTTGGAATTCTGGGTCCATGATCCGTAAAGGCCATAATATGCGTAGTAACCGGAGCCGGAATCATTACCTACCTGTCCCCAGCTTGCCCGCAACTTGCCCTGATTGAGCCATCTATATTTTTTCATAAACTCCTCGTTGCTGAAGACCCAGTTGGCACCCAGCGAACCGAAGTTTCCCCACCGTGATTCCTTTGCGAAACGGCTGGAACCGTCACGGCGGAATGAGGCTTCGATATTGTACCGGTTGTCATATCCATACTGTACGCGCGCCAGATAGGATTCAGTGCGGTAGCGGGTTTTGTATCCCGAGATACTTGCCATTTCAGAGAAGTTGGAAAGCGCATACCTGTTTGGAAAAGCCTCGTTGGTCTTGCTTGTATAGGTATAGTCATAACGATAGCTGTAGTTCTCGTGCCCAAGAAGGACTTCGATGTTATGTCTGTCATTATAGGTCATGTTCCAGCGCAGCTGCTCCTGTAGAGTCCAGTTCTTGTAGGTATAGAGGGTTTTGGCAAGAGCCCCGTTGCGACCCGAGATGGAACCGTCCTCGGAAACAGTACCACGTGCATCACCGATGACCGCATTCTCGTATTTGTAATAATCGCTGTTACGTGTGTTCACATTTGCTTTAAGGGTTGCGGTAAAGCCGTAGGGCAGCACGAGATCAAGATAACCTATCCCGTTGAGTGTATTGCGTATTGTCCGACTATCATTCAATTCCGACTCCCATATCACGTGGCGGTCACGGTTCTGATTGCGGGTTATGACCTCCTGAGGGTTTCCGTTCTGGTCGTAGATGATATAGCTTCCGCCGTCCCATTGCGGGTTTCCGGCACCGTCAAGCACATAATCCCCCTTATTCACCTGTATGGGGGTTCCGGCATTGTCATATACCGTTCCAGTTTCCGTATAGTGCGAGTGTACCGGGTAAATGGGAGCCATATAGCGGCAGAAATAGAAAGGATTGCTGTATGATGACGAGCCGTCCCCGACACCGTTTGACGTGTTCTGGAACTTCTGATGTGAGGCGTTGATGCTCATGCCGGCCCGTAACCATTTCACAGGTTTGATGTTGACAGCCATGCGTCCTGTCAGACGGTCAAACCCGGAATCTTTCATATATCCGTTCTCATCAAGATAGGAGAGTGAGAAGTAATAGTCGCTCTTGCTTGTAGCACCCGATCCCGAGAACTGGTATTCCGAACGATATCCTTTGCGTGTGGCCTGGTCAAACCAGTCCAAATCGCCGGCATACCCGTCAATGATAGAGGCGTCGGCAGCCATTTTCCCATCGAGGGTGAAAAGCTGGTCGTCTGGTTTGTTGAAGATGTTGACATAAAGTCTGTCGGGAATAAGTGTGCTGTTCACGGCATTTAAAATTGCCTGTTTGTCCGTACGGTCACCTCCGCCGTGTACGAATGCGTTGGCTGCGTTCTGGTATTCAACCTCCATGAACTGGAAGGGATTGGTACGCTCATATTCCGGCAGGGCACGTTCGTACCAGCCCTGGTTGGTCTTGAAATTGAACTGGATACGTTCACTCTTTGACTTTTTGGTTGTGATCAGAATCACTCCGTTTGAAGCCCGGTTGCCATAGAGTGCGGCCGAAGCGGCATCCTTCAGAATGGACATTGTTTCAATATCCTCCATATTAAGGTCAGAGATGTTTCCTCCGTACGGAACGCCGTCTATCACATAGAGGGGAGAGGTACTACCATTTACTGTGCCGATACCTCGGATAAGCACTGTGGGGTCACTTCCAGGCGAGCCGTAGTTGCCTGTGACCGTAATACCCGGTGTGGAGCCTTCAAGGGCTGAAGTGACGGATGTCACAGGACGTTTCAGGAGTTCCTCATTTCTGACCTGGGTGATGGCACCGGTAATCGAAGACTTTTTTTGCGTGCCGTAAGCGACAACAACAACTTCGTCAAGTGCCTGGCTCTCTGCCGTAAGCTCGATTGTCATTTCTCCGGGAGTGATAGCAACTTCGCGAGTTGTCATACCGACAAAAGAAACAGTGATTGTTTTGACATTGTCGGGGATTTCCAAGGAAAAATGACCTTCAATGTCAGTGATTGTCCCCTGTTTTGTACTTTTGACAAAAATGGACGCTCCCACGATGGGTTCCTTGTCAGACGAGTCTATAACCCGCCCCTTTACAATTTTTGCCATTACCGTTCCTGTCATAAGGAACAGGCATGCCAACAAGAACAACAAATGTTTTTTCATGGTCGTTTAATTTTTGAATATTTAAAACGGTTTGTTTTTGCTTCTCAAAGCTAATCAAATTTATATAATAAAAAAACATTTTGCTTAAAAAAATTAATTTGGGATAAAAATAATGTTCTGGAATGCTAATCCTTGGGTTGGAGCTATAGTTTTATAGACTAGATTGATTGTTAATGGATATTTTTGATAAGTCCAGCTTTGGTATACAAAGATTCAGAAGTAAAGACAAGCTCTAATTAGCCGGACTAGGGTTTGAGACAAAGGAGGTGAATTCTAAGTCTTCTTTATCATAATTTGAAATGAGTCCGTAATTTGCTAAAGCTATGCAAAATTTCTTATTGAATATCACCTTTTATTCATTTATGGTCATGGCATTGATGGTGCTCATGAGATAGACAACCGATTCCCGAATCTGTAAGTTTTCCGTTCAGATAGTCCGTTACAACATTCAAAATATTTCTGGAACATCCCCACAGATTCCCTTAAGATAAAATCCTTCAACTGTGTGCATGAATAGATACCAGAATTATCTATTTTGTCTAGTCTTTCCTGATTACTTATTGAGAAGATTACGCAATTTTGTATTTATCATTGCGGCATCCGAGCGTTTTACCACCTCTCCGTTCTTGAACTGGAAGAGATTATCTATGATAAACCGAATGATAATATAGCAAGTTTCCTGCTTATGGTAAACGGCCACTCTAATTTTATGTCTGCCATCCTTTAAAACTTTTGCTTTGAAAATTGTTAGTTTGAGAATTGCCATACTGATTAAAATTAAAGGATAAGTTTTGTATCCATTGATGAGCAAAAACTCCTTTTTTCAATCAATAAAATGAAGATTTTATAATAAAAAAAACTTTGAAAACAGCTTTAATATCACTGATTATCAAAGTCTTTTTCTTTTGTCGGGGTAGCGGGATTCGAACCCACGACCCCCTGCTCCCAAAGCAGGTGCGCTAACCGGACTGCGCTACACCCCGAATCTTTTTATTTTTTCAATTGCTCTGTTTCTCAAAAACGATGCAAAGGTACGACTTTTTTTTATATGTGCAAACGTTTGAAGTGATTTTTTTCCACTTTTTTTTCGTGTTATTATTTATTAAATTATAAATCAGCATATTAACTTCATTTTTTTCATCCGCAACAAAGAAATTTCAGTGTAAAACAACTCCCCTTCCCTATTTCACTACTTGCCGAGATACTTCCACCATGTAAATTCATAATTTGTTTGCATAAACTGAGTCCGATACCACTACCTGTCGACTTCGTTGTGAAAAAAGGAACAAAGATTTTATCCAAAACTTCAGGAAGAATACCACTACCATTATCACAGACAGAAAGGAAAAATAGATGTTTGTCTAAATCACAATGTGTACTAATAATAACTTCGGGATAGGTTTGCTCTACACAAGCCTCACCTGCATTCTTTAGTAAATTGATTAATACTTGTTCTATCTGTGAACGATCTAGCATCAGAATCGTTTCTGGGTTTTCTACTTTATATATATATTGTATGTTTTTATTAGGGAATAGTTTTTTCATATCACTCAACAACTCACCTATATTTACTGGAGCCAGTATCGGGACAGACAGACGAGAAAGTTTACGATAGTTTTCCACAAAATTCAGTAATCCTTTACTTCTTCTATGAATAGTCTGCATCCCTTGCAACATGATATTGTAATCTTTCTCATTCATACCATTTTGCACAGCACGCTCACTTAATGTTTCACTTAATGAAATAATGGGTGCAATGGAGTTCATTATTTCATGAGTAAGTACACGAATCAGCTTTTGCCATGCTTCCATTTCATTTTCCTCCAATACAGCATGGATATTCTTTAAATTAACTAACCGGAGTTCCGTACCATGTTGAGCGGAATATTCGGATACCGTAACAGCCAATTCTTGTAGAGTATCTCCTTTATGTATTCGTACTGTTTTAATTTCTCCAGGCTGTAATGACAGGATAATAGTAGGAAATTCAGAATTTAACAGAGCCAATTCCCTGACTGAATGAATACAATAGCCGCACAAATCCTGCATGGCGGCCCGGTTCATCCAATGTATATTGCACAGACTATCTACTACCAGCAAACTGCTGTCAACAGTATTCAATAATGTTTCATAATATTGATATCGCTCTTCATTCTCGGACAACCGAGTACGGAATTCAGCAACAACATTATTTATTTCTTGTGCCAATCGTTGTTCTGTACGAGTTTTGTGCTGGGTAGAAAAACTCAAAGAGAAATCTGCATAACGAATACCTTCTATCATTCGTGATATCATACGGGTCGTTTTATATTGCCACTGACAGATATAGATGATAATACTTGCCATAATCATCAGCGAAAATAACAAGCAAAAATAGAGTGAATGTTGATAAAACAGATATGCAGCTATAGCTACTACCCCCATCAGTAACATACAAGCTATCATCCGTAAAGTTTGTAAACGATTCATAAACCTAATTTTTCAAGTTTCCGATAAAGAGCGTAACGGGTAATCCCCAAATATTCCGCTGCACGACTCAAGTTTCCTTCGCTGCGCTTCATAGCACGTTCTATGGCATTGCGTTCTAATTGTTCCAAGTTCAGTATCTCATCCGTATTCACCCTCTTCTCGGGTTGTGGCTGCAACATGAAATTTGCAGGCTTTAACAATGGCGAGTCCGAAAGAATAATCGCCCGTTCTATGGCATGCTGTAATTCGCGTACATTACCCGGCCAATGGTAACGCATGAGTTTCTGCTTGGCTTCGCGGTTCAGTCCGTTTATCTCTTTCTTATATTTATGAGTATACCGTTGTAAGAAATAATCAGCCAATAAGAGCACATCCTCTCCCCTTTCCCGCAAGGGAGGAATGGCAATCTCGATCGTATTGATGCGATACAACAGATCTTGACGGAAATTGCCCTCCTCCACCAATTGTCGGATATTTACATTCGTTGCGCTTATCAACCGAACATCAATAGGAATTATATCCGTTGCTCCCAAACGTGAAATCTGCCGCTTTTCTATGGCTGTTAGCAATTTGGATTGCATAGGTAATGACAAATTCCCTATCTCATCCAAAAAAAGCGTTCCTCCTGATGCCACCTCCATACGTCCCGCTTTTGCTTTACGGGCATCTGTAAAAGCCCCTTTTTCATAGCCGAACAATTCACTTTCGAACAATGATTCTGGTATGCTCCCCAAGTCAATCGTTATAAAAGGACATTCACGACGAGGAGAAAAATAACGTAGAGAACGGGCCACCAAATCTTTACCGGTTCCATTTTCACCCAATATCAAAATATTAGCATCAGTATCCGATAATTTCCGAATAGTATCAAAAACCTCTCGCATAGGCGCTGAGTGCCCTATCATCTGAGGCATCTCTTCATCCTGCCCGCTCAATGCTACAACTTGTTCTTTCAGTTGCCTGACCTCTTTACGAGAATCACGAAGTTTGATAGCCGACGAAAGCGTAGCAAGTAGTTTTTCTTTTTCCCAAGGTTTGGGAATAAAGTCAATAGCTCCAGCCTTAATAGCCCGTACAGCTTTATCTGTATCTGCATAAGCAGTCATAAACAAGACAATAGCCTGCGGGTCTAATTTTAATATCTGTTCTAGACAATTGAACCCTTCCTGCCCGCTGATAGCATCCCGGCGGAAATTCATATCAAGCAGAATAACATCAGGTTGAAAAGTAGTCATAAAATGCTCAATACGAGTCGGTTGAGTAGTAACTTTTATTTTTTCTACGTAGGGTTCCAATAAAAGGTTTAGTGCAAAAAGCACGTCCTCATTATCATCTATAATCAATATTTTTCCTTTTGTATTCATTATTTTATCCTCATATACATTATTATACGAATAAAAGATTTTCTATCCGCTATTTTGCAAAGATATTGTTTTTTTTAGTGTGTTGTCTGTGCGAATACGCACTATTTTTGTGCGTATCCGCACAGAGACGTTTTTATTTTTTAGCCCACAAAATTCTGGTAAACAAAGAGATAAGATAATGGCACACTATTTGATTAGTCTATAATACTAATATATTAAGTTATGAAAAAAAAATCAATAATAGTTATCAGTTTATGCCTTGTAGCAAGCATAGTAATTCTATCCAGCAATAAGATCTATATGCTTTATATAGGTGACTGCCGTCAATTGTGGAAAGAAGCACAAACCCACTATGTCAATCGACAATATGAAAAAGCACGCGAGTTATTAGAAAAGATAGCTCGCATTGATACGGCCCATCATGCCCAATATCTGACAGGCGACATGTATTTAAAAGGCTTAGGAGGTGAAATTGATTATGATAAAGCTTTGAAACTTTTTCATCAATCGGCAACGGGCGGGAACACTTATGCTGAAAACAATATAGGTTTTATGTACACATATGGTTTGGGAGTCACTAAGGATTACAGCCAAGCATTCAAATGGTTGAACAAAGCTGCCACTCAAGGAAATCCAGAAGCTCAAATTGGTATGGGGAGCCTTTATAAAAATGGTTGGGGAGTACGTAAAGATTGTTACATTGCTATGACTTGGTACCTACGTTCTGTGGCTCATGGTAATACGGACGCCATGAACAATATCGGTTATTTATATAAAAACGGACTTGGGGTTCCCAAAGACTTTGAAGAAGCTTATTTTTGGTTTAAAAAAGCAGCAGATAAGAATAATCCGATAGCTCAATATAATATAGGAAATATGTATTGTTATGGCGAGGGAATGGAAAAAGATTTTGCTAAAGGAGCCAAGTGGCTGACTAAAGCTGCTTTACAGGGGAATGCTCCTGCACAATATAACCTGGGTCGCATGTATCAGTGGGGTAAAGGCGTAGAGAAAGACTTACAACAAGCCCGGTTCTGGTTCCAAAAAGCTATAGACAACGGTCATGAAAAAGCAAAGGAAGCATTAACCAAAATAAAAAGCGACTTATCCGAAAAAGACACTGAAGACTCGTTCCTGTTTCCCTAACTATAAGACAAAAATACTAATAGGTATAAAGACATAAAAAAACGAACATGAAACTATATTGTATTATAGCACTTTCCCTTCTGCTTCGCCCGGAAACAGCCGCAGCACAACAAGAAGAATTAATGACACTGAGTTTGCAACAAGCTATTGAAATAGCACAAGAAAACTCACCGGAAGCACAAGCTGCCCGTCATACCTATCGGGCAGCTTATTGGAACTACCGTTTTTTCCGGGCGAATTATCTTCCCTCCGTCACATTAACTTCATCTCCTACCCTGAATCGGGAGATAAACAAAATTACCCAACCGGATGGAACAAACCAATTTATCCAGCAAGACCAGTTAAGCACAGACCTCAGCCTTAAAATAAATCAAAATATATGGTTCACCGGTGGCAGCTTGTTTGTAAAAAGTACCACCCAACGCATTGATGAATTTGAAGATAATCATACAGCGTATAACACCCAACCCGTAGTAATAGGTTACGAACAGCAACTTTTTGGATATAACTCTTTAAAATGGGATCGTCGTATCGAACCCCTTCGCTACCGGGAAGCCCGTAAAGCATATGCAGAAGCATTGGAACTTGTAGCCTCAGAAACCAGCACTCTTTTCTTCAACTTGGCTACTGCACAAACCAATCTTGACATAGCTACCTACAACTATGCTTCTGCTGATACTTTATACAGATATGCCGAAGGAAGATATAATATAGGAACAATAACTGAAAACGAAATGCTACAGCTGGAAATAAACAAACTGACAGAAGAAACCAATATGATGAATGCCCGTATCGAAGTAGAGGACCAAATGCAAACACTCCGTTCCTTCCTTGGCATTAATCGGGAAATAAATTTACGAGTTGTTCCGGAAGACAGTATTCCTCAATTTGAAATCTCTTTACAAAAAGCATTACAACTGGCATTCAAAAACAGTCCCGACCCTGACACTTATAAACGCAAACAATTGGAAAGCCGCAGCGCATTAGCTTCTGCAAAAGCCAATGCGGGTTTGAAAGCTGACCTGTATGTACAATTCGGGCTTTCTCAAACCGGAAATAAATTTGCAGATTCTTACCGAAACCCCATGAATCAACAATATGCCAGTATTGGTATTTCTTTACCTATCCTAGATTGGGGTCGTGGAAAAGGACGCGTCCGTGTAGCTCGTTCCAATGTAGACTTAGTAGATACACAAGCTGAACAGGGAATGAAAGATTTTGAATTAAATGTATGTAAAATGGTCCGTCAGTTCAATCTTCAAGCATACCGTGTAGCAGTAGCCGCCAAGACGGACAAGACGGCCGACCGACGCCATGATGTAGCACGTCGGCTTTATATCTTGGGAAAATCGACAATCCTGGACCTCAATGCCGCCATTACAGAAAAAGATACCGCACGGAGAAATTATATAACAGCTTTGAAAACTTATTGGAGTCTGTATTATGGTCTTAGAAGTATGACGGGATATGATTTCCTCAGAAAAGCAGAGATTTCATGTACTATACCTAAACCTTAACTACACGACAGGTATAAATGACCTTTGTATTATCGCCATGCATTAAAAAAGAAATAAAAAAATTATATCAAAAAACATAAACTAATGGATATAAAAATTGAAAAGAAACCGTGGTACATCCGCTATCGCTACTATATGATAGCTGCACTGGCCTTTATTATCTTCCTTATCTATGTGATAAGCCTTTCATTAGGTCCTCGCAAACTGCGTATCGAAACAGACAACATTCAGATAGCCGAAGTAAAAGACGACAAATTTATGGAGTATGTAGATGTGGAAGGACTGGTGCAACCCATTCTTACCATCAAAGTAAATACTCGTGAGGGCGGCAGTGTAGACCGCATTGTTGGAGAAGAAGGGAATATGATGAAACAAGGTGACACCTTGTTGATATTGACTAATCCGGATCTGATTCGTTCCATTGAAGACCAACGTGACGAGTGGGAAAAACAACGAATCACTTATAAAGAGAAAGAGATAGAAATGGAACAAAAGAGTCTGACACTGAAGCAACAAACATTACAGGCACAATATGAAATGGAACGACTGCGCAAAAGCTTCGGATTGGACAAAGAGGAATTCAAAATGGGAATTAAGAGCAAGGCTGAGCTTCAAGTATCTGAAGATGAATATAAGTATAAACTGAAAAATACGGCATTACAAATGGAAAGTCTGAAACATGATTCATCCGTAACTCTTATCCGCAAAGAACTATTGAGAAATGATCTAGAACGTGAAAGCAAAAAACTGAAACGTGCGGAAGAACGGTTGGAAGACTTGATAGTAAAAGCTCCGATTGGCGGCCAACTAAGTTTTGTGAAAGTTACTCCCGGTCAACAGGTTGCTTCGGGAGAAAGTATAGCTGAAATAAAAGTGCTGGATCAATATAAAATTCATACTTCTTTAAGTGAATATTATATTGACCGCATCACAACAGGTCTTCCGGCTACCGTAAACTATCAAGGAAAACGCTACCCGCTGAAAATTACTAAAGTAGTTCCTGAGGTAAAAGACCGCATGTTTGATGTGGACTTGGTATTTACCGGAGAAATGCCCGAGAATGTCCGTGTAGGAAAGAGCTTCCGAGTACAAATAGAATTGGGCCAACCCGAACAAGCTATAGTTATCCCACGTGGAAACTTCTACCAGTCTACTGGAGGACAATGGATTTACAAAATAAACTCATCAAAAACAAAAGCTGTAAAAGTTCCATTGAACATAGGACGCCAAAACCCGCTTCAATATGAAATCACAGAAGGTTTACAGCCTGGAGAATTTGTAGTTATCACAGGATATGATACCTTTGGTGACGCGGAAGAATTAATATTAAAATAAAACATGCAAAATGAGAACTTTGAAATATGCCTGGCGCTTCTTAATGCGTTCTAAATCATATACTATCATTAATTTGCTGGGACTAGCATTCAGTCTGGCATGCAGCATCATCCTAATACGGTATATCCATAGGGAACTGACGGTGGATGCACATAGCGTAGATCCGGAACATATCATCATTCCGTTACGGGATATGGAAGGAAACATTCATCCGGGAAGTTTGCAACAAGATTGGACGGAAGCGGATTCTGTTTATATCCTTGACCATCAAATAGTGGAGCAATGCCGTCTCATGCTACAGCAACGAGACAATGTGGTATACGAGAACAGCAACTATGCAATGAATATAGCAGCTGTAGATTCCACTTTTTTTCACTTTTTCCACTATCCGATTGTGGCTGGCGAAGCTAGTTTAGAAGCTCCCAATGACGCCATTATCACCCAACACTATGCTCGTAATATATTTGGCAAAGAAAATCCGATAGGTAAAGTATTGGAATATTATGGTAAAAATATCACTATCAAGGGGGTGATCGGAGAATTGGACTGCAAATCATTACTTCAGTTCGATATACTAGTATCATACAGATTGATAGAACGCTGGCAACGTATGGATATATCACTGATGCGTATCCTCCCCGGAGTAAATCTAGACAAAATAAACAAAATCAGCAATGTGTACAGAAAAGATAAAAGAGGAAACAGAATACGTTGGAAGTTTATTGCTTGGAAAGATTTATACTGGGAAAATTCCATCGGTCACGATGACGATTACGATTCCATTATGCAATTCGGGAACCGTACGCACTTGTATATTCTTTCAGGAGTAACCATATTGCTATTATTGGTGGGTATATTGAATTTCATCAATATTTATATGGTATTTATGATGAAACGTTCTAAAGAATATGGAGTAAAAAAAGTGAGGCTGTAATTTAAACTGTGTCAGCAAAGCAAACAAATAAAGTATTAACTTTGCTAACACAGTTTTTTTATGAGTGAAGAATTTGATTTTGAAAGGATCAAGAACAAGGCAATCGAGCAGCTCAAGGCTGGCAAGCCCTTGTTGGGTAAGGACGGAGCTTTTGCCCCGTTATTGGAGAGCATTTTAAATGCAGCTTTAGAAGGTGAGATGGATGCCCATCTTTCCGAGGATGAACGCATGAGTGGCAACCGTCGTAATGGCAAGATGCAGAAGCAGGTGCAAACTTCTATGGGTGAGGTGACCGTTTCTACCCCCCGTGATCGTAATTCCACCTTCGATCCTCAGTTTATAAAGAAGCGGGAGACCATTCTCGCGGAAGGTGTTGCTGACCGCATAATCGGCCTTTATGCCCTTGGTAATAGTACACGTGAAATAAGCGATTGGATGGAAGAGAATCTTGGTAACCGTGTGTCTGCCGAAACAATCAGTTCCATCACTGACCGGGTACTTCCGGAAATAAAAGCGTGGCGTTCGCGTAGCCTGGATTATATTTATCCGATAGTCTGGATGGATGCCATTCATTATAAAGTCATGGATGAGAGAGGCTGTGCCATTACCCATGCAATCTACAACGTATTGGCTATAGATAAGGACGGTCGTAAGGATTTGCTTGGGATGTACATCTCTAAGAATGAGGGGGCAAACTTCTGGTTGAATGTGCTGACCGATTTACAGAACCGTGGTGTACACGACATTCTCATAGCTTGTGTCGATGGTCTGAGGGGCTTCCCGGATGCCATCCAAAGCGTATTCCCTGATACCATAGTGCAACTTTGTATCGTCCATCAGATACGTAACTCCATCAAATACGTCGGCAGTAAACACCAGAAGGAGTTTCTTAAAGATCTGAAACGGGTTTACGGTGCAGTCAGCAAGGATGCCGCTGAAACGGAGCTTCTTGATTTAGATCAGAAATGGGGAGAGAAATATCCTATCGTCATCAAGTCGTGGCAGGACAACTGGGAAAAGCTCACTGAATACTTCCAGTTCACATCCGATATACGTCGTATGATTTATACGACGAATACCGTTGAAGGCTACCACCGGCAAATACGGAAAGTTACAAAAAACAAGGGTGTGTTCCCTAATGACACCGCCCTTGAGAAGCTTGTCTACCTCGCTTATCGCAACATACGCAAGAAATGGACTATGCCACTGGCTAATTGGGGCACCATTGCCCAACAACTGGCGATAAAGTTTGGAGATAGATTTAAGTTGTTGTAATTTTACGCTCGTCGGGAGTGCTGGTGCACCCCCTTGGCGCTGGCCGATCCCCGACCGATGAGCTTGAAAGAAAAACAGCGCATGACACAGTTTATTTTACGCCCCCAAAAAAGTATTCGGCTTGCAGCGTCTGCCTTTGTTTTTACAAATATGGATGGAAAATCAGTTATTAGCCTTTGCCGCACTGCTAACCGCCTGGCTGTTGATAGAAGCAACCCAAGTACCAGTCAGCCGGTTGATGAATGAACAAATTAGCTATTCGGCATTCGACTGGAAATTGTCTTTGGGATTCATCATATTATTACCTTTAGTCACTTCTATTTATCCATACATCAGATACAATTATCTCCCTCCTATTGTATCTATTCGTTCAATAACATCAAACCGTCATGCTATCACTGTACGTATGACATTCCTTTTTTTCCAATACGTTATAACCATATTACTCCTTATCTTGTCATTTTACTTTGGCAAGCAACTGCATTTCCTGCTGAATACCTCTCCCGGATATCGGACAGAAAGAATTCTTAGAGCTGAGTTGTTACACGAGAACAAAAATTATCTGCGCTCTGAAACAGAAGAAAAGCGCAATGAGCGCTTTGCCCGCCAAGACCGTATCAAGCAACTATTAAACGAGTGTCCTCACATTGAAATGTGGATGAGTTCCCATTATTCTATATTAAGGGGAAGCTCTATCTGCATGTTGTTAAATGACCAAGATACCCGTCAACCCATGCTCACCCTATTTCCTTCCCCACAATTCTTCCAACTGTATGATTTGAAAGTACTGGAAGGAGAAATCCCCCAAAAATTTGAAGGTTGGAGTGACTATAAAATGGTACTAAACAAAGCAGCAATGAAAGCCATGGGCTATGCGCAACTAGAAGATGCTTTTGTACGCAGCGAATCTCCACTTTGGATTAGTGTCAGCGAAAAAGGAGAAATGGAAGAAGGTGGAACCAAACTTATGCCTGTAGTGGCTGTAATAGACGATTATTACCCAAGCCATCTCACTGAAGGAATAAAACCGATGGCATTTGTCGTGGGGCCCAGCAGTGGCAACAGCGATTTTTTGATTGCCGTCAACCCCGATAAAGAAAAAGAAGTCATAGAATATCTGAAGAAAACAGAGAAAGAAATATATAATACCGAAGACTTCACCTATACTTGGTTGACAGATGAAGTTCACAAACTTTATGCTCAGGACCGTCAAACAGCAAATATTTATTTCGTCTTTGCCTTGATAGCAATCATCATCTCCTGTTTGGGACTATTTGGATTATCCTTATTTGATATCCGACAACGTTATCGTGAAATTGCCATCCGCAAAGTAAATGGTGCAGGGATGAAAGACCTTTACCTGCTATTATTCCGCAAATATATCAAAGTAATAGGTTGTGCATTTGTATTGGCTGTTCCACTTGCCCATTACCTCATATATATGTATACACAGGATTTTGTGCTAAAAACACCTATAGGTATAGGGATTTATTTAGCAGTTCTAGCTATCATTTCCTTTATTTCATCAAGCACAGTAATTTGGCAAATACACAAAGCTGCTCAAATTGATCCCGCAAAAATTATAAGATCAGAATAAACACACATAAAATATGAAAACACTGAAATATTCCTGGCGCTTTTTAATGCGTTCTAAATCGTATACTATCATTAATTTGCTGGGACTGGCATGCAGTCTGGCATGCAGCATCATCTTGATGCGATATATCCATAGAGAACTGACAGTGGACACACATTGCATCGACAGGGAGCATGTGTATGCCATCTGTACCAATACAGAAGGCAACCGGGGACTAAGTGGACTGAAACAATATAACTATGATACCATTTCTATTGACAATCGTTTCGTAGAAGCTATGACCACCTATATTCCATTGGAAAAGGACTATGTCATTTCCGGTACCAACCGTATTCCGGCACGTTGCCT
Organism: Phocaeicola dorei; assembly: GCF_013009555.1. NCBI lineage: Bacteria > Pseudomonadati > Bacteroidota > Bacteroidia > Bacteroidales > Bacteroidaceae > Phocaeicola > Phocaeicola dorei. Next base: position 2,622,887 of record NZ_CP046176.1, on the reverse strand, counting down.
CGTTACCGACAGTGTCTTTTTTCAGTTATTTCATTATCCTATAGTGCAAGGAAAGCTATCTCTCACAACACCTCAGTCGGCATTATTAACGGAAAAATACGCCCGCAAGATTTTCGGTAATGAAAATCCTATAGGTAAAATACTACGTTATAGTAATGGCAAAGACATTACCATAGAAGGCATTGTAGGAGAACCTGAGTGTAAAACTACAATTAACTTTGATATCATCCTCTCTTCTAAATTATCCCAACATTGGGAAAGGATGAATACGGAGCTCTATCGTTTCCTACCCGGTACAGATATAAATGCCATAAATAAGACAGGTAGTGTTCCACGGTATATAAATGATCCTGAATATGACACTCGCACACATACTTTTTCTTTAATTTCTGTGAAGGATATTTACTGGGACGGTTCTTTAACTGACCGTGAACCTGCTATGTTTCTTTCGGGAAACCGTTCTCACTTAATCATTTTGTCGGGCGTATACCTGTTATTGCTCCTCACCGGCATCTTGAATTTTATTAATCTTTATCTGGTGGCATTATTACGTCGCGGAAAAGAATATGGATTGAAGAAAGTATTTGGCGTATGCGGCAGAACATTGTTTGCCAATATATGGATTGAAAATACATTACTAGTTCTGAGCGCCTTATTAGTATCTTGGCTTATTATTGAAATAATGTCTGCCCCTACTGAATATTTGTTCGACACTCACTTTTCTTATACGGCTTTCGACGGATGGCTTTCGGCAAGTATTTTATTATTGTTACCAGTAATAACTTCTATTTATCCATACATTAAATACAATTACACCTCCCCCATTCTTTCCATTCGCTCTATCGGTGCCCAAAGTCATTCCAAACATTTTCGTATGTTCTTTCTAGGGGCACAGTATATTATAACTTTTTTGTTAGTGGTACTTTCACTTTATTTTAATCGACAACTTGGAATGTTATTAAGTACCGAGCCGGGCTTTCGTACTAAAAACATAATGAATGTAAATTTAGTATATGAATCGAAAGATTTTAGCAGCTATACTTATGAAAGTATGCAACAACGCCGCCAACGTGTCATGCAATTGGATAATGAACTTAATGCATGCCCCTTTATTGAATTGTACGAACCTAGCTATGAGAATATCCTTACTCCTACCTTTGGTACAAATTATTTGAACAATAAAGGAGAAAAGGTGTTTCTAAATATTCATTACGCCACTCCTGCATTTTTCAAATTATATGATATAAAAGTAATTGAAGGTGAGATACCCGATATAAATAAAGAAGACCGGCGTACTGTTTTTGTTGTAAACAAAGCCGCACTGAAAGCATTAGGCTATACTTCAATCAATGGCGTTGGAGTGATTGAAGAAAATCAAAAAAAGGCTAATGCTAACGCTTCTCTTCAACCTATTGTTGCAGTAGTAGAGGATTATTTTGAAGGACATTTGACATCTGGAATCAAGCCTACTATCTATCCTGTCGGAGCACGGTTCAGTGGTGATCTCTATCAGATAGCTTATACACCCGGCAAAAAGAAAGAAGTGATTGATTTCTTACGTAATTTGGAATATAAACTCTATGGAAGTGAAGACTTTGAATATACTTTTCTGGAAGATGATATCAAAGCAATGTATACACAAGACCGCCAAACAGCCACGATTTATTCTATTTTTGCAAGTATAGCTATTATTATTTCCAGTCTTGGTTTGTTAGGGATTTCTCTTTTTGACATTCGCCAACGATATCGGGAAATAGCGATTCGTAAAGTGAACGGTGCAAGTGCCAAAGACCTTTACCGACTGTTATTCCGCAAATATATAACCGTTTTAATTATAGCATTTGTCATAGCTATTCCTTTGGCTTGTTATCTGATAAATACCTATACTCAGGATTTTGCAGTAAGGGCACCTGTCAGTATAGACATTTTTATCATATCATTGCTGTTGGTAATAATCATATCACTGGGCACCTTAGCATACCAAATACAAAAGGCGGCACATATTAATCCGACGAAAATCATGAAAACAGAATAATTTTATAAAACAACGGAAATATGTTAAGGCATTATATAAAAATGGCAATGCGCCACTTATTAAAATATAAGATACAAAATCTGATATCTATCGTAGGGCTATCTGTCGGGATATTATGTTTTAGTATCTGTCTTTATTGTAGCCGGTTCATCAGCGAAGTAGATTCTTGCTTTTCCAATAAGGAACGCATAGCAGACATAAATTTATGTACAACACGGGGAGATTTGTATTCTGGTATTCCGGCAACAACGATTGAAGAATTGCGTAAACTTAGATTCGATGAGGTTCAAGATTTTACCTTTACCGTTTATCCCCGAGAGCGGAGTTACAACGTAGAGATAAAAGAAGGGAAAGAATTACCATACGATCATTTGATGACAATGGAAGTAGACTCTCTTTTTAGGAAAGTATTCACTCCCCAAATACTACAGGGATCATGGGAAGTAGCCTCCAACACCCCCAATGCCATTATACTGACCCGCTCTTTAGCAAAAAAGATTTTCGGTGAGTCAGAAAATCCCATAGGCAAACGTATGATATTGACACAACGTCTTTTTACAGCACCGGATACCACTCCTCGTACTGGAGGCATAACCTATACCATTCAGGCCGTGATAGAAGATATTCCCCTGAATACCAGCCTGAGTTTTCTTGAGAAACTGGATATGCTAACTTTGAATGACAGTGAAGGAACATTGCAATTCAACGGTCGTGATAATATGACCGGAGGTTTTGGTTTTGCTCTGCTACGTCCAGGTAAAACAGCCCGAAAATTAGAAGCCCGTTTTCGCTCCATAAATATGAAGCACTACATGTATGACGAAGAAACAGCTATAACCGCCTCACCCTTTGGAGAGAAATTTTGGGATAAGTCCATCGCTCCTTATTTTGCAGGAATAACCATGATAGTAGGCCTGCTGATCTTACTGACCGGACTTCTTAATTTCTTCCATTTTCTTATGGGAACTTTCTTGAATCGTAACCGTGAATACGGGATACGCAAAGTTATGGGCAGTGGAAACCAGCGACTTTTTTACCAACTCTTTGTCCAGTCTGTCATCATTGCATTCATCGCTTTCTTGTTTACGTTCTGCTTGATTGAAATAATCAGCCCCTATTTGAATTTCAATTTATTTAATTATGTTCTTATCATTGAAAAGAACCTCTTGTTTATACAGACCACAGAGTATATGATATTCATCTTATTTTTATGTATGATATTATGCTTTATAACTGTATTGCGCATACATTACACATCTATCCAGACAGAGATTCATGGCAGTGAGATAAAACGTCATAAACATGGAATGCGAAATATACTGTTAGGTATCCAATTTTTTATATGCTGGATTTTCGTCGCATTTACCGTAGCTCTTTATATGCAAGCGGAAAAAACGGAATCTACCCTATTCAACACATTGACTGAAAAAGAAAAAGCCAATATACTAAGTTTCTCCATAGATTATATGTTTATGAAGAATGAAGAGAAACTGGCTTTAATAGAACGTATATCCAAATTTTCCGGTGTACAAGACAAATTATTGGCAGACATCAGTTATCTGAAAGGTATATCAGGTACTGGGATGCAAATGGAAAAAGGTAACCCGGAAAGCAGTTTTGAAGTAAATGTCATGAATGTTTCCACTAACTTCTTCCAATTCATGAACATACCTTTACTATCGGGACACACATTAAAAGCCAAAGAGGATTTGGTAGTAGACAAAACATGGGCGGAACGCCAGAAAAAAGATCCGTTAGGAACTATTTTATACAATTACTCGGAAAGCTATACCATTTGCGGTATATGTGGCGATTTTATCGCCAATGTATATAATCAAAGTCCTGGATTTGTATTCTTACCCAGCGACTTCAATTATTATGTAGGTCATTGCTATCTGAAATGCGAGCCGGGGAAAACGGCTGAAATAAAAAAAATGATAGAAAAAACATTGCAAGAAACACTTCCGGAAAGTATTCACCCTCAAGTCACTACATTGCAGGAGGATATATATGAAGCACAAGCAACAGAAAATAAATTGAAAGGGATTATCCTGTTCTTTTCTATCGTCAGCCTGCTCATTACCTTGTTGGGGGTTTATTCGACCATCACATTGGATACGGAACGCAGACAAAAGGAAGTAGCTATCCGGAAGGTAAATGGAGCAGGATTGAAACAGATTATTTTATTGTTTGCCCGCCTTTATATAAGACTGCTGACTGTTTCCGCAGTTATTGCATTTCCATTAATTTATATAGTCATACAAATGTGGAAAAAAGCATATATTGTATTCTTTAATGACGGTATCATATATTGGGCAGGAATTTTCATCGGAATAACATTTATTACGGCCCTCACGGTATTATTCCGTATTCTGAGAATAGCACGAATTAATCCGGCAGAAGTAATCAAGAACGAATGATAAGAAATAGATTCAACTATGATAAAACATTGTCTGAAAATAGCAATCAGGAACTTAGTAAAGTACAAAGTCCAATCGGCAGTCAGTATTCTAGGACTGGCTGTAGGATTTGTCTGTTTTTCATTATCCCTTTACTGGATACATTATGAAATGACATACGACCATTTCCGCCAGGATGCCGACCGTATCTATATGGTACGCACTAATGACGAATATACGGAAGGGAAAATTTCAACACGAGTTCCCTATTCTTTAGCCGCTTATTTGGCCCAGCACTTTCCGGATATAGCAGTTGCCGCCCCCTTTCATCTCATTTCTGAACGAATCAGCGTGAATGACAAATATCAGGATGCCGTTTTTTCATCAGCAGACAGTGCATGGATGAATCTGATGGATATCCGGATTATTAAGGGAAACCGTAACTTTATGCTCCCCAAAGATAATGCCGAAATAGCAATCACTGAAGAAGCTGCAAAAAAATGGTTCAGAACGGAAGACCCGATAGGAAAAGAGGTGAAAATGCTCAGACGTACCAAAAAAATTTGTGCCATTGTCCAAGCTGAAAACAGACATACCAATTTTCCTTTTGACTTTATAGGCAACCCAGAATTGGGAAAAACCTGGTGGTATATCACTTGGAGCATACTGATTAAGGTAAAGCCGGATACAGACATTGAAGAATTAGAATCAAAAATCAATGCCAACCTGCCTGCCGAACTGAAACAAGTGACATCGATCAGAAAAACCGGCATTGAACGGATTATACTTACTCCGCTTTCCAAACTACATTATGCAAAAGATTTCCGAGATGATAAAGAAGCTGGAATAACTTTTCAGTATATCATCTATTTTTCAATAGCCGGTATATTAATCATAACGTGTGCGTTAATCAATTATCTCACCTTATTTATTAACCGCATGAGAGTCCGTCAACGGGAAATGGCACTGCGAATGATACACGGTGCCAACATCCGCTCGCTTGTTTCTCTCTTAACTGTGGAATTTTTGCTTCTGTTGGCGTGTGCAGTTACTACCGGATTTCTGCTGATAGAAATATGCTTTCCATCTTTCATAGAACTTACAGGAATTGATACAGCAAAATCCTCTTTATACGGAGAAGCCTTTCTTTTCATCGGTTTGATCTCCCTAATTATATTGACTGCCATTATCGGACTTTTATATATACTATATCATCGTTCCCTACACCTCTCTTTGCGTTACAATACCGGAAGGAGTACCGGTACACAGTTACGTAGAGGAAGTATAGTTCTTCAATTGTTTGTCTGTTTGTCTTTTATAGGATGTACCGTGTTGATAAACCAACAATTGGATTACCTGCGTCACCGCGATTTAGGATTGAAAATTAAGAATCGGGGCAGCTTCTCTGTTATGGGAGACATGGATTATACTCCTTTAATAAGAAAAATAAAAGAACTTCCCATGATAACCGAAGTTATGCAACCTGACTATTACCCCATAGTATCACAACTGACAGCTATCGGACAATTTGACAATTGGGAGGGACTGGATATTCCTATTGATACGCCAGTTCCGGTTAAGTTATTTTTAGGGAAAGAAGATTTTTTCCGTTTTTACGATATCACCTTATTAGCCGGTGAATGGCTTGATGACCTATCTACTTATGAAGACATCATTATCAATGAATCACTGGCGCGCCGAATGGGATGGAGCCCACAAGAAGCCATCGGCAAACATATTATACAATCATACATTACCTATACAATTGTCGGCGTAGTGAAGGATTGCCATTATGGAGCACCGACTTTACCCATTCCCCATACAGGCTTTCTGGTTGGAGAACAAATGGGATTAATGCAGCGTTCTGCCGGTATCTTATTCAAATATAAAGAAGGAACGTGGAATGAATGTCGTAAAGCCCTTGAACACCTTTACCAGACCGAATGTTCTCCTGAGAATATCTTGCGTCTGAACAGTGAAGAAGAAGTATATAATAATTACCTGCGTTCCGAAGAAATGCTGACCCGGCTGCTTAGTTTCGCGTCTTTAGTATGTATTCTTACCGCCATGTTCGGCATTTATTCTTTAGTAACACTTACTTGCGAACAACGTCGTAAAGAAATTGCAATACGTAAAGTAAATGGAGCCACAGTATGGAGCATTCTATACCTGTTTTTCCGGGAATATCTAATCATGCTTTGTATTGCTGCACTGTTCGCTTTTCCAATCACATACGTCATTATCAAGCAATGGATATTAAACTATGTCCGGCAGGTCAGTATCAGTCCATTACCATTCATCCTTATTCTTATAGGGCTGGCTCTGACAGTCATAGCAGGAATCAGTTGGCGGGTATGGAAAGCAGCCAACGAGAATCCTGCAGAAGTAATCAAAAACGAATAACTTTTAAAATATAAGATTATGATCAAAACAGTAAACTTGCAGAAAATCTTCAAAACAGAAGAAGTCGAAACATGGGCATTGAACAATGTCAATCTAGAAATTAAAGCAGGCGAATTTGTAGCCATCATGGGACCATCCGGTTGTGGAAAGTCCACCCTGCTGAATATCCTCGGCCTTTTGGACAATCCTACGGGAGGCACTTACGAACTGAACGGAACAGACGTTTCCAAATTTACCGAAGCACAACGCACCAATTTACGTAAAGGAGTCATCGGATTCGTGTTCCAGAGCTTTAACCTGATTGATGAATTAAATGTATTCGAAAATATCGAATTACCCTTATTGTATATGGGAATTCCGGCGACAGAACGCAAACGTCGGGTAGAAGATGCCATGAACCGTATGGCTATTGCTCATCGAGTAAAACATTTCCCACAACAACTATCTGGCGGACAGCAACAACGTGTTGCAATAGCCCGTGCTGTAGTAGCAAATCCGAAACTGATTCTAGCAGATGAGCCTACCGGTAATCTGGATTCCAAGAACGGCAAGGAAGTAATGGAACTTTTGACCGAGCTGAATAAAGAAGGAACAACAATTGTTATGGTTACCCACTCCCAACACGATTCCGGCTATGCAGGAAGAACCATTAATTTGTTTGACGGACAGGTGGTGAATGAAATAAAAATATAAATTAATTTATCATTGAGGTGGTTTAACCACCTCAATGATAACAAAAGGATATTATAACAATGAACATCTTCTTAAACATCAAACTTATTGTCCGCAACTGGTGGCGGAACAAACTTTTTTTTCTGATTTCACTATTCAGTCTTACAGCTGGATTAGGATGCACCAATCTGCTTATGACTTTTTTTATCCATGAATATAATGTGGAAAAATATAATACCGACCGTAACCTCATTTATCTATTACGTCAAGACTCTCCAATGGAAGAAGGTATTAAAGTAGCCTACTCTACCTCAGACGCAGCCACACAGATAAAAGAAAAATATGCTGAAATTACAGATATTCTGCATGTGAACGGAATGTCTGGTAATCTTTGCAAATATAATGGAACAGATATCAAACAGTTTCTTTTTATCAGTGCCGACTCTACTTTAAATCAATTTTTCCCTTATACAACTTTAGAAGGCAGCCTGGAAGAAGTCCTCACGACCCCGGACAAAGTTGCTGTAAACAAAAGATTTGCTCACCGACTTTTCGGAAATCATTCCGGAATTGGAGAAATCCTGGAAATAATCAACGAAGAAGGACAAAGTAAAAGTTATAAAGTAGCAGCTATATTAGAAGATCGTCCACAATCTTTTCTGCATTTTGATTTGCTGACAGGACTATCCGACAAATCATGGGGAGGTCCCGTATTATTAAAACTACAACCAGGTGCATCTCCCTTAGCTTTACAGGAAAAAATTAAAAAAGACAAGATTCCAACTTTAGTACCGGATTCACAATATTATATTGATCCGATAAAAGAACTATACTTTAATACTGGAAAAGACAGTAAGCAGCAACAGTTGGCTTTCTTCCAACACTGTGACGTATTATTACTATATATCAGTCTGATTTCAGCCCTGCTTGTACTTATCATCGCTTGTTTCAACTATACAAATCTGACTCTCTCACGTATCATGCAGCAACTTAAAATGATACATATAGAGAAATTGATGGGAGCAAAATCAAAAGAAATCCGCAGTCAGTTATTTCTTGATGCAGCACTTACCGTTTTATTTGCATTCCTGTTATCATTATTGCTTATTAATGACATGCTGCCGTGGTTTAATGATCTGTTGTCTACCCACCTCTTCTTCTCTTTCTTTTTCAGCTGGCAAGTTCTACCTTTACTTTTATCCTTCATTTTCTTCATGGCTGTCATTCCCGGTCTGTATATCAGCCATAAACTCTCTCAACAGACTTTGAGCAAGTATCGGCAAACTTATACAGGAAGGAAAAAGCAACAATTTATATGGTTGCTTGTTACCATCCAGTTTATATTTTCAATCGGGTTAGTGTATGCAACCACTCTTACACAAAAACAAATGAATCTAATCAAATCCCGTGCATACCATTACGAAAATACAATAGAAATAGGAAATGGCACCCTTCCTCTGTTTCCGCTCTATCAGGAACTGAAACAAATGGATGGGATAGAGTCTATAAGTCTTTCCATGAGTTCTGTACTTTACTGTTGGCTTCGTGAGCTTCCTATCCGACAAACAGACGGTAGTATCCAACATAATTTTATAGCACACATCCCTACTGACACAGCTTTCTTCCAAACCATGCATATCCGACAAATTGCCGGAGTATCTCCCTCCCAAGCCTGTCGGGAATATACTCATCCGGCTTTTATCAATGAAAACCTTGCGCGTCTGCTGAACATAGATGTTTCCCACATAGGTCATAAACTAAATGAATTTGATGGATTCTCGGATTCATTAAGTATTATTGCAGGTATTTTCAAGAATTTCCCATTTAACTCCCTGGAAGAAGAAATCGGTGGTCAACAAATATCTATTGGAACAGAACAGGATTTAATTCAGAAAGGAACATTCATACAAATGAAACTCATTCCTGAATATTATAAAGAAACATTGGTATCTATTGAAAAATTATGGAAGGAAATGAATGGTGACAGAGGTTTCAAATATGTAGATATGCATAAAGAATTTATGTTGCGTAATAACAAAGTAATTATACTCTCCCGAATCCTTATCAGCTACTCATTTATTGCATTGGCCCTGACCTGTTTTGGCCTGTTCGGTATTTCATGGTACGCTGTACGTCATCGTACCCGTGAAATTGCAATCCGTAAAGTGCATGGTGCTTCCAATTGGGAAATAGTATGGTTACTAAACCGTTCTTTTCTATGGCAAATACTAGTAGCATACATCATCGCTATTCCGATAACGTGGTTATTAATGCAACATTGGCTGGAGCAATTTGCTTATCGAATTTCAGCCACACAATGGAATTTCCTGACTCCTATTCTTATTGTATTGGTAATTACAACCATTACGATAACAATACATAGTTATCTTAGTGCACGCACTAATCCGGTAAACAGCCTGAAAACTGAATAGCAAACGTCTATGTATATGTTCTTTTTTGCTGAAAAAGCACCAAACTTACAGAAATCACAACAAGGATTATGCCCAAAGCACTGTATGTAGTAAAGAGTTCATTGAATACAAATACCCCTACCAGGACTGCCGTAAGAGGTTCCAATGCACCCAATAAAGAAGTCAACGTCGGTCCTGCCAATTTTACAGCCTTCACCAACGTGATATTAGAGATCGCAGTTGCAGGAAGTGCCAGTCCCCCAATATAGAGCCAAGTGATTACATTGGTTTCCCAACGGACCCCCTTATCATAGAAAAGTCCTCCCAGCAAAAAGAGCAAGGCTCCCAACCCCATCACATAACAAGTTAATACCGTAGAATTAACTTCCACTGCTCTAGTTTTTCTTATACCTATTATATAACCGGCATAAGAGAAAACCGATATGCAGGCCGCTATCAATCCCACCATTCTATTTCCACCATTATATTCTATATTTCCGGAAGATAAGAAAGATGCTCCTACTAATGATAAAACGATAGCAGCGAAAGTCACAATAGACTTCTTTTCTCTAAAGAAAACGGCCATTGTTACTGCAACAGCCAGCGGATACATAAAATGGATAATAGAAGCAACACCACTTGCAATATTCTGATAAGCTATGACAAGACTGAACGAAGTAAGCGCACGCAGCAAGCTCAGTCCGAAAATTGTTTTAAAATTTTTATACCCTATATGAAAATCACATTTGGTAAGAAAAGCAAAAACAAGCAAGACAACTGTAGCAACTCCCCAACGATAAGTCAGCACTTCAAAAGAAGAATATCCAATAGCCAACAAGCTTATGGAAAAAAACGGTGCCAATCCGAAAGTCGCAGAAGACACTGCTGCATATAGAATACCTTTTATCCGATTCATGTCCTTTTCAAGTAAAACGGATACAAAGATAGACAATAATACATAATAAAAAACAGGTTGCCTTTACAAAGGCAACCTGTGATATCTTATTTTATGATTTCCAACTTCTTAAAGCACTTGGTCAGTTTATCCACAGCATAGTCAACTTGTTCCTTTGTATGAGTAGCCATCAAAGCAACACGCACCAAAGTATCTTGTGGTGCACAAGCTGGTGGAATAACAGGATTAATAAATATACCCTCGTCAAATGCCAGCTTAGTCACTTCGAATGTCTTGTCCGTATCACGAACATAAAGTGGAATGATCGGACTTTCAGTATCACCGATTTCAAAACCGGCCTGACGGAAACAATCCAAAGCATAATTTGTAATCTTCCACAAATTCTCACGACGTTCGGGCTCACTCTTAAGGATATGAAGTGCAGCACGTGCAGCAGCTGTTGCAGCAGGAGTATTACTTGCAGAGAATATATATGAGCGTGAGTTGTGACGCAACCAGTTGATTGTATCTTTATCCGCAGCAACAAAACCACCGATAGAAGCCAGTGACTTTGAGAATGTACCCATAATAACATCTACCTGATCTGTCAGTCCGAAGTGATCGCAGACTCCTCGCCCGTCACGACCGAACACACCCAAGCCATGTGCTTCATCCACCATGATACTTGCATTGTATTTGTCTTTCAAACGAACAATCTCAGGCAAGTTAGCCAAATCACCTTCCATAGAGAAAACCCCATCCACCACAATCAGTTTCACAGATTCCGGTTTACACTTCTGAAGTTCTTTCTCAAGGGCTTCCATATCATTGTGCTTGTATTTCAACTGGGTGGAGAAAGAAAGACGACGTCCGTCTACGATGGAAGCATGATCACGGTCATCGCAGATAATGTAGTCATTGCGGTCTGTCAGGCAAGATACCACACCTTCATTTACAGTAAAACCGGTAGAATAAACCAATGCATCATCTTTCCCTACGAATTCCGCCAATTCCTTTTCTAACTGAACGTGCAGATCAAGCGTACCATTCAAGAAGCGTGAACCTGCACAACCTGTACCATATTTACGGGTTGCAGCAATAGCTGCTTCGATAATCCGTTCATCGTAGGTTAACCCCATATATGAGTTGGAGCCAAACATCAGCACCTTTTTACCATCCATGATAACCTCTGTATCCTGATGGCTGTCTATCTCACGAAAATAAGGGTAAACGCCTCTTTCCATGTATAGTTGAGGCAATCTGAATTTACTTAACTTGTCTTGTAATAATCCCATATCCTATTGTATATGTAAGCCTCGTCGGCCTACTTTAAAATAATGTATATAAACTCACTAATACATTCTGTTTTCAAGGTGTTCCCGTCAAAACAGGCTGCAAAGATAGTAAATTCTACAACCGATTGTACTTTTTTTCAAAAAAATATTTAGGGACATCAAAACTTTTAGGATTTAGGGTAGTTATAAACAAAATGTATTACTTTTGCGTTTAATAAAGAGCTAAACTACCAAAGTAAAAGTATGACCACAAAAAAGAAAATTGTATTTGTCGTTAATCCTATCTCGGGGACACAGGGGAAAAGAGCCATATTAAAATGGATTGACGAACGTATAAACCGTACACTTTATGATTATACGATTGTCAAAACACAATATGCCGGCCATGCTGAAAAAATTGCGGCTGCAGCTGCCAAAGAGAAAGTAGATATAGTAGTAGCTATTGGAGGAGATGGAACTATAAACGAAATAGGACGTGCACTGATACATACGGATACAGCATTAGGTATTATACCTTGCGGGTCGGGAAACGGACTAGCGCGACATTTACAAATTCCTTTGGAGCCCAAGGCTGCTATTGACATTATAAATGAAAGTTCTGTTGCCTGTATTGATTACGGAAAAATAAACAACATACCTTTTTTCTGCACATGCGGAGTAGGTTTTGACGCATTTGTCAGCTTAAAGTTTGCTGATTCAGGCAAACGCGGACTACTAACCTATCTGGAAAATACCTTGCATGAGAGTCTGAGTTACAAACCTGAAACTTATGAAATAGAAAATGAAGAAGGAACGGTAAAATACAAAGCTTTCCTGATAGCCTGCGGCAATGCCTCCCAATATGGGAATAACGCATATATTGCTCCACAAGCCTCGTTAACCGATGGTTTGATGGATGTCACAATATTAGAGCCATTCACAGTGTTGGATGTTCCTTCTTTATCTTTTCAACTTTTCAACAAAACCATAGACCAAAACAGCCGGATCAAGACATTCCGTACTAAAAAGATTAAGATACATCGTTCAAAACCCGGAGTAATGCATTATGACGGAGATCCGATCATGGGAGGAAAGGATATTGAGGTAGAATTGATTCCACACGGACTCAACATCATTGTTTCTGATAAAAAAAAAGAGAACGAACCTTTTAGTCTCTTACAACAAATATCCGAAATATTCAGTGGTATGAAGCCTAAAGCTGAAACTTTTGCTTTCCGGCACAGCCATTTATTTGAGCTTAACAAAAGTTTATTGCGTCGTCTATCCAAAAAACAATAAAAAATATCTTTTTTCTGAACATCAGTAAAGACTCTGCCAAATAAAAACAGTTTCTTTGATGATGTTCAGAATAATCCACCCTCTACATTTTCAAATAAAATTCTTTAGTCAAGGCTATATATTCTTCACTATACACATGACGTGATAATTCGATGGTCAAATCGTCTGTAACACATTTATCCACAGAGAATTTGAAAGCAAGCAATACCCGTCTGGGTTCAGTTCCAGGTTTTGTATGAATTAAAGTCTGGTGTGAGAGATGTAATCCGTAACGAGTGGCAGCCATCAAAAAAGATTCTTTACCATCAGCAGGAATAATCACAGAAAAAACACCTTCGGAATGAAGCAAACGGGCGGCAGATTCTGCTAATTTATCAAAATCAAGAAGATCTGTATGCCGAGCGATATTACGCTGCCTTTCAGGGCATTTCAATGAATCGGTAAAATAAGGAGGATTGGAAACAATAACATCAAAGAGTGTTTCCGATGTAAAATGACAAATATCCTGCAACTCCACTTCTATCCTATCCTGCCACGGAGATGCCGCCACATTTCCACGAGCTTGTTCCACAGCATCCGCATCTATATCAACTGCTCTTATCTGGGCATTGCACCGCTGTGCCATCATCAAAGAAATCAATCCGGTCCCAGTACCAACATCTAAAATATTACGGGCAGAAACCACATCAACCCAAGCTCCCAATAAAACTCCGTCCGTACCAACCTTCATGGCACATCTATCATGATAAACAGTAAATTGCTTAAAAGAAAAATAAGGATTTGGCATACTATATTTATTAAATTAGCTGTCAAAAATAGAAAAATCCATTTAATTACTCCAATTATTAGGAAATATTTGATTTTTAAAACTCAATTAGTTCCCATGAATTTTCCTTATTCGACAAGGAATGATTAACTTTGTCCCCGTTTTGGGCATTGGGCTCAATTTAACACAAGAGGAATAAATTATGAAGAGGAATAAGAAAGAGGATATTTTGTTGAATACTGATAACGATGACATCTCTATGTTAGCTGAAATCCAAACGGATCCGGATGAAGTAACTGCTATGGAATTTAATAAAGAAATACCTGTTATGCCTTTACGCAACATGGTAATGTTTCCATCTGTAGTAATGCCTGTAACCATTGGACGCCCCAGCACATTGAAATTGGTAAATGCTGCATACAAGAAAAAACTTCCCATAGCGGTAGTTTGTCAGATACAGGGAGACATGGATGATCCTGGTTTTAATGATGTGTACCATGTAGGAGTTATTGGGAAGATTCTCCGTGTATTCGAAATGCCAGGTGGAAATACCACAGTAATTATGCAGTCAAACGGGCCCAAAGTACATTTGGACAGTATCACAAAAACATCTCCATATTTGAAAGGAATAGTGACTCCTATTCCAGAGGCAAATGACCAACTGGAAACGGACGAATTCAAAGCATTGATTGACACCTGCAAGGATTTGACGAGCAAGTTCATAGAGGCTTCCGAGAAGATGAGCCCGGATACTGTTTTTGCAATCAAGAACTTGGACAATCCGGAAATTTTGGTAAACTTTATTTGTGCAAACTTCCCTATTCCGGTAGAAGAAAAGATAAAATTGCTAAAAGCTGGCGATTTGCAAAGCCGCCTGTATATGCTGGTCAAGATCTTAAATCGTGAAGTACAATTGGCTGATATCAAACAAAGCATTCAAATGCGTACACGCGAAGATATTGACCGTCAGCAACGCGAATATTTCTTGCAGCAACAAATTAAAAACATACAGGATGAACTGGGTGCCGGACAGGAAGATGAGATAGATGAACTCCGCCAAAAAGGAAGAACCAAAAAATGGAGTTCGGAAATGGCAGAACTTTTTGAAAAAGAAGTTTCCAAATTGGAAAGGACAAATTCCCAATCACCAGATTTCAATGTGCAACTTACCTATTTGCAAACCCTGTTAGGATTACCTTGGAATGTCTTTACCACTGACAACCTGAATATAAGTAATGCCGAAAAGACATTGAACAAAGACCACTACGGACTAGAGAAAGTAAAGGAGCGTATCCTTGAACATTTAGCAGTGCTGAAACTAAAAGGTGATATGAAATCACCCATCATCTGCCTTTATGGTCCTCCGGGAGTCGGTAAAACTTCTTTAGGGCGTTCCATAGCGGCATCATTGAAACGTAAATATGTACGTATGTCATTGGGTGGTGTGCATGACGAAGCCGAGATCCGTGGCCATCGTAAAACTTATATCGGTGCCATGCCGGGCCGTATCATCAAAAGTTTGATAAAAGCCGAGTCCTCTAATCCGGTTATCATTTTGGACGAAATAGACAAACTGGGCAGTGACCACCGCGGAGATCCCAGTTCCGCTATGCTGGAAGTGCTTGACCCCGAACAGAACAACACTTTCCACGATAACTATTTGGATGTAGATTACGACTTGTCTAAAGTAATGTTCATCGCTACGGCAAACAATTTGAGCACCATCCCTCCTGCTCTGCTGGACCGTATGGAGTTGATAGAGGTCAGCGGATATATCACAGAAGAAAAAGTAGAAATAGCTCGCCGGCATCTTGTCCCCAAAGAACTGGAAGCCAACGGCATTAAAAAAGAATATGTGAAGTTCTCTAAAGCTGCCTTGGAATGTATTGTAGAAAATTATACTCGTGAAAGTGGGGTACGCGAACTTGAGAAGAAGATAAACAAGGTAATGCGTAAAATAGCGTTGGAATTTGCACGTGACGGCTATGAAGTGATGCATGAAATAAAACCTGCCGATGTACGCAAATACCTAGGCACGCCAGAATATAGCCGTGACAAATATCAAGGAAATGAATACGCCGGTGTTGTCACAGGGCTGGCGTGGACAGCTGTCGGAGGTGAGATCTTGTTTGTAGAAACCAGTTTGAGCAAAGGAAAAGGCGGTAAACTGACGTTGACCGGGAACTTGGGTGATGTAATGAAAGAATCGGCTATGCTGGCTTTGGAATATCTTAAGGCACATACCAAACTGCTGAATTTACAGGAGGATATCTTTGACAATTGGAATATCCACATCCATGTACCTGAAGGAGCTATCCCCAAAGATGGTCCGTCAGCCGGTATCACCATGGTGACGTCATTGGCATCCGCCCTCACCCAGCGTAAAGTAAAAGCAAACCTGGCAATGACAGGCGAGATCACATTACGTGGAAAAGTCCTGCCCGTAGGCGGTATCAAGGAAAAGATTCTAGCCGCCAAACGTGCCGGAATCAAAGACATCATTTTATGTGAGGAAAACCGCAAGAACATTGAAGAAATTCAGCCGATGTATCTAGAAGGACTGACATTCCATTATGTCACGGATATTAAGGAAGTATTGGCTTTAGCTCTCACCAATGAAAAAGTAAACGGTGCCATTGATTTTAATATTACCAATCAAAAAACAGAAGAAAAGAAATAAATATGACTTTTGACTTACAATATACAGACCCTAAATCGAATGCCCGTGCCGGATTGATAACGACTGACCACGGGCAAATAGAAACCCCCATCTTTATGCCTGTAGGCACATTGGGAACGGTGAAGGGCGTGCATTTGCATGAGTTGAAAGAGGACATTAAAGCGCAGATAATCCTAGGAAACACTTACCACCTGTATTTGCGACCGGGACTGGATATAATAGAACGTGCCGGAGGTCTGCATAAATTCAATGGTTTTGACCGTCCTATGCTGACTGATAGTGGTGGTTTTCAGGTATTCTCTTTATCAGGTATCCGCAAAATGAGAGAAGAAGGTGTGGAATTTCGCTCACATATAGACGGTTCGAAGCACTTGTTCACTCCTGAACGGGTGATGGACATTGAACGGACTATCGGTGCAGATATCATGATGGCTTTTGACGAATGTACTCCGGGAACCGCAGATTATGAATACGCAAAAAAATCAATGCAGCTTACCCATCGTTGGCTGGACCGTTGCATAAAACATTTCAACGAAACCGATCCCAAATATGGTTATCAACAGTCATTATTTCCCATAGTGCAAGGCTGTGTTTATCCCGACTTACGCAAACAATCAGCGGAATATATTGCCTCCAAGGGAGCTGACGGAAACGCCATCGGTGGCCTAGCCGTAGGTGAGCCAACCGAGAAAATGTACGAAATGATAGAGGTTGTCAATGAAATCTTACCCAAAGACAAGCCCCGCTATCTGATGGGAGTCGGTACACCGGTAAATATACTGGAGGGTATAGAACGCGGTGTAGATATGTTTGATTGTGTAATGCCGACCCGGAACGGACGCAATGGAATGTTGTTCACTAAAAACGGCATAATGAACATGCGCAACAAGAAATGGGAGGATGATTATTCTCCTATCGAGGCCGAAGGGGCATCGTATGTAGATACCATGTACAGCCGTGCTTACTTGCGCCATCTGTTCCACGCACAAGAACTGCTGGCCATGCAAATCGCTTCTATCCACAACTTGGCATTCTATCTGTGGCTAGCAGGCGAGGCCCGTAAACACATCATTGCAGGAGATTTCTCTACGTGGAAACCAATGATGGTAAAACGCTTATCTACAAGATTATAAATTACTAGAAATGAAGAATTGGTTCAAGACAAACACAGATTCATCCCCAAAGGATAAAAAATGGTGGAAGCCGAATATCAGTTGGCTGAAACTGGATAAATGGGTGAAAAGACTGGACATATATATCATTAAGAAGTTTCTGGGAACCTACTTTTTCGCTATTGCATTGATTATCTCCATTGCAGTAGTGTTTGACGTGAACGAAAATATAGACAGGTTTATCAATAATAAAGCTCCGCTGAAAGCGATTGTATTTGATTATTACATGAACTTCATCCCTTACTTCTCCAATCTGTTCAGCCCCTTGTTTGTCTTTATCGCTGTTATCTTCTTTACTTCCAAGCTGGCAGAAAACTCGGAAATCATTGCCATGTTCTCCACCGGAATGAGTTTTAAACGAATGATGCGGCCCTATATGATTTCGGCTGCAATCATTTCCGTTGTTACTTTCGGACTGGGAGCATACGTCATACCTAAGGGAAATGTAACCCGTTTGGATTTTGAGGACCGTTATAAGAAAAAAAAGAAACAGGAATATGTGCGGAATGTGCAACTGGAAGTAGACAGCGGAGTCATTGCCTACATAGAACGTTATGAAAATTATAATAAAACGGGATACCGCTTCTCCTTAGACAAGTTTGATGACAAGAAACTAGTTGCCCACCTTACTGCCCGAAGTGTCACTTATGATACAGCATCTGTACACAAATGGACAATCAAGAACTATATGATACGTGAGATGGAAGGTATGCGTGAAAAAATCACTCGTGGTGACCGTTTGGATACGATCATTAAAATGGAGCCTCAAGATTTCCTGATTATGAAAGGGCAGCAACAAACCATGACAAGCCCTGAACTGAAAGAATATATAGACAAGCAGAAAAGACGCGGGTTCGCCAACATAAAGGAATTTGAAATTGAATATTACCAACGTATAGCCATGTCCTTTGCCGCTTTTATCTTGACAACCATTGGTGTTTCCTTATCATCCAGAAAAATGAAAGGAGGAATGGGACTGCATTTAGGAGTAGGGTTAGCACTTAGCTTTTCATACATTTTGTTCCAAACAGTGTCAGCAACCTTTGCTGTCAACGGAAACACCCCTCCTATTATAGCGGTATGGATTCCTAATATACTTTACACATTTATTGCTATCTATTTATACAGAAAAGCTCCTAAATAATTATAGGAGCTTTTCTAGTTTTTGACGCCAATCCTCGCCGTTCTCCGGTTGCATCGTAATAAAGCCCAGTTCTTTACCAATAACAATATTGGCCGCACCGTCATCTACAAATATTGTTTCAGCCGGATTCAGTTTACTATCTTTTATCATATAGTTAAAGATGCCAGGATCCGGCTTGGTGGAACCGGCTTCGTAGGAAGTGTAAATCTTATCAACATAAGCGTCCAATGGCTTTCCCGCAGAAGTAAATGCATTACTCCTCGCCCATCCCATCACATAAGGATTGGTGTTGCTCAATATATATACCTTGTACTTCTTACGAAGCTCATTCAAGTAATCCAATTTATATTGCGGCACGTCCGTAACAAATCCTTTCCACCCATTTTCCACATCTTGATAAGTCAATTCTTTCCCACAAATTTTACTCAATTCACAGCGGAAAGTTTCAGCGTCCATGTTCCCATTTTCTACTTCCTGAAAAATCCCCTGCTGATGGTATTTCCCTAATAAACTGTCCGCTTCCCTCACTCCTATCCGCTCAAACGCCTTTACAGCCTGTTCACGGTCAAAGCTAATGATAACCCCGCCGAAATCAAACACAATATTCTTAATCTGTTTCATAACCTTTTTATTTATCCGCCGTAAAGGTAAGCATTTGATTGTGAATGATAAATGATGTAAGTCAATAAAATACCATATAGCAAAAAAAACCGTAGATTCCATTGAGAATCCACGGTAATTATTTTTGTTGTATTTTTCTTCCTTTCGGAAATGTTCTCTCAATTCAAATAAGAAGAGAGTTCGGATACGGTGATATCCTTGGCAACAATAACGCCATTTTCATCTAACAAAAAGTTCTTAAAGCCTCTTTTCAAGCGATAAGTCTGATATAGATCCGATGAAACACCAGCCAATTCCACAAAACAATTAGAAGTTGATATCTGGTCTTTTTTAATGGTTTCGTTAAATATCGACTTGTATTCATCAAATGAAACGGAAACCATTTCTACATTGTCGGCCTGCGCGATGGCATGATTCAAAGTAGCATTCTGCATCCTTGACAGAGCATCATAGCTGGCCCAAAAACTTAGCAGTACATATTTACCTCTTAAATCCTTCAAGTCAATCAACTGCTTTTCGCCACAGATAGTAAATGTAGGAGCCTTGTCTCCTATGGTCAAGCCTTCTGTCGGCGTGTTTTTCCCTACAAAAGAGAATGAAATCAAGGAACTAATAATTAATACAACAAAAATCCACTTTACATTTTTAATCATGTAATTCGATCTTAGTTAATACTATCCGAGACTGCCCTTAAACAGTGATTTCCACCCGGAACATTATCTTTAGTACTGATAATCAATACCATTTAAATTAGAAATCTGCGACAAAGGTAAGGAGTTTTGAAATCAACTCCAAGATTTTTTCTCAAAAAATATGTTATATAGCATAAAATCATCCTTTTCATCGAGAAAAAAGAATGCAGAAAATATAGCTGATAAGGATTTATTTACGTACTTTTGCAATATGTAAATAGCAACCACAAAGTATGAATAATAATACTGAACTTATTTTAATCAGAATTACCGGTCTTGATCGGCCGGGATTAACCGCTTCCATTACGGAGATTTTGTCAAAGTATGATGTTACCATTTTGGATATTGGCCAGGCCGATATTCATAGCACCCTGTCATTAGGCATTTTATTCAAAAGCCAGGAAAAAGATTCAGGTAATATCATGAAAGAGTTGCTATTTAAAGCTTCCGCATTAGGCATCAATATCCGTTTCTATCCCGTTACTGTGGAAGAATATGAGGAATGGGTAAATATGCAAGGCAAGAACCGGTACATCCTGACTTTACTGGGACGCAAGCTGACAGCCAAACAAATCGCAGCAGTCACAGGAATATTAGCGGAACAAGGTTTAAATATTGATGCTATCAAACGTCTTACAGGGCGTATTCCATTGGATGAGCGGAAAGCGAATGTACGGGCTTGTATCGAATTCTCCGTCCGTGGCACCCCCCACCAACGGGAAGAAATGCAACAGGCGTTAATGAAACTGAGCAGTGACCTGGAAATGGACTTTTCTTTCCAACTGGACAATATGTACCGACGTATGCGACGCTTGATTTGTTTCGATATGGATTCCACATTGATACAGACAGAGTGTATAGATGAATTAGCCGAACGCGCCGGTGTGGGTGACCAAGTACGAGAAATCACAGAACGAGCTATGCGTGGAGAAATTGATTTCATAGAAAGCTTCACAGAACGGGTGGCTTTGCTGAAAGGACTGGATGAAAGCGTAATGAAAGAAATCGCAGAAAACCTTCCCATCACCGAAGGTGTGGAACGTCTAATGTTCGTGTTGAAAAGATATGGTTACAAAATAGCCATCCTATCCGGTGGATTCACCTATTTTGGTAATTATCTGAAAGATAAATTCGGCATAGATTACGTATATGCCAATGAACTGGAAATAGTAAATGGCAAATTAACCGGAAGATATCTGGGAGATGTAGTTGACGGAAAACGTAAAGCCGAACTGCTGAAACTGATCGCTCAAGTAGAACGTGTGGACATAGCACAAACTATTGCTGTAGGAGATGGAGCGAATGACTTACCCATGTTGTCCGAAGCCGGCCTGGGTATAGCATTCCATGCAAAACCCAAAGTAGTGGCTAACGCACAACAGTCCATTAATACGATCGGATTGGACGGCGTCCTCTATTTCCTAGGTTTCAAGGACTCTTACCTGGAAGAACGCGGCAAACTCTAAAGAAAGAAGTAACTATATATATGAAATTTTCAGAACTAAATTTAGAAGAAGGGGTGCTTCAGGCATTAGATGCCATGAGATTTGAAGAATGCACTCCTGTACAAGAACATACCATACCGGTCATTCTTGAAGGAAAAGATTTGATCGGAGTGGCACAGACCGGAACCGGCAAGACTGCCGCATACCTTTTGCCCGTTCTTAATCAATTAAGCAAAGGCGGATATCCGGAAGATGCCATCAATTGTGTGATCATGTCACCCACACGCGAATTAGCGCAACAGATAGACCAGCAAATGGAAGGTTTCTCTTATTTTCTACCGGCATCCAGCGTAGCTGTTTACGGAGGAAACGATGGTGTGCGCTTCGAGCAAGAAAAGAAAGGTTTAACTTTGGGGGCCGATGTAGTCATTGCTACTCCGGGACGTCTGATAAGTCATCTCAGCCTAGGTTACGTAGACTTGTCTAAAGTTTCTTTCTTTATTCTTGATGAAGCGGACCGTATGCTGGATATGGGATTCTCGGATGACATTATGCAAATAGTGAAATATCTGCCGAAAGAACGTCAGACCATCATGTTCTCGGCCACTATGCCGGCTAAAATACAACAATTGGCAAAAACGATCTTAAACAATCCGGTAGAAATAAAATTAGCGGTCTCAAAACCTGCGGAAAAGATTATCCAAACGGCTTATATCTGTTATGAACGCCAGAAATTGGGAATTATTCAATCCCTGTTCCAGGATCAAACACCTGAACGGGTCATTATCTTTGCCTCTTCCAAATTGAAAGTAAAGGAGGTGACACAAGCATTCAAGCGGATGAAACTGAACGTAGGTGAAATGCATTCAGACTTGGAGCAGTCCCAGCGGGAACAGATTATGCGTGAATTCAAAAGTGGCAGAATCAATATCCTGATTGCTACCGATATTGTTTCGCGAGGAATAGACATTGACGATATTCGTTTGGTAATCAACTACGATGTACCACATGACAGCGAGGATTATGTACACCGCATCGGCCGTACAGCTCGTGCCAACCATGATGGTTGCGCCATTACTTTTGTCAGTGAGAAAGAGCAGACCCAATTCAAAGCTATTGAAAATTTCTTGGGTAGGAATATCTATAAAATCCCGGTTCCCGAGGAATTGGGAGAAGCGCCCGAATACAACCCGCGAAGTGGCGCCGGTCGTAGCAATCACAAAGGTGGCAGTTCCAGAAAACAAGGCAATTATAAGGGGAAAAAGAACGGTACGCCCAGTGCCAATAATAGAAGAAACACCCCAAAAGAATAGACGGAAGAGATGATATCTAAAAATCATTGGAGGAAGACGGACTTGTTTTCCTCCAATTTTATTTTATGAAGAAAGTCACTTCATGGCTCTCTGCAAAATAGATGCGGGGCAATCACAAACATCCATTATATGTATTGCTTGTAGGATATATAATCTTTCACCTGTAACATTACTAACCTTACAACCCACACATTAGTAACGTATGAGGTGACACGTTACTAACCTTCCGGTATGCACGTTACTAACCTTTCAAACGTCTTGTTCCTTTCAGAAAAGAACAAGGTCTTTAAAAAAAAGAACAAGACGTTTTCATTGAAAGAACAAGAGCTTTTTAAAATTTGACCTGTTGTTTCTTCCATAACGGCATCTACATGCCGAAACACCTTATTTTTCCTTCAGATCTTTCAGCTATTCCGCAAACGCCCTGCCCATCGGCATTCCGACTGAAGGATATGCATTGTGAAATGTTTCAGCCGAAAAATATCCTTCAGGAAAACCGATTCCCCAAGAATCGGAAGAACCACCAATCCGCCTGAAGGATTCCAATCTCCAGCTGAAGAATTCCCGAGCCCAATCCTTCAGCCGGAATACCGACAGGCAGGGCATTTGCGAGCAGACTGAAGCTTTTGAAGGATTTTTCGGGGTATTCTCTATAGAGCATGATAGCGACCAAATAGTAATCGCTAAACGAAAAAATGACATAGCCACGACTACCTTACCAACTCGAATGCAAGTCCTCCATCCTTGCCAGCAGTGATATTGACCATATAACAAGATGCGCCGTCAGGTACGCATACCGTGGCCTGATAATGATACCCTTTAGAATCGACGCCCATAAAATCCATATCCGACAATATAGCCCATTGCAAGAAATCATCCGGAACCACCCCCTTGAACATCTGCTTGGTGATATCTTTGGCATAAAGACTCTTCCTGCCTTCATACACGCAAATGTGTATGATATTGTCATAATATACATTATCCACCCCAAGTCCTTCCTCCGAAACTCCCGGACGCATTACTTTAATCTTTGACGGGTTAATGTACACATATCCGCGATAACGGACATTATCGTATGTCACCACCGAATCTTTCTTAATAACTTCGTTATAAACAGGGATTTCCCGAGTATGGATAAATGCCAGAGAATCATTCTCTGTATCAGACTTATGCAGACGTATCACATCTCCCACAGCCGAATGAAACCAAAAAATATGCTCCTCCTGCTTCTCAATCTTATAACCATTAGTCCGTGCACCATACGTAATCAACGAATCGCCTATAATTTTAAAAGCAACGGGAGCTGTAGCGGCATCTGCATAAAACAGGGTGTCGCCTTTCACCCTCAGTAATGCCGTTTCCGTATTATCGTCCAACCATATACCTTCCAACAAAGATTTTGCCTCCTTGTTCTCTTCCAGGGCGGATGCTTTTTGTTGCGGAGTTCCACAAGAAGACAGCGCAACAGCCAACATTATTATCGAAAAACGTTTGTACATGGTTATTCTCTCTATTTTATTTATCGACCGATGCAATGATAAACAAACCCCATTTCCTGTAGTTCGTCACCATCATAAATATTTCGTCCGTCAAGCACTACAGGCTGTTTCATCGCCTTCTTGATTACTCCCCAGGTAGGAAGACGGAACTCTTTCCACTCGGTTACCAGAATCAACGCATCCGCATCAAGAGCCGCATCATACATATCGTGCGCATAATAAACCGACTCTCCTATCCGGCGGCGGGACTCATCCATAGCAGCAGGATCGTATGCGCGGACATTGCAACCCGACTGTTTCAATTTCTCAATAAGTACCAAAGCCGGAGCCTCACGCATATCGTCCGTACCGGGCTTGAATGCAAGTCCCCACAAAGCCACTGTTTTGCCTTTCAAATCTCCATTGAATACCTTTACCAGTTTCTCGAACAAAATGCCTTTCTGATTCTCGTTCACATCTTCCACCGCTTTCAACACCTGCATGGAATAACCATTCTGCTCGGCAGTCTTAATCAACGCCTTCACATCTTTCGGGAAACAAGAGCCACCATAACCGCATCCCGGATACAAGAACTTACGCCCGATACGACTGTCGGAACCTATTCCGTCACGTACCATATTTACATCAGCTCCCACCAGTTCGCACAAGTTGGCAATATCGTTCATAAAGCTGATACGGGTGGCCAACATGGAGTTTGCCGCATATTTAGTCATCTCGGCAGAAGGAATATCCATGAAAATAACGCGGAAGTTAACCAGCATGAAAGGTTTATAGAGCTTGGTCATCAGTTTTTTAGCCCTTTCCGACTCTACGCCCACTACTACACGGTCCGGACTCATAAAGTCGTCGATAGCATTACCTTCTTTCAAAAATTCCGGATTAGAAGCCACATCGAAATCTATCGACTCCCCTCTTTTCTCCAATTCCTCTCGGATGACCGCTTTTACTTTTCGTGCCGTACCCACAGGCACCGTACTCTTGGTCACGACCAAGGTATATTTCTTCATATTAGCACCAATCGTCTTGGCAACTTCAAGCACATAACGCAAATCGGCACTTCCGTCTTCATCAGGAGGAGTGCCCACTGCACTGAACACAATATCCACATTGTCCAGACAACTCTCTAAAGAAGTGGTGAAATGAAGACGTCCAGCCTTTACATTACGCAAGACCATATCTTCCAATCCCGGTTCATAAATAGGAATAATACCCTGTTGCAGATTAGCAATCTTATCCGCATTTACATCTACACAAGTTACGTCTACGCCAGTTTCGGCAAAACATGTTCCGGTAACAAGTCCTACATACCCGGTCCCTACAATCGCTATATTCATTTTATTTAATTCGTTAGTCTAACTTTTTCGCTGCAAAATTACAATAAATTATGAGTGAGTTGTTATTTTCTTCCATAAAAGTTGCGCTGAAACGGAATAAAAATGCTAATTTTGCGATATGATTGAATTGGCTAGACATATAGAAATTCTGTTACTGGAAAATGACTGTGTGATTATTCCAGACTTTGGCGGTTTTATAGCGCACTATCAACCGGCACGGTATATCAAGGAGGAAAATCTTTATCTTCCCCCTGTACGTACTATTGGTTTCAATCCCCAATTGACTATAAACGATGGTTTATTAGCTCAATCGTATATGCAAGCTCATCACACCGATTTTCCTGATGCCACACGCATGATAGAAGAAGAAGTAGCCGGATTGAAAGAACAACTATACCAAAACGGATGTGCAGAAATGCATGGTATAGGGGTCTTACATTATAATATTCATAGCACATACGAGTTTCATCCCAATGAGGACGGTGCATTATCACCTACCTTATACGGACTTAGTTCGTTTTCTATCACCAGATTAGAATATCTTACTTCAACAACGTCTGCAACAACCAGAGAATTACTTCCCCAACAAGAAAAAAGAAAGAGAACAGTACGTTTCAAACGTCAGTGGATAGGAAATGCAGTAGCTGTGGCAATAGCTGTAGTCTTATTTTTCTTCTTGTCTGTTCCGGTAGAGAACACATATGTGGACAAAGGTAATTATGCTTCTTTAGGTACGGATGGTCTGTTTGACGCCATTCGTTCCCAATCTTTGGCAACGACCTTGATAACCGTTCCTTCCAGACCGCAGCAACCCAAGAAGACGAATATCAAAAATAATCAAAACACGTTGAAACCTGTAACTGTAAAAGTAGAAAAGGTAGGAAAAGCACAAGAAGCAGTACCCAAGAATGCTGTTGCAGCAAATTTGAACAGTACAGAACAGCCAGTTGCCAAGCCTGTCGCTGTAAGTAAACCTGCCCTTGAGAAGAAAGAAACAGCAACACCTTCGAGCAGTAAAAAAAATAATTATTATATCATCGTATCCAGTTTACCGACAGCCAATGACGCGCAGCAAGTACTTAATGAGTACAAGCAAAAAGGATATAAGGATGTAACAATCATAGAAGGTAACGGACGTTATCGCCTGTCTTTGTGCAACTTTGCAGATAAAGCCGCTGCTTATAAGAAATTAAATGAACTGAAACAAAATGATGCATTCAAGAATGCATGGATATTGAGTTCTAAATAAACAAGATTATTTTTTATGAAAAGAGTTTTGTGTCCCAAATGTGACAACTATATAACTTTTGATGAAACCAAATATACAGAAGGCCAGTCGTTGGTCTTTGTATGTGACCATTGTAAAAAACAATTCAGCATCCGTATCGGAAAGTCCAAACTGAAAGCAACCCGTAAAGAAGAAATATTGGACGAACAAGCCAATAAAGAGGATTTTGGAAGTATCGTAGTAGTAGAAAATGTATTCGGATACAAACAAGTATTACCCCTGATGGAAGGTGACAACCTGATAGGACGCAGAAGCAAAGGCACTGAAGTGGATATTCCCATCGAAACATCAGATCCGAGCATGGACAGACGGCATTGTATCATTAATGTGAAACGCAACAAACAAGGGGAAATCATTTATACCCTGCGTGATAATGACAGCATTACAGGAACATTTCTGATGAACGAGATTTTGGGGAACAAGGACCGGATACGAATCGAGGAAGGCGCTATCATCACATTAGGTGCGACTACGCTGATTCTGCGTGCCACCGAGAAGTAGAACAATGAAACGTATTATCTTAATCACAGGAGGCCAACGTTCGGGAAAAAGTTCATACGCGGAGAAATTGGCATTAAGCTTATCACCCACTCCCGTTTATATAGCTACTTCCCGTATTTGGGATGAAGAATTCCGCCAACGCGTTATCAAACATCAAGAAAGACGCGGATCGGAATGGACGAATATAGAAGAAGAAAAAGAACTAAGCCGCCATCAAGTAAAGGATAATGTAGTATTGATTGATTGTGTCACCTTATGGTGTACCAACTTTTTCTTTGATTTGGATGCGGATGTAGAGGCTGCATTACAGGCAGTCAAACAGGAGTTTGATAATTTTATCCGGCAAGATGCCACTTTTATTTTCGTAACCAATGAAATAGGTTCCGGAGCAGTATCCGAAAACGCCATTCAACGCCGCTTTACAGATTTACAGGGCTGGATGAATCAATATATAGCTTCAAAAGCAGACCAAGTATATTTGATGGTATCGGGAATTCCTGTTCCTATAAAATAATAAATACAATGAAAAACTTTCATATTGAGTATCCCGATGAAAGCTTTCGGGAGGCATTGATAGACAAAATCAACAATTTGACAAAGCCCAAAGGTTCATTGGGTGTTCTGGAAGATCTTGCATTGCAAATCGGATTAATCCAACAAACCCTCTCCCCTACATTAAGCCATCCGCACAACGTACTTTTTGCAGCCGATCATGGTATAGTAGAAGAAGGGGTAAGCAAGTCTCCCAAAGAAATCACTTGGCAACAACTAAGTAATTTTTTGCATGGAGGTGCCGGAGTTAATTTTTTATGCCGCCAACATGGTTTTAAGCTTGTATTAGTAGACTCAGGGGTCGATTACGATCTTCCTTACGAGAAAGGCATTATCAACTGTAGCGTAGGACGTGGCACGCACAGTTTTCTAAAAGGCCCCGCTATGAGTATGGAAGAAATGGAATTATGCCTGGAACGTGGAGCAAAGATAACGGATATGATTCATGCAGACGGTTGCAATGTGGTCAGCTTTGGCGAAATGGGTATTGGTAATACCTCCCCTTCTTCTATCTGGATGCATTTGCTGACAGGAATCTCATTAGAGCAATGTGTGGGTGCAGGAAGCGGACTGGATTCAGAAGGCATCCGTCATAAATATAATGTATTGAAACAATCGGTTAACCATTATACCGGTAACGGTTCCGTAAAAGATATCATCGCTTGGTTCGGAGGATATGAAATGGTTATGGCAATAGGCGGCATGCTCCGGGCAGCAGAATTAAGAATGATTATTCTAGTGGACGGCTTCATCATGACCAATTGCATTCTAGCCGCCTCAAAACTTCATCCGGAAGTTCTCTCGTATGCCATATTCGGACATCAGGGAGATGAAATCGGTCATAAACTAGTATTGGATGCCATGAAAGTGCGCCCTTTATTAAATTTAGGTCTCCGCTTGGGAGAAGGAACAGGAGCGATATGCGCTTATCCTATCGTCGTTTCCTCTGTAAACATGATGAATGAGATGGACAATTTCGCCCATGCCGCCATCACTAAATATTTTTAACCATGAAACTGCTTGCCTCCCTCATTTTTTTCACACGCCTTCCGTTTTGGAAAATAGCTAATGTACCACCTGTTTACTTTAAACGAGTAGTGGATTACTGGCCCTTTGTAGGATGGCTGACAGGAGGTATCATGGCA
Organism: Phocaeicola dorei; assembly: GCF_013009555.1. Lineage (NCBI taxonomy): Bacteria > Pseudomonadati > Bacteroidota > Bacteroidia > Bacteroidales > Bacteroidaceae > Phocaeicola > Phocaeicola dorei. The sequence continues at coordinate 2,593,347 of NZ_CP046176.1, read as the reverse complement.
GGCACTCTATGGATCACTGCAGAATTTCTACCTGTACAGATAGCTGTGCTCATGGCGCTGGCCGCCCGGTTACTAGCAACGGGTGCTTTACACGAAGATGGATTGGCAGACTTCTGCGACGGCTTCGGGGGCGGTACATCACGTGACAAGATTCTGTCTATCATGAAGGATTCACATATCGGCACATACGGAGTGCTCGGATTATTATTCTATTATGGATTGATGTGGAATATACTCACCACACTTTCTGTACCCTTGGCATGTGCGGCCATACTAAGCGGAGATGCCTGGAGCAAGTTTTGTGCCGCACAAATCATCAACACGCTTCCATACGCCCGTAAAGAAGAAGAATCGAAAGCGAAGGTCATATATGACCGTATGAGTCCAGGTATTTTATTATCCGCTTTTATGGCCGGAACCCTGCCTATGCTTTTATTACTGGATAAAGGATACTGGTGGGCAGCCATCGCTCCTGCTATGATGTTCATCCTTTTAATGTCACTCATGCGCAGACGCCTGCAAGGATATACCGGTGATTGTTGCGGAGCGACTTTCCTATTATGTGAGTTTTCTTTTTATCTAACTATAAACTTAATCTATACAAACCTATGGTAATATACTTAATGCGTCATACTGCTGTTGATGTTCCGCAAGGTGTTTGTTACGGACAGACGGATGTACCCTTAAAGCCGACTTTTGAAACGGAGGCAACTCAAACGGCAGCCAATTTACAAGGTCTATCTTTTGATAAAGTTTATACCAGTCCGTTAACCCGTTGTGTACGCCTGGCTACCTTTTGCGGCTACCCGGATGCAGAACGGGACGACCGCTTGAAAGAACTAAACTTCGGAGATTGGGAAATGCATCGGTTCGATGAAATTGCCGACGCTAACTTGGAAAGATGGTATGCAGATTATCTGCATGTAAAAGCGACCAATGGAGAATCTTTTGAAGATCAATACCGGCGTGTTGCCGGTTTTCTAGACGAGCTTCGCCAAAAACCGTATGAACAAGTCGCGATCTTTGCTCATGGCGGCATTTTACTGAACGCACAAATTTATGCAGGTATCATTAAACCCGAAGAGGCATTTAGCGCACTCACTCCTTATGGAGGAATTGTCAAGATAAAATTATCGTGATGCAAGAACATATCGCTTATTTATTTGTTCTATTTATAAAGACAAATAAATATGCTTACTCATTTCCTAGATTTATTAGCTGTTGTTATAAGTGTGACAAGCCTTTTGATTGTCACATACGGAGCGTTGATAGGTATTATTTCTTTTTTGAAGAATGAAATACGACGCTTTACCGGAGGGTATTCCATTACCAATATACGAAAACTAAGAGCCACATTCGGAACTTATCTGCTTCTTGGCTTAGAATTCCTAATAGCTTCGGATATTTTGAAAACAGTATTGGAACCAACCTTGAATGAATTAGCCCTATTGGGAGGTATTGTTGTTTTAAGAACCATCCTGTCCGTGTTCCTCAATAAAGAGATAAAAGAATTGGAAAGTGAAGAAAAATAAAAAAGAGCGGCAAACGGGACTCGAACCCGCGACCCTCAGCTTGGGAAGCTGATGCTCTACCAACTGAGCTACTGCCGCATCTCTAAAACAGGAACAAAAGTAATATATATTTTTCAGCTGACCAAATATAAGCAAACAATATTTACTATAATCATCAAAATTTCTGCTCTTCTGTTTATATCGACAGCTTTATGCATATCCTGTGTATGGATAAGCCGATCCTTATCTCCAATAAAAGGTTTATAGACTATCTCTCCAAAATAAACATGAGGACCTCCAAAACGGCAATTCAAGATACCTGCTAAAGCAGACTCCGGATAACCTGAATTAGGACTTGCATGCCGGTTACCATATTTACCTACAAATCTCAGCAAACCGGGACGCCCCACAGACAAAACCATTAAAAGTGCGGTTAAACGAGCCGGAATATAGTTCGCCATATCATCAATATGTGCAGCGGCACAACCAAATTGCAAATAACGTTCGTTCTTATAGCCTACCATAGAATCAAGCGTATTAACCATTTTATAGGCAAGCATACCGGGAACTCCCAAAAGCAAATACCAAAACAGCGGAGCAATAACTCCGTCACTCAAATTTTCGGCCAACGTTTCCAAAGCAGCTATACGCACTTCCTGATCGGTCAGTTCTGAGGTATCACGCCCTACAATACGGGAAACCTGCTTTCTCCCCTCCTCTAAAGAACGGTCCGCAGCTAGAAAAACCTGTTTTACTTCTCTAATAAGTGTAGTCCCTGCTAAACAATAGAAAACAAGCACAGCGGAGAGGGCGATCCCCAACCAGCGATTCAACAAAAACAGATAATGCAATGCCAAAGCAGATCCTACATATACTAGCAAAATAAGCATAATAGCCGCCCCCCCTCCTTTCAACATCCGATGTGCCCCACAGTTCCATCGTTTCTCACAAAAAGAGATCAGCTTCCCGAATCCTACCACCGGATGCGGCAATCCTACCGGATCCCCAAGCAATTTATCTAATATCCATCCTACCAACAACGGAAGAATTAATACATATATGTCCATTTCTTTATACTTTCTACCAGTTTGTCATTTTCTTCCGGAGTTTGTGTAGCAATACGGAAGAAGTGTTCATTCAGCCCTTCAAAATTGGATGCGTCACGAATAAGGATACCCTGCTCTGTTGCCAGATATTCTTTCAAAGCCGCTGCCTTTCCCATACGCAATTGAACTAACATATAGTGAGTATCTGATGGCCAGATCTCCATTCCTCCTATTGAAAGTAAAGATTGAGCTAATCTCTCTTTTTCCTTCAACAACAAAGAGATATCTATATCATATTGAGAAGAAGACAATAAATAATGCCCGGCCTCTATAGCCAACTGATTAACAGACCAAGGCATCCGCTGTGTCCGAATTTCATGTAGCAGTTCTTTACATGCAGTGATATATCCTAAACGCAAGCCGGGCACGGCAAAACGTTTTGTCATGGAATGCAACAGGATAACATTCGGAAATTCCGCAGCCTCCCTGGCTGTAAGCAAAGCCTTCTGTGTAAAGAATTCATACGACTGATCCATGACAAAAATACGCTGCGGATTTTGTTTTATACAGGCTGTCAAGACTTCCTTCTCCCTGACCTCTCCAGTGGGATTATTAGGATTACATAACCATATCAACCTCCCCCTATCCGGCAAACGGTTCAAGTTATATATAGGAACCACTTTATGACCATGCAGACGACAAGCATCCGCATATTCGCTGAAAGTCGGCATCAAGATAGCCGAAATCTGATTCCTGAATGTCTGAGCTATTAAATAAATGGCTTCCGTAGCCCCATTGGTCACACAAACCTCTTCAGACGAAAGATGAAACCGTTTCGCCAAAACCTTTTCCAATGAATAAGGTTCCGGCTCGGGGTACGTACGGATACTTTCCATCTGCTGAAACAAATGTTGATGTAATCCGCTATGGTCTACATGATTATATACGTTTGAACTGAAATTTATCTTTATTGCTTTATACTTATAAGCATCATCACCATGTCCTTCAATCATTCCCACTCATTATTTGGTACAACAAAGGCAGATTGAGATGACTGCGTACATGCTCTGCCAATTTATCATATTGTTCTTCTTTATAAGTCCGGTAATCCAACACCGTATGACACTCCAGTTTTTCTGCGTATGGTTCCAGTAAATAATCTATAAATGCCTGATTATCCAATATTCCATGAATATAACTTCCCATACATTTTTGGTTTACAAAACAACCGTCCTCTCCACCGTCTTCCAGTTTATTCAAAGGAACTACAGACACCCCCGGAACCGGGCGGGTTTCTCCCATGTGTATTTCATATCCTTGGCAAGTTTCCGCATTCTCAAGAAAATGAAAATTCACCTGCCGTGTCACCTTCTCCCCTTGCATCGTAGTAATGACGGGAAGCAGTCCCAGTCCCGGCAATTGGCGGATCTCTCCCTCCACTCCTTCCGGATCGTGAATCTCAAGTCCCATCAATTGATATCCCCCACAAATTCCCATTACAGTAACCCCTTCCCTATGCGCACGCAGGACAGCTTGCGCCACCCCGTTCCGTCTCAACTCATACAAGTCATCCAAAGTGCTTTTGCTGCCAGGAAGCAGAATAATATCAGCTTTGGCCAGATCTTCCGTATTATTAGTATAATAAAGGTGCACTCGTTCATCCCGTTCCAATCTGTTGAAATCTGTAAAGTTTGAGAGATGACGCAACAGAACAACTGCTATGTTTATTTTGCCTTCCACTGCTTGCATCCGTTTATAGTCCAAGACTACGGAATCCTCTTCCTCAATATGTATATTTCTATAATAAGGTATTACTCCCAAGACAGGAATACCACATAAATCTTCCATCATCTTCACACCAGGCTCAAACAAACGGATATCCCCTCTGAATTTATTAATGATTATTCCTTTTATACGTTTCTTGTCCTCAGTAGTTTGTAACATGACCGAACCATAGACACTGGCAAATACTCCTCCCCGGTCAATATCAGCTACCAAAATCACATCCGCATCCGCATAACAGGCCATCGGCATATTCACCAAATCAGTATCCCGCAGATTTATTTCGGAAATGCTCCCTGCTCCCTCCATTACAATAGGGTTATAACGTGCGGCAAGACGGTCAAAGGCTGCGTTTACCTCTTGCCTCAGTTCTTCACGCCCCTCCTTGCGAAAATACTCAAAAGCGTTACGATTACCGATGGGACGACCGTTTAACACCACTTGCGAAGTATGATCGGAGCTGGGTTTCAATAACAGAGGATTCATGTCCGTGTGACAAGGAACTCCGGCAGCTTCAGCCTGTACAGCCTGTGCACGGCCTATTTCCAATCCTTCCGGAGTGGCATACGAATTCAATGCCATATTTTGTGCCTTGAAAGGTGCCGGTTGATAACCATCCTGTTTAAAAATGCGGCATAATGCGGCGGCAATAACACTTTTACCAACGTCACTACCTGTTCCCGCCAACATAATGGGGTGTAATTTCTTTTTCATCACTCTTTCTTTTTTCTTTTATAGGCAAAGGACTGCCACTTTTCTTCCGTCCAGTTCTGCTGTTGCATCTCATAACGGGCCATAACAAAAAATAAATCGGACAGCCGGTTGATAAACCGAAGTATGATTTCCGGTAACGGATCGTGTTTATGCAAAGTCCATAATCTCCGTTCTGCCCGACGTGCCACAGTCCTTGCAAATTGCAACTGTGCCGATACAGGTGTTCCTCCGGGAAGAATAAAATAACCATTATCCTCCATTTGTTCCATCAACTTGTCCATTGCCTCCTCACAAAAAGAGCATAAATTATCAGGCAAAATATTGGGATTCCCATCACGAAGGGCCGATGGTGTGGCCACATGGCTCATCACTACCATTATATTTTTCTGAATCGTAAAAAGCAAGGATTGCCATTCGTGCTCCTGCGGTAAAAGTGAACGTATTATTCCTATAACAGCATTCAATTCATCGATACATCCATTAGCCTCGATACGGATATCATCCTTAGGTATCCGTTCTCCACCATGAATCCCTGTCATGCCCTTATCCCCGGTACGTGTATAAATGCGCCTCATACTTCCCATAATTTTAATATATCCGTTTCTCCCCAATATAAATGGGTATACCCGGCTATCACATTTTTATATCTATAAAGCGGGGTACTCACTTCCATTCCTCTTGCCGTAAATTGTTTTGCTACAGAAGGCATAGCATCAGGAGCAACGACATTGGAATAATGAAATTCGTGCCCGCGAAGCTCCATCCCTTTATATTCTATACGGCGATATCCTAGATGAAGTCTGGCACCCACCATGGTACAATCCAAAGGCAAAATACCCGTCATGGCATATGCAGTCCCTCCTTGGCGGACTGTCAGGGAACGGGTGAGAAACATCATACCTCCACACTCGGCCAAAATCTTCCCCCCCTCCTCTGCATAGGTTCTTAATGCTTCCATTAACTTTTTGCGCCGATGCAGTTGACGGGCAAACAATTCCGGATATCCTCCGGGTAAATAAACCAAATCAGCATCCGGCAAATCACTACCATATACAGGACTGAAATAAGTAATGCTTCCTAGCGCAGACAAGCGGTCTATGTTTTCTCTATAGATAAAGTTGAAAGCCGGATCCCGCGCTATGGCTATCTTCATCTTTTTAGCAGAAGGAGCAAAACTTTCCACCCCTATCTCAGAACTATAAGGCAATGTATACCGACACGGGAAATTACGATGACAAATACTCAGCAGCTTATCCAAATCCACATATTTCTCAACCAATTCCGCAGCCTGTTCTATTAAGGTGTTCATGGAACGTTTGGCTGTCAATGTCAAACCCAAATGCCGGGATGGAATTTTCAACCCTTCTGTCATAGGCAGATATCCCAAACACTCTACTCCTGCATCAACACAAGCCTCACGTAAATAAGCGAAATGAGAAGGAGATGATACTTGATTGAAAACAATACCTGCAATCTTCACAGCCGGATTAAAATGCTTGAAACCATAAATTAACGGAGCCACAGAATAAGCTGTAGAACGCGCACTTACTATAAGCACTACAGGGATATTCAACAATCTGGCTATTTCAGCACTACTTCCCTGCATTCTTTGATAACCGTCGAACAATCCCATCACTCCTTCGGTTACACATACATCGGCTCCATCTCCATATTTATTATACAGATGTTGTACATGGGTATTTGATGCCATCCAAATATCCAAATTCACCGACTCATGGTCAGCAGCCAGCGTATGAAATTGTGTATCAATATAATCAGGACCACATTTAAAAGGCTGTACTCGCAGGCCTCGTTTGTGCAATGCCCGCAGCAACCCCATCGTAAAAGTCGTTTTTCCGCTTCCCGATGTAGCGGCCCCTATGAGTAATTGTGGCTTCATTCTTTAGTATTTCTTTTAAAAACGGATACAAAGATAGTGCAAATTGCAAATTATCGAAATTAGAATAACAGATTAATTCATAATTCCGACATATCAAGTAAATATCCTTAGAAAGCAATTAAAGTTTTATGGTTTATCAATTAAATAAGCTACCTTTGCAGTCATTTTGCCGGGATGACAGCTATAAAACGAAGCATCCTATCCCATAAAACCTACTCTAATATTTTGAAAGACAACTTTTTGAATTATAAAATTGATACTATAAATAATTAAACTAGATAATGAATTATGGAACTTTTTAGAAATCTCTTTGAAGGGTACCCTAATTTATGGGGCGGCGGAGTAGCACATTCCGTACTTATTCTTTCACTGGTCATTGCTTTCGGTATCATGTTAGGAAAAATAAAAGTGGCAGGTATCTCATTGGGAGTAACCTGGATACTTTTTGTAGGAATTGTATTCGGTCATTTCAATCTGAACCTGGACGAACATCTGTTGCATTTCTTAAAAGAGTTCGGTCTGATATTATTTGTCTACTCAGTCGGACTACAAGTGGGTCCCGGTTTCTTCTCAGCATTCAAAAAAGGAGGATTCACACTAAACCTGCTTGCCATGATGGTTGTATTTTTAGGTGTGACCATCACCATTATACTCCATTTCATAACAGGTGTCCCCATTACCACAATGGTAGGAATTCTTTCGGGTGCTGTAACAAATACCCCGGGACTAGGTGCCGCACAGCAAGCAAACAGTGATCTGAATGGTATAGACGCTCCCGAAATAGCACTGGGATATGCCGTAGCCTATCCACTGGGTGTAGTAGGATGTATTCTCTCCCTGCTGGCATTGAAATATATCCTGCGCATCAACACAAAAACCGAAGAAGCCGATGCGGAACGGGGATTGGGACATCTACAAGAACTGACCGTACGCCCTATCTCACTAGAAATACGCAATGAAGCCGTAGAAGGTAAAACAATAAAAGAAATCAAGCCATTGGTGAATCGTGATTTTGTGATTTCACGCATACGGCATTGTGACGGAGACAAACAAACAGAACTAGTGAACTCCACTACAGTATTTCACATGCACGATGAAATCCTTGTTATCGCCAATCCGATAGATGTAGAAGCTATCACTGTATTTTTTGGAAAACAAGTGAATGTGGAATGGGATTTCCAGAACAAACAACTTATTTCCAGAAAAATTCTGATCACCAAGCCTGAATTGAATGGCAAGACATTGGCTCAACTAAAAATCAGGAATAACTTCGGAGCAAGCATTACCCGTGTAAACCGTTCGGGTGTAGACCTTGTGGCCACTCCCAACCTGCAATTGCAAATGGGTGACCGGGTAAAGATTGTGGGTAGCGAACTGGCTGTAGCCCATGCCGAAAAGATTCTAGGTAATTCCATGAAACGTTTGAATCATCCCAACCTGATTCCTATTTTCTTAGGCATCGCATTAGGGTGTATTTTAGGAAGCACTCCTTTTTTATTCCCCGGTATCCCTCAACCGGTAAAACTGGGACTGGCAGGAGGCCCCCTTATTGTGTCCATCCTGATAAGCCGTTTCGGACCACATTATAAATTGATAACCTATACCACCATAAGTGCCAATTTGATGGTACGTGAAATCGGTATCTCACTTTTCCTTGCTTGCGTAGGATTAGGAGCCGGTAAAGGATTCATCGAAACAATTATTAACGAAGGCGGATATGTATGGATAGCATACGGCGCCATTATTACGCTGCTGCCTTTACTGATTGTAGGAATAATAGGACGATATGTTTATAAACTGAACTATTACACCTTGATCGGAGTATTGTCCGGAGCCACCACCAATCCGCCCGCATTAGCCTACTCCAATGATTTGACCTCTTGTGACGCTCCGGCAGTAGGTTATGCCACAGTTTATCCGCTCACCATGTTTTTACGTGTGCTTACAGCACAAATATTAATATTGGCGCTTGCCTGAAATCACTATCCGAATTATTGCAAATTCATATTGCCGTAGGAGTGAATCAAATTCACTTCTACGGTTCAAAATCCCCTCCTCTTTTCAATATTCTCTCCGTTTTAAGCAGTCATTTTTTCACTAATCTTAAAACATATATAAAATAATTGTCTACCTTTGCGCCCGGTTTGGTGATACAGATATTTTTTCTCTATCTGTATAAAAGGGAATTCGGTTGTGGAATCCGAAGCAGTGCCCGCTACTGTGAAACCCATTTGATGAAAAGCAACTCTCGCTATGCCACTGTTTCGAAAATGAAGAAATGGGAAGGCGCTTTTCAGGGTGAAGCCAGGAAACCTGCCAAATCAAAACATAGATAATCACGCTCTCCCGGGGTCAGGAAAGCCAATTATTAATTCTTAAATTCTTTCGATGAAAGTAAAATTATTATTGACAGCAATTACTTTAAGCTGTCTGGCTATTGACGTACTGGCACAAGTCAGTATCAGTGGAAAGATTGTGAGTGCCGATACCAACGAACCTGTAGTGGGGGCTAATATTCGTATTGACCAAAGCCTTTCAGGATGCACCACAAATGGTAAAGGCGAGTTTAATATCAACAATCTTCCTGATGGAAAACATGTATTAAGAATCACGCATGTCAGTTACACACCCAAATCTGTCACCACAAAAGGGGGTGAAAAAAATCTTCTTATCAAGCTACAAGACAGTTTTACCAATATAGGCCAGGTAGTAGTAACCGGAACAGGAACACACCACCGCATGACGGATAGTCCCGTGCCTGTTTCCGTTATCACCGCAAAGGATTTAAGTAATGCCAGTGTAACATCGCTGGACGAGGCCTTACAAAAGTTGACCCCATCTTTCTCAAGTATGACCAACGGTATGGGTACAACATTGAGTCTTAATGGATTGCCTGATGATTATTTCATTTTTCTGGAAAATGGCAAACGCCTGTATGGAGATGATACTTACGCCCGAATCAATGTTGCCAAAATCAAACGTATTGAAATATTGAACGGTGCCTCTTCCGCTCTTTACGGAACAAATGCTATCGGAGGAGTAATCAACATTATTACTGATGATGCAAAAAATGCTATCAATGTTTCCAGCGATACCCGTTATGCCAGTAAAGGACGTTTTACCCAGTCCGTAAACGCAGATGTCAATACCGGCAAGTTCGGCTCCTACACCTCTTACCGCCGTCAGCAGGCCGAGGGATGGCAACTGAATCCATACGAAGAGAACTCCAAAACTCATGAACTGGAAGAAACCGGGAAAGTAGCTTCTACAGGATTCTATGCAAATACTGTCAATCAAAAATTCACTTTTGATGCTACCGACAAACTCTCCTTTTATGCCCGCGGCGGATATTATGACAACAAGACACGCCGCCCTTATGAAGCATACGACTACAACATATTGCATGAAACCTTTAATTATGGTATTGGTACCCAATACATGATAAGTAAAGGGAATTATATTACCGCAGACTATTACGCCGATCATTTTTCTTCCTCTTATTGTTTTTTTAAAGACAATAAAACTTATAATGGAAAAGCAGGTGAAGAGCAAGTGCGCAAACGGACCCGCAATCACAATCTTAGCATAAAAGGTATCTTTAAATTAGGTGGCCGGCACAAACTTTCAGTCGGCACAGAATATATCGTTGATGTCTTGAAAAGTCAAACAGACAATATAGCTAAAGAAGATGCTTATACACTGGCCTTGTTTGCACAAGATGAAATAAAGTTACTGAGAAATCTACAGGCTTTGATCGGTGTACGTTACATTTATCATGAAAATTTCAAAAATCATGCCACTCCCAATGTAGCACTGATGTATAAACCCGGCAAATTCAATTTCCGTGCCTCCTATGCAGCAGGTTTCCGAACTCCTACCCTGTCTGAACTCTATGCCACTGACATAGCTAAAAAAAATGACAGGTTAACAATAGGCAATTTGGATTTAAAGCCGGAAAAGAATGATTATTTCTCATTGAGTGCAGAGTATGTACATGAGCGTTTTTCTGTATCAGTCAATGCTTTTTATAATAATATTCGTGACATGATAGATTATAATACGATTGCCACGGGAGATAAAGCTATGGAGCAATATGGTCATAAGGAAGTTCGTCAACGTGATAATATAGCGGAGGCTAAAGTATACGGAATCAATGTATCCGCCAATGCATACCTAGGTGCCGGGTTCAATTTAAGCGGAGGATATACTCATCTTAATACCCAAGACGTGGAATTGGAACAACCCATCGACAAAAGTATTAAAAACGCATACAATATCAATGCCCAATGGGCGCATTCATGGAAGATATATCGGTTGAACATAAATTTGAACGGTCGTATCAACAGCAAACGTTTCTCTAAAAGTTATGGCTATGCTCCCGACTATCAATTGTGGGATTTAAACACACGCCATTCTTTCAACTTAAAATCTGTAATCATAGAACCCGGATGTGGCATAGAAAACCTGTTCGATTATACGGATGATCGTCCTTATAACAGCAATTATGCAACTCTTACCCCCGGACGTTCATTCTATATCAGTTTGTCTTTAAAATTTAAAAGCTAAAAAAATCAAAGACTTATCGAAGATAATATAAAATAAACCTATATCTTTGCAACAGAATTAGTAATCGGGCTATCACATAGCCCGATGCAAGGGAATCCGGTGTAAATCCGGGGCTGTACCTGCAGCTGTAAATCCTCATTATGTTGATTGGATAGTCCAAAACCACTGTTTCATTTGAAGAAATGGGAAGGTTTCCAATCAGAGGAAAGCCAGAATACCTGCTAAGTCTGTTGAACAATAAACACCAAGCTTCCAGGATTAGAAGTATGTGTCCATTCGAACAAGCGTTTTCCAACGTCTATTCCTTTGTGGCATTCCTCTTTATCAGAGGGAAACTTGATGTTTTATTTTGCAAATTAAATAAAACACAATATGAGGTATTTACTTCCTGCTATTCTACTATTAGGTACACAAATTGCAAGTGCCCAAAGTATTCTCAAAGATAAAGACGATAAAGAATTGTCCGTATTACTGAATGAAGTGGTCATCACGGGTACAGGTACTGAACATTATCTGAAAGATGCTCCCGTACAGACTGAAGTAATAACCAGCAAAGCTTTGGAACAATATCAGGCACGCAGTATAGACGATTTGCTCAGTGGTCTTAGTCCTTCATTGACCTTTCATGATGGTGATATGGGGAGCCATATCCAACTAAACGGATTGAACAATGACTATATCCTGATCATGATAAATGGAAAAAGAATGAATGGCGATGTAGGAGGGCAAAACGACTTGAATCAATTAAATCCAGCTAATATAGAACGCATAGAGATTGTAAAAGGGGCCGCTTCTTCACTTTATGGCAGTGACGCAATAGCCGGAGTTATCAATATCATAACCAAACGTAACCGTGAAAAAATGGAGCTCACCAATACATCCCGCATAGGTGAATATGGTGATATACGTCAAAGTACCAGTTTCGGCTTTAATTATGGAAAGATAAAATCTGTAACCGGAATCAACTTCCGGCATACCGATGGCTGGCGGAATACAGACCTGCAGTGGGATCAGAATCAATTGAAATCCGGCTCTACTATGTTGACCGTAAACCGTTCTTCAAACTATACCCTGTCCGAGAACATTGAATGGCAAGTCAATCGCAAACTAGACCTCACTGCAGAAGGCACTTATTATGAGCGTTGGGTAATGCGTACACACGGTCCTTGGAAATATCAAGCCAACGATTTTTATTATCGCAACTATACATTTGCAGTAGGAAGTAAATATAAATTAGGAAAACGGAATTATCTGACTGCAGACCTCTCGTATGGCAGATACGGTTACTTCTATGACTATAAGCTAAACGAGCATACTGATTATTTTCTAGACAATGACCGCCATGAACGTATCACCTACTTTGCCGGTCAACGTATCAAACAAAGTATTCAGAAACAAATATTAGGCCAGGTAAAAAGTGTATTTTATCTTGGAGAGGACCATATTTTAAATGCAGGAATCGAATATCAGTACAATCATTTGGAATCACCTCATCACATTGACGGTGACCGCGCTTCCGTTTATACGTTGGCAGCTTATATACAGGAGGAATGGACAGCCAGAGAAAATCTGGTTCTGACTGCCGGGGTACGAGGAACACAACACAAGGAAACAGGATTGAATTTCAGTCCGAAAATATCAGGACTTTATAAACCCGGAGAACATATTAATTTGCGTGCTTCTTATGCTTTAGGCTACAAAGCACCCACTATTAAAGAACTTTATTATAATTATACCGGCGTTATCGGAGGCGGTGCCTTGACTGCATATCATGGCAACACAAATCTAAAAGCACAAACCTCACAATATGCTTCAATCGGTATCGAGTACGTAGGGCAAAAATTCCAAGCCAGTTTAACCGGATACATGAATTATCTTCACAACATGATTGAGTTGGTTGAAATTTCCGTAACTCCCGATGAAAAGTTTCTTGAAGTAGAAAAGAGCAAACAATATAAGAATCTGACAAAGGCACGTATTTATGGTATGGATTTCACCTTCAACTATCGTCCTGCAAAATCTCTCAGCCTTGCCGGCGGATATAGTTATGCTGATCCAAAAGCGCAATATCCTAACAAAGGTATAGATTATATGAAATATCTTCCTATTGATGCTACTTCCAGCCATAATGCAAATTTAAATGTCTTATGGCAACATTCATGGAAACTGTATCGTTTGGGTATCGGCATCTATGGCAGATATCAGTCTACACGCCGTTATATAAATGATAATAATGCCGACGGATTCCAAACTTGGCGTATCAACACAGCCCACTCATTATTAAAAATGAAACGGTGGTCATTAACGATGAATGCCGGGGTAGATAATGTATTTGACTATGTAGACCGTACTCCTTTCGGACGGAATCGTGCCACATCAACTCCCGGAAGAACTTTTTATGTCTCCGCCCTCATTAAATTCAAAAACAATTAATAACCAACAATTTATAAATTAATTTTTATTCGTATGAAACAATTCAAGTATTATCTGATGGCGGCTTTTGTTGCTGCCGCAACTTGCACAGGATTCAGTTCCTGTAGTGACAATGATGATGAAGAAAGTACTGTTAATCCTGCTGTGGATGTAGTAACCAGAACCAAGCAACACGACACAGCCATTTTGCTCTGTACTTTTGGCAGTACCTATAATGAGTCCCTTTCTGTTTATGATGATGTGATTGAGGATTTTAAAGCTAAATTCCCCAATACGGATATTTATATGTCATTTACTTCACGTACATGTATCGGACGTGTAGAAGCATCTACCGGCATAGCACGTTATGAATTGGACCAATGGTTGAAAGCAATAGGCGATGCAGGATACAAACGTGTGGCTGTACAATCATTGCATGTAATTCCAGGCGAAGAATATCTTTCATTAATGAATACTGATGTAAAAAAATACTTTATGATTCAATGGTATCCGCATATTGATGTATTGAAGGGTGCCAACCTTCTTTCCAGTGCAGAAGATACTAAAGATGTAGCAGAGATACTTTACAAACACTATGAGTCTAAATTAGCAGACAAGAACAACATCGTGCTTCTAATGGGACACGGTAATCCGGATGAGAATTACAATGCTAACAAAAAGTACTCTGACATGGAAAAAGCATTGCAGGAACTTGCTGCCAACAACAATATCTTTGTAGGTACTGTGGATTATGGTGACATGCTTTTCTTCCCGAAAGAAATAGAGGAAGAACCGGCTAATAGAATTCCTGTAGAAGGATTTGACAAAACCCAATATCCCGACTGTATGTACTCTAAGGTGATGAGCTATTGCGAAAAGAACGGCCTGAACCCATCAGAAGTAAATGTTTATCTTGCACCTTTCATGTCAATTGCCGGTGACCATGCCCACAACGACCTTTGGGGATTGGAAGCTATGGCCGAAGATGACGATGTAAGTAATGTGGAAATCAATACAAATGAATATAGCTGGCGTGAACGTTTGGAGAAATTAGGATTCAAAGTGGACAGAACATTCGAAAGCCACCCGATAGATCAAGCCGGAGCTGATCATGGTATTAAAGACGGATGTAATATGAAAGCCCTTGGCAGTTATCCTGAGATTCGCCAAATTTGGGTAAACCATTTATATGAAAACTGGAATGACGACAGTGCATGGGAGAATGGTGAAGACTATCAACCGGAAGCATAACCAACTTAATATATTTATCTGAAAAAGGCGGAATTTATTTCCGCCTTTTTCAGATACGCCAAAACCGATAGGTAATATCTTTCATCTCATCCCCGTATATCCGATAGAAATGCTGATTGGTATCAGGAGATTTCAAGCCACCCAATTTTTCAATATACGGTCCCAACTTTATATATTCAAAGTTCTGAACGGAAAGACCTTCCGGCAATTCATTCTTCCCCGAATACCAACCCACCTTTACCAAAGCGATAGACTGTCGGTGAAGAAATCCTGCCAACCTTTCCACTTCAAAGGGTTCGGCATCGCCTCCCATAAAACAGACGCAAGTCACCGCCTTTCCATACTTCTGTAAAAGATGCCCAAGACTTTCTTCCGTTAAAGATTCTCCTACATTTTCCAACAAATGAGGGCTATGACAGCCCTTGCACCTATTGGGACAGTTAGAGAGATTGATCGCCAGAGTGACTTCATCCGGAATTTCTTGAAATACGATGTCATAATCAACGTAACGGAGCATAATATCTTTGTGCAGCCTCCTTCTGCCTTGCCTGAGAAAAATTACTGATCCGCTTCATATACCCGATAACACGTGTCAGATAATCCACATTCCGACTATGACATTCAGGACATTCATGCAAGTATCTCTTATCAATATGCTTACATTCATTGCAAATGGTATTCGGTATATTAAATGTAAAGTAATTACAGCCTTCTATAGCAGCTACCCGAAGTAGTTGTCTGTACTGCTCCTTACTAAGATGTTCTTCCAAATTCATGTGCAAGGCCGAGCCTCCCGTTAAATGCTTTATATAGCGGCGTCCATGCAGACGGAATTTATCGACAACATTCAACGATTTGTCTTCTACAATATAGAAATAACTGTTATAACATTCTCGGAATGTTTGGAAGCCTGCTTCTTTATCCCATTTAGCGTGCTTCACTCCTACATTCTCAGCAGGAATCATTTCGCAATTAAACAAAACATCCTTTGTACGGTACTTCCTATTATATCGTTCAATCATTCCTAAAATCTCCTGAACAAATGCTTCATACTTAGGGTTATCATTGATTTCAATACCCATAAATTGCGCTGCTTCCACCAAACCATTAACACCGATAGTTAGATACTGACGGTTCATATTGATGTAACCAGCATCAAACAAAGGCAGCATACCTTTCGACTGCAACAATTTCAGATTCTCATTATAAGCCAACTGGACTTTGTGTACCAAATCAACCACTTCTTCCAAAAAAAACGGATAAAGTATACCGGATTTCACCGCATGCTGGATGCAACGGTTCAAATTAATAGTCAGCACACTTTTTGAGCCTGTAGAAACCCCACCTGCTCCCAAAGTATAGCTGAAACCATTGTCCTGTATCTCATTGCGAAGACGGCAGCAACTACTTAAAGAATCTGCATTATCACTCATATAAGTAAAGAAAGAATGACCTTCGGAATACATTTCAGCCGTAAAGTCACCATATTCCTTATCTAATACATCACCATCTTTAGTCAAAAGCGCCATTGTTTCTACAGGAAATGTTAAAACAGTACGTGTACGCTCTTTATTAAACCATTTCATGAAACGTTTCTGCAACCAACTTAGTGAATTCCAGTCAGGTTGGCTTCCATCGGGAAAAAAGAAGTTACCAAAAAGACTTTCAAAATAATATTTGTCATAGTAAGCTACATTCCAAAAGACGGCTTGAAAATTACGCGCCCCTGTAGGCTGGTTAATAGAATATACTATTTGCTCGAAACAGTCTGTAATGATTTTGTCTATTGTTCTTTGTTTGGTAGATAAATCAACAATCTTATCGGGATACTTATAATATTCCTGCCCATATTCCAAACCAATGAAATAATTCATATACATCAAAAACTCTGGAGTAGCACAGGCACCACTTAACATACTGGATACAATAAAAACCATATTGACAAATCCACCACAAAAAGATTTCAAGTTAGTAGGAGCCGTAGAGTTCCCTCCCACTGCTATCGTACCATTATTCAACCAAGGATACATAGTAATGCTGGCACAATAATTAGCCAGATTAGTTTCATCATTTTTATAAATAAAATGATGATTCAGAAGTTCCAAATAACGATCGGACAATTCCTTTCCATACATGTCTTTCAAACGGTCAGTCAACAGACGACGGTTGAGACGAATAAAATTTGATTTGGGTAACTCTCCTATCAGCGTAGCAATATTCTTATTCTCCACATTGGCATTCGCATCATATTTACTGCCGGTTGCCGGATTGGAAGCGTCACAATAGTCAAGCAAAAACTTCAGTTTATCTCTCACCTCACGATCCTCCAAATGTTTCTGACGATACAGCATATACGCCTTGGCAACACTGTAATAATGTTCAGCCATCAGGGCCACCTCCACCTGATTCTGGATTTCTTCCACATTCATTCCATCACTGACACTAACGCGACTCAATACAGTAGTAATCACATCCTGGGTAGCAAAACTTCCTACTGACAAAAATGCTTTGGCTATTGCATTTTTAATTTTATCAAGAGAGAAAGTTTCTTTTTTACCATCTCTCTTAATAATAAATACCTCTGAATTAATCATACTTATAAATTAAGGTTATACAAAACACACATTATTCAATATAAGTCTTTCACACACGACAATTCATGGAAACCAGTAATAAAAAGGATCAGTATGATTCGTTCTATCGCCTTTCACCCGAAAGCCATGAATGATATAAACAATAACGGCAGGTCTTCTGACTTGTTTCCGTTGTAACGCCTTCCCGGTTTTCACAATAACCAGTGGCTAAGAATGTCACAACACTTCCCCACACTATGGGAGGATAAAACTTACAGCTACGGGGATAGTTCCTGATTTGCACAGGATTCCCTTTTAATTCCGTTTCGCGCCAACGGCTAATCCGGAAACCGATATTACTGACAAAGTTAGGAATTAAATCAATAAAACAACTGGAAAAAGAAAAAAAACTTCAAGCAACACTTTTTTCATCTTTTCCGCTTCGTTTAATTATAAAATCCATTATCTTTGCCCCGAATTGGTTTCGGATAGTCTATCTGCTATTCGGATTAAAAGGGAATCGGGTGCAAATCCCGGACAGTCCCGCTGCTGTGAAGCTCTGCTGGAATCTTGAAAAATACCTTTGCCACTGATGTGACAATCCTCACATCGGGAAGGCTTCAAGATAAGGAGTCAGTCAGAAGACCTGCCATTCATTAAAGGCTGTTTTTACTCGTGGGATTAGGAAAGCAGTACGAAAGAAAATAAGAAAATAAAAAATTTACGGGAGGAATGCCTATGAAAAAGGTATGTCCACGTTGTGGTGCAACATTTGATTGTATGCACAATGATATTTTATCGTGTCATTGCGCAACTGTCCGACTGGATGCTCTGCAACGCACCTATTTAATGGAGAATTATTCCGATTGCCTGTGCCATGACTGCCTGAAAGCCGTCAAGGACAGTTTCTATGCCTGCGAAATTAACCCCCGTTATAATAAGAAGAAAAATGATAAAGAAAGTATTGATTGCAAACAGAGGTGAAATAGCCTTACGTGTAATGCGTTCCTGCCGAGAAATGGGCATACGGACCGTTGCTGTCTTTTCAGAAGCCGACCGCACTTCTCATCATGTGATGTATGCTGACGAGGCCTATCTTATAGGTCCTGCTATAGCCAGGGAAAGCTATTTAAATATAGAAAAAGTAATAGAGACTGCCAAACGATGCAAAGCCGATGCCATTCATCCCGGTTATGGTTTTTTGTCCGAGAATGCTGATTTTGCCCGCCGATGCAAAGAGGAGGGGATCATCTTTATCAGCCCTTCCGCCGAGACGATGGAAGCGATGGGTGACAAGATTGCCGCCCGTAAGCGTATGATTGCCGCAGGCGTTCCCGTGGTCCCCGGTACGGAACAACCGTTGCAAAGTGCCGAAGAGGCGGTACGTATCTGTAATGCAATAGGCTATCCTGTCATGCTGAAGGCTTCTATGGGAGGCGGCGGTAAAGGGATGAGGCTGATACACAGTGAAGACGAAGTGGTGGAGGCATATAACACCGCCCGTTCCGAGTCCATGTCTTCTTTCGGGGATGATACGGTTTATCTGGAAAAATTTGTGGAGGAACCCCATCATATAGAATTTCAAATTCTGGGTGACAATCATGGCAATGTAATCCATCTGTTTGACCGCGAGTGTTCTGTCCAGCGTCGCAACCAGAAGATTGTAGAGGAGAGCCCGTCTCCGTTCCTTACTCCGGAACTCCGCCAGGAGATGGGGGAAAAGGCAGTGGCTGCCGCCAGGGCGGTGAACTATTCGGGAGCCGGAACTATCGAGTTTCTGGTGGACAAGAACCGCGATTTCTATTTTCTGGAGATGAACACCCGTTTGCAGGTGGAGCATCCCATCACCGAAGAAGTGGTGGGCGTGGATCTGGTAAAAGAACAAATCCGTATAGCCAATAACGAGGTGCTGCACCTGAAGCAAGAAGAACTTTTCCAGCGCGGTCATGCCATCGAATGTCGTATCTGTGCGGAAGACACGGAGAACAACTTCATGCCTTCGCCGGGTATCATCAAACAGCTGACGGAGCCTAACGGCATCGGCGTACGCATTGACAGCTACGTTTACGAAGGTTACGAGATTCCCATCTATTACGACCCGATGATAGGCAAGCTGATTGTATGGGCTACGACCCGCCAATATGCCATAGAACGTATGCGCCGGGTACTTTACGAGTACAAGATTACGGGGCTGAAGACCAACCTCAGTTATCTGAAACGCATCATGCATACCCCCGACTTTGTAAAGGGTGAGTATAATACCTTGTTCATAGAGAAGAACTCGCGTATGCTGCTCCGTGGCAACGGTAATAATGAGGAGATTGAGAATATCGCCATGATCGCCTCTTATATTGACTATCTGATGAATCTGGAAGAGAACAAGAGTCCCCAGCTGTCTGATGCCCGTCCCATCAGCCGCTGGCGTGAGTTCGGCTTGCAGAAAGGAGTATTGAGAATCTGATTCTTCATTTAATTAAGCAAAAGTATGGAAATACATATTGGAGACCGCGTAGCCGATGTGACGTTGGTGAGCAAGGAAGGAAACAAGGTACAGTTTATGATTGACGGAAAACCGTATGATGTGGATATCGTTATGGCCGAGAACGGAAGCTGTTCCATCCTGCACGATGGCAATTCCTTCAATGCCGAACTGATCCGTGGGGAGGGTGGAAAGAGTTATGATGTGAATATGTTCTACCGTTCCTATCATGTGGACATAGTGGACACCCAGACCAAGTATCTGCGTATGAAAAAGGGCGGCGAGGAGAGACAGGATGACAAGATTGTAGCTCCCATGCCCGGAAAGGTTGTAAAAATTCCCGTCCGGAAAGGAGACCGTCTGTCATCCGGGGATATTGTGGTAGTGCTGGAGGCCATGAAGATGCAGAGCAACTACAAAGTGACCTCGGACTGCACGGTAAGGGATATCCTGGTCAATGAAGGGGATTCCGTCAATGCTAACCAGGTATTAATAGTATTGGATATAATAAAAGAAGATTGATCATGACAAGAGAAGAAATATACAGCCGGTTTAAAGAGCTGGACAAACGCGCGTCGCTGGGCGGCGGTGTGGACAAGATCGAGAAACAACACGCCCAAGGGAAGATGACCGCTCGCGAGCGTATCGGAATGTTGCTGGACAAAGGTACGTTCAATGAACTGGACAAGCTGGTGAACCACCGTTGTACCAACTTCGGCATGGAGAAGAAGCAGATTGCCGGAGATGGTATGGTCACCGGTTACGGAAAGATAGACGGCCGTCCGGTGTTTGTCTATGCATATGATTTTACCGCACATGGCGGCTCGCTGAGCGAGACCAATGCTGCCAAAATCGTGAAGGTGCAACAACTGGCTTTGAAGACGGGAGCTCCCGTTATCGCTTTGAACGATTCGGGAGGCGCACGCATCCAAGAAGGGGTGAACAGCCTTGCCGGATATGCCTCTATTTTCTATCAGAACACTATCGCCTCAGGTGTTATCCCGCAGATTTCCGCCATCTTGGGTCCTTGTGCCGGAGGAGCCTGCTACTCACCAGCACTAACCGATTTTATCTTTATGGTAAAAGAGAAGAGCCACATGTTCATCACCGGCCCGGATGTGGTGAAGACTGTGACTAACGAGGAGGTGGGCAAGGAAGAACTGGGCGGTGCCTATACCCACAGCAGCAAAAGCGGTGTGACCCATTTTATGTGCGACAATGAGGAGGAAACGCTGATGAGTATCCGTGAATTGCTGAGTTTCCTGCCTTCCAACAATATGGAGGATGCGCCGTTGGTTCCCTGCAACGATGACATCCATCGTCAGGTGGAGGCGTTGCAGACTGTCATTCCCGAAGATCCGAATATGCCTTATGATATAAAGGATATCATCGAACCGGTGCTGGATAACCAGTATTTCTTCGAGGTGATGCCTCACTTTGCTAAAAATGTGGTGGTGGGGTTCGGTCGCCTGGGAGGTCGTTCCGTAGGTATTGTTGCCAATCAGCCCGCCTGGCTGGCCGGCGTCCTTGACATTGACGCCAGTGACAAGGCTGCCCGTTTTATCCGTTTCTGCGACTGCTTTAACATTCCTCTGATCACTTTCGAGGATGTTCCCGGCTTCCTGCCCGGAACAATACAGGAACACAACGGCATCATCCGCCACGGTGCGAAGATAGTTTATGCATACGCCGAAGCTACAGTGCCCAAGGTAACTTTAATTACCCGTAAAGCTTACGGAGGTGCCTACATTGTCATGTCCAGCAAACCGACGGGAGCCGATGTGAACCTGGCTTATCCACAGGCGGAAATAGCCGTTATGGGAGCTGCGGGAGCTGTAAATATCCTCTATCGGAAATCCACTCCTGAAGAAAAACAAGAAATAATCAAAGATTACGAAGATAAATTCTCTAACCCTTATTGTGCGGCAGAACGCGGCTTGATTGATGAAGTGATTATGCCCCGTGACACCCGCTATAAACTCATTCAGGCTTTGGAAATGTGTCACAACAAAAACCAAAGCAATCCGCCTAAAAAGCACGGCAATATGCCGTTGTAATTGTTCAATGTGTGTGTATCCCCGCAGAAGTGATTTTTCCGGGGATACTTTTACCAACCCATATGATGGGAAATTTTAAATATAAAATGATGACTTAGTTAAAAATAAATATATTTCTTAATACTATGGAACTTCTTAAAAACCTCTTTGAAGGATATCCCAATCTTTGGGGCGGAGGTGTAGCACACTCCGTACTCATTCTGTCACTAGTTATCGCCTTTGGAATTATGCTGGGTAAAATAAAAATATCCGGCATCTCACTTGGTGTCACATGGATTCTTTTTGTCGGTATCGTATTCGGCCATTTCAATCTGAATCTGGATGAACACCTGCTACATTTTCTAAAAGAATTCGGTCTTATTTTGTTCGTCTATTCCATTGGTTTGCAGGTGGGTCCCGGTTTCTTCTCAGCCTTTAAGAAAGGAGGATTTACGCTGAACATGTTGGCTATGGGGGCTATTTTTATCAGTGTAGTCATTACTATCATTTTACATTTTACTACCGGAACTCCCATAACCACCATGGTCGGCATTCTCTCTGGTGCTGTTACCAATACTCCCGGCCTTGGTGCCGCCCAACAGGCAAATAGTGATTTAAATGGCATAGATGCACCGGAGATTGCGATGGGATATGCTGTTGCCTATCCCTTGGGGGTGGTTGGTGCCATTCTCTCATTGCTTGCACTGAAATACATTCTTAATATCAAAACATCACAAGAAGAAGCTGATGCCGAAAAAGGATTGGGACATTTACAGGAACTGACCGTACGCCCCGTTACATTAGAGATAAAAAATGAAGCAATACATGGGAAGACCATTAAGGAAATACGTCCTTTGGTAAACCGCAACTTCGTCATTTCGCGCATACGCCATCATGACGGACAACAGGAAGTGGAACTAGTAAATTCAGAAACGATATTACATATTGATGACAAGATTCTGGTTATCTCGAACCCTATTGACATTGAAGCGATTACAGTATTTTTTGGCAAACAGGTAGAAATGGAATGGGAACAGTTAAACAAGAAACTTATCTCACGCCGCATTTTGATAACAAAGCCTGAGTTAAATGGAAAAATGCTCTCACAACTTAAGATACGAAATAACTTCGGTGCGAGCATCACCCGTATCAACCGTTCAGGAGTAGACTTGGTAGCCTCCCCACATTTACAGTTGCAAATGGGCGACCGTGTAACTATAGTTGGTAGTGAACTTGCTGTCACTCATGCCGAAAAGGTTTTAGGAAACTCCATGAAGAGACTGAATCATCCCAATCTTATCCCCATTTTTTTCGGCATCGCATTAGGATGTATCTTGGGAAGTATTCCATTTATGTTTCCAGGTATTCCACAACCAGTAAAACTTGGTCTAGCAGGTGGACCGCTTATTGTATCCATTCTTATCAGTCGTTTCGGTCCTCAATATAAAATGATTACATACACCACGATGAGTGCTAACTTGATGATAAGAGAAATCGGGATTTCCTTATTCCTAGCTTGTGTAGGGTTGGGAGCCGGGAAAGATTTTATAGAGACAATTGTAAATGAAGGTGGATATATTTGGATTATGTATGGAGCTATTATTACGACCGTACCATTAATCATAACGGGGCTCATTGGGCGTTATGCCTGTAAATTAAACTATTATACCCTTATTGGTGTATTATCAGGAGCAAATACTAATCCGCCTGCCCTCGCCTATTCCAATGATCTGACTTCATGTGACGCTCCGGCCGTGGGATATGCCACCGTATATCCGCTTGCTATGTTCCTACGCGTACTTACGGCTCAATTATTGATACTCTCATTAGGTTAAACTTTAAAATTCTTTAAATATGTACCAACAAGAAACGATTACCAAAGAACTACATTTACAGTTAAGTGATGAAGATTTGGCACAGTTCGAACTTGATGCCAAAGAAACGGAACGCCTCGGACACATCGGCACCCACATGGATTGCTATATGGAAGCTCCCCGCTATAAAGAATATGTAACAGATGCCGTCGTGGTAGATTGTCGGAACGGACTACCAGCCGACGAATACTTTAATAACTTGGACATAGAAGGTAAAGCATTGGTTTTATATACCGGCAATATGGCAACCAACGACTATGCAACCAAAGACTTCTTTATGTTTGACATGAAGCTTAATTGGGACTCTCTGGCTGCATTACTTTATAACCATCCAAAGTTTATTCTTATTGACTCACATGGGTTAGGCATGTTTTCACAACACCGGTTATTCGATATGGAATGTGAGAAAAACGGTTGTTTTCTTATTATGTGCCTGATGCTTGAAGGAGAAGAAATATTGAATATAAAAAAATTAAAGATTGAAATTGACAAGGAAATGCCTTCCACTGGAAAGCCATGTCGTGTCTATGGATTCTAAAAAAAGAAAAACATAACTTCATTTAAATGGATAAGACAGCCGAAATTTTGATAGATGTCAGTGGATTTATTTCTGAATATTCCGCTCACACGATGGGATGTGGTGTACATACTTCACGAGTGATACGCAGTGCCAATCGCATTGGGGAATCATTCGGTTATATGGTAAAAATCAGTGTCATTCAGAAAAAGAAAAAACGAGATCGAAAAGCAAGTATATCAATTGGTTACTCATAACAATAGTAGCTGTGCTGCTTGGAAGCATGGTAGTAGAACTTGTCCAAAATGTTTAATACCATCCAACTTTTATAAATCATTTCTGATTTTTAAACTAACTCAATGCTGTAATAATTCCAATTTCCATTATCTTTGTTCCCGAATCGGTTCCGAATAGATGCCCTCTATCCGGATTAAAAGGGAATCGGGTGTAAATCCCGGACAGTCCCGCTGCTGTGAAACTCCGATAAAATTTCCGATATGTACCTATTGCCACTGCCTGACTCCACATAACGAGAACGCGGGAAGGCATCGGAAATGAGGAGCCAGTCAGAAGACCTGCCATTCATCAAAGGCCGTTTCTACTCGTGGGGTTAGGGAAGCGGTACGAAAAGATACAATAATTCATACCAACAGCATCTCATGCAAATAATTAAAAGGAATGGGGCAACAGAATCCTACGACAGAGAAAAAATAGCCGTTGCCATACGGAAAAGCTTTGCCAGTACCCAAAAAGAAATAACAGATGAAGCTGTCTACACCATAGTAGACGAAGTGGAACTATTTCTGCATCAAAACGAAGCAAATCGTAGTGTAGAACGCATTCAGGACGAAGTGGAACGTAGTTTGATGGAACATGGCTTTTATGCAGAAGCCAAAAACTATATACTTTACCGTTGGCAACGCACAGAAAGAAGAAAAGCTCTTAGCCAAATCATTACAGGAACCGGTGATGATACTATATCAAATATACTAAAAGAGATACAAAAAGACTTCTCCGGGAAGGAATATAGTCTAACCCTTCTCGCAGAGAAATTCACAAGTTTCTGTAAACCGGATATGACACCCGGGGAACGGTTGGCGGCACTTGTCAAAGCGGCTGTAGAACTGACGACACAAGAAACTCCCGATTGGGAATTCATTGCGGCGCGTCTGCTGAATTTCCGATTAACAAAAAAACTGGCCGAACAGGCGGAAGCTGCCGGCATCTTTTCATTTTATGATAAATTACGTTACCTCACCGATGAGGGTTTGTATGGTAATTATATCTTAGCCTCCTATACTCCACAAGAGATAGAAACGGCAGCTGGCTTCATGTGTCCTGAACGTGACAAGCTTTTCAATTATTCAGGACTGGATCTGCTTGCCAAGCGTTATCTGATCCGTACCCGTTCACACGAGCCTATAGAATCTGTGCAGGAAATGTATTTAGGGATTGCCCTTCATCTCGCTATGCCCGAAAAACAGGACAGACTGCAATGGGTAAAAAAGTTCTATGATATATTAAGTCGTTTGGAAGTCACAATGGCCACTCCTACCCTGGCAAATGCCCGAAAACCTTATCACCAGTTATCCAGTTGCTTCATTGATACAGTGCCCGATAGTCTGGAAGGCATTTACCGCAGTTTAGACAATTTTGCGATGGTAAGCAAATTTGGAGGAGGAATGGGAATGTATTTTGGCAAAATTCGTGCCGCAGGTGGAAACATACGCGGATTCAAAGGTGTGGCCGGAGGTGTAATCCGATGGATGAAACTGGTGAATGACACTGCTGTAGCCGTTGACCAGTTAGGTATGCGTCAGGGAGCCGTAGCCGTCTATCTGGATGTATGGCACAAAGACTTGCCTGAGTTTCTGCAACTCCGGACTAATAATGGAGATGACCGGATGAAAGCGCACGACATCTTCCCTGCCGTATGCTATCCGGACTTATTCTGGCGTATGGCGAAACAGGATTTAAACCAGCAATGGTATTTATTCTGTCCCAATGAAATAATGACCGTCAAAGGATACTGTCTGGAAGACTACTACGGAAAGGAATGGGAACAGAAATACATGGATTGCGTAAATGACTCCCGACTCTCCAAGCGCTGTATGAGCATCAAAGATATCGTCAGACTGGTACTACGTTCGGCTGTAGAAACAGGTACTCCCTTTACATTCAATCGTGACACCGTGAACCGTGCCAATCCCAATGCACACCGGGGGATCATTTATTGCTCCAATCTTTGCACGGAAATAGCACAAAACATGTCCTCCATTGAAACAGTCTCTACAGAGATATGTACGGAAGATGGTGATACAGTGGTAGTCAAAACTATCCGGCCCGGAGACTTTGTGGTATGTAATCTTGCCAGCCTTTCATTAGGACATTTGCCCTTGGAAGATGAAAAACAAATGAAAGAAAAGGTGGCAACTGTAGTACGGGCATTGGATAATGTGATTGAACTGAACTTTTATCCGATTCCTTTCGCTCAGATTACCAATCATCGCTACCGCAGTATCGGCTTGGGAGTCAGCGGTTATCATCATGCTCTTGCTGTTCGCGGTATTCGTTGGGAAAGCGAGGAACATCTCAATTTTATGGATAAAGTTTTCGAACGTATCAACTATGCTGCTATAGCAGCAAGTAGCGAACTGGCAAAAGAAAAAGGATCCTATCATTATTTTGAAGGTAGCGACTGGCAGACCGGAGCTTATTTTATAAAACGGGGCTATAATTCGCCAGAATGGAAAGCATTGGCTGTAAAAGTTTCCACACAAGGAATGAGAAATGCCTATCTTCTTGCCATTGCCCCCACCAGCAGCACCAGTATCATTGCCGGAACCACTGCCGGAACAGATCCGGTAATGAAACGTTTCTTCTTGGAAGAAAAGAAAGGAGCCATGCTGCCACGTGTTGCACCGGCATTGTCCGATAAGACCTATTGGATATATAAAAGTGCTTATCTGATAGATCAGACATGGAGTATCCGTGCCGCAGGGATCCGGCAGTTACATATAGACCAGGCGCAAAGTCTGAATCTATACATTACCAATGAATTTACCCTGAGACAAGTATTAAACCTGTATTTGCTGGCATGGGAATGTGGCGTAAAAACAATATATTATGTCCGTAGCAAATCGTTGGAAGTAGAAGAATGTGAAAGCTGTGCCTCCTGATCTTTTCGTAAACACTCCAGTACTGAATTGTCATGCTAAAACATTCCTTGTAGGGGCGCAATACTTGCGCCCCTACAAGGAATGAATAACAAATTTATTTTTAATATACAGCCTTGAGTTAGCAGTAAAACAAGAAGACAGAATATAAAACAACAATAAATCATGAATACAATAAAATTAAAAAAGAATGCCCTTTTCAATCCTGAGGGAGATACCGACCTCCGGCACAGAAGAATGATTGGAGGAAACACCACCAATTTGAATGATTTCAATAATATGCGCTATAAATGGGTTAGTGACTGGTATCGTCAGGCTATGAATAATTTTTGGATTCCCGAAGAAATCAATCTCACCCAAGATACCAAGGATTATCCTCACCTGGACCAAGCAGAACGCACCGCCTATGATAAAATCCTGAGTTTTTTAGTGTTCCTTGATTCTTTACAAAGCAATAATCTGCCCACCATCAGCGAATACATCACAGCCAATGAAGTTAATCTATGCCTCC
The DNA here is from genome assembly GCF_013009555.1 of Phocaeicola dorei. Classification (NCBI taxonomy): domain Bacteria; kingdom Pseudomonadati; phylum Bacteroidota; class Bacteroidia; order Bacteroidales; family Bacteroidaceae; genus Phocaeicola; species Phocaeicola dorei. Next base: position 2,564,999 of record NZ_CP046176.1, on the reverse strand, counting down.
ATATCCAAGCCTTTCAGGAATGTGTACACAGCCAAAGCTACAGTTACATGCTGGATTCTATCTGTAGCCCCGAAAAGCGTAACGAGATCCTTTACCAATGGAAAACAGACGAACACCTGCTGAAAAGAAATACTTTTATAGGCAATTGCTATAACGAATTCCAGGAAAGTCAGGATGGATTCACATTGATGAAAACCCTTATCGCCAATTATATATTGGAAGGAATCTATTTCTATAGCGGATTCATGTTTTTCTATAACTTGAGCCGTAATGGAAAAATGTCAGGTTCCGCACAAGAAATCCGATATATCAATCGAGATGAAAACACGCATCTGTGGTTATTCCGCAACATTATTCTGGAATTAAAGAAAGAAGAACCGGATTTATTCACTCCCGATAAAGTAAAAATATATGAATACATGATGCGTGAGGGGGTCAAGCAGGAAATAGAATGGGGACAATATGTGATAGGAGACAATATACAGGGACTCAACCGGAAAATGATAGAAGATTATATTCAATATTTAGGCAATCTCCGTTGGAGTAGTTTAGGTTTTGGCCCTCTGTACGAAGAAAACCATAAAGAGCCGGAAAGCATGCACTGGGTATCTCAATATTCTAATGCCAATATGGTAAAGACTGATTTTTTTGAAGCAAAGAGTACGGCTTATGCCAAAAGTACAGCTTTGGAAGATGACTTATAACCCATTTACAAAATATATTTTGCTCCGCATCTTAAACCCATTAAGATACGGAGCAATAAATGGCCTGACAGAAACATTTCCATTAAAGACTATCAATAAACAGCTGCCGCCACCTCTTTCACATTCTCCACCGCACCCACTGTATAAAAATGTATTCCCGGAACTCCATATGCTATCAGTTCCCGGCATTGATTGACACACCACTCTATGCCTAATGCACGCGCTTCTTTATCATCCTTGCATTTTATTGCTTCCACGACCAGTTCCTGTGGTAAATCCACATTGAACGTTTTGGGAATAACGCTAAGCTGTGATAGTTTGGAAAAAGGTTTGATACCCGGTACGATAGGAACATTAATCCCCTCTTTTCTTGCACGCTCCACGAAGGCAACGTATTTTTGGTTATCATAAAACATTTGTGTCACTACATAATCGGCTCCGGCTTCCACTTTCTTTTTTAACCAATATAAATCTTGTTCTATATTAGGAGATTCCTCATGCTTCTCCGGATAACCTGCCACACCATAACGAAAAGGAGTTAAAGGAGCCTGAATAGGTGTTCCATCAATAAATTTTCCTTCATTAAAAGCATTAATCTGCTCTTCCAACTCCAAAGCATGGGCATAACCGTTTTTCTCGGGAACAAAAGAAGATTCATCTTTTGCCTTGTCTCCCCGGAGTACCAACAGATTAGTAATACCTAAAAATTGCAAATCAAGCAATATATATTCCGTGTCTTCACGTGAAAACCCACTGCACAAAATATGCGGCACAACAGTGATATCATATTTATTATGTATAGCCGCAGCCACCGCCACCGTACCCGGACGCCGCCGATAACGATTACGTTCATATAAACCACCCCCCAACTCGCGATACACATATTCGCTGCGATGAGTGGTAATGTTGACATAAAGAGGATCAAATTCCCGTAATGTATCTATTGTAGCATATAGTTTTTCAATTCCAGTACCTTTCAACGGTGGAAGAACCTCGAAAGAAAATGCTGTTTTCTTTTCCTTATTTATCAACTCAGCAATACCCATCTTTTTTGACCTTTTTACTTATTAATTCCGATAAATCCATATAGCGGATAGTTATATAGGAGATTTATCTTTATATTAATCACATTTCAGATTTATTTCTCCACAAAGATAGGAATAGCAGATTTTACATCCAATAAAGCATTCCAATTTAGATAATTATTCTAAATAAAGTGTATCAAAAGAATTATTATCTAAAATAACCTGTTCGAAAGCCCTATAATAGGTTATTTATTCTATGACGCAAATTGCCGGGAGAGGAGCGCTATCCGTCCTCTCCCGGCAATGATATATACAAATTAAAAACTCAATTTCACTCCGGCAAAGTAAGAACGTGGCATACCCGGCCCATAAATATAACCGGAATCACGTTTTGCCCCCCGGTCAAAATCACTTTGATACGCATTAAAAATATTATGTACTCCGGCATTTACTTGCATGGTTATGCCTTTATACAAATTGAAGTCATAACCGGCTTTCAGATTCAATTCAAAGAAATCAGGTGTATTCACTGCAATGTCCTTATCAATAAAACCAGCTTTATGCTCTACCATCATACTACCGGTATAAGTACCGGACAATGCAATAGTCATCGGTACGAAAGGGTTGTATGACAAAGTGAAATATCCATAAGTATCCGGAGTACGGAACATTTTTTTCTCCATCGGCACCGTTTCATCATCACTCCATGCACGTGCCTGCTTGTATTCAGCTTTCTGCATGGTAACGCCGGCCTGCAATTGAAGTAAGGAACGATAAGCAATCTTTCCTTCCAAAGTCAAACCATACACTTTGGCTCCCTTCTCGTTATACCGTTCATTGATAATAATACCGTCACGCTCCCCTATCTGGCGTAAGGCAAATACATCGGAAAGCAAAGTATAAAAACCTTCTATAAGCAAGTTTCCTTGGAAATCTCCCCAACGATGATACAAATCTCCCGATACGCTCAGACTTTGTGATTTTTCTTCTGTCAAGTCTTTTGCCAGTTCAATCATAGACACTGTCCCACCTACATTTTCTATATGTAAATCTTCATCAAAAGCCTGAGGCGCACGGAATCCGAAAGAATAACTGGCACGCAGGTTCATATTCTCGGTCGGATTGTAACGAAGATTAGCACGCGGACTAAAGATCACATGATCCACCATATTATGTTTGTCCAAACGTCCTCCAAGTAAAAAACTCCATTGCTTATTCTTCCATTCATTTTGGAAAAATGCACTGGCTATACGGACTTCTTGTCTGGTATAACGGTTATATCCCCACATATCATCCGTCAAGTTATCCTGGTTATATTCCAAACCTCCGGTAAAATCGGCAGGCATAAAAAAGCATTTATCAAAACTATAGATATACTGCGATCCTGTGACCCAGGTAAAATCCGTGGTCGCGCCATACGCATTCACATCTTGTCCTCCACCATAATAACTGTCACGTCCTGTATGCTGTGCAGAGGCATATACACTCAGCCGCTGTTTCTCATCAGGAGAGAAATAATCAAATTTCGCTCCCCCGCTATTGATAGTATGCTGCAATTGTTCGGCTATATCCGCTTCATGGGGAGGACGGTTCAACTTATTCCCGCCACGACGGAACTCACTGAGATGATGATATTCAAAAGTCAGTTTTGAATACGTGCTTGTTTTAATAAAAGAACGAAAACCTACTGTCTGATTTTTCAGTTTTGGCAATTCGGTATATCCATCTCCGTCACTGTCATAACCGCTTCTTTCTCTGTTCTGTCCAAAAATATACAATCCTGCTTTATGATTATCAGTCACTAATGAAGCGTTCAGTGTCGTATTATTGTCCCAAGAAGAAGTACCTCCTATACCTGTCAGGGTATGTGTCAATTGTCCTGAATTCCGTACAGGCTCCTTAGTGATAATATTAATGGTTCCCGCAATGGCTGAAGAGCCGAACAATGCCGAACCTCCTCCGCGCATCACTTCTACACGCTCAATCATATTGGCAGGTATCTGTTCCAATCCATATACACCGGCCAAAGCACTGAATATAGGACGCGAGTCGATCAATATCTGCGTATAAGGGCCATCCAACCCATTGATACGTACTTGTTGGAAACCACAGTTCTGACAATTATTTTCCACACGCACTCCGGGTTGGAAATTCAGCCCTTGCGACAATGTAGAGGAATTTGTATTCTCAAATACTTTCACATCCATTACGTTTACCAAAGTAGGTGCCATACGGCGGGTGGTCTCACTACGATTGGCAGACACCACTACTCCATCCAACGCTATCAGATCCTCTTCTATCTCGAAGTTCTCCTCCAAAGTTTTCCCTTTTCTTAAAGTTACTTTCCGGCTGACTGTCTTATAACCGACAGCACTTACCTCCATGGTAAATTCTCCTTCAGGCAGATTTTTAAGAAAATAGTGTCCACTGGCGTCAGTCATAGTCCCTATGGTAGTCCCTTTCAGCGATACACTGATAAAAGAGAGGTGTTCTTTCGTACTCTCATCTAATACATGTCCTATAATATTTGCATCAGACTTATTCAATTCATTGGCGTGCGCAGCCAGTGACGAGAGTAAAAAGCATACTACTCCCATCAAGAAAAAAATGTATTTCTTCATGTGTTCTTGTTCTGTTTATTTATGAATAAAAGGATAGCGGTCAGAAGAACGAATCCGTATGCACATAATGGCAACGGAAAACATTCTACTAACGTGAAAATTCTTTATTTAATAAACAACAGGAGGCGCACGCAAATAAATGCCGCAACAAGCTTTTGCCAGTTTAATGTGTTCTACAATCGGAGTAGCCAGCAAGCATAGCAATACTAATAAGATTGATGCGGAAAATGGTGTGAGCAAACTATCGGAAGCAGCGAAAGAAGAGAGGAAGAAAATTGTTTCCAATTCCACCTCCGTATGTTGATGCTCCCCTTTAAACGGATGCGAATGTACGATGATTACCCCATTTACCACATGCGAGTGAGTAAAAAGGGTGATCCCTCCCAAATAGGCAATAAATATCAGCGGAAGGAAGAGCTTTAGAATATGAATCAAATATTTCTTCATCGTAACGGGGACAAAGATAGAACTATTTCCAATAGCAGTCAATACCTATTAATAGTAGTTATGGATTTAAAATCGGAAACAAGCCTCTCATCCTGCCAAAGAAAATGCCCATTCGTCCTTAGTTGTCCCTTCCTTATATATTAAGAAGCCTATAAATCAGTATCAAACATCACAAAAATGTTTCTTTTATTTTCAGAATCCCAAAAGATTTTAAAATAAAACCCTACCTTTGCATCAGATTTGGTGATGTAAGTACTTTCCGTATTTGCATAAAAGGGAATTCGGTTATAGAATCCGAAGCAGTGCCCGCTACTGTGAAGCCCGTCCAATGAAAAGCAACTCTCGCCATGCCACTGTTTCCTTTGTAAGAAATGGGAAGGCGCTTTTCAGGGTGAAGCCAGGAAACCTGCCAAGTCTGAACATAGATAATTCACGCTTTCCCGGGGCCAGGAAAGCTAATTATTAATTCTTAAATTATTTCGATGAAAAAGAAATGTTTACTGACAGCCTTATTCGGCAGCATGGTGGTGTGTGCATCCGCCCAGATATCGTTAAGTGGAAAAGTAGTGGATGCCCGTACAGGAAAGCCGGTGGAAGGCGCTAACGTACGTTTGGAACAAACTACAATAGGATGTGCTACCAATCCTAAAGGAGAATTTTTGTTGAAAGACATCAAAGAGGGGACGTATACCCTGCGTACCAGTTGCCTGAATTATGCTCCTGTTACTCAGAAAGTCAGTCAAAGTCAAAAAGAAATGGTGATAAGGCTGAAAGGTACCACTTTCAACATGGATCAGGTAGTGGTAACCGGAACCGGAACTCACCACAAGCTGAAAGACAGCCCTGTACCCGTAGAGGTCATTTCCCAACGTGACCTGCAAAATGCCAATCCATCCAGTTTCCAGGATGCTTTGGTGAAACTAGTTCCCTCTATCTCGGTGCAAACCACCGCTATGGGAACAACCCTATACGTAAACGGACTGCCTGATAAATACCTCCTCGTATTAATTAACGGTAAAAAAGTAGCCGGAGATATTTCGGGGTCTATAGATTACGACCGGATCAATATGGATGCCGTAAAACGTATTGAAGTATTAAAAGGAGCATCTTCCGCCCTTTATGGCAGTGACGCCATCGCAGGAGTAATCAATATCATTACCGATGATCCTAAATCTGCATTGAATGTATCTTCCAATACCCGTGTAAGTTCTCACGGACGAATTTCAGAATCAGTCAACGCAGACGCCAATGATGGAAAATTATCCGCACACTTGAACTATAATTACCGCACTTCGGATGGATGGCAACTGAATCCGTATGAGGAAAGCAAGGGAGAACTGGTGGAAACCACAAAGAAACCGGTCTATAAAAATCATTCGCATAATGTGAGCCAAACCTTGAGCTACGCAGCCACAGAGCGTTTAAGTCTTCATTTAAACGGTAATCTTTTTATCAGCGAAAACGACCGTACCGGAGCTTACGATTACAACAACCGGCATCAGTCCTATACAGTGGGTGGAACAGCCAAATATCTGTTGGCTAAGCGGGCTTCATATATAGAAGGGAATATAAGCACCACCAATTTCCGTTCTTTTTATGACTATATAAATGATGCAAAAACGCATAAAACCGGTGATGAAGTCCTCAGTAAAGACCAGACTTACACCAATGCCAATCTAAAAGGTGTATTCAAAACTCACGAGAACAATACACTTTTTACCGGACTGGACTATGTATTCGAAGGCTTGGAGCCGACTGAAACCAGCAAGATGCTGAATAATGAATACCAAAGTGTTTATACACTGGCAGCATACGTACAGGACGAAGTAAAACTACTGGATGCAATCAGCGTAGTGGCAGGTATACGATATGCCTATAATGAAAAGTTTAAAAGCCAGTTCACGCCCAAACTATCCTTGATGTACCAATATTCAGGACTGAATGTACGTGCATCTTACGCTGCCGGATTCCGTTCACCTACCTTGCAACAAATGTATGCCGTTTCTGAAAGCCGTGGACAAATCACTGTCGGAGACCCTGGCCTGGACCCGGAAAAGAGCAATTTCTATAATTTGAATATAGAATACAATCATCGCTTGTTCTCCATTGCCGCTTCCATTTATCAGAATGACCTGAAAGACAAGATCGAAGCGGAAGATATAGGAACAACACCCGAAGATATTGAAAACGGTATCACTCGCAGACGCCAGTACCGTAATATAGAAAAGGCACGTGTGAAAGGCTTTGACATAGGTTTTTCAGTCCGTCCCTTCACAGGCTTCATGTTCGGAGCAAACTATATTTACACGGACGGGCGCAACCGTACAGAAGACATCCGTTTGGAAAGAACAGTACGTCACTCGGGTAATTTCAATGCCAGTTGGCGAAAAACATGGAATGATTATACATTCAATATTGCAATCAACGGACGCTATCAAGGTACACGCTGGTCTAAAACTTACGGTGACGCCCCCGCCCACCAGCTTTGGGATATCAACACACGCCATTCATTCAATTTAAAATCTGTTGCTCTGGAACCCGCCGTCGGAGTTGAAAACATTTTCAATTACACAGATGACCGTCCTTATAACAGTAATTATGCAACTCTGACACCGGGACGCTCTTTCTATGTCAGTCTGCTGGTTCGTTTCAAGCAATAAAACTATTTTTAGCATGGCTTCTAAAACCAGACTTGTCTATCTGCTCATAACAACTTTCTGCCTGGCAGGTTGCGGCTATAAAAGCCGCAACCCAGTGAGTGAAAACGGGCTATCTTCCGCAGATACCATACAAACAGCCTTGGCCCCCCGTTATGCCAAAGGCTTCAAAATAACTGTTCGTCCGGATGGAGTAAAGCTTCTGTACATCTCGGAGCCGAACAATAACCATGCAATACCCGAACTTTTCGCCTTAGTTCCTAAAGGAACAAAAGCCGAGATACCCGATGGCTATACCGTTATTCCGACTCCGACAGACAGAGTAATCTGCATGACCACGCCGCAACTGGCAGGTTTTACCGGTCTGAATGCTTATGACAAAGTGGTAGCGACAAGTACCACCCGCCGGATGCAGAATAAGGAATGGCTTGCCCGATTAAAAGACGGACGGGTGAAAAAGATAGGAATGGAAGGAAACTTTGATACGGAAATTATCATTGCATCCCAACCCGATATCATTTTCGTATCTCCCAACCGCCGGGGAGGGTATGAAGTGATGAAAGGGCTGAACATCCCTCTGGTCCCCTATTGGGCATTCAAGGAAACATCACCATTGGGGCTGTCCGAATGGATCAAGGTAGCAGGTATGTTTATCGGTAAAGAGGAAGAGGCATGCCAATTATTTGCACAAATGGAACAACGCTATAACCTATTGAAAGCCAAAGTTTCCAATGTAAAACAGCGTCCCAGTGTATTCAGCGGAGAAATGAGAAGAGGTACCTGGTATGTACCCGGAGGACAAAGTTTCTATGCCCGCTTGTTCGCCGACGCAGGGGCCGATTACTTTATGAAGGATAATCCTGAAACAGGAGGTGTACTCATGGATTTTGAAACCGTATACGCCAAAGGATATAATGCCGGCTACTGGAGAGTGATGAATGGTTATAAAGGAGAATTCTCTTATGAAGCATTAAAAGCTTCCAATCCACAATATGCTGATTTTCGGGCTTTTAAAGAAAAGAAAGTTATTTATTGCAATCTGGAATGGATACCTTTGTATGAGAATCTTCCCCTCTCACCCGATGTTCTTCTGAGTGACATGATAAAAGCTTTTCACCCGGAACTACTTCCCGATTATCATCCTGTGTTTTATTCGCTTCTGGAAAAAGAATAAGTATTCCAGTTCTCATACTTATGGTAACAAACAGTTTTAATCCGGCTTATCTATTTCACTATTACAAAAATGGCTGAAGTCTTGAACTTCAGCCATTCCGTAAAACGGTTATCCTAATATACCGGCAATATCCTCCGCCATCTGCTTGTCAGTCAACCTGTTGGCTTTCATCAGCTCATCCAGATTATAGCGGTCTGCAAATTCTTTACGAAGTCCGTAATTCAGCACCCGCATTTCAGAATTACCATAATAACGCGCTATCTTCTCGCCGAATCCTCCATCCAGCACCCCGTCTTCCAACGTTACGACAATACGATGCCCCACTTTCAACTCTTCCAGCATCGGTTCGTCAAGCCCTGTTATGTAACGGGGATTAATCAAAGTAGCCTCAACACCCGACTCTTCCCGGAGCTTATTCTTCAAAGCCTGTCCCAAATCATAGAAAGCACCCAATGCAAGAATAGCGACAGTTTCTCCCCTGGCTGTCATTTTGTAGCGGTTTAACTCGCTATAATCCGTGTCAAACTCTTCCTTACGATGCACCACTGCCGCTCCCGGCACACGGATAGCAACGGGATATTCCGTCTGGCGGACAGCCCATTCCAACATAGCAAAATACTCTTCGGAACACGTAGGAGCCAGATAAACCATATTCGGGATGTTGCTGATAAGCGGAATATCGAAGAAACCCAGATGAGTCACATCGTTCATTCCGGCTACTGTCCCCATAAACACAGTGATCACCGCCGGATTTCCATTGATACACAAATCCTGAGACAACTGGTCATAGCAACGCTGGACAAAAGTACTGTAAACCCCGTACACCGGACGTCCGCCACCGGCAGCGATACCCGATGCCAATGCCACGGCATGTTCCTCGGCAATACCTACATCCACAAACTGACGCCCTGCCTGTTTCCGGCGTTCAGGAGTAAAACCTATCACAGTAGGAGTACCCGAGCTGATGGCAACAACCGTGTGGTCCTCCTTCATCTTCTCCAACAAAAACTTCCCGGTCAGGCTATGGTAATCCTCCATACCGCTGCAATCCACCTTCGGCTTACCCGTTTCCAGATCGAAAGGCATCTCCCAATGAAATTCCTCCCGGTCGGCTTCTGCCGGAGCGTATCCCTTTCCTTTCTGTGTGTGAATATGAACCACTGTGGGACGTGATGTATCTTTCACCTTGGCAAAAGCCGCAATCAAAGACGGAATATCATTCCCCTCTCCCACATAAAGATAATCCAACCCCAGAGAACGGAAGAAATTACAGGACGACCGTCCCTCCGTATCGCGCAGTTCCTTCAGGTTCTGATAGAGCCCACCGTGGTTTTCGGCAATGGACATTTCATTATCATTAACCACTATAATAAGGTTGGTTCCCATTTCTCCCGCATTACTCAGACCTTCATAAGCTTCCCCGCCGCTGAGCGATCCATCCCCTATCACGGCAATGATATTCTCGTATCCGCCTTTCAGATCTCTGGCTTTGGCAAGACCGCAAGCCAGACTGACAGAGGTGGAAGTATGGCCGATAGTGAAAAAATCGTGCCCGCTTTCCCGGGGATTGGTGTATCCGGACACCACATCATAATCCTCCGGATTCAGGAAAGCATCCTTACGCCCGGTCAGCATCTTATGTGTATAACTTTGATGGGATACATCATATACCATCTTATCCGTCGGTGAATTGAATACATAGTGCAATGCTATTGTAGCCTCCACCATTCCCAGATTAGGTCCCACATGCCCTCCGTGAGCACTTAACTTGGTCAATAATGCATTGCGGACTTCACCGGCCAACTGTCTTAACTGTTCCGCAGAAAACCGTTTTATGTCTTGCGGAGAATTTACTTGTTCAATATACATCGTTCTACCTATTTAAATGATTTCATCTGTTGTCTTACTTCATTCCGATGCGAACAAAGCCGCTTTCACTTCACAATGCAAAGATAAGCCAGCCCCCATTCATTCTTTGTAGATAAATTACAGATAGAATTACCATTTTTACAGAAAGGAACTGTATCACAAAAACATGGTATTGCAACCCGGTTATCAATTCTGCGAGAGCCGGTAATCACTGGGGGCGACACCTGTTATTTTCTTGAAAAGCACACTGAAGCACTGCACATTAGGATAGCCTAACTTCCGTGCCACAGCAGCAGGCGTATGACCGTCCTGCAACAACATGTGCCTGGCTATATCCAGCCGCTTCAGTTGAAAATATTCCTCCAAAGTCTTGCCGGTTTCAAATCTCAGCAGATCATTGAAGTAAGCGACAGACAAATCAAGCTCTCCCGCCATATAGCCGGATGTGGGCAACTTGCCGCCCTGCAATCTTCCGGATGCGATATATTCCACAAACAAACGTTCCATGTTTTCCAAAAGAGCCTTGTTCTTATTCTCACGGGTAATAAACTGACGTTCATAATACCGGGTGCAATAATCCAACAGAAGTTCTATATGCCGGGAAAGAATAATACTGCTATGAGTATCAATGGGATGATGCAACTCATCCTCTATATTCGAGAGGCAACACGTCACTTTCTCTGTCTCACGCCGTGAAAGATGCAGCGCTTCTTCCTTGCGATAATGGAAAAAGGTATAATTTTTAATATGATTCTTCAGTGAGGTGCGGAACAACAGGTCAGGATGAAATGCCAAAAGATATCCTTTATCCGGCAACGTATTCTCCTTACTCATACGAAAGATCTCGCCGGGAGTGAGAAACACCATGGTAGCATTGGAGTAATCATAATATTTCCGTCCGCAGCAGCAACAACCGCTCGGACAATCCTCAATCAGCAAGACAGCATAGAATTCAAATTTCACCGCATCCTCTTCCAATGAAGGATTCTCCAGATTGATGATGCTCACCTGCGGATGCAATGTCTTGCAACCCAGACAGCGATTACATTCATATACAGTCCTCAAGTCCAACATAGTCTCTTTCATTGCTTGTTAAAACAGGATACTATAAAGGAAGGTTTTGTGTACGATATTCATTCGGTGTACAGCCCACACGCTTCTTGAACAACCGGCAGAAATGCTGCGGATATTGAAATCCCAGTGAATAAGCTACCCTGCTGACGGTTTCTCTCCTGTCGGACATCCGTTCTTTCGCCAGTTCTATCACTTTTTCCTGAATATATTCCTGTGGGGTCTTGCCGGTTTCCTTCTTGAACATATCCCCGAAGTAGTTGGATGAAAGGCACAGTTTGTCAGCAAAGTATTTCACGGTAGGCAATCCGTCACGCTCGGCAAGTTCGCCCTCAAAATAATCGTCAAGCAACCCTTCAAAGCGTGTCAACACATCACGGTTCGAATGACTGCGGGTGGCGAACTGACGTTCATAAAAACGCATACAGTAATTAAGAAGCAGTTCTATATAGTTTACCAGCAAGGTCTTACTATGCTTGTCCACCCCCCGTTCCAGTTCCATACGGATAATCTTCAGGCAATCTGTCATAATATTGCGCTCATCTTCCGAAAGGTGCAGCGCCTCGCTCACTTCATACGAAAAGAAAGTATATTTCTTTATTGTTTTTCCAAGCGTAGTCCCCCGTAACAAATCCGGATGAAAAAGAATTCCAAGCACATTCAACTGCACACGGTCGGTGGTCAATGTGGTTTCCGTTGTTTGTCCCGGAGCAAAACATACTACGGTTCCTTCCTGATAGTCATAACTCCGACGCCCGTACTTGATATCACAAGCTTTCTCCAATTTCAGATAAAGTGCATAAACACCATAGTTCCAGTGCACATAGTCCATCTGCCGGGTAGCCTTGTTCAAATCAATGACACTGACCAACGGATTCAGTGTTTCAAGTCCGTATAGACTGTTATATTGGTCCACACTGTCTAAATTTAATATTTTATCCATCATTCTAACTTGTTTAATGCCTGCTAAAATATAGCTTTTTCAGTTATTTGAATAATACGGTTACAAAAATAGGAGGTTATCCGGACAAGGTTATAACCCCAATTACGGATTATTTTACCTTAGTTACTGAATCTTATCCCATCCGGGAATAAAAAGAAGAGCCGGAATGTTCCTGCCGGACTACCCCTCCATATTATATGGCAGAATCTGTAATTAAGGTTAGGATACCCGTAATTTATCTACAAAGAACCCAAGCAAATATACCTAAATTTGCAACATCATAAAATATTAAAACGTATATTTGAACCAAATAACATCAATCGTATGAAAAGACTCGGATTATTTATGACGGTAATCATGATACTGTGTATTACCGTAAACGCACAGAAACAGAGCAACAGAACATTAGTAGCTTACTTCTCGGCAACAGGTACAACAGAGAAAGCTGCCAAACAGGTAGCGGAGGTGACAGGCGGAGCCCTCTACGAAATACAACCTGCAAAGAAATATACCTCCGCCGACCTGGACTGGCACGACAAATCCTCGCGCAGCAGTGTGGAAATGGCAGACGCCCTGTCACGTCCCGCATTGCGTTCCCAGCCCAAAAACTTGGCAACCTATGATACCATCTATATCGGTTTCCCCATTTGGTGGAACCTGGCTCCAAGAATCATCAACAGTTTTATAGAAAAAGGTGATTTCACAGGCAAGATCCTCATTCCATTCGCTACCTCGGGTGGAAGCCGCATTTCTAACGCCGAACAAGAATTAAAGAAAGCCTATCCCAACCTGAACTGGCAGAAAGGCAGGCTGATGAACGGTGCTACCAAAGAAGAGATTAAACAATGGACTAAAAAATAAATAGTATGAGAAAGAATTTAGGAGCAAAACCTTTTACCTATCCGCAACCGGTATTTATCATCGCCGCATACGATGAAAACGGTATTCCCAATGCCATGAATGCGGCTTGGGGCGGTATCAGTGAAATGAATGAAATCAGTATTTGTATCAGTGAAGGTCACAAGACAACGGCCAACATTCTGAAACGCAAAGCATTCACAGTGAGCATGGCAGAAGCCGGGCAAATCATCGCTTGCGATTATGTAGGCATTGTTTCGGGCAACAAGGTTCCGGACAAATTCGCCCGTGCGGGATTCCATGCCACCCGGTCGGAGTTTGTGGATGCCCCGCTGATTGATGAATTATCCGTAGCTGTGGAATGCAAGCTGAAGGATTACAATCCCGAAACCTGTATCCTGCGCGGCGAAATAGTCAATGTAAGTGTAGATGAACGTGCACTGGATAAGAATGGAAAAGTGGATGCCTCCAAAGTTATTCCCGTCATCTTCGACCCGTTCAATAATGATTATCTGAAAGTAGGAGAAAAAGTGGGTAATGCTTTCTCGGATGGCAAGGCCTTAAAATAACGGAATCCGATATGATACAAACAGCGGAGGCAGTTTTTTCCATACAGGACAAACTCCGGCAAACCGATTCCTAAGCTCTCACATCTTTGTGACTAAGCCTTTTTGAACGTATGATTTCTATCTCCCAAGCTTGCGGAGTTAAATCCATAGCCTTTGGAGTTATCTCCATAAGCTTTGGAGTTAACTCCAAAGGCTATGGAGATAGAAATCAGAGGTTTAAAAAGGGTTAAGTGCAGGAATAAAAAGGCTTAACCATCCCCATAGTGCCCCCCAATGATTCCGCCAACATTTTTTCTTCAAACTTATCTATCAGCAAATCTCTATTATTTTTAGTTCCTGTTTAAATTTTCACCGGCAATATCCTCTGCTTTGCCGGCTTCCCGATTACGGCACATTCTGAATGATGCCTTATTCATTATTAAGCCTGATAAAAAAAGATTTCTATAATTATAGCAAGAAAAGACTTGTTTCTCCCGTTCAAATAAGTAACTTTGTACGGTTAAGTTTGGCTCCTCATGCCAGCTATCACTTTCAGTCCGTCTATGTAAAAGCCTGAAAGCAAGATGAAGGAACTACTGTCAGGACAGCGTATTGTCATTCAGAGGATTATATTGACTGAAAGCACTGAAGGAAACTTTTAAATTAGATTTCCGGAGAGGAATAATTATATAATAAAAAATGAAAAAGGCCCAATTAATCGTAGCCGGCATTGGTCCCGGCTCACCTGAAGATATGACTCCCGCTGTAATACAAGCAGTAAAAAACAGCGATGTAGTAATCGGCTATAAATACTATTTCCAGTTTATCAAGCCCTACCTGGAACCGGGCACCGAATGTATAGACACCGGAATGAAACGTGAAAAAGCACGTGCCGAACAGGCTTTCGAGCTGGCGGAACAAGGAAAGACTGTATGCGTTATCAGCTCGGGAGATGCCGGAATTTATGGCATGGCTCCGCTGGTTTACGAAATGAAACGCGAGCGTGGCAGCCGGGTAGAAATAGAAGTATTGCCGGGTATCAGTGCTTTTCAGAAAGCGGCTTCCCTGTTAGGAGCACCCATCGGTCACGATTTCTGTGTGATTTCTCTCTCCGACCTCATGACGCCATGGGACCGGATTGAAAAACGCATCCATGCAGCCGCAACGGCAGATTTCGTAACGGCAGTCTATAATCCCAAAAGCGAAGGGCGGTATTGGCAACTCTACAGATTAAAAGAAATTTTTCTGAAAGAGCGTGAAGCCGAAACCCCGGTAGGCTTTGTGCGTCAGGCCGGACGTAAGGAAGAAACTGTGACAATCACCACTTTGCAAGAATTCGATCCCGAACAGGTGGATATGTTTACAGTGGTATTGATTGGCAACTCCCAGTCTTATTATCGGGAATGGAAATTAATCACTCCGCGTGGTTATTACCGGGAAAAGACCACCGATGCGACAGGAATCGGTCAGGAAATTATGATAAACAGTTTCCGTACTATTGAGAAAGAATTGAAAAATAAAAATATTCCTTCGGATCACAAATGGGCGTTACTGCATGCCATCCATACCACAGCCGATTTCGAGATGGAAAACATATTGCATGTAGATCCTCTTGCCGTAGAATGTCTGTATAAAATATTGAATGAAGGAAAAGTACGTACAATTATTACGGATGTGACGATGGCTGCCGCGGGCATCCGTAAAGGTGCTTTGGAACGGATGGGCATCGGGGTGAAATGCTATCTGGGTGACGAACGCGCGGCAGCATTGGCAAAAGAAAAAGGAATCACCCGTACACAGGCCGGTATACGTATGGCAGCAGAGGAACATCCGGAAGCTTTATATGTATTCGGTAATGCCCCTACAGCATTGATGGAACTGTGTGACCTGATACGGAAAGAAAAAGCGCATCCATGCGGTATCATCGCTGCTCCGGTGGGCTTTGTGCACGTTTGCGAAAGCAAACACATGGTGAAACCTTTCAGCCACATCCCCAAACTGATAGTAGAAGGACGCAAAGGGGGAAGCAATCTGGCAGCGACTCTGGTAAATGCCATCCTTACTTTTGATGATGCGGAACAACTGAAACCGGGAAGAGATGTATAAGTCCATGCAAACATTCTATATAATAGGTATAAGCGATGACCGGAATCAATTTCTTTCTCCTGAAATCCGGAACTTGGTTTCTCAAGGGAAAGTCTTCTCGGGAGGAAAACGTCATCATGAATTGGTACACGCTTATTTGCCGGAAGATGCCGTATGGATAGACATCACCGTCCCGCTGGATGCGGTATTCTCCCGTTACGAGGAACATCCCGAAATAATTGTTTTCGCTTCAGGCGACCCGTTGTTTTTCGGCTTCGCCAATACCGTCATGAGAAAACTCCCGTCGGCAAAGATTATCTTATTCCCCACCTTCAACTCGCTGCAAATGCTGGCACACCGTATATTGCTCCCCTATCAGGAGATGCAGACCTTGTCGCTGACCGGACGTCCTTGGGATGCATTCGACTCTGCTTTAATCAGAGGAGATAAACTGATAGGCGTGTTGACCGACCGGGAAAAGACACCTGCCACCATTGCCGCCCGGATGCTGGAGTATGGATATGACAACTACCGCATGACCGTGGGGGAAGCATTAGGCAATGGCGAGGAAGAATCTGTACGTACATTCTCTTTAGAGGAAGCCTCCCAATCTGCTTTCCGCTTTCCCAATTGCCTGATACTGCAAAGAAACAAGGTGCATCCCCGTCCGTTCGGAATTCCCGAAAGTGAATTTCATTTGTTGAACGGACGCAACAAAATGATTACCAAAATGCCTGTCCGCTTGCTTACTCTCAGTATGCTGACATTAAGGGAAAAGAAATCATTCTGGGACATCGGTTTCTGCACCGGTTCCGTTTCCATAGAAGCCAAACTCCAATTTCCGGAGCTGAAAGTGACAGCATTCGAACAGCGTACGGAAGGTAAAGAGTTAATGGAACGCAACAGTCGTAAATTCGGCACGCCCGGCATTACAACCGTCATGGGTGATTTTCTGGAAACGGAACTCGGCGGGCTTCCCGCCCCCGATGCCGTATTTATAGGTGGTCATGGAGGAAAAATGATAGAGATTCTACAAAAAATCAAAGAAGTGCTGTTGCCTGACGGAGTCATTGTATTCAATTCGGTTTCGGAAGAGAGCAAGGCCCTGTTCACAAAAGGTATAACACAAATCAACAAGAAGGTAACACAGTGTACCCGTATTGCTGTGGATACCTTTAATCCGATAGAGATAATGAGAGCGGAATAAATGATTTAAAACAGATAACAAATGAAAGCAATCATACTGATATCAGAAGCCAGCCTGCCGTTGGCAAAAACACTACAAAGAGAGTTGCCGGATACCCTTATTTATACCAAAAACGAATGCGAAGGCTGTATTTCCATCACATCCTGCCATCGGTTCATAGAGGAGCATTTCAATGACTTCGACAGCATCATCTTTATTGGTGCCATGGGAATCTGTGTACGCAGCATTGCAGGATGCATAAAAAACAAATATAAAGATCCGGCAGTGGTCTGTGTGGACAGTACAGGGCGCTTTGTCATTTCAGTACTTTCCGGGCATGTGGGGGGAGCCAATGAACTGACCCGCCATATTGCCGCCATTACAGGAGGAGAAGCTGTGATTACCACCCAAAGTGACAATGCCGGGTTATGGGCACTGGATACGCTAGCTGAAAAATATGACTGGAAAATAACTGTTCCTCATGCAGAAATGAACAGACTGGTCACACTTTTTGTCAACCGGGAACCAACGGTGCTGCTGCTCGATATAAAGGATAAAGGTACGGAGTATCTGGAACGCACACTTCCCGCACACGTAAAAGTGTTCTATCATTTCGAAGACATACCCCAATCGGAATTCAAGTTGATTATTGCTGTTACACCTTATATATATAGTGCGGAGATTCCCATGCTCTGCTTCCATCCCGCTGTCCTCCACTTGGGAATAGGTTGCCGGAAACAATGCGATCCTTCGGGCATTGCGGAATACATAGAAGCCGTGATGCACAGACAAGGTTTGTGTCCGTTCTCTCTCGCCTCCCTCAATACCATCGAACTGAAAAAAGACGAGCCTCTGCTGGAAATCCTCCACCGGCGATGGGCCGATACGGAAACCCATATTTATCCTGCGGAAGAACTGAAAGATATCACAGTCCCCCATCCGTCTGAAAAGGCATTCGAAGTGACAGGCGTCTATGGAGTGGCCGAAAGCACAGCCTTGAAAAGCAGCGGTGAAGGAACACTTGTATTGGAAAAACAAAAGGGCATGCTGACAGAAGGAAATCACTTCACTTTTGCCATAGCCATCAGTGCGACAGCCATGCGTGGCGGACATATAGAGATCGTGGGTGCAGGTCCCGGTGATCCCGAACTGATTTCGGTACGCGGAAAACGAATGTTGGAGAAAGCGGACCTTGTTCTGTATGCCGGAAGTCTTGTTCCCCGCGAATTGACCTTTTATGCTAAAGAAGGAGCGACTGTACGCAGTTCCGCCAGTATGGATTTGGAGGAACAGTTCGCCTTGATGAAAAAGTTTTATGATAAAGGATTGTTTATTGTACGCTTGCACACGGGAGACCCTTGCATTTATGGAGCCATCCAGGAACAAATGGCTTTCTTCGACCGCTACAAGATGAGTTATCATATCACTCCGGGGATCTCCTCGTTCCAAGCGGCTGCGGCAGCATTGAGGTCACAGTTTACCATCCCTGAAAAAGTACAAAGTATAATCCTCACCCGTGGGGAAGGCCGTACTCCGATGCCCAAAAAAGAACAATTACATAAATTGGCGCAATCGCAAAGTACAATGTGCATTTATTTAAGTGCGGGCATTGTGGAACAGGTACAGGAAGAGCTGATGCAGGCATACCCTCCCGAAACTCCGGTTGCCGCCTGTTATAAGCTGACTTGGAAAGAAGAAAAGATTTATCGCGGAGAGTTGAAGGATTTGGCTAAGATAGTACGTGACAATAACCTGACGCAGACTACCTTATTGGTAGTAGGCGAAGCAATAGACAACCGGAAAGGTCTGTCCCGGCTCTATGCGCACGAGTTCAAACACTTGTTCAGAAAGTAAAAAAAGAATCATTCACATCCAGCCTATGATACTGATTTTAGGAGGAACCACCGAAGGACGCACCGCCGTGAAAGTTGCCGATGAAGCCGGAAAGCCCTACTTCTACTCTACCAAAGGAGAATGGCAGGAGATACAATGCAAGCACGGCATCCGTATCACCGGAGGAATGAACACGGAGAAAATGGAAAGTTTCTGCCGCCAAAACGACATCCGTTTATTGGTGGATGCTGCCCACCCGTTTGCCTCCCAACTCCACCGGACTGTGGATGAAACAAGCCGGACACTACATCTTCCTGTCATACGTTTTGAAAGGAAGTATCCTCCACGCACCGAAAACATCATCTGGTGTGAAGACTATACAGATGCCATTTACCAGTTAGAGAAAGCAGGAACCGATCATCTGCTGGCACTGACCGGAGTACAGACCATCGGGAAGTTACGCCCTTATTGGGAGAAACATACCTGTTGGTTCCGCGTACTGGAACGGGAAACTTCCATCACATTAGCCCAAGAACAAGGCTTCCCGAAAGGAAATCTGGTATTCTATCATGCCGGAGAATCCGAAGCTCTTTTATTAGAGACACTACATCCACAAGCCATTCTGACCAAGGAAAGCGGAGAATCCGGAGGATTTTCGGAGAAAGTGAAAGCGGCACAGGCTGCAAAAATCCCGGTCTTTGCTATAAAACGCCCTCCCCTTCCCCGGCATTTCATGATCGTTACCGGTGAATATGGATTGAGAAAACAGATAGAAAAGAACATCCCTGCTTTTTACCCGTTGAGAAGCGGCTATACCACAGGGGCCTGCGCTACTGCAGCTGCAAAAGCAGCATTGACGGCTCTGATTTTAGGGGAAGAACAGAAAATGATATCCTTCCGCCTTCCCGATGACGAGGAAATGACCTTACCGGTATCCCATACAGAAATAGAAAAGAACAGTGCCACCTGCACCGTTGTTAAAGATGCGGGAGATGATCCGGATGTCACTCACGGCGCATCCATTGTGGTAACGGTAAGTTTTAGCAATCACCCGGACATCCGTTTCCTGCAAGGTGAAGGAGTGGGACGAGTCACCCTTCCGGGGCTGGGATTGGAAATCGGGGAACCCGCCATCAATCGCATCCCCCGACAAATGATAATGAAAGAATTATCGGCGCTTTATGATAAAGGGCTGGATATTACCATTTCCGTTCCCGGAGGAAAAGAGTTGGCACAACGTACTTTCAATCCTAAACTAGGAATTGTGGATGGCATTTCCATAATTGGAACTTCGGGCATTGTCCGTCCTTTTTCTTCAGAAGCTTTTGTCGAGGCTATCCGCAGGGAAGTGGAGGTTTGTGTGGCTGTGGGCTCATCCAGACTCATCATTAATTCGGGAGCAAAAAGCGAACGTTTTGTGAAGAAGGAGTATCCGGGGTTACCTGCTCAGGCTTTTGTACATTATGGAAATTTTATCGGGGAGACACTCAAGATAGCTGCCAAGCTTAAGGTTCCATTGGTTACTTTAGGCATTATGATAGGCAAAGCGGTGAAACTGGCCGAAGGAAATCTGGACACACATAGTAAGAAAGTAGTGATGAATAAAGAATTCCTAAAACAAGTGGCAATGGAAGCCGGATGCTCTCCGGATGTTGAAAGCATGATAGAAAGGTTGACATTAGCCCGTGAATTATGGACATTGCTGTCTGAAGAAGACTGCGGAAAGTTCTTTCCGTGTTTGTTGGAACATTGTTTTGCACATTGCGTCCCCTTGTTGCCCGAAGGAAAATTAACAATCCTCTTGATTGATGAAGAAGGGAATATTCCTTTCAGGATACAATAACTGATTATTTAAACGCTGCTAAACGGAAGCTAATATAGCAGTGACTTGTTCTAACAATTCCTCTATGGTATCTACCTTTATCGTCCTCCCGGCTACCGGGTGGATAATATATCCATTGGTAGTCATATCTCCCGTTTCAATATAAAAATCGGACTCAACACGCCGGCTTGCCAGAATACCATTCCGCTGCAAAGCTTTCCGTACCATCGCATACTTATTCCCATGTCCCACCAGACGGACTTCTTTTTCAAACTCATTGTCAATGCGGAACAGTCCGGTTTCCATATCAAAAACAATACCCTTACGAGAGAAAAAATTACTCAGGCATCCGTCTATGGAAAGATCTTCAGGAGTTCCTATAGTCACTCCATTGGCTTTATCCATCAGCCAAATCTTATCAGCAATCTGCAAAGCTAACTCTAAATCATGGGTGGAAAGAAAAATCGTCTTGTTGGTAGAACGTGACAAATGATGAAGCAATTGCATAATCTCCACTTTACTGGGGAAATCAAGAAAAGCAGTCGGCTCATCCAGAAAAATCACCGGGGTTTCCTGTGCCAACGCCTTTGCGATCATTACTTTCTGACGCTCACCGTCACTCAAAGTATGTACCATCCGGTATTTCAAATCCTCAATCCTTACCAACGCAATGGCATCGTTTACTGTTTTCTTGTCCTCCTTGCTTAAATTTCCCCAGAAACCGGTATAAGGACTGCGCCCCATACCCACCAGTTCTTCTACGGTCATGTTCCGCAGGCTGCATTTTTCGGTCAATACCACTCCGATAACTGTCGCCAACTGTTTATCGGTGTAATCCGTCAGTTTCTTTCCCATTATTTCTATCTCTCCTCCTACAGCCGGCTGAAAGGCAGACAAAGTACGCAATAAAGTAGATTTCCCTACTCCATTCGCACCCAAAAGACAAGTCAGTTCCCCACTGCGGATAGTAGCATCAATGTCCTTCGCTACAATCTTGGTCCCCCCCTTACCGGGGTAACCGGTAGTCAGTTTCCGAATATGTATAGTTTCTTGATTCATCATTACTCATTCATTTCATTGCGACGTTTATTGAATAAAACCGACATCACTACCGGAGCGCCTACCAAAGCCGTCACCGAATTTACCGGCAATGCACCTTCGAAACCGGGCATACGGGCAATCAAATTACATACCAATGCCAATGACGCACCTGCCAGTAAAGAAGCAGGCATCAGAATACGATGATCGGATGTGCGGAACATTCCCCTGCAAAGATGCGGAACGGCCAGCCCCAGAAAAATAATCGGACCGCAATATGCGGTAACAATAGCTACCAATACTCCCGAACAAGTAATGACAAGCAGACGGGCACGTTTTATATTCAATCCGAGATTCCGTGCGTATGCATCTCCCAGCAACAAAAGATTCAATGTTTTCACAAGCAGGAAGGAAAGTGGCAACAATACCACCATGATACATATAAATAAAGTCATCTGATCTCCCGATACACGGGCAAAACTTCCCAGCCCCCAAATGACATATGCACGAATATCCTCCTCCACACTGAAAAATTTCAGCACACCGATCACCGCATTGGCTATATAACCAATCATCACACCGATAATCAGCAAAGTAACATTGCCCCTTACTTTTTGGGAAACGAAAACAATAAGTGCCATAATGGAAAGTGAACCTGCAATAGCTGCTATGGTAAGGGCTATTTCCCCCATAAAGCCTAGCTTGCTCAAAGCAACGCCACCCAAACTACCCGAAAGAAGCACCACAAAAGCAACTCCCATACTGGCTCCCGAACTGATGCCCAGTACCGACGGACCGGCCAAAGGATTGCGAAAAACAGTCTGCATCTGTAAACCGCTGACAGAGAGCCCCGCCCCCGCCACCAATGCGGTAAGCGCCTGTGGTACCCGTGATTTCCAAATAATATTTTGCCAGATAACAGACTCATTCCCTGTTCCCCAAAGGATATTCCACACAGCACGAAGCGGTATGGAAACAGAACCTAATACCAGATTCAGGAAGAAAAACAAAAAAATAGAAGCCATAATTAACAGCATATAAAATGCAACAGGTCGTTTCATATACTATTTTTCTATTTAAGCAATTCATAATATCCCGGTTGGTGGCCGGACAAAAGCTGCGGATGAAAGATTTGAATCAAATCTGCCAAAACAACTTCCGGTTCTGTAGGCATACTCTCATAAAAAGGTTTTTCACGCATGTTACAATAAATCACCCCTTTCTCTTTGTATGCTTTAAAATCAACATAACGGGCATCTTCTTCTTTCAACGTGTTATAAGAAAATTTTCCTTGATAGCTATTCACAATACGCCAATAATCGGCACCGGCCGCTTGGCTGTAGACTGTTTCAAAATCGAGGGTGACCCCTCCAGACCGTTCATCGTCTTTCAAAAAATAATCGGCACCGGCATCTTTAAACAATTGTGCGAGAAAACTCCTCCCTCCTACAGCATACCAATTGCCGCCCCGCAATTCCCCACTGAATACTACCGGGCGTTTTGTCACCCGGCCGGTCAGTTCCTTCAGCTCGTTATATCTTTTCTTAATAGCGGCAAACTGCTCATTAGCTTTATCTTCTTTTCCCAATAACAAGCCCACAAACTTTATCCATTCAGCCTGTCCCAAAGGAGTCATTTCCTTATATCCCAAATGCGGCATCAAAGGAATGCCTACCTCTTTCAAAGCATCGTATCCCCCTCGTTTAAAAGGAGAGATCAAAATCAAATCCGGGTTTACACTCATAATCACCTCATTATCGAAATTCCCTTCAATACCTATCTTATGAATGCTTCCTTCTTTCAAACGATCATTTATTTTCTTGTTAAACAAATGGCGTGTACTGGTGATACCCACCACTGCATCCAGCTCTTCCAACTTGATAAAATTGGAAAGTTGCAGGGAAGTCATGCAGATAACGCTTCGTATGGGAGTTTCAATAACTGTATAATCCGCAGGTATGTTTTCCGCTTCCACACCTCTTGGCACCAAAGCATAATGAAAAGACTGACTTTCTTTATTCTGAGGGTCCTGAATGTCAAGCAGACAAGCCTGATCCGTATAAGTTATTTTAAACCCTTGGGCATATTCCGGAATAATCTTCACAATAGAAGAATCTGTCAATGTCTTATGTTCCAAATTCCCGGAACCCTGTTTGTGCTTACTTTGGCAGGCTGTAACAGTCAATAATAACAAGAGCCCCGAAGCCAATATTAGTTTTTTCATGTTCTTTTCTGTTTTTCAGCCAACAAAGGTAATCAATTCTCTTGCTTTATACAGAATTTTTCAGCACTTTTGCGTGCTTAAAAACTGTAAATACCCACAAAAGATGAGTCATCCGATCTATTTTGTTTCTTTAGGACCCGGTGATGCCGAACTGATTACATTAAAATCATTGCATGCTTTACAACAAGCAGACATAATATATTGTCCATCAACGGTTCGGGAACCAGATAAAATTTTGTCACGTGCCGCCACCCTGTTACATAAGCTAGACATCAAAGGAGATATACACCTATTCTCACTCCCGATGAGCAAAGACAGGACAAAAGCAATCAAAGTCTATCGGCAACTTTTCGAAAAAATGAGGCTGGAACAAAAAGCAGGAAAACGGTTGGCGGTAGCAGTAGAAGGCGATGCGGGAATTTACGCCTCCGTTCACTATGTACTGGATCTCCTCGAAGAAAATGGAATCCCCGTAGAGCAACTTCCCGGTATTCCTTCATTCATCGCTGCGGAAGCTGCCGCAAAACTACATCTCATCAGCCAAAAAGAAAGACTGGTCATTATTCCGGGCAATATTACTTCGGATGAACTGGACATGTATCTTAGCCATCATCATGTGCCGGTTATCATGAAATTATCTCAATGTGCGGATATAGTACAGGATTACATGGAGTCCCACCCCCAATACAGTTATCATTATTTTGAAAATATATCGACAGCCGAAGAATATCATTCTTCCCATCAGGCGGAACTGAAAAGAAGAGTATTTCCTTATTTTTCCCTAATGATCATCTTTAACGAACAGATACGGAAGGACAATAGTTCAAAATAGCGTTCAGAATACCTTCAATATTTACATCATCTTTCTTGATAACTAAAAAATTGTGGTACATTCCTTCTTTCCGGTAACGGATCACAATCGACTTGAGTTTACCAGACTTTGTGTACTCCTTTTCTATCTCTGTGATGTTTTGCAAAGGAAAAACATGCTGAGGCTTCATCCCTCTTATAGCTAAGGTAAAAGAATCAGGAGTAATAGTATAAACAGACAATAACCTTACCCCCATTATCAGCAGAGAAGGAGTCAAGACCAGCAAAGATGCATATCTTCCATGCGCTATAAAAAGGCATGTACACGCCACCAACATAATAGCAATAACCGTCCAAACCCATAAAGGATAGC
Organism: Phocaeicola dorei; assembly: GCF_013009555.1. NCBI lineage: Bacteria > Pseudomonadati > Bacteroidota > Bacteroidia > Bacteroidales > Bacteroidaceae > Phocaeicola > Phocaeicola dorei. The sequence continues at coordinate 2,539,711 of NZ_CP046176.1, read as the reverse complement.
TGGGTCTGAATTCTTGTTTCTCCATAGGCCACATCTATTTTGTATAGTTACAAAAATAGGGAGATTCAGTTTAATAACCCAAATCTCCCTCAAGGAATTTATAAACTATTTCTAACAATTAATCTAGAGAATACCCTTTACTGTTTCCAGCATACCCTTTTCTTGAATAGAGTCAAGATCAGCTTTCACAGCTGCGGTCAAACCCGGAATGTTGTTCAAGTTCTCACCCCAAATAGATTCTGCAGCCAACACGCCTTCCGCCACTTTCTGAGTGCAGCCTGTAGCCCAAAGTTCTTTCAGCAGATTCATGATTTCAGGAGCATCGTTCGGAACAATCTCAGCACCGTCAGCACGAACACCACCTTTATAATAAGTGATGATAGCCGCCAGTCCCAATACCAAGCCTTTAGGCAACTCACCCTTACGTTCCAGATAAACTTTCAAACCCGGGAGGTCGCGAGTCTCATATTTAGGAAATGAATTCAGCATGATAGAAGTCACCTGGTGATCAACAAACGGATTGTTGAAACGCTCCAAAACATCTTCCGCAAACTTCTTCAATTCTTCTTTCGGCAGGTTCAGGGTTTCCATCAACTCATCGAACATAACTTTATGAATGTATTTACCTACCACTTCATGCTCGCAAGCCTCGCGCACAATGTTGATTCCAGACAGATAGGCTACCGGAGACAGCACTGTGTGAGGACCGTTCAACAAAGTAACTTTTCTTTCGTGATAAGGAGCTTCAGACGGAACAAACAATACATTCAAACCGGCCTTGTCGGCAGGGAATTCCTTGGCGATCTCCTGCGGAGCTTCAATTACCCACAAATGGAAGATTTCTGCCTGTACCACCAGATTGTCATCATACTGCAATTTTTCTTTAATAGCAGCGATATCTTTGCGGGGGAATCCCGGTACAATACGGTCTACCAAAGTAGCGTAGACACCACAAGCTTCCTCAAACCATTGCTTGAAGTCTTCACCCAGGTTCCACAATTCAATATATTGATAGATGGTTTCTTTCAGTTTATGACCGTTCAGGAAAATCAATTCGCAAGGGAAGATTATTAAACCTTTGCTCTTATCGCCATTGAACGTTTTATAACGGTGATACAACAACTGAGTCAGTTTGCCCGGATAAGATGAAGCAGGGGCATCATCCAGCTTGCAGGCAGGATCAAAAGCGATACCGGCCTCTGTCGTATTAGAGATAACAAAACGCATTTCCGGCTGTTCCGCCAATTTCATAAATTCATCATTCTGAGAATAAGGATTCAAAGCACGGCTGATCACATCAATTTTTGTCAGGCTGTTTACCACCTGTCCCTTATCCAAACCTTGCAAGTTTACATGATACAGACAATCTTGTGCGTTCAACATGTCAACCATGCCTTTTTCAATAGGTTGAACCACCACCACACTGCTGTTGAAATCAGTTTTTTCGTTCATGTTGTAGATAATCCAATCCACAAACGCACGAAGAAAGTTACCCTCACCAAATTGAATGATTCTTTCGGGACGTTGAGTCTTTGCTGCTGTCTCCTTGTTTAATGCTTTCATATTTTTAATTATATTATGTGTTTATCCATACCTGTACTTATCGAAGACGAATCAGATTTTATTGTGTACTCATAGTATTCATGCTTTCTCTTAAACGGTAATATATATTTAAGTTTTTATATATCATCATTGATCCAAGCATTTAAAATCTTTAAATCTTCGCCGCAAAGATACAAATAATTTTGTTATTCCAAATAAAATTTCTACTTTCGTGTTCGATAACGGTTAATAAATCTAAAGAGATGCTCTTTGACATCTTTTTTAGAATGAGTTTTTACTGAAAGTCAAAATAAACAACAATTATATAGATATAAAAAGACTACTTATGAAAAACTTTATGGATGAAAACTTCCTGCTTCAGACAGAAACTGCGCAGAAGTTGTATCATGAACATGCGGCTAAAATGCCTATTATCGATTACCACTGCCACCTGATTCCCCAGATGGTTGCTGACGACTATCAGTTTAAGTCACTGACAGAAATCTGGTTGGGTGGAGACCACTATAAATGGCGTGCCATGCGTACCAACGGTGTGGACGAGCGTTATTGTACCGGTAAAGACACCACAGACTGGGAAAAATTCGAAAAATGGGCGGAAACAGTTCCTTATACCTTCCGCAACCCATTATACCATTGGACTCATTTGGAATTGAAAACCGCATTTGGAATCAATAAAGTATTGAATCCGAAAACAGCCCGCGAGATTTTTGATGAATGTAATGAAAAGCTTGCCAAACCGGAATACTCCGCACGAGGCATGATGCGTCGTTATCATGTGGAAACCGTTTGTACAACCGATGATCCAGTAGATTCATTGGAATATCACATCAAAACCCGTGAAAGCGGATTCGAAATTAAAATGCTTCCCACTTGGCGTCCAGACAAGGCTATGGCAGTAGAAGTTCCTGCTGATTTCCGTGCTTATATGGAAAAATTGTCTGCTGTAAGCGGTGTCACGATCTCTTCTTTCGATGACATGGTAACTGCTTTGCGGAAACGTCATGACTTCTTTGCTGAACAAGGTTGTAAATTGTCTGACCACGGAATTGAAGAGTTTTATGCTGAAGACTATACTGATGCTGAAATCAATGCTATATTTAATAAAGTATATGGTGGTACAGAACTGACCAAGGAAGAAATTCTGAAATTCAAATCAGCCATGCTGATCGTATTTGGGGAAATGGATTGGGAAAAAGGCTGGACCCAGCAGTTCCACTATGGAGCAATCCGCAACAACAACACCAAGATGTTCAAACTTCTGGGACCTGATACTGGTTTCGATTCAATCGGTGAGTTTACCACCGCCAAAGCGATGGCAAAATTCCTTGACCGCCTGAATACAGAAGGAAAACTGGCCAAAACTATCCTTTACAACTTGAATCCTTGCGCCAATGAAGTAATTGCTACCATGTTAGGCAACTTCCAGGACGGTACAATTCCAGGCAAAATTCAATTCGGTTCTGGATGGTGGTTCCTCGATCAGAAAGACGGTATGGAAAAACAGATGAACGCACTGTCATTGTTAGGCTTGTTGAGCCGCTTCGTAGGTATGCTGACAGATTCTCGTTCATTCCTGTCTTATCCGCGTCACGAATATTTCCGTCGTACTTTGTGCAACTTGCTGGGTAATGATGTGGAAAACGGCGAAATCCCTGCTTGCGAAATAGAACGCGTCAATCAGATGGTGGAAGATATCTGCTATAATAATGCCAAGAAGTTCTTCCAATTTTGACAACCGTCAGAGTGCTGAATATAAATAAATGAGGATGGAACAAATGTGTCTGCAAAAGTTTTCACTTTTTGTTCCATCCTCATTCCAGTTATAGCAATTCTTCTATAGCCTCCGTTATTTCCTTGTCGGTCTTTCCCATGCCATATCCTCGAATGACTTTCCGTATAATCCGTTCTTTATCCAAAATAAAAAAGTACGGAGCCGCCCCACCCGTCCGGTAATCTTCTATCACTTTATCATCTCCATCCAAAAACATATAATTCAATTCCTTTCTCTTTGCATAATTCTGAAGTGAATGCATCCGGCTCCAACTTTCAATGGCTACCAATTCAAAATCTTCTTCTTGGTACTTTCTTTTCAGTTCTTTCAGAAAAGGGATAGAAGCCTGGCAAGCTCCGCAACCTATTCCTGTTATATTTACCAAGATGACCTTACTTTTCAAATCACTCAATGACACGGGACTCTCCTTTATATCATTCAATGTCCATTCTGGTGCTTTCTTACCCGTCAGATTAGCGGCCATATTCCTGGAAGGAACGCCATAATCATATTTTTTTGTTTCATAACCTTGCGGAACATAATCGAAAACATCAAACCTGTCAATTGTTTCTTTGTTTATTTCCACATTACAGCAAGTTTCCACCGATATATTATGGGACATCGCTCTCCGTTTCTTATAAGGCAAACCATTCGACTTGTGAATCCACAGTTCATAAATAGAGGTCGGCTCTACATAAAAAGGAGGTGGAGGCATGTGATAAGCTTTACCAAAGAACTCCACTTGTGTATTTTCGTTTATGACAAGTTTAAAATGAAAATAATCCCCACAGTCTTCCAATGTGGTGGCTATGCTGTCTTCTGTTTCCAAAGCATACCTGACAATATTTTTGCAATAATTAAAGAAAGGTGGGGACAACGGTCTGACAGGTAACGGCCTGGTGGTAAAATTATCGATTTTTATTTCCTTGACAGCATGATTCACCAACACACGTACTTCACCATTATAACCGAATTGGAACTCTTTACCATCATCTGTTCCCAAATTCACAAAACTTGCCCCTATCGTAGAATCTGCCGGATTATCGAACTCTTTCACCATATATTTTCTAATACTGGAAGGAATTGTATCACCAGGATTCCAGACTTCGCCCTCTACTTTATACGTTGCTGACTTAATCTGCTCTAAATTATCCAACACCTTTTTCAAATACTCTCTCTTGTCATCTTGGCCATTCACCACATACACCGGCAATAACAAGAGAAAAAATAAAACAGCTTTTGTTCTCATACGTTTCTTGCTTTTATTGATTCGCAAAATATTTTGTTGACGCAAAGAAGAAGAAAAGCCTGTATCTCTGCAAAATATTTATCTGAACTCTTTCTGAATTTTCTCCTTTTTCAGAAAAAGATCAGATAAAACACCTGTTTTTTCCTTAACGTTATTTACTTTTGCATTCAAAATTCATACGATGAAAAGGGCAAAAACACACATTATCTTATTTATGGCAGTCACCACCACCGTTCTATATACTGTTTATATCGCTTTTCATAATAGTACCGAACGAGTAAACACCCAAATAGACCACGCTTTCAAATCCGCCATTACGGAAGATTACAATGAAAGACTTTCCTATATCAGCTATTATCATCCCGAACCTACAAACTGGGATATAAAGATGTATACTATCGCTCCCAGCCTACATCAAAAAGTAAAAAGCTACACCATAAGAACCAGACAAGGAAAAACAATCTATACCTTTAAAGACAGCCTGGACGAGCAGACCGCCAAACGTATGCTGAACCAATACATTCTATCCCAACTAAAACCCATAAAGCCCGATGAATTAAATGCAACCTTTAGAAAGATATTATCCGATCATGACATAACCGGCAGGACCGGAACTATTTATTATAACAAATCCATTTCCCAACACAGTGACCAAAGTTCTGCAATTCCCCGAACGGCATACAATACTCCCCGATACATAGTAGATATCACCCAAAACATCAAGGTACAAGCATGGGTAAACTATGACTTCAAAACCATTTTACGACACATAGACAACACTCTCTTTTGGCTCATCGGACAATTGATGATTCTTATTTTCATACTCATTTTTCTTAAAAAGGAAAAGGATACTCAAACACTCCTTACTCTTATGAACATAGACATGGAGAAACAAGAGTTGTATATAGGAAACAAAAAGTGCAACATTCAGAAATTAGACCTCACTTTACTAAATATGCTTTATGAAAAAGCAGGAACTTGCGTAAGTCGTGAAGAAATAAAAAAGAGTCTCTGGCCTACGGATGATAATGCCAATGAAAAAATAGATGCACACATCAAATCAATCCGGAAAGTTTTAAAAGAATTCCAAGAATATAAATTAATAACAGTCAGAGGAAAGGGTTATTATCTACGTATTCCATAATCCAGATTCCAGGCATTCTTTTAAAACAATATCCGCTAAATCATCTTTCTGAAAAAGCCTGTTTCTATTTTATTTCCTCCTTTTTTTATGTATATTTGCGGCTCTTTTAACACAAAAAACGTGGGGATTCACTAGAATTGGGAGAGCAACAAAATGAAAATCAAATTTATAAGTCTCGCAAGCGGAAGTAGCGGCAACTGCTATTTTCTCGGAACAGACAGATATGGCATATTGGTGGATGCAGGCATTGGCATCCGTACAATAAAAAAAACATTAAAAGAACTTGGAATCGGACTGGATATTATCCGGGCAGTATTCATAACACACGATCATGCCGACCACATCAAAGCAGTAGGGCATTTAGGAGAGAAATTTGGAATTCCTGTTTACTCTACTCCGGAAGTACATGCAGGAATCAACAAAAGTTATTGCATGACCGAGAAATTATCGACCTGCGTACACTACCTGCACAAAGGTGAGACAATGGAATTGGAAGATTTCGCAATTACTGCCTTTGAAGTGCCTCACGACGGAACTGACAATGTTGGCTATTGCATAAATATAGACGGTAAAATATTTTCTTTCCTTACTGACTTGGGGCATATCACTCCCACTGCCGCCGAATATATATGCAAAGCAAACTATTTGGTATTGGAAGCGAATTACGATGAAGAGATGTTGAAAATGGGACCTTATCCCCAATATTTAAAAGAACGTATTGCCGGGCCTAATGGACACATGAGTAACCGCGAAACCGCCGATTTTTTGGCAGAAAATATCAATGAAAGTCTTAAATATATTTGGCTTTGTCATCTTAGCAAAGACAATAATCACCCCGAACTGGCATATAAGACAGTAGAACTCTCACTACGAAACAAAGGGATTATCGTTGGCAAAGATGTGCAAGTCATTGCCTTAAAGCGGAATACGCCTTCAGATATTTATGAGTTTGAATAAATTTCGATGAAAAGGTGAAAAAATGATGCAAAATGTTGGATGTTTAAAAGAAAACACCTACCTTTGCAACCGCAAATCAGAAAAGAATGCACTCTTAGCTCAGTTGGTAGAGCAACTGACTCTTAATCAGTGGGTCCAGGGTTCGAATCCCTGAGGGTGTACAAAAGAAAAAATAGTTTGTATTTTGCACTCTTAGCTCAGCTGGTAGAGCAATTGACTCTTAATCAATGGGTCCAGGGTTCGAGTCCCTGAGGGTGTACGGAAAAATAGTTTGCATTTTGCACTCTTAGCTCAGTTGGTAGAGCAACTGACTCTTAATCAGTGGGTCCAGGGTTCGAATCCCTGAGGGTGTACGAAAGGAGTAACAAAAGTTATTCCTTTTTTGTTATAAGTCCATCAAACAAAAGCGGCTACCCCTCCCGGGCCACCGCTTTAAAATACAAATGAGCGTACAGCCATCAATGACTGCACAAGGAAAATCAGTTATCTTATATTTTTAATAATTCGCTAAGTCTGCTCAAAACTCCCATATCCAAATCCTTTAACTCAATAACATTTAATGTATCTGTAATATAAAGGTCATTGCCTAAAAATAAATATTTTGCATGGAATATCCTATTATTATAAGAGAAATCCAAAGCTATCTCTCTGTCATTCTTTTTATTGCATAATTCTTTAATTCTATTTATAACATACGATTTTTCCATAACAAATAATATTACAGCACTTTTTTACAATTAATCTGCTACAAAGATAAAAAACACCTTATTAAACTTCACATTATTTATAGAAAAGTTATGTGAAAGTTATTAACAATTTTATTAAATTCAACCCATTAAATGGACAATTAAAACAATATCAGCAATCCATCTGAGTTCTATTTATCCTATATACATACCCTTTTGGCTTTTTCATCATTATAGCATAAACTTAAACAATAGAAATCTACAAGCAAGCATCTCCTACCGGAATGTCAAGTTTCTCTAAAGGGGAACGTATAAAAGATATATCTAAAAATAGTTCTTGAACAGACTGAAAATATTTAAGAGAAAAAATCAAGAAGATTGGAAATGAAATAGCTTCCTTAACAACAAAGCAGAGAACAACAAGGATTTAATTCACATAATACAATCCAAACAGGCAACCTTCCAGCTGCCTGTTATACTTCTATTTATCTTTAACATCTCCCTTTATAGGAGTCAGAGTTATTTTAGCCCCCTCAACCATCGGAGTTAATATATCAAAAATAACCTGTTTGTATTCAGATAAAGCAATACTCAATAATAGCTCCTCTTTTCTTATTTTATCCGCCAAAGCATTATTATCCTTTTTATATGATTGATCCTGCATATACAGCCGGTAAGTCTTATAGTTCTCATAAAATGCAGAAATCGACCGGAACAAACGGCCATAATTTTCCTTCAGATTCTGACGGTCATTCTCGTTGAAGTAATTTCCCGGATTAGAAACAAACACTGTATCTTGAACAGAAACCACAGGCTGTGATACCACAGGCAGAGAATCTACCGGCATCTTCTGATCCAAGTAGCCCAGCACCGCTTTTATCTCATTCTCATTAACTAAGTCTTTCAAGATTTTCAATGAGGTATCATAATACTTCATCACTTCATTCGCATTCTCCACACTCATGCTACTGCTATCCATAACATGACTACTCTTGGAACCACCGGAACAAGAGGACATGGAGAGGGCGCAAAGAAATACACCATACAATAATAAATTCTTCTTCATACTGTCAGTATTAAATTATAATACCTTGATAACAATATGAAATGCTAATTGCTCACGCTCCTGCCCCGTTTTTTTCCAAATTGCTCTTAATTTTCTCTAACAAATAAAGACATCCCTGCATTTTAGGATTTTCGTAACATACATAGGCCTGCTCAAACAGCATATCTACCGTATCCTTTAAATTAGGAGTAAAAGCAGCCTTATCTATCTGCATTGTTGGAGGAAGTGATTGAGAATCAAACCATTTTTTCAACTCATTAACCTCCTCCTCAGTATATGTTCTCTTTCTTTCTTTCATCATATTATATATTTTTCTTTAAAATGGATAACCTACTGCAAAGTGAAAAGCAAAATCACGGCTAAAGCGCGGTCGGATAACAGGATATCGTTTTTTACCTGTTTCCACAGGATTTATGGCCTTCATGCCACCATCAAAACGCAAAATCAAATAATCCAGATCAAAACGGATTCCCAAACCGTATGCTACAGCTATCTGTTTATAAAACTCGTTAAATTTGAATAAACCACCTTCCTGTCCGGAGTCATCACGAATAGTCCAGATATTACCGGCATCCACAAAAGCCGCTCCATTCAATTTCCAAAACAAATGAGTACGATATTCTATATTCAAGTCCAATTTAATATCACCAGCCTGATTGATAAAGTCCATTCTCCCATCCTCACTACCTTTATAAACACCAGGCCCCAAAGAACGCACAGACCACCCACGTACACTGTTCGCGCCACCGGAAAAATATCTCTTTTCAAAAGGAAGCATTTTGGAGTTACCATACGGATAGGCCACCCCCACTCCTATATGAAACACAAATGAGTTACGCGGATCTATCATGAAATTCTTTGCAAAATCAAAATCTGCTTTCACATATTGAGCAAAAGGAATATTTGCCAGCACATAATCTTCTCCATCTTTCGGATTAGGGTGAACCAATTTGGAAGCAACATATAGTAAATTACCAGCCTCTTCAATATTGGCACGAATAGAATAGGAATTTTTAGTAGGTGTACGCATCATGGCGTTTCCTGCACTGTTATAGGTAAAGCTGTACCCTGTACGCACAACAAGCTGATTTTCATAACTGGCTTTCAAAGCTGAATTCCTCAGACTCATGCTGTCCAAATATTCCTGAAAAGCCGATGACTTTCTAGGCATATATACATAATTGACATCTACCAAATCCAAACGGTGTTGCATACGTTTCCTGTCAGTCCATTTATAACTCCATGAAGCAGAAGCCAGTGTACGCGAGAATTCCGGACGAACTTGCGATGTGAACTTTAAGCCGACCTCTGAAGTAGCTCTAATTTTCTTTTTAAAATTCGATGATAGAAAAGGAAACATGAACTGAGGGAAATTCAAGCTGCTTTCTATCCCATACTCCATGTAATTATCATTCACATAATCCTGTGAAGCCACCCCCAATCCCGTAATGGCCTCATAAGCGCCACGTACTTTCATCATAAAAGTTTCGGAACCTTTGAATACATTGCGGTGCTGAAAAGAAACCGAGGCAGCCGCTCCCAAGTCACCAGCCGAATTAGTTCCTTCTACTTCAAACGCCATGGATTTATTTTTGTTCTTCGCCAAAAATACGTACGCGTCCAGTTGCGTACCATTTTCTCCATTCACTTCACGAAAACGAATATTAGAGTATTTCAAGGCACGCAAACGCCCCAGATTGGAATAGGTGTTTTGCACATCCTGTTCACTATACAGTTCTCCCGGACGGATACGATTGAAATCAACCAACACTTGCGGACGGAGAAAAGCCTTTCCCTTGTAATACATACTATATCCTTTGTATCGCAAAGAGTCAAATTCTTCCAAAGTTCCTTCCTGCACCGACATGATTTCATCATCCGCCAGAAAGTTCACCTCCCCCACCTTGTATTGTCTATGCTTCCGCGGCAAATCTTCTTTTCTACGCTGATAAGGAAGTAATCGTAGAGTCAAATCCACCAAATAGGTATTTCTAGCCGTATCCGCCTGATAGACCAAAAAATCCTTGTTGAACTTATAATACCCCTTATTTTGCAATAATTTGGTAATCCGCTGCCGTTCAGTATCCAGCACATTCACATCAAACAACATACCGGGCGCCAACAAACTTTGGGCAGAGTCCTGCCGCATGTAGTTACTGATAACCAAATCATCTATATCATACACCACATGACGTACCCTATAAGGATGCCCGGCATGAATACGGTAAGCCAATTTTAATTTGTTCTTCTTCGTTTTTTTATCCAAGTGCACAGTAGCCCCCATATACCCCATATTACGTACCGCTTTCTCTATTTCCTCCTGGGATTTCAGGGCAACAGATTCATCATAGATTACCGGAGCATCACCAATCTTCCTAAAAAAACGATTAATCCATTTAGTGGAGTCCACGCCTGAGACGCAATAAGTGCGCATAGGTATCTTAACCAAATTAAACCATTTGGCATTAGGATTCTGACGAATATATGAATTGAATAGTGACGGCTTCACCTCTTTCGTCTCAGATACAATCCTGACCTCATCCAATAAATATTTATCCTCAGGAATAAATTCACTGACCGAACACGAGGTGCATAGTGCTATAATAAATGTGCATATATATGGGCGTGCGCTTTTCTTCATACAAATCCGTAACCTTCGCAAATTTATCTACAAAGATAGATATTAATTGAAAATATCTTCTTAGCTTTGCTCCAAATATTTGTTATTAAATAGAAATTATCATGCTGAGCAAAAACAAAATAAAATATATCCGTTCGTTGGAACTGAAAAAAAAACGCAAAGAAGAACAAGTTTTTGTGGCCGAAGGACATAAATTGGTAGGCGATTTATTAGGCTACTTCCCCTGCAAGTTACTGATTGCCACTTCCAATTGGCTGAAAATAAACCACCCTGTCACGGCCAACGAAATTATTGAAGTAACACAAGAAGAGTTGTCACGTGCCAGCCTTCAAAAGACCCCCCAAGAGGTATTGGCCGTTTTTGTACAACCTTCTTATGATTTAAATCCGGAAGTTATTAAAAGTTCTCTATGCCTGGCGTTGGACGATGTACAAGATCCCGGAAATCTGGGAACCATTATCCGCTTGGCAGACTGGTTTGGCATTGAGCATATCTTCTGCTCGGCAGGGACAGTAGATGTGTATAACCCCAAAACCGTACAGGCAACCATGGGGGCATTGGCTAGAGTAAAAGTTCATTACTGTTCTTTACCACAGCTTATTGAAAGCCTGGCCGATATTCCTGTATACGGCACTTTTTTAAGCGGGAACATTATTTATGCAGAATCCCTATCGGCTCATGGATTGATTGTCATGGGAAACGAAGGAAAAGGAGTAAGTCCTGAAGTAGAGAAGCTGATAAACAAGAAGTTATACATTCCCAATTATCCTCAAGAACGGGAAACCTCCGAATCATTGAATGTGGCAATTGCCACAGCAGTGGTTTGCTCGGAGTTCAGAAGACGTTTATTACCTTAAAATTCATATTTCCATCGGCATATCCAATAATTTCTGAATGAGAAATACTACAGCTCTACCCAAAGCATACATTATAAGCGTACCAGTCTGCTTCCTGCTGTAAACTCCTTTCCCGGCAAATCAAAATCAGCTATATGCCATGCATATACAGGTTGCTCAAGTTCTGTTTCCAGCATGGCACGGTGCAGGAAATCAACAAATTTCTCTCCGGAACAAATATCCAACTCATACATCGGAGAAATAATAATCACTCCGCCTATCCATTGTGTCGCACTAATCTCCTCCTTCAATGGAAAATATGCACGCACTCTATCGCTATCTTCCAACTCCACTACATATTTAGAATAACAGCCATCTGCCGAAACATAAAGATAATGACAAGCAAAACGTCTCATACCCACAAAAAATAATTAATTTCTGCGCTTGATTCTCTGAGGACGATCTGGGTGAGAATGATCTGCCGCATTATTCTCCTTCATCTCACGTGGATTCATACGGACGGGAACATTTTTCCTGATATCCACCGATTGAATCGAATCTGCTTTTTTCTCTGTTACCATCGAATCTGTTCCAACACGCCGTTCCACAGCCAAACTATCCTTTCCGGCAACTGTCATTGTATCTACCGGTTCATGATAACGGGTCAAAGTAATATTATTGATAATCAGTCCCGGCTTATTCGTTGACGAATCACTATCCATATAGTAAATAAATCCGTTCACACTCTTGATGGCAAAAGCAGAATCAGGCTTTATATACAAGGTCTGCACACCAGAACACGTGATATCCTTCACACGTCCCACCACAGAATCATTATCAAACAAAATATTGAACCCCATAGTGGCTCTCCGTTCTCCTTCCGAAAGGAATATATAATCAGCCGACCACAGGAAAGCATCCTTTGCTTTGAAATTACTATCAGCGGGAATCTCAAAAGTCACCTTATTCGCCAACGGAACATCTGTCAGCCAATAAAGTTTACGGTCATACCATACATCCACAGTATCTCCCGGCAACGATACAGCCGGTTTATTCTCACGCAATGCCAGTAACTCCTGCATGTGTTTTTTTTCACTGCGGAAGCGCTCCCCCAGCTTTTTATAGAGGCTGGCAAGTTCCTCTGTGTGACGTGTGTACCACACCATGGACGAATCGAATTCAGCTTCAGTAATATGATGCTTCTCGAAAACATAGTTCTTATATGCTTCCTTTTGATAATTATCAGAATAACTCAGATTATTGCCCATGGAGATACTTAAATGATAATCGTACAAGATATTCTCCATCCTGTCCGGCTGGATAATATTTTCAGGCACTTGCTTACCACACCCCACCATAAAAGCCGCACCCAGCAGCCACACCCAAGTAATATTCTTGCGACGCATCATTTATTCTTTAATTTCTTCTGCTGACGGGTGAATATTCTTATTCAGATATTTACCGTAAAATAACAACAACGCCACAATACCGCAACTGATGGCGGCATCGGCAAAATTAAATATCGGACTGAAAAATATGAAATGTTCCCCTCCTATTCCCGGTATCCATTCGGGCCAGTTGGTTTCAATAATGGGAAAATAGAACATATCCACCACTTTACCATGTAACCATTCCGAATACCCTTCACCTACCGGAACAAAAGAAGCGATGGTACTATGAGTACTTTCATTAAAAATAACTCCATAGAACACACTGTCTATAATATTACCGATAGCCCCTGCCAAAATTAAAGAGATACATACAATATAACCAGTCTTATAATTCTGTTTCACGATTTTTGCCAGATACCAGATAATCAATCCCACAGCTACAATACGGAAGGTAGTAAGGAATAACTTTCCAAATATTTCCATACCGAAAGCCATGCCGTTATTTTCTGTAAAATAGATATAAAACCAATCTGTTATGCGGATACTCTCATGCCAGTACATATTGGTCTTTACCAATATCTTTATTATCTGGTCGATAATCAGAATTCCAAAGACAATAAGAACAGAGAGCTGCCCCTTGGTGAGTAGTTTCTTCATTTATTAAATTGAAAATTAATTAATGGTTAATGATTAGCGGTTAATACTGTAACATGACAGTGAAACTCATTAACTATTAATCACTAACCATTAACCACTATTTTATTTCTTTCCTTCGTTCTTTGCCTCAATGCTCAGTGTTGCATGAGGTACTGCACGAAGCCTTTCCTTCGGAATCAACTTACCGGTTTCACGGCAAATACCATAAGTTTTATTTTCGATACGTATCAGTGCCGCCTGCAATCCTTGGATAAACTTCAGCTGACGTGCCGCCAACCGGGTTGTTTCTTCTTTAGACAATGTATTAGCACCTTCTTCCAAAACTTTATAAGTAGGGGAAGTATCGTCCGTATCATTACCGTCCTTATTCATGATACTACTTTTCAGTCTATCATAGTCGCGCTGAGCCAATTCCAGTTTTTCCATGATAATAGCACGGAATTCCTCAAGTTCCGCATCTGAATATCTAGTTTTTTCAGCCATATAACTTAGTTTTAAAAGGTTAATTATTCTTTTACGACACTCACATAAAGTGAGAAATCATCAAAATTTAATTCTGTACCGTTCTTCATTTCATCCACTAATTCCAAGGAGTTAGCAAGAACTTGGTTACAAATATAAGTATTATATTCATTTACCGCATCATCGGTTTGAGGATTTTTAGATAATGCCACTTTTATTTTGTCTGTTATCTCAAAACCACTACTCTTACGGATATTCTGTATACGGTTTACCAACTCACGGGCAACCCCCTCACGACGCAGTTCTTCGGTTACGGTAACCTCCAAAGCCACAGTCAGTTTGCCTTCATTGGCAACCAGCCATCCCGGAATATCCTCACTGAAGATCTCCACATCCGTTGTTTCGATAACCGTTTCCGCACCATCAAGCATAAAGGTATATTTACCATTTTTCTCCAATTCGGCAATAGCTTCTTGCGACATTCCGGCTACGGCTGCGGCAACAGCTTTCATCTGTTTGCCGAATTTCGGACCCAGTTTTTTAAAGTCACATTTCACCTTTTTCACCAATACGCCTGCAGCTCCGTCTACAAACTTGATTTCTTTCACATTCACTTCGTTCATAATCAAGTCTTTTACGGCTTCGATGTGCATTTTCTGCTCTTCGTCCACCACCGGAACCATGATACACTGCAACGGCTGGCGCACTTTGATATTGACTTTACGGCGCAATGCCAATACCATAGAAGTAACATCCTGAGCCATCTGCATACGCGCTTCCAGTTCTCCGTCTATCAATGCCTCATTACATTCCGGGAACTTGGCCAAGTGTACAGAAACCACGGTGTCACGACCTGTAACGGCAATCAAATCTGTATACAAACGGTCGGCATAGAACGGAGCGACAGGTGCCATCAGCCTAGCCACTGTTTCAAGACAAGTGTACAATGTCTGATAAGCGGACAGCTTATCCTGTGACATAGCATTACCCCAGAAACGTTTACGGTTCAAGCGCACGTACCAGTTACTCAAATTATCATTTACGAAGTCTGTAATCAGACGTCCTGCCTTGGTCGGTTCGTAATCGTTGTAACAAGCGTCCACGTTCTTCACCAATGAATTCAGAACAGACAGAATCCAACGGTCTATCTCGGGACGTTCATTTACCGGCACTTCTGCTTCCTGATAAGCGAAACCATCCACATTGGCATAAAGTGCAAAGAACGAATAGGTATTATATAAGGTACCGAAGAATTTACGACGAACCTCATCCACCCCATCGGTATCAAATTTCAAGTTATCCCACGGAGAAGAATTGGTAATCATGTACCAACGCAAAGGATCGGAGCCATACTGTTCGATAGCGCCAAACGGATCCACCGCATTGCCCAGACGTTTTGACATTTTGTTTCCGTTCTTATCCAAAACCAAGCCATTAGAGATTACGTTCTTGTAAGCCACACTGTCGAATACCATCGTAGCGATAGCATGTAGCGTAAAGAACCAGCCACGGGTCTGATCCACCCCTTCTGCAATGAAATCCGCAGGATAATAAGTACGGTTGTCCACAATTTCCTTATTTTCGAACGGATAGTGCAACTGCGCGTAAGGCATCGCACCGGAGTCGAACCACACATCAATCAAGTCGGCCTCACGTTTCATCGGCTTGCCACTTTCAGACACCAAGATGATATCATCCACATACGGACGGTGAAGGTCTATCTTATCATAGTTCTCCCCGTTATATTCGCCCGGAACAAAACCTTTTTCCTTATAAGGATTGGCGGTCATAAATCCGGCAGCTATTGATTTTTCTATTTCATTATACAATTCCTCTACAGAACCGATACAAAGCTCTTCTCCCTCTTCACTGCGCCAGATAGGCAGCGGAGTCCCCCAATAACGAGAACGGCTCAAATTCCAGTCATTCAAGTTTTCCAACCACTTGCCGAAACGGCCTGTCCCGGTAGATTCCGGTTTCCAGTTGATAGTCTTGTTCAGTTCCATCATGCGCTCTTTGGCTGCGGTAGATCGGATGAACCAACTGTCCAGCGGATAGTAGAGCACCGGTTTGTCAGTACGCCAGCAGTGCGGATAATTGTGCACATGCTTTTCTATCTTGAACGCCTTGTTGCCGGCTTTCATCATCATACAGATATAGATATCGAGTGATTCGGCGGCGGCAGCAGCTTTTTCATCGTACTTGCCATCTACAGTAAACTGAGGATCGTAAGCATTCTTCACCCACCGACCCTGATATTCCTTATATTTCTCTACGTCCACACATTCCTTTACGAAAGTCTCGTCCAGTTCGTCCAACAGATAGAATTTACCAGTCAGATCCACCATAGGACGGGTTTCACCCTTCTTGTTTATCATGAACAGAGAAGGAATACCTGCCGCACGTGCTACAAAAGCATCGTCCGCACCGAATGTCGGAGCGATATGTACGATACCCGTACCATCTTCGGTAGTTACATAGTCACCGAGAATGACACGGAATGCCTGACCGGCCGCTTCTTGCCATTTTCCGTTTTCATCTACCGTCACCGGTTTCACCCAAGGAATAAGCTGTTCGTATTCCATGCCTACCAGATCCGGTCCTTTATATTCACCCACTACTTTGAACGGAATCAGTTTGTCACCCGGCTTATAGTCTTCCAAGGCAAGTTCTTCCGCTTTCTTGTTAAAGTGAGTATAGAGCAAGGCTTTTGCCAATACTACAGTCATCTTTTCTCCGGTATATCCGTTGTAAGTCTGCACGGCCACATAGTCTATTTTCGGTCCTACGCACAATGCCGTATTCGAAGGCAATGTCCACGGAGTAGTTGTCCACGCCAGAAAATAAGGAGTTCCCCATTCCGCCATCTCGGGTTTCGGATTCTTCATCTTGAACTGTCCTACCACAGTGATGTCTTTCACATCACGGTAACAGCCCGGCTGGTTCAACTCGTGCGAGCTCAATCCTGTTCCGGCAGCCGGAGAGTAAGGCTGGATGGTGTAACCTTTATACAGCAGACCTTTGTTATAAAGCTGCTTCAAAAGCCACCACAACGTTTCAATATAGCGGTTGTCATAAGTGATGTATGGATTCTCCAAGTCCACCCAGTAACCCATCTTATGAGTAAGGTCTGTCCACTCTTTGGTAAACTTCATCACGTCCTTACGGCAAGCCGCGTTGTACTCGGCAACAGAAATGGTCTTTCCGATATCCTCCTTGGTGATATGCAATGCTTTTTCCACACCCAGTTCCACAGGCAGTCCGTGAGTATCCCATCCGGCCTTGCGTTTTACCTGGAACCCTTTCATGGTTTTATAGCGGCAGAAAGTATCTTTAATGGTACGTGCCATCACGTGGTGAATACCCGGCATACCATTAGCCGAGGGAGGTCCTTCGTAAAACACGAAAGAAGGACATCCTTCACGTTCTGTCATACTCTTGGCGAAAACATCGTTTTCATCCCACTTCTTCAGCACATCTTTATTGACCTGTGATAGGTTGAGTTGCGAGTGTTCAGCAAATTTCTTACTCATAATTTTATATCGTTTTCTTGTATTCTCTAACTAAAAGGCAATACCTTCCAAAAATTAAGGTGCAAATTTACAAGAAAATTAGATAGATAGAAAGTTTTGATGCTTGTTTTTTTAATCAGATAACGGATACTGTTTCAGAATAACTACATAAAACATGGAAAAAGTCCCTGTTTTTATCAAAATTAATAGCAATAAGAACCGGTTCTTATTTATTGCAATCTTTTCCGGTATGCCGAGGTATTTTCCCCCGTCATATTCTTAAAGAAGCGGCTGAAAGTACCCACACTTTCAAAGCCCAAAATCACCGATATTTCTTTGATGCTATGCGAGGTATGCAGCAACAGCCGTTTCGCTTCGGTCACCACTCGTTCTTGTATAATCTTCAAAGGGGAAGGCATACCGTATGCGGCAAATAAATTGGAAAGCGTCTTGGGAGAACGATGCAACAAAGCAGCATATGCCTGTACCTGCTTTTTCTCCTTGAAATGATTGTCCACCAACACATAATAACGCTGGATGATGTCAAAACCTTTTTCATTAACCGGAAAACCGGACAACTGCTTACGGGCCAGCCGGGTACACAGAATGATGAAACGTTTCAGCAGCAGGCGGAGCATTTCTCCCTGCAGGTTATCCCGCAGAATGTATTCGGTAACCATTCTGTCCACCACCTCGTGCAACAGTTCGGAGTCGGTTATCGGGAGCCGCAGATGCACTATGCCGGAAGTTCCGCTAAACAGCACTCCGCTGCACGACACTTCTTTCTCATGCTTGTAAATGCCGTAAAAATTCTCGTTGAAAAGAAGAGCAAGATACCTGCCCGATACATTCTTGAACTCCGTGCGGTGAAGATTACTCACAGAGATGATTTCATCCTGCTCCATCTCTATTTCCACATGGTCTACTATCAATGTCAGTTTGCCTTCCTGGACCCATATAAACTTATACAGACTACCATTGTCACAGATGACCCTGTCTGTGTGAAACGCTTCAGTCAGTATCATCGTTTCCTGCAAAGATGTATCGTATGCGTAATTCATCATGGCTAAACTGTTTTGTGCATTTCTTTCTGCTGGTTTATACAAAGATAGTGATTTTCACTTATATTAAGCCACCCTATTTTTGCATAGTCTAGAAACAATATACACTATTAACCTTCTGATTTACAACACATAGCATATAGCACAATGTAAAGAGAAGGCAAAGTATCAGAAAGAAAAAAGGAATTTTTGCCATCATTTTAGGAAATCTAGCTATGATATAACCCTACAGGGAATTCGGCAACCATTAAAATAAGCGTATCTTTGTACCAAGAGATTTCCTTCTATAATCTAGACGAAAAAGAACACTTGATTCTTTTAACCTGAACTTTGGACTTTGATTTTCTCCCAATAAGGATTTCTCTCATAATAAATTCAGATTTTATCCCGCCGGGAGGCAAGATAAGGTCATGCAAAAAAATCTCCCAAAAAAGAAGAGGGTGTCCACCATTGAAACGGACACCCTCTATTATGTGTATAACCTACATTGCCGGAAACCATTTATTTCGCTGTTTCCTCCATCGTGTTTGCAGGTTTCTCAATACCTTCGCTTGTAGCACGTTCCTCCATACGCTGGATACGTGCGTCAAGATCGGGATGAGTAGAGAACAACTGATTCAGCTTGCTGCTTTTCTGTGCTCCTGCCTCTTCTTGCAATTTTTTCAATTTCTGGAATGATAATGCCATCGCCCAAGGATTCTTACCTGCTTTCTTCAGAAACTCGTAACCATAATCATCGGCGGCGCGTTCCTGTTTTTGTGAATAAGTAGCATTAACCAATGCCTCTCCCAAGTCACCCAACTGGGAATCTGTCAGGGCAGCCGCTTTTCCTCCTTGTGATGAAATACCATCTTTCAATGCCGATGTCAGCAATGCGGTACGGAAACCGTTCTTTGAGTCTTTGTGTGCCACATGACCTACCTCATGGCCTATTACTCCCAACAACTCTTCATCTGTCATGATATCCATCAGTGAAGAAAACACACGCACGCTGCCGTCGGCACAAGCAAACGCGTTTACATCAATCACATAATATACTTTGAAATTCAGCGGCATCCCTTCCACTTCGGTCAACCCTTCAGTCAGTTTTTTCAAACGGACAGTATACGGATCATCGTCCGCACAAACCTGATTATGCTTATCCATCCAGTCAATGTACTCCTTTACATACTCTGCCATCTGCTCATCGGTCAAAGTCACCGCCTTTGCAGCCTTTACGGCTCCCCCCACTGCCTTCTTCAAATTAAACTGGGCCATTACAGGAGTTACCCCCGCCAAACATAACAACATGACGGTCACCTTTAATAATGCTTTTTTCATTTTTGTGTGTTTTAGATTAAACGCTTCATTTTATTTTTTTAAGAAATGGTGCAAAAGAACAAATTTTTATTCTATCTACCAATCTTTACAAGAATATTTTTACCACCATCCCGCTTCAAGCACACGCCGGAAAGTGAAAAGCCACCGCGAATACACTTCGCGATGGCCCTTACCCATTTTATATACACCTTTAAACAAAATGATACTCACGCCCTAATTCACTAACCCCTTGCGGGCATGAGCTGATCTTTTTCTTATTTATTTGCGCGGGCTTCTGCAATGTAGCCTAATGCCTCTTTACATTTTGCAGTTACATACGCCCAGTCTTCTGCAGCTACCTTGTCGCCAGGGAACAATTTAGAACCCATACCTACACAGAACACACCTGCCTTAATCCAAGAAGTCAGATTTTCCTGAGTCGGCTCCACACCACCGGTCACCATCAGTTTAGACCAAGGCATCGGAGCCAGCAAACCTTTAACCAATTTTGCTCCCAATACATCACCCGGGAATATTTTGCAAAGATCACAACCTACTTCCTGAGCGAAACCCACCTCGGACACGCTTCCGCATCCCGGAGTATAAGCCACCAAACGACGGTTGCACACTTTAGCGATTTCTGGATTAAACAACGGACCTACCACAAAGCAAGCGCCTAGCTGCAAGTAAAGAGCAGCAGTAGCAGGATCAACGATAGAACCTACTCCCATAGCCATTTCAGGACATTCCTTTGCCGCGTATTTCACAACTTCCGCGAATACTTCATGAGCAAAGTCACCACGGTTTGTAAATTCAAATGCACGAACTCCGCCATCATAACAAGCTTTCACCACTTTCTTTGCCACTTCTGCATCTTTATGGTAGAACACAGGAACCATTCCGGTTGAACCAATCTTGTTCAACACTGCTATTTTATCAAAACGAGCCATAATTTCATATTTTAGTTTAAATGAAAGATTGGAACACAAATGATACAAATAAAATATGTATCAAAAATTTGCGTTATTTGCGTCATTCATGTTCCTTATAAAAAACAAATTTAGCGTTGTACACGTCCGCTGGCATCGCCACCGGCCAATGCTTCCACTTCGTCTACAGATACCAAATTGAAGTCACCGTTGATAGTATGCTTCAAAGCAGAAGCGGCAACAGCGAATTCAAGGGCGGCACCTTGATTCGGTTTAGTCAGCAGACCATGAATGATACCTCCGGAGAATGAGTCGCCACCACCTACACGGTCAATAATCGGGTTGATGTCATAGCGTTTTGATTCATAAAATTCTTCTCCGTTGTAAATCATAGCCTTCCAACCGTTATGAGTAGCCGAGAATGATTCACGCAAGGTAGACACTACATATTTAAAGCCGAATTCCTTTGCCATAGCCTTAAAGATTCCTTTGTAACCTTCCGCATTGGTTTCACCGGCTTCCACATTCGCTTCCGGTTTGAATCCCAGACAAAGTTCAGCATCTTCTTCGTTACCTATACATACATCTACATACTGCATCAACGGTTTCATGATAGACTGTGCTTTTTCTTTTGTCCACAGTTTCTTGCGGAAATTCAAGTCAACAGACACAGTAACACCATGACGTTTTGCAGCTTCACAAGCCAGCTTGGTCAGTTCAGCAGCCTTGTCAGAAATAGCCGGAGTGATACCTGACCAATGGAACCAGTCCGCACCTTCCATGATAGCATCAAAATCGAAATCGCAAGGATCGGCTTCGGCGATAGCCGAGTGGGCACGGTCATAAATTACTTTGCTAGGACGCATGGAAGCTCCTGTTTCCAGATAATAGATACCTACGCGGTCGCCACCACGACTGATGAAATCGGTCTTCACACCATATTTACGCAATGCATTCACAGCAGACTGTCCTATTTCGTGTTTCGGCAATTTGGTTACGAAATAAGCTTCGTGACCGTAGTTCGCGCAGCTCACCGCTACGTTCGCTTCACCACCGCCATAAACAACATCAAATGAATCCGACTGTACAAAACGTGTGTTTCCCGGAGTTGACAATCTCAACATAATTTCACCTAAGGTTACTACTTTTCCCATAATTTCGTGATTTTAAATTGTTATATATTTATTCGTTTAACTTCTAATCCAATTAAATTACTGGTTTACACACTTATAGACGAATCACATCATAACCTTGTACTCAACGGAGCACTCAAATAATTCATCCGTGTGCGTGCACAAAGGTACTATTTATTTTTTTAAAACCAAAAATTGTTATATATTTGTGTCGAAAAAAAATAAATTATTAGTGTGTACGAGCACAATATATATAATAAGGTATGAATAAACTGCCCGAAAGAATCAGAATTAAGGATATCGCCCGCCTGGCAGATGTATCAGTCGGCACAGTGGACCGTGTATTGCATGGCCGCACAGGAGTATCCGAAGCCAGCCGGAAACGGGTGGAAGAAATATTGAAGCAACTGGACTATCAGCCCAATATGTATGCCAGCGCTTTGGCGTCCAACAAAAAGTATCTGTTCGTCTGCCTGCTGCCACAGCACAAGGAAGGCGATTACTGGACCGATGTGGAGATGGGGATGAAAAGAGCCGTAGAGACTTTTTCTGATTTCCACATCACCCTGTCCGTGGTGTACTATGACCAATATGAATATTCCTCCTTCATCAACGCCGGTGAGGACATACTGAGAAAAGAGCCGGACGGCGTATTGCTTGCCCCCACTATTCCTGAAATGACGGCCAGATTTACCAACAAATTACAAGAACGGGAAATACCTTATATATTTATAGACTCCAATGTGGACAGTCTGAACCCACTGGCATTCTTCGGGCAGAAATCCGATCAAAGCGGATACTTTGCCGCCCGCATGGCCATGATGCTGGGAGAATGTCCCAAGGAAATTGTTATCTTCAGACAAATCAACGAAGGACGCCTGGGATCGAACCAGCAGGAAAACCGTGAAAAAGGATTCAGAAAATATATGCAGGAGCATTTTCCCGACTGCAAGATAGTGGAACTGAATCTCTATGCCAAGCGCCCGGACGAGGACGAGGCACTGATGAACCGCTTCTTCCAGGAGAACCCACAGATTACGTGCGGCATCACGTTCAACTCGAAAGTATACATTGTAGGCGAATATCTCATCGGACACAATATGAAAAATTTCAAACTGATTGGGTACGATTTGTTACGCCGGAACGTCTCTTGTCTGAAAGAGGGTGCTGTAGATTTCCTGATCGCGCAGCAACCTACCGCACAAGGATACAGCGGCGTAGAGAGCCTGTGCAATCACCTGATATTCAAAAAAGAGGTGAAGCAATGTAACTATATGCCTATCACCCTGCTTGCGGTGGAGAATGTGGATTTCTATCTGGACGCACATAAAAAGTAAATCTAATAACTAAAAATAGAAATGGAAACAAAGTATTTGAAAATTAATCCGGCTGATAACGTAGTGGTGGCTATCTCGGATTTAAAAGCAGGCGAAACCATCACGGTAGATGGTCATGTCATCACTTTGAAAGAAGACGTGCCCGCCGGCCATAAGGTGACACTGAAAGATTTCGCCCAGGGCGAGAACATCATCAAGTATGGCTACCCCATCGGCCATGCCCTGACCGCCGTGGAACAAGGACACTGGATTAACGAAAATCAGATAAAGACTAATCTTGCCGGTCTGTTGGATTATACCTACAATCCGGTCAGCGTAGACCTCAATATCCCGAAGAAAGACTTGACGTTCAAAGGATACCGCCGCAAGAACGGTGATGTGGGGATCCGTAACGAGGTATGGATTATCCCTACCGTGGGTTGTGTAAATGGCATCATCGGCCAACTGGCCGAAGCGTTACGCCGCGAAACCAACGGTGAAGGCGTGGACGCCATCATGGCTTTTCCTCACAACTATGGCTGTTCGCAGTTGGGTGATGACCACGAGAATACCAAGAAAATTCTCCGCGACATGATTCTGCATCCCAATGCAGGAGCCGTACTGATTGTCAGTCTGGGTTGCGAGAACAACCAGCCGGATGTTTTCCGCGAGTTTTTGGGTGATTATGACACAGACCGCGTGAAATTTATGGTAACTCAAAAAGTGGGGGATGAATTTGAAGAAGGCATGAAGATTCTGCGTGAGCTGTATGCCAAAGCCAAAGCCGATGTACGCGAGGACGTTCCTCTGTCTGAATTACGTGTAGGTTTGAAATGCGGTGGTTCGGACGGTTTCTCAGGGATCACCGCCAATCCGTTGCTGGGCATGTTCTCTGACTTCCTGATTGCTCAAGGTGGTACTTCGGTACTGACAGAGGTTCCCGAAATGTTTGGTGCGGAAACGATCCTGATGAACCGCTGCCGCACTAAGGAGTTGTTCGAACAGACCGTACATCTGATTAATGATTTTAAGGAATATTTCCTGTCACACGGCGAACCTGTGGGCGAAAATCCGTCACCAGGCAACAAGGCAGGTGGTATCTCCACCTTGGAAGACAAAGCGCTGGGATGTACCCAGAAATGCGGCAAGGCATACGTTGACGGCGTTATGGGCTATGGTGACCGCCTGAAAGTGAAAGGTTTGAACTTGCTTTCCGCACCGGGTAATGATTTAGTAGCGGCTACCGCCCTCGCCTCTTGCGGTTGTCACATGGTGCTCTTCACTACCGGCCGCGGTACTCCGTTCGGTACGTTTGTTCCCACCATGAAGATCTCCACCAACTCCACTCTGGCTAAAAACAAACCGGGATGGATTGATTTCAATGCCGGAGTCATCGTAGAAAACGAACCGATGGAAAAGACTTGCGAGCGTTTTATAGACTATATCATCCGGGTTGCCAGCGGAGAACCGGTAAATAATGAGAAGAAGAATTATCGTGAAATCGCTATCTTCAAGACAGGCGTGACACTATAATCCAATCTTATACTCAACTTTCCCAATACCCTTACAGCCCTGCCTTTCTTATTACGAAGGTGGGGCTGTGACCTTTTTCTCGCATATATTGTTATAAAACAAGTCTTTTTGTAACTTTGCACCTCATTTTATAAAATACAAATTCATGAACGGTGAAAAATTAACCCCAATAACAAATAAACCCAGCTTATGGGCACTCAGTCCATTACTGGTATTTCTATGCCTGTATCTGGTGACATCTATCATCGTAGATGATTTTTATAAAATCCCCATCACGGTTGCTTTCATGGCATCTTCGGTTTATGCAGTATGCATCACCAAAGGACTGAGCCTGAACGAGCGCATGCTGCAATATTCCATCGGCGCAGCCAACAAGAATATCATGCTGATGATCTGGATTTTCATCCTGGCAGGCGCATTCGCCCAAAGCGCCAAAGATATCGGGGCCATTGATGCAACCGTGAATCTTACGCTTCTTCTTCTACCAGACCATCTGCTGCTGGCAGGCATCTTCCTGGCCGCCTGTTTCATCTCGCTCTCCATCGGAACCTCGGTAGGAACCATCGTGGCATTAGTCCCCGTGGTAGCAGGCATTGCGGATAAAACCGATATGAACCTGGCCTTCATGGCGGGTATCGTGGTGGGAGGAGCCTTCTTCGGCGACAACCTTTCGTTCATTTCGGATACTACTATCGCCGCCACCCGCACCCAAGGATGCGCCATGCGTGACAAGTTCCGGGTGAACTTCATGATAGCCCTTCCGGCCGCCCTGATGGTTTTCGGCTACTACATCTTCAGGGGAATGGACGTGATGACCACCCATGACATCCAGTCGGTGGAATGGATCAAAGTCCTCCCCTATCTGGTTGTGCTGGGAACCGCCATAGCAGGGATGAATGTAGCACTCGTACTGATACTGGGCATCGCCACAACGGGAGTGATCGGCCTGCTCACAGGCAGTATCAGCCTATTCGACTGGCTTGGCTCCATGGGCACAGGAATCACCGGAATGGGCGAACTCATCATCATCACCCTGATGGCAGGCGGCATGCTGGAACTGATCCGCTTTAACGGCGGAGTGGACTATATTATCCAAAAACTGACCAAACATGTCAACAGCAAACGCGGAGCCGAACTTTGCATCGCAGCTTTGGTGAGCATCGCCAATTTCTGTACAGCCAACAATACGATAGCCATCATCACAGTGGGACCATTGGCCAACGACATCGCTACCCGTTACAGGGTGGACAAACGCAAGAGTGCAAGTATCCTGGATACTTTCTCGTGTGTCATCCAGGGTATCATCCCTTACGGAGCGCAAATGCTGATTGCCGCCAAGCTGGCTTCCCTTTCTCCTCTGAGCATCATCGAATACTTGTATTATCCGGTAGCTATCGGAGTATTTGCTCTGCTGAGCATTTTTTTGAGATATCCCAAACGATACTCGTGAAAACAAGGGCAGGCGGTTATATTCCGCCACCGACAGCCCGGCTGAATCCATCTGCAACATCCAGACGATGAAGGCGAAAGATATATAATCTTACAGCTGTAAGATATAGCATCTTGCACGTGTAAGATCTATATCTGTTCTCCGTAGTTAACGGCGGATACTTAGTGGTCAATAACTCTCAGCAATCCATGTGACGCGTAGTTTTTCTTGGGTGGTCCAATTCCCCTTTCTTCCAGAACCGACATCATACGCGCTGTAGCCGCCTGAGTCCGGACGGGGAAAGCCTCATTGATATAGCGTTTCCACCGAGGTGTAAATTCTATGTTTCTGAAAAGTTCAGCAACAACAGCAATTTTTCCGTCGACGTCGATGTTTCTTTGTATGATGTTTACATCATCTTTCTTTTTCTTCTCTTCTCTATTCTTTTCTTCTCTTATAAAGTTTTGCTTAACGCTTGCTTGTGAACACTCATTAACACATTCATTATCAATATATTGAATCGTATTTTCGGCTATATTTTCATCATCACTTTTTTCAATCGTATTTTTCATGCATTTTGCACCGTTTTCCTTATTGTTTGCTTCGTCATCCGCTTCTTTATCTGCTGCCACCAGCACAGTAGAAGTGATTACTTTTTCAGCTATTTGCGCAGTCTTTTTCTTGCTGCTTCTTCCGCCTTTGCTACCGGCGGCTGCACGTTGCTCCGAAAGCTTATTCTGATAACCCATCACCTCATCTAGATACAGGCATCGGAAATATCCGTCCTCCGTTATGACGAACAAGTTAAAGTCTTTAATGAGATGCTGCAAATTTTCCACTGTAGCCCCCCATTGTTCAGCCAACAAATCCAACTCGTTAAAATCGTGTTTGTATTCCTGTTGCCTTCGCAGGAACAATATCATTTGAATATATAATCCTATTCCCATGCATTTCATTTCGGCATTCAGCTTCATCATTTTGTAATCTGACATCAAGCTGCAATTCAGCCGGATAAACTGTTCGGTGTAATCCATTCCTTTGGTGTGTTAGTATATAAATAGATTACAAAGAAACAAAAAATATCAATAGGGTGTATAGATAATTGCCACCAATTATGACATTATCTTCATTTTTATCTCAAACAAATATAAACGACTAGTATACAAACACTTACACAGCATATTCAATTCAATAAAAAAGTATAATTCTCAAGAAAAGATAAAGTTCTTCTCCCCTGCAATTAATGAATATTTTTTATCGCCAGAATTCGGAGATAAATTCCCAATAAATGATCCTATATTAAAAGACACGCTATATCCGTCCAAAGGTAACAGAAGAAGATTTATGAATATTTATTTTGAAAATATACATAAAAGAATTATCTTTGCACCGCAAATGAATCAATGATATGAACCAATTACAAACTACATACAGCATACATCACCTTACATCGGGAAATACCCCCCTGTGTAATCACTTCATTGTGCATGTACATTGGTTCAGCGGATTTGTTTAGATTTCCACTCACACGTAATTTATTACCAAACTTTCATCCTACCCACACACGTGCCCGATGAAAGATATATTGCATGATGGTTCTCATTCGGTGAGAGCATCGAGTTGTATATGTTTTACTAAAAAAATGATTGCTATGTTTACTATTATATCTATCATGTTTGTTGGTATCGGTATAGGATATGTATTGCGCAACTTACAGTTTTTACAAAAGATAGAAAAGAGTACCTCACTCACTATCTTCCTGCTGCTGTTTGTTTTGGGAATCTCTATCGGTTCCAACAGCTTAATCATTAACAATTTAGGCAGATTCGGATGGCAGGCGGCTATATTGGCTACATTAAGTATTTTGGGCAGTATGCTAGCTTCCTTCCTGGTATTTCATCTGTTTTTTAAGAAAGGAGGCAAACAATGAAAGGCAGTTTGGTTGTTGTCGCATTTTTTTGTGCAGGATGTATGATTGGAGCTGTCAATAATTTCCAGTATGACATGCACTCTGTTTCCATGTATGTGCTTTATGCACTGATGCTCCAAGTAGGAATCAGCATAGGCAGCAATAAGAAATTGAAAGAACTGATTAAAAGCTTACGGCTGAAAATGCTCCTGGTACCGATGGCTACCATTGCGGGAACCTTGCTTTTCTCGGCACTTGCCAGTCTGCTATTAAGCCAATGGAGTGTATTCGACTGTATGGCGGTGGGTAGCGGCTTTGCCTATTATTCGCTTTCCTCCATCCTGATCACACAGTTCAAGGAACCGTCTATCGGGTTACAACTGGCCACCGAATTGGGAACCATTGCATTACTGGCCAATATTTTCCGGGAAATGATGGCCTTACTCGGCGCTCCGCTCATACGGAAATACTTTGGACAGCTGGCCCCTATCTCGGCTGCCGGAGTGAACTCGATGGATGTATTGCTGCCATCCATCACACGCTATTCGGGAAAAGACATGATTCCCTTAGCCATATTCCACGGAATACTGATTGACATGAGCGTTCCTGTTTTCGTATCTTTTTTCTGTAATTTAACGTAAGCCTGAGGATTCGCGCTAAATTACAAAAAAGGAAGCCCGCTTGCAAATCAAGCGGGCTTCCTTTTTTAATCTATATAAGGCAGGAGTTATTTCGCAACCTTTTCCAATTTCTTCATGATAGAGAAGATAAACAATGCAGAAAGCAAACAGCATACGATCAATACACTCCATACCATCCACAACTGCATATCACCCCACAAATAACCGATGATAGCCACCAGATAGTTACCGATAGCAGTAGCTACGAACCAAAGTCCCATCATAGCACCTTTATACTTAGGAGGAGCTACTTTGGAAACAAACGAGATACCCATCGGTGACAGGAACAATTCAGCAAAAGTCAATACCAGATAAGTTGAAATCAGCCAGTTGGGTGAAACCAATGCACTTTCGGCAATACCGTTCGCTTCTACTTCTGCAGGAGTAGGCAGACCGAATGAGCCGAATGCCAGCAACATGAAACCTACTGCGGCAATCACCATACCGATACCGATTTTACGCGGAGCTGATGGTTCTTTTCCTTTCTTTGCCAACGAACCGAATACAGCCAGTGATACCGGAGTCAGAGCTACTACGAAGAAGGGATTAAACTGTTGGAAAATCTGAGGAAGAATAGGCAATGTAGGGTCCATAGTACCATAATTGACTCCTAAAATGACAAGAGCCAGGGTAGCAATAACGCCTGAAATCAATTTGCCCTTGCCTGTCTTGGACTGGAACAATGAGAAACCTGCATAAACGGTTACAATGAGAAGAGCCAGATTCCATACACTGAAGCCAAGGCGGTCCAGACCGGTTACCTCATGTGCCGTATAGTCACGGGCGAAGAAAGTCATGGTAAGACCGTTCTGATGGAATGCCATCCAGAAGAAAATTACCACCGCGAATACCAGCAGCAAAGCAACGATACGTTCTTTAGTCTGTGCGGGAGTCAGCTCTTCTTCGTGTACATTGGCCGGTTTAGCCTGCTTGGAGTTGTAATCGGCATGTTTGAATGTAGAACGGAAAATAACATAAATAGCCATAGAGGCAACCAGTGAAATACAAGCTACACCGAAACCATAGTTATAAGCTTCAGACAATTTATCAATATAGGTAGTACAGAAATCGGCCATACTTCCTGTGAAATTCTGTGCGCTCTGCATGGCAGTCAGTGTGGCCTCACCTTCAGCCGTTATCGTACCATCAAGGAACTGGTGTGCCAAAGAAGGTATCTGGGGTACATAGCTGAAACCTGCTTTGCCCAACACATAGTTGGTCATGGCAGTAGCGGCAGTCGGAGCGAACAGGGCGCCGATGTTGATTGCCATATAGAACAAACTGAAAGCGGTATCACGTTTCGCACTATACTCGGGAGCATCATACAGATTACCTACCATTACTTGCAGATTTCCCTTGAAAAGTCCGGTTCCCAAAGCAATCAGGGCAAGAGCGCCGAACATGGAATACAATCCGATATTAGTTGCCATCGGGATAGCCAGCAAGACATAACCGGCAAACATGATAACGATACCGGTAGTAACCATCTTGCCATAACCGAATTTATCAGCCAGAATACCTCCGATCAGCGGCATGAAATACACTCCTGCCAGGAAACTGGCAAAGATTGTTGACGTCGTGGCGGCTGTAAAGCCGAATTTCGCTTGCAAGAAGAGAGTGAAAATAGCAAGCATGGTGTAATAACCAAAGCGTTCGCCGGTATTGGCGAGAGCTAATGCGTATAAGCCTTTAGGCTGTCCTTCAAACATAGTTGATAAAGATTTAATTAATAGTTAGTATTCTTTTTTGCAAAGATATAACTTTTAGTCTATCTGAAAAAAAAAGAGCCACAAATGTGACTCTTTTTGGCATATTTATTCGGTGAAAAGGGAACATATCTCTGCTTTCGTTTCTTTTATCAAGTCATCGGGAGCTATTTTTATCTGTAATCCGCGGATACCGGCACTGATATAAATAAATGGAAATGTGATGCAAGTCTCGTGTATATAGGTGGGGAAATGTTTTTTCATGCCGATGGGAGAACATCCTCCCCGGATATATCCTGTTAGGGGAAGCAACTCTTTCATGGGGATCAGGTCGCATTTCTTGTTACCTGAGACTTTTGCCACCATTTTTAAATCTACCTCGTGCTCGCCGGGTATGACACAGACAAAATATCCTGATTTATCCCCATGAAGCACCAAAGTCTTGAAGACTTGTTCTATGTTCTCGCCCAAACTGGCGGCAACGTGAACGGCGCTGAGGTCATTCTCGTCTACTTCGTATGGAATAAGCTCGTATGCTATCTTGGCTTTATCAAGCAGACGGGCTACGTTGGTTTTAGCTATCTTCTCTTTCATTGCTGGTATGCCGGTTAATTTTCCAATTCTTCTTTTATAAACTTCGGGGTATATCCTTTTTTGCTTTCGGCCACTTCCTCGGGAGTTCCGGCCGCAAGTACCTGTCCTCCGCCCCGTCCGCCTTCGGGACCCATATCGATGATGTAATCCGCCAGTTTGATAACGTCCAGGTTATGTTCGATAACCAGAACGGTATTGCCTTTTTCCACCAGTTTGTTCAGTACATTCATCAGCACACGGATATCTTCGAAATGAAGCCCGGTAGTAGGCTCATCCAGAATATACATCGTTTTTCCGGTATCACGCTTGGACAGTTCCGTAGCCAGTTTCACACGCTGGCTCTCTCCGCCCGACAAGGTGGTGGAAGGCTGTCCCAGTTTAATATATCCCAACCCCACCTCTTGCAGCACTTTGATTTTATTCAGAATCTGAGGCACATTCTCAAAGAACTCTACAGCACGATTGATGGTCATGTCCAGTACATCGGCTATGGATTTACCCTTATAGCGCACTTCCAGCGTCTCGCGGTTGTATCGTTTGCCGTGACAAACCTCGCAAGGCACTAGCACATCGGGCAGGAAATTCATTTCGATGGTCTTGTATCCGTTACCACCGCAAGCCTCGCAGCGTCCTCCGGTTACATTGAACGAGAAACGCCCCGGCTTATAGCCACGGATCTTCGCTTCGGGCAGACCGACAAACAGATTCCGGATATCCGAGAATACCCCTGTATAGGTGGCCGGATTGGAACGCGGTGTCCTACCCAGCGGTGACTGGTCCACATTCACCACCTTATCTATATAGTCCAGTCCCTCCACACTGTCATAGGGCAGAGGTTCCTGCAAAGAACGGTAGAAATGCTGTGACAGGATGGGCTGCAAGGTATCGTTTATCAGCGTGGATTTACCACTGCCGGACACCCCTGTGACACAAATGAGTTTTCCCAAAGGAAATTCCACATCCACATTCTTCAGGTTGTTCCCCTTCGCCCCTCTCAGCCATAAGGATTTCCCGTTACCGGGGCGGCGTTCGGCCGGTATCTCTATCTTCATCTGTCCGTTTAAATACTTAGAGGTAAGCGTTCCTGTCTGAAGCATTTGTTTCGGAGTCCCCTGAAACACTACCTCGCCTCCCAGGCGGCCCGCCTTCGGTCCCATATCAACCACATAGTCTGCCGCCAGCATCATATCCTTGTCATGCTCCACCACGATGACAGAGTTACCTGTGTCACGCAACTTCTTCAAAGAGTTGATAAGGCGGAGGTTGTCCCGTTGGTGTAATCCGATACTCGGTTCATCCAGAATATAAAGCACGTTCACCAGCTGGGAGCCGATTTGAGTTGCCAGACGGATGCGCTGGCTCTCGCCTCCCGAAAGGGATACCGAGGTGCGGTTCAGTGAAAGATAATCCAGTCCCACATCCAACAGAAACTTAAGACGGGTACGGATCTCCTTCAAAATCTCGGCGGCAATCATGCGCTGCTTGTCTTCCAAAAAAGAATCGACCTGTTGCAACCAGTCATACAGTTCGTTAATATCCATGCTTGCCAGTTCATAAATGTTCTTGTCATGGATACGGAAATGCAACGCCTCCTTGTTCAGACGCGCGCCCTTGCATTCGGGACAAACATCGGTCTTGGCAAACTGTTCCGCCCACTTCTGAGCAGTGGCCGACGCATCTTTCTCCTGCATCATCTGGATGTACTTCACAATCCCTTCATAAGTTACAAAGTAATCGGAAGAGGTATGAATTAAGGTGCTCTTTATCTTGATACGCTCATCCGAGCCATAGAGTATTTCGTCTATCGCATCATCCGGCATATCCTTGACCGGCGTCTTGATCGTAAAATCATATTTTTCAAGCAACGCCTCTATCTGCCAGAAAATCATGGCATTTTTATATTTGCCCAAAGGCACGATGGCTCCTTCGTAAATGGAAAGATTCCTGTCGGGAATCACTTTGTCCACATCAATCAGATTCACATACCCCAGCCCCTTACAACGGGGGCAAGCTCCCTGCGGAGAGTTAAACGAAAAATTATGAGGAGCAGGTTCTTTATAAGACAGTCCGGTAACAGGACACATCAACCGCTTGCTGTAATGGCGCACCTCCCGGGTATCGGCGTCATAAATCATAATCAGCCCCTCACCCTGCTGCATGGCAGTGGCAACGCTCTGTTTCAGCCGTTTGTCATCCTTTTCCGATACGACCAACTTATCTATCACAACTTCTATATCATGATTTTTATAACGGTCCAGCTTCATGCCGTGTACAATCTCGCGCACCTCGCCGTCCACGCGGACATACAGATAACCTTTCTTGCGCACTTGCTCGAAAAGTTCTTTGTAATGTCCCTTACGGGTACGTACCAACGGGGCAAGCATAAATATCTTCTTACCCTGATAATCCCGGTGAATCAGGCCGATGATCTGTTCCTCGGTATATTTCACCATTTTCTCTCCCGAAAGATAAGAATAAGCAACTCCTGCACGGGCATAGAGCAAACGGAGATAATCGTATATCTCTGTCGTAGTCCCCACGGTAGAGCGGGGATTCTTGTTTGTCGTTTTCTGTTCGATGGAAATTACCGGACTGAGTCCTGTAATCTTATCCACATCCGGCCGCTCCAACCCTCCCAGGAAATTACGGGCGTATGCGGAAAAGGTCTCAATGTATCTCCGCTGCCCTTCGGCGAAGATGGTATCGAATGCCAAGGACGATTTACCGCTTCCGCTCAATCCGGTTATCACCGTCAGGCTGTTCCGTGGAATTTCAACATCTATATCTTTCAAGTTATGTACACGGGCACCGTATACATTAATCAGTTCTTTTTCTTCACTCATAGTCTTCTTACTCTGCGTAATCTTTGCAAAATTAATGCTTCCCGACGAAATATTTAATTAAAAAGCCTAATAATATTTTCTATTCTTTCTATATAATGTGAATAAAACAGTTTTTTTTGTACTTTTGCCACTCAGTTTAATCAACACACTGCAAATGAAATTTATTCGAGCATTATATCTTATCGCAGCCTTGTCTGCCAGCAGCACCGGAATGATGGCTCAAATACAGTCTTCCGGCTATTTCCTGCACACCATCACCAAAGGGCAAAGTCTTTATTCCATAGCCAGCATGTATAATGTCACTACCGGTGACATCGTTAAAATGAACCCCGGCAGTGACCAGAAAATTAAAACCGGTGAAACATTGAAGATTCCACAAAAGAACAGCGGAACGGAACAGCAGATGTTCCATACCATCCAGTCGGGTGAAACCTTGTACAAGCTGACACAACGCTATGGAGTAACCGCACAACGCATCTGCCAGGCAAATCCCGGGCTGAGCGCGGAGAATTTCCGTATCGGACAGGTTATCGTAATTCCCGCCAAAGTAACGGACAGCGAGGAGATAATTATGAACGAGGTGAAAGCTGCACAGACTACCAAGCCGGTCACCACTTCCACCCCACTGAAACCCAATTGCAGGGACATGCATAAAGTGGAACGCAAGGAAACCATATTCAGCATCAGCCGCCTGTATGGCATCACAGAAGCCGAACTGATTGCCGCCAATCCTGAACTGCGTACCGAAAAACTGAAAAAAGGAAAGTTCCTTTGTATTCCATATCCTAAGGATACAAAGACCGAAACACCTGTGAATAATACGCCTGCCGTAATTCCCACGGATGACCAGCTGTTTAATGAAAGCAAGAAGGAGGCACGCAAAATATCTACCATCAAAGCTGCCGTAATGCTGCCATTCATGACAGACGGTAAGGGCAACCGTGACGAACAGACACGTATGGTGGAATACTATGAAGGCTTCCTGATGGCAGTAGACAGCTTGAAGGAAAAAGGAGTATCCATCGACCTGTACTCATACGACACCCATAACAATACTTCTTCCATCAAGAACATTCTGGATAGAAGTGAATTGAAGAGCATGGATATTATCTTCGGCCCAGCTTATCCCGACCAGGTGAAACCGGTTGCAGAATTTGCCAAGAAAAACAATATCCGGCTGGTAGTACCTTTTACCTCCAAAGGGAATGAAGTTTTCAACAATCCCGCCATCTATCAGATAAATACTCCCCAATCTTATTTATATTCGGAAGTTTATGAGCATTTTACCCGCAAGTTTACAACCGCCAATGTTATCTTCCTGGATGCAGAAGATGGTGATAAAGACAAAGTGGATTTTATAAAAGGGCTGAAAGAGGAGTTAAAAAACAAACGCATTCCTTTTACCGAATTAAAAGGGGAAAATATTACTCCGGAATCATTGAAAGCCGCGATGAACCATAGTATGGATAATGTATTCATCCCGACTTCCGGCACCAACGTGGCATTGATAAAACTGTTACCACAACTGATTGTGACCTCCCGTGACAATCCCGACTACCGTATGCAGTTATTCGGCTATCCGGAATGGCAGACCTATACCAACGACCATCTGGCCAGTTTCTATGAACTGGACACCTATTTCTATTCTTCGTTTTACACAAACAATTTATTTCCGGAAGCCGTTCAGTTCTCATCGGCTTACCGCAAATGGTACAGCAAGGATATGCTCAACTCATTCCCTAAATATGGTATGCTGGGATTCGATACAGGATATTTCTTCCTGAAGGGCCTGTCCCAATACGGCAACAAACTGGAAGACAAACTGGACAAGGTGGCTGTCACCCCTATCCAGACCGGATTTAAATTTGAACGCGTAAACAACTGGGGTGGATTTATCAATCGCAAAGTGTTCTTCGTTCATTTTACCAAGGACTTTGAACTGATTAAACTTGATTTTGAATAATGGAAAAGTATAAGAAATTCGGGCTGCTTGTACTGACATTGCTCTTTGCATTGCCGGCAGCTGCACAGTTGGGTGAAGAACGTCATAATTTTGCCGTCGGCATCAATGGTGGTCTGAACATGAGTTCCGTCAGTTTCAACCCGAAAATCAAACTGAACACCTTGAACACCATGTCTATGGGGGTTACCATGAGATATATGTCCGAGAAATATTTCAAGATGATGTGTGGCGTACAAATGGAAATAAACTATTCACAACGCGGATGGGACGAAAAGATAGAAGACGATTCCGGCAATTCTTACAGCCGTACCATGAATTATCTGGAAATCCCTTTCATGGCACATCTGGCATTCGGCAAGGATGCATTGAACCGGGGAGTGAAGGTCTTTTTCAATGCAGGACCACAAATCGGCTTTTTCCTGGGTGACAACGAAAAGATAAACTGGACTACTTCTACAACAAGACCGGAACACGGTAAAGAGGTAGAGAATAAATTCGATTATGGTATCACAGCCGGCGCCGGTCTGGAAGTAAGTACCGGTATCGGACATTTCCTGCTGGAAGGACGTTACTACATGGGATTGAGCGACTTTTACAAGAATTCGAAAAGAGATTTTTTCGAAAGATCAGCCCATTCATTCATAGGCATACGGCTGAGTTATCTGATAGATATTACTAAATAAAAAAAGATTTTATTCTGCAAATAGTCCGCGTTCCACTCTCTCTCATAACAACAAAAGCCTGCAAGATGGATCTTGCAGGCTTTTTATATCATAATATTCCCTCAGCTTACCTCAAACGGTCGTATGCTTTAACCAATACCTCATCCTTACCAATGGCGCGGATGGCAAGCCAATTCAAAATGATGGCAACCAACGGCAGACATACAGTCCATGAAAGAGAAAATGTCATTGACTCTTCTTTCAACATAAAAATAAAAGTGACCAATGTGGCATAATACCCGATCAACAAAATGGTGCTGAAAATAGTCAGACGAATTTGCAACATGCGTTTTTTAAACAAGAAGATAGTGCCGAAAGCAAGAACCGCAACAACCAGCAAAATCACAAACAAGGCCCATGGAGCATAATCTTTAGTACCATCCGCCATAGTAAGACACAGATTTGTTAAAGCGGAAACACTATAATCACTTCCTATGTATGAACCTACGGGACTACACAGGCAAATAATAATCAAGATGGTAACAACAAGTAAATAAACAGATTGAATGCGTTGTATCATAGTCTCTTTAAT
The DNA here is from genome assembly GCF_013009555.1 of Phocaeicola dorei. Taxonomy (NCBI): domain Bacteria; kingdom Pseudomonadati; phylum Bacteroidota; class Bacteroidia; order Bacteroidales; family Bacteroidaceae; genus Phocaeicola; species Phocaeicola dorei. Next base: position 2,502,127 of record NZ_CP046176.1, on the reverse strand, counting down.
TTTAATCATACAACCTATCATTCTAAACGCAGTGAAAAACCTGAAAACACAAAGTGAATGGTTATCAGATTCTTCACTGCGTTCAGCATAACAGGGCTAATATAATGTGAGGTGCATCAAAATGTACCACAGATTACTCAGATTGATACAGTTTCCACACGAAATGACTCATGTATCAAAATAGAACGATCTGTGTAATCTGTGGTAAAGACCTTTTGCACAACCCCCAATGAAAAATCACTGTAGTTTCTCTTTTTCTTTAGCAGGATTACGGAAATAAACCTTGCCTTCTTCATATTCCTGAGCAGCGATCAATGTCGGTTTCGGAAGCTTTTCGTAATAACGTGAGATCTCGATCTGCTCTCTATTTTCAAAGACTTCTTCCAGGTTATCGTTGTATGAGGCAAACTCCTGCAATTTCTTTGAAAGATCATTCTTCATCTCAACACTAATCTGGTTGGCGCGTTTGCCAATGATAGCAACAGTTTCATAAATGTTACCTGTGTCTGCACATAAATCCATCATGTCACGGGTAACAGTATTACTTGGAGCGTTTGTCTTTTTGTAATCCATAATTTCTTATTTAGTTTTATTCATTAAATTCTTTTACATACTTATTGGCATCCTTGTAGATGCTCTCCACTTCTTTAGTATACTTGCTGTCAGGAAATTCGTTCTTGAAAGAATAATATTCATCTATCGTCTCACGCATACGCTCTTCTTTCTTTTCCTCCACACTCGCTTTCGCCATATCATATTTAGCACGCAAGACCAAGATAGAAAGATCTTCGCGCATCTTGGTATAAGGATAGTCTTTCAAAGCATTCTGAGCCGTAACGATACAAGACAAATAATTGTTACCGGTAGTACTATAAGTACTGTTTCCTGTATAAGAACCCAAATCATAATACAATTTCGCAGCCAGATAGTCTTTCATCACCAGCTTGTCCTGCAAATCAAAAATCATTTGCTGTGCATCCTGCCGACGGCTACTGGTTGGGAAATATTCCATAAACATCTGCAACTCCTGAATAGCTTTATAGGTGCTCGACTGGTCCAAACGAGGTTCCGGAGTATCCAAGAACAATGCTTTTCCTGAAAAATATCTGGCCTGTTCCGTATAGACCCCACGCGGATAAGTATTATAATAAGTGGTGAAATAATGCGAAGCTGTGATGAAGTCACCCTGATTATAGTAGGTCATACCCAACATATAAAGTGATTCCTCAGCCTTATCCGTTCCCTTCATGATGGTAATCAATTCCTCCAGAATGGTGGCCGCCTTAGTATTCTGCCCTTTGCCAAAGTAACTTTTGGCCGCTTCGTACTTGTATTCGTAGTCCGTGCTTTTTAAAACTTTGTTATACTCTCCACAAGACGTTAGAACCGTACCGGAGACAAGAGCTATAATGATATATTTTTTCATCTTATTCAAATAATTGCGCAAATTTACGCCTTTCCACCGAATAATGCAATATTTCCATGTTTTTAAATGCTAAAAAGTCGACAAGAGTCTATTTTTTAGAGATGAATAGATAATATTTAAGGAAATAACTGTATTTTTACATCTCATTAAACTAAACATACTATTTATGAATTTTGAATTGATTTCCGAATACCAACCCACCGGCGACCAACCGGAAGCTATCGCCCAGCTAACCGAGGGAGTGCTGGAAAGAGTCCCCGCACAAACTTTATTGGGGGTTACCGGGTCCGGCAAGACTTTCACGATTGCAAATGTAATTAAAAACATCAATAAACCCACCTTGATATTAAGCCATAACAAAACATTGGCGGCCCAGTTATACGGAGAGTTCAAGAGTTTTTTTCCCAACAATGCAGTGGAATACTATGTATCTTATTATGACTATTACCAGCCGGAAGCATACCTGCCGTCCAGCGACACCTATATAGAAAAGGATCTGGCCATTAATGAAGAGATTGACAAATTGCGGCTGGCTGCCACCTCTGCCCTGCTGTCGGGACGGAAGGACGTGGTGGTGGTGTCTTCCGTGTCCTGCATCTACGGTATGGGGAACCCGTCGGATTTCTATAATAATGTAATTGAGATAAAAAAAGGCAAACTGCTGGACAGAAATGTATTTTTACGCCGTTTGGTGGACAGCCTGTATGTGCGTAACGATATAGAGCTGAATCGCGGGAATTTCCGCGTAAAAGGTGACACGGTAGACATTTACCTGGCATATAGCGACAATCTCCTCCGGGTTATGTTTTGGGACGACGAAATTGATGCCATTGAAGAGATCGACCCTGTTTCGGGAATCCGTCTGGCTACTTTTGATGAATACAAAATTTATCCGGCCAATCTTTTTATGACCACCAAAGAGAGCCAGTTGAGAGCTATTCATCAGATTGAGGACGACTTGACGAAAGAGGTGGCCAAATTCGAGGAGGAAGGAAAAATGTATGAGGCGAAACGACTCTATGAGCGCGTGACATACGATATGGAGATGATTCGCGAACTGGGACACTGTTCGGGCATAGAAAATTATTCCCGCTACTTTGACGGGCGTAATGCAGGTACCCGTCCTTACTGTCTGCTGGACTTTTTTCCGGATGATTTCCTGATTGTAATAGACGAAAGCCATGTCAGCGTACCGCAAATACGTGCCATGTATGGTGGTGACCGGGCCAGAAAAACCAATTTGGTGGAATATGGTTTCCGGATGGAGTCGGCTTTTGACAACCGCCCTCTAAAATTTGAAGAGTTCAAGGAACTGGCCAAGCAAGTGATTTATGTCAGTGCTACACCTGCCGATTATGAATTGGTGGAAAGTGAAGGCATTATCGTTGAACAGGTTATCCGTCCTACCGGACTGCTGGACCCGGTAATTGAAGTACGCCCCAGTCTGAATCAGATTGATGACCTGATGGAAGAGATACAGCAACGCATCGAGAAAGAAGAACGTGTACTGGTGACCACGCTCACCAAACGCATGGCAGAAGAATTGACCGAATATCTGCTGCGCAATGACATCCGCTGCAACTACATCCACAGCGATGTGGACACTTTGGAACGCGTTAAGATTATGGATGAATTACGTCAGGGCGTTTATGATGTACTGGTGGGTGTGAACTTGCTTCGTGAAGGTCTGGACTTGCCCGAAGTGTCTTTGGTCGCCATTCTGGATGCAGACAAAGAAGGGTTCCTCCGTTCCCACCGTTCGCTGACCCAGACAGCAGGACGCGCCGCCCGCAATATCAATGGAAAAGTAATCATGTATGCAGACCGCATGACGGACAGCATGAAAAAAACGATAGACGAAACCAACCGTCGTCGCGAAAAACAGCTGGCATATAACGAAGAGCATGGAATCACCCCCAAACAAATACAGCGTGCGCGTAATGCTGCCTTGTTGGGCAACAACAGCAACGAAGCGGCGGGAACCACTCAAGGCTCCAAGGCATATATTGAGCCATCTTCCAATACAATGGCTGCCGACCCGATTGTTCAGTATATGACCAAGCCACAGATGGAGAAAACGATAGAACGTACCCGGAAACTGATGCAGGAAGCTGCCAAGAAGCTGGAATTTATAGAAGCTGCACAGTATAGGGATGAATTGCTGAAACTGGAAGATATGATGAAAGAGAGATGGGGGTAGGCTTGTCTCCCGATAAGATAGCACGGATATATCGGTGAGTTCCGGGAAAAGTAGGGTCCCCTACTTACCCTACTTTTTTCAGAACCGTACCATTAATTCCATAACAAACTTGTCTTGTTCAGACTCCTTTGCCAAAGAAAGTTTATCATAAAAATATTTTTCATAATTAAGACGCAAATCCGCTTGAAAAGCCTTTCCAAAGCTTAACGTCACACCTCCAGTCACACGCTGGCGGGAATAATCGGTAATGTAAAGTTTACCATCCTCATCCGCATTACCGTTACTATGATCTCCCATACTGTCATAACGTCCTAAAAATGAAATTTTCTGAAACAGACCTTTCTTGATAAACAAGTCGTAATTGACAAAGGCGTTGAAAGCATGTACATCATCAAATGAGTTTTTCGCATAAGTTTTATAAAGGTATTCGGCTTCTATATGCCAATTATCAAACTCGTAGTAAGTACCGATATCATACATATAGATGCTGATTTTATCGGGATGTATTTTCTGGGTACTCAAAGTCAAGTTATAATTTTTCCACGGCATCAATTGAAGCTTAACAGAATAATTCAACGTGTTGTGCCACTCTTTCTGATTGGTGAGTCCGGAGCCGTTGAACAGTCCGCCCTCCAGTTTCAACGGCAGTCCCTCCTTTAAAGAGAAAGCTCCGGTAGCCCCCACATCACGCACATTCCCCACCTGTTTGGCTATGAACGAACGGTTGGCAAAATATTGTTGGTGGGGAGATCGATGAGCGTCTATGGTGAAAGGCACACGCATCTGTCCTAGTGTGACATTCCATGTATCATTGGGGACAAAGCGGGCATATGCATCCAGCATCTTGATACTTCCCTCATCGGACAAGTCTATTTCAGCTTTATAAGCGATTACCGGAAGAACCTTCCCGTCCAGACTGACACGGGCGTTACGTACTTGGAACCGTTGCATTCCGTTAGTGGTTTGAAGTTCATATTTACCGCGGATCGTTCCATGTACTTCCGGCAAATATTCTTTAGGAATAGTCAGCTGTGCGGAAGCAGTTGCAATACTCAGCATTGTAAAAGCAGACGCTACAAGTGTATTTCTCATTTTTATTAATGTGACTTTCTTTGTTTACGGCTGCAAAGATATAGGTTCGGTATATCTGTAACATTTCATTCATATTACAAATATGTTTCATTTGATATGGGGAATACATTTTACAGCCACATTCCGTATGCTTCTCATCTGCTGTGAACGCAGTGAATATGACCAAAAGAATATATCGACGTACCGACAGAGTTATTCAATAATACGGGCAGTTTCCACCTTCTCCAGACGTGCACGGAGTTTTCCCATCATGGATTTACGTATCCGGAGCCTCATCAGGCAATCCATATCATACGATTGCTCCAAGATGGCAGGCTCGTCCTCTTTCACAATGCGCATGATATCATTCATAAAAGGATATTCAAAGGATACGGTGATTTCTTCATCCACTGTTCTTTCCACTATATCAGCAGCAGCTATTGCTTCGGCAGCGGCGGCCTTGTAAGCGACAATCAGTCCGCTGGTTCCCAATTTTATACCTCCAAAGTAACGGACTACTATAACAAGGATATCCGTCAACTCATTGGAATTTATTTGCCCCAAAATAGGCTTTCCTGCGGTACCCGAAGGCTCTCCGTTATCATTTGCTCTGAAATCCTTCCTTTCATGCCCCAGCATATAAGCGTAACACACATGACGGGCATCGTAATATTTCTTCTGATACGCGTCAAGATGCTGCTTTATTTCCTCTATGGTACGTACCGGAATGGCAATAGCTATAAATTTACTCCGTTTCTCCGTATATATGCCTTCGGCAATGTCTGTAATGGTTTTATAAGTATCTTCTTGTATCATGGGTTTCAGAAATCATAAATCTTTAATTATAACTCACAGAATCTGTCTGGCAATCCATGCACACGCCTCAGCATCAGCCAGCGCATGATGGTGATTCTCCAATTCAAAACCAAAAAAACCGGCCACTGTATGTAACTGGTGGTTTCTCAACCCTTTCAGCTTCCGGGAAGCCTGATAGGTACAATAAAAGTCATAATCAGGATAATCCATACAATAAGTACGGAACACAGTTTTCAAACATCTCTCATCAAAGGCTTTGTTATGCGCAACTAGCGGAAGCCCCTCTATTTTAGGGGCAACCTGTTTCCATACTTCTGAAAAAACAGGAGCATGGGCAGTATCTTCCTGTGTCAATCCATGAATACGGGTGTTCCAATACAAATAGTAATCCGGTTCAGGATGGACGAGGCTGTAGAACCGATCGGCTATCTCACCATTTCTCACAATAACCACACCCACACTACATATGCTGGTACGTTCATTATTTGCCGTCTCGAAGTCTATTGCTGCAAAATTATCCATACTTTTTTCGTTACACAGACAAAGGTACGACAAAAAAGCGATATACAAAATTCTTTTTTCCGGTACAATTTCTTATCTTTGAAACCTCAGCAGCAAAATAGACCAATATCTGTGACAATCAGCACTTGTAAAAGCTGAAAGATTAAACCATCTTTGCACTGTTTTTGTTTTTTAACTTAGACTAGATTTATAGTAAGATGAAAAAGATGAAATTCTCTACCTTGTTAATAGCAGCAGGGTTACTTTGTATCTCCGTTCACATAACAGCCCAACCACACTCCCGAAAGAAGGTGGGTATAGTTCTCAGTGGCGGAGGAGCCAAAGGAATGGCACATATAGGTGCTTTAAAGGTCATAGAAAAAGCCGGCATTCCCATAGATTATGTAGTAGGAACCAGCATGGGATCAATCATAGGCGGACTTTACTCCATCGGTTATACTCCCGAACAATTAGACAGCATGGTTCGCCGGCAAGACTGGACTTTTCTGCTGAGTGACAAAATACCACGCAGTGAACAAAATATGGCGGAACGGGAGGCCGCTGAAAAGTATGTATTCTCTCTTCCATTCGGAAAAGATGCCAAAACACAAGCCATAGGAGGATTGATAAAGGGACAAAACTTGGCAAACCTGTTCAGCGAGCTGACCGTAGGATATCATGATTCCATCGATTTCAACAAGTTGCCTATTCCCTTCGCCTGTGTTTCCGAGAATATTGTAAATGGCAACGAGGTAAATTTTCATAAGGGTGTACTGGCTACGGCCATGAGGGCTAGTATGGCCATACCGGGAGTATTCACTCCAGTCCGGCTGGACAGTATGGTTCTAGTGGATGGAGGTGTGGTAAATAACTACCCTGTAAATGTTGCGCGTGCCATGGGGGCGGATATTATTATAGGAGTAGACGTACAAAGTGACTTGAAGCCTGCCAACGAACTGAATAGCGCCGGCAGTATTTTGGGGCAGCTCATCAACTTGATGGGATTACAGCTTTATAAAAAGAACCTGGAAGAGACCAATGCTTATATCAAGGTGAATGTGGAAGGATATTCAGCTGCCAGCTTCACACCTAATGCAGTGGATACACTGATCCGCCGGGGAGAAGAAGCGGCACTGGCACAAGAAGGTGCTTTAATGAAGCTGAAGCAGGAACTGGGTCTGGACAGCACCTATATGCCGAAACCTCTTCCCAGCTATCCGTACTCCCCCAGCCGCAAAGTGTATATAAAAGAAATCACTTTCGACGGGCTGGACGAGAAAGACAAGCGATGGCTGTTGAAACGCTGTGATTTAAAGGAGGATTCTGAAATAAGCATCCGCCGCATAGAAGAAGCAACGGCCATATTGTGTTCTAACCTGGAATATTCCAGCGCCACTTATAATCTGCCCGAAGCCCCCGGCGGAGGCTATAATTTACATTTCCTTCTAAGCAAGAAATATGAGAATAAACTAAACGTAGGGATTCGTTTTGATTCGGAAGAAACAGCCAGTCTGCTGATTAATGTCACCAGCAATTTCCGGGGAAAAGTACCCACTACGCTGTCTTTGACAGGACGACTGGGAAAACGTTATGCCGCGCGCATAGATTATGGATTTGAACCGGCTCCTTTGAAGAATATCGGGCTGGCATATATGTTTCAATACAATGATATTAATTTCTATCGTTATGGAGATAAGTCACATAACTCCACTTTCCGCTACCATTTGGGGGAACTGTCATTCTCGGATGTATGGTACAAGAATGTGCGTTTTGCTATCGGATTAAGGTATGAATTGTATGACTATGACAAATTTTTATACCAGGAAGGCAATCAGGGTTTTGACGTAGGAACAGAACACTTCTTCAGTTATTTCGCACAAATGCATTACGAGACTTTCGACAAGGCGTACTTCCCAACCAAAGGCATATCGGCAAGAGCCTCTTATTCGCTTTATACCGACAACTTTACCGGATATGACGGCCATGCCCCTTTTTCAGCCATAAAAGGTTATTGCCAGGGAGTGATCCCTGTTACACGCAGATTCTCCATACTGCCTGCCATTTACGGCCGATTCCTGATAGGAAAAGATATTCCATATTCCAAACTTAATGCAATGGGTGGAGATGTGCAAGGACGCTTCCTGCAACAACAACTACCGTTTGTGGGAATAAACAATGTGGAATTAATGAGAAATACGCTACTGATAGGAAGCATGAAATTCCGCCAACGGATGGGAAGTGTACATTATCTGACGCTAACGGGAAATTATGCGCTGAGTGCAAGCAAGCTGAGGTATCTGTTGGAACAGGATACCATGTTCGGCTGCGGTATCGGCTACGGTTTGGATAGTATGTTCGGGCCCTTAGAGGCATCACTGAACTATGCAAACCGAGCCAATAAAGTGAGTATGTACGTCAATCTAGGATTTAAGTTTTGATTCCTCGTTGATAACCGCCATCATACCTTCTATCTGAGCCAAAGCCATCATACGGCCATGAAACGAATAGCCCGGGTTGTATCCTTTGCCGGCATCATCCAGCATCATGCGCCCATGATCCACACGCATCGGGACACCCGGACGCTCTTTCTCAAAAATACGGATCAACTCTATCACATGAGCACGCCCTCCCAAATGAGATGCTTCTATAAAATTCCCGTTGGGAAATGCATTGGTACTGCGCAAATGTACAAAATGAGTACGGTGCGCAAACATACGTGCCAACGAAGGTACGTTGTTATGCAATCCGGCACTGAGCGAACCGGCGCAGAATGTCAGCCCGTTATGCGAGTTATCAACCGCATGGAGGAGCCAGGTGATATCTTCCTCACTGGTCACAATACGCGGCAAGCCCAATACCTGGAAAGGGGGATCGTCCGGATGAATGCACATATTTATGCCATATTCATCACACACCGGCATGACAGCCTGCAAGAAATAACGTAAGTTTTCACGCAGGGCATCACGGTCTATCCCATCATACAAAGACAAAAGACGGCGGAATATGGCTACCGGATGCCGGTCTCCCTCCTTTATATTACCATTTACAAATCCCTGCGTCTTGACTATAATGGTATCGACCAATTCGTTTTTCTCGGTTTCGGTTATAGTCTTATCCAATTCACGCACCTGTTGTAATTCCGAATCGGTATAGTCTTTCTCCGCCCCTTCACGCTGAAGAATCATACAATCAAAATAAGCGAACCGGATCTTGTCAAAGTACAAAGAACTGGTCCCGTCCTCCCAAGGATGTTCCAAATCGGTACGTATCCAATCAATGACGGGCATGAAATTATAGCATACGGTCTTGATACCCGCTTTACCTAAGTTGGCCAGACTTACTTTGTAGTTTTCTATCAATTGACCCCGTTCAGGACCGGCATATTTGATAGCTTCACTTACCGGCAGGCTTTCTACCACCGACCAGCGCAATTGGTGAGATTCAATGTAATCTTTTAAACTCTTAATAGCTTCCAAAGTCCATATTTCACCATTAGGTACATCATGAAGGGCGGTCACAATTCCTTCCACCCCGATTTGTCTAAGCATGGGAAGCGTTATCTTATCTTTCCTCCCAAACCATCTCCATGTCTTTTCCATTCGTATTATGTGTTTTAGTCTGTACGACAAAGTCTTTATTAATCTTCTTTGAGCCTTTTTCTATTGATGTATAATCATTGCAGAGCGTGCCGGTACCATAAGTTCAGCACCTGAAACCTGTCCCAGGCCTTTCATGTTTATTTTGCCATCCTTACAGATTACAGTGTATTTACCCGACGGAATGTCCAACTTGACAGGCTCTGCACGGCTGTTCAAAGCTACGATGATATTTTTCCATGAGTCACCATTTGCATTGTCTTTCAAGATAAAGGCAACCACATTCGTATTTTTTACAGGTAAAAACTCCAATTGCCTACGTACCATATCAGCATCCCCCATACGGAAAGCGGGATGTGCTTTACGCATGGCTATTAAACCTTTCACATATTCGAACACATCTTTATGCACGGTCTTATTTTTCCAATCTATCGTATTAATACTGTCGGGACTATTATAAGAATTATGAACTCCCTTCTTGTCACGCATCATCTCATCCCCTGCAAATATAAACGGTACTCCTTGTGAAGTAAAGACAAATGTTTCCGCTAACTTCTGCAAAGCTGCCAGTTCCTCTACCGAAGCATCTGGCATGGTAGCTTTCAGACGATCGGCAAGACACATGTCATCGTGACAACTTACATAACTTATCATCTGGGTAGGTTGTAACGCCCAAGGTTTCTTACTATAATTCACAGAATCACTTATAACCTGCGGATGTTCGATTGCTCCCACAACTCCAAATTTGATACTCATTTCGTGTCCCGGCTCCCCTACTAGAAAAGCTCCTTTGGTATCATCATCCCAACTACCTCGCAAACCATCACGCATTTCATCTGAGAAAGCGGCGATACGAGGCATCTTTTCCACATTGGCTTTCATTGCCAGTTTGTCTGCTTCTAATTGAGGAGAACTGGCAGCCCATCCTTCACCATACATGAAAATAGACGGATCTATTTTATCAATAGCCGCACGTATCTCATTCATGGTTTCAATATCATGTATCCCCATCAAGTCAAAACGAAAGCCGTCTATGTGATATTCATTAATCCAATATAGAATAGACTCTATCATATATTTACGCATCATGGCGCGGTCGCTTGCCGTTTCATTTCCACATCCCGAACCATTTGCCCATTGTCCGTCCTTCGTCTGGCGATAGAAATAACCGGGAACCGTACGTTCGAAATTGCTTTCGTCTGTATTGAAAGTGTGATTATACACCACATCAAGCACCACCCTGATTCCCGCCTTATGTAAAGCTTGTACCATTTGTTTGAATTCCCTGATACGAACATCGGGTTTATAAGGATCTGTAGAATAAGAGCCGTCAGGCACATTGTAATTTTGCGGATCATACCCCCAATTATATTGGGCCTTGTCCAGTTTTGTTTCATCCACCGAGGCATAATCATACGACGGCAATAAATGTACGTGGGTAATTCCCAGTTCTTTCAGATGGTCAATACCTGTCTTCTCGCCTGAAGAACTGATAGTACCCTGCTCTGTCAAAGCCAGGAACTTGCCTTTATTTTGAATTCCAGAAACAGAATCCAAAGAGAAATCGCGATGATGCATTTCATAAACCATAATATCAGCATAATTCTTCAAAGGAGGACGCACATCGTTCTCCCATCCTTCCGGATCTGTAGAACGAAGATCAAGCACAGCTGCCCGTTTACCATTTACCCCTACGGCTTTTGCCATAATTCCCGGAGTGTCTCCTAACCATTTCCCGTTCACCTTCACATTAAAGGTATAGAATTTACCCTTCAGGTCCTCTTTTATTGAAATAGTCCAGGTACCATTCTCTCCCATCTCCATCGGAAAAGTATTAGAAGCTGAACCTTCATTACCCGATTCAAATAAAAGGACACGCACCTCTTCCGCTGTAGGAGCCCAAAGTGAAAACTTTGTTTCGGCAGGTGAGTACTCCATTTCAGTCAGCGCATCTTCACGGACAGGATATTCATCAAACGAATTATATTCTTTTTTCACAGACTGACAACTAATAGTAGTAGAAACAATTGATGCCCAAATAACATGTCTCACATTCATAATCTTATCTTTTTATTTTATCAGGATTCTTATTTATAAAATCTTTCCAGCCGGAATATTCTTTAGTCAATGTCGGTCTGCCCATTTGCAAATAATGACAATAAGCAGCCGCCAACCCATCTGTTGCATCCATAAAAGGCAGCATATCACTCTCTGGTATATGTAACATCCTCTTCAACATATCAGCGACCTGTTCCTTGCTGGCTTGCCCATTACCGGTTATCGCCATCTTTATCTTCAACGGCGCATATTCTGTTATAGGAATATCACGGCTCAAAGCAGCAGCCATAGCCACCCCCTGTGCCCGCCCTAATTTTAACATCGACTGCACATTTTTCCCAAAAAAAGGTGCCTCAATTGCTAATTCATCAGGTAAATAGGCTTCTATTATACCAACCACCCGTTCAAAAATACGGCGCAGTTTTAAATAATGATCACCATATTTACGAAGATCAATGACCCCCATAGTCATTACCTGCGGTTTAGTACCTACTACTTTCAGCAGACCATACCCCATTATGGTTGTTCCAGGATCTATACCCAGAATGATTTTCTCTTTTACCGGCTGAATCACTTAATTACCTCCATCAAAGTGGGAAAGCCAACCACCTTATCTTTAAATATCTTCATCATTTCCTCATTCAGATGCATCCCCTGCTGAGTATGCCAGCGGTGTAAGGCCGCTGTATCTTCCACCTCCCATTGCAATGAAAAACATTCTGAATCCTGCTCTTTATGACTAAGGATGTGCGTAAGACGGGGATTTTGCAATATTCCCGTTTTTTCCACTTCGGGAATGTAGCTTTCACTAAGCCAAATGACAAAATTACGCGCATCGTCAATACCTGTTTGATAAGTTGTATTATAAATTAACATATTTATAGTCTTTAAGTTAAAAAAGACCTGCTCCGCAGACCTTCATTTTCTCATTAAAAAGTGGAGCATGCGAGACTCGAACTCGCCACCTTTAGACTGCCAGTATGAATTCTGATCTGCGCTTACTATACTGACAAGCAGAAGGTTATCTACCCATTCAAAATCCTCCAAGATTCGTTTTAGTAAAAATCATCTTGATTTTCTATTTTATTCATTATTTTCCCTGTTCTAACGTCCAAATACTAAAAAGCCGCTCAACTCACTACTATAATTGAACGACCATAAACATTCAAGGGATTTCCTTTTCATACATTAACCAAAATTGTAAGGCATCAGAGAGCACAGACCAGCCAACCACTTTTTGTTGCCAGACTAAAACCTAATGCGTCCATAATACCCTCAATTTCCAATGAAAAGTACACTATAGATTTGCGAGCCATTTCTTGCCAGACTTGGTATTAAGCCAAACAGCTATAATAGAACCTATCACAGCCATTACCGCAAATAAAGATATTAATGCTTCCATATAATTACTGTTTTATTATTTTATAACCTATGTATGAAATATATAGGTAACAAAAATACCTATAAGTATAAGTACCCAATTTTCTACTTTTTCTTGTTGTGTCGCAACAGAAACAACACTTCCTACCACTAATGCAGTAAAAGATATTTTTGCTAAATCATAAAAGAACTTACCAAGCGTTTCCCGACTTGTTTTCTCTTTTTCTTTAACTTCCTTCTTTACTTCCTGTTGTTCACTCCAACTTCCCATTCAAATTAAGATTTATTGCAAATATACGAAAATCAAACAATAAACAATAACATAAACCATTTATTTAACACACTTCACCCTTCGGCAAATTGGCCTGATTATGGCCAAAATATTGTCCATCGATTATATATCTATAGTGCACCTAATAACACATTATCTACATGCTGCTTTATTCGTGTGATTCTTTCAGATATAAACATCTTTACAGACATGTTGTTGGCAAAGGGAGGGAGTAATATCAGACTTTTTAAAGATGAAACAAGTTTTTATGTTTACATTTATAAAAGTACATGGTCACGAACTAATATTGAAGTGTTCTCTGATAATCATAGTAAATTTTATTTCACAGACGTGACAGATCAAATCAGTATATCAGATTTGGAAGAAATCTCTATATCTTGAAAAATATAGCGGTTTATTCAGATATTTATTACCTTTGCACTGCACATGGCGTTGTGCATATCAGGATCGGGTGGAACCGGCTTGTACCGGACCATCCGTTTTTTTATACCCAAGATACGGTTCACCAATTATCCCAATAATTACTATACCATTTCACTCTATATTTATAGATACTTCCGTTATAATTATATAATTTCTGAACACAACAGATATTAGGATTACCGATTACAACTAATATACAATTACGGACATATTCTAATTCTGAATCTTCTCTTAGTAAGTACATTCCACTATATTGCATAGAGCCTAATTCGTCTTGGGAATCTATATTTCTAGCATCTCTGAATCTTAACCATGTATCATTTATTCCTATCAGTCCCCCCAGATCGCCAACAGGCAGAAATTCTTGTTTAAATTCCTACCTGTATGAGCGAACTGTTTATGATCACTGTTAATAATTCTAGCATTATTCTATATCCCTGACGCAACGGTAACCAGCATAGCCCGCATCACCATAACCCAACCACTCATTGTTATAACCAATACTCATCAATCCCAGAAATCCTGTATCAGTTGCCTGTCCTGAACCATTCTCGTTATAATAACAGCAATACCCATACACTGTATAACTTCCATTTCCGTCAAGTCCTGAATTTATAGAAAATCTGGTGCGGCAATGAATGGAGGCCCGATAACGATTCTTCCAATCATGACCAAACATGTTTCCCTCACATTCTTTCTTATAAATAAACGTGTCATTGTAATCATAGGTATTTTCACCCACTTGTGCGCCTGTCTTTCTCAAGAGTTCAGGAGCGGCCACCACGATCAATGCCAGCTCGCGCTGGTTAGGCAGACGCCATGACGCACTGGTCTGAACGGAACTTACCTTACTGTCTTGTTCCACATAACTGGCAGCTTCTGTTATCCAGGCATCCTTGGCATCCTTTGCTGTAGAGGTTATAAACGGATAATATTTTTTAGAAGAACTTTCCTTCACAATCAAGCCATGTCCACCACAATAATCCTGTCTGACTTTTCCATACAAGAAATCACTTGATACCTGCAGAACCTTTGGAACCCTGTTTATGACGCTGCGCTCATTGTGGGGCGCCAGTTCCCTTGACGTGAACCCCCTCAATGCGATAGACGAAAGGTTCATTGTAATGGTCTTTGTCGTATTGTCATATTCATAATATCTATCAGGGAAAATGGTATGGCTTGTATTCCGTTTCGCAGCCTGGGTAATGCCAAGATTGCGGGCACATCGGATATTCCCCCGTTCCCGTTTGTGTTCGCCACCGAAACTGCATCCCTGCTCGCTCCAGACAAGACGGCTGCTCCGGCCCGAATTCGTGTGTATCCGGGCAACCGGATTCTCAGACGTCTTACCCGCCAGCAGTGTTTCAATGTCTTCCGGACACAGGACCGCCTCCGTAGGAAGTGCAGGTTCCGCTATCCACATGCCGATAATCTGGTCCCTCGCACATACGTACCATCGTATCTCATTCTCTTCCAACGTGCCACTACCGTCCAGGTCACGGTTACGGCCGGCCCACGCCTTATAAGAATACTGCCCATCATAAGACAATGTGGTATACCCGCCTTCCTTTTTATAACTGCCGTCATTCTGCAACAGATACCCGTTCTTTTTCCAGTTTACATAACCATATCCGTTTGCGCCACACTGTGCCAACGTATTTCCACGGCCGTCCTTGTCAGGATTCTCTGATAATGATAAATCCTGGTCGAACCGTTCACTGCAATACAACCCGCCCGTCTCGTCAACACTCTCCATCCCGTACACATTACCCTCAAAGTTGTCAAGGTCATAGAAGCAGGCGATGGAACGCTGGCTGACGGAATATACAGCGTCGGCAAGGATACTCTGCTGATCCTTACTATACTGCAAGGAGGTTGCCAGGGTAAACACGCGGTCATCGGCATTGACAAACTCGTTCAGCCTGACATTTCCCTTATTGACTGGATTTTCTTCGTAATAATACTCGTCTACAAAACAGGTGTAATATGCACCCTCTCCATTTTCATTCCAGACTTCCTGCAGGACTTCAAATACATTCTGTGTTTCCTTCGGATCATATATGGCCAGTTCCCCTTTTGTATCCTGTTTTTGGAATTTGACCCATCCGAGATAGGGCATAAGGATCTCTTTTGCTCTTAAATTTGCATCATCAGCTCCCTTTTGGGGATAGTACATCTCGCCAACCGTTCCGAAGGGAGTTTTGCAATATATATAGATACCCTGCTCAAGCACGCTCCTTCTTATATTCATCTCCACCGCCTCATAGTGCGCGTCCACACGGACCTTGGAGCCTTTACGAAACACCACGCCCTCGGCACCCGGCTGATTCTCCCGGTTTGTCTCAACCTCGGCTATAATCTCGTCCACACCATTGACCGTCACGGTATATTTGTAATAATGGTCACGTTCAACATCAAAGTTATTAAAATTGCCATCAGAGAAATCCCCCAGATGGATGGTGTATTTCACGTCCGCCTCCACTTCCATCCCTTTATTATCTTTTCCCTTGAAATGTCCTGTCACCTCCACATAGGTGGTGTTCTCCGGAGCATTTTCGAACTGATAATGTGATTCATGGCCCTCCTGGGTTTCTTTAAGATTTATTCCGCTGGAACCCTTTTTTATTTTCTCACGGTCATGGAAAGAAGTTATACCGGTTGCCTGTGTTCTTGCCATATTCTCCGGAACATAGACCAGAAAAGAGTTGGGAGTCTGGGGGTTAAAAGGAGTCTGCTCCCCGTCAGTCACACCTATTTTATCTGTCCTGTCTTGGCTGAATTTGGGGGATACCCACTCGGCCACATGACGGAACTGATAGCTACGGGGGGTGAAGGTCACTCCCTCCTTGGACTTGAAAGTGAAACTGATCTTGGCCATCAGGCGTTTCAGAAGGAAAGGATTATTTATTGAGTCTATTCTTGTTTCTGTGCCTGTAGCATCATCCATATAAGTGACAGTACCATCCTCGCCAATCCTGCATGCCGCAGTACTGTTATTCACGGAGCCTGCCAGCGGCAGGTAACCGTCCGTCATGTTGAAGTTGCCCGTCCATGTGGGACGGACCGCCTGAAAGAATTTTTCCTGATCGGTAAGTCCTTTAAGCTCCTCCTCCGATTGCATGCTGGGAAAATACTTGAGGAAGGAGCCTGTCACATTTCCCAACAGATAGATATACACATCACCCGGATAGGCATAGAAGTTCAGTCTTCCCTCATTTCCTTCTCCTGTCCAAAAGCCGTCTTCCTCATTATTGACCGTCCCTTCATTGGAGTTCAGGAATATCCTGTATCCCAGTAGCTTGTTCTGGCTCTGGTCCTTACCCTTATTCTCATACATGAACAGCATGATCCTGCCCAGACGGGAGTCCTCGGTGCCAGCCGCACGGGTGACAATATCCGATCTGATGCCGCCGCTGACACTGAACGGAAGGCTCACCCTCACAGTCTTGCCGCGGTCCACGCCACCGGCAGCACCGCAGCCAGCCGGCATCGGTATCTCGTCCGTGCAGGAGAGGCAAAGGAACGGCACCAACATCGTCAATATGTATCTTGATATACCTTTCATAAAAATTGCCATATATAAATGTTCTTGTTAATCAAAACTAATGCCAGGATTCTCGACCTCCGTCCAGTCTCCGACTTTCCACCATGTTCTAGTGGCCGTATACCCATCCAAGGGGATGACAAGGAACACCTTGACAAACATGTTGGGTTTGACCGCTGGAAGTGTGACATAATCCATATGGGACTCCTCCTTGTCCGCCCCCGTATCACTGTTTTCATGGCTGTGGTGCAGAATCTTCATATAATACCCGTCACCTTCCACCCCACTGGCGACATTCTTATCCGATTTGTAAGGATTTGCAAACAGGTAGACCGCCTTTCCGGGAAGCCACTGGTACTCTTTCTTTCCATCCGTATTATCGTCCGGAGCCTTGTTGTTCCATCTTCTGGTTATCTTGTTGATGTGAAGTTGTGCGATTTCATCCGGGTTGGATGGTGTATCCTCAAAGCCGCAACGTAGGATCGGCAGACCGTTCTTCTGATATGGGGAGTCGGAAGTGTCGCCTTTATCACTTTCCCTATGGGCTATCTCACTACTTTCCAACGCCGGAGCATCTTGGGGAAACAGATATCCTTTCGTCGGGATGTTGTACAGATATACTCCGCGCCCGATATACAGGTCACCTTCACCGATGCCGCCTTTGGCGAAATAAAGTTCCATCTTGCCCACGGAACGCCGCAGGGGAAGTGTCAGGTTTTCCGTCTCCTTCGTTATGACAACCTCCTGTTTCACAGCCATGGGAAGAATGGAACTTGAGTACTTCTTCCCGGTCTCGTCTTTCGCGGCCGGATCCCCTTCGGTCAGCTTGCTCTCAGGAAGCCCACTGAATGTCAACTCCAACAGTTCCCGCTGTGTTATCTCCTTGTCGTCCGTCCAGACATATCTCCCGGTTTCAGAATCATAAACAGCGGCCGGCAGGGATTTCAGCCCTTCTGCACTCCCCTCATTGGCTATGGCGTAAAACAAACACGTATGGCCGTCGGCGGGAATCGTGTGTCTGGAGAACCCCAATCTTATATTAAAAGACTTCTCCGTCACATTCTTATCAGAAAGATCCGCATGGTGATAACCTGTCAGGCTGCCATCACTCCCGTCAAAGACATAGACCCTGACCGTTCTGATCAGGTTCTCATTGTTCCCTTCGTCGCTTTCCATGCCTTCATCCGCACCCTCTTCCGTACGGGTGGTAAAGGTCAGACTGACCGTCACACGGCCGTCATCGCCCGCATCCCCCGTATGCTCCTCCTGTATGCAGGACGGCAAGAAAGGAATAATGCAGGCAAGGCATATATATTTAAGTCCGTTCATACTCATATCCGCTTATTCGAAACCAACATCAGGATAGACATCCTCCACCCCCCATTGGGGAACGGTGATTGTCACATTCGCATTCCTCTCCCTGAATTCTATCCGCATGGAAAGCTCGGCCTCCTGCTTGGTTATGTCCACCTCTGGGTGCCTCTTTAGGAAATCCGCGACATCGACCGTATAGAAAGGCTCCGTACCCGCCCCGCTGTAAAGCGCTATCTCAGCCGGATGGTTCCCGTCCAACCGGAAGGTACAGAGTTTTCCCACATACATGTCCTGTGCGCCCTCCCTCCCGACTTCAGGATGGTAGGTGCGTCTCTGGGGGCAGATCCGGTTGTCGAAGAACACACGGCACGGCATGTTGTGCAGGCGGATATCCGGTTCACCGCCGTCTTTTCCATACTCCGTCGTTCCGTACCCTTTCACCTCGACATAGACCTTCAAATGGGAGGAGTTAAAATCAACGGTGTCCTTCAGAGACTTCCCGTCCTCCACCCTGAACCGCAAGTCGCCATGATACAGCGGGTCATTGCCGGTGAGCATGCTCTCGTCATTCATGAAGTAGCCGGGATGGGCGAAGAACATCATATGAAAGTCACAGGTGGTCAGATCACTCACCTGTGTACGCTCGCCCGCATTCCCAAGGCAGACCACCGTATAATTGCCCGCAGGCAGGTCAATGGAAACGCCATGCCTCGCCCTCAGGGCTTCCGCGTCAATCTCCAGCGTGCTCACAAGACGTTCCCCGCTGTCAAAGACGTACATGTCGACACATGAGATCCTCTCTGTCAGCAGGTCGGTGTCACCGTCTCCCGTATACCGGAAATACAGGAACTGCGTAGTTTCCTCCGGAGGGTTGGGAGGAACCGGCTTGTCAGGATGGCCCGGGCAGTCATGAAGGTCGTCCAGCACACAGCCTGAAAGGAGTGACAGCAGACAAATACCGGTGAACAGTTTCTTTTTCAGCATCTTTCTTCTTCGTTTCAGGTTAAAGCGGCGACCGGCATGACAGCCGGCAACCGCGGATTATAAATCGTAGGATATCGGATTAGTGGAAATCAGGATAAACAGTTGTAATAGTCCATTTCCTGACTGTCACTTTCACATACACCACCTTCTGGTCCTTGTCCCATACACCCGGAACAGTCTCATTGAACAGGTAGTCAAACTGGTAGATTTTGCCGGCCTGAGGTTCCACAACTGTACCCCCATCTTCTTTATCTTTAAAGTTCGCGGTGACAACAAAAGATTTCTTTGCACTATCACTTTCCTTTTGTGCTTCAACCCATACCCTGACATTGGCTATCTCACCCTTGGGGAAGAAGTTATAGGCAAAAGTTCGAGATTCATTCTGAGTTTGTGTTTCAGCAGTTGCACCCACATATTTTGTGACAGAACCCGATGATACATCGCCAGAAGTTAATGTTATCCCATTGGAGGCGCCTATCATGTCATAAGACCAGCCCCATGATGCATTCTCACCGCCACAGAATTTGTAACCTCCCTCTGGAACAGAAGCATGTTCAGGATCGTAAATCAAACCGTCTGGATTTGATGTAGTATTGGTCATCATCTGAGTAGTATAATCTTTTCCTAAAGTACCCATGTTATAATAATCCACCATGCCGATACCCTTGACGGTCACTGAGGTGTACAGATGCTCTGTCGGAGTGCCTGCTGTACCTTCATCTTGCTTGTTGAATACACATCCTAATGATTTTATCTCAACACGTGAGATGATGGGAGTTATGTCAACATGTGCCTCATATACATCATAATCATTGTCTTCCGGAGCTTTTTCACCTACCTTGGTCATCGGAGCGTCACCATGCAAGGTCACACAGGCTTTGGTTGTTTCATCAGTGCCTGTTCCTGCCACATTCTGGCTGCTCAAAGGAATCTGAAAATCTGTCACCCCTGAAATAGGCTGGTTTTCCACCACCTTTCCCTCAATGTCTGTTTTCTCTTTTAAATTTTGGTAGTTGCCTATCACCATGACCTTGTCGGCTTTATGGCCGACAACAAATCTATATCCATCACCAGATTCAGGGTCAACAAGTGCCTTCCATTTCTTGTCGTCAGCACTTGTTATTTCTTCTATATCCGTGATATTTCCTCCATCCTGATAGAATATTACAGCGACATCACTTACGGTAACTGTATGATTGCCGCCTTCAGTCGGAGCATCCGTAGAGCGTCCGTTCACAGCGGAGGCGGAAATACCCTCCAGTTTCATATACACGGCTTTCGGAGTGCCATTCTCGTCACTACCGCCAAGAGACTCATCATTGCTGCAGGCAAACAAAGCCATGGATGCCAGCGCAGCCAAACTTAACTGTTTTAGATTCATAATGTAACAATTTTAGATTAATAAATAAGTTGTCTGATTTTTGTTATGTCATAAACTGTAGATAACCGACAATGATATTCTGGTGACACCCCAGTAGTTTTTGGAGCCTTCACCAAGCCTGCCCCCGCATATGGAACATCCGTACTCGTCATAGTCAAAACGGGTGTATCCGAGCCCAAGACCGGCCTCCATGCGCCAATTGCGGCTTAGAAACCACTGGTATCCGTAGCCGACACCGCACCCGTAGAACCACCCCTGCCTGTAATGCTCCCTGAGCGCATGATCCCCAAAGCCCACATGGCCCAGGTTCATCTGGCCGCCGTGGAGGTGCACACCGACATAATGCCCCTTGAAGGCGGAGCCGAACCAGTAGCGGCCTTCCGGCTGCACAAGCCAGTGTTTCCACTTCCTGTCACCGCCCAGCTTCCAACCGTTGTAACTGCCCGAAAGGTCAAGACTCCAACGACGGCCCAAACGGCACTCCGAACCGATATTTATAGTGGCGGTGGCGTCATAAAGAAGATTCGTCTTTATCTGAACGTTCTGACCGCACAAGTCAGTGCAGACGAACAGCAGGGCCGCAAGAAACAGCCTGTTCACAATTCCATTATTCATTCTTCCCAAGATGTTAGATCAGGTTTTAACATTGTTAAATCCCGAGTGTTACCAAGTACATTTTTTATTCTTTCTTTTACAAAAGAAGTTATTCAAAAAAGTAATTACAATATCTTTTATGTTAAAATCAAACCGGAATTTCCACAATATTCTCCCTTTTATCTGGAAATACTTTTAAAAGAACGGAAAAACCGGAATAAAATCATTTTTTACTATACGTACGGGCTCTCATGGGAGAAGAAACAGAAGAAATGGGTAAATGTAAAAAATGGCCTATTTATAACATTTAAATTATTTTTAATTATTAAATCCTTTATTATAATATAATATTGCTGTAAGAACATGAAAAACAGGAAATCAAACGGGTATTATACGGTTAGTTATCAGCAAATTGATATTTTACACCCTTATATCATCGTCCGGTATGGATACAGCCTTCAGAATGGTACTAATTATTCACAAATGTATTTTTTTTGTAATAAAATGCCGTTTTAGAATACCATCATGTCGGAAACGGGGAGTATGCGGATAACCGGTATGAAAAGGCGAGAGTTATCAGGGAACAATCCTCTTATATATCCTACTCAATGAATCGGTATCAAGTTCATCCATATTTATTATATAAAGGTATCCGTCATCATACACCTTGTGAAAGTGAGGGTGCATTTTTGTAGACTAAAAATTTTGCCGTTTGAGACAGAGAATACATCTTTGCAGAAAAATGGATAAAATCAGATACCGTCTTGTATATAACCGCCAAAAGAAACTGAATAAACAGGGCACAGCCTTTGTACAAATTGAAGCCTATTTGAACCAGAGGAAAATCTATCTGAAGACAAATGTGTACCTCAAACCGGAGTGCTGGAGCCGTGAAGGGGCACAAGTCATTAACCATCCCCAGTCAAATGAGTTGAACGCAATGCTCTATGAATACATCCTGTATCTGCAAGGTATAGAGTTAGGATATTGGAAGCGTGGAATACCTGCCACACTCTCTTTGCTGAAAGATGCCGTCAAAAAGAAAAGTGCCGTGAATATCAGCTTTTCCATTTTCGCCAAATCAGCCATTGACAATTCGGACAAGAAGCAGTCCACCAAGGATAACCTGCATACGACACTGGCGGTCCTGCATGATTTCCGCTCCGGGCTGGACTTCAAGGATCTTACCTATACATTCCTTCGTGATTTTGAACAATACCTGAAAGAAAAGGGCAATGCGGTCAATACGATAGCCAAGCACATGAGACAGCTCCGTACCTTGGTCAATGAGGCAATCAACCAAGGATACATGCACGCGAACGCTTATCCCTTTCGGAAATACAAAATCAAGCAGGAGAAGGGCAGACATGAGTTTCTTATCCCGGACGAGTTGAAGAAGTTGGAAACGGTTGAGGTGGAAGAGGAATCCATGCGCCACGTGCTCGATGCTTTCCTATTCTGCTGTTATACCGGCTTGCGTTATTCTGATTTCTGCCAGCTCACACCTGAGAATTTTATCAGGATAAACGGCAAGAGGTGGCTGTACTTCAAATCCGTCAAGACAGGGGTGGAAATCCGTCTGCCGTTGCATTTGCTTTTTGAAAGCAGGGCATTGGGCATTCTTGACCGCTATCCGGATAGCGGCAGTCTTGCAGCCCTGCCTTGCAACTCGGAGGTGAACAGGCAGCTTCGAAAGCTGGCCGGATTGTGTGGTATCAAAAAGCGGATAACCTATCATGTGAGCCGTCATACCTGTGCTACCCTGCTGATCCATCAGGGAGTTGCGATTACAACAGTCCAGAAGCTACTCGGACATACTTCCGTCAAGACCACACAGATTTATTCAGAGATACTTTCCAGCACCATAGTACGTGACTTGAAAAACGCTCAAAGGAAAAGGAGAAAAGTAAAGATATTTCCCGATAAAAGTTTGAGAACATCTGATTTTATAGATAACCGGTAGATTTCATGAATCCTATTTATTTTCTATTAAATTGTGATTCTTTAAGTTTTTCGGATGATCAGAATATTATTCCTGATTATTTTTTCAATATGGATTGAATATGGAATAGTTTTCACTATCTTTGCAGAGTAACCAGGAGCTTGATGGCAATAAATATTGTCATCAGGCTCTTTTTTTATTGTCATATCGTGGCAATGGATTTAAGTAATTCTGCAACAATGACGCAAGTAAATAGACATATCTTTGAAGTTGTATTATAATCAGATAAACAATAGACGAAATGGAATTAAACGACTGGTTGGCTATAATCGGAGCTTTCGGGGGATTGGAGGCTGTCCGCTGGGGTGTCACGTTCTGGGTGAACCACAAGACGAACGCACGGAAGGAGGATGCGTCCGCCGATTCGATGGAGGATGAGAACAAGCGTAAGCAGGTTGACTGGCTGGAAGAACGCATCGCCCAGCGTGACGCCAAGATTGATGCGTTATACGTTGAGCTTCGTAATGAACAGTCTGATAAGCTGGCATGGATTCATAAGTGCCACGAGCTGGAACTGCAATTGAAAGATGCCGAGCATAACCGTTGTGACAGGCCTGACAGCGAATGCGGTCGTCGTATTCCACCACGCAGGACTACATTAATTAAAGATAAGGAGGAAAAGAAAAATGGCTGATGTGAAAAAACTTGCACCGTTTATCCTGAAGTGGGAAGGCGGTTTTGTAAATGACCCGGACGATTTAGGAGGGGCTACCAATATGGGTGTGACCATTGGAACTTATGAAGCGTATTGCCGAAAGAAAGGCTATCCCAAGCCTACGGTTGAAAGATTGAAAAACATCACGAAAGAGGAATAAACGGAGATTTTGAAAACCATGTATTGGGACAGGTGGAAAGCTGACGAAATTAAATCCCAATCCATAGCTGATATCCTTGTCGATTGGATCTGGGCAAGCGAAATGCACGGTATCAAAATACCGCATGATTTGGTTGGCGTGATTCCTGATGGCATTGTCGGGCCTAAGACACTCGCTGCAGTAAATTCCCGTAATCCACGTGAACTGTTTGATCAGATCAAGATTGCAGGGTTTGATTTCATCGAGGATATATGCCGGGAACGCCCTGCAAATAACAAGTTCAAACGGGGCTGGATGAACCACCGTATAAATGATATCTCTTATGTTGGCTAAGGTTATGAACTGGGTAAGCCGGCACATATTACTGGCTCTCTTTATGTGCCTGTTTCTTCTGTTGTCATGCGGTAGCTCGCATAAGGCTATCAAATCCGACACAGAAGTAATCAGCAAGGATAGCGCCAGTGAAACTGTCAACATCGTACACGAATCAACCACCTCTTTGAGCGAACTCATTACCACTAATGGCAGCTACGTGATTAATTTCGGATTTATGATACAAGAAAGCCGCCCGACAGTCTTACCGGGAAACCTCCGTTACTGGCTGACGGTCATGTAGAAGGTAATTTCAACAAGAAGGAGGATAAACAGACGGTGGTAGCCGATACTACAAATGTCAAAGCTGATAAGGAAGCCACTTCCATCAAACATGAAAAAACTAAGACTGAAGAGGTAAAGAAGAAAAAAGAATCCACATTACTTAAGCAAATAGGCTTTGCTTGTATTTGTGTAACTGTTTTGCTTGTTGTCATGTTGTTGCGCCAATATTTTTGGCGCAACAGACAATCTTCATCATAAGACTTTAAATTTATAAATTTGAATTTCCCCGGCTCGTGATGAATCGGGGCGTTTTATTAAGAAACTTGGTTGCATCTATTTTTTGCAAAATCACTTTTATTTTTGCCTGTAAACATACATTTATTCAAAATAAAATATTACACTTTGCAGTGTGCAACTGGAAAGATAATATTTCCATACATATCAATATTGTCTGAAACTTTTAAAAATAAATATTATCCCTATGAGGACGATTGCCTGTGAAGGTTATTGTCCTTTTTTATTATTGCATTTTCTTGTTTTTGTAGACAACAAAATGTATATTTGCCATACCCATTTGGATGGGATAATAAGTATTTTATTTTTAAAAAGTTTACAACATCAATTTATTGTTATTTAATTATCAATCTGATGAAGAAAATGCCTTTAATCAGATTAGAACCATCGAAGAAGATGGTAAATTGTGGTTTTGTGCCACTGATGTTGCAAGAGTATTAGGTTATGTAAATCCCAGAGATGCAATTATAAGATATTGTAAATCAATGGGAGTCGTGATTCGCGCCCCCCTACAACTAGTGGCATTCAAAAAATGAAATACATCAATGAGGGTAATGTATATCGGCTTATATCCCGTTCTCAATTGCCAAATGCAGAAAAATTTGAGTCATGGCTATTCGATGAAGTTGTCCCTTCTATCAGGGAAAAAGGTTATTACGGTATAACTGATAGAGGCACTCTTCCTGAATTTATCAAAAGGTACAAAGACAATATCCACATGATTCCATCTAACTATTTCTTTGTTATTTCAGAATTATATGTGAGGCTTTATGCAGAACTTGAAAAAGTCGGCTATGCTATACCAGATAAAGGGGCGCATGGTAAAACTATGATGCCTGACGGTTCTGTTGGTAAATTGTTCGCTCGCTTCATGAGAGAGAATAACTCCGAACTGTGGAACCAGCACAAAACATACAAACACCATTTCCCTGACGGAAGGGTTGTTGATGTGCTTATGTATCCTATAGATGCACTTCCGATGTTTATAAGATATGTCAATGAGCGTTGGCTTTATGAAAACGCAGAAAAGTATTTCAAAGAAAGAGATCCACTTGCCTTAGATTACCTTCCTAAACTTTTGGAATCTAAAAAGAAATCGGCTTAATAAATGAAACGGCACATTATACCATCCAATAACGTGCCGTATGTTTTATTTTCACGATCTTTGCCATCGTAGAAGTCCAACCTTGTTATATAAGGTTTGCCCCGATTCATCACGAGCCGGGATTATTTTTTTTAATACAATTTTCCAATTGGATTATACAATCAACTGATAAAGAATAGAATTTTGCGTATCTTTGTTCTGTGATTTTGGAGTAGAAGCCAAATCTCATAACAAAAGTTTATCCCCGGTTCTTCCGGGGATTTTTTATTTCACTTTTTACAACCAAAGCATACATTCCCTTACCTAACTATTGCCCAATTGTATCCAACCAAATTTCAATAATTATGCAGCTTATCTATTATTTTTCAATAAAACCTATAGGGAGATTTTGGGACATGCCTGTCTTATAATAAAGAATCCGAATATATGTATATGTTCTTTTTAATTATTTTTTAGGGCATTATTTTATATCGGATTTTGCAAAATGCTCTAATATTGTGTGTCAATTTAGCAAGGAGCATACACTGAACCTCAGTCTTTATGTGAGATTGAGGTTTTGTTAAGACAAAAGAGAATTGTTAAATATTTAAATAAATATATATTAAACCAAATCGTTTGTTTATGAAAAAAGTCTTTTATATTGTGATTGTATTTATTATGGTTTTAATTGGTCTCTTTACTCTTATGTTTGTTTCATTTGATTAAAGCACAAAGTATCTGTCGAATAATTTATGAATGAAGGCAGCTGAATAAGCTGCCTTTTTCCTATCTTTTCATCATCATTATATAATCTCTCACCCCTATGCTTTATTGAAATTTTCCTATTTTGTTTTTTGTAAAGTCATATAAAATACCCATCTTTGCATTGCGTTACATATTTTGTTTAGTGTCGAGATTCCGACCGTTAAGCTACGGACAACATACATGCCCGTAGCTTCTTCATATACGGTTCCGACCCCCGGTGTTGTATGCTTAATGGCTACACTGTATCCCGACATTAAAGATATGTAACGCAACGGGAAAGCGGAACCGTTTTCTTTTTCCGCAGACTAACGCAATTGCATATGTCAAAATTAGCCCCAACTGCTCATCAACTATCTAAAAAGTTTATAGGCTATGGACACTATGAACTTACAATTTCTTCCTCTGAGGGCACAAAAACGATTGTCACAAGAAATATGGACTTGATAGAACGGCTAAACTCAGAGATAGACAAAGAAAAAGAGGAAGCGACTGCCGAAGCAATCGCTCTAGTTCTTGAATCCTCACTTTAGATTATCTAAAATCTTTCTTATGGCTTCATCAGCATGTTTTCTCATAATTCTGACATAATTAAAGATCGGTCTATTGGATTTCATGCTTTGGCCTATACAATACTCCAACGTTTCCAATGGTATGCCCAGTTCAAAACCATGTTGGACAAAGGATTTCCGGGCTGAATAATATACGACATGCGATTCTACCTCCAGCCTCTCCCCTAACCTTATAATTTCTTTTGTTACATAGTTACGAAAATTAGGATAAGAGTATTTATAACCAAAATCAAGCTTTCCATTACGCCCCATCCATCTTTTGATAATCGGTTTTGCTTCCTCAGGAATAGTGAAGCTGATCTTCATATCACCTTTCTTTGTGTTTTTGGATTTTTCACGTACATATTCCATAATTTTCGCATCTTTGAAATTGTATTGCATCAAGTCCATCAGATTGATACCTCCTAGATAATACGAAAGCATGAACACATCCCTGGCAACACGCTGAGACTTCTTTTTTATCTCCGCATCCCTTATCTTCTTTACGTCAGCTACCGAGATATCACGCTCTTTGGGCATTCCTGCTGGTCTTTCATAATATTCAAAAGGATGCGTGTCATATGATACCTTCTTATCCCTTATTGCTTGATTGATTATTGCCTTCAAATGTGCCATGTGCATACCACAAGTAACAGGAGCCAGCCTTCGGACATTCTTTAGATAAATATCAAAGTCCTTTATGGTCCGGGGAGTAATTCCATCAAGCATTATATCATATTTGACAAACTCAATGAAGTAATCACTCGCCCTTTGATATAAGGTCCTTCTCCCCTCTTTAATCAAATTCTGCATATAGTCAGCCGAAGCGACACTATAAGAGATGGCTCCCTGCTTTACCGAGGACAAGTATTCGACAAGTTGGGTACAAGTATAGGATGATGTATTTATCTTATCCAGGGCATCCTGATATGAATTAAGTATTCCACGTAATTTAGCATTGACATGTGCGGCATCAGGAACACCTACCACCTGCCCTCCTTTAAAATTAGCAGTATTATCTATTTCAAATCGGGTAACGATGTATCTTGTTTCCTGTTTATGACCAATTGCGATACGAATTCTGTGTTTGCCGTTTTTCAGCACCTTGGCCGGAACAACGGCGGCTTTAAGAGTTGTCATAATTGTTCTGGATTCGTTTTAGACAAGTTCTTTTTGCCAAAAGTGGCACAAACTGTCTTTTTTTTATCCAAAAACGAAAGCTGGAGAAGCTTAAGAAAACACAAACCCCTCTGAAACAGAGAGGTTTGTAATGTGGAGCATGCGAGACTCGAACTCGCCACCTTTAGACTGCCAGTCTAACGCTCTAGCCAGATGAGCTAATACCCCGCGAAATAATAACAATGCAAAGATACATAGAAAATCAATACTACAAAGCTTTTGAGAAAGTTTTTTTCATGTGAACAAAAAATTTTATTTATCACTTTTGCATCAAAGAGTTACTGTTGCGTAAAATTGTTAACCAATAGTTGACCAAGTTTAATAGCACATAATAAGCAAATAGCCCCGACTTATCACAAGTCAGGGCTACCTAAATTTATAAATTTAAAGTTTTTATGAAAAATCATTGTTGTATCAATGCCTGTACACCATCGGCACAACAATAATCACAATAGTTACATAAACACACGTTCTAACTTAATTGTTCAAACAACATAAATTCTTTTTCCTTTTATGTTTTCCATATTACACAAAGGACAAAGGGAAAAACATTCAATGGATCTGCTACTCAATCACCGGAAACAGAGAAGAACCAAAGGAATCTAACAAGACTTCAATGGCAAATATATTATAGACAAAAAATCACTATAAATTTATGTAACTAACCTCTGTTTATACAGAAGACTTCATTGGTGAGTTTACGATGTATTCAGCTAATGAATAACAACTATATGTCAAAAATGTACAGAATGGAAAGAAAAATTATACTGAAGCATCTTATAAAAAAGAATCATCGCTCAATCGGATGAAACCTGACATTATCCATATCAGCCCGGCAAAAAGCATGAAGGGAGAAATATACCGGAAATTCCTAGAAGAGAAAGAAATATTTATGTCCGCCAATAACGAACTCACCATAAATATAATCAAGGGTTGTATTTGACAACTCTGTGATTGACTAGGCAAAAAGAGGTGTAAAAGTTGTCTTAAACCTCCTCTATCGGCTTGGACCAAACTTCCTCTTTCGTTTCTTTACACATTACGGAAATAGTTCCTCCAACAAAATCCTTCACATATCCTTTGCGTTCAGCCAACATATCTTCAGCCATTCTAATAGCCTTAGCCTTATCCTTCAATGAAAATCCTTTATTAGCAAAATCAGTACCTTCTTTAAAATATATATCATAAGTTTCCATGGTATCATCTTTTTTAAATTCGAGTGGCAAAGATAAAATCTACAATTATTATGTACAAGAGATTTCTTAATTATTTTTCGAATATCGTCAAGAAACAATTTAACTAAAAAAAATCCCGACTTATCACAAGCCGGGAATTCATGTAAAAGCACTATTATAAATATACTAACTATTTCAAAATTTTACCATCTTCACCTAAGAACAATGTCTGTTCATGAGCATCACTTGTTAACACATTAATTTTATAAATACGGCTTCCATCAATGCCATAGGTCATAAAAGCCTGCTTTATCATAGCACCTTCCAGTGCAAGCCTGTCCATCACAGCTTCCGGCAAATCATTCATATAGATTTCTGAAAAAACCAATTTCTTAGATTGTTGAGGCTTTTCCACTACCGGAACCTCTACCGGAGCCGCTTGAGCAAAAGAAACAGACACGCCTAAAGTCATTACTAATACCAATGTTACTAATACCTTTTTCATAATTACTTTGTTTTTTATTCATTTTTACCGATAGCAATAAAACAAGAAACGTGCCATAAATCTGCGTTTCTCAATACTTCATTAAAAATCAAGCATATACATATTTACATATCCATTTTTAGAAGTGTAGATACCTGTTGACAACACTACAAAAGTGTGGAAAAAGTCCACAAAATCAGATTTTATACCAGCGAACAAAAAGTATAACCAAGCTGTTTTATCAACCTCATCAAAACATTTAAATGACCATGAAGAAAAGATACTATTCTATATGTGTGATATTATGGGTACTGATCACCACCTTGTCTGCTACCTCTCCCACTACATTTCATATAGCACTGAAAAAGATATATCCGCATGCCATGAACGTAAGTTGGAGCCAACAAGGGAATTATTATGTAGCCTCTTTTACTCAAAATGGTTTTGAAAAAAAAGTATGGATGAACGGTAATGCCCAATGGGTGATGACTAATACCAATTTACAAACTACAGATCAACTGGCACCTAATGTATATAATGATTTTACATTGAGTCCATACGCCATGTGGACTGCCACCAATGTAAATCTCATAGAATTTCCTAAACGAACCACTCTGTACGTAATTACTGTTAACCTAAACAATTCGTCGGCCACCAAACAATTATTCTACACTCTGAATGGCAGGCTAGTGCAAACACGAGACGTAAGTTATATCAATCCTACATTATCCCCCGGAATTTTTAATTTCTAATAGCTATGACACTAAACATTTCACCCCGGTTATTTGTTATTATATACATAAAATAACAAATACCATTATGACTGAACAGATAACCAACATTCCCGACAAAGGAAATAAAAAAAGAATAGTCATTGTCGGAGGAGGATTTGGCGGGTTAAAGATTGCACGCAAACTGAAAAGACAACACTACCAAGTTGTGTTATTGGATAAAAACAACTACCATCTTTTCCAGCCGTTACTTTACCAAGTAGCCACATCAGGCATCGAACCCAGTGCTATTTCATTCCCATTCCGCAAGATATTCAAAGGATACAAAGACTTTCATATCCGCATATGTGAAGTACAACAAGTACATCCTGAAGAACAACAAGTCACCACTTCCATCGGCAGTCTAAGCTACGACTATCTGATTATATCTACCGGATGCTATACCAATTATTTCGGCAACAACGAAATAGCTAAACGCACCATGTCCCTCAAGACCACAGCAGAAGCCTTGCATAATCGTAACCAAGTACTTGAAAGCTTTGAAAAAGCATTGAACACTAATGACTCCAAAAAGCGGGAGCAACTGATGACCTTCATTATAGTCGGCGCAGGAGCAACTGGTATTGAACTGGCAGGGGCACTAGCCGAAATGCGTAAATTCATCCTTCCGCACGATTATCCCGATCTAGACACCAGTACGATGAGAATCATATTAATAGATGGTGGTCCACGCTTGCTTTCCGCCTTCTCCCCCCAATCTTCCGAAGAAGTAAAAAAATACCTCACTCATTTGGGAGTAGAAATATTATTGAACCAACAAGTAAAAAATTACGAGAATAATATGTTAGTACTGGATGACGGGAATTTTATAGAATCAGCCAACGTTTACTGGGTAGCAGGCGTAAAAGCAAACAGTCTAGCAGGCCTTCCTGCCGAATGCTATGGTCCAGGCAACCGTTTGAGAGTGAATGAACACAATCAGATACAAGACTTTAAAAATATATTTGCTATAGGTGACACCGCACTAATGATTTCAGAAGAGTATCCTAAAGGACATCCGCAAGTTGTACAGCCTGCCATACAGCAAGCCATGAACTTAATAAAGAATCTGAGAAATATCGAAAAGGGCCAGCCGCTCATCCCTTTTAAATATTATAATAAAGGGTCTATGGCAACCATCGGGAGAAATAATGCAGTGGTAGAATTGCAAAAGATACGTTTCAGTGGATTTCCCGCATGGGCAGTATGGCTATTTATACACTTGATGAGCATAGTGGGGGTAAAAAACCGTTTATTTATTTTTATAGATTGGATGTGGAGTTATTTCACCTACGACCCATCCCTGCGACTTATCATCAAACCACAGCCTTCTAAAGAAGAGACAGAAAATAAAAGCAACGATAAATAAAGCTTCTTTATCGAGAAATCCCATAATTATAGAAACAATTTTCGAACTTGCCCGACTATCATTGAAACAAAGAGTATATCATGGTATCGGGCAAGGTAAACTCTTATTCTGGCAATTATAGCAACTATACTCCTTCATAGGACACGTCAACAATTGGCAAACGATTATAAACTAGCATTTTAAAGTAAAGGGATGAAAGGATCTACATTTTCAGGACGTTAAATTAATGTAAAAAACTGTTTCATTTCCCATCCCCCTTACCTCATTTTACTACTTTTGCGCACACTCAGCCTATAAATGTGCAAAAGTTATCATGGAACTAGAACAGAGTTTTATTGCTCTTATCGAGCAAAGTATAAAAACAAATTGGTATTTAAACGCTCTTACAGACTATAAAGGCATCACATTGCAATACAGAGATGTGGCCCGTAAAATAGAGAAAATACATATCTTGCTGGAAAATGCCGGCATTGAAAAGGGAGATAAAATAGCCATTTGCGGGCGTAATAGCGCTCATTGGACAGTAACTTACCTTGCCGTCATCACCTATGGTGCCGTAGTTGTACCTATTCTACATGAATTCAAAGCCGACCAGGTACACAATATTGTAAACCACTCTGAATCCCGCCTGTTGTTCGTAGGCGATCAGATATGGGAGAACTTGAATGAAGCAGCTATGCCTCATTTGGAAGGTATCATAGAATTGAAAGATTTTGGCGTACCCGTATCCCGTTCGGAAAAACTAGCTTATGCCCGCGACCATCTGAATGAGATATTCGGACACAAATTCCCCTGCCGATTCCGTCCTGATGATATTTCTTATGAAAAAGAAAAATCAGAAGACCTAGCCATCATTAATTACACTTCAGGTACTACCGGATATTCCAAAGGCGTGATGCTGCCCTATCGCAGCATACTCTCCAACGTACTCTACTGTAAAGAAAAAATAGGTCTGAAAGCAGGTGACAGCGTCGTATCCATGTTACCTTTGGGGCACGTATTCGGCATGACTTTCGATTTTCTTTACGGTTTCACAGCAGGCGCCCATCTATGGTTTCTTACCCGTATGCCATCACCCAAAATCATAGCCGAATCATTTGCGGAAATCCGCCCGCGCGTTATAGCCTGCGTACCACTGATTGTGGAAAAAATATTCAAGAAAAATATTCTTCCCAAAGTAGACAACAAATTAGGTAAACTGCTATTACATGTTCCCATCATCAGTGATAAGATAAAAGAACTTATCAAGCAGAAGGCGATGGAGGTTTTCGGCGGAAATTTCATCGAAATCATCATCGGAGGTGCTCCTTTCAATGCCGAAGTAGAAGCCTTTCTAAAAATGATAGATTTCCCATACACCATTGCATACGGAATGACTGAATGTGGTCCCATCATCTGCCATAGTCATTGGACAGAACTGAAATTGGCATCTTGCGGAAAAGTTGCCGCACGTATGGAAGCCAAAGTACTGTCTCCCAACCCATCAGCCATTGCGGGTGAACTGGTATGCCGTGGAGCCAACCTGATGTTGGGCTATTATAAGAACGAGGAAGCGACACGGCAAGTCATTGACACTGAAGGATGGTTGCATACAGGTGATATGGCGACAATAGATGAAGACGGAAATGTTTTCATCAAAGGACGTTGCAAAAACCTGTTACTCACTTCTTCCGGACAAAACATTTATCCGGAAGAAATAGAGTCCAAGCTAAACAATATGCCATACGTATCAGAGTCACTGATTATTCTGCAACAAGATAAACTGGTGGGCCTAATCTATCCGGATTCCGATGATGCTTTTGCTCACGGCTTGAACCAATCAGACCTTGTACGAGTAATGGAAGAAAATCGCCTTGAACTGAACAAACAATTACCGGCATTTTCCCAAATAGCCCGCTTCAAGCTATATCCTGAGGAATTTGAAAAAACAGCCAAGAAAAGTATCAAGCGCTTCTTGTACCAAGATATAAAAGAATAAATCAAGGATGTATCAAAAGTAAAATGGCGTATCATTTTGCTAGTAGGAGCTAGGTTCACCCTAAAATGGTTTGCTTATGCATTTGGGCAGACAAACCCTGCCCCTACAGCTGACGACATGATAGCACGATCGGACTTTTGATACACTCACACCCCGTATGTATAAGGGTACACATACGGTATTATTTACATATCCTATTTACAAAAGTTCAGATAATTCGTTCTGCACACGTCCTGCCACTTCTTCCATAGGCACTTCACACCCCAATTCTTTCTGTAATGAAGTAACCCCTTTATCCATGAATCCACAAGGATGGATATAACTGAAATAACGCAAATCCGTATTTACATTCAGCGCCAATCCATGCATTGTCACAAAATGACTGCTTCTCACTCCTATTGCACAGATTTTCCGTTCCTGCGGAGTTCCCGTTGCCAGCCATACTCCGGTTGCTCCCTTCACTCGCCCAGCCTCGATGCCATAAGATGCGCAGACCCTGATCACCGCTTCTTCCAACACATGAATATATTCCTTCAACCCCAAATGATAATCCTCCAAATTCAAGATAGGATAACAAACCAATTGTCCGGGACCATGATAAGTAATATCCCCTCCTCGATCAATATGATAAAGGGTGGCACCAATCATTTTCAATTGCGCCTCCCCCAACAACATATTCGTCTCCTTTCCACTCTTGCCTAATGTATAGACATGCGAATGTTCTACAAAGATAATTCTATTTTCATACGTTTTTCCCACTTGTTTAGCTTCCACCACGGCATTAAATAATTCCGTCTGCCGCTCCCAAGCCTCAGAGTAGGGAACTAATCCCCAATTTTCAATTTTCATGATACCTCCCAGTTTTAAATGTAAAATAGGATAGGGTTCGCCCGATGCGTCTTTTGCATCCCTGCCAATAACCCGAAATCCAAAATGGCTATAAAAGCCGGACGCTTTCTTATTCTGTTCGTTTACATCGACATAACGTACATGGCAATGTTCCAAAGCATAACGCATCAATTGTTTTCCTATTCCCGTACCTATGGCACGCGGGTGAACAAAGAGCATTTCAAGCATAGTTCCATTAATGCCCATGAATCCTTCTATACCAGCATTGTCACGAATCATGTAAAGCGGCATACTATGAAGATAAACACTCCATACCAGTGGTTTTAACTTCTGAATATATGCTTCAGGTATGAAATGATGAGTAGCACGCACCGAAGCTTCCCATAAACAGGTCAATTCATCAAAGTCATCGGGTGTAGGTTGAATAATTTGATACATATTACTTTTTTCTGCAAAGGTGGGATAATTATTGTATATTTGCAACCCCAATCAAAAGAAAGAATATGTTGTCGTACATCAATGATTTTCCAATGGAGTTCCGCAACTATATCGCAAGTAAAATTATCCCACAATACGCTGATTTTGACAAAGCACATCGTGTAGATCATGTATTGAAAGTTATAGCAGAAAGCCTCAAATTGTCTCAATATTATGACGTAAACCGCATGATGGTGTATGTTATTGCCTCCTACCATGATCTGGGACTCTGTGAGGGACGAGAGTTCCATCATCTCATTTCAGGGAAAATACTATGGGCGGACAAGAAATTAAGGAAATGGTTCCCTGAAGAGCATATTTTGATTATGAAAGAGGCAGTAGAAGATCACCGTGCATCCAACAAGCATGTCCCTCGTAGCATTTATGGCAAAATTGTAGCGGAGGCCGACCGTATTATTGATCCGGACATTACCTTGAGACGGACGGTACAATATGGTCTTTCCAACTATCCCGAGCTAGACAAAGAAAAACAATACATACGTTTTCTGGCACATCTGAAAGAAAAGTATGCTGAAGGTGGTTATTTAAGATTATGGATACCTCAATCAGCCAATGCTGTACATCTGCAAGAATTACGACAACTGATAGCCGATGAGGAAGAACTTCATAAAGTATTTGAAAAGATCTATTCACAGGAAACAGAAACGATACAGAATTTAGAAAATATCCATATATTTGTGATAGTCTGAAGTATTTTATATGACTATCAGTAATTTATATGAAACTCGCATGAGAACGGGCAACGGATAAGAAAAAGGCAAACTGTTTAGAACCACCATATTCCTCATGCTTTCAAATAACTCTTTATCTGTCTGCAAAAATAATACTTTTCCCGTGAATACCTAAATTTTTCGGGCATAATATCGCCTTGCAATGCCATAACAAACTAAGCGGTTCAGAATGGCAGGACATCATTGACTAACCAACGTTTCGGGCAAATAATTATAAAATAAGAGGACAGCTAAAAGCTGTCCTCATACCCTGATGGCAACTTTTGGTCGCCAGACACCTCGACCTCCCCATATATAAAAGAAAATTGTGGAGAGTCAGGGAGTTGCTTCTTTAAAAGGGCTGTGCTTGTGCACCTTCTTGCAATTTCAATGTTTTAGGATTTATCCGTTCAAAATTACTATTTCTCCATTCAATATGCAAATATTTAGGCATAAAATTGGTACGCTTGCCTAAAATATATCTTTCTCCTTCATATTCAATACCAAAGATAATCCCATTCCCTTTCCGATAAAGACCAACCAATTGTGGAGCACCTCCTACTGTTGGACTTTCATAGTCTTTTATGGTTTTTGCTACACAATGAAAACAAAAACGACTTGTACCTTCATTCGGATTACGTTCCCTCATTAATTGTTCTTCGACATCTTTAAAATTGCTTTTGCCACTTCCTCCAGTATACACTATCTGAGATTTGTTTGGTAGTCTTATTTCTTCACAACTAATATTACCTTTATCGCTTTTGATTTCACCTAAATGAAAATTATAATACGATTCTCTTGAAGCAAATAAAATCGAAAAGGATGGTTTAGGATTAGGATAATTCATGAGTGACGATTCAATTTCGGTTCTAACAGATGATAATTTTTTCAAGAAATTGTAATCTGTTTGCTCGAAAAATAAACCACAATCTATTTTATATATTATTCGCTCAAGAGTATGAAGGGGAAATAACACATCTCCACAATAAGCAAAAATATAAGGATGTTGGAGGGAACAAAAGACTTTCATTCCTTCATCGTATCTTGGAGATGATTTTGTATTTCCCCATGAGAAACGACTATCGGCAGCAAAATATATAGAAGATATTTGACCTCCACTTTTTTTGCAATCAACACCTATCCATGCAGCAATTAACGTCATTTTTGTGTATCCAAATTTTATCTAATATAGCAAGCTAATCGATTCATAGAATATAATTTACCGTAATGCAAAAATAACATTTTCCTGTGATTACTGGAATTTTCTGGGTATAATTTCACGGTAATTTCAAAAATAATCCATATCGGGCATAACCGCCATACCGTAGCCGAGTCCCCGTAACTCACAGGCAAAGGTAACTCGTGTTCTTTCGTACAAGCAAGGTCAAGCCCTTCGGGTGCCGTGGAAAAATCATCCTCGCCCCGGAGGGCTTCGGTATTTTTCCCGCCAACCTTGCATGTACGGAACACGAGCTTTTAAAGCCTGTAGTTACGGGAACTCCGGCCCCGAAAGCCGGACTGACAAAAATCAAATGTTATGTTACAGAAGGCAAAGAACAAGTACAGTATCGAAACGCTCAAGGAACGGAACGTTTCATACGACCATGAACACAGGCTGACACAGGAAGACGTGGATATGGCCAACCGTTATGTGGAACTCATCGAGCGGACACGTTCGGAAATGACACCCCAGGTCGGTGACAGGCTGGTTTATGTGAGCCGCCATGGTGATCATTACCCCTATGCCCTTATAGACGATGAAAGGAATGGTTCGCTTTCCGTATGCGAGCAGCCGTATGTACCTTTCGTGTGGCCGACAGCGGGAAGTATCCGTCTGAGTGTCAGCGGAGGTGCTTTCCATTCCATAGACCCTAAAGAGCTGAAGTTTGTAAAGTGGACGGAAGGCTCATTCAAGGATTGGGGACATTGTGGAGCATGTGGTAACGGTTCGGTGTCATTCACAGCGAACGTCCCCTTGTGGTCCTATCATGAACCCGAACCGCTGTATGGAGATTTCACGACAGAAACCTACCGCCGTTTTTACCTGCACAAAAGAAAGGAATCGGAAGAAGGCAACCTCTATCAGGGTTATGATGCCGCCTTCCAGGATGAAGCCGGGTTCCAACAGTTCTTGGAAGATTACGAAGGAACGGTGTTCCAAGGCAATTGGGAGCGACAAATCGTGGTATGGTGCTTCCACCGTGAATATGTGTTCCTGCCACTATCGGAATGGGAAAAGATTGATGCCCCGGCGGTGGAGCGAAGACTCGATTTCCATCCCGAACGGGTGAAGATTGTCAAGGACATGGAACGGCACATCACCTATTTCCACCGAATCAAACCGCAAAATTCCTAACACTTAAAATCCAACAGATATGCAGACAACAACATTCAAGACCGGTGGCGCTCCCGACCTGCTTTCCGGTATCCTGAGCGTGGAAGTGAGAAATGAGGATAAGATTACGGAACAAGACCGCCAGTTTTGCCAAAACCAGCAGGACATGCTTTACAAGACACTTGACCAGATAGACCGCTGGTACGCCATCTTCAAGGAAGAGGCGGAACAGTACCGGGTGGAACGGCACTTTTCTTATA
This sequence comes from Phocaeicola dorei, assembly GCF_013009555.1. Taxonomy (NCBI): domain Bacteria; kingdom Pseudomonadati; phylum Bacteroidota; class Bacteroidia; order Bacteroidales; family Bacteroidaceae; genus Phocaeicola; species Phocaeicola dorei. Next base: position 2,462,835 of record NZ_CP046176.1, on the reverse strand, counting down.
ATGACAACGGCAAGGTTTCCATGCGTGACTTCTATTCCTTTAATAACGGAAAGGACGATTACTCGCACAACGAGTTCAAGCCGTTCGATATCCTCAATGACCTGGTGGACAAGAACCGCAACGCCAACGCGAATTTTGCCAACCGCATCATCGCCTACTTCAACAGGACATACAACGTATCGGTACCGGAACAAAGGATAGACGAAAGGACGCTCCGCATGGGCTTCCGTCCGGTCTATGAAACATACGTGGACGCGGTTATCGAACATTTGGGCGGCAAGAGTTTCCGGGAAACGGCGGTGGAAGAGCTGCTTGCCAGAGTTTCCAAAGCAGTCAGGCCTTCCTGCTGGAGCAAGGTCAAGCCGGAATTGAAGAAGGACAAGATTGTCTTTCCAGAAATCATCCGCTTCGACGATTATTATATGCAATACCACCAACGGTGCAAAATCAATTACAACTACGGTGGAGAACTGGAAACCCTATGCGCGGGTATCGCCTACGGAGCAGATGATGTACTGTGCGGCAATTCTAAAATGATTATCCATTTCGATGGCAACGATGTATCCGTCAATGACTGGTACGACCTCACGACCACCAACGCCGAACAGGTCAGGTTCTACAAGAACGGGCGTATAGATGTCAAGTTCAAGGACAGTACGGCAGCCGAGAGCTGTTTCAAACGTCTCCGCCTGAATGAAATCACGTTACAAGAGAACTGACCATGAGAAGAATTTCACAACACCCCGTAAGGCATCCTTGCGGGGTGTTTTCATTTCCAACCGTAAACAACAGATAAAACCATGTATGCCATCATACCCCAACAGATACCGCATGACAGGCGGGCCGAGGTCAACGAAAAGATACTTTTCTCCATAGACTCCGGCAAGGACCTTATACCGGCGGAAAGCATCTACAACTGTTATACCGGCATCGGCGGGTTGCACAACCTGCGGCAGTCCGACTTTGCCAACTACAACGAGTATGCGGAGGCGAAGAAGGAGTTCGAGATGGGACAGTTCTTCACCCCGCATGAAGTGTGCAGGGATATGGCGGATATGTTGTCCCCGACCTCTTCCGAGATGATACTCGACATGTGCTGCGGCATGGGCAATTTCTTCAACCACCTGCCGAACCGGCACAACGTCTACGGCTTTGACATCGACGGCAAGGCGGTGGCCGTCGCAAAGTATCTCTATCCGGACGCCCATATCGAGAAATGCGACATCCGCCAATACGATCCGGAGCAACGCTTCGACATCATCATCGGCAACCCTCCTTTCAATCTCAAGTTCGACTACAAATTATCACAGGAATATTATCTGGACAAAGCCTACGACGTGCTTAACCCGGCAGGCATCCTGATGGTCATTGTACCCTGCTCGTTCATGCAAAGCGAGTTCTGGGAAAAGACCCGGGTCGCGAATGTCAACGACAACTTTTCCTTTATCGGCCAGACAAGACTGAACCCGGCTGCCTTCTCCTCTGTCGGGGTACACAACTTCCATACGAAAATCATGGTATTCCTGCGCAAGTCGCTGCATATCGAAATGCAGGCCTACAACGCGGAGGAGTTCATCTCCATGACTGAGTTGAAAGATCGCATCCATGAGGCAAGGCAGATGAAGCACAGGCTGCGCCTCGACCTGATGCGCGAGACCAACCGGATCGACAAGGAGGAACTGGAAGTGTTCGAGTACAAGCTCGCCAAGTACATGTACGAGTTGAAAGCCCACACCAAGCTGAACAGGCACATTGACAAGGCGGAAGCGTTGGTCACGAAATTCCGCAACCAGAAGCCGCCTGAAAGTGCCACACAAGAGCAGATAAAGCAATGGGAGAAGAAGCAGCTGACCACGGGTAAGGTGCTCGGTATCATCCGCAGGTATATCACCATGCAGAATGTAGTACCGCGCAAGGAGGTCGCCCTGGTGAAAACCTCCTACGGGTTCAAACTGAAACAATACGCCCCACGGCTGTTGGATAAGGTACCGCACAAGGCGGCAGGCATCAACGACCTTGTCCTGGAACGTTCCGTACTGCCCATGCCGGAATTTCCGACAGAGGAGAATATGCGGCAGATACGTGCGGCAGAAAAGCTGATACGCAAGAAGCGCAGGCAATACGAAATCCAGAACCGGCCGTTTGCCGACATGAAGCCCGACCCGCACCTGGCCGAATACCTCGACCGCACGACCTTCATCAACAAGGACGGAGACACTTGCGAGTTCACCCCGCTCCAGAAGCACGACCTGAACCTTGTCTTACAGAAACGCCATGCGCTGCTGAACTGGCAGCAAGGCTCCGGCAAGACGGCGGCAGTCTACCACCGCGCCAAATACCTGCTCAAATTCCGTAAGGTACGCAATGTGGTGATACTGGCTCCGGCCATCGCCACCAACATGACATGGATACCCTTCCTGGCCATGAACTGGGAAAAGTTCCGTGTAGTACGGAGCAATGCCGACCTTGAAACGGTACCGGATGGCGTGTTTCTCATCCTTTCCACCTCCATGCTCTCCAAACTGAAACGCGGGATGGCCGGATTTGTCAGACGCACGTCCGGGAAAATCTGCCTGGTTTTCGACGAATCCGATGAGATTACCAACCCGTCCTCACAGCGGACAAGGCATATACTCAGCCTCTTCCGCCGTCTCAAATACAAGATACTCGACACGGGCACGACCACGCGTAACAATATCGCGGAGCTTTACAGCCAGTTCGAGTTGCTTTACAACAACTCCGTCAATATGATTTGCTGGTGTGACCGGATATATCACGAGAACAAGGACAAGGAGATAGAGGAAGACCGGAATCCGCACTACGGCGAGCCGTTCCCCGCCTTCAGGGGACATGTGCTTTTCCGTGCCTGCCACTGTCCCGGAAAATCCACCGTGTTCGGCATCGAGAAGCAGAACCAGGACGTGTACAACAAGGAGGAACTGGCTGAACTTATCGGCAAGACCATCATCACCCGCAAGTTCAGGGACTTTGCCGGAGAGAAGTACAGGATACGCACCCACACCGTCAGTCCGTCCGAAGGCGAGCACGAGGTTTACCGTGTCATCATCGAGGAGTTCTGCCGTATCTGCGAACTGTATTACAACAGTACGGGAGACACGAGGAAGGATGCCGGACTAAGACTCATGCGGCAGATCAAGCTGCTTATAAAGGCCTGCTCCGTACCGCACCTGATAGAGGGCTACCGGGGAGACGGTATCCCGAACAAGACAAGATACATCGAGAGGCTGATACGGAGGATTCCCGGCAAGGTGGCTGTGGGCTGTACCTCCATCGCTTCATTCGACCTGTACGAGAGCCACCTTCGCGAACGCTTTCCGGAACGTCCGCTGTTCGTGGTCAAGGGCGACGTGGCGTTCAAGAAACGGCAGGGCATCGTGACCGAATTCGACTCCACCGTAAACGGCATACTGGTCTGCACGCAGCAGAGCCTGAGCAGTTCGGTGAACATCCCCACCTGCAACGACGTGATACTGGAATCGCTCCAATGGAACATCCCGAAGATGGAACAGTTCTACTTCCGTTTCATACGCCTCGACTCCAAGGATCTGAAGGACGTGCATTACGTCACCTACAAGGATTCCGTGGAGCAGAACCTGATGGCGCTGGTACTTACCAAGGAACGGCTGAACGAGTTCATCAAGAGCGGCGAGGTGAAGGAGCAGTCGGAAATCTTTGAGGAATTCGACGTCACTATGTCCGTCATCGAGAGCCTGCTGGTCAGGGAACGTGACATGGAGGGCAAGATACACATCAGCTGGGGAAGCCAGCGTATAACAAGCTAAAAGTGAAAAAACATGAGTAACCGCAGATTCCATTCCACAGGCAAAGGTAGCCCGCACCCTTATCGGCAGTGCAAGGTCACGCCGCAAGCGGTTTCCGGAGAAATCATCCTCGCCGGAGGCTCCGGTATTTCCCCGGAAAACCCTGCACAGCCGGGGCGCGGACCTTTGAGAGCCTGTGGAATGAAATCCCCGGTTCCGCATCATTAACTATAACAGAAAGATTATGGACCTGAATCAGGCAGAAGTGGCAGTGACCACGCAGCATCTCATGGACATCCGGCAGGAAAGGGACAACCTGCTGCAAATGTCCGATTTCGGCGACATGGGGGAATTCCTTTGCACCTGCTCCGACCTCTTCCCCGAAGAGGAGGCACCGGAATACAGGTACACGAGATGGGAGGAAATCCCGGATACGCTTATCAACCGGAAATGGCTCTGTCCCAACTTTTTCGAGATAAGGGAGGCGATGGAACAGCTGGAGGAGCCCGACAAGGGCTGTTTTTTCGACTGGTGCGCCCGTTGCGGGCACGACATCGGTACGGAAGATCCCCACCTGCTGGTAGCGCACTACCTGGAACTTTTCGGGAGTACAGCCTATATAGACGATGAACCCTGCCCGGACAGCGGGGATGACAGCCTGCTCTATTTTCCGGGCATATCAGGCAACCGCTTCGACACGGGCATTCCCCGTTTCGAGGTATTCGATGACAATTACGATTAAAAATTACACGCTTATGAACATCAATTTTCTCGGACCGGTATTCCCGACGGACTGCTTCACGCAGATGGCCTTCGTGGAGATCCTGAACATCATCCTGACCTCGAACAACATCATGGATGTGAACAGGAGGCTTATCGGAAGGAACGTCAATCCCGCTTTCGGCTCCCTGTCGGGACATTTCCGCTGGTCCTACTCGGACAACCATTTCACGCTGTGGCAGCGCATGGAGTACAATTCGCCCGTCTGCTTCAGACAGCGCATATTCAGCATCCATTTCGGTATGCTGGCAAGCCGCGACAGAGAAAAGGACAGTTTAACATTCAACTGACGAGGAATATGGATAGAATAACGATAGAAAACAAGGAAATCGCCATGATGGCTTTCGACAGGCTGCGCAGGGAAAACAAGATGGACTCCGCATTACGGCTTGCCCGGTGCCTGTTACGGGACACAGGCATATCGCTCGGCATCGGTGAAATCGACTGGGACATCGACACGGCAATACGGCAGTGCGGTGGAGAACCGAGGACGGGCTACAGGTACACGGCGCATTTCCATTTCAACCGGAAGACGGAGATGGAAAAGGACAAATACGACAGGATAGTGAAAGAGCTGTATGGATAGGAAATCACAAGGAGGCGGCCGGAAAGCCGCTTCCGTCACTTATAACGGTATGTACGGGAAAAAGAACCCTGCCGTACACAGGTAAAGACAGATGGAAGAACAGAAAACGCTTACATTGGATTTCGTTAAATCCCTCATGGAGCAGTCCTACACGCTGGTATGGACGGATTATAACGACAACCTCGACAACCACCTTGACATCATCCGGCAATGTCTGGATAAGCGGAATTGCGAGTGCCTATGGGAAAACACGGATGAATGGTACAGTGACGCGGAATGGGAGTCCGTCCGTGACATAATCATAGAATTGAAGGATGAATGTACCGAATCCTATGGCTTTGACGAGGAAGAGGTAGATGACTTCTTTGAGGAACACGACGAGGAAATCCGGGACGAGATTTATCGCCGGAATGACTCGGATGTACTGAAAGAGCTGATAAAGAACACGGACGACATCCCCATCCGTGTGGAGGTGCTTTCCGACTACGACTGCATCAATTCCAACTGGTTCGAGTCGCAAGGCGGCTACCGTTACGATGAATCTTACTTCGGGGACATGGTAGACAGCCTGAACCTCAATCCGTCGAAAGTGAAGAAACAGCTGACGGGACACGGCTACAAGGTTTACGGGCGTTTCCCGAACCGGAAATCCAGGGATGGCAAGGAACAGGTATCCTACGAACAATTCTACGAGGAACTTGTCAACTCCTGCTGCGGGGCGAACCTGCTGACCTACATCAGCAGGGTAAGCCTGAAAGAGCTGTACGATGCCAACTTCTCCCTGAAAGAGGTCATTATTCCCAAAGGGAACTGTTGCGGGCTGTTCAGTTCCATGTATGGTGGCGGAAGCCTTCTTGAAATGGAACTGAAACTGGATGTGAGATTGAAACTGGAGGTCAAAGGCTGCAACGGTTTCCGTTTCCGCCTGGACGATGAACGCTCCAAGTATGACTGCTCCGTACAGCATGTATATGGCGTGGACGACTCCTTCTTCGGAAATGCAGTCGGTTTGGTCGCCAATCAAACCGCTTGATTAACAACATCTAAATATTTAAGAATATGAATACAGAATTTGCCATTATCCTCCATGGAGGAAAAGAATATCTCTGTCATAAGAATGGGGAATGTTTCGTCGACGTGTCCTGCCCGATGAGGGCATTCACTGCCGGAGAGGATGATTTTGAAATCGTGAAATGCAACCGTCCGTTTTCCGGCAGGACTTTCCTGTATCAGGACCTTCATTTGTCAGTTGTGCCGGAAATGTACTACAACGGCTGGTTGGCATTATGCCTGAAAGAACCGGAGACAGACGAGCTATACACGGTCCTGACGGTCAATCTGGAGAATGACCATGCATTCGCATTGCCGGACAGGGCGTTCATAGACATCAACAACAATCCTGACGCCATGGAGTTCCTCCTGTCAAACCACCTGGCGGAAGATACCGGTTACAGACGCCGGAGCGGTTGGGTGAGCTACCCGATGGTCACGCTTAATCTGCCGGAACTTTACAGGCTCAATCCGCCTGCCTTTGGCAGGATGTTGAATGTCCGGTGATTCACCGGAGCAATGAATCGAGTATCAATAATCAAAATATGAAATTATGAACAAGTATGATGTAAAAGTAAGGTATGCCTTCGAGGGTACCTACACGGTAGCGGCTGACGACCGCGATGAAGCAAAAAGAATGGTGTCCGAGGACTGCGGACTGGTTCTGGGTGGTAATATCCACACTACACTCAATGATGAAGAGGTGGACTGGAATTTCGGAATACACCCCGACATGCAGCTCCTTTCCGTGATCCGAAGAAACGGAAAAGAATCTCCGGCATCTATCGACTTCAGCGGCAGAATCGAGGAGCTGCGCGAGGATATTATCAATGGGATACGGCAGTTACTCCATGCCCACTGCATGACTGAGATACGGTTCTCTGAAGATGATGGATACGACCCGGTCTGGGTGATATGGTTCAGTAAGAACGGTGACCCGTATGAATGTATGGTAACAGGACTTCGGGTAACGGAAAACAGCCTGACCGTTCTTGCCGAGGAGAAGGAAAGCGGTGACAAAGTGGAGTGTTACAGCCCGTTTGAACTCGGTACGAGAAACATCGACTGGCTTCACGGGATGTATGATGCCGTATGGTGGCAATTGGAAAGCGAAGATGATGTTGAACCTGAAATTGAAGAATCATGAAATACCATGCGGAAAATGCGGTCTCCAGCTTCTTCCATTATATGTGGAACGTCTGGAGCATAGAGGAATGCAAGGTCGTGTTCGGCGATATGTACCGGCACTTCTGGGACAAATGGAACGCACAGGCGGAAAAATCCATCTATGGTGCGGCGGAACGATTTTACATGGAACTTTCGGAAGACAACCGGAGGTTACTGGCGAAACGTGCCGTCTTGATATGTGACGAATGACGCTTCAGGAACAGGAATATGAACATTGAAAAGCAAACATTATGCAAGGAAACATTATCAATCTAATCTGTAACTCATGCAGTTGCAACAAGGTGGAAGCACAGGAATATCTGAATTCCGAACTTCAATACCTGCACGAATTGCAGGACGCGGACGATTTGAGGGAAAACGATATAGAGGCTGCTTGCAGCAATCTCGGTCTTGACCCCGACTATCAGGAATACTTTATCCAACGCCTCGCGGGGGCATAAAAACTAACGGTTATGGCTTATTTTCAAAACATACACAGCCTGGCGGACTTGAAGAAGGAGTACCGCCGTCTGGCATTGCAGCACCACCCGGACAAGGGTGGTGACACTGCCGTCATGCAGCAGGTGAACATCGAGTTTGAAAGACTTTTTGAGAAGTGGAAGGACTGTACGGGGGTGTCCGGCAGCTCCACCGGATATGAATACGACTATTCCGGGGCCACAGCCAAGGAATACACCGAGTACGTGTATAACGAATACCGTTGGAAAGGCCGAAACTACAAGGGGCAACACGCCCCCGAAATTGTGGAGCTGGTCCGTGCGTGGCTCAAGGAAACATATCCCAAATACAAGTTCTCCGTCAGGCGGGAGAACTACCATTCCATCTATATCAAACTGATGAGCGCGGACTTTGAGGCGTTCACCAAAGAGTCCGGCAAGGTGCAGGACAACATCAACCACTATAACATTGAAAGGAATCCCGACCTTACGGACCGTGCCAGGGAAGTGATGATGAATGTCTGCGACTTTGTCATGTCGTACAATTTCGATGACAGCGACGCAATGACGGATTATTTCCATACCAATTTCTACCTGACATTGGGCATAGGCAGTTACAGGCAACCCTACAAGGTGGAACTGCCTAAACTGCAAACCGGAGAACAACAGCCGGAAGCATTCAGGCATCCCGAAGGAGCTGTCCACAAAGCCATACGGCAGGCATTGGGCAAGGCACGGTTCGACTTTTCCGAAAGCCTGAGACACTCCGGGAAACTGGTTCTCGGGGAGGACACCTACGGGTCGCAAGGCGAGCATTACTTCTGGCCGAAACAATATTCCAGTGCCAAGACCGCACAAAAGCGGATCGACAAGCTGTCGGAGGCAGGGATGCAGTGCAGGCTGACCGGTTACAACGGAGGGTGCATAGAACTTCTGGGGTACACTCCCGAAACGGAAGCAAGGCTGGAGCAGGAACGGCAGGAGTTTATCACCGCCTATAAACAATGGCAGGCAGGACAGGTACAAACCAACTAAAAAACTTATGAAATATGTACAAACTGTCAAAACATGAATGACTTATGAAAGCAAAAGTATTGAAATACAAATCTGACGGGAACACCGTCATTGCTCCTTATATGGAACTGGAAGCGTATGCTGAAAATGTGTATACCTCGCTATCGGCAAAGAACGAGTACGGGAACGAAGATGACGACTGCTTCCATGTGGTCTGCAAGATTGAAAACGTGTATTTCTCCTGCGGACAATATTCACGGAGAACCCTTGGCAAAGAAGGCCATAGGGAAGAAGCCGCCGGTTATTGCAGGAACTGGATTACGAATACGCTTCGGGACGCGGAAAACGGGAACTATATCACCCTTTTGTCCATCCGTGTCTTTGAAGGACTCGGACTCGATACGGCTCCTTTGCTGCAAGCCCGTGAAGCGTACCGGAAAAAGCAGGAACAAAGGAGGCGGGAACAGAGGGAGAAAGAGGACGAGAAGCGCAGGCTGGAGGAAGCAAAATGGCAACAGACCCTTGATGAAGGGAAACAAAAGTTCCTGGACGGGGATGAGATTACAGCGGATATTTTTCTTGAGATTACCAAGCGGGACGGCTTTGAAATCCATATCCGGACCAAAGGCACGTTGGCCCACCATGTGAAAGGACTGTATAAATCCGGACGTATCCGTTATAGCAAGCAACGCGGCTGCCGTACTCCTGATTTCTCCGGCTGCCACAAGGCTATTGCCGCTTACCTGAAGTTCCTGGAACCGTTTTCCGAAGCATAATCCATCCCGGTATGGCACAGGAACGGATAGATGACTGGTGGGGATACGCCAAAGAGCTGGCACGGGCCGAGCGGGAATTACAGATCGAACGCTGGGTATATATTTCCATCGAATACAAGGATGAAGCCGGCAATCCAGTCCGGCTTCATTCGTATGACCTTCCACGGGATCTGCATGAACGCCATCGCTGGGTAATCCGCTGGCGTGAAGCCCGGTTGCAGTGCCTGTACCCCAAAAGGCAAATCAATACCTATTACAGCTATTATGACAAGCGCACCGGATTGAGGACAGACTTCAACTCCTGTCTGATGAAACTGGCCGCGGCCAAAGCACAGATAAGCATCGCGAGGCGGAAGGAAACGAAGTATATCGAATACCAGAGGCGGAACAACCTTTTCTTTGACGAAGAGAGTGATGAAGAGCTGATGAAATTCCGGATCAAGCTACAAACCAGACAGGAGAATTATACCATGCTGTCGGAGAGAATACGGAATGCGGTACAGGCACACAGGACCGTCTGCCTTTCAGAAGAGAATCATATACAATCAGAAACATAATCATACAATCCGATATGAAAAATTCAGAATTGATAAAGTTGTTGAAAACAAAAGGCTATAAAAGAGTGACCCTTGAAACAGACAACGGCGAGCCGAATACATTCTATTCTTACCGCCGTGGACTGCATATAAACGCCACGGGCAATCTCTCTTTTCATATCGTACCTCCATCGCAAAGCCTTGGGTTGGGACGGTTTGCCGTTTGTGCGGTCAGGGACGGGGCGGGTTTCCAGACCGGGACGGATTGCCCGGAACTGTTTTTCCGGCGCCTGCTCTCCTTCCTGCAAGGAGAGACAAGCGAGGAGGAAATGATACGGGATACTGCCCGGTAAACAGAGGGGATGGTCTGACACGGGACTGTTCCCGCCATAAAAACGGAGACCGCCCCCAATGATTCATAAGGACATGGGTGTATATTTTATTTCCCACCCTGCAAAGGTAGTCCCATGCCCCGTGTACCCTGCAAGGTCAGGCCCCTTCGGGGTTGGCCGAAAGAAAATCATCCTCGCCGGGGCTGCGGTATTTTCTTTCGCCAAACCTTGCCGGATACGGGCACAGGACAGTCAGGCAGGCGAGAAATAAAAAATACCGGCTCCCGGAGCCGGGCGTGTTTAACAGATAAAATATAAAAGTCATGAAAATCCTGAATGAAGAACATCTCGAGAATGTAAAGCGCTATGCCGAATCCATCGGCGACACCTCACTCCAAAAATGTCTGGACCGGTTGAAGAGCTGGGAGGAAAATCCCGACTGTCCCAGTGAAATATCACTCTACTATGACCATGCCCCGTACTCGTTCGGCTTCACGCAACGTTATCCCGACGGAAGAACCGGCATCGTGGGCGGACTGCTCTATCACGGAATACCGGACAGGTCGTTTGCGGTAACATTGCAGCCGTTCCACGGGTGGCAGATACATACCTGACCGGAACAACGGTAACAACAAGGAATCATATAGTATTAACTTTATAAATTTCAAGATTATGACAAATTTGGCAGTATTGGAAAAGCAACAGCAGTTTGACTTCCAGAAGAACGGAATTGAAGTGATGGACTTCGAGACGCTTCAGCGTACCTACAAGGAGAACGACATCTACAACAACCCTGTCCAGGGCATCTACCATTACCAGGTCATCCAGCGCATGATGGATATCTGCGGGAAGTACAATCTCGACTACGAGGTGGAGGAAATCTTCGCCGCGCAGAACAGGAACAAGACACAGCCCGGCGTAAGCATACTCCCGCAGGTGGAACAGACCCACGGGGAGAAGGCGGTGGAAGCGCATATACTCCGCCGCATCTTCACCACCATCCGTATCAAGGACTGGGAGACCGACGAGCTGACGACCACGCTTGTCGTCGCCTACCATCAGGACGGGGTGCAGGCGGCGATAGGTCCCTGCGTGAAAATCTGCCATAACCAATGCATCCTTTCCCCCGAGCGGAGCGTATGCAACTACGGAAAGAAGAAGGTGTCGATGGAAGAGGTGTTCGACACCGTGGACGGCTGGATGGCGAATTTCGAGGTGAACATGAACGAGGACATCGAACGGATACAGAGGTTGAAACGCAGGATTGTCTCCCTGGAGGAAATATACATGTACATAGGCCTGCTGACGGCATTGCGTGTCTCCCACGACAGTGCGGACCGGAACCTCTCATCCTCCGTGGAAACCTATCCCCTGAACCAGGGACAGATATCGCAGTTCGCGGAAGAGGTGCTGAAGTTGGCCATGACCAAGGAACGGATTACCGCCTGGGACCTCTACAATGTAGCGACAGAGATATACAAGCCCGGGAAGACGGACTTTCCGGCCCTTATCCCGCAGAACGGGGCGATGGCGGAACTTCTGCTGTCCCACCTGCCGAAGGAGGTGGAGACCGTGGAAGCCGTTCCGGTGGGTTGAACCGGAGGCGGAATGAAATATTCATGCTATTTTTGCAGAGATATGAATCATATAATAATAATTCAGGCAGGCGTTCCCGGCGGACGCCTGTCCCCACAATATAAATCATAAGTATGGCTTGGAAAAAAACAACTATCAATATAGACGGCCGGACAATGGAAGTCCCGGCACCGGAAATCATATCCGCAAGCCGGAGCACCGACATCCCCGCATTCTATGCGGACTGGTTCTTCCACCGGCTCGAAACCGGATATTCCGTATGGAACAACCCCTTCAACGGGCAAAAGAGCTATGTATCCTACCGGAACACACGATTCATCGTCTTCTGGTCGAAGAACCCGAAACCGCTGCTTCCCTACCTGCCCGTCCTGAAAGAGAGAGGCATCGGATGCTATATCCAGTTCACGCTGAACGACTACGGGGAGGACGGACTGGAAACCGGCGTGCCGCCGTTGGAGGAACGTATCGAAACATTCAAGGCCCTTTCCGAAACATTGGGAAAGGAGGCGGTCATCTGGCGGTTCGACCCGCTGGTACTCACGGACAGCATCTCCATAGATACCCTGTTGGAAAAGGTCGGACGTATCGGAACGGAAATACACGGCTTCACGGAGAAACTGGTTTTCAGTTTCGCGGACATATCCTCTTACAGGAAGGTCAAGGCCAATATGGACGGCAGCGGCATCCCGTACCGGGAATGGGACAAGGTGGCGATGGAGGAGTTCGCCGGTAAACTGTCCCGGATGAACCATAACAAGGGATGGAACCTGGAACTGGCCACCTGCGGCGAGAATCTGGACCTCGGGAAATATAGGATATCACGTAACCGCTGCATAGACGGCGACCTGATAACCCGTCTGGCATGGAGGGACAAGAACCTGATGGCGGCGTTGGGAACAAGTATCCAAGAAATGCCGTCTTCGGGATTTGCTGACATGGATGACCTGCCTTACGGTGCGGTTCTGCTACCCGGCAACAGGTATTTCATCAGCAGCCACAGGAAAGACCCGGGCCAGCGTGCCGCCTGCGGCTGTATGACCGCCAAGGATATCGGGGAGTACAACACTTGCCCCCATCTTTGTGAATACTGCTATGCCAACACGAGCAAGGAGGCGGCAACAGCCAACTGGAGGATGCACCGGCAGAATCCGACGGCAGAAACGATAACCGGAAGATAAGGACACAAACGAGGCTGTCTCAAAATAGAATTGCAAAAGTAAAAATCTTACAGATTAAAACTTAGAAATAAAAAATCTCCTGCTTTAGCCCTTGTTTACTTCAATTATAGGACTAAAAGCAGGAGATTTTCATATTGTAACTTATAAATTATAAGTAAGTCTATCTCTGTTTTTTATTTTGAGACAGCCTCTTCCTTCACTTTTCAAAAAGCAGCATGTATTCCGCTTTTCTTTTTCGCTCGATACTCGGTATCACTTTCCCCTTGTAGCACCTGAAAGAGACATACTCGTCATAAATGTCCCTGTCACCGGCTTCCAACTTTTGAATCAGCCTGCTTTTGGGTATTTTTCCATAGCCGACCAGACGGTAATAACCGACATTGTAACTTAATGTGGCGACCAACAGGGCATCCTTTCCAAAACGGCTGCACATCCTACACAGTTTCCTCAAATCAGCCCTTAACAAGGAGTCCGCCTGCGCCTTGCTCATACCCGGCGTGAATGTCTCTCCCTGCAATAATTTGTGACCATATCCCACATACGGCAGATGGTTCCCATGCCAGCCTTCATGGCGTTTGATGCACTCAACAGCCAGATTGAACTTATCGTTTTTTTCCTTCACCGGATTTTCCGCCTGTAAAGCCATTCCCGGGAAAAAGACCACGGCCAGGATTACAAACAGTTTCGCTTCTATTCTCATAGGCCGCACGGGGTTATTGTCTGACAACAGTTACCGGAACCCCTTTCCCTGTGGAAACCACGGCTGTATCCTCGTCTTCCGTCTCGTTATTGAAACTGAACGCCAGTTGGAACAGCTGCGCGGGCTCGCTGTTGTCCTCGAAATAGATGTCAATGCTCTGCTGGTCCTCGCATTCGGAAGTGTAGTACAGCCGGAATACCTCCCTGTCAAGCGGATAGCGGTCATTGGGCAGCAACACCATCCCGTCATCCATGCGGAGCGTACCCTTACCGTCAGGCTGGAAGTAACGGATCGTGTACCGGGCATCGGAAAACCTCCCCTCGCGCTTGAGGCCGCACCGTATTTCCACGGTCTCGCCCTTTACTATACGGGTAGGTACGGGCATCGTCTCCACCGTGAAGGGATACCCCTGCTGCACATCCAGTTCATTGTCACAGGACACCAGGGCCACTGCCACCAATGCCACGAGCATTGCCGAAAAAATAGAGGCAAATGCGTTCAATTTATTTTTCTTCTTCATAATTCATTGTCGTTTTAATGGTTGTTGTTTCTATTATTCCAGAATCCCGTCCTTGTGTTGCAGGTATTCGTTCAGGTCCTTGAATCCCTTGTACAAGGCGGAACAGTCCTCTATCTTGTTGCCGTAGCGTTTGCGGAGAGCTTCCAGCGTCCTGCGTCCCGCCTCGTCCCGGTCCAGGTAGCAGTTGACCCGTTCGTACCTGTCAAGAACACCATACGAGCGTTCCAGCAGGGCCACCGAATTCAGCACGAGGTAGTCATCACCGCATCCCAGCCCGAGCATCATCCACGAGAGATAGTCGATGAAACCCTCGAAAAGATTGCAGGTATCCGAGCTGTTGTCTATCAGCGAGATGTCCTTTGGCGAAATACTGCCCTTGAACATGCGGGTACGGAGTTCGTACCCGCCGCTGACGTTCTTGAAACCGATGGCGAAATACCGCTTGCCGTGCAAGGTATATCTTACTTCCTCACAGTTGAACAATGCCACGTCGCTGCAAATGCCGCGCTCTTTCAGGTAGTTGAGCAGGACTTTGTTATACAACGGGCCGAAGCGGACTTTTACAAAGCAACTCTCCTCGTCGGGATCGGTTTCGGGGCGTTTCTCCTTCGGACGGAAAACGGTCGCTGGCGCAATACCTCCAAACACCTCCGAAATGAATCCGGCCTGCTCCTTGAAATCGCTGCTGCCTGTAAACTCTCCCGCGAGGCTGAAAATGTCCCCGCCACGCCCGATACCGAAGTCCTGCCATACATTTTTCAGGATGTTCACCCGAAACGACGGCGTCCGTTCCTCCCGGTAAGGGGCGGAATACCACCACTCGTTTCCTTTCCGGGATGTCGGCTCATGCCCCATCCGTGCCAGAAAATCCGTGATGGGAATCCTTCTTGTTTCCTCTATGTTCATAAGCCTTAATCTTTTAATCAATCATAAACCTTACACCCAGACCGAATTGTGTGGTGAGCACGGATAACGAGCCACCCCACAGGGCACGTTCCCGAATACTGGCAAGCAGCACGATACGGTCCGTGATATAGGTCTCAAGCTCCAATGTTATCGCCCCGCCATAGACAAAAGCGTCCTTGGCAAGCAGCCTGGAACCGTCATACAGCATCCTGTCACCCCAATTCACGGTCTCGTAACCGGCCAGGGCCGATCCGCCGATGGAAAGGAACAGTGTCTTGGACGGGTCGGACAGGAATTTCAGGTAGTAACCGCCTTCGGCAGTGAACTGCGCACGCGGGACGGATATGTTCCGGTATTCGTAATTCTTCAGCAGATATTCCGCGCCGATGATCCAGCGGTTGGCTTTCTTTGTATATCCCGATACCGCGAATCCCGCATAGTGGTTCAAGGGGGATTTCGAGCCGTCCGCAAATCCGCCCCGCAGCTCCACGCCCTTCATGCCGGGGAGACAGCGTTGGGCGTATGCCTGCCCTGAGAACAGGGCAAGCGACACGACCGTTACTAACATACAAATGACTTTACGCATGGCTACTTCACTTTTAGTTCGTTGATGACTCTGGCTCTCACAATATCCTCGCTCTCCACGGTGAACGACTGGTGACGACCGCCGCTTTTCTCGTTCAGTTCGACGACCAGCACCTTGTCGGCCGGGATGGTGAACTTGTCGAAGGTGAACACGGTACGCTCATCCTTATTTCCGGCCACCATAGTGGCGTAATTGTGCGCTCTTAGAGGAAAGATTATCTGTTCCTGAATGGCTGTACGCTTCATGATTTTTTTGTCCACGATTTTGAACGTCACGAAATCCACCTCGAAAGGCACATTGGATTGGTTGCGTATCTGCGTGTGGAAATAAAGCAGCCCGTTATGGGTGTAAATCCCGCGCAGGAGGTATTGGATACCGAAAGCCTTGCTGCCGATGTGCTTGACATGGCGCTTGTTCTCCTTGTGGATACTACGGTTTATCAGCTGCACGAGCTTGGGCGATTCACTGCCCAGCTCCTTCAGATAGATATCAAGGGCGTTGTTCGGTCGGTTCACCTTGCTGCCGTCATGGATGAAATCCTTCATCTCGATGTTCAGCAGCAGCGGCTCATCCGAATACTTGACATTGAACGTGTAGAAACTGCCGCTTTCGGTGATGACCGACATGTTCGTCTCATCACGGAAATTCCTGACTACAGATTTTACACGGATGACATTCTCCGCACCGTCAGCCTTGCCTGCCACAAGATTAGGCGAACCAAGATCCACATAACGCACAGCCGATGGGAATATGATGTGCGTGGTCTTGTCGTATGTCACTTCCAGTCCATACGGGGGAACCATCCTGTCAAAGGTGAGCTTCCGGGTCAGGCCGTGATAGAGGTCGCCATCCACCTGCCCGGGATAAATGTCCGCTTCCAGCGCGGCATCCTTGGTGACTGCCGATGTCGAATCGGCTGCATTCTGTGCGTAAGCACTCACTACGCCCGCCATAAGGGCAAGCATTACAAAAAACTTTTTCATACTTCTTGAATTTTTAATGGGTTATTGTTATCGGTTGTCATTCTGGTAAAGCATCAGGGTATAGCCGGACTTGAGGTGTACCTTTTCCTCGCGCATCTTCCGGGAAATGTACTGCGACACTCCCTGAATGGCACCCTTGCCGAGTTCGGACAGCAGCTGGTCGCCGGCGGACTGGTTGGTGATGGATATGCTCGTGCCGAGGTTCTGTCCCAGATTGGCCGCCACCTCCTTGACGGCATTCGCCTCCATCGAGCCGGGAATGAAGACGCCTTCCTGCCCGTCGTTGTCATACACGGCAAGCTCCACGGGGATGATAGTGCCGTCGTGTTCCACTTGCACAATTCCGATTCCGAGCCTTTCGCCCTGTATGCGTCCCTCTCCCGTGACAAGGGAGTTGCGCGGAAGGATGTACCTGCCGACACGCATCGGTTCCAGGAGTCTCAGCTGTAACTCGTAACTTTGCCGCATCACTTTTTCGTAACATTAAATATTTCACTTTACGAAAACTATATTTATGTAGAAAATGGATGCAAAAAAGATTACAGAAGACTACCACGACTGGCATAACATTGCCGAACTTCGACTTCTTGGCTTGAGCCGTTCTCAAATAGCAAAGAAGCTGCAACTTCCTCCCGGCAGAGTCATGCGGCTTTCCCGATTAAATGTTGATGAGCTTCTTCAACATGGCAATCGTCCGCGCCCTTCTTATTCCTGCCGTCTCGATCCTTATGAGGAGTCAGTTAAGCATTTGCTGATAACCTGTCCTTATTATTCTTCCACCCAGATTCATGAATATCTAAAGGAGAATAATCCCTCTTTTCCAAAAGTCTGTGAAAAGACTGTTTTCAATTACGTAAAAAAAATACGTAAAAGATACGATATACCTGCAAGAGTATAATTTTTTGCAGCAACAATCTTTTGTTCAGAATTCAATAAGAATCTGAACTGCATCCTTATTACCGAAATTTAAATAAAAGACATTATGAAATCCGTTATTTCAGACAATAAGATTATTCCATTCCTGCCTTGTTATAAAAGGACATCACAGTTGCATGAAACCAAAGTTAGTGATCTGAAAACTGTATATGGATGTAATGGATATGCGGTTTATGATTATATAGAAAATGAGATATTCCGTACAGGAAATCATTCATTGTATTGGTGTAAGAATATGCTTTGCAGAGTAGCGGACTATTGGGCACTCTCTCCGGAAGAAGTGGAGAAAATCGTGGAGTATTGTATTCAGGTTGACTTGTTCAATGCTGAGTTGTATACCAAGTATCATATTCTTACATCCGCAGAAATCAGGCAACAGTATAATAATGCCGGTTTCTTCATGGCTGTCAATTCATAATCACTAATCCGAAAATACTATGTTGATAAGATGTGAAATGTTAAAAAAACTGGCAAACGCTTTTATAGAGGTAGCCAAAGAGGAGAACCTGCCTGTAAATATC
This sequence comes from Phocaeicola dorei, assembly GCF_013009555.1. Taxonomy (NCBI): domain Bacteria; kingdom Pseudomonadati; phylum Bacteroidota; class Bacteroidia; order Bacteroidales; family Bacteroidaceae; genus Phocaeicola; species Phocaeicola dorei. The sequence goes on along the minus strand of NZ_CP046176.1, from coordinate 2,444,428 downwards.
ACAATGGGCAGGTCTTATACAGACTCCGGCGGTTCCAGACAAGTTGGTATTATTCTTGAATTTGACAGTTGGAACTCGAAAATCATCAATGATAAATTAGCTGACACCATCAACAGAATCTTCGAACTTAAATAATATATAATAGAAAGGGAGCAATATGGAAATATTAACGGCCCTGCAATGGGCTAAAAAGGGTTTTATCCCCAATGAGGGGGCCAAAGGTACAAAACAATGGACTAACAGCTTTTACTCTGCCAAAGCTGTCTATTTCAAAGACAGTGAGGTCCATGAAGATAAGGACACTGCCAAAGCCATCCTTTTTGCCAAAAGGAAGGAGTACCGGGATGTAGCCAAGAAACGGAAAGAGAAAAGAATAAAAAATGCTGCATACCGAGAGAAAATGAAAACCCAGTGGCAATGGTTACAGGAGGGAAGAATACCTAACGATAATGCCAGATGGGAAGTTGGAGAGGAGCTGAATAAGATGTTTTGTACATGTGCTTACGGAAGCAACTACTGTTATTGCCATGAGAGATATACTCATGAGCCTAAAAATGATGAAGAGATGCAAAAAGCCATTTTTGATTTTTAACAGAAATAACTGGGTATGACTATAAACAGAGTAAAAAAGAAGTTTTGCTCAATAACTAATAACAGGAACAGATATGAGTAAAAAAAGAACAATGCAAATAGACGTAATCGAGGAAGTAAAAGGAACTCAATTCATGCAATGCAAACTGTATATAGATGGCAATGCGAGTGTTATTCTTATGAATAAAATCGATTATGAAAGGCTGTTAAGCGATAGTTTTTTTGTGCGTGATGGTAAAAATCGGGATTCAGCCGGAGTGTTAACTACTACTAACACTTTCATCGAAAAAGATTAATATTTAAAACGATATAGGTATGAATATAGATACTGAATTTAACGTAGGAGATAGCGTATGCTATCTGAGCGGGGATAACATTATCCATACAAGTATAAGCAAAATAATTATCGAAATATCCTATACTGATGATAGTTTTCTTATGGTTTATAAGCTGTCAGATGGGCTAAGTGTGCCCAGAAACAATTATCCACAATGGGGAAAAAGACTTTTTAGAGATAAGGATAGTTTAATGAGATATTTATCAGAATCGTAACGGAACAATGGACTAACAGGCAAGTCACCGCATTGTATGCAGGCTGGTGATACAGGTTCGAATCCTGTTTGTTTCACACTGAAAAAAATTCTTAAAACGTATAATTATGGGAAGAATTGCCAGAAAAGGCTTTGAGTACTACAGGGCCGAAACGGACCGGTTCCGTGACATCAAGATCCGCAAGCTGAGAAAGGAACACAGCTGTGCCGGTTATGCGATATACCAGTATGTCCTGAATGAGATCTACCGTGTGGAAGGCTGTTATATCCGTTTCACACAGGACGAGCTGTTCGATTGTGCGGAATACTGGAACATGAGGGAAGAGGAGGTTCTCCGGATCATCAACTATTGTACGGAAACGGGGCTGTTCAATGCCGGAATCTGGAAACAGTACGGCATTCTGACAGGGCACTCCATCCAGATCCGATATGTGTCCATGTGTCACGCGGCCAAGCGCAAGACAGTCATTCCGGAAGAAATAAATCTTCTTTCCGAAGAAAAATCCTCCTTCCCGGTTTCCCGGGCACAGCTTCCTGTGGAAGCGGCGTCCGTTCCGATCTGTGGATCTGTGGCAGTCACCTCTGTTCCCTTCACGGAACCTTCAGAAGCGCCCGTTCCTTTGAAAGAGGGGATTCTTCCGGAAAAAACCGGATTTATTCCGGAAGAATCCGTGAATATTCCGGAAGCTTACAATATAAAGGAAAGAAAAGAAAACATATCATCCTCAAGCTCCTTTACATCCGTTCAGGAAAAGACGGATGAGGAGGACAATTCCATCCGGACTTTAAAATCCGATCTGGAATACCTGAACCTGAAGGATGACCAGATCCGCTGGGCGTGCATTCTGAAAGCCCGTTATCCGGCCATGCCCCTGGAGTACGCCATAGCCGCCGTCAAGGACAGCATCCGTAACGGTGACTACCGTTACAGTGTGGGCGGCTGCCTCACTCCGCTGATAGAGAACTATATCCGCAAGTACAACGCTGAATGTTCAGGAGAAAAGAGGCAGGACGGTTTCCGTGCCGCCCTTGAGCGTCTAGGCATTTCTCCGGCACAGCAGCATGAGATCCTGCATCTGTCCGCGGACTCCCCCCGTGTGCTGGAAGCCGCCTTGAAGGAAATCGAGCGCAGCAACGGGCGCATCAGGAGCCCGCTATGTTTTCTCAGGAGCAGGCTGACGTCCGTCCGGACCGCATGATATTTTGACATTAGTTAGTATGTGAAAGAACATTCCATCCTGCCGTCCCGCTGTGAAGCCGGTGCGGCAGGAACTTAAAAAAAACGAAAGATTATGAAATCACAGGAAGCCAATGCGATCCCCTTGCGGGAGATACTGGAAAAATACGGTCATGAACCGGTCAGGTCCTACCACGGCTATCTCATGTACAGCTCCCCTTTCAGAAATGAGGAGACTCCCAGTTTCATGGTGAACCTGCACACGAACAAATGGAAGGATTTCGGTGAGGACAGCTCGGGAGGTGTGGCTGACCTGGTCATGCGTCTGGAACGGTGCGATTTTCACTCCGCCATGCGGCGGATTGAAAAAAGCGACCTGTCCGCCCCGTCCGACCCCCTCCCTGTTCCGACTTCCGCCGGGGATGCCGGCACCAGCCCCAGACTGACTGTCGACAATATCAATCCCCTGACCAACAGGATGCTTCTGGAATACATGGGCCGGCGTGGAATTGATGCGGACATTGCAAAGGCATATTGCAAGGAAGCATACTACCATTTCAGCGGAAGGAAGGACAGGCGCTGTTTCGCCGTAGCTTTCCCCAATGACAAGGGAGGCATGGAGCTCAGGAATCCGATATTCAAGGGATGTGCCGGAGTAAAAGCCGTCACCTGTCTTGACAATGGAGGCGACCGTTGTGCCGTTTTCGAGGGATTCATGGATTTTCTCAGCTATCTCCAGTATGCCAGGGAACATCCCGGACTGCCGCCAATGAATTTCTGCATCCTGAACTCCACGGCCATGGCCGGCAGGTCCGGAGAGTTCCTTTCCCGGCACCGGCTGGTACATGCCTTTCTGGACAACGACAAGGCAGGCATGGACGCCCTGGAGAAACTGGAGGGGAATCTTGGGAAGGATACGGTACTGGTCAATGAGTCCGTCCGGCTGTATCCCCGGCATAACGATTTCAACGAGTTCCTGCAAGCCTGTAAAAAAAAAGCAATGACTGCAGGAAATGAGATGTAATACAGCAAACAATATGAAAGAAGTATCAGAAAAGATAACGGAAAGAATCCGCAAGCTTATCCGGCTCAAAGAATCCGCCACACAGATCGGATCTGAAGGTGAAGCCCATGCGGCGGCAGCGGCGGTACACCGCCTGCTTATGGAATACAACCTCTCCCTGCTTGATCTTGCCGGTGAGAATCCACAAAACCGGCTGACAGCCTGCGAATCTGACAGAATCAGCTACAAGGATGCGGCCGGCAATATCTGGAAACGGGACCTGATGAGGGTCTTATGTGAATACAATTACTGCAAGATGCTGCTCTACGCGGGCACAACCCATATGGTGGTAATCGGGACAGAGGAAAATGCGGCAACTGTCATTGCGCTCTTTGACTACCTGCGTAAAACCTTCAGACGTCTGTCCGAAGAGAAGTATTCCGGGTATGCGCAAGGCAGACGCGGTTACTGGAGAACCGCCAAAGGTAAGAAGGACTATATCCGGTCTTATCTGGAAGGCTGCATACCCGGTTTACGCATGCAGCTGGAGAAGTCCGGGCAGACGCCGCAGGAAACCGGCCTCATGATCTGTCACCAAAAACTGATAGGCGACTATATGGGCAGGTTCAGGCTTGTCAGAAGAAAGCCTGTGGCGAACAGGCATAAGACGAACCACAAGGCTTATATGACCGGAGTTGATGACGGCCGCCATATAAGTCTGAGCAGGCAATTGAAGGATAATACTCTTTTTTAAAAGGATAAGAACATGGGCTTTGTCAACAGACTGATCACATGGATCATGGACCGGCTTTCCGTGGAGGTCGATCCGGATGCCGAATGGTTTTAGCAGATCGTGAAAAGGATGGTTGCGGTTCATCCCCGTTCACTTGATTAAAAACACATAAACGAAAAAAATATGGAGATAAAAGGAAAAGTACTTACCCTCTTTCCGGTCAAGGAAGGAGTCGGAAAGACATCGGGCACTCCGTGGAAGTCCCGTGAGTTTGTGATAGAAACGCAAGACCAGTATCCGAAGAGGATCTGCCTGCAAGTGATGAATGACAACATGGACCGTTTTCCCATGGAGGAGGGTATGGAGGTCAGTGTCAAATTTGACATTTCCGCCCGTGAATGGGACGGCCGTTACTTCAACACGCTGACGGCATGGGACATCACCGTGCTGAATTCCCGGCCGTCCAATCAGGAAGGAGAAAACAGATGAGAAAGAAATTCTTTTTTCTGGGGATATTGTTGGGCGTCTGCCTGGCATCCCCGGCCCAGTTCTATTCCGCACGTACCAACCTGATAGGGCTGGCAACGGGCAACATCAACCTGGAGGGGTCCATGACGCTGAACCGCCGATGGTCGCTTCATCTACCGGTCCAGTACAATCCCTTCGTCTTTAAGGATAACCGCCAGTTCCGCAACCTGACTGTCATGCCGGGCGTGCGCTACTGGTTCGTGGAGTCCTACTCCAATTTTTTTGTCGGGATGAACACCCTGGCAAGCGGCTATTCGATCGGCAGGATATGGAACAAGAAACGCTATGAGGGAGAAGGCTACGGCATCGGCCTCTCCATCGGCAAGGCCTACCCCCTGTCAAAAACATGGAACATAGAATGGGAACTCGGCGGCGCCGCGGTCTGGGCGAGGTACAACGAATACCGTTGCCGGGAATGCGGCGCCTTCCTGGGCAGAAAACACGGATGGTATCTGATACCTTCACGTGTGGCGTTGAACATGATATATCTTTTCTAAATGTACGGTCCTATGAAAAAAAGAAACATACCTGTAATCCTTTTACTTCCACTGCTGTCCTTATCCTGTTCCCTGTCCCACAAGATGGAAAGGAGCATCAGCAAGGTCGGTCTCTCACAGGCCGGCAAGCGGCCTGCACCGGACACGACATGCTATTCCGTTCCCGAAAAAATCACCTGGAAGGACAGTTCGGGAGTGGAACATATTGTCACCATGGCCGAACGTGACAGCGTTACGGGTGAAGAGATGACCGTGTTGCAGCTGGACGAGGTGACCATTGTCGCGCGTAACAGGAACATCCCCGAGCGTGCCGGGAAAGTGAATCTGGATTTTGTCGTGACCGTTCCGGGCAGGCTGATAGATGACAAATGGCAGGTACAGCTGACCCCTGTGGCCTACAAGCGTGGCAGACGCATAGAACTGGAGAGGATCTTCCTGTCCGGCGCCGACTTCGTCAAGCGGCAGAAAAAAGGATACGCGCAGTACCAGGCCTTCATAAACAGCATCATCCCGGATTCCGCCTATCTGAAAGAGATGTTCGACATGAAAGGCTACCGCCGTGCCATGGCCGAGCTGGAGGAGGAGTTCTACCAGGCATGGAAGCATGACTATATCGCCCGCGAGGAATGGATTGACTGGACTGAGAGATGGAACCGCCGTTACCAGCACTTCAACGCGAAGATGGAACGGAACCGCATGGCCATCGCCGGCCACAACACCATCCTGTCCGTACTTCCCGCCTACTGGCTCCGCCGTGACCTGGACACCACGCTGATTCCGTCCCGCTACCGCATGTTCTCGGAAGGCACCCCTCTGAAGGTACGCAGGGTGACGCCGGAAGATTCGGCGCGTATAGCGGAGAGATACTTCGATTACAAGCGCATTGCGGAGAACGAACGCAAACGTGACGCGGTGTCACGCAAATATGAGGAGCTGGTTCGTTTCCCTTACCAGGCCGCCCGTCTGGATACGGTCATCAGGAACAGGAACAATACCTTCAGCTATTATTACCGGCAGGAGATGGATGTTACCGATAACACGAAACGTATTGACCTGACAGTAGACGGAAGGATACTTGCCGTCAATGGCAGTTCCGCCAATTTACCGTCCTCGGATACCATTACCTATTATATAAGCAGTATGGTGCAGTTCCTGGACCATGCGCCCCGGTACAGGAAGGAGAAGATATACCGCAAGGCCACGGCCAATACGACCGCCTATATCAATTATCCGGCAGGCAGATACCTGTTTGACGAGGAATACGGGAACAACCGTTCCGAAATAGACAAAGTCCTGGAAGCGATCAACAAGCTGACCTATACCGGTGAGTTGGTGATGGACAGTATTGACATGACCGCCACCGCATCCCCGGAAGGCAGCGCGGCCGCGAACCGTATCCTGTCCAGGCAGCGTGCCGTTGCCTTGAAGGAGTACCTGTCCGGAAGGACGGATGACAGGACCGGCATCGACACCCTGATCCGTCCCCGGTGGATTGGCGAGGACTGGCAGCTTCTTGTCCGCAAGGTACAACAGGATACGGAAATGGATGACAGGTCAGCCGTTCTGGATATCATGTCCTCCGTAAAGGATCCGGACGCAAGGGAGGCCGGGATCCGGAAACGTTTTCCGGATGCCTACAAGCATATCAGGGAGAACTATTATCCTCTGGCACGTGCGGTGAACTTCGCATTCTACCTGCACCGCCGGGATATGATAGAGGAATTCAAATACACCACCGTCCTTGACTCGGCCTACATGCACGGTCTTGACCTGATGGAGGACAGGCAGTACAAGGACGCGCTGGTGATACTGTCGGACTATAACGACTACAACACGGCCATCTGCCTGATGTCACTGGGCTATGATGCACGGGCTGCCGGAATATTGGAATCCCTGCCGGAAAGTTCCAATGTGTGCTACCTGCTGTCCATCCTGTACAGCCGTCTGAAAGACGACGGCAAAGCCGTGTCCTCCTTCATGCGCTCACTGGAACTGGACGGTTCCAAAGCCTATCGCGGTCGTCTTGATCCGGAAATCAACCGGCTGATAACAACGTATAATTTAAACCTGTCGCAATATGAATAAAATAGTAAGAATTCTGCCCGGCATATTCCTGTCCCTGCTGTCACTTTCCTCTTGTGACGGCCTGTTCACCGAGGATTGTATCTACAAAGGATACCTGCACGCCCGTAACGGGTTCCATCACCCTTCCGATATGGGCACACCGGAACAGGCGGAGATGAACCTGATGGTTTTTCCGCTGACCGGTAACGGCGTGGCGGAATATGACAATCTTTCCATTCCTTTTAATGGAAGCGGTGATGCGTATGGGACCTTGCATATCGGGAGTTACGAGTTTCTCGCCTGCAACAAGGATGTCAACATCCTGGAGGATGCGGGCTCCGCCGCCACCGTCCGCTTGCGTGTTCCGACGGAACAGGGAAAGATCACGGCGGAGCAGGGATACGCGTATTCCTCTTCCGTGACCGGTACGGTCATGACTGACGACACCCTGCACGTCACCTGCGAGAGCAAACTGATGGTGCAGCGGATTGTCTTCAACATCACGGTGACGAATACGGGAATCCTGGAATATACCGGAATCACCGCCGAACTTGACGGCGTGACCACAAGCCGGTATGTACGTACAAGGGAAAAGGGAAGCGGTTTCGCCACCCTGCCTTTCACCGTCTCCCCTGAAAAGGAGAATTTCTTCCGGAAGGAAGTGCTGGTGTTCGGCATCAATAGCGGGGTGAGCAATGTCATCCGTCTTCATCTGGACGGGGACATGCCCGTGGATGCGGATCTTGACCTGAGTGATGTGTTCAAGGACTTCACCGCTGACGGTATCAGTGTGGACATCACCGTCCGCGTATCCCCGTCCCTACATACCGCATCCGCTTCCATCGAGGACTGGCAGAATGTGGAATGGGGCCAGGGAATAATTACTTATTAATACTGTTTTTTTATCATCAATTTAAAATTTTACAAAATGAAGAAAATGTTTTTGTTCGCAGCGTGTCTTGCCGTATTGGCATGCAGCTGTTCCGAGAATGAAGAAGGAACCGTCAAGGATGTCCGTGCCTCCTTGAAAATCAACGCCAACATCGGTGCTCCCGCTGTTTCCCGCGCGGAAAAGACCGCCTGGGAAGCCGGTGACAAGCTGGGTCTTTATGTCTGCAACGGTACTTTGGGCACTCCGTACAACCAGAATGCCGTCTATACCAACACCCCTTTCACCTATTCAGCTGCCGGATGGACTTCGGAAGAGATCCTGCTGGATGAGAACGAGGCGACGGTGTTCGCTTATTATCCGTATGATGCCACGCTGACCACCCCCTCCGCCCTTCCGGTGGACATCACCACCCAGACGGACCATCTGTACGGACAGGGCGACACCAAGGCGAGCATCCTGAACCGTAATGTGAACATCACGATGAAACATGCCCTTTCACAGGTCGTATTCCGCATGAAGAAAACGGAAGGATACAGACAGGAAGGCATCCTTACCGGAATCACACTGAAGAATGTCGGTTCCGCCACTCCGTTGTATACCCGTGCCACTATGGATATTTCAACAGGTTCCCTGACAAAAACGACGGCAGGCAATGTGGAATTCAGCGCCGGCGCCACTCTGACAGACAAGGCCGTATCCTTTTCATCCATTGTCGTTCCGGTTGATGCGACAGCGGGCAAGGATATGCAGGCCGTGTTCACCATTGACGGAAAGCAGCTGCGATTCACCTTCCCGGCCGGAACGAAATGGGAACGCTCTTACCGTAATATCTACGACATCGTACTGGGGAATAACGGTCTGGTCATCGGCGGTGCCGATGGCAGCGGTGTGACCATCGAACCCTGGACAGACGATGTGAAAGGTGAAATCCAGCTTGTACCTGTAATCTGACTTTAAGGGGCGGGAAGCCTTTCTTCCCGCCCTGTTACAAACCATATCGGGGCTGCCAATCCCCCATAATCAGACAAAACGATGAAAATGAAGAATATTTTAAACAGCCTTTTCCCCTGGCTGGCCGTAACAACCCTCCTGTCCCTGCAGGGCTGTGAGAATGAGGAAGGCACCGCAATCCACAGCCGTGATACCGTGTCCTTTGAAATTGACGCAGGGGGAGCACGGGCAACCGAGACAACGTTTGAGACCGGGGATGCCATCGGCGTCTATGCGGCAGTACGCATGTCATCAGCGCCTGCAACCTTGAAAACGTCCGGAAACTATGCGGACAACAAGCGGTTCGTCTGGAACGGCTCGCAGTTCGTGGCGGACGGGGACGCCAACGAAATAGCCGCCGGCTATGAAACGGATTATTATGCCTATTACCCCTACAGGGAAGACATGGGCAATCCGTTGGATTATGATTTCAGCATACAGGGGGACCAGCGGGAAGGCATCACGCTTTCCGACTTCATGTATGCGGCCAACAGGAGCGGAACAACCGATAAGGTCATAACGCTCGCCTTCTCCCACCGGCTGTCCCGGCTGCAGGTCACTTATACGCCGGAAGCGGGAGAGGCACTTTCCGGCGTGACCATCCAAAGGGCCAAGGCTACAGCCAATATCAACCTGGGAACCGGCACCGCCAATACCCTTGGAGCCACCTCGGATATACGGATGTATAATGACGGCGGCACATTCACTGCGGTCATTCCGGCGCAGGACCGGGATGCCGACGGTACATTCCTTACCCTTTTATTTGCCGACGGCACAAAAAAGGACTACACCCTTACGGCAAAGAAAGAATTCCTTGCGGGGCATACTACCGTAATTCCGTTCATGGGCAAAGAGCTGCAGTATACCTTTACCGTCAGTCCGGAAACCATCGGCAGCGGCTATTCCGGCGGCATCTATAACTACGAAACGGTTTCAAACAAATATTATTCAATAAACGGGAAGCCATTGCCCGGCACTGAGAGTCCATTGGATTACACGGTTTCAACGACAGACGTCTGGATAACCCCGGACAAGGCGGGCAAAACAATAAAGGTGGCGGAAAACCTGAATACCGCTCCCCGAAACGGCAAGGTCCTGTTTACCCAGGCAGAATCCGGAAGGACTTACATCCTGCCGGTACAACAGTCCTCCGCTACCACGCGGCAGACCTTGCAAATCAGCACAACTGCGGGAAACATACCCGCTGCCGGAGGAAACAAGGCTGTCACAGCCGTTCTCAGCACTTATTATAACGACCACCGGGATCCTGATAAAAAAGAAAATGTAACGGTTTCCCTCAGTGGAACCGGGACGGGATTCAGCCTGTCCGGGAATCAGGTCCTGGCTGTCAACAATACTACGACAAATGCCAGAAGTATTACCGTAAAAGGCAGTTACAACGGCATAACATCGGATAACAGCCTGACCATAACACAGGATGCCGGTGCAAAACAATACGCATCCTGGAGCGACTGGAGTGTAACCGTATCGGCCAATCCGGAAACGGTTGCAAACACGGGAGGTACATCCGTCATCACGGCCGATGCAGCCCGTACCCGTGCGTGGACGTGGAACGGTGTCGGCGGTTCAGGAGGTACGGAAACAGACAGGGCCACACCGTCATTGTCGGCAGCCGGCAGCGGATTCAGCCTGTCCGGAACAACACTGACAGCAGGCAACAACACAACAACATCTGAAAGATCCTGTACAGTCACGGCAACCCATGCCGGTAAATCAGCGACCTGTACAGTCAAGCAGCCGGCCGGAACAACCGGTTACGGAGATTGGAAAGTAAACATATCCGCCAGTCCGACCACTATCGCGGCCGCCGGAGGAACGTCAACGCTGACCTGCTCGGCTGCGCGTGACGTATATACCAATGGGGTAAAGACCGGTACGGAAACCGCCACACCTGTCATCTCGGGCAGTGCAGCCGGATTCAGCCTGTCCGGAAAAACAGTCAGCGCCGGCAACAACACCTCAACAAGCACGCGAAGTATAACATATACGGCAACCCATGCCGGTAAATCAGCCAGCTGTACGATCACCCAGTCTGCAGGAAACAGGCAATATGCGTCATGGAGTGCCTGGAACGTGACAGTGTCAGCCAATCCGGCCACGATAGCCGCAAGCGGAGGCACATCCTCCATCAGCGCGGCGGCAACCCGTACCCGCACATGGACGTGGAACGGTGTCAGCGGTTCCGGCGGTACGGAAACAGACAGGGCCACACCGTCATTGTCGGCAGCCGGCAGCGGATTCAGCCTGTCCGGAACAACACTGACAGCAGGCAACAACACAACAGCGTCTGAAAGGTCCTGCACAGTCACGGCCACTTCAAACGGCAGGTCGGCCGCCTGTACGGTCAGACAGTCCGCCGGCAGTCAGACAACGGAGTACGGCAACTGGACCACGGGCTCATTGTCAGTGTCCGCCAGCCCGTCCGGTATCGGCTCATCCGGAGGCACAAGCCGCCTGAGTGCGACAGCATCACAAAGCCGTCCGAAATACACGAAGTGGAACGGCATAACAACAGGCACCACCACAGAATACCGGAGTGTGGATGTGAGCTCATCCGCCTCATGGTCAGGAAGCGCGTCGGGCTTCAGCCGGAGCGGCACGACTGTCACAGTGGCGGCCAATGGCAGCACTTCATCCCGCAATTGTACCTATACGGCAAGTTACGGAGGAAAATCAGGCCATGTGACAATCCATCAGGATGGAAAGCCCGCCGATGTAATCACCTACGGGTACATATTCACGCTCAGAGCCGTCAGCGGTGATGACGTCGTCTCCACCGGGGGAACCGTCACCTACAGTGTCACCTCACAGAAGATCACATACACCAACGGCAGCGAAACCTCCCGCAGCAATATCGGCTGGTCGGCTTCCGCCAACGTGTCCTGGATCAGTGCCGGCACAAACTCGGCAACCGTCAGTGAAAACCCGACAACTTCCGACCGTAGCGGCACGATTACGCTGACCCAGAACGAAAGCGGAAGGAAACTGTCAATCACTGTATACCAGGACAGAAAGGTATCGGTGGACATAAACTAAAAACTATAAATATGGATAAACCATTCAATCATCTCATTATTTGTCTGACGTTTGTAATGCCGGTTGCAGCCCTCAGCGGCTGCTCCGGCCCTAACGACAGTCCGGAGCAGGACGCCGTCATGTCCATCAGCTCCTGCACGGCACGTGGTGATGACGGGCAGGAAATGTCCGTCAGCGAGTTCGGCATGTTTGTAACGGATACGGCGGGAAACCTGTATCCGGACAACATCCGAGTCCTCAACCGGTCCGGGAAATGGACATTCGCGGAGATTTCCCTGTCGGACGGGGATAAAGGCATATATGCGTATTATCCTTACAACCCGTCCTTCAGCGGCGGAAAGATGGGCCTGGACGCAAGGAGCCAGACAGACTATCTGTATTCGGAAAGGACCATGGTGTCCGGGAACGCACCCTCCGCCTCCATCACCCTGTATCATCTTCTTTCGAAGGTGACTTTCAGAATGCCCGCCGCCGTCACCGCGGTCAGAGTGGCGGATTACAGCTACTCCGCTTCGTACAGTCTTCTGACGGGCTCACTGGAGATAAAACCGGAAAAAGGCACAATATCCTCCGGGACAGGAAGCCTGCTGCTCTATCCCGGTGACAGTCCGGCCATGCACGTGGCGCTGGTGGCCGGCGGACATCCATACGACTTCGTCATGCCGGCGGCGGCATTCCGATCCGGAAAGGAATATGTCTACACTTTGAAAACCGCCGGAAACGGGGTGGAGATAGAGGACATCACCATCACCGGCTGGCAGCCCGGAGGCAATTATGAAGGAACAATAACTGAAAAAGAACAAGAAAGGCAATGAAAAAGAAAATTTATACTTTATCCGTCCTGCTGGCGGCGGTTCTTCCGGCAGGGGCACAATCCATCAAAAGTGACATCAACACCGTCCTGAACGACATCGCACTGCCGGTTTTCCTCGGTGTGATGGTCATGGCGCTTGCCGTAGGCATAGGAAAGAACTGGAGACTCATCAATGACGAGAACAGCGAGGGCAACAAGAAACAGGGATGGATGAACGTCGCCTACATGGTCGGCTATGTCCTTATCGCGGTGACCGTCATCAGCTTCTGCGTGGGCAAGATAGCCGGTGTCAGCTTCTCAATCTGACCGCCATGGAGTACAAGGTGCGCAAAGGGATCGAGAACCCGTGCAAGATACACGGGCTGCTGGTACGCGACTTCTATCTGTTGCTCGGTTACGGCGGATTCGCCGTGGCCGTGCTCCTGCTGAACGTCAAGAGCTGGCTGGAGGACGGTACGACAGGCGGTGAAATGCTTTTCATATTCGTATTGCTTGTCGGATGTGGTCTGTTGTTGGCAAGGAAGTTCTATAAGAATGCCTCAAGGAAGAAGTACAGGCCGCCGCATTGGGAGAAGACGGTTACAAACCGTGATGTGAGAAATGCTTTAATGAAAAAACAGATAAACTATTGACAGTATGGAAAGTGTTAGAAACTGGCTGGAACAAACAATCGGAATGCCAATTGATTATATATGCATCATTATCATGGGGATGCTGACACTGCATGTTTTGATAAGAATTGCCATACATGGGAACATGGAGTTCTTAAAAAAGTATGGCAAGAGTGGCAATGATACCGAAAAAAAAATCAATGATCCCTCTAAAGAAAGGAACGACTCATCGTCTGCATGATTCAACTTTTTTTTTAAGGAGCTGCCAACAGTGTTTGCCCCCCAATGTAATCTTACCCAAACAAATCTTTGCAAACAGGAGAAGAATACTAAAGTAGGCAACACTTGAATATAGCACAAGAAACCTTGTCCAATAACAGGCCAAAGAAATCTGTATTCCTTTACTTTCGATCAGATAAAGGTAAATCAACTCCCCAAAAGCGAGAACAGGAATCGGAACGAATACAGCATATGGAGGTGGTTGTACCGGACAGGAAACAAGAGTGGTTAAACTGAGATATGCTCCGGCAGTTCCCGTAGCCAACATCAGTTGTACGACAAAAGTATAGCTACTGAAAGATGATATATACATAAACAAAAACGGATACACAATAATAGTGCAGGCGGCAAGGGAAACAATAGTATACCGTATGCCCCTTTCCATTTTTTGGTAGATATCTCCCAATTCATTTAACATATCATAAGACAGATCAAGTTAGACAATAATAGTGTTTGATTCCTGTGCAAAGATACAAATAACAACCGAATGGATAAAAAATAAACAAACAATAAGAAAATGGCAAACGAAGGATATTCCATACTGGATGTCATCAATGACGAATACGGTGTCATCCTTACCAGAAACGGCTGCGTGTCTGTAGCGTTCCGCATGTACAATCCGGAATGTTACAGCCTGCACCGTACCGACCTGGAGGAGCGCAACGCGCGTCTCTACCAGGCGTTCAAACACCTGCCCTCCGGCAGCTTCGTGCACAAGCAGGACGTGTTCCTTAAAAGGGAGTACGTTCATGAGCTGGAAGGGGACAGCTTCATCGACAAGGCGGAACAGAGGCATTTCTCCGGCCGTGAGTATCTGGAACATGACTGTCTTCTGATATTCACCCTGTCCGGCCTGTCCTCCCTGGCAGCCTCGTACAATGCCAACCCGTTCTCCTACCGGGAGAGGCTGCATGTGTCCGACCGGGAGAAACTCACCGAATTTCTGGAGGGGGTGAACTCCGCCATTGGTGTGATAAACAGTATCAGGGACACCCGTCTGGAAAGGATGGCCGCCGCCAGCCTGAGGGAGTATGTCATCCGGTACATCAACTTCTTCCCCCGGGCTGACTGCGACCGTGACATCCATTTCTCCGGAGAGATCACCGTCGACCGGGAGAAAGCGCGTTGCTATACCGTCTGTGACGGTGACTATCTGCCTGACCGCACCGTCAGAAGCGATGTGGAGGACACCACACTGCCCGTGTCCGGATGCAGCCTGTACATGGCGGAACTGGAAGGCCTGGGCGTGCACCTGCACTGCAACCATGCGGTCAACCAGATCCTCTATTTCGAGGGCTCGGAGAAACTTTATGAAGAGTTCTCCCGCCGTGTGGCGGTCTACCGCACCAACAAGGGATGGGACAGGGCCATGCTGGAGCCGAAGGCGGACGAGCTCGAGAACATGCAGAAGGAGATCATGGAGGAGAGGCAGCTCCTCTGCCGTGCCAATTTTTCCGTCATGATATGGGATGACAGCCCGGAACTGCTGGACCGGGCCGAGAAGAAACTGCGGGAATACCTGACCGTCTCGGACTTCAAATTCTATATACCGTCCTACGAGCATCTGGCCAACATATACCTGGCTTCGGTTCCCGGACAGGAGAAAGGGCTTGACAGCGGCTTCCTGTTCCTGACCCCGCTTTCCCTCGCGCTCTGTCTGTTCATCAACTACACGACATTCACCCCGGATGAGGAAGGGGTGTATTTCAATGACCGTATTTATCAGATACCTTTGAAAAAGGATATCTGGGACGCGAAGAAAAAACGCATACCGGCCCGCAACGGCATCGTGGTGGCATCCACCGGCGGCGGCAAGTCCGTGCTGACACTGAATATCGTGCAGCAGCTCATCGAGCAGGGCTATATCGTGGTGGTGGTGGAGTTCGGGTACTCTTTCGGACAGCTCTGCAAGCTTTATCCTGAAATCTCGCTGCATGTGGACTATGACGGGGAGACACCGCTGGGTCTGAATCCCTTCGATCTGGAGGGCTGTTCCCTTGACAACAACAAGATAGAGGTGCTATCGGGTATCGTGCAGCGTTTCTGGCGCCGCATGTTCGGGAAGGACGAGGAGGAGCAGTCCGTAGCCCTCACAAAATTCATCCAGGATTATTACGCCACCTGCCTGCCACCCCATTCCTTTCCCTCTTTCTACCGCCACGTGACGGAGCATTATGAGGATATTTGCCGGCGGAAGGACGTAGACCCCAATTATTTTGACCTGTCCTCCTTCCGCCTCATATGCAGCGAGTTCCTTCCCGGTGAACGGTATGCCAATGTATGCAGGACCGAAGGAGTGCCCGATTTCGGGAACAGGCGGCTGGTCGTGTTCGAGCTGACGCAGATCAAACAGGACAAGTTCCTCTCCGACCTGGTCATGGCCCTGATCTTCGACGTGATTCATGACAAGATCCTTTCCGACCGGACCAGAAGGGGAATGATCATTTTTGACGAGTATGCCGAAACGGCGCAGATGAAGTCCAGAGGCGAGGATATCAGCATACATTCCGCAGTCGCCTTCTGCTACCAGAAGATACGCAAGGAGAACGGTGCGGTGATGACCATCGTCCAGAGTCCCGACCAGCTTCCCGATGACGAATTTACCAAAGGCATGATCACCAATACCCAGCTGCTGTACATCCTTCCCACAACGGATGTGGTATACAGGGCCGTGGAGAAAAGGTTCGAGATGGGGGGCGACCCCGCCCAGTGCAACATGATGCGGTCCATCCGCAACGACTTTTCCGGGGAGCGTCCGCATTCCGAGTGCTTCATCCGCTTCACCGGCGGCCAGGGGAGGTATGCGGTGGTGGTGCGCAACGAACTGAGCCGGGAGAAGTTCCTCGCCTTCCAGACCGACGGGGAGACATGGGCTGAGATTGACGGCTATTCCAGGACCATGCCGATGGAGGAAGCGATAGGCAGATACATGGAGAGACACCCGTCAAAGGACAGGAAATGAAAGGAGACCGTATGGAAAAAGGATTAAAGGGATACAGGCCGCTTCTGCTTCTGCTCCTGTGCGGCGGAATGACCTTGAAGGCTGCCGCACAGGCGGCGATTACCGACCCTCTCAACACCGCCCAGAGCACACTGACCGCGGGAAATACCGCAGCAACGGTGAAACAGGTGACGGAATCGGTGAACAGGCTCCAGACCGCCCTGGACTATGTCCAGAAGGTGTCCGCCACCGTCAGACGCGCACGGATGTTCACGGACCTGATAGACCGGCAGAACCGGTTGAACAGCAACTGCCTCAGGACGCTGGAAGAGGCGGAGAAGATGGACATGAAGGGGCTGCCGGGCATCACTTCGGCCGTGCAGGACGTGGTGGCGAACAACGCCGCCATCATCTCCCTGACCATGGACATACTCGGCAGTGACCTGAAAATGAACGACAGCGGACGGATAAAGCATCTGAGGAAGTGTCTGGAAAAGCTGAGGGAGCAGGAGGCGGGACTGTCCGCCATCCGTCAGACCATCTCCCGTACACGGACAATCAGACGGAATTTGGGACTTGTAACAAAATAGGAATCAGAACAAAGGAGGAATATCATGAGATTGCTTTCAATTTTTTTCTTTTTTACAGGAATGTCGCTGCATTGCGTGACGGCGGGAGCCCAGTGGGTGGTCACCGACCCCGGCAATACGGCACAGGGAATCATCAATGCCGCCAATACGGCCAGTACGGTGAAGCAGACGGTGGAACAGGTGAACAGGCTCCAGACCGCCCTGGACTATGTCCAGAAGGTGTCCGCCACCGTCAGACGCGCACGGATGTTCACGGACCTGATAGACCGGCAGAACCGGTTGAACAGCAACTGCCTCAGGACGCTGGAAGAGGCGGAGAAGATGGACATGAAGGGGCTGCCGGGCATCACTTCGGCCGTGCAGGACGTGGTGGCGAACAACGCCGCCATTATCTCCCTGACCGGGGATATACTCAGCAGTGACCTGAAAATGAACGACAGCGAACGGATGGAGCAGCTCGACGGATGTCTTCAGGAAGTCCGTCGCCAGGAGGCTTCACTGGGCACCATCAGACAGATCATGTCACATACGCGTACCATCAGACGGAATTTGGGACTTGTAACGGAATAGGAATATGGCATCAATAACAGAAATATCGGTCGAGCATATCCACAATGCTTATGAAAGTATCCGGGGGAACATCGCCGTGGAAGCCTTCTATGCGGTAGTGACGGGATTCATGGCTGTCACGCTCATCCACCGTCTGTATACGGTATACCGGGAGGTGCAGTCCAACGAGGACGGCACGCCCACCATGAAGGATTACATGAACCTGGTGTGGCAGTATGTATTCTGTATAGCCGCCGTCGCACTGTTCCCCGTGCTGCTGGAAGCCCTGGAAACGGTGTTCGGCAAACTGATGGACGATCTGCAGGCCGGATTCGGCGGAAAGGTCTATGATGTGGCCGACCTGTTCCAGAAGCCGATAATCGCACAGTTCGAGAAACAGTTCAGCGACATGTCGGTAATGGACGTTGCCGGCGTGTTGCTCAATCCGGTCGGCAGTTCGTTCGATTATCTGCTGGCGTATGTGGCCGGCGTCATAGCCGCCCCTTTCTACATGTACGCGCAGACCCTGTTCATAGTCGGCAGATACATGTTCCTGCTCCTGCTGGAACTTATATCCCCTGTGGCGATAGCCTGTTTCTACAACGAGAGTACCCGGACGTATTTCCATACGTGGTGCAAGAACCTGCTGGTCTGTTATCTGATGGTACCGGCCTTCATCCTTGCCAGCAAGTTTTCGGACGCCATCGTCAGCGAGTATGTCATGAACACCTCGTGGAATGTCGTCCTGCAGGTGTTGTTTTCCCTTGCGTTGAAACTGTCCCTGCTGGCGATTGTGAGAGGCAGGATCCATAACCTTTTTTAAAACAACGGAAGAATATGAAAATGGATATAAAGAATATGGTGAGGGACTTCGCCTCACTGGGAGAGGCCAAGAAGCGGTCCTCCGTCTATGTCAAGGCGGTCAGCCTGTTGTGTGCGGCCATCGTCGCCCTGGTGCTGTTCTTCATGAACATGACCGTCCGCGGAGTGACGGACAGGATCCTTGTCGTGAATACCGGCGGAGAGTTCCTGCAATTGAAGTCCATGGAAACGGACAAGTTATACGAGACCCTGTTGAAGGCCCACTGCAACGCGGTGGCCTATTATGTAAACTCTTTCGACAGGATGAGCATCTCCGGAAACCAGGCGCAGGCCGTGTTTCTGGTGGAGAAATCCGAGCTGAACGCCATCTGGAACAAATACCTGAACGACCGCGCCTATGCCGACGCGGCGGACAGGGGTGTCATCTACAAGTGCGTGTTTGAGAAGCTGCACAGGGTCGGGATACGTGATGACGGTTACAACGTGCTGTTCACCTCCATCCTGTCCATCCATGATGCCGGCGGGGTCAAACGTATAAGGATATACAGCCGGGGCGACGCCATACGCACCACCCCGTCCTATCCGGAGAATGTGACAGGCTTCTTCTTCCGGAACTATACACAGGAATACGAGCTGTTGGACACCTCGGATGGAAACAAAGAAAGAAATTGAATAAAACAGAAGAACATGAAGAAGACTCAAGTAATCATTGTCAGCGTGTTCGGGTTACTTGTCCTTCTTGTCATCTGGACAATCTCCGCGATGAAAGGAAAGGAAGAGAATCAGAACACCGTCCGTCTTAGCACGGACAACAAGGATGTGACCATTACGGATGTGAAGGCCCAGCTCGAGCGTACCCCCCTGCGCAAGCAGGCGGAGGGACAGGGCGGGGACAATCCGGTGGACATAGAGCGTATGCGTCAACTCATCATCAACAGTGAGATGCCGCCGGAAGAGGAATACGGGCGGAAGGCGGATACCGCCTCCTATATCCTTCCCACACAAGAGAACCTGGACAGTATCACCCGTGAACTGCGGAAGAAGAAAAAAAGGAAACAGGAGAAAAAGAAGGTGGAGAAGAAGGAAGAGACAAAGGAAGCCCCTGAGGCAAGGACAAGATTCAACACGGTCGCCTTGCACAAGAGCAGCAGGCGGAACGCCATCCGCGCGTACGTGCATTCCGACCAGGTCGTGATGGCCGGATCCACGCTGAAGATGCGTCTGGGTGAGGACTGTCTCACCGATGACGGCCGTCGGGTGAGGAAGGACTCGCCGGTGTACGGGGAAGTGAGGAAGATAGACGGCGAAAGGGTCATTGTGGAGATCAGGACAGTCAATGTGGGCGGCAATATCCTTCCGTTTAAAAAAGAAGTATATTCTTCTGACGCAATGGAAGGTATCTATGTACCGGGGAACGCAAAGGCGGAAATCAACAAGGATGCCACGGCCGGGGCGGTGGACGGGACAAATCCGCAGATAACCGGAGGCCTGGACATGGGCAGCCAGCTTATTGCCGGAGGCGTGAACGGTGTGGTGAACGCCACCAAGCAGGCCGCAAGCAAGAATATCAAGAAAGTGAAGGTCACCATCAAAACCAACTATGCCGTGTTTCTGATGGAGAAAAAAGAACCGGGGGAAAGCTGACCGGAAACGGCATATTGAAACATTAAAATAAAGATATGAAAGACAGCAGGACAATAACAGGTGACCTCATGGAGGAGGGAGTATTTGTATGGTGTGTATTCATGCCGGACGGAAAGGCCTCCTTGCATATGAACAGTGAACAGTATCCGGACAGTAGGACACACTCCCGTGGAAGGTTGTTGTCCCCTGATGTATCCGTACTGCATGAAATCCTCACACCGGATGATGCTGACAGGTTTCTTTCCCTTCCTGAATACGGGATTTCGATACGGATCAGGATGCGTGTCCGTTATCCGGGAACAGACGACACGGAAGTGGAACAGTCGGAATATGAACCGGAGGCATGCTTTCCGGCATGGCTCGTCCTGAAAGACGGACGGACCGGACTGTATCTTCATGAACCGGCTGACGGCCGCTGCCTTATTCCGGACATGAACGGTCTGCCGGGACTTCCCGGATTGAAGCCGGATGATGCACCCGTAAGGGTTGAACTGCTCATACCCCAGTCACACTGGATTTTCGACCTGGTCGATCCGGCACTGTTGAAGACCGGCAGCTGCTCCGGACGTTTAAAGCCGTGCCTACAAGAACATCCGACGCTCAAAAAGTGAAGTGCCTGTAAACTATTATAAACGGACCCGGGAAGTGACAATAACGAATGATAATTAAAAGAACTGTACGAAATGGAAGAATTCCTATCGAAAGACGGCTCTGTGACCATCTTGCTTTTCTGCTTTCTTCTCACCCTTACCATTGTTTTCCACATTTTGGGGTTTTGGAAAAGTTACCGTGAATATTCAAGGAAACAGGAAGAGGGCAATCGGAAGATGAACCGGACAAATGTCAAAGGGACAGACAATCAAATAGCAAACGTTAAGAATGCCGGACAGGAAATTCATCACGAATCAAATTCTAAAGCCGGATGCAAAGATAAACATCAAACTATTAAAATATAATTTATCAAGATATGAGACAAAACAGAATTTACATCACAGGGATACTTCTCCTGTTTGCTTTTTTATCAGGAAGAGCCCAGCAGCCCCGTATTGACGAGCTGGAGTGCAGAAACCTGAAGATCGGTTATGAGAAGACGCTCCATATGATATTCCCCACTCCCGTGAAATACCTGAACATGGGGGATGAGAACATCATAGGGGAAGTCATACAGGTATGTCCGTCCGTCATCCGGCTGAAATCAACGGTAAGGGATTTCAAAGGAGAGACCAACCTGTCGGTTGTTACGGAGGACAGCAGGTATTACACCTATTGCATATCCTTCGACGAGGGAGCGCAGGCTGTCTACAAGGAGGGCGGTACCATGCCGGAAACGGCGGTTCTTCCGGTTTCTGACGAGAAACTGACCCATGTGATCTATCCGGAAAAAATCGTGTATGTCGATTTCGGAAACACCACCGTACAGGTGGAGAAAGCGGAGAATGTGAACAATATTGTCGCACTCAGGGCCGTGTCGCCGTTTGCCCTGCAGACCAACCTTACAGCCATCACCGAAAGCGGCAGGTTCTATACGTTTGACCTGCGGTATGCGCCCGGATGTGAGAGATTTTCCTTCATTGTGGACAAACAGGACACCAAAAAGAAGCAGGTGGCCATACTGGAGGGAAGAGAGCGGAATACCCGGCAGAAAGCACTGCTTGAAAAAGAGATATCACGGAGGCCGAAGCTGCTGACCAATATCAGGGACGAGGTGGCCGGCATGAGATTCTGCGTGACCAATATCTTTGTGGACAATGATATCCTGCTGTTCCGCTTCGGGCTGCACAACCGTTCCCAGATCGGCTATACCATAGACTTCATCCGTTTTTATATACAGGATGCGAAAAAACGGAAAAAGACCGCCGTCCAGCAGCTGGAGCAGCAGCCCCTCTTCTCTTTCAACCGTCCGGAGGAGGTGGCTGCGCTTTCCTCATGTGACTTTACGGTCGCCCTTCCGAAATTCACCATACCGGACAAGAAGGTGCTCATCATAGAGATACAGGAGAGAAACGGGGGAAGACATTTCTATTACAAATTGAAGAACAAACAGCTGATCAATGCGGAGATACTGTTCCCGGAGATTGTAGGAAAACCATAAAGAATACCACATGATAACGAAACTAGTTCTGTTCCTATGCCTCTTCTGTCCGGTACCTGATAAGGAAAGGGCCATATTGGAGGACGCACTCTCCCGGTGTTCCAGTCTTGAGCGCATCGGGGAGATCATGGACATCGTGGAGAGGCATCATCTGGAATACAGGATACCGGTACATCCCCCTGTACACCGGTTCCACCGTATCAGTTCCGCCTACGGATGGAGGAGCGACCCGGTTACCGGACAGCGCAGGTTCCATTCAGGAGTGGATATTGCGGCGGAACTTGCATCGACCGTGCATGCCGCAGCTGATGGAAAAGTCATATACTCAGGAAGAAAGGGAGGATATGGATACTGTGTGATGATACGCCATGCCTATGGTTTTGTGACCCTGTACGGGCACTTGTCCGCCTGTTATGTTCCGGAAGGTGAAGAGGTCAGGAGTGGCAAAGTGATCGGATTCATCGGATCAAGCGGAAAAAGCACGGGAAACCATCTGCATTATGAGGTGAGAAAGTACGGAAGGCCGGTCAGGCCATACATCAGAAAAAGAAGAGGATTATGAGAATACTGGACTACATGGAAAGATTACAGACACTGACCCGTCTGCTGAAAAAAGAACATACAGGAAGTGCCGCAAAAATAGCGAAGGAAATGGGCGTACATCGCAATACAATCATTAATTACTTCTTAGAGCTCCGGGCCATGGGTGCAGAGATTGAATATGACAATGAACGAAATACATATTATTTCAAGAAATCTTTTGATATCCAACTGAAAATTAAAATTTAGTGAAGGGCAGCACAAAAAGGTTGTGCTGCTTCCCACTTACATTTGCATATTAAAAACTATCAAAATACAATTTATGAAAACAAATCATTTACATTACATTGTGCTGCTGGCAACCATCTTCTTAGGCTGCTCATGCAGTGAAGAAATTGAAAAAGAGCTCACAACCGGAAAGACCGCGGTGACTATCGAGGTTGACGGAGAAGAGGATGCGGACTCACGTACCGTATCGTTTATCGGTGGTACCGCTTATGGAGAGGGACTTTATGATGGTAAAGAAAGACCCACGGTAGGTGCTGAAGCCTCTGACGGATATGAGATAGACTATTTCTACGGGGGACCGTCAGATGAACCCCAAAAGTACAATTATACAGGCAGTGGAAGTTCTGTATCATATCAAGTTTTTCTGAATGGCAAGGATCATAAATTCAAGTGCAAGTTCAAGGAAAAGAAACGTACTTTGACCCTGACTGCCAATCCGACCTCCGGAGGAACTGTTACCGGAGGGGGAACATACAAAGTAAAAACCAATATCCCCATCACCGCTGTTGCAAAATCCGGATACACATTTTCCGGATGGACTGTGACTAAAGGAGATGCAAAAATTATGAATGCCTCCTCAGCCAGTACCACTGTGCAGTTGCAAAGTTCGAACAGTACTTTGCAGGCGAACTTTTCAAAAGCCGGTAAAACGTTCTATTTCTCCATCCGGACAGGAAGAGGCAAACTGGATGTCTTTGATGAACGTGGTGAAACCACATTGCTGCCATCTGCTTCAGAAATAGTATTGAATCTTTCACCGGATGATGAAAACTTGGAACGAGGTGGTTACCTGATATCTCCAGAGCCGGAATCCGGTTGGAAATATGGAGAGGATGAATGGTATGTGAATGGCAACGGGATACCCTCCGGACAATATGGTCAATATTTATTTACGTACAATGATTACAGCCGTTATCCTGATGGAAGCAGATTCGTATACGATTTCAAAGCGGACAATCCTATAAAGGTGACTATACAGACTGGCATGTGGAGTAACAATTCTTTCTCCTTGTATACGCACGGTGATTTCAGAATTGGCTTTTCTGCTACCGGTCTGAGTTCCGGTCAGCAAACCCGTGAGTTCTCATATGGAGACCGGGTAACAATATATGCGGATGGTGCGGATTATGCCGTGCCGGGAGAAGGTGACCGCTGGAGATATAACTATCTGAGAGGTTTCTTTACTACCGGATGGCAGGCTTTGGACGATCTTGGGGAATACTCCCAGACATCAGCCGGTTCATATTCATTTACAGCGACAAAGGATATAACTATTAACATTGTATTCATGTCCACTATCAGATAAAATACAAGGGCTGTCTTAAAAAAATGACTTGACAGCCTCTTGTTATAATAGCCTTTATCTTGTCATACAAAATAAAAAAGAACTTGTAACAGAAGTTAATGTGCAACAGATTTTGGTTTTACGCACAAAATAGGCAGAATTCCTGCCTATTTTTATAAGTGTGGAAACATTCTACATCAGACCACACTATATGAGGATTATTTCCATTTTTTACATAATAAAAAAATAACAATTAACTGATAATCAGAATAAATATTCTTTTGGCATGGGAATTGCCTTATCATTATCGTAAAACAATAACCATTAAAAATATAAGATTATGAAAAAATTTTTTGTTGCAGTAGCATTGGTAATGGGATTAGGAACAACAGTGGCATTTGCCGAAAATTTGACTTCAGGTGTTGAAACAGTCATGGCAGTAAATGACTTCACCCCTATTGAAGTGAAAGACCTTCCGGCAGCGGTAACGGAAGCAATCGCCAAAAATTTTGCGGAATCAACCGTCAAGGAAGCGGCGGTGGAAGCGGCAGAGGATGGCAGCAAGACCTATCAGGTTGTTCTGACAGACAAGGAGGGAGCTGAAAGTACGGTGTTCTTCAATGAGAAAGGTGAAATACTGAAATAATATATTTTGCGTCTTTCTTGATAAAGAACTGAATTTGCCCTCATAAGAAGAGAACAGTTCTTATCAAAAGATACAGGGTCTTTATAAATAATTTCATTCATAAAGATTGTCGTTTTTTACTAATATTGAACCGTTTTTACAGGAGCAACTGTCCGAGATGAACAGTTGCTCTTTTTAATTTTTATGTTGCCGTTCATAACTGCCAGTACATTGTGAAAATCTATTTTAAGTATCCAATAGTTTGGCAGAGAAAGATGAGGTGTCAAAACACTGACATAACCTCATCTGTAATGCGAAATTAAATCAAAAAATATACCTATAGTTTCCAATTACCTTATCAACTTTGCCAACATTTGAAATAGGTTCATTGGAGCAAACAGTGACACCATCCACAACCAAAGTGAATGATTTTTCTTTGCTGGTCATGCTCTCAGACACCTCACCGTTATATCTGTCATAACTATCCAATCGTGATGCCGGAGATCCCGATGTGACTGCAAAGGTATAATTTTCCTCCCAAGAGTCGTAATTTCCTCTATCATCTTCCCGTTCTGTGATTTCAACACCATAAACAGTGTAAGTCGCTGAATGACCTGAGGTAACAGAAACAGATCTGGTTAATTGTCCCATTAAAACTTCATCTTTGAAAGAGACATTTATAATCGTAACAGATTGTTTAAAGTTCGCCTGCAAAGTACTGTTCGGACTGTCAGAATGTAATATTAGATTTCTGAAATGTCATCATTGGATGATTTTACATTTCTAACAAATTCCATCCCCCTGATAAAATTCTCCGTGAGATTCTTTTTTTCCTCTATTTCCTGTTCCATCCGTTTTATGGATG
This sequence comes from Phocaeicola dorei, assembly GCF_013009555.1. NCBI lineage: Bacteria > Pseudomonadati > Bacteroidota > Bacteroidia > Bacteroidales > Bacteroidaceae > Phocaeicola > Phocaeicola dorei. Next base: position 2,418,400 of record NZ_CP046176.1, on the reverse strand, counting down.
TCCGGAAGAAAAAATCTATCAGAAATTCATCTGTACGCTCTTTTTTGATATATTTTAAGGCGGTGATATATTCCTCTCTCTGCGAACCGGGGATTATCAGCAGCGGCTGTTCTTTTTTGAGCAATATAAAATTGGACATCAGACGTCCCAGACGACCGTTTCCGTCCCGGAAGGGATGCAGATATTCATAAAATCCATGAAATCTTGCCGCGATGATCATCGGATGGATCTTCCCGGAGTCCAGGACCTGCTGGGTGCTTTGTAACAGGCGGGGGACCTGCTTTATCAGCTGCTCATGGTCCCCAAATATCGTATCACCGGCACACATGTCCACTGTTGTATATTCTCCCGGGTTGGACGGTATTTCATCGTATTGGGTCTTGTAAGAGAGGGTATGTTCCGTCAGCAGCCGGTGGGTTTCCTTCAGGAGTTCCTCGGTCAGCGGCCTGTCCAAATTCTTCAGAAGATATTCATAAGCCTGGAAATGATCCAGGATTTCAAATGCCTCCAGCAAGGTCTTGCCTTTGGGGATCATGCCCAGCCCTTTTTCTTTCAAGGTGCGGGTCTCGTCCACTGAAAAACTGTTCCCCTCTATAGCACAGCTATGCGCCGAGAATAGAATTTCATTGTATTCTATAAAATCTTTCCTGCTCAGCTTCTCAGATACAAGTTCCTTGTACCGGTTCACTAAAATATCATATCGGGAAATCAACTTGTCCTCCATATCAGTACCATTTTTTGCAAAGATACTAAATCTGACCAATATACCCCTGCATTCTATATGTAATTCCTTGATAAAAGTGTGATATCATTACTTTCCCCGCCCTACTGGTAGAACAATGGTAGAAAATAGAAAAAACATAACAAAACTCAAGATAAAACACCGGAACGGAGCGATTGCAAGACCGTCTGCCCATACTTTTTCTCCTTCAAAAGGGTGGAGAAAACATTTTCTACCGGAGTTCTACCCAAATACCGGGTGTTCCAGGAACACTATGGACACATCCCTCTTATTTGTCTTGTTTTTTCAGCCATGTAATAAACAAGCCGGAATCCTTCAGAAAAAGGCATTCCAGCTTGTTCACATTGCACATACCGGCTGTCATTATCATAAACCGCACTATTCCAAACATCAATACTAACAGCCAAATTTATTACAAGGAGCGTAAAGAAGATCTTGAAATCTTTCTATACGGTTCTCCTGTAAATCGGTACATTGACTATCATGTCTTATCTTTTTTCTTTAGGAAGAATGGGGCCTGTTATCGTCTTTTACCAACTTTGGGGTATAATGCCTAAGTAATTAAACGCTTCATCCATTTTTGCAGACTCGGAACCCGGATAGTTCCGGTTGAACAGGTATTCTGTGTCACACCGCAAAAGCTTCCACTCACAGCTTCCTTCTTCCCGATAATACAAATGGGCTATCGGAGTGCAATAACCAACACCGCTAACAGGATCTCTTGGATTTGCTCGCTGAATCGGGAACTTGCAGGATACTATCCCTTTCCAAAAACGTACTCCTGCCGCTATGTCAACAGTGCAGCTTCCCAGTTCATCGCGCCATTCATAGTCATCAATCTTGTTCTCCTTTTTATCACTCGGTCTGTAGGAGTTGGATTCCAGTTTGAACTCCCTCTCCCATACAACCTTTACAGTCCCTTTCATGGCTTTCCTGCTTTTGTTTGAAAGCGTATAGACTATATTGAACCAGTCATTATCAGGAACAGGATATGCCAGAAACGTATTGCATTTCTGATTCTCTAATGTTATCATCCGAAGTGCCGGCATATCAGTGGCCGGTCTCACCTCATACATCCATTCCCCATCATTGGAATTCTGATCGTATCCGTAAGGCTTGAACCAGGCTGACTCCCCGTTCTTTTTGAACAGCACTGCCAGCCGGTATGTCCCCGGCACGGCCTGCACATAACAATACTTGCAGTATCCGTCCCATGCACCGTTTCCGCATTTGATATCAAACGGCTGGTACTGTTCCACAATCCTGTCCCCATCCATCAGCACGAACCGTGCCTGTCCGGCGAAGTCTTCCCCACCTCCACGGTTTCTATACCGCAAAAAGAATCCCCAGACCTTACCCTCACCGGTATAGGTGTCATAGCCATAGAACGTATAATTCGGCCATATATAAATCCTGTCCGTCCCGCAATCCCTCATGACAATCCGGTCGGTCTTTCCGAAAGTGCTCCAATACTCCTCATCCATCGGCACATGGTCCACGTCCACCTCACAGTTATAACCGGATTTCATATTCAGAGTGTAAGTATAGATCATGCCGGGATTCCACACATGGGTAGGCGGCAGGGCATAGGTAAAATCCCTCCCGTCCACATGTACATTGACAGTGATACCCTCAGCCGTACCCACAGGCATCAGGATTGCCTCCACATATACCGGAGAGGCATCGTCCAGTGTGTAGTTCCCTCCGGCCTTATATTCTCCGGGCTGTCCTGTCGGAAGGAGCTTTCCGGACGTGACATCCATGGACGCAGACAGCCTTACACCTCCAAAAGTGACCGCATCCACCCTCCCGTCACCTGTATAATCATTCTTTTTTATCAGGATCCTGACCAGGGAGAGAGCATGCTTCATCACAAGGACCGCGCTCGGCTTCTCAACGCTTACCCCTCCTTCTCCATACATATAATCCTCCTGTGTCGTGATGTCCACAGGTATGGCGGTCATGTCCGTATATTGTACATTATAAGGATAATAGGCGGACACTTTCTGCTCAGCCGTCACCTCCACCTGTTTTCCGGCTTTCCACCGCCTGCCGTCAAAAGTGAAGGGTATGTTCACATCCCCTGCAGCTGTCACTCCCAGGCAATGCCCCTCCTTCCAGTTCTCCACCACGGCCCTCTGTTCCTGCATGTTCTCGATGATAGGGGCGATGCCGATGTACACCTTTCCCGTATCCGGCTCTTCCGGGTTTCCGGGATTTTCCGGCTCCATTACGGGAGGAACCGGGTCCGGCAGTGGTTCCTCATCCCGGCAGGAACATGTCATGCACGCCATGACCGCCATCAACAAATATCCGAATGTCTTCATTTTCTTCAATTTTATGTTCTTTATTCTTTCTCCACTCTCTCGAAGAATTCCCGTATAGCCTGTGCTATGACCTGCTTCTCCTTCATTCCAGCGTCAACAGCGTATTTCTTCACCTTGCGGTGCAGTTCCAACGGATACTCCAGTGAGGTTCTGGCCAGTGCTTCCCCTTTCTTCCCCTCCTCCGGAGTGGAGTGTGTGGGACGGTTTGGTGTTCCGCCCTGCAGAATCTCGTCAATTCCAATAAATTTTCCCATATTCTTTATTTACTTTTATTTGTTGTCAACCATATTCAATCTGGACAGGATCTCCCGGGTAAGGGACCGGTAGTCCGCCGCTCCACTGCTGTTCCTGCTGTAAGATACGACATCCGTCTTTCTGCTCATGGACTCTGCCACCCTGATGGAACGGCTGATGACCGTGGAAAAGACCGTTTCCCCGTACTGTTTCCGCATCGCTTCCAATATCTCCGCATGCAATGTAGTCCTTCTGTCATACTGTGTCACCAGCATGCCGAGCAGGTTCAGTCCCCTGTTGATCTTCCTCTGTATTACAGCAACCGTATCCAGGATGGAAACCAGACCATATAAAGAAGCCACTTCCGGCTGCACCGGTATAATCAGATCGGTGGCGGCCACAAGCGCGTTGACCGTGATCAGTCCGACAGCCGGCGGGCAGTCAAGAAGCACAAAATCGTACCCTCCATCCGTTCTGGCAGCCAGTTCTTTAAGGAAATTTTCCCTCCCGTATTCGTTCTGCAGAAGATACTCCGCATCCGCCATTTTCCTGCATGACGGGCACAGGGATATATTCTCCTGCAACCGTATCCATGGAAGCCGCGTTTCCTTGCCATCCACCGCACCCTGCAAAGCCGAGAAAACCGTTTCTTCCGGATCTGTCACCCCCAAAGCCGCGGTCAGAGTGGCTTGCGGATCCAAATCAGCAAGAAGGACCTTGTATCCTTTTCGTGCCAGTTCGAACCCCACATTGGTAGTGGTAGTAGTCTTGCCAACTCCACCCTTCTGATTATGGACTGCTATAATTTTCACCATATCTATTTGTTTTTTAGTGTGTTACGAAGTTAAGGAAAATAATTCTCTTTTCCAATATTTTGATGTTTTAATGCTTTGATATTTATATATTTTAACACTAAAATATTTTGATACCATGATCTCCCATAACGAAGGAACTTTCATTTCTTTTTTCAAAGGAAGACGGATCATACCGGGAGCCGCGGAAGGCTCTATAATGAACTTCATCCCAGGCCTCCTTTCACACAAAGCCGCAATGCCACCATGAACCAGGACAGACAAATCAGAGCAGGAACCTGTGATACGAAAGATGCGCATATTAATGCAGAGAAAACAAAAGAGGCATGACCAAGCAGCAGGACCTGGCGGTTGGATACGCCCTCTTCAAGTACAGAAGAAAAGAATTGGTTTTTACGATTCAGCCATAATTGAATAGCTGAAGATTTGCTTGCGATATTTATGTCGGGAGCAAAAATAGAAACTGTTTGTTTCATAACTGTAATGGTATTTGGCATTTTAGGCAGAAAAAAGAACGGCTGCCATTTCCCGTGTCGCCAAACACCATCACAGTCACTGCCAGAGCAGAATTGTAAATCGGGAAAGACAGCCGTAGCTTAGTATCTTTATCATTTTCATAAACTCATGAAAATGGTTATATATAGGCATAAAAAAAGCCCGACTATTTGTGAGCAATTAATCGCTGCCCAGCGACAATGAAACACATTGAATGGTATTTGGCACTGCAAATATACGAATAATACATTAAACTGCCAAAGAAAGAAAAGGAAAGCTCTCTTTTTTTGTAGAAATATAGATACAGCACAAAAAGGTTGTGCTGGTCCGCTTTTACATTTGTCCCATCAATTATAAAAAATACACAATGGAAGAAATGGAATTGATACACAAGGTGGAAAACGGGGAATTGGACATGCTTGGTTATGTCATGCTCAACCCGGAATTGAAGGAACCGTTTTCGGACTATGCCCGGGGCAATGGTATCACCTGTCCCACAGCAGCGGATGCGGTGCGTTTTTTGAAGGAATACGAGGAAAGGCTTTATCAGGAACTGCTGCCATGAACGGGAAGGTACTGGAAAGATATGCGGAACTGATGATTGACAAGATCAGGCAGATGTCCGCCGGTGAATGGCAGAAGCCCTGGTTCACCCCCCGTACCGGCCTGCCACAGAACATATCAGGACGTCCGTACAACAGCATGAACCGTCTTATGCTCTACATGGAGATGGACAGGATGGGATACACCCTCCCGGTATTCATGACCTTCCGTCAGCTGAAGGATGAGAACCTGATGGTCATAAAAGGATCGCACGCCCTTCCCGTGACTTTTTACGATATCACCGTGAAGCATAAGACGACGGGAGAAAAAATCAGCTTCGATGATTACAAAAGCCTCCCGGAACTTCAGAAGCAGGAATATAAGGTGACTCCCTTCATGAAACATTTCTATGTATTCAACATAGACCAGACGGATTTCAAGGAAAAATATCCGGAGCGGTATGAGGGCATGAGGGTCAGATTCTCCGGTCCTGCCGTAGCGGACAACGTAAAAGGAAATAGGAACCCCTGGCTGGATAAAATGATAAAGGAACAGAAATGGCTCTGTCCCATAGAACTGAAGGTGCAGGACAGGGCATATTACAGCCCGTCCAAAGACAGGATCGTTCTTCCGACTCCGGGACAATTCAAGGACATGGAATCATTCCAGATGACCGCCCTTCACGAAATGGCCCACTCCACCGGGCATTCCTCACGACTGGACCGCGGCCTGCATCACCCGTTCGGAACGTGCGGATATGCCCGGGAGGAAATCATCGCCGAATTCACAGCTGCCGTCACAGGCAGGGATCTGGGAATAGCCGTAACTCCGAGAAAGGAGAACGCACAGTATCTGAAAAGCTGGCTGTCAAATTTGAAGGAGGACCCCGGCTATGTCATGAGTGTGTTACGGGAGGCCGGCAAGGCATCCGCCATGATAGAGGAAAGTGTGGAAAAACAGCACACCCTGGCAGACACATCCGCCAGGGAAGAGGACATATCCCCACTTCCCATAAAAGAAGAAGGAAACAATGAAACGGTCTCTTCCGGCATTCTCGATATGTATGACCGCTCGAAAGAACAATATCCGGATGCAATGGCCCTCATCCGTGTGGGGGATGAATACAAGGCATATAATCAGGATGCGGAAAGACTCCATGAGGTACTTGGCGTATGCGCAAGGAAAGCGGTGTCGGAAAAAGACGGCACGCCGGTCATGACAGCCTCGTTCCGTCACGTCGATCTGGATACGCATCTCCGTAGTATAATCAAGGCAGGCAGCAAAGTCGCAATCAACCATTATGAGAAAGCAGCCGCGCCGGACAAGAGCATGACGCCCCCTCTTCTTTTCAAGGGCGGCCGTCGTGAGATAGAGATCACATCCGAAGGCGCGGTCATACGTACCAACGGGAACCAATATGACGCGACCGGCATATTGAAGGGGCTGGAAAAAGCCGGAATAGATGTCAGGAACATATCCGGCAGCCAATGGGAAAGCATGTTACGGGGCCGGGGAACCGTCCTGAACCCTGCAAAACAGAAAATGCTGTTCTCTATCCGGAAACAGCCCTCCGGCTACGGTGTGCGCATAGCGGACATCAGCGGAAAAATTTCCTCATCAGTTCAAAGAGAATTATGATAACCAAACGCTGAGCCACCGGCATGACGGGCATACATATATGAGAATAACAGATTTTTTTATAAGACGTGCCCAGCTCAGAGAACTGGGAAAAAACCCGCAATTGATCACCGCGGTCGAGAATCCGTCAGAGAAGATGCAGCTGGCCGCCGTCCGGCAGAATCCGGATCTGGTTTCGGTTCTGGACAATCCTACGGAAGAGGTACAGCTGGCCGCTGTCAGACAAAAGGCGGACTGTCTGCTCCAGCTCCGTGAGCCGACAGAAAAGGTCTGTCTGGCCGCCATAGCCGAAAATCCGGAAATGATACGCTATATCCATGAACCCACGGAAAAGATGCAGCTGCTGGTCGTCAGACGGAATCCGGAAATGATCACCCTTCTGGAAAATCCATGCGAGAGGGCGCAGCTGCTGGCTGTGATGGCGGATTCCGGGCTGATCACCGCCATCGGCAGCCCTTCCGCAAACACGCAGCTCTCCGTTGTCAGGAAGGACCCGCATCTCATCCGGGAGATAAGCGTACCCGACTGGAAGGCCCAGCTGTATGCGGTCGGACAGGATCCGGAACTGATAAGGTTTATCAGCGAACCGGCGGAAAAAGTACAGCTGTCCGTCCTTAACGGGGACGCCTCCCTGATAAGACTCGTGAGAACCCCCACGGAAAAGGCACAGATGCTGGCCGTTGGCAGAAATTCCTCCCTGATAGGCCATATCAGGAATCCCACGGAGAAAGTCCAGCTGATGGCGGTGCATGACAGTCCGGCAAACATCCTGAGGATAAAGAACCCGTCCCGGCAGGCATGCCTGTCATGTCTCGGTTCCGTCATGCCCGGAGGAACCGCAGGCATCCATTTCAAGGAAGACATTTCAGAAGCGGTAAAGAATCTTTTTACCAGGCTCGGGGAAATAGAGGAGAGATATGGAGAGCTTATGCGGGATGCCGGGCATATGGACACCTACGATGCCAGATACGAAGCGACGGAAAAGGCGGAAGCCTACCGTACAAGAAAAATTTCCGCGGCAGTCGGCGCGTTCAGGAAAGAGGCGGTCCTGGAAACTTCCGCTGTTCCGGAAAAGACTGTTGTCGTGGAGAAAACGGAAGCAACGGAAGCGCAACCATCCTCCGGAGAAATGAGGTTCAAGGGCGGCCGCCGTGAACTGACAATAAGGAACGGAAGTGCGGTGCTCCGTACCAACGGGGAGAGTTTTGACGCGACGGATATCCTGAAAGACATGAGGGCCCACGGGGTTGACATAGGCAGGGTATCCGGAAAGGCCATGAGCGAGATGTTGAAAGGTAACAAGACCGCTTTGCCCGGAGCATCGGGAAACTCGGTGTTCGCTATTGTCAAGGGACCGGCGGGCTACGGTCTGAAGGCCTTCCAGATCGCCAAACAGATTCATTCGGCTGCCGCTCAGGAAATATGATTATGATTCAAAGACAGAAGAAAAGAGAAGTATAAAGATGAGAAAAAATATATTGAAAAGATTGATTGACAATCTGTCCGGAGCAGATTTGCGGAGGGTGAGTAAAGATCCGATGGAGATAATGGGCATGGAACATCCGTCCGAGGCAGCCCAGCTGTATGTTGTCAGACAGAATCCGGAGATGATACAATTCATCGGCGCGCCGTCTGAAAAGGTACAGCTGGAGGTGGTCAGAAAGGATGCCTCCCTGATCATGCTTCTTGATGCGCCATCCGAGAAGGTACAGCTGGAAGCGGTCAGGAAGGATACAGGAGTGTTCCTGTATATCAACAAACCGACGGAAAAGGTAAAGTCCGAGGTGCTGAAGAGTGACAGCGGACAGATCATCTATATGGATAACCCGTCCGGAAACCTCCAGATGCAGGCTGTGGAGAGTGACTGCGGCTCCATCATATTCATTGAACATCCCACCGAGAAGGTTCAGATAAGGGCTGTCACGGCCGATCCGGAGCTTTTCATTTATATCGGATCCCCGACGGAAAAGGTCAGGTATGCGGCGGTCAGCGCATGTGCGGACAATATCATGTATATATCCAGACCATCTGAAAAACTACAGATAAGTGCGGTGTCACAAGATTGTGAGACGGTCAGATATATAGAGGAACCCTGCGAGAAGGCGGTGATTGTCGCCCTGAAAGAAAATCCGGGACTGTTCATGTACATCCATAATTCCTCCCCATCCAGGGTGATCACAACCCTGGTTGAAAAGGATATGGAGAAAAAGAGAGAGGCGGGAAAACAGGAGAAGGTATAAGAGGCCGGAACTCCTCTTTTCTGAAATGAGGCTGCGAACCGACAGCCTCATTTTGTAGATATGAAATCTTTTTTTCTTTCCTAAAAAGAGAATCTCTCTCTGATTATAGGATAAAACGTATGTTTGCAGAAATAATTTCTGTTATCTGTACCACATTATAATGGTATATAATAAAATGGAGCTATCTACTTTAATCTTGCCAACAGATTTGGCAGAAACCTCCTAAGTTGTTAGACAACCCCTGCCACATTATTGTTCTGTTCAAACGGCAACTCTATACCAAATTATTGACTCTATTATCAAAATTCTCTTTTTCCTTATTCAATTCATTCTGCAAAGGTACAATCGTCTTATTGTAATATTCAACCAACTCATTTTGTTTGTCTATGTGGAAATACTCTACATAATAATTCATTAAATCATCCGCAGAAATAGTAAGTTTAGACGTACCATCTGCAAGTTCGTTAACAATCCGTTTTCTTATAGCGTTTAAATATATGTTGTAAAATTGAACATTTATGGGATATTTGGGATTATTTTTCGGTGTAAGTATAATACACAAATTGCTTGCTATAAACTTTCCATTTACATAATGGCTTCTCCCTAACAAGATATTAACTCTTCCCCTTTAGAGTGTGCTCTTAAAGGTTACAAGCATATTTTTGACTTATTGTTTTGAAATTATTGATTAACAATTATTTATAGATACTTTCTCTTAATTCAGATGAGCTTTTGGACTAAAACTTGACCATCCTTAAAGGCAAAAAGAAGAGTCGTATCATTCTCACAACAGAGTTTGATACGGCTCTTTTAGGTCTTGTAGTCACAATCTGTAACTTTTCGGAGAGGTCATTTTAGTTTTGACACATTCATATTGGATAGAGATTAAGTCGGACAGGAAAAAATGTTCATCTTTCAAGGAATGGAACTTACTTATCTTTTGTTTAGTTCTATGAAGTTTTTCGATATTAGAACCGGGCTACCTCATAGAATTTAAAGAAATAGTAGAACGCAACCTTGTGCCATTTAGTCAATTCCTTATCGCCGGCAAACAAGAAGGACAGCGTTCACTTGTCAATACCTGTGTAATTGCTCAGGTGCTTGCTACGCAACCCCAAGCGTTCCATTTTGGACTTGATACTTTTAATGGTTAAATTATCAATGTCCTTTCTGTCAAAATTGACAGCGGAAATAGTCAGTTTTCAGTCATCAGGAATCTCACCTTTGAACATTTCACGGGCACCTTCCATCAGCTCCTTTTTGGTAAGAAGGATGTTGCCCACCATGTCTTTTTGCTCTATACGAACAATCAGACGTTTATCACTATATGATACAATCTCAACAACAATATGCGCCATACAGCGGTTCAGATAATCGGTTATACCGGAATTATTGGTGACTTATAATTGTTACAAATATTTCTAACATTGTCAGGAACAGAGATTTCCGGCAGTGCTCTCTTTGTTTCCTTCTGTAAAACTTCTGGTTATCCTTCGTTCAACCTTTTCCTGTTCCCTGAATTTTGTCTTGGATATGGAATTGTAAATTGTCACTTCATTTATATTCGCATATGTTTCTGTTGTGCGAGCAGTGGAATTATCAATCTTTTTTATTCTAGAAAACTTTTATAATCTCCTTAGACATAGGAGGTTTGAAAAAAAGACAAAAATTGAAGTAATAACTTGGTAACCGCGTCTATTTTTACATTCTGCTGTTAGTTGCTTAAGCGCTATTCTTCCTACAAATCGTGACACATCCGGCAAATACCAGCCTGAAGTCCATGATTGTCAAATGGATGAAACGGTCTTTGATAAAATAAAGTGGATTACCAGGTTGGGGTTTAACTAATATTTTATAAATTTGCAAACGTTTTTGAATATGTAAAATAATATGAAAGCTTATTTGAGCATTAAACGAATTTTTCTTTTTACTGTCCTTCTCCTCGGCAGTTCTGTAGGCAGGTGCCAAATTTATAAATACATAGGACTGGAAGACGGTCTGAGCAATCAGAAAATATATCATATCCAAAAAGACCGAAGGGGGTATATGTGGTTTCTAACCCAGGAAGGGATAGACCGTTATGACGGAAAGCGCATCAAGCATTACAATTTCTCAGATGACAGCATGAAGCTGGACTCACGGATTGCCTTGAACTGGCTTTATATGGACAGCAAGGACGTGCTGTGGGTAATCGGTCAGAAAGGCCGTGTTTTCCAGTATGATTCACAACATGATAAATTCGAACTGGCTTATGTACATCCGGAGCTGGTCAGAAACAAGTCACAGGCATTTCTGAATTACGGTTATCTGGACAAGAATGACCGTATTTGGTTATGCTATAAAGACAGCATCGCATGGTATGACATCCGTACCGGAAATACTCTACATATGCCGACACCGATCAATAGTGAAATAGCCGCCATAGAACAGACGGATGACAACCATTTCTTTATCGGTACAGTAAACGGCCTGTTCTATGCTGAGGTAGAAAAGGGGAGGCTAAACAGAATGTCTGACAAAGCTGTGGAAAGTATCCGCACATCAGTACATGAACTCTATTACCATGCTGTTTCAAAACAACTGTTTGTGGGAAACTATAAGGAGGGAATACTTGTATATGACGTGGGAAAGACAGGAAAAATCATCCCTTGCCAATTACCCAATAATGTAGAGATAAACCGGATTGTCGCCCTGAACGATCATGAACTTCTGGTAGCTACGGGTGGCAGAGGTGTATATAAACTGGATGTGAACACATGTATGAGCGAGCCCTATATAACAGCTGATTATAATAGTTATAATGGAATGAACGGAAACAATATCAATGATATTTATGTGGACGAGGAGGAACGCATCTGGCTTGCCAATTATCCTACCGGCATCACCATCCGAAACAACCGTTATGGAAGTTATGATTTGATAAGACACTCCATCGGCAACAGCCTTTCACTGGTGAACGATCAGGTCCATGATGTACTGGAGGACAGTGACGGTGACCTTTGGTTTGCAACCAGCAATGGTATCAGCCTTTATCAGACCGATACCAAAGAATGGCAATCATTCCTCAGTTCCTTTGAATCGGTACCGGACAATGAGAACCATATCTTTTTGACGCTGTGTGAGGTTTCTCCCGGTGTGATATGGGCCGGCGGTTTTATGTCAGGCATTTGCAAGATAGAAAAAAGGAAAGGATTTAAGATTGGTCATATTGCCCCTGCCACTATTGCGGGAGTGCGTCCCGACCAATATATATTTGACATCAAGAAAGATTCGGACGGTGATGTCTGGTCCGGCGGATATTATCATTTGAAGCGTATCAATCTTGAAACAGGAAGTGTGCGTCTGTATCCGGGAGTAAGCTCCATCACTACCATTCTGGAAAAAAATGTCCGACAGATGTGGATCGGCACAAGAATGGGGCTCTACCGGCTTGACAAGAAATCGGGAGACTATCAGTATGTTAACCTGCCTGTTGAGTCCCCCTATATATGCTCTTTGTACCAGAGAGACGGCAACGTCCTGTATATCGGTACTCGCGGAGCCGGATTGCTTGTATATGACATCGGCAAAAAGAAGTTCATCCACCAGTACCGTACAGACAACTGTGCGTTGATTTCCGACAATATCTATACAATTCTTCCGCGTCAGGACGGGAGTCTCCTCATGGGCACGGAAAACGGAATAACCATTTATTCTCCCTCAAAACATACCTTCCGCAACTGGACACGGGAACAAGGGTTGATGAGTGTTAATTTTAATGTCGGCTCTGCCACAACCTACAGTAAAAACACACTTGTTTTTGGTGGGAATAACGGGGCTGTCAGATTCCCGATAGACATACAGATACCGGAGCCGCATTACTCACGTCTGTTACTGCGCGATTTCATGATAGCCTATCATCCCGTTTATCCGGGCGACGAGGGTTCTCCGCTGGAAAAGGACATTGACGAAACTGACCGGCTGGAACTGACCTACAGACAAAACTCTTTTTCCCTTGATGTAGTTTCCATTAATTATGACTATCCTTCCAACATCCTTTATTCATGGAAGATTGACGGTTTTCATAAAGAATGGAGTCGCCCGAGCCTGGACAACCGGATTGTTGTAAGAAACCTGCCTCCGGGCAGTTACACATTGCAGATTCGTGCCATATCCAATGAGGAGAAGTACAAGACCTATGAGACACGGAACATTCAGATTGTCATAACGCCTCCGGCATGGGCCAGTGTATGGGCTATGGCCGGCTATGCAATTCTGTTGGTGCTGGTTATGGCTGTCATATTCCGTATCATTACACTGCACAAACAGAAGAAGGTTTCGGATGAAAAGACCCGTTTTTTCATTAATACGGCCCATGATATACGTACTCCGCTCACATTAATAAAGGCTCCGCTGGAGGAAGCCATAGAAAACCGTATGGTGAATGAACAGGCATTGCCGCATATGAACACGGCCCTTAAGAATGTGAATGCATTACTTCAGCTAACGACCAACCTGATAAATTTCGAACGGGTGGACGTCTACTCCTCCACCCTTTATATATCTGAATATGAGCTGAATTCCTATATGGATAATATTTGTGCCACTTTCCGCAAATATGCCGAGCTGAAACATGTTGATTTTATTTACGAAAGTAACTTTGACTATCTGAATGTGTGGTTTGACAGTGACAAGATGGGATCCATACTGAAGAATGTCCTGTCAAATGCATTGAAGTATACACCTGAAGGCGGAAGTATCCGCATTTATGCCCGCGAGGAAGGAAACTCTTGGAGCATCGAAGTGAAAGATACCGGAATCGGCATTCCCTCATGTGAACAGAAAAAATTGTTCAGGAATTGTTTTCGGGGTAGTAATGTCATCAACCTGAAAGTGACAGGTAGCGGAATCGGTCTAATGTTAGTATACAAACTGGTCAGGCTGCATAAAGGCAGAATTCAGATTCAAAGCACAGAACATCAAGGAACATGTGTGCTGGTTGTTTTTCCGAAAGGGAACAGCCATCTGCACAAAGTAAAGTTTATCTCTCCCAGGACACCTTATGAATGTCCTGAGGCTATCATGCCTGGTGGCGCGTCAGGGTTACCATCCGTGGAAATATCTCAAGAGAGGTCTTTACAACGTGTCCTGATAGTAGAGGACAATGATGACTTGCGCAATTATCTTATTGACATGTTCAAAACGGATTATTATACCCAGTCCTGTCCGAATGGAAAAGAGGCGCTTGCCATAATACGGGAATTCAACCCGGTTCTTGTCATATCCGACATAATGATGCCCGAACTGGGCGGGGACAAACTCTGTTCGACCATAAAAGGCGATCTTGAAACATCCCATATTCCGGTCATTTTGTTGACTGCATTGGGAGATGAGAAAAATATGCTTGAAGGACTGGCAATCGGAGCGGACGCTTATATTACCAAACCTTTCAGTGTGGGGATACTCAAGGCAACGGTCAAAAACATACTTACAAATCGTGCTTTGCTCCGCCAGTTTTATAATTGTATTGAAGATAAAGAACAAAATCTTCCAGTTAATTGCACCGGTACGCTGGATTGGAAATTCATAGCTTCCGTCAAGGAATGCATAGAGGATAACATGGGAAGTCCGGACTTCAATGTAGACTTGCTCAGCAGCCGGCATCACATGAGCCGTACCAGTTTTTTTAACAAATTGAAGGCACTGACCGGTTATGCTCCGGCCGATTATATCCGGATGATACGTCTGCAACATGCCGCACAGTTGCTGAAACAGGGCGAACATACGGTAACGGAAATTGCTGACATGGTTGGGTTCTCGGATGCAAAATACTTCCGTGAAGTGTTTAAGAAATATTATAATGTAAGCCCGAGCAAATTTAATAAAAAGTCAGAAAATTGACGGTTGACAAGCCACTGGTATGAAGCCCCTGTGTCTCAAATATGCTATTCTTCCTCAGGTCTAATCTTCCCGGCGGAAATGATGCGCAAGACACATAGGGCCAATTCCAATAGGGTTACGGGGGTATTTTGTCTAATTCATTCCAATTATCAGATATCTACCCTTTCCTGTGTTTTTCTACTGCCATAAGCACCGGCAGCACAGCACAATACAGCACCAAACAATATAGCGAAGAATGAAATCAGGGCAGACCGCGCAGCTGCATCCGTTGCCTTATCGGCAGCTACCAAAGCCTTATGTTTGATCTCCTTCCATTCCTGTGCCGCCTTTTGTAGACTAGCTTCCAAATTGTCTATCTGTTTTGCGGCTTCCAAACGTGTATTGTCTATCAGATTCATATACTGCTCAACCATTTTATCTGCTTCCGGCTTAGACAGATTGGTATTGTTGGCTATCGCTTTGGCCAGATCATTCCGATCTATATTCTGGTTAAGTTTTTCCGTACGTTGTTTCAAACGTTTCAAAAAGTCATTCACTGTTTCATCCGCTTCTTGAGGAGAAGCAACAATTGTCTTTATGGACTTGCTCAGATCCTCTTTTACCTCCTCCAATTGTTTTTTCAGATAGTCCGGATGCAATTCTTTCACATCACTTTTGGCAAGTGCGGTACGAATATTTTGCGGCATGTCCCCTTCTTTCAGGACTGTGTTGAAATCAATCTTGCCAAATAATTCCTTTGCCTCCTCAGATAATGCGGAAACTCCACTTCCAACAGCATCGCCCGCTCCGGATAAGACACTACCTGTGACGGATGAAACGGCTCCCAGTGCATTCGCTGTCATTTTCGCTGTGCCTACCGCCAAAAAAATACCTAGTATTACAGCAACAATCAACGTGGTAGCCCAAACTAGAAATCCGTGTATTATCCCATCCATACCAGCAAGCTTTCCAGCTACAAAGCCACCGGCAGTCATGCCGGCAACCAGAATGACTGCAGAACCAATCCCTACCGCAGTACCTATGCCCGAAGCGGGATGTTCGGATAACGGATTAAGCATAAATAATCCGATACTTGAGTTTAATATGGACAGCAGTACGGATATCGCCAATACGGTCATGACACCTCCCAACACACTACCCCAGGACACTCTGCCCTTCAGCTCTGCAAAACTTAATTTTTTCATAATTGTCAGGTTTTTAATTAATACTATAATTGATTCCTCATAAAAAAACAACGATAAAAGAAAATTTGTTTGATTTATATTTGTCATTACAATAAATATTTGTGTTAAAAAGCGCATGAATATATAAAGTTATATTTGAAAGACTTATATATAAATTAAAGAGCCATATACCTTAATATACAAAATCTCATTTTATAGCTAACATGGAGTTTTTACGCTTTTGATGCTTCTAAACAGATATTAAATTTCCTCCGATTTTTCGAACTATCCTTTTTTACAAACTGTTTTCTAACAAAGTACAATGACAAAGCAATTTATTATCTTGTATACAATCATAACTATACAACTGATAATATACCGTGTGTGACATTTTATTGTATTACCATTAATTTATTTTTAATTATGAAAAGATCTGTCTTTGCTTTAGCATTAAGCATGGGTATCTTTACCATGCATGCACAAAATGATCGTACCGCTCTTGAAGGCACACGTCCGGGTGACAACTGGTCTATTGAACTGAAAACCGGTGCCGTGACTCCTCTTACCCACAGTGCGTTCTTCAAAAATGTCCGTCCGGCTTTCGGAGTCGGGATCGGAAAACAACTTACTCCCATTTTCGGTTTGGGCATTCAAGGCATGGGGTATGTAAATACCACGGCCAGCAAGACCGCATTTGACGCTTCCGAAGTGAGCGTGTTCGGCAAAGTCAATCTGATGAACCTTTTCGGAAGCTATACAGGCGAACCGCGCATCTTTGAAATCGAAGCCTTGACAGGTATCGGATGGCTGCATTACTATCAGAACGGCCCCGGCGATACAAACTCCTGGTCAACACGCCTGGGCCTGAATCTGAATTTTAACCTGGGTGAAGAGAAAGCATGGACGTTCGGCATCAAACCGGCAGTTGTATACGATATGCAGGGAGATTTTAATCGAAAAAAAAGTCGTTTCAACGCCAATAATGCGGCTTTTGAACTGACTGCCGGATTAACCTATCATTTCATGTGTAGCAACGGTACGCACCATTTCACAACCATGAAACCGTATGACCCGGTAGAAATCGGAGAACTGAATGACGCGGTGAACAACCTGCGGTCACAATTGAACGACAAGGACATGCAGCTGAACAATGCCATGCAGCAGGCAAATAATCTGCAAAGAGAATTGGCTGACTGCAGAACTCAGGCTGCCAACATAGAAACTGTGGTGAAGACCAACCGCATTCCTGAGTCAATCATTACCTTCAGACAAGGGAAATCGGTAGTTGATGCCTCCCAACTCCCCAATGTGGAGCGTGTGGCCACTTACATGAAAAAGCATCCTGAAGCCAGGGTTATCATCAAAGGATATGCTTCTCCCGAAGGCAACCTCGCTTTCAATAAGAAACTGGCAAACGCACGTGCTGAGTCCGTAAAGACCATCCTTGTAAAAAGATACAAGATCAGTGATACCCGCATCACTGCTGAAGGACAGGGAATCGGTGACATGTTCTCGGAGCCGGACTGGAACCGCGTCAGCATTTGTACCATCGAAGAAGGTAAATAACCTTCAAATACGAGTGGAAAATAAATTCTAATAAGATAACTTTTCTATTTTCATCCCCCTCATTTTCCCGTTTTTCAGCAGGAAGTGAGGGGATAATAACAAAATATTATGGACTTACACTCAGGATTACCCTATTGGATCATCAGAAATTCCCTATGGGACTATTTCCATCCTTTGGAAAAGGATCTGTCGACAGATGTCGTCATTGTAGGTTCCGGCATAACGGGAGCCTTGATGGCACACGAATTGTGCCATGCCGGAATAAAATGCTGCATAGTTGACAAACGCAGCATTGCAACCGGAAGTTCCGCAGCAAGCACCGCACTGCTGCAATATGAAATTGACGTTCCTCTTTGTCGGATGGCAAAAATCATCGGCGAGGAAAATGCTGCGACGGCTTACCATGCCTGCCTGCAATCCATTTCTGATATAAAAAGAGTACTGGAAGAAACGGGAGTCAATGCCGGTTTCGAACAACTGCCCAGCCTCTTTTATGCCAGTAGTGCGGCGGATAACAAACTTTTGGAACAAGAACATGAAATACGGCAAAAACATAAGTTGCCGGTCAATCTGCTCGAGAAGAAGAAAATTAGAGAGGAATATAAGGTAAAGACACCCGGCAATGCCCTGATAAATGAGGCATCCGCACAAATGGATGCTTATAGGGCGGCAACCGGACTGTTAGCTTACCATATAAAGGAAAGCGGACTGAAAGTTTTTACCCATACCTCAATAAAAGAGTGTATAGAAACATCTGACGGCTGTATCATGACAACAGACAGAGGACATAAAATTAAATGCGGATATGTAATCATAGCCACGGGATTTGAGGCCGGACAATTCCTTCCTCAGAAAATCATGGATCTGACCTCTACCTATGCACTCGTATCGCATCCGGTAGCTTCCGAACACCTGTGGCCGACACATTGCCTGATTTGGGAAACAGCCGATCCGTATCTATACATCCGCACAACCGATAAAAACCGGATCATCGTAGGTGGTGAGGACGAAAAGTTCAGTGACCCGCAGCGCCGGGATTCATTACTCAGAAAGAAAACCCGTATCTTGGAAAGGAAGGTCAGAAAACTATTCCCCGACCTCCCTTTCGAAACGGAAATGGTATGGTGTGGCACATTTAGTACCACCAAGGACGGACTACCCTTCATCGGCAACTGGCCTGACAAGGAACGAATGTTTTTCGATTTGGGATATGGGGGAAACGGAATTACTTTCAGCATGATCGGAGCACAAATAATCTGCCGTCAGCTACAAGGTATGAAAGATGAACGCAGCGGTATTTTCGGCTACGAAAGAATCGAAAAATATTGGTAAAGGCAAGAAATGCACCGATCACTGTCAATGACCGGTGCGTTTCTTTGTATCGGGATATCACTGTACAATTAATATAAACAGTTATGCAACCATCAATACCTTTCGATACCTGTTCCCAACCACTGTGCCATACGGGGCTTACCATAAAAATAATAAAACAGCAATCCTACCCAACTGGTGAAAACCACCAATACGATGGCTATCAGTTTCCTCTCTGCCGGTGCATGAATGCGCCATATTTCCAAAGCGGCCCTGATAGTCAGCACCAGTCCAACAATCCATATTACGAATCCAACCATAATTTATTCACATGTAAGGTTTACTACTGGCAAAATAATAAATTACAAAAATCAGCCAAGTTTTTTACTTGCTTCCTTTTTAATTTCATTATATCCTTTCTTTATTTCCTTTTGAGCCTTCTCAGCCCCTTGCTTGACATCTTTCTTTGTATCTTTCCATGCATCCTTTACTGCATCAGCGCTGTCTTCTGCCTTATCGGAAATTTTGTCTGCGGCATCATTGATGTCTTTTTTCACTTTTTCCACCTGGTACTTTGCCCGGTCCTGTTCTCTTTTGTCACGACAGGACGTGAAGGACACCACAAACGTCAATACAAAAACTATTAATAATATTTTTTTCATATTCATACTGTTTTAATGATTAAAAGACTGTCCGGAAACCGGATTCCCGGACAGTCCATACAAATTTCAAGGTTCTAAGTTCTTACTTCTTCTCTGCTTTCTTGCATGAGGCAGAAGACTTACATTCTTGGGCATGGGCACTCTTTTTTGTGCTCTTTGCCTCTTCCTGTTTCTTTTCTGTTTTCTTGGTCATAATTAAAATGGTTTATGGTTAATAATTACAACGGATTTAAACCGATGTTCTTTTCAAATCACTGATACTTGCACCAAGACATCTCCTTCTTGGGAGTAGACGCCAGCACCTGCCCGCTACGCTCCTTGGACAATTGTGCTTCTTTTCTGGCAATCTCTTTTTCCGACCGGTCGGTACCTTCCGGTTTTCGATCCAGCAATCCATCCGTGCTTCTCACTTCTTCAAGTGGTTGTTCTATATATTGCCACTGTTCCTTTAGCTGCGTGCTCTCCCCTTCATTCCAAGGTCCACGAGCGTCATCGCCTTTCGACAGATCAAAATATAAATTGCTGTATTTGGGAGATGTTTGAAATACTCCAGGCGGGAAATTGGGCTGAATTGTTTCCAAAGCAGCCTCAAACTGCTGGTAATGTGTCACTTCACGAGTCATGAGAAAACCAAGCGTTTCCTTTACCAAAGGATCGTCCGTCAACTGGAGAAGATTTTCATAGCCTATTTTGGCGCGTGCCTCTCCTGCCATGTTGGAACGAAGATCCACCGTCAATTCTGCCGTAGCAGACACATAGGTGGCACACCAAGGATTTCCGTTACTGTCTGTCAAAGCCGGACTGCCGGGGGCTCCTACCAAAAATTGTGGATTGGTGAATGCCTGATGGATCAGGTCCTCTTTAGCAGACTTACCGCTCATCATCGTGCGGAGCGGCGTATCTTCAAGCGCATTCTTCATTTCTCCATTCACCGGTCCCAAAAGCATCTGAATCGTGGCCCCTACAATCTCCAGATGTCCGAACTCTTCTGTGGCAATATCCATCAACATATCATATTTATCAGGGAATGGATTGTGACAACTGAAAGCCTGCACAAAATATTGCAAGGCGGATTTCAATTCTCCATTCGCACCGCCGAATGCTTCAAGCATCACACGTGCAAAACGCGGATCGGGTTGTGAAACCCGGGCGTTGAACTGCAAATCTTTTACATGATAAAACATAATCTTTTCAATTTAAAGTCAATAATTCAGGTTTATTCAGGTGAGTCTTCCATACACCCGCCCAGTTTATACAACTCAAATTCATACTTCCTTATGTAGGAACAGTCTGCATCACATATCTTTTTTTGATCCGCCCTGCTGCCGGCAGACGGCATGCACCTGTTTCCAAACAATCTGCCACAACGAAGCCTGTATGCCTCGAGAGCTTTCTTTTTCTCCTCGTTACAGCCTTCAGCGTATGCCAACAGGCACATCCGGTACAGTTGTTCATAATTTTCCCATCTGCCATTGGACGGCAATTGACGTTTCAAATGTTCCTTCCATTTCATAAGCGTATGAGTTATTAGCAAGTTATCTGTTCCGATTTATTTCTTAGCTTCGGAAGCCATTGCATGCATTTTGTTCTTAAAATCGTCTGTTTTCTCAGCAAGGCCGAATGCCTTGTCGGCCATCTTATCCGCTACGGTCTTTCCAGCATCCACCGCTTTTTCTTTGGCTTCATCCAACATGTCTTCCGCCTGGCCGGTTATCTTATGAAAGGTGTCACATACTTTTTCCTTCAGTTTCTTGGCTTTTGAAGTACGTGAAAAACGGTAAGCCAAAGCACCGATGACCGAACCTACTCCCAGACCGATCCATAAACTAGAATTTCTATTTTCCATAATCAAGTTGTTTTTAAATGGTTAAAATAATTAAAGGTCAATTCTCTTTTTGTTATTAAACAATGAAACAATCCACAACAAAACGACAGCTCCTACAATTGAAGTTATCAGACTGCCCAACAGACCTGTCGTTGCGATTCCCAGCAGACCGAACACCCATCCACCCAAAACACCGCCGACAACACCTACCAGCAGATTAGTAAACAGGCCAAAGCCGCCGCCCCGCATAAATTTGCCAGCAACGAATCCGGCAAGAATTCCGATAATAATGTACCATAGAAAATACATAGGCTGATTTTTTTAAGTTATACACTCGGTTTAGAATTTACATGTAAATATAGAAATTGATATATCATCACTTTATCCGTCCGGGGGAGTTTGAAAATAAACAAGCTATTGCCCTGATGACAGGACTGACTACCAGTCTGGCCCGCAAATCAAAACTTAAACTTTTCATGGCTATAAATTCTAATAATGAAACAATCCTGATATTTTACTATCTCAAAACAATGCGGTTTTAATCAGTTACAACAATCCGAACCCCATATACCCCATTTTTCATAAACTGGCAATTCGGCATACAACCAACTCTAACCCATGTCATATACTGAGAAACAAAGCATTAAAAAAATAGTTCAGGATATAAAAACGGAATTAACATCATTTTCTACTTTATGAAAAAATAAAAAAAGAGCACTCATATTAGTACAAACATTCCATACGTATGTAACTATATATAGCAAACAAATGTAGCCAAACATTTGTTGTTTGCTTCAAGGGGGGGGGACCCTTCTTTAAAAAAAAACATTTTATTAACTAAATGCTTTAATTATGAAAAATTTAATTTTACTGGCCATGATTACACTGGCATCAGTGGGCATGAATGCCCAAACAGTAAAAGGAGAAGGCTCCTTAATGGGAAATGTCGGTTATCAGACCAATTATGAAAGATTCGGTCTGGGAGTACAGGGACGCTATGCGATAGCAAATAATCTTCGGATTGCTCCGGATGTAACTTTCTACTTTCCTAAAGACAAAATTACCGGTCTGGATGTAAATGTGAATTTCCATTATGTATTCAACTTTAAAGAAGACGGACAGGGATTTTCTGTCTATCCTCTTGCAGGCATCGGTATGCAAAACAATTTCTATGGAAAAAAGAGTGTGGAAACAAACGGACAAGAAGTGGAAATAGACCGGAGTAACTCTACCAAATTCGCCTTCAACTTGGGAGGAGGTATCACATTGCCTATTTCCGAACGCAGTTATCTGAATGCTGAAGCGAAGTTTATGTTTGCCAAAGATGACAATGCATCAATTATGCTGGGATATGGGTATCGTTTCTAAAAAAGGCAGGATATCCTAGTCTATTTTTTTATTCTTTCAGGCATGGATTAAATGGATTCCCACGTTTCTACAATTTTATGTTACGTTTGGCCATATGGCTCCATGCCTGAAGACGCTTGAAGAATATATCCAAAAGCCCTTTTAATCTTGTCAGTTACTTCTCCACGATATCCGGCATCTGCCAAGACTACTTTGATATTACAACAGAGTTCCCTAAGACATCTTACCAGCAGATAAGCCGCCTTGCTATCATGCACACAAGCAATCGTCACCATGACAGCAACTAGAAAACCATTTTTATCTACCACTACATGACTTTTGACTCCTTTTACTTTCTTGTTGCCGTCAATGCCGTTAAGAGAACGGTTATCACCCCAAAGTACACTTTGACTGTCCATAATACCCAGGCTTGCTTCTGCTTTTTGTCCCATTTTTACACGTACTTTTTCTCATAAGTTATTCAATAACAAATCAAATTCGCCTAAAGAAGACCATTTGCGATAGTAGTAGTGAACCAACTCCTAAGGAGCAAAACTAGAAGGGAGTATACGCCACTGACAATCTGTTTTCACTATATAGAAAATAACATTCCATATTTCACGCAAATCATATTTTCGTTTCCTTTCTTGTAGGTTCAAGATTTTCTTGATAACTTACCACTGTGTTTCTTCTAAATCCGTCGAATACATAATTATTTGAAGCTTGGTAACTAAAAATAATCATTTTCCCGGAAAGCAGAAACACACTTGAACCGAATGATATTCTATATTTTTTTAATTATCAAATCAAATACGTTCTATTATTTGTGATTTGATACCATAAAGTTCCCATAAAAAGTAATCGACAAGTATCGTCATTAGAGTCAATGATACGAAAAATAGAAGTTGACACATAAAAATGTCGATAAAAGAAGTATACGTAGTCGTAATTGACGTTTTGCTCACTTTTTTGTGGCGAATTGCAACATTTAACCTTCTTGGTCAATTATATTCTCTAAATATACTTATCTTTGTAACCATGTAATGGATATATAATAATATGGAGCGCAAATTACTGAATCGAATCAAAGTCGTTCTCGCAGAGAAAAACAAGAGCAATAAATGGCTCTCGGAACAATTGGATAAGGATCCTGCCATAATTTCTAAATGGGTTACAAATACAACGCAGCCCAATGTTGAGATGCTGATCCAAATAGCAAAAGTTCTGGATGTGTCTGTGGATGACTTGCTGAGAACTGAATGAATAAATTTATGGGAGAAGCAAAACTATATAAGTACTTGGATTTTAACGGTGGGTTGATGATGCTGCATTATGGCAATCTTCAATTCACTAACGCTACGCAATTAAATGACCCGTTTGATTGCCATCCCTCGTTAATTGATTTTTCCGATGTTCCGAAAGAAGCATGTGGAGGATGGACTCCGGAAATAATTGAAGAATTGAGAAGAGATCCATTTCGTAGAACCAGAGAAGAGGCATGGATATGTAGTCTTTCTAAGATATATGATTCAATTTTGATGTGGAGCTATTACAGCAAGCATAAAGGTATTTGCATCGGTCTGGATATGGAGAAAGTTAGAAAGTATCTTTCTCGTATATATGGCAATGTCATGATCGGCTGCTCGGAAGTGGAGGTACAATATAAAGATATTGTAGAGAAGCCCGATTATTTCAGGGATGCAAAAGACTTTTTCCATTATCAAATATCTACAAAAGCAAAGGCATGGGAACATGAACAAGAGGTCAGATTGTTTATTTTAAATCCTTCTCCCGCATATATGGCATTATTGCCAGGGCAAAATGACGATAAAGGTCCAATTGATTGGAAAGAAGTAAGAGCATTCCCCGAAATTGGAGGAGAGTGTTTCGAATCCGTTTATCTGGGAATCAATATGGATGTCGAAGAAAAATCAAAAATAATCCGTGTTGCCCGAAAGCTGAATCCCGACATTAAGATTTTCCAAATGGAGATTGATGCAAATGCTTTTAGGTTAAACACCAAACTAATAGAGTAAATACGATGGCCAAGAAACAAACAAAAATAACAAAGGAGGAGACCTTAGAAACCATACTTTTCAACTGCCGCAACAGTTTGAGAGGACGTGCTGCCATGACCGACAAGCGCGATTTATTGCTGACTCTTGTGTTCTTGAAATTCATAGGGGAACGGTTCAAGCAGCAAAAGGATAAAATCAGGCACGAGATTGTGGAGGTTCAAGGCATTCACGACGAGGCTTTTGTTGAAATGCAGCTGTCCCGTCCCAATCAGTATATGCAGGACGGCGTGTTCTTCCTGACAGATGAGACGTTCTGGGACAAGCTTATTCTTACGGCTCCTACCGGTATGGCCATCGCTTTCGATACAGCCATAAAGACGTTGGACGACAATGAGCCTAAACTCAAAAATGCCCTGCCGCAGCAGATTTTCACGAAAACGGCCCTTGAACTGGGGGTTTTGAAAAGCGTGGTGGACGAGATTAACAAGATAGATCCCAAGAAGTTCACTGATCACGATCTTATAGGACGTGTATATGAATATTTCTTGCAGGCTTTCTCGATCAATGCCGACAAGGAGGAAGGTGAGTTCTACACGCCGCATTCTATCGTAGAACTTATCGCCTCACTTATTGAGCCGTTCGACGGTACGGTCTATGACCCTTGCTGTGGGTCAGGCGGTATGTTCGTGCAGGCAACCAAGTTCATTGAAGCACATGGCGGTAACACCAAAGCGGTCAACGTGTATGGGCAGGAATCCGAACCGGCGACCTATCGTCTGGCAAAGATGAATCTGGCTATTCGCGGTATATCCTACCATTTGGGAGACAAAGCGGTATCTACCTTCTCCGACGACCAGCATAAAGACCTCAAATTCGACTACATCATGGCAAATCCGCCATTCAATTTGAAGAAATATGCCGAGTATGGAGAATTTGAGACGGCCCCCCGCTGGAAAGGTTATGGCGTTCCGCCGGCCAGCAATGCCAACTACGCATGGATTCTCCATATCCTGAACAAACTGGATGTCAATCACGGAATTGCAGGATTCCTGCTAGCCAATGGGGCATTGGACGACAGCGACACGCTCGAAATACGTAAACGGTTGATTGAAAACGACAAAATCGAGGCTATCATCGTTCTGCCGCGCAACATGTTCTATTCAACCGATATATCCGTTACGTTATGGATTCTAAACAACAACAAGAAAGGTGGCCCCTGGCATGGCAGACAACTGCGTAACCGAACGGGTGAGATTCTGTTTATTGACCTGCGCACATGGAATAGCAACATATACGAAAAGAAATATGTTCGCCTGACAGAAACAGAAATCAGCCGGGTTTGCCAAATCTATTTCAATTGGCAGACTGAAAATTTCGCCGAGTATGCCGAGCCTGAGTTATACTATGCCGCTCATCGTGACGAAATCCAACAGAAAGGATATTCGCTTGTACCCTCCAGATATATCGAGTTTATCGACCGCGATACGGAAATTGATTATAAATCGGCCCTCACCGAAATGAGCCATAAGTTTGACGAGCTTAAGAAAAGATGGGATGCTAATGAAGCCGAACTCGTGAATGCCTTCAAAATTTTGGGATATGGAAAAGAATAAGCAACAGACTGACATAATAACTGATAATTTCGTTTCCGACATCAGAACCATCATAGAACAAGGACGGAAACAAGCTTATGCCGCAACTGGTCAAATAGCCATTATGACTTATTGGAACATTGGACGGCGTATCGTGGAAGAAGAACAGCAGGGGGCAAGCAGGGCGGCATACGGACAAAAGCTTATTCCGGCTCTTGCTGTCAGACTTGCTGCTGAATACGGAACCGGCTATGGTAAGCGTAACTTGGCATATTACCGAAAGTTCTATTTGGAATTCAAGGATGTAGAAATTTTGCACACGCGTGTGCAAAATCTTACCTGGTCACATGTCCGCAGGCTTCTTTCCGTCAGCAATACGCAAGCAAGGGAATGGTATCTTAAGACAGCGGCTGAAGATATGTGGAGCGTAGATGATCTTGACAGGAATATCTCCACCCAATATTATGAACGACGGCTTGCGGCTCAAAGAGAGAGTTCAACTCTGCCAGTACCTTATGCCGGTCAAACAGATCCGTTGGAATATATAAAGAATCCAATGGTGGCCGAATTTATGGGTTTCCGTCGGGACACCAGCTATTCCGAATCGGAACTGGAACAGGCATTAATCGACAATCTCGAAAAGTTCATTATGGAACTCGGACGTGGATTCGCTTTTGTGGAAAGGCAACAGCATATTGTGACCGATACGGCTGATTTTTACATCGACCTTGTATTTTATAACTACAAGATGAAGCGGTTTGTCATCTTTGAACTAAAAACCCATAAGCTGACTCATCAGGACATCGGACAATTGGATATGTACATCCGTATGTACGATGATTTGGTCAAAGGAGATGATGACAATCCGACCATCGGTGTGTTACTCTGCACGGATACGGACAACACCATAGCAAAATATTCTGTATTGCATGACAGCGATCAGATTTTTGCCGCCAAGTATATGACATACATGCCTACCGAGGAAGAACTGCGCCGGGAGATTGAGCAGCAGAAACGCTTCTTTATGGAACAGCACGAAAAAGAGGAGGAGTGATATGGAAAGTAACTGTGTAAAATGGGTTCGGCTCAGGGATTATATATCTCAAAGGCGAGAAAACAACTCTTCATTAAAATATGGTGTTGATCTTATCGAAGGAGTGAATAGCGATGGTGAATTCCAACCGACAAAGGCGATTACTGACAATATCAATCTAAAGCCATACAAGGTTGTTAGACATGGTGATATTGTTTATAACTGTAGATATGAAATCTTTTTTTCTTTCCTAAAAAGAGAATCTCTCTCTGAT
The DNA here is from genome assembly GCF_013009555.1 of Phocaeicola dorei. Taxonomy (NCBI): domain Bacteria; kingdom Pseudomonadati; phylum Bacteroidota; class Bacteroidia; order Bacteroidales; family Bacteroidaceae; genus Phocaeicola; species Phocaeicola dorei. The sequence continues at coordinate 2,390,698 of NZ_CP046176.1, read as the reverse complement.
TATAGGATAAAACGTATGTTTGCAGAAATAATTTCTGTTATCTGTACCACATTATAATGGTATATAATAAAATGGAGCTATCTACTTTAATCTTGCCAACAGATTTGGCAGAAACCTCCTAAGTTGTTAGACAACCCCTGCCACATTATTGTTCTGTTCAAACGGCAACTCTATACCAAATTATTGACTCTATTATCAAAATTCTCTTTTTCCTTATTCAATTCATTCTGCAAAGGTACAATCGTCTTATTGTAATACTCAACCAATTCATTTTGTTTGTCTATGTGGAAATACTCTACCCTCATTTCCGCAACCTACTGTTAGAATCAAAGGGATGAAAACAAAAGTAACTGAAACGGCAACGCAAGTGAACGGACATGCTCCGGAATATACAATCAGAGAAATAATCTACACCATAAACCTCATTGAAAATCTGAATGGAAAAATCAGAAAGAATACAAACTCTCAATATTTCTCTGTAACCTATTTATAACATCATCTTAACTATTTCGCAATGGCAATTCATGATATTTGCACACGCTTAAGCAAATAAATTAAAATTAAAAAAAACAAAATGAAAAAAATTAGTTTCTTGCTTGTGTACTTACTAACCAGCGTTATTGTATGTGCACAGCATAAGAAAATCAGCGGCACAATTACAGGAACTCAGAATGAGACCATTATTGGTGCTACTGTGTTAGAAAAAGGTACTACAAACGGTGTGGTGACGGACATCGATGGAAAATTCAGTATCCAGTTAACCAATGATAACGCAACGTTGGTAATTAGCTATATCGGCTATAAGACACAAGAAATAAAGCCTCAGGGCAATACGCTTTCTATCCAAATGGACGAAGTTTCTGAACAATTGAATGAGGTTATCGTGATTGGTTATGGTACTACCACAGTGAAGAGCAACACTGGTTCTATCTCTTCTGTAAAAGCAGATGACATTATGAATTACCCTTCTGCTAACTTTGCCAATTCTTTGGCGGGTAAAGCTACTGGTATTCAAGTTATCCAATCATCAGGAACCCCTGGTAGTGCTCCCCAAATCAGAGTGCGGGGTATCGGTACATTGACTGCAGGGAGCAACCCTTTAATTGTTGTTGATGGTTTCCCCTTGTCAGAGGGTTCTACCATTAACAGCATCAATCCCAACTCTATCGAGTCTATAGAAATCCTGAAAGATGCCGCTTCAACCGCCATCTATGGTTCAAGAGGTGCTAACGGTATCATCATGATAACAACAAAATCAGGCAGAAACGGCAAACCGTCAGTAACTGTTTCTGCCAGCTATGGTGTTCAAACTCGCTCAGACAGAGTGAAGTTGGTAGATGCCTACGACTACGCCCAGTTCTTAAAAGAAGCAAGAAATACCGGTTATGTAAACAAGGACCCCCAAAATAGAAGCGAAAGCGATAATAACACTGTTAGAAAGCAAAAGGGTGCCTCCAAGCGTGAGCTGATTCCTGACTATATCGTTCCCTATCTGAATGGTGAGCAAGGCCTTACCAATACTGATTGGTACGATGAGATATTCCGCACAGCCCCGATTCAAGACTATAATATTGCTGTAGCTGGAGGTTCGGAGAAAGCATCATATTCATTCTCTGGTGGCTACCTTAAACAAGAGGGTATTCTTCTTGGTTCGGATATGGACAAATTCTCAGCCAATGTCAATCTGCGCTTCAATCCCTCCAATTATATAACAATGGGCCTGTCAATGTCTCCTTCATACACTCGCACGAATTCATTCAGTTCAAGTGGCACTTGGGGCGGTTCATTGATTGGTTTGGCATCTATCAGCTATCCTTTCTTCTCTCCCTACAATGAAGATGGCAGCTACGCTATTTCAACTCAGATTAACGCCAACAAAGAAGCAGATGGTGCACTCTGCGAAAACCCGCTGGCCTGGGCTACCATGATTACCAATAATCAAAAGCGCGCTCGCCTATTTGGTAACTTCTACACAGAGGTTAAACTGCTGGACCAGTTGAAATATAAAATCAATCTGGGTACCGACTATGAGTCTGCTCATTACAACTACTTTAACCCTTCTTCCATCGGTGCTTATCGCGTACCTGCTCCCAAACCCACTGAAGCATCGAGGAATACTACAGAATCTCTCAACTACATCATCGAGAATACTCTGTCGTACAACCAATCCTTTCTCAACAATGCTCATAACTTTCAGGTACTGTTAGGACAATCTTATCAAAAAGAAGAATATGAAGGTTTGAAAGTAGTGGCTTCAGGCTTTACTGATGACTCTATCGAGAACATTGCCGGTGGTAGCAGTTTTAAAGTGACTCCCTCACAATACAATTGGGCCATGACATCCTACTTTGGGCGTATCAACTACAACTTCCGCAATAAGTATATGTTGAACACCTCTGTTCGATGGGATGGTTCATCACGATTCGGTGCAAACAGCAAATGGGGATTTTTCCCTGCAGTATCTGCAGCATGGCTTATCTCAGGTGAAGACTTTTTGAGCAACAATCAAACAGTGGAATATGCAAAAATGCGTTTGAGCTGGGGTAAATCGGGTAATAACCAAATTCCCAACTACGGTGCCTTGGCTCTAATGGGAAGCGCAGACTATGTAACAGATGGTTCTATCGCATCCGGCTCAATCATTGGTGACTCACCTAATCCGGATCTTTCTTGGGAAATGACTTCCACTTGGAATATTGGTTTCGATGTTACATTGATGAAGTATCTCGACCTGAGTGCTGATTTTTATATTGCCAACACACAAGATCTTCTGCTGAATGTGCCCGTTCCTCAACAGAGTGGTTACACAACATCCTTGCAGAATATTGGTGAAGTACGTAACACAGGATTCGAAGTAAGGCTTGCAACAGCTAAAGATATCCGCCTGGGTGCCGTAGATTGGAACTCAAACCTCAGTTTATCAGTCAACAAAGATAAAGTGCTGGCACTGGCACCTGGACAAACTCAGATCATCTCAGGAAACAATATCACTAAAATCGGTAATTCTATCGGTGAATTGTATGGCTATGAAGTAATCGGTGTCTATAAGTCGGATGCCGATTTCCAAAAATACCCCTATATGGCCGGCACTCAGATCGGAGACTACATCATAGCTGACCTGAACGGTGACAATGAGATTAACGCTGACGATAAGAAGAGTTTTGGATCGCCTGCCGCTAAAGCCGTGATTGGATTCAACAACACTTTTCGCTACAAGGACTTCGAACTCACCTTTGATATTTACAGTGAACTTGGCAAAAAAAAGAACAGCGGAACACTCCAGTCACTTGAATGTGGTGAAGGCTTCATGATGGTAACTCAAGACTACTTTGACAACCGTTATCATCCTGTGAACAATCCAGAGGGTACAATGGCTACTCCCAACATGGGTAACTACTCTAATGCCCGTAAAGCTACTGCTGCTTCAAACATCTATTTCAAGGATGCGTCTTATGCATTGCTTCGAAACTTGAAGTTGGCATATAACCTGCCTTCCGCTCTGCTTGGTAAAGTAGGTATCAATAAGGCTCAAGTATATGTGTTAGGCAATAACTTATTCATGTTGACCGGTTATAAAGGATTCAACATTGATGCTGAAGGTTCCAATATATTGGAACAAGGCAACGAAAAATATGTATATCCTGTTCCTAGAACCATCTCTGTAGGTGTTAATATCAACTTTTAATTCATAGACAACAATGAACTATAAATATATATTTCTCTCAGCTGCCCTTTGCGCACTGACTGCCAGTTGCTCAGAAAGTCTGCTGGATCTGAGCCCTGAAACCAACAATGTACTCAACAATTATTATAAAAACGAAGAGCAAATCAACAAAGGTGTCAATGCAGCCTATGCCTGTCTTCAGTATAGCGGTCAATATGGAATTGCCAACCATGTACTTGGCGAACTTCCCTCAGACAATACTTGGGACGAGGTTCCGGCTAATGATGGAGGTAACTATGGTCAGCTTGATGAATTCAATATGACTTCATCCAACACGATTATCGCTGATTCCTGGAAACATAACTATATAGGCATTCAGCAATGTAATATCATCCTTAACCGAGTGGATGGAGTTGATATGACTGAAAATAACCGAAGTGTAGTTAAAGGAGAGATCAAATTCCTCAGAGCTTTGATGTATTTCAATTTGGTCCGTATCTTTGGCGATGTTCCCTTGGTGACTAAAGAAACGGAAAATGTTAACGACTATTTTGGTCAAGGACGCACAAATAAAAGTGAGGTTTATCAGCAGATTATTTCCGATTTGAAAGAGGCTACAGAGATGCTTCCCCTTACAGCGAGCCTACAAGGCCATGCTACCAAAGGAGCGGCCGAAGGACTTCTTGGTAAAGTCTATCTTACGATGGGAAACTATTCCGAAGCCAAAATAGAGCTTCTCAAAGTGGTGAACAGCGGTCAATACGCACTGTTAGATGATCCTAACGACATCTTCGATACAGAAAATGAAGGTAACCGCGAGATTATCTTTGATGTGCAGTATCAGTCTGGGCTCAATGGAAACTCAGAAGGAAGCAATGCTTTTATGATGTTCAGTCCTTCAGGTTCCGTGAGCGGTGCTAAAGGTCATAACTTGCCCACTCGGGAAGTGTACAATCTGTTTGCAGACAATGATAAGCGAAAAACAGCTTATTTCCGCTTGACCGAAGTACATGTGGCAACTAATAAGTTGAAGCAGACCTCGAATGTAGTAAAAGATAGCGGCAGCAATGTAGTAGTACTGAGATATGCTGATGTTCTGCTGATGCTTGCAGAATGCTATGCACAAACAGGTGATATTGAGGCCGCACTCACCTGCCTGAACGATGTGAAATCTAGAGCTGGCATTGACGAAGTGGAAATCTCAGACAGCAACGCTTTATTAGACGAGATTGCCCTTGAACGTCGTAAAGAGTTAGTATGCGAAGGTCATCGTTGGTTTGACCTGATTCGTACAGGAAAAGCCATCGAAGTGATGAAAGCCCATTTTGCCAACACTACCGGCTATAATGGCGTAAGTTTGAACGAGAATAACCTAGTACAGCCCGTACCTCTGTCACAGATTGATACCGATTCAAGCATCAAGCAGAACAAAGGCTATATTTAATATTACTCATCAGTATGAAGAATTTATGTCTAATTGCATTAACCTTGGGCCTAATGGCCCAAGTATTCCCTTCAAGAGCTCAAGCACTATACGAGGAAGGGAAGGTCAGCGTTATCTCTCATCGTGGAGACTGGCGTAATACACCAGAAAACTCTATTCGAGCCATCCAAAACTGTATTGACCTAGGTGTGAATATGGTGGAAATCGATATCAAAAAAACCAAAGATAACGAGCTGATTCTGCTTCATGATAAAACCCTCGACCGAACCACAACCGGCAAGGGACTCCCCCAAGATTATACTTTGGCTGAAATCAAACAAATGAGGCTCAGGAATGGAGCCGGTGTAGCTACTAGTCATCAGATCCCGACTTTAGAAGAAGCTATGATAGTTGCCAAGGGCAAGATTTGGGTAAACATCGATAAGGGATATGACTATTTCGATTTGGTAGAAAAAGTCCTTGAAAAAACCGGTACTACACAGCAGGTACTCATCAAAGCCGGACTTCCCTATCAGAAGGTGGTGGCTGAGAATAAAGCGGTATTGGATAAGCTATTCTTTATGCCTATCATTGATATGGCCAATCCTGATGCTATGACCATGGTGGAAGAATACATCAAAAACATGCAACCCAAAGCATTTGAAGTGTGTTTTACCCAAATAGACCAAGCACTTCAGAATGTTCTCGACCGCATTCAAAAATCTGGAAGCAAAGTGTGGATCAACACTCTTTGGCCCTCTCTTTGCGCCGGTTTGAATGATGACAGAGCCGTGGAAGAGAACCAACAAGATTCCATTTGGGGAAAGGTTATTGAAATGGGAGCTTCTTTTATCCAAACCGATCGCCCTAAAGAGCTTGTCAATTATCTTCGTAACCAAGGGAAGAGTGTCAACACCGCCGGATATATCCGCAAAAAGCTGATGGATAGAGACCAGCATTATGTACATGTCGTGTCTCACCGTGGAGATTGGAAACAATTCCCTGAGAATTCTTTGGATGCCATCAACAGCATTATTCAAATGGGTGGCGATGTAGTTGAAATCGATGTACAACGCACTAAAGACGGTCAACTCATCCTCATGCATGACGAAAGGCTGGATCGTACCACCAATGGTAAAGGGCTGATAGCAGAGACGACATTCGCTGATATTCAAAAACTCTTTCTGAAAGATCATAATGGCAACGTAACTCAGCATAAGGTGCCAACACTGAAAGAAGTATTGTTGATGTCCAAAGGACGCATCATGCTGAATCTTGATAAGGCGGACAGATTCTTTGAACAAGTAGTGGCTTTGCTGCAAGAAACAGGCACTACAGATATTGCCATCTTGAAAGGATTGCAATCTATCGAGGAAATCAACAATAGACTTGGTGTCCATTTAGATTCAATCATCTTTATGCCAATGGTACGTATGGACAATGATGATGCTGAACAACGCATCACCTCGTTCGTAAATGAAATGGCTCCCGTTGTCTTCGAAGTAGGCTATCAAAAGTCTGACAATCCCTTACCTCTGAAAGCCAAGAAGTTGGTAGCCCGCAAATCTCTCTTATGGTATAACTCCCTGAAAGGACGAAACGGCAACCATGACGATGTTGTTTCAAAGGCAGATCCTGATGCTGGCTATGGCTACCTCATTGACAAATTAGGAGCACGCATGATTCAGACTGATGAACCGGCCAGGCTTATTGAATACTTACGTTCACGCGATCTGCACTAATACAACTAATGCAAATGCACATAGGAGGTGTGTCAAAATGCTGACACATCCTCTTTTTTATGACGATGGCTCTTTTCGGAATAAAGATTGTATCCGCTAATTTTTGCAAATAGATGGTGATTGTAACAGAAAAAGATGTATCCTGTTTAAGAGAGCAAACCGCACCGTCAGTTTTGAAATGTCTGCTAAACAACTCACGAGAATACAGTTCACCTTTAATGGAAACATCTTTGAACGTGCGTAGTTTTCTAATAACGGCATCGCCAAAGTTCAGAGTATCACGCAGGAACTTTATTGTCGCCATTTCTTCTCCGTCCGTAGAAAAGACTCGAAATCGTTGATGAACGTGAGCTGTAACTCTTTCACACACTTGTAGGTGTGTGACAAGAGCTCCCGAATGTGCTTGCAAACGGTTATGTAACGCTGGAACGTACCCTTTGCCCTGTTGTATCCCACTTTCTTGGCGAACTCGGCATTGTGTTGTTCAAAGAGTTTCAACAGTATTTCCTGTTTGACCTTATACTGAAATAAATATCTTTTCTACCTGTCGGCGAACAAAGAATTTACATCCACTTCTGCGTCTTCCATCCCAAGCACCCTCTCGATATCTTTCAGTATTCTGGTATAATTGTCAGATATTTCCTTCTCCGTCCTGAACGCGACTACCGGCAGCGGTTCCTCCTCCAGTTCGAACAACCTGAACTTCTTCCTGAAATGTCCTTTGATATTGGAACGGTTTCCCATTCCGATAAATTCCCCCGGTTCCAATGAAGCGAAGTCCTTCGATTCATATATCTCTTCCTTCTGTGTGCTGATGGTCACGCTGGAATTACGGCCGCCACCGCTGCTGCCGGAACTGGTGGACTTCTTCTCCTTCTCGTATTTCCCGAAAAAGAGAGGGTAATATTTCAATGCCTCCACATCCTGTGTGCGGCCCAGGAAGATATTTCCGAAATTCGCCTCGATGGACGACCTGTCCAGTTTGCTGTACAGTTTCTCCAGCTTGGCTCCGGACTGGGTGAGCAGCAGGAACGCCGCCCCGTACTCGCGCAGGACGGAAGGCAGCTTCTCGAAGTCACGCACCTTGAAGGTGGTCATCTCGTCCAGGATAAATACAAAGGGGACCCTGTTCTCCATGGAGAACGAGCGCGAGGCGATACTCATTACCATGGCGATGACGGGGGATATCACCGACTCCGTTGCATAGTTGTTGCTGATTGCAAAAAGTTTCGGATGTTCAGGATCAATCAGATTGAAGTCGAAGTCATTCCCTGTCAGCACATAGCATATGTTCTCATTGGTGGCCAGCTTCGCCACATAGTTGCTGAGAGTGGACACATAGGAGGCCTGTGTTTTCTCACTGCCTTCCGCCTTGAGGTACGCCCCCGCCATCATGGCGCTGATATCGTTCAGCTTCAGGAATTCCTGAAGCTGTCCCGTATCGGCCTTCATCACGAAGTTGACGATATGCGGCAGCGTGCAGCATTCCGGGAACTCGTCCCAAAGCCTGTACGCCACGCCGTTCAGGATGCCAAGCGCGCCCGTATACCATTCGTCCTGTTTGGATGTGGGCGGCATCAACGCGCCCAGTACGTCCTCCATCAGCTGCATGAGCATCGTCCTGTCCTTTATATTCCTCCTGTCCAGCGGATTGAAGCGGTAAGTCCGGTTCATGTCCATGAAATTTACATAATAGAACTCATGGGGGTATCCGTGTTTCCTGATCAGGTTGTATGCAGTCCGGGTATAGTCAAAATCCTTGAAGTCATAGATGAAACCGGCGAATCCGGACCTGATGTACTGCTCCATCAGCGGTTTGCCTATGGATTTGGTCTTGCCGGAACCGGCTCCTCCATAGACAAGGAAATTGGAGAACCAGTAATAATATCTGATAATTGTCCCGTCCGTGGCGTGAAGGGAGAGCAGGGCTTTTCCGCCCTTTCCGCTTTCTGTCCCTCCTTTGAAAGAAAGACGAAGAAGTACGGAAACGACACCCGTAAGCAGGAACCACCACCCGTCCGGGATGGTGGCATGTGCGACAGCTGTTTCTGCAAGTATCAACAGCAGGAACAGGACATGTGACATCCGGGATTTTCCCGGAAACAGACAGCTGGCAATGCCGCCGCCAAAAAGCAGGGCTGCCAGTTTCATAATAAACATATGATCCATATTCATAAATTGATTTAGATTTTTCCAGTAAACGCATCCTTTACCAGTCTTTTAGCTTCCGCTATGAGAGCCTGTTTCGGATTCACCATGAAACGGAACATCCGGTAAGACACATCCAGCATCTTCCTCTCGTTTCTGAATTCTTTCTGCAGGATGGCGGATTTGGCCATGCTCATCGCCTCGTTCTTTCCCGGAACATAATGGTAGGTGTGTTCCCTGCCGTCCTCGTAATACTTGTGTGTGGCCTTGTAACCATACATACTGATGAACCGGTCCGCACACCGGGATTTCCACTCCATGTGTTCGAAGCCCACCATGACTTTCTTACCGTTTAGTTCATTAAATGAACCTTTGCTTCTTGCTAATGGTGAAAGTCTTACTGTTTGTGTCACATCGTTCCGTGACACGATGATATGTACATGAAGCTGTAGCCCGGGTTTCCTGTCCCCTGACTTTGCCTGTCCCTCCTTCACTTCCTCATCACTGTTCCTGTAGTGGCGTTCCGTTTCCACCCTCCCAAAATAAACAAGATCCTTTCCTGATTTTATCTTCTCTCTGCGAAAATTCTCCGCATACAGGTCCATACAGTTCCGGGAGTAATTCTTCAACTCATGAATGACTTTTTCCTGTTCCTCCACGGTGAGCTGTTCAAATTCCGTCACCTGCTTTCCTGTAACCTTCCGGATCAGATGAGCCGCTTCATCCTGTGAGGGATTGATGGACAGCATATAGAATTTATCATCTCCTTTCATCAGCTTCTTATGGTTGCTGTCAATCTTTTGCATGACCGTCACCGGTGGTACATAATCCTCCTCATGGGAGAAGAAAGTGTCATAATAAGGTTTGTCTTCAAGACTTTCCTTCAACAGATATTCCACCAGTGCCCGGCACCTATCCTTGTTGTCGCATACACAGGGTGTGTTGACCGGTTTATGTACCTTTACAAACATTCCACCTGGATTTAGTTCTGATAATAATCATAAGGTTCCTATTGAAATTTCTTGAATACAGATTCATGTATGATACTGCATTTTTTTCAACTCACCGCCTGTCGTCCTCTGTTCCTTCATGGTGACAGCCCGAACTTCATAATCCCCTTTCAGATAATTCGCCGGACTATATGGACACTTCATTCTGTAAAGGATTGCTGGAAATATGGTAGAATATGCCATTCTTTTTTTTGATTGTTGCCAGCCTTCCGCATAAACCACATTGGCGCCATATAATATTTTCTTGTGAAAAAAAAATATCATACTTTCTCTGTTCAAACTGTATTTCCACTTCGGATGAGCCGGTACAGGACGGGCCATTACCTGTTTTATGAGCATATTTCCTTTACTTTATATAACAACATTTCCAGATAAACCGGTGCGACAAAATAATCTGTTCCTTTTTCCGCCTTCTTGAAGTTCTTCTGGTCGAAAGCGTTTTCCAGCAGCCTGACAACCTGTCCCAATTTGTTTCTACCTACCACGTCAGGAGCACTTGCTTTTTTCAAGCGTTCCACTTCCGCTTTCAGTTGGGTGACCTGTTTGTCTGCCTGTTTCAGCAGATCATCACTGTGCGCTTCCGATGCAGGAAGCAGCTTGTCAATCTTATCTTTTTCTATGGCACGGATGATTTTGATGATCCGTTCGATTCCCTGAAGTTCCAGTGTCTTGAACTTCCCGTTGATTGATGTTCGGGGATCCACCCCATTCCGCTCAAAGTAGGACAGCATTGTCTCAATGAATTCACTGGCCGACACGCTTCCTTTCATTTCGTCCAGATGCTGTTTCACATCTATGGATACACGAATGGTTTTTGTAATTTTTGTTTGCATAATCTTGAATCTTTCTGCAAATGTAAGGGCGGACCAGCACAACCTTTTTGTACTGCCTCCATATTATTTTCTGTAGATTTTTCGCCTACACTGTAAAGAACTGACAATCAGTTATATATAAAAATATGTAGATTTTATATAGACAATACAATTACTTGATTATCAACATAAAAAAGCTAAAATCTACAGAAAAAGTAGACTATTTGTCTACAAAAAAATCATAATCAATTGACAATCACGGCTCTGCGTGATTTGGTTCATGGCTTTGCCTGAACCCTGCTTGCTCTTCCTTATTATTTTTTCGATGAAAAAATGGAATTTCTCGGGCAGGGCCCTTTCCAAAGAAAAGAGAAAAGACCATGCGGAATGAAATGAATATAAAAAATATGTGACAGAAAAACGGATATATATTATGTCCATACAGGAACAAACTGCAAGGTCATATGGCAGATACGGATGTGCGCCGGATTTCAGGTCTTGAAAGACACGGAGAAATCCGGAAAGGCACTGGCATTGCCATTTTGTAAGAGGTTCCTTCGGAAGCTATCGGCAAGTGGCCGGTGGACAAACCGGAAGACAATACGGCAGACTTTATTAAACCGATTCTGAAAATCAAGAAAAGTACAATATCTGTGCATAATCTTCCCGAAAAAAAGAAAATGAACAATACCTGACAGTCAATACTTATGGGTTGCCGATAGAAATGCGCATGAACATTCCTGTCCATGAACGAATAAAAATATAGGTAATCTGAAAATGATGGCGGAGAACCGGACATGCCTGGTAGCGTCAAGAAGGAACAAAAAGAAGCGGCAGGATTATTTTGAATCGTCCTCTTTTTCCACGAATCCGATAGGTATACATTCTAAATTGCCGTGTCACTTTTTTTTAATATCCATTCAATATATATATCCATCCAATACTTAATGTCAATACATTAAAGTGTTTTAATATTAAAACATTAAAATATCAAAATGTTGAAATATTAAAACTTTAGTCATAAATACCTGTACATGAAGTCATGCAGGTGTTGTTTTATGATATTTATTTACCCATACATGTTATATTATCATCAAAAATATCAGACACCTAATTCTGTAACCCACACTTGATCTTATGTGGAAAATCAATGGATATTCTTTTTTTCAAAGGAATGCTGACGGTTCAATTTAAAAACATTTTAATATCAGAATATTTTAATTTTTAAATTGTTTGATATTTTAAAATTAAAATATTACAACATTAAAATATTAATACGGACAGGTATGGAGTTGTAATCCGTATCTTTGCCCCATGTCCTTTTAGAAAAAGGAAATATGCCATCATGCCTCCTAAAAATGTCTATATTTGCGTTTCAATAATATAAATGATATGGACAGAACTAAGGACGCATGCAGATACCAATCAAACAACAGAGTCATCATGTGGTACAAAATAAGAGAATTATATTCAAAAGGATTTAACAAAAGTCAGATTGCGTTCCAGCTTGGTCTGCATAGAAGTACGGTGCGCCGGTACTTGAAAATGGATGAGGACACATTGACTGCAAAATTGCAGCATCGCAGGCGATATCCCCGCATACTTGACAAATACGAAAGTTATGTCTGTGACGTTCTTTCCCAGTACAGGTTCCTGTCCGCCTCCCAGATTCATGACTGGATGAAGGAACAGTATCCTGATCTTCCTGTTGTCTGCGGGAAAACCGTATACAATTTTGTGGAAACTGTACGTCGTAAGTATAATCTGGACAAGGAGGGGCTTTCCAAACGTGTTTATGAGAAAATGCCGGATACCCCTTACGGGGAATATGCCCAGATGGATTTCGGAGAAAGCCGTATGCCCACATACAGGAACGACTTTGTCAAAGTTTATTTTTTTGTCATGGTGATGAGCCGTTCCAGGCAGAAGTTCGTGTATTTTTCCTGTACGCCTTTCACATCAGCCCTGGCCGTATATGCCCATGAACTGGCTTTCGCATATTTCGGAGGGAAGCCAAGAAGGATAATCTATGACCAGGACAAAGTCCTGCTGGTCAGAGAAAACCTGGGTGACCTCATATTGACAAGAACATTCCGTGCCTTTGTCAACGAGCAGCATTTCCAGCCCGTGTTCTGCCGTCCTGCTGATCCGGAAAGCAAGGGAAAAGTGGAAAATGTGGTCAAATATGTCAAGCGTAACTTTCTTGCCGGACGGACATTTAACAGCCTGGAAGTCCTTAACACCGAGGTCCTGCAATGGCTGGAAAAAACAGGAAACGGCAAGATACATGGAACCACACGCCTGGTTCCGGCTGAGGAATTTGAGATTGAACGGAAATATCTGTTGCCATACTATGGAGAACCGGTGCCCCCCAAAGACGAGCCGAAAGAGTATCATGTCCGCAAGGACAATACGGTACGGTACCGGACCAACTACTACAGCGTGCCCTCCGGCACCTATAAAAATCGGAACACCGTTGTATGGCTACTTGAGAATAACGGACATATCGAGCTGTACGACAAAGAGAGCGGTAAACTCATATGCAGGCATGAGTTGTGTCCCGGAAAAGGGAAAAATGTATGTGACAAAAGACATCATAAGGACAAGACACGGAGTGTGAATGACTTGCAGGTCCGGATCCGAAAGCGGACGGAAGATGACCCCACCGTTATTCTGTGGCTCCGGAATCTGGAAAGGGAAAAGCCGCGTTATTACAGAGACAATATGAAACTGCTGCTTCATGTTATATCCGAATACGGCAAAGAAACAGTGATCGCAGCCCTGCGGACCTGTCTGGAAAAAAACATATACAACAGCCTTTCCGTGCAGGAAATATCCGGCTCAATTCACAGGAGTAAGGACAATATGAACGGGATGACTTTCCAAGCTCCGACATCCATTCCGGAAACAGCGGACTGTCATCCTGAAAAAACAGATATAAACCAATATAACAAGTTTTTTGAATGATACAAAGTGAAAAATTGAAAGCACACGCCAAACGTCTGCGGCTTTACAACATTGCAAACCGCATGGACAGCATTCTGCATCATGCACAGGAAGAAAAACCGACCTACCCGGAATTCCTGTCCCTGGTATTAGGCACCGAAGTTGAGATGAAAGAGAGGAAAGACTACGAGAGACGCCTTGTTGCGGCACGTCTGCCCCGAAAACATGATCTTGACGAATACGACTACAATTTTTATGAGGGCATAGACCGCCGGCAGATGAAGGAGCTTCGTGAACTGGTATGGCTCCGTGAAGCTTATAACCTGATCCTGATGGGACCATCAGGGACTGGAAAAACATTTCTGGCAGCCGGTCTTGTCTTTGATGCGGTCAAGGCCGGTTACAAGGCATACCTGATGACAATGGAGGATATCGTAAATTGTCTCAGACTTAAAGACATCTCAACTCCGGCCATGATGACTTATAACAAGATTCTGCGCGCACAGCTGCTGGCAATAGATGATATCATGCTGTTTCCTGTGAAAAGAGAGGAAGCAACTGCCTTCTTCAACCTGATAAACACCCTACATGAGAAGACATCCATCATCATTACAACCAACAAGGCACCTACAGAATGGGTAGAAACATTGAATGATGAAATCCTTGCCAGCGCTCTGCTTGACAGGCTGCTTTATCGATGTGAAGTCATCAAGTTCACCGGTAGTAGCTACCGGTTAGAAAACAGGCAGACGATTTTCAAACGAGAAACGAACTTATGAAACCTTAGTTACTGGTGTATTCTGTGGCATATTTAACTTTTCTAAAAAAAGGCACAAGAAAATTTGCAAATTACACTCAGCCTTACACTCCGGCCGCTTGTGACGGTCTGGTCGCCATGCACACAGGCACGGATGGTGTTCCTCGTATGCCCGTCTGCGGTTTTCCCCACCGCTGTATGAAATCCGGAGTTCCCGCCCCGCGCCAACCTTGCCAGCAGTACGGAGTCGCTGGCCGGTTGCGGAAGCGACGAGACCACCGGAGTGGAAACCTGCCCCACGGGAACGGCTTTCGCTTTCCGGTTATTGGTTTCACCCTCTTCCTTCTTCGCGGATTCGTCACCGGGCATATATTTGGCAGCCAGCTCGTATGATTTCTCCAACAACGCCACTTGGTCATCGTAGGTCATCTGCGCGGGCTGTTGTCGCGCCGCTTCCTGCCGCAACTGCTCCACCTCGGCTTTCAACGCCTCCTTTTCAGGATCTTCCACCGGTTGTTGGTAAAAGTTACCGAGTGTGGCATTGATGTCGTTGTAGGCGGATGTGGACGAGGAAAAGGCTTCGCTTCTGCCATTACCACTGCCACGATAAGACGTGCCGCCGCTTTCAGGCTCCTTGTCCGGTGATATTTCCATGACAGCCCCGGCAGCTTCGTCCTGACCGTGCCCGTCTGCAAGCGCGGAGAAATCCTCCAGCGTGCGCATCTTCTCCGCCTGCCTGCGTTTCATGTCCGCCTGCTCGTAGGCGGCAATCTTGTCGGCCTCGATACCCGCCCCTCTCGGGTCGGGCAGTTCGGAATTGAACCCGGCACTCTTCTCTTTCTCCTGCCTGTCCTTCTTCGAGGGAGCGAAAATCAGCCACATGCAGCCGATGAACAGGAGGAACATCCCGGCGAAAACCAGGTATTTCCTGATTTCCTGCCTTTGTTTCAATTTGTTCGCATCATTACTCATTGTTTCATTTGTTGAATTGGTTAAAAAAATCTTCCATCTCGCGGATTTTCCTCTCCGGAAGTGTGTCCGCCGGGACAAAGTCCGGGATATCCAACGGGGCTATCTCGATGACCTCCCGTTTTGCATCCTCGCGTCCGATGTCGTATATGGCGCAGAAAATCATGTAGAAATTCCCCAAAGCGAACAGGACTGCCATCACGACGATGGTCATCATTCTCTTTTCAGGGCTCAGCCCGGCGCAGATGCCGCGCAATTTCTCTCCGGCCAAATCCCTGATTTTTATAAACATCTTTCTCATACATTCAAAAATTTAACGGTCATACACTCTTATATCCCTGTTCTCCACCACGCGGAAGGCTTCGAGAATGAAGCCGTGTGGGTTGTTGTCGCTGCGGGTGGAGTTGAGCAGCCTGCCCCGCGTGACGAGGCTGCGCTCCGTCACGCTCTTCTCCCTGATGATGGAAAGCCGGGCATACGCCACCACCTCATACGGGTAGGCGTTGAAATCACATTTCACGCTGTCAATCCCGATACGCTGGCTCATGTTGCCGGAAATAATCCTATTGTAGTAGCCTTGCTCTGCCAAATCCCGGTAATGGGAGTACGCGGAGCGGTCGCTCAGGAACATGGCCCGCCTGATATTGCCCTCGATTGCATCCTTGTCGGGAGAGAGCGAGAAAAACAGCTCGTGGAAGCGCCGGACATGCTCCCTGGCCTCCACGGGTCGGTTCTGTTCCAAGTCCTGGGAAAGGGCCAGCATGAGAGACTTCCCCTCATCCAGCACATAGATTTTCTGCCTCTGCGCCTCGGCGAAGCCGTATGCCTTCCACACGGAGAATCCCACAAGCAGGGTACACGCGCAGAGATAGACGATACCGAACAGGCGCAGGTGCCTGAAACTGGTCTCGATGTTTTTTAATGATTTGAATTCCATTCTGTAATTGTTTTTAAGATGGTTACTTCTTGATAAGCCTTCCGGCTATATTGCCTATTGCCGCCCCGGCTGCGCCCGCCGCCACGGAACCGGTCTTGGACGCCAGCTGGGTCACGTTCTTGCCGTAGTTGCCCGCGCCTCCTCCGGCCTGTACAATCCAGTTCGCCACTGTCGGGATGGTGAAATACCCGATAATGCCGATAATCAGGAAAGTGATGTAAACACCGTTCGAGCCGTCCGGAATAAAATTCGGATCGGAAAGCTGCTCGATGTCCTGCTGAAGCATCAACACCTGTATCTTGGCCAGCACGCTGCTGAAAAGGTCACTGACCGGAAGCCACAGGTAAATACTGATGTAGCGGACGAACCACTGGCTGAGAGAGGCTTGAAAGCCGTCCCAGCAGGATATGGCGAACGAGACGGGTCCCAGTATCGAAAGTACGACCAGGAAGAATGTCCTGAGCGTGTCGATGACAAGCGCCGCCGCGTTGAACATGAGTTCCAGCAGTTCACGGAAGAAATTCTGCACCGCCTTCTTCATGTTGTACATCGCGCGGTCCACGTACATCCCGCAGGCCTCTATCGCATCCAGCGCACCCAGTTCGTCCAGCTTGTTGTCGAAAGCCTCCTTATCGACCAGGTAGGCTGTTTCGGGGTTACGCTTCATCGCCTCGATATCCAGCCTGTCCTTCTGCGCCCGGTACTCGTTCATGTCGAAGGTCTGCGATTCCAGTATCGTATGCGTCCCTTTCACGATGGGTGACAGGATACTGTTCAGCGTGCCCAGCACAACGGTCGGAAAAAACATGATGCAGAGTCCCAAGGCGAACGGACGGAGAAGCGGGAAGACATCCACGGGTTCCGCCCTTGCCAATGACTGCCATACGCGGTAGGCCACGTAGAAGAGGGCACCCAGCCCCGCGATTCCTTTCGCCACGCCCGTCATCTGCGAGCATAGCGGCATCATATCCGTGTAGAGGTTTTGCAGGATCTGATGCAGGTTGTCGAAATTTGTTGCCAATAATACCATAAGCGGATCGGATTGGGGTTACCAGTAACGTTCGCTGGGTGAGCCGTAAAGGGCCATCACGCGGTCCAGGTCGTTCCGCTTCCTGGCTCTCAGATAGGAAACACCGATGTTCTTGTTCGTATAATACTGCACCAAGCTACGGTATTGCAGCATGTCGGTATAGCAGCGGTCGATGATATCCATCCGTTCCTTGTCGTTCATCGAGAGCCCGTTCTCGTTGACTACCGTCTTCAGGTCGTTCAGCAGGTGTGAGCTCTCCTCCAGCAGCTTCGTGTAACCGAGCGCGATGGCACTCAACTCTTCCGCCGTGAAATAGGGATCGCCCAGCATACGCTCGAAATTAATCACGTAGATGTCCGTGATGTCGCCGACCATGAGGATGGTCTGCTGCACCTTGCGCGCGTCGCGGACAAGGTTCTTGACCTTGCGCAGGCCGTCATAATATTCCTTGCCCTGCTTGTAAATCTTCACGGTCTCCTGAAAATTATTGAGCATGTTGCCTGCGGTGGAAGACGTGTGAACGATGTTCTTGGCGGCATTGATGATGCCCTGGGCAAGATTGCCGGGGTCGCTCACGACCCATTGCGCTTTCGCTGTGAGACTGATGAAGAAACAGCCCATACACAGCGTGAGGATTTTCTTTTTCATGATGTTTCTGTTTTAATTGGTGAATAAAAATCTGTTGAAAGTCAAAGTCCCATTTTTCGCCCTTTGGACGGCGGGTTACGGAGGATAGGCTTGTGTACCGGTCTCGGACGGTCTACCTCTGCCACTTTTTCTTTCCCGTGTCTGAGGGATGCGAAGAACTCGTCAGCATACGGTCTGCGGCTGGTAACCCGGACTAATCTGTCATCCAGTTCTTTGTAGGCTTTCTGTGCCTGACGGGATTGTTCTTCCGGGGCTGCGGTCTTGTCAATACCGTATTTGATCAGAAAATCCGGTTGCACATTGATAAGGTCGTTTGAAGCATCCGGTGACACGGCGATACGCCCCAATTTGTCAAGCTCCCGGTCAAGTCCCTCAAGATAGAAGTCCGGTAGACGGACTCCGGGGATATTCTCGACCGCCTTTTCAGCCGCCGCGCACATCTCGACTTCTATACGGGGAATGTTCATCCTGACATCAGGCTCAATGCAGCAGTCATCCCTGTCCATCAGATAGCTTTCGAGCCATTCATAGGTACTGCATTTGTCCTCAATGCCATAGCGCAGCTTGACGTAGGTCGATGGCACCATGCTGTGTGAGGCGAGTTCGCATAGTTCAGATACATCCCGGCCCTTTCTCTGGAAGTCCAATATTCTTATTGCGGACATTACTTCACTATGTGGCGGGCGTTCAATTCTATCCATCGGATATTTCGTACATCCCCAATCACGCATAACGGTGTACATTGCGAGCAAACCATGCACTGATGTGGCTTCCCGTGGTGGGATATCCGTCAGTTGAGAGCCGTGTTTCGCCATAAATGGAGTATCCGTCAATACATCCATCATATCCACGGATTCCTTCTTCATCGTTGATGTGGGAGAATCGAAGGGTTCGGATTTCGCTATCAGCAGGGCGATCTGTTCAATAGCTTTTTCCGAATGACTGTACTCCCGGATAAGCTTTACAAGTTCCCCGTGATTGTACACACTGGCAAGACGCTTGGCTTTTTGAGCAATCTCCTGCAATTCCCGGTAGTCCGGTTCCCGGAAGCGACCGACAATCCGATGTCTTATCCATTCGGTAAATTTCATGTCTTTCTTGATTTTTGAATGTTACTTACTGTTACGTTTGCTCTCTGCGAGCTGCCTTATTGCAAGCTCTATGTTGCCGCCCAGCTTTTCTGCAAGCCGCATGAGTTCAAGTTTCTCGCTCTCCTCGGTCGTGTAGCAATAGTACTCCTCAAGCGATACCTCCGTGGCATAGACCGCTGATTGTGTACCGCCCAGACCGATCCAGACTTCCTTGTATTTTCGGGAAGGGTTGTTCGCCATGTTGATGGAAAGTATCTGCGCCCGCTCCTTATCGGTCAGGCCGAGCAACGCCTGTATCTCATCGAACTTGTTGACATATTTCCGTTGGTCAAGAAGAATCTTACAATCGCTGTTGTTGATGATGGTCCCCTTGACAATCGGTGACGAGACGATATCCTCGATCTCTTGCGTGACGACGACAGCCTCGCCGAAGAATTTTCGGACCGTCTTGAAGAGATACCGCAGATATTCCGCCATGCCCTCCTTGCTGATGGCTTTCCATGCTTCTTCCAGCAGTATCATCTTGCGGATTCCCTTCAACTTCCTCATTTTGTTAATGAAGGTTTCCATGATGATAATGGTTACAATCGGAAACAAGACCTTGTTGTCCTTGATATTGTCCAACTCGAAGACAATGAACCGTTTACCAAGCAAATCAAGCTGTTTGTCGGAATTGAGCAGGTAGTCATACTCGCCTCCACGATAGTAAGGTTCAAGCACATTGAGAAAGTTGAACACGTCGAAATCCTTCTCGCGGGTGCGCTTTGCTTTCAGGATGTCCTGGTACTCGTCACGGATGAATTCGTAAAAACTATTGAACGAGGGCCTGATGCTCCTGTCCTTGCGGATATTCTCCAAAAAGAGGTTCACGGCATTGGAAAGCGCCACCTCTTCGGCACGTGTCGGCGGCTCGTCGTCACGTTTCCAAAGGGTGAGGATAAGCGTCTTGATGGATTCCTTTTTCTCAATATCGAACACCCCGTCCTCCACGTAGAAAGGATTGAAGGCTATCGGGTTATTCTCCTCGTAGGTGAAGTAGATGCCGTCCTCGCCGTGCGTCCGGGCATGGATAAGGTTGCACAGTCCCTGATAGGAATTGCCGGTATCCACCAGAAGCACGTGGGTCCCCTGTTCATAATATTGGCGCACCATGTGGTTGGTGAAGAATGACTTGCCGGAGCCGGAGGGTCCGAGGATGAATTTGTTGCGGTTGGTAATCGTACCGTTCCTCATCGGCAGGTCGGAAATGTCCAGATGGACGGGCTTGCCCGTCAGCCGGTCCACCATGCGGATACCGAAAGGCGAAAGCGAATCCTTGTAGGAGGTTTCCCCGATGAACAGGCACAATGCCTGCTCGATGAAGGTGTAAAAACTCTCCTCGAACGGGAAATCACCCGCATTGCCGGGTATGGCCGCCCAGAACAGGGTCGGCACGTCCACCGTGTTATGGCGCGGCTTGGCCTCCATCAATGCCAGCTGGCTGCCGACATCGTTCTTGACACGCTTCAGCTTCTCCCGGTCATCGCTCCATGCCATGACATTGCAGTGCGCGCGGATGGAGGTCAGCCCCTTGCTGTGCGCCTCGTTCAGGTATTCCTCGATCCACTCGCGGTTAATCTGGTTGGAACGGCTGTAACGGGAAAGCGAGTGCATGTTCCTCGCCGTCTGCTCGAACTTGCGCAGGTTCTCCGCCGAATCGTCGATGAAGAGGTACTGGTTCACGACATGGTTGCACGTGAGCAGGATGCCTATCGGCGCGGCGAAGGAGAGCCGGCAGTCGCTGCGGTCGGTGGAGAGCCGTTCGTAACGGCAGTCCGTGGTGACATTCGAGGGCAGGTCTTCCGGGTCGGAAAGGGTGTGCAGGCAGAGGTAGTTGTCGCCTATCCTCATCTCCCCGGTACCGAGTGTCAGGTCCTGCAAGCAGGCGGTGTCCTCCTGCGAGAGCGAGAAATACTTCTCGATGATTCCCGCCGAGGTGTCCGTCCCGGTAATCTCCCCGTCCGTCAGGCGTACCATGCGGAGCAGGCCGCTGTCGTTGACGATGCGCTCGAACTGTTCGCAGCACTCCATGAAACGGGTGACGGTCTCCTTGTCCGTCATCTCCTTCGGAATGATGAAGCTCCGCGTGAGGGCGTTGTAACTGCTCGTCGTGCGGCTGCGTTCCCTGCTCGTTTTGGTAAGGAACAGGTAGCAGGTGTGCTGCAAATACGGTCGCTCGTTGAAATGCCGCTCGAAACTGCGGCTGAGAAAACTCAGGTCATCCTTGCAGATATCGGGACGGTAGCTTTCCTCGATGAAGAAGTCCTGCTTGTGAACGATGCTGTAGTTCGGCAGCACCTTGACCGCCTTGGCCCATGTCGAATGGACGGCCTCGTATTCCGCCTGCGTGAGCGTGAAGAGTTCGGGCAGCTCCACCCTGTAGGCCACGGTGACGTCCGCGTCCTTGCTGATGATGCATCCGTGCTCCACGGCCAGCAGCGGAAACTTGCTTTCCAGCGTAGTTGTTTTCATTACGTTTCTCATACTTTTCTTTTTTTGGAGGTTGGAGAAATCAACCGAAGGAATTTCCTCCGGTTGATGATGTAGCGGGGATGGCTGCGCAGAGCTTGGAGTTTCATAAGCCCCCATTCGCCGTACTTCGTGTTCATGCGGAAAGTGGCCCAGACAAGCACCAAAGCGGAAACGACACCGAAACCGATGCAGACCCACTGGCCAATGCCCGCCATATACATGATGACGAACACCACGAACAGGGCGAGCAGCCCGCCTGCGAAGATGAACAGGTACTGGCTTTTGAGCCCTTTGAATTCCGGACTGCGGCCTATCCCCTTGTTGATACTAAATTTCGCCATGGTATTCCGTTTTTTCTAAAAATGCAGTGCAGTCCACTTCATTCCCCCATATGTCCCAGCCGGTACGCGGCCTGCGGGCGAACAATTCCAGCTTCCGGGCATCCGGATACAAGCGTTCAATGATTCCGTAACTGATTTCCGGCTTCCGGCTGTGCCCGGCAGCCTTTTCCTCGAATACCGTCGTTATGGAACCTCTTGCATCCAAAGCCACCGGAGTGAACTTCCCGTGATAAAAAAACAGGAGGTATTCGTGCGAAAAACGCACTGAGAAGCAGGGGGCAATTCCGTTTCCTTTATTCCAGACCAGACGGGCGTGCAGACGATAGCCCAGTTCTGCCATCATGCTCTCACTTTCATGCAGGAATTTGTCGATGGTCCACAGAAAGAACAGATGGTCATTCACGGCCTGGTCCATAAATCCGGCATGGATATCCTTGATTTCGGACATGGCCAGTGTCGGGTAATCCAACTTCCTGCCCTGCAAAGGCCGGCATTTACGGATTCCGCCTTTCGTCTGTTTCCAGGGCGGATCCGACAGAATCAGATTGTATTTTTCCATGAGGCTGCAACTTTAGAGGAAGAACGAGCGCAGGATAGTCGCGGCGACAATCAAAAAAATACAGGCGCCAAACCAGCTGGCGGCCGTCTTGCTCGTGTCGGGGTCGCCTGACGAGAACTTGGAGTATACCTTAACTCCTCCGATCAGGCCGATGACAGCTCCGACGGCGTAAATCAACTTGGTACCCGGATCGAAGTAGGAAGTGACCATGTTGGTGGCTTCCGTAATCCCGCCGATACCGTTACCCTGGGCGAAAGCCCCGACTGTCGCAAGCAGCATGGAAGCTGCCAAAAAAAATCTTTTTTTCATGTGTCGAAAAATTTAATTGGTGAGACAAAAAATCATTTCGACGGCGAATATATAGTGTTTAATTCGTTGATTTACAAACCTTACGACCTGTGACACCGTATGTCATCACGTTGCACTGGCAAGGGTTTTCAAGATGACGGAAAATGGGTTCCAGGCAGCGGACAACAGGTAAAAGTATAAGTGGAGAACCGGTCCTTCATTTCTCCCCGGCAAAGGTAGTCCCGTGTCCCGGCGGCTTGTGCAAGGCGACCCTTCGGGTTGGTTGCCCGTGGAAAAATCATCCTCGCACGCTGCGGTATTTTTCCATGGCAAGCCTTGCACAAGCCCGGACAGGGACGGAACGGCCGGCAAGAAATAAAAGACCGTCCAAATTGCACGGTATATGTCAAATGAAAAACAAAAGATTATCATGGAAACAGGAAACAGTCTGGCAGCGGCATTCACGGGACACCGGAAGGAACGTATGCTGCAAGGAGGCGGAAACAACCCGCGATTGACAGGGGAAATACGAAACGCGGTATTGCATGAGGTTGTCGAACTATACAAGAAAGGCTATCGCGTCTTTTACACCGGCATGGCCTGCGGGTTCGACATGACGGCGGCGGAAGCCGTGTTGCAGGCAAGGGAGGAATATGGGGATATCATGCTTGTGGCGGCGGTGCCATTCAGGAAACAGCCCTTGTGGTTCGACGCGGAAGACCGGTTGTTATATGCCCGTCTGCTGGAAAAGGCGGACAGGGTGGTCATGGTTTCCGAGAATTACCACAAGGGATGTTACCTGCGCAGGGACGAATACATGGTACGCAAGGCGGATATTGTCATAGCCTATTGGGATCTCGTACCGGAGGGAGGCACGTTCTATACGGTAAGCAAGGCATTGACAAGCGGCAAGCCTGTCATCAACATCCATGAAATGATGAAGTGCCGGCAGCTTGTCCGTATCGGATAAAAAGTTCGAGTCAGAACGGTATGCGTCAAACGGAATCATGAACAAAGGGCGGCCATGAAACAAGAAACCGGATTGTGGCATTTGTGTAGCTTATGCAAATTAACACAATCCGGGAAACAAGTCGGAATGGACACACAGGATATATTAAGAAACTATAACTTGAGCGTCTGGGGAAAACCGGTATTTTTGTCTCTATAAATCAATACGGTAGTATACTGAGAGGCGGTATCCGATATCCGGAAGCGACTCACAATGATATGTACCGCCTTGTGTATCGGATAATAATGTTGAATCAAAAACCATGAACCATGAATGAAAACTGGCCTGAGATTGTAGCGGATTTGTCACCCTATCTTAAACCGGAAGCGGTAAAGGGGGATTATCTGCGGGATATAGGATATTGCCTGAGGTATCTCGGATGGAAGAAAACCAACGGGACAATGGTGTTCCGGGATGTGAAGCCTTCCGGCGGGGACGGTTCCGGACAGCCCGATATCCTGCTGTGTAAAAAAGGCAAGGACGGCGTTCCCTCGCCGGCTCTTCCTGTTGTAATAGAATTACCGGACCGGGAACCGTCCGGACGGCTGGCACTGTCAATGCGGCTGTTGAAGCTTGATATCGGCTTATATATAGGAAAAAATATCAGATTGTATTATCAGGCTCCCGGTTACAAGGATGAACCGGTCTGCGTATTCACGGCGGACTTTCAGAAAGATGACATGAACGGAAGCGCCATTTGTGACCTGCTTCTTTATGACAGCTTCAGTCCGGACAAGATGGTCGATTTTGTAACGGATGCCTTACGCAGGTTATAGGCCACTTCAATATTAAAAGTCATTTTTATTCACTATTGAATAAAAATGACTTTTAATAAGATATAGTTTTACTCCCCAGGGTAAATTATATCGGAATCCGTTTCCTGCTGTTTCTTACGCTCCTCCTTTTTCTCTTTTTGAAGTTTCTTCCTGACTTCCATTTCCTTCATAATCTGTTTCAGCGGCTTGACCGTTTCAGGTTCCTCACGCTTGAACCGCTTGAAATAGATGTGCTCTATAAACTGGGGAAGCGGAGTTTTCCACGGTTCCTGCTTATAATTGTCTATCTTTCCGAGCTTGTCGGGGTTAAGTCCCAATTCATTTATTATGTAAAGATGTTAATCTTAAAGATAATCATATTGTCTTACGTGATAACAAGAATGGCAGGGATCGTATAGTGCCAATTTCAGATTCTCTTGCTATCGTTTATGAAGAATACCTAAAGCATAGCGAACAATATCGCATCAACTACAATTCGGAGCGCTTTTTTATAAAACCAAATGGAAAGCCTTTCGGTAGTGAAGCTGCCTATAAATGGTTTAGAAAATTGATATATGAAGCTGGGATCTCCTATCAAGGTAGGGGCATCGGACCAAGACTGCATGGTTTCCGGCATACGTTTAGCGTACACACACTTGCCTCAATGGCAGAAAATGGGTTGGATATGTATTATTCTTTACCTATTCTATCTGCTTACCTCGGACACCAGTCTGTTGCATCAACTGACAAGTACGTAAGATTAACAGCAGAAATGTTTCCGTTAATACTTCAGAAAACCAATGAGTTATTTCCTTATTTATTCCCCGAAATTTATAAACGATAAGAATATGAAACCAACAGATTTTGCTAAAAAGCTCACTGATTTTCTATCCAAATACCTTCCCTGTGAACGAGGTCTGAGCACAAATACCATAGAATCGTATAAAACAACCTTTATATTGTTCATTACTTTTATGGAAGAAAAGAAAAATATAGCAGTTAATAAATTAGCAATAAAAAACATCACTAAAGAAAATATTATTGCTTTTTTAGAATGGTTACAATCTGAAAGACATTGTAGTACTGCTACGAGAAATGTACGTCTTGCAGCATTACATTCCTTCTTCCGGTACCTTCAATATGAAATGCCAGAAAACCTGAATGAATGGCAGCAAATATTGTCTATCAAGGCAAAAAAAAACATCAAGAAGAATGTCAACTATCTAACTGTCGATGGTATTCAACTTTTGTTGCAACAACCAGATCAGTCAACTAAAAAAGGCAGACGTGATTTAGCAATGCTGTCTTTAATGTACGATTGTGCAGCCAGAGTACAAGAAATCATCGATTTAACACCGGCTATGATACGCTTGACAAAGCCTTATACGATAAAAGTTATTGGAAAAGGTAATAAACCAAGAATAGTACCGTTAATGGAGAAACAGGTTATCCATTTGAAACGATATTTGGTAGAGAATAAATTACTTGAAAGCCATGCAAATTTCAGTCCACTTTTTTCCAATAGCCGCAATGAAAAGTTCACAAGGCAAGGGATTGCAAATATTTTACAAACTTATGCCAACGCTGCGAGGGTTAAGGATTCGACATTAATCCCTAAACTATCTCCACATTCTCTAAGGCATTCAAAAGCGATGCATCTTTTGCAAGCTGGTGTCAATTTGGTTTATATCCGTGATATTCTCGGACATGAATCTGTTCTGACTACCGAAATCTATGCAAGAACTGATTCTAAACAAAAGCGGGAAGCAATAGAAAACGCCTATGTAGATGTAATTAACAAGGAATCTCCAATATGGGTTGGAAACGATAATCTATTAGATTGGTTGAAAAACTTCAAGTAATTATCTGAACTAATAGCAATAATAAAACAGCCACTTTCCTAAAATGAAAGTAGCTGTTTATGTTTCCTATATGCCATTTATGGATCAATCCTCCCAGAATAGACTTAAAGCAGAATTTTTATGAGTGATGCAATGTTCATAGAATTTTCTTTGTAGATCTTCATCTTTAACGTATTTGAAACAATCTATAGCCCAGACTTGCTCCGTTCGAAAAACCTCTGCAATATGATTATTATTAAAATAATCTCCCATTACTGTGTTTCGTGGTACGATTTTGTCATTAATCATCCATTTGAAGGGAAAATCCTCACTTGAATAGGACCATCTTATAATATTATTTTCTGCATATACTATTAAGAGAGGATAATTTCCAATATCTGCAAATCGCAAAGCACAAGCTGTTCTACTTATTTTATATTCAGCCCTCAAGTAATCTATCACCTCAATGCCGAATTTCTTATTCCCAATGTCTTTGCGAAAACGTTCTTCAGGCATTAATAAGCAGGCGGCAAAATAATCAGCTTCACGTTCAATAGAAAAATATTGAGCTTTATTGGTAAGAGATGGATGTGGTTCTAATAATCCATTTTTCAAACCAATTCTATGTGTGTCAATAAAATAATGACCGAGTTCGTGTGCTAAAGTAAATCTTCCTCTATCTGTATCGGCTCGGTTACCATTGTATGTATTAATATGAATATAAAACTTCCCATTATCATAAATAGTCATTCCATCAAAAGTATTACTTTCGTAGTTATCATAAAATACATCTAAGTTCTCATCAGCGACAATCTTTTCAAGCGGCGTTATTTTTTCATCGAACTGTAAAGCAATATATTCTGCTAATTTCCTAATTTTTAATCTATTATTCTTCGCTATCATTGTTCTTGCGATGCTTTTTAGTCATTTTATCAAGAATATGTTTAGAAACTTCTTGCCCTTTTCTTGCAACCATTCTCAATCCTTCTATTTCATTTTTCAGTTCATCAGTTTTTTCGATATGAAGCACTTTTGTACCGCAAGAACAAATTTTCCCTTCAACTATGGACTTCGCATCAATTGAAATGTCTTTTAATTTGAAGTCATAATCAGCATACAATTTATCAAACCTTGCAAGTTCCAATTCATTTGTTGGAAATAAAAATCCGGTAGAACGGAACCACTCTTCCAAATTCTGATTGTTGATTTTATGTTTATTATCTGTTCCCATTAACTTTGTTTATATAATTATTGACAAGATCGGTTGCCTCTTTTCTATATACTCTGATGGAAGCTTGTGTCAACTCCAATTGTTCTTGTAACTTATTACTTACAGAACGTGGAATGTTTTTATCTTTATCTGGTTTGTATGCTAAATAAGTGAAATAGATTATTCTATGTTTTGGTGAAAGCCCTTGTAGTGCCCTTTCCAGAAAACTTAAATTCTCTTTTAATTCCTTTTGTTTCTCAAGATCCTCTGGAGCATGCACCTTAATAAGTCCGTCCACATCATTAATTAGTGACAAATCTTCCTCTTTTGTAGGCTGAGCGCAAGTGTCCCTATTCTTAAAAAGCAATATTTGGGTGAATAATATTTTATACATCCATAAAAGAATGGCCTTATCAACATTTTTAGTATTTGCTTTTTTCATATTAAAAGTATGAGCGTTTTTCCATACTTTATCAAAAGTACATGTTGCTGCTAAAAAAGCAATAGCTTCATTATATTCAAATTTAGAACATAGGACCTCGGATTTTTGCAATATATCTCGTTGATATCGAGCTTGGAATACATAGAATGCCATTTCTGCCTCATTGGGAAATTCATCTTTGAATGAGATATATTCCAACAATTCAGAACCAACCATACTTTCAAAATCTATCTTTTCTGTCATTACGTCACTTTTCATATATATACTAAAAGCGTTACTAACGGAATTGGTATATTGTTGAAGGGGATACCAATTATTCTGCAAATATAGATATATATTATAGAATAACGGGATTTTATCCTAACGGAATTTGTATATAATAAAATGGTGGTGAATAAAATAGATACAGAATGAGCGTAACAAACATTACTATTAAAAAACAGAATCTCCTATGGGCAGTCTCTGGTGGGAGATGTGAATATGAAGGATGCAATAGGATATTGTATACAGATATATTGACAAAGAAAAAATATAATAGCGCCTATATTGCCCACATAGTAGCGGACAAACCAGATGGTCCAAGAGGTGATACTGTACGTTCCAAACTACTTTGTGATGACATAAGCAATTTGATGCTATTATGTAATGAGCATCATAATTTAATAGATAAAGTGGACGTAGAAGGGCATCCTGAATCTCGGTTATTAGTTATGAAACATCAACATGAAGAACGTATTAGACGAATAACGGACATAGCCCCCAATATGTCCAGTGAAATAATCTTATATGGAGCGAATATAGGGAGTAACAATTCTCCCTTATCTTACCAATCTGCATGTGAAGCATTGTTATATGATTATTATCCGGCAAGCGATAATGCCATAGAATTAAGGATGAAGAATGTGCCGTTTACGGATGATACTGACACTTATTGGGTGATAGAAGAAGCTAATCTTTGTGAACAGTTTAAGCTACAAATAAAGCCACGATTGATGCAAGGAAATACTGATCATTATTCTGTATTTGCACTCGCACCGCAGCCACTACTTATAAAATTGGGAGTTTTATTGAACGATTTGAATGATGTAAAAGTATATCAAAGACACAGAGAACCTTTTACGTGGAAGTGGCAGTCGATGATATCCAATGATATAGAATATATTCTACATGAACCTGCTAATAAAACGAAAATTCCCGTACTCGTATTTAGTTTGAGTGCAACAGTGACACATGATAGAATACAAAAGGCTCTTGGAAAAAATACAAGTATATGGGAAATCACAATAAGTGGTACACCTAACAATGATTTCTTAAAAACAGAAGCATTATTATCTGATTTTCGTCGTACGGTCAGAAATGCTTTTGACAAAATCAAATTCCATCATGGTTGTACAGAATTACATGTTTTTCCAGCTATGCCAGTCTCCGCATCTGTTGAATTGGGTAGAGTGTGGATGCCTAAAGTTGATATGCCTATGGCAATCTATGATGCGAATAAGTTAAAAAATGATTTTTATAAGACAATAATAATTAAATAAACAGATATGCTGACACAAGAAGAAAAAAAGCAATTCAGTGAAATTTTAGAAACACTCGGCGAAACATTGGACATCACGGAAACCCAATATAACACCGCAGTTAGTAGTTATGGTGCAGTAGGTGAATGGCTGGCAAAGCCTGAATCATCGCTTGCTCCATATAAACCGGTCGTTCGCCCGCAAGGTTCATTCATGCTTGGAACAATGATCAAACCCATTTGTGAAGATGATGATTTGGATATTGACTTAGTGTGTGAACTAACAGGCAAAAATCCACAGTGGACACAATATCATCTCAAACAAGTGGTCGGAAATCGACTTAAAGCAAACGAGACTTACAAAAATATGCTTGATAGAGAAGGACGAAGATGTTGGACATTGATGTATTCTGATAGTGCCAATTATCATATGGATATACTTCCGAGCCTTGTTTGTAGTGGATATAATATTGTACTTGAAAAAGCCTTTTCGGATACAGCATTGGAGAAAGATTACGAATCATTAGCAATACGTATAACAGATAATAAACAAAACAACTATTATACCGACACGATTGCTGAAAACTGGATGAAAAGCAACCCCTTCGGTTATGGTAGATGGTTTTTCAATGCAGCTAATGTTGTCTCATTACGTAAATCCATAATGTTGGCGGAAGCTGTAAGTCCTGTTCCGAAATATAATAAAGAGAAGTTACCACTTCAGCGGGTTGTTCAAATTCTGAAACGACATCGTGATATGATGTTTGACGGAGATGAAGATAAACCGATATCCATTATTATTACAACTTTAGCTTCAAGGGCATACAACAAAGAAACGTCTATCATAGATGCATTGACGAATGTGAGTACCAATATGCGGAATTATATCGAGAGTCGCTATGACTCAAGCATAGGCAGAACTATTAAATGGATTCCAAATCCGGTGAATCCCGAAGAGAACTTTGCTGACAAATGGGTAGAACATCCGCAGCGAGAAAAGAACTTTTATAAGTGGCTCAATCAGGTTGAACAAGACATTCAAACTATAGTTCAACAACGGGGATTGCATAATATTTCTGAATCTATGGGAAAACCATTTGGCGAAAAAATTGTAACAAAGGTTTTTTCAGCATTGGGTAGGAAAAATTTTAATCTTCGGGAAAATGGAGTATTAAAAATGGCAATAGGTACAGGGATTCTTAGTACAGTTGGTAGTGTCACTGCTGCTGCACACAATTTTCATGGTAATGATTAAAAAACAAGAAATTTCACTAATGATACAAGCTCTTAAGCTTCAGTCTTACTTCCCTGATTCTAAATATTCAATTAGGTTAAATACTCTTGTTTGGAAAGGTCATATACAACCAACCTGCTTAAGCCCCAAATATCTGATTAAAGTTGTTTACCACCGGGAAAGCCATCCTAATGTCTATGTTTTAGCTCCAAAACCTTTGACATTAGCCAAAGGGGAAACGAGACTTAAGCATGTGTATAACACAGAAAAACAACACCTGTGTATATATTATAAAAGGGCAAAAGAATGGGATGAGTCTCAATTTATTGCAGATACAATTATTCCTTGGACAAGTGAATGGTTACTTCATTATGAAATCTGGGTTGCCACAGGTATTTGGCATGGTGGTGGAATACATTAAAACTATAAAAATATGAATAATAAAATTTTAGCTGTTATTTTTTCTTCGTTATTGCTGGTGTCGTGTGCCTCAATACCCAAAGAAGCCGTAACCCTGTCGAAAACGATAGGCTCGGATTTGCAAATTTTGCATAATTCTCAGCGTAATATGGTACAACTATATTATAACGGAATAAAGCATAACATAAATGCTTTCATCGACGATGTGTATGCTCCGTTTATCATCCATCATGTTTTAGAAATAGAGCTAAATAAGCATAAAAGAGGCGAATCGTCAATATACGGAATTATAGAAAATGCCGGGAAAAAGGGTGGTAAAGATGAGACGGAAGAAGCCTTGAATGTTATGTTGGAATTTCAAGAGGCAGCAAATCGACAGATAAATATGAAAAAAAATGAATTGCTTTCTCCTATACTACAGCAAGAAAGAGAAGTATTGAGTGCAATAGACCAATCCTATCAAAATACGATATATGCCAATACAACTCTAACTGCTTATCTTGTATCAGTTCGTAAAATCAAAGAAAGCCAAAACGAAGCACTTTCCATTGCTGGTCTTAATGGTTTAGATACTACAGTTACCAATCAATTGGTCGAGTTATCAAGTTTTGTAGATGTGATTCTTGACAAAGGGGAAAAGATTAACATTAAAAGTGACAAAGCCCAACAGCAAATCGAAGATATAGCAAATAAAATCAAAGAATTAACTAATAAAATAACAAAATGAAAACAAACAGATTTTCTGAATCATTTGCCAATGCAGATGCAGTGTTTAACGGCATGTATAGTTCTGAACTAAGACAGTTAAAAGGATTATCAAAGGAGGAAATTAATGCAATCGTACCTGCATCAAACAGTATGCAAACCTATCAAGCATTAGTGGAAGTTGTAGAGAAAGCCTCTAAAGATAATTTGGCACAAGCCCAACTTATATCGAAAATAAAAAGTTTAGGTACTTCAGCGATTAAATTAGCCAAGAAAATCCCTGGCTGGGCTACATTGTTTTAATATTAAACAGGTATAAGAAAATTCGCTATTTAAGAACTATTTTTGACAGGAATCAATCCACCTGTATTGTTTGGATTGGAAATATAACTTTAAGGTAATGGCTAAAAAAGTTACAGGTAAAGCCGCTGCCAGTGCCGCTTCAAAAGTATTAAGAGACGGACGGACAAGTGCTGCAAGTAAAACTGCTGCAGCAAGCGCACTTTCTCAAAGAGAAAAAGGGGGAAAGAGAAAATAAGCAGTAAAAGCAAAGAGCGTAGTGCTTTTTTGAACTATGCTCTTTCTTAATATTTTCCTTTTTTCGTGGACGTTAAATCGAACTACTTCATAAAACCTATGTATATCTGTAGTCTTGTTTTATATTAATATGAATTATAATGGAAAGTATGTCTAATTATGGGTATTGATACGACGCTATTTATCACCAATTAGTAGCCTGAACTTTACATAATTTATAAGTTTCCATAACGCGGGTCATCTGCACTTATTTGTCGGAAAGGCGGTGACGTTTTTGCGCCACTATCCATTTTTCCAATATCGCTTTTGTCACTGCCATAATCATTCATTTTTGCAAAGATAAGAAGCCTGCCATACAATAAGGCATGAATATCCGAATTTTATCTAATGGAATCTTTTAAAAGTAAAAAAGGGCACACCGATATCACATCGCCATGCCCTAAAAACTATGACAGCAAAAAGACACAATTAAACGAATTTATCTATATTGAAAGTTTCCATTTTCCTGGATGTGGCCTTTCGTTTTGAAAGCGGTCTGCCCGATTCATCCAGACATTCGCTTACCAACCGGTTCACCTTTTCCTGGTTGCTCAATTTGTCTGTAAGAAAAGAGAGTATAACCGTGTCCTGCATCTTATGATGTATGGTAGTGGCAGCACGGATAGCCTTCTGTTCATCCGGATTTTCAGACATCAGCACCTCCGCCACATTGTTTATGTCCTCGAAAGTCATGGCTGTATCAAAATCCGGGTCAGGCTCGGCATCTACAGGAGACATCAACTCTTCTTTCTCCTCCCTGGTCAGCCCCCTGTCCTCCTGCGCCACATCATCCGGACGGATCTCCTCATCTTCTTCTATGGGTTCTTTTTTCATGGGTTCGGAACGGATGGGAGTTTTTCTTGCCACTTCCGGGTCTTCCAAATAGACAATCTTTGTCTTTCCGATCACGTCATCACCAGCGGGAGACAACGCAGTTGCCTTTGGCTTGTCTTGTGGTGTGGCTGTTTCTGTTACAGATTTCCCACGTATTGCCTTTTTGCGGGCATTACGAGCCTTTCGCCTCGTACGTTCCTTGCGATGTTTCCATAGCCTGATACGGACAATCCGCATCAAATGGTAAACTTTCTCCCATCTGCCATACATTTGCCGGTTGAAGATGAATATCCACAAGTGCCATAATATAAAAGTCACGCATGTAATTTTTACTGTAAAATAGAGTGCCGTTTCCATAATCATAAAGGTTGGGTGATACATTTCGTGTACAATTCGGACATTTCATTCTCATATCTTTTCAGATGCTCATCTATAATCTTGCTTATATAGCCGGACATGGATGCATCCGGAGCGACGACCGCCAGAAAGCGTTTGATATGGGTATGGCTGTCCCTGTCTATATAAACCTGTATACGGCTGGCAATAGGATAATTATCCAGATAGGTCGCTCTGTATGCGGCGATTCCTAAATGTTTTGTTATTGGACTATTGGCAAGTTTCTCTATGACAATCGGTGAAACACTCTCTTGTCCATTGACAGGTTTAACTTCATCAACTGCTTCAACAGAAGTAACCTGAGCCGTTACCCTGTTTCTTTTGTTTTTACAAACTTTCCTGCAAATGAACAACCCGAATCTGTATAAGGTATAAATGGAGCAGGCAATGGCTGCAAATTGAAAAATAATCTGTGTCATGATTAAAATGGTTTTAATGGTTTGTAATATTCCTTGTTGTATAGTTCATTGATTTCTTCCCAATGTTGTTGGATATGGTCCACGAGGATATTGCTTATATACCCCGATATGCTCATATCCGGAGCAATGACCGGAAGGATACGCTTGATACATTCGGCCACTTCCCGGTTTATATAGACATGGGAACGGTTGGATGCAGGTATATTGACCAGATACCTTTCCTTATAGCCACCCGCTTCCTCTTTCTTTTTCCGTGTCTTTGCAGAAACCGCTTTCTCTGGTGAGGGGCCGGCGGTTTCTGTGACGGGAGGGGCTTCCGTTTCCAGCTGTTCCGCATCTTCTTCAGCGGGCTTCTCCCTGCCGAAGACAGGAATATCCCCGACAATGATATTCTTGAGGATATCCTCATTCACTTCCACTTTTTTCTTTGTCATGAGTGTACAAGTTTAAGTTTGACTATAAGTTCTTCTGCCAGTTCTGCCAATCCGCTTCCTTCCAGTTGCTTGGCTGGAGGAGGCAGCAGGGTGCAGCGGAAAAAATCACGTTTTGCATGGGTGATTTCTTTTTCGTAGCGGCATAAATCGGGAAGTTTGGTGTCAAGGACAGTCAGATGCAGTTCCCTCATGACCTCCGCATAAGATTTGTATATTTCCACGTTGGTACGTTTTTTCAGCTTGTTCCAAAAGAAGATGATATCCTTGAGCGGCACATCTTTCGTGTTCTTGACATAATCAAGAACCGTCGTGGAAAATGCGAGCGTGCTCTGCATGATGATAAGGTCGGGAGTGGTGGGAGTCAGGACATAATCCATATTGACGATGGTACGGAATACCCCGGTGGATTCTACCGTTCCGGGCAAATCCACAAAAATCAGGTCATAGTCACCGCTTGCAGCAAGCTCGTCCGCAGCCTCTCTTGCCTTTTCCGAAGTCGCTCCCACAATCGGATAAGCTTTCTTTGGTACGCGATTCCATTGCTGCTGTAACAATTGCTGAAAATAGGCACTGTTGGTAATGGCTTTTTTGTCCCGTTCTCTCATGCGCACAAGGCTGTGCTGTGGAGAATCACAATCAATGATTGCCACGTTCAGGTTTTTCTCGAAATGGAGGTAGCTGGAAAGCACTACCGTCAAGGCCGATTTCCCGACCCCTCCCTTTTGGTTGCTGACTGCAACGAATAAAGGTTCTTTGCTCATAATCTTTTCTTTTTATGGGTTATTGAATATATATCTGTTTCATCCGTCAATCCGTGAACGCTTCTTTCCGACCGACCACGGTATGCTTCATCCGCTATTCCGACCGGTAACGTGTCCGTTATCGCATTCTTCCGTTAATGGTCGGTCTGTTGGTCATGACATTCCGATAACTGTCATATCCGACATTGCTTCCACTATCCGGACCGATAACGGAAGCATCAGACAATATGACCATTATACCGTTATCGGAAGCTCGGTTTCATCCGTTCACGCTGCAAATAAAAGGGTATTTTTTCATACCGGCATCATGTTTCAGGGGAGGTGACGACCTGTGTCATCATTTGTCATCACGTTGCATATAACTTACTATTTCACAGCAATATATACTGCCATAACTTTGCACCGACAACGAAACGGATACCGCCGCGGGGCTTTCCCGAAGCCGAAGAATGAGGCTGAAGGGTCAAACACAATTTGACGGAAGGAGAATTCATGTTCAAGCGAACATAGCAAGTTGTGTTTTGGGCCGCCCGAAATGATTCGGGCATCCCAAAACAACTTGCCGCTCGCCTGACGGCTCGGGGAGGATTCACTCCAAAGTCGTGAATCCGGGACGGAAAATCAGAAACAGAAAATATCAACGCGTATGGAAGAAAACAAGAAGAAAAACTTAAAGAAAAGCGTGGGCCGGAAGCCCAAGCCGGACCCTGCCGTGTTCCGTTACGGCATCAAGCTGAACGCCCAGGAGAACGGGCAGTTCGAGCTGCTGTTTGCAAAATCAGGACTCAAACAACGGGCACGGTTTATCAAGTCAATGCTCTTTGGCCGCGAAATCAAGGTCGTGAAAATAGACAAGGCGACGATGGACTACTACATCCGCCTGACCAATTTCTACCACCAGTTCCAGAGCATCGGCAACAATTACAACCAGACAGTGAGAACCGTCAAGACCAACTTCGGGGAGAAACGTGCTTTCGTTCTGCTCCGCAATCTGGAAAAGGCTACGATAGACTTGGTACTGTTGAGCAAGCGGATTATCCTGCTGACCCGCGAGTTCGAGGAGGAGTACCTTATAAAAAGAAAAAGGGAGGGGGAATGACATGGTGGCCAAAATCAACAGGGGTGTTTCGCTCTACGGGGCGATTACCTACAACCAGCAGAAAGTGAACGATGCCACCGCGCGTATCATTTCGGGAAACCGTATGATTACCGATATGACAGGCAGTCCGGAGCGTGTCATGCAACAGACCCTTTGGGCATTTGACAACTACCTGCTTGCCAACCGAAATACGGAAAAGCCGGTGCTGCATATCTCCCTGAACCCTTCGGTGGATGACCGCCTCACGGACGGCCAATTCGCGGAACTGGCAAAGGAATACATGCAGAGAATGGGCTACGGCGACCAGCCTTATATTGTATATGTACACGAGGACATAGGCCGGAGGCATATCCATATCGTCTCCACCTGCGTGAACGAGAAAGGGGAAAAGATAGACGACGCCTACGAGTGGAACCGCTCGATGAAAGCCTGCCGGGAGCTGGAAAGGAAATTCGGGCTGAAACAGGTGGAGGACAAGCGGAAAGAGTTGCTGGAACCCTACCTGAAGAAAGCAGACTACCAAAGCGGCGATGTGAAACAGCAAGTCTCCAACATCGTCAAAAGCGTGTTCGGAACCTACCGTTTCCAGTCTTTCGGAGAATACAGTGCCTTGCTTTCCAGCTTCAATATCGAGGTGAAACAGGTGAAAGGCAAATTTAACGGGACACCTTACAACGGGATTGTCTATACCATGACTGACGATACGGGAAAACCGGTATGCACGCCCGTCAAGTCCTCCCTTATCGGAAAACGCTACGGCTATGAAGGGCTGGAAAAGCGCATCGGGTTCAATGCCCGTGAATACAAGGCAAAAAAATGGCAGCCGAAGATACGGAACGAGGTGGCGCTTGCCATGCACGGATGCCGGGGCAACAGGGAGGACTTCATCCGCCTTTTGAATGGGCGTGGAATAGATGCGGTATTCCGCGAGAACGACGAGGGACGCATTTACGGCGCGACCTTCATCGACCACCGGAACCGGGAGGTGTACAACGGCTCACGGCTCGGCAAGGAGTTTTCCGCCAATGCCTTCGAGCAGCTGTTCAACAGTCCGGTCAATACTCCAGATTTGGATGCTCCCGTGCCTGATTCCAGCCGACAAGAAAGTTTCTCTTCTGAAATGGAAAGCTCCATCGAACAGGCTTTCGGAATCTTCGATATTTGTATCAACGGTCCCGACCCGCAGGAAGAGGCGCTTGCCCGCAGGCTGCAACGCAAGAAGAAAAAGAAACGCCGCTCCCGTGGAATATCCTGATTACTGATTTTACAAACCATTAAAATTATATCATTATGCAACAAGAAGATGATTTGAGAGGACTGGCCAAGGTCATGGAGTTCATGCGTGCCATATCCATCGTGTTTATTGTTATCCACGTCTACTGGTACTGCTACCGGTCATTCGTGGATATGGGTATCAACATCGGAGTAGTAGACAGGATACTCCTTAATTTCCAGAGGACGGCGGGGCTTTTCAGCAACCTGCTCATCACAAAAGTATTTGCCGTCATATTCCTCGCCCTCTCATGCCTGGGCACAAAAGGCGTGAAGAACCAAAAGATGACATGGAGAAAGATATACGCCTCTTTTCTTGCCGGGTTGGTGCTGTTCTTTATGAACTGGTGGATGCTCGACTTACCGTTCAGCCCGATGGTCAATGCCGCCTTATACACGGCAACGCTTACTGCCGGGTATATCCTGCTGCTGATGTCGGGCGTATGGATAAGCCGGATGCTGAAACACAACCTCATGGAAGATGTGTTCAACACCGGCAACGAGAGTTTCATGCAGGAGACACGGCTCATGGAGAACGAGTATTCCGTGAACCTGCCGACAAAGTTCGTTTATCAAGGCAAGGAATGGGACGGATGGATTAATGTTGTAAATGTTTTTCGTGCGTCCATCGTGCTTGGAACTCCCGGCTCGGGCAAGAGCTACGCGGTGGTAAATAATTACATCAAACAGCAGATTTCCAAAGGATTCGCATTATATCTGTATGATTACAAATTCGATGACCTCTCTGTCATAGCCTATAACGAGCTATTGAAGAACCTGGACAAATACAAAGTCAGACCGGAGTTCTATGTGATAAATTTCGACGACCCGAGGCGCAGTCACCGGTGTAATCCCATCAACCCGAAATTCATGGTGGATATCAGCGATGCTTACGAATCGGCATACACCATACTCTTAAATTTGAACAAGACCTGGATACAGAAACAGGGTGATTTCTTCGTGGAGTCCCCGATAATCCTCCTCGCGGCTATTATATGGTACTTACGGTGCGCCCATAAGGCAGTGTAATAAATATCTATTTAGCAATAGATTAGGTTAGAGTTCTATGAAAATAAGACCTACTGTCATCCGACTTATCCCAGAGGGAAACCCGAGGGGGAGTGTAGCATGTCGGAGAAGCCATAAGTCAGCCAACTGCCACGCTGCGACTGAATGGCAAGACAGAAAGACGGACATGAGGATGAAGCCTGAACTGGTTGAACAACAATCCAGTGGCACATACCAGGGCTGTGGCGGAAGGCAGTTACCAACGCCATATCGCATGTACCCCAGCAAGTGTTTAGGTTGTATGGGGCAAAGAACTGACTGCGACACGTCTGCAATAAGCAGATTAACGGACGAACGTTGCATCCGACAGTCTGTCATGCTTGTTATTACACCCGCTAAATGGGGATTGCCTAAACCGAAACGCCGAAAGGCTATAGAAGTCGTTCTTGAATATTCGGCATGGCAACGGAGCTTCCGTAGTAGTCCGAGCAGGGTAATGCCCTGCACATGGCGAAGGGAAGCAGTTATATAATCAATATAATCAAAGGAAAATGTGAGAGACATTATGAGAAATCCAAAGAATGTATTGAACAACTTAGTGAAACACAGCAATGTATCGGGCTATAAGTTCGAACGGTTGTATCGTATTCTATTCAATGAACAGATGTTCTATACCGCCTACCAGCGAATCTATGCCAAACAGGGCAATATGACCGCTGGGACAGACGGCAAGACAGTTGACGAAATGAGTATTCAGAGAATAGAAAATCTAATCTCCAAGCTTAGAGACGAAAGTTACAAACCCAACCCAGCCAAAAGGGTCTATATCCCTAAGAAGAACGGAAAGAAACGCCCGTTGGGCATCCCGTCTTTTGAAGACAAGTTGGTGCAGGAAGTGGTACACATGATACTGGAAGCCATATACGAGGGAAGTTTTGAAAATACCTCACATGGATTCAGACCACGTAGGAGTTGCCAGACTGCATTAACCCAAATTCAAGATACGTTTCTCGGAACAAAATGGTTTATAGAGGGGGACATAAAAGGCTTCTTCGACAACATAGACCATAACGTTCTGATTGGCATACTCGAAGAACGCATAGCGGACGGGAGGTTCATAAGGCTCATCCGTAAATTTCTGAACGCTGGGTATATTGAAAATT
This sequence comes from Phocaeicola dorei, assembly GCF_013009555.1. Taxonomy (NCBI): domain Bacteria; kingdom Pseudomonadati; phylum Bacteroidota; class Bacteroidia; order Bacteroidales; family Bacteroidaceae; genus Phocaeicola; species Phocaeicola dorei. The sequence continues at coordinate 2,350,728 of NZ_CP046176.1, read as the reverse complement.
GGAAATACAGACACACGTACAGTGGAACTCCGCAAGGCGGCATCATTAGTCCCATACTGGCTAATATTTACCTTGACAAGTTCGACAAGTACATGGAGGTATACGCCCAATCTTTCAATAAAGGCGCAAGCAGAAGATTGGATAAGGATTACCGTCGGATTAAAGACCGTAAGAACAAGCTGGAAAAGAAACTGAAATCCGAAACCGATACAAAGGTACGGAAAGACCTTATTGATAAAATCAAAGGGTATTACCGACAGATGCAACAAATGCCTTGTGTCATGGAAATGGATGAAGAGTACAGACGGTTGAAATATGTCAGATACGCAGACGATTTCTTGATTGGGGTTGTCGGCAGCCATGAAGAATGTGGGCAAATCAAAGCGAATATCACACAATTCATGAAAGATAAGCTAAAACTTGAACTGTCGGCAGAGAAAACGCTTATAACCCAAGCACAAGAAAAAGCTAAATTTCTGGGATATGAAATAACCGTACGCAACTCCAAAGCCACCAAGAGAGATAAGAATGGAGTGCTCAAAAGAATGTTCAACCGCAAGGTTGTACTTCTACTCCCGAGAGAGGTGGTCAAGAACAAGTTGATTGACTACAAAGCCATGAGGGTTATACAAACCAATGGCAAGGAGGATTGGAAGCCAAAGGCACGCAGTTATATGATGAACCGCAAACCGGAGGATATTGTAGCCCAATTCAATAAGGAGATAAGAGGATTCTACAATTATTACTCGATAGCGAACAATGTATCTACTCTTTGCAAAAGGTTCGGTTATATTATGGAATACAGTATGTACAAAAGCATCGCCAAAAAGCAAAGCAGCAGTGTACGGAAGATTAAAAAGAAATACTCGAAAGACAAAGACTTTGTAATCAGTTACACGGATGCAAAAGGGCAATGCAAATGCCGTGTGTTCTATAATGAGGGTTTCAAGAGAAAAGACGCTCAATGTGATGCTAAATGCGACATAATGCCAAACACCAATTTTCTGCCAGCCTCAAGTCTTGTTGAGAGACTAAAGGCGGAACAGTGCGAGGTATGCGGAGCGCATGGCAAAACGGTGATGCACCATGTTCGTGCCTTGAAAGACTTGACAGGCAAGAACGAATGGGAACGCATCATGCTCAAAATGCACCGTAAAACATTGGCAGTCTGTCCAGAATGTAATGCTAAAATACATGGCAATGTATAACACTAAGTTGAATTATAACGGAGAGCCGTGTACATGGAGACATGTAAGCACGGTTCGGGGGCAGGCTCTCGGAAACCTACCGCAGAAATGCGGCAAGGCGCCGAGTGCCGAGCCTACCATCTATCAGGACGGCAAATACTGTACGTTCCCTCACGCGATAGAATTTCTGAACAAACCTTATGCCGATATTTTCACCATTCTGGCCTCATACCCGTCCTTGGAAAACTATCTTTCCCCCTTTATGGATGCATGGCAATCCGGAGCCCAAGATCAGCTCCAAGGCCAGATAGCATCGGCAAAAATCCCGCTTTCGAGGATGATTTCCCCGCAACTTTACTGGGTGATGACAGGCGATGATTTTACATTGGATCTGAACAATCCCGAACATCCCAAAATCTTGTGTGTCGGCAACAATCCAGACAGACAGAACATCTATTCCGCCGCCCTCGGACTGTACAACAGTCGTATCGTTAAGTTGGTAAATAAAAAGGGGCAGCTCAAATCTTCCATCATCATAGACGAGCTTCCCACGATTTATTTTCGCGGTATCGACAACCTCATTGCCACCGCCCGAAGCAACAAGGTGGCGGTCTGCCTCGGTTTTCAGGACTTCTCGCAACTGACACGTGACTACGGTGAAAAAGAGGCGAAGGTAATCCAAAATACAGTCGGCAATATTTTCTCAGGTCAGGTCGTGGGTGAAACGGCCAAGAACCTTTCGGAACGCTTCGGAAAGATACTCCAGCAGCGGCAGTCCCTCTCCATCAACAGGCAGGACACTTCCACCTCCATCAACACGCAGATGGACTCCCTCATTCCTGCATCGAAAATCGCCAACCTCTCGCAGGGTACGTTCGTGGGAAGCGTGGCGGACAACTTCGGGGAAGAGATAGACCAGAAGATTTTCCATGCCCGTATCATTGTCGATAGCGAAAAGGTGGCGGCGGAAACCAAAGCCTACAAGAAAATACCGATTATCAATGAGTTTAAGGATGCCGACGGTAACGACATCATGCAACAGCAGATAGACCGGAACTATTCCCGAATCAAGGAGGACGTGGTTCGGATAATAGAGGATGAAAAGGAAAGGATATCCAATGACCCTGATCTGAAACACCTGATTCCGCAGGAAGAAAACGACAAGGAAAATGAATAGCAATTGAAAGGCCGCTTTTTTATTTCAGCCTGCAAAGGTCGTCCCGTGCCTTTTGGATTGAGCAAGGCCGGGCCCTTGCGGGTTTTCGGGAAAATCTTCCGCGCTCCGCTTGCGGTATTTTCCCGAAAAGCCTTGCACAATCCGGCACGGAACGGTGAGGCAGGCAAGAAATAAAATACCGGCTTGCCGGTCAGAAATGTTTAACGACTAAAAAACAAGTTATGAGCAAGACAAGAGTAGTCAATATCCGCAAGGAATCCTGTGACGTTTACATAGGAAGAGCGGGACATGGGAAAGACGGTTATTTCGGAAACCCGTTCAGGCTGGAAGCGACAATGGCAAGAGGCAGTACGCTGGAGAGTTACAGAAAGTATTTTTACCATCGTTTAAGTACGGATGAAGAGTTCCGCGGACGGATTGAAGAATTGCAGGGCAAGACGCTGGGATGTTTCTGCAAGCCGAATCCTTGTCATGGGGACATCATAAAGGAATATCTGAATCGTATGGAGGGACGTACCGATGAAATAGGTATAGAAAAGACCTACTGGAAAGGAGTGGCGTACCCGGTCAGGGAAATCCAGGCCGGCAATGGCACATTCAGGGTATCTGTGGAAAGACTGCGTGACGAGTTGGTGAACGATATGCGTAACGGCATTTATGAGGCAATGGAAGCGAATGAAGAGATTGACGGTTACTGCACTGACGAGGAATTATGCACACTGACCGATGATGCCCTGTACAAAATGTGCTGCTGAAATATAATAGGATTCAAACAATAAAAACATAAAGGACATGAAAAAGAGAAGCAACTTCACACCTATGAAAAGGTTCCATGAGATTCTTGACAATTATGGTCTGAAACTGATGGAAGTGGGAACCAACCACCTGAGAGTATTCCTTGGCAACCGGAAACTGTTCGACTATTACCCGTTGCGGATGAAACTGTTCGATTACCGGCAGTGGCAACAGCTGACCTATCCGTCGGTCATGGACGGTACGGACAAATGGGAAACGGAATTGGACAGTATCATCAACAAACTTATGGTATTACCGCAGTAAACATCGGCATTATGATTGAAAGTGGCAGACAGACGCTCGCTTGGGACAATATTCCCGAATGGGCGATTTTCGCATTGGAGTACGGCATAGAGGAAGAATTATTTTTGACGAATGAGGATCTGGAGATGATAAGCCGGTTCACCGGCGAGAATTTCCCGGACGGCTACACGATGAGCGTGGACTGGGAATCATGCAGTGAATTCAACCCGCGTCCGGCATTCGGGAAACCGTGCAAAACGTACAAGGTAACTTTTATAACATCATAAATCAGCTTGAAATGAGAAAGATAACATTAAGCGAATACAATTCCATCCCGAAAGATTATCGCGGGATTTGGACCGTGGAGCGTTGGGATCTGCCGAATTGGGCGGAGATACGGGAGAAGCACATGGGAAAGCGCACCATGATGGTATATGACAAGGGAACGTGCCTATTAGTGGAGGGACTCGGGTTTGAGGTTGTAGACGACAGTGCTTGGAAAAAGCCGGATGAAGTCAAGAAGGAAATAGGCGGTCACTACTTGAAATTCTACAGCGAACAAGGGCGTGAACCTCATTACGCGGATTGCATCATCCGATGGAGCGACACATTGGAGACGGAGGAAATGCGGATTGCACTGGCTATGGATTCCGACACGGAAAAGGACGATGGGATATTCTTCTACTGCGACAGCCTGGAAGATTTGAAATCACTGGCTGACAAGGGTCAGGAGGATTTTACCATAGCCGGATGCCTCTGTTTCAGGATATACGAAGATTTATTATAAACTTAAAAAACATACGGAAATGAGAATCAAATGTCAGGAACATTACGAAAAGACCGTCAGGTATGCGGAGAGCATCGGTGACGAAACGTTGAACAAATGTATCGAACGCCTCAAACAATGGGAAACCAACTCCAACGGCAGGTATGAAATAGAATTATATACCGATTTCGCACCATATTCATTCGGTTTCGCGGAAGTGGAACAAGATGGAACAAGAGGTATTGTCGGAGGGTTGCTCTATCATGGCAATCCTGACCAGTCATTGGCCGTAATGATTGGAGGACCGTTTCACGGTTGGAGCATACATACCTGAATCAGGTTGTATCATACACACTTTTTTCACTCATTATTTTGTCGCTGACTGTAGTCAGCAGAGTCGGAACGCTAAAATCCGTATATAGGGAATTAAATCGCATATTTTGAGAATTTTCCGTAAAATTCGAACTTTAAATCCTTATATGGTAAATTTAGGAACGACAATTTCCAATGACAAGTTTTGCCCTGCCGATTTGAGAGTTAAGCCACAGGGAACTTACAATAACATGCCCTCCTTATCTTTGAGGAAGTCAATCACATTGATTATTGATATACCATCTTCATTCACATAAGATGGCGTCAACCCTCCCACAATAACGATTTTAGGAAATCCATCTTTGATATGACAGAGAGAATTGGTCTCTTGAGCGATTTTCTCTTGGGTAGGCATATCAAGTGCGGATTGGATATAAATACGCTTATTACCCCTGTTACAGATAAAGTCCACTTCCAACAACTTTCGTATTTTCTTTCCCTCATTATTCATTTGCCGCACCTCCACTTGTCCGACATCGACAGAATACCCTCTGATTCGAAGCTCGTTATAGATGATGTTCTCCATAAGGTGTCCACCGTCAATCTGCCTGTAATTCAAACGTGCATTACGCAATCCGACATCTTCAAAATAATATTTTGACGGTGTATTGATGTAATGCTTTCCCTTGATATCGTACCGGATGGCCTTTTCCAACATAAACGCATCTTGTAACATACCGAGATAATTCTGTATGGTTGTATCTGAAATACTATGACCTTTTACCGATTTGAATGTATTTTCAAGATTTGTCGGATTGGTAAGGCATCCTATATTAGAAGCGATGATGTCTATAAGCTCACTTAAATCATCATCATTTCTAATACCGTAACGATCTTTAATGTCACGGATATACGTGCCCTTGAATAATGATTTCAGATACTTTTCCTTTTCCTCCTTGCTTGAAAAGGATACGACCTGCGGCATGCCGCCATAAATCATGAAATCTTGTAACGCGGAGAGTTCGCTATCGTACTGTCCGGCCTCAAGGAATTCAGAAAAACTAAGAGGGTGAACTCTGATTTCATACCCGCGACCGCGGAATTCGGTGATCACATCGCTGGATAACATACGGCTGTTGCTGCCGGTCACGTATACATCCGCATTTTTTATTTTCAGATAGCTGTTAAGCACATCTTCAAACTCTGAAACCATTTGAATTTCATCCAATAGTATGTAATACATTCCATTGTCTGTCATGTGGTTGTCAATGTAATCCAACAATACATCCGGGTTCCTGAGTCGTTTGCTGCGCCGGTTTTCCAAATCCACTTGAATAATATGTTCTTCATCAACGCCACTTTCCAGTAACGATTGTTTGAACAATTCAAACAGAAGATAAGATTTGCCACAACGACGCACTCCGGTAATGATTTTGATCATTCCGTTGTGCATGACACTTTTCAGTTCTTGTAAGTATTTGTCTCTTGGTATAATCATGTCGCAAAAGTAGTGAAAATTATCGATACTCCGAATGTCGTACTGGAGAAAATTGGGAAAAGTCCCATATTTCTCCAACAGGATAACCATCCATGAGCTTGTTCATATTCTTCCATAAACAGCTATCCTTAGTGCCGCTTCACTCACTAAGTCCCCCGGAGAAGATAACTCGGAGGGCGATACCTTCCACGTTCAGGCCCCCGGTTTTCGCGCAAAAAATTCCCTGCGGTAATTTTTCACCCGAAAAAACGTTCCGGTATCACCGTCCGAGTTGGAGAAAAGGCCGGGACTTAGCAAGCGAAGCGACCTACGACGCATAGAACAAGGTCAAAACAAAATCGGGCGGCGGTATTTTACCTCTTTGAGCCGTCCCAATGGGGACATCAGTCCGACCGGCAATTTCTTTTTCCCTCTGCCGCCTGTCCTATAAGGAATACAAGGAAACGGGGACTAAAGCAGCTCGCTCTCAACTCTGCATAATACAGGCTTCTTTTTTGGAGGTGGCTTTTCCTTCTTTCCGCCCTCCTGCCTCGGTTCGGCCTTTTCCCCGTCTTTCGGCAATCCGTTCTTTTGCGTTTACCTTCCGTTTCTGTCCGTTTGGGTTTTCGCATTGTCACCCCTGTGGTGAAACGTGGTGACAAGTGATGAAATGTGTAGTACAACTAATTACAAAACAATTATTTATCAAAATTCATGCTATATATTTGCCATGACAAATTCAGTTATCAACTCTAAAAAACCAAAGTTATGGCAAAGAAAAATGAAAGTGACGAACCTCCGAAACCGCAAGTGGCCGAGAACGAGCAGATGAGCGACATCGTATTCATCCTCGACAAGATGGAACTGCTTTTACAGGCGGTGTCGAAAATCGGCAAGGACGGGAAGTACAGTACCGTCCCGGCGGACAAGGAACACCGGAACTCTTTCCTTAAAATCGACCGGTACGCCAGCATGTTCGAGAATTTCCTGAAGAACTTCTGGAGCCAGCTCAAAGACCCGACACGTTTCGGTATTTTCTCCGTCAAGGAGGATAAGCTGGAAGACCCGGAGGTCAGGCAGGCCATCGAAGACATAGCCGCGGGAAAGCAGACAAAAGCCGTGGAGGACTTTCTCAAGAAATACGAGATCGTCCCACGCGACAAGGAAAACCAAAGTATGAACAATCAAAATCAAGAAGAAATGGCAAAGAAAAATGAAACACAGCAGCAGGGTGCCCAGGGTGACGGCACGCAGCAGCCCAAGTACCGCTACAACGAATCCATGATCAACTGGGAAGAGCTGAAGAACTACGGCCTCTCCCGCGAGTACCTCATGGAACGTGGATTACTCGACCAGATGCTCAAGGGGTACAAGACCAACCAGCTCGTGCCCATCAGCATGAACTTCGGTTCCGCCGTCTTGCGCACGGACGCCCGGCTTTCGTTCCAGCAGTCCGTGGGAGGTCCCATCGTGCTGGGTATCCACGGCATCCGCCAGAAACCCGAGCTCGACCGCCCGTATTTCGGGCACATCTTTTCTGACGAGGACAAAAAGAACCTGCTTGAAACGGGCAACATGGGACGTGTGGTAGAACTGAAAAACCGTAGCGGCGAGTACATCCCTTCCTTCATCAGCATCGACAAGCTCACCAACGAGGTGGTGGCCATGCGTGCGGAGAATGTCTTCATCCCGAGGGAAATCAAGGGTGTGGAGCTGACACAGCAGGAACAGAACGACCTGCGAGAAGGCAAGAAGGTTTTCATCGAGGGGATGATTTCCAACGGCGGCAAGGAGTTCGACGCCCACATCCAGGTCAATGCCGAGCGCAGGGGCATCGAATACATCTTTGATAACGACAAGCTCTTCAACCGCCATTCATTGGGTGGCGTGGAACTCACCCAGAAGCAGATCGAGGATCTCAATGCGGGCAAGGCCATCTTCGTGGAGGGGATGGAGCGCAAGGACGGCGAGCTGTTCTCCTCGTATGTCAAGCTGGACGAGGCCACGGGCAAACCCGCCTACTCGCGTTACAATCCCGATTCCCCGGAGGGGGCGCGTGAAATCTACATCCCGAATGAGATCGGCGGTGTGAAAGTCACCCCGGAGGAGCAACAGCAACTACGCGAGGGCAAGATCATCTTCCTCAATGACATGGTGAACCGCAAGGGCGAGGAGTTCTCCTCCTTCATCAAGGCGGATCTGGAGACGGGACGCCTGAGCTACTCACGCACGCCGGACGGCTTCGAGCAGCGTGCCGAGTTCAAGATACCGGCAAAGGTATGGGACGTGGAGCTGAACCGGAAACAGCGTGCCGACCTCCAGAGCGGCAAGGCGGTGCTCGTCGAGGGCATCAAGGGCTACGACGGCAAGACCATCTCGCAGTACGTCAAGGCGAACTTCAACCAGGGCAGGCTGGACTTCTACAACGAGAATCCGGACCGCAAGCGTGACGCCTCGCAGCGCAACGTGGTGGCGAACGCCCGGAAGCAGGGACAGGAACAGAACAGCCGCAAGTCCAAAGGCGCGGGCATAGCCTGAGCGTGAATCAAATGAATGTAAAATCCAAAAGAATCAGAAATATGAACATGAACGATAATGGCAACACGCCTTTCAAGGCGGAAGACGTGAACTGGGATGAACTTGCGGGAATCGGTATCCTGAAGGACGAATTGGAGATGTCGGGGGAGCTTGACACGCTGCTCAAGGGAGAGAAGACGAAAGTGATGTCACTCAGCCTCGTGCTTCTCGGGGTGGACGTGGTGATGGACGCCACCCTCCAGCTGGTGCGCAAGGACGGCGGGGCACTGATTGAAATTCTCGGCATCAAGCCGTTGGCATAGCAGCCGCCTGCCAATCCTACAAGTAAAGAATGTCAAACCGCCGTTTCCCGTTTTCCGGTTCCGGTAACGGGGAACGGCTTAATTTTTATCCGAATATGAAAGCAATCATAGCAGAAAAAATGAGTGTCGGCCTGGATATAGCCCGTGTAGTCGGGGCTACCGACAAGAAGGACGGCTACTGTACCGGCAACGGCTATATGGTCACATGGGCGATGGGACATCTCCTGTCACTTGCCATGCCGGGCGCATACGGCTACACGAAGACCTGTGCCGAAGACCTTCCGATGCTGCCGGACCCGTTCCGCCTGATACCCCGCCAGGTCAGGACGGACAAGGGCATGGTGACGGACCTCGCCGCCGCCAAACAACTGAAAGTCATTGACAGCGTGCTTGCACAGTGCGAAAGCATCATCGTGGCGACCGACTGTGCCCGCGAAGGGGAACTTATCTTCCGCCGGATCTATTCCTACCTGGGCTACACCAAGCCGTTCAAGCGCCTGTGGATCTCCTCGCTCACCGACGAGGCCATCCGCGAGGGCATGGCGAACCTCCGGGACGGCAAGGATTACGACAGCCTGTATGCCGCCGCCGATTGCCGGGCAAAGTCGGATTGGCTGGTGGGGATGAATTCCAGTCGCGCGTTGGCGATAGTCTCCGGCTCGGCGAACAATTCCATCGGGCGCGTGCAGACCCCGACACTCTCCATGATTTGTGCCCGTTTCAAGGAGAACCGGAGTTTCGTGTCCACCCCTTACTGGCAGCTGCACCTTACATTGAAGCAGCGGGACGCACACCGCATGTTCTTCCACACGGAAGAGTTCAAGGAGAAAGGAACGGCAGAAGCGGCATATAAACAAATCACTTCCGGTTCTTTGGTGACAATCACCAAGGTGGAGCGTAAGAAAACACTCCAGCAGTCTCCGTTGCTATATGACCTGACTGCACTCCAGAAGGATTGCAACATCCATTACGACCTGACGGCGGACAGGACACTCTCCATCGCACAATCGTTATATGAGAAAAAACTGATTTCCTACCCGAGAACAGGAAGCCGTCATATCCCGGAGGATGTCATGCGGCATATTCCTTCCCTGCTGGAGAAAATCGCCGTACTGCCGGAATTCAGGGAATACGGGCAGTCCTTTGATCTTTCCGACCTGAACACCCGCAGCGTGGACGGCACGAAAGTGACCGACCACCATGCCCTGATTGTCACGGGCATCGTACCCGAAGGTCTGTCCGAGGCGGAATCTACCGTCTACACCCTGATAGCCGGCAGGATGCTGGAATCATTCTCCCCGCCCTGCGAGAAAGAACTGCTGGTCATGGAATGTACCTGCGAGGGCATGGGGTTCCGCTCCCGTTCCTCCGCCATCGTCAAACCGGGTTGGCGCGGTGTCTTTGCCAGAAAAGAGGACCGGGACAAGGACGAACCGGACCGGGACAGTGGAACGGCGGAGTTTACCGAAGGCGAGGCCGTGCCGGTCATGGGACACGGGGTGGCGCAGAAAAAGACCCTGCCCAAACCGCTGTACACGGAAGCCACCCTGCTGGGGGCTATGGAGACCTGCGGGAAAAACATCATGGACGAACTGGCAAAGGAAGCCATCAAGGACTTGGGCATAGGTACGCCTGCCACCCGTGCCGCCATCATCACCACCCTGATCAAGCGGGACTATATCTCCCGTTCCGGCAAGAGCATCGTCCCGACCGAGAAAGGGATGTATATCTACGAGGCGGTGAAGGGGATGAGCGTGGCCGATGTGGAATTGACGGGAAGCTGGGAGAAGGCCCTGTTGCAGATAGAGGGACATACACTTGATGCGGAGGCATTCATGCAGTCCATCCGCGATTATACCTGCAAGGTGACAGACGAGATACTGCGCTTGGATTTTCCGGCAATGCAGGAGAAGGTGTTCACCTGCCCCAAGTGCAAGACGGGGAAAATCATCCTCCGTTCCAAAGTGGCCAAGTGTGACCGGGACGGGTGCGGACTGCTGGTGTTCCGCCGTATCCTGAACAAGGAACTGACTGACAGCCATCTGGAACAGCTCTTCTCGTCCGGAAGCACCCGACTCATCAAGGGATTCAAGGGAAAGAAAGGCGTGCCGTTCGATGCCGCCATCACCTTCGATACGGAGTACAACCCGGTATTCTCGTTCCCGAAAGCCGGGAACGGAAAGAAGAGATAATGCCGTCATTCCAATTCCCGGGCAAAGGTAGCGTACCGCCGTTTTCCACCTGCAAGGTCGGGCCCTTCGGGTTTCGGGGAAAATCATCCTCGCGCCGCTCCGGTATTTTCCCCCGAAAACCTTGCCTGTGGAGGCGGTCCGCCTCCCGGCCCTTGAAATTGGAAACGACTGTTTCACCTGTAAATAATAGAACGTCATGAAAACAAGAGAATGTATCGAAAGGATAAAAGCGAACAGATGGGTACGGATCATCGCGTTAGGCCTCACCGCCTTCATCGTGTTCAGTTATATGTATTCACGGGGAGTATCCCCCGTGTGGGTCGCGGTAAGCATCGTATGCTTCCAGGGATTCTTCAAGTTCCTGTATCGGATTGCCTGTCTCCTGGTAGCGGCGGCCATACTTTTCTGCATATTCAGTTTTCTGGTATTCTGATAATATAATTTTCAGCCATGAACCGGAGATGCCATACAAATCCCATAACACCTCACGGAACGGAGCTGTCCATCACGGACGGCTCTTTTTGTTTCCCATGTTTTATGAATCCGGAAGTGAAGGGAATAGATATAAAAAGGAAAAGGGATGAAGAATACAGGCTTGGCATACCGGGAACTACCGGGCAAAGTTGGCAAATGCTTCTTTTCGGACAGCAAGGTCGAGCCTTGCGGTTTCGGGAAAAATCATCCTCACTGCGCTGCGGTATTTTTCCCGAAAACCTTGCCTTACCGGAAGCATTTACCGCCGGCCCTTGTAGTTCAACGGGCTGCCAAAGCCCGAGTATTCACAATTAAAATAAATAGTCATGAACCAAGCATTTGTCACAAGCGCGCCGCCGGCTCCCATGAGGATGCCCATGCCCGTAACAAGAAGAAAGAGAACCGTGGAACCCGAACCGGCTGTCAGGTTCCCGCCACGGGGGACGACCGGACCGGTACACGTTTCCACCTTGTTGAACCCCATTCTGGAAATATGCCACCATCCCGACAGGAACAGGTTGCTGGCGGAATTATTCAGTGAAATGTAAACTTCAATAATAACCTTTAATACATCAAGATTATGTTTTTTACAGCAATCCACCAAATGATGACCGAAGGCGTGGACCTCACCCTCGTCATCCGCAAAGCGAACGGGCAACTGACAGTTTCCACATTGCCGAAGTCTAACGGGCTGAAAGACGAAGCCCAGAACCACCTTGTCCCCCTGACCGTCAGCGGACTGCCGCAGGAGTTGGACGCAGGATTCCTGCAAGCCGTCGCACGGCCGATACAGAAAGCGGCGGGCCTGATTTCCAACATGGCGCAATTCGAGGCGCAAGCGGAGAAAGCCGCGTCCGAGAGCAAGGCGGCCAAGGAAGCCAAGTCGAAGGAGACGAAGGAGGAAAAGGAGAAGCGCGAGAAGTATGAGAAACATTTCAAGAAGGCGGAGGAACTGATTGCCGCCGGCAACCACAAGGATGTCGTCACTTCACTCGGACAGGCGCGCCTCTATGCCAAACCGCAGGACCAGAAGAAGATTGACGGGATGGTGGCGGAACAGACTAAGGCGATGAACAAGGGCAGCCTGTTCGAACTGATGGAAGAACCGGCACCGCAACCGCAGGCACAACCGACTGCCGCGCCGGCCCGGCAGCCGCAACCGGCTCCACAATATCCTCCACAACCGCAGAAACCGATGGCGGCACAAGTACCCGGCGAGCAACAGAGGCCGGTTGCAGCACCACAGCAACAGCAGACGATGTGGCCGCCGCAGCAACCTCCACAGGGACCGGCACAATATTACGCCCCGCCACAGCCGCAACCATATGCGGGACAGCAACCCGCACCGCAGCAGGCACCGCAACCGGTATACGGGAACCCGCATTGGCAGGAGCAGGTGCAGGCGCCGGAAGAACTGTACCCGCATTACGATGCCGGACAGGAAGGACCGGCTTACCGTCCGGAGGACTACGAGGGATATCCCGATTTCCCACAGTCCATGTTAGAACCCCATGTCCCACATTATCAAAATCAAACAGTCTAAGATTATGGCACTCGAAATTACAGGAATGACACGCTCATTCACATTCAAGAAGAACAATGGAATGGTCACGCTCGATGATCCCAACCCGTCGGACAGTCCCGAAATGGTCATGAGTTATTACTCCAATTTCTACCCGGAGCTGACAACGGCAACAGTACACGGACCGGTCATCAAGGACGATAAGGCCGTGTACGAGTTCACAACCACCATCGGGGTAAAAGGATAGAGAGCATGAAGAAGAACAACAACAGGAAAAAGGATAATAAAAAAAAGAAGTCATGTGTACCATTGGACGAACACCGGTTGGAACGGCTGGCAAAGCTCGTCATCAGCCAGACGCAAAGGAATGTACAGTACGGCGTGAACAGGGAAGAACGGATTGCGGCTCCAAGCGGGGCCGTAATTCTTTTCTAAGCACGGCCTTGACACCGCTGGCACAGAAAAGTCTTACCGTAGATTGCTACGACGATTGCGAATGTGACAAGATAAATGTAATCACGCGGGGAAACTACGAGTTCCTGCGTGATTCATATTTCAAGTACGCTTTGTTACTGCAAAAGGAAGCCGTGCATACACCGGGGAAAAGTATAGGGGAAGGCATCGCCAGGCTATACGATGAGATGGATACGCTTATCGGGGACAATCTGTATGTCAATATCGAGCAAGAGGACGGCAGGCTGTTCTTCCGACTGTGGAAATGTCACAAATGGGGAAGCTTCACGCTGTATTATTTTCCGGTAAAATTCCTGGAAACGCTCAATCCTGTTTTGAGGAGGATTGCCGTCACATTCCTCCACAATCTGATGGAAGCCAACGACATCGGCATCTTTTGGGAGAACGATGATACGGATTTCATGTTTGAAATGCTCTCGGAAGATGACGGCAACGACCCGGAAGATTGGAAGGACCGCATGAAATTGCTGGCTTCCTATCAGGATGGGAAAATAGGCAGGCTGCTCAAAAGGGTAGAATCGAAATCTTACTATAAGAACCTGCCGAAAGCGCTTGAGTCATATACTCCCCGGAACGGGTTTGAACAGCCTTTGGTCGATATGATGAAACGGGGCCTCCCGTTCCTGACACCCGAACGGGGCATCATGCAATACGGGTATGACGCCTTCTACTCGGAAGAGCCGGATTTTCATCCGATGTACCTGTACCAGCAGATAAGCATCATATATGATACCGGAGATATTGTTACGGAGTATCTTGTCGACTATTACAATTCCTGTAGCAGGGAAACCTACGATATTATTCCGGTAACGACCTGCGACTTGTCACCCGACACCGAAGAACTGTTCCAGATGGACGATTACCCGGAACGGTTCTTCCGGTGGGCGGACGAATTCATAACTCTAATCAGTTGAACCATGTTGGAAACGAATGAACTTACAAAGAAACTGAGGGCGCTGCTCCATCCCAAGGCGGCGTTGATTGCCTATTCCGGTGAGGATGACAGCTATGAAGGCAGCTATTTTATAGAGGTCAGGGACATAGACGAGAACGGCATGATGAGCGAAGGCCGCCCCGTTACGGTGGAATTCATGAACGAGCTGGTACGCGGCTATTCCGAAAGGCACAGTACCACGCCATACGGCAGGATTCCGTCCAATATGCTGTGGTGCGATCCCCGGAAGGGCAACGAGAAATATGTCTGGTACAATCCACCGCAGAAGCGGATGATGTTCTTCAGGGAAAGCCTCAAAATCGCAAACGCGGAATACAACCTGCCGGGAATCATCTATGTGGCCGGAGAAAGTTGGCTGAATATCTATGCCTGCAAGGACAAGAAGCTGACGGAAAAGACGGAACTCTATGCCGCGCCGTTCTTCAACGTGACGAGGGCGAGCGTCTGTCTGGGCTCCGCAAAAATAGAGAAGCCGAAAGACCTGACCTACACGAACCTGCTGGAGTATTGGGAAAAGAAATTCTGGCTGACGGAGTTTTCCCATCTGGGAGGCGAAGGCAACCCGACTAAATCCAACCTGGTACTGGTAACGAAAGCTGCAAAGGACAAGCCTTTCGACCTTGATGAACTGAAGCTTCTGAATAACCTGAAACTGAAAGATATATTGAAATGAAAAGAGTACATTACATAGACAACTATCTGATCAACCCGCAACATCCGGTGACGGTGAACCTCATCGGAGCGGGAGGAACCGGTTCGCAGGTGCTGACCTGCCTGGCAAGGCTGGACGTGACCCTGCGGGCACTCGGGCATCCGGGACTGTTCGTGACACTCTATGACCCGGACATCGTGACGGAATCCAATATCGGCCGCCAGCTGTTCGGGTATTCCGACATGGGGCTGAACAAGGCGCAATGCCTCGTTACCCGCATCAACAATTTCTTCGGCAATGACTGGAAAGCTTTGCCGGATATTTTCCCGACCGTGCTGAAAGATGCCAGACGGGACGACATGGCGAATATCATCGTTACTTGTACCGACAACATCAAGTCACGGCTCGACTTGTGGAACATATTGAAAGCAATTCCTGCCTCGAATTACCACAATCACGAGACACCGCTGTATTGGATGGATTTCGGGAATACGCAGACGACCGGGCAGGTTGTTTTAGGAACCATTCCCAAGAAGATAAAACAGCCCGCCTCCCAACTGTATGAGACTGTCGGCTCTTTGAAAGTCATCACCCGGTTCGTGAGGTACGCAAGGGTGAAAGAGGAGGATTCGGGACCGAGCTGTTCCTTGGCGGAGGCGTTGGAAAAACAAGACCTGTTTATCAACTCCACACTAGCACAACTTGGCAGTAATATCTTGTGGAAGATGTTCCGTAATGGGATGATTGAACATCACGGGCTGTTTCTAAATCTGGAAACGATGAAGATGAATTCTATAAGAGTTTGATTTATTGCTATAAAAATAGCAAACCCATTGGCAGGGTTAAATATGCGTTAATTTAATTCCGCCAACAGGTTTATATTTACCTTTTCGATCAAAAACTTATTTTGCTACGTCATATTTTACACCTTTAGCTTTCCATCGCTTCAAAAAGGGTTCAAGAGCATGAAGAAACCTATTGTAATCTTTATGGCTTTTATCTGTCCATCCTGCTTCAGAATACGCAGCTATGCGAGGATATATTTTGAGATTCATACTTTCTACTGTTGGAATGAATTCTCCCCACATTTGGCAGCCTAGTCCCAAGATTCTCTTTTTTTGATCATCTGTCAGACCTTCGGGTATGGGATCGAAAAAGTATGATTTCTTCAAGGGGATTTGTTCGTAGCTGTAATCCAGATAGGTGGAATTATGATAAGAGTTTACCACATCATATCCCTTTTCAATGGTTCGCCTAATTAATGCCGTATCGCCTTTCCAAAAATGGACAATAGTCCCTTTGGCAAGTTTTATATTTTTAGCATCAGCATCGGATTCCTCTTTCTGATAACTATGTACCCTATCTCCTGTTATTTCATTCCAACCCATCATACGACGGCTTTTCCCTGCCAGCAGATTCGACATATTATTGGTAAAGTAAACCTGTAACTCTGCCGGAGCTTTCAGGCCGTTTTTTGTCATATAAGACCGAACGTATGGAGACTCATTCCAATGATTGTACCGTACTTCATCGCCCCCAATATGGAATACAGGAGACGGAAAAAGAGGAATCATTTCATCTATAACATCTTCGAAGAATTGAATAACTTTAGGATCAGCGACATTAAAGACATCGTATTTAACACCAAAATTGGTTGGTACTTTTATTTCTTTTCCACTTGTCCCTAACCATGGATAAGCAGCAATAGCAGCACAAGCATGTCCGGGCATATTTACTTCGGGTACAACCATGATATGGCGTTTAGCAGCATATTCGACCACCTCTTTAATTTCTTCTTGTGTATAGAAGCCTCCGTGAGGTTTGCCGTCGAAAATATTACTCCCAAATTTATGTATTTCAGATGAATCACGATAGGCTCCGATTTCAGTCAGTTTCGGATATTTTTTGATTTCAATGCGCCACCCTTGATCATTAGTTAATCCCCAATGAAAAACGTTTAACTTCAATTCTGCCATTTCATCTAAAAGGTCGAAAACGACTTCCTTGCCTTTGAAATAGCGTCCTTCATCAAGCATGAAAGCGCGCCATGAAAATGCTGGATAATCGGTAACGATTGCTTTTTGGACTATCCATTTACCTTCTTTCTTTTGTATAATCTGACGTAAAGTCTGAATACCATTGAATATTCCGATTACGGAATTGGCTTTTATCGTTATTTTATCATCTATACCCATTATATAACCTTCTTTTTTATCCGGCAAAATGGAAGTATCTAACTTGAGTATAATGTTTCCGCTTTCGCTTCCTGGTTTCATTTTCGTATTAATAGAAAAGTTAACAGAAAGGTATGATTGCAATAGCTCTGCTTCATTAGCTAATTCTTCAGTATAAGCTATTGACAAGTTGTTTTTCAATTTAGTGAATCCAGAAGTATATTCAATGCTCACGGGGTGAGGAATAAGAAGATATTCTTCAATAGCTGGTTGTTTGCCACAACAACAAAAGAACAGCAGACATATTAATGATAAGAGATATGATTTCATAAATTTGAATATATATTATTGATTAGACTTATATTTTACAGGAATAAGATAATGTTTCCTTTCCAAATCAAATTCCAGCATTAACTGATCCACAAGTAATTCTTCATCTAAAGCATAGATACGTATAGTGTGCTCACCTGCTTCCGGTATATTGGCTTCTGTAATTGTCAATGACTGATTACGCAATACATTTTCTGCCCATTTATCTGACAAAAACTCTGCTGAAGTAGAAACTTCTATTGGCTTTTGATTATCAATAACAATGGCATATCTCATCTCTGAATTTCCATGAACGGGATGCATAGGAATGGTTCCAACTTTGATTTTCACATTACCTTTGCTTGTAGTAGATACTTTATATTCAAGATGAGGCTGTTTCAAGTCTATTTTCTTAGATGGTTGCAAACGTACTGTTCTTCCACTATGTCCCAATCCTTCTATAACTTCAGTCTGGAGATTATTTATAAAATCACATGCATTTAGAGCAATCATACGATCACCTTCAACGGATGATCCTGCCGTTACAGATAATGCAGGCATTTTTGGTATAGCAGGATTGTTAGTTGGGCACAATACTTTTTTAGGAAGATCAGGTAAAACAGGCTGTTGGAAAACCGGCAAATCTCGCGGCTTCATATCCATCATCAAATCCCACTTCCCACTCTGCATATCCTTATTGTATGTGTAATCTAAAGCAGTGATCTCGTTGTAAGCATCTGTAGCTAATCGGGCATAATATCCGGCAAGTTCTACGTTATTTTCCGCAGACAAACGTGATTTCTGTGCATACAATATCTTACGGCTCATCGCTGAACTGGCTGCAACCTGATAATGTATTAATTGGAAATAAGCAGGTTTTAATTCATTTGGAATTTCATTTTCAAATATTTCTTCCGATAGTAGTGTAATTGAATTAAACGCCTGAATACGGCGTTCCATTTCATCGCCAAAATGTACTGGTGAAAGCTCCGAATCTTTTACGGGTTGTAAACCCTGACGATTAGTAGGATTCTGACGACGTAACTCCCAATCTTCGACTTTATTCCAAGCCATGTGTTCAGGTTTACGATGTCCGGAAAGATGATAATATTGTTTCATGATCCGGTTTATTTTATCAGTCGCTTTACCTTTAAATGTTGTATGTAGCCATTCTCTTTGATGCGCGTAAATCTTATCTCCGGCAAATGCATCTATATTCCATGCCATATCAAGAAAGAACTCTGTCAAATATTCATTCGGTTTAATATCTCCTACATTAAGAATCCACATACGGCGTGCATTGTTATCCCACGCACGCTTCATTTCAGTGTAGATTAAAGCTGGTTGAGTGGAACCCAGCCATAGATAATCGTGAGGTTTTCCCCAATAAGAGACGTGATAGTAAACCCCTCCACCGCCCGAACGTTTTTGTTCTTCGGGATCACTAAGACGCATAATATAACCATGATTATCATCGCACCAAACCAAGGTAATATCTTCAGGAAGCTCTACACCTGCATCATAGGCTTTTAGAACCTCTTTATAAGGAATAAATGCTTGTGGAATACTTGAAACATCTCCCTTACCACTATTTTTAAGCAGTTCTCTTTGAGCATTTATAACTTCCTGTAATATTTTAGCTTCGTCTTCAATGGTCTTAACTCCTTGCATACGTCCGTCATGTATACCTCGCATTCCCATAGTAAAAATGTTTTCGGTTTTGGAAACATCTGCCAAGCGTTCGTTCCAGTAAGAGAGCACATTTTCACGATTAGTAAGAAAGTTATAAGAACCATATTTTGCATTATCCCATTCTCCCGTATTTGTCCGCATCATCGGTTCGCAATGTGAAGTTCCCATTATGATACCGTATTTATCGGAAACATCTTTATTTCCTTCGGTGAAATAGAATGGAACAGTACATTCGTGCATGGCAGGCCAAAGGGTGTTGGCACGAAGTCGGAGTAATAATTCGCATATCTTTGCATACGTTTTTGGTCCGATAGCTCCTTTTACTGGAGTCGGTTCAAAAGTTCGAGTACTCCATGGCATCAACGCCCAATCTTCATCATTGAGGAAGATCCCTCTGTATTGTACAGATGGAGCATGCACCTTTTCATCAGTCATGATTGTAACATTCTCTTTCTTGTCAGGAACGACATCTGCCCACCACACCCAAGGCGAAATTCCCATTTGACGAGATAGTTCGAGTATCCCATAGGCTACTCCACGAGGATTACTCCCTAAAATGAACAAATAATTATCTCCATTAGATTCAACCGCTTGTATTTTATAAGCATCCCATTTTCCTGCCAGATCAGCGATTTCAAGCTTAAAACGGTCTACCAATTCTTTAATATCAGGTTCCTGATCGGGAATACCGACAACTATTGTGTTGTTATTCAGTTCATTATTTAACGAGAATGGTTGATCGCAGATTAGTTTCGAGTCACTTATCAACATATCGATAGCGGTGTTGACGACTTTTTCATTTCCTTGGTAGTAAACAGCACCTGCTTTGTTGTTCGATATCAGATTAAACTTTTGCTGTGCATATATAGTTTGCCCCAAAAGGATAATTATTAAAGGAATAATGCTTCTTTTCATACTTATCTGATCTATTTTAATTATTGATTAATCTGTATATTCTGAGTTTGTACCCATTCAAAAGTTTCCCCTGTGATCGGAATAATTTTTGTCTGTTTCAAATGGATACCATCTAAGTGCCGTCCATAAATACCATTTTCGGAATGTATCTCTACATTTCTGAAATATATATTTTTTACATAATTCTCCGGTCTACCACATAGGTACATACCGAATCCATATTTTTTTGAAATAGTTATGTTTTCATACCATGCGTCGCGTATAGTCGGCATATTTTCGTCTACTTCCTTGCGAACAGTATAGTCAGGATTTTCAATACCGTAATATTGGTCAATACAAATAGCCCCTCTAAACCACATATTATCGTGATGAATAGAGTCGGTGTGTACAATATTCTTAAATGTTATATTTTCTATAACACCTCCTCTCCCCCAAGGTGCTTTCAACTGTGATACACAAGCGGTATTTTCGTAAAAGCAATTATTTACTAAAACATTCCTTACGTTCCCGGCCATTTCACTTCCGACTACAACACCAAATCCCCCGAGAAACTTACAATCAAATAATTTTACATTATCTGTCGATTTGGCGACTCGTCTTCCATCATTGTCTCTTCCTGATTTAATGGACACATTATCATCTTGCGATGAGATTGTCGTATTATAAACAACGATATCTTTAGAAGAGTCGATCGTTAATCCATCGCCATTATGGATTTTATATTTACGCCCTGTTTCCGGATCAAAGCGAGTGTTGATATATACGTCTTTAATAGTAACGCCCATACAGTAAATAAAATGAACTCCCCATGCCGGAGATTGTAAAAAAGTAACTCCTTCCAGACATATATTTTCTCCATTCATCAGGCTTAATATTCGTCCCCGGTACCCTAATCCTTCTTTTTTCTGCTGGTTAATTAGATTTTCTCCATTGGCATCTATAATTCCTTTTCCTCGAATAGAAAATTCTTGAATACCACCAGATAGTAAAGTTCCCCCGTTTATCAGGGATGCATATTGACTACCCTCAATTCCTTCAAAACGGGATCTTACTATCGGGTAATGCGCTAAGTCAGAACTGCCTTTTAGAATAGCACCTTCTTCAATATAGAGAGTCATATAACTTTTAAAGAAAAGTGCTCCCGTGAGATATACTCCTTTGGGAACCACAACAATGCCTTGTTTGTTACAGGCGTCAATAGCCTGCTGAATAGCTTTTGTGTCAAGTGATTTTCCATCTCCAACTGCACCGAAATCTTTAATATTGAAATATTTTGGTGATAGGCTTGTTCTGACATATAGTAAGTTACTATTATATATGACTTTATTTTTTTTATTTTGCAACTTCACTTGGAAATGATAAGAAGAATCAGAAGGTAAATTTTTTACATCATAATAAGTCATTGCAGTTGTATCCAAAAGCTTTCCATTACAATAGATTGAATAGTGATGATCATCATCTGTTTTACCCCCTTCTCCCCACAGCAACGATACTGATTGAGACGTTGTTGAACCCGGAGCCGTCGATAATCGTATCGCGTAATGTGTCGGTTCTCCGGCAAATACCGGAATTAAAGAATTAAGAATAAGTATAAATACGAGAATATGAATACCTTTCATGTCGCTTATAATTTAATTAGTGAATTTTAATGTCTATTGTATCACCAAACGGGTTGAAATCGAAAATCAAATAGTTGTTTTTTTCTTTAACTTTTAATTCTTTTCCATTTTGGTGTACTATTATTTTCGTATGGTTACTATTTTTCTTCACTACCATCGTGAGTGGTTCGGTAAACAATCGTGAGTCAAGCGCTAATCGAGGAGTAATTTGAATATTCGATTCGTATTTTGCGACATCCAGTTGTACGTTGTTCCGAGCCTTTGTATAGGCTGACACTTTCTCAAATGTATCGACCCATATTCTGTCTTCCTGTTTTTTTACTCTGCGAAAATGTTCCCACAGTATTTCTGAATCGGAAAAAGCATCGTATCCATAAGTCATACCGTGCAACATCCCGATACTCCACTCACCCGAAATAAGTAAGTCCTTTATCCATTTATCTAACGATTCTACTGTTGAACCGGATTTCTCTCCGCCTATTCCAAACTGACGAGTGCGAGTGCCTACTCTTCCTTCTGAAGCCATACAAATGATTTCTTCATTGAAAGAATTGCCCGGATAACAAAACGAAAGGGGCTTTTTTCCGATATTGGCTAATATGATACTATCGTTCTTCCCAATTTCAGTACGTACTTCTTCTGTTGACAGATTTTTTAAATTGGGATGGGACCAACTGTGATTTCCGATTTCATGTCCGTTGTCTGACATTTCTTTCATCTGTTTCCATGTCATACGTGGCTTACCTTGTTGTGCTTCCTTTTCTTCAATGATTTTTCCGCACACATAAAAAGTACCCTTGAAACCTACTTTTTCCATTTCAGGAAAAACCAATGTATAATGCTCTTTTAGCCCATCATCAAATGTATAGCAGACGGCACACGTTTTATTGTCTTTATAATCGGCGACATAAACATCCGGATCGTGATAACGGACGAAAGGGACCAATGCGGGAACAACCTTTACCACTTCTCGTACAGCTATTTCCGCAACCACCTTTCCACCGTAAATATTAAGGTGGGTATTATCTATTTTCCCGTCGGGATGCGCGTCATATACACCTGCGGGTATCCACATATAGAGTTTTGTCGATTCTTCCGGGCCTAATTGCGTTACTAAATCATGAGTCAGACGAGTCATATCGACAAATGGAACATTCATTTCTTTCGCAACCCTGCGTGGTGCAACAACGTATTCACCATGTGTATCAACCAGTATATCTCCCTCTGTTTCATAGCGGTCCTTGCGCTCGCCCACATAACCTGATGGCGGGTAGTTTCGACGTACAATAGAATTAAATAATACAGGATAAGCCCCTTTGGCACGGGTTTCCCGAATGAATTTTCGTAAATTTTCATCAAAAGAGCCTCCGGGAACTGTATGCAGTTCTTTAGTTGTTTTCTCATCGTTATGCCCGAATTGTATGAATACATAGTCTCCCTTTTTCAATCGTGATAAGACTTTATCCCAACGCCCTTCATTGATAAAACTTAAAGTGCTTCGACCGCTTGATGCATGATTTTCGATTTTTACATTGGCTTCTGTCAGGAAACAGGGTAACATTTGTGCCCATCCTCGTCCCTGATAACCATTTTGAGTATTATAGTCTGCCATTGTCGAGTCGCCAATGGTAAAAATGGTAATAGGTTGGGTGTCAACTGTAGTGAATGCCGACAATATTAACAACAAGAATGTAGCAGGGATTAAAAATGTATATTTCATGTCCTAAACTATTAATTTAAAGTTTCAGATACAAAATTACAACCGTAGTATTTAAAGCAGTTGAATATATCTGTCGAATATGGATAACAAATTCGTCAAAAAGAAAAAAAACAATCAAAAAGAAAGCATTACAAGGATTTTTAATTCATTATTTTATCTCTTCAACAACTTTTTCGGCAATGATTCTCTGTCCGGAGGGAACCATGTGTACACCATCAGGAGCATAGTGATTAAAAATCTTCTGTAGAGGATGATAAATATCTATTACTTGGAAGTTTTTTTGTTTTGCAATCCTTTTCAATTCCGGAACAAGCAAAGATAAACGCTCGTTTCCTCCCTGATATTTATATTCAACGTCAGTAGAACGCATAGGCGGTGGTGTGATAAATATAAGCTTCGGATTAGAGTTTTTGATTAATTGATGCGTTTTGATTTTCTGAAGAAGTTTTTCAAAATTAGCAATTACTTCATCCTGCTTTTCTGAAAATTCATTTTTGGCATCGTTGGTTCCCAGACAGACAATCACATAATCATATTTATCTTGTCCGATTTTATGTTTTGCTTCATTTAGGAAATCATCTATGTTTCTCAATGCGTTCAATTCTTTGTTGCCAAGGTTATCGAAGCCAATGGTTCGTCCGGAACGTGAATTATTGACAATACGAGCATTGGGCATCATCATCTTCAATTGGTCTACCCAACCGCCTTTATTTTGACCATTTGAATCACCAATCGTCAGGATATTATATTTCGTTGATGCTATATAGCTATGAGGCAACAATGCCAGTGCTTGTGGTATTTGTTCATGCCCTCCTTCAAATACAGTCAACCGGATATTTTGGTACTGACGGGTCAAATGCACAGGTCTGTTAAAGATTACACTGTTTACTTTGTGTAAAGGGTTCATCCGTTTGGTTACTAAATCAATCACTTTTTTTTCGGAAATTAGATCAGAATCCGAATTTGCTTTCTTCATAATATCATCAAGATTAGAAATATTGTATTTCAAATCTCCTACTAAGCGATTATACATATTGATTGAGTGGGTAATAGGAACAGAACCTATGTATCCATCATGTATACCGGTGTAAATATAGAACTGAGAGTTTTCGCGCTTTTCTTTCGGGAATTTTTGCCACAATGGGGAACGTCGCAATGCCTCTTCCCGATTGTAAACAGTATCAACCGATACGGATTTTACAATATCATCGGCATATTTTTGTTTTCGGCCTACGGATTCCCAATACCAGGCATCTATATCAGATATAGGAACCCAGGCAGAAAACGATTTAACAGGATATTGAATATTCATATATGCGTATAAAGTCGCAAGTCCACCTCCTGAAACGCCAATTATATGGACTTCTTGAGGATCCGCATTCGTATGTTTTAGTGCAAAATCAATAGCATCTTCTATGTCAGACAGTACCAATGTGCTACATGTCGCTTCCGGTTTATTATTTGCTCCCCTAAAATCCGGATGGATATAATTCCAATCACGTGCCATTACGTCATTTACCAGTGGGTCTTTTTGAGTATAATCGCCACTCCATGTATGAAGACTGACTATTAACGGTTTGCGGATTTTACTTTTCGTTTTGTATACAAAAGCTTTCTGAATTTTGCAATCAGTTGATGAGATTATTTCAACTTCTTGCAATTCCTGACTCGGTTTATTCTTTGTCGTATTATCCCACAAAGGTTCTGTTTGAGCAAAGAACTCAGAAGTATTTCCTAGAAAAAACAAAAGAGATAAAAAGAATAATCGATTCATGGATAGAAATTTATTAAGATTATTTATTGTTGTTTTTTGCCCGTGTTACTTCTGAAGGAGAGTATCCATATTCATTCTTAAAACATGTACGGAAATAGCTCATAGTATTAAATCCACTCATATAAGCCGCCTCTGAGACATTGTAATCACCCGTTTGAAGCAATTGCATACTTCTTCTCAAACGTATTTTGCGAATATATTCATTTACGGTAATGCCAGTTAATGCTTTGATTTTCCGATACATGGTGGAGTGACTCATTCCTATCTGTTGTGTAAGAAAAATAATATCCAGTTTCTCATCATTGATATTTTCCTCGATAATTTCGGTTGTTTTTTTCAGAAAAGCCTCATCCAGATTACTTAACTTTAAGGGTTCTTCTATAAAAATAGCAGACTCTGTTTCGCTACCAGTCAATGACGAATCAGTTATTCGTTTTGCCAAACGTGCTCGTGATTCGAGCAAATTCAGCATGCGTGTACGCAGCAGTTTTGCACTGAATGGCTTGGTCAGGTAAGAGTCTGCTCCACTCTCATATCCTTCCTCCTTGTCTTGCATCGAATCTTTAGCTGTTAACAAGATTACGGGTATATGGCTGGTGCGTATATCCTCCTTTATAGCACGGCATAATTGGATTCCATCCATCTGCGGCATCATTATATCGCTGACTATTATATTGGGGATGGTTGACAAGGCTATTTCGAGTCCTTCTTTTCCATTGCTTCCTTCCAATACTTTGTATTCGGTATTAAATGATGAAACAATATATTTTCGTATGTCCTCATTGTCCTCTATGACGAGAAGCAGCAGACGATTGTCTTGCTCGCTGTCTTCTTCAGCCATGTCGACGACTTCGGAAGCAGACGCAACCTCCTTGTGCATAGCATCCGGATAGTCATAATCGGCAAGTATCCGGAAGGTAAAGGTGGTACCTTTACCGACAACGCTCTTAACTTCCAACATCCCTTGATGGAGGGTGGCCAATGATTTTACCAATGCCAATCCTATTCCTGTACCGGATGCCTGATACTTCCCTTTTCCTTGATAGTATCGTTCAAAGATATGGGGCAGTTCATCCGGTTCGATGCCGCACCCCGTATCGGAAACAGAGATAATTGCATAGTTGCCGCTTGTTTCATTGCCGCAAGAAAGTGATATTATAATTTCTCCGTGATGTGTGTATTTTATGGCATTGGACAGTAAGTTGTTTAGAATAGTCGTTATGATTTCCGGGTCATAGTAAATTTGAATCGGAAGCTCACCTGTTTTTATCTGTATCTTTACATCGGGGTTGCAATTCAGCTCTTTATAGCGGAGGCCGATCTCAGTCACGAGTCCCGTTAAATTTCCTTTGCAGACAATCAGCTGCCGGTGATTGGTTTCTGTTTTACGGAATTCCAGCAGCTGATTGATAAGATTTAGCAATCTCATCGCACTGCCGTGAATGGAGTTGATCTTGCTCCTGTAAACTTCCGGGATTTTCTTGTCGTCGGCCAAGTCTTCAAGCGGCCCTATGATAAGGGTCAGAGGTGTACGCAGTTCATGGGTGATGTTTGTATAAAACTGCAAACGCTCATTGTTGAGGTTCTGCTCATTCAAACTGTGTTGCTTTTCGATTTCTTGGAGGCTTTTGAGCTTTAATTTTCTCTGATAGGACAGAATGTAGAAAATTATAATTATGCATGCGAGCAAGATATAAAAGAACCACGCATACCAAGTGAACCAGAAGGGAGGATGAATGTGTATATTGAGTGAGACCATACGGCTTTCATCCCATACTTGATTTTTCAGACGAGCCTTTACCCTGAAAGTATATTTACCGGGAGGTATATTACGAAAGACAGCCGTGTTTTCTCCATTCGATTTAACCCAATTTTTATAGAAGCCTTCCAATATATAGGCATATTCCACTTGTTTGCTCTGCGCATAATCGGGGACTGCAAAGGATATGGAAAAAGAATTTTCATGATGGCTGAAGTTTATTTCTTCTTCCGTTATGGGAATAATGTTTTCAATATTCACATTATCTTTACTTACGGATATTTCTTTGCATTCTATAAGCTGAATTGGAGCTATGGATTGCTTTTTCAAGACAAATGCCGGATTGAAATAGGATACACCGTTTAATGAACCGAAATAGGCAGTGCCATCGGCAGACAGACAAGATGAGCCTTCTATGAAATTTCCAGCCGGTATGCCATCGTTATGGTCATAGTTACTGAATGTTTTTTCTTCTTTGTTCCATAATGAAATACCCTGATTAGTGCTCAGCCAGATATTTCCGGCTTCATCTTCCAGAATAGAGCGCACGAAACAATCTTCAAGTCCTTCCTCCTTTCCGTACATTTCAAAATGATCCGGGTCTTTTGTATCTTCTACATATCCTATGCCATTTCGGGTAGCTATCCAAATGCCTCCCTTGGAATCCATATAAAGACTGTTGACTGCATTGGAGAAAAAGCCATTCTCGGCATTTAGCCTGTGCACCAGTTCATGGTTATAATTGAATATAGACACACCGGAATTATTTGTACCGATCCATACTTTTCCTTGGCGGTCGTGGGCTATGCCATAAACAGATTGATTCACCAATTGACTGATAATCTTCTCTTCCCTGTGTATTTTGCCGTTCCGGTAAGTATAAAGTCCGTATTCGACTCCTATCCACATTGTGCCGTCAGTCGCTTCTTTGATGGTAAAAACATCTACGTGCTCTATACCCAGATCAATACGATGCACCTTTCCTGTATTTGAATCAAATTCCAATAGGCCGTCGTCAAATGTTCCCAGCAGAATTATTCCCTGACGATTGCCGCAAAGAGTAAAAACCTGAGTATAAGGTCTTGACTGGTATTGGGATATATTGATTGAGCGCAGCAACTGATTATTTTTAAATATACTGACTTCATTCTCTCCTCCAACCCATACCTTCCCTTCACTGTCTGCATAGACTCCCCATACCTGTTTGTTTTTAATTTTGTTGTTTACAGTTCGAATATATGGAAGTATTTTGAAGAGAGGTTCTGTATGGCTTATAAAATCCAGCCCACTGCTGTAATTCCCTATCCAGATGTTGCCAAAAGAGTCTTGCAGCAGACTGCGAATATTTCCCGAAGAAAGATTTGTGCCTGAACTTGTGGCCGTGATATTGTTGAAACGTACGCTATCCGTATTGCTCAGGTTGAGATTGTATAAATCAAGTATGCTTATCCCCCCTATATCACTGGCAATCCAGACAGTGGCATCATCCATTTGCTTGATATCATAGATATGGTCGGCAATGATTGAATTCGGATTCTTTTCGTCATGCTTAAATGATTGGAACTCTCCTTTTTCCGGTTGGAAAAGTGCCAGTCCCTGATTGGTTCCAACCCATGTATTCCCCATGTGGTCAACACAAATGGAATATACGCTATTACCCGGCAGGCTGGAAGAATTGTCAGGCTCATTCTTATAATGGAGAGCCGATAAATCCTTTGCGTTTATAATTGTCAACCCATCCAATGAATGTCCTACGTAAATCTTTCCATGTCCGTCATCAAAAATACACCAATTAGAATTTTTAAGTTCCGGAATGCTTTCATTTGTGTAGCTTGTGAATTTCATTGTTTTTTTGTTGCAATGCAGAATTCCATTGTAATGAGTAGCTATCCAAATGGCCGTGTCACCGGCAAGTGACATACTCACTATGTTATTAAGATGAATATTGTCTTGCATGCCATAATGGGTGAATTTGTAAGTAGAACAATCAAGTACAGTTAAATCCGAACGTGTCCCAATCCACAATAGATTATTTTGTTCATCATATAATAATGTATTTATAGCATCTGTCTTCAACTCCGAGTTAGTGCTTGTATAGCGTGTGAATTGACATCCATCAAAACGATTTAATCCGGCTTCAGTAGCAATCCATATAAATCCTTGTCTGTCTTGTGCTACATCTTTTACATAGTTGTTCGAAAGGCCGTTTGTTATATTGAGATTGCTCATGGAGAGGGAAAGAACAGCATATCCCTGTCCTAAATGAAATAGTAGTAATAGAATGATAAACAGTCTTTTTTGCATAATCTCTTTTTTTTGTTACACCTCAACAACAAAAATAATATATATATTGATAATTCTCCAAAATTAGGAGATTTATCAGAAATAGGGGGATAACAAATTCGTCAAAAAGAGATTCTATTTTGAAACTCCAATAAAATTATCATCGGCTTTTATTATAAAAATGGATTTAGCAAACAGGCGGTCTTTGACGGAATACAGGCGGTCTTACTGAATGTGAACCTTTATTTTTGCACTGTGCAATTACTAAAAATTACACTAAATAAATTAAATTAAAAACATGAGAAACATGAATTACACATTGAAAAACAATCACGCTTCACCCAGAAATGTGAAAACAGGTGGAGGTGGGTTATGGAAGAAGATATCCTTCCTGATGCTCTGTTTGTTGGTAACTGTTCAAATAACGGCCCAGCATAGGCCTGTTTCAGGAGCAGTTATTGACGGAAATGGCGAACCGATTATTGGCGCCAATGTAATTGAAGTTGGTACCTCCAATGGAGTTATTACCGATATAAATGGTAACTATTCCTTGTCGGTTTCCTCATCCAATGCGAAACTACAGGTATCCTACATCGGGTACATCACCCAGGAATCGACGGTAAAAGGAAGTATCCTTAATTTCACGTTGAAAGAAGACACACAAACACTGGACGAGGTGGTTGTTGTGGGGTTTGGTACTCAAAAGAAAGTAAATCTTACTGGAGCAGTGGGTATAGCCACAGCTAAAGAAATTGAATCACGTCCGGTAACATCGGCTACCCAGGCATTGCAAGGATTAGTACCAGGTCTGAAAATTGCAACAAACTCTGGGCAGCTGGAAAAAGATATGAGTATATCTGTGCGTGGAACAGGTACTATCGATGACGGTTCAAAAGGTTCACCCCTTATACTAATAGATGGTATGGAAGGTGACATCAATACTATTAATCCACAGGATATCGAAAATATCTCCGTTTTGAAAGATGCCGCCGCCTCGTCCATTTACGGTTCGCGTGCACCTTTCGGAGTTATACTAGTAACTACAAAGAAAGGATCGAAAGGGAAAATGTCGGTTAACTACAACAATAGCTTTCGTATCAGTAGTCCTATGAACCTGCCTAAAGGAATGGATTCGTACACCTTTGCCAACATGATGAACGAAGCTGCACGTAATCAGGGAGTTAATCCTGATTATACAGATGAAGTAATGCAAAAAATGTTGGATTACCAATCGGGAAAGCTACAATATGGATTGGATGCTGTTGCTGATGGCTCGAAATGGGAAGACCGTTGGACCAAAGGTTACGCCAATACCGACATCTGGGATGCAATGTATAAAGATCAGGTTTTCTCACAAGAGCACAATATAAGCTTACAAGGTGGTACCAGTAAAGTCACCTATTATGCATCTTTCAACATTCTGGACCAAGGTGGCTTACTAAATTTCGGAAAAGAATCAATGACCCGCTACAATGTCAATGCAAAGATAAGCACTCAGATTACCAATTGGCTTAAATTCAACTATAGTCAGCGCTTCACCCGTCGGGATGAAATCAGACCTACGTCTTTTTATGGGGATGACAATGATACAAATAGTTTTTGGGGAAATCTGGGACGTACGAACTGGCCTAATATGCCCATATATGATAGAAACGGGCATATTAATCACGATCAGATCCGTCAGTTAGTAGAAGGCGGTGAACGAACTGTGCAACGTGATCGTAACTACTACCAAGGCTCGTTTATTATAGAACCGATAAAAAATTGGGTTACAAATATAGAGTTAAATTATAGTATTAATGAGATTAGCACCAAAGCGTCTACTACCGAATATTATAATTACAATCCGGAAGGAGAAAAAATCGTAACTAATAATATCCACTCCCGGTTGAAAGAAAACGACCAAAAGGAAAACTACTGGGGATTGAATATCTACAGTACTTACAATCACACTTTTGCTGAAAAGCATAACTTCAAAATCATGGGAGGTTTTCAGGCAGAAGAATGGAATTATCACTATTTTGACGTAACCAAATACGGCTTAATCACTGAAGATCTATTAGAATTCGACTTAACATCTGGACTAGATGCAACGGGTAAAGAAATTGCCACCGAAGTAACTGGAAACAGCAAGGATTGGGCTACAGCCGGATTTTTTGGACGTTTGAATTACGATTATCAAGGTCGCTACCTGACCGAAGTCAACCTACGCTATGATGGTTCATCACGCTTCCGCCGTGGAAGTCGTTGGCAATGGTCCCCCTCCTTCTCATTAGGATGGAATATAGCACAGGAAAAATTCTTTGAACCCCTTAACAGTGTTGTGGATCAGCTGAAGCTTCGTTTCTCATACGGAGAGTTAGGGAATCAGAATACAACAAATTATTATCCAACGTATCGGAAGATGAAACTTGAAGCCGGAAAAGGTGACTGGATTCAGGGAGGAGTAAGGCCAAACACGGCTGAAGTGGAAGAATTGATTAGTTCTACGCTTACTTGGGAATCCGTGCGCTCGTATGATATTGGTTTGGATTTTGCTCTATTCAACAACCGTTTATCGGGTTCGTTCGACTATTTCAAACGCTATACCAAAGGTATGGTAGGCCCTGCACCACAGCTACCGGTAACCTTGGGGCTTAATCCTCCAAAGACTAATAACTGTGATTTACAGACACGTGGTTGGGAAGTATCACTCACCTGGCGAGATCGTTTGAACAACGGGTTAGGATATGGAATTACAGCTACACTTTCAGATCAAACAACTTACATTGATAGCTATCCGGGAAACAAAACCGGTTCTATTGATCAGTATATGAAAGGTAAGAAAATTGGGCTGATTTGGGGATATGAAACTATAGGTATTGCCAAATCGCAGGAAGAAATGGACACGCATCTAGCATCACTGCCAAAAGGTGGACAAAACGATCTTGGTACACAATGGGCAGCCGGAGATATTATGTATAAAGACCGCAATGGAGACGGAAAAATCAGCGAAGGCTCACGTACTTGGGAAGATCATGGTGATTTAAAAATCCTAGGCGACAAAAACCCGCATTATTTTTATGGTATCGACCTAACTGCCGATTGGAAAGGGATCGACCTTCGGTGCTTCTTGCAAGGAGTAATGCAACAGGACTTCTGGCCAGGGGGCTCATCATATTTTTGGGGTGTTCTTGGAGGAAAGAGTAAATGGCATACTATCGGACTGGAAGAACATAACGATTATTTTCGTGCTAACCCTGTGGGTCTGGTTGGGTATGAGATTCCTGCTAATCTGGATTCATATTATCCTCGTCCTATTTTTTCATCAAGTTCGGATGGAACATCCTATGGGGCAAAAAACCAGAAAACACAATCACGCTACATGCAGAATGCTGGTTATTTACGTCTAAAGAACTTACAAATAGGCTATACATTACCCTCAACCTGGATGCAGAAAGTCGGCATGTCTAAATGCCGTATTTATGTTTCAGGCGAAAACCTACTGACATTCACTTCATTATCAAGCATTTTCGATCCAGAAACTTGTACCGGAGGGTGGTATGGCAATGCCTATCCGCTATCAAGAACATGGTCATTCGGCTTAAGTATAACACTTTAATATCTATCAACAAATGAAAAAGTATATTCAGATTATAATCATTGTGCTGGTAACTACTATTTTCGCATCGTGCGAAGACTTTCTTGACCGAGAACCGTTAGCCAACCTATCGCCAGAAACATATTTCACAGATGTAACCCACCTTCAAGCATATGCAGATAAATATTATGTAGATATATTCCCTAGCGTATCTGGAAACTCTTACGGGATTTATGGCAAAGACGATGGAACAGATAATCAGATTTCGGCCACTCCTCCAAACCGATTCACTGAAGGAGAATGGAGAGTGCCGCAAAAAGAAGATGATGATAAAATTTCCATAAATTGGTCTTTCAAAACTATCTATAGGCTGAACTTCTTTTTTGCCAATGTATTACCTAAATATGGTGATGATATAAACGGTACGAAAAACACAATTACCGGAAATTTACCAGATATTAAGCATTATATTGGTGAAATGTATTTCCTGAGAGCACTGGAATATTTTAACCGCTATCAGAAATTTGGCGATTTCCCAATCATCGAAGAACCACTTGAAGACGATATGGCCATACTGACAGAAGCGAGCAGACGTTTCCCACGTAACGAAGTAGCCCGCTTTATTCTTTCTGATCTAGACAAAGCGGCCGAATACATGAAAGATAAGGAAATGGCAACAACCCGTATAAATCGAGATGTAGCATTGCTGTTAAAATCGCGTGTTGCTTTATTTGAAGGAACGTGGTTGAAGTATTTCAAGGGAACGGCCTTTGTGCCTAAAGGTGAAGGATGGCCAGGGAAATCTAAGGATTATAATGCTAATTATCAATTCCCAAGCGGAAGTATTGATAACGAAATCGATTGGTTTCTGGAGCAAGCGATGAATGCATCTAAAGAAGTCGCGGAATTATATAAAGGTAACCTGACTCAAAATACGGGAATATTGCCACAAACAAAGGATGAATTGAAAGCATTAAACCCTTATTTCGCCATGTTCTCAAGCGACGATCTTTCAGGAGTAAAAGAGGTATTGTTGTGGAGACAATATGTGCAAGGATTAGGTAGCGGACATGATCTAGGACTATCAACCAATCAGGGAAATCACGGTATAGGTGTAACTCGTGGTTATGTACAAAACTTTCTGATGTCCGACGGAACTCCTGTTTATACACATGGAACATATGCTCATGGAGACGGCTATTATAGAGGGGATGGAGAGATAGCCAATGTACGTATTAACAGAGACTCCCGTTTATCCTTATTCTTGAAAGAACCCGGACAACTTTATTGCATCGAAACAAGTGTAAGCATCCCGACCAACGCATGGAAAGATGAGCCTTACCCTAAAATCACTGAAGGAGCGGGACAATATCAGTATACCACTGGTTATGCATTACGCAAAGGTGGGAAATGGGATAGCAAATACCTTGTACAGAATAAAGATTACTCTTCGTTCCCTATCTATCGGGCAGCAGAAGCCTTGCTTAATTATATGGAGGCCAGTTATGAAAAGAATAGTACTCTGGACGCTACTGCACGTGAATACTGGCAACTCCTGCGGCGCCGCGCACTGGTAAGTGACGATATTGACAAAACTATCGCAGCTACCGATATGAGTAAAGAGGCGGAAAACGACTGGGGAGCTTATTCGGCAAATAATATACTGGCAGACGCGACATTATATAATATCCGTCGGGAACGCCGCAGTGAATACATCTCAGAAGGTCTACGCTACATGGATCTATGTCGTTGGAGAGCTATGGATCAGTTAATCA
The DNA here is from genome assembly GCF_013009555.1 of Phocaeicola dorei. Classification (NCBI taxonomy): domain Bacteria; kingdom Pseudomonadati; phylum Bacteroidota; class Bacteroidia; order Bacteroidales; family Bacteroidaceae; genus Phocaeicola; species Phocaeicola dorei. Next base: position 2,316,062 of record NZ_CP046176.1, on the reverse strand, counting down.
CCAAGCCCTACATTCCTGAAGGAATACATTTGTGGAATACACCTATGGAAAATTGGTATAATAATTTGATTGGCGATGGTTCATCAAAAGCAAATGTGTCATCCAAAGAAGATAGTGAATACCTACGTCCATTAAGAAAAACTACATCACAAGCAGGGTACAACGGTTTTACCTGGAAAATGGCTCACTACCTACATCCTATACGGATAGATCAGTTATTAGTTACTTCACCGGACGGACAATCGCCGGAAAGTTCATCCATTTATCAAAATCCCTACTGGCCAACAGAGGCAAATCAACCAGCAGAAAAATAAATGTGCATGTTGGATTTCCAGGATAGAATTTTTAAGGTTGATTAGGTAGGTGCTTCCTCTCCTTTCGGAGAGGAAGCGCTATTATTTATAAATTATTTAACGGGATTTTTTATATAGAAATAGAATATGAAGGAATTAAGTAAAAAAACAGTAAAACGAATAATACGTCCCGAACGTATTATTCAATTTGGATAAGGAAATTTTCTACGTGCTTTTGCAGACTGGATGATAGGAGAAATGAACCGATTAACAGACCTCAATAGCAGTGTAGTTGTGGTACAACCCATAGAACAGGGTATGGTAGACCTGTTGAATAAGCAGGATTGTTTGTATCATGTAAACCTTTAGGGGCTGGAAAAAGGAGAAAAAGTAAACAGCCTAAAAATGATCGATGTGATTAGCCGGGCATTAAATCCCTATCAGGATTTTGATGCATACCTTAAACTGGCTGAACAACCGGAAATGCGGTTTGTGATTTCCAACACTACGGAGGCTGGCATTGTATTCGATCCTAAATGTAATTTAGATGATAAACCGGCTTCCTCTTATCCAGGGAAACTGACTCAGTTACTCTATCACCGTTTTAAAACATTCAATGGCGATAAAGCAAAAGGTCTTATCATCCTTCCCTGCGAATTAGTATTCCATAACGGTCAGAGGCTGAAAGAAGCTATCTCTCAATATATCGACTTATGGGAGTTAGGCGATGAATTTGAAGACTGGTTAAATGAAGCATGTCCGGTATATTCCACGTTGGTTGACCGGATCGTTCCGAGTTTTCCAAAAAAAAGAGATTGATGCCATTAAAGAAAAATTGCAATATAACGACAATCTGGTAGTACAGGCTGAGGTCTTTCATTTGTGGGTTATTGAAGGTCCCGCTTCATTGGCAGAAGAGTTTCCTGCCGATAAAGCCGGTTTAAATGTGCTTTTCGTTCCTATGTGGAAACTTTATCGAAGGTAAGTGATATAAAGGTCAGTCCTTTCGATGATAGCAGCCTTCGCTGTCGATATGATTTTTGCCGACAATGGTTGTCGGCTTTCTGATCACGGTATTGAAGAGTTCTATGCTGAGGGCTATACTGATGATGAAATTAAGTCTATTTCCAATAAGGTGTATGGAAGAAAAATCCTTAAATTCAAATCAGCAATGTTGACTATTTTCAGGGAAATAGATCGGGAAAAAGGCTGGGTACAACGTCTCATTATGGGGCAATACGTAACAATAACACCCGCATGTTTAAGAAACTTGGCCCGGATACAGGCTTTGATTCTATTGGCGAATTCAATACCGCAAAGTTGCTGTCTCGCTTCCTTGATCATCTCAATAACAATGCAAACTAACAAAAACAATTCTCTATAATCTGAATCCGTATGCCAACGAAGTGATTGCTACTATGCTTGGAAATTTTTAGGATGGAATAACCCCTGGTAAGATTCAATTCAGTTCCGGCTGGTGGTTTCTCGATCAGAAAAATGGGATGGGAAAACAAATGAATGCTCTATCATTACTTGGTCTTTTGAGTCGTTTTGTCGGAATGTTGATCGATTCTCGGGGTTTCCTTTCTTATCCGCGTCATGAATATTTCCGACGTACACTCTGTAATCTTCTGGGCAATGATATAGAAAATGGTGAGCTTCCGGCAAGTGAACTGCCTTTTATCGCTCAAGTGATTGAAAATATTAGTTATTACAACACAAAGAATTATTTCCAATTCAAATAAGTACTAACTCTCTGAGAACAAAAATAGGAGGAACGCTTACCGCTCCTCCTATTTGATTTATAATGTATTTAATTTATTTATTCTTCAAAAATCTGTCAAGTTCTTTAAGCGCATCGGCATTCTGTTCATCGAAAGTAATATTTTCTGCTACGATATTTTCCACATTCTCTACATGCTTCAGACTATCTACCAATACACCGACATGGATGTTCCTTAATTCTATATCTTTTACCGGTAATTTATGATCACCTTTTAAATCGTAAATCATCTTAGCCGACTTACAATCGATATCAATCATATGAATATTTTCAATACGTGTGATACGTTCTTCATAGGTAGGAACCAATGTCCTCCATTGGTATAATACGTTCATGTCTATTTCCATGACACGTAATGTAGCTCCGGTTTTTATTTTCTCCATATATACATTTTCGACAAATGCACCACGACGATGGTTCGTTTTAATGAAGAATAATCGGTGTACATTGTTAGGAGCCTCACAATCGTGCATGTAAATATTACGAACGCCGCCCGAAATTTCACTACCGACTCCCAATAAAGTTTGTCCGGCTAAAACCAAACAATTACGTACTACAATATTTTCCGTTGGTGTGTTCAATCTCCATGCATCTTGATTACGTCCCGATTTAATAACAACAGCATCGTCCCCCTGTTCAAATACACAGTCTTCAATAAGGAAATTGCGTGTCATCTCCAAATCAATACCATCATTATTGTGCCCCATCGCTTTAACATTCAGATTACGAGCGATACCACCGTCTACCAGATACATGTGGATTGTCCAAAATGGACTTTCTTCGATATGGAAACCGTCAAGTAAAACATTTTTGCAACGATTGAATTGAATGAGATGTGGACGAAGATTATTTTCACCTTTAGCCATCTGACGTTGCTCAACAGGCACATCCGTCGATGCCATTGTATAGAGTTCTTTCAATGCTTCCATATGTGCCGGAGGGCGTTTGAACCATACTTTCCACAATCCCATGTGTGGTTTTAATAACCCTTTTCCGGTTATAGCAATGTTTTCACACTCAAATGCATAAAGGAGAGGTGAATAGTTATAACATTCCATACCTTCCCATGACGTCATCACTGCGGGTAAGTAGTCTGCCGGATCATCAGTGAAACGAACAATTGCATTTTCCGCTAAATGAAGGTTTACATTACTTTTGAAATGGATAGATCCCGTAAGCCATTCCCCTGCCGGAATTACAACACGCCCGCCTCCAGCTTTATTGCATGCATCAATTGCTTTAGCAATAGCTTCGGTGTTTTTTTGTTTTCCTCCTTCGACAGCACCATAGTCTACAATCGAAAAGTCTCTTTCAGGAAATATGCATTCCTTAATAGGCTCCATTGGAAAAGGAGCTTGCACTTGCACCGACTTAAAGGTAACCCCTTGCGTATTACAAGAAGAAAATAAGATACAAGAAAGGATTACAAGGTATAAGTGATATACCAATAACTTTTTTTTCATGATAATTTTAAATTTAATTTATAGTAATTCCATTTGTTACCATTAGACTTTATATGCATGCAAATATATGAGGTGTATAGCAAATCAGAGGTAACAGATTCATCATATAGCGATTCATATTATGCAAAGGGTAAAAATATACGGAAATTCTACAACCCGACGAATTTATTCCCCCTAAATGCTTAATATGTGGCTGTCGGTATAGTACAATCCAACTACTTTTGCACAGAAACTCAATTTTGTGGCTATACTTAAGAATATACTGAATTCGTAATATCAGAAACATACATATTTGATATAAAATGAAAAGTAAAGAAAGAAAAAACATTTGGAGCCAACGCATGCTATTCGTCATGTTGATTATGGTTATGGCAGGACCATCGGTTTTTGCTCAAAAAGGTAAAAAGAAACAGTTAAAAAACCAACATGTCATCTCTTATGTAGATACCAGTCTGGACGGTTCTCAGAAATATGTACTTCGTGTAGATGGAAAACCTTTCTACATGACAAATGTACAAGTAAGAATGGATTTAATGCGTCATTCCGAAAAATGGCCAGCAAAGGCACGTGAAGAAATGATTGCTGCTTTAGCTTCTGATGGATTCAACACAGTATCCATTCCGGTACACTGGTATGAAGTTGAGCCGGAGAAAGACCGATTCGATTGGACCATTCTGGACGAATACCTCTCTCTGATGAATAAATATAATATGAAAATGGAAATGCTTTGGTTTGGGACAAACAGTGGAGGCCATGTACAGTGGTTGAGTCGTTCGAAAACAGAACCGGTGCATCTACGCACTCCTGACTATGTACTCTATGCACCCTCCTATGGTGCTCCTAACTGGTCTGACCGAAAAGTAGAAGGTTTCAGTGAAACGGCAAGTGAATTTACTATTCGTGAAACACCTTATTCCATGGATTTGGAAGATAATCGACTGCGAGATAGGGAGACATATGTGCTGGGAGCGGTCATGGCGCATATTGCCGAATGGGATAAAAACAACGGTACCAAACATCCGTTAATTGGGGTACAGATCGGGAATGAAGTAACAGGAATGCACAAACCTTATAGTAATGAAACGGTTAATTCATACTTGAGTCATGTTGCCAGTGCAGTTAAAAACTCTGATTATGTGGTGTGGACACGTACCAACTGCGTATTCTGGGAAATATATCCTCGTGTATTCGAAAACGAAAGATTACGTAATACACCCGAAGGCACAAACATCGATTTTGTAGGGATTGACACATATAGTCATCATTTCCCGTCGTCCGAATCATTCATCACCAGCATGCGAAGCAATGTTCCCTATGATGGTAAAAACTACCGTATGATTATGGAAACAAACTCGGAACGTCCGTATTCCGCACAAATGCACCTAGCGGCACTTTCTGGTAACAATGCATTCAATTATTACGATGCTTCGGGGCTATATATTCGAGAAGGTAATGGTGTGAAAGTAAATGCTGCCCATATAGAAGATGTGCGTTTAGTAAATAAAATATTAAGAAGTGCTCCAACCGACATTGCTCTCAATGCTAACGGGTACGGACTGTTTGTTCACAACTGGAAGGGTACCGATTCAGATTTATCAGTAAGCAATGAAGGGATAGGATTTACACCTTCATATCCAACTTCACAAGGTATTAGTATCATCCGTAGTAAAAATGAAATTCTGTTGATGAGTACCAAAGGTGGTGCATTCACCATTCCGGCCGGAATTAAAATTACTGAGGCTACCTATGGTCGGTTCAACGATGAAAACCAATGGGACGTCGAGGGGAAGATGGATTTCAACACATCCGAAAATAGGCAACCAATTGTTTTAGAAATTGGAAAAGGAACGACCATTCGTCTTGTGTGTGATAATACCGGAAAAATTGATGCTAAAACTTATCAAGCCGAATTTGCTGATGCATGTGTTGCCGGGAAAATATTATCTGAAGATGAAGGAATAGGTTTTGCAGGTAACGGTTACGTCAAGTTTCCTTCAGTAAGAGGAGCATATGTCCAATTCAATCATGTTGATGGTCAATCCGGCGGAGAGAGAACCATTCGTATCCGGTATTCGTATGGTGGTGATAAAGAGCCGAAGCTTATTATTAGAGTAAATGGAGAGCAATCCATAGTGCGATTGAAACCCACAGGTTCGTATAATAATTACCAATATGCCACATTGAAAGTAAACCTGAAAAGTGGAACAAACAATGAGGTCAGAGTGGAATCGGATAGTAACGTGACGCGCATTAATCGTGCAGCTTATTACTTGAGCGATTGTCACATTGATGAGATGCAGGTCTATTGATTTGTATTATTGGAACATCCATAAATAAGCTAAGTATGAAATATATTATATTAGGGGTAATGCTCCTTTGCATGAATCATGTAACAGCGCAAGATAAAGTCCGATTAAAAGAAAAATTCGACTTCGACTGGAAGTTCATTCTGGACGACAAGAAAGAATATGCACAAAAGAGCTTTATTGATACTCATTGGGAAAATATACAAGTTCCTCACGATTGGAGTATAAAATTAAAGTTCGACAAATCAGTAGGTGGAGCATCTGCCTTCATCCCCGGAGGTATAGGATGGTATAGGAAGAGTTTCACAGTTCCTACATCTTATCAAGATAAAAAGGTATCAATTCTATTTGATGGTATTATGCATCAAAGCGATGTTTATATAAACGGACATCACCTTGGATTTCATCCTTACGGATATAGTAGCATTGAGTACGATTTAACACCATATCTGAAATTCAATGAAGAAAACGTTATTGCTGTGCGTGTAGACCGTACCGGAAAAAGTGCCCGTTGGTACACCGGCTCGGGTATCTACCGCCATGTGTGGTTACAAGTAGTCAATCCGATACATGTGTCCACCTATGGAACATATATTACCACTCCTTCCGTTTCAATTGAAAAAGCTGATGTAAAGATTGTAACTACCTTAAAAAATGATGATGTAAAAGAACAAAATGTGAGTGTTTCTCATCGTGTTTTGAACACATCAGGCAAGGAAATAGCAAAAAGTAAGGTGGGAAAAATTATACTGAACAGAAACGATTCAACAAACATAGAGCAATCATTCTCTCTCTCGAAACCTGAACTTTGGTCAATTGAGACGCCTGTTCTATACACGATGGAAACAACAGTAAAAGTCGGGAATAAAGTAGTCGATGTTTATGCCACACCTTTTGGTGTCCGTACAATTAAGTTCGATAAAGACAAAGGTTTTTTTCTAAATGGTAAACATATAAAATTAAAAGGTCTGTGTTTACATCAGGATGCCGGTAGTATGGGGGTCGCTGTCCCCGACAAGGTAGATGAACGGCGGTTGAAAATCCTAAAAGAATATGGTTGTAATGCCATACGCTGTGCTCATAATCAGCCGACACCAGAATTTCTGGATATGTGCGATCGTATGGGGTTTGTTGTAATTGACGAAGCATTCGATAAATGGAGATCAGGTTATTATGAGAAACATTATGATGAATGGTGGAAGAAAGATCTTGGTAATATGATTATCCGGGATCGAAATCACCCGTCTATTATCCTGTGGAGTTATGGAAATGAAGTGGCGGAAGCTTGCTGGGATGATTTGTCAGTCACAGTTCCTCGTGCTAAAATGATGCAGGAATTTGTACAAAAATTAGAACCTACCCGTCCTGCAACAATGGCAGTTCAAAATAAACATAAAACAGAATTTGCAGGAGTAGCTGAAGTGATTGGTTACAATTATCTTGAGGCTCGTATGCTTTCAGAAAAGAAAGAATATTCGGAACGCATTTGTCTTGTATCCGAAGAATTACCCTATTTTAGTGGTGAAGAAGGGAACTTCCGCAGTTATACTCCTTATAACCCCTGGAATATTGTAGCGGAAAATGATTTTATTGCCGGAGGCTTTATCTGGTCTGGCGTTGATTATCTTGGCGAAGCTGTATGGCCCAGCAAAGGTTGGCCTAATGGGCTGTTCGATGTATGTATGAACGAAAAACCCCGTGCTATTTATCATCGTGCAATGTGGAATGACAAACCGGTAGTAGGATTATCCGTTATTGATGCATCGTTAGACTTAGACCCGGGACGTGACCTATGGCAATGGCTAAGAATGGCTTCGCATTGGAATTTTCCCGATAGTTATATCGGGCAGATTATGGAACTACGAACAACAACTAACTGTGAGAGTGTAGAACTTTTTTACAATGATAAATCGATGGGTAGGCAAAAGACCGCTGACTTTACCAACAATACCATTATTTGGTATTTGCCATACAATCCCGGCAAATTGGAAGCAAAGGGTTATAATGGAGATAAAGAAGTTGCTTCTTATTCTATTGTAACAACAAAAGCGACGTCAAAAGCCGTTATCATTCCCGACCGTACCATTCTAAGGGCTGATGGAGAAGATATTTGTCATATTGCTATTCACCTTGAAGATGAAGATGGCAACCTTGTACAAACTGATGACCGTAAATTGACTGTTACTGTAGATGGAGAAGGGAAATTTCTCGCTCTTGATAATGGTGATGTGCGTCGATTGAAACACGATAGATTCTGGACTAAAGAACTAGACACATATTTTGGTAAAGCGTTGATTGTGGTACAATCAACTCGCAAAGCAGGAAAAATGAAGATAAATATTCAGATGGAAGGACGTAATGAGCCTTACGTGGTGGAAATCGTAAGTAGATAAACATTACTTATCCTTTCAGAAATTCAACCACACCTATTGCTAATTGAGGAGTATGCGTAGGTGTGGTTGTGTATTTATTATATATGAATTTACTATGCGAAAATAAATGTTACCACTACACTGCCAACCCATACCAGCTACTCCAAAATATGCTATTTTTTCTAACCCGTTGACAGAATTAAAACGTAAAAAAATGTATAGAAAGTTGTACGTATTATTAATATTTAGCAAATTAGAAGTGACCAAACTATTGATTTACAATCATCGTATGTACAGCCTATATACAATATTCGCAAAATTTCTTGACATATATAAGCCAGTATCCGGTAATTTAGTCAATGAATCAGGAAATGTACCAAGAAGAGGAGTTGTTTCCGGATTCTCAGACCTTGAAGTTGTAGCATTGAATATGGCCTCAGAAGCTATCGGTATTGATAGTGAGTCATTACTGTTTGCAAAATTGCAGGAGTGTAGAAATAGAATACCCAATCTTATATCCCGCAGGCAATACAATGACCGACGTAAAATCACTTCATCCTTGTGTAATAAACTGCGTGATAGAATGGCTGATGAGATAGATGGAGGTGAAGGCTGTTTCTGCATTGATTCAAAGCCTATAGAAGTATGCCGTCCGTCTCGTTCCAAACGTTGCAGCATGGGGAAGAAGGATTTTGAAAAGGCACCGTCAATCGGTTACTGCGCATCGCAAGGAATGTATTATTACGGATATAACCTGCATGTAGTCTGTGGGTTAAGTGGAGTCATCCACTCCTTTGACCTTACCAAGGTAAGCGTACATGATATTCATTACCTAAAGGATGTAAAGATTGACTACAGTAATTGCACATTAATTGGTGGCAGAGGATATATAAGCACACAGGTATAATTGGATTTGTTTGAGACAGCCCATATCAGGCTGGAAGTGCCATACAGAGCCAACCAGAAAGACCGGAAAGCGACATTTCCGACTTTCATGAAAGCCAGGAAAGGGATAGAGACACTATTTTCACAACTTTGTGACTAATTCATGATTACGAGAAATTACGCAAAAGGCACTGACAGATTGTTTACTCGGATTATCGGGAAGGTTAGCGTACTTACAATCTTGCAATATATTAACTATAAAAATGGCACACCCATTGGCAGAGTTAAATATACGCTAATTCAATTCCGCCAACGGGTTGTATTTATTATTTATTTAAGTTCTTCTCTTTAATACAAAATGATTATAAGAAACTCACATGCGAATCGTGCATAGAGTTAGTTTTAATTGTGAAATAAATACAGATAAGAATAATGCAATCATTAAAATGAAATTACTACTTCAACATAGAATACTTTTAGGCTACATTATATTGATAGCAGTCATTGGAAGTATGGCTGCTATCATGTTCCATGAGCGAAACAGAGTTGATAAGATTGAAGAGGATATGATTGAGATTCGTGAGGCAAATCAAACCATAAACGCGGCCCACCGGCATATTACAGTCCTTGCCACTTTGGGAGAATCTGCCATTACATGGGACGAGGAAGATTACAAAAGGTATCGGTTGCGACGGCAGAAAGTTGATAGCCTTTTATTGTCTCTACAGGGAAACTATAAAGAATTTACTCCGTCCGAACCTATTGACACGCTCCGTCTTTTATTGGCAAATAAAGAAAAACATCTGTTCAATACCATGCAGGCATTCCAACGGCAGGACAGTCTGTTGCAGGAACAAGAGCCTGCCATTGTTGAGCAGGCAAAAGGAGTCCGCTCTGTCACCCGTAAGAAGAAAGGCATTGCAGGATTCTTTGGAGCCAAGGAAACCATACAGGTTCCACTTCCTTCCAACCCGCTTCATTCCTTGAATGAGCAGCTGATCTCGCGCCAGCAGCAGATAAATAATTATACGGACAGCCTGCGCATTCAAAACAGGGAGTTAAACCGTAAACTATATGCATTGATTCAATATTTGGACGAGCAGTCACAGAAGGCGTTTCTGAGCAAGGAGTCGCATGTTAAGGAATCATACGAACGCTCGGTAGTAATCGTGACCGGGTTGATTGTAAGTGCCATCATCCTTCTAATAATATCTTATTTGATTATCCAACGTGATATCCGGGAAAAGGAGAAAAACCGTAAGCGGTTGGAAGATACAATAAAGCAGAATATCTCATTGCTGGAAATGCGTAAAAATATTATCCTGACCATATCACATGATATTCGTGCCCCGTTGAACGTCATAGGTGGCAGCGCCGAGCTGGCAATGGATACCCGCGATAAGAAACGCAGGGACAACCATCTGAACAATATAAAAATAGTATGCCGACATATTACTCACCTGCTTAACAACCTGTTGGATGTATATCGCCTGAACGAGGCCAAGGAAACACGGAACGATGTCCCTTTCAACCTGGATGACTTGTTGGGGCGTACCGTTTCCGGTTTCTCCCATATAGTAAACAACAAAGGCATTCTGTTTGATCATCAATTCGATAATACCGGTGTAAAACTTCTCGGTGATATGGACCGCATCGCACAAATCGTAGACAACCTGTTGACTAATGCCGTCAAGTTTACAGAATCCGGCACAATCAGCTTCAATGCCCGTTATGGTGATGGACACTTATACTTAGAGGTAAAGGATACCGGAATAGGCATGAATGAAATCATGTTATCTCGTATATTTCGTCCGTTTGAACGGCTTGCGTCCGAAACGAATACCGACGGTTTTGGATTGGGGCTGCCGATAACGAAAGGACTCGTTGACTTGCTTGGCGGAACAATAACAGTTTCAAGCAAAGCCGGTAGTGGCAGTACTTTCTGTGTAACCTTGCCCTTGCCTACGACGGATAAGTTGATAGAAGATGAAAACATTATATCCCCACACTCCGATAATCTTCCTCAAAACATTTTGGTCATTGACGATGATCCGATGCTTTTGAATATAGTAAAAGAAATGCTGGAACGTAACGGGGTCAATTGTAAAACCTGCGCTACCGCTAAGGAAGTGGTAAAGGCGATGCGTAACCAAGACTATGACCTATTGTTGTCGGACATACAAATGCCGGGTACAAACGGATTTGATTTGCTGGCCCTGTTGCGCAACTCGAATATAGGCAACTCCCACACGATACCCGTTATCGCCATGACAGCACGTGGAGACAGGGACAAGGAGGCCTTCCTGAATACAGGCTTCACCGATTGTATCTATAAGCCATTCTCATCCTCGGAACTGCTCAGCCTTATTTCCGCCATAAAAAAGCAACAAGCGGATGAAAAGCCGGGAATTGATTTCAGCACCATGCTGTCAGAAGCCAGCGATGGCATGACGCTGCTTCGTTCTTTCGTTGCCCAATCGGAAAAAGACCGGGAGGAACTCGAAAGTGCAATGAAAAGCAACGACCGGATGAAAATGCGTGAAGCGGCACACCGTATGCAACCGTCGTGGGACTTGTTGCATACAGGCGATAGGCTAATGGCATACCGCACCTTATTGAAGGACGGCACGCAAGACGACGGTGCGATCAAAGAACAGACCCGGCAGATTATAAATTATACCTCCACGCTTATCGCGGAAGCGGAGGAAGAAATAAAAAGGCAAATGAATGAAACGGAAGATACTGATAGTTGAAGACAACATGAGCCTGTCGCAAATGCAAAAGGACTGGTTCTCCCAGGCCGGCTATGACGTAATGACAGCCATGAGCGAGCCGATAGCCCGCGCATTGATACGCAAGACGCAATTCGACCTGATATTGTCGGATGTGCGTTTGCCGGAAGGGGACGGAATCTCCCTTCTGAAATGGTTGCATAAAGAGAGAAAGGACATCCCGTTTATTATCACCACCGAATACGTATCCGTGCCGGATGTGGTATATACCATCAAACTGGGAGCCATGGATTACCTGCCCAAGCCTGTACACAGGGAACACCTGCTGGAACTGGCGGAGGAAGTGTTCCGTCCGATAGCCACGGTACGGAAGAAAGAGAAAACGCTGTTCCACCGCACAAGCCCCGGAATACTGCAAGTGGAGAAATTCGCCAGGCTGGTCGCTCCGTCCGACATGTCCGTGATGATACTCGGTGCCAACGGGACCGGAAAGGAATCGGTGGCGCAGACCATCCACTGCAACAGCGACCGCTGGAATACCCCTTTCATCGCGGTCAACTGCGGGGCATTGCCGCGTGGACTGGCCGCCTCCTTGTTTTTCGGTCACGAGAAAGGGGCGTTCACCGGTGCCGACACTGCCAAGAACGGCTATTTCGACATGGCGAAAGGCGGAACACTATTCCTGGATGAGATAGGTACCATGTCGTATGAGCTCCAATCCCTGTTGCTTCGGGTGTTACAAGAAAACACCTACACCCCGATAGGGAGCGGCAGGGAACGGACCGCGGACGTGAGGGTGATTGCCGCCACGAATGAGGACCTGCCAAAGGCCATTAAGGAAGGGCGGTTCAGGGAAGACCTGTACCACCGTTTGAATGAGTTTGAAATCAGGCAGCCTTCATTGGCGGAATGTCCGGAAGACATCCTGCCTTTGGCGGAGTTCTTCCGTGAGCGTTTCTCAAAGGAGTTGAAACGGGAAACGCGGGGATTCACGAATGATGCCAAACGGGAACTGCTCTCCTATTCATGGCCGGGCAACGTGCGCGAATTACAAAATAGAATCAAACGTGCCGTACTTGTCGCGGAGACACCGATGCTTGACGTGGACGGGGTGAATATCGGAATTCATCCGGATGAAGATGTCCCGACGGCATCTCCGGTTCTGCCCCTGAAAGATGAAGCCTTGGAGAAAGAGAGCATTATAAGGGCTCTCAAAGCCTGTAACGGACGCAGGGAACAGGCCGCCGCGTTGCTGAATATCAACCCGGCAACATTGTACAGGAAAATAAAGAAATACGGACTGAAATGAATTTGGCAATTGCAATTTGTGGAAATGTCACTGAATATGTGTACATTTGCAACCAAATAACGAAAGAGACGGTATATTGCCCATGAGGCAGTTGCCGACTATTATAACATAAGAGCGCAAGCTTCTCGGACAGAAATCTGGTAAATCGACGTTAAAGGAGAATGATTGCGTAATGCTTATGCTATGCTCCGGCATAGCGTGGTGTTACGTGTTCTCCTTTAGGCTTACCAGAGCCTCTGTCTGAGTGCGTGGCAACCACGCTTTTTCTTTTTAGACAGCGGGCATGGCGAGAATACAGGCAGTAACGGCGATGACACTGGACGGCTTTCTGCCGGACAACGACAATGTGTCAATGCAATGGGTGATAAACCATAAAAACGGTTTTCCCCGTTGGCGGGAACGCTGTTCCGCCTTTATATTGCCCCATTCCATCCTGGAACTGCTTTGTGAGAAAGACCGCAGGGACGATTCCTTCACCTACCTTGCCGAAATCCGTGACTTTGAATCATTGGAACTGCTCCGGGGGCTCTTTCATTATAATCTTGTCGATGAACTGATTGTTTACCTGCTGCCGTATTCCATCGGTCAAGGAATTTCCATACTGAACATTTACCCTGCCCAGCAATGGCAGTTGCATAAAACAGCCTCTTTTTCCAACGGCATCTGTCGTTTAATCTATCGCAAACCTCGCAAAAAGTAACTCGCATTTTGCGAAAAAGCCTTGCATCTTGCAAGATTTTATTTAACTCCGATTTTACCTTGATATTTTTTATTCCGTTGTATCTCAATGGAATACCTATGCCGTTCCGTGAAATCCGGTGACATTGGTACGCCGTTGGCCTATATCATTATATAACCTGTTGCGCGACAAGGTGTAACCAATCAATTATTTACACTAAAAAAACAGATTATAATATGATACAGATAGACCGTGAAACTTTCCAGGTGATGCTTCATCAGATTATGGAGAGGTTCGACAGGATAGACCGTACACTGGAACGGATGAACAAGCTGAAGGAGTGTCTGGAAGGCGACACGCTTTTGGACAACTACGACCTTTGCCAGCTGCTCGGCGTCACCAAACGCACGCTGGCGCGTTATCGCCAGAAAAGATACGTAACCTATTATATGATTGACGGGAGAACCTATTACAAGGCCTCCGAGGTGGAAGCCTTCCTCAATCAGAAGGGGAAAGCGTTGCCTGCAAAACTGAAAAAGCGGATGGATGTGCAACTCAAAAACGATTGATTATGGAAATAGTATGTATAGACAAACAGACGTTTGACGAACTGCGGGCACGTTTCTGTAAGTTGGAGGAAAAGATGGCAGGAGTATGCCGGCCGATGGAAGACTCCGGTTTGAAAAACTGGATCGACAACCAGGAGGTATGCGGGATATTGCGCATATCGAAAAAGACTCTTCAGGTGTACCGTGACAAGGGAATCCTGCCGTTCTCGCGTATCAAGCACAAGATTTTCTTCAAGCCGGAAGACGTGAAAAAATTGTTGGAATCGAATTATCACCCCTTAAAAAGAAAATCATGAGCTATCATTTCTTAGAGCGGAAAGACCCGCGTGTGGATGTCCTGTTTCAGGGACTTGAAAATATGGAACGGTTAATCGCAGCAATGGAGGATGCTCCAAAATCCGTATTTCATGGCGAACGCTTCCTCACGGATGAGGAACTCTCCAAAATACTGAGGGTCAGCAGGCGGACATTGCAGGAATACCGCACTCTCGGCGTGATCCCTTATTACCTTGTACAAGGCAAGGCTCTCTACAAGGAGTCTGATATCCAAAAAATATTGGAAGATGCCTATAAACGGTGCAGGGAAGATATGAGGTGGGTATAATAAAATGTGATAAAACGGAGAAACGGTTTGTCGATGGAATATGCGTTTCTCCGCTTTCTTATTTTCATGTAGTGCGTGCTATCCTTTTCCTGTTCTTTCCGACAGTGAAGTCTTCTTCACAAAGTTTGGCTGTTGCGTTGAACCCGTTTGCCTTCAAAACTTTCATATCCTCATCCACCTTCTTGTCCGTCACCTGCGCGTAAAGCTGTGTGGTGGAAATCGACATGTGTCCCATCATACGGCTGACCGTTTCTATCGGAACGCCGAGCGATAGCGTGACATGGGTCCCGAAATTATGCCGGGCTTGGTGGAAGGTCAAATCGAAACCGTACACATTCCCCAGTTCCCGTGTCAGCATGATAAAATATCCCCGGGCATAAAGATTGAACACCTTGTCCCCCTGTCGTTGGTCACGGTATTTCTCAATAATCCGCAAAGGTATATCCAGCAGGCGGACAGAGGAAGGCGTATCTGTCTTTTGCCGGCATATATGAATCCACCACGAACCGTCATCGGCTCGTGTGATATCACTCGTAGTCAGCCTTTTCAGGTCCGCGTAAGCCAGCCCCGTGAAAGTGGAGAAAATGAACATGTCCCTCACGAATTGCAGCTGCGGTTTCTCCACGGAAGTTTCCATAAGTTTTTTGAGGTCCTCCAGCTTCATGTGGCGGCTCTTCCGTCTTGGTAACGCGGGGTGGAGGCGACAATACGGGTCACGGCGAAGCGTTCCCTGACTGACAGCACGTCTAGTCATCTTCTTCAGTCTGTACAGATGTTCATGGACAGTTTTGGGCTTCATGCCGCAATCCTTGCAAAGGAAAAGTTCAAAGTCATCGTAAAAAGGCTTGTCAAGACTGCGCAAAGTGATATCTTCCACACCCTTTTTATCCTTTACAAAAGCGGCCAGATGCTTGTACGACCTCAGGTAAGAGGCGTGGGTCTCCTTGATCCGATCCGTCCCGATCCGTTTCTTGAACTCCTCGTTATGCTCCCTGAACAGCGCCAGCAGAGTGAGCGGTTTCTGGCCGATGCCCATTACGGCATTCTTCACCAGCTCCGCCGTGATGAATCCCAGACTGTTTTTAATCCTGTCGTAATGTCCGGTGATTTCTTTTGTCAATCCGTCTATGGCACGATTGACGATAACAGCATTCTCGCTGCGTCCATTGGCGCATCCCTTTTCCGGATTCCAGATGGAAGGATTGACGGACACTTTTGTGCCTATCTGTTCCCATTCGGCATCAATGCTCACTTTGCATAACAACTGGCAAGTCCCGTCCTTGCGTATTTTGGTACGGTTGATATAAAACAGTATCGCGAACGTGCTGCGATGCCTGATATTGCTTTCTGTATTTTCTGTTTTCTTTCTCATATCGTTGATTTTAAGTTGTTCTTCAAATGACTACGGAGAAGCGTTCAGCGATTCTCTCGTCCAGTATCCGTGTGTCGGCATTTATCTTGTCGTCAGTAACTTTGGCGTAAATCTGGGTCGTTTCAATCTGGCTGTGCCCCAGCATCTTGCTGACCGTTTCAAGAGGCACTCCATGCCCGAGCGTGATTTCCGTCGCGTAGGTATGCCTTCCGGCATGGAATACCAACGGACAGTCTATTTGGCAGAGCCGGGCGATATGTTTCAGGTTGTAATTCATCACGCTGTTGGAATACATCGGAAACAGCCTCCCGTCCGGTGCCGTGTCCCTGTATTTCTCTATGATGCACAATGGCAAATCCAGCAGGGGAATCTCAAATTCAATCCCCGTCTTCTTTCGAGAGCTTCTGATCCACCAGGTACCGTCGTCTGCAAGTGACAGATGCTCTTTCGAGAGAAGTCGCATGTCACCGTATGGGATACCGGTGTAGCATGAAAAAAGGAACATATCCCGTATCAGGTAGAGTTTTGGCTTATGGAGGGGCGTGGTCATAATCCGTTGCAGCTCCTCGGATGTGAGATACCTCTTTTTCTGTTTCGGACGCACGGGTTCATAGCCGGCAAACGGGTAAACGGTGATGATACCGTCTGCAATGGCTTCACCGACGATGATTTTCAGTTGCACGGTCAGGTTGATGATTGTCCCCGGTGCGAGATGGCAATCAGTCCGCAGATGTAAATCATAATCGTCTATGAAAGAACGGTTCAATGCCGAAAACGGGATGTCCGACAAGTTGTACTTTTCCAGCAGGAACCTCTCCACATGGTTGTAAGCATTGCGATAGCTTCGCAAACTGCCTTCGGTCCGGTTTACGCCCACCCGTTTTGCGAAGTTTTCGATAAACGTGCGGAAATAGCCCAATAGTGTTGCCTGTTCTCCCGCCATGCCCAGCAGCAGACTTTTGACATCCCCTGCTGTCACACCGTCCCGGACTGCTGACAGTTCCGCATAGACACCCAACGCCATTGCGCGTATCTCGTCCAGGCGGTTGTTGATTTCTTTTGCTTTTACGCTTTTGCCCGAAGCACGTCCGGAATGCCACATCGACTGCGGCACACGGAGCTTCGCGCTGAAAGCCGCCTCAGAATACTTGCCGACATTCAACCTTGCCATTACGGGACACATCCCGTCGGCATCCGCCTCGCTCTTTTTGAGGTAGAACGACACCTTTACATTCACTTGATTCATAACCCTTTAATTCGTTTACAAAATTACCGGATATCGGGCAAATGAACAGCATGACGAATATGGCGGAATATGGAAAGAAGCCCCATACAGCACTTGCAGAACGTATATTTTTCCCGTTGACGAAAAAAATGTTACCTTTGCAAAGGCAAAATATGAGTGGAACAGCGTTCTTTACGATGATGACAGGGATAATAAACAAGGAGAGAAAAAGGTCTTTTTCCGCACCTTTTGCAACTTCAAATCGGCAACGGATAAGTAGCAATTTATTCTCTTAACTCCTTCCGAACAGGTCAAAACCCCTCAGTGGACGAATATAGAGCAAACCTGCTTATCTCCCTTTATTTCCAACAGTTTGCATTATTCCAGCGAAATCCATCCGTATATGAGCGAGTTTCCATATATTTGTCCGGAACAAAAAAAATAACAGTATATGAAAAAGCTGGTTCTATCCATTTCTATGTTTCTGATTGCCGCTACTACCTTTGCGCAGTCCGAAGTGGTAACAGATAGTATTCCGCCCATTTCATTGGATGGTTACAAGAATTTTAACGGATTTATGCTGGATATGGGTTCCATGATTGTGGCCCCTCCCCCTCTGATAGCCCCGCAACTTTATTATCAGCCTTACAACAATAATACAATTGCGAATTACAATGAAATATTCCGTCCCAATATGAATATCATTTATGACAGAGGGTCTTACAACCATGTATTTACCCCCATGTATCCGGGAATGGGAATCTATGGATTCGGAACAATGTCAATGCCTCCTACCTTACAAAGTGCAACCTTTAAATTGAAAAACGGATTACACATAACCACATACGGTGAATATGACGCTGACGGGAACAAAGTACGAAATCCAAGCGCATTGCCTTGGGAAAGAAATAATTTCAATGGAGCTTTCGAAATGAAATCAGAAAATGGGAACTTCGGAATACGAATAGAAGTACAAAGAGGGAGAAACAATCCTTTTTAAATTATAAACTAAAAAATGGAAAAATGAAAAGCAGCCATGCAAAACAAAATCTCCGCACGGCTGCTTTTTTATTTATTTTTAATTCAATCACAACTTTCTCCAATTCAGACTCAAGCTGTTCAACACTACACTGACAGAACTACATGCCATGGCAGCACTGGCAATCATCGGGTTAAGCAAAATACCATATAGTGGGAACAGAATACCTGCCGCCACTGGAATGCCTATCAAATTATAGATAAATGCCCAAAAAAGATTCTGATGGATCAACCGTACAGTTTTATAGGAAAGCTTAAAAGCTTTGGGTAACAACAACAAATCCGAAGTCATTAACGTAACCATCGCTACATCCATGGCAATATCTGTACCTTTACCCATCGCAATACTTACATTGGCACGGGCCAACGCCTGCGAGTCATTAATGCCATCGCCTACCATAGCTACGACTCTTCCTTCAGCCTGTAACTCTTTAATAACATTCTCCTTATCGGCCGGCAAAGCATCCGAAATAAAACGATTCGCATCAATTTCTCCGGCCACATTCTGTGCAGTAAGATGACCGTCACCGGTCAACAATACAATATACTTTCCACTCTCCTTCAATTGTTTGACCGCTTGTCTGGAAGTATCTTTTATTTTATCACTAATAGCGATAACCGCCAGCAATGTATTTCCCTCGCCAAAATAGACCAAACTCTTGCCACTCTTCTCATAATCCTCCACCATCCCTTTCAACAAGTCGGAAATTCCCGCTCCAAAATCTTTCAGTAACCGATGGCTTCCTGCCCAAAAAGTTTTATTTCCACGGGTCACCACAATCCCCCGTCCTGTCCGGCTCTCAAAAGAATCAATGATTGCCGGCTTCTCACCTTCCTTTTTCAAAGCCTCGACAATAGCCAAAGCCAACGGATGTTCCGATTTCAATTCAGCAGCATACAGAATTCCCTTATGCTCGTTCTGCCATCCGGCATCATGCAACCAGCCGGTCACCACAGGGCGCCCTTCAGTTACAGTACCCGTTTTATCAAGTACCACTGTATCCACTTTCCGCATCTGCTCCAAAGCTACTGCATCCTTTATTAAAATATGTGATTCGGCCCCTTTACCAATTCCTACCATCAATGCAGTTGGAGTAGCAAGTCCCAAGGCACACGGACAGGCAATAACCAAAACAGACACTGCTGAAAGCATAGCGTAGGAAAAGTCATCCGCTCCACCTGCCACTATCCAAATAAAGAAAGTAAAAACAGCCACAGCAAGAACAACAGGAACAAAAACCGCTGTCACTTTATCCACAATACGCTGGACCGGAGCTTTAGACCCCTGTGCTTCCTGCACCATGCGGATAATCTGTGCCAACACCGTATTTTTTCCCACCTTTTGAGCAGTCATAATAAATGCACCATTCTGATTGATAGTGCCAGCCAGCACCTTATCACCCTGCTTTTTCTCTACAGGAATAGGTTCACCGCTTATCATGCTCTCATCTATAAAGGTATTTCCTCCGACAATGACTCCATCCACCGGAATTTGCTCGCCGGGACGGACGCTCACCTTATCGCCGACCTGGAGGTCGGCGATCAAGATATCCTCTTCCCTGCCGTCTTTCACCACACGGGCCGTCCGAGGTTGTAATCCCATCAGTTTACGAATAGCTGTGGAAGTTTTTCCTTTTGCTTTCTCTTCCATCAGTTTGCCAACCAATACGAAAGCTATTATAACAGTGGCAGCTTCATAATATACATGAGGTTCCAATCCGCGGCTGTACCAAAATTCGGGATAGAACGTATTAAACAAACTGAACAAAAATGCGATGGAGGTGCTAAGTGCCACCAACGTATCCATATTACTGGTACGCTGAAGCGTCTGTTTCCAGGCATTCATATAGAAAGAACGCCCCGAATATAAAATAACAGGAAGTGAAAGCAACAGCATCCACCAGTTTACTCCCGGAACATTCATCAGAAACATCCCCAAAACAGCTACCGGTAAAGCAAAAATCCAAGCAACGATAGTCTTCCGCTTCAACAGTCCGTAATAAGATTGCTCCGCTTCCTCTTGCTCCTGTACAGAGTTATCCTCATCTATTATCAAATCAAAACCTATTTTCATCACAGCCTCTTTCAGTTGTTGCGGAGACACAATATCCGGATTATAAGTCACCGTCAAAGTAGCCGTCGCCAAATTAACCGATGCATTTTCCACGCCTTCTTGCTTCCTTACAATTTTCTCCACGTTGCCGGCACATGCCGCACAATGCATTCCCGTAACGGGATATAGTTTTTTTGTCATATCGTTCATATTCATTTCTTTACTTATTTATTATAGCTTATCAACGGACAAATTTAGCAAAAAGTTCATGCAATCTTGTTGCAAACAGATAAATATATTTTCGCTTTTTAGATGGACATTTCACGAAGTTATTCTATATTTGTGGAGAAAGTTAGGATAAGTAATCCATGCAAATAAACAAAAAGTTATGAAAAAAAGAAATCTCGTATTGTCTGTTATGGCAACTTGCCTTGTATCCTGCTTTTTATTATCGGGATGTAATGGACAAAAACAAATTGATAGTGAAACAGTGAAAACTGTAAAGGTGGAAGAACAAGCCCATTTACAAGATGACACAGTCTCTCCCACCTGTCAGATTACTATTGATTATAGTTATTTAGCAAAATCTGATGCTGCGGATAGCATAGTACAACGCATCAACCGCACCATACAAGCCCACATTTTGGGAAAAGAATATACCCGGATGAATCCGGAAGTCGCTGTAGATTCTTTTAAAAATACCTACATTAACAACTACCGCAAAGATGTGAACGAGTTCTATCAGGAAGATATAAAAAATGGAACTCCCAAAGACGAACTTCCCACATGGTACAATTATGAATACGGACTGACCACCTATTTCAGCGAAGGCAAAGAAGGCATTCTGAATTTCATTGCAGAAACTTTTGAATATACAGGCGGAGCACATCCCAACTCATGGAACAAATGGATGAACTTCGAAAAAAATACCGGCAAACTACTTGCTTTGAAAGATGTATTTATGGCAGGGTCGGAAAAACCGATAAGTGACATGCTGCTGGAAGAACTGATAACAGAAATGGCTACCCGTTTGGAAGACAGCTCCATTACCTCACTGGAAGGACTTCAGAATGCAGGCATCTTGAATTCTACCAATATGTATGTACCCGACAATTTCTTGTTAGAAAAGGAAAAAGTATCTTTCCTGTATAACAAATATGATATCGCTCCCTATGCTGTAGGAATCATCACCCTTTCTTTACCCTACACATCGGTAGAAAAATATATGATACATTAAATAACGATTTTAAGTATAGAATGGAATTAATACTGAAATATTTCCCTAACCTCAGCGAACAGCAGAAAACACAGTTTGCCGCATTGTATGATTTATACACGGATTGGAATAGCAAAATCAATGTAATCTCACGCAAGGATATCGCTAATCTGTACGAGCATCATGTATTGCACTCGCTAGGCATAGCCAAAGTGATAAACTTCACCCCTGATACCCAAATTATGGACTTGGGCACAGGGGGCGGTTTCCCAGGTATCCCTTTGGCCATCTTATTCCCTGAAGTCCAATTTCATCTGGTGGACAGTATCGGAAAGAAAGTGAAAGTAGCTACAGAAGTAGCCAATGCTATCGGACTGAAGAATGTCACTTTCCGTCATTGCCGCGCCGAAGAAGAAAAAAGAAAATTCGACTTCGTAGTAAGTCGTGCTGTCATGCCTTTGGGCGATTTAATAAAAATTATCCGTAAAAACATCAGACAAGAACAGCATAATGTCCTACCCAACGGGCTGATTTGCCTGAAAGGCGGAGAGTTGGAACAAGAAACAATGCCCGTGAAGCACAAAACAATGCTTTATGATCTGAAAGATGAATTCACAGAAGATTTTTTTAAAACTAAGAAAGTGGTTTATGTAACCATCAACGGTTAATAACTATAGATAAAAGAACAATGAAAATAAAGAAATTTGAATTCAATATGTTTCCGGTAAACTGCTATGTGTTATCGGACGAAACGAAGGAAGCCGCCATTATTGATGCCGGTTGCTTTTATGAAGAAGAAAAGCAAGCCTTAAAAAGATATATTGACAGCAATAACCTGACAGTGAAACATTTATTGAATACGCACCTCCATCTGGACCATATTTTCGGCAACCCATTCCTGTTACAAGAATACGGACTAAAAGCCGAAGCAAATCAAGCGGATGAATTTTGGCTGGAACAAGCCCCGGCACAATCACGTATGTTTGGCTTCCAATTGCCCGAAGCACCCGTGCCATTAGGAAAATATATCTTTGATGGAGATATCATTACTTTCGGCAATACCCAACTGGAAGCTATCCATGTGCCGGGTCATTCGCCGGGAAGTATTGTTTATTACTGCAAAGAAGACCACTGTATCTTCAGCGGTGATGTATTGTTCCAAGGAAGTATAGGACGTGCAGACCTTACAGGAGGTAATTTCGACGAACTTCGCGAACATATATGCAGTCGTTTGTTTGTACTTCCCCCCGACACGGTAGTCTATCCTGGTCATGGAGACCCGACCACTGTGGGAGCAGAAAAAGCGAACAACCCTTTTTTCCGATAAGATAAAACTTAAAATTTAACTTATATACTACTACCATGAAAACAGATTTATTAGCAGACCGACATATCGGTATACAGGAAGAAGACCTTCCCGTTATGTTGGAAAAGATTGGCGTAAAGAGTCTTGATGAACTGATTAACAAAACAATTCCGTCCAAAATCCGTTTGAAAGAACCTCTGCCACTGGCTGCTCCCATGACGGAACGGGAGTTTGCAGAGCACATTACCGAACTAGCTTCACAAAACAAGATTTATACCTCCTATATAGGTATGGGTTGGTATGATAGTATTACTCCGGCGGTCATTCAACGCAATGTATTCGAGAATCCTGTGTGGTACACCTCGTACACTCCTTATCAAACCGAAGTTTCACAAGGACGTTTAGAAGCATTGATGAACTTCCAGACTGTCATATCCGACCTCACAGCCATGCCATTGGCAAACTGCTCATTGCTGGATGAATCTACCGCCGCTGCCGAAGCCGCCACCATGATGCATGGACTTCGCACCCGCGACCAACAAAAAAGCGGAGCCAATGTATTGTTTGTGGATGAAGAGATTTTCCCACAGAATCTGGCAGTCATCCAAACCCGCGCCCTTCCGCAAGGCATGAAGATCCAAGTAGGAAATTACAAGGAATTGGTATTTACTCCGGAAATTTTTGCCTGCATCCTGCAATACCCCAATGCCAGCGGTAACGTAGAAGACTATCGTGAGTTTGTGGAAAAGGCACATGCTGCCCATTGTAAAGTAGCCGTGGATGCTGATATCATGAGTTTGGCATTATTAGTTCCTCCCGGCGAATGGGGAGCAGATATCGTATTCGGAAGTACCCAGCGCCTGGGTATCCCCTTGTTCTACGGAGGTCCGTCCGCAGCCTACTTCGCTACACGTGACGAATATAAACGCAATATGCCGGGACGTATCATCGGCTGGTCTAAAGACAAATATGGCAAACTGGCCTACCGTATGGCTTTACAGACCCGTGAGCAACATATTAAACGCGAAAAAGCAACTTCCAACATCTGCACCGCACAGGCATTACTGGCTACAATGGCCGGCTTCTATGCCGTTTATCATGGACAGGAAGGTATCAAAAATATAGCAAAACGCATTCATAGCATTACCACCTGGTTGAACAAAGCCCTAACCCGCTTGGGATATGTACAGCATAATGAATTATTCTTTGACACCCTGCGTTTCAGTCTGCCCGACCATGTTTCGGCTCAGAAGCTGCGTACCATCGCATTGAGTAAAGAAGTAAACCTCCGTTACTATGATAATGGCGATGTAGGTTTCAGCATTGATGAAACCACCGACCCGAAAGATGTAAACCTGTTACTTTCCATCTTCTCCATTGCTGCCGAAGAAACCGTTCAAGAAGTGACAGACATTCCCGAAGCATCCTCACTGAACCGTGAACTACGCCGCCGTACTTCCTTCCTCACCCATGAGGTATTCAACAAGTATCATACTGAAACCGAAATGATGCGTTATATCAAACGTTTGGAACGTAAAGATATCTCATTAGCACATTCCATGATTTCATTGGGTTCTTGTACCATGAAACTGAATGCCGCTTCGGAAATGCTCCCACTCAGCAACTTAGGCTGGATGGCTATACACCCGTTAGCACCTGAGGATCAAACAAAAGGCTATCAGACACTACTTAATAACCTAAGCGAGCAGTTGAAGGTTATTACCGGATTTGCAGGAATCACTTTGCAACCTAATTCAGGTGCAGCAGGAGAGTATACAGGACTTCGCATCATCCGCGCTTATCTGGAAAGTATCGGACAGGGACACCGCAACAAGATATTAATTCCGGCATCAGCCCACGGTACGAATCCGGCTTCAGCCATTCAATGCGGATATACCACGGTGACTTGCGCCTGTGACGATAAAGGTAATGTAGACGTAGAAGATTTACGTGCAAAAGCAGAAGCCAACAAGGATGATCTGGCTGCATTAATGATTACCTATCCGTCCACTCATGGTATCTTTGAACCGGAAATTGCAGAAATTTGTAAAATTATTCATAAATGCGGAGCACAGGTTTACATGGATGGTGCAAATATGAATGCACAGGTAGGTCTGACCAATCCGGGTACCATCGGTGCTGATGTATGCCATTTGAATCTGCATAAGACTTTTGCCAGCCCTCACGGTGGTGGCGGTCCCGGTGTAGGTCCCGTTTGTGTAGCCGAACATCTGGTCCCGTTCCTTCCAGGACATCAAGTTTGGGGTAACAGTGCCAATCAGGTTTCTTCAGCTCCATACGGTAGCGCAGGAATCCTGCCTATTACTTACGGTTATATTTGCATGATGGGCGCCGAAGGTCTGACCAATGCCACCAAGACTGCCATTCTGAGCGCCAATTATCTGGCAGCCTGCTTCAAGGATACCTACGGTATTGTATATACCGGTGCTACGGGCTTTGTGGGCCATGAAATGATTTTAGATTGCCGCTATCTGCATGACGAAACCGGTATCAGCGAAAATGACATCGCCAAGCGTCTGATGGACTATGGCTATCATGCGCCCACCCTTTCTTTCCCGGTTCATGGAACATTGATGATTGAACCGACTGAAAGTGAAAGTTTATGGGAACTGGATAATTTCGTCACTGTGATGCAAACCATCTGGCAGGAAATTCAAGAAGTGAAGAATGGCAGTGCCGATAAAGAAGATAATGTATTGGTCAACGCCCCGCATCCTGAATATGAAGTGGTGGCCAATGAATGGAATCACAGCTACAGCCGCGAGAAAGCCGCTTATCCTATCGAATCGGTACGTGATAACAAATTCTGGATCAATGTAGCCCGGGTAGATAATACATTAGGTGACCGCAAACTGTTGCCTACCCGTTATGGTAAGTTTGAATAAAAAAGCATTGTACTAAAAAGAAGAAGAGAGGATCAAAACTCAGTTTTTGAAAATATGAATTTATAATTTGAAATTTGAGCATCCTAAAAAACTAAAGAAAGGGCCGTATCATTAGTCAATACAGAGCTTGATACGACCCTTTTAAGTTTATAATTACTATCTGTAACTTTTCGGAGCTGTCATTTTAGTTTTGACACACCTCCTCCCTCTTTTCAGGAACTATCCTTTTACTTTATCCACAGTAGGAGCAGCTTGAATTCTATAGTCGTCCGAACACATAATATCAGTATCCTAATTCATAAGGCTGTTCTACAGCCGGAACCCCGTCAGACATCCATTCAGGCATTGCTTCTTTTTTCAGATAATGATTAAAGAACTGGAACATACGTTTTTGAAAATCTATTTTGTTGGCAATCTTTGTCGGCCAATGCGGTTCGCCTGTATAGTTCAGCATCCAACAAGGCTTTCCAAGACGTTTCATTGCCACAAAATATTCTATTCCCTGATACCAGGGCACATGTCCGTCAGCATCATTATGCATAATTAAAACAGGTGTTTGTACCTTGTCCATCGTGAACAGAGCAGAGTTTTCCAAATAACGCAACGGAGTACTCCAAGGCGTACCGGCCAGACGGCTCTGAGTATGTTCATACTGGAACGAGCGCGCCAGCCCCGATCCCCAACGGATACCTCCGTAGGCACTGAACATATTGACCACCGGAGCACCTGACTCAATAGCCGCAAACAAATCAGTACGTGTAGCCAGATAAGCCACTTGATAACCGCCCCAACTATGTCCCTGCGCACCTATGGCTTTCTCGTCAATATAACCTTTGCCTATCAGCATGGCAACCCCCGGCATCAGACAGTTATAGCAACTCTCACCCGGATAACCGTCTACATAACGTATGTCCGGATTGAACACAATATACCCGTTACTGTTATAAAAATGATAATCAATGGTAGACCGATGCGGTTCCGGCATCCGGTAATTAAACAGAGTTTCTGAATTTCGCTCATAGAAACTCACAATCATCGGGTATTTCTTGGCCGGATCAAAATTAGCAGGCTTGTACACCACCCCTTCCAACTTACGACCATCTAAAGATATCCACGAAACCAATTCAGCAGTTCCCCACAAATAGTCTTTCTGTTGGTCAATGCCATGAGTCAACCGAATAGATTTCTTGAAATCGAGTGTAGCATAATGAAGGTCAGGATATTGCTCAAAACTTTCCATCGTATAGATTACATGGTCTGTATTTTTCGCCTTATAAATACTGCGTAACATATAGTTACCCGCTATCAATTCTTTGGGAGAAGCAGCGGTGGAAAAACGAGCCTTGTAATACCCGTTCCCTTTGGTCACTTCGTTAAAGCCTTTCAACAACTGTGGCTTGTTCAGGTCAACCACACGCTCCTCCTTATCCAGTTTTACCAAACGATATGAAATCCGGTTCTTACGTCCATTCATCGTCAGATTGACAGGTTCCTTCATGGCATCCGGATCGAATTTCCAAATATCATAACGGTCATAAATTAAAAGGGACTCATCCCGTTCCGTCCATCCGGCAGTTCCATGTGCGTTCGGATAGTCAGGTACATCATTCTCTTCATCCCATGCGAGGAAAGAAACAGGGGTAGTCAACTGAACCTTTTTCCCATCTGCCATAGAAAGAGTATACCAACAACTGTCTGTTTCAGCATACCAATACGCATACTTGCCTTGTGGTGAAAGACGGTATCTGCCATAATCCGCCGATGCCAGTAATTTACGGCTGCCATCTTCCAAAGACACAGTGTAATAATCACTGCGTGTCCGCCCTTCCCACATGGAGGACAATGAATAAGGACGCGAAGTGGAAAGCAATGCCAACGGGGCATCTCCTTCATCTCCCAACAAAATCTGAGATAACTCCTCATCTGCCAGCTGACAAATACGACCACTATTTATATGATAAACCGCTTGATAGCTTCTTTTCAGCTCTTTCTCCTTATTATAATTCTGTACAGTATATTGCACCGGCTCGTCCCAACTCCACACCTGCACATTGGGACGGTTCTCCGCCAATTGCAACGTATCCTTTTGTCTAGGCTCAGGCGATGTGCCAAAAAACAACCGGGAAGCACTCTTCGAAAATTGTAATTTCCCATGCTCACTAATCACCCATCCTTTCGGAAGAGCCTGATTGCCACGTGCCACAACTTCTGTTGCCGGTGCTCCCTGCTGTGACAGCCACAAGCTCATGGCTTTATAACAAGAATTTTTCTGTGCACAATATAAGAAAGCCAAGTTTGCTCCATCTTCATCAAAAGTTACCTGTTTAAACACCCCGTCACCTTCTTTTATCAGCGTCTTCACACCTGTTTCCGTATTCAGAAGATACAATCCCGGCTTTTCCTCTGCTTTATCACCTGCGGTTATATAATAAAGCATTCCGCTTTTCTCCGCAAAGTTGAAAGCTTTCACAGCAGGAGCCTCATACCGAGTACTGAGGTTTGCATTCAACGGTTGAACATACAAAGTCGAGTCTTTCCTTCCCTTCTGAAAAGCAACCCAGTCCACCTTCTCTGCCAGTTTGAATGTTTTCAGTGAATCAATCACTTCCCTGTCGCCCAAAAGCGAATAAATAACCAATGCATCCATCGGCAACTTATCTTTCTTTGTTTTCTTTATTTTCAGAGAATCCACTATCATCTTGCCGGGTTTCTGCGACACAACCAAATAGTCGGAAGAGGCCGAGAAAAGAAAACGGTCTGCCCGCGGGAAAGTGGCAAGTTCCTTCCCTTGTGCATCATACAAATTCACCACAGCATCCCCTTCCCAAGGTTCCATCTTGCATGCCACCCACTTTCCATTATCAGAAATAGATTGCCCGCTGATACGCTGCCAAGCAACTAAATTGTCTACTGTGAGACTTTTCGAGGCTGTCTGCGCCATAACAGGCGACAGATTCCCTATGCATAGGACAAGAGCCAGATACTTTACATGTTTCATATCCATTTTGTCGTTACTGATTAGTTCAATTTTTATAAAGGCTTATCTTTCTCATATTCCGTTTTATCTTCGGCCGCAACCAAATTTAATTCTCTACCGCTCTCTCCATACGAAACTGCATGACGTACTGCGAAATATTCCAAGAACAAATGGTTCAGCGTAAACAATAACCTATTCAGGTTCTCATTTCTGACAGAAGGTTTTGTATTCCTACTACGAATCCGAGACATGCATTTACGGCGTTGTTCGGGAGTCAAGACATCTGCCATCTATCCACTTTTTAGATAATGCAAATATATAAAAAACGGATAAAAGTCTGATTCTAAACAATAATTTTGTACTTTTACTGCCATATATAATCCATATACATTCAACACCAAACAATAAAAGCCATGACAGCAAGAAACAAAGTTCTAACCATCATGGGTATTATTATACTCATGGGGGTTATCTCAATAGGATTCTTTGTATTTCCAATCGGAATTTCCATGTGCGCCATTACAGGCTTATGCTATGGCTGCAAATATAAAGACAAGTTGTTTATCAGATGGTCATCTGTAGGATTGGTAATAGGCATCGGACTTTCCATTTACACTTGGTGTTTAATCTCGTCAATGTAACACAGTATAAGTTCAGTAAAAAAAGAGGGGTTACGACAACCCCTCTATTTCACCATTCACGATATCAATATGCAATGCTTGCGGTTCCTTCGGCAATCCCGGCATACGCATTATTTCTCCGGCAATGACTACCAGCATCTCAGCTCCGGCATTCATCACAATATCTTGTACATGGAATTCAAAGTTATCTACCGCACCGTAAATTTTGGGGTCGGTAGAGAATGAATACTGCGTCTTGGCAATACAGATAGGGAAATCTCCATATCCCAATTCTACAATATGTTTCAGTTTCTTACGGGCGGCGGCACTATAGGTAATGATACTGGCCCCATACAAGTTACAAGCCACCTTCGATATTTTAGTTTCTACACTATCCTCATCATCATAGGCATATTGCAAAGGCTCGGAAGGTTGTTCCTCAATGGTTTTCACAACCAGTTCCGCCAATTCTACTGCCCCTTCGCCACCATCAGTAAAGGCATTGTTTACGGCAAATCCCACTCCTTTCTTCTCGCAATGGGTACGGATATAATCCACTTCTTCCTCCGAATCATCTCCATAACGGTTGAACGCAACCACAACCGTCTGACCGAAATATTTCAGATTACGCAGATGTTTGTCCATATTGGCTATACCTTGTTTCAAAGCTTCCAGATTGGGTTCCTTTATCTTATCCTGTGATACGCCGCCATGCATTTTCAACGCACGGGCAGTAACCACCAGTACGGTCAATTTAGGTGTAATACCCGCCTTACGGCACTTGATATCATAAAACTTCTCCGCTCCCAAGTCAGCCCCGAATCCGGCTTCGGTAATGGTATAATCACTGAAAGTCATTGCCATCTTGGTTGCCAGAATAGAGTTACAACCATGAGCAATATTGGCAAACGGACCACCGTGCACAAAAGCGGCGGTATGCTCCGTAGTCTGTACCAGATTAGGAGAAAGAGCATCCTTCAAAAGAACCGTGATGGCTCCGGCAACTCCCAAATCTTTTACTGTAAAAGGCTTATTATCGTATGTAAAGCCCAACAATATATTCTCAATTCGGCGACGCAAGTCCTTTTCATCCTTAGCCAAACACAAAATAGCCATAATTTCGGAGGCCGGAGTTATGTCAAAACCTGATTCCTGAGTGATTCCGTTGGTCTTCGGCCCCAGCCCTGTGACAATATAACGCAATGAACGGTCATTCACATCAAGCACACGACGCCACAACACTTCCTTCAATCCGAAACCATTATCACGATTCTGATAAAGGTAATTGTCCAACAAGGCCGAAATCATATTGTGAGCAGAAGTGATGGCATGAAAATCACCTGTAAAATGAAGATTAATCTTATCCATTGGCAAAACCTGGGCGTATCCTCCTCCGGCAGCTCCCCCTTTCATTCCGAAACAGGGACCCAATGACGGTTCGCGCAAGGCAACAATTGTTTTCTTTCCTATTTTATTCAGTCCCAAAGCCAATCCGATAGAAACAGTGGTCTTACCAATACCGGCTTTGGTAGGAGTGATAGCAGTAACTAGAATAAGGTTACTCTGCTGCACCTTTTCTTCATCTATCTGACTTTCATCTACCTTGGCAATATAGCGCCCGTAGTTACTGATGTGCTCTACAGGAATACCGGTTTCCCGAGCCACCTGTTTAATTTTGACCAGCTCAATGCTGCGTGCTATTTCAATGTCCGTTTTCATCTTTTTACTAAATTTAGGCGGCAAAGGTAATATATTTCCTTAACTTTGCTTTGGTTTCATATAACAAAATAATATAAGGAATAAGCAAATGAACAATTTTGTATTTTATAGCCCTACCAAGTTTGTGTTTGGTAAGGATACAGAAGGACAAACCGGAACTCTTGCTAAAAAGTATAACGCCCGAAAGGTGATGATTGTTTACGGCGGAGGCTCTATTATTCGTAGCGGATTACTGCAACGCATAGAAGAGTCATTGCAACAGGCCGGAGTGGAATATGTAAAACTAGGAGGTATACAGCCTAATCCTACTGACCCGAAAGTGTACGAAGGCATCGAACTGGCCCGCAAAGAAGGCGTGGACTTTATGCTTCCCGTGGGGGGAGGTTCCGTTATTGACACCGCAAAAGCCATTGCGGCAGGAGTGCCCTACGAAGGTGATTTTTGGGATTTCTATATAGGAAAAGCCAAAGTGAAGAAGGCCTTAAAAGTGGGTGTGGTACTTACTATTCCCGCTGCCGGTAGCGAAGGTTCGGGCAATACGGTGATTACCAAACTGGAAGGTCTGCAGAAACTAAGTTTGCGTGTACCGGAATTACTACGGCCCGTTTTTGCTGTGATGAATCCGGAATTGACCTATACCCTTCCCCCTTATCAGACAGCTTGTGGCATTGCCGATATGATGGTACACATTATGGAACGTTATTTTACCAACACTCCCGATGTAGAAATCAGTGACCGGCTGTGTGAAGGGACTTTGATGACTATCATCAAAGAAGCATATAAAGTGAAGCAGGACCCGAACGATTACGAAGCACGCGCCAATATCATGTGGTGTGGAACAATTGCTCATAACGGTACTTGCGGAGTAGGTTGTGAGGAAGACTGGGCGTCACATTTTCTGGAACATGAAATCAGTGCTGTATATAATGTGACGCATGGGGCAGGACTGGCAGTTATCGTACCTGCATGGATGACATTCATGGCAGAACATAATCCGAAGAAGATTGCCCAGTTTGCAAACCGCGTTTTCGGAGTTCCCGAAAATGAGGATTTGGAAGAGATGGCACTTGCCGGTGTATCACGATTGAAACATTTTTTCAGATACATAGGCTTACCGGTCAATTTCAAAGAACTAGGTATAGAACATCCTGACATTGAACTGCTGGTAAAAAAACTACATGAAAACAAGGGAGAATGGGTAGGCAATTATGTGAAGCTGAACAAAGAATATAGTAAAGAGATATTCGAACTAGCCTGCAAATAACCCACACAACTAAACAGTTCTAAAACATAGGCACCCGGTTTATCAGTCTTTACCGTAAAGTTCCTAAAGTATTCTATTTTCCAGATGCGATGGCACGGATATCTTTATTCTAACTACGTTATTCGTGTCAACCGCATCTGAAAAATATAGCATCATACAAGCGACAGAAACTCCATACAACGACCTCCTTCTTACTAATTTACGCCTCAGCATTTTCCACCTTTTACTTCACTATTTATATGCTTTTTAGCATAAAACGCTAGGTTTTTCCAACCTTTTGGAGTAACTTCGCCGGACTTTTTTGAAAAAAACAATGTATATATTCCGGTCAATTCACGAAATTATAAATACGATTTTTGTAGCTAAAGGGCTGTTGGTAGAGATGTTTGAGAAGAGAAAAGTACACAGTTTTCGATACTCGGATGCACTCACCCTATTGAAAGAAGACGAAAACCGTTTAAAAATACTCATCGAAAAGGAAATCATACACCAAAACGGAAACTTTGTGGAACTGGATACCCGATTCCTTGATTTCTTCGAACTGCTGCTGGAAGCAAACGAGGAAATCAACACTGCTACCGTAGAGGAAAACATAGAGTATCTGCACGAACTGATGGACTACTACCTGAAGGAAAAGATCCAGTCGCGCAAGGAAAGTTATGTACGCAATATCAAGATTACCTTTCAGAAACTGGCACGTGTAACGATACGGAACATTATCAATCTTCAACACAATATTGATAATGCTTTCAAACACGAACCTACGTACCAGATAAAAATAGCCAAACTGCAAAATCTGGACAAAAAGCGAATCAACATCCAGCGGTTGATAGACTCTACCGAACATCTGATTCTGCACGAAGAACGAGATTTCTTCCGCCAGGCCACTGATGAGGAGCTGACTCGCATTTTGCTCGAACTGCGACAGGAACTGCAACTATCAGCCCACAGTCTGATTCGTGCCCAACAGGATATCATCAATTATCTGAACCAGATAAAGAACCAGGTGATACTGGTAGAAAAGATACGAAAAGTAAAATATCTGCAAGACCAGTTCGAGCTGCGTGCCCGAAGCAACCTGTCCGAAATCATGGAACGGGAGCGTTCCCTCCTGCTGGAAGGCAGTCCGCAAGCATCGTTCAAACTGTCGCCTGCCTATCTGGCCAGTGACGAAGCACGTCCCATCATTCTGAAAGTTATCAGCAATCAGAAGTACCGTGAAATTGTGCGGAAAAATGAAGCCGGGGCTTTCAGTGAAGAAGACTTGAGAGCACAGGCCATGTATGAAGAAGTGATTAATCTGGACGAAGTAGTGACCGCCTTTGTGCAGTCGGGAGCAGAAGCCCGTTGGAAAGGAGAACCGGTCAACGACCTTTTCTCTTTTCTGTTGCAGTATCACTTCCATCGCGAAGTGGACGAAAAGGAACGCACCACGTTCTTCTGTCAGATTGTCTCACTTTACGAAAACCAACTGGAAATCCGGAACGAGTTCGGACTCCACAATCAATATGAATACGCTAAAATATATCCACTCTGAGAATTATGGATTTAAATATACAAATACCCGATAATACCGCGTCCATCTTTGAATACCTGCAGAAAGGACTGTTCATCAGTTCCAACAGCACCAGTGAAGAAGTACGCGATATGTATAATGAAATAGATGAGAATTACGAGCCCCTCTATCAGTATTTTTCACAGATAAACTATACGCTGGAACGTGGAAACGAATATTTCTTCTTCTCGCGTATAGAACCTAAAGCCACACTGGAACAAAAAATCATGCGTGCCTATTACTGGATAGATGTGCTCGACTTTTTCAAAACTTACGATGAAACTTTCGGTCCCGGATTCCGCTTCCAGCCCGAACAGATATTGGTGGAAACCAACATTAACATGCTGCTCCAGAACAAACTGGACGGTATGCGGAAACACTTCTCGGACAAGGACATCCGCAAGGAAGTACTGGAAAACATGATACGCCAGCTCACCAAAGACTCGTTTCTGGAACAAGAAAACGAGAAAACGAATACGTATAAGGTGATGAGTGCCTGGCATTATCTGGAAAGACTGATTGAAAGTATCAACATTTACGACGAAACCGAAGATGAGAAACCTGAGTAGAATAATCTTTATCAATAGTGCGAATATCCCTTATTCGGACGATATTTATCTGGACGGAAACGTTCACTTCATCGGCACGCAGGGAGTAGGGAAAAGTACCATTCTGCGTGCTATCCTTTTCTTTTATAATGCCGACACGCAACGGCTGGGCATTTCGGTGGAAAAACAGAATTACACGGATTACTATTTCCCCTACTCCAACTCGTACATTGTCTACGAAGTGGCAACAGAGAACGGTGCGTTCTGTATTCTGAATTTCAAATCGATGAACCGTGTATGTTACCGCTTCATCCACTCTCCTTACCGCAAAGAATTCTTTATAGACGAGAACCGGGTGGCCTATAGCGAGAGCGACCGCGTGCGTGCCGTGCTGGACCAATATGGCATAGAATATTCACGCATCATCTATACCTACGACGAGTATCGGAACATTCTGTATGGAAACAGTACAAGTCCTGAGTTCAGCCGGTACTCGCTGATGGAGAGCAAGCAATACCAGAATATTCCGCGCACTATACAGAACGTGTTGCTGAATTCGAAACTGGATGCTGAATTTATCAAGAGAACAATCATTTCTTCTCTGAACGAAGATGAAACGGCCATCGACCTGAACAGTTACAAGGAGCATCTGAAAAACTTTGAGACTCGTCTGAAGGACATCGAAGAATTTCAGAAACGGGAAACCCGGAAACAAGCTAGGGAAATCACGCTATTATCCCAACAAACCTCCCAACTGCAAGGCGGACTGGTGCAGAACTGCCGCGAACTGGTCACCGCTTTCCGCAAAGCCGAAAGTATCCTTCCCCAATGGAAAGAGAAACAAGACCGCGCAGATGCCGGCAAGGGAAAACTGATGCGCCGGAAACAGGAGCTTCAAGATGAATCGCGCAAGCGCAGCGACAAGTTACAGGAAGCCCTGGCAGTGCTGAACAACGAATTGCAAAAGGCATTAGGCAAAGAAAAGGACTATCAGAAAAAGAACATAGAAGAGATTATAGAACGTTCTTCCAAGAAAGAAGAATGGAAGAACCGGCAGGTGGGATTGCTGGAAGAACAACGCATCCTCACCTCACAATATATGGAAATCTCCACCAAGTATAAATCACTGATTCAGACTCTGGACGAGCAATGGAACAAGATTCATGAAGCAAAAATCAAGCAACTGGACACGTTAAACAATACGTACAACGAGCGTCTGGAAGAGGCTCGCAAGGAATACCAGCGCTTCACCGATTCCCTTTATCAGGAATTTGAAACCCTGTCACAACAGCTCCATCCGCTGAAAGC
Source organism: Phocaeicola dorei (assembly GCF_013009555.1). NCBI lineage: Bacteria > Pseudomonadati > Bacteroidota > Bacteroidia > Bacteroidales > Bacteroidaceae > Phocaeicola > Phocaeicola dorei. Next base: position 2,279,960 of record NZ_CP046176.1, on the reverse strand, counting down.
CGAGAAACTGAGTGAACTGAATGCCATGGATTATCAGATAAAACTATGCAGAAAGGAAATTTTCTTTGAGGAAGAGCAGCAGGAATTGAAAGCGCGCATCCAGAACTATGCCAACTTTCACACGGAACGAAAAAACCGTATCGCCCAAGCGCAGCTCACCATCAAGGAACTGACCATGACTTGGGAAGAGGAACAGCAGAAACAGTTGAAAGAAAAAGACTTGACCTTGCAGAAACTGCAACAGGAAATGCTGCAACTGCGTCCTCGTATAGACGAATTACAAGCTTTTCTGAACAACAGCAAAGACACCTTGCAAGGCTGGCTGAAAGAAAACAAAAAAGGATGGGAAGAGAACATCGGCAAACTGTGTGATGAAAGTATTTTATGGCAACGGGGACTTTTCCCGCAAAGTACCATTGAAGGGGGGAACTCATTCTATGGCATTTCCATAAATTTAGACAGCATCCATCGTCCCATCAAGTCTATAGACGACTACATAGCCGAGAAAGAAAACGGTGAAAAGCGTCTGGAAGAAATCACTGCCGCCATGCAACGCCTGCAAACTGAAAAGGAAGAAGTGCAGGAGCAGCTGAAACGCAAATACCAACCGCAGATAAAGGAGCAAAAAAATCTCATCAGCCAAATAGAGTATGAACTGGAACAATTGGAACGCCAATACCAGCAGGATATGCTCGACTTGGAAGAATGGAAAAAGAAAGCCAATGAGGAACGGAACGCCAAAATAAACCAATTGGAAAACGAGAAGCGCAAACGGGCTGCCGAACTGGAAGGAATAAACAACAAACTAAAAAACCTGAACAAGGAGAAAACAGAGAAACTGGATAGCCTGAAACAGGAATGGAACAAGCAACAACAGGCTCTTGCCACCGAAAAAAAGACACAGGCGGAAATTATCGGAAAGGAAGAAAAAGAAGAACAACGAAGAATCTCCTCCATCAAAGCTGAATATGAAGCAGATATGCAAAAAGAGCTTCACTCGCAGGGGGCGGATACCGAACGTTTGCAAGATATTGCCAACCAACTGGCTCAACTGGATAAAGAACTTTCTTTCATTAAGGAAAATGCGACACTGGTCATCGAATATCAGAAAGATAAACGGGACTTGATAGACCGTATCCCCGGATGGCAACGGGAACACGACGAACAGAAACGTCTGCTCCAGCAGGAACGGGAAACGCTGAGAGCGGAAACATCTTCCCTGCAAGAAAAAATAGACCTTCTGAACAAAGAACTGGAAGAAGCGGAAGAAAATGTAAGGGAATTGCAAAAGAACTTGGAAGCCTACAGTAAGATTTCGGCATACGACTGGTACAAACCGCATCAGGATATATTCCATTCTGAAACCGCACAGACCATACAAACCACCAAGACTTGTATGGAGCTGATTGACGAACTAACCCGCCAAGCCAACCAATTCACACAGGTACAAAGCAAGCTCCGCAAGGAAGTGAACCTTTTCACCGGACATTTTGATGAGGACAACACTTTCAAGTTCCGCGTAAAGTTCAACGAGGACTGGGAATATGTACGCTTTGCCGACGAGCTGCACGACTTTGTGGAAGAGAACCGCATAGACGAGTACATCCGTCGCATTAACAATGAACATTGGGATACCTTCAAACGTATCAGTATGGATACCTCCATGCTGACTTCATCAGAAGATGATATTCAAGATGTGATCCGTGAAATCAATAAAGGTTTCGCTACCTGCAACTTTGTAGGAGTTATCCAGCGCATTGAAATGAAAGTGGAAGAGAGCAGCAACCGCGTAGTGAATATTCTACGTGAGATACAGAAATATTACCATGATTACGGCTATGACCTCTCACCGGAAACCAACCTGTTTTCCTCTGCCAAGAAGCAATTGGTAAAAGAAGAAGCGATCACTTTGCTGCGTACCTTTATCAAGGAAATACATGCCTACCGCTACGACAGCATCCGCCTGTATGATTCCTTCGAATTGCGTTTCCGCATTGTGGAGAACGGCAATGATACCGGATTTATCGAGAAGATAGCCAATGTGGGGTCGGAAGGAACCGACATTCTGGTAAAAGCGATGATAAACATCATGTTGCTGAATGTGTTCAAGGAAGGGGCGTCACGCAAATTCAAAGATTTCAAATTGCACTGTATGATGGATGAAATAGGCAAACTGCATCCCAACAACATCAGCGGCATCCTGAAATTTGCCAATGACCGGAACATTATCCTTATCAACGGTTCGCCTACCGAACTGAACCGTGATGCGTATAAGCACGTTTACCTGCTTACCAAAGGAACACAGAACAAGACCCGCATTGCACGATTAATCTCAGATAAACAGCTATAAAAGCCAGTAACAACGATCTGTATATATCTATATTATAATGCACAATCTCTCAAAAAAAAATTGTGCATTATTCTTTTTCCGTGAACATTCTTCTTCTTTGATAATTAAAGGTTATAGGCTATAAGAATTTTAATTCGGTGTATCCCAATCTAAAGTTGTTATTTTGTACGACACTTTTAAACACCATAAAAAAATAAATTATGATAAGCGAAAAAAGAAGCAGTATGCTCCATGGGGTACTCTTGATCACCCTGTTCTCATGTGCGGCCTTTTATATAGGCGAAATGAACTTTGTAAAAGAGTTATCATTCAGTCCCATGATTGTCGGTATTATTTTAGGTATGTTATATGCTAACAGCCTCCGGAATAATTTGCCTGAGACATGGGTCCCCGGTATCCAGTTTTGTTCTAAACGAATCTTGCGTATCGGAATCATTCTTTACGGTTTCAGATTAACTTTTCAAGATGTGCTTGCAGTGGGCTTGCCCGCTATTTTTATTGACACAATTATAGTAACAACAACTATTCTAGGGGGTATCCTGATAGGACGAATGTTGAAAATGGACCGGGGCATCGCACTGCTCACTTCCATCGGCAGTGGTATTTGCGGTGCGGCAGCTATACTAGGCGCTGAATCGACCATTCAAACCAAACCCTATAAAACAGCCGTGGCTGTTTCCACTGTTGTTATTTTTGGAACTATATCCATGTTCATTTATCCTATATTATATCATAATGGCACATTCGTACTTTCTGCCAATGAAATGGGTATATTCACCGGAGCGACCTTGCATGAGGTAGCGCACACAGTAGGTGCCGGCAACGCAATGGGCAAAGAAATTTCCGATGTCGCCATTATCGTAAAAATGATTCGTGTAATGATGCTGGTTCCCGTTCTGCTCATTACCAGCTTCATGGTATCCCAACCGGCAATTAAAGCCGGAGAACAAAATGGAAGTATGAAAAAAGTCTCCATTCCTTGGTTTGCTATCGGTTTTCTGGCTGTCATCGGTTTCAATTCTTTCGATTTGCTGCCGCAAAGCCTGACTGCCTTTATCAACAATGTAGATACTTTCCTGCTGACAATGGCCATGACTGCCTTGGGTGCGGAAACCAGTATCGACAAATTCCGGAAGGCCGGAGCAAAGCCCTTTGTCCTTGCCTCGATTCTCTATATATGGCTGATAGCCGGCGGATACTTTCTGGTGAAATATATGGCGCCTATATTTATGTAAAAACAATCTGTAATAACCTATAAGCAGAAAATAATAAATCATTTCATTTCAGGTATATTTTACATGTACCTGCTACGGTTGGGGTGGGGAACTTGTGAAAGTCTTCCACCTTTTTGGAGCAAAGATAAGGATAAAAAATGATAGTTAGAGCGGATTGGAGCAAGAAGGTTGTAAACAAGGGCTTTAGAGAGGAATGGATTGCGCTGTCGCAGCCAAACCGAAGTCATCGGAAAGCCAACTGAAATCGGAGTTGCGTTACTATCCCGTTACTCTGTTCCGAATGGCAACGATGGTTTTGAGAGGGTTTCAAAGCACTGAAATACAAGCTCTATTCGCCTTGTTTCGCTTGCAAATATAGCCGGATTTCCGAAATTCGGGCAGAGGGAGGCGAAAAAAGTTCTATTTCGGGTGCGATTGCGTTGATATGCTGCGATTTGCGTGTCGAAGAACAGCTCTGCAAGAAATAATTTTGTAACCAAAAAATTGTAGAGTAATGAGATCGACATTCAAAGTTTTGTTTTATCTGAAACGCAATGCCCCGAAAAAGAACGGGCTTATTCCGGTCATGTGCCGTATTACCGTAAACGGCAAAATCGCTCAATTCAGTTGCAAATTGGACGTGGAGGAGAAATCGTGGAACGTAAAGTCAGGCCGTGTTTCCGGTCGCAGCATCGTGGCGCAGGAGGCCAACCGGATGTTGGATAAGATTCGTGTGGGTATCGATCGTGCCTATCAGCAGATCAGCGACCGCGACAACTACGTTACCGCCGAGAAAGTCCGCAATGCCTATTTAGGTTTGGGTATGAACCACGAGACGCTGCTCGCCATATTCCGCCAGCACAACGAAGATTACGAGAAGCAGGTCGGCAAACTCAAAAGCCTGCGCAGCTATTGGAAATACTGCGTCGTGTACAAACATCTCTCGGAGTTCGTCGAAAAGCGGTACAAGGTCAGCGACATTGCGCTCAAAGAGCTTACTCCGGCATTCATCACGGACTTCGAGTTGTTCCTGCGAGTGGAAAAGAACCACTGCAACAACACGGTCTGGTCGTATATGATGCCGTTTCGGAAGATTATCTATATGGCCGTCAATAACGGCTTGTTGCAACGCGATCCGTTTTTCGCGTACAGCATCACCAAAGAGGAGACCAAACGGGGCTTTCTGACCCAAGACGAAATTACACTCCTAATCAATGGTACATTCAAGAAGAAAAGCTATGAATTGATTCGTGATTTGTTCATCTTCTGCATCTTTACGGGATTGAGTTGGACGGATATGGCGAACCTTACCGAAACGAACCTGCAAACTTCGTTCGACGGACATTTGTGGTTGAATACCAAGCGTCAGAAAACGGGTGTCGAAACGAATATCCGACTGTTGGACGTCGCCAAGCATATCATCGAGAAGTACCGCGATATGGCGCCCGACGGAAAACTCCTGCCCGTTCCATGCTACAATAATTGTAAAAACAGCATTAAGGCCATAGCGAAGAGATGCGGCATCGAGAAAAACGTCACGTGGCACATGAGCCGCCATACCTATGCCACGACAGTCTGCCTGTCGAACGACGTACCTATCGAAACGCTCTCGAAGATGTTGGGCCACCGTAGCATCCGCACGACGCAAATCTATGCGAAGATTACGGCGGAGAAAATGAGCCGCGATATGGAGAAACTCGCGCAGCGCATCGAGCAGATGGAGAGCTTTATTTGTCAAGCGATTTAATGAACTTAAAAAAACAGAATACGATGAAAAGAGAAATAATCACGATAGACGAGTACGGCAGATTGGATATACCGACCGATATCGCCGCTATATGGATGACGGAAGCGGAAATAGTCGAATTGTTCGGCACGACCGCCGGAGCGGTACATACGGGTATCAAAGCCATCTTCAAAGAAAACGCCCTGTACGACTACGATGTCTGCAAATGTATTCGTCTGGACAGCGGCAACAGCGCGGACGTGTATAATATGGAGGTCGTCGTAGCCCTTGCGTTCCGGCTGAATACCTACCCTGCGTCTGTTTTCAGAAAGTGGTTGGTAAGGACAGCTACTACACCCCGACGCACGACACCTCCGATTGTCATTCGATATAAGGACGGGCTTCCGAATTGAACCGGACAAACAAGGAAACGGGCAGGCTGCGACACCTGCCCGTTTTCGTTTTCAGAGAATTGCCTTGCAGTAGTTTTCCGCGAGCATCTTCTCGATGTCGGATTCCCGATAGAGGACTTTGCCGCCGAACACGATATAGGGTATCTTGCGGTCGGTACGATACTCCTGCAAGGTGCGGCGGCTGACTTTCAGCAGGGCGATCACCTCCTTGTCGGTCATATACCGTTCTCCTCCGAGCGGCGGATGAAAACCATCCGTGAGCGTATCTACCTCTTTCGCGCATCTCTTCAAAGCGTGCAACGCCGACGCTATGCGTCCATCCTCCGACGTGATTACGTTACTGTCATTCATCTTTTCTGTGGATTTAGTGGTTGGTAAAAATAAATATTAGCCGGAGCCATCCCTGAACTGCCCGGCTATGGGCATGAGCCTCTCTATCTCTTGCGGCTTGTAATAGAATTTCCGGTTGATTTGCGTACAGCCGATTGTGCGATTATCCCGCAGGGATTGCAGCGTGCGGGGGCTTATGCGCAGCAGGCGGCATACCTCCTCCCCGTCGAGCCACTTTTGCATTTGCTTGTCATTGCAACGGCGACATAACGCACCGACTTTCCCCGTCAGCGTCTCCACACCGGAAAGGAGCGCTTCAAAGGTCTTCTTTTCGATAATTACTACTTCCATATACCATGTTTTGAGTTCGGGGCAAATGTAGCCAAACCTGCGCTTGCTGCCTCCGTTTTCGCTTTCGTGGCAGCTTGTGGCGTCCGTTTGGCACAATTTGGCGTCGTGCTGGTCGCATACTGAAACTGTTCTTACCGACAATAGCAGGTATGTTGCCCGTTTTTATTTTCAGTTGCTGCGAATAACTTTACCCGTAAATCTTTGTATATAGATTGGCCTATATTCGGACACCCTTAAATCCATACGACGATACGACAGTAAATCCGTAAATCTGTACGACACCGCTTCTCTATGGAATTGTTTCCTTAATGTATTGTAGATTTCACTCCGTAAGAAAGCACACAAGTAAATCCGTAGAATTTCAACATACGGAAACGAGAAATTCCGATTCATACCGCACGGAGTGCTTTATGTTCATCGGAACATAGCAAGGTGTGTATCGAGTTACTCGATACCTTTTGAGTTACTCTCAAAAGCCTTGCCTTGACGGGGAGCAATCGCCCCTCCGAAGTCGGGCGATTAGAGCGAAAGAACGATAGTGTCAAGAGATACCAAAGCGGCGTCGATGAACTTCCTGAACGCGCAGGAACGCATACCCAAGCTCGTGGAGCAGTACAAGGCGCAGAACGTAACCTACGAACGGGACATTCCGATTTTACAGGAAACGGTCGGCGGCGTATGGAAGAAGGAGGATGAGTTGAAGGCACTGAAAGCGGAGGTCGCGGCGTTGGAGAGAAAGATACAGCTCACGCTCGCACCGCCCGCACCCGAAGCCGGGCAGGAACAGACCGACGGCGTGCAGCAGGAGGTAGTCAGACGCGGTACGGATACCGATTCGGACGATTTTATCCGCAGCCATGTCCTCGTCGTGAGGCCGGATATGCAGCGGGAAACTTCGCACCATCAGGGAATGAAAATGTAGAAAAATACTTCCTGCCCCTTATTTATCCAGCCGGAGCATTCGATATGTTCCGGCTGTTTCTGTTCCCGAACAACGGTTCGGGACGGGATAATCGTTAAAAGATGAAATATTCCATCTCCATTATTTTAATGGTTCGACTAATTCATGAGAATATTTAGATGTTTAAGAAAAGTAAAAACGTCTTTTGAAGAAAGTTTTTGAGGATAAAAAGTGCTATCTTTGCGTAACAGGATGATTGACAATTTTTGAATAACAGATTTATAATAGTTGCCTTATGGACGCAGGTATAATCGTTTACGACTACATGGACACCTTTTTCTGCTGCATGGTGGAAAAGGACAAATGGTGCGAGGAGATGGTTTCGGAGCACATGTTGGTATATCTCTGTTCCGGAGAACTGGAACTGATAGCTCCCGAAAAGAAATATCATCTGAAAAAGGGAGACGCTTTTTTTGTCAAGCGTAATCATCTGGTACGGAAGGTCAAACAGCCTTCCAAAGACGGGGAACCTTTCAAGGGGCTGTTCCTGCAACTCAAAATGCCGTTTCTGAAACGGATGCTGGGTGAACACCGGATAACCGTACCGTTGGTAAGTAATCCCGCCACGGCAAGATCCACTTACGTCATGTTGGATAAGCACCCTTTCCTGAACGGGCTTTTCACCTCGTTGGAACAGTATTTCGATGCCCGCCAATATCCATCGAAAGAGTTGATGGAAGCCAAATTGCAGGAGGCGGTTTTCACCCTGTTACAGCTCAAACCGGATTTGGGGCAGGTCCTGTTCGATTTTACAGAGCCGTGGAAAATCAATCTGGAGGAGTTCATGAACAAGAACTATAAATGCGACCTGACCGTAGAAGAGTTCGCGCATTATACAGGGCGTAGCCTCTCGACGTTCAAAAAGGATTTCGCACAGGTTTTCCACCTCACCCCGAGCCGCTGGATAGTGAAGCGGCGTTTGGAAGAGGCCAGGAACTTGATGGACAAGTTGGGACGCAAGCCTGCCGACGTCTATCTGGAAGTAGGGTTCAAGAACCTGTCGCACTTCTCCACCGCCTTCAAGAAAGAATACGGTTTCCCACCATCAGCCATCCCGACAACTGTCTTGTCGTAAAAAGACTTTTCAACAAAGTATAAGTGACGTTTGGGAAAAACAGCCGCATTGGCATTCCCGCTAATTTTGCATCATCGGATCGTAACAAGATTCGGTGATGTTTTTTTATGGTGTCAAGCATGATGAAAATCGAGAAGAAAATGATACAATCTACCATACATAATGCAGACGAACTGGAACAGCTGGTCGTGCGATGTGGATTCCTGCCTTTCTTCAGAAACTCCATATCCGGATTCTCCATAGAGGAATGTACGCCTCCCGGACTTTGGTTCGAGGACGGTGTGGATGGCCCGTGGGAGTGGAAAGGACCTGTTATCCGGAATTGGACTTGCACTTACGGAAAATTTTTCTGCGGTAAAGCCGGGTTTGTCAGTATGGAATGGTTTCCCGACTTTGCGAATTACCGCCGCTCGAAGTTCAGTTTCGATTGCACTCCTCTTGACAAGAACGGCAGGAACAGGGAGAAAACGGTCTATGACACGGTAGTCGGGCACGAATCGTTGCTGTCAAAAGAGATAAAGTCCTTATGTGGATTCCGTAAACCGAAGACTATTTGTACGAATCCTATGGAGCGACTGTTCACAAAAACGAAAGGCAGCATACCGGAAGAAAGTTTTGAAACGGTTTTGACCCGGTTACAGATGGCTACGCTCATTGTCGTAGCGGATTTCGAGTATCAGCTTGACAGGCACGGGCAACCATACGGATGGGGCATTGCTCGCTACACCACCCCCGAAGCCTTGTTCGGTGACGGGATTGCCTTGCCTGACCGTACACCGGAAGAATCCAAGGCACGTATTCTCTGTCACTTACGTCAGATTCTCCCATCGGCAACGGAAGAACGGTTACTAAAATTTATCGGATAACTCTAAAACACAATATACGATATGTCACATGACTGTTTTATTTCAGCACCTTACATCTTTAATGAGAAAATGATGGAAAGGTTCCGGCGAGCGGGAGATTTGACGATGCAGTATAATCAGACCAGCGAAGGGCAACAGGAAATCCGTCAGAGTATTCTTGCACAGCTTCTTGGAAAACAAGGGAAAGACGTGCTGATTATCCCCGCCTTCCGTTGCCAGTATGGATCGAATATCATACTTGAAGATAGTGTAATCGTCAATTTCAATTGTACGTTTATGGACAACACGACTATCCATGTCGGACACCATACCCTGGTAGGCCCCAATTGCAGCCTCTATACGGTTAATCATGCAATTGATGCGGACGAGCGTGAGAAAGGGTTATGCGTAGATAAGCCTATTCATATAGGCAGCCGGGTATGGCTGGGTGGAAATGTAGTGATAATGCCGGGCATCAACATTGGTAACGATTCTGTCATCGGTGCCGGAAGTGTCGTCACAAAGGACATTCCAAATGGAGTGATTGCAGCCGGTAACCCTTGCCGTGTCCTCCGTCCCATAGATGTAAAAGACCGATTGTTATAACAAACAAGAATATTGCGAGTGTATGGATGTCTCCAAAGATATAATCGGCTGTATCTCAAAGGTACAAGTAAAAATCAACGGTTTGCGTCAGGAACGGTTTTCTTGTTCGCAGGCTACTTTCATCGGAATATGCCGGACCGTCGGCTGTAATCAGACGGACGAAGAACTGATGGCATTGTCCGCCGGTTTTCGTGGCGGTATGGGATGTTCCTATAACGAGGGTTCATGCGGGGCATTCGCTGCGGGTATCATGGCTTTGGGGATGTTTCTGCCGAAGGACAACGCGAAGGCTGTCGCATTGTCGAAAGAGCTGTTCAACCATTTCAAGAAACGGTACGGAACGGTCATTTGCGGCAACATTGTTTATAGAAACGGTTTTGTCGAATGCACGGACTGCTGCCTTTGCGTCGGAAAAAAGGTCGTCGAACTTTTATACCGAGAAAAAGTCCCGACTCTGAAATCGCTTACAAAATAATAATAGTTCAACATCAAATAGTATCAACATGAAAGAAGAAAGGAATTTTTTACAAAATGCAAGGCGGATCGTTTCTGCCGTGTATCTGCTGTGTTCCCTGTCTATCGGCGGGGTGACGGCCGGTTGTTCCGAAGAAAACGCTTCGGAAATGCCGGATAATGACAACAACGTTTCCGTAAACGATCTGGGTGCCATGAGTCCGGAAAAGGCACTGGAGTACATGAAAAAGACGGAAAACCTGGTAATCGTTGACGTGGCTACCCGTTCGTGGTACGCGAAAGAACATTTCGAGGGTGCCATCAACATCCCCATCGAGAATATCTCCCCGGATGAAGCGGAAAAACTCTATCTCGATATTCCGGCAGGGCGTCCTGTCATACTGCATTGCCGTTTGGGAATGGTCGTTCCCGGTGCTTACCGCACGCTCAAAAAACTGCGTCCGGACATTCCGGAAATCTCCTATATCGACGGGACTCCGTTGTTCGGCGAATACAATGAATGGAAACAGGAACAAGATAGAGACAACAGCGTCGTAGCGGGCGAGAAGTTTCTGGGCGGACTTACCCCATCGGAAGCATTGGAGTATATGAAAAGCACTCCTAACCTGTATATCATCGATGTCCGCGAACCGGAATGGTACGAGGGTTACACCCAGTTTGTCGGTAACGTGCATATACCGCGCTCCAAGCTGCCGGCACGTTACAAGGAAATCCCCGCCGACCGTCCGGTCATACTCAACTGCGGGGCAGGTGTGCAGTCTCCACGCGCTTACGAGTTCCTGAAAGAGGCAAACGCGGACGTGCTGCAACTTTCCTACATCGACGGGGTTCCGTTGTTCAGTGCCTATAACGGATGGGTAGGACAACAGCAGAGAAAATGACGTTTTAGAAAAGCCGGAAAAGACGTTTGGAAAAACCATTGCAAGCTCAAATGCCTGTAAATTTGCAATATAATACAAAAAGAGAATGAAAAAGAAGTTAATAATCCCTGCCGCCGGACTGCTTGCGGCGGCTCTTTATCCGATGACTGCCCATGGTTCCGAAACCAAGGACGGGACAGCGGAGAAAACAACCGTAACGAATATGGAAAGCGAACTGACAAGAAAGGCAAATGAAATCATCACGAAGCTGCGCGAGGAAGGCTACTCCTGCTCGCAGGCCACGTTCCTCGGCCTGTGCCGTGCACTGGGCAGCGAACTGACGGACAAACAACTGAAAGCCCTCTCCGCCGGATTCCGGGGAGGCATCGGGAAAACGTATGAGGACGGTACCTGCGGCGCACTCACGGCTGGTGTCATGGCACTCGGCATGTACACGCCGGACGACAACGACAAGGGCATCGCCCTGGCCGGTGAGTTGTTCAAGCACTTCAAGGATACTTACGGAACGGTGAAATGCGGCGACATCGTGGGGCAGTTCCAGTTCACCCGGTGTACGGGATGCTGCCTCTGCATCGCCCGGAAAGCGGTGGAACTCCTGCAACGTGAGCAGGTGGAGCTTCCGCAACCGGAGACTGTGACATGGAATGAAGCCGTGCAATCAAAAACACAAGAATGATGAAAGAGATAGAGAAACTCCGTAGTGGGGAATATTACCGCATGGACGATGCGGAAATCGCGGAGATACAGACCCGTGCCATCGTTCTTTGCCAGCAGTTCAATTCCCTGCCGGTGACAGCCGGAGAGGAAAGGGACAAGCTGCTGCGCCGACTCTTCAGTTCTGCCGGACAGAACCTCAGTGTCAAGCCCGGTTTCCTGTGCGACCTGGGCGTGAACATCCAGGTGGGCGACGGTTTCCTGACCAACTACAACGTGACCATCCTCGACATGGCGCCCGTCCGCATCGGCAACAACGTGTGGCTCGGTCCGAATGTGGGTCTGTATGCCGTGGCGCATCCGATGGAAGCGGCAGGCAGGGAACGGCGGCTGGGCATCGCCAAGCCGATAACCATAGGCGACAACGTCTGGATAGGTGGGAACTCGGTCGTGCTGATGGGCGTGACTATCGGGCGTAACGCAGTCATCGGCGCGGGTTCGGTCGTTACGCGCGATATACCGGACAATGCGGTGGCTGCCGGAAATCCGGCAAAGGTCATCCGATACGTAGATAATGATAATGTATAACAGGACACCTCATGAAGAACGTCTGTAAGATAGGTCTCATCGGGCCGTTGGTGCTGTTCGGCTGCTTCCGCCCCCTCGGGGTGAAGGGGCAACCGGTTTCCGTACAAGATACGCTCAACCTCCGGAATACCGCTTCCAAAGAAGTCGGGAACAGGAATGTCATGCTGAACGCTTCGGATGCGACCAAGCCGAGGGAAGTCAATATCGGTCTTCCCGGAACTACCGGAGGAACGGAGATAATGGAAGACGGACTGCCGGTCTCCTATTATTTCTGGCCTTACATGTCGTACATGAACTGGCGGGGCGGGGTTTCCTATAAGAAAAGCGCACTGATGTCCTTGAGTGAATCGGCTCTGCTCAGCGGGAATGTCGGCTATACACTGAACAGCGAGACCCGTTTGGGGGCAGACAGGACGGAAGCGCACCTGGACTACACGCTGAACCACTTCGGCTCCCAGAAGTTTGATGTGGGCATAGCGGGGAAAATAGCGGAAGGCTGGTACTACAGCATCGGTTCTTTCCAGAATTTCGACCCGGGCAGCAACCGTCTGGAATTCGCCAGATACCAGGACCGTACCCAAATCTATAAGGCCGCGCTGACGCACCGGTGGAACGAAGGCAGAGGAGAAGTATCGCTGCTGCTGAAACATGCCGACAACATCTATATCCGGGATTCCAAAGGCCCTTTCATCTACGTGGGCGACGGCAGTGTCAGGCTCATGGAAGGGTTTGACCTAGGGAAAGACTCCTATATGCCGTCCGACGGACTGATTACTTATCAGGATGTCGTGACGGGAGAAATCCGGACGGGAAACCTCCATGATATGAACCACTCCCATGGCAATGAGATAGGGCTGGCGGGCAAATACCAGTCCGATGATGGAGGACTGCTGAAATACAGTCTGCGCTACAAGCGTGCCAGGTCCAACTGGACGAGCAACGGACTGGCCGGATTATCCTACGTCGATAATGAGACCGGATATGCCACCCCGGACGGGAGTCCATACGAAGGAAACGTGCAAAGCCGCTACAGCCTTTATTACCGGGGAGCGGTGAGCGACATACTGGGAACGCTGGAGTATAACCGCAGCCTGGCCGGACACGACCTGCGCATCGGCCTCAACCAATGGCACAACCGGGTGGAGATGAAGACCATGACCAGCAACTGGGCGCATACGGTCGAGGCAAATCCGCAGCACCTGTCATACAACGGCCTTTCATTCTGGGGCTTCAACACCGGAGCGGAATACTACGACGGGCGCGAGAACAAACTCTCCCTGTATGCCTCCGACGACTGGCAGATACGGAAGGACCTGTCACTCTCATACGGCATCCGACTGGAATATTACCACATAGACGGACATTCTCCCATGAACCCGACAACGGACGACCGTTACAACGACCGTTCGGAAGGATTCAACCTGGCCAAGGAAGGAGTGAAGCTGACGGCTTTCAACTACAACTGGTTCAACCCCATTGCCACAGCCGGCCTCCATTATGCCCTGTCCGGAAGTTTCGGCCTGACGGCGGATTATCTTTTCAACAGGCAGCATCCCCGTCTGGAGGACTTTGCCGGACAGGACTACGCCAACCTCGCTCCCGTGGATGTACAGTTGGGACGGTTCGGGGTCTATTACCGCAACGGTTGGGTGAATCTGGTCTCCACCCTGTCCTACATCCGCAAGACGAACTATAAATCACGCTCCCAGTTCACGGCCAACATCGATGGAGTGGACGAGACACGTACCGCCTCCATCAATTACGACATCGCAACGACAGGGTGGACCACCGATGTGGTGCTTACCCCTTTCAAGGGTTTCCAGCTGCATTACCTGCTCACCTGGCAGAAGCCCCGGTACAGGAACTTTGACACGACACTCACCTTCAGCGACGGGACTCCCCACGATTTCAGTTTCAGCGGCCGCAAAGTGACCGGTGTTTCCGAGCTGCTGATGGAAATCGACCCTTCTTACAGCATAGACAGGTGGCGTTTCTGGCTCAGCTTCCGCTATTTCAGCAAGCAATACATCAACAAGCCGAACACCCTGTACTTCAATCCGCGCTGGGAAACATTCGGAGGCATCGACTACCGCCTGAACAGTCACATTTCGCTGTCGGCGAACGTTGTCAATTTCCTCAACCAGAAAGGGGCAAGCGGTTCCATCGCGGCAGCCGACCTTGTGACAGAGCCGTCCATGTACCGGGACTACCTGATGTCGGGTTCTTTCATCCGTCCCTTTACGACGGAACTGTCAGTGAAGATGAACTTCTGAACAGGAAATACGGATAAATAATAAGCATAAAATATGGATAATAGAGTAACAACCATGAACAAGGATTTTGAATTGACAAACGGTGTGCGGATACCGTCCGTAGGTTTCGGCACCTGGCAGACTCCGGACGGTGAGACGGCCATAGAAGCCGTGCAATGCGCCATCCGAGCAGGCTACCGCCACATAGACACAGCCGCAGTATACGGAAACGAGCAGGGCGTGGGCGAAGGAATCGCCCGCAGCGGCATCGCCCGTGAGGAGATTTTTGTCACGAGCAAGGTGTGGAACACGGAAAGAGGGTACGACACCACGCTACGTGCATTCCACCGCACGCTGGCCGACCTCTGTCTGGACTATCTCGACCTCTACCTGATACATTGGCCAGCCACGGAACACCGGTTCGCCGACTGGCGGCAAATCAATGCGGACACCTGGCGTGCCATGGAAACGCTTTATAACGAAGGGAAGATACGGGCCATCGGGGTCAGCAACTTTCTTCCGCACCATCTGGAGGCGTTGCTCGACCGTGCCACCGTCAAGCCGATGGTGAACCAGATAGAGTTCCATCCCGGCTTCATGCAACGGGAGTGTACGGACTTCTGCCGTGCGAACGGAATTTTGGTAGAAGCCTGGTCGCCGCTCGGCACGGGACGTATGCTGACTAACGAGACCCTGAAAGGCATAGCAGCCCGATACGGAAAGTCGGTCGCCCGACTCTGCATCCGCTGGGCGTTGCAGCACGGCGTACTTCCGCTTCCCAAATCGGTCACTCCGGAACGCATCCGCGAAAACCTCGACGTCTTCGGTTTCGAGATTTCGGACACGGACATGCAGACCATCGACCGCATGGCGTATTGCGGAGGTTCGGGACTTGACCCCGATGAGATAGATTTCTAAACAAATAAGGTAATAACAACGATTAAAAATCAGAAACCATGTACAATTTTCAATTTTTCATGCCCACAAAAGTCCTCTTCGGCGCAGGGCAACTGAAGAACCTCCATCTGGAACAGATGCCCGGCAGGAAGGCCCTTATCGTAACGTCCAACGGACAAAGTACGAAAAAATACGGCTATCTGGCCGCTGTAGAACGGGAACTCGACCTGGCTCATGTCGAACACGTCCTTTTCGACGGCATTCGCCCGAATCCGACCCGAGAGAATGTGATGGATGCCGCCCGGAAAGCCCGGGAGAACGGTTGTGACTTTGTAGTAGCGTTGGGTGGCGGTTCGGTAATGGATGCAGGCAAGTGTATCGCCCTGATGATGGTCAATGACGGCGACCTTTGGGATTATGCTTTCTCGGCAAAAGGCGGACATAAAGCGTTCTCGCACCCCAGCGCACCGCTGGTTGCCATAACGACCAGCGCGGGGACGGGTTCGGAGGTGGATATGTTTTCCGTCATCTCGAACGATGAGCTGGAAGAAAAGACGGGAGTGTTCGACGTTTCGATGTTCCCGGCCATTTCCATCGTAGATTCCGACCTGATGATGAGCGTACCGCCCAAGTTCACCGCCTATCAAGGCATGGACGCTTTCTTCCATGCCGCCGAAAGCGTTATCAACAAGAACGAACACCCGATGGGCGAGATGTTCGCCCTGAAAGCCATCGAACTGATTGCGAAGTACCTGCCGATTGCCTATAAAGACGGTTCTGACAAGGAGGCACGGGCACAGATGGCACTTGCCAACTCCCTGGCCGGATTCTACATGCTCTGCACCTCGCAGCACACGATGGAACACGTCATGGGGTCCTACCATAGCGACCTGGCACACGGGGCAGGACTGATTATGATCAGCCACGAGTATTTCGATTTCTTCGCCGAACGCAAGGCGGCCGAGGAACCGATGAAGAAGATGGCCCGGGCAATGGGCGTGGAAAATCCGCAAAGCGGTAAGGATTTCATCGCGGCACTCGATGCGCTGCTTGATTCCATCGACTGCAAGGACTTGAAGATGAGTGATGCCGGAATTACCCGGGAAGAAATCAAAAGCTGGCCGAAACGTATCCATGAGGTGCTTGGCGGCGACATCACAGCCGACCCGCTTTCGCTCAGCGACGAGGATTATCTCGGTATTTATGAACGGTCATTCAAATAGCACGAAGTATTAACGTAAAAACGAAGAACAGAATGAAAAAGACAGCAATCATCCTGTCCGCCCTCCTGATAGGAGCGGTAACAGGAATACAGGCACAGACAGACAAGAGTCCGGTAAAGTCAAAAGGGTTCGTCGCGATGGACAAGCAAGGCATCCTGCAACCCTACGAGTTTGAACGCCGTGCGGTGGGCGATCATGACATCCTGATCGAAATCATGTATTCGGGTATCTGCCACAGTGACATCCATCAGGCACGCTCCGAGTGGGGTGAAAGCATCTACCCGATGGTGCCGGGGCACGAAATCGCCGGACGGGTGGCAGCGGTTGGCAAGGACGTGACCAAATTCAAGGTAGGCGATATGGCCGGTGTGGGCTGTATGGTAAACTCCTGCGGTGAATGCGAACATTGCCGCAATGGAGAAGAGCAATATTGCGACAACGGCAAGACCGTCTATACCTATAACTCCCGCGAATGGGACGGTACACCGACCTTGGGAGGCTATTCCAATAACATCGTCGTGACGGAGGATTTCGCGCTGAAAATCCCCGAAGGAGCAGACATGAAGCGTATCGCCCCGCTACTCTGCGCCGGTGCCACGACTTACTCTCCGTTACGGTTCACAGGCGTAAAAAAGGGAGACAAGATAGCCGTCGCTGGGTTCGGTGGACTGGGACATTTGGCCGTACAGTATGCCGTATCGTTCGGTGCGGAAGTCACGGTGTTCGACATCAGTGATGAGAAACGTGCCGATGCCCTTCGCATGGGTGCCATGCGGTATGTAAATGTGAACAATCCCGCAGAGATGAAAGAACTCGGCAACAGTTTCCGTGTCATCATCAGCACGATACCCACAAACTTCGACGTGGAGCAATACGTGAACATGCTGAAGGTGGACGGCGAGTTGGTACTTATCGGTATGCCCTCGCACGACCAGCTCCCCATGCTGAACGTCGAGGCCCTGCGTATGCGCAAGAAGGTGATGGGCACGCTCATCGCCGGCATTCCCGAAACTCAGGAGATGCTGGACTATTCGGTGGCGCATAATATCTACCCCGAAGTGGAAATGCTGGAAGCGGATGCCGAAGCCATCAACCGGGCCTACCGGAACGTGGTGGACGGGAAAGTGAAGTTCCGCTATGTGATAGACATGGGAACGCTACGCTGAATGGGATTGATTGGTCATATGGAGAAAATGGACATATGACCAATCTCAACGAATACAAAAAAAACAATACGGAATGAAGTGTTTTTTGTCAAGAGCCGTGTACTCTATTCTGCTGTGTTTCGTCGCTTTTGAGCTTCGGGCACAGCAGGTAGATACTATTGGCGTTTTCAGTCCGTCAATGAACAAGACGGTGAAAAATGTCGTCATCCTGCCTGCTGTTTACGACAAGTCGGAATCTTTGCCCGTACTTTACCTGCTGCATGGATACAGCAAAGACTACCGTGCCTGGCTGGACATACAGCCGGAGCTGCCGCAGCTGGCAAACCGATATGAAATGATAATCGTTTGTCCCGACGGTGAAAATTCATGGTATTGGGACAGTCCGGTCAATTCTCAGGTACGCTATGAAACGTACATATCTAAAGAGCTTGTCGGTTATATGGACAGTCATTATAAAACCATTCCCGATAAAAGGGGACGTGCCATCTCAGGCTTCAGCATGGGAGGACATGGAGCTTTTTGGATAGCGATACGCCACCAGGATTTGTTCGGAGCCTGTGGCTCGACGAGCGGTGGTGTAGACATACGGCCTTTCGCAGAACATTGGGAAATGAAAGAGCAACTTGGCGATTATTACACAAACAGTGAACGATGGGATGTCTATACGGTCATGAACCAACTGCATCTGATAAAGCCAGGATTGGCCATCATTTTCGACTGTGGTACAGAAGATTTCTTCCATGAAGCCAACGAACGGCTTCACAGGGAATTGTCGTACCGGTATATTGAACATGATTACATTTCCCGTCCGGGCATTCACGACTATGCCTATTGGAGAAAGTCAATTACCTATCATTTGCAGTTCTTCTCTGACTATTTTGAATGTAATGATACTTATGAAATAGAATTGAACTACTAAGCATATTATAATGAAGAAAATCTTTTCAACCGTTTCTTTACTGGTGGTAACAACAGTAGTGAGTGCCCAAGTGCAGGATGTATCCGACACAACATTCATAAACCGGACCTATTCTATTGACGAGGTGGTGGTGACGGGCGCACGCCACCGGACCGACGTGCGCCACCTCTCACAGACCGTCTCGGTAGTGAACCGCAACAAACTTGAACAGGCCATGCAGCCCTCGTTGCTTCCGGTACTTACCGAGCAGGTGCCGGGCTTGTTCACCACTTCGCGCGGCGTGATGGGCTATGGCGTCTCGAACGGCGCGGCGGGCGGTATTTCGCTGCGCGGACTGAGCGGCGGCAATGCCCGGCTGATGGTGCTGATAGACGGACATCCGCAATATGCCGGCATCTTCGGACACCCCATATCCGATGCCTACCAGACGCTGCTGGCCGACCGCGTGGAGGTGTTGCGCGGTCCGGCGTCCGTACTCTACGGGTCGAACGCTATGGGCGGCGTAGTGAATATCGTTACCCGCAGGATGCACGAGGACGGCGTGCGGACCGACCTGCATACCGGCTACGGCTCCTACAACACGCTGGAGACGGAGCTGACCAACCGTATTCGTAAAGGTCGCTTTTCGAGTGTCGTCAGCGGCTCGTACAACCGCACGGACGGACACCGTGCCGATATGAACTTCGAGCAGTACGGCGGCTATGCCGCGCTGGGTTATGAGCCGACCGACAGCTGGCGCGTGCGGGCCGATGCGAATATAACCCATTTCAACGCATCGTACCCCGGCCCCGTGTCGGCCCCGCTGTTGGACGGCGACCAGCGCATCACACGGGGGATGACCTCGCTGGCTGTGGAGAATGACTACGAAAAAACCTCCGGTGCGTTGAGCTTCTTCTACAACTGGGGCGACCATTGGATCAATGACGGCTACACGCCCTCCGCCGGAGAGGGGCCGCAGGACGACCGCTTCAATTCGTTCGACGATATGATGGGCCTTTCGCTCTACCAGAGCACGCGCTTTTTCAAAGGCAACCGGATTACCTTCGGCTTCGACTGGTTCCGCTACGGGGGACATGCGTGGAGCGAGTACGTGAACGGCGACCGCGCCGGCACGAGCAGCGACATGGTGGATAAGCATGAGAACGAAGTGGCGGGCTACATGGATTTCCGCCAGGATTTCGGACGGTGGCTCACGCTGAATGCCGGGCTGCGCATCGACCATCATTCGCGCGTAGGCACGGAGTGGGTGCCGCAGGCGGGGTTGGCGTTTCACCTGCCGCACGCCATCGAGCTGAAAGCCTCGGCATCGAAAGGCTTCCGCTATCCGATTCTCCGCGAGATGTACATGTTCCCGCCGCAGAACCCCGACCTGCAACCTGAATCGATGTGGAACTACGAGCTGGCTTTCTCGCAGCAGCTGCTTGACGGCCGTCTGCGATACGGCATCAACCTCTTCTACATCGACGGCAAGAACCTCATCCAGGCCCTGCCCAACCCCGGCGGCAGCGGCATGCTGAACCAGAATTCAGGCAAGATAGACAATACGGGCGTGGAGGTGCAGGCGGCCTACCGCATCAGCCCCGACTGGTCGGCGGATGCCAACTACAGCTTCCTGCACATGGAGAACCCGGTCATCGCCGCCCCCGAACACAAGCTCTATGCCGGGGCGAACTTCTCAAAAGGCCGCTGGAGGGTTTCAAGCGGGTTGCAGTATATTGCCGGATTGTACACCGCTGTCGGCGAAACGGAGATCACGGAGAATTTCGTGTTGTGGAACCTGCGGGCCTCGTTCCGGGCGGCGAAGTGGCTCGACATCTGGGCGCGGGGCGAGAACCTGCTGGCGCAGAAATACGAAATCAATGCCGGATACCCGATGCCGAGGGCGACGGTAATGGCCGGAGTGAACCTGAATTTCTAACATCAATACTTTTTTTAACATGAACAGATTTTTTGCAACCGTATTGGCATCCGCAATGATACTTACGTGTACAGGATGTGCCAATGCACAAAAGAAAAACGGACAGGAAGAAAACGCTTCGCTGCCCAAAGTGTACTACATCAAGGAAATCTCATCCGAGAATCTGGTGAAGATTTACGAGGTGCTCGGACGGAAAGCCGAAGGCAAGGTGGCCGTGAAGCTATCCACCGGCGAGCCGGGCAACAATAACTACCTCAATCCGAATCTCATCAAAGCGTTGGTGCAAAAAGTGAACGGCACGATAGTGGAATGCAACACTGCCTACGGCGGAGGACGTGACAACACGGAAAATCACCTGAAGGCAGCCGCCGACCACGGTTTCACCGCCATCGCCCCGGTGGACATCATGGATGCGGAAGGAGAGACGGCACTTCCGGTAGAAGGCGGCAAACACCTGAAAGAGGATTATGTAGGGAAAAATTTCCTGAACTATGACTTCGTGATGGTACTTTCCCATTTCAAGGGACATCCGATGGCGGGATTCGGAGGAGCGTTGAAGAACATTTCCATCGGCATCGCCTCGTCTGCCGGAAAGGCATATATCCATTCCGCCGGAAAGACCAAAGATGTGGTGGAAGTGTGGAAAGACGTGCCGCATCAGGACATTTTCCAGGAATCGATGGCCGAAGCCTCGAAAGCCGTCATCGACCATACAGGCGACCGCATCTTATATATCAACGTGGCCAACAACCTTTCGGTGGACTGTGACTGCGTGGCTACTCCCGAAGACCCTAAGATGGGCGACATCGGCATCCTCGCCTCGCTCGACCCAGTTGCACTGGACCGTGCCTGCATCGACATGGTACGTGCCTCGGAAGACCACGGCAAAATCCATCTGATAGAACGCATCGACTCACGCAACGGGATGCACAATCTGGAATATGCCGAGCAGTTGGGATTGGGAAGCCAAAAATATGAATTGATAACATTGGATTGAAGCTAAAATCATGGAAACAACTATATAACTCTATTTTCATATAGTAACGCGGAAATCTATTGAGTATCCTCGCTATCATCCATATGTAAATAGCGTTATGCACCAGAGTACTGTGCGCTTCGCCCTATATCCTCTACCAGTTGTTTCGGCTCGTTTCTCTGGCATTATATAATAATGAACGGCGGTATGTCATGCGGATGGTCGGAGGCGGCTATGCGATGTTCGGATTGGGGGTGCTGGTCAGCTACTTTCTGATTTTTCCGCTGACATTCCGCTTCCTGGGAACCTATCAGGAGAGGGGCGAGGTGGATAATCTCATCACGCTCGATTCGTATATCTCGACGCTGGCGACGATGTGTCTGGCAATGGGCCTCGTCTTCGAGATACCGATTTTCGCGTGGCTGTTCGCCAAGTTGGGATTTCTTTCGGCAGATTTCATGCGCCGCTATCGGAAACATGCCATCGTGATTATCCTTGTGGTCGCTGCCATTATTACACCGACATCGGACGTGTTCACGCTTTCGCTTGTCGCGTTGCCTATGTGGATACTGTATGAAGTGAGCATATGGATTGTAAAAAATTCAAAGGTTGATGAGAATGTTATTGCAGCATAAGATATTTGTAGGTTATTTCTTTTCAGTGGCGATCATCGGGATTATGGTCGCCATTCTGTTTTATGAACAGAGCCGTATAAAAGAGATTGCGGCAAACTCTGTTGAAATAAACGACATTCGTCAAAATGTAACCGTCGCCCACCGTGAGATTACGGAACTCGCCACCTTGGGTGAGAGCGTCATAGGCTGGGACGAGGAGGATAGCCGTGCCTACCGCACCCAACGGCTCCGCCTCGACAGCCTACTGCTCACGCTCCGTCGGGAGTGCGTCCGTTTCGTGCGCCCCGAACAGGTCGATACGCTGCGAATGCTGCTGGCGGCCAAAGAGACGCACCTGCTGCGCATCATGCAGAGCGTCCGCCAGCGGGAGGAGATGGACAGCCTGATCGCCCACAGGCTGCCGACCGCTGTCGCCAGCGCCGTCAAGCCCCGCATAGAGGTACGGCGCAAAAAAGGCATCGCGGGCTTCTTCGGCAAGAAAGACACGATACGGGTATATCCGCCGTCGAACAACCTGCACGCTCTGAACAGCCAGATAAATACTTTGCGGGATACGCCGACCTTTGATTTCAACAATCCGGTGGACAGCCTGCGTCGGCAAAACAGACAGTTGAACCGCGAACTGTCGGCGCTTATCTCCCTGCTGGACGGGCAGGCACAGATGGCTTTCGACTTCCGGGAAAAACGAATAGCCGACATGAGGCAGATCTCTTTCCGCATACTCTCCTGCGTGCTGGGCGTAGCGATTCTGCTGCTTGCCCTCTCGTATATCATCATCCAACGGGACATCCGGCGTCGGGAGGCCGGAGAGCGCAAGTTGAAAGAGATTATCGGGCAGAACCGCGACCTGCTGGATATGCGCAAGAAAATCATCCTGACGATTTCCCACGACATACGCGCCCCGTTGAGCATCATCAACGGTAGCGCGGAGCTGGCGATGGACACGCGCGACCGCAAGAGACGCAACAGCCATCTGGCCAATATCGGCATATTGTGCAAGCATATCCTGCACCTGCTGAACAACCTCTTGGACGTGTACCGTCTCAACGAGGCGAAGGAGACCCGCAACGACACCCCTTTCCGGCTTTCCGACCTGCTGGAACGCATCGCGGCGGGATTCACCCGTGCTGCCAACGACAAAGGGCTTCTTTTTCAGTGCGATTTCGGGGGCACGGACGTTACGGTCTGCGGCGACAGCGACCGCATCGAGCAGATCGCGGACAACCTGCTCTCGAACGCCGTCAAGTTCACCGGGGCGGGAAGCGTCGGCTTCACCGCCCGTTATAAGGACGGTACGCTCCTGCTGACCGTCGAAGACACGGGTATCGGCATGAGCGAAGAAACGGCGGCACGCATCTTCGACCCGTTCGAGCGTTCGGCTCCCGACACGAACGCCGAAGGTTTCGGCTTGGGGTTGTCGATCACGAAAGGGCTGGTCGGGCTGCTGGACGGGGAAATTACCGTCGCCAGCGAGGTCGGCAAGGGCAGCACGTTCCGCGTGTCGCTCCCCCTGCCGCTGACGGACGAGACGGTGGAGAGCGAGGTGCGGGTTTCCAATCCCGCCGCACGTCTTCCGCAGCGTGTCCTCGCCATCGACGACGACCCGTTGCAGCTCGAAATCGTCAGGGAGATGCTCGAACGCAACGGTGTCTCCTGCACGACCTGCGGGAATACCCGTGCGCTGGTCGGGGAGATGCGCAAAGCGGACTACGACCTGCTCCTGTCGGATATACAGATGGCCGGAACGAACGGTTTCGAGCTGCTGGAACTGCTGCGCAACTCCAATATAGGCAATTCGCGCACGATTCCGGTCGTCGCCATGACCGCACGGGGCGACAAGGAACGGGAGGCTTTCGCCTCCGCCGGATTCGCCGCCTGCATCTACAAGCCGTTCTCGATGCACGAACTGCTCGACCTTATCGCCTCCGTGGTGAGCGGTACGAAACCGGAAGAGGTATCTGCGGATTTTGCCTCTCTCACGGCTGGGGTAAGGGATAAAAAGAAACTGCTTCGGACGTTCATCGAAGCCTCCCGCAAGGACATCGAACAGCTCCGCAAGGCGGGCAACGACCGTGAAGGATTGCGAGAGATTATCCACCGTATGCTGCCGATGTGGGAGCTGTTGCAAACGGACGACCTGCTGCACGCCTACCGGGATGTGCTGCATGACGACAAGGAGGACGACGGGGAGGTCGGGGAATATACGCGGCGGGTCATAGAGCATACCGCCCTGCTGATCGCGGAAGCGGAAAACGAAATGAAAAGACTGACGAATGAAACGGAAGATATTGATAGTCGAAGATAACGTCGGCCTGTCGCAGATGCAGAAAGACTGGCTGCTGCAAGCCGGGTACGAGGTAACGACGGCCATCGACGAGCCTGCGGCACGGCGACTGCTCCGCAGGACGGCTTTCGATTTGATCCTCTCGGACGTGCGGCTGCCCGAAGGGGACGGCATCTCCCTCTTGGAATGGACGCGCGAGGAGAGGATGACGACCCCGTATATCGTCATGACGGAGTACGCAACGGTGTCCGATGCGGTACGTGCCATCCGTTCGGGCGCGAAAGACTACCTGCCCAAGCCCGTACACAAGGAGCGGCTGCTGGAAATGGCCGACGAGATACTGCGCCCGCTTTCGACCGTGCAGCGGGAGGAGAAGGTGCTGTTCCGACGCCGCAGCGCACAAGCCCGCCACGTGGAACGGCTCGCCGCGCTGGTCGCGCCGTCGGATATGTCGGTCTTGATTCTCGGTGCGAACGGGACGGGCAAGGAATCCGTCGCCCGCAACATCCATCGGTCGAGCGAACGGCGGAACATGCCGTTCGTGGCCGTAAACTGCGGCGTGCTGCCCAAAGAACTCGCCCCGTCCCTCTTTTTCGGCCATGTCAAGGGAGCGTTCACGGGAGCCGACGCGAGCAGGGAGGGATACTTCGGCATGGCCGAGGGCGGCACGCTGTTTCTGGACGAAATCGGTACGATGCCCTATGAAATACAGGCCATGCTGCTGCGGGTATTGCAGGAAAACACCTACCTGCCCGTCGGCGGCAGACGGGAGTGGAAAACGGACGTGCGGATCGTCGCAGCCACGAATGAGGATTTGCAGAAAGCCATCAAAAATGGCCGTTTTCGGGAGGACTTGTATCACCGATTGAACGAGTTTGAAATCCGGCTGCCGCTCCTTTCGGAGTGCCCCGACGACATCCTGCCGCTCGCGGAGTTCTTTCGGGAGCGCTACTCGAAAGAGTTGCGGCGCGAAACATGCGGGTTCACGGAGAAAGCCGCCGAACAGTTGCTCGCCTACGCATGACCGGGCAACGTGCGGGAGTTGCAGAACAAGGTCAAACGGGCGGTGCTGCTGGCCGAAGGCGGCATCGTCCGTGTAGAGGACATGGGACTGGAAGCTCTCGAACCGACAAGCGACGCGGATCATTCGCTGGCCATCCGGGATGAGGCGGGCGAGAAACGCCGTATCGTCGAAGCCCTGAAACGGTGTGGCGGCAACCGCACGGAGGCGGCAAAACTGCTGCGCATCGACCGCGCTACCCTCTACCGTAAAATGAGAAAATACGGACTAAATGAATAATTAACGTTTGCTTGTTTTGTAGATTCCAAGAAAATCTCTACATTTGCATAGAGTTGTTCGACGAGATGCAAAGCGCAGCAGTTCAGCGCAGTTACACGGTCGCCAAATCGTTACCGACAACTTTCTTAATCTCCACTCCGCGCTGTCGTTCAGACAGATAGGTAAAAGTTTCTTATCCTCCACAAAGAAAAGACCAGCTTTCATTCCTGCAATATTCATATTGGAGTTATCCAAACAACCGGACAAAGAACAAATTTACATCCACATTTCTCCATACAAAGAGAATAACATTAAGCATATTTGTGTAATTTCGCCCAGCAATAAAACGACAAACAAATACGCGCTATGATATTTAACCAGACTGAAAAGGAAGAGAAAGCCTATCTCATGGATATTATTGCTTTACTAGCTGCCAATATCGAACAGATGGATAAGGCCATTGAAGATAAATCCAAAGACGTAATGGAGCACAAACTCTACTTGTGGGAAAATCTGTCCGAACTGGACCGCGCCGAGAAAAGTGCGGTCCGGCAGATAGTCACCCAACAAGTAGCAGCCAGTGAGTCCTTGGTCGAGAAAAAGAAACGTTATCGCAAAATGATGGCCATTCCCTATTTCGGGCGCATCGACTTTCAAGAAAAAGGGCAACCCGAAGTCCTGCCATTATATATAGGTATCCACTCATTTTTCAATCCTCCCACCAATGAAAATCTGATACACGACTGGCGTGCCCCCATCTCCAGCATGTTCTATGATTATGAATTAGGAGAAGCACATTTCGACGCCCCCTCGGGAGAAGTGAAAGGTAACATCCGTCTGAAACGCCAGTATCGCATCCGTGACGGAAAAATGGAATTCATGCTGGAAAGTTCACTGAATATTCAAGATGACATCCTTCAGAAAGAATTGAGTGGAAACTCCGATGACCGGATGAAGAATATAGTCGCCACCATCCAACGGGAACAGAATAAAATTATCCGTAATGATACATCGAACACCCTGATTATTCAGGGAGTAGCCGGTTCAGGAAAAACATCCATCGCCTTGCACCGTGTAGCCTATCTGCTATATCGGCACAAAGGGGAAATCACGTCCAATGATATCCTGATCATTTCCCCCAATAAAGTATTTGCCGATTACATCTCGAACGTACTTCCCGAATTGGGAGAAGAAAAAATTGAAGAATGCGGCTTTGAGGAATTAATGCTCAAAATACTGGATAACAAGTATAAAATACAAACCTTCTTTGAACAGGTGGCCGAAATACTGGACAAAGAGGAAGAAAATTTTATAGAACGTATCCGATTCAAATCCACCACCGAGTTTATCCAGCAGATGGATAAATACATTCTATATTTAGAACAAAACGCATTTCGGCCAACCGACCTGAAAGCAGGACGTATCCCTATCCCTGCCGAGTACCTGAAAGAACGTTTCGCGGCATGGCACCGCCTGCCCATGCGCAGCCGTTTCCAACCAATGGCAGAAGAAATTGCCCGCGAACTGACTTTCACCTATCACCAAGAGCCGATGGGAAAAATACAGATACGGCAGTTGGGTAATGAACTGAAAAAGATGTTCAACAATAAAGACCTTGACTTGTACAAGGGATTTTATGACTGGCTGGGAAAACCGGAAATGTTCAAACAGGGTAAAAACCGGAAATTGGAATATGCGGATGTAGCCCCATTACTTTATTTGAAACTGGCCCTGGAAGATAATAAAACCATGTATGGCATCAAGCATCTGCTGGTAGACGAAATGCAGGACTATACTCCGATACAATACAAAGTTCTGGCTAAATTATTCCCTTGCCGGAAAACAATATTGGGAGATGCAAAGCAATCAGTAAATCCATACAGTTCCACCACCTGCGAACAGATCCAACGTGTATTAGTCGGCTCGGAAGTGATGAAGCTTTGTAAAAGTTATCGCTCCACGTATGAAATCACAGAGTTTGCCCAACGCATTGCCAAGAACGAGGAACTGGAAGCTATAGAGCGTCATGGAGAGGAACCGGCAGTCGCCTTGCTTCCCACAGAAAAGAAAGAGATAGAATGGATAGAAAACCTCATCACCTCTTTCCTGAAAGGAGCTGATGTATCCATGGGTATAATATGCAAAACCGTAAAACAAGCGGACAAGTTGTATGCAGCCATCAATCATTTGTCTGATAAGATCTGTTTGCTGACAGAAGAAAGTGTAGCTTTTGTCAATGGGGTGGTCATTACTACAGCCCACATGGCAAAGGGACTGGAATTTGACGAAGTGATTGTTCCATTTGTAACTGATAAAGACTATAGAACAGAAATAGACCGCAGCATGTTATATGTAGCCTGTACTCGTGCTATGCATAAACTTTATATTTCCGCATCGGGTAATATAAGTACATTTCTATCATAAGCATTGTCAAAACATCATCCATTGCAGGAATGGAATGAAATCCATCCCTACAGTGGACGAGCAAGTCTGCAAAAGGGTATTCCTCCATAAGGAACGCGTAGCTTTGTAATCTGATTCATCCTTAAAAGATCTTATCCATATCTCTAAACCTTTCCTGCCGTATGGTTAAAGGTTTTCTTCCTGTTTGTTTTATCTCCGCAAGTCTTTGGAGTTAACTCCATAGCCTTGGGAGTTAACTCCAAAGCTTATGGAGATAGAATACATCCGTATAAAAAGGCTTAATCAGGGAAGAGAAGAGGTTTATGCAGCAGGACTGGATGCAATATGTTGTTATTACAAGCCGCTTCCAATGTACGAATCATAAAGACAAAATCTTTTTTTCCCTTTCCAAATCATTTTCATTCAATTGGGGAGACGGAACCATGCAGGTACGGATACAATCTCCCTCCTGACAAGTATAGCCATAATACTTCTTTTGTAATTCTGTCAACTTATCAAGTGGAACCAGCTCCCCTTTCAGTTCCAAGAATTCCTCCATGTCTGTACTATCCCCTTGCTTTACAAACAAGATACGACGCGCTATCGGATTCCTGTTGTAATCCAGACTAAGATACAAACCTTTAAGGAACGGCGGAAAATCATACATCGGCAATTGCAGATAAATACTGAACAAAGCCATTTGCGGTGACTCACGCTCATTAAAGAAAATATACCCGTTCTGATGATTATTGAATAACCCCACTCCCCGATGAGTTGTATTATAGGCACTCATGTGAGTCACCTTCACATACGTATTATCTTCGGAAGCCTCTATCAGATAGGGTTCCACTTTAAGGCATTGGCACGAAGAAGAAAGACTATAGCTCAGATAACTTCCGCTATAATTATAAACTTCCTGCACGGAACGTTGCATCTCGGCAGTCATCATCTCCATAAAAGGATTGGTCTTTGCCTCACCATTGGCAGGTTCCAAACTGAAAAGCAACTCTTTGGTACTTGCCAAATTGCCCAACAGACGTTTTTTTGACACATTATTGACCTGCGCCAAAGCCAAATCTAATGAATCTTCTTCAGAATGTCCTTGTTTCAATGAGGTTACATAAGTGGGCAGAACGCTGGAATAAAGAGCAGACAAGACACTGGGAGCCATATCTACATAATCTGCTATCTCCTTCATTTTCAAACCATTGTTACGGAGATATTCTATTCTTCGGTATATTTCTATCAAATCATTCATTGTTCTCTTCTTCTTTATTGAATTTGCAAAATACAAGTTTTTATATGAACATACAATGACATATACATTACATTAATGTTACATCATACAACAGGTGGAATATGAAAAATATTAATCATAAAGATTCATTTTTTCTCTCTCGAAAGGCTCCTACTTTTGCTTCCGGAAACAGCAATCCAAGGATACGAGGAATGAGGTTTCTACAAAGAAAAGAAGCAAAACAATTAGTCAATATCAATTATTATAATGGAAGCAAAAAGCGAAACAAACAAACAGATATCCAGTTTCCTGTTTATTCTGTGGGCAGGAGGGGCGGCACTACTGTCATACTCACTGGTGTATGCCCTGCGCAAACCTTTTACAGCTGCCACCTTTGACGGAATGGATTTCTTCGGGATGGATTATAAAGTAGCCACTACCATCATGCAGATTTTCGGCTACCTTATTTCAAAGTTCTTTGCCATCAAGATTGTTTCAGAATTGAAACGCGAAAACCGGTTGAAATTCATGATATTCTCCGTGGCCCTTGCAGAACTCGCTTTAGTCTTCTTCGGATTACTCCCCCAACCCTTTAATGTGTTTGCCCTATTCTTCAACGGACTGGCATTAGGATGCATGTGGGGAGTCATCTTCAGTTTCATAGAAGGACGCAAAGTTACCGATATATTGGCCAGCTTGCTGGGGGTAAGTATGGCGGTGAGCTCAGGAATGGCTAAATCTATGGGATTGTTTGTAGTCAATACATTTGGTGTCACAGAATTCTGGATGCCCGCCCTGATAGGTGGTTTAGCCTTCCCGCTCCTTATCCTCATGGGGTGGTCGCTCAACAAGTTGCCACAACCCACAGATGAAGACCGCGCTCTCCGTTCGGAACGCGTCACTTTGAACGGAGAGCAACGCAGACAACTGTTCAAAAGTTATATGCCCTTGCTGATCATGCTGTTCTTCGCCAATCTGTTTATCACTATTTTACGTGATATAAAAGAAGATTTTCTGGTCAATATCATTGATGTCAGCACTATTTCTTCTTGGTTGTTCGCACAAGTGGACGGTATGGTGACGCTGATTATTTTGGGAATCTTTGCCATGATGTCGTTAATAAACAGCAACTACAGAGTATTGCAGGTGCTTCTGGCTATGGTTATTGGTGGAGCGGGCACTATCAGCTATCTGGCTTTTAATTATGATGCATTGCAACTGCCTACCCTTTACTGGCTGTTCCTCCAAAGTCTGAGCCTGTACATCGTTTATCTTAGTTTCCAAACTCTGTTCTTCGAGCGCTTCATTGCCTGCTTCAAGATTAAAGGAAATGTGGGATTCTTCATTGCCACCATCGACTTTATCGGATATACAGGAACTGTCTGTGTACTGCTGTTCAAGGAATTTTGCAGCCCGGATATCAATTGGATGGAGTTTTATAATCAGTTCTCAGGATGGGTAGGCATTGTGTGCAGCATTGCATTCATCGGTTCAGCCATCTATCTGATGCAACGGTATAAATTGGAAAAACAGCTGAGAAAAGAAGAAAAAAATAAAAAGATCATCGTTTCACCGATGGCGTTAACCAACTTAAAGGAAACAGCAGAAAACATCTGTAACCCATAACATAAAAATAAAAGTATAACTAAATAAACAACAAACAAGAAGATGAAGAAAATTGAGTGTATTATTATGGACTGGGCCGGAACGGCTGTAGACTATGGATGCTTCGCTCCGGTAGCCGCTTTCCTGAAAGCTTTTGCTGAGAAAGGACTGACAGTGACAATGGAAGAAGCACGAGGCCCCATGGGTATGACCAAAATAGACCATATCCGTGAATTATTCAAGTTACCAAGTGTGACGGAGCAATTCAAACAAAACTATAACCGCAACTGGACTGAGGAAGATGTGGTATCCATATACAAAGAATTCGAGAAACACTTGTTCGCCTCCCTGGAAGAATATACGACTCCTATTCCCGGTGTAATCGAAGTAATCGAGAAACTGAAAAGGGACGGTATCAAGATAGGTTCCACCACCGGATATACTACTGCCATGATGGACATTGTGCTGCCCGGTGCCGCCGCCCATGGCTATACCACAGACAACTGTGTGACTTCCAACAACCTTCCGGCAGGACGTCCGCAACCCTACATGATTTACCAGAACATGATTGATCTGGCCATACCTTCCGTTCAAAGCGTAATAAAATATGGTGATACGATAGCCGATATCAAAGAAGGTGTGAATGCCGGTGTATGGACTGTCGGTGTGATTCTGGGCAGCAACGAAATGGGACTCACCCAAGAGGAAACCGGAAAACTGCCTGCAGAAGAATTGAACAGACGCATGGCAGCAGTCAGAAAACGTATGTATATGGCAGGTGCGCATTATGTAGTAAACACCATTGCCGAACTTCCCGAAATTATTGAAATTATTAACCATAAAATGAATTAAATGATTATGAGACCATACTTACTTTTAACCCCCGGCCCTTTAACCACTTCTGAAAGCGTAAAAACAGCCATGATGACCGACTGGTGCACATGGGATGAAGACTACAATGTTCACATCGTAGAGGAAATACGTAAAGGATTAGTACAACTGGCTACACGAAAAACAGATGACTACACCAGCATCCTGATGCAGGGAAGCGGTACTTATTGTGTAGAGGCGACCTTAGGAAGTGTGATTACGCCCAAACACAAATTATTGATTCTGAGCAACGGTGCATACGGAGACCGCATGGGAAACATTGCAGAATATCATGGAATGAACTATGATATGCTAGCCTTTGATGAAACAGAACAAGTATCTGTGGAGTATGTGGATGATTATCTGGCACACAATGCAGAAATCACTCATGTGGCAGTGGTACATTGCGAAACTACAACCGGTATCCTGAACCCGTTAAAGGAAATAGCCCACATGGTAAAGATGCATGGTAAAAAACTGATAGTGGATGCAATGAGCAGCTTTGGCGGCGTACCATTGGATGTAGAGGAATTAGGTATCGACTTTATGATCAGTAGTGCCAACAAATGTATTCAGGGAGTTCCCGGCTTTGGTTTCATCATTGCACGTAAATCCGAATTACAATATTGTAAAGGAGTATCAAAGAGTCTTTCTTTGGACATCTACGACCAATGGGATGCGATGGAGAAAGGACATGGAAAATGGCGCTTCACCTCTCCTACACATGTAGTGCGTGCCTTTAAACAAGCCATGGACGAACTGGCAGCCGAAGGCGGTGTGGAAGCCCGGCATGCACGCTACTGCCGTAATCATGATGTGCTGGTAGAAGGTATGCGATCATTGGGATTCAAGACCTTACTGAAAGATGAAGTCCAATCCCCTATCATCACTTCCTTCCTTTATCCTGACAAGGAGTTCGATTTCAAGGAATTCTATCATCAATTGAAAGAAAAAGGATTCGTTATCTATCCGGGAAAGATTTCTCAAGCAGATACTTTCCGCATCGGAAACATCGGTGATGTGTTCCCCGAAGATTTCAGCAGATTGATTGAAGCTATCAAGACCGTCGCAAAATAAAAAATAAATATAGCTTTATGACTCGGGCGCAATGATTGCGCCCGAATTTGTTTTTACCCTTCTTCCATTACAAGATCATTTGGAACCGGAGCTGCAAGACACTGAAATTCTTATCACTAATCTCCTTTATATGCTTTCCCGGCATCACCCAGCTATAAGCCAGCTTCATCCCTATATGCTTATTCATGTAATAATTCATGCCCAATGAAAAATCCTTTTGAGCCCCTCCCCATACACCGGCTTCCTCATTATTCATATCAAGCATATTAAACCTTCCACACAGCTCCAATGCCCGCCCCACAGGTCTGCCCGGACAAGCCAATGCTTCATCATACCCATATTGCCTGCCTGTCAACAACCAGGAGCATTGCACATATCCGCCATGTCCTGTATAATTTGTGAAATTCTGTTCACGCTTCACCATAGTTCGTATATACTCCCCTTGCAAAAAGAACCTCTGATGAGCGATCATTAATTCCAACCCTTGTTTCAACTGGTACTTTGCATGATCTACCTTGGCGTAAATAAGATTCCGGTTATCAATAGTGCTCACCCCCGGAGATTTATAAATAAACGTATTCTCGTCTTCATCTCCCGGCAACGCGCTATCCGGAGTACGATACACCACCGCTGCACCTATGTGTAACAATTTTCCCTCTTCGTTTACAGGGCGATATACCAAACGACCGTCTATGGCATACCCTTGTGAAACATTTTTCACATTACCCAGGTCACTGTCTGTAAAGAAACCGCCGGAAGCATAATAATGTTTTCCATTGTAGGTATAGGAGGTTCCCATCCTCCTGCTATTGGTCAAAGCCAGCACGATTCCCGGCGACTGATGAAAACGAAGGTCGTACGTACTACATAACATGTCCAATGTAAAAGGTTCATAGAATTGTCCCACCTGAATAATATGCTTGCCCGAAGTATAAGCAGCAAAGGCATCCTTTATGGAAACTTTATTCCCTACATAACCTACCTCCATCTTCATACTCCAGTTCTGATAGGTCGCTTTCACCCCCAACCGCAAGTCATTAAACTCCGTACCGTTACCAAACAGGTTGTCATTCTTTAAATAAACGCCACCATCCATAAGCATACGTCCGGTCAGTTTACATTTCAAATCCCCGGCAACCGGGTGTTGCGCACGGGTAACTAAAGCAGCAGAGGGGAATAACAGGCACATCAATGCTTTAACATAAGTCATTCTTTTCATTTTCTTCTTCTATTTTTACTTTATAGCAAAAATAAAAGGAATGACCTATACTAAAAATGAATAACCATTAATTTGATTATGAAGTTATTAGGTCCACACAAGCAGCAATATTCATTTCATATTTATGTAACAGGAATGTAACTTACATTTCCCAATAACGTTCACAAAGATTCAAATATTCCATTTCAGGCTTGTTGCCAAACACCAATCCGAAGAAAGAAGTCTTCCTCCGCTTAATCACTTTTACCTGTTCCATTAAATCACGGGATAAAGGCGGCATCTCGAAATCTGAGATCAATACGATATCCGATTCACGGAAGTCATTTCCGTTGATGATATGCGCAGCTTCCCGAAGAGCCGGCTCTATATCCGTTCCACCGTCAAAACGTTTATTCAGAAACTCCGCCAACTTGGGCATATCCCGCCCCAAATCTTCAATCAATAACGACACAGCCTCATCCGAGAAATTGATGACATAACATTTCCGATGGGTTTTCTCCGTCAGTTGCGCTATAGCCAGAATAGCCGATTTGGACAAGATCTCTCTGTCTCCCTGCATGGAGCCGGAAGTATCTACACAGATGATATAAGGTCCTTGTCCCGAAACCTTATGCTTGTCATCCTTTACCTGTTCCGTTACCTTGGACTGGTAATCGAACAGTTGCAATCTCTTTTCGGCATATCGTTCCATAAATACGGCACGCAGCGCATCATCAGCCAGATAACAATACTCGATGGGCAACAAACTATTCAGGTCATTTCCCAAAGTCACCCCTGTGATATCACTATGCGGAGAGTGTCTGATCAGCCTCTTTTTATCTACCCCCGACAAAGAATCGTATTTTTGTTGGTCCCGATGCTTCTTGCCCAGCAAACGCGCCAATTGTTGGATAGCCGGATTGCGCTTCATCACTGTTTCATACGGAAGTATCCTCCGGTACAAATCAGGATAATTATGAAGCAGCCACTCCATGCGCGAGCCCAACAGTTTGTTACCCGATTCCTTTCCTTGTTTCCGGATCAACAAATCAAAACCTTCACATAAACTGTTTATATGCATGTACTGATAGTCATACTCTTTGCGGGTAAGCAACTGATGCCATTTATCCAAAAAAAACTCCTTGGTCCGGGTTCCCTCTCCTTTCCATAAAGAAGCATTCTCCAACAGGCTGATATAATAGTCAATATTCAGTTCCGCCAGTTCATACCTCTTTTTGAAAGCACCGCGCATCTGCTTCAAATATTGCAAAAATGCCATATCCGGCAGATGTTCCGAAGAGTAGAAAGCCTCCCACTCCGGAGTGTAGCGGGAATAATATTCCTGCAAAGAAGGTATGGTACGCCGATAGTACATCAACACTTTCTCTTCCAGTTCACGTTGACGCACCACCCCGTTGCTTACATCCTCCTCGTATGCTTTGAATGTCCTATCTTTCAGTTCCTGAGAATAGATTATCTTCAGATCTCTCAACCTTATATTCCTGGTTCTCTTTTCGGTACGCATCTGCCATTTCGTTCAAATCATTCTTATATCGGTCTATGGTATTCTTCTGGTGGCGAAGCATCCTCCGCATGGAAGCCCGCTGCTTTTCGCTGAGAAATAAATGCTTCTCATAATATTCCGTTTCCGCATCCAGCAGCCCGGACCAATCCTTCTCCACTCTGTCCAACGCTTCGGCCACCGATTTATATTTGGTTCCGAAATCCTCCTGCTCGGGTTCGGGTGGCGGTGGAGGACAATCCTCATAGCACATCAAGTGATATTCATAATTATTGATATAAATGGAACGAAGCCCTTTTTTCAGCGTATATATTTTATTACGCGGAACTTTGGCATGGAGTATGGAATCATATTTCTTCAGAATACAGCAGTTGGCCTTATATTTATCCTTATGCAAATAAAATAATTTACCGGTCTGATCCAGATGTTGATAGTCGGCTGCAAAAATAAGGAGGCGCTCTTTCATCCGGACGCCCTCTACCTGGTAATAGTAAGTATCAATGACCTGTATGCCCGGATCGTTCACTTCACGCAAACTGTGTTCGGACGATTGTCGGTCTTTCAGTTCTTCAATGTCCTGTTCCAGCCCTTTTATATTCAGCAGATAGCCTTCGGCACTTTTCTGAATGGCAGCGTTCACCATCTCCTCTGCCGCCTCCATCTGATCCATCTCACTCCAAAGGCAATAGGACAGCAATGTACAATCCGAAAGGCGGATAGTGTCCGATCCATTCAGGAAAGCGGAAGCTTTCAGCAGCTTCACCATTTTCTTCCACCGACGGTCCGACACATACAGAGGAGACGACACACCCCCCTCATTTTGTATCTGGAGGTTATATTGCTCTATCCGGTCCTTCAAGGCATGAATCACTTCGAAAATAGAGTAATGGATTTTAATGGCAGCCATCTCCTTTTCCCACCGGATGTATTCCTCATCGGTGATCTGCAGTTGCTCGTCCACCACCGGTTCCGTTTCATCCGTAGAGGAAATCATCCGGTCAAATTCTCCCATATCCTCAATGCCTCCCACCAGACAGCGAATCAGGAAACGATCCCACAAGGCCTCCAGTCCTTGTCCTTGGGCGGGCAGTTCATTGGAAGCGGCAATCAGTCCCTTCAGTGGAACATGAATGGAGAACTGTCCGTTACGGTATATTTTTTCATTGATAATGGTGAGCAATGCATTCTGAATGGCCGGTCCAGCTTTCCA
Source organism: Phocaeicola dorei (assembly GCF_013009555.1). NCBI lineage: Bacteria > Pseudomonadati > Bacteroidota > Bacteroidia > Bacteroidales > Bacteroidaceae > Phocaeicola > Phocaeicola dorei. The sequence goes on along the minus strand of NZ_CP046176.1, from coordinate 2,242,821 downwards.
TATCTCGTCCAGGAAAGCAATGGTGGCAGAAGGCAGATAGCCATCGACAATACGCTCATACGTATCTTCGTCTTTCAGTTTGGAAATGGAGACAGGGCCGAATATTTCGTCCGGCGTACTGAATCGTGACATCAGATATTCAAATGCGGAAGCGTTGCGGAATGCCAGTTTCAGCCGGCGTCCTACCATACTTTTTGCTACTCCCGGAGGGCCTAAAAGGAAAATACTTTCTCCTGCCACAGCCGAAAGCAGAGCAAGAGCGACAATATGTTCTTTCTCAAAAACCCTTTCATTCAGTTGTTGTAACAGAGATGCTATACGAGGTTTCAATGTATTCATAAAAATTATCGACTAATGATGATCAACTAGTGGCGTATTAACCACCAATCACTCCTTGTTTCTTATGCAAAGATCTGAAAAAAGGATGTATTTCTTATTAGAATGTATTTTTTCTTTTGCTGAATTACTGTTTTTTTCATGATAGATTGGATAAGTTACAGTGACAAGGTTTATATCTTACACAAACATTTAGTATTTTCTCCACTAAATTGCCTACCTTTGCAACTTCAACAACAAACAATGATTCCAAATGAAAACAAACTTGCTTTCACCCGATAAAGACCCGATGGGAGCTGCCATCGCCGATTATTTCAACCACCGCAAAGCAGATAAGTTACGTGTATTTTCCTCACAGTTCGAGGAAGACGAAATACCCATGAATCAATTATTCCGCCCTTATGACGAAATGCCGGAACTGGAACAGATTGCCTTACAAATAGCCGAAGGAAATATTCTGGACGTAGGAGCCGGAAGCGGCTGCCATGCACTGGCCTTGCAAGAGATGGGAAAAGAGGTATGCGCTATCGATATTTCCCCGCTTTCAGTAGAGGTGATGGAAAAAAGAGGGGTAAAGAATGTCCGTCAGATAAATCTTTTCGATACACATTTTCTAGAAACATTCGATACAATCATCATGCTGATGAACGGATCGGGCATTATCGGGAAGTTGGAAAATATGGCAGCTTTCTTTCAAAAGATGAAACAACTGCTTCGCCCCGGGGGATGTATCTTGATGGATTCCAGTGATCTCCGTTATCTTTTTAAAGATGAGGACGGGAGTTTCCTGATTGATCTGGCAGGAGATTATTATGGTGAAATAGATTTCCGGATGCAATACAAAAATATAAAAGGAGATTCTTTCGACTGGCTTTATGTCGATTTTCAGACACTCAGCCTGTATGCTGCCGGGAATGGATTCGAGGCGGAGCTTATTAAAGAGGGGGAGCACTATGATTATTTAACCCGCCTTCGATGGAAGGGATGACACTTATAGAAGGATTCCGATAAACTTGTCGTATGATTTTCAAATTCTTGGGGCAAGATGCCTGCGTATCTTGCCCCAAGAAAAAAATTAGGCCATTGAACCGCCTACTATATCCAACAGTTCATTGGTAATAGCCTGCTGACGACTCTTGTTGTACATCACCGTCAGATCCTGCAACAAATCATTCGCATTGTCTGTAGCAATCTGCATAGCCATGGTGCGGGCGGCATGTTCGGAAGCATTCGAATCCAGTAATACCGTGAACATCTTCATACAGAACATCTTCGGGAGCAATTCCTCCATCACCACATTTACAGACGGTTCCACAATATAATCGGGTATCCTGCCTTTGTCCTTCTCTTTCTTCTCTTGTGTCAAGTCTATCGGAAGATAAGTTTCACGCGTCAGGACCTGTACTGCTGTAGAACGAAAATGGTTGTACAGCAACTCCACCTTGTCTATGTCACGATGCAGAAAGCGCCTCATCAAGTCCTCTGCCAAGGCGGAAGCTTCCTGATAAGAAGGTTTATCCGCCATATGCTGGAAATCGCCTTCGGCCTTGAATCCCAATTTCTTCACACCTTCCGCTACCTTTCTGCCTACCGGATACAAAAGCACATTCTCCATACCCAGGGACTTGTATTCATCCAGAATAACCGTCAGATGCCTGATAATATTTGCATTGAACCCGCCACACAGACTGGTATTGGAGGCAAACACGACGATTGCCACACGCTTCACTTCACGTTTCACAATGAAAGGAGACTCCACCTCACTACCCGCACTCAGAAAATTGGTCAGGATGTGATTCAGCCTTCGTTCGTAAGGAAGCATGTTTTCTATGGCAGCCTGCGCCTTATGCAACTTGGCAGAGGCTACCATCTTCATAGCCGAAGTAATTTTCCGCGTATTATTTACTGAGGCTATTCTTCCTTTTACTTCTTTCAGTGATGCCATGACTATTCGTTCACTTTAAATGGTTGAGCCGTATCAGCTGCTACTTTCTCTATAATTGCAGTTACATCATCATTTATCACACCGCTTGACAATACATCAAGTACATCTTTCTGATGGTCGGCACGCATCATTTCTAGGAATGATTTCTGGAAATCCTGCACCTTATGCAAGGGTACATCACGCAGCAAACTATGTGTACCACAATAAAGAATGGCTATTTGTTCTCCGACAGGCATCGGACTGTACTGCGGCTGTATCAGCAACTGGTTGTTCTTACGTCCCCGGTCGATAGCCATTGCCGTTACAGGATCCATATCACTGCTGAACTTGGAGAAAGCCTCCAGTTCGCGATATTGTGCCTGATCTATCTTCAATGTACCTGCCACCTTCTTCATGCTCTTGATCTGGGCACTACCTCCCACACGGGATACGGAAATACCCACATTGATAGCCGGACGGAAACCCTGGTTGAACAAATCGGTTTCAAGGAATATCTGACCGTCTGTAATGGAAATGACATTGGTTGGAATATACGCGGAAACATCACCTGCCTGTGTTTCAATAATAGGCAATGCGGTCAGTGAACCACCTGCCTTTACCTTGCCTTTCAAGCTGGGTGGAAGGTCATTCATTTGTTCGGCCACTTCCTGCTGGTTGATAATCTTTGCCGCACGCTCCAACAATCGTGAATGCAGATAGAAGATATCACCCGGATATGCCTCACGACCGGAGGGACGACGCAGAATCAAGGATACTTCACGATAGGCTACGGCTTGCTTTGACAAGTCATCATACACAACCAAGGCATCCCGGCCTGTGTCACGGAAATACTCTCCGATAGCCGCTCCGGCAAACGGAGCAAAATACTGCAATGCAGCCGGATCGGCAGCAGTGGCAGCTACCACTATGGTATAATCCATCGCACCGCGTTCACGCAGCGTATTCACCAGACTTGCTACAGTGGAACCCTTCTGACCAATGGCTACATAAATACAATATACAGGTTTTCCCGCTTCATAGTTGGATTTCTGATTCAAAATCGTATCTATAGCGATAGAGGTTTTTCCGGTCTGACGGTCCCCGATAATCAACTCACGTTGTCCACGCCCGATAGGAATCATAGCATCCACAGACTTCAGCCCTGTCTGCAAAGGCTGGTTCACAGGCTGACGGAAGATCACTCCGGGAGCTTTACGTTCCAAAGGCATTTCGCACAGTTCCCCGCCAATTTGTCCACGGCCATCCAATGGTACGCCTAACGGATCGATAACACGCCCTAACATACCTTCGCCCACATTAATAGAAGCAATGCGTTTGGTACGTTTCACCACCATTCCTTCCTTAATCTGATCAGTAGGACCTAGCAATACCGCACCTACATTGTCCTCCTCCAGATTCATCACGATAGCCATGATACCGTTTTCAAACTCCAGCAACTCATTAGCTTCCGCGTTGCGCAAACCGTAAATACGTGCCACACCATCGCTCACCTGCAGCACATTCCCCACCTCATCAAATTGCAGGTGGGTGTTGATGCCTTTCAGTTGCTGAAGTAAAACTTCGGATACTTCGCTGGGTTTTATATTTTCAGACATAATCTTTTTACATTAAAAATTGAAAATTAAAAATTAAAGCCCGACCAGGTATTAACCTTAAGTTAAAAACTAAAAGAAACAAACTGATATTACTTTTATTTTCTAACTTATAATTTTTAATTTTATACTATTCTTCTATTTTTAGCTATAAACTGTTGCTTTACCCGTTTTATCTGGTTAGCTACGCTCGCATCCAATCTGTAAGTTCCGATTTCAAAGATAAAACCACCTTCCAGTTTCGGATCTATTTTGGTTTTGAACTCTACAGTTCCATGAGTTTTCTCTACGACCAATGCCCGTATGCGGTTGACTACCTCTTCCGCCACCGGACAAACAGTCGTGATTTTACCGACGCTGATATTCTTCTGTTTCCGATAAAGGTCAATGTATGACATAATCATAAACTGCAAGAATTTCTCTCTTCGTTCCTCCAGTACCAATTCCACAAAGCGTTTCAATTCTTCGCTCACCTTACCTCCTCCGGCAGCTTCGCAAATCAGTTTCAACTTTGTTTCAGCAGGCAATACAGGATTATCCAATGCCTGTCGAAGTTCGGGGATTCTCGAGAAACTATCTGCCAATATTCCGGCTTCCTCATAAACAGTATCCTCTGTCCCCTTTTCGTCGGCATAGGCCAGCAAAGCCTTAGCATAACGCATTGAAATGACTCCTATATACATAACAATCAGTCTTTAGAAACAGTTAATTCATCCAGCAAACGGTCAATCATTTCCATTTGTTCTTTCTCATCATCGAGGTTCTTGCGCAAAACCTTCTCAGCAATGTCGACAGACAGCACAGCTACTTGGCGGCGAATGTCGCTGATAGCGCTGTCTTTTTCTGCCTGAATCTGCTTTTTCGCTTCATCCAGCAGTTTCTGTCCTTCAACCTGAGCCTGTGTTTTGGCTTCCTTCAGAATACGTTCGCGGGTTGCGACCGCTTCATTCAGGATGCGCGCCTGCTCCTCGTGAGCCTTAGCCAATATCATTTCACTGTCTGCTTTAATATTAGCCAATTGCTCATTGGCTTCACGTGCAGCAAGCAGTGACTTGTCTATATATTGTTTTCGCTCATCCACCATTCTGGTGATCACCGGAAAACCGTATTTTGCAAGAATGACAAAAACGATACCGAAAACGATGACCATCCAGAATAACAGACCGCTATCAGGTGTTAATAATGACATGCTACATTAATTATAAGAACAAAGTTAATAAACAAACAATAATGGCGATCAGCGCCACACCTTCTACCAGCGCGGCGATAATAATCATATTCATACGGATATCTCCTGCCGCCTCCGGCTGACGGGCAATTGCCTCCATGGCAGAACCACCGATTTTACCGATACCGATACCTGCACCGATTACTGCAATAGCTGCTCCAAGTGCAGCACCTAATTTCCCTAAACCTGCCGCAGCAGCGGACTGTAATAAAACTGCTAGTAACATAATAGTTTGTTTTTTGAATTAATTATTTAATTTATTTTATTTCTTTTTCTTCACGCATCTCTTCTGTACGGGACAACCCGATAAAGACCGCGGACAACATGGTAAATACGTATGCTTGAATAAATGCGACCAATAATTCCAGCGCAGTCATAAAGATTCCGAATGCCACCGCAACAAATCCCATGGAACCATTAATCAGAGGTCCCATATTCGCTGTAATAAAAATGATGGATATCAAACTGAGAATAGCAGCATGACCGGCCATCATATTGGCAAACAAACGAATCATCAATGCAAATGGCTTCGTAAAGATTCCGAAAATCTCAATAATCGGCATCATCGGGAACGGAGCCTTTAACCACCAAGGAACATCAGGCCATAGAATCTCTTTCCAATATTCCTTGTTCCCCCATAGATTCACAGCCAGGAACGTACAGATAGCCAGCACAAAGGTAACGGCAATATTACCTGTAATATTCGCACCGCCGGGGAAGAAAGGAATCAATCCCATCAGATTATTGATCAGGATAAAGAAGAAAGCCGTCAGCAGATAAGGTGCATAACGCTTATAATCCTTACCGATACAACCCTTTATCACATCATCATTGATTGCCAGGATACAAGCTTCCATCATGCCCACCATTCCTTTAGGAGCTTCCTTTTCTACTGGATGTTTTTTGTACCAACGGGCACAACTCAACACTAGAATCACCAGAATGGCACTATTGACAAACAACCCGGTAACATTCTTTGTAATAGAGATATCCAAAGGTTTTACTTCGTTACCGCTAGCATCCTTTTCCACTATCTTACCTTTATATTCACCGTCTTTAGCAATGTACAGTCCTTCATACTCTCCGTTTCCTTCCTCAAACTTAGAAGAAAGAAAAGCGTGCCATCCTGTACTGCTTTTTACGATTACCGGCAGTGGTATAGCTATAGGTGTATCTCCTATGTCAGTGATATGCCATTCATACGAATCACCTATATGTCCGAAAACGATTTCATTTACGTCTACCTGCTGCTCTTTATAGTCAGTATCCGACTCTTCCCGGGCATTGGCTCCTTGCAGAAAAGCGATCAGCAACATTAAAACCGTTCCTATATATCGTAAACTTCTCATATTACTTATACTTGTACCTATTACTTTTATGTTTTATCTCAAAATGAAAAAAGAAGCGGGTTTCAAAAATCAGAAAGATAATATAGAATACCATGTAAGTTCCTATAAATGACAGAACTTGATGTGCCACCGCCACTGCATAGACGGACATAATCAAGATGCTCAACATCATCTTCGTCACTTTCGCCACCAAGTAAACCGCCACCATTTTTTGCGGACTTACCCGATAACAGTACCCGAACATAAATATGTAAAAAAGGCCGAAAAGATAAAAAAATATCGGTATGGAGGGATACCAGGCAAAATAATACCTAGGCAACAAGGTGTGAAATACCAAGGCTCCTCCCCAACTCAACACAACCATTAATATGGTCAACGATATGATAAATTTTCTCTTTACGGCTAACAAAGACATAATTATGTATTAGATTTCCACACAGGCCGAAACTATATTGTCCCTTACCTCAACGAACCCACTCGATATTCCAATTGATTTCTCTAATCCATCCTCTGTATATTTTATCTCCCCCTTTATCAATGACGATATCAACGGAGCATGGTCATGCAGGACAGAGAAAGAGCCTGATTCTCCCGGTAATATCACAATGTCCACTTTACCGTCAAACAATGTACTTTCCGGAGAAACCACTATCAAATGAAGATCTTCATGATGTTCCATACTTACTCTTATTTCTTATGGCTGGCAGCATCCAGCAACTTCTTTCCTTTTTCTATTGCTTCCTCTATCGTTCCCACATTCAGAAATGCCTGCTCGGGCAGGTAATCCACCTCACCGTCCAGAATCATCTTGAATCCCTTAATGGTATCTTCAATAGAAACCATGACACCTGGAACACCTGTAAACTGTTCGGCCACAGCAAAAGGTTGTGACAGGAAACGCTGCACCCGACGCGCACGGTTTACAGTCTGACGATCTTCATCGCTCAATTCGTCCATACCCAGAATAGAAATGATATCTTGCAACTCCTTGTTACGCTGCAAAATCTGCTTTACACGCTGAGCCACATCATAGTGCTCCTGCCCTACAATCAGCGGGTCAAGAATACGTGAGGTTGATTCCAACGGATCTACAGCCGGATAAATACCCAGTTCGGTAATTTTACGGCTCAATACGGTTGTTGCATCCAAGTGAGTAAATGTAGTAGCAGGCGCAGGGTCTGTCAAGTCATCAGCAGGTACATACACAGCCTGTACCGAGGTGATAGAACCATTCTTGGTAGAAGTGATACGTTCCTGCATCTGTCCCATTTCTGTTGCCAGTGTTGGTTGGTACCCCACGGCTGACGGCATACGACCCAATAAAGCCGAAACCTCGGAACCTGCCTGAGTGAAACGGAATATATTGTCGATAAAGAACAAAATATCACGTGGTCCGTTGCTGTCACCGTTTTTGCGGTCACGGAAAGATTCGGCAACGGTCAACCCCGAAAGAGCAATGGAAGAACGTGCGCCGGGAGGCTCGTTCATCTGTCCGTACACCAATGTAGCCTGTGACTTTTCAACTTCATTATAGTCTACTTTGGAAAGGTCCCAATGGCCTTCTTCCATACTTTTCTTAAATTCTTCTCCGTAGCGGATTACACCAGATTCAATCATTTCACGCAACAGGTCGTTACCTTCACGTGTACGTTCACCGACTCCGGCAAAAACGGAAAAGCCGTTATGTTTCTTGGCAATGTTATTAATCAGCTCCATAATAAGCACGGTCTTGCCTACACCGGCTCCCCCAAACAATCCGATTTTACCACCCTTTGAATAAGGTTCCAGCAAATCAATAACCTTAATACCTGTGAAGAGTACTTCCTGCACAGTAGACAGCTCATCAAACTTAGGGGGTTCACGGTGAATGGGAAACGCCCCTTCCTTACTCAGCGGGCGCATACCGTCCACAGCCTCACCTACTACGTTCATCAACCGGCCTTTAATCTGATTACCAACCGGCATAGTAATAGGATGTCCTGTCGGAATTACTTCCATACCACGTTGCAAACCGTCCGTACTATCCATAGCTACAGTACGCACTGTGTCTTCACCAATGTGTTGTTGAACTTCCACGACTAAAATTCTGCCGTCATTGCGTTTGATAGTCAATGCATCATGGATGCTTGGAAGAAGCAGATCGGTGTCGATGCCTTTGCCCTCAAAATACACATCGACTACCGGTCCGATAACTTGTGAAATATGTCCAATAATCTGTGACATAAGCTTCTATTTACTTTTATTTGATAATTTACCTTTTCTATATTAACAAATATCGCAGGTTTTTTGTTTACCTACATTTTGCTTTATATGCGCAGCAAAGGTAAAGATTATCTCAGTAGATTGAACTTAAGCTAACATTTTTTACACATCAAAACGACATAATTCCACTAAAAGAAGAAAAAAAGAACATTTGCGCTACTTTTTGTGCATTCCTTCACGAGATAACTGTTTACTTAAATTAGCAATTCCCAAGGCGACCACCGCTGTTACCGTAGCTGCATGCTCTTGGTATTCTGGTATATTCTTCGTATAAAGATCACGTTCCGTATGCCATATTTCCCCATAAGAGAAATTATATCCTTTTATGTCTTGTGTATTGAAACCAAAAGTAGGCACTCCTTCCACTGCAAAAACACTGGCATCCGTACCACCGCTTTGAGTAGGACGTTTAAAAGGTTTCGCTACCTTTACTTCAAACGGATAATCCGCACGGATTTCTTTCACAGGCTTGCACACTTCCACAAAATCATCATACATAGCCTGAGGAACGGAGATTCCCACCGGAGGAGTCGGTCCTCCGTCCCGATTGAATAGATTAGCAATCTTTCCTAACTCTTTAGCGTGAGTCTTGACATAAGATTTTGCGCCCAACAAACCAAATTCCTCTCCAGCAAAAGCCACAAACAATATAGTACGTTTAGGTTTTGCACCGGAAAGTGCAATCATACGGGCAGCCTCCATCATAGGACCAATACCTGTACCGCAGTCTATACCACCGGTTGCCACATCATAAGAATCAAGATGTCCGCTTATAATAACATATTCATCCGGATATTTAGTACCTTTAATGGATGCTACGACATTATGATATTTCACAGGACCTAGTTTGAAATGATTACGAATATCAAATTCCAGCCAGAAGTTCCGGCGTTCTTTCACCATCTGCTTGATGATTTTGTATTGATGTTCATCCAATTTGATGTCACAGACTTCGGGCAAATTATCAAACGTAGTATGGGGATCATTTAATAAAGCACGATCATACAAAGCACGTAAAGGTACAGGTGCCGACTGAATAAAGCCAAGTGCTCCTGCCTCACACATTTCTTTATAAAATAGTCCCGGCATTTCACGCAAAGGCTTCATGGCATGTTTGGTTCCTTTGCTCCAATTCTCTTCCATCAAGGCAGCATTCTGCTTTTCTATTTCTATATTTTCAGCTTTGATAGCAGCTCTCAACGAATCTCCTTTAGCAGAACGGTCAACAGGCCAACCTACATTTTCACCTGAAATCAACACCCAAGCGCCTTTCAACTGATGTTTCATGCGGTCTAGTTCTTCTTGAGTACGGGGCTCTATCAAAACATGCCCGCGTTGCAGACCTTTAGTACCTGAAGTGTAGGATGGAGTGACAAAATGCAAATCCATCGCCTGATCTCCCCCGATTAAACGTCCGAACCATGGACCACGGTTAAAACCTACCGGCAGTTCCCCAGCTTCTTCCAAGCGTACGTCAATACCCCACCGTTTATATTCACGCATCATCCACTCGGCTGCATTCTCATATGCATCCGAGCCAATAACTCTTCCCCCAAAACGATTGGTGAGAATATCCAACTGATGCATTACCCGGTTATCAGTTTGACCCGTTTCAATGATTTTCTTTACGGCGGCAGGTTGGGCAAAAGTAGTCCCTGCATACAAAGAAGCAGCTATTATAGCTGCCATGCACATTTTGTTCATCATGGTATTTCTGTTTGTTAGTTGTTAACGATTACAAATATATAGCAAATTTTGGAACTTCAACTATTAATTTCCAACAATTTATCAGAGAAAAGCGAATATTTTTGAAGCCGTACAACACAAACAGTATTAAAATGAAAGCTTATTCAGCTTTCATTTCTTTCTCAAGGCTTTTGGCATACAGATTGTCAATGATACCATCAGACAGTCCAATGACCGGAACATAAATATATTCTGCATGCACTACTTCTGCAATTTTCAGAAAAATTTCCGCAGCAGGCACAATTACATCGGCACGGTCTTGCTTTAGACTGAATGCCTCTACCCTTTCCTCCGGAGTCAGCGGTTTCAACACATCATAGACTGTTTGCAACGAACTGACCGGCAAACGTTGCAACTTCTTATCCTTCTTATCTGCCAGGCGGAACAACTTATTAATATTCCCACCCGATCCGATGATATTGATCGCGGCAACACCTTCCGTCACTTTCATAAGCTCTTCTTCCATTTGCTGCCAAGTTCCTTCTTTAACAGCATTACTCAGCATACGCACCGTACCGATGTTGTAAGACACCGACCATACCAACTCACCGTTAGTCAACAGATTAATCTCTGTACTGCCACCACCCACATCCACATACATATAATTACCCAGACGGTCTTCCATACACTCTATATGATTATTATAAATCATTCGAGCCTCTTCCTGACCATCAATTATCTCAATGCGGATACCTGTATCCTTTTCGATTTTCTTGATTATCGTCCTCCCGTTACGCGCGTCCCGCATAGCCGAAGTAGCACATGCCCTGTAATCATCCACATCATAAATTTTCATCAACTGACGGAAAGCCTTCATCAAACGTCTCAGCTTATCCGCTTTCTTCTCGGACAATTCACCTATGGAGAAAACATCGAACCCTAGTCGTAGGGGTACGCGAAGCATCATCACTTTTTTAATTTTTTTCTCCTGCACAGCCTCCCTGTCAATGCTTTTTATCAAAAGGCGCACAGCGTTAGAACCAATATCAATAGCAGCATAATTCACTTTTCCCATCTTAATCCTTTATTCTGTTTTCATTTAAATAATATTTGTATAATTCCTCCTGCGAACGGAAAGCTGTCTTATCTTCCGATATCCAAGGACGATTCTCTCCTGTTCCGTCCACCACCCGTCCTTGCAGAGTATCTTTCAAACCATATTCCACTACCCGCTTCAAGTCTGCCTTTATTTCCGGATCGTAAACGGGAGCAATCACTTCCACCCTGTTATCCAAATTGCGCGGCATCCAGTCAGCCGAACCAATGAACATTTTCTCATCACCACCATTGGCAAAAATAAAAATACGCGAATGTTCCAGATAACGGTCTATGATGCCATTGATACGAATTGTATCACTCACTCCCGGCACTCCCGTAATCAGTGAACAATTACCACGAACCAGCAAGTCTATCCGAACACCATGCGAAGATGCTTCATACAATTTCTTCACCATTACCGGATCAGTAATATGATTAATCTTTATCAAAATGTAAGCAGGTTTTCCGGCCTGCTTGTTCTTAATTTCTTCATTAATAAGACGGCTAAATTTTTGCTTCATCTCATTAGGAGATACCAACAGTTCTTTGAAGCGAACGGGAGAATAAGGGCGTTCTATAAAATCAAAGACCAAACTCACGTCACGCGTCACATTCTTAGCAGCCGTCATCAACATATAATCAGTGTACATACGGGCGTTACCTTCATGAAAGTTTCCTGTACTGATACAAGCTATATCCGCACCTGTTTTCATGGATATATAGGTAATCTTAGAGTGTACCTTCAGTCCCTCCACCCCAAATATCACACGGATACCGGCATCCTGCATTTTCTTTGACCAATCTATATTGGAAGCCTCGTCAAAACGTGCCAGCAATTCAATAACTACTGTTACTTTCTTTCCATTGCGTGCCGCATTAATCAATGCTTTTACCACTTTCGAATCTTTAGCCAAACGATAGAGGGTTGTCTTGATACTTTTTACTTCTTTATTAATCGCCGCTTCCTGCAATATACGGATATAAGAATCGAAACTATGATAAGGCACATGAATAAAACGATCTTTCCTACGAATCAGCTCCAACATACCAACGTTACCCGAAAGCTCATTTTTCAAAACAGGAGTCCATTCAGGGTATTTCAAATCTTTCCGGCCACAGTCTGGAAAACGCATCAGGTCCTTATGGTTATGATATTTTCCACCGCCCAATACTGTATCCAACTTATCCAGATTCAACTTGTTCATGACACGTTTTAAAAGATCTTTAGGCATACTGGCATCATAAATAACCCGTAAAGGCTCACCTCGTTTGCGACTCTTTACTCCTTTAGAAATTTTCTGCATCATTCCGTTACGCAGATCATTGTCTATCTCCATCTCCGCATCTTTGGTAAACTTGAAAGCATACGCTTCAAAATGTTTATAGTTCATACCATGAAATATCAATGGTAAACAATAGCGTACCACATCATCCAAATACATCAGGTAATTTTTACCATCCTTATCCGGCAGACGGATAAAACGCCCTGCCTGTGCTACAGGCAGCTCTATAATTGCATATTCTCCAACTTTATGTCCTTCTTTCCTCATCTTTACAGCCAAAAAGATATTTTCATCCGCTTCGTTACCCAGTTGTTTTACTGATTTCAGCCAGACAGGACTAATAAACCCATTCAGCCGTTGTTGATAAAAAGAATCGACAAATAACTGTTGTTCCTCATCCAGTTGTACATGATTGACTAAACAAATATTTTCTTTCTCCAATTCTGCCGTTACCTGCTTGATCGCACCTTCATATTCTTTAGAGTACCTGTTGTTCAGTTTATTTATCTGTCTAATCAGTTTCAATGCTTCTTCCCGTTCAGAATGCGCCGCTTTATCTTCGCACTCGGCCACCCGGCTTTGAGTAGCTACACGTACTCTGAAAAATTCATCCAAATTATTAGAGTAAATTCCTAAAAAGCTCAACCGTTCCAGTATAGGAACACGTTCTTTCATGGCTTCCTGCAAAATGCGACGATTAAAATACATCCAACTGATATCTCTCGGCAGATAATATTTATCTTCCTTTTTCTTCTTCTCCATACGGTTTTAATATTTTTAGCAAAAATACGTCATACACATTACAATAACATGTCAATATAACTACAAATCAATAACAATAAAAAAGTCACAGCCGACGCATACAGCCATGACTTAAAGAGAGTTTTTATAAGAAAATCAAATAAACTCTTCAACCAAATACATCTCATTAAATAAAACTTGTTGATAATTGGAAGAATCACTCTCTAACAAATTCAACAAAGTATATTCAGCTCCACGTACCCAATACACAAAATCACGATTGGGGTGGTAATCTTTCGCAAATTCCAGCAACTGTTGCAAATTAAAATCTGAGGAAATGATACCCGCACCGCTTTTTTCGGCATCATATGCATTACAGTCCTGTTCTATATGAGCAGGAACCATCAGAATAGGTTTGCCTAAATACATGGCCTCGCACACCGATTCAAATCCGGCAGTACTGGCATAAGCCTTACATCCCGCCATCTGCCTCAAAAATTCCACATCATCCAGTTGATAAAAGCTCAATGTATTGTCCACTCTCTTCACCGGTTCCTCCTCCCACTTGTCCCAAAAGAAACGAAGCGGTATCCCGGGATGTTGCCTGTGCCATTTCATTACATTTTCACTGAAACCCGCATTAACCATATAGCCATGTATATAGTCACCGGAATAAGGTTCATGTAAAGTCACTTCCCTACGCAACAAGGGAGGAATCACACGGATATGATTCTGAGGATCATCGTTCATGTGACGAAAAGAAAGAGCCAAACGTTCCTTCGCCCCCAAGCTGGTCAATACGGTAAAAAACTTCAAAAGAGCCAAGCTTACTTTATCAGCCTTTGGAAATTCAAAACTTTTATGCAAGAACAGATATTGATGCCCTATACAGATTTGCGGAACAGAGGGACGGAACAGGAAATAAGTCAGTCCGGTCAGCAATTCATAGAAATTGATAACCCTATCCGCACCACTGTCCTCAATACGCTGACGAATGTAGTTAATGCTATTGATATACACAGGAAGTTTCACTAGATTATACGCCACGCTCCGCATCAAACTCACCCGTTTGTTAGCTGGTGTAGGCAGAAAATTAGGACTGACAAAACGTTTTACCGGAGCATGGATATTACGATTGAAAAATCCCGGCAAGCGGCGCGAACTACTTTTACCTACCAGTACTTCCACTACTTCGTGACCGTTCCGGCGCAATATTTCCTCCAACGTAATGGCTTGAGTAAGATGTCCTCTCCCCTCACCCTGTACTATAAATAAAAATTTCATGAGGCTGTATGTATTAGGGTAAACTCTTTATTTTCTTCATTCTCATCAGCTAGTACATGATGGTATTCCATGATATTCCAATTCCCGTCCGCATCCTCAGTCAGTGCCGAAAGGCTTTCTACCCAATCGCCCGAATTCAGATAATGAATACCATCATAATAGGTATTAGCCGGATGATGGATATGACCACAAATCACTCCGTCACATTTACGTACACGTGCAAACTCCACCAATACTTTCTCAAAGTCCGATATATAGGAAACAGCCGACTTTACTTTTTGTTTGACGGCCTGTGACAGAGAATAATACGGTTTCCCCCGCTTAGTACGATATTGGTTATAAAAGCGGTTCACCCATAAGAGGAATGTATAACCTGCATCGCCCAACCGGGCTAACCATTTCATCTGCGTAGTAACCCGGTCGAATATATCGCCATGTGTCACATAATAACGCTTTCCATGTGTTTCAAGGATGTATTCTTTGACGATTTTTACGTTATAGAATGTCATAGGGACCAAGCTGTCCAGAAAATCATCGTGGTTGCCACACACATAAATTACTTCAGTACCGAAGTTCTCCATCATCTTCATGATAACCTTAAAGAAATCAGTATGTTTTGCTTGCCACCTCTTAGTACCTGCCTTACGCAAATGCCAACCATCTATAATGTCTCCGTTCAATATCAGACGGTCACAATTGACAGATTTCAGAAAGTTACTGACTTCAATTGTTTTGGAATGAGAGGTTCCCAGATGGATATCCGATAAAACCACTGTAGGATAATACGTTCTTAGATGCATATCTTTATTATTAAAACTATGCAAATATCCATGTTATCTATTACAAGATCGTGTCGGCAGAATTACTATGCTATTAAAATCAATAAAAAAGACAGGCCGTTTCTTCATGGAACAAGAAACGGCCTGCAAAGCTTCAGTTTATTCACATAAACCACACTTCAGATCTATAACTAATAATTAATTGTCAATATCAATCACATTGAACTGCATATCAAACTTTATCTCCCAACCATTAGAAAGTTTCACTTCATAATCATACTTGTCCCTCTCGATCTTGAGCATCTTGGCATCGGGATAATTCGTAGTGACGTACTTCTTTATCGCGTCAGGAACCACAGCGACAGGTACAGCGCTGTATTTGCAATTCACTTCTGTCCAAACCCCTTTCTTATCGAATTCCAATTTGTCTCCATTGGTAAAAATCACATCATAGCTTTTATCAAACCAGTCTGTTTCCATTTTAGCCATCGCCACCTTGTTATTGGGGAAATGAGTTTTGATAAAAGTTTGTGCAGTCTGAGGCAATTGGTTTACTTGAATAGGTTTGTCATCATCCGCCCATACCACTGTTTGCAACGTAAATAAGCACACTAACAATAATAATACCTTTTTCATAATCGTCATTTTTTTTATTTGGTTCTACATTCTGTTTTCTGATGCAAATATGAAGGGAGATTCTGAAAAGAATTTGAAATTCTGAAAAAAACACGATTTTTTTTCATTGATTATGAGTGGATGTATAAAGTATAAAACAATGCTCCCCACTCTTATATTCATAGCAAAGCCTGAGAGCCTGCATTTTACATATCGTATCTGCTATTGCCAAGCCTAGACCGGTTGAGCCTTCTTTTTTCTTTCCTTGATAAAAACGCTCAAAAATACGCTGGGCATCCAGTGGTTGTGCCGCCCCTGTATTGCAAAACATCACACTGTGGGGAGTAATGACAATCCGGATGTGTCCACCGTCTATATTGTGTACAAAAGCATTCTTCAACAAATTGGTAAGCAACACCACTGCCAGTGTCTCATTTATCGTAAGATAGAAAATACCTTCTTCCTCTACACTTGTTATGATCTCACGATATTGATACACTTCTTTATAGTCCTCCAAATATTGCCTCAATAATTTATTCACTTCTACTTGGGTAGTATCCATAAATTGACCGTTCTCTATCTTCGAAAGCAATAACAAAGACTTGTTCAGCTTCGTTATATGCTCCAAAGTCTGATGGGTTTTCATCAACTCCTCCAATTGGCTTTCTGAAAGATTTTCATCCTCCATCAGCATCTCCAACCGATTACGACAAATAGCTAGTGGTGTCTGCATCTCATGAGATGCATTACCAATAAATTGTTTTTGCTGTTCGAACATCTGCTCACTGCGCTCTGCATAACGAACAGCCGCCTCATTCAATTTTCTGAATTCTGAAACCCGGGTATTATTTTGTAAAGGCTCGTTTCCTTTACCGATACGATATTTATCCAACCAATGAAGCAATACATAAAGAGGACGCATATTTCGATAAAACACCCACACATTAATAACAATTATAGTCAGTAATAAAGCTATATAAAGAAAAATCATCCAACCTGCCATAGCATCTTTCAAATCATCTTTTTCTATAGAAGGGGTCGCTACCGTCAATTCAAAAAACTTTTCGCCATCATCCTTAAAAATGGTAGTAAGGATTCGTGCAGGTTCAGTTTCATCTTTTTCGGGAATATAAACCATAGAATCCTTATAAAGGATATCATCACGAGATCCTGCATATTCCTTTGTCACTTCACGCAGGAAATACTGATTGTTGGAAGCTGTATTTTTAGAAGGAAGCTCCTCTCCCGCCAATGCACGTATGATGATAATTTCAGAATAATCTTCCAATGAGTCATCCACTTCATCATTCACCTCATCCATTACAGTAAAATAGAAAAGGATGGCCCAGCCAGTCAATAAAACCGACAACACTAACGATATACGGATAATGACATAATAAATCAATTTCATTTATTCCACTACCATTTTATATCCAAAACCATAAACAGCCTTCAGTTCAGGAGTAGCTCCTGCCTCTTTCAACCTCTTTCGTAAATTCTTTATTTGGGCATAGATAAAATCAAAATTATCGACTTGATCTATATGGTCGCCCCATACGGATTCGGCAAGTGTGTTTTTATTAACCAATCTGCCGGGACGGTTCATAAAATAAACCAGAATATCATATTCCTTACGGTTCAGTTCAATCTTTTTTCCAGCTACGGTCACCCCATATTTATCGGGAAAAATTTCTATATTTCCGTATTTGATACTATTTTCCCCACCTTGCTGATGACGGCGTATCACACTTTTGATACGTGCATTCAGTTCCACCAAATGAAAAGGTTTAGGCAGATAATCATCAGCTCCGAGATCCAATCCTAGCACTTTGTCTTCTATAGAATCTTTGGCTGAAAGAATGATAACATTTTCCCGTTTATGCATTTTTTTTAACTTTTCCAACAAATCCAAGCCACTCCCATCCGGCAACATAATATCCAGCAAAATACAGTCATAATCATAATCCTCTATCTTTTGTAATGCAGTACGGTAATCGGCAGCAATTTCCACCACATAACGCTCCTTTTCCAATGAACGCTGAGTCACTTCACGCAAATTAGCATCGTCTTCTACTAATAGTATTTTCATAAGTCCAACTTTTGGTTCTTAAAGACAAAGAAACAAGATAATTCTGAAAAAACACTGAAATAAGAAAAAAAACGAAGTAACCATACAATTTTTTCCATCAACCAACCAATAAACAACAAATATCAAACTGAAAAACGTTATCAACAATACAATCAGCCCCCTGCATCTACCACAACAAGATGCAAGGGGCCACACACAACTCTCTCTAATCAAACCCTAATTATTTGATTTCCATTTGAGAAAAATCCATTTGGCTCAAACCTACTGGTGACGGTGTTTCTTTTAAATCAAAAGTGACTTCCTTCTCACCATTTTTAGCCGAGTTTATTTTTACCTTTATACCCTTTGTTTCCGATGTTATTTCCAAAGAATTCAAATTAAAGGATACCGCACCGTTTCTCCAATAACCAGTAGTATCAGCATACGTATTGTAACGATATTCTAAATGAATATAGCCATCCTGGTCGGGCGTAATTGTAGTGTTCTTTACCAAACTAACCAAATGTTTCATTTTAGAAGGCATATTCTGATTAAAAATAATATTTAAATAACCACCACTAATCCACATATTACCTTCAAATATATCTACAGGATCATTGCCAAACGTTTCTTCATTCTCTGCTGTTAACTCCTCTATAGGTTTAGTTAGAATTTCCTTTATATTCAACACTTTGACTGAACAATCATATCCTTCCGGATAATTATCATACAGAGGATTGAAATAAAGAATAACTCGTTGTCCATCTATCGGGGAATACCAAAAATAATCAGTAGTTGCAGGCCAAATTTGTCCCCATCTGTCACCGGTAAAGTCATATACATGGGCACCTTTCACATTTACAGTAGCCCAATCCACTGCCACATCACCAAGAGAGTAGCCATCACCATCATCACATGATTGGAAAGTGACTCCCATAACTACTAGGAATGCTAATAATAAAAGGTTCAACTTTTTCATAACCATAATGTATTAATCTATTTTCTACTCTTAAAAGTAAAAAAGAGATCAAATACTGCATTTCATCCATTAATATTAACTTATTTTCAGTAAAAGACTTGTAGAAAAACTAGATTCATTAAGAAAAAAATAGAAACTTCCCGATTCGTCACGAACCGGGAAGCTTAAAACTGAGTTATATACAGATTTTCCCATTCAGGGGGAACATGGCTTTTCTATCAGCTTTTCACCCTTGTTTTGTTAAGGTAAATGGTTATATATTTAAAAGTTTAGTTTTTAGCGTATTATGTTAATTCACATAACAAAAAATATACCACGGGGCATAGTACCATTCAATACACTAAAAATCAACAGAATAATCATTTTTTTATTTTCCACATTATGTGGAAATACCACAATTTCATTCCACAATTTTGTAGAATTAATCCCCGTTTTTAAAATATATCTTTATCTTTGTAGAATTGATTACTCACTAAACAATATAATTACTATGAAAAAAAGACATTACGGAATGCTCTCATTGGCATTTACTTCATGCTTGGCTGTTCATGCGGAAAATAAAAATCAAAACACAGACAAGCCCAATGTCATCTTCATTTATGCTGATGATTTAGGATATGGTGACTTGGAGTGTTATGGAGCAAAAAACGTACAAACTCCAAATGTCAACCGTCTGGCATCCGAAGGGATACGATTTATCAACGCACACGCCACTGCCGCTACCAGTACCCCATCCAGATATTCCATGCTGACCGGAGAATATGCATGGCGTAAACCCGGAACAGATGTAGCTGCAGGCAATGCAGGAATGATTATACGCCCCGAGCAGTATACTATGGCAGATATGTTTAAAAGCTCCGGATATGCCACAGGAGCATTTGGCAAATGGCATTTAGGATTAGGTGATAAAACTGCACAACAAGACTGGAATGCCCCTCTCTCCGCTTCTCTAGGTGATTTGGGGTTTGACTATTCCTATATCATGGCAGCCACAGCCGACCGGGTTCCCTGTGTATTTATCGAGAATGGTCAAGTAGCCAATTATGATCCTTCAGCTCCGATAGAAGTAAGCTATATAAAAAATTTCCCCGGTGAACCTACCGGAAAAGACAATCCTGAACTTTTATATAATCTGAAGCCGAGCCACGGTCATGATATGTCTATCGTGAACGGCATCAGCCGAATCGGTTATATGAAAGGAGGTGGCAAAGCATTATGGAAAGATGAAAATATAGCCGATTCCATTACCGCACATGCAGTTGATTTTATCAAACAACATAAAGACGAGCCTTTCTTTATGTATTTCGCCACTAATGATGTGCATGTTCCCCGTTTTCCACACAATCGCTTCCGTGGTAAAAACAAGATGGGACTGCGCGGTGATGCTATCGCACAATTTGACTGGAGTGTAGGTCAGTTACTCGAGGCCCTCGATAAAATGGGATTGACCCAGAACACATTAATTATTCTTTCCAGCGACAATGGACCGGTAGTAGACGACGGATACGATGACAAGGCAGAAGAGCTACTGAACGGGCACGAACCTGCCGGTAACCTGAGAGGTGGAAAATACAGTGCATTTGAAGGGGGTACCCGTGTTCCTGTAATTGTACACTGGCCTAAAGCTATCAACAAGCCGGAAGTCAGCGATGTGCTTATTTCACAAATAGACTGGTTGGCATCACTGGCTTCTTTGGTAGATGCCCGTATTCCGAAAGGAAGTGCTCCCGACAGCTACAATCGGTTAGCAAATTTATTAGGACAAGACAAAACAGACCGCCCATGGGTTATTGAACAGGCATCCAATCACACCCTATCCGTGCGTACTAAAGATTGGAAATTTATTGAAGGCAGCGATGGTCCTAAAATGATTCCTTGGGGGCCAAAAATTGAAACTGGTTATTTAGGTATTCCCCAGTTATATGATATGAAACAAGCAGGGGAAAAAGTGAATTTAGCGACTGAACATCCCGAAAAAGTATTCGAATTACAACAAATATTAAGAAAAGTACGAGATAAAAGTATTCAGATGAAGTAACATGTTGAATACACACCAACCAAATATTTCCCAAAGGGTGAATCAAGACAAAAGAATCACATAAAGGGTCTTGAATTCACCCTCTTTTTTAATCAAGAGAATTTCAAAATAGTCCTCATTTCAAAAGAACCAATCCTTATAGACAAGGATCCTTTTCTTTCTTTAAAGTCAAAGTTTTTATCTGAAAACAACTTGAACACTTTCACAAGAATGGGTTACACATAAAAACTCTCAAAGATACAAGACACGTTTTCCACTTAAAAAAAGAAATCTCAAATTATTTCTTTATTTTCCCTTCATTCACCAGTTCAGACAGCGCCCTAGCCAATGACGGACGAGTAACTCCCAGCTTCTGCGCCACCTCCTGCTGATTATGAATAGCAGAATGTGTTTCTAGATATTTCAACAAACGAGTCTTTAAATTCAACAAAGCAAACTCATTCAATTTCCTGCTTAAAAAGACACTCCTGTCCGAAATATCCTTCAAAAAATTCTGCATCATCAATGGATGCAAACGCATAAATTCTAAAAATCGTTCTTTACCTATTATAAAAACCTCACAAAGTCCTATTGCTTCTACATTAACGGGAAAACGATTTTCAGTGGCAAAAATAAAAGCCGAGGCCAGCAAGTTAGGAGCTCCAATTTCTTCTACCGTCAGTTCTTTCCCTTCATCATTTATCATTCCCGCCCGTACCCTTCCCGATGCAAGAATGTACAGCCCTTTACATAAGTCACCTTGCCGGGCAATGATATCACCCGGTTCAAAGTGTTTCAAACTATTCGGAAGTCCGAATAGTAAAGCAACCAATTCTTCTTCTTTCATTCCCTGAAAAGGAGCTATCTGCAATAATCCTGTCAGTTCCATCCTACTTTCTTTTAACTGTTATTTGTATCCGCTGTAACATATGGTACAACTTAAAAGACGAAAACCATGTACTTTTGCACAAAAGTAATAGAAATCATTAAAATGAGAAAAGATATGGAGAATAACATGTTTTGTTTCCAATGTCAGGAAACAGCCAAAGGTTTCGGTTGCACCTTAAAAGGTGTTTGTGGAAAAAATGCAACTACAGCACGTACTATGGATTTATTGCTTTTTGTAGTACGAGGAATTTCTGTTGTGGCAGATCAATTGCGCCAACATTCCCTCCCCGTTAAAAAAGATGTGGACAATTTTATTGTAGACGCCTTATTCTGTACCATTACCAATGCCAATTTCGACGACGAAAGCATTATGAAACGCATTGACAAAGGATTAGTAATACGTAATGACCTTAAACATCAAGCTTTTGCCAAGGATATTCCTCTGCCGGAAGCCGATGAGTTAAATTGGAAAGGCAGTCACGATGAATATGATGCAAAAGCCGCAACAGTCGGAGTTTTGCGTGAAAAAAACGAGGACCTACGCTCTTTAAAAGAACTGATTATGTATGGTCTAAAGGGAATGGCTGCTTATCTGGAACATGCCATGAGGTTAGGACATAATGACGAAAGTATTCATCGTTTCATGCAGAACACCATCGCACAAATTACAACAAAATCTTTATCGGCAGATGAACTGACTGTATTAGCACTGAGAACAGGTGAAATAGGCGTTCGAACAATGGCTTTGCTCGACAAAGCAAATACTTCCAGTTATGGCAATCCAGAAATTACCCGTGTAAATATCGGAACTGGTACCCGACCCGGTATTCTGATAAGCGGACATGACCTGCATGATCTGGAAGAATTGTTGGAACAAACCAAGGATAGCGGCGTGGACGTATATACTCACGGTGAAATGCTTCCTGCACATTACTATCCGGCATTTAAAAAATATACACATTTTGTAGGAAACTATGGAAATGCCTGGTGGAAACAACGGGAGGAGTTTACCTCGTTCAATGGTCCTATCCTGTTCACAACCAACTGCATCGTTCCTCCTCTGCCCAATGCCACTTATAAAGAACGCATGTTTACCACTAATTCTACCGGATATCCCGGTTGCAAGCATATTACAGCAGATGAGAAAGGACATAAGGACTATACTGAAATAATAGAAACAGCCAAACAATGTGCCGCACCGACAGAAATAGAACATGGAGAAATCATGGGTGGTTTTGCCCATAATCAGGTATTTCAACTAGCAGACAAGGTAGTAGAAGCGGTAAAGAGCGGAGCTATCCGTAAGTTCATCGTCATGGCAGGTTGTGACGGGCGTATGCGCAGTCGTGATTACTACACCACTTTTGCCGAGATGCTCCCCAAAGACACAGTCATTTTGACTGCGGGATGTGCTAAATATCGTTATAACAAACTAGGGTTAGGTGACATTAATGGCATTCCGCGTGTTTTAGATGCAGGACAATGTAACGATAGCTATTCATTGGCAGTCATCGCCCTCAAACTGAAGGAAGTATTCGGGCTACATGACATCAATGAACTGCCCATTGTTTACAATATCGCCTGGTATGAACAGAAAGCGGTAATCGTATTGCTGGCATTACTCAGTTTGGGAATAAAAGAGATTCATCTCGGTCCCACCTTACCCGCATTCCTCTCGCCCAACGTGACGAAAGTACTAGTCGAGAACTTTGGAGTAAGCGGTATCGGTACAGTAGAAAGTGATATGAAAAAATTAGGATTAATGAACGAATAAACGGAATAATTATGAAACAGAAAAATTACAATTCATGTACAGTCGGACAAATTGTAGCCGGCAACTTTGATACAACCAAAGTATTCTCCCGTTACCATATTGATTTTTGCTGCCATGGCAATACTCCGTTTGCAGAAGCCTGCCGGAACCGCGGTATTGATCCCGAAGCAGTAGCACGTGAATTAAATGAATTACAAGAGAATACGGTTAGTAATGCTCCTGACTTTGCCGGATGGCCCATCGATTTATTAATAGACTACGTATTGAAAATACACCATCGGGGAATCCGTGCCAAAGGTCCGCAAATAGAAGCATTATTAGCCAAAGTAACCGAAGCGCATTCAAAGAATCATCCAGAGTTATTGCAAGTCCAAGCACTGTTCCGCGACTCGCTTCTTGATTTGGAAAATCATTTATCAAAAGAAGAGAATGTATTATTTCCTTATGTTTATGAAATGTTCCAAGCCAAAGAGGAAGGTTTGAAAGTAGCTAAATTCCATTGCGGCACCATTCTATATCCCATCGAAGTGATGGAAGATGAACATAATCACGAAGGAGAACGTTTTGAAAAAATCTCTTCATTAACCAATGGATTCACCGCCCCTGAAGATGCTTGTGCCAGCTTCCGCTTGGTTTTACAACAATTGAAACAATTTGAAGAGGCATTACATGAACATATCCACCTGGAAAACAATATCATTTTTCCCAGAGCATTAGAATTGGAAAAGGAGGAAGCCATCTGATAACTACACAATGACACTTCCATTTACAAAAGTGCCCAAAGTGAAATAATACAAAAATCACTTTGGGCATCTTCATGTATTATAACCCACGCTCCACTATATAATCTTGTCCCTGTTCTGTCATCAAGTCATATTCATACACCTTATACAAAGCAGGGTATTGCGGGTTTATCTCCTTGGAAATCAAAGGCTCTTTGATCTCTGCCTGCATATAATATTCATTCGGGTTCTTACCTTTTGCCTCTTTTAATCCAACCCCACGCAAAGGAACATACGAACGTAAACGTAAATTACCTCCCAAACGGGAATGAATCTTCGCTTTATCCAGCTGCACGCCATTCCAGTTCATATCCACCACAAATCCTCCACGGGCAACCAATCCTTGCACACTTCCTGTGGCCCAGGCATCCGGAAGAGCCGGAAGCAAATGTACAGCTCCGTCATGGCTCTGCAACAACATTTCAGCCACACCGGCAGTATAGCCAAAGTTGCCGTCAATCTGGAAAGGCGGATGAGCATCAAACAGATTAGGATAAGTCCGTCCTTGCGGATAAGCTTCTTTCACTTCATCTCCAGGCAGCAGCTTCAACATATTATTAATAATCCGGAACGCATGATTACCGTCCAGCAAACGGGCCCACAGATTAACTTTCCAGCCAATGGACCAACCGGTAGCTTCGTCGCCACGCTGTAACAACGTATTTTTAGCTGCCTGGAAAAGTAAAGGATGAGTGTAAGGAGATATCTGATTACTAGGGAACAATCCATATACATGAGAAATATGGCGATGCTTGTCATTCGGATTATCTAAATCTTCCAGCCATTCTTGTAACTGATTGTATTTCCCGATCTGCATCGGGGCCAGACGATTTAACATAGACCGCAAAGAATCTTGATAAGAAGCGGACATTTTCAGAATTCTTGATGCATGCAATGCATTGCTAAGCACATCGAAAATTATCTGATTATCCATAGTACAACCTGCTACAATCGTTGAAGCTTTTTTAGTATCCTCTCCCGAAGGTCCATGTTCCGGAGACATGGACGGAGCAGTCACCATCCAACCGTATTCAGGATGTTCAATTAAATAATCAAGATAAAAATCAGCAGCTCCTTTTAATGCCGGATAGGCTTCGGAAAGAAACAGCTTGTCCCCACTATATAAATAATGCTGCCACAAGTGGGTAGTCAACCAAGCACCTCCCATGGGCCATGTACCATAAAACGCTTTATCCACCGGACCGGTGGCACGCCATATATCTGTATTGTGATGAGCCACCCATCCGTTGCATCCATACATAGTCCGTGCCGTTTCCCTGCCGGTAACTGATAATTCTTTCACCATTTCGAACAAGGGCTGGTGTGTTTCACTCAGATTGGTCACTTCAGCCGGCCAATAATTCATTTCCGTATTAATATTGATGGTATATTTTCCATCCCATGGAGCAGCCAGTTTATTATTCCATATACCTTGCAAATTGGCAGGCTGACCTCCCGGCTGGGAGGAGGAAATAAGCAAATAACGTCCATACTGAAAAAGCAACACCGCCAAAGAAACATCCTTACCCTCATTGAACAGTTCGATGCGTTTGACAGTTTCCAGCTTAGCCCGCTCACTGGTTCCCAAATCCAATCTTACACGGTCAAACTGCTCTTTATAAAGAGCTATATGCTCCTGTAAAACCTGACTATAAGGGCGTCCCAATGCCAGAGACAGATATCCAGACGCTTTTTTACTCTCATTGCCACTTATATCGTGATAATTAATAAAATTCGTACCCGATGAAACATACAGAGTAACACTGTCCGCTCCTTCCACTGTAATGTTTTGGTCATCAATTTTCACCTTACCCCCATCCACATCAGCCTGCGTCTGTGTTTCCATACGAATCAATCCTTTCACTCCCTCATGATCCCTACCCTTTCCAGTCAGAACCAATTTTTTTCCTTTCCTGCTGACTTTATGTTCCAATGGCGACACATATCCGACCTTAAAATTCAGTTTCCCCGGCCGGTCTGCTGTCAAACGGACCACTATCACCTTATCAGGAAATGATGCAAAAACTTCACGTTGAAAAGTCACGCCATCCACTTTATAGCGAGTAGTAGCCACCGCACGTTCCAAATCCAGATCACGATAATAATCAGTTACCTTTTCATGTCCGGGAGCTTCTATAATCAAACTGCCGATTGTCTGATAGGGCATACCATGTTTCCCGGCATAAAAATTATCTTGAATCAAGTTTTGAGCCTCCATGTTTTTTCCGGCAAAAATCAGTTCACGCACTTGGGGCAGACTTTTCAATGCTTCCGGCCTGTCATTCCGGTAAGGACTGCCTCCCCACATGGTTTCATCGTTGAGTTGAAGTTCTTCACGGGCCGTTCCGCCATATACCATCGCTCCCATCCGGGAATTGCCGACCGGAAGCGCTTCCACCCACGTTCCGGCAGGTTGCTTATACCACAATTTCAGATCACCCGCCTGAATAGATAACGAAAAAGACAATAAAATGCCTGCTAATAATGAATAAGTTTTCATGGTCAATAGATATTGTATAATGTACAAATATAATTCTATTAACCATACAAACGAAAAGACAGAGGCATTTTATTGTCTAAAAAACAATTATGATAAAGAAAAGACCAAATATTACAACTCCTCCCTATCTGATAATCATATTCCTATTCAGCATCCACTCTGAGAGGTTCTTCTTTTCCATATCTACTTGGACTCACTTTAAAATGTTTCTTGAATACTTCACGGAAATATTTACCATCACAAAAGCCAGTCATTTCTGCCACTTCTGATACGGACTTTCCACCCTCTTTCAACAATTCCGCCGCACGGTTTAAGCGTATCAGCCGGATATAATCTGCCGGCGCCTGTCCTGTCAATGCTTTCAATTTATTATAAAAACTGGAGCGACTCATGTTTTGCAATGAACAAAGCGAATCTACAGTAAAATCAGGATCATCCAAATTATCCTCCACGTTTTTACGCACCCCCGATATAAATTTCCAATCAAGGGCATTTAAACAATTTTTTCCTACCGGCTCTTCCAATATTTCTGCGGCCATATTCAAAGAGCCATATTTTTCGCGCAGCAATGCTCTATTTGCAAGCAGATTAGCAATTCTCGCTCTCAGGATTTTCAAATTAAAAGGTTTGGTAATATAATCGTCCGCCCCTACTTTCAACCCTTCCAGAATATTCCGTTCGTCCCCCAACGCCGTTAACAACAAAATGGGAATATGAGACGTTTCTATATCACCTTTTATAGTCACACACAATTCATCCCCTCCCATTTCGGGCATCATAATATCCGACAAGATAAGTTCCGGCCAAAACTCCTTCACAATGATGCATGCTTCTTTTCCATTACAACAAGCCTGCACATTATATATATCCGAAAGAGAATCTATCAGGTAAGTCCGCAATTCATCATTATCTTCCACTACTAAAATGCGTGGTAAAGCACCATTATCAACAATTTCAGAAGATTTCCCAGAATGATCTGCAACCGCAATCTCATCCATCCTTCCTTTCTTCATTTCCCGTTCAGGCTCAATCTGAATACATTTACGCAAATGTTCCCGCCCCTTTAAAAAAGTTACCTTTATAGTAGTACCCTGATGTTCCACACTTTTTACCTCTATTTCACCACCGTGCAGACGTATCAGTTTTCGTGTCAGCATGAGCCCGATGCCACTCCCTGTGATTTTCGAATTAATAGCGTTTACTCCACGAAAATGCATCTTGAACAATTTATTATGTTCTTTAGATGATATTCCGATACCTGTATCTTTCACTTCCAGTTTCCAAGTATCCTTATTCTCCTGCACCGAAACACGAACCATACCATATTCAGGTGTATATTTCATCGCATTCGAGATCAGATTTTTCAAAATAGAATCCATCTTCTCTTTATCAAACCATACTTCCAGTCCTTCCTCCACATTACAGTCGCAGGTAAAATCCAAATGTTTAAAAGCAGCATAAGAACGGAAAGTATCACAAACATCCTGTAAATAAGATTTCAAGTCATATTGAGCAATAAACAACTCAGAAGAATAAACATCCGTCCGTTCAAAATTTATCAAATTAGTAGTCAGCCGCAACAGTACATCTACATTCCTTAAGGCAATCTTCATCCTTTTCTTTCCACGGTCACTAAAACTTTCTTTCTCAAACAATTCCTCCAAAGGGGCTTTTATCAATGTAAGCGGTGTACGGATATCATGAGCCGTATTGATAAAAAAGCGAGTTTTCTCATCTGATATTTTTTTTTGCTTCTTTAAATTCAAGACACGATAAATAATAACAAATAGGGATAACGCAAGAATCACATACCCTAATATAGCCCAAAAACTCAACCACAAAGGACGGGCTATCATAATTGTCAGTACACGTTCTTCAAAAACCAATTGTTGTTCCTCTTTGGAAACAGCCCGGATGCGCAACGTGTATTTACCGGGATCCAAACTTGTATAACGTATGAGATTAGAAGTTCCCGGCTGGCTCCATTCATTGTAAAATCCATCCAATTTCCATGAAAACAACACATTAGAGGGATAATCATAATTAATAGAAGATAATACCAAAGAAAAAGTATTCTGATCATAATTCAGCTTTAAGACCTGCGTTTCATTTATATCTTTTTCCAATGGAGAATCTTCATCTCCAGGATAAACCGGCTGATAAGATATCTGAAAATCGCTTAATATCATTTTTTTGTAAACATAAGTAGGGAATCTCAATTTTTCCGGAAATTCAACAGCACCATCCGTACTCCCCAGAACAAAACCTCCATTCCTGCATAATGTACCGGAAGACGGATTAAAACATGCCGACAAAAGTCCCTGCTCGCTGGTCCGATTGTGAAAAGTTTTATCTTTTATCTGAAAACTAGTAATTCCATCCTCCGTACTCATAATGATACATCCATCCATTTCAGGTAAAATGGTATATATATTATTAGAAACCAATGCACAATTACCTGTATAATAATGTACAAAATTTTTATTACGATGATCATAAGTCAGTACTCCCGAACCATTCGTTCCTATATATAACAACCCATCAGCCGACTGATACAGTGTATTGATATAGCTAGACTCTACAGGCATTGCGATATATTGATAATCGCCGGAATCTCTATCCAGCAGATAAAGCCCTGCAACTGTACCAATCCACATGTGGCGACTATCTTTTTCCGCAATAGCGGTTATCGAGCTTACCCCCGGATACAAACGGACACTATTATCCTTTAGATCAAAGCACTTCAAATTATAGAATCCTCCCGACCATATATATCCCTGCGAATCCTTTATCATACCACGAATATATTTATCCGGCTGCATATTTATAGAAGTAAGCAAAAAAGGAGAGAAATATTCTACAGACAAACTCTCTTTATTAATTTTATACAAACCGGAGGTATATCCCCCCGCCCATATTATTCCAGGAGAAACCTCACATAAAGTAATGAAAATATGATTTTTATCCTTCAAATGATGATCAGTAGAGCTTAAAAACGAGTGCCACTTTTTAGTTTGTCTGTTATAAAGGCTGATTCCGTTACTGGTTCCAAACCACAAATCTCCATCACTATCCTCAATGACAGAATGTACCTGGTCGTTTACCAACGACTGCTGGTTCCCAATAGAATGTTTTATCCAATAATAATTTTTATACCGATTATCCACTATCGTAACTCCTGTCGGATAATTAGCCAGCCAAATACGTTTTTCTTCATCAATATAAACAACATTAATATTGTTTCCGTTCATTGTATTATTGCTTTCATAATCAGCAGTAATATAAGGATGTGTAACACATGTATTCACATCCACTTTATGTATTCCCATCCCTTCCGTAGCAATCAGCAGTTCTTTCTCATTCAAAGGACAGATTCTGGTAATATTTACATCACTCAAATCAATAGAGGAACGGACAATCTGGCGAGTGTTCATATCAAAAGCAAAAATACCTTCCTCAAAGGTTCCGACAAATAATTTTTGAGATGCCGAATGAAAATACAATTCATTCACTTGTGAACTGATATCACACAAAGATTCTATCGGAATAACTCTCAATGCATTATTTTTCAATTCCGTAAAGCGTATTCCCCTTTCAGTCGCAATGAAAAAATGGCTGCTATCTACTTGTTCTACCATTTGTACATTTCCATGCATCACGTTAGCTACCTTACGGATACCAGTATCCTTTATATTATAAAGTACAATAGAGTCCTTGCCGCACAACCATATATTATCACTATGATCCATATACCCACACGTAACCCCTTCTGAGGCATCGGACAATTTATACACTACCTTGAACCGGTCATATAATTCATCATAGTAAAAGACACCTCCTTTCTTGCTAATCACCCATAAACGCCCCTCATCTCCTTTATATAACCACCCAAGATAAATAGAGGAGGTCAAACTTTTACTTTCATCCAGCAACTTATAGTGCCTTATTTCCTTACCATCATAGCGGTCCATGCCCTCATTAGTCAAAAACCACATATACCCTTTAGAATCTTTCTGGATATCAAATATCCTACGGTTACTGAGTCCATCCTCTATCCCTATATATTTATATGTCTGCGCAAAAGAGATTAAAGGAATAAACATCAATACGAAACTAATGTTTTTCATTTCAAAAATGTGCGTGTGTTATCTACAAATATCTACGTTAATGTAATAGACTACAAAATTAATAAAGAATTACATCAAAACAAAAAAAACAGATATTTTTCACAAGCTATTTTTTATATAACTCTCTTATTTCTACTATAAAGGACCATAATTCCTATTTTCTATCCTTAAAAAGAACAAGGGAAATACCTATATGATATTTTACATATTGTAACCGATTTTATTCATAAAACAAGCTATCAACCAACATAATCATTTCGTTTTGCGATTTATCAAAGCTTCACGACATACCAGTTCTTTATGAATCTGATACAGACGAATGTTCAATAACCCTGACATACTTCGCAGAAACGCTATATCCCGCTTCACTTCAAACAAATAAAAAAGCCCTGATTCCGTTAAGAATCAGAGCTTTTCCTAATTTTTCTTTCTTGAGAAGCGGTGCGTACGGGACTCGAACCCGTGACCCCATGCGTGACAGGCATGTATTCTAACCAACTGAACTAACGCACCAAATTTCATTTTTCTTATACTGCGTCTCTCTCGATTGCGGTTGCAAAGGTACGCAAAATTTCGATATCCGCAAGCATTTTACGAATATTTTCTTGAACTTTTTCACATCAACTCTGATAATAAGCCATTTAAGATACAAGAAAAATAAAAATACAAAAAAAAGAGAGCACTTCATGTATTTTTTAAATATAATATGTATATTAGTAGTGTAAATAAAAGGAAACGCAACTATGGATATGCATGTTTTTCAAGTAGAATCAAATAAAGTACTTCCACAACAGGGAAGCATCCTTATATCCTCCCCTTTCATGAACGACTACCACTTTACAAGAGCAGTCGTGCTTCTTATCGAGCATAATGACGAGGGAAGTATGGGTATTATCATGAATAAAGATTTCCGTTACCACATTCTGCTCAATGACCTCATCCCCGAATTGGAATTCGCACAGCGGGTCCCGGTGTATAAAGGCGGGCCGGTGAGCCGGGAGACAATTTTTTTCCTGCATACGCTAAAAGATCTGGAAGGCGCACTGCCTCTAGGAAACGGACTTTATCTGAATGGTGATTTCAATGCCGTGCAACAATATATACTGGACGGGAAGCCCATTGAAGGAGTGATCCGTTTCTTTGCCGGTTACGCGGGATGGGATCATGGACAACTTGCCAAAGAAATAAAAGAAAACTCATGGCTCATAGGAAAAGCCGGGAAAGAAACGTTGCTCAACCAGCACTTCCGCGACTTATGGCATACCAGTTTGAACGAAATGGGAGGGAAATACGCCATTTGGGCCCGCTATCCCCAATACCCCTCCCTCAACTGAGATTCAGCTTCTGGACAACCAGCACATCTGTATATCCACCGCCAAACGTATGCGCCCACTCTTTCAATACCGCACTCTCTTTGTACCCGCACGCCGCAAAGAGCCTGCGGGAAGGAAGGTTTTCCACAGCGATATAGGCAAACAACTGATGAATTCCCAGATAACGGAAACAGTGTTCTTCCAGCAAAGCCAGGGCATTACGCCCTATCCCCTGCCTGCGACAGGATTTATCCACCATAATCCCCACCTCGGCCCGGTTGTGCAAAGGGTCAAATGAACATACATCCACCATCCCCACCACCTGCCGGTTCCCGTTTTCTATCATCAGGCGTAACTGGCGGTCGGCAAACAAATCATTCTGGGTCTGCTCTATGTACTGCTTCAACTGAAAACGCGAATACGGGCCTGTGGTATTGCTCATTTCCCACACATCCGTAGCATTCTCAAAACGGAACATGACTTCCAAGTCTTCCGGCTCCGGCGCACGGAGCCTTATCCCGTTCCCTTGAAAATGCCGGTCACTCATCATAAAGCAGGCTCCTCATTCTCCTCTTTTACCAAATCCAGCTCATCCAGCATCCGCTTGCGGGTAGGGACACAGAACAGGGAAGAGATCAGCGCCATCATGGCACACAATACACCCGTGTTGTTCAGAGTCAGATAATAAAATGACAAGTTCACCAATACGGGAACCACCAGCATCCCTGTCCTTATCTCACTCCAGCGACGATAACTTCTCAAGGCTTCCGGCAATGAACGCTGTTTCACATTCTTCACCAAGGAAAGGCTGAACAGCCGGAGCGATAAAGGAATCAACCCCACCGCCAATAAAATTCCTACCGTCTGCAAGACATAATCCATACGGACATCGCCCGCGTAAGCCCCCTCGGTCATCACCCCTGTTTCATAAAGAGCCACCAGGAGCAAAGGCAACACCCATACCGCCACATATTCTATCTGCAAGTATCGCAGCAATTGTTTTATCTTCTTTTCCATCTCTTTCTGTTTTTCCCAGTTTATGCCGTTCCCGTAAACAAAGTACGATTTATGATGGAACGTCCCAACGTCACTTCATCCGTATATTCCAACTCATCCCCGATAGAGATACCACGCGCTATCACACTCAGCTTCACGTCCATGCCGTCCAGCTTGCGCGAGATATAGAAATTCGTCGTGTCCCCCTCCATCGTCGAGCTCAAGGCAAGGATCACTTCCTTCACCTCACCGCCTTTCACCCGTTCCACCAGACTTTCTATCTGCAGATCGGAAGGGCCTATGCCATCCATGGGCGAGATGACTCCCCCCAGGACATGGTACAGCCCCCTGTACTGCTGCGTGGCTTCCACCGCCATCACATCACGGATACTCTCCACCACACAGATCGTGGAAGCGTCCCGCGCCGGATTGGAACAGATACGGCAAGTTTCCGTGTCCGATATATTATGGCACACTTTACAATATTTCACTTCATGTTTCAAGGTAATCATCGCATTACCAAACGCCTCTACCACAGCTGTATCCTGTCTGAGCAGATGCAATACCAGCCGCATGGCGGTCTTGCGTCCCACACCCGGCAACTTGGCAAACTCTCCTACCGCTTTTTCCAGCAGCATGGACGGATATTGTTGGTTCATCAGTTATTTTGTATTATAATGGGTGCAAACTTACGCAATTTCAGCGATTTTGAGTACATTTGCACTCAAAAAAATAAAATGAACGGAATTTATATTCTGCTGACCATACTGCTCTATTTCGGAATGCTGCTGCTTGTAGCCCGCCTTACCGGCCGTCATTCCGATAATGACGCGTTCTTTCGCGGCAACCGC
This sequence comes from Phocaeicola dorei, assembly GCF_013009555.1. Classification (NCBI taxonomy): domain Bacteria; kingdom Pseudomonadati; phylum Bacteroidota; class Bacteroidia; order Bacteroidales; family Bacteroidaceae; genus Phocaeicola; species Phocaeicola dorei. Next base: position 2,208,328 of record NZ_CP046176.1, on the reverse strand, counting down.
CGTTCTCCCTGGTATATTGTTTCTTTCGGAATGATCGGAGCCTCCCTTTCAGGAGTTACCTTCGTTTCCGTCCCGGGTATGGTACGCGGCATCGACATGACCTATATGCAGACCTGTTTCGGTTTCTTCATAGGCTATCTCATCATCGCCCACGTTCTGCTGCCGCTTTATTACAGGTTGAACCTGACATCCATCTACACTTATCTGGGAGACCGGATCGGAAAACACGCTTATAAGACGGGAGCCTCTTTTTTCCTTCTGTCCAAAATCATCGGAGCCGCAGCACGCCTCTATCTGGTATGCCTTATCCTCCAGCATTATGTATTCGACGCCTTTCATATTCCTTTCGCCGCCACGGTGATAGGGATTGTCTTACTGATCTGGCTATACACCCGCCGCAGCGGCATACGCACGATTGTGTGGACGGACAGCTTGCAGACACTCTGCCTGCTGCTGGCGCTGGGATTAATACTTTATGAGGTTTCCGGCCAACTGAATCTGGATTTTTCGGGACTGGTACATGCCATCCAGGAAAATGAACACAGCCGTATCTTTGTTTTTGACGACTGGCACAGCAAACAGAACTTCTTCAAGCAGTTTTTCAGCGGCATCTTCATCACGATTGTCATGACAGGGCTGGATCAGGATATGATGCAAAAGAACCTGTCGTGCAAGAACCTGCATGAAGCCCAAAAGAACATGTATTGCTACGGCATCTCATTCGTTCCGGTCAATTTCCTGTTCCTGTCACTCGGAATCCTGCTGTTATTGTTCGCCTCGCAACTGAACATCCCCCTGCCGGCAGCCGGGGATGAGATACTGCCCTTGTTTGCGGCGGAAGGCCATCTGGGATTCGCCGTACTGATATTCTTTACCATCGGCATCATTGCAGCCGCCTTTTCCAGCGCCGATTCGGCATTGACCGCCCTCACCACCAGCTTCTGTATAGACATAGCGGGCATAAGCCATTTGTCCGGCAAAGAAGCGGAAAGACGGAGGAAGCTCGTGCACTTCTGCATATCAGTCCTCTTTATCGGATTCATCCTGCTGTTCAAGGCAGTAAACAACAAGAGTGTCATTGACGCTATCTATACCATCGCCTCGTACACTTACGGCCCGTTATTGGGGCTGTTTGCATTCGGGCTGTTCACCCCAATGCGGCCGCGCGACCGTTTTGTTCCTTACATAGCCATCGCCTCGCCGCTATTATGCTATGCCATAGACCGGCTGGTGTTCACCTCCACCGGCTATCAGTTTGGCTATGAAATGTTAATGTTTAACGGCTTCCTGACTTTTATGGGGCTGACGTGTTTAAGTATAAAAACAAAGAATTATGGAAATACTCAGTGCAGAATTTGTAGTAAGTAACACAAAAGTAGAGAAATGCCCGCAGGACAACCTGCCCGAATATGCATTTATCGGCCGTTCAAATGTAGGTAAATCGAGTCTGATAAATATGTTGACCAAACGTCCCAAACTGGCTATGACTTCCTCCACTCCGGGGAAGACTTTGCTGATCAATCACTTTCTGATCAATAAAGAATGGTATCTGGTAGATTTACCGGGATACGGATATGCCTCCCGGGGCAAGAAACAGGTAGAAAAGATACAGCAGATTATCGAGGATTATATCCTGGAACGCGAGCAAATGACCAATCTGTTTGTATTGATAGACTGCCGTCTGGAACCTCAGAAAATAGACTTGGAATTCATGGAATGGCTGGGAGAAAATGGAGTACCCTTCTCTATCATCTTCACCAAAGCCGACAAGCTGACCAATGGCAAGGTTAAGGATAATGTAAACAAATATCTGAAAAAACTGACAGAACAGTGGGAAGAACTCCCTCCTCATTTCGTATCCTCCTCTGAAAAGAAAACAGGCAGACAGGAGATTCTGGATTATATTGACAGCATTAACCGGTCGCTTAAGGCATAGTGTTAAATTACCTAGTGATGACTATTTAGAATGCAAATGACGCAAATGACACAAATTTATCCCGGTTCCTATTTGTGCCATTTGCACTCCGTTCCGGCAGACGCTCAGAGTTTTATGGTCTTTACCTTACCCGGAATCACCGTCAGATGCACCGTACCGTTGCATTCTATATCCACCTTCTGGTATCTGGCCTCCACCACCACTTTTCCGTCCAGAGCCATTATTCCCCATTGGCAGGCGTTTTCCTCGTAAGCGCAATAATAGCCCACAGGAGGCAGAATCTTCCTGTATTTGGGAGGCACAATGATACGTTCCCCCAGTTTCAAGCCCCATTTCATCCCCATCCGGAAAGGCAATGCATCCCTGATCTCTTCCAACCTTTTCAGCCTTTTCTGTTCCTCTTCCTGCAATTGTTTCCGTTGAGCTATCCCGGCACGCCGCCCGGCTTCTTCCTTCAGACGTTCCATCACCGTATGGAAATCTTCCTCGCCCGGCTGGGGAGCGTTACAGGCTATATACCGCTTTTCCTTCCCTTTTTCCACATGATAATAATTCCCGTTCCCGTCCATCACCACAATGCTCCGGTCCGCCAGACGGCCACAGCACCAATACACTTCCTCCTCATCCCCTGCCAGCACACAAGCGAAAACATCAAACAAGGTAGTCCAGACAGGATCCACCAGTTGGCAGTCCTTCGGAACACGGTAATCCGGTATCTTCAGATAAAAATCATAAAAGTAGATGCCGTTCTGATCCACCCCGCGCATGGTGACATACGGTTTTCCGGTACGGCTGAAAAAGAACTCTCCCACCTTCAGCAGCTCCACACCGCCGTATGGCAATTCCATACAGCCGAATGACAACACCACGGGTTTCTCCCGATAGGTTCTGTTTACCTTCAGGTCGATGTAAGATTCATTGCCCGCACAGTCTGTCACGACAAGCAAATCCTCCTTCATGAACTTCATTTTCCGGCAGAGGTCCAGCTGTATTCCGGACTGTCCGGTCTCATTCACCACACCTGCCCGGTTATTCCCGAATCTCACTGCCGCCCAGTCTCCACAAATATCAAACACTTCCGGATACCGGGGCCTTACCGTCATCCTCTCCCCGCGCCTCAATCCCCAAAGCCCGCTTTGTCTGTCATAATAACTTTTCAAAACGGGCTGTCCTTCTTTCTCTGTTGCGGAATCCCTCCGGTTTGTAAGGAAGTCCATCAGCCGGTCGTGCGTTATCACCACCTCCAGTTCATCCTCCCGCTGCCTTTCATCTTCCGGCAGCGGGCCGGATACGGACAGCCTGCCCGTTTCCGTCCGTGCCCGGGACAGCGCGTTGCCAATCATCCGTCCCTCGAACATCGCCGCCCAGTCATGGTTCCGGGCAGGCAAACCGAAGATGCGGTACAGACCCACATTGTCTATCAGCATACAGGACGCCTTGTTTGCCGATCTCCTCAACCCACGTCCTACCTGTTGCAGGTATTTCGCCAGGGAAAGCGTGGGACGTGCCAGCTGCACGAATTCCACATCGGGACAGTCGAAACCTTCGGAGAAGATATCCACATTGACCAGCACTTTAACCTTTCCCCGTCTGAAATCATCCACCAGTTCCTTGCGTTCCGAAGCCGGAGTCCTGCTGTCGATAGCAACAGACTCCAGCCCGTGTGCGCTATAACAAGCCGCTATCCGGCGGGCATGGGCGATGCTGACAGCATATACAATTCCTTTCTTTCCGTGGGCATATCGTTCCACGCTCTCATACAGCCGGCCGATACTTGTCTCCCGGTTCAGTACCTCGTTCATCTCCTTTACCTGGTAGTCCCCGTCCGCACCCCGTTTCTTCAGCGAATCTATCAACCGCTGTTCCCTGCTGTTCGCACGGATGGACACATAGTCAAAGGATGACAACCAACCCTTTCCGATGAATTCCGCGACAGTCCACGAAGTGATCAGGCTGTCGAACAAGTCCGTGAATCCCTTGCCGTTCAGCCGGCAGGGAGTGGCAGTCATGCCCAGTTTCCTTGCCTCCGGATATTTCTCCCAAAGTATCCGGTAGGTTTCCGCCAGAGCGTGATGCGCCTCGTCGATAACGATCAAGTCCGGTTCTTCGTACATATCCTTCCGGTTTCGTGACAACCACTGGATGGACATCACCCTCACCCTTCCGTCCTCTTTGCTCATCCCGTGCCGGGACACGGTTTCCTCTATCTGATCCACCAGCTCCCGGCGGTGCGCCACGATCCATACCCGGCTGCCGGAACCACGCAGGAATTCCCTTACTATGGCGGCCAGCAGATGCGTCTTGCCCGTACCGGTGGGCATCTGTACCATCACATTCCGATGAAACTCCCACTCCTCAAAGAGGCGGAGCTTCATCTCCTGCTGGTAATCACGAAGACAATCGTTCATGCAATACATTATGCGGATGCCGGTCGCTACCGGCAACAAAAAAGGGAAGGCCACATGCATCATTGCATGCAGCCTATAGTAAATATTCTATTCTTTACAGATTAATTCTTATCGGTGATTTATATAATCCCCCAAGGTGTGTTTCTCCACATCAAAATTGATCCCTACCTTCACCACTTGCAATCCACTGAGGAAAAAGCGTTCGGGATACGCACTTCCACATCGACATACATCCCGAACAGGGAAAAGATGATGTAGAACAGTTGCTGTAATGTCCCTCATAATTCGTGTTATCACAATACGGAACAGTAGAAAGGAATTCCCGAAGAAGACGCAAGGCACCGTCCATATCTCCCCCGGCTATCGCAAGATACATACGGGCAATAGTCATATTGCCTTTCAGCGTGTTATGGACCAAATGTCCCGCTATATCCCCCTATCGGAACTTCAACACATCCTCATTATCTCCCTCACTTTTCCTTTCCACTCCCCCAGTTCACGTTCCGCCTCCCGTGACAGCGGCGGATTGACATACCTGTAAAACTCGATACGCCTCTCATAGTGTTCTTCTATAACCGCCTTCACCTCGAAAAAAAGAAGAAGCGTCATGTTATTTTTTTTCTTCCAGGCTGGTAAAAAAGCCATTAGCCACATGGAGCTTACGCTCCAACTCCCGTCTGTGCAGATTCAACTGGCCCAGACGTTTCACTACCTCGGCAGCCAATTGCCGGGCCTGATCAACAGGATTCAAATGTTCCATCGGATTAAATCGTATTTTTTATATGAATAATCATTTATATGTCCCCGTTCAGGACAAAAACACACGTATCTCAGTTATTATATCGAACTTTGTAACATTGAAAATCAATAACCTGATTCATAAATATCAGGGCTTGCAAATTTAATAAATAAAAACGAATGAACCAATTTAAAATGTCACTGTTTCTGCCACCTATATCACCGGTAAAGGACAGTACCACCGGACGAATCATCCAGCCGCCCACCTTAACGCCCTACAAGGAAATAACCTTACAGGAAGTGTACAAACTTATCACATCCAGCGAACGCCTGAAGACACTGACCGAGACCGTGCGCCGGGCAACGGAAAACGGGGATGAAAAAGTCTATCGTATGCTCAAGCAACAGACGCTACCCTACGTTACTCCCTGCGGCGTTTTTTCCTACCGTAAAAGCGACAGCCTGACCGGACCGTCGGGCTTGATTGTGGTGGACATAGACCACCTTGATTCCCGTCGGGAAGCGGAAAAGCTGAAAAGACAATTGTTCGACGACCTCCTCCTGCGCCCTGTACTGGCATTCACCAGCCCCAGCGGACACGGAGTAAAAGCGTTCATCCCCTACGACCTGGCACGCATACCCGACACCAAACAAAATACCTCCGAAAACATCCACTGGGCGATGAACTACGTACAAGCAATCTATGATTTCCACAGCAGCCACCCGGACAGGGAAGATAAAAAAACAAACCATTCCGGCAAAGGCGTGGACCGTTCCGGCAAGGACTTGGTACGGGCCTGTTTCCTCTCGTATGACGAGGAAGCATTGATACGCCGGGAAATTTAAAACGAATAGAAAAACATACTCAAAAGAATGCCGGACAAAATTTAAACAGGCACTCAAAAAATAACAAATATCATGAACATGAACAATCCTTTAGAAAACTTGCGGCAGCTGACCGAAGCTGTCCGCATGGCAGGCGCAGACATTGCCCCTACCTATATTGAATATGTACAACTGGCTTTCGCCATCGCAAACGATTGCGGAGAAGCGGGACGCAATGATTTCCTCTCCCTCTGCTCCCTTTCCTCCAAATACGACGAAAAAAATGCACAAGCACTGTTCTCGAACGCGCTTCATGCCGATAAAGAAGATATACATCTGGGAACCGTATTCCATCTGGCCGGACAATGCGGAGTGAAGATTTCCGGCAGCGCCGACTTCCACAAGGCAGGGACAATGGGGACAGCAGGGACAACCCCGGATTTTCCACACACGTGCGCGCGATATAATAAGGTGGAAAATGACGTTTCCGATGATACCGACGAGGAGGAACAGCTCACCGAAGGCTCCGAGCCTTATTCCCCCCTGCCTACCTTTCCACAGGACTATGTGTGGCCGGAGCTGCTGGAGAAAATCATCTCCTTCGGTAAAAAGCCCGAACAGCGTGATGTGTTGCTCCTGGGAGCGTTTACCGTACTGGGTGCCTCCCTCTCCCACGTAGTGCGGTGCCAGTACGGCCGGAAGTGGCAGGCCCCCTGTATGCAGACTTTCATCGTGGCCCCGTCCGCCGCAGGAAAAAGTGCATTGACGTGGGTGCGGCTCCTCATCGAACCTATACACGACAAGATACGAAACGAGGTGAAAGAGGCGATGAAAACTTACCGCCGGGAAAAGGCGGCCTACGATTCTCTGGGCAAGGAACGGAGAAATCAGGAAGCTCCCGTATTGCCTCCCAACCGAATGTTCCTCATACCGGGAAACAACACCGGAACAGGCATCCTGCAAAATATCATGGATTCCAACGGAACGGGCCTCATCTGCGAAAGTGAGGCGGACACCGTATCCACCGCCATAGGGACCGAATACGGAAACTGGAGCGACACGCTGCGCAAGGCGTTCGACCACGACCGCCTGTCCTACAACCGGCGTACCGACCGCGAATATCAGGAGGTGAGCAGAAGCTACCTCTCCGTGTTGCTCTCGGGTACGCCCGCACAAGTAAAGCCCCTGATCCCCATGGCGGAGAACGGTCTGTTCTCCCGCCAGAACTTTTATTATATGCCACGCATCACCCAATGGGCGGACCAGTTTGGCGAGGATGAGGTGGATGTGGACGAGGAATTCCGCCTGATGGGCAACGAATGGAAAAACACGCTGGACGAGCTGACGCTTCGGGGATTGTTTACCCTGAAGCTGACCCATGCCCAGCATAAACAGTTCAACTTCCTGTTCGACAAACTGTTCCATCGTTCCGGCAAGATCAACGGAGACGAGATGGGCAGTTCCGTCATCCGTCTTGCCGTCAATGCGTGCCGCATGATGTCGATAGTCGCCATCCTGCGAAGCCTGGAAGATTCTTCTCTGGTGAAACCTGACGCGCATATTTCTTCCGATAATCTGAAGGACCGTATCATCCCACGCTGGAACATGGTGATTACAGACGATGATTTTCATGCCGTGCTTGCCTTGGTGGAGCCGCTTTATCTGCACGCCACCCATGTTCTTTCGTTTCTGTCCTCCTCCGTTATCAAGCGCCGGAGCACGGCGGACAAGAATATGCTCTTTGCCGAAATGGAGGACGAGTTTACCCGCCGGCTGCTGCTGGAAAAAGCGCACGACAGGAGGATACCTGAATCCACCGCGCTTACCTGGCTCAAACGGCTCACCAAACAGGGGGCGCTGGTAAGTGTGGACGGCAAGGGGACGTATCACAAGAACTGACCCGGCTTTCTATATGTACACGTATGTGTGTGTGAGGAAAAAAGGGGGTGTCCCCACTGTCCCTGTGTCCCTGTCGCTGCTCCGTGCGGCTGTTGTTCCCGGATAGCAAAAATCGTTTATGGCAGTTTATTTGGATTGTTCAGAAAACTCCGGATAAACTTTATTATCATCTATCAAACTCACGTTAAATAAGAAACCATTCATGAATAAGACCGAAACAGCCCTTCTCTATTTTCCGGACAGTACGCCGAAAGTAGCCGTGCGTCATCTGATGCGCTGGATCGCCCAGTGCGCACCGTTACTCCACGCCCTGGAAACCACGGGATACCATCCCTGCCAGAAATCCTTCACCTGCCGCCAGTTGCAACTCGTCTACCTCCACCTGGGAGAACCGTGATTCCCCCTGAAATCTGCCACAGACTGTCCGAGAACTCTTCCTCTCTCTCTGAGACGTGGATTACGCGGAAAGAATAAAGAGGGAACCGTGAAATCCGCGCCTGAAGTCACCACATGACGCAAGCGCTGACCGAGTTCCCGGACAGTCTCCCCAAAGGGTCAAAAGGGGTCGGAAGGGGTCACGCCGCACGGACGTGAGGTTATCTTTGCAGTGTCAGAAGGAAGAAGCCGCAACCCGGCACAAGATTACAAAAATCCTGGTACAAGATTCCGCGGATCTTGCCCCAAGTTTCACCGGATGCCGCAGCAGTGTGCGCCTTGCTCCTACCTGACACTTTTCCGATAATAATAACCCTTTAAAAACAAAAACGATGATCAACTACAGTATCTCACTCCGTGCCAATCCCAGTGACCAGGATGCTCCCAAGAAGGCTTATGCCAACGCCCAGTACTCAGAAATCATGACACTGGACAAGTTTGCCGAGCATATCTCGACCCACGGCTCCAAATACAACCGTGCCGACATCCAGGCGGTCCTGATCCAAGCGGTGGACTGTATGCGGGAGCAGCTTCTGGCAGGACAACGCATCCAGATGGGCGATCTGGGCACTTTCTCCATTCATATCAACAGCATGGGAGCCGAATCACTGGAAACATACAATCCCGCCATCCATGTGGAAGACCTGAACGTGCGCTGGAAAGCCGGAACCCGTTTCCTCAGCTTGCTGAAAGACAGCGTATTCAACCTGGTCCCTACCCGAAAGGCCGCCAAGCTGGTGGTTAAAGCCCTGAAAGCGGGGAAAAACACTGTGGACTTGACGGGAGAGGCTTCCGGACCAGATGACAAGACGGAAGAAAACGCCTGAACTTTCCGGACTTCTGAAGTCTGATAGTATTTTGTCTTTTTGAGATGAACCTGTTGTTCTGAACAAAGTGAAGAATCTGAATGCAATCATTTTTATGCCCACAGATTCCTCGTCTTTGTCCGGAATGACAGAAAAAAACAAATCCTTTAAAACAAATATTCCTATGAACAATTCAAAGAAAATCACCTGGAAGCAAATTCTGCACGCCATTATCCAAGCTGCCATAGCAGCGCTCACCGCCTTGGGCGTAACCAGTTGCACCACTCTCTTTTAAAAAGCCCCTGACCCATCGCATGACACTTTTTAATTCTTAATTCCCTATTTCAATTCAACCATGATTCAAGAAACTTTCCCTATGATAATCGGTGAGGAAGAGATTCCGAACGAACGTGCTCTCCTCACTCAGGAGGACGGCCCGATGATGGCATCCTCCGCTTCCGTGAAATATATCGTCATTCATTGCAGCGCCACACGCTCCACCCGGGATTACACCGCCGAGCAACTGCTCCGTGACCACAAAACGCGAGGTTTCCGCACGGTGGGGTATCATTTTTATATCCGTCGTGACGGAAGTGTGACCCAGCACCGCAAGCTTCTGGAAGTGGGTGCACACTGCCGCCCCTGGAACCGTTGCAGCATAGGTATCTGTTATGAGGGCGGTCTGGATGCGGACGGACGTCCGACAGATACCCGGACACCGGAACAGACGGAACAATTTATTTTGTTGCTGATGCGGATGGTGAAAATCTTTCCCGGTGTCCGGATAAGGGGACACAGGGATATGCCGGGAAGTATCCCGAAGGCTTGTCCGTGTTTCGATGCGGAGGGGGTGTTCGGGTACTTGGAGAGATAATAAAGAAAATGGCAATCACCATGCAGTTTCTTCTTTGGGGGAAGCTGCATGGAGAATGCCCTTACGTATGATTTGTTTTTCTTTGTAGAAAGGTTTTACAATAATAAATTTACTCAATCTACAGACTACCATACTAATCGTATACGATAGCCCTATAGAGAACCGACATTGACATCATTCTAATTTACCCTACCCACCATTCATCTTTCTACAAAACAGAAGCAAATCACCTAGCAGTACAATCGTGCACACCGTTACAGCTTATCAATTTCTTCCGCCGAAAGTCCGGCAACCCGGACAATATCCGCTATGGAAAAACCGTTCTCTTTCAGTTTACGGGCGATCTCCAAACGTCCCTTCAAACGTCCTTCCGCCTCTCCTTCCGCTTTTCCTATTGCTTTTCCTATTGCTTTTCCTTCCGCGACAGCCTGTTCACGGATATCATTTTCCACAATACGGCTCACGTTATAACGGTCCACCGCCTTATCATAAGCGATACGGTCACTCTCAGACAGGTGAGCCTTGGCGGCAAGGCGGTCAAGATGGCTGAAAACCTGTTCTTTCAGCGCATCGGGCATTCTGTTCCAGTTGTTCATATTCTTCAGTGCATACATTAGTTTATCGGATAAAGTAGAACATTCGTCCAGTTCCTTCGTAAAATAAGGAAACTGGAGATAAATCTGACGGAAATTCCGGTTCACCACACGACCGCTGTCCCGGTCGGAAACCACCGTGTCGGTACGGAACTTGCTTTCCAGACCATCCTCCTTGAAATTCATCAGGAAAACGCCGTACACAGCAGGAAGCCTGTAACGGAGACCGTAAGAAGCCTCTTCTTCCCTGAGCAGGCCGCAATCCCCCTCCAACGGAGTGTCGGGAACACATACCTCTTTAGAGGACGGATTCTCCATCTGGCGGCTCACCGCACGGCACACATAATAAAGCGTACGGTCCAGGAAATGGCTATGCCAACGATTCTGCATCTCCACTATGATGTACTCGCTCGTAGAGGTACGGCAGTAAAGGTCATAGATGATACCCTTGTCGTGAATATTCTCCGAACGGTCCTCCTTGTCCAGAAACGTCAGGTCTTCAATGTGATGCTCACCCGACAGCAGTTCGTTAAGCAGGATTATCAGCAGGGCCTTGCTGGCAGGCTGGCCGAAGATTATCTTGAAGCCGAGATCCGTGAAAGGGTTTACAAAGCGGGATGACATAATAAAGATGATTTTATGGTTTCTGACCGCAAAGAAACGAATTCTATCTGGAAATTCCTATGAATGAGCGCTTTTTATTATTTTAAATGAATTTTGAAGACTAAGCCACCGGAAAAGTACTTGCAACGGTTCAGTTTTACTACGGCGTTGATGTAGTCTTTCCAGAAGCTGTACTCCATACCAAGATTTACCTGATACTTCGCCCCGTCAGGGTCAAAAGTCAAATCCTCCTTCACATCCGTATAACCGGGAACCACTTCTGCCATTAAATTAACACCATTAAGGGCTTTATGCACCCAAGAATCACTGTCCTTCAAATGAAACCGGAAATTCACACCCATAGCCGGATTATTCAACTTGTTATCAAAACGGTTGCTGTATATCCATGACAGGTGTGCACCTAATATACCCACATTCTCAAAATAAAAATGTTTGGTTATGGCCAGATAATAGCGGTTAAGAAAACCATTACCATAATTTAATTCTGAAGGTTTGGACAGCGATCCTCCATTCCATGAATCACCTATCACATCATTCGCCCCGAGAACTATCTGGGGGGTCCATTCTTTCCACCAGCCTTCTTTCCACACTCTAAGCCGAAAATGAAAGGAACGGTCCTGATTAATAAATTTACCATACGTAGAAGGAACCCAATAGCCCGAACGATTACCATAATCCACAGGAACAGCTTTATGACCGATACACAGATAACCTGCCTCCAACCATGGGAAAATAGTTATGTTTATGTAGTAATTCCATGTATCATACCACCAACGGGGAACGGTAGCGTGATGATTCAGCCAGTTACCACCTGCCATAAAGGTTTTATCACGCTGCATGTCGGCAGTGGGCATGTTCATCAAACCCGTTGTACCGTAGTTTATCTGAGAGTTTGCTGATAAAGAAATAAACAATCCTGCTATAACACACCCTTTTTTATAATCCCAAATCATTATAAACTTTTTCTATGGTCCACTTAACCTTTTCCATTGTAAAATTCTTAACTACACGATCGTGAGCATTCTCTGCATAGTATACCCGTAAAGAATTATTCACCAATAGTGTATCTACTGCTTTTGCATATTCCAATGAATTTGAATTTTCCACTTCAAGCCCCGTTATCCGATCAAGACTGACCCAATTCACTCCGGATCCTTCAATTGTAAATGTCACTGGCACACATCTACAATACATTGCTTCTGCCAAAGCTAAACCAAAAGCTTCATTTTTCGTAATGGAAGGGAAAGCAAAAACATCTGCCGCATGTAAATAATATTTCAATTGCAAATCACTAATACGTCCCAAAAAAATTACTCGTTCTGAAATGCATGATTGCTTTAACTGTTCCGTCAAAGGACCGTTTCCCGCAATCAAAATCCGACAGTCTTCCTTAATATGCTTTTCTGCATCCAACAAATACCGTAAACCCTTATATTCTACATGCCGACCTATAAAAAAGACAAGTTTCTTACCACCATATTTCCACTTTATTTCCTCCACCTTGCTTTCCTCTTCTTTTTTCAAATCCAAGCGAGTTATATCAATAGTATTAGGAATTACGACAACCTTACTCCGATAGTTTTTCAATATTTTAGACGCATCTCGATAATTGGGACTTGTAACAGAAACTATATTCGCACGCTTCAAAAGTGCAGTTTCAACAGGCTTCACTAACGGGTATATATATATCTGCTTTGTTATATCCAAATGCCAATGTAACAACAACTTTGTGCTTGCAGGCAAGACTAATAACAAATAAAAAGCTATAAGAGGATTTGGATGATGAAATAAAACCAAATCAGGTTTCCATATCTCTATCATATTCTTTAATCTCTTATAATAAGAAAAAGACAAAGACTGACTAGCTATTTTTCCAAAACATCCTATCCTTAAGACTTGTATCCCATTCACTTCAGAGCCAATAGTATCCACACCATCGTTAAAACAGATTATTCTGCTTTCATACTCGGGAAAAGCTTCTGCAATGTATTGGCATACCCCTTCTGTACCGCCAACAAAAGGATAATAATATTTTGAAACATGAAGAATCTTTTTCATATCTCACTTTTTAAAAATTTGAATCATATAACTTAGTAATATTTTCCAAATGAGTTTCCATAGAATAATTTTCTCTTAGCGAATATTCAAATGCTTGTTGAGACATACGAGCCAAGTCCTCCATTTTCATTTTTTCCATACAAACTATTTTATCTTTTAAAGATTCCAAACTTCCTATTTGAAATATAAACCCTGTTTCACCATCTATTATCTGCTCAGCAGCGGCATTTTTATCAGGTACAATACAAGGAATACCACACGATTGCATCTCCGCAACAGAAAGGCCAAAAGTTTCATACCATTTAGAAGGAAAAATAAATGCTTTTGCCATTTTTATATAATTTTCTTTTTCCACACCTGTTACCCAACCGATAAACTTTATCATTGGATATTTCTTTTTATAGGTATCTAATAAATAACCATCCCCCAGCACATATCCCTCCAAGCCTAATTGAGAAACAGCCTCACAAAACAAATCAATTCCTTTCTCTAAAGACAGACGAGCTACAAATAAATATGCATTATTATTTTCCACATGGATTCGTTCAAACAAAGGTAGCAAAGCAACTGGATTGTTCACCCTGAATAATAAAGCTTTCTTGTTTGGATAATATTTCTTGAAAATAGAAGTAGACAGATCAGAAATAGATAAAAAAAGAGTACCATCAATTTGATAAAGCATCTTGTTTTGTATCACTTGCCTTATGCATCTCCATATTTTTTGTATATACCCCCGTGCATCACAATTACAAAATATGCAAGATAACCCCAGAGGATTTTTCGTGCAAATTTTATTGTGCGGATAATCATAAAATCCTCCATTAGGACAGTACAAAAAAAAATCATGTAAAGTAACAACTGTTTTAAATCCTTGTTTCTTTGTAACAGAAAAAAGAGAAGAAGAAAGCCCCTTACTCCATGCATGAAAATGAATAATTGTTTCTGTCCTATTTAATGTTCTCAGCAATTTCTCAAAAACGACTTTTGCTTTCACATTCCATACACCTTGAATTATAGCTCTCATTCTATTAGGATCATGTAAAATGTCATACTGATTGAGACATACAACTTCTATTCCTTGTTTTGCAAGATTTTCGTCAACCGGTCCCACTGCTGTAAACAAAATTACTCTATACCCTTTTGCTAGTAAACCTATAGCTGAAGAAATAGCTACCTGTCCCGCACCACCATTTACAAAAGAAAAATCATTTACAACAACTATTGTTTTAAATTTCATTGATTTGTAATAGAAAGTTTTTGATTATGAAGATTTTTCCAAGGAGATAAGAAATAATAAACGAAATGGAAAAAAGCAGTCCCATAAAGTGTATAATTCCCTCCTTTTATTAAATATGAAATAAAAAACACTAATAAACAGAGACTTATTATATTGTTTTTATTATAAAACTTCACCAAAAAAAGAACATAAATACATAGTCCTATTATTCCAAATTCAGAATATAACCGAGCAAACATCGAATAAGCATCATCTTTATTCAAACCATATAAGTAATAATCCGATTTATACAGATGTTCATAATTTTGCGCATGAGTTCCTAAACCAGTTCCTACCATACGGAATGGAGCATTAAACGCAACCCAATAATTTGTTAAAGATGCATAAGAGCTAGCATTTAGACGTTCAAAATATTCAGGATCTGCATCTTTACTTATCGATAGTGTTTGCTTCATTTTAAGTTCTATTGTTGCGACTTTAGGATCTTTAAAGAAACGTTTTTCAGAAAACACATTCAAATTAGAAATAATCCAAAACCCTCCAAATGCAACAATTACAACAAGTAAATACTTAAAACATTTAAAAAGCTGATTAATTTTTAGAAGTAGAATAATTGTAATAGTCACAAAAGAACTTGTAGTAAATGTAAGAATAAAAGCAGTCAAAATAACTAGCGATTTTTTTTTATTCTTTAGATAATAGCCTTTAGATAAAACAACATACGCAGTTGCTGGAATAGATATAGCGGCAAAATTACCTGGCTCCATTAAAATGGCATGTAACCTCCCTGAATTTTGAGTGACAAAACCATCTATAGTATATGGAAAAAGATCTTTTCCGGTCATAGACATTATTACAAACTGTACTATTCCTAATAAAGATAACCAATAAACTAAATCTCTATATTTATTAAACCATTCATTTACTCCTTTATGACAATAATGATAAATTTGATAATAGCAGAAAAACATCGTTGTCAATAATATAATTTGTTGAATAAATTTAAACATATCATATCCTGTTAATAAGATCATCAACGATGAATGAGAAAATACAAGTCCCCCTATCAATATCCATCTACGACTGACATAAATTTTTTGTATTTGATAAATTATAAAAATTGTTTGTATCATCAGAATTGCAGGTTCAGTGTATCTACCTGCAACAATACTAATCAATGATAACCAGATGAATAAGCCTAATAATTTATCTCTAGTAAAGAATGTCATCTGTCGTTTTTTTACAACTAAACAATGCAGTAAAATCATCAATATAATTATAATAATGAAGAATATAAAAAATTCATGGATTCTTTGCGCAATATATTTATTTCTGATTGAATTATATCATAATCTAGAGTGTCTTTTAACAAGTAATCTAAATTCTCTTTACTAGTTACTAGACGCCTTTCTATTTTTAACGTATCCAATAATGATTCAATCCTACCATTTGTCGATTTTTTGATACTTTGAGGATCAAAACGATAAAAAGGGAATAAGGATTTATGAAAAATAATTGAAAAAGCGCTACAATGGAATGAATCTGTACAAATATATTGAGCATGATATATCAAATTTAAAAATTGCAAAGGACCAAGATTTGGAACTATATAATCTCCAAAGTTAAAATCATAGCTATTAATACCATCACTATGAGGTATATTGACAATCTTACAATTTGTTTTCTTTTTTAGATTTTCTGCAAATATTCTTTCAATTCTTCTATTTCCTAAATAGTAACAGAATATATAATTGCCTGAAATTAAAGGTTGTTCACCGACTAAATCTAGCCACTCGTTCTTTTCCAATAGAAAAGTAGGATCCAAAACCTGTTTTGCTGTCTTATTTGTCAAATTTGAAACGATATCTATACCTTGTTTTTCTCGAACACTAATAAAATCAAAACGTTTCAAAAAAGAAGAAGTTTTAATTGCAGCTTCTCCTGAAATCGATGAAACTCCAAAACTTGATGCGTATGATATTTT
Organism: Phocaeicola dorei; assembly: GCF_013009555.1. Classification (NCBI taxonomy): domain Bacteria; kingdom Pseudomonadati; phylum Bacteroidota; class Bacteroidia; order Bacteroidales; family Bacteroidaceae; genus Phocaeicola; species Phocaeicola dorei. The sequence continues at coordinate 2,191,911 of NZ_CP046176.1, read as the reverse complement.
CGGAATATACTCAGGAACAATATTTAGTGTATAATAGTCTTTACCTAAACTTATAGGATTCCATACTTGATCGCTACCAACTAAAGCGAAATCACACTCAGAAACATATTCCAATAATCTTTCACGTGTACTGATTCTTTCACTCAAGGAAAGATAATCATGTACAAAACGACTAAAGGTCTTCTTTCTTGATACATCAAACAAATAGAAATCCCGATCTACATATTTATAAAGCTCTCGAAATATAGAATTAATCTTAGCCTCTAGCAAGTTCTTATTAAAAATTCGAAGAACTTGAGAAATTATTTCTTTTTTATTATAATTTATAATTGGAGCATAATATCCTTTATTAAATAACACACGTTGCAAAGCATACGATTGTAGCATACTTCCATAATTAAAAACATCAAAGACAGAAAACAAAGCTATTTTTTTCTGCTTTTTGTTAATATCTAAACATTCCATCTCATTTTCTTTACAGCTAATCCCACACATCCTCTAAATAATAAATAATAATTATATAACATAGCCACTGTCTTATGAGTTTTTCTAATCCTAAATGTTTCCCATTGACATAAATAAGAAAAACTCAAACCTCCCCCCTGCATTTGAATGACTGGAGTTGGATAGAATACAACATCCAAAAATTCACCATTACGAACCAACAACTCATAATCTGCACAAATTCTATAAGATATATCAAATAAACCATTTTTCGTAAAAAGGTTTCTATTATGTAATATAGACCCATGAGACAAACACATATTCTTTTTCAATTTTTTCCAAGAATATCTTTCTCCACGTATCATCAAAAGCTTTCCTGTTATATCGACATAACGACTTTGCGCTGAAACAATACTTACATCATGAGATAATGACAAAGCATAATTCACATATTCTATCAATGAGTTATCTAAATAAAAGTCATCTGCACCAAGAAATTGAATATATTTCCCTGTCACCAACTTCAAAGCTTTATTCCAAGCATCATAAACACCGTTATCCTTTTCCGAAATGAGCACATCAATTAAAGAACTATAATCACGAATTATATCCAAGGTATGATCTGTAGATGCTCCATCCACTATCACCAATTCTATTTCATTAGTTTTCTGATAAACAATGCTATCCAAACAACGTTTAATCGTTTTTTCTGCATTATACGTTGCTATCACAATTGAAATTATCTTTTGCATTCTACTATATCATTCATTATTTCACTAAAACGACTTCTAAAACATTCCAGCGTAAAATGCTGTTGTGCATATATATAACTGTCCTTACTTAATTTGCTTACCTTCTCTAGATCATACTGCTGTACTTCCTGAATTTTACTTATAACATTTTCCAATTTACAATTTTCAAATTCCAAAATAGAAGAATGTGAATTATATCCTGTTTCTTTACTAACAATAGGTATCAATCCATATAACATACAAGTAGCTATTCCAGACATCATTCCTTCTGAACAAGAAGCAGACAAAACAAACATATTTTTTCTAACCACTTCTTCAATAAAAGTATCACTCAGAACATTTACCGGAGAATGAACTCTTATATTTTGTGTTAAAAGGGGTTTAATAATTTTTATTTCTGACAAAGGAATACCATATATATTCAGTGTACACTCCGGCAATTGCCTAAAAGCATCAACCAACACATCCAATCCTTTGTGAATAATCCCTTGACTTCCAAACCATACAAAAGAATTTCTATATTTTTTTTATGTGCAAAGCATCATATTGAAATGTCTTATTAAAAAGACCATTTACATTTATTTGATATACGCTCCTAAAATAGGAACGCATTGAATGAATATTGTATTCACTATTTATAACAATGGCATCATCTGATATTTCAAATTGTTCTTTATCAAAATATCCTTTTCTGACAATTGCGGAAGTTGTAGATAAATGAGGATGCCTTTGTCTAAAATATTCTACTCGTTCTTTATATTTTCGTTCAACCACTTCCGGATTATTCTCGGTTATAAATAATATAGATTGCCTACATTGTCCTCTTTTAACGAGCTCAGTATACACCTTTCCAAATCCTAGTATATAATCATATTGTTTACCTGATAATTGAACTATAGCGTGCTTATCATTACAATCACAGATATCAATAGAGAAATTCATATCAATCAACACCTTTATCATTTGGTTGATATGTAAAAACAAGGGATGATATATATCACCTTTTCCATAATCTATATGTAATGGAGATACATAACATAATAAAATCCGTTTTTGGGATCCAAGCAAATCATGATTAAGATATAAGATAGTATTTCCAAGTATAGTACTGCAAGTTTTCTGTATATTCTTATTTTGACGTATACACTCCTTTTTCCCTATTGATTTTACAATTTCACTAAATCTCATTTTATTACAACATTATCTATTTTTAATCCTTGCAATATCACACTACTAATATTCCAATCATTTTTTTTCTTCTTCAAATTCACTATCTTATGAACTAGCCTAAAAATGTTTTTTTTGACAAAGTTTTGTTTATATAGCATTTTATTTTCTCCTATAAAGGAAACAAGAGGTTCGTACTTTATTTTTAAGCAATGATGAAAACAATATATAGGAAGCAGATATTCTGCAAAATGTCCCAAAATACGCCTCGCTCTAGAGTAACTAGAAAAACGAATATACTTCTCACATTCAAAAAGAATAGAAAACTGCCATTCAGCAAATTCATCAAATATTTTTTTTGAACATACAAACATATTGAAAGCTATATCCATATTATTATATAGGTATGCTAATACAGATTTTTTATATTCTGGATATAATTTCTCTATCACTTGACATAATATAGCAACATCTTCCTCTATTGCAGCCCGATACAACTTCTGTTCTATAGAATATGGATAATAGATGGGTTCAGGTAATATTATATCATATTTTTGTAATAGGGGAATCACATTGTCTTCTGTGTACTTAGTTTTAAAATATCTCCGATAATGACACAAACCAATATATTCCACATCTTTCAAGTTTTTCCATGCCCAATATTGAGCAGTAAGTTCACAATATATCGGATTCTTCTCACTGATATTATCACCCGTATCATCTCCCTGAAAGCCTAAATCGCAATGTGAAAGAACTTTCCCGACTTGAATCGGTATATAAACATTATCGCTATAAACTTTATCCGGTTTGTGGGTCACCACTAAAATTTTTGTTTTACATTCTTCCATCATACCCCCAGCTATTTTTCCCTCTCCACTGATTTAATATTTTCTTTATTTTATCCTTTAATGTCCAATCAACCCAACTTCCTGCACAACAATGAATAGCAACAGAATCTTGGGTGGCCAAATTAGGATGACCCGCAAAAACCGCTGACGGAAGAATCAACATTCCATTATTTATCTTTTGCAAGATATCTTTATATAGAAACCCATACTTAACAGCTATCCTAGCCAATCTATAAGGTGCTATTATTTTGTTATTTAAAGTACCATTCGGCAAAATAAAAGAAGCATTCTCATAATAGGTCATACAATCCTTCAAATATGGATGTCCTGCTACTCCTCCTAAAATAGCAGCTTGAATTCCTAATGATGGAACAAATTCTAAATTACTATTCAACAGAAATCCATATTCATCAACATATTGCTTCTTTATCGTATCAAAAGTTGAAGTATCACATTCAATGGAAGAAAAAAAATCATAATCCAAATATTCATCCAAGTTTCCACGAAGTAAAACGTCACTATCAAGATATATTCCACCCTCAGTATAAAGAGCATACAATCTTATATAATCAGCGGCAAAAGCCCACTTCTTTAAAGAACAAGCCTCCTTCACAAATCTTACCGTATTCACATCGAAATTATCCATATTCCAACATTTTATCTCATAATCCGGTAAAAAAACTCTCCACGATTCTATGCATTTTCCTATCTTTGATGGAAATGCATCATTGCTAAGCCAACAAAAATGTAATTTTTTAGGTATCATTTATTCCTTCTTATATATTTTCGTATATTCAACTTCAAATTAAACAAGCACTTTTATTGTAAGTATATGCTATCTCCGGGCAACCAACTATATCCATATCCTTTACTTAATTTTCCTTAATATGACTTTTAAACGATGATGAAATTGCAATGCCAGATTAAACAAATACCAATAATTACTCAAAGCAAGATTATAGGTAATCAACTGATATAAACCTGCTTTATTTCTCCACTCTTTAAAAAAACGAGATTTATACCGATTCGCTTCCGGATACATTTGAAAGTATATTTTCCTATTATCTCTTTCCACATTCACAAGACACAAGTATTTTATTTTTAGCATAGTGTATGCCATTTCATAATCATAGCCTACAATGTCATTTTTTTTCATAAAACTAATTGAATAATCAATCATACGACAAAAGCCATCCAGACATTGTCGGTTCATCGGTTTATGGCAAATAGACTGACTATTATATTGTATATAATTATATAGTGGTTGAGGTATATATTCTATTTTGTCTGCCAAATAAAAGCATTGAAGCATAAATATATAATCCTCCCCATAATCGATCCCAGCTACATAATCTATTTCCTTTATCAAAGAATATCTTATTAATTTATTCCACCTAGCACAATGCTCGACTTTTAATACTTCCCCTAATAATTTTTTTTTAGATATTGATAAATCATCTTTTTCATAAACTCTTTTATTTTCATATATGCGCCAGAAGTCTACTCCTACAATATCAGCATCTGTTTCTACAGCTTTATTATACATTTTTTCTATCATGTCAGTCTCTAGATAGTCGTCACTGTCTATTTGTAAGATATATTCTCCTGTAGCATATTTCAAAGCCTCATTTCTAGTAAAAGCTATACCCTTATTTTTTTTATTATTGATTATTTTAATTAGTTGCTTTCTTGACTCCGATAAATTCTCCAATACTTTGTCTATCACTATCATACTCCTATCCAAAGTACAATCATTTACAATAATCACCTCTATCTCCTCCTGTAAGGTCTGATTCAATACAGAAAGAATACAACGTTCCACATATTTTTCCACATTATAAACAGGTATTAACACACTGATTTTAGGAGTCTTTAATTTTGCCAACATTTTTTTTGCATTTTATTAATTGAAAAATCCGTTTGCTAAAAGTCCTAAAATTCCTGTCGAACATTTGGAAAACACATAAACTAAATAACCCATAGAGAAGTAATATTTTTAAAGAAAGAACTACCCAATCCATAAAATTTCCGCATGACAAGTCCATGTATTCGAGAAGGAAACGGGAAATACCCCAAGAGATAATCACCAAACACATTATCCTGCCAATTAAAAACAAATAACTCCATACAGGTCTTTTAAAACCACAACTATATAAAAAATAAGGTTTCCAACAACAAATGACCAACAACAAACTTATTAATACTCCTGTTATGATGCCAGATAATCCATAATAATATCCCAATAAAACAGACAATCCCAAACTTAATGCCGCTTCAATAGCAGGTGCATAAATATCTTGGAATAGCCCATAAGCAGCAATAAAAGCATCATTTGTGCGCGTCATAGTGATAAAAGCATAAATAATCAATAAAGTAAAAGAAGTAGAATCTAGCAAATATTCCTTTCCTATCCAAAGAGACATAAAGGAATGAGATAAATAGAACAAACAAAAACAAATTACAGAAGCAATCCAATAACGACTTACTGTGTATTCCTTATAAAAAGATAATATTTTCTTTTTATTTCCTTCTGCCACTAAATTTCCTATCCCAGCATTCATCCCATTGACCATAGAAGTAACTATCATGGATGTACTCACAACCAATAGCATATAATTCCCATAAATAGCAACAACTGTCAACGATAGAAAAGCATAAATAATCAATGGACTAGTTTGCCCCAACACATAAGACGCAAATTTATGAAAGAACAGTTGTTTTGTTTTTTTCATTATCACAGAGTGTTTTCGAGATAACATTTTCCCTTTTGATAAATCCGGATGAAGCCAAGGAAAACTCCGATGTATCGTTTTCTTTAAAAACAGGCAAGTGACAACAGACATCAACAATTCAATTACCAACCAATAAATATAGCCTTGATGAAAATAACCAATACCAACAATCTGCATCAATAGTTTCAATGCTCGAAAGCCTTGTACATTATAATTTATCTTATATTCCTGCTGGTCAGCACTTAATACTATCTGCTGATAATTAATAATATAACCCAACATGGCAGCCAATAACAGAACACCAAATGAACCATATGCATACCATAACGGTAATTCCATCTTAGTGAATATCCATGGAAAGAAGCACATTAAAACAGCACCACCTGCTAATATTATATAAGCAATACGCCTATAAAGCCAACCTTGAACGGCAACTATCTCATTTATCGTTTCATAATCCTTTTGAAACAGAGGAGTATACAATGTGTATGAAATGGCAGCACTTATACCTAGTTCTGCCAAATTAAGAAATCCAAGCAAGTTCGTTGCTGTTGTATTCAATCCTAAGACTTCCGCGCCTAAACAATCAATAAGAATCTTACGCGAAAAGAATCCAAGAACTAAAACTAGAACACTAAAAAATAAAGAAACACGAGCATTTCTAATACTCTGTACTGTGCGATTCATTTCTGACATTAGTCGCTAGTGTCCAATTTTAACGTATAGTTCAAGGAAAGCCGCCATAAGGCGATTTCCTAATACAATAACATCAAAAAGGATATTGATTTTTAAGATTTATTGTTAGTTCAATCGATAGTCAAGGACAATAAATGTTCATAATCCTTACGTCCTTTAACAATCTCCCTGAAAAATCTCTTGAAATAATCCCACACCCTGCATCTTGTATATTGAGATGATGGTATGTATACCACCGAGACGCGGGCTATCCTGTCACTTCCCCCAAAATAACGAGTCCTTCCGCTCACCAACCAAGGGGTGGATAAAACGTTCGACAATGGAATTGTTGATTGAATAAGAACTATCATTCAAATAAGCAAATACATCATTTTTGAAATGACTGCTCACTTAGATTTTGATATTGTTATCTCTAAAGGCAATCCGGTAGCTTGTGATATCACTTCGGGAGAGCCCCCAAACGAAGAAAATTCTCAGCATCCTCCAATTTACCTTTCTCTATACCTTCGGCTATACTTTTCGCCAGACCTTTACGCTCAGCGGTTCTTACCACATTGACAAGATCACGGTACACTTTCAGACTCTCTTCGTAACTACGCTGTTCCACAGGATTGTAACGGGCTATCTCAGCCGTGGAAAACGCTTTCTCGAATATCCTGCTCTGAAGTTGGCAGGGCATTTGTCCAATACCTTCATGTGGCAAAGAAGTCATGAATTTCTGTTTCTATTTTTAACTCCGATCACAAAGGAATAAATTAATTTCCTTAATTCCCATTGTTTGAAAGAAAAATTAGCTACCGATAAACCATTATTCCACCTTCTCAAACGGAAAAGCCTGAAGATAACTAATAGCCACCGTCATATTACCAAAAGCAAACACCAGCTTGGTATTCCGATGCAGACGCATGATACACCCCTCCTTCCCTTGAAAGACACCACCTGTAATACGTATCTTCTGCTTTTTCTGAATATACTCCTCAAGAGGCTTATCCATCAGTTCAATGTTATAAGGCATGGATTCATACAGATAAATAAATTCTTCCATCTGTCTATGGGGAATAACAGCCACGCTATAGGAATTGCGGTCTTTTGCAAGATACTGCCGGGGGAACAGATGGGTAAGGATGAAATTCAATTCATCCAACGGGGCACATACAAACAGATAACCATCACCCGTGATTTCCTTTTCATCCGTCAAAGCGTTCAACTTCTGTACAGAGCCTGTCGCGAACGCCTCCTTTACAGCAAAGGCAGACTCCCGACGGGCCGCATATTCTTCCTTGCTATAAGGACACCGCTCAAAACGTCTTTTATGGTCAGCAGAGGTATATGAAAACACTTTGAAGCAGAAATATCTTTCTTCCTTTATGCCAGACCGGGTATTAATCATCACAGCCCTCCTGCCGGTAAAGATTTCGATATAGCGTTTCAACTCTCTGTTGCGCAGGAACATATAATACCACTTGTGATCAGGATATTCTTTCTCTTCCCCCGTCTGTGACGTGGTTATCAGATCTGACCCCTGGTCTGGGCAGGAAGCGATTGAACTGCATGGCAGTAACCTAGGCGCTTTACCCGTTATGTTTTGATTCTGCGGAAAGGAGTATTCAGTACCCAAATCCGCATCATTACAGATTTGCATCAAAACATAAATTATTTATCATTTGTACTTCTAAAATGAAGGCTTGTTGAAGCTTCATTTTTGGGGTTCTCTTAGTAAGAGAACCCCATTTGGCTGCAAAAGTAGCTATAATTCCCAAGAAATGGAAATCTTTTGTTGTTTTAAAATGCTTTTAACAAGAAATGTATGAGAATTGTTCGTAAAAGGTTATGAATTACGATGTGTATGTTTCACATTATCAATAAATTAAATAAAAATGGGGTTCTCTTACTAAGAGAACCCCATTTTTTATAAAACGAACCATGCTATCAAACAGCTGATATTCAGATTTATTACACTTGTTCATGATAAAAAATAAATTATCCCAAATTAGATATCACACGAAGTCACACAGTATTTCCTAATTGCACAATCCTTTAGATCAGCATTCTGCATATTTCTATATCTCCCCATACAAAATCATTCAATATTTTGTATCTATCACCAACAAGGCATATTTTGATTACTTTGCCGAATATTGAATATTCCCCCAGCTCTTATGTTAGGATTTTAAAAATATTTCTCCAAAAATAATCTGATTTTATCCAAACCAATAAAATATTCAGGCTGTAGATGACAGCCTGAATGAAACTTCCCCTACAACCCTCTTAAAATAATCTGATTGGCTCTGTCTATCTGTGAAGTGGAGATGGATGCCAGATAAATATGAGTGGTCTTTTCATTATCGTGCCCCAACCCCTCGCGGATGATGTCTGTAGACACCTTCCTGTCCTGCGCTATGCTGGCCCAGCTATGGCGCGCCACATAGAAAGTCAACGGCGCCTTTAATTCCAGCCGCAAGCCTATTTTATTCAAGCCACGTCCTATCTGCTTGGCCCTCAATTTATATTGCTTGCGGTCATTTATATCACAATACCGCAAGATAGGCAGCAGGTACTCGGAACTGTCATCCTTGTATTTATCCACAATCTCCTGCATCAGTTCCTCCCACAGAATAGTCAGCCGCTGCCCGGTCTTTTTCCGGCTATACGTCAGAATTCCATTCTGGAGATTACTTTTCTTCAAATGCGCCATATCAATAAACGACATACCCCGAGTATAGAAACTGAAAAGAAAAATATCTCTTGCCTGTTCCAGTTGGGGTTCGATGGATAAATCAAGCTCCTTTATCATTTTGATGATTTTAAAGGGAACAGCCCGTTTTACAGTCTTGTCTATGCCGGTATAGACATGTTTGAAAGGTTTCTTGTCGGTGGTATAGCCTTGCTCTACAGCCAGGTTATACACACTTCGCCAGATTCTCATATAATAGGAAGTACTGTTCTTTACCAAGCCTTTCTCTTTCAGATAGGCTTCATACATCTCCATCAGTTCCGAATCAAAAGCTTCAAAACTCAGATCCTCATTCTTTCTGAATTGGATAAAGCTGTTCATTGTCGAGGTATAGCCTTCTGCCGTCCGTCCCCTTTTCTGCCGCTCCAGTTTATTGATACATCGTTGCATGAAGTTGAACACACTCTCTACAGAAGGGATTTTCCGGAAAGAAGCCACGATATCATCAATGGTGTATTCCACACCGGTCCGCTCCAGATCATTGATAATACCTTGTAACCGCGTCATCTCCCAATTCGTCTGGTCACGTATCAGCAGAAGACGCGCTTTACATTCAGACTGTGTTGAAATAAGCAGACTGCCGGTGGAGTCGTTCCACTCGGAAGGCATGATCCGATAAGAAGTCTTGATGAGCCGTGTCAGTCTGTAATGAATAATTTGATAACTTAATACGCCCTTTTTTCCTTTTACGCTCGATGGGCGGAATTTCAATTTAATGGATGCCATATTTCTTTTCTATATTATGGTTTTGTTATTCAAAACGAATATAGCAATATGGCATCAGGTACACTGTTGCACCTCCGGTTATTCTACCCTTCTATCTCGCTCAGTTCCAACCAGCGCATGGTCTTTTCATCAATCAAATCATTCAGTTCCGGCAACCGTTTGGATTTCTCCGTCAGTTCCTCCACTCCCAGCGTACCGCTGCAAAGGGCGGCTTCTATATCGGCCTTCTCCTGCTCCAGCCCGGCTATTTCTTGTTCCAGCTGCTCGAACTCTTTCTTTTCCTTGAAAGACATTTTCCGCTTGTCATTCAAGCGCACGCGGGCGGTCTTTTCCTCCTTCGGCTTCTCCGCCTCTTTCTCGCGCTGCTCTTTCGCCTCGCGCCAGTCACGATAATCGGAGTAGTTACCCGGAAAATCACGAATGTCTCCCTGTCCCTTGAATACCAGCAAGTGATCTACCACCTTGTCCATGAAATAACGGTCGTGGCTTACTACGATTACACAGCCCTTGAAGTTCTGCAAATATTCTTCCAATACCTGAAGGGTGATGATATCGAGATCGTTGGTAGGCTCATCCAGCACCAGGAAGTTGGGATTACGCATCAGCACCGTACACAGGTACAGGCGGCGGCGTTCTCCCCCACTCAGTTTATATACATAACTATGCTGTGTTTCGGGGGTAAACAGAAAATGTTGCAGGAACTGGGATGCGGTCAGCTTCTTGCCATTTCCCAATTCGATGACTTCGGCAATATCCTGCACCACGTCGATGACCTTCATTTGCTCATCAAACTTCAGGCCGTCCTGAGAATAGTATCCGAAACGGACTGTCTCACCGATATCCAGTGTTCCACTGTCCGGCTTCTGTTCGCCCATCAGTATTTTAATGAACGTGGACTTTCCCGTACCATTGTTTCCCACGATGCCCATCTTCTCATAACGGGCAAAGATATACGAGAAATCTTCCAGAATCTTCAAATCACCGAAACGCTTGTACAGATGATCCGCCTCAAAAATCTTGGAGCCGATGTAAGAGGCTTTCATATCCAGTTTCACATTGCCATCGTTGAAACGCTGCTTCGCCACTTTCTCCAGTTCGTAGAAAGCTTCTTCCCGATAACGCGCTTTATGTCCGCGTGCCTGAGGCATACGGCGCATCCACTCCAGTTCTGTGCGGTACAAGTTATTGGCACGGGCTATTTCGGCATTGGTCGCCTCGATACGCTCCTGCCTCTTTTCCAAGTAATAGCTGTAGTTCCCTTTATATGAATAAACCTGCTGATTGTCTATCTCGATAATTTCAGAGCAGACGCGGTCCAGGAAATAACGGTCGTGCGTCACCATGAGCAGACTGATGTTTCCCCGGCCGAGATACCCCTCCAGCCACTCCGTCATATCCAGATCAAGATGGTTGGTAGGCTCGTCCAAAATCAGGAAATCGGGCTCGGTTATCAGCACATTCGCCAAAGCCACCCGTTTCAACTGACCTCCGGAAAGATGTTTGATCTGCTGGCTGAAATCCCGGATTTTTAATTGAGAAAGGATTTGTTTCGCCTTCCGTTCATAATCCCATGCCTTTTCGTGCTCCATCCGTGCCAACAGCTCTTCCAGTCCCGGATTGCCTTCGGTTTCCATGCAGCTTTCATATTCTTTGATGAGTTCCACCGTGCTGTTTCCGTGATAGAAACAGGCTTCGAGCACGGTCAGTTCCTCAGGATAATGGGGGTCCTGTTCCAGATAACCTACACGCAGATCACGACGGAAAACAATACTTCCTTCATCATATCCTTCCTTACCTGCTATAATATTAAGCAAGGTAGTCTTGCCTGTACCGTTCTTGGCTATCAAGCCGATGCGTTGTCCTTCGGCCACTCCAAATGAAATTTCCCGGAACAATACCAAGTCACCGAATGACTTGGTAAGTCCGTCTACTTGCATATATGGGGTCATTATTTGTCTATTTATTTAAATCATCCAGCACAGCTTCCGCCTCGCGCTTTATTTTCCTGAATTCAGATTTAAGATCACAGGGAAGTTTCCTTTTAGCTTTTTCCCAAATCAATGCCGCCGGGTTCAAAACCATCTCCGAGTGCACAAACTGCAAGGCGGGATATTCTTTCTGATCCTCTATCACAGTCACCCATTCCATACCTTCCATCTCGTTCACCAGAATCGTCCCGAAAGCGATACCGAAATTCTCCCAAGCCATGCGCTGCTGCGCCTGGAAACGTCCGCTATCCATCACTTGCTGCATACTGTCAAGATCCGCTTCCGATGAAGTGAAATCCTTGGTCAATTGTTTTTTTATGGTAGTGGAAGCCCATTCAAAAGCCGCATTCACTTCCCCTATTTCCAGCACACGGATAGGGATAATTTCACGTGGATAATTCACTCCTTCCTTACGAAGCTGCAAAGACTTGATTATCTCTTCAGCAGGGTGTTTATCACCTCCTTTAGGTACGGTAAAAGAACATTCCAAAGAGAGATTACCTGCACCTGTCACCCAGATATGAGTGGTGTACCAGGCTCCTTCCTCTTGAAAAGTTTCCGCACTGTAGGCACAATCCCATTCGCCCACTTTCACCAAAGTGGAAGAAGGATTTTCTTTTAACTCGTATGCGATGCATTGCTGACCATAATCAACCCCTTCATCCTTATAAGCCGATATGCGGAAGTTCCCTGTCCACCGATCGGGATCATAAAATAAAAAGCTTTCTTCTGTATCTTCAAACTCGTGCCAGTTCATGGGATATTCCAATGAGAACCAGCCACCGGGAGAAATGTATTTCATAGTCTCTATCTTTTAAATTCATTACTAACGGAAACGATTGTTTTATTTCACCGGCAATATCTCAATCCAGTAATCATCCGGATCATTGATGAAATACAACCCCATTGCTGTATTTTCAAAACAAACACATCCCATTTCTTTATGGAACTTACGTACTTCGTCATAATCACCTTCCACACGCAGGCACAGATGGCTTTCGTTCTCACCCAATTCGTATGGTTGGCTATGGTCACGCAACCAGGTCAGTTCCAACAAAAAGTTGCTGTGGTCATCGGCCATATAGACCAATACGAACGAACCGTCCGAAGCCTCTTTGCGGTGAGACTCATGCAATCCTAATGCTGTTTCATAAAACTTGATACTCTTATCCAGATCAGTTACATTGATATTAAAATGATCAAATCTTCCTTTTACTTTCATATCATGCCATTCTTTTGTTATTCAATATTTATTTTTTGACCGCTATGCGTCAATGACTCAAAATGCACTCCATGTGCTTCGGCAAAGTCGCAGAAAGCATTCGCCTTTGCATACTCCGGTGTGAAATGCATGGGTACAAAGATATGAGTTTTTATTTTTGTCACAAACTGTTCGGCTCCCCGCATATATTCTTTTCCCAAACGTGGGTCTACCGGAAACATAGCCACATCCACTTCATGCGTATAAGTATAAAGATCATCCAGCTCATGCAGAAAATTCTTCTCGGCTCCTTTCCATTCTGTTTCGGTACTCTCGTCCATCCAATGCCAGTTGTTCAAATCTCCTGCATGGAAAATCTTTTTTCCATCTGCCTGAAGCAGAAAGGAAACTCCCACATCCGTGGAACCGAAAGCACGCACAGTTAATGTTTCATCCTTATATTCCTCACCTTTTTTCAGCCAAACAGCATCCTCTTTTTGCGCCCTGCGATGACGCAAAATATCTTTCGAGAAAATAAAGATGATATCCGGTCGGATTTCACGCCATTGCAAGACTGCTTTGTTAAAATGATCGGGATGAAAATGACTGGCCAGAACATATAGTTTTCCGGGTCGCCGCAATAGTTCGCTGTGCACGATTCCTTCCGGCATCCCGTTCCCCGGCTCTCTGAAAACTCCATCCATCAGCCGGTTTAAATCTGACTGTGCCTGCCCATCCTCTGAATCACGGTAATAATCCATAATTACAGTAAAGCCATCGCCCAACAAGGCGAATCCACTGTGATATATATAAATAAGTTCCATATCTATACAACAAATTTATTTACCGATAGGTTGTACCTGCGCACGAGTCTTTTTATCGATTTCCAGAAACATATAATTCACTTTGCCCGAATGTATCAGGGAATCATTCTCCTGATATTTCCTGGTAGCATATTCTTTTGATTTCTCATAGGTCAGCTTCGACATCTGGTTCTGGGATTTGCCCACCATGGTAGAGTCCAACTTTTCGTCCGGAAAGAAATCATCCAGATTCACATCTCCGATCATAGTGGTTTCCAAGAAATTCATATTCTTATGCGACTTGTCTGTATAATATCCCACAAACATGTGTCCCGGTATACGCACTAGAATAGGATTGATATTGATAGCTTTCAGTAACGAAGCCAGCAACACACTGCCGTCCACACAGTTAATCTGAGAAGACTCCAGCGCATCATCCAAAGTACGGACGCGCTGTGTATAAACCACATTGGATGACAAACTGGTATTAGTTGTGGAACTATATTTAAAGTTTCGTTTCTGCAATACATTCCACAATGCATAAACCTGCTTGTCCACATTCTCTTCCTGATTGGCATTACCCTGATATCCCAGGAAACGGTTTACAATACGCGTGTCCAGGGCTTCACGCAATAATTTGTCAATCTGAGGATGCTCCTCGTTGACATAAGCCGCAAAAAACTCTCCCGTATCATGAAACTTCATTTTGTTATCCACATATCCCAAAGGGCATTCATTAATACTGCGCATTGAGATTGTCTTGAGCCGCTGTGGCAGTTCTTTTCCATTCAATTCTGCCTTGACGGAAATACTAACGGGCACTGCCTGATTATTATCACGCAAAGCCTGATAGTTCCATATAATATCCGGAAAAACCAGATATTCTTTTCCTGCCTTGGGTAAAATGAATTCAGATACAGACTGAGAGAAGAAAGGGGTTTCGGCCACTTCTATACGCAGTTTGCTATTGGCATAGCTGTTTTTCAAACGGATGGCAATACAGGATTTAGGATTACCGATATAATCAGAATCAGCCGGAACAATTAAATTGGCATCTGTTGTTGCAGTAGAGAGTATGGTTGAAGGGAAAATATTGCCACCTAACTGGTCGGTAATTTCAAATCCGGTTTTAAAAGGCTCATACCGATAGACGAAGACTGAAAACGCCATGACCAGTATAGCAGATAATATTAATGTGGACCATTGCCACTTGTTCAGTTGTTTCATACTCCACCTTTCTACGCTATCTGTTAGTTATTTGTTGTTATGGTTCCTCATCCACCATGACTCACTACGGATTACACAGATTTGCACAGATTCAATATCAAACAATTGATTTTAATAGAAAGGATCTGTGCCAATCCATGTAATCTGTGGTGAAAAACTCATTATCTCACAGCAATGCTCTCGATTTCCACCAATGCACCTTTCGGCAAAGCTTTAACAGCTACGGCAGAACGAGCAGGAAAATCGCCATCAAAATACTTGGCATAAACAGCGTTCATTTCAGCAAACAAAGACATATCTGCCAAAAATACGGTTGTTTTTACGATATTAGCAGTAGTCAGACCAACTTCTGCCAATACATTCTTGATATTCTCAAAAACCTGGGTAGTCTGTTCAGTCACTCCGCCCGGAACAAATTCACCTGTAGCAGGATCAACAGGAATCTGACCTGAAAGGAATACCATACCATTCACTTCAACAGCTTGACTGTAAGGACCTATAGCAGCAGGAGCCTTTTCTGTAAAAATCACTTTTTTCATCTTTTCTCTATTTAATAGTTAAGTAAAATCAAATTTGACGGGCTAAATTAGTGTTTTTTTTGCTATCTCATGCAGATTCCACTGAACAATCTGATCTCTTTTTACGTTCATTTAACATCAGGCTTTTGATAGACAGAAAGGATGTTTCCGAGTGTCGGATTTTTTATTAAATTCATTAAATTCGGCAAAAAATCTTTCGCAGTATGCATCAGATTAAAAAAAAATGTCTACTTTTGTCCACGGTAAATACGTCAGACCCTATCCGGGAAAGTCTATTTACTTCCTGATAACAATCAAAAACAAATCAATCCCATAATCGTAATTATGAGTGCATCCTCCTTTAACACATGTTGTGCAGATCGTACTCCTTAATTATACCATTAAAAATATTAAAAGAAATATATTACTAATAACTATACTCTATGTATAACATTATTCAATTAAACGACAAAGACTTGTCGGAATTACAATCTATTGCCAAAGAGTTGGGTATCAAGAAAACAGATTCTCTAAAAAAAGAAGATCTGGTTTATAGAATTCTAGACGAGCAAGCCATAGTCGGAGCAACCAAAAAAGTAGCGGCAGAAAAAGCCAATGAAGGTCAGCCACGCAAAAGATCACGTATCAACGTCAAAAAAGAAGGTGACAAAGTCTACACTGCTACCAAAGACAAAGCACAGAAACTGGAAGCCAACACCCCACAACCTGCCACAGCAGCCGAGACTGTAAAAGAAGCTGCTCCTGTAGCGGTAACACCACAAGAAGAACCTGTAGCTGAAACAAGCGCAGAAGAAAAAACACCTAAGAAAAGAGGACGTAAACCGGGTAGCAAAAAAGTAACTGCCAAAACTGAGGAACAACCTGCAACGGAAGTTAAAGAAACAGTAAAAAAAGAAGTAAAGGCTGAAACTGAAGCACCTGCAAAACCTGCTCCCCAAAAAGCCAAAAAAGAAGAAGCACCTGCTGTTCCTAAAGAAAAAGAAGTAATTCTTCCGGAACTTGAATTCGGCAGCGAAGCGGATGACTTTATCCCTATCGAGGATCTTCCTTCAGAAAAAATAGAATTGCCAACCGAATTATTCGGTAAATTTGAGGCTACCAAAGTAGAAACTCCGGCACCAGCTCCGGCACAGCCTGCCCCCCAAAAATTCCAACCTCGCCAACAGCGCGATCAAAATCAGAAATATAACAATCCGCGCAATAACAATTACAATAACCCACGTCCGGCAAATAACAATATGATAGCGGATGGAGAGGCATCTGTAAATGTTCCCCAGCAACAAGAACGTAAACAGGTTGAAAAGCCTTACGAGTTTGAAGGTATCCTGACGGGTACAGGGGTATTGGAAATTATGCCTGACGGATATGGTTTCCTCCGTTCATCTGATTATAATTATCTTTCTTCACCGGATGATATTTACGTTTCACAGTCACAAATTAAATTATTTGGTCTGAAGACCGGAGACGTAGTGGAAGGTTCTATCCGCCCGCCAAAAGAAGGTGAAAAATATTTCCCGCTAGTAAAGGTTGAAAAGATAAACGGTTTGGATCCCGGATTGGTACGCGACCGTGTGCCATTCGATCACTTGACCCCATTATTCCCTGACGAAAAGTTCAAACTTTGCAGGGGAGGATACAGTGATAATCTTTCTGCCCGTGTGGTAGACATGTTCTCACCTATCGGTAAAGGCCAGCGTGCACTGATTGTCGCTCAGCCCAAAACCGGTAAGACCATCCTGATGAAGGATATTGCCAATGCAATTGCAGCCAACCATCCGGAAACTTACATGATCATGTTGCTTATCGACGAACGTCCCGAAGAAGTAACAGACATGGCACGCAGCGTAAATGCTGAAGTTATCGCCTCTACTTTTGATGAACCGGCAGAACGCCATGTAAAAATTGCAGGTATCGTGTTGGAAAAAGCAAAACGCATGGTAGAATGTGGTCATGACGTAGTAATCTTCTTGGACTCCATTACCCGACTGGCACGTGCGTACAACACTGTTTCCCCTGCTTCCGGTAAGGTATTATCAGGTGGTGTGGACGCTAATGCCCTGCATAAGCCCAAACGTTTCTTCGGTGCAGCCCGTAACATTGAAGGCGGTGGTTCACTGACTATTATTGCAACCGCACTGATTGATACCGGTTCTAAGATGGATGAAGTAATCTTTGAAGAATTCAAGGGTACAGGTAATATGGAACTTCAGTTGGACCGCAACTTGAGCAACAAACGTATTTTCCCGGCAGTAAATATTGTAGCATCAAGTACTCGTCGCGACGACTTGTTGCTTGACAAAACTACATTGGACCGTATGTGGATTCTCCGCAAGTATCTGGCAGACATGAATCCTATCGAAGCAATGGATTTTGTAAAGAGCCGCTTGGAGAATACCAAGGACAACGAAGAGTTCCTGATGAGCATGAATTCATAAAGAACAGACTATTTTTCCTATATAAAAGACACAGGCTGTACCTTTTCATCAAGGTATAGCCTGTGTCTTTTATATAGGAAGATAATAAAACTTGGGTACAAAAGCAAATGCTCTCCGTCTGATTAAAAAGACCTTTAAATCCGGAGAACCCATGAAAACAACATTTATTTGCTTTATAGCATTTTTCAGTTATACCTTTAATTTAATTGCAGGAGATATTTACATTTCCCCTCGCGGCGACGACAAGGCTGCCGGCACACGCCAACATCCTCTTCAAACATTGGAGCAGGCTATAAAACAGGCACGTGAATGGAGAAGACTGCAAATGCCCGAAACAGCAGGAGGTATAAATATCATACTAGAGGAAGGAATATATCCACAATATAAAAGTCTGTTCATCCGGCCCGAAGATAGCGGAACAACAGACTCTCCCACTCTCATTACAGCTGCTCCCGGCGCTCGTGTAATCCTAAGCGGAGGAATGCCTGTAACAGACTGGAAACAAGGATGTGGAGATGACAGAATACCTCCATCCATAAGAAAAAAGATATGGGTGGCAGAAGCTCCTCATATAGGAAACAGAATATTGGAAACCCGTCAAATGTGGATAAATGGAGTAAAAGCACAACGGGCTTCCCAATTTCCGGACGGTGTGATGGAACGCATGATTGATTTCAATCCGGAAGAGGAAACAATTACTATCCCTACTCCACAAACAGCAGGTCTGACTACTGCTTCACAACTGGAAATGATTGTTCACCAACGTTGGGCCATCGCCATACTGAGAGTAGAGGAAATGCTTACCCAAGGAGCAAAAACAATTGTCCGTTTTCATGATCCCGAAAGCCGGTTGGAGTTTGCCCATCCCTGGCCTCAACCTGTCATCGACGGAGAAAAAGGAAATTCCTCTTTTTGTCTGGTCAACGCTTTGGAACTATTGGACCAACCCGGAGAATGGTATCAGGATTATCCCTCCGGACGCATTTACTATTACCCACGTCCTCACGAAGACATGACGAAGGCACAAGTCATTATTCCGGCTTTAGAAACTTTACTAACTATAAGCGGAACATTGGAACGCCCTGTAAGGAATATACATTTCCAAAATATATCTTTCGAGCATACCTCATGGATGCGCCCATCTTATCAAGGGCACGTTACATTGCAAGGAGGACTCCATCTATTGGACGCTTACAAGCTAAGCATCCCCGGATTACCCGAAAAAGCCGAACTGGAAAACCAGGCATGGATAGACAGACCCGAGGCAGCAATACAGATAAAATGCGGTAATAACATCAATTTCAACCATTGCACATTTCAGCACTTGGCAGCTACGGGAGTAGATTATGAACGCGCCGTATCGGCTTCCACCGTTGAAAACTGCCATTTCACTGATATAGGTGGAACAGCCTTATTAGTAGGTACTTTTCCCCACGAAGGATTTGAAACACATGTACCTTACAAACCCTTTCATGAACAGGAATTATGTACGGGAATCACGATACGGAATAACTTGATAGAGGAAGTGACAAATGAAGATTGGGGATGCGTAGGTATCGGTGCCGGATATGTAAAGAATATCCACATAGTACATAATGAGGTATGCCACGTCAATTATTCAGGTATCTGTGTGGGATGGGGATGGACGTTACTGGAAAGCGGAATGAGTGGGAACCGGATTGAGGCTAATTACGTCCACCATTTCGCCCGAAGACTATATGATGCCGGTGGACTCTATACCCTTTCCAACCAACCAGGCTCTGTAATACGTAATAACCGGATTGAACATTTAACGGATGCTCCATACGCTACTAATGACCGTGCGTTTTACATCTATTTTGATGAAGCGACAGATGGCTATACCGTAGAAAACAACTGGTGCCCATCCCAGCGTTTCGATTCCAACCGGCCGGGGCCTCATAATGTGTGGAAGAAGAATGGTCCGCAAGTAGATAAAAGTATAAAACAAAAGGCGGGCAGACTCCCCCTAAAGTGCCTTACACCACTACAAGGGAGCATTGAATCCACCCGAATACAGAAGGAAAACAATCAAGAATAATTATAAAACAATATAACAAAAGGAAATGAAACCAACTAATTACCACTTATTCGATTTTCTGGACTTTGATCCTGATCTGTCAAGAGACGAATCATTATGGAAAGCATACAAGCCCACCGCAGTCTATGAAAAAGATGGAGATATCTGCATAAGTGTCCCCTTCCAAAAGCAAGTGCTCTCTAACGATATGGCACCCGATACTGCATTCCCCCGTGAAGAATATACGCTGGTCATCCGTCAATATACCTCAGGCATCACCCGGCTCTTTATCGGATTCGGTGAAGAAAGCATGACGGATCAATCAGAAATGCTTCAATTCAGCGACCGGATAAAGAAACTTCCTTTGCAAGTAACACAAGTAGAAGGTGAATGGATTATCTCCACCCAAGACGGAATACAACGGGCACTTATCAATATAAAGCCTCCGGTATTAGACCGTTGGAGCGAACTCCTGCCCGATCCTCAAGAAACATTGGATCTTCGCCTTTACCCTGACGGCAAACGTGAAATCCGCCTGGCTGCCTACGACCACTTCTCCCCTCCCCGTTACGATGCGCTGCCATTGGCTTTCTGCAAACGAAACGGAATGAAGGAACGTGCCACTCTTTCCTTTGAATCAAAGCCTGATGAATGTTTTGCCGGAACAGGGGAACGCTTCGCAAAAATGGACTTAAGCGGACAAACTTTCTTCTTAAAGAATCAGGATGGCCAAGGTGTAAACAACCGCCGTACTTATAAGAATATTCCTTTCTACCTCTCCAGCCGGATGTATGGAACATTCTATCATACCTGCGCCCATAGTAAACTGTCATTGGCAGGACAATCCACCCGCTCGGTACAGTTTCTGAGCGATCAGGCCATGCTGGACGTCTTCATCATAGCAGGTAATACTATGGAAGAAATCCTCCGGGGCTACCGGGATCTGACCGGATATCCTTCTATGCCTCCCCTCTGGAGCTTTGGCATCTGGATGAGCCGCATGACTTATTTCAGTGCTGATGAAGTAAATGAGATATGCGACCGGATGCGTGCCGAGCATTACCCCTGCGATGTAATCCATCTGGACACCGGCTGGTTCAAGACCGACTGGCTGTGCGAATGGAAATTCAACGAAGAACGCTTTCCCGATCCCAAAGGGTTCATCCAAGGCCTGAAGAAAAAAGGATACCGCGTATCCTTATGGCAACTCCCCTACGTGGCCGAAAACGCCGAACAGATAGACGAAGCACGCAAAAACGATTATATAGCTCCGCTAACAAAGAAACAAGATTCGGAAGGTTCCAATTTCTCCGCTTTGGACTATGCCGGAACCATTGACTTCACTTATCCCAAAGCAACCGAATGGTATAAAGAACTGCTGAAGAATCTGCTGGATATGGGCGTGACCTGTATCAAAACCGATTTTGGAGAAAACATCCACATGGATGCTCTCTATAAAGGCATGAAACCCGAATTGCTGAACAACCTGTATGCATTGCTTTATCAGAAAGCCGCTTATGAAATCACAAAAGACGTTACCGGTGACGGCATTGTATGGGCACGCTCGGCATGGGCAGGATGCCAGCGCTATCCGCTGCATTGGGGAGGTGACTCATGCAGTTCATGGGATGGGATGGCAGGCTCACTGAAAGGCGGCTTACATTTCGGACTCTCCGGATTTGCATTCTGGAGCCATGATGTTCCGGGATTCCATACATTACCTAACTTCATGAACTCTGTAGTAGCCGATGATGTATACATGCGCTGGACACAATTCGGCGTATTCTCCTCACACATCCGCTATCACGGAACAAACAAACGTGAGCCGTGGCATTATCCGGCTATTGCTCCGATAATAAAAAAATGGTGGAAATTACGCTATACACTTATACCTTATATTATAGCACAAAGTCGGAAAGCTATCTCAAGCGGAGCACCTCTCTTGCAAGCTCTGATTTTTCATCACCCTGAAGACAAGCTGTGCTGGCACATCGACGATGAGTACTATTTCGGTAACGACTTCCTGGTAGCTCCGGTCATGAACAGTGAAAACCGCCGTGACGTCTATCTGCCCGAAGGACAATGGGTGAATTTCTTCACCGGTGAAGTGCTGGAAGGAGGACGTTGGTTAAAAGACCTGGATGTCCCCTTGGACGAAATGCCCGTATATGTACGTCAGGGAGCGACTATTCCTGTTTACCCGGATGAGGTGGAGTGTACGGATGAGATGGATTTAAGTAAGAGCGTTGAATTGCACATTGACAATCATTTTAAAGGAATATTTAAAGACTAACGAAAATGGAAACTTGGAAAACAAATTTAGAAGAAACAAAAAAGCGATATATAGATTGGTGGAATCATAAAGGAATCATACTGAATATGTGGGAACACTTCCAAAAGGGAGTGAAGCCCCACGCAGATATTCCAGCACCGGCTCCGGCGAAAGATTTGAATCAAAAATGGTTCGACCCACAATGGCGTGCAGAATATCTGGATTGGTACGTAGCGCACAGCAGCCTGAAAGCAGATATCCTGCCGGTTGCCAATACCCAGTTAGGCCCCGGTTCACTGGCAGCTATTTTAGGAGGCGTATTCGAAGGAGGAGAAGATACAATCTGGATTCATCCTGATCCGGATTTCAACGATGAAATTGTTTTCAATCCCGAGCACCCTAACTGGATTCTGCATAAGGAATTACTGAAAGCATGCAAAGCGAAGGCAAACGGTCATTATTACGTAGGAATGCCCGATCTGATGGAAGGCCTGGATGTGTTGGCCGCACTGAAAGGTACGGATAAAGTGTTGCTGGATACTGTAATGCAACCCGAAGTACTGGAACAGCAGATGCAACAGATTAATGACATCTACTTCAAGGTGTTCGATGAACTTTACGATATCATCCGTGAAGGGGATGAAATGGCCTTCTGCTATTTTTCTTCATGGGCTCCCGGTAAAATGAGCAAATTACAAAGCGATATTTCTACCATGATCAGCGAAGATGATTATCGTCGTTTTGTACAACCCTTTATCCGCGAACAATGTCAAAAGATAGACTATACCTTGTATCATCTGGACGGCGTAGGCGCCATGCATCACCTGCCCGCCCTTCTCGAAATTGAAGAGCTGAACGCCATTCAATGGACTCCGGGAGTGGGTGAGCCACAAGGAGGATCACCTAAATGGTATGACCTTTACAAGAAAATCCTTGCCGGTGGAAAGAGTATCATGGCATGTTGGGTAACTTTGGATGAACTGAAACCTTTGTTGGACAACATCGGAGCGGATGGTGTGCACCTGGAAATGGATTTTCATAATGAACAAGAAGTGGAACAAGCCATGCGCATTGTCGAAGAATACTCCTCTTCATCACCTGCCGCATCCAAAGAAAGCCTTTCGAAAGAGGAAGACGCTGCAACGAAACAAGAAACAATTATAATCAAAAGTCCCGAAGCCACCGAAGATGAAGCTCTAAAACCTTTGTTCAACGCCATTGTGGACGGAAAGCTGGAACCGGCCGTAGAAGTAACCAAAAAGGCCATAGCCGAAGGCATACAACCCCAAGAAATTATCAATAATTACATGATAAAAGCTATGGGGGAAGTAGGACAACGCTTCCAAGATGGAAAAGCGTTTGTTCCCCAACTGCTGATGGCAGGACGCGCCATGAAGGGAGCTTTGGAACTTCTGAAACCTTTATTGCAGGGAAGTGCAGCAACTACCATAGGCAAGGTAGTCATCGGAACTGTCAAAGGTGATCTGCATGATATCGGTAAAAACCTGGTGGCATCCATGCTTGAAGGTTGCGGCTTTGAAGTCATTAACATAGGTATCGACGTATCTTGTGACAAGTTCGTGGAAGAGGTCAAGAAAAACAAGGCAGATATCTTGTGTATGAGTGCTTTGCTGACAACAACCATGACTTATATGCAGGATGTCATCAACGCCCTGGAAGCAGCCGGTATCCGTAATCAAGTGAAAGTGATGATAGGCGGCGCTCCCGTAAGCCAGGGATTCGCCGATGAAATAGGTGCGGACGGGTATAGCGACAATGCCAATACGGCCGTAGCGGTAGCCAAGGAACTGATGGGGCTTCATAAATAAACGGAATATTCATCTTAATCTGATACATGAATTATGCACGCTAATTATTTAGATACATTAGATTGGGGCATTCTTATTGCCTACTTTCTGATTCTTATAGGCATCGGCATATGGGCCAGTCTGAAACGCAAAAAAGGCAGTAGCCTTTTTCTTGCCGAGCGTTCCCTGAAGTGGCATCACATCGGTTTCTCCATGTGGGGAACCAATGTGGGCCCTTCCATGCTGATAGCCTCCGCCAGTGCCGGATTTACCACCGGTATCGTTTCAGGTAATTATGCCTGGTATGCGTTTGTTTTCATCTGCTTGCTGGCTTTTGTCTTTGCCCCTCGTTACTTAGGAGCACGTATCACCACCTTGCCGGAGTTCATGGGGCGGCGTTTCGGACAGTCCACCCGCAACATTCTTGCCTGGTACACCATTGTGACAATCCTTATCTCGTGGCTTGCCCTGACCTTATTCGCCGGAGGTATCCTTATCCGTCAGG
Source organism: Phocaeicola dorei (assembly GCF_013009555.1). Lineage (NCBI taxonomy): Bacteria > Pseudomonadati > Bacteroidota > Bacteroidia > Bacteroidales > Bacteroidaceae > Phocaeicola > Phocaeicola dorei. The sequence continues at coordinate 2,166,996 of NZ_CP046176.1, read as the reverse complement.
TTTTCGATATTCCCATGTGGCAGTCAGCATTAATCCTGCTCGTTATCTCCGCATTCTTCACCATGGCCGGAGGGCTGAAAGCGGTAGCCTATACCAATGTATTCCAAATGCTTCTGCTTATTTTCGTATCGGCCACGCTTACTATAGCAGGTCTTTACAAAGTGGGTGGCGTCAGCGCATTGGCCGAAGCGGTTCCGGCCGATTACTGGAACCTGTTCCGCCCGAATGACGATCCCGCCTTCCCGTGGCTGCCCATTATTCTGGGGTATCCCATCATGGGAGTCTGGTTCTGGTGCACAGACCAATCCATGGTACAGCCTGTATTGGCTGCTAAGAATCTGAAAGAAGGCCAAATGGGTGCCAACTTCACCGGCTGGTTGAAGATACTGGATGTTCCTCTCTATATCCTTCCGGGTATCATCTGTCTGGCACTCTACCCGGGCTTGAAGAACCCCGATGAAGCCTACATGACTATGGTCACTAACTTATTTCCTGTAGGCATGGTGGGGTTGGTACTCGCCGTATTGACCGCCGCACTGATCAGCACTGTCGGCTCTGCCCTGAATGCGCTGAGTACCGTCTTCACGATGGATATCTATGTCAAGAAATTCAGACCGCTTGCCAGCCAGAAAGAGATCATCCGTACAGGGCATGTGGTTACAATGGCGGGAGCACTGATTTCGGTGATCATCACCATTGCCATAGACAGTATCAAAGGATTGAATCTGTTTAATGTATTCCAATCGGTACTGGGATTTATCGCACCGCCTATGGCGGCTGTTTTCCTGTTCGGCATCTTCTGGAAACGAACTACCACGATGGCTGCCAACATGGCATTGACATTTGGTACGGCGTTCAGCATGGGAGTGGGCATTCTCTATTTATGGGTATTTCCTGCAGAAAAATATACAGCATGGCCTCACTTCATGATGCTGTCTTTCTACCTGTTCGTTGTCATCAGCGCAGGCATGATTTTGGTATCCTTATTGGATAAACGCCGGCAAGAATGTACATTAAACATGAAGAAAGTCATGGAGAAACCGGCCAAATCGGTTATCCTTGCATGGACGCTACTGACTATTATCATGATCGGGCTTTATCTATTCTTCAATGGGCATTAAAAGAAGGTGCAGAAGGCTGAAAAGATTGTATTTTTATATGCCTACGTTTGGTATTCCACTCGGGTAGTGAGGCAGTCCCACCCCGGTGAAATTGCAGTTCCACCCCGGTGGGACTGGAGTTTCACCAGGGTGGAACATCAGATGAAAGTAGCTGTTACAGCAGATGGGGACAGCTGTTATAACCTGTCTTGATAGGACAGGAGATTCATTAAGATTGCAACAAATTGTAAAATCAATGAGATTAATAACAACATCTAGCCATTTGGGACTCTGATTTTTGTAGCCATCCTATTATCCCCGCTGCTTCCGCCTGTAACATCTATCGTACGTACAGAGACCGCAAGTATATTCCAGTTTACGGACACTATCCCCCAGTCCTATTACTCCACTGACCGATTTTATAGGAAGCATCAAACTGGAATCTGTCAACCGGATGCCACAAGGTTCCGCTGAAGGAAATAAGGGAAATAATTTCTTTTGCTCCGACACATGCCAGCCGCAATATCCGGGACTGAAACGATTCGTATGCCTCCACCCTCTGTCGTGAATGTATTCATCCAATGCAATTTCCATACAATCCGCAGTCTTCTCGGCTATGATACTTCCTATGGCATCCGCTATATAAACCTTTACCATATCCCCCTCTTGTTGCAACGTATGCTGGAACTTTTCAAAACCAGTTCCGGCAGTCGCGGCAAAGAAAGCGAAGGATTCCGAACCACGCAGTTGCCGGGTTATTATTTTACCTATACTGAAACTAGTTTTACCGACAGTAAGCAAATCTTTTGTTTCATCCAAATCTCCACCGGATATGAAAAAACAAAAACGGGGAGAAGTTACTGCCTCAACCCGTCCAAGCACCCCACGGACTTCTTTTTCTACTGCTTCGTCGGGTACAGCATCTGCATATCCCATCGTCTCATAGATTTCGGACAATGAGATAGGCAGATCAGCAAAAGAAAGTTCTTTTTCAAGCATTATTGAATTCATTTAATGCGGCAAAGAATGCATCAATATTTTCAGAAGGTGTATGAGGCGGTGTATCACATCCGCTGGAGAGCACGAAGTTGGGATAGGACTTGGTAGCCCCCAACAGGTCGAGTGTGGCTTTCTTCATCACCTCCGGAGTAGCCGCCTTGAACAAACTCACCGGATCAAGATTTCCCATTGCAAGAGAATCCGCAGGTACTTCTTTCAGAGCTTCGACCATATCTATTTTATTTCCAAAATGATAAGCGGCAGCTCCTGTAGCTACCATTGCCTTAGTACAATGACCGGTATTTCCACAATTATGCAGAATGACTGTGAAGTGATCGTCTTGCACTTTCTCTACTATCTCCTTAATGAAAACAGACGAGTATTGCCGGCAATCCTCATCAGACAAGAGTCCGGCAGCCGGCTCGGCCATCACTACCCCATTCACCCCTGTAGCCTTCAGTGCCATACAGTAACGGAGAATGAAATCCGAACATTTCTTCAACAACGAATTCGCCGCTTCCGGATTGATATAAATAAGCATCATGATTTCAGACATATCATACAAACGTCCTGCCAATGAGTAAGGGCCGATGCAACCGGCAAAGACAGGTCTGTCCGTTATTGTCTTGGCTGCCAACATATTTGCTTTCAGATACTGGGGGACTCTTCCTTTATTCAAAGCAGGAATGTTCAGTTTTTCAATATCCTCCTCATTAGCAAGAAGACGCCCCACTACACTGGGAACCTCATTTTCGGGGAAGACAATCTCCGCTCCGAAAGCCTCGGCTTCTACCGTCAAATCCATAATCACGGTTGCGGCGGCTGTGGGATATTTCTCACTCAATGCCTTGATGGCGTTGTAATGCACTTGTCCGTCAGTAACCGCATCACGCACCGTTTTCCCTATCATCTCTATGCCCGGATGGGTCATGATGGGCATAGCCACCACTTCTTTCTTTTGGATAATTTCGTTTATCCACTCTTTCATATTCAGTTTACTCATGGTCTTTTATTCTTTATTTATTCTGTTATTGCAAAAGTAAGTCTTTTCTTTGATAATCTGCTGTTCCCTTTGCTCTTTCTCATTCAAAAAAACGGTATAAATCCCGTTACAATACTACAGGAATTTACACCGTTTTTCATCTTATAGACTTATGGCAATTTATGCAAAAGATGACGATAATATGTTTCAACATCTTTCCAATGGTAGAAAGGAGCAATATCCGTTTCTAGAGGGATGGTAACTTCTTTCTCACAATGCATGAACTTCACCAGTATATCGTCAGAAGCTTTTTTTCTGAAGAAAACCAACTGAACGTTTGCCGCCATCGGAGTGACCTTGAAATTACACCATGCCTGATAAAATTTATCGGGATCCGTTTCGGCTTTCCACATATCGCCCAATTGGAGCAACGCTACCAAGGGAATGATATTTCCATCGTGCCCAAAACGTAATGTCGCCGTATGGGTCCCGGACCTGATTGCCTCATCGGCCGAATCCAATATATTTTCAAGCAATGACCGGGCACTGGCCGTCATTATTCCACCATTGGCAGGTGCAGGTCCGTCACATACATAATTATAATAATTGCAAACTTGCCAAAGATCAAATAATTCATCTTTCTGAAATACATCATAAAGACTCACCTCTATCTCTACATTCTGCAAATCTGAAGCAATCCAATAAAGTCCCCACATCAATTCATCAGGATTCACATTCTTACGGATATAGTCAGGACTATTAAATAAAGAAGTGACCAAACGATCGGGACGAGTATGGCTTTCTTTAAACTTTCTATATTCCTCATACCAAGGTCCCTGATGAGAAACAAATTTCACAGCTTCCGGCGTATGATAATTCATATATTTCATATACTTGGCACAAGCTTCGCGCCGGATCTGCAATGCCGGATTGAGTTCTTTCAACCGTTCACAAAAGGCATCCATACTCAATACACATCGCAACACCACGGTAGAGCGTGCAGACAGAGCAGGAGATCCCTTGAATACCTCGGGATAGTTCTGAAACATTCTTTCGGCTATCCCCCGGTGTTGCCTCACACCCAAAGGGGTCAAATCTCCCCCATGTCCCTCGGCATCTTCCCACACCAACGCCATTCTTTTGCGAACATCTTCTCCCAAAGCGGTCAAAACTCCAGCTTGATGTGCCTTCTCGAAAATATCAACCACTGTTTTATAATCCTGTTCCGATTGAATCCACCTTGAACCGTGTCGTGCATAATGACTGATATAAAACGGTTTATACCCTTTAGGCGGAGGAGTCGCGATAGCTTCCTTTACGGGATAAGCATAGTACACTCCTCCCGTCCGGGCTATATCTTCCAATATAGCCTCACGGGTGGACTGAGCAAAACCATTCAGATGAATTCCACACAAACAGACAGACAGGACAATATATTTAAAAAGCGCCATCGTTTTCATGCTTATTAATTATATCCCTCGTTCTGACCAAATTCATCCGGATTCAAGATAGAGTCCAGAAACATCTGAGGAATAGGACGCCATGCATGATGCGGTTGAATCAATGGAATGTCCGGATTATGAGCTTTCACATATTCTACTAATTTTCCGGTTCTTTTCAAATCAAACCAGCGCATGAATTCGCCGCAATACTCACGTGCTCTTTCTTCCAAAATAAAGTCGATCGTCATCTTGTCCACTCCTACCTCCATTTCAGCTTCCTTGCCCGGTACAGCCGCACGTCTGCGTATGTCATTGATACGTGCTTTAGCTATCTCCTTATTTCCTCCGGACTTCATTATCTCACATTCGGCAACAATGAAATACATTTCGGGCAAACGCATGGTAATCACATCATTTGCACCTACCTGCGAATTGGTAGGCAAGCCTTTGTTTTCAAAATTCGCATCTTCGTACTTTAGCAATGTCGGGAAGTGAATGTTAAAGTTGGCACTCTTGCTGACACTTCCATCGGCTGCATAGGTATCATCAATATCGACGACAGCATATGGCAAGTTACGTTTGCCAGCAATCTTCTTCTTGGTGAAAAGTAGCGCTGTTTCTCCCGGCTGAATAACCTGACCAATCATAGATGACGGTTTTTCAAAATAGTCCAACTGATCCTTAGTCCAGGCATAAGCTTGGGGTGTATTCAGTTTATACTCTTCACGGAACCAAGCATTATAACGAGCATCTATATCCTCATTATACAATTCCAATAAATAACGGGTAGGCATCATCGCCATACTACCCGACTTGGCATTCTTATCATTTCCATATTCATAATCCTGTACCATACCTGCTCTTGCCGAATAACTGGCATGGAAATACATATGCATACGGTTCGGGTTTTTAGCCTGCATATTCAATGATGACTCAGTAGAGTGGGTCACAACGAACATAGCCTCTTTATTCGTTTTATTATTATCCGGATCAAAAACTTCGGCAGGTGTATTATACAAAGACACCTTCAATGCGCTCTGGTTATCAATCACATATTGAGCCGCATCCTCAGCGATTTTATAATATTTATCTTTGTCTGCCTGACTGTCACAATAGGAAACCCGTGTCAGTGCGATGCGCGCTAACAAGCCGTATGCTGCTTTTGAGGTCGCACGACCTACATCTTTAACAGGATAAGGATCAACGGGCAGATTATCCACCGCATTTTGCGCATCAGTCAGCATTAAATCATATAAATCTTCATAGCTGCTGCGATAACAATTCATTGAAAGACTTTCGGCAGAAGTTTCTTTGGTCCTAAGATCCACGTTACCGTAAATTTCAACCAAATGCCAATAAGCGTAAGCACGCATGAAACTTAATTCACCAAAACGGATATCTCTCAGTTTCTTGTCTTTGAATTCCACTTGGTCAATCCGTTCCAAACCGGCATTACAGTCGTTTATAATTTCATACAGACGATTCCACGTGTTCTTAATCTGACCAACCGAAGCCGTCAATTCTTCATATTTAGACATCTGACGACCATAACCGCAATTGGCAATATTGATCCAAAGATCGCCACCACCGTTCAGCAATAACACAAAATCTTCACGTCCATAAAACTGACCGCCCCAAAAAGCATAAGCCGAATTGACAAGGGCCTCAAAACCGGCCTGTTCTTTGTACACGTTATCCGGGGTACTTCCGGCAGGATTGTATTCCTCCAAATCACATGATTGCATGCCCAATAACAGAGCAGCACATGCTACAAACATATATTTTTTACCGTATTTCATAATAGTTATTTCTTTTTTATCTGTTAGAAATCAAGATTCAAACCAAATATAAACTGACGCTGCAACGGAGCTTTTGCTGACCCTCCGCGTTCTGCATCGTAATCCTGAATCAAATGATTCTTGGCAAAAGAGAAGAGATTATTGGCGGTGACATATGCACGAAGTTTGGACACGCCCAATTTTGAAGTCAACGATTTGGGGAATGTATACCCCAGTGATACAGTCTTGATCTTCCAATACGAACCATCAATGTAATTCAAAGTCTGATAACCCAGATAGTTATAGAAATTGGTCTGAGCCGGTCGCGGAAAATCATTGGACGGATTCTCCGGCGTCCAATAGTTCAAGTAAGCAGGGAAGTTACCTTTTCCCTGAGGATCATAAGAACCGGTCAGCTCATAATCAATCATCTGCCCCCAACGAGCGATAATATATACGTTCAAATCAAAGTTCTTATAACTAAAGTTGTTGTTGAATCCACCTGTCCATTTCGGTGACTGGCTACCCAGGTAAGTTTCATCCTTATCATCAATAATATAGTCACCATTCAAGTCTCTCAGTTTGATATCACCCGGTTTGAAGGGTTGTGTCTTCTTTGAATCTTTAAAATATTTAGCTGCTTCTTCAGCCTCATTTTCCTGCCAGATTCCCTCATTAATAAAATGATAGAATGATTTCAAAGGACGTCCAATCAACAAACTAGTCGTAATATGCGAATCTGATCCAATGATGTCTTTGCCATCAATCAGATCGGTAATCTCTTCATGATTGGCAGCAAAGGTAAGAGTGGAGTTCCATTTAAAGTTTTTGTTATCCACATTGACGGTATTTACCGATACTTCAATACCACGGTTCATGGTTGCACCGATATTTTGATACATCTTGAACGGAGTTGCGTTACTACCACCCATAGAAGTAGGCAAAGTACGGGGCAACAGGATATCAGTAGTCTTTGTCTGGTATAAATCGACAACAGCCGAAATACGGTTATTGAACAAACCGATATCAAAACCCAGATCCCAGGTATTGGACATCTCCCAGCCTACATTCTCATTACCTACATATTCATTGTATATATAATAGGTATAGCCATTATCCTGGAAAGCAGAGTTGGTTTTCGGAGTCAAGCCCGACTGAGTTCCGTAGGCCATGATACCCGAGTTACCTGTCTTACCCCAACTTAAGCGCAACTTCAAGTTGCTCAGAGCTTCCACATTCTTCATGAACGCTTCATCACTAATGCGCCATGCAGCAGCTACAGAAGGGAAACTTGCCCATTTATTACCTTTAGACAAACGTGAGTTACCATCCCAACGATTAGAAACCGTCAACATATAACGGCCTTTATAACTATAGTTGAAGCGCAAAGCATACGAGAAAGTCTGGTGCTGTATATAATCCGATCCAATGACATAAGAGCTTTTGTCATTGGCACCCAGATTATGCCATAAGTATGAATCAACCAACTGGCCCTCTCCTTGCGCATTCACTGATGTATATTTGGATTGTGTCCACGAAGTCAATGCAGTGGCACCAAAAGTATGATCTTTGACGGTTTTGTTATAACTGATAATATTATCCCAATTCACAAAACTCTTTTCGGAAGATTTGATTTTGGACAGTGACGTTGAATTCTGTCCCAAACGGTCAATAGAACTGGCCCCTTCAAAATCCTGCTTACGATAAAAAGCATAATTGGTTCCTAAATTAGAACGGAAAGTCAATCCTTCAACAGGAGTAAAATCCAAATACCCATTAGCTATCAAATTTGTTTTCAGCACATGATGTCTTGCAGCCACTTCAGATGCCTCATCCACCAACGGACTCACCTGTCCATTCTTTCCTAATGGATATTCTACCACTTTACCGTCTTCATCGTATGCTTTACCAAGAGGCGCATTAGTAGCAGCGCGCCATAGCACATTCTCGGCACGCTCATCTTGTGCATAATGAGTGACCTGTGTAGTAGCTCCTACTTTTACGGTCTTGCCTAACTTGTGCTCAATGTTCATACGCAAGTTGTACTTATCCATTTTATCATTTTTGAAAGAACCCTTTTCCTGATAATATCCGGCAGACAACATCGCGGTGGTCTTTTCCGTACCTCCTGACGCTGTAACCTGATGGCTTTGAACAAGCCCTGTATGAAGCACCTCATCTATCCAGTCAGTCCACTCACCGTTCTGAATGGCCTGCCATTCCTCCACAGTGAAAAGTTTCTGGTCATCGGCGGTAGAATTCCACTGACCGCCAGTACGAGCAGCTTCACGACGCACCTGCATATAGTCTTCCCCACTCAGCATATCAGGATATTGCGCCCACCCGTTTACACCAAAATAACCATTATAAGAAAACTTTGTTTTGCCTTGCGCACCTTTCTTGGTTGTTATAATGATTACCCCATTAGCACCTTGTGAACCATAAATTGCCGTAGAAGAAGCATCCTTCAACACCTCAATAGACTCAATATCAGCCGGAGCAATATCCGAGAAATCACCTCCCTGCATACCATCAATGATAAACAGCGGAGCATTGGCAACATTGTTACCAAACTCATCTTTCACATCGGACAGTGAACGCTGGCCGCGAATATTAATGGTTACACCCGAAGTAGCCTTACCTGAATTACGTACAATATCCAAACCCGGAACCTGCCCCTGCAATGCTTCCATGGCATTAGATGCCGGTGATTTTACAATATCAGCCGCCTTCACTGAAGCAATAGAACCTGTAAGGTCACGTTTCTTCATCACGCCATAACCTACAACGACTACTTCATCCAAAGCCTGCGTATCGGCCTCCATTTTAATGTTCAGCTGATTGCTTTTTCCCACCGTTATATCCTGTGTCTTATATCCTATATAAGATATGACAAGAATATTCTTACCTGAAGGAACTTCCAAAGAATAATTACCGTCAAAATCGGTAATCGTACCCACCGTTGTACCTTTCACCAGTACGGATACACCAATTAACGGTTCCCCTGTGTCATCTATGATTTTACCTGTGACAGTACGTCCTTGCTGGACAGACTGAACCAATTCACCGGCAACAGGGTCACTTGCATTTGCATAAGAAAATGCAGACGGCATACATAATGCTGCCGATAACCCTAAAATAATGGGAGTACGTCTGATATTACTTTCCCAATTTTGTTTCGGACTTTTTTTCATGCTTTTCATTTCTGTTATAATAGTTAACAAGATTTATTTTATTATATCTATTCAAATGACGCATATAAAAAACTCCTGTACTCAAGATTAATTATAAAAATACGTTAAATAAAAAGTATATTTTCTTTCATTTAGTATTTCTTTTTAACCGAATCACAAATCTAAATTTATAAATGCCTGATTTTAGCCGATAAGATTCTAATATAGGCAAGCCCCATGAATTATCTCCCCCAACTTCCATTCGTGCACAATTTATACTTACTGTAGTGTTACTATGAGGCTTCAATTCAAAGCCATGTTCCGATTATTTATAAGAACATAATAGATTATATAGAAACCACCTACATCATCTTTATATACACAAAGACAGAACATCCCGATAATCAAAAGACCAAAGGTCTCATCATATTAACAAATAAAAAAAGGGGGATTTTCCGAAATGGAAATATCCCCCTTTTATGTCATTATCAAAAAGCTATATTAATAACCATTAGTACCGTATTCAGCAGAGTTCTCTATCTGATTTAAGAATGTATATGAGATAGGACGTAAATAATTCTTCTGGCTAAAATTTGCGGCAGCACGAGGATTATATTTAGGCAATCGAGTTTCAAAAGCTTTATGTCGTTTCAGTAAAGCCCAACGGGTAAACTCACCACACAATTCACGAGCATATTCATCCAACACATCATCCTCTGTGGCAGTAGTCAATTTCATATTAGCTTCGAAATCAGCTTCATTACGACAAGCACGCTTACGAAGAACATTCAAATACTCAGCTGCTTTTGCACCATTTCCCAAACGTTCTTCCGCTTCAGCCGCAATCAAATACACTTCAGCCATACGCATAATAAACATGTCGCCAGTTTTGCATTGCAAATTACTTCCATAAAAACCTCCCTCGAAATTAAAATTAAACTTATTCAATGAAGGAAATAAAGTATAGGTATTTGTCTGCTGGGCATCAATAAATGTTTCCTTGTATTTACCATCTGCTGCAAACAAATCATCAATATTCACACAAATATATCCTCGCTTTGCTTTTTCAGCAGCACTCAAATACTCTTTTGATAAATAAACGATAAAACGATCTTCATCCTCTGCTAATGGATAAGGATTCACATAAGGATTCTTCACTTTAACCAACTTATTGACATCACCAGAATATTCTCCTTTAGGCCAAACACTGGCAACATATTGATTACCACCATTAGAACCTAGATTAATAGCATTAACATCAACATATGGATATATCTTCTTTCCTACAAATTTAGAATCAATGCCATATTTAGTGCACAAATCTTCAGTTAATGTAATTGTTGCATTCTTATCATCGTATGTGCGCCATCCAGCCTGTACCATGGAGAACAGAGAAAAAGCTGTTGTAAATGAGTTTTCCCAACGTTTATCATAACGTGCATCAAAACAGTCCACTAAATATTTAGAAGGTGCATAATAATTATTATTCACACGACCATAGAAGTAATTTTGCTTACTGCCCACAGGATAAATATCACTCAATTTATTAGGATCACAGAATGTGAAAGTAAATAATTTATTCGCTCCATACGAACCATATGTAAAAGCATCAGTTCCTGCCTGGGGTCCCGAAGCTATAAACAAAGCTTCTTTATTGTTACGATTATTACTTTGTGCCCATACATCTTCAACATCATCATACAAATATGCATTATAAGAAGCCATATTGGCAATCAAGTCTTCTGCAACTTCTTTAGCACGCTGCCAATAAGAAACACCATTTTCGCTTAAACCTTCACCTGCTCCCTGCGCATAAGCTCTGGCCAACAAACCTAAAGCAGCTTTCTTTGTTACCCGGGCATAGTTACCATCCATAGGAGTTGTATTCAAGTCAGCAGCAGCTTCTTGCAAATCAGTTATAATAAGATTGTAAATTTCCTCCTGTGACGAACGAGTGGGATTCATTATTTTGGTATCTGTTGACTCTGTAGTTACTAACGTCACATTGCCATAATTGGTCACAAGTACCAAATAATAATAAGCACGCAAACACTTTGCTTCAGCTACTACAACTTTCAGTACATTCTTATCTCCCTCAGTTACATCTGCTGCACGATTTATCACTGCATTACAAGTATTAATACAAGCATAAGCTTGAGAAAACAGTTTGTCTGTAGCATTAGTACTAGTAGTCAACCCTTCATAATAGAACAATTGCTGCAATGTTGTTTTATTATTTTGAGTGAGCCATAAATCTGTACCGGTTTCCGCTACAGCCAAATAATCGGAAGCAGAAAACATTTGGTCATAAAGTGGAGAATAGCAATAAGTACCCAAATTTTTCAAGCCTTCTACAGTTTTTAACTCTCCTTCTCCAGATGTATCACTAGGATTATACTCATCCAAAGAGCATGAGTACATAGCTGCTGCTGTGCAAATGGCTAAAGCCATATTATATAATGATCTTTTCATCTTTTTTGTCTTTAATGTTTTTGTTAGAATGAAACATTCACACCAAATACCAGTTGCTTGGATAATGGGTACTTCAAAGCACCATTCATTTCAGGATCATAATCTTTCAACAAATGACTTTTAGCAACGGTCAATGGGTTAGTAATAGTAGCATATAAACGGCATTTGCTGATGCCGGCATTTTTCAACAAACGTTCCGGGAAGGTATATCCTAAAGTAATATTCTTTATTTTAAAGAATGAACCATCTACATAATTCAAACTACCATATCCTATATAACTTTTCGTTTCACGATTAGCATTTAATGCCGGAAAATCATTTGAAGGATTAGATTCCGTCCAATAGTTAAAATAAGTAGGGAAATTACCCTTACCTGTTGAATCATACCAACCTAACATTTCATAATTAATCATCTGCCCCCAACGGAAATAAGCATAAATAGTCAAATCAAAATTCTTGTATGTGAATGAATTTTGGAAACCCATCGTCCATTTGGGAGCATTATGACCTAATACTTGCGAATCAGCGTCACTATAAGTATATTTATTATCTTTAGTATAATAGATAATATCTCCATTCTTGTCAGTCAAAGGCTGACCATCATCCCCTACTTTATAGAATTTACCATCGGCTTCCTTAATCATTCCTGGCACATTGATTTTAATATCACCAGGAGCACAACCAAATGCTGCTGCATCTGTTTCTTCACCCAACTGCCACATACCGTCGATTTTTGGAGCATAGAATGAATTTACAGGATAACCTATAGACAAGTAATAGTCTTCATTCTTAACATGGTCTGCCGTACCGCCTATTAATGATTTGACTTTTTCATTATTCAAAGTGAAAGTCAAAGCAGAAGTCCATGTAAATTCTTTATTAACAATATTACGTGTATTCAATGTTAATTCCAAACCATGATTCTGTGTCTTTGCAATGTTCTTGCTCATATAATATAACTTAGAAGCATTGTACGCACCATTGACAACTGGTAAATTCTGCTTCCAAATTACACCATCCGTATTTGTTATATAATAATCAGCACTTAAATCAATACGGTTATTGAAGAAAGATGCATCCAAACCAATATTCCAGTTATGAGATCTTTCCCAAGTTAAATCAGCATTAGCTACATTCTCTGAAAATTTATAGCTGTTTGTTTTTTGACCGCCCAAACTATAATATCCATCCAATTCTACAGTTGCAACAGAAGAATAGGGATCAATAGATGCTGCACCAGTCACACCATAACCCAAACGAAGTTTCAAATTATTCATCCAATTACTGGTCCCTTGCATAAATTTCTCATCCGATATTCTCCACCCTAAAGATACAGCCGGGAAAGTACTCCATTTGTTACCTTTTGCCAGTCTTGAAGATCCATCTTGACGAACCGATGCAGAAAATAAATACTTACCTAAATACGAATAATTGATACGTCCTACCAAACCTAACCCTTTAGACATGGTATAATTAGAATAAACAATTCCCGTACCATCCATGTTATGCCATAAGTACGAATTATTCTTTATATTATCCTGCTTTTGCCAAGACTTATCCGTTTGATTATGTTCCCAAGAGGTAACTGCTGTTACAGTAAATTCATGGTCTTTCTTGATATTAAAATTATAAGTGAAAATGTTTTCCCATTTATAATTATAGCTTCTGTTCTGATCAATCTGAGCATAAACACTAGCAGAAGTACCAGAAGCATTAGGACCATCTGATGCATAATATTGATAGGAACCAATACCTTGGAAATAATTCTTTTTATCGTACCCTAAACTAGCGTTCAACCGTGACTGGATAGTCATTCCTTTAAAGGGACGAATCTCAATATAAGGATTTAAAAACAGCTTGAAATTTTGATTGTTATCACGGTATACACTTTTATCTTGATTCAATAATAAATTAATAGTATTTCCATCACCGGGAACCGGAGTTACATTGATACTTCCATCTTCATTGTAAACGGTTCCCAAAGGAACAGACACTAATGAATTAATAAATCTGGAATATGCTTTATTTCTATAGACATAAGATCCTTGCATATTCACACCAACACTTAACCATTTTTTTATTTCATGGTCAATACGCATATTGGTAGAATATACTTTATAGTTATCGCCTGTAAATTGTCCCTGCTCATCAGAGAAGTTTAAAGAGAAATATGCTTTTGTTTTTTCTGTACCTCCTGAAACCGATAAGCTATAATTTTGTGTAACGCCAGTCTGCAACAGTTCATCAGCCCAGTCTATATATTGTCCGTTCAAATGTGCCTTATAAGCTTCGGGCGAAGAAAATAATGCCTCATCCGTAGAATATGTTCCAGCAATTTGATTTGCTTCACGAAGTACATTGATATAACTATCACCACTACGCATCTCAGGAACCGTGGCCCATCCGTTGAAACCGACATAGGCATTCAAATTGATATTAATTTTTCCTGCTTTACCACTTTTAGTAGTAATTATAATAACACCATTGGCACCTGCCGCACCATAAACAGCTGTCGAAGAAGCATCTTTCAAAACTTCAATAGACTCAATATCATTAGGATTCAATGTAGAATAATCACCCGGCATACCATCAATAATAAACATAGGATCACCGCTAGCTGTAAATGAACGAGTTCCACGCAATTGCAATTTAGGTCCTTCACCCGGTTGCCCTGAGGCCTGAGTTATATCCAACCCTGCAACACGTCCTTGAAGTGCTTGCATAGGATTAGTAGCAGGTGTCAAAGTTATATCCTCATTTTTAACGGAAGAAACAGCACCAGTCAAATCCCGTTTCTTAACAGCACCATAACCAATAACTACCACTTCTTCCAAAGCCTGAGTATCCGGTTCCATCTTAATAGTGATCTGGGTGTTCTTACCTATGGTCACAGTCTGAGTTTTATAACCGATATAGGATACCTCAAGCATCCCCTTACCTGTAGGAATATCTAAAACGAAATTTCCATCAAAATCGGTAATCGTTCCGACAGTACTTTGCCCTTTCACTATCACGGACACACCAATCAACGGTTCTCCTGTTTCATCCACTATTGTACCTTTAACTGTATGCGTTTGCAAAACAGACTGCACCGACTCACTGTCCATTCTGCCACCAGCATTTGCATACGAAAAAGCAGCTGGCATACATAATGCAGCTGACAGTCCCAAAACTATAGGAGTACGTCTGATGCCGTAACTCAAAGTCTGATTCGGACATTTCTTCATGTCTTTTCTCATTTTTCTATGGTTAACAAATTAATTAATAATCCATATTATTTATCTCTAATGTAGTAAAAATACGATGTTTTAGTTTTCTTTCTTCAGATAAAGTCATTACTTCCATTGCTTCATCAGAAACCAATAATACATTCTTGGCCTCTTCAAATACTTTCAGCAGTTCTGCGTGCTCCTTTAAAAGCTTATCCCAATGAAAAGCTGATTCAGGAGCATCATCCAGAACATACTTGATAAAGTCGTCATCCTTCAAAAAGTCTTCTACCTTGCTATACACCTTTTTTGTATCCACGTTACAATCATTTTCCATTATGACGGATAGTGGTTCAAAGTTGTACTCACCTGGAAACTTAAAATATTATCCTACCAATTCCCTTAATCTTGTAATACCCCTATGCATCAAATTTCGTACCGACTGGTAATTCATATCCATAATGGTACAAATATCTTCATATTTCTTCTCTTCTATATAATATAAGGTAAGTGCCTCACGTTGGCGCGGAGATAATTGAGCCAACAAATGTTTTACTTTTATATTTTCAAAACAACTTTTTTCCTTTTCCAAATATGTATGTTCTACATCATCACCTGCTGCAACGGGATTCAGTTCCTCAACAGCCGTTTCCGACATGAACATCCGTCTGCGAAGTTCATCGCATAACTTATTTTTCAAGGAAATGAGGAGGTATGATTTGAAGTTGTCAATGATACCCAATTCGGCCTTCTTTGTATACAATTTTACAAAGACATCATGAATGCAGTCCTTCAACAATTCTTTGTCAGTAGTTAACTTACATCCATAATTAAATAGAAGATTAATATGCATATCATATAATGTAGAGAATGCACTTACATCTCCCGATTGGAAAGCGGTTACCAAGCAAGCTGTCTTATCATTTAAGTTTTGTTCCATCACAGTATACTAATTATAGGTTGTTTTGATGATGATGCAAAACTAGGGAGGATACGCTACTTTTTTAGGTAATATTTGATTATTGGACCGAAAAAACAGATAACCTGCTGAAAAACATATATGCTAAATATTACAGATTTTCATTAAAAAGGAGAACCAAAATAAATCCGGTTCTCCTTCCATGTACTAAATTCTATGAAACCAATAAATACAATCTTTGTTTTTTTCTGCTTTAAGCATATATACATCTTTAATATTCAACCGTTTAGCAATCACTGTTATTGCTCCGGTCTTCGGATCAACAGACTTCAATATGTATTTTCCAGGTGATAAATGAACAGGAATATCTGTTGCAGAATGGGAATAAATGATACTTCCAATACCAGATTTTACCAATTTCTGATACTTATTTGTACCAGTATCCTCCATATCCATAGCAGCCGCATCAGTTAAAAAGCTTTCATCAGCAACTGGAACAACCGGGCAAGACCCACTTGCCATGAAGACAGCCCAAGCCATATCCGGATAATTCTGCGCATAGTAAGTAACCGCTTTTTCCGGGAACTTCTTACGATATTCACTCACCGCCCGATAAGCTTCATCAAAAGTAACCTTACCTACTTTCATTTTACGGGCATGCTGACGGGGAGCCAAGTTCTTTCCACCTTCGGGAGCATAAAGACCATCCACTTTATAGTGCCAGTAACGAATATCAATAATGTCAACTAATTTCGCACGCTGCGTATCATTCAGAATGGCATCTTGAACATCCTTTGTCGCACTTAACGCCACAGTTGCTTTCTTACCGGTTTCTTTCTCCCACTCTCCTATCACATCCAGCCAGAATTGTACAAAATGCAACGGACCGGTAAACTCCGCACTGATCAGTTGTACCACATTTGCATCATCGGCAAAATTATCCAAGCATTGGCGAATATACTTTCTATGAAGCTCACGACGTACAGGATGACTGATATCATAAAACATATCCGCTACAAAGATACGTTTGTCACCGGCAAAAGGAACAGGTTCAGGCATATCGGTCTGATTGATATTATTGGCCGACCGCCAAGGACAGTCTACCCAATGTGCTCCCGCTTCCAAGATATTATGCTGGAAGTAATTCTCATGGAAAAGCAAAAGACCTTTTTCCGCCCCTTTTTCGGCAAACTGCTTCAACCGGTTCCAATACCATGCATTGGGACGGTTCAAATCATACTTGCTCAATCCTTCCCAAGCAGTACCTTTTCCACTGCGGGCAAACGGTTGTTCGTAGAATGGTCCCCACACATCTCCATCACGACGACGGACGCGCTCATGATCGTCACGACGACGCTCATACCACAAACCGTAATTATGATCTAAAACCAAAATCTGATTCTTCACCATATAATTCACCGTAGAATCAATTCTATCTGTCAGCCCAAGTCCTTCGCGTCCCGGCACGAAACGGGTAACATGTGGCTTGGCTTTAGACAAGAAGCTGGTCCTCAGTTTCCCATTCCACCAAGGAACCTCCTGTCTGCCGCCTACCAGTAACCGGCCATCCACCTGCATACGCCCATTAATAATGGCAAACAGATGATCCTTTTTGTCCTTATATATAGGTGTATTAAACTTTAAATGTTCTAAAGATTTCAGCTTCCCGGAAGACACACAGGCTGTATAGGGTGCTTCCTCAATCCATTTTTGCATAGTAAGACGGGGAGTATAAGCTTCCTTTGCCATCTCCATTGCCGCTTCTACGGTAGGACTGCTGGTTGCGTTGGTAGCCCTGGGAAGAATACGTGCCTGGTCAGAACAATCTTTATTCAAACGTGCCGCCAACTGTGCATAAAACAAGCTGCGGGGATGTACGTGATTATTTGATTCCGCCCATTGGCCGTCACCCGAGAATTGCGCCCAACAACCGTATGCACGGTTTACCGCATCTCTTGCCGGTGAATAACACTCTATCCCGGCAGCTGTACATTGCCAGAAAAGACTGTTGCCTGTATTCCAACCGGCACCATTTTTATCCTGTCCCAAATTCTTAAATACCAAATCATGGCCATCAATGTTTACCACATCAAATAATAATCCACAGGCCCAGGAATCAATAGAACCGCTGAATCCTAACGACTCTTCCGAATCACACTGTACAAAAGCATTCGGACCTGCCGCACAAAATCCGGCTGAGAAATCATGAATACCCTGTTTAGAATAACAACGCTGAAAAAGTGTCTGCTGCCCCATAGTATAAAATGTACTGCGACGCATTCCACCTATCTCTGAAACAGGTTCTGTGGATACACAATCTTCTACAGTTGTTTTAGAACCGGTACGCTGTATAATCACAGCACTTCCTGCAAAGTGCTTAAAATTTACCCTGCGTACCCAACAGTTTTCGGCATTTTCTATAGATACCCCCGTCCAGCAATGATCCTCATCTTTAGGATACTTCTTATTATAGTCAGAAGCCAATGTCAGATTCTCCAAACCTGCTTCTGCGATTCTGCCCGGCCAACTATAACGTAACACTTTGACAGTTCCCCATTTATTATCCAAAGCCATTGTCAAAGGAGCATCCAAAGTCAATTGGTTTCCATCCGCCTTACTTACTGACCTATCCCAAACCAAATCCATCTCTCCTTCTTTCCAGCCCAAAGCAGAAATACCTCCGCCAAAAATATCACAACCGACAGAAGCAATCCATTCTTTCGTAGAGGGGCGGACAATCCGGACCCGCTCTCCGGAAACCAGCTGTACATTATTGGTTACCTGAAAAGTACAAGTATTTACAGGAACGTATGATGTCAGTACATCCAAGGTATCCGTAACAGCCAAATCATTCCGTCCTTCAATATAAAGCAAAGCCCCTCTGTCCACTCCCTTTTTCAACAATACGGTCTGTTCCCTGTCACTGCCGCGCAGCACGACTCCCGACACAGAGATACGCAAGCTCTCATTCAATTCAAAAGTTCCTTTATCCAACAAAACAGCCCCACGAAAACCATTTTTATCCAAAGCCAATGAAGATACATAGTCAATGGCACGCTGGATACGAGAGGAATTATCTCCAGGCTGCCATGAAACAAAAACGGCATTCGCCACATCAGGTATAGGCTGTTCCGAATTATGGTAACCGCAAGAAGAATAATCTAGAATACGGTTTCCACGTTCATCAGTCACATAAGTCAGTTTTTCGTCCTTCACCTGTAAAGGAAAGGTTTGCGCAGAAATCCGCGCAAACCCCAAACTTAAAAATCCCAATAATAATAACTTATAATTCATTTTACATCAAGCTTTTACGTTTTGCCAAAGTATCGTGATTGTTCTTTACTTCCGTCCAATCCACTTTCTTTGCAGGATCTATGCCATTAATGTATTTTTCAATGTTAGTATACCCGTCACCATTACAATCTTTCACCGCATCACCCGGATCATTAGGATTGAGTCCGTATCTCACCTCCCAGGCATCCGGCATACCATCACCATCCGTATCAACCACAGGAGTACCTTTATATTCGGGCAAACCACCCACCTGACGAGGATCTGTAATGATACCTTGTTTATAAGAATCAACAGGAAGACGTCTTTTCACATAAGGACTAACGAATTCAGGAGCGTCTTTCACATAAATAGCTTTCCCTGTCTTCACCGTCTTTATCACACGGGTATCCACCGCATCTCTTTTAGGGAAAGTAGCCCCGGCATTTTCCAATACATAATTATAGGCAGTTTTGGCATCCATAATAGTCACATGGGGCATTGAGAAAGGCTCGTTTACACGAATTTGATCTGTAAACTTCCCTGCGTCCGGCATATCGTATACCTGCACGCCGCCATCCCAATTATTCTTTGTCACACGCGCATTGCCTTCCACTACATTTCCGGCAACATACGCTTTACCAAAAGTATCCGGTTTCTTCTTGTCACGGCTCGATTCGGGTTTCACAATCCGGTAGGCAATCGGCTTATCTTTCGGAGTGATAGGACCCGGTTTAAAATAATTATTAATAATATTCAAACGGCTGGTTTCATCTCCTCCGTCAACAGAACGGTTCCACCAATTAAAAGTCACATTGTTTACCAGATTAAAATCCTCATTCATGCCAATGGAACAGTTACGGCTGATATTGGATGCGAACAAGTTACGGCAAAACATACTGTTATGCCCACCTATAGTCGCCCCGAAAGCATGATTGTAACAATCCAAAGCTTCCGAGAAAATAGAGTTCTGAATAGTTATGTTGACAGTAGGAAGCTTCAAACCATGTCCTGTGGAATCACGATGGTATACATGGCGATAAAGAGACATATTCTCATCCAGCCCCCAGCTGCCGGAGCAATGATCGATAATAACATTACCCACACAGTTACCTCCCAAAGCATCATCCCGGAAGAACACATCCTGCGCCCCCCGACGGAAACGCATATGGCGGATAATAATATCATGCGTATCAAGCAAGAAAGAAGCCCCTGTTACACAAACTCCATCCCCCGGAGCTGTCTGACCTGCAATAGTGATATACGGAGCACGGACGTTTATAGGGGTTTTCAGCCGGATAACACCCGAAACATTGAACACAACAATACGCGCACCACCGGTCTCACATGCCTCACGCAACGTTCCGGGCCCACTGTCAGCCAGCGAATTGACCACAATTACTTTTCCTCCACGTCCACCGGGAGTATAGGCCCCTCCCCCTTCTGCCCCGGGAAAGGCAGGTATGTTGCTCTTTATTAAATCCTCAGGTTTGGATGCCCATGGTTTATAAGGACGTCCTTGAGTAGCCTCAGACATTACTACAGGTAATGCTTTCGCCCATGCCTCATCCGATTTCCGGTCTATTTCCTTTTGTTGTTGTTCTCCTCTGATTTTTACCGAATCAGGAATTACAGGATACTGTGCCGCCACAGGCAACACACATGCAGTCAATGCTGCCACTGCAAATAGTTTCTTTAGTTGATTCATTTGGTTGCTAAATTATTATTTTTTCTATAACTTCATAACATAATACTCTGCTTTTAACATGATTCAAACACACATTGCGAATATTTCTATATCAAAGACGGAACAGAAAGCTTGTTGTACTCTCTATCCACACATAAAAAAGAGCTTGACACCGTTTTACCGGGCAAGCTCCTTTTTCTGCTTTTCAATAAACATTAATTTATATCTTTCCTCCACGTGCCTTGATACGTTCATACCAAGCCTTACGTTCTTTCACTAAATCATATCCCCGCTTAGAGAGGTAATTATTAATCCGGCCTTTGTATTTACCGAAAGCAGCATGTTTCTTATTTGAATTTTCAGCATCCATGGCAAATTCACGGGCTTCAACAAGCCATGCCATAATCTGCGCTTTCTCTTCTTCTTTCAAGGTAGGAATCATGTCAACCGTAGCTTTATAAGTTACCATTACCACACCATAAGTCATGCCATCTTTCACTGCATCTATCTGCTTGGCATCCAAATAAAGCGAAAGATCGGCCGGGAAAGCGAAATGAGTGCGGTAAAGTGCCGCATCCTTTTCAGCTTCGGCAGCTTTAACGGCTTCTTGTTTCGCATCGCCCGTCAGGGTTTCTTTTGCCAGCTTCACTTTGGTATCGCGCGTTTCGTATATGTCATTCAGTTTAAAATAACGGTTGGCTATGATAGTTGTCACTTCACGGGCGGCAACGGTATCTGTCAATTCCAGTTTATCTACAATCTTCTGCGAACGTTTCACAATAGATTCCACGTAAGCCGGATCGCGGCCTTCACGGTCCAAATCCACTGCTCCGGCGGTAATGACTACCGCCATGAGCAACAGAAACATTATACCTAACTTTTGTATCATATCCTGTCTTCTTTCCTCCGTTTATTACATCAACTTTCCTTTAGAAGCCAATGTATCATAATTGTTTCTCAAATCAGACCAGTCAATACAATTTCTAGTGCTGATACCATTAATATATTTCTCAATATTTGTATAGCCGTCACCGGTACAGTCCTTATTAGCATCCGAAGGATCATTAGGATTCAAGCCATTTGCCTTTTCCCATTCATCGGGCATGCCGTCACCATCTGTATCCACATACGGAGTTCCTTTGTATTCCGGATAACCACCCATCTGGCGGATATCGGTAATGATACCTTGCTTATAAGAATCTTTCGGCAAGCGGCGATATTTAAACTGTCCGTCTTCTCCCATTGATTTAGGAGCCAGTCCGGTCAAATCACCGTTAGCATCTTTGGCCATCTTTTTATCATAATATGGAATACCTGTTCTCACTTCCTCTATAATACGCTCATCCACGATGTCACGGCAAGGAATGTTGGCACCTGCATTTTTCAGTACAAAATCGTATGCATCATGTGCAGAAGTAATGCGGATGTATGGCATTTCAAAAGGACGGTTGCTACGCATATTCTCCGTATATCCCTCTGTATTCGGCTGAGTTTCAATCTGGATACCACCTGCCCAGTTATCTTCTGTAATGGCAGGATAACCTTCCATAATATTGCCATCGGCATAAACACGGCCATATACTTTATGATCCAATTTGCTTCGTCCTGCTTCGGGTTTCAGGATGCGATGCCCCACAGGAGTATCTTTCGGAGTGGCCGGTCCCGGTTTATAATAGTTGTTGATCATATTGAACATAGCAGTATAATCGCCACCGTCCGAAGAACGATGTACCCAGTTGAACACTACATTGTTTACAAAATTGAAAACACCATTCCAACCGATGGAAGGATTACGTCCCGAATTACTTGCCCACAGGTTACGCATAAATGCACAATTCTCACCCCCTAAAGTGCTGCCGAATGCATGATTGTAAGTATCCAGTGCTTTTGCCGAGATAGTATTCTGTATGGTAACATTTACGGTAGGCAGTTTCAGATCTTTTGATTCATATTGTCCTTCGCTGGGATCGTACATATGGCGATAGAAAGAGATGTTCTCATCCAATCCCCAAGTACAAGAGCAATGGTCAATCATGATATTTCCAATCGGGTTGCCTCCGAAAGAATCGTCACGATGCCAGACTTTTGTTTCGCCACGGCGGAAACGCATGTGGCGTACCACTACATCATGCGTGTCTACCCAAAAAGACTCTCCGGCAATACATACCCCGTCACCCGGAGCTGTCTGTCCTGCAATAGTGACGTATGGAGCCCGGACGATAATGGGAGATTCCAATTTAATAATACCTGAAACATTGAAGACAATGATACGTGCTCCACCTGTCTCACAAGCCTCACGGAAAGAACCGGGACCACGATCATTCAAATTAGTCACGGTAATCACCTTACCGCCACGACCGCCGAAACTGTACATACCTCCTCCTTCAGCACCGGGGAAAGCAGGAATTCGTGCCTGCGGCAAATCGTATGGACGGGAAGCCCACGAAATATACGGACGACCTTCTCTCGCTTCTTTCTGTACAACAGGCAATGCTTTTGCCCAGGCTTCGTCAGAGCGGCGACGTTCTTCACTCATCATTTTCTGGTAGGCTTGCTTCGCCTCCTCAGTCAACTGGGGATACTGAGCTCTTGCTACAGGAACAATAAAAGTAGCCATACACAGTCCTAAAAACAATTTTCTTTTCATACTTTATTCTTAAAAAATTATATCTGTGCTATAAGTAAGTTGGAATTTATATTCCGTTCTCTTTTTCTTAACAATTATCTTTTTCAAGACGTGCCCTTCGGGGATATGTACTCAAAAAAGTTCACATTTTCTCTCTTCTTATTCGCGCTTCTAAAACGTATTCAGAAATATGCGAAAAAACTTATGAGAAGTTTCTTTGAGTCTTGTTACAAAATTCAGAGAAATTTGCTACAAGTTGCTCCCTACCTATATTGACTCATATATCACAATTGTACGAAACGCACACACGTTAACACTTTTCGATAAAGAGTAATAAGAATATTACAATTCTAATGTATTTGACATCTTTATTTTAAAGATATTTATTATTCAACAAAAACCTGAATACGAAATGGACGTCCTTCTCCCTCATCTGTAGTTATCCATATAAAAGTATCCGTCATAAACCCAGAAGCTCTCCTAAAATTAATCCTATAACAAGAACAATCCACCTTGAAATCTTCAATTTCCGCAAAAGACTTTTCTTCTATTCTTACAGCATACTGAGGATTATTTTCAATATTATCATATCTGTTTACAAATGGCTCATAAGAGTAATTCATATCATAAGTAGGATATTGACTATCAAAATTTCCTCCAGTTTCCCAATCAATATAATGATCCCCTATAGTTGAAGACGCTTGCCATTGTAATGTTCCAGTCATCGGACTAGGAGGTCCACTAGTAAAGTAAGTCTTAAGCGTTTTCAATGTTTGACCAAACTTATCTACAACATATCCTTCCACATCATATCTTATTCCTGCACCTTTCTTAGTATTAAGAATTTCAATATGCTGTCCTTTATAAGTCCTAACAACCTTAGTTACTGTAGTATCCTCATCACTTAAAGATGGTTCGACATAATTTGATGTAACTACCCATTCCATATCAAATGGTTCAGGAACACTATAAGAAATGGGACAAGAATCCTTAAAATGACTTCCGTAAATTTCTTCTTTAACTTCACTAAGCTTATTCATCATCAAAGCCAAATAAGCATCAACCAAGCCATGTCCTATTTTATCATGAGTATTTTGGGGTAATTCCCTACAAGCATTAACCATATTCCAATACACTTTAGAGACTGTAGCTTCAGGATCTAAAGATAGTAATAATGCCGCAATACCTGAAATCATAGGTGCAGCCAAAGAAGTTCCACTCAAAACATCATATTCCCCATTTAATATTGTTGTCAATACATTTACTCCCGGCGCAACAAAATCCAGATTTTTTCCATAATTTGCATCGGAAGCATGCACACCATTTCTGTCAATAGATCCAACAGCTATTACCCCTTCAATATTTGCAGGATATCCCACACTAGATTGTCCTTGATTACCACTAGCGGCAACAACAACACACCCTTTCCCATTTCGTCCTTTTGTCAAAGCATTTTTTATTGCATCAGTCATTTTATCATCAGGATCACATGTCAAAGACATATTAATCACATCTGCTCCATTTTGCCACGCCCAATTTATAGCATTCACCATTTGAGAGTATTTCACACTCCCGTCAAGGTCTAAACTAATAGGCATTATTTCAACGTTAGGTGCTATTCCAACAATACCTATTCCATTATTACGTACAGCACCTATAACTCCAGCACAACACGTCCCATGCTTATCATAAATTCTACTAGGTGAAGTACCAGTCATCGCATCATAACTTAACGATGATATATTATTACTTAAATCCGGATGCGTTTTATCAACTCCTGTGTCTATAATGGCTACTTTTATTTTTTTACCATCTGCCCAATCCCATGCTTTTAAAGCATTAACGTCAATATTATTAGAATTTGACAACCCCCATTGTTGGGAAAAACCTGGATCATTGTATAGAATACTTCGAGAGCCAATGGCTAAATCAGAAACTGTTCCTTTTTCTAATTTGGGTACATTTATCCTTATATACTTTTCTTCTTGCTCCTCACTTTGCAATATCTCATCTTGAATACAAGACGAGAATGAAAACAAACTAACCAAAGCAAAGAAAATCCATTCTTTATTTTTTTTCATAATATTAATTTATTGTTTAATAATCAGTATCCACAGAGCTATACTATTTCATTATCAACAAAGAAGCTCTGTGGACACCAATAATTCTCAAAATCCGAATAAAATATCGGAAAGAAACATTCGCCTATTTCTAACCACTTTCATTCATTTTTTCTTTTTACTTCAAAGGATCAAATGTTCCTTCACTACCATAATAATCCTCCCAATTCATATTCTGATATAAATAAGGAGATTGTTTCATTACACTTTCTTTCAGACCTATAAAATAATATTTATTCAAAAAAGTAATTTCAAAACGTGGTGTAGAAGTACCATCTATCTGATCATTTTCATGCCGTACCAAATTTGTGTCATAGAATTTATCCAATTTTTCAATTTGCAACATAAATTCCTCATCTGAAGAACTAGGATCCAAACCGATACCAGCACGAGTAACCTTTGAAGCGTCATAAGCTTTACTATCAGGATTAAAAACATCATAATCCTGTCCTGCTTTTGTTTCGGTATACACAGATGGCTTCACCGCTAAGAACATGCCATGACGACGTTTTCCATTCAGAGGCTCCACGCCTAGTCGGGTACATGTTCCAAAATCATCATTCCACAACATCCAACGACGCATATCATCAAAGCGTTTTCCTTCATAAGCCAATTCTATCTGACGCTCATACAATATAGCAGAAAACAACTTATCACGATCTGCTTTTAACTCAGCAACCGCCAATCCACAATCACCTGTATAACCTACTCTTTCACGAATATCCTTCAACAATTCAACAGCATCATCTTTCTTACCAATACCACAAGCCGATTCGGCTAAATTCAAAACGACCTCGGCAAAACGAATTTCCATATATGGAGTAGCACTTAAATTGAATTTATTTGCATTATCCCATTGTGCCTCAGGATTTGTACGTTTACGCACAAATATACCAGAATTGACATCCCCTGAATATTGAGCAGAATTACCAGGTTTCCCACTTTCAAAAGAATCTTCATCTTTATACCATTGATAATTCCACAATGTATAACCATTGTCCATCTTATAAGGCCAAACTACTCCATTAAAAGCAAACGTACGGTAAAAACGAGGATCCCTGTTCTTATAGAATTTCAGTTCATCATATTCAAATACACTTTCCCCCGGTTTCTTACCATCTGCCATTGGAAACAAATCAACCATTTCAGCTGTAGCGGCCATTCCACCACCTCCTAAGAGCTCTTTAGGACGAGCCATCTGCTCCCAACTATTGTTCTTTTTATAATCATTAGTCAAAGTATTGAACAAAGTGACCATTACCGCCTCACTACTTTGAATCTGGCAGAACATTTTTTCCCAGTTTTCAGCACGGTTGCCTTTTCCATCAGCCAATCCAAATCCATTCTGGATTAACAAATCATAAGCAGCTTTATTAGCATCATAAGCAGCCTGCCATCTTACCTGATCATCATTGCGATTGAATAGTGGGCTAGCATAGGCTAATAATAAACGTCCCTTTAACGCTGCTGCCGCACCTGAAGTGATACGTCCCCAATTACTATTGTCCCATTTTCCTGGTAACATGGCTATGGCCTTATCCAAATCTTCGCAAATGAAATCAATACAATCAGCCGTTGAACTACGCTGCACTTCCAGTTCATCTTTAGAAGATCCATCACCTAAAATAGCATTTTGAGCCGTAGTTACAATAGGAACTCCACCATACATCATAACCAACCGAGTATAAATCCAAGCCCGCCAAAAATAAATCTGTCCTTTCAACTTGTTTCTATCTGCCTCTCCTAATGCCCCTTTGTCAATATTATCTAGAAAAATATTACATTCACGTATACGTGACCATGGTCCATCCGTATTTTTATTATAAAAATAGTCAGGAACATTCGAACTCAAAATTTCAGCCAACTGAGTAAAAGTAGTAGAACCTGCGTATTCTTCTGTCGATTGAGAAAAAGCATCGGCACGTCCTGTACAAGGGTTAGAATGACCAACTCCCGATGCAGTTGTTGGCAAACAAAGACCATAAACAAAATCAACTTTTCCAGTAGCTAATGCTATATCATCATAGATTTCTTCATTAAAACCATTATAATCTTTTTTATCTTGCAGAAACTGGTCACTACATGAAGTCATAGCAGCCAATGCCATTGCAAAAAAAGCATATCTCAATATCTTTTTCATATTTTTAATCAGAATGAAATATTAACACCTAACGAAACATTTCTCAAAGTAGGATAAGCCCCATACACACTCAACGGATCACAAAAATTCTCCGGATACGGATTAAAGAAACTTAATAAATTAGTACCAGTCAAAGTAAAACGGCATCCCTCAATATTTATCTTCTTCACCCAATCGGATGGTAATTTATACCCTATCGTCAATGTCTTTAAAGTCATACGTAATGAATTGACCCTCCAAAAATTAGAAGTTTCATTATTCACAGAAAAGCCCATATTAGGATATTTGGCATCAAGATTCTGATATGCAACAATATTACCTTGATCATCAACTACATCTTCCGGAACAAACACATCATTCCAAAATACAGGAGCATTTATATAATTCAGTTTCTTAGTACTCATATCTCTTGCAGCAGACGGTATTTCAGCCCATCCACCCCACGAGGCACTAAGTTGTGCACTTAAACTTAAACCTTTCCAGTCACCACCAAAGTTTAAGCTAAATCCATAAGGATTACTATTTTTCTTACTCAAACGTATTCTATCGTTTGAATCAATAATACCATCAGCTGCCTCCCAACTTCCATCAGGATTCTGTTTACCTCTAACATCACGATAAATCAACATACCGGGCTTTATTTGTTCAGGATTCAGTCCCATATATTTTGTGACATTATTTTTTGTCACAAACTCATCAATCTCTTGTTGGGTACGGAACATACCTATACAATCGTATCCCCACTTACCCATATCAGTCGGACCACCTTTATATATATCACCCAGACCTATAATATCCGGCCAATCGTGTTTACGGTATTTAGTACCTGTAAATGCTGTATTCAATTTTACAAAATAGTTAATATCACCTACTCTATCTCTCCATCCAAAAGAAAGTTCCACGCCATAAGCATCTATGGCATCATAATTTTCAGCTGCCAATGCGCCACCAATGGTCACAGGAACCAATCCGTCTCTTTGAACTAACATTTCTGTATTCTTATCCAAATACGCATCTAAACCAAATGACAATCTACCATTCAAAAATCTAGTATCAATACCGAAATTGAATTTATAACTTTTATCCCAATGAACATCAGCATTAGGAGCCGCACCCATTTTCAATCCCATACCTACAGGGTTTTGCTCATTTGTACCAAAAACAGCTCCTTTATTTGCCTGATATGAGTAATTCTGACGCCACAACCATGCTTTAGTGTTATCCTTACCTAGCATACCTACCGAACCTCTGACTTTCAAATATTCAAGCCATTGTATTTTTTCTTTAAACCAATTTTCTTCAGATACCACCCAACCCAATGATAAAGAAGGGAATACCCCCCAGTAATTACTAGGTGCAAATTTAGTAGAGGCATCTGAACGAACAAGGAATTCCATCATATAACGATCATTATATGAATAGTTCACACGCCCAATATAAGACAACAATCCAGACTCAGAACGTTCTGTCAATCCATCCATTTTGCCTGTTGCCGTATTCCATTCACCATTATTTACTTCTAACGGATCTTCCCTATAATAGCGTACATACTCATAATTCCTTTCTGAGCGTTCAACAGAAAACAAAGCTCCTATCGTATGTTTGCCAAAAGTACGATTATAGTTTGCAACAAAGTTCAACTGGTAGCTATCCGTACGATTCATGGTCCTCCAAATCTGATTTCCATTTTTAACTGTTGTTTCTTGCAAATTAGATTCATTAGTCAAATCATCACCTATATATAAGTGATTACCTGATCCCCCACGTGTTTTGAAAGAATAAGCAGTATATTTGGAACCGACACGACTATTTTTATCTGTACTTATACTTTTAGAATAAGACATTTTCAGTTTAAGTCCTTTCAGTGTTTTATTCCAGTCAAAGTCATATTCCACAGAAGCATTCAAACGCATATTTTGAGGATCATTCTTTGATATATTACCTAACTCTTCTAATGCATAATAATTATATTGCTGGATGTTATTTTGCTGACTGTTGGAAAATCCATAACGTAATAACGGCAAGCCATCTATATATGCCGGAATATAGCGAGGTGTCAATAATAATGTATTATAGTCATTTTCATCGTTTTCCCCTCCGACCTTATTAAAGGTCTTTTCATTTTTTCCATAATCTCCCGAAGCTTGCAAACCTACTTTAAAATGAGATGCCAGTTTAACATCCACACCAGCACGATAATTCCAACGTTCATAGTCCAAGGTTCCCAAATTACCACTTTGAGTATAATATGAAACACCAGCAAAATAAGTTGCTTTTTGTGTTCCACCACTTAAATTAAGATTATGCTTCATACTAAAAGCACCTTTCCAAGCATCATCCAACCAATCATAATTTATATTACGCATCGCTTCTAACTCGTCAGCTTGGAAAAGGTCTGTTTTATGATTTTTTATCTCATCATTGCCATTAGCAGCAGCAATAGCATTATAGAACAATCCATAATGATATGAATCCATCATTTTGGGACGAGCTATTTCATCATTATAGCCAAATTGCCCACTATAGGATATACGAGGATCACCTTCTTTGCCACGCTTGGTTTTCACCAATATGGCACCTTGTCCACCACGAGCACCATAAACAGAAGCTGCAGCATCTTTCAATACTGATATATTTTCCACCTCACTAGGATCCAAGTTATTAAATGTTGTTGCATCCACAATAAAATCATCAACAACATAAATAGGATTTGTATCTCCACCATCTTTAGACAAAGTCATTGGCTGACGAATCGATAAACTAGCAGCAGCACCAGGACGAGTCTGGCCACCACTAACACTCAAACCTGTCACCATGCCTTGTAAAGCCGCTCCCAAATTTCCTACTGGCAAATCTTCTATTTCTTTTGGATTTACAGTAGAGATTGCACCAGTAACATTTTTAGCCTTTTGAGTACCGTAACCAACAATGACCACCTCATCCAGAATTTTGGAATCTTCCTTCAGCACCACTCTAAAGTCTTTTCCTTGTTTCGGAGCAATCGTTTGCGGCACATACCCCACAAATGAAATGACAACCTTCTTGCCCGAAGGGACTTGCAAAGCAAATTTTCCGTCAAAATCAGTAATGGTACCGTTTGTAGTTCCTTCCACCACCACACTGGCACCAATCACCGGTTCACCAGTTTCATCAACCACCTGTCCGGTGACAGTTTTAGTCTGTTGCACCGACTGGGATATAGGGAATCCTGTCTCAGCGGATACTCCCTGAACAGAAACTCCTGTCAGAAACAGACTGAGACAGACCACTTGTGTCAAGTTGCCAATCTTGTCCAGCTTCTGAAGAAATGCATTTTCATTCTCCATAGAATCTTTTTTAAAATTAAAATATTATCTTATTTTTCTTGTTGAAATATCTGTTTCAGATAAGCGACATTCGTCCCGAAGTTTTTCTTTACATTCCGGACTTCATCCTTATTCCGTGACCGTTCAATGACCAGCCATCCGCTCCACCCCATCTTATCAAGGGTATGCTTTACGGCATTCATATCCAGACGGGTATTATAAGGAAGAGTAACCCCGTCTGTATCCGTACAATGTATCTGACAAATCCGATCCTTTCCCAGTTTTTTCAACTCTTTACAGAGGTCGCGTCCATTTTCCAACGCATTTTGAAAACTATAATAAATCTTTATACCTTTCGAATTAATTTCTTTCAACAGTTTTATATCCTCTCCAGCGTCCAAAGAAGTACGGATACCTATCACTACTCCATCTTTCACTGCCATTTCTCCCACTTCGTGCAAACGGCTTACCAACTCCTGACGTGCATCACCCGCTACTGTCCAGTCCTCTTTTATACCACCTAACGGAAGGAAAGCTACTTGGGCCCCCATCACCTTCATCGTATTCAAACAATCCTGCACTAAAGCTTTATAATTATGATGAGTCAAGAAAGATTGTCCAAAGAATCCGGACATCGCCACAGAAGGGACTTCAATATGTTGTTCCTGTGCTGTTTCTTTAAATAATTTACAGAAATGGGGTTGGTGGAACTTATTATCAAAAGTATCCCGTTTTCCCAAGCCTCCCATGTCCATTTCTATGCCATCACCTCCTAGTTCCTTCATTAATTGAAAAGAACCGATCTTCTGGCGTTTTAGCATCATCCAGTCACACGCAGCTATTTTATAGCGTTGTTTTCCCTCTGAATTCTGTGCTCCCAAAGGCAGTAACATAAACAGGAGCATAATTAAACTGATAATTTTTTTCACATTCATCATAATCTAGTTATTGTTTAGAATTAAGACGAATCACAAAAAAGTATGTAATCACTAAATCTTAATAAAGTCCAAAAATAATTTAGTGAATAAACAAGACAATCCCGCAAACACAATGCTCGCTTGCATCTGTTTACGGGATTCCTGCTTTATAAGATCAAGAAATCAACCTTTACGCCATTCATTCATATATTCCCTCGGAGTCTGATCATATTTCTTACGAAAACATTTACTGAAATAACCGGAATCCTTGAAGCCTACGGCAAAAGCTATTTCTGAAATACTCATATCCGAATTTTTAATCAACTCTATTGATTTATTCAGACGAATTTCTTTCACTAAATCCACCGGAGCAAACCCGGTCAGACTCTTTAACTTCTTAAAGAAAGCCGAGCGACTCAGCCCGATAGTTGATGCTATAGTATCTATATTAAAATCACTATTATCCAAATTCTCTTCTATAACCTGATGAATCTTTTCAATGAACTGCACATCTTTCTTCACTAGGAACTGTTCGTATGTATCCTGTTCCTCCTTATGTTCTTCGGGCTGCTGCCATACACGTTCACGGAACAATTTACGTTCATTCAGCAACTGTTCGATACGTGCCACCAAATAGTCTTTGCTGAAAGGTTTGATGATATAGGCATTCGCTCCCATGCTTATCGCTTTGGTCTTCGCTTCATCATTACCTTTCGCCGTCAGGATAATCACCGGAATATGACTGATTTGGAAATCTTTACGGATGCGTTGCAACATCTCTATTCCATCCATATTCGGCATCATCTGGTCGGTGACTACCATGTCGGGATGATAGAGATGTACTTTCTTCAGCCCCTCCACACCATCATTGGCCATATAAATATTGAATTTATCTTCCAATTGCAACTTCAACATATTACATAAATCCTTATTATCTTCTACAATCAGCACGGTAGGCAAAGACGAATCGACAGGCTGTTCTTTCTCCTCCTCGCTTTCCTTGCCGGCAGAAGCAGAAACAGATTCAGTTTCAGGAACACTCACCGTTTCCCCGCCCATATAAAAATCGACTTCCGACGGTTTGTAATGCTCCTTACCCAGTTGCAATTCAATGGTAAAGACTGCCCCTTTCCCTTCAGGGCTCTCTGCATAGATTTCCCCATGATGCAGACTGATAATTTCCTTAGATAAAGCCAATCCGATGCCCGTTCCCTGATAATAAGCGCCACGTGCATTGTCAGCCTGCGAGAAACGCTCGAAGATTTCGGAAAGCTTGCTTTGGG
Organism: Phocaeicola dorei; assembly: GCF_013009555.1. Taxonomy (NCBI): domain Bacteria; kingdom Pseudomonadati; phylum Bacteroidota; class Bacteroidia; order Bacteroidales; family Bacteroidaceae; genus Phocaeicola; species Phocaeicola dorei. The sequence continues at coordinate 2,133,574 of NZ_CP046176.1, read as the reverse complement.
GAATACCCACACCGCTATCTTCCACCCGTACATAACAATGCTTGTCATCATCCGACACTCCCATCGTGACATAAATATTCCCCCCGGCAGGAGTGAACTTGAACGCATTGGAGATTATGTTGCGGATTACGATGGCCACTTTCTCCTTATCCGCCCATACCATGATATCCTCACCGGCCAGCTGGAACGTGAAGCTGACTTCATTTTCTTCGGCCATCACCCTGAATTCTTTCTCAAAAGAGTCTACCATCTCATTCAGGTTGAACAACGACACATGCAGACGCATTTTTCCGTTCTGTATTTTACGGAAATCCAATATCTGATTGACCAGTTGCAGCATCTGCTTGGTATTCTTTTCCATCAGATCCACGTATTGCATTCCTTTCTGAGATAGTTTTTCTTTCTCTTTCAACTCCTGAATAGGCCCTTGGATCAGAGTCAGCGGAGTACGCAACTCATGCGAGATATTGGTAAAGAACTTGATTTTCAATTCGGACAATTTTTGTTCGATATACACATCATTTTTCACCTTAATCATGAAAAGAGATAATTTTATAGCCACCAGCAATAAGGCTACAGCTATAATCATATAGATAACATACGCCCACCAACTGGCCCACCAAGGCGGCAGAATGACAACGGTCAACTCACGGAAAGATTCCAAACCGGGATTTGCCTCATCCAGTGTCTGTACTCTGAAAAGATACTTGCCGGGAGGAACATTGGTATAGGACGCTATACGGTTCTTCCCGTTATAGTGCCATTCTTTTTCATATCCTTCCAAAATATATTTGTAAGACACACGGTTCTGATTATTATAGTTCAACGCCGCAAACTCTAAAGTAAACATGGACTGGTTATGATTCAATGTAATCCTGTCTGTATAGGTAATGGACCGGTCAATAATAGGATGGTCCGTATAGCTGCGTATGTCCCGGTTTGATATCTGACATCCTACAATAAATGTGTTATAATCAAATCTTTGCGTTTCCAGTTTATCGGGAGAAAAGGTCAAGATACCCTCTTTACACCCCAGCCAAAGTTCCCCGTCCAGCGTTTTCAATGTGGTGCTTTCTTCCATCACAACCGGGGGAAAGCCATCGTATTTGTCATAGTTACGCACCTGGCTTGTCGCCCTGTCAAAACAAGAGAGTCCTTTTTCCGTAGCAAGCCAAAGGAAACCGTTATCATCTTCTATAATAGACATCACCACATCATTATTCAATCCGTCTTCCCAGCCATACGATTTAAATGAAAGCTTATGCGTTTCCTCATCATATCCCGACAATTTGCTCAATCCTCCACCAAACACGCATACCCATATCTGAGAGAACTCGTCTTTATAAAGCGCGTACACATCGCTATCGGCATAATTTACCCGGTTGGCACCACGGTAGGTTTCAAAATCAATCTGCTCCACTGAGGCAAAGTTGTTTTTAAAAGACATCAGCCCGTCCATCGTACCTACCCACATACGCCCGTCATTATCCTCTATCATATTCCTCACTTCCATATAAAGGCCATACGTAGGATAATTCTTGAATCCGTTATATTTATTCTTAAAAGTGACTTCCCCATTTTCCTCACAAAGCAGATTCAATCCTCCGTCCAAAGTACCCACCCAGATACGTTTCTTTTCATCCTGATAAGTGAAATACACATCATTCCCGCTGATTGACGACAAATCAGACAAATTATGCAGATAACGTTTAAAACGGAAACCACCTGCAGTTTTCTCATCAGGAACAGCTTTCACCAATCCGTCGCCTTTGGTAGAGAACCAAAGGTTTCCTTTGTCGTCTTCCATGATGTGATATACATTACCTATATGCTCGTCACCTGTCGAAAAAACATGTTTGGTTACACCGTTCCGGTCCATCCGATAAACACTCTGCCAACGGGTGCCCACCCAGATATCGCCACTTTTTGATTGGAAAAGGGCTCTTACCCCTGTCGCATAATTTTCCTGACCGGCTGATTGCGGAGACAACGAAAGCAGATTGAATTGCTTCTTGGGGAAATTCATGCAATACACCCCTTCATCGGCAGAGGAAAGCCACAATACCCCGTCATTATCCAACATCAGATGATAAAACTGCTGATTTGTCCTATCATTAGAAAGTTGTTTCAATTTATTGATATAAACCATCTCCGCATGTTCCCTGTCGAACAACCAGGCCTCTCCTGCCGGAGACAGGAAAAAAAGCCCTCTTTCGCCGGCATCTTCCGAATACAGGGTGGTTATCTTGCCGAACATGGTAAACGGAAACCGTTTTGCAGTATGGTTCAACGGATCATAATAAATCAGCGCCTTCTCATTTTCGTGAAACCATATTTTATCATACTGGTCTATGAATGCATGAGTTACCATAGCGTCATTCATTTCAGTATTTATCTTTTGCAACCTGCGCTCAGCCAAATCATATTCGTATGTGCCTTGTCCGGCCACACTGAGATAGACATAACCTGCCGGAGTAACCAGCAAATTGCTGATCGCACCTTTTATTTCGGAAAGTACATACCGGTTTACCAAACCGGTCCTCACATCGATACTGTAAAAAATACCCGCACGATCTCCGACCCATACCTTCCTGCCATCCTCAAAAAAACTGGTAAAACTATCCTTGTCACCGGAATTAATCTTACTGGTTATAAAATCGGCAGGCCGGGATGCCAATTCCGATCCTTTATGCACGGCGGCTACCTTATAATCAGTTCCTATCCAACTGATATATTCCTCCGTCTCACACAGGACATGGTGTTTCAGTGTATAATCATGCTTGTTTATCTCGTTCCGAGAGTCGAACAGAATCTTGATAGTTACCTGCCCTTTTTCATCTACCCCGGCCAATAACAGATTTTTATCTTTAGTCAGCAACAACACATCCCCCTCGGCCGTATTTTGTAATTTTATCACCTGGATATTCTCCGAATAGTTCTTCATGTCATCATAAACAGCATGAAAACATTCGGTCACTTTATTGAAGACATATAACTTACGGTCAATGGTCTTTACCCATATATACCCGTTTTTATCCTCGACTATGCGCTGGATCTTACGTGGCGGCACATCCGAATCGTGCTCCTGTTTATTGAATGTTTTAAACTTCACTCCATCGAAACAACATAAGCCATACCAGGTTCCGAACCAGATAAAGCCATCTCTGTCTTTCAAGGTACAGTTTACCGTATTATTAGGAAGCCCTTGATCTACAGAATAATGTTCCACAATCATATTCACATTATATGACCACAGAGGAAAGCTTGTCAGGCAACAAAGTATAATAAGTATATATTTCTTCATAAGTATTTAGTTTTCTTCAAACCGAGGTCAAAGATAAGAAAAAAATCCGTTGGTACTTAAATTGAAATTAGTTAAATACCAATTATTGGTTAGATTGGAACGAGATAAATCCGCGTTCTATCTATATTACTTCTCCGTACCGAATTCAGTTTGCTGTCTCTCCACCTCCATCAATACTTTTTGCCTTTCCTCTTCTGTCAGCACAACTTTCCCCGCCATTCTTTCTGTTCTAACAGGGCTTCCGGCTAGTCCTGCTCCAACTGATTGAGAATCCGTCTCCTCCTCCGTATAACAGAAAGGCAGTTCTGACGGAATACTTTCTAATTCTATTTCCGTAGCAACCGGCGCATTCGTTCCTTCAAACTGCACATGGGCCTTCACCTTTATTTTGCCGGGCTTGCGGGTAGAACGGATCAATACGGGAGCAGAGCCAAACTCCACCGTGCGCGGATTGGCATTGATAGAGGCATCCCCTATAATTCGTCCTTCACCTTCTACAGTAAATACGATATTTTCTTTGGCCAGACGGCGCACATTACCGCTATCATCCGTCACTTCGGCCACCACTACGATAAAATCCGAACCGTCTGCCACCAATTGTTTTCCTTCCGTATCCACATACATACGCAACTTCGTGCTGCGACGTGACGGCATCCGCTTATAAGTGCAAACCACTTTACCGTCTATAATTCCCTCTGCCACCATATTTACTTTCTGCCAGTTTTTTTGCTTATAACTATACTCGCGTGCTTCCCAGAAATCCCATACATCCTTGAATATCACCGGGGCATTAGGCATATGTCCCTGCGCATGAACTACCGGAAGCGTCCAGCTCTCAGTATCGTCATAGACAGAGAGACGAACCGAATCACAATTACTGAACACCACCACATCGGCATCCGAGAAAGGAGACATCTCATGGGCGATAAACACCATAGGGCCACATTCCGCTACAGGATGCTTCAATGTCGCGGCAGACTGGCTGCGAAAAGCATAATAAGCGTATTTAGGCTGCCGGAACGCATCATAAATGCCCCCGAAATACGGATCGGGATGATACCCCCGCTGATGATCAAAAGGATGCCATTGCGCCCCACCGATAAACTGTCCTGTAGTGTGGTACATTTCATCATAACTCTTTGATAATGACAACGCCTGCACCAGCAACGGGCGTTCCCCCCAGCTACGGCTGGCACGGTTATTATTATTATGTGCATACCAGTCATCCACATTCTCGCCAAACTCACGAGTAAAAATACATTGTTCCGGACGGTCTGCCTTCTCATCATCTCCCGGCCATCCGTACACCACATCATAGTTTTCCGCCACTCCTTTCGAATGAACATCGGCTGCCGCTACAGGGCGTCCGGGATAAGGAAACTCCTCCCGTGTAATCCGTAATGCCTCCAGTGCGAAATCGCGCGGATAAGGCGTTTCATTCAAAATAGGCTCCCACATCAGCACACTGGGATGATTGCGGTCCCGGCGTATCATCTCACGGGTATTCCGATGTACCAGCTTTGCGAACTCCGGATTTTTATTCCAATATTGCCATCCCGGAGTAGCCACAATAACAAACAGCCCCATTTCGTCACAAGCATCCATGAATGCCGGATCTTGCGGATAATGAGCTACACGGATAATGGTACATCCTGCATCACGCAAGCGTTTGGCATCCCTCCACTGCTGGCTGTTGGGCAGCGCATTACCCACGTATGCAAAATCCTGATGACGGTTCGCGCCGACCAATTGACCAAAAGGCTTGCCATTCAACCAAAAGCCATCCTTACCTTTAAATTCCGCTTTGCGGATCCCCACACGTGTCACTCCCCCATCCAAAACTTCATGTCCGGCTTTGACACGAGATTGTATCCTATACAAATAAGGTGAGTCAGGAGACCATAACTTAGGATTGCGAACTGCAAACTGTTGCCGCACCGTCTTCGATTCCCCTGCTTGCAGCTTCACCTGTTGCGAAACCCGTTTTACGGGAACATCGCCGGCATCCGCCAAAACCGTCTCCACGGCTACGGTACGCGTCTGCTTTCCACTGTTATGCACTTCCGTATCCACGTACACTTCCGCTTTTTTCCCGCTTATATTGTCAAAATGCACAAAAACTCCGCCTCCGGCCACCTTATCGGCCTCCAAGGCATCTGTAATAGCTACACTTGATTTTCCTATCATCCACACATCCCGGTAAATTCCTCCATGATAAGCGAAATCCAAGGTATATTGACGTTTTCCCGGAGGAAAATTCTTATCATCACTATTATCCGTCATCACTGCCAGCAAGCAACTGTCTCCGGGCTGTACCCCCTGTTCCGTCAGTTGCACAGTGAAAGGAAGGTATCCTCCCAAGTGCTCTTGCACCCTCTTGCCATTTAAATAAATCACCTGTTTTCCCATAGCTCCCTCAAAATGAAGCGACACCTCTTTTCCTTTCATATCTTGAGGAATCACAAAATGTTTCCGGTACCATGCCACACCCTGATAGTTACGGCAACCGCTTGCCTCGGCAGGCATCAGTTCCACAGTATGCGGAGCAGACACTACTTGCCAAGATGTATCATCAAAACGTACGGCTTCCGCGCCTTTTATGTCTCCACGATGAAAGCGCCATCCGGGATTGAAATTATATACTATTCTTCCGCTACCGGATAAAGGGATGAATCCGGCTACAGAGGTCTCCATTTGAGCTTGTGCCAACACAGGCAACAGGCACACAAGTAAAATAAACAGTTTCTTCATAATTATTACACTATCTGGGAAAAGAGACGGACCGGCTGTCCGTTTGTACCCGTTCCCTTTGAAAAAAGGTCTTGTTGTTTTTGAAAAAGATCCAGACATTTAAAAAAAAGGTCCTGATGTTTGGCGTCAAAGACAAGGTTCTTTTAAAAAAACGTCAAGGTCTTTTTATACAAAGAACAGGTCTTTGGAAGGGAATGACAAGGTCTTTTCACAAGGCCTTCCAAGGCTCAAGGCTCAAAGGCTCACCTAAGCGGTATTTAAGCCCAAAACAAGCTTCAAGAAACCCATACATATACTGATTTTCAATTTATTACAATAAAAAGACGAAAACAAGACTATATTCTGAAAAATAAATGAATAATATAATGACACCCAGGCACACACGGATACATCCGACATTTACCGGAAAGCAAAATGTATAAATAAAAGAAATTTCTATTGACATCATCACTTGGTCATTCCGGGCATCGTGAAAAATCCGGAAGCACCCCATATCCATTGATCCGGCCTATTATGAATCAAACCCGGCAAAAAAACAAGCCTGGTCAAACCAAACACAAATTCCATAAAACGACAGACAAAGTCAAGACAATCCTGAACTTCCCAAAGACCAAAGAATAATATTCAATCCGCACGTCTTGTTTTAGTAAACAATCTGTAAAACAAACATTTACACATCTACCAAGGTTTAAAATACCGCATAAGTGAGCCTTGAGCCTTGTGAGCCCTGGAAACGCATCGGACCGACTCTTTTTCTTTGCAGAAATACACCCGATTTATACGATAAACCCATACCTTTTTTATACCTTTGCCCCCCAAAAGAAAACAACAAACATGGAACTATTCAATAAAATGATTGCCGCAGCCCTGAAGGTTTCCGTACATCAAGTAGACAATACATTATCTCTACTGGGCGGGGGAGCTACCATCCCTTTCATAAGCCGATACCGGAAAGAGGCAACCGGAGGGCTGGACGAAGTACAAATAGGCGAAATTAAAGACAGAAATGACAAGTTGTGTGAACTGGCCAAACGAAAAGAAACCATTCTTTCTACCATAGAAGAACAAGGCAAACTAACAGAAGAATTGCGCAAACGCATTGAACAAAGTTGGGATGCCACCGAAGTGGAAGACATATATCTGCCCTATAAGCCGAAACGTAAGACCCGCGCCGAAGCGGCACGGCAAAAAGGACTGGAACCGCTTGCCACCTTACTGTTATTGCAACGCGAAAACCATCTGGACAGCCGTCTCCCCGCTTTTGTGAAAGGAGATGTGAAAGACGAAGAGGATGCACTGAAAGGCGCGCGCGACATCATAGCCGAACAAGTGAGCGAGGACGAGCGTGCCCGCAACCAACTGCGCAACCAATTTTCCCGACAAGCCGTCATCACCTCCAAAGTGGTGAAAGGCAAAGAGGAAGAAGCCGCCAAATACCGCGATTATTTCGATTTCAGCGAACCTTTGAAACGCTGTTCCTCCCACCGTCTGCTGGCTATCCGCCGGGGAGAGTCGGAAGGCCTGTTGAAAGTAAGTATAAGCCCCGATGACGAAGAGTGCGCCGGACGGCTGGAACAAATGTATGTCCGTGGCAACAATGAATGCAGCCGCCAGGTAGGCGAGGCAGTACGTGATGCGTACAAGCGGCTTCTGAAGCCTTCCATCGAAACCGAATTTTCAGCCTTGAGCAAGGAGAAAGCCGACGAGGAGGCAATCCGCGTCTTCGCCGGAAACCTGAGACAGCTTCTGTTGGCTCCCCCTTTAGGACAGAAACGGGTCATGGGAGTTGATCCCGGCTACCGTACCGGATGTAAAATAGTCTGTCTGGATGCCCAAGGCTCTTTGCTGCACAATGAAACCATTTATCCGCATCCGCCCAAGAGTGAATACTCACAGGCAGCCCGCAGCATCGTGAAATTGGTAGAACAATATCAGATAGAGGCAATCGCCATAGGTAATGGCACCGCCAGCCGTGAGACAGAACAATTCATCACTTCACAACGCTATGACCGTGAATTGCAAGTATTTGTAGTAAGCGAGGATGGGGCATCCATTTACTCGGCCTCGAAAACCGCCCGAGACGAGTTCCCTGAATACGACGTGACCGTGCGTGGAGCCGTATCCATAGGCCGCCGGTTGATGGATCCGCTGGCCGAACTGGTGAAAATAGACGCCAAATCTATCGGAGTGGGACAATACCAGCATGATGTGGACCAGACTTTATTGAAGAAATCATTGGACCAGACGGTGGAAAGTTGTGTGAACCTGGTAGGTGTGAACCTCAATACCGCCAGCCGTCATCTGCTGACTTATATATCGGGGCTAGGTCCTGCCTTGGCTCAAAACATTGTGGATTACCGCACCGAGAACGGGCCTTTCAGTTCACGCAAGGAGTTATTAAAAGTACCCCGGATGGGAGCGAAAGCGTTTGAACAATGCGCAGGGTTCCTGCGTATCCCACAAGCGAAGAATCCGCTGGACAACTCGGCCGTGCATCCCGAAAGCTATCCCATAGTGGAGCAGATAGCCAAAGACCTGAGCTGCACCGTGGACGAACTGATAAAGAGCAAAGAACTACGCAGCCGGATTGATATCAAGAAGTATGTCACCCCGACAGTGGGGCTTCCCACCCTGACAGACATCATACAGGAATTGGACAAGCCGGGACGCGACCCACGGCAACAAATCCAAGTTTTTGAATTTGACAAGAATGTAAAGACCATAGAGGATTTGACTGAAGGAATGGAACTGCCCGGCATTGTGAACAATATTACCAACTTCGGTTGCTTTGTAGATATAGGAATCAAAGAGAAGGGTCTGGTGCACGTATCACAACTGGCCGACAAATTTGTGAGCGACCCCACCACCGTAGTCAGCATCCATCAGCATGTACGGGTGAAAGTGATGAGCATAGACCTAGAGCGCAAGCGCATCCAGCTCACTATGAAAGGATTGAATCAATAATTGCAACAAGGTAAAAAAGAATATGGAAGAAGATATAGAAACCTGCGGGTGGTTCGTTTTTTATAAGGATCAGCTGCTGATAGAGAAAAAGAACGGAATGTACACCATACCTTTCGGAACAGAGCCTCCCATGCCTGTTCCGGTGGGAAGCACTATCCACACCATCGGAGAGATAGAGGGACACACTGCCAAAACTTTCTCCGTACACGCCCCGGTGCCCGGCTGCGAAAATGACCGCCACCTGATGATGGATCTCCGGAGTTCATACGACGTATTGCCTTGGGAAGAGTACAATGTGGGTGGCAAAGCCTTCCAGATACTGAATTGGGACAAGAACAGCCGCTATTGCCCCATGTGCGGCGTGCCTACCGTACAGATTTCTCCAATTGCTAAAAAATGCCCCCAATGTCGTCAGGAAATTTATCCGCGCATCTCTCCTGCCATCATTGTATTGATACGCCGGGGAGACAGCATACTGCTGGTCCACGCCCGCAACTTCCGGGGAACTTTCAACGGTTTGGTAGCCGGCTTTCTTGAACCGGGCGAGACTTTGGAGGAGTGTGTGTACCGCGAGGTACTGGAAGAAACAGGACTCCATATCAAAAACCTGAAATATTTCGGCAGCCAGCCGTGGCCTTATCCCAGCGGAATCATGATAGGCTTCACCGCCGATTATGAAAGCGGAAACATCAAATTACAACAAGAAGAACTGAATGCCGGCGCTTTCTATACCAAAGACAATTTGCCGGAGATACCCAAAAAGCTGAGTCTGGCAAGAAAATTGATTGATGCGTGGCTGGAGGAAAAGAATCATTTATAGAACGAGATGAGTCATGTTCCATCCATAAATACCTATTTATCGCTTGCAGAACTTAAAAATGTACTATCTTTGCAATATGGAATGGTTAAATAGCTTATTTTTTGAACACACGCCTTTACAGGCGGTTGTAATCCTCTCGATTATCATTGCTGTGGGGCTCGGTTTAGGTAAGATCCACCTGTTTGGCATTTCATTGGGAGTTACCTTCGTCTTTTTTGCCGGTATTCTGGCCGGACACTTGGGATTCTCAATCGACTCGAATATGCTGAATTACGCCGAGAGTTTCGGTCTTGTGCTTTTTGTATACGAACTAGGATTGCAGGTAGGTCCCGGCTTTTTCAGTTCATTCCGTAAAGGCGGTGTACAGCTCAATATGCTGGGCATGGGCGTTATTCTGACAGGTACGGTCATGACGGTGCTTTTCAGCAAACTGGGAGACATACCGATGAGCGATATGGTAGGCATCCTTTGTGGAGCCACCACCAATACTCCCGCTTTGGGGGCCGCCCAACAGACTTTAAAACAAATGGGGGAACCCGCCAGTGGCGCAGCGTTAAGTTGCGCCGTAACCTATCCGCTGGGAGTGGTAGGTGTTATTCTGGCCATGTTGCTGGTACGCAAATTATTTGTTCGTCCCTCAGATATCGACATTCACGAACACGAGGACACCAATCAGACATTCATAGCCACCTTCAAAGTGCACAATCCCGCCATTTTCAATAAAAGCATAAAAGAAGTAGCTTTATTAAGCTATCCTAAATTTGTTATCTCCCGTTTATGGCGGGAAGGCACGGTAAGTATCCCCACTTCAGAAAAAATCCTGAAAGAGAATGACCGTCTGCTGGTTATCACCACCGAAAAGGACGCTCCCTCGCTCACGATTCTTTTCGGCGAACAGGAAAGCCAGGATTGGAATAAAGAAGACATCGACTGGAATGCCATAGACAGCCAATTGATTTCCAAACATATCGTTATCAGCCGCCCCGAAATAAACGGGAAAAAACTAGGCTCTTTACGTCTGCGCAACAGCTATGGCATCAACATCAGCCGTGTGATGCGCAGCGGGGTACAACTACTTGCCACACCGGGGCTGATCCTCCAACTGGGCGACCGGCTGACCGTGGTGGGAGAAGCCAAAGCCATAGAGAATGTGGAAAAAGTATTAGGCAATGCGGTTAAAACGCTGAAGGATCCTAATCTTGCCGCCATTTTTATAGGTATTGTACTGGGATTGATACTAGGCTCCATCCCTATCGCCATCCCCGGCATCAGCACTCCCGTTAAATTAGGCCTGGCAGGCGGACCTATCGTAGTAGGAATTCTTATCGGATGCTTTGGTCCCCGTTTCCACCTCATCACTTATACCACCCGGAGTGCCAACCTGATGCTGCGCGGTATCGGGTTATCCCTCTATCTGGCTTGCCTGGGACTAGATGCAGGTGCACATTTCTTCGAGACAGTGATGCGCCCCGAAGGAGCCATCTGGATAGCTATAGGCTTCGCCATCACCTTTATCCCGGTAGTCATCATGGCATTAGTGGCCCTCCGCATGACCCGCCTCGACTTCGGAAGCACCTGTGGTATGCTGTGTGGAAGCATGGCAAACCCTATGGCATTGAACTATGCCAATGACACGTTACCCGGTGATAATCCGGCGGTGAGTTATGCCACCGTATATCCGCTGTCCATGTTCAGCCGGGTCATTATAGCCCAATTAATACTCATGTTTTTTATATAATTTCCAGCCATGAACGCTTATAATTCAATCACCCCGGAAACCATACAGAAAGATATGCGATACCTGCAACTGCTGTCGCATAGTTTCCCCACTATAGCCGATGCCAGTACGGAAATAATCAACCTGGAAGCTATTCTGAATCTGCCTAAAGGTACAGAACATTTCCTTGCCGACCTGCACGGAGAGTACGAGGCATTCCAGCATGTATTGCGGAATGCTTCCGGGGCCATCAAAAGAAAAGTAAATGAAATATTCGGGAATACCCTGCGCGAGAACGAAAAAAAAGAACTATGTACGCTGATTTATTATCCGGAACAAAAACTGGATCTGGTAAAAGCAGTGGAAACGGACCTAGACGACTGGTATGTCATCACGTTGAACCAGTTGGTACGTGTATGCCAGAATGTATCCTCCAAATACACCCGTTCCAAAGTGCGGAAATCACTTCCCAAAGAATTCTCGTATATCATTCAGGAATTGTTGCACGAAAACTCAATGGTTCCCAACAAGCAGGCGTATATTAACGTCATCATCAGCACCATCATTTCTACCCGCCGCGCCGATGACTTTATCATTGCCTTATGCAACCTCATCCAACGGCTCACCATAGACACACTGCATGTGCTGGGTGATATATTCGACCGTGGTCCCGCCCCCCACCGCATTATGGACATATTATGCGATTATCATAATTTCGATGTACAATGGGGAAACCATGACATTTTATGGATGGGAGCCGCAGCCGGCAACGACTGCTGTATGGCAAACGTGCTACGCCTGGCCATGCGTTATGGCAACCTTGCCGCCTTGGAGGATGGATATGGCATCAACCTTCTGCCCTTGGCCACCTTTGCCATGGAAACATACGCAGACGATCCCTGCACCCTATTCGGACCGAAAGTAGAGAAAGAAGACTGTACTTACAATGCCAAGACACTGCGCATGATAGGCCAGATGCACAAAGCAATCAGTGTTATCCAGTTCAAGCTGGAAGCAGAGATTATCAGGCGCCGCCCCGATTTCGAGATGGACGACCGTATGCTGCTACACCGTATAGATTTTGAGCGTAAGACTATCACAATGCCCAATGGAAAAGAATATGAACTGAAAGACAGCTTTCTTCCTACGGTAAATCCTGCCGATCCTTATAAGCTGACAGACGAAGAACGGGAGATTATGAACAAACTCCATCGTTCGTTTGTCAGCAGTGAGAAATTGAAAAAACATATCCGCTGCCTGTTCCGTTACGGATGTATGTACACGGTGAGCAACTCAAATCTGCTGTTCCACGCCTCCATACCCCTGAATGCCGACGGTACGCTGAAAGATGTGTCCATAGCCGGAAAAATGTACAAAGGAAAAGCCTTGCTGGAAAAGGTAGGGCACTTGATCCGTACCGCCTTCTTCGCTGAGGAAGACAACGAGGACAGACCCTTTGCCGTAGACTATGTATGGTACTTGTGGTGTGGCAAAGACTCCCCTGCTTTCGACAAAGACAAAATGGCTACTTTTGAACGTTACTTTTTAAAAGAGAAAGAGTTACACAAGGAAGTAAAAGGTCACTATTACAGCCTGCGCAATGAAGAAAAAGTATGTGATATGCTGCTGGACGAGTTCGGAGTGATAGGAACACACCGCCATATCATCAACGGACATGTACCCGTAAAAACCATCCAAGGTGAGAATCCGATAAAAGCAAACGGCAAGATGATGGTCATAGACGGAGGATTCTCTAAAGCGTATCATTCGGAAACCGGAATTGCCGGATATACACTGGTATACCATTCGCGCGGATTCCAACTGGTACAGCACGAACCGTTCACCTCAATGCAAAAAGCCATTGAAGAAGGGCAGGATATCAAATCGAGCACCCAGATAGTAGAAATGAGCACCCAACGCATGATGGTAAAGGACACTGACAAAGGACGGGAACTGGTGACACAGATTAACGATTTAAAGAAATTGCTGGTGGCTTACCGGACAGGACTTATCAAGGAGAAATCTATATAAAAGATTATCCGCAATCATACCACCGGATAATAAAGAAGGTTTATTGCCCTATGATTGCGGATACAAAAATTAAAGCCCGTATCAGACTCACGTCTACCGGGCTTTTGGATTACCGAACAAAAATATCGTTATACAATCTTGTTCATCGCCGAATCGGGAAAAACCACCGTCGGCTTGAACGATTTAGCTTCCTCAAAATCCATCATGGCGTATGACATGATAATTACAATGTCACCCACCTGTACCTTCCTGGCAGCAGCCCCATTCAGACAAATACATCCCGAACCGCGCTCACCCTTAATAATATAAGTTTCAAACCTCTCGCCGTTATTATTATCCACAATGTGCACTTTCTCACCGGCAATCATGTTGGCGGCATCCATCAAGTCCTCGTCAATCGTAATACTACCCATGTAGTTCAAATTGGCTTCCGTTACACGGACACAATGCAGTTTCGATTTTAATACCTCAATCATCATAATTCTAATGGTTAACGATCACTATCCCTTATATTTTATATTATCTATCAAACGTACCTCTCCGCAAAATACCGTAATGCAACCTACTGCATAATCCGTATCTTCCCAATCCGTTATTTTCTGAAGCGTAGTGCCATCTACTATTTCAAAATATTCCAAACGCAAACCCGGAGCGGCAGCAATCGCATCCTCTACAAACTTCTGAGTCTCAGCGACCGGATGAGATTTTGCAAAAGTACAACTTTTAAATAAAGTTTGCGAAATATTCAGCGCATACTCTCTTTCCACCGCAGAAAGCCGTGCATTGCGGCTGCTCAATGCCAGCCCGTCTTCCTCACGCACAATAGGACAACCTACAATTTCCAGTCCGTTGAACCCTATCTGTTTCACCATTTCACGAATAATAGCCAATTGCTGGAAGTCTTTCTCGCCGAAATAAGCACGGGTAGGGTTTACAATCATAAACAGCTTGCTCACTATCTGGCATACTCCATTAAAATGTCCTGGACGGAAACGGCCTTCCATCACTGTGTCCAGCGGCGCATAACTGAACTGCCGGGTATCAGGCTCAGGATAAATCTCTTCTACAGACGGAGCAAAAACAAAAGCCGCTCCTACTTTTTCCAACAATTCACAATCGGCATCCAATGTACGCGGATATTTTGCCAAGTCATTTTTGTCGTTAAACTGGGTAGGATTTACAAAATCACTTACCACCACTACATCATTTTCTGCAACAGCACGTTTCACCAACGAAGCGTGTCCGGCATGGAGTGCACCCATTGTAGGCACCAGACCTATTGTCTTTCCCTCACTGCGCAGGGCATCCAGCTCTGACTGAAGCTCTTTGATTGTTTGAACTAACTTCATCTTTTTATCTCTTTTGTTTGAGTAGTTTCATTTAAAACGGCTGCAAAGTAAACCATTATTTGGGAGATAACGAAGAAAAAAAGAATTTTAATTAATGATGAGTGGTTAGTAATAAGTGGTTAATACCTTGCAGATATGACGCAATAAGCCCTCTTCAGCTACCGGCCAGCCACTTGTTCTTTCCCATTTTTCACCTAATTCCGCAAGGCATTGACCATTAACCGCCAATCACTAACCACTAATTACCAGCCACTTAACATATCATAAGGAATTATTATTCCTCGTTTCTTGCCACTCTCATCTATTTTTTTTATATCTTTGCAAAATGATTATGAGCAACAAAAAGTTAAGATGAAGGCAAATAAAGTTTTATTTATTACACAAGAGATTACCCCTTACGTTCCCGAATCCGAAATGGCAAACATGGGAAGATTTCTTCCTCAGGCTATTCAGGAAAAAGGCAGAGAAATCAGAACTTTTATGCCAAAATGGGGCAATGTCAATGAGCGCAGAAACCAATTACACGAAGTCATCCGCCTGTCCGGCATGAATTTAATCATAGACGATACGGACCATCCGCTGATTATCAAGGTAGCATCTATCCAAGCTGCACGTATGCAGGTTTACTTCATTGACAATGACGACTATTTCCAGCACCGCCAAATGGTAGCTGACGAAAATGGTGTAGAATACAAAGACAATGACGAACGTGCTATTTTTTATGCACGCGGCGTATTGGAAACGGTAAAGAAATTACGCTGGTGTCCGGACATTATCCATTGTCAAGGGTGGATGAGTGCATTTGTGCCCCTTTATATTAAGAAGGCTTATCAAGATGAGCCGTCATTCAGAGACTCCAAAGTAGTATTTTCGGTGTTTGAGGATGAATTCAAATCGAACTGCGAAGGTAATCTGACTGAAAAACTCATGCTGAAAGGCATTGAAAAGAATGATGTGGAAAGCATCGTCAAATCTCCGGCAAATTACGAGGAACTGTGCAAACTGGCCATTGCCTACTCTGATGGTGTGATACAAAACAGCGAGAAAGTGAATGAGAATGTCATGAAGTTCGCCCGTGAATCGGGTGTGCCTGTGCTCGACTATCAGCCTGCCGATACCTATGTAGATGCTTTCAATAAGTTCTATGACAAAGTATGGGGGTTTGAAAAGAAATAACTCACTAAGAATAATAAAGATGAAAATCAAATACTTATGCGCATTGTTGTTGGCAGCACTGATTTATAGTTGCGATGATTCAACAACCGGCATCGGGACCGATCTTATCCCCGGTGGAGATAAGATTCCGGCAAATACAGACAGTTATGAGTTTACCACCAAATCTCTGTTGGCCGACTCCGTTTATGCACGTACCAGTACTGCATATTTAGGACGATATACCGATGAGCAATTTGGAGAATTTACTGCCGATTTTATAGCACAGTTCACCTGTATGGACAACTTCAAATTTGAAGAAAATATAACAGATATCACAGGTCTTAGTCTATTTTTACAATATTCTACTTTTTTCGGTGATTCTTTAAACGGTATGCGTTTACAAGTTGATACGCTAAACAAGGTTATTGCAGAAAAAGACATAAACACTTTTTATACAAGTGTAAATCCTTCGGATTATTATAATAAACAAGCTAAACCTATCGCCTTAAAAGCATATTCTGCCGTTGGTCCTTCTGCAATGGACGACACTTACTCTGGCACTAGGGTAATAACCCAAGCCGTCAAATTACCTAAAGAATTAGGAGAATTCATGTATAACAAGTACAAAGAAGACAAAAATTATTATAAAGACGCTAGTGCTTTTATCAAAAATGTATTAAAAGGTATTTACGTACAATCCACTCATGGAGATGGTACTATTTTGTATATAAACAATATAACGCTTCGCCTATATTATGACCTCATGCTGGAAAGTTCTTCAGGAAAAAAAGATTCCCTATCCTCTAGATTTTATGATTTTGCCGCAACCAAGGAAGTAATACAAGCCAACCACTTTAAGAATGACAACAGACTTAATGACTTAGTTGAAAATCCCAATCGTACTTATATAAAAAGCCCTGCAGGTATTTTCACCGAAGCAATTTTCCCCATTGCAGAAATTTACAGCGAGCACAAAAATGACACTCTAAACGGTGTGAATGTATCATTTACCCGTTATAACGAAGAGGAGTCCAAATATCCAATGAATATACCTCAATATGTATTGATGGTTAGAAAACAGGATATGTTCTCATTTTTTGAGGAAAACAAGATCACTGATAACAAAACATCTTTTTTAAGTCAATATAGCAGTAGTAATAATACATACACTTTTACTAACATTGCCCCTTTAATTACTTATTGTATTGAAGAGCGGAAAAGAGAGATAATAGCATCAGGAGGAAATCCTAATAAAGAGGAAGACTGGAAGAAATGGGAGTCCGAGAATCCAGATTGGAATAAAGTTGTATTAATTCCTGTTAAAGTAGAAAGTAACTCAAACAATGAAGTGGTTGCTATATCCAATAGTTTAGACATGGAAAGTGCGGCACTAAAAGGAGGCACAAACGAAAAAAACAAATTAAAGATGCAAATTTTCTATACAACATTTTAAGAATGAAAACATTATAATTAACAATAAGAGTAAATGCCATTATTTTCGCAAATAATGGCATTTACTCTTCAAACATATACAATTTTCGGAAAGTTCCATCTCATCAAGACAACACATATAAATCTTATTATTTTGTCTTCTCCAAAAGGAAGCTTGTTTTCATAAAAAAAAGAATCAAAATTATTTTATTTTCTACAATAAAATCCATATATTTGAAAGTGCTTATTTATTAACCAATAAAAAATAATAGTTATGAAAAATTTAGCAAGCTTTTTATTGAGCGTGATGCTCATATGCTTTAGTGCATGTAGCAACAATGATGATTTAGTGGAAGTTAGACAACAAGTCACACCACTTAAAAATTTAGCCCGATCTACCACATTTAATTACCAAGGAAAAAATTACACCTCGGAATTCAATTACACAAATGATTCTTCTATTGTTTACATAGACAAAGAAGTTCAAAAAACGGCAGAAAAACTTGATCAAAACCCTATCCTTGTTACATTTTTCAATGCCGGAATAATTACTTACTATGATAACGAAAGTGAATTTAACAAAACACTAAACATTAACACAAAAACAACAAGAGCAAGTAGACTTGCAGCCGAAGCTACATTTTATAAAGATACAAATTACAACGGAGCTGAATTAAAAATAGGCGCAGGTAATTATCCTGATTTAAATAGCTATAGCTTTGATAATTGTATTAGTTCTTTCAAAGCATCAACAACCAGTCCCGGTTTTCCAACCTCAGCAGTAACAGTAAGATTATATGCAGACAAAAATTATGGTGGGCGTACATATGCATTCTTAATAGCAGACGGTCCCGGATGGAATAACACCTATACTAAAGATGTTCCTAATTTAGGAGATTATGGTCTTAATGACAATGTTTCTTCCGTCAAAATAGGCTATTAATAAGAAGCACTAAAAACGCAAAAAGGAAAGAAAATAAAACCATAATTAATATATGAATTATTAGGAATATTCAGTAAATCATATAAAATTAGCCAACTAATTCATACTTACAGTATTGCGAATTAGTTGGCTTTTTTGTATCTTTAAATATTCCCCCAAAAATACGGTTTGACGGCCAAGACGGGGGGGGGAAATATCCCAATTAAGATATGGCGAAGATACAAAAGATTTCAGAAATTCATCCTACTTTGGGTTTTACAGAATTCGATATTCTGGAAAAATATCGTAAGAGTTTTCATGAGAGTAAACTTGGCAGCCTTCATTCGGTGTTTCCGTTTGAGAGCATAGCTAAAGAGATAGGCCTTTCACAATCTCACTTGGGGTGGAGGAACAGTTTCAGTCCTTCCGCAAAGATAGCCCTTATGGTACTGAAGGCTTAGCTTACACCGGATTCTCTGATAGGTTACTGGTAGAACATCTTAACGGAAACATACACTATCAGTTGTTCTGTGGTATCATGATAGCCCCGTCCTGCCCTATAACGAACTACAAGATAATCAGTGCTGTCCGTAATGAGATTGCATCCCGTCTTGACATTGACTTCCTTCAGGGAATCCTTGCCTCACACTGGAAGCCTTATCTTGAGAACCTTCACGTGTGTATGACCGATATCACATGTTATGAAAGTCATATGCGTTTTCCTACGGACATGAAGCTCCTTTGGGAAAGGATCGAATGGCTCTATCGGCATATCTGCCAGCATTGTAGAGATCTTGGTATAAGACGTCCCCGTAACAAATATACGGATATTGCGGTATCCTATCTGTCCTATTGCAAGAAAAGAAAGAGGAAGGTCTCAAGGACAAGGATGCTGAAATGTCGCATGATTAGACTCCTGGAAAAACTCATCATACAACGGGATGACATTCACAGAGAATACGGCTCTTCACTCACATATACACAGGATTATCAGAAACGGCTTTCCATAATCAGAAAGGTTCTTGTACAGGAAAAGGAACTCTTTGAAGGTAGGAAAATCAGTGACCGTATTGTCTGTATTGACCGTTATTACGTACGCCCTATCGTAAGGGGCAAGGAGACAAAATCTGTCGAGTTCGGTGCAAAGGTTAATAATATACAGATAGACGGAATCTCGTTTATTGAGACATCTCTTTCAAGGCATTCAATGAGGGCATACGTCTAAAAGATTGTATCCGTATACATCAGAAGTTGATGAATGTAAGGGTAAGGTGTGTGGCTACTGATTCCATATACGCCAATAATGCCAACAGGAAGTTCTGTACAAAATATGGAATATCCACATCCTTTGTGCGCAAGGGAAGAGCGGCAAAAAATGAGCCTTTGAGGAAGGTGCTTAGAAGTGAACTCTCAAAAGAAAGGGCCACCCGGCTTGAAGGGAGCTTCGGTACTCAAAAGCAACATTACTCGCTCGCAAGGATAAAGGCACGGAACAGGAAGACGGAAATCCTGTGGATTTTCTTCGGAATACATACGGCAAATGCCATACTGATGATTGAAAAGATCAGGAACAGAACGGTGAAAGCAGCATGATATGAGTTTACTGAAAGAATCAGAAGAGGTCATCAAACTTCTTCCGGAACTTCATAGCTTGCCCGATAAGAGTATATTAGAATATAGAGAAAAATGACAATAAAAATGGCATATGAAGTGATTATACTCTATCATCTTCATATGCCATTGTATTTTACAGGGACATTTACTGAATATCTCCCTTTCACGGACCCTACCGGCTTATTTATGTTTATGAGAATCTCCTATTCTCTAGAAAGGCAAATCATCCTTCTCGTCTGTCGCGGCAAAGTCTACCGGCGCAGCGGGAGCAGCATTCATGGGAGGAAACGGAGCATCCGGCGCAACAGGCCCCTGGGCACCCACACGCTCTACTTTCCACGCACGGATACTGTTGAACCAACGCCCATTCCACTCGCGGGCATCCACATCAAAAAACACATTCAACTCTTCACCTGCCTGAATATTAAATTGCGCTATCTTATCTGCTCCAAATACGTCAAAACACATTTTTTTAGGATATTGATCATGCGTTTCAATTACGTATTCTTGTACTTTCCATTCATTTCCTGTCTTTGAAACTCC
Organism: Phocaeicola dorei; assembly: GCF_013009555.1. Taxonomy (NCBI): domain Bacteria; kingdom Pseudomonadati; phylum Bacteroidota; class Bacteroidia; order Bacteroidales; family Bacteroidaceae; genus Phocaeicola; species Phocaeicola dorei. The sequence goes on along the minus strand of NZ_CP046176.1, from coordinate 2,112,973 downwards.
TCCTCTCGGTTCGAGGACTGCTATTACTTTTCCTGCTAATTCCATATTACGTTATTTAAATTCGCCACGAAAGTACACTTTTCCTTGCGAGTAAACTAATTTTTTCGCCATTTTTTGCGCTTGAACCATAATCTTTTCGTAACTTTGGCAGTTAAATGAATGTAGAGATATAGAATATAAATATAATAATATAAAACTATGAAGTTCATCGTTTCAAGTACTGGATTATTCAGTCATTTACAAGCTATTAGCCGAGTTATCAACTCTAAAAATTCGTTACCTATTCTTGATTGTTTTTTGATGGAACTAACTGACGGAACGCTGTCTCTCACTGCTTCTGACAGCGAAACGACCCTGTCCACTTCACTGGAAGTAAATGAAAGTGACGGTGACGGACGCTTTGCCGTTTCTTCAAAAACCATACTCGAAGCCCTGAAAGAAATACCCGAACAACCACTTACTTTCCTGGTAAATACTGAAAACCTGGAAATCACCGTACAATATCAGAATGGTAAATACAGCCTGATGGGACAAAATGCCGACGAATATCCACAAGCTCCCGCATTAGGCGCAAATGCGGTACACGTAACGATGGGCGCTCCGGTGATGCTGGCTGGTATCAACCGTTCTTTATTCGCTACTGCCGATGATGAGTTACGTCCGGTAATGAATGGTATTTATTTTGATATCACTACCGAAGACATCACTTTCGTAGCCTCAGACGGGCACAAATTAGTACGCAATAAAACATTTGTGGCACATGGCGATGAAAAAGCCGCTTTCATTCTGCCCAAGAAGCCGGCAACCCTGTTGAAGAACCTGTTACCGAAAGAACAAGGAGATGTGCAAATTGATTTTGACGACCGTAACGCTACGTTTACATTAGAAAACTACAGTATGATATGCCGTCTTATCGAAGGACGCTATCCAAACTATAACTCAGTAATTCCGCAGGATAATCCTCACAAGGCCACCATTGACCGCATGACGCTGATCAGTGCGCTCCGCCGTGTATCTGTATTCTCATCGCAAGCAAGCAGTTTGATAAAACTCCGCCTCAGTGAAAATCAGATCCAGATCTCCGCACAAGACATTGATTTCTCCACCTCAGCAGAAGAAACACTGACTTGCCAATATACAGGAAGTCCCATGAGCATCGGCTTTAAATCAACATTCCTGATTGATATTTTAAACAATATCTCAGCACAGGAAATACTTTTCGAACTGGCTGATCCTTCACGTGCGGGCGTTATTGTCCCTGTAGAGCAGGAAGAGAACGAAGACCTGCTGATGCTGCTGATGCCTATGATGCTGAACGACTAAAAACGACACGCCACCATGTGGTGGAAAAACAATATATAATACAAGCTGAAAATGAAATTGAACTTGAAGAATCCTATTGTTTTTTTCGATTTGGAAACAACGGGAACAAATATAAACACAGACAGAATAGTGGAAATATGCTATCTGAAGGTGTATCCAAACGGCAACGAAGAAACGAAGACCATGCGTATCAATCCGGAAATGCACATTCCCGAACAATCCTCTGCTATCCACGGTATTTATGACGCAGATGTGGCAGACTGCCCTACCTTCAAGGAAGTGGCAAAAGAGATAGCCCGGGACATTGAGGGATGTGACCTGGCCGGTTTCAATTCCAATCGTTTCGACATTCCGGTTTTGGCTGAGGAGTTCCTGCGCGCAGGAGTAGACATTGACATGATGAAACGAAAATTCATTGACGTGCAGGTAATTTATCACAAACTGGAACAGCGTACCCTGTCTGCCGCCTATAAATTCTATTGCGGCAAGAATCTGGAAGATGCCCATACAGCCGAAGCCGATACACGCGCCACATACGAAGTACTGAAATCTCAATTGGACCGCTATCCGGAAGAACTGCAAAATGATATGGCATTTCTAGCCGAATACTCAAGTTTCAACAAGAATGTAGATTTCGCCGGACGCATTGTTTATGATGACAAAGGCGTGGAAGTATTTAATTTTGGGAAATACAAAGGAATGTCTGTCAGCGAAGTGTTACAAAAAGATCCGGGCTACTACAGCTGGATACTGAACGGTGATTTTACGCTGAACACGAAAAACGTACTGACAAAAATCAGACTACGTGAATCGGGAATGATGAAATGAGTATGAAAGGAAAAAAAATCGTACTAGGTATAACCGGAAGTATAGCCGCCTATAAAGCGGCTATACTCATTCGCGGACTTATTAAGAAGGGAGCGGAAGTACAAGTTGTGATTACCCCCGCAGGCAAAGAATTCATCACACCTATCACTTTATCTGCATTAACAAGTAAACCTGTTATCAGCGAGTTTTTTGCTCAACGTGACGGAACATGGAACAGTCACGTTGATTTGGGACTATGGGCGGATGCCATGATTATCGCTCCGGCTACCGCATCCACTATTGGTAAAATGGCCAACGGAATAGCGGACAATATGCTGATCACGACTTATCTGTCAATGAAAGCTCCCGTATTCGTAGCTCCGGCAATGGATCTGGATATGTTCGCACACCCTTCCACCCGGAAGAATCTGGACACGCTCCGTTCTTACGGAAATCACATTATAGAACCGGCAGAAGGGGAGCTAGCAAGCCATCTGGTAGGAAAAGGCAGAATGGAAGAACCGGAAAAAATAGTGGAAATACTGGAAGCTTTCTTTGCCAAACAACAAGACATGGCCGGAAAGAAAGTAGTCATTACCGCCGGTCCAACTTACGAAAAAATAGATCCGGTACGCTTTATCGGCAATTATTCTTCAGGAAAAATGGGATTCGCACTTGCCGAAGAATGCGCTTCACGTGGAGCGGAAGTATCACTAATCAGCGGACCGGTAACGATTCAGGCCCATCACCCTAACATCCGCCGCATAGATGTGGAAAGTGCTGGAGAAATGTACGAAGCCGCCATCCGCGAGTTTCCTACAGCTTCGGCTGGCATCCTGTGTGCGGCAGTGGCCGACTTTACCCCGGAAACCGTATCCGGTCATAAAATCAAAAGAGAGAAAGATAATCTAATACTGCAACTGAAACCCACACAAGACATTGCCGCCGCACTGGGAAGCCAGAAAAAGGACGGACAAATATTAGTGGGATTTGCTTTGGAAACAAATGATGAAACAAAAAATGCACAAGGAAAACTGGAACGTAAGAACCTTGATTTCATTGTACTGAACTCATTGAACGACCAAGGAGCAGGGTTTCGTTGTGATACCAACAAAATAACGATTATAGACCGTCAAGGAGTAACTCCTTATCCGCTGAAAAGCAAACAGGAAGTAGCAAGAGATATTATTGACAGACTGGTAAATAATAAATAATTTCTTAATTTGCCACGTTGTCAATGTGCTAATTACCATGCGGAATACAGCGCAACAAATTAGCAAATTGACAAACCAGCAAATTATTAAAAAGGAGCAAGAATATGCTGCAATCTATCTATATACAAAATTATGCATTGATTGATACATTGGATATCAGTTTCACCCCCGGTTTCTCTGTCATCACCGGAGAGACCGGCGCCGGTAAATCGATTATTCTAGGCGCTATCGGCTTGTTACTGGGACAACGGGCCGATATCAAAGCTATCAAGAAAGGCGCCAATAAATGTATTGTAGAAGCACGTTTCAACATCTCCGCCTATCAGATGGAGCCTTTCTTTACCCAAAGAGATTTGGAATATGATCCGAATGAATGTATTATCCGCCGCGAGTTATATGCATCGGGCAAAAGCCGCGCATTCATAAACGACACGCCGGCCTCATTGGCGCAGATGAAGGAACTGGGCGAGAAACTGATAGATGTACATAGCCAGCATCAAAACCTGTTGCTCAACAGTGAGGGATTCCAATTGAATGTATTGGATATCCTGGCACAAAATGACAACGAACTTTCAGCATACAAAAATATTTATACCGAGTACAAGAACGTATGCAAACAGCTGGCCGATTTCATAACACAAGCCGAGCAAAGCCGGAAGGATGAAGATTACATCCGGTTCCAACTGGAACAGCTGGATGATGCAAACCTTCAGGAAGGAGAACAAACCGAACTGGAACAGGAAGCCGAAACTTTGAGTCATGCCGAAGAAATAAAAGCGGGCTTGTACAAAGTGGACCAAATAATGTCTTCGGAAGATGCCAGCCTGTTGTCCGCTACCAAAGAATGTATGCAAACCCTGCATAACATAGCGAGAGTGTACACACGTGCCCAGGAATGGATAGGGCGTTTAGACAGTTGTTACATAGAGCTGAAAGATCTGTCGCATGAAATAGCAGGCGCACAGGAGGAAGTGGAGTTCAACCCCACCCGTCTGGATTATGTAAATGAACGCCTGAACTTAATCTACTCTCTGCAACAGAAACATCACGTACAAACAATAGAGGAATTGATAGCTGTGCAAACCGACTACCATGAGAAGCTGAACGCCATCACTTCTTTTGACGACCGTATAGCAGAACTTACCGCCCAAAAAGAAACGCTATATGACAAAGTGATAAAGCAAGCCGCTGTGCTGACAAAGCTTCGTTCCCAATCGGGTAAGAACATTGAGAAACAGATGCAAAGCCTGCTGGTTCCTCTCGGTATGCCCAATGTGCGCTTTGTGGTGGAACTGAATCCGCGCAAGGAACCGGACAGTAAAGGGATGGACAGTGTGACATTCCTGTTTTCGGCCAACAAGAATGGAACATTACAAAATGTAGCTTCCGTAGCATCGGGCGGTGAGATTGCCCGTGTCATGCTTTCGCTGAAAGCCATGATAGCCGGAGCTGTGAAACTGCCTACTATCATCTTTGATGAAATAGACACTGGAGTTTCCGGTTCCATCGCCGAGAAAATGGCACTCATCATGCAGGAAATGGGAAAACAAAACCGTCAGGTCATCAGTATCACCCATCTGCCCCAAATTGCAGCACGCGGCATCACTCATTATAAAGTATATAAGGAAGATACGGAAACAGGCACCAACAGCTACATCCGCCGCTTGACTGATGAAGAAAGAGTAAAAGAAATAGCCAATATGCTAAGTGGAGCTACCTTGACAGAGGCAGCCCTGAACAATGCAAAGGCGCTGATAAGTGGCTAGTGCCAAGTGATTTATGGACTGTCATATTGCAGACATTAATCACTTACCACTAACCACCTGTCACTAACCATTAACCACTAATTAGACATGTTAGAAAAGAATGAAATGATTTTCGGTGTACGCGCTGTTATTGAAGCCATACAAGCCGGAAGAGAGATAGATAAAGTATTGGTGAAGAAAGATATACAGAGCGAACTGTCCAAAGAACTGTTTGCCTGTTTGAAAAATACCCTCATCCCTGTTCAGCGTGTACCCGTGGAGCGTATTAACCGTATCACCCGGAAAAACCATCAGGGAGTTGTAGCATTCATCTCCTCTGTCACCTACCAGAAAACAGAAAATCTGGTACCTTTCTTGTTTGAAGAAGGAAAAACACCCTTATTCGTCATGCTGGATGGAATTACCGATGTACGTAACTTCGGAGCCATTGCCCGTACCTGCGAATGTGCCGGTGCAGATGCCATTATTATTCCCTCGAAAAACAGTGTCAGTGTCAATGCTGACGCAATGAAAACATCCGCAGGAGCTCTGCACACTCTTCCCGTATGTCGCGAACAAAGTTTGACTAATACCATCAAGTATCTGAAAGACTGCGGATTCAAGATTGTAGCAGCTACGGAAAAAGGGGATTATGATTACACCAAAGCAAACTATAAAGACCCTGTATGTATCATTATGGGAGCCGAGGACACAGGTGTTCCCTACGAGCACCTTTCTCTGTGCGATGAATGGATCAAAATACCGTTAATGGGTAAAATAGAATCACTGAACGTATCGGTTGCCGCAGGTATTCTGATTTATGAAGCTGTAAAACAACGCGGCTTCACAGAAGACAAGACGGCATCCGCTTTATAAAATACCGTATCATCGTTAACAAACAATTAACTATATCATGAAGAAAGTACTTTTGATATTGGCATGCGGCATAGCTACCCAGCTAAGTTATGCACAAGCAACCCCAAAGTGGGCCGACAAAGCTAAAAAAGCCGTTTTTTCCATCGTTACATACGATAAAGATAACAAAATCAAGAATACAGGAAATGGATTCTATATCAATGAAAATGGAACGGCATTATCTGATTACACCCTGTTTGAAGGAGCCGAACGCGCAGTAATCATTAACGCGGACAGTAAAGAATTACCTGTATTGCGTATCTTGGGAGCCAACTCCATGTATGACATCGTAAAATTTAATACTGAAGCCGATAAAAAGACCATAGCATTAAAATCGGCATCACAGCCGGCATCAGTAGGTGAAACAGTCTATCTGCTACCCTACTCGACTCAAAAAGCGGCAACCTGCCAGACAGGGACCGTCACCAAAGTAGACACCATTGGCGACAAGGCATATTATTATACACTGGCAATGACAACCAACGAAAAAACCGTAAGTTGCCCTATTATGAATGCCAATGGAGAAGTATTAGGTTTAATCCAAAAAAACGCATCGGATGAGGCCAAGGAAAGTTATGCCATCGGAGCTACATACGGTGCCTCACTGAGCATCACCGCCCTTTCTTTGAACGACATGTCACTGAATAAAATCGGCATCAAAAAAGGACTGCCCGAAACAGAAGACCAAGCACTGGTGTACCTGTTCATGGCATCTTCACAACAAAATCAGAACGAATATATCACCACATTAAACGATTTTCTGGAACAATATCCCAACAGCGCAGACGGATATATACGCCGTGCCACTACTTATATGGGATTTAGTGATGATGAACACAACGCTTTGGCAGATGCTGACCTGAAGAAAGCACTGGAAGTGACTACCAACAAGAGTGAGACGCAATATAATATCGCTAAATTAATTTATTCGTACATCATCTCTTTAGGTGACAAGAAACCATACGGTGACTGGAGTTACGACAAAGCTCTCTCCATCATTCATGATGCCATGCAAGCCGACAACCAACCCATTTACACACAATTGGAGGGAGATATTCTGTTTGCTATGAAGAAATATCCTGAGGCATACGCCGCTTATGAGAAAGTGAACCAGTCTTCCATAGCCTCTGCCGCTACATTTTACTCGGCAGCCAAAACCAAACAACTGATTGAAGGAACAGATATGAACGAGGTTATTGCCTTGATGGATAGTGCTGTGGCACGTTTCACCAAGCCTTATACATCGGAAGCTGCTCCTTATTTCTATGAACGGGCAGAAATAAAAGCCCAGACAGGTAAATACCGTGAAGCGGTAATAGATTATGATACTTTTTATGATGCTATCGGTGGACGGGTTACAGCCGCCTTTTATCTGCAACGCGAACAGGCGGAAATACAATGTAAGATGTATCAGCAAGCTATCAATGACATTAATAAAGCAGTAGAAATGACTCCTGAGGATGTAGCCATGTGGGTGGAAAAAGGTTCGGTGCATCTACGTGTAGGGCAACATAACGAAGCAATAGAAGCATTGGAAAAGGCTATCTCTTTAGACCCGAAAGCCGCAGCCGCATACCGCATGCTGGGATACTGCCAGATACAATTAAAGAAAAACAAAGAAGCCTGTGCAAACTTTGCCAAAGCAAAAGAACTGGGCGATGAAGTGGTAGACGGACTGATACAGAAGTATTGCAAATAATACCGGAAAGCTCCATCCAAAATCCGCGAATCTTGCTACGTGATTTCTGAAATCTTGTTGCATGATTCGCGGATTTTTGCTACAAGATTTCAGGGAGCATTCCCTGCCATTCATGAAAAAGCAGGAAAGGAAAAAATTCTACTTATCCCACAACTGCTGTATAATCAGTACCCGTTTCGTATCTTCCGTCACCCGGAAACGGTCATCGCTACGCTCTCCTACCAGCCATACAATCTGGCCTGCAGAGCAAACCACATATTGATTTTCTTTCTGGAAAAGAGAAAACTTACGATCTGTCAGATAATCGCTGATCTTCTTTTTCCCTTTCATTCCGAAAGGAACAAATTTATCCCCCTGCCGCCATTTACGCACCGTGAGAGGTAGCACCACCTTGTCTGCATCCAAACAGGCCGTATCCTTATTCTTAGGGATGACAAAGTCTGGCATTATTTCCTGCGTTTCCATTGCAAGCCGGAACGGGGGCACATTTTCCTCCACTTCCTCATCCGCCAGCTTCCTCCTGCGAATAATCAACTCCGTCCTGTCGCGCAGTACCTCCCATCCGGCAGAAACAAACCTTTTTCCCGACTGGGCAGACAAACTGCGGAATACATCTCCTGCCTGGACAGAATTGAAACCTAACGGATGAAGAATCTCAAACAGCAAAGCCGCCGGAGCACTCTCTTCCATCAAACGAGAAATAAGAATATGACCGGACTTTTCCATCACCCTTTCTTTTCCTGCCTCTATCTCCTTATTATATATAAGAGAAACATCAGTCAGACGCCTTGATGTTTCAGCTATACTTTCACTGACAGAAGGATTCAGCTCACGCAACATCGGAAGAATATTCAGACGGATTTTATTACGCATATATTCATCTTGCAAATTGGTACTGTCTGTAACATAACCTTGACGCAAACAACGCAAATAATCCAAAATATCCTGACGGCTCACCTCCAACAAAGGCCGTACAATGCAGCCGTTATGCGGACTAATACCTTTCAAGCCATTGATTCCCGCGCCACGTATCAAATTCAATAAAAAAGTTTCCACACTATCGTCCCGGTGATGGGCTACGGCAATAACAGCCCCCCCCCTCTCCTTACGCAGTTGTTCGAACCAATCATAGCGCATTTCGCGAGCCGCCATCTCAATAGAAACATGATGCCTCGAAGCATAAGTGACCGTATCAAAATGAGTAACATGCAAAGCCACTCCTAATCCTTTACACAACTCATTGACAAACCTTTCATCTCTATCGGATTCCTCACCACGAAGGTGAAAATTACAATGGGCAGCCTCACAATGATACCCTAAAACAAGCAAGACACGCAACAAAGCTACCGAATCTGCCCCGCCACTCAATGCCACTAACACCTTATCATGCAAGGTGAAAAGTTGTTTCTCCTCTATATACTTCTGAATATTCCAATGAAACATGGCACAAAGATAAGAGTTCTGCAAGACAAAAACAAAGTGCCCGTTCTTTATTTAAAAACAATCTAAATAATTTGCATACTTCTAAGTAATAACTTATCTTTGCAAAAAATTTAAAACAAAATGCGTTTATCCGAATTAAGAACAGGAGAAAAAGGCGTAATAGTCAAGGTTTTAGGCCACGGTGGTTTCCGCAAGCGAATCGTTGAAATGGGTTTTATTAAAGGAAAAACCGTAGAGGTAATCTTGAACGCCCCTTTGAAAGACCCTATAAAATACAGACTACTAGGTTACGAGATCTCCCTCCGAAGACAAGAGGCAGATATGATTGAGGTGGTAAGCGAGCAGGAAGCACGCACGATGCAAAACCCTTACCATGGTTCCATAACAGAAGATGTACCCGTGCCCGAATCAGAACTGGTGGCACTGGCAAAAGGCAAACGCCGTACAATCAATGTAGCCTTAGTAGGTAATCCCAATTGTGGAAAGACTTCGCTATTCAATATTGCATCTGGCGCCCACGAACATGTAGGAAACTACAGTGGTGTGACAGTAGATGCCAAGGAAGGTTTTTTCGACTTCCAAGGTTATCATTTCCGTATTGTAGATTTACCCGGAACCTATTCTCTTTCAGCCTATACTCCGGAAGAACTTTATGTACGCAAACATATCATTGAAGAAACTCCGGATGTAATTATCAATGTGGTAGACTCTTCTAACTTGGAACGTAATTTCTATCTTACCACCCAATTGATTGATATGAATGTGCGTATGGTTATCGCCTTGAATATGTACGATGAGCTGGAAGCCAGCGGAAATAAATTGGATTATACCCAATTAAGCCAGCTGATCGGGGTGCCTATGGTACCTACTGTCTGCCGACGGGGAGAAGGTGTAGACAAACTGTTCCATGTTATCATCGGTATTTACGAAGGAGGAGATTTCCTGTCACAAAAGGGCGAAATACGTTCTGAAATTCTGGAAGACCTGAGAGACTGGCACAAAACCTACGTACCCGACCACGAATTCGGAAGCCACAAAGAAGAGGAAGATGCCCGCCCACGCGGATATATGCGTCATATTCATATTAACCACGGTCCTGAACTGGAGCGCAGTATCGAAGAAGTCAAGAAAGCAATCAGTCAAAACGAAGACATACGCCATAAATATTCCACCCGCTTCCTATCCATCAAATTACTGGAAAACGATAGGGAAATAGAAAATTTCATCTCTACACTGCCTAATGGCAAAGAAATCATAGCGATACGCAACAAGGAAACATTACGTATCCGTAAAGTGATGAACGAAGACAGCGAGCAAGCTATTACGGATGCTAAATATGGTTTTATCACCGGAGCTTTGAAAGAAACATTCACCGACAATCATTTGGAAAAAGAACAAACGACCCGCGTGATAGACAGTATTGTGACACATCGCATTTGGGGATATCCTATTTTTTTCCTGTTTCTTTATATCATGTTTGAGGGAACCTTTGTTTTGGGTGACTATCCTATGCAAGGTATTGAATGGCTAGTAGACCAATTAGGCAACCTGATACGAAACAATATGGCTGAAGGTCCTTTGAAAGACTTACTGATAGATGGTATTATCGGTGGAGTGGGCGGTGTTATCGTTTTCCTGCCGAATATCCTCATATTATACTTTTTTATTTCTATATTGGAAGATTCGGGGTATATGGCACGCGCCGCATTTATCATGGATAAAATAATGCACCGGATGGGACTGCATGGCAAGTCCTTTATCCCACTGATTATGGGATTCGGTTGTAATGTACCTGCCATAATGGCAACACGTACTATAGAAGATCGAAAGTCCAGACTAATCACCATGTTGGTGAATCCTTTAATGTCCTGTAGTGCGCGTCTTCCCATATATTTAGTTATGATAGGTGCTTTTTTCCCTAACTGCGCCAGCTTTATGTTACTTTGTATCTATACAGCAGGTATTTTATTAGCAGTAATAATGGCCCGTATTTTCAGTAAATTTCTAGTGAAAGGAGAAGATTCTCCATTTGTGATGGAACTCCCCCCCTATCGTATGCCTACTTCTAAAAGTATCATGCGTCATACATGGGAAAAAGGAGCACAATATCTGAAAAAGATGGGAGGCATTATCATGATTGCCTCAATTATTATTTGGTTTCTAGGGTATTATCCACGGCATGATACTCATGAAAGCGTAGCCGAACAACAAGAAAATTCATATATCGGACAAATAGGCAAAGCAATAGAGCCTGTTATCAAACCGCTAGGATTTGACTGGAAGTTAGGAATCGGACTTATTTCAGGTGTAGGCGCTAAAGAATTGGTAGTAAGTACACTAGGAGTATTATACACAAATGAAGGAGATGTGGAAAATGTGAATCTTTCTGACCGTATTCCCATTACTCCACTGGTTGCATTAGCTTACATGTTGTTTGTATTGATCTACTTCCCCTGTATTGCCACTTTCGCAGCAATCAAGCAAGAATCCGGCAGTTGGAAATGGGCCATATTCGCAGCAGGATACACCACTGGATTGGCTTGGCTTGTTGCATTTACCGTATTCCAAATAGGAAGTATTATCATTTAATAAACCTAAACCTAAAATTATTTGTTTATCAAGCATGGAATTACAACAAATTATAGTTATTGCAATCGTATGCCTCTGTACAATATGGATAAGTATACGTATCTTTCAGTATTTCAAGTGCATAAAGAACAATAGCAATCCGTGTGAATGCTGTAATTCTGATTGCGCCATGAAGTCTATGCACAACAAGCCAAAGTGCGGTTGCGAAAAAAATGCAGAAAAGTGAGAAAAAAATAGCAAAATATTTGCAGATTAAAAAAAATGTCGTACCTTTGCAACCGCAATCGAGAAACAAAGATTGATAACAATAAGGTTCCTTGGATGAGTGGCTTAGTCAGCGGTCTGCAAAACCGTGTACGGCGGTTCGAATCCGCCAGGAACCTCCTCATCACTTCAAAAATAAATATGCAAAAGGGAATAATCCATAGATTATTCCCTTTTGCATATAATATATAAAAAGCAACGCCTTCAATTACTCAAAAGTATTCCTATTTACACCTACATTCAAAAGGTTTCTCGGCTCAGTTTGAAAAAGAACCTGGAATTATTTCTCTATTCCGAAGATTAAGGAGCGAGTCTTTCTATTTTCCAAACACCATCAGATTGAAGCATATAGAGAAAACGATCATGCAAACGATTTACCCTACCCTGCCAGAATTCAACACGAACAGGCATAACAGCAAAGCCTCCCCAGTATTCAGGGCGATCTATCTCTTTCCCTATCCAGCGCGTGGTTTCTTTCACAAAATCACGAATAAGTTGTATCCTGCTTTCTATCGGTTCGCTTTGAGGAGAAATACGGGCGCCAATACGACTCTTGTAAGGCCTTTTTCTAAAATATTCATCTGATTCCTGTGGAGATACTTTAGCCGCAATACCTTCTATATGAATTTGCCTTTCCAGTTCATGCCATACAAACGATATAGAGATAGATGGGTTATGAGCCAGATGTTTACCCTTGCGACTTCCATAGTTAGTATAAAAAATAAATTTGCCATCATGCAAATCTTTCAACAACACAGTCCGTATTGCCGGTTTCCCTTCCGGAGAAACAGTACCTACCAACATAGCCGTAGGCTCATTTACCTCCGCATCTATCGCTTCTTGCAGCCACTTTGTAAAAAGGACAAGTGGATTATCAGGAAGATCACTCCTTTTGAGACCACCCTTTGTATATTCCCTCCTGATTGTCGCCAAATCAGCCTTCATTATTTTTTCTTTAACTCTTAACCTATATTCTTTCATTAACACTTAAATATTCTTTACTCAATAAATTCCCCAAAAGACCATATCAAAATGGACACCATACCTCACATAAGTATGAAAACAATCTTCTAAAAGAAAAGGTTTAGCAATTTCTCACCGCTATGCATAATTGAAGAAGGACTTATTTTCATTTTTTTGAAATACAAAATCTTTTTGCAAACCATACATTTTCAATCATTCCACTACACACATTTTTCTGTAATACAAGAAGATATATTTTTGATAGATTTAATTTTCATAGACAATACTAGCTACAACAGAAGACAAATTATCCTTTTTTATTGCAAAATCACCCTACAATAAGAACTAAAGCCTACACTTGTTTGTTAAATAGAAAAATAAGAATAGCAAAACGACTTGCTACCAATGCACAAACTATTTAATTAAATAATGATTGACTGTTTATGAAAATCTTATTAATAGGAGAGTATAGCAATATACATTGGACTTTAGCAAAAGCCTTAAGAAATATGGGACATAGAGTCGATGTATTATCCCACAGCAATTTATGGCTAAACAACTCTGACTATCTCTATCCCAACCGGTCATCAATCCGTTGGGGAGTTCTTAAAAACACGTTCAATTTACTGAAAACCCTTCCCCAACTCAGAGGATATGATGTGGTACAACTTGTCAACCCTTACTTTTTAGAATTAAAACCCGAACTGCTTCAGTACGTATTCCAATATCTTAAAAAGAACAACAAGAAGATATTTTTAGGAGGGTTTGAATATGATTTTTACTGGATTTACATGTGCTTAAATAAAAACGCTCTCCGATATAATGATTTTTATGCCAATGGCACTTTTCGTGACACCATTGACAACAAAATGGCAATTATAAATTGGATGCATGGATTCAGAGGAAAATTAAACCGTATCATCGCGAACAATTGTAATGGAATCATCACCAGTCTTTACGAATCCTATCTAGCCTACCAACCCTATTTCTCTGGAAAAACCAAATACATTCCTTTCCCGATAGAATCATTGCCTCACCCACAAATCCCTTTTAAAAAAATAGAAAAAGTAAAATTCTATATCAGTCTAAAACATCATCGTGAAGAATGGAAGGGAAAAGACGAACTTTATAGCGCCCTCTATAAATTATATTACAGACATCCATCTGCATGCGAAATCAAACAAACCGTTTTCACTCCGTATGATGAATGTGAACATTTTATGGACGGGTGCGATGTAATGTTAGATCAGCTTTATTCTTATTCTCCGGGATTAAATGCATTATACGCCATGAGCAAAGGAATTGTAGTGGTGGGAGGTGCAGAAGAGGAACATTACAACTTATTAGGCGAAGACAGACTTCGCCCTATCATCAACGTACGCCCCGAAGGAAATGACATTTATAACAAACTAGAGAGTTTATTAGCCAATACAAATAAAATTTCTCAATTATCCGCCGACAGCATTGAATATATTAAAAAACACCATTGTCCAATAAAGGTGGCTAAAGAATGTTTGGATTTTTGGGAGAAAAATTAATTCCACCTATTAACACTTCACTATCAGCACCTTATTATTTCCATCAAAAAATATATCTAAAAAAAAGAGCAAAAGGTTTGCATATTTCAATTTATCCCCTTATCTTTGCACCGCGTTTGAGAGATAACGCTTCTGATAAGAAGGAAGTTTGGGTGAGTGGCTGAAACCACCAGTTTGCTAAACTGACGTACGGGTAACCGTACCGGGGGTTCGAATCCCCCAGCTTCCGCGAATAAGTCGTAAATTAATTTTACGACTTATTTTTTATATTCATTTTTCAACAGTTTGCTGTCAAGGCTTTCGGGAGGAAGAGTAAAGGTGCTTTTTAGGGGTCAACGTAAAAACCTGAGGGATTCATAGATTAAGCATAAATTTTAGTCAGTCTGAATAGAAAGAAAGTCCTGTCCTTTACTCCTCTGAACTGTGTTCTGAAGTCCTTGATTTTGGCATTGAACGATTCGGAAGCTGCGTTGGTGGAACGCCTGTCGAAAAAGTTGACGATTTCCAGATAATGTGTCTGTATGGAACGTATTACCCTTCCGAACGCAAGAAAGCCGGACTTTTCAACTTCGTCATACCATCTGGCAAGTCTTGTCAGAGCGGTGTCCTTGTGCTTGCACTGGTGATATATCAACCCGAGCCTCATGGAAAGATAGTATGCCTTCTTCAGGTCGGGATATTCCCTGAAGAGGATACCGGCACGTATGCGTTGGGATTCAGTCCATAATGACTCTTTTTTATACAGCAGATAGATACTGCGGGCGAGCAATTGCTTGCGCGAATCCCCGTTCTCAAAGGTCGGGGCATGGTATATCTTCCCGCACGCCTTTGCGTATGCGATCTGTATTGATTCCTTGTCCAAAGCCTCCCAGCGTGCCTTCACGCGCATTTCCTGTAAAGCTTCAAAAGCCAGCTTCTGCACATGGAAACGGTCAGTAACACGGCGTGCCGCAGGAAAGCAGACACGGGCGATCTGTTCCATATTAGGAGCCATATCCATAGTGATTTCCCTTACCTGAAACCGTCTGCGCCGGGAGAGACGGAGCAATACGGAGGTGACACTCCTTACATCTGTACCTTTTACAATGGCGATGATGCTGCCTGAACGGCCTGTCTTTTCCTTGTTTATGAGGATAGTATAGAGCTCACCACGCGAAAGGCAGACTTCATCTATACCCACATAGGCCCCTATATTCTTCTCAAAGAGAAGCCAGTCCCCGGCATGAGGAAGAGACTCCCATTTCAGATAACCGCTCAAGTGGTTGCGGTATTGACGTTCAAGAAGCTCACCGTCCACACCGAACAGGGTTCCCAGCAGCTTACAACTGACAGGAAGCGTATCAATATAATTCTTTTAAAAAAGACGCAAACTCATGCGTCATACGGCTGCCTTCCGCTACCAGTTTCCAGTTACGGCTTACGTAACGCCCCTCGTCTTTCAAAATCCACCGGCGCCGGCGGATATTCAGGAAAAGATTCTTGCCACGGATGGGGAAGTCCCGGACTACTACAGGGTCGTAGAAGCCTTTGCTTTCCACTTTGACAGTCGAATATTCACCGGGAAGCTCATTTTTCTCTTCCAGGTAAATCACGATTTCACTACTGCTTTCCTTTACATCGGAAATGTTGAAATAATCCAAGGTACCTTCGGGAAGAAGGAGACGGTAACCGTTAGTTTCCATAATCGCTGATGATTCGTTTGTTTCACACAAAGATAGGATTTTATCGGATATACCCCTCAGGATTTTACGTTGACCCCTTTTTAGACTTTCAATTTTACTACATAAAACATATGATACTTCTTCATAGAAATTAAATTCCGATTTATAATAGTAATAGCATAAAAAAAATCATTTTTTATTTTGCAGATTAAAAACAAACTTCTAACTTTGCACCGTCTTAGAAAAAGAATTAAGACTAACTGATGGCGGTATCGTCTAGTGGCCTAGGACGCAGCCCTCTCACGGCTGAAACTCGGGTTCGATTCCCGGTTCCGCTACTTTTAGAAGCTAATTGGTTTATTGCCACCAATTAGCTTTATTTTTTATGGAATTGTTATAAAGAGTCCTTATTGTTTTTTCATTTATTGACCACTTTATACTTAAAAATGCACAAGTATTCGCATTATACCTACTAATAGTGATGCATAGCTCACAAAAAAGGAGTACCTTTGCAGCCCTAAATCTCTTAATAATGGAATAACAGTATGGAAATGAACAAAGTTTTTAAGGATGGATTGTGGAGTAAGGAAATTAATGTTTCAGACTTCGTACATACCAACATTACCCCTTATGAGGGCGATGCCTCATTTCTGGCAGGCCCCACAGAGCGAACTAAAAAAGTGTGGAACGAATGCCTCAAGGCACTAGAAGAAGAACGTGCCAATAACGGAGTTCGTTCCCTTGATAATGTAACAGTATCTACCATCACCTCACATAAAGCAGGATACATTGACCGTGAAAACGAACTGATTGTAGGTCTTCAAACGGATGAACTTTTGCGCCGTGCCATCAAACCTTATGGTGGTATCAAAGTCGTAGAAAAAGCCTGCCATGAAAACGGTGTGGAAGTAGATGAAAAAGTAAAGGATATCTTTACTCATTATCGCAAAACCCATAATGATGGCGTATTTGATGCTTACACCGAAGAAATCCGCTCTTTCCGTTCACTCGGTTTCCTGACCGGTCTGCCCGATAATTATGCACGCGGGCGTATCATCGGTGACTACCGCCGTTTGGCACTGTATGGTATCGACCGACTGATTGAAGCAAAACAAGAAGATTTGCACAATATCACCAGTCCGATGACCGATGCCCGTATCCGCCTGCGCGAAGAAGTAGCCGAACAAATCAAAGCACTGAAAGAAATAAAGATATTGGGTGAATATTACGGACTCGACTTGGGTCGTCCCGCTACTAATGCACAAGAAGCTGTTCAGTGGGTTTATATGGCATATCTTGCTGCCGTGAAAGAACAAGATGGAGCAGCTATGTCATTGGGCAACGTTTCTTCATTCCTGGATATCTATATTCAATATGATTTGGATCATGGTAAAATTGACGAGTCATTTGCGCAGGAACTGGTAGACCAGTTCATTATCAAGTTGCGTATGGTCCGTCATCTGCGTATGCAATCATACAACGATATCTTTGCAGGTGATCCCACCTGGGTAACCGAGTCTATCGGCGGACGCTTCAACGACGGACGTACCAAGGTTACAAAAACTTCCTTCCGTTTCTTGCAGACACTATACAATCTGGGTCCGTCACCCGAACCTAATATGACTGTACTGTGGAGTCCGGAATTGCCGGAAGGTTTCAAAGAATTCTGTGCACAAGTTTCTATCGACACTTCTTCTATACAATACGAAAACGACACGCTGATGCGCGAAGTACGTAACTGTGATGATTATGGTATCGCCTGCTGCGTTTCTTATCAGGCTATCGGCAAACAAATCCAGTTCTTCGGAGCACGTTGCAATCTGGCTAAAGCCCTATTGCTGGCTATCAATGGCGGACGTTGTGAGAATACAGGAACTGTAATGGTGAAAGATATTCCTGTATTGACAGGGGACTTGCTGAACTTTGAAGAAGTATGGTCTAATTATAAGAAAGTATTAATGCAAATTGCACGTGTGTATAATGATGCGATGAATATCATTCACTATATGCACGATAAATATTATTATGAAAAGGCTCAAATGGCATTCATTGATACCGATCCACGTATCAATCTGGCATATGGCGTAGCCGGTCTGTCCATTGCCATTGACTCATTGTCTGCCATCAAATACGGCAAAGTACGTGCCAAACGTAATGATATAGGTTTGACCGAAGGCTTTGATATTGAAAATGCATATCCTTGCTTCGGTAATGATGATGACCGCGTAGACCACTTAGGGGTAGATTTGGTTTATTTCTTCAGTGAAGAATTAAAGAAACATCCGGTATACAAAAATGCCCGCCCTACCCTGTCACTGCTGACTATCACCTCCAATGTAATGTACGGCAAGAAAACAGGTGCCACTCCTGATGGTCGTGCCAAAGGAGTGGCTTTCGCTCCGGGTGCCAACCCGATGCACGGACGTGACAAGAACGGTGCCATCGCCTCATTGAGTTCTGTAGCCAAACTACGCTATCGTGATGCCCAGGACGGCATCAGTAACACGTTCTCTATCGTACCAAAATCACTAGGGGTAGACCAGGAAACCCGTATAGAGAACCTGGTAACCATGATGGACGGTTATTTCACCAAAGGAGCACATCATCTGAATGTAAATGTGCTGAACCGTGAAATGTTGGAAGATGCAATGGAACATCCTGAAAAATACCCGCAACTAACCATCCGCGTATCAGGTTATGCCGTAAACTTCATCAAATTGAGCCGTGAACATCAGCTGGAAGTAATCAGCCGTTCTTTCCACGAAAGAATGTAACATCACATATACATTCATCGTAGGGGCGGGTTTTAAACCTGCCCTTACCAGTTTAAAGACAAACCATTATGATCAGAGTCCATTCTTACGAGTCAATGGGGACGTTTGACGGTCCCGGTTTACGCTTAGTCGTATTTTTACAAGGATGCAATTTCCGATGCCTCTATTGTGCCAACCCCGACACAATTGACACCAAAGGTGAAAGTACGGAAACAACAATAGACGAAATTGTGCGTATGGCCGTCAGCCAAAAAGCTTTTTTCGGTAAAAAAGGAGGTGTGACTTTCAGCGGCGGCGAGCCTACATTGCAAGCAAAAGCACTGATTCCGTTATTCCAGCGATTAAAAGAACAAAGCATCCACATCTGTATAGATACCAACGGCAGTATATGGAATGAAGAAGTAAAGGAACTGCTACAATGGACAGACCTCGTATTATTAGACATCAAGGAATTTAATAATGTGCGCCATCGGCAACTGACAGAACGCAGCAACGAACAAACCATACGTACCGCCGGATGGCTTGAAAAAAACGGAAAGCCTTTTTGGTTGCGCTATGTATTAGTTCCAGGCTATAGTTCCTTTGAGGAAGATATACGGGCATTAGGAGAACACTTCAAGAATTATCAAATGATTCAAAGAATAGAAATACTACCTTATCATACATTAGGCGTACACAAATATGAAGCCATGGGAAAAGAATACAAACTAAACGGAATAAAAGAAAATACTCTAAAACAATTGGAAACAGCCAAAACGTTATTTGGTGAATATTTCAATACCGTATATTTAAATTAAAAATATACTGAAGACAAGATGTTGCTATAAATCAATGGAAATATTTCATCATTTCAATAAAATTATCTAATTTCGCATCTAAAACATAAATTATTATAAATATGAAAAGACTACTATTACTCTGCCTAACTTACATTATGTGTGTAGGCAACCATCAGATGGCTGCTCAAGACTCTTCTGAAAGTCCTGGTATTTTTAATTCATTAGCTGTAGGCGTCAGTGCAAGTACCACAGGTATAGGTATTGATGTAGCCAGTCCTATAGGAAGTTACTTGGCTGTACGTGCAGGAGTTTCTTTTATGCCGAACTTTACTTATTCTACAGATGTGGATGTAGATATTGAAGGTTCTTATGAAGGAAATATACCTACCAGCATAGATGTAGAAGGAGGAATGGGACGTACTGCCGGTGAAATATTGCTGAATGTATATCCTTTCAAATCATCCAGTTTTTTTGTATGCGGTGGTGCTTATTTCGGAGGAGGAAAACTCATCAAGATTAAAGGGCACAGCGATGAGTTGGCAGAACTGATTAAAGAAGGACAAGAAGTAGGTATTGAAATCGGAAACTATCGTATACCTGTAGATCAGAACGGAAATATATCTGGTGGTTTGAAGGTTTCTTCATTCCGTCCTTATCTTGGACTAGGTTTCGGAAGAGCGATTCCTAAGAAACGAATTGGCTTCATGTTCGAAATGGGTGTGCAATTCCATAACACTCCCAAAGTATATACCAATAACGGAGATTTGTCTGATTTAACAGCAGAAGCTGATAATGATTTCACTGATATCATAGACAAACTTACTGTCTATCCGGTACTTAAGTTCCGTTTGTGTGGCAAAATATTCTAATAATATTCTATAAAATAAAAGGAGATGAGCCCTATAATTTTCGCCTCATCTCCTTTTTATATATAAGAAACAATACACTTATATCAGCACCACCATCACATCACGTGCCCCATGAGCACCCATTACCAAAGCCTGCTCAATATCAGCCGTCTTTGACGGACCGGAAATAAAGGTTCCGAAGCCATATTCGCCTGTATCAATCAGTTTATATGCTTCATGCATATTGTTCACAATCTTATTCTTGTTTAGAAGAATAACCAATTTTTCGGCAATAAAATAAATGGCACGCTGCTTTACATCCTGTTCTATCCATACCGCACCATTCTCCGCAACCCCAATCTTTCCATCTATAACGGCCAAATCCGTCCCATTCAGTTCTGCAGGGTCTTCCACATCATCGGGATTAAATGTCGCACATGTAATAGTCTTCAGATTAGAAGCGATGCGTTTGGCTCCAGGATAAGCCTTTTTAATGAAATCATTCACGTCCTCCTCTTTCTCCAAAAGAATGGCTTCCCCTCCTACCTGCTTCATGATGAGATAAAACTGTTCCACCTTACTGGGATAAGTTAATGCCATATCTTCCAATGGCTTTAAATCCGGTTTCTCATATTTTACATGTGTAGCACGCCGGATGCTCTGCAATATATCTTCTCTGCTGCTCATAATTACTTCACTTTACCTTTCTTCCACATTTCATTGAAACTCTCCTTAGCAAATTTCGGCATCTCACGCCCTTTTCCCCAGTCATTCAATCCGTTATAGATAAGAAAACGTGGCATTCCGTTTACCAATGGCGCCCATTTTAATGCCATATTGAATATCAAAGGGCGATTCATCATGAATTCCATACCACCGGACATTACCCTTTTCATCCGGTCTGCCTTACCCAATTTATCCAAATCCTGACGCCACAGATAGATCTGCTCCGCCAAATCCACCTTAGCCGGACACACAAACGAACAGGAATAACACAAAGAACAAGCCGACACATTGTCATAATAATGCAACGGCGCCTTCAACATTCCCAGGTTAATCCCGATAGGGCCGGGAATAAAATAAGTATAAGAGTACCCCCCACTACGTCTATATACAGGACATGTATTCATACAGGCTCCACAACGGATACAATTCAAAGTTTTGATATGCTTTTGGTCGGCCAATATCTTACTACGTCCGTTATCTACAATAATAATGTGAAGCTCCCCACCCTCTCTAGGCTTTCGGTAATGAGAAGTATATGTAGTAATGGGTTGTCCTGTAGCCGAACGGGCCAACAAGCGGGTGAACACTCCTAAAGATTCACGGTCCGGCACAATTTTTTCCATACCAAAAGCTGCAATCTGTAATTTAGGCTGGGAAGTACCCATATCCGCATTTCCTTCATTGGTACATACCACAATCTCACCAGTAGAAGCTACAGCAAAGTTAGCACCTGTCATAGCCGCCTCAGCATGAATAAATTTCTGACGGAGATTCTTCCGGGCTGCATGTGTAAGGTAAGTAGGGTCAAAATTTCCTTTCTCCGTACCCATCTCTCGCTCGAAAAGCTCACCTACCTGTTCACGTTTGATATGAATAGCGGGTAATACAATATGGCTTGGCTTCAGATGCATCAATTGCAAGATACGCTCTCCCAAGTCACTTTCTACCACTTCAATTCCTTTGTTTTCCAAAAAAGGGTTGAGTTCGCATTCCTCGGCCAACATGGATTTGCTTTTTATAAAATGCTTCACTCCGTGCTGGTTCAGAATATTGTAGACAATATTACAATACTCATCCGCGTCCTTTGCCCAATAGACATGGGCTCCATTAGCACGCGCATTGTTTTCAAACTCCACCAATAATTCATCCAAATGGCTGTTACTATATAGTTTAGTAGCACATGCCATATTACGCAATTCCTCCCATTCGGGAACTTCTTTACTCAGTCTGTCACGCTTTGCCCTAACCAGCCAAAGTGTTTCGTCATGCCATGCGGCCTGTTTCTTGTTTTTCAGAAACTCCGCAGCCGCTTTTGAATGTTTCGTACTCATAATCCTGCCGCTAAGATTTCAACAATGTGCAATGTCTTGATAGGAAGTTTGTCACGGGCAATGATGCCATTCTGATGCATCAGGCACGAACTGTCGGCCCCCACAATGTATTCAGCACCGGTAGCGATATGACGCATCACCTTGTCATGCCCCATCTGCACGGAAACCGCATCTTCCTCTACGGCAAACATACCGCCGAAACCGCAACATTCGTCTTTACGTTCCGGTTCCACAACTTCCACTCCTTCTACCAAAGAGAGCAAATCACGCAGTTTGCTGAAATAAGGAATATTAAGTTCGCTGGCAGAAGAAAGTTTCATCAATCTCACTCCATGACAACTGTTTTGCAGACTCACTTTATGTGGAAACTTGGCTTTCAACGAAGAAGGTCTGACGATATCATGAATAAACTCACAGATATCATATATCTTACCTTCGCTGGCGCACCGATGTTTGTCTTCTTTCAACAAACGACTGTAGTTATCACGCACAAAAACGACGCAACTGGCCGAAGGACCTACTATATAATCGTAATTCTTAAACTGTTCGTCAAAATGGCGGGCTAAATCTACCGCTTTATTCTCGAAACCTGCATTCGCCATCGGTTGACCGCAACAAGTCTGGTTGAGAGGATAATCCACGTCCACTCCCAGACTTTTCAGCAGCTTGTACGAGGCTATCCCCACCTGCGGATATACCGCATTGATATAACAAGGAATAAATAAACCTACTTTCATTGTCATTAGTTAATATGTGTCCTATACTAAATAACAAAGTTAGAGGATATTTGTTAAGAAAACAACGAGATTTCTAACGAATAATGAAGCGGAATAGGTAAAAAAACATAATATTGTGGGTAAAAGCCTTACTAATAAAAAAGCACTCCCCGCGAATCACTTCGCAGGGAGTGCTTTTAACTAATAACTAACTTTGTGGTTTACGTAATTTCTATATGACTAACTTATAGTGCAAAGATAGAGGTTAGAGGCCACATCCACAATCACTTCATTTAGGTATTCTATCTTATTCCACTCACTATTTATAGGTATTATAAGTTCATCTTCACCTCGCTTAGTTCAACCAGTTTATTTACGATAGCGTAAATAGTCAATCCGGCAGGTGAATGTATCTGTAGCTTGCGCGCAATATTCCGGCGGTGAGTTATCACCGTATGAATGGAGAGGAACAGTTTTTCCGCCGTTTCCTTATTTGTCATTCCACGTACCACGCAACAAATAATTTCTTTCTCACGCTGGCTCAACGTTTCCTGTTCGCCATCCGTCTCATCCACACCAAGATTCATCAGATCTACTAACTTTTTATTTAAAACTTCGATGTCATCATACAGCGCTATACTCTCATCGTAACCCTTCAACAAATTTGTATCTGTGACTGAACACAGCAAAGAAACGCACTTGGTAGATGCCTGTGGATAGTTCGATTTAAACTCGTCCACGTTAAACCATCCTCCGAAAGTAGGATTTATAATTAGAATATCCGGCTGATGTCCCTGCATACAATTCTGCAGTCCTTCAAGAGAAGTTATTTCCACCGGCTGTATTGTAAGATCAGGCATGCGCTTCAGCACAGCCACAAGTCCGCTACGCACAATGACTGACGTTTCGGCCACCGCAACGTGCACAGGTTCTGTCCGTTTCATTTCCCCTCCTTTTCTAGCCTAAGTACAGCAGGCACAAACAAGTAGTCCTCTACGCGGCAATGGGATGCCAAATCTTGTTCACAACTGAATATGTCGAATAATACGGCGTTCAACAAATGGTTATTTCCTTTTGCCGGATAATATTTAATAATGATGTTTTTTAGCTCAGTCAGTGTCGCATCTATCTGATCATGCCTGCGGGCAAACTGTGAGATACGGAATCCTCCCGTTTCTCGTCCTGCCATCAGATTCTCTACGTAGGTAAACACATTCATATCTTCATAATCCATGTGTTTACGCACTTCTCCGGCATACTGATCAAAAAATTTCAAAATGAGAAATGCAACCTCACTTTCCGTGGAACAATCTATAGCTTCTATCAGTTTACGACGTATAGTAGGCAGACAGAAATCAAGGAAATAATGATGTGCCTGTTTTAAATAATTCATCAATGAAGGCATAGAAATGTCCTTCACATCGTCCTCCATCCGGTCGCTATCTTCAATCATGAAGTTCACCACCGCAAGAAAAGTACGACAATCCACTCCATTTTCACGGCACACCTCCTGTACAGTCTTGTCTCCAAACCCCAACGAAAGATCAAAACGGCTCATTACCTGTAGCAATGTATAGTTATCACAGATAAGATAACTCATTTTGTCCGTCGGAGTATATTTACTTGTTTTATACATAGTTATGTTTTTTGTTTCTCTTTATGGCCGCAAAGTTACGGAAAATCACTAGGGTTATCAATCACTATAAATAGGTATTTTTTCTTGTACCCCATAATTCCCGTTCAACTAGCCAATGACAGTCTTCTAATTACACATTAATATATAGCCGTTAAGATAAGTGGCAAGAATCAACCACAAAAGATAAGGAACAAAAAGGTATGCCGAAGATTTCTTCACCGGATAACTTTCTATCATATAATAAACAACAAGCACATCCAGCACCAAAATGTTTGCAAAACCTAGCAACGGACTCCGGAGATAAAAGAAGAAAATGCTCCATGTAAAATTAAACAAGAGCTGGAACCCGAATAATCTGATAATCATTTGTCGTCTTATTGTCCACATATGCCAAATCAACCCGATAGAAATTCCCATGCACAGATAGATAAGGCTCCAAGCAATGGGAAAAGCCATATCAGGTGGTGTAAGAGAAGGTTTGTCCAATGTAGGATACCAGTTGAGTATGGCCTCCGACTGAAAATAAGAAGCAGTACAGCCTACACCAAAACAGATGAGTATGGCAATCAGTATGGGAATTATTTTTTTCATAAGGAGAATTATTTCTATTTATACTATGATTAACAAACCAATCTCTGGATTTGTTGCAGAAACAGAACACTTCTCCCATACAGGTATCTAAAAAACGTGCTCCCATTCGTTCGCTTACGATGGGAGCACTTACAACACAAAAACTAAACTAGACTTAACTAAACTATTCTATTAAGAAGTTTCACAACTTCCCTTGTCTATGCCGCAAATATAAAAAGATTATTTCTTTTTAGCAAAAGGATATCGACAAAATATCAACTTTTATCGTTCAAATATCAACTTTTTCAAACAGAATGACTATTTAAGTACATCTGTAACTCCTGTTTATAACTATCGGAAATCGGAATATACTCCTTACCGAAAACAATCCGCCCCCGGTCAACCACCTTGATTTTACTCTTTTGCACTATAAACGAGCGATGTACGCGAATGAAACGACTAGAAGGAAGCTTCTCTTCCATAGCTTTCATACTGACAAGTGACAAGATAGCTTTCGGCTCATCCTCCACATGTATTTTAATATAATCCTTCAACCCTTCTATATATAGTATTCGGTCTAAAGCAATTCGGAGCAATTTATAATCACTTTTTACATATATACAATCATCCGCCTCATCAGCATCAACACCATTATCTGCCTTCTGTTTCAGTTCATACCATTGCACCGCTTTATTCACCGATTGCAAAAAATCGACATAGCTGATAGGTTTCAACAAATAGTCCAAGGCATTGACTTTATAACTATCCAAGGCATACTGTCCGAATGCAGTAGTAAAAATAATCCTTGTTTCGGGACTGACCATGCGTGAAAACTCCAAACCGTTCAACTCGGGCATTTGAATATCAAGGAACAAGACATGTACCTCCTCGCGGAGAGGAATTTCTGTCATAGCTTGCACCGCGCTGGAATACCTCCCTACCAACCGGAGAAAAGAAGTTTTTTCCACATAGCTTCTCAGCAATTCCAAAGCCAGCGGCTCATCATCTACAATAGCACAATTCAGTATCATAAGCTTTTAGTCTGTATAGTTAATATAGAAGAATATACCTGTCCGTTCTCACTGATCCCTTTTATCCATTCGTAATGTCCCGGATAAATCAGTTCCAACCGTTTGCTTACCTGTTCCAGCCCCACCCCGCTTCCACTTTTATCTTGCCCAGACTTCGGATGATTGCTGTTAAGGATCTCACATCTCACCGTACCATCCGTATGCCCGGAGATAGAAATACTGATAAAACTGTCTACCGTGGGGCTGATGCCATGCTTGAACGCATTTTCTATCAGTGATATGAAAATAAGGGGAGCGATCTGCAACGCACCTCCGGAGTCTACCTCCAAATTCACACTTACTTCTACCTGCTGTGGCAGACGGATACGCATCAAAGCTACATAATTACGGATAAAGTCCAATTCTTTTTCAAGTGGGACAAAAGTCTGCTGATTGTCATAGAGCACATGCCGTAACAATTTGCTCAGTTCCTGTACCGCCTCCTGCGCCTTGTCACTGTTAAAAGCAATCAAGGCATAAATATTATTTAATGTATTGAGCAGAAAATGAGGGTTCAGCTGGTTCTTCAAGTTTTTCAGCTCCGCTTCCGTCTTTTGCCTCTCAGCTTCTATCAAACGCTCTTCCGCCTGACGCCAACGCAGACTGGTACGAATGGCCGCACCCAACCCGGCGACGAATATCATCATCCCCATATCCCGCGCATAGAATATCCATCGAGGTGGAATATGACGCGCAAATTCAGGAGGCGGAGGCGTACTTATACTTTCCAGAAATACATGAAGAAGCACACTCAGGCAGAGTATCAGCACGGCATTGCTCAGAATATACTTACGCATTTCATCCGTGAACATATAGCGGGGAACCAGCCACAAGTAATTGACATAGAAGATAACGAAATAGCACAGAGGAACACAACTGTGCCGCAAGAATTGGGCCAGGTTAAAGCCGCTTCCCCGGTCCATAAAGACCAACGGGAAGCCAAATATGAGCAGCCAACTGACGATATGGATGCTCAGTTCCAAAAAACGTCGCTGTGAAAATAATTGTTTCATATAGGCAAAGATAAGAAAGATTAGGTTAGAAATAAGATTTCTACGGCTCTTATTCTGTTATTCATACGTTCAAGTTTGGCTTCCCACAGCTATGGGCCGCGCTCTTCACAGTTATGGAGAGCGCAACCCATAGTTATGAGGAGCGCTCTCCACAACCGTGGGGAGGCAAACCCGAACGTATGTTCCGGCATTTCTCTCCATACAGAAAACCTTTTCCGCCCTTATTCATAACGCAAAGCGTCTATCGGGTCAAGGTCTGCGGCCTTCTTTGCCGGATACCATCCGAAGAACACACCAGTAACGGTACATACCAGAAAGGAGAGCAACACGCTCCAAGGTTGGATAAACACAGGCCAATGCGCTATTGCCTTAATCATAAAGCTGGCTCCGCAACCTATAATCACTCCTATCAAGCCACCCGTAATACTGATCAGGATAGCCTCTATCAAAAACTGGCTCAGAATATCGACCCCTCGTGCCCCGACCGACATGCGCAGACCGATCTCACGGGTACGTTCTGTTACAGACACATACATGATATTCATGATACCAATACCTCCGACTACCAGAGAGATGCCGGCAATACAAGCCAGCAAAGTGGTCATCAGGTCCGTTGTGGTGTTGAGCATACTGCTCAATTCCTGCTGGGTGCGGATGGTAAAGTCGTCAGCGTCCGTTTCTTTCAGCTTATGTTCACGGCGCAGGATGGTCGTTATCTCATCTACTGCTTCCTCGGTCATTTCTTCTGTCAGAGCCGAAGCAAAAATTCCACTTAGGTAAGTCTGTGCCAGCAGTCGTTTCATCACCGTGCTATAAGGAGCCAGTACCACATCGTCCTGGTCCATGCCCATCGAGTTATACCCTTTTGATTTCAGCACACCGATTACCCGGAAAGGAATTTGGTTACAACGAATCACTTTCCCTATCGGATCCGATCCGTCGGGAAAAAGATTATCGACAATGGTCTTGCCAATGACACAGACCTTGGCTGCCGTACGGATATCATTCTCGGTAAACATCTCCCCCTGTTCCACGGTGAGCTGGCGTATGGTAAGATAATCCATACTTACACCACTCACCGAAGACGGGTAGTTGTTGGCTCCCGCAACAAGTTGCCCCGAAGAAGAAACGTTGGGACTGATGCCGGAGAGATAAGTACACTCTTCGCTCAACTTTTCATAATTTTCCAGTTTCAGTGTCTGCATGGCCGAAGGGTCTTGGCGGACCCCTCCACGCATCTCTGCTCCCGGATGAATCATAATCATGTTTGACCCCATCTCCGAGATTTGTTGCTGGATGCTCTTTTTCGAGCCCTGACCGATGGCAAGCATAGCAATGACTGATGCCACACCGATGATGATCCCCAACATGGTGAGGAAAGCGCGGAGCTTGTTGTTGGCAAGGGCCCGGAGAGCTATTTTAAATAGATTTGTTCCGTTCATAATGATTCTTTTTTATGGTTAGTCCTCGTCATTCTTGGGCAAGGCAGCCAGTGCGGCAGCGGCCGAAAGGATCTGAGGATTGACGGTATCTTCCACTACATGCCCGTCACGCAAGCGGATATTACGGCTGCTATACTGGGCTATTTCGGGATTGTGAGTGACAAAAATAAGCGTACGGCCTTCGGCGTGCAACTTTTGGAAAAGTACCAGAATCTCGAAAGAGGTACGGGTATCCAGATTACCGGTCGCTTCATCAGCCAAAATAACGGCAGGATTATTCACCAAGGCACGGGCAATGGCCACACGTTGCATCTGTCCGCCGGACATCTGATTGGATTTATGTTCCAGACGGTCACCCAGTCCCACAGCTATCAGTGATTCAATGGCACGTTTCCGTCTTTCGGAAGCCGATACGGACGAGTTATACATCAAGGGCAACTCCACATTCTCTACGGCAGTCGTCTTAGGCAACAGATTATAGTTCTGAAATACGAAACCTATTTTACGATTACGCAACACAGCCCTCTGAGGTTTGCTCATGGTACGCACGGACACACCATCCAACAGGTATTCACCACTGGTAGGGGTATCAAGACATCCCAAAGTATTCAGCAGAGTGGACTTGCCGGAACCGGAAGTACCCATGATCGTAACAAACTCTCCCTCGTAGATGGTAAAAGAGATGCCACGCAGGGCGTGGACGGTTTCATCGCCTACCTGGAAGTTCCGTTTTATATTTTGTAATTCGATTATCTTTTTCATGTGATTTATTCTTTCAATGTAAACGGAAGCATTACCTTTTATTACTTGTTCTTTTTCTTATTGCTTCCCGGAGGACCTGGCATGAACGGACTTCTTTCACCTTCTCCGGCAGACGGTTCTTCCATTCCAGGCATAGCACCTTTCACTACCGTTTCTGTCACTACCGGTGTATTTTCAGTGATGCCACTCACAATCTCTGTCTTGCTGCCATCAGTAATACCTATTTTTACAGGATGGGCGGTAAAGGCATTGTTATCCAGTGTCCACACTTTATGACTGCTCTGGCAATCGTTTATCTTACGGCCTCCCACTATGTCCTTGTTGGGAGTAAAGCGCAAAGCCTTGTTGGGAACGGTCAACACATTATCCTTGGTCAATGTATAAATGGTAGCGTTGGCGGTAAGACGCGGTTTCAGTTTCAAATCAGGATTATCAGCTGTTATCACTACCTCATAAGTAACTACAGTGGTGCTGGTGGTTGTTGAAGAGCTGCTGCTCGTGCTGTTCGTGCTCCCCAAACGAATCTGTCTGACTACTCCTTCGAACACATCGTCGGGATAAGCATCCACGGTAAAGGTTACACGGGCTCCTTCCTCCACCCCGGCAATATCGGCTTCATCCACATCGGCCACCACTTGCATCTTGGTCAAGTCGGCAGCGATGGTGAACAGTGTCGGAGTCTCGAAACCGGATGCTACGGTCTGTCCTTCTTCCACATCACGGCTGGTCACCACTCCATCAATGGGCGAGGTGATGGTTGCGTATGACAGGTTACGCTCAGCCTTTGCCAGAGCCGCCTTGCTTTGCTCCAATGCACTTTGGGCACGTTGGAAATTATAAACCGTTTCTTCATAGTCCGTATCGCTGATTAATTGCTTCTCGTGCAGCTTACGGTTACGGTCGTATAATTTCTTCTGATAGTCGTACTCTGCCTTATTGCCGTCATAGGTGGCCTTTGCCGACTGAAGTTCACTTTGCAATGTCACTTTATCCATCTCGGCTATCAATTCTCCTTTCTTTACCACGGAGTTGTAATCCACATAAATCTTATCAATGATACCGGATACCTGCGTACCCACTTCCACCTCTGTCACCGGCTCTATGGTTCCGGTAGCAGTGATGAAATTGCTGACATTGCCTTTCGTTACAGCTTCCGTTGCGAAATCGACCGTACTTTTCCCCTCCGGTCCGCCAAGCATCCAGAAACCGCCTGCCACGACCACTACGGCTACTGCTGTAGTAAGGATAATTTTCTTCTTTTCCATAATATAATATGTATAGCGTTATGATTATAATTTTATATCCTGACCTGCATAGAAGTTCAGTAAAGTCCGGTCCAGGATAGCCATATATTTGGCCTGGATACGTTGCTGCTGTGCACTGAGCAGGTTATTTTTCTCGGTAAGCAACTCTACGGTATTCTTCATTCCCAAATTGAACTGCTCGCTGACCATCTCGTAACTGGCCTGGCTACTTTTCAGTTTGCTTTCGGCCGCCGCATATTGCTCTTGAGCGTTAGTAGCGTCCAGCCACAGACTTTCTATATTCTTATAGAGTTCCTTTTGTTTGTTTATCAGATCGAGCAGACTACTGTCATATTGCAAGCGTGCCTTCTGTACGGCACTTTTATTCTGGCGGTTATCAAAAATCGGAATATTTATGTTCAATCCTATCATATTGTTCCAGCCATACTTCATTTGTTTGCTCCAGCTATTGTCACTGGCACTGTTTGTCATACTCCCCGTAGATGCACTCAGACTGATGGTAGGGAGATAGCCAGCTTTAGCCACTGATATATCCAGTTTGGAATTCTCGATGCTCAACTTGCTGCTTTGGATTTCCGGACGTGATGCCAAAGCCTGCTGATAAACATCCTCCTGAGCAGGCAGCGGTTGCAAGACATGCTCATCGGCGAGTTCGGGAAGAACCAAATCCATTTCTTCCGCACCGTCCAGTTCCAACAACTGCTTCAACTGCAATTTATAGTCGCGCAAGGAGCTTTCGGAGGTCACCAACTGATATTTGTCACTGCTTACTTGTGATTCCAACTGCGCCAAATCGGCCTTCGAAATACTCCCTTCCTGAAAGAGCTCTTTGCCCCTGTCGTATGTGGCCTGGCTCACCTGTAAGGTATTCCGGTTAATCTTCACCGACTCGTCGGCATAAAGTATCTGGATGAATATTTGTGCAATCTGCTCTTGCAGAGAGTTCTCCGTTTCGGTTACGGCAAGCCCTGCTATCTGCTGACTAGTCCTCCTCTGCTTGATCGTATTCAAGCGTTTGTTACCGTTCCACAAGGTCCACTGCGCGTTCAGACCATAGTTTCCATTATAAGTGGTTTTACTATCACTACTGATGATCTCCGTTCCGCTTACCGTGTTACTGGTTTCCTGATACGGACGGTTCGTCACATTCTGTCCTGTGCTGAACGACAGACTGGGAAAGAGGGCGGCTTTGGCGGTTTTCACATCTACCGAGCTCTCTTCCAATGAGATTTTATCCTGCTGCAATTGGATATTTTTCTCCAATGCATAGTCAATGCAGTCGTCCAGCGTCCATTTTTTGGCTTCTTGGGCGGAAACCGAAGTAACCGCGGCCAAAATCATTGCGAAATATACTACTCGTTGTCTCATCCTTTTTACTATTTAATTTGTTGATACAAAAGTAGAGGACCGTGATATTTTTAGCAATAAATATAGATTTGCGGAAGATTTCTATGGACAAAAACTTGCTTTTTACCGATAAAGTGTTTTTCTTTGTAATTATTACAACTTTAAGATAAATTTATGAATGATTCTTTGTTAACACGCATCTGGATATTCTATCGCGACGGCTTTCGCGAGATGACCTTGGGACGTACCCTCTGGGCGATTATTCTTATCAAATTATTCATCATGTTCTTTATTCTGAAACTTTTCTTTTTCCCCTCCTTCCTTGGCGGCAAGACAACGGAAGAGAAACAACAGTATGTAGGTGAAGAGTTAATAGAACGGGCAAATCCATAAACATTTAAATAAATCAGAAAGTTATGTTTGAAAACATTGACACTTCGTTAATTGACTGGTCAAGAGCGCAGTTTGCTTTGACGGCCATGTATCACTGGCTTTTCGTGCCTCTCACTTTGGGATTGGCTGTGATAATGGGGCTCATGGAGACCTTTTATGTGACAACAGGTAAGGAATTC
Source organism: Phocaeicola dorei (assembly GCF_013009555.1). Taxonomy (NCBI): domain Bacteria; kingdom Pseudomonadati; phylum Bacteroidota; class Bacteroidia; order Bacteroidales; family Bacteroidaceae; genus Phocaeicola; species Phocaeicola dorei. The sequence continues at coordinate 2,079,961 of NZ_CP046176.1, read as the reverse complement.
TGGAAGAACACAGCCAAGTTTTGGATGAAACTGTTTGGAATCAATTTCGCCGTAGGTGTCGCCACCGGTCTGATTCTGGAATTTGAGTTCGGAACCAACTGGAGTAACTATTCCTGGTTTGTGGGAGATATTTTCGGAGCCCCACTGGCCATCGAAGGAATTCTGGCATTCTTTATGGAAGCCACTTTCATTGCCGTTATGTTCTTCGGCTGGAACAAAGTGAGCAAGCGTTTCCACCTGGCATCCACCTGGCTCACCGGACTGGGAGCAACAATCTCCGCCTGGTGGATTCTAGTCGCCAATGCCTGGATGCAATATCCTGTAGGAATGGCTTTCAATCCCGAAACAGTAAGAAATGAAATGGTGAACTTTGCAGCTGTCGCCCTCTCTCCCATGGCTGTCGCCAAGTTCTTCCACACAGTGTTAAGCAGCTGGATACTGGGAGCCGTTTTTGTAGTAGGAATAAGTTGTTGGTATTTATTGCGCAACCGTCAGAAGGAGTTCGCTCTGAGCAGCATTAAAGTTGCCGCCGCCGTAGGTCTGTTCGCTTCTCTCGTCACTGCATGGACGGGTGATATTTCGGGAGTACAGGTAGCCAAAGTACAGCCTATGAAAATGGCCGCCGCCGAAGGATTACACGATGGTGGAAACGGAGTGCCCTTCACCATTGTAGGAGATTTGAAAATCCCCAAAATGCTTTCCATTCTTGCCACTCACGACATAGACGGCTATGTCCCGGGTATCAACAATCTGCTGGAAGGTGGTTATCAGATGCCCGACGGTACAACGGCTTTATCGGCCGAAGAGAAAATTAAACGCGGACAGATTGCCATCGCCGCTCTGGATGCATTCCGCAAAGCGCATAAGGCAGGTGACGAAGCAAGCGCCGCCGTAGCTCGCAAGACATTGGACGAAAACGTGAAATATTTTGGTTACGGATATATCAAGGACCCCACCCATCTGGTTCCTAATGTGGAACTTACTTTCTGGTCATTCCGGGTCATGGTGGGACTGGGAGGTTATTTCATCCTGTTCTTTATCATCGTATTGATTGTATCGAAAAAAGAGAAACTGGCCGATATGCGATGGCTGCAACGGGTGGCTTTGTGGACTATTCCGTTAGCCTACATCGGTAGTCAGGCAGGCTGGGTGGTAGCCGAGGTAGGGCGCCAGCCATGGGCTATACAGGATATGCTGCCCGTAGGAGCAGCCATCTCCAAGTTACAGACAGGGTCTGTACAACTTACTTTCTTTATTTTCCTTCTGTTGTTCACCGTTCTGCTCTTTGCAGAAATAGGTATTATGCTGAAGGCTATCAAGAAAGGGCCGGAGGGAATCAAGAATTGAGAACTAAGGTTTCTTCAGTTCTATCTTTCAATATTCAATTCTCCATTTTTAAATTAGAACATTATGGACTATATATTTTTACAAAATTATTGGTGGTTCCTGGTATCGTTACTGGGAGCCCTGTTGGTGTTCCTGCTCTTTGTACAGGGTGGTAATTCCTTATTGTTCACGCTGGGACGCAATGACGAAGAACGTGCCTTGCTGGTAAACTCCACAGGACGCAAGTGGGAGTTTACTTTTACCACTTTAGTCACTTTCGGGGGCGCTTTCTTCGCTTCTTTCCCACTGTTCTACAGTACCAGCTTCGGCGGTGCTTACTGGTTGTGGATGATTATTCTTTTCAGTTTCGTATTGCAGGCTGTCTCATACGAGTTCCAATCCAAGCTGGGCAATCTGCTGGGCAAACGCACTTACCAATGGTTTCTGGTTATAAACGGCATTGTGGGTCCGTTGTTGCTGGGAGGAGCCGTGGCTACTTTCTTTACCGGCTCCAATTTCCTGGTTAATAAAGGCAACATGGGCAATGAACTGATGCCTGTCATCAGCAGTTGGGCCAACGGATGGCACGGACTGGATGCGCTGACTAATCCTTGGAATCTGGTCTTGGGATTCGCCGTATTCTTCCTGGCCCGTCTTTTGGGTAATCTTTATTTTATCAATAACATCCGGGATAAAGACTTGATTCCCCGTTGCCGCCGTCAGCTTATAACCGATGCGATTCCTTTCCTTATCCTGTTTCTGGCTTTCGTTATCCGCACTTTATTAGCCGACGGTTTCGCTGTAAATCCCGAAACAAAGGAAATTTATATGGAACCTTACAAGTATTTCCTCAATCTGATGGATATACCCCTATTGCTGGTATTGTTCCTCATCGGAGTGGTCGGGGTTCTTTGGGGCATTGGAAAAGCTGTATTCAGCAAGACTGCCACCAATGGTATCTGGTTTGCCGGTCCCGGTGTCGTGCTCACTGTATTAGCTTTATTACTTTGCGCAGGATATAATAATACAGCTTACTACCCGTCTACAGCCGATTTACAAAGTTCGCTGACTTTGGCCAACAGTTGCTCCAGCGAGTTTACCCTACGCACCATGGCATACGTTTCCATTCTGGTACCTTTCGTTCTGGCCTATATCATTTATGCTTGGCGTGCCATAGACCGCAAGCCCATTACCGCAAAGGAACTGGAACAAGACGGACACGCCTATTAAAGAGTCTTAATGGATTATAGTGAAGGCATCCTGTTTTGCAAATAGCTGTAAACAGGATGCCTTTCTATGTTAAATAACATTGTTTCAACCTATAAAATGAAGAGAATATCTTGCAAATTTCCGAAATATCCGTACCTTTGCATTGTGTTTTTCATAGTATTAGATTTAAGGTTAACAAAGGTTGGAGCAAGGCGTTGCTCCTTTTTTTATATCTATAGGACACATAGCGTCCATAGTTGATTCATTTCCCATCTAGAAAGTTATTTTCGTTTAAACTCTTCATCTAAAAGAAATATTATGATACAAGTGATGCATACAGTTGCGGATTACGTGCATGATGCCAGATATAGGATGCCGGATAGACCTCTTCCTTATTTTTATCAAGGATTTCTTTCAGAATACTGCATTTGTTCTCGCCCGTCACCAGAAAACAGGTATGCCGGGCTTCTATCAAAGGACGTCCCGTCATGCATATACGCACTGTTTTATTATAAGGATTGACGGACACCTCATACGGTTCCCCGGCGGTAAGAAGTCCCTGATGGTCGGGGAAAATGGATGATGTATGCCCGTCCTCTCCTATCCCTAATAATACAAAATCAAAAACAGGCACACCGTCCATGGTCGGAACGGTGGTCTTGACTATGGAAGAATACTGTTTGGCTTCTTCTTCGGGAGCGCCCTCACCCACAATACGGTAGTAATGACTGGCAGGAATACCTACCTTGCCAAGCAGCAGACGATGGGCCAAGCCAAAGTTGCTCTGATCATCGCCAGGTGGCACGCAACGCTCGTCCACCCAATAGAAATAAATACGGGGCCAAGGGGTATATGCGGCATATTCACGCTCCCAAACCTCAAAAAGTGTGGCAGGAGTAGTTCCTCCGGAAAGAGCAATGGTAAAAGGCCGTTCAGGCTCTTTATCCATCGCTTCCAATATATGAGTTATCAAGGCTTGCGACGCTTGTACAGGCGACGCATACAAGTTATGGTCAATCATCTTATTCACTATTTATTACTCAGAGTTTGCTGTTTAAATTTACTATTCACAGATGACGACTTACAATTTACAGTATAAATTGGAATGTGTCAGATTCTTGCACGGGTTTGTCCATTCGGCATGACTGCGGTTGATCAACACATCCGCTTCTTTTGGTCCCCATGTTCCTGCAGGATACCCATAAAGAGGAGTTTCGGGATGCTTCTTCCAATAATCCAGAATCTTGTCAAAGTAAGTCCAGCTCTCGTCCACGGCATCGGAACGGGTAAAAAGTGTAGGATCACCCGCCAGACTGTCTTCCAACAGGCGTACGTACGCATCCCCCGTTTCCTGATCGTGCTGGTCATAGCTGAAATCCATCTCCATGGTTCCCATATAGAAACCGGCACCAGGTTCTTTCATGGCTATGCGCTGAAGAATTCCCTCGTCGGGCTGAATACGGATAATCAGTTCCTCACCTTTATACAAGCCCTCCTTCATTTGAAACATCTGCATAGGGGCCGGTTTGAAATGAATCACAATTTCGGTCACCTTGGTAGGCATCTGCTTGCCGGTACGGATATAAAAAGGTACTCCCTGCCAACGCCAGTTGTCCACATACAGGCACATCGCCACGTAGGTATCCGTACGGGAATCAGGATGAACATTCTTTTCTTCACGATAACCGATACGGTCGTCACCGGCAATATATTGTCCGCGGACAACGTTATCACGGATATACTCATCAGTCAGCGGACGAAGGGACTGATAGACTTTGATCACCTCGTTACGAAAACCATTCTTGTCAAACTTGGCAGGCGGTTCCATGGCAGTAATGGCAAGCAACTGCATCAGGTGGTTCTGTACCATATCACGCAGAGCTCCCGCTCCGTCATAATACCCTCCGCGAGTACCTATACCCATATTTTCCACCGCAGTGATTTCCACATGATCTATATAGTTACGGTTCCATATCGGTTCGTAAATGGTACTTCCAAAACGGGTCACCATAATATTCTGTACCGTTTCCTTGCCTAGGAAATGATCGATACGGTAAATATCCTCTTCTTTAAAATAAGCGGCATAGATCTTATTCAGTTTCTGAGCAGAAGCAAGGTCGTATCCAAAAGGCTTCTCGACAATGATACGCTTTAATCCGGGCTTTTTCAGCAAGCCCGCATCATGCAGATATTTCGGAATCAGTTCATAAAGCAATGGCGGAGTGGCCAGGTAGAATAAATAATTCCCATTATTCTCATATTGAGGTGAAAGCTCCTTCAGACGGTCATTCAGCAGAGAATAAGTGGTTTCGTCCGCCGGGTCCATGGACTGATAATGGACAGTAGAGAGAAAATCGTCCAATGTTTCCATCTCTTCTTTTGTAAGAGAACCGGACTTTATCAGTTCTTCTTTCAAATAAGCACGATAGGTTTCGTCCGTATATGCAGTACGGGCACAGCCGATAATGGCAAAATGCTCGGGGAAGCGTTTCCCGTTATGTATCTTTATCAGGGCAGGCATCAGTTTGCGCCGGGTTAAATCACCGGATGCACCGAAGATGACCAAAAATAAACTATGTGGTAAACTCATGATTCTTTCTTTTAAAAATGAATGTATAATGCTTTGTGTTGCGACGTATCAATAGTTGTCTTCCCAATGTTCGTGGAAAAATTCCCCCCGTGGACTGTCCACACGCTCGAAGGTATGAGCTCCGAAATAATCACGCATCGCCTGAATCATATTAGCCGGGGAATGGTTGGTGGTCAGACCCAGAAAATAATTCAACGCTGCGGAAAGTACAGGTACGGGCAATCCTTCTTTCAACATGACGCCGATGTATTTCTTCCACGCGGGCAGGGCTTCCGTTACTTCCCGTCCGAAATGCTCGTCCAGCAACAGATGCGACAATCCCGGCGCACGGCGATAGGCCTCGGCAATGTCGTTCAAGAAAGCGGAACGGATAATGCATCCGGCACGCCACAACAGGGCGATGGTGGAAAGATCCAATTTCCAGCCATATTGCTCACTGGCAGTGCGCATCAGAGCAAACCCTTGCGCATAACCTATCAGACGGGCGGCATACAAGGTACTCTCCAATCCGGCCACCGTATCCTGATAATTATATACCGGATGATTCTCCACATGCATATAATGCTGGGACATCAGCACACGCAAGTTCTTCTCCGCCGACAGATTACGGGCAAAAACAGCTTCGGCAATCACGTCCAGCGGCGTATTGAGTTGCAGAGAGTTAATGACACTCCAACGACCCGTTCCTTTTTGCCCGGCAGCATCCAGAATGTTGTCGAGCAAATAACCGCCTCCTTGTTCTTTATGACGCAGAATGGCTGAAGTAATCTCTATCAGGTAACTGTGCAGGCGTCCTTTGTTCCATTGTTCAAAAATATCCGCCATCTGTTCGTTCTTCAATGCCAGCAGATGCTTCATGGCGAAATAACTTTCAGCTATCAACTGCATATCCCCATATTCTATGCCATTGTGCACCATCTTCACATAGTGGCCTGCCCCACCGGGCCCCACCCATTCGCAACACGGAGTGCCGTCCTCGGCTTTTGCCGCAATACTTTTCAGCATCGGCTGAATGACCGGCCATGCCTCTTGCGCACCACCAGGCATGATGGACGCTCCATGCAGAGCACCCTCCTCACCTCCTGAGATACCGCAACCTACAAAGTACATTCCTTTATCATAAAGTTCCTTCACACGACGTTCCGTATCTTCATAATAAGAGTTCCCTCCATCAATGAGGATATCGCCCTTATCCAGTAAAGGAAGCAGCTTACCCATCAGTTCATCGACAGCCGGACCTGCCTGTACCATCAAGAGGATGACACGCGGAGCTTTCAGCGCTTCGACAAAATCCGTCAGTTCATTACTGCCTATGATACCTTTTCCTTTGGCACGGTTTGCTATAAAGTTATCTACTACATTTTCTTCTTTTCCGGGAACGGTACGGTTCCATACTACGACCTTCCATCCCTTGTCAGCGAGATTCAGAGCAAGGTTCTGCCCCATCACGCCTAATCCGATTAATCCTATATCTGCCTTTTCCATAAATTGTTCTTTTTATATTTAACAATTTAATAGGTAATTTGTTCAATAATTCTATCTTTGCAATTTGAACAATAGCACATTATCATGAAGAGGTTAAAAATCGGCTTATTAGCCCGGATTATCATCGCCATCGCATTGGGTATAGGATTCGGAAACGTTCTTCCCGGCGAACTGGTGAGAGTATTTGTGACTTTCAACGGGATCTTCAGCGAGTTCCTGGGTTTCATCATTCCGTTGATTATTCTCGGGCTGGTCACTCCCGCCATTGCCGATATCGGCAAGGAGGCGGGAAAGATGCTGGTAATCACAACGTTGGTGGCATACGGCGCCACTTTGTTCTCCGGATTCCTGTCTTATTTCACCGGAGTGACTTTATTCCCTTCCATGATCGCTCCGGGAGCACCGATAGAACAAATCAGTGAAGCGCATGACATTTCTCCGTTCTTCACCGTAGGCATTCCTCCGGTGATGAATGTGATGACTTCCTTGATCCTGGCCTTCACGCTAGGTCTGGGCATCGCACATCTGGATAGTACAGCGCTGAAAAACGTATGTAACGATTTCAAAGAAATCATAGTCAAGACCATCCAGACGGTGATTCTGCCCCTGCTGCCTATCTATATATTCGGTATATTCCTGAATATGACTCATTCCGGACAGGTATATAACATTCTGATGGTATTCATTAAAATTATCGGAGTAATTTTCCTGCTTCACATCTTCCTGCTGGTTTTTCAATATACCATTGCAGCGCTGTTTGTGCACCGGAACCCGTTCAAACTACTGGGAAAGATGATGCCTGCCTATTTCACAGCATTGGGCACACAGTCATCGGCGGCCACCATTCCGGTGACTTTGCGGCAGACCATCAAGAATGGGGTTACGGAGGATATAGCCGGATTTGTCATTCCGCTATGCGCCACAATTCATCTGTCGGGAAGCACGCTGAAGATTGTCGCTTGCGCACTGGCACTGATGATTATGCAAGGAATGCCTTTTGATTTCCCCATGTTTGCAGGATTTATCTTTATGCTGGGAATTACAATGGTAGCCGCACCTGGAGTACCGGGAGGAGCCATCATGGCTGCATTGGGGATCCTGTCTTCCATGCTGGGATTCGGAGAAAGTGAACAGGCTTTGATGATAGCACTTTACATTGCCATGGATAGTTTCGGCACTGCTTGCAATGTGACGGGCGATGGGGCTATCGCATTGATTATTGATAAGTTTTTCGGGAAGAAAAACCACCGGCCTATACAATAGAAAAAGCATTATCGAACTAAATAAGGCCAGAAAGAAAAAGATATTTTTAGAAACAGGGCAGTAACAAGTTGACATTTTTTCATTATCTTTGTTACTATAAAATAGAGAAAGGAGAAAAATCATGCGAAGAACCGAAATTGTAGATATGATACGCAGTATCCTCCACAAAGTAGCACCAAATGCCCAAATCATACTTTATGGATCGGAAGCTCGCGGAGAGGCTCGCCCAGACAGTGATATCGATCTGCTTATTCTTGTAGACGAGCCACAGCTTACTCCAGAATACGAGCAGGAAATTATCCGTCCGCTTTATGAACTGGAAGTAAAATCGGGAGTTATTATCAGCCCAATGATTATGCTGCGCAGATTATGGGAGAACCGTCCCTTTCAGACTCCGTTTTCGCTGAACGTAATGAATGAAGGGATAGTGTTATGAAGCAGGAACTATCTATCCCCCGAGCACCGCGTTGCCTTGATTCAATACCGTATTGAACGAGTGTATAAGACTTTGAAAGAAGCTGACTATATGCGTGTGGGAAATTATTTTAACGCCGCCATCAACCGCCTTTATTATACCTGCTTTTATGCAGCCATCGGTTTGTTAAATAGCTAAGGGAATCGAGGCAGGCACCCACAATGGAGTAAAAATAATGTTGTCCTATCACTTTGTGCGCACGGAAATACTGAGTCTGGAACATGGCAGCACATTCAGCAACTTGTTTGACAAACGGCACAGTGGAGACTACGAAGACTTTGCCTATTGCGATGCCGCATTGGTAGATTATCTCAGACCACGTGCCGAAGCTTTCATCAAATCGGTAGAAAGTCTGGCTCAAGAATAAATGGATCGCTCCCAAACAAAAACAAACATATTCTTTCTGCCCTTCCATCGTCTTCATCCTGCCATTACGCTATCTCCAAGAGGAGGTAACGCAATGCAGAATAACAAACAAAAAAGGAAAACATGAGCTAGAATACAGGCATCTGCCAAATGAATCCCACTGACACACGATGGGTACTGAAATTGTCCTCACCCAATGCCTTCGCACGATCGGTATATTTATAGGAACGCCCCACATATGCCAGGAAGAAGTGCAGATTGCTCTCCATCGGATAAAATTCTATTCCTCCTGCATATCCCCATGCCGTGCGATATTTACCTTTTTCCACTTCATCGCTTGCCTTATAAACGGAAGCCGTTTCATACATTCCTTTTGCAAACAAGTTCCACTTCGGGGCAAAACGATAATTCACATGCAACACATAGGACATATATTCGGCATTAAAAGCATTGTGTGCCTGATTATCAGTTCCTACTATACTAGTTATAATCCCTTTACGGTCTACCCCTTCACGAGAATACATCCAGTCAAAATAGGCGTGCCATTTAGGGCTGAAATTAAACTCATTACCCAAAGCATAATAATACATCTTCTCGCCTTTCGTTTCGTTCATGACAGAGGCAGACCAACGGGTTTTGGAAACATCCAGAAAATTACCATTCCAGTTCAAGGTATAAACCAACGGCAGTTTGGTACGTTCCAAATCCCCATACATCTCCTCGGACGGCCCGTTCAGGCTGTTCAATACCTGAAATTGTATCTGCTGATAAGGATTATAGTTGTATGCCACATTCAAACCGGTCATGAAGTTACTCATGTGCTCTATCATGTCACTATATTCGTAAATATCAATCGGATTCAAATCAAATTCTATACCACCATACGAGGCACATTGCTTTCCGGCGAAAAATGAGAACTTATTTAATTTGATGCCTACTCCCGCCCAATCTATGCTGGTAGGTACATTATCTATATTGCCGGAACCATCGTTACCCCGATTCAGACGCTGACGGTAACGATAGCTCAACCAGTCATTGATATCTCCCTTCATCTCGATACGGAGTTGCTTCATTTCGAATGCGCCCCGATCAAATCCGGAGTCGTTCCATTTCATATTGAAATCACCGTGCATATTAAGATAGAGATTGAACTTGTCCGTTTTCTTCTTGATACCGGTGACTTCTTCAAACAGGCTTTTGTCACCGGCCATGAAATCACTTCCGGAAGATTGGGCATATAAAGGGTAAGTGCCTGAGACAGCAAAGGCTGTCAGGCATACTAACATTATTCTTTTCATAAGTCAAAGTTTTAGGTTGTAATGTATTCTCTTTTTTCTTTTATGCGCACAAAAGAAAAAGAGATAAAAAGAAAAAGTGCCGGATGGACTAGTATACGTTGAAGTATTCCTGAATTTTCTTCCAGTCTTTTGTCTTAGTCAACGCCAGCATCAACAACACACGTGCCTTCTGAGGGTTCAACTCCTGTGAGGCCACAAATTGGTATTTATTATCATCCACCTCAGCATCCAATGTAGTCGGTCCGGTAGGAACACGGCTGGAACGCACTACCAAAATACCTTGTTGACGGGCCTTTTCCAACATCGGAAACAAATTCTGATGAATGTTGCCATTCCCCACACCGGCATGAACAATACCCTGATACCCATTATTCAAGAAAGGAGTCATGATATCAGCTTCTACATTGGAATAACTGTAAACGATACCTACTTTCGGCAACTTGTCAAGGTGGGTTACATCAAAATCGGAACCGGTGGTATGGCGTTTCAAAGATTCCATATTATAGAAAACCTTACCATTCAATACATATCCCAACGCACCGGAGTTAGGGGACTGGAAAGTCTGTACATCCACCGTATTGGTCTTCATGGCTCCGTGAGCTCCCAAAATCAAACCATTCATAGCAATTACGACACCTTTTCCCCGTGATTCCCTGGCGGCGGCAGTGACTACTGCATTATACAAGTTCAGCGGTCCGTCCGCACTCATGGCCGTAGAGGGGCGCATGGCTCCTACCAATACAACAGGCTTGTCACTCTTCACAGTCAAGTTCAGGAAAAAGGCGGTTTCTTCCATCGTGTCAGTCCCGTGGGTAATCACGATACCGTCCACATCTCCACGGCTGAAAAGCTCGTTGATACGCTTGGCCAACGTCAGCCATACGGCATCATTCATGTCCTGAGAGCCGATTTTTACAATCTGTTCCCCGGTCACATTGGCTATTTTGTTCACTTCGGGAACCGCTTCCAGCAATGTGCTGATAGCCACCTGTCCGGCAGTATAATTTGTTTTAGTAGCCGAAGCGCCTGTTCCGGCAATAGTCCCTCCTGTAGCCAATATATGGATATTAGGCTTTTGGGCGACAGCAGCCAATGTGGTACATACCAGCATTGCCGCCATAAGGCTGAGTTTTCTTAATCCGTTCATAATCTTTTCAAGTTTAGGTTTTATTACTATAATAATTATTTGGAAATTTTGTTCACACACAGAGGAAGAAGATGCGCCGATGATATATATGTGCACATCGAATCATTATAAATGTTACAGGCAGAAGATTACTCATGTTACAGATGAAAGATTACTCATCTTCAAGCCTGACCGCACCTATCCCTTTCCTTTCTAGAATACCTGTATCAGCAGCAGGCCTACCACAATAGAAACAAGGGTAGCCACCATTCCGGGCATCATAAACGAATGGTTCAGAATCCATTTTCCAATACCCGTTGTTCCTGTACGGTCAAAGTTGATGGCTGCCACCACCGTAGGATAATTAGGGATAAAGAAATATCCGTTGACGGCAGGGAACAAAGCAATCAGCATCATCGGAGAAATACCCAGTGCTATTCCTAACGGTACAATAGCACGCACCGTAGCAGCCTGGCTATAAAGTAAAATAGACATGACAAACAATGCCAGACCGAACAGCCAGGGCATTTGACGCACAATCCCTTCAATAGAACCTGTCAGTTCCGTAATGTTTCCATTGATGAACGTATCCCCCATCCATGCAATACCAAAAATAGCGATTACCGCCTGCATTCCGGCAGGAAACACGCTGCCTTGTGTAGCCTTGATTCCATCCGTACGTGAAATGATAAGAATAATAGCTGCCGCACACAACATCAAGATCTCAATAATAGAAGGCATATCCAAAGCCGCACCGTTGAACACAGGACGCATAGCAGGGATAGAGCCGAATAATACAATCAGCAGTGTGGCAGCAATAAAGATAATCACCGAGATGCGAGCGTGAAACATATTCTTCACATCGTTCAGTTCCACATGTTTTGTATCAATCATTCCGGCTTCCAGACGGCGCAGGTATTCAGGATCTTCCAACAACTCCTTGCCGACCTTTTTTGAAAGGAAAGCACCGACCAGCACACCGATTAATGTAGCAGGAATGGTAATCTTCAGAATATCAAACAAAGTAATGTCAAATCCTGTCAGCAGGCCCAGCAACGCTACGGTAGCGGCAGAGATAGGGCTGGCGGTAATAGCCTGTTGCGAGGCGATAACGGCAATGCCTAAAGGACGCTCAGGACGAATTTTAGTTTCCGTAGCTACCTCGGCTATGACAGGAAGCACAGAGTAGGCCACATGCCCTGTACCTGCGACAAAAGTAAACAGATAAGTAACCAACGGGCTCAGGATAGTCACCTGCGAAGGGTTACGGCGCAACAGCCGTTCCGCCAACTTCACCATATAGTCCAGTCCGCCGGCAGCCTGCATACAAGAGGCGGCAGAGATAACGGCGACAATCATCAACATCACATCAATAGGGGGAGCGGTAGGCTGAAGTCCGAAGACAAAAGTCAATATGGCAAGGCCTACACCTCCCATCACTCCCAATCCGATACCTCCCAAACGGGCACCTACAATAATAGCGACAAGTACAAATAGCAATTGCAATAACATGGTTTTTATCCGTTTATAAATATACAATTTTAATTCCGAGAACAAAGATAGACCATTTCTGTTCTACAAACCTTAAAATTTCTAAGAATTTTTCCTTTTTTCACTACTTTCCCCCTAAAACATTCAATAAAAGTTAGTTGTTTTGTATAATGAATAATGTGCAAATTATTAAATTATTATATATGAACAGAATTTGCAACCTTTTTGGAATAAAGTATCCCATCATACAGGGAGGAATGGTATGGTGTAGCGGTTGGAGACTGGCCTCCGCAGTAAGTAATGCCGGAGGGCTGGGACTGATAGGAGCAGGCTCCATGCATCCCGAAACCTTGCGCGAGCACATACGGAAATGCAAAGCGGCGACAGACAAGCCTTTCGGAGTAAACATTCCGCTGATGTATCCCGAAATAGACATCCTTATCAATATGGTAATAGAAGAGGGTGTGAGAATCGTCTTCACCTCTGCCGGAAATCCAAAGACTTGGACAGAACACCTGCATGAGCACGGCATCATTGTGGCCCATGTAGTGGCAAGCACCAAGTTTGCCGCCAAATGCGAAGAAGCAGGCGTAGACGCCATCGTAGCCGAAGGATTCGAAGCAGGAGGACATAACGGACGGGAGGAAACGACCACCCTATGTCTTATTCCAGCCGTCAGACAGATTACCACTGTGCCGTTGATGGCTGCCGGAGGTATCGGATCGGGAGAAAGTATACTAGCCGCTATGGCATTGGGGGCCGACGGAGTGCAGATAGGCACGCGCTTCGCATTAACCGAAGAGAGTTCCGCTCATTTCACATTCAAAGACCGATGCCTGCGACTGAACGAAGGAGATACCCAACTGACATTGAAACAGCTCTCTCCCGTCCGGCTGGTCAAAAATGATTTCTTCAAACAAGTGGAAGAAGCGGAAAGCCGTGGCGCGACAACGGATGAACTACGCACTTTGTTAGGAAAAGGACGTGCAAAAAAGGGAATCTTTGAAGGAGATTTATTCGAAGGGGAACTGGAAATAGGACAAGTCGCATCCTGCATACATAAATTACAGACGGTGGATGAAGTGATGAAAGAACTGGTGGAAGATTTCAATGCCGCATTAAACAGGGTCAATGAGTTGCAAAGACTTATCTGATGGTGCGGACAATGAAACGATCAAAAAAACCGGAGAATGAATCAAAAACAAGATGAACATTCTAAAGATTACAGATTGTAACCGACAAATACATAAAAGTGGATGTGTCCAAATTCAGTTTTTGGAAATATGAACTTATAATCTGAAATTTGAGCATCCTAAAAGACTAAGAAAGGGTCGTATCATTACTCCATACAGAGCTTGATACGACCCTTTTAAGTGTTATAATTACTATCTGTAACCTTCAGGAGCAGTCATTTTTGTTTTGACACGCCTAATGCATAAAATTAAGTTATTCTACTTACACCTTCTCTTATTAAACAAATTAGCACTCAGGAATCCCACCAAAAATATCAGCAACGTTCCGAATACGATAGCCAGATTAGCATGTACAAAAGGGGATATCACAATCCAACAAACCAGAATTACCCCACAAACGACTCCCAGTACCGCATCAAAATTACGTGCCTTCCTCGAAATATACCCCAGTAGAAACAGTCCCAACATGCCTCCGCTGAAAATAGACGCCAACGCCCACCAAGCATCTAGCGCACTTTGCACACTCATAAAGGCAAAGGCCACCAGAATTCCTGCCACTCCTACTCCCACACTAGAGAGTTTCAGCACCAACATCCGTTCCCTGTTTCCGGCATGTTTGCGGAAACGCTGGTAATAATCCGTCAGAATGATGGTAGACGAACTAGTGACACTGGTCGCAATGGTACTCATACCTGCGGCAAAGATAGAAGCAATCAGCAGGCCTGTCAACCCCACCGGCAACTCATTGACTATAAAGAACGGAAAGACATAATCCGCCCCCACTCCGTCGGGCAAGACCCCCGGATGCACTTTATAGAACGCATACAGCCCGGTCCCTATCATAAAGAAGACAGCCGAAACGGGAATAAACAAATATCCTCCGAACAAGGCCGAGAACTTAGCCTCCTTCTCATTCTTCGCCGTATGATAACGTTGCACATAACTCTGGTCTATACCATAGTTCTGCAAATTGGTAAATACGCCATAAATCAGGCACACCCAAAAAGTGGACTCACTTAAACTGCTTCCAAAACTTCCCAAGCTGAATTTTCCATCTTCCATGGCGATGGAGAAAGTCTGTGCCGGACCTTCGGGCATGTCAAAAAGCAAGATAAACATACATACCAGCGCACCGCCAATCAGAATAATCCCCTGTATGGCCTCTGTCCAAATGACAGCTTTCATGCCGCCCAGCATGGAATAAAGTACAATAGCCACACTGGTCACAATAATGATGGTCTGGATATTCCATCCCAACAATACATTCATGGGCAATGCCAACAAATACAGAATAGAGCCTGTACGTGCAATCTGGGTGAGCAGATAACAGGACGAGGCATATATACGAGCCCAAGGGCCGAAGCGGTTTTCCAGGAAACTATAAGCCGATATACTGTCCTGGCTTCGGTAAAAAGGCACGAAGTAACGAGCCGCAAAATAAGAAGCTATAGGGATAGACAGGCTGAATACAAACGCATTCCAATCTCCCGAAAAAGCCTTTCCCGGATATCCCAAATAACTGATACTGCTGACATACGTGGCAAAGATGGACATCCCCACCACCCAGCCGGGCAAGCTTCTGCCGGCAGAAGTGAACTCCTCGGAAGTACCTTTCTTCTTAAAGAAAGAACAACCGAAGGCCACGACTCCGCCGGTAAACAGCAAAAAGACGATTATATCAATGATATGCATACAGACCGAGCATTTAAGGTTTCAACTCCGGACAAAAAGGGAGTGCCTCCAACGCCTTGCGTATCTTCTCGCGTTCCGGAGCATTGAAGCGATGGAAAGGAGCCGCAACAAAATCATCACAAACGCCCAATAAAGACAACGCGCATTTCAATCCCTTCAGATAACTGGAACCATGCTGGCCCACAGTATAAATACTGCTGCTTATCTGCATCACCAGGGGTTGAAGACGGCTCACCGTTTCCATGTCACGTGCCAAGGCGGCATTATACAGGTCTACATACAATTCCGGAAACATATTGGCACCTCCATTGATACCTCCGTGTCCACCCAGTAACACACACTCGGCCGTAATTTCCTCCGGTCCCACCAGCATGGCGAAATCCGGTCGGTCCTTCATGGCATACATCACGGACTGGAAATAAACGGCATTGGCCGAACTATCCTTGAATCCCACTACCTGAGGGTTACGGGCAATGCGCTGTATCGTAGCCGGAGCAAAATTCACTTTTGTATGCGACGGCATATTATATAAGAAGATAGGCAACGGCAACTGAGGGATAAGGTCTTCATAAAATTCGGCCAGTTCAGGCTGCCCCGGAGCAAAATAGTAAGGGGGAGCGGAAACTACGGCTGAAGCACCACACTCGGCCCCCACATGTGCCAGATGAATACTTTCTACAATTGATGTATCGGAAATACAAACCAGAACCGGAAGTCTTCCGGCATTGATACGGCAAGTTTCCTTTATCATTTCATGGCGGAGCCGGTAACTGATGCTCTGCGCCTCTCCAGTGGTACCCAGTATAAATAATCCGTGCACTCCTCCTTTTATCAGTCGTTCTATCAATCTTTCCAAACCGTCAATATCCAGTTTGTCATTATCCAGTAACGGAGTCACTAAAGGAGGAATAATGCCTGTCATAGGCTTTTTTAATGTGTTTTCCATGATTCGTTTTCTTTAAAAAATTTCAATGCTATATTTATGAAACGAACAGTAGAATTATTTGTACTCAGTCCAACACCCCGGCTTGTCCGGAAAGCGACAGGGCACTATCGTTTAACCTGTCGTCTTCCGTCTGCCCGGAACGTACCTTTTGAAAAAGAACTTTTAATTCCGCTTCAAGAAAAGAGAGTTAGTTATACATGCGGGCAACTCTTCCTGATAATGTGTCACCATAATCATGGTCTTGTCCTTACGACGGCAGAAAGTTTCTATCACATCTTTCACCAACCGGCGGTTGTACAAGTCCAACCCATGCAAAGGCTCGTCCAAAATAAGCAACTCAGGATCCTTCACAAAAGCACGAGCCAACAACACCAGACGCTGCTCGCCACTGGACAACTGCAAGAAATTCCGGTCTTTCAAATTTGCAATACCAAAAATATCCATCCACCATTCACAAGCCACCATCTGCTCGGGACGCGGACGTTTGTACAACCCCACAGAATCATGTAGCCCGCTTGCCACAATATCTATGGCAGGAAGGTTCTTCAGATAAGCGCGATGCATCTCAGGACTGACATATCCTATATGCTTCTTTATCTCCCAAATACTTTCTCCGGAACCGCGTTTTCTGCCGAACAAGGTAATATCACAAGCATAACTCTGCGGATTATCTGCACAGACCAGACTCAGCAACGTAGACTTTCCTGAACCGTTCTCTCCACTCAAAGCCCATTTCTCGCCACATTTCACTGTCCAGTCCAAATCTTTCAAAATGGTACGCTCGCCATAACGGATGCTTACCTTGTTCAAATCGACTACGTGCTCGGTGTGATACAAATCACCGCCGTAAGGCAAATTCAGAATCCGTGCCTCCTTTTCTTCGGAAAGCATCCGTTCCGGTATCGGCTTACGGACCGCCAAATATTCCTGCAAAGTCATCTTTTTACCACACACCCTGTCTTCCACAGGAATAACATGAGTGATAAAAGCAGGAATATCATCGGACTTAGACAAGATAAGGATTACCTGCAAATGGGTTACTTTAGTCAGTTCACCCAACAATGTATGAAGCAGGTCCCTCGTCTTCGCATCCAGTCCGATAAAGGGATTATCCATAATCAGTACACGCGGATTACTCAGCAAAGTCTTTGTCAGTTGAAACTTACGTAACTCACCACTGGAAAGCAGAATGATATGTTTATCCAGCATCCTCTCCATGCCAAACAGTTCATACAAAGCCTTTTCCAGGCCTGAATCGGTCGCTTCGGGCAACAAATCACGTACCAGTGGAGTTTCATCCAAATCATGAGCATTCCACCGTTGCTGATAATAGTAATTTCCATCGGCATCTCCGTATGAATCACGGAAAGCAATATACTTTATATTCTCGTATGCCATCTTCGAAGGAGAGGGAGAGAAATCATATTTCACTTCGTTCATCAACAACGGCCACCGACCTGTAATCGTATCTACCAATATACTTTTTCCTGCCCCGTTTCTTCCCACAACAGCTATATGTTCTCCGGCGGCAAGTGTCATATTCACCGGTTCCTTCATCCGGTACAGCGGATGGCGGGTCACACCATTTTCTATCGCAATAATATTCTGCATTACAAATCTCTTTTTTATCCAACAGGATGCAAAGGTAACAAAATAATATAGCAATGCGATAATATATTATCATTTTGTTACATCGATCATCCACCTTAATTATATACGATACCGATTATACAACACTGAATAACCAACAAAATATTACCTAAACTATATGTTCCATAACAGAGTACAGACTTAATGAATTACAATTAAAAAGAATATAACTAGACTTTTATTTCAGTTTGAAAGAAAAACGCCTAAAATAGCTTTCTATTTATCATTAGAATAAAAATAAATAAGAATATAGATAGCACCATTGTTTATAAAACATCAAAAAGATATATATTTGCACCAAAATAAGACAAAAGGAAATAATAACAGAAGAAGTTATAGACAAAATGGCAACAACAATCAAGTTCACGAAGATGCAGGGAGCAGGTAATGACTATATATACGTAAACACCCTGAGACACCCCATAGCAGACCCCGTGAGAACTTCCATCAAATGGAGTTCTTGTCACACGGGGATCGGTTCCGACGGGCTGGTATTGATTGGAAAATCAACCAAAGCGGATTTCAGTATGCGCATATTCAATGCAGATGGTTCTGAAGCTATGATGTGTGGCAACGCCTCCAGATGTATAGGAAAGTATGTATATGACAACAAATTGACTCAAAAGGAAGTCATCACGCTGGAAACGCTCTCAGGAATCAAGATCCTAAAACTGCATACGGAGAACGGGCTGGTAGAAGAAGTAACAGTAGACATGGATCTTCCCCTGCTTACCAACTCCAGACAAATAAATACCCCGGACGGCAAAATGTTGGCAAAAACAATCACAGTAGATGGAAAAGAATACAAAGGAACATTTGTTTGTATGGGAAATCCACATTTAGTAATTTTCATAGATGATATAAAAAATGTAAATTTGCCGGCAATAGGGCCGAAACTGGAGAATCATCCGCTTTTTCCCGAACGAACAAATGTAGAATTCGTTGAAGTATTGCCGGACGGTTCCTTAAGGATGAGAGTCTGGGAAAGAGGCTCGGGCATCACCATGGCATGCGGAACAGGAGCTTGTGCCACTGCCGTAGCCGCATACCTGAACCACAAGGCCGGAAGAAAATCACGGGTAAGAATGGATGGTGGTGATTTACAAGTCCATTGGAACGAAACAGACGGACATGTGTACATGACAGGTCCCGCAGTAAAAGTTTTCGATGGTGAGATAGAAATTTAACAGGAATAAGAAATCAGTAAAGACAAACTATAAAACAACAGCAATTATGGCATTAGTAAACGAACATTTTTTAAAACTGCCCAACAATTACCTGTTTTCGGACATTGCCAAGAAAGTAAATGCATTCAAAGTTTCCCATCCCCAAAAAGACCTCATCCGTCTGGGCATCGGAGACATGACACAACCATTGCCCCAAGCATCCATAGAAGCCATGCACAAAGCGGTGGACGAACTGGCAAGCAAAGAAACCTTCCGTGGATACGGTCCCGAGCAAGGATATGATTTTCTAATCGACGCCATCTTGAAAAACGATTATGCCTCACGCGGAGTACATTTGGAATCCGGCGAGATATTCGTCAGTGACGGCGCCAAAAGCGATACGGGAAATATAGGGGACATCCTCCGCCACGATAACAGCATCGGTGTGACAGACCCTATTTATCCGGTATATATCGACTCTAACGTCATGTGCGGACGAGCAGGAGTGCTGGAAAACGGAAGATGGAGCAACGTGGTCTATCTGCCCTGCCTGAGTGAAAACAATTTCATTCCCGCTATCCCCGACCGCAGAATAGACATTTTATATCTATGTTACCCCAACAACCCCACCGGTACGGTTATCAGTAAAGCAGAATTGAAGAAATGGGTGAATTACGCACTGGAGAACGACACATTGATTCTTTATGACGCAGCCTACGAAGCCTACATTCAAGACCCCGACATCCCCCACTCCATTTACGAGATAAAAGGAGCCAAAAAGGTAGCCATAGAGTTCCGCAGCTTCTCCAAAACCGCCGGCTTTACCGGAGTGCGTTGCGGCTACACCGTAGTACCCAAGGAGCTGACCGCCGCCACATTGGAAGGAAAACGCATCCCGCTGAACCGGTTGTGGAACCGTCGCCAATGCACTAAGTTCAACGGAACCTCGTACATTACCCAGCGCGGTGCGGAGGCCATTTACAGCCCTGAAGGAAAGGAACAGATAAAAGCCACCATCCACTATTATATGACCAACGCCCGCATCATGAAAGAAGGACTGGAAAGCACCGGACTAAAAGTATTCGGCGGTGAGAACGCACCTTATTTATGGGTGAAGGCTCCCCGAGGAATCAGCTCGTGGAAGTTCTTTGAACAAATGCTGTACGAAGCCAATGTGGTAGGTACTCCCGGAGTAGGATTCGGTCCCAGTGGAGAAGGTTACATACGGCTGACCGCCTTCGGCGAACGCGCGGACTGTGAAGAGGCAATGAAACGAATCAGGCGATGGATATTATAAACAACATTTATCACATAACAAGCACAAACCATTACAAGAAAAACAAATACATACGAGATATAACAAACTCACTATTATGAATTTAAAAGGTAAAAAGCAATGAAAAAGAGTTTTAGAAAAACAACATTTCTGTCGGCCTTGGCAATAGCTGTTCCGGCAATGGGCATGGCGCAGGACAAAGTAGAAGCCAGCGTAGGAGCCGACTTTGTAAGCGGATACATCTGGCGTGGTCAGGATTTGGGGGGTGTCAGTATCCAACCCACGTTGTCAGTTTCTTACAAAGGGTTCTCATTGTCTGCATGGGGAACAACAGGTATCGAAAAAGAAGATACAAAAGAGATTGACCTCACATTAGGCTACACCACAGGAGGGTTCAGTATCTCCGTCACAGATTACTGGTTCAATGGAGGACCGGGGTATTTCCATTACGGCTCACACAATACCAACCATACCTTCGAGGCACAGATAGGTTATGACTTCGGACCGCTGGCCTTGAACTGGTATACCAATTTCGCCGGAACCGACGGAGTGAATAACGAAGGAGACAGAGCCTATTCTTCCTACATCTCGGCTACCGTACCTTTCACACTGGCAGGACTGGAATGGACAGCGGAAATAGGAGCGACTCCGTGGGCCACAGACTTTTACAACTATTCCGAAGACCCTGTATGCAACGGTTCCAACGGTTTCGCCGTATGCGACATCAGCCTGGGAGCCGCCAAGGAGATAAGAATCACCGATTCATTTTCCGTTCCAGCTTTTGCAAAAGTCACCGTAAACCCACGCACTGAAGGGGCTTATTTCGTTTTCGGGCTAAGTTTTTAATCATAAAGAGCATAAATACAAGGATAACAACAAGGTATCAGTTTTTTAGAAGGTAAAAAGATTACATTATATACAAAATACAAATACAACAATGAAAAAAATTGAAGCTATTATCCGTAAGACCAAATTCGAGGACGTAAAAGAAGCGTTGCTCGAAGCCGAAATCGAATGGTTTTCCTATTACGATGTAAGAGGCATTGGCAAAACACGTCAAGGACGCATTTACCGTGGAGTGGTTTATGACACCAGTTCCATTGAGAGAATCCTGGTTTCCATTGTAGTCCGCGAAAAGAATGTGGACAAAACCATTCATGCCATTCTCAAGGCTGCTCATACCGGCGAGATCGGTGACGGACGTATCTTCGTCATACCCGTTGAAGATGCCATCCGCATCCGTACAGGAGAACGTGGAGATATTGCCTTGTACAATGCAGAACAAGAGAAATAACTCATTACACACCCCGGTCAAAACTACTCTACAAAGTAAAAATCATACTACAACTTAAGCGAAAAAATTATGGATACAACTAATAGAAAAGGTATGGAAAAACTATACCTGAAAAGACTCTTTATACTTTTATTTCTGTTCCCAGCCAGCCTTTGGGCACAAGACGCACTATCGGAAACTCCTGTCAGGAGCACGGACACAGAAGCCATCAATGAAATTGTAACCGGTCTGAATACTGTATGGATGCTGCTGGCAGCCATGCTGGTATTCTTCATGCAACCGGGATTCGCTTTGGTGGAAGCTGGATTTATCCGCACCAAGAATACCGCCAACGTACTGATGAAGAATCTGATTGACTTTATGTTCGGCTCCATCCTCTTCTGGTTCATCGGTTTCGGATTGATGTTCGGTGTGGGAGGTTTCGTAGGCACGCCACATTTTTTCAACCTTGACATAATGGACAAAGTCATTGACAACGGACTACCCATTGAAGGGTTTCTGATCTTCCAAACCGTATTCTGTGCCACTGCAGCAACCATCGTATCAGGAGCTATGGCAGAACGTACTAAATTCTCCATGTACTTGGTATACACCATCTTCATCAGCGTACTGATTTATCCGGTATCAGGACACTGGACGTGGGGTGGCGGATGGCTGATGAATGGTGAAGAAAATTCTTTTATGACAAACATATTCGGAACCACCTTCCATGACTTCGCCGGTTCCACTGTCGTTCACTCAGTAGGCGGGTGGATTGCCCTGGTAGGTGCTGCCGTTCTAGGACCGCGTATCGGTAAATATGGTAAAGATGGCAGGTCTAAGGCTATCCCGGGACATAGCTTGACATTGGCTTGCCTGGGTGTATTCATTCTTTGGTTCGGTTGGTTTGGTTTTAATCCGGGTTCTCAACTGGCAGCAGCTACCGGTACTGATCAGACAGTTATCTCTCACGTATTCCTGACCACTAACCTGGCAGCATGCGCCGGTGGCTTCTTCGCTTTGACAGCAAGCTGGATAAAATATGGAAAACCTTCTTTGTCATTAACATTAAACGGTGTATTGGCAGGACTGGTCGGAGTCACCGCCGGATGTGATCTCGTTTCCCCCTTCGGAGCAGTCATGATCGGTGCCATCTGCGGCATCGTCATGATTTTCTCGGTAGACTTCATTGACCACATATTGAAAATAGACGATCCGGTCGGAGCCTCCTCTGTACATGGTGTTTGTGGTTGCCTCGGTACCATTCTTACCGGACTTTTCGCCACCGAAGAAGGACTGCTCTATGGTGGTGGTTACAACTTCCTGCTAGCACAACTGTTCGGTACAACAGTAGTAGGTTGCTGGGCAGCAGGTATGGGATACCTCATCTTCAAGGGATTGGACAAGATTCATGGTTTGCGCGTCCCGAACAGAATTGAAGAAGAAGGGCTCGACATTTATGAACATGGCGAATCTGCATACAACTAAAAGTCATTTTGAATCAAAATAATAAAGAGAAAATCATTCACTCTAAATAAATTAACAACTAAACAAATTTAGGTATTATGTCAAAATTAAGATTCCGAGTAGTTGAAACAGCTTTCAAGAAGAAAGCAGCAACAGTAGAAACACCTGCCCAAAGGCCCGGTGAATACTTTGCCAAGTATGTATTCAACCGTGAAAAAATGTTCAAATACCTGCCTAGCAATGTCTATGCCAAACTGACAGATGCTATGGACAATGGCGCTCCTTTGGACCGCAGCATCGCCGACGAAGTAGCCGCAGGCATGAAACGCTGGGCAACCGAACTGGGAGTAACCCACTATACCCACTGGTTCCAGCCGCTGACCGAAGGAACCGCCGAAAAACATGACGCGTTTGTAGAACACGACGGCAAGGGCGGAATGATGGAAGAATTCTCCGGCAAACTACTTGTACAGCAGGAACCCGATGCTTCCAGTTTCCCTAATGGCGGTATCCGCAATACCTTCGAGGCACGTGGCTACAGTGCATGGGACCCCTCCTCCCCCGTATTCGTAGTAGACGACACCCTGTGCATCCCCACCGTATTTATCGCCTACACCGGCGAGTCCCTCGACTACAAGGCCCCTCTGTTGAAAGCGTTAAGTGCTGTAAATAAAGCAGCAGTTGATGTCTGCCATTATTTTAATCCCGAAGTAAAGAAAGTAATGGCCTATTTAGGATGGGAACAAGAATACTTTCTAGTAGACGAAGGCCTGTACGCCGCACGCCCCGACCTATTACTGACCGGACGTACCCTGATGGGACACGAAGCCAGCAAAAACCAACAGTTGGAAGACCATTACTTCGGGGCCATCCCTACCCGTGTGGCAGCTTTCATGAAAGACCTGGAAATCCAAGCATTGGAACTGGGCATCCCCGTAAAGACCCGCCACAACGAAGTGGCTCCCAACCAATTCGAACTGGCTCCCATTTTCGAAGAATGTAATCTGGCCGTAGATCACAATATGCTCATCATGTCACTAATGCGCAAAGTAGCCCGTAATCATGGTTTCCGTCTGCTGCTACACGAAAAGCCATTCAAGGGAGTTAACGGATCAGGCAAGCACAACAACTGGTCATTAGGTACAGATACCGGTATCCTGCTGATGGCTCCCGGAAAGACAGCCGAAGACAACCTGCGTTTCATTACTTTTGTCGTCAATACCCTGATGGCAGTTTACCACCATAACGGATTGCTGAAGGCTTCCATCATGAGTGCCACCAATGCACATCGTCTGGGAGCCAACGAGGCACCTCCCGCCATCATCTCTTCTTTTTTGGGCAAACAGCTGACACAAGTGCTGGATCACATGGAAGAAAGTGCAAATGATGACCTTATTTCGCTGGCTGGCAAACAGGGAATGAAGCTGGATATCCCTCAGATTCCCGAATTGCTGATTGATAACACTGACCGCAACCGCACCTCTCCTTTCGCCTTTACAGGCAATCGCTTTGAATTCCGTGCCGTAGGTTCGGAAGCCAACTGTGCCAGTGCCATGATTGCACTGAACACGGCGGTGGCGCACCAGTTGACAAGATTCAAAAAGGATGTGGATGCATTGATTGAAAAGGGAGAGCCAAAAATCTCCGCCATCGTGGAAATCATCCGCCAATACATCAAGGAATGCAAACCTATCCGGTTCGATGGCAACGGTTACTCAGACGAATGGAAAGCTGAGGCTGCCAAACGCGGTCTGGACTGCGAAACCAGTTGTCCGCTGATATTCGACAATTACCTGAAACCCGAAAGCATCGCCATGTTCGAAGCAACAGGCGTCATGACGCGCAAAGAGCTGGAAGCCCGCAACGAAGTGAAGTGGGAAATGTACACAAAAAAAATCCAGATCGAGGCTCGTGTTCTCGGTGACCTAGCTATGAATCACATTATTCCCGTGGCTACCGAATACCAGAGCAAACTGATTGACAATGTATATAAAATGAAAGAATTATTCCCTGCAGAAAAAGCGTCCCGACTATCTGCCGAGAATATGAAACTTATTGAAGAGATTGCAGAACGCACCATCTTCATCACCGAGCATGTGGAAGCCATGGTGGAAGCACGTAAGGTGGCTAACAAGATAGAAAGTGAACGGGAGAAAGCAATCGCCTATCATGACACTATCGCCCCCATGCTGGAAGAGATACGTTATCACATTGACAAGCTGGAACTGATTGTTGACAATCAGATGTGGACATTACCTAAATACAGAGAATTGCTTTTTATTAGATAATTGCCCGAAATTATCTATTTCTTTTGTTGGTTGTTTTAAGTTTGCATGACAGGCTTTGTTGCGAAACAAGGCCTGTCTTTTTATTAGGTAGACACATCATAAACAAGAAAGATGAATTACAAGCAAGGCACCTTCACAAATGCTGTATCCGGGAAATGCTTCTCTATATAACGACAAATATAAGCCTCTGTATCTGCCTGAATGATTTTATCTTCTCCTTCGGGAAACAGATTGTACATCACTGTATGAAGCTTTATCCCTCTCCGTTCTATAGCCTCAAAACTCAATAATGTATGGTTGATACTTCCCAATCGTCCCGAAGTAACAAAAACTAAGGGGTAACCCGATTCCTGAATATAGTCTATAGTCAGGTTCTCCTCTGTCAACGGCACCATCAGCCCCCCGGCTCCTTCCACTAAAACAGCATCATAGCGCTCACTCAGCACCTCCGTGGCATGCTTTATTTTATCAAAATCAATGGTGCGGTTATCTATTCGTGAAGCCAAATGGGGAGAAGCCGGATAAGAAAATATTTCAGGTTTGGTAAGTCCCTGCTCATCCTCAGGCAAATACTCCGTCCCCATCAGACGACGATGCAACTCAATATCCTCCGAATAACCTTCCGGATTTCCTGTCTGTATGAATTTTTGAGTAATAGTACGACATCCTTGTTTGTTCCAAAGATGTGCCAGATAGGCCGTGGCATAACTTTTACCAATATTTGTATCAATACCACTTACGAAAAATACATTCTGTTTCATGATTCTTTTTATTTCTATTGTCTTTTCTTTGCAATAATATAAATAGGATGATAAGTCAAAGTCACCGAACGACCATCACTGAACAAACGGGCATACTTGTCACAGAAATCCTGCAAATTCCTTTTAGTCCACGCTTGTTGCCTGACAGCAGCCACCCCGGTATGTTTCAAGTGATAAAGCACTTCGAGCGGAGTGCCAAAAGTCAGACAGATACGTTCCTCATGAGCCTTCACAATCTCATAGTGTATGCGCAGTGCTTCTTCTAACTCCTCTAAAGAACGATAGTGAAGACCGCTGCCGGTAACCGATGCAACTTCTTTCAGATTATCCCTGCCGAACGTAGTAAAAGCAAAATATCCTTTCTGCTTCAACAAAG
The DNA here is from genome assembly GCF_013009555.1 of Phocaeicola dorei. Classification (NCBI taxonomy): domain Bacteria; kingdom Pseudomonadati; phylum Bacteroidota; class Bacteroidia; order Bacteroidales; family Bacteroidaceae; genus Phocaeicola; species Phocaeicola dorei. Next base: position 2,053,244 of record NZ_CP046176.1, on the reverse strand, counting down.
TATTACAACGTTCAAAAAACAGCTCGGGAGAAACAAACCACTGTAATGCCGAGCATGATACAATCAAATCCTGTCCTTTTGGAAAAGGAAGGGACTCGGCATCCCCTGCCAGAAAGATAGCCCGCCCGCTTCCCAACAAATCGGTGAAACAAGTACTCATCTCCTGACAAATATCATTCAACACCAGTTTTTCAGGATGGAGGGTTTCCATCAGCCTGCGGGTAAGAAAGCCCGTCCCGCTACCAATTTCCAATATCCGGCCGCACGGACGGGGCAAATAATGATTTAGCATATCACTCATGCGGTATGCAATCTGCTTTTGAACCACCGCCTCACGGTTATAACTCTCTACAGCGCGGGAAAAGCGACGGGTTATCAATTGCTTATTAATCATACGTTTTCATTTTAAATGACAGACGGGCATAGCAAATCTCTCATTATTTCTTCTGAATAATGAGGAATATCATACTCTGCCACTTCCGTCCCGGTCCATGCATTTCTTTGGTTGACCGCCGTAAAAATCAAATCATTCTTGCCTATAACAGCCCGTTCCCATGCAAAACTGGGAACAGCGCAAGATTTTACCTGTTCTCCAATCCTCCGAAGCTCTTCTTGCAGTTCCTCTACCGCACGTTGCGGACGTTTCAACAAGAATGTTTCCAGATTCTCCTTTTTCAAACACATTCTGCGGATAAACTTTTCCAGCGTAACCTCATTCAAGCCTTCCAGTGTTCCTTCAAAAACTTGCTGCGAAATACCTTTCAAATCATCGACAGGAGTTACCGTGCCATTTAAAGCAACACTCTCACAAATGGGCAAGTCCATATCCTGCAATACCATAGACGCGGCCCATACTCCCATAGACCAGGCTATCAGACGAATCTCCTGATAACCCTGCAACAGCGTGAAATCAAAATCCAGCGAACGATAATCATAACAAACCAACAGATCGCTATTTCCGGAGCAATAATCCATGAAAGGACATTCATCCATTCCCCAACCGGCAAAAAAAAGTGTCAATCGGGGAAAATAATTTTGTTGTATAAAATAATGTTTCATATCAATTCTATCAGACTTTTTATTTCTTCTTCAGTAATATCCGCTGTCAACGAAAAACGGATACGCGATGTTCCTTCGGGCACAGTAGGAGGACGCACCGGCAACGCATAAAAACCTTTACGCTGCAAGAAATCGGCCTTTAACACCGTATCACCGCTATCGCCTATCGTCATTGGCAGAATATGGCTGGTAGAAGGACAAGCGTAGCCTTTCTTTACCAACGCGTCTTTCAAAAGAGAGGATATCTTCTTCAACCTTTCCCTCCGGAAGCTGAAACTGTTCAAATGCTCCAGGATAAAGAATGTCCATAGCAAGTTGACAGGAGGAAGAGCCGTTGTAAATATGAATGTACGCATTTTATTGACCAAATAATCACGGATGGTCTTCGAACAAACAATATAGCCTCCTACCGAGGCTAACGCTTTACCAAAAGTTCCACATAAGAAATCGATGTCAGCCACACAATCCTGTTCTTCCGCACACCCCAGGCCATGCATCCCCCGCACCCCTACAGCATGCGCTTCATCCACATACAGCAATACATTATCATATTGTTGCTTCAAAGTGACCAAACGACGGAGATCGGCCTCATCACCGTCCATACTGAAAATACTTTCGGTTACAATAATTATTCTATCATACCCGGCATGATTGGAAACCAGCAACTGTTCCAATTGTTCGTACCGGTTATGCCGGTATCGGATACACTTGGCCGCCGATAAACGAATGCCGTCAATAATACTGGCATGTACCAGTTTATCGGCAAGGATCAATGTACGAGTATCGCTCACTGCAGGAAGAATACCGGCATTCATGTGATAACCACTATTAAAAACCAACGCGCTTTCCTTCCGATACAGTCGGGCAAGCAAATCCTCTATCTGAACATAGATATCAAAATTTCCTGTCAGCAGCCGAGAGGATGAAGAGGAAGGAAGAAAGGTGTCGGGAATAAGACTTTGCAAGAATTCCGTACGTAATGGCAGATAAGCAGCCAATCCCAGATAATCGTTGGATGAAAGGTTAAGCATCACTTTTCCATTCACCTCCACCTCTCTTCCCAAATGACGGATAACAGGCAACTTACGAAGATTACTTTTATTTCCAAGCAGGGCTAATTCCCTTTCCCAATCTGTTAATGAATTCATTTTTTCTATTTCTCTCAGTACTATCACTTATTCTTTTAATTCTCTTACTATCTTCACCAGTGAATGCGTCAATTTGCTCAATTCTCCAGGCTGAATTATAAAAGGCGGCATGATATACACCAGTTTTCCAAAAGGACGTACCCATACCCCTTCTTCAACAAAACGACGTTGCATGAAAGCCATATCTACCGGTTTCTTCACTTCAATAACCCCGATAGCTCCCAATACACGCACATCAGCCACTTGTGGCAAGAAAGCAGCAGGGGCCAGCTCCCTCTTCAACTGTGATTCAATGGCCTTTACCTTTTCCTCCCAACTATAGGAAAGCAATAATTCCACGGATGCTTTCGCTACGGCACAAGCCAACGGATTTCCCATAAAAGTAGGGCCGTGCATAAAGACTCCCGGATAACCGCCGGAAATTGTATCAGCCACATCATCACTGGCAAGGACAGCAGAGAAAGTCATGTATCCACCGGTCAGTGCCTTGCCTATGCACATGATATCGGGCTGGACACCCGCATGCTCCCAAGCAAACAGTTTCCCCGTCCTTCCGAAACCTGTCGCTATCTCATCAAAGATTAACAACAGCCGATATTGCCTGCAAAGTTTCTCTGCCTGGCGTAAAAACTCAGGATGATAAAAACGCATTCCGCCCGCCCCTTGTACAATAGGTTCCAGAATCAATGCGGCCATCTCTTCATGATGCTGTTCCAATATTTCCCTCAAGGGCTCTATATCCTCTTCATACCAGATTCCGTCAAAGCGCGACCGGGGAGCAGGAACAAAATAACGCACAGGCAATGTAGGGCCAAAAATATGATGCATACCGGTCACCGGATCACAAACAGACATGGCATTCCACGTATCTCCATGATATCCGGACTGAATAGTTACAAAATTATTTTTCTTTTCCTTCCCTTGCGCATACCAATATTGCACGGCCATTTTCAATGCCACTTCCACCGCAACCGAACCGGAGTCAGCATAAAATATTTTCTGCATACGGGGAGGAACAATCTTCAACAACAACCTGCCTAATTCGATGGCCGGATCGTGTGTCAGTCCGCCGAACATGACATGGCTCATACGGTCTATCTGTTCCTTGAGCGCTTGGTTCAATACCGGATGATTGTATCCATGTACCATGCACCACCACGAAGACATCCCTTCTATCAAACATCTTCCGTCCTCCAATTCTATATATACTCCATCCGCCCGTCTTACTTTATAAGTGGGCAGCGGATGAGTAGTCGATGTATAAGGATGCCATAAATGCTCCCTGTCAAAATTTTCCATATATTACTTCCTTATTGTTATAATAACTTTATAATGTATCAAAGCGAATACCCGGCCTCTTCTATCAATATTTTATCTTCTGATACTTTTGAACCTAATGTAGTCAGCAAATCTCCCACAATGGCAGAATTAATACCGATATACAATGCTTTCTTTACAGCTTCCACACTCATCAGTGAACGCCCTCCGGCAAAACGAAGAAATGCTGTGGGATTGATAAAACGGAATAAAGCGATGGTTGTCAGAATCTCCACCTCTGCAAGACGATCCATTTTTTCCAATGGAGTGCCGGGTATAGGCTGCAACAGGTTTATAGGAATAGACTGTACTTCCAATTCCCTCAGTGTAAAAGCAAACTCAATACGCTGTTCCATTGTTTCGCCCATGCCGATGATTCCTCCGCTGCATACATCCATCCCCACCCTGCGTGCTGCCTGCAACGTTTCTAATTTCTGTTCTTGTGTATGAGTAGAACATAGAGATGAAAAATAAGAGGGAGCCGTTTCCAGATTACAATGATAACGGGTGATGCCTGCCTTAAACAGCCGTCTCAATTCCGCCTCATCCAGCAATCCTAAAGAAGCGCATAACTGAATATGCGAATGCGCACGCATGTATTCTGTTGTCTCACATAGCCGGTTCAAGTTCCGGCTACCCGGTTTCCTGCCGCTGGTCACCAAAGAAAAACGGGATACTCCCTGCGCTTCGTTATACAAAGCATGGCGCAGACATTCTTCCTTCCCAACCAAATCATAAACATCCACTTTTGTTTCATAATGTGCAGACTGTGCGCACCATTTACAATTCTCAGGACATTTACCGGATTTAGCATTGATGATGGAACACATATCGAATTTCCGGGAAGCCCAGACCTGTGTTATCTCATGAGCTGCATCATACAAATCCTGTTTCTCTGCCTTGCAGGACAGCCAACAGGCTTCTTCTACGGTAATCTTCTCACCGCCCAGCACTTTGTTTCTTATTTCATTCAGCATCATATACAGTTCATATTAAGACAAAAAAGCCGAAAAGATGCATGGCACATCTTTCCGGCAAACAATATTTATTCAAATAAAAAAGACAAATCACATCAGCCACCTGTGGTTGAGGCAGTTGGATCCGAAGCATTTGCAACATAGATTCAACAGGGGGCATTCCTTCTTCATATTCCTCTCCAGCATCCTCTTTCCGTGCGGAAGAGCAAACAGAGAATGCCGTGCAAACATTTGCCTGTTTACCCAACGATACATCGGCAATCTCCTTTTTCAGGTTACCAATAGTTACACATTTGCCCAAACTATAAAATATAGCGTACTTCTTCCGGTTCCAATAGCGGAAACGTATCGTATGTTTATTCTGGCACAATTGTTTCATATTTTTTCGTATCTGAGATTGGCAAAGGTAAATAAAATATTCAATGCAGCAAACTTTTATATAGAAAAACACCGTTCCGCCTCTTCCAACCTTAAAACCAGTTTTCCGAAAGCACAACGGTGAATTCTTAAGTCCTTTATACTATTTCTGTTATTCTTCTTTCTTCGAAGCAGCTTTCTTGGCAACCGGCTTCTTTGCCGCCGCTTTCTTTGCCGCCGCCGGTTTCTTGGCAGCAGGTTCTTTCTTTACGGCAGAAGCCTTCTTGCCTTCAGCTTTCTCCAGTTTAGCCTGCAATCTCTCCACTTCCTTGTTCAAAGCCACCAATTCCTCGCCCTGGTTCTTAATGGTAGTAAGCAACGAATTTAATTCTTCGTTATCCATATCCACCGGATACAACGAATTGACACGACTTATAAAATCACCCAAAATATTCATGTAGTTGGTGAAAGCATCATACGGAGAATCATAAATTCCACGATTCAACCAAATACCGGTATTCTTAGTGGTCATGAAGCGGAAATTATTACTTGCCTGCAAATAATCCCAATCCTGCTTAATACGGCGATCATCGCACAAATGAACACGTTCTGCCACACTATAAAGTTTATTGAAAGCCTCACGCTGCATCACATTGCCTAACCACGGACTGATATCGCGTTCCTCGTCTACCCATGACATAGGATAAGGAACATCCACCTGATCCACAGATTTCAGTTTGGTAATGATATCGGTCGGAGTAGAGAAAGTAACCCCTCTTTCTTTTGCGCAGACAGGCAGTGCTTTCATAAATTCCAGAATATTGGAAGACAATGGCTGGGCGATACCCAAAGCAGAAAGTTCCATGAAAATATTGATAACCTGTTCCTCCTCCGGCAAAGCTGCAATCCAATCTATATATTTGTCGGCAAACAACGGATATTCATTCCATTCGGAATTAGAGAAACGCAGACTGATGTCATCAGACAATTTGAAATCGCGAAGCAATAACTTCAAGTTCGGATTCATGGCGCAATGATACAGATAGTGCGGACTCTTCCAACCCAAAATATGTTTTGCACCTTCAGTCAACATACCTTTAAAGCCCATATCAGCTATCGTAGCGCCAATATCATTCGAATAAATCAAGCTGGAGTTACGGAATACTTTCGGCTCCTTGCCAAATATTTGTTTAATCTTGGTACGCATACGTTCCACTTCTTCGCGGAAACAATCTTCATTAGCCAATGAGGAAAGACCGTGAGAATAAGGTTCGCACAAGAATTCGCAACATCCGGTCTCATTCAACTGATGCAACAACTCGATTACACCAGGCGCATGCACTTCCAACTGTTCCAGCGCCACACCCGAGATAGACAAAGCCACCTTGAAAGTATCACCGTGATTCTTTGCCATTTCAATCAACGCACTCAGCGCAGGAATATACGAGCGTTCGGCTATATCACTGATGCCGCGCTCATTTTCATAATCATCATAATAATAATGGTCACGGCCTATATCAAAACAGCGATAGCGTTTCAGATGGATAATTTGATGTATTTCAAAATAAAGACATATTGTTTTCATATCCTAGTTATTGTTTTATTATTTACCATAGTTTTTTAACACCTGCTCATAGAGGGCACGGATTCTCAAGCCGACTTTCTCCCATGTAATGCCATCCACTTCTTTCTTTCCTTCTTCCTGCAGATATTGGAAAAGAGAAGGATTCGTACAAATTGAATAGATGGCATCGGCCATTGCGTTGATATCCCAATAATCGGTCTTGATTACTTTATCCAAAATTTCACCGCAACCCGATTGTTTTGAGATGATAGAAGGAGTTCCGCACTGCATAGCCTCCAAAGGAGCAATACCAAAAGGTTCTGACACAGAAGGCATTACGAATACATCACTGTTTTTATATGCTTCATAAACCTGACGCCCACGCTGGAACCCCGGGAAGTGAAAACGGTCTGCAATACCTCGTTCCGCAGCCAGATTGATCATGGCATCCAGCATGTCTCCCGATCCTGCCATTACAAAACGGATATTACGGGTACGCTTCAAGACCAATGCGGCGGCTTCCACAAAATACTCGGGTCCTTTCTGCATCGTGATACGCCCCAGGAAAGTCACCACTTTTTCTTTCGAATGATCAGGACGAGGAATGTCCAGCAAATCTTGCGAAAGCGGATAAACGGCATTGTGCATGGCAAAACATTTGCGCGGGTCTTGATGATATTGGTGAATAACTGTCTGACGGGTCAGCTCGGACACACACATAATACAGTCGGCATGATCCATGCCATTCTTTTCCATAGCATATACCGTAGGATTCACCTTACCGCGCGAACGGTCAAAATCAGTAGCATGCACATGGATACACAAAGGTTTGCCACTTACCAGCTTGGCATGCACACCAGCCGGATAAGTCAGCCAGTCGTGCGCATGGATAATATCAAATTCTTGCTGGCGCGCAACCACCCCTGCAATAATAGAAAAATTATTGATCTCATCATGAAGGTTTCCCGGATAGCCGCCGGCAAACTCCATACACCCCAGGTCATTGACGTGCATGTACGAGAAATCAGAATAGATATGATCACGGAAAGCATAATACTGTTCCGGAGTCGAAGTCGAAAGACGTGACTTTAAGTAATCGTAATTCACATCACGCCACACAATGGGCACTTGGTTCATGCCTATAATGTTCAGAAACTTTTCTTCGTCGCCGCAAGGTTTGGGCAAACAGAAGGTTGTTTCCATATCACCTTGCAGGCTCAAACCTTTTGTTATACCGTAAGATGCTACAGCAAGACCACCATATATTTTGGGAGGAAATTCCCATCCAAACATTAATACTTTCATACAGGTCCCTCCTTTCAATAATTGTATTTACTCAATAAATATAATACTCGCAATATCTCTGCCACATTCATAGCGAATGATACAGCTCCACGACCTTTGAAAGGCGGGTTACCATCAAACAGTTCAGGTATAGAGCCAATACAATGAGAAGTCATTTCGTCTTCGTAGCCTATCAGCTGACGCTCCACAAATCCTATACCACTCATCTTATAAATACGAAGGTAAGCTTCAAAATAGAAGCCTGCCAGCCAGGGCCATGCGGTACCTTGATGATAAGCATAATCACGCTGCATCTGAGGACCTACATAATTTGGGTTGTAACCACCACTCTTCGGGCTGAGCGAACGGAGCCCTTTCGGGGTAAGCAGTTCTTTGGTCACAATGTCCAACACCCCTTTCTTCTGACGGGCATCAAGCGGAGAATAGTCGAATGCTACAGTAAATATCATGTTCGGACGCACGCTCCAGTCCATCATATTGCCATCCACATAATCCAGTAAATAACCATACTCATTCAAGAAAGTATCCACGAAAGCCTTCCCCGTCTTTTCTGCCAATACATTTAACGCATCAGCCAAATTATTGTTTCCACCTTCGCTCAATAGTTCACTTGTAAAGCGTAAAGCATTATACCACAAAGCATTAATTTCTACGATATAGCCTGTACGAGGAATCACAGGGCGTCCGTTTGCGGTAGAATTCATCCATGTGATAGCCTTTTCTGTGCCGTTGGCATATAGCAGACCATTGGAATGCAAGAAAAGATTCGGATGATTCTCCCGGCGAAGGTACTCCATAATGTCTTGCAACAATGTACCATATTTCTCACGGCATTGGTCGCGCGACACCATCTTGGCATATTGCTGGATACACCACACCGCCCAAAGCAAAACATCAGGATGCTCCATTTCGTACACTTTAACATCATCAGGCTCATCATTAATAAAGTCATGAATTGCCTTGCGGGCCGTTTCCATCACCATTTCAAACTTAGCCACTTCATCAATCGCCAATGTCAGTCCCGGCAGGGAAATAAACATATCGCGCGCACGGCATTTAAACCACGGATATCCTGCCAGAATATAAAACTCATTTCCTTGTTTATTCAAGAACTGATGAGCAGCATTTATCAGACAGTGCTGGAAATTATCACGTGGAGTACGTTCTTCCACCTCTTCTTCAAAGGTTCTCTTTAATGTACGGGTACTGGCCTCGGACACACCTCCTGAAAAGACGATGCTTTCACCTTTCTTTATGTCCACTTCAAAATAACCCGGGACGTACAAATCTTCATTAAAATCATATCCTCTCTCCTGCTCTTTGGGATACTCAATTCCCCGATACCAATCCGGCTGATAGTGGAATTCGTTCTTCTTGTTCAATTGCATATATAATTCGGGATAGCCCGGATACATGCATGTCTTAATTCCATTATCCACCTCCTGATAGTCACGACTGGCTTGTGCGTTCTCATGAGTATACTGACGGACACTGCGGAAAGCCAGAAACGGACGCAAACGCAACGTAGTGGCCGAATGTGCCTCCAACAAAGTATAACGGATTAAAATTCTATTTTCATGATGAACGAAAAGCTTTTCCTTCTTCAGAATCACACCACCTACCCGATATATAGTGGTAGGAACTTTCTCACACTCGAATTCCCGGATATACTTGTGTCCCCTTGGGCTGTAATTGTCGCCCTGATACTTATGAAGTCCCAGATTAAATTCAGCGCCGTGTTGTATCACTGTTTCATCCAACGACGATAGCAATACATGGTTTTCATCATCCAGTTCAGGCACCGGAATGACAAGCAATCCATGATATTTTCTCGTATTGCAATCAACAATGGTTGTACAATGGTAAGCCCCTGAACGGTTTGTGCGGAGAATTTCTTTCGGTAATGATTCCCCGAGGTTCGTCATAAGAGTCTTGTCAAATCGTAAGTAACTCATAGTTGTTATTTTAAGGTTATAAATCAAATTTCCATATCAATTTATGTCACATATTATTTTTGTATGCAACGCTCAAAATTAGTAATTAAATGGATAAAGCAAAATTAAATAGCAAAATATTTTTCATTTTTCGCTCAAATATCCGTAGTATTGCACAGAAATCAGCATAATTATGACAAAATGAAACTTGAAATTCAAAAAATTCTATTGGCTTTTGCTCTTCCGTTATTACTTCTTTTCATTCTGTACACCCTGCGTACAATGGAAAGTGTCATGAATTGGGATTTTATCACCTGGGGCATATATCCCAGAGAAACCAAAGGAATAATGGGGATTTTCACTTCTCCATTGATACACGCTGATTGGGGACATTTATTTGCGAACACTTTTCCTCTTCTTTTTTTATTATGGTGTCTGCTCTACTTTTATCGTGATTTGGGCATTGGTATACTTTTTTTCATCTGGATAGTCAGTGGAATACTTACATTTATAATAGGCAAGCCGGGATGGCATATAGGTGCCAGCAGTATAATTTATTCACTCGCCTTTTTTCTGTTCTTCAGTGGCATTCTCCGCAAACACGTCCCTTTAGTAGCCCTGTCGTTGCTTGTCACTTTTCTATATGGCAGTCTGGTATGGAACATGTTCCCGCAGTTCGCCTCCTCCACCACTTCTTGGGAGGGACACTTGGGGGGCGCGGCGGCCGGAATAGCCGCAGCCATATTGTTCAGACACAAAGGCCCCCAACAACCGGAACTTTTCATTGACGAGGAAGAGGAAGACAACAGCAGTCATCCGGAAAACGAAGAAGTCATTACGAATCCGGACCAAGAAAAAAAGAATGACTAAATCAATCTTTCCGCCACCATGAAGTTCAAAGGGCCGGAAGGGCTGAAAGAAGCAATAACCCGCTAACGGAATTAAATGAATGTTCATATCCTCCCTATTGTATAAGTCTTTTCTATCTTCAGATTAAACCTTTTTATACAGATATATTCTATCTCCATAGCCTTTGGAGTTATCTCCCAAGACTATGGAGTTAACTCCAAAGCCTATGGAGATAACTCCAAAGGCTTGCGGAGATAAAACAAGCAGGAAGAAAAACCTTAACCACACGGCAGGAAAGGGTTAGGGATACAAACAAGATCTTTTAAGGATGAATCTGATTACAAGGCTATGCACTCTTTACAGAGAAAAATCCCCTAACACCCTTCTTTTAAAAAGGTAAAAAAGCATGTGGCAAGAAGATATGCATCTGGCCATATGTGGAAAGACTAAAACAGACTATTATTTTGCCATCTTAAATTTTAATGCATCATTTTACAACTGAAAAACAGGGTAATAAACCTTTCCGGACAGCATCATTCAAGCTTTAATACCTACTCATTACCAATTTTCATAAAATAATACCCATTTTTAGGTATTGCCCACCCTTTTAACCTCCCATAACTTTGCACCGATTTAAAATTATAAAAATTAAAGCAAAAATGAAAAGAAAGGTTTTATTGTTCTCATTATGCTTGTCGGCCTGTCTTGCAAACAGTTATGCAGAAAAAGCAATAAGTATAGATAAGGATAACACAGAGAAAACTACGGAGGAAGAACCTAAAAAAAAATCCCGGCTAACATTGGGAGGTTACGGAGAAGCAGTGTACACACGTAACTTTTATAGTGACAATATGTACCGCTATTCTAAAGCAGACAGTTACAAAGACTCTGACGGACACGGACGCGTAGACTTACCTCATGTAGTAATCATGATTGGCTACGATTTCGGAAAAGGATGGAGCATGGGTAGTGAAATAGAGTTTGAACACGGAGGAACAGAATCGGCTATAGAAGTAGAAGACGAAGAAGCCGGAGAATTTGAAAAAGAAATAGAACGTGGGGGTGAAGTGGCTTTGGAGCAGTTCTGGATTCAGAAATCTTTTTGCTCGGGCTTCAATATCCGCGCAGGGCACATCATCGTGCCGATAGGACAAATAAACAACGCCCATCTTCCCACTCAGTTCTTTACAGTATATCGTCCTGAAGGTGAAAACACAATAATGCCTTGCACATGGCATGAAACCGGTCTTAGTGTATGGGGGCGTATAGGTGACTGGCGTTATGAGGCAATGGTTATTCCCGCATTGAATGCTAATATGTTCAATCATAGCGGATGGATTCATGATGGTTCTGCATCAGCCTATGAATTTAAAGTAGCCAACAATCTGGCAGGAGCGGCACGTATCGACAATTACTCTGTCAAAGGATTGCGTATGGGAATAAGCGGCTATATAGGTAACAGTTTCCAAAACGACATTATTAAAGATGAAAAATCCACCAAATATAAAGATGTGAAAGGAACAGTGGTCATAGGTGCATTCGACTTTGATTATAATGATCATAACTGGGTAGTACGCGGCAATTTTGATTATGGCCATTTGGGAGACGCTGATCTGATCTCCACTCACAACAAAAGCCAAGACAATAGCACACAGTCCCCTTATCCTCACACAGCCGTGGGCAAGACAGCCATTGCCGCCGGAATCGAGGCAGGATATGATATTTTTTCTCAAGTAAAGAAAATGAGAGACAATGGTAAAAAACTATATGTATTTGGACGATATGAATACTATGACTCATATCATAAGGCTGCTAAAGGTTTCAGCAAATATGAATGGACTAAAAAACAACGCATGGCCGTCGGTTTGAACTACTATCCTATGAAAGACATCGTAGTAAAAGCCGAATACTCAAAACGCTTCTTGAAAAGCCAGTATAATAACGAACCCTCTTTTTCATTGGGCATAGCTTATGCAGGATTTTTCATTAAATAAACCCGATTATTCATTTTTTAAAATTAAATAGGTATGAAAAGTTTGTTAAAATTCCCCTTACTTGTTGCTGTAGCAACAATGATGAGTTGCAGTTTCAGCGCATGCAGTGATAACGATGATCCGACTCCGGATACCGGTACGTCCGAAACAGATGCAAAATTCGAAGCAATCGCAAAACAGTATCTTGATCACACGGTATATGTTACTTACAAGAACCTGGCTGATGAAACCGAACAGCTAGTAAAAGATTTACAAGCATTAAAAAGCAGCAAGACTGATGCAAATGTAAAAGCTACCTGCGAAACCTTCCTTGAAGCACGTGCATGGTGGGAAAAGAGTGAAGCTTTCCTGTATGGGGCAGCTACCGATTTCGGTATCGACCCGCATATTGACTCATGGCCTTTGGACTTGGACGGATTACAGACCGCACTGAAAAATACGGAACAGGTAGAAGCAATGGGTGGTGAAGACGGAGATATTTATGCCGGCGAGAAATTGGGTAATTCTTTATTAGGATTTCATGGTATTGAATACATCCTTTTCGAAGATGGTAGCCCCAAATCAGTTTCTAAAATCAGTGACTTACATCTGACTTACGCCGTAGCTGTAGCTGGTGATTTGCGTAACCGTTGCTGGCAGCTGGAACTTTCATGGAGAGGCGAAAGTGCTGTCAATGCCGACCGTGTCGCTAAAGTCGCAAATGAGTTAGAACTGCCTTACACTGTAAACAGTGGTGAATATTCTTATGGTGAGAATATGCTGAATGCAGGAAAAGCAGGTAGTACATACGCCAGCTGGACATTGGCCATGCAAGCTATCATTGACGGCTGCAAGACTATCGCAGATGAAGTAGGAACTTCTAAAATAGGAAAACCTTATAGCGGAGAAGACCCTGCTTATATAGAATCACCATACAGTCACAAGTCCATTCTAGACTTTTATGACAACATCATCAGTATTCAGAATGCTTACATGGGCGGTATAGAAAATGAACGTGACGAAACCAACTCACTACACAACTATATTGCCGGAGTAGATAAAGAACTGGATACAAAAGTTGTAAATGCCATAAACAATGCTCTGACCAAAATCAATGCCATGGCAGCTCCATTTGTAAACAATATTAAAGATCCAAGTGCAGGTGAAGCAATTAAAGCTTGTCAGGATCTTGATGCCATATTGTCTGATGTTAAAACAGTTTTAAGAAACAATTAAAAAGAACTGTTTACCCCAATGACCACAAAGGATCTGCAAGAGGGTGTCCGGAAAAGGTCTATTGTACTATCTTTTGCTGTAGATGGTGATTTTACATTCGCTCCAAGCACCGGCTTTGTGCTGCCGGATGTCCCCTCTACAACAGACATGATAGTGAAAAAGACCGGGGGAGGACAACCTTATGTAGATTCTTTGGTATATAAATTTGAAAAGTAACTAACTTTAAACATTCTTATATGAATAAGTTATTTAAAATACACTGGCTTGCTGCTCTATGCGGCCTTACAATGCTCTCGCTAACAGCCTGTAATGACGATGACAATCCGGAAAACAAATCTCCGGAAGTCAATCCTGATATCAACGTAAATGTAGAGACCTATGCAGGCGGAGAATTGGGTACAACCTTCAACAATTCCGCTTCTGCTTATGAAGATCCTACTCCTGCAACGGAAAATGCAGGTATGACCGACAAATTCAAATATGGGGAATATTTCTTTGAACGTTCTTATACGCAGAATTCCAAACCTTTCAATGGTTTGGGACCGCTTTATATCCGCAATTCATGTATGAACTGCCACCCCGGATACGGTCATGGCAAACGGGTAGACCGTTATCGTGCTGATGACTGGGGAAATGGATATCTACTTGTTGTGACCGATGGAAAGGATAACTACCTAAGTTCTTTAACGGGAATGCCTCAAACCAAAGCTGTAGCCCCTTTCAAAGCACCAATAGATGAAGATAAGATAAAAATAGACTGGCTGCCTTACACAGACGAATGGGGAAATAAATTTCCTGACGGAGAAACATACAGTCTGATCTATCCGGAAGTGACTATTCCTCAAGATGCATACTACGTACCTTTGGAGGCTACTTATAATCAAGTTGTCACCCCTGTCAACTACTCTGATGTAGTAGTTTTGCTGGAATCTACCATTGGTATCTACGGAACCGGATTACTAGATGCCATTCCCGATGATTCGTTGAAAGCAGAATATGCACGTCAGGAAAAAGCAGGTGTAAAATTGAATCCAGCCATCTTCGCAAACGGAGAGTGGACTTCACTCTATAAGGGACTTACAGGTAAACAATATCCCAAACGTTATACTTACGCTTTGACCAGATCTTCCATACAGGATGGTCCCGGTGCCAATGCAATCTGGAACATCACCAATGTTACCCGTAGTGACCGCCGTTATCACTACATGACTGACACGTATGCCAAAACAGCCTCCAAAGACCCGGATGTACAAAAAGATTTTTATAACTATTTCCCTGAATGGAAACAGACCGGTAATGTAGAACAAGATATATACAACTATCTGATGAATAAGGAACTTCCGGTGGAAATGACAGACGAAGATTATGTAAACTTCATGATATGGCACAGAGGACTGGCAGTTCCTGCCGCACGGAATCTGGATGACGAAACAGTTCAGAGAGGTCACAAATTATTCCGTGAAATAGGCTGTGCTACCTGCCATCGTCCGTCATGGACTACAGGAGACGATAATTATCCCGATCCGAACGGATACTTCAAAGATGGTGACAGCCGTCTGCCACGCTATCCACACCAAACTATCTGGCCATATTCAGATATGGTTCAACACCGCCTGGAAATGAAGAACAATATCCGCACGGGATGGTGCCGTACCACTCCTCTTTGGGGACGCGGACTTTCCTTAATCTGTGCCGGACACAGCGACCGTTTGCATGACTGTCGTGCACGTAATGTCATTGAAGCCATTATGTGGCATGGAGCTTCAAATAGTGACGCACGCTGGAGCATTGACAAGTTCCGCGAACTCAGTAAAGAAGATCGTGACGCCATCGTCAAATTTATTGATGCCATTTAAGCAATGAAACAGATTGTCTCCCTCCTGAATCCTATCACCAATAATATGACAGGACATTCAGGGGGATGAGACAAATTCAAGATTCACCTTCTGGTTATCTTTCAGAAAATTATAACTACATGAAATTATTAAAACGAACTGCCTTCAGTCTGCTAGGCATATTACTTCTGATTCTTACTATAGCTACTATATTGGAAAAAATATATGGTACGGACTTTGTAAACGAGTATATCTACAGTTCCGTACCTTTTGTCATTTTATGGGGAGTAACCGCAATTACTTCCTTATTATACATCATAAAAAGCAAACTGCATCGTCAGCCTGTTATTTTTTTGCTTCATCTTTCTCTTCTCTTTATATTGGCAGGGGCATTCACCACATGGATATATGGAGAACAAGGCACTATGCGTGTCCGCCAAGGAGAACAACAGACCTCTTTCACCGATTCCAAAGGAATTTCCCACCAGCTACCTTTCAGCATCACACTAAACCAATTTGAAATTATTTATTACAAAGGAACCTTGGCTCCAATGGACTTTATCAGTCATATTTCAGTAGCAGACAAAGACTGCCACCGCCAGATACAGGGGAAGGTTTCCATGAATCATATATTTTCATACCAGCACTATCGCTTTTATCAATCAGGCTACAGTGAAGATAATGAAGGAAGCGTATTTAGTGTATCTCATGATCCTTATGGCATAGGAATCACTTATGCAGGATATACTTTATTGCTACTTTCCACCGTTTTCTTTTTCTTCAGCCCGCAAAGTCGGTTCCGCCAACTGCTGAAAAGCCCTTTGCTACACAGAAGCTTGACAGTCATCTTGCTTTTATTCGCATTCAGTCTCAACAGTAATTTTCTCAAAGCAAACAGTCCATCCCCCAAGGTGCTTCCGCGCGAAGTAGCCGAACATTTTGGAGATTTATATATTTTATACAACAACCGTATCTGTCCTTTACAAACCTTTGCCCGTGATTTTACAGTCAAACTTTACGGTAGTTCCTCATATAAAGGACTGACACCAGAAGAAGTACTTACCGGATGGCTGTTTTATTATGACAGTTGGAAAAATGAACCAATTATACGAATCAAGAGTAATGAAGCCCGTAAATTACTGGAAATAGAAGGGAATTACGCCAGGCTGAAAGACTATATCAGTACCATTAATGAATACAAGCTGGAAAAAATGATGAACCATATCCGTTCAGGAGAACAGGTGACTGACAAACGAGGCATAGAAGAAGCTGATGAGAAATTCAATATCATCAATTTAGTATGTACCGGTGCCATGATGAAAATATTCCCTTGTCGCAATATAGCCGGAAAGACATTGGAATGGTATTCGCAAAGCGACCAATTACCTCAAGATATGGATAATGACAAATGGGTATTCATTCGTAAATCTATGAGTTATGTAAACGAAATGATTGTGATGAAAAAGTACAATGATGCCTGCCTGTTATTAGAAAAAATCAAGAAATACCAGCAGAAAGAGTGTGACGGACTGCTTCCTGCAGATAATAAATTCAAGGCTGAGAAAATATATAATCAATTTGATTATAGCAAATCTGTCGCCATGGCATGTATTTGCATCGGCCTGATATGTTTTATCTATTATTGCCATTGCATGGCATCGCAAAAGAGAACAAGCCGGAAGGCAATCATAATATTGAATATTTTGCTATGGATTGTTTTTACCTATTTGTCGGCTGCTATCTGCCTGCGTGGTTATGTGAGCAATCATCTGCCATTGTCCAACGGCTTCGAAACCATGCAGTTCATGGCATGGTGTACGCTATTGCTCACTTTTCTGCTACAACGTAAATTCGCAATGTTGCTCCCTTTCGGTTTCCTGCTTTGCGGACTTACGCTGATGGTATCCATGCTGGGAGAATCAAACCCACAAATCACACAACTGATGCCGGTTCTGCAATCTCCATTATTGAGTATCCACGTAGTAGTTATCATGATCGCTTATTCGCTGCTGGCATTTATCATGCTGAATGGTGTAACAGCGGTCATACTCCACCAATCACAGAAAGAATGCAAAGAACAAATAGAACGATTGCAGATAATAAGCCAAATAATTCTTTATCCGGCAATTTTCTTACTCGCTATCGGTATTTTCATTGGTGCTGTATGGGCAAACGTATCATGGGGACGCTATTGGGGATGGGATCCTAAAGAAGTATGGGCCTTAATCACCATGCTGGTATATGCCTTGGCACTGCATCCGAGATCACTGCCATGGTTTCATCGCACCATGTTTTTTCATGTTTTCTGTATAACTGCTTTTATAACAGTACTGATTACTTACTTCGGAGTGAATTTTCTGTTAGGAGGAATGCATAGCTACGCAAACGGATAGCCCTCATCCATCAATGAAAAGCTATCCTTTCCGAAACAAATAGAAACCAACTTGGACAAAGAACCTGAAACACTATAAAAAAAGGAAATTACCCCATAAAAGAAGCACTCCCCGCGAATCACTTCGCAGGGAGACTACTAACTAATAACTAACTTGTGGTTTACGTAATTTTTATATGACTTATTTACAATGCAAAGATAAGGTTTGCCATCTGTCTGTGCAATCGCATGATATAGGTATTCTGGACAGTCAGACATCCCTATTTATAGCTATAATAAACGAAAGTAGAAAAGGTATCTATCAAAATCATTATTTGTAGGTATTGTCTGAGATTATTAAATGTTGCAATTTTGCCAAAAAGAATTTATCTTATTATACCGTAACCATTGATGTGGAGTTCTCTCTATTATTATTTCTCTGTAATGTTAGTCACAAAAGAGAGACTATAAAACCTTGTTCCAGGGAAGCATACCTTCGGAACAACAAAAAGTCCGGACTTGGGAAAGCCCGGACCTTTATTTTATATCCATCAATACAAGATATTAATACACCTCTACCTTTGCAGCAACAGCCTTGCATTTGTCACGCAGAGCGTCCAAGTCACTGCCATTAGGAGCATAACAAACCACAACCCCCATACGGCGATTCAATTTTGTATAAGGTTTACCAAAAATACGGAGATAAGTATTTGTCTCCTTACAAACTTCTTCCTCACCACGATAACGGGGAGCTTCCTTGCTGGCAATAGGAGAAAGAATCACTGCACTGGCCCCTATGCGTTCTTGTGTAATTTCAGGAATAGGAAGTCCTAACACCGCCCGCAGATGCAACTCAAACTCATTTAAATTCTGAGTACCTGCCAAAGTCACCATTCCGGTATCATGCGGACGGGGAGAAAGCTCGGAGAAATAAACTCCGTTTTCATGACTCAAGAAAAATTCAACTCCCCAGATTCCCGCACCAGTCAGAGCTGCCGTTACCTTATCAGCCATACGTTGCGCTTCCTTCAAATGTTCGGGATCAATATGTGCCGGTTGGAAACTTTCTCTATAATCTCCTCCTTTCTGTACATGTCCGATAGGCGGACAGAACAAAGTAGGACCGTTTTTCTGAGTGACGGTGAGCAAAGTTATCTCACTATCGAACTGAATAAACTCCTCAATGATCAATTCTTTAATATCTCCACGACTGCCTTCACACCCATAATGCCATGCCTGTTCCAACTCATCTGCGCTCTTGACCAAAGACTGGCCTTTGCCGGATGAAGACATCAAAGGCTTCACCACACAAGGAAAACCAATCTCTCTTGCGGCCTCCCTCAATTCTTCCAAAGACTTGGCATAGAAATATTTGGCTGTCTTTAATCCTAATTCCTTAGCTGCCAAATCACGAATAGCCTTACGGTTCATCGTGAAATTCACAGCACGGGCACTCGGCACTACTTGGATACCTTCCTGTTCCAAATGATACAGACGTTCGGTACGGATAGCTTCAATTTCAGGCACAATTATATCCGGCTTGTGTTTGGCTACCACAGCATCCAATGCATCACCGTCAAGCATACTGAACACTTCAAATTCATCAGCCACCTGCATGGCCGGAGCACCTGCGTAAGAGTCGCAAGCAATAACATACTGCCCTTTACGTTTTGCCGCAATGACGAATTCTTTACCTAATTCGCCGGAACCCAGCAATAAAATCTTCTTAGTCATAGTATTTACATATGTTTGATATTCCTTACAAAAAACGGAGAGTTGAGAACAAGACACCTCTTGATTCCCAACTTTCCATCTGCAAAGATAGTGTATTTTATAAACTATACGATATCATTGAAGCAATATTTGGATCATTCAGTACAAAGAAAACACCCACTCCCAAAGCGATGAGCCACAATACGATAAATATAATTTTGGTTACAATGGACATGGGTTGCCAACCTCCAAAATGACGCATCAGCATGTGTATCAGTCCTATAATAGGAATACCGATAACCAGAATACCTGCAACGGACATAGCGACAGTCAACCCCGGAGAGCTACCCACCGTAGCCCAATTAACTGCAGGCAGCACCTCATAAAGCACTGCCGGCAATGCAGCAATCAGCCCCGTAGCCGCCATCAGCAATGCAAAAAAGACAATCAATAATACAAACAATACAGGCGCACAGCAAATAGCAATGAAAACAAGCAGGAATTTGATAAGGAACCCCGCCACAGACACAATCCCCTCCCCTATCTTTTGCAAGATACTTCTAGGACGATCTGAGCGTACATAATCATTCACTTTTTCAAATCCGTCTGTTACAGTCTTGCCTATATTCTCCACATTAATAGCAGCCCCCTTCATGGCGAGTTTCTCGGGGGCGGTATGCGCCATAGGAATAATAATCCACGCTATGATATAAGCCAATATCACCCCATGAACAAAGAAGCCAAGAACCAATAGAATGATACGTACCCAAGTAACATCCCATCCCATATAAGCGGCCAATCCGGAAGCCACACCACCCAGCACTTTATTGTCCGGATCACGAAACAGACGGCGTACAGTGGTCCCTTTTGCCTTTTCCGAACCGGATGTTTCTCCATTCCCTTCACCAGAGAGTTCTTCAGGTTTACCCATCCGGGCTATGATTTCTTCCACATCCTCAATGGTAATAACCTGTTTGCCCTCATTCAAACGGTCAGCAAACAGTTCAGATATGCGTAATTCCATATCATGTACAATCTCCTCCGCACCTTCCTCACGACGAAAGTGAATGCGTAAATTAGCTAAATAATTATCCAACAAGTGGTAAGCGTCTTCGTCTATATGATAAACGGTACCTCCTAAATTTATGGTTAAAGTCTTTTTCATTGTATCCTGTTTTTAATTGTTTTTTAAATGATTCACTGTATTCGTCAACTCCTCCCAAGCAGTCTCCAATCCGCTAAGGAATATTTCACCCTGAGGAGTGAGATTATAATATTTACGAGGTGGTCCCTGAGTAGACTCTACCCATTCGTATGAGAGCAGGTCATCGTTTTTCAGCCGGGTAAGCAGCGGATAAAGCGTCCCTTCTACTACAATGAGCCGGGCTTCTTTCAATTTTTGAATGATATCCGAAGCATATGACGGCTCTTTGTGCAACAACAATAAAATGCAGTATTCCAGCATTCCTTTGCGCATCTGAGATCGTACATTGTCTACATTCATAATTTATAATACTTTGTTTGGCACAAATATATGTATTATATCAGTACCTTGTATTGCATAGTTCTATTATTTTGCATAAATTAATATTTAAACAAGTAAAAGAAAGGAAGTCCCCTTTTTTTTGTTGTAAAAAGTTTATCTTTGTCTCTCGTTATAACCCTAAAAAGATATAAAGATCATGTTTACCATACAAAAAGCGACAACCAATGATATTCAGTTGATTAACGAGATGGCTCAGATTGTATTTCCGGCCACCTACCAGGAAATTCTTTCAAAAGAACAATTGGATTACATGATGGACTGGATGTACTCTCCGAAAAATCTGCGTAAACAAATAGAAGAAGAAGGGCACATCTATTACATAGCTTACAAAGATGGAGAAGCTGCCGGATATGTTTCCATACAGCCCGAAGGAGAACATTTATTTCATCTGCAGAAAATCTATGTACTTCCTCGTTTTCAAGGTTGCCGGTTGGGCAAAGCACTATTTGAGCAGGCCGTCAAAGCAATTAAAGAAATCCATCCCGGACCTTGCGAAATGCACTTGAATGTAAACCGTAACAATAAGGCTTTACAATTCTACCAACATTTAGGAATGGAAAAAGTTGCAGAAGGAGATTTCTATATAGGCAACGGATATTATATGAACGATTATATCATGGGACTGAAAATCTAACCCTATCTTACAAAAACAAAATGGACGAATATCGTATCAACGGATTGACCATAAAAGAAAATTTGCTGCAACTGGCAGAAAATGGAAATAAAAAGTTCACCGAATCGCTGCATCCGGGAATAGAAAATGTATTGGGTATCCGCATCCCTGCCCTAAGGCGGTTAGGAGCACAAATTGCCAAAGATGACTGGGAGAGTTATCTACAGACTGCGGATACTTATTATATGGAAGAACGTATGTTGCAAGGTATGGTAATAAGCAATCTGAAAATGAAAGACATAGAAGCATATCTTTCACTGGTTGCCCGGTTTGTTACCATCATCAACAGTTGGTCTGTTTGTGACACTTTTGACTTTTACGGCAAACAACGGTTTGTTGACAAGAACAAGAAAAGGGTCTGGCTATTTTTGGAAAACTGGATGAAATCCGACAAAGAATATGAGATACGTTTCGGAGTAGTAATGGCAATGGCTCATTATATTGACGAAGAGTATATAAACAACGTATTGCAATGGATGGACCGGATCAGTCACGAAGGATATTATGTGAAGATGGCTGTAGCATGGGCTTTATCCGTATGTTATGTCAAATTTCCTCAAAAGACGGTGAACTATCTGAAGGAAAATCATTTAGATGACTTTACCTACAATAAAGCGCTACAAAAAATCATAGAATCTTATCGGGTAAGCACGGAGGACAAAGAAATCATCCGCAGCATGAAAAGAAAAAACAAATAATGTTCATTATTTACCGCAAAGAGGATTTGAATCCTTCCGAAAGAAATTCACCATTCATATTCGGAAAGATTCAAACTGCTCCAGCAGCTATTAATAATTGGGAAAAGTTATTCCTCCCAAACCAAATAAGCTGAAACCAGCCAATGATTCAATTTATTGCCATCCACCTGTTGTGCCTCAGGGATACTTACCTTAAAAGAATGTTTACCGGCCGGCAAGTCACCAATAACAGCCTCCTCAGGCATCACATCGCTACCCGGACACCAATTGGAACGGGATAAATCTGAAGAAGCCAAAGGTTCTTCAATCTCTTTTGTCGTATAACCCTTATCACCTATATATGCGGCAACTCGTGGTATCAGCCATACTCCCGTAGCTGGGTTAAAACGGCGGAAAGAAGCACAGTCGTCACGCCAAGGAATGAAATTCAACACCTCCTTGCCATCAACAGACACAATGTTTCGTTTCTCCACAAACTCATCTCCGCCACTATGCCCCCCGTGACCTGTAACAATATACTTCAAACGAACATTCTTGGCAGCTTTCGACATATCAAAATCCATCACCACATCTTTGCGTGAGAAAATATCCGGATAAGTCTGTCCGATATAATACACCGTATTCATCAAAGGCTTCACACGGCGCTCCGGCATCACGTCGCAAGTGATCTTACTCTCCTTCACGTCCAATTCCATGCTGGCCACATACCCCTCGGCAGTCCATGTATCAATATAAATTCCCACGTATGCCTCTCTCTCCAATGCCGGATAAAGATCGGTAATATCCTGCACCCAAGTCACACTCTTTTCCCATTTCGGGATATATACAGGACGTCTCTTGCTGCTCAAAGAATCATTATCCGAACTATAATACCCCACACCGAACGGGGTCATAAAACGCATCAGTTCAAGGGTAGGCACATAATCCTTACCCGGAACAATACCAATCATTTTTTCATATTTGGCACTGTCTACCGCAGGAAACGCCCTCTTGCCTTCGGCTATATTCATCAGATTGATCACCGATTCTTTGGGAAGCACAAAACAAGAGCCAGATTTATCCCAACGGTCACCATTGGAAGCTACAGTTACTTTCAGGGTAACATCCACATCTCTTTTGTAATCGGGCAAGGTTATTTTCTTTAAAATAATACGCCCGTTTACCAGACGGATCACTCCGTCAGCATTGGCAGGAGTATAATTAGGAAAAGAGTCGGGACGAAAACAAACAGGGGTCTTGTCGAATACTTGAATATGAGTATTTCCCAATGCCGGTAATTCTTTGTGATTTGCGGCATCGGCCGGCATCATAAAAGTTGCCGCCACAGCCAGTGGAGCAATAAAGGTCAGCAGGTTCATTCTTTTTAATTATAGGTTAGTAATCAAGGGTATATAAATTAATTTCACAAAAAAACTACACGGATTTACACAAATCTTCCGATCTGTATAAATCCATGTAATCTACAATAAAAAGGGGTTATTGATGCTGTTCACGCAACAAATCATTCACAGTCTTCACCGGATTAAAGGTACTCAACGGCACTTCAACGAAAACAGTGTTCCAGTCACTCATCGCACCATTCCACAAGCCCGGAAGTTCCAATGCTTTCAGTTCTCTACCGTTCTTTGATTTATAAGAGATAAAACCTGTAGCCTTATCCACATACTTCACCAAGTCGAATTTGTTTCCTTTATAATCTCGTACCGCACACACCAAATCCACCGGATTAAAGTGAGTACCTTTCTCGAACATCTCTTTCTTGGCCGGATCATTCATGTCAATCTGAGAACTTTCCAAAATTTGCAGTGAAACAGTACCATCCGCATTATAAGCCAGGAACGGGCCGCCTCCCGGTTCACCCACATTCTTCACCATACCGCATACACGCATCGGACGGTTTAACTTCTTACGCAGATAAATAACCAAATCGGCATCTTCCAGATCCTTGATATCCGGTTTGCGGCAACATAAAGTCTGCTGTAAGAAACGAATGATCTCTTCCAGCTGCGCATGTGTATATTTACCGCCATCCAGCAATTCCAAATATTCAAATACCTGCTTCTGCAGAGTAACCAGTACCCCCGCAATCAGCTTTTTATACGTAACAGTATCCTCTTTCAAGCGATCGGGCACCACATTATCTATATTCTTGATAAAGATAACATCGGCATCCAGGTCATTCAGATTCTCAATCAGCGCGCCATGCCCTCCCGGACGGAACAACAGTTTGCCTTTATCGCGGAAAGGTTTGTTCTCCATATCGGCAGCAACCGTATCCGTACTCGGTTTCTGTTCAGAAAATGACACATCATATTCTACTCCATACTTCTTTGCATAAACGGCAACCTTCTCTTCCACCAGCTTTGTGAACAATTCACGATGTTCCGTAGAAACGGTGAAATGCACATTCACTTTTCCGGTTCTGCCTGCCGCATACAACGCGCCTTCCACCAAATGTTCTTCCAGCGGCGTACGCACACCATCCGCATACCGATGGAATTTCAACAACCCCTTCGGTAATGCCCCATAGTTCAAGCCGGCAGCTTCCAGCAGATTGGCTACTATAGGTTTATAATCCTTCCCGGCCATCAAAGCATCAATATTCTTTCCTGTATTATCCATACAAGCCGCATTCAAGTCATTGTAGAATGCGAAGCTATGAATATGGTCGAAAAATTTCTTTTCGAAATCTGTCTTCGGAGTATTGTAATCAGCCCCCAGGAATTCGAACAAATTCTTGAACATGCGGCTGGCAGCACCAGAGGCGGGTACAAACTTCACGATGGTTTTCTCACCTTCCTTATATGTATCCCATGCTTCCAAATAATTTTTCATTTCAATTTCGGCGGGAGCCATGATTCCCTTTTCAACAGAAGCGGCCGCATCCAGCTTCAAAAATGGGAA
Source organism: Phocaeicola dorei (assembly GCF_013009555.1). Lineage (NCBI taxonomy): Bacteria > Pseudomonadati > Bacteroidota > Bacteroidia > Bacteroidales > Bacteroidaceae > Phocaeicola > Phocaeicola dorei. The sequence goes on along the minus strand of NZ_CP046176.1, from coordinate 2,027,785 downwards.
ACCCTTTTCAAAGCAAGCCAGTTGTTCTGCAATCTGCTGCTCGGAAATTCCTTTTTTCACTAATAAGTCTTTGTCTTCAGGTGTTAACATAAGTACATGATTTTATATGGTTTAAATAAATTGTTACCTTATTCTTTCACTATTAATTGCCCAAAAATACAAAAAAATGCGAGAACACTACCTAATAAATAAAGAAAAAAACTACCTTTACCCTCGAAAAGATTTCACGTGTTATGGAAGAAAAAGCATTTTTCACAGCCAAAGAGCGTGAGCAACTGTTCGCCCTCTATAAACGATTGCTGCAATTATCCGGCGACACCTTGCAGAAGGGTGATTGCCATAAGTTAAAAATACACCTCATAAAAGCAGTTGCCGAAGGTAACCTGCCACGAAATTGTTTCGGGATGAATCCTATCATCAAAGATATGCAGACCGCCGTCATCGTGGCCGAAGAAATTGGGATGAAACGGGCTTCCATCCTGGGGATCATGCTGCACGAATCGGTAAAGAACCATTTATGCACCTTAGCATCTGTACAACAGGAATATGGAGAGGATGTAGCGGGGATCATACGCGGTCTTGTGAAAATCAATGAGCTATACTCCAAAAGCCCTACCATAGAATCGGAAAATTTCCGCAACCTGCTACTCTCTTTTGCCGAAGACATGCGTGTTATTCTGATCATCATTGCAGACCGCGTGAACCTGATGAGACAGATAAAGGAGACTCCCAATATAGAAGCACGCACCCAAGTAGCCAACGAAGCTGCCTATCTGTACGCACCGCTGGCACATAAGCTGGGGCTATACAAACTGAAATCGGAACTGGAAGACCTTTCCTTGAAATATACCGAACACGACGTATATTATCATATAAAGGACAAACTGAACGAAACGAAAGCCTCCCGTGACAAATACATAGCCGCCTTTATCGAACCGATACAGCACAAGCTGGAAGAAGCAGGATTAAAGTTCCACATGAAAGGGCGTACCAAGTCCATCCATTCCATCTATCAGAAAATGAAGAAACAGAAATGTCCCTTCGAAGGAGTATATGACTTGTTTGCCATCCGAATCATTCTGGACTCTCCCGTCGACAAGGAAAAACAAGAATGCTGGCAGGTATATTCCATTGTGACCGATATGTATATGCCCAATCCCAAACGTCTGCGCGACTGGCTCTCCGTACCCAAAAGTAACGGATACGAATCCTTACACACCACTGTAATGGGGCCTGAAGGCAAATGGGTGGAAGTACAGATACGCACCGAACGCATGGACGAGATAGCAGAACGTGGTCTGGCAGCCCACTGGCGTTACAAAGGCGTAAAAGGAGAAAGCGGTTTAGATGAATGGCTGACCTCCATCCGGGAAACACTGGAGAACGCCGACAGTGACCTGGAAGTGATGGACCAGTTCAAACTGGAATTATACGAAGACGAAGTATTCGTATTCACCCCCAAAGGTGACTTGTACAAGATGCCGAAAGGAGCGACCGTACTGGACTTTGCCTTCGCCATCCATAGCAAACTGGGTTCCAAGTGTATCGGAGCAAAGGTGAACGGAAAGAACGCACAATTAAAGCAAACGCTGAACAGCGGCGACCAAGTAGAAGTCATGACTTCAAACACCCAGACACCCAAACGCGACTGGCTGAACATCGTCACCACTTCGAAGGCAAGAACCAAAATACGCCAGGCCATCAAAGAGATAGAAGCCCGCCAGACAGAGTTCGCCAAAGAGACCATAGAACGTAAATTCAAGAACCGCAAGCTGGAATACGACGAAGCAGTGATGATGCGCCTGATAAAAAAGCTGGGATACAAAACCGTAACCGAGTTCTACCAGGACATAGCCAACGAGACAAGAGATGCGAACGACATCATCGAAAAATACCTGGAACTGAAGAAAAAGGAAACGGAAAACCGGGAAGATATTGTCTATCGCAGCGCCGAGAATTTCAGCATGCAGACAGCACAGGATGACAAGACCTTCAAAGAGGACGTGCTGGTCATTGATCAGAATTTGAAAGGACTGGACTTCAAATTAGCCAAATGCTGTAACCCTATCTATGGCGATGATGTATTCGGGTTTGTAACCATCAGCGGAGGAATCAAAATACACCGTACCGACTGCCCTAACGCACGAGAATTGCAATCACGTTTTGCCTACCGTATCGTAAAGGCGCGTTGGGCTGGAAAAAGCCACGGCAAACAATACCCCATCACGCTGCGCATCGTCGGTCATGATGATATAGGAATTGTGACAAATATCACCTCCATTATCAATAAGGAAAACGATATCCTGCTCCGTTCCATCAGCATCGACTCGCACGACGGGCTGTTCAGCGGCATGATGACCGTAATGGTAGATGACACTTCAAAGCTGGAATCATTAGTAAAAAAGATAAAGACAGTAAAAGGAGTAAAACAGGTAAACAGAGGATAAACCCATCCCAAGCTTAAAAAAAATGAATGAACTGCATAAACGACTAAAAAGCTTTACATACGCCTGGAAAGGCGTATGTAGTTTTTTAAGTAAGGAACACAATGCCTGGATACATTGCACAGCCATCATCGCCGTAACCATTGCAGGCATCCGGTTGGAAATAACACGCACCGAATGGCTTGTCATCCTCCTGTGCTTTGCAATGGTACTGGCTGCCGAAGCATTCAACACAGCCATAGAACGCCTGGTAAACCTGGTATCCCCGGACTACCATCCTGTGGCCGGAGACGTAAAGGACATAGCAGCAGGAGCCGTACTGATTTGCGCCATATTTGCCGCCATCATAGGGTTGATAATCTTTGTCCCTTATTTTTAAAGGTGTTAATTTACCATTTATTTCACTAACAGTTAAAGACCTTTTATAAAAAAAACAGTAATTTAGCCCCGATAATTTTTAAACAGTGGAACTAATGAAGAAAATTTTGCTTTCAACATTATTGTTGATTATAGGGTTAACCACATACGCAGCCGTATGGCAATCTCAAGGAGAAGCAGAAATAACCTTTGAGAAAACAACACATAATTTCGGTTCATTTCCCGAGTCAAGCCCGAAAGTTACCTGTGTTTTCAAATTCAAAAATTCGGGAGATGGTCCCCTAGTCATCCATCAAGCGATTGCATCTTGCGGATGTACTGTTCCCCAATATCCTAAAGAGCCCATCAAACCGGGTGAAAGCGGACAGATAACAGTGACTTATAATGGAGCCGGCAAATTTCCGGGACATTTCAAGAAATCAATCACTATCCGCACAAACGGGAAAAATGAGATGACACGTCTTTATATAGAAGGTGACATGACCCCGAAAGGCACAGCTGCCGAATAGAATTCTCACATCATAAGAGAGAGGATGTATCAAAACAAAAGAAGATTCGAGTTTGATACATCCTCTTTTTATATCCGGAAAACACTGCCCCGCCTGCCTGTATGCAAGTAAAAACAAAAAAATAAGAAAAAAAGAACATTTTTCCCCAATAATAAGCCACTCTTATTCTGATTAAAATAACGTACTTTGCAGCAAATTTAAGAGAACAATGACAAACAAGCTATTATTCTTTGTCCTACTGGCCCTCTGTTTCAGTGGCTGTGACATGCTGGAAACCCATCCATACGATGTACATATTACAGGAGAAAGAGAACTGAACAACAAAAACATCCAGTTGATAGAAAACAAAATGCAAGGCAAAAAAACAATCCGCTTTGCCATGATCAGTGATACCCAACGATGGTACAACTCTACCGAGGATGTTGTAAAAGCCCTCAATGCCCGTGGTGACATAGACTTTGTCATTCACGGAGGAGACCAGTCCGACTTCGGTGTCACAAAAGAATTCATATGGATGCGGGACATATTTAACAAATTCCAGATGCCCTACGTATGCCTTTTAGGCAATCACGACTGTCTGGGTACAGGTGAAGACGCATACAGGGCCATTTATGGAGATCCCAACTTCGCCTTCACAGCCGGAAATGTACGCTTTATCTGCCTCAATACCAATGCGATGGAATATGATTATTCGGAACCGGTTCCCGATTTCAACTTTATAGAAAATGAACTGAACAACCTGTCGCCTGAAATAGAAAAAACGGTATTCGCAATGCACGTAAAACCTTTTGAATTTGTATTCAACAACAATGTAGCAAAAATCTTCCAACTATACGTCAACCAGTTCCCCAAAGTCCAGTTCTGTCTTTACGGCCATGAACACAAATTCGCAGTAGATGATCTATTCAACGACGGAGTTCTGTATTTCCAATGCCCCTGCATAGACAAACGCATCTACTTATTATTCACCATTAAAGAAGATGGAACCTACGATTATGAAACAGTTGAATTTTAAAAAGATATTTCTGAACCTATTGTGGCCACTATTGCCTTTTACGGCACAAGCCCAAGAAAATAATACACTTTACTCCATCTTATCCAAAGACAGCATACTTGTCCCCTCTCCTTCCGTTCAAAACCAAGAGGAAGATATTGTAACCCAAATGCCAAACCGGCACCATAAATACGACAAGCGCGTACACCGTTACAGGCGTGCGTGGGAAGCTTTGATCCCCACCCACACCAAATTACAGTACGCCGGTGGAATGGGCCTGTTATCCTGGGGCATAGGCTGGGATTATGGAAAAAGAGGCCAATGGGAAACCGATCTTCTTTTGGGCTTCATCCCCCGCTACTCATCCAAACATTTCAAGATGACCATGACCTTGAAACAGAATTATATCCCGTGGAGTATCTGGCTGGGCAAAGACTTCTCGCTGGAACCGCTGACTACCGGAATCTATTTCAACACCGTATTCAGCGATGATTTCTGGACAAGCGAACCCGAGCGCTATCCCCGTGGATACTACGGATTTTCCACCCGTATCCGCACCCATATCTTTCTGGGACAACGCGTCCGTTTCGACGTGCCCGAAAAGTACCGGAAGTTCTCTAAAAGTATCACCGCATTCTACGAAATCAGCACATGCGATTTATACGTTGTCAGTGCGTTCAACAACAGTTATTTGAAACCCGATGACTATCTGAGACTATCATTTGGATTGAAATTTCAGATATTCTAATCAAATCATGAGGATGTTTCTCTATTTTTTCACTATTTTTGGGCATTTATTATGATAAATTTCAAAAATAATAACATAGAGAAACATGAAACAAGAAGAAGAAAAATCGGTTGGATTGCCCGATAACGCGTTCCGACCTCTGAAACCGGGGGAACAATATCACCCCATCATGTCACCAAACAAAAAATATCCCGAAGTAAACCTATGGTCTGTGCTATGGGGTATCGCCATGGCGGTATTATTCTCGGCGGCCGCAGCTTACCTGGGATTAAAAGTGGGACAGGTTTTTGAAGCCGCCATCCCTATCGCCATCATCGCCGTAGGTGTATCGGGAGCCGCCAAGCGTAAAAACGCGTTAGGTGAGAATGTCATCATCCAATCCATCGGTGCCTGTTCGGGAGTCATAGTGGCAGGAGCCATCTTCACATTGCCCGCCCTTTATATATTGCAGGACAAATACCCCGAAATGACAGTCAACTTCTTTCAGATGTTTGTCAGCTCACTGCTGGGAGGTATTCTGGGAATCCTGTTCCTCATCCCCTTCCGTAAATATTTCGTCAGCGACAAACATGGCGAATATCCCTTCCCCGAAGCCACTGCCAGTACGCAAGTGCTTGTTTCCGGCGAGAAAGGCGGAAGCCAGGCAAAGCCATTGCTTTTTGCAGGGCTAATAGGAGGTCTGTATGATTTCATTGTAGCCACATTCGGCTGGTGGAATGAAAACTTCACCACCCGCGTATGCGGCTGGGGTGAGATGGTTGCCGAAAAAGCCAAACTGGTGATGAAAATAAACACCGGTGCGGCAGTATTAGGCTTAGGCTATATTGTCGGCTTGAAATACGCGGCTATCATTTGTGCCGGTTCATTAGTGGTATGGCTGGTTATTGTTCCGGGTATGGCCCTGTTGTTCGGCGATCAAGTGCTGAATGCATGGAATCCGGCCTTGACACAAACCATTAGCGAAATGTCACCCGAACTTATATTCAAGGAATATGCCAAAAGTATCGGTATCGGTGGTATCGCCATGGCCGGTGTGATCGGTATCGTGCGCTCATGGGGCATTATAAAGAGTGCTGTGGGACTGGCCGCCAAAGAGATGGGCGGCAAGAAGGTGGAAGCAAACGTCATCCGCACGCAAAAAGACCTTTCCATGAAAGTGATCGCCTTCGGTTCCATCTTCACCATCCTGCTGATCTTACTGTTCTTCTTTTTTGATGTGATGCATGGAAATGTATTACACAGCATTGTAGCCATCCTGCTCGTAGCCGGCATTGCATTCCTGTTCACCACCGTAGCCGCCAACGCTATCGCCATAGTCGGCACTAACCCAGTATCGGGAATGACACTGATGACACTGATACTTGCCTCGGTAGTAATGGTTGCCGTTGGACTAAAAGGCGCTACCGGCATGGTTGCCGCACTGGTTATGGGTGGTGTGGTTTGTACGGCACTCTCTATGGCAGGCGGGTTCATCACAGACTTGAAAATAGGTTACTGGCTGGGCAGTACTCCTGCCAAACAGGAAACATGGAAATTCCTCGGCACACTGGTATCGGCAGCAACTGTGGGCGGCGTCATCATGATCCTGAACAAGACCTACGGCTTCTCCACCGGCGCATTGGCAGCTCCGCAGGCCAACGCGATGGCAGCCGTAATAGACCCGTTGATGAACGGTGTAGGCGCTCCCTGGCTGCTTTACGGAATAGGCGCCGTACTGGCATTGGTGCTGACCTACTTCAAAGTACCCGCACTGGCTTTTGCGCTGGGTATGTTCATTCCACTGGAATTGAACCTGCCGTTGCTGGTAGGCGGAGCGGTGAACTGGTATGTCACTACCCGCAGCAAAGACGAGGCGGTGAACGCCGAACGTGGCGAGAAGGGAACTTTGCTGGCATCCGGATTCATAGCCGGAGGCGCATTGATGGGGGTTGTCAGTGCCGCCATGCGCTTTGGCGGTATCAATCTGGTCAATGAAGAATGGCTGAGCAACCCGTTGAGCGAAGTACTGTCAATAGTCGCCTATATCCTCCTGATCATATGGCTGGTTAAAGCCAGTATGCATATCAAGAAAAAATAACCCTTTTTCAAATACCGTGAAAATAAAAGCTATATGAAACGAATCTTACTAATGAGTTTACTTGCAATCTCTACCGCATTGTCTGCCCAGAAACCTGTAGAGTTGGAATTATGGCCCGATGGCGTCCCCAACTCCAACGGCATCACCACCCCCGAGCAGAAATTAGAGAACAACCGGATTTCCAATGTCAGCGAGCCTACCCTTACCGTTTATCCGGCAGCCAAACCGAACGGACTGGCCGTCGTGGCTTGTCCCGGAGGGGGATACATACGCCTGGCAATGAATCACGAAGGGCACGATATGGCAGACTGGTTCAACGCACAAGGCATCACATACGCCGTATTGAAATACCGTATGCCAAACGGACACCATGATGTACCGTTGAGCGACGCCCATCAGGCTATCCGGCTGATGAGAGAACACGCCAACGAATGGCATATTCAAAAAGTGGGTATCATGGGGGCCTCTGCAGGCGGACATCTGGCCAGTACGGCAGCCACCCACTATACAGCCGGAACGCGTCCGGATTTTCAGATCCTGTTTTATCCCGTCATAAGCATGGATCTGTCCAACTGCCATAAGGGCTCACGTGACAATCTTTTAGGAAAAAGCCCGTCAGAAGAGCTAGTGAGACTTTACTCCAATGAACTGCAAGTAACAGGCGACACTCCTCCCGCCTTCATCATGCATAGCAGCGATGACGGAGCTGTACCCGTCAGCAACAGCGTGAGCTATTACCTGGCGCTGGTAAAGAATAAAGTCCCTGCTTCCCTCCACACCTATCCTATCGGCGGCCACGGCTGGGGCTTCCGCGACAGCTTTACCTATAAGCGCCAATGGACGGGAGAATTAGAAAAATGGCTGAGAGAAATACTGTAAAAAAGCAAGGAGGCGTGTCAAAACAAAAATGACTGCTCCTAAAAGTTACAGATAGTAATTATAACACTTAAAAGGGTCGTATCAAGCTCTGTATGGAGTAATGATACGACCCTTTCTTTAGTCTTTTAGGATGCTCAATTTTCAGATTATAAGTTCATATTTCCAAAAACTGAATTGGGACACACCCACTTTCTATTTCCAATAAACACCTGCATCTTTATCTGCAAAAGACAAAAAAACAGGCATTCGTTTCTCTTATCGCTTATTTTCTTGCGCCAAGCTGAATATCCAAGTGATACAAAGCCACATCACCACCCAGCTTGATCTTGTCCAAAATACCTTGAACGGTAGCTTCCTCTTCCACCTGCTCGCGTACAAATCCCCACAAGAAATCCTGAGAAGCCTTGTCCTTTTCAGCAGAAGCAACATCTACCAGTTTGTCAATCAATTCGGAAACATGGCATTCATGCTTGTATACATGCTCGAACACATCCAGCGGAGAGGCCCATTCCTGAGGAACAGCATCCACAGCCCCCACCTTGGCTTGTCCGCCACGTTTCATCACATATTGCGCCAACATATCAGCGTGATCATTCTCCTCATGAGCCTGCGCTTTCATCCATGAAGCAAAACCTTCATAGCCTTTCGCAGCGAAAAAATAAGACATGGAAAGATAAAGATTGGCCGACCACATTTCGGCTACAATCTGAGCATTAATTGCGTCTTGTAATTTTTGTGAAATCATAATTCTTTTATTTTTAGTTAAATTGTAACTGTTGCAAATATATAATTTTTCTAGCGATTAACACTATGTCTGTCCACCTTTTTATAAAAATTATATTTTATCTCATCCAAATCTTTGCGGTTCAAAAGAAAAGTCTTACCTTTGCACCCGCTAATACGGGTTATTAGCATTAATTCAAATCATTAATTATAAAAACATTATTTAGAAATGGCAACTAAAATCAGATTGCAAAGAAACGGACGCAAAAGCTATGCGTTTTATTCAATCGTTATCGCAGACGTAAGAGCTCCACGTGATGGTAAATTTACTGAAAAAATTGGTACTTATAACCCTAATACCAATCCTGCCACAGTAGATTTGAATTTTGAACGCGCACTTCATTGGGTAATGTGCGGTGCACAGCCTACTGATACAGTACGTAACATCCTGTCAAAAGAAGGTGTTTACATGAAAAAGCACTTGCTGGGGGGTGTTGCCAAAGGCGCATTCACAGAAGCAGAAGCTGAAGCTAAATTCGAAGCTTGGAAAAACAACAAACAATCCGGTCTGGCTACTTTGAAGGCTAAACTGGACGAAGCAAAGAAAGCTGAAGAAAAAGCTCGTTTGGAAGCTGAAAAGAAAGTAAATGAAGAAATTGCCAAGAAAGTAGCTGAAAAGAAAGCTGCTGAAGCTGCTGCCAAGGCTGAAGCAGAAGCCGCTAACGCTCCTGCTGAAGAAGCACCTGCTGCTGAAACTACTGAAGCTCCTGCTGAAGCATAACTCATTTTACTTCAAAAAGAACAGCTCCTCTGATTATATCAGAGGAGTTTTTTTATGCTCTTATCCGAAGAATCAAAGGGAGTTTATCTCATCTTCCGAAAGTCCGGTAACTTTTGCGATTTCAGCTATGGAAAGCCCGGCATTCTTTAAATTTCCTGCAATAGTTTGGGCTTTCATCCATTCACCTTTCGCAATGCCTTCCTCCATCCCTCTCGCAATGCCTTTCTGAATAGCTGTATCAATCACATTGTTCCAATCTCTATATACTTTCAAACTCTCCTCATAGGCATAAAGGTTCTCTTTTGAGAACTGAGCAATTTCGGCAGCCTCAAACAGCCGGTTGAACACACGTTCCTGAAGGGCAGTGGGGCGTTCCATCAAACGGGCCAGATTCTTGAGCACAAACATCCATTTATCAAACAACGTATCCAACTCCTGCTCGGTTTTATGGAATTTGGGCATTTCCAGATACACAAAAGTCAGTTTGTCAAAAAACACTTCATGAGTAGTTGTATCCATCAGCTTCACTTCATGGCGGAAGCTGGAAGACGAAACATCATCCAAGGCAAAATTCAAAATACCGATCACATACACCGCTTTCAGTTCATAGTCCCAGATTTCCCCTTTAATAGCCTGTTCCCTGATAGGATAGGTAGCATAGTAAATACTCCGGTCCTTGAAAAACTGTTGCTCCCCTCTCTGCATTTCTATCAGAATCTTTTCTCCTTTTTCATTTTCACAATAGACATCAAAGACAGCCCGGCGGTCAGTCTCTTTGCTGCCCAGATGCTCTGTGTTCAAGTAGGTGACATCCTCAATGACCTGCTTGCCGTCGAACAAGGCATTCAGGAAGCCAATAAGAATTTCTTTGTTCAAGTCGGTTCCAAACAATAATTTGAATGCAAAGTCCGTATAGGGATTTACATATCTTTCACGCAATCCTTCACTACACATAAGCGTTTGATATTTAAAGTTGTTTTAACTCTGTTGAAAGCAGTTCAATACAAAGGAACGAAAAAAAAGCGGATTTCAAGAAAGTTATCTGCTAATAAATTGTTAATGTTCCAATATGTCACTCACCTCTATAGGGGGAAAGCGTTTATACAAAGACGGAAATAACTGTATAAAGAGTTTCGTAATAAAAAAGAAAAAGGGCTGTTCCGCCGGTCAACTCCTTATGTTTTTAACTTACAGTCTGTAAATATTCAAAGAAATATCATTCAACAGATTTAAGATCATTACTTTTCTACCCCCCAAAATGAGTTCACATTCTCTACTTATAAACTGTAAGCAACAATAAAGAAACGTGTCCAAAAACTAGAATGACTGCTCCGAAAAGTTACAGATAGTAACTATAACACTTAAAAGGGTCGTATCAAACTCTGTATGGAGTAATGATACGACCCTTTCTTTAGTCTTTTAGGATGCTCAAATTTCAGATTATAAGTTCATATTTTCAAAAACTGAGTTTTTGACACCCACTTTATTTATCTTCAAGTTTAAAACCTTATTTTGTTACTTCAGGTTCACCTTGCAGTTCAAATTTAGCATTTCCTAAACCTTTGAAAGTATAAGTATAAGTAAATGTTTCAAGCCCATTATACACTTTTGCAGAAATGACATAGAAACAATCAACCCCACTTACTTGCGCGCCGGCTGTAGGATACTCTGTTGCCAAGATCAGTTCAATACCCTCCTGAACCATAGACAACAAATAAGTCTCAGCCTCTTTATCATCTGCCGGAACCACCCCGTCGGGGTCATTCGAACGGCGTTTAGCCAACTGGATATTGAAGTTTACATAATAAGAGCTGCCACCGAACCAGTATTCCGAGTTTCCATATTTGGCATCCATATACCCGGCATCCTTATTCGCTTTCACCCAATTTTCCAAAATCAAATAATCTTCGGAAGCCAATGATTTCGTTACCGTCGGATCAAACAACCACTCGGTTCCATTATGTACAAAATTCACTTTTTCTTTCAGTTCAATATTGTTATTCAGAACCCATGTACCCTCCTTGAACAAATACTCGTCCACCTCCATCGTCGTTACCTTATTATAATATTTGTACATGACGGCTTTTGAATCCCCTTCCTGGGCATATGGAAATTTCTGAGCCAGGAACTGGGGCAGATAATTCTCCGGAGCATCCGAAGTGCTGAAGTTATCATGACTGCCCGGGCTTCCCATAGCGTCATAATCGGCAGGAGTCACTACAACCAATCTGCTATCTTCTTTAACCTTCCAATCCGTTCCGTCAAACTGATACAATGCATTATAAGGCTTTTCATTCGTCGGAGCCAATACAGCCGATGAAATACTTACATTATCGAGCTGAACAGTCGTGGTTTTCGCCTTGGGCCCCTCGCCTACATAGCGGAACGCAACATAAACGCTTTTGCCATTGTATGCCTCCAGACCGGCTTTCCCTACATTCACAAAATTATCATTGTAACCGTTGGCAGGTCCTTCAGGGAAAGTAAACTGGTCTTTCACGCTAGTCCACTGTGCCATATCAATCGAACCATTTCCCGCATATGTATCGGAAACCAATACATCCAGACAATCCGCATTATAGTATCCGAACTTTATGTCGAAAGACAGTCCGGCATCTTTGCTCGTCACTGCTACTGCCGGAGAAACAAGCCAAGTATCCACCTCACCCTCAAAGCCATTGGCCGAGAATTGTGCGTAACCATTACTACTATAGTTTTTTCCCTGCCATTTTCTATCGCCTTTCAGAGTCACCTGCTCCCAGCCTTCCAACACGATATCCTCATTGGCCGTAACCGACTCAAAGTCCTGAGAGTACAAGTCCTCCCCTGTAAATTCAGGATCAACATCGTCATATTTGTAATCTACCAGCACAAGATCACCTTTTGCCGCATCCTTATACTGACCGGCCAGCCACTCGGGCAATACGGTAGCCGGAGCATGTGCCGGAGCCAGGAACTTCACGGGAGAGCCTTCGCCCCACAGGGCCTCATAATCCTTATCACCCAAAGAAGTATTAGTTACTGTCCTATACTCCAGTACGTAATCGGAAGGAGTATTCTGATAGTTATAGGTCACTCCTACCGAAGAGCCTTTCCCCCATGAAGGCAACATCTTCGCGATGATGGAAGGAACATACTTCTCGGCCGATGCAAACTCGTTCAAAGCCTTATCCGTCTTGACGGCATTCGCCAATGCTTTTTCAGCATCCGAAGTGGCAGCCTTCGCCGCCGCAGAGCTGATCGTTTCGTAATCGGCATCAGTCAGTACATATTCCGCCATCGTCTGGGTGTTCGTTGTACCTTCCGCATCGATTTCATTATAAATATCGTCCATGGGATCACATGCCGCAGCAAAGAATCCCAACAGAGACCATGCAATTAAATTATATTTTAACTTCATATTTATTGACTATTTTAGAGATTAAAAGATTACTTTAAAACCGGCAGACCATGTAGTACCGAAGCCGTAATATACCAATGCAGTTTTCCAGTCATGGTTCGTACCGTCCTTGGCATCGGCTATATATTCCGTATTAGTCAAATTATATACATTACTGTATACGATGGCACGGATATCTTTGGTGATATTGAAACGATAGTTCATACCCAAATCAATCGTACCATAATCCGGCAACTTCCAGGAGTCAATACCGGCGTCTGCTTCATTCACCCGGTTCTGAGGATCGAAGTCTGCATAGTTCTTGCCGAAGAAGTTGTAGTCGGCCGAGATTTTAAATCCTTTGAACGGTTCCCAAGAGGCGCTCAATGCGGAAGTGAGCTGTGCGGAGTTACCCACATGGACATCTTTCAGATAAGCGTCGTATGTTCCGATAGGATTATTCGCTTCATCATACATAGTGAAATGAATATCATCTTTCCATTTCCAATCGCCTAAAGAGAACATACCTTTCAATTCAAAGGACTTGACAGGACGGTAAGTCGCTTCCAGTTCCACACCCATGTGGACTGCGTCCAATCCTGTAAGGTTGGCATATTCCTGACCGATCTTACGGCGCAAGGACTTATCCATCCATTGAGTGTAATAACCATTCAATGCAATATTGACCTGTTCCGTGCTAAATCCATAACCCAATTCGAACGTAGTAATCTTTTCGTAGGGTACATCCTTTTCGGGAGCTGCCGTATTGCTTGCAAAGACAGAGTTGAAGAAAGGCGCGCGGGTAAAATATCCTGCATTGACAAATACATTGTGGTTGTCATTGAACTTATAGTTAAAACCACCCTTCACGCTCCAAGGCAGAAAATTCTGAAGGCTGGACACTCTGTCCAGTTTATCCGCACCCGTGGCAGAGTATCTTGAATCCGTACCACCACGGTCATCGTATCTATAAGCCTCTTCGGTCAATGATGCCGACAGGAATCCCGACCACTTATCGGTATTATATTCAGCCTGTGCAAAAACACCGCCCCAGAATATCTCTCCAATGCTATAGTAATTGAACTTGTCACCCACTTTCAGCAGCTGGTTCTTGGTTTGGAATGCCAGCGGCGAGGTCTGCAGATAGAACTCACCACCCAGCAAATCATCAATTTCCTCTGTATGATACCCTTTATAGTAACGTAAGTCAATACCTCCCGTAAGAGTCAGGTTCTCAGTCAGATGATTCTTATAGGAACTCAGCATGCCATACCAGTCATGGTCATTGACAGCATTGGTAAAGATCACCTGCGACCCGTTCTGAGAAGCCGCATTGGCAGCCATAGCACGCTCGTAATCAAACAATCCGTCCGGAGTCATCATCGCACCGTCTTTAGGGCGGCCGGTGTTGTTATCAATAGTCAGCCAATTGCTCATCGCACCACGGGCACGGCGTCCTCCACCTGTAGCCATAGAGCCATATAGAGAAGTGGTCAGTGTCGATTTCTCGTCGATAGTCCAGTAATGGTTCAAAGAAACCTGAGGTTTATGGTAATAGTTGTATCCGTATCCCCCACCTATCAATTCACCGTTGATGTAACCGTATCCATTATTGAAGCGTCCGCCATCGGGGCTGTTCTTGTAATCCTCGATATAGTGCATGGTGGAACGTTGGTTATGCCACTGGGGAGCTCCGAAAGCTGTCAATGACAATTTATGATGATCGTTGATTACCTTCGAGATATTTCCAAAATAAGTCCATCCTTCATAATTGGTACCTTTCACGTAACCATCTCCCGTATTCAGCGACCCCATGAATGTAATAGCCCATCCGTTGTCCATCAATCCGGTAGAGAAAGAAACCGAATACTTGCGGAAACCGTCGTTACCGATACCGAAATAAGCTGATCCGCCTTTCTGGGCTTCGGTACTTTTAGTAACCATATTCATGGTTCCTCCCACAGAAGAAATACCTAAAGCTGACGCACCCAAACCACGCTGTACCTGGATAAACTGGCTCACATCAGACAAACCGGACCAGTTAGACCAATAAACCTTACCGTTTTCCATGCCGTTGATGGGCACACCATTGATCAGCACGCCCAGGTTGGACGAATCAAAACCACGCATATTGATACGGGAATCACCATAACCACCGCTTTCACGGGTTACATACACCGAAGGAACTGATTTCAGCAATTCGGGGAATTCCAGATTACCTATTTTCTCCTCTATCTTGGCCAGTTTCACGTTAGAAATAGGAATAGGGGTCTGACGGTCACTCTTTATAATAGAGGCAATAACACTGACCTCACCCAAACCAATAGCATCAGGAGACATCTTGACCTCACCCAAGTCTATCGTATTGCTTCCTTTTACTTGATGCGTAATTTCGTTGTACCCCAAGTACTTGAATATAAGAGTAGCCTTGGAAGAGGTAAGTTTCAACACAAAGTTACCGTCCATATCCGTTACAGTACCCAGTGTCGTACCGCTGACCGATACAGTGGCACCAATCAATGGCTCATTGTTCTCGGCATCTACTACTTTACCTTTTACTGTTCCTTGCGCAACAGCCGTAGCAGTGAAACAGATTGTCAGAACTGCCAACAGGAGGAAATGCTTTAGATGATTTCTCATAATTTTGTCTTTGATTTAAATTAATTAGTTAGTATTTCATTCCCAATAGGAAAGACAAAGATAAAACTTTAATTCATATAAATTGCATTTATATTAGACTATTTAAACGAAAAGGGTACTTTTTAGGCGGAATATGACAATTATGTTAAGAAAGGGACAAAAAGCCGCCTCAGGAGAGGGGAAAACTGCCCGGAAGTTCCAGAGCAACTGCCACATGATTACTGTAGGGGGCAAATGGGCCGTGACCGGCCGGTCCGGACAAATCAGGCCCGCCCCCTACAGCAAGACAACAGGTCATTTTCATTCAGACTCTCTCACTTCCCCAATGACAGAGCAAAAAGAAAACGAAAAAAACAGCCTTACAGGATATCCTTATGCTGCTTCATCCTCTCCCTCAGCGCCTCCAGCTTCTCGGCCTGTTTCTTCAGCTCGTACGCCTTTTCCTCGGCTGCCTCTTTCCGCTTCCAGTTATTGATATAGGCATCCACTCCCTCCTGCACTACGCGGCGGAACACCTCCTCGCCCTTCGCTTTCAGCAGATGGTCGGCAAAATGAATATAATAACTCACTTTCAAATCCACCCCCTTTTTAGGGAGGCGTAAGTATCCGGCCCCACATGCTCATCTCCGAGAACACGCACCTTCGTTATCTTCAACCGATTCATCAATAACTCTAAAAACTCTCCCAATTTGGGGAAACTGCACTCTGCATTAGACATTTTAAATTTGTTTTAAGTTGTAAAATATTAAATAAACCTCTTTTTTTTCACGTTACTTCACAATGGGACTGAAAGAAGAAAAAGCAGGATGCCTTTACAAGAGGTTACGGGCACGTTTCCACGATGCAACCCATTAACACGGCCCGTGCATAAGCTACTGATTGCCAATGCCGGAATCTTTATAAAAACGGTATTCCCCACGATAAAAAGTCTTTTGTCATACTACCTTTCCGGCCTCTCGCAGCCGTTACACCTTCCATCCCGTCATTTAATCCGTTCTTCCTACCTTCGGGAAGAAATTCAGAGGACGCAAAAAAAATGCGGATGCAAAATTAATACTTTTTTAATAAAACGAATCATGAATCAAGAACGTAAACTATCTTTTTTCCTTCCCCCCATCTCGCCGGTGAAGGACGCTAACGGGAAAAACGTGACGCCTACCACGCTCGTCCCTCACAAGGAACTGACCTTGGAGGAAGTATGGAACATAGTCACCGGCAGCCCGCGGCTGAAGAAACTGACCGAAGCCGCAGCCGCCGCATACGGTGACGAGAAGGAGTACCGCAGGCTGAAACAGAGCACCCTGCCATACGTCACCCCCTGCGGAACTTTCAGCTACCGCCGGAGCGACCGGCTGCTGGCTCCTTCGGGATTGAGCATACTGGATCTGGATCATCTGGACAGCCGCGAGGAGGCCGAAAGGATGCGCCGGCAGTTGTTCGACGACCCTTTCCTGCTGCCCGAACTGGTGTTCGTAAGCCCCGGAGGACACGGCGTGAAGGCTTTCGTGCCCTACGATCTCGGCCGGACAAGCGACGTGAAACAGAATGCGGCCGAGAACATCTACTGGCTGATGGAGTACGCCCGCCTGAGGTATGGCGACTGCTCGGACAAAGACAAGGGCAAAGGAGTGGACTACTCGGGCAAAGACCTGGTGCGGGCCTGCTTCCTGTCGCATGACGAAAGGGCCTTGATGAGAGTCAAGACGCCCATGGGCTAATGTGCCAATCCCCATGCGGAACAGAGCGCGGCCAACGGGCATAGCAGCACACGGGCCAACGGGCCGCTTATTCAGAATCATTCAGAAACGAGGTATTCTTATACCGAAACCAAATTAACATAAAAAGGAATATGAATCATTACAAAAACAATCTTTTGGAAGAACTGCACCGCCTGACGGAGGCGGTACAGGCATCACACGCGGACATCGCGCCCACCTATCTGGAATACACCCAACTGGCATTTGCCATCGCCACGGACTGCGGCGAGGCGGGCCGTGCGGATTTCATGAGCCTGTGCAGCCTCTCGCCCAAGTATGACAGTGCGGCGGCGGAGAAACTGTTCAGCAACGCCCTGCACACCTGCAAGGGCGACATCCACCTGGGAAGCGTGTTCCACCTGGCGGAAATGTGCGGAGTGAGAGTCGCCCCCTCTCACAAAAACGCAGACGCAGACGCAGCAGACGCAGGTCCTTTTTTCTCACACACGTGCGCGCGATATAATAAGGTGGAGAATGAAGAAAAAGAAACAGGAAAAAAGAAGCACGAGGAAGAGGAAAAGGAAATGAAGGGAACGGAACCCCTCTCTCCCCTACCCTACTTTCCGCAAGATCACGACTGGCCCGAACCGCTGAAGAGCATCCTCTCCTTTGCCAAGACCCCGGCACAGCATGATGTGCTCCTGCTGGGAGCAATGACGGTGCTGGGCGCCTCACTGTCGCACATCGTACGCTGCAAGTACGGGGACAAATGGCAGTATCCCTGCCTGCAGACCTTCATCACGGGCCATGCCGCCGCAGGGAAGAGTGTACTGGTATGGGTACGCAAACTCATAGAGCCCATACACGAGGAAATACGCCGGCAGGTGGCGGAGAGCATGAAAGCTTACCGCAAGGAGCTAAGAGCCTACGAAGCGCTGGGGAAGGCACGCAAGGACAAGGAGCCGCCCGTGGCGCCGCCCAACCGCATGTTCATCATCCCCGGCAACAACACGGGCACGGGACTGCTGCAAAACCTGATAGACTCGGACGGAACGGGGATTATCTGCGAGAGCGAGGCGGACACCGTATCGACGGCCATAGGGACGGAATTCGGCAACTGGAGCGACACGCTGCGCAAGGCGTTCGACCACGACCGCCTGTCCTACAACCGCCGCACAGACCGGGAATACAAGGAAACCACCGCCTGTTACCTGTCCGTACTCCTCTCGGGCACGCCCGCACAGATAAAGCCGCTCATCTCCTCGCCGGAGAACGGACAGTTCTCGCGAAACATATTCTATTACATGCCCCGTGTAGGCGAATGGAAAGACCAGTTCGGCGAAGATGAACTGGACGTGGAAGCAGAGTTCATCCGGATGGGACACGAATGGAAGGCCAGCAGGGACGAGCTGAAGAAGAAAGGACTGTTCACCCTGAAATTCACCCAGCAGCAGAAAGATGAGTTCAACGGGCACTTCAGCGCCCTGTTCTACCGCTCTTCTCTAGTGACGGGCGAAGAGATGTCTGCTTCGGTGATGCGTATGGGGACCATCCTGTGCCGCATGATGTGTATCACGGCGCTGCTGCGCAGTCTGGAAATTCCCTCGCTGGCCGTACCGGATCCCACTATAAACCCCGAAAACCTGAAGGACGGTATCATCACCCGGCATAACCTGTCCATCACCGATGAGGACTTCCGTGCCGTGCTGGCTTTGTGCGAGCCCCTGTACCTTCATGCCACGCACATACTTTCGTTCCTGGACAAAAGTACGGAACTGAACAGCCGGGGAATAGCGGACCGTGAGATGCTGTATGCGGCCCTGCCGCAAGAATTCACCAAACAGATGGTGATGGAGCAAGCGGAGAAGCTGAATATCCCGGTCAACACCGCACGCAGCTGGATACAGCGCCTGAGGGAAAAAGGCGCGCTGAATATGGTGATGGTGAAAGGGAAAGGAGTCTACTCAAAAAAACAAAGGTAACAAAGAAAACATGCGCACATGCATATATAAGGTACGTGCGCGTGTGTGAGAAAAAAGGACCTGCGTCTGCTGCGTCTGCGTCTGCGTTTCGCATCTCCGGTTGTGATGCCGGTATTCCCGTGGATCTTCCAGTGCTCCCGGAGAATCCCCGGCATTCCCGTGGATCTTCCAGCATCCTCAGGGCTCCCCCAACGCCTCTACGATAAGTTTCACCTCAAGGGGCAGGAAAGTGTGTGACAGCTCATTGTATCCGGCAGCCCGCATCGCCCCCATCAGTCCCGGCTTGCGGTCTATCCAGCGCATCAGTTTGCGCCGTGCGGCACTCTCGGTAATATCGGGACTGTAGCACAGGGCCAGTTCGCTTTTCCCGTAACTTCTTATCTGAAAATTCTCCATGTATGTTCGTTTTGTTTTGATACAAATATACCCTTTTTCCGGCAGACCGTCAAACATTATGAACAGCGAATCGCGTCAAATCGCGTCAAATCGGACCATTCCGCACCCTATCGCACCTTATCGCGTCATTGCCCTTTCCGCACATCGTATCTTTGTAATGTCGGGACGATGAAGGCGAAAGATCTATAATCTTACAGCCGTAAGATATAGCATCTTACACGTGAAAGATAGGGTTCTTTCAGCGGTCGGTGACCAGTGGCTGACTTCATCCTCCGGCAATCGTGTTTCTTAATTCTCAATTATCAACTTTTAATTTTAACAAACTATGGTAAATTACAGTATCGTTATGCGTAACAATCCGATGGATGCGGATGCCGCAAAAAAGGCTTACGCCAGTGCACAGTATGCTGAAGTGATGGACATCAACCGCTTTGCCGAGCACATCGCCAGCCACGGCTGTGTGTACAAGCGTGCGGACATCGTGGCCATCCTCACCATGGCAGTGGACTGTATGCGCGAACAGCTTCTGGCAGGGCAGAAGATACAGCTGGGCGACTTGGGGGATTTCTCCATCAGCATCAACAGTATAGGTGCCGAAAGCTCAGCCGCCTACAACCCTGCCATCCACGCCAGAAAGCTGAATGTGAACTGGAGTGCCGGAACACGTTTCCGGAATCTGCTGGAAGATGCCGTGTTCAATCTGGTGGCCACACGCAAGGCGGCCCGACTGGTGGTGAAGGCGCTGAAAGCCGGAAAGACCAATGTGGACCTTACCGGAGAGGCGAAAGAGCCGGAAAACGGAGGACAACAGGCCTGACGGCCCCCCACCAGTACGACGGAAGCAAGGCACGATGCTAAAGGGCTGAATGTGCCCTAATGACAAGCTGTTTTCATTGGGGCACAGGCCCTTGGCTTCCATTGTAATTCATTTATTATCAACCCACTAAAACAAAAATCCCATGAACTTGAAAACAAAGAAAAACACCTGGACACTGATTCTGAAAGTAATCATCACCGTAGCCACCGCCCTTGCCGGCGCGCTCGGACTGAACGCCTGCATCTGATGATCATGAGAACCATCACCTTGATTATTATCCACTGCTCCGCCACCCCTGAGGGGCGGAGGCTGGATTTTGAGACCTGCCGCCGGGACCACATCCGCCACCGGGGCTTCACGGACATAGGATATCATTTCTATATCACCCGCGACGGAGAGATTCACCGCGGACGCCCCTTGGAAAAGGTGGGAGCGCATTGCAGGAACCACAACCGGCATTCTATCGGCATCTGCTATGAGGGCGGACTCTTGGCGGACTGCACACCTGCCGATACGCGTACTCTGATGCAGAAAGGGAGTCTGCTGGCATTGCTGCGCGAGCTGCGCCTCCTGTTCCCCAAAGCATTGATAGTGGGGCATCATGACCTGAATCCCGTGAAACCGTGCCCCTGTTTTGATGCTGTGAAGGAGTACCGCTTTTAAGGGAAGCTTTTACCAAAGATAGGATTTCTAATGAGAACTGTTTGTTTTCAAAGAGGCTTCTTCAAAGATAGCGTATCCAAGGATGATTTTACCAAAGATAGCGTTTCTTTCCTCCGCTTTGATTTCCTGCTTCTCCATTCAACTAATCTTTTCATTTAACAATAATAAAAATGAACCATCTGATAAACCAACTCATGACCGTGGACAAAGCCTTCTACCGTCATTATCTGGAAATGCTGCTCACCCTGAACCGCATCCAAGCCCTCACCCCCTGGCAGATGTCCATGCTGCTATGGAGAGCCAAGATTTTTCATATACAGGTGCTCTATCCCGAACTGCTGCGCATCAGCCTGTGCACGGAGCAGGAAAAGGACGAGATACGCTTTATGAAGGGATGGAAACTGAAAGAGCTGGAGAAAATAATGCCTGCATGGCAACGACGGCAGTGCGAGGAGATCAGAAGAGAACGGTGGAGAGGCTTTTAGTGGTCAGTGTATATCCGGAACGCAATGCCACGCAAAATGCTCTTGTTTACGAGCATTTTACGTGGCATTGACGTATGTCCTTAATTCAATCGGTTGTAATATCAAAGTTCCTCAAATATCTGATATTGAATATTACATTTTGTAATATTATTATCTAATGTACTACATCCATTATCGGGTTCTAAATTATCAAACAGAGATTGTGATGCTTCATCTTTCTTCTTTCGCTGTGAAACATAATCCCCAAGAGGTTTAGTCCCATTCTCAAATCGATTTTGAATAATTTTTATCGCTTCTTCCCCAATATCAACACCTATCCATTGTCTGCCAAGTTCTTCAGCAGCTACTAAAGTAGTGCCAGAACCAGCAAAACAATCAAGTACAATATCTCCGGGATTTGAGGACGAATTGATAATTCGCTTCAACATATCAATATTTTTCTCTGTAGGATAACCAGTCAAATGAGTATTTTGATTATTCACATCTAAAAAGTCCAACCAAATGTCCTGAACAGCTATCCCCTTACTTTGATCCAGATAAACTTTTCTTCTAGGATTACCATTTGAAGACCAATAAATTTCACCTCTAGCATCCATCTCATCAAGTTTATCAGGTGTATATTGCCAATGCTTTCCTTCAGGTGGCATCATTCCACGCCAAGGGCCACCCGTAGCTCCATTACGAGTACCAGGTGCATGACATGGAACTCTTTTGTGGCGTCGTCCTGTTCCTTCTTCTATAAATGGATATTCTTTAAGTATTTTCTCGTCATCCCACTGCTCATAAGGTCTATTCCATTTTGCGGAATCGGATTTTGTGTAGAAGAGTATATAGTCAGATATGTTCCCATAAGTCGTTCTTGTGAAATTTTTCGACTTACACTTCTTACGGGTTATCATCCCCCTAAAATTCTTCTCGCCAAAAATTGAATCCATCAAGATTTTTATATGAAATACCATATTGCTATCTAAATGAACATAAATTGAGCCCGAAGGAGATAATAATTTATGCATCAGAATAAGTCTGACTTCCATAAATTTTATATACCCCTCGGTGGTAAAATTATCGTTATATGCATGTTTTGAATCTCTCGTTTCAAAAGCACCACCTGTATTATATGGAGGGTCTATATATATCAAGTCAATTTTACCACATACACTTTCATCTTTAATAAGACTATTAAGTACATCTAAATTATCAGCATGATATAGCCTTTTGATTAAATCTCCACTATAATCAGTTGTGCACCTAAACCGAATTTGGTCTTGTGGAACAAGTGATATAGATGATATCGTTGAACACGTATTTGATGTTATACCGACTGCCATTCTTTAAAAGAATTAAAAATTCAACCATTCTTCTGTTAAACGCTCATCAAGCATTCGAAGAGTCAAAACCATTATTCTATCTGAATTGATTTTTTCTAATTTTGAATAATCATCCCACATAGAACCTAGTAATAAACCAGGTCCATCATTTAGAAATATAACTTTTGTTTTAAGTCCTTTTGAGGATGTGTATGCTAAAATTTCTTTAGCACAATTATTATATCCACCTGTTCTGTCATCTTCTTGTGCGCCACCTCGGTCACTATCATATCTAGCTAAACCAATAGCTAAAACATTTTTATTATTATCTCTAATAACAAAATCAACAGGTCTTGTAGGGTTTGGATAATCAGAAAAAACATTTTTCAACTGAACATCAGCTCCTGCTCTTTTGGGACCCTCTATGGTATAATTTGGAAATTTTGACTGAAACATATCGAAAAAAGTTTCTGTCAATGAATATCCTTTTTGTCCTCTATCTCTATATTCCCAAAGTATTGCACATAACGCTTCGTCTGGTAGCGGCCTTTCATTAAATTTCTTCTGCACAACATTAATTGGTCTAAAATCTTTCCCGAAAGTTACGCAAACCATCGGAATCTTATTCTTTGATTTAAGCATCTCAACAGAAGTATCAGGAGAAACGTATTTTCTGAATACGCGAAGTAATTGAATTCTCATCCAAGTTTGTGTTAGCTTTGTTATCTCTTTAAGAAGCATCTCTGAAGAAGGAGAAACTTTAAGAAGTTGACCAAAATATACTAACACCGGCTTATATAGTTCACATGCTTGAACTAAAATATCAGGATAAAATGCACCATTTGCCATAGTGATTTGATTTGGTGCGTCATTTTTATAATCTTCAAACAATTTCATTGTGCTAATTATTATTTACTATGAGACGAGAAAGAAAATTGAAGCAGGAGAACCTATCTTCTATACTTCTTCAAACGCCATGATTTAGTTTATTTTTTAGAAGGAACTAATAATTCTCTTACATCCACTGTTAATATGCTGGCAATGTCATATAATACAGGTATAGGAGGTTGCACCTTATTGGTTGCATATAGATCAACCATATTGAAACTTTTTCCCAGCATATGTGCTAATGGCTAATGCCTTTCACTTCTAAAAACTCCTTGATTCTATTCATGAGATTCTTTTTTGCTATCGTTTTGCAAAGTTACACAATTTTATTGGGTAAACGGCAGAAAAGGAATAGAAACTATGCCGAAGCCACCGATTTTTGGAGTCATTTGTATCTATATTGGCTCTCAAAACGTATATTGTGCTGATTTTAAGGTATAGCAAGCTATTCCTTGACAAGTGCTTTGTGGTTTTAGCCATATTCCGAAAAGACAGTTCAAACCCATAAAAATGTCTGTATTCTGTTAAGTTTCTGTTAAATCTTCACAATGGCTTGCAGCATGGGCTTGTCATATTCGTCTACCAGAATGGCAACCATCTGCCCCGTCTGCTCGTAAGCACGTTTTATCACGCCTTTGAAACGGAGGGCGAGGGTACTTAATTTATTCTTAATTCCAAGTTTTTTCAAAACAAGGAAGAATACGCATACAAAAGAGGCGCACCTTCATGGGTACGCCTCTCTATCCTGTTCCTGTATTGTCTGATACAGGCTATTTCACTTAGTTAAAGATATAACGGACACTGAACTGTATGGAATACGTAGAATTGAAACTGTTCAGATTGGAATACGTATCAGTCAGTTTCTTTCCTCCGTTCTTCTGGAACTGGTAAGCACCACTCTTATAACTCAACAAGGAAGTATTGTTCACCGTCTTATAAATTCCCCAGTCGCTGTTCAGCAAGTTCAGGAAGTTCTTGATATCCACTCCGAACTGCAAGGTATTGCGCTTGCCCCCTACATTGAGGAAGAAATCCTGATTGAACTTCAAATCCAGCTGATGATGCCAGGGCATGATGGCTCCTCCGCGTTCGGCATACTTGCCTTTACGGCCTTTCAGGTAACTGTCCTCATTAATGTAAGCCCAGAAATCATCGCGCTGCTCCTTGGCGGAATAAGTCACCTCACCCGTCTTGCTGTCAGTATAATCGGCGAAGTTCCACTTATCCAGCGCCTCACGGGATGCCGGAATGTACAGCAAGTTGTTTGAGCCGTAATCGCCTACAATGTTTCCGGTGAATGTATAGGAATAACGGGCGGCGGAATATCCTCCGGCATAGCCCATGTTCATACCCTCATAAATCAAAGACAAGGAGGAAGCGAAATTCTTGGCGTATTTAATACGGTAAGCGGCGGAAGCCAGCACACGGTTGGGCGATACATACGTACCATAGCCGGTCTCCGTGTCATTGTTTCCGTTGACAGAGTAACGGTTGTTGTAATAAGCCGAGTTCACCTGGTCGCCGATGCCGTCGCCATACGACTTGGCATAAGAACGGGTGTAGGAAGCGGAAAGATGCAGGCCGAAATCAAATGTCTTGGCCAGTGAGGCGGTGAGTGAGTAATAATAAGCGCTGTTTCCCGCATTGGTGATATAATAAGCGTCCGTCTTGTTCGAATTGGAGTACTCAAACATTCTGCGGACATCACCCGGAGCTATCTCCTGCTCTCCTTTAAACTTACGTCCCAGGTTGGTCACAGTAGCCGGATTGAACTCTTTGCTGAAAATACCTTCCAACGTAAAGTCAATATCTCCGGGAAGTTTTGCATCCAAAGCCAGTGAAGACTTCCAGGTGGCGTTCATCTTCAGGTCGCGGTCAATGATGGTGGCTCCGGAAGGTGCGGCGGGATCAGTAGCTGCCGGCAGGTTCAAGTTAGGATCTTTCAACATATCGGCCACGCTGGTGTGGAAGCCCGGCTGTCCGTACTTGGCATCCTTCTGCTCGTTATAATAATAAGTGCTTTGTCCGCAATTGGCATTACCTACTGCCGAAACCAGCCATACGAACGGCAGACGGCCGATGAAGTAACCGCTACCGCCGCGCAATACATACTTACGCTCGCCTGTAAGGTCCCAGTTGAAACCGATACGGGGGGAGGCGGTCAGCTGGTAGGATGAAGGCAGCTGGTCTGTGGCGTAATGATATCCGTCAAAGTCAATCTGTGCAAAATTTTTGTTATAGTTGTTCTTCAGCTCCGGATAAATGGGCAGTTCGAAACGCACCCCGGCAGTCAGTCTGAAGTTGTCCGTGATATTCATCTGGTCCTGCAGATAGAAAGAAAGCTGCTGGTACTTCATGTTCGCCAGGAACTGGGAACCGTCCCCGGTGTTGGAATACGTGATACCGAAAGCAGCCGGAGCTCTGTTGTTCACAAAATCATCCCAGGAGGAATAGACATAATAACCGCTTCCCGCCTGCATGAATCCGTTCACTGCCTTATTGGACTCAAACTGGATACCGCCCATAAAGTTATGGATACCGCTGGAGAAATTGAACTCATCGGTAATGACAAAAGTCTTCACCTGGCGCAAGTTCCCTTCTGTAAAGGGGTCCGGACCGAATGAGGTGTACAGCGAGCCTTGGTCAAGGATGTCCACCGTAGGGAATGTCCCCCCTTCGTATGTACGCGGTTCGTTCTGATAAGAATAAGTGAAACGCAGGGCGTTATTGATAGCCCCCCACTTTGAGTTCCATTCGGAAGCGATGGAGGTGAAGTTCTGTTCCTGCATATAGCGTGAGCTTTCAAAGTACAGACCGGTGTTTGATGTACGTCCCGAACTGCTCTTGCCCGCGCTGCCGTCTACTCCGCCCGGATAAATGATTGAATCTTTAAACGGGGTGGTGGAAGAGGAAGGGCTGGAGGAATACTTGGAATGGGTATGGGTGAAACGGAAATTAATCTTATTGTTGTTGTTGATGTTCCAGTCCAGACGGCCCATGATCTTGTAAGAAGGGGTTTCCAGAGAGTATCCCTGATAACGTCCCGGATTGTAGTTGTATTTTTCCGACAGGTATTGGCTGATGTTGTTCATCCCTACGAAGGTACGGTCGCCTACCGTTGTGGTGTTCTCGAACGGACGGTGCACAATGCCGTTGGTGCTCCATTCGTCATTGGCGCCGCTACGCGCTATGCCCGACGGGCCTGCCTGCACATTATCCTGATATTCGCCGTTCACGAAGAAGAACAATTTGTTTTTAATGATCGCACCTCCCAGAGAAGCTCCGTAGGTGGTGCTGTGGTCACGGTTGCGGGTCAGTTCATAGTCCTCTACCTTGTTTCCGGTGAGGTGGGTATTGGAAGTGTACATATAGGCTGTACCTTTGAACTCATTCGTACCACTCTTTGTCACGGCGTTGATGGCACCTCCTGTAAATCCGCTCTGACGGACATCAAAGGGGGTGGTGGAAACGGAAATCTGTTCCAAAGCATCCAGAGAGATAGGCGAACCGCCTGCCGGCAAGTTCGAGCCGATACCGAAGGCATTGTTGAAAGCGGCTCCGTCCACAGTGACATAAGACTGGCGGTAGTTACCTCCACCCACTGAGAAACCGCTACCGATATTGGCTCCCTGAGGGGTCAGACGCATGATATCGTTCATGCTGCGGCTCACTGTAGGCACTTCCGACATTCTGGCCGCATCGACATTGGTTACCGCTCCGGCGCGGTCTGATTTCATGTTGCTGCTTTTGGAAGCGGTAATCACCACTTCATCCAATAATTCGGTAGATTCCTTCAAGTTCGCATCCAATACGTAATTCTCTCCCAACTGGAGGTTGATGCTCTTGTAAACCACTGATTGATAACCTACATAAGAAACTTCTACTTTGTAAGGGCCGCCGGCACGCATGCCCTGGATGGAATAACGGCCGTCCACATTGGTAATGGCCCCATAATGGGTGCCGGACGGTTCGTGAATAGCCTGAATCGTTGCGCCGATAATGGCTTCATTGCTTTGATCAACCACCTTACCACTCATTGACGAAGTGGTGACCTGGGCGTTAACAGCAGCAGCGATTACCAACATAACCACCGCAAAAAAAGATCGCATTCTTTTTACCATAAACTTTTTAATTAATTAATATTATAATTAATGTCTTAAAAGACGTTGCAAAGATAGCTAATAGAAACGATATACAAGCTACAAATCGGTTACAATTTACAGTGACTGGTCTGGTTTCTTCCGCTATCCGCGCCCCAGAGAGAGTACACAACCCAAGAGGGTTCAAAACTTAATTCTAGCCAAGAAAGAGGTTTTGATTTGAAACTTGAACCTCCTTAAAGGCAAAAAAAAGAGTCGTATCATTACTCAAAACGGAGCTTGATACGACTCTTTCAGGTCTTGTAATTACAATCTGTTACTTTTCGGAATGGTCATTTTAGTTTGGACCTTATCAGAACAGGGAGACCCCCATCAGTCTTCCATCAGCTTGCGGTAGCGCACCCGTTTCGGCTCCTCATTGCCCAGACGCTTCATCTTGTTCTCTTCGTATTCCGAATAAGATCCTTCAAAGAAGAATACCTCGCTGTTTCCTTCGAAAGCCAGGATATGGGTACAGATACGGTCCAGGAACCAACGGTCGTGGCTGATCACCACCGCACAACCTGCAAAATCGTCCAGACCTTCCTCCAGCGCGCGCAGCGTGTTCACGTCAATATCATTGGTAGGCTCGTCCAGCAGCAGCACGTTGCCTTCTTCCTTCAGTGCCATAGCCAGATGCAGGCGGTTGCGCTCACCACCCGAAAGCATTCCGCAAAGTTTCTCCTGATCGGCTCCCGAGAAATTGAAACGGCTGAGGTAAGCACGCGCGTTGATATCCCTGTTGCCCAGACGGATCAGCTCGTTTCCACCGCTGATTACCTGATAAACAGATTTTTCCGGGTCAATATCCTTATGCTGCTGGTCTACGTATGCCAGTTTCACGGTCTCTCCTACCTCGAAAGTACCTTTATCTACGGTTTCCAGTCCCATAATCAAGCGGAACAAAGTAGTCTTACCGGCGCCGTTAGGACCGATTACGCCGACAATGCCGTTAGGGGGCAGCATGAAATTCAGGTTATCGAACAACAGCTTGTCACCGTAAGCTTTCGCCACTCCTTTGGCCTCAATCACCTTGTTGCCCAGACGGGGACCGTTCGGAATAAAGATTTCCAGTTTCTCTTCCTTTTCCTTCACATCCTCGTTCAGCAGCTTGTCATAAGAGTTCAGACGGGCCTTTCCTTTCGCCTGACGGGCTTTGGGAGCCATGCGCACCCAGTCCAGCTCGCGTTCCAAGGTCTTGCGGCGTTTGCTTGCCACTTTCTCTTCCATCTCCATACGTTTGGTCTTCTGTTCCAGCCAGCTGGAGTAATTTCCCTTCCAGGGGATTCCTTCGCCACGGTCCAGTTCCAGAATCCATCCGGCTACGTGGTCCAGGAAGTAACGGTCGTGGGTTACGGCAATCACCGTACCTTCATATTGCTGCAAATGCTGTTCCAGCCAGTCGATACTTTCCGCGTCCAAGTGGTTGGTAGGCTCGTCCAGCAACAGGATATCCGGCTTCTGCAACAGCAGGCGGCACAAGGCCACACGGCGGCGCTCACCTCCCGAGAGGTTCTTCACCGGCTGGTCTTCGGGCGGACAGCGCAACGCATCCATGGCGCGTTCCAGTTTGCTGTCCAGATTCCATGCGTCCGTAGCGTCAATGATGTCTTGCAACTCAGCCTGACGGGCAAAGAGTGCATCCATCTTCTCTGGGTCCTCATAGTATTCGGGAAGCCCGAACTTGTTGTTTATTTCTTCGTATTCCGCCAAAGTGTCCACAATGCTCTGCACACCTTCCATCACTACCTCTTTCACTGTCTTTTCATTATCCAGATGCGGTTCCTGTGCCAGATAGCCTACAGAGTAGCCCGGCGAGAACACCACTTCTCCCTGATAACTTTTTTCCAGTCCGGCGATGATTTTCATCAGCGTTGACTTACCTGAACCGTTCAGACCGATGATACCGATCTTAGCACCGTAAAAAAAGGATAGGTAGATGTCTTTCAATACCTGTTTGTTCGCCTGGAAGGCTTTGCTTACGCCTACCATCGAAAAGATAATCTTTTTGTCGTCTGCCATATTCTTTATATTATTAATTTATTTAAGTTGCTATATTTTTACTCCGACAGCTGGATAAACCAACATTTGAAATCATCATCCTACTGTTTTTCCTCCATTTTTCTGTAATACCACGGATGTGTAAAGAACTCATACATCAGCAAAAGAGTGACACAGATACCGATACATATCCAATAAATAGTATCAGGATGACTTTCGGTCCACATATTCTCAAACAGAAAACCACTCAGCATACCTACTTCCCACATCAGCTGATAAGTATTGTTTCCCGTACCCCGTTCGCAATGCATCGGCAGACTAATCATCTTTATAAAAAACCGTGACACGGTAGTACCGATCCCCGTGCCCAGTAATACACCGGCTATATAACTGTTCATCAAGCTGTTGGAAAAAGCAAGCAACAACAGTCCGCCTATCATCGCGGCCTGCCCCAGCTCCACCTCCGAACGGCCGGAAGCATAGGAAAGCACATAACGCAAAAGCAACAGGGAGATGATAAAACCGATCAGGATGCAAATGTAAAACAACTCATTGTAAATGTGTGCTATCAAAATGCCGAAAACAGCGGAAAACATCATCATATTCAGTGCCGGCCACAGAGTACGAGGCAACAGAAAACGGTCCAACGAGAACCATGAGGTGCGCAGCGGAGCACGGAAAGGGACATCCACCGCCAGAATCAGAAGCAAAGCCAGTGTGCCCAAAGCGACACAGGTATAAACAACATGGTGAAAATTCCAGTAAGGATAAATGTAAATTCCCAACGCAAGACCTGCCACCATTCCAAAACGCCCCACCCACGAAAAGGCGATATTCGCATCCGTGCGGCGGCGTGAGGCGGTGACGTCAATCACCAGCGTGCTACCCGTAGTCATGGTAATGACACTGAACAGCCCCCCCTGGACAGCCCGGACCAAGGCTATGAACCCTACAGTCGCAACGTATGGATACAGCAGGCTGGACGCCACGAACAGAAGCATCGCGACCAGACAAACACTTTTACGCTTGAACGTATCGATAAGATAGCTGTTGAACGCTCCCGGAAGAAACATGGCCAGTCCGAAAACAGCCACAGCCGCTCCTGCTTCCGCATAGCTGCAATACCAGTGCCGCACCATCCATAAAGGCAGTGCGGGAAGCATCATGTATAGCGAGGCATAAAGCAAAAAGTTCGAAAGGGATAGCAGAACCATATTCCCGGTCCACAGTTTTGCTTTCTCATACGGAAAGAAGAAGTCATCATACATATCAGCAGAAACTTTGTTAATATTGTTCGTCTTCGTTAGGAAAATCACCTTTTTTCACATCATCCACGTATTGCTGTATGGCTCCTGTCATAACAGTATGCAAATCGGCATAACGACGGAGGAAACGGGGACTGAAACCGTTGGTCATACCCAGCATGTCGGATACAACCAGCACCTGTCCGTCCACAGCGCCTCCGGCTCCGATGCCGATAACGGGGATAGTCAGTTCCTTGGCCACACGTTCCGCCAATGATGCGGGGATTTTTTCGAGCACCAACGCAAAACATCCCGCCTCTTCCAGCAGATGCGCGTCACTCAGCAGCTTTTCGGCCTCTTCCTCGTCCTTGGCACGTACAGTATAAGTTCCGTATTTATTGATAGACTGCGGCATCAGTCCCAAATGTCCCATGATGGGAATACCCGCAGCGATGATTTTCTTTACCGCATCAATGATTTCTACGCCACCTTCCAGCTTCAATGCATCGGCATGTGTGATCTTCATCACTTTGATCGCATTGGTCACCGCTTCGTACTCGGAAGTCTGGTAAGTACCGAAAGGCAAATCGACCACAACGAGCGCGCGTTTCACTCCACGAACCACGGATTTCCCGTGATAAATCATCTGGTCAAGGGTGATGGGAAGTGTGGTCACATTCCCCGCCATGACATTCGAAGCGGAGTCTCCTACCAGTATGACGTCGATGCCTGCGCCGTCTACAATCTGCGCTGTCGTGTAATCATACGAAGTAAGCATAGAAATCTTCTCGCCTCTCTGCTTCATTTCCACCAAACGGTGTGTCGTTACTTTGCGTGTATCGCCTGAAATATATCCTGCCATATTTACTTTAATTTATAAAAAACGGCTGCAAAGGTAGATGTTTTAGTTGACATTACCTCATTATATCCTTCATTTTTTCGAAACTAAATCCATTAAAGTCCTGAATAACAGCCTTTGCCTTATCGCGTATCTGCTCTTCAGGGTTGGTAGTAGCCAATCCTATCACGGTCATTCCTGCCCGATTTCCTGCCTCAAGCCCGTGAAATGAATCCTCGAAAACCACACAGTTCTCGGGCACGGTATCAAAGACAGTGGCTCCTAATAAGAAACATTCGGGGTCTGGTTTGGAACGAGTGAACATTTCGGCTGTGAGGATACGGTCCACACTTTGTTTCAGTTCCGGATGTGCTTTATATGCGTTGTTCATCTTCATTTCATTTGAGCTTGTGACTATCGCTATCTTTACCCCGTTGGCTCTCAGCTCCTTCATAAAGCCCTCTACGCCCGGGATATAATTAAATAACATATTTTCTTCAAATTTGTTCAAATCTTCTGTAATTTCACGCTGAACGTCTTCCATTCCAGCGAAATATTTGTTATAAATTTGTGTCAATGTCTGCCCTTTTATCATCCGGCCGAACTCGGGTATCTCAGGATGGTATTTCCGTCCTTGTTCATTCCAGAATATACTATACTGAGGTTCCGTATCTACCACCACCCCGTCAAAATCGAATAAAGCTGCAATGCTTTTTGTTGAATTCATATTACTTTTAGTTTGATTTAACGCCGCAAAGGTCTGAATAATCCTCCATATTCCTAACTTTGCAAAGCTTAAAAATAATAAAAACGCGAATGAAAGAAAACAACCCGCACATACTGGGTACAGAAAAGGTAGGAAAGCTGCTTTTAGAGTACTCTATCCCTGCTATCATCGGAATGACACTGACGTCACTGTATAATATTATTGATAGCGTATTTATCGGGCACGGTGTGGGGGCCATGGCTATCTCGGGACTGGCTATCTCCTTTCCGCTGATGAACCTGCTGGTGGCATTCTGCACATTGGTCGGAGTGGGTGGGGCTACCATATCGTCCATCCGTCTGGGACAGAAGGATACGGACGGCGCCGAGAAGGTGCTGGGAAACGTAACGGTGCTCTGTGTGATAAATTCTATTTTCTACGGAGGCATCACCTTGCTGTTTCTAGACCAGATTCTGTTCTTCTTCGGGGCAAGCCATGACACGTTGCCATACGCCCGCGACTTTATGCAGATTATATTAATAGGAAGTCCTGTCACCTATGTAATGATCGGGCTGAACAATATCATGCGTGCCACCGGTTATCCCCGAAAAGCGATGCTGTCCTCCATGCTGACAGTGGGGTGCAACATCATTTTGGCTCCTGTCTTTATATTCTGGCTCGGCTGGGGAATCCGCGGAGCAGCCACGGCAACCATCCTTTCACAGTTTGCCGGCATGATATGGGTGCTGAGCCATTTCATGCAGGAAAAAAGTTATATCCGTTTCAAGAAAGGGATATTCAAATTAAGAAAACGGATCGTAGAGAATATTTTCAGTATCGGCATGTCGCCGTTCCTGATGAATGTCTGCGCTTCGGCCATTGTCATTATATTCAACAAGAGCCTGCTGCTCTACGGGGGCGATCTGGCTATCGGAGCATACGGCATATTAAACCGTCTGCTGATGTTGTTTGTAATGGTTATCATGGGACTGACTATGGGGATGCAACCGATTGTGGGCTATAATCATGGGGCACACAAATTCGGCCGGGTGAAGCAGACGTTGAAATATTGCATGATTGCAGGGGGGTGCATCACTTCGCTGGGATTTGTTTTCAGCGAACTTTTCCCTAATTTGGTTGTTAATATGTTTACAGACGATAAAGAACTTACAGCATTGGCACGCACTGGGTTGCAAATCGGAGTCCTGATGTTTCCTTTCGTGGGAATACAAATTGTGATTTCCAGTTTCTTCCAATCTATCGGGAAAGCGAAAATTTCTATCTTCCTCTCCTTGTCCCGCCAACTGTTGTATTTATTGCCCTGCCTGCTGTTGCTGCCTCATTGGTGGGGACTGAACGGCATTTGGCTCAGTATGCCTGTATCCGATCTTTTAGCATTTATCACAGCCTGCCTGATGCTGGCACATCATATTAAAAAATTAAACAAGATCACAGAAGTATGATATTTAATGCAGAAAACATTCTCTTGATAGGTTCTATCCTATTGTTCGTAAGTATTGTAGTGAGCAAGACCGGCTACCGGTTCGGAATCCCTACGTTACTTGTTTTTTTATTGGTCGGCATGCTGTTCGGAAGCGACGGCCTGGGACTCCAATTCCATGATGCGGGCGAGGCACAGTTCATCGGCATGATGGCCCTTAGCATCATTCTGTTCTCAGGGGGTATGGATACCAAATATTCGGATATCAAGCCTGTATTGCCACAAGGCATACTGCTTTCCACCTTCGGCGTGTTGCTTACTACTATTTTCACCGGATTCTTTATTTATTGGATTTCCGGATTCTCGAATGTCAGCATTACCATGTCCCTGATGACGGCCATGTTGCTGGCGGCTACCATGTCCTCTACGGACTCTGCTTCCGTGTTCAATATCCTGCGCTCGCAAAGCATGAACCTGAAACATAACCTCCGCCCGATGCTGGAACTGGAAAGCGGAAGTAATGACCCTATGGCGTATATGCTTACTATCGTCCTGATACAATTCATCACATCGGCAGGCATGGGGGCAGACGATATTCTGATTTCATTCCTGATTCAGTTTGCTGTGGGTGGCGCCTCAGGATTCCTGCTGGGAAAACTGGCGGTAGTAATCATCAACAAGATTGACTTGAAGAACCAGTCGCTCTATCCTATCTTGCTGCTGAGCTTTATTTTCTTCACATTCACCATGACCGACCTGTGTAAAGGAAACGGCTATCTGGCTGTCTATATAGCAGGAATGATGGTGGGTAACGCACGCATTGTAAACCGTAAGGAGATCGCTACTTTTATGAACGGCATGACCTGGCTCTTCCAAATTATCATGTTCCTGAGCCTGGGATTGCTGGTGAATCCCCATGAAATGTTGTCCATCGCCATACCGGCAACCTTGATCGGCATTTTCATGATTGTACTCGCCCGCCCGCTCAGTGTCCTGCTCTGTCTTCTTCCCTTTAAAAAGATGAACATCAGCTCACGGCTGTTTATTTCCTGGGTGGGATTACGCGGAGCAGTACCTATCATATTCGCCACTTATCCGGTAGTGGCTGATGTGCCGGGATCTACCCAGATTTTCAATATCGTATTTTTCATTACCATATTGTCTTTAGTGGTTCAAGGAACGACCATTTCATGGATGGCCAAATTACTCCATCTGGATACACCACTGGAAAAAACAGGAAATGATTTCGGAGTAGAGATACCGGAGGAAATCAATACAGACCTCCGCGATATCGTACTGACGGAGGAAATGCTGGCAAAGGGAGACAGGCTGATGGATATGAATCTGCCTAAAGGTATGCTGGTGATGCTGGTAAAAAGGGGGAACGAATTCATGATCCCCAATGGCTCTCTGCAACTGCATGCCGGTGACAAACTGCTGATTATCTCGGAAAGCAAAACGAAATAAAAAATTTGCCCATGTGCCCACGTGCTGCGCTATGGTCCCGCATGGCAATTGGCACATGGGCAAATTCGCACATTATTCAACTGAGCAACAGCATGATATTCAATGCGGAGACAATCACCGCAATGGTATAAAGCACGAATGAACTCCACCGGGAGTTGGCATATTTGCCCATCACCCGTTTGGAAGAGGTCAGTCCTACTTGCAGGAACACCGTGAAAGGTAGCTGGATACTCAGAATCATCTGAGAGATGATAAGTCCGTAAAAGGGATTCTCAATAAAGAAAATAAGAACCAATGCTATCCCCAAAGAAATCAAAATACCTACCTTGGAGTGGATATCCTTGATATGATAAGACTCACCGAAAATACCCGCAAAGATAGAACCTGCCGCCATTCCACTGGTTATGGTGGAGGAAATCCCCGCCATCAGCAATGCCAGGGCAAAAATGATTCCGGCATGGCTGCCCAGCAATGGGTCAAGCAACGACTTCGCCTGCTGCAACTCTTCCACCGGAGTCCGGGTACGGAAGAAAGTAGCGGCTGCCAGTAAGATCATGGCACTATTGATAGCCCATCCCACAATCATGGAGAACAAAGTATCATAGAACTCATATTTCAATACTTTACGAATGGAACTCTCGTCCTGCTTGTTGTACTCGTGGCTCTGTATCACCTCTGAATGCAAGAAAAGATTATGCGGCATAACCACTGCCCCAAGCACACTCATGATAATCAGCATACTGCCTTGGGGTATGTCGGGAACCACCCAGGAACGGACCGCCACAGGCCAGTCAATATCTACCAAAAACAACTCATACAGAAACGAAAGGCCGATTACGGATACAAAAGCAATGATGGCTCTTTCTATCTTTTTATATGAATTGGAAAAAAGCATAATGACGACAAACATCGTAGTAAGAACAGATCCCCAGGCTATGGGAATTCCTAAAAGCATCTGCAAGGCAATGGCTCCTCCCAATATCTCCGCCAGCGAAGTGGATATGGAGGCCAGTACCGCGCTGCCCAAAATGGGACGGGATATCCACTTGGGACAATACTGCGTGGCTGCTTCACTCAGGCACAATCCCGTCACAATGCCCAGGTGGGCCACATTGTGCTGCAACACAATCAACATAATGGTAGACAGGGTCACCACCCACAACAACGCGTAACCAAATTCGGAACCGGCTGCAAAATTCGAGGCCCAGTTTCCCGGATCAATAAAACCTACAGTAACCAGTAATCCGGGACCAATATATTTAAAGAAATCAAGACCACCCAGATAACGCTTGTGGTCCGTACGTTTTAATTCATCTATAATGCGAGACATGTTTTACTTTTTTTGTTTGCACAAACTTACTAATAAAAAACAAAAATCCATTTGCTTTGTTCAAACTTATAGTTTACTTTCGCTTCAAAATACCGATTTATAATGAAAAGAGAAACAGTTATAATAGCGGCCCTAGGCATCCTTACTTTGGCAGGATGTAATAATAACCACCGTTCACAAGTCCGTAAATTCAAACAGACAGCCGAAAAGACCAACCGGTCCTGCCCCACACGTATGAACGAAACGATTACACTGGACAGCACCCGTTATAATGAGAAAGATAATAGTGTGAGCTATTTCTACAGTGTTACAGGAGAACTGGACAACGCCACTTATATGAACACCCATTATGCCGCCTTTAAACAAGCCCTGCAGAATGCAGTAGACAACTCGGTGGAAATGGAAGAATACCGGAAATTCGGTACTTCCATCCGCTATATCTATTATTCGGGATCAAGTAAAAAGCAACTGGCTGCATTCTCCTTCAATTCCCCCAAATAGATTCCGTTTCAGCCCATCCGGATGCATGATACCACGCTATGGAAGACTTGAAATAATTGTTCCAAAGCAAATATTTGGGAGTGGTGAATGAATTGGGGATATACATACCCATTCCACTGTAGCTATCCCCATCTATTCTGTACAAGGATGAGGTGGGATCATGAGTATAATCTGTATAAATGACCGTCTTCTTTAATTGTTGCGTAAAATCGTCTGGAGCCATTCCTCCACACAATTTTTCAATAAACTGTAACATATCATAGGCATATCCTTTGAAGTTGCTGCTGCCTTTGCCATATTGCTGCAAATCAGCTATATCCACGTTCTTCAGGCTATCCTGATTGGACAAAATCACACTTCTGACCGCTTCCGCCAAACCTTCCATCTGATTGCAATCCACTGCCGAAATGGTTCCCCAACCATTATAGTTATAATAATCTATATAATCTTTACAGATTGGCTTCAAATACTCCTTGATCGCATTTTCATACAAATAAGGCATCACACTTGCATAAGGAAATCCGGCTGCCGGTATATCAAGTACAGAAGCGATGCAATATTTGGCAGCATCCTTCAGCTCATAATACACTTCGGCACACCCCATCATACACGCATCAAACAAGACAAAATCAAACTTTTGAGGATTTACCGTACGCAGCACTTCCGCCAATTCCGGTATCAACGCTGTGTCACTGGAATACCGGCCGCCATCTTGACCTATAGAACGGGTGCCGGTAATAGTGGGCAACCATCCTGAACCGTGAGAACCAAAGATTATTCCATAACTTTCCGACGGATAAACACTCATCATATCACCTATCACTGTCTGCATGACGGTTTTCTCCGTCGATGTCTGAGGGGAATATTTTTTTCTGATATTGCCAATACTTATCAAGTCGTGAACCGACATGTCCTGATCCGCGATCATCGCATTGACCGCTTCTTTGGACATACTGTTGATCCCCCCTTGACCATTAGTCACATATTCAACGATACAAGGCTCCGGCCAACTGATATCCGAAGCCTCACCATCCCAATATACCAACAAAGCAGCCGAATCCTTCATAGCCTGAAGCCCCTGCATCATCGTCCGAATATTATTACGCAAATTGGAATTCAAGCTGTTATCCGCCCAAAAGAAAGCCAGGACCGTTCTTCCGGCATGTTGCTGAGGAATCACGATTGTTTCCTTCTCGCAAGAGAAGAAAAAGCAGGCTGTTAAAAATATAAATAGAATCTTTTTCATAAGAAAAGGATCACTCTTCCGGTTTCTTGAACTTGAATGCATTGGGGTTCACTTCGCGAATCAGCAAGGTCTTTCCTTTTTGATACTTGATCTTCATCTTATTGATGGTCTTCTGCAGTTTCTTTCTGCTGTTCGAGAAATAAACAAAGCAAGTGCGGTTCGTCAGCCCTTCCTCGTTTTCCAAATAATTTTTCAGCTGATAACTGTATTGTGAGCGTTCCGGCAACATCTTATTCTTATCCAGCCTTACACTGTCCAGCAATTGGATTTCCGTGAAATAAACCAATGAATCTGTAAACGATGCGGATACACCTACTATATAAACGGATTTACCTTTACTTCCTTTCAATGAGAATGCCGAGCATACCATCAGTACCAATAATAAAGAGCACAGAATCTTTATGGATTTCATAATTCTAATTTTATAATTTTATTAGAGGACAAAAATAGTTATTTACGGACAAATACGAAAAAGTAATAGATTAATTAACTATAATAATTTGCTGATGTGCCCATTACCATGTGGCACATAGCGCAGCCAATGGGCATTATTGGTATATTATGAACAAAAGCACAAGACGGGAGTAACCTTCCATCTTGTGCTTTGTTTTCTTTTCGGAAACCGAATCTTTCTTACCCTAAATAAGACTTAAGCAGCTTGCTACGCGAATTTTGTCTCAATCTTCTAATGGCTTTCTCTTTAATCTGGCGTACGCGCTCACGAGTGAGGCCGAATTTATCGCCGATTTCTTCCAACGTCATTTCCTGCGTATTAATACCGAAAAACATCTGGATAATATCCTTCTCCCTTTCGGTCAGCGTAGAGAGTGCTCTATCAATTTCCCTCGCAAGTGACTCATTAACCAAGGAACGGTCTGCCATAGGCGAGTCGTCGTTCACAAGCACATCCAACAAACTGTTGTCTTCTCCTTCCACAAAAGGAGCGTCTACAGAAATGTGGCGTCCTGAAACCTTCAACGTGTCCGAGATTTTGTCTACAGGTATTTCCAGTTCATCGGCCAGTTCTTCCGGAGAAGGACGACGCTCGTTTTCCTGTTCGAATTTAGAGAAGGCTTTGCTGATCTTGTTCAACGAGCCTACCTGATTCAACGGCAAACGGACAATACGTGACTGTTCTGCCAATGCCTGGAGAATAGACTGACGAATCCACCATACGGCGTAACTGATAAACTTGAAGCCTCGGGTCTCATCGAACTTTTCAGCTGCTTTAATCAATCCCAGGTTGCCTTCATTAATCAAGTCAGGAAGACTTAACCCCTGATTTTGATACTGCTTGGCTACAGACACGACGAAACGCAAGTTGGCACGTGTCAGTTTTTCCAATGCTACCCGGTCGCCTTTACGGATACGCTGAGCGAGCTCTACCTCTTCCTCTACAGTAATCAGGTCTTCACGGCCTATTTCCTGTAAATACTTATCCAGAGATGCGCTCTCTCGGTTAGTGATACTTTTGGTAATCTTTAATTGTCTCATTCTCTATAAAACAAATTTGGGATGCAAATTTACAACATTAAATGGAATACATCCATTTTTGTTTGAAAAATATTAGCTAATAAATCAAAAAAGACTATCTTTGTCCTTCTTTTCCTAAATATTTTGCGAAAATAGGGTTATATCTTTCTCTTTATTGATCTTATCAGCTTACTTAATAGAGATTATTCCATGATATAGCGTAAGGATGGATCCTGTCAACAGCTCTTATCTTATCGTGAAACAGAATTGATTTATGTCCTCCGTTTTCCGGCCGGACGGGAACGCAAACACCTATGACGCAAATTAATAGTTACACGACTCTACTATCGGATAAAAACATACTAAAAATCAAACTTGTGTTCCCATCATCCCCGAAATTCCGTTTACAATGCTTCTTTCCAGCATATCAATCCTGTTTGACTATAAAATCAGGATGCACGGAAGTGTCCCTTACCGTGCATCCTCTAAACTTTACCTATTGAAACTTTCTACCTTAAAAATATCCTTATTCCTGTATCAAATCTACTGCATAGTTCGCACGTTTACCTGACGGGAACATACCGCTCAAGAACAATACCTGATCCGGTGACTGGGTAGCAGCTTTCAGCACATCTTCCAAATCATTTACTGATTTGACAGGTTGTCCATTTGCCTTCAGGATGATGAAGCCTTTACGGATACCGGCAGCTTTCATTTTACCGTCTGTCACACCTGTGACTTCCACACCATATCCCAAGTTCAATTGTCTCTTCAATTCCTGAGGAACTTCACGGAACGCTGCGCCCAAGATATCCATGCCCGCACTCTTCACCACTTTCGTTGTTCCCTGTGCATTTTTCAAAGTCATCTCGATATCCTTTTCTTTCTTGTCACGCAACACCTTGACGGTTACTTTGTCACCCGGACGGTGTTTAGCCAACCCTTCCTGCAACTCTGCAAAGTTCTTCACACGTTTTCCGTCAATACCGATAATGACATCGTCCACTTCCAAGTTACCAGCCGCAGAACCTCCATCAATCACCTCAGCTATCAGCACACCATCGGTAGCACCCAGTTCCTTCACTTTCTTCTTGATTTCTTCCGGCATCATCTGCTGGTCATCATTAATCGGAGTACCCTTGATACCCAATACCGCACGCTGAACGGTTCCGTATTCTTTCAAATCGGCTATTACCTTTTTCATAATACTGGTAGGGATGGCAAAACCGTATCCGGAATAAGCTCCTGTCGGTGAATAAAGCACCGAGTTGATACCTACCAACTCTCCTTTTGCATTGACCAATGCCCCACCACTGTTACCTTGGTTAATAGCTGCATCCGTCTGGATGAATGATTCCACACCTTGATTATATACGCCCAAAGAACGTGCCTTGGCACTCACAATACCGGCGGTTACTGTAGATGTCATATTAAACGGATTACCTACAGCCAATACCCACTCGCCCACTTTCAAAGCCTCCGAATCGCCTACGGGAATAGTGGGAAGTTCATCCGCTTCAATTTTAACCAACGCTAAATCCGTGCTGGGATCTGTGCCGATTACACGTCCTTTATATTCACGTCCGTCATTCAGTTTGACACTGATCACATCAGCATTATCAATTACATGGTTATTCG
Organism: Phocaeicola dorei; assembly: GCF_013009555.1. Taxonomy (NCBI): domain Bacteria; kingdom Pseudomonadati; phylum Bacteroidota; class Bacteroidia; order Bacteroidales; family Bacteroidaceae; genus Phocaeicola; species Phocaeicola dorei. Next base: position 1,985,974 of record NZ_CP046176.1, on the reverse strand, counting down.
TTACAATATATCCATCTTTCGAGATGATCACTCCGGAACCGAATCCCACTCTTTCAGGAGTCTGCACCTGACGCTGCTGACCGCCGCCTCTGCCATTCCCAAAAATATCACCAAAGAAATCATAGAACGGATCACGAACGGTAACTGTCTGAGTTTTTGATTCTTGAGTTGACTTTATATGAACTACTGCATGCACTGAATTTTCCGCTGCCTGAGTCAAATCCACCGGTTGCATTTGGGTGGCGTCCAGCGCGGCAAGTCTTGTATTCGGATTTTGTTGGAACACATCATTAAAGGCCACGCTTTTGTTTGGCTCGGGTTTCAACATAGAATAAGTCGTTACTCCTGCTACACCTGCGCTGACTGCTACAATTGCTGCTGCGCCTAGTACCATTTTAGTTGCTTGTTTCATAACTTAATATCTATTAATTTGTTAATTTCAAGTTTGGTTTAACATTTCTGACGCTAATGTAATGACAAATATTGTACGGTTGTACCGTTTGTCAGAGATTTTTTTCCTCTTTTAACACAGATAGATAAGCACTTAACAGGGGTTAACCGCAGAATCTGCCAAATTTGCATTCATTATCAATAGCTGACAGACAGCAAGATGACACAGGATACAACTTGCCTCATAGATAGTTATGTCTTGCAGGAAATACTTGCCTCCCGCTGGAATACATCCATATACACCCCTATAAAAGGGCATGTCCGTGACCGGTCTTTCTAACTTTACTTTTTCAACTGGTTCAATACCCTTCTCGCACTATCCGAAAGAACAACAACAGCTCCTGCCAAAATAGCAGTATCTTTAATGACCAGACGGCCGGCGCCCGTCAGCAGAGGGAACCCCTGTTCGCCACTTCCCAAATCGGGGACCCACACCTCAGGCGTTGTCACAAGGAAAGACAAAGTGCCCAGTGTCATGACAATAGCCAGTCCGGCCCCTACCAAACCGATTTTTGGAGAGAAGATACCTAAAAACGTCAAGATACCGATTCCCATAATCAAAATACCCAATCCATGAGAAAACCCATAAGTATTGTTCTCTTCATGCCACTGGTGCTTCGCTTCATCGAATTCGCCTTCTTTCAGCTTATATTCTTTATATTCAGGAGCGTCCTTGGTATAAAAGAAACTCATAAAGGGACTGTTCGCCACAAAAGGCACAATTCCTTCGGCTTCATAATTCCAGAATTTCAGACCGCCAATCCATACAAAAATTACAAGGATTGCCACACGGATAAGATTGATACCCAGTTTTTGGGCAGATGCTGCTATTGTTAAAAACGCAACAAACAGAGATTTTAATTTTGTCATCATTGCTTTCATTATTAAAAGATTTAACTTCCTGGTGCAAAGGTCGGCAGTTTTCCCTCTCCAGTAAATGGCAATTCCCCCATATAGGTTGGCAATTATTCCCGTTTCTCTCTTTTCCGGTATTCCGAAAGGCTCTCCTTGTTCATTTTCTTAAAGAACCGGCTAAATGTAGCCAAATCCTCAAATCCCAGAATCTCACTGATTTCCTTCGCACTCTTGCCCGTATAAAGCAACAGGCGCTTGGCTTCCGCATCCACGCGTTCATGAATGACACGCAAAGGAGAAGAAAGCCTGTAAAGGGAAAAGAGATTGGAAATGGTCTTGGGAGAACGACACAACATATCAGCATAATCCTGCACTTGCTTCTTCTCCTTAAAATGACTGTCAACCAGCACATAAAACTGACGAATCACATCAAACGTGTTCTCACGCCCCGGGTCTACATCAAACATTTCACGGGCTATGCGGGTACAAGTGATAATGAAACGTTTCAGAATAATACGCAACATTTCTTCCTGCAAGTTGTCTTGTATTTCACACTCCCCTCTGAAAATATCGACAATACTGTCAAGACGGGCCGACTGGGAAGGCGAAAGCTTCAAACGCATGACACGGGAAGAACCGTTAAACAGGAATCCGTTACAAGACACCTCGCTGTCATGCCCGTAAATACAATAAAAGTTACTATTGAATAAAAAAGTGAGGTATTCACCGTCCACTCCCCTTATCTGCACATGATGCAAAGGAGTGAGCGAAATCATTTCCTCTTTTTCCAGATGCATCACCACATGATCCACTTCCACATCCAGCGTTCCATGCCGCACCCATATAAATTTATAAAGACTCCCGTCACGTTGCAAAAAGGAGTTTTCATGGAAACAGGAAGTCATTGCTATATTTCCATTCAATTTAGTACTTAAGTGATATTCCATAACTACCTTAAAATAAGATGAGGGGATAAATATAAAGCTATTTCTTCAGATATAAAAGAGATAACGCAAAAGATATTTCTCATCCTCCCTCTTTTCCTGCCTTTCACCGGCATTTTAAATCATTGCCATATAAGTTGGCCAAAGTTCCCGTTTAAAATGTTCACACCTGGACATACAGGAAGTTCCCCACTTCAGTGCGTTTCTTTTAATATTTGTTAAACATTTATTTTTCTTCGTCCACTCCCTGATTTAATAGTACATTTGTTTCATCACAAGCATCAGAGCGATATATTTAAAGAAGAGTAGAAAACAATAATGGATAAAAATCGTAGGAGAATCCGTATAGGCTATATTCAATGGCTGCTGATATATACCTATATATGTACCATCTTCTCATTCACCTGTGAAGCTGCCAATGCACAGGATCGTACCGGGAACGAAGAATATGTGCTGATTTTAAACAGCTATAACGAATCTTCTCCATGGAGCAACAGCATTACCACCCCCATTGTCCATAAACTAGCCGGAACCAAAAATATAGACGCCTACATAGAACATCTGAATTTATTCATGGTAGGCGATTCTGCTAAAATAGAAAAGTTTTCAGAAACACTTTCCTCAAGATATGGCTCCACCCCTCCCCGTCTATTGGTATTTGTAGGAAGCATGAGTCTGATTTTCAGAGAAGAGATACAAGCTTTATGGGGTACCGTACCTACTATTGTCTGCGGGGCAGACCCCTATGTGTATCCTGAAATATTCTACAGGCAGAGAGATACAGTCACTCCCAAAGAAAAGACACACATGAGCGAACTGGCCCAAGAATACAATTTCACCTACATGCATACCCCTATCTATCTGGAAGAAAGTGTGGAACTGATGCTGCAAATGATTCCCGGCATGAAAAGACTCATCTTTTTGGGAGACGGGATTTATCCAAATCCCGAATATGACCAACGACTGCGGGAATTGATCCAAACAAAATATCCGCAACTGGAATATAAATACATCTCTTCACGCACCAATACTCTGCACCAGTTATATAATGCTGTACGTAAGGCAGACAAGACTACAGGCATTCTGGTATCCACTTGGTTCACCGAATCCTTCACCTCGGACAGCTTTCTGATAAACGCTTACAGAAGCATTTCCAGCATCTCCGCCCCTCTTTTCACCATCCGCTATGCAGGTATGGACGACGGAGGTATGGTAGGAGGATACATGTACAATGAACAAGCCTTCACCAAGCAATTATTGAAAACAATTGACGACATCCTCGGTGGAAAAAGAGCCAGTGACATTCCTTTCTATGAGCCTCAGGAAGCACACCCCACCTTCAACTATACCAGACTCATAAATAAAGGGCTCGACCCCAAGCGATGCCCCGATGACACCATTTTCTATGACAAGCCTGTCCACTTTCTGAACAAATACAAATGGTTTATCCTGATTGTGCTCATGGCCTTCGCACTGATGGCTGTAACACAACAAAAACGCATTCAGATGCTGAAAGTCCTGAGACGAGCCCAACAAAATGAAATAGAAACAAACGCACAATATATCAACCTGGTGGATAATATGCCGATTCTTTACATGAAGGAACAAGTAATATGGGATAAAGAAGGAAATATTATAGACAGCATTTATCAGGATGTCAACCGTTATTTCGAACGATGTTTTTTTAAAAAATCCGATATAATAGGGAAAAGGGCCTCCGAAATCTTTCCCGAATCTTTACCGGAATTCACCCATTTCATGAGTATCACCTTGAAAGAAAAGAAATCGATCACATTCCCATATTATTTTAAAACCGTCAACACCTTCTATGATGTTGTCCTGAATTGCTCCACCGAACCGGATATGGTCGATGTGTTCTGCATGGACAGCACCGAGTTGCACAATGCACAGCAAATGCTAAGCGCCACGAACCATAAACTTTCCATGGCACTGGAAGTAGCCAACATTGTACCTTGGAAATGGAACTTGAAAGACCATACCATCTTGTGCGACCTTAACCGCCCCATTGCCATGGCAGCCATGCCGGGCAGCATCAGCGAAGATCAGTTGAGCGTATCGGACAAACAATATTTCGCCAAAATTATCAAAGAAGACCGTCCACGCGTGATACAGGCCTACCGCGACCTGGCAGACGGAAAAATAGAGAAAGTGAAAGAAGAGTACCGTGTACTGGCCAATGATGGAAAACATTGGAAAATAGACTGGGTAGAAGCACAAGCAGCCGTAGAAACAAGAGACAAAAACGGAAAGCCGCTGACTTTAGTCGGTTCCTCACTGATTATCAACGAACGGAAAACAATGGAAAACGAACTGCTTTCAGCCAAGGACCGCGCGGAAGAATCCAACCGGCTGAAGTCCGCTTTCCTTGCCAATATGAGCCACGAAATACGCACTCCGCTAAATGCTATCATCGGTTTCTCAAACATCCTTGCTACTGCAGAAGAGGAACAGGAAAAACAGGAATATATCAATATCATTGAAAGTAACAATACGTTACTGCTGCAATTAATCAGCGACATACTGGACTTATCGAAAATAGAGGCCGGCACACTGGATTTCAGTTATTCCAACGTGGAACTGAATGATATCCTTTCCGAAATAGAGAGCGTGGTCCGTTACCGGACGGAAACCTGTGGCATTCAACTGATTGCACACAAAGGACTCCCCTCTTGCCCCATAAAGACAGAAAAGAACCGCCTGATGCAAGTTTTGAATAATTTGCTGAACAACGCCAGCAAGTTTACCTCACAAGGAAGCATCACCTTCGGCTACAAACTATGCGGCAGAGAACTTTATTTCTATGTTAAAGATACCGGTTGCGGCATTCCAGCCGACAAAGTGAACTCCATATTCGGACGTTTCGTCAAACTGAACTCTTTTGTACAGGGTACAGGACTGGGATTATCCATTTGCCAGACGATTGTAGAGCACATGGGAGGACACATAGGCGTAGAATCAGAGGAAGAAAAAGGATCCACTTTCTGGTTCACCATTCCCTACCAGCCCGCTGATGTGGATAACAAAAAGGAAGACAAACATCAGCCCATCTCCGTGCAGAAAGACAAGCTGACCATTCTAGTTGCCGAAGACAATGAGAGTAATTACCGGCTGTTCCAATCTATCTTGAAACGAGAATATAACCTGGTTCATGCTTGGGATGGAAAAGAGGCGGTCAATTTGTATAAACTCCATAATCCTCAGATAATTCTGATGGATATCAATATGCCGGTGATGGATGGCTATGAGGCCACCCGAGAAATACGAAAACTATCCTTGGATGTGCCTATCATCGCCGTTACCGCTTTCGCCTATGCCAGTGATGAACAACGGGTTATGGAAAATGGCTTCGACGGCTATATGGCCAAGCCCATCAGCGCCCCACAACTGAGACAACAGATTGCTGCCATATTACAGAAACGCATTATCTTATTATAACCTCCGCTTCTTCCATTATATCCGGCTGAAATCCAATGTAGAAACCGGTTTGAATCCGCAACTATAAACAAGAAAACGACCGAAAGCGCCACAAGGATGGGGAATTAAAGATGATTATAACATAAATGCAGAGTTAATTCATCGCTTCAGCTCCATTAAGTCTTTTTTTCAGTACCATTAAAGCATTTCTTACGGTTACCTTTTACAGACTACGACAGTAGTCCGTATGTTTCACTACGGCAGACCGTACAGTCCACTGTAGCAGACTGTACGGTCCACTGCCGAAGACTATAGTAACAGTCCGCACAAAAAGACTTAACAGTCCGCATGACAAGACCTGATATACCCGACAAAAAGTATTAACCCCCATACCTAAAAAAAACTCCCCCTTGCTCACCTTCACAGGCTATGCAAGAGGGAGATTCTACACTAACTCTTAACCTAATAAATAAACGACAAAATCATTCTTTATATCTTAAGGCTCCGGCTGGCAGTTTCTCACCTTTCTCACCAAAGCTCTTCAATGCGTTTTCCGATTCAATGGTTACTTTACTTTCATCCAGCATTCTCCGGTCAAGGCCGAACACGTCTATAAAGAAATCATAAACCGCATTCCGCTTGTTCGGACCGAAATCATGACGTTCTTGCGGCAAATGTACATTGCTCACCTTGTCCGTCGCACCATAAAAACCGTAGATGCGTTGCAAGTAAGGATATTCCAAACGAGGAACCGTGGCTGTCCAGTCTCCTCCGTCGGAAACCACCAGCATGGGACGCGGAGCAAACAGGGCGGCCAGTTCCGCATTGCAAGTTCCTCCACCTGCCAGCTGGATGGGCTTGCCACTTTCACACGGGCAACCGCCATCAAAGTGAGAAGCCAGACTGACCACAGGGGCAGCAGCTGTAAAACGGTCGTCCAAAACGGTAAGCAACACCGTCTGCGTTCCTCCGCCGGAACCACCGTTCACGCCGATGCGTGCAGGATCTATATCTTTACGATTTGCCAGCATATCATCCAGTATCAGCAATCCGTTCATAGCCTGAATGGTGTGCGCATCACTGGTATGGTGCGCTTCCGCACCCACCTGCAAGGCGGATTCACCCCATCCATACAAGTCATAATCCACACAAATAGCCCCCATACGCGCCAATGTAGCCATACGTTGCTGTTGGTCCTTCCGGTAACGTCCCTGTCCAAAATGGCCATTGGGGCAAATAATAAGTGCATGTTTACCTTTGGAACGCGGTGCATAAACCGAACCGCAAACATAAAGCCCCGGCAAGGTCTCCAATGCAAAATTCTGCACGGTATATCCATCGAATTTCCGTACTTTCGAGAGAATAGGCTTTGCATCCTTCACTGTTCCTTTCAGCATATCATCCAATCCCAGACGTTGGCGCACTTCCTTTCGGAGTATCTCCCTGCGCTGTTCCCACTGATCTTTATCAGTATACAAGCCACTAAGATATGACAACATTTTTTCTCCATCAACATCCGTGCGGCGTGCATACTCGTATGGTTTCAACTTGTACACGGTATCACTTTGCTTCACGAATTTATAATCGAAAGGAGAAAGCACATTGGTCAAGGTTTCTTCCAATGAATAGGGACGGATACGGAAATCGGCATACGGAAGGATACGCCCCACCGTATCAATATCATACTTCAAGCGGACCTGGAAACGGGCGGCAACGTCATTCAACACATCGGATAACGGACGTGCGAACCGGGTTTCATAAGTTTGTGCAGACACAGCGGAAAAAGAGAGTGCCGCCATGCACAAAAGCATCTGTTTTTTCATCGGGCAGTCTATTTTATTTCTTTACCATCCACATACACATCATCCAGCACCAAGTCCTTACAATCTTCAAAGACACAGCGTTGCTTGGCATTCTGAATATACACATCACGCATCACAATACCGGTAATAGGCGCTTCGGGCAGGCCCACCACCATAATGGGGGTATTCACATCACGGACCGTCACACCCGAAACATAGATGTTACGAAATTCCGGAGTGCGGTCACTCTTCGGTTCGGCAGGCATCTTGCTATATTTCAGATTGAGAACAATAGCTTCTTTCTTGATATTACTCATCACAATATTGCTTACACGGATATCCTCCACAATGCCTCCGCGGCCACGAGTGGATTTCAGACGAATCCCTCGGTCTGTACCATCAAAGACACAATTGCTGATGGTCACTTTCTTCACTCCCCCACTCATCTCGCTGCCGATAACCACACCACCGTGTCCGCTCAACATGGTGCAATTGGTAATGGTGATATTCTCGCAAGGAACGCCCAGTTTACGCGCTTGCAAGTCACGTCCGGATTTGATGGTGATGCAGTCATCGCCTACCGAAATGTGGCAGTCACTGATGTGTACATTCTTACAAGACTCGGGGTTGATGCCATCCGTGTTGGGGGAAGGCACATTGTGGATGGTAATGCCTTTAATAGTCACATTGTCGCAAAATTCAGGATTTACAGTCCAGAAGGGAGAGTTGATAATCTTCACGCCCTCTACCCGTACATTCTTACAACGGATGGGATGTATGAAAGGAGGACGGAAAAAGCGACGGTCCAGTGTGCCATGCCAGTCTTCATTGGTTTCAGCGTAAAGGGCTTTCAGGTCGTTTTCCTTCTCGAACATGGGCTGGTACTTGTTGATGTTTCTCTTGCCGTTATCTCTAAGGTCTACCAGTACACGGAAAAATTCAGTCCACCATGCCTTACCTTGTCCATCCAGAGTTCCTTCTCCCTTGATGGTAATATTTTCTGCATCCACGGCGTAAATCAACGGTTGGAAACTTTTCATCATGATTCCCTCGTGACGCACTTCCACATAAGGGAGGAAGTCGTCAAAGTTCTCCGAGAATTTCAAGGTGGCTCCTGCTTCCAATTCTAATGTAATATTACTTTTCATGTGGATGGAACCGGTGAGATAAGTTCCTGCGGGGAAAAAGAGTGTTCCGCCACCATTGGCATTCAAGCGGTCGATGGTAGAATTAATCAATGCCGTGTTTAATTTCCGGCCTTGTATATCGGCACCGGCTTGCTGCATATCCACACGCTCGGCATGCAGAAAAGACAAACTGCAAACACATAGCAACAGACTTAAAAAGGTACGTTTATTCATATCGTTCATTAGTTGATTTTAGTTTTACCAAACACCCCAGGGGGCTTTTCCTATGAAAGCTGCGTTTATTTCTTAAAAGAATAAGTTCCGCTTTCCACTATCTTCGGCTCTTTCTCATCGGGAAGGAATACGCGTGCCGTACACCCTACAGGTATCGTTACTTTCAATGTAAAGACTCCATTCTCGCGTGTCCAGTCTACTGCAACCTTTCCATAGAGAGTTTCAGTCGAAGCCCGGACGTATGTCAAATCGCCTACCGGACGGGGACGTATTTCTATTTCCTTCATTCCCGGTTTTCCCTCAACGGTGCGGATACCCGCCAGCGAGTTGAAGAACCATTCATCAATCTGCCCCATCATAAAGTGATTCCACGAAGAACCTTGTCGCGGATCCCATTGCTCGGTCAGCGTGGTAGCTCCAAATTTCAGTTGGAAACCATACCCCGGGGCCTCTTCATGGTTATGCATGGTGTACATCAGCTCATTCAGTCCGTTACGGGCTAGTGTCTGGAACAAATAACGATTTCCCACATCACCAGTAGTCAGCCGGTTACCATGACGTTTTATATCCGCTACCAAGTTATCAAGTACCGCCTGTTTATCTTCGGCAGGAACCATTCCGAGAAACAACGGCAGGGCATTACTGCACTGACTTCCCGTACCATACTGACGAGTATCCTTATGATAAAACTCCCGATGGAATGCTTTATTAATTTCTTCACCCAAATGAGTGTAATATGCTACATCATACCTATTATCCAGCATACGTGCCGCCTCCACCAAATAGCGAACAACCATATAATAATGGGCGGTAGCTACTAAAGGAACAGGCGTATTACGAGAAAATCCGGCCCGGAAATCTCCATAATCATACCAATCGCCCAGTCCGAAAGAAACGATTCCATCATTGGCACGGGTAGTCATATAATCAATGTAACGGCGCATTCCGTTATAGTATTTTCTAATCAATGAATCATCCCCATACGTTTCATAATACATGAAAGGCAATACCACAAAGGTACATCCCCATTCGGGAGATTCGGCAAAAGCATCCATACCGGGACCCTCGAACACCACATATTCCGGAGCAGTGGTAGGAACCGCGCCATTGGCATGCTGTGCATCGGCTATGTTCTGAAGAGTCTGAGGAAGAAAGCCTGTCAAATCATAATTGTAAAGCAAACCGGGACCACACAAATGATCTTGTTCCAACCAACCCAGTTTCTCGCGATGAGGACAATCGGTAAACACGGACTGCATATTGCTTCGCACCGCCTTCTCTATCAGCCGATGGGCCTCATTGAATATACGATTGGAACATTGGAATGTGGATACCTTAGGAGCCGAATTATAAACAAAGCACGATTGTATCTTCTGGATCACCGGAAGATGCAAGGTGTTTTTTTGCCCTTTCAGCACAGCGCCTTCCACCTGAATATACCGGAAACCATAGTAAGAAAAACGAGGATGCCAAGTTTCCACTCCTTCCCCTTTCAGGGTATATTCATAATAATGTTGTCTGCCGGTCTGACGCTGATTGCAAGCTCCTTCATCCGTCAGGGATTCGGATACAAGCAGAGTTATTTTCTGCCCTTTCTTTCCACGGACGGTAATTTCGGGGAAACCGGCCAGGTTCTGTCCCATATCCAGCACAAAGGCAGACGGATCTACTGTCCGTTTGGTTGACTTGCAGGCAGCTGTTATCTGTTCAGCGGTGAGCTTGGTCACTTTCCGGATATCATAACGCTCCATAATCTTCACCGGTTGCGCTATCTGCGGACGAAGCACCCCTTTGGGGGCTTCCTGAATCACGACAGGACGCCAATCCTGCTCTTTAAAACCGAACATGTTCCAGCCTTTCTGCTCACGGCGAGCGTCATAATCTTCTCCGCCATAGATGCAATTGAACAGTACGGGACTGAAATCGTACTTCCAGTCCTTTCCGGAAACAATCGTTTCACTGGTTCCGTCTTCATAATTCACCACCATCCGGAAACGAAGCGTGGGAGCGCCGAAACTGATTTGCAGTTTACGATAGCGGCCGCCTTGCACATTGTAAAATCCATTTCCCAGCAGGACTCCGATAGCGTTACCGCCTTTCTTCACTTGCGAGGTGACATCATAAGTATTATAATAGACACTTTTGTCATAGTCGCTCCAAAGGGGGGCAAATTCGCTGTCTCCCACTTTTTCTCCATTCAGCGAAAATTCATAAAAGCCCAAGCCACATACATACGCTGTGGCGTCTTTCACTTTCTTTGCCACATGGAACTCGCGACGCAGATAAATACTTTTCTTTGCCAAAGTATCCACAGCAGCCCAAGCGGCCTTTGCCTCAGGCTTTTTCAGCTCACTGCCATGATATTTCCGGCCTTCGGGTATGCGGGCATCCTTACGGGTAATGGCCCCAATCCATTCACTGCCGGCGAAAGCTGCTTCGGAAGTCAGGATACTGAAATCAGAGGGGGCACTCCATGCCGAAGGCGTATCAGCCTCATCCCAGACACGGACACGCCAAGTATAATGCCTGTCCTTCTCCAAGGCCGCATCCGCACAAGAAACCAACTGGCTTCGAGCGGATTTTACTTTGCCGCTGTTCCAGACTACTTTTCCTGCCCATACATCCCGAACCTCTATCTCATAAGCAGTCTGCCGCGTGCCATTTTCCGGCGAACTCATCTGCCATCCCAAACGAGGGGCATCAGAGATGGTCACTCTTCCTTCGCGCATCTCACACGTCAGGCGAGTAATAGTTATGTCTTTCGCCTGCACGGAGAAAGACATAACTAACAAAGCGGCTATTAAGAATTTTCTGTAATTCATTTTTCTTTCAACAGTCTATTTATTATCTTAAGACATCCCCTTTATTCAAAATTATAGCACATTCTCACAAAGAACACGGGTCAATGTATCGGCATGTCCTACTTCCTTTCCATCCACATAGATATGCAGACCTTTTCCACGCTGGTAACGGCTGCCGTCCTTATCCCACAAAATAGTGAGGTTACGGCCATGATACAACACATTATCCAAACAGAAATAATCCCATTTTCCTTCGGGAATCAACGGATTCACCTCCACTGTGTTATCCATGCGCGGACGGAGTCCTATCAAACCGGTAATCATCAAATCATTAAAAGTAGAATGATTGTAATAACGGCTGCGTTCCTGATCCCCTTTCAACCAATAACCGGTTACCTCATCCAGATACTCGCCGATGTAGGGACGCCCACGATGATGTTGCGACTCCACATAGCGTTCCATTTGATGGAAATACACGCTGTCTGTCAATACAGTCTGAGGATAATTATTCATGAAATTGGCCATTGCAGTCAAAGTCTGTGCAGATGCAAACGGCCAGATGGCCCCATCCCATTCACACTTACCTACGCCATGCGTACGGAACTCAGGATGACGGCGCTCGGCAGTGGTAAGTCCGTAAGGTGCGGAAAAACCTTTCTCGTCCATCACTTCCTTCCATGCCACATCGTATTGGGAAGAAGCATCCGGCAAATTGAAATACCAAGGGATATAGCCGATAGCCTCGCGTACCTCGGCGGACGCATCTCCACGCATCGTTTCAAAGAAATGGTGGTCTGTGTTCCACAACTTATCCTGTACCAACGTTTTAATGGAGTCGGCTTTCAATCCATATTTCATGGCCATGCCCTCATCTCCTGTCATGATGCCGATAAGAGAGAGCGCTTTGGCGTTGCCATACATATAACTGTTGATAGTAGGACGGGCATATTGCTTACGACGACCTCCACTGATAGATTCCTCCATGCCATCCTGCACATCTCCCTGCCAGTAAAGTCCATTGGACAGGCGGTTTGTCTTTTCCCAACGGGCATATTCCGCTTCCAAATCCTTTACCATATCCAACAAGAATTCCTTGTTTCCATCGACCATGTAACGTCCCAGTACCGCATCCGCATTCCACGAGCTAAACTTGGTCATTTTGGCCATCGGGCCTCCTTCGTTACCCCGATACCAAGTATGGATAATCTGATTCAAGTATTCCGGGTTACGCAACCAGCGGCTCTCATAAATATGATGACCGATGGCACAAGCTATCAGATTGTATTTATCGGCATACGAACGGTTTACCAAGAATTCGGTCATACCATAGCCCACCGGAGTTTCCTTGATGTGCTTGCGCAGCGTCCACCAACGATAATAATACATTTCCTCGAAGTTCTTTTGAGAGCACTCGAAAAGAGGTATGTTTTCTTCCATCCATTGAGATGCGCGGGCATTGGGAACAGCCTGGGCTATATTCTCATCCTCCATGCTGTTGAAATAATCCACGTAGGGCTTGAAATCCTTATATTTCAAGAAAGCCGCACCGGCATCCTTATCAGCAGAAGTCGTCTTGAAATTGGCTATACGATAGGTGCACAAAGGTTCTTGCTCACCTGCATTCGGCAGAATGCCATACCAGTCTGCCGGGGTATCCACCGTAGGATAAGTCCGTTGCGCTCCGGTGCGGAACATCACTCTTTCAATGGCCGGAACGGGAGCAAAGAACATACGTTGTCCTGCTTTCTTTCCATCCACGTAAACGGTTACCATACGGTTAGCAACAGAAAGCTCCACTTCTACCTTATACGTCTTGCCCGGTTCATACTTCAACAAATTACCAAACCGCGCACCTCCTTTGGCACGGAAAAGTCCGTCGGAAGTCAATTCCAAACGAGAACAGGCAATACCGTTTTCATCTAGGAATTCTATTTGCAAAAGGCCCTTATCGTTCTGCTCCGCCATCAGTTCGAAAGAAACTTTAAGCTCTTTTGTAGCAGGTATCTTACGCTCCACACGGGCATAATCGAACAAATCCTTATCTTGCAGCACCAACCATTTTCCATCCAATGATACGGGAGCCCACTGCAAAGAATACAAATTCCAGTCGGTCAGTTCATTCAAATCTTTATAGTTGGCAAAATTATCGTCAGCATGTGCACTGGCATGTGCGCGGACGGGCACAGGGATATGAGAAACCCACATGTCCTCCTTGTTCACACTGTAAGTCACCCACAAATCACCATCGGGAGGAGTTCCGTTACCTTCCTGAATACCCCGTACATACTGAGGCCCGAATGATTTATAATTACCTCCGTAACGCATCGGTGTAATTTCGCCATGCACCAAATTCAAGGTCGTATATTCCAGCCCGTCCTTACTGAGCGAGATAGCCAGCGGCCAACGGAACTCGGAAGGATTATACACCGTGGCGTATGTACCGTCACTCAAACGCTGCCCCCAAATCTTCGCATTACTGTTAACAAAGCCTTTCGCACGTTCCACCGGTTGCGCCCACGTATTTCCACCATCCTCGCTGATGGAAGTCAGGGCATGTTTCCACAAGCTTACCAAACGACCGTCGGGCAAAGTATAGTCACAATACGCTTTGTATTCTTTGTGTAAAGGAATCAACGGGTCATTACGATCAGCTTCCTCCACCCACTGCATACGGTAACGAGGATTGTCCAGAATCTCCTGACAGGCTTTTACAAATTCCTTGTCTTTGCTGCGTTTAAAATAAGGATAGGATGTATTCTTTTCATTAAACGCATGGTTATAGTAAATGAAATAAATGGGACCGAACGAACCGTCTTTCTTAATCTCGCGAACCACACGGCCTATTCCGTTCCCGTCATTCGGGTCATCTTTCTTGTCCAGAGCTACGCCATAGTTTCCCATAGCTATCAATCTGCCGCTTTTTGATACATAGAAGCCTACACGCTGATGCATGATGGCATCCAGATCTTTCGCCTTGTCTGTGCGTCCGGGCTTGGTATAGCCATCGGGAACCCGGTAGATAGGGAAAAGAGTCACCGGATTTGTCCAGTGGTATCCATCTTTTGAAGTCATCAGGAAAGTCTGTGAGGGAGGAATATGCTCGTCTGATGGATCGGAAAGATAATGCATATAGAATTGTCCGTTCCAATAAGCCAACATGGACTGATGATTGTATGTCCATCCATTGCCGTTATCGGGTGCAGGATGTTCCCGGTTGGCGCGCATCACCTGAATATTGTGTACTCCTACCACAGGTGATAATTGTCCGTCATGATAGGTAGGGTTAGACAGCTCTGTGCCTGTATAGTGTACTCTATCTTGAGCCGACACCGAAAGTGCCAGCGAACAGGCTGCTGCAAAGGTAAAAAGTTGTTTCAGTTCCATTTATTTACTTCTATGTTGTTTTTCCATCTATTAAAATGAGGTTTCTCTTCAGCTTGATTGGCCTGCAAACAAGCAAAGCTCTACAAAATTACGAATTTCTTCGTTTCCCGATAAAAGCTCCGGGCTTTAAAAAAAGACGAAAGCACAAAGCAAATGTACTCTATAAAATAATGCTATTTATAAAAAACGTCTTTTTGTTAAGGAATTTGCATAAAAGAAGCTTTTTTACTATCTTAGCAGCATGAAGTTAACAGTTTGATAACTTTTCTACGAGAAATATGTTATTTATAGTATTCACTTTTTTAACAACCGTTTGCTTATGAAACAAAAGAATAAGATGTTATCCACCCATGGCATTAAAACACTATTCGAAACCCGATTAACCCAACTCACTTCATTGGCTTCAGAAAGCCAGGATGAAACAGCTTTCAAAAACAAGCTGAACGATTATCTATTATCTGGTCCTATTTACAATCCTGCTGCCGCAAGGCAAATTAAAAGACTGATAGATAACGATGGAAAAACCATTTACGAAGCCTCTACAGAACAGGAGATTAAAATAGAAACCATCTCACTGCTTTGGAAGTTTTTAACGAATAGTATCATCAATGAAGAGATTTCCGTTGATTTATGGATTGACCTGTATCACCAGTTTGACCGGCTTTATCACGAAGAGGAGGAACTACCTGATGAAAAACAAGTGCAACAATGGATGAAACGCTGGCCCAGCGGACTGAATGAGGATGTCCGGGCTATCCGCCGACAAAACAAAGAGCGTATTATCTCCCTTCTTATCCAGAAAATAGAAAACAGACACACGCCCTCCAGCCGCTATCTTTTTCCCGAAGGAAGCACGGAAGAGGACAAACGCCAGCTGGTCTGCCAATGGTGGAACGAAGCCCGTTTTCATCTGGCAATGGCCATAAAAAGCCCTACCGAACTGAACCGAATGCTAGGCAACTCCCTATCCGAAGAGACCTTGCAGCTTTATCACAAAGCACGCAAGAAAGGAATGCCTGTCTTTATCACCCCTTACTATCTGTCTTTGTTGAATCCTACGGGGAAAGGATATGATGATACAGCCATACGAAGCTATATTCTGTACTCTCCCCAACTGGTGGAAACATACGGTAACATCCACGCATGGGAAAAAGAAGATGCTGTGGAGGACGGAAAGCCTAACGCTGCAGGATGGCTGCTGCCGGACGGACACAACATTCACCGCCGTTATCCCGATGTGGCCATTCTTATCCCCGACTCGATGGGACGTGCATGCGGCGGCCTGTGTGCATCCTGCCAGCGCATGTACGACTTCCAAAGTGAACGTCTGAACTTCAACTTCGAGGAATTGAAACCGAAAGAGAGCTGGGACAAGAGGTTGAGAAAACTGATGGAATATTTCGAGAACGACACTCAGCTCAGGGATATCCTGATTACGGGAGGCGATGCATTGATGAGCCAGAACAAGACCTTGCGCAATATATTGGAAGCCGTCTACAAAATGGCTGTCCGCAAACGAAACGCAAACCTGCACCGCGCCGAAGGAGAGAAATATGCGGAACTGCAACGAGTACGCCTGGGCAGCCGGCTCCCGGTATATCTGCCCATGCGAATCAATGACGAACTATTGGATATCTTACGTGAGTTCAAAGAAAAGGCATCTGCCGTAGGGGTCAGACAATTTCTGATTCAAACGCATTTCCAGACTCCACTGGAAGTAACACCCGAAGCGCGTGAAGCTATCCGCAAGATACTGGCAGCCGGGTGGACTATCACCAACCAGCTAGTATATAATGTGGCGGCTTCCCGTCGCGGACATACCGCCAAGCTGCGCAAAGTATTGAACGGATTGGGTGTATTGTGTTACTACACTTTCTCGGTAAAAGGTTTTGAAGAGAACTATGCGGTATTCACACCGAACAGCCGTTCCTTACAGGAGAAAGAAGAGGAAAAAAGATGGGGAAAACTTTCCGCAGAGCAAGAAAAGGAGTTTTTGAACCTGTTGAGAAACTGTAAAGACCGTGCGGCAGCCGTACAGCGTTTCTGCACCTTCCATCAGATTCCTTTCGTAGCAACAGACCGCAGCGTACTGAACCTGCCGGGTATAGGCAAGAGCATGACTTTCGTAACTATCGGTATGACAAAAGAGGGAAAACGGATACTGGAATTTGACCATGACCCAACCCGCCAGCATAGTCCGATTATTCATCAGATGGAAAAAATATACATCAAGGAAAACAAGTCTATCTGGCAATATATGCTGCAATTGCAGGAAATGGGCGAGAAGAAAGAAGAATATGCCAGTCTGTGGAAATATATGGAAGGAGAAACAGAACACCGCTTTCCCTTATATAATTATCCCGATCCGGGATTCCGGATTACAGAAAAGTATAGTCACTTGTCAGTAGTTGGTAATAAATCAATCTGTTAATTTGTCAATGTGACAATGTGCTAATGTGCCATGCGGAACAAAGCGTACCCCATTGACATATTAGCACATTGACAAATCAGCAGATTATTCAATTCGTAATCTTGATCCCCACAAAATACGTTCTAGGCTGTGTAGGCCCATAAAAATAACCCGAGTCACGATAACCACCTTTGTCCAAATCCTTTTGGAAAGCATTAAAAATATTCTGTACTCCACCGTTTAACTGCAATTTGATATGGTCATTCAATACAAATGTGTAATTCAGTTTCACATTCAAATCAAAGAAATCAGGAGTATGCACCATTTCATCTTTAGCGATATATTGTCCTATATATTCCTCGGGCAACTCTGTCGGTGCGAAATGCGGCACATGCATCCGGCCTGTGTACACACCGGACAAGGAGCAGTCGAAATTCTTGAACGGAGCAGATGTCAATGTGAAATAACCGTAATAGTCAGGAGTACGGGGCATCCGCTTCACCGGCGCTACCTCAGGATTCTCACTCCATGCCTCCAGCTCGGTATATTCGCTGCGCTGCACCGTGAAGCCCACCTGTAAAGCCGCATCACGTCCATGTGCAATCTTTCCGTCCAGATTCACGCCATACACACGTGCCCCGTTACCGTTGCGACGCTCCTTCACCTTGTTACCGTTCTCGTCATGGCCCATATCCTCCAGAACAAACACGTCATCCAATCCGGTATAGAACCCTTCCAATAACAAATTGGTCTGGAAATGACCGATATTCGCCGTCCAGTCAATGGAGCCGCTGATGCTGTTGGAATGCTCCGGTTTCAGCCCTTCCGCCAACTTGATAAGCACGCCCTCACCTCCTACTGCGGTAACATGCAAATCCTCATCGTATGCCTGCGGCGCACGGAAACCGGTAGACCAGGTAATACGTGCCTGTAGTTTGTCACTCGGTTTGTAGAGCAGGTTCAGACGGGGGCTGAAGATAGGATTGTCAATCAGGTTATGGTCATCCAGACGGAACCCGGCCAGGAATACAAACTGATTCATTTTCCATTCGTTCTGCACAAAAGCGCTGGCAATACGCACATCCTGTTTCATATCACGGTGATAACCGGTCATAACATCGTGCAGGGAGTTGTTCTGATACTCCAACCCGGCGGTAAAAGTAGCAGGAGAGAATAAAACTTTCTCAAAATTACCCACATACATGCCACCTGCCACCCAAGTCAGGTCTTTCGTCTTTCCGTATGCATTCGCATCCTGTTGCGCACCATAATAACTGTTACGGTCGGTATGCTGGATGGAAGAATAGAAAGAAAGCTTATGCTTGTATTCTTTCCAAAACAGATCATAACTCAATCCGCCACTATTGATGACATGCTTAGTCTGTTCGGTGATATCCGTTTCGTGCGGCTGCAAATCAAATTTATTCCCTCCGCGACGGAACTCATTCGTGGTATGATATTCCAGACTGATACGGCTGAACTGCGTAGGACGGTAATAGGTACGCAGCCCGAACGTATTCATGTTCAGCTTTCCCAACTCCGAGAAACCGTCCCCGTCCGCATCATACGGATTACGGTTCCGATAAGACTGATACAAAGCGATGCCATATGTATTGTCTTTTGACACCAAAGAGGCGTTGGCTCCCATATACTGTTCCCACACCTTGCCGTTCATATTGGACATTGTTGAAGAAACTTGAAATGAATTGTTGATGGGGTCTTTCGTGATGATATTGATGGTTCCGCCCACTGCATTAGCACCAAACAAGGCCGACCCTCCTCCGCGGACAACCTCTACACGCTCTATCATATTCACCGGAATCTGCTCCAAGCCATATACACCGGACAGAGCACTGACTACCGGACGGCTATTGATAAGAATTTGCGAATAAGGTCCTTCCAGCCCATTGATACGTACTTGAGGGAAGCCGCAGTTCTGGCAGTTGTTCTCCACACGCAGCCCCGACTGGTAATTCAAGGATTTAGCCAAATCGGTAGAGTTCACCGATTCGAACAGCTTGGCATTCATCACATTGACTACCACCGGAGCCACCTTGCGACTTGTCTCATTGCGATTGGCCGATACAACCACCTCGTCCGTCATAATACTTTCATCACTCATCAAAAAATGAACATCTACCGTGAAGTCGTTACTGACGGTCACTTTCTTTTCCTGTGTCTCATAGCCCAGTAGCTGAACCCTCAATGTGTACTTTCCTGCCGGAACCTTCTTGAAACGGAACTCACCGTCCTCGTTACTCACCGTACCCTGCCCGGTTTCCACAATCAATATGGCAGCATACGGAAGGCTGTTCTCCGTGCCTTTTTCCACTACATGACCTGAAATCACATTGCCTTCCTTCACAGGATTTACATCTTCTGCATACGCATTGATACCCGCACTCATCACCATGAGCACGAGTAACAGAATATATTGTTTCATCTATTTTTTTTCTATTACTAAAATGTTTCGGTTTATTCAATAAAGAATGTGTGTAGCCCTATGGCAAAAACACATTCCCATCTGTTAAAGGGATTGCCCGAATGTATTCCATCAACAGATATACCTTTGTTTCAGCAATGAAAAGGAGGAGCGCGCAAATGGATACATTGCGCGCAAAGCGCTTTCGCGCGGAAAGTATTTATCTTATATTCCAAAACATACAACAAAGGACGGAATACAGTCATCTCGGCCTGAACCTCGGCCTCCAAAGTATGAATAGTGCTCAGATGAGCAATAGAAATAACCTGTCCTGTGGTATGCGTATGGTGTTTGCCGGACGAAGGATGAGAGTGCACAATCATCACCCCGTTCACAATATGAACGTGGGTAAACAAGGTGATGCTTACCTGATACGTTAAAAACAGCGTCAGCAGTAATAACGGGGCTATTATGTACCTTCTCTTGCTCAACTATTATTTCTTTTCCTCGCCAAACAGCAATTGATAGTCTTTTTTTGCGGCAGGCACAGTCCATTCCTCCGGAATAAACTTCCACTGGTGCATGGCATGAGGATGCAGCACTTTTTCCTGCTCAATATATTGCATCAGATAATAACGCAAATCCTTATCGGTTGCAAAAATAATACGTTTTGCCAAATCTTCCTTGGAAATTCCTGCTCCAAGGGTCAATAAATCTCCGCCACCGTTCCCACGGTAAGAATTCAAAGCCACTTTATAAACCTTATCCATACTGAAGGGAGTCCCGTCCGACATGCTTTGAATCGTGATTTTCTCTCCTGCCGGCTTGGTCACGTCCACCGTATAATTAATACCTGCGGCAGAATCAAAGTTAAAGCTGAAATTCTTGAAATTAGCACGCTTTCCCTCCTCTACCGGCTCCTTGAAAAGCATCAGGTGGTCCTCGGGACTCTTCATCTGATTAGTCCAGATGGCGTATGCCATTTCCAGGAAATCTTTAATTTCCTTGCCCGAGAGTTCCATCACATACAGCATGTTCTCGTACTTGTACAAATTAAACATATCACTCACATAGATGTCTCCTTCTTTAATCTCTGCCCGGAAGGACAACGGAGCACAGAAGGACACTTCAGCACCCGAAATTTCCAATTGCAACTGATGAATCAGGTCTATGAAAGGAGAAGAACCGAAATAAGCATCCTTCGCTGTGATGGTACGTGAAATAGTACCGATTTTACGGGATACGAAGTCATTTACAGCCTTATATTGAGGAGCGAATTTATCCATAAACTCCTGGCTGACAGGATACTTATTCATATCCGCCAATCTGCCCTCCACCGACTTCGCCACCACTTTCCCGTCTTTCTTTGTTACGGTCAGGGTCACATCCGAAACCACATTGGCATTGTTTGCCGGATCAATGACCAACACACTGTCTCCTGCCACATTCTGCACCTTTACACATTCCCTTGTATGGTCGTGCCCCATCAGCACCACATCAAAGCCCGGGACCCGTTTGGCAACATCCATAGAGGCATCTTCCACCACCTGTCCCAACACGTTGCCCGACTTTCCGGCATGAAACAATCCCACAATGACATCGGGGTTCTCTTTTTCCTTTATAATCTTCACCCACTTACGTGCGCAGGGCTCCATTTCCTCAAAATGCAGGCCACTCCATAACTTCTCCGGCAACCATGAAGGAATGGCCGGAGTAATCATACCCAGAACCGCTATCCTCACTCCGTCACGCTCCAACACCTCGTAGGGTTTCAGATAAGGTTTTCCGGTGGCATTGTCTATAATGTTAGCCCCCAGTACCGGAAAATCGCACTGTTTTATCCAACGGTCGTACACCGCATGCCCGGTCTCTACGTCATGATTACCCATATTGCCTACCACACATCCCATATAATTCATCATATCCGCCGCCACATGGGTAGACACGGTATCCATAAAATTATAATAGTAAGCTGTAGGCTGACCTTGCAGGATATCCCCATTATCCATCAACAGGCAATTATCCCCATATTTCTCACGCTGCTCTTTCACAAAGGAATGAACACGGGCAAGACTTCCACTCCATTCTTTCCGTTCGATAAAGTTATACGGAAAGAAATTCCCGTGCACATCACTGGTTTCTATAATCTTGATAACCACTTCTTTCTGATTATTGGATGCAGACACCTGCATACCCGCCCACAACAGCAGGGCGCTGATACATATTCTATATTTCATATCTCTATTCTTTTTCTTTTTTAGTTAAAGGATGCGTGAATACAAACCGGGCGCCTTCGGTATAATCCTTGTCCACCCATATCTTACCTCCCAAATTCTCGACTATCAGCCTGCTGATGGCCAATCCCAGCCCCGTACCTTGGGAATATTCATTCAATTTCTCGAAACGTTCAAAAACCCTGTCGCTCTTATCGGACGGAATACCGCAACCGGTATCCGACACAGACAATTCCAACTGTTGATGCTGTTTGTCTATGGCAATCGCCAATTTAATAGAACCGGACGGGGTAAATTTAGCGGCATTGGACAACAAATTAATCAATACTTGCTTCAGGCGCTGGGCATCCGTCTTGATAACCAGCGAAGCTACAGGAGTTTCGAACAGAAACAAAGCGCTGGTCTTGCGTCCATACTCCGCTGTAGACAAAGCCGTCTGACACAACTCTACTACATCACATTCCTCCCATACGAATTTTATTTTTCCGGATTCCATGCGCGAGATGTCCAGAATATCATTTATGAGGTGCAACAACAAATCGGAATTCTTCTGAATGATATCACAATACTGCGCCTTCTCGGCAGGAGAGGAATCATCACTGACCAACACGCTGGAAAATCCCACAATAGCATTCAACGGAGTGCGTATCTCGTGGCTCATATTGGCCAGAAAAGCTGTCTTCAGCCTGTTGGATTCTTCCGCTTTCTCCTTGGCTACCAACAACTCCTCGCCAGACACTTCTAGATGATGTTTCAAGTGGTTGATACGGATAATATAATATATGGCTATCAAGAAACAGACTATCAGGAACATGAACGCCGAAACAACCCCTATGACCCAATATTTATACTGCTCATAAAGCGAAGGAGTCTTGTTCACCAACACCGCTCCCTGAGGAAGATTCAATGAATCCAATTTGAATTCATGCAAACGCTTTATATCAAAAGTATAGTTTCCGGGAATAGTCACCAAGTCCACCCCTTCTCTATCTCCTTTATCCAAAAAATCATAAGTAACCGCGCCTATATTCTTTCCTACCGCATGGTATTCGGGAGTATATCCTCCCAATGCCCAATGTCCCAATCCCACAGATGCGATAGTAAACACAGGCAGGGTAGGATTCGCATCACGCAGCATATAAGTCGTATTACCAATAACATAACTCTCCGTACAGTCCACACGCCATGTTCCCAACAATACACACGTATTTTGAGGCAATCTGCGCATCCTTTCACTCACTTCCATAAAGGTTTCCGTACGACCGTCCAGCCAAATCGTCTCTAAATCAGGGTACTTCTCCATCTCCTTTTTAACCAAGGCTTGCATAGACAGCCCGCCATAGGTATTATCCGATATAAATGCCACACGGCGCATATCAGGATAAAAGCGACGCATCAACTCTATGTTTTTATCGACATCATATTCATATACATAACCGGCAACAATATTATAATCGCCGAAATCCGTATAAATATTCTTACTTTCAGGTTCCCATACCCGTGTGTCGATACTATCATCAGGCAATACCAGTCCGTTGACACTGACCATACCACAGATGGACGGAGTCTTTTTAGCTATCTCCGTGTCTTGTGAAATATAAGCCGACCATGCCTCCTGCCCCAGCAATATAACCAGTGACGGACGGTTTTTCCCTTTATACTTACCAAGGATGGAGGCCATACGCGATTTCCACAGATAAGCCTCGGACAAATTCTTGCAGTTCATACTCTCTATGATCGGAGTATACTTGCCGCCACGCTGTCGGTATTCATCCATAAGAGCAGACAGGTTGTCAGAAATACTACGAGTTTCGGGGTTATAAGAAGTGACAATAAGGATAGGCCCTTCCAGAGTTGTTTCCGCCTTCACAGGACACAGAGCAACCACAGGAAGCAGCAGGACTAATAGCATAAAAAACCTGAATATGATTGCCAATCCCCTCATTTCCTTTAGAATAATTTCTAAAAATTCGCTGCAAAGATAATAAAATAAAAACAGAACACAACCAATTGGCATGTATTTTGTTTCCCTTAAAGCAGATGAAATTTAACAAATATATAATATGGCTTACATAGACTATTACAAAGTATTGGGAGTGGACAAAAGCGCCACCCAAGATGATATCAAGAAGGCTTTCCGTAAGCTGGCCCGCAAATACCATCCTGACCTGAATCCGAATGACCCTGGGGCCAAAGATAAGTTTCAGGAGATAAATGAAGCCAACGAAGTACTGAGTGACCCGGAAAAACGTAAGAAATACGACGAATACGGTGAACACTGGAAACATGCCGACGAATTTGAAAAACAAAAGCAACAATATGGAGGAGCCGGTGGATTCGGAGGATTTGGCGGAGCCGGAAGCGGATTCGGTACGGACGGTAACGGCAGTTACTGGTATTCCGGCAATGGAGGAGAAGAATTCAGCGGTGCACATTTCGGTGGCAGCACAGGTGGCTTCTCTGATTTTTTTGAAGAACTGTTCGGACATCGTGGCGGTGCAAACGGCAGACGAAGTGCCGGATTCCGTGGACAGGACTATAATGCTGAATTACAACTTTCATTGCGTGAAGCCGCCGAAACACACAAACAAGTGCTTAATGTAAACGGAAAGAACATACGTATCACTGTTCCGGCAGGTATAGCCAACGGACAGACTATCAAATTGCGTGGTCATGGTGCACCGGGAGTAAACGGTGGTCCTGCAGGCGATCTGTACATCACCTTTGTCATTCCAGACGATCCTGTATTCAAACGTCTGGGGAATGATTTATATATCGATGCTCCGCTTAGCCTCTACACCGCCGTACTGGGTGGTGAAGAAACCGTGGACACACTGAACGGCAAGGTAAAACTGAAAGTAAAACCTGAAACCCAGAACGGAACCAAAGTCCGTTTGAAAGGCAAAGGCTTTCCTGTTTACAAGGAAGAAGGCAAATTTGGCGATCTGATAGTAACTTATAATGTCACCATTCCTAGCAACCTTACCGAACATCAGAAAGAGTTGTTCCGCCAATTAAAAGATAGTAGCAATTAAAAAAAGAGAAGGATTATGCAGAGCGATTTAATTATTATCAACGATTTTTGCGACCGTTGCCATGTGGACCCGTCGTTCATTACGGAACTGGAAGAAGACGGACTGATCGAAGTCCGGGTGATTGACGAGGAACGCTACCTCCCCGCATCCCAACTAGCGGAGCTGGAGCGTTACACGCATTTATATTATGACTTGTCCATCAATATTGCAGGAATCGACGCCATCCACCACATGCTGGAACGTATAGAACTTTTGCAACAGGAAGTGCGTTCATTGAGAAACGAATTGGGATTCTACCGCTAAATTCCGTGTCCGGAGAGGGAAAGTGAAAACAGCACCCACTTCTCTTTCCGGCACAGTTCATTTATTTTAAATATTCTTCCTGTTTTTACCGTTGTTTCTATACAATAAGCAGGAGTGCCGAACCGAGCATCACTGATTTTCTCCTCTTTTATTATATATACCAAGAAAAAGTAATGGGCTGTTCCGCTCTTTCTTTGTTTTTTCATTTATTTTCTTACTTTTTTCCGCTTTATTATCCTACGTTTAACCTAAAATCGCTATCTTTGTAAACTTAAAAGCAGCCGGCCGGTCTGCCGCTGACGCCGCAAGGCGAAAGAGGAAAGTCCGGGCAACGCAGAGCATCCTACTTCCTAACAGAAAGCCATCTGCGAAGGTGGAGTAACGTAGAAGAAAACAACCGCCACAATTCCTACGGGAAACGGGGTAAGGGTGAGAAGGTGGGGTAAGAGCCCACCAGCCGCATGGTGACATGACGGGCTGTACGTCTTAGGAGTTGTAAGGTCATGTAAACCGACATTATGAGGGTTGCTCGCCCCACGTCGGAGGGTAGACCGCTAGAGCCTGTTGGTGACAACAGGCGTAGATAAATGGCAGGCACTTCGCCGCAAGGCGAGGAACAGAACCCGGCTTACAGGCCGGCTGCTTTTTTTCATATATCCTAATAAAGAGCTTATGAGTACCATGAACAAGGAAAAACTGAAAGGTCTGCAATCGTTTCTCAAAGATGATATATGGCGAGTGACAGAAGACGAGGTTAGCAAATCCCGAGGAATACTCTATAATGCAATAAAAATCGCCACTCTTTCTATTCGTGAGTTCACTCAGGGACGTATTTTGAATAAAGCATCCGCACTGACATACAGCACCCTGCTTTCTATCATTCCCATTCTGGCCATTCTATTCGCCATCGCACGTGGATTTGGTTTCTCCAACCTGCTGGAAACCCAGTTCCGTAGCGGTCTTGAAGGACAGAGTGCGGCTGCCGAAACCATTCTCGGCCTGATTGACTCTTATCTGGTGCACGCCAAAAGCGGGGTTTTTATCGGAGTGGGTCTGGTAATGTTGTTCTGGACCATTTTGAGCCTAACCTATAACATAGAACGTACCTTCAATTATATATGGCAAGTGAAGAAACCCCGTACGCTGTATCGCAAAATGACGGATTATTTCTCCATCCTGCTCTTGTTACCCCTACTTATCGTACTTTCCAGTGGTCTTACCATCTTTATGTCCACCATGGTGAAAAACATGGAGGACTTCGTATTACTGGCACCCCTGATGAAATTTCTGGTACGCCTGGTTCCTTTCATCCTGACTTGGGCCATGTTCACGGGGCTGTTCGTCTTTATGCCCAATACTAAAGTGAAACTGAAATATGCCATCATTCCGGGTATCATCGCAGGCACTGCCTTTCAGGCTTTTCAATACTTGTATATCGGCAGTCAGATATGGGTATCAAGATACAATGCAATCTATGGTAGTTTCGCCGCTATTCCAATGTTCTTGTTATGGGCGCAAATTTCATGGGGAATCTGCCTGTATGGCGCAGAGCTTTGCTATGTGGCACAGAATCTTCGCAACTACAGTTTCAGCAAAGAGACGGCAAATATCAGCCGCCGTTATCACGACTTTCTGTGCATCCTCATCATGTCTCTGATATGCAAACGATTTGAAACGGAAGAGACTCCTTATACCGCCGAGACACTCAGCGACGAACATAAAATCCCGATAAGACTCACTAAGAAAATCCTATACGAACTACAAGACATGCACATGGTTTACGAAACTTCTATGGACGGTGACGATGAAAGCATAGGCTATTTGCCGTCAGTAGATATCAACCGGATGAACGTGGCTATGCTGCTGAACAGACTGGACATAGCCGGAACAGAAGCCTTCAAAATAGACCGGGAACGATATAGCGGTCCTTGGGAGGCATTGACCAATGCCCGCGAAGAATATTATAAAAGCACCAGTAAGATATTGCTAAAAGATTTATAACTCTGATATTTGTTTTACCACAGATTGCACAGATTCTTTTTTTGTTCAAAAGCCGATGCAGATAATTCCGGATTTCCACAAAGAACCTTTTTTTCATCTTTAACAATCATCTGTGCAACCTGCGGTGAAAGAATCAGGAGAACTGCATCATGCGGCTTAAATATTTGCCGATGATATCAAACTCTATATTCACAATGCTTCCCACTTTAAAAGTATGGAAATTGGTATGTTCGTAAGTATAAGGAATAATGGCAACCTGGAAAGTATCCTCCGTAGGGTTACAAACGGTCAGACTCACACCGTTCACCGTAACCGAGCCTTTGTCCACCGTGATGTAACCGCGCTTCGCCATTTCCTTGTCAAACGCATATCTGAAAGTAAAATACCAGCTCCCTTCAGCATCCTTTATATCCATACATTCGGCAGTCTGATCCACATGCCCTTGCACAATATGACCGTCCAGCCGCCCGTTCATCATCATGCTGCGTTCCACATTCACTTTATCTCCCACTTTCAACAAGCCGATGTTGGAACGCTCTATCGTTTCTTTCATGGCGGTAACCGTGTACGTGCCATCCTGCAAACTGACAACAGTCAGGCACACGCCGTTATGAGAGATACTCTGGTCTATTTTCAGTTCGTCCACAAACGAACATTTCAAGGTGAGGTGCAGATTTTCCTGCTCCTTTACAATACGCACCACCTCCGCATATTCTTCTACAATCCCTGAGAACATAAGTTTTAGTCTTTAATTAAGTTTCGAGAACAAAGATAGAACAAAAAACACAAATATTCGAAACTTACCGACTATTAATGATAAATGACCGGCAATTCGTCACTAACTTACCTTTTTTACATATTCAGAACAAAAATAGACTGTCCAATTCTTTTTTATTATATATTTGCACTTTATACTTTGCAAACTTATTAAAAACAAACCATGGACAGCACAAAGATTGTTGGTGAAAAAATAAAATCACTACGTGAAACAAAAGAAATCAGTGTAGCCGAACTGGCCGTACGCTCAGGCCTTGCCGAAGAACAAATAGAACGAATAGAGAATAATGTAGATCTTCCTTCATTGGCTCCCCTCATCAAGATAGCCCGTGCGTTAGGGGTACGTCTGGGCACTTTTCTGGACGACCAGGAAGAACAAGGAGCAGTAATCTGCCGGAAACAAGAGAGTGAGGATACCATCAGTTTCTCGAACAATGCAATGGACCTGCGTACACATATGCGCTACCACTCACTGTCAAAATCAAAAGCGGACAGGCATATGGAACCATTCATCGTGGACGTAGAACCGACAGAGGAAACCCACTTCTCGCTCTCCTCGCATGAAGGCGAAGAGTTTATCTATGTCATGGAAGGCACCATCGAAGTATGCCACGGTAAAAAATGCCATCTGATCAAAGCCGGAGACAGTATTTATTATGATTCTATTGTTCCGCACCACGTACACGGATATCAAGGACAAGCCGCCAAAATATTGGCCGTTATCTATACCCCTATTTGATTTATGATGGAATTAAGCACAAGAACCCTTGGTGACTGGCTTGAACATTGGGCCCTCACCACCCCCAATAAAGAATATATCGTATATTCCGACCGTAATCTGCGCTTCACCTGGAAACAATTTAACGAACGTGTAGACCACATGGCCAAAGGACTGCTAGCCATCGGCGTGAAGCGGGGAACCCATGTAGGAATCTGGGCGGGTAATGTGCCCGACTGGCTGACCTTTCTGTACGCTTGCGCCAAAATCGGTGCCGTGGCCGTAACAGTAAATACCAACTACAAACAGGCAGAACTGGAATACCTCTGCCAGAACTCGGACATGCACACGCTGTGTATCGTAAACGGAGACCGTGGCAATGACGACTATGTAAATATGGTCTACGCCATGCTGCCCGAACTAAAGACCAGCCAGCGCGGATATCTGAAGAGCAAACGCTTCCCCTGCATGAAGAACGTGATTTACATCGGCCCCGAGAAATACCGGGGTATGTACAACACCGCCGAGATTCTGCTTCTGGGATGCAACATAGACGATGACGAGCTGCTGGAAGCGAAAGCGAAGGTGGACTGCCACGACACAGTGAACATGCAGTACACTTCGGGCACGACCGGTTTCCCCAAAGGAGTCATGCTCACCCATTACAACATCAGCAATAACGGTTTCCTGACGGGCGAGCACATGAAATTCACTTCCGATGACAAACTATGTGTCTGCGTACCCCTGTTCCATTGCTTCGGAGTGGTGTTAGCCACCATGAACTGCCTTACACACGGGTGTACGCAGGTAATGGTGGAACGCTTTGACCCACTGCTGGTACTTGCCTCCGTCCACAAGGAACGCTGCACGGCCTTATACGGGGTTCCTACCATGTTCATTGCCGAGCTGAACCATCCCATGTTTGATATGTTCGATATGTCCAGTCTGCGTACCGGCATTATGGCAGGCTCACTCTGTCCGGTAGAACTGATGAAACGTGTAGAAGAGAAAATGTTTATGAAGGTCACCAGTGTATACGGGCTTACAGAAGCTTCTCCCGGCATGACAGCCTCCCGCATCGACGATTCGTTTGATGTACGCTGCAACACAGTGGGCCGTGATTTCGAGTTTACGGAAGTAAAAGTGATCGATCCGGAAACAGGCGAAGAATGTCCCATAGGCGTACAAGGCGAGATGTGCAACAAAGGGTATAACACCATGAAGGGGTATTACAAAAACCCCGAAGCAACCGCCGAAGTGATAGACCGGAACGGCTTTCTCCACTCAGGGGATTTGGGAGTGAAAGACGAAGAAGGTAATTATCGTATCACAGGAAGAATAAAAGACATGATTATCCGTGGCGGAGAGAATATCTATCCACGGGAAATAGAAGAGTTCCTGTATCAGATGGAAGGAATAAAAGATGTACAGGTAGCCGGTATCCCCTCCAAGAAATACGGAGAAGCGGTAGGCGCATTCATCATCTTGCACGAAGGGGTGGAAATGAACGAATTCGATGTACGTGACTTTTGCGATGGCAAGATAGCCCGTTACAAAATTCCTAAATATATCTTCTTTGTTGATGAGTTCCCTATGACGGGCAGCGGAAAGATACAGAAATTCAAGTTAAAGGATGTGGGATTGGAGTTATGCCGGAAGCAAGGCATCGAGATTATTTAATTCAGCCTTCTCCTTGCATTAAAGAGCAGAATTAAGTTACACAGTCACGGAGAGGAATACATTGCACGGATTCTTCTCTGTGGTTCTGTATTGGGTATCGGAACCGGACAGCAGATGTAAGCCTCACGTTATTCCATAAAAAAAGGAGCAACGCCTTGCTCCAACCTTTTGTTAACCTTAAATCTAATACTATGAAAAACACACATACAAATATACGCACTTTCCTGCTATCTGCAAATTTAAGGAAGCGTTAAGGAAAAATTATAGTATTGTTTAATAAAAGCAACAAATCCTTTAACATTTCAAGTTAATGCGAATGGTTTCTTTTAACAAAACAAAAAGGCTGTCCCGTAAGGAACAACCTTTCTATATTTTTTATAGTAGACGCTTCTACTTCAGATGCAACTACTTCTCTCAAGCCGATTGCAATCTTCAACCTTTAATCTAATACTATGAAAAACACATTTATATAACACGGCGGCAACAAGAATTGTTCAACCGCAAGTCATTAATAAATGTTTAAATCCCTAACTATACCTTTTCTTCCTTTGGCAAGACCGAATGCCAAGGAATTCCGTCTACAGTAGAAAGGTCCTTGCCAGACTCTATCAAACCACTGATTACATAATCTCTGGCAGTAGGATTCTGGAACGGATACAATCCAAACTCGGGAAGAACAGAAACAAAATGCTCCATGATTTCCGCCTGGATAGATTCATAACTAGGCCAGTTCTTATTGGCCGAGAAACAATAAATTTGTACAGGCAGACCATTCTCCGTAGGAGCCAACGTGCGTACCATCAGCAACAGGTCCTTACTGATAAAAGGATGGCGCTTCAGATAGAGAGTCATATAAGCACGAAGCAGCCCTACATTCGTATCAATGGTTCCATTTACCAATCCGGCCGGATTGTCAGTATTCGCTACCTTTCCTTCGGCCGCCTGTTTCTGCTTTTCTGTGATAAAGTCGGCCAAATCAGCATCAAACTTCTTCATTTTCTCCAAAAATTCAGGAGTACAGGGTTGTATGTAATCCAGTTTCAACGCATACTCGCGCATAATACGCCGTCCGCCCGATTCAGTCATCCCACGCCAATTGATAAATGAACCGGAAACTAATGAATAAGGAGGTATAGTGACAATAGTATTATCGAAATTCTGAACCTTCACAATGTTCAGAGTGATATCCATCACCACCCCATTCACATTATTCTGAGGCATCTCAATCCAATCGCCGATATGCACCATATCATTCTCGGAAAGCAGCACCCCCGCCACAAAGCCAAGGATGGTATCTTTGAAAATCAACATCAGCACGGCAGCAAAAGCACCCAGTCCGGTAATCAGATTGAGAGGCGACTTATTAATCAATATAGAAATGATGACAATGATGGCAATACACGAAAAAATCACTTGAAAGATTTGTATGAAACCTTTCATCGGACGATTCTGTAACTGCTCCTTGTTCATCAGCACATTACCCACCGAATTTAACACGGCATTGACCGAAAACAACAAAGCGATAAAGAAATAAATCCAAGTGATTTTTTCACTGGCAGTAAACCAAGTAGAACGATAATCGAACGCAAACGGCAACAAAGCGGATATAATAAGCGGCGGAATGACCGCAGACATTTTCCGCAAAGCATTGTATTCTATCAACGAACTTAAAAAACTGATATTTTTATATTTCAACACCTTCCGTGTGAAACGCACAGATAAATAATGAAATACAGCTCCTACAGCAAAAGCAATAACTACAATCAGGATCAAGAAAATAATCTCATCCAGTTCATTCAACCTATCGCGCGGGATGCCTATCCATGATAGAAAACTCTTAATCCAAGTCAATAAAATTCGGGCAAATTCATTTGTATTCATAATTATCGTCTTTTTTACTTATAGAACCATCTATAAAAACATTTGTTTAGCTGAGGGATGAAAAATCCTCCCCAGTCTGTCCGAAAACAGTTTCCTGCTTTCCTTTTACTCTGTCATTCCAGCGTAACAAGACTTTCTCAAGGAATCGGCGAAGTGAACCAAGAAGTCAAACAAATCTATTTATTGAATATACCATCTTTCGCACTGGCTGTAGACGGCACCCCAACATAACCTCCCAAATTACAATTAGAAACCCCAATTGTCTTCGTATTCGAAAAACTAAGACCTATCCCTGCTTTATCCACATCCACGTTATCAAAAGTCACATTATAAATAGGCTTTGCCTCTGTACCTTGAAGCACCAATGCAGCTACATTCACCTTTTTGCATTTCAAATCCTTTACATAAATATCATGCACCTCAGTAAAATGATGGTTATCCATCCCCTCGCCTGCATACATGGAAGTTACATAAAAAAGATCCTCCACTTCACCAAACTCACAATTATTCACATAAATATCACGAATAAAACCTCCGCGGTCCGGATTCGTCTTGATAAAAATACCTCGTTTACAATAGCCTCCGTAAGTGCAATTCTCTACGAAAACATGCTGTATTCCCGATGACATCTCACTGCCCAACACCACACCATGAAGCCCTTTGAACTTACAGTTACGAATAATAATATTTTCCGAAGGACAACTGGTTTTCCATCCGTCATTATCCCGTCCGCATTTAATGGCCACATTGTCATCTCCATTATTAAATTCAATATTTTCAATCAGCAAATTACGGGTGTACTCAGGGTCGATGCCATCATTGTTGACCAATTTTGCATCATAACGTATGCCACGGCAGATAATATTCTCCGATTTCAGTAAATGAATACACCAGAAAGGCGCATTCGTAATAAACACATCCTCAATTGTAATATTCTTACAATCAAAGAATTGCACCAGATGCGGACGCAACCAATACCCCTCACCGAAGTTCCGTTCGGCTACCGGCACTTCTTTATGATTCATTTCACGACTAAGCTGCTGCCCTATCTTCTGCTTACTTTTCCAAGTGGCAAAAGTAGTCCCCGCATTTCCATCTATCACTCCTTTGCCGATGATGGAAACATTTTCCAACTGATATCCATAAATAAAAGGACTGTAATTCTGAAGGAAAGTTCCTTCCCAACTGGTTTTCACCAGAGGGAGATAAAAAGCCGGTTCAGATGAAAATTTCAAGGTCGCCCCTTCCTGAAGTTCCAAACATACATTACTTACAAAATGAATAGGACCATTCAAAAGATATTCCCCTGCGGGAACCACAATATGTGCTCCTCCCATATGGGCAGCACGCTTCATCGCTTTATCAAATGCAGGTTTACAATCTTTTTTCCCATCTCCTTTCGCACCAAACGAAATAAGTGAAATCTGCTTTTTCGGACGAACGGCTCCTGTAATTTGTGCTAAAATAGCATCACGTTTGGCTGTACGGAGCACATCGTCAATAGCCAAACAAGGATGAAAAGCCCATAGTGCCCATATTATCACCAATAGGCTTTTGTACTTTTGTGTTGTCATAGTCGGTAGTTGTTTTATTTATGATTTTCAGACAAGCCTGACAAAGAAAATGTTCTTTCCTTGGGGCATCCGGACCAAAAGTACAAATATATTCTGATGTAAAAGAGGAAAATATGACGAATGAGTGGGATTTTTTGTTCAGAAAAGAAGAAAGTTCCGTTTCTAAGGGATAGTAGAAATTTAACGGGAACTACTTCTTATTTTCCGGTTCATACCTTTCTTTAGATTCAGTATATACATCTTCTGCATGCAAAAAGGGTTAACATGACTTTTTAACCGGTTCAATCTTTCCGCTGCCGTGAGGTCCAAAGGACGAAGAAACTGAGAAAAAGTAATAACCCGCCATCGGAATTAAACAACAATGTATTGCATCCGTCCCTGTTGCATAAGCCTTTTCTCTTTCCAGGTTAAACCTTTTTATACGGATGTATTCTATCTCCATAGCCCTTGGAGTTATCTCCATAAGCTTTGGAGTTATCTCCATAAGCTTTGGAGTTATCTCCATAAGCTTTGGAGTTATCTCCATAAGCTTTGGAGTTATCTCCATAAGCTTTGGAGTTATCTCCATAAGCTTTGGAGTTATCTCCAAAGGCTATGGAGTTAACTCCAAAGGCTTGCGGAGATAGAACAAGCAGGAAGAAAACCCTTAACTATCCAATGGGAAAGGTTTAGAGATATGGACAAGATCTTTTCCATAGCCCCGCTTTTAGATGAATCCTTTTTAAATATTTCCATAAAAAAAAGCTGTACCCCCGAAAGAGATACAGTTTCTTTATGTGATTCCGTTGCGATTCGAACGCAAGACCCACGCCTTAGAAGGGCGTTGCTCTATCCAGCTGAGCTACGGAACCATCCTTAATTGCGAGTGCAAAGGTACGGTTTTTATTGAAATTACCAAAAGAATCCGTAACTTTTTTTGCATTAACAACCTATTTTTTTCTATTCAACATCCAAGCGAAAGGTAAATAGCAACAAATATGAAAAACGTAAGACACTATATATGAATCTATTCCAACCCATTCCACCAAATTCGTATACATCAATGAGGAAAAGAACTGAACTATAAAAAAAAGCACCACAAAGTAATCGGCAAAACGAGAAAAGAGACAGGACATCCCTCTTATTATATCCTTATCATCCCGAAAACGTCCCGATGCATAGCCGAAAGCCATACCCGATAATCCCACACCAAACGAAATGAGATAATAAATCCCTTTTTGAAACGGAGAATTCGTGAGAGATCCCGTCACGCTACGCAACATAGTCCATGGGGCAAAAGTGGTGCCAATAATCATTATGATATAAACAAGCAGCATACAACCTGCCAATATCAACGCACGCTTTTCCTTACGGGAAATGGGCTTTCCTCTTTTCACTATTCTCCCCAACGTGCCCCATACCCCGGAATGAACCGTAATGCCGAACCCTAAAAAAAGCATCATTACTATGCCCAATGCCGGTGTCTGGACAAAATTCCCCATAGCATGCCTCAATTCCCACCGGATTCCTTCGGGGCTGAGCAGGCTTTGCACCTTCCCCAGCCCATAAATACTTCCTATCCATGAGAACAAGGCTACAGCTACTGTCAGCAGAAAAAATACAGTAGCGGTATGAGGGAAATAATATTTACTCTTCATCCGGTTCCAAATTATCAATATCAAGAATCCGCAACTCGAAAGCACGGGTCACCAAGCGACAGGCATTGACACCATTTCTTTCATCCAATGTGAACAAACGGTTTATTAATTCATTCTGACGTTTCTCTATGGACTTGACCCCGAAAGGCATCCCTTTCAGATTAGTAATCATTTCTTTGGTATACCCCAAGGCCAGATGGCGAAGCAAACGCTCATCATATTCATCAATATCATAATCGATGACAGCTTCCTGCCTACGCTGCTCCTGAGCCACCGACTGCTTGAAACGTGCCACTATTTTCTCCAGAATGGGATAATTGAAAACCAGTCTCTTACCATCCATCACCGCCTGTACATCTGTGGCAGTCAGCAACTCTCCCGTCTTCAGGATTATACCATCCGCACCCGCATTCAGCGCATCCACCCATAACTTTTCGTTCAACACCTCACCAGTGAAAATCAGCACCTTCATATCCGGATAGTTCTTCCGTAAAGAAGAACAGATTTCCACACCGATGGTAGTCGATCCCCCCAAGCCCAAGTCCAATAAAACCATATCGGGCAACTGCACTTTCAGCAATTCCCAAAACTCATTCTCAGTCATGGCCGTTCCGATGACTTCCGCATTTGGAATTTCGTGTCTGAATATCTCTTCCGTTCCTTTTAATTCCAGTTTGACATCCTCTACAATGATGACTTTAAATCTATTATTCTCCATAATATGCATTGTTTTTTTACATTCTACATTCAACGGGCAGGCAGGGTGAACCATACGGTGAACCCTCCCTCAGCGGCAGGCTGCGCATTGATACGGCAACCGCGTCTTCCGGCAAATTCATCATGGTCACGAATCACCTGCTTACAAATAAGGTATTCCGTACCGGTCAGAACTCCTTCCTGCCCCTGCTTCATACGAGACAGATGTGGGTAGAACAACAAGTTCAACTCTTCCTGCGACTTTTCGCGACGCGTATCGCGGAAATCAAACCGCACAAAATCCTTATCCTTATAAATACACAATTCCAAAAGGCCATCCACCTCGTATGATAGCGCTTCATCTATCAGATTCTCCAACATAAACTTCAGCTGAATGACATCTCCCAGTACGGAAACATGTTCCACCTCCGTCCTCAGTTCTACCCGATGCGGCATACGTTTTCCAGCACGTTTTATATACCGTGCCGCATAATCGGCCAGCTCGCCGGCTTTCATAACACCTCTGCGGAAAGTAATTTCTTCCAACTGACGTGCGGCGCATGAACTCAGCAAAGTAAATATATCCTTATAATAACTGATCAACTCACCAATCGTCTCTACTTGCACAGCTTCGTTTTCTCCTGCCTGACGGGTGTTCAACCTGTCGATAATCTGTTTTATCCGGTTAGGATAATAGATTGTCTCATGCTTAATGGTTGACAAGCAATTGTCCAATACCAAATTTTGCACATGCAACTGGTTTTCCTCCCGTATAGCTCGGCGCGCATCATCCTGCGCACTTTCTATATCCCGATATTTCTGTGCCATCAGTACCACTGCATTATATACAATGATGGCTACATATCCGGCCACAAGCTCCAACATCAAGCGGTCGTCCTCACGCTCCACAGGCAAAGCGATTTTCAATGCCAGCACACCCGTGCAACGATTCTCGTTACCTGCTTCCACCCACAAGGGCAAACACTTTAACCTATCTTTCTCACGCCAATAAGATGTCTTCGCGTCAAAGCTACGGGCCATCATCTCACGCATTTCTTCGTTCTCATCCTCCACCGGTGAAAAAGCATAATTCAAGCTATGGTTGTCTTCACTATAAACCGCTACGCCCAACACATCAATGGGCAGCAACTCATTCACCGTCTCAAACATATCATTGACCAGACTTGCAGCAATATCCCGGTCGGTTCTTCCGTCAAGCAAAGAGGCCGAAAACACCTGCTTGTTGATTTCCAACACCTGTTCCAAGTTATAACGATAAATCAAACGGTGGCGGAAATACAGAATATAATAACCCACCAGCAATACCAACAGAATAACCACACAAAGAATGATAGCCACCGTCTTATTATTGGCAGAAAGCTGCATCTGACGGCAATATTGCTCCAATGAGGTGTCCTCACTGATTTGTTTGTACAGCGCCGTATAAGCATTATTGTTATAACGATAAGCCTCCAGATTACCTAAAGCCAAAAAAGCGACTGCTGCCTCGTTGCGAACATCCAGCAAGGCATAGTAATCGGTATCAAAATGCCGGTTGAACCAATCTAAATCCGCTGCAGCCCCCTCTCCTTCCAATTCCAACAAAGGCCCTTTGCTGCCCGAATACATAATATAATGCTTATTCAAACAATGTAGAGCACTATCCGCATAACACAATGCCTGTTGGTATAGTCCATCAATGTTACAATTGTAAACATCGTATGCATATTCATTCGCAACAGCCAATAATTTATCATATCGCTGAATGGAATCATTAAGAGTGAGTTGTTCCGCTTTCCCGTCTTTCTCCCTCCTCTCATCACATCCAGTCAAGACAGGAAGAAAGGCAATTAGTACCAACATCAACACTTTACGTACTCCCTTAGGCAGACGGAAATAGAAACGGCTGCCTTTTCCCAATTCACTTTCTATTCGGAACAGGCAGACACGGAAGATTTCATTGGTCTTCTTATATTTATCAATAATACCTTTGCAATTCATCAAACCGAAACCATGGCCTTTATTCTTCTGCAATTCGCTGATATCTTCACTGGTCTGCAATCCTATTTTACCCGAATCATAGACTTTCTCACTCAGAATACGCTCCACATCTTCCTGCGAAAGGCCCGGACCGTCATCTTTCACCGAAATTTCCACGTAAGTTTCTGTTTCCTGCGCATAAACGGAAATATGTCCTCCCGGTTGCGTATATTTACGGGCATTTTCCGTTAATGTATTTATCATGAAAAGCGTCAGTGCCTTATCCGCTTTTACAATGGCGGTAGTCGGCTCTATGGTCAGGGTTTGTTGTTTCATCTCGAAAGTCTTACGCCCTTTTACCAGTACATCGAAAAGGGAATTTAAATCAAAATTCTCTATATTCAAGCTCAGTGTTCCCTGCCTCATTTTAATCCACAAGGCCAGAATATCATTATACTCATTGATACGGGTAATCAGTTCGTCGATATAACGGTATTTGCTTTTTTTTATTTCTTCGTTCTGAATATAGTTGTGTGCGGTTAGTTTATGCACTTCATTCATGATGCGGTCTATATAAGGCATAATGCCCGTGACAATGAACAGACAGGCTTTTTTCACCAGATTCTGTCGTTTATTCTCCGCCAAATGCTGCTCATGGACATAGTGCTCCTTTTCCAACCGTTTCCGTTCATCACCCAGCGAAATGAAAGCCAGTCCGTTCTCCAGTGTCCACGAAATATAGGGCGCAATGACCTGCATCAGTGCTTTATCATCTTTCTTCATTTTATGCTCCGAATATAGATGCACCTTACCCAAAGGTTGTTCCCTGCCCGGAATATTCAAGATAAAACTTGTACAAATCCCTTCACCCGGTGTCCCTTTCTCTTCTCCATTCTCAGTCACAATACGGAAGTCCGTCGCTCCCACCAATGAAAGAATATCTTCTTTCACTGAGGTTACTACCGCTTTTGTCACATCCTCTATCTCCTCTGCATCAATCGGCACGGAAGCTGTTATCTTACGGCATATTTCCAAAGTACGTTTCAACTTATCAATGTAAAGAGCATTCCGCACACGCCATCTTTTATTCAATATCCAAAATAGAATGATAAGAACAGCGATACCAATCACCACTACCACCAGAAGTCCGTTCAAGGCTTCCGATTCTTTCTCCAACGCATTATAACGGCTCTCCAATTCTTTGTCCTGGCGAGTGTAGTCCAGAATATCCAGATAAATATTACGATTGTAATCCGACTGGGGTTTCATTCCTAACGCCGCATATGTTACACTCAATTGTTCACGGAAACGGGCAATCCATTCGGGGACACTTTTTATACCGTCATCATTAATCCATTCCAGTTCAATGGAAGTGGTAGCCATGGGAACATACGGACGAAGTCTATCCGTAGTATCCGTACAATGGTAATATTTCTCGTGATGCCGGTTGACGTACCCCAGTGCTTCCGACAAATAATGCAGCGCGTCTTCATACCTGCCTTGCTCGTTGCTGCACGATGCCAGAGTGCGGTATGTACCCGAAATCTGATACAAATCTCCATATTGTTTGAACAAATCCAAAGCCTGCCAGGCAAAACGCATGATCAGTTCCTCCCACGGCAAATCCTCACTATTGATGGCACGCATCACATTGGGACGCCTTTCCATAATCAAATCGAAGTTTTTCCTCTCTTTCAGCAATTCCGCCATTGCCTGAGATGCATTCGCCTCGAAATAGATATACCCGTGTTCCCTGCTGATACCCAGACATTCTATCAGATAGTTAAACTCACCCAATACCACATCCTGCGGTGTATCCGCTTCATACATACCGCCAGACCCTTTCATATAATAATAATAGAGCAATTGGGCAGTATCACTTTCCAGCGCCTCGTCTACTTTTATTTCATTAATCGCCTCCAAGGACTGCTGTTCCTGCTGCAAATAATAGTAATAAATGGCAGAAGCAATGGAAAACTCAGAACGGGCATAATTAAGCCGTTCCAGCTCTCCGGGATCAGTTATAGCAGAACGATCATCGCTGATACGTTTCATACGCCGTAACGCACTGTTACGATAATCATAGAACTCCTTGTTCATGGCGGTACGCTGACAAATTTTCATCATACCGATATCTGCTATCAGACATTCCAATTCATTGTTTGACTCCTCATATACGCGAAGAAAAAGATCTTCGGCTTTTTCAAAGTCCATGTGGATAAAGGCGCAGAAACCCTGATTATTCAATGCCCCGGCACGCAGGGAGGGGAATCCATCCGCCAGTTTGTAGGCGTCATGCGCTGCTTTACACGCTGTGTCCAAATTCTTATAGCGCATATGATAAGAAAGCAAGTTCAAAGAATCCGCCTGACGGTATATAGCCATATCCTTCTTCTTTTCACAAGAAAAGAAAGTCCCTGCTATAATCAATAAAACCGCCCATACAGGCAATAGACACATATTCTTCATAAACATCCCTTCTCCTTTAGGTTAACCACCCACCAATAAAAATACAAAAATATCAATTATCCCCCGAAATAAAAGCAAAACTTAGTAGAAAATAAGAAAGCCACCCCGAAGGATGGCTTATAAAAATCTTTAAAAGACGAATAAAAGATTACTTAGAAGCTTCCAAAGATGCTTTTCTAAATTCTTTCATCAGTTTTTCCAATTCCAATGATGCTTTACGCGCACGTGTTCCTGCAGCTTTGTTACCTTTTTCAATCTGCAATGCAGCATCAGACATAAAAGCTTCGTTCAATTCTTTGATTTTAGCAATTAATTCGTTCATGTTCTTTTTTTTTATAAATTATAAAACTGTTCAAATTAAATTCTTTTTTGGCAATAAATCTCCTATCTATCTCTTTTTTTACGATTTTTCAACAGTTTATCCCTGGTTGCAGCATATTTCAGCAGATTTGGAAGTGTCTTAAATGCTAAATTAGTGCTATAATTCCCAATTTACGGACTATTTTTATTCCTAATACCCAAAAACATCGTATCTTTATTCCCTATAATCAAGGAGGTTTAAATGGATTTACGTACAGTTAATGTCACTCGCTACATTATGCCCCTGCGTGAGGGAGGTTCCTTGCCCGCATTGGCCGAAGCGGATGATGATTTTAAATATGTCGTCAAATTTAGGGGAGCAGGCCACGGAACCAAGGCGCTTATCGCTGAACTGATAGGTGGAGAAATAGCCCGTGCCCTTCATTTCCGCGTACCCGAAATCGTCTTTCTGCAACTGGACGAAGCATTTGGCCGGACAGAAGCAGATGAAGAGATACAAGACTTGTTGCAATGGAGCCGTGGGCTGAATCTAGGACTTCATTTCTTGTCGGGCGCACTGACTTTTGACCCCATCGTACATCAGGTAGACGTACAAACCGCTTCACAAGTAGTATGGCTGGACGCTCTGCTCACCAACGTAGACCGTACCATCAAGAATACCAATATGCTGATGTGGCATAAAGAACTGTGGCTGATAGATCACGGCGCAGCACTTTACTTTCATCATTCATGGGAAAACTGGCAGAAACAGGCTGTCAATCCTTTTCTAAGAATAAAAGACCATGTACTTCTGCCTTATGCCAGCCAGTTGGAAGAAGCGGATAACCGGTTCAAACAAATACTGACCGAAGAAAAACTACAGGAAATAACAGATGCCATACCCGATGACTGGCTTACTTGGGCAGAAGAAGGAGAAACAATACAAGATCTGAGAGAGGTATATTTTCATTTTTTAAAAGAAAGGGTTCACCATTCCGAACTATTTGTAAAAGAAGCACAAAATGCCAGAAAAGCACTTATATGAATATGCAGTAATCCGCTTTGTCCCCAAAGTAGAGCGTGAGGAGTTTCTTAATATAGGAATAGTCTTGTTCTCCAAACAAGCCAGATACCTGAATGCAATCTATGTACTGAATGAACAGAAGTTGCGAGTATTTTCTACGGAAGTAGATATGGAATGCCTAAAGAATGCACTACAGGTATTTGATAAGGTATGCCAAGGAAAGAAAGAGGGAGGAAGCATAGCACAAATGGAAATTCCGGACCGGTTCCGTTGGCTGACCGCTGTACGTAGTGCCTGTATACAGACTTCACGGCCTCATCCCGGATTTTCCATGAACCTGGATGCTACCTTACAACAGTTGTTCAAGGAATTGGTACTATAAGCTATCGTCCGGCGCACCCTATGTACCGGAAAAGATTAGCTGAAAATATAAACAATCACTCCGGTTATTACCACATACGCCAGTGCATATGGAATGGCGGATTTTAGGATTTCCCCTTCTTTTCCCTGTTGGTTTCCGGCAGAAGTGGCAATAGCGATGCTTTGCGGAGAAATTATTTTTCCACCTGTCGCCCCCACCGTATTGGCTGCCGACAACCAGTCGGGACTTACTTGAATATGCCCGGCCACATTAGCCTGTAATTTGCCGAACAAAATATTTGAAGAAGTATCACTGCCCGTAATAAAGGTACCCAGGCAACCAATAACAGGGGCAAACAACGGATAAAGGCTTCCTGTAGCAACCGCCAAAGCAGTGGCTATAACTGAAATCATACCTGCCGTATCCATGATAGTGGACAAACTCACCAGACAAATTACCGTGATAAAAGTTTTCTTTAACTGCTTTACCGTATTCCAGAGTACAGCAAACAGCTCCCATATCTTGGCTCCTTGTATCAGCCCACCGACAAACGTGCCCACAAAAAGTAAAACTCCCGCATGGGTCAGCCAAGAAACCGTATAATTCATAGTTGAATCATTAATCGGAAGACTGATACGGGTCACCCAATTATTTTCAAGTGTTGTACGCAAACCGGGAAACAACGGACTAGTCAGAATAATCAAGAACAAGATAAGAAGATAGATACTCCACGCGTTCAGTACCTCGAGCCCTTTCAATGTGCTTTTCCTTGCTTTTTCCTCTTTAGAAGCAGTCAGTTTGCCATAGGCTACAATAACAATGATAGATAAAATACTTCCAATAATAGCCGGAGACTCCGCCCCCATATAGCGGGCGGCAATATACTGGCTGCCTAATGAGACACCACCGACCAACAAAGACAGGAAAATATTTTTAGGTAAGGATTTTAATTTCGAATCGGTCAGGAACAGCAATACGAAAGGAATGAGAAACATCAGTACCGAAAGCTGCAACACGACATTGGCGCTTAGCACCAATACATCCAGATTCGTTTCTTTCGCCAATACCAAGACCGGTGTACCAATAGCCCCAAAAGCAGTAGCCACACTATTGGCAATCAAACTGACTGTTGCCGAAAATACCGGTTTGAATCCGAGGCTGATAAGAATCGCCGCCGGTATAGCCACTGCCGTACCAAATCCTGCCATAGCTTCAAGCAAGCCACCAAATCCCCATGTCAACAGCAATACCTGAATACTTTTATCGGTAGAAATAGAAGAAAACTGTTGCTTGATAATCTCCATTTTTTCAGTCTTCAATAAAACATTATAGCTGAATATCGCCATCAAAATAATAATCAGAATAGGAGAAACAGCTTTCAATGCACCGTACAGAAAAGAAAACAGCAAATCATCTACCGGAAAATGAAAGCCGAAAAAAGCAATCAGCATAGTAACGACAAGGGAAATCACACTACTTTTGTC
This sequence comes from Phocaeicola dorei, assembly GCF_013009555.1. Lineage (NCBI taxonomy): Bacteria > Pseudomonadati > Bacteroidota > Bacteroidia > Bacteroidales > Bacteroidaceae > Phocaeicola > Phocaeicola dorei. The sequence goes on along the minus strand of NZ_CP046176.1, from coordinate 1,941,956 downwards.
ACCGGACATTTTAAAAAACGCCATCAGGATAATTAATAGCAATACCGGAATAATAGCAAGGACTAGATTCATAACCATTGTATTTAAGTTAAAGAAACGGTATCCATAAACTCTTAAATTAAGCCTTTGAAACCCCACTTCCGCAAAGATTCTTTTTTTAATAACAAAAAAGAATCCTATTTGGATTAATGATCTATCCTTTTTTATTAGTAAAAATAAAGTAATGCCAGAAGCATGTATAATGTATCTTTACACAAACCTCCGGCATACACTTCTTATCCATATATTGATTTTATATTGTAGTAATATTCCTTATTCTATTAATATATCTTATTAAATTCCAGCTAATGCCTGATCCAAATCGGCCAGCAAATCATCTATATGTTCCGTACCTATTGATAAACGCACTGTCCCCGGATAAATACCCTGTTCCGCCAATTCTTCCGCATTCAACTGAGAGTGAGTGGTACTGGCAGGATGGATAACCAATGACTTCACATCAGCGACATTGGCCAACAAAGAAAAAATTTCCAGACTATCGATAAAACGATGTGCTTCTTCCTGACCACCTTTCACCTCGATAGTGAAAATAGAACTGGCTCCATTGGGGAAATAACGCTGATACAGAGCATGGTCAGGATGTTCCGGCAAGGAAGGATGATTTACTTTCTTGATCTTCGGATGATTTTTCAAATGCTCCACCACTTTCAACGCATTCTCTACATGACGTTCCACACGCAATGAAAGTGTCTCCAATCCCTGCAACAGAATAAAAGCATTAAACGGACTGATAGTCGCGCCAGTATCACGCAATAAAATAGCACGAATACGGACAGCATAAGCGGCCGGACCTGCCGCCTCTACAAAACGCACCCCATGATAGCAAGGATCTGGTTCTGTCAGTTGAGGAAATTTACCTGATGCCACCCAGTCAAATTTACCTGAATCAACAATCACGCCACCCAGTGAAGTTCCATGACCACCAATAAATTTTGTAGCGGAATGTACCACAATATCCGCTCCATGCTCAATGGGACGAATTAGATAAGGAGTACCAAAAGTGTTATCAATAATCAAAGGTATGTGATGGCGATGTGCTATTTCCGCCACAGCCTCTATATCTATAATATTCGAATTAGGATTCCCTAAAGTCTCGATAAACACCGCCTTTGTATTCTCTTGAATAGCTTTCTCAAAATTAGAAAGATCACTAGGGTCCACAAATGTAGCAGTCACACCATAAGTCGGCAACGTATGAGCCAGCAGGTTATAAGTACCTCCGTAAATAGTCTTTGCAGCTACAACATGATCACCTGCACGAGTAATGTTCTGAAACGCATAAGTAATGGCAGCAGCCCCGGAAGCTACGGCAAGTCCTGCCACTCCTCCTTCCAATGCAGCCACACGCTGTTCAAAAACAGCTTGAGTGGAATTAGTCAGACGCCCATAAATATTACCCGGATCTTGTAAACCAAAACGTGCGGCTGCATGTGCCGAGTTATGAAATACATAAGATGTAGTCTGATAAATAGGAACTGCACGAGCATCCGTAGCCGAGTCTGGTTGTTCCTGTCCTACGTGAAGTTGTAATGTTTCGAAATGTAATTTTTTTGTAGCCATAATCTTTATCTTTTTAGAGTTATATATTTCTGTTTTTACCTGTTGCAAAGGTATTAAAGGTAGTTATATCAAACAAGATATACTAAAAATAAAGAAAATAGAGCTACAATCATCACTATTTACAGAACAAATATTCTATTTACAAACGGATTACTACCTCCTGGAAGAAAATTATTCTTTGGCGACATCCAACAAAATAAAGTGACGGCCGATTCACATCGACCGCCATCAGACAATTAATACACACAATACGATTGATACAAAAGATCACTCATGGTCATGATCATGTTCCGTTTCAGTACCTCCGTCCGCACTCAAGACAATATTACGAGCCACTTCTGTCTGATTGCCCGCCGCATCGGTACACCATACCATCAGATGATAATCTCCGGGAGCAGCATCAGCCGGAATAACAATATCATGATGATGTACTTTTGTATTCTTCAAACCGGAAACATCATATACCTTGTCAAAAGTAAAAGCTATGTTTTTCTGTCCGGCTGCCCGGGAATCATGTCCGTGGTGGTCAAAATTATTATGAATATTGATTTTATACGATTTCAACATCACATCATCTGACAAATTCATTTCAAAATGTACCCCTTTCTCATTACCAATTTTCAACACCGCTCCCTCTTCGGGTTCTACCAAATCGATCACGGGCTTTGTTACATCCCCTTTTTCATCATTATCACACGCAGGCAGACAAACAGAGCATATAGCCAATAGGCTGATTACAAGAAAATAAAATTTTGTTTTCATTTTAATAATTGTTTAAATGGTACTTTAATCGAAATCTGAAAGTTTCTTCCCGGTTCAGGGATTTCCACTTTCCTATAAAAACTCAAATGATTGTAATATTTCACATCCGACAAATTACGAATACCCAAAGATATTTCAATATCCGCCTTGGCCATAGGTATATGAATACTCCCACCCAGATGAATCAAACAAGCTCCGGATGTGCGGTCTTCATTTCTCGCTATACGGTTCTGTGAAGCTATACTTTGAAATTCAGCATACAACTGAAAATCCTTTTTATTCCATGTTAGAATGTTCCGCATGGATACAGGAGGTGAAAAACTTAAAGCCGTATGTTCGTCACGATTATAAGTATAGACATACTCACCAACCAAACGATAATTAAAATGACGTAGAAAATCCATATTGAAATTTATCTCACCACCCATGAACAAAGCACGTGCGCCACTATATTGATAAATCTGTCCGGCATGGGGCAATACAGACCATTCTCCCGTAGGACGCAAATAAATATAATTATCAAACCAACCGGCAAAAGATGAAACAACCAGTTCCATTTTTTTATAAGCCAAGGTATAGGAAGCATCAATCTGCCATCCTTGTTCCGAAGAAAGAGTGGCATCTCCTTTTTCATGACGGAAAGTTCCGTGATGTACTCCGTTGGATGCTAATTCATTGCCCCCCGGCAAACGGAAGCTACGTCCCACATTCATCTTCAGAAGATGACCGGCAGCGGGTGTCCACACTACTCCCGCCGAACAGGAGTAATTACCATAAGCCCTGTCCACCGGATAACTTCGCCAACGATATGCCTGTATTACCTCTTCTTCATATCCTTGTCTGTGTAGATACTCCACCAAATAAGGATCTTCGAATGCTGTTATATCAATCCTTCCCCGATCATAACGTATCCCACCAGTTACAGACAACTGATTATCCAGTCGGAAAGTCGTCAGCCAAAAAGCTCCGGTAATAAAACGCTTGTATTCCGGTAGCAGAAAAGAATATCCGCCAATCGCATTTTTCTGTATCTGCATATTCCACCCTGCCATATGCTCCCAGGAAGAGGAATTGAACAACCGCAGCTTCAGAGAGGAGCTGAATGTATGCAGTTTGAACACCAGTTCCCTATCCGGATCCTTTGCAGGCATCACCTGAGTGTCATAGTGGGTATGGAAAGCACTCCATTCCTCCCGATGATTGAACTGATAGCCGAAATCACCTGAAAGTTGTACCCCATTCCAAAGATACTGTTGATGCGTGGTTACTTTAAGATGGTTCACTTTGCTATAAGGCAAGTCAATATTACGGCTGTTCCCATCATCCTCCAAACGGGAAATATCAGGAATGCCATGAGCACCAGGAAAGAAGCCCATCTTCTGATAAACATTGCTCACAGCAATATTCATCTGATAAAACTTCTTTCTATAATCTCCCATGGCAGAAACATTGCGCTCGAACCCAGCGGTGTTTTTCAGCTTATGACCGTAAACAGGCACCAACTGGGTAAGATATACAATGGTATCTGCCGGTACATGATAATCTCCATAGTGCTGTTCTGAGAAACGTACTCTGACCAGCCATGCATTCTTCTCAATACCTAGCATCAGTGAACCGCCCACAGTGCCGTTCACTGATTTTCCCAATAAGGCAGCCTCACCAAAAAACCGGTTCTCTTTTTGTGGCAGCAAAGGAAGGATTTCGATGACACCTCCCATCGCATCACTACCGTAGAACAGTGAAGACGGACCTTTCAGAATCCGTACCTCGTCCACATTAAAAGCATCAATTTCCAGCCCATGATCGGCTCCCCATTGTTGCCCCTCTTGTTTTATTCCATTTTCGGATACGGCAATACGGTTGAATCCCAAACCACGAATCATAGGTTTGGAGAACCCCGCACCGATATCCATCGAGTGTACACCGGGAACATTTTTCAAAGTCTGTACCAAATTACCGGTAAAATGCCGGTTCAAATAATCTTTCTGAAACAACTCAAGTGTCAGGGTAGTCTTTTTCTCCTGAGCATGTCGGTAAGATCCCGTCACCACCACTTCGGATAAATCTACACTTTTAATCGTATCAGAAACTACCTGTGCATTTGAATACAAGGCAAAAAACATTCCCAGCGTACCCGAAACATATCTGATACGCATAAATTACAATCATTTGATGTTGTGAATAAATAAAAGATACTATGTAAATCAGCAAACGGGAGGCGCACGTAGATAATAAGGATAAGATTTAACCTGGCAAACCTTATCCACCGTTATTTCCGGCTGATAATCAAAAACCGGAAGAACAATATGAAGTTGTAATGTTTCAACTTGCGTAAAAGGTGAAAGTGTGAAGTTACACACGGGACACTGATGAGAGGAGTCATGAGAATTTCCACTATCAGAATGGCAAACAGCATCTTCTTCATGGTAGTGAAAAGTCTTCACCATGAAAAATGGCATAAGCGTCATAAACAACAGCCATGCTATAAAAATCCTGCCTTTTGCGTTTTCTCTCATTTTTGTGTTCAGTAAGTCCACTGCAAAAATAGAAACAAATAACAAAATCACAATAACATTTTATATTTATTATCTGTTTCATCCACTTTTTACCTACAAATAGGTACATATACAAAACCGAGGTAGCTTCCCAGTCACCTCGGTCACGGCAGATCTTTATTTTCTAGAACAGCCTACAATCCGGTCATCCTAAAAAGAGACCAACCACTCCGTAAATGGCAGCGGCCAATATTCCACTGACAGGAATAGTCAACACCCAAGCCGTCATCAGGCTTCTTGTTATTCCCCACCGGACGGCTGAAAGACGCTTAGTAGCGCCCACCCCGATAATAGCTCCTGTAATGGTGTGGGTCGTACTTACAGGTATTTTCAGATATTCTGTCAGATACAATGTAAATGCTCCAGCAGTTTCCGCAATAACCCCCTCCAAAGGAGTTACTTTGGTAATCTTAGTTCCCATGGTTTTCACAATCTTCCATCCACCTGACATCGTTCCTAAAGAAATGGCAGTAAAACAAGAAAATGCCACCCAATCCGGCAAATCATTGATACTATTTATCCCCATTCCTAACCCTTCCGAATGAGCGGCGATCATGGCAGCAGCAATAATACCCATTACCTTCTGGGAATCATTCAACCCATGACCAATACTGAACAAAGCCGAAGAAACAAGCTGCAATTTCTTAAACCACATCTCAGCCGTATGCGGATGTGCACGACGACAAATGTGGAGGACAAGCAACGTGAATCCAAAGGCAACAACCATCCCTATAAATGGTGCCAAAAAGATAAAAGCAGCAATCTTCAATATAATATTGAGCTGAATGGCATCAAAACCATGAGCCATAATAGCAGCACCAGCAAAACCTCCAATCAGCGTATGCGAAGAAGAAGAAGGAATCCCCTTCCACCATGTAAACAGATTCCATACAATAGCTGCAATAACCCCTGAAAGAATAATCGGCAAGGAAATATACTGTTCCACTACTGTCTTGGATACAGTATTGGCTATTCCGAACCCTCCGATTATACATTTAGCAATAAAGAACGCAACAAAATTAAAAAATGCCGCCCATATCACCGCTTGGAACGGAGTAAGAACCTTGGTTGACACAATGGTGGCTATTGAATTGGCTGCATCATGAAATCCGTTAATATAGTCAAAAATCAAAGCCAACGTAATAATAATCACTAATAATTCCATGTTGTACTTTCTGCTTTTATGCGTATTTCACAATCAGGTTTCTCAAGATTTTCCCTACCCGTTCTGCCGCATCGGTCGTTTTCTCCAATTCATGCATTATCTCCTTGATCTTAATCAGTTCTATGCAATCCTTTTCTTCCTCAAATAGTTTCTTAACAAAGAGTTCATATACATCATCCGCTTGATTCTCAATATCATGCAATTTTGTACAACATGCTCTTAATTCAGTAGGCTTTTTACGGAAAATTTCCAATTCATCCATTGCCTTACTTATATAAACAGCCGCTTGCTGTATCAACAAACTCAACTCTTTTCCACTATTAGCAATGGGATGGGGATTATAGATCGTTATGCGTTTGGCGCAACTGTTAATCCCGTCTATTACATCATCCATAGTCGATGCCAAATCGTGAATATCCTCACGATCAAAAGGGGTTATGAAAGTTTTTCCCAATTCGTCAAAAATTAAATGAGTCTGCTTGTCACCTTCACGTTCCATATCTTTGATGCGTTTATAATAGTTCGCTCTCTCTTCCGGCTTATCATGCTGCATGCTTTCTACCAATAAATCCGATGATGAGGTCAGGATTTCAGACAAACGTTTCAACATAGGGAAAAACTTAGGTTCCTGAGGTGTGAATCGACTAAAAAAAGAATTTTTCATAAATGTAATTTGAATAAATTGTTTTTGATATGTTTGATTTTAGTAATTGCGAGTTTTCCACTTATTCCTGCCTACTTCTATGACGGCAGGCAATATAGAAACGACAATAATAGCCACAATCAGCAATTTCAGATTCTTCTGTACAAATGGAAGATCGCCGAAAAAATAACCGGCATAACAGAAAATACCGACCCACAAAGTTCCCCCTATCAGATTATACACCATAAAATAATAATAATGCATTTTACCCATACCCGCAACAAAAGGAGCAAATGTACGGACTATAGGTACAAAACGGGCAATAATGATTGTCTTTCCTCCGTATTTTTTATAAAATTCATGTGTCTTTTCCAAATGACTTTGCCTAAATATACGGGAATCGGGATTATTGAAAAGTTTACGTCCAAAAAAGTGTCCTATCATATAATTACAGGAATCGCCCAGCACAGCCGAAATAAATAAAACCAAAGCGAGAATATTAACCTCCAAAGGCATATCGGGCAAAGCCGAAATAGCTCCCGCGACAAAAAGCAAAGAATCTCCGGGGAGGAATGGAGTGACAACCAATCCCGTTTCGCAAAAAATGATTATAAACAGTATGACATAAGCCCAAGTATGATATTCTTGAACAATATCTATCATATATTGGTCAATGTGAAGTATAAAGTCCAATAAAAATTCCATTATACATTAGTTATTAATACATTAACATATAACACCATTCATAAAAGGAACAAGCATCCACCCCAGTTCCCATTATGAAAATATAAAAACAAAAGAAATATAAGGCATAAAAAAATAGGCCTTGCCGAAAAGAAAAATAAGCTAAATAAGAATACGCCTCAACTGATAAATATAGTATTCACTGGAATATTGGGTAAAATAAAGAATAGGTGAAAAAGAAATTTGTTTTTCTTCAGGAAGAAGTACTTTCAAGAATCTAGCCAACTTGGCTATGACGGAAGCAGAGGAATGAGTTCGCAGAATTTTGGAGGAGCACAAGGTGCGAAAAGAAAAAGAAGTAGCTGCACCGCCGATACCGACTTTATAAAAATGGTAGCTTTCATTATTTATCTCTTTTTTTTCCTGCCCGTTATTGCTTTCAGATATGTTGCACAACGCCACCGCACTGTTTTCCAAATCAACTGTACGAACTACATCGTGCTCCTGTCCGCTACCAAATGCGGAACCAAAGCCCGCCAACAGACATACACCTAACAAGATATAAAAAAAATATATATACTTTGTCATAGCGGCTGCAAAGATAAAAAGTATTTTTGAGAGATAAAATCATTCTGCCTTTTTCTTGCATTCTCTGGCAAAAAAAGAATATAACTCTGTACTACATTTCCCGAAAAATTCTCCGGAATCTAAGATAAATGCAATATATTTGTATTGACAGATATGAAAATAATATCAACCTCTTGAAAGAATATTATTCTATGAGTACTTTAGAGAAACTTGACAAAGTAGATTTGCAGATACTACGTACCTTGCAAGAAAATGCCCGACTGACCACCAAAGAACTGGCTGCACGGGTAAGCCTTTCCTCCACTCCGGTGTTCGAACGCCTCAAACGATTGGAAAATGGAGGATATATAAAAAAATATATCGCCGTATTGGACGCTGAGAAACTAAACCAAGGCTTCGTGGTATTTTGCAGTGTCAAACTAAGAAGACTGAATCGGGACATTGCTGCGGAATTTACACGAATAATTCAGGATATCCCTGAAGTAACAGAGTGCTACAACATATCAGGCAGTTATGACTATTTGCTTAAAATACACTCCCCTAATATGAAGTATTATCAGGAATTTATCCTCAATGTCTTGGGTACGATTGACAGTTTGGGCTCACTGGAAAGCACCTTTGTAATGAATGAAGTAAAACATGAATATGGGATTCACATTTAAGTAAATCCCATCCATCCTCTCCCATCAATACCATTTTTTACGCTTAAAATAGAAGTAGATAACTGCTACTAGTATTAACATCAATGTCCATGCAAATACATAGCCATACCGCCACCCCAGTTCAGGCATCCATTGGAAGTTCATTCCCCAGATTCCTGCTAGAAAAGTCAACGGAATAAATATAGTAGAAACAACAGTCAACTGTTTCATGATGCTGTTCATCCGCCAGTCATTATTGGAAAGGTAAATATCTACCAAAGCTGAAATCATGTCACGGCAACCATCTAAAGTTTGCAATACAAACTGCAAATGATCATTGACATCATTAAAGAAAGGACGGCTTGCTTTGTGCAACAGATCATTATCAGTAGTATGCAACAACTTGCTGATTTCCTCCTTTAATGGTAAAATACATTTCTTTATTACACGAAAATTACGGCGGTATTGCTGTATATTTTCAATACCAGGCATATCAGTCTGTTCCGGTGAAAGCAATTGCTCTTCTAAATCCTCTAATCCATCTTCCAATTCCGAAATGATGGATATAAAGCTGGCCATCACACTGTTTAGAATAACACTGAGCAGGAAATCAGACTGCCGGTTACGTATTTTCAACACATTCTTTTCCAATGCCGTATTTATATCATTCAGAAAGTCTGTTTCCTTCTCCATAAAGGTCAACAGATAATTTCCACCTTGCACAATGGCTATTTGTTGTGGCACATAGCCATCATCATTAGAAAAAAGTAACTTCAAAATCACTACATTATATGTATCATGCTGTTCTATCTTAGTCTGATGGTTGGAGTTCAAAATATCTTGTATCGTCAAAAAGTCGACATTAAAATTCTGACAGACATGCTGTATGACCTCCGTATTCTGAAAACCATGAATTTGTATCCAGTTTATAGCATTCTTATTCAAATAAGGGATTAAACTATCTATATCTTTCCCATCCTGCATACAAATACTTTCAGCATTATAACTGCACAAATGCAGATGCGTAGGAGTACAACTGACACCAATATAAGCAAGTTGCTCACTTAGTAAATTATTCTTTGCCATAGTTTCGGTAATGAGTAGTACAAATATAATTCTTTTTTAAAAATTCAACCGTGCTCCTAACCCAAAAAAGAAAAAATTTTCCCCGACAGTCCTCAACGTTTTTTCAAACTAACAGCATAGATTTGGAAAACTAATACCGTAATTTCCAGGAGTTATACCGTTTACGCTTGCAGACTATACCATATCCTTTTGCGTAATATGACTTATTCCTAATTATACTGCATCAGATGAACATACAAGGATCGAAATGGTTCAATATTTCAAGTCCTTCTTCAAGACAAATTACAATACGGTAAAAATTAAATAAAAAGAAGGCAAGTATACCCTATTTCTCAGATTATACCAGTCCGACTCCTAGAAAGACATGATCTACTGAAGCAAGAGAGATGATTATCAATCTTAGCAACAGGAAATAGGGCAAAATAGTATATTCAACTATTATTATTTAATTAAATGAATTGCATAAATAAAATTGTTAAGAATTATGGCAACTGTAAAAGTAAAATTACGTCCGTCAACTGTTCCAGGTAAGGCCGGAACTATCTATTATCAACTGACACATCTTCGTCAGGTTAAACAAATCACTACGAAGATACATCTTCATCCACAAGATTGGGATAGCAATAAAGCACAAATCATTTTCACAGACTCAACCTCATACTTACTTCAGTGTAAAATAGACAGGGATTTAGACCGGCTAAAAAAAATCATCTACAAAATAGATGCTGAATGTGCAAACTATACAGTTAATGAAATAATTGAAAAATTCTATCAAACAACCGCCGATTACAGTATTACTGATTTTTTCACCCAACAAATTCAAAAGCTGAAAAATGACAATCGACGAGGAACCGCTCGTAATTACAGCAAAACCTTAAAAAGCCTGAAGGCATTTATGAAAAATACAGATTCAACGTTCAATATTGTAACTGAACAATTTGTGGAAAGTTACAACACCTTTTTAATTCAACGGGGTGTTGTACGAAACACCATTTCATTCTACATGCGCATATTCCGTTCTGTATATAACAAAGCTGTAACCCAAAAAATCATAGAACAAACTTTTCCATTCAAAAACGTCTATACAGGAGTGGATAGAACCCGAAAACGTGCTGTTACAGAAACGGTGATCTCTCAGCTTCTCTCCATAGACCTAAAAAAGTCCAAGGCTCTGCAATTTGCACGAGATTTGTTCATTTTCAGTTTTTATGCTCGTGGAATGGCTTTTGTCGATATCGTCTACTTAAAAAAATCAAATATACAGAATGGATATATTACCTACGTCAGACATAAAACTGGTCAAGAATTAACTATAAGGATTGAAACCAGACTACAAAATATAATCAACCAGTATGAAAAAAAAGACTCACCATATTTGTTCCCGATATTAAATACAGAAGATGAGAATAAAGCCTACTCACAATATGAAATAGCGCTCAATTACTATAATCGCCAACTGAAACGTCTTTCCAAACTTTTAGAACCGAATATTAATTTATCCTCTTATACTCCAAGACATACCTGGGCTACAACCGCACGCAATAAAAATGTACCTTTGTCAATCATCAGTGCAGGCATGGGACATAGTTCGGAAAAAACCACACTGATTTATTTGACAAAGATAGACAATTCAATTATAGATGAAGTAAATAAAGCTATTATCGATTCGATAAAACAGTAGTTCTAAGTAAGAGACGGTATAAATTCGATGCAAAGATACTTGTTTTTTATTGATTAACAAAATAGATAACATTTTTTTTCTCTATCTATATATAATAATTATGCTTGTGTCTAATATTTAATACTTTACGATACTATGATAGAAAAATTGTTAAATACAATAACATTACAAAATAAAAATAAAAAATAAGTTGTTAAAAATAAAAAACGAAGGGCTAAAGACAAGTTACAAAAGTTTGAAAAATCAGCTTGGTAGGTATATCCTATCATGCTGATTATATTCACATTATAATATTATACCATCTCTTACTTAGAGACAGTATGAATTTGGAGTTACAGTTTATTTTTCTTGGATCAGGAAAAATGCTGCGTGCTAAAGTTTTCAAATTATAGAAAAAAGTTAGTTTAACTCTGATTACTGTGTGTTATATAACATGCAGGAATGGAAGGAATGTCCTTCCATTTTTAAAGTATTAAAGATAAAAATGACATCAAACAATAATTCGAAAAAACACTGGTTTGCATTAAAAGTATTCTATAATAAGGTTTTTGCCATTGAAGAACTTCTTTTGAAGAAAAAGATAAAATGTTATATTCCCTGCGAAACCGTAAAGGTTTTAAAACAAGATGGAACAAAAAAAAACGTACGAAAACCAGTTATCAATTCATTGCTTTTCTTCCATTCGGAAACTTACATAGCAAAAGAGATACAGAAGATCTTGACCGATAAAGTAATTCTCTATACTCGGCAAATAGATTTTAAAAAAATTCCTTTAGCCATTCCCGAGAGAGAGATGAACATCTTCATGCTCGTTACCTCGTCAGGCGAAAAAGGTCTAGAATATTTTGACACAGATAATCCTAAATTTTATCAAGGAGACCACGTAAAAGTCATTGACGGAACATTCAAAGGTGCAGAAGGGTATATCTGCCGCATTAAAAAGAACCACCGGCTTATTATAACAGTCCATGGTGTATGTGCTGTAGCCACCTCTTATATTCCGCAAGCCTTCTTGAAAAAAATACCTTAACGACCTATGCTTTCCCTATTAAAGAATAAAATACGCAATAAATTTTTGCAGACAGATTATATACATCCCTATATAATATGGTGTATCGATGTTTTTTTATCTGTCATATCCTCATTTTCTATCTTTTTATTTTTCCACTATTTGATTAATATCAGCATCCATTTCAACCAGCAGCGTTATATTCTGCTGATAGCGGTCATTTCCAGTATCGTATGGACTGGAATTTGTAAGACCTACGAGGGAATTATACGTTATTCCACCTTAGTAGAACTGACACGTATCATTTATGCCATGCTGCTGAAAGCTCTCACATTTGTTTTGTTTGCATATATAACACTGGATTACATCGGATTGTTCATTTATTCCATCATTATAACAGATTTTATCAGTTCCGTTTTCCTGCTCATGTGTACACGGATATTAACCGTCAATTTCTACTATCATTTATTACAGCTTTTAAAAAAACCTAGACAAGCAACTTTAATATATGGTATCTCCGAAAGGGGAATCAGTCTGGCTAATTATCTACGAAGTGAAAACAATCCTTATAATGTTTTCGGATTTATCACCCGAAAACCCGAAAACAAGAAATACCGGCTTGTGGGATATCAGATATATTTAATTGACGAAGAAAATAGTCTGCGAAAATTATTCAGCACCTTAAAAGTCAATTGTATATTATTTCTAAGCCACACAGATCTCCGTAACGATGAAGAAATAGTGCAATACGGTCTGGAGAACCACATCTGCCTGCGCATTGCACCATTTTTGACAGAACAAACACAATGGAGTAAAATACAATTACGCAATATACAGATAGAAGATCTTTTAAGCCGGGAAGAAATAAACATCGACTTGGATAATATCCGCAATGAATTGTCCGGAAGTGTTATCATGGTGACCGGAGCGGCAGGAAGTATCGGGAGCGAATTGTGCCGACAATTATGTTGTTTCAACCTGAAGCAGCTCATCTTGTTTGATTTTTCGGAAACCGCCACTTACGAAGTAGATATGGAGTTGAAGAAAAGATTTCCAGACCGCTCCATCCTGCCTATCATAGGTGATGTACGCAACCGTGACCGTGTGGAGTCGCAGACAAGACTCTACCACCCCGACATCATCTTTCATGCAGCCGCATACAAACATGTACCCATGATGGAAAAATATCCATGCGAGGCGGTACGTACCAATGTCCTGGGTACAAGCATCATGGCAGATACGGCATTGAAATATGGCGTAAAGAAATTCATCATGATCTCCACAGACAAAGCTGTAAATCCCAGCAGTGTGATGGGTGCTACCAAACGACTGGCAGAGATGTACGTACAAAGCCTCGGGAGTGCTATCCAAGAAGGAAATATAATTGGTAAAACCTCTTTTATAACCACCCGTTTCGGCAATGTGCTGGGCAGCAACGGCAGTGTAATCCCCCTTTTCCGCCAACAGATTATGGAAGGGGGGCCTGTAACAGTCACGCATCCGGACATCATCCGTTATTTCATGACTATTCCCGAAGCTTGCCGACTGGTTCTAGAGGCCGCTTTTATGGGACAAGGAAACGATATCTTTATTTTCGACATGGGTAAACCCGTAAAAATAACCGACATGGCATGCCGGATGATAAAACTGGCAGGTTTACAACCGGACAAAGACATTGAAATCGTCTATACCGGTCTGCGACCAGGCGAGAAACTATATGAGGAATTACTCTATAATGAAGAGAACTCTACTCCTACCCTTAATCCGAAAATATTCAAAGGTATCAGTTTAAAACAAGATTACGATAAAATAAAGCCCGCCCTGCAACAATTGGTTGAGGTTGCCCAGACGGACAATAAAAAAGAGACCGTATATCAGTTGAAGCAAATTGTACCGGAGTTCAAAAGTATGAACTCCGTATATGAGGCGCTGGATGAAAAAACATATATATCCAAAAAAATGAAATCCAATATAATGTTTAACTAAAATGAATCGCAAAATGAAAAAACATTTCATTGCGTTTATGATGCCATTTCTAACCTTGGCTACGGGATTTGCACAAGAAGCGGCTCAAGATGTTCCTGTCAAACAGGATACAAAGGAGATCTCTTATTGGACAGACCCTGCAAGCGGGGACAAACGGCTCTTAAACAAGTCTAAATTCAGAGACAACTGGTTTGTCGGATTGCAGGCCGGCGCCTTTTATTCCTGGGGGACCCATACTTCCAGTTCTGGATTCTTCGACCAGTTCCGTCCCGCCGGTGCGTTGTCCATAGGCAAGTGGATCGCTCCTGCCGGAGGTATCCGCCTCCAAGGTTTCTATGGAAGCAATGCCGGACGAGCAAGCAACGACAAGCCCTACTATTGGGACGCCATGGGGGTAGGCCTAGACGGATTGTTCAACTTCACCAACCTCTTTTGCGGGTATGAAGAAGACCGGACCTTCAACCTGATCGGTATCTTGGGAGCCGGTTACGAACACACCGCCAACTTCAGCAAGCGTACCTGGAACGACGGAATATACAATACCGAATCGCAAGACCTGCTGTCCATCCGCCTGGGTCTGATGGCGAAATTCCGCCTCGGTAAAGCGTGGGACTTTAATCTTGAAATCACGAACAGTTTGCTTGACGACTCATTCGACGGTTGGGAAGGCGAAGGTTCAAACGACCGCTGGGATGGCCATGTCAACATATTGGCAGGTGTCAGCTACCGTTTCAAAAATCATAACGGCTCACGGCAATTCACCTACGCCCGCCGCGACATGTCGAAATATGACGAAGCAAACGCCGAAATCAACCGCCTGCGTGAAGCCAACAAAGCGGCAGCTCCTCCTGTCACAAAGATTGAGACAGAAGTGGTGGAAAGCAATCATATCCGTTCGTTTATCTCGTTTGACAATGCTTCCGCCGCAATCAACAAACTACAGGAAGTAAACGTTTACACAGCAGCAGAAAATATAAAGAAGCTAGCCGATGGCGACCTCTATATCACTTCAACCAAAGAAGTAAGAGACACCGAATTGTTCATGGCACGGGCACAATCCATCCGCAATGTGCTAGCCAACACATACGACATTCCGGCCGGACGTATTTTTATAGAGAAAAACCCTGCTGTCATTGCATCGCTCGATCCACAAAAGAGCTGCGTCATAGTGTACATCAATGAATAAACGACCCATTTTAAAAGTATAATTTGGCATGAAAAAAATAGCTATATTATTTGTGGTCTTCTTTTGTTCTGTATCTTTATGGGCACAAACAATAGAAGACGATGCAACTTGGAAATTAAAGACCGACACTGTACGGGCGCTAAAGCATTACAAGGCCGGTGACAACTGGTTCATCGGAATTCAGGCCGGCGCCAATCATTCGCTGTCCGAGAACAGCCGCTTCGGATCTTTCGGCGCCATGACCAGACCAAGCATAGCCCTCTCGGTCGGTAAATACTTCTCACCCGCCATCGGAGCACGTGTGCAACTCGCTTATTTGAAACAAATGTCACGCGCCAACAGCGAAGTGATTGAAGCCTTTCCCGAGGTGTATGGCAAAGGGAACTACGGTTTCAATATGTTCAACGGTTATTTGGACGGATTGTTCAACCTGCACAATATTTTCGCCCAATATGACGAAGATATCCGTTTCAATGTAGTAGGTATCTTGGGTATGGGATTCAACTCCAGTTTCGGATTCGATGATAAAGTCAAAGAGTGGGACAAATCCCCCAGTGAGGAGTTTGCCCCCTACCAAATCAGCACTGACAACAAAACGTTTTTCTCTCTACGCGCAGGCCTCCAGTTCAATTATATGTTGAGCAATGCGCTTGACATCAATCTGGAAGCGACCTTCAACGCAACGGACGATGCTTTCAACGGTACGCGTTACGACCGCAAATGGGATTCATACGCCAACGTCATGTTAGGTCTCACCTATCATTTCAAGGACCAGTACGGCGATCGCCGCTTCCGCTACACAGAGGTGAACGACCAGGCATGGGTTGACGAATTGAACCGCAAGATCAATGAAGAGCGTAACAAGCCGGTACCGGCACCAGTCGTCACAGAAGTGAAGAAAGAGGTAGTGAAGAACGAAATGTTGGGTATGACCGTATCATTCATTATCGACAAGTACAATATTACCGATATCCAGAAAAAGAATGTGGCAGAAGCTGCCAAGTATTTGGAAGACCATCCGGAAGTCAACCTGATCATAACAGGTTATGCCGACGTACAGACTGGTAATCCGGCCTACAATTTGAAATTGAGCCAGCGCCGTGCCGAAGCTGTCTGCAACATGATGGTGAAAGAGTTCGGTGTGGATCCAAGCCGCATCCGGGTGGATTACAAAGGTGATAGCCTGCAACCATACCAGCTGAAGAACGAGTGGAACCGTGTTGTAGTGTTCATCACCGAAGCACGCAACAAATAATTTTTTGTTCATAACTGAAAATGAGTAAGATTTGGTTGTCATTGGCACACATGGGCGGATCCGAACAAGAGTTCGTCCGTGAGGCTTTCGAAACCAATTGGGTAGTTCCCTTAGGGCCGAATGTAGATGGCTTCGAGCATGACTTGTCACAGTGGCTTTCAACGCATTGCGACCAGGAGGTACACGCCGTGGCATTATCATCAGGTACGGCAGCCATCCACTTGGCATTGATCATGCTGGGCGTAAGCAAAGGAGACGAAGTGATCTGCCAAAGTTTCACCTTTGCTGCGTCAGCCAACCCCATTTGTTATCAGGGTGCTACCCCCATTTTCGTGGACAGTGAGCCTGATACTTGGAATATGGATCCTATACTGCTTGAACAGGCCATCTGCGACCGTATGAAACAGACCGGCCTCAAGCCCAAAGCCATTCTTCCAGTACACCTTTACGGCACGCCTGCCCGCATGAACGAAATCTGTGACATTGCCTCCCGCTACGGCATCCCCGTGGTGGAAGACGCTGCCGAAGCAATGGGGGCCGTTTACAACGGACGCTATTGCGGGACCTTCGGTCAATATGGGATTTTCTCTTTTAACGGCAACAAGATGATCACCACCAGCGGTGGCGGCGCCTTATTATGCCATACGGAAGAGGAAGCCCAGAGAGTGAAGTTCTATGCTACCCAGGCACGTGAACCGTTCCCCTGGTACCAGCACGAACAGATCGGATACAATTACCGGCTCAGCAATGTGTCGGCTGGTATCGGACGCGGGCAGATGCGTGTAGTGGACAACCATATCGCACACCGCCGTGCCATCCATCGGCTATACACCGAGCTGCTGGCAGGACTTCCGGGTATCACTGTGGTAGAACCCAAGAAATCTACCATATTTCTACCCAATTATTGGCTGACTACAATTAAAGTGGACAGTAACGAAACCAGTTTCAGCGCCTTGCAGCTGATGCAGCACTTGGCAAAAGCCGACATCGAGACCCGTCCGCTTTGGAAACCGTTACACCTGCAACCCGTATTCTCATCCTCCCCCACCTACGTCAACGGAGTATCGGAAGCCCTGTTCAACTGTGGACTCTGTCTGCCTTCGGGATCAATGATGACGTGCGAGGATGTGATGCGTGTAGCGGATGCGATACGGAGTATGAGATAGATAATTTATTTAATAACAGACAGAGTTCTGCAAGAACTTGGCTATATGAAAGTTTCATAGTAAAGAGAAAATTGTAAGATGTTAGGAATTTGGAGATGTAACGTGAACAAGCCGAAAGCGACATGTCACATCCGGATATTTATCTCCGTAAATCGGTAAAGACTGTAAATCACAGTCGTTTCATCCTTTTTATTCTTGATTCTTATTGATTGAGTTCTTGCAGAACTCGGTCATGTTTTTCTCTTTTCAAACTTTTGCCCTCTTACAGAATAAGAAGTCTGGCAAAATAAGAAAAAAAAGATGACAAAGAAAGTTTATACAAAGCCGGAGCTGAAAAGCGAGGCTTTCGTGCCGCAAACGCATGTGGCTGCTTGTGGAGATAGTGGAACTGTTTATAAGTTTACTTGTGATGCACCAAGAGGAACGTTGTATTATTTTAGAGATAAGCCTGCTTCTGGTTCACAACCCACTACAGGAAATCGAGGTATTTGGCTAGGAAACTATCATCCATGTAGTGCATTTCATGAAGCCGAAGCCCAATCTGGTTTTTATTGGGGATATGTTGATTACAACCATAATCAGAAATTTGAGAAAAGTGAATTAGTCATTGTTTGGAGAGGACAAAAGGGCTGGGAGGGTCACGCCACCAAGAACCTTGACATAAATTCTTGGGAAACTGCTAAATCCTAATCGGTAAATAAAACAGTAAATCGCAATCTTATTCATTTATTTCAATCTTGATTCCTAACGCTTAGATAAATTTATTGATTCTCATTAATAGAAATAGAGATTAAATAATATATGATCAGACTACTGGAGGAACTAAGTCAGAATATCGTTTGAGCTGCAAAGAATTAGTGTAATGAAAAGGAAAATGAAAGGATCATATTGTAGATGGTAAATCGCAATATATCAATTATTTCAAAATTCTTTCACACCGGAGTTTCTCCGGGACCCAATCACTATTTCGCTTCAAACCTTTTCTGATTTCCTTTCCTCCGAAACAGGAATCAAAAAAGAAAAAAATAGTATGAAGAAAGATTATCAAAAACCGATGCTTATTAGCGAAGAGTTCATTCCGAACGAATATGTAGCTGCATGCTATAACTTTAAAGCACTATTTCATTGTCATTATGGAGAAAACAATACAAACAATCATGGAAAACCATGCGCTACAACCTATGTAGATATTAATGGTATCCATGCTACAGGGCACGAAGGGACTATAGAAAAATGGGGTATACCTATTCTCAATATTGATTGGAATGGATTCGATTTAAGTGACGCAAAAGTAGGTGACAAGATTAGAAGCATCAAGTGGACTAGCTATGATACAGTAAATAACACTGGAGAATACAATCATCAAGGTTGGGGTGAAATCAAATCTGCTGTTGAAGAAATACCAGGTCGTCCTAACCACTCTTAAGACATTCCCCTATTTATGAAATTCGCATCAAATAACAGTATAGACTTGGACCTTAAAAGTAAAGTCTATACTGTAAACCTCTCAAATTAGGGTTCTAAAATATCTATCTTCGCTGCGAATCAAAATTTACGAATTATGCAAAGCAATGAAGACCTTGAAAGATTCTACTTTCCCTATCTTTGGGTCTATCATCGTAAAATATAGACTTGGTTGTATGCCAATAGTTAAAAATCAATCGAATTTGATAATATCTTTTTGTGAGATGCCAATTCTGGTGCCTTATAAAAAGGATATGCTCTAAATTAAGTATTAACTTTTGTTGGGCTTCAAAAAGGGAAGATAATCTATATATTTTCCATCGAGACAAATTTCGGTAACATATACGACCACGGAAGTAAATGAAATCCAATACACTAGACTCAAAAACTTTTCTTTGAAAAAAAATCATTATCCTAGTGGAATCCCTGCAAGACATAAACCCTGTGGAACGGGCATTGGTGAACAAAGCGACGGCAAACCGTACTCCGATCAATGCCACTATTGAATTGACACCGACGTGCAATTTCCGTTGTGATATGTGCTATATCCGCATGGAGAAGTCACAAGCCGAGAAAAGAGGAGGATTACGGAGCATAGAGGAATGGCTGCACATTGCCGACCAGCTACAGGAAATAGGAACCCTCTTCATCTTACTGACAGGAGGCGAGCCCCTACTCTATCCTGATTTCAAAGAATTATATATCCGGCTGAAAGAAAAAGGATTCATCCTCACCATCAATACAAACGCGACTTTGATAGATGACGAAACAGTACGTCTGTTTCAACGTTTGAAACCCCGGAGGGTGAATGTCTCGTTATATGGTGTGACCAACGGAACTTATCTCAATCTGTGCCACGCGACAAACGGTTTCGACCGTTGCCTGGAAGGACTGAAACGATTAAAAGAATATGGCATAGATACCAAACTGAACCTCACCTTGACACGACAAAATATAAAAGAACACCGGCAAATGCTGGAACTAGCTGACGAATGGGACTTACCTATGCTGACCAACAGTTACATTTCAGTCTATTCACGGCCGGGATGCGCCACCACGCTACCCCTTGATACGTGCCGCCCCGTACCGGATGAAGTGGCACATGCCGAGGTTGAGGCACTGGAACATAAATATGGCAAGGAATACACATCATACGCCACTCATGTCCTCCAGCAATTGGAACGTGGAGAATCTCCCGTACCTGCTGAAGGCATCGGACTTGCCTGCCGGGCAGGTAAAAGTTCCGCATGGATCAACTGGCAGGGCGTCATGACTCCGTGCGTCGATATGGAAACACCAGCCGTTTCGCTACTTTCCACAACCGTAAGCGATGCCTGGAAACAAATAGTAACCAAATGCGAACAACTTCCGTTCCATAAAGAATGCGCAGGTTGTACCTTACGCTCTATCTGTGATGTCTGCTATGCCAATGCCCGCAATGAAAAAGGGCAATGCGGCGGCATCGGCTACCTTTGCCGCATTGCAAAAAGTAAAAAGAAACAAATGAAAGGAAGTCTATAAAGACTTTTCTCATAAATACATATACATTCCAAGTTATGGATCATCTTCACGATGCCAACCTTTTAGAACGGGCATTGGTGGACAAAGCCAATCAGAGCCGTGTCCCGATCACTACCAACTTCGAGCTGACTCCCACCTGTACGCTCAACTGCGACATGTGCTTCATACGCACCGAACGCAGCGTGGTGGAACGGCACGGAGGTTTATCGCCTTTGCAACAATGGCTCGACTGGGCAGAACAACTTCAAGACATGGGTACACTCTTCATCCTTCTCACCGGAGGTGAACCGATGCTCTATCCACACTTCAAGGAGCTGTACACCCGGCTGCGCGAAATGGGATTCATCCTGACTCTCAATACGAACGGCACACTCATCGACAACGAAATGGTACGCATCTTGCAGACCCACAAGCCGCGGCGGATAAACGTCACCCTGTATGGAGACAGCAGAGAAACTTACGGACGCTTGTGCCACAATCCGCAAGGATACACCCTGTGCATGGAAGCCCTGAAACGGTTGAAAAAGGCAGACATTGATGTGAAACTGAACGTAAGTATCGTACGAAAGAATGAAAAAGATTACGACGAGATCATCCGTCTGGCCCAGCATCTGGACATTCCGGCAGAAGTAAACTCATACATGTTTCCTCTCTCACGCCCCGAATGCGGAAGTCTGCGTAACATTCTAACTGAAAGACTGGATGCCGACGAGGCGGCCCGCATCGAGATGCAATATATGGAGTACAAAAAAGGGAATGACATGGCACGATACATGCACGACTTGAAATATACGCTTGCCCATGTGGAAGGAACACGAGCCTGCTCTTTGGAGTGCAGAGCTGCCAAGAGTTCATGCTGGATCAACTGGCAAGGCATCCTCACCCCCTGTGTGATGCTGGATCAACCGGCCGTTGACCTGAAAAAGATTCCGATGACAACTGCATGGCAACAACTTTTAGAAGAAGCCAAGGAACTGGTATCCCATACCGAATGCGAGGGTTGCCACCTTCGTCCCGTATGCAACGTATGCTATGCCGCCGCACACTGTGAAAAAACAATCACCGGAAGCATGGACTATCTTTGCCAGATGGCGAAAGCCAAAGAACGGATCATTACGAATTATCCCCCCGTAATACATTAAAAACTGAAGATTGTGAGACTGAATATCGGCCCGCTAACGATTGAATTGTCAGGAGTGACAGAACAGGAGATTCCTGTTAACAGCCGTTTGTTTCTCGACCATAAACCCGCTACCAAAGAAGCGGACCGGTACTATACATTCTATTTTGTCAACCGTCTGCCTTTGCCGTCCAACGACTGGCAGATCACATTCCAACGCAACGACATCGTAGTTTTCCGGAAGGAAGAACAAGAAACACGCCTGCTGGCTGTAGGAAACCTGAATGCCTGCTATGCTCTCTATCAGGAAAGAAACGAAAGAGATGCCAACATCTATTTCATCGAAGGTCTGAAAAGAGAACTGCAAACAGATACCCTGTTCATTTCCTGCCTGTGCCTGGAACGTCCTTTATCTGTCCAGGGATGTTACATACTACATTGTACTTTTCTGGATTATCGTGGGCAAGCCATCTTATTCAGTGGTCCTAGCGGCATTGGCAAATCGACGCATGCCAACCTGTGGTGCCGGCATATTCCCGGCACCCAGGTACTCAATGGCGACCGTGCCCTGCTCTGTCCACTTCCAAACGGCGACTACGAGATAACGGGATGGCCTGTATGCGGTTCCAGCGGTATCTGTCACAATGAACGCCGCCCGTTGGAGGCCATTGTATTCATCGAACAGGCATCTGATAACACCATCCGTCCCCAGACAGCCATGAAGCATTTCAAAGCTCTCTGCTCGCAGGTTACAATCAACTGGTGGAATCCAAAGCTCACCGGCAAAGCACTCGACGATCTGCAGGTTTTGACCAGACAGACAAGCATCAGCACCTATGCATGCAACATGAATCCGGAAGCAGCCTTCACCCTGCACAGGTATCTGACCAAACTGGAAATTATCCGATAATGTGAAATACGCCCCATTATGAAGACTGTCGATACGAAAGAATATATATCCATGCTGCGTACCCTCATTGAGGAAGGAAAGCAGGTGAGCATGATCATCTCGGGCAGCAGCATGGCTCCATTCCTGATCCACGCAAGAGACCACATCTACCTGAAAAGCCCCTCCGGTGAACTTCGGAAAGGAGATATGGTGTTCTATCAGCGAAGCAACGGTGAATATGTCATGCACCGTATTTATAATGTTAAAAATGAAGAATATTATCTTATCGGTGACGCCCAGACTGTCATCGAAGGTCCAATTCAAAGAGAACAGATTTTCGCCATCATTATCAAGGTGAAGCGAAAAGGGAAATGGATAGTTCCAGAAGATTTCCAGTGGAAATTCTTCGCCCACATATGGCCGAACATAATTCCTTTACGCAGGACCATCATTAAAACATATCGTTTTTTCAAAAGATGAAAAGAACCAAAGAATTTATCAAACGAAACATAGCCGGAGAAATCGTACTGGTTCCTTCCGGACAGACCGCCCGAGAGTTCAACGGAATGGTCACCCTGACCGAAACCGGAGAATTTATCTGGGAGCATATCGAAGAAGCAGAAAGCTTCAACCATCTAGTACTGTTGATTCTGGAGGAATACGAAGTGGATAAAGACACCGCATCGCAAGATGCCGCAGGATTTATCATGCAACTGCTGCAAGCCGGCATGATCCGTCCCACAGGTATAAACTGGTAAACAGTAATCTGTTCAATTCAGATATGACAAACAATACAATAAGAAATGTTAGAAGAGAGATTCGTTTTCTTCGCGAGAAGCGCCGGATCTGTAAAAAATGTTAGATCAGGTAAGTTCAAGACCCTATGTTATCAGCGGATAATAGAATGAACTTACATTTTATTCCCCATTACATCTGCCTGTGAAGGTCGATGTAATTTTAACTATAAATAGGATAATGCAATAATATAAAGACAATGAGACTCAATTCTAATTTAATTCTTCGCCAAGTAGGTGGAGAATATATGATTGTCAATCCGTTTTCTGAAACCATGGATATGGCACAGGTCTATTCCTTGAATGAAACAGCCGCCTGGTTATGGAAACAATTGGAAAACAAGGAATTCACGGTAGATGAAGCCGGAGCACTGCTGTGCAATGAATATGAAGTAAATAAAGATACAGCCCGAAACGATGCCAACGAGCTGTGCCGACAATGGTTAGAAACTGGGTTAGCCATAGAATAAGACAAAAAGATGATCTCAGCCCCATTACAAAAGGCTTTCATGCTTTTGCTAAGGCAAGGACTGTGGGACCGGCAGGAAGACTGTTCCGCCCTTTTTCCTCTAGATGAAAAGGAATGGAATGAAATTCACAGCATGGCAAGAAAACAAACCGTACAAGGCATTATTTACGATGGCATCCGCCTGTTGCCGACTGAAGCCGTACCTCCCCGGAAGGTATTGCTTGGCTGGATGGTGGAAGTTGACACCTTGGAACGGGTGAACCGGCAACACCGGGAAACGATTAAAGCCCTCCAACAGATTTATGTACAATCACCTTCTATCCCTTTCCTGCTGCTAAAAGGGATAGGGACAGCTGACTTCTACCCTCATCCGGAACATCGCATAGCCGGAGACATCGACCTGTGGTTCGGAAACAAGACACAAACCGAACAAGCCAACCAACGGATGGAAAAATTAGGATTACCGGTAAAAAGAGGAACCAATGGTGAGGCTTCCTGTCTGATAAACAGAGTTCTGATTGAACATCACAGCAGGCTGATAGAGTTGCACAACCCTTTCCTCCAAAAAGAAATCCGCCAATGGGAAGCGGGGGTCTTTACCAACAGCCAAGGCAAACTTCCGAACGAAGCGAATCATCTATTACTTTCCACCCACATATTGAAGCATCTTATCAATGAAGGGATCGGACTACGACAATTGTGTGATATAGCCATGGCTTTTAACGCATTACATTCTGTTACAAACAAAAACGAATTAGAGTGTATCTGTCGCAAATGGCACATTCACCGGTGGAACCGGTTACTTTATGCCCTATTGATAAAATATCTTGGCGTGCCGGCCGACCTTTTACCATTCAGTACCAGTCTCTGTCCGGACAAGTTAATGCAAGAGATTTGGGAAAGTGGCAATTTTGGACATGGAGACGAACGTTACGGTGAACGTCCCACCGGGAAATGGGCGAACAAACGATACACGTTGAAGCGGATCTTTCACAAAATGCACTTATCGTTAGGTTATGCTTTCGACGAAACTTTCTGGTGGCTGGCCGGATTAGCCCTCTTACGTTTCAAGGAAATGATAAAAAAGAAATGAAAGAATTGCTGAAAAAGTTTTTGCAGAAGCTCACACGGGAGAATCTGAGCAATACATGTCAGTTAGGATGGAAAGCTTTCAAATGGGTTATGCAGGTAACAGAAGGATACCATTGGCTCATCACCTTCTCTATCTTTTCGGGTATTTTCGGAGTGGTCATGTCATTGGTCAATGTGGCCATGTCCAAATGGATCATCGATGTAGCTACCGGAGCACAGGAAGGGAATATTTACCTGGTAGCCACAATAGTAGCCTTATCCTTCCTGCTGGGTATGGGGATAAAACTTGTATCTCCCTGGATTTTTGGCAAGATCAACATGCGCATCAGTATCCGCATGCAAAATTCGCTGTCCGACGCCCTAATGATGTGTTCATGGAAAGGAGCAGGGAAATGGCACACAGGCGACCTGCTGACCCGTATCAGCAGTGACGCTTCCGAAGTGTTGGGAATGGGAATGGGCATTCTACCCAACCTGCTGGTTACCGGCTTGCAATTGGCAAGCTCTTTTATCTACTTGTGGATTCTTGACGCGCGTTTAGCTTGGTTCATACTGGGAGTCACCCCTCTTGTTTTATTGTCAAAGATTTATTTCAGAAAGGTCCGGGAACTGAGCTGTGCCCAAAAAAAGATGAACAGCGAGATGGGTACCGTCATGCAAGAAAATCTGTCCAAACGGATTCTAGTCCGCTCGCTCGGAGCCACCAACTACCGGAAACAGAAATTACATGAAACACAAGAGAAGTTGTTCAAATTGGGAATGGAACAAATCAAATTTTCCACTTTTACGCAAGGGGTCATGGGATTTACATTTGGAGGAGGGTACTTATGTGCATTCCTTTGGGGTATTTTCCAACTGCATAACCACGAGATAACATTCGGAACAATGACAGCCTTTCTTCAACTGGTCGGACAGGTACAGGGACCTTTTTTAGGGTTAATATCCATCCCTCCCAGTCTGATACGGGGATGGACCTCCGTGGAACGGTTAATGGCCCTCTTTGAAGATGTAGAACCGGACGAACACCCGGTCTACATAGACCAACCACTGACACTGAACTTTCGGAAAGTGTCTTTTGGCTATGAAGAGGGACAGCCGGTACTCGACCGGTTTACAGCTGCCTTTCATCCGGGAAGTTCCACCGCCATAGCCGGACCTACCGGAACAGGAAAAACGACCATTATCCGGCTGATACTGGCTTTGGTTTATCCGGAAAAGGGACGCATCGATTTGACAACTGATGACGGACGGACACTCAGTGTGACCCCCGATTTACGCATCAACTTCGTCTATGTGCCCCAAGGAAATACGTTGCTGAGCGGTACCATCCGGGAGAATTTATGGCTGGGTAGTCCGGGAGCAGACGAAGAGGCTCTGCATAAAGTCATCCGGCTGGCCTGTGCTGAATTTGTGTTCAGTCTGCCGGAAGGACTAGATACCAAGATAGGGGAACATGGATATGGCTTGTCTGAAGGACAAGCCCAACGGATTGCAATAGCCCGCGCACTGTTGCGTCCCGGGCGGATCTGGCTGTTTGATGAAGCATCATCGGCACTTGACACCGAGACCACCACACACCTCATGGACAATTTGTTGCAATGGGGAAAGAATAACACATTAATATTTGTGACACACGATTCACGACTGATGGAACGATGTGACCAAGTGATTCATATAAAGGAATAAAAAACAATTAATTATAAAACAATGGATAAAACAATCAAACTGGCCTGTCTGTTGGCAATAATCATTTTTAGTTCGTGCGCTTCACGCAAAGATTTTGTCTATTTACAAGATATGGATGAACTACAGGAATATCCTATGGTTCAAAAATATGAAGCCATCATCCATAGGGATGACAGATTGAGTATTATTGTGAACAGCAAAAACCCAGAACTGTCCCTGCCTTTCAATATGTCCGGAAGCAGAAGCTATTCTGTAGAAGCAGACGGAAGCATTTCCAACAATGAAGTGGGGGTATTAAGTGATGAAAAAGAAAAAGGTTATTTAGTGGATATCAACGGGAATATAGACTTTCCTGTGCTGGGACAACTGCATGTGGAAGGACTGACCCGCCGACAATTAACCGAACTGATAAAAAAACGACTGATCAACGAAGAATTGCTGAAAGATCCTATGGTCACCGTCAATTTCTTGAACTTCAAATTCTCCGTGCTAGGAGAAGTTGGACATGTAGGAACCTTTGAAGTGAAAGGCGACCGCATCACTCTTTTAGAGGCTCTTGCCATGGCTGGAGACCTGACCCCCCGATCCCGTCTGGACCGTATCGCCGTCATCCGCGAATATGGGAACAAGCGACGAATCCTGTTCCACGACATCCGCAGCAAAGACATCTTCACGTCGCCTTACTATTACCTGCAACAGAATGACATTGTCTACGTAGAACCTACCAACATGAAGGCCACCGAACAAGCCCAGAGAAAACTGAGCACATGGAGTATGATCCTGTCCTTCATCACCACAATCACCTCGCTGGTATTGCTGACTACTAAATAAAAAAGAAACGACATGATAAGAATGAGTGAACAAAAAGATATGTCGGGAGATAAGACCTTAAGCGGGGGAGGATTCAATATCAACCCCGTTGACATCATCATGTACCTGTTGTCCAAATGGTACTGGTTTGTATTGTCGGTCAGTCTGTTCGGCGGATATGCATGGTATCAATATGCCAAACTTCCCTTTATCTATTCACGGTCAGCCACCGTCATGATAAAGGACGCCTATTCAAACAACATCGGTCGCGGGCTGGACCGTTTTAACACCTATTCATATACCAATGTATCCAATGAGATCCTGCAATTCCAGTCACACAAACTCATGCGCGATGTGGTGAACCGTCTTCACGCCAATGTATGCTACCTCATCATGGATGACTTGCGTGAGGAGGAACTTTATACGCAAGCCCCTGTCAAGGTTTCATTCCCGGAAGAAGAGGATCATCTTGATTTCAGCCTGACAGTCAGAATCCTGAACAGGAAGCAAGTCCGGTTATCCGATTTCTCGACAGACGCCACAAGTATAACGCTAACAGCCAATCTGGGTGACACCATCCAATCGCCCATAGGAAAAATAGTGGTCTCACCCACCTTATATTATACAGACAAGTGGTTCAATACACCAATTACGATACGCCGGCAGAGTACGGACACAATGGCCAGCCTGTTCAGAAGCAACCTGAACATCAGTCAGGCCGAGAATGATGCCTCCATCCTCTACCTGTCACTCCGTGATTACTCCACCGCCCGTGCCGAAGATGTACTCAATATGCTGATTACAGTGTATAATGAAGAGACTATCAAAGATAAGAACCAGATAGCCATCAATACCTCCAACTTCATCAACGAGCGTTTGGTCATCATCGAAAAAGAACTAGGAGGCGTGGAAAACGAACTTCAGTCTTACAAACAAAACAATGATATTATTGATATCGGTTCGGCCGCTTCCATGTCCATGTCAGACAAACGGCAGTACAGCTCGACCACTCAGGAACTGGAATTGCAGGCACGCATGGCACGCTACATCAAGGGCTACCTAGTGGACCCATCCAAAGAGACTGAGCTTATCCCTTCAAACACCGGCATAGCCGACATCAACATTGAAACCCAGATAGCGGCCTACAACGCCAACAAGTTGAAACGGGACAAACTGATAGAAGGAAGCAGTGACAAAAACCCCATCGTCCAGGAACTGAACAAGAATCTGATTGCCATGCGACAGAATATCATCCGGGCCATCGACAACATGATTGTCAGCATCGATGTGAAACTGAACGAGGCCCGAAGCAGGGCCGGAGAAGCCCAGTGGCGGGTGACCAACATACCCAGACAACAGCAACAGATGCTTTCTATCGAACGTCAGCAACGCATCAAAGAGGAACTTTACCTCTATCTATTGAACAAACGTGAAGAAAATGCGCTGGGCCAGGCCACCACCGAAACCGACGCCCGTGTACTCGACCCTGCCGGAGGAGGGGATACTCCGATTTCTCCCAACGGACGCAGCATGATCATGGCAGGTATCATGAAAGGAATCGCCCTGCCGGCAATTGTCCTGCTATTGTTCCTGTTCTTCGATACCCGCATACGCAACCGCAAGGACATCGAGGATGCTGTAACCGTTCCTTTCTTAGGCGAAATACCCAAGGATTCATCCAAAAGGAAGATAGAGAATAAAAAAACAGCGCATGGCATCGCTGTCCGTGCCCAGGGGCGTGACATTGTATCGGAAGCCTTCCGTATAATACGCACCAATATGGATTTTATGCGTGTCAAGTCAAAGAACATGCAAGTCGTCACTTTCAGTTCGTTCGGACCGGGTGCCGGCAAGACATACGTATCCAGCAATCTGGCGGCCAGTTTCGCGCAAACCGACAAGAAAGTCATCCTGATTGACATGGATATCCGTAAAGGGACTTTGACTTCACATACCCGCCTTCATACAGAAGAAAAAGGAATGACCTCCTTCCTGGCAGGCAAGGCCACGACGGATGAAATCATCAAGCACAACGAAATCTGTGAAAACCTAGATTTCATTCCGGCCGGTCCCATCGCACCCAACCCATCAGAGCTATTGCTCAGCGAACAATTGGAAGTGATGATTGCCGAACTGCGTAACCGTTATGACTATATCTTTGTCGACAATGTGCCTGTAGGAGTAGTGGCCGATGCCGCCATCACCAACCGCATAGCCGACTTGACCATCTTCGTGGTACGGGTTGGCAAGCTAGACCGCCGCATGTTGCCGGAGTTGGAAAAAATATACCGTAGCGGACAATTGAACAATATGTCGTTAGTACTTAACGGTGCTATAGTAAAAACAAGCGGATACGGAGGATACGGCTACGGTTACGGATATGGCTACGGTTATGTGGATGGTTCCGAATCAAGCTGGAAACGATTGTTCAAAAAGAAATCCTGAAACCTTAAGAAGAAAGATGTTTGGTATATTCAAGTCCAAATACAATTTGATTAATTCTGGTTTAATGAAGGGTATGACCGATATCCACTCCCATGTTCTTCCCGGAGTGGATGACGGTTCACCCGACATAAATACCAGTCTGTCCCTGCTACGCTATATGGAATCCATAGGGTTACGGGAAGTGTGGCTCACTCCCCATATCATGGAGGATTATCCCACGCTGAACAAGAAGCTGCAGCAACAGTTCGACGTGTTGAAGGCAGCCTATTCCGGCCCGTTGAATCTGCGGCTGTCTTCTGAATATATGATGGATGCCGCTTTTACAAACAAGTTGGATGGAGAAGTGCTACCTTTGGGCAGCAGCCACCTGCTGGTCGAAACATCCTACATGTACCCTCCTCCCGGTTTGCTGGATATCCTGATGAAAGTATGGAATGCCGGTTACCAACCGGTCATCGCCCATCCGGAGCGTTACCTGTACATGGGAGAAAAAGATTACCTCCAGTTGAAAGAAAAAGGTTACAGCTTTCAACTTAATTTGATGTCACTGAGCGGCTATTATGGTCCGCACCCCAAAGTGGTCAGCGAGAAGCTGTTAAAACAGAGAATGTACGATTTTGTGGGTACAGATCTGCACCATTTGGAACGTTACCGGCCCATGCTTGACCAATTGAGGTTAACCCGAAAACAACTCGAAGCTTTAGAAGGTCTGATTGCCAACAATGCGCGTATTTAACTGTCTGTCGGGAAGTATCCTGTGCGGTCTGACACTGCTGTTGATATTTCTCCCCTGCTTCACTCCCGAGTGGGCCGGAAATTTTATCCTCATCAGTCTATCGGCAATTCCTATATGCATAGCCGATGGAATTATTTTCGCGATTCTGCTCTGGAAACATAATCGTTGGTGGATGCTTTACTTGCTTTTGCTATTAGGTAGTTCACCTATTCTATCCGGTTACTTTCCGCTTCATTTCCTACATAGAGAAGAAGTGCCAGATTCCAATCAGCTAAAACTGGTTTGCTGGAATGCCGAAGGGTTCAGACTGAACAAAGACACCCTGGCGAAAGCCGCCCATAGCATTCGTATCCTGCAGCCCGGCATCGTCTGTCTGCAGGAACGTCCCCATACCAATCTTCTGGCATGGGACACCATCCAGGCTGCTTTTCCCGATTACCCCTATTGCATCATCAACTCGCGGGAGGATGAAATTCTTAATCTGGCCGTCTTCAGCCGCTGGCCTGTCGGAAACGTTCAAGAGTACTACTTCCCGGACAGCTACAATAAGATGCTTCAAGCGGATATCCGGATGATAGGGCAAACTTTCCGGTTATTCAACGTCCATCTGCAAACTACCGGCATGAATGAATCATCCTCAATGAAAGACAGACTCCAGACGATGCGCCACCACGCCATCCGGCGTAACCGGCAAGCCGATCTCTTGGCAAACGCCATTGCCGAGAGTCCTTACCCGGTCATCGTGTGCGGTGATTTCAACGATATACCGGCTTCGTATGTTTACCGGAAAATCAGCCGGTCACTGCAGGATTGCTTCCTCCAGGCCGGCCGGACATGGAAAGGCAGCTACCAACGCTGGGGCGATTTTTTACGAATAGATTATACGCTCTGTTCACCTGCATTCCAAGTGAATTGTTACCAACTGGTTTCCAATCCCTGGAGCGACCACAAACAGCAGCACTGTGTGCTCTATCTGGACAAACGCTCCTAAAAAACAAGATTTCAAAAAATGACTAAAGAAAACTGGACAATAGAAATAAAGCCAAAGAAAAAATGGCTGGATATAGATCTGAAAGGTATATGGCGGTACCGTGACCTATACTATATGTACGTGAAACGCGACATTGTCACCGTGTACAAACAAACTATTCTGGGTCCTCTCTGGTTCCTCATCCAACCGATCTTCACTACCGTGATGTATATGTTCATATTCGGTGGCCTGGCAGGTATCTCGACGGACGGAGTACCACAGCCTTTATTCTACATGGCAGGTATCATGCTGTGGAATTATTTCAGTTCCGCGTTCAACGTATCCTCCAATGTGTTCACGGCCAATGCGGGCGTGTTCGGCAAAGTCTACTTCCCCCGTCTGGTCGTGCCGTTGTCCGGCATCACCTCCAACCTGATCAAGTTCGGAATACAATTGTTGTTGTTCATTGCCATGTATCTCTATTTTTATGTGAAAGGAGCTTCACTGCATGTCAATGCCGCCCTGCTGTTGTTTCCGTTCCTGACATTTCTGATTGCATTCCATGCCATGTCGTGGGGGTTGATCGTATCGGCGCTGACCACCAAATACCGTGACCTCACCCAGTTGGTCACCTTCGGCCTGCAACTGTTCATGTATGCCACTCCGGTCATTTATCCGCTAAACGCAGCTCCGGAAAAATACCGTGACATCATCGCGCTCAACCCGTTGACCCCCATATTCGAGACCTTTAAATACAGCTGCATGGGGTGTGGTTCACTTGATTGGGGCGGATTGGCATATAGCACTTTGTTTATGCTCTCCACCCTGTTCTGCGCAGTAGTCATCTTCAGCCGGGTGGAACGCAATTTTATGGATACAGTGTAAGCAGCAGAATTAAAAAAAGAGAATAAGAATGAACGATATAGCAATCCGGTTTGACCATGTAGGCAAACTCTACAAACTCGGTCTGGTCGGCACCGGCACACTGAGCCACGACCTCAACCGCTGGTGGAAAACGACCATTCTCCGCCAGGAAGACCCCTATCTGAAGATAGGCGAAACCAACGACCGCAGCAAGAAAGGCGCGTCGGAATATGTCTGGGCGTTGAAAGACATCACCTTCGATGTGCATCAAGGCGATGTAGTAGGCATTATCGGAAAAAACGGTGCCGGGAAGTCCACCTTGTTGAAACTTCTGTCGCGTGTCACCTCCCCTACCACCGGAGCCATCCGTGCCCGTGGCCGCATTGCCTCTCTCTTGGAAGTCGGTACCGGTTTCCATCCGGAGCTGACCGGCCGTGAGAACATCTACATGAACGGCTCCATCATGGGCATGACTCGCCACGAAATCTCCCACAAGTTGGACGAGATAGTCGACTTTGCCGGTGTGGAACGCTATGTAGATACCCCCGTAAAACGCTATTCCAGCGGCATGACCGTCCGTCTGGGCTTTGCCGTAGCCGCTTTTCTGGAACCGGAAATACTGGTAGTAGATGAGGTACTTGCCGTAGGTGATGCCGAATTCCAGAAGAAAGCTATCGGCAAGATGCAGGACGTGTCGAAAGGCGAAGGGAGGACGGTGTTGTTTGTGAGTCATAATATGGCGGCGGTACGAGTTCTTTGCAAACAAGGGATAGTACTCAACAACGGAACTGTAGCCTATACGGGAAGTATAGAGGACTGCGTTAATTATTATATAGGTAATAATATATCTTCTTTCAACACACATACTATCATCAATGATAAACAAAGAAGGGAGAAAGGAGCATTTTTAAGAGAAATTGAATTTTTGGAAGCTCGCTTATTTAATGATCCAAAAACTGTAGGCAACAACGAACCAATAGAACTGGAAATTAAGCTTAAAAAAAACATTACTAATATAGATGTCTGCCAATATACCGTAAATTTCACAGATGATGCTGATGTATTGGTAGAATCATTCATAACTGCACCGATCCCTGTTCCAAAAGACAAAGATGAATATACAGTTCGTCTGAAAGTTTCCAGCCATGGATTAACCAAACGCTGCTACCACATCTCGTTCGTTGCAGGATTGAAAGACTTCTCAATAGGTGCAAGAAACTTTGATATTGTGAGAGACGTATTGTCATTCGAAGTAAGTTACTACCAAAAGAATCCCGACAAAAAATATCTTATATGGTACAGAGATTGGGGAGCTGTAGTACACAGCAATGAAAACATTGCTGTAGAAGTTATCTGATAATCAAAAATAATATAGCCACTTTATGATCAGCATTATAGATAAGGAAAAATGTTGTGGATGTAATGCATGTGGTGATATATGCAATCAACATGCCATAACATTTCACCTCGATCGGGAAGGATTTTGGTACCCTCGTGTTGACCCTAATCTATGCACGAACTGTGGTATGTGCGAACGTACCTGTCCACAATTGGTTAAATACGATCAAAAACACTACCATTTACAAACTCCACGAGTTTTTGCTGCATACAGCAAAGATGAAGATATTAGAATGGATAGTACATCGGGGGGGATACATTCAATGTTGGCTTTAAATATATACAAAAAACAAGGATACGTAGGAGGCGCTATTTATAATAGCGACCATACCGTATCGCAAACTATAAGCTATGATAAAGAACTTTTATCACAAATACGCAGTTCCAAATATTTGCAAAGCAATGCAGAAGGCATTTATCGCCATATACAATCATTATTAAAGCAAGATAAATTAGTGTTTTTTTGTGGCACACCTTGCCAAATAAAAGCTCTTCATTTATTCCTTCGAAAAGATTATGAAAACCTCATCACATGCGATTTTGTTTGTAGAGGCGTTAACTCGCCCAAAGTGTTTCTATCTTATATGAAAATGCTCGAAAAAGAGTTTAAATCGACTGCTACAAACATCAAATTTAAAGCGAAAGATGAAGGGTGGCACAACTTTTCAATGCGTGTAAAATTTGCCAATGGAAAAGAGTATTGCAAAAATCGATGGCAGGATTTATTCTTTATAGGTTACCTTCAAAATGGAGTATTCACTCGTCCCTCTTGTTTTGCTTGCCGATTTAAAGGCTTTCCAAGGACATCAGACATTACGTTGGCTGATTTTTGGGGTATAGAAAACATTGACCCGTCTATGGACCAAGATAAAGGTACATCGTTAGTTATGATTAATTCCCCAAAAGGCATGAAGTTATTTGAATCTATCAAAGAGCAAATTGAATGGAAGGAGTTTTCTTACGAAGAAGCACTTAAAGAGAATCCTGCTATTGAAAATTCCTTAAATAGACCCGATACCAATCGAGAAATCTTCTTTAATGACATTGATAAACTACCATATTATAAAGTTGCACAAAAATATTTCGTTCAACAGTCTACAAAAGAAAGTATATTAAAACGAATCAAACTCAAACTCGGATATATGTACTACATGGCTCAAAAATTTAAAAAAGGCATAAAACCATTACACTATTCTTATTCCGACATTAAAACCTTTAAATTCATTAATCTTTCGTCTGATCAAGTGGTACGGGCTTTTGACTATCCTTTTCAAAACTACAAATACAGTCTTGTACAAATAGACAAAGGAGCACAATTAGTATTAAACTCCAAGTTTGAAATGGGAGTAAAACAAGTCGAGATGTCACGAATAGAGACAAGAATCCTGCTTGAGAACAACTCAAAAATGATTGTTAATGGACTTTTCCGAATGTATGCAGGTTCGTATATTCGTGTCATCGAGAGTGGAACATTGATTATTCATGGAGGATTTATCAATGAAAATGTACAGATAATTTGTGGAGATACGATTGAAATCGGAAAAGATTGTACCATTGGGAGAGATGTCGTAATTCGCTCTTATGATGCACATAAAATCATCAAAGAGGAATATCAGATTTCGGAACCGATTCACATCGGCGAACATGTGTGGATAGGCCAAGGTGCAACCATATTGAAAGGTGTAACGATTGGCAATGGTGCTATCATAGCTGCTGGAGCTATCGTTACAAGAGATGTGCCTGCTCATGCGATAGTAGCTGGTATTCCAGCCAAAATAGTTGAAACAAACGTAAATTGGGAATAGTATGAAGATAGCAATATTAACATTACCGCTTCATACAAACTATGGAGGGCTGTTGCAGGCATATGCATTACAATCAGCCTTAGAGCGTATGGGATATGAAGTTTCTGTCTTAGATAAAATACGCAAGCCAAAGGTTCAAATACCGTTCAGCGTGTCTGTTAAGAGATTGATAATGAAGTTCATCCTGCGTAAGAATGTTGCTCCTATAGGTCAATTAGAGGATTACAAGCGAAGAAAAAAGCGAAATACGAATACTTGGAAATTTGCCGACAAGTATATTCACAGACACGAGTTGGACAACCTTGGTTCAATAAAGGAGGATGATTATGATGTTTTTGTCGTGGGTAGTGACCAGATATGGCGAAGAGAGTATATTTTGAATAGTTTCAAGTGTGTCGAAGATGCGTTCTTGGGCTTTGCGAAGACATGGAATGTTAAAAGAATAGCTTATGCACCATCTTTCGGTCATGATGTCTGGGATTATACGCCAGAAGAAACTGTAAGTATTAGGGCATTGCTCCGGCTGTTTGATTATTTGTCTGTACGTGAGGAATCTGGCGTGGAACTCTGCATGCGAGAACTGGGGTTAACCACAAAGCATGTGGCTGATCCGACTATGCTCCTAACTGCAGAGGATTACAAAGTGCTGATAAAGAATACAAGTAAGTCAAGTGGCAATCTATTGTGCTACGTGCTGGATATGACAGAAGAGAAGCAACAGGAAATCAATGCTATTCTCAAAGAATACAATCTGAAGCCTTTTACCGTTAATGCTAATGTGGAAGCTGAGTGGGACTCTGACAAAGTCAGTGTGCAGCCACCTGTAGAACAATGGTTGCGAGGCTTTATGGATGCTGACTTGGTTATTACAGACTCGTTCCATGCTTGCGTATTCT
The DNA here is from genome assembly GCF_013009555.1 of Phocaeicola dorei. NCBI lineage: Bacteria > Pseudomonadati > Bacteroidota > Bacteroidia > Bacteroidales > Bacteroidaceae > Phocaeicola > Phocaeicola dorei. The sequence goes on along the minus strand of NZ_CP046176.1, from coordinate 1,904,970 downwards.
CCATCATATTTAATAAGAAATTCATCGTAATGGGAAACTCCCACAGAGGTACAGCCCGAATAAACTCCTTGCTTCGCACTTTTGGCAGCGAACCTAGTTCTGAAAGGTTGGCAAAGCTGAACGAATTGAGAGTAGAAGGACTCATTTTTTTATCGAATGCATTATGCCAAAGATAATATATAGTATAGTCATACCACACTACAATATACCCGATTTGTTGGAACGCGCTTTGAATTCCATTCCACAGCGAGAGGACATCGAGATAATAGTCGTTGATGATAACAGCGATCCTGCGAAAGTTGATTTCGAACATTTTCCTGGTCTCGACCGCCCCAACACCCATTGCGTGCTCCTGAAGAAAAATGGTGGAGCGGGCATAGCTCGGAATACAGCTATCTCTATGGCAAAAGGACGATGGATTTTGTGTGTAGATGCGGATGACTTCCTTATGAATGATGCTTTCGATAAGATAGATAAGTACCGCTATTCAGATTCGGATGTGGTGGTATTTAAAGCTGATAGCTGTATGTCTGACGAGGTAGCCAAGAAGGGAGAACGTCATCATGCATCACAGTTGTGTAGTTTTATAGACGAATGTCTCAGTGGTAAGCGTGAGGTTCGGAATCTGTTGTTCTCTATCTGGTCACCATGGTGTAAACTGGTTAAACGTGAATTTTTGATTGACAATCAAATAACTTTTGCCACCACACCCATTTCGGAGGATGTAATTTGGTGTACAAGAATCGCTGTTCATAGTAAGAAAGCAGAAGTCTCAGGCGATTGCATCTACTGTCTGACAGAACGGAAAGGAAGTCTGACAAGCGATGTCAGTGTGAAGAAATTCACAATATGGTGTAATGTGCTAAAGGAACGTAATACATATTTGCACAAATATCATTATGATGAATACTACTTCTATTTCGGTTACGATGAGCTGATATTCTTACGAAAGAAGGGAGCATTCACTTATATCAAGTTCTGCACAAAATGTCTCCGTTATGGCATTATGAAACCATGTGCAATGTATGGTATAGAGGCGAAGCTTCATTTCCGCTACCCTTATCTGTATTTACTGTTAAATCTTTGGGATTTCCAAAAAATCAGTAAATCATCCATGTTATGTAAACTTTGGAAGAAACTACGATGAAAATACTTTTCGATTTCTTAGCGATATATCAGAAAAATGGTGCTGCAGAATATACTCGTAGAGTGTTTTATGCATTGTTGGATAGGATAGAACATGCGGCTCATACTGATGACATAACCATCACTTGCTTATTTGATAGTCATCATCTGCCTGCATATACTGAAATGCGTCCGGATAGCTTGCGCCATAAATACGTGGATTTTGTCGACATACAAAATGGCATCTCTGCAATCAATGCACAGAATTATGATGTATTCTTCTTCGGGTGTGCGCAAAATGCAGGATGGAATCCTCAGTTGGAAGAACTGACCTGCAAGTCAATCCTTGTATTTCATGATTGTGTTTGGGAGGAATTCTACAACAATGATATAAACCTCTATCTTGCTCATAACGCCAATGATATGTTTCATTACAGAGCGACAGGACCAAGGGGTAAGAAAGTTTATTGGGACATAAAAAGCCCTACTATCAGATTTTGCAGATGGTTGTTGCACGTTCGTCGGCATGGTGTTTTGGAGGACGGTTATAACATGTTACAGCCAGCATTGGCTTTACTCCGTAAAAGAGAGGATAATGTCATTATGACGGTATCAAACTACTCGAAGAGTTCTATCATGTATAATTTCAATGTAAAAGAGGATAAGATACATGTCAAGTATAGTCCTGAGCGAATTTATACCGAGAAAAAGTCTGATGCGAAGGGGAGAATCAATGAAAAGTTGAAACGTTTGGTGGATGGCAAGGTAAAGTACTACTTGATGGTAAGTGCTAACAGAGATGCCAAGAATGCCAAGAAGGCATTGCATGCATTCGAGTCCTTCACTAAAATAAAACCTGATATGTATGCTGTCACGGTTGGCTATGGTAAGACTTTATTCAAGAACCATATAGATTTGCCTTTTTTGAATGATATAGATTTGCGAGAGGCGTACAAGAATTGCTATGCGTTGTTGTACCCATCGCTGTTCGAGGGATTTGGCTATCCACCATTGGAGGCAATGAAATATGGCAAACCTATATTGGCATCCAATGTTTGCTCTATACCTGAGGTGTTGGGTGATGCACCTGTTTATTTCTCTCCTATTTATGAAACGGCCATATTCAATGCCCTAATGGTGCTCAATGATGATAACTATTCAGAGTTTGCAGAAAAATCTCTCCAACGCTATCAGCAGATACATGAGAAACAGGAGAGTGATTTGACAGATCTTGTGAATATGATATTGGGGGTAGATAACAAATAACAGAACATATATGTGGAACATTAATTTTAATAACAATGGAAAATAAAAGGATAGAGTATATAGATATAATGAAAGACTTTGCTATTATGCTTGTTGTAATGGGGCATGTTTTGTTAGGGTGTAAAAGCGAAAGTATGCCTGCCAAGATGACATGTTAACGTTTGAATTTATCTATTCTTTCCACATGCTCCCGTTTATGTTTGTGGCAAGATTTGTTTGTTTCAATCCGAAGAAGAGCTATTCGTTGATGAACATAGAAAGCGTTGTACATCTTATTTTATCCCATCCTTTATGGGAGCTGTGTTAATTGTAATTTTACAAAATGAAATTTCCTTGATGGAAGTTTATTTATTATAAAATTTAAATATAATGAGTAATTCGCATAGAATTGTTGTTTTATTAACAGCATGTGTTAATCCTAACGGGATGTCGAAAACAGTATTACAAGATGTGGAATTGCGAAGGAAACAATATGTGAATGCTTTGAACTTTTATCTGCAAGAAACATCACTACCAATCTGTTTCGTTGAGAATACAGGGTTTGATATGAGTTGTGAGTTTCACTCTTATATTGATTCTGGTAGATTGGAATACTTGTGCTTTAAAGGGAATAACTATGATAAAAGCCTCGGAAAGGGATATGGAGAGGCTGTAATTATATTGTATACAACTGAAAATTCTGTTTTTTTAAAAAGATGTAAATATCTTATAAAGGTTACGGGGCGTGTAATAGTGCCAGCAATAGAAAAAATAGCAAATTCATTGACTCTTAAGTTACCTAATGTATTTAGATCGGATTTGTTATCACAAGATTTTGTTAGAAGTGTGGTGTTTGTGGCGGCTCCTCTAACACTGGAAAGAATGTTATCTTCTCGAATTGGAGACTTTATTGAGGATGAAGGTGGACTTTTTGAGAATATTTTGGCTCAGGAATTGATAACCCATAAAGAGGTTATAATATTACCATTTTTTCAGACGGTCAAGATTATTGGCATATTTGCAACGAAGAATACTCCTTATATGAACATTCCTAGCATTATAACACTTCGTGACAATTTGTTCTTTTTATGTGATTTGGAAAAATCAAGAGGTCGTATATTATCTGCTTTATTTATTAAAATATTTTATTATTTAACGCTTATATATCCATTCAGATGAAACAAGATATCAGTTTATTTGCATACTATCTTCCTCAATATTATGAGATTGAGTTTAATAATAAATACTGGGGGCAGGGACATACGGAATGGACGGTAGCAGAAAATGCAAAGCCATTGTTCAAAGGCCATTACCAGCCTCATGTTCCTGCTGATTTAGGGTTCTATAATCTATTAATGCCTAGAGCTCGTAAAGCGCAGGCGGATATGGCTAAGGAATATGGAGTGGACGGATTTTGTTATTGGCATTACTGGTTTGGAGATGGAAAAACCATCATGGAAAAACCCTTTAATGCAGTAGTGGAAAGTAAAGAACCTGATTTTCCGTTTTGCCTCTGTTGGGCTAATCACAGTTGGCAGAATCCACAGACAAAGGAAATAATGATTAGCCAACAATATTTAGGGGAAGAAGATCATAAAAAACATTTCTATAATTTGCTGGGAGCTTTCAAAGACGAGCGCTATGCCAAAATAGGCGGAAAACCTATATTCGGCATTTTTAGTCCTGATTCGCTTCCTTTGATTGACCAATTTATTGATTTATGGAATGGATTTGCTCAAAAAGAAGGATTCGCAGGGATTTATTTCATAGGTTTGGCGCAGACTCCGGAGGAGTATCAAGCAATTTGTCATTATAAGTTGGATGCCATTAATGTGATACGCTTAAAGGACTTCCTGTTATATCAAAACAAATGGAAAGAGTTTTTTAAGCACAAATTGGGAGCTTTACATACTTATAAATATGAAGATGCACTAAGATATTTTGTTTCTCAGGAAGATAAAGCAGAAAATATTATTCCGACTATTATATCTGGTTGGGATCATAGCCCAAGAGCAGGGGAAAATTCTTTGATATTGACAAATTATACTCCTGCATTGTTTCAAAAGCATCTGGAAAATGTTTTTGATATTCTTGTTCAAAAAGAGAATAAAATATGTTTTATTAAAGCATGGAACGAATGGGGAGAAGGCAATCATCTGGAACCGGATTTGAAATACGGACTAGACTTTTTGAAGACTTTGAAACAAGTAAAAGAATCATATTTCAAGAAATGAAGAATAAAATATCTATCATTGTCCCTATATTCAATTCAGAAAAATACCTTACTCGCTGTCTGGCTTCTTTGCAAAATCAGACTTTAGGAGATTATGAAGTGATTTTAATAAACGATGGATCTATAGACCATTCTGCATGTATATGTAATGAATTTGTACAAAAAGACAACCGATTTAGGGTTATTCATAAAAAGAATGGAGGGGTTTCTTCTGCTAGAAATATCGGATTGGCCGTCACTCAGGGTGAATATGTCTTATTTGTAGATAGTGATGATTATATTGACCGTCACCTGTTGGAGAATTTATTACAGGTTGGTTCTTATGATTTGGTCTTAACAGGGTTAAGTTGCATGAAAGATGATACTTGCGTAAAGACTAAGCATGTTGAAGCGGGAGAATGGACTTTAGATGATTTACGTGATGATAAATTCTATTATATAGATTATACGACTGCCCTTCATGGAAAGCTTTATAGAAAGACGGTAATTGATAATTATCAGCTACGTTTTAATGAGAATTTATCGTACGCGGAAGATAGGGATTTTAACATTAAATTCATTAGTCATGCAAATCAAGTTTGTAATGTTGACTATGCCGGCTACTACTATCAAATAGATATCGTAACGGGCTTGTCCCATAAAATATATGATTATAATTTGCAAAATGATATAGAATACTGGAATCAACTCTATCAATTACTTTGTATAAACCAAGCAAACGGAAATTTCCCAATAAAAAAATATATGGTGAATAAGTTGTTTAATTATTTGGTTGACAATCTTTACCAGATATCAAAAGTCAGAAATTTGAGAGAAACTTTTAAATTGATGAGTTCCGTTCACCCTGTGGTTAATTGGAATTTTTTGAAACAAAATAAAGAAATAATTGATTGTCCCGAATGGATGAAAAAAATGTTGTTTTTACCTTCTGCAATTCTAATTTTGTTATTAAAGTATTATACATGATTTTTTGAATTATGAGGCATATTCTTTTCTTTATTGAATCATTTTCAGGGGGTGGCGCAGAGAAGGTGCTGCTCACCATTTTGCGCCATTTGAATTATCATCGGTTTGAGGTAACGGTATTGGTGATGAATGATGTGGGTGCTTTATATTGTGATTTTCATCGATTGCCTGTAAGGATTGTTTCGGTGATTCCTATTGGTGATGGATTGTGGGCTAAGTTGAAATATAAACTAATCTATCGGTGGCTGCCTATATGGTTAGTGGCTAAATGGGTGGTTCCGCAACTTGGTATTGATATGTATGTAGCGTTTGTGGAGGGGGTCTGTACTAAGTTGTTGGCATCTTTGCATAGAGTTAAAAAGGTAGCTTGGGTACATAGTGATTTGATACAGTTGCCATGGACGCTTGAAAAAGGAATTTATCAAAATCGTGAAAAAGAGATTAAGGCTTATAAACAGTTCGATAAGGTGATTTGTGTATCGCATTCTGTGGAACGTATGATGTGTGAACATTATGGATTAGAAAAAGTTTGTACGATTTATAATCCGATAGACGAATCTGATATAGAGAAAAAGAAAGAGTTGCCCTGTACGATAGAAGTTGATGAAAATGTTTTTAATATTGTGGCAATAGGTCGTCTTACACGTCCAAAAGGTTTCGACCATTTGTTGCCTATTGTGAAAAAATTGATGCAGGAAGAGGTGAAGTTTAAGGTTTATATATTGGGAGAAGGTGAAGAACGTAAGGCTTTGGAGCGGCAACAACATGAATTAAGGTTGGATGACGTGGTTTCTATGCCCGGTTTCATTGCCAATCCTTATAGTATATTAAAAAATATGCAGTTGTTAGTGTGTCCTTCTATTGCCGAAGGTTATAGCTTGGTTATAGCAGAGGCTCTTTATTTGGGGGTACCGGTTATTAGTATGGATTGTTCTGGCCCAAGTGAATTGTTGGAGAAGGAGCGCTTTGGTGAACTTTGTTCGGATTGGGAACATTTTTATTCGGCTATTAAACGAGCAATGGTAGAAAAGAATTATTTTATAGATTTACAGCAACGTGCAGTTCAACGAAAGTCATTTTTTAGCACATTACAAACTGTAAAAGAAATAGAAAATTTATTGGGGTGAAATATAGAATAGACATGAAACCTTATGTTACGATTGTTGTTCCATTCTGGAATGCAGCCACTACATTAAGTAATTGTATAGATTCTGTCTTGAATCAGACGAGGAATGATTGGGAATTGATTTTGGTGGATGATGGGTCTGTCGACGATGGTTACAAGATCTGTGCCCAGTATGCGGAGAAAGATAATAGAATTCGTTTGTTGTGTCGTGACCACGAAGGTGTAGGAGCTGCACGCAATGCTGCTATGGATGAGACACAGGGGAAATTTATCTGCTTTGTGGATGCAGATGATTTTGTTGAGCCCAATTATTTGGAAAAACTTTGTTCTTGTCCGGATGTAGACCTTGTAGTTTGCGGATATATGGTAGATGAGTATAATAGTAAGGGACAATTGCTTTCTTCGACAGATCACATCGAACAAAATCTTACTGTGGTGGAGTTCAAGAATAGAGTGCAGTTGGAAATGGCATTTGCATCTGGTATCATGAATATAAATTGTAACAAGCTTTATAAAATTGATATTATCCGAAAATACAATATTAAATATGGAAATTACTCTATAAATGAGGATTTCATTTTTATGATTGGATACTTGAAATATGCTCAAAATATTAGATTCATTCCTCATGCTTTATATCATTGGATACGAGTGCAGGGAGTAGCAACAGGAGTATCATCTATTCCAGAGAATTTGTTGCAAATATATGAACTTTCTCATAGAATGCTGTCGGATTATCTGAATAACGCACAGGTCGTCAATCGTATAGCCTATCAATCTTACGAAATGCTTATATACAAATATATGAATCAATTGATGCAAGGCTTAATTACTAAACAATATTGTTTTGAAGGATTAAAATCACTGCATAAAAGTCCTTGGGTACGTCAAGCTTTTTTAGCTTATACACCGCATCATATGGGTGAGCGTTTCTTTTACTGGCTGCACCGTATAGGCTGGTTTTGTTTGTCTTATAGGATTTATAAAAAAGTTTTGCAATGAATTTACTGACCATATTCACTCCTACTTATAATCGCGAACATACATTACCACGATTGTATGAGTCATTGAAACGGCAGACCAACATGAACTTTGAATGGTTGGTTATCAATGACGGCTCAACGGACGATACGGTTTCGCTGTTGAAGCAATGGCAAGCAGAGGAGACTGGTTTTGATAAACGGTTCTATACGATTGATAATGGAGGAAAGAACCGGGCGATTAACCGAGCCTTAGATTTGACAAAGGCACAGTATTTTATGATATTGGATAGCGATGACTTACTGACTGATGATGCTGTCGAGCAGATTATCTCGGCTTTTGATGGAATTACGGATGAACACATCATAGGTATATCCAAAAAAAGAGGGGATTTGAACAGAAAACCGTTGAAACAAACATATAATATTCCGAATTCTATAGGATATGTAGAGTGCAGTAATTTGGAGCGGACGCATTATGGTTTAGATGTGGATATGGCAGAGGTGTTTTACACCGAGAAACTGAATCGTTATCGTTTTCCTGTTTGGCAGGGGGAAAATTTTACTCCGGAAGAAGTTATCTGGAATCGTATAGCATTAGATGGATATAAATTAAGATGGTATAATCAAGTGGTTTATCTTTGCGAGTACCAACAAGGAGGGCTAAGCGACAGTACTTGGCGTTTGCTAAGAGATAATCCGATGGGTTATGCTATGATGTATCGACAGCGGATCATAATTTCAAAAAAAATGTGTGAAAAGAGATACAATGCTGCTCAAATGGTGGCACTTTCTTTATTAGGAGGGCATCTTGCTTATGCACTGAAAGCTATTTCATATGATTTTTTGCTCTATGTCAGTATCCCGATGGGGATTGTAATTGCGTGCAGAAGATGGTTTCAATTTAAGCGATTATCATAATGAAACAAGATTCTAAATTCGACCTCCTCCGCCTTTTAGCCTGTCTCATGGTCATCGCCATGCACGCTCCGCTACCCGATAGTGCGGAGGGGAACGGATTGTTCCTGTCTACATTGAGCTATTTGACTGCTCCTTGTATCGGACTGTTCTTTATGGTATCAGGGGCATTATTGCTTCCTGTCCGTACAGGAGCAAGTATTTTCTTGAAAAGGAGATTCGGGAAAATATTGTTCCCTACTCTGTTTTGGAGCTTGTTCTATTTAGGTTGTAACACGCTGATGAGAGACGAATCTATTGACTGGCTGCGAACCTTGGGATCTTTACCTTTTTCACCACAAGGCAATCCGGTCTTGTGGTTCATGTACACTTTGATAGGATTATACTTATTGGCTCCTGTTTTGAGTCGATGGTTGAACTATGCGAGTCGGACAGAAATCGAGTTTTATTTGGGACTATGGGGAATCAGCCTATGTTTCCCCATAGTCCGTCCAGTAGTAAATATCAATACCGGAGATACTGGAATTCTTTATTACTTTACGGGTTATGCAGGTTATTTTGTCTTGGGATATTATTTGAAACAATATCCTAAAAGAATTCCATGGAAAGCATTGTTTCCTTTGCTGACGGTCGCCATGGCAGCACCAGTCGTATGCAAAACAGCCGGATGGAAAGTCGATTTCTATGATCTGTTTTGGTATCTGTCTGTTTTTGTAGCAATTCAATGTGTGAGCTGGTATCGTATGGCAGAATGCATAGAACATTGGCAGATCTGGCTACGGATGAGAAAGACACTTACCCAGCTTTCCTCACTCTCGTTCGGCATTTATCTGATACATATTTTCATCATGCGTTACCTACTTTGGCAATGGGAGTTCATTCGTGTCATCGACTCATACATTGTACAAACAACCATTGTCTCGTTATTGACATTTGCCGGTTCTGTCCTAGCTAGTTACCTGATCAGTTTTCTACCTGGCGCACAATACATTATCGGTCATACACATTATGAAAGCACACGGCTCAAGTGAACAAAAAAAGTAAGATATCTTCGCGGACAAAGTTAGATATGTTCGTGGAGCAAATAAGATATCTTACTTGCCTCACGAACATATCTAACTTTTTCCACTAAAGCTCTTATACCAAGAACATGAGGGAAAAGGTATGGCTATTCAATTCCATCAAGAGATGAAAGACAGAGATTATCCCACAAAGGAGCCGGTGAGGAATCCCCAGCAAAGCAATGAACAAGCGAATCCAATGGGACAACTGGAAAAAGAAAATCCGTTTCCGGATCCTATAGGATTGACTCCGAGACAGCGATCCGCTCTGCTGCGGCGCCACGCGCTTCATCAGAAATACGACAAGGCAGTTGCCCTTTATGCGGAGACAAACATGCCACTGAAAACGATAGCTATGGAATGTCACGTCTCAGCGGGAGGACTCGGCAGTTACTTGCGCCGCTACTGGCGCGAATTGGTATTACACCGCCATCGCATTCCTTTGGAAGGAGAAAATCCCCATGCCGTCAAGATCATGTCCGAAGGAAAGCCCAATGTGGTGTCGCATGCCAGATATAAAAAGGCTATAGATGCATGCTTGTCTCTGGAGGATATCGAATTGAATGTGTCGCAGATAGCCCGCAAACATGGAGTGGAGGGAACGGGACTAGCCAACTTCATGCGCATCCATGAACCGGAAGTCATTCCTTGGCGCGAGAAAGTACGCCACTGGTTGGGCATAAATGACAACACCCATCGTGGGGCGACCCCGGCTTGCACCAAACAATACGCCGAAGCAGTTGAGCTTTATAAAAAGACAGACATGACGATCCCTGAAATAGCCGGGGCATGCCATGTCTCACCAAGCGGTTTCAAACAGCATCTGAGGTTCTATCACAAAAATATACTGGAACAAAAGAGAAAGAAACGTTCGGAAGCACAGGCCAGACCAGAGAAGAAGAGAGGCGAACTATCCGGCAACGGAAGGACCTACAAACCCTCTCTCCGTACAGAAGATAAATATGCGAAAGCCTTGTCTCTTTATAAGGACACGGCTCTCACGCTAAAAGAAATCGCAGAAAGAACACACGTCACAGCGGAAGGACTTCGTTCTTATCTGCACAAATGGCATATCGACTTAGTGAGGGAACGGGCAGGACTTTCCGGCAAGGCAGAAGGGGGTCTTGATTTGCGGAAATCGAAAAAGCGGATGAAAACCGTAGCCGCCAAATACGAGAAAGCCATCGGGAGCCTGAGAAAACACCCCCGCCCGATAGCCCACGCCGCCAAAGAGTTCGGGCTCCATCCCGAGACATTCAGAGAGTACCTGCACAAACATGAACCGGAGTTGGCAAACCGACAGGGTATGGTACAGACCTCTGAGGGGAAACGGATGTCCAGACAAAGCAAAGAAAAATATGCTGAAGCGATCCGCCTGTATGGGACGACCACCGAAACACTGAAAGACATTGCCACCCGGCTGGGATTGACATACAACAGTATAGGGGGATATATCCGCCGAAACCATCCAGAGGTGATCAATGCACACTCTACATTATTAATAGAGAAAGATGAAAAATCAGTCATCACATCAAAATAGACAGCCAATCAAACATGGCACAACGCCTCCCCGTATTTTCATCGCCATCCAATACCTGGAGATAGGCGGGGCAGAACGCTCGCTGATCGGCTTGCTCAATGCCCTAGACTATTCGCGTTGCCAAGTGGATCTGTTTGTCTACCGGCATAGCGGGGAATTTATGAACCTCATACCCAAGGAAGTGAATCTTCTGCCCGAAGTAAAAAAGTACACCACCCTCACCCGCCCTATCCGGAAAATTATCCGCGAAGGGTATTGGGACATTGCTGCCGGGCGCATCGCAGCACACCTTTTGGACTGGTGTTACAGGAAACGGAGGAAGGCAAAAGAAAGTCAGGCCATATTTCAATATGTAGCAGACTGTACTACTCCATTCCTGCCCTCCATCAACGAAGGCCGGACGTATGACCTGGCCATCAGTTTCCTTACACCGCACAACATTGTGCGCGACAAAGTAAAGGCACAGCAAAAATGGGCATGGATTCATACCGACTATTCCTTTATTGACATCAATACCCGCCGGGAATTGCCGGTATGGGGAGCTTTCGGCCGCATCATCTCCATTTCTGAATCGGTTTCCAAAGGTTTTCTTTCAAAATTCCCTTCATTAGAATGCAAGTTGATACTGATGGAAAATATCCTGTCCGAAACTTTTATACGTGAACAGGCGGAACTGCCCTTCGACACTTCTTTCCTACAAGCATTCGAAGGACGAGAAGGACAAACAAAACATCCTGTTCTGCTCTGTACCGTAGGACGGTTCTCTTATCCTAAAGCCATCGACCGGGCAGTGTACATCTGCCGTCAATTGGTGCAACAGGGCATTGACGTTTGTTGGTATGTCGTAGGGTATGGCGGAGATAAACCGTTGATACGGAAAGCGATTGCGGAAACGGGGATGGAAAAACATTTCGTTTTGGCTGGCAAGCAAATGAATCCCTACCCTTACATCAAGGCATGTGACATTTATGTACAGCCTTCGCGTTACGAAGGCAAAGCAGTAACGGTGCGTGAAGCGCAGATATTGGGAAAACCGGTGGTCATTACCCGTTTTCCTACCTCCTCAAGCCAACTGGAAGAAGGGGTGGACGGCATTATCATCCCAAACAATGTGGAAGGAGCGGCTGAAGGATTGGCACAGTTCATTGCCGACAAACGACAACAAGAAGCCATCAAGGCACAACTACGAATCCGCCATTATGGGAACGAAAAAGAAGTCGGTAAAATTTATTCAGCAATAGAAGGATAAAAAGAGGAAACACATGATCCCGAGAACAATACACTATTGTTGGTTTGGAGATAAGGAAAAGCCTGCTGAAGTACTCCGCATGATAGCGAACTGGCAGAAACATTGTCCCGGTTACGAAATAAAGGAGTGGAACGAAAATAACTTCGACATCCGTCTGAACCGCTATTGCGAAGAGGCATACGCTACCAAGAAATGGGCTTTTGTGAGCGATGTGGCACGTTTGTGGGCATTGGTACACGAAGGAGGTGTCTATATGGACACGGATGTAGAATTGGTACGTCCCTTGGATAGGTTACTGACGAATAAGGCCTTTTTAGGATTCGAAGGAACTCAATGGGTAGGAACGAACCTGATAGGAGCAGAACCCTCCCACTCTTTCTTCATTGAATTATTAAAGTCATACGATCATCGCTGTTTCATCACCCCGGATGGGAAACCGGACCAGACCACCAACGTAGAAGAGCTGACCCGCAAACTGGAAAAGGTTTACGGATTCAGAAAGGACGGCAGTTTTCAGCAGCTCGGAGACATCACTCTCTATCCTACGGATTATTTCTGTCCGTATGATTACATCGACGGGCAGTTACACCGCACCGAAAATACATATTCCATCCATTGGTATAGCCAGACATGGATCAAACGAAGCCGATGGATAAACAAGCTCAGCCAATGGATGCATCGGCTGACAGGAAATCGAATGAAATAAATGTCACAATGGAAGAACCTATCAGAATATTGATGCTTTTCACCATCATGAACCGGGGAGGTGCCGAAACGATGGTCATGAACTACTACCGTCACATAGACCGCAACCGGGTTCAGTTTGATTTCATGGTACACCGGCAGGAACGGGGCGCATACGATGATGAAATAGAGGCAATGGGTGGCAAGATCTACCGTATGATCCCCCTCCATCCGTTCACCTTCAATACATACAGAAAACAAATTTCCGACTTTTTCGACCAACATCCGGAGTATCGGATTATCCATGGGCATTGTTCGGAATCGGGATATTTCGTTTACCGGGAAGCAGCAGGGCGAAGAGTACCCGTAATTATTGCGCACGCACACAACGCACACGCTTTATTCGATACTAAATGGCTTTTCCGCACCTATTTCAAGCATACCATGCGCCCTTACCTGACCCAAGGGTTTACCTGTGGGAAAGAAGCCGCCCGATGGTTGTTTGGAAACGAGTTGGGGAAAAAAGCGATTTTGCAACGCAATGCCATCGACACGTTCCTATACAGGTTTGATGAAGCGGTGCGGCTGGAGGTTCGTCAAGAACTTCACTTGTCCAAAGATGTTACGGTCGTGGGACACGTCGGACGTTTCAACCGACAGAAGAACCATGAGTTCCTCTTGGAGGTGTTTCATAAATATGTGCAGGAGTTTAATCCCACAGCACACCTGCTGCTGGTTGGTACGGGGGAATTGCAAAAAGCCATTCAAAAAAAGGTACAACAGTTCCGTTTGACAGACCAAGTACATTTGTTGGGGGGACGTCCGGATGTAAACCGCCTGTTGCAAGCGATGGATCTGTTTTTGTTCCCCTCTTTTATGGAAGGCCTTTCCGTTTCTATGGTTGAGGCGCAATGTGCCGGCCTGCCCTGCGTTGTGTCCGATCGCATTCCCCGCGAAGCGGCTTTGACCGACCAAGTCTCCTTCCTCTCATTGGAAACAGCTCCTCGACAATGGGCATGCGAAATAGAGAGAGTGCGCTGTATGGCAAGCCGACGCACTGGTTATTACCAACAAATAGCCGATGCCGGTTACGACATTGTGAAAAACGCCGAATGGCTTCAGAATTATTATTTAGGACAATGGAACAAAACAAGATAGAAACAGATAAGAAGACGCTGACCATCTTCACGCCGACATATAACCGTGCCTATACTCTGCATTTAGGTTACGAAGCCCTGTCACGGCAGACCTGCAAAGATTTCATCTGGCTGATTGTGGATGACGGTTCGACCGACGATACCCTTGAATGGGTGGAAAAATGGATAGCAGAGAGGAAAATAGACATCCGCTACCATTATCAGGAGAACCAAGGAATGCATGCTGCACACAATACGGCTTATCGGTTGATCGACACAGAGTTGAACACTTGCGTCGACTCGGATGATTATATGCCCGATGATGCAGTGGAGAAGATTATCACATTCTGGAACGCACACGGTTCAAAAGAAGTAGCAGGAATCATCGGACTGGATGCTGATTTCCAAGGAAATTTAATCGGTACGCCTTTTCCTTATGAATGCAGGCGGACTACTTTAGGCGGATTCTATGCACAAGGCGGGCGGGGAGACAAAAAACTGGTGTATCGCACGGATGTCATCAAACAATATCCCGAATATCCCATTTTTGAAGGAGAGAAATATGTATCACTCGGTTATAAATACCAATTGATAGATCAGGATTACCCTTTACTGGCCTTGAACGAAGTGTTGGTAAACGTAGAATACCGCCCCGACGGTTCAAGCTTGAACATGTACCGCCAATACATACGTAACCCGCGAGGCTTTGCTTTTATCCGCAAAAGTTCCATGCAACTGGCTCCTACCTCACAACGACGTTTCATCGAAGCGATGCACTATGTGGCAGACAGTTTGTTGGCACGAAATCCCCATTTTCTATCGGAGTCACCACGCAAATGGCTGACCCTATCCGCTTTGCTTCCGGGAATAACCTGGTATGGATATATACGGTATAAAGCACGAAAATTATCATGATCAGTATCATTGTACCGGTTTATAATACAGCCCCTTACCTGCCCCAATGTCTGGATTCGTTAGTGAACCAGACTTATCGGGACATTGAGATTATTTGTGTAAATGACGGATCGACGGATAATTCACCGGATATTCTGAAAGCATACGCGGAAAGGGACAGCCGGATCCTTGTTATCCATCAGGAGAACCTAGGACTATCAGGCGCTCGTAACAAAGGTCTGGAGAGTGCCCGTGGAGAATGGGTGATGTTTGTGGACAGCGATGACTGGATAGGAACAGACTGCTGCAAAACACTTCTTTCACACACCGACAAACAAACGGATGTCTGTCTTTTCTCTTACATTCGTGAATTTGCCAACCAGTCCTTTCCTCAATATCTGTTCAGCGACAAAAAGATGGTTTATCAAGGATCTTCAATCCACTGGCTCTATGCGCGACTTATAGCTCCTAACGATCAAGAATTGCGTTTGCCCGGAAAGATAGACAGTTTGTCTACAGCTTGGGGAAAACTATATAAGACATCACTCATCAAAGAACATGGCCTTCGGTTTGTTCCTGTCAGACAAATCGGTACAGAGGACTTACTCTTCAATGTGTATTATTTCACTTGGGTAAAAAAAGCCATCTATCTGCCTGACTTGTTCTACCATTATCGAAAAAACAACATCACCTCGCTAACCAAACTGTATAAACCCCATCTGACTGAACAGTGGAACCTGTTATTCCGGTTAATAGAAGAATGGATAACTCCCTTACACCGGGAAGACCTTGAAAAGGCTTTAACATATCGCCGGGCATTAAGCCTGATAGGACAAGGATTGAACATCACCTTTTCACCGGTCAGCTTCATGAAACAACACGGTGCATTGTCCGCAATTTTGAGTTCACATGAATATAGGACAAGTATCCGGCAGTTACCGATGAACTATTTTCCGATACACTGGAGGCTATTTTTTGAAATGGCACGATTCCGGTCTACCACAGGAGTTTTGTGCCTATTGAAACTTATAAAATTTATTATAGAACGATGAAAATAGCATATTGTACAGATAGTATTTGCTATGCAGGAGGGATTCAAAGAGTCACAATAGCCAAAGCAAATAAATTAGCTCTAAAGAATGAGGTTTGGATTATTGTGACCGACAATAAAGACAAACCAGTATTCCCCCTTTCCACTAAGGTACATTTGGTAAATTGTGACATAAATTATTTTGAAGATGACTGGAAATCCCGTTTTTATATATTGAAAGGTATTATCTATAAAAGGAAACAACATAAAAAACGGTTGAAAGAGATACTGAACCAAATACAGCCGGATATTGTCATATCTACCGGAACAAGTGAGAAAAACTTTTTACCTTACCTGTCGGTCAGCTCCCATCCGGTTTTTATCAGAGAGATACATAGCAATAAAAATTACAGGTCATTACATGCCCAAAGTGTATTCGACAAACTCCTTGCCATTTTGGGAGACTTCATTGATTATCGCATACACCTTAAAAAATATGACCGGACGGTGGTACTTACAAAAGAAGATAAAGTTGTCCATTGGGGAAAAAATACAGAAGTGGATGTGTGTGTCATTCCTAATCCTATTATTTCATTTGGTTCGAAAAAAGCTTCATTAATAAATAAAAAAGTAATTGCTGTAGGAAGATTGGCATTTCCTAAAAATTTCAGCTCGTTAATTTCCGCATGGAAGTATGTAATAGAAAGGCATGCTGACTGGACTTTAGAAATATGGGGTGAAGGAGAATTAAGAACTGAATTGGAAGAACAAATAAGAAACAATCAATTGACAAACAATATTTTCTTAAAAGGATATACTTATGATATATTTTCCCCATTATATGAAGCGTCAATTTTCACATTAACTTCGCTTTTTGAAGGTCTCCCATTGGTTATCATCGAAGCCATGTCTTGTGGAGTTCCTGTCGTCTCATACGCTTGCCCCTGCGGACCGCAGGACATCATAGCCGACGGGCATGATGGATTTCTCGTACCCGTTAATAACGAGAAGGTATTGGCTGACAGAATCTGCCGGTTGATAGAGGATAAAGAACTTCGTAAGGAAATGGGAAAAGCCGCCCGTTTGAAAGCAGAACAGTATGATATAAAAAATATCATCCCTATGTGGATGGAATTATTTAATCAGCTTATCAATGAAAAAAGAAAATGAAAAAAGATATAGAAACGGATTTAATAAGCGTCATCGTTCCTATTTTTAATGTAGAAGCCTATCTCCGCCCATGCATCGAAAGCATATTGGCATCAACTTATACAACCTTGCAAATCATATTAGTGAATGACGGTTCCACCGACCATTCCGGAGAAATTTGCGATGAATATACCCGGAAAGACACCCGCATTGAAGTGATTCATCAGAAAAACGCAGGATTGTCTCCGGCTAGAAATAGCGGGATGAAAGCTGCCAAAGGAAAATACATCTCTTTCATTGACGGTGATGATTATATCCATCCGCAAATGTATGAAGTGCTGTTGGAAGCATTACAGGAAGGTAATTATAGCTTTTCCATGATTTTAGGAAAACAGGTATATGACAATGACAAATCTTATTCAATTCCTTCCGCTTACACAAAAAGCATTCTTACACAAGAAATAATGATAAAAAGTTTATTCAACCATTCCACCCCACAGCAAGGAATAAAAGAAGTTCAAGCGCAAGTAGTATGGAACAAACTTTATAAACGGGAGTTGTTGGATAATGAGTTTTTCCAAGAGACCGGTACAGAAGATACTGAGTTCAACTGCCGGATCTATCAAAAATCTTGTCAAGCTGTCATAATAGATATCCCCATGTACTACTGGGTACAACGACCTACGAGTATCACACATCAAAAGGTAAATCCCCGTTACATAGACCGTGCCGATTCCTACTATCTCTGCTTGCAAAACATTCCAAAAGAAAATACAGTTTACCGGGGATGTTGTTTGGAAAAGCTTTTCAAGATGATAATCAACGTGAGGTATCATGCGTCAAACACGCCTTACCGGCATCTGGCACACCTTACAGCGAAAAGACTAAAAAAGCAAACAGCCAACGAGTTCCTGAAAAACAGACATATCCCCTTTCATATAAAACTTTCACTCCTCAGTTTCTATTACATTCCGCCCCTGTACAGCGGATTCATGAAACTGTGCGAGACAAAAGCACGAAAAAAATAACATAACGAAAAAACATCCATAAATATGATAGACTTTATCCCCGTAAGTGAATATGCCCATTATTTCGATGTCACCGTATTGTGCATGGTACTGACAGCCGTATGGCAGTGCCACACAGGAAGCGTATTGAAAAAAGAGACCGTGTCGCTCAACGCCATGTGGGGCGTATTATTTACACTAATCCTGATCTTGTATATGGGGCTACGTCCTGTCAGCGTTTATTTCGGAGACACGGTAAACTACGCCAAAGGATTTTATACTGCAGCCAACTCACGCGATCCCTTTTCCTGGCAATGGGAAGGCGAATGGTTGTTTTACAACCTTATGCAATGGTTTGCCAGATACAGCGACATCCATACTTTTTTCCTGCTATGTGCCACTGTTTATATCGGTTCATTGTGGCTGGCTATGCAACGTATCTTCAAAGGGTATTACTATATTCCTTTCTTAGTCATACTCAGCATGTTTACTTTCTGGAGTTACGGAGTAAACGGTATCCGGAATGGCATGGGAGCCTCCTTGTTCATCTTGGCAATGACGTATGTCAACCGTCCACCCGTAATGATCGGGTTATGCGTGTTGGCAGCCGGAATCCACAAATCCATCTATCTGATGGTTGGAGCAGGCACACTGACCTGGTTCATCAAGAATAGCTATTGGTATCTGGCAGGATGGATGGCATGTGTAGGCGTATCGTATGCCATAGGCGGACGTATCCAGGCATATTTGGCGGCAACAAATCTGATGGGGGGAGACGACCGCTTTTCCGGCTATCTGACAGGTGACAACATGGTGGGCGAGATCGTTCAGATGAGTATGACTTTCCGCTGGGACTTTCTGTTATATAGTGCCATGGGGGTAGCGGTGGGGTACTATTTCATCTTCCGCCGCAACTTCAAGGACGAGTATTACCATTGGATATATAATA
The DNA here is from genome assembly GCF_013009555.1 of Phocaeicola dorei. Classification (NCBI taxonomy): domain Bacteria; kingdom Pseudomonadati; phylum Bacteroidota; class Bacteroidia; order Bacteroidales; family Bacteroidaceae; genus Phocaeicola; species Phocaeicola dorei. Next base: position 1,885,678 of record NZ_CP046176.1, on the reverse strand, counting down.
CGTTCCTTGTCACCAATGCTTTCTGGGTGCTGGTGATCCGTGCCGCCTATTCCAACCGTTTCGCCCAGATTTCGTGGTTCATCATGCCGGTGGTATTGATTTATCCGTTCATGAAGGAACGTTTTTGGGTCAATCATGAAAAAATGTTGGGCTATGCGTTGTTAACGTTCTATGCGTTTACGTTTTATTTTAATATTTGGAAATAAATTAATACATTCATATAACCATGATTTCAATTATCATCCCAATTTGCAACACCGAACAATACATAGCACAATATATTCGGATGACTGGCTGGTGAATAAAAAAAATACTTACAACAATATACGAAACGGCAGAAAAAACTGGAGTAGACTATGTGGAAATGGGAATGCAACGAGTCATGGATCGCTATGGGGTGGTAAAAAAACGGGACTCAGTCCTGTTAACGGACTAATACAACAACCAAAACTATTTAACAAATACTATATTTCTTTTTTTGGAATCAACATTTTATCCGTTAATATGTGGGGAAAACTCTATCGAAAATCTTCATTAAATGCAGCCAATATACAGCCAACAGGTATCACTACAGGGGAAGACCTTGCCTTTAATCTCCAATTATTTCCATATTTATCTAAAATTTACATACTCAAAGAATGTGGATATAACTATCGATTCGGTGGTATGACAACTCGATATAACACCTGTTTGTTGCCTGATTTGAAAAAACTTTATTACATAAAAAAGGCTTTAATTGACAAATATCAATATCATAAGGCTTCTGATTATATCCGAATAGAACTGAAAAATGTGCTAAAATCAGATATTTGCCAAATGATAGCTTTTAAAGTCAGGTCTCCTAAAGAAATAAAAAACAGAATCTCGGAAGAGTTAAAGGACCCTATATACAAGGATATCATGCAAGTACAAAATCATCCTGCATTTTTAGAAGATCCTTTTATAAAAGCAATTGCCGCCTACGATTCCAACATGCGATATGATCTATGTAAGAAACAAGTTAAAAAAGAAATTCCAATTAGATTACTTAAAAAAATAATTTCATTCATTCTTATACATATATAAAAAATCTCATGGTTATTTCACTTGCTATCAATCCAACAACCTATATCGTTATTTTTCTTCTCTTAGGGGTGGTCCTAAAATCTAAACGATGGAAAAGGCTCTGTCTCACTTTGTCAGCCTTGCTTTTTCTCTTATTCTCCAACGGTGCACTCTATCAATGGATTGCCGAACAATGGTACAAGGAATATGACCGCCCCCTACCTGAAAGGAAACAATATACATACGGCATCGTGCTGGGCGGCTACAGCTATTGGGACTGGAAACGAAGCCGACCCGAATTTAGCGAGATTGCCGACCGGTTATTAGAAGGCATCCGGCTGTACAAGCATGGATGCATCCGGAAACTGGTGTTAGCTTCAGACGGTTCGATCATCGAAAGCAAAGACGGAAAAGGTTTGCAAGGAAATGCCGCGGACATGAAACAATATCTGGCAGATTTGGGCATGCCGTTGGAAGATGTCATCTTGGAAACCCGCGCAAACAACACGTGGGAAAACGCAACGTTCACGTTAGAGCTGATCGGTAACAGTATGAAAACGGAATCGACCCTGCTGATTACCTCCGCGACCCACATGCGCAGGTCGCTATGGACCTTCCATGCAGCGGGGCTGAATCCGGACACATATATCACCGATACGTTTCCCGAAATAAAGGGGGAAAAAACGAATTTCCTGCCATCTTGGCACGTCTTGGCTTCCTGGCCAGAACTAACGCACGAATGGGTGGGGTATCTTTATTATCGTTTACGACACAAACCATCTGTATGAAACCCAAAGTAATACGCATATCCACCGTTCCCCTTTCGCTCCATCTCCTGCTGCAAGGACAGTTGAAGATGTTGGCAGAAACTTATGAAGTATTAGCTGTCTCTTCGTCCGGAGAGGAATTACACAAAGTAGCGGAAAGAGAAGGCGTCAGAACTTGCGCTATCCCGATGGAGCGCCACATTGCCCCTTTGAAAGACTTGATTGCACTGATCAGGCTCATCATCCTGTTCCGCAAAGAAAAACCGCAGATAGTCCACTCGCTGACACCCAAGGCGGGGCTGTTGGCCATGATGGCCGCCCGAATATGCAGGGTTCCCATCCGGATCCACACTTTCACAGGACTAGTATTCCCTTCAACTACAGGTTGGAAACAGCAGTTATTAATTGCTACAGACAAACTCACTTGTGCCTGTGCGACCTACCTCAATCCGGAAGGGAAAGGTGTGAGGAGAGATCTGGAACGTTTCCATATCACCAGCCGGGCATTGCATCTTATCGGAAACGGTAACATCAACGGAATTGACCTTGCTTATTTTGACCGGACACCGGAGGTAATGAGACAAGCGGAAATCTATCGCCGGAACCCCTGTTTCACTTTTTGCTTCGTCGGACGATTGGTGCGGGATAAAGGTATCAACGAACTGGTTTCAGCTTTTGTCCGCCTGCAACAGGAATTTACAAACTGTCGTCTTTGCCTAGTGGGAGACTTTGAAGCGGAACTGGATCCGGTAACTCCTGAAACAGCAGAACATATACACAAACATCCCGCCATAAAATTTATGGGATGGCAAGAGGATATCCGCCCTTTTTTAGCCGCTGCGGATGCCTTCGTATTCCCCAGTTACCGGGAAGGATTCCCCAATGTAATATTACAAGCCGGAGCGATGGGATTACCTTGCATCGTAACGAACATCAACGGATGTAACGAAATCATTGAAAACGGAAAGAACGGTATCATTATTCCTCCTCATGACAGCGAATACCTATATCGCACCATGTGCGGATTTCTCTCTTCTCCACGGCTCGTAGAACAATTGGCCTCGGCTGCCCGCCCACAGATTGTTCAAAAATACGACCGCCGGACGCTATGGGAAGCCTTACGAAAGGTCTATCAAGAACAGATTTCAAATCTAACAAAATAAAGACTGACAATATGTATTTATACGGAGCCGGCGGACACGCCAAAGTGATCATGGATATACTGAAAGAAAACAGCACTGAACTGACGGGCATCATAGATGATAATCCCCACATACAGGAATGGATGGAATATCATGTTCTTTCCTACGATCCAAAACGAATGTTCCCGATACTTATCAGTATCGGAAACAACAGCATCCGAAAAAATATAGCGGAACAATTGTATAAAAAAAACGCTGTATTCGGTACGGTCATCTCTATCCATGCCATTGTTTCCCCCTATACAAAAATAGGAGAAGGCAGTGTTGTCATGCAAGGAAGTATATTGCAAAGTTGCTGCCAAACAGGTAAACATTGCATTGTCAACACTGGCGCCGCTATTGATCATGAATGTATATTGGAAGACTATGTACATGTCTCGCCACACGCCACATTATGTGGCAATGTGGAAGTGGGGGAAGGCTCATGGATAGGTGCCGGAGCAGTGATCAACCCCGGAGTTAAAATAGGCAAATGGACCATTATCGGATCAGGATCAGTAGTGTGCAAAGACATACCTGACGGAGTGACAGCCTGTGGTTCACCGTGCCGGATTATAAAAAATAATCCACAACCATGAAGAAGAGCAGATATACCCGTTATTTCAAATATCCGCTGGACTGTCTTATAGCCGCCTTTCTGATATTATTGACCTCTCCTGTCCTATTGTCAACCATCTTGTTACTTGCCATAGCCAACAGGGGTAGCGGCATTTTTTTCCTTCAGGAACGTCCGGGAAAGAACGGAAAAATATTCAGGATCATCAAGTTTAAAACCATGAATGACCGGAAAGACTGTCGCGGAAACTTTTTACCCGACAGCTTACGAATGACCCCCATAGGGAAAATAGTCCGTGCCACCTCCGTTGACGAACTGCCTCAACTTTTCAACGTATTGAAAGGAGACATGGCTCTGATCGGCCCCCGTCCATTATTGGTACAATACCTGCCTCTATACAATGAAGAGCAAGCAAGAAGACATGAAGTGCGCCCCGGCATTACTGGATGGGCACAAGTAAATGGAAGAAACGCAATCAGCTGGAAAAAGAAATTCGAACTGGATATCTGGTACGTAGACCATGTTTGCTTCATGACAGACATGATGATATTTTACAAAACACTCAAATGCGTTATCAGCCGCAAAGGCATATCCCAAAAGGGAGAGGCAACCACGAAACCATTTGACGGAAACAATTAGGGAGGAGTTGAATTTTAATGGGACTTTTTATCCGTAAGGAATGTGTAAGAGACTTTGGAATCAGACTCGCCCTAAAAAGATCTTATTCGTATCCCTAAACCTTTCCTGCCGTATGGTTAAGGTCTTTTTTCCTGTTTGTTTTATCTCCGCAAGTCTTTGGAGTTATCTCCATAAGCTTTGGAGTTAACTCCAAAGCTTATGGAGATAGAAGGTATCCGTATAAAAAGGTTTAATCTGGAGAAAGAAAAGACTTAGGCTATAAGAATGGAATGTGATATGCATTCATTTTATTCCGCCGGTGGGGTTGTTACTTTTTTAAGAATCTCTGTCCCTTGGATTTCATGGTAACGGAAAGATTAAACTTATTGAAAAGCTCTTGTCGGCTCCTTTCACACAACTCTGTATGTGTGTATAAATCTAAAGAAAGGTATGGACGGGGAAAATCCCTATCCACACTTCATTTCTACTGCCCCCCCCAATTAAGGGTCAACGTAAAATCCTGAGGGGTATATCCGATAAAATCCTATCTTTGTGTGAAACAAACGAATCATCAGCGATTATGGAAACTAACGGTTACCGTCTCCTTCTTCCCGAAGGTACCTTGGATTATTTCAACATTTCCGATGTAAAGGAAAGCAGTAGTGAAATCGTGATTTACCTGGAAGAGAAAAATGAGCTTCCCGGTGAATATTCGACTGTCAAAGTGGAAAGCAAAGGCTTCTACGACCCTGTAGTAGTCCGGGACTTCCCCATCCGTGGCAAGAATCTTTTCCTGAATATCCGCCGGCGCCGGTGGATTTTGAAAGACGAGGGGCGTTACGTAAGCCGTAACTGGAAACTGGTAGCGGAAGGCAGCCGTATGACGCATGAGTTTGCGTCTTTTTTAAAAGAATTATATTGATACGCTTCCTGTCAGTTGTAAGCTGCTGGGAACCCTGTTCGGTGTGGACGGTGAGCTTCTTGAACGTCAATACCGCAACCACTTGAGCGGTTATCTGAAATGGGAGTCTCTTCCTCATGCCGGGGACTGGCTTCTCTTTGAGAAGAATATAGGGGCCTATGTGGGTATAGATGAAGTCTGCCTTTCGCGTGGTGAGCTCTATACTATCCTCATAAACAAGGAAAAGACAGGCCGTTCAGGCAGCATCATCGCCATTGTAAAAGGTACAGATGTAAGGAGTGTCACCTCCGTATTGCTCCGTCTCTCCCGGCGCAGACGGTTTCAGGTAAGGGAAATCACTATGGATATGGCTCCTAATATGGAACAGATCGCCCGTGTCTGCTTTCCTGCGGCACGCCGTGTTACTGACCGTTTCCATGTGCAGAAGCTGGCTTTTGAAGCTTTACAGGAAATGCGCGTGAAGGCACGCTGGGAGGCTTTGGACAAGGAATCAATACAGATCGCATACGCAAAGGCGTGCGGGAAGATATACCATGCCCCGACCTTTGAGAACGGGGATTCGCGCAAGCAATTGCTCGCCCGCAGTATCTATCTGCTGTATAAAAAAGAGTCATTATGGACTGAATCCCAACGCATACGTGCCGGTATCCTCTTCAGGGAATATCCCGACCTGAAGAAGGCATACTATCTTTCCATGAGGCTCGGGTTGATATATCACCAGTGCAAGCACAAGGACACCGCTCTGACAAGACTTGCCAGATGGTATGACGAAGTTGAAAAGTCCGGCTTTCTTGCGTTCGGAAGGGTAATACGTTCCATACAGACACATTATCTGGAAATCGTCAACTTTTTCGACAGGCGTTCCACCAACGCAGCTTCCGAATCGTTCAATGCCAAAATCAAGGACTTCAGAACACAGTTCAGAGGAGTAAAGGACAGGACTTTCTTTCTATTCAGACTGACTAAAATTTATGCTTAATCTATGAATCCCTCAGGTTTTTACGTTGACCCCCAATTAACATCTACATGTTTACATGGAGCAGGTAAACTAGCGTAATAAACATAAAGTCAGAGAATTACTTTGATGTAACTCCCTGACCTTCTAGTGATCCGCTTGGGGCTCGAACCCAAGACCCCAACATTAAAAGTGTTGTGCTCTACCTGCTGAGCTAGCGAATCAATCCTTTGTTATTGCTATTCTTCCGAATTGCGAGTGCAAAGGTATGGTTTATTTTTGTATTTGCAAACATTTCTAGAACTTTTTTCTAAAAAAATACATTTTATCCATTTTTCATTCATTGCGATTAAAATTTCCATGTACTTCCGTCAACAGCTTCCCCCCCACACTATTTCACAATAATCTCTTCTATAGGTTGTTTCAACTCCTTATCCAATGGATACGACTGATATTTCACTTTATCAAAATCAATCTTCTTCATATTAATACAACGAATATTGTTATTATATGCCGTTTTATAATACACTTTCCTGTTTGTCAAATCAATAGCCGAAGTCCATTGTGTAGCACTGGGAATATCAGGTGCTTTTCCTGACGCATGTTCTATACCGACAGGAATATCAAAATTATTCAGAATATGAAAACTTTGTAATATAGCGTCATACGCTGTAGGGCACGCCGAAGCTGTTGCCTTATAAAACGCTACACGAACAAAACGGGATGGAGGAGTCACATCCCCCGGAATGCCATGGAATCCAGCACCTGCGCCAAAAGGGAAAATAGTCACCCCACCCCATTGCTGTGGAGTGACAGCCCCCGGATACAAATTTACATAATTATTCAAGTTAGTCACCTGCCATGGAAAATCGGGAGAATTGGTGAGTACTCCTACCCTGTTTTCATAAAAATGAGGAACACCATCCACAAACTCCAATACCACTTGATTTCCTTTAGCATCGCCAATGCGCCAATGTACCGTAGAACTTTTACCAGGTTTATCAAGAGACACCACCTTCACCCCTTCTATAGCTGCTTTCACTTCGTCTATAGTAGCAAACTGGGAAAGCATCCAGTTCACCACCTGCAAATCCGACAAAGTAGTTGCATTTTGAGCCTCATCATATTCTTCATACTTCCCATAATGAGGAAAATAAAACAATCCAGCCGAAAGTCCTACTTCATTCAGTCCTTCAGCCACAAAGTCTTTCTGAATGATAGCCAGTCCTACCATACCATATTTAGCCCGAAATCTCAAGCCATTTACACCCGTTGGAGTATAAGATACCAATTCTTGTCCTCTGGGAACAACAACATACTCACTCGGAAGGTAACTATTCCCCCACTCTATGGTACGTGCCTGCACATATCCACCATCTTCGGCCAGGAACGAAATACCGGTACATGCCGATCCGCTTGCAATGCCAGTCAGCAACAAGGCCAAAGCTATTAAAATCTTTTTCATAACCATTTTGAATCTATTTATGATATTAAGAACAAAACATCGGATATTTTGGTTCTTGTTTTACGCAACAAAGGCAATCAAAGCCGTCAAACAATGTTCCGACACTGATTGCCATACAAATAAACAAGAATGGAAAAACGAAAGGAGTGACAAGTTCTGAATTTGATTATATTTAAAGAAAAAGGAGATGAATCTAAAAGAAACTCATCTCCTTAACCCTAAATTATTTATTCAGTAAACAATTTACCACATCTTTTTCCCGTTCTTTAGGTTGTACGGTCAAGCTAACCACTGCACCCTCTTTCAGAGTAGCTTCTACAGTGGTTTGCCCTGTAGCATGCAATTTGAAATGCACATTCCAATCTTTTGGCCACGCAGGAAACAATAAAATCTTTCCATCGGCTTCCTGCAACAGCATTTCCTGCATACCTATCATGCCACTGCCTCCCCAGTTATGATCAGGCGTCCAGTCATAGCCTGGTCCCCAAAAAGCGGGAAAACGATGAGGGCCGTTTGCCATTTTCTCTAAGGTAAGTTGTGCAGCCTCCTCTGTCATTCCCAGACAGGCTGCCCAAATATTATCTTGCTTCCACCCGGTATGGGAACGGAATTTCTGGGCATCAGGATCATATAAATAGGTATTACGAGCTATTTCCAGACCTTCCCTGCCCACTCCGTAAATACGCCAGGGAAACACGGGATAAAGTTGAGGGGTTTCAATATTATTCACCCGTTCCCAAACCTGTGCCGGAGCAATCATTTCCTTCCCATCCACTATGCGCAAAGGAATCTCAGGAATACGTGCCAGCATATCCGGTTTACGCCTATAAGTTTGTAAAACAGAGCGCAGTGCAGCAATGGTTGAGGATGGATTGTAGGCCATCTTATAAGTTTCACAAGCCGATCCTGGATAAATCACTAGTTTACCGCTACCATCCAAATCCTTACGGCCACGTTGTAACGCAAGCTGACGATAATGTTCATCAAAGAAACTAAGCGAACTTTCTATTAAAGGAGTATAACAGCTGATATCCAAACTGTCATAACGTGCTGTTTCCAATATCATCTGACAGAACTCAAGAACGGTATCCCATTCGTATTCTAACCATGCATTATATTCCAAGCCTTTATCAAAACTCGCAGGACGCTTAAAACCATACTCTGCAGGGTTAGGAAGACCAAAGTTCTCCATTTGCTCAGTGAAACAAGCGCCAGCATGTCCCCAATAGGCACGAGTACGCGCTTCGGCTGTCGGCAACAAACGCAGATAAAAGTCAAATTGTGATTTCATCAAGTCAAAGTCACCGCTTTTCAACATAGGCCAATAAACCAAACGCTGATTCTGTGCAGTCATGGTTCCTCCTCCCCATTTCCGGAAATCAGGGGTGAATTCCATTATCTGATCCACATACATAGGATCAAAAGTAAACAGTCCCCCGTTAAACTTTGTAGGCCACTGGCTATAGGCGTTACATCCCAACATATAGCGGAACAGTGTATAGTTACGGATAGCATCTCCCGCTTCACCTTCCCCCTCAATAAAGCTACGTTTCCAAAAATCATTCCACCAACGACGGGTAGCCTGTTTGTCTTTGGATACATTTATTTCCTTCTCAGTACGGGCCAATGATGCTTCCCATGCAGGAACCGTACCTTGTTCCGTATTCAAGGCAATGTGCACAGATTGCTTATATACAGGTTTTTTACTTTTATACATCCATGCCAGATATTCAGTTCCCGCATAATGCCCACGACGTGTACCGGTATAAACCAGATTATCACCGGATAACCGACCGCCAAATATTAGATTTTTCAGAGGATTATATAATTGTTCCTTAACCTCATTCATACCTTGTTGGTCTACTACCACATCAAAAATAGTCCGATCAGGATTCCGATGAAAGAAAGTAAAATTATCTTCTTCCACACAGACAGAGTCACGCTTAGTCATCAATCCATCAGGAATGGCCCATTTGTAAGAGCATTGCTGCCCTTCCCCTTTACGCACCGGACGATCTTCATAACGCCAGCTTTCAAAGTTTACACGCATAGAAGTCAGTTCCTTCGTCTTCACCTCAACATGTACCACAGGATGAAACACATCCACCCAAATAATAAGAGTAGCATTATCACTACTTACGCTGACATAACCATCATTAAGATGCAGAGTCTGCCGAAAAGAAGCCGTTCCGGCAAAAGGGTTCGGAGTGAGCCTCACACGAAACCGTCCCTGCTTCAACAGACAGTTATTCTCGTCAAAAGAACCGCTACGACTAAGGTAGAACAGAACATCATCATTCTCTACCCATACATTCATACCGATATCCCCACCTCCGCAAGGCATGGACTCCGAAGCATTCCGGCTTTGAGTATTCCAAACCAAATTGGCAGGCTGTCCCCACAGAAACTGCCCGCCAATAAATACTAATAATAAAAACGTAAAGATATTCTTCATTTTTTTCTGTTTTTACCAGTCATCGGAACGGAAAGACGACACAGGTAAATCTTCACCAAACAAATCTCCTTCCACATAATTTTCGAAACCATAACGAACTGCCACCGGATGAGGTACTCTTTCGCTCTTTACAAGCATTTTACTTCTCTGTATCCACGCTTTAGCAGGATAAAAAACCCGATCTTTGCCTGCAACCTGAAAGTTATATGATTCAAAACGGTCTTTACAATTTATCCACATCGGCGCCCGATCAAAACTGACTATTACCGTATCATTCTTTACTTCCATTCCTGCATAGTAAGGACTTTCGGCCGTAACACCTTTCATTCCGTAAGTTTTTACTAATGCCAAACGCCCCAGACGTTCTCCTGCTACCCTCTTTTTACCCGGATGAATCCCCGTTTTCATTCCTGCGTCCAACAATACAGCCATACCACTATTGCCCACCCGGTGTTCTACCATAGCTTGTTGTTCGCGAAGATAAGCAGAATTTATCACATTCTTGCCAGGCTCAGTAATAATTCCATAATCATAAGGTGCAATTTGACAATAATAGAAGGGAAATTCCCCTTGCTGCCATTCTTCGCGCCACCCGCGTATCAGTGCACTGAACATATCGGCATAAGTAGAAGCCCGGTTATAGTTATCTTCCCCCTGATACCAGATAACTCCACGCATGGCTAATCCGATGAGCGGATGAAGCATACCGTTATAGAGTACAGTCGGAGTACGGTTCTTTGACTTGATATCGGCTTCCGATTGGGGAATCTTTGCTTCGGGAAATGCCTTCAACCAATCCGGATGCATCCAGGCTTCACAGGCAGAGCCTCCCCAAGAAGCCACAATCAAACCCACAGGTATATTCAACTGCTGTTGTATCATCCGACCGAAGTAATAAGCAGTAGCACTAAATTCACGCACGGTTGCCGGAACAGCTTCCTGCCAGGTTCCTACCACATCTGTTTTCGGAGTAAAAGAGGAAGCCCGCTTTACGGTGAACAGGCGGAGTTGCGGATTACGGCTGTTCATCACATCTGTATTGCTATTCTCCACCGGCTGGTTTTTAAAACCTTTCATGGGCATTTCCATATTACTTTGACCGGAGCATAACCATAATTCCCCCATCAGGATATCACGTATTTCAGTCAACTTTCCATCATCAAAAGTAATCGTGTAAGGACCTCCGGCAGAGGGGGTGGATAAAGCAAGTTTCCACGCGCCTTTTGCATCGGCAGTAATTTTATAGGTTTGTTTATCCCAACTTGTTGTAATTTTCACCGATGCATTGGGAGTAGCTGTTCCCCATAAATTGGCACGAGTCTGCTGCTGCATCACCATGCCATCTGAAAAGAAAGCGGGCAATTTCACTTCCGCATTTGCCGACAGGCAAATCAACCATGCCCAAGCAATTCCCAGTAGTAGTTTCTTATTTTTCATATTATGTGTGATTACCATTATTCTTTAGTTTTAAAAAACTCGCAAGGTCCCATCCATCCGGCAGGCAACAAATCATCTCCGGGCAGACGGAATTTTGCATTCGTCCATATCCCCTCAAAAGGCGCTTTATCCAAATCAGCCCCACGGAGCGCATTCGCCCAAGTATTCACTACCTCCACTTCCAATACATTGGTTCCGTTACGAAGCGCATCGGTAATATCCACTTCATAGGGAGCTGTCCAAGCTGTACCGCATGCAATGCTGTTGACACGTACAGTCGCCACATTGGCCACTTTTCCCAAGCGAAGAATGATTCTTCCGTCCTGTTCATTCTTCCATCTGAATAACCCTCTGTAAGTAGCATGTCCGGCATAATATCTTATTTTTTCATCCTCTTCCTTACTCCAGTCAAATAATGCCGGACGAGTGACAGTCTTACGCACAGAGGGGAATGTTACTGTCCATTCCTTGATCAATATGGATACAGGTTCCCTTTCGGTCTGTTCCGGAGAAACTTCTGAATATTCTTTGGGGAATACTACAAATACAGATCCATTGGCAGGCAAAGACAAAGCGACTTCGGTACGACCGTTCGCTTCTTTCCATTGTGCTGGACGAGTTATGGTTCCTGTTACCGCATTCCACAATTCAGGCGTGCGTCCCGCAATGCGGAAAGAAGCATTGAATGTACGCAAACTGTCCACCTGATTGGCTACAAAATAAATCTCATACTCTTCCCCACTCCGATGAGTATATGCCACATCAGCAGGAAGAAGTACATCCCGTTCCACACCGAAAGAAGAAAAATCATCTTCCCGATAAGGCAATTTCGGAATAATGACACCTGCCACACGGAGTTCCTCTACTTTTGCCTGTGCCTCAGGAGACAACGGCAGGTTATCAGGATTCATAGGACGGGCTGTAGGAAGCACCAATACTTTATAAGAAGCTCCTCCCGGAAGTACCATTCTTCCATTCTCCGCTTTTGCCAAACGTAACAGAGCATCTTTGTTGAAAGAATCGTAGGCATAGCCACGCATCGGGTTCACCCAGTCTTCGGGATCGGCCATGTTTGCCGAATGGGTAACACCGACAGGACGCACACGGGTAGGTTGACCTTCATTAGCCAGCCGAATCCGTTCGCTTTCCACCCGTTCGGCTCCATAGATACCGGGAAGCATCGAAACTAACCGTTCGGGTAAAATGGAACGTCGTGGCATTTCTTCACCGGTAAAGACGGCGATATCAGCCACCGGATGACCGTATTGCAACAAAGTCTGGCAACGGGTGATGTAATCTACAAAAGATTTTCCTTCCTCCCACCAGGTCTGGTCGCGCTGGAAGAAGAGTCCGATGCCGTCCAATGTCATACCAGGCCGGTGGTTCATCCAGGGATTATGGGTATAGACATGAAAAAAGAGCTTATTGATACCCAGTGCATAGTTACGGTCCAGCAAAGGTTTCAGCATGGCAGGGTCTTCATCCCATACGCCACGAATTTCAGTAAAGCCTTCGGCCTGGATAATATTCTTTCCATAAATATGCGCACCGCTGATGGCATCCAGCATATCATTGGGTTTATCATGCGTAGGACTGTTCAACCAAAATTCCCCCATAGGCAAATCCACTTTCTGATAATGCATCAATCCGTCACTGACCATAGTAGGAGCTACGCACTCGGCAGAAAAACGACAATCATATTGACGGGCACAATCAGCCAATACGGTGTAGAACACATCAGTCACCAGTTCTCCGATGGTGGTACGGACATCCCGCAATATCTGCTCACTGCGAGCGGCGCTTTCCATCGGAATACCTGCCAGCAAAGGAAGATAAGGCATCAAATCATATCCACGACGTTTCTTAAATTCCGCCGCGAAGTTATCACTCCAGTTCTGACTGCCACACTCCCAACTGTCTACGTGCATATATTTCAACACACGGCGTGCCACGGCTTCATCCGTCTTTTTGAACATTTCCGCAAACCAGTTCGAGAACTGTTTCTGAACAGCCTTGGTACTGAACTTGTCGCATTCCAATCCTTTACCACCTCCGGCAGTAGCATTTACATGTCCGGTTGCCGTATGTCCCATGCGGAGAATACGCCATTTACCTTCGGGTAAACGGGCGGTCAGCCTGCCCTGATACAAAGGGAGATTGATCAATTCATCCGGCTGCACACATGCCGCATCAGGTATTTCCGTCGAAGTAGTAGCAGTAGCTACACGCCACACCAGTCCTGCTTTTCCCTCCCATTGATGAATACGTGGAGCCGCATGAAGGACTATATCATTGATTTTCAAATTCGGTTTCCATTTGGCTGCATCCAAATCTTCACTACCCGGTTCACTTCCCACGGGAGTCCACTCAAAACGGAAGTAACGGGCGGTAACAGGAGGGATAGCATGAGTGGACTGGAAATCCGTATTCTGCCATCCCTGCCGGGCAGGAACCAGTTGCTTCACTGTTTTGAATGTCCGTCCATCCTCACTGGCCAATACTTTCAGGCGATGTGCCTGGTAGTTATTTCCTCCCAAAATAATTTCCACATTACTGCAAGTCACAGGTTCTGCATATTCATACTGAATCCAACAAGGATAAGAGGAACGGAAAACTCCTTTTTCATCTCTGTTCACAGCTTTGGATTCATCTTTAATAACGACCGATTTCAAATTGCCGAAAGTTACCTTCGGCTTCAATGAAGTATCCTCAGGCTGACGCTCCAATGGAATGGCGTAGGTAACGATATCTTCATAATAGCCATCCAGTGCTTCGGGCATGGGCAAAGTCAAATTACGAATATTCCCACCGTTCACTATAGTATCACTCCATACCACTTTTTGCATCGACTCTTCGGAAGTTATCCAAGGACCTCCCGCCAAGGCAAAGCCATCACAGATATGCATTCCCAACTGCATGCCTAGCCTATCAGCCTCTCTCATACTATGAGTGACCATACGCCACCATTCAGGGGTAAGCTGCTGGGCTTTTCCCTCGTATTGAGGTCCTTGCTCTACTCCCTTAATAGGCATCAGATAGGCCCCACCCAAACCTATACGATGCATGGCCTCCAAATCTGCAGTAATCCCTTCGGGAGTTACAGCGCCAAACATCCAATACCAGAAAGTCCAAGGACGAGCTTCCTGTACGGGTGAATTTACAAACTGTTGCCGTAAAGCGGATTGTGCTATCATCGGTTGGAATCCGGTTACCAGCAATATGGATACAAACAGATGTTTTATCTTCATAAGTTATTTATTCTATATTTAATAATAAACGAACAAAGTTGTAATTTGTACTCAATTTCTCAAATATAGAGAGTTCAAGTCAAATAAAAAAAGAAAAGGGAAGAATAAACAAAGTTTCTCTTCCCTTTACAATCTATTTTTTCACTGTTATTCAAATTTTAACGTGATACCTCCTCCATATTCTCCATCAGCCCAAAATGCTTGTGAAGACGGACCTATCAAATCTGTCGTATTCACTTTATTACGAACCGGAGGAATTACTTTCATCAGACTGATACCGGTAACAGGAAAAGTATAAAGCAAGCCGTCACGACCGTCGCGAGGCTGATAAACCCCTACATAATTCTGAGGAGTACGGTTACAAATACTTATCATTCCTTCCTGTGTTTCCAAAGTCATCCATTGCACATTAGCGAAGTACCCTTTAAATTCGGGATAAGTAAAACTTTCAGCAGGAATGGGATCATTATACTCATTTTCCCATACGCCCAACTGCGGGCCATGCAGACGGTTCTGCCATACACGGTAAGGGCCGTCACCTACCCAACGCTTGCTCAACACTTTATCTTCCGGATAATCAAACATCACCCCCATCAAATCCACAACACCACTAAAGTTGTATGTAAAGTCTATAGCAGCGGTACCGTCAGGGGAGATAGTCCATACAGCCTGATCAAAACATCCCAGTTTGTAGTTAGCGGTAACTACTACGTTATTGCCTTCTTCACGCACGCTAAAGCCCGTGAAACAACCAGCATCCTCAAATGTTGTATATTGGGTTTTCTTCTTTTCAGCCTCTTTGTCATCATGGTTGTAAAACTGGTCCATAGAACGGTCCGAACGCTTCGCAGCAATAAAACGAGGTCCATTTGTCAGGCTGATGGTACGGCTTCCAATCTTCACCCCTTTCAGTTGTCCGTCTTTCTGAGAGAAAGTAAATGTACGTCCTCCAGCATCAACCGTCAATGCATCGGCAGTTTCTTTATAAGAAGGCTTGTTTCCGGCAGAAACCTGTTGCAATCCGGCAATGTCTTCCAGTTTATAGCTCCATGTAAAAAGGTCATTCCCATTTTTATCCGTAACGGTCAGCAGTAGAGCATTGGCTCCCTTCATAGCCGCAGGAATAGTCAGTGTACCCACACCGTGAGCAGGAATGTCGGGACAGTTCACCTCTCCCTGTTTCATCACTTTCATTCCCCCCCTATCGGTCACAGAAGGCAATTGTACATATTTATAGGTGAAACGGCAAGTATTCGCATTCAAAAAATCGTACCGGTTCTCTATTCTCAGTTTGCCGTCAAACTGACTGTCAAGGCTATCAACCCTGATTTGAATAGGACACCACACCTGCTTGATGGTAAAATAACTTCCCTCTTTTTCGTGGTGCGGTCCTACAATACCATCAGCTCCATAATTGCCGCAGTTGTCAATGAATCCATTCATATCCACACGCTTCACGCCCTCGTCAGCCAGCACCCAAAGAAAACCTCCGGCACAACGAGGATGTTTACGCATCATTTCCCAATAATCATACAATCCTGCTCCATGGCCCCCATCATACAACCCGTGCAAGAATTCGGTCGGCATAAATATTTCTGGCAGACGCATATAGTTCTGGCTTTCTCCATAAGAACGATAGTGCATAGTTTCATATCCGCTGAAGTTGCCTTGCGGATGAAGCACCGGACGTTTCTGAGGATCATATTTATGAAATTCACCATCCAATTCAGTATTCCAGCCTTTTTCATTACCATTGCTCCACCAGATAATACACGGATGGTTTACATCACGGGTAATCATTTCTTTTACCAGCTTCTGCCCGTTGATAGTTTCGTGCTTGCCATGCCAGCCACTCAATTCATCCATTACATAAAGTCCCAAAGAGTCACAAGCTTCAAAGAATTCGGGATCAGCAGGATAATGACTTAGACGAACAGCATTCATGTTCATGCTTTTGATAAGCAATACATCTTCAATATTCTTTGCCTTGCTCAGTGTACGTCCGCTTTCAGGACGGAAGCTATGCCGGTTCACTCCTTTAATCATCACACGCTGACCATTGATATACAATCCGTCACTTTCACGTGTTTCAATCGTACGGAAACCAAATTTCTGATTTTCAACATGCAGGGTTTTACCGGCTTTATCAAGCAAAGTAAACGTAGCCTGATACATAGTCGGAGTTTCAGCTGTCCATAATTCAGGAGATTTTACAGTGAAATTAATCGAAGCATGATCGCTACCTGTACGGACATCCGAAGTATTTTCGGCCACTTTTTTCCCTTTAACATCTGTTATGACAGTATGTATCCTAGCACCTTCTACTGCCATATTCAGAAAACAATCAGCATAGAAATTCCCATCCGCCTTCGCATCTATTGCCAGACGATCGATATTTTGAGCTGGTTTCGCCACGATAAACACAGGACGGAAAATACCTCCAAAATTCCAATAATCAGCACGGCGTTCTGCCAAATTAACCCCTGCATTCGCACTTTCCTTGCTTACAGTTACTTCAAGTACATTCTTTTTTTTCGATCCGAAGAATACCCGGTCACTCACATTATAAATAAAGCGGTAAAAAGCTCCCTGATGCATGGAGCCAGCTTTACGACCATTTATCTTTACCTGCGTATCAGTCATAGAGCCTTCAAATACCAGCTCTATCTGTTTACCATTCCATTCGGCAGGCAACTCAAATTCATATTTATACAAACCTTGTTCATCAGCTACTCCTTCAGGAAAAGCCTTACCATAGAATTTCATGCCATACTGATAAGTACCGAATCCTTGCAGCTCCCAACAAGAAGGTACTCCGATTTTCGTCCATTTTCCGGAATTATTACCACCGGTACACATGAAATCCCATTGTACCATATCATCACAGCCACGTCCTGACAAGTATTGGCGTTCTGTTTTTACGGAAGATTGCGCCAACAAACCTGCCGATAAAGCAAGGAGTGATAAAAAAGTTGTTGTTCTTTTCATTTTGATATTTGATTTTTAATTTAATTCTATTTTTCCGACTGCTTCCCGAAAAGATGTGTCGCTCATTCACACCTTTTGCCATATGTCATTTAATAAGACTGAAACGTACCCGCAAAGTATGAGGTTTCTGCTTATCAATGGCATACTTCTTCAGCACTCCCGGACCACAACTACTGTTTCCTAAACCTAAAACCGCAGCATCCAGGCTGAGAATAATCTCCTTTCGTGGTTTCAAGTCACAATCATGAGTTGCTTTATAAATATCATCCACAGTATAATATAAGGCCGAAAATGAAAATGGCCGGTCTATGGCTGTCACACGGATACCTTTCCCTTCTTTATTGGTAAGGGTCACCTCTGTGACATCCTCGTGATTGCCACTGTCCTGAGGACGGGGGTAATGTGTATATTGACTGCTCACCTTGCTGCTCCATCTGCCTATCAAACAGGACGTCTTACGGTCGGGATAATTTTCCCACGGGCCACGACCGTACCAGGAAAGATTCTCGTATTCTTCTCCCAATACAAATGCACTACCCAGACGAGGCAATTCCGGCAATTCTCCTTGTGGCAGATAAGTCTGTTCCAAATCCACCGTTCCATCCACATATATTTTATAATGGGAAGAGACACGGATGCTACCTTTGGCATAACGATATTTCACAACCGATTTCCTCGATACGGTGCCATTCGTTTCCTGAGTTTCCGTTTCGGGAGTAATCACCTCTACTTGAGGAGCATCCAATCTCTGATTCTTCCAATCTTTGGCCAACCAGTTACCGAAACTTTTATCATTATCCGTCGGAGCACGGAAAGCCTGAAAATAACTATCTTTCCATAAATCCAAAACAGAAAACTTATTTTTACGTTTACCCGGTTGTACACCGTTAGCCACCGCCATCAAATGATCATTCAAGGCAAACTGTTCCTTTAAAATCTCATGCCCGGCTTTCGCCCATAAAGCATCTTCTTTCAATACTATACTTACATTCAATCGAACATCAGCCTGCTTATTAATCTTGACATCGGGCAAAGCCATCGTTCCCGTTTCACCGGGTGCCACCAATGGAAGCGCCAGTTCCCCTTGTTCCATCTTCTTCCCATTCTCTATCAAAGTCCACAGACAGCGATATCCTTCCAGACCAATGTGGTGATTGCGGTTCGTAACTCTTAATCCTTTGGGCAAAACATCTTGTTCTTTTACTAAAAGATCTTGTTCTTTTGGAAAAACCTGAAGATCTTTTTCCATTTCCAATTTAACCGGGGCATATACTTTCTTCACCTCCCAATATTTGGGCGTAGTTTCGCGGTCACTCATCACCACACCATTAAAACAAAAAGCCTTTAAATTAGGCTGATCACCAAAATCACCGCCATACGCCACCATCTGGCGGCCATCCGGCAATATCTTATAAATACCTTGATCCACCCAGTCCCATATAAAGCCGCCCAGCATACGTGAGTTACTATAAATCTCATCCCAATATTCCTTGAAATTACCTAAAGCATTTCCCATGCAATGTGCATATTCGCTGGTCATCACAGGACGGTTATCATTCGTGCGTTCCGCTATTTCCAACAGGCGTTCCCAACGTGCGTTCTCCGCCCGTTCCTTGTCTTCCCCTTCGGGAATGCCGGGATTCAGATACTCCTGTTTCACACGGGTATAGAAACGGCTGATTACATCCACCGTTTTCGGATCGGGTTCTCCGTTCACTCCCTGAGCTCCTTCATAGTGTACGGGACGTGTAGGATCAAAATCATGTAGCCAAGCCGAAATAGCAGCAAAATTAGGTCCGTAACCACTTTCATTTCCCATGCTCCACATCACTACCGAAGGATGATTTTTATCGCGTTCCGCCATACGTACCGCACGATCCAGAAAAGCGGCGTACCAATCGGGTGTACTGGCCAATGTTCCACGCAATCCGTGCTCTTCTATATCCGCCTCATCCATCACATACAGTCCCAAGCTGTCACACAGTTCGTACCAACGGCTCACATTGGGATAGTGACTGGTACGGACTGCATTCACATTGGCTTGTTTCATCAATAATATATCCTGCAACATTCTCTCCTCACTCATCACGCGTGCCGTATACGGATCGTGTTCATGACGGTTTACCCCACGAAAGCGGACAGAATTACCGTTAACCAACATTTGTCCGTCTTTTATTTCAATACAACGAAAACCTACCGGCTGTTCCACTTGCTCTATGGTCTGTCCGTTTACATTCTGTAAACGAAGCTCCAACTTATATAAATAAGGAGTTTCGGCTGTCCAACGTTGTGGAGATTTTATAACGGCGGACATACGTCCCATCTTACGTGGACCACGTTGCGGATACCATTCATTCATCCGTGCCGCCTTATGCTCCAAATCCAAGATATCTTCCACATTGCCAACCATATTCACTATTTCTCTTCCATCCGCATCCTTCAGCACTGCCTGCAACGTATAGCCTTTACCGTCCATTCCCTGATAAACGCTGAACTGCGGATCAATCAGCAGTCTGAAATCTTGATAATTCCCCTGAACAGCAGGGAGGGTACGCACTACATAGTCACGGATACGGATATCTGGAGTATGCACCAAATGAATACTGCGATGAATACCTCCAAAACGCCAAAAATCCTGATCTTCCAAATAAGATCCGTCACTATACCGATAAACCTCTAAAGCTATTTGGTTCTCTCCCGGTTTCAACCAACGGGTGATATTGAACTCACTAGGTTCCATACTTCCCTGGCTATACCCTATACGTTCACCGTTTATCCATACATAAAAAGCGCTCATCACTCCTTCAAAACGAAGAAAAGTCTGCCCATCCGCTTTCCACCCAGCCGGTAAAATAAAAGTACGCCGGTATTGTCCCACCGGATTACGTTCCTTGTAGGTGGTATACGAAGCTTTAGGCTCCCCCATTACCCGTGGAGGATCTATTTTAAACGGATATCCTGCCGATACATAAATAGGTGTTCCGTATCCGTTGATTTCCCAATTGGCAGGAACCGGAAAACTTTTCCAATCCTCGTCATTAAAGTCCGTACGGTAGAAATCCGCTATCCGTTCGGAAGGCACAGGAGTCCACCGGAATTTCCACATTCCGTCCAGACTCATCGAACAATCCCCCTTCTGCTTGGCAAAAGGCACAAAAGCAGCCCTTGCCGGTTCCCGATTAATCTGTAATACATGATGATTCTCCCAATCATGTATTTGTTGGGCCTGTAAGGATACCGTCATCCATCCGCACAGTAACAATCCATATATTCTCATATTTTTGCTCTTTCTTTTCAAATGAAGACGGACGAAATATGATTTTGTACCATATAAATTGTAAAAAGAAAACCCTTCTCTCCGATATCATCATCGAAAAGAAGGGCAAACTTAACATGGACAAAACAATTATCTAGGATTTTGAACTATATTCGGATTAGCATCAATTTCAGTTTGTGGAATAGGAAGTGCCACCCTAGGGTCTGAAGGAGTAATGACACGAGCATCTTCAGGCATAGTCAGATGCCAGCCTCCTGAACGGTCCACTGACTTGCCATTACGCATATAATCAAAGAAAGCATGACCTTCACCTACCAGTTCTTTACGTCTTTCTTTCAAAATGCGCTCCAAGCTGAGATCAGCAGATGTTACGGATTTCGCTGGATTGGCACGGGTAACTATCGCATTCAGATATGTCAATGCTTTTTCCGTATTGCCGATTTTAAAAGCAGCTTCCGCAGCATTCAAATAGACCTCGGATAAACGGAGAATACAAAGATCATTATCCTGTGGATTGACTGTAGAAACAGCATCGGTCACACTGCCCGATTTCCCCGGATATTTAATCAGATATTTCGGTTGACCTTTGGCAGCTACAGGCAATGTATCTGCAACTGCATTTTCCGGCAAATGAGGAAATACATGGCGCACATCTTCAGGGTCTTCATTCAGCAAATCCAAATAAGCCTTTGTCAGAATCAGGTTATTCCAATCTTTCACATTATCGGCATACACCATCGGCGCCCCTTCTCCTCCCGAACCGCCTGAAGGTTCAGACATCGTAAAATAGAATTCAAACAAAGACTCTGAGTTGAAGTCTTTTCCCCATACAGAAGGATATTCATCATGAGTAAAAAGCCGGTAAATTCCCCCATTGTCATTGATTACTTCTTCTGCACATTTCAATGCATTTTCATTGTCATTCATATACAGATACACCCGGGAAAGTAAAGCTTTCACACTCCAATAATTCATATAGGCATCATGTTTTTCTTTTGTCAGTCCTCCCAACGCATCGTTCAAGTCCTTTAGCACTTGTTCGTAACATTGTGCCACTGTGTTACGTTCCGGAGCATGATCCTCCAAGGTGGTCTGAATCTCAATAGGAACTCCCAAAGAAGCCCCATTATCCAAAGTATAAGGCATACCAAATAAACGGGTCAGATCAAATAAAGCCAGTCCTCTCATTGCCAGTGCCTCCGATTTAATCCGTGCCACTTCTTCCGGCTTGGCATTCCCCGCATTCCCCGCATCCAACTTTTCTATCAGACTGTTAGCCTGATGGATCACTTTATAGGGTTGGTTCCAGACAAGGGTTATATTAAAATTATCATCCGCCGTAACATCAAAGAAATAGTAAGGAGAAACCCTGCGGCCTGCTCCTTTATTAATACGTGCCTGCACATCTTCTCCACGACAATCAGCATAATAAAGATAATTATCACCATAATAACTATGTGCGGATGCTAATCGGTATATACCATTCAATGCCACCTGTGCATCATCTATATTTTTAATGGCATCATCACTAGGAACTGCCGTAGAAGGATCTGTATTCAGCCAATCAGCAGTACACGAAACAAACATCAATGATACAGCCGCAACAATCGATAAATATATTTTTTTCATTTCGTTCTAATTTAAAGGAAATTCATTAAAAAGAGACTTCTATTCCAAAACTGTAAGTACGCATAGGAGGTGTTTCACAAAATACTTCACCGGAAACAGGCACTTCCGGATCATACTGGTCCCACTTTGCCCACGTCAACAAGTTACTGCCTGAGAAATACAATCTTGCTTTACTGACACCCAGTTTGGTCAACCACTGATCTGGCAATGTAAAGCCCAAAGTCAAGTTCTTTACACGTAAATGATCCGTGCTATGTACATAACGGGATGAATTCTGCGGTCCTGCTGCTTGGCCAAGTACAAATCGGGGTACATCTGTCACATCACCCGGCTTTTGCCAACGATCCAATTCATAAATGGGCAAGTTATAGTTCTGCTCTTTTGCACCGTCGGTTTCATTATAAGTTCCGGTTTTGTCAAAAGAATATCCTCCTAAAGAATAAGTCAATGTCAATGCTAAATCAAACCATTTGTAATTCACGATATTGGTAAAACCTCCTGAAATTTTCGGATCCACAGACTTATAAGGAATTGCCTGTGCTGCAGAAGCGTCAGTAGTAACTGTTTTGTCATAATTGCCATTTGCATCCTGTGTATTCATATAGTACAAAGCTTTTCCTGTTTGAGGATCAACCCCCGCATATTCTTTCACATAGAAGGTAGAATACGGCAACCCCACTTTATGGATAAACCAGCTTCCCTCGATAGACTGTTCCAATTTACCATCCAATGATACAATCTTATTTTTATTGTGGGTCATATTCAAAACAGAAGTCCAATTAAAGTTGCTACCGGCAAAGTTTATGGTACGCAGTTCCAGTTCCCAACCTCTATTATTCAGTTGTCCCAAGTTCCCCAAATAATTTTGGAAACCGGTAGTGCTACTGATAGGACGATTGTAAAGCAAATCTTTCGTATCGCGATTATAATATTCCAAGCTGACAAAAATACGATTGATAAATGCCAGGTCGAGTCCCAAATTCAAGTTATAGTTCTTTTCCCATTTAAGGTTCGGGTTCGGTAATGCCGATTCATAAGATCCACCACCTCCCATATAATTCTGCCCGTAGGAATAAAGTCCCATATATCCGTAAAGAGCACCCGGTTGATTACCATTCACACCATACGAGGCACGTATCTTTAAATCACTCAGCACACTCTTTATAGATTGCATAAATTTTTCCGCACCTACATTCCACATACCGGATACAGACCAAAAATTTCCCCAACGGTTCTCGGGTGACAGGCGTGAACTGCCGTCACGACGAAAGCTACCAGCAATATAGTAACGGTCATCATAATCATAGTTGATACGGGATACATAAGAAATCATTCTTGAATCCTGAGTAGAAGACACAAAGCTGTTCAATGATGCTGCATTATCCGGTTCCACCAAATAATCTGAAGGAAGTTTGGATTTATCCCCCATTGCTTTGTCAGTCTGATAATTTTCAATTTCATAAGCTATCAATGCGTCCACATGGTGCAACTGTGCTATAGTCGTATTGTATCCCAATGAAGTGGAAGAAATCAATTTACTATATTCTATAAATCCCTTTGCCGTCTGTGCATCACTACCACTTTTAGCTCCGGCTCCACTCAACGGATTCCAATAACGGGAATCTTTCTGAATATTATAATCATAGCTAAGCGTTTCTTTTAATTTCAACCCTTTGATAATATCTATCGAAGCATAGCCTGTAGAAAACATACGTGTCATGCGGGTACGGTTATAATCTGTACGGATATCACGCAACGGATTCACATTGCTACTGGGATATGACCCTACATAATTCCCTTCAGCGTCACGTACCGGAAAAGACGGAGTGGTGTTCAAAGCCACACAAAGGAAAGGATTAATAGATGATCCACGCTCCTCATTCATTTCCTGATTCAATTGAGAGAACATCACATTGGCACCCACTTCCCCACGGGAACCTACCTTCTGGGTTACATTCAAACGCGCTGTATATCTATCTAGATTAGAATTTTCCACCAAACCCTCCTGACGGTTAAAACCCAATGAAGAATAGAACGTAGTCTTGTCATTACCTCCCGATACGGACGCTTCATAACTTTGATGATGTGCCGTACGCATTAATTCCTTTCTCCAGTCAGTATATCCCAGTTCCGGAATGGAGGCATAATCATTGATATGTAAATCAGCATACTCTGTGGGCGACGCCAATCCCGCCTCCGGATTCTTGGCTATCTCATCTTGCTGAAAGTTCATCAAACCTTCATAAATTAGCTCTCTACGCTGCTCCCCATTCAACGTTGGACGGAATTCCACAGCAGCATTAGAAAAGCCACCATCAATTTTTAATGTAGCCTTAGCACGTCCCTTTGTACCTTTTTTAGTGGTTATCAGAATCACACCGTTTGCCGCACGTGAACCATATAAAGAAGCCGCCGCCGCATCCTTTATGACTGTTATATTTTCAATATCCGAAGGGTTCAGCGTACTCATTATATTCGTTTTAGAATTATTCATGTAAGCGGCATCTGCCGAGCCACCACTCAAGCTTCCGGAAGTCACCGGTACTCCGTCAATGACAAACAAAGGTTCTTTCGATGCATTGAATGACCCCATACCGCGAATACGTATACTTTGATTAGCACCCGGCTGACCGGAATTTCCCGAAATGGACACACCCGGAGTCATACCCTGCAACTTCTGTTCTACCGATACAACCGGAACGTTCTTCAACAAGTCCCCCCGTAATGTATTTGCCGAACCGGTAAATGAGGATTTGGAAAAATTACCATAGCCTGTCACCACAACCTCGTCCAATCGTTGTGTATCCGGACGTAAAGATACATTCAGTACCCCATTGGCAGGTATCTTCGCCGTTAGTGTACTCATACCTAAAAACTCAATCACTAATGTTTTGTCTTTGTTGGGAACTTCCAGAGAGAAATTGCCATCTATATCTGTCACCACACCGATAGATGTACCGGGTATTTTGACAGTAGCTCCAATTAATGGTTCTTTATCCTCTGCTGAGAGAACACGTCCTTTCACTGTTCTATTCTGAGCTTGCACGTACAAACCGAATAAACAAGCCAAAATGAAAAAAACATACCTAGATTTATTCATGATTTATATTTATATAATTATATAATAATTTATCATGTTCCGGTCAAAAGATATGCCAACAACAATAACCGCCCGTCAAATCACTGTATATTAACTAAATAAGCAAACAGAACATCTGTAAAACTGTAGAATAAATCCACATGAATGTAGAATTTGTCCACACAAAAAAAGGGTGTGATACCACACCCTCTCATTTAATAATTATTTAAAATTAATTTTTAGTATATCCCGGATTCTGCTCCATATCAGGACTAAATGTAAACTGGTCTGTTGGAATCGGTAAAACACATTTATAATAATCCCAGTCTATTTCCTCCACGATACCCGGTAAATGATATCCTCCCTTACGAACAATGGTCTTTCCATTTCTCAACATATCAAAGAAACGATGCCCCTCACCTATCAATTCTTTACTTCTTTCTTCCAACACCCTATCCAATGTATATTCAGCCGCCGTTACTTCTTTTACAGGATTAGCACGCTGCACAATTGCATTCAGATAATTCAAACCCTTTACGGCAGATGCCCCACCTATTTTCACTCCGGCTTCCGCCGCATTCAAATAGACTTCAGACAAACGGAAAATAACATAATTATTTTCAAAAGATGGAGTCGTAGCATCTGTTCCCGGCCATTTTTTCAACCACCATACATCATTTTTATTATAAACATTCTTTTCCAGCAACAGACAGCGAATATCATCCGGATCACTCAATAACTCATCCACAAATTTCTGAGTAGCAAAAATCTCACGATACCCATTCCAATGCATTAGATATGCCAATGAACTTCGTCCTCCATTATCATCTGTACTATTAGCAATTTCAAATAATGATTCCGTACCAAACGTATTTTTCAGATCCCATGCCGGAATATATTCATCACGTGTATAAAGACGGTACATTCCATTTCCTTCCACTTCTTCAATCAAGTTGCTTGCCATTTGAAACGCCTTCTCGTTATCATCATGATACAGATAAATACGAGACAACAATGCTCTTGCAGCATACGCATTCATCCGGCTGTTATTTTTAGAAGTACTCATTAAAGGTATAGCCTCCTCCAATGTATTGATTATGAACTCATAATCCTTTGCTACAGTGCTGCGTGGCGGATTTTCATCTAATGTAATTGCATGATCTACAATTGGAGCTCCCCAACCGGCCCCTTTATCCTTAGTATAAGGATAACCGAAACAACGGGTCAAGTCAAACTGGCAAAGTGCCATGATAGTCATCGCCTCACCTTTTAATTCCTTTAATCTTTGCTCTGAACCTTGCACTTTTCCATCATCAATCGCATTGATCACATTCCATGCATTACGGATAATATAAAAAGGACGTCCCCATAAATATCCGGCATTTAAGCTTGTAGAGCGATGATCATATAAATAACACCGGTTACAAGTTCTCCCGCTATTATAAGAACTCTGCATATCATCCCCTTTCATATCCCCATAAAAAAACATGGTTCCGCCATAATAGCCATAGCTGGACATCAAATCATACAATCCATTCACAGCATTATCTATATCCTGCTCTGTACTCAGTGCCAAATCCGTAGAAACGCTATCACCAGGATGAGTGGTTAAAAAATCATCCCCGCACGATACGGCCAATAAAGAAATCAAGCCTAATATAATTATATTTTTTTTCATAAACAGTTCGGTGTTAATTGATTAGAATTTAAGTTCAAGTCCAAATGCGAATGTTTTAAGAGGAGGAGTAAAATAACTTACAATTCCATTCAACTCCGGATCATATTGATCGTATGCAGCCCATGTCAACAAGTTGGTACCCGAAAAATAAATACGGGCAGAATTAATACCTATGGTTCTTAACCAAGACTGAGGAGCAGAAACGCCAACAATCAAACTTTTCAAGCGCAAATGATCTGTACTATGAATACCACGTGATGAGTTCCACCAGCCACCATACTCTTGTCCATACACATATCGGGGAACATCTGTTATATCTCCCGGCTGTTTCCAACGGCGGCGTAACTCTGTACTCTTATTGTATTGTGCCGTATAGCCGTCATCTTGCAAAGCATACATGGCACCATCGTAAGAATATCCACCTAAATGAAACGACAAATTAAAAGATAAATCAATAAACTTATAATTAAACGTATTCATCAATCCACCGGTTAATTTAGGATATATATCTTTCAACTCCACACGGTCGGCATCATTGGGATCATACACAATATTCCTGCTTCTATTGCCATTTTCGTCTTCTTTATTGTCATAATACATCGGGCGTCCGTCATTAGGATCCACTCCGGCATATTCTCTCAAATAAATTGTCGCATACGAACAGCCTTCCTTTCTGATATAATTTCCATCTATAAATTCCGGAAGATCCGCCAGTTTTACAATCTTATTTTTATTATGTGACAAGTTTAAAGAAGTTGTCCAACTAAAATCTTTGGTTTGAATATTACTTGAGCGTACTTCTATTTCAAAACCGGTATTTTTCATTTCACCCACATTCGTAAGAATACTGCCAAAACCACTAATAGAATTCAATTGCTTACTCATCAATAAATCCTTAGTCGTTCTGGTATACCAATCGAAAGTCAAATTAACCCGTCTGAACAGACTTAAATCAACCCCCAGATTCAATGCATAGTTCTTTTCCCAAGTCAAATCAGGATTAGCAATAGCATCTTCCCACGGAGCAGGTTTCCCATTATAAAATGCTCCGGTAGTATAAGTTCCATGATAACCATAATAACCGGTCGGCAGATTACCGTTCACACCATACGATGCTCTTAATTTCATATCCGACACAACATTCTCCCACGGTTTCATGAAGTTTTCCTGAGAGAGTCTCCATGAAGCGGAAACAGCCCAAAAGTTTCCCCAACGGGTATCAGGTGCCAATCGGGAAGAGCCATCACGACGGAAACTGAAACCTGCATAATATTTATCATTATATCCATAATTCAAGCTTCCCACATACGACACCATAGCATCTTCCTGCCTTGTATTAGTAAGATCAGCAGGTTTGGCACCATTATCCAACGACGGATTAAGTGTTTGCCCGTAAACCTGTTTCTCACCATACATATCCTCATAATCGTACTTCATAACCTCATACGCTAAGACCGCATTAATGTTATGTTTACCAAACGTTTTATTATATGCCAGATTCGTTTGTGAAGTATAACTCATTCTCTCAATCATCATCATCTGTCCGGATCCCTGTGTAGCTTCCCCATCTTTACCGTCAGGCGAGTAAAAGAAAAAGTCTTTATTTAAAGAATAGTCTACTGTAAAGATAGTAGATAACTTCAACCCATCCAAGATATGATAGGCAGCCTTGGCAGATGCCATTGTACGTGCCAGACGTGCATAATTTGAATCTACAGAATTCTCATACAGCGGGTTAATGCCTCCATTATTCTGGAAACCCGTATGATAGCTGCCATCCTCATTATAAATAGGTATAGAAGGGGTCAATTGATATTTTGAAGAATAAAGCGCACTGGCATAATACTGTCCCTCCGGCGTATGTTTATTACGAGTCCATGAAAAGGTAGCATTCATTCCATACTCAAATTTATTCCATTTACTGTTTGCATCAATACGACCGGTAAAACGTTCCATTCCTGAATTTATGCTTATACCTGTCTGATTGGTATATCCTAACGTACCAATAAAATTCGACTTTTCATTACCTCCGCTTACAGACAAACTATAGTCTTGCTGATGTCCTTTTTTCAATAAAGCATCTTCCCAATCAGCATATCCGTTGACCGGGCGTGCCGCATAATTGTCAATTTGTCCATCCGCATAAGCCTTTGCCTCGGCTTCCGAGTCCCCCTGATTCAAACGATAATTAACAAATCCCTCATAAATCAATTCCCTACGCTCTTCACCACCCATTATCGGACGATAATTGTAAGCAATATCCGTAATACCGTAAGTAGCCTGCATACTCACTCTCATTTTACCTTCCTTACCTTTTTTAGTAGTAATAAGGATTACACCGTTAGATCCTTTTGCTCCATATAATGAAGCAGAAGCGGCATCTTTCAATACGGTTATACTTTCAATATCCGCAGGATTTAATGTCTCGATCAAACCAAGTCCTCCCGCGCTGGCATTGGCACTTAGACCACTCATATCCCTAGACGCTACCGGCACACCGTCCAATACATAAAGAGGTTCTGTAGAAGCATTCATAGAAGCAATTCCACGCACCCGCACTGTAGCTTTAGAACCCGGCTGGGAAGAACTGGCTACTGAACTTAACCCCGGAATATTAGCCTCCATCATCTGTGCTACAGACACAACAGGCAATGACTCCAATTTATCCGTATTCAAAACAGAAGCAGACCCCGTATAAGTAGCCTTCTTAAAATCACCATAACCAGTCACTACCACTTCATCCATCAACTGAGAATCCTCCTTCAGCATCACTCTTATTTGCCCGTTAGCAGGCACTTTCACCTCCGCCGATTTCATACCGATGTAACTGATTACGATAATATCACCCTGTTTAGCATCAAGAGCGAAATTACCTTCAATATCGGTAATCATACCGGTATTGGTTCCCTTGATAATTACGGACGCCCCGATTAAAGGCATTCCGTTAGCATCCTGCACATTACCTGAAACATGTTTTTTCTGCTGTACGCTTTCCACACGATCTGAAACCGGAGAAGATAGTGCATGGTTTTCCACTGCGAGCACGGAGCTCAATCCTGTAATAGACATTGCCGAATAGGCAACTACAAACAAACATCTGCATTTGTCTGTAATTCGAGTGTGTGTGTCTTTATTCCTCATAAAATTGAGTATATTTATAAATACCATATATGAGTTCAGCTTATTCATACATATTCCAATCGTCATTCTGTCACCGAATAAGCCTAATCTTTCTCCGTATTATATTAAGGTTGTGACAAATATATAAATTAAAATCTATAAAAGAAACAAAATGAATATTTTTTTCTCCTCATATCGATAAATAAAAATACAACATTCATCCAAATAAAAAATGTGCCAAAAGTATTTACTACCTTTGGCACATACCCACCCGGCTGTTTGATATATCAATAAACTGCCGAAGCGATCACTTGTATAAACAAAATAAGGAACACCATTGCAATCGGATACACCGTAGCGTATGCAACACTCGGAATATTACTATCTACCATGGAATCGGCTGCCGCAAGACCGGGCGTACTGGTCATACCACCAGTGATGGTGCCCAGCAAATCCAACAAACTGATTTTAAAGACCAACCTGCCAACCACAACAGCAACCAGCATAGGCACAACAGTAATGGCCGCCCCCACTCCGAACAATAACAATCCGCTCTCCTGAAAAGTAGCCACCAGATTCTTACCGGCAGAAGTACCGACCTCAGCCAAAAACAGCAATAAGCCCAACTGACGTAACAACTGATTGGCAGGACCGGACATAGACCACAATATGGGTCCTGTCTTTCCCACGGCACTCAGCAACAATGCCACCATCAATACTCCTCCGGTCAATCCGGGTGAAAATGAAACGCTGTCTGAAAATGAAATATTTATTTTACCGAACAATACACCTAATACAATCCCCATAGCTATCGGGAAGAAATCAGTATCAGACAACTGTTTGGCATTATTCCCCAACAAACGAGCAACGCCTCTGAGTCCTTCCCGTTCACCGACCACCATCAACTTATCACCGAATTTCAAGGCCAAATCCGGAGAAGGTGACAAGTCTATGCCACTTCGACGGATACGGGTTACCGTACAACCAAAGTTACGTTGTAAATTCAGATCTCCCAATTGCTTGTTTATCATATCTTTCTTTGTCAGCAATAAAGATTCAATCTCCTGTGTCTGGTCCAGAGGCAATTCGCCTTCCTCCCGTTCTCCAACCAATACGGCAAACTGATTCAGCGCTTCCTCACTTCCCACCGCCTGCACATAGTCCCCTTCCAGCAACATGGTATTCGCTTTAGGCATCAATATAGAATCCTCATGCTTTACCCGCGAAATAACGGCTCCCGTCATGGCACGCGCATTTATTTGCGCCAAAGTACGTCCGAATACCGCTTGATTGGTCACTCTGAAAATGCAAGTTGTCAGTTCCGGAAAACCGCTGCGCCGTTCCAGTTCCAACCTGCGCGCTTCTTTATCCAGATCCACCCGCATAATCTTGGGTAACAGCTTCACAAACAAAATCACCCCTATCACTCCAAACGGGTAAGCAATACCGTATGCAATGGAAGCCAACGGTGAATTTGTACTGTCTATAGCTACCGCCAGACCAGGCGTACTGGTCAATGCCCCTGCTATCAATCCCACCACACTGGGCGTATCAATGTCGAAAGCATACTTCAGTCCTACCGCCGTCAGACAGGCAGAGCAAATAATAAGCATAGTAATAAGAATCAGTGTCTTTCCTTTACTCCTGAAAGAATCAAAAAATCCGGGACCGGCCTGAATACCGATGGTAAAGATAAAGAGCACCAAACCGAAGTTCCCCAATTCTTTAGGAATGATCACACCGAAATGTCCGAAAAGCAAGGCAATGAAGATAACGGCCGACACATCCAGCGACAAGCCCTTTATCTTAATCCTCCCTAGCATAAAGCCCAACGCTACAATAAGAAAGAGCGAGAAATAAGAAGAATGCAGTAAATCAATTAACATATTTTTAAGAGGTTAGTTTCAGAGCACAAAGATAGTAAAAAATGCCAAATGCTGAAACCTTCCCCTTATGATTCCATTTTATATTTTCAGATCGCCCATTTAATGATACATATAGATTTCAGATCTCCTCTTTCGGTGGTCTGATAAAACATTCATTTAATATCAGAACTTCATTATATCCCAATACTTTAACCTTATGAGTATATAAACATTCCAACAAATCATCTTGGGTATTCTGAAAAGCAGTAAACGGTGCCCTATGGGAATGTTCAGGTATAGATATATTTAAGTAAATCCGATGTGATTTATAATCTACAATGTTCAATTCCACCAATTTGTTCAATGTTTCATACAATTGTTTAAAAGCATCTCCTGCATTCCTCTCTATGTTCTTTTCCAAACAATATTTAAGTTCAACCAAGCAAACCCATCCCTTACTGCTTGCCCTACTGGAAACAAACATACATTCACACTGATCAGAACCTTTCAACACAGCCGGATTCTCCTCAAAATTCACTGCCCAATAAGTCGTTTTTCTTGGATTAATCAAATGAAAAGAAGCTATATCATCAGGATCTTCTTCCTTTATACATACTTTCCGTTTACCGGCTGTCGCTTGTGTATAATCCATGACATAGGCGTCACCTGTCATCTCATTATATCTTGTAAAAGCTTCAATCCTCATCACAATAATCCATTAAGGCAGCAAAGTCTGTCATGATATTCTTCATTATCCGATCAAAATAGTTATTGCGAATCAATCCTCTTTCATCTTGAATAGTATAGTTCGGATTCTCTTTATAAGGAAAAAATTTTCCATTTTTAATCTCCCATACAGAAACATCCTCCGGCTTGACAAACGAATCCTTCATCTTTTGTAATCCCTCCTCTTCTTCCGGTATATTTTCTTGTACCAAAGCCCCCAGCATGCAATTATTCAGTGCATAAAGCAGATAAGGGCTGTGGGTAGTCATCAGTAAATGATCCCGTCCGCTATTGATCATCTCCAACAGATCATAGATAAGATCTTTTTGAGTTTCGGGAAACAAATTCAACTCCGGCTCTTCCACTATAATGTTGGAGTAATGAGGATGAGAAATATTCTCTTCAAGTTCCAAAACGGTTTCCAACAAATTATCCAAAGAATCATTACCCGCTTTTTTCAAGGTCTTTGCTGTTCCTAATATCTTTTTGAACCCTGGAGAAAGCTTTGCTTCTTTTACTGCCTGATTCAAGAATTCCTCATCCATAACAACATTCATTTGTTTGGAAAACATTTTAATATACTCCCTGGACAATGCCCCTTCTATTCTGTCTTTCTTTTCAAAAGAAATATCTTCCTGATGATCATATATCCAATGGGTTAAATAATATACATAAACATACAACGGCACAACCGACTGCAACCCGCTGGAAGCCTCCTCCAATCCTATTTCTTTTCCATCTTCCAGCACAATCATATCCTTTTGGGATGATTCGTCATAATAATACTTCAATTTCAGTTTCAGCAAATCGACAGCATTTTTCTTTTGGAACTTTTGATGAACTTCCAACCAGTCAAAAATAAAGCTTCTTGTATTATATTCAGGCATCTTCAATGACGCAATATTGGGTAACGTAACAGCATTTCTTTCAGCGGGTATATAAGCGACTTTGCCAATTTTGCACCTTTCAAACCCGTCTTTTAATTTAGCGAAGCACATATCTTTTGTATAACAAAAATCAATAGCATCACCCACAAAGAATATAGCATATCCTTCATTCAGATAGTTTTTCAATTTATGAAACTCTAGCAACTGTTTTTCCACAAAGCTCCAACTTACATAATCAGTGTTACGACGCATCAGCACATCCTTTTCCAACCATAGACAGAAACTGATAACCTTAGCTATTGTACTTTTCCCACTGCTTTGCGGACCAATCAGCATGTTCACTTTATTCAAAGTAAAATCAACATGCTCTATCGGACCTATCTTATCTATTATAAATTTTGGCATAAACTCTGTTCTGACGAATTCAAACTTTTTAAGAGAACAAAGATAAACTATTTATTCCTACCGGCAAATAAAAAAATACTTTATTGCACATCCAGCGCATCCAATGCCAGTCCCTCCATATCCGGTGCGGAAAGCACCACCTTATAATAGCCTGCATTGATATACGTACCCGTCGTTGTACTCAGCATACGCCACTTTCCGGGAGTTTCGGCAAAAGTCAGATTATCTTCCTTCAGTACCACCCCTTTGGAATCAATGAACTGCATACGCACCTTCATAGGCTTCCCTGTAACATTCATGTATTTAAAACGAAGAGCATAGACTTGTGCCAGACCGGTAGAAATGTTCCAAGTAATACTGCTTTGTGTACCTTTACCAAAGAAAACCCCGGTTTGTTTCTTAACCTCTTTCTTTATGAACTTACCTTTCAGCACAGCATCCTCCGCTTGATAAGTCACATTGGCACGTGCGTTTTTATCTTCAGGCAATAATTCTTTGGGAGTCTTTTCCATCACCTCCTTGTCTTGTGCAGCCCAGCTGAAGCTATGGGCAGAAAAAGAGCGAACGGAATCCAAGTCGCCTTTACAAGCTATCGCAATGCCACAAATCAAAGCTTGCCCCGCTTTCACCTCCGGAAAATTAATCTTCAAGACTCCCCCTTTCACGATAGCATTCACCACCTTTTTGCAAGCGCCGTCATGACCCGCTTCAGCCCATACATCCAAGTCGTCCAGAAGTACTTTATCATTTACCGCTACATCAAAAATACGCAAGCCTTCACAATCCGTCTGTACGCCGCCTCCTGTACCATGCCAGGGTTCTGTAAAATAAAGTTCCACACGATACTCGCCATCCGGAACGGGAAAGCGGAAGTTCAGCTTATGGCGTCCGAAGCGGAAAGTCTGGAACAGTTCCCAGTCCCTAGTGCCATGAATGGGATCATTCGTGGTACGCTGGCTCGCCTGATAAGGGCTCAACAACTGTACACTATCCGACGGATGAACAAACGATTCCGCCCACGAATGAGAATAACGGCTGTTATCCTGCGCCCAGACCTGACCATACGTATCCGTATAAGCGTCTCCTCCGCAATTCAAACGATAAAGATACGTATATCCCTCAGCTCCTTTCAACAAATCAGTTCCGTTCAACCGGTCGGCAGCAACAGGCACTATAGCAGAACCACGGTAAAGAGCTTCAAAATGAGGAGCTTTTTCCAGACCGTTCAGCACCAGCACATCTTCCGCTGCCGGTTTTCCTTTAAAGTACCCCACAGCACGAAGCACATTGTAACGGATATCGCGGTTTTCCCACATGAAATGAGTCCCCACCCCATGATTCAATTTCCGTCCCAAGTATTCAGCATCCACCGCATCATTGTACAGCAACACACTGTCACAATTGCTGTACGCCTCAATGGTAGCCCGTCTGCGGCCTGTCGCAAAACGGTCCTCCCATGTATGAGATGCCAGATAAACCATCGGATCTTCGGAAGCCGGCACATAGTTCGCGCGATACATATAATATACATCCAGCGGCTCCTCCCACGGAGTCACCAATCCTTTATAATTAAATGGTCCCACCTTATCTATCCGGCGATACGCTTCATCCGGCTGGCGGCGTCCCGGATTATCATGACTGCTGAATATCCATTGGAATTGTCCGCACACACTGTCCTTTGCCTGTTCCGCCAGTCGTATCTTGGTTTCCATCAGCTGGCACATACGCTCCTCGCTCCATACACCATTCACATCAAAAGCTGCCGGTTCCGTATGCAATCCGATGCTGCGCCATGCCCCATATTCACCGTTCAACAACTGATTCTTCTGTGACAATTCACGGCCATACTTATTCACATCACCACCATAGGTTCCACTCCAGTTCTGAATAACATTCCAATCTGTCCCATCACCACCGTTACACGTAGTAATCACACGCATGGTACGGGCCGTAGGATCCATTTCCCGGATAATCTCACTACACTCTTCGGCAAACTCCTTAGGCAGCGTGCTTTCGTTCTGCAATCCCCACATCACCACACTGGGCGAGTTACGACGCTCTTTCACCCACTGGCGGAGCAGTTTCTTGAAATTCTCACGAAACTCCGGAGTATCATACCACACGTGGGCCGAAAACTGAGTCCACCACAAGACTCCTTCCTTGTCCCAATATTTCTGATAATCCAGGTGATGGGGCTGGTGAGCGTCACGGAAAGCGTTGAAGCCCGCCGCACGGATCTGTTTCACACGGGCTGCCACCTGCTCACGGCTGAAAGCATGGCTTTGTCCGAACTGATGTTCATATTCACACACTCCATTGATAAAGACAGGCTGTCCGTTCAGATAGAACCGTCCGTCACCATCCTCCCGTTTCACCGGCCAACTGATGGTACGGATACCAAAGGGTGTACTAATCTCATCCGTAGTACTCTTACCACGCTTTATCATACTGGCCAGTTTATACAAATAAGGATTCTCCGTACTCCATAAAACAGGATTCTGCACTGGCGATTGTTGCTTCACCACCTTCTTTTCACCCGGCTGCAAAGTCACCTTCTCCGTCAGGCGGAACACCTGCTTGCCATCCGCATTACTGAATTTATTAACCACTTCCACCGTCTCAGCAGTCTTTCCGTAATTTTTCACCTCCGTTTCCACAAAGACAGTTCCCGCCTTATCATCATTCCAGATATGCACTCCGAAAGGCTCAATGCGGATCTCATCCGTAGCCTCCAGCACCACGGGACGGAAAATTCCCAAAGGCTGGGAACCTTCGCTGAATCCCCATTCCGAGGAACAGCCACCGCACACCCAAGGCATGTCGGCTATCATTTCAGGATGTTCCGCTTTCACTACCAGCTTATTCTCTCCCAGCTTCAACGCATCCGTCACATCCAATGTCAGCGTAGTACGCCCTACGGGATGACGGCCGAAATCCTTTCCATTCAACGTTATAGTGGCATACGTCCCCACTCCCTCAAAACGAAGAAAATAACGTTTTCCGAATGAAGAGTTGGAAATTAGAAACTGAGAATCATCCAATGTGAAGGTCTTTTCGTATATGGCAGTACCGTGCAAATTACCATGTGTCAGTTGGCGGTAGCCATAATAATCATCCCAGTTATGAGGAATATTTACTTCTATTGCCTTTTGAGCAAACAACCCTTTCAGATGAGTTGCTTCCGTCAGCCATGTTTTCCATCCTTTATCCAATTCCATCACCATCCGGCGATTCTTCACCTCCCGTTCCGGGAAATGCACTTGTGAACGTCCCATCGGTTTGCTGGTAGCAATGGCTATACCACGTTGTTCCGCGTCATTCACGGCACAATAGAAATGATACACCACCCCATTGTATTTCACCACATAACTCTTATGAGCGAACAATTCATCATAGTCTTTAGAAGGGATAATCAAATCCGCCCCTTTCCAATCCGTCCAATGTACTAGGTCATAACTGGCAGCAAATGTATTAAATGCCTTGTATTTGCGGCTCGGTTCAAAAGCCGAGAAATAGAACATGACATACACATCGCCCATTTTCTGGATATGCGCATCCCCCGTAATGGTTCCGTCCGCTTCGTGTGCAAAGACCGGATTGCCCGGATATCGTTTCCATTTCTTCAT
Organism: Phocaeicola dorei; assembly: GCF_013009555.1. Lineage (NCBI taxonomy): Bacteria > Pseudomonadati > Bacteroidota > Bacteroidia > Bacteroidales > Bacteroidaceae > Phocaeicola > Phocaeicola dorei. The sequence continues at coordinate 1,847,729 of NZ_CP046176.1, read as the reverse complement.
ATCTTTGGACAAGGCGATACCCACCCGTTCCGCTTTCAAATCCGTTTCCGGATGCCGTCCTGCCGCGTTATAGAACATGACGAAAGGTGCGCCCAATGTTTTCTCCTTATCCCAATAGACCACACTCTTATATTGAGTCAGCTTTTCCCACCATTGCGCGTCTTTATCATGGATACTCATCACGGGCTGGTCCTGTGCCTGCCATTCATGGGCGGAACCCAAAGGCCGGTCTGTCCAGGCCAAACCAATATACAGCGGCTTGTTCACCGATTCATATCCGGTCCCTTCCCCACCCAGATAAGTCATCCAATGCTTGCCTTTATACGTCTGCAGGGCATAGCTTCCTCCCCACTCCATATCCGGCAATGCAGGGAAACCACCACGCTGGTTGCAATCCCAGAATCCGTCACGATAAGACAAGACACGTCCCAATGTACGCCATTCCAACAGATTATCACTTTCGGCTATCCATGTCTCGTATCCACGTCCGTCCAGTCCGCTCTTACCATTATAAACCACGTAGGTCATATACCACTTATCCCCTTCGCGGAACACGGTAGGGCAGTCTATTTTATGCTTGTTGTCGGCCGGAGCTACAGCCAGCCCATATTTATAAGGAGTCTTGGCTTCCTCATAAATCTGCTCCATGCGCGATTGCGGAACTTCACGTTGGGCGTATGTTCCCAATGACAACAGTGAAAATGCCAGTATCAATATCTTCTTCATAATTATCTTTTTATCTATTGGCAAGACGGACAAAAGAAGAAAATGTACCCATTCAGAAAACTTTTATCTCATTCTCTATTTTTACCATCACATAGCAGGGGTCAGCTCAACATTCAATCCCAAAGCAGAAGCAATACGATAAAAAGTAGAAACCTTAGGCTCTGTTTTTCCTGTTTCCACACGGGAAATATAAGACTTATTAGTCCCTATCTTTTCGGCAAGTTTCGCCTGTGTCATATTTGCTTTCTTCCTTGCCTCTTCAATTATTTGCCCGGTAAAGAAAGCATTCATTGAACAATATAACAATATGCCCTTCATCATAACAGAAGAAAATCCTATAGATATTACCTTGCCACTCTATTCTTAACTCATACAGACCCTCTTTAAGAAACTTCACATACTTTGCCGGTAGTCCATCTTGAGTCTTTAATAAGAGTAATCCATATAGGACTTTTTCTTGCGTACCTTTATCCAGAGCATCAAAAAAATCTTTAATAGTAGTTTTCGTATGCTATTATCTTTCTGCTCATACGCCAAAAATAAAAAAAAGTTTATCAGTTAAGCAACTTTTCCTTATAAAAATCTTAAAACTATGTACAAAAATAGCGTAAAATTCTCAAGATATACTTGAAAATTTTACGCTATACTACGATTCCAGCCTCTGGAACTACGGCTACTAATAGAACATCCAGTCCATCGTTTCCTCCGCACCGGCCAGTCCCGCATTACGCGGAGTTACCTGCGCGTCTGTAAATCCCAGCACCATCGTATATCCTTTCGGCAGCAACAAGGTATGCTTTCCAGCCTCAAAATGATAAGCATGTACATTCGCCAGCGGCATACCCGCTATGCGTACGGCATTGGTCAGTTTCGGTTCCGCCTGACCGTAATCATTGGCAGAAGCATCCGTTTCCAGTTTCGGAGCTTTCGCATACTTCTTCTGGTCATCACGGAAATAACCTACCAACAAGTTCACCGGAGCAGCCGCTTCAAACTCTATTGTCGTACCTTCCTTGCGCTGCACATCCCCGTTCATTCTATAAGCAGTCAGCCCTTCCAACTCGGCGGCCAACGCATCTACCTTGCCCGGCACATTGGAAAACAGGCTTGCACCCGTCGCCAGTTTCACCGGAGTCAGTCCGTTCAGAATCTTCACATTTGCGGCGGACAAAGGTTTTATCTCAGCTGCACTTTCTGTCACCTTACCTGCCGCCTTATCTTTCAGCAACTGCAAGTTCGCCTTGAAATTAGCCAGTTCATTTTCATAATGCACCAGCATCTCTTTCCAGGTCTTGTTCTTGCCACCGTCACCACCGATAGGAATACGGCGTTGCGCGGTCTGCATACTGTTGGCATAATAATAAGTACTATCCGTCAATGCCACCAGCTTGCGGTAATGATCCAGACTTTGTTCCATCAATGGAATAGCAGCGTCCAATTCGTTCAGATCCTTTCCCCACTGATAGTTTAAGACACGCTGCGCAGCTTTCACTTTCAGGTTAAACGCGTATGCAAATTCACGATAGCAATGCATGTCATTCTGCAAACGTCCGAACTCCTCTTTATTACGAGTCACCGCTGCGGCAGCCTTATCAATGGCCGCCACCGCCTTGTCACCGTGTTCCACCACCTGCGCCACAATATCCAACGGCAATTCGCCCACATGTGGCTGTTTTTTCCATTCTTTCTCCACATATTCTATCAGCTTCTCGCCCTCCGGCCCGCAACTCTCATAAAATCCCGGATAGATAGTATATTTATAAGGATTCACCAACTGACTCATAAACATACCCAGCAACAAAGTCTGCCGGTTCCCTTCCGTGATGCCGAAACGGCGGAGCAACTTCGGAGCAATCTCTCCACTCTGCTCGTATGCCTCCAGAATATCTCCGGCTTCGGCAGAAGTCGTACCATAATAATCGCCCAACTGCTTGTCCCAATATTCCACTTCAGATGAACGGTCCCGATGACAGTTCCATGCATAGCGTCCCCAGGTTTTGTACCATATCCAGTCACGGTCCAGCTGATACTCCCGTTTGCCATCCGGCAACTTATCAGCCGTGTACGGCCAGTCCCAATAAGAAGCCTGCGGATACAGATGCAGGGCATTGGCTCCATGTACATTGTGCATGGCATTCACCGCTTTCTGTACAAAGTCGGGAGATCCCCAACGCCACGGTTCCAAGTTTGCCAGAATATGCACATTACTGATATGAATACTTCCCAAAGCACTCAGATCCGAATGTATCTTGGACCAAGGACCTCGCGGTTCGTAAGTAGTCAGTGACTCACCATTGTATTTATGCATGGTATAGAGGTTCTTGTATAACGGCAGCGCGGCATCCATCACCATCTTGCAGTCCGTATCGTGCGCACGCAGCAAGATGGGCGGCTCATCCGTACGCCCCAGTGCCTTCAACCCGTCCTTCACTCCCGGAATAATGGTTTTGGTAAACCACTCCACATCATCCTCATAGGTATCCATCGCTTCCCCCAAGCATACCAGCAAACCCACATTGGGATATTTTTCTATAAACGCGGCCACCGACTTACGTGTATAATCACTGATCAGCGGAGTAATAGGACGGTTACGATCCTGTGTTTTCAACCCGTAATGCTCGGCAAAAGGCTTGCTTAACAATATATTATAAAACATCTGGATCACAAAAATACCTCTCTTGTCCGCTTCGGCAGTCAGAAACGAGAACATTTCCTCATTTTTCTTGAAAGTTTCCTCATCCACTTCTACGGCAAAAGGATACTCTTCCAGCTTCACCAAGGAAGCAAACGGATGCCCGTTCCACAGATACAAGGAATTCATACGGTTTTCCACCAGCATATCCAGATATTTTATCCATTGTTCCTTATCATAAAACCAAGGGAAGCTCTCCGGCGTATAGGGATACTCATACACCCCTCTTCCGGGCAGGTATTCCATTTTCTGAATCCCTACACAACCTCCGCGAAGCACCATTTCAGGAGCATCCGTCAGTTGTGCCGGAAACTTCAAATCCTTGTATTGTCCTACATGATCTATCAATTCACGACAGCCGTAAATCACACCGTTTCCGTCGTTTCCTGTCACTGTAGTCATGTTTCCACGGGTAGAAATGGTAAATCCCTCCTTTTTCAGTCCGGCTGTATCAGTAGCCTGTTCCAGACGGATGCAGACCTCATCTTTATCTATACCGGCAGTATCCGACAACATAACAGACGAATACCCCGCATCTTCCAGCGCTTTTTTCAAATGTTCTCCAGCAAACAGCACCCGGTTCGACGCTTCCTGCGGCATCACAATATTCACATTGGGTTTCTCGCACCCCCATAACACGCACATACATGCGACAAGTGTTCCTAGCCTGATATTTTTCATTCTTTTCATATAAATTATTTACAGTTAGACGAAAAAAACAACAAGACGTACTCACAAGACCTCCGCCAATCGTCAAAAAGCGAGGAAAAAGCACAAGCTATCACAAAAAGAAATAAAACGATGAACAAATAAACTCATCCGGACTTTTAAGATTAACTCAGAGAATGCGCATTTAAACTGAGAAATATACAGTATCTAAATTTTAAAAATGAAAGAACAATGAAAGAAAAATCTAACCTGACCCTATTTATGGAACAACTTATCCGGTCGCTAAAAGAAGAAGAGCGTTTCAGTACCGCCCACATCTACCAAAGCACATTGAACGCCTTCATGCTCTTCTGCAAGACCGACACCATCCGGTTCAACCAGATGGAACGTTCATACCTGAAACAATTTGAGAACCACCTGCGTAACAAGGGATGCACCTGGAACACTGTTTCCACTTATATGCGTACCTTGCGAAGCATCTACAACAAAGCCGTGGACGATGGTCTGACAGAAGAAAAGCCCCGTCTTTTCCGTCACGTATATACTGGTGTAAAAGCCAATACCAAACGCGCCCTCGATGCCAAAGACATGAGCAAATTATTAAGTGCCTCCCTTCCACGCCCCTTGCCGCAAAGTATGGAAGAGAGCCGGGCATGGATTACCCTAATGTTCCTGTTACGCGGGATGCCCTTTGTGGATCTGGCACACCTGCGCAAAACAGACCTGCAAGATTCCGTTATCTCCTACCGCCGCCACAAAACAGGAACCCTGCTCACCGTAGAGATTCCTCCCGCTGCCATGAACCTTATCAAACGGTATCAAAATACAGATTCCAACTCCCCCTACCTGCTTCCCATTCTCAGTGGAAACCGGAAAAGCGAAGAAGAATATGCAGAATACCAACATGCCTTGCGGAAACTGAACTATGACCTGAAACAACTGGCGGTATACTGCGGAATCAAACTCAATGTCAGTTCCTACACCAGCCGCCACACTTGGGCCACTTTGGCTAAATACTGCCACTTTTCGGAACAATTGATTTGTGATGCCCTAGGGCACTCCTCCACAAAGGTGACCGAAACCTATTTGAAAAGTTTTAAAAACGATGAATTAGACAAAGCAAATAAAGTAATAATTAATCACATTAACATTTCTATATAATCAATTTTAAAACTTCACATTACATTATAAAACAGTAAATTACAAGACTGTTACTTTAGAAGTAACGGAACAGATTTTGGAAGCAAAAGTATACAAACTTTAGATACAGTGCAAGATTTCTACACTTTTTTTTCGTTTTTATTTCAAAAAATTTTTTTATTCCGCATATAGCCCTCCCTGCCCATACTCTGATCGTCAATATGAGTTAAGCTACATTCCCAGTCTTTTATCTTCTCTAACAGCCACTAAATCTTTATTTTACTGCTGTTTTCATGTTTTTTTCCCTCCCTCCTTCCCTTCCGTTACTTCTAAAGTAACAGAAAAAAAACAAAACAAAAATATTGACAATGCGACATTCTTACTTATTTATAATAGCAATCATGCTAGCAGTTATGACTCCGCGTATAGCCTCGGCTCAAAGTATCGCTGTAAAAAGCAATGTTCTTTATGACCTTACCGGCACTTTCAACCTGGGAGGAGAAATAAGGTGTGATGACACCCATTCATTCAATCTGAGCGTCAACTATAATCCCTGGAATCTGGGAGAAAACAAAAAAATGAAACATATTCTGATCCAGCCCGAATATCGTTGGTGGCTCAATGAAACATTCATAGGAAGTTTTTTCGGGGTGCAAGCCCATTTCGCCCAATACAATTTCGGTGGAACCACTCCTTTTACAACAGTAAAGAACAACCGTTATCAGGGTAATCTGATAGGTTGCGGCATTACCTATGGACACCAATGGTTGCTCAGCACATTCTGGAGTCTTGAAGCAAGCATATCTGTCGGATACGCCCATCTCACCTATGATAAATACGGTCCCGCCAAAGGAGACGCACTTATTAAGAAATCCCACTCCAACTATGTCGGACCTACCCAGCTAGGCATATCATTCATTTATTTCATTCAATAAATATAAAAGCAAATATACCCTATCAGTCATGAAACTCAAGACAAACATACTATTCAGTCTTTTATTATGCGGCACCTTTGCCACTGCACAAAACCTGAAACTTGATATCCTGCCTCCCTCCGTTACTCTCGGACAGGACTCTGCCATAGTGTCCATGAAAATGACTCTCAATGTTCCCCAGATGGACACCAAAAGCCATATCCGTCTCACCCCTGTCCTCACAGACGGAACCCACACTGCAGAATTACCTCAAATTCTGCTCAACGGAGAACGTGCACATCGGCTATACCGCCGCACCCTGGCGCTCAACAAACGAAGAGGCAAAGCGAATGTAACTCCCGTATTTACCGCTATCCCCTTGACAGACAGCGATCAGACTATCCACTACCGTGCTTCCCTCCCGGCAGCCGACTGGGTACAGTTCGCCACATTGAACCTCAAGAAAGAAGTCATCAACGGCAACGGAGAGAAAGTACAAAGTGAAAATATCCCCATTCCGGACAAAGCAACCCATATAGCAAAAGTAACAGATAATTTCGTTCCCCAACAGGACAGGAACCGGGAAGCTCCTATGGCAGCAGCCTCACCCTCTGCCCCCGTTGTTCCGGAACACCGTCCTGTTTCCCCTGCCCCGTCTGCACCATCTGCCAAACCATATTTCAAAGGAAGCTATGTATCTCCCGAAAGCGACGCAACCGATGAACGCAACCAGAAAGAGCTGAACTTCAGTCTGGACGAAGCGCGTGTCATAGCCGAAATCAATCCGCAGATGCTTTCGTTACGCGAGCTTTACACCGTAGCCATCAGCTACAAGAACATTCCGGAACAGTTCTACAAAATCATAGATATTAGTGTCAAGATATATCCGGCAAGCCCCGTTGCCAACCTCAACGCCGCTGCTGCCGCCATCGAACGGGGCAACACACAGGCAGCCGGCCGCTATCTGCAAATGGCTTCCCATGAAACGCTTGCCTACAAGAACTGCCGTGGCGCCTACGAACTGTTGTGCAACAACACCTACGAAGGCATCCGCCTGCTGAAAGCAGCCAAAGCCGAAGGCTCGGAAGAAGCCACCTATAACCTGAAAATATTCTTTGAATCCAATCAAACCAATATACAATAAAATATGAAAACCCGGTATATCCTTTCTTGTCTTCTGCTCGGCGGCGCCCTTTCCGTTTCCGCACAGAAAATGGCTGTCAAAAGCAACCTGCTTTCCGCCGCCAACGGTGCGCTGAATGCCGGTGTGGAATATGCCTTCGGCTCCAAATCCACATTCGATTTGTCCGGCAGCATACGTCCGTGGAAACGCTCGGAAGGATATGTCAACAAATATTGGCTCATACAACCTGAATACCGCTACTGGACTTGCCAGAAATTCAACGGCAGTTTTTGGGGAGCCTATCTCAACGGAGCGCAGTTCAACGTAGGAGGGAAAAAGATGCCTTTCGGACTCTTCCCCTGGCTGAAAGAGCACCGATATGCAGGCTGGCTGGCCGGTGGAGGCATAAGTTATGGATACCACATCATGCTCAACCGCCACTGGAATATAGAAGTTTCCGTCGGTGTAGGGTATGAATATATCGATTATAAGAAATATAAATGCCCTGACGTGTGTGCCGAATTACTGGAAAAAGGCCATTATCACTATTTCGGCCCCTCCAAAGCATCCCTGAGTATAGTTTACATATTTAACTAAAGAGCCATGAAATATTTATTCTATTTTATATCATTTATTTTTCCTACGCTTTGCTCATCAGCGCAGCCGGCAGAACGGGACAGTTCGATTTACATCGCCTCCTCCCAGCTCTACCGGATGGGAGAAAGTCTGGTAGTGTCCATGCAAGTAGACATTACCAGACAGATTCCCTCTAACGAATCAGTCATACTGGTTCCCCAGCTCAGCGACAGCCTGGACAACTTCATCCAGCTTCCCGCCATCTATGTGAACGGTCGTAAACAACATATTTTCTTCCAACGTGAAACCGGCCGGCAGGAAAAAGACTATGAAGAGTTACGCCGCCGCAATGACCGGAAACAAAGCGTACACTACTTACGCAGCATCCCCTTCACTCACTGGATGAAACATGCCTCCTTGCATCTCATCGAAAAAGAATGCGGATGCGGAGTCCCCCGCCATACAGACTCCACCTATCTGACCCGCCTGAATATGCTTCCCGATATCCATCCGCACGTAGCGTTTATCACTCCGCAGATGGAAGAAAGGAAATTGCGTGAAGAAAGCGGACGTGCCTATCTGGACTTCCCGCTCAACGAAACAATTATCTATCCCGAATACAGAAACAATCCGGCCGAACTGGCAAAGATAAAACGCAGTATCGACTTGATAAAAAACGATACCAATGTAGTCATTTCACACATTGACATTCATGGATACGCCTCTCCCGAAGGTCCCTACTCAAACAACGAGCGTCTGGCACGGGAACGGACCCAGACCCTGAAAGACTATGTATGCAGCCAATATTCTTTCAATGATACATTGTTTACCACCCATTACACCCCCGAAGACTGGGACGGATTTATCAAGTTGCTGACCGATACCGTTATTTCCCATCGCGAGGAACTGTTACATATTGCGGAGAGCAAAAACAGCCCCGATGAGAAAGAACGGAAAATACGGAAACGTTATCCCGAAGAGTTCCGTTTCATCCTGCAACACTGGTTCCCGGGTCTCCGTCATTCAGACTACACCATCCACTATGTGGTACGTCCGTTTACGGTAGAGCAGGCCAAGCAGGTTTTCGAAAGCAACCCCAAGAATCTGAGTATTGAAGAGATGTTCCGCATAGCCCAGACCTACCCTGCCGGCAGTCCGGAATACAATAAGATTTTCATGACGGCCGTTCTGCTTAATCCGGAACATCCCGTTGCCAATCTCAATGCAGCTTGCATCCTGCTCTCACAGGGAGATACAAAAGGCGCCTCACTCTATTTGGACAAAGCCGGTGAGACTCCCGAAAAGACCCTTTTGCAAGGTATCATGCAAATGCTGAATGGGAATTATACCGAAGCAGAAAACCTGCTGCGTAAAGCGAAAGAAGCAGGACTGCCCCAAGCAGATGAAAACCTGAAGATATTACATGAGATTTACTAATCACATTTTTTTACTAAAACATTTTTACATTATGAACAAAAAATTATTATTATCCTTCGCTCTTGCAGCTGCAATGGCAGGATGTATTAATGATGCAGATGTCCCCTCAGGAAATGGAGACAATCCGATTCCCGGAGCCAAAGGAGGCAACATGGAGATTTCATTTGTAGTCCCTAACTCTTCTAACGGCAGCCGTGCCGCTTCCGCCGAAGACTCTGGAGTCTATGAAGACGGTACTGCCGAAGAATACAAAGTGAGCAATGTGAAACTCTATCTGTTTGATTCTTCCAGCAAGAATTTGGTTACTACCCTCGACGTAGATCAAAATGAATTGGGTATCTCCAGCAAAGAGAACAGCCAAGAAGGACAAACCATCATCTATTCTTGCAACAAGGAAATCATATTGGAACCGGGCAACTATGACATCCTTGCCGTAGCGAACGGTACACAAAACCTTGACATCGAAAAAGAAATAGGCCAGGAATCAACATTATTGGGACAGATTGACGCCACCACTTATGGAAACGGTATGATAACCAGCGTACCCGGAAAGGGATTCATCATGTCCAACCGTGGCTCGGCCAATCTGAACATTGCCGTAGAATCTCCCGAAAAGAGCGACACCAGAGCACACGTCAGAATCAATTTGGAACGTGCCGTTGCCAAACTGATGGTTAGAAATGACAGCAAGGAAATCTACACGTTGAAGAATCCTAAGGGAGTGACTTACGCCACAGTCCGGCTGAACAACTACAAATTCATCAATCTGGCAAACAAGTTCTACACTTTCCGTCATGTCGCTACACTGGATGCCGCATCTGAAACTCCTTCCGCTCCGTCATCTTACAGCGTGGAAGCAGGAAATTTCGGTAACATAGCCGACAACAACGGTTATCTTATCGATCCCTATTTCTTCGACAAGACCGTAGCAGGAGCTACTACCAGTTTCACAGGCGGTTCATTCTACACTAACCACCTGTCAAAACAAACAGACAGCAATTGGTCCGGTCTGGCCGATGCAGGAAAGTACGTTTCCATGTATTGTCTTGAAAACTGTATGTTCCGTCCGGTACAGAACACGGTGTACACCACCGGCATCATGCTGAAAGGTACATTCACTCCGGAAGCCTCACAGACCATCGGCACTGACGGCCAGCCGGTAGAAGACCCGCTCGTGTTCAAGACACTGTATTATTTCAACTATAAATTCTACACCACGCTGGCGGCTGTGGGTGAACATGGTGATGCCAATATTGATGGTTTGACAGAAGCATCCAGCGATGCAGACCTGGCAGCCAAGCAGATTACCCGTTTCACCAAGAATGAAGGTAATTTCTCCACCTTCTACAACTATTGGATCAAACATCTTGATAACGGCGATCCTACCACAATGGGCGTAATGGAATTCGGTATTGTACGTAACAATATTTATTCTGTCAATATTACCAGCATCAAGAACCTGGGTCCCGGCACTCCGGATACCAAACCCGATCCGGACGAATACAAAGCATACTTGGACGTAGAATTCGGAGTATATCCGTGGATTGTCCGTGACCAAGATGCCGACCTTGAATAAAACAGTCTCAAAATAGAAAAACAATGAGTAAAACTGCTACTATCCTCTTCGCCCTATGTACTCTTTTCTGTAGTGCATGTTCCTGGGTAGACGATGACCAATCCGATTGTCCCACAGGCTGTTGGTTAAAGTTATCCTATACCTATAATATGCTGAATGTAGATGCCGTGACCACCCAGGTAAAAGATGTCACGCTATTTATTCTCGATCAGGAAGGAAACTATATAGACCGGGAGGAAGTAGACAGTCTTACATTCCATCAAAATGAATGTATAATCCAAGTCCCCTCCCTGCCTCAGGGAGATTATACCTTTCTGGTTTGGGCAGGTTTGTCGGACTCGCATTATCAACATACTCCCACTTCACTGACACTATTACGCAATGAGGCGGGAGAACAATCCGAAAAACTTTCATCTCTATTCCACGGGCGGCTGGACAACGTGCATATCAGCGGCGAATATCAGGTTTTGGCTCTCTCTCTTACTAAAAACACGAATATTCTGAGCTGCATATTGCAAAGTCAGTCGGCCGTCCCGCTGGATACAGATGATTTCCGTCTGGAACTGACTGCCGGCAACGGATGCATGGATCATTGGAACACTCCGATAGACTCCGTTTCCACCTGTTATCTCCCCTTTATGCAAGAAAGCGCCAATTTGGAAGACATACAGGTAGTGCATGCCGGAATGAATACATTGAGACTGATGGAAAATGACGATACCCGTCTACGGTTAATCTATCAACCTAGTGGAAAAGAGATTTTCGATATTCCGCTTACACAATATCTGCTCCTGTCACGTAATGTCGAGACAACCTATATGCCTCCACAAGAATATCTTGACAGGCAAGACCGCTATAATCTGATATTTTTTCTTGACTCAACAAATGATCCGCAGCAACCTTATATATGTTTACAAATGAAAGTAAACGGATGGATGATACGTATAAATAATGCAGAATTAGATAAATAACCTTTCTAATTCGAACATTTCAACCTATATTCGATTCCGTTAAGAAAACAACTTATTTTGTAAAATCTATAAAACGGAACATTATGAGAAATAAAAAAAAATTCAACGAGTTTATGAACAAAACGATTGATGAACTGAAAGACGAGAAACGTTATGGTACGGCTCACATTTATCAAAGCACCTTGAACGCATTCAGTGAATTCTGTGGATGTGAGGTTATTTACTTTCACCAGCTCAACAGAGCCAATCTGAAAGAATTTGAAACCTACCTGCGTGACAAGCAACTAAGTTGGAATACTGTTTCCACCTATATGCGGACATTGCGTGCAACTTATAACAAAGCAGTGGATAAAAAAATAATAACCGAGAATTCCCGTTTATTTCATCATGTCTACACCGGCGTGAAAAACGACATAAAACGCGCATTGGAAGTAGAAGAGATAAACAAGTTACTAAACGAGGTTCCTCTAAAGAAACTACCGGAAGATTTGATACGATGCAGAGTTTGGGCTAATTTAATGTTTCAATTACGCGGAATGCCCTTTGTTGATCTGGCCCATCTTCACAAAAGCGACTTGAAAGGCAACACACTTTCTTATCGCCGATATAAAACAGGTGGGCAAATGATTGTTGATATTCCGACAACAGCAATGAAGCTGATAAACAAATATCAAAATACCAATCAGGACTCTCCCTACCTTTTTCCCATCCTCAGTGGAACAAAAACCGGAGAGGATCTATATACAGAGTATCAGCAGGCACTACGAACCATGAATTACAATTTAGGCAGATTGGCGAAAAAATGCGGAGTGGCAACCAAGGTCAGTTCATACACTACCCGGCATACCTGGGCCACCCTTGCCAAATATTGTAATTTCTCCGAACAATTAATATGTGAGGCTTTTGGACACTCGTCAGTGAAAGTTACAGAAACATATTTGAAAAATTTCAAGAATGAAGAAATAAAGAAAGCTAATGATGCGATAATTCTATACGTTTCAAATAATGGGAAAAAGAGAGTATAAATATATAAAATTCTAATTATCAATAGATTTATATTGTGTTACTTCGTAAGTAACAGATCTTATTTGGAGGGCAAAAATAGACAATTAACTGATAGCAAACAAATAAAGGCACAGCTTTTTTCTAGATTTTAATTAAAAAGGTTATATAATAGATAAAAAGTAATAATAATATGAACAATTATCAAATCGAAGGAGAACAAAGAAATACAACAACACACATTGCGCTTTTTACTATTAACGCAATGCAATAAATTCACTATATTTCACATAGTTATCTCTTATATATATTTATAAAACGACAGAATATTAATTATACAACTAATCCATTAATTCACGTTCTGTTACTTACGAAGTAACAGAAGGATATTAAAAAGAAAAAAAGTGACATATTTAAAACACACCTTTTAAAAACATAATATAGATCTGACATCTAAAAAATTTAACCTATGATACAAGTTCAGAGATTTAATAAAGCACTTAAATTAGCAGTCATTCTAGGAGATTTAGTCATTCTGAATGTACTTTTCATCTCATTTAATTCAATATGGAACGAGTTGTTTGGGGAGAGGGCCTACAGTGGCACTTTACCCCAAATTCTAACTCTATTCAGCGTATGCTATTTTGCGTGCACTATCTCAGGAGGTGTCATATTACATCGACGAGGAGCCCGTGCCGATCAAATTGTATTCCGGGCACTCCGTAACGTTTTTTATTTCTCCCTATTGTCAACAAGCTTAATTGTACTATCAGAACTTGAAATATACTCCAATCGCTTTTTTGTCTATTATTTCATTCTACTTTTCCTCTGCATCACTTTCTATCGTCTGCTTTTCCGTTTCTGCATACAGCTATACAGAAGCCGTGGAGGTAATTTCCGTACCGTCCTTTATTTGGGAAGCACCGAAAATATAGCCGAACTTTATCATGAAATGACCTCCGACGCCACTACCGGATACCGGGTACTGGGATACTTCGACACAACCCCCAATGCCAAGTTCCCTGCCAGTTGTACTTATTTGGGAAAGCCGGAGCAAACCATTGATTACCTGACAAAAAACAAAGTGAACCAACTTTATTGTTGCCTGCCCTCGGCATTAAGCGAATGTATCGTGCCGGTCATTAATTATTGCGAAAACAACCTGATACATTTCTACAGTGTGCCCAATGTGCGCAACTACCTGCGCCACCGTATGTACTTTGAAATGATAGGCAGTGTCCCTATTCTCAGCATCCGCAAGGAACCTTTGGGAAAAATAGAAAACAGGCTGATAAAACGCATATTCGATGTAGCCTTCTCATTACTCTTTTTATGCACATTGTTCCCCATTATATTCCTTATTGTAGGAGTGACCATTAAAATCACTTCTCCGGGCCCCATATTCTTCCGTCAGAAACGTAATGGATTGAATAATAAAGAATTCTGGTGTTATAAATTCCGTTCTATGAAAGTGAACAAGGAATCGGACACCTTACAGGCCACCCTCAATGATCCTAGAAAAACCAAATTCGGCGATTTCATGCGCCGGACCAATATTGACGAACTTCCGCAATTCATCAATGTATTGCTGGGAGATATGTCCATTGTGGGACCACGCCCTCACATGTTGAAACACACGGAAGAATATTCCAAGATAATCAATAAATATATGGTCCGCCATTTCATCAAACCCGGTATCACGGGATGGGCGCAAGTGACCGGTTTCCGTGGCGAAACCCGTGAGCTGGAAGACATGGAAGGACGTGTGAAAGCCGATATATGGTATATGGAGCACTGGTCTTTCCTGCTCGACCTTTATATCATGTACAAAACCGTGGCAAATGTGCTACGCAAAGACAAGCAAGCTTATTAAGTTCAAAATAGAGAATTAAAATTAATAGAGAGCCAAAAAATGAGAAGATTGAAACTTACCCTATTCGCGCTGGTTTCACTACTACTATGTAGTTGCAGCGCCTACAAAAAAGTACCTTACCTGCAAGGGTCCGAGTATCTGGACATGGCAAATGTCAAAACACCCTTGTATGATGCACACATCATGCCTAAAGATTTGCTGACTATCACGGTGAATACCAGCGATCCCGATGCCGCCATTCCCTTTAATCTGACGGTAGCCACCCCTATCACGGCAAACAGCAAAAACCTTACCAGCCAACCATCTTTACAACAGTATCTGGTAGACAATAACGGAAACATTGATTTCCCTGTTTTGGGAACATTGCACATCGGCGGCCTTACCAAAAGCCAGGCGGAAAATATGATAAAGGAGAAACTGAAGACCTATATCAAAGAAGACCCTATTGTAAATGTACGCATGGCAAACTACAAAATCTCTGTGATGGGAGAAGTTGCCAGCCCCGGTACATTCACCATCACCAATGAAAAAGTAAATATCATGGAAGCACTGGCTATGGCAGGGGACATGACTGTATACGGACAACGCGACAAAGTGAAACTGATCCGTGAAGACGCGCAAGGCAACCGCCAAATTATCCCGCTGAACCTGAACGATGCCGACATCATCGTATCTCCTTACTACTACCTCCAGCAGAATGATGTAGTGTATGTCACTCCCAATAAGACCAAAGCCAAAAATGCAGGAATCAGCAACAGTACTACAATCTGGTTCTCTGTAGTGGGAACCCTTGTCTCACTCGTCAGCCTGATAGTAACCATTGCCAAATAAACAGAATTATGAAAGAAGATTTATACGACGACCTCTATCTGGAAGAAAAAGAAGAAAAGACTGATTTTAAAGCGGTTCTTTTTAAATATACCATTCATTGGCCTTGGTTCGTGGCATGCATTCTGTTATGCATGGCAGGAGCCTGGCTTTATTTGCGTTACACCCCGCCGGTATACAACATCTCGGCGTCCGTCATCATCAAAGACAATGACAAAAACAGCAAAGCAAGCAGCGGCATGGCCGACTTGGAAGACTTGGGATTTTATTCTTCCATCAACAATTTTGACAATGAGGTAGAAATCCTGCAATCGCGCACGCTTATCAAGAAAGTAGTGGAAGAACTGGATCTTTACATCAGCTATGCGGCAAAAAGTAGTTTTCATGATATAGAACTTTACAAAAGTTCCCCTGTCAAAGTATGGATTACCCCTGAAGAAGCTCAGAAACTCCCTGCTCCGGCATATATCAACCTGACTTTGCAACCGGGCAATAAACTGAATGTGAAGATCACAATAGGAGAACAGGAATACAGCAAGCAATTCGACAAACTGCCTGCCTTGCTGACCACTCCGTCGGGGACTTTCAGCTTCACCCCGGCTGATTCGACAATCGCAAAAAGCGAGCAAAAAATCATGGCTACCGTTTCTTCCCCCCGCAGTGTGGCCGGCAGCTACCGGGGAGCATTGAGCATAGAGCCTACTTCCAAATCCACCACTATCGCACAGATCTCTGTAAAGAGCACGCATACGCAACGTGGTATGGATTTTATCAACAAACTGGTGGAAATCTACAACCGGGATGCCAACGACGATAAAAACGAAGTGGCCACCAAGACCGCAGAATTTATTGATGAACGTATTAATATCATCAACGGTGAATTGGGAACTACGGAACAAGAACTGGAAACCTTCAAGCGCGATGCCGGGCTGACCGACTTGAAAAGCGACGCCCAACTGGCATTGAGTGAAAACTCGGAATACGAAAAAAAACGTGCTGAAAACAGCACCCAGCTCCGGCTGGTACAATTCCTGGCCAGCTATGCCAACAATCCGGATCATGCCTACGAAGTACTTCCTGTCAATGTAGGCCTGACAGATACCGGACTGACCGAACTGATCAACCGCTACAATGAGATGCTGCTGGAACGCAAGCGCCTGCTCCGCTCCTCTCAGGAAAACAACCCGGTGGTAGTCAATCTGGATGCCAGCATCCGCGCCATGCGCAGCAATGTGCTGACCACCATCAACAGCGTGCAAAGAGGCTTGGCCATCACCCAGGCGGATCTGGAACGCCAGGCAGGCAAATATGCCGGACGCATCACCAATGCTCCGGGACAGGAACGCCAGCTAGTCAGCATCTCGCGCCAACAGGAAATCAAAGCAGGACTTTACCTGATGCTGCTGCAAAAGCGTGAAGAAAATGCCATCACTCTGGCATCTACCGCCAACAATGCCCGCATAGTAGACGAAGCGCTGGCAGATGCCATCCCCGTATCTCCCAAAGGAAAGATGATTTATCTGGTAGCACTGATTCTAGGCGTCGCTCTGCCGGTTGCCGTGATCTATATCATCGAGCTTTTTAAATACAAGATAGAAGGACGTGCCGATGTGGAAAAAATCACATCCCTTCCTATAGTCGGTGACGTACCTTTCTCTGAAAATAAATCTTCGGAGGGAGCCATTGTAGTACACGAAAACCAAAACGACCTGATGGCCGAAACTTTCCGTAATGTACGCACCAATGTACTTTATATGATGAAGAGTAACGAGAAAGTTATATTGGTTACCTCCACCACTACAGGAGAAGGCAAAACCTTTATCGCTTCCAATCTGGCTGTCAGCCTGGCTTTATTAGGAAAGAAAATCGTGATTGTGGGGCTTGACATCCGCAAGCCGGGTCTGAACAAAGCTTTCCAATTGTCACGCAAGGAACAAGGCATCAGCCAGTTCCTCGCTAATCCGGAACATACCGACCTGATGTCGCTGGTACAAGTTTCAAACATCAATCCTAACTTGTCCATTCTGCCCGGAGGTCCTATCCCTCCCAACCCGACCGAATTGGTGGCATGTGAATCTTTGCCTCAGGCTATCGACATACTGAAAAAGCATTTTGACTATATCATTCTGGATACCGCCCCCATCGGCATGGTGACCGACACCCAACTGATTTCGCGAGTAGCCAATGCCAGCATCTATGTGTGCCGGGCAGACTACACCCACAAGGCAGATTATACTTTAATCAACGAACTGGGCGAACAGAAAAAACTGCCCAACCTATGTACCATTATCAACGGACTGGACATGAAGAAAAAAAAGTACGGATATTACTATGGATACGGCAAGTATGGCAAGTATTACGGATATGGTAAAAAATACGGTTACGGCTATGGATACGGCGCAGAAAATGTAAACAAAAAGTAATTTCAAAATTAATTACATAATAAAATAAGACTAATCCTCTTTCTAGAACGTTAATATTTTAACAAATTCAGAAGAGAATTAGTCTTATTATGTTTTAATATATAAATATTATTTACTATACTTTTCTTTTGAAACATCAAAACAGGGACACTGTTTCACCCATTCCTCAGGCTCTATCTCACCATTTCCGTTCAAATCCGGACTTAAATCCCGATGACCGCAAACCTTGCAACCGGGATAATCCACCAGCAACGCCCTGACCAGTACACGCAATGAATGTTTCTGCCACACCGTCCGCGTATCCGCCGGCCTGCCCCGCTCGCTGACTCCCCCCTCATAGCATATCCCGATACTCTGCGCATTATACCCACGCGCATGCGCCCCGATTTTCTCTATGGGACGGGTTGTTTTTATATCCCCGTTCTTACGGATATAAAAATGATATCCGGGTCCGTTCATTCCACGCCTGCGGTGGCACACCTCCAAATCCTGTTCGGTAAAGTCCCTGTCCGCCTTTGTGGCGGAACAGTGGACAACAATCAGATTAATCACTCTCATCCTCCTATGCACGAGCTGATTCCTACTACACCCGCAATAGCCGTAGCTACTGCAATCACCACTTTCAAAATAGTGCTCCAAACAGATTTACCTTTCATTCTACAGTTTTTTTTTAAATTAAACACTTGTCCGCCACCTACTTAAGCAGGTTTTTGCTCCTCCT
This sequence comes from Phocaeicola dorei, assembly GCF_013009555.1. Classification (NCBI taxonomy): domain Bacteria; kingdom Pseudomonadati; phylum Bacteroidota; class Bacteroidia; order Bacteroidales; family Bacteroidaceae; genus Phocaeicola; species Phocaeicola dorei. The sequence goes on along the minus strand of NZ_CP046176.1, from coordinate 1,829,058 downwards.
TCGTTTTCACCGGCAATTTATCCACTTTCGTATATTTCAGTGCTGCCAGAATACCGCTTAGCGCAATACCCGGACGGAAATTGATACGCGCTTTTCTAATCATCGACACATCATACGTATCCTCCGTTTCCGCACCTCTTCCGCTCAGACCTATCTGGAAAGTGCCCAGATCGGCAAGCCTTACAATCTCACCCCCTTCCAGAGCCTCCATAATCACATCCTCCAAAGCAACAAGCACAGCCATTACATCCGCACGCGTCACCGTACAGGTCTTCTGAATACGATCCGCCATTTCGCGAATCTCTACATGGCCATTGGCCTGAGCTTGTGCATAAAACTTAGGCACCGCATCCTGATCAAGCGGATTATTACGCTTTACTACCGAATAAGAAACTGTTCTTCCCATACTTTTAAAATTAAAAATTAAAACTTTTAAATTAAGAAACACACTGACAATCAACTATTAATCACTAAGCCGGCTATGATTGACTTTTGATTACACTACAAAGATACGATGAAGCGGAAGCCCTGTGTCGACATTGGTAGAGAGCCGTAGAACATTGTCGAGAAATGTCGAGAATAACTTACAGGCAGAGTAGGAAAACAAGGACATTTTGTGTATCTTTACTCTATAATCAAAACAGATAAAAGAACATGAACCAAGAAGAAAAAGCATTCATTATCAGAGCGTATGACAAAGCGGAACTGGCAGAATTATATAGCCCCGGACGGACCGCTGCGGCAGCCCTGCAAACCCTATATCGCTGGATGCGGAGAAATATGCTGCTGCAGGAAGAATTAAACGAAGCGGGCTACAACAAATTCCGCCACAGCTTTCTGAAGCATGAAGTGGCAATCATAGTGAGGCATCTGGGAGAGCCTTAGGACATACGCTTCCCAAAGGACCTGTTGTTTACTTCGAAAGACCTTGTTGTTTTTTTTAAATCCCCTGTTGTTTTACCGGAAAGGTCCTGTTGTTTTTTGAAAACAACAGGACCTTTTTTACCAGTATTTTAGGCTCACAAGGCTCAGGGCTCACTTAGGCGGTAATTTAGGCCAAGACTTACCGGTCTTTCTATACTTACCATCCTCTTTCTCAACGATTTGATAATACACCAAACGCAACAAATAACGTTTCACGGATGCTGTAGGCAACCCTGCTTCATTGGCAGCCGCCATCAGCTCCGAATATGTAAACTCACGCGGCATTGTTCTCAAGATGGGACGCAGTTTGAAAAAAGCCTTTACCGGCCTGATTCTTCCGGCAGTATCATCCATGGAAGTGGAAAGCAGCAAACTGTGTTCCAGCAACACATCCACTATCTGCATGGCCGTACGGAAATCCTCATCCGAACATTTCCACTCCGATGTATTCCATTGCGGCTCGCACTTACGCAATGCAGTCAGCACCATGGCAATACGAGACATCATCAGTCCGTGGCGCAGCACAATAGCACCCGGAGAATCATCATCTTCCGCCACTACCTCACGCAGATACGTTCTGAAACGCTCCGTATGCTCTTTCCATTGTTCCTCGGTGAAAATCACCTCGGTAGACGATCCGGAGAGAAAGATAAACATACGCAGCAGCTCCTCGCCCATCCCTTTGAAATAAGCGCGCATATCCAGCCGGACTTTGCCGGGATTGGCAGACTTATACTCCCAGGGGGCCTGTCCCACATAGAAAGCCACACGGCTGTACATCCCATTCTCCAGCGAAGAAATAAATTTATGCAACTGGGCGGGAGTGCCCGAAGCACATAATGCCAGATGAGGATCACTCACAATAACAAGCCGGTGATCCGTCTTGAAATAAGAAGACACCTCCTCGTGCTGGGAGGCGGCACGCATCACATCATCATGTTTTCCATACTCCTGGTGCATGGCAGAACTTATCATATCCAGCTCGGAGGCATTCATCACCAAGCCGACCGATCCACCCGCCTCCAAAGCCAATATCAACTGGCTTTTCGAAATATTGGGAGCCACCTTCAGGATGCGTTCTACCGGCATCTCCGGGCATTGGTCCAAATCGGGAACCCTCTTTTCCTGAGCGGCAAGCCGTTCCTCCAGATTCCACTTCAGCAATTTCTGCCGGTACTCACGCTCATCCTTCCTGTTCAGTTCATCGTAATACCCCTGAATGGCTGCGGGCAGAATTGCCGCCAGTTGCATCACCCCTTTTCCTCTGCCCGAACCGGCTAAAGCCACCAGGTAGAGATCGGCGGAATAAACCATTCCTCCATAATTCATCCTCACCCCCGGCAGACAACCGCTGATGTTGGTAATCATGGAGAGCAACAGAATATCCCTCTCGCGCTTGTTGCGGACGTGTGTCAAACCACGCTTCAAAAAGTCGGGCAAACGGTCGAACAGTTCATCCGGAAGACACGGAACATTGCGGCGCAATTTGTCAGCCTCAAGTTTCTCTATTTCAGCCTCTTCACCCTCTTCGCCGGAATCAGAATACCGCCTAAGTGAGCCTTGAGCCTTGTGAGCCCTGGAAGCAGGTGTTTCGGAACCCTTGTTCATGTCGGCATACCGGTATCCGGAGTCTATGCGCGGAGGTATATCCCCGGCGGCACACCCCATACCCGCCAGCCTTTCCACCGCCAGCGTTTTCAGCCGGACCAACTCTTCTTCCCCCACTCCTTTATAGCGGGCGATACGTCCCAGCTTCAACAAAAACTCATTCTTTTTGCCATCCACAAAGGGATTCTGCGCCAAGAACTCGTTGAAGAATGTGTGCAGCATGCCCGAAGCCGCAACGAGAGGCTTGGATGCACTTGCCGGGGTCTTCACTTTCAACTCTGCCAGAATCTCCCCCACCCTGTCGGGATGCTCCGTCACAAAGCGGCGCCAGGGAAAAACTTCGGTATCCGGACGAAAAAAAGCTTCCGGATCATACGACGCAAAGCAAGGACGGGTGGGATTTTTGCAACTCATGTCACAGGGAAAGGCAAGAAGCTGCGCCACGTGCCATGCCACCAACGCGTATGCCAGACGATACTCGTCCACACTCTCTGCTTCCACACGCACCACCAGCTTCAGCCCGTCGTACGAAACGCTGCGCCATGCCGCCTTCACCCAAGGAGTGTCCTTCAAGACCTGCAAGAACTCAGACACACGGCCGTTACATTTATCCACATCCAGCATGGCGTCCCCGCTCCACTGCTTCAGATTAGTTTCGGCATGGCTCCCTTCGCAACGCCCGGCTATCACCAGCGCGGCCAGTTTTCTCTTTAATTTCTTGGCCTCTGTCTCCCGGCCCGAAGCCTTCAGGCGCTGATACTCTTCCACTTGCGCTTTCCAACGTTCGCCACGCAGAAGTTCCACAAACTCTTTCAATGTCATATCCACGGCATGTTCATCAAACACCGAGAAATAGAAAGAGCATAAATCGGTATAAACCATTCATGTATGAATTTAAATTATCAAAAGGAGGGCATTTCCCTCCACCATGAAAACAAAAGTATATTGCAAACCCATACAATCAAAAGTTAAAATTGTACACTAACCAAACATAAAGTATTGATTTACAACACCCATTCATTACACAAGTGTACAAATAACCGGGAGACTTCCTTTTAGTGTTTTTTACATTTTATTCCTATTTCCTTTCTTTCCTCTTTTTCTTCTCTTTCCGTTCTTTCTTCTTCTTTTCCTCCTTTTTCCGCATAAACTCGTTTATATCAGCCAGTGTATCCTTACACATGTGTTTCAAAACCCTCATTTCCTCATCGGTGTATCCTTCACCGGACAGGCGATATTTCACCATTACTATCTCCAGTTCCTGAAAGAACTGCAATCTGCCATTATTTTTCTTATAAATCTTGATTTTTCCATGATGTTAATATGATTTAAAATATAAAAAGTACAAAAGTAGGAATAAATGTATTATTCTTGTTAATTTTTTCATTTTTTGCGAACAAATAGCTTGTTATCGTAAAATATTGTCTATATTTGCATCAGAATTTAACGACAAGCTTACCTGGGAATGACACAGGTAACAGCGTAGCGTGCTTAAGAGGCATCATTTCTTTCAATTTTTATAACATCTAACATTACTTTTCCTTCCTCCGAATATGAAAAAATGGCTAGTGGCGTATGTCCGCCTTCACCACGAAAAGAAGACGGCCGAACGGCTGACTGCAATGAATATAGAAAACTTCCTGCCTGTACAAGAAGAAATCCGCCAATGGACTTACCGGAAAAAGAAAATAGAACGGGTGGTTATCCCTATGATGATTTTTGTCCATGTGGATGTGGCGGAACGTTCGCAGGTGCTCACGCTGTCGGCCATCAGCCGGTATATGGTGCTGCATGGCGAACATACTCCGGCGGTGATTCCGGACGAGCAAATGGAACGGTTCAAATTTATGCTGGATTATTCGGACGAGGCGGTGGAGATGTGTGCCGCACCATTGGTTCCGGGAGAATTGATACGAGTGGTCAAAGGTCCGCTAAAGGGACTGGAAGGAGAACTGGTGGAAGTGGATGGAAAGGCGAAAGTGGTGGTGAGACTGGATTTGTTGGGATGTGCGGGGGTTGATATGCCGGTGGGGTTTGTGGAGAAGATGAAATAAAAGTTTCCGATTATCTGGAAGTCCACATATTCCGACTATTAAGAAAATAGAGATATATCATTTCCAGTTCTTCACATTAGTTTTTCCGTATGGAAAGAATGAAAAAGAATATTACAAAAATAAATACATTTTTTTGTCATACACTTTGAATGAGATTTTCTCTGTCATCTAGCAATTTATAAAAAAAACGTTTGATCCATAATAGTAATAAGAGAACAGGAGGTAACGCTCACACTTAGAATATAAAACTCTAAGAAAAGAATGACTAATGTTAAACAATATCCATTAGTTGATAAACAGTTTTTTTCACCTCATAATTAAAGAATATATACAAGTAAATATTAATAGTTTCATATTCAATAAAAATAATGAATCTTAAGACCCCTATCAGAAAAAACTTTCTTGCAAGTGGATTTGGATTTAGTGTACAATTATGTAATCAAATCCTTATTGTTCCATTTTTTCTTACCCTTTGGGGTGTTGAAGAATATGGAGATTGGATATTACTGACGGCGATAGCTAACATTTTTGGAATGACAGATGCAGGATTAAATTCTGTTACACAAAATAGATTTTCTATAGACTATGCTCAAAAAAAATACGAAACTTGTCGCTCGTTATTAACAAATAATTTATTACTAATCTTTTTTGTTGGAATCCTAAGTCTATTGGGTTGTATTACTTATCTATTTTTATGGAATATAAAAACGGGATTAGGATTACATACCGTTAGCGAAGCAATAGCACAAGGTGTATTTTTATTAATGACATTAAGTGTATTCATAAAAATGATTGGTACCGTTTTAGATTCTATATATCGTGCAACCTCCCAAGCATATAAAGCAATATTGATTGGACAGATTAATATAATATTAAATCTAATAGCTATTATATCTGGTATAGTAATATTTCACTCTATGATTTATATTGCATATATGTTTGTCATATCAGACATTTGTATTGTACTCTACAAATTCATCAAAATTCAGTCTTTATTTCCATATACCCCTAAATGGAAATATCATGATACAAAATTATTTAAAGAATTACTTTTTCCATCATTAGCATTTATGGGATATCCAATTTCCAATATTATGATTTATCAGGGTTTTACCATTCTTGTCAACAAATTTCTAGGAGTTGAAGCTATGGTAGGCTATAATACAATCCGAACACTTACATCTTTTGTAAGAAAGATTATTAATATTATACAATCCTCTATTTGGCCTGAATATTCAATAGCTTATGGAAAAAATGATATTAATAGAATGCGTAATTTACATCGAAAGGCTTTCTCCATAGCTTTTCCGCTCACAATAATCATAACGATATTTATCATGATCTTTGGAAAGACTATTTATGAAATTTGGACTAATAATAAAATAGCATTTGACTATTCTCTAGCTTTTTCATTTTGCTTTTTAACCATTATTCGCAACTTATGGGACACAAGTAATGTTGTTATGATTGCTACCAATAAACATGTACAATTTTGCAGTTATCTTTTTTCAAGTTCAATATTAGCACTAGTACTATCTATAACATTAATACAATTTTATAAAGATATTGAAGTGTTCGTTTATTCTCAATTAGCATTAGACTTACTTTTATGCTATCATGTCATAAAAAGAGCAATGATACTTACTAATGACACAGCCTCCTCTTTCTTTTATTCCCCTATATCACTAGCAAAGCAACAAATAAATAAAATCATCTTCCACAAATAAAAGAATTACACTTATTACTATAAATAAAAAGTTGTTTAAATTATCATACTACAAACAATAAATCTATTACATTATATACTGACAATATATAAAATATCAACCAAAGAAAACCGTAAAACAATATGATAAAAAGTATTTTTTTTTGGGGAGGGGTAACCACCCATTGCTACGAACTAGCTAAATCAATTTCAAGATATTATGAAGTTTGGGCCATTATTCTTCCAACTAAGCAAAAAAGAGAAGAACGCATTCCTTCAGACCTATCAGCCAACGTTAACCTTATTAAATGCGAAAATATAGATGACATTTATAAAATCATTTCCAAAAGAAAAACTGAAAATTCTCTTCACATTAATTCAGCACTAAAACAAGGAAGCCTAAATAACAAAGCCCTAAAAATTCTATGCCAAAAAGGATATAATGTATTTTCTTTGCCACAAGAATCTTTCCAAACTCAAGGTTTAAAAGGTAAAATAAATGCTATAAAATGGTTCTTATATCTACATTTTACATACAGAAAAAAGATTAAAGGTTATGGACTAACAGGACTTAATGCCCAAAGAACATTCAAAAGAATGTTAGTTTCACCACACAAATTATTCCAATTTTCCTACATAACATTTCCTACAAAATTAGAAGTCACAAAAAAAAATAACACTATAAGATTTATTTACGTTGGTGCCATTGATAAAAGAAAAAACATAATTCCTTTTGTAGAATACATGCAAAATTATTCTAGCCAACAGTTTATTTTTGATATTTACGGTTCTTGGACATTAGATAAATTACTTATAAAAAAAATATCAAATTCCACTAATATACATTATCACGGTAAAAGAGATTATAAAGAGGTTCGGAATGCAATGTTAAATGCAGACTACCTAATATTACCTTCATTATACGATGGCTGGGGAGCTGTAGTTAACGAAGGACTGCAATCTGGATGCAAAGTTCTTGTAAGCAAAGACTGTGGTGCATCTATTTTTCCACTAATAGATTCACACTTAGGATATGTTTTTGATGGATCTAAATTGAGTTCATTAAATGGAATTATGAAACAAATTTTTATTGAAGGTCCATTATCTATTGAAAATAGACAAAGCATACAAAAATGGGCGAATAATAAAATTCATCCAGACATAATTGGAGATTATCTCAATCATATCATTCAGTATTACTTCTCCTCTGCTCCACATGCAATAGCACCGTGGCTCGACACAAGTCATTAACTTCATTATCGTACAATATGGGTGTTTGGTTCTATTTATATCTTATAATTAATATAATAATATTAATTTATTATTACAAGAAGAAACTTGGCATTTTCCAAGCTCCTTTCTTGATGGCCTATACTAGCATATTTGTTTTACTTCCTCAACTATCCTCTATATATATTTCTCCTTTTTACGAGAAATATCTTATCCGAGATTTGGGAATAATAATGGCCACATGTAACCTTACTTTTATTTTAGGATTTGAAATTGCAAAAAAGCAAAAAATTACATCTAGTTTCTTTTCAAGCATAAATTATAGAAAGTCTAAATATATATTATTTATTTTCACTATACTTGGTTTGTATTCAATGACCCTATGGAATGACACTTTTCAAGGTAGTGATAATGTAATACAAGCAAATCTAAAGAATTTTTCTCAATATGCATTTTGTGCTATTGTTACTTTCATCTTTCGCAAAAATAAAAGCAAATATCTATATCTACTCATTATCTGCACTTTAGTTCCTCTTATTTACTTTGCATTCTTCATAAAAGGTTCACGAGGAGAAAGCCTGTTTCTTCTCATTACCATTTCTTTTATCCTTAGTATGAAATATCCTCAAAAACACAAACTTATTTCTAAATCTATATTTACAATACTAATAATTGGAGCAATGCTAAATGCTAGTATAACAGTCATAAGACATATCTTAGTAGGAAATTCCAACAATGAAAATAATCCCACCCAAGAACTAGTTTTATGGGAAGCATTCAAAACTTCTTTTATACAAAAAGACATCACAGTCGGAATGGATTTAGGAAATGCAGCAAAGGGAATAAGGTATCTAAAAGAAACAGGACAAATGGATTATGGTACAAGTATATGGGATACTTTTATACAAAACTATATTCCCCGAAGATTAGTAGGGGAAGAAGCTAAAGAGAATTTAAAGTTAAACATAGTAAATGATAAATCTACAATTCAAAAATTAACATACAACATTACAACCATGACAGGGTATTATTCAGCCTTCAAATGTTTCTCCTATTTAGGGTTCTTCCTATTTGGAATTATCGGATATTTATATGGATATTTTTGGCGAAGAATATGTAAGTCTCAAATATGTCTATTCATTTATCTGTCAATTATAGCTACCGTACCACTAATTTTTACTCATGGAGTAGACTATTTATATACACGATTAATTTTTATTTTCCTTATTATTTATCCACTAAGCTACTATTCTATTGAACGTAAAAAAATAAAAGCAAGTACCAAATTCATTGTTTAATCTTTTTATATTATGGCAAAAAATATAATAGTATCACAGATTGGCGCTAGGCACCGATATACAATCCCTAAAACCTTCTACGAAAATAATATACTGAAGGCCTTATTCACTGATTCATATAGATATACTTTTTTAGGCAAACTATCCTACTTATTCATAAGACTAGGTATCAAAAAAACAATTTTTAAGCGTTTATGTTTAAGACTCCCTCAAATACCCCAGTCATATATCAAAGCATCAGACAAACCAACCTTAAAACTATTATTAAAAAAAAATGTAAATACTGAATTACTAAATGAAATTTTATATTTCACATTAGATCATTTTTTTTGCAAACACAAAAAAATCATAAATGAAGCCGATTGCATTTATAATATGTATTATGAAAATTTAGGGTTTATCAAATACGCTAAAAAACAAGGCAAAACTGTTGTTGTAGACATATACGAAAATCCTATTTCTTTCAATTTCCTATTAAATGAAGTAAACAAATATCCAGAATACTCTTGCATACGTGGAATAAAGAAACAATATGAGGATCGTATTGCCATAAGAGAAAAATATGTAAGCCAAATGTTACAAACTGCCGATTATTATACAGTTCCATCAAAATACGTATTAAAGGCAATGATGGCATATCCCGAATTTAATCCTAAAAAAGCATTCTTATTACCCTATCCTACCAGTATCCAAGAAACAAATTATAATTATCGTCCTATAAAACATAAAATTATTTGGGTTGGTAATGATCCTGTAAGGAAAGGATTAATATATTGTGCAAAAGCAGCGACAATATTAAAACAAAAATATACAGATTTAGATTTTAGAATTATAGGTTCTATTGATAATAAATACAAAGACATAGCAGTTTTCAAAGATTTAAATTTTATAGGTACTCTTACAAGTTCTGAATTAAAAGAAGAATATAGAACAGCGGAAGCCTATGTATTTCCTACACTTTCAGAAGGTTTTGCAGGAACTGTTATTGAAGCTGCAAGTTGTGGTTGCCCCATTATTACAACAGAATGCGCCGGAACTGACTTAGAAGCTTTCCCTGCTATATACATACCAATACAAAATGTTAATGCTATTGTAGATAGTGTTACCTCTATTTTAGAGAACAGCAAATATAGAGACCAACTTTCACTAAAAACTTTTCAATATTCTCAAGCATTAACACCTGAAACATATGAGAAACGCTTAATTTCTATTTTTAAATCTATCTAAATATTTCTATGCCAACATTATGTTCTTATAAAGAATGTACAGGATGTGCAACTTGTTTTGCTGTATGTCCACAGCATGCAATCACAATGGAAAAAGATATATATGGATTTTTATATCCTAAAATAGATCATAATAAGTGTATTGAATGCAATTTGTGTGAAAAAAAATGTCCTTTGCTACATAAACAAGAATACAAAATTCCCGAAAAAATAATAGCTTGCTATTGGAAAGATGAAAAAAAACGAATAGAAAGCACTTCTGGTGGAATAGGTACTTTATTAGCTCAAGAATTCATTAAAAACAATGGTATAATTTACGGATGCGCTTTTACTCCTCCTTTCAACATCTGCCACATTAGATGTACAACTATTGAAAATATTCTTCGTTTAAGAGGGTCTAAATATGTTCAAAGCGAAATTCATGAAACATATACCAAAATAGATGAAGATTTAAAAACTCAAAAGAATGTACTTTTTATTGGCACTCCTTGCCAAATAGCTGGCATAAAAGCACGTTTTTCCAAACATCCTAATTTATTTACTGTAGAGTTAATATGCCATGGAGTTCCTTCATGCAAATTTTTAAAGGAAAGTATTCCTTCAAATATCCTCAAAAAACGTATCAAACAAATTAATTTTCGCAGCAATTCACAATACAATTTCTCACTAATAGAAGATAATCAAATATTACCTAGCTATCAGCGTCCTCTTAGTAATGATCTCTATATGAAGGGTTTTTTTAACGGAATTACGTACCGACCTTCTTGTCTTTCTTGTCATTTTGCAAGAAAAGAAAGGAATGCAGATATGACCATCGGAGATTTTTGGGGATTAAAATCAACTAAAATTACAGATATAAATAAAGGGGTGTCATTGGTATTAATCAATACAAATGCAGGTAATACACTTTTTAATTTATGTTCTGATTCTCTATATTCGGAAGAACGCCCTTATAAAGAAGCACTTGATGCTAATGAGCCACTAAATCATCCTATCAAAAAAAGCATAAGATACAATGTATTTAGAACATTATATCCACATTTTGGATACAAATATTCTTTATTTTTTGCTTTACCTGATAAAATATTAGCAATGAAAATCAAATATTATCTCAAACATAACAAATAATGAAAATCAAAACAATTACTTGTCATAATGTCTATAATTTCGGAGCTTCATTACAAGCATATGCCTTAATGACATATCTTACATCTCAAGGACACCAAGTAGAAATTATAGATTATATGCCTGATTACATCAGAAAAAACCTTAGTCTTTGGGCAATCGGTCCAAAATGGAATCGCAATATATTTATAAAATGTGCTTTTTATTGTTATGTCATTCCCATAAGAATCATGCAATCAAAAAGCCGCAAAAAATTTGACAAATACACACGTAAATATTTACATTTAACACAACGATATAATTCCTTTCAAGAACTTCTAAACAATCCACCAGAAGCTGACATATATTTTTGTGGTAGTGACCAAATTTGGAATACACAAATAAAAAATGGATTAGATCCAGCTTTTTATTGCGATTTTGCTCCCATGAAAGCAACACGTGCATCATACGCAGCCAGTTTTTCTATTTCTCAAATTCCTAAAGAACATGAATCATTTGTCAAATCACAAATTAATAAGTTGAACTATATTTCAGTAAGAGAAAACAGTGGATTAAAAATATTATATAATTTAGGTATCAAGAAAGGGGTACATGTCGTTGATCCTGTTTTTCTCCTATCATCAAATCAATGGATGCAACTTGCTACTTTACCTATTTATAACAACTATATTTTGGTTTATGACCAAGAAAACAATGCAACAATAAAAAAAATAGCATTATATCTTTCTAAAAAAAGTGGGAAAAAAATTGTTGCTTTTAAAGACTTATACCCTAGAACTTATGCTGATTACCAAGAAAGATACGCAGGTCCTACAGAATTTATCGGGCTCATAGCTAAAGCAGACATAGTAATAACAAACTCTTTCCACTGCTCAGCATTTTCAATAATTATGAACCGACAATTCTATGTAGTACCTAGAACACATCAAAAAGTAAACTCAAGAATGGAAAACTTATTATCCTCATTAGAGATAAGAAATAGATTTATAACAAGTATAGAAGACATCAATAATGCCACTGAAATAAACTACAATAAAGTTACACCACTTATTGAATCTATAAAAGAACAATCGTATAAATATATAAGTAACGTTTTAGCTTCACAATCTAATTCATAAATGAACATTTTAATTTGTACATATTCTATAACCCGGACAGCTGGAGGGGTATTTGATGCTGTAAAAGATTTATTTACAAACAAAACTTTTCATAAGCACAACTTAAAAATAATATCTTTTTCAGACAAACACATTGATGAAGATATTTCATCATGGAAAAATATTCCCATACAATTATTTAAAGCTGGTCCTTTGCTATATTCACGTCAAATGAAACGTTATATGATAGCAACCAATGCTGATATCTTGCATATGGAAGCACTTTGGCGTTATCCACATATATTAATGGGAATATGGAGTAAATATCATACCGCCCCTATAATTTGCTCTCCTCATGGAATGCTAGACCCTTATATTATATCTACCCAAGGAAAAATTAAAAGGATCATTTCTCATCTATTTTTCCAAAAGGGTCTAGAATCAGTCAATTGTTATCATGCTTTATGCCAAAAAGAATTGGAAGATATTCGTGCTTATGGTTTAAAACAACCCATAGCTATTATACCTAATGGAATAAATCTTCCTAAAACCACAAAGAAATACGTAAAGCCAGATTCAAATTATCATTTACTATATTTAGGAAGATTGCATCCTAAAAAAGGAATCGATATTTTACTACAAGCAATAGCCACCTTAAAAAAAGAAAATCCTAATATCTTTAACAATTGGATCATTGATATAGTAGGTTGGGATCATGAAAATTGCCAAACAAAACTGGAGCATATAGTTCATTCCAACAATTTAAAAGAGATTGTAACATTCCATGGAGGATTATTTGGAGAAGATAAAATAAAGATGTACGCAAACGCAGATGCTTACATCTTGCCTTCACATGGAGAAGGGCTTCCTATGACTATACTTGAAGCATGGTCATGGAAACTTCCTGTAGTAATGACTCCACAATGCAATATACCTGAAGGTTTTGAAGCAAATGCAGCCATCAGAATAGAAGATAATGTATCATCTATTAAACAAGGGCTTCAAACTCTTTTTAATATGAGTGACGAAGAACGTATTAGCATGGGAAATAGAGGATATAAATTAGTAAGTGAAAACTTTACATGGGATGCATCAGCTCAAAAAATGATAATGCTATATAAATGGTTAACTAATCAAGGAGAAAAACCCGATTTTGTATATGAATAGTAAAACAGAGCTGAATATAGCAGAAAACCGTAACCACCTAAACTACTCCAAATGGATCTACGTAAAACGTATACTGTGGACATTCGGAAAATTCTTTTTCCGTAATTCTCCCCGTATAGCTTTCGGATACAGAAATACGATACTACGCCTATTCGGAGCTAAAATAGGAAGACATGTCCATATCTACTCCTCCACCGTCATCTGGTTCCCATGGAATCTGGAAATAGGCGATTGGAGTGCCATTGGAGAAGAAACCCTAATCTATAATTTAGGTAAAGTAACAATAGGAAAAAAAGCTACTGTCAGCCATCGGGTCCATGTATGTGCAGGCACACATGACTATACCGATCCAGCTCTTCCTCTACTACGCCCCGAAATCCGTATAGGTAATCAAACATGGATTTGCGCTAATACATTCATCGGTCCTGATATAAAGATTGGGGAAGGTGCTGTGATAGGCGCAGGTACAGTAATGGTAAAAGACGCAGAGCCGTGGGGAGTTTATGCAGGAAATCCAGCTAAATATATAAAAAAAAGAATACTGAAACATTAATCGAATATGTCTGTTCACAAGCCCAAAATATGTCTTGCCTGCTCAGCAGGAGGACATTTAAGAGAGTTACAATTAGCTATTGGAGATATTCCCAATAATTGGAATTGTTATTGGCTCACTTTAAAAACAACTTCTACAAAAGCATTCATGAAAGACAAAGAACATGTGTTCCTAGTAAATTTTCAACCTGCTAAGAAATGGAGTTTAATCATAAATTGCATACAGGCCATATTTTGGGTATTAATAAAACGCCCAAATGTAATCATAACAACGGGAGCAGGAGTAGCTGTACCTACTGTTTTCTTTGCAAAAAAGCTACTAAAATCCAAAGTGATCTTTATCAACTCAGCTGCAGATGTAACGCACGCATCCAAAACCCCTATATGGATAGAAAAATATACAGATCTATTTCTCGTTCAATGGGAAGAAATGAAAACTATATTTCCTAACGCTATTTGTTGTGGTGTATTATGATATTTGCTAGTTTAGGAACAATGGACATGGCTTTTGTTCGCATGGCCGAAGCCATAGACGAGTGGGCTGCTACCACTCAAGAAGAAGTGATAGTACAGACAGGATATACTCATTTTAATTATCGCCATGCAAAAGCTTTTGACTTCTGTACTAAAGATGAAATGCAGCAATATATTAAATCTGCAGATATTCTAATATTGCAAGGTGGATGGGGAGCAATATCTGAAGCTATGGAACAAAAAAAACGAATTGTAGTTATTCCTCGGCACGACAAAACAGAACATATCCACGACCAATTTCAACTTATCAGAAAACTGGATAAACTGGGGTGTGTAATCGGTGTTTTTGATGAAAAAGATTTACCACAAAAAATAAAAGAAGCCTATTCTTTTGACTTCCAACAAATAAAAAAAGGAAATGCTGAAAAGCTGATTAATCAAAAATTAAAAGAATGGTTTTCTTCCATCTGAAATTTTTAATCCAAATATAAAATCTATGAAAGTTTCAATTATCACTTCCTGCTACAACCGGGAAGCCACCATTCGTGGAGCAATAGAAAGTGTGCTGGAACAGGATTATCCCTACATAGAATACATTGTGGTGGACGGAGCTTCGAAAGATAACTCGTTGGCTGTCATCAATGAATATAAAAACGGGATAGATACAATTATTTCCGAACCGGATAAAGGTATGTATGAAGCGATCAACAAAGGAATACGTGCAGCAACAGGAGATATTATCGGTCTGATTCACTCCGACGATTTCCTGTTTTCATCTCACACCATCTCCGACATAGTGAAAACATTCGAGGAACAAGATGCGGATATGATATATGGCAACGGAGTCTTTGTAGATTATGACGACACCAACCAGATGATACGAAACTGGATAAGCGGACGGTACAGTAAAGAGAATGTAAAAAACGGATGGCTCCCACTCCACCCCACTGTCTATATAAAGAAGGAGTGCATGGATAAATGGGGACTTTACGACGAAAGTTATAAGATAGCCGCCGACTCGGATTTGCTGGTGCGCTATCTGTATGAAGCCAACCTGAAAGTATATTACCTGAACAAATACATCGTGAAAATGAGAATGGGGGGACTTTCTACTGATGCAGGAAAAAGCAAACTGAAATGGGCGGAGGACTTGAGAATGTATAAAAGTCACGGAATAAAACCCATCTCGGCGCTGAAAGGCAAAATTCTTTCAAAGATTCCACAGTTTATTGAAGCCAGACTGCCATGGAGTGAAATACCGGAAGCAGAGGAAGAAAGCCTGATACAACCTGCCGCCGCAAATAAAAAAGAATGAAAATACGTTTACTAGTTCTAACCTTGCTGATTATCGGAGTTCATCAGCATATACAAGCACAATATATGCTGGGAACTACCGGTATGATGAATATTCCTACCGCCGACAGGCAGAAGCCGGGAACAGTGATGTTGGGAGGAAATTATCTGCCCAAACAGATGATGCCTGCACGATTCGACTACAACACAGGAAATTACTTTGTGAGCATCAGTTTCTTTTCCTTTCTGGAGCTTGCCTATCGGGAAACTTTAATAAAAGGGGACTATATATCATCCAAGCCTAAATACAATCAGCAGGATCGTTCCTACTCCATCCGGCTGTGTGTGTGGAAAGAAGGAAAGTTTCTGCCGGGAATAGCACTGGGAGCCAATGATCCGATAGCGGATAAAGGAGCCAACACTTTTCAATCTTACTATGGAGTGATAACGAAAGGATTCCATCTGGGAGGAGAGCATTATCTCTCAGCTTCTTTGGGATATTATCTGGAAGGTGGGAAGAACAGTAATACCAAATGGTTCGGCAATAAATACAAAGGTGTATTCGGAGGGATAAGCTATATACCCGCTTTCTGCAAAGAGTTGAAGATGATGGCCGAATATGACTCGGACGGGGTGAATGTGGGAGCAGCTGTCAGGCTGTGGAAACATTTGTCCATGCATGCTTTTACCCACGATTTTACTTGCGTATCGGGTGGTATACGCTATGAGTGTACCCTAATACATTGACGCAATGAGCAAATATTTAATAGCAATCCTCCTTTCGGCATGGAGCATCTCCCTCCGGGCACAAGTGGCCGAGAAACTACAGCAACTGGGAATGGAGAACATACAAACGGTAACGGAGGTGAACGGCAACACAACGATTGCTTTTGAAGACAATGTATATAGAGGTACTTACCGGGGAATAGGCAAAGCCATCGAAGCAGCCATGGAAGGAATGTACGGGGGAAATCTGCAAATGGTGGTGTTGGAGCACAGTATCCCCCAGCTATGCATTACGCTGAGCGATAAGGTGATAACCGAATATAAAGAGAAACAGATTACCATAGGGGAAGTGTACCGACAGATGGGAATCAGTTATGATACCGATGAAGCGATGGAGGTACTGAAAAAGACACACCGGACACTCAATTCATCGGCAGGGAAAGTAGACATTGTGGTCTATCCGGAAGTAAAACTGGAAAACTCCAGCTTTGACCGACTTTATACTTACTATGTCAACCTGGCTCCAGCCGTAGAAATGGCTTTATGGAAAGGGGCGGAACTGACAGCGCAAGTGGTATTCCCGGTAGCGACCAACCTAAAAGGACAATATAAGAAGATACGTCCCGGAGTGATTGCACTGTCGCAAGAGTTTTGCTTCGGCAAAGGATTTTTGGGGCGAGTAACCGCAGGAAACTTTACCAACAACCGCATGGGGGCACAAGCGGAGATGAAATACCGCACAGCGAATGGCAGACTGGAACTGGAAGCTATGGCAGGAGCTACCGTGCAATCTGTGCTGACCGACGACGAAGGATGGTATATCAGCCGGAAACTGCGGATGAATGCCGCACTGAAAGCATCTGTGTATGAACCTCGCTTCAATTTGCAATTTGATTTGCAAGCTGCACGTTATCTATATGGGGATTATGGAGTAAGAGGCGACTGCACCCGCCATTTCGGAGAATATGCCATCGGCGTGTATGGAATGTATACCGATGGGGAAATAAACGGAGGATTCCATTTTGCCATCCCTCTGCCCGGCAAGAAGTGGAGCCGTAACCGGGGGGTGCGTGTCAGGCAAGCGGATTATTTTGCCATGGAATACAGTATGGAATCCTGGGGCAGATATGCGGATGAAAAAATGGGGGAAACTTATCGCACCCGACCTGATGAGAACCGGAGTAACCGGTTTTTCCAACCGGAATATATACGCTATTTCCTGATAAAGGAAGCAAATAAATAGATTACTAATTTTTAAAAACGAAGAAAAATGAGAACAAGCAAGTTTTTTAAAACAGGTTTGCTGCTGTTTGTAGCAAGTTTGGGGTTAATAAGCTGCGGGGATGACGACAAAGAACCGGAAATTGTAGTTGACCCTGTAAGCGAAAATGTGGAATATTACATTGAAGGTAAAGTAGTAGCGGATAATGCCGCACTGGACGGGGTCAGCGTAACAGCGGGAGAGGCTACCGCAACCACAGACGAAAACGGTCAATATTCACTGACGGTAAAAGATAAGAAAACTTATACGGTGAGCTTTGCCAAGGAGGGATATAGAACTGTTTCTGACGCATCAGTAGAAATAGCTAACAACGCTACCAACAGAAGTCTAGTAACACTGAACGTGACTATGAGCAAGGAAGGCGTGGCTGTAGCTGTTGATCCTGAAAGTGATAAAGTGATTACAGAAAAAGGAGAAGGGGAAACAGAAGATGCCCAGACCGTATTGACTATTCCCGCCGGTGCCGTATCAACCGCTACCGATGTAACTCTTACTCCGTATCTGGAAGCTGTTGCAACCGATGTGACTCCGGGCAGTAAGGAAGAAGCGATTCCCATGACTAATATTGCTATCAGTTCCAGCCAGGATGCAGCCTTAAATCAGGATGTTACCTTGTCTGTAGCCAATGCTAGTTCCAGCGATTATTATTTTGACGAAGTAGAGGTATACGAAAAGACTAACGCACGTGCTATCGGTGACTGGAAGAAATATGCCGACGCCGCTTTTGATAAAGCGACCAACAGCTACATAGCTGCCATCAAAAAGGGAAGTTCACTGAATAAGGATTATTCTATCCGTGTAAAGAGTGAAAAGAATGTCAGCGAAACCAAGAACGATGAAATATTGAAAGAAGACAGCTACAGTAACGCAGGAAATATGAGCGCTACTACTTATGATATTCCTTATACTGCCAAATTAGGATGGGAAATCTCTGCATCCGGACTGGATGAAGGCGCTCTTTCATTGGTGAAAGCTGCCATAGCCGCACAAGAAGGTGGATCGGAAGGTGTATACACCGTAAACAAGACCTTTACAGCCCACGTAAGCGGTGACTATATTCTGTATTTCTCTTGCAAAGCCAAATATGTAGAAAAAGAGTACACTTTCTCTATTGCCGGTAAAAAGGTTACTGTAAAAGTTAAACATTATCTGGGAGTGGAATTTGTTTATACCAACCAAAGTTCAAGTATGCATGGTGGTGGCTCTATAGGCTAAAACAGTCTTTTCAATTAATACAAAATATGAGTAAAAAAGTAGCATTGATTTCAGGTATCACAGGTCAGGACGGTTCGTTCCTGGCCGAGTTCCTGATAGAAAAAGGATACGAAGTACATGGTATTCTGAGACGTTCTTCTTCATTCAACACCGCACGTATAGAACATCTGTATCTGGACGAATGGGTGCGGGATATGAAGCAGAACCGACTGGTGAACCTGCATTGGGGGGATATGACGGACAGCAGCTCACTGATACGCATCATACAGTCTGTACAACCTGACGAGATTTATAATCTGGCCGCACAAAGCCATGTAAAAGTAAGCTTCGATGTGCCCGAATACACAGCGGAAGCGGATGCGGTAGGTACGCTGCGTATGCTGGAGGCGGTACGTATATTGGGACTGGAAAAGAAAACCAAGATTTATCAGGCATCTACTTCGGAACTTTTCGGACTGGTACAGGAAGTTCCTCAGAAAGAGACAACTCCTTTCTATCCCCGTTCTCCATACGGAGTAGCCAAGCAATATGGTTTCTGGATAACCAAGAATTACCGCGAAAGCTATGGCATGTTTGCCGTAAACGGCATTTTGTTCAATCACGAAAGTGAACGCCGGGGCGAAACTTTTGTTACCCGGAAAATTACCCTGGCGGCAGCACGCATCGCACAAGGATTCCAAGATAAACTGTACTTGGGAAATCTGAATTCCCTGCGCGACTGGGGATACGCCAAAGACTATGTGGAATGTATGTGGCTGATTCTGCAACACGATACGCCCGAAGACTTTGTTATCGCCACCGGAGAATATCACACTGTACGCGAATTTGCCACCCTTGCTTTCAAGGAAGTGGGCATCGACTTGCACTGGGAAGGTGAAGGTGTGAACGAGAAGGGTATTGACACAGCTACAGGCAAGGTGCTGGTAGAGGTGGATCCCAAATATTTCCGCCCGGCAGAGGTGGAACAATTACTGGGAGATCCTACCAAAGCCAAAACGTTACTGGGATGGAATCCCCGCAAGACTTCATTTGAGGAACTGGTGGGAATCATGGTGAAACACGATATGAAATTCGTGAAGAAACTCCATCTTAAAGCAAGCTGTTAAATCATTAGTTAAAATTTCAATGGAGAAATCAGCCAAAATTTATATAGCAGGGCACCACGGACTCGTGGGCTCCGCTATTTGGCGTAACCTGCAAGAAAAAGGCTACACCAACCTGACCGGCAGAAGTCACAAGGAACTGGACTTACTGGACGGGGTTGCCGTAAAGGACTTCTTTGACCAAGAAAGACCGGACTATGTAATCCTTGCCGCCGCCCACGTGGGAGGTATCATGGCAAACAGTACATACAGGGCGGACTTTATCTATAAGAACCTGCAAATACAACAGAACGTGATAGGAGAAAGCTTCCGTCACGGAGTGAAGAAATTATTGTTTCTGGGAAGTACCTGCATTTATCCCAGAAACGCACAACAGCCTATGAAGGAGGATGCTCTCCTCACCTCCCCGCTGGAATATACGAATGAGCCATACGCCATCGCCAAAATAGCGGGTCTGAAAATGTGCGAGAGTTTCAACTTGCAATATGGTACTAACTATATCGCTGTTATGCCTACGAACCTGTATGGTCCCAATGATAATTTCAATCTGGAACGCAGCCATGTGCTACCTGCCATGATCCGGAAAATACATCTTGCCAAATGCTTGAACGAAGATAACTGGGAGAACATACGCTATGATCTGGACATGCGTCCGGTGGAAGGTATAAACGGAGAGAGCAGAACAGAGGAGATACTGGCTATCCTGAAAAGCTACGGTATCAGCAAGGACGGGGTGGAACTGTGGGGAACAGGCACGCCACTGCGCGAATTCTTATGGAGTGAGGAAATGGCGGATGCCAGTGTATTCATCATGGAGCATGTGGACTTTAAAGATACTTACCGTCCCGGCACAAAAGAGATACGCAACTGCCACATCAACATCGGTACGGGAAAAGAAATCTCCATCGCCAGCCTAGCTCATCTGATAGTAAAGGAGACGGGATATAAAGGCAACATTACATTCAATCCGGAGAAACCGGACGGCACCATGCGCAAACTGACTGATGTGACCAAATTGCACGAATTGGGATGGCATCACAAAATAGACATAGAGGAAGGGGTGCACAAGATGTACCAATGGTATCTGGAATATAAAAAGAAATAAAGAACATACGCGTTATGGAAACTCATATCGTTATCATGGCAGGCGGCATAGGAAGCCGCTTCTGGCCCATGAGTACGCCGGAATGTCCCAAACAGTTCATTGATGTAACGGGATGTGGCAAAAGCCTGATCCAACTGACAGTGGAACGCTTTCAAGGGTTGTGCATTCCGGATAATATATGGATAGTGACTTCGGAAAAGTACAAGGAGACAGTAAGGAAACAATTGCCATCTGTGCCGCCTCATCATATACTGACGGAGCCGGTTGCACGTAACACGGCACCCTGCATCACATACGCTTGCTGGAAAATCAAAAAACACCACCCTGACGCCAATATTGTAGTGACTCCTGCGGATGCATTGGTTATCAATACGGATGAATTCCGCCGGGCGATAGCCAAGGCACTGCTGATGACAGATCAAAGCAAGGCCATTGTAACCATAGGTATCAAACCTTGCCGCCCGGAAACAGGATACGGATATATAGCCGCAGGAGAAGAGGTGGATCAGGATATACGGAAAGTGGATGAATTCAAAGAGAAACCGGATTTGAAAACGGCACAGCAATATGTGGACGCCGGGAATTATTTCTGGAATGCAGGGATTTTTGTATGGAATGTAAAAACCATAGAAGAGGCTATACGCCGTTATGCACCGGGCATCGCCGAGGTGTTCGACAGGATTTATCCGGAGTTCTATACCGAAAGGGAAAAAGAAACCATAGAAAAGCTGTTCCCTACTTGTGAAAGTATATCCATAGATTATGCCGTAATGGAAAAAGCGGAACGGATTTATGTATTGCCGGCAGAGTTCGGATGGTCTGATCTGGGCAGTTGGGGCTCATTACATTCCTTGCTGCCCAAAGATAACCGGAACAATGCCATCGTAGGCGAAAATATCCGATTGTATGAATGTAATAACTGCATTGTACACACACCGCATTTAAAACAAGCGGTAATACAAGGACTGGACGGATATATCATAGCCGAGAAAGAGGGAACCCTGCTGATATGCAAACTGGCAGAGGAGCAGCGTATTAAAGAATTTTCGAAAGCATAAGGAATGATTATAGCAGTTGATTTTGACGGCACAATAGTGGAGCATAAATATCCCGAAATAGGCAGGGAACTACCCTTTGCCATAGAAACGCTGAAAAAACTACAACAGGAACGACACCGCCTTATTCTGTGGAGTGTACGGGAAGGTAAATTATTACAGGAGGCCGTGGATTTCTGCCGGGAGCGTGGATTGGAATTTTATGCCGTAAACAGCAATTATGCGGAAGAAACCCTGGAAAGTGATCATTATTCCAGAAAACTGAAGGCGGATTTGTTTATTGATGACCGCAATCTGGGAGGACTGCCCGAATGGGGGATAATTTACAGAATGATCCATGACAAATGGGGATACGAAGATATTTATCAAAGTTCAGATAATAAAGAAGAGAATAAAAAGCGAAGCTTTTGGAAGATACTTTTTTCCAAGATGTAGAATCCCCGCTTCCGAATGTAGTGATACAGGGGGAAGCCCATAAGAAAACTAATGTTAGATCAGAGGTAAGTACTGTTATCAGCGGATAACGGAAACTTACGAAGTAGTGTTGGTGATACCCGCCTGGGAAGGTAGGTATCACCTTTTTTTGATCTATACCATTAGTATTTGAATACTTGTTCTTTTCCGGGTTCTATGGTCATGGCTTTCATTCCTTTCCGGGTTGGAATGTTCAGTATTCCCTTTCCGCCGTCGGACTTGATACGGATTACTTTCTTATCCATATAGATATGGATATTGCCGTATGGAGTAGGTACTGTTCCTTCCATCCATTTCAACCCGCCCAGACAAGGGGTGACGGAGTATTCCTCGTAACCGGGTTTGGTGGGTTTTACTCCCAGATAGTATTTGCCCAACAAATAGATGGGGCTGGCTCCCCATGCATGGCAGAGGCTCTTGCCGTATGGACGTCCGTACATGGCCAAATGCTGGGTACCTGTTTCTTCGGGATTGTATTTCTCCCAAAAACTGGTAGCTCCTTCTTTCAACATACCGCCCCAATAGGCTTTCATTTCTTTCATTACCGATTCTTGTTCGCCCAAGGCGCACAGCGCTTCCAGTTCATAGAAACGCATATAAGGAGTGGTGATTTTCAAAATACTGTCATTCTGCAATACGGAGTGTTTGATGGCCTGCTGTTTATCGGCATTCAGATAATTGAAGAAGACAGAGAACATATTGGCGTAACGGGTAACGGACTCACTCTGCTTTCCCTGAATACGGTTGTGTACCATCGCTTGTTTCTGCTCATTCCAGAAAGCGGGTTCCAGCTTGGAACGTAAAGCGGAAGCCAGTTTCTCATACTTGGTTTTGTCTGCCGTATTGCCGGCCAGACTGGCACAAAGCGCCATGGTTTCCAAACTTTTGCAGAACAAGACTTGCTCAAAGGAGAGTTCGCCCTTCTTGTCCAGATAACCGTCTGCCCAGTCTACGAATACCCAGTCACCGGTCATACCTTCCACCATACCGTTGGCGTTGGTACGTCCCAATACATAGTCCATCATGCTTTGCATACGCGGATAGAGTTGGGTTACAAAGTCTTTGTCACCAGAATACATATAATAATCGTAAATACTGAGAAACCAATAGAAGGTGTAGTCCATAATGGTATTGCTGTGGCTGGTCACAGGGTCTTTTCCACGAAGCAGCCAAATGGTACGTTTCACGGTTTCATTATCGAAGAACAGATAGTAGTTCATCAGATAACTCTGGATGGCATCGCCACTCCATACCCAACGGTCGCGCTTGATGCCGTCGATAAAGAATTCACGGGTAGTAAGGTGCATGGTGTACGCTCCTACTTCCCAAATGCGGTTCAGCTCTTCGTCATTACATTTGAATGAGCCCCGGTACTCTTCGGGCAAGTATTCGTATTGCATGGAAACGTCCTGCATCGTTACTCCCGGATCGCAAGTGACATAGACATAACGGAAAGCCTTGCTATTGTCTAAAGTATATTCATCGTATAGTTTCCGTGTATTCCGGATGGCCAGATCGGTTATTTGCCCCGGCTCTGCCAGCAATTTGTCCAATGTTTCGCAATATTCCGTATCCAAGGCTTCTTCAGGACTTTCACCGTAATAGATATGGATCGTTCCTTTTCCCTTTACATCTTTCAGAGTGATATAACCAAAGGTTTCTTTTCCGAAGTCGTACAATACCCCCTCTTTCCGGGGAGTGGAGGAAACTGCTTTCATCGGTTTTCTAACCAATGAAAACTTGGAAGGCAGTTGGGTGGCTCCGTCAAAGTTCCAACACCCTGCATCCATATAAACGGTAGCAGAAGTATCACTGGCTTTTCCGCTTTCGTCTATCCATTCTTTATCCTCGTAGGTTACTTTCCAAGTTTTGTCCGTATTTACGGTTTTTCCTTTCACATAAATAGTGGGGGGAGTGGACTGATTCCACACTTTGATGTTCAGACTGTGTTTTCCTGCGGGGAGTTTCAAGGTGGAGGGCATACCGAATTGCAGTTTACCGTCCAATTTCACATTGTATTTTCCTTCGGCGGCAATGAAGATCTCTTCAGGTTCCGCCAGGTCCAATTTCTTGCTGAATTCCACTACCACATAATGGCTGTCTGTTTTCCAGAAGGGAGGGAAAAAAGCACCGCGTTCCGTACGGCGGTTGTTCATCTGGTTGCCCAGCCATATTTCATAATCACCCGGATACCAGATCCAGGTCTGGGCGGAGGCGGCAGCACTCAATGCAAGTGCTCCGACTAAAGTGGCAAGTCTGTTTTTCATAATGGTATCACGTTTTATTTTTCCTTCAAATAGCTATATTCCTTTGTCAGTCCGGCATTTGCCTTGATACTGTCGTTCACCATCGGACCATTGTTTTCCCATGTATTACCCGGACCATTGGCGTTCTTCAGAAACTTCTCTCCTTCCGTCCAGTTGTCCTTGACGGTGATAAATGAAGATCCTTCGTCGGTGTAAAGATAGAACCAATGATTGGGATCGTGTGCATAACCGGGTGAAAAAATGTTAGAAACGCAATTTTCCGTAATCCAGCTATGAGGTTGTGAACCTAATGTATAAATACCGGCTACATCATACATGTGCTTGGCATAGTGATGAATCAGATTGGCGTGCACGCGGTTATTGCGCATACAGTTTACTGTACGTGTCCATCCCCATCCCAAACTGATGCCCGAATAGGATACATCACTGATTTCATTGTGTTCGATATTGATATCACTTACATAACCGGCGCAAATGCCCAAGGTACCCCAGTCTTCATTGGTCACATCATTGATATAATTGTTGGAAATGGTCAGTCCGGTACAGACCTCACGACGGTCGGCAGGATCGTATGGAAGATGTGTTTCGTGAGCGGCAGGACTGAAACTACCCGCCACAATACCGTTTCCGGCAATATCACGGAAAAGACAACCGTTTATACGTCCTCCACCGGTGGCCCATTCATAATCAATACCTGTAGAGCCCAAATGCTGGAAACGGCACTTCTCGAAATCAATATCCTGGGCAGCCTTGACTACGACTGCCGATGCCGGACGTCCCAACCAACCTTGATTATCCAGCTTATGATTGTTCTTACGAATCATAGAAGGACGGATTTTATACCCGTCTGTCATGTACATACCTGCCTGAAGAGGAACATGACCTTGCAAAGAGGGACGCATCCAGGTGGTATATTGGAAAGTAACATTGTCAAAACGAATGTGCTTTACCGGACGGTCTATAGTTCCTTCCACCCATACTAAAGTTTCGATGCCGGGAACTACGGCTTTGCTTATCTTCTCTCCTTTCCGAGGATAATAATATATTTTACGGCTTTCAATGTCATGATACCACTCGCCGGGTTCATCCAGCAATTCCATGGCATTGGTCAGATAGAAAGCCGAGTTGTGACCATCCTTAGTCACCATAGGACGCGGCCACGGATGTTCAAACTGGATGCGGCTTTCAGGATTATGGAAACGCACGGCGGCACTGTCTCCCTGTATTTCGACCGACTTGATACGGAGATTTGCCACACACCACATTTCATGAAGGACCATTTCGGCATATCGGGCCTTCTGTATTTTCTTTACAGCAGCGGCAGGTACCCACAGTATTTCGTTTTGGGGATCGTTATTGATGATGCGATACATCTTTTCAAAGTCTGCCACATCCCTTGCACGAACAGCCTTTTGTCCATTGATCCACAGTTGCCGGAAATCCAGCGGACGTCCGTTAAACATAGGGACATCGGCTACCCACAACTTTCCTTGCTTCTTCCAGTTTCTGATTTCCACCCCACCATTCAGAATGGCATTTCCATCCGAAGTGATGACTGTAGGTGAAGCTTCCGTCCCGCTGTCCTCGGGACGAATAAAGACGGGTTCGTACAGATGGTAATCACCTGCCTCCATATGAATGGTGATGCCACCTTTTACACTCTCATCATTAAGACGACGAAGTTCCCTTGCCTGACGCAATGCGGCTGTAAGGGTGGCCTTCGGAGAGTCTTTGGTACCCGGATTCCGGTCATTACCTTTCGGAGATACGAACAAATCGGCTGCTGATAGTGTACAAGCTATCAGCAGCGCAGTAGTGGTTATGAATATTTTTTTCATTTGTAAATCATTAGGAGTAAGTGGTTAGTGATTAGTCCGCGCCAAAGGCATCCATACCGTCATTTCAGCCTTTCCGCGATTTCCCCATGCATAATAAGGAATCAGACGGATATTGACCGGTTTGTCGGCCTTTCCTACCTCGCGGTACAATGTATCTTTCCACGATACCTCATCAACCAGACGGGCAGTACCATCCAACGCGACAATCGGACTGCCTTCAATGATTATTTTTTTCGGGGTCAACCGGATATCGGCAGGTATCAGCACATTATCTATCTTATGTCCGCCTTCTATATCCATACTTTCCAAACAATATACCAACGGGCCACGTTTTACCACTACCTGGTTACGGATTTCTTCGGCCAACGGATTTGCTTCCAGCAATTTTACAGGCATATCCATCACCCATTCCACACAGTCCCCTTTCTTCCAGATGCGGTTTACCTCGGCGTATGTATTCGCTTTCCAAGTTCCTTGCACCGGTTCACCATTTACCTTCAAAGTTGCTTTCTCGCACCAGTCCGGAACACGGAGGAACAAAGAGAATGCTTTCTTTTTTGATGGTTTCGGAGCTTCGGTAACAGTCAGCTTCACAGCACCTTCCCACGGATACTCCGTTTCTTGCATCAGCCCGATCTTTCCCACTTCCTTCAAAGCTGTCGCCAGTGTATTCGCTCCATATAAATTGCAATATACCGCATTCGGAGTCACCGTATAAGCATAGTTCTGGGCTTGACAAACGGTGCGCAGCGTATTAGGCGGACAACAGAAGCAACTGATATACTCGGTACGTTCTTTAGGCCAGCGAAGTGTGTATGGCAAATCCGCACTGATGCGCAACGGGTTGGTATAGAAATATTTCTTTCCATCCAGACTGACACCACTCAACACACTGTTATAGAGGGCAGTTTCCACAATATCCGCATATTTGGCATCGCCCGTCACTTCCAGCATACGCCAGTTGAAAAGCATATTGCCGATATTGGCGCAGGTCTCGTTATGCGCCGTACTATTAGGCAACTGATAAGGACGGCCATAGCTTTGGTGTACTTTCTGAATACTGTCCGGCTCATAGCAGGTACCATCCGGCGAAGTACCGTCATACAGCGCACCGCACGCTCCTGTAACATACATCTTGCGGGTCACAATGTCTTTCCAGATGCTGGTCAGGTTTTTCATCAGTTGGTCTTCTCCTGTTTCGGCATACACATCGGTCACACCGGCATACAGGTAATTGGAACGCACGGCATGTCCCATCGCATTGTATTGCTGACGGAACGGAATACGGTCCTGATTATCATCGGTGCCATTTTCCACCATTCCACGGATATCAATCAGATTCTTGGAAAGTTCCAGATAACGGGGATTCCCTGTAGCACGGTACATTTCCACCACGCCCATATAATGGGAGGGACAAATAGCATTTCTTGCCAGTTCCGCAGAAGCGGTTTCATAAAAATGACAGAGGAAGTCTGTCGCTTTTACGGCAGCATCGAATAAAGTAGTCTTTCCGGTGGCACGGCGATGAATAATACCTGCCATCATCAGATGTCCCAAATTGTAGGTTTCAAAATTCAGACGATTGGCAAATGCACCTTTCTCGTCCTCACCGCCTACTTTGGTACCAATTACCGTCTGTTGCTGTTTTTCCGAATGAGTGTCAATCCCCTTATTCTTTTCCTCAATGATGACAGGGGTATGGATGTAACCGTCCGCACGCTGGGCTTTCACCACATGTTCAATGAAGTGGTCCATCAGTTTATCCAATTCGGGATCTTTCGTGACGGCATACACGGAAGCCACTCCCTCCATCCATTTATACATATCACCATCATGAAAGGGAGGTCCCCAATGTTCGCCTTCGCAAACACCGGCAGCTATTTCAAAGTTACGGAAACCATGCGAAACATCGGGATTGTTCCATGTATCCCACATATTTTGCAAGGAGGTATGGCTATATACATTGAAACGGTCGCCCCAAAAGCCATCTGTCCAATGCACAGCACCTAATTCCGTATTGGCCATCTTGGCAAAACGACTTTGGCTCATATCCGTCAGCCCGCCCGATTGGGCAAATGCTCCCGTAGTTACTCCGGAAGCCAGTAAAAGTAGTAGTCTAATGCTCTTCATAATAATCTGTCACTTATTCTTTTCTTTATAAAGAGAGGACGATAATAAGAAACGTTTGTACTCTATTTATAATTATTTCATATTCTGTATCTTTAGAAAGAGCTTTCATTGGCAGATAATGAAAGTCTGTTTTCAAAAAACGGGTTTCTGATTTTTATTTCAGACACCCGTTTTTTTCAAGTTCTCCAATACTTTCTATCAAAGAACTCCTTTATCCACAATCGTATTATTTCAGTTTGCTCAAATCCAACTCTTTATAAGCCACACGCTGACGGCGCCAGGTATATACGGCATGGAGTTTGCCATCCTTGCCCTGAATGATGGACGGATAAGAATATTGGCTGATAGGGCTGTCTTCCAATGTCATTACATTCTTCCAGTGAATACCATCATCCGAAACCGCCACACACAACGGTGTACGCGGCCCTTTCGGAGTGCCCGGCAATGTACTGAAATCATTATAAATCAATACGTGACGACCATCTTTCATTGTTACGGCATCCGTACCCGAATTATTATTGGGAACATCAAGCAAGGTAACTTTACTCCATGTTTCACCGTTGTCACTGCTCCATGAAGTAGCAATCTGTGCGTTACGTGTACGGCAAAGCACCTGCAAACGCCCATCCTTATGACGCAAAATGCTGGGCTGGATAGCATAAATAGGCTTCTCGCCTTCTCCTTTTATGGCTTCACCGCCTTCCTGATCGTCTACATTGGCTGCATTTGCCTTACGCAAAGCAGTAGGCACACTCATTTCCGCCTCTACAGGACCTACCATCTTCCAAGTCTTTCCTTTATCATCCGAAATTTCAAAATGGATACGCCATCCTCCATCACCTTCTGTACTGGAAGGACAAATAATACGGCCATCCACATACTCCGGCTTATTTTTAATAGGACCTAAGAAACCTTTTGGCAACGGTTCACGTTGGCTCCAAGTTTTTCCACCATCTTTAGAACGTACCAGCCAACCACTCCAATCGGCTACTTTCAATCCTATTTTATAGAACAGGATTAAATCTCCGCCGGGTATTTGGAAAAGCACAGGATTCCAACAAGCCTTGCGGCGTGCCCGGGACTTATCCCCTTTAAACGTAGAAGCCACGGGGCCGGCATCCGCCGGAGTGGATTCTGCTGTAATGCCCGCCAAAACAGCTTGCGGATCATCCAGACTAAACACCCCGTCGGCAGCCAGATAAGGTGCGCTCCATTCCGTCGCACCCTTCGGCTTGCGACATACCCAGATACAACAATCCGGATTACGCTCTTTAGTACCTCCAAAGAAAGAAGCTACCAGGTCTCCGTTCTTCAATTCCACAATAGTAGCGCCATGACATTCGGGAAAAGAAGCTTGCTCGTATAAAAACTGATCTTCCACGATACCTGCACGGTTTTTACCTAAAGATGGATCCATACTAACCGAAAAATGATAGTTTCCCGAAGGAACACTCCATACGGTAGAGTTGCCTTCCCGACGTACAAAGGTAACGTCCTTATCCTTTACCGCCTTCTCGTCCAAGGTAGGAAGATAAACCAATGCAGTAGTATTACAAGGAATCGTGATATCCCATTCCAGATGCGTAAGAGTTTTCTTCCAATTACTAATCATCTTACCATATAAAGTGTTATGCGAAGCTTTGACATAACTCAACTCTTGGATGGAAAAATCCGGTTTAAAGATGATTTGTTTGTAAGCGGGCTGTGCCGGATTAAATCCGGCTAAATCACGGAAATACCAAGTCAATAGATCACCCAATATCATCACATGGTTACAACTGTTCATCCAACGATTGGCGGTATCACCGTTCCACAATTCCCAAATGGCAGTAGCTCCCTTTTCTATCATATAGCCATAACTGGGATAAGTTTTGTTGCTTGCCAACAAGAAAGCAACATCGCCACGCCCCATACGGGTAAGCTCACGCATCATCCAGTTCATACCTATCACCCCACTGCTGATGTGACCTTTATTCCGGGTAATAATGCCTGTTATTACATTTTTTTCCACTTCTTCCCTATAGGCTTCAGGCACCATATCGAAAGCCAGTGGCAGGATATTAGCCGTCACTGTATTGTTACCATAGAATATGCTGTCGGGATAAAGAACATGGGGCATTTGTACCGGAGAAGTTCCCTTCTTAACTGTAAGGAAACGGGCGTTGAAGCAGTCTTTAATTTTTGCTGCATCCTTCTCGAATTCCTTCGCCTCATCTTCCAGACCTTGCAAACGGGCGAACTTGGCCAGCATTTGCGATACCTTATAATAGTAGGCTGTAGCAATCAGCGCTCCATCCGTCTTGCGGGCAGGGTCCTGACTGTGAATCAATTCCGGTGATTCGGGAGGCATACACCAGTCACCGTATTTATCGGCGTTAATCACTCCATCCTCTGTAGTGAACTCACTGCGTATATGGTGCATCCATTTCTTGATAGCGGCATAATTTTTACGAATAGGTTCGATATTGCCGAACTGTTCATAAACCATATCACAGATTACCGGAAATGTGGATGACCACGTCATTTCCGATGTATAATAATTGTAATAAGCCGGACAAATATCAGGAATACAACCGTCTTCACGCTGCGCTTCACGGATGTCATCCGCCCATTTGGCATAGGTGTTTCCATTATTGAACATGAAACTTTCCCCCCACGTTCCCATAGCATGGTCGCCAAGCCAGGGCTGGCGCTCGTCACGCTGGGGACAATCCAAAGGCACTCCTTTATAATTACTGGAAATCCCCCACCAGGCATTCCGATAAACCCGATTCATGATATCATTGGAACATTCGAAAGTACCGTTATCTTCCAAGTCATCATATACTACTTCAGCAACCAAATCTTCCGCTTTCAGATTTTTATAACCTGTCACTTCTACATATTGGAATCCATGATAAGAAAAACGAGAACTCCAGGAAGTGTTGTTTTCTTTACCGTTGCAGATATAATAATCCGTACTCTGGCTATGGCGGAGATTTTCCACATCCAGTTCCGTACCGTCATTCTTTACCCGTTCGGCATAACGTATGCAAATCGTATCTCCCGCAGCGGCTTTCGCTATGTTAATACGCACCCATCCTGCCATATTCTGACCGAAATCAATCATATAACGGTTACCATATTGCTTGAAGACAGCCGGCTTCAGCGTTTTCATCACTTTCATGTTGGGAGCGGTATTGCCACGAAGTGTACCGTACGGCAATGAAACACGTTGCGCTTTCAGCCATTTGGAATCATCATAACCGGGCTGTGTCCAGTTTCCCAATTCCATACGGGCATCGTAAATTTCACCATCGTATTCATTATTGCTACGTATAGGCCCTTGAGCCGTCAAACGCCATTTCTCATCACTGTTGATGCGCTGTATACTGCCATCGGTATATTCTATAATCAGATTCAAACGTAACTTGGGGTAACCAAAAGTAGGAATCTTATAAGGTTTGTAATTTTGACGCATAGTGTAGAAACGTCCGTTGCCCAGGGTCACTCCGATGGCATTGTCGGCATTTCCTCCGGCAACCTGTTTGGTGACATCAAAAGAATTGTAAAGCACAGTACGACGATAATCACTTGGAGCCGGCGCCAATACCTGATCACCTATCCGCTGGCCGTTAATGAACAGTTCGTACATACCCAAACCGCACAAATGAAGGGTAGCATACTTTATCTCCTTGGCTTGCGTTTTAAATTCCGTGCGTAAATAACGAGAGCTCAAACGGCTGTGTGAATCTTCCCGGTCCCATGCAAACGCAGCGTCCCAACCTATCCATCGTCCTCCCCAATGAATCTCACCTAAAGGTCCCATCCCCCATCGGGCAGGCTCGCTCCATTCTGTCTCACCTCGATTGGTATAGCTTCTCACTTTCCAGTAAACACGCTGATTGCTTTTCAAACGCTTCCCTTCATAAGGAATCCATACGGACGCATCGGATTCCATTTTTCCGGAATCCCACAAATCCCCTTTATCCTGTGCTAAAAGTTCAGGAGAAGAGGCAACCAAAATCCGGTAGGCGGTCTGCATCACATTTCTTTGAGAAGATTCCAGCCGCCAGCTCATACGAGGGACAGCAGTATCCAGCCCCATGGGATCTACCATCTGCTCGGTACGCAGGCCGGTAACCGAAACATCCGCTGCTTTCAACCACAACGGAAGTGCCAAAAGAATGATTAATAATACTTGTTTTTTCATGATATGCATATTTCTTACTTATTCCATTTCTGTATGGCATCCGGCAAGGCTGTCCAAGCTTTCTGCACATAATCCTTTGCAGAATCCACAACAATCAGAACCTGATCATTACCGCTCAGATAACCGCTATCATGCTGGAAAGAAGTGACTTTACTGTCAAACTCACCGATATATTCCAACTTACCGTCCTTTGCGCTATACCACCATGCATTCTTTTTCGCACCGCTGATTTTGCTCAAATCGATCTGCATAGGACGTCCTGAGTAATTGTAAACCAACAAATAGTCATTTCCACGGGTAGCGATGGCACGGTCATAGCGTTCGCCGTTAGTTCCCGCAATAACACTCTGATCGGGCACACGTTCAAAGAAAGGAAAAGTCAACATCAAGTTCTTCAGATATTTCATCTGATTGAAGCCGGGATCTTCCAAAGCATCCCACCATGCTTTCTTGCGTCCGTCGGCACCAAAAGAGGCTCCATATCCCGGACGGATAAATTGCATGATATCATTATGACCGTATGAGTGCCCGAATGATCCGGCGAATACCGACCAATAGGCATAACGACGCACATCGTGCTGATTCCAACGGGTTTCATTGGGATCATGCAGTCCCTGTGGAATGTCTTCATAAATAGGTTCATCATCAATTACCGGTTTCAACGGAGTCTTTGCCTGACTGGCTTCCACAAAACGCCAGTTATCTTCTTCCGTATTCTCTTCGATAGGATAGTCACCATCACCATTACGCTGCCCGTAACGACGGTGTCCGCTTTGGAACATATTGAAATCCAGCCATTCGCGGTCATTAAACCAAGTAGCCGACGTGGTACGTCCACGCGGATGGAAAGTCATCAGATGACCTTTGTCTATGCTACGGATACTGTTTGCCAACGCATCCCATACCTCCGTCTTATTATCACCACGGATATCCCCTCCTATCATCCAAATAATATTCGGCTCATCCTTGTAACGTTCCGCAAGAAATTTACCGTATGCCACGGCTTCTTTTTCATTCATCAACCCTTGTTCCACGGGAGTTCCCCAAATACATACCATCCCTATATAGATGCCCCGTGAAGCAGCACTTTTAATAATATAGTCCATGTGGTCCCAATATCCATAAATCCCTTTGCGGTTGATATCCTTGAAATTAAAACCGTCTATCATGGAATACTGACCGTAAATATTCATGGAAGGCACACCGTTCAATACCTGCACCTGCACCATGTTATATCCGGCATCCTTGCACTTATTCAGATAGTAAGAAACCTCGTCACGATTCAAGCGTTGCGGCATCAGCCATCCAGTTTCACCCAACCAGAAGAAAGGTACTCCATTTTCATGCTTCAGGTAGCGTCCCTCCTCGGACACCACCAGTTTGCCA
This sequence comes from Phocaeicola dorei, assembly GCF_013009555.1. Lineage (NCBI taxonomy): Bacteria > Pseudomonadati > Bacteroidota > Bacteroidia > Bacteroidales > Bacteroidaceae > Phocaeicola > Phocaeicola dorei. The sequence continues at coordinate 1,794,532 of NZ_CP046176.1, read as the reverse complement.
TTCTTCCAGGGAATATACGTTTTCGCTTTCTGCGCCGGCAAGGAAGTAGAGTAACATAGCAATAAAGCCAATAAGGAAAGTAATGCGTGTCTGTTCATCATTGTATTTTCAAATTCGTTTATTAATTAATTAACAATCTCTAAACAAGAGCTTTTATCAAAACAACAAGGTGTTAAAAAAAGGTCCTTATGTTTTTTAAAAAAGGCGGTTATCTTTTTTAAAAAGCTCTTGATCTTATGAGAAAAGATGAAGACTTTTTTGACAAATGTCCTCATCTTTCTCAGATTATTCCTACTACTTCATTTTCTCATATTCAATAGCCGCCAAAATAAAGGAACCTACTGACTTCGGATCATTCTCTATTACCGGCTCACCTATATAATAAGCAAAACTTCCATCCCGGTTTCCTTTACCGCCTAATCCGGCAACAGCACAACAGTTGGTAATAGTGTACGAACCATCAGGTTCTTCTTTAATGAATTGTTTGATCAGGCCATTAAAACCACGTTCTGCAGCCATCTTATATTCCGAAGAAATATATCCTTTATTCACTGCTTTACACAAGAAATACACAAAAAGCGATGAAGCAGAAGATTCCAAATAGTTTCCTTTACGGTTATTTTGGTCAGTCACCTGCCACCATACCCCTGTTTCAGGATCTTGATATTTTACAATACCTTCGGCCAACATATTTATGATCGTCATTATACTGTCACGTCCTTCGAACTGCGCCGGCATATAATCCAATACATCCACCACGGCAGCGGCATACCAGCCTATACTGCGGCTCCAGAAATTGGGTGAGCATCCGGTTTCCTTATTTGCCCAATTTTGTGTCTTGCTCTCATCCCAACCATGATAAAACAAACCGGTTTTAGGATCATACGTTTTACGGGCAATCAGCTTTATTTGATTCACAATATCGGCATTGACCGTAGTATCCTTGAATACGTTACCATATTGAGCCAAATAAGGAGAAGCCATGAATATACCATCCAGCCACATTTGATGCGGATATATCAGTTTGTGCCAGAAGCCACCTTCACTGGTACGGGGCTGTTCGGTCAGTTGTTTACGAAGAGTATCCATCGCCACCTTATAACGCCCGTCTCCCGTCTTTTCATAAAAATCGAATAAAATCTTTCCGGCATTGATATTATCAATATTAAAAGAAAGATATTTCATGGTCTTTATCTTACCGTCAGTGTCTATCAGACTGTCTGCATATATTTTTGCATAATTATAATAGGCTGTGTCACCGGTGTGTTTCCATTCCTCCAACATGGATTTCACCACCAGTCCGTGCGTATAGCCCCAACGAGGCTTTTTCGCTTTTTCTATCATCCAAGGCTCAGGGAAACGTTGCATTTCCGACTGAGCCATACGTTCGCTCCATTTGATTTCTTCGGTCTGTTTAGGAGTGGCAGTACATGCACACATTCCACCTACCAGCAACAATGAGCAAATAATGTTTAATCCTGTTCTTTTCATATTTCTTCTTTTTACTATTTTTCATCCTTACAATCAGTGCAAGAATCATCACTTACCTAAGAATATATATTCTTCACCTGCTTTGGTTTCCAGATCATAAAGATAAGTTTTTTTCAACTCAACTTTATTCAATTTCGCTTCTTTATTTATAATCGGTTGCAAGATTTCGGGTATGGCATACAATTTATTCGGATTCTCCCCTTTTGCCGTTCTCAGCCCTTTGCCTGCCAGCGGATTTAAAGAACGCAAACGACAGTTCCCCCCATTACGGGATTTCACCACCAACCGGCTCACTTTACCATTCTTCCAACTCAAATCCAATTCAAAACCTCCACGAGCTATAATCCCGTTCACGCTTCCTTCTTTCCATTGCGCCGGCAATGCGGGAAGTAAATAAATAAAACCATCGTGGCTCTGCATCAGCATTTCTACGATACCCGCTGTACAACCAAAATTACCGTCAATCTGAAAAGGTGGATGGGCATCAAACAAATTAGGATAAGTTCCTCCTTTTTTCTTCTCGTTACGTACGAGAGTCAACTGATCGGTTATCAGTTTATAAGCATGATCACCATCCAACAGACGAGCCCACAAACATACCTTCCATCCCATACTCCATCCGGTAGACGGATCGCCACGATGGATCAGCGAAGTACGTGCCGCATCAAACAATTCGGGAGTACGGTAAGGAGAAATCTGATTACTGGGGAACAAACCATAAAGGTGTGACACATGACGGTGCACATCCTGCGGATTGTCCCAATCTGTCATCCATTCCTGCAATTGCCCCCAACGTCCTATCTGCATGGGTGCCATTTCCTTTAAACGCTGTTCCAAATGGGTGGCAAATTCAGCATCCGTACCCAATAATCGGGCGGTAGTGATTATCTGATTCCATAAATCGAATATCAGTTGGTTATCCAAAGTACACCCAGCAGCCGTAGTCGCTTTTCCATTACTGCCCGCATGAGTATTCTCCGGAGAATTGCTCGGGCATACCACCAACCAGTTATGTAACGGTTCCTTCACCATTATTTCATCAAAAAACTTACCGGCTTCTTTCATGATAGGATAAGCCGAACGGAGAAACTCCATATCGCCTGTATAAAGATAACGTTCCCACAAATGACGGCACAGCCAAGCTCCACCCGTAGGCCATAATCCCGACGGAGCCTTGTCTATAGCTCCGGTAACACGCCATATATCCGTATTGTGATGCAATACCCAACCATCCGCCCCATACATAATCTTTGCTGACTCACGCCCTGTTTCACTCACTTCACGAATCAGCTGTATCAAAGGCTCGTGCAATTCGCTAAGATTCGTCACTTCGGCCGGCCAATAGTTCATTTCAACATTGATATTACAAGTATATTTACTATCCCAGGAAGGAAATAATTTATCATTCCAAATGCCTTGCAAATTAGCAGGCTGCCCACCCGGCTGTGAAGAACAAATCAACAGATAGCGGCCGAAACGGAAATAAGTAGCTACCAGAAAATCATCCTTCGTTTCCTTGAAATTCTGCACACGCATATCAGTGGTTACCCCTGCATATTTGTCTATACCTAAATCCAAAGAGACACGGTCCATATATTGCTTGAAAAAATCAACATGTGCCTTACGTGATGTCACATAATCCTTACTTACAGCCCGGCGCAGATAGTTCTTCGCACGCTCCACTTGGTTACCTGTTATATCCTTATAATTAGTAAAGTTGGTAGCAATGGAAATATAAATCACAGCCTCATCCGCCCCTTCTATACTCAAGACTCCGTCACGACAAGCCTGGGTCCCTCCTTGACTACGTGCAGTCATACGTCCCTGAAATTCGACTTTCCCTTTTAGCCCCTCATGCCAAGAAGATACGCCCGAAAGGGTAACCTCCTCCCCTTCCGTCGAGACCATCACATCCTGATGCGGAGTAGTAAGATTGGCATTACAAGTAATCTTTCCGGGTTGGCTGGCAGTAAGACGCACCATAACTACCTGATCAGCAAACGAAGTCAATGTTTCACGCTGATAAGTCACCCCGTCCACCTTATAACGTACAATGGTACGAGCTGAGTCCAGGCTCAGTTCCCTATAGTAATCGGAATAACGTGTATGCCCCGGAAAAGAAATATGCAGATCGCCAAACGATTGATAGGGCATACCACTATTGGTTTTCGCCATTATTTTCTCAGTAGCCAATGTTTGTGCTTCAAGATATTTTCCTTCGAACACCAACTGGCGCACTTTGGGAATATATTCCAACGCATTGGGATTAGCATTATTATTGGGACGTCCTGCCCAAATAGTTTCTTCATTCAACTGGATATGCTCCACACCGGGATTGCCGAATACCATCGCTCCCAACCGCCCGTTACCCAGCGGAAGTGCTTCAGTCCAAACTTGAGCGGGTTCATCATACCACAGTTTATATTCTTGTGCGGCAGCCTGCAAGTAAGAACTTGCCCATAACAGCCCCCCCACTATCCATTTTATTTTCATATTGATCTCTAGCTTTTATTAAAGGGAGACGAAAAATAAAGACGGATGTACTCTGTGGAAAGAAATAAAAAAGTAAATATCATGAAAAAACTTTCCCTAGTACCTCAACAAATCCGGCTTCTCTATTGTTATTAAAATAAAACCATCTTATAAAATTAGAACTATATGAAAATAGCAGAGATTAAAGGAAGAGAGATTTTGGACTCACGTGGTAATCCCACTGTGGAAGTGGATGTTATATTGGAATCAGGGATTATGGGCCGTGCCTCTGTCCCATCGGGTGCGTCAACCGGTGAACATGAGGCTTTGGAATTACGTGATGGCGACAAGACCCGTTACGGAGGCAAAGGCGTATTAAAAGCTGTAGAAAATATAAATACTCTTATCGCTCCGGCATTGAAAGGAATGGACTCTATGGACCAACGTGGTATTGACAAAGCCATGCTTGATCTGGATGGAACTCCAACTAAATCAAAACTGGGCGCAAATGCTATTTTGGGCGTATCCCTAGCCGTGGCAAAAGCTGCAGCCAATTATTTGGATATTCCTCTTTACAGATATATTGGCGGAACAAACACCTATATCATGCCTGTTCCAATGATGAATATCATTAATGGAGGCTCACACAGCGATGCCCCTATCGCTTTTCAAGAATTTATGATTCGTCCTGTCGGTGCTAAAACATTCCGTGAGGCCTTGCGGATGGGCGCAGAAGTATTCCATGCTTTAAAAGAGGTATTGAAAAAACGCGGACTAAGTACAGCCGTAGGAGACGAAGGTGGTTTTGCCCCTGCGTTGGATGGCACCGAAGATGCTTTGAATTGTATCCTTGCCGCTATCGAAGCTGCCGGATATGAACCGTTTAAACATATCACCATCGGCTTGGATTGTGCTTCTTCCGAATTCTATCATGACGGCATCTATGACTATACCAAGTTTGAAGGCCCAAAAGGGGAAAAGCGCAGTGCCGCCGAACAGGTTGCTTATCTGGAAAAATTGAGTTGGGACTACCCCATTGATTCGATAGAGGATGGTATGGCAGAAAACGACTGGGAAGGATGGCGCATGCTGACCGAGCGTCTGGGCAATCGCTGCCAGCTGGTAGGTGATGACCTGTTCGTTACCAATGTGAAGTTCCTGGAAAAAGGAATCAGTGAAGGTTGTGCAAACTCTATCCTAGTAAAAGTAAATCAGATCGGTTCGCTGACCGAAACTCTGGATGCTATTGAGATGGCTCAACGTAACGGCTATACCACTGTGACCAGCCACCGTTCCGGTGAAACGGAAGATGCTACCATTGCGGACATCGCCGTAGCCACCAATAGCGGACAGATTAAAACCGGTTCACTGAGCCGTAGCGACCGTATGGCGAAATACAACCAGTTGCTCCGCATTGAAGAAGAATTGGGCAACCGTGCCGTATATGGATATAAAAAAATAGCACGCAATTTTAAAGCGTAAGCGGTTTGTATCCCCAATTCCATAAACGAAGAATGCCTCAAGACGGATCGTGATGATTCCGGCTTGAGGCATATTTTTGCACTATTATTTAATCACAACAGGGTTACAATGTTTTTCCTCCCATTCCTCCACCGTCATGGTTTCCGATGAAAAACTGATACCAATTCCCGTAACTTTGCACGTATCTGTCAGATAAGGCTTAGCATATCCTTTGTCCTCTATCTGCTGTAAAGCTTCAGCAGCCGTACTATCCAGTTTAAGCTCAAATATATATATACATAATCCTTTGTTTCCAATATACAGTCCACTCTTCCTCTTGCCCGAGTTTTTTCCACATGCAATTGACAATATAGCTTTCTGCCGCCTCAGCTGTCTTTATCGAGCCGTGAAAATCATACGGTATTTCAGACCTTACACAGCCGGCATTCCACAACACAAGAATATTTTTCTTTCAATCCCTCCAAATTCATCCCCGTAAAATAATCCTCTATAAACTCCCATCGCTGCTCGTCACTTAACTTCGTATTGCCAAAGAACAGCCGGAACAACTCTATCTGTTCCTGGAATATTTTCTCATTATTCTCCAGCACACGGTTCTGATAGCCCTCCGAGGCAGCTTCCTTTTTCAATATCTCCGCATCACGAACACGCACTCCAACAGAAGGAACACCCCCCTCTACGGTAAAGTCCACCACATTGAGCATAGACAGCAAGTTGAGCAACATATTGAGATCGGAGAACGGAGTGACATAGAACAACAGCCGGTCTCCTTTCTTTCCTGTAATACGCTGGGCACACAACTTCTGGTAACGGGACAATAACAAATCAAAACCACGGGTAACGGTAAACATCAGTTTGTCTTCATCTTTCTTCTTGGCACTGGTGATGTAACTCACACTTCTGCCCTCCTCTACCCTGGACTCCAGTAACGAAGTGATAAAACGCTTGGCAGAAGGAACATCCATATCATACGCCGCAAAAATACTACGCAAATCGTCCTCCTCGAACTTTCCTTTATTACCATACAGACTCACCGTCAACAAATCTTTCAAACTCTTCAAGAGACTTGCCAGCTTGGAGCAGATATCCGCTGCACTCTCTTTTAACAAGACATCATGCTTACCCACAGCTGCCGCACGAACTCCCTCAAAGAGATTTCCATTGTATAAATCGCGCTTAAACTCACGATACCCCATCTCCGAGAAACAATTTTCCCACAAAGATTCAAAAGCCACCTTGTAGACTCCTTCAACCCCTTCCACGGGAACCATATACTGCTTGTATTTTTTACGGAAAGCGGCATCACCCGTCTTTTCCTGTACATAGCCATCGGCAAACAGAGTCTGTGAATTGATTTCAACAGGAGAACCGCCATGCCGGAAACTCAGATCCTCTTCTATCCATAACAAAGCCGTCTTGATGACTTGCTCCAAATCCGATTCATATTCCAGCTTGTTCTTTTTACGAGGCAGCCTCACTGCAAATTCAAAATCGGATAAAGACATCTGCATTTCATCACTACAGCCTTTCATCAGATATATTTCCCATACTTTCTTCAGAATCATCCCCAACTGTTCCTGGGAGATGGCACCTGCAGAATGCAGGCGTTTCATATAATAAAAGTCGCGTTCATTAAAGTCCGTCGCTGCCACACCAGAAATGTTCTTATCACGGGCTGCACGGCCAATCTCCTGAATATAATCGACAAAGGTACCGGATGGAGCCACATGATACACACGGTCAATATCGCTGATATCCACCCCCATGCCAAAAGCTTTCGTAGCAACGATTATTTTTTTCTCACCCTCCTTAAAAGCTTGTATAATTTCGGCTTTTTGCTCTTTATCCTTTTTACCATAATAAGATGCCACCCAATGCCAGTTAGCCGGATACACCCAAGTCTTCAGTTTCATATCTATACCTCCGGCAAAAGGATAATAAATAATAGTCTTATGCCCGTCCAGAAAATCCTCCACCCGGGCGGCAACAGTACGTTGCTTGGCCTTATCGTAGGTCTCTCCCTCCTCTATGGTCATGGCGGTAATGTCAAAGCCAATATTTTCACGCTTCACCGTGCCCACGTACAAGGCACACGGAGCAAGATGCAACGACCGGATGGTATCAAAAATCATATCGTTCCCACCTTTGGGATTCCACACAGCAGTGGCTGTCAATGCAAAAACAGGGAATACATATCCCAACGCATTCTTTAAAGCTTCCAGATGACGCCCTAGAAACCAATAATCCACCCGGAACTCTTTACCCCAAGTAGTCACGGTATGAGCCTCGTCAACTACTACCAATCCAATGCGGCGTTCACCTACGAAATAACTAATATCATACGCCAACAATAATTCAGGGGAAAGATAAAAAAGATCAACCTCCCCGTCACGGACACGACGATATACTTCGTTCTTTTGTTCAGGTGAAAGATCGGACGAAGCATACGCCACACGTTCATATCCTAACTCCTGCAACGCCTCAACCTGGTCCACTATCAATGCTTTCAGCGGAGAAACCACAAGAGTAAGAAGCTTATATTCATTACCCAGATAAATGGCAGGGAGCTGAAACAACAATGATTTTCCAGCTCCGGTCGGAGCAGTCAGGAGCAAATTATGAACAGACGAATCACCCTTGATCCCTTTTTCAGCTTCCATGATGACTTCCTCAATTAATTGCCCTTGAGACAATTGCAATTTTTCCTTACCTTTGAACAAGTCATCATAAACTTCTAAATTACGGAAATCTTCATATCCGTACACTTCCTGCAAAAGAACCTTTACCGCTTCACGGCATTTAGACGGCAATACTCTTGCCGCAATCTGTGACTCTATCATACAAAAGAACTCTTAAATAACGGTTGTACCAACCTTAAAACTAATATCAGCGCAAATATAATAAAAAAGCGAGAAGAATGAAGATTTCTTCGTCCTTCTCGCTTTTCTGAGCCTCTTGTCGGATTCGAACCAACGACCCCGAGATTACAAATCACGTGCTCTGGCCAACTGAGCTAAAGAGGCGGGTGGGTAAGCTTACTATATCGCGCCGCTACAACCAACTACCTTTGCTGCGATCAAGCCCTGGAGGATTCATCAGGAGCTGGCCGTATAGGACTTACCCATTTTTGTTTTGCGAGTGCAAAGGTAGACATTATTTTCAAAACTACAATACTTTCGAATACTTTTTTTGATTTTAGCAGAAAAAATACATTTTTCACCCATAACTATAGGACGGATTCCCGTAAAAGAAGTACTTTTGTGCACTTATTAATAAAGAATGACGAATTATAAACCGACTTTGCAGGAATGCGCCATGCGCTATGGTACGGGCATGGGTCTTTTATGGGCCTTCAAATTCATGCTCTTCCCACTAGGATTGAGAATACCTTTCCTACAATTACTTTTTATAGTCTTAACTATAGGAGTACCCTTTTTAGGATACATATTTGCCAAAAAGTTCAGAGAACGGCATTGTGGCGGAAGCATCACTTTTTCACGTGCGTTTCTATTCACTACCTTTATGTATATGTTCGCCTCTCTATTTGTAGCGGTAGTGCATTACATCTACTTCCGCTATATAGATGGCGGGTTCGTATTCGAGGCATACCGCTCCATCTTAAATCAGTTCAAAGAAACTGCCGGACCCGAACTGACAACCTCACTAAACCAATTTGAAGAAGCGATAGATTTACTGTCGGGACTTACCCCGCTGGAAATGACATTTCAACTGATATCACAAAATATGTTTTACGGGATGCTAATGGCTATCCCTACGGCATTGATCGTGATGCGTAAAAAGAAAAATGAATAAAAGATGGATATATCTGTAGTTATTCCTTTGTATAACGAAGAAGAATCTTTGCCGGAACTATTCGCATGGATTCAACGTGTAATGGATGCCAACCACTTCAACTATGAAGTTATTTTTGTCAATGACGGCAGCACCGACCACTCCTGGCAAGTGATTGAGAAACTACGCTCGGAATCGGACAACGTAAAAGGTATTAAATTCCGCCGGAACTACGGCAAGTCCCCTGCTTTGTATTGTGGTTTTGAAAAGGCGCAAGGTGATGTGGTGATTACAATGGATGCCGACTTGCAGGACAGCCCGGACGAAATACCGGAATTATACAGAATGATTACAGAAGACGGCTACGACTTAGTATCAGGATACAAGCAAAAACGCTATGACCCGTTATCAAAAACCATTCCGACCAAACTATTCAACGCCACAGCACGTGCCGTCTCAGGCATCAAGAATCTGCATGACTTTAACTGCGGACTAAAAGCTTATCGTCGTGATGTTGTAAAGAACATCGAAGTATACGGTGAAATGCACCGCTATATCCCCTATCTGGCAAAGAATGCAGGTTTTCCTAAGATAGCCGAGAAGGTAGTACACCATCAGGCACGGAAATTCGGTAAAACAAAATTTGGCGGATTAAACCGTTTCTTCAATGGTTATCTAGACCTCATCACTCTGTGGTTTTTATCCAAATTCGGTATCAAGCCGATGCACTTCTTCGGGTTTATGGGATCATTGATGTTTATTCTTGGTTTCATTTCCGTCATTATCATCGGAGCAAACAAGCTATATGCCTTGTCACATGGTTTACCTTATATATTAATTACTGATTCTCCTTACTTCTATCTGGCCCTAACTTTGATGATTTTGGGAACCCAACTGTTTCTGGCAGGATTCATAGGAGAACTGATAGCCCGGAATGCTCCTGAACGCAATAATTATAAAATAGAGAAAGAGTTTTAAAATGAAGAGACTACCAGCCATTATCTTATTGCTCCTGATTACCGTAAGCACCTTGATGCAAAGCTGTGGGGAAAGCGATTGTCCGCTTACCACCAATTCCTTTGCCCATTTCGACTTTCTGGATGCAGAAACACACCAAGCTGTGAAATTCAGTCCAGCTTTTGACGTCACTGGATTTATCACTACCGATGTGATTGTACGTGACACACTGGAAGATGGAACTATTAAGGAAACTGTAGTAAAAGACTCATTGATGAATGACACGATATTCAATAAAGCGGAAAGCAGTATGAGCCTGCCTTTGAGTTATACATCAAAAACTACCTACGTATTGCATTATACGGAAAAGATGCGTGACACCATCATACTCATTCACCAGAATATCCCCTACTTGCAGAATATAGAATGTGGCACCATGATGTTTTATAAAGTGGAAGACATTAAATACACCACTTATAACTTAAAATCTATCGAGACTGTAAATCCGGACATCAATAATGAAGAAAAAAAGAATTTCAACATATATTACGTTGTTAACGCTACTGAGTAGTATGCTATTGTACAGCCCCACACTGGCGGCACAAGAAAAAAAAACAACCATAGAGGAAGAAAAGGTACCCTTCTATCAGGGAACTACTATCGGTATAGATATATTTGGCCTGGGAAGCAAAATTTTTGGAGGTGACATTACAAGTACAGAAATCAGCGTAGAGGTCAATTTGAAAAACCGTTATGTCCCCGTAGCTGAAATTGGATATGGAACCACCGACACTACTGATGACGGTACCAATATACATTATAAAGCCTCAGCTCCCTATTTCCGTATAGGTATGAACTACAACTTCTTTTTCAAGAAGCCCTATCTGCCTGGTTTTCTGTATGGAGGCATACGTTACGGATTCACCTCTTTTTCATACGATGTAGATGCTCCGACAATGAAAGACCCTACATGGGGATTTCCGGAAATCCCCTTCAGTTATGAGGGAGTTAAAACCACAGTAACCTGGACCGAACTGCTGGCAGGAATAAAGGTAAATGTATACAAGAATTTCTATATGGGCTGGTCACTGCGCTACCGCATACGCATGAACATGAAAAAGACGGAACACACCGAGCCTTGGTATATTCCCGGTTTCGGAAAGAACAACTCGACTAACTTAGGAGTAACATACAGTTTAATATACAAATTACCATTTTAACTAATGACAACTTTAGAAATATGGCTCCTTGCCATCAGCCTTGCTATGGACTGTTTCACTGTTTCCATAACAAGCGGAATTATCATGCGTCGCATTTGCTGGCGCACTTTTTTTATTATGGCATTCTTCTTCGGTCTTTTCCAGGCCGTCATGCCGCTTATCGGTTGGTTTGCCGCCAGCCGCTTCAGCCACCTGATAGAGGATTACGACCATTGGATCGCTTTTGGGTTATTGGCATTCCTGGGAGGGCGTATGATTAAAGAGAGTTTCAGCAATGAAGACAAATGCTGCTTCGACCCCACTAAATTAAAAGTGGTTGTTACGCTGGCTATAGCAACCAGCATTGATGCGTTGGCCATCGGTATATCATTTGCTTTTGTAGGAATGAACTCTTTCACTTCCATTCTTTCTCCCATTGTCATCATCGGCTTTACCTCTTTTGTTATCTCAACATTAGGAAGTCTGATAGGTGTATTTTGCGGCAAGCGTTTCAACCTGCGCATGGAATTATGGGGAGGTTTGGTTCTGATTATTATCGGTGTTAAAATCTTAATAGAACATTTATTTCTTTCTTAACTAAAATACAGGTATGAATAAAAAAAAATTAGCATGGCAATTGCCGTTTCTAGCAATTCTGATAATAGGAACAATTATTATTCTAAAAAAGCAAGCACCTTTCCGTACGGATGAAGGCTTTGTATTCGGTACTGTATACAAAATCACCTACCAGTCCGAAGATAATCTGAAAGAAGAAATAGAAACCGAACTGAAGAAAGTGGACTACTCCCTCTCTCCTTTCAATCCGAATTCTGTAATCACCCGCGTAAACCACAATGAAAAGACAGAAGTTGACAGTTTTTTCGTACATGTATTCCATCTCGCAAAAAAAATATCCGATGAAACCCATGGAGCCTTTGATATCACTGTCGCACCTTTGGTAAATGCATGGGGATTTGGATTCAAAAAATCTACAGGAGTGGATTCACTGATAGTGGACAGCTTACGCCCAATGATAGGATATCAAAAAATAGACTTACAGAACAACCGGATAATAAAAAAAGACCCTCGTATAATGCTGGATTGCAGCGCTATCGCCAAGGGATTCGGAGTAGATGCAGTAGCAAGGCTATTAGAACGTAAAGGGATAAAAAACTACATGGTAGACATCGGTGGTGAAGTAGTGGTAAGAGGCAAAAATTCCAAAATGAACGCTTGGCGTATCGGCATAAACAAACCTGTAGATGACTCCTTGTCAGTAAACCAGGAGTTACAGACTGTACTTGCCATTAGTGACGTAGGTATGGCGACATCAGGAAATTATCGTAATTTCTATTACAAAGGTGGAAAGAAATATGCACATACCATAGACCCACGCACCGGATACCCAGTACAACATAGCATCCTGTCATCCACTGTCATTGCAAAAGATTGCGCCAGTGCCGATGCATACGCTACTGCTTTCATGGTGATGGGACTGGACTCAGCCAAAGCTTTTTGTGAAGCACATCCTGAACTGGATGCCTATTTTATCTGCTCGGGCGAAGGGGATAAATATGAAACTTATTTTACAGATGGGATGAAGAAATTTATCGCCAGCGAGAAATAGACATCAAAGAGGCGCATCAAAACATCGAACAACTATCATTCAAATGGAATGATACCGGGACTCACCACAGATTAATATCGATTTAACACAAAGCAGTTGGTTTCCAATAAAATATCTATGGTGAGTTCCGACATTATTATCTGCAAAGAAACAGCATATTACTGAGCTTTCTGAAACTGTTCTATCAACAAAGTCAGATTAGCCGTAAATAAACGCGCTGATATTGCTAACAAAATGATTCCGAAAAACTTACGAATAACATAAATTCCACCTTTACCCAAGAAACGTTCGATACGATCTGTCAACTTCAACACCACATAAACCCAAACCATATTCAATATCAAGGCTACAACAATGTTTACAGGAGCATACTCCGAACGAAGGGAAAGTAACGTAGTAAACGCCCCCGCACCTGCCAATAACGGAAAGACCAAGGGAACTAAAGTCGCTTCCTTGATAGGACCTTGATTCTTGAATATTTCGATATCCAAAATCATTTCCAAAGACATGAGAAAAATAACAAAAGCACCCGCCACGGCAAACGAAGCGATATCTACCTGAAATAACTTCAGCATCATATCTCCTGCATAAAAGAAACCTATCAATAAAGCAAAAGAAATGCCGGTAGCTTTATTAGCATTGACATTTCTCCCTTTCTGCTTAAGGTTCAATATAATAGGAATAGATCCGATAATATCAATGACAGCAAAAAGTACGATAAACGCACTTAAAAATTCTTGAAAATCAAATGATCCAAACATAAACTCCTCCTTTTTTGAATGCAAATATATTTATTTTTTATACAGCCCGCAAGTATTCTGCTTTTAAACATTAGGAGACGGTAAGAAACAATAAAAAAAATAAAAGTTCTCCCACCTATAAATAATAAATCTCGTTTTATCGTTACCTTTGTGTGTTAAACTATAACTTAACGAACATTAGAACTTATGGAAATAACAATGTATGATACACTTTTACAACTTCCTCTCTTCCAGGGATTATGTAAAAATGACTTCACCAATATCATAGGTAAGGTAAAGCTACATTTTCGTAAATACAACGCCGATGATATCATTGTGGAACAAGGAGCACCTTGCACTCAATTAATCTTTCTCTTAAATGGGGAGATAACCTCCCAAGCAACCGATAACCAACATTCATACTCCTTATTTGAAACTTTTGGAAGTCCTTTCGTTATAGAGCCCTATTCATTATTCGGCATGCAGACCAACTATACAGCGACTTACAAAGCACGTACAAATATTAACATAGTTACCATAGATAAGTTATTTGTATTAAATGAACTGAACAACTACGAAATCTTCCGCCTTAATTATTTAAATATTCTGAGTAATAGGGCACAAGTGGCATACGAAAAATTATGGAACAGCCACATAGGTAATACAGAAGAAAAAATACTGAATTTTTTAGTACTGCGTTCCATGAAGCCCGAAGGGAAAAAAATTCTTAAAATCAAAATGGAAGATTTGGCGAGTTTGATTGATGAGACACGAATCAATGTGTCAAAAGTACTGAATGATTTACAGGAACAGGGATTGGTACAACTTAGCAGAAAAGCAATCTCCATTCCGGCATTGGAAAAACTGACCGAAAAGAATAAATAATCAGGTAAAACCTCATAAAGATGAAAAGCACAGGCATTTCTGCTTGTGCTTTTTTATTTTTAACCTAACTATTTAATATACTTTGTTAAATAAGTAAATAGAATGAGGATAGTGATACTTTTTTTTAGCAAATTTGTAAGTCAAATAAAATAGTGCCATGACTGAAAATAAAAATCCATTTTTAAAACCCTATAACACTCCTCATGACACGGCTCCGTTCCATCTCATCAAGATAGAACATTATGAACCTGCCTTGTTGGAAGGAATGAAAGAACAAAATGAGGAAATTGATGCAATTGTCAATAATCCCGAAGCACCGACTTTCCAAAACACCATTGTTGCTCTGGAAAATTCGGGTGCGTTGCTAGACCGCGTAACTACTGTTTTCGGCAATTTGATGAGTGCCGAGACTAGTGACGAGATGCAGGAATTGGCAGAAAAAATGATGCCCTTACTGTCTGAACACAGCAACAACATCAGTTTGAATGAAAAACTGTTTGCCCGCATAAAAGCTGTATACGAGCAGAAAGACCAGTTGCAACTGAAAGGTGAAGACGCCCAACTGCTGCAAAAAACATACGACAGTTTTGTAAGAAGCGGTGCCAATCTGACCGGTGAGGCAAAAGAAAAGTTCCGCCAACTGAATACTGAATTAAGCATATTAACCTTACGTTTTTCTCAGAATCTGTTGAAAGAAACGAATAACTACGAATTGGCATTGACGAAAAAACAATTGGAAGGATTACCCGAAAGTTCATTGGAAAGTTATGCTCAAACAGCAAAGGACAAGGGAAAAGAAGGCAGCATCATTACATTGGATGCTCCCAGTTTTGTTCCTTTCATGAAATATTGTGACGACCGTTCACTGCGCAGAGAAGTCTATATGGCTTATAATACCCAATGTACACACAATAACGACTACAACAATGTGGACATCATCAAGCAATTGGTAAACATTCGCATGGAACTGGCTCATTTACTAGGCTTCTCCACTTTTGCCGAGTATAAACTGAAAAAGCGCATGGCCGAAACAAGTGATGCCGTATACAAATTGCTCAACCAATTATTGGAAGCCTACACCCCTGCCGCCCTAAAGGAAGTAGCAGAAGTAGAAGCATTGGCACGCGAAATGGAAGGCAATGATTTCCAGCTGATGCCATGGGATTGGGCCTATTATTCAGAAAAACTGAAAAATAAGAAATTCAATCTGAATGAAGAAGAGTTGCGTCCTTATTTTGAGCTTAGCCAAGTAGAGAAAGGCGTATTTGGTCTGGCTACCCGTCTGTATGGCATCACATTTAAAGAAAATAAAGAAATTCCGGTCTATCATCCCGATGTAAAAGCTTATGAAGTATTCGACAAAGACGGAAGTTTCCTGGCTGTACTTTATACAGATTTCCACCCCCGTGCCGGAAAACGTTCAGGTGCATGGATGACCAGCTATAAGGAACAGTGGATAGAAAACGGAGTCAACAGCCGCCCCCACGTATCCGTTACCATGAACTTCACCAAGCCATCGGCTGGAAAACCGGCATTGTTGGCTTTCTCGGAAGTAAATACTTTTTTACACGAATTCGGACACGCCTTGCACGGAATGTTTGCCAATACCACTTATTCAACCATGAGTGGTACCAGCGTATACTGGGATTTTGTGGAGCTTCCATCACAAATTATGGAAAATTTCGCCACTGAAAAAGAATTTCTCAATACATTCGCCAGACATTATCAGACGGGAGAACCCATTCCTGCCGAACTGATTCAAAAAATTGTAGATGCATCCAATTTTAATGTGGCCTACGCCTGCCTACGTCAAATAAGTTTCGGCTTACTGGATATGGCATGGTACACCCGCCAGGAAACATTTGACGGAGATGTCCGCGCTTATGAAAAAGAAGCATGGAAAAAAGCGCAAATACTGCCCGGAGTAGAAGATACCTGCATGTCCGTACAGTTCTCACATATCATGGCGGGGGGATATTCTGCCGGATACTACAGTTATAAATGGGCGGAAGTACTGGATGCGGATGCCTTCTCCTTATTCAAGGAAAAAGGAATCTTCAACCAGGAAGTCGCTGCTTCTTTCCGGGAGAATATTCTCTCGAAAGGAGGAACGGAACATCCGATGGCCCTTTACAAACGCTTCCGTGGACAAGAACCCAGTATCCATGCCTTGCTGAAAAGAAATGGAATAATCAACTAAAAAACTAAACAATATGAAACTAAAGTCTATTCTTTATATACTGATGCTACTCCCCTTCTTATGGAGTTGCAACAATGAAGACGATGTAGAGGAAATCTTTGCAAGCGGCACATGGCATGTAGTGGATTTCTATGGTAAAGCCAATTGGGACAAACGGAACGGAGAGCCCAAATACAATGCAATGGCACACAACCCGGATAAGACTATCGCAGCCGAAGGAAGAAAAGCCTTGGATATCATTCATGGTTTCAACATTACTTTCAAAGCGGATGGCACTTTTACAGGAAGCATACAAAACGGAACCATTGAAGGCACATGGCAAGCGGATGGAAAAGACCGGACAGTAAACATAAATTTTACCAAGACTCCATCTTCAACAAGCTATAATAACGAGTTCATAGAAGCATTGAATAATGCAATATTTTATCAAGGTGACAGCAATGTTTTATTGCTAGCTCCCGAAGGGAAAAAAACTTATATTCAATTTGCACATAATAAGCAAGACTGAAATAATGGAAACGAAAGAAGAAAAACAACTCAAACTCGACAAACGATACATCCGCATGGCTAGTATTTGGGCGGAAAATTCATACTGTGAACGCCGTCAGGTAGGAGCATTAATCGTAAAAGACAAGATGATCATCTCCGACGGATATAATGGAACTCCTGCAGGATTCGAAAATGTATGCGAAGATGACAACGGAGTCACCAAGCCTTACGTGCTACACGCCGAAGCGAATGCTATCACCAAAATAGCACGAAGCAACAACAGCAGTGACGGAGCAACCATGTACGTCACCGCATCTCCTTGCATAGAATGTGCCAAACTCATCATCCAAGCAGGAATCAAACGTGTAGTTTACTCAGAAAAATACCGTTTGGAAGACGGGCTTGATTTATTGAAACGCGCAAATATTGAAGTAATCTATATCAATCCCAATGAATAATAGCAAATAAAGATATGAGCAAAAATCGAACATCCCGTTTTATGCCGGTAATCGTTGCGGTAAGCATCGTAGCCGGAATATTGATTGGAACTTTTTACGCCAACCACTTTTCAGGAAACAAATTAGGTATCATTAATACTTCATCCAACAAACTGAATGCATTATTGCGTATCATTGACGACCAATATGTAGATACAGTAAACATGGGTGAACTGGTGGAAGATGCTATGCCGCAAATTCTAGGCGAGCTGGACCCTCACTCTTCTTATATTCCGGCAAAAGACCTGGAAGCTGTAAATTCTGATTTAAAAGGGAGCTTCAGCGGAATTGGTATCCAGTTTACCATCCAGCAAGATACCATCCATGTAAACAGTGTCATCCAAGGCGGACCATCAGAAAAAGTGGGCCTAATGGCAGGAGACCGCATTATAGAAGTTGATGACAGTGCCTTTGTAGGAAAAATTGTCACCAACTATGAATCCATGAAAAGACTGAAAGGTCCCAAAGGCAGTGAGGTAAAACTTGGCGTTTTTCGTCCGGGAGAAAAAGAAACTTTACACTTCACCATTGTTCGTGGTGACATACCGGTAAAGAGTGTAGATGCCGCCTATATGTTGAATGACAAATTCGGTTACATAAAAGTAAACAAGTTTGGTGAAACAACTTATCCCGAATTATTGATTTCATTAGCCAAGCTAAATCAGGCAAACTGCGAAGGAGTGGTAATCGACTTACGCGGTAATACCGGCGGATATATGGGTGCAGCAATCCAGATGGTAAACGAATTCTTACCCAAAAACAGACTCATCGTTTATACACAGGGACGTAAGTCTCCACGTGAGAACTATACATCCAACGGAACCGGAAGTAGCCAGAAAATGCCTATTGTCGTATTGATGGACGAAGGATCGGCTTCTGCCAGCGAAATTTTTGCCGGAGCTATCCAGGACAATGACCGAGGGACAATCATCGGGCGCCGCTCTTTCGGAAAAGGGCTAGTACAACAGCCTATCGACTTCAGCGATGGTTCAGCCATCCGTCTGACAATTGCCCGTTACTATACTCCGTCAGGACGCTGTATACAAAAACCGTATGTAAAAGGTAATGACGCAAATTATGAAATGGATATCCTGACCCGTTACGAACACGGAGAATTTTTCTCACAGGACAGTATCAAACAGGATCAAAGCCAAATCTTTGAAACTTCTTTAGGCCGTCCTGTATATGGAGGTGGAGGTATTATGCCCGATATCTTTGTACCGCAGGATACTACCGGTGTGACTTCCTATTATCGTATGTCCGTTAACCGCGGACTAACCATCCAGTTTGCTTTCCAGTATACGGACAACCACCGTGCCGAAATGCAAAAATATGAAACAGAAGAAAGCCTGTTGCAATATTTGAAACATCAGAACATTTTGGAACAATTCGCCCGTTTCGCTGAAAGCAAAGGGTTAAAACGTCGCAACATATTGATGTACAAATCACAGAAACTATTTGAAACAAATTTATATGGAAACATCATTTATAATATGCTGGGCATGGAAGCTTATATAGAATACTTAAACAAGAGCGACAAAACTGTCCTCAAAGCATTGGAAGTATTGGATAAAGGTGAATCATTTCCCAAAGCTCCCGAACAACCCATAGAACCGAAAGTAAGCGATGAAGGAACTAAAAAAACAACTGCGCAAGCAGATAGCGCAAGAAAAACGCCGTCACGACATCACCGAATTAATGACAAAGTCCGCTGCTTTGCTTGAGAAACTGGAACAGCATCCCAAATTTGCATCGGCCCGTACCGTTTTGCTCTATTATTCATTGGGTGATGAAGTACAGACACATGACTTCGTTGAGAAATGGCACCGGCAGAAAACAATTTTGCTGCCGGTAGTCAAAGGAGACGAATTGGAACTCCGTATTTATGCAGGTAGACAAAACCTGAAAAACGGCGAGGCTTATCACATAGAGGAACCGACGGGAGAAGCATTTACAGCGTATGAGAAGATAGACCTCGCCATTATACCGGGTGTTTCTTTTGATGCCCAAGGCAACCGATTGGGAAGAGGAAAAGGATATTATGACAAATTACTGCCTCTTCTTCATTCCTATAATATAGGTATATGTTATAACTTCCAAGTAAGCGAAAAGCTGCCTGTCGAACCTTTCGACCGGAGAATGGATGAAGTCTGGACTGAGAATGGAATACTGAAATAGAATCTATCGTGATAAGAACTGCCCCATAAGCCACTCTTACATCACACTTCTTTCAAGTCAAGTGTGGACTTTACGAAAAAGATGAAGGAAAATCCGTAAAAATCCGCACCTGGCAGGAAGTTTTACAGGAACCTTCGGAGATAACCAAAAGAACATACAGAAGACCGCCTAGTTAACGAAAAATAATATTGACTATCACTTGTGCCCCTACCTGCTTATTCAGATTCTTCACCAATAAATCACGTCCCATCATCAACTCCTGACGGAGCACGGACGAAGTGATATGCACATAAAGTATTTGATTCTTGATATAAAGATTACTAGTATATTTGGTAATGGCAGGCCCCACAACATCTTTCCATGCTTGTATCAGACGATACTCATTCAGTGGTGCCTCCAAAGCATTCTGCCGGAAGAATTTCCGAATCATCTCCCCTATTTGTTCCGCATCATTACGTCTCATTCAGCCACTTCCTTTCTTTCAGTCACACAGCCATCTTCTACAGAAAAGACTCTGTATTCCCTTTCAATCTTTTTCAATATTTTATCCAGATGATCCCTATTGGTATCCGTAATGAAAATCTGTCCGAAACTATCCCCGGCCACTAGTTTCACAATCTGTTCCACACGGGAAGCATCCAACTTATCAAAAATATCATCCAGCAACAACAAAGGAGTGCTATTGCTCCCCGTTTTCTTCAAAAAATCAAACTGAGCCAGTTTCAAAGCGATCAGATAAGTTTTATTCTGCCCTTGTGAACCTTCCCTCTTTATAGGGAAATCACCCAACTGCATCACCAAGTCATCTTTATGAATTCCTCTCAGCGAATACCCCATTATACGGTCACGTTTGCGGCTCTCTTTTATTATATCCAGCAAATTCCCATTCATAGCATGAGATTCATACGCCAGATTCACTTTCTCCTTATCTTGCGAAATATAAGAGTAGAAAGATTGAAAAGTAGGAATAAATTCGGCTATAAACTCACTACGTTTTCTAAAAACAATCTCGCCTGCAAATGCCATCATCTCCTCCCATACCAACATCAATTCCTCATCAGGTTCCTGCTCCGACTTCAATAAGGCGTTACGCTGTGTCAGCGCTTTATTATAACGTATCAGTGCATCCAAGTATTCCTTATCATATTGAGATATCACCACATCCATAAAACGGCGGCGCTCGTCACTACCTCCCGCAATCAGTTCCGCATCAGCAGGAGAAACCATTACGAGAGGAATAAAACCGATATGATCTGATAAACGGCTGTATTCCTTTTTATTCCGCTTAAACTGTTTTTTCTGACGACACTTCAAGCCGCAATATACCTCTTCAGGATCTCCTTGATTCGTTTCATAGAAACCCTGAATCACAAAAAAATCGCCCTCGTGACGGATATTCTGCGAGTCTATGGGATTAGTGGCACTTTTACAGAATGAAAGATAATAAACCGCATCCAGCAGGTTCGTCTTCCCCATGCCGTTCTGTCCGATAAAACAATTCATCTTTGGCGAGAATTCCAGTTCTGCCTGCTCCAGGTTTTTATAATTCAATATCGAGATGCGTTTCAGTATCATAGAACTTCTGTTTAATTGAGGATACAAAATTAGAGATAAAAACGGGAAAAACTAAAAAAATATGCCCGTAAATTTCATTAATACATAGAAATGAACTACTTTTGCTGACCGAAAAAGTAGATTCGCAAAATAATAAAAAAGTAAATATAAAAATGGCAGAACAAAAACACACTCAGGACCCATTGGATATGGAAGAAGCACTGAGTACTTCAGAAGCATTCCTTATCAAGTACAAAGGAAAAATCCTTGGAACTATTGCAGCAGTTGTGATTATCATTGCAGGTTTCATGGGATATAAGCATTTTATTTCTGAACCCAATGAAATGAAAGCATCAGAAGCTTTGTTCAAAGGAGAACAATATTTCGGAGCCGATAACTTTGAAACAGCATTGAACGGCGACAGCATTGGTTACAAAGGTTTCTTGAAAGTAGCAGATGAATTCAGCGGAACAGCTGCCGGTAATTTAGCAAATGCTTATGCAGGTATCTGCTACGCACAGTTAGGCAAATATGAAGACGCAGTGAAGTATTTAGATAAATTCAGCGCTAAAGATCAGTTGGTAAGCCCCGCTATTTTGGGAACTATCGGTAACTGCTACGCTGAGATGGGGCAATTGGACAAAGCTGCCGGAACTTTGCTGAAAGCAGCAGACAAAGCAGACAGTCAGGCATTAAGCCCTATCTATTTGATTCAGGCAGGTCAGTTGTTCGAGAAACTGGGTAAGAACAGTGAAGCTGTTAAAGCTTATACATTGGTGAAAGAAAAATACTTCAATTCTTATCAGTCAATGGACATCGACAAATATATCGAGCGTGCCTCTATCAAATAAGAAAAGAAATATACCTTGAATTATATAAAGAGGTTGTCTGCACCCACGTACAGATAACCTTTTTCTTTTATTAATCCCACTAAAAAACAAAAAATAATGGCAACAGCGTATCATAACTTATCTGATTATGACTTTAACTCGGTTCCCAATGCAGAAAACATGCGTTTCGGTATCGTAGTATCCGAATGGAACAGTAACATCACCGGTCCCTTATTGGAAGGCGCCGTAACCACCTTGAAAAAACATGGTGCAAAAGATGAAAATATTTTGGTACAAACTGTACCCGGAAGTTTTGAACTGACTTTTGGTTCCGCACAAATGATAAAAAGCGGAAAAGTAGACGCAGTGATTGCAATAGGATGTGTAGTTCGTGGTGACACTCCACACTTTGACTATGTATGTGCCGGTACTACCCAAGGCATCGCCCAACTGAATGCCGAAGGAGATATTCCTGTAATTTATGGTTTGATTACCACCAATACCATGCAACAAGCAGAAGACCGTGCCGGTGGAAAATTAGGTAATAAAGGAGATGAATGTGCAATAACTGCCATCAAAATGCTCGATTTCAAGCAAAAAGTGCAGGGAAAGCAGATTTTTTGAAAAAAAGTTCTTGTAGAATTTGCATATTCAAAAAAAAGACGTACCTTTGCATCGCAATTGAGAAACAAGCCTACTCAATAAGAGAATTGAGATAGAATCTTAAGAGCGAATGGGCAAATACCAGAGTGGCCAAATGGGGCAGACTGTAAATCTGCTGTCTTTCGACTTCGGTGGTTCGAATCCATCTTTGCCCACAAAAATTGCGGAAGTAGCTCAGTTGATAGAGCATTAGCCTTCCAAGCTGAGGGTCGCGGGTTTGAGCCCCGTCTTCCGCTCTACAGAAGAGATGATTAAATCATCTCTTCTTTTATTTTATATCCTACCCTTCCTTCACTTACCCGATAATTATAAGAGCAGGATGTCCAAGAATTCTTGTTCGGCTCCAAGAAACCAGGTTCATCCGATATTTCATAGAGGAACACTTTTGCTTTGTCCCGTTTTTGTGACAGACCCTCTGCAAGTAATAGGTGAATCTGATAAAACTTCAAGCATAACTCCGGGAAACTCTGAGCAAAACTCGTCAAACCTATAAGGATAGTTTGAAAAAACCTTCCGGCATAAAGTGAAAAAGGGTGGAACGCTTTTTGGGAAGAAGAAAATGCAAATCCGGTTTACACGTACGTACGCATGAGGCGATGCATACATATGTATAGCTTCATGCATACGTACAGGCCGGGCTTGTCCAAAGGACAGGCCTAGCTTGTTTGACGAACATGCTTAGCTTGTTCTGTGGACAACGTCATAAGTTATCTATGAGCTATAAGATTTAAATGTATGAACTGTAAGATTAACTACTCAAGTTGCCAGCATCCGAATTGTCTTTACATGAAAAATAAAATTGTTCAATCACTATAATCAATTAGTATCCAGTAATTTGTGGTGATAAAAGGACGTAAAAGACGCTCAAGTGGTTTGACCCCGGACAAGCCCAACATGCTCCAAGGACATGCCATGCCCGTCTGGTTCCGGAAACGAAAAGTGTATGGCATATTCACCGTCAACTACCACTTGGGCATGTCTTACCATCTTTCTACACAGTAAACCATTGAACAACAATAAGATATGGTGATGAAAGGATTTTATTCCGTTCGTAAAAACAAATGTATACATACAAATTCGTTTTCTTCTGTTGGGCAATCAATCATCACATTGCTTTATTTTACTTTCCCAATCAGTTCGATAGCCCTTGTCCGGTTTCAAGAAGCTACATTTCCTCCTACCGGAGTGTTCAGAATCTTGATACAAATTCTGCCGGATCCTGCGCCAAGTTCTATGAATTCTTGTGCCAAACATAAGTTCCTTTCATTAAAAGATAAGGATGTTTTTCCAAAACAATAAGGTCTTTTAAAAAAAGATAAGGCCCTTTTTGAAAAACGAACTTATCTTTTTACCTGTCTGCTAAACCAAAAGCTTCTTACCATAGAGTGTTCTCCAAAAATCTTCACTAAAACCGAAACAAAATGTGTTTTCTAATGTAACAAAAGACTCTAACAGATCATTTAAAAGAGCTGAATCTAAAGTACAACCCACCTTACAGCAACCGTTAAACTTTTCTGTTTCCCAATTGTTATATCAAATATCAACAAATTAAAAAAGAAAGGATATGAGTTATGAAAACAGTAATTGACAAAGCTAATACAAGAGGGTATTTTAATCACGGATGGCTAAAAACCTACCATACATTCAGCTTTGCAGACTATTATAATCCAAGACGAATTCACTTCGGTGCTTTACGCGTACTAAATGATGATACAGTAGCTCCCGGAGAAGGTTTCGGTATGCACCCCCATAAAAATATGGAAGTGGTGTCTATCCCTTTACAAGGATATTTAAGACATGGAGACAGCGTACAGAATGAAAGTACCATTGCCCCAGGTGAAATTCAGGTAATGAGTACAGGCACAGGCATCTATCATAGCGAATACAATGCCAGTAAGACTGAAGACGCAAAATTCCTGCAAATCTGGATTATTCCCAATGTGGAGGGAACTAAACCCGAATACCATAATTATGACATTCGTCCGTTATTGAAACGTAACGAACTAGCCACCTTCATCTCACCATCTGGCAATACACCGGCGCATCTGCTACAGGACGCATGGTTCTCTATGGGCACATTGGATGCCGGACAAAGTGTGACATACCGTATGCACAAACCACGCACAGGTGTTTATATCTTCATTATAGAAGGAGAAATAAATATAGCAGGCGAGAATCTTTCACGTCGTGACGGTATCGGTATCTGGGACATTGAAAGTGTCACAATTGAAGCTAAATCCGAAGCGCAAATACTGGCCATCGAAGTAGCCATGTAAGCTATATATTTGTGTCGCAATCATCCAAACGGAAAATTTGCGCCACAAATTCATCTTTGCTTCCTTGTTCTATACCCATCTTTCTACAAATTCTATATACCACACGGTTTACAGAACGGGACTGCACTCCCAACAAACTGGCCATCTCATCAAATGAAAGTCCCACTACAAACAGGTAACAAATATCCTTCTCTCCGTTGGTCAGAGATGGATAAAGCTTTTCCAATCGCTCGGCCCAGCGATTACGGGATATGTTCAACCAATACTCTAATTTAGTACGGTCTTCAGCAGGGGTATAATGAGGAGTTCCCTTCGTCACGATTTGCAAGTATACTTGTGCTGCCTCCACCGACTCAACCGGAAGCGAGATGTGTTTCGAACGGAAAGTGAGTTCCAACTGACGAATACGTATTTCCTTACTTTTCTTTTCCTTTTCAAGGATTTGCATCTGTTCTTGCAGATTCTTCGCCTCACCTTGATTCTCTTCTATCCTCTCTTGTAAATCATCAATCTGCTGCTGCAACATGGAAGCATCCCTTTTATAATGACTTAAAATCTCCAGTTTCTGGCGGCGAAAAAATTTCCAACTACCCCATAGCAGTAAAGTCAATGAAAAAACAGCAGCCACTGTTATCAACAGAGTAATGCTCCATCGGCTTCGATATTCATCATTCTGACGTAATAAAGCCATGTAATCATATCTTTTCTCGATTTTAAACAATTCAGTACGGCTTCCGGAAGTAAATAGTAATTCCAGTTCATTGATATAGCATTGCATATATTCATTAGCCTTACTTAACTTACCAGCCGCCAGCAAATCCTGGTATATAGCTTTGTACACAGAGGATCTCAAAAGTGGTCGCGAAGATTTCAATGCCCTATTACGAAGGCTGTCTACTAGTTCAGTTTTTCCTAAATGTTTATAGATAACAGCTAATTCAGCATCATACCAGTAACGGGACTCAACAGTAGTGGTATAGTCCATCGCTTTTAACAGGAACGAAGCCGCCGAATCCCATTCCTGCTTGTCTTTCTCCTTCAAGGCCCATTGATAATAGATTTTCTCTTGCGAGGTAAAGTCCATCCTATTAACCAAACCTAAAAACTTATCATAAACCAACTTGACCTCTTCATTGTACCGGGGAGTTCCCTGAGCCAGATAAAGAGGGGCAAATATATATTCTCCCCCCATTGCATTCCAAGCCGGAACTGATAGATTAAGATCCAACGCCTTTCTATAATACGACAGTGAGTGCTCATAATGAGCATACCTTCCATTGATATTCCCTAAAGCTGTATATATCAAAAAATGGATCCGCAAATCCTTAACAGTCTTTACCGCCTCCTCTGCCTGTTTATAGGCATACAAAGCTTCATTATCCTGCCCCAAGTCCTCTAAAATATATCCTTTATAAAGCAAAGCGGAAGCTTTATCATCTGCATTACCTTGTGAAGAATAATACTGTACAGCAATGTTTATCAATGAATCGGAAGATATCTTATGCCCACATCTATACATAGCTTGTGTCATCAGTAATGCATAGCACGCTTGTTCTTCTACGGAAAGTTTATCGGGAAAAGGAATGGCATTCAGTATCCGGTAGGAGGAATCCGGGGCACTCCACAAATAATATTTCCCCCATGCCAGTCTAGAAGTGCCCTTATCCTGACTGCAAGAGGAGATGATACCCAATATCACCACCATCCATACAGCCCAGCCTATAAACAAGTACTTTCTCATCATATCGCAAATGTATCACTTTTTAGCCTTCTCGCAATTTATAGACTATAAAAATAGGATTACTATCCACATTTATCTTTTTTAATTCATCCGGAACAGTAAGGGTGGATCCTTTTTCATAAAGACTCAGCTCATAAGGAATGACAACCTGCACCAAACCATCTTTCTCCATACGGCCCCAAACGGGAAAGCTACGATAACTCCGTGTCCCCAACATACCAAAAAGAAGATTGGCATCAGAAAGTTTAAAAATATCTTCAGGCTGCTCACATTGCTCCGCCAGAATCTTCCCTGTTTCTTTATCAACGGAAACCACATAATATCCTCCATCATACCTGCAACGGAAATAATAACTTCGTGGCGTCTCAAAAAGATCAGACACAAAAATATCCTTATTTCCTCCAAATTTTTGATGTAAGCTACTGAAATCAGTCGCATCCAGGCAGCGGATGATTTCTTGGTCTGAATTCTGTAAATTCAAAACACAAGCTGGCATAATTTTATGATCGGAAATTCTGAAAACAGTATCATTACATCCTGTTTTAAACAGTAATGACTGCTGCTTACCTGAATAGGTAGCTGCAATGCCTATAGTAAAACCTGCTTTCTCCGGAGGAACCAGTGGCGAAGTAAAATCATTCTTTACAGCAATAGTGTCCCCTTGCTCTGTGAATATGCCTAAGCCATAACTCCCGCTCCGAAAAGGAATATACGGAAATGCCACCGAAGCAAAACAGTCTTGTTCCACCTTACGCTGATATACTATCTGATAATCATGGTTCAAATTTTGAATAAACTCCCCCTCTAAGGTGTAGACCCCTATCTGATTAGCACTGAACAGGTAAAGACGATTATTTTCCTCATCGGCCTGTATACCTGCTAAAAAATTACTGAACTCCCCCGGTCCTTGTCCGAAAGGAATCAATGTCTTTATAAAATGACCTTTCCGGTCAAACTGAACAATCCGTTGTTCTTTTACGGGAGAAACATAGATGTATTTGCTTGTCAAAGCATATTCGGATACTCCATCCAACAAAGAAGCGGGATCATCGGTTGTTTCCAAAGGTATATATTCCACACTCTCTACCTCATCTTGCAGATTGAGCATAGAAGGATGATCTATCCCCTGTCGCAAGTCCACCGAAATTAATTCTCCGGAACCGGAATGTCCGGAGTCACAAGCTGCCATCAAAGGCAACAAGCAAAATAAATGCCATTGTTTCATAGATTCAATCAGTTTTTCAGGAAAAAAATATTTATTTCCCGAAACAAAGATATACAGGAATCCATGATTTATGAGAATAAAACAGAATAAGTTTTGCGACGACACAAATCCCTGATTATCTTTTTATTGCAGATAATCAGGGATTCATTTTGCGACAACTACAAAGTTTTTTTAGCCCATTTTTACAATTCTATTGTCAATTCCACCGGACAATGATCTGATCCCAAGATGTCAGTATGAATCTGAGCACCTCTCAATTTATCCTTCAACGAATCGGAAGTGAGAAAATAATCAATACGCCAACCCGCATTCTTCTCACGGGCTTTGAAACGATAGGACCACCATGAGTAAATTCCCTCTTGCTCCGGATAGAAATAGCGGAATGTATCCGTAAAACCTGATTCAAGCAAAGTAGTGAACTTTGCACGCTCTTCATCAGTGAAACCTGCATTTTTCCGATTCGTTTTAGGATTCTTCAAATCTATCTCCTTATGTGCTACATTCAAATCACCACACACAATTACCGGTTTTTTCTCTTCCAATTTCTTCAAATAAGCACGGAAATCATCATCCCATTTCATTCTATAATCCAAGCGTCGCAATTCTTCCTGCGAATTAGGAGTATAAACAGTTATCAGATAATACGATTCCAGTTCAAGCGTAATTACACGGCCTTCGTGATCGTGCTCTTCAATGCCTAAACCGTATGTAACGGACAATGGCTTTACTTTAGAAAAAATAGCAGTACCCGAATATCCTTTCTTTTCAGCATAATTCCAATAGGACTGATACCCTTCAAATTGTACATCCAGTTGTCCTTCTTGCATCTTTGTTTCCTGTAAACAGAAAAAATCAGCTTCCAAACGATTGAAAGCATCAGCAAAACCTTTATCGTAACAAGCTCGCAAGCCATTTACATTCCATGATATGAATTTCAACATGATTCTTTTATTATTTTTAAACTAACATATTCCAGAACAAAAGTAAGCACAAAAGCATACTTATCAAAGCAAAATATCTTAAAACAAAAAAGCGCTCTGTTTCACTGATAAAACAGAACGCCTATCCTTATTAAGGAAAATGCTCTCTTTAATTACTGTGCCGAATCACCCGGAGCAGGAGTCTCTGCAGCATCATTTGTCTGCGGAGCAGCAAAACCTGAAGGTGCATTCAACGGATTGGTAGCTCCCTCTTTCACCGCTTCTTCCATGATGATAGAAGAATCTGTATGAGCAGTAGGAACAAAATAAGCGGTAAGCACGCTACATGCTACCATAAAAGCAGCTAATCCCCATGTTAATTTCTCAATAAAATCCGTAGTCTTACGAACTCCCATAATTTGATTTGAAGAAGCAAAACTAGAAGCCAAACCACCTCCTTTTGAATTCTGAATCAGTACGACGAAACACATCAAAAGAGCTGCAAGCACAATTAATCCAATAAGTAATAAATACATTTTCTTTATTTTGATTTAGTGTTAATAATCAATTTCTCCAAAAATCTTATTTGGTCTGCAAAGTAAGCGTTTTTTTTTGGATATTTCAAATTTAATTTTTTAATAATTTCCAGAGCCTTAGAATATCTTTGCTGTTTAACGTATATTTTGGCCAATGTTTCGGTAAAATAGCTTTCATCTTCTATATCTTCCTCCGCTTCCGGTTCATCCTCTTCGGGCATTTCCTTTTTCACCGGCACTTCCTCTTTTATCCCTAATTGAGGTAATAAAGGTTCCTCTGCAGACTTTTCAATGAAATCATCTATCAGACTCTGGCCTTTCATCCGAGGAATACCATCATCGGACGGATGCTCTTCTTCATGTAATAAGAAAGAAGTATAATCGGCTGTTACATCCATAGGCAACTCCACGGCAGCAGAGTCCTCGGGTAAAGAAGACAGAAAAGCATCTATCAATGAAAGAGTACGGTCCAATCCGCCTTCCTCCTTAGGCTTCTCTTGCTTGTCAAGAGGAGAAATGATAAAACGCTCCCCTTCTATCAGATAAAAAAGAACTTTGCGATCGGCCACATACAATGCAGCCTTACGCAATTCTTCACCGAATGTTATATCATGCAGTAAAAACAGATTCTTCAGATAAAGCAACCTCACCGTCTGAAAATACGGATAACGCGCAAGCAACGTACGCAGCTCGTATAGTGTATCCCGATTTAATAATTCAGGATGGGTTATCCATTCATATAATTGCTGTTGTGTCATGACGGAAAAGGGCTCACTACCAGTTTGCCACGGTAGCATTGAATATTTGCTCTACAATTTCTTTAATCATCTGGGTTACTAATTCATCCTGTACAGCACTCAACTGCTGATTAGCGTTGTATTCTCGGCTAGCCGAGAATTGTTGACCATTCATATTCTCTGTCGGATTGGAATTGTTGACAAAGTTCACCCTAACCGTCATACGCAATTCCACCATGCTGGAATAACCGTCAGAACCAATTCCTTTATTCAAAGCATCATAATTGGTTATTTCCCCTGACAATTGCAGGTCACCTCCACGCTTGGCTTGCTTCAACCGGGTCTGCTGCATATAAATATCCTGCAATGCCGTATTGAACATGCTCTCCATCGGTCCCCACACAAAACCTGCCGAACGGTTCGGGAAGTTTTCGAACGAAATAGTCTTTACCTTAGTATAGTCTATAGACGATCCGTTAAACTTATAAGAGATGGAACAAGCAGTTACTATTCCCGCCAGTACCATCAACACACCAACTACTTTCAATTGTTTAATCCAAACCATATTCTTTTATTTTTCTATAAAGTGTGCGCTCTGAAATATTCAAATCTTTTGCCGCATTCTTTCGTTTTCCATGATGACGGTCGAGCGCCTTACGTATCATTTCTTTTTCCACTTCATCCAATGACAGTGTCGCTTCTTCCACAAATTCCTCCGTGTCCTGAATATCATCTACTACAGGATGCACGGATTTAGCGGCAGAGATAATGGTAGGTGTAGCAGGCACTACTGTAGCGACCAAATTCCGTTGAGGTTCTTGATAATAAGAAACTGCTGTAGTAGCCGGTGGCGGAACAGGTTGCGCTCCACGTTCCGACATCAAGGTGTTTACCAATTTCTTCAACTCAGTTACATCACGCCGCATATCAAACAGCACCTGATACAGAATCTCGCGCTCACTTTCAAAAGCCTTCCCCGCACTTGCTTTCACACCAAATAAAGCGGGTAAACCGGAGTTTACACGTTGTTCCGGTAAATAATTTCTCAAAATTTCCGCCGTAATGTCGCGATTGGTTTCAATAATAGATATCTGTTCTGTAATATTCTTCAACTGGCGTACATTACCGGGCCATGGGTAAGCCAACAACAAGGCTTTTGCATCTTCTGTCAGCTGAATGGCCGGCATACGGTACTTCTCAGCAAAATCCGATGCAAATTTGCGGAAAAGTAATGTTATATCATCTCCACGTTCGCGCAGAGGTGGTATCTTGATAGGCACAGTGTTCAGACGATAATATAAATCCTCGCGGAAACGGCCTTCGGCAATGGCTTCCGTCAGATTTACATTGGTAGCGGCAACAATACGTACATCCGTCTTTTGTACTTTGGATGAACCTACTTTAATGAATTCACCACTCTCGAGCACACGTAGCAGACGCGCCTGCGTAGCAAGAGGTAACTCTCCCACCTCATCCAGAAAAATAGTTCCACCATTGGCTTCGGCAAAATAACCGTTACGGTCACTGATAGCTCCTGTAAAAGCACCTTTCTCATGTCCGAAAAGTTCTGAATCTATTGTACCTTCAGGTATAGCTCCACAATTCACGGCTATATACTGTCCATGTTTCCGACGGCTGAACTGATGGATGATCTGCGGAAAATTTTCCTTTCCCACACCACTTTCACCGGTGATCAATACTGATAAATCTGTGGGCGCCACCTGAATAGCCACGTCTATGGCACGGTTCAATCCTTCAGCATTACCAATAATACCAAATCTGAGTTTAACATTTTGTATTTCTGACCTGACCATATTCATTTTATTATATGACAAAATTACAAATTCCCGAGCAGACAGCAAGTAATTATGGCAGAAAAATAAAAAATAAGGCGCGGATTTCACGGATTGATACGGTCTTTTATAAAGAGAAACCGTAAAATCCGCGCAATCCGCGCCTGAATAAAAACAGTCTGTTATAAATTAATCAATTTCCTGATCAGCTTCATAACCACCCATTTCGCGAATAGCATTCTTCAAGATAGCATACTGCTGGAAGAGATGGTTGACAGGTATTTCATTTTCTGTATAATCATGCATCGGGCTCTTCAAGAAGAAACTCAAGAAACGCTGTATACCAAAACGTCCTGCACGTGCAGCCAAGTCACTCAATAATACTAAATCCAAACATAAAGGAGCAGCCAAAATTGAATCACGGCAAAGGAAATTAATCTTAATCTGCATGGGGTAGCCCATCCATCCGAAGATATCGATATTATCCCAACCTTCCTTACTGTCATTACGAGGGGGATAGTAATTGATACGTACTTTGTGATAATAATCTGTATATAAATCAGGCTGGTCTTCGGGTACAAGAATCGACTCCAAAGTAGACAGCTTGCTGACTTCTTTAGTACGGAAGTTAGCCGGTTCGTCCAACACCAAACCATCACGATTACCTAAGATATTTGTAGAAAACCAGCCGGACAAGCCTAAGCAACGGGTTCCGATAATCGGAGCGAAGCCTGACTTAACCAATGTCTGGCCTGTTTTGAAGTCCTTACCAGCAATAGGCATCTTCGTTTTTTCAGCCAATTCCCACATAGCCGGGATATCAACTGTAGTATTAGGAGCTCCCATGATGAAAGGGCAACCTTCTGACAGCGCTGCATAAGCATAGCACATAGACGGAGCAATGTGTTCCTTATCATCCTCTTTCATCGCTTGCTCCAATGCTGCCAAGGTTCCGTGTACTTTTTCTTCAACAGGTACATAGATTTCTGTAGAAGCAGCCCAAAGAACTACGATACGGTCGCAATTATTTTCAGCTTTGAAATTGCGGATATCTTCACGCAGCTGTTCTACCATATCCCAACGATTCTTGCAATCTTTCACATTATCGCCATCCAAACGACTAGCATAGTTGTGATCGAAAGCAGCTTTCATCGGAACTATCTTTTCCAGTTCTTCCTTTACAGGAAGAATGTCTTTTTCTTGTAAAACTTCAGCATTTACAGCTGATTCATAAGCATTAGCAGGATAAACATCCCATGCACCAAAAACAATGTCGTCCAAAGTTGCCAATGGAACGATTTCTCCATAATGCAAATACTTTTTATTTTCTCCACGGCCAACACGCATTTTATCATATTGAGTCATAGATCCGACAGGTTTTGCCAGTCCCTTACGAGCCATCAGCACACCTGTCATAAAAGTTGAAGTAACAGCGCCCAATCCAACACAAAGAACGCCCAATTTACCGGTTGCCGGTTTCACATTCATTTTTTCCATTCTAATTTCTTTGTTAAAATTGCATCTCATAGCAGAGATTAAGATAATTTGTGCCAAAGTTACACCTTCTTTTGAAAACTTCCATGCTTTTTCTAGTTTTTTTTGTAGCTTTGCAACCGTTTAATATAAATAGGTATGGATGATATTTGTTGCATAGGCCACATTACATTAGATAAGATAGTAACACCCAGGAAAACGACTTATATGCCCGGCGGAACATCCTATTATTTTTCACACGGAATCAGTCATTTAAAGGATACAAAGCATTATCAGCTGGTCACAGCACTAGCGCCCAGTGAATTTAAAGCTGTAGAAGATATCCGTGCAAAAGGTATCAGAGTCACTGTTATTCCCAGTCAGCGAACAGTCTATTTCGAGAATACATACGGGGAAAATCAAGATAACCGCAGTCAGCGGGTATTAGCTAAAGCCGATCCTTTCACAGTGGAACAGCTACAGAATATAAATGCCCATATTTTTCATTTGGGAAGCCTTCTGGCAGATGATTTTTCACTGGATGTTGTAAAATATCTTTCAGAAAAAGGTATTTTGGCGGTAGATGCCCAAGGATATTTGCGCGAAGTCCGGGGTGAAAGAGTTTATCCCATAGATTGGACAGACAAGTTGGAAGCCTTAAAATATATTGATATTCTAAAGGTAAACGAACACGAAATGGAAGTGCTTACCGGTCACAAAGACATAAAACAAGCCGCTTTGCAACTTGCTGAATGGGGAGTAAAAGAGGTATTGATAACCTTGGGAAGTCTGGGTTCTGTAATTTATGCAGAAGGTAGATTTCATAAGATACCCGCCTATCCTCCTAAAGATATAGTTGATGCTACAGGATGCGGAGATACGTATGCCACAGGATATTTATATATGCGCAACAAAGGAGTATCCTATGAAAAAGCCGGTTGTTTTGCAGCAGCCATGTCGACACTGAAATTAGAAGCATCCGGTCCCTTCAGCAAAACAGAAGAAGATGTATGGGATATTATCCGGACTAGTCCTTTGAAAGCCGAGGAAATTTAAAAATAGATAGAAATCCCGATAAAGCCAGACAGCCATATCGGGATTTTTTATTTCAGTTTCCTTCTACATCGGCATACCACGAATAGAATAATACAACACAAAAAGAAACAAATGGTATAATGAATGATAAGGACATATTACTATTGTCTGCCACATATCCCATCAACACAGGGCCAATAGCTCCTCCTACAGGAGACATCATTAAAAAAGAAGAGGCTCGTTTGGTTTTATTTCCCAACCCTTTCAAAGATATAGCAAAAATAGTGGGAAACATGATGGCTTCGAACACATATACCAAAAACAAAGCAACTAATGAAATTTTTCCTAAATTGCAAACGATAAGAAAAGTAGCCGCTACCGTTCCCAAAGCACAGTATAGCAAAACTCTTTCTGCACGAATTCGCTGCATAATCCAACTACCGGCAAAACGTCCGCACATAAATAGCCCGAGCCCACCGAATGAAAGCACTACTGCCGCATCACGGGCATTCATCCATCCATCGTCCACCACATAATTGATAAAGAAACTATTGATAGAAATCTCTGCTATTTCATAACTGAATAGTGCCAGTAGACCAAATAAAAATAATTTATGCGACCATAAGCCTTTTTTAACTGTCTTTCCATTCACCACATTGTCTGTATGAACAATCTCCGGAAGTTTGATACGGGAAAAGACCAGTGCCACTATCAGCACAACTACCCCCATCAGCATATAAGGATATGAAATATTCGCCTCTCCCTTCTCCGAGAACAACAATAGTCCTCCCACCAAAGGGCCGCAAATACATCCTAATCCATTAAAGGACTGGGCCAGGTTCAACCGACTGGCAGCTGTTTCCCTATCCCCTAATTCTGTCATATAAGGATTTGCAGCCGTTTCCAAAAAAACCAAGCCGCAAGCGATGACAAACAAAGAGAACAGAAAAAATTCAAATGACATCCAGTATTCGCCGGGAATAAACATCAACGACCCGATGCCGTAAAGCAATAATCCGAAAACAACTCCCCTACGATATCCATATCTGGTGATGAATAACCCTGCCGGAACAGCCATTACGAAATAACCTAAATAAAACATTACCTGCACCATTGCCGAATGAGTACGGGTAATATCCATCACCTCTTGAAAATGTTTATTCAGCACATCAAGAATAGCATGTGCAAATCCCCATAAAAAGAATAAAGAGGTTACTAAAACAAAAGGAACTAGATAGTCCCTTTTTACCAATGCATGTCTTTGTGTCTCCATACTTTTTATAATAGAACAGGCAGTTGGGCCAAATTCGTTATAATCACATCAGGAACAGATTCGTCAATGACTTCTCCTCCCCAACCTTCTCCTTTCAACCAAGCTACACGACATCCCACCGCTTTGGCAGGAACAACATCTTTTGAGAAAGAATCTCCAACCACCAGCACATTCTTTGCCACAAATCCCATAGCATCCACTCCGAGTCTGTAGATAGCGGGATCTGGTTTACGAACACCCACCACAGAGGATTCAATAATTTCATCAAAGAAATCCAGAAGTCCAAAATCCTTTAAAATGGTCTGAATATTACCATAAAAATTAGAAACCAGCACTAACTTATATTTTTTGGACAACTCTTCCACTACCGGACGTGTAACCTGCAATATATCCAATACATACTCATAACAGCTGTCTGCTACTTTCGTGGCATAAGATTGCAGTTTCAACTCATCCATAGGCAACTTTCTCTGTTCTGCCAACCATTCCATCTGAAGTTTGGCCTTAATGGAAAGTACATCATGAAAATCATGCCAAGGCTGGACAAAAGGGTATTTAGCCAACGCTCTTTCTCCAAAGACGTATGCCTCACGAAAACTCTCCTTATCCACCGGAATCTGATGTTCCACATACTTGGCCCACAATACTTCCGCCCAGTGACGGCTATTCGTATCTATCGTACCGCCGTAATCAAATATAACTCCCTGAATATCTTTCAATGCGTTCATTATCTCATGCTTTATTAGTAGGTGTACCGTTGCCGACTTTCATCAACAACACACCAATTACAATCCAAATCAATTCACGTACACGGGTTATCAATCCGGTATAAACTCCGAAAGCTCCCGGAATAGCCAGTCCTCCTACCGCTAAAGCAAAGCCCCCCTCACGAGCGCCCAATTGCATAGGCGAGAAAAAGAACAAATTAGCAAATAAAGAAGTAAATGCCATAATCAGAATACAAGCCGGAAAGCTAACATCTGTTGTCAGAATATTCAATATGAAATACACTTCCAGGCAACCTAGAATCCGAGCCATGAATTCCAGACTTAACGAGGCATAAAATGTAGACTTACGCTGTTTGTGCAGCTCTGCTATCTGACTGTCCACACGTTCCAAAGTCTCCCGTTTGTTTTCTGAAAAACGTTTGGCCCATCCTTTAATAAAAGGAATATATTGTAATAATTTTAAAGTACGGACAGCCATTCCATTCTTGTATCCTTTCATAAAAAAATAAATAGCCAAAAGAGAAACCACACCCACAACAGCCAGCATAGTCCCCATGGCAATATCTACCGGGCGTAAAGCCAAATACAAGAAAATAGAACAAAACCAAAAACAAAAATGCGAGAAAATATGCATCATCACATAAAGGATAACTGATGATGTTGCCTTACTGGCCCCGACATAAGGAGTCAGTTCCATGATACGGTAAGGTTCTCCTCCCATTAATCCTACCGGAGTAGCATAATTCAGTGCAAACCCGGAAACTGTAAGCTTATAAACTTTCCAAAATGGAATAGGCGTTCCTTTTTTTCCATCTCGGATAATAATGTACCAAGAAAGGGTATTGAACAAGTAAATGATAATCCATAACCCTACTACAGCCGGCAGCCAAATCCCTGCCCGGCGCAAGTTAGCCAACAATTCATCATACTCCATATCAAAAGTACAGAGCATTACCACGATAGCTACAATCCCAAATATCAGGAATATATTTCTATATTTACTTTTCACTTCGCCGCGTATTTATAATATAACTGTGCGCAAACCGCCTCGTGGCAATGGCGCATATATACAAATAAAGAAGTCATTACAATAATCTCGAATACAAAATACAACCAAGGTTCGCCAATCAGCAAACTGATATACAAAGCAATGGCACGTGTATTAAAAGTCAAGATATTGGTATATTTCATCAAAGGTTTGCTAGCTGCACGAAATTCGTTCCGCAACTCCTGTGGAATATTGTCCCCATACTTTTCCTTTACCAAAGCATAGAAACGCTGAAAATTAGGGGTCATTCTTTCCTGCTGACGTGTGTAATTACCATAAAAATACAAAAAAGCTTTCCACCAGAAATTTCCTTTCCAAGGTAAACTATAGAAGATCTCACGCTGTTGTTTGAAATTATCCAGCTCACTTCCATTTTTCCCTTTCAGAAAATATAAATGAATATTACGATAATAATCCGCCAATGTACATTGTTTACTATGACAAACAGTGCCCGAAAAAGCAGCCAATATCCAAATAAAAATCCCCCAATGCATCCCGTCACCAATATGAAACGGCATAGGCTGGTCCATCAGTCTGAGACAGATCGCCGCATAAATAGTAAAGAACCAAATATCACCGGCAAAGCCATCCAACATACGTCCCCACTGGGTTTTCTGCCCTGTAAGCCGTGCCAATTGGCCGTCCGCACTGTCATAATGGTTTGCCCACATCAATAGAAGTATACCAATCAGGGTATGTTTCATATCGGGGTAATAGAACATCACGCCTGCGCCTATACCTAGAATAATAGAAAAAATGGTCACGACATTGGGATGTACCTTCAATTTTTTAAACAATAGCGCCCATGCATATCCTATGGGACGATTGAAATAAATATCCAGGAACTCCTCTGTGTCCATGGATTTGAAAGAAGCCTCTATTCCTTTCTTCTCACTCTCTGTACTCATGTCTTTATTGTTTCATTTGCTTTTTAGCCCGGTTATAAATGCACTCTGCAATTTTACCTCCCGCTTCCTCACGACAACGGGCAAAGCTGGGCCAATCATTAAAATCTATAATCCGCAGTGTTCCGTCGGCTGAAACCACACAATCACCTCCGTAAATGGGTACGTTCAGCGCCTCAGCAGCTTTATCACTTTGTATTTTCAATTCCTCTACGCTAAAAGGAATCCCTTTGGCTATTCCGTTTATTTTTTCCAAACCGAACTTACTGTGCGAACAAGGAGACGGATAAAACCAATAAAAGAAATCAGTGCCGTGTACCCCATAGAATTTCACCAAGTCGCCTTGCAAGTGCTCATTGATGACCGCAACAGGAATGTCACGGTTGCGAAAATCAGCCAGAATATTCTCCACCTCTTCCTTACAAGTGGCATAAGCTACATCTTCTTTCACCATAGCATGAGAGTCTCCCCGCTTTACCCAACAAGGATAACAGTTTTCAGAATACTCGTCTGCTGTGGAAATAATAAAACTCTGCGGATGAGGAACTCCTCTTTTTATAAGTAGCTCCGTCATGGGTCTACGTACACAATTATCTATACCGTAAGCAGAGTTTATCACCAACGCACCTCCATCCTCCAAAGACTTCAAGCGGGCTATTGTTGCTTTATCACGGGCCATATCAAAAATGATATCTCCTTTGACACCCTGCTCCACGAAATCCTTCTCGGCATAAACCTCAACTTCACAGCCCAATTGTCCCAACTCTTCCACCACCTTATTAAATATGGCGGCATCATTGTCCACATGATTGGGTGAATATTCGTTTCCACGGCTTACCCCTATTATTGAAATCACATTCATTCCTTTATGTTATCTTTTAAATTACTCGTCCTTACCGGTCAGAAAGTTTTCCGCTTTCACTATATCACTGGCATGGTCTACATCCAGAATTTTTGTAAAAGGATAAGCCTTTAATTTCAAGCCGTCGGCCACTAACTGCCTCTGGAAGTTGCGCATACGGGACATACCTTTTTCCATACACCCGTGCAATGTCTTGACCGCTGTCGGAGTCAGGCAGTAAATTCCTCCCGATATATAGCGGCATCCGGAGATGGCCTCATCATGAAAGCCAGTTATGTTCAAAGCTTCATCTGTAGAAATGTAAAGCGGTTTTTCATCGTCTATGAAATCGGTCACCGCCATATATCCATCTTTGTCCGATTGTTTGAACGCTTCAATAAAAGTCGAGAATTCTTCTTCACGGAATATGGTATCTACAGTAGTCAAACAGAACTTATCGTCTTTCAAATAAGAGTTCAGTTCATAAAAACTATGCATTGAACTAGGCGTAGTTTTCACAACTACTTCCAATGGCACTGTCGCTTCCGCCTGTAGTTTTGCCAAATGCTCTTTTGTCAACGGACTTTCATTATTAATAATGATGACCACCTTATCAGCCCCGTTGCGCACAAAGATCTGTATCAGACGGTCAATCATGGCAACTCCGTTCAGTTGCACCAAAGGTTTGGGTAAAGCTACCCCTTCTTGTGAAAGTCGGGAGCCTTCACCCGCTGATATAATTGCAAATTTCATTTCTACTCTTTTTCTTGAAATTATATTTTAGACCGGTTCACCATCAATCTTCATCATCAATGGTATCTAACTTCAGTTTATCGCTATCATCCCGTTTCTCATAATACTGTTTACGCAATGGATGTGCATGGATTTCTTTTTCGACAATCCGATTACGGAAAACATCCATAGCCACATAGATAGCCTGGCGAAAAGAATCTTCCAAGGCAACCCCTTGTCCGGCAATATCATACGCAGTACCATGTGCCGGAGAAGTGCGTACAATAGGAAGTCCTGCCGTGTAATTCACTCCTTCATCCATTGCCAAAGCTTTGAAAGGAGCCAATCCCTGATCATGATACATAGCTAGAATTCCATCAAAATGAGTATAGTTGCCAGATCCCATAAAGCCATCGGCCGGATAAGGTCCGAAACACTGAATGCCTTTAGCAACCATTTCCTTCATTGCCGGAATTATGATATCACTCTCTTCCGTACCAATCAATCCCTCATCACCCGCATGAGGATTTAATGAAAACACAGCTATACGCGGACTGTCGATGCCAAAATCCTCTTTTAAAGAACGATGGAAAACAGCCAATTTTTCCATAATAAGTTCCTTGGTAATATCTTGTGCTATCTCGCGTACAGGAACATGACCAGTCACCAAAGCTACCCGGAAATCATTCTTCAGCAAAATCATTAACGCTTTCTGTCCTTCCCCCACACGCTCTTCAATATATTCTGTATGACCGGGGAAATGAAAAGTTTCCGACTGAATGGTATGCTTATTGATAGGAGCAGTTACCAAAACATCAATCATTCCCTCCCGATAGTCCTGCAAAGCTCTCTCCAACGCATCCAAAGCTGCTTTACCAGCTTCCGGTGTCGGTTTGGAGAGCTCCACCTTCAATTCGTCTTCCGTACAATTCACGATGCTCAGTTTATCCGGCTGAGCATCATCTGCAGAATTGACAATACTGAAATTTGTTTGAATATCCATTGCTTTACGATGATAAGCAGCCACTTTAGGTGATCCATAAATAATGGGTGTACAAAGTTCCAGCATGGTAGGATCCGAAAAAGTTTTGAGAATTACTTCATATCCTACTCCGTTGATATCCCCATGAGTAATACCAACTCGTATCTTGTAGTTATCTTCCATCTATATTATATATTATAATGTCTCTTCTTACTTTACCCGGCTTGTTGTATCTATTTTTTCTTCCGGAATATTACCACTAATTACAATTTCGTCAATCAAGCTTTCATTGGGCAATCTCAATGTATAAAGTGAAGCTTCCATCTGACGCATCAGATTACGTTTCAATTTATCCGGTGAATAAATAAAGGCCTCAACCACAATGACACGACCGTTAGCACGATCCACCCGTGCATGAGACACAAACGGACCTCCCATCATGTCACCTTCCATTTCCCATAATCCGCGAGCTTCTTGCGCATACTCTCCTTTTACAACAATATCTTCCACATCCACAAACATAGAGTCTGTTGCCATATACATTCCTTCGCGTTCACCCGGAATATTTGCTTTCATTACAGAATCACGTTTATGAATGAAATAATCTTTAGTAAAGGTATCCTTGTCTGTATAAGGATAAGAGTACATTACAAAATTCATATCCGCTGTAGCACGATTAGTAGAAGCCCACAAAAAATCTTTGCCTTCTTTATAGTTAGCCAGTTCTATCGGCACCCAGATATCACAATCAAAAATACTTCCTACCTTAGTGGAAATCACATCGCTATGTTTTTGTTTCAACAAAGTTATCTGACGATTCATCTCAGCTTTCACAAAGAAATCTATAATCACTTTACTGTTCTTTGCTACAAATTCCTCAAATTCGTCTTCATTAGGAGCCTGAATTGTCATAATCATCTGTGGAGACGCATAAACATCACGGGAAAACTTGAGTTTGGGCTGAGTATAAATATCTTGAATATCCACAATGATGATATTACGGAATATTTTCAGCACACGGTCAAAATGCTGAGGGTCCACATTTGATATACGAAACGAACGCTCCGCCTGGGGCAGTCCGGGCACATTGGTATCCAATACATCAAACAATGCACGTCCTGCAGGACGGTCCCATACAGGTTTATTTACTACGACCAATACTTCGTAAGGTCTACCGCTGGACGTGGGGGTAAACAAGTTCTTTTGTCCCTTCTTACAAGAAGCCAGTACCAGAACCACCAGCACCAAACTTAAATAAAATGCTATTCGTTTCATAATTATATGGTATTATTGTTGTTATTTACTGTAATGTAACACCTTTCTCCTTCTGTTGTTTAGCCGTTGACAACATTCCACAAGCAGCAAAAATATCTTCTCCTCTTGAAGCACGGATCGTAGCAAATACGCCATGCTGCGTCAAGTAATCACGGAAGGCAACCATTGTTTCCATATCTACCCCTTCCAAATCCACATTAGGAATGGCATGAAACCGGATCAAATTGACACGACATTCAATGCCGCGCAAAAGTTTCACAATCTCTTTCGTTCACCCCTTTGAATACGATATACTCAAAAGACAGACGCCGCTGTTTGCTAAAATCATAATTATGCAATATATCAATAATTTCCGTAATGGAAAAAGCTTTCTCGGCAGGCATTAAATCCCTTCGTTGCGAAGGAATCGGAGTATGCATACTGATAGCCAGATGACAATCACTTTCATTCAGAAAGCGCTCCAGTCCTTTCTTTAAACCCACAGAAGAAACAGTGATGCGTTTCGGGCTCCAGCCGTAACCATATTCTGAAGTCAGAATCTCAAGCACTTTCAACACCTCATCCAGATTGTCGAAAGGCTCTCCCATACCCATGAAAACAAGATTAGTCAGCTTTTCCCTTTCAGGAATAGAATAGATCTGGTTTAATATTTGATGGGCACTCAGATTAGCTGTAAAACCTTGCTTCCCGGTCATACAGAACTTACAATTCATCTTGCATCCCACTTGCGAGGAAACGCAAAGAGTAGCCCGGTCCTCATCGGGTATATAAACCGC
Organism: Phocaeicola dorei; assembly: GCF_013009555.1. Classification (NCBI taxonomy): domain Bacteria; kingdom Pseudomonadati; phylum Bacteroidota; class Bacteroidia; order Bacteroidales; family Bacteroidaceae; genus Phocaeicola; species Phocaeicola dorei. The sequence goes on along the minus strand of NZ_CP046176.1, from coordinate 1,751,180 downwards.
TTCAATAAAATTATGAGCCGGTGTACGGAAAAGATATTTCACCGTACCGTCTACCGAACGCATTTCTTCCACCGGAGCAGATGCTCCCACCTCATACCCTTCTTTCAATGTTTCGCGATGCTTTAATGACAAATTGGTCATTTCGTCTATCGTTTCCACCTTTTTATCATACAACCAAGACGTAATCTGCTTTGCGGCAAATTTAGGCATTCCCAGATTCCTCACAATCTGTTGAATCTCATCCAATGTCCTGCCAAGTAATGCTGTTTTCGGAGTTTCCATTTATATTTAAAAGACAATTAGCGTACAAAGGTAGAGAAAAAATAAGATATATTACCTATCTTTGCCGTGAGAAATACTTTTTAACAATGAGAAAAACAATTAATTGCTTTATTCCTTATAGGGAAAGCACAGCGGCAGAACAGACAATCCATGCTCTAAAAGAAAGTAGCATAGTCAACAAAATCTATCTGCTGAACATCGAACCCAACAAGACATTATCCACCCCCGAAGGATGCGAAATATTACCTGTTGATTCACTAACCAGTTCTAAGACAATGAAGATGATTGCTGAAAAAGCAGACACACCTTATATATTGCTCTATACCAAAACTTCTGCTTTGGAACTGGCTTACAAGGCACTGGAACGCATGACGGACTTCCTGCAGGACAGAGAATGCGGCATGGTCTATGCCGACCATCATGAATGGAAAAACGGAGAAAAGAAGAAACATCCCGTCAACGACTACCAACCCGGCAGTGTGCGTGATGATTTCGACTTCGGTCCGCTACTGATATTCAACAGAACGGAATTCATCCTCGCCAGTCTCCAAATGACAGAGGAAAGAAAGTATGCCGCCCTTTATGAACTGCGTCTGTTCCTTACCCTCCATTCTCATCTGGTACATATCAACGAATATCTTTATACGGAAACAGAAAGCGACAACCGCCTGTCCGGCGAAAAGCAGTTCGACTACGTAAATCCCCGTAACAGGGAAGTACAGATAGAAATGGAAGAAGCATTCACACGATACTTGAAATCCATCAATGCCCTCCTTGAACCCATATGTGTGGAAACGGATGTAAAGAAAGGAAATTTCGAATATGAAGCCTCCGTCATCATCCCCGTGCGCAATCGCGCCCGTACCATTGACGATGCCATCCGGTCGGCACTCACACAAGAAACACGCTTTCCATTCAACATCATCGTCGTGGACAATCACTCGACAGACGGAACCACAGAAATCATCGGTCAATACAAGGACAACAAAGCGGTAATCCACCTTCAGCCCCAACGTACCGATCTGGGCATAGGGGGATGCTGGGACCTCGCAATCAACCACCCCCGGTGCGGACGCTTCGCCATACAGCTTGACAGCGATGACCTGTACAGCGACACCCATACCCTGCAAACCATCGTAGACACGTTCTACAAAGAGCAATGCGCCATGGTAATAGGAACTTACCGCATGACGGACTTCCGGCTGAACACCATCGCTCCGGGAGTGATAGACCATAGCGAGTGGACGAAAGAGAACGGACACAATAACGCATTGCGCATCAACGGTCTGGGAGCTCCGCGCGCATTCTTCACACCTATCCTGCGCGAAACAGGCGTGCCCAATGTCAGCTACGGAGAAGATTATGCCCTGGGACTCATTTTCTCGCGCCAATATAAGATAGGAAGAATCTATGATGTACTCTATCTGTGCCGCCGCTGGGAAGGGAACTCGGATGCCGCCCTGAGCATAGAGCAGACCAATGCCAACAATCACTACAAAGACAGCCTGCGCACCCGTGAACTGGGAATCCGCAAAAAATATACAGAAGAGCTGAAGAACCGGAATGAAATCAAGCGATTTATAGACAGCCAACTGGCGTGCTGGCCACTGGCACACCACAACCACGAGGCATTACAGACTGTACAGACCAAGGAACTGTCCATAAACGGCTACACGTTTGTGGTACAGTGCAATGCACAGCGTGCGGTTTCGACTACCGCCAAAGTGGATAAGGACAGCATCCAAGCACGCCCCTGTTTCCTGTGCAAGGAAAACCAGCCTAAGGAGCAGAAAGCACTGGAAACCATCACTGCAAACAGAATATGCGTTAACCCTTATCCCATATTGCCGGATCACCTCACTATCGCCCATAAAGATCACATCCCCCAACTCATGGATGAGAATATTTTCAGTTACGATGACGTCCGTGCATTCGTACAGAAATATCCGGACTACGCCCTATTCTATAATGGAGCACATTGCGGAGCCTCTGCACCGGACCATCTCCATCTTCAAGGAGTCAGAAAAACTGATGTTCCCATCATCCCGAACGTACAACAGCTGATAACCCACGCACAGACAATCGATATACGCAGCATGTATTTTCCCTACCTAGAAGAAGAGGAAGATTATCCACTAGAATGTAGCCGAATTTACCTCAACACCAAGGACTATCCCTGTCCTTTGGTAATCCTCTCAAGCAACACGCATTATGACGACTCCCTGTTATACAGCGCCCTCGCCGCTTTCCCACCGGATGAAGACGGACAAGAAGCGAAGTTCAACCTGCTGTTATGGAAGGAAGGCCATCTATACTATACGGTGGTTTTTCCCCGCAGCAAGCACCGTCCCGACTGCTACTTTGCAAAAGGCAGCGAACAGATGCTCATCAGTCCGGGAGCTTTGGACATGGCTGGCGTAATCGTCACCACCCGTCAGGAAGATTTCGACAAAATAACAGAAGAAAAAGTGGCATCCATCATAAAAGAAGTGGGAATAACAGTAGAAGAAGCCGAGAAGATACCCGGACGTTATTTTGACGAGAAAGCAAAAAGATAGAGAGAACACGAAGAGATGAAGGAATTACAGCAAGCCCATAAACAAGACGAATAACAATGAAAGAACCCGAAATAAGCGTAGGAATAGTAAACGCACAAGAAATTCATTTTTCACTGAACGGCAATTTTTTCGCTAAAGGAGAAACGGTCTGTGGTGAACAACAAGTAGCCTTCAGCGAAGGAGGTATTCTGTGGAATGGTAATCTTTACCGCGAACTGACCTTCACTCCACAAGACGAACATGCCTCGTTTTCATTATATGACGTAACCATCGGAATTAATTTCCACTGGGAACGGCAAGAAACCCAAAGTTTTATGGGAACACTGAAACTAGTGGTGGACGAAGGCAAAATCACCGCTATCAATATTCTTCCCGCCGAAGACTATTTGATAAGCGTCATCTCTTCGGAGATGAACGCCACCTCCTCTTTAGAGTTTCTGAAAGCACATGCCGTGGTATCACGCAGCTGGCTGTTTGCTCAAATAGAGAAACGCAAAGCTTTAAGTGGCAAAAATGAAGGTTTCTTTTCCTTTATCAAGACCGATACCGAATATATCCGTTGGTACGACCGGGAAGACCACACCATATTCGACGTTTGTGCAGATGATCATTGCCAACGTTATCAGGGAATAACCAAGGCATCCAGTGCTGCCGTAACTGAAGCAGTACAGGCAACCCGAGGGCAATTACTAATGTATGAACGCGGCATCTGCGATGCTCGTTTCTCTAAATGTTGCGGAGGTGCAAGTGAGGAATTCGGCTATTGCTGGGAAGATAAGAATTATCCCTATTTGTCTACCATCCGTGATACGGAAGAAGAAGAAAACCGTCCGTTACCCGATCTGACTAAAGAAGAAGAGGCAGAACGTTGGATACGTACTTCTCCCGTTTCGTTCTGTGATACCCACGATAAAAAAGTAATTTCACAAATACTGAACAATTACGATCAGGAAACCACAGATTTCTATCGTTGGAAAGTGCGTTATTCCCAGTCAGAGCTAGCCGAACTGATCCGTCAAAATACAAAATCAGATTATGGAGACATCATCGACCTGATTCCCATCCAACGTGGCAAGTCCGGACGTATCTGCAAACTGAAAATTGTAGGTTCTTTGAAAACATTGACTATCGGAAAAGAATTGGAGATACGTCGTACCCTGTCTTCGTCCCACCTATTCAGTTCAGCCTTTGTAGTAGATAAGGGAGAATTGAAAAACGGCGTCCCCGAATGGTTTCTGCTAACGGGTGCCGGTTGGGGACATGGAGTAGGCCTGTGCCAAATCGGGGCTGCCGTAATGGGGGAACGGGGATATACCTACGACGAAATTCTATTGCATTATTATAAAGGTGCAGATATCCGCCGTTTCTATTAACCGATCCACCAAGCCATGCGCCGGATAGGATTTCCATCCGGAATCTTTAAAATGAAAAAGGAATAATGAAAAACAAACATACTTCACCGTGGGCATGGATACCCACGCTATACTTTGCACAAGGGCTGCCCTACGTGGCAGTGATGACTATTTCAGTCATTATGTATAAAAGATTAGGAATCAGCAATACCGAACTGGCTTTTTATACCGGCTGGCTTAATCTGCCCTGGGTTATCAAACCTTTGTGGAGTCCTTTCATAGACCTTATCAAAACGAAACGCTGGTGGATCGTCACTATGCAACTCTTAATGGGTGCGGGACTGGCAGGCATAGCCTTCACCATCCCCACCGAACACTTTTTCCAACTTACGTTGGCAATTTTCTGGTTGTTGGCATTCAGCTCTGCCACGCATGACATTGCTGCCGATGGTTTTTACATGCTGGCACTGGACTCGCACCAGCAAGCTTTATTTGTAGGAATCCGCAGTACTTTCTATCGCATTGCGACTATTGCAGGACAAGGGTTGCTTATCATGCTTGCAGGAAGACTGGAAATTGTAACAGACAATATACCTTACGCCTGGTCCATCACCTTTTTTGTATTGGCCGGGCTTTTCCTGGGAGTGTGGATCTATCATAAGTTTATTCTTCCCCATCCGGATTCAGACCATGCAGCTAAAGAAGTTTCCGCTTCTACCCTACTCAAAGAATTTTTTGGCACTTTTGCCAGTTTCTTTCAGAAAAAGCAGGCAAGTATTGCTATTCTCTTTATGTTACTCTACCGTTTACCGGAAGCACAACTGGCAAAAATGTGTATTCCTTTCTTTATAGATCCTATTGAAGAAGGTGGTTTGGGGCTCACCACTGAGGAGATAGGTTTCGTACAAGGAACAGTCGGCATCATCGGGCTTACCCTTGGAGGTATTTTAGGAGGAATAGCCGTAGCCCGTAACGGTTTAAAACAATGGTTGTGGCCGATGGTATGGGCTATTTCCTTACCTGATTTAGTCTATGTTTACCTCAGTTATGTCCAACCCGATTCCCTATACCTTATCAATATTTGCATTTTTATAGAGCAATTCGGTTACGGATTCGGTTTCACAGCTTATATGCTTTATCTTATTTATTTTGCGGACGGAGAACATAAAACGGCACATTATGCCATTTGTACCGCATTTATGGCATTAGGCATGATGATTCCCGGAATGGCCGCCGGTTGGCTTCAGGACCAGATGGGATACAACCATTTCTTTATCTGGATTATGATATGTTGCGCTGTAACCTTTGGGGTGACGGCACTGTTAAAGATTGATCCGGAATTCGGCAAAAAAAAAGATTGATGCCGATGATGAAGAATACATCTACAAACTGAGACTTTGCCCTCTTTCTCCAACAGAGTTTTTCATTTCTGCTACCACTACTGAGCTTTTATCAGAAGTAACAATCTAGATATAAGCATCTTATAGAGGTGGTGGCAGCAGTATTTTTTAGATACCCAAAAGGCTGCCACCACCTCTTATAATACTTTTCTCATCAAGACTCGAATTATTCCCACAAAAAGGAACATATATTTAGAGGAATTCTTCCGCTCCTTTTGAAAAAAGATAAGGAACTTCCGAACAATACATGCTTATCTTCTGATACATTCAACCGCATGATGTTTCGGTTTCAACTTAATGGAACAGTCTGGAACAACTCGGCATGTAGAATGAATGCAGTGTAGTTTAACGCTTTAGGTTGACTACTCTTTCATCTTACTTGTACGGATGGTTGACAGAGATAATACTTAGTTATAATATCAGTTGACTCTTTCAAGAGTTATTTCTTTGCCGGGTTGACAATCTTCCTGCAATTACTATTATCAAAAAGAATATCCTAAAATGGTGGCAGTAACATTTTCCATCCCTTCAAATATTCTGCTGCCATCACCCCTCAAAGCCTTTATTTATGAGCATTCCAGACAAAAGGTGGCAGCAGTGGCAGTAGAAAAGAAACTCTATAGAGAAAAAAATAAATAGAAGTTCACATAGCCCCCGGAAGAAAAAATCTTTTTTAAAAGATAGAAAGACAGAAAATAATGCTATACTTGCAAACTCAAGCCAAATAAAACAGACTAGAAAGAATATGACAAGGAAGAGTTTTAACCTAAAAAATAAGATAAAGTCCTCTCAACAAAACAGTTATTATATTTGTTTCATATTCAAACAATAACATAAAAGATACATATATGAAAAAGATTATTTTATTAGTATTCGTCACCTTGTTTTGCTGCATAGACTACTCACAAGCACAAACAACAGAAAAGAAAATGACACGTCAGGAAAAGAAAGAGGCGCAAAAAGCCATGGAACAAGCCTTGTTCGAAGAAGCCAGACAAGCTATAGAAAACAAAGCTTTCACACTGGAAGCTGACCGGGTTATATTTAAAAGAGGCAGAAATGCCTTTGTTTCTTCTAATACCAATTTTGTAATGGTAGACGACGATAGAGCATCCGTACAGGTAGCGTTTAACATTCCTGCCAGCGGCCCTAACGGATTAGGAGGTGTCACTGTAGACGGCAATGTTTCCGGTTACAAGATCAAAACCGACAAGAAAGGAACCATGTATCTGACAATGAGTGTAATGGGGGTGGGTATATCTGCTCAGGTAAGCATAACATTACCTCATGGAAGCAACAATGCCACCGTAGATATACGGCCCAACTTCAATTCCAACCGCCTGACTTTATCCGGTGAACTACTGCCGCTTGACAAGTCAAATGTATTTAAAGGAAGGTCTTTCTAATCACTTTATAGTTCATAGAACATAAGCCCCGGAAATTTTGTTAAAGCAGATTTCCAGGGCTGTTTATTTCCCATTCATTCCTCTTCACACTTTTAATTTCAGTTCTTCAAAAATACACTTCAGCAACCAGTTTTTCCGTTTCAGTAACAAATTACTACCTACTTATGCCAAAGCTTATTATGTTTGTACCGGATTTCAATAGGAAAACAACATAAAATAAAAAAGTAGGTATTATGAGAAAAGTTGTAATATTAACATTAGTAACCTTGTTTACCTGCGTAGAGTACTCACAGGCACAAACAACAGAAAAGGAAATGACACGTCAGGAAAAAAAAGCAGCTCAGGAAGCTTTGGACAAAATGTTATTTCAGGAAGCCAAAGAGGCAATAGACAACCAAACCTTTGTACTGGAAGCGGACAGAGTTTACTTTAAATTCTTATCAATTTGATGGATTAATTTGAAAGACAAACGCTTATGGAAGTTCTGAAAAGTCTAAGGTAACGATTTGGAGATTGTGCTAATTTCAGTACTTTACAGTCTCATACTTATGAACAACTTTTATAGGACAAAGATACTATTTTTTTTGAATAAGAGAATAATTTCACAGGAAAAATAGAAATTTTATGGGGAAGTGTTCTGATAGCATGTCGTTGTAGATTGTAGGGAGGGGATGTAAAACGGCAGGCACATAGAATTTCCGATATTCAGAAAGCCGTATTCCCAAAATAGAGATTATTTTTGAAAGAATCACATAATCCGCTAAGAATAAAAGTTTATGCGGATCATCAAAAAACGAGGTAACGAGTTGGCAACCGTTCTGGTTTCTACATACTTGCATCAATTGCGTTGATGTGCAACTCACTTTATGTAAAGGTACGATTTTTTACGGAACATGCAAAACACCTTTGATTTTTCTTTTTTAGCAACCGTCAAAAACAATCTTTCGGTTTCATATCCCGGTCACAAAGGCGGTACAGTCTCTTTATGAAAAGTAAACAAAGGTCAGGCAGGATTGAAACAGACTGTTACGAGAACAGTCAGAAAAGGATTGCATACAGGAATTACAGTCTGATACCGGGCAGGGGACAACTTTGTGCCAAAGTCCAAAAAGAGGTTCTTTTTCCAGACGGCAAACTCCCTCACCTCTAAAAAACAGTCTGTGGCTGGCGCACGCAAACGTCCAGCCTTTATGCGGACAGCCTTAATGCCCGCAGCCTGTACAAGTGCGTAAAAAAACAGGTAAATGGAATCTTCATCCGCTTCCCCGCGCCTTGCCGACACTCCTATATTCCCGTTCCAACACCTGCTCGATCTCGCTCCTCTTGTACAAGACCTTGCCACCAAGTACATAGTAAGGCAGCGTGCCGTTGCTCCGATACTCGCCCAATGTCCTGCGGCTGACTTTCAGCATACACGCCACCTCACTGTCGCACAGGTACACGTCTTCTTTTGGCGGAACCGCGCCATCTCCGAAAATGCCGTCAATCATCGCCGACAGCCGGTCGATACGCTCGTGGATGGACTGCATCCACGCATCGTCTTTCGTTTTCAATTCATTAAACATTATATAGATTAATTTGTTATATGACTCATTTTGTGACTGATTCTGAAGTTGTGTAATCCACAAGCAATAAGAATCACCATATCTTCGAAACCGAATTTATGGCATCTGAATCGTTCTTTGACAATACGGCATTTTTTCATACCACCTATGGCATGCTCCACTTTAATCCTAACTCCGGAAATCCGCTTGTTCTCTTGTTTTTCAACACAAGTAAGCTCTTTCCCTTTAGGTTTCTTTTTGGGCATGCATATTTCAACTCCATCCGGTTTGTGTCCGATGAAACCTGTATCCTGCCAGAGCCTAATACCTTTGGGAAGTAGAAGAGGTTCTTCATCACAAATCTTTTTGTCATGGACATGACCTTTGTATGTGGAGCTCAACCATACAATCCGAAGATTGTTAGTACATAACAGGTTATTCTTTATGCTATGAGTTTTTTTTACCACTATAGCATGCAGACTGCCAGTCTTCATCCAAAGGACGCTGAATAGGTCGCTCGGTTCCGTCCAACAAGACTTCTTCGCACCCTTGAAGAATGTGTATCAGACGTTTGGAGTTACGGTCAGGCAATTCACCAAGCGTTTTCAATGTACGCCGGAGAATCTCAGAAAGAAGGTGAATCCATCTATTGGCCTGGGGCTGGGTCATCTCAAACTGAATAGCATGGAGTTCCTGAAGGGGATTGGTCTTCAGATATACCAATATGAAGAACATTTTGTCCTGAATCAGAGACAACACTGTTGTAAGATATACGTTGGCGCACTTTACCTTCCAAGGTAAAATGGCTGTAATATTCATCCCAATGGTACTTGAAAGTTATTAGCAAAGCGTCAAACTCAGCAGGAGTTAATCCTGTCGCAGCAAGCACTTGGCTATGACGGTGGCGAATCTTGTCGTAATACATCAATTGAACTTTTTAGATCACAAAGATAAATCAAAGAACGCTTTAATCAATTATTCGATATAAACTCTATTATACATACTGCTCATTTGTCTTTTGTTGATACTTCAGTTCAATTCCTTCAAATGGTGTGCCCCCTGTAGCGTGCATCCTTGCGTCTGTCCTCCACTTTCGTGACGATACGCTCCACGTCTTCCGGCAGGTAATAGGTACGGTTGCCTATCTTGGTATAGGCGAGCGTGCCGTTATCCCGCAAGGTCTGCAAGGTGCGCTTGCTGATTTTCAGCTTCAGGCAGACATCCTGGTGGTCGAGCCAGCCAGCCGTCCTCTTCACGCCTTTCAAATCCAGATGGGGATTCCCTCCACCCTATGTATGAACCGTTCGATTTTCATGGCAAATTCCTCGAACGCCTTCCTTTCAAAACATACGGTTTCCATAACAATCCGATTTTATGTTGATACTTCAAATTCATACCATCCGGAGAAACGGTCACTCGTGGTGCCGGTATAACAGCGCATGGAAGAATTTAATCTGAAAACTGACCGTGCAGATGTTATTGTTCCCGCCGCTGAGATATTTCTGATAATTGCAGGTATTGTCAAAGCTGAGTATATCCATGTTCCGGTCATTGGCTTAGCAGATGGTATTATTGACAATTTGTATGCCATATACCTGAAAACGGAATAAAAGGAATTGTGCATAGCTGTTTTAACTAGGGGATATTCAGTAAATCCTATAAAATTAGCCAACTAATTCATACTAAAAGTATTGCGAATTAGTTGGCTTTTTGTATCTTTAGGTATTTCCCCTAAAATTTTGAAGAACGATTGACAAATGCTTCAGCGGAGTCGTTCAATGCTAAAATCAAAGCTCTTCGAAGCCAGTTTAGAGGGGTGGCTGATCTGAAATTCTTCATGTTCAGACTGGCTAGGCTATACGCTTAAAGGAAAGCTTGCCAACCGGAAAAATCCGCTGCCCCTGGAAAAAGCAGCATAGCCAAAAGAAAATATAGCAGAACTGTAAAATATAAAAGAGTTTGTGCCAACGTTTTGACACAAACTTAGCAGATTACTATTCAGCTGATACCTATTCTGAAAGATGTAAACAACTTGTTTCTTAGATAGCCTTATAAATATTCTACTACTTATTACAGTTCATTTAGAAATGTTATTCTCACTTTTATTCCTCCGCTTTTTCACTTGCTCCACTGCTTCAGATATGATTCCCTTGTTTTCAAAACGCTGCGTGTAATTGGTGTAATCCGGGTGAATACGTTCGTAAGTTAGGTCAGTGAATAAGGGACTCGTAATAATGTGGTCCGCAGTCGAACGGTTACAGCAGAAAACAATATTTTCAACTCCAGCCAGTCTGGTCAATGCTTTCACATCCGTATCATGCGGCTGTAGTGTCATCGGATCTGTAAAAAAGAACAGATAGTCTATTTCTCCTTCTACGATCCGCGAACCAATTTGCTGGTCACCTCCTAAAGGACCAGATTTCAGGATTGTGATATCCCATTTGATTTCAGGATGTTTTTCTTCAAGGGCTTTTTTAATTAGTGTACCGGTTGTACCCGTACAATAGAATTTATGTCCTATCAGACGTTCCGAGTTCCAGAGAACCCACTCTATCATGTCTTTTTTCATTGCATCGTGTGCAACAAGTCCAATTCTACGAACAATTGTTTCCATAAAGCTAAATTATTTTATTTTTATATGATAATTATAATAACAAAAAAACTAATTCTATTGAAGGCCGGAGGATGACCGGATAAATCTGAGCAATTCTTTGTTTGCCTGGCTATCCATGACGGTTTCCCGTTTTTCTTCAAAAAGATTGAGTGTTGTGGAGCATTCCCCACAGATGTCAATGCCTACTACCTGTTCTTTCTGAAGAATAACAGCCAGCAGTTTCTCCAATTCCCATAAGCTGAGAGAACCTTGATCCCAGTTTGTTGCTGCCGAAGCCGGATTCAAGACATCCTTGTCTATGGAAATGTAAACCGGTCCGTTGATATGTCCGGAAGAAAAGTTCTGCCAACCCTCTTCGTGCATGAGCGTAGTTTCACTGTAAAACCGAACTTGTCTTTCATATCCTTTCGGCACAGCCTGTATCAGTTTGTCTGAAGAACCTACGATAATTACTTTCTTGCAGTTGTTGTTATGGTCCAATATATCCTTTACCCAACTTCCGCAAGAAAGTATGTTGTCAAACAACGGTGGCTGCATATCGGGATGGTGGTCGAACACAATCAGCGAAAACGGAGTTTCAAGTTTGTCTGTCCAGAATTTAGTCAAATAATGATAATTGCCTGAATCGATGAAATGGACTCCCTCCGCCGGATAATCAGCAATCATCCCCTTCAAAGCCAAAGCCCCCTCCCTGTCACAGTAGCCATCTGTACCATAAAGATGACGACAATCCAGCCATATAAATTTATTGTTCCGGGCAAACGCCTCGTAGTCATACACTCCCGTGAAGTTCATGATGATGATCGGCCATGCTATCCGTTTATCTGTTTTTTGATTTTGCCCGCTCATACGTTGTTTTTGCATATCCTTTTACTGTTCATTAAAACCATCGTACATAACAGAAATCTTGTCGGTGAGGTAACAAAGCATTCTTGGGATACATACGGAAGGCCTGCTTGAAGCTTCCAGCGTTGAAAATGCCGGATGTCGCCTTAAAGGTATATAAATTCCCATTCTTGGAAACCGGCAAAAGGGGAATAACCTCATATATGTGATCCTGACCGTCTTCACGCCTGATAATGACCGATTCTATTCCGATTGCGTCATCCAGGCCTTTCTCATCAACGACAACCGTCACCTCATATTCCTTTCCGGCTTCAACCGTGGCATTCAGCCCATTCCCTGCCTCTATGGATTTGATTTCTATGGCATCCCATCTGCTTCGGACGTTTGCTTTCCAGTCAGCCATCATTTTCGCCTTCGCAAAGTTGTCGGCTGCCAGAATGTGGAAATGCTCTGACAGTTTGTTATAGAACCTGTCATAGTAGTCGTCCAACTGTCTTTTCATGGTAAAATGGGGAGCGATTTGTGCGATTGAGTTCTTGATATACTTGACCCAGTCTTCCGAATAGTTCTTCCCCCCATGCTCGTAATACAGTGGCAGGATGTCATGCTCCAACAAATAATAGATGGCTTCGGCATCCAGCTGGTTTTGGTACTGTTCATTCTGATAAGTCCTTTTATCAGTCAGTGCCCATCCAGCATCCTTACGGTATCCTTCATACCACCAACCGTCCAGCACGGAGAAATTAAGCACACCGTTCATCAATGCCTTCTCGCCCGACGTACCCGAAGCTTCTGCCAACCGCGTAGGGGTGTTCATCCAAATATCCACCCCCGAGATAAGATGGCGTGCCAGATCCATGTCGTAATTCTCCAAGAATATGATTTTACCTAAAAATTCCGGACGCCGGGATATTTCCACGATTTGCTTGATCAGCCCCTGCCCGGCACCGTCATTGGGATGGGCTTTGCCTGCAAAGATGAACTGTACCGGATATTTCGGATTATTCACAATCCTGGCAAGTCGGTCTATATCCGTGAACAGAAGATGAGCCCTCTTATATGTAGCAAAACGGCGTCCGAAGCCTATTAGAAGAGCATCGGGATTGAATCTCTCAAAAATGGAAACGCTCAATGCCGGATCAATCTGACTCCTGAGCCAGTCCTTGCTGCATTTGCTTTTGATATAGTCCAGCAATTTTGCTTTCTGTTTTAACCGGGTATTCCATATCTCTTCATCCGGGATGCCATAGACGGCCTCCCAGATTTTCTGATTGGACTGGTCGCAGAAAAAATTCTCATCAAAATTGTCCTTGAAAAGCTTTTTCCATTCTGCCGCACACCAGGTAGGCAGATGTACCCCGTTGGTTACATAACCCACATGGTTCTCTTCCGGGAAGTATCCCTTCCAGATCGGCGCAAACATTTGCTGGGATACCGATTTATGCAACTTGCTGACACCGTTTACCTCCTGGCAGGTCTTGCAGGCGAAGACAGACATGCAGAAACGTTCCTCCTTGTCTCCCGGATTGTGACGCCCGAGATCCATCAGGTTATCCCAGGTTATACCCAACTTGCCAGGATATCCCTTCATATATTTATTGAAAAGCCCTTCGTCAAAATAATCATGACCAGCGGGTACGGGAGTATGTACGGTATAAAGTGAGGAAGCACGTACCAGCTCCATGGCCTGCCCGAAATTCAAGCCGCCATTTATGTAATCACAAAGCCGCTGGATATTGATCAGTGCGGCATGCCCCTCATTACAGTGATATACATCTTTCGTTATACCTAAAGCTCTCAGCGTTATCATCCCGCCTATGCCAAGCAGTATTTCCTGTTTTAGCCGATTCTCCCAGTCGCCTCCATACAGATGGTGAGTGATAGGGCGGTCAAACTCGCTGTTGAGTTCATTGTCCGTATCCAGCAGATAAAGGGGAATACGCCCCACACTGGCTTTCCAGACATTGGCATGTACCACAAAACTGTCGGCATAGGGGACGTGGATTACCAGTTGTTTCCCATCCGGTTGCATTACCTTTTCAATCGGGAGCTGCCCGAAATTCTGCGCTTTATAATTGACTGTCTGCTGGCCGTCCATGGAAAGCGACTGGTCAAAATAACCGTAACGGTACAAAAGTCCTATGGCACAAAGGTCCACATTGCTGTCCGACGCCTCTTTCAGGTAATCCCCCGCCAACATTCCCAAACCGCCGGAATATATCTTAAGGACTTCATCCAAGCCGTATTCCATGCTGAAATAAGCTATTGACGGGCGCTGGTGATCCGGTTCCACATCTACGTATTTTTTGAAGGCGGAATAGACGGCATCCATTTTATAGACAAAGTTCTCATCATGTGCCAGCGCTACAAGCTTCTCATAATTTATCCGCTCCAGAAACAATACCGGATTCTGTTCCACCTCTTTCCAAAGTTCCGAATCCAAATCACAATACAGTTTCTTTGCGTCATCATTCCATGTCCACCAGAGATTATGTGCGATTTCTGCAAGTTTTCGCAGTTCTGCAGGAAGATGTGAACCTACTGTAATCTCCCTCCACTGAGGGGTATTTACATTATAACTTGAATATTCCATGACATTTTAATTAAATAAGTCCTAATCTTTATTCAGTCCTTTTATTATTTTTCGTTTACCGACAATCCATACCGTATCATTCTCCTTGAAAATTGTATCAGGGTCTGGATTCATAATATTCACGGTACTCCTCTCTATTCCGATAATGATGCTATCCGATATGTCTGCCTCCCGGATCGTCTTTCCGATCAATGGTGAACCTCCTTCGACAGGAAATTGCCCTATTTCCATCTCATCCTGCGAGGATGTTCCGTTCCCGTTCCTTTCTACCTTCTTTTGCTCCATGGATGTCCGGAAGCTTTCCAACTGTCGGTCCGTACCTACGACCGTAACCTTGTCATATGGATAGAGATGTTCTTCCCCTTGTGGTATATCTAGGCGTTTTTCTCCACGGGTGATTGAAATCACATTTATCTGAAACAAGGTGCGCAAGCTGCTTTCTTTTAATGTTCTGCCCACATATATGGAATCAGGGGATACTGTGAAATCCGCCAAATGTAATTCCTTGAACGGGATATTGCTGCCAAAGGTGGAGCCTGTATCACTTTCTGTAGAAAGTCCATTCCCGTCCGTCCCCTGAAAGTTTGCCATAAATTGTCTCTCTATAGTCAGCGACCGTTTCTTGATCCGCTTGGAAAAATAAATGACGGCAATGATAATGGAAGAGACTACCAACCCGGCTCCCAAGGCAACATTGAAAAGATGGGTAATGATACTCATCATGATAATCGTGCAGATCAGTATTTTGACAAGTACTATTGATACCAAAGGCCCTCTGTTGAACTTGTTGTCCGTCCAGAGTTTACGGAACTCGGTTGAATTGTTCCTTTTCATGATGATGGCCCATAGAAACGGGGATATGACAAGAAAGATGATGATGAAGCCCAACAAGTTCCCTTCCATTCCCGGCAGACTTTTCCTAATCAAAGGATGCACATAGGAAAAATATAAAGTGATGAAAAAAACGCATACGACCAGATAGAGTGTGACAGACACCAGCATAGACCGGATCAGTTTATGCCAAGTACCCTGGTGTTTTACAGTCATTGCCCCGGACGTATAGTGTACGAGATAATCTTTCAGGGATTCAGGCATGTGGATGTCTATAAACCGGTATGCTGGTTCCGAAAGCCGTATCATATAGGGGGTAAGAAAAGTCGTTATGACAGATACTGCCACTATGACCGGATAGAGATACTTGTCCGTAACATTCAGACTGACGCCTAAAGATGCGATGATGAATGCGAATTCACCGACCTGTGTCAGTGAAAAGCCGGACTGTATGGCAATTTTCAACGGCTGGCCGGAAAGCAAGACACCAAAGCTCCCGAACAGTACCTGACCGGACAGTACCAGCAATGTCAGGATGAGAATAGGGACGGCATATTCCCACATCATGGCAGGATCGATCATCATTCCTACCGACACGAAAAATATGGAAGCGAACAGGTCTTTTACCGGCTGTACGATATGTACGATTTTTTCCGCTTCAACGGTCTCTGCCAGCAGGGACCCCATGACAAAGGCTCCCAATGCGGCAGAAAATCCCGCTTTTGTCGCAATCATCACCATTCCCAGGCAAAGTCCCAGAGAGGTTATCAATAAAATCTCGTTGCTGGTGAAACGGCGTATCTTCTTCAGCAGGGTAGGTATCAGATAGATACCCAATGCCGACCAGAAAATCAGGAAAGCGGCCAGCTTCAATATACTTTCCAGCATCTCCTTCCCTTCAAAATGTTTGCCTACCGCCAACGTGGAAAGAACAACCATCATCACTACAGCCACCAGATCTTCGATAACAAGAATCCCCAAGACAATGCCAGTGAATTTCTGTTGGAGAAGTCCCATGTCATTGAAGGCCTTGAATACGATGGCCGTGGACGACATGGACAACATTCCACCCAGAAAAATACTGCTCATGTGGGAGAACCCCATTGCATTCCCCGCTGTATAACCTATGAACATCATGCCACATACAATAGTGACAGTGGCAACGATAGCCGTAATGCCCACATTTATCAATTTCTTGAACGAAAAGTCCAGTCCCATCGCGAACAGCAGAAAAATGACACCGATGTCCGCCCATATTTTGATATTGGCAGGATCGGAAACAGTCGGGACCAGAGAAACGGAAGGACCCGCCATAATACCGGCTACAATGTAGCCCAATATGACCGGTTGCTTCAGCCACTTGAAAATGACGGTTACAATACCGGCAATAATCAGAATTATGGCAAGATCCGATATTAAAGGAGCAACTTCTGACATATTAACGGTTATTTTAGATCGATAATTCGTTAAGGACCCGGATCAGGCTTTTGTCAATAGGCTTGTCCTTTTTGATTGCCTGGACAAAAGGAACATAAACAATCTCGTTGTTCCGTATGCCTATCATAACATTTCGCTGGCCTTCCATTAAGGCCTGGATTGCGGCTTCACCCAGCCGGCTTGCCAGTATACGGTCATTGGCACTCGGAGCACCACCCCGTTGCAGATGGCCCAGGATAGAAACCCTGACATCATACCCGGGATATTCCTTCTTTACCCGGTCGGCGTAATATATGGCACCTCCATTCTTGTTTTCAGGACTTTCGGTCACAATTACGATGCTGCTGTTTTTCGTCTTTCTGAATCCGCGCCCGATGAATGTTTCCAACTGGTCCACGTCCGTCCTGTCCTCCGGGATGATGGCCGCTTCAGCACCGGAAGCTATTGCGCTGTTTTGTGCCAGGAAGCCCGCATCACGCCCCATCACTTCGACAAAGAAGATACGGTCATGGGAGGTTGCCGTGTCCCTGATTTTATCCACGCATTCCACAATGGTGTTCAATGCCGTATCATATCCTATGGTAAAATCGGTACCATATAGGTCATTGTCAATGGTGCCGGGCAATCCTATGCACGTCACATCATACTCCTCCGCAAAGATACGGGCTCCCGTCAGGGAACCGTCTCCACCGATAATTATCAAAGCATTGATGTTCTCTTTCTGTATGACCTTATAAGCTTTCTTGCGTCCTTCGGGAGTGGTGAAAGTCTCGGAGCGAGCTGTTTTCAGTATGGTGCCTCCCCTCTGGATAATGCTACTTACATCTTCCGTCGTGAGTTCTTTCACTTCACCGGCAATCAGCCCCTCGTAACCTCTATAAATTCCTTTCACTTTAAATCCGTTAAAAATGGCGGCGCGGGTCACGGCACGGATAGCCGCGTTCATTCCTGAAGCATCCCCTCCGGAAGTCAGAATTCCAATATACTTGTTATCCATAATTTGTTTTTTATATTTTAATTAATCAGGCAAAATTAGAAAGCAACTGTTTTAGCCTTTTTCTGCTATAAAAGATACGGCTTTTTATCGTACTCAGTGACACTCCTATCTTTGCGGCTATTTCCCGATATTTGACTCCGGTACAACATAAAAACGACATAATGTGCTTTAGGCAATGTTTTAAGGGCTTCCCTTATCTCTTTTGCATCATGCCCGTTATCCACGAAAATGAAAGAGTCGTCCCTTAACAGGAAATGATATTCAGGTTCTGATAATACATATAAATTCCCTCGTATTTTCTTTGTCCGGCAATTATTGATAAATGCATTGCGCATGATGGTATACATCCAGCCTTTAAAATTCGTACCGGAATCAAACTTATCCTTATTATCCAACGTCCTCAACATTGTTTCCTGCAACAAGTTTTCTGCTTCATCCTTGTCAGCAGTCAGTTTATATGCAAAACAATGCAGTTCATTCTGAAGGGCTACCAGCGCTTTATCGAAATCAAATCCTCTCATTATATTTATTTTGGAATTCAAATATCCGGGTGAAGGCATTCCCTGATAATAAGAAATGCCTTCTGTAGAGTCTCATCAAGATATCTTATTTGACATCAATAGTTTTGGTGGTTTCCTGAACCTTCTTATCTACGACTTTGGGAATATCGATAAACAGGACCCCGTGTTCCACTTTGGCCGAAATTTTATCTTTTTCCACATTATCCGGCAGCAGGATACTCTGCTGGAATCGGGAATAGGAGAATTCACGGCGCAAGTATTTTCCGTCTTTCTTCTCCTCCTTTTTCTCGTCCTTTTTTTCCATGCAGATTACCAGATTGTTGCTTTCATCCACACTTACCTTAAAATCATTCTTGGTCATTCCCGGAGCTGCCAGTTCTACCTTGTAGTCCTTTTCATTCTCAATCACATTGATGGCTGGAGCCGTAGCGTTTGCTCTTGCCATCCATTCATTGTCAAAGAAATCGTTAAAAATACTCGGTAACCAATTCTGGTTTGTTTTTACAGGTACCATTTTTACCTCCTCTTTAAAAGTTAATAATTAAAACTTAAAAAAAAAGCATCTGCTTGATAGACAGATTTTTATTTTTTAGCCATCCCTTGTTTGGCCACAGCTTCTGCCCGTTTCCGTATCTCTTCCGGGTTTCCAAGGTAGTAGTCCTTGACAAGAACCAGCCTGTCGTCAAATTCAAAGACATAAGGAACTGCCGTAGGCAGGTTCAGGTTGGAAATATCCGTATCGGAAATTCCTTTGAGATGCTTGATGATTCCGCGCAGGCTGTTACCATGGGCGACTACCAGCAGGCTGTCCTTATACATCAATGCGGGAAAGATGATGCATTTCCAGTAAGGCATGACACGCCCAATAGTATCTTTCAGGGATTCCGTACGGGGAAGTTCGCTATCTGGTACACCGGCATAGCGGATATCCATGCCCGGATTACGGGGATCATCTTTGCCTACCGGAGCGGGAGCCACGTCATAGCTTCTTCGCCAGATGTGTACTTGTTCTTCACCATATTGGACCGCTGTTTCACTCTTATTCAGTCCCTGAAGCATGCCGTAATGCTTCTCGTTCAGCCGCCAGGTCTTTTCAACCGGAATCCAGTCTTTATCCAGCCGGTCCAAGACACAGTTCAACGTTTTTACGGCACGTTTCAAGTAAGAAGTGTAAGCTGCCTCAAAAGAAAATCCAGCCTCCCGTAATGCATCGCCTGCCTTGCAGGCTTCTTCAACTCCTTTCTCGCTTAAATCCACGTCCGTCCATCCAGTAAAACGGTTTTCTTTGTTCCATAGACTTTCGCCATGACGTAATAACACTATTCTTTTCATGGATACTTCTTCTTTATGCAATGGTTATTGAAGAATCCAGATATACGTCCTGAATGGT
The DNA here is from genome assembly GCF_013009555.1 of Phocaeicola dorei. Taxonomy (NCBI): domain Bacteria; kingdom Pseudomonadati; phylum Bacteroidota; class Bacteroidia; order Bacteroidales; family Bacteroidaceae; genus Phocaeicola; species Phocaeicola dorei. The sequence continues at coordinate 1,731,409 of NZ_CP046176.1, read as the reverse complement.
GTTCAGAAGTTGAATTCCGTCTTTCATCGGTTTCTGGAAAGCCTTACGACCGCTGATCAGCCCCATACCACCTGCACGCTTATTTACTACTGCCGTTACGACAGCATCATGCAGGTCGGATTCCCCATGGGATTCACCGCCCGAGTTAATCAATCCGACACGTCCCATATAGCCATTCGCCACCTGATAACGGCAAAGGTCTATCGGATGGTCAGTGGTCAGTTCCGAATACATACACTCGTTTGTCTTTCCGAATCCGATAGCCTTGAAACCGCCGTTATTGGATGGGAGCTTCTGCTTCACGATATCGGCTTTAATGGTAACCCCGATATGGTTGGCTTGTCCTGTCAAGTCGGCAGCGGCATGATAGTCGGTACCATCCTTTTTGAAGCTGCTGTTTCTCAAATAGCACCACAGAATAGTAGCCATTCCCAGTTCGTGGGCATATTCAAAAGCCTGTGACACTTCCACTATCTGGCGGCGGCTTTGTTCCGAACCGAAATAAATGGTAGCACCGACAGCTACGGCTCCCATGTTCCATGCCTCTTTCACCGTACCGAACATTACCTGGTCGTAGCTGTTCGGATAAGTCAGCAACTCATTATGGTTCAGCTTGACGATAAAAGGTATCTTGTGTGCATATTTGCGTGCCACGGCGCCCAACACACCGAATGTGGATGCCACGGCATTACACCCTCCTTCAATGGCCAGCTTTATGATGTTTTCGGGATCGAAATAAAGCGGATTGGGGGCGAAAGACGCTCCTGCAGAATGTTCTATGCCCTGGTCTACAGGCAGAATGGATACATAGCCCGTATTGGCCAGACGTCCATGTCCGTATAAAGCCTGCAAACTTTCCAATGTACGGATATTCCTGTCGGAATTCATCCATACCTTATCTATCATATCCGGTCCCGGAATATGGATAAGTTGTTTGTCTATCGTCTTACATGTATGGTTCAGGTAGTACTCAGCCTTTCCTCCCAATAAATCTACTATTTTCATTTTATTTATTTTTATTGATTATTCTGGTTTATGACTCCCGTTCACCCAGTTTTGCATCCATAAAAAGGATAGCACAGTCTCCGGCTTTCCTCAGATGACTAACAATATTGAGTACATTCGCTTCATCTTCTACTTGCTCACGAACAAATTGCCACAAGAAGTCCTGAGTGGCATTGTCTTTCTCTTCGGATGCTACCTGTACCAACTCATCAATCAGTTTGGAAACATGTTTTTCATGCTCCAAAGCATGCTCGAATACTTCAACAGGGTTACCCCAACCTTGTGGAACCACATCGACCTTGTCTACTTTCGGGGTTGCCTCACGCTTAATCATGTACCCGGCAATGGCATATGCATGCCCGGTCTCTTCTGCAGACTGTTTCTGCATCCAGCGAGCCATTCCGGAAAAGCCCTCTCTTTCCAGATAAAAAGACATTGATAAATACAGGTTGGCAGACCATAATTCTGCTGTGATTTGCTCATTCAGAGCATTTTGCAATTTTTCAGTCATGATGAATCAAACTTTTAATGTTAATAATAAATCCAAATTATCTCTCTTCTTTAAGAACAAGCATGGGCTTGTTTCAAGATTTCAATTAATACCGGACGTATCCCGCTGATAAAACATTCCACGGCGATCACTATTAGAATAAGTCCCATCAGTCTCATCATCACATTGTTTCCCGTCTCTCCCAAGATTTTTAAAAGCTGGGTGGACGCGCACAGAATAAAGAAGGAAAGAATGCAGACCAAAGCGATTACGCCAAGCAATACTATTTTGAAAGTATATTCCGAAGCATCTTCCATCAATGTTATTCCACTGGAAATCGCTCCCGGACCGCATAACATCGGAATGGCAAGAGGTGTGATGGTTATATCTTTGGAATATTCTTTTCGTTCAGTTTCATTCAGTTTCACATGGGTAAAATGTGCCTGCAACATATCATATCCGATTTTAAAGATGATGATACCTCCCACAATCCGGAATCCGTTTGTTGAGATGCCGAAAAAATGAAACAGAAACCTGCCCGATAATGTAAAAAGGACTAATATGATAAATGCAATGGTACATGCTTTCAAGGCGATATATCTGCGTTCTTTCGTATCCATTCCATCAGTCATTTGCAGGAATACCGGCATCACTCCAAGAGGGTCCATCAAGGTGAATAGCGAAGTGAAACACAATGTTAAATATACAAATATATCCATGATGACATATAGTTTATTATCGATTATTATATCGCAAAAAACATACCAGATAGCATTCTGCAATATTAAATTTTGCATAACATCAATCTTAAATCCATACCGTCAAAAATAAGGTAGTTTCCGTTCGTTTTCCTTGGCGAGGATACGTAACAATTCCATAAATGCCGTACTTACATATATACGGTCTGCATACAGCCCGCTGATGAAAGAATGGAAGGACATGCTTACATTCCAGCATAATATGAGAAATGTGTTTACCTGACGTGATATGTACTGCTCATGTTCAAGCAATTCATTCAAGGCATTCAATGGCGTTGTCCATTCATGTGTATCCCGTTTCATTTCATTGATTACAACACATCCTCCATCATAGCATATCCGATTCATCATCTGATAAACCTTGTTCATATTGTCCTGTGCTTGGGAGTTCAGCTAGGAGCTAAGTATTGGAAGCCGTTCATCTTCAAAATAAACCTGCAATGACAGGTATAAACCGGTTGACCATATTTCTGTATTGATCAACTCATTCATGGCGTTTTCTATTCGTTTATCCATTATCACTCTGAATATTGAAAATCCATTACTAATATCATGTGTTATTCTCAGTATATAAAAATTCCATTCGATTGTGGGTAACCCATAAAACGGAATTCTTAAACGAGGCTTAAATAATAGGATAACTTATCGGCGTAGACAAATTGTCATAAAAAATAGCACTATGATGTCTTTTTGTCTTGCCTCCCTTGCAGAATATCCAATAAGACATCCAGTTCTCTTTCTATTCCTTCAATCTTATCGGAAATACAGTCCAAAGTATTATGGTGCAGACTAGCTTTACACTCCTGCAACTCTCTTGACAGAGAAAGTATCTGTAACCAAAGTTCTTCCTCTATGTGATAGGGGGAGTTACTATTATCTAGTACCATAGCAGGAGAAGGCAGAAAAGTGCTTTGGCATGTAATTTGTATGATAATGAACGGTATGTTCCGAAAGAGACAGGAATGGAAATGAAAGGATAGAATATTCCACAAAAGACAGTAACAAACAAAGGGGGAAAGTCGTTGGAGACAGTTGTCTCGCTTTTAAAACAAGTTGCTTTCATAATGTTTATTATAAGCCAACCCTGTTCCCTGGAGTTGTGTTTATATAAAGTTAAGCGTGGGAACTTTGGTATTACCGTTCAGAAGTATCCCCATACTCAACAACATATAATACACAAAGCCCCACGTCTATATATAACAAAAATCTATATAGATAGAACGTGGAGCGTCCAATGTATTATCCAATTGTTGTTTCGAAATTGGGGATTTCCTGAACTTGGATAATGCCTTAACGCTTTACTATAAATCTTCTATTTTCAAAAGACTAATACAAATGTAATAAAAGAAATGAATTCTTTGAAAGGAAATATCTCTTTTTTTTAAGGGGTGGCTTAATTTTTCTTTATTTAAAGTCTTAGAATTACTGCCCACCAAAGCCCGTCACGAATGTTTTGAAATCCTCAAGCTGTACATTAAGCTCTATATAGTATAGCAGAATAGCAGAAAAACAGACCATGATACCGCAGGTATATAGGTCATAACCCACTCTTCCGTAAGTATCTTATCTATTTGACAATAATAAAAATGTAAAGGAGGATAATGACATGGACAATATTCGTATCCCAATACATATAGGTTAACATATAAGGGAGAATGGTCACGGAGTCCACAAACCATAGAATGAAAAAATATATTTCCATCGTGTACGGTTTATGTCTCTATCCGGATATTTGACCGGTGCCGCAAATGCGCAATGCATACTCCACAAAAAACACCAGGGAGGAAAAATAAGTCATACTGAATAACGCCTGTCTGTAATGGGCCATGGATACAAATGAACTACAGATAATAGCTGCAATAGATATAACGATACAAGCACAAAATAATGTACGAACGTGTCCATCAGTTGCATTTGGATGAAACAGTACCACTTTATGCAATGTTTGGTTAGATTGAGTCTGAACATAGGACCTTAAAAATTAGACGGATATAAATTTACTAAAAATCTGTGGAAAAGAGGAATAGAAAGGCGGAAATGTTTTTAAAACGGCTATGAATAAAGCGTTTGTGAGGACAAATGAGGACAAAGGCATAAAACGAGGTAACGCAAAAAAAAGTAAATTTATGAAGTAGAAAGGTTGCTAAATCATTACCCCGTGAAAGGTGGTTTTTGATACTCCGTGCTGAATTTTTCTCCGTATGGCTTCGGTTGGTTTACAAGGCATAACTCATTGATACTTAATTTTAAACTTAAAAAACGAGTATGGCAAGAAGTACATTCAAAGTGCTGTTCTACGTGAACGGCAACAAGGAGAAAAACGATATTGTCCGCATCATAGGACGGGTAACGATTAACGGGATTGTGACGCAGTTCAGCTATAAGTAGAGTATCCCGAAAACGCTTTGGGACGTGAAAGAGAACAGGGCGAAAGGCAAGAGTGCGGAAGTACGTGATATCAACCTTGCCCTTGACAACATCAAGGCTCAAATCATCAAGCACTACCTGCGTATATTCGACCGTGAAGCGTTCGTGACGGCTGAAATGGTGAGCAATGCTTATCAGGGTATCGGCAGTGAGTATGAGACACTGCTCAAAGCGTCCGGACGTGAGAACGAAGTATTCAAGAAGCGTGTCGGAAAAGACAGGGTAATGGCAACCACCGTTCACGGGTGGTGGCAAGAAACCATGTGGCAGCGTTCATCAAGTCTTTTTACAGACGGACGGATATGTTCATGCTGGAGATTAAGCCCGACTTCATCAAGGGGTTTGCAGCCTACCTATCAACGAAAGCGGGACTTCACAACGGGACGATATGGGAAAAATGCATGTGGCTGAAAGGCGTTGTCATGTGTGTGCACTTTAACGGACTAATACCGAAAAAAACGTTTGCCCAATTCCACATCAGCCCTAATGTGACGGAACGTGAGTTCCTGACGGAAGATGAACTGAAAACGTTGATGACGCACGAGTTGGGGATGTCCAACTGTTCTATATTCGTGACATTTTTGTTTTCGCCAGCTTCACTGCCCTCTCTTTCGTGGACATCAAGGAACTAACCAATAGCAACATCGTAGAAGTGAATGGTGAGAAGTGGATATTGTCCAAACGGTACAAGACAAAAGTGCCGTTCCAAGTGAAACTGTTGGATACTCCTTTGCAGATTATCGAGCGTTACCGACCCTGTCAGGAAGACAATCTCATATTCCCTAATCTCAACTACTGGTCTATCTGCAAATCTCTGAAAAAGGGGATGAAAGAGTGCGGATAACAAAGGATATTTCATTTCAGTATTAAAACTATTAAACGGGCGTAATTTAATTCGACAGAAAATCCGGCTTCTGACAGCCATTTTTTCACTTCATTCCGAGAGTTTGCAGTTTGACTGCCATAAACAGCAATATTTCAGCATGGGGACATAGTTTGCGGATATTATCCACACTTTGTGCTGTTCCGCTTCCTCCATGTGTACAGAATGGGAGTATCTTTTTCCCGGACAAATCATAACCGGACAGGAAACTTTTTACAGGAGAAGACAGAAGACCACCCCAAATAGGACTACCGATAATCAATGTATCATAATCATCCATATTCTCTACTTTTGTACGCAGAGCTGGAAGAATATGATTGTCTCTTTCATTTTTGAAACGGTCAACCACTTCATTATATTCATCAGAATAGGGTTCTTCCGGTTCAATCTCCACCATGTCGCATCCAATAAGTTCATGGATAATGTTGGCTACAGTTTGCGTATGTCCGCTCCATGAGAAATAGACTATCAATGTTTTCCCCGGCTCTGAGTGAGGCAACGAATCTATCTTATCTTCAACAGCCGGAGTGTTGCTGCACGAAAGGAAGGTTAAGAGCAGCATTGCCAATAAGCACTTCAGTTTCATAACTATTTTTATTTAGGTTTTGGGGTTATCCTCTGTTAATTTCTATCTGTCCAGCTGTTTCTCATACAGCCACTTCGACAGCAGGTCAGCTACTTCCACATTGTTCAAATCCGACATCGGGAAGTGCGTATTCCCATGCAGACCGACATCGGGCAGATGAATGACCGTCACGTCACCGCCCAGCTTATTGAGCATTTCGGCCCACTTGCGCATGAGATGCAGACGGCGTGTCCATTCGTAAAGTTCCGGATGTTCGTCTGTTTCGGGCAGGTTATCCCCATAGTAAATGATGATGGGAATTTCCATGTATCTCTTGAAAACTGCCATAGGGACTTCTATTCCTTCTGTTTTTTTAGACCGTGTCAAGACTTTGCCTTCTTCGGGAACTTGACCGGTTGGGAAGGGTACACTTCCACCGGGTTCGTATGCTACAATGGCTTTGATGTTCTTCGTTTTGAGCAAAGTAAACCAACCCACCGGACCGCCTTGTGAATGAGTGACAAATATGGCCGGACCGATTTTGTCAAAAAGAGCAGCATAGGCATCGGAATAGACATCGAAGTCCAAAGGTCCGATGGTCGGCGTCATCTGCCGGAAGTACTGGTTTAAGGCTTCCCGGTCGCGACTGAACTGTACACCCTCGAAATAATCAGGATAGATTCCCACACGGAAACGGTTGAACCATTCTTCTTCATCGAATACCGGTTCCAGTGTGACAGCTTCCGTACTCCGTCCGGCATTTTCCCGGCGAGGCTGGTCGACAAGATAGGTGGAGAAACCTTTGCGAAGAAATATATTCTGAAACCCTTCGCGTCCGTCAGGAGTGGTCTCCCATGTTTTGGAAAACTGGCCGACACCATGTGCAAAAACAAGCGGATATTTCCGTGCATCAACCGGTTTCTGATAAAATACATAAGCATGGTCGCCGTGGTATTTGTGTCCCAATGAATCGGTCAGTACGGTGCCACCTACGGCAAAACTGCCTTGTTCCTCTATTTGCAGAATATTCCCTTTGTAACAATTACAGCCCGACAGTAAAGCGATGAACGTCATGTAAAATATCTGTTTCTTCATACACGGATTATTTTGGGATTTTAGACTCCTGCAAGGCATCGTAGCGGCTACCCACCACAGGAATGGCAGCTACGGCTGTTTCCAGTTCTTCTATCTCTTCTGCCGTGAAACGGATGTCGCAGGCACGAAGGTTCTCTTCCAGATGAGAGAGTTTGGTGGTGCCCGGAATAGGCACGATAAAAGGCTTCTTGTTCATCAGCCAGGCCAAAGCTATCTGTGCCGGGGTAATGCCTCTTGTACGGCCGAAAGCGTTAAGAACTTCCACAATACGATAGTTGGCGCGTATGGCTTCGGGCTGGAAGCGTGGCAAGGTCTGCCGGTTGTCGTTGGTAACATCAAACTTGGTATATTCATTGATCATACCGCCCAAAAAACCACGGTTCAGCGGACTGTATGGAACGAAACCGATGCCCAAATCCTCGCACAGCTCCAACACTCCGTTCGTCTCTACCATGCGGTGCATCAAGTGATATTCGCTTTGGATTGCCGTAACCGGACATATCTTGTGCGCACGGCGGATGGTATCAACGTTTACTTCACACATGCCCCAATGCAGGATTTTACCTTCCTTGATGAGTTTGCTGCATGTTTCAGCCACCGCTTCAATCGGTGTGTTCGGGTCTATGCGGTGCTGGTAGAACATGCCCAATGTTTCAACTCCGAGATTGCGCAACGAGTTTTCACAAACCCGGCGGATGTTGGCCGGAGTGCTGTCCTCTTCGGTTTTAATCTGCACACCGTTTACAAACTTATGTCCGAACTTCGATGACACAAATACCCGGTCGGTATATCCTTTTAAGGCTTCGCCGACCAATTTTTCATTGATGTGGTAGCCGTAGCTTTCGGCTGTATCGAAAAGGGTCACCCCACGTTCAACAGCTTCATGCACCAGGGCGATTTCTTTTTCCCTGCTCGGGTACTGGCTGCGGTTATGGTTCAAGCCCATACAGCCATATCCCATTGCAGAAACAGTGAATGCCGTATTTCCGTGTCCCAATGTTCGCCGAGTGCGCACCGCCGCCATGCCTGCAGGGATGTTGTTTGCAACTTGTTGTTTCCCCATCCATACCCGTTCTGCTGCCGTTACCTTGTTCAAGGTAGGCCCGACACACATGGCAGCTCCTGTCAATGCCGCCATTTTAAGGAATCTCCGGCGGCTCATATCCTTGTCTTTATCCATATTTGATAGTCTTTAAATTATTTCTGTTGCAAAGTTAACGTGACAGAATTGATAAACTTTTTTTGATATATATCATCTAAGCTGAATGATGTATTATCCTGTATTCCAAGCGATATTTATAGGCAACTATCTTTCAAAATCGTATATATTCAGTCCTAAATCCGGATTATATGTGCGACTTATCCGCTCGCTATAATCTTCCACCACGAACTCCCCTGCACCATTCTGTATTGCGGAAAGTAGATGTCCGGCTAAAGCGGAATAGTCGCTCCTGCCGACGGTTATATGCAAATGAAGATATACCTGCTCATTCATAGATGATATATTCCCTGTAAGGTTGGATATTTCCATTTGCTCCCGGAATGTCTTATCATCATATGCTTTTGTCTTGGGATTGAAGAAACGGAGGGTCAGCTCTCCGATAGCACCAATCCCGTTGATAGAACCCGACAGAATTCCTTTCTCCTTGCAGAAAGCATTCAGGGCTTTCACAATTTCAGTATGATTGTTAATGCTGACAATATACTTGTTGCCAATTTTCTTGTACGAATACATATTCTTTTCGTTTTGTGCGTTTGCCGGAGCAATCAGTACCCCGACAAACAGCAAGATAAACAATAATTTCTTTATAAAATGCCCCATCAGTACACTTATGACTGTCTCTGTTTTGATTAATCTTACCATAATAGATAAAATTATCCCACATCAGTGCTTTCCACTTTTGTTTTTAATCTGCACACCGTTTACGAACGTTACCTTGTTCAAAGTTGGCTCTTCCTTCTTATTTTCCATATTCTATAATCTAGATTTCGAGTTGTCCGAGAAACAGTTCCAGCTCCGCTATACCAACGAGCACGGCAATCTGTATTCCTTCCCCGAAAGGCTGTACCGTGTATCCCTTGATTGTGATTCCCTCCTTGATGCCAACTTCGAGGAGGCAATCATCGGTAGCATCGAGCAGATGGCACTGCAGACAGGATGCAGGATATTCATCGTTGATAACCTTACCTATCTGTGCTGTGCCATGGAAAAGGGGGATGCGGCAGGACGGCTGATGATCCAGCTCAACAATCTCAAGAAGAAATACGGGTTGTCCCTCCTCGTCCTGGCACATACTCCCAAACGCTCCTTGGACTGTCCCATCACCTCGAACGACCTTGCCGGAAGCAAACGCCTGTACAACTTCTTTGACAGTGTATTTGCCATTGGCAAAAGTGCCCAAGATGGAAGTCTACGCTATGTGAAGCAACTTAAGGTGCGCTATGGGACATACTCATACGATGGCGACAATGTCATCATCTATGAGATTGAGAAGGTCGATTGCTTTCTGCAATTTGTACACCGAGGGTACTCCACGGAAAAGGAACATCTGAAGCAGTTGGGAGACGATGAATCCACCCGTAGGGACAGCCAGATATTGGAGCTCTCCCGAATGGGCAAGTCGTTAAGGGAGATTGCTTCACAAGTAGGTTGCGGTAAATCAACTGTCGGGCGAGTAATCCACCGAAGCAAAGAGAATGAAAAAGCCATCGTCCCAAGTGTCCCACCGTCCCAGCCCTTAGGGGAACGGGAGATGGGACAGGACGGGACACCCGATAATACCGAGAGAAAGGAGGCCAAGGCATGAAACGATATTCATTACAAAGCTACAAAGGTATAGCCACACGGCATACCTGTCCAAGTTGTGGCGACAAGCGTTCCTTTGTCTATTATGTGGACGAGGAGAATACACCTCTGCATCCGTCAGTCGGAAGATGCAACTACGAAAGCAGCTGCGGGTATCATTACACTCCCAAGCAATACTTTCAGGATCATCCCGAATGCCGTACCTTTGATGCTTCTTCTTTTGATGGGCAAATGAAAGAAGTGAAGAGCAAGAGCACTCCGACCGAGCCAATGAAACCTACGCCCATCGGCTATGTTCCGATTCACTATGTGGAGAAATCTAAAAGCGTGCAGAGTAATTTCTTCCGCTTTCTCTCTATATTGCTTGGCAACTACTATGGCAGCAAGTCTCAGGAGGTGTTGAACCGCTTGTTGGATGAGTATCGTTTGGGGGCGACCCGTGACGGTGCTGTTATCTTTTGGCAGATAGACAAGAACGGAAAGGTGCGTACAGGAAAGGTAATGCAGTACAATCCCGAAGATGGACACCGTATCAAGGAACAAGGTGTAGCCATCAACTGGATACATAACATACTGAAAAAGCAGAATGTATTGCCAGAAGAATGGCTACTATCCCAATGTCTTTTCGGTGAACACCTGCTAAGCCTCTATCCCGACAAGGTGGTGGTATTGGTTGAATCCGAGAAGAGTGCCATCATCGGCTCTGCTATCTTCCCTAACTATGTATGGTTGGCGACAGGTGGCAAGAGTCAGATGAAAGAGGACAAACTTCGTGTGTTGAGCGGAAGAACCGTACTTCTCTTTCCCGATGCAGACGGATATACCGAGTGGAAACAGCGTGCCGAGAGCATGACCTATTGCAAAGCTATCGTTTCTGACCTCTTGGAAAAACACGCTACTCCCAAGCAGAAAGCAGACCATATCGACATAGCCGACTGGATTATTATTCAGATACAGGAAGGCAAGTTAATGTCCACTGCCAACCACTTGGTAGAAGCTGAAAAAATCCTCCAACAGATGATAGAGAAGAACCCTGTACTGCAAAAGCTGATTGATGAACTCGACCTTGTATTGGTCGATGCAAGTCACATCGCAAGCGATGACAAAAGCCCTCCTTGACAGCAGGAGAGCGGAAGCCGTAGGCTGTAGCGGACTGACAAGGGCTTGCCCTTGATATAGCCCACTATAACTACACGCTTCGCTTACGTAGTTGTGGGCTCTCCCGAGGGGATTAAGGCTTTGCCCTAATGACCCACTTAGGGCGTTTCTCCCCTGAGCACCCAGAGCAAAGAGTGACCCTCTCTTTGCAATCTCCGCTTATGGGTTGTACCCCTAAGAACCCCTTGCGGTTATGAGCGGACAAATAAAAGAAATGTTAGTCAATAACTCAAATCAAATTCAAAAAAATGGCAACAAAAAGCAGTATACATATCAAGCCTTGCAATATAACATCAAGCGAGGCTCATAACCGCAGGACTCCCGAATACATGCGTAACATCGGGGACTCCAAAATCTATATCGTACCCGAACTCTCTGCCGATAACGAGCAGTGGATAAATCCCAGTTTCGGCAATGTCGCTTTGCAGACGCATTATGACAACATCAAGCGTATGGTTAAGGAAAAGACTGGGCGTGCGATGCAGGAAAAGGAACGTGAACGCAAAGGCAAAAACGGAAAGATTATCAAGGTGGCCGGGTGCTCGCCCATCCGTGAAGGAGTATTGCTTATCAAAGCAGATACCACCTTGAATGATCTTCGCAGATTTTGTGATATATGCGAACAGCGTTGGGGTATCACTCCGATACAGATTTTCATACACAAGGATGAAGGGCATTGGCTCCCTGGCGAACCCGATGCAGGCGATAAGGAGAGCTTCAAAATTGGGGACAGATGGTTCAAACCGAACTACCATGCCCATATCGTTTTTGATTGGATGAACCACGACACAGGAAAGAGCTGCAAACTTAATGATAACGATATGATGGAAATACAGACATCAGCATCCGAGATTCTTGAAATGGAGCGAGGACAATCGAAAGCCGAGACAGGCAAGGAACATCTGGAACGTAACGACTTCATCCTTGAAAAACAGAAATCCGAACTCCGTAATTTGGATGCCGTAATGCGATACAAGGAGTATCAAGTGAAATGTGCCGAGCAGGAGGTTCAGGAAGCAGAGAGTATAACACAAGCCCTACGTGATGAAGCCCTGCAAAAAGAGAAGCAGAGTGAAATGCTCGATAAGGCTATCAGTGATAAACGCTCCAAACTGAACAAGGAGAAAGGAAACCAGTTGCTCGGAGCAGTTGCTGATTGGGCTACGGGAAAGTCCAAAGCCTTGAAAGGCGACATTGAGGACTTAAAATTTGACTTGGCGGAAGCACACGAAACCATAGCCGAAGAACGCAAACGGACGCAGGCTGAAACCGCCAAACTTGAAGCCTACAAGAAAACAGTTGCACAGCAGATGGAAAGTGCCGTTCGCAATGCCACACTCAAAAAGGACGATGAAATTAACAACTTGAAAGACCGCATTTCGTGGAGAGACAAGATGCTGGGGATGTTCACAAAAATCCTGATGCAAAGTAATGGCACCTTCAGAAAGGCAGTCGATTCAATCATCAACTTTGCCAAAGATACATATCGTAGTATCTTCAGCCGAGAGGAGGCAAAGACCATCAAGAGTGTGATGGAAGCCTTTGGTAAAAATAAGGAGGATTACAGAGCTATTGGAACTTTCCTCGTGTTCACGGCAGACAAAAAAGAGAACCTATCCAACAGCGAGTACCGCAAGGCTGTTCGCGAAGTGGATGATGTTGCTATCGGCAGATATGAACAGGCGCAGAAGCGTGGAAATTCTCTAAAACTGTAAGGATTTAGGTAAAAAAGCATGATTCTTGTAAAATATTTCTGCAATTATTTGTTATTAGAGACAAAAAGCATTACCTTTGCATCGTAAATATGATGATCATCGGTTTGTGCCGAGTCAATGATAACAGAACCCGTTAGCATCCCGTAGAACTGCTGGCGGGTCGCTTTTTTTATTACTATGAACCAGCGCCCACGCACAATAGAAGAACAGGTCTCATTGCTCAGAGCAAAAGGGATGGAATTTGAAGATTTAGGCGAAGCAAAAGCTTTGCTTGCTCGAATCAGTTATTTCCGGTTGAAGTATTTCTGGACAGACCTGATTGATGACTCTACAGATGGTGATTTCTTGCCTGATACATCTTTTGATATGGTCATGAAACGCTATAATTTCGACCATAACCTACGATTGGTGTTGTTTGATGCAATAGAAATGATCGAAGTAGCTTTTCGTGCTAAAATCATCAATCATATGTCAAAAGCAGCAGGCAATGGACTTTGGTATCTTGATGCATCATTGTTTGAAGATGCCGACAGACATCAAGAGTTTGTGCTTAACTTGAAATATGAGTTTGAAAGAAGTACTGAACCATTTGCTAAGAAGTACATTGAGAACCATCCCAATTGGCAAGGGGATAGTTTTGAGGGTGATAACCCTGATGCTTGGATGATAATTGAGGTGGCTACTTTCGGCACACTGTCGAAGATGTATAAGAACTTGAAGAATCAATTGCCTCAAAAGTCAGCCATTGCAAATGATTTTGGACTTTACTCATCGAGAGAGTTTTCTAACTGGATAGAGATAATCTCGTTAATGCGAAATATCATAGCACACCATTCTCGTCTATGGAACAGAGCACTCAGCAAGAAAATATCGAATATCAAGGGGCATAGAGACCTTTGGTTGAATAACGAATTCTCAGAAATGCAGAAGAAAAAGCCCTATGCAGTAACTTGTGCATTGGTTTATCTCTGTAGAGCCGTAAGTGGTAGCAAATCTATCCAAGAAAAAGTAAAGGCGTTGTTTGAGACAAGTTCCCAAGTCATACCTATTCATAAAATTGGTATTCCTATCAACTGGAAGAATGAACCTCTTTGGAGATAAACAGTGAGTCTATCTGTGTGAGTTTGTAAATGGACCTGTAAAAAGGTTCTTATAGAGCATAAAAACTCAAACAAAAAATAACAGAATCCGTCAGCATCTCGTAAGAACTGCTGGCGGGTCGCGTTTTATTACCGTGAAACAAATAGATGTACCACAGCATATATATTAAATGAGTGACTTATTGCACAAATAAGTGAACAGGCTAATCCACATAATTTGAATGTAATAAGAGAGAGAAATTGATTAGTTGGCTGGAAAATCTATTTCTAATTGTAATCGAGATATTAATGTGTTCAGTTCAATCACCTTATAGTTGGTTATTTTATGTAAATCAATAAACGATGTGATTTCCATTTCACAATATCCTTGATAATCACTTATTTCCCATTCTGCGTCTCTTGCTATTTGAGCAACCATGTTTAAATATGGCGCATCAACTTCCGAGAATGACATTCCATAAACATGTATATGTGTCACATCGTAAAGGCTATCAAAGAAGTCTTTATACCTATGCAATAATTTTTTGACAGGTTTTTGTTGAGATGCAACGCCACTTACTGCGGCATCTTCTGCTAATTGTTGGTGTAATTGATGATTGTCCTCCATCTCCATTCTCCATTGTTCATATGCTTCTGGATCATCGTCAGAAGGTGGTTCTGGATCATTTACTATTATCATCTTCCGTAATTCATCCTCTCCTACACAATGTCCTAGAACAAATTCTTCATTATCATCAATACAGCCATGTATGTGAAGAATTTGTGCGGAAGGAACACCATACATATTCTCAAGAGTTTTCGAATAATTAAAGGTTAAGAAACGAGATCCTTCTCTTATCAATTCAATCTTTTTGTCTTCTCTTGGAGAATTCAGTTGCAGTATCCAATTTCTAAAACAACTTCTTAAATCGCTATATAGTCCATCAAGGCTCTGCTCCACCTCTATTTGGGCATCATTCCACATTCTATCACAATGGTCAGACATCAAATCCGGCACATTTTCACTTGCTACAGCACTAGCATATTCTAATATATCTAGTGAACCAAGTTGATTCTCGAAATCAGACCACCACTCATCATCACAACAGCCGTAGGCTTCTTCTATGTCTTGAATGACAGTCGGTTCATTTTCATATAACCAATCACGAAAATTTCGATATGAACTATTTATGCCATGGTGTAAATCAAAACCATTACCAATTATATATAAATGTCTCTCCATATGTGTGAATTCATCTTACCTATGCTATTTTGTATCTCATACAAAGATACATAAACTATTTCTATAATTAGTATTATCACTTATTAAACTTTATTCAGATAATGTGATACGGTTATATAATAACTTAATTTACAAGGTGATTTATAAGAGGAAGAAAAAAACGTTAATTAACATTCCATTTAAAGAGTCATATCTTAGTTTTTTATCTCAATATCATTTCAAACATAATTCATGATTTGATAAATGTCAAATAAATCTGCTTAAATTTAAATTTTCACACTTTTATTGCAGTCTGTAATTCTAAATCGACATACATTTGCACCAGAAAAACAAAACAGGATAACAGAAAATAAAAAGAAAGTCATAAATAATAACTATTAAATAACGATTTGAATATACAAATATTGGTGATTGTTAGGATAATAATATCAAATTGTCAAAGAAAGAAAAAAGTGAGTATAAACCCCTCTTCGGAGGAACTAAATTTGGAAAGGTATGAAAAAGATTGAAATGTTTTTAAGTACTGTGTTTGCTAATAATAGTGCAAATTCCAATAAGTGTAATAAGATTAACTTTTGGTGTCCGACTGGGATGCCCCCCATCTTTTGTGATTTTCAAAGCAAATGAATTTGAGACACATTAGAATTTTATAATAATCGAGCGCTGTGAATTGGCAGCTCAGTAGTACTAACGTTCTCTCGAAACTAGAGAGACTAATTCAGATAGGTATGAGAAAGATTATAGTTTATATTGGTTCAATATTTTCAAATCATCCTACTAATTTGAATGCCAACGACTGCAACAATATCAACTTTTGGTGTCCAACCGGGATGAATCCAATATTCCATCATCAGATCAAGTATTATCAAGACTAATGGAATAATAGAACCTACGGCAATCACCAATTATAATTAGTATTAACCAACTTTTTACATTAAAGAGCTTAACAGCTAAAGGTATAAAAAAGATTGTAAAAATGACTAATATAGTTGATAACAATAGTTTGAGAATAAATTACTTGTGCCCCACTGGTATGATCCCTGTCTTTTATAATTTAAAGTCAAGCAAGAGAGGAAAGTAAATAGGGTTTAGTTTATGCATAGTAAATGTAAGATTTACTTGCAACAGGTAAAAAGATTTTTAAGGTTAACAATGTATGCGGCATGCTAAAAAGTGATTATTATGTTGGAAGTTGTTCTATATAAGTATTTACTTTTTGTCGTTCAAAAGATATGACTTCAATATAGTAAACATACACTTTTTAGTTTGCCCTTATTTTTCGAATAAGATGAGTGAGTCATAAACATCAGTTACATATTATGAATACTTTCGGCTCTATCACGTATGAATTTTTTAACAATAAAAAGAACTATCATTTTGATTTAACAGGAGCTTTTAGTAACATTATTGAAGAAAGTGAAGCAATAGAATATGATGATGACGACGATGAGGATGAATTCGATGATGATGACGATGACTAACATCTCATTAATCCATAGCTTTTAAGTTTATTAAAGAAACAGGTCAGGACGCTATATCCTGACCTGTTTTTGATGTTAGTTAAGTCCTAATAGTTAGTTTGCTTTATTTGCTCTCAGCATTAGCTATTGATGCACGTACTCTGCTTAATGTTTCCAATGTCATCTGAAGATATGAAGCAATCATTGTCAAAGGTGCTCTTCTAGTTATTTCAGGAAAATGTTGCTGTAATCTAGCGTATCTGTCATTTGCTGATTCGAAACGTAAAATGTCAGCCTTTAATTGTGATAACATTAAGGAATTTTCAAAAAAACTCCGATATAGATAAGCTATATCACCATTAGCATCAGAAAGTTCTTCCATTATATCACGCGGAATTTCCCATAAAACACTGTTTTCTACAGCATCCATCATAAGATGTGTTGGCTCTCGGTTAAAATAGCTGTCAATACACCAGACAACATCTTTTTCACATGCTAAATGTTCTATCACATCCTTATCATGCTTTAGGTAGTGCTGTCTAATAAATCCCTTTTCTATATAAAATAGGCAATTACAGATATCACCTTCATTTAGAATTATATCACCTTTTTGATATTTCTTAGGCTGAATAATATCTGCAAAAAGGCGAATATTCTCCAACTTAAGTTTGCGATTAGGGCATGTTTCAGCTATAATCTGTTTTGCAATGTCAAATTGAATACTCATAGGCTAAAGTTATTTATATCCAACATTTTGTTTCAATTTTGGGTTCAAGTCTATACTTTTTTGTGGAATAGGAAAAACTGTGGTATACCCATTTTTCTCATCAGCCAGTTGGACTCGCTGATCGTATGATTTGTGATAAACTCCAAAACGCACCATATCTTGTCGTCGCCAGCCTTCCCATACTAACTCCAACAAACGCTCTTTCAATATGTTCTCAAGCGTAGCTTCTCGATATGGCATACCAACACGACCTCGGACTTCGTTCAACTCCAACGAGCCATCCTCACCATTACGTACCTTTGCCTCGGACTTCATCAGGAGAGCATCGGCATAGCGGAATAGCACGATGTCGTTATCCGGTTGTCTACCGTCGGAATGTGAGGTCCTATCAACCTCATATTTTGCCATACGAGCACCAGCTGTCTTGACATAGGAGCTTCCCGTAAGATTCAACTTTAGCTCCAATGGGAAATACTCCAACTGCTGTCCATTGTCCATCATTACAGGCTTTCCATCAACCTCTACGATGCCGGCATAGAAGTTCTTTTCAAAGCGAGCATCTACATCATCTGTGCCGTATCCGTTGGCTAAGACTGTTGAGATATTGGCACTGGTACCATTTTCCGATGAGCCACCCAACGCACCGCCATGGTTGTAGTGTCGTGATCGGAAGAGATACCAGAACTGCGCAGCATAGAGGTTCTTATCCAACGGAATGGTGAATATGTTTTCGTTGGAGTTCTCGTTATGCACAGAGAAATTATAGCTATAATCGTCCTCCAACCGATAACCTACCTCGGCAAGTTTATTGCAATATTTGATACAGGTCTGCCAAGCGTTGAGTTTCTCACCATCGACGGTGAAAAATATCTCTTTACCGTTCCGTGGAACGCCATCAGTCCAATTATCATCACAATATATCTCGGCATTAAGAGCCAACTTAGCCAAAAGGAAATTAGCTACAGGTGTTGTTATACGACCATAGTAGTTACCCATCTTATTACTACGCTCATTTGGCAACAACTCGGCAACCTCCTGCAACTCATTCACGATAAAACGGAAAACCTCGCTACGCTCGCTCTGCACAACTTCATCCTGCGGTTGTTCATAGGATGTTACGATGGGCACTCTGCCATACATATCCATAATGTAGTAGTAGAAAAGTGCTCTCAGAGCTCGCACCTCAGCTTCGTAGGCCACTCTCTGCTCCTCAGATAGGTTATGGCTATACTTATCGATGATATGCAGAGATTTGTTCGATAACACAACAACCTTGTAGAGGTATTTCCAAGTATTGTAGAGTGGTAAATCATTAGGACTCCACTTATGCTGATACATATTCGTCCACAAACCTCCATCGTACCAGTCGCCACCACGAATAGGTATCATGGCTTCGTCTGTAGTAAGTGTGTTATAGTCATAAATCCCACGACAGGTCCCCTGTAAACCCTCACTGTCTGCACTGCCACCAATGTAATTGTAGAGCACAGCCACTGCATTAATATATATGTTGTTGGCATTGTTGTAAATGTCTTCTTCATAAAGTTGATCTCTAGGGTCTTCAGTAAGACAAGAGGTCATCATCGTTGCCAAAGCAACCATCAATATGTTTATATATCTTTTCATAACTGTAAGCGGTTAGAATTGAATACTAAGACCTAACGAATAGGTACGATATAAAGGATAGGTGCGTTTGTCGTCAATGCCCAAAGTGTTGCTTACTACATAACTGTTTATCATTGGAGTAAGACCGCTATAGCCTGTGATTGTTGCAAGGTTGCTAATGCCTGCCGAAAGACGCAATGACTTCACAGCCTTGGATTTCATTGGAATATTGTAGCCTATGGTAATATGTTCAATATTTACATAGTCACCTTTTTCCAACCAATAGTCTGAAACATTCTGATCAATAATATTTTTTTCAGGAGCACCCTTCAATACATTGTAGTCAGGGAATATAGACATATTGGTATAAGCCAAGCCCGTGCCATTGAATATCTTATGACCGAAAGCACCATTTATCTGCATGGCAATATCAAAGGACTTGTAACGGAAACTGATGTTTGATCCAATAGTTACCTTGGGGGTTGCCTGACCTGCTATATACCTGTCTCCGCCATCGCTAAAATCAATCTCGCCATCATCATTCAAATCTTCAATATCGTAACTGTAGCCACCAAGTTCATTTTCTTTAAGCCCTTTGCAGTGAGGTAGATAGAATACCCCCAATGGCTGACCTACAATCTGATATACTACATTATTGTCTCCACCGTTCTGACCTGCACCATAAAGCGAGCCAATCGGAGTAATATCTGAAGCTGTCATATGCATACCATTATACTCTCCACTAAGCGAAAGTAACTTATTCTTCTGGTAGGACATATTGAAGTTGATATTCATCTCCATATCCTTTCGTTGAATGGGAACTACCGAGATTCCTAGTTCGACACCCTGGTTAGACATCGAGCCGATATTTGCCATCAGTTTATCGAACGCAAAGGTCGGAACGGGAACATCATACTCATAGAGCATATCCGTTGTCTTTGAGTAATATAATTCCGAGGTAAGCATCAACCGATTATCCCATATACCTAAGTCAAAACCGATATTAAATGTTGAACGAGTCTCCCACTTAAGGTCCGGATTCGTGTTGCGTATACTTCCCATTGTTACGGTAGGTGCACCGTTGATGGATACGATACCATTCTCCTTTACGGTATTAAGTGTTGTATAGGATGTTATACCTCCAAGATTTCCTGACCGACCATATCCGGTTCTTAGTTTCAACATTGTTATAAAGTCAGTATCAGAGAGGAAGCCTTCTTTTTTTACATCCCAACCCAGTGATACTGATGGGAAGAATCCGAAAGTATTGTTATCGCTTACCATTGAAGAGCCATCTCCACGGAGTGCTGCCGCAATAGAATATCTATCCTTGTAACTATATGTGACACTACCCATTATTGAAGCAAGTGACGGGTCTTCATAGCTACTGCTCGTACCACCGAAAGGACGCGATGATGTTGCTCCGATGTTATTATAGGAGAAATCATTTGTTGTTATTCCTTTTGCCTGCACCCATAAACCAGTCCTTACCTGTTTAAGATATTCTGCGCCAACAACAGCATCAAGGTGTGAGTCTCCCCAAGCATTGTTATATGAGAGGGACACATTTGTAAAGTAGTCTTCACCCTTGAACTCTCCACGATAAACATTGCCTTGCGCCCACACCCATGTAGGACAAAATTGAGCATTTCCCGTAGATGAATATGAATAAGAGCCGAAAGCCGACAATATCAAATTGTCAAGGATATTAAATTTCAGCCCCAAATGTGTATTGAAATTCCGTTCTTCGGAGTCATTTTTCTCATAGAGGAGTGCTCCGGGGTGGTTGATGTGTGATGCAGCCGAGTTCTTCACCCAGTTGCCATTAACATCAGTTCCTGCTGGATATGTAGGATTCTGTGCAGCTGCCGAGTAAAACAGCATTCGTGTATCGAAAATGTCGTGTATCTTTGACGAGTAGCCATATACACCAAAATCGCCAACTAAGCGACCATCGAAAGCCTTTTGTGTAGCATCAAGTTTTACCACTAAATTTCGGTAATCGTTAACTTTGACAATTGTATTATGATCCATAAAACCGAACGATGCTCGATAGTTTGAGTTTTCCGAACCACCGCTAAAAGCCAAGTGATGCTGATGTATCAAGCCCGTACGAGTAATTACATCGTGAAAATTGGTGTTGTAGCCACCATTATTGTAATCTAATCCAAGTGCCTCTGCTGTAGCTATATACTCCGGGCCGTTGAGCATTTGCAGATGTTTATACATTGACTCGAATCCGTAGTTGCCATCATATGATATTTCGAAACCTCGCCCCGTTCCTTTCTTGGTCTTAATCTCAATTACACCTGAAGCACCACGGGAACCGTACATTGCCGTTTCGGTAGCATTCTTCAAAATAGTGAAACTCTCGATGTCTGCGGGATATATGGTAGATAGCGTAGCGATGTCAGATGTCACTCCGTCAATAATTACTAACGGGTCATTGCCACCCATAATGGATGTGGTACCACGCACACGGATACTATTCAGCATAGCGAGCCTGTCAGTCCCATTAGTGGTGACGTTCACACCGGCAGACTGACCACTCAATACATCCAAAGCATTATTCAATGGTCCCTTCTTGATATTCTCGGGCCTGATATGCTCTAATGATTTAGTCGCCGAAATGGTATCTTGTTTCTCTCTGATATTCTGTACTTGTGCATCAATTTTTTGAGCACTACAGATGAAGAACATTATGACAAGACAAAGACTGACTCTTCCCATCTTGATTCGTTAAATCTCTGTAGATTCCCCAGACCAGACAGTTAATAAATCTTATACGCAATGTATTATAAAGAGGGGGATTGGGAATCTGTACTATTTCCCTGCCTGTCCGTCCGCTTAGCCATTGTATATTTTTTTTTGTTATTTCATATCAGTGATGCTGATAATCCAAGCAAGAACAGAGTAAACATCTACCTCTTTTATACATAAATCCTTTCCAAGGACTTTATAAGCGCAACCATTAACTACATTACATTACAAAGGTAACAATAATTTGTCATTTGAAGAAATTTAGAAAAAAGAAAAAGTCATTATGCGTGATATTTTTTATTTAATTACGACATTTATCAAATACAAAAAATCATAGAAGGACAAAAATCTTTAAATGATTTGATTATAAACAAACTTTAAATAGTTAAATTGCAATAATACTATACCATGGTTGTTCTTTACCTTAATGTAATACTACTGTTATATATCTGGTCATTTATCTCCTTTTGTCGGATGCAAAGGTTGCCAAACCTCTTTTAGAAAACGAAAAGTTCAAGCGGTAAACCATTTGGAGCAGTTTCGTCCTCCGTTGGAGAGTAAACAGCTCCAAAACCTTTTCTTATTCATCGGCTTGGCTGAAAACTGCATCCGGCAACGGAGATAAACGACTGACGAAATAATAGCATAAAACAGCATAGCCCCCCCCTTAATAAGGCAATTTTATCAATGCTGTTTTCATTCTTTTCAGAGGACTATTATTTTCGACAGAGAGAAATTTGGCAAGCGGCAGATTTCACTCCCTCAAAAATAATAGATTTGAATTGCTGTCCTCTTGCCTTTATTGGAAATTGTAGTACCTTTGTAGTGGCTTGTGCGAACGAGCCAAGCAATGTGGAAAGATGGGAACATCGAACCATCAATAAAGTACCGAAAAGAGGGAAAATACCCTCTACCACCGCTCTTTGAGTGTTAAGAAATAATAAAAAGGTTAAATCTTCACCTTTTAGAATGTACCCCTAAAGGTTATGCCCATATTTCTGACTTATAACTCACAAAATATTGAGTAATAACTGGTTGCAAATACTATAATCTTTAAATTGTTTCTGTTGCAAAGTTACCCTCCTGCGTATTCGCTTTGCTGTATCATAATCACGGATAGCATTACCATTTTCATCTGAATTACCGCAAAGCATACCAGAAGAATTCCGAAATTTTTTCGAACGGTATCTTATCCATCCGGTCATACAAGTCTACATGATTGGCTCCGGGAACGATATACAGTTCTTTCGGTTCGCTGGCTTCTTGATAGGCATCCTCACTGAAATAGCGCGAATGTGCATGCTCGCCTGCAATGAATAGCACGGGGCGTGGTGAAATCTCTTTAATCATGGCAAACGGATAGAAGTTCATCAATGCCGCCTGACTGGTAAAGCGTATACCTTGATAGCGCGGATGATAGCCACGCAAGGGGTTGCGATAGTAATCGAAAAACTCCTTCTGCACGGCATTGGCATTTCCCAGCAGTTTCTCCGGTGTGCCAAAGCGGATACGTGCTTCTCCCGTTTCTGCTTCCTTCCAACGTTGTTCGGCAACTTCATCCAACAGTTTGCGTCTTTGTTCATCCGTCATCGAATCCCCCAAACCGTTACGGGTGGCACGCCCCATATCATACATGCTCACGGTTGCCAATGCCTTGATGCGGGGGTCGAGAGAAGCCGCACAGACAGAGAACCCGCCGCTTCCGCAGATGCCAATCACACCGATACGGTTGCGGTCAATAAACGGTTGTAGTCCGAGCCAGTCTACAGAAGCACTGAAGTCTTCCACCAATGCGTCGGGCGATACCGTGTGACGCGGTTCTCCTCCACTTTCACCTTGATAGGAAGCATCAAAAGCCAGAGTCACGTAGCCTCGCCGTGCCATTTCCTGTGCATAGAGTCCGCTACACTGTTCTTTCACAGCCCCGAACGGGTGTCCGATGATGAGGGCTGCATAGTGTTGCGCTTCATTGAAATCCTTCGGGAGGTACATTTCGGCGCAAAGCATGATATCATACCTGTTTTTATAAAAGACCTTACGGACAGTAATTGTCGGATCTGTTTGAAAAGTCTTTGCCGGTTCATCGGATTCAGAAAGCACCATTCCGTTCCGACAGCGTGCCGCCATGATAAGTACTTCGTCTATCTGAGCCTGTGTCACGCCGTTGTGCTTGGCATGGGCAATGTGAGTATTCAACTCATTCTTCACGCCGTCCAACACCGACAAGGCAGCCACAGTAGACAGTTCACGGGTACGCCAGTCGAGATTGTCACGGCTGAATATGTCACCGAACAGATGAGCTTTCAGAAATTGGTCCAATGCCGGAGCAAATGTCAGCACTTCTCCTAGTGCCGGACGACCGAACAGTTTCAGCTGGTTTTGTCCACCGACAACAAACATATCCGAACTCTTTACCGGAGAAGGCTCCCGTCCGGCTTCATCCTTTATGCCTTGTGCTGCACGCTCTTTGGTGAGATTCATCAGCGTAACCAATGCACCCATGCTGCGTGGAAAGCCGCAATAGGCATAGAGCTGGGTAAGTACTTCTTTTTCTTCGCTCACGGTCAGCCCACAGTCAAGTCCTCTGGCAAGGATCACTTTGAGGCTGTCCTGATTGCCACGTGCGGCATACATACTGATGGCGGCAATACTTTGTTCTTTCTTGCTTAACATATTGTCCTTGTTTTGTGCCTGCGTATAAACGATACAGCATATCAGGCAGGCGATGGTTGTAATTAACTTGTTCATATTGCTTTCTGTTTAGTGATGAATTTATAAGAACTTGACAAACGCCGGTCTTTCCAGTCGGATATTTTTTCCCGTATTCTTCAGTAACCCCGTATTTCGGTTTCTTTCGAATATCTGTATGCAGTTGGCATCCCTGCAAACCACTGCCAAATAGCAACCATCCGGAGAGATGGCAAAACTTCGCGGATAAAGACCTGTTGGCTGAAATCCTATTTGAACCAATGTTCCTTTTTGGGAATCAATGGAATAAACAATTATGCCATCTTCTTTCAAGTGCTTGGAAGCATAGAGGAATTTGCCATCGGATGAAACATGGATATCTGCATTTCCCTCTGCAACGAAAGGGTCGCAGACAATTGTTTGTAAACGTTCCAACTTGCCTTCATTATAGGAGAATACAGTTATTTTACCCGAGAGTTCACTGATGAGATAAGCAAATCTGCCATTCGGGTGAAAACATATATGTCGAGGTCCTGAGCCGGAATCCATCTGTATGCGGACTACTCTTGATTCATCCAACAGAGAATGAGCCTTACCTGCTTCCGGTCGTTTGCCTATCGGAAACAGATAGATACAATCTGTTCCCAAATCGGTAGCAAGAAGGAATTTGCCATCAGGTGTAAAGGTCACGCAATGCAGATGCGATTGTTCCTGCCTTTTTTTATTCGGCCCATTTCCAGCAAAACGAATTATTTTTGTATCACGTTGCAACTTTCCTTTCTTATCCTGTGAGAATACCGTGATGCTGCCACCCTTATAATTTGCTGTCAGAACAAAGTATTCCTTTGGACTGAGAGTAATATAAATAGGAAGTTCACCGTCTGTAGATTGCGAGTTAAGCAGAGACAGCAGACCACTTTCCTTATCAAAAAGCAAAGCATTGGCAGTCGAACTTTTCCCTTCATCATCGCCTATGGCATAAATTCGATTACCAGTGCTATCAGATGTAAGGAAAGCAGGATTTGAAATCCCTCTCAGCCCACACGGATAGTCGACATCGGCAGTTTGTCCGTCAAACCGGTACATTCTGACACCTTCTTCGTCTGGCTTCATATAACATCCTACCAACAGAAATTTTGCATAAGTTCCCTTATCCGGGACATCTTCGGTTGACCGCGCTTGAATCGTAGTGAAGCTAAGCCATAAGATTAACATGACAAATAAAGCTTTTGGTTTCATCTTATTTACCTTTTTGGTTTCACTTGCAAAATTACAGCATTCACATACTGAAGATTAGACCTCAATCACTGATAAAATTACCACTTTCATCGGGCTTGGACCGGGTTAAATGTTATCTGTGAAAATGGTAAGACAGTCTGTGATTAGGGTTATATGTTCGTTGATTGAATGAACTAACTTTGTCGTCATGGAATAAAATAAATAAGGGATAGAAAAGAAACAGCTGTTCCTCAGACAGCAATGTCAATATAAATACTTATTTTTGTAAAAAACAAAAGGATGGTTATGGGAGATATAACAAGAATAGATACAGTTCAGCAGTACTGCGACCTTTTCGAAGTCGAAGCTCTGCACCCGTTGGTCAGCGTTGTGAATTGTTACGAGGTGCAGCCCATCAGACACTCAAAGAAACTGTACAACATTTATGCTGTGTTGCTGAAAGATACTGACTGCGGTACGATGAATTATGGACGGAGCCTCTATGACTATGAAAAAGGCTCCATGCTGTTTATCGCTCCGGGGCAGGTAATGGGTTCTGACGATGATGGCAGTCTGCACCAGCCGGCCGGATGGGCCCTGATGTTCCATCCCGAACTATTGCGCGGTACTTCCCTTGCACATATAATAAAAGAGTATTCTTATTTCTCATATAATGCCAACGAAGCACTGCACCTGTCAGAACAGGAGCGCAAAGTAGTCATTGAATGTATAAACAATGTAGCAGAAGAATTGAGGCATCCTATTGACAAGCACAGCCGTTCTTTGATTATTGATACCATGAAGCTTCTCCTTGACCGCTGCATCCGCTTTTATGACCGCCAGTTCATTACAAGGGAAAATGCCAACAACGATTTGTTGGCGCATTTTGAATTGTTGCTCAATAATTACTATCATTCTGCCTTGCCAACGAGTAAAGGTATTCCGACGGTACAGTATTGCGCTGACCAACTGTGTCTTTCCACCAATTATTTCAGTGACCTGGTAAAAAAGGAAACCGGTATGTCAGCAATCAAGCATATCCAGCAAAAAATTATGGATATAGCCAAAGAGCGCATCATGAACACGCAAAAAAGTATCAGTCAAATCTCAGATGAAATGGGTTTCCAATACCCGCAACATTTCACACGTTGGTTCAAGAAGATGGAAGGTTGCACACCGAACGAATATCGCAATGAAATTATAAAACAAGCGATAAACTAACTGGTCTTATCATCATTTATTCGTAGAGTCTCTTACAAATAATACTCTGGATATAACCAACAAAGCAATTAATGAACAACTTTGAAATCTTGAACCGATAAACAAAAAAGTTTGATGATCTCCTGCATACACTTTTCCCATCGGATGAACAGCTGTTGTCCGGTCTTTTTCCTGCGGTAAGTCAGGATTCCGTTCGCAATGTCTCCCTTTTTCAGATAAGCCATGTCCACAAAGGACATCCCCCGTGTGTAAAAGCAGAACAGGAACATGTCACGTGCGAAATCAAGGTGGGGTTTCAGGGACAAGTCCAGTCTTTTGATACGCCTGATATCATTTAAATGAATGGCCCGTTTCAAGGTCTTTTCCACACCTGTATAAACAGACTTGAACAGGTTCCGCTGTCCGGTCAGTCCGTTCTCCACCGCACGGTTGTAGACCGCTTTCAGAATGCGCATGTAGAACGAGATTGTATTGGGTGAGTTCCCCCTGTTTTTCAGATAAGCCTCGTATTCCATGAGCAAGTCAGAGCTAAGTTCGCCAAACAGTATATCGCTACCTTTCATAAAACTGCTGAAACTTTTGAGCGCGGCTGTATAGGTTTCAGAGGTCCGTATCTTTCCCAAACGTTTCAGCCTTACTATCTGTTGCCGGATATAGTCGTTAAACGAAGGTTCTTGTCCGCTGTCATGGAAACGTATGACGATATCATCCGCTGTAAACGGACCGGATTGGCTTAATGTCCTGATAGCCTTTTCCAGTCGGATTTTGTCCCGTCTTATCCGTTCCCCTACCGATAGAAGATAATTGTCCCGTTCCATCCCTGCAGGGTGTTGACAGGGAATGACCGCTTCGGAACGTTGGTCCCATTCCGAAGCGAAAAGTTTGTATCCGGTACTGATCTGCCTGACCACACGGTTATGAATCACCTGATAATACAGTGCGCCCTCCCTGCCTTCCGCGGACGAGGACCTGAATTTGGTTCTGATTGTTGCCATAGTGCAGTCATTTTGAATTGGGATTGTCCAGTTGCTTCCTGATTTCCTGTGCCTCCCTGAACAGCCGGTGCGCCAGACTGTCCTTGTAGGCTGCCATTTCATGGTTACGGATGCGGTTCCTGACCGAGTCCTCAAAAGCGGTCACCAGCCTTTCCACACGCCGGATCTTTTCCTCGTCCCGCTTGATGGTGAAATGCTTCTCAAGGAAGGCGATGTCGGGATCATCCCCCGGCAGGCAGATCCTGATGGCTCGGTATTTCAAATCGGCATCTTTCAAAAGCCGGTTCGTGCGGTACTGGTTGCAGTTGGTCCAGACGGAAATGATCAGTGCCAGGATCAGTGCTGAAGCTGTCGTTACCACTGCCTTGGATGCGCTTTCCAGACGGTAGGTCACCAGTCTGCGCTCCGGTTCCTTTTTCAGCAGGACCATTCTCTCATCCAGCCGTCTCACTGTCTCCTTTACAGCTTGGCAGTCTTGACTCAGGCAGTATCTAATCTTTTCCATCTCCCCGGCAAACGTTTCGGCAGACAACGGCCAGCCTTCCGACAACCGGACGGTATGGTTACGTACCGCTGCTATTTCCAAGCCGTTTTTCTCCACCGCGGATTGCAGGCGTTCCAGACGGATTTTCAGTTCCGCAATCCCTTCCGGGGAACTGGTCCGGTTTCCAACTGCGGGGCTTGTGCCTTCCACGGGCAGCGTCTCCACTTTCTTCTCGATCCTTTCAAGGCATCCGTAGATGCCTTCCAGATAATTTTCCTCTTTCATCTTTCAAAGTTTTTTGTTATACATATGGTTCACAAACTCCTTCCTTTCCTGCGCTTCTTCTTTCTCCGCAGGCGTTCCGCCTCTTTCTCGTCCTCCGTCGGTGCCACCGACGGCATGAACACGCCACCCGTACCGGTGACTTCGACCAGGTTATCAATAACAGAACCATGACTTTGTTCATGGTACGGTTGCTTTTGGGAAACGTCATTTTCCAGGGACGTGACATGGTTATGGTCCAATGCCGCATCCAGCCTTGACCAGCTGAAACTGCGGTCAATCCCACTTCCCTTGAATGACAGACCGTTCTTTATAAAGCGGATGCCCTGCACTTCATTAGTGTTTTCCTTGTACTTGAATTCCATTTCCACGCCCATTTTTAAGAGCTTATTTTGAAATTCTTTCCATGTATCTGCACTCCTCAAAGCTTCCTTGACCGCACGGTATATTTCGTATTTCACCTTTTCGGAAGCATGCAGCTTTTCCGTTTTAACGGACTGTTTGCCTTCGGAATAGGTGAGCGAATACTTGTCCTTAAGCATTTTTGTCACTTTCTCGTTGCGCCTGAAATCGTTGCTGTCGGAAATCACCTTCCCGTCGAAGTCCACCCGGTTGAAGACGATGTGGCAGTGCGGGTTGTCCGTCCCGTGATGCCTCACCACGATGAACTGCGTGTTCCGTATCCCCATCAGTTCCAGGTATTCCCCCGCCAGCCTTGCCATAAACGCGTCGGTCAGCCTCGGTGCGTCCTCCGGCTTGAAGCTGAGCGCGATGTGTCCCACCGGTTTCGCCACGTCCGGATTCAGCAGGCATTGCCACCGGAAACTTCGCGCCATCTCTTCTGCCGTTCCCAGCAGCACGCCTTCCGAGGCGATGATTTCCGCGTCGTCCTTCTGCGTCACGTAGCGTATGCAGCCGCCGAACGAGCGGCCTTTCCTGATCTTCCCTATCATGAGGCTATCCTCCTTTCGGTCTGTAATCATCCATGATCCGCTTCAGCTTTCCCAGCAGCCCCTCTATCAGCAGCCTTGTCCTGTAAAAGCCGGTCTGGTGCGAGAGCTTTGTCAGCTGGTTCAGGTTGTTAGCCATTCCCGCCAGGCTGCGCAACAGTGCGTTCTCCTCCGGTGTATGCCTTGCCGTAACGGTGGCCGCCAGTGCTGCCTCCCTGATATAGACCGCCAGACTCCGGCCGGACTTCCCTGCCCTGAACCTGAGAGCCTCGTAGCTGACGGGGGAGAACTTCACCGTCACGCCTCTGGTCAATTTACGCGTCCTGCCCAGTGCCGGACGGCCACATTTTTTCTTCATCCCATTCACATCGTTTGTCATATGTTTTTTCTTTTTCGTCCGTACTTCTTTCATTCCAAAATCTGCGACCGGCGGGAGCGGATTTGCCCTCCCAGCAACCGCCGGGCGCGGGGAGCAAGGGTTTTCGGGAATCCGGAAACATACCCTTGCTCCCCCCACAGAAAAATCCCCCCGCATTTTCCACATTGAAGCGGGTACACAGGGGACTGTGCATACATCGGGTATACTCCACGCCCGGTAACAGGCTGTCAGATTTTTCTCCACTGCTCGATGTCCTCACGGTAGGCGGCAAGATGCTCCCTGGCAAGGTTCTCCAGCAGTCCGGAAACGCTCATGCCACGCCCACCGAGCCTGCGGACGATGGCGTCCAGTTCGTCCCTCACATCCTCACTGACGAACACCGTCTTGCGCTTCCTAATCTTCGGGACGGTGAGGTATGTTTCTCGGTACTCCTCCAGCGAGGCCCTACGCTGCCTGCCGCTCGTCCTTCTTCTCACGGGGTCTTCCGGTTCCGGCGGGGTGTCCTTTCTTCCCGCTTCCCCGGACACCTCTTCCGCAACGGCCCCGGATGGAATCACCGGTTCCGCATCCGTACCGGCGGATTCTCCCGAACCGGGTTCCATCATGAGTCTTTCCCACCACTCGTCGTGGCCGGCTCCGGGACTACGGCCGTTCTTTCTGTCTGCGGTTTCGGATACCGCCATTTTCTTCCCTTTCGTTTTTTCAGTCGGTTCACTTTTCATTGTACATGGATTTTAGATGGTTGATACTGTGGGCACAGTCTACCCGTTTGCCCGATTGTCGGAAGCAAATAAAACGATAATAACAAGTGCTGTGAAACGGACGGGTCCGATTGGCGGGGTTTGCCGTGTTATTCATATTGTTGGATCAGTCTGACGGTGATGACTTCACAAATATACGCACCGGAAATTTCCCACTCTTCGGGAACGGATCTGAACGTCTGTTTACTAAAAGCAAATGAATATTAAAATCCGATTTCCATGACATCTGATGACATATAATGACATCTGATGAAGGGGCGGAACCATATCCGGGAACAATCATTTACTTTGCAGATGAAACAAGTACGCATATGGTGTCAAAGGTAGTCATCCTGTCTTGAAATTCAGGACGTTCCGCCGGGATTCACTAAATTGCGGAACGGAATCCGGATCCGAAAAGAGAATGAAACAGATGTCAAACCTGAAATTACAGTGATTATGGAAATAGTGAACATTGAGGCAAGGACCTTCGAGGCGATGCTCTCGGCCTTCCGGACGTTTGCGGACCGGCTGGACACCCTCTGCCGGCTGTACGGCGACATGGAGGAGAAGAAATGGCTGGACAACCAGGAGGTGTGCCTGCTGCTGAAGGTCAGCCCGAGAACCCTGCAGACCCTCCGTGACAACGGCACGCTGGCATACACACAGATCTGCCACAAGACATATTACAAGCCCGGGGACGTGGAAAGTATCATCCGGATAGTGGAGGAGCGCCGCAAGCGGGCTGAAAGTATGGGAAGGTCGATCTGAAAGGCCATGAAAAACGAATGTCGAACAAAAAAAAGATCAAGTCATGATGAATACCGATAACCGTCTGCTCACCCGTGAGAGCAGCGAGCATATAAGAGAGTTCTTCTCCACCGTCGAACGTCTCTCCGTTTCCATGGAGCGTCTCTTTGCCGGCAGGTCACCGGCGATGGCGGGCGAGAACTTCTATACGGACCGCGAACTGGCTGAAAAGCTGAAAGTGAGCCGCCGCAGCTTGCAACAGTACCGTGACAGCGGTCTGCTTGCCTTCACCCGGCTGGGCGGCAAGATACTGTACCGTTCTTCCGACATCGAGAAGCTGCTTGACGGCTGCTACCGGGAGGCGAGAACCAGGCCGGAGGAACTTTAGAAAAGTTCCGTACGGGATCGTGAATGAAGGGGCGGTCGGTTGTCATACCGGTCGCTCCTTCATTTTCTTTCCACCGGATGAACGACTTTAATTTGCTCGTAAAATACTTATACACAAAGTGTTTTTTTCTTTATGAATTATGATCCGGTGACAACATTGGCATAACATGGCGGGACATGGAAACATTTTTCCGATATGGCAATAAGATACGGGGATTCCATTATAAAAAAAGACTCTTATTTTATTATGTCATTATGTTATTCTGAAATTGGGGCGGGCCGTTCGTGTACCGGTGGGACGATCCGTTCCCGTAATGGCGGCACATTCCGTACTGGTATCATTATCCTCCGGCAATGCCGTTTCCCGGTCTTTTCGGAGTGACCTTATGCCGGCCGGTGACAACCGCATGTCCGTGTGTAAACATGGCGGCGCATAAAAACAGGCACATCCTCCGGGCTCCTGTCCCGTCGGATGCACCTGTCTCCGTCATGTCATATACAGCCGGACTCCTCCGGCCCATGCCTCTATCTGAGTATCGGATTCGAGAGCAGTATCTTGTAATAGGCCACTCCGCCAATCTCTACCGGCATCCTCGCCATCATGAACTGCACGCTCTTCCTCTCCACCTTCGCCTGCCGCATGAGTCTCTGCACGATAAACCCCGCCGAGAACCTTGCGCATCTTTTATCCTTCCAGACAATGAACCCCTCGCTGTCATCGGCCCGGCAGATGTACCAGTCATCCGTCTCGTCGTCGTGGGCGAAGTTCACCCGTCCGCCACCGAGGATTCCCAATTCGATTGACATCGTCTTTGACAGATAGACGGTCCCCCTGCTGTCAAGGTTGATGGTCCGCTTTCCCTTGTATGTGACTTCCTGCGAACGGGAGTTTTCCCTGTTGTATACTATCAGTGCCATAACTTTCTTACTTTTCCGTTAAACAATTTTTTCAATACATGAAGCTTTCCACCGCCAGCATCTGACTTCTCCATGCGAAACCGCTGTGGGTACGTACCGCGTCCACTATCCTGCATACTTTCTGCGATATGGCCGATGCCGAGATACCCATGCATTCCGCCAGTGCCTTGAACGAGAACTGCGCCTCATAGAACCTGAGCATGAACATCCGGTACTCCTCGTAGGAGAACTTCTGCCTTACGAAACGCAGTATGTCTCTTACCAGCCGCTCGCACCCGTTCAGGTCGTCCTCGGAAAGGAATTTTGCCTCTTCGCCACATCGGAGGAAGAAATCATCTTCAGGGTGTGCATACCGATTCTCCCTTTTAATCTTTACCAGGGCCGCCTTTTTGTAGCATCCGATGAAATACGCGTCATAGTCCGTTATGTCCTTTCCGGGAACCAGCACCTGCCTTCTTACAAAAAGGTAGGTGTCATGGAAATTGTCCTCGTCCAGCATTCCGTACCGGCGTAACGTCCCTCTCAACCTGTCATAGGATGCAGTGAACCACTCGTTGAACAGTCTTTCCTTTTCTGCGCTCTTGTCTGCCATAGCTTTATATTTTTTTGAGTTATACATGGCCTACACGGGTAGGCATTCTTATTTCTTGTGCTTCCTCCAGTTTGTTTTTCGGCGGTCTCCGGCAAGGCTTGCCGTGAAAAAATACGCTCACGCGAAGCGTGAGGAAGATTTTTTCACGTGCAACCAGCCCGAAGGGCCGCCTTGCGGGACCGGCCTGAAAAACAACTATTTTTGCCGCAAGAAATGAGGATGATGGATTCCTTCCTTCTATCTATTGTCTGTCCGGTGAGAATTTAGATTCCATGCAGCTTTTCTGTCTTTGGTATGTTTGGAGAAATATTCAAGGATATGAAATGAGAACGGCAATACGTGATGTTGCGGAAGGAGCAGATATGGGATTGGAAACAGGAAGCGTGCCCGGGCTTTCATGCAGTTTATACGGCGGTGTTGATTTTGGGGAGGATTACAGGGAAGTGACAGGAAAGTCGGCCGTTCCGGAGAAATTGTATGTGTACGTTGTTACTTCCGAAATACGGAGTCTTTTAAAATCATGGAAGACCTCATTCGGGAGTGTGTCTCGATATTTGCCTGAGACAAAATTATAAGTCGCCTATTCATGGATAAGTATTTGGAATATATCAACGACATGCTACGATGCAATAAAGAGAATCGGAACGGCAGACTGAAACTCGCAATCTGCTGATAATGCGGACTATTCTAAAACAAGTGTGGAAAACTTGAAGACATCCGACGGAAAACCTTGGAAAAAGAAGAACCGGACAAAGTCTCCGCCTTCAAAATAATGCTCTATTATGCCACAGGTGCGGCATTACTTGTCATTCCGGATTGGCTTCCCATGAAATCCACCGCCCGCCATCAAGAAAACGACCGGTGCCATATGGCAGGTAATCGTAGCGACAGCCTGTCTTTGGAACCCGTTGTCACCCTAAAGGATTTTACTGATATATTATTATGTCAGTCCTTTTTCAAATCAAAATACAGCAAACGGGTTTTCAAAGGTTCATCTTGCGGAATATCATAATATTGCTTTTCTATCACGTCTGTTTTATAGAGTGGAACGAAACCGTTTCTTTCATAATACCTGAGAATCTTTTCCTCATTGTATGCATCCACCACGATAAAACGGCATCCTGTCTTGTTGTCCTCATGACGGAACCAGTCTTTTATGAAAGCCATCAGTTGCCGTCCTACGTGGCTTGATGTACCCTGATATTCCAGGTTGACCCCCAGTCTTCCTATCAGCACGGCCGGATAGCTGCGTCCACGTTTAGGATTTACAATATTGCGTTGCAGCCTGTTTTTATCATTGGGGGATATTAATCTGGTCTTGATACTGTCATTGGACAAGGTAAACAAGGCCACAATACGATGCGGGATTTCAGTCGTCACCCAACAATATGTTTTCCCAAGGAGTTCATCCGCATACAGATCGGCATCATTGAGAAAAAAATCATCAAGGTCATTCTCGCCACAAGTGAAAGGAAGGCAATTCCTCCGTACTTCCTTGTTATAGGCAAGCATGACACAATCATCATATAAAGAAATACCGTCCATTGCTGTTAATTGAACCGGAATGAACGGGATTTCTCCAATACTTTTCGCAACCGTTTCTTTGCCTCCACTGATAACCGGGGTGTTACCTTTGCGGCGTTCTTGTCTGCACTGCGTACGAAATCTTCCGCCGTAACGCCCTCCAAAACCGGAATGTTCTTGATAGTTATAGCCATAATATTATTTTTTGCAAAAATACAACTTTGTTGTTATACAGCCAAATAATAGCCCGTCTTCCACTCTTTTTTCCGGAATGTTCCTCCATATCCGGAAAAGTCTGTGTCACGCCACCCGTTGCGGTAAGCCGTTTTTCTCAAGGAAAGGGCAGGCAATACCGGCGGACGTGGATATGGGCAAAACAACCCGCATATGCAATGCAGAGGGAGCAGGAGAGCCTTCACCACAGCCGGAGAGAAAAGTGGTTTCATGCCGGGGTACGGCATGAAAAGGGGGCTCCCGGACAGTTCTTTTCCTTGTCGCACATGCACTACGTCGGTCGCAGTTTTCGCCTTCTGAATCCCTCTTACGTCCGTCCCTGCGCTTTCGGAGCGTTTTTCCGGCAGAAAATTTCGCCGTACGGAAATTTTCTGCCGGAAACCGAAGGGAAAACGCGGAGTCCCGCAGGGACGGACGAACTTTGATGAGGAAGGGGAAAATCATCCGTTTCATAAATACCATTTCCTCAGATGGCATCGCATATTTCCTTCTCCATCTTTTCCAGCTTATGGGACAGGATTTCCATGTCGCTGCTGATCTTCTGGTTGGTTATCCGGGCATATATCTGGGTGGTTTTCAAATCCGTATGCCCCAAAAGACGGCTTACGGTCTCGATGGGTACACCGTGCGAGAGCAGCACGGTGGTGGCGTTCGTATGCCGGGCCACATGATAGGTCAGCCGTATCTTGAAACCGCACTGCCTGCCAAGTTCCTTCAATATGGTGTTGCATCTGCCGTTGCTCGGTACCGGAAATACATGACCGTCCTTGGACAGTCCCTTATACTTCTCTATGATGCGCTTGGGCACGTCCAGCAGGCGGATGTTGGACTCGGTGTTTGTCTTGCGACGGCGGGTGATGATCCAGAGGTTGCCGTCGAAGAAGGTCTGGAGCCGGTCGGTCGTCAGTGCCTTCACGTCCGCGTATGCCAGTCCGGTGAACACAGAGAAGATGAAGAGGTCGCGTACCAGTTCGCAGGTCCCGCTTTTCACCGGGGTCTCCATCAGTGTCTGTATCTCACGCTCCGTCAGGTAGCCTCGGTCAACGCTCTCGGGGGAATTGATGTACCCGGCGAAGGGGTTGAAGGGAAGCGCACCGCTGTTGCGGGCGATGGAGATGACGTGCTTGAGCCCGATCATGTAACCCCATACGGTATTGGTGCGGCATTTCTTCTCCGTACGCAGGAAATACTCGAAGTTGTTGATGAAGGTTAGGTTGAGTTCCTTCAGGGGGATGTCGTCACGGCGGTATACTTTCGGGACGAACTCGCAAAGGTGCCTGTATATGGTACGGTAGCGGTTGTATGTTCCCTGCACGCGGCTGTGTCCCACTTTCTTGATGAACTCCTCGTTGTGCTGCTCGAAGAGCTTCAGCAGCGTCTCGCGTTTCACGCCCAGCCCGAGGCAGGCGTCCCTCAGCCTGGCGGCGGTGACATAGCCGTCGGACTGCATCAGTTCCTGGTAACGGCGGTTCACGTCCACGCGTATCCGGTCAACCGCCGCATTGATTTTCTGCGCCTCGGCGCTCTTGCCCGTGGCACGTGCCGTTTTCACGTCCCAAAGTTTCGGGGGCACGTCCAGCTTGCAGCTGAACTGCTTGATTTCGCCGTCTACCGTAAGACGGCACATCAGGGGGAGATAGCCGTTGGCTCTCTCGCTGCCCTTCTTCACGTAGAAGAGGATTTTGAAGGTCGATCTGCTCATACTCGTTTTCATACTTTTTTGATCGTTACAAAGTTAATATCAAGCGAGTTGTCCTCAGGTATGAAAAACTGTGCAAATTACTGAAATAGAATCTGTTGTGCCGTTTCTTGTTCCTGTTATATCAGTAACGATATGGGAACTGAAGTCTTTCGCAGCTTTTATCGGACCTCCTTTTTCAGCTTATGCAGTATTATGAGTTAAACACCTAACCACTTAATAGACTGCATTTTTGCTGTATTATCATCAACCTTGCTTTTTCTTTCTGCGTTTACTTTAAATACGGAACCTCCGCTTTCGTTTCATCCAACACCAACTTTGTAGGACTGGACGGTGACAAGGCTGTAGTGCAAGTAGCATTCAATGTACCTTTCAGCGGTCCGAACGGACTAGGAGGTATTACCGTAGACGGGAATGCTTCGAACTATAAAGTAAAAACCGACAAAAAAGGTAATATTCATGTCAGTATGAACGTGATGGGAATCGGAATCTCAGCCCAAGTAAGCATTGATATACCTTATGGAAGCAACAATGCGACTGTAGATATTCTTCCGAACTTTAATTCCAGCCACATGACTTTATCCGGTCAAATATTGCCATTAAAGAAAGCCAATGTGTTTAAAGGACGCTCACTATAAACTACTTAACTAAAATAATAGGAATATGAAGAAGCTACTATTTCCACTATTCATGCTTGCCATGATAGTTACTTCGTGCGAGAAAGATCCGGATATGAATAAACTGGATAGTGACTACAGCGTTTACACCGATTATGACAACAGTGTACATTTCAATGAGTTTTCCACCTATTATCTGCCAGATAGCATTCTGGTTCCGGACAACAGCCTGAAAGCCAATTATTGGAAAGATGAAAATGCCCAAAACATTATCAGTGCAGTAGCCCATGAAATGGAACAGAAAGGCTATGTAAGGACGGAAGATAAAGAAAAAGCCAATGTAGGCATTCAGTTGTCATACGCCCAACAAAGAATACAAATAACCACAGGAGGATGGTATGGCGGCTGGTGGGATGCCGGATTCTGGGGACCTTACTGGGGAGGAGGATGGTATTATCCTTATCCGGTAACTTACAGCTATGACACAGGAACCCTGATTATGGAAATGGTTGATTTAAGACAACCTGTCGATCAGTCTAACCAAAACAAACTGCCTGTCATCTGGCATGCTTATGCGTCAGGACTGCTATACGGAAACTCCCATTTCAATATGCAGTTGACATTAAATGCCGTCAATCAGGCATTTGCACAATCTCCTTATCTGTCAAACAAACAATAAAACCGGAAAATCATGAAAACGAAAATATTAAAACACAGAGCTCCCAAACGTATCCTCATCGGAGTGTTATTAGTTCTCTTTTGTTTCACAAGTAAAGCACAGATCTGGGAAAATGTACATTTCAACGTAGACTGGCAGATGAATATGCCGTTGAACAGCAACTTTGCCGATAAATTCAGCGGATGGGGAATGAACTTTGAAGGAAAATATGATCTGACTCCCTATTGGTCTATAGGAGCTTTCCTTAATTTTCATACCAATCACCGATACGTGGACCGCCAGACCATCCCCCTCACCCCAACGGCTTCATTGACAACAGACCAGCAACAATCGGCGTTCCAACTTCCCTTTGGAATATCTGTATCCTACAAGTTACTGGATAACAGGTATGTAAAACCTTACTTCGGAGTCAAATCGGGTGCCATGTATTCTCAAAACTCCATTTACAACAATCTGGTACAATGGTATGAACGCCCGTGGGGATTCTATGTATCACCCGAATTGGGAATAGATATTCATCCGGTACCTTATCAGCGTCTGGGATTTCATGTAGCCGTATATTATAGCTACGCAACCAATCAAACCGATATCCTGACTTATTCTGAAGATGGAAGAAATAGCATGGGTGTGCGTGTAGGAGTTTGTTTTTAATCCATACTAAGCGTTTGCTCATAAAAGAGGAGATTTGGAAAGTATTCTATTTTTTTCTGAATTTCCTCTTTTTTTCATAGTTTTGTAAAATAACCCAAATCATTTTCAGCAGCGGAATGGCTATGCAAAATAAATACAATCAATTCTTCAACTTTTTCCTGTTTTCAGGTCTGGCATGTTTCTCATACCTTTCGCTGGTACTATATACCGACCTTACGCCTCAACATCAGAAAATATTAATCTCCTTTCTGGGATTTATTTCTGTGGTATTCATATTCAATCTGGTAGGCTTTAGTCTGATATTCATCAACCGATGGCTGAAAAAAAGCTATCTATTCTTTATCAAGAAGAGAAACAAACTGATCATCAATTGCATTTTGATTGCAGCTATTCTTTTCTTCATGAATTACGCTACTCTGACCATCTGTAAAGTATTGCTGGAACTGCCCTTCCCATTTGTACTAAGCAGTCCGGGCCTGCGCTTGATCATGATTATATGGTTGGTAGAAATTGTGATTGTGAGCCTAAGTATCATGAACGCTTTTTACAGGCAGCTGGTTATTCTGCATGAAAAAACAATGAAACTGGAAGAAAGTTCCATCAAAGCACAATACACGGCTTTACAAAATCAATTAAATCCACATTTCCTGTTCAATAGTTTGAATACTTTAATATCCGAAATAGAATACAATCCGGAAAACGCAGTAGTTTTTACACAAAAGCTATCGGATGTTTATCGTTATATCCTAAAAAGTCAGGAACAAGGACTTGTTACTTTACGTAATGAACTGGAATTTCTGGATTCATATATCTATCTGCATCAAGTGCGTCTGGGAAAATGTATTCAACTGGAAAACAAAATACCCCCCACGTTATTGAACAAGAAGATTCCTTCATTAACTCTACAGTTGCTTATCGAAAATGTGATAAAACATAACATCATCAATATGGAAAATCCAATGGTCATCCATTTGGATTATTCTGACAAAGATCAAACTCTTTCCGTAAGAAACAAGATCAAATTAAAAAAGAATGTTGCAAAATCAGGAATGGGACTGAAGAACTTATCTGCCCGCTATCTGCTGATTTGCAACTTGCATATCACAATTATTGACGATTCTGAATATTTCACCGTTAAAATACCTTTGCTGAATGAATAAGATAAAAGCCGCTATTATAGAAGATGAAATTCCTGCAGGACGCCTGCTACATAAAATGTTGTCAGGATTAAGGCCAGACTGGGAGATAGTTGTATTACCCGGCAGCGTAGAGGGATCTGTAAAATGGTTCCAGGAGCATCCACACCCGGATATAATCTTTCTAGATATCCAACTGACCGACGGCATTTCTTTCACTTTCATAGAACAGACCCAACCGGAAAGTATGATTATTTTTACCACCGCCTACGACGAATATGCCATACGTGCTTTTACTGTAAACAGCATAGACTATCTGCTGAAGCCAATAAACAGGGAAAGATTGGCCGAAGCCATCGAAAAGTTTGAAAGATTAACTGCCAGATATGGCAATGCCAACCTATCGAGCTCATCCAATGAATTACTGAACTTACTGAAAAATATAAGTAATCCGGAAAAAAAATACCGTACCCGCTTCCTGATATCAGGAGACGAAAAGCTGTATACCTTGCAAGTAGAAGATATAGCTTATTTCTATTCTGAAAACAAAATTACTTTTGCCGTCACAAAAGAAGGGAAAGAGCATATCATAGATTTATCGCTCGACAAACTGTCCGAACAACTAAACCCAGATATTTTTTTCCGCACCAACCGGCAAACATTGGTTAGTGTACATGCCATACAGAAAATAGAAAACTATTTTTTAGGAAAAATAATAGTACAGGTAAAACCGCCATTTAAAGATAAAATTACTGTAAGCAGAGAAAAGATAGCTGCAATGAAGCTTTGGCTCAATTATTAAAAAAGTCTGTTTATATAAAAAAGCACTAACTTATAAGTAATAGGAACAAGATTGGAATCCGTTCCTATTACTCAACCAACAGTTTTACAAAAGCTTTGCAATCACAATTGTAAAAAACAAATAGAACTTTCAGCAGGAGCCTTTAAAATTACTTTTCCACCTCCTCTCACGCTACCATCTTCTTTTATAACCGTTCCTTTATCCGGATCAATCCAAAAGACTTTATACGTTTCTCTATCTCCCATCAAATCCAAATTAATCTCATTCTTCACACAGTACCCAAGGTATCCCTTTCCGACAGCCCCCATTACCCACTGAGTATCCATATCGGTCTGTCTATCTATAGGAGAAAAAGAAGAAGCCTTCTCATAAACCGGTAATTCATCAATCGGCGGAATTTTGGCAAAAGAGCCACCCGCCATAAATATAGCCCAATTCATAGC
This sequence comes from Phocaeicola dorei, assembly GCF_013009555.1. NCBI lineage: Bacteria > Pseudomonadati > Bacteroidota > Bacteroidia > Bacteroidales > Bacteroidaceae > Phocaeicola > Phocaeicola dorei. Next base: position 1,690,244 of record NZ_CP046176.1, on the reverse strand, counting down.
ATTACGAGGAACTCTAATTGTACTACCATTATAAACCACAGCTTTATCAGGATACTTACAGCGATATTCACGTACCGCACGATAAACACTGGCACAAGATACCGTGCCCGGATCAATCAGTCGCGCATGCTGGCGAAGAGCCAGACTTACCCCTCCCTGAGGTTCGTATAAAGTTCCATCTGCGCGATAATGCCACTGACGGATATCAATCACATCAACCATTAAAGTATGTTTTTTATCTTTCAAGACAGAATCCTGCACATCTTTTGTTGCTGTCAACGCCACTAACTGATGGTTATCACACGCATTGACCTCTTCCAACCAAAAGTTCATAAAATTCAATGGTCCGGTATATTCCAATCCAATGCTATGTACCACACCATTATTGTCATGGAACACATTTACACTCTGACGAATAAATTTACTGTGATATTCACGGATAACCGGACGAGTAATATCATAGAACTGTTCTGCCATATACACTCTCTTGTCCCCCGAAAAAACAGTCTTTTCCGCAAATCCCAACTGATTTATATTATTAGCAGAGCGCCAAGGATAATCACACCAGTGTGCTCCTTCTTCTATGATATTGTGCTGGTTATAATGATCATGTAACAAAACCAGTCCGTCTCGATCCGCCACATCTACAAATCGCTTCAAACGATTCCAATACCAAGGATTGAATTTATTCAGATCATATTTGCTTAAGCGATCCTGAGCTTCCCCCTGCCCGCTACGGCTATAAGGCATTTCATTAAAAGGAGCCCAAACTTCAGCATCAGCATGCATATTCCGCTCATGATCATTACGACGACGCTCATACCACAATCCTGTACGATGATGAAGCACATGTGCTCCCGAAAGCAATAATACTTGCGCAACACTATCTGGCTCTTCGGTATATCCCGTACCGGTGCGTCCCGGAACAAACTGACTGAGTGATCCTTTGCCCTGCCATCCTGTAGTACCGGGAATATTCTTGCGAAAATAAGTTCCGTTAATGAGAATATGATTTCCCCGCACAATCCAGCCATTTTTCACTTGTAAAGGTTCTGTCATGACCACATGCTTCTCTTTTTCAGGCCGCCAGTTCACTTCGTTTAAAAGAGGAGCATTATTCTGGGTTATCTCCAAAGGATATTTCACTATCATACTGTCTATCCATACATCCATTCGCATATCCGGTTTTAATGACTGTACAGACATCCAATGAGCGTACTCGGGAGTTGGCTTCGTAGTTTCACCAGTAGTGTACACAAATATTTTCTTTTCTTCCATTGAAGATTTATCCATACGAGCCGCCAGTTGAGCATAAAAAAAACTTTCCGGCTTGACAAAAGTATGCGACAATTCATAATGGCCATTACCAAAAGGTTGCGTCCACATTCCATAAGCCCAATTATGAGCTGTAGGAGGAGTAACACAATGAGTCTGTGAAGCTCGTCCCTGCCAGCACATAGAGTTAGCCGCCACCCAACCGGCTCCCTGATCTGCCATATCCCGATAACCCAATTGAATAATTCCTCCTGACACCGTTATTTTATCCATCAAAATACCATTAGAGAAGCCACCAGTAGATCCACTGAAACTATAAGGCCGTTCGGAATGACATTGTACAAAAGCATTAGGTCCAGGTACGGCAACCCCAACTGTAAAATCACGGTACCCCTCTTCAGAATAACAACGCTGAAAAAGAGTTAGTTGTCCCAAAGTATGAAAAGCATAACGCCTATGGTTGGCTATCTCGGACACGGGATACAGAAATTTACAATCCTCCACAGTCACCTGCATCGCTCCCTCCAATACCATTACCGCCGAACCTGCAAAATGATGAGCCTCCACTCTTCGTACCCATCCATCTTTCACATGATTGAAGGTAATTGCCTGCCAACGATGGTTCTCATCTTTCAAATTAGTATGATCATATTCAGAATCGCAACACAAATTCTCTATTCCGACATTATTAATCCTCCCAGTCCATGAAAGAGGTAAAATATACCCACCACCATACTTGGGATCAAGGCTCATGGTCAATGGTACATCTATGGTAATACTTTCAGAGGTAACAGCAACCACAGTACGCTCCCACACCATATCATGACGACCGGGAGTCCATTTCGAGAAATTATATTCCTGTTCATTGCCCAATCTATCCGTACCAAGCACCGAAAGCCATCCGGCTGTTGATGGACGGACAATGCGTATTTTATCTCCCACCTTCAATGTTGCAGTTTGTTTCAAAGGAATAACCGTAGCATTTACAGGTACATACTGCCCGGCAATATGAATAGTGTCTTCCGTTTTCGCATTATTATAACCCAAAACACGAATCAATTCATCTTTCATCGGTCCCAATGCACGTAAAACCGTTCCTCCATTTTTATGGCATCCGCTACCACGGAGAACCACTCCGTCAGCCCGCATCAAAAGTTTACCTTTCAATTCATAGTTACCGGGAGCTAACTGAACTGCACCTCTGAAACCATCCGGTTCCATAGGAAGAGAGGCTACATAATTCAATGCCTGCTGAATAAGACCGGTTGCATCTCCATCCACGACAGGAACATATACTTTTGCATCCACCCAAGGAATGGGATACTCAGATTGGCGATAACCACAAAAAGAAAAATCAGGTATCCGATCGCCGTTAGGATACGATTTATAAACCAGTTCGTCGGTTTCAGTAATATGAACAGGTGACTGAGGAGTAGTCTTAAAATGTGCATCTATAGTTGCAAAGAGGAATACTCCGGCAAAAAGCAGAAGTGTCCGGCATAAATTGTGTTTCATAGTTTCATACCTAAAAATTCGAATACACAAAAATAGCAGCAAAACAGATACACTTTATTGAAAAATTGGTCAAAATTGGGTAGAAATCGAACACCAGACTAAAATTATAACTATTTGTACATCAAATTAAATATAGAAACAGAGTTACTAAAATAATATAAGAGCCCGACAAATAAATACGGAAAACAATGGATATCGGATAAATTTATACTATTTTTGTAAGACTAATAATCATCTTATTATCCGATATGATAGTAATAGCAGATAGTGGTTCTACCAAAACAGACTGGTGTCTGGGTAACACCAAGACAAACAGCAGGACAGTTCGAACAGGAGGTATCAACCCCTTCCACCAATCAGTTGATGAAATAAAAGAAGTGATTGCCTCCACACTAACTCCCCAGTTGGGAGACACCACTGAATTTACAACTATTTATTTCTATGGTGCAGGATGTATTCCCGAAAAAACGAATATAGTGAAAACAGCTTTGGCGCAGAACTTCCCCAAAGCAAATATCCTTGTCGAAAGTGACTTGTTAGGTGCCGCCCACGCCCTATGTGGTAAAACGGCAGGGATTGCATGTATTTTAGGAACCGGATCCAACTCTTGTTTTTATGACGGGGAAAAAATAACAGCTAATATTTCTCCGTTAGGGTATATTTTAGGAGATGAAGGTAGCGGAGCCGTATTAGGGAAACGTCTGGTAGGTGACTTCCTGAAACACCAACTTCCCGATGACCTTTGCCGAGATTTCCTTAAAGAATACGATTTGACCCCAGCACTGATTTTAGATAAAGTATACCGACAGCCCTTAGCCAACCGCTTTCTGGCGGGTCTGACTCCTTTTCTTTTCGCCCACAAGCATAGACCAGAGATGCAGAATTTATTAATTTCCTGCTTCACTGATTTCTTCACCCGTAATGTAATGCAATACGAATATCATGATATTCTTGTACATTTTACAGGTTCTATTGCATTTTACTTTCAAGAAGAAGTAAAAGAAGCAGCTCTAAGACTGAATGTGTCCATCGGAAAAGTTTTAAAAAGTCCACTGGAAGGATTAAAGGATTATCATTTCGAAGTATGAATTTTATAAAAATAACCGAACAACCGTCCATACATGAGGATTTGGAACAAAAATCCGTCAGAGAGTTACTGGAAGGTATCAACGAAGAAGACCGGAAAGTAGCCTCAGCTGTTCATGCCTGCATACCACAAATTGAAAAACTAGTAAATGAAATAGTAGAACGTATGCATCAAGGAGGACGCATATTCTATTTGGGAGCCGGAACCAGTGGACGCCTAGGAGTATTGGACGCTTCTGAAATTCCAGCGACTTTCGGTATGCCTGATACCTGTGTCATAGGTATTATAGCCGGTGGTGAACAAGCTTTGAAACATCCTGTAGAAAGTGCTGAAGATAATAGTCAAAAAGGCTGGATGGAACTACAAAAGCATCACATCACAAATAAAGACATCCTGATAGGCATAGCGGCATCGGGAACAACTCCTTATGTTATAGGAGCGCTGCAAAAAGCGAGAGAACACGGAATATTAACAGCAAGCATCAGCAGCAATCCAAACTCTCCACTCTCGAATGTAGCAGATATACCCATCGAAATGATAGTCGGTCCGGAATTTATCACAGGCAGCTCGCGCATGAAGAGCGGCACAGGGCAAAAAATGATACTGAATATGATAAGTACCACCGTCATGATAAAACTAGGCAGAGTAAAAGGAAACCGGATGGTAAACATGCAACTCAGCAATCAAAAACTAGTAGACCGAGGAGTACAAATGCTAATTGACGAATTACATATTAATAAAGCAGAAGCAAAACAATTGCTGCAAGAACAGGGCTCTGTTAAAAAGGCATTTGACGCTTACAAAACAAATAATTGTATCACTAAAAACGACTGAAGTATGAAAAGTTGGAAACAAGAAGCCGTCATCCTTGCTATAGGCATGTTGGTGATGGGGTATTTTATCAAACAGGGATTGGACACTTTCTCTGGTAAAGACAGAGTAGTGAATGTGAAAGGTCTGGCAGAAATGGAGGTGCCAGCTAATAAAGTAACTTGGCCTTTAATGTATAAAGACCTGGGAAATGATCTCCCGACCTTATATAACAAAATAAATACAACCAACCAAACAATTGTCGGCTTCTTGAAACAGAAAGGAATCACTGAAAACGAAATCAGTATCAATGCACCGGAAATTATAGACATGCAAGCTGAACGTTATAATAATAATTCAGTTCCCTTCCGCTATAATGTGACCTCTGTCATCACGGTTACTTCAACTAAAGTAGATCTGGTGAGAAAGATGATCAGCGAACAAAGCGAACTCTTAAAGCAAGGTATCGCTATTACCGGTGGAGATTATCGTTACAATGTGCAATATGACTATACCGGTTTAAACGACATCAAGCCTCAAATGATAGAGGAAGCAACTAAAAACGCACGGGCGGCAGCTATTAAATTCGCCAAGGACTCGGACAGCGAACTTGGTAAGATAAAAAGAGCTTATCAGGGACAATTCAGTATCGAGGATCGTGATGCCAATACTCCTTACATCAAACGTATCCGTGTTGTAACCACCATTGATTACTCTTTGGAAGATTAAATATCCATTTGGCGAAGCATATTAAACAAAGCTTCTTTGTTCAGAGGCTTGAACAAATAACCGTTAAAGCCTCTGGACATTACTTTCCGCTTATCTTTCAGAAGTATTATTCAAATTATAGTAATTGGTCTTTTCAACCAAAAAATTCCGATCAACCCAAATTATATATGCATCCACATTATACAATATGGTATCCGAAAATTCTTTCACGGAACACACCTTATTTTTCTTCTTAACGAACTCCTTTTCCAAACTTTTCCTCTTTCTTATCTCCCATAAAAAACCTAAAAGTAGAAACAAACTAAAATGAACGCTACCATATTTTAATAGGTTAAATTTCTACAAATGTACAAACATAAATTAAAAACAACGATTATATCCCATTTAAATTTTAATCAGCAAGAAATTTCAGCAAACTTGTTTGTGTTTCAGTATTTTGTTGTATCTTTGCGCCCGAAATTAGATAAACAATATAATGTCTAACGTAATTAACTGAGAATTTTAACAATTTTATTAATGGAAAATTTAAAAAACATCACTCCTGTTGAAGATTTCAACTGGGATGCTTATGAAAACGGCGAAGCTGTAACCAGCATGAGCCACGAAGATCTTGAAAAAGCTTATGACGGTACGCTGAACAAAGTAAACGACCGCGAGGTTGTAGACGGTACTGTTATTGCAATGAACAAACGCGAAGTAGTTGTCAATATCGGCTACAAATCAGACGGTATCATTCCTTTGAATGAATTCCGTTACAATCCAGATTTGAAAATAGGTGATACTGTAGAAGTATACATTGAAAATCAGGAAGATAAGAAAGGACAGTTAATTCTGTCACACAAAAAAGCACGTGCTACTCGTTCTTGGGACCGCGTAAACGCTGCTCTTGAAAATGAAGAAATTATTAAGGGTTACATCAAATGCCGCACTAAGGGTGGTATGATTGTGGACGTATTCGGTATCGAAGCATTCTTGCCGGGTTCTCAAATTGATGTGAAACCTATCCGCGACTACGATGTATTTGTAGGTAAGACAATGGAATTCAAAGTGGTTAAAATCAACCAGGAATTCAAAAACGTTGTTGTTTCTCACAAAGCTCTTATCGAAGCTGAACTTGAACAGCAGAAGAAAGAAATCATCGGTAAACTTGAAAAAGGACAAGTACTGGAAGGTACTGTTAAAAATATCACATCATACGGAGTATTCATCGACCTTGGTGGTGTAGATGGTTTGATTCATATCACTGACCTGTCTTGGGGGCGTGTAAGCGATCCGAAAGAAGTAGTTGAACTGGATCAGAAGTTGAACGTAGTTATCCTTGATTTCGATGACGAAAAGAAACGTATTGCTCTTGGTTTGAAACAACTGACTCCGCACCCATGGGATGCTTTGGATGCTAACTTGCAGGTAGGTGACAAAGTGAAAGGTAAAGTAGTCGTTATGGCTGACTACGGTGCATTCATCGAAATTGCTCCGGGCGTAGAAGGTTTGATTCACGTATCTGAAATGTCTTGGTCACAGCACTTGCGTTCTGCTCAGGACTTCATGAAGGTAGGTGACGAAGTAGAAGCTGTTATCCTGACTCTTGACCGTGACGAACGTAAGATGTCTTTGGGTATCAAACAGTTGAAACAAGATCCATGGGAAACTATCGAAGAAAAGTATCCTGTAGGTTCCAAGCACACTGCAAAAGTTCGTAACTTCACTAACTTCGGTGTATTCGTGGAAATCGAAGAAGGTGTAGACGGATTGATCCACATCTCTGACCTGTCTTGGACTAAGAAAGTAAAACATCCTTCTGAATTCACTCAGATCGGTGCAGATATCGAAGTTCAAGTATTGGAAATCGACAAAGAAAACCGTCGCTTGAGCCTTGGTCACAAACAGTTGGAAGAAAATCCTTGGGATGTATTCGAAACTGTATTTACTGTAGGTTCTGTACACGAAGGTACTATCATCGAAATGTTGGATAAGGGTGCTGTAGTAGCTCTTCCTTATGGTGTAGAAGGTTTTGCAACTCCGAAACACCTGGTAAAAGAAGATGGCTCTCAAGCCCAATTGGATGAAAAACTGTCATTCAAAGTAATTGAATTCAACAAGGATGCCAAGAGAATCATTCTGTCTCACAGCCGCATTTTCGAAGATGCTGCCAAGGCAGAAGAAAGAGCTGAAAAGAAAGCAGCTTCTAATGTAAAGAAAACAACTAAGAGAGAAGACGCTCCTGCTATCCAAAATCAGGCAGCTTCTACCACTTTAGGTGATATCGATGCTTTGGCTGCTTTGAAAGAACAGTTGGAAAACAAGAAGAAGTAATCAGTTTACTTCAAGATAAGCCAAAAGGATGCATTTATTAAAATGCATCCTTTTTTATGCCATTATTTCTTAAAAAGGAAAATATTCTATGGGATATCCGTAATAAAACCGTATCTTTATAGAGTAATAAAATTTCGAGTTAGTATTTCACAACGACTTCTCCCCCGTTTTCTTATTACCTCATTATTAATTCCATACACTTCCCCTTAGCAGGTCGGACTGTATATTACTAATTTAAAAAGAATCAAATGGCGAAACCTATTTCATTTACCAAACGAGATCTGGAAAAGAAAAAACAAGAAAAGCGTTTAGCAAAACAGCAGAAAAAAGAAGAAAGAAAAAATAACGGCACATCCTCCTTCGAAGATATGATTGCCTATGTGGACGAGAACGGTATGATAACCGATACTCCTCCCATTTCTAATAATAAACCACAAGAAGTGGATATGTCCACCATTGAAGTTTCAACTCCTCGTAGAACTGAAGAACCGATAGAACTAGTACATGAAGGAAGAATAGAGCACTTCAATGTATCCAAAGGATATGGATTTGTAAAAGATTTGAAGAATGCAGAGAAATACTTCTTTCATATTAGTGGACTGATAGACAATATCATAGAAAATAACATCGTGACTTTTGAACTAGAAAAAGGGTCACGTGGTATGAATGCTGTGAAAATAAAACTTAAGAAATAGTTCAATCCTATAATGCCGTTTTTACGGCATTTTTTATTTTCCATTCAAAAAAGATAGTATCTTTGTAACGATGGAGAAATTTGAAGTACATATATTAGGATGCGGGTCAGCATTGCCGACCACACGGCATTTTGCGACCTCACAAGTCGTAAATATCCGTGAAAAACTATTTATGATAGACTGTGGTGAAGGAGCACAAATGCAATTACGCAAATCAAAACTGAAATTCACCCGGCTAAACCATATATTCATTTCACATTTGCATGGCGATCATTGTTTCGGACTAATGGGACTGATATCAACTTTCGGTATGCTGGGAAGGACAGCCACACTCTATATTCACTGTCATGCAGAATTAGAACGTCTTCTTACTCCGCAACTCGACTTTTTTTGCAAAGGTATGAGTTACAAAGTCGTTTTCCAAACTTTTGATCCGGGCAAAGCTGAAATAATTTATGACGACCGTTCGCTAACCATAGAAACAATTCCCTTACGTCATCGGATACCAACATGCGGATTCCTCTTTTCAGAGAAACAGACTCCCGCCCATATTCGTCGCGACATGATTGACTTTTATGAAATCCCCGTATACGAACTCAACCGGATAAAGAATGGCGCCGATTACACATTACCGGACGGAAAAATAGTACCAAACAACAAATTGACTATCCCTTCTGCCCTTCCCCGCCGATATGCCTATTGTTCAGATACTATTTATTTGCCACGTATCATAGAACAAATATACGGAGTGGACCTGTTATTTCATGAAGCCACCTTTGCACAAAGCGAACAAGCCCGTGCGAAAGAAACCTTTCACACAACTGCTTCACAGGCTGGAGAAATCGCCCGTACCGCAAAAGTAAAACAACTTCTTATAGGACATTTTTCAGCCCGCTACGAAGATGAAAGCATATTGTTACAGGAAGCATCGGATATTTTTCCTAACACTCTACTTGCACGGGAAACATTAAAAATTTCAATAGAATCCATTAAACCATAACATAAACCGGATATCTAATTAAAAAATAGGAACATGAACACTTATAATGAGAAAGAAATAATAGCTTTATTACAGGACCCGGCACGACAAAAAGAAGCCTTCGAATGTATTGTCAACGAATACAGCGAACAGCTATATTGGCAGATACGCCGGATGGTACTTTCTCATGAAGATGCCAATGATCTGTTACAGAATACATTTATCAAAGCATGGACTAATCTAGAGTATTTTCGTGCCGAAGCCAAAATGTCAACCTGGCTTTACCGCATAGCTTTGAATGAATGCTTAACCTTTTTAAATAAACAACGTGCCACCAACCAATTATCCATAGACGACGCTGATGCAGATATGGTGAACAAACTGGAAAGTGATACATATTTTAATGGAGATGAAACTCAAATATTATTTCAAAAGGCATTACTGACACTCCCTGAAAAGCAGCGTATAGTATTCAATTTAAAATACTTTCAAGAAATGAAATATGAAGACATGTCTGAAATATTAGGAACAAGTATAGGAGCACTGAAAGCCTCCTACCACCATGCAGTGAAAAAAATAGAGAACTTTTTAAAAGAATACCTTTAAACCTTTTTAAAAGAAATGTATCTAACAAAGAAAGGAGAACCACTATGAAGGAAGAAGATGAACTATTAAAAAAATGCGGGACAAAAAATCCATTCATGGTACCCGAAGGTTATTTCGACAACTTCTCAAAAGAGTTGATGAATAAATTGCCGGAGAAGGAACAAACTTCTACTCCGCAAGAAACAATAACTACTTGGCAACGTATCAAGCCTTGGATATATATGGCAGCTATGTTTTGTGGATTGATGTTCAGCGTCAGAGTTGTTGTAGGTCCCCCTAAACAAGACACTCCTATTTTTACAGCAGCGGAAACTGAACAATTCTCAGACGAATATATTGAAACGATTTTAGATCATTCCATGATGGATGATTATACGCTCTATCAATACTTGACAGATGCAAATTCAGATATGTATAATTAAATAATAACCACATGATACAAAGACTGGTAACCTTGCTTATCACTTTATATATAAGCATTTCGCTACAGGCGCAAGACAAAAAGAAACCTGGTTTCACCAAAGAAGAATTCAGAGCTAGACAAGAAGCATATCTCACGCACAAAGCAGAAATAACGCAAGAAGAGGCCACTAAATTCTTCCCTATCTACTTCGAATTACAAGACCGTAAAAAAACAGTAAATGATAAAGCATGGGAGCAAGCACGCAAAGGCAAAAATCCTAAAACAACCGATGCCGAATACGAACAAATTATAGAAGGTATTGTCAAAGCAAGGATTGAAGCCGATAAATTGGATTTGGAATATCTACAGCGCTTTAAAAAAATCTTATCTCCCAAGAAAATATATAAGTTGCAACGTGCAGAGATTAAATTCCACCGTGATATCTTAAAAATTATGCACCAATCTCAAAAAAAATAAAAGCAACAAGAGATATTTCTAACTTTTTCCCCAAATCTATCAATCAACTTAGATTTGGGGATTTTTGTATTTAAAAAGTTCAGCGAAACGACAAAATGCTTAAGATGCTTCTTTTATAAAAACAAGTTAATTTTCTTGCTTATTAAGTTTTTGTTACATTGATTAGAATATGCTTTTATTTTTAAACATTTACCATCAAAAATATTTTGATTTATTAGATTTTATTCCTAGGTTTGTGCAAACCATAAACTTACAAATCTATTACAAACATTATGAAAAAGACACTATTACTACTATTCGTATGCTTATTCGTAGGAATAAGCCATGCACAAGCACAGGTAACAGTGAAAGGAACCGTTATCTCAAGCGAAAACAACGAACCGGTAATCGGAGCTTCCGTATTGGTAAAAGGAACAACCAATGGAACAATCACCGACATCAATGGTCAGTTTACACTTACAAACATCTCACCTACCAACAAAACAATTATTGTTTCTTTCATTGGAATGGAAACCCAAGAAGTAACCATCAAGCCGGAAATGAAAATTGTTATGACTTCAACAACAGAAGTGATGGAAGAAGTTTTGGTAGTTGCTTATGGTACTGCAAAAAAATCAGCTTTTACAGGATCTGCAAAAATGATTCATACAGAACAAATAACTAAACGTCCGGTTACTAATGTCATAGAAAGTTTATCTGGACAAGTGGCAGGCCTACAAATGACAATGACAAATGGACAGCCTGGCGAAACTCCAAGCATTCTGATACGTGGCATCAGTTCAATGAGCGCAAAAACAGATCCCCTCATCGTATTAGACGGTATGCCATACGAAGGAGGATGGAATAACATCAATCCAGCAGATGTAGAATCTATTTCTGTACTAAAAGATGCAGCATCCACAGCTCTTTATGGTGCTCGAGGTGCTAACGGTGTCATAATTATAACAACAAAATCAGCCAAAGCAGGCGATGCAAAAATCACAGTAGACGCTAAATGGAGTGCCAATACCCGTGGTGAAATAGAATATGACTACATAAAAGATCCAGGAGAATATTATCAAGCACACTATAAAGCATTATACAATTATTATTTAAATGCCCAAGGACAAACCCCTGACCAAGCATATGTCAGCGCAAATACTAATATGATAGGAACCAACAGCCAAACCGGCGGTTTATCCTACAACGTATATTCATATCCTGAAGGAGAATATCTGATTGGTAAAAACGGTCTTCTTAATCCTAATGCAAAATTAGGACGGATAGTAAACGGTTATTATCTCACTCCCGATAATTGGGTTGATGCCACATACCATACAGCTTTACGCCAGGAATATAATGTCAATATTTCCGGTGGAAGTGACAAAGCGCAAATCTATGCTTCTTTCGGATATCTAGATGAAGATGGCATCGCACAAGGTTCTGACTATAATCGTATTACCGGTCGTCTGAAAACGACTTACCAGGCTAAACCATGGATGAGATTTGGTGCCAATATCAGTTATACACACTCAATACAGAATGCAGCGGCCGGCGGCTTTGCCCAGGCATTCAATACAGCCCCTATATATCCGCTTTACCTACGTGATACAAATGGTAAGATCATGCAGGATAAAAATGGTGACATGTACGATTTCGGAGTATCCAACCAAGGTCCTCTAAACCGTCCCATCAACCCGAACTCTAACGGAATAAAATTAAGTCAGCTTGATACATATAACACCTCTGCAAATACTTTGAATGGAGACGCATTTATAGATATTAATTTCCTGAAAGACTTCAAATTCACATTCAATGCAGGCACTTCGATACGTGACAGCCGGTACAAAAATGCTTTAAATCCTTTTTATGGAACAGCAAATTCCTTGAATGGAAGCATCAATGTCCAGCATTGGCGTCGAACAACCCTCAACCTACAACAAATATTAAATTATAATCATAGCTTCGGATTACATAACGTTTCATTGATGGCAGGTCATGAAAGCTTTAATAACGTTTATGAAGAATTATACGCAGCCAAAAACAGTATGTTCTCTTTTTTTCAGAATCAAGAATTAAACGGTGCCATCAGTGGTACCAACGATGAGTCATCCTATAAGAGCAAATACAATACTGAAGGATATTTATTCCGAGGTATGTACGACTATGACGGCAAATATTTTTTCCAACTTTCTTATCGGCGCGATGCCTCTTCCCGCTTCCACCCGGATAATCGCTGGGGTAATTTCTACTCTGTGGGAACTGCTTGGATTCTTACCAAAGAAAAATGGTTGGATGACATTAAATGGCTCGATTTATTAAAACTAAAGTTTTCTGTAGGTCAACAGGGTAACGACAGAATAGACGATTTCTTATATGTAGATACTTACAATATCAATAACAGCAATAATGAGTTATCATTAGGTTTTTCCAGAAAAGGAAATAAAAATATTACCTGGGAAACCAATACAAATATAAATTTAGGTATAGAATTCGAACTATTAAAAGGCAGATTAAGTGGTAGCATAGAATATTTCAATCGCAGAACAACTGATATGCTTAACCGTTTTTCCGTACCTTTATCATTAGGGTACTCAGGCTATTATGACAATATTGGCGACATGAATAACAAAGGTGTTGAAATTGATTTAAAATATATACCAGTCAAGACTAGAAACGTAACATGGAATATTGGCTTTAATGCAACACATTATAGAAATAAGATCAGCCGTCTTGCAGAAAGTAAAAAAACAGACATTATAGATGGACATGCCGGTTATGTAAACGGTCTGTATTATTACGGAGAAGGACTTCCAATGTATACTAACTATGTTCAAAAATATGCAGGTGTGTCCGAAGAAGGCAAACCACAATGGTATTATACAGATAAGCAAACCGGTGAGATGAAAACAACAACAACCTATTCTCAAGCTGATCTATACTTATGTGGTGACGCTGTTCCAGACCTATACGGTGGTATCAATACCTCTCTTTCATTTTATGGTTTTGATTTCTCTGCACAAATAAACTACAGTATAGGAGGTCAGGCATACGACTATGGTTACCAAGCATTAATGTCACCTCCTACTTCAACTCATTTAGGATATAATGTTCACAAAGATATTTATAAAGCATGGAGCCCGGAGAATACTCAAAGTGATATTCCACAATGGCAATTCAATGACCTGTACAGTGTAAAAACATCCGACAGGTTTCTAACTAATGCATCTTCCATAAGTATTCAAAACATTCAATTAGGATATACTTTTTCAAAAAAAACACTTAGAAGTCTATATCTAACTAATCTGCGCATTTATGTGGCCTGCGACAATGTTTATTATTGGTCAAAAAGAAAAGGTTTCGATTCACGCGTAACATGGAACGGAAATAAAGATTCATCCGGAGAATATTCAGCCGTACGCGCATTCTCCGCCGGTCTAAGTTTACAATTCTAATCAACACATAAACAATCAAAAATATGAAAAAGAAATATATTACCAAACTAACGATTGCTGCATGTCTGTCATCAGCATTAAGCTTAAACAGTTGTATCGAAGAGGTATTTCCAGAAAGTAGCACAGCTACCATAGACCAAATAGGAAAATCTGACCAAGCTATCAGCGCAATGGTAAACTCAGTAGTCGCATTTATTAATGCATTTAGAAGTTACGGTCCACAATTTTATCATGATTTTGGATATAGTGGATATAATTTAATCAGAGAAAGTGCATGCGAAGACTTCTTCTGCCACGAACCCAAATTTGACTTTTTTGATACTTATGGAGTATGTAATGATTTGGGTGATGCTGATGTTGTCAATACCATTTGGTATTATAACTACAAGTTTCTGAATAATGTAAATAATGCACTGAGTGCTTTAGAAAAAGCAGATGATGCACCCGAAAACAAGTATTATAAAGGTATATGCCTATCTTATAGAGCCATGATATACATGGACTTAGTCCGAATGTATGAATATAAAAAAACAGGAGTAGAGAAATTAGATGCAGAAGCAGCCAGTAAAAATTTATATGGCATAACCGTACCCATTATTACCGATGAAACCACAGAAGAAGAAGGGCGTAATAATCCACGTGCTCCCTTCTATGCCGTATACAAATTCATATTAGATGATCTAGCCTCAGCTGAGGAGCTTTTGAGTGATTATCAACGCCCAACCAAAAACTTGCCCTGTACCCCGGTTGTCCATGGTCTGATGGCACGTATGTGGCTGGAAATGGGATCTCGTTTCGAACTTTACCCTGAAGATCTCAACACCCTAAACAACAATACAGATTTAAACATTGCATCAAAAGAAACTTGTTTCACTAAAGCAGCCGAATACGCACGCAAAGTCATTAACGAAAGCGGAGCAATGCCTCTGACCGAAAAGGAATGGTTTGGTGGAGACAGCTATACTACCGGCTTCAACAGTGTACTAACCAATTCATGGGTATGGGGATCCATCATGACTACCGAGGATGTACATAGCTATTGGCTCAACTTTGCCGGAAGCATGTGTCCTGAACAAACTTTCGGTTACGGTAACCGAAAATGGCAAGGATACAAGCTTATCGGCAAAAAATTGTTCGATCAAATACCAAATGCAGACTGGCGAAAAACAACTTGGATTGCTCCTGAAGATGCACACAAAGCTCCCGGAACTAAATATAAAACTTTGTTGACCGATGATGATTTCGCTGATATGCCTCCATATACAGGTATCAAATTCCGACCTAAAAATGGAGAAATGAACGATTATACAATCGGAGCTGCCGTTGACTATCCGTTAATGCGTATAGAGGAAATGTATTTAATTGAAGCCGAAGCAATAGGAATGAGCCAAGGATTAGCAGCCGGTATTTCTAAATTAGAAGATTTCGTAAATACATTTCGTTATAATACTTCTGTGGGTAGCTATACATGTAAAGTAAATGATCTAAAAGAGTTTCAAAAGAAGGTTGTTGAACAGAAACGTATTGAATTCTGGGGTGAAGGGATCATCTTTTGGGATTACAAACGGTTAGAGTTACAAGTTGTTCGTGGTTATCCAGGTACTAATGCTCCTATCGGATATCGATTTAATTCAATAGAAGGCTACTGTGCGCCCTGGATGAATATCTTTATCAGTCTTTATGAAAATGTATTCAACAAAGGTGCAGTTTTAAATCCTGATCCTTCACAAGCCATCAAAGAATGGGTAGAATAAAATTCATGTAAAACTTATTTTATAAAGAATGGGGAGCTGTCATAAAAAAAGACAACCCCTCATTCTTATAGAACACAATTTGATATCACCATACATTAAATTACCTAGAATAAATACAATACCCTTTATTGATTAAAACAGAAAAACAAGCAAGACAAAAATAACACACATCATAAAAAACAATTCTAACCCTACTATTTTTCTTCCTTTTTAGCCTCATTCCATATAGCATCCATTTCTTCCAAAGTCATATCCTTCAAGTTCTTTCCCTGTTTGATGGTGTGTTCCTCTAAGTAATTGAAACGACGGATAAACTTCTGGTTAGTGAGTTCCAATGCATTATCCGGATTAATCTTGTAAAGGCGGGCCGCGTTTATAAGACTGAACATTACATCACCGAATTCCGCTTCCGCCTTCTCCTTATCCATGTTCTCCACCTCAGCTTCAAACTCGCCGATCTCCTCTTTTACTTTAGTCCAAACCTGCGAACGCTCCTCCCAATCAAATCCCACGTTGCGGGCCTTGTCCTGAATGCGGTATGCCTTGATTAGCGAAGGCAAAGCAGGAGGTACTCCGCTCAAAACCATTTTGTTACCATCCTTTTCCTTCATCTTCAACTGTTCCCAGTTTTCAGTCACCTTCTCGGCAGTCTCGGCTTTCACTTCGCCAAAGACATGAGGATGACGGAAAATCAGCTTCTCACAAAGACAGTCACACACATCCTTAATATCAAAATCTCCTGTTTCACTACCTATCTTTGCATAAAAGGCCACATGCAACAACACATCACCCAACTCTTTACAGATATCCTTCTTGTCATCCTTCATCAAAGCATCACAAAGTTCGTAAGTTTCTTCAATCGTATTAGGACGTAGACTTTCATTCGTCTGTTTCCGATCCCAAGGACACTTCTCTCGCAACTCGTCTAAAATATCGAGAAAGCGGCCAAATGCTTCCATTTGTTCTTTTCTTGTATGCATAATCAGTTTATTAATATCATTTTGTAGTGCAAAAGTACATAATAATCCAACGACTTTTATTAATTTTGCACTCAATTATGCGATAATCAATTAAATAAATAAAATATAAAATGGAATTAGCAAGTAAGTACAATCCCGCTGACGTGGAAGGAAAATGGTATCAGTATTGGCTGGACAACAAACTCTTTAGTTCAAAACCCAACGGACGTGAACCTTACACAGTCGTCATTCCACCACCCAACGTAACCGGAGTACTCCATATGGGACACATGCTAAACAATACCATTCAGGATATATTAGTACGCCGTGCCCGCATGGAAGGCAAGAATGCCTGCTGGGTGCCGGGAACCGACCATGCTTCCATTGCCACAGAAGCCAAAGTGGTGAACAAACTGGCCGGACAAGGTATAAAGAAAACTGACCTTAGCCGTGACGAGTTCCTGAAACATGCCTGGGCATGGACAGAAGAACATGGAGGTATTATCCTGAAACAGCTGCGTAAACTAGGTGCATCCTGCGATTGGGACCGTACAGCATTCACCATGGACGAAGAACGTAGCGAAAGTGTTATCAAAGTATTCGTAGACCTTTACAACAAAGGTTTGATCTATCGTGGTGTACGCATGGTAAACTGGGACCCAAAAGCACTGACAGCTCTCAGTGATGAAGAAGTTATTTACAAGGAAGAACACAGCAAACTGTATTATCTCCGTTACAAAGTAGAAGATGATACTGAAGGACGCTATGCAGTAGTTGCTACCACTCGTCCCGAAACAATTATGGGAGATACTGCCATGTGTATCAATCCCAATGACCCGAAAAACCAATGGCTGAAAGGCAAAAAGGTAATTGTACCACTGGTAAACCGTATCATTCCGGTTATCGAAGACGACTACGTAGACATTGAATTTGGTACAGGATGTCTGAAAGTAACACCTGCCCATGATGTGAATGACTATATGCTTGGCGAAAAATATAACTTGCCCAGCATTGATATCTTCAATGACAACGGAACACTGAGCGAAGCTGCCGGACTATATATAGGTATGGACCGTCTTGATGTACGTAAACAGATTGAACAAGACTTACAAGCTGCCGGATTGCTGGAAAAGGTAGAAGCTTATACCAATAAGGTAGGTTTCTCGGAACGTACCAATGTAGCCATCGAACCGAAACTGTCCATGCAGTGGTTCTTGAAGATGCAACATTTTGCAGACATGGCATTGCCTCCTGTAATGAATGATGAACTGAAATTCTATCCTACCAAATACAAGAATACCTACAAAAACTGGCTGGAAAATATCAAAGACTGGTGTATTAGCCGCCAACTTTGGTGGGGACATCGCATTCCAGCATACTTTCTGCCCGAAGGCGGTTATGTAGTAGCCGAAACAGCGGAAGAAGCTTTGAAGTTGGCACAAGAAAAAACCGGTAATGCCAATCTGAAAATGGAAGATTTACGTCAAGACGATGACTGTCTGGACACTTGGTTCTCTTCATGGCTGTGGCCCATTTCTTTATTTAACGGTATCAATAATCCTAATAATGAAGAAATAAACTACTATTATCCTACTAGCGACTTGGTTACAGGACCGGATATCATTTTCTTCTGGGTGGCACGAATGATTATGGCAGGATATGAATATAAAGGTGATATGCCGTTCAAAAACGTTTATTTCACTGGTATCGTACGCGACAAACTGGGACGTAAGATGTCAAAATCTTTGGGTAATTCACCCGACCCGTTGGAACTAATTGACAAGTATGGTGCCGATGGCGTGCGAATGGGTATGATGCTTGCCGCTCCCGCAGGAAACGATATTTTATTTGATGATGCGTTATGTGAACAAGGACGTAACTTCAATAACAAAATATGGAATGCATTCCGCTTGGTGAAAGGTTGGGAAGTTGCCGATATTGCACAGCCCGAATATGCAAGACTGGCCACTGAATGGTTTGAATCCATGTTGGCAAAAACAGCTGCAGAAGTAGCTGACTTATTCGGCAAATATCGTTTGAGCGAAGCACTGATGGCTGTATACAAATTATTCTGGGACGAATTCTCAAGCTGGTATCTGGAAATGATCAAGCCGGCATACGGACAACCCATTGACAAAGCGACCTATGAAAAAACTTTAGGTTTCTTTGATAACTTGCTGAAGTTGCTGCATCCGTTCATGCCTTTCATTACCGAAGAGTTATGGCAACATATATATGACCGCAAAGAAGGAGAAAGCCTGATGGTCCAGCAATTGAACATTCCGACTGCTTGTAATGAGATTATCGTCAAAGAATTTGAAGTAGTGAAAGAAGTAATCGGTGGTATCCGCACTATTCGTTTACAGAAAAACATTGCACAGAAAGAAACTTTGGAGTTGCAAGTAGTAGGTGTAAATCCAGTAGCTACATTCAATCCTGTTATTACTAAATTGTGTAACCTCTCTTCTATCGAAGCCGTAGAGAATAAAGCTGACGGCTCCGGCTCATTTATGATAGGTACAACTGAATATGCCATACCATTGGGCAATTTAATCAACACAGAAGAAGAGTTGGCAAAACTGGAGGCTGATTTAAAATATCAGGAAGGCTTTTTGCAAAGTGTATTGAAAAAATTAAGCAATGAAAAATTTGTCAGCAAAGCACCAGCCAACGTTATTGATATGGAACGCAAGAAACAGGCTGATGCAGAAAGCAAAATAGCTTCTTTAAAAGAAAGTATTGCTGCTTTGAAAAAATAAAAAAATATACCGCTTTACAGAGATTGCAACATTCTATGTAAAGCGGTCATCACTTCTTTTTTAGTAAAGAGATGTGTCAAAAGTAATTCTGCTATTGTCTTGCTGCAAAGCTCGGATAGTTTTGATAATTACTTCAAATTTTGACACATCTCTTTCTTTTTTCTAATTGTCTTTCATTATTCAACGGGTATGATCTTTCCTGTTTTTCTGAGAAATTTTCAATTCTACTATAAAAGCAACTACCAAGCCCAAACCACCAAAAAGCAAGACATTTGCACCATAAATCAATGAAGTTAACTCGCTCATGCGCCAATTACGCTCTGTGAAATAATCGGGAACCGTGGTTGCACAAATAATATAACCAGTCAACAACCCTAGTCCCATACCCAGCAACAAACAGCCAAATTTCAAGGCCGAGAAAGAAATCGGAGAAGATGACATGAAAGGAGTTCCTACAGGAAGAGGCAGGCTAAGCCTGTTCCCCAACATGGAAGGATCTAACTTGTCTCCCAATTTTTCTATCATAGTAAGACGCTCTTTCTTACCAACAAAAAGTTCAAATAATTTGTAGATTCCTAATGTAATGATACCTACAACAATCCAACCGGTAATGTAACCCATAATTTATTCGTATTTAAGTTATTAATTTTGTTCCTTTGTATCCATTAGACGCTGCGTAGCCAAAGAGGTTACACTTTTGAGAAAGAAAAAATATTTTCTCTTTTTATGTAACCTCTCTCCCAGCCCTGCGTCTAATAGACAAAATGGAAAACGACGAAACACATATTATTCATAGGATATTAAAAGGAGAAACTTCTCTCTACGAATACTTCTTGGATAAATACAGTCAGCAAGTATTTATCCTGATTATACGCATCGTGGAGAATCAGGAGGATGCGGAAGAGTTGACCCAGGATACGTTCTTGAAAGCCTTTGAACATCTTTCGTCGTTTAAAGCAGAGAGTAGTTTCTCTACATGGATATACCGCATTGCATATAACACCGCCATATCGGCAACCAGAAAAAAAAAACAAGAGTTAATTGTTATGGACAGTGCCATGTTAATGAATATATCTGACCAGCAAATAGACGATGCCCTGAATGATGAAAGCGGGGAACGGGTAGGAAAACTCAATAAGGCCATCAAGAAACTGGATGCAGAAGAACGCGCCTTGATTTCCCTATTTTATAATGAAGAGAAAACTATCGGTGAAATCGCCCTTATCCTGGGACTGACGGAAAGCAATGCAAAAGTAAAATTGCATCGAATAAGAAAAAAATTATATATACTCATAACAGAAGCAGAATGAACGAGAAACAAAAAGATAAAGGATTAATGAAGGCTGTAAAAGAACAGCCCCAATTCCGGCTGACCTCCAATTTTACTTTCCGCACCATGCAGAAAGTAGAGGAAGCTATACTCTTACGTGAAAAGAAACAGGAGAGAAAGATGTTACTAGCTACTATTGCTGCTTCTCTATTCTTAATAATAAGCAGCAGCATCGGTCTGTATATTTATTTTGGAAAGCATCTTAAAGCAACTATGTATCATGCATTTAGTCATGTTTTAAAAATACAAATACCTCTCATTTATCTGCTATTCATCATAACTATACCCTTATTCATTATTTTTGACCGATGGATGAGAAAACAATATTTTAAACACCACTCTTGAAAAATCATTTTCCTCTCCTATGATATAAAAAAGCATCGGGAACTTTACTATCCCGATACTTCTATTATTTTATCTATTTTTCAAGCAAGTCTTTTAAAAATGCATCCAATTCTTCATCCAAACCCTTTAAAAGTTCATCATTCAGTAATAAAGTGTCTTCCTCATCTATCAATAAAAGTTCGGTTACAGTTTCCCTATCCTCATCAACTAAAACAAAAGAATAAGGCTTCATTATAGCTAACTTATCCAAAACTCCCGTATCTTTCAATGCGTTGATCTCCCCACGAAGTATACGCTCTACTATTGTATAAAAATCATCTTCACTATAATCCACCCACTCTTCAATTATGGTACGTGACAATTCTTCGTCATCATCATTAAAAATAACTAATTCACCACTGTCCTGCTTAGGTTGCAAATGGATATCGGTGACTACTGTTCTCTCTCCATCCGCTATATATTTATCAACCGCTTCCCGGAGCGAAGACGCAATAGAAGCATGTGACTGTGCACTGAATTTCATACCAAAATCAATTTTATATATTATTTATATCCAAAAGTACAAAAAAAATCTTTCTCTCAACACTTATTCTCTAAAAATTATCATCAAAACGTTTCATTTGTATTCTTAATTGGGATAGCTTACTCTCTCTTTTCTCTAACTCCAATGAATAAAAGGCTATCAATTGTTCATCCCTGCTGCCTGATTTCACCAATTTCTTCGCTTTACCCAACCATTCCTTGGCCTGTTCTACATTATCCTTTATTTCATAATATAGTGCAATATTAAAAGCCGCTTTCATCTTTTGCTGGCCTTTTCTCTTCTCATAGGCTATCTTCCACTGACTATACGCTTCATCCCAATTGTTCTCACGAAGATATACACCGGCATCACGCATTTCAATATTCCCGCCATCGTAATAAAAACGAGCCACCTCATCCCAATGTGGCAACAGATGTTCTACTGGAATAGAAGCGGCATATTCCGAAGCTTCTTTTACTATCTTCCGGTCAGAAAGAGCTGGTTCTATTTCCCAGGAAATGGTATCTTGCTTGGCAACTACAAACAAAGGTTTATCACGATTGGGAATGTATACTCTAACAATCGGAGATATAATTCCATCTACAGCATCTATAGGCATAGGAAAATCCGGATAGAACAGTACGCCGGGCTTAGTCTGAATATGAATACGATCAAAAGACAATATCATATCCACCCCCAAATCCTCGCTCAGTTTCCGTACTTCCTCATTGGTCAGAATGACATTAACCCGTGGCACTTTATCCTGTGCCCGGAATACAGAATCACAGATAATGACCTGATCGAAATAATTCACATTGGCAATATTCTCTGCCAAAGCTTCGGATGCCACTTTACCATCGCCTTCCAATTCGCTGCTCAGTATTTCATGATTATCTTTAGTTTTCAGTACAGGCATATTGTTTATCACAGCCACTTTTCTCACAGCATCTGGAAAACTGACATCGGCTGCCTGTAACTGATCAAAAGATATGGTCTGCAAACTGCTGCAGGAAGCAAGAAGCGTCCCAGCAACTAGAATTATTAATGAAACGGATCTTTTCATATTATCATTTTTTCTTAGGGAACAAAAATACGCTTATTTACGTAAGAAGTGAGTTAAAAGGAATAAAAAAAACGTCCGGGTAGTAAATTCGCCCCGGACGTTTCTATAATAATCGTTATTTATCACGCATTTTGCCCGTGACAGTTCTTGTATTTCTTACCGCTTCCGCAAGGACAAGGATCGTTACGACCTACTGTCTTCTCTGCACGAACCGGCTCACGCTTTACCTCACGAGTATCACGTTCGGCAGCAGCTTGCTGGTGAGGATCACTTAAATCCTGCTTCTCCTCTCTATACTGTTGGCGAGGAGTCTGCGGTTCGGGAGCAGCCTCACGAACTTGTTCCGGTTCTTGAACCGGGATTTGTCCGCGCATCAATACAGAGATGGTATTATTATTGATCTTATGTACCATGTTGTCAAACAAATTGACCGATTCCAACTTAAAGATCAGCAACGGGTCTTTCTGCTCATAGCTAGCATTCTGTACAGAATGTTTCAGTTCATCCAGCTCACGCAGATTTTCTTTCCAAGCATCATCAATAGTATGAAGCAGTATCGCCTTCTCAAATGATTTCACAATCTCTTTACCTTCTGTTTCATAAGCCGCTTTCAAGTTAACAGAAATATTATACAAGCGCTTGCCATCAGTAATAGGAATCATGATGTTTTCATACATATGTCCTTGCATCTCATATACCTGTTTGATAACGGGATTGGCAATCTGGGCCATACGGTCTGTCTTGCGCTTGAAGTTGTTCATTGCCGCTTCAAAGGTTTTCTCTGCAAGATCTTCTTTTCTCATCTTGTTGTACTCCTCTTCTGTGAATGGTACTTCCATTGCCAATGTCTGCAATATTTCCATCTTCACATTATCAAAGTCGCCCAATTCTACAGCATAAGCGCAACGATCCCAAATCATATTCACGATATCCATACCGATACGCTCACCCATCAAGGCATGACGACGTTTGGTATAAACAGCCACACGCTGTTTGTTCATCACATCATCATATTCCAGCAAGCGTTTACGAATACCGAAGTTATTTTCTTCCACTTTCTTCTGCGCACGTTCAATGGAATTTGAAATCATCTTGTGTTCAATCATCTCACCTTCTTTGAAGCCAAGTTTATCCATTACACTGGCAATACGATCTGAAGAGAACAAACGCATCAAATCATCTTCCAATGATACAAAGAACACAGATGAACCCGGGTCCCCTTGGCGACCGGCACGACCACGCAACTGACGGTCCACGCGGCGACTTTCATGACGTTCCGTACCGATAATAGCCAAACCGCCCGCAGCTTTCACTTCCGGACTCAGCTTAATGTCGGTACCACGACCTGCCATGTTAGTAGCAATAGTCACGATACTCTTCTGACCTGCCTGTGCCACAATATCCGCCTCTCTTTGATGCAGTTTCGCATTCAACACATTATGCTCAATCTTGCGCATAGCAAGCATTTTGCTCAACATTTCAGAGATTTCCACCGAAGTGGTACCTACCAGAACAGGACGTCCTTCTTTCACCATTTCTTCAATCTCTTCGATAACAGCTTTATACTTCTCACGTTTTGTCTTATAAACGCGATCATTCATATCTTTACGGGCAATAGGACGATTCGTCGGAATAACAACGACATCCAATTTATAAATATCCCAAAGTTCTCCCGCTTCCGTTTCCGCTGTACCGGTCATACCCGACAATTTATGATACATACGGAAATAGTTCTGTAAAGTGATGGTAGCAAAAGTCTGGGTAGCAGCTTCCACCTTCACGCCTTCTTTGGCCTCAATAGCCTGATGTAAACCGTCAGAATAACGACGGCCTTCCATAATACGTCCTGTCTGTTCGTCAACAATCTTAACCTGTCCGTCGATTACAACATATTCGTCATCCTTTTCGAACATAGCATAAGCCTTCAGCAACTGGTTGATAGTGTGTACGCGTTCAGACTTGATAGCGTAATTTGTCATCAGTTCATCTTTCTTGGCCAGCTTTTCTTCTTCTGTCAGATCTGTCTCATTTTCCAAAGCAGACAATTGGGAAGTAATATCAGGCAAAACGAATAAAGTAGGATCTGCCGCATTTCCTGTAATCAGGTCGATACCTTTATCGGTCAAATCTACGCTGTTTTGCTTTTCATCAATTACGAAATACAATGGATCAGTGGCTTCAAGCATACGCTTGTTATTCTGTTCCATATAAATTTCCTCGGTCTTCAGCATACCTGCCTTAATACCTTGTTCACTTAGGAACTTGATTAATGGCTTATTTTTGGGGAGTGCCTTATGACTACGGAACAATGCCAAAAATCCCTCTTCCTGATCTTTCTTGTCATCCGATGCAATCAAGCGTTTGGCATCGGCCAAATATTGGGTAGCCAACTTTTTCTGAGCTTCAAACAGACGCTCTACTAAAGGACGAAGTTGTTCAAACAACTGATCCTCACCTTTAGGAACAGGACCGGAAATAATCAACGGAGTACGAGCATCGTCAATCAATACAGAGTCCACCTCATCGACAATAGCATAATTATGTTTACGCTGCACCAAGTCTTTTGGACTGACAGCCATATTGTCACGCAAGTAATCGAAACCGAATTCATTATTCGTGCCGAAAGTGATATCGGCCATATAAGCTCTGCGGCGTGCATCTGAATTAGGCTGGTGTTTATCAATACAGTCCACACTCAATCCATGGAACTGATACAATGGCCCCATCCATTCCGAGTCACGTTTTGACAAGTAATCATTAACAGTAACTACGTGTACACCATTACCGGTCAGTGCATTCAAAAATACAGGTAAAGTGGCCACTAACGTCTTACCTTCACCAGTAGCCATTTCGGCAATCTTGCCTTTATGTAACACTACGCCACCGAATAACTGTACATCGTAATGCACCATGCTCCATACCATGTCATTGCCACCAGCAATCCAATGGTTCTGCCAAATAGCTTTATCGTCCTCAATACGCACAAAATCTTTTCCTTGAGCAGCCAATTCACGGTCAAAATCGGTAGCGGTTACAATCAATTCCGGATTTTCAGAGAAACGGCGTGCAGTGTCTTTTACAATGGCAAAAGCCTGCGGAAGTACATCATCCAGTGCCTTTTCATATTTTTCCAGCACTTCTTTTTCCAGTTTGTCTATCTGCGCGAAGATGCCCTCACGATCTTCCAGTTCTGTAGTTTCGATAGTACCTTTCAATTCTTCTATCTTCTTTTGTTCCTCTGCAGCCGAATCAGAAATGTATTTCTTTAATTCTACTGTTTTTGCACGAAGCTCGTCATTGCTCAATTTGGCAATTTCCGGATAAACAGCCTTTACTTTATCAACCCATGGCTTGATTTCTTTCATGTCACGAGTGGCCTTATTTCCAAATAATTTGCCAATAAATTCATTAAATCCCATTGTATTTTTTTGTTTTTATTATTTTCTAATTTGATTACTTTTGAAAATGCAAAGTTACAATAAAATGCAGATTAATTTGCACTTCTCTCCTTAATATTATTTTCTGATGTCTGTCATTGGTGCCAGAACGGCTGCATTAGGAGCACGAATACGCATATAATGAGCTACGGTGGGTGCTATATTACCTATTTTTACAGGCGCATGGATTATTTCCGGTTTTATTCCGTTCCCAATGAAAATCAATGGAGCCGACGCATACGAATAGCGTTGCACCTGCGTATCAAGCGAATGTTCACGGAACACAGTCCAACCTGGTAAAACTTCTATCCACAAGTCTCCAGAACATATCGGGTTATAGTAATTCTTTATTTTATCAATGGTAGGAGTCCACGCCCCCAATTGTAAACGTTGTGAAGAATATACATCTTTCACCCCACTGAACTGTACCAAAAATTCTGCCGCACGGTTCAATATCTCGGACATATTCAGTTGTTTCTGCTCTATCAGCTTATGATTCAAATATATTTGTTGCTCAAAATGTGCCTCCACCCATTGCCCTTCACCGTAAATAGCAGCCAAATAAAGGTTTAACAGAGCAGAACAACGTTCAATATGGAATTCTCCACCCGGTATTTTATATTGAGGAGGATCAACAGGATCTGTGTCAGCATATCCTGTAGAGGTTATAAAGAATAAAGTATTGTTCAAACCAACTTTCCGGTCTATCAATTCCAATAATTCAGCAATACTGTTATCCAAGCGTACATATGTATCCTGCATTTCCATCGGGAGTTCTGCAGGAGCCTTATGATCATAATTCCCGGCATAATATGCTAGTGACAAAAAGTCCGGAACAGCATCCTTTCCAATGGAAGTATTACTCAAACAAGCATTAACCAAACGGTTTACCTCATCATTAGCATAGGGACTTGTTTTCAATTTACGGTATTTATTTTTCCGTTCATCATCGAAATTATGCTTGAACGTAACTTGTTTGTTCTCGCTAGTCAAATATTTATAGACAGTCACAGGCAAATAAGGCGCCCACGACATATTGCCGATACGGAAATCTAGTCCTTCACGGTCATTATAAGTAGTCACCCATGCAGGAAATATACCGTAATATGTGCTGCCACTCCATTTTCCTGTTTCATCATTCAACCAGAATGCACCTTTCGAAGCATGGCCGGCAGCTAACACCGCCATTTCACGTGTAGGAGCGATAGAATAAACTTCAGCTACTCCTTGTGTGGCTATTACCAACTCATCTGTCAAAGTCGACACCTTCATTTTCTGCGGAGAAGTAGACTCTGAAGTATAAATGCCCATAAAATCAGCATCGTCCACACAATTAAGGACTCGAAGAGTACTGCGGTCCATCCAGTTATCCCCCACGATTCCGTTGGTATAAGGTGTAGTACCAGAATAAATGGCCGCCACAGCTGATGACTTATCTACATTAATAAAATCATATTCGGCATTCCGATAAATCCGTCCTTCTTTCCACAACCGCTTAAAACCACGTTCACCGTATAAAGCCGAAAAAGCCTCTATATAATCAGTCCGCAATTGGTCAATAGTCAATCCGACCACTAACCTAGGGACCGCAGGAATGTTCTGTGCCTGCAACCCTGTTAATGCGATAACAGTCAAAAGAGAAGTTAAGATGCGTCCTTTCATTTATTGTTTTGTCTGTAATATAATAAAACGTGGTTTGCAGAACATATTAACAAACACAGTGCCAAAGGTAATACCGTTACGTTGAATTTTTGCTGTATAAACGGCATTATCATCATAAAAGATGTTAAGCACACTATATTTATTGTATGATAGTAGTCTTTTTTACCTTTTATAGCTCGATAAACCATAACCGGAAGATAAATTAAAGGGATAGGATTCAATAAAAGGATAAGCCAATTGGACCCTACCGTAGGATGAGTAGAAAAAAAGACCAAGAAAGTGATGACACATCCCGCCAATCCTTGTACACCGAAAAGAAGCAAATCCCAAATCCAGATTATTTTCCTGATTTTAAACTGCAACCACCCTACAAAGCAAGTAACTCCTATTAAAATAAAGACACACACCATGGGTGACAACGGAAAGCCTTCCCTAACGTCCTCTGGTTCTACATCCACTACCTTTTTTTCATGCAGAATCAAAGGACGCACGCTGTCACCTACTACTATAGTTGCTTTTTTTGCTGCCTCCAACATATAAAAAGGAGCGAACATCTGCTTACGCGTATCAATAGGCTTATCAGCTTCACTGCCCAAACACATATCAATGCCCAGCTCATCCCATTCGTGCCCTTTAGTATATTGATGGACAATATCCCGAAAAGAGAGACTCTCTTTTCCTTCAGAATAAACAACCTTTCCTTCAATACACTTTTCTATTATATCACGCGCACGTGTAGTGCAATTATCATAGAAAAAGTTATAACGATAAACCCTATTCTTCGGCAGATAATTCTCTTCCAGCAATCTTCTGAGTTTCTGTTTTTCCGAAATAGTCAAATTCAATGTCTGCTGATAGACCGAGGAACCACGCATAGCATAACTACCTTCAAAATAAGGATAACGGGTTACGCCCAATTCATAATCAGTCTCTCCTTTGACAAAACGATAGATAAAACGGGGAGTATTAAAGCTGAACATACCATAATTAAACACCCAGTCCTCTCCACGTGCCGTATCCTCATAGCGCAATGCCGTATGCCCGAACAAAGCATATATTTCTGTACCGGGAGCACAAGTCATCAGACTCACCTTTATATTATCCTCCTGACCTCTAATCGATTGACTCAAGGAAAAGAATAACAAAATCAATGCTATAATTAATTTATTCATAAAATCCATTTTCTGTTTACCGATGCAAAAGTACACCTAAATATTAATTAATTCCTCACAAATACCATTTTTTATTGCTATTCCTATTTATTTTTTACGTTACTTTGCAGCCGAAAAAGCAAAGTTGTGAATTTAATAATCGACATAGGAAACTCAGTAGCTAAATTGGCTATATTTGACAAAGGCGAGTTAGTTGAAGTATTTCGTGGCTCCAATCATTCTTTAGATTGTCTCCCGATGCTTTGTTCTCGATACCCCTTGAAACGAGGTATCATAGCTTCTGTCATAACACTAAGCAATACTATCCGGCGCCAACTGGGAAGATTGCCTTTTAATATCATCGAATTAAGTCATGAAACCCCTGTTCCTATCACTAATTTATATAAAACGCCTCAAACACTGGGTATGGACCGTTTAGCAGCTGTGGTTGCAGCAAACTGGCTGAAGCCTGGACACGATGTACTGGTTATTGACGCAGGGACCTGTGTTACATACGATTTTATCGATGCCGACGGATCCTATCATGGGGGCAATATTTCTCCAGGAATGCGTATGCGTTTCAAAGCATTGAACATATTCACCGACAAACTCCCCAAAGTAAGCGCCAAAGGAGAAGTTCCGATGTATGGGCAATCTACAGAAACAGCTATCCGGGCAGGGGTCATTCGCGGAATGGAATTTGAAATGAGCGGGTATATCACCCATCTTCAAAAGAATTATCCGGGACTTTTGGTTTTTTTAACGGGCGGAGATGAATTTTCTTTTGATACAAAATTAAAAAGTATCATCTTTGCAGATAGATTTTTAGTATTGAAAGGTTTAAACAGAATATTAAGCTATAATGATAAACTATAAAAGACTGATTAGTGCGTCAATATTACTCACAGTCACAGGGCTAGCCGTAGCCCAAACAAGCACAAATTCTCCCTATACACGCTACGGCTTTGGTCAGTTAGCTGATCAAAATTTTGGTAACAGTAAAGCGATGGGAGGAATAGCATACGGCTTGCGAAACGGCTACCAAATCAACGCATCTAATCCGGCATCTTATACAGCCATCGATTCATTGACATTCTTGTTCGATGCAGGAATGACCCTTCAAAATGCGAACTTCAAGGATGGTAATGTAAAAACCAATGCTAAAAATTCAAGCTTTGATTATTTGGCTATGCAATTTCGCCTATGGAAAAAAATGGGGATGACAGTTGGGTTTCTTCCATTTTCCACAGTAGGTTACAGCATCTCCAAAACACATGATTTTGAGGATGTTAACAATAACGGGAAGTGGAGCGAATCTTATGATGGCGACGGAGGTTTTCATCAAGTTTTCATAGGATTAGGTTATAAAGTTTTTAATAATTTGTCTGTTGGTGCAAATTTTTCGTATCTTTATGGAGATATTACTCATCAATCCATGACAACTATTGGAGCGACAGATACACGTAGTATTAAATTAGACAAATTTTCTATCAGTGATTATAAATTAGATTTTGGTTTACAGTATACTTATAAGTTAAATAAAAAAAACACTATTAATATAGGTGCTGTTTATACCTTGGGACGTACCTTGCACGGAGATGCATATAAGTATCATCAAACAGGTGCGGAAAGTAATGGTTCTATCTATGTACAGTCACAAACTGGCGATACTATTCCGAATCCGTTTAAAATGCCACATACATTTGGTATAGGGCTTACATATGTATATGATAACCGCTTAACTATAGGGGTTGACTATACTTTACAAAAGTGGAATACAGCCGATCTAGCTTGGAGTAAGTTCAATAAAGAAAGTGTGGAAATGAATAGCCGTACAAAAATAGCTTTTGGTGCGGAATTCGTACCAAGTTATATCAGCCACAACTATCTGAAACGTATTCGTTACCGTATGGGGGCCTATTATTCAAGTCCTTATAATAAGGTCAGCTATACTAGTCCGGACACAGGAACAACCAGTTTCCAAGACGGTGCACGCGAATATGGTGTCAGTATTGGGTTTGGACTTCCCATGTTCCAAAGTAAATCTATGCTGAACATTTCCGGGCAATACATTAAAGTCAGTCCTAAATTTAAAGGATTAATGGAAGAAAATTATTTGAGAATCAATATTGGACTTACTTTCAATGAACGTTGGTTCATGAAGTGGAAAGTTGATTAATAAAATGGAGAGAAGCAAATAAATAACAACAACTAAATTTATATACGATGAAAATGAAGATGGTAACAGCGCTGTTCGTTCTTTCCTTAGGTACGACAGCTTCTTTCGCTCAGACCGGAGCGTCAGACGGATCAAGATTCGGACATGGTGAAGACAGTATCCGATGCTTGAAAAATATCAGTATTTACACTGAGTATGTTAAGACTAACAATTTCAAGGATGCTTACACTCCTTGGATGAGTGTATTTACAGAAGCCCCCAAAGCTCAAGTAAGCACTTATACTAATGGTGCAAAAATTCTTCGTGCCTTAATAGCCGGTGAAAAAGATG
Organism: Phocaeicola dorei; assembly: GCF_013009555.1. NCBI lineage: Bacteria > Pseudomonadati > Bacteroidota > Bacteroidia > Bacteroidales > Bacteroidaceae > Phocaeicola > Phocaeicola dorei. The sequence goes on along the minus strand of NZ_CP046176.1, from coordinate 1,658,429 downwards.
CAGCTAAACAAAAACAATACTTTAACGAACTGATGAAAGTTCACGACCAACGCATCCAATATCTGGACGATTTGAACAAGTTGGTTAAAAGAGATGCTACAAAAGGCTCAATCATCGGTATGAAGGCCCATGACTACTTCACAATGGGTGGCCAAGACATGAATGAAGCATATAACATGTTCAAAGAAGCCATTGAACTTGAAAAAGAAAACTCTGACTACTTTGTATTACAAGAGTTCATGGATGCAGCTGCCCGTAAAATGAAAAGTGATGAATCATACAAAGAACAATTCATTCAAGATTATTTATTTGCATCAGGAGTTGCTGATGGAGCTTTGAAAGCCGCTACAAAGGAAAATGACAAAAAATTATTGAAAGTGGCAAAAGACAATATTGACGCATTCTTCATTAATAGTGGTGTGGCAACTTGTGATAATTTACAAGCAATTTATGCTCCGAAAGTTGAGCAAAACAAGACTAATTTGGATTATCTGAAACAGGTTATCTCTGTAATGCAGATGTTAAACTGTACAGAACAAGAAGCTTACTTTGCTGCATCTGAAGCTGCACATGCCATCGAACCGACAGCAGAAACGGCTGTAGGTTGCGGATACATGTATTATAAGAAAGGCGATATGGACAAATGTATCGACTATTTTGATCAAGCTATCAATTTAGAACAAGACCAATTAAAGAAAGCTGATTATGCATATAAAACCGCTGCCATTTTATTTAGTAAGAAACAGTTGAGCAAAGCAAAACAATATGCACTGAAAGCGATCTCGTTAGATGGCAACAACGGTAAACCTTACATTTTGATTGCTAACATGTATGCATCAAGTCCTAATTGGAGTGATGAAGCAGCATTGAACAAATGCACTTATTTTGCAGTTATCGACAAATTGCAAAAAGCAAAAAGCGTAGATCCTAGTGTTGCTGAAGAAGCAAACAAACTAATTAGTACTTATGCAGCCCATACCCCCAAAGATGCTGATTTGTTCTTCCTCAGTTTAAAGAAAGGTGACTCTGTTACAATCGGCGGATGGATTGGTGAAACAACAACTATCAGATAATTATGTCGTCTGAAAAAGAACAAAAATCACACTTTATATTCTTAAACATAACAGTTGCCGTTTGGACAACTGTTATGTTTGTTTTATTTCCAGCATGCTCAAGAGGCGAAAAGAATCTGGCAGAAGCTATTACAGAAAGAGATTCGTTGCCCAGCATGAAAACATTGGGAGTTACTACCCTTATATCCGATTCCGGTATCACCCGCTACAAAATTATCACAGAAGAATGGGAAATTTATGATAAAAAGAATCCTCCTTATTGGGCATTTGAAAAAGGAGTTTATTTGGAAAAATTTGATTCCCTATTCCATATTGATGCCAGCATAAAAGCCGATACAGCTTATTACTACGAGAAAAAGAAACTTTGGGAATTGAGAAGCAATGTGCATATCCGCAGCCAAAGAGGCGACAAATTTGACACAGATCTGCTCTTTTGGGATGAAAAGCAGGAAAGGGTCTATTCTGACAAATTTATCCGCATTGAACAAGAAGATAAAATCATTACCGGTTATGGATTTGAATCTAACCAGCAAATGACAGAATATCAAATTTATAATAACACAGGTATTTTCACTGTAGAAGATACAGCACCAGCAGACAGTACAAAAGCTGTTGCAAATAGTACTAGAACTGATTCGATACGCTAATTCACTCACTATTATGGGTATTATTATACAGATTCTTATTACAATGGCTTTTTCCGCTTTTTTTTCCGGAATGGAAATAGCCTTTGTTTCATCCAATAAATTACGTTTTGAAATGGATCGTAACAACCAAAGCATAAATTCACGTATACTTTCCATCTTCTTTCATAATCCGAACAATTTTATCTCTACCATGTTGGTAGGAAACAACATCGCTTTAGTTATTTACGGTATATTGATGGCACAAGTCATTGAACAAAACTTGTTGTCAGGATTGATAGACAACCACTTTTTATTAGTACTAATCCAAACAATTATTTCCACATTAATCATTTTGGTCACAGGAGAATTCCTACCTAAAACCTTATTTAAGATTAACCCCAATTTCACTCTGAATATTTTTGCAGTTCCCACTTACATTTGCTATGTCTTACTCTATCCCATCAGCAAGTTTGCTTCGGGAATATCCAATATATTACTTTACATTGTAGGCATTAAAACAAATAAAGAAGCTAATGAAAAAGCTTTTACTAAAGTCGACCTAGATTACTTTATTCAAAGTAGTATACAAGATGCTCAAAATGAACAAGACATAGACACCGAAGTCAAGATATTCCAAAATGCACTAGATTTTTCGAATATTAGAATTAAGGATTGTATGGTACCTAGAACCGAAATTGTTGCTATCGAATATGGAACTCCCATAGAAGAATTAAAAGCCCGCTTCATTGAAAGCGGAATAAGTAAAATTATTGTCTATAAAGAAAACATTGACAATATTATAGGTTATATACATTCCTCTGAAATGTTTCGTGAACAGACAGACTGGACTAAGAGTGTCCGCCAATTGCCTATTGCTCCTGAAACGATGGGAGCGCATAAGCTGATGAAATTATTTATGCAACAAAAGAAATCCTTAGCTGTAGTAGTCGATGAATTCGGAGGTACATCCGGCATCGTGGCGCTAGAAGATTTAGTGGAGGAAATTTTCGGCGAAATAGAAGATGAGCATGATACAACTTCTTACATTGCCAAATCCGTCGGTGACAATGAATACATCCTTTCCGGACGTCTGGAAATAGAAAAAGCCAATGAATTGTTCTCACTTGACCTACCGGAAAATGATGATTACCAAACTATCGGTGGACTCATCCTGCACCAATACCAAAGTTTCCCCAAAATACATGAAGAGATCATTTTCGATAAATTCCATTTCAAAATAATTAAAGTAACAGCAACAAGAATTGAATTAGTAAAGTTGAAAGTAATCGAATAACAGATTTTTTTCACAATAAAATAGCTTGTAAGCTGCATTTTTTGTATCTTCGTGCGCTAAATCTATGAAGTATAAAAAAACAATAAACAAAAATAGTAAAATTAAATGGCAACATTACAAACAATCAGAAGTAAAGGCCCTCTGTTGGTCGTTGTAATCGGACTTGCCCTCTTCGCATTCATTGCCGGAGACGCATGGAAGGTTCTCCAACCACATCAGGGTAAACAAGACGTAGGTGAAGTAAATGGAAAAACACTTACAGCACAAGAGTATCAAAAAATGGTAGATGAATACACAGAAGTCATAAAATTGACACAAGGTGTTTCTGCATTAAATGACGACCAACTGACTCAAGTGAAAGACCAAGTATGGCAATCTTACGTAAATAACCAATTAATCGCAGCGGAAGCTGCAAAATTGGGGTTGACCGTCAGCAAAGCTGAAGTTCAAGCAATCATCGAGGAAGGTACTAACCCATTGTTGATGCAAACCCCGTTCCGCAATCCGCAAACCGGTGCTTTCGACAAAGATATGCTGAAAAAATTCCTAGTGGATTACGCTCATCTGGACGCAAGCAAAATGCCTGCACAATATGTAGAATACTATCAAAAGATGGGAGCTTTTTGGAATTTTATTGAAAAGACTTTGATACAATCCACTTTAGCTGAAAAATATCAGAACCTGATTGCAAAATCATTGATTTCAAATCCGGTTGCAGCTGAAGATGCTTTTATATCACGTACTGAACAATCAGACGTTTTATTAGCTGCAATTCCCTATTCTTCTATCAGCGATTCAACTATTACAGTTTCAAATAGTGAAATCAAAGATCTGTATAACAAGAAAAAAGGTTCTTTTGAACAGCCAGTTGAAACTCGTAACATCAAATATATTGATGTATTGGTTACTCCATCTGACGAAGATCGCAAAGAGGTATTAAACGAAGTAACCGAATACGCTACCCAGCTAGGTACTGCTGCAGACATGAACACATTCATCCGTTCCACCGGTTCTGTAGTTCCTTTTTCTGAAATTGCAATCAACAAGACTGTATATCCTAATGATGTAGTTGCTCGTTTGGACTCTGTAACTATCAACGAAGTATATGGTCCTTACTATAACCAAGCAGATGATTCATATAATGCTTTTAAAATTATTGCCAAACAGACAGCTCCCGACTCAATCCAATATCGTCAAATTCAGGTATATGCCGAAGATGCTGCTAAAACCGCAACTTTAGCCGATAGTATTTTTAATGCACTGAAAGGTGGAGCAGACTTTACTGATATTGCAAAAAAATATGGTCAGACAGGTGAAGCGACTTGGTTGACTGCACGCAACTATGAAGGTGCTGCATTAGATGCAGACAATGCTAAATACATTAACACATTGATAAACTCTAATGTCAAAGAATTAACCAATCTTCAGATCGGACAAGCTAACGTTATTCTTCAAGTATTGGACAAAAAAGCTATGAAAGATAAATATAAAGTTGCAGTGATTAAACGTCCGGTTGAATTTAGCAAAGAAACATACAACAAAGCATACAATGATTTCAGTCAATTCGTAGCACAGAACACTACAATGGATAAAATTATTGCCAATGCAGAAGAAAGCGGATATCGCTTGTTAGAACGTGCTGATTTCCGTAGCGCAGAACACCGTGTGGGTGGTGTAAAAGGAACTCGTGAAGCGTTGAAATGGATTTTTGCAGCCAAGGAAGGTGAAGTGTCCCCATTGTATGAATGTGGTGAAAACGATCACTTGATGGTAGTTGCTCTTGAAAAGATTAATCCTGCCGGATATCGTAATATTAATCTTGTTGCCGACATGCTGAAAGCAGAAATCATCAAAGATAAAAAAGCTGAAAAACTGATAGCTGAAATGAAAAGTGCAAGCAGCATTGACCAAGTAAAAAGTATGGCAAATGCAGTTAGCGATTCTGTAAAACATATAACTTTTTCTGCTCCGGCATATGTTTCAGTAACTCGCGCTAGCGAACCAGCTTTAGGTGCTTATGCAAGTAAAGCTGAAATAAATAAGTTAACTGGTCCTATCAAAGGTAATGCAGGTGTTTACATGATTCAGGTTTACAACAAAGAAAAGAGTGCAGAAGAATTTGATGCCAAGAATGAAGAAAACAACTTGTCCAATATGGCAGGGCGTTATGCTAGCAGTTTCATCAATGACCTGTATAAGAAAGCTGATGTAAAAGACGACCGTTACTTATATTTCTAATATCAGAAAGTTATCAATAAGACAAAACAGGCTGTATCGAAAATTCGTCGATACAGCCTGTTTTGTCTTATTCCTATTTTCGCAAAAATTAAAGATGAAATAATTTATAAAATCTATTCGTTTACGTTCCGTATTCCCATTTTTATCATTATGTTTGCAACAGTAATTATGAAGTATTTTATTGCTATATGTACGTGTATCCTTTTGTTATGTAGCTTTAATAGTACAAATAAAGGAGGAATTATCCGCGAATGCCCGCCAGAAGTCATATCTTCTATATCCATGCTTTCGGATGATACGAATTCCTATCGCCAATTATCTACAGAAAAACGATATGACGCTCCTAATGTGAAACTATCCGAAGTAAATCTTTTATGTTTCACTTTACGTACTCCGATGTTTACCAAAACATCAAAACCCTTATCTACAATCAAAGTACTTTGCCATTACCGTATTCTTCTACCTGAACAAAAATTTAATAGCCTATATCCTAGCATTAATTATGTAAAATCCTCGTGTAAATACTTCATTTACACATTAGGACATATTTTGATTTAGCAGCTATTTCCTCTTACTTATTCTTGATCATTATTATTCCGGATTGAAATTATTCTATCGGCGTGTATACATATATGTGTGACACTACGATGTGAATATCACTATAACTCGGAATTTAATACTATTTTACCTACTAAATCACATTTATATTATAATGCTACACTTATTTTTATCCACATTGGCCATGATGGGGCTTACTTTCCTCATCGGTTTTTTTGTCGCTGCTATTATTAAAGGAATAGCGCTGGCAGCAGATTCTATGGATTTCTATAGCTCCCACCTATTGGAACTTCAACGTTTAAGAAAAATCAAAAAAGCACGTGCCCGTTTTATCCAATTAGTATGGAATAATTCTCCAGAAGAGATGGAAGCTCTAGGAGACAGCCGTGAAAACTGGAACCGAGGAATGAACAGCGATCTGAGAGGAAAACAGGAAGGTGGTTACTACCATGGTGTCAGTCATGGAGCATCCCAATTAAATCTGATAGATTATTACTATCCGGACACAAAGATGATCTACCTTAAGAAACGGGAGGAAATGCATAATCAGCAACAAAAAAGCACTCATGTGAAAAAGAATCTTTCAATGAATAAATAACCTGAAAATCAACAATTAGATATGGAAAATATAGATTTTGGAATACTTTTCCAAGGCATTGGTACAATGATAGAAAGCGGTTGGTTCCTTGCCTGTGCGCGCGTTTTTTTAATTCTTTTGGGATTTCTACTCATTTATCTAGGTTGGAAAGGAATATTGGAACCCATGGTCATGATTCCAATGGGACTCGGTATGATAGCCATCAATTGTGGAACATTAATCATGCCGGATGGAAATCTAGGCAATCTTTTTCTTGATCCCATGCTCTCGGATACAGACGAATTGATGAATACCATGCAAATAGATTTTCTGCAACCGGTTTACACCCTCACATTCAGTAATGGACTCATCGCTTGTTTCGTCTTCATGGGAATCGGAACCTTGCTAGATGTAGGTTTCCTGCTACAAAAACCTTTTGCTAGTTTGTTTCTGGCACTTTGCGGAGAACTAGGAACCTTTCTCACATTGCCAATTGCCAATGCACTTGGCTTATCGGCACAAGAGAGTGCTTCTGTAGCCATGGTAGGAGGTGCAGATGGTCCGATGGTACTGTTCACTTCATTGGCATTAGCCAAGCATTTGTTTGTACCGATTACCGTGGTAGCTTATCTCTATTTAGGATTGACTTACGGCGGTTATCCCTATTTGGTTAAATTACTGATTCCCAAACGTTTCCGTTCCATCAAAATGACCGTAAAGAAAGCGCCGAAGAATTACGATGCCAAGGTAAAGCTTGCTTTCGCAGCGGTACTCTGCGCTGTACTCTGCTTCCTTTTTCCAGTGGCCTCTCCCCTGTTTTTCTCTCTATTTCTAGGAGTGGCTGTACGTGAATCAGGGATGAAACATATTTATGATTTTGTCAGCGGTCCATTGCTTTACGGTTCTACTTTTATGCTGGGATTATTATTAGGAGTGCTTTGCGACGCTCATCTGCTACTAGATCCTAAAATCTTAAAATTGCTGATACTAGGTATGTTGGCATTGTTACTATCAGGTATCGGAGGTATTTTAGGCGGATATATCATGTACTATATCAAGAAAGGAAATTATAATCCAGTCATTGGCATTGCTGCTGTAAGCTGCGTACCAACTACTGCCAAAGTGGCACAAAAGATTGTCAGTAAAGACAATCCTGATTCATTTATCCTAGGAGATGCACTAGGAGCCAATATATCGGGAGTTATTACTTCAGCAATTATTACAGGTATTTATATCACAATCATCCCGCTATTATGAAACAGCATGAATCCTACCTAATAAATTTCATCCACTTTTAATAATGCTATCATTTTCGCAGAGGGCAGTCCGCGTATCTGCCCTCTGCCACCACTACCAACTAAAAATAATTGGAATGGTGAATTGATTCACATAAAACTCCCGATACCATTTCTTTGAATTGAAATAATACCCCGTACTCCATCTTTCATTCACTAATTGAAGTACCCGCAATGCTTCGGCATCCATTAATGGATCAAGTCCTCTCACCAACTGAAAATCTTTCATTGAACCATCTATATCCACATTGAAACTATAAATCACCCGTCCCTGCTTTCCCGTAGCCTTCATTTCGGGAGTAATTTTCAGATGAGAATTAATAAATTGCGTCAAAGCAACAGTACCACCGGGATAAGAAGAGTATCTATAAGGCTCCCAAGTGATCTTTTCCAAATCTTCCTGTGCGCATTCCCTATATAATAAATAATGCTCCAGATCCTCTTTCCAAAAACGCATAGTTAAAAAATAATCATATGGCACAGATTTTCTGTTTTTCATAGCAGGAATCAACCGGGGAAAATTAGAAAGAATACGTATGGACTCTTTATCAAAAGCCGGATGAGTACCTTTTATCACACGGATATCCACAATTTCTCCTTTTTCATTTACCGTAAAACGGCAAATAGCGACGGCTTTATCCACTTTATCGTCAGGCCAACTCATATTTCCCATAACAAGACTACGAATATCATCAGGAAAGACAGGCATGGAATCGACAAGTTGTCCTCTGCAAGATTCCAGAACTTGCTGCTGCCGCCAAATGCGGTCACTGTAAACATCAGGATTAAAAGGAATATGAAAGACGATAGTAGTATCTATATCTCTACCCGCTTTCTTTGCAGGCTGCCATTCACGCATACCCTCAATCACATCTTCGGCCGCCTTAGCAAACAAGGGGTGAGTGGCTTCAATATATTTACAACGGACAGTCCCCAAACTATCAATGCGGAGCGTACACACAGCTTCACCTGCAATATTGGCCCTTAATAAAGAATCCGGATATACGAGCTGCCACACAGCATAATCCGTAATACCTTTTACTGTAGGATAATATGGCGGGAGATTCATGTTCTTTTGTGCATAAAAAGATAGAAAGGGAAATATGCACCCTATTAATAAAAGTGATAATCTATTATTCATGCCTAAGTCAAGTTTTCACAAAATTAGCGACTACACATGATATAAACAACACCACTAACATTAATATATATAAAAGAAAGCGGAGATACCTCATCGCATCCCCGCTTTCTACATTAAATACTAACTATTAATTATTTTCAGGACGAAGTTTACGTACGGTTACAGCAGTCTGCCACATTTCGCTTTCACGCAATGCCTTCAATTCTTCTTCCAATTTTTCACGATAATCGGGTTTAGAGTTAGAATCGATAGAAATCTGAGCCTCGTTGCCAGTCTTCACACTGTGATATAACTTTTCAACTACGGGTTTGATAGCATCGTGAAATGGGGTCATCCAATCCAATGCACCGCGCTGAGCAGTGGTAGAGCAGTTAGCATACATCCAGTCCATACCATTCTTAGCAAACAAAGGCATCAATGACTGGGTTAATTCTTCTACAGTTTCATTAAATGCTTCAGAAGGACTATGTCCGTTTTCACGCAATACTTCATACTGAGCCAACAACAATCCTTGGATAGCCCCCATTAAAGAACCGCGTTCACCTGTCAGGTCAGAAGTTGCTTCACGCTGGAAAGTCGTTTCGAATAAATAGCCTGAACCGATACCAATACCCAATGCAATAGTACGTTCATAAGCCTTACCGGTTACATCCTGATAGATAGCGTATGAAGAGTTCAAGCCACGACCTTCCAAGAACATGGTACGCAGTGAAGTACCCGAACCTTTAGGAGCTACCATGATCACATCAATATCAGTAGGAGGAACTACCCCTGTACGGTCACTCCAAGTAATGGCAAAGCCATGAGAGAAATAAAGTGCCTTGCCTTGGGTCAAGTAAGGTTTGATAGTCGGCCATACAGACATAACAGCTGCATCAGATAACAGACACATTACGATAGTCGCTTTCTGACAAGCCTCTTCAATACCAAACAGAGTTTCACCCGGAACCCATCCGTCAGCAACTGCTTTTTCATATGTTTTTCCCGGACGCTGACCAACAATTACATTGAAACCATTGTCCCGGAGATTCAAAGACTGCCCCGGTCCCTGTACACCATACCCGATCACAGCGATTGTTTCATCTTTCAATACTTCACGTGCTTTTTCCAAAGGAAATTCATCGCGGATAACTACAGTTTCTGTAACGCCGCCAAAATTCAATTGTGCCATTTTAAATTATAAATTAAAAATTAAAAATTAGATTCTAAATAAATATCACCTTACTACGAACGACAACATCTGTGCCATTCTTCTTCACCTCTATATCATATTCTTTCTCCTCCACTTCCTCGCGGTAGAAACTCAATATATCACCATAATAACTCTCAGCTACATAAGCCATCTCAAAACGTTTAATCCGTTTCTCTTTAAAAAACTCTATAGGAAACAAATCGAGAATATGTTCTATATACTTAATACTGTTCACATGACCATTAATATCAATATCGCTATATCTGGTCTGGTATTCAGAAACCGGAGCTTTCTCTGTCACCTTAATACGACCGGGCTTGCTTATAGGACATTTCTTATCGCATACATAATCAATGATACTACCTCCGTGAAGCGTAAGCAGGTCAGCAGGTTTGCGAGTTTCCATACTGATCATCGCCCATACAGAACGGGCGTATCCGACAGTCTTTCCTTCCTTGTCCAAAATTGCAAAATTACGGTCTGTAAAAAGACGATAAACATTCTCTACCCATGTCTGAATACTGAAACCCTCATATTGACAGGGCATATTCTCTAACTCTACAGCTAAACGGGAAAGTACCCATGTATAATGATTCTCATTGAGCGTAGCAATTCCGAAACCCCGGTCGGCAGCATGAAAGCCGGCACAATTCAGTAAATGATTACCCAACACACTCATGGTCAACTTTCCACTGAAATCACAGTGAAAGGGTTCTGCCACAAATCTGTATGTTCCTACTTTATTCTCACTCATCATTATTCTGTTTTTTGCTGGCGATACTTTTCCTCGCGTTGGGTCAGATATTCGTTCACACGCTCGAAACAGCTGGTAGTAATGGCCACACGTCCCGAACGGACAAACTGCAACACACATCCCAATCCGCGCAACTCCTCATAAAGAGCAGTAATTTCCTCACTCATCCCATTCTTTTCAACAATAGAGAAAACCGGATTCACTTCTACAATGCGGGCACTATAACGGCGGATAACTTTAGATGCCATAGGATTCTCCTGAAATTCAGGAGTAGAAACCTTGTACAAAGCAATCTCATGCTGATAAATCTCACTATCAGTAAAATAATGTGCCTGCAAAACATCTATTTTCTTTTCAATCTGCTTCACCACTTTTTCTATCACATCCTGGGTGGTCCAAGCAGTAATAGTATATTTATGCACCCCCTTGATGGAAGATGCAGAAACATTAAGACTTTCGATATTAATTTGGCGGCGAGTAAACACTGCCGTAATCTGGTTCAGCAAACCGGCGATATTTTCTGAATGAACGATTAATGTATATAATGTCTTGTCCATAATTATTAAATTAGCATTCCAGTAACATCTGATTCACCGAGCCTCCCGGAGGTGTCATCGGCAACACATTTCCCTCTTCTATCACACAAGCTTCCAGCAGGAATGGCCCGTCAGTAGTCAACATTTCATGGATAGCAGCCTGCAATTCCTCACGCTTCATAACACGGCGGGCAGGAATCTCATATGCCTCGGCAATCTTCATATAATCCGGATTCAACATCGGAGTAAATGAATAACGATGACCAAAAAACATAGCTTGCCATTGACGAACATTACCCAAATAGTTATTGTTCAATAAAATAATCTTTACCGGTGCTTTTTGCTCCATGATAGTTCCCAATTCTTGAATATTCATCTGCAAACCGCCATCCCCCATAAATACGCATACAGTACGATCCGGGCGACCGAAAGTAGCGCCTATAGCAGCGGGAAGACCGAATCCCATCGTTCCCAATCCACCCGAAGTTACAATGCTACGGTTCTTACTGTATTTAAAATAACGAGCAGCCATCATTTGGTTCTGTCCTACATCTGTCACCAATACAGCCTCGTTGTTCGAAGCCTCACTTACCGCACGCACCACTTCACCCATATTCAACGCCCCGTCAACAGGATGAATTTCTTTACTGATAACATGTTCATATTCCGTCTTTTCATATTCAGTAAAGCTATCAATCCATTCGGAATGTTCATTCTTCCGGATAAGTTGCGTCAGCATAGCTAGCGTATATTTACAATTACCTAATACGGGTACATCCACTTTTACATTCTTATCTATTTCAGAATGGTCAATATCCAAATGAATCACCTTTGCCTGTTTAGCATATGTATCTAATTTTCCAGTTACACGATCGTCAAAGCGCATACCTACAGCAATCAACACATCACATTCATTAGTTTTGACATTGGGCCCCAGATTTCCATGCATACCTAACATTCCTTTGTTTAAAGGATGCGAAGTTGGTATAGCCGAAAGTCCCAGCAAAGTACAGCCACAAGGCATATCGGCTTTTTCTATAAATGCACGTAACTCATCTTGCGCATTACCTAACTCTACCCCCTGTCCTACCAACACTAATGGCCTTTGAGCATTGTTTATCAATTCGGCAGCCTCCTGAAGAGATTCCTTATCAGGATTAGGTTCTGGATCATAACTACGGATAAAATCAAGCTTCATCGGTTCATAATCCACCATCTCCACTTGTGCATTCTTGGCAAAGTCCAAAACGACAGGACCGGGACGTCCGCTTTTAGCTATATAGAAAGCACGGGCTACAGCCCAAGCTACATCTTCCGCACGACGAATTTGGTAACTCCATTTGGTAATAGGCTGAGTGATGCCCACCAGATCCACTTCCTGAAAAGCATCCGTACCTAAAAAGGAAGCTCCTACCTGCCCGGCAATCACCACGATAGGCGTGCTGTCAATCATAGCATCGGCAATGCCAGTAATGGTATTTGTCGCACCGGGCCCGCTAGTCACCAAACAGACACCAACCTCACCGGATACGCGGGCAAATCCCTGTGCTGCATGGGCAGCTCCTTGTTCATGACGGACCAATATATGGTTCAATGTATTTCTATGATGATATAAAGCATCAAAAGTAGGCATGATAGAACCTCCGGGATATCCGAAAAGAGTTTTCACTCCTTGATACTCCAAAGAACGCATCATCGCCTCTGCTCCTGTTATCTTTTCTTTTGCCATAATTGTTTAGTTGAGAATTGAGAATCAAAAAAATACGATGCCGTACAATCGACCAATGACAACAAATCTATTTTTTTTATTCTCAATTTTTAATTTCTAATTTAGTCAATGATTCTCACTCCTCCTTTATCTGCAGAACTTACCATACTAGCGTATGCCTTCAAGCTTTTAGGAACTTTACGGTCACGGGTCACCGGTGTCATCGGTCGGGCGGCCAATTCTTCGTCACTCAGTTTCACATTGATACTGCGATTCGGAATATCGATTTCAATTATATCACCATCCACTATTTTTCCGATATTACCACCCGCTGCAGCTTCGGGAGAAATATGCCCGATGCTTAATCCCGAAGTTCCTCCACTAAAACGTCCGTCGGTAATCAAAGCACATTCTTTTCCTAAATGCTTGGATTTGATATAAGAAGTAGGATAAAGCATTTCCTGCATACCGGGACCACCTTTCGGACCTTCATGAGTGATAACAACAACATCTCCGCTGACTACTTTTCCTCCTAAAATACCTTCACAAGCAGCATCCTGCGAATCAAACACCTTGGCAGGCCCCGAGAATTTCCAAATACTTTCATCCACTCCGGCCGTTTTCACTACGCAACCATCCTGTGCAATGTTCCCTTTCAAAACGGCCAAACCCCCATCTTTACTATAGGCATGTTGCAAATCGCGGATACAACCATTGGCACGATCTGTATCCAGTTCTTTATAAACAGCATTCTGAGAACCTAACTTTATATTGAATTTGTTTCCCGGAGCACTTGAATAAATACGTTTTGCTTCAGTATCCACTTCTTTCTTACATATATTATATTTTTCGACAGCTTCCGCCAATGTCAGGCCGTCCACTCGTTTCACATCAGTTTTCAGCAAACCACCCTTGGATAATTCTCCCAATATATTAAGGATACCACCGGCACGGTTCACATCCTGGATATGATATTTCTGTGTATTCGGAGCTACTTTACACAAACAAGGCACATGGCGTGAAAGCATATCAATATCATCCATCTTGAAATCTACTTCCGCCTCGTGGGCGATAGCTAAAAGATGGAGCACAGTATTGGTAGAACCACCCATTGCAATATCCAATGTCATGGCATTCAGAAAAGCGTCACGAGTAGCAATGTTGCGTGGTAACACGCTGTCATCTCCCTCCTCATAATATTTATAAGCATTCTTCACTATCAGAGCAGCCGCATCTTTAAACAACTGAGTACGGTTGGCATGAGTCGCCAAAATAGTGCCATTCCCCGGAAGCCCCAGACCAATAGCCTCATTGAGGCAATTCATGGAATTAGCCGTAAACATACCCGAACAGCAACCACAGCCAGGACACGCATTATTTTCAATTTGAGCCACATCCTCATCGCTGACCGATGCATCAGCAGATTTAATCATGGCGTCTATCAAATCAAGATGCTGGTTATTCCATTCTCCCGCTTCCATAGGACCACCCGATACAAAAACAGCCGGTATGTTCAGTCGCATGGCAGCCATCAGCATACCTGGAGTGATTTTGTCACAATTACTGATACACACCATTGCATCCGCCTTGTGAGCATTCACCATATATTCCACGCTGTCGGCAATGATATCACGACTGGGCAGTGAATACAGCATACCATCGTGTCCCATAGCTATTCCGTCATCAATGGCAATCGTATTGAATTCTGCTGCAAAACATCCCAGTTTTTCAATCTCAACTTTCACCTGCTGACCTATTTCATGCAGATGGGTATGTCCCGGAACAAACTGTGTAAACGAATTTACTATGGCTATAATGGGCTTGCCCATCATTTCTTTTTTCATGCCGTTAGCCACCCATAAAGCTCTCGCTCCTGCCATACGGCGACCCTGTGTGCTAAACGAACTGCGTAACTGATTCTTCATCTTATTCTAAATCTATAACGTCCTATACTTATTGAAAAAGCCTTCCTCACCATGTGAGAAAGGCTTCCAATTATTTCTTTATATGTACAACTACACATACACAACCTTTCTCACGCTCCTAGTGTGACCACCACGACGCGAATAATATGCAGGACTGCTAGGTTATTTAGAGTAGTAATATTCATATATCTGTTTTCTTTGTTTCTTTAACGACTGCAAAGGTAAGGCGTTTTTCGTAACAAACAAATAAAATGAAGATTTTTTTTCTTATAAATTATTATTCGTAACTAAATCGAGCTTTAAACAATCATTTTATCACAAATATACACTGTATCTTCCAACGGATAAATAAAAAAGAGAATGCATTGGTTTGCATTCTCTTTTCAGTTCATTTATTTCATTTTATAAATTTACTTATTCGCCACATCTTCCATATAGGAATCCAACCCCTTGTTTTTCAATGTAACATTCAACAACTGTACATACTTCTTGTACTGCTCATTTGTCAATGTACGTTTCATCAGTTTGAAGTTTCCATATACGGCTTCACGCAATTTTTTACCTTGTTTAGCTTCTTTTGCGTAGCTTGCGCTTTGTACTTTGTCAGCAAAATAATCAGAAATATTAGCAACTTCCTCCATCTGACGTGCATCCAAATTCAAATATTTGCTCAACTTTGCGACGTTAACATCTACCTTCCAATCTTTACCTTCTACTTTTTCTCCTGCAAAACTTGTAGCTGACATTCCTAATGCCACTACAACCAACAATACTAAACGTTTCATAATACCTAAAATTTTAATTTGTTAAACCTAAAAACAATTTATTTAGTACCTAAGAACTAAATAATACCTTTTAAAAACAATCTCGTTATCTCTTTCTCTTTACACTGCAAATATAACAACATGCTTTACGACATGTTGTCATATATCCGTTAATTAAAGCAAAAATCTATCAAGGAGAGCGGTTAATTGATTTATATCAAGGATCAAACGCAATCAAAAGCGCATTTATAGTATCATAATAACAAATTTATGTAATATAAACGTAATAACAAAGGATTAAGGGGAATTAATTCGTATCTTTGCCAACAAAAAACTTACGTAAATAGTTTATATTACATTATTATAATAAGAAAACATGGAAAATAAGTACATCACCGTAGCATACAAACTTTATGTAATGCAGGACGGCCAGAAAACATTGGTAGAAGAAGCAACTGTAGAACATCCTTTCCAATTCATATCCGGATTAGGAACCACACTGGAACGCTTTGAAACAGAAATAACAGCCTTAAAGAAGGGTGACAAATTTAAATTTGTCATTCCTACCGCAGAAGCCTACGGAGAATATATGCCCGAAGGTGTGCGCACTGTATCTAAAGATATGTTCACCATTGATGGTGTTTTTGATGAAGAACGCATCTTCCCGGGAGCTGTCATTCCCTTACAGGACAATGAGGGACATCACTTCTACGCTACCGTAAGCGAAGTAACCAATGACACTGTAACTGTAGATTTGAACCATCCTCATGCAGGTAAAGATCTCACTTTTGAAGGTGAAGTAGTAGAATCCCGCACAGCCACTAATGAAGAAATTCAGGAAATGGTAAAAATGATGAGTGGAGAAGGATGCGGCTGTGGTTGTGGTGACTGCGGAGAAGGATGCGGTGATGAAGGTGGATGCGGATGCGGACATTGTCATTAATTTCGTTAAACAATAGATAAAGAAGAGGACGGAACAAAACATCCGCCCTCTTTTTATTATTGATAACGAAACAATACTGATTGGCAGCTTCAGTGTTTCTTCAAACATTTCAAAAAAAAGAACTTGAAGTTTTCAAAAAAGATCTAGTTCTTTTCTATTAAACATCTAGTTCTTTTAAAAAAAGAACTAGACCTTTTTTAAAAACGTCCGGTTCTTTTTGACTATAGGACCGGTTATCTTGATTCATAGGCGAAACAAATGCATTTAGCTGGGTAATAAACACATTTTTCTTCTATTGCAAGACACAGATAATAAGACTAAAGAATAACATAATGTAACAAAGAAGTTAAAAATGAACAGAGAGAATGCCAAACCGTTTGCCCATTCCAAACACTATCTGTATTTTTGGCAGAAATATTCTGATCAAATGAATGAGAATGTCCTTGCCAAATTGAAAATACTCGCAGAATCTGCTAAATATGATGTTTCCTGCTCTAGTAGTGGGACCGTGCGCCGTAACCAATCCGGCGCATTGGGAAACACCGTAGGCGGCTGGGGGATATGCCATAGCTTCGCCGAGGACGGTCGTTGCATATCCTTGCTGAAAATAATGCTGACCAATTATTGTATCTATGACTGTGCCTATTGTATCAATAGAAGAAGCAATGACATTCCCCGCGCCACGCTTTCGGTAAGCGAACTGGTAGACCTCACCATCGAATTCTACCGACGCAACTATATAGAAGGGCTTTTCCTCAGTTCCGGCGTTGTACGCAATCCTGATTACACCATGGAAAGGTTGGTACGTGTTGCCAAAGACCTGCGGTTAGTACACAAATTCAACGGATATATTCACCTGAAAAGTATCCCCGGAGCCAGTCGCGAACTAGTCAATGAAGCCGGACTCTACGCCGACCGTCTCAGTGTAAACATAGAAATTCCCAAAGAAGAGAATCTGAAATTACTGGCTCCCGAAAAAGATCACAAAAGTGTATACCAGCCCATGCGCTATATCCAGCAGGGAATACTTACCAACAAAGAAGACCGAAAAAAATTCCGCCATGTTCCACGCTTCGTTCCTGCCGGACAAAGTACGCAGATGATTGTCGGTGCCACAACCGAATCAGACAAAGACATCCTTTATCTTTCTTCTTCACTCTACCAACACCCCACCATGAGGCGCGTCTACTACTCTGGATATATATCCGTAAATACATACGACAAACGGCTTCCGGCACTGAAACAGCCGCCATTGGTACGTGAGAACCGTTTGTATCAAGCCGACTGGCTGTTACGTTTCTATCAATTTAAAGTAGAAGAAATAGTCGATGACTCCTATCCTGATCTAGATTTGGAAATCGACCCCAAATTAGGTTGGGCATTACGGCATCCAGAACAATTTCCTATAGATATAAACCAGGCAGATTACGAAATGATTCTCAGAGTACCGGGTATCGGAATCAAATCGGCAAGACAAATCATCGCGTCACGCCGCTTCTCAAAACTGGGATTCTATGAACTGAAAAAAATAGGTGTAGTGATGAAAAAAGCGCAATACTTCATAACCTGCAACGAACTCCCCACCCGGACTGTTAATGAACTAACTCCGACAGGAGTACGCAGACTGTTAGTACCCAAACCCAAAAAGAAAGTGGACGAACGCCAATTAATACTAAACTTTACTGATAACGAATGATTCTGTTTATCTATGACCATACATTTGAAGGCTTGCTGACTTGCATTTTCGATGCTTACTTCCGCAAAACCTTTCCTGACTTGCTCTTGATGGAAGGCGAGCCGCTACCCTTGTTTTACAATGAAGCCATACACATAGCCACTGATGAAGAGAAAGCCGGACGCGTGTGGCGCGGATTACAGAAAAAAATCTCCAAGCATGCCCTTTTCAGCTTGACCTGCTGCTGGTTATCAGAATTACCAAAGGTGGACGAAATGCTTTTCCACTATATCCAGAAGGCCATAAACTCTCCTCATTCTATTGAGACCAACTTTGCCGATCCTGATGTGCTGGAGCTTGCGAAAATCTATAAAAGAGTAGATGGAGAACGAGTACACCTCATGCAGTTCGTCCGTTTCCAAAAAGCAGCGGACGGAACTTTCTTTGCAGCCGTAAAACCTCAATTCAACGCACTGCCACTGGCTGTGGATCATTTCAAAGACCGTTTTGCCGACCAGCGTTGGCTCATTTATGATGTGAAGCGACAATATGGGTATTACTATAATCTAACAGAGATGGAAGAAGTAACATTTGAAGATCCCCGCCAAGCACATCTGGTCACAGGAATGCTAAATGAAACATTGATGGACAACAATGAGAGATTATTTCAGGAACTTTGGAAAACATATTTCAAGTCCATTTGTATCAAAGAACGTTGGAATCCCCAAAAACACCGGCAAGATATGCCTGTCAGGTATTGGAAATATCTGACGGAGAAACAATAAACAGTTCTTCCGGATATCCCACATCTACTAAAAACAAGGCATGTCCCGGCACAGAACTACCGGCACTACAACGATCTTTATTCTCTATCACCTTCCTGAACCCATCTAAAGTCATTTTACCACGCCCCACTTCCACCAGCGTACCTACCACAGCCCTTACCATATTCCGTAAAAAACGGTCGGCTTTAATAGTAAATACCCATTCTGTTCCACTCACCCGCGTCCATTCAGCATACATAATCCGGCAATTATTCGTCTTCACATCAGTATGCAATTTACTGAAACTGGTAAAATCAGTATAATCAAACAATACACGGGCAGCCTCATTCATTTTCTCAAAATCCAATGAATTAAAAAGCCTCCAAGCATAATGACGGTTAAACGGATCTTTCCGGATAGTCACATAATACTTATAAGTACGATAAGTCGCGTCAAAACGGGCATGCGCATCATCCTTCACCCGCTTCACATCGTAAACCGCTATATCGGAAGGAAGCAAGCGATTCAATTTCTCCGTTATCTGAACACAATCCAACTCCTGGTCATAATCAAAATGCGCGACCATGAGACGTGCATGCACGCCGGCATCAGTACGTCCTGCTCCCACTACCTCTATTTCTTGACGGAGAAAAGTAGAAAAAGCACGCATTAATGTTTCCTGTACACTGTCACCATTGGGCTGAATCTGCCAACCGTGATAATTTGTCCCATCATAAGCCAAATATATGAAATACCGCATCGTAAAGCCTCTAACCAAGTGAAAATTCAATAATTCAGCGGGCTGTTATATGAAAACATCCCTGTTTCAACTCATATTTGATATAGCATTTGTCCGACTTCCGAAGATCACGGAGTACCTCGGCCAATACCAACTTCAGCGTATCCGGACTAACATCCTGCATAGGACGTCCATCCGGATCTTCCACTTTACAAAACCGACGGTAACTGACATCGAAAGTTGTCCCAAAAGCATGAGCTGAATTAGCAGAAGCATTTCCATTGCGACGACGAAGACGTTTCACATCATCTGCCGTACGAAGTACAGAAGTAACAATGATTTGATTAGGATTCAATCCTTTGCAACTCAATGAATCCAAAAAATTGGCTCCTATTGTATCCAATAACGCACTAGCTTGCGGAATCAGAAAAGGAATGGAGTGAGTCAGCGAATCCATAGCATAACGCTCACAAGGTTTTATCTGGACCAATTTACCACCCAATCCCTCTGCTTCCGAACGAGAAGCCAACGGGCGAATTCCTATTTTCTTCGCTACACTGAGATGAGTATCATTCAAATCACCGAAACTACGTTTATAGCTAATTACACCTTTTATATTATGAGGCTCATTCATCTTCATGGACATATCTTTTTCCTTGCAACCGGAAGAAACTGTCAAGGAAAACAAAAGTGACAATAGCGTGCAACATGCACCTTTCATACAATTCATAATCTAACTATCTTTTCAAATTCCTCGCAAAGATAGATTAAAATCCTTTTTCTGAAAAAGCTTATGCAAATAAATTGCCCGGAAAATAAGAACAATGAAAACCTTTCATTAAATTTGCACCCTATAAACAAGTACGTAAAGTACCTAAACTAGTTAAATGATAGAAAAACATATAGTTTTAGAGGATATTGATCCTGTTATATTTTATGGCGTAAACAACGTCAATATGAAAATGATACAAGCTTTGTATCCCAAATTAAAAATTGTGGCACGTGGAAATGTCATCAAAGTATTGGGAGACGAAGAGGAAATGTGTGCTTTTGAAGAGAATATATTGGCTTTGGAAAAGCATTGCGCCCAGTATAATTCACTGAAAGAAGAAGTGATTTTAGATATAGTGAAAGGTCGTTCACCCCAAATAGAGAAAACAGGGGATACTATTGTATTCAGTGTAACAGGAAAACCGATCGTCCCCCGTAGTGAGAACCAATTGAGGCTGGTACAAGAATATGAGAAGAACGATATGCTGTTCGCTATCGGTCCCGCAGGTTCAGGAAAGACCTATACCGCTATTGCCCTTGCTGTCCGTTCTCTGAAAAACAAAGAAATCAAAAAAATTATTTTGAGCCGTCCAGCTGTAGAGGCAGGAGAAAAACTCGGATTTTTACCCGGTGATATGAAAGATAAGATTGACCCTTATCTACAACCACTATATGACGCATTACAAGATATGATTCCCGCCGCCAAGCTAAAAGAATATATGGAACTGAATGTGATTCAAATTGCCCCATTAGCATTTATGCGCGGACGCACCTTGAATGACGCTGTAGTGATATTGGACGAGGCTCAAAATACCACCACCCAGCAAATTAAAATGTTCCTCACTCGTATGGGGATGAACACCAAAATGATTGTAACAGGTGACATGACACAGATAGACTTACCATCTTCACAAACTTCGGGATTGATACAAGCACTAAAAATTCTGAAAGGCGTGAAAGGAATCAGTTTCATCGAACTCAACAAGAAGGACATTGTACGGCACAAACTGGTTACCCGCATTGTGGAAGCATACGAGAAGTTTGAAGAAAAACAGAAAACCCTTCATTCATGCCATTCTGAACGAAGTGAAAAATCTGAAAACATAAAACGAATTTATTGATTTTAATTATAAATAAAGACATGAGTAAAGCATTAACAAGAACAGACTTTAACTTTCCGGGACAGAAAAGTGTGTACCACGGCAAAGTGCGTGATGTATACAACATCAATGACGAAAAGTTAGTAATGGTAGCTACCGACCGTATCTCCGCATTCGACGTAGTTCTGCCTGAAGGTATTCCCTACAAAGGACAAATGCTGAACCAGATTGCAGCCAAATTTCTGGATGCAACTACTGACATCTGCCCCAACTGGAAAATGGCGACCCCAGATCCTATGGTTACCGTAGGAGTTATGTGTCAAGGTTTTCCTGTGGAAATGATTGTCCGTGGTTACCTGTGCGGTAGCGCATGGCGTGCTTACAAAAACGGCGTTCGCGAAATCTGTGGTGTACAACTTCCCGAAGGAATGAAAGAAAACCAGAAATTTCCCGAACCAATCATTACTCCAACCACTAAAGCCGAAATGGGCCTGCATGACGAAGACATCTCTAAGGAAGAAATTCTGAAACAAGGTCTGGCTACTCCCGAAGAATACGAAATATTGGAAAAATATACATTGGCTCTGTTCAAACGCGGTACTGAAATCGCTGCAGAACGCGGACTGATCCTGGTAGATACCAAATACGAATTCGGTAAACACAACGGCACTATTTACCTGATGGATGAGATCCACACTCCGGATTCAAGCCGTTACTTCTATTTGGAAGGTTATGAAGAACGCTTTGCAAAAGGCGAACCTCAAAAACAACTTTCTAAAGAATTCGTACGCGAATGGTTGATGGAAAATGGTTTCCAAGGCAAAGAAGGACAACAAGTTCCCGAAATGACTCCGGAAATCGTAAATTCTATCAGCGAACGCTACATGGAACTGTTCGAGCACATCACCGGCGAAAAATTTGTGAAAGCAGACACTGAAAACATCGCCGCACGTATAGAAAAGAACGTAACCGAATACTTGAAATAAATAAAAATGAAAAATTAAAGATTAAAAGACAAGTACAGGAATCCAAAAATCCTCCACCCTCTCCTTTTAATCTTTAATTTTCAATTTTAATTAAACATGAACTACCCACAAGAAAAAATCAAGCCCTACAACGCTGACGAAAAGAAAAGCGTCCAAGTAGAGAAAATGTTCGACAACATTGCCCCTGCTTACGACCAGTTGAATCATGCCCTTTCATGGAATATTGACAAAAGCTGGCGCCGCAAAGCCATTAACTGGCTGAAACCTTTTCACCCGCAACACATAATGGATGTAGCCACCGGAACGGGCGATTTTGCCATTCAAGCCTGTCAGACACTTCACCCCCAAGAGCTGATAGGTACCGATATATCCGAAGGCATGATGAATGTGGGACGTGAAAAAGTAAAAGCCGCCGGACTGGACAGCCGTATCTCCTTTGCTAAAGAAGACTGTACAGCACTTACCTTTCCCGACAAACGCTTTGACGCTATTACCGTAGCATTCGGTGTACGCAATTTCGAGGACCTTGACAAAGGACTCCGCGAAATGCACCGCGTACTGAAAGACAACGGAAAACTAGTCATATTGGAACTCTCTGAACCCGACTGGTTTCCCATGAAACAGCTATATGCTGTCTATTCTAAAATAGTCATCCCCACTTTGGGCAAGCTACTCTCTAAAGACCGTAGTGCCTACACTTACCTGCCGCAATCCATCAAAGCCTTTCCACAAGGCGAAATAATGACAGACATTATCCGTAAAGCCGGATTCAATCAGGTGAGTTTCAAACGGTTGACGCTAGGTATCTGTACGCTTTATTTAGCAACGAAATAATTTAAAGTATAGAGTTTTATGAAAAAATATGGTTTGATAGGTTATCCGTTAGGACACTCGTTCTCAAAGAACTTTTTCAATGAAAAGTTTCATTCGGAAAACATTGATGCCGAATATGTAAACTTCGAAATCCCATCCATCAAAGAACTGCCTTCTGTGTTATTGGCTAATCCTGATTTAGTAGGGTTCAATGTCACTATACCTTATAAAGAACAAGTCATCTCTTATTTGGACGAACTGGATAAAGATGCGGCAGCCATCGGAGCCGTCAATGTAATCAAAATTGTCCGCCAAAAAGGTAAGACTAAGCTAATAGGCTATAATTCCGATGTGATTGGTTTCACTCAATCTATCGACCCCTTGTTGGAACCCCAGCACAAAAAAGCTCTGATTCTAGGAACAGGAGGTGCCTCGAAAGCGATTGCCTACGGACTGAAAAAATTAGGTTTGGAATGCAAATTCGTATCACGAAACCTGCGTGAAGAAATGCTGACTTACAATCAGCTCACTCCCGAAATCATGGATGAGTATAAAGTAATTGTTAACTGCACTCCTGTAGGTATGTATCCCCGTGCCGATGAATACCCCAATATTCCATACCAATATCTCACACCCAACCATTTGCTTTATGATTTGTTATATAATCCTGACACTACTCTTTTTATGAAAAAGGGGGCAGACAAAGGGGCAATTACCAAAAACGGTTTAGAAATGCTCTTATTGCAAGCCTTTGGTGCATGGGATATATGGAACAAATAGATAAGGTATGAAAAGAAAAAAAATGATTATTGGAACGAGTTGTATATTCGTTCTGCTTATTATAGTCCTACTTGGAGCCAGTCAATATATGCTGAACTATTCCTTACGCCCTAAAAACAGGGGAAAGAATTTAGAAAGTTCCTGGCAATATATGTTTAAGACTTACTCCTATCTAAAACCATGGATAGATAGTCTGAAACAGAACCAAGCACTGAAAGATACCTTTATCTATTCTCCCGACCACGTAAAACTGCATGCTTACTATGTGGCTTCCAGCCGCCCGACAGCCAAAACCGCAATTATAGTACACGGGTATACAGACAATGCCATCCGCATGATGATGATAGGTTATCTATACAATAAAAAATTGGATTTCAACATCCTCCTACCTGATTTGCGCAATACTGGTCTGAGCGGTGGAAATGCCATACAAATGGGATGGTTAGACCGCAAAGATGTAACACAATGGATGGAGGTTGCCAATCGAATTTACGGTGCCAGTACCAGCATGGTAGTACATGGAATCTCGATGGGTGCAGCCACCACTATGATGGTTTCAGGCGAACCGCAACCCGACTATGTGAAATGTTTTGTCGAGGACTGCGGATATACCAGCGTATGGGATCAATTTTCCAAAGAATTGAAAGAACAATTCGGCTTGCCTCAATTCCCGTTAATGTACACTGCCGACTGGTTATGCCAGCTGGAATATGGATGGGGATTCAAAGAAGCATCCGCATTGAAACAGGTAGCCCGATGCCATCTGCCCATGTTCTTTATCCATGGTGATAAAGATGACTACGTACCCACATGGATGGTGTACCAATTGTATGAGGCAAAACCTCAGCCCAAAGCATTATGGATAGTTCCGGAAGCAGACCATGCACATTCCTATCTGTTCAATACCGAAGAATATACCCAAAAAGTAAAAGCATTTGTAGACAAATACATCCAATGAGAAAATTGACATTTTTACTTACTTTTTTCATGCTCCTTGGCTCCGTCCACCTTCAAGCCAAAGAATATGCCATAAAAGACATACCGATGGTACATTTGCAAAACCGTACCCGCTACGTCAGCAATCCCGACGGTATCCTTTCATCAACCGCTGTCACCACTATGGACAGCATCCTCTACGCTTTAGAGCAAAAAACAGGTATACAAACATTAGTGGTAGCGGTAACAGGCATAGAGGGAGGTGATTGTTTTGATTTCGCCCACCGGCTGGGACAGGAAACGGGCGTAGGACAAAAAGAACGTGACAATGGGCTGGTCATCTTGCTTTCCACCGACGAGCGGTGTGTGCAGTTCGCTACTGGATATGGTCTTGAAGGGATATTGCCGGATGCCATCTGCAAACGGATTCAGAACCGCTATATGCTGCCCTATTTCAAGGACAATAACTGGAACGCAGGAATGGTAGCAGGAATACGGGCTGTAAACGGCTATCTGGACGGTTCCATGGAAAATATAAACAATGACGAAAGCGAAGATGATCCCTTAGAATTCATCATCATCTTTTTTGTGATTTTCGGAGGATTTATTGGCATCGGATTATATGCAAACTGGCGTAAAACACGCTGCCCCCATTGCAAAAAACACAAATTGCAACGTCTTTCTTCCAAAGTTATAGACCGAAGTAACGGAACAAAGACTGAAGAAGTAGTATATAAATGCAGAAATTGCGGACATATCCTCAGACGGAAAGAACGGTCGAGAGATGAGAATTACAAAGGTCCCCGAGGAGGAGGTCCGTTCATAGGCGGAATGGGAGGAGGATTTTTTGGTGGCCACGGTGGAAGTGGCGGCGGATTTAGCGGAGGAAGTTTCGGAGGTGGAAGCTTTGGAGGCGGAGGAGCCGGAAGCCGTTTTTAAGAACAAGAATATTCATAATTTTAATAGTATATACATATGAAAAAGTCAACGATTATTGTAATAGTAGTCATTGTATTAATTGCCATTTGGGGAATAACCTCTTATAATGGTATGGTAAAAATGGATGAATCTGTCAGCACAGCGTGGAGCAATGTAGAAAACCAGTACCAACGCCGTTCTGATTTAATCCCCAACTTGGTAAATACAGTAAAGGGATACGCCTCACACGAAAAAGAAACTTTTCAAGCTGTAGTAGACGCCCGTAGCAAAGCCACTCAAATGCAGATCAGCGCCGATGACCTGACTCCCGAAAAAATGCAGGCCTATCAAAAGGCACAAGGCGAAGTAGGTAGTGCGTTGAGCCGCCTGCTCGCTATCACCGAAGCTTATCCCGACTTGAAAGCCAATGAGAACTTCAAAGAGTTGCAAGCACAACTGGAAGGTACAGAAAACCGAATCAGTGTAGAACGCAAAAGATTCAATGACACAGCACGCGCATATAACACAGCTATCCGCACTTTTCCCCGCAATTTGCTTGCAGGTATGTTCGGATTTGACAAACGCCCATATTTTGAATCTGAAGAAGGAGCTGATAAAGCACCTAAAGTAGAATTCTAACTCTTACAAGTCCCTGTTTCCAATCTTAAGAAACAGCTTTCGGGTACGGATTGTAGAAACCATGCAGTTTTTTTATGCCAAACTGTAAAAATCATACAATCCGTACCCTATTTTTATCCATCTCACTAATTTTTCAACAACAATCAAGCATATTATCCCTAAAATCATTATCTTTACGGAAAGAAACTTTTAAAACTACAAGCAATATGTTCAATTCATTTGGTAATATTTTCCGGTTAACCAGTTTCGGTGAATCCCATGGACCGGGAGTAGGCGGCGTCATTGACGGCTTCCCTGCCGGTATTAAGGTTGATATGGATTTCGTTCAGCAGGAACTGAACCGCCGCCGTCCCGGACAGTCATTACTTACCACCAGCCGCAAGGAGCCTGATACAGTGGAATTCCTTTCAGGTATATTCGAAGGCAAGTCCACCGGTTGCCCCATCGGATTTGTGGTATGGAACAAGAACCAACATTCAAACGACTACGAGAATATCAAGAATCTGTTCCGCCCTTCACACGCAGATTATACTTATATGCAAAAATACGGAATCCGTGATTACCGTGGCGGGGGACGTTCATCAGCACGAGAAACCATTTCGCGCGTAGTAGCAGGAGCTTTAGCCAAATTAGCATTGAAACAACTAGGAATCAGTGTCACAGCTTATACCTCACAAGTAGGATCTGTCAAACTTGATAAAGATTACAAAAGCTATAACCTCGAATTGATAGAAACAAACGATGTGCGTTGTCCCGATCCGGGGAAAGCCAAGGAAATGGCAGAGCTTATCTGGAAAATCAAAGGAGAAGGCGATACAATAGGTGGTGTAGTGAGTTGCGTCATCAAAGGATGCCCTATCGGATTAGGCCAACCCGTATTCGGGAAGTTACATGCCGCACTAGGAAATGCCATGTTAAGTATCAATGCCGTAAAAGGTTTCTCTTATGGACAAGGTTTTGACTCTATGGAACTAAAAGGCAGCGAGCAGAATGATGTATTTTATAATAATAATGGAAGAGTAGAAACAAAAAGTAATTATTCCGGAGGAATACAAGGAGGCATCAGCAACGGACAAGACATTTACTTCCGTGTGGCATTCAAACCAGTTGCCACAATTCTGATGGAGCAACATACTGTAAATATCAACGGCACAGACACGACCATGAAAGCCAAAGGACGTCATGACGCCTGCGTGCTGCCGCGTGCCGTCCCCATTGTAGAAGCCATGGCTGCCATGACCATTTTGGATTATTATCTGATAGACAGGACTACACAACTATAAGAATCATTCAATTATGGAAATAAAACAATACATTAAAGAAAATGAAGCACGCTTCATGGAGGAACTTTTCAGCCTCATCCGTATTCCCAGCATCAGTGCTTTACCCGAACATAAAGACGATATGCTGGCCTGTGCCTTACGTTGGAAAGAACTTTTGTTGGCAGCCGGAGCAGATGAAGCCATAGTAATGCCCTCACAAGGCAATCCATTGGTATTTGCACAAAAGCATGTAAGCAATGATGCTCCTACCCTATTGATTTATGCCCACTATGACGTAATGCCTGCCGAGCCGTTGGGCCTTTGGAAAAGCCAACCTTTTGAACCTGAAATTCGCGACGGACACATTTGGGCACGTGGCGCTGACGATGATAAAGGACAAGCTATGATCCAAGTAAAAGCATTCGAATACGTAGTAAAAAACGGACTGCTGAAACACAATGTGAAATTTATTTTCGAAGGTGAAGAAGAAATAGGTTCTCCCAGTCTGAATACCTTCATCAAGGAACATAAGGAATTGCTGAAAGCCGATGTAATTCTAGTTTCGGATACCAGTATGCTAGGCGCGGACCTTCCCTCTCTGACTACAGGTTTACGAGGTCTGGCTTATTGGGAAATAGAAGTGACCGGTCCGAACCGTGACCTTCATTCCGGACACTTCGGCGGAGCGGTAGCTAATCCTATCAATACCCTGTGCAGTATGTTAGCCCAAGTCATTGGCGAAGACGGACACATCACTATCCCCCATTTTTATGACGATGTAGAGAAAGTACCGGCTGCCGAACGTGAGATGATTGCACAAATTCCTTTCGATGAAAAAAAATATATGGAAGCCATTGGCGTAAAAGCACTGAAAGGTGAAAAAGGATATTCCACTTTAGAACGTAATAGCTGCCGTCCCTCTTTTGATATTTGTGGTATCTGGGGCGGATATACAGGTGAAGGTTCAAAAACCGTACTTCCCTCAAAAGCATATGCCAAGGTATCGTGCCGACTGGTTCCACATCAAAACCACGCAGTTATTTCCCAATTGTTTGTGGACTATATCCAGTCTATCGCTCCGGAATATGTACAAGTAAAAGTAACCCCGATGCACGGGGGCGAAGGATATGTATGCCCCATCACCTTGCCCGCCTATCAGGCTGCCGAAAAAGGCTTTGCTAAAGCATTCGGGAAAAAACCACTTGCCGTACGCCGTGGAGGAAGTATTCCTATCATCAGTGATTTTGAACAAATCTTAGGTATAAAGACCGTTCTCATGGGATTCGGGTTGGAAAGTGATGCCATCCATTCGCCTAATGAAAACTTCTCTCTGGATATATTCCGTAAAGGAATTGAAGCTGTGGTAGAATTCCATCTCAATTATTAATCAATAATAAAAATGAATGCGGCAACAATCTTTAAAACTCTGACAACTGTTACTCTTTCAATAACATTACTAATGACAGGAGGTTGTAACAATATGGAAACAAAAAAAGAAGAAACAGGAAAAAACACGGCTATAGAAAATATCTTTGCCCGAAAGAGCGTCCGTGCCTATACATCCCAACCGATAGAAAAAGAGAAAGTGGACTTATTAGTAAAAGCTGCTATGGCTGCACCGACAGCAGTAAACAAGCAGCCTTGGGCTTTCGTGGTAGTGGATGACCGTACAGTATTAGATAAACTAGCCGCCGAACTGCCTTATGCCAAGATGACGGCACAGGCTCCACTAGCCATCGTGGTTTGTGGTGATTTAAGCAAAGCTCTGAACGGAGAAAAAGACCGGTACTGGATGCTAGATTGCTCCGCCGCATCCGAAAATTTGTTACTGGCAGCAGAGTCAATGGGGTTGGGAGCGGTATGGACTGCGGTCTATCCGGAGAACGACCGCATTGCAAAGGTAAGGTCAGTCTTATCTTTACCAGACCATATCATTCCTTTCAATTTGATTCCAGTGGGTTATCCACAACATCGGGAAGAATCTAAAGATAAATTCAAGACCGAAAATATCCATTATAATAAATGGTAAACAAAGGTCTAGAAATATAAATTAAGTCGGCTGGTTTAATATAAATCAGCCGACAATCTCTTTCCATTCATTCATAGTTAATTTTCCTCAATCTCTATCAGCCTCATCAAGTTTCTTTTTGGTCTTTTCTATCTTGTTTTTAGCTTTATCCAAAGTTTCCCCAACCTCATCAGCTTTATCCTCAATCTGATCCTTGGCATCATCCATCACGTCTTCAACCGATTCTTTGGCTTTTTCTATACGCTCCTCAAATTTATCCTTTCCTTTCTTTTCACCACAAGATGTAACAGCAAACATCGTCATGCACACTAACACTGCAAATAATTGTCTTTTCATACTTTTTCTATTTGATTATAAACTTGATTTTAAACTATGTTCAAATATAAGCATATACCCTATTTCTTACAAATTCAATCTGTTCTTTGCTATATATAAAGTCTAAATCCGACAGGAAAAAGAACTTATCCCATCAAAAAAGCCACCATAGCAAGGTGGCTTTCAATATATTAATAAAACATTCTATATTACCTGTCAAAAACTACTTTGTAGCAGGAGCTGTTTTAGCAGGAGCCGTCTTTATATTAATAAGAATACTATTTTCAACTCCTTCTTTGGTTACATATACTATTCTGTATGCCTTTACCCCTTCTTCTTTTAGAGAAAGAGAAGCACTTTTAAGAGTCGATTCGGGATATTTTTTAGCTATGGCATCTTTAACAGATTGAGGAACCTCTTTCAGGTCTATGTTTTTAAATCCGTCTTCCACAGTAACTGTATCATTCTTTACTTTCATGGTATCATCAGCCATGACAAAAGTTCCTACACCAAAAAGGAATACAAGTGATAAAAATATCTTTTTCATAATGGTTAAATTTAAATGTTTACCTACCGACAGATATCATAAAAGACAAGAAAAATATACATCATATTCAGTCATTTTCCTCCATTAGAATATCTTCGTTAAGTAAGAATACTAAATTAAGAAAACTATATTGAGAACTAAATTATTAAGAAAAGAAGTACATACCAAATATATAAACTAAAGTTTGTGGAAATAAACATTCTTTAATCCACACCAGCTTATGCTTTCACAGCCCTATCTATTCCAACTTTCCTAGCCATTAAGTAAAAAAGCTTCTGTAGAGATAGTTGTACAAACGTTTGGCATAATGCCGCAAAATACGTACTTTTGCGACTCATTTATAAAATACTATTTGAATGAAAGCACTAAAAGAACGCATTTTACGGG
The DNA here is from genome assembly GCF_013009555.1 of Phocaeicola dorei. Lineage (NCBI taxonomy): Bacteria > Pseudomonadati > Bacteroidota > Bacteroidia > Bacteroidales > Bacteroidaceae > Phocaeicola > Phocaeicola dorei. The sequence goes on along the minus strand of NZ_CP046176.1, from coordinate 1,627,144 downwards.
ACGGAAAATGTTTCGAAGGAGGAATACTGAAAGTAGACAATTTCATCAATCACCAAATGGATCCTATCCTCATGAAATCCATTGCTGTAGAATTTGTACGCCGTTTTGCCTCTACCAATATCAATAAAGTTATGACCATCGAAGCCAGTGGTATAGCTCCCGCCATCATGGTAGGCTACTTACTGGAACTTCCTGTTGTCTTCGCCAAGAAAAAGAAACCCGTCACAATGGAAAATATGCTCACCACCAGTGTATATTCATTTACTAAAGACCGTTCTTATGATGTATGCGTCAGCAAAGATTTCCTGTCCAAAGGAGACCGTGTTCTTTTTATTGACGACTTTCTCGCCAACGGCAATGCAGCCAAGGGGATCATCGATTTGGTAGAAAAAGCCGGGGCCGAACTATCCGGAATGGGATTCATCATCGAAAAAGCATTCCAACATGGCGGAGATTATTTGCGTAATGCAGGTATCCGCGTAGAGTCATTGGCCATCATTGAAAGTCTGGACAATTGTGAAATCAAAATAAGATAATCCCATGCAGGAATCTCAAACCGCCCAATCCAATACCGGACTGATTTACGGATTGAACGACCGCCCTCCTGTACGAGAGGCCATTTTTGCCGCCATACAGCATTTGCTTGCTATTTTTGTGGCCATCATTACTCCGCCTCTTATCATCGCTGGAGCATTAAAACTGGATTTGGAAACGACCAGTTTCCTAGTATCCATGTCTCTCTTTGCCTCAGGTATTTCTACCTTTATCCAATGTAAACGGATAGGAGGTATCGGCACCGGCCTTTTATGTATCCAAGGAACTAGTTTTTCATTTATTGGTCCTATCATCTCGGCAGGTATGCTGGGCGGACTTCCACTGATTTTCGGCACTTGCATCGTGGCATCATCTGTAGAGATGGTCATCAGCCGCATCTTAAAATATACCCGTAAAATAATCACCCCTCTGGTATCAGGTATTGTAGTCACTTTGATTGGAATGAGCCTGATAAAAGTAGGTATCACAGCTTGTGGCGGAGGTGTCTCCGCCCAAAGCAACGGCACTTTCGGAAGTTTTGAGAATCTAGGTCTAGCTCTACTGGTACTCATTCTCATTATCCTTTTTAATAGAAGTTCCAACCGCTACCTACGCATGAGTTCCATCGTTATCGGCTTGATTATAGGATATTTAGTTGCCTGGGGCCTCGGTAGAATTGATTTCTCGGCAGTACAAAGTTTTGGTGGTTTCAATATTCCCCTCCCATTCAAATACGGACTGGATTTCGACTTCTCCGCATTCATAGCTTTGGGATTAGTATTTTTGATAACAGCCATAGAAGCCTATGGAGACATTACTGCCAATTCTCTGATATCAGGAGAACCTGTAGAAGGAAAAGTATTCATCAAACGTGCTTCAGGAGGAATTTTGGCAGACGGATTCAATTCGATGCTGGCAGGTATTCTCAATTCTTTTCCAAACTCCGTTTTCGCGCAAAATAACGGCATGATACAACTGACAGGAGTAGCCAGCCGATATGTAGGCCATTACATTGCAGGTTTCCTTATTTTATTAGGATTATTTCCCAGTGTAGGATTAATTTTCTCCCTAATGCCCGAACCTGTATTGGGAGGCGCTACTTTACTGATGTTCGGAACAGTAGCTTCAGCAGGCATTCGTATTATCGCAGCACAAAAGATTAACCGGAAAGCAACATTAGTCATCGCACTTAGTTTCGCTTTAGGTTTAAGTGTAGAAATGGTTCCTGAAATACTATGTCAATTTCCAGAATCAATAAAGAATATTTTCTCATCCGGCATTACAACAGGTGGAGTTACTGCCATCATTTCAAATGCACTGATACGGATGAAAGAGTAAAAACAAGTAATTTTCTCATAAATTGGAACTAAAGCATTAACTTTCTTTGCAAATCAGCAAAGGAAGGGAGAATAATATATATCTTTGCTCCAAAATATGATTATGACTACAGAGGATTTACAGAACCTATATCAAACCTACCTCGGAGAAGTACCCGAAGAGATTGTAGAATTACCCTCATCCGGTTCCAACAGGCGTTATTTCCGGCTGACCGGAACTAAAAAACTGATTGGCGTATACGGCACCTCCAAAGAAGAAAATGAAGCCTTTCTTTATATGGCAGTACACTTCCGCAAGAAAGGTCTTCCTGTTCCAGAAGTATACATCTGTTCTGAAGACAAGAATTGTTATCTGCAAGAAGATTTAGGAGATATCCTTTTATTCAACGCTATTGAAAAAGGGCGGGCGACCAGCGTCTTCTCCGAAGAGGAGAAAGAAATGCTGCGCAAGACCATCCGCTTACTGCCTTCTATCCAATTTGCCGGAGCAGACGGCTTTGATTTTTCACACTGTTATCCCCAAGCCGAATTCAACCAACGTTCTATCCTTTGGGACTTGAACTATTTTAAATACTGCTTTTTGAAAGCTACCGGACTGGAGTTCCAAGAAGACAAGCTGGAAGATGACTTTCAAAAAATGAGTGATGTACTGCTACGCAGTTCTTCCGCCACTTTTATGTATCGGGATTTCCAAAGCAGAAACGTGATGATAAAGGATGGAGCACCCTGGTTCATTGATTTCCAGGGAGGACGTAAAGGACCGTTTTTCTATGATGTAGCCTCTTTCTTATGGCAGGCTAAAGCTAAATTTCCCGAAACTCTGCGCAATGAACTGTTGGAAGAATATATAGACGCCCTATGTAAATATAAACCCGTAGACCGTGATTATTTCTTCAACCAACTGCGTCATTTCGTGCTCTTCCGCACCTTGCAAGTATTGGGAGCTTACGGTTTCCGTGGCTATTTCGAAAAGAAGCCACATTTTATCCAAAGTGTACCATACGCCATTGAGAACCTGAGGCAATTACTTCATAATGAATATCCCGAGTATCCCTATTTATGCTCCGTACTAAGGGAACTTACCGAACTGAAGCAGTTCAAGGATGATTTGAAGAAACGGCAACTCACAGTGAAAGTCATGAGTTTCGCCTATAAGAAAGGTATTCCCGATGATCCTACAGGCAACGGTGGAGGGTATGTCTTCGATTGCCGTGCCGTAAATAATCCCGGAAAATACGAACGTTATAAACCTTTCACCGGGCTGGATGAGCCGGTCATTCGCTTTCTGGAAGAAGACGGTGAAATATTCCCATTTCTGGATGCTGCTTATTCTTTAGTAGACGCTTCGGTAAAACGATATATGGAACGCGGATTCAGTAACTTATCTATATGTTTTGGCTGCACAGGAGGACAACATCGTTCTGTTTATTCGGCACAACACATGGCAGAACACCTCAATAAAAAATTCGGTATAAAAGTAGAGTTAATACACCGAGAACAGAATATAGAACAAACATTTGAAAGAACATTATGAAAGCAATGATTTTTGCAGCCGGACTAGGCAGCCGACTTAAACCTTTAACAGACACCCGGCCTAAAGCATTAATAACGGTGGGTGGAAAAACCATGTTAGAGCACATCATCTTAAAACTGAAAGCAGCAGGATTTGATGAAATAGTAATCAATGTACACCACTTTTCCAATCAGATTCTCGCTTTTCTGGAAGCTAACCAGAACTTCGGAATCGATATACAAATCTCGGACGAGACAGACTGTCTGCTTGATACGGGCGGCGGTTTGGAAAGAGCATACTACTTATTACATCATCCTGAGGATATGTTTACCAAAGAAGGCGAAACTCCGTATGAACTGATATTCGAAAATCTGATGAAAGGAATGGATGAGGAAGAAATAATCGAAAGAGGCTTAGGAATTATGCGGAAAGAATGCTACTTGCTCCACAATGTAGATATCCTTTCCAATTGCGATTTTGAAAGTCTTATGTATTATCATCAGAATAGTTCTAACATCAATGCCACCCTTTTAGTCAGCCCACGCAAGACCTCCCGTTATCTGTTGTTTAATGACGATAATCTGTTACGTGGCTGGGTCAATAAAGACACCATGGAAACCAAACCGGCAGGACTCCGGTATAAAGAAGGGGAATATCGGGAATACGCCTATAGCGGGATACAAGTGACTACTCCTAAAATTTTAAATCTCCTTCCCAGAGGAAAATATTCCATTATCGATTTCTATCTCTCCATATGTCACAGAGTCGACATCCAGTGCTATGTAGAAGATGATTTGCAATTGCTTGATATCGGTAAACCGGAAAATCTGGAAAAAGCGGAAGAGTTTCTCAGTAAATTATAACCAGTCCAAGAAATATATCCAATAAAACAGCTTCTTATTCTTTCGGATAAAATGGGCAGATAAAAAAAGTCGTAACTTTATGAAGTGCCCCCCAAAAGTTTTGTGTCTAACTTTTGGGGGACACTTCATTATGACCAAAGGTTCAATTTATTTTTTTGAGCTTCCTCCAAAGATACCGTTTTTACCTGTTTGGTACTGTTTTTCAGACGAAGTTCCTCATATTCTTTGTTCAGCCTTTCCACAAATTCAGAAGAAGATTCCGGATTCAGCAAACGGGCGGCTACCAAGGCATTCTGTGAAGCATCTTTCATGTGAATGACCGGACCTCCATAAACAGGTGCTATTTTCAAGGCAGTATGCAGCTTGGAAGTAGTGGCTCCTCCAATCATAATGGGAATGTCCAGCCCCGCACGCTTTAACTCTACAGCCACATGCGCCATTTCTTCCAATGATGGAGTAATCAGCCCGCTTAATCCTATTATATCCACCTTTTCCTCTATAGCCTTCCGGACTATCATTTCAGCAGGAACCATCACGCCAAGGTCTATAATTTCATAGTTATTACAAGCCATGACCACTGATACGATATTCTTCCCAATATCATGCACATCCCCTTTTACGGTAGCCATCAATACCTTTCCAGCGCTGCGGGCACCTTCTTGTTTATCAGCCTCAATAAGAGGTTGCAAAATAGCTACTGCCTTTTTCATGGTACGAGCAGTCTTCACAACTTGCGGTAAGAACATTTTCCCTGCTCCAAACAGCTCTCCTACCCTATTCATACCTTCCATCAACGGACCTTCAATAATATCCACCGCCTTAGGATATAGTTTCACCGCTTCCGCCAAATCTTCTTCCAAGTGATCACCAACACCTTTTATCAAGGCATACTGAAGACGTTTCTCTACCATCGGTTCCTCACGCCACACATCCTGCTTTACGGCTTCTGTTCCGGTCGCCGTATTTTTCAACGCCTCAGCAGTTTCTATCAAACGTTCGGCAGCATCGGGCCTGCGGTTTAAGACTACATCCTCTATCCGTTCCAGCACATCAGCAGGAATATCTGTATAAAGCACCGAAGTAGCAGGATTTACAATACCCATATCCATACCTTGACGAATAGCATGATAAAGGAATACGGCATGCATTGCCTCACGGATATAATTATTTCCACGGAAAGAGAACGACAGATTGCTCACACCACCACTGATATGTGCTCCGGGTAAATTCTTCTTTATCCATCCGGTGGCATTGATAAAGTCTACCGCATAATTATTATGCTCTTCAATACCAGTAGCCACAGCCAGTACATTGGGATCGAAAATGATATCATGAGGATTAAAGCCTACCTGCTCCGTCAATATTTTATAAGCACGGGCACATACTTCAATTTTACGTTCAAAAGTATCAGCCTGTCCTTTCTCATCAAAAGCCATCACCACAGTGGCAGCTCCCAATTTCTTTATCAGACGGGCATGTTCTATAAATTTCTCCTCCCCTTCCTTCAAAGAAATAGAATTGACAATAGATTTTCCTTGCAGACATTTCAGTCCGGCCTCAATGACTTCCCACTTGGAAGAGTCAATCATGATGGGTACACGGGCTATATCAGGCTCGGACATGACCAGATTCAAGAAAGTAGTCATCTCCTCCCGGGCATCCAGCAAACCGTCATCCATATTCACATCAATCACCAAAGCACCGTCTTCCACCTGCTTGCGGGCGATACTTAGCGCTTCCTCATATTTCTTTTCATTGATTAAACGGAGAAATTTACGGGATCCGGCCACATTGCAACGCTCACCTACATTAATAAAATTCATTTCGGGAGTCTGCTCCAACAGTTCCAACCCGGAAAGCCACAGCCTCTCAGGAGTGGTGGCAGGAATATGAGGAGGCACCCAGGCAGAACCGGAAACAATCAATTCCTGATATTTTGCAATATATTCCTCCGTTGTACCACAACAACCACCGATAATGTTTACTAATCCTTCATCGATATATTCCTTCACTTCTGAAGCCATTTCCTCTGGAGTCTGGTCATACTGTCCCAAACTGTTGGGAAGTCCGGCATTGGGATAGGCACTTATATAATAAGGTGCGCGTGCGGCCAGCCCTTCCAAAAAAGGTTTCAATTGTTTCGCTCCGAATGAGCAGTTCAGACCGATAGAAAAAATAGGCGCGTACTGTACGGATGCCAGAAAAGCATCCAATGTTTGCCCCGAAAGAGTACGTCCTGCAATATCCGAAACAGTAACAGAAAGCATAAGAGGAACCTCGCGCCCTGTCTTCTTCATTGCCGTTTCCGCAGCATAAATGGCCGCTTTGGCATTCAGGGAGTCGAAAATGGTTTCTATCAGAAGCGCATCCACCCCTCCTTCCAGCAGGGCCTCCATTTGTTCCTGATAGGCGGTGGCCAGTTCATCGTATGTCAAAGCACGCAAGGCCGGATTATTGACATCCGGACTCATGGAACAAGTCTTGTTGGTAGGACCTACCGAACCTGCTACAAATCTAGGTTTACGAGGGGTCTTCGCGGTATATTCATCGGCCAGTTCGCGAGCAAGTCTGGCAGCGGCCAGATTAATCTCACGACACAAATCCTGCATATGATAGTCTGCCATCGAAATCCGTTGGGCATTGAACGTATTTGTTTCAATAATATCAGCTCCCGCTTCCAGGTATTTGCGGTGAATGTCCTTTATCACATCCGGACGAGTAAGGCAAAGCAAATCATTATTACCTTTCATTTGTCCGGGTATCCCGGCAAAACGCTCTCCGCGAAAATCCTGTTCGGACAGGTTGTACCGTTGTATCATGGTTCCCATCGCACCGTCAAGGATGAGGACCCGCTCGTTGATTATTTGTTTTAATGTAGCCATAGGTCTATTTTTTAGGCACGAATTACACGGACAACACGGATTTCCTCTGTGGTTGCTACAACCGGGAACCGTGAAATTCATGTAATCCGTGCCTAATTATTATAAAATATTTATCTTTTAAACATACGGTCCATTTCGCGACGGTCGTCTTTTTCTTTCAACGACTCGCGCTTATCATATTGTTTTTTACCTTTTGCCAATGCGACAACCAACTTTGCCAGTCCTTTTTCATTAATAAACAGACGGACAGGAACAATCGTAAAACCGGGATTCTTTCCGGCTTCTTCCAATTTTCGCAGTTCTTTCTTGCTCAACAATAATTTGCGTTCTCGACGGGCGGAGTGGTTATTATATGAACCATAGAAGTACTCGGCAATGTGCATATTCTTCACCCACAACTCGCCTTGCACAAAATAACAATAGGTATCTACCAGGCTGGCTTTGCCCAAACGGATGGATTTTATCTCAGTTCCCGTGAGCACGATACCTGCCGTGTACGTATCGATAAATTCATAATCGAACGATGCACGCTTATTCTTTATATTAACAGGAGTCGGTTTCATTAATTCAAAATAACAGATAACTCATTAAACACAGCGGCAATCAATGCCGGACAAACAATTATAATAACTGAAGCAATCAAGGTGTATCGTGTCAGTTTCTCTTCATTTACCTTCATCAGGGTACGTGCACCTTCGAACACCACAAATACGGTGTAAAATTGCAATATCCAATGAAGGATGGAAATAGAAAACAACCCGCTGACAATATCGAGCACAAAAGTCACTACCATAGAATAACCTACAAACTGCTGATTTAGTTCATACTGGTCTTCACGCCCTAAAAGTTTCTTGCCCAATTGGTCTATGGCGTATGCCGCCAAAAAATATCCTCCAAACAAGGATACAAATATAGCACAACATCGTGTCATCGCTATTTGGAAAGCAGCGACTCCTTCCGTATTTCCTATGAATGTACCTATAAAAACGGATAAACCACATAAGCCTATCATGGGATAAACAAATGCTCCCAACACTTTACGCCTATCCTCTTCTCTGCTAATTTCCTCCCACACTTTTGCCGGAGACGAAATCAACGCTATTACTCGCTTAAATAAATCTTTGTAGTTCAATGCCTAATCTATTTACCTCTGTTCAACTTCAATGAAATGCAAAGGTAATTAATTCACTGGAATAAACGAATAAAAAACGCATACTTCTCTTGGGGGAATCAAAAAATAAGAGTACTTTTATTATAAATTTAGAAGAAGGACAAATATAACTAAGGCAAAATGACAAAAGAAAAAACTTTGAAAGCTTTAGAATATAAAAAAACTAAATGTTAATTTAAAAGAAGGATGTCTGGGAATTTTCTCTCCATAGGGAATGCATAGCTTTATAATCAGGTTCATCCTTAAAAGATCTTATCCATACCTCTAAACCTTTCTTGCCGTATGGTTAAGGGTTTTCTTCCTGCCTGTTTTATCTCCGCAAGCCTTTGGAGTTAACTCCATAGTCTTGGGAGATAACTCCAAAACTTATGGAGATAACTCCAAAGGCTATGGAGATAGAATACATCCGCATAAAAAGGTTTAATCAAGAGATAGAAAATGTTTATGCAACAGGAACGAATGCGATATGTTGTTATTACGGCAGCAGAAAGATCGAACCGTTTAAAAATTCATGTTAACTCTTTTCACATGCAGGAGGTATATACTGAATCTAAAGAAAGATATGAACAGGAAAATAAGAAGTAGTCCCCGTCAAATTTCTATCCCCCTTATCTTATGAATTGAACCATATAGTTCCATTAAATAAAAAATCCCCTTCAACCGTAGCTGAAGAGGATTTTACTATATAATAAAATATCATTAATAGCTTGCTTGCATATTCGAAGCACTACATTTCACTGTAGAAACAAGTTCTTTATCATTTTCTCCCTTTGCCGTCACCTTAACTACAATAGTATCACTCTTAGGCACTACTTGATCGAAAATATCACGAAATTTCATATCATTAAAAGGCATATGGAAACTAATCAAAGCACTCCTTGTCTGATAAGCATCATCAGCTCCTTTGGTCTGTTGAAGTTTTGTCACCAATGTATCCTCTTTGGCTTCTACAGCATATAAATGGAAATCGTTCATACTCAGCTGTTCTTTAGTTTTAAAAGTAAAAGGTACGTTAACATATCCATTTATGGCCCATATCTTATTATTAGAATCTTCCAATGACACTAGTGCATAATCAGTTCTCAATGTATCAGACTGAACATTAAAATCTTTATAATTCAAAATAGTCAATACGCCAACTTCACTTACCTTATAAGACTTTTTCCCTTCTGTAATTGCTTCTCCTTCCATCAATTTGATCCCTACCTGCGCACGCTTGTAATAACTGCCGTCAAATGCCTTAAGACCAGCCAATACACTTGAAGCCACTGGAGTATAAGTATATCCCCATGCATCTCCTTTCAGAACGGTTCCACCAAAAATACTACCTTCTTCCACAGTAACGATCTCATAAAGATCATAATTGGAGCCGCTATCACCATCATTCAAACAAGAACTAAAAGTAAACACCGATACTAACCCAGCAAATATTGCTGCCAATTTCATTTTTTTCATTTTCTTCTTTATAATTATTAGGGTTTGCAAAATTAAATAAAAGAACCGGTTTCCAAGAAAGAAACTTAATTCTTTTTATTGTTTTAATGATTAAATGAAAAATTGGCTTAAATACTGCGTCGTCACTTACTTTTTAACATTATTTTTTATTCATATCTCATTCTCTGATAAGACTTGCTTTATCTTTTGTTTTAGCTATTTTTTCCACCGAGATTCACTTGTAATCTATCTGCCATTAACCCATTAATAAAAATTAATACATAAAAGAACAAGCAGTTTAGCTATAGTACCACTTTATTTCCTATCTTTGAAACAAAACACCCATTAACCATAAAATCTAGAATATTATGCTAATACTCAAGAAATCATGTAAAGCATTGTTCACCGCCCTATGTACATTGTTTATATACTCTTGCAGCAGCAATGATAAACTGGATATCAACAATTATCAGTTGCAATCCATTCAATGGAAACTTAGTGCAGATGATGCCGAGAAAGTCGATACAATTGAGTTGCCTCCTAAAATAACCAGCAACAATACAGAAGAACCTATGTCTATCACTTTTTCATTTGAAAAAAACATAAAAGAGACATCACAATTTTACAGTGACGACCCGGAACTATTCAATTCTTTGACTTTAAAAGAGAATATATTGGTTGATATTACAGCTAATGCCAGTACCTTGAGTTCTGAATATAGAAAATTATCATCCGACTTACATGCACCTCTGTCCCTTAACGAAACAGTGCTTTCCCCTCTATATAAATCAAAAGAAACACTAAAACTTTCTCCACATACAAAAGTAACGACTGAATGTAAAATATATATCAAAGAATATACAGCAACCTATTTGGCTATTTTTGCAAATGACAAAGGAGAAACTATAGAGATGAGTGGCAAATGGAAAGGAGCATTCAATAAAGGTTCCAAGGTTACTTATATTCTTAAAGATATAAAATGAAACATTTGAATTTAATATAGGGTAATGAAGTGGACTACAGCATAACCAATCCTCATCTACCCTATATTTTTCAAGAACATTTTTTTAAATCAGCCTATGACTAAAAGAATCGGCATAAATATATAGTTAAATATGTAATCTACATGATACCTGTATATTATTTTTGCCGATAAGATAAATTTCCATTCCTACCGATTCGGTAAAATAAACTATTTATGAACACTGTATTCTTCAACGAATACATCCAAACAAGCCCTAAATTTATGACCGATTTCACCCCGTGGACACTCTTTGTCGATACAGGCATCATCTCAGTATTGCTACTGCTCGGCAAACTCATGAGAGTAAAAATAAGATTCATCCAAAAGCTGTTCATTCCCCCCAGTCTGTTGGCCGGGTTTATGGGACTGGCCTTGGGACCTCACGGTTTCGGCATCATTCCTCTTTCCACCCAAACAGGAACTTATGCCGGCATATTGATAGCCTTCATTTTCGGTGCCCTCCCCCTCACCTCACAAAAGGCAGCTAAAGGAGATGCAGACAATATAGGCAGCATGTGGGCATATTCACAGGCAGGAATGTTGTTGCAATGGGCTTTTGGGGGACTGTTGGGATTGATTGTCTTAAACCGGATATGGCCCTTGAACCCTGCCTTCGGCATCACTATGCCAAGCGGCTATTGCGGCGGGCACGGTACAGCAGCAGCCATCGGACAGGCTTTCAGCCAGTTCGGATATGACGAAATTCTAACTTTGGCCATGACTGCCGCCACCTTCGGTATCGTAGCAGCAGTCATTATCGGATTGATCATTATAAAATGGGGGACAAAGAAAGGGCACACCTCCTTCCTCGCCAATTACGATGACCTTCCTCACGAATTACAGACAGGCCTGTTGCCCGGCGACAAACGGGAAAGCATGGGTGAAAGTTCTTGCTCTTCCATCTCCATTGACCCGCTGACCTTCAATCTTATCATTGTAGCAGTGATAGCATTAGGCGGATACTGCATCAGCAAAACAGTATCCCACTTTATGCCGGGGTTTGAACTGCCGGTATTCAGTTGCGCATTTGTGGTGGGTATGTTCATCAAAAAGATATTCGACAAAACAAAGACCAGTGATTATGTCTGCCCGCAAACCATAGGACACATCAGCGGAACTTTTACCGATTTTCTGGTAGCTTTTGGAATTGCTTCCATTAAAATATCTGTTGTAATAGAGTACATCATACCCTTATTAATTCTGTTAGTCTCAGGATTAATTGCAACCCTGATTTATGTTCTGGTCATGGCTCGCAAATTAATGAAAGACTGTTGGTTCGAGAAAGCTATCTTCACATGGGGATGGTTTACAGGAACTATGGCTATGGGCATCGCATTGCTCCGCGTTGCAGACCCCAAAATGCGCAGCCGATGCCTGAATAACTATGCACTGGCTTACTTGTTCATCGCCCCGGTAGAGATTTCCCTGATAACTTTCGCTCCGGTAGCTTTCTTGAACGGTTACGGGCTGATGTTTACAGGAATCTGCCTAGCGGCAGGACTTGCCGTGCTGGCAACCGCTTATATCAAAGGCTGGTCTATCAAGAAACAATAAATGACACAGGAATAACAAAACAGAAAAAAGTAAGTTAACTTACTTGACCAAATAACATAGGTTCGTCAGCCAACGAACTATCTTACTTAGCCATTGAAGCCAATTTACTTTTTTATATCAAAACTCATGAGTCTATACCAGGCAAACGTACGCAAAAGTCCTTGTCATACAATCTCCGCAAACTCCTCAATATGATTGTCCACATATTCTGCAATCCGGACAGTTACCAACTCTTCCATATCCATGAACTGCTCTTCCAACTCATCAAAGGCCTCGTATTGCTCATACATTGCCATAAATTCCTCATCATCCCTGTCCTTTTCCAAATCAGCACGGTTCTCATCATATATTTTCTTCGCGCTATAAATCAATTTGGCAAATTCTTTCGCTCCAAACTGCCGCATTGCTTTTGCAAAAGGATTATCAAAGATATAAGGTCCAAAACCATTCTGTATCAATTGCACAAAACCACCTTCATTTATTTCTTCACGCAAGAAATGATACCCCAACAATGAATGCTGGTAACCATTGAGCAAAGGCATTGTTTCCGCATTGACAACACCCCCTGTCACCTCTAGGTATTTATCTATAAACACCTTCAAAAAACCATCCATACCCTCTTCCGCACCTCGGCGCAAAGCTTCGTCTGTAATTGCTATTTTATTTGCTTCCATTCCTATCATTGTAATATAGGTACAAAGATAGAGGTTTCATCGGAAAGAAAAAACATTTTGGCAACTCTAGTTTGCAAAATGCTGTCCTACAATAAATTTATTTTATTTAAAGATAAAAAGTGACGGGCAACAAGTTGCAGAAAAGAATAAAACGACTAACTTTGTGGGCGAAAAGAATAACCAATCTTTTCACGTGGTTTACGAATATTTATTTTATTACCAAAAAACGTAAAGAATATGACTTATTCACACGAAGTAGAACACATGTGTGTTGTGAAAAAAGGTCCTAATCACGGACCAGCTCCTATTCCTGAAGAAGGAAAGTGGGTAAAATCAAAAGAAATTAAAGACATCTCTGGTTTGACACACGGTATTGGCTGGTGTGCTCCTCAGCAGGGTGCTTGTAAACTAACCCTTAACGTAAAAGAAGGCATCATTCAGGAAGCATTGGTAGAAACTATCGGTTGCTCCGGTATGACTCACTCAGCCGCTATGGCTGCTGAAATTCTTCCGGGTAAGACTGTATTGGAAGCATTAAACACTGACTTGGTTTGTGATGCTATCAACACAGCAATGCGCGAACTATTCCTTCAAATCGTTTACGGACGTACTCAGTCAGCCTTCTCAGAAGGCGGTCTGATTATCGGTGCCGGTTTGGAAGACTTGGGTAAAGGTCTTCGCAGCCAGGTAGGTACTTTGTATGGTACTTTGGCTAAAGGTCCCCGTTACCTTGAAATGGCTGAAGGTTACATCAAAAACGTATTCCTGGATAAGAACGACGAAATCTGCGGTTACGAATTCGTTCACATGGGTAAGTTCATGGACGAAATCAAGAAGGGTACTGATGCTAATGAAGCATTGAAGAAAGTTACAGGTACTTACGGACGTGTAACTGAAGAACAAGGAGCTGTTAAGAAAATTGATCCACGTCACGAATAATTATAAGGAGGAAAGAATATGATTAGAGAAGTAAAATTCGAAAGCCAAGACCGTCGTATCAAACAGATCATTGCTGCTTTGAACGAAAACGGCATCAAAGACATCGAAGAAGCTAACGCAATCTGCGAAGCTGCCGGACTTGATCCTTATAAAACTTGTGAAGAAACTCAGCCTATCTGTTTCGAAAATGCCAAGTGGGCTTACGTAGTAGGTTCTGCCATTGCATTGAAGAAAGGTTGCAAAAACGCTGCTGAAGCTGCCGAAGCTATCGGTATCGGTCTGCAGGCATTCTGCATTCCGGGTTCTGTAGCCGACGACCGTAAAGTAGGTATCGGTCACGGTAACCTGGCTGCTATGTTGCTGCGCGAAGAAACTAAATGTTTCGCATTCCTGGCAGGTCACGAATCATTCGCTGCTGCCGAAGGTGCTATCAAAATCGCTGCAAAAGCAGACAAAGTACGTAAAGAACCTCTGCGTTGCATCTTGAACGGTTTGGGCAAAGACGCTGCACAGATCATCTCTCGTATCAACGGATTTACATACGTTCAGACTGAATTCGATTATTTCACAGGTGAACTGAAAGTAGTTCGTGAAATCGCTTATTCTGACGGTCCTCGTGCAAAAGTGAAATGCTACGGAGCTGATGATGTTCGCGAAGGTGTAGCTATCATGTGGAAAGAAGGTGTAGACGTATCAATCACCGGTAACTCTACTAACCCGACTCGTTTCCAACATCCGGTTGCAGGTACTTACAAGAAAGAACGTGTTCTTGCAGGTAAGCCTTATTTCTCAGTTGCATCAGGTGGTGGTACAGGTCGTACTCTTCACCCGGATAACATGGCTGCCGGTCCTGCTTCTTACGGTATGACCGACACTATGGGTCGTATGCACTCAGACGCTCAGTTCGCTGGTTCTTCATCAGTTCCCGCTCACGTGGAAATGATGGGCTTCCTCGGTATCGGTAACAACCCGATGGTAGGATGTACAGTAGCTTGTGCTGTAGACGTTGCTACTGCTTTGAGCAAGTAATATAATACATTGCTAATATATAAATCCCTATAACCATTGCAGTTATAGGGATTTTTATTTCCAGTAATTTCATTCGTTTAACTGATGACCCACCCCCTCCTATTTTTCAATATCAATCAAAAGTATTGCAAATAATTGTCTAAAATTACGGAATGAAATTGGTTCTTTAAATCATAAATCGGTTATACAATTAAGAGTTGGTTTAGGATAAAAGGAGGTCAAAACGAAGATTATTTATATGCAATCTGGCATTTTTGAAAATTTAAAAACAAGCAAAATTCAACAACCTGTTTTATCCTGCATATACTCAAAGAACGATTATCATAATATAAAATTGACGAGCAAGAAAAACTAGATCAAATCCCTGTATCTTAAATATTATCAAAAAAAGGAAGGCTGTTTTCACGCCCTCCTGTCTGTCCGCACAATTATATAATCCCGTATTTGCAGTATCTCACAGAAGGTAGAGTTAGCTGATGCCTAACATGATAGCCCCTTTACCTAGTTGTTTTCGGTCTGTTCGAACTAATATACATTTTAATATCACACTTCCCCTGCCAAATTCACATCAAAAACGAGGTTTTACAAATTTGTCATCTGGAGATGTAAAAGACAACCCCGGAACAGAACGGCGGATATCTTTATAGGCATGTTCTTTAATCAGTGAATAATCTGTAGCATCCAAAGCATAGTAATAATCATCTTTATCTGTCGATAACTTTACAGTCCAGTCAAACATATTTCCAAAGATGGTCAATTCATCTTTTGCCGGATCGAAACCGGGGAGAGCTGATTTCACCAAACTTCCATCACTATTGATAATATAAAAATGATGCTTGCTATCTACCATATACCCCAAAGTCCGACGGCTACGGAATTCAGTAATAAACACATATTCCGGCAAGACTCCTTCAGGCAACTGAATAGCTTTCACATACGGACGTCCTTTGGTGCACTTCAGATGGAACAATTTATGGTTGGCATCTAAAACCAGATATCCCTCATCATAGTCTTTACGAGTAGTTGGATTGCCCGAAGCATAGCATGCAGGAAAAGCAAACCCTTTCTGAACCAGCATATCCGTAAACAATTTGCTTTTCGCCTCATCGATACAATTCGTCTCCATACGAATAAATTCTATACCTTTATCGGTAAAACGGAATGCATCTTCGGGCATTTTCAAATCCACCCGTTTGGACATGGACTCCATCAGAAAATAGAGTCCTGTCTGGGGAGCATTGATGGCTGACGGCACACTCTTGAAAGTAAAGTTTGTCAATTGAATATCTTTCGGACTAACTGCCTTACCACAAATGGTATCAGGGAAACGTTCGTCCGCCGTAAGCTGGCGCACATAGAGAGAAGGCAACAAACTGTCTACCTGCTGTTGTGTATATGTATTGCCTTTCGTATCATAGCGGTGAAGTTGCTTATTCTCATCTAGTTGTGTAATAACAAAATCACCAAGTACGGAACTATACATAGTAAAAGGAGTTTTGACAGGCTTCAGTGTGAGAAAAGCATAACACCAAGGCAACTGCCATACAAGCAGGACAGCTACGGTAATATAAAAAAATATTTTGCTGAATCGAATCATGTTTGTTTGATTTTTTAATAATAAACATTCAATTAATCTTGCTTACCGGCCTTGAACCGTACCACAGAAATCCACGAAAGAGAAGCGGCAAGCAACGTATAAAGTGTCAGACAGGGCAAGAAACTATTATATGCCTCCGCTCCCGGAGCCAGAAAGTAGACACGGAAAATCAATGCCGCAATAATCAGATTCAAAACCCTGCGCTTCCATGTGGGTTCCAGGCAAATCCATGAAACAAGCAGATAACTGGCAAATCCGGCAAGAAACCATGGAGCCGCAGATAATAAAACACGCTGCACCAACTCACTTGTAAAATGTTGTGGCAGATAAACTCCCATCATAATAAAACTCATAGCAAAACAGGTCACCAGTGCAAGTACGCCATAGGCCAACATTGACATGACCATTTTCTTCTGTGAATAAGGCAAATGCAAAGTAAGCTTCAAACACTTACGTTGCATCTCGGGGAAAAACTGTACGGCAGCAAGCAAGATACCGATAAGTAAAGGGACAAATTGCAACAAATCAATAAATATAGCATCCTTCTGGACCATCACTACCCATAAATGATCGATTCCCTGTATGGCAATGGTACGGCCAATACGAAGCATGGAATATCCTGTGATCCCTATCATAAAAAGAGTTGCCAGCAACCAATACCAACGCGTTTTTATCCACTCTTTATAAAATATGGCTTGTATCATATTTCTTCTATTTAGTTTACATATTAATACTTTCCGGTAAGACCGATAAAGGCATCTTCCAGACTTACATTTTCGTGCTGCAAACCAGTAAAGGGAACTTGACTTTCCTTCAACAGTTTCTCCACATCCACGGGAGGCAAAAAGGAGTACGTTTCCAAGGTTTGACGAATGACAGCCGGATGATAGCAAGTTGCCGGCAACTGAGGCTGATAACCCTCGGGCACAGTACAAGTATATCTTCTCAGCTCTTTCATCAACGTTTCAATAGGCTGTTGAATAAGGATAGAGCCATAATCCATAATAATACAATCATCAATCAACCGCTCCATATCCTGAATAATATGGGAAGTCAGGAAAACAGTCTTGTTCTCGGAACGGGCATAATCACGTAAATAATCCACAAAAAGACGGCGATAGCCCGGATCAAGTCCTAAAGAGAAATCATCCAGAATCAACAACTCCGGATTTTGTGCCAGGATCAGTCCCAATGCCACTTGCGAACGCTGTCCGTTCGACATTCTTGAGATACGTTGTCCCGGAGCTACCTTCAATTTATTCATCAAGTCATAATAAGCCTCCTTTTTCCATTGTCCCGGATAAAAAGAAGCATAAAACTTTTCTATTTGTGTGATATTCATAAACTGATATTGAACATGACCTTCCAGCAATAAACCGATATTCCTGCGTAAAGCAGGGTTCATGGTCTGAATGTTCTCACCAAAGATGCGACATTCGCCTGAACGCGGCTGAAGATAACCGCTCAATATATTAATGGTTGTCGTTTTCCCTGTACCATTTTTACCCAACAACCCCAAGATACGCCCTTGAGGAACTTCAAAACTCAAGTTCTCATAAATCTTGCGTTGACCGTAATAATGGGTCAGGTTCTTACATTCTATAATTGCACTCATGCTTTATAAATCATTTTTCGTTTGCTATTAGAAACACGCCAGGAAAAGAATAGGAATCAAGATACCGGCCACCAACTCGATTCCTCCTCTGCCCCACAATCCTTTAGGACCTTTTATCATCACTATACCGCTGACAGTGATAATAATCAGACAGACAGCAAAAGCATCGGCAAACCAAGTCCACCACTTACCCGGATTGAAATGGAGTTGTACCATGGAAGAGATCAGCGGACGGCGCTTCACCCCCTCGTAGACAGCATCTTTTGTCCGGGTGTTAATCACCAGACTTGAGCCTCCTTTCAGAAAAACCTTAATCAGATCCGGCTCCGGGTAATAATATTTAGTAAAATTTCCGGCTTCGCCCAGCGGTTCCAACAAAGTCAAAATCATCTTCTCATTAACTTTGCTCTTGTCCGACAGATCCTCTGTTATTTTATATTCCGTTCGTGTAACTGTATAATGGGGATTTATGCTATCCCTATGGTTCATCACGATACCCGAAATAGCATAAATCAAAATCATTCCCGCAAAGAAGAAAGACAGATCACGATGGATGATCCGGCTCCACTTGCGGAATGCAGTACCTTTATTCTGCGATTTCATAAGAACTGGCTTCCATATAGTAGAATGACAGATAATCTTTTCCGGTAGCAGCTTTTCTTTCTGCTATCTTTGCGCGAAAGTCCGCAATACGGGCTTCAGGGGTGCTGGCTGTTTCACCGCGTGCTTTTTTTTCCGAATCACACCCGGCAGCAGTTTCTCCATGAGATTTTTCAGTCTGTGCTTTCAGTTTAGCCTCCCAGTTTTGCAAGTAAGCTTCATCTACCCGCTGTTCCTTTAACGTTCCGGTCACTGTGACAATAGCGTTGATGCATTTGGTATCAAACGAGCCCAAAGGTCCGGCTTCCACACGAATCGTTTTGGTATCATCACTGCCCATCAGGAATATTTTTGTAGCTCCGTGCTTGCAGGTATGTGTGCAGATTCCTTCGATAGTCACCTCCTTGTTGGCCAGTGAATCGGCATGCACCAGCAGATTATCGATACTCAATGCCGCCGGAGCCGCCTGCTCCGTTTTTTCAGACTGGCTCTGTTTGTTACTGTTTCCACAAGAAGTAGTAGTTACTAAAGCTGCCATTAAGGTTGCAGCGACCATAAACTTAATTTTCATATGCTAACTGTTTTTATTTTTTAAAAAAAGATGCCCAATGAACAAACGGCATACTGGGCCGTTCCGCATTTTTTATAATATGCCGCCTGCCATTGAACAGACAAAGACAGGTTATATTGTTTCATGATGGGATAATCCCCTTGCAGACGAATCCCCACCATACTATAACTATCAGATAAATAGTCAATATTTGCCAATAAAGTCTGGGCGGACGACTTCGCGGCATTCAATCCCGGTAAAGAATATTCAGCCGATAAATTGGCATAATATCCACCGTTAGCTTCTGCGGTCAATCGTAGCAGCCTCTTCTGATACAGCAAACGGGCACGCAAAGAACTCTCCAAAACAGACAAGTGAACAAACCGGGATACGGCGTTGTAATCCGTTTCCAACCGATGGTAGATTATGTTTGGGACAATTGCTCCTCCCCATACACCTTTATCGGTCAAAAGCTTCTCCCACAAACCACTTACGGCAATCCGACTATTCGTGACCTTCATTCCCGGAGATGTACTAATTAATGCTCCATAGGAGCTTCCGCCCGCCTCTCCGTAAATATTCTCCATTCCTTTACGAACTATATAGCCTGCATCCAGTTTCACAGCAAGGTGTTCTGCCTGCTGAAGTTCCCGCATCCAGGTCACGTTTCCTTTCAAATCAGTCGTATTCAATTCCAGCAAAGTGAGATTATTGGCATTGCTCAATTTCTTGTCCATTGACATACGGTCAATTGAAACTGTGGCCGATATCCCCTTTTCCGTATCAACTGGCAGAATGCCTATGCTTCCTCCCCACCGGATGCCTTGATGCTTCGTCCCGGTCTGGTTTCCGGCGAAACGCACATAATCCATGCCCAATCCCAACATATGGTATACCGAAGTAGAGCCTTTATCTGCAAGGAATGAAATCTCACTTTTCTGCTGATAAAGCCGGAAATCTGCGGAAACTCCCAAACGATATGTCCCCAGACGATATCCTGCTCCCAAAGCAAAAGAGAGATCGGAAGCTGTATTACGTGGACGCGGATCTTTATCCCGATAATTATGAGACGCTCTGTAACCACCGGTGATTCCCCATGTCCAGGAACCTGACTCACTGGCGTAACCTCCATTGAAATAATAAGTTTCTCCCTTCAGGAAACCACCAATGGAATCACCAGTCACGTAAGGAGCTATCAATTTCCAGTCTATATTTTCATTCCATAACACATTCTCCTGCTTCTCACTCCTGTATCCTGCTGAACCGAATACACGATCACGTTCCGAAAGAATAACGAAGGAATTGACATCTACCCCGATACGGGTATCCTTATCACCTTCCTGTTTCAAAGATGCTTTTCCTTTATCATGATAAGCTCCATTTACGTCCAGCCTTGTCCATGTATACGGAGTATAGTAATAATAAAGTGCCGGATTCTGCCATATCTCGCCACGAAATCCGGTCGCAAATGAAGCGGTACGGATTACCTTATCGGACAGGGAGAGTGTGTCGGTAGTCTGCCCGAAGGCTTCCTGCCGACTCTCCACAAATAAAGCAATCAGCAACATAATGATAATTCGGATTAGCATCATGAATAATAAAGATTTATATATCAATAAGACGGATTCAATTATTTGTTAAACAGGCTCGGAGTAGCCGCAGGTGTGAAATCAACGGTAGAGTTATTTGTATCCTGCAATACTTCCCGATCACCATCCTTGTAGGCGGCTTTACGCATTACGCACTTTCCGATGTTTTCTGCAACGGTATTGTTCATACCGATATAAGTATGCCCCATATCCAGCCCGGTAGAGGTTACATTCCACTGCCATTCATTGGAAGCACCTACATTTACAGCATCAATCACCCATTCATTGGGGAACTTATATTTGCTTTGCGGTTTACTGGCTGTTCCATTTTGCATAATATACGTATAGTTGTATGCATAGTCTGAAATATACTTTTCTTTAGTCATACTTTTGGGTAATCTGCCAATAGCATAAGCGCGATTTCCCTGTTTATTCAACACCCAGATAGTTTTGGAATAACAATAATAAACATCCAGATTGGGAACAGCCGGATTATCCACATCTTGCTTTGATTCAATATACCACTCAAAATTGGCTTTACTTAAATCTATAGAATTCGGATTAGCCTCTTTATGATTGATCGCATTGTCACAAAGGATAAAGGATTCTCCCGGTTGTACCGGATAATCTGTTCCACTGCCCGGTACTGCTACAACAGAGCCTACCGCAATAGCTTCATCCATGATATCCGGATCTACCGATTGATATTTCTGAGTAGTTTGGAATTGTGATTCCATAAATATCAATCCATCCGCATACAAAACTTTATCCGAGTTATTATAGATACGTATATACTGGTCGCCATTATATTGCTTACCTGCTTCATTATAGGTTCCGGGAATAAATATCTCGGCAATCACAAAATCAGGGTCACCTGTATTGAGTACATGAACCTTCAGTTCCAGCTTGTACGACCCTCCAGATACGGCCACATTCTGTTGTACTCCCTGTACATCGACTTCCACCGGAGTTCCATTCTGTGAGTAAGTTCCCTTACCAATGAAAGTTACATTATACAACCCGTCCGCCAGTTCAATACTCTGAGCCGGATAGGTAATGTCTGTCTTGACAGATGTATTTACATTTTCAAAAGTATAGGTTCCACCGGTCAGTTGCAGCCCCTCGATAGTTGTATCTACAGTAGTGGTAATACCTACAGTGGATATGCTCACTTTGTCATCATCACTACATGCGGTAAATCCCAGCATTGTCGCAAAAAGGACTAACATTGTCAATTGATTCTTTTTCATCTTCATCTCTATTTTATTGTTCATTTACTAAAAAGTTAAGTTCATTTCCATACCGAAATAAGGCGATTCGGACGTTCTCCGTTGCAGTACGCCCCGTAACGTATAATCAGGATAAATACCCAAAAGCCGGTTTACATAAAAAGCCAGATTCAGATACTTACCGATCCGTTTACTCGCCTTCAAATTGATATCCATATAAAAAGGCACGGTAGTACGCTCAAAATAAGTGGCTGAATATTTCTCCACCAGATGCTGTAACTGAATATTGTTTTTATCCTCTTCGCGAAACGGATGCGTTTCACCGGATTGATCTATATAGCTTACCGGCACGCCATTATTCCACAAGTTCCGTCTGTTGGTATACCAAGTGCATTGTGCCGACGTAGAGAAAGTAAGTCCCAAACGCTGTATATAGGTATCAAACATAAAGTTCGTATTGAATGCCTGGCTTTCTGTTCCGTTGTCCCCATTGTACAATCCCACATATTTCAGCTGTTTATTGTCCAACAATATAGAAGAGGCCTTATATTGAGGAGAATCCGAATTATAAATTGTCTTTATCCAGGCTCCATACATAGTGACGCGAGTCTTGAGCGATTCTATTCGTTTGGAAGCGAACTGAAACTCCACTCCTTCTTTACACACCTTCATTACATTACCTTGTGTGGAATACACATCCAGATTATATTCATTTGTATAAGTCAACTGAGAAAGTTCTGGAGGAGCCGTCAATGCTGATCCGTCGATACTAGCAGGATCATATAGTTTATATGCCAATGACCTATAATAAGTGATATCATCAAAAGCATTATTCATCCGTTCGCGGAAATAAGTTATCGACAGGCGGTTTCCCTTATAGCTGACGTCGGCCCGCACTTCCCATTTCATGTTACGTGCTGGTTCCAATTGATAGTTTGTATTATCCCATTTATATGTCATCATATTGATACGGCGATAATCCGGATTGGTATGGTAATAATTCAACTGAATCAAATCTACATACTTAAAATCCGGATATAGCTGTGCGGTGGTCGGCATACGGCTGATCCAGCCCAAACCTCCCGAAAAGGCAACATCCCATCCGTTTGATACCGGTAAACTCCATTGCAAGTCCAGACGAAGATCGGGATATATCTTGCCCTGCATCTTATATTTAGTGTCCAGCCCCAATAAAGACTGCAAACGGATACCAGCCGTAAAAGCCAATTTATGTCTATTTACAGGAAGATTCAACACCTCCTCGGCATAGAAGGCGAAAGGTTGCAGCCCCGGTATATCCTTAAAACGGCGAGGCCGTGTACTCAAACTTTCACTGATGGGCCGTGTCACATCGAATACCTGGCCTTCTCCCAAATTCTTCTGATAATTCCATTCCATCCCCATATTCATCGCATTCTGTAATACCCCCAACGGGAAAGCCAACCGCGTACGGGCGGAAGCCGTAACATATAAAGGTTTACCATCAATATCCATCTGTGCCACATAATTATAAGGTAGATAGATGCCATCAAACTCTCCGGTTTCTGTCTGAGTAGCAATAGCTGCCGGACGATTCAGAGAAACGGACTTTATTTCACGCATCTTCTCCCACTGCTGACTGACAGAAGTAGTCACACCAACCTCACGAATCCATAAATGGGCCGGAAACTTCATGCTCCATTTCCCCGCTATCTTCAGGCTGTTAAAGTCCGATTTATAAGAATCTTCCTTTACTGTCGCATCTTTATCCCTCTTCGCATCATCAAACGAGCCGGTATAATCGGAACTGATATTCCAATGAATATTACGTTCATTCCATAACCATTTGCCATCCAAGCGGGCGGAAGCAGTAAGGCGAGTGTAATTTTTCACACTGTTACGCGGATCTATTTTGGACTCCAAATAGTTTAAATCAGCATTCAACACATAACGCCCGTTCCCATCCAGCCGAATTCCCTTGCCTACAGAAAACAGTTTACTGGTTTTATCAGCCTTAAAACGCGCAGACAAGGGGCTCTCATTCATTTTACGCTGAATGATTACCGCACCGTTTGCCACATTACCATAAGCCACGGAAGGAATGCCACGAATGATTTCCACCTTCTCAATATTATCGGTTGAGATGGTACGCATATCCATCCCTTTTGACATTGTGCTCGTTGCATTCACTGCGGAAGTACTGTTTGGCATATATTGCAGATTCGCATCCGTATTCTGGGAGATACCATCAATATAAAATCCAACTCCCAATGAAGAGATATCCTCCGTCTTACCTGTTTCACGTATCCGGATCAGATTGGCCTGCCCCATCTGAGGATCAGCCGACTTTCCTCCAGGTACTAATTCCATCAAGTCACTGAAACTGCTGGGCTGAAGATGTTTCATGGCTGTACGGTCAACGATAGAAGCGCTGGTAGCGCGTTTTGATTCAGAAGCGGTCACCACTACCTCGTTCAGCGCCATGACCGAAGGTTTTAAATAAAAGATTGCTGAAATATCCCCAATGACCTTCACTTCTTTTTCTGTAGAATCATATCCTAAATAGGATACAATAACCCGATAAGTTCCAGGATGGATATGTAGAAGTTCAAAATGTCCATTCGCATCTGTTATTCCCCCATAAACAATCTGCTTATCCACAAACAATTGAACTGTAGCGTAATCCAACGCTTTATGAGTCTGCTCATCCAGTACAGTTCCCCGAAATACAAATGTCTGCCCCCATAAAAGAGACACATTGCTACAAATTATAAATAAAAAAATATATGTAATCTTACAAATCATTTCATTCTCTATTGGTTTGCAAAATTACAATTCATAAAAGCTCGGCACAATCCCCATTTCTAGGTATATACTAAATTATACATAGATCGGAGATACCTACATGACGGTATACAATTTACAAATAAAATCACTTTCACCTAAACTTTATATTCACATTTTTTTTCAATGATAAGATAAATACATCTACTTTTTACCTGTTTCAATGGGGAAAATGCCACGCCATATAAATACAGTTCATTATCAACATATTACCCCATAAGCAATGGTATGAAAGCATAATGGCATACAACTTTATATTACAAATCCATTGGCAGAATATTTATATCCGGCAGTCAAGGCACATCAGGTTTATTAAGTAATATCTATCCTTCAAATATTAAATTAGCAAGTGAAGAAAAGCAACTGCAAAAAACACTATATTTGTGGAAATGAATTCAAATTAAACAGTTAGATTATGGGAACTTTAGGTTGTATCAATGACATGATGAGAAGAGATAAAGAAAATCGTGAACTACGAAAAGCAGGAAAGGAACGCTTAAATGAAATTCGAAACCGACTGGTTGATTTGAACAAAAAAGAGCACTCCTCCCATCTATCCCTTGAGCAATTAGAAGAGATCAGAATAAAAACGCAAGAAAAAGAAGAAGCGGAAACTAACCAGCTCTTCAAAATAAAATTAATCATGTTAGGAATCGTTCTGATATCAGGAGCTCTGGTATGGATAGGGATTACCTTCTTTTTTTAAAATTCTACTCTCTATTTTCTTCCTTATTCCTTGAAAAAACCAATAAGAATTCTTATATTTGTGATACCAACTTGGAATAACCTTAAAAACAGATAGATATGAAAAGAATATTATTACTACTGGTTTTATGTTTAAACATAAGTATGGTGCTTGGACAAGAGTATAAAAATTGGGATAAATATGATATAGAGGGATTCTATACGATTGCCAAATCAAAAGCAGAAGCCAAGATTAGCAAAAATGTATTGAGGGAAGGAGCAGATTATTATATTCCTACCGAAATGGATGACCAAGTATTCCCAAGCGGAATCAGTAAAAAGATCACTCCCAAGCTGTACAAACTAAAAGACACCGAGATTTATGTCTTTTTTACTTTTCCACCATTCCTGTATGATTCAGACAACGGAATGATAGAAATAAAAAACAATAAAGGAGTTTTTTATAAAAGTCCGACAAATCCTTAAAAATGATTTAAACGAGAAATATCATATTTGTTTTGAGGCATGGAACAATGATCTGATAACAATCTTAATCTGGTTTGTTACTACCCGACCGCTCTTCCGCAAAACACTTCTTTCGGATAGAGAATACATTATTTTCACAACGTTAAAATATTCTGCAAAATAATATTTTTTCTCATCTGTTCATATTTAAGTCCTATTAAGAAAAGTTGAAAAGAGAATAGTAATTCATATTCTCTTTTCAATTGTGTAATCAAATAGAATTCCTCATAAATTCCATCCAGAAGTACTTTCCTGAATTTTCCATAGCCGGGCATAAAGACCATCTACCCGAATCAATTCATCATGTGTTCCTTGTTCCTTAACTTGACCATCGTCCAAAACAATTATCCGATTAGCATTCATGATTGTCTTGAGCTTATGAGCGATAGTTATAACAGTACGACCTTTGATGAGAGTATCGATGGCCTTCTGCATTTCCACTTCATTTTCAGGGTCAAGCGAGGCAGTTGCTTCGTCCAATAGAATGACTTGTGCGTCTTTCAGAACAGCACGAGCAATGGATATACGCTGTTTTTCTCCTCCGGATAAAGTACAACCGCCTTCACCTATCATCGTGTCATAGCCTTGCGGCAACTGCATGATAAAATCATGGCAACAAGCTTTTTGGGCTGCGACAATAATTTCATCATCCGTTGCACCAGCCTTACCAAAACGTATGTTGTTGCGTACCGTATCTTGAAACAGATAGACATCCTGGAATACCATAGAGATATGACTCATCAAACTTTCCGGATTTATTTTATCCATCGGGAGATCACCAAAAAAAACACGTCCTTTCTGTGGGTCATAAAAACGGGCGCAAAGTTTCATTACTGTACTTTTTCCACTTCCGGAAGGACCGACAAGGGCAGTCAATGAGTTTTTGGAAAGCGTAATTGAAACATCATGCAGGACTTCCTTGTCCCGGTAGGCAAATGAAACATGTTCAAAACATATATCACCTGTAACCGGAGATTGCAGTTCTCCTCTCATTTCCGGCTCATCCATCAGTGTTAAAATACGCCCTCCAGCAATGGAGAAATAACGAAACTCGGCAAAGTTGGTCAAGGCAGAAGTTAACGGGTCAAACACACGAGATCCTACTACAAGAAACAGTATAAAAATAGGCAACGAGAGATCTCCACTCAATAGCAAATAAGTACCGCACAGTACCATCAATGTCAGCCCGGCACGCACCAAAGCAATGGAAAGCAGCACAAACGGGCCTAACTGTGCCTCCTGACGGATACAGGCACGGCGCAGTTCTGCAAACGCATCACGCAACCGGTCAAAATGGGCTCCCAACAAATTGTAAGCTTTCACCACCCGGATACCTTGCAGATATTCTTCAAATCGGCTTCCAGCATTAATTTTGGCCTGAACCTGACTTCCACTCAATTTTTTCTGCACACTCGTACTTACCCACAAAATGAATAAAGCCAGTGGTAAAGCGGCAAACATAGCAACAGCCATCCGCCAATCTATCCATATTAGTGAAGCAAAAGCTAGTACAGGCATAACTACAGCCCCCATCAGTTGAGGCAAATGATGGGATATTCCGGTTTCTGCCATTGAAAAATCGGTAATAAGCATAGACGACAAGTCACCGGGATCACGTTGTGAAAGAAATCCTAACGAGAGCTTCCGCAAGTGTTCTGCCAAAGAAAGACGTCCCGAAGCACTCATCTCATATGCCCCTCTAAAATTGGAACGATAGGAAGCTCGTTCCGCTAACGCCATGACTATCATATAACAAGCCATCACTCCGAATATATACCACAAACGAACCGTGTCAAGTGGCCGGCCACTTCCATCGAACGTATTAAAAACAATACGTACCGCCTCAATAGAGAGGCAAAACGGCACAATATTAATCAAATTGGCAAGCACTGTTAAACCTACTGGTCTACAAAGACGTTTCGTATGACCAATTGTAATGTTTTTGATCGCATTCATACCTGTTCCTTTCATTTACGTGCGATAATATACATTTCTTCTTTATTATGAACAACCTGAATGGTTGAAAATCCGGCCTCTATCAACAAATCCTTCAAATCTCCGGCTGTATATACCACCATTCCTTTTATCCGTTCAGTCCACATTTTTCCGAGTTCAGGACTGCTTGCTTCCAAGCCGACAAGGAAGCATCCTCCTTTTCGTAAGACTCGTACCACCTCAGCCAACGCTATCTCTATGGGCGACCAAAAATAGACTGTTTCAAAAGCAGTAACAGCATCAAATGTCCCGTCTTTGTATGGCAAGGAGCACACACTTCCTTGCTGTATGAAACATCGTTTATTCAATTCTTTCACATTGTATTTGCTTGCAAAAACTACACTCTCTTCCGATAAATCTATACCATAAACCTTTCCTTGAGGACATTGTTTCAACAAACGATTCAGGTTGGCTCCACCTCCGCATCCAATATCTAGGACAGTCCATTGCGGTTGCCAGTTTACCTGTTTCATACCACGACGGGCCAAAGAAGCATGAAAACGATTCATTCCCCATAAAATCATCCGACCCCAAAAACCTTTCGGACAGCTTGTATTCTGCAAAATACTGTTTAATAAATGCTTGTTTCTCATATCAATATATGTTTAATTCTTGTTTAACGACCAATGGTAAGCGTTTCTATAAGCATCCCACATACTTTTATATACCCCCTCTTTCACAGATAAAATATTATGTTTTCCACATTGCACAATCCGGCCTTCTTTCATGACAACAATCTGATGAGCTGATACAATAGAAGACAAACGGTGAGCTATTACAATAACCGTCTTGTCTTTTATCAAAGACTGCAAGGCCATTTGCATCTTATACTCGTTTTCCGGATCAGCAAAAGCAGTGGCTTCGTCCAGTACTAGTATCGGCGCATTCTTCAAGATGGCGCGTGCCACGCATATCCGTTGCGCCTCACCGCCCGAAAGAAATATACCTTTATCCCCAATTTTAGTATCATAACCATCTGGCAACCGTTCTATGAAATCATGGCATTGGGCGGCTTCAGCAGCAGCTATCACCGCTTCTTTACCGGCAGAAGGAGAACCGATGGCAATGTTTTCATACAGCGTATCATAAAACAAGAAAGTGTCTTGAAAGACAAACGATACGGTATCCATCAACTCTGCTGTTGCTATTTGCTTGATATTCACACCACCGATAAGGATTTCGCCCTGCTCTACATTCCAAAAACGCGGTATCAAGTTGGCTACCGTCGATTTACCGCTACCAGATGGTCCTACGAGCGCAGTTATTTCCCCTTGCTGTGCCTTGAAATTGATATCATGCAAAACTTTCGTCCGTGTTCCCTGTTCTGTGTTCTCATAAAAAAATGACACATGACGAAATTCTATATCATACCTCTCCGGCACTTGTGGATGTTCCGGCTCGGGAATAGGTTGCCTCTCCAGTATGCGGTCAATACGTGCTACCCCCTCATTGATTTCCCGTGTGTTCCCACCCAAGAAAGTCAGTTTGTAAATAGGTGAAGCCACACCTGGTCCCATAATAATAAAAAACAACCATACCGCAGCCAGTGACAAAGATTGCGGGTTGGCATTCAGCAACAGGATACCCATTGGAAGAATGAATGTCACCATTGAACCAAGCAGAACAGTAAAGGCAATCATCCCGTTCTGGTAGGTATCACAGCATTTCAAAGCAAATGTCTTGTATGCCTGTATCTCTGCATTGAACTGGCGGAACGAGTATACACTTTGCCCAAAAATCTTTACTATAGGCATTCCACGAACATATTGTACAGCAGAAGTACTCATCCTTTCCTGTGCATCGTAATAGACACGCATAAACTCCTTCGCTTTCTTTCCCATAAAATTGGAAAATTGCAGGAAAAGGCTTAATACGACAACTGTCAAACACGCCACTGTCAACCATACATTTAATGAGAAGAAAATGACAAACATCACTGCCACCGTAGCTATCACATTTACCAAATCGGGGATAGTATGTGCAATGAATCCCTCTATCTTCTCGATATTCTGATCCATCGTTTTTTTGATGGACCCGATGGAAGTGTTGTTCAGATAGCCCAACGGAAGTTTACCGATATGTTCGGATAAACGGACACGCAACCCATACAAGATTCGGAATGCGGCTACATGAGAGGACATAAGGGCAGCGTACAGCAAAACCAATCCGCCGACAAGTCCACCCAGTGCGATCCATCCCCAACGTATCATTTCAGTTCCATTTGCCAAAACAGGATTGCTGCCATGCAACAACAACTCTTTCAGCACCTCATAGACAGCCCAATAGGGCACAAGCATACACATGGCACTACCTACCGACAACAAACCTGCCAGCAGAAGCAACCCTTTCTTCTGTCCCGCAATCTCTAACAAACGGGACAATCCTTCTTTCTTCTTTTTCATATAATTGTACTATATCAAACGGATTATTAGTGAACGGTATTCAAATTTGTTCATAAAAAAAGGAGGAAACCTCCGTAAAGACTTCCTCCTTTCCTGCTGCCTTACTGTAGCAACCAGTCTGTATATACAAATTTTACCTGTCATATTCGAATAATGGCCCTCCAACCTTGGATCTCAAATAGAATATAATTGTGTAAAATAGCTTTCATTTCCTGTTTCGCTATTGAATGCCTCAAAAGCTCCTCAAACATAGTAAACATCCATACAGTATGCAAATGGATTATAAAATCGGGAATAGCTATATTTATCATCGGGTACTTTCTCTGCATCACCGTAAACCAGACTTTGACTAATTCGGTTGAACGGTCTGTATAATTCTCCCGAAAACGTTCCAATGAAGAACCTTGCGCACGAAATAACAGTATTTTCATCAATCTGTGGTGGGTGTCATACAAGGAAATATATTCGTTTATACAGGTTTCTAAGTATTCTTCCGACCTCATCATCATAATATCCTCGCCCTGTATTCCATGATGTTCCTGCAACAGCATTTCCAACGCATACAAAACCGGACGAACAACTTCATGAAACAGCTCATCCTTACTTTTAAAGTAGTTGTAAATATTTCCCACCCCAACACCTACATCCACAGCTATCTCACGCATGGAAGTCTTGGAATAACCTTTCAACTCAAATTGTTGTTTGGCTACATCCAAAATACGGCTACGTATGTTATCCTTTAATATTTGCATGTATAGTCAGTTGTGATTCTGTTTTTATGATGGCAAAGGTAATGAGCTTATCATTATCTGACAATACCTATTTTTAGGGATTTTACCCTCTCTAAAAACTACAAACAGGTTTCTATAGCCTCAGCCAAATCTTCATAACTTGCCAACGGGTTATCCGTGAAAACACTACGGATAACCAACTCTTTATCTATGACATAAACACGAGGTATCCCCGATTTAGCAAACTGATAGTATACCGTGCGGTTTTCTTGGGCCGAATAGGGCAAAGTCAAATGATTTTCGTCCCAATAACGGACAATCTCTGCCGAACTCTCTTCCCTGCTAATACAAACCATCCGGATTCTTTGACCGTAATCCGTATATATTTTTTGCAGCACAGGAAGTTCTTTCCGGCAGTCCGGACAACCCGTATGAAAAAACACAATCAAGGAAACCTCTCCTTTCAGGGTTTCGGAAGTTATTATTTGTCCATCATCCATTACCACAGAAAAAACAGGAATGTTCTCTCCTGTTTGTAAATCAACAGTACCTTCCTCCACATCATCATCAATACACGCTATAAACATTACACAGGTCCAAAACAGAAAACAGACCGTTTTTATACAATTCTTCATTTTCATTTCTATTTTTCTTCTTTACAAAGATAACATGATTTTCATGAAATTACTACTTTTGCAGCATGAAACAAGAATTAAAAGAAAACCAAGGACTACCTGCCTCCTTACTTTGGACGCTAGCAATTATTGCGGGAATCTCCGTTGCCAATTTATATTATAACCAACCTTTATTAAATCGCATCAGCCGTGATCTCCAAACATCCGAATTCACCGCCAACCTGATAGCAATGATTACCCAAATAGGTTATGCCATCGGATTGCTGTTCATTATTCCTTTGGGAGATTTATTTAAAAGGAAAACCATTATTCTAATCAATTTCACAGTCCTAGTCGTTTCATTACTAACCATCGCACTGACTCCTTATATCCATCTCATTTTATTTGCCTCTCTGCTGACCGGCATTTGTTCGGTGATGCCACAAATCTTTATCCCCATAGCTGCACAATTCTCCACCCCCAAAACCAAAGGAAGAAATGTAGGCATGATTGTATCAGGGTTACTGACTGGTATTTTGGCTTCGCGCGTAGTCAGCGGAATCGTCGGCGAATATTTGGGATGGCGGTTTATTTTCTTTGTAGCGGCGGGAATGATGGTGATATGTCTCATCATTATCATGCGTGTACTACCCGATATGCCATGTAATTTTAAAGGGAAATATAGTGATCTGATGAAATCCTTGTTTTCATTAGTGATAGAATACCCCCAGTTACGTATTTCTTCCTTACGTGCCGGAATTGCTTTCGGTTCATTCCTAGCTCTGTGGACTTCGCTGGCATTCAAAATGGGACAAGCTCCTTTCTTTGCAGGAAACAATATTGTAGGGTTATTAGGATTGTGCGGCATAGCAGGAGCTCTCACCGCCTCGTATATAGGAAAATATGTACATGTTTTGGGAGTCAAACGACTGAATTACATAGGTTGTGGCTTGATTTTTGTGGCGTAGTTCTCACTTTATTTCGGTCAGGACTCTTACGTGGGTATCATCACCGGAATTTTTATTATAGATATAGGTATGCAATGTATCCAATTGAGTAATCAGACTACGATTTTCGCCCTCAACCCGAAAGCAGCCAACCGTATTAATACCATTTTTATGACAACTTATTTTATAGGTGGTTCCGTAGGTACATTCCTTGCCGGAACATTCTGGCATTGGTTTGGATGGCAAGGAGTAGTAGGAACAGGGATCGCATTAACAGCCTGTTCCTTTATGATAAATATCTTTGCAAAAAGATAAATCAAGAATCCATATCACTCAGATGCAGTTCCAGCGCCTTGACGGAAATATAAATCTCGCGGACAGAAATGCCTAAAGAAATAATGAGCAGCACCAGTGCCAGTCCAAAAATATATACGGATATGAGGTAAAGCTGTATATACATTAAAAACATACTGACCACGCAAAGCAACAAGCTCCCGATACCTGTCACCTGCATAGCACGTGTCAGATAAAGGCGTTTGCGGAGATTAGAAATCTGTGCTGCCGTAACCGCCGAATGATTTTCACGATACTGATCCTTCAACGTGCGTACTAACTGGGCATATGACAGAAAACGATTGGTATATGCCAGCATAATCAGCGATATGGCTGAGAACAATAAAGCAGGAGTTGTTAAATCTATTTCCATTTTTATAGGTATTTCAAAGTTAGAATATTGCAAAGATAAAGTAAATATCCCGATATTCTCCTTCCTTTTTACAATGAAAGGAATATCTTTGCAATAAAAATAATTCCAATAAACTAATATGCAAACCATAAAATTATACATAAAAGACTGGTTGGCTATCCATCCTTATATCCAACAACAGACTACAGACAGATATTTTGTCGATCTGGCTAACCGATTATACTCCACTTGTACGATAAGAGAGATTCCCGAATCCATTAAAAAGAAGTTATGTCTTTACACCGCTGCCTATTTTGAAGATGTCATTTCAGGTTTAGGTCTATGGCAAGCATTCATCAAAAAGCATCTGGAACTATATGATACGTCACTTCCTTTCTATACCATCCGACCGGATTATATAAAAGATGAGATCAATGAGGAAGATATCCGTTTCATCATTTGGAACACTTTAGAGAAGGCTCCATATAAACATCTGTATATCAATCCGATGGACAGGAATATCGAAGAAACTGCACATTTATTTTTCCGGATATTGGATGAAGAATATGAAACGGCTCCCGCCAATGCCACGTTACAGGAGTTCTTTATGGATTTCAAAGGAAAAGAGGACGCAAACCATAAACTACGCTGGCTGTTCGGACATACTTATCTCACAGAACCATCTGTACAAGAATATATTGCACAGGTTACAGAAACCGACAAATTCATCATTCCATGTGGCCCCCTTGCCCTGTTTCTTCATGAATGGATTGACCTGCTGACCAACGGAGAAACCGAATGTTGGGAAGAGATAGAAGGACTATACCCTGCCATTCCCGAAATATCGGACGAGATGAAGGAAAGGAACCACCATACCTATCAATTGTTCACGCAAGGCACAAATGGTGCCCGTATCGTATATCTGAAAAGCTATAAAGAACTACACAGTTTCCTTACCCAAGTATTACAATGGCCGGACGATTCCAATCACACTTTGCCCCAAATGAAGGAACATAAGGATTTCATCATGATGGTAAATTCCGAAAAAGGTATTCTATTGGCGAAGGATATATGCAAATACATCAGTGATCCTCTTAACCCGATGTATGATGCCGCAACGGCTGCCCAAGAGGCATTCAGCCTGCTTACTATCCCGACCAAATGTCCGCCGGACCTGATGGAATATTTAATAAACAACCACTATATCCCCGATGCACAATTCCCCGAATTTGGTGAAAAGGAACTGGTTCAAAAGAATGCGGACTTTATAGCCCGCCATTCCTTATTGTATTACTACAGGGGAGATTAGACCCTCCCCACCGCTACTTCGTTCACCAAAGGTCTACCTTCAACAAAGTCTTTCACGTTTTGTAGAGTAGTATGAGCAATATTCGTCATTGCCTCTTTGGTAAAAAAAGCCTGATGTGAAGTTACAATCACATTATTGAAAGACAGAAGACGAGCTAAAGTGTCATCATCAATAATCTTATCAGACTTATCTTCATAAAAATAAGGCTCTTCTTCCTCGTATACATCCAGACCGGCATATCCCACTTTTTTGGTCTTCAGCCCCTCTATCAAGGCATTGGTGTGAATCAACTGCCCACGCCCCGTATTGATAATCATCACCCCATCTTTCATTTTACTGATGGAATAATCATTAATCAGATACTTTGTCTGTTCTGTCAAAGGACAATGCAGGGAGATGATATCCGAACTATGATAAAGTTCATCCAAAGTACAATAAACCACCTGATGTTCACGGGCAAAATTGTAATCGGGATAAAGATCATATGCAAGAACATTCATACCAAATCCACGTAATATCTGAATTAAAATCTTGGCAATCTTACCCGTACCGATAATTCCGGCAGTCTTGCCATGCATATCAAATCCCATAAGTCCATGCAAAGAAAAGTTTCCGTCACGTGTGCGCATTGTGGCACGAGGAATCTTACGATTGAGTGACAACATCAATGCCACTGTAAATTCGGCAACAGCATATGGCGAATATGCCGGTACCCGTACCACTTTCATCTTACCTGCCGTTGCCGCTAAATCCACATTATTATAACCAGCACATCTTAAAGCCAGCAGTTTAACACCATTATCCGCCATTGCCCGGATAACTTCGGCATCAGCCGTATCGTTTACGAAGATGCAAACCACATCCACTCCTTTGGTCAACACCACGTTATTCATATTCAAATGGCCTTTGTAATACCTGATATCAAAGCCAAACTTCTCATTAGCCTCCGTAAACGAGTGTTCGTCGTAGGGTTTCGTGTCGTAAAAAGCTATTTTATAAGCCATAATTATTTTTTATTTATAGTTCATATAAATAACAAAAACACGTCCCTTACTGTTCACATACAGACTTATAGTTTTTTCAGTTCTGTGTACAGGCACTGCACAGGGAGTCCCATCACATTGAAGTAACTACCCGAAATTCCACAGACACCAATGAAGCCTATCCACTCTTGTATACCATAAGAACCAGCCTTATCCATCGGCTTGTAAACCCGAATATAATAATCGATCTCCTCATCGGACAATTCTGCAAACGTTACTTCTGTTACAGCAGAAAAACTTCTCTGAGTCCTGGCAGTAGTCAGACAAACCCCAGTTATCACCTGATGGGTCTTGCCAGAAAGCTTCCACAACATCTGCCGTGCATCATCCTCGTTATGAGGCTTGCCCATGACTACACCGTCCAACCATACAATGGTATCAGCAGTAATAATCAATTCGTCCGGATGCATGGTATTCCGGTAAGCAGCCGCCTTCTCGCAAGCTATATACAAAGGAATTTCCTCTGCTTTCAATGTATCCGGATAGATTTCCTCTATGCCGGGTAGTGTTTTTACCTCATATTTTATACCTAAGCCGGATAACAATTCTTTGCGGCGCGGAGAATTGGAAGCAAGGATTATTTTATATTTTTCTAAATTTTCCAACATAGCTTTTCTTTATTTCATTACCACCCGAAGGCTCTTTCATGAGCCATCCATTTTCCTTGAGCTTTCAAAACCTGTTCCACCACGTCACGGCCACATCCATACCCCCCATTACGATGAGAAATATAAACAGCTGTTTCTTTTATCTCAGGTGCCGCATCAGCAGGACAACAAGGTAGCCCACACAAACGCATCACTTCATAATCGGGAATATCATCGCCCATATAGAGTATCTCCTCGTCCTGCAATCCATATTTTTCCTTCAAATGGGCATACTCCCGGGTCTTTACCGCAGCAGCCAGATAAACATCCTTGATACCCAGCCCCTCATAACGCTTACGCACCGCCTCGGTATTTCCACCAGTAATGATGGCAACATGCAGCCCGCATTTCACAGCCAACTGTAATGCATACCCATCCTTGATATTAACCGTACGCATGGGTTCACCATTGGGGTGCAAATAAATAGTTTCCGCACTCAATACCCCATCGACATCAAATACCAATGCCTTTATTTTCTTTAAATCATAGTTTATCATACCACTTATGAGTTCTTTCCCTCTTTATTTGTCTGAATAACAGACAAAGGGAGATCATGAATACTTTTACTTATCTTTTCGTACAATTCCTGCAAAGACTCCTCATCCGCCAACATCTCCAAATGTTTGCTTATTACGTTTTCATCGTAGCGTACAGCCGGACCTGTCTGCGCCTGTGTGGGAGAAAGTTCATGTACTTTGCCGGCAGTTTCGTCTATCAGCGGAAGCATCACTTCAAAAGAAATCCCCTGCTTTTCCAGTATATGTGAACTTAATGCATACATATGGTTAGCAAAATTACAAGCAAAGACTGCCGCCAGGTGCAAATGCCTACGTTGACCGGAAGTCACTTCATACACTTTAGGACTGAGACGAACTGCCACCATACGCAGCACTCCCACTTCTGCCGGAGCAGATGCTTCTATAAAAAAAGGTACGGTATTGAAATCAACTTCACGCTGCTTGCTAAAAGTCTGCATAGGATAAAGTACCCCATAGCGTTTTACCAACCCCTTCCATAAATCCATAGGCATACTACCCGCCGTATGTACAAACAAAGCCTGCTCCCTTCCTTTCACCAATACAGGAGCCAATTGTCGCAAAACTGCATCTTTCAGCGCTACAATATACAAATCGGCATCCCGACGTATCTCATCCGGCACAATTGTGTAGTCTACTAAAAGTCTGTCAGCCAATGCAGAAGCAGACTCCTCTGTACGGCTGTATACCTGCAAAATAAGACACCCTGCCTTTTGTAAAGCGATTCCCAAATG
The DNA here is from genome assembly GCF_013009555.1 of Phocaeicola dorei. Classification (NCBI taxonomy): domain Bacteria; kingdom Pseudomonadati; phylum Bacteroidota; class Bacteroidia; order Bacteroidales; family Bacteroidaceae; genus Phocaeicola; species Phocaeicola dorei. The sequence continues at coordinate 1,589,335 of NZ_CP046176.1, read as the reverse complement.
GGTAGCCACATTGCCGGCTCCTATCAGAACTATTTTCATCATCGGGTCGAAACTAAATATAAAATAACTCCTAACAACAACAAAGCCGCCGGCAACAAATAAGCAGACATCTGCCCCAACAAAGCTATCACCAAACTGATATTCAATATCAGCCATATACCCGCCAATACAATTCCTACTGACTTATCGGCCTTGAACCAAAGGAAAATAACAGCTGCATACAGTAACAGATTGTCTTTCTGCATAACCCATGGCAACCCGTGTGAGGCAAATCCTATAAACTTATCGATCAGATAAAGCATACCCATCACAATGAGAAACACCGCAGAAGCTTTATACGTATCCTTATGATTGACAGCAGCCACGTTTACTTGCCTCCAAATTTATTGATGTGAATTTTCTCCCATTGCAAATGGTCCTCATTAAAAGGCTTGCGTTCCATGCCCTTATGTCCTACCGCTATAATGGAAACCACCTGCAACTGCAACGGAATATCAAGCAGCGTATGCACGTATTCACCCGAGGGCATCCCGGTAGCGGTAAAACGTTCACGCACCTGTATCCAACAACTTCCCAACCCCAAATCTTCTGCCTGCAACTGGATCATTATGGAAGCAATTGCCGCATCTTCAATCCAAACATCACTAGCCAACGGATCAGCCATCACAACTACAGCCATAGCAGCATCCGCTAGAAAAGCTGCCCCCATCTCCTTACAATGGGAAAGTTTTTCCAGCATATCCTTATCATCTACCACAAGAAACTGCCAGCAATTGCTACGTTTAGAAGACGGAGCCATCAAAGCAGCCTTCAACAAAGCAACCACCTCTTCCTGTGTCAACTCTTGATCCGTGAACTTACGCATACTGCGTCTGTTCTTTATTAAGTCACTAAATTGTTCCATAATATACTCAGTTAATTTATTTTTCTGCACAAATATACAACTAGAATGTGGATTGATAAACAAAAAACAATAAATTTGCAATTAGAGATGCCTGTCAGATTAAGTACATATCGCAAAGGAAATGCCATTCCCCCTCTGCCTGGAACAAACATTTTCCATTCTACCGAGTTGTTTCATGTCTTTGAAATGACTCGGGGATACGAACCTCTGCTTATCGTAGCCTATATAGGAAACCGTCCTGTAGGCAAACTGCTGGCTGTCATCCGGAAGAGTATGCGCTTGTTCCCCCCCGCAATCATCAAACGATGCGAGATTTATGGCACAGGCGAGTATTTTGATGAAGAACAGAATAAGGAAGACCTGTTCGGGGAAATGTTGGAACATCTCACCAACGAAGTATTATGCAAATCGTTCCTCATCGAGTTCCGCAACTTGGAAAATCCGCTATTCGGATACAAAGCTTTCAGAAAGAACAACTATTTCGCCATTAATTGGCTAAGAGTACGTAACTCACTGCACAGTAAAGTCCCTTACGAACGGCTGAGCATGTCTCGCAAAAGACAAATAAACAAAGCGTTGAGAAACGGTGCCATCATGGAAGTAGCCGACAATGAGAAAGATATTCAAGATTTCTCACGAATGTTGAAAAAAGCCTATTCCTCACAGGTAAGAAAACATTTCCCGGACATCGGCTTTTTCCGGCTATTAGCATGGCAAAACCCAGAAAAAGAATTAGCCAAAGTGTTTCTTGTGAAATATAAAGGCAAAATCATAGGTGGTTCTATCTGTCTTTTCTCAAAAGAAAGTGCTTATCTGTGGTTCTCAGGAGGTATGCGGAAAACCTATGCTTTTCTTTACCCCGGTATTCTAGCCGTATGGGCACCTATTACCTATGCTCACGAAAAAGGATATGCACATTTGGAATTCATGGATGCAGGATTACCGTTCAAAAAGCACGGTTACAGGGACTTTATACTCCGCTTTGGCGGCAAGCAGAGCAGTACACGCCGCTGGTTCCGCTTCAGTTGGAAGTGGCTGAACAAACTCTTGTGCAAATTCTATATTTAATTCATTTTTGTCTTTTTGTCTAAAGTGTTGTGAAGCATCTCGCAAATAAGAAATAAAATTGAAGAAATATTTCTTTATTTAACTCGAAATTACTTTCTTTGTGCAGTTTTATCTGAAAACTTGAGTATAAAACCAAACTATTAAAATTATAAGATCATGAAAATCTCACACATTGAACACCTGGGCATTGCCGTAAAGAGCATTGAAGAGGCCCTGCCGTATTATGAAAACGTATTAGGTCTGAAATGCTACAATATCGAAACAGTAGAGGATCAGAAAGTTAAAACCGCTTTTCTGAAAGTAGGTGATGTTAAAATAGAACTGCTGGAACCTACAAGCCCCGAAAGCACTATCGCAAAGTTCATTGAAAAAAATAATGGCAACGGTGGTATGCATCATTTGGCTTTTGCAGTGGAAGATGGTGTGGCAAATGCGTTAGCCGAAGCGGAAACCACTGGCATCCGTCTCATTGACAAAGCTCCGCGTAAAGGTGCTGAAGGTTTGCAAATTGCTTTTTTACATCCCAAATCAACTTTGGGCGTCCTGACTGAGCTTTGCGAAAAACCATAAAACACGAGATCTGACTATTCACGATTGAAATCAGTGTATTTAGTCTGGTTCAAGCGTAAATAGAAATATTTTTTAATCGTAAATTGTAAAATCATAAGTAAAATGAGCAATCAACTTGAAAAAATAAAAGAGCTTATCGAACGCCGGGCTACAGCACGCATGGGTGGAGGTGATAAAGCAATTGCAAAACAGCATGAAAAAGGAAAATATACAGCCCGCGAACGCATAGCCATGTTGCTGGATGAAGGCAGTTTCGAAGAAATGGATATGTTTGTGGAACACAGATGCACCAATTTTGGCATGGAGAAAAAACATTATCCGGGCGACGGTGTAGTAACAGGTTGTGGTACCATAGAAGGACGTTTAGTTTACATCTTTGCACAGGATTTCACTGTTTCTGCCGGTTCTCTGTCAGAAACAATGTCTCTGAAAATCTGCAAAGTAATGGATCAAGCCATGAAAATGGGTGCTCCCTGTATCGGTATCAATGACTCGGGTGGCGCACGTATTCAAGAAGGTATCAATGCGCTGGCCGGTTATGCTGAAATTTTCCAACGCAATATTCTTGCTTCAGGTGTTATTCCACAGATTTCAGGTATTTTCGGTCCTTGTGCAGGCGGAGCTGTTTACTCTCCTGCGCTGACAGACTTCACATTGATGATGGAAGGCACATCATACATGTTCCTTACCGGACCGAAAGTGGTAAAGACTGTTACAGGTGAAGATGTAAGCCAAGAAAACTTAGGTGGTGCAAGCGTTCATTCTACCAAATCCGGTGTTACTCATTTTACTGCCAAGACGGAAGAAGAAGGGTTAGCCATGATCCGCAAATTGTTAAGCTATATTCCTCAAAATAATCTGGAAGAAGCTCCCTATGTAGACTGTACCGATCCTATCGACCGTCTGGAAGACTCTTTGAACGAAATTATCCCCGACAGCCCCAACAAACCATACGATATGTATGAGGTGATCAGCGCCATCGTAGATAATGGTGAGTTTTTGGAAGTCCAACCTCACTACGCTAAAAATATCATCATTGGTTTCGCACGTTTCAACGGACAATCTGTAGGTATTGTTGCAAACCAGCCAAAATATCTGGCGGGTGTACTTGACAGCAATGCGTCACGTAAAGGTGCGCGTTTTGTACGTTTCTGCGACGCTTTCAATATACCTCTTGTTTCATTGGTAGATGTTCCGGGATTCCTTCCAGGCACAGGACAAGAATACAACGGCGTAATCCTCCACGGCGCCAAGTTGCTGTATGCTTACGGCGAAGCGACTGTACCCAAAGTAACAATTACCCTGCGTAAATCATACGGCGGATCTCACATTGTAATGAGCTGTAAACAACTTCGCGGTGATATGAATTATGCATGGCCTACTGCCGAAATCGCCGTTATGGGTGGTGCAGGTGCAGTAGAAGTATTATACGCCCGCGAAGCCAAAGAACAGGAAAATCCTGCCGCATTCCTAGCCGAAAAAGAAGCTGAATACACCAAGCTGTTCGCCAATCCTTACAATGCTGCCAAATATGGCTATATTGATGATGTGATTGAACCGCGTAATACCCGTTTCCGCATCATCCGTGCATTGCAACAGTTGCAAACTAAGAAATTAACCAATCCGGCTAAGAAGCATGGTAATATTCCTCTTTAATTAAAAATTAAAAATTGAGAATTGAACATGAAGAAATTAAATATAGGAATATTCCTTTCTTTGCTGCTGATGGTGGGTTTATGTTCTTGTGGAGAACAGAAATCAAACACCAAGCTGGTACTGAATGAAGTGCTGATTGAAAATGAAAGCAATTTCCAAGATGACTACGGAGTACACAGCGCATGGATTGAAATATTCAATAGATCATTTGGTAGCGCAGACCTTGCCGGTTGTTTACTGAAGGTGAGCAGCCAGCCTGGAGATACTGCTACTTATTTTATCCCTAAAGGTGATGTATTGACTTTGATCAAACCTCGCCAGCACGCTTTGTTCTGGGCAGATGGTGAACCTAACCGTGGTACTTTCCACACCAACTTCACCCTGAATGCCGCAACGAACAATTGGATCGGCTTGTATGATTCAGGCAAGAAATTATTGGATCAGATTATAGTTCCTGCAGGTACATTACAGGCAAACCAATCATACGCACGTGTCAGCGACGCTGCAAATGAATGGGAAGTAAAAGGTTCTAGTGCAGACAAGTATGTAACTCCTAGCACTAACAACAAGACTATCAACAGCAACGCTAAGATGGAAAAGTTTGAAGAACATGACAGTGTGGGTATTGGTATGTCCATATCAGCTATGAGTGTCGTATTCGTAGGCTTGCTCCTTCTGTTTATTGCTTTCAAAGTTATAGGCCGTATTTCTGTCAACCTGAGCAAGCGCAATGCCATGAAGGTAAAAGGTATTACCGACAAACAAGAAGCCAAAGAAAAGAAACTGGGTGAAGCTCCAGGCGAAGTATTCGCCGCAATTGCCATGGCTATGCACGAAATGCAAAGCGATGTACACGATGTAGAAGAAACTGTTCTTACCATTACTCGTGTAAAACGTAGCTATTCACCGTGGAGTTCTAAGATTTATACCTTGCGTGAAACTCCCCACAAAAAGTAAGTCACCAATAAAAAGATAAAACGATGAAAGAATATAAATATAAGATTAACGGTAACATATATAAGGTTGCCATTGGAGATATAGAAGATAATATCGCTCATGTTGAAGTAAACGGCACTCCTTACAAAGTAGAAATGGAAAAAGCCCCGAAAGCTGTAATGAAACCGGTAGTTCGTCCTGCATCAACCAGCCCTGCTCCGGCTCCAACTACAGTAGTAAAGCCTGCTGCAACTTCTACAGGAAAATCGGGCGTTAAATCTCCGTTGCCAGGTGTAATCCTTGATATTAAGGTAAATGTTGGTGATACCGTAAAAAAGGGGCAAACCATCATTATCCTTGAAGCTATGAAGATGGAGAATAACATCAACGCAGACAAAGACGGCAAGATCACCGCAATCAATGTAAGTAAAGGAGAATCCGTTCTCGAAGGTACTGACCTTGTAATTATTGAATAATATGGGAGAATTTATCAACTTTTTAGGGAATAACCTAGCTGACTTTTGGACATATACGGGTTTTGCCAATGCTACTGTTGGTCATATCGTAATGATCCTGATAGGTTTATTCTTCATATACCTTGCCGTGGCCAAGGAATTTGAGCCGATGTTGCTCATTCCTATCGGTTTTGGTATCTTGATCGGTAATATTCCTTTCAACATGGAAGCCGGACTGAAAGTCGGCATCTATGAGGAAGGTTCTGTTCTTAATATTTTATATCAAGGAGTTACCTCCGGATGGTATCCACCACTTATCTTTTTAGGTATCGGTGCAATGACGGATTTCTCGGCATTGATTTCAAATCCTAAACTGATGTTGATTGGTGCTGCCGCACAGTTTGGTATTTTCGGTGCATACATGATTGCATTGGCAATGGGCTTTGATCCGATGCAGGCTGGTGCTATCGGCATCATCGGTGGTGCGGACGGTCCGACAGCAATCTTCCTTTCATCCAAACTGGCGCCTAACCTGATGGGAGCTATTGCGGTATCAGCCTATTCATACATGGCATTGGTACCGGTTATCCAGCCGCCTATCATGCGTCTGCTCACTACCAAGCACGAACGTTTGATCCGTATGAAACCACCACGCGTCGTTTCTCATACAGAAAAAGTAATGTTCCCTATCATTGGTTTGTTACTTACTTGTTTTCTGGTTCCGTCGGGTCTGCCTCTATTGGGTATGCTTTTCTTTGGTAACTTATTGAAAGAAAGCGGTGTAACCCGTCGCTTAGCAGAAACTGCCCGCGGTCCGCTGATTGATACCATTACCATCTTATTAGGATTGACAGTAGGTGCTTCCACGCAAGCTTCAGAGTTCCTTACCATTGATTCGATCTTGATTTTCGCGCTGGGTGCATTGTCATTCATCATTGCTACTGCTTCTGGAGTTATCTTCGTGAAGATATTCAACTTGGTATTAGGTAAGGATAACAAAATCAACCCGCTTATCGGTAATGCCGGTGTATCTGCTGTTCCCGACTCGGCACGTATCTCTCAGGTTATTGGTCTGGAATATGATCCTACCAACTACTTGTTGATGCATGCTATGGGTCCCAACGTAGCTGGTGTAATCGGTTCTGCCGTAGCAGCCGGTATTTTACTTGGATTCTTGATGTAATTCATTGAACAACAACAAATAAAATCCTCTTCAACTAATATGTGGAAGAGGATTTTTTATTGATATAGATTAAGAAATGAATGATTTATTATGAATTTTGAATGATTAGTTATATAAGATATGCTGAAAAACATATAAATTTGCCACCGTAAAACCAAACTAAATTAAACGAAGATGGAAAAGAAAACAGTTAAGTACCATATTCCCCAACACGGAATATATATGTACGCACGTACTAATTCTGGGAAAACTGAACTCATTGTCCTAAACAGCACCAATGCCGAACAAGTGGTGGCTAATAACCACTACCGCATAATGACAAATGACTCAAAAAGCGGTAAAGAACTTATCAGTGGCAAAAAAATTGACCTTACCAAAAATATGACAGTCGGTGCACGTCAATCATTGATTATTGAATTATAATTGTTTTTTAAGGTAAGAAGGTAAAATGAGAAGGTAAGAATAAAGGCGGCTTTATAAAGGGTCGCCTTTATTTATATCTCTTCTACCTCTTTTATTTGCGTGAAACAATTGTCCCTGTAGCTTGATAAGTAGGCATAACCAACATTTCTGCAATCTGCATATATTCTGGTACAGAAGCAGCAAAATAAACAGTTTCCGCAATATCATCTCCCGTCAATGGACGAATACCTTTATATACATTATCCGCCTTTTCCTTATCTCCTCGGAAACGAATAACTGAAAAATTTGTTTCTACCAACCCCGGTTTAATATTAGTCACTCTCAATGGAGTATCAACTAAATCTATACGCAGTCCATCCGATAAAGCTTTCACAGCGGCCTTTGTAGCACAATACACACTACCTCCCGGATAAGCAGCATCTCCGGCAATAGAACCAATATTAATAATATGTCCTCGTTTACGTTCCACCATTCCCGGTACAATCAGGCGTGTCATTGCCAGCAAAGCCTTAACATTAGTATCTATGACAATATCCCACTCATCCAGACTACCTTCCTGTTCTTTATCCGTACCGATAACCAACCCAGCATTATTCACCAGTATATCAATGGATTGCCATTCCTTGGGTAATGATTCCAAAGCAGACGTTGCCGCCTTACGGTCGCGCACGTCAAAAGGAAGCAAATATATTTCCGTACCATATTGCTTTTCTAATTCTTCTTTCAATGCACTCAGTTTATTTACGTTACGAGCATTTAAAATCAAACTTGCTCCCTGTGAAGCAAACTTGCGAGCGCATCCGGCACCGATACCGCTGGAAGCTCCTGTAATAAAAACAATTTTATCCATTTTATTATTTCGATTTATTAAAGAACTTACTGAAAAATAGTATTTGATAGTCTATGGCATTATTCCAATACCTGCCTGTATGCCCGCCCGGACGGATGATAAAGTCATGATTTATTTTCTTCTTCAACAGTTTTTCGTGTACAGCCTTATTCACTTCCAGAAAGAAATCATCACAACCGCAATCTATTATAACAGCCAGATCACCATTTTTTATCTTATCCAACTGATTAATTACCGTATGTTCGTCCCATCTCTGCTTGTTGCTCGCTTCTTCGCCTAATTGCTTCTTCATCTCCCAATTATTGGGAAACGGACGGATATCTAAACCTCCGCTCATACTACCTCCTCCTCCAAAGACATCTTTATGACGGATGGACAACCATAAACTTCCATGACCACCCATACTTAACCCGGTGATAGCACGTCCCCCTCTCTCCACTTTCGTAGTAAAATTCTTATCAATATAGTTCACCAATTCTTTTGATACGAATGTTTCATAACGGTACTCCTTATTCAAAGGGCTGTCCCAATACCAACTGTTCTTCCCGTCCGGACAAACAAAAATGATTCCTTCCTTGTCAGCTATTTGAGGTAATTCCGGTTTTATACCGAGCCACGTTCCCGCATTGCCTCCATATCCGTGAAGCAGATAAAGTACGGGACATTTTTCACCTGCCATGGCTTTATCCGGACAGATGGTAATTACCTGAACCTCCTTATTCATTGCGTCACTATGTACCGACAAAGTATCCACTTTGGCCGCCTGCATTCCCACAGACAAACACCAGCTTCCTATCCAAAAAGCCCAATATATTTTTTTCATGTATATAAAAAATTACCCGATGTAAAAGTACAATATAATTTGCAATTTAGTTGCATCTTCTTTCCACTATCTTTGTTGCCATAAATAAAAAGAAACAATGAAAAAAATAAAATTAGAATCAGTTTTCAATGAATTCACTTTAATGGGGATAGCTGTATCAGGAGCATTCTATCTAGGAGAATACTGGGAAGGTATTGCCGTTATTCTGTTCTATCTCATAGGTGAATGGTTCCAACACAAAGCTGTACACAAAGCACGCAGCAACATCAAAGCATTATTGGATGTACGTCCCGAAACAGCCACTGTAGTATATAATAACACATATAAAATAACAGCACCGGAAAAAGTACAGCCAGGAGAAACCATTGAAGTAAAAGTTGGAGAAAAAGTATCTCTAGACGGATTTTTACTGGAAGATTCCGCTTCATTTAATACGGCCGCCCTAACCGGAGAAAGTGTTCCCCGGACTCTATATAAACAAGAAGAAGTTTTAGCAGGAATGATCGCTTCAGATAAAGTGGTACGGATCAAAGTAAACAAACCGTATGATCAAAGTACGTTAGCACGTATCCTCACTTTAGTACAAGATGCAGCAGAAAGAAAAGCCCCTGCCGAATTATTTATCCGCCGTTTTGCACGAATTTATACACCGATAGTGACAGGACTGGCGATACTAGTTGTCATACTCCCCTATTTATACTCTCTGATAAAACCTGAATTCATTTTTGTTTTTGATGATTGGTTCTATCGGGCTTTAGTATTCCTAGTCATATCATGTCCTTGCGCATTAGTGGTCAGCATTCCATTAGGATACTTTGGAGGTATTGGTGCCGCATCTCACAAAGGGATTCTTTTCAAAGGGGGTAATTATCTAGATGCCATAACCCAAATAAACACCGTAGTATTCGATAAAACCGGAACACTCACCCAAGGTGTATTCAGTGTTCAGGCAATATCGGCAGCCGAAGGTGTTTCGCAAAAGGAACTGCTTCAACTTATCGCCTCTATAGAGAGTTTCAGCAATCATCCTATCGCAAAAGCCATTGTCAAATATGCGGAAGAACAAAGTATATCTCTTAACTCGTCACTGAGAATCACTGAATTTGCCGGATATGGAATAAAAGCCGTAACAAACGGTAAAGAAGTATATGTAGGAAATACACGGTTATTATCAAAATACGGCATCTCTTTTCCCTATGAAATCAGCAACATGACAGAAACAATCGTGCTATGTGCAATGGAAAACAAATATTTGGGATATCTTTCATTGGCGGATACCCCAAAACCTGATGCTGTACAAGCCATCCGCGAGCTGAAAGACTTAAATATTAATAATATTCAAATATTATCGGGAGATAAACAGACAATTGTTTCTAATTTAGCCGAAAAGATAGGTGTCACACATGCTTTCGGCGATTTACTACCCGAAGGTAAAGTAGCACATTTAGAACAATTAAAAGCAAATTTTGAAAATCGTGTAGCTTTTGTAGGAGACGGTATCAATGATACTCCCGTACTGGCACTCAGCGATGTTGGGATTGCCATGGGTGGTCTAGGCTGTGACGCTGCTATAGAGACTGCGGATGTAGTGATACAAACAGACCAACCCAGTAAAGTAGCGGAAGCTATAAAAATAGGAAAACAGACCCATCGCATTGTATGGCAAAATATATCGATGGCATTCGGAGTGAAATTGTTAGTATTGCTATTAGGAGCCGGCGGAATGGCCACTATGTGGGAAGCTATATTTGCAGATGTAGGCGTAGCTTTACTCGCCATTTTTAATGCAATGAGAATACAGAAATGAAAAGAATAAAATGATTTGACCTATGAATGAAACAATCTATTTAAAAAAATTGGAACAGCGGGAAATCAAACCGACAGCCATACGTCTGCTTATTCTAAAAACCATGATGCAGCACAAAGAAGCATTTTCACTGTTGGATTTGGAAAACGAATTGGATACGGTAGACAAATCAACCATCTACCGCACCATAACCCTTTTTTTAGCCCATCATTTGGTTCATGGCATTGATGACGGCACAGGATCGTTAAAATATGCCGTGTGCAGTAATGATTGCAATTGTGAGGTAGACGATCTCCACACTCACTTTTATTGTGAGAACTGTCATCGCACGTTTTGTATGAAAAGTATCCACGTGCCCATCGTGACACTACCTCCCGGATTCACCGTACAAAGTATCAATTATGTCCTGAAAGGTCTATGCTCGGAATGCTCTCATCAACATGTGTGACTATTGCCAAAAAAGGAAATCAATCCTAAAGCCCATTTTGAAATAATCGAATGCAGGCATCCGAATTTACAGATCGGATGCCATTCATCTAATTGTCAGTTATTCAAAGCTGTAATATCTTCTTGTATAGTGTCCGACCTTTTAATGAACATCCATCAAGAAATGCAGTATTTTTATTTGGGAGCAAGAAACTTCTTACTCAGCCATTTTCTTACGGGCTCATCATACAGTTTCAGACACAGGCAAGCCAAAATGACACTCAAAACAAAAACACCCACAGCTACATACCAAGTTTCTCCCAATGTATAAAGTTTATTCTCAATCAACCATGCGTAGAACAAATACATCAACGGATAATGTACTACATAAACCGGATAGGATATATCTCCCAAGAACTTGCATATCTTTGTAGACTGCTTATCCGTAGTAGTACCCGACGCCCCCAGCCACACAAGAAAAGGAAAAACCGCAATTACACAAAAAGCTTCATAAATACCATTCATGCAAATCGGCTCCAATCCTTCCAGATAAGGAACCGAGAACAGCGCAATCAGTATAATAGTACATATCCAAAATGCCCCATTCACCTTCATAGGCTTGAAGTTACGCGACATCAACATACCCAACGAGAATGGGAAAAGCATACGCAAGGTTCCACCTAAGAAATTCACTCCGTCGAGTGTCCATCCCACTCCCATATTCCCATAACCAGATACATTGAAAACAGCAAATGACGCTAATGCCATACCCAGCAACACAACCAGCACAGCCAATGCTTTATTAGACAAACGACGAATGAACAACGCATAAAGAATATTACCTATATACTCAAAAAACAGGGACCAGCAAGGTCCGTTCAATGGAAACATCTCACCATTACCACGAACTTCATATCCCACACCCGGCATGGCAGGAATAAAGAATATTGTACAAAGCAAAGACAACATAATCATGGAAATGGCGACATGCGTTCCATCCCATTGCACACAACCTTTAATACAGAACGTAATAGCTCCCAAAACAGCACCCATAATTACCATCGGATGAAGACGGATCAAACGGCGTTTGAAAAAGTCTTTCATAGTGAAATTCTTCCCCCAACGGTCATCATACGCATAACCGATAACAAAACCCGAAAGAATAAAAAAGAAATCCACAGCAAGATACCCGTGGTTGAGAGTCTCGATATTACCGGCACTAGCAAAAGCAAAGCCTTCAAATACATGATACCATATTACCATAAGAGCAGCGACTCCTCTCAATCCATCAAGAAGATCATAATGAGGCTTTGTATCTGTAAATGCTGCAGAAGAGATTTTTTCCATAATAAATTAATAGATTTAATAATTAATTCTTTTTAACCGTTACTAATAATGCTGCAAAGTTACACAACTTAAAGGCTTTTAAATTTGTCCTATGACAAAAAAACAGTAATACATAAATTATTTTTTAGCTCGAAGACGACTAAGTGTGGGAAGTGTTATACCCAAATAAGATGCAATATACCTTAACTTCACCCGTTGGCATATTTGAGGAAACTGTTGTTTAAACTCCTCATATCTTTCTTTTGCAGGCAAAGTCAGCCGTTCTTTGTGAGAACGATGCAAACGCCTGTACTCATTTTGATGAATAATCCTCCCCCAATTAGCCAATTCAATATTAGTCTGAAACAGCTTGGTTAAATCAACTAATGATATTTTGTAAACAACTACATCTTCAAGCGTTTCCACAAATTCCTCGCTCGGCTTATTATAGTACAACTCGTCCATACTGAAAACAATACCTCCTTCCCATGAAAAGGAGGTTGTTATTTCTTCTCCATTTACAAGCCAGAAAGAACGCGTCATTCCTTTTTCTATGAAATAAGCTGATTTACAAAATGTATTCTCCTTTATTAACTGATATTTCTTAGGGAAACGACATAAAATCATACATTTTTTCAGTTCTTGTATCGTATCTTCAGAAACCGGACACAAAGAGAGCATATTATCTATAATGTTTGTCATAAAACCTCAGTCCATTTAAAATACATATAAAAAAACACCAAATATAAACACGAGATATACCTTGTTTTCTTTTCAGCCAAAAGTACAAATATATATTGGAAAACGACATCATTTTTTCCAAATAATCGGAATTTCCAAGACCACCCCATACAAGAATGTCCATATACCTCTTTTATTTATTACTTTTTGTTCAAATTACAAAGATAAAGCATTCAAATGCCAATCAAGCTTTTAAAACTTCCCATTGCTTAATGCACCACTCTAAAAGAATTGCAATAGCCTTCAAATCACTTTTCATATAATCTATCAGAAATTTCATACCAAGAAAATCCAAAAGAAATACCAAAGAATTGAACATTTTTTATGAAAAACAGCCCTTGACAGATTGGCAGATGCAGGCTATTTTTGCATTTTAACAATTATAACCCTTAAAACAAAAAAAATATTTACTTTGCAGTATGAAGTATCTATTATCAGAAGAGTAAAATCTTAATTAATAATCTGCTACTGCTTTAACCAACAAGTCCAATCACATGAAAAAAATTATAACATTACTTTTAATATTGTTGTTTACCACAAAAAGCACTTTCTCCCAATCACCAAACAATATAGAGAAGTTCACCGTAGTCTGTGTAAATGATAAAGATAGTATTTTAAACAAAATAAAAATGTCTACTCCCCAATTCTACAACATCGGAAAAGGTAAACGTATAGAGATAAAAGTATGCAATGAAGACAGCATACAAATAAGAAGAGTACGCTGTCTTTTATATTATTCCAACTCCGGCAAGAAAGAATGTATAGGAAAAATATGGATTTCCCCTCTCATTGGCTACGAAACCTGCTATTTTTGTATGAACGTGGATATCCCCCTAACAAAAGACGAATGGCATAAACTAACTTTCCGAATAAAGAGAGGAAAAAATTATAAGGATTACAAATTCTTGAAACAACAAGTACAAGAAGAAAATATTTGATAAGAAAAGAGATATTGACAAGAAGAAAAACAGGAAGAATTGTTTTTATTTTAAGTTTCAGCTTTAAAATAAACCAAGATTTATTTTATACCATTCTGATTATCCTTATATTTGTCTTTTGATAATAAAATTATGCAATCTATTAATTTACAAAAACAATGAGCTATATCCAAAACAATCTACAAGCTGGTGAAGAAATAAAATACAAAGCAGATATTCACTGGTATATATTTGCATATCCGGTAATACTACTATTATTAAGCGTTTTCTTTTCTTCTGCACAAACCGGATTTTTCCATTATGTTAGCTTATTTCTATTATTGTCCGGATTATTCCAATTGATAAAAAGAATTCTTCTTAAGATGGGCACTGAATATGTTGTCACAAACAAGAAAGTCATTCTAAAATCCGGTATTTTAAGCCGGGATGCCCTTGAATTGGTTTTAAACAAATGCGAAGGGATACGGATTAATCAAAGCCTCATGGGACGTATGCTCGGTTTTGGTTCTATTGTAGTTACTACAGGCGGAGTCACCAACAAATTTGACTTTATCACCAATCCTATAAAGTTCAGAAACGAAATCAATGCGCAGATTCAATAAATGAAAAGCATTTAAAGAATACAAAGGGGGCGGATATAAAAGCTTTTATACACAAAACTGTAATGGAACTCCTCTGTTAGGATAATATAATCTGCACTTAGGTTTAAGTATTGTATTAAAGGTAATCAGGAATACCAAAAGAATGTTTTAATATGTTTATTGAGAATCCTTATCAATGGGGAGTGTCGTATGACTATGCTTTACCCTTGTCAGAAAACACGCTTTTGCACATACATTCACACGGGGCTATACATACGTACAAGCTTATGCGTATGTATGTAAAACGCTTTAGTCCAGAATGAAATTCCATATCAAAGACAAGGACGTTTTTTAAAAAGATCAAGAGCTTTTCAAGAAAGATAACCGCCTTTTTTTTAAAGAACAAGAGTTTTTTTTAAAATGTCTTGCTCTTTTTTTATCGCTGCCGGGAATTCGTAAGCTATCATTCCGTGGAAGTGTCTCCCCCCTTCATGCGCATTCTTACGAGAAAAAAGCTTGAAAACGCTCTACTTTATACCAAGCTGGAACGGTCTATAAAAAGAGAATATATAGCTGACAGCAAGCATATTATGTAAAAATCAACCTCAAAACATAGTGAGGGCATGAGAGTATAAGTGAAAGCAAATATTTTTACTATTGTCATATAAGTCATTTATAATTAACCTATTATACATGCAGTGAGGGCATGAGGGCATAAATACCCCCGAACTTTCTAGTGAGAAAGATAATACGTCAAGGACACTTTCCGAAATTGATCAGAGAACAAAATGATCTTTATAAAAGCTAAAGTCCGTTGCAGGTGAGTCTGGATATACTTAGATAAAATAATAAAAACACCCAATCTTTCTATATGTAAGATTGGGTGTTTTTATTATAACTCATTGATTTTCAATACTTATTGCGGAGAGACAGGGATTCGAACCCCGGGTACCTCGCAGTACAACGGTTTTCAAGACCGCCGCAATCGACCACTCTGCCACCTCTCCAAGACTTCTTTTCAGAAGTGCTTTCCGTTGAAAGCGTTGCAAAGATACGACTTTATTTTAAATAAGCAAATAGTTTACCAGTTTTTTTGCTATAAAATTTTCAAATCGTATTTTTGCATACGAATAATAAACGAAAGAAATAAATCATGATATACCCTCAGAATTTCGAACAGAAAATAGGTTTCGATTCCATCCGTCATTTACTAAAAGAGAAATGTCTCAGCACATTAGGTCAAGAAAGAGTAGATGAAATGAACTTCTCAGAATCCTTTAAGGATATTAATGAATGGCTGGAACAGGTAATGGAATTCATACGCATCATACAAGAGGAAGACAGTTTTCCCGACCAATATTTTTTTGATGTACGCCCATCACTAAAACGTATCCGCGTAGAAGGTATGTATTTGGATGAGCAAGAACTGTTTGATTTACGCCGTTCTTTAGAAACAATTCGTGATATCATCCATTTTCTGACACTGACCCCGAATGACGAAGAACAAGAAAAAGAAAACTCCCCCTACCCTGCCCTACAAAAACTGGCAGGAGATATTATCGTGTTTCCTCAACTCATTACGCGTATTAACAACATCTTAGACAAATTCGGAAAAATCAAAGACAACGCTTCTTCCGAATTATTACGCATCCGCAGAGAGTTGGCCTCGACAGCCGGAAGCATATCACGCAGTTTGAATGCAATTCTACGCAACGCTCAAGCAGAAGGTTATGTTGATAAAGATGTAACTCCTACCATGCGTGACGGAAGACTCGTCATCCCTGTCGCACCGGGATTAAAACGGAAAATCAAGGGAATTGTACACGATGAATCATCCACTGGCAAAACAGTTTTCATAGAACCGGCCGAAGTAGTGGAAGCAAACAATAGAATACGGGAATTGGAAGGAGAAGAACGCCGGGAAATCATCCGTATCCTGACAGATTTCTCTATCATAGTCCGTCCACAGGTCCCCGCCATCCTCCAGTCATACGAGTTTTTGGCAGAAATTGATTTTATCCGTGCCAAAGCCCATTTTTCAATTCAGACGAACGCCACCAAACCATCATTGGAAGACAAACAGATTTTGGATTGGACCATGGCCATACACCCACTATTACAACTCTCGCTGGCCAAGCATAATAAAAAGGTTGTTCCTCTAGATATAGAACTAACTCAAAATCAACGTATCCTAATTATATCCGGACCGAATGCCGGAGGTAAATCCGTTTGTCTGAAGACTGTGGGATTACTACAATATATGTTACAATGTGGTATGCCGGTTCCGATGCATGAACGTAGCCATGCCGGATTATTCGGCAGTATCTTTATAGACATAGGTGACGAACAAAGTATCGAAGACGATCTGAGTACCTACTCCTCACACCTTACCAACATGAAAACAATGATGAAAAGCTGTAACGAACGCAGCCTTATCCTCATTGATGAATTCGGCGGAGGTACAGAACCACAAATTGGAGGAGCCATAGCTGAAGCTGTGTTGAAACGTTTCAATGAAAAGGGCACATTCGGCGTTATCACTACTCATTATCAAAATTTGAAACATTTTGCCGAAGATCACGAAGGAGTGGTTAATGGCGCCATGTTATATGACAGGCATTTAATGCAAGCTTTATTCCAATTACAAATAGGAAATCCGGGAAGTTCATTTGCAGTAGAAATAGCTAGGAAAATAGGTTTACCGGAAGAAGTAATAGCCGACGCATCCGAAATTGTAGGGAGTGAATATATCAATGCTGATAAATATCTACAAGATATCGTACGTGACAAACGTTATTGGGAAACCAAGCGTCAGAACATCCGCAAACGAGAAAAACAGATGGAAGAAACCATCGCCAAATACGAAGAAGAACTACAGGAACTGGAGAAAAGTCGTAAAGAGATTTTGCGAAAGGCCAAAGAAGATGCGGAAAAATTGTTACAGGAATCAAATGCCCGAATTGAAAATACCATCCGTATCATCAAGGAAGCACAAGCCGATAAAGAACGTACACAATCGGCACGTCAGGAACTGACTGATTTTAAAAATCAGATAGAAGATATCGAGAAAAAGAACAAGGAAGATGAAATCATCCGGAAAATGGAAAAACTCCGTGAAAAACAAGAGCGGAAAAAAAACAAAAAGGATAAAGCCAAGGCGGAATCTTCCCAACTGTCAATACCCAAAGAACAGCCTATCACTGTAGGTAGTACTGTAAAGATCAAAGGTCAATCCAGTGTCGGAGAAGTACTAGGAATTAATGGCAAAAATGCAATAGTTATGTTCGGAATGATAAAAACCAATGTAAAACTGGATAAGCTGGAACGTAGCACACCAATACAGCCCACCCAGAAAACAATGGTAAAAAGTACCTTCGTCAGCAGTGAAACACAAGATCGGGTATATGAAAAGAAACTAAATTTCAAACAAGATATTGATGTACGCGGTATGCGTGGCGATGAAGCTATACAGGCAGTAACTTATTTTATCGATGATGCCATACTATTGGGAATAGACCGTGTACGTATCCTTCACGGAACAGGTACAGGCATACTACGCACCCTGATTCGCAGCTATTTGGGAAGTGTTCCAGGAGTAGCACACTATCAAGACGAACACGTACAATTTGGTGGGGCAGGTATTACTGTAGTAGACTTAAAATAAACACATAGCGGATTTGCAAATTTGGGCAAAGCGTAGCGAATTAGCTGAAAAAGCGTTCGTTACGCTTTGTTTTTCTATTAGGTAGAGCCAACGGAATGCCACCTCGAAGCCAAACGGTGCAGAAGTTCAGTTACCACCTCATTACCCCCGTAACGGGTGCATATTTCTTGCTAAGAGGTTCTTTTACTGCGTTTTGTGTTGATTTGCATAGCTGTCGGTAACTCACTATAAACTAATTTTGTAACCAAAAAAAGGAGTGAGTTATGCGAAGTACATTCAAGGTCTTATTTTACGTGAAGAAAGGCAGCGAAAAACCCAACGGCCACCTGCCTTAGATGTGCCACCTTACGGTGGACGGAGAGATTAAACAGTTCAGTTACAAGATGGACGTTCCCCTGCGGTTGTGGGACGTGAAAACGGGCCGTGCTTCGGGCAAGAGCGTCGAAGCGCAGAGAATCAACCTTGCGGTGGATAAAATCCGAGTGGAGGTAAACCACCACTACCAAGAACTGATGCAAACGGACGGGTATGTTACCGCCGCCAAGTTGAAAGACGCCTATCTCGGTATCGGCGTCAAGCAGGAAACCTTACTGAAACTCTTCGAGCAGCACAACGCCGAGTTCGCCAAGAAAGTCGGGCACAGCAGGGGCAGGGGACATTCCGATGCTATCAGACGGTTTGCAGCCATATTCGGGAATTTCTGCCCCATACCTACAAGCGTGAGGATATTCCGCTAAAGGAACTCAACCTCACATTCATCAACGACTTCGAGTATTTCCTGCGCACGAAGAAGAAATGCCGCACCAATACCGTGTGGGGCTACATGATCGTGCTGAAACACATCGTTTCCATAGCGAGGAACGACGGGCGTCTGCCGTTCAATCCTTTGCAGGGTACATCAACTCGCCCGAAAGCGTCAATAGAGGCTACCTTACCCAAAAGGAGATACAGACGCTCATGGACGCACTGATGAAGAACACCTACCATGAACTTGTACGGGACTTGTTCGTCTTTTCTGTTTTCACGGGTTTGGCGTACTCGGACGTAAAGAACCTCACCGCCGACCGCCTGCAAACATTCTTCGACGGCAACCTATGGATCATCACCCGACGGAAGAAAACCAACACCGAATCGAATATCCGTCTTTTGGACGTTCCCAAACGCATCATCGAGAAGTATAGGGGACTGACAAAGGACGGTTGTGTGTTTCCCGTTCCGAGCAACGGCAGTTATAACAAGACACTCAAAGAGATAGGCAGACAATGCGGCTTCAAGGTGCGGCTGACCTATCATGTAGCCCGACACACGAACGCCACGACCGTACTTCTGTCGCACGGCGTACCCATCGAAACCGTGAGCCGCCTATTGGGGCACACGAACATCAAAACCACCCCAATTTACGCCAAAATCACCGTCCAGAAGATAAGCCAAGACATGGAAACCTTATCGTACAAGCTGGAGGAGATGGAGAAGAACATCTGCCGAGCCATTTAGTCACCTTAAAACAGCATACCGATGAAAGAAGAAAGGAACAGAATACGGCAATATCTCCCTGCCGACCGACATAGGCGCAACCGCCATGACCGAGTGGGAAATCTGCGAACTGTTCGGGATTGTCGCCCCGACGGTTCGGGCAAGTATAAAGGCACTCTGCAAGAGCGGAGTTTTGAGATAGGAGCAGCATAGAGGTTTACGACCTCGAAACGATAGCCGTCCTCGCTTTCCGTATCGAATCGTTCGGGGCGACGAAAGTCCGCAAAGTGTTGTTGGAGAGAATAACGCACCAGCGAAAAGAGAAAACGACGGTTATCGTATCTGTCGTTGCCGACACCGAGCCGAGCCGCCGATGGATGGCGTAACGGTCTGTCGGTCGGGGTATCAGTCCGTCATACATTCATACGGTCATACCGTCGCACGGACGGAAAGGGGCTGTTTCCCGACCGAAAGGGGGAAATAATAAGGTGGGGTTATACGGGTAAGCAGGCGGCAGGGAGAGCTACCGCCGAAAGACCGCCGACACGCCGCAGGGTATTTACGGAGAAAATACCGTAGCTTATTAGGGAATTTTCCGAGCCGCAATACTCCGTATCGCTGAAAATTCCCCAATAAGGCAAGGGGCAAGCCCCTCTGCACACCCCATCGGGGACGGCTATTTGCCGCCCCCGAAGATACGAAGAATCATTGTTTCACAAGCTAAAAAAGAAAGGAATATATATGGGTTTCGTAGTATTGCACATGGAAAAGGCGCACGGCAGCGACAGCGGAACGACCGCCCACATCGAGTATTTCATCATCCCGAAGAACGCAGACCCGACACGGACGCACCTGAACCGAAAACTCGTTGCGTACCCCGACGGGATTAAAGACCGTTCGGCAGCTATACAGAGAAGATTGGAAGAAACGGGACTGACACGCAAAATCGGAAACAACCAAGTACGGGCAATCCGCATTACCGTGTCGGGAACGCACGAGGACATGGAACGCATCGAAAGGGAGGGGCGTTTGGACGAGTGGTGCGCCGACAATATGAAATACTTCACCGACACGTTCGGAAAGGAGAACATCGTGGCGGCGCACCTGCATAGGGACGAGGAAACGCCCCACATACACGTCACGCTCGTCCCCATCGTCAAGGGAGAGCGCAAACGCCGCAAACGGGAGGAACAGACAAAGAAGCGATACCGCAAGAAGCCGACCGACACCGTAAGACTGTGCGCAGACGATATTATGACACGACTGAAATTAAAGTCCTACCAAGATACCTATGCCGAAGCGATGGCGAAATACGGGCTGCAAAGAGGCATAGACGGCTCGAAGGCACGGCACAAGTCCACGCAGCAGTATTACAATGAAACGAAGAAACTCGCCGACAGCCTCAAAGCGGAGGTCGTGGATTTGCAGCGTCAGAAAGAAACGGCGCAGGAGGAACTCAAACGGGCGAAAAAAGAGATACAGACCGAGAAGCTGAAAGAGGCAGAGACCACCGCAGCCGCCAACATCGCCGAAAGTGTCGGTTATCTTTTCGGTAGTAACAAGGTCAAGACGCTGGAGAGGGAGAACACCGCCCTGCATAGGGAGGTGGCCACGCACGGGGAAGCCATCGAAGCCCTGCAAACCCGAATACAGACCATGCAGGCAGACCACAACCGACAAATGGCGGAAGTAGAGCGGAAGCACCGCAGGGAGATAGCGGACAAGGAAGCGAGGCACAAGCAGGAAATATCGTTTCTGAAAACGGTAATCGCAAGGGCGGCGGCATGGTTTCCCTATTTCCGTGAAATGCTCCGTATTGAAAACCTATGCCGCCTTGTCGGGTTCAGCGACGGGCAGATCGCAACGCTCGTCAAGGGAAAACCGTTGGAGTATGCAGGGGAACTCTACTCGGAGGAACACAAACGGAAATTCACGACCGAAAAGGCAGGGTTTCAAGTGCTGAAAGCCCCCACGGACGGGACGAAACTGGTTCTTGCCATCGACCGAAAGCCCATAACCGAATGATTTAAAAAGCAATTCGACAAGCTAAGGCAGAATATACATCGCCCCATGCAGCCGCAAAGGAAAGGAAAGGGGATAAAACTGTAATTCCTTCATTACATTAAAGTACAATAAAAAGTGCTGTTCATAAACGGCTAATGTGCGGTATTTTTGCTAATTTTACATCGAATATGAAGAATGAAAAGCAAAAGAGATATAAACACTATATGAAAACAAAGTGATTAATCTTACAGAATTAAATAATTGAAAATAACATCTTTACATAAGATGATTGAAGAGAAGAACTATTACGGAAACCTTTGTACAGAGATGTACGAAATCTTGCATGCAGAAGCACCGCAAGACGAATTGAATTTTTATCTTTCTTATGCTGAAAAAGGAAAAAAGATTTTAGAACCTTTATGCGGCAGTGGACGTTTTCTTGTTCCATTCGTGGAAAGAGGGCTTGATATAAGTGGCATAGACTTATCCAATGAAATGTTACAAAAGTTAAAACAGAAATTGCCTGAGGCAAAAGTCGTTCAAGCTGATATTATAAAATATTCTCCAAGAGAGAAGTTTGATTATATATTTATCAGCTCGGGCTCTGTGTCATTATTTACCGATACTGATTTGTGTAAACAAATCTTGTGCAGAATAAAAGAATGGTTGTCTCCAATGGGTAAGTTTGTATTTGCTGTTGATACAATCGCCAATAGATGTACAGATGACAATGATTATGCGATTGCGGTTTCTGTAAAGACAAAGGAGAATTTTGAACTGGTGTTAAAGTCGAAGAACCATTACGATGAACAAAGTCAGACCCAGCTCTCTCCCGGAATTTATGAAATGTATAGTGATACGAAATTGATTCAAAGCGAATTTATGGATTTCCAGACGCACCTTTATAAGTATGGTGAAATGGAAGAATATTTGAAAGAAGTCGGGTTTACTCAAGTCAAAACTTATTCTTCTTTTGACAAGGAAATAGCCATTAACGATCGATGTGAAATGTTTTTATTTGAATGCAGCTTATAATATGAATACCCCCACAATAAAAACTGACAGATTGATTCTAAGGAAATTTCTGGAAAACGATATAGAGGCTCTTTTCCTTATTTTGAAAGACAAAGAAGTCAATAAGTTCCTTCCTTGGTATTCTCTAAAAGATATCGAAGAAACCAAAAAATTCTATGCGGAAAGGTATGCAGCCAAATATGAACAACCTCAAGCATACGCTTATGCCATTTGTCTGAAAGACGACAATTTTCCAATAGGATATGTTAAAGTTGATATGGAAGAGCACCATGATTTTGGTTATGGGCTCCGTAAAGAATTTTGGCACAGAGGTATCGCTTCGGAGGCTGGCAAGGCTGTTGTCGAACAAGTAAAGAAAGATGGATTACCGTACATTACTGCCACACATGACAGGAACAATCCAAGAAGCGGTAATGTAATGCAGGCTTGCGGTATGAAATACTGCTACACGTATGAGGAATTGTGGCAACCTAAGAATTTTTTGGTCGCATTCAGAATGTATCAACTGAACTTTACAAAAGGGCAGGATTGGATATACCAAAAATATTGGGAGGAACATCCTAACCATTTTATTGAAGAGTTGTAACCCTATTGGATAGTGGGTTATTTTTGCTATATTAGTTATGATTATTTTGATTGCTGGTGACACGCATACGGGAAAAACCTTGCTTGCACAAAGACTGTTGGAGAAATACAAATATCCCTATCTGTCAATAGACCATCTGAAAATGGGACTTATTAGGAGCGGGCAGTGTGGTCTTTCCGCTGATAGCAGCGATGCAGAACTGACGGAATATCTGTGGCCGATTGTTCGGGAAATGATAAAGACCTGTATTGAAAATTCTCAGAACCAGATTGTGGAGGGCTGCTATATTCCGTTTGGTTGGGAAAAAGATTTCTCCCTTGAAGATTTGCGACAAATCAAGTATATCTGTTTAATATTCAGTAAAAAATATATAAAAACTCGTTTGGATGATATTCTTCGATTTGAAAAAGTAATAGAGAAACGATTGTCTTCTGATGTAATCTTAGACGAGATAATAAAAACAAACGAGTATAACTTGGAACAATGTGTGTTACGACACTATAACCATATTCTGATTGATGATACTTATCAAATTGACATTGAATGCATATAGTTTTTTGATTGGAACATTGTAGTTTTGAATATTTGTTCTAACTTTGCATTTAGAAGGGTTATTTGACAGCATAGCAACGCAAAACGCTGAAATTCGCACAGTTGCCAAATCGTTACCTCTATTTCTCAAATAATTCGCTAAAAGTTTATTCTTCAATCGGTTAAGTCAAACCGATAAAAATCTAAAATAATATTTTAATAGAATAAGAGGCTGTTTTTAATTAATTTTCTCTATATTCGCACTAAAATTAGAGAAAATTAAAAGCAAAGGTGGCAGCTGGAACTTCTCATACAACTATAAGTATTAAGCTCAATGAGCAAGGGTTTCATGATATTTTCAATAAATATTATGTAACTCTATGCTTATTTGCCAATCAATATACAGAAAATCAAGAAACTTCAGCAGATATTGTACAAGATTCATTTGCCAAACTATGGCAAATAAGAGAAGATTTTTTTTATCTGCACCAAGTAAAAGCATTTTTATATACAGCTGTACGCAATAAAGCACTCAACGAACTGGAGCATTCAAAAGTAGTATATGAATACGCTCAAAATGTCATCGAAAAGAAAAAGGATTCCTTTTTTCACGATGCAATCGTTGAAGAGGAAACTTATCGTATCGTTTCTGAAGCCATAGATAAATTACCCGACCAAATGAAAGCCATTATGCAACTAGCTCTGGAAGGGAAAAAAAATGCAG
Organism: Phocaeicola dorei; assembly: GCF_013009555.1. Classification (NCBI taxonomy): domain Bacteria; kingdom Pseudomonadati; phylum Bacteroidota; class Bacteroidia; order Bacteroidales; family Bacteroidaceae; genus Phocaeicola; species Phocaeicola dorei. The sequence continues at coordinate 1,564,631 of NZ_CP046176.1, read as the reverse complement.
AAATAGCAGACAGACTAAACATATCTACAGAAACAGTCCATACATTAAAGAAAATAGCCTACAAGAAACTCAGAGAGAACTTGAAAGACTACTATTACTTCCTCTTGTTCTTTATATAAAAAGACATTAATTTGTTTTTTTTCAAAAAAGTCGTTTTATTATTCACCCAAATTTCAAACAGACTTGTTTTATTATAAAAGAGATAAAAAACAGGTCAAAATATGATAAAACAAGATTTCTATATAGCCAACCTCATAGCAAGGTATCTGTCGGAAGAAATAACCCCGGAAGAAACAATAAAACTAACTACTTGGAGAGAAGAATCTACAGCGCACGAGATTTTATTCAAGAAAATTTGTGATGAAGAAAACCAAAAGCAGCATTTCCGGCAAAAAACGGCATTCAATCCTTCATCCGGATGGAAAGAAGTGGAAAAACGAATCAAAAGAAATAATAACAGAAGCAGATATATCAAAATAGTAAGTTATGCCGCAATCATTCTGTTACCTGTCCTTTTTGTAAGTATTTCCATGAAATTCACCTCGCCCGTTTCTCTTTCGGACAAACAGTTCATCGCACAATCCATTCTACCTGGGGAATCCCAAGCTATTCTGACATTGGAGGACGGCCAGACAATCCATATAAATAAAGAAACAGAGAGTCTGCTTGAGAAAATAGACGGAGCCCGAGTCCACATGGACTCTACAATGCTGAATTACCAAGTAACATCAAAAACAGCTAAAAAAAACAAGCCTGTATATAATAAAGTGGAAACTCCACGAGGTGGAGAATATGCTCTATTGTTAAGTGATGGAACAAAAGTGCATCTGAACGCAATGACCAGTCTCCGCTTTCCTGTGACATTTGATAACGGTCCACGCAAAGTGGAACTGGAAGGCGAGGCCTATTTTGAAGTCTGCAAAACAGGGCAACCATTTATAGTATGCACTCAAGGCATGCAAGTAGAAGTGTTGGGAACCACATTCAACATCTCTGCTTATCCACAGGAAGAGTATCAGACAACTTTGGTAAACGGTTCTGTCAAAGTAAATACAGAAACAGGAGAAAGCTGTATTTTAAAGCCCTCCCAGCAAGCTACCATCAGCCTTGGAAACAGCAGCATACAGATACGCATGGTAGATGCCGGATTTTATACCTCATGGATAAAAGGAAAAATTCATTTCAAAGACCAGCGATTGGAAGATATCATGAAAATACTATCACGCTGGTATGACATGGAAGTAATTTTTGCCAATGAGAAAATAAAAGACCTACGCTTCGGATGCAATGTAGATCGGTATTCGGAAATCACTCCATTTGTACGTTTGTTGGAAGAGACTCAAAAAGTACACGTAAAAGTCAATAACAAAACAATCACATTCTATAACTAATAAAAATGATGTATTATGGACAAAAAACACAACTACACCAATCACGGTAAAAGTAGTAAACGTTTGTGGATTACGTTCCTATTTTTCTGTATCATTACCACAGGTTTTATGCAGGCAGCCAACAAAGTGTTTGCACAAGCCACTGTCACAGCCTCATTCAAGAATGCCACGTTGAGTGAAATTCTTTGGGAAATCCAAAGACAAACCGACTTTACTTTTGTGTACAGCACCAATGATGTAAAACAAATAAAAGTCCAAAACCTAAATGTAAATAACGAAAAAATAGCCAATGTGCTTGATAAATGTCTTATGAATAGCGGTTTGACCTATTCAGTTCACAACGGCGTTATTGCTATCAAGCAAATTGAAGAAAAAGAGTCTGCTGTTCCTCAACAGAAAACAACATTAACCGGTACAGTACTGGATGAGACGGGAGAACCTATTATTGGAGCGAATATCTTAGTCAAAGGTACTACGAATGGAACTACTACAGATTTGGACGGGTACTTCTCATTAGATGTAGACCGTATACCTGCCACTTTGATTATCTCCTATATAGGTTATGCCAAGCAGGAAATTAAAGCCACTGCCGGAAAGATACTGAAAGTAGTCATGGCTCCTGATAATAATATTATGGAAGAAGTGGTTGTTACCGGTTATGGTACTTTCAAGAAATCGGCATACGCAGGTTCTGCTTCTACTGTGAAGACAGGAGAATTAAAAGATTTACCCGTAGTTTCATTCTCCAGTTTGCTAGAAGGTAATGCTCCCGGAGTACAAGTCACTTCCAGTTCAGGTCAGCCTGGTGCCTCCACTTCTATCCGTATTCGTGGTATGGGTTCTTTCAATGCAAGCAATTCTCCACTATACGTAATCGATGGTGTTCCCGTCCAATCCGGTTCTGTTGCTGCTACCAGCTCCGACTCCGGATTTGACATAATGTCTACATTAAACAACTCGGATATTGAAAATATTACAGTAATAAAAGATGCTGCAGCAGCCTCCCTTTATGGTTCACGTGCTGCAAATGGAGTTATTTTAATCTCCACCAAGAAAGGAAAAAGCGGAAAAGCACAAATTTCATTAAAAGCAGACTGGGGTAGCAATGATTTCGCAATGGATTATCGCCCAGTTATGGGGGGAGAAGAACGACGTGAATATATTTACAATGGATTGATATTATATCAACAACGTAAACTAGCTGATAAAAATCCTAATATATCAGAGGAAGAGCTAATGTCACAAAGTAAAACTTATGCAGATGGGCAAATCGATAAATATGCTCCAATTCCATGGTGTGGTTTCACAGACTGGAATAAAGAGCTTTTCCAAAAGGGACATCATTCTACCTATGAAGCATCACTAGCCGGTGGCAGCGATAAATTTAAATATTACTCTTCTTTATCATATATGAAGCAGAACGGTATTGTACAAGGTTCCGGTTTGGAACGTGTAACAGGGCGTTTGAACGCAGATTTCAGTGCAACAGACAAATTGACTGTAGGCGCCAAGATACTTTTCTCAAATGTAAATCAGAGTGTTTATGACGAAGGATTCACTTATACATCTCCTTTCTATTCCTCACGTAATTGGGCTACTCCTTCAGATCCGGTCTACAATGAAGATGGCAGTTGGAATCGTAAATTTATTCGTAAAGCCAATGACCGCAACCCCAAATTATCAGCTGAATACGATTATAAACATGAAAAAATGCTACGCGCATTCAATACGCTTTATGCCGAATACGAAATCATAAAAAATCTGAAATTCAAAACAACATTCAGTTATGATTACACTACTGTAAAAGGTGAGAAATGGTATGACCCACGTACTTCCAACGGTGAAGATGAAAATGGAGAAGTAGTAAAACGCATAAGAGAATATAAAAAAATGGTATGGAGTAACACCTTAAGCTATTTAACTACTTTCAACAACATTCATCATTTGGACTTTCTTGCCGGATATGAAATTGATGATACCTACAATGACTATTTATCAGGGGAAGCTTACAATTTTACAACTCCCGACAAACATGCCATTAGTAATGGAATGAAAACAGTATCTGTAGGGGGAAGTGATTCAAGGTACAGACTGGTATCCTATTTAAGCCGTTTGAATTACGATTACAAAAATAAATATTATCTAGGAGCTAGTTTTCGTGTTGATGGCAGTTCACGTTTGCACCGTGACAATCGTTGGGGAACATTTTGGTCTGTATCCGGAGCATGGCGTACTATTGAAGAAGAATTTATGCAACCTGTAAAAGATTGGTTGACAGACTTGCGTATAAGAGCATCATACGGTGTAAACGGTACTCTTCCTTCTGATTATTTCGGCTATATGGGATTAAGCTCCATTAGTGGTGGTTACTTGGAGCAACCCGGTATTCAAATGTCCCAAATTGCAAATCCTAATCTGAAATGGGAAACCAATTATAATATGAATATTGGCTTGGATTTTGGTTTTTGGGATCGTCTGAACTTCACGATTGAATATTATACCCGTACAACTAAAAACTTATTAATGGACTGTCCTGTATCCATGACAACAGGATTTAGTAGTTATTTAATGAATATAGGTGAAGTGAAAAATAAAGGTATTGAATTAACTATTAATTCCACTAATATTAAAATAAAAGACTTTAGCTGGAATACAACTTTCAATTTAGGTCATAACTCCAATAAAGTTGTAAAATTAGATGGCGAACAGACACAAATTGTCAGTGGAACCCAAATACACAAAGTAGGAAGTTCTTATCGTACATTCTATGTACAAGAATTTGCGGGCATCAATCCTGAAACAGGAAATCCTCTATTCTATACCAATGAATTGGATGAGAACGGAAATTATATAAAAGAAATTACCGAGAACTCTAAAAATGCACAATTCATTCCTTATAAACATGCAGAACCAACTGTTAACGGAGGTATCTCTAATTCATTGCGTTATAAATGGCTTGATTTAAATTTCTTATTCTCCTATCAATTCGGAGGATATTCTTATGATACTTGGGCACAAAAGACAGAACATGGCGGTTACGATTCCTATGCAAACATTCCGACTTATTATCGTGATAGCTGGAAAAAGCCAGGTGATCAAACCAATATAGAAGTATATATGCCGGGTAAATCATCTTCTGTATCAATGCATAAAATAACAAGTAGCCGCCGTATCCACAGTACTGATTATTTCCGCTTAAAAAATATCACATTCGGCATTACGTTACCTAAAGAATGGACAAATAAAATCAATATAGGAAATGTTCGTTTTTATGCATCAGCAAGCAATTTATGGACATGGGCGGCCTATGACAATTATGATCCTGAAGCTGTTAGTGCCGGTAGTGCAACTCAAACCACACCGCCTTTAAAAACCGTTACTTTTGGTTTCAACATCAATTTTTAACCACTAAAAAACAACAATATGAGAACATTACATAATTTTTTATCAATAGTCTTATCCATCGGATTGTTTACTTCATGTGGAAACGATTGGTTGGATTTAGAACCGTCCACACAAATTCCAACAGAAACGAGTATCAAATCTCTCTCCGACATTGATTATTCACTAAACGCCATTTATGCGACAATGCGTAATGCCTATGCGTATTCCGGGCGTTTAATCTACTACGGAGATGTAACAGGAGATGACATGCAAGCTGTACAATCAACTTGTAGAACAGCTCACTATTACCAAATGGATTGGTTACCTGCAAATGGACCAAGTACACACTGGTCATATCTTTATTCCATCATTCAAAACTGTAATGTAATTTTAGACGGCATTGACAATATCGAAATTCTTCCAAACGATGAAGATGAGCATATCTTCCGCAATGATTTGGAAGGACAAGCATTAGCAATACGTGGTCTGGCCCTTTTTGACCTTACGCGCTTCTTCGGATATACTTATTTAAAAGATAACGGAGCCTCTTTAGGAGTACCTATCATCACTTCAGCATCAGCCACTGCCGACAGTAAGCCTTCACGTAACACTGTAGCTGAATGTTATGATCAAATAATCAAAGACTTAAAGAATGCGGCTAGTTTAATGATACCCACATATTCATGGTCAGGTACTAGTTTGAATCAAAAAGATTTATCCTTAAATAAGAAAGGTAAAATCAGTAAATGGGCCACATTAACTTTGTTAAGTCGGGCATATCTGTATATGGGGAAGAACAGTGAAGCTTTACAAGCTGCAGAAGAAGCAATAAAAGGATCGGAAGCCAATAAATACCAATTATGGAATACCGAAGAATATCCCACTGTATGGGGTACGGAAGCCTCCGAAGCAAATCCGGGAGAAATTCTCTTCGAAATAGTCAATACTACTACCGAAAGCCCCGGCAATGAAAGTATGGGATATCTAACTTCTCCAAAAGGATATCAAGATATGTGCATTACAGTCAGTTTTTATCACCATCTGTTAGAAACGCCTAATGATGTACGCATTAAGTTATTAGTTAATCAAGACAAAAAAGTAATGTATTTGAATAAGTATCAACCACAACCTGGAGAAAATATTATGGATGCCAATATTCCTATAGTACGTCTTTCCGAAACTTACTTAAATGCAGCCGAAGCAGCCGTGAAAAACGGAGATGCAACAAAAGCTGCAAAATACCTGAAAGCCATTGCACTCCGAGGAAATCCGGACTATACGATGCCCGCAAAGGTTACCCTTGATGATGTTCTAGAAGAACGCAGGAAAGAACTCATTGGTGAAGGGCACCGCATGTTTGACTTATTACGTAATAACTTACGAGTAACTCGTATTAACGAAACAGACGATATGATGAAAGAGGTAGTGCATTTCGCTGACGAAAAAACATCTATGGATTTCGACAGAAACTATTATCGTACAATATTACCTATTCCTCAAAAAGAAATTAATGCTAATTCTAATATTGTACAAACACCAGAATATCTGAAATAATAGTCAACATAAATTGATAAAATCCAAATCAATAAATCCTTCTCTTTAAGTTAGGGAGTATTATCACTCCCTAACTTAAAGAGAAATTAACTATATAAAATACATAAAGATATGAGAAAATCCTTATTATTATTCATCTTTGCTTCATGTTTATTTAATAGTTGTGATGACACCTTTACCAATGACATAATAACCACCCACCCCAATAATCCACCAAGTAATCGTTCTGCTTTTGATAATTACTTTGATTGGGACCGTATAAATGACATTGAAACTATAAACCCATTTACACATACCATAACTACCATGGGAATTCCATGGAAAAAAGGTAGCAGCAATAATCTAGGAATTCCTTCAACATGGTTAGACGAGAATGCTTCTGATCCAATATATGCAAATCGATATTATTCTAGAGAAAATGGCTGGGAACTCATTTATAGCAATATAACCGAAAGTACTCCTACAAAATATTTTGCTTTATACCACAAATATACAGGATTACTCCGTTTTTTCTTTTATGAAATAGCTTCATCAGCAGGCTTAGGTAGTTCAGAGGCCTTTTGGGGAATCCGTACAGACAAAACTACCAGTCTATTCAACTTTATGGAAGAAATTTCTATACCCATAAATCGTTCAGAAAAATCTTCATATATAGCAAGTACAGAAGGTACATTTTTAGGAAACGAGTTTGTTAGCTCTGGATATAAAGCAAACAATTGGTATGGATTAGAAATAGAGTGTGCTTATGATCCTAGTCTTAATACACAAAGCTTAGCTAATTTCGAAATTAGAGGTTGGGCTGTTAATAAAATAAAAACTACAGGTATGGCTCAAACAAGTGGAGATATCACAGGTACTATCGTAATGAACACCACTAATATTTCTAACTTCAATTTCAATCTTGCCAATACATTCAATAATTCAAAAACTTCTATTGCAGTTAATCAAGAAGGGTTTATTAATACAGTCAGTAAAGAAATTGAAAACGGAATAACTAAGAAAGATTCTTTTTGGAAAAGTATTGGAAACAGTATTAAAGGTGCAACTGTTAGTGGCATTAAAAACGGGTTAAAAGCATTAGTTACGTCAGGAGGCTCTGCAGCTGTAAGTGCTTTAAAAGGTCTAGCAGGTTCCATTATTGGCATCAACAAAAGTAAGCCTTCAATTGGACAAATTGATCTAAAAATCAATACAAATACACAAATGCAATTTGAAAGTGAACAAACAACAACTGGTTGGGGAAGTATTTCGTCATTTCCAGTAGCAGGAACCACAAACAACAATAATGATGTACCCATTTATAACTTTCCCCTTGGTGTGTGGAATCTAAAAAAATCTCCTCAAATAATCAGAAATGTCGAAGGAGAAATCGGAATGTATTATGATGCCGGATATTTTACTTATGAATATGAAGTAGGAGATTACGAAATTCTTGTTAATCCTGTTGTTTCTCAAGAATATAGGGTGTATTCCAAAGCTAATTTACTTTTCAAATCAAACAGTTATGCATCTGCCCCTCCTTTTGGCTATATAAATGAAATGAAGTATTATGGGGGAGGTTCCAGCTTTAGCACTGATATTCTAGAAGGGGATTCCAGTGATAAACATTTTCATGCACATTACCCAATAAAAAAGGATGATTTACTTATCCATCTTTATGTAGAACTAATAAATAAAAATAATCCAGATATAAAATTCAGCTTCTCAAAATATTTTGCAACTGGAGATATTATAGAAGGAACAAGCAATATAGAAGAAATAGATGATAGAGAAGGCCCCATTACTGAACATTATTAATAGATGTCCTATAATAAATTTATAATTTTAATATTAAATCAAATCGATGACAAGCAAGACTAATTTTATCAACTACTTTCTTCTTGCATTTACCCTCGCATTCATCAGTTCCGACCTTACTGCCGGAACTCTTGATTTCAAAGACAAAAAGAAAGACAAAGAGAAAAAAGAAGAGTTAACAGCCGATGGTCCATACGTACTGTATCAGCCTGACGGCCAAACCAGAGTAATCAATGTAGATAAGAAAGGGAATATCATTGATACCACTTATACCACATTACCTCAAAACTTTACCCTGCATGTGACAGACCACAAAGGCAGGTTTCCATTTGATGTAAAACTACACCCGGTAAAACGTCCCGGATGGAATTATCCTCAGGCAGACAAAGTTTTTGTCATGTCCGACCCTCATGGAAGGCTGGACTGTGTAATCAGCCTGTTACAAGGCAACCATATCATTGATAAAGACTACAAATGGAGCTTCGGGAAAAACCATCTGATGATTATCGGTGATATTTTTGACAGAGGAAAAGATGTACCGCAAATCTTCTGGCTATTCTACAAACTGGAAGAGGAAGCAGCCAAAGCCGGAGGACACGTATCGTTCATGCTGGGAAATCATGAACCGATGGTACTGGCCAATGACCTCCGATACACCAAAGAAAAATATAAAATATTGGCTGAAAAACTAAAGATGAAGTACCCCCGGCTATTCGGTCCTGATACCGAACTGGGCAGATGGTTGGGAACCCGTAACACCATGCAAATGATAGGTAACGACCTATATGTGCATGCCGGACTAGGCAAAGACTTCTATGACAAGAACTTGAGCATCCCCACTGTCAATGAAGAAATGAGCAAAGGACTATTTATGACGAAAAAAGAACGTAAAGCGCTTTCTCCACTCACAGCCTTCCTGTATGGAAACAGCGGGCCCATCTGGTATCGCGGACTGGTACGCACCGATGTCAAATACAATCCGCTGGTAAAAGACTCCCTAGAAATGCTTATGGACCGTTATAAGGCAAAACACATTATTGTGGGACATACCATTTTCAAAGATATTTCCACTTTCTATAACGGAAAGGTTATCGGAGTAAATGTAGACAATAAAGAAAACCGGGAAAAAAAGCGCGGACGTGCCATGCTGATTGAAAATAATCAGTATTTTGTCGTTGGTGACAAAGGTATACAAAGACAATTAGAATAAAGACAATACACCAAATCCTACCGGTGGTTTTCCAAACTCTCCTGACAACTTTCCTATTTGTCAAGAGAGTTTTTCTTTTCCTTTTTTGCTAGTTTCCTCCTTTTATTTTATACCTTTGTTCCTCATAATAACTAACCTTATAAAACGAAATGAAATCTATCCGAGAACTATACCGCATCGGCACCGGTCCGTCCAGCAGTCATACTATGGGACCGCGCAAGGCTGCTGAAATCTTCTTAGGAAAACATCCCGAAGCCAAAGCTTTTCAAGTTACTCTTTATGGAAGCCTCGCCGCTACCGGTAAAGGACACATGACCGATGTAGCCATTTTAGATACATTGCAACCGCATGCGCCTACAGAAATTATCTGGAAAGCCCATGTCTTCTATCCGTTTCATCCCAATGGGATGACTTTCAAATCTTTGAATGAAAAAGGAAAAGTGACAGATGAATGGACTGTTTTCAGTGTAGGCGGAGGTGCTCTAGCCGAAGAAGGGCACGACAAAGGCTCAACTCCGGAAATCTATGATATGAACCGTATGAGTGAAATCCTCTACTGGTGTGAACGTACCGGGCGCAATTACTGGGAATACGTCCAGCAATGTGAAGACAAAGACATTTGGGACTATCTGGCAGAAGTATGGAAAACCATGAGAGAAGCCATTGAGCGTGGTTTGGATCAAGAAGGCGTATTACCCGGCCCACTTAATCTGCGCAGAAAAGCCTCCACCTATTATATTAAGGCAAAAGGTTATAAGGACAATCTGCGTTCCCGCGGGTTAGTCTTCTCATACGCTCTGGCAGTCAGTGAAGAAAACGCCTCAGGTGGCAAAATCGTCACAGCCCCTACTTGCGGATCATGCGGAGTGGTTCCGGCTGTACTTTATCACTTGCAAAAAAGCCGTGACTTCAGCGATATGCGGATTTTAAGAGCACTGGCTACTGCCGGATTGATAGGAAATATAGTAAAACACAACGCCTCCATTTCCGGAGCCGAAGCCGGTTGCCAGGCAGAAGTAGGAGTGGCCTGTTCAATGGCATCCGCCGCTGCCAGCCAATTATTCGGAGGTAGCCCGGCCCAGATAGAGTATGCAGCCGAAATGGGCTTGGAGCATCACTTGGGAATGACTTGCGATCCGGTATGCGGATTGGTACAAATCCCTTGTATCGAAAGAAATGCCTATGCGGCAGCCCGAGCTCTTGACGCCAATATCTATTCTGCCTTTACAGACGGTAATCACCGTGTATCCTTTGACAAAGTGGTGGAAGTAATGAAACAGACCGGCCATGATCTTCCTTCCTTATATAAAGAAACCAGCGAAGGTGGTCTGGCAAAGGATTACGAGCCGATGGATTAATAACAGGGAAAAGACCGAGAACTGTATTTATAATACATAAAAGGGTGAATCAGAACTCGTTGCGACCATCATTTTCAATGCTGATAATAAAAAGATAGTTCAATTTGTTCCTGATACACCCTCTTATGGCATCATTACTATAATGAGAGATAGTTCCCCTATTACAGAAAAAATCTTTTTTAATCGCTCAACTTCAAGAATCCTCCAAACTGATCAAAGTCTACTTCCAACCCATTTTCCAATGTCAGTTCATATCCCTTGCGGTTACGTTCTATCTTCACCGTTTTATGCCCGTTATAATTAGCCTTCATATATTTAGAAATAGCCTGAGGGATAAAAGTAGAAGGAACCGCCTTGTTCTTGCAATCTATCTCAAGCCACTCTCCCTTTGAATTGAACTCCAATTCAATGCCATCGGCCAATTTTACATCATAGGAAGTGCTCTGAAACAAGTCCTTTTCAATCTTGATATACGCAACTTTAGTCTGAGAGAAATGTTTGCCAATCATTTCACGTGCGGCAACAGGAAGCTTATTCACATCGCGGGTCACGACATCGCCCGCCATGGCGAACTGAAGAGAGCATACCAGCATAGCCATTAAAAATAAAATCTTTCTCATAATCTAATTTATTCTTTAGTTAGTTAATGCCATACCAACAACTAACCGCCTAAAAAGATTATGACGCGAAAAATTATTCCTGTATTTTAGATTTAATTAAGGCTGTCTCCCAACATAGGAGGAAGCTCCTCCATATCCTCATTTTTAGATATGCTCATTTTTCCTTCAGGAGTAATAGTGATAGAGAAAGGAATATACAAATCTGTCTGAGGATAACTCACACTGGCAGCCAATATGATATTTTTTCCCTCACGGGTCTTCTCTTCATCAAATACCACGCCCTCCAATATAAAATGACGGAGATGATCAGCACTTACGAATCCTGAGAAACTTTGCTTGGTAAAAGTTTTGGCAAAGACCCGACTCCCATTTTCACGGGAAATTCTAACGACGATACGATTATCGGCAAAAATCCCCAAATCACTTTTGACTGAAGGCAGGGAATCACTGGGAGCACGCTCTATAAACAAATTATATTTTTTTCCGCCACTGACAATATGCTGGTCAATACGTGAAACCTGCATACGCTGCAAACCTGTCACATGATCCACACTGTCTATCTGGAACATCAATTGTTCTGCATCAACGGAAGTCTCTTTCTTACCTCCGCAAGCGGCCATTACAACCAGTAAAACGACAAATAAAAAATATATCTGTTTCATCTAAATCTCGATTTCTAGGTGACAAAGTAACAAAAAGTAACGGACACTCACAAGAAAACCTCTATAAAAAGCGAAAACCGGGCAATATCACATTGGCCGGCCTTCAGAGAAAACTAAAAACTAAACTAAATTATTTATTAAGTTAGACTAAATCCAAAAGAAAAGGTTTAATCTCACTTAGAAAAAAAATATTCTTTCTTTGAAAGGCATTCCTACTACAACGCCTTCCAAAAATCCATAAAATTCTTATAAAGCCCATAGCAGACCAACTGATCTTCTTCTTCCAACTCATAATTTTCCTCAAAATGATTCTCCACCTGATGCTCCAATATCGAGATACCCAAACCATTCAGCACTTGCTCCCCTTTTATCAATGCAATGATTTTCATATTGAATTCCGTTTCTAATGACAGATCACTCACCTTATAGCCTACAAAACAAGAAGGAAGTTTGAACTTCATCACATAATGTTCCTCGTCAATCTGAAAAGACTCCACATTGACGTGTAAATCCAATAACCGGACCAAACTGCGTGCCGCTTCTTTCTCCGGCGTCAGAATACTATCTAAATTAAAAGCCTCAAGCACGGTCTTATGCACATCATCTACCGCACGGGCATAGATATGTTTCACTCCTTTCTTTTTCAGCAGTGCCACCACACGCACAGAAGCACCAAAATTCTCGCCGATAGCAACAATAACCACATCCACATCTTTCAGTGGCAGCACACTGAGCGATTGTTCGTCCGTAGCATCAATAATAAAAGAAGTCGCGATTTTGTCCTTCAACACATCCACACGATGCTCGTTTGTATCCACTCCTATCACCTCATGTCCCAATACGGAAAGCTCTTCGGCCAACACACCGCCGTAATTTCCTAAACCAATAATAATGTATTTCATAACTAGTTGATTATGATGTTATCACTCGGATATTTATATTTCGTTATTTTTTTCTGTTTAATAAGGCTGGATATCAAAGTAAGCACCCCTACTCGTCCGATAAACATCAGAACAATGACAATCAGTTTGCTGTCACTTCCCAAAGTAGGTGTCAGATCCAGGCTTGAACCTACCGTACTGAGTGCCGAAGTACACTCAAAAACCAACGCCATCACTGAAGCCTGCGGCTCTAGAATGCTTAAACTAAAGATACCCGCAAAAACAATCAGCAGATAAAGAATCAATGTGGCATTAGAACGCCGGATGGAATCATGAGATAACTCCCTGTTGAAAATATTAACTTTATCGGCACCTATAAGAATAGCACGCAAGTTCAACATGACTACAGCAAACACATTCACCTTCACACCACCGGCCGTAGACTGCGTACCGCCGCCAATCATCATCAGCACCACCATCAGCAGCAACGTCTGCACACTGAAAGTAGTCATGCCCACACTTGAAAATCCTGCCGTACGGGGACAAGTCGCATTAAAGAAGCCCTGCACCCATTTCTCTGTAACCGTCATTCCCGCAAAAGCATGATTCCATTCGAAAATAACAATGGCCACAGTACCCGTCACTAGCAAGATAGCCGTCATAATCAATACAATACGAGTATTCAGGTTATATAAATGTATTTTACGGATTGTCCTCTTATTCTTTTTGACATAACGGTGATACAAGCGCTTGCTTTCATAAGAAACCGTCTCATACAGATTTACCAGTATCGGGAAACCTATACCTCCCAAAATAATCAGGAAAGAGATAGTGATATATAGCAAGTTATGATTATGAAGTACCAGTTCGTTACCTAAGTTTCCATACAAAGTAGAGAATCCAGCATTGCAAAAGGCAGAGATGGAATGGAAAGCAGAAAAAGCCAATTCCTCTTCAATATCCATACCCATAGTGCCATGTATACTTAAAAAAATAACCCCCATCCCTGCAGCCTCTATCGCCAATGTAAATCCTAATATATATAATAAGGTGGAAAGTAGCGAACTGAGTGACTGCGAGCTTACCATATCACGGACCACCAACTGATTGTAGAGCGAAGTATTCCCCATAAAAAACATAGCAAAGAAACTGGTCAGAGTCATGACTCCCAAACCGCCGATTTGTATCAACATGATAATGATGAACAACCCCTCGGGCGTGAATGTAGAAGAAACATCGACCGAGACCAACCCCGTGACACAAGTGGCACTGGTAGCGGTAAACAGAGCATCGATAAAAGAAATACCATGATAAGTGGCACGCGGAAGCATCAGTAACGCCGCCCCTATCAGAATAAATATGAGAAAACTAGATGCAAAGATCAAAGATGGATTGGTGCGCCTGCCCAGCAGCCGGACTATCCCATTAGACAATTGCAACAGTGAAAGCAAAGTGAGCAGCACCACATGATATAAACGGCTGTGGAAAAAAGACCAGAAATCATGAATTCCCCCTTGCACCTCCGGTTCATGGAAAATAACCGGAATCAAAGTCAGATAAAGCATCAGACTCAGTATCCACGCCAGTCCCCGGTACTTCCGCTTCGTGTCCGAGTAATTTAATAAAAGATGCAGGGAAATATCAACCAGAAAAACAATCCAGACAAAATGATACAGCATGTTTATCACCTCCATTTCTTCAAAAGAAATAAGAAATCCATGCTCATAAACCAATGTAAGGATTAACAAAGCCGACATCATATAAGTTATCCCGTCCATCCATTTCAGCAATCGCTCTATGTACGGTTTTACTAACTTCTTACGATAAATAAATAGTTTGTGTAAAGGTTCCATGTCGATATTATCTTGCATTAACAGAAAACAAACTTAATCAAAATATTCACATCTCTGTCTATAATAACAAATAACTTCGCATTTTTACTCTGACAGCCCCTTTTTTTATTGTTCCCGACAAAAAAGTAGTTGAAAATTAGTAAGGAATACTTTTTTTACCTAATTTTGACCGCAAAACTATTAAATTGAAAGATTATGAGCACAAAACAAAAACGTTTTATCTTACCAGAGGATGAAATTCCTAAATACTGGTACAACATACAGGCAGACATGAAGACCAAACCCATGCCGCCGTTGAATCCCAAAACCAAAGAAGCGCTGAAACCGGAAGACCTCTACCCCATTTTTGCTAAAGAACTTTGCAAACAGGAATTAAACCAGACAGACGCATGGATTGAAATCCCTGAAGCAGTGCGTGAAATGTACAAATACTATCGCAGCACACCATTGGTACGTGCCTACGGACTGGAAAAAGCACTAGGGACTCCCGCACATATTTATTTCAAAAATGAAAGTGTCAGCCCCATCGGCTCCCACAAACTGAACTCGGCTCTGGCCCAGGCATATTATTGCAAAGAAGAAGGTGTAACCAATGTCACGACAGAAACCGGTGCCGGACAATGGGGCGCTGCTCTATCGTATGCCGCAAAGGTATTCGGACTGGAAGCTGCCGTTTATCAAGTAAAAATCAGCTATAATCAAAAACCCTATCGCCGCAGCATCATGCAGACATTCGGAGCAACGGTCACCGCCTCTCCATCCATGTCTACCCGTGCCGGCAAGGATATCATTACCCGTAATCCCAATTATCAAGGTTCACTGGGAACGGCCATCTCCGAAGCTATCGAACTGGCAATGAGCACTCCCAACTGTAAATATACACTAGGGTCGGTATTAAGCCATGTCACACTGCATCAAACGGTTATCGGTCTGGAAGCCGAAAAGCAAATGGAAATGGCAGGCGAATATCCCGACATGATTATCGGTTGCTTTGGTGGTGGTTCCAATTTTGGAGGAATCTGTTTCCCCTTTATGCGCCACACTATCCTGAATGGAAAACAAACCCGATACATTGCTGCCGAACCGGCTTCGTGTCCGAAACTGACCCGTGGTAAATTCCAGTATGACTTTGGCGACGAAGCCGGATATACCCCGCTGCTGCCCATGTTTACACTGGGGCATAATTTCTCTCCGGCCAATATCCATGCGGGAGGTCTCCGTTATCACGGTGCAGGTGTCATCGTTTCACAATTATTGAAAGATAATTTGATGGAAGCTGTTGATATCCAGCAATTAGAATCCTTCCAGGCTGGTTGTTTGTTCGCACAAGCAGAAGGAATCATTCCGGCTCCCGAATCGTGCCATGCCATCGCTGCTGCCATACGCGAAGCGAATCAATGCAAAGAATCCGGCGAAGAAAAAGTGATCCTGTTCAACCTTTCAGGTCACGGACTGATTGATATGGCCTCATACGACCAATATCTGGCAGGTAACTTGATGAATTATGAGTTAAAAGACGAAGATATCCAGAAGAACCTGGATGAAATAAAAGACATGTAATCAGGGTATAAAATAACTGAAGGATACGGAAAGGATATATTATCCTATAAACTACGGCAAACTAAACAGTTGTATCCTTCAGGTTAAAGATTCTTTTACTGATAACTTCTATCTCCCAAGCTTGCGGAGTTAACTCCATAGCCTTTGGAGTTATCTCCATAAGCTTGGGAGTTAACTCCAAAGACTATGGAGATAGAAATAATGCGTTCAATCAGGTTTAGACATAAAATAAAAAAGGCTTAACCATACACATGAAAACACAAATCATTCCCACCTACAGGTTTACTATTAAAAGCATCACCACATCTCACTCAAAGCACAGGCTATAATTCAAAGCTGCGAAGCATTTTAATTTCATCCCTCCAAATGGTATCATCGGGAGTTTCAAGAATAACAGGCATATCGTTAAAACGGGAATCCTGCATGAAACGGCGAAAGAAATCAATACCAATCAGCCCCTTTCCGATACTGTCATGACGGTCTACCCGGCTGCCCAATGGTTTCTTTGAGTCATTCAAGTGAATGGCACACAAATAGTTTCCCCCCACGACTTCATCAAACTCGGTAAAGACCCAGTCATATTCATTCGCAATATCATAACCGGCGGTATAGGTATGGCAAGTATCCAGACAGACTCCCACACGAGATTTATCCTCCACCTTATCTATAATATATCTCAAATGCCAGAATTCATTTCCCACATTACTTCCCTGTCCGGCTGTATTCTCAATCACAGCAGTCACACCGGTCGTCTTATCCAAAGTCATATTGACAGACTCGGCAATCCTGTCCAGGCACTTCTCTATTGATATCTTGTTCAAATGACTTCCGGGATGAAAATTCAGCATTTTCAATCCTAACAACTCACAACGCCGCATTTCATCCAAGAATGCCGCACGACTCTTTTCCATCCCCTCCCTATCAGGATGTCCCAAGTTTATCAGATAACTGTCATGAGGAAGAATATACCGGATATCAAAACCTTCTTTCTCACAGTTTTCTTTAAACAGAGTAATACTCTCGACAGACAAAGGTTTTGCAACCCATTGCCGCTGATTCTTTGTAAAAAGAGCGAATGCGTCCGCTCCTATCCCTAATGCATTAACGGGGGCCATTTCTACGCCCCCGCTTACGGATACATGTGCACCTATTTTTTTCATTCTCTTTCCATTATTGACAGACACAAAGATACAGAGAATAAGTTAGAAATTATATTGTGCACTCAAGTTTATACGGTTTGCCTCACGGTTCACATCATTAAAATTCTCTCTCCAGCCATGCAGATATTCCACACCCACCTGCAGGTTATGGCTTATATTCCAAAACACATTAGCGACCAGATACTGACCTTTTTTATACTGGGTTTCATTAAAGTGAGCATAGCAATCTTCCGTAAACAGGCGTGACTGGCTATACGTAGCCGATGCGAATACCCGTTTCGAGAAATTATACTGTAATCCGACATACCATCCTTTCATGGGAAGTACCTGCATGCGCCCGGACTCGTCAGCCAAAGGAACGATATCTACATTCAAGTTACTGATATCATTCAAATATTGAGCAATACCTTTACCATAAGTATATTGTCCGTAAAGCTGGAAATTACCCAGTCTTGCTGTTCCCGATGCCTGTATCCCCCAACCGGTCAATGACTTTGCCTTATTATTCACTTGATCCTCATAAGTCATACTTCTCAAGATTCCTCCCACACGTATATGGCTCGCTTTCGCCCAGGAATACTGCACATAAGCAGGAATATCCGGCATCCGCTGCTTACCGATTCTCACATCTTTTGCCGGAGTTCCGTCTACTGAAGGCATTTCCACACCGACACCCACTTTCAAACCTTTAATCAAATTAGCTTCATAACGCAACTGGGTGGCCCGATAGAAAGTCATCCCGTCAGGTCCTTGAAAATCAATAGTCGGAGGAGCTGCGGCAAGATCCATAAACAATCCGGTATCATACCCCATGGTAAAACCCAAAAAAGATAAATAAGCATTCTGCAATTCAAAAGTCTTTCCACTTCCACGGAAGTTTCCGGCTGTATAAACGATGAAGTTGCCCAAATGCTTGGTTCTCCCCACCAATTTTAAAAAGATAGTGGAAGTGCTTGCATCCATCTGGAACTGATTACGGACAGCAGTGGATCCCGGTTGCGGAATGAGTGCAGGGATAAAGTCAACGTCATCCACTATCCCATTAAAATCATATTCCATTGTAGTTTTCAAATAACCACCGATACCCAATGCAAACTTTCCCTGTTGGTCAGTAAGTAAAAAACGAGGGGCACGGGGATCATGGAAATGCGGACGTTGCGTTTCTTCAAATACATTGATTAATTCCTCCTTGCCATTTTTATCTTTTGAGATAATAACAACAGGTCCCGGTCCTTCCAACTCCGGATAAAGATCTTTTTGTTGCGCAAACATCGGCGTAACAATCATTGCGCCCAGCATAAGGCAACTCATTGATTTAAAGATAGTTTTCATAAAAGTTAAGTTTAGGTAAATAGTCTATTCAATGGACTATGAACAAAAAGTTTAGAAAAAAGTTTGGGAAATGTTTGCAAATTCAAAAAAAGTCACTACCTTTGCACCCGCAATCGAGAGAGAAATCCTCGATAAAAAGGATGGCCCGTTCGTCTATCGGTTAGGACGCAAGATTTTCATTCTTGAAAGGGGGGTTCGATTCCCCCACGGGCTACCAAATAAAGAAGTTATCGAATATTCGATAGCTTCTTTATTTTTATCCTGCTTTGTGCAGGGTATGCCAACGGCTCAGTTAGAAAACGGCTCAGCCTTAAAATTTAGACCGTTGACCCGAAAATGACGGATTCATGAAGGATTGTGCTTTAAATTCTTCATAATAAACGACTGTAGGCAAGCGGATTAGACACTTATGAAGGATTTGAATCAAAATAAACCTGGATAGTCTTGTACAGGGGGGGCTGAATCAACAGAAGGGTCAGTCCGAAACATAAGACAACGGGACAGATCCAACTTATTCATCGACTCCGCCCCGTCCTATGTCAGAATGCCATAAAAGAATATGATTATTCAATCTCTCCAAAAAGCTCAGCCAGTTTATTTGCCAAAGCCTCACCACGAAGATTTTCTCCTACCATGACCCCTTGGGCATCTATCAAATACATAGTAGGAACAAATTTCACTTTATATATATCAGCAATACCTCCAGTATCCAAAAAATTAGGCCACTGAAGTTGTTCTTCTTTCAGCGCTTTTGTCCATTCCGCCTCTTTTTTGTCAATAGAGATACTTACAATCTGGAAACCCCTGTCTGCATATTGCGTATAGAGTTTTTTCAAATTAGGAATCTCCTTACGGCAAGGATTACACCATGATGCCCAAAAATCAATAAGGACATACTTCTTACCTTGGCACAAATCGGTTAAAGTTACCGATTTCCCATCTTGTGACTTGGCTGTAAAGACAGGCACTTTAGAACCGATCTGACTATCAGGAGCCACACTCTCTTTCACCATTTTTCCATAGCGGGAATGTTTAGCCTCTTCTGACAAGGCATCATACCACGGTTTCTGCTCTTCGGTAAGATAAGAAAACAAACTGATCATCATCAGAGGCCCCCAATAAGAATCTTTATTGTCCATAACTAATTTATAGTAAGTGGCATCTACCGTAGCAAAGAACAAACTATCGGCCACGGCAGATGCTTTGTAAGCTTCCGTAGCAACGACAGAATCCATCAAGATCTTATCTTTGGCAACTCTCGCTTTTCCATAGGCAGCACGGATATCCTTAAACTTCTCGTTATTCGTCACATAAATAGAATCCAAGGCATCACGTGTGCTCAATAATTTTACATATTTGTCCGTCAAAGGAGATCCCGTCACTGAAACCTGTGAGAAATTATAATTCACGGTTCCATTAAGGTTTTCAGAAGTCACCTTACCCTCCACGCTTATACTGCCATTCTCCAACATCAGAGGCATGGAACCGTATGCATCTTTCACCATCAGCCGTACAGCCAGAGGTTCATCCGCCACCCCTTTAAATATAAATTTTCCATCTACAACAGTAGTGTCCGCCACCGGTTTTTCATGACCATGACTTACAGGAAATAACTGTACATGGGATCCGTCAGGAATTCCATCAATTGCAGCTGTCAGTGTGTACCCCGTTACCGACTGCCGGGTACAAGATGCCATCATCACCAAAACAACGGCGGATGTTGCTAATAAATACATCAATTTCATAAAGTCTGTTTTTATAGGTTATTTAGATACATTTTGAGTGATAGTTCCATTACCCGGATTCTGAACGGCACCTGCCGGGAAAGGCATAATCCAAAGATGTGAAGCCGGGGTTAATGTATAAGTCTGCCCTTCCCATGTTTTGGATAGTGCACGTGCAAAAGTACCTTCGGCATTAAACCTCCGGGCATCAGCGAATGGCACAATAGTGAAAATCAATTCATTGTCTTTCGTACGTCGGATCAAGTCAATGGCTTCTGTCAAAGTTGAAGCCTGCAAGGGTTGATATATCTCCGGCAGAATACGGGTCTTACGTACCTTGTTCAACACATCCATAGCAGCAGAGAAATCATTACCTGTGACCTGACGTGCCAAACATTCGGCCTTGATGAGATATACCTCACAAGTGGTCAGACCAGCCCCGTTGAAATATCCTTTGGCCAAACCTTGATAGTAAGTATCCTGATTTACCGTGCGTAGTTTCCAGCGAGAGAGAAAACGTGCATCCCCTTCCTCGAAACTCTCCGCACGTTCCACCGGAATATTAAGTTCGCTGGTAGCATAGTTAGGATTACCCTCTCCACAACGGAAATAGTAATTCTCCACATAATCATACCCTGTCGCTGACGGTAACGACGGATAACTGTCTTCTTTTGTAATAGCTTCCTTATGACTGTTGTAATAAGATATCCAATCATACAGATTATCATTCTGTTCCAAAGCCATATCCGCGTATTTCAGCGCTTCTTCATAATTCGCCATTTGCAGATAAACCCGTGCCAAGAAGGCATAGGCTGCTCCCAAATTGGGATGGATAACAGTCCTTGACTGTTCGGGTAATCCTTGTTCTATGGCTTCTTTCACATCTTTAATCATGAAATCATAGATTTCTTGAATAGTGACCTGCTTGTGAGGAGCATTGATATCGGCACTGGTTATCAAAGGTACACTCAGTTTAGTACCGGCAGTTGCAGACACATAGGTATCAGCATAATAATTGGCCAGTATGTAATAGCTCATAGCACGAATCACTTTGGCATAAGCCATTACCTCATTGCGTTCGGAATCAGTCGCTTCGGTTGCAACGGGAACATGCTCCAGCAAGAGATTACAAGTGGAAATAGCCATATAACTACGGTAATAAGTCCCTTCGTCCTGATTGTTCAGTACAATTCTGTCCGCTGTTTCATTCCACAGATAATTGGCACTCGTAAGGGTAACGCTAGTCAGACTGCTTTGTCCTACAAATTTATCATTCAACAGATAAAGACTATTCGTTACAGGAATATAGCCAATGGTATATTCATCTCGCAGCAATGCTTCAAAATCAGCCAAGGTAGTAGGAATTTTGTTCCCTTTGGGAACAATATCCAAATAATCATTACAAGAAGTCAGATTTATCCACCCCAACACTGTCATTATCATAAATAGTATCTTTTTCATATTGCTCTCATTTAAAAGTTCAAATTGACATTACACAAATAATTTGGTTTACTATATCCCCCGAGCATCCATTTCACATCACGGCTTTTAGCCAAAGTGAACACATTTTCCATACCTAGCATGATACGTGCATTTTTTACATAAAACTTCTGACATACACTTGCAGGAACATGATAAGTAACAGAGAGATTCTTCAAGCGCCAGTTATCGGCATCAAGTACATGAATGGAAGCCTTGCTATAAAGGTCGGATGAGTAAGAATTATAATCCTTGCTTTCTGACGGAACATAGCGTGGTACATCGGTATATGCCTCATCACCAGGCTGACGCCAACGTTTACTCACATCCTTACTTGTCACTCCTAATCCCGGATAGGCTATATTGGTATTCCGCATTTTGTGCCCCCCTTCAAAAAGCAGTTGAGCAGCCAGTTCCCAATTCTTATAACGGAGATTGGTATTAACAGCCCCACTATAAACCGGAACAGAAGTTCCTAAATACACAGCATCCTCCACTTTTTGCGGTGAACTGCTTACATGGATATTTCCTTCCGAGTCATACACCTGAGGCTGCCCTTTACTATCCAGCCCTGCCCACAGATATCCATAAATGGCATTATAAGGCACTCCAACACGGGGATAGGCGGCAGGATAATCGAACTGAAGAAAAATAGCAGGTGCTTTTACATTGACATAAGTCACTTTATTCTTATTGTATCCCAGCACACCACCTACGTTCCAATTCCAATCTTTTCCCATAATGACATCACCGGAAAGAGTCAACTCGAATCCACGGTTTCTCATTTTACCATTATTCATGGTATAAGTAGAAAAACCAAAACCTTCGGTAGGTACTCCATTGGTATTGGCTAACAAATCCACGCCCGACTTATTATAATATTCAATAGAACCGTTCAATCGATTTCTAAACATAGAGAAATCTACACCAATATTAGCTGTAGTTGTCTTTTCCCACCGCAAATCAGGATTAGGACGGTTGCTGATAGTCCCTTGTATGCCGCCCACATGGGTATTATTATTATAATAAGCCGTCATATAAGGAGCAGAATTCTTGGCGATGTTACCACCGATACCATAACTGAAACGCAGTTTCATCATATTTATAAATGAAACTTTAAAAAAAGATTCTTTGTCCAGATTCCAACCAGCACCTACCGACCAGATAGGTTTCTTCTGATACTTGGAACCAGTAGCAAACAAATTGGTACGATCCCAACGAATGCTTCCTGTCACCATATATTTACCATCATACGTGTAAGCTGCATTCCCATAAAAAGAAACAAAACGATTTACCAGTTCATAGATGTTGGAGATATCATTTTTATTGAATGATACATAGTTTCCCAAAACTCCGGTATAAGTATTACTCAGCACCCGTTCATCAATAAGATCATAAGTTAGTAAAGCCGGATCATAATTATAATATTTCCGATTATTGTATTCCGTCTTATTTTCACGTACTTCCATACCAAACAAAGCGGTCACATCATGTTTTTCTGCAAATGTCTTGTTAAAATCCAATTGCTGACGGAAATTATAAGCACGAATACTATTAGTTCCCGTTGTATAAATATTGCCATAAGGAAGATTATAAGTAGCCTGGCCACTCCCACTTGCATCAGTAGCAAATGTATTTACTTTATTACGCACAGCATAGCTTTCCTTATCTTGCAATTGGCTTGTCTTATATTCCCCTACTTCATATTGGAACGAAGCAGTGTATCTCAACCAGTCTGTGAATTTAAAATTAAGTCTCGCAAAAGTACGATTACTAAAATTCTTACTCTTCGACAAGTTTCTTCCCAATTCGTCCAAAGGGGTAATATCCATACTATACAATCCGTAAGAAGAAATAATTTCCTGTTGTGACTTACTGTACCGGTCCGCAGCCGTGTTAGTATAGTAGCTTCCATCGCCATTCAACAACGAACTATAAGGAACATAATTATATCCGGGTGAGGTCAGATTATAACTCTGCGTTGTACCATCTCCATAATTCAGATACGTTCCCAAATCCAGACTCAGCCATGAAGTAAGCCGGGTAGTGTTCTGCAAATTCAATCCGAAACTCTCGCTGTCAGTATATTTATCTTCTTCCCGGTTATTCCTGTAAGACAGCGAAGCATTAAATGTATTTTTTTCCGTTCCACGCCCGATATTCAAGTTATATTGTTGCGAAAACGGATTTCGTTTACCATATTTCTTCACATCATCATAATAACGGAATCCCTGTGAAGCCAGTTCATGTAGCGTCTGCTCCATTTGTGCTTCGCTGATCGCACCTGTATGATGTTTTA
This sequence comes from Phocaeicola dorei, assembly GCF_013009555.1. Lineage (NCBI taxonomy): Bacteria > Pseudomonadati > Bacteroidota > Bacteroidia > Bacteroidales > Bacteroidaceae > Phocaeicola > Phocaeicola dorei. The sequence goes on along the minus strand of NZ_CP046176.1, from coordinate 1,540,367 downwards.
AAATAGCCTGTACCCCCAAACAGGAATACATGGATGCATTGTCCAACAAATTCTGTGCATATTGGGATGCTCCCTCTCCTTGAAGATTAGGATTCATGGCCGCCCACTCCTTTTCCATCTCTATCATGTCAGCCGTACCGGCCAAGTGACCGGTATAAAAATTATAAGGGCGTACTGTCAATGTCGCTGAAAATGATACATTCAGCTGATTCTTTCCGGCTTTTTTAGTAGTGATGACTACTACACCATTAGCAGCACGAGCACCATAGATAGACGTAGCCGCGGCATCTTTTAATACCGTAATATTCTCTATATCCTCTATATTCAAATCAGGCACATTTTCGACCCAGTTGCCCAGTCCGTCAGAAATAGTTTTCTCTACCGGAAACCCATCAATCACATACAGAGGAGTAGTAAGTCCGTTCATCGAAGTCACACCACGTATCTTACCGTCACTATAACCTGCTATTCTTCCCTCCATCAATGAGCTGACACTACTTAACCGTTGAGTTTCCAACTTTTTCGAATCTACTTTCGCAAATGAACCGGTAGCCCGTTCCCTGGAGATAGTCTGATATCCGGTTACCACCACCTCGTCCAGCAGTTCGGAGGCCGGCTCCAAAACAATTCTGTAACTGTTCGCACTTGTCAATCTTACTTTCTTTGATTCATAGCCCAAGTAAGAGATTTCTATCTCTTTCGCTGTGCGGAGCAGGGTCAGCCGGAAGTGCCCGTTCATATCGGTTATGACAGCAGCTAGTTCCTCCCCTTTCGTCTGGCTCACCTGACGGATGTGAGCGGCAGGCAGGGGATCTCCATTCTCATCTACAACTATACCGCTGATCATCCGGTCTGTTTGTGCATATGCCATTGTTCCACACAAAAACAATGCAACGAAAACCATCGCCAGTCGAAGTAGCTTTCCGTGGTAATCTGAATGTTTCATACTCTTCATAGATTTAATATTAATACTGTTTATAATCACTTTTTAAGTCCCGTTTTATTGTTAAAACAGTTTTGCAGCTTATATCGCGCCGATAGCAAATTAATGCATAAAGTTTTAAATTATAGCAAAAATAGGTTATCCAAATACAGCAATTGCCGCATTTGGATAAATTTATGATAGCAAATTAATAGATTATCTATTTTTATGCAATTCCTGCACTTTGTTTCTATACTGAGCGGGAGTCATACCAGTAGCCGCCTGAAACTGGCTATAAAAAGTAGTCATGGAATTAAAGCCCAATTCAGCTGAAATCGCCTTTAGCGGAGTTTGGTTATCAGGATCGGAAAGTAAACGGACTGCCTCTTTTGTGCGGAAACCATTTACAAATTGAGTAAAAGTCTGCTTGGTCTGCTCATTAATAATTTGAGAGAGATAAGTACGATTAGTTCCCAACATTTCCGCTACTTTCTCTTTGGTCAGCAAATTGTCTGTAAATACCTTCTCCTCCCGCAACAGCGTTTCCAAACGCAGAAATAAATCCTGCTTCTTTTCATCTGTCAACGAGGATGAAGCATATTTCTCAGGTTGCGGCAAAGAAGTTTTCGTCGAGTCCGTAAGATATTCTTGTAAAAGAGCGGACTGGCGGCCTATCTCTGCAAACTGCTCGTCTATTTTATTCTGCAATTGCTGTTCACGCCGGATAGCGTCCTGATTTTGCTTCACAATGGTAAGGTACAGCTTATTTTTTCTGTAATATAAGTAATATAGTAAAGAGGCAGCTATGAAGATACAAATAAATCCGGCTATAAGCAATTGCATCTTATTTTCCTTTTCCAATAATTCCAGACGGTTTTGTTTTATCTCGTTTTCCTGCCGTTCCATATCGTATTTTGCACGTATCTCCCCCACGGCACGTTCCTTTTCCGCATTATATAAGCTATCTGTTTCCAGCTGATAGAGCTTATGATACTTCAACGCCTCTACCAGCATACCATCTTCTTCATAACATCGGGATAAAGCCTGCAACAGGTCACTTCGATAAATGGCATTAGCCTGTTGGTAAGACAGTTCTATTCCGGCTTTCAGCATCCAGACAGCCCGGTCATACTGATGATGCTCCATTAAAATTTCGGCATAGCCCAAATAGGAATTCATCACTGAAGAAATATTTCCCTGTTCTTTCAAATCCAAAGCCTTCCGGAAAAAGCCCAGCGCTTCATCATCTTTATTCAATTTATGCAGAATATATCCATAAAGATTGTAAACGTTTGATTGGTCATAAAAGTCATTCTGCACCATGGTGAACTCCGCCTCCTGAATATATTTCAATGCTGTATTATAGTCACTCTTCAAATAATACATATAAGCGGTATTGGTTGAACCACTATAAATCAGATAAGGATCTTTCCGTTCATGTCCCAGTTCATAACATTCAAGGGCATATTTCAATCCTGTGCTATCATTTTTTAAATAATAAATACCGGCAATATTAGAAAGTAAAATGGAATAGAGTCTGTCATAATGACAACGTCTTGCAGCTTCAACTCCTTTGAAGAAATAAGTAAGTGAACGATAATAGTCTTTTTGGACATTCGATGCATAAAGTCCCAGACCATTATATACGGAACATAAGGCGGAATCATTTTTATTACTTTCACCTATCAGCCTGGCCTGCCCTAAATGACTATAAGCCTCCTTTACATTTCCCTTCATCATATGGGCCTGCCCCAGACAAATATGAGAATAAATTACAGCGCCATTGTAATCCCGTTCATTATAACCCATCTCAAACAATTGTCGACCATAAAAGATAGCCTGATCATAATCTGCTTTATTCAGATAGAGAAAACTAACTTTCCGAAGCGCTTCTTTATCTTTAGGATACTTTTTCAGATACTCCAACTGTACATTAATGGCATTATTTATTTCTTCTTGCGCCTCTGAAACAACGGGCAAGAGTCCCAATAACATTACAACCACCCACAGTTTAAGCATCCTCATTCCTGTCATTCTTCCTTTTCTTCTTTCCGCATACTGAACTCACAGCCACAATATTGCTGATTATAAAAATTATATTCCTTAATGATAGCAATGCGACGCTCGCTCAATCCACCTTTACGCCAGTTCTGTTCCCAATAAGTGACATCCGGATAAGGGGCCGTAGCATATCGGCCCGCTTCCTCTATCTGCTCTAAACTTTTCCAACGGCTGGAAGCAAGCGTAGTAGTGATAACCGGGAATCCATGTTCGTGAGCATAACGTGCGGTTTCCTGCAGTCGCATCTTGAAACAACGCAAGCAACGGCCTCCTCTTTCAGGCTCTTGCTCCATTCCTGCCATTCGACAACGCCAGGCATCATGATCATAATCGGCATCTATAATTTCCAATCCCAAGGATTGGGCGTACCGCGTACATTCGTCCTTGCGGATAATGTATTCCTCCAACGGATAAATATTGGGATTACAATAATAGATAACCGGAGTGACACCATGCTGCATCAAGCACTCTATGATGGCTGATGAACAAGGAGCACAACAAGTATGAAGCAACACCTTGTCGGCTCCTCCCGGAACTTCAAGCTGGAATTTCTTTTTCATACGGCAAATTTAATAGATATTTGCCATACTGACCAACGGTTCGTATAATTTTTCTATATACACATTATATGCTGCAAAGTTTTACCTCCAACCCACTTTAAACTCTTTGATATAATAAGAATTAATAATTAAAGATAATTCATATCTAAATTGGTATATTTGAATCAATGAAAACAACATAATTGAGAGGATACAGATCACTATCTTTTTAAAAAACTTCTTCAGATTGAAGAGGGAGAAATAAGAGGGGTATTAGATAACATAATAAAACTCTTACAAAGTATCAGTTATATGTTTGCTCTCATATCCTATGAAAAATGAAAGAAGAATGGATAACATCTGAGAGCATGGGCAATTATTCAAAAATATACCAACGCATTACATCCGGAGTTAAGACTTCTAAAATTTTAATAGAATGGACAGAGAAGAATATCTTGAATTAGTTAAAATGAATACTGGAATAGAAATAACATCAGTAGAATCTTCTAATATAGAAGGTATTGGTTACAACGTAAAGAAACATCATCTATGGGTATCTTTTAAAAATAACAAAGTATACCGATATGATAAAGTTCTAAAGAGCAACTCAAAAGATTATTAAAAAGTGAATCTAAGAGGTAGGTACTTAAATTCTCATATTAAAGATCAATACAAAACTAGTGGGTATGAACTCAAAAACGAATCATCTTTTACTTCCATTTTCTATATTTGGAGTTTCTCTTCTGGGTCTTGTTCTATTAAACAATGAACCTAGGAGGGTAACTCCTCCTTATATAAAGGAGAGCAGAGAGGATTCTATCAAAAGGGTAAAACGATATAAAGAAGAACTTAGAAGAGATTCTATATTCTTTGCTAAAGTAGATTCAATTAAATTACTAAGGGATTCACTTAGAAATCAAAGAATCTATACCTATATCTTGAAAACTACTATCACACCAGAAAACGTAATAGTTACTGCAAGGAAATCTGGTTATCAACAAGTAACTTTAGATACTCATTATACCAAGCCACAATTATATTACTTGGTATTTACTTCTACCAAACAAATGTCAATAGAAGAGGCATCTGCTTATGCCGATAGGAATCCTGATAAAGTTACTAAACTATCACAACAACAGTATGATCAGAGATTTGGTAATCAATCATCAGAATATGATTTCTATCTTGATAACCTAGATTCTTATTATGATGACCCAGAAAACCTAGATGAGAACCCAGATGAAATTTTTGATTTCTTACTCGACTAGGGATTCTCAGCTAATATGTTATGATTTGCTTTCAAATTAGTATCTTTGAACCATTGGAAACAACATTTTTTATCACAATCAAATGGGTATTCAGTTGTGATTTGCTTTCAAATTAGTATCTTTGAACCATTGGAAACAACCCAAAAGCAGTAAGCAAACGGCACTGATGGTTGTGATTTGCTTTCAAATTAGTATCTTTGAACCATTGGAAACAACTGCCTTCACCAACGTCGAAGCAGCGTATGCGTTGTGATTTGCTTTCAAATTAGTATCTTTGAACCATTGGAAACAACAAAAAGATATCTTTTCATTGGTATACTTGTGTTGTGATTTGCTTTCAAATTAGTATCTTTGAACCATTGGAAACAACGTTTACCTTATTAATTGTGTGTCGTTATGGTTGTGATTTGCTTTCAAATTAGTATCTTTGAACCATTGGAAACAACTCACGCTGTTCCTTTGCTTGATTGGGCTTGTTGTGATTTGCTTTCAAATTAGTATCTTTGAACCATTGGAAACAACGTTTCTCCCATTGAGAGTTACTGTAAAAGTGTTGTGATTTGCTTTCAAATTAGTATCTTTGAACCATTGGAAACAACTATTAGGCTGGTCATTGGCGTTCGCCGTCTGTTGTGATTTGCTTTCAAATTAGTATCTTTGAACCATTGGAAACAACAATAACAACCCGTGATGCGCTTAACGAGCAGTTGTGATTTGCTTTCAAATTAGTATCTTTGAACCATTGGAAACAACTCCATATGTTCAATTTGTTATTGTTTGTTTGTTGTGATTTGCTTTCAAATTAGTATCTTTGAACCATTGGAAACAACGATAGAACCTGCCTTTGCGCACCTACGTGCGTTGTGATTTGCTTTCAAATTAGTATCTTTGAACCATTGGAAACAACTTCGTCTTCATTGGTTAGGTGATGATTCAAGTTGTGATTTGCTTTCAAATTAGTATCTTTGAACCATTGGAAACAACTCTTTTCATATTCTATTCCAGTTTTGATGAGTTGTGATTTGCTTTCAAATTAGTATCTTTGAACCATTGGAAACAACGTTCAGGGGTGCGACGTGCGCTGGTCACTGGTTGTGATTTGCTTTCAAATTAGTATCTTTGAACCATTGGAAACAACGCGATGTTGACAATGATCAGCAGCCTTAAGTTGTGATTTGCTTTCAAATTAGTATCTTTGAACCATTGGAAACAACAGAATATATGTTACAAACTAATTACCAATTAGTTACACACATATTCAGGAATTAAAAACAAAGTTGTTATCTAATAAGAAATCCCGTTTCAGACGGGATTTCTTATTTTTAAAATAATTCCAATTGCTGTCCTGGAGTAGTTACACCTTGTAGTTTCTTTCCATAAAAAAGTTCAATAGCAGCAAATTGTTTATCAGTGATACACATTATTCCCACTTGTCCATATTCAGGCAAAAAAGATTTAACTCTATTTATATGAACAGTTGCATTCTCGCTACTAGCACAATGACGGACGTAAATTGAAAACTGAAACATTGTAAAGCCATCCTTTTGTAGATTTTTTCTAAAATCAGTATAAGCTTTCTTGTCCTTCTTAGTTTCCGTTGGCAAATCAAATAATACTAGTACCCACATAATCCGATATTCACTAAAACGGTCCATTATCGTTCAGGATAACTAATACGACGAATTTCTCCACAAAAACATTTATATAGAGAAGCTGTAGTCTGAGCGACAGCCACCATCAACGGACTACGTTTACCATTAATACGTACATCCAATGTGGGAATAACAAGCAAACGTGATTTTATTTCTTTTGTTAATTCCAAATTTGCACCATACAATTTCACTAAACTAAATACTAATTCATCAACATAAGGTCGATATGGCTCCATCACATCGTCAGCTAAACAATATGCATTATAACGATTATGATGATGGATCCCTAAAGTAGGAAGCAACCCACTTGCCACTAAAGCACGAGCAACGATAGCACGAAGTATAGCATAACCATAATTCAATAAATTATTAGGAGAAATCCCTTCTCTGTCACGAGTAAAGCCAATAATATCTGCAAATAAATTTTTCCAAAAAAAAGCAGCCGCACGTGCTTCCAAATTCTCTGGATCACCACTCTTCACTTCATTCGCCCAAATTCGCATACATTTCATTTCTTCACCTACACAAACTCTCAATACAGATGCTTGGTTATCTATTTTTGCCTTAATTGTTTGCTGCCAAAGTTGCTTTTTCAATGGCAATGATGCATCCAACTGTTGACGGAAACGCTCATTCTGAGTTGTATTTCCATACAAAGGGAGCATTAAACCCACTGGCATACTTTTACTATCACAAGTGATAACGGCACAATTATTCTCTAATAGAGATTCTAATACACCGAAAGTGATAGTAATTTGCTTATGATCTAGTACTACGACACCTATATCTTCAATCGGCTTCGTTATTTCCGATTGTTCTTTAAAGATATCCGGCAATGAATCACTTTTCTCAACTTCCGGAAGTTTTATGACTAATTGGTTATTTCGTAATGACAAATAAGCCGGATTACCAAAATAAAGTGTTTTCTTTATCATAGTATCATATTTTAAAGGTTAATATATTACTTACCTCGCAATTTCTTCTGCTCTTTTTCGAAATTTTCAATGAAATCTATTTCTACAGGAGATAACTGATTACTAATGCGTTTCTTAAATTCATCATATTCAAGATTTGCTTTTTTCTTTGCTAATTCAGCCGAAATAGTACCAGCATGTTGTAACAATTCTTTTCCTGACAATCTAAGAAAATCATCCAATTTTTGAATCCAGTCTTTCATATACATAGGAGTATGACTTTTAGCCTGCAATTCTGCAAAGTCAAGATACAAACTTACAATACGATTTAATGTATCCAACTCATCATCTGTCAAATAATTTTTAGCATATTCTATATCATTCCGCTTTGGCACTGCTCCTGTCCAATTAGTTAATCCCATAAAATCTTTCCCTGCATCTGCACGACCGTAAATAACCTCAGCAGCCGTATGTCCATGTACTGAAAAATGCATTTTATTTTGAACCGTGGCAAAAAACAATCGAGTAGACTCAGTACTTGGGTCATAATCTATGCTCAAAGCATAAATTTCAAGAATTTTACGATAGAATATCTTTTCTGAGGAACGAATATCACGTATGCGTGATAATAACTCATCAAAATAATTTCCACCACCTGCACGCTTCAACAGCTCATCATTCATTACAAATCCCTTTATTAAATACTCTTTTAGTATTTGTGTTGCCCATATTCGAAACTGCACACCACGGTAAGATTTAACCCGATAGCCTATGCTTATAATCATATCCAAATTATAATAAGCCACTTGATATATTTTACCATCAGAAGCAGTTGTTGCAAAAAATGCAACAACTGAACTTTCCTGTAATTCCCCACTCTCAAAAACATTCTTTATATGGCGTGAAATCGTTGATTTGTTCCGTTGAAATAATTCTGCCATTTGATCTAATGTCAGCCAAACTGTATTATTGCATAGTGTTACTTCAATTCTTGACTCACCATCTACCGTTTGATATAAAAGAATTTGTCCTTTGTTTTCTTCCATAAAATAAGAATATATTATTTTTTATATGAACTACTTGATTCTAAGACATTTCCTAAACGATCAACTTTTATAGGTATACATATCATTTTTATCATTTCACCAGTTAAAGCCCGCTCCATCTTATTTAAAGGAGAAAATTCAAATTTGTCAACTAGTACATTCGCAACAATATGTTTTATGAAAAAGCATTGTTCACCTGAGGAACTTACCATCTTATAAATCCTTCCCCTATCCAAAGGCTGGGCAATAATACCATTAGCTAATTCATCATCAGTAGGAAGATAAACCAAATCATTAGGTGACAATACAAAAATAGGGTCATTACCATTCTCATCTTCCGGTGCAACAGGTAAACCTTGTTTTTGCCGTTCAATTGCAACATTCAATGGAATGGTAGCATAATTTCTTTTCTTTATTATAGTATTCGTCTTTTTATCTAGAATATTCGACTCGTATACAGCAAAAAATAAATTTGTTCCTTTCGCAGCCTCTACAAATTTAGAAGATTTATTACCTGTTTGACCTACTGCAAACTTATCAGCCTGTTCATACCAACGAATTTTAATGATAGGCTGATGATACTTTCCATTATTCAGCTGAATAATATTACGATTCATTTCATCAATGCCATCCGGCGAAAAAGCAATATCCGGATTATTATCTTTCAGTTCCAAATGACGTAACAATATTTTTTGGATACCCGTATCAGTAATATTATTTTCTATTTTCTTTCTATCAAAACTAGTATCCAGCGGTTTTCTAGTAGCAAAGAATCGATCTTTAGTATCTTTACTAAAATAGTAAACCTCTATTTTAGACAGATTTATATCACTCCAAGTTTCTCTATTATCTTCAAAGTACTTCTTTATTCTCTTCGCGTCAAATCCTAAATTCCAAAGTTCCAATAATTTTCTCTTGAAGTCTTTCACAACGATGCTTTGAGGATTTTTCATCGCTTCATTTAAAGCTACAGTCTTTATCCTACGCAAATTAACTTCTCCAAATACCGTATCTTTATGCATGGATTTACGTATAGCCCAATTGTCCCCTTTTCCCTGTTTCACAAAGATCTTTTTGCCTTCTTCATTATAATGCAAGAAGCGATTGGTAGCTTTATTTATAACACGCAAATTTTGCTTAAAACTGACTATTATATTTTCCAAAGCCAAATATGTATCCTGTGTAAACGATGCCCACGGTTTTCTGATCACCCATTTATAGTTACCGTTATTATCAGTCTTAGCTTTATCACACAGCATTTTCTGCAAATCATATCGGGATAATTCAGCCTTAGCTGTTGCCGACTTATTATTTAAATAATTAATAATATTCCTATTTGCACACGCTATTATTATGGCATCCATTGCATGATGACGATGATCTATTCTTTTCTTATTAAAACCTTTTTGCAATTCCAAAGGCATTGTCGGAATTTCTTGAATCCCAACATTTTTAGTTGTAAATTTATTTGTGCCGGTCAACTCATTGAGTCGTTGAAAACGAGGAAGTATAATTTTATTCCAAACCTCATTTATTCCCCAATCTTTCTTCAAACGATCCGTAACTCCTCCGGTACAAGGAATTACATTCTTTGAAATTGCTTCTTCCTCTCCTTTTTCTCTAACGATGTTGGAAAGAAGGGACTTTACAACTTTGCTGATGTACCTACTATCATTCAGCTGACGAGTAACAAACTCCTCCGGAATATCATCCATCAAAAGTTTTTTCATTTTACTACGAGTACGCGAATAGTTATCTTTCACAAATTGCTCATATTCATCCACAGTGAAGATCCTTACTTTTTTTCCAAAAGGAAGTTCCACTATCTCCCCATGATGCTTCACTATAAACTCATGTCCCAATAAATTGCTTTTAAGCTTATTGACTTCCGCTTCACAAATCACCTTGTTACTAAAAGAATCATCAAAATAATATGATTGGGGAATAACATGCTCTATTTCGTATGCAGGCGTAAACAACTTACCTAATGGAATCACTTCACCGGTATAAGGAGAACGATACTTCTGTTCCAGCCAAAGCTTGTAACGCAAAACTTCTGACCTTGAAGGACGCTTCTTCAAGTCTGTTTCTGTAAACTTTTTCAATATATCCGATATTTCCTCCGGTAAATCGGAAACACTATTTAAAACACCCTCTTCATAAATACGCAAAATATCCTGCTGACTTGGCGAATAAGGACGAACATTTTCAACCTCATATTCAGGATTCAAAAATTCCGTGAGCAAATATTTGATACGCAAGTTGGTATTCTCATTTTCAGACATTTGCTGTGTCATTTTCTTCCGCTTGTCAGCCGGATTCTTCATCTCACGCCCCAACTCCACATGTATCTCATCAATATTTCCCACTTGTTTCCAAATATCACGAACAACACGTAGTGTTTCAATAATAATCTGCTCAACAATTGGATTACGCAATGAATGTTGCTTAAAAGATCTTAAATACGAATCAATATCAGCAGGAGATTTCCACTGGATTATTTCTTTTGCTTCAGAGTGACGACCATAAACAATGTAACACACTAACCAAAGAGGCAAACCTTTGAAATCAGAAACATCAGCAAGATGAATTGCTTTCTCCCTCACTCTATTTTCTATTTTCTCATCATATTCTCCTGTTATTATCTTATCAATCCGTTCACGCGTTCCTTTATCTATTGAATTCTCACTCCAATATTTTCCCATACGCATTAAAGGCAATAATTTTTTAATTGCTTTTGCCGAATAGGAACCATATTCTTTCTTAAAAGGTGGGAATTTCTGAAACACATCAACAAAAGAAGCATTCAGGTCGTGTTTATCCGCAAATTTCTGCAAAGCTTTTACTATTTCATTCTTGTCTTCAACCGAATATAATATATGCCATAAAGCTTCCTCATTCTCTTTTGTCAGGAATTCAATAGAAATATCACATTTCTCCAGCCTCGCCAACATCAATGAACGGGTTTCATTACATGGATAAGGTTTGTCTTGCACATAATTCCAACGATAATTCTCTATCTCTTTTTTCAGTCCAAAAACCGGATATTTCAAAAAAGCCTTTTGATCAATTTCTTTTTTACCATTCAACCAGTCAAATAAAGCAACATAATCTTCTTCTGTCTTCAATAACTCATTTGTAACATCCACATCTTGTGCCAGGTCTTTCCTATAAATACGCAGATTTATTATAAATTGCCACAAGCGGAATTCTTGAAACAACGGATGTGATTTAGCAATACATTTTACAGGAAAAGATTTTATCTCTCCCGTTTCCTTATCAAGACCCTGATTCTCCTCATAAGGACAATTGTCTATTAATGATTTTTTGCTTTTAAGAGGACGCTGATAAAAGAGTATATCCTCTAAAAACAAATAAGTAAAATCCCGATTACCAACATTATTCCGATGTGCTTCATTTATTGGATATAGTTCTTCAATACAAGCAGCATACAATGCTCTGTCTTGCAATTCCAGGTGAAACTCCTTCTGCTTCTCCAAAATCAGTTTCAGCTCCTCCTTATAATATTTGCGTTCAATGGTTCTCACCAGTCTTCCACGAATTTTCTGACTAGGATTTCCTAAAAGCGTATCATAAATATAGGCACCTACTGTCTTATGAGTTTGATCAATATCCGCTTCTGTTTTCTTCTTGACCAATGACCAATCATCTTCCTTAGGAGCACGAAAAGAGCGTTTTACATTCCCTTCCTTATCTTTTTTAGGCGTTCCGTCCTTCTCTAAATCCGTAGTTACAATGAATTCTTTAGTTTTTCCAACCCAATCAAGAGACATATTACTTGTTCTTCGATACACCCATCCATTTTCCAAATGCACATTATACCAAATATCCTTTCCCTTTTTTTCTCCGGAATCCTCTACTGCAACTACTTTAAGAGCATAGAATTCAACCAATTTATCCTTATTTTCCTCCTCTTCCTCACCACGTAATTGATAATATCCACGCTTTTGATTAAAATTCAATAATATCCACGCCAATTCTTCTTTTGAAATTTTAGAAGTCAATCCCTTTTTACGGAGATAGTAGATAGTCCAATCATAAGGTACTTTTTTATCATCTGTTATCAGATTCGGATAATTTAGCTTAAAATCCTCCAGCATTTCCTTAAATGAATCTTGGAATATAAATTCAAACTGACCAGCTTCATTCTTACGCCAAGCCAATTTAGGTTCCTTGCCCTTAACTATCTTACCATGCCTATCTAAATCTTGAGCAAAATGAAAAGGCAAAAATCCTAAAATATCAAGAATTCTATGCAACCGTTCTCTGCGAAGCAGATATCGTTCGCTTAAACGACGAACTCCACGCAATCTGGTTCTTTCAGCAGTTTGAGATATGGAATTACCTTTATTAAAATCTCCTATCATAGCTGCATCCATAGGTATGATGCGACTTCCTGAAGCTTGTATCTTAACCAATTGTTCACTTCCATCGTCATTGACACTTCCATTTACTACTGCCCAACCTATGCTATTGGTACCCAAATCAAGACCCACTATATTTTTCATAAGACAACTATTTTATCAAAACTTTTCAAAGTTATCAAATTATTCTAATAATCACTTGTCCTTTACATATTTATTTCATAGTTTTGCAATACTAATTTGAAGCAAGTCACAATAAGGATTATTCCGTTGTGAAAACATTTAGGTTGCCCTCGTCCTTTAACGGGGGCTTTTTTAGACTCATCTTTTAATAGATATTTGCCATACTGACCAACGGTTCGTATAATTTTTCTATATCCTGCGCATCCATTTCTATCTCCACTTGATCACCGGGAACCAGGGTTTGCCCCTGAGGAAGTAAGTTTTTACGATTCCGATGTATACTACGAATGATACAATGATTAGGTAAAGCCAATGTATCCACTTCCTTTCCGTCAAAATAAGACCCATCCATTATCTCGACAAAAAGATGATAGCGAGCACCAGCCTCTTCGGAAGACTCCGGATTATGGCTACGGAACATCCTGTCATACAGCAATACATTGTAAGGTTTTATCTGTAACAATTCGGTGAAATAATAAGTCAATCCACCTACCACAATGGAAGGATAGAACACCTCGAAATGACCGGTAATCTCCGTTATCAGGACAATAGCAGTCAAAGGAGTACGCACCACAGCCACCAAAAAAGCCACCATCCCGATCAGCATCATATAACTCACATTCTCATACCCTATCCATCCGCGCTGTACCAATACCAACCCGAAGATTTGTCCCAATAATCCTCCCGTAACCAAGGTAGGAATGAAACTTCCTCCCGGCAAACCTGAAGAAAGAGAAAACAGCGTAAAAACAAAATGAATAAGCATCATGATAGTAAGCCACCGGATATCATGAGTTCCATTCATTCCCTGCATCATCAAAAACTGCTCTCCGCCACCTGTCAGATTCGTCTCTGTTAACGATATGGCATAAGCTATGGTTAATAAATACAACATCTTGACAGGAATGGAGAGTTTCATGGCAGGTATCCTTTCTTGAAAGAAAGGAACGATGAGCGAATAAAACTTTGCAATGACAGCCATAAGGGCGGCAAAGATAATATAAAGCTCCGCCTGACGGATAAAAGATAAACCAGGAACGACCGCACTAATCAGATGATAAGGAGTCGTGGGGAACATCCAACTAGCCACTCCTCCGGCTACCACGCCGGCCAACAAGGTAGTAATAGCGGTTTTAGGTGCATCAAAACGCTCGATGGATTCTATCACCAACAAAGAAGAAGACAACGGAGCAGCAAAAGCGGCAGACAAGCCCGCACCAGCTCCGGCAGCCAGCAATTGTTTCCGTTCCCCTTTCAGAATATGTCCCCAACGAGAGATAAGTGTTCCTATATAAGACCCTATCTGAACAGACGGCCCCTCGCGTCCCAAAGACAGCCCCGCACTGAGAGCCAACACCCCTCCGCAGAATTTAGCTACCAGTTCTTTAAAAGGATGCTCATAACGGATACGACCGTTATTGGCCGCACGTGTCTGAGGAATCCCACCTCCGGCTATCAATGGCATACGTTTTACCAAAGAAGCGACAAAGATCAGAATCCCCCATAAGATAAAAAACAACAATACATGCCAATACCACGGATAATGTGCCGTAAAAAAAGTTTTCCGCACATCAAAGAAATACCAAAGAAGATAGTGATAAGGCACAGCAACCAGTCCCGTAAGCAGCCCCACGAATATGCTCACGAAATACAGACGGGCATCAATCAGCTTCAGTTTCCATATTTGCCATTTGCGCAGATTGCTCCACTTCTTCCATTTGTTTTTCCATTTCTCCAGTTTCATATCCGGAATAAACAAATGGAAAAGAGAAGGGTTTATTTAAACAATGGCTTTAATAGTTCCGGTATTTCTATTTCATTTGCTTTCAGCGCTTCCAAACATTCATGCCCTTTATCGGATAAAGTAAAATGCATCTGCCGTTTATCCTTATCCCCCAAATTACGGACGATTAATTCTTTCTCTTCAATGGAACGGATGACCTTAGAGGTATGCGAAGCAGACAGACCTGTGTTTTCCGATATCACACTAGCCGTCAGCGTATCTCCACCAATGCAACAAAGTGCCATTGCCTCATTCAATGACACTCCATATTGTTCCATTAAGCGGGTTTCAAGTTCAGAGAGAGCCTTGAACAGCTCTCTCATGACACATATTGATTTTATTTTCTCCATGAAAATTTAAATAAACAAGTTTACATTCGCCTGTTCGGCACGGTTCATATAAGTTGCCACTCCACCAATAGTCACATGATCCAGCAATTCCTCACGTTTCACACCCATTACATCCATTGACATCTGGCAGGCAATAAACTCCACTCCGTTCTGAATAGCCTGAGCACGCAGAGATTCCAATGAATCGATATTTTTCTTATTCATAATATATCGCATCATCCTAGCTCCCATTCCGCCCATATTCATTTTAGACAACTTCAACTTTAAAGAACTGGAAGGCAGCATCATGCCGAACATCTTCCCCCAGATATCTTTCTTCACCACAGGTTTGTCCAGCTTCTTGATGGCATTCAGCCCCCAGAAAGTAAAAAAGATGGTTACCTTCTTTCCCGTAGCCGCCGCACCGTTTGCGAGTACAAAAGTAGCTAAAACTTTGTCCAGGTCATCACTGAACAGAATAAAAGTTTTCCCTTTATCCTCCCGGCAAACTTCCGAGGAAGAAGATTGCGGAGTATTTTTCTCAACAATTACCTGATACTTTCCTGCTCCTGAATTTACTGAAACAAAACGGTTTCCGGTAGTTTGACACCATGCCTCGGCATCGCGGGGAAAACCGGCATCTGTAGCGACAATTTCCAAACGTTCGCCGTCCGCCAGTTCTTCCATACTCTTCTTCAGTTTCATGATAGGACCGGGACAAGATATGCCACAAGCATCCACTTTTATTGCTTTCATAGAAGGAATGACGGAAGAGGCAATAGTATAAGCTCCAGCAGAATCTTTACTGTGTTCAGAATGATCAACTTTTGAAGAATCAGAACTTGAAGAGCCAGAATTTGAAAACTCCTCCGGCTCGGGCAGAGGAGCCGTTGCCGCTTTATACAGTTTTAAACCTCCTATCAAATTCTTTACTTCCCCAAAACCATTCTGTAACAATATATTAGAAGCCAAATACCCTCTCAACCCTACTCCACAATACAAATAGACCGGCTTATCCTGAGGAATCTCTTCCATCCTTTCGCGCATATCATCCAAAGGAATATTGACAGCCCCTTTCAAAGCACCGAGTGCAAATTCATCGGGAGTACGGACATCAACCAACGTAACTTTACTCAAATCGGCAGCCTGTAATTCGCGCCAATAAAGAGGCTTCATCTTTCCGCTCAGTATATTTCCGGCTACATATCCGGCTACTGCTACAGGATCTTTAGCCGAAGAGAAAGGAGGAGCATATGCCTGCTCCAAAGCCATCAAGTCATAAACAGCTCCGTTATGCTTAATCACTTGCGAGAATTCGTCAATACGTTTGTCCACTCCGTTATACCCCACAATCTGCGCTCCGAGTAATTTCCCATTCACGGGAGAGAAAGTTATTTTAATGGACATCTGTAAAGCATCAGGATAATATCCCGCATGGGAACCGGAATGGATGGTTGCCGACAAATAATCAATGCCTGCCTGTTTCAACCGTTTTGCCGGAAGGCCCGAAGCAGCGACAGTCATATCAAAAACTTTGGCAATGGAAGTACCGACAGCCCCTTCGTATGTAACCTTATTTCCAAAGACCATGTTATCTGCCACAATACGCGCCTGACGGTTGGCCGGACCTGCCAGATAATTCAACCACGGTCTATCAGTCAGTGGATGACGGAACTCGATAGCATCGCCCACCGCATAAATATGCTCGTTGGAAGTCTGCAAGTAATCATTAACCTTAATACCGCGCATCTCCCCTATCTCCAGTCCGGCCTCTGTCGCCAATGAGGTATTGGGACGTACCCCGATGGATAACAACACCATATCGGCAGGCAGCCTTTCGCCCGATTTGAAAACAACCTCCAGTCCGTTGACCGTGCGTTCGAAAGAAGCCACCGCCTTTTCCAGATAGAGATGTACTCCTTTCTGCAACAAGTGCTCGTGCACCAAAGAAGCCATAGAGAAATCAATAGGAGCCATGACCTGATTTGCCATCTCTACAACCGCCACTTCCGCACCGGCTTCCTGCAGATTCTCCGCCATCTCCAACCCGATGAATCCGGCCCCGATGATTACCGCCCGTTTCACCTTATGCTGCTGCAAGTAACTCTTGATAGCATCGGTATCATTCACATTACGTAGGGTAAAAATCCCTTCATTGTCAATGCCCGGCAAGGGAGGACGAACAGGCGACGCACCCGGAGAAAGCAATAATTTGTCATAACTCTCCGTATAAGTTTTCCCGTCGGAAGTACGAATATCCACTGTTTTCTCGGCAGAATGGATGGCTATTACCTCGGACCGGGTACGCACATCTATGTTAAAACGTTTCCCAAAAGCCTCCGGAGTCTGTACAAACAATTTTTCCCGCTCCGCAATCACACCTCCTATATAATAAGGTAGACCACAATTGGCATACGAAATGTATTCTCCCTTCTCGAACAAAATGATTTCCGCCTGTTCCGTGTTTCTTCTGATACGTGCGGCAGCAGTTGCACCTCCTGCTACGCCTCCTATTACTATATACTTCATAATTAAACTATTTTATTTGATTTAATATTTTCCAATGGAAACTTTATGCAAACATACATGATATTTCTTATAATAAAAAGTTTCCTATGGAAAATATTATCAAGTTAACTCTTTTTAAGGAGAAAGAACATTCCGGGTATTAAATAGACAATCTTTATTGTTGTTTGATATTTTATTCCCTACCTTCGCAATAAATTTCAAAATAAATAAGAAATTGAATCGAACAGACACGCATCATGTTATCTAAAATAGACTTGACGCAGGGAGGTATCACCGGCACTCTGCTACGTTTTACCTTACCTATGATTATAGGCTCACTGCTACAACAGTGTTACAATATAGCCGACACGCTGATTGTAGGACAATGTATAGGTTCCGGCGCATTGGCTGCCGTCGGTTCCGCCTATACGCTGATGGTTTTCCTCATTTCCATCCTGCTGGGATTGTCCATGGGAAGCGGAACCGTTTTTTCCTTGCAATATGGAGCCGGACGAACGGATTCCCTACGCCGTAACATCTATGTATCCGCCCTGCTGATCGGTACAGTAACATTGATTCTAAATATAGCGGCTTTCGTCTGGATTCATCCCATTCTCAGGTTATTGCAGATTCCCAAAGATATTTATGGCATGATGTATGATTACTTGTGGATTATCTTTTGGGGAATCGGCTTTACCTTTATCTATAATTTCTATGCGGCATTACTGCGTGCCATAGGAGATGCCGTTACTCCTCTTTGGTTTCTGGCGGTTTCCGTTGTACTGAACATCGGGCTGGATTTATTCTTTATCTTGCAGTTGGATTGGGGAATCAAGGGAGCAGCCATCGCCACGGTGGCCGCACAGGGAGTATCCGCTTTGGGAATTATGGGATATGCCTACGTGAAATACCCCGAACTGAGATTACACCGCAACGACCTGCATTTCGACCGTCACTGCCTGAAAGAGATCACTTCGTTCTCCGCACTGACCTGTGTACAACAGTCGGTGATGAATCTGGGCATTCTGATGGTACAAGGATTGGTCAATAGTTTTGGCACTGTAGTCATGGCCGCCTTTGCGGCAGCAATAAAAATAGACTCGTTTGCCTATATGCCGGTACAGGAATTCGGAAATGCCTTTTCCACCTTTATTGCCCAGAACTTCGGAGCGAGAAAAGAGGAACGGATCCGCAAAGGAGTGAAAAGTGCCTTGATTACCACCGTTCTCTTCTCTCTGGTCATTTCCATTCTGGTCTTTTTATTCGCCAAACTATTGATGCTGATTTTTGTCCGCCCCCACGAAACGGAAATTCTGAACATCGGTATCAGTTATTTACGCATCGAGGGAGCGTTTTATTGCGGAATCGGGATTTTGTTCCTGTTATACGGATATTATCGGGCCATCCGTATGCCGGGAATGTCCGTAGTGCTCACAGTGGTATCGTTGGGAACCCGTGTAGCCCTTTCCTATTGGCTTGCCGGCATTCCTGCCATCGGGGTCATCGGAATCTGGTGGTCTATTCCTATCGGATGGTTTATAGCGGACGTCATCGGCATCATATATTATAAACAACTTAAAAAGGAAACAGCAAAGGAAGTACCAGCACCATGACAATGCCCATAATAATCTGCAACGGCAGCCCTACCTTTACATAATCCATAAAGGTATATTGTCCGGCGGGCATCACCAGCGCATTGGGCGGAGTGGAGAATGGAGAAGCGAAACACATACTTGCCCCCAGTGTCACCGCAAAGAGAAAAGGTACGGGACTTACCCCTATCTGTGTTGCACTTTGCATCGCGATAGGAGCCAGAAGCACTGCGGTAGCCGTGTTGCTGATAAACATCGTCATCAGGGAAGTAGTGAAATAAATACCCGCCATCAGCGCCAACGGTCCGTATGTTCCCAGTTCACTGACCAGACTGTTCGAAATGTATTCGGAAGCCCCTGTCTTTTCCAATGCCAGCGACATAGGCAGCATGGCCGCAATGAGTACGATGCTTTCCCAGTTAATGGTTTTGTAAGCCGCCTCCACATTGCGGAAACATCCTGTCAGTACCATCAGGATACCCGCAATCATCACCGCCGTCACCGGAGCTACCGGAATGAAGTCGAACACCATCATTGCCACCATCAGCACCATGATAACCGCAGCTACCGGTGCTTTGTAATCCAGCGTGACCTTCGCAGCCTCGGCCAGCGGTTGTCCCAGTACCACCCAGTCGGCATCTTCCTTGCTCAGCCGGGCGATATTGTTCCATGTACCCTGCACCAGCAACACATCCCCGCTATGAATCCGCTCATTGCCCAAGTCCTGCAACAAATATTCCTTCTTCCGGCGGATACCCAGTACATTCACATTAAACTTATCACGAAAGCCCGCCCCCTTTATCGTCTGGTTTATCAGATTGGAGGAAGGCATCAAAACGATTTCAGCAATACCTATGTCATAAAAATCCAATGAATTGGCTGAGTTTTTCGCTTCTTCGGTAGTATGCTCGTCCAGCATCTCCAGCAGATAATCTTCGGCAAACAACTTTATTTTCTCAAAATCCCCCGTCACATACAGAATATCCTCTTTCTGAAGAACCGTACCGGGATCGGCCAGCTTCTGAGTAATTGTTTTCAGGAAGCGGTGTTGTGACATATCCCCACGACGCACCTCCAGTATATTCAATCCATACTTGCGCCGGATATCCAACTCTATAATCGTCTTTCCATGCAGCCGGGAGTCACCGACCACCCTCAACCGGAACAAATTACTGGATAGCCCATATTCCTTCACCAACTGTTTCAGGGATTTGCCCGAATGAACATTGTCGTCTCCGTTTTTCCCCCGTTTCGAAAGAAACCATTTACTGAGCGGAAGCAACACCAAAGTACCCACTGCCACACAAATAATCCCTACCGGAAAAAAAGAGAAGAACGAAAGCGGAGGAAAACCGGCCGAAGTCAACGCATTTTGAATAACAAGGTTGGGCGGCGTACCAATCAGTGTCATCATACCTCCCATACTGCTGGCAAACGCCAACGGCATAAGCAAACGACTGGGATTCATGTTGGCACTGACTGCCAGACTGACCACGATAGGCAACATCAGAGCCACCGTACCTGTGTTGCTCACAAAAGCCCCGATAGCAGAAGTCACCAACATTACAAGCAAGAATAATTTCAATTCACTCTTACCCGCTAATTTCAGAATGTGTGAACTGATCATTTTGGCAAGTCCCGTCTGAAAAATCGCTCCGCCAACCACAAACAGCCCCACCATCATAATGACGACCGAATTGGAGAATCCGGACAAAGCCTCGTCAGGCGTCAATATCTGAAAAATCAACAAAGCCACTAAAGCACAAAGAGCCACAAGATCCGACCGTATCTTGCCATTTACAAAAAATACTGCGGACAGTACAAGGATAATAATCGTAATGAGCATAGGTATTAAATTATTGTTTTATTCATTCGTTGTTGCATTTGTACGAATTCTTTTTGCAAAATAAAAAATATATTCCGAAAATAGAAACAAACCCCGAATGTTTTTGTTCTTAAAAGAACAACATTAGCGACATTTTCATCTAAAATTTATGTATTTTTGTAGCCCTATAGAAAAGAACAGACATACAAATGATGGAAGAAATAACCTGCAAACCTGATTATTCGAATTCGATGGCGGAACATCTGGGTATCCGGTTTCTACCCCCCACCGAGAATGCGGTACATGCCGAAATGCCTGTAGACCATCGTACTTCACAACCCTTTGGTATGTTGAACGGCGGCGCGTCACTGGCTCTGGCCGAGATTGTGGCAGGACATGGCTCCATGTCGCTATGCCGGGAAGGCGAATATGCCTGCGGAGTACAAGTAAGTGGAAATCATCTGTCGGCCGTACCCGTCGGAGGCAAAGTATTCGCCACCGGCAAACTGATTCACCGCGGCAGATCCTCGCATATATGGAATATAGATATCACCACTCCACAGGGAGAACTGGTTTCTACTGTTCGTGTCGTTAATTTCATACTGAAAAAGAAATGAATCTACCAGATATACATACGCAAAAATTATTGGATTGCCTGACACATAGCCACCTCGGTTTCGCCCTCTACCGGTTACCTTGGACAGACGAATGCTACCTGGTATTGCAAACCTCGGGCGATGTGGAACAATTAGCGGACATTCAAGAACTGAATGAAAAAAAGGGATTTGTCGTGGCTCCTTTCCGGATATCGGAGGAACATCCCTTGGTACTTATCCGTCCGGATGTCACGGCATACGACTGGAACGAAATCAGCGAAGCACTGTCTTCACTGGAATGTGTGGATACCCTGCTCACCTGCAAAAGCCGGCAGAATGAACTCTCTCCTTTTGTTTCCGAAGAAACGGATAAAGAACAATATACCCGCGCATTCGGGCGTTTCATCACTCCCTTACAAGAGAAGCAGTTTCAAAAATTGGTTCTGTCACGTTCTTCCGCCAGACATATCGGAGATGATTTTTCACCACTTGGCGCTTTTGTCCGGGCCTGTAACAATTATCCGCGCATGATGATTTACCTATGCCACACCCCCGCTTCCGGAACCTGGCTGGGCAGCACACCGGAAATCTTATTAAGCGGACAAGGCAAAGAATGGCACACCGTGGCCCTGGCTGGTACAATGCCGATGCAGGACGAAGTGATGCCGACAAACTGGGACAAGAAGAACCAAGAAGAACAGGGCTATGTGGCTGATTATATCCGCCGGATCGCCAAAAAATTCGGCAACAAGATGACGGAGAAAGGTCCCTATACCGCCCGTGCCGGACAATTGGTACACCTCAAGACTGATTTTTATTTCTTGTTGAAAAATACAGACCATATAGGCGATTTATTGCAAGAACTCCATCCCACTCCCGCCGTCTGCGGCCTGCCCAAAGAGGAGGCTTTCCGGTTTATTCTGAACAACGAAGGGTACGACCGCAGTTATTATTCCGGATTCACCGGATGGCTGGACACAGAGGGACATACCGATATCTACGTCAATCTGCGCTGCATGGAAATAAAGCCGGGTGAAGCCATCCTGTATGCAGGAGGAGGAATACTGGCTTCCTCGGAAGTAGAATCGGAATGGGTGGAAACGGGAGACAAGATGAATACGATGCGGAGCATCCTTCATCCTGACTTTATAAGTAAACAAATGGAAACAATTAAAGTAGAAGAATAATGTATTCAGACAAAAAGAACATACTTCAGTTGGTGGCACTTCTCAAAGCGCACGGTGTGCGGAAAATAGTGCTTTGTCCCGGCAGCCGTAATGCTGCCATCGTACACACTCTGGCCAATATAGAGGACTTCACTTGTTATTCTGTAACCGATGAACGCAGTGCCGGTTTTTTTGCTATCGGCCTATCTTTACAAGGGGGAGGTCCTGCCGCAGTATGCTGCACCTCCGGTTCGGCCCTGCTGAACCTGCACCCTGCCGTAGCCGAAGCTTTTTACCAACAAGTACCTCTGATTGTCATTTCTGCCGACCGCCCCGCCGCCTGGATAGGACAAATGGACGGACAAACCCTGCCCCAGCCCCATGTGTTCGGAACGTTAGTCAAGATGTCTGTCAACCTGCCCGAAGTACATACAGAGGAAGACGAATGGTTTTGCAACCGCCTCATCAACGAAGCCATACTGGAAACCACCCACCACGGCAAAGGACCCGTACATATCAATGTACCCATTTCCGAACCCATCTACCGCTTCACCGCCAAAACACTTCCCGAGGCACGTGTCATCACCCGTTATCAGGGACTGAGCGTGTACGACCGTGACTATAAGGAACTGATCGAACGGCTGAACAAGTACAACAAGCGCATGGTCGTGGTAGGCCAGATGAATCTGATTTACCTGTTCGAGAAAAAATATGTGAAACCGCTTTATAAACATTTCGCCTGGTTGACGGAACATCTGGGCAACCAGACCATCCCCGGCATTCCTATCAAGAATTTCGACGCCGCCGTTTATTCCATGACGCCGGAGCGCCAGGAAGACATGGCCCCCGAAATACTGATTACCTACGGCGGACATATCGTATCCAAGCAATTGAAGAAATACCTGCGCAATCATCCCCCGCGCGAACATTGGCATGTTGCCGCCGACGGGAAGATAGCCGATTTATACGGTTGCCTGACCACCGTCATCGAGATGGATCCGTTTGAGTTCTTGGAAAAAATAGCTTTCCTGCTGGACAACAAACCGACCCATTATCCGCTGATGTGGGAAAACTATTGCAAAACCATTCCGATGCCGGATCTTGCTTATTCCGAAATCTCCGTTATCGGAAAACTCATTCAGGCATTACCCGAACCCTGTGCCCTGCATCTGGCAAACAGCTCCACCGTGCGCTATGCACAGTTATTTACAGTTCCTCCCCGGGTGGAAATCTGTTGCAACCGGGGCGTGAACGGCATAGAAGGCTCCCTGTCCACCGCCATCGGTTATGCCGCCGCTTCCAGCAAGCTGAATTTCATCATCATAGGCGACTTGAGCTTCTTCTATGATATGAACGCACTGTGGAATCAAAATTACGGTGCCAACATCCGCATCCTGTTACTGAATAACGAAGGAGGAGAAATATTCCATACCCTGCCTGGAATGGACAAATCAAGCCGTTCCCGGGAGTTTATCACAGCCGAGCATTACACCACCGCCAAAGGCTGGGCGGAAGAACGTGGCTTTATTTACATGAAAGTGACCGGAGAAGAAGAGCTGGAAGAAGCGATGCAGCCATTCACCTCACCCGAGACAAGGATGCAACCCATGCTGCTGGAGGTGTTTACCGACAAGGAAAAAGACACCACCCTATTAAGAGAATATTATCACGGACTTAAAAATAAAAATGAATAATGGAAACAAGAAAATGGAAAACCATCAAAGAATATCAAGATATTCTGTTTGACTTTTACAACGGAATAGCGAAAATCACCATCAACCGTCCGCGTTACCGCAACGCGTTCACCCCCACCACTACTTCGGAAATCAGCGACGCCCTGTATTACTGCCGCGAGTGCCAGGATATCAATGTAGTGGTTCTGACCGGAGCAGGTGACAAAGCCTTCTGCAGCGGGGGAGATATGCACGTAAAAGGTCATGGCGGTTATATCGGCACAGATGGAGTTCCCCGTCTGAATGTGCTGGACGTACAAAAGCAAATCCGGTCACTGCCAAAACCGGTCATCGCCATGGTAAACGGTTACGCCATCGGCGGCGGCCATGTGCTGCATGTGGTATGCGATCTGACCATTGCCTCAGAAAATGCCATTTTCGGACAGACAGGTCCCAAGGTAGGCAGCTTCGACGCCGGATTCGGCTCTTCCTATCTGGCACGCATCGTAGGGCAGAAGAAAGCCCGTGAAATATGGTTCCTTTGCCGTCAATACTCCGCACAGGAAGC
Organism: Phocaeicola dorei; assembly: GCF_013009555.1. Taxonomy (NCBI): domain Bacteria; kingdom Pseudomonadati; phylum Bacteroidota; class Bacteroidia; order Bacteroidales; family Bacteroidaceae; genus Phocaeicola; species Phocaeicola dorei. The sequence continues at coordinate 1,515,357 of NZ_CP046176.1, read as the reverse complement.
ACTGGAAATGGGATTAGTCAATACAGTCGTTCCTTTCGACCGCCTGGAAGACGAAACCGTGGCATGGGCAGAAAAGATGATGGAGCACAGCCCGCTCGCTCTTCGTATGATCAAAGCCGGACTGAATGCCGAACTGGACGGACAAGCCGGCATACAAGAACTTGCCGGAGATGCCACCATGCTGTATTACATGACAGAGGAAGCGCAGGAAGGAGGGAAGGCATTTTTGGAAAAACGCAAGCCACGGTTCCAGGATTATCCGAAGTTCCCATAAACAAACTACAAATTCAAAGCATGGACATTGAAGAATTCAGAAAATATTGTCTTTCGTTAGGTGACGTTTCCGAAAAGATGCCATTTGGCAAATTTGCTGCAAGATATGATTCTATCCTTGCCTTTTATGTTTATGGACACATGTTCTGTTTTATAGACATTGACAATTTCACTTTTGTCAATGTCAAATCTACTTCGGACGAAATTGAGTATATAAAAGAGAGACATGTTTCAGTCGGCAATCCCATCAACCAAAGTCTGAAACATTGGCTTCAACTTAATTTTGATGGTGATATTCCCGACACGAGCATATACACATGGGTCCAACGCGCCTTTGAGATTGTCAGGGATAAATATACCAAACCAACTACACATAAAAAAAAATGTTCCAAACCCAAATTATAAAAAAACAATTACACTTCAAGCAACCTGCCGGTACTTCCAGAGGAGTATATACTACCCGGGATGTATGGTACATCCTCCTCACCGACACCGGCAGCCGCCACTATGGCGTGGGTGAATGCGCCCCTCTCCCTGCCCTGAGCTGTGATGATATCCCCTCATACGACGAGGTGTTGGCCACTGCCTGCAAGAACCTGGAAAAGAATGGGGAAATAGACCGGGAAGCCTTGCTTCCCTATCCGTCCATCCTGTTCGGTATGGAAACCGCCCTGCTGCATTTCCGGGCACGCAGCCTGCAATTCTGGCACACCCCGTTCAGCAAAGGCAAAGAGGGTATCCCCATCAACGGACTCATCTGGATGGGAAACTTTGACGAGATGTACCGGCGCATCGGGGAAAAGATGCAGCAAGGTTTCCGCTGCATCAAACTCAAAATAGGCGCTATCGACTTTGAAAAGGAACTGGAGCTGCTGGCGCACATCCGCCAGCATTTCACCCCAGCCCAAATCGAACTGCGTGTAGATGCCAACGGTGCTTTCTCTCCTACCGATGCCCTCGAAAAGTTACATCGTCTTTCCGAATTCCAGCTCCATTCCATCGAACAGCCCATCCGTGCGGGACAATGGGATGAAATGGCCCGACTCTGTGCCGCCACCCCCTTTCCCATTGCACTGGATGAAGAGCTGATAGGCATCAACCGGCGCGACCGGAAAATAGAATTGCTGGAAACCATCCGTCCTCAGTACATTATCCTGAAACCTTCTCTGCACGGAGGAATCAGCGGCTCCGAAGAATGGATGGAACTGGCGGCTGAAAGAGGCATCGGCTCATGGGTCACTTCCGCTCTGGAGTCCAATATCGGACTGAATGCCATCGCACAATGGTGTGCCACCTTGCAGCCCGCCCTCCCCCAAGGACTAGGTACCGGCTTGCTGTTTACCGACAATATAGACTATCCGCTTCACATCGAAGGGGACTGCCTTTGGTTCCACCCCGAAGAACAAGAACCCGATTTACTAAACTGGCTGAAACAATGACAAAATTCTGCACCAATAGAAACAAACAAACCATTCTGATAGAAAGCATCCCCTACTCCAATTGGGAAATTGAAATGGTAAGAATGAATATCCCTGCCGACAACCGAAGTTTCCGGCAGGAACTTTTCTCCTTTCTTTCCGAATGGTTTGACCCGGCAGACACCCTGCTGGTACATACTTCAGGCTCCACTGGCAAACCCAAGGAACTGTATGTAGAAAAAGAACGCATGATGGAAAGCGCCTGCCTCACCTGTTCCTTCCTCGGACTACAAAAAGAAGATTCCGCCCTGCTCTGTATGCCCTTGCAATACATTGCCGGAAAAATGGTGGTAGTACGTGCCTTGGTAGCGGGACTGGACTTGCTGCCTGTCACTCCATCCGGGCATCCTTTAAAAGACCTGACAAAAGCCCCCGTCTTTGCCGCCATGATCCCCATGCAAGTCTATAACTCACTGCAAGTTCCCGAAGAGAGAGCGATATTGCAACAAATCAGGCACCTCATTATCGGAGGTGGTCCTATCGACTCCCAATTGAACGCTGCGTTAAAAGATTTCCCCCATGCCGTATGGTCTACTTACGGCATGACCGAAACCTTATCACACATTGCCCTACGCAGACTGAACGGTCCTGAAGCTTCAGACTGGTACACCCCTTTCGAGAGCATACAGATCCGTCTGAGTAAAGAAAACACCTTGGTGATATACGCTCCCGAAATTTGCGGAAAAGAACTGGTGACCAATGACATAGCCGAGATAAACGGACAGAACCAATTCCGCATTCTAGGCAGAAAAGACAATACGATCAATACCGGAGGAGTGAAAGTGCAGATAGAACAAGTAGAGGCCGCATTGAAAGAACACCTGTCCGTTCCTTTCTTGATCACCTCCGCTCCCGACGAAAAATTCGGAGAAATCATTGTGCTGCTTGCCGAAGGGCAACTGCCCGACGACATAGAACAGACCTGCACACATCAATTACCTCCCTACTGGCGTCCCAAACGTTTTGTTCCGGTATTCAAACTTCCCCTGACAGAAACCGGGAAACCCGACCGTGCCATAGCCAAATTACTGGCGCAAAAATAACTCCGCTCCATTCATAAAGGGTGAATTCAAAAACAAATCAAACGATCTTTTTGAATTCACCCTTCTTTCTGTAAAAAAGAATAATTTTCCGTGTTCTCCTACAACTTACGGGAAGCTAAAATTGTTCTCCTATCATTATATTAAAAAAATCAAATACACGTAGTTTTTTTCCGTTTTATTTTCCCTTATGTCCACTACTTCCGGCGGAATGTATCATTAAATTCTAATTTTGTGAACCTAGAGCTGATACAAAGTATGTTATATAATACCCCAAAACCACAGGATACCAAAGAAGGACTGTCCGATCAAGATTTCAGTATTTATATGGATGCGCACACAGTGCCTTTCAGCAAATACCCCTCTTATCTGCCGGAAGGAGTTTTGGGTATGTGTACTGAAGGGAATGCCGAGATCCAGATTGGTCTCCGGAAATATGTTATTTGTGCAAACGACATTCTTATTTTCATGCCGGGATTCTTGGTTTCATTTATAAAATCCAGTCTGACTTTCACCATCGATTATTGTACTTTTTCAAATGCCCTTTTTTATGACGTGATCAATGGAAGTATCAAACGTTTTCCGACCGGTTTTCATACCTACACCCAAACCCACTGCATCTATTCGCTATCCCAAGAGAAAGCGGAACAGTTCTCCCTCTATTTCCGGTTACTATACAACAGAGCTACTTCTCCAACTTATTTATTTACAAAAGAATCTATTACCAATCTGCTGAAATTACCTTTTCTGGAACTTTATGCAGACTATTACAGCACAGTAAAAGAACATAAAGTCACCACCTTGCATAAAGAAGAAATCGGATACTTTTTTCTGGATTTGCTGTTAAAGCATTACAAAGAAAACAAAGAAGTGGCGTTCTATGCCGAAAAGTTGCATGTTTCCTCCAAATACCTGACTGAAGCCTTGACTCTGGTAAGTGGAAAATCCCCCAAAGAATGGATTATACATTATACCCTGCAAGAGATTTACGCATTATTGGAGAATCCATCCATCAGCATACAGGAAATCGTTCAAAGAACCCGGTTTGCCAATCTTGCCACCTTAAGACGTTTCTTCAAGCGGCATACCGGAACATCCCTGTTGCAATACCGGAAACAGGACTTATACAAAAATAATCAACAATAGGTATCTCAATAAAAAAATCAGCCCGTCCCAAGCATTCTTCCGGAACGGGCTGATCCCTCTATCTACCAAAACTTGTTGTTTTCCTTACTATACTCAAATCCGGCCGCCTTCAATTTTTTCACCAACAGCTCCTTGTCTACATTCATATCATCACAAAGCTCGTCCAGCGAATGATAGCAGTCACGAAGTTTCATATTCACCATGCTGAAAAGCATCATCGGGTCATCAGGTAATTCCATATCAATATCTCCTTTTTTAAAATCGGATGCAAAGTTACAAAACTTTTCATAATGATCCGTATTCCATCGCTAAATATCGGTCTGACAAAAAGTTATCCCCTGCTTTTTATCCTATTAATCCGTCAGCTTCACCGTTTCCATCTTCCCCGGAACCAAAGTAAGACGCGCCGTTCCATCCCTGTCTATCTCCACCTCCATATACCGGGCCCGGATAATGATCCTTCCGTCTACAGTCAGCACCCCCCACTGGCAGGAGCTGTCCTGATAGGCGCAATAACCACCCACCGGACGCAATATTCTCCGATAGACAGGTGGAATCAAAATCTGCTCCGCTGTCCTCAACCCCCATTTCACTCCTATCTGAAAAGGTACGGCCTCCACACTCCTGCTGATTATACGCTGCCGTTTCCGTTCAGTCTCGCACTTTTCCTCCTGCAAATGTTTCTCCACACGCTCATCCGCCTGCCTTCGGAGCAATGCCACCGCCTCATCAAAATCCTCACTCCGGTCCGACGGACGGTTACAAGCCACATAACGCTTTCCATGTCCTTTCTCCACATGATAATACCGTCCCTCCTCATCCATCACCACAATACTTTGATCCGACAACCGTCCGCTCAGGTAATAAGCACGCTCCTCATCCCCCTCCAACAGACAAACCTGCGGTTCACAACAAAAGCCTCCATCTTCCATGCGGCGGCATCGGAAAGGCACTCTGCCATCGTACATCTTCACATAAAACCCCATCCACACAATGGACGAAGAAGGCAACCCGCATGTATTGGCATACACCTGCCTTGTCCTGCTGTAATAAGTACGGTTCACCTGTAACAATTCTATGCTCCCGTATCTGAGGACACGCGGGCGGACAGCATAACACCGGCCGTTCCGTAAATCCACATAAGACACCGAATTCCCGGCATGACGGACTTGCAACAAATCATCTTTCAGCAATCTCACCTCACAGCAATGCCCCAGTTCGGCCACCAAAGCCCCCGTATCATTCAGTACCCGGACACACCCGTTCCGAAGCCTCCCCACGGCAAAACGTCCTTTGATACTCAAAATCTCTTTAAACGAAACGTCCGGCAGCATCTCATCTCCCTTTTCCAATCCCCAAAGACCTGTTTCCTTATCTACAAATGCCCTCAGCCTGCATGACGGTGACTGCTCCTTCTCATCCGGCAAAGCCTGCTCTCTGATGGAAGAAAGCAAACGCCCGTGCTCCATAACCATCACCAAGTCCCCACCGGCTTCAGCCGGCCTTTCCACCACCGGAAAAGCGGTAACGGAAGCATCACAATTCATCCGTCCGGGCAAACTCCCCTTTCCCGCCATCCGTCCCCGGAACATAGCATCCCAGTTCCATCGCTGTGTAGGAAGCCCGAAAATGCGGTACAGCCCCACATTGTCTATCAGCATACACGCCTCCTTGCCCTCCGATCTCCGCAATCCGCGTCCTACCTGCTGCAAATATTTAGCCAGTGACAAAGTAGGACGGGCCAGTTGTACAAACTCCACATCGGGACAGTCGAACCCCTCGCTAAATACATCCACATTCACCAGCACCTCGATTTTTCCATGTCTGAACTCCTCCACCATCCGCTTGCGTTCCATAGCAGGAGTCTTGCTGTCCACAGCCACCGCATTCACTCCCCACCTGCTGTAATACTCCGCTATCCGCCGGGCATGTTCAATGCTGATGGCATACACCATCCCCTTCTTGCCGGAAGCAAACTGCCTGACACTGCGGTACAGGCGCTCGATACCGGGACGCCTGTTCAGTACCGCATCCATCTCTTTCACCTGATAATCCCCATCGGCCCCCCGTTTCTCCAGACCGTCAATGAGCCGCTGCTCCTCGCTGCCGGGACGGATGGATACATAATCGAACACAGACAACACGCCTTTTTCAATAAACTCGGCAATACTCCACGAAGTAACCAGCACCTCGAACAGTTCCGTGAACCCCCTACGGTTCAAGCGGCAAGGTGTGGCAGTCACACCCAGTTTCTTTGCGGCAGGATAACGCTTCCACATCTCCGTGTAAGAAGCGGCTAAGGCATGATGAGCCTCGTCTATCACAATCAGTCCCGGAGCATCACCCGCCTCATTCCAGTGCCGGGATAGCCATTGGACAGACATTACCCTGACCGGAGTATCCTCCCTCCGGATACCATATTTAGCCAGCGTTTCCTCCATTTGCGCCACCAGTTCCCTACGATGGGCAATAAGCCATACCCCGCTGCCTGCAGAAGACACAAACTCACTGACCACAGATGCCAGCAGATGTGTCTTGCCCGTACCGGTAGGCATCTGCACCATCACACTCCGGTGAGCTTTCCACGCTTCCATCAGACGTGTTTTCATCTCTATCTGATAATCCCGCAACATAAATAATTTGTCGATTTGCTAACGTGCCAATGGAGTAAGAGGATAATCGAAAAAATTATTTACTAGCCAGCATATTATTAATCTGCGCCCGTATATTGGCTATCGTACCGCCCGACACGAGTCGTTTGGCAAAAGGTAGCAACGACTTGATGAAAGCCGCTTTCACCACCGTGTGTTTGTCTACATTCCTACAGTTCTCATCGGCCAGCATCTTTCCTACCACCACCGCCAGTTCGCGTGCCGTGGTACACTCTCCCAAAAGTATCTTGTAAGCCCTCATCACCTTTATATCGGGTATATAGACCGATACGTAAAATTCATCATCCGACAGTTCCGCCGGTTCCTGTGCCGGCTTCTCATCCGCCACACTTTCTGTATTCTCCGTTTTCTCAGAATCTTCCGGTTGGTCGGCGGCCTCATCACCCCGGTCGCCATAAAAGTTCTGAATGGCGGAAGATGCCACAGGAGCAATCAGATTATTTCCGCCATAAATATTTATCATCATATCAGGTTTTTCATTCATATACTATTTCTTTTCTCTATTCTTTAATTATTATCAACAGATCGTTAATCAAAATCCATATTTCATCAATATATAATCAATAGCATGCACCAATAGTAAACAGATAGTAAACGGTTATGAATCGATTTCCATACGTCATTCCCTACCCGTATATTTGTGCAGATAAATCAAAATCAATTTCTTTTATGAAAGAATACATCATGTCATTTTTCAATGCACCCGTCACCAATAAAATACCCACATGTATATGCAGTGTGGCAGGGCTTCATACCTACATCAGCACCAATCCGCAACTGGAAGAACTGACGCATAAAGTCAGAGCCGGACTCGGAGACAAGCAAGCGTTCCGAAAGAATAAACAGACCCTTTTACCGTATGTCACTCCGGCAGGTATCTTCTCTTACTGCAAAGAACAATGCATGCAAGTTCCTTCGGGCCTCTTTGTCATAGATATTGACGAACTGGCTTCCACCGAAGAAGCGGCAATGTGGCGCGACCGCCTCTTTGCCGATGAAGTGCTGCACCCCGTACTTTCCTTTGTCAGCCCCGGAAACCAGGGAGTAAAACTGTTTATCCCTTACCGCATAAACCCTTTCCTGAGCGTGGAAGAATCCTTCGACAATGCCCTGCACACCGCATGGGAGTATCTGGAATGGAAATACGAGCTGAAAGTGGACAGGGCCAATGCCGACTTGTCCAGAGCCTGTTTTCTGTCGCACGACGGAGAAGCGAAAATCAATAACCATAAATATTAAAAAATGAACGATTCTATTTCTATCTTGGAACAGCTGGTAACAGCCATCGAACAAGCGGGAGTCAATGTGGCCCCCACCTATCAGGAATATATGCCGCTGGCCTTTGCCATAGCCAACAGTTGCGGAGAAGAAGGACGCACCCGGTTCCACCGCATCTGCCGCATATCCGAAAAGTACCACCACGATGAAGCAGACAAACTGTACGGACATGCCCTGACCAAAGGAACAGGCAGAAATTCCCTGGGAACCGTCTTCCATCTGGCAGAGGTGGCCGGGGTGAAAATGGACCCGAAACTTGCAAACTTGCAGAACTTGCAGTCTCTCCACACCCACACACGTGCACGCGTATCCTATAATGCCCATCCGGATGCCTCCGACGGGACTCCGCCCGACGCTGTTTTCACGGACACAGCCTCCCCCCTGTCCGACGGCGTGCCCAAAGCCATCCTCCCTGCCCGACTTCCCTCTTTCCCCGACTACCGCTGGCCCGCCTTCCTGCAAGGGATCATAGACTGCGGTAACTCTCCCGCCCAACGGGATATCCTGCTGCTGGGTGCAGCAACCGTGCTGGGAAGCACCCTCAACAAACTGGTAAGTTTTGTGTACGGACGAAAACACAAGTATCCCTGTCTGCAAGTGTTCGTCACCGCGCCTCCCGCTTCCGGCAAGGGTGCACTGACCTGGGTACGCCGTCTGGCAGAACCCATACACAACGCGCTGCTGGACACCTACCGGGAAAAAATAAAGACCTACCGCATGGAAAAGACAAAATGGGACACTTTGGGGAAGGAAAAGGTAAATACCCCTGAACCCGAACAGCCCCAGCTGAAAATGCTCCTCATAGCCGGTGACAATACCGGTACAGGCATACAGGAAAACCTGATGGACTCCGGAGGCGTAGGACTGATATGCGAAACCGAGGCCGACACCGTGAGCACCGCCATTGGAGGCGACCACGGACACTGGAGCGACCTCCTCCGGAAATGTTTCGACCATGACCGGCTGGCCTACAACCGGCGCACCAATCACGAATACCGCGAATGTAACGTCACGTTCCTCTGCGTGCTTCTCAGCGGCACGCCTGCACAAATCAAGCCCCTTATCCCATCGGCCGAAAACGGATTGTTCTCGCGCCAGCTGTTCTACTATATGCCTGCCATTGAAGAATGGGAAGACCAGTTCAACGAAGCGGATACAGACTATGACTCCCGTTTTCTGGAATGGGGGGCACAATGGAAAGAAGTGCTGGACGCCATCACCGCCTCGGTGAGCAACATCAACATGAAGCTCACCCACGAGCAAAAAGAGATATTCAACTTCCACTTTGCCCGTGTATTCGGACGAGCCTCCGCCATTCACGGTAACCAGATGAAAAGCGCTGTAACCCGTATTGCCATCAATATCTTCCGCATCATAAGCATTATCGCCCTGCTGCGCTCTCTGGAATCCCTGCTGCCGGGAGGCGAAAGGAGCGGCGAACCACAGGAAAACATCGTGCGTACCCTGCTGAACTGTCCCGGACTGACCCCGTCGGCCCATATTCCACAAGAAAACATAGCAGACGGAATCGTGCCGCAATTCAACCTCTCCATCCGCACCGACGACTTTTATGCCGTGCTGGCCTTGGTGGAACCTCTGTACCGCCATGCATGCCACATTCTCTCGCTCCTGCCCGCAGGAACCCCCAGCGCACCATCGGCGAACATGACTCCCGAAACCCTGTTCGACTGCCTTCCCCTGCGCTTCACCCGCAACGAAGCCATCGACAAAGGAGAACAGGTAGGAGTTCCGGCAGGCTCGGTGGACTCGCTGCTGAAACGTATGACCGAACGCGGACAGCTGGTCAAAGTGGGGCGTGGCGAATACGAATTCAACGCGCGCATGCACACACGTACGTGTGTGGGTGTGAGAGAGAGTGCAAGTTCTGCAAGTTTGCAAGATTCCTGAATTTAAAATGTATAAATATGAAAGATTTCCTTTATTTCCCATCCATGACAAAGGGTAGCCTGGCTCTGCTCTATTTTCCCGGTTCAAATCCCCGGATAGCCACCCGGCATCTGATGAGGTGGATAAACGGCTGTCCCCCTCTGATGGAAGAGTTATCCGCAACGGGTTACTATACCTCGCAAAAAGTCTTCACGAGCCGCCAGGTGACACTGATCAACCGGCATCTGGGCAGCCCCGGATAGCCCTGCAAGCTCTTTGGAACAGGATGAAAGCCATAAAGTGCCACAAGGTGTCATAAAGCGTCAGCACGCATTTCACAGTACCTATCTTTGCAATGTCAACAATGAGGGAGCCGATACGTTACTAACCTTCGGCCTAGCATGTTACTAACATGTAACCCCATACGTTACTAACCTTCAGCCTTACACGTTACCTACGTGCAATCCGCAAGAAAAGTAAAGTATTCTCCTTCTTCACTGACGAAATTCATTTTTTATTTTTCATCTCTTAAAACCCTATTTATCATGATTAACTACAGCACCTGCATGCGTGGTAACCCCACCGACAAAGACGCGGCCAAGAAGGCGTATGCCAACGCCCAGTACTCACAAGTAATGACACTGGACAAGTTCTGTTACCACATTGCCAGCCACGGATGTGTATATTCGCGTGCCGATATCCAGGCCATCCTTATTCTTGCCGTGGACTGCCTGCGCGAGCAGTTGTTGAACGGACAGCAGATACAGATGGGCGATCTGGGCGTATTTTCGAACAGTATCCGAAGCCTCGGCGCCCATTCGATGGCAGAGTTCACTGTGGACAACATCACCGAGGTGAACGTACTGTGGGCTCCGGGCGTCCGTTTCAACAACCTGCGCCAAGATGCCGAATTCCAACTGGTTCCCACACGCAAGGCAGCCGCCGAAGTAGTGAAGGCATTGAAGGCCGGAAAGACTACGGTAGACCTGACAGGCAATTCTTCTGCCGCCGGCATTGCCGCTGACGATGCTGACGCCTCCCGCATTCCAGCCGCTTCCGGTGAACCGGCAGACGAGAATAGCTGACCGGCTTGTTCCGCTCCACAGAGATAGCATGATGTGATTATGGAACACGGGCGACACGGATTCTTCTTTCACTCCCCCGTGTCCGTCCGCCAGTTCCGTAACCTCCTTTTGTTCCATTCGCATTTTAAACTGACAAAAAACAGATATTTCCATGAATAAATCCAACCACGAATCCAAGAAAATCACCTGGACACAAATTCTCCGGGCAGTTATCCAGGCAGCCATCGCGGCACTCACCGCTTTGGGCATTACCAGTTGCGCATCCCTCATCTAAAGAACAAACACAACATTTTCCAAATCTCAATTTATTATGATACAAGAAACATTCCCAATGATAATCGGTGAGGAAGAAATGAAGAACGAACGCCAACTCCTCACCGTAGAGGACGGAGCGCTGATGCAAGGACGCGAATCAGTGCGATACCTCATCCTCCACTGTAGCGCCACACGTTGTGACAAAGACTATACTGCCGAGCAATTACTTCGTGACCATAAGACCCGTGGTTTCCGGACTGTAGGTTACCACTTCTATATCCGTCGCGACGGCACCATCACCCAGCACCGCAAACTGCTGGAAGTGGGGGCACACTGCCGTCCCTGGAACCGTTGCAGCATCGGCATCTGCTACGAGGGCGGTCTGGATGCAGACGGACATCCGGCAGACACCCGGACCGCAGAGCAGACAGAACAGCTTATCTTGTTGCTGATGCGTCTGGCAAAGCTCTTTCCCGGTGCCCGGATAAGGGGACATAGGGATATGAGCGGAAGCATCCCGAAGGCTTGTCCGTGTTTTGACGCGGAAGGGGTGTTCGGATATTTGGAAAGGTAATTTCTTTTCCCAAGGTTTCCTTTTGCCAGTGTTCGTTTCTGCTCTCAAGTAGAGAGTGATACTACTGGCAGAGGGAAGTTCTTTACTAAGATCATCCGGTCGGTACCGACACACCGAAACAGACTATCATATAGATAAAAATTCTTTAGGAGTAAATATAGTAATATCAGAAAATAAAAAATCCTTCCTGTTACGGGTTATTATATAATCTGCGTTTATTTTTAAAGCTGAATAAATCCTAATCGGATAATCTTCTTTATTATTAAAACTCCGGGAACAAGCGCTCTCGTTCCCGGAGCTCCCCCTGCACTTTTCACAAAGGACAAGGGTTCTGATCTAACATTAGTGCCGGCTATGTTCCATTTCCGGCCGGCAGACGGAAATAACAGGCTGCAAAAACAAAGTTTTTTAACTGCTAAATTACTAAGGACCCTCATCGAGAAGGATCGTTAAGAACAGCCCGTTTTACTAATAGGCATTCTTCTCGCCACGGAAGACATTCGCCACCGTCCTGTACATGATGTAAAGGTCCAGACCGAAGCTCCAGTGCTCCAAATACCAGATATCACCACGGATACGGCCCTCCATGTCTTTTAGTTCCTTCGTTTCCCCACGGAAACCCGTAACCTGGCTCCACCCCGTTATACCCGGTTTCACAAAATGCCGCACCATATATTTATTGATCAACCTTGAATATTCCTGCGTATGGAGAAGCATGTGAGGACGAGGCCCCACGATACTCATATCTCCTAACAGCACATTGATAAACTGGGGCAGCTCATCTATATTCGTCTTACGCATTATATTGCCCCAGCGCGTCTTGCGGGGATCATGCTCTGTGGCCTGTATCCTGTCGGCATCTGCATTTACTTTCATACTGCGGAACTTGTAACAATAAAACTCCCTGCCGTTCAGCCCGTTCCGTTTCTGGCGGAAGAACAGCGGGCCGGGCATGGTCAATCCGGTCACTATCGCCACCACAATCAGAATAACCGGAAAAAGCGTACAAAGGAACACCGATGAGACTACTATGTCAAAGGTTCTTTTCAGCAGGCGGTTCCCCGGCCAACTTAAGGGATCGGGGCGAAGGCCCAGGTAAGGGACGTTCCCCATGATGTTGAACGACATACGGTGGTGGAGATAATTGCGCACATTGGGCACACTGAAGAAATGTACCAGATGGTTCTCGCAGTAATCAATCAGAGAAACAATGACCTCTCTGTCTTTTGAGGGCAGGCAGCAGAACAGGTAATGTACATAATCATGTTTCTCCAGATATTCCTGTACCTGCGCCGGCTGGCCCAAATACGGACATTCTACCGGAAAAGCAGGATTCGCCTGACCGTCAAAATAGCCCACGACCGAATAACCTGTATCTTCACTGCCCGACATCTCATGGTAGATTTCCAAGTTGTTGTCCGTACTTCCTACCAGTACCACAAAACGCGTATGTTTCTTGCTCATACGGTAAAGCCTGACGAGAAGACGAAGAGTGAAACGGAACGAAACAAGACACAGAAACAGGAGAAAAAGGTACTCCAGCATGAACAGGGAGGCTATATCCGCATAGTTTCCTACAGAAAGGACCAGACCGCCCAGGAGGACAAACAGGAACATATTCTCGAGCACACGTTTCCATATCTGAAGGGAATGCACTTTCCTCCGGTGAAGCACTACTCCTGAATGGATGGCGCAAAGGGCGTAACATAACATTAGTGTAAGCATGACTTGCAGAACGGTGGTTCCACCAACCTGCAGGCTATCCCACTGCATCTCATTGGACAGCTTGCTGAAAAGCAGGAATAGCAGACCGCAAAGAAAGGTCTCGGTGACAATCACAAAGGTCTCGATCAAGTGGTTGTAGGATGCTAATTTGTCTTTCATAGTGGTATGGGGGGTAAGTTTAAAGATGTATGCCGTATTATCCCCAACTGGGATTCTCATTATCTGTTCTTATACATCGACTCATAATATTTTTCATATTCGCCACTGGTAATATGATCCATCCATTCCTGATTGTCCAAATACCAACGGACCGTTCTCTCTATTCCTTCTTCAAATTGCAAACTAGGCTCCCATCCTAATTCGTGCTTCAGTTTATTGCTGTCAATCGCATAGCGGAGATCATGACCTTTGCGGTCGGTCACATAAGTTATCAGACACTCTGAAGTGCCTTCCGGATTTCCCAACAAACGATCCACGGTTTTGATTATTACTTTTATCAAATCTATATTCTTCCATTCATTGAAACCACCGATATTATATGTATCCGCTGTTCTGCCCTGATGAAAAATAAGATCAATAGCACGGGCATGATCCACAACATACAACCAGTCGCGTACGTTCTCTCCCCTACCATATACCGGCAATGGTTTTCCATGACGTATATTGTTGATAAAAAGCGGAATCAATTTTTCCGGAAACTGATAAGGACCATAATTGTTAGAACAGTTTGTTACAACGGTAGGCATACCATATGTGTCATGAAAAGCACGAACAAAGTGATCACTACTTGCCTTACTTGCAGAATACGGACTATGAGGCTGATATTTGGTTTCCTCCGTGAAGAAAGTCCCGTCAAATTCCAATGCCCCATATACTTCATCGGTAGAAATATGATAAAAACGTTTCCCCTCATACTTTTCCGGCAGGGATTCCCAATACAACTTGGCTGCCTGAAGCAAAGCCAATGTACCCATCACATTGGTTTGTGCAAAAGTAAACGGATCTTTGATACTTCTGTCCACATGACTCTCGGCGGCAAGATGGATAATACCATCCACTTGATATCGCACCAATAATTCCTGAACGGTTCCAAAATCACAAATATCCGCCTTTACAAAAATATAGTTCGGTTTGTCCTCTATATCCTTCAAATTGGCCAGATTACCGGCATAAGTCAGTTTATCCAAGTTTATAATGCGGTATTCCGGATACTTGTTTACAAAAAGACGTACCACATGGCTGCCGATAAAACCGGCACCACCGGTAATGATTATATTGCGTTTAAATGAATCCATAATTTAAAATATTGTTTTAATTAGTTATTGTTGAGTTTCCAATTCTAGCATACATTTCTTTAGAGAATCTTTCCAATAAGGGATAGTGATACCAAAAGTTTCCTTCACTTTTGTTTTATCCAGCACCGAAAAATGAGGACGTTCCACCTTACTGGGGAACTCATCGCTGTGACAAGGCTGTATGTCACAATTATTTCCGCTCAATTCACAAATTTCCTTCGCAAAATCATACCAAGAACATACCCCTTCATTGCTGAAATGATAGACACCTTGACGATCCAGCAAGTTCTCTTCGATTATGTTATAGATCAAAGCAGCCAAATCTCCGGCATAAGTAGGAGTGCCTACTTGATCAAAAACCACTTTCAGTGAATCTTTTGTTGAAGTCAATTGCCGCATGGTTTTCACGAAGTTCTTACCGAAAGGCGAGTAAAGCCAAGCTGTGCGGAAAATAAGATATTTACATCCTGCTTTTACCAAAGACTGTTCGCCCGCCAGTTTGGTTTTTCCATAGACACCCAACGGATCAGTTTCCCAAGACTCACGGCAAGGAATGTTTTTATCCCCTTGGAACACATAGTCTGTAGATACATGAATAAGCGTGGCACCTGTTTCTGCGGCAGCAACAGCCAAATTCTCCACAGCTTTGTTATTCAGCAAATCGGCCATAGCAAAATCATCTTCCGCCCTGTCTACATTCGTATAAGCAGCACAATTTACAATCACATCTATCTGCTCCTTTTTCAACATATTACAGACAGCTGTCGCATCTGTGATATCCAGTTCATTTACATCTGTAAAGAGATAACGATTCCGGCTGTCTAACGACACCCTGCGCATCTCATTGCCAAGTTGACCATTGGCACCTGTAACAAGTATATTCATCATTCATATAGATTAATAGTGTAGTCAAACGGAGAGTCATAGTCTTTCAACAAAGGATGTTTCAAATCCTTCTCACTTAAAATGGCCTCGGCAACGGGTATTTTCCAATCAATACCCAGACTTTCATCGCGCAGCTGAATGCCACCATCAGCTTGCGGTGCATAGAAGTTATCGCACTTATATTGAAAAACCGCTATTTCACTCAATACGGCAAAACCATGGGCAAATCCACGGGGGATAAAGAATTGGAGATGGTTCTCCTCCGTCAATTCCACCGCAACATGCTGCCCGTATGTAGGACTTCCCTTGCGGATGTCTACCGCCACATCAAGTACGGCACCTTTTACACAACGCACCAGCTTGCTCTGCGTATAAGGCATTTGCTGAAAATGCAACCCACGCATCACGCCATACGATGACATACTCTCATTATCCTGTACAAAATTGACAGGCATCACCTTTTCATTAAACTCCCGTTGAGAAAAAGATTCAAAGAAATAGCCTCTTTCATCTTTAAAGATGCGCGGTTCAATGACCACCACACCTTCTATTCCTGTTTTTATAACCTCCATATCTTAATCTAGATTTTCTTTGCCTGTACGTTCCACTTCATCAATCACTTTGAGCAGATACTGACCGTATTGGTTTTTCAGCATCGGTTTGGCAAGGTCACGCATCTTATCTGCCGTTATCCAGCCCTTGCGATAAGCAATTCCTTCCAGACAAGCCACTTTCAAACCCTGACGTTTTTCAATGACTTCTATATAAGTCGAAGCTTCTGCCAATGAATCATGCGTCCCCGTATCCAGCCAGGCAAAACCGCGTCCCAACGTCTGTACTTTCAGTTCACGATCTTCTAGAAAACGCTGGTTCACTGTCGTTATTTCCAGTTCGCCACGTGCGGAAGGTTTGATGTTCTTGGCCACTTCCACTACTTTGTTGGGATAAAAATAGAGGCCCACCACTGCATAATTTGATTTGGGCTGTTCCGGTTTTTCTTCGATGCTCAGGCAGTTACCTTCCGCATCAAATTCTGCCACACCATAACGTTCCGGATCGTTCACCCAGTAACCGAATACAGTGGCTTTTTGTTCTTCTTCCGCCATACGCACGGCTTCACGAAGAAGAGAACTGAAACCGTTACCATGGAAGATATTGTCGCCTAATACCAAACATGCAGAATCATTACCAATGAATTTCTCTCCGATAATAAAGGCTTGTGCAAGACCATCGGGAGAAGGTTGTTCGGCATACTCGAACTTCACACCATAGTCTGATCCATCGCCCAAAAGACGCTTAAAGCCGGGCAGATCATAGGGAGTGGATATAATCAGAATCTCACGGATGCCTGCCAGCATCAAGACTGAAATGGGGTAGTAAATCATCGGTTTGTCAAAGATGGGGAGAAGCTGCTTGCTTACTCCCTTGGTGATGGGGTACAGACGGGTACCGCTACCACCGGCGAGAACAATTCCTTTCATACGAATAAGTTATAGTGTTTGTTATTTTAAATGTACTTTAAATATCACTCCGCCTGACAAATGCTTACATTCTGTCATTTCTACCACAGCATTAATATAATCTTTCCAAAAACTATATTTTAACCCACAGTTTATGGTACGACTGTCGTATTCAGCCATTACATTAAGATTGTTTAATGCCTTCACAAAGAAATTTGTACCCGATAGATAAAAATGAAAATTTACTCCAACAGCCGGACCGTTTAAATGATAGTCTTTCCGTTTATTGTATAAATAAGCAACATGAATGCCTAGCTCTCCCCTATTTTTGAAATAAAAATGCTTAGTACCAGCTATATAATATCGGTTCCAATGTCCATTACCCATCTCTCCTACTCCACCAATGCCATAATCATCTTTATCAGAATTTCCTAATATATCATTGGTACTTGGATCATTCGCGCCCAATACAATCTGAGGAGTCCATTCTTTCCACCACCCTTCCTTCCATATACGCAACCGCCCTGAAAACTGTCGGTCCTGGTTACAATATTTCCCCCAAACGGAAGGTGGGAAATAAGTACTACCGTGTTCTGCCTTATGCAAGGTACAAGTATATCCGATTTCGAGCCAAGGAAAAATGGTGATATTAATGTAGTAATTAAACGTATGATAATTCCAATGGGCAGGAGTAGCAGCCACATCCAAATAAGAAGCTCCGAACAGGAATGTCTTATCCCGTTGCATATCGGCAGTAGGCATGTGCAGAAGTCCGGTGGTTCCATACACATACTGAGAAAAACCTTCCTGCCATATCATACACAGCAGAAAAACAAATAAAATTTTCTTCATTAAAACAAAAGGCAGGAAAAACAACAATCAACCTTGTTCCTTTTCAAATTTATCACGATAAAAATTATAGTTTAAAGAACGGTATCCGGAGAACAGTCTTTTTAAATAATATTGATTGGCAAAATGTACACTTGTCAAACAACGCAACAATCTATAAGGCAAATTGCTTTTGCCTTCATCCAACAACACCATTAGGATGAATGCCGTTTCCTCTTGTGCGGAAAGTTGTCTATACTCTTTTTTTGCCAAAACCTAATTATTCATGATGATATCATGAACAAAGGTAGCAATTTATTGTTTCTGAGAAAGTAACCAATAAAAATATTTTTCGTGTTTATCTATCAAACTTTCCCATGAGTATTCGTTCCGAATTTCTTGCAAATTGTTTTCAATAAACTTATTACGACAAGATTCATTTAATTCATAGATAGAATTCAGTAGTTTAGTTACGGCTTGAGAAGAAGCATAATAGTGTGCGTTATCTTTCAAAACCGCCCTGTTAAAGATATTATCATGTGCCAATATATAACAACTTGACGCCATTGCCTCCAGCAAAGAAGGATTCGTACCACCCACACTATGTCCATGAAAATAAGCAAACGAATAGTATCTGACTGAATTCAACTTTTTAAAATCATAAATCCCCCCTACAAAACGAATACCTGGTTGGCCTGTATACTTTCCTACCAAATACTTGCCATGAGGAGTATTCGTTTTTCCAACTATAATAAATTCCTTTTTGTCCGTTTCGCCAGATGCTAAAAAGCCTTGTATAGCCATTTCAATATTATTTTCAGGTTCCAAGCGTGCCACTAATAAATAATATTTGCGTGGTTGCAAACCAAACTCAGCCAATAATGATATGTCATAATCCTCATGGATATCTGCTCCATAAGCCAAGAACTTACTTTCTTTATTATACTTCTCTTTATAATAATCATGAATTCCCATGTTATCGGCAATCAAATAATGACTATGTTTCACGGTAGTACGTTCTTCCCAAAAAATGAATTTCTGTACCCATTTGTTGAATTTAGTACGCTTATATTCCAAGCCATCCATATTAGTCGTAAATATGGGATATTTGATCTTCTTCACATTGAACCAAATATAAGCAGGTACAATACTTGTATAGCCGGCTTCGTAAATGATATCGAAATGCTCTTTTTTCAATGCATCTTTCAATGACGCAAAATCATAAAAGAAACTCCCTACCGAACTGCCCATCCAAGTTTTGGGACTATAGATGTGCTTTATACGTACTCCTTTATAAGTGTCTTTTTTATAAGGATGGAAATGAGGTGAATATACCACAACCTCATGCCCACGTGCAGCCAACCCCACTGAAATATATTCGGCAAACTGTTCAAAACCTCCATAGTTATTTGGGATACCACGGGTGCTGATAAATGCTATTTTCATAATCTAACGAATTACTTCTTTAATCATTTTTAAATACTTTCCTTTCGGGTCTCCTACAGTAGGTGCTATATATCCGCCCTCGCCATATTCATTCCATGCATATATCAATATCATTTTAGGTTTACAACTTCTTTCATTCACAAATTGCACCGCATTTTTAAGATGTTGTTTAAAGAGTTGAGGTGTCCTGTTCACATAATAAAGAGATTTTTCTTGTTTCTCCCATGGCCTCTGATCCCATCCTGCCATTACCAATGGAATAATATTGTACTCTTTAGGATAAGTGTACCAACTTACTTCCGCATTCTTCGCTAAGATCTCATACTCTTTTCTATAAGCATATCCCGGCTCATGTTCACGAATATTATACCATGAATTTGCACTGTATTTCTTACTTTTATCATTACAGGATATTGAAAACAGTCCTGCGTAATTTTTAGCTTTTAAATAGTCATTCATTTTGGTAAGCGATGGAGCAGCTGCTTTGGCATTAAAGAATGCTACCACAGGCTTATTTTCAACTTTAAGATATTGACTATCTTGAAAATATATTTCCGCCATATAATCCATTGCTTTCAACCAATTATCCTCCCCTTCTATCCGAGCTCCCTGGTGATTGGCTATTAATAAAGCGAATTTCATTTTATGCTTATTGCGAGCTTTCATAAAGAGCTTTAAACTAGTATGCGATGCATGATTTTCTATACTTTTAATATCCATCTCCCCCTTATCTTTTTTCCAATACCAGCAAAACAGGAAAAAAGTAATGCCATTTTGGGAAGCAATATCTATTTGACGTTCCATTATAGCTAAATCATCATTTCTCCACCCCCAAATTGGTTGACGTTCGTTATAATCATTATATAGTTTCTCTGTCAGATGAGTAGGGGCTTCTTGTGCCCATAGTTCTTGAGAATTATTTTTTCCGGACCAACCATCAAAATAGTAGGCACCAATCATAGGAATAGTATTGTCTTGTGTCCAACCGTTCTGCGGACATACTATAAATTCTAATACTATAAGAAAAAACAGACAGAATATCTTAGCTTTCATCTTTTATTTTTTAATTTTCGACAGAACAATCTAAAAGGAACACCTAAAACAGAAATTAAAACAAGCCAATAAGCATAAGAAGGATAATATTTCTTCAAGTTGTTTCTAAAGCCCGTATCATCAAATGTTTCTATTCGAATAATATATTTATTAAAAAGTAAAGACGGAAGAAACTGTACCATAATTCCAAATAATATGTGTTTTTTACATTTCGTTGAAATATGCCCTTTCTTACAACATTCATCCAGCAACGAAGGATACTCAATTGTAAATGCCTCAAATTTATTATGTCCCCCTCGTTTAGGTATTCTTTGTACATCAAATAATAGGTTATCATTTATACAAAATAATTTTGCCTGATGCTGAGTAAGAAACAAGGAAGTGTGAGGAAACAATTTATTTAACTTCAGATTTTTGTCTATTTTATCAAATTCTGATTTCCATATATTAAACCCATTACTCCATGAAGACCAATATGAGAGGTTGTACATAAAATCATTAAAATTAGAATAGGTTTGACTTTTACGACTTCCCAATAATCCATTTGTATAAAAAATTAAAGTCTTATTTTCTATATTATTCTTTATCTCGGAAATAATTTTACTTAAACTCCCTTTTCTAAATAAAGTTTGGCTGTTATGCAGTTTAAAAAATTCTCCTTGTGCATAAGTCAACACATAGTAAGAATTCATGAATCCTTCGCAATTGGTATAAAAATATCTCAGATTAGGATACTTAAATTCTTCTGTCAACACTTTAATTGCCTGATTAGAATCATTATCTGATATAATAACTTCATACTTTTCTAATGGAACATCAGCATTATCTATAAAAATACTTTTCAAAGTTTTCCTAACGTATTCCACTCGTCCATAACAAGGAATACAGATTGATAAAAGAGTCATACAAACGATCTTTTTAGTTAGTTTTCAAGACAGAATCCAAGAATTGCTTAGAATAGTTTTTCTCTTCCTCTATTAATAAATTCACCTTATTAAAGTCATAATTTAAATGAAGTTTTTCTATATCAATATTTTCTGTAATAAAGCGATCCTTTAAATCTACAGAACGCAGCAGGCTCTCCATTCTTGAATTTAAACTAATACCTTTTAGCCCAAATACATAAAAAGGTTTATTAAAATAAACAGCAAAAGCAGTTCCATGAAACGAATTAGACAAGAACATACTACAATTATAAATTAAGGAAAGAAAATCCTGTGGTCCTACCTTAGTAAAATTCTTATCCGCATATAATCGAGGCAATGCGTCATTAATAGAATAAATCTTCCAACCTTTTTTCCTTTTAAAATATAAAGCGACACGCTTCATCAAATCACTTCCCTCAAAGTCATAAATTAAGATATAATCCTTTTCTGATCCTTTATGCATAAATGTTTCCCAATAATTTCTATCAAGAAGAAAGACCGGATCTAATACTTTTACTCCATTTTTAATATCTAACGACTTCAGGATATCCACTCCTTGATATTCTCTTACTGAAATACGATTCATTTTAGCTAACATTCCTTTTACAAATTCTTTATCTGCATCAGAAATGTATTCTACAGAAAAACTAGCAGCATACGACACGCGTTTTGTTTGTGATAAAGCAAAATCAATGTAATAACTGGGATCTTTACCATTAGGAAATAAAGGATTCCATATTTGGTCACTTCCGGCTATAATGATATCAGCACAAGGAGGATTCATCTTTAATTCTTCAAAAGTGTAATAGGTCTTATCGGTCAACTTCAAATAATTCTTTGTGAATTCGTCAAAACATTTTTTGCGTCCTAGCGAAAATCTTAAATAAGACCATTTAGCTATACGAAACATCCACCTTGTTACAAAGAAACTATTAAGCTTATCAAACTTTTTACTTGTAAATGATTTCCAATCATATTTTTTATATAAATAGCCGGGACGATAATCAATAATCTCCACCTCATGGCCCAATTCTTCCAGATAATGCTGTAAAGCATAGGCTTGCAATGATGCACCGAAATTATATACATCATGACAAGTGATAATACAAATTTTCATAGTATACTGTTTTTCCCAAATTATATCCAGAAATATCACTTTGTATTTATTTATCAATAAATATCTACCTATACAAAGCAAAGCGAAACTATAAGTTTCATATTTTTTATCCCATATTATCCTTTATGGTTTTAATAACTTGAATTCCAGTCTCTCCCACTATACCTTTGGCTATAATTTGTTTCGCTAAACGCCCAGGAGATATTTTTGGCTTCACCATATATCGAATCGTATGTAATGCTTCATTCTCATGCACATTATCTGTAAACACTTCAAACACCATTGGTTTGTCAGCATGTTTATCATTAAAGAAGTCCTTATACAATTTAAAAAACTCTTTTTTACTGGATGCTGTAAGATATCTAAAGCCCATACTCTCTGCATAATACTTTACAAGAGTGGGTGATTGCTTTCCGTAATGCCCTCCTGCAGCCACATACTTATCACAATCATCATCCAACAACGAAGCCGGATGTTGATAATTGCGGAATTCCTGCCCCTTGCCATTGTTAACTAACAGCAACCGGAGATTATTTCTTATATGCCGATTGCCCAAGGCATTCATGTCATAAAAGAATGCAAGATCACCAATAATACCAAAGTATAGTCTGTCAGGATGCACCAATGAGGCTCCAACTAATGTGGACAAACCTCCATCGATGCCAAATCCTCCTACATTACAACTTCCAGTTACGCTGGAAGGCAAAGGAAAATAATTCCATGATCTGAACGAATTATTGATGGCCGCATGTATCACACTGTTTTCCGGAATATGCTTATACGCAGTCTGAGCAATCCATAGATTTGAGAATGGCAAATCAGGAATAGCATCAATCATCGTACTACACTGTTTCTTTAGTTCTTCATACAGACTTGTTTCCTTATATTCGCCAATAGAATAGTTCTCAAAAAAATCTACCTCTTCCATTGAAATCATCGCTGTTAGCTTGTAGAATCTATCATGATAAATACCATCTTCATTGACCATCCACCACTCTTTAGCACAACACATAGCCTCAGATGTATAATAATCACCGCAAACAGTACCAATATAGATTAACAAAGCAATGTCCGGAAGCAACTTCGAACATCCTTCTTGGGTTGCAACAATAGAATAATTGACACGATATTTGCCTGTGTAATTACTGGTCAAATCACAAAGCACAACAGCGTTGTTCTTCTCACAAAAAAGTTCAACTGCTTTTACAGTCTTAGCATTCCATTTCTGATGAGCCCCAACCAAAATAGCGATATTGCCCTGTGGTAAAGGTGGAAGTTCTTCTTTCTTCTTATATGTTTTGATTACCCTTACTTTAGGCAATTCCTTCACCAAGAATCCAAGACTGTCATACGATTCCATAACTACACATACCGGACCACCACCGCCTGTATATAAATTATTGATAGCCTCATTCAGTTTGGTTGTGACTATTCTTTCATCTTTATGATTTCTACATACAGGAATATTCACCCTGTATTTTGCCACATCATTGGGTAATACCGCATTGTCAATGGATTGCGGTTCATAGCTCCCCGTACGATTCTCACCACGTCCTGTCATAATAGCCAATATAGGTAATTTGCGATAGAAAGCCTCGGTTAGCCCAGGCAGATAATTTCTTGACGCAGTAGCCTCCGTACAAGTTACCACAATGGGCTCTCCAGATTCTGCAGCTATGCCACAAGCCATATAAGCAGCAGACCTTTCATCAACACATGAATACATTTCAAAATAAGGATCGTGTTGCATACTAACCACTAAAGCCATATTCCCTGTACCCGGTGAGGCTACCACCTTCTTGATCCCATACTCTTTAAGAAGAGCCATAAGCACCAAAGTTCCTTTATCATCTGTATAATAATCATGTCCCATAATTAGGTATGTTTTTATTTGATTTTTTCAAACATTAATTATAATAGCTATTTTAATAGATACTATATAACTTCTGCATTCGACTTAATATTATCAGTAAAAATCAGAAGCTTATAAAAACAAATCCACTTTATTTGATTTGAAATTTTACGACAGATTTTAACGCTTCTAAATAACCATGTCCCCATTTTAAATCCGGTTCCATATAATTCCCTTCCCCCCATTCATTCCATGCACTAAGAAATACCAAACGATGATCATCATCTTTATCTTGAATAGATTTACATACTTCGGCTACATGCTTCTTAAAATTTTTAGGAGATGAATTTACATATATACCAGCACGTCTTCCTGCACGTGGTGTTCTATCAAATCCTGGAGTAATAACCGGATAACAGTTTTCCAACTTATTTTCTGGTGTATCATAATTTCTTACAACCTTATTGTAATCGTATTTCATCAAAGAGATACCCAAATGCCATCCCAATAATGACTGCATACGACGAACAAAACGAAAACCTGCAGCTTTAGCTTCAGCCTCCCAACGCCTATTATGACAAACACCATCGAATCCTAAATTTGTGACAATTTTATAAGAAGACTGCCTCCCTGTAGTAACTCCAATAAAATAAATACCTTTCAAATTATTCTTCTTCGCTAGAAAATTCCACCTATTCATAAACTCCTTAACATTAGGAAAACTTAACGGATCATAAATAAGGAAAATCGGCTTACCTTCAATAGTGATATAACGGTGATCCTTAAATGCTCGCAAACAATACTCAAAATGCTTTATATCATCTTGTTCACCAAGATATTCTTGTTGGGCAATCATTGTATTATTCACCATAGAAGAGCCTTTCACCCAAGTTTTAGTTGTCCAATCATGATTAGCCCAACACAAACAAAATGGAAAATCTGGTTTGCCTAATCGCAAAACTTCTTCAAATGGTTTTTGCAAAAGCATTTTTCCATTTCCAAACCAATAATGATAATAACAAAATCCTTCTATGCCTGCATCACGAGCCAGTTCTGCTTGAGCTTCTCTTACTTCAGGAAGCCTTAAATCATAAAAGCCTAAATCCGCTGGTATATGTGGTTGATAGTGTCCACGGAATAATGGTTTTGCTTTAGCTACATTTGTCCACTCTGTAAATCCTTTTCCCCAATATTTATCATTCTCAGGAATAGGATGATATTGGGGAAGATAAAATGCTATGACCCTTGCTTTGTTTTCTTTCATATCATCGTTTTTTATATTGGTCTATATTTTTTTTAGTTTCTTCTAAATATTTTCTTCCCCATTTTTGGTCTGGTTCCAAATGGTTTCCTTCCGCCCATTCATTCCAAGCATTTATAAAAATAAAATTTTCTTCCTGACTATAAGGCTTGAATTTTTCAAAGACACTGCTAAGCCATTTTCCATATAATTGAGGAGTACTTCCTATAAAAGCAGTGAATCCCTTATGCATACGTCGAGAAGCATTGTCAAAATTTGGTGTAACACAAGGAAATTGCCGATAAGAAGGCAAAGGAGTTTTAATACGATACTTTACATATTTCTTGTATGAATGCAGCATCGTGATTTTTCTATTTAAAAGCTTGCTTAATGTTATATTGAATAACATTTTACAATGCTGAAACTTACCCATGCAGAAAGGCTGAAAATTAATGGACATATCAAAACCCTTGGATAAATATTCCGGAATATTATAGCCAGTGTGTTCAAAAAGAGCTAAATACAATTCCATCTGATGCTTCTGAGCTACCTCGCGCCAAATTTTAATAGTCTTTTCCGCATTGGGCAATAAATGGGCTTTATAAATCGCAAAAAAAGGCTTACCATTAACCCGTATATATCTTCTATCTGAAAATATATGAGAACATAAAAAATCCATGTGAGCTGCATCATCCTCATCCGTATATTGTTGCTCCATTAAGAGATGTTTAAAACCACCATCCCAGTTTCTTGCCCAATTTTCATTTGCCCAACATATCATGAATGGAAAATCCGGTTTCCCGCTTGAAATAATTTCATCCACAGGCCTTTCCATCAGTCGTTTACCATTAAACCAATAGTGATAATAACAAAAACCATAAATACCATATTCTTTGGCCATAGCTGCCTGCATTTCCCGTGCTTCAGGCAAACGCAAATCATAAAATCCAGTGTCAGAAGGTAAATGTGGCTGATAATGTCCTGGAAAACGAGGTCTTGCTTTTGTTACATTAGTCCATTCTGTAAAACCTTTGCCCCACCATTCATCATTTTCTTGAAATGGATAGAATTGTGGAAGATGGATAGCAATCAATCTTTTATTCATAATATAACTAAATTTTCACCATTAAAGCACTTTAATCTTTTTGCAAGGAATAGCAGCTTGTACACTTATACGTTAAACATGATTTATTAAAGATACGGCCACAACAAAACCAAAAAACGATGCAATGCTGGCCTGTAACTGACAAACAATTAGCTCCGGTCATAGCCATTAAGTAAAAGAATATAATGCCTAATTCAAATAGGTTATCTTTAAAGTTCCTTATTCCACGAATGACAACCAAGAGTATAAAAATAGAATAACATATTATCCCAAAATATCCTGTTTCATACATTATCTTCAAATATTGCTGGTCAGTTATTGCCATCTTTCCACTATAATATGCTTCATGTCCATAACGACCGATGCCATCTCCCCAAAAAGTAATTTTCTTAGAATAGAAATCACTAAAAATATTTGTTCTTTCCTTTAAAAATGAAGCATTTCCACCTTCTATTAAGCTCTCAAATTTAGAAAGCATAAATATCAAACGTTCTTGATCTAAAAAAGAAAATACAATACTAATGCAGCAAACCAAGATGAGTAATAAAAAAAGTACGTATGTACTAAAAGATCGTTTCTGCCCATTGAAAAGACTATTCACTAACAAAGCCAAAGTTATTAATGCCACAAAAGCAATAGGGGCACGTTGCTGTGCTAACACCATAATAACAGCCAAAAAAATCAAAGCGAATGCAATTTTAGTTGTTATCCGTCCTTCCTTATAAGATTTAAACAACAAATAGAAATAAATAATACCACTTCCATAACTAACCCAATATGGATAAGTCCAAAATGCAGATAAACGTGTCATTTCCAAAAAACGACCTCCTTCATTATCTGTAAATCCAGAAAGTTTAAAATCCACGTACCAGCTTGGAGACGTAATATATAATATTAATCCAATGAAACATACCACAAGTACAGGGATTATGGATTTGTCAAAAAAATCCCAATCTTTTGAAGTGCTACTTTCACCTACAAAAAAGAAAATAATAGAAAACAGCTGATACCTAACACCTTCAAACCAAAAAGCCTGTGGATAAATATTGGAAAGACTAGCAATAGCGATAGAAATAGAAAAAAATATAATAAACAAGTCCATTCTTGTTGTTTGATTCCGCAATTTATTAAGACTAATGATAATAGCGCTCAATAAGATTATTAGTTCAAACTTTGCAATTACAGCTAAACCACACCATACAAGAAGCACATCCACCGTCATTAATAAAAAATAGTTACATACAAAATATTTTGATAGAAATTCACTAACAGAAGACGATACCATACTTTAAAGACACTATTAAATTTATACTCACTCTATTCTATCAATCCACAAACTTCAAAATACTAGATCATAAACTATCCAACATTTTTTTAGCTTCCCAAACCTGAGAAGTATATTCAGAAATAATATTTTCTAAATGTTTGCGTATCTCTAATTTATGGTCATTCACATATTGAAAAGCATTTAAAAGTTGCTGATCATTAATGAGATGAACACCATCAACAAGAGTAGTTTCAGGAAGTTGCAAATCTTTAGCAATACCTCTACTTTTAATGCTATATCCAATAGCAACGGTGGGTACACAAGTACTGTAAGCAGAAATAACAGCATGAGTTCTTGCTCCCATAAATATTGTACAGTTAGAAATTACGTAGCGTAATTGACAATAATTCAAACAATCAGCATCTAATAAAGAAATCCGTTTCTTACTTATATATCTATCCTTTACCAAATTACAAATAATCCGGTCATCCTGTGCCCCCCAAAACACATGTGGCACGAGTAGAATATGATAAGATGTATTTTCAATAATATAATCTATTAATTTTATTAGATTCTTTCCAAACAAAGTATTAAATCCATCTTCAGAAGAAACAAAATTACTAATATTAATACCTACAACTTTGCCAGATGCAAAACAAGACGGTAACTTACAGGCTTCTGCTTTAAGAATAAAGGCAGGGTCCGGAAATAAAAAGATATTTTTCAATCCCTTTTTCAGTAGTAATTCTTTTGTAAGCGATTCTCTTGCGTATATAGCAGAAAAATGCTTCAAAGTTTCAAGTTTGCGAAATGTAAGGTTTTCCTCTCCAATTGAACACCCCCAAAGAACAGTTCGTATTCGTCGATCATAAAGATACTCATTTGTATAAATCACTTCATTATCTGCATAACACATCATATCCCCTCCAGTGGACAACATAATATCATGTTTGGTAATCTTCCGTAAAAAAGGGTTATATAAATAGTTATATGTGAAGAGATTTCTACTATATTGTTCTTTAACAAAAACATTTCTGATTTTTCTAATTACCTTAAATAGAAAAGAAAACTGTTTTCGTGCTACTAAAGTTACTCTTTGTTCCAATCCTAAAGACCTGTCAATTTCTATATTACTACTATAGACAACCAATTGTTCCTTAGTACATCCCAAAATATCCATAGTAGCTTTTGTTATAGCTTCGCAACCCCTATTTCCCCCGTTTATATGAATTGGTAAATAATATTTCATATTTAATGATATTTATTAGTTCTATTAATACTTTTTCTACTTGAAACTGCTACATTAAAATTATCCAATATATAACCTGCACCTATTATCACAATCGGAATTTCATTTCGAGGTATATCAAATTGAGACAAATTATCTAATTTATCATATCCAAATGCAACCGACAATGGAATTGTACCAATACCTAGCGAATGAAGAGCATTAATTAAATTCATTGCATATAGACCTCCGTCAACATATGCTTGATGAACCTCATAAAAAAGAAAGGCTCTTAAATCTGTAGTGACAAGTATAGATGTATTAACTTGATCCTCAAAACCATGACATCCCCCTTGCCATTCAATCAGCTTATGACTATTTTCACCTTGAAAAATATGCGTTTTCCAACCTTGACGATTGCAAGCTGATGGGGTTTGTTGAGCCAATGAAAGTGCCTTCTCAAGAACTTCTTTTGTAAGAAGTGTATTTTCAAAATATCGTAGCGAATGTCGGCTATATAGTAATGATTCAAAATTTTTATTACATTCAGAAAGAATATGTTCCTTTGTTTCAGGTTTTATACCTGAAACTATGTTTTTATATGTATGATTATCCAACCTATTAAGTAAAGTATTAAACTTCAATTCAATATCTGATATATCAACTCCTGTTTGTTTTGTATATGTTATATAATAATGTATTGTTGACAGCAAATAGTCGACAAACTCCTTATCCTTATTGTAATACAATGTTACATATTTATCAAGCCTTATTAATAGATTTAACACTTTTTTTTGCCCAAATCCCTTTCGGGGATTTCTCATAGAAAGTCCTTTTTCAATAGTATGATTCTCACGCAACAGAGTATATTGCATCTTCGCTATATCTCTATCTGTATTGATAGAAGCGTTATACTTAACTAGCAACTTAAAAAAATGATAAGCCTCTAACATAAATATTTTTCTAAGGTAATATTTCTCAAGGCTTTTTCTAATTAAAAGTTTTAGAGTTTTAATCATGGTATTCAGCGTCTTATAATTTGTTTAAAATAAACCATATCCTTCCACCCCCAAAACATTGCATAAATTTGAAGTTTTAGAATTTTATGATATGATGGAATAAATATATTTGAGATACATCCTGTGAAGAAGACAGTGATAACAGTAACAATTGCAGAACCAATAATTCCATACTTTGGAATGAACAGATAATTTAATATCACACACAAAAAACATCCCAAAACATTCCGTATAAAAGCCCATTTCTGAATATGCTCTATAATAATAATCTGCCCTCCAGCAGCAGACAATGCCATACCTACAGCTTTAAATGCCATAATTTGCAATACAGGTATAGCCAATGCATATTTTTCACCATAGGTATAAATTATCATCCAATAAGCAGATAGTGAAATGGCAAGTGCCATTAGCAGTGATACCCATGTAGTTATACCTACAAAAGTACGTTTCTTTGCTTCATAGCTATAAGAATCACATTCTTTTTCCCGTACAAGTATAGGAGTTATAGTCTGCACTAAAATAGCAGGAAGAAATAAAATCAAATCAACAAATTTTCCAGCCGTTGCAAAATACCCAACTTCTGTTTTATTCAACATATTACCTATCATAACTTGATCTATACGCTGATAAATTACTATTGCAGCACCGGATAAAAGTAAAGGAAATGATTCTTTAATAAAAAAAGGTACTATTGTCTTATCAAATGTCCAATTTCTTACTGAGCCCACTATAACTTTATAGCTATAATAATAGCCACTTGCTACCAAAAATGTATCAAAAACCTGAGCTATAATAAAATACTCTAGGGGTGCTTTAAGAAACAATAATCCGATTTTTACTATCGCACCAACCAGGGTTCTAAATATCTCAGATTTGACAATATATTTATTCTCAACTATAGATATAAAATAATTTCTCGACAGTTCCGATATTCCAGTGAAGAGTGTAAGTCCATAAACCAAAATCATTATCGTTGTAAATCTATCTATCTGAAAAACAAATAAAGATAATACTACTCCTAAATAAGCTATTAAAGAAAAACATACACGAATTATAAAACAAGTGCCAAGAATCGAATTTTTTTTTTCTTTGTTACGCGAAAGTTCTCTTATTTCAATATTACTCATTCCAAATGTAGCTACTATTGTAAATATAGACACATAGCTGATAACATAATTCATAATACCATAATTTTCTGGACCCAAATAACGAGCTACAAGAATCCCCACAAATAAGGCACTAACCATGTTCACTATTTTACCTCCTAAAGACCATACAACATTTGTAACTATGGCTTTCTGTTTAAATGATAGAGTAAGTTTTCTCTTCATTTCAGCAATAAATTTATCATAATATAAAAAATTAGGAATTAGCACAAAAGGAAAATATTTTCTAGCCAAGGTGTTCATTCTTGGCACATTTTAAATCCACCCTGCAAATTGTAGGAATTTAATCTGCGCAGTGTAAATCATTTAGACTTTTTATCTCCTATTTCATAACCATAACCATACCCATACTTGTGTCCATATCCATAACCATATTTATGACCATACCCATAGCCACTCTTTCTTGAATTCAAATCAATGCTATTAATAACTGTAGCCAATTTATCAAATTTCTTCTGATCCCGCAGCACATTAATATACTGATACCCCAACTTCGGAGTTACATCTGCACGACACACATACACGCACATATCAGCCACACGACTGGCAATAGCAGTATCGGTCACAATAGCAATAGGAGCCGTATCAAGAATAATGTAATCGTAACGCTCTTTCAATTTCTCTATTGCATCTTCCAGCACCGTACGCGCCATCAACTCTGTAGGATTGGGAGGAATAGGACCACCCGGAAGAATATCAAGATTAGGACTTACATCCGAATGTTGTATCATATCAAAAAGATTGGTATGCTCGGGATCAGCCAAATAATTGGTAATACCTTCCGTGCGATGGGACAGATTAAAAACCTTGTTCAGCCCAGGCTTGCGGATATCCAAACCCACAATAACAACTTTCTTACCCATATAGGCCAGACTGACTGCCGTATTGCCAGCAATAAAAGATTTACCTTCACCCGGCTGTGTGGATGTAAAAAGCACCACTTTCTGACTGGCACCAAGCATGAACAACATATTGGTACGCAGACCACGAAAAGCCTCCTCCATCATACCATTCTGATTCTCCTGAACCACAATGGAACCTTTTTCGGGCTTCTTACTTAAAGGAAGCTCACCCAAAATAGGAACATCCGTCATCTTCTCCACATCCTCGGCATTCTCTATCTTATATTTTAATAAATCCTTCAAATAAATAAGACCTACAGGAATACCCATACCCAATACAAGAGCGGCCAACATAACAACCATCTTCTTAGGAGAAACCGGCTTTTTACTAGGAAGAGCAGCTTTGATGATACGTCCGTTATTAGCAGTGGATGCCAGGGTTATTGCGTTTTCCTCACGCTTCTGAAGCAACATAATGTAAAGGGTCGCCTTGATTTCCTGCTGGCGGGAGATAGTAAGAAATTCTTTCTCCTGCTGCGGTGCACTGCTGATCCTGCCTTCAAACTTCCGTGCCTGACGTTCAAGGTTGGACTGCGCTATCTGCAACCCTCTCAGTACACTGTTCACGGTAGTCTGCACATTGTGCCGCATGGACTCGATGCCCGTATTGATATTGATTACTGCAGGATTGTTTTCGGAAGAGGTACGAAGCAAACGCTTGCGTTCGATCAGCATCGTGTTATATTGGTTGATGATAGAACCCAAATTCTGGTCCTGCAACCCTACATTGGCGGGAATCACCTCGTTTGCATTCTTCGGGTTGTTCACGTAGTTACGCAAGGACTCCACCAGTCTCAACTGGGTGGCATTCTCGGTCAGCTGCTGTTCATATTTCGAACTCTCCTCCAAAGCCAGACGGGCATCGCTGGTCAAATCGGTCAATCCGGAGCGTTGCTTGAAATCGGCAAGTTCCGTTTCGGCAGTACCTAACTCCCGATTGATAATGCCAATACGTTCGTCTATAAACTCTGCAGATTTTTGAGCCACTTCATTCTTCTCGTCATTCGCGTCCAGATTATAAAAGTCAACCAAACAATTGATGAAATCGATACCGCGCTGCTTTACCGTATTCTGCAAGCTGATGGCAGCAATTGTGGTAGTCTTCGAAGTGGGTTCCACTGACAAATTCTCTACATAACTTTCCGTCACATCTGTAGGAGAATTAACGTATGCCACCAGATTCATATCTTCTTCCAAAGGCGGGACCGAGTCATTCTTTGTAAAACTGAAAACTCCTACTGGAGTGGGGAAAACAGCCGGAATACTGTCAAAACTTACCTCAGCCTCCTGCTTCTCCTCGTCAAGCATATATTCCACTTTTACATCCAATTTTCCATTCATGGTGTATTTTAGATGAAGCTCGGCTCCTTCTTCCAGATTGTCTGCCTCTTCAGGAGTCATATAAACTTTTACCGGAGTGGACTTATATAAAGGAGTGTTATAGCCGAACATACGTTCCTCAGCCACTGAAATATACAAATTCAAATGATTCACCACCTTTTTAATCAAGGTTCTTGACTTCAGGATTTCCACCTCATTGTCAAAATTGTTAGTCATGGAGAACATACCCAGATCCTGAAGGGCTCCCATAGGATTATTGCTGCTTCCACTTTTCTTGTCACCTTCTTTGATGAGTACGGCCGCATCAACATTATAGACGGGGGCCTGATAGCGGAGATAGATGAAAGCAGATATAATACAAACCAGCACACTGGCTACAAACCACGGCCAATAGGCAAAATATTTAAAAAACAAGGCATAAAGATCAACGTTCTCCTCACGTTGCTCGGTACCCGAAGGGGTGTTCTTCTGTTCGTCAGTCATATCAACAGTTTGTAATCAACAATTATATTTATGAGTTTTATTTCAAGATGGTTGCCAGAAGGCTTGCAAGAGATACCAAAATGGATGTAGCACTGATCCACATGCTGGTGCTGCTGCCAATGTCCGAGTTCTTGGCTTTTGTCTTATTGGGCGTTACATAGATGATATCGTTCTGGCGCAGGTAGTAATAGGGAGATACAACCAGCTCTGCATTATTAAGATTCAAATTGATAATCTCACGCTTGCCTTTTGCATCCTCACGAATCAGTTTCACATTGTCACGGACGCCATAAACAGTCATATCTCCCGCCATGGCAAGGGCTTCAAGGATATTTACCTTTTCATTTCCTACGGTAAAAGTACCCGGACGGTTCACCTCTCCCAATACCGAAATTTTGTAATTTGCCATACGGACTGTAACGATAGGGCTCTCTTTCAGATAGGGCTGCAATTGCTCCCGGATCAAATCTTCCGCCTCGTTTTTCGTAAGGCCGCCTACCTTCAGACGACCGATAACGGGGAAATCTATCTCACCCTTGTTATTTACCAGGTACTGCTGGAGAGTGGGTTGTGTGGTAGTATTAATATTGGTCAGGGCTGCATTCAGAGGAGTCTGTACCGTCAGGTTAAAAGGAGCGGCAGCCTGAGGGTCACTCGTGTTCACAGTTATACTCAGCAGATCTTTCGGCATAATCTTTGCGTCATAAAGGGGAAGATCTTCCCTGTAACTGTTCACGACCTCGGGATTCTGCATGTAAGGTACATTTTTATAGGAGGTGCAGCCTGCCAACAAGGCGGACGCCACAACAAACAATAATAGTTTCTTTAAAGTCTTCATATCAGTTTTTTCATTTATTATTCAATCATCTGCCAAACAGGCGCGAGAAAAGGCCTCTGCCGGGATTCTCCGAAACAGAAGATTCACCGGCACTACGTATCAAATCCGAAAAAGTGGTTCCGTCATGAATCATTCCATAAATAGTACCCCAATCGGGAAGGCCTCCCAAGTTGCGGTCATCTATAAAAAGATCGGCTTTGAGCTTGCGTGAGTAATGATTGTTACGCCCTTTCTCCTCCTCCGGATAGTCGCGGTTCACGGCATAAAATTCAAGACCGCGATCACGGCAAAAGGCAAGAGCCTCGTCAAGCAGACGCCCTTCACGCACTGTCCATAGAATCAACCTGTGATGTTCGTCACGCAATTTTTTCAATGTCTCAATGGCAAACGGCAACTCCCTGCCGATTGCCGGATACTTGTGCTCAACAATAGTACCGTCAAAGTCTACTGCTATGGTCATTGTATGTCAATATATAATTTATATGTTAACTGAGTTTTTTTCCGCTATAGGTTCCAGCAATTCTCTAGCAATGGTAACTTTAGCACATCCAAGAATATCAATTTTTACAACCAGACTAGTAGAACCATCTATCTCACGACATATATTCCCTTCCAATCCTACCAGTTTGCCACCGTTTACACGGACACGATCGCCCAAATGCAGAGGGCATGACTCAATAGTGACGTGTTCTTCGGCATCATTGACCATACGCATCAAGCTGTACATCTGATGATCTGGAATAATAGCTACGGGACGGCAAGTATTTCGGGAAGAACCGGCTATGTTAACCATGAAACGTTTTATATAAGGAAGGCAGACTATTTCTTTCCGTCTTACTGAATCTGTGCAGCGAATGAAAACAAGAGCAGGAAAAACAATACGGTCCACTTTTTTACGTTTACCATCATGACGAATACTCATCTCCTGTTGGATAGGGACATAAACTTCATAAGCTTTCTCACTATCAGTTTCGTTCTTCAAACGTTTTCGTAATCTATCCTGACAGGCTTTTTCACTTCTGTTATTTACAACAGCCACATACCAATGCTTTTTTTCCTGATCATTTCGGAATATGCCTACGGCGTCGTCGGTCTTTTGAACCATCGTTCCCAAAATTTGTTGTGGCATGTCTTTGCCCTTGTTATTTACAATACTCATAGTGGAATAATCCGACTAAAAACAGACGCACTCTTATATAGAGAGCGTCCGATTTCTTAAATTTCTGATTTCCATTAATGTAGTAAGTTGTATGAATTAAATCAGCCCATAAGTTTATGATATATATAGAGAGAAAAAAAACTTTTTTATCAGTTTACAGTTTGTAAATGCTAGAAAATGAAAATAAATCTATACCTTTGCAGCCGATAGACGCTCTCTATATAAGAGTGCGTCCTAATTTCAAAATAATTCAAATATTCCCCTTCTTATAGATCTTTTAAAATATTTCTATTTGCATTATCTATCTGATTAGTCTGTATAGACGAAAGATAGATTTGTGTAGTAGTTTCTGAATCATGCCCCATCGCTTCGCTAATAATACCAATCGAGATATTTTTCGTCTTGGCTATACTTGCCCAGGAATGCCGAGCTACATACATAGTAAGTGGTGTGGTCAATCCTGCCCGGGCTGCAATCTTCTTCAATTTACGGTTCACCAGCAACATTTTATTCCGGTATTGTCTGCGCTCCGTGCCATCTTCTCGTTCTATAATAGGTAAAAGATATTGTGTTTCCGAATCTCCGTATCTGTCAATAATCTCCTGCATCTGTTTTTCCCACCGTATAATGAGTTTCTTACCTGTTTTACGACGGCTATAACTCACAAAGCCACTATTGAGATCTTTTTTGCGCAAATAGGCAAGATCTATAAAAGACATTCCTCGCATATAGAAAGAAAAGAGAAAGATATCTCGTGCAAATTCCAACGATTTATGATCGGAAAGATCCAACTGCTTGATGTGTTTGATATCTGTCAGGGTGGCAGCTCTCTTTGAGGTCTTGTCCACACCAGTATATACATTCTCAAAGGGATCTGCAGGAAGGGCCAGTCCCTCACCCACTGCCTTGCGATACACACAACGCAAAATACGCATATAAAAAGAAGTGGTATTACGACTTAAATGGTGAGTGGAGCGCATCTCCGTTTCATAATGTTCCATCAAATCTGCATCCATCTCATCAAAACATAAGTCTATGCCGTCACGGAACTTCATGAAGCTGTTCAATGCGGACTGATATGTTTCGACTGTCCGTTCTTTTCCTTGCCCTCTAAGACGCTCTATCTGCTCCTGCATGTATTCAAAAACGAAAACGCCCTTACTCGGACGATACTTTAATTTTACTAATCTCATATTTGCCATTACCTAGGTTAATTAAATAAATCATCAAAGAAAAATATAATATCATGATTTATATTTTAATGAGGACTTAAATACTTGTAATGGCAAATAGATTCTTAAGAATTAAAGAGAAAGAACTCAGTGTCCTTATATCGACAAGTATATAACAATAAAAAACACAAAAGCGCGCAGTTCTGATAAACTGCACGCTTTTGCTTATTATTTATGTCCTTGTCTGAATTACTTCACTTCCTCAAATATAAAGTATATTGATAATCAGTTAGTTACTGTTATCAAGATACAAATGATATGCAAATGTAAGTATAAAACCATATAGAAAAAGTACAAATGGACATTACTTTGTATGATAACATCCTTTTCTACAGATTAAGGGTTAACACAATGTTATACTACTGATATTCAGCATATTGAAGCTGTTCTTCCTTGCATTCAACAAAGAGTGTTAAATTATATTAAATCCTACAGGGCAATTATGATTCGTGCAAAGATAATATTTTGCAGTCAAAGGAAGAAAGACTTCTTGAACCACTTCTATGGTTCTATACTTCTGTTTCTGACGTAAGCTGACCCGTACGGTTTTCGGGTTTTAGACGGACATATATACAGTTTACTTTAGGTTAGCATATATATAAGAGCTAACCAAGGTAAACTAAAGTGTTTTTGTCCTGTAGATACTGCACTTTGTGGACTCTTTTCTCCTTTGACTGCAAAAACCTCTTATAGCCTTATCTCCACCTATAACGTCACTTCACACTGCTGTACCATGCAGTCTGCCATGTACCACCCCATCGGGCTTTGATAAGAATTGTGTTGCAAAGGTACCTGTCATGGCGTTCATCCTGCAAGGTCGGTGCCTGTGGTTTGTCCGTGAAATCTCCACGCTCTGATTGTGGCAGAGGTAGTATTTGACGGCAAAACCTTGCATTGATGAGCCATAACACCTTTTGGGGCAACATAATTCTTTAATCAATCCCGATGGTAGTTGGTTCTACATAAGGGAAGAAAATAAAAATTTTATCTTATGGCTAACATTTGCGACACTCAGTACAAGGTGACAGGCTCACGCAAAGCCGTGGCAGACCTTTGGAACACACTCCAAGAGTTGGAGGTGAACAGTAATAATGTGTATCTGTATCTCTTGGCAGAACACTATGGCATTGACTACGAGAAGAAAGGCATCTCGGTGAGAGGACACATCTATTGGGCAGAGTATGAGGAGAACGTGGAAGACGATTATGCCCTCTTGTCCTTTGACACCGAAAGTGCTTGGTCTTCATGCGACTTGTTCTTTGAGGAGGTGAACAAGGCACTTGGCGATGAACTTTCAATCAGTTGGCGAGAGGTTGAGCCAGGTTGCGACATCTTCTATACGCACGATGAGAACGACTTCTTCCCCGAAGAGTGCTACGTCACTGCATACGGAGAACTCTTTGAGGATTGTGAGGGTGCTTACTCCACCTTTGGTGATGCTATCAAGTTGTGGTGTGAGAAGACTGGTGTCTCACAGGACGGAAGAAGCGAACAGAAGATGATTGACTTCATCAATGAATACGAGTATGAGGCAGAGGACACGAATTTCTGCATCAATCCAATCACATTCGGCTAACAAGGAGGAACGGATATGGCAACGATAGACATGGAGCAGTTGGACGGCGTTGTAGGGTGTTTCTGCACCTTGCTTTATCCCCGAAGAGGTCAGACAGAGGGAACGATTGTCGAGGACTTGGGTTGTGAGGTCATTGTCCAGCTCATCAACGGCAAGGAAGTGACGGAGTACAAGGATGATGTTGTCATCTGTGAATAATCAGGAGAGAGTCTGTTGGCTATGTGGCTTGCAGACTCTTTCTTCCTTTGACTGCAAAAACTCTTTTAGGACAATCCTCCAATGAGGTTATGGCTGTTGTAACTGAAATACCTTGGGAGCAAGTTGTGCGGTTTGCTCACTTGCTCCAGTCCTGTTATAGAAGCGATGCTTCGACACCTGTATAGCGATACGTCGCCAAAGTCCCTTCGCCGTTTTAAGCGTCTCTGTACCTTGTTATAGGAATGGTCATTTCGCCTTTTGGTTTTACTCGTCTGTCTTTTGCGACTCTTCCTTGTCGGACACAGAACTTGGTCTTAGCATGATGACAGTGCTATCGCCAATCCTCTGATGTCTGTCCTCTTTTGGCTTGATGCCTCTATTGCTAAGCTGACCCTTAGGCTTGTCGTTCATCGTGCATCAGTGTTCATGCTCCTCACTCTTCTGATGATACAGCTGTAAGGTCGGATTTCCCGCTTCGTTTCTCCAGGCATACAGCCATAGCAGTGCCCCTGTCTGTTGCATACGGATTGCCTCCTTGCTTACAACCTTTGTTCCATTGTTTGGCCCCGTCTTTTTCTGAATTGAGCTATTTGAAAGCCACTTATTTTTACCATGCAAAGGTAGCGTGATGCTGCGAAGGACTTCCTCCTTCTTGTGTGGCCGCTATCGCTGTGACCAATAAAATAGTGCGTAATCTTCCTTTTTCTCCCTTACCGCCAACGACAAAAAGAGTATTGCGAACGATTTTCATGGTGCTTCCCACATGGTGCCACATCCCTGCTTTTGAATGCATGTAAAAATTAAGTTTCACTTTTAAATTCAATTCAAAATGAAAAAGATCGAGAACAACTTCACAGTTTCAGGTTTCGTAGGTAAGGATGCAGAAATCCGTCAGTTCGCAAACGCCAGCGTAGCACGCTTCTCATTGGCAGTAGGCCGTCAGGAGAAGAACGGCGAGGAAACCAACCGCGTATCGGCTTTCATGAATATGGAGGCATGGCGCAAGAACGAGCACACCGAATCATTCGACAAGCTCACCAAGGGCACGTTGCTCACCGTCGAGGGTTTCTTCAAGCCAGAGGAGTGGACAGACAAGGATGGCGTGAAGCACTCCAGAATCATCATGGTTGCAACCAAGTTCTACGAGTGTCCCGACAAGGAGGAGACTCCTGCGGAAGAGCCGGCCAAGCCAGCAACCAAGAAAGGCAAGAAATAGCCTTTCCTCTCCATAACAAGGCGACCTTCGGGTCGCTTTTGTTTTGCTCAGGGACATCAATCTGCTGTTATAGCGTGTGATAATCTTCTCTAATAACAACCATGTGCATTTATTAACCATAACGGCAACGCCGTCTTCCTTTATTCTAACCACTTCGTCCCTCACCATTTGCGAAACGTCACCAAGATGGTTGGCATACAGATATTCCCGGCTGATGGCGACAAAGTCGCTATTAGCCAAGAAAGACAGTATGCCAAGGTCTGAACGCGAGAGGACTGCCATCTATGCCACAAGATGCCGAAGCCGAGGCTTCTGATAATTGTGTCCTTTACTGGCTATCCACTCGCCTTGATATTCAGACCGTCAATCTTGCGACAGCTTCACTACCCACCCACACCTGCTTTACTATTCTTCTTCTCTTTGACTGCAAAATATTTTCTGTTATAAGCGGTGGTTTCGTCCAAGTGCGTTGTATCGCTTCGCCCCACACCTTCAGAACGGCATTACTGTACGGACACCGCACGAATCCCATGTGACAGGCAGCCAACAATGTCACTATCAGAAACTGACACTTCTGATAACTGCCTTTATTGCTGTCTGGCTGTCCCATTATCGGGCTTCGGCAATGTCCGTGTAATGCCATTCTGCCCACCCATACCACCTTTACCACTAATCAACTGTTTTACAATTTCTCTTCTGCTATACAAGAGGCAGTTCTTGTCCACTCAGGCATATTGAATGTGGCAGACATGTCTGCTACGTCCAATCTGCCTCAGTGTCCTGCGGCAAGGACAAGGCACATTTGTCATGCTGACAGGAGTGCCCGATTTGTCCGTTGCGCAACTGTCTCTTCTTGCCTGATATACGTTACTATCTACTTCTAAATTATACTGCTTTGCCCCACGCCTTTGCGAAGCGTTACATGGTCTGTCGTCATACAGACATCCTTGGCTGATGGCAACACGTTGCTATTAGCCAAAGCTGACAGTATGCCGAAGTACCGACGCGAGAGAATTGTCTGTCCGTGCTACAAGCTATCAAGGCTGAAGCTTTGATGACTTGCATCCCGGTCAGCCAACACACTCGCTTTATGTCGGTACAGCAGACCTGCAAACACTTCACTGCCCACCCTTACTGTTTCAATCTTTCTTCTTACCTCTTTATATATAACACATCATTCCTCTTGCAGCCAATATCAATAATCTTCTTCCAATCAGCGCAGTGGTAGGCATATTTCCTGCAAAGTTAGCCGCGTCTGAGACAATCGTCAAATTCTGCTTGAGGTCTTGTGACTGTGAACAATCTTCCTTTTCCTCGGAAAAGAGTATTCTTCACACATAATTTGTCTTTATGTCTTTTCTTGCGGCTTGTGGGAGCAGAAAATATCCCTCCACAGGCTGAAAGGTCTCGAAAGGAGGGAAGAGAAAGAAACGGTTAAGCGAACGCAGAGGGAATTTATTCACTATGCTGAGCGTAAGTTTCTTCAACGTAGTTAAACAAGTCCAGCGACATGGGCGACAAACTTATTTGTATCACTAAAAATAGAAAGGCAATGAAGATTATCATCCTGCATGATGCTGACGCACGCATCGAGTATCTTGACGTAGCCGACCACCTTCTCGGCTCAGACATCGAGGAGTTCCTCACCAGACAGGGCTTCTCAGTGAACAACATCACATGGCTTGTCACATCGGCAGACCATATCCCAGTGGTTTACCACAAGTATGACATCGACTGCAAGACCGGCGAGGCAACCCACACCAAACGAGAGGCAGAACTGCAAGACCTCACTATCCACGGACAACTCCAGGCATTGCAGCACCGGGAGCAGGACGAGCTGAAAGCGGCTCTTCGCAAGTACGGCACGGAGGTGGACGGAGGCTTTGAGGTGCATTTCGAGGGAGAGCAGCCCATCGTGGCAGGTTATCTCTTTGACGAGCCTCGTGACATCGTCATAGACGCAGCACGTTTGGATGCCGACGGAAACTTGTCGCTTCTTGGAGAGGACAAGGAAGTGAGGGATGGACAATACGACATAGAGCCAAGCGACATATTTGGCGGTCAGTTGGACTATGTCACGTCGAGTATAGGTGCATGGATGAAGTAGGAGCATGTATGACCCAGTGCATCGTATATGACGAGACGACCAAGGAGAGCGAGACCTTTTGCTCATTGACCGCAGCCAAGAAGTGGATGCGAGAGCGCATCAAACAGAAGCATGAGGTAAGCGGACAGAAGTACAGAGTCTATTCCGACGGAGAGTTTGTTAATTGCGGCTCTATCAGTCTCACAGGCAGCAACAAGTCTTTTGTCGCCAATACAAGGCAGACGAAGAAAGGATATTAATAACAAGGTAACGGCAAGCCTAACCAACTTGCC
The DNA here is from genome assembly GCF_013009555.1 of Phocaeicola dorei. Taxonomy (NCBI): domain Bacteria; kingdom Pseudomonadati; phylum Bacteroidota; class Bacteroidia; order Bacteroidales; family Bacteroidaceae; genus Phocaeicola; species Phocaeicola dorei. The sequence continues at coordinate 1,472,733 of NZ_CP046176.1, read as the reverse complement.
ACACATATATTGATATGGAAAAGCAAATATTGAGTTTTAATGACTTGCCATCAGCATTGTCATTAGTAATAAACAAGCTGGAGATTTTAGAAGAAAAGTTTTCCACACTAATGACTCAAATTCAGCCCGATAAGGGATTGGAATGGCTTAGTGTTTCCGAATTGAGTGAGTATCTCCCTACCCATCCAGTTGAACACACAATCTATTGTTGGACAAGCAATAAACAAATACCATTCCATAAGAAGGGGAAACGTATCATGTTCCTCAAATCTGAAATTGATGAGTGGATGCAAGATAACAAGAGTAGGTCACGAGCAGAAATTATGAATGAAGCAATAGCTTATGTTCAATCAACAAGAAAAGTCATTTAAATAACAAGGTAACGGCAAGTCTAACCAACTTGCCACTATAACATTTTCACATTATGATTTACACTCACACTATCGGACGCATCGGAGCAAAGGATTGCCGCGTCATCACAGGTACACACGGAACATTCATGGCTGTTGACATCGCAGTGGACGACTACAGTAAGGGCAAGCAAATCACCACTTGGGTAAGGGTGAAGAGCAGCAAGGAGAACCATATCCGTTTGGCTGAATACCTCACCAAGGGTCGTATGGTGCTTGTGGAAGGCACACTGACTTCTTCCATTTGGACAGACCGCAACGGAGAGAACCACATACAGCATAGCATCATAGCTGACTCCATCGCCTTTGTCAATGCAGGGAAGAAGGATGCAACCGACACACCTGCAACAAAGGCACGCAAGGCAGCCAAGGCAGAGGGCGAGGCTCCCGTACCGCCAGCCGATGCACCGCAGGACAAGAGCGAAGACCTTCCCTTCTGAGGGTAGTATCAACTGAGAGTAGTACGTACTAATCGTAGTAAATCCGCTTTTACTATGGTTAGTATGTACTATCAGTAGTAGAATAGTAAAGTAGTATTCACTAATAGTAGTATCATGTTATGACACAGATAATTGCAGTATTAAATCACAAGGGTGGTGTAGGGAAAAGTACGACCGCAGTAAGCCTTGCGGCAGCTCTGCAACTGAGTAAGAAGAACGTCTTGGCTATTGACATGGATGGACAAGCCAACCTCACGGAAGCCTTGGGATTGTCCATCGAGGAAGAACAGACAGTCTATGGCGCAATGTGTGGACAGTACACCTTGCCGTTGGTCAAGTTGCACAACGGCATCACCGTCTCACCCTCATGCCTTGACCTGTCTGCGGCTGAGTTAGAGCTTATCAGCGAGCCGGGACGGGAGCTTATCTTGAAGGGACTTATCACCAAAGCCATCGCCAAAGAGCATTTCGACTACATCATCATCGACTGTCCACCGTCATTGGGCTTGCTGACCTTGAATGCCCTCACCGCAGCCGACTACATCATCATCCCTGTTCAAGCGCAATACCTTGCCATGAGAGGTATGGCAAAGTTGATGGACATCATCCGCATCGTTCAGGAGCGGCTCAACTCCAACCTTAAAGTGGGCGGCATCGTCATCACCCAGTTCGATCGCCGCAAGACGTTGAACCGAAGCGTGAGGGAAATCGTCAATGACAGTTTTCACGAGAAGGTTTTCAAGACCGTCATCCGTGATAATGTGGCTTTGGCAGAAGCACCCATCAACGGCAAGACTATCTTTGAGTATAATCCCAAATCCAATGGTGCCAGTGATTATATGTCTTTGGCAAAAGAAGTGTTAAACTTAAAATAGCATAGCCATGAGCAAGAGCAGTATGTTGAAAGAGGGAATGAAAGGCGGTCTCAACGGACTCCTTTCTTCCACAAAGAAGCCGAGTAAGGAGCAGATAGTCACAGAAACTACACCAGCACCACCTGTGTCTGTTTCTGAGACTACCGAAGTGCCGGTGCATTGCAATTTCCTTATCAACAAGAGCATCCACACGAGGATGAAGTACCTCGCCATCAAGAAAGGGATGTCCTTGCGTGATATTGTCAATGAGGCAATGACAGAATACCTAAAGCGGCATGACACATGAGTGCCGCGCGGTATCATCGCCGAACAGACGATGATACCGCTATCTCTTCTATAAACAGACTTTACTATCCGTAGTATGGTAGTAAAAACTATTCGACTATTATACTATTCGTAGTCGATACTACTTTTAGAAAATACTATCCAACTCATTTTTAGGGCAATAGTTTTCTCTGCTTGTAGGACTGTCTCCATGCTGATAAAAGGCAATGTCGTTCCCTATTACAAGATTTTCTCTTTTTCCCTCATATCAACTATCGTCCTTCCCCATATACAGCTTCGCCCCACGCCATCCCGCCCGTTTCCTCTTTTACATAACAGATTTCTTTTCGCCTGCCTTGCCGCTGCGGATATTGTTTTGCAAAGGTAATGCTGGCGATTGTTCAAACACCAAATCGTCCATTGCATTTGACCGAAAAATCTTCCTCTGCGTGCAGAGCGTATTTTTCGCTCCCGATTTGGCTTTTTGATCGCCATCACTCTTGGAAAGCAAAAAATATCCCTTGGGCAGGCAGGAAAAGCCTCCGAAATAAGGGAAGAAAAAACATAAGAGCAATGGCACACAAGAATGACTATCAAATCCAAAAGCAGTTAGACAAGCCTCAGACTTGGTTCTGCAAATACTATCCCGCACGCATCCGCAATGTGGGTGAGAAGGAGATTGCCGACAGACAATTAGTGTTTGACTTCAAGGACGGAAGAGCCTACGAGGAAGTGGCGCAGCGCACCGCAGAGAATATGCTGACACTCTACGGCAAGGGTTGCGTGAACATCGTCTTCGCCCCCGTTCCAGCATCCACAAGCGAGAGCAACGAACTCCGCTACAAGGCTTTCTGCCACAGGGTGTGTGAATTGACAGGAGCGGAAAACGGCTACGAGCACGTGAGGGTATGCGGAGAGCGTAAGACCATCCACGATAACCGCAAGAACGAGGATGAAGTCCGCAAGGCGAATGTCGTTGAGTTTGATGAGCCGTTCTTCGACAACAAAATGGTGTTGGTCTTTGACGATGTGATAACCAAGGGTCTCAGCTATGCCAAGTATGCCAACCAACTCGAAAGGCTCGGGGCATGTGTTATTGGCGGTATGTTCCTCGCACGCACACATTATAAAGTAAGGTAAAGTATGACAAAGTACGACAAGGCAGTGTCCGTATGCTTCAGCGGACACCGCAGCGTACCTTTCGCCAAGCGGAGGGAGTTGAAGCAATGTCTCAAATCGGAGATAGCCAAGGCGTATGCCGACGGCTACCGGTATTTCTATTGTGGCATGGCAATGGGATTTGACCTGCTGGCGGCAGAAGCCGCCCTTTCGTTGCAATGCGAGTTGAAGGACTTGCAGGTGATAGCCGTTGTGCCGTTCCGTGGTCAGTCTGACCGGTGGAGCAAGGAAGAGCAAGCCAAGTATGATGCCATCCTGCGCATCGTGGATGACGTGGTCGTATTGAGCGAGCAATACTACAATGGCTGCCTTCTGAGGCGCAACGACTATATGGTCAACCGCAGTTCACGTCTCATAGCCTACTTCGATGGCAATCCCAAGGGCGGCACGTTCTACACCGTCAGAGAAGCCAAGAGGCAGGGATTGGACATAGTGAATCTTCATAATAGTGTATAACCCATAAAACAGAAAATGCTTATGGACGATATTGTTGCAATCATCGTTTGCTACTTCGTGTTCGGAGCTTTGGGCAATGTGCTCAGAGCTTTGTTCGGCGGAGAGAGACGAAACGACTTCCGCCGTGACCGCTAAGCGTCTTTAAACCAAGATACGCTGACAGCCATACGTCTGCACCTTACCCCAAAAAGATGCAGCGGATAATTGTGTCCGTAGGCAAGGATATTCAGATTCCTCACCTTAACATTTTGATAAAAATAAAGATACTGCTGCCTATATTTCAAGACAGCAGTATAAACCTTACTCTGCAGGTGCCCATTTGCAACGCACAGGAGAGACGATTGCACCCTCTGCTTTCAGCTGCTTCATGGCTGCATCTACCTCTTTGCGGTCGAGACCGCTGAGTTCTGCGATTTTACCTGCGTTGAGAGGCTGACCAGCCTCTTTCATTGTTGCCAATACTTTTTCTTTTGCGTCCATTGTTTTGATGATTTGATGTTTTGTTTATAATCTTGTTATTAACTCTTGTATTTTGTCTTCCCTTATAATCTTCGGTTGTGCCTTACCTGCCAGAACGAGAATTTTCTTCCCGTTTCTGTAGATGTGCAGCTGTCTGCTTCGTACCACTGCTGTCAAGGTCTCATCATCCTGCATGGCTTGCCATATAGGATAATACACACCTTCTGGTTCAAACAACTTCTTCTGAAGGTGTGAGCACATGTTGGTTGTATCTATTGTCATATCGTTACGTCATATCATTAACATGATTCTGCCAGCTTCTTTTGTGAACATTTCAGGGAAACGGCAGATTGTTGCATACACCTGCTTGCTTGTCACAGGCTGACCGTCCTTTCTCAGGTGCAGCCTATGACGATTGATGGCATCGGCAATCTGGTCGGTTGTCATGCCGCCATTTCGCTTTACCATCACATATACTATGGCTTCTTCTATCTTCATCCTTTATTCATCTGTTTTTCAATCCATGCCATCAATACGGCAACAGCATATTCCTGTTCTTCCTTGGTCAGTGCCCTGCCTGCTGAGATGTGATGCCACTTGAAGAAGCATCCCCGGCAACAACAGCCAGTGGCATGTTGAGCCAGGAAAACAGGATGCCCACGCATGGGAGTCTGCTTGCCGTCGTTCGGTATGACAGCCGGAGCAAGTCTTTTTGCCACAAAGTCCTCTGCGTGTTTTCGTATCGTCGGCAATCCCTTTTCCATTACATACTCCCTGTCTTGCTTGGACAGATGGAACCGGCTGCGAAAATCAGACTTTGCCAATCTCTCAAAGAGATTCGTCAGGTCATACTCTTTCTTATCACCAGGAACGCTTTCTTGCGGCTCTTCCTCTTGGAACAACGATGGATATATGTATTTCTGTGACATCATTATCTGTTGCTTCTGATTTCTAATGTTATATCCATATATGACCGCTTGCCGTCTATATAGTCTGCATAGAGTATTTCTTCGCTTCTGCCTTTCAGAATATGGCACTTACCGCACAGCTCACAGTTGTGCAGACATCTCCATTCATTCAGAACGTAATCCAAACGTTCCTCTCGTGTAGATGATTCAATAGAGGGTGTGCTCATAATCAGTGTCTCCCACAGCGTGGTCAATCAGTGCCTGAAACTCTTCTTCCGTATAGTCTTCTTCCCAACCATACGTTACGTCCTTTATGCCCAAAGTAAACCCTAATGCCTCAGAATAGGATATGCCAATTTCAGCTGCAAGGTCTCTTGCCGCTTGAAAAATCTGCTCTTCTTTGCTTAAGGGCAGTTGTTTCGCTTTCTTATGTTTTTTCTTTGGTTTCCCCATTTGAGTATATTCGTTTAATAATCAGCGTTGATGGGCATCTTGAAATTCCTGTATTTCTTTCGGAGTTCCTCATTTTGCGCCTTCATTTCCTCATACATATCATTCAGTGCGTCAGGAAATCCCCATCCACAAGGGCTTGCCCAACGAAGGCATTGCTTGATTCGGGAATCATACTTGTCCCAAAGGTCATAAAGCACGATGTGGCGCAATGTCTTGTCGAAATTACTCTCAACAGAATCATAGAATTGCTCCCACATGTCTCCATAGTCATAAGTGAACTGACAGGCATTCTCCATATAGAACACCATCAATTCTGCGACTGAATCTTCCGAAGGCTTCAGTTTCTTGAAGTCGGACAATGCCTTGCGGCACACTGAGAAGCGTGTCTTTGGCTCTCTGTTTCTGCTCGGATAGAACTCTTCCCGTATGATGTGCTTATACTCTTCCAGCTTCTGGCCCTCATTCGGCTCTGCATAGAAGTCAAGATATTCCTTTGCCTCTTTCCGTGCAGAATAAAGTTCCAATACCATTTTTATTATTTCACTCTTGTCCATGGACATGAGGACAGACTTTAATTTAGATTTTGACATTTCTGCTCTTTTATCTTAAAAACGGGTCAATCGTTGCCAGCAACTCTGATTTCTGCATCACACCGCTCGTCCTCCACAACACTTCGCCGCGTCTGAACAGCATCAATGTGGGCACAGACTGTATGCCATACTGACTTGCAGTCACCCCATACTTGTCCACATCTACCTTGATGATGCGGATTCTGTCACCCAACACTTCCTTCACCTGCTCAAGGATGGGGTGCATCATCTTGCATGGCTGGCACCAGGTGGCGAAGAAATCGACCAAGACAAGTTGGTCACTTGATATAACGTCTTTGAATGTTTCCATTACGATTTTCTGTAAAATTATGCTATTTTCTTTCCTGTTATCTTACAATACTGCCCTGCAAATGTTAAAATCGAGAAGAATTCAATGAAAAACCTTCGTTATTTCAAAGAATATTCGTACCTTTGCAGCGCTCATCTATAGATAGAAGGAGTTTCGAGACCCGGTTGCCTTTGATGCAATTCGGGTCTTGCGTTTTATAGTGGTGTCTGCAATCTCTTTTTCATCTTCTTTTCCAAAGCCTTTAGTCCATACTCTTTGTTAAGATGGTATGCTGTCAACAGATAGAATCCGTTGCTACGTTGTTGTTCCAAGACAATAACATACTTTTCCACTTTATCATAGATGTATGTTTTCTTGACCTTACGCTTTTTGCCGTCCCTCTCTTCTATGGTAAATACATCCAGATTGTCTGGTGTCAATTCTCTCACATGGTGATTTATCCAATGAAGCCTTTGTGAACGAGCCATCTCGAATACTCGCTTTGGATAAGTCGTACCGTCTTCGTTCTCAACCATGATTTCTTCACAGGTAAGATGCTTGAACAATCTTGCCATGTCAATCTCGCCATCTGTCTTTATAGGATAGATGCGCCACCCTCTGAATGAGAATTGACAGTTATCTTCTATATCACGCTTGAATATTGCATGAAGATCATGCTCTCTTTCTCGTTCACTGAGATATGCCAGTTCCAGCAGCTCAGGGTATTTCTTGATAATATTCAAACTGCTCATTGGCTATTTCAGTGCGATAAAAAACAAATTAAACTTCTTTCTAAATTTGGGAGTTGTGGTGTTGAGACTGATATTACTGTGTTTTTTTATCTTTTCAATCAGCTTCATTTTGGCTCTCACCCTTCCTTCAACTTCTCCCTTTTCATATCTAAGGTTGTAGTTGATGGCTCCCATTAGAACATCTGCCAATTGGATGAAGACACTTTCGTGTGAACGTATAAACTGAAACCTGCCAATGGAAGAGTTGTATTCCATTATTTTTCTGAGCCTCTCCAGCTTATCGCTACTGCATGTGTCCTTGATATCCATATATATGTTATATGTATAATCCATGTCCATCTTGTGATGCAGCAATTGGTAGTACATGCGAAAGTAGAAATCATTAAACGTATAGTCTTCTCGTTTCTCGTCAATCTGACTCTTGTCAACAACCACAGCCCTAAATTCCATGTCATTCATAAAGAACCAGTCTATAAGCTCTGCATAGACTTTATACGTGGCCTCGTGGACATTTGTCCATTTCAGCTCATCACTATAGCCGTGCTTCTTCTTAATATCTTTTATGGCATCTTTTGCCATGCGGATTTGTGTGTATGCTATACTTGTACATCCCAAAAGCATGTAGGGATGACCGTCATGCACCATGTGGGTGCTTTCATCACAGTAGATGTTGAATGTCTTATTCATTGTATCTGTTTTTTGTTTATTCTTTATTCCTTTTCTTCAGCGGTCCACTATGAGGTCCACGGTTCAGCGTCACACCATGCTTGTTGAGTATGCGGAACACGGAACTTCGGCTTGTGAAGCCGCTGATGGCAAAGATGTCATCTATGCTGTGCCCCTCGTTGTACATGTTCACGATATTCTTCTCACGCTCCAGTTTCGACAGTGCCCTTTCCGACTTCTTGGGCGGCCGGATATTCTGTTGCAGATGGATGATGTGTGCCGATGCCTTGCGCAGCACGGCACACTCCTCAGAGAGTGACCCGAACATACGGATGACCTGTGAGGGCTTGGTGTCGGGGAAAAGTTCGTCAAACGTATCGATGCGGTCTTGGATGGAGATGATGCGAACCACCTTCACACGGCAGTATTCTATGAATGTAGCCAGTTCACGGGTGCCACGCAGTGCGTTACTGAACCTCGACACCACCAGCTCGTCGCCGCGCTCCAGACTCGATATGAGCTGCTTCCACATCGGGCGCAGCCTCTCGTGTTCGGACAGTTCCTCTATCACCTGAACACAGCCGTATTGCTGCATCCAAGCCTTGTCTTCTGCATACTCTTCGCCATTGGTGGCGATAAAGATGTAACCTACTTTTGCCATACTGTTGTACGCTATTAAATGAAATCAAGTGCAAAGGTACACTATTTTTCCGAGAAACAATCATACTTGAACGAAAAATCATACTTAAACACGATAATTTGCCATTTTCTTTTCACTTGATTTCATTGAAAATCATACTCGCAAGTATGATACACAAATAAGATTAAACTTACTGTCATTCTTGCAAATATATCGCTGAAACGCATTAACTTTGCACCGTCAATTTCAAAATCAGACTCAAAATAATGACAACAATGAAATATGAAACCCAACTTTTCGGAGGACAAACCAACCTCCATTGCATGAAGCAAATATTGCATAATGCAAAATCAAACTCGCATGGCTGTATCAGACTTGCCATTTGTATTGCCACTGCGTTTGCCGTAGTCATGCTGACAGCATGTTCAGACGGAAACGGCACGAAGTCGTTCCATTCGAGCGATGAAGCCATCAGAGAGTATCATGGCTTTCTGACCACTCTTCGACAGAACGGCAAGGTCTCAATTCAGACATTAGTTAAGATTGTCAACGAATGGCGCGTGTTGGACGATTCCGTGACATCGTGCATCTCACGTGACACTGTCAGGAAAGCCCACTCATACCCGTTCACGGTATATCATGAGTTGAACGACTCCATCCACATCGAGCTGTGCCGTATGGCGATGTCTAAGCAACGCACCTTTCACGACCTGCTCTATCTCAGAGAACAGACCTCTTCCCATGTTGGTGATGAGGAACTACAGCAAGCCGTGAAGGAAGCACAGCCATTCTTCGCTTCCTTGGATAGCCTGCCTATATATAATAAAGGTGGTAAACAGGCGGTACTGAAGCGTTACCTGCTGTTCCTGCAAAAATCCGCCAAGCAAGGCATTCACGGCAAGGAAGACCTGCTCGCTTTCATCAAGGAAGAGCATTTGTATTTCAAATCCTTCCTGCAATACCTGCCGGATTTTGCTGACGATGACATCGGTGACATCAGACGAAACACCGAACACTGCTGTCGGGAGATACTCCGTGCCGCCGACCGCAAGGATTTGTCCCACAAGGATGCAATGATATACCTCTCCATGCGCACCAACCACCGTCTGCTGCGCAACGCACAAGCGGCTATCGAGGATCTGAATAGTGGCAGGGTAAAGGACGAGCACACCATGCACGCCTACCTCCTGATGATGATGCAGCCGTTCATGACGATGGATGACCTTTCCGTGAGCGTGCTCTCCGACAAGGACAAGGCAGACCTCTACAAAATAGCCGATGCGCTCCCCAAGGAGATGGACGGTCTGGCCAAGAAACTGCACCTCGACAAGCAACGCCTGTCGGATATGCCCATGCTCATGATGAAGATTTATGTCACAAGATTATAAACACCCCAAACAGAGAATACGATTATGTTAGAACAGTTTTGCGATGATTTCCTTGCCGTCGTGCCTTTGCAGTTGCCAGAACTGCTGGACAAGCGCAAGATGGAGAAGCCTGTCAAGTATGACGATTACGTGCTTCTTACTTTCCAGTTGAACACCCCTTTCACGATAGAGGAGGTGATGGATATGCTCGAAGACGAGATGGAAATGATAATCCTCTATCACCACATTCCAAGCCGTCATACGGAGTTCGGACACAGCTGCTGTGCCTATTCCAACCCTTCTTTCGGACGGATGTTCAAGGTCAACGGCTCCACAGATGAGCGTGGCATGGTCAGCCAGATAAAAGTGACCATCTATGACTCGCTGGAGCACATGTCGGCAGATGTATGCCTCGACCTCAGTCTGCATTGCAAGAACGGGTTCTTCAAATACATGAAGCCCAAGGAGGAAGTCCTGCTCGACTTCATTTGAAAGTTACATTTGCCAGATGACAGTCCTGTTCTACCGCAACAACGCTCCATTCTGTTGTCCACAACAAAGGCCAAAGTCATGCCACAAGCTCCCGACCATCTGATGAAGGAAACGCTTTACATGAAGATTATCCATCTTCTCGACCGTCACCGCACATGGCTGGAGATTGAGAGCATCGCCACTGTCCGCAACCACACGATAGTCAGGAACGGCAGAATGACCGACATCCTCAGCCGTGTGCTTGTGGTCAAGGCCATCCACCATCATTTCCCCTACACGAGAGGGCAAGTGTGGCAGATAGCCGAGTACGACTTGGAACAGGCTATCAAGAGCCTTCGGACAACCGACGGAGCTTTCCGTCAGAGAATAATCAAGGGAGAACTGACACTGGAGGATGTGGAGCGTATCATATCCACTGCCACACACGGTGTCGTCCAGCCCGACCTGAGTCCACTTCCATTATTCACATGCTATACATATTATGACAAGTAAGATACTGTTTCTCATCCTGATGTCAGCGTTCTTCTTTGTGACGATGATTCTGCACAGAAGCCGCAGACAGTTTATGACACGGTTCTATCTGCGCATGACCGCGCTTGTGACAGCAAGGAAGCTCTACCGGTTGATGCTGCTCATCCTGCTGTACGTGTTCCACTTCCTCTACCTCTGTGTACACTATAACGACATAGGCGTAGTGGCTTCCACCATAGCGTTTGCCATATTCTTTGTCTTTATGGATGTGGAGAGGTGGCTACAGCGTCTGCACGAGGAGCGGACACCCTTCTGCATCGCCGCGTTGGCGGCAGTGGTGTTTGTCTTCACTCCTCATCTGTTCACGCTTGCTGTCACCATCTCCTTTGTCCTTCTGGCATCACTGTTCTATCCCTCGCGCATAGTCATATCGCTGTGGAAGAACAAGGCTGACCGCAAGATGCTCCTCGAAGACACAGAAATGCTCATCATATACTACTATTAAGTATCACCTGTATCATGCCGTTCCTTTTGTATAATGGAGCTGGCGACAAACAACAGTATTCACCAAACAGATTATTGAAATGAAGAAACAGAAACATAGAACGAGTTCCGGCAAGATGTCTGAACGGATGTCCCTGTTGGAGTTCTTGAAAGAGAGGTCCGGGATAAGGCTGTCGAAGCTCGAAGCCTACCTTGACCTTGTAGACAAGGCTTCTGTACAGTACATCCCCAAGGATCTGTGCAAGCAGGAGTTCAGCCTGTCCAACGGGCAGTTTGTAATCACCATTACCGAACTGGCAGGATGCTGGCATTGGCACCGCGCCACTGTCCGCACCTTCATCGAGCAGTTGGAGAAGATGAACCAGATTTCCGTCACCCGTCTCACGAAGAGCCAAATCATCACCATCCCGATGTTGGCTGAGACACCTGCCGTTTCTCCGATTGACGCAGCCTTGGATGTGTTCCGCCAGAAGATGTGTACCGCATTGGACGAATGGCGAAGCGGCAAGATGTCCGCATCGGCTTGCGCCTCGGAATGTGAACAACTCTACGAAGATGCAACAGAGGAAGTAGCCATTATCTTGCAGAAAGCCGACAATGGCAATTCAATTGGCAAGGTGCCATGCGGAAGAAACATTCCCGAATCTGTAGGACACGCCTTTTGTATGACTGCACTCACAGCTGTCTGCGAAGCCACCTTCCATCAGGTGCTTTCGCAGGAAACAGATAACGCCCTCGTTACCTCCCTTCTTCCCTTCTTTTACAAAGACCTGGGAGGAGACTGGCTCTCATTCATCGAGGCGGCAAAGGCAATATCAGAATTGGCATTGGATGGCAGCTCACCAGCCTTGCATCAGGAAAGCGCAGCCATCAAGTCACAGTTTCAGTCACTCTGCCGACCGTTCCTTGCCATTGTAGCCAACCAAGAGGGCTCCTGTCCATCAAAAGGCTGTATTAACCTCTAATAATCACCGTACAACGCTTCTTCTTTTCTACTGGCACAGTGTTTACACGTCTGCCATTGCTGTAAAATAATCGGGCTTGCCCGTTGGTCGGAAATGAGGGAATTTGGGTAGCCTAATACCCCTCTTGGTCTCCGACCATCGGGAGGCTGTCCTTACAAGCAGCAAGCTGGAGACAGGAGAGTTGTACACACATAAAAGGAAATAGGTTATGGCAACACCAAAACAGGTTATGGATTTCCGACCATCTAAGGGAATCACCACAGCACAGAGCAACGAGCACCAACGCCGTTGGACGGAAAAGGGTTGGGGATCCGCTGAATCAACAGGCAACTACGACCGCAGCCGTGAGCGGCTCAACTTCGAGGTTCGGGGCGGCAAGGTTTGTCCTATAGACAAGAGCCGAAGCATCCCGGAGCGCATGGCAGACATCCTGCGGAGCCGTGGAATCAAAGACCCCAACGAGGGACTGGCAGAGCCACGCTTCCGCACAGTGGTCAATTTCATCTTCGGAGGCTCACGAGAACGTATGACAGAATTGGCATTCGGTGACCAGAAGGTGAATCTCACTCACGGAGCGGACAATTCGCATCTAACCCGATGCAAGGACATTGAGGAATGGGCAAAGGATGTTTACCGCTTTGTTGCGGACAAATACGGTGAGGAGAACATCGTCGCTTTCATCTTACACTTGGACGAAACCAATCCGCACGTTCACTGCACCCTCTTGCCAATCAAGGACGGCAAGTTTGCATACAAACAGATATTCGCCGGAAAGGACAAGTACGAGTTTTCTGCCAGGATGAAAGCCCTGCACAGCGAATTTGCCGATGTCAACAAGCGTTGGGGCATGGAGCGCGGAACTTCCGTCTCAGAGACGGGAGCACGCCACCGCACCACCGAAGAATACCGCCGCCAGCTGTCAGAACAGTGCACCACCATTGAGCAGTCCGTCGCCACCCATCAGCGGACACTCGCCTCGCTCCAATCGGACATCCGTCTGGCAGAGCGGAGAGTAAAAGGACTCACCTCAATGGTCAACAACCTCTTGCAGGAGAAGGCTGAGAAGGAGGCGGCACTTGCTGAATTGCATCGGCAGATTCTTGCAGGTCACGACAATCCTGATGCTCTCCGTCAGCAAGTCCAAGAGCTGGAGCAGGAACTGTCCGCTATCCAGTCGAAACTGGACGACAAGCAGGAGAAGCTCTCAGAGGCTGACCGCAAGCTCGATGCCCTGCGTGAGGAGATGACCGCCATGAAGGAGCGCACGGAGGAGTTGCGGCAGGAGGCACACAGATATTCCGATACTATCCGACAAGGTGCGGACACCGTTCTCAGAAATGCCCTTCTCGAAAACATGGTCAGCGAGTTCTCCGAACGTGTGGCACGGCTTTCCAATGAGGGCAAGGACGTGTTTGACGGTTCCCTGCTTCAGGCCTTTGCGGAGAATGGAACGGAGGTGATGTACTGTGCCACGCTTCTATTCCTCGGCTACGTCGATGATGCCACCACCTTTGCCGAAGGTCATGGCGGTGGCGGCAGTTCGTCCGACCTCAAATGGGGACGTGACGATGACGAGGATGAACGCGCTTGGGCACGCCGTTGCATGATGAAAGCTGCACGCATGATGCGCCCCTCTTCCGGCAAAAGGAAGAAACGATAAGCGGCACTGTCACGTATCACCTGTTATAGTATTCACCAGATTAAATTGAACAACATGAGAAAAATACTTATTCTATCCCTTGGCTTCGCCCTTTCATTGGGTGCGCAAGCCAAAGACTATCACCGCACGGCGGACACCACCACCGTTGTATGCAGACTTTCGGCAGACGGTATGCTTCGTCCGCTTAAACCTTCCTACATGAAAGGGGCATTGGTAGCTTCGCCATGGACGGACAACTGGTTTGTCCAAGCGGCAGGAGGAACTACGGTCTTCCTCGGCAAACCGCTCGGATGCAACGACCTATTCGGTCGCATGAAACCGGCATTCTCCGTGTCGATCGGCAAATGGTTCACACCTTCCGTCGGCGGTCGTCTGAACTATGGCGGTATGCAGTTCAACGACTGCAACAACTCCTCGCAGGACTACCAGTACCTGCGTGCTGATTTCATGTGGAATGTCCTCGGCAACCTCTACAAGGACGATGTACACACTCTTGCCAGATGGAGTGTCATTCCATACGTGGGCGTGGGTATGCTGCACAACAAGGTGAATGCCCACAAGCCCTTTGCCATTTCCTACGGCATACAGGGGCAGTATCATCTCTCCCCACGCATTGCTGTTACGGCAGAGATAGGCAACATGACCACCATGCAGGATTTTGACGGCTATGGCAAGGCACACCGCCTTGGCGACCATCTGCTGTCCGCATCCCTCGGCCTCTCTGTCCGCATCGGCAAGACTGGCTGGAAGCGAGTGATAGACGCTCGCCCGTACATCGCACAGAACGAATGGCTTTCGGCATACGCCTCATCCCTTTCTGACAGCAACAGCCGCTATCACGCCCAGCACGATCGAGATTGTCAGACTCTGGAGCAGCTGCGCAAGATTCTTGCCATCGAGGGACTTCTGGACAAGTACGGCCACCTCTTTTCTGACGATGCCGCTTCTTCCGTCACAAATGGCTATCCTCGAAACGACTACAGCGGTCTCAACTCGCTGCGTGCAAGAATGAGAGACAAGTATGGTAATGGTCAAAAGACAAAGGTCATGGAGTCCGCCTCTTGTACAGAAGAATATGGCAATGCTGAAGGTGAGCCGGAAGACGATTACCTATCGCTCATCCACTCAGGAAAGGCTTGCATAGGTGCGCCCATCTATTTCTTCTTTGAACTTGGCACTGACAGGTTGCTCAACAGGTCACAGCTCGTCAATCTCGACGAAGTAGCACGCATCGCCAAGAAATATGGCTTGAAAGTTAAGGTCATCGGCGCTGCCGACAGTGCCACAGGCAGTGAAGCCATCAATGATAACCTCAGCCGTTCCCGTGCCAGATTCATTGCAGAGGAACTGATGAAACGTGGTATGGAAAATGGCACCATCTCTCAGATTTTCGATGGCGGCATTGACGATTACTCGCCCAATGAGGCGAACCGCCATACCAGAATCCTGCTGTATCTATAGCCAGACATACAGCTCCGAACAAGAGCACTAAAACTTTTTTTTCATTGATAAATTTTAGAAAGGGAGGGCTTGTCCGTGATGGATAGGCCCTCCCTTAATCATATATGTATTAACGCATATTCTATGCGCATATCTTTTTTTTATCCGTGTTTCTCAGTACTTGACCAGTCAAGCAGGAAGTCATATATACTCATTATCTGTATGCCGTTTTCGTCGCTCCACTGCTTGGTATGTTCTCCCACGATCAGCAGTTTGCGGAAAGAGTCATCTACAAGACGCAACGACCGTTTCTCCTGTTCCATCTTTTCTGCATCGGGCATACGCCACGCCGACTGGATGTAGATCCGCTCGCTCCCTTTGTTGCAGACAAAATCCACTTCCAATGTCACCCTCTGCTGCTTTCCTTCCGTATTCCTCACTCGATGATAGACGTTACCCACATCCACGAGCCATCCTCGCATACGCATCTCATTGTAGATGACGTTCTCCATGATATGTGTCGGCTCGCTCTGACGGAACGACAGAATAGCATTCCTCAGACCTACGTCCTGGTAATAATACTTGGACAACGAACCTATGTATTTCCGTCCTTTGATGTCGAACCTTTCGGATTTTTCGATAAGGAAAGCATCCTGCATATATTCCAGATAAGCCGACACTGTCTTGTCGGTTATGCTCTGCACATTGCTTACGGACTTGAACGTATTGGCTATATTCAGTGCATTGACAGGTGCTCCTATACTGGATGCTACGGTCTTCGACAATTCTTCAAATTCAGGTCTCAGTTCTATGTTGTTCCGCTCGTAGATGTCACGTAGATATACCGTGCGATAAAGGCGACGCAGGAAATCAGCCTTCTTCTCATCCCCAACCTGTGTAAGTAGTTGCGGCAAACCTCCGTACAGTCTGTATTCAGCCCAACCGTCTTCTTTCGAACCATCATACACCGTCATGAACTCCTTGAAGGATAGTGGCCACACATGTATCTCGTCACCTCTGCCTCGGAATTCCGTCACCAGGTCAGAGGACAGGAAACGCGAGTTGGAGCCTGTGACATACACATCCGCCCCTTCGGTAACTGACAAGGAAGAGAGCACCTCTACAAAGTCTTCCACCTCCTGCACCTCGTCGATGATGATATAATAAGTCTCATAGTCAATCATCATCTTTTCCACCCAGTCCAACAGGTAGTCCGGGTTCTTGAACTCTCTGTTCTTCCTACTCTCCATGTCGATGACGAGAATATGGTCTTCTCTCACGCCCTCATCCAATAGATGCTGATGAAAGAGTTTCTTCAGAAGGAACGACTTGCCTGAACGTCGCAATCCTGTGATTATCTTTATGAGCCCGTTGTTCTTTGAACGGCTCAACTGTTCTATGTATCTATATCTGTTTACTATCATATTTTACGAAAAACTGTCACTTGTGACACTTTTTCGGAGGCAAAGTTATATATTTTATCCTAAATCAAAGAAAGAAATAAAGAAAAATGCACTAAAAATCAATGATTTTCCTGTTTTGTAGTGTCTATTCCACTTGCCGATGCCCATTTTTCTTTGCAAAGTTACTGCCCGGGCGAATGGTCAAGTACCGCCATGCTAACAGGCAGAGGACTGAACGACAGCTTTCCGCAAATCAAAGATTTGGGTATTTCATTAACTCCTCCGTCTGTTTTCTTGCCTTATCGCCCTCATTCCGCAGTCTTTTGATGCACGAAAAATCAGTTCCCGACAAGAGGAGCCGAAAGGCTTCAAAAGGAGGGAAGAAAAACAAGTTGAACAAATAATTTCTTTGCGTATGGAATTACACAGATTATCAGAAAACGAGCAGGCATTTGTCGAGTGCTTCTCACGGTTCGTAAACGGTCAGATGGGGTCAGCCGCCAAGGTAGGCAATGCCCTTGCAGATGACCATCGCTATCTTATCAACGAAAAGGGCAAGGTGGTGTTTGCCTTCTTGGAACGCCTTGCCAACGACTATCAAAAAGGTCGTTATGACCAGCGTGACGAGTGGGTGTGCCGATTGGCAGCAGAGGCCATCGAACACCTTGTAGAGAACAGAATGTATTACAGAACACTTAACAACGATTGACTATGGCAAGCAGATTGATTACACCCGTATTGGAGGAGATACTGAAATCCTATCCTCTGTATTCACAGGACGGCAAAGGCAAGGATGCCGTTTGTGTGGCAATATTCTTCATCGGACACGTCCGTTGGTTCGTACTTGAAGGACAGCCGGAAGGTAACGACACCACGTTGTTCACCATCGTATGCGGTCTGCATGAAACGGAGTATGGCTATACCTCCGTCAATGAAATGGAGAGCGTAAAGGTGGATGGCTCCAAATATGGAGTGGACGAGATATTTCAAGTGGAGCAGTTGGACGGCTTCAAGCCGGTGAAACTGAAGAGCATTCCAGACGAGGATTTACAAGCATTCCTTCATAATATGGAATGACCCCAAATTAAATCAGCCGCAGGGACATTACTCCTTGCGGCTGACTATTGTTAGTACCTACTATGAGTAGTAAAGCCTACGATTAGTATATACTACGATACTACTCTCATCTTCGGAAAGCGGACTTGGCAACGTGCTCCTCTTGTACCTCTTCCTTCTGGTACTCCTCCATGTCAAGCAGTTGCTCATACGCAGAGCTGATGTTTGCGTCCATAGAATGGTTGTGGCTGAAAGGGAAGGTATGCTTCACAGAGAGTCCTGCATTGGTCACAGTCCCCACATCCAGGCTATCCTTATCCTTGTTATATTGCAGGTTCAGCAAACCACCATTCGGCATTTGGAATATCGGCATTTTTCGCTGCGCCAATTCCGAAAACTCTTCGGCGGTCATCTCCCTCGCCACAGCCTTCACGTCCTCACTGGCACGTCCTATGCCATAGCGAGTGATATGGTCACGCACTTCTTGCTCCGTATGCTTCAGGAACACCTCATACGTACCGCCGACACTCCCGTTATAGACCACTGCAAAGTCCTTGTCCTCTATTAGCAGGTCATCGCCTCTGTTCTGGCACGGCTTCCTGTAGGTCTGCTCCTCGTCCATGCCGTTCCCGTCATAGTATTCCTTGGCAAGCGTCAGCAGTCCTTGATAGTCACCTTTCTCCTTTAGCTTATCCAGTTCCGATGTGTCATCCGTTGATTGGAGATAGGCGATGGAGGCATAATAGACGTTTTCTTTCGATTGTGAAGGCTCTGTCAGGCTTTTGTACTGGGCAAAAGCCTCCTGATAATTGGTGTCAAGGTCTTTGCCGTGGTCGTAAGGAACAGAGAGTTTCACTTCCAGACCGTTACTCGTCGGCACAGCAATCTTTACAGAGTCCTCCTTCTCATGATGCTGGATATATACAGCAGAACCATTATATGCCAAGACTGCATGGTCGCCGTCATCTATGGATAGATAACTTTTCCCTTGCCCGTTTTCCTGCTCAGCCTTTTTCTCCTGGTCTATCTCCATAGCAATCTTGTCGATATGCTGCGTGAGCATTGAGGTAGCTTTTTTCACATCGAGTAGCGTGGTCTTGATGAACTGCGGCGACTCCTTCAGCGAATCCAGCCAAGACTTCAAATAGGCAGCCGAATCTCCTTTCAGATGCTTTGTCATGCCATACCGCTGAGCGGTCAGCGCAGCCGTCAGTTCTGCCACCAGTTCCTCGCGTGCATACTCTGCCGAGCCGAAGGTAGCGGGCTTGATGCGGTCTAACTGTCCCTCCGCACCCGTGGAGTGTCCCATCTCGTGGAAAAGGTTCGAGTAGAAAGACTCCCCATCCTTGAACTGCCTTTTCTCAGGCATCACAATCTCATTCTTGCTGATGGAGAAATAGGCGGAATCACCGAACATCGGTTTGATGGGACATATCCAACGGTTGTCCGCTATCATCCTATCCACGGGTTCAAAGGCAAACTGCTCGTCCTTCTCTACCTTGGGCATCGAGTATTCCTGTTCCAGTTTCTCCCAAAACTCTGGTCTGACCTCCTTCAGGTTGGTCTGCGCCACATTGAAGACATGGTAAGTCTGAAGCTTTGGATATACATTGTACTTTTCGCGCTCTTCCTGAGAGAGCAGTTTGTAGTCCTCCCACTTGATGTGTTCCTTTGTTTCCTTATTGACCACCGTAAACGTGGTGAGCATCACGGGGAAAGAATGCTCACCTTTCAGTACTGACACACGGGGCTTCTGTTCCTCGTCTTTCTTGCCAGTTTTGTTAAACTGCTGTATGCGGTCGAAGGTACAGAAGCGAGGAATCTTGTAACCCTCCTTCTCGCAATGCAGGAGCAACATCATAGCGTTCATGCCATTATATTCTCGTCCGTTCAGGTTTTTCGGCCATTGCAACGCACCTTCAGTAAACCAGGGCTTTTTCCATCCGTCTTTGCCCGACAGCGACTGAATACGCTCAATCATCATATCGGCAAACAGGTCGAGTGCCTTGTCTTCGGCACTCGGACCTTCCTTAGCATAAGGCTTTCCCATAGTCAATTAACCATTATAGGGCTGCGGAACATATTCGCTCATTTCAGACACTCGGCAGGAGAAGTCCAGTTTGTCATTGAAGACACTGACAGACAATGCCCCTTTGATGTTCGCTTTCACGCCTGGTTGCAGCCATGCCTCGCATTTGCCATCGAATAGGAAGAAACTTACCCAGATGTATTCAAATCCGTCCTGTACTTTCTCTGCGCTGAAAGCGGAGAACTGGCAGTACGGCACACCATTCTTGTCCGTCTTGTCCTCAATGCTCTTGCCCACCTTGCCGCGGAACTCCATCACGCCCTTGATGCAGTCCTCTGCCTCGTCAGGCTGGTGGCTGATGCTGCTTGCCGACAGGTTGAAATAAAGGACATCGCCCCATTTTCTTGGTACCAATACACCGGCTACCTCAATGCGTTCGCCGATGTTGCAGCTGCCCACCTCCGTCAGTGTCCCATCTTTGATGACCGACACCTCGATGGTCTTGTTAATCCCGCTCTTCGCTGGAATGACTACGTTCATGGCAAAGCTCACGAATGCCTTGCCCTCCTTGTTCGTGCGGCAGGTCGCAGCCTTGCTGACCGTTCCGCACACTGTTACATTACATTTGATCATTGCTCGATACTATTTGAATTATACATATCCATCGTCCAAGTGAAATGTCTTAGCAATGACAATAATCTCTTTTCAATCATCATATACTAGCGCACGTATCAGTTCATAGACTATCCACGCTGCTATGATAAGTTGGAAGCCGAGATAGATGATGGCCACGGTCTGACCGAAAAGCCATTGGGTAAGCATGAAGTGTCCTGCCACAGCTACCATACCCACCAGCAATGTACACAGATGACTTGCTATCCTTTTCATTTCCTTTGCAGATTTTGTTGTTGACTCTCAGCCTCCATCCCTTGCTCGAAGTTCTGCGAAGCCTGCTGTGTCGCCACGATGCCTGTCACCATTCCCGCAATCTTCGTCCGTTTGCTTTCTTCCGACAGATTGGCATTGCCCAAAATGAGCGACAGGCGGTTCATCTCCGAGGAGGTCAGTTCACGGTCAATCTTCACCGTACCGCTCTCTGCATGAAGCACAGTCTTGCCGTTCTCACCCACAGTAATGGTGCATTGCCTCATGCCTGGAACAAGCGAGGTCAAATCTACGAGCCGGTTGGCTGCCATGGCAGAGATAAGTCCTTTTTGTCGTTCCTCATCATTGCTGTCAATCTGCGCTGCCAACATCATCAGCGACATGAAGGTGGTCATCGCCATGTCGAGTATAGGGTCATTCGTTCCCGAAATGCCCACGCCGCTGTCCTCCGAGGAAAGGATTTTCTTCATCCAGTCCTCCGACGAAACCTTCTGCTCCTGTGGCGCATTGCTCTTGTATTTTGCCAACAGGTCATTGCCGTTATGCAGGGCCTGTAGCTTGATGTTGCCTTTCTGTCCGATTTCTGCCAGATAAGCGGCTGGATCCATATCCCTTTTTGAGCCGTCAGCCGATACACTCTTCACTCCGAAATGCAGATGCTCGCCAGTGGTTCTGGTGCCGGTATTTCCCGACACCCCCAACTTCTGACTGGCATTAACCACGTCACCTACCTTTACTGCTATGTCAGACAGATGCAGGTAGGAGCATTGCACCTTGCTGCCATCCTCACGGCTGTATTCCACGGTGACGGATTTCCCTCCTGCCGTGTTCGCATTATGGTTCACCGCCACCACCTTGCCGCCGTTCTCCGTGGCCAACACCGCCTCATGGTTCGTCTTGATGTCAATGCCCTTGTGCATCTGCTGCTTGGTGGCATCCATCGGATCCTGGCGATTGCCGAAAGGCGAGGTGATGAAGAGAAACTCCTCTCGCTCCACAGGAAAGGAATACCCGGCAGACTGCGGTACATGGGCAGCAGGCATTTCTCTACGAGGATTATTCTCCACCCCGAACGACCGACCTTCTGCCCGCATCTCAGCCATCACCTCACTGTCATACTTGTCCAGTCCGTTGGCTTCAATGATGCGCTGCAGACTTGCAGCATAACCGCCGCCCGTGGCATAGCCGGCACGCTCAATGCCCTTCGTCCATCCCTTGTAGTCGTCAGGCGACAGCGTGAAGCACTGCGCATAACGCTTGTTCTGCTTCAGGAACTGCGAGTGATGCTCATAACTGTCACCCACGCTTTTGTACTTACAGAATTTCTCGTTGGGCCTATCATCCGTATAGACTCCATACTCTCCGCCATTCTTCAACCACGATGCCGTAGCCTTGATGCCAAAGTGGTTGTTGCATTCGCGCGACAGTTGGCTCTGTCCGTTGCTGCTCTCCAGTATGGCTTGCGCCAAGATGACGGAGGCAGGAATCCCATACATCCGCATCTGTTCTTTGGCTTCCTCCGCATATTGTGCGGCATACGCTGCGTTCTTTCCCATAAGCCTATCTCCTTAGACTGGTGTGTTGTTCTGTTTCTTGACTTTCCTGTGCCATCTGCTTTCCTGTCTCTTTTCCAGGTGACACCATCTCCGTAATTCCACGCTTCGATGATGTTGTCTGCTTCGGCATTTCCAACTGGTCACAGATGGCCACCCGTTCACCAGCACGAATGAGCTTCGGCAGATAGGTGTCGAGGGCATGATATGGGAATCCTGCCATTGCCAACGGCTTGCCTTCATCATCCTTGCGCCCATTGCTCTTTGTCAGCGTAATACCCAATATTTTGGATGCCTTCACCGCATCATCCTTGTAGGTCTCATAGAAGTCACCGCAGCGAAACAAAAGAATGGCATCAGGATGCTTCTTCTTCAAGTCAAGATATTGTTGGACAAGGGGAGAGACAGCAGCCTTGACAGCCTTTTCATCCTTCTTTTCTTCTTTCTTTTCCTCTTGTTTCTTCTCTTCCCTTTGTTCAGAGCTTTTATCTTCCTTAAGTACCACTTCCTTCTGTTCATCATGCTTATCGACAATTGCCGTCTCCGCTTGCTTCACCTCCGTCGCTTCTTCCTGCTTCTCTTGTGTACTTTGCTCGACATTGTTGTCTTTCTGCAATACATCAGCAAACAGCGAGGCGGCAAGGTTCTGCTTGTAGGAATCCCTGTCAGGAGCCACCCACAATCGTTGCCATTGTGACGGACTGACACTTCTCGGCTGCAACTTCTTGCCGTCAATAGTGGCTGCACACAGGCATTCGCCCGATTTGGCACGGAATACTGCCACACGCTGGATGCGGTTCAAATCAACCTCCTGCTCATTACCTCCGAAGATGTCCACCTTCAGGTCGGGTTTCGCCTCTGCCATAGCATAATACTTCTGTGCCAGTTCCTCACGCACACGCTCGATGTTGTCCATCGACTGCTTCAAGGTGGTGAAGAAATGATTGAGGTCTCCTTTGTCGGGATAGACGGCAAAGCCCTCCTTACCTTCGGGCTTGATGTACAATGCCCACCGCTCCTTGTCATCCTTTACCAACTGCACATTGTCGAAACCGATGTCACGGCTGTGGGTTACGGCCTCAGAAGCATCCAACGAGGATAGGTCTTCGATAGACCAGTTGCGCAGTCTTGATACCGTGATTTTCTTGTCGGCGAAATAACTGTCGTCGGGACGGAAGCCCAAGGCTCCGTCGGGATTGTAGAAACGCACGTTGTCATAACCCTCTTTCTGCAAGGCATTGGTGAAGCGTTGCTTGTTCATGCCCTTGATCTCGTTGTTCACCTCCAACGATGCACCCTGTGGCAGCACCACATCGGCGGTCTTGCTGGCATCATCACGCACGATGACCACAGTACGCTGCTCCTCGTTGGGATGCTGCTTGATTTCGTCTGCTACGAAGTAGTGGTTGGGCAACTGCACCTGTATCTGCGCCGTCTCTCGCTGATGCTGGTCGGTGGCATACTCCACCTTTTCACCCAGTTCGGCTTTCTTCAACACCTTCAGCGCACCGTTCACCTCACTCTCGATGGCATCAATCAGACAAGGGTCTTCCTTCAGTTCCCTCGTCCAATAGTCCACCATGCTAAGGCTGTCCTTTGACAGACGGGCAGGCAGTCCCAGTTCGAGCATCTTCACGCCCGAAGCTATCTCAGTGATGAGTCGTTCCTTCTTCACGGCATCCTCCGACGGGGCTTTGCCGTTCTTCATGACCATGCCCTCACGTGCCAACCGCTGCTGATGACCGGTGGCAGACACCAACTGACGCATCATCTCCTGTACATAGTCATTGTAGTGCTCGAAGTCACGCTGCCGTGGCAGGTAGATGACATCCTTCTCGGTGTCGTAGTGCGCCACACCCGTGCCGTCCTGACGTACATTCACGAGGTTGTCCTTCATCTTCTGAAGGAATCCGTTGACGCACCCATGCAGCTGCTTGTCCTCCTTGTCGCCATAACCTCTATCCTCCACCGTGCCATCCTTCTTCAATGCCGTAGTGTAGGCTGTTTCGTTAGCCATAGGCAGTAGCGTCTGGTCGATATTGAACAGCACACGGATCTCACGGTTTTTCACTCCCTTGTACTGCTGTTTGTCCTGTTCCGACAGTTCTGCGTATGCCTCCTTGGTGATGACATCGTCGGGATTGTTGCGGTTGACGTACTTATTCCAATTGTAATACAGGAACGGCACACCTTTCTCATGCTCCCTCACGCTCTCACCCCGTGCCTTCGCTTCGGAGAACTGCGTAAACAGATTGCTCTTGCAACCCTTGGCATCGGAGTCAAGGGCAAGGACAAGGGCATTGAACGGACTGACCGAAAAGCCCTTGGGATAGAGCTTCGGATAGAGTTTGCCGCTTGCATTCAACCAATGTCCCTTGGCATCCACCGCACTCGTCAGTGCCTCAGTGAGCAGCGACACCTGCTTCTCCGCCGTCCGCTTCTCAAATTCTGATTTCTCTTTCATGCTTTTATCTTTTTGTTTATCTCAATCACATTCTATAATTGGCTTACCAAGCCACCGTTCCCGACAATTTTGTTGTCGGGCTTCACTGTATTCCCCTCGGTCGCACCACGCTCTCCCGTGCCTGCTCTTCGTACTGCATTGCTGCCATCTGTCGCATCTGGTCGTTCTTGGCAAGTATGGCGTTAGCCAATGTATTCAGCGGCAATGCCCCCGACTGATGCGCCCCAATCACACTGTCAGGCAGTTGAATGGTACAAGGCACATGGTCAATGTTGGCAACGAGACACCGCCCTTGCAGCATCGGGTTGCTGATACGAGGATTGAGTGGTTCATCAGGATATTGGCGGTACTGAATGCGAGATGCAGCAGGACTAACTGTAGGTGCAATGCCTTCCTGCTGTTTCCTGCCCAGCACCTCATGTCCCGCTTTGTTGAGCAGATTGGCACCTCCCATACCCATCAACAGCATCTTCAGTATAGGATTCTTCACGAACATTCCAGCCACGATAGAGGCCAAAGGAAGGAGGCTATTGTCCATATTCAGCGATTTTGTCTTGCCAGTGAACAGTCCCACCAGTACATCGGGCAGCATCGCCAACACATAACCAAGGTTCTTGCCGATGTCTGAAAAGCCGTTCAGTCCAAAACTCTGCAACAGCCCGTCCCATCCATTTTCGTTTGTTTGTAAGGCTGTTTCCTCCTGCTGGACTACAGATGGTGTTGCCTCTTCAGTCGATGAATCAGGAGTTTCTTTCGGTTCTGCCTTCTTCTCCTTCTCAGCCTCTGCATCCAGTCTCGCCTTAACCTCCAGATACTCGTCTTCCTGTCCAGGCGCAACTATCAAGGGCACATCCTTGTACTTGCCTGTACGTTTGGTTGCTTCGTTTCTCTGAGGGTCAAGGAACGTACCTTTGTTCCAAGGAAAAGAGGTCTGCTCGGTTTGTTTCGTCCAATCCATAAAAGTGATATTGCTCGTGGGAATCTTGTTCTTGAAATGGCTGTTGGTAGCCTTGATATAGCTGTTCTCGTGGTTCTTGATGACTTTTGCCTGTTTGCGGAATGAGGCGAAGACGTTGGTGCCCGTACCGAAAACTCCCTTGCTGATACACTCCTCGACACAGACCTCTTGGCTGCTGCCTTTCTTGCTTAGGTGCTCCATGCCGACATTCATCACCATATCGATACCGACAAACTTGGCGAAGGTTGCCCATGAGCCAATCCCTCCCATGGCCACGACATCGGCACCCGCTCCGGCTGCCCATCCCGCTGCCTTCTCTGTTCGAGAGGGCTTATAGGCTGCCTCTCCTTTGGCTTCTATCTCTGCGGCAAGGGGTGACTTGTTCAGTTCGTAGGGCAGACCGAACAGACTGCTTTGTGCCGCCTTGCGGATGATATAGTCGGCAGAAGATGTTGGCATACGGTCTTTCACCATTTTTTCTATCATCAGCTGCTCCATGCGGTGATCGATATAGGCGTATGCCAAATCACAACCGAGTTGTTTAGAGAGTGCATCGTACCGCTCTCGTCCTATCTCCGTCACCACCGCCTTGCGCCATTCCTCAGCCATCACGGCAAGGTCACGCTGCATATCCTTGTTGCCGACAATAGCCTCCTTGCACATCGCCAGATAGTCTTCGGTGGTCTTGCTGTTCCACTTGCCTGTAATCTTCAGCGTGGCGTATGGGTCATCACCAGGCATATTGGCAGTGGCCAATGAGCGTAGGATGCCAGCCGTACTGTTGGAGTAGGCTCGCATCTCGTCTGCCTGTCTGTTGGACAAGTCCCGTTGCACCCTGCCCATCACGGGGGCAAGGTGACACCCGAAGTAGTCGCCCATCAGACGCTCTATCTCTGCGAATCGCTGACTGTTCTTAACTGCCATATACCTTGTTTATATATTATACTGCTGTAATATCTGTTCCTTTGTCTGCTCGATGGCATTGTGATATATCTCCATCTGCTTAGGATAGTGTTCCTCCAACCATGCGTCCTTGTCCACTTGGCAGTGGATGAACTGCACGGCCATACGTTCCTCAATCTCCACGGAGGGTTCCCCCTCTTCCTTACCATTGAACCATGCCTTTGTCCACCATCTCACGCCAGCCCGGTCGGGATAGACGCTCACTATCCTCGGAATGTCGAAGCTCTGGATATCCACGTCCAAGTCGGCAAGAGGGTCGATGATGCCGTCATGCGTCAGGGCTTGCTCTTGGAGTTTTTTTTTAACACCTCGTCCATCGTGGAGAGATATACCTGATGTCGCATGGCAAGATAGTTGAGAAAGTCGGCAATGAGCAGGTTCTGCACCTTAGTCGCCAAAGGCATACAGCGGTTGCCGATGCCCAAGGGATTAGCCATGCTCGGCATGGTCTCGTAGAAATAATGCTTGCTCGCTCCCAACGAGAAGATGTTTCTCAACGACTGCTCCGTATGTTCGGGCAGAGAGTATGCTCCTTGTTGAAGGTCCTCGAAGTAGGAGGGAAGGAAGCGGAGCATCAATGCCTCTATCTCCTGACGGTCGGTGTCGTAGGGTGAAGGGATGTTCATGTCCAGTTCATTGATGCCCATTTGGGAATTGTGCTCCAATGCCTTGATATTGCCGTAGAGCATGGTGAGGAACTCCAACGGATTGATTTCCTCTCCGTCAAACCTCACCTCCATGTGCAGCAGGTCGCCACTGATGGCGATGGTCTGACCGGCCTTGACGCTTTGGGAGAAGTTGGCGAAGACATTGGAGAGATGCCTGTAAGTCACTTCGTATTTGCCGTAGCGGATGGTCTGGTAGATGCCATGCTCCGCGTCCGACCCAATGGCAGAGACGGTTCCCGTTGCCACCGCCGACAGCAGGTAATGGTTCACTGAGAAGTCTATGCCGTGATGGAAGAATGTTTCTCCCGTCACGGGATTTTTCTGCTCTCCGTAACCCAAGGACATCTGCACGTCCTGCTTTATAGGCTCCTCAAACGGCATACAGTAGCCGCTCGATGAGCGCAGTATCATTTCTTCTGTATATCTCATATCACTGTATATTGGTTATCGTTTCATCCCTCTGCTTTGGGTCTCTGCTTCTTTCATGTTCTGCCCATGTGAAGACGTACCGCCTCTGTTAGGCAGAGTTTGCGCCACCTTAGAATTGTTCCCGATGATCATCGCTCCAAGCAGGGCACCCGCAATCTTGCTCATCCAACCAAAGCGTCCGAATACCATGAAGGCGGCAGCCACCAGTCCGACGATGCTCATACCCGACACGTTGCCCTTGCCGATATTGCCAAAGAGATTGCCTATCATGTCGCATCCTACGCCTCCGAACATATTCCTAAAGAAATCACTGATGCCGCTGAACTGGGTGTCCATCTTTCCGGCTACAGTGTTCACCGCATCAACGGCTTCACCAGCCTTGCCCGTCAGACGTTGCACATCGTTGGCGGTTTGTGCCACCGCTTCCGTGGCATTCTCGCCGATGACAGCATCACCTACGATGCGTGCCACGCTCTTGTCTGTGGTCAGCTTCTCCCATGTCACATAGCCTGCGGCACTACCCACTGCGGCCGTCTGCATAGCCTTGCCGGCTCCCATAAGGGTGCGTTGCGGGTGGAGTGCCGCACTGCCTAAGGTCTTTCCAGTTACTCCGATGACATGGCCAGTACCTCGTGCCGCCTTGCCACCATATTTCAATAATGAACTCCAAAATCCCATATCTTATCGTTTTTTAATCACGGTTTGACTTCGTCTTCTTCTGTCACGACTCGGCATAGCTCGAACAAGTTCGGCTCTGCTCTCGCTGCTCCATCAGTTTACGTTCTTGCCCACCTGCTTCCACCGCCTCTTGGCAGCCGCTGCTATCTCGGCTTTGTTCGCTTTGGTGGGTCTTGCCCCTTCGTCTATCTCCATCCAAACATCGCCCATGGTGGTGTATTTCACCGCCCTCGTCAGTCGCTTCAACTGCTTGTTCATCTTCTTCAGTTTGGGTCGGATGCCGAAGACTATCTCCACACGCTCCTTCTCGGTCATCTTGTTGCCCGACAGGCATACCGTGCGTATGTCATTAACTATCTCGATGCTGTTCATAATCAGCTCGCGGTATATCTTGTTGCGCTTGGCTGACAGGGCTACGGCAAGTCCGTTGGCAGGATGGGCATCCAACTGCGCCACCAATCCACCCATATTGTCCACCAACTGACCTATCTCGTGATAGAAACCATATATCTGTGCGGCATAGCTGACGATGGAACGGAAGGAGTCCAGATAGTTGTTGAACTCCCGCTGCAGGTCGGTAGTGGCTTCCACTTCCTCCTTGGTCCAGATATGGCCGGTGGATTGTAGCAGCATCACTTTCTCCTGATTCTTCAGTTCTTTCTCCGCCTTGTTGGTGTACATCAGAATCATCCCCGCAAGAGTCGGGTCGTTCTGCGCCCGCACTCCTGCAAAAGATGATATAAACATAAAAATGGCAATTGATATGAAATACTTCATGACTGATTCCTTTATCGTTAATCACTGATGGTCATACGTCCTGCTCTGCGCCATCTGCTAAGGGCTTGGGTGGCTATCTCTCCATTGCTTCGGTCTATCATCCCTGCCGTCACGCCGTTCCACACATCGGTCATGGTGTAATATCGTATAGACAGATAAAGACGATGCAGCTTCTTGCTGAAGGCACTCAGCTTGTCGTTCAGTGCCCACAGCGTCTTGCTCCTTTCCGCACCAGTCAGCATGTTCTCTTTGCCTCCTTTGGCGACTGCATCTTTCAGCAGTGTGAAGACGGACACCAATTCCGTGGCGGTCTCCATATACAGGTTGTTCATCGAGAGGGTGGCAACGATGCCTTGCGGATTATTGTTGATGGCCTTGCGCATCTTACACAAGGTGATGAATATCTTCACTCCATCGTCGTACAGATAGGTACAGGCTTTGAGGGAAGAGGCATAACCACTGGCGGTTTTCAGATAACTGTTGTACTTCTTCTCCCATTCGTGTATCTTGGTGAACTCTGCGGCGATGGTATTCTGCAACAGGGCAGTCTTGGTCTGACCTTTGATTTCCTTCTCTATCTCACCGTTGATGGCTTCGTTGCCCTCTGCTAATGCCATCCATTCCAAAGGGTTGGCAGTCACAATCTGTGCATGGGCTGACGGCACGCTCAGTACCAATGCCACGACAATGAACCAAATCTTATCTATTCGTAATCTCATATACGCCCTTTCTTCGTTTGTTCGTTTCTACTCTTGTTCGTATCACACTCACCACGTCATAGCTGTTGCTGATGCCGGTCATTTCCAGTTTCGGTGTCGTTCTATCCATCGACAACACGGTCACGCTTTTCAGTCCGCATAACTGTTGTATCAATGTCTGATGCTCGGCAAAGTCCACCACTCGGTACAACTCCATGTAGTTCACGCTCCGCTGAAACACTCCGTGCTCACAGATGAGTTGCTCGCTCCCGATATGGTAGCGGATACTCCTCAGATAGATGAATCGGTAGAGTAAACAGAGGGAGAACAGGAGGCTGAAGACAAGCAACAGGGTACTATATGCACAACCGGGCAATCCTCCGATTAGGAGCATTGCCACGCACAACAGCAACAGAGGCAGTTCGTTGATGAAAAACTGTCCGATGCTGGGGCACAAGGTGATGATGCTATTATCTTCTTGTCTCATACGCTTCTATGATATGTGTTCTTTTCTTCTTTTTCCCTTTGTTTCTCTGCCTTGCCGGCTGCGATAAACTCGGCATAGTCGAAGGTATCTGGTTCGCCCTTGGCAATCAGTTCTGCTGATTTCTTGTTGAGCAGCGCATCGTTCCAGTCCTTGTAGCAACCCAATGGATGATAGGCTTGCACATGCTCGTGACGGAAGCCCATCTCTGCTGCCACCTTCCTGAAGTTTGCAACAAACTGCCGCCCTGCATCGTCCTTGTCAAAACCCAAATAGTGCCGTGCGTTGGGAGTAACGGACAGAAGTCCTCGCATCTGTCCCTCGGTGGGTGTGCCGCCCGTAGATACATACACCATCTTTACAGGATTTATCTGATACTCTGCCATGGCATCGTAGGCACTCTCAAACCATACAATTTCGCTTGCTTTATCCAACGGCTCGCCCGTGAGGTTGGCAATCCACAGTCCTTCACTGCTGTTGCTTCCTTCTGCCTTGCCCTTGTAACCGCCGCTACCGTCCATCTTCGGTCGTCCTCGTTCCTCAAAGCCCACAGTCTTGTCGGGTGTCTTGGGCAGTACAAGCGGAAAGGCAAGGTTGGCAAAGGTAAGTCCATCCGTCCGATGCTTAGTAGCCAGACAGAAATGCCGATGAAAAGCATACTGCGTATAGAGGTCGATGCCTCGGAACTTAAAATAGGGATAAAACCTTTTCTGCGTTTCCCTGTCCTGCGGATTGAACTTGTGGATGTCGTAGTCATTCAGGTTGAATGGCTTTCCGTCCTTTCTTGGTTCTGTAATCTTCGATGGTCTGTCCTCTATGGGTTGGTTGAGCAGTCGGTTGCAGACGAGGTTGACGAGTCGGTCAGGAGACATTCCCACCTTGTTCTCTGAAAACATTTCTGGATGCTCCTTGATGAACGAAATGACATTATACACCTTCTGCTGCGGTGGTTGGAAGCAACATTTCCCATTCTGCGTGACAATGAACTTATCACCACGCACCCGTCTGCCCTCACTGTCAGTACGCACATACGACGGATAACGCAAGCCATCTCTCTTGTTCAGATGATACCCTGCGTCCACCAGTACTTCCTGTATGCTCAACCTGTCCAGAAAGTCATCGTATGTCAGTTCACTACTCATTATAAATTATAAATTGTAAATTATACATTGTTAATATCCTCTCCTTATCTCCGTGGCAACATGATTTGCTTCTGCCTCAAAGTACCTTGCCGCAATCTCCTGTGGCGAATCCACTCCCGGTTTGAAGTAAGGACGTGGACCGCCATGATGCTCTGCATAGAACTCCGGGGCTGGATGGTGATGATGGTGGCTTATGTCATGCGCCACCTCTGCTGTAACGACTGCTCCTGCCGTCAGAGCCGCCAATATCTTCGTGCCCAGTCCGGCGTTGGTTTCGGGGCGTGTCTTCATATCCACTTCACTGAAAACCTTGGAGAAGAGTTTCATGCGATGGTAGTCATCCACCGCCAAGAACTTGTCGTAGTCCTTCTGCTTGATTTCGTGCGTGATGGCTTCTCCATTGATAATGGCGGTCATGCGATACTTATCTTCGCCTTTCTTATCTCCCTCCATCGGAGGCACTTTCTCCACCATGATGTCACCGACTTTCACTTCACGCCCATGCGCTCCCTCACGATACCAACCCTTGTTCTCATTAATCAAGGCAAGGTCTTCACCTCTCACCATGGCATCGCCTTGCAACACGTCACGTCTGACAGTCTCGTCCTCTTCCAACGGAAGCAACCGTTCCTCGTCTTGTTGCTGACGCTGCTGCAACTCCTGTTCAAGTTCGGGATGCAGATGCAGGTCGATGCGCTCCTTGCTATTCAGTGTGTCCATCAGGATTTTGTCAGCAAAGTCGTCCTTGATGATGCCATTCAGCAGTTCCAAGCGTTGAACGACGGGCACTTCCTTGATGGAGTTGGAGGTGAGTTTCTTCAGTTCCTCATCTGTCAGGTCATACACCATGTCGGCATTGACGCTGTTCGACTGAATGGTCAGCGTCTTCGCATTCTCATCAATGATGATGCCATGCGATGCCAGACACTCCTGCCACTTCTCATTGGTGAAATAGACAGGCGAGGTAATCAGTTCCTTATAAGGCTTGGCTGGCTCCGTGCTTCTCGTGCGGCTGATGGAAGGCATTATGATTCCCTCCAAATCTTTCAGCACATCCTGTTGCTGAGGGCTATAACTCTGTTGCTGTCCCTTATAATAGAACCCATAACCGCCGCTCTGCAATTCGCCAGGCTTCATTCTGCCGTCCCAACGTTCAGGCACAATCGGGGCTTCGGGGAAGAACAATCGTCCTCCAACTCTGCGAAGATGGAATCCCTCCTGACTGCGTGGTGTCCAACCTAAAAAGGG
Source organism: Phocaeicola dorei (assembly GCF_013009555.1). NCBI lineage: Bacteria > Pseudomonadati > Bacteroidota > Bacteroidia > Bacteroidales > Bacteroidaceae > Phocaeicola > Phocaeicola dorei. The sequence goes on along the minus strand of NZ_CP046176.1, from coordinate 1,440,018 downwards.
TGGTGGCATATCGATGCGCCCCATCCGTCCATACTCGCCGATACCAACACGATAGCCGTGCAGCCCCATAGCTACACGACCGTTGGCATTGCGTGCATGAACGAAGTTCTTGGGCATATAGAAGTCGTTGCCCACAATGCCCGTAAAGGTATTGTAGGCTAACTTGTTGGCATGATTCGTACCCCAGTCGGTCAGAGCCAACATCTGCTTCTCGGTGATGTTATAGGTAAGCAGCGGACTGTCATGCCCTTGCACCACAAGCTGATAGCCGCTGCCATTACTCACCACATGAGCCTGCATACCATTGCGCATGAGCAAGTCACGCATCTCTGGTTGCAGGTCCATCTGTTGGGGATTCGTATTCTTTCTTATCGCCATACTTATTCTTCACTCTTCATTCTTCACTCTTCATTTATCATGCTTCACCGTTCTCTATTGCCTTCTCCAGTTCCTCATCTTTGTGATGGACAAACTGCTCCGCACTCTCTTCACAAATGCAGAGTCCGTTGTTCAGACAATAGCTCTCATATTCTTCCTGCCATTCAGCAGAATGATGGTTGACATACTCCAACCAACCGTACTCGCCGCTCTGTATCTTCTCGACGAGCACATCCTCTGGATAATATTTATTTGATGCCATATACTTATTATATTATGTGTAGATTATTTGTGCATGGAAAAAGAGGCGCGGTTGCGCTCTCCATTCTTCTTCTGCTCATTCCAAAGTTCTTCCGTGTATTCCTCTTCAGGCACATAGTCAAGATTACCGTCATCGCCCATTACCCAACAGCCATAGCACCCGAAGGTGTATTTGTCCCACTCTCGCTTGGTGTTCTCCTTCCACTTCTGACTGTCGCCTTGATTAATCCTTATGCCGGTCTTATCGTTCAGGTCAATACCCACCGTCACCTGTTCGTCCTCCATGATGAGCGTGAGCGGCTCACCCTTCTGCATCACGGTCAGTTCTGCCGAACTCAGTTTCAGTTCATCCTTCAGCACCTCCAAGTTGCGCCCGATGACAGGCGTAGGTACCGACATCACCTGATTGGTCTCCGTGTCAATCTGCACGAAAGCCTTGCTGCTCCTGCCATCAGCATCCTTAACATCGGCAAGGATAGCCTTTCCAGCCAGCAAGTCCTCCTGCTGTTCCTGAGTAAAAGCCTCCAATGGTGATTTCTCCAACTGCGGATAGAAGACCACATCCACCTTGCCGTCCTCCATACGGACCAACGCAAATCGGGTGCGGCTCTTCAATGTCTCGCCCTCATCATTATTCACCTGAATGGGCAGCAACGGTGAACGTCGTCCCTGACCAATATCTTCCAACGCCCACATGGGCAGGTCTTCAATCTTCTCTTGTGTGAGACCAAAACGAGCCAGTGTCTGATAAGGCACCTCGCTCTCTTCAAATCGTACTTGCTTCATACTTTAACTTTGAATTTGAAATTAAACTCATGCAAAGTTATATACCTATTCAGAGACAAGCAGAATTGCATAAGATAATGCGTGTTATTTTTGACGATTATTATTATTTGAGTTTGATTTCTGCTCAAAAATCAAACTCGATTGCTATATTATGTTACAATCTTCTTGTCTTCCCTTTGTTCTTTATGCCAGTCAAAGAATTGCTTGTTACTTTTGCACCATGAAACGATTTCTACTCATCACAATAGCAGCAATATTCTGTTCATCAGCAACAGTATGCGCTCAGTTCAATACCGTCACACAGACTAAGGTACACCGCAAGGCTGTGCCAAAAACGACGCAGTCCGCAACATCCGAACAACTGCCTCCGTGCTCGCCGCATCAGCGGCGAGACTCTCTTGCCTTTGCCCCATTACAAACCCAAACGGAGCAGACCGACCGCCACACGGCACTTGTCAGTCCACTCCGTCATATCTCTGTCACCAGCCCTTTCGGCTACCGCAGAGACCCATTTACAAAAAGAAAAGCCCTACACAACGGGCTTGATTTGAAGGCAAATTACGAACCCACATACGCCATGATGCACGGCGAGGTCATCAAGGTAGGCAAGGACAAACGTTCAGGCCTCTATGTCACCCTCCGTCACGGCGACTTCACCGTCAGCTATTGCCACCTCTCCCAAACTCTCGTCACCAAAGGCACCCACGTCCGTCCCGGCATCATCATCGCGCTGACAGGCAACAGTGGTCGCAGTACTGGTCCCCACCTGCACCTCACACTCAAAGACACAAAAAAAGGACGAGCCATCGACCCGTCCATTCTTCTCAATCTTATCAAGCATCCACTCTAATAGAACGCCTTGTCTTTTGTCGTTCACATCACCCCTTCCGCATTGCAATAATGTCTTAAATATCTAATCCTCAACAATTTCTATTCTTGAAAAACAAGTGTTTTATTCACGAATATAATATGATTTCGTGAAAGATGTCATAAGATGATACTAATATCTATGCTATTTGTCAATAAAGAACCCGTTTCTATGCAGATATTCTGAAACGGTTAGTGTTCCAATCCCTATCTGCTCACACAACAAAGGAAGTTTCTTGAACAACTTACCGTCATTCTGCTGCCTTGTTTCCTCCGTCATTACTTGCATCTCTTCCAGATGGATAGCGTCCGAGTGTCGTACATTCAGTGCATAAATGATAATCTTAGCATCACCTGTTTTAAGGTATTCTTCCTTTTGCTCTATGTATTCTTCTTCAGTCAGTTCCTGCTTCTTCAGTCTTACACAGAAATTGTTGTCTATCATGTTGCTGAATCTCTCTGGGGCACATGGAAATAGATCCTTTGTCGGAATGACCAATTTCTTGTCTTTGAGGAAAGGCATCTTTTCAACTGCAATTCCTTTGGAGGTGCGTTTTGATTCATCCAGAATCACATCAAGTAGCATCAAATCCTTGCGGGAGAACGCCTCTTCCAGGAATGAGTACAACTGTCCGTCCTTATCCAAGGGAAGATAATTCTTGGCAATCATCACCAATGAGCATGTATCAACAACTATCGCCATAACTCCCTCTCAAAATTTGCTGGTTTGACATTGAGTCTCGAACAGAAAGTGGTCTCGTTGACCACTCCATTGAAATAGGCATATTGCATGGTTTTCAAGAATAGCGGAGAAATGATGGGCTTTGGTGTTCGCCCGCCTCTCTTCTCAGAGTTTTTCAACTTTTCCTGTTCCTCTCTTCTTCTGTATTCCTCTGCCAATTCACTCTTGACATTGCTGTAGCTCGAATAGCTGATTTTCCTGTCGATATACATCCTTGTATATAAGGCAAGACGGCTAATGTGCGTCCGTGCACTGATAGCCTTGAAGAGGTCAATGCAGTAGTCGTTACGGGAATCTACACATGCTATGTTAGCAAGTGTTTCTGCTTCTTGTCCCATAATGAACTGATATGCAAAATCATTGCACCATCTTTCGACATCACTGTATGAAGTCTGTGCCGAGATGTCCATCATGTCCACCGACTCCACTTCTTCAATCCCCAATAGACAATGCCCCAATTCATGCGCCAGAGTGAATATTTCTCGCTTGTAATGCTTATGATGCTTAAGCACTATCACATTGGGCTTAAGGTAAAAACCGTCAATGTTGGTTTTCTCTTTCTTGTTCCATGTCTCTATGTATTCAAAGACAAAAATGCCATGATCGGCGATTTTTTCTATCATCTTCACAAGAAACTGCCTATGATTGACAGTTTCCCCGGGATAAAAAAAATCTCTTGCACGTACGGCTACTGTCTTAGGGTCATCTTGTAGGGTGTAGTGTTCTATGTCAAACTTCACATCCAGTTGCGACAGTTTGTTGTATGCATCCAAAGCGTTTTTCAGACTCTCGAATCGGTTTACAGTACGGATCGACTCCAAGTTCAGCTCTGTTCCGAATGAGGTCTTGCGGAAGAAGATACTGCTGCTTGCATTGGTTGACAACTTAGAATAGTCTTGAAAGAAACTGACTTCTTTGTCGAATATCTCACCTATACGCTTCAACACCCCCAAATCAATAGAATCTCCACTGATGTCTGCGGCTCCTGTTATCCGTTTCCTGCCTTTGTTCAGAAGAGACAACAAGTCATCCACCGACATCTTGTATAATGCCAGCAGGTATTCTAAACGTTTCTTGTTAATCTCTACTTTCATATCAGCCTCGATTGAACTATTGTTGTTTTGATGCAAATGCTTAGGCACAATTTTGCGTTGCAAAATTACACATTTTCACTTAAATGGGCGAATTTTCATGCTGAATATCACTGGAATTTATGTTTATTTTGCTAAATCGCTACATTTCGCCACCAAAAAGACACAAAAATAGGACGAATCATCGACCCGTCCTTTTGTTTTTAGCCTTTTTCGTTCTAACCACAGCCTGCAATGTTATTCATCAACTGGTTCATCACTCGCATGTCTCATTTCGTAAACTGTCCATAAGGCTAACACACATTCAATGGCTATCACGGTAATGGCCGCAGTCATGCCCCACCAGTGGGCAATAAGCATAAAGATGCCAGCCTCAATGCACAACGCAAAGAGGATGGTAACAATAAGTGATAATATTCTATTCATTCTACGGTAACTGATTTAGCAAGGTTTCTTGGCTGGTCAACATTCCTATCCTTGTTGATGGCGATGTAATAGGCCAGCAACTGCAATGGGACGGAAACAACGAGAGGTGTAAGGCATTCGGGTACGTCGGGCACTTCAAGGCAATGGTCGGCGATGTCCTTCATTGCGTCATTGCCCTTGGTAATGATGGCGACAACCGTACCGCCACGCGCCTTCACCTGCCTTACATTACTGATTATCTTGTCATACAGCGAGTCCGTTGGAGCAATGACCACCGTGGGCATCTCGCTATCTACAAGTGCAATCGGTCCATGCTTCATTTCCGCAGCAGGATAACCCTCCGCATGGATATAGGATATTTCTTTCAGCTTCAACGCACCTTCAAGGGCGGTGGGGTAGTTGTACCCACGACCGAGATAAAGGAAGTTGCGGGCATAGGTGTATATCTTCGACAAGTTCTTGATTTTGTCAGCAAGTCCCAACACATCTTTTATATACCTTAATTCCGCAACACTATTATAAATATAACTTTTTAAGTACCTGAGCAACAAAAAGTTGCTCAGGATTTTGTCATGTCAGATTTTTCACCTATCTTAGTGTTGCAAATCAAAATATGTATCAAACCCGACAGACATGGCAAAGAAAGCAATAAAATCTGAGAAACTCACTCCTTTTGGAGGAATATTTGCAATGATGGAGCAATTTGACTCCACATTGTCATATGTAATTGACACAACCCTCGGTCTAAGATGCAGGCTGTATGGTTATCAATACAGCGAAATCATCCGTTCTCTCATGAGCATCTACTTCTGTGGCGGCTCATGTATTGAGGATGTCACAACTCATTTGATGCCCCATCTCTCGCTTCATCCGACACTTCGTACCTGCAGCTCTGACACTATCCTCAGAGCGATAAAGGAACTGACGCAGGAGAACATTTCATACACGTCAGATACGGGTAAGAACTACGATTTCAATACGGCTGACACCCTCAATACCTTACTGCTCAATTGTATGTGTGCAGCTGGTCAGCTGAAAGAGGGTGAGATGTATGATGTTGATTTCGACCACCAGTTCATAGAAACAGAGAAATATGATGCAAAGCATACATACAAGAAGTTCCTTGGTTATCGACCAGGTGTGGCGGTTATTGGAGATTTGATTGTCGGCATTGAGAACAGCGACGGCAACACAAACGTCCGTTTCCATCAGAAGGACACGCTGAAGAGATTCTTCGAAAGGTTTGAACAGAACAATCTTGTTATCAATCGTTTCAGAGCTGATTGCGGCTCGTGCTCTGAAGAGATCGTGGAAGAGGTTGCCACCCACTGCAAGACCTTCTATATCCGTGCCAACCGCTGTAGTTCGCTCTACAATGACCTCTTCGCTCTCAGAGGCTGGAAGAGGGGAGAAATCAACGGCATTGAGTTTGAGCTGAATTCCATTCTTGTAGAGAAGTGGAAAGGCAAGACATACCGGCTTGTGATTCAAAGGCGGAAACGGATGGACGGTGAGCTTGACCTCTGGGAAGGAGAATACACATACCGCTGCATCCTGACCAACGACTACGAGCCTTCCGTAAGAGAGATTGTCGAGTTCTATAACCTCCGCGGAGGAAAGGAGCGCATCTTCGATGACATGAACAATGGTTTCGGATGGTCCAGATTGCCCAAATCCTTCATGGCAGAGAACACAGTGTTCCTTCTTCTTACAGCACTTATCCGTAACTTCTACAAGGTCATTATCCAAAGACTTGACGTAAAGAGGTTCGGACCCAATAAAACAAGTCGCATAAAAGCGTTTGTCTTCAGATTTGTCTCTGTACCAGCCAAATGGATCAGAACATCAAGGTGGTATGTGCTGAATATCTATACCTGTAATAATGCTTACGCAGATGTATTCCAGACTGATTTTGGATGACGACTACAACTTATGGGTATGATACTGCGTATTGTCTCAAGTCGCATTGTGGGGTAAGGGGGTATTGTAGGCAGAAGTGGGTATTTCAGCCTCAATTTATCTAATAATTCAGTAATGAGAGAACGTGTACACGTAAATAGGACGATGAAGGACTTAGTTGCGGATTTGAGGCTTATGAAAAGCGTATTGCTTTCTCAATACATGCCGTTCCTCTTCGCTCAGCGACAGGAAATAGGCTTTCCATCCCGGACAGAAATTGATGTGCCATCGCCAAAAACGACCCAACAATGACTTGGGTGAACGGTCGTATCGCCGCCTCAGTGGGCACTGCTGACAGTTATGTTTCTTTTCCAATACTTTATCTATTTATCTTTCGTAAAACTCTCGTGGCAAAAATAAGGATTATTTTCAGTGATCAAGCACACAGTTCATTAAAAAAGAGAGGATTTGCTAAGATTCAGAATAACGACGAGCCATCGACCCCAACGGGAGTCGAACTTCAAGTAACCGCACATGATACAATGTGCGGGTCGAAGTGCCTTCCCAATCCACGACCCCAACGGAGGTCGAACCTTTCTACAGATTATATGGTTCGACCCCGTTGGGGTCGGATGTATAGGAGTCATCTGGCCATCCGCAAGTCTTTGACATTGCGGTTAACGGGGGTGAGACCCTTTTCAGGGTCTGTTTGTTTGCACACCTTCATTCTACATAAACGGCTAAATTCAAATATTAAAAGCGTTTACATATTGCAACGTATTTATCTGTTATGCTCCTATTAAATTGTTCTATATCCTTATACTTTTCAACTAAATCCTTTATCACAGGCGCATTTAAATCGACGTTTAGGGTATATTGAACAAAAGCACGTAGCATCTCATAATTATAATTTACTCAAGTTTCGGATTTAGGTTGAGAGGATAGATTTGGGCATAAAAAAGGCTTTGAGGATTTCCGTATGTCACGGAAATTTAGTAATTTAGAGGTGCCCAAACAACTAATTACAATCACTCAAAGCCATGAGCAAAATTACAAAAATTCCATCGGAGATCCGCAACTTTTTCACGGGAAAACGAATCAATCCCGCATTTTCCAAGTTTATGACCCTCCTTGAGGGGATGAGGATTTCAGACAAAGATCTCGGAGGGAAAAAACGTGAGAACTGTCAGCTTACCAACCTTCAACTTTTCCAGATCATATTGATTCTGCCGTTTATGGCCGTCCCGGGTTTTTCTCATTATGCCGGATCGTCAATCTCGAAACTGTTCGGGGGTAAGAAGGACCTACTCTATTCGTTTATGGCCAAGGACAATATAGACTAGCAACATCATCTGGCACATCGCCTGTCATCTCATCAAGGCCGTGACCATAAGGAAAGACTATCAAAAGAGCCATCTTCCGGCAGTGCTTATTGTGGATGATTCCGACCTGCCGAAGACCGGATTGAGGATGGAGTGTATTGGCAAGATATTCTCGCACGTGTTTCAGCGGTGCATTCTCGGCTACAAGCTGCTGGCCCTGTGCTGGAGCGACGGCCGCTCTCAATTTGTCGTGGACTTCTCGATTCACGGCGAGAGAGGGAAGGTCGATGGCAAGGAACAAGGTCTTACGGCCCGGCAGCGCGAGAGGCGCTACAACCGCAAGCGTGACAGAGACTGCCAGACCGAAAAACGCAAGGAAGAGTATTTCGTATCCAAGCTTGAGCGCCTGAAGAGCATGGTGAAGAGACCATTGGAGGATTGTTCGCCGATATATATGAAGGCGTACACGAGCTCACCGTCGTGGAAAAGATCTGGTCAATCATTATTGATGTAATAGCAATCGTGGCTGAGATTTTTACCATTGACGAGAACGAATTGATGGAGCAAATTATACGGGATAACCGCAGGTTCAAGGCCATGCAACTGATCGCTCAGACTGCATAAAACCTAAATCCGAAACTTGAGTAAAATACATAACTGTAATAATCTACTACTAATCTAAAATAAAGCGATTATAAGCTATCCTTTTTCCTGTGTTTGTTTTAAAGTTTTCATCTATACACTTTTTTATCTTTTCCTGTTCTTTTTCTTTATCCATAACCGTTAAATTTTCAAGCAAATCAGCTTCCCATTGTATTTGAAAATCAAGTCCATCAATTTTAGATGGAGTATGATGGTTGCCTATTATAAAGCATATTCTATCAATATTTTTGTTATAGCCTACCTTTTTTAATATTTCTTTCGCTACTTCTGGTCCTTCCTTTTCTTGATAGACACCATCAATAGAACCGTATTTTTTTTGTGCTTCAACCGCACCAATATCATGTAGTATAGCAATAATACTGATGAATTCTTTTTCTTCCTCTCCGATATTTTCTCCTTTCATTATATCTTCTGCATTTTTCAAAACTTTGAAAGTATGCTCTATGCCAAAAGGAATTTCTTTGAATACTTCTTTCATCTCTATAATAATTTTTTCTTTAAACATAAATTACCTCCATTTATATCTTATAGGTGTTTTAGTTCTATCTATACACTTTTTTGTTCGCCGATACAATCAGCATCATGGGACGGCGCATTTCATCCTGCATCCCCGGAATATCCATCATGTTTTCCGGCGGCTGCGGCTCCACAATATGATTTATTATAAAACCATTTGAAAGCAGTGTATTTAGATATGTGGTCAGTGTTCTATGATATTTTGTAACCTTTTCTCCCAAAAACACAGCTGTCCGTTTGCCCTCATAATAATAATTATCCACCGGAAAATGCAGTATTTCTCCTTTTTCGTTATAATGCCAGTCTTGTGTTCCATAGGCAGTAAAAACAGGATGTTCAACCGTAAAAACTAGATTACCACCAGACTTCAGTATTCTATATATCTTTTTTACTAAAATCTCATAATCTGCTACATAGTGAAACGCAAGTGAACTTAATATTACATCAAAACTCTCCTCTGGGAATTCCACATCTTCTATAGCACAGCATTTATATTCAACCTGTGGAAAATGTGTTTTTTCTTTGGCTACCTCGAGCATTTTATGAGAAATATCAACACCTACAACAGAAGACGCTCCGTGTTCCATCGCATAAATACAGTGCCATCCATAGCCGCATCCTAAATCAAGCACACGCTTATCTTTAAAATCCGGCAGCAGCTTTCTCAATGTTTCCCATTCTCCTGCACCGGCTAGTCCCTGCTGTGAGCGACTCATTTGACTGTATTTTTGAAAAAATATATTATCATCATATTTGTTTTCTTTCATCTGAATTCCCCCTCGTTTAAAAAGTTATTTCTCTCCGTTCTTCTTCTCTTAGGTTATGGCAATGGTCTTATGTCAATATTTTTGTCTATCCAACCCCAAATCAACACTTCTGTCTATCCAACTATAAAAATTCATCTCTTTGCAGCCTCTAAAACGCGGAAAATCCGAGGACCTGGATTTACGTCCAAATCCTCGGATAAGCCTTATATTTCAAGCATTTTCACACTATCAATTATGTACTTTAGTCAACAGAACCACGCTCTCAACATGGCTCGAGAGGACAGAATGAATGTCATTTGAGCGTATCCGTTCTCGGAAACATATCCACTACGTTTTTGGCACTATCGGTAGGCGGGAACATATCCAATCTCTCTCTGGAATGTATACCATACTTTTAAAAGGCAGAATAGCATTTTAACTTATGCTACCCTACCTATAACTAAACATTTACAGTTGCATGTGGCCTATTGTTTTTAGCCGTTAAATATTTTATAACTATTAAATAGCGATACAAATTGTTCGAAACTAATATTGTTTATATCATATATTCTCGCATATTTTAAAGCTTTATTAAATTGATTTTTTGTAAACAGTTTTTCATACTCTTTGTTAACCCATTTCATTACAAAAGTTTCATATTTTTTTCTCTCTTTAAATGCCATTTTTGCTGGCTTTCTTTTTAATACAATTAATGCGCTATCCACTTTAGGTTTTGGATGGAAATAATACCTGGGAATTTTTGCTAATATAGAAATATCTACCTCTGCCATTAACAGCAATGCTAGTGATCTGTTTGTATCTAATAAACTTTTAGCAAAACCATATTCCACTATTAAATAACTTATTGTGGCTGAACTTTCAAAAACAATTTTTCGAATTATATTTGTGCTTATGTTGTAAGGTATGTTGCCAAATATTTTATATGGATTGTGGCTAGGAAATGTAAATTTTAGTATATCATCATTTACTATTTGATAGTTAGGATAATTTAAGAGCTTATTACGAGTTACCTCACATAATTTAGAATCAATTTCTATCGCCGTAACAAAATTACATCTCTTTACCAATTCAGCAGTAAAATGACCTTTCCCTGCACCTATTTCAAAGATGTTATCTTTTTCATCTAAACTTAGAAGCTGTTTTGATTTCATTCGATAAATCTGTTAAGCATGATTTGGATGAATGCAATCTGTACCATAGCTTCTGCGGTTTCAGCAAGGAATTCGTAATCGATGGTCAGCCTTCTGAAGTTTTCCAGCCATGAGAAAGAGCGTTCCACAATCCAGCGTTTGGGCAGTACCTGAAATTTGGATGGACATTCGTCCGGTCTGAGTACGACCTCCAATATCCATCCGAATTTCTTCTTGACCCAATCAGCCAAATCTCCCCTGTAGCCTCCGTCCGCCAGGATTTTCACCAAACGCGGAAATTTATAAGCGAGTTTTTCTATGGCTTGTGGGGCGCCCTTGCTGTCATGCAGGTTGGCCTCATGGATTGCGACGGCTAACGGAAGGCCAAGCGTATCGACAATGATGTGCTCTTTCCGTCCTTTGATTTTCTTGTTCCCGTCTATACCACGGTCTGAATCAACATGATGGGAAGTCTTTACGCTTCTGGAATCCATGATGCCAAGACTGGGACTTTCCTGCCGTCCTGCCTGTTTACGGATGAAAGCGTGCAAGGTATCCATCACTTCTTCAAACACGCCTTCAAGCTTCCATTTACGGAAGTAGTAATAGACGGTTTGCCAAGGGGCGAAGTCAGAAGGAAGCATACGCCACTGGCAGCCGGTCTTGTTGATATAAAGGATGGCATTCATTATCTCTTTAAGCGAATGTTTTCGGTTCCTCGCTTGCGGCTCTAAAATATTTTTTATAACTTGCCACTGTTTTTCAGTCAGGTCGGTTGGATACTGTGTCATAACTTTATTGTTTGGTACCTTTAAAGATATAACATTTTTCCAATTGACCGGCTGATTCTGAATTGTATGTAGCCCTATAACATTATTCTTAAATCAATTCAAAACAGTTTCTTATGCAATTCATTATTTTTTCTATGTGATATTTTGAAGTAATAAAATTTTGACTATCTTTTATATTTACTTTGTTCATTATAACCCCTCCTTAATTTATTTCATCTCTTTTCGAATATTTATTCATTAATTCCTCTAACCCTGCTTCGGATGTTAGAATTTCAAGATTATCAAATATTTCCTCTTCGCTCCAGTTCCACCACTCTAGCTTTAGCAAGAATTCAATCTTTTCGTCACTAAAGCGTTTTTTGATAAACTTAGCTGGATTCCCACCATATATTGAATAGGGTTCAACACTTTTTACTACTGTTGAGTTAGCAGCAATAATCGCACCATCTCCAATTTTAACACCTGGCATTATGGTTACATTTTGACATATCCACACATCATTGCCAATCACTGTGTCACCCTTAAAAGGAAGTTGTTCTATTGTAGGAGTCACTTTTTCCCATCCACAGCCAAAGATATTAAAGGGATAGGTTGTAATTCCATCCATTCTATGATTTGCACCATTCATGATAAACTTAACACCCGCTGCAATTGCACAGAACTTGCCTATAATGAGTTTATCTCCAAGAAATTCGTAGTGGTGCTCTATATTATCATAAAATTTCTCAGGAGATTTATTATTGTCGCTGTAATAAGTGTATTCACCAATCTCAACATTTGGTCTTTTAGGTAGATTACTTATATAGCAAACCGTCTTTATATTTTCATTCGGATAAAGCTTTTTCTTATCTGGCCCCGTCATTGAATATGGGCTCCTTTCAGGTATTCAACCTCATTTACTAGTCTTTGAAGAATCTCTATTCCTTTTCTTGTACAATCTACATTAGTTGATATTAAGGAAATAACCTTATCGACCCTTTCCTTGTAATCGCTTGGCTTGATCTTAAAATCCTCGATCATCTTAACAGCCTTTTTTTCATTTATACAGTATTCTTTATTTACTGCAAATAAGACTTGATTAAGGGAAGATATGCTTCGAAAGCAATGCCCGCAAACATAGGATACATCGTCTTTATCTATATTGTTCTCAGCAAACATTAAAGAGAAACCTGCCTCAAACATAAAAAATTCAGTTAATCCTTTCTGCAAAGCGGTTGGATAACGTTCTGCTTGCTTTTTAAACTCATAAAAGTTTTCATCATTAGCATATAGTATTTTGCTAATCGCTAATTCTCCTCGATACATAGCACTTATATATCCATGGGGATGCCCCGTCTGATAATTAGCAGTAGCAATTCCTTGCTCCGTATCTTTGATTATTTGTACCACCCGTTTAATATCACGTAAAATTAAGTCAACATGATACCCGTTAATAACTAACCATCCGCCTCCATTGACCCAATCACCCCACGCTCCGGGAGGTACAACAAGGTTGTTTCTATTCTCATCATCCAACTCTGTAGCAATTTGGTTAATCGCTGTCAGGTCAAATGATTCTTGATTGTAATAAATTCCGATATCTATATCAGAATCCTCTGTATGGGTACCTCTTGCACGGGATCCCCCTAATACGATGCCTTCTATAAAAGGCAAAGAGGATAATTTTTCTGTCACTGATTGAATAATATTATATATCATACGAACACACTCCTTTATTTTGCATCTAATTTTCTAATCTCAGTTATCATTGGGCAAACGATAGCAATGCAAATAATTAAAATACCTGATAGTAAAAACCAATGATTTACACCGATTCTATCAGCAAAGAATCCAGAAAGAATTAACCCAATTGGCATAGCAAGAGACATGATACTTCCAGTTAAAGAAAATACACGTCCTAAATATTCAAGCTTAATTTTCTCCTGAAAAAGAGCTGTTTGCACACCGCTATAAAATGGCACCGAAAGCCCCATTATTGCACAGCAGACTACAAATATGAAAAATCCACTTTGGGGAAGTAATCCTGAAATGGTTAAGCTTATCCCCATCATAAAAATGGATGCCGTTATTAATAAGATTCGCTTTTGGTAATTCCCAAATAACCCTAATAATAGACCCCCTATCAACATACCAGAGGCATAAGCAATCTCCGTAATAGAAATATGCATCGGTGTACCATTAAAATATTCCATAGTGATTAAAGGATATAAAGCATTTATGGGCATATAAACAAACATATATAATGTTCCAACGAGTAATAAAGCAAATAATCCTTTATTTTGCCGTAGTACAGCCATTCCTTCTTTCATTTCTCGTATGAAATTTGGTTTCAAACTTTGCACTTGATCACCCAGCTTAGGAATACGTACAATTGCTACCGTAATAGATGCAATCACAGCACCCAATACATCGATGGCAATAATAGCATTTAGTCCCCAAACGGAGTATAAGAGTGCTGCAACCGCCGGACTAACAATATAGCTTATAGACTGCAAAGACTGACTATAGCCTGCACATTTCGTAAGCTGCTCTTCTGGTACTAAAAGTGGCGTAACCGCATTGAGAGCCGGGGTATGAAAAGCTGTTCCAATGCTACGGATAAACAATACTACCATAACCATCCAGATAGGTAACTCCATATACAATGCAACAATAGCTAGCACGGCCCCAGCTGCTGCGATAATTAAATCAGCACCAATCATTATCTTCTTCCTATCATGACGATCCACTAATACACCAATGGCTGGTCCAAAGACCGCATAGGGTAAAAAACCAACTAGTGAAGCCATAGACAAGACCATCGCAGATCCTGTTTTTTCTGTAAGGTAAAAAATAATCGCCATTTGCAGGATGGCACTAGTGATTAATGATACTGCCTGCCCTGCCCATATTGTATAAAACTTAAGTTTCCAATTGTTGTATTTTTCCATTTATATTATCTCCCTTAATTCCGCAACACTTTGATTTAACTTTATTTATAAGTTCCTGAGCAACAAAAAGTTGCAGGATTTTGTCATGTCAGATTTTTCACTTATCTTAGTGTTGTAATTCAAAACAAGCGTAAATCGTAACAAGACATGGCAAAGGTACAAATTTAATCCGAAAAACTCACATCTTTTGGAGGAATTTTTTCAATCATGGAGCAATTTGACTCCATGCTTTCACCTATTATCGACCAGACACTTGGTCAGAGATGCCGCAGTATCATCGGATACCAGTACAGCGAAATTATTCGTTCTCTGATGAGCGTATACTACTGTGGCGGTTCATGCGTGGAGGATGTAACATCGCATCTGATGCGTCATCTCTCGTATAATCCGACCTTGCGCACATGCAGCTCTGATACCATCCTCAGAGCCATCAAGGAACTGACACAGGAAAACATCTCATATACTTCCGATAAGGGCAAGACCTATGATTTCAATACGGCAGACAAGCTCAACACCTTACTTGTAAACGCCTTGGTTTCCACCGGTGAGCTGAATGAGGTGGAATCCTACGATGTTGATTTCGACCATCAGTTCCTTGAAACAGAGAAGTATGATGCCAAACCGACATACAAGAAGTTCCTCGGCTACAGATCTGGCGTATATGTCATCGGTGACATGATTGTCTATGTCGAGAACAGCGATGGCAACACAAATGTGCGCTTTTATCAGGCTGAGACCCACAAGAGATTCTTTGCCCTACTGGAAGCCAAGAGCATCCGTGTGAATCGCTTCAGAGCCGACTGTGGTTCGTGCTCGAAGGAAATTGTCAGTGAGATAGAGAAGCATTGCACGCACTTCTACATCCGCGCCAACAGATACAGTTCGCTCTACGATGACTTGTTTGCACTGAGGGGATGGAAGACGGAGGAAATCAACGGCATCCAGTTTGAACTCAATTCCATTCTCGTTGAGAAATGGGAAGGCAAGTGCTATCGTCTTGTCATTCAGAGACAAAAGCGCATGGATGGAGAGCTTGACTTGTGGGAAGGTGAATACACCTACAGATGCATTCTTACCAACGATTACGACTCATCAACAAGAGACATCGTCGAATTTTACAACAAGCGTGGGGGCAAAGAGCGTATATTCGATGATATGAACAACGGATTCGGCTGGAACAGGCTCCCCAAGTCGTTCATGGCAGAGAACACCGTATTCCTTCTGCTTACGGCATTGATATACAATTTCTATAAGACCATCATTAGCAAGCTTGACACCAAGGCTTTCGGGCTCAAGGAAACGAGTCGCATAAAGGCTTTTGTCTTCAGCTTCATCTCCGTACCTGCCAAGTGGATCATGACAGCAAGGCAATACGTGCTGAATATCTATACTGAAAACCGGGCTTATGCAAGACCTTTCAAAACTGGATTCGGATAAAGTCCGTTCCTTATGGTTTTAATCTGCGTATTGCCTCAAGTCGCATTGTGGGGTAAGGGGAAGGTATGCACAAATCGGACAAAATTCACGCTCATACTATCATGATGCATAGTGTTCAAGCTCTTTACTGCAATTGAGATTGCCATTGAGATTGCTTGCGGATTTTAGGATATATAGGGGCATGTTCTTCAACTCCCGGACAATCCTCTCTACGGTTGCATCATCCACAGTACCACGCATCTGTCCCACGCAGAGGGCAAGCAGCATCAGCACCGTTACCTGTCCTGTAAAAGCCTTGGTAGAAGCCACACCTATCTCAGGTCCTACATGGATGTATGTCCCGGAATCCGTATTTCTTGGGATAGAGGCACCCACGACGTTGCAGATGCCATACACAAAAGCCCCCTTGCTCCGTGCCAACTGTATGGCGGCAACGGTTCCGAGCGGTCATACTTCCTTTGTAACTCCATACACTTCTCAAAGGAGAAGTCGGATGCCTCAAAAAGAGGCTGGATAAGGTGGGCGCATTCGTTCAGCAGTCCCTTGACGATGTGGATGTTCATCTCGTGGCAGTTTCGGCAAATTGCACTGTTGCAGTTGATATACCGATGACTGTTGATGAAGTCATCCACATAGCGGTCATACCGCTTGCCATTCAAAATCACATCCTGAAGATAGAGTTCTCTCGCTTCTAAGAGTAACTCAAACAATTCTTCTGCTACATCCTGTTCGGTAGCGAAGTGGGTCAGGTGTTGCTTCTCTTCAAAAAAAGAGAAGACTTTTTAATTTGTTTTTGCATACTAAATTACTTATTTATAAGTTTATGACGACTGAAATATAAAAATTACACAACATGGTTCAGTATTAGGTTATAATTCTTGTAAAGTTACATTCCTCCTCCCAACGCATGGTAAAGTTTAATTATACTTTGTATGCGTTCAAAACGAGTTTGTAACTGTTGCACTTCCGCTTCGAGAAGAGACTGTTTGGCGGTCAGCACTTCCAGATAGGTGGTATTGGAATGACGCATCAGCGATTCTGTCTTTCGCACAGCGTCGCATAATGTTTCAACCTGCCGAGCATTGATTTCAATTTGCGATTTTGCCGTCTGCCATGCGGTCAGAGCATCGTTCACTTCCTTTCCTGCGTTCAGTAATGATTGCCGGAACAACAGTTTGGCTTCTTCCTGACGGCTTTTGGCTATCTTCAAGTTGGCGATGTTTACGCCCCGGTTGAATAACGGCTGTGTCAGGGAACCGATGGCATTAAGTAACCATTGTCCGGGATTTACGATTACGCCACCGCCGTTATTAGTCCATCCAAGAATTCCCGAGAGGGTAATATTGGGATAGAAGGCGGCACGGGCCGCATTGGTGGCGTAGAATGCTTGCGCCAGTTCCATTTCAGCCTGACGCACGTCGGGACGGTTGGAAAGCAGTTGCAAAGGGACTCCGATCGAGACAGTATCGGGGAAAGCAGCCTCGGCCAGATCACTTCGTCCAATCGAGTGTGACGGCATGGCAAGTATCGCAGACAGGGCGTTTTCTGTTTCGGAAATACTCTTGCGTATGGATAACAGGGATGCTTCGAGTCGCATCACGTTCGCCTTTGCCTGCAATACGCCAGCCTCGTTTGATTTCCCCACTTTTTTCAACGCTTCAAGAGTGCGTACGGTAGTCCGCCAGTTCTCCAAAGTCCGGTTACTTATTGTCATTTGTGCGTCAAGCATGGCAAGGGTGTAGTAACTGTCTGCAATAGTGGCGACAAGCTGTGTCTGTACGGCCTGCCGGTAGGCACGGCTTCCTTGTAATGCGGCGGCTGCGCCACGCTTTGCCGCCGTAAGTTTGCCGAAGATGTCCAGTTCCCAGCTTGCCGACGCTCCCACATTATATGTCTTTGCCGTTGCTCCGTCATGTTTATTGGCATTACCTTCGGCAGTCAGTCCCAGTGATGGAAGATATGATAGTCTGGCAGTCATCAGGACGGCTTCTGCCGCTTCCACGCGTAACCGTGCCACATTGAGGTCTGCGTTCCGTTCAAGTCCGGTTTCAATCAAGGACTGGAGTTTCGGGTCGGTAAACATTTCCCGCCACGACAGGGACGCGATGGTCATTGTATCAATGTCCGCCGGCATGTCCCGATACAGATTCTCCGTTGAGAGGTCAGGGCGATGATACCGGCTGTATGTGCCACAGCCGGCAAGCATCCATCCCGACAATATGATATATATTACTGTCTTCTTCATTTAATTATGCTTAACACGTTCTTGGATATATTGGAATACAATAAACAATGACGGCACAAGGAACAACAGAGCCAAAGTACCTACAATCATTCCACCGATTACACCTGTGGCAAGCGAACGGCTGCCGTTGGCACCCACTCCGTGCGCCATCATCAGCGGGACAAGACCGAACACCATGGACAACACAGTCATCAATATGGGGCGCAGGCGGACTTTTGCCGCACTGTATGCCGCCTGTGCCAGCGTCATGCCTTCCGACCGCCGTTTACCGGCGTATTCGGTAAGCAGGATCGCTGTCTTGGCAAGCAGGCCTATAATCATGATAAGTCCGGTCTGCATGTAGATGTTGTTCTCCAGACCGAAGAGCCACGCAAACAGGAAACTGCCCATCAGTCCGCAAGGCACCGACAACAGAACCGCGAAGGGTATGAACACGCTCTCATACAAGGCGCACAGAATCAGATAGACCAGAACCATGCAGAGCAGGAATATAAGCGTGGCATTGTTGGTCGTCTTGCTTTCCTCACGCGAAATGCCGCCAAACTCGTATGTGTAATTTGACGGAAGCACTTCACGTGCCGTCTCGCCGATGGCTTCGAGCACCTGCCCCGAACTGTAGCCCTGAGCCGGAGACCCGCTAATCGAGATGGCGTTGAACAGGTTGAAACGGGTGAGGTCTGACGGGCCGTTGGTCTTGGTCAGGCGCACGAACCGGCTCAAAGGCGACATGCCGCCATCGGTGGCACGCACATACATGTGGTGCAGGGATTCCGCATTCACACGATATTCCGCCGGAGCCTGCATGGTCACATGGTAGAGCTTGGAGAACCGGTTGAAGTCGGAAACATATTGTCCGGTATAATAGCCCGACAATGTGGAAAGCACATCTGCGGGCGACACACCCGACTGTTCGCATTTGGCGGCATCGATATCCACCCAGTATTGCGGATAATCCGTGGCAAAGGAGGAATAGACTTCGCCGATTTCGGGTCGCTGCGACAAGGCTTCGACAAACTTGTCTGCCTCTTCCTTGAAGGCGGCGATGTTTCCGCCCGCCTTGTCCTGCAAATAAAGCTCGAAACCGTTTCCCATGCCGTACCCGGCAATCATCGGAGGCGACATGGCGAACACCGTGGCATCGGGAATATCCGAAGTGGCGGCATAAATCTTTCCGATGACATCATTGACCGACTGCCCCTCTCCCTTACGCTGCTCCCAGTCTTTGAGTGTCACGAAATACATCGCCTGCGAGGGACCGGAACCGCTGAAAGAGAAACCGGCGACCGCACCGCTGTATTCAATCTCGCCGATGCTGTCGAGACGGCTGTTGATACGCTCCATCACCTTACTTGTCTGAGCCATGGATGTGCCGGGCTTCGTGTTCATGCTCACCATGACCGTCCCGGTGTCCTCTTCGGGAATAAGTCCCGTCTTTGTGACATTGACCAGCAGCACCAGCAACCCGAAAGAAATGCCTATGATGCTCCACAACAGCCATCGGCGATGGATAATGAACATCACTCCACGTACATAGCGTCGGCTCAGACGGTCGAAGACGGCATTGAACGCTTTACGGAAACGGGCTGCAAAATTGTTCTTGGTGTTGCCCTGCTCATCGATATAGGGTTTCAGCAGCAGCGCGCAAAGTGCCGGTGAGAGTGTGAAGGCATTGACTGCCGAGATTCCCACGGCAACAGCCATCGTGATACCGAACTGCGTGTAGAACGCTCCCGAAGTCCCGCCCATCATGGCAACGGGGAAAAACACTGCCATAAAGATGATGGTAGAGGTCAGGATAGCCGACGAAACGCCTTTCATGGCATCATCAGCCGCGAGAACCGCAGACTGATAGCCCTCGTCGAACTTCGCCTGCACCGCTTCCACCACCACAATGGCATCATCGACCACAGTTCCGATGGCAAGCACAAGCGCGAACAGGGTGAGCAGGTTGACGGAGAAGCCGATCATGGACATCACGGCGAACGTACCGATAATGGAGACGAAAATGGATATCGTAGGAATAAGCGTGGACTTAATATCTTGCAAAAATACATATACCACCACGATAACCAGAAGTATCGCTTCAATAAGTGTCCGGATAACAGAATTGATGGAAGCATACAGGAACTTGTTGGTATCGGTAAGCACCACGAATTCCGTCCCTTCGGGCAAGTCCCGGCTGAGGTCGTCAAGCACTTCGTGAATCTCCTTGATGGTGCTTGAAGCATTGGACCCGGCTTTCTGGTTGATGAGCATCATGGCTGCCGGATGCCCGTTCACTTCGGAGGAATAGTTGTAGTATTCATCGCCCAGTTCCACATCGGCAACCTCCTTCAGCCGAAGCACATTGCCGCCCGGCAGTGACTTGATGACCAACTCACCGAACTCTTCCGCGCCGGACAAGCGTCCGCGGTATTTCATCGTGTATTCATTGGCGGTAGGATGATTGGCACCGAAGGAGCCGGTGGCGGCCTCGATGTTCTGTCGTGCGAGTACGGTGGATATGTCATCGGGGATAAGCCCGTATTGCGCCATCTTGTCGGGACGCAGCCAAAGTCGCATGCTGTAGTTGGAACCGAACAACTGTGCCTTTCCCACGCCGCTGATACGTTTCAGCCTCGGCTCGACATTGATTTTCACGTAATTGTTCAGGAAGGTCTGGTCGAAGCGGTCATCGGGCGAATAGAGCGCGAAAGTCATCAGTTCGGCATTCTGCTGCTTTTCAGTGGTGACACCGGTCTTGGTGGCTTCCGCCGGAAGCTGGCTCAGCGCGCCGTTCACGCGGTTCTGCACGTTTACCGCCGCCATGTCCGCGTTGGTTCCCTGCTTGAAATAGATGTTGATGGAAGCATCGCCCGTATTCGATGCCGTGGAAGTCATATAGGTCATGTCTTCCACGCCGTTGATGGCTTCTTCCAGAGGGGTTATCACTGCCTTCTGCACAGTTTCAGCGTTTGCTCCAGGATAAGTTGCGAATACGTTGATGGTCGGAGGTGCGATGTCGGGGTATTGTTCCACCGGCAAGGAAAACATGGAAATCATGCCCAACAGTACAATCACCACCGAGATAACGCCCGAAAACACCGGGCGGTCTATAAAAAATCGCAGGTTCATTTCGTTTCGTTTTTAGGGGTTATGCTCATGCCTTCTCTCACCAGTCCCACGCCTTCGGCGACAATGGTGTCACCGACCGAAAGACCTTCTTTTACGATAAACCGGTTGCCGTCGTTCAGGCGGTCCACCGTGAGATAGGCGGCTTCCGCCTGTCCGTTTTTCAGACGGTAAGCGATAATCTTGTCCTGCAGTTCCACGGTGGCGGTCATGGGAATGGTTACGGCCTCCGTTTTCGGGTTTTGAAGGATGACATTGCCGATGCTGCCACTCAACAGTTCGCGGTCGGGATTGGGGAACAGGGCTTTGATTTGTACCGTTCCGGTAACAGGATCCACCACGCCGCTTACGGTTTCAATACGTCCTTTCGCCTTGTACAGGCTGCCGTCGTTGAGTTGCAGGCCCACTTCCGGCATCCCGGCTATCATGCTGTCAATCGAGCCATAGCGAGCCAAATATCGCCGTAGCATATTCTCCGAAATGGAGAAATAGGCATACATCTCCGCATTGTCGGACACGACCGTGAAAGGCTGTGCCATATTGGGACCGACAAGCGCACCGATGCGATAGGGCAATGTGCCTACTACTCCGTTGCTCGGGCTTTTGATTTCCGTATAGGAGAGATTGTTGCGTGCATCCGATTCTTGTGCCTTTGCCTGTTCGAGTTCAGCACACGCCACTGCCAGTTGGTTCCGGGCGAGAGAAAGCTCGTAGTCGGATATGACCTTCTCGTCAAACAATGCCTGCTTGCCCCGCAGCTCGATTCTTGCCGTTTCCACTTTTGCCTGTGCCGCGCTGACATTGGCCTGCGCCGTGCGTAATGCCGCCCGATAGGGCACTTGGTCAATTACAGCCAATACTTGACCGGTCTTCACCCGTTCACCCTCTTTCACTTTCAGACGGATAATGCGCCCGGATATTTGCGGCAGGATGTCCACATCCTGCCGTCCGCGTATGGCGGCGGAATAGGACTCGGAGATTTCCACCGGACTTGCCGCGACCTTTATGACCCGATAACTCTGCACCGCATCCTGCTTGCCGTCCGCCTGCCTGCATCCGGTCGGCAGGAACAGCATGAGAGCAAATGCGGCGAAATTCGTGATAATGAATTGCTTGTTCATATTTTCTTCTTGTTTTGTATTAATTCATAATAGGTTTGGTGTGTCACCACTGACGGATGGTATTCCACTCTTTTTCGAGAATGGCATAAACACAGGTATCTTCATATTTTGGGGAGCCGTCAGGATTGTTTACGAATGTCACAAACTCTTTGAAACATCCTTCGCGGCGCATACCAAGACGTTCGCATAAGCGTTTGGAGCGGATATTGTCATCTTCCACAAATCCATAGATACGCCGTGCGCCCGCCTCTCGGAAAAGATAATCCAACAATCCGGCTGCCGCTTCACAAGCGAATCCTTTGCCTTCAAAACGTTTGTTGAAATGCCACCCCACATTATAAGTGTCTTCATTCTCACGCAAAGCGAACACGTCACCGATAATAAAGTCATCTTTTTTCAGACTCACCGCATAGCGCAGCATGTCTTTCGGGGAATACTGCATATATGCCCATGCCGCCTCTCTGGAACAAAGGCGGTCTCCGGCAAAGCAATTCACACGCGGATGGGAAAGATACTCCAACAACCCTTCGGCATCCTTCTGTTTGAAATTTCGAATGATAATTCGTTCGGTTTCGATATATATTTCCTTGTAATAATAAAATGGTATGAGTACGCCCAAAGTAGCGAAGGCAAGCATGGCATAGAGATACTGGTGGAACCAGATGAAGGTCATCCCGTAGAACAGGAAGGCAATGCTGCACAGCCCAGAGGCCAGTCCGTCGATGCCGTCGATGAGGTTGATGGCATTGATGATGAAAACCGTAACGAAAACGGTGAGAGGGATGCTAATCCACGACGGCATGGAATGGATGAACAGCATTCCGTGAAGGTCGGACAGTTCCACTCCGCCAGCCACCAGCATGATGCCGCAGACTATCTGGATAAAGAACTTGGCACGGTAGCGCACACCGATAAGGTCATCGGCAATGCCGACAAGGTACAACATGATGATGGCGCAGAAGGCGTATGCCAATGGCAACGCTTCTGCGCCTATTTCCTTAAGCAGCTCATCATGTCCGGTTGAGACATTGACCGCCAAAAGCAGGACAAAGGAGAAGAACACTACGGGCTTGAAGGCCATACCGCCAAGGCGAGGCACTACACACTGATGTATCTTCCGCTCGTCCGGCTCGTCGAACAGTCGCCTGCGGAAGGCGATGAGCAGAATCTGCGGTATCACGATTCCTGCGAAAAACACGCACAGGAAGAATACCGACAGGATGTTGACAATCCAAATTAAACTCATTCTCTATCTAACTTTAATAGGCCGTTTGTGTCGGTCTGTCCTGTACTAATCCCTCTGTATCAATCAATTCGGGGGGGGTAATTCGTGTTTCCATAATCTCAGTCTATGATTTGAATATATTCCGGCTTCACCTCAGCTGAAACCGCCAGTAGGTCGGGAATAATGACGACAAGCTGCCGACCTCTCTTTTTTGCCACTTTTATGAAGTAGCCCTCCACCTGGTCGAACGGTCCGCCATGTACCCTTACTCTTTTACCTTTTTCAATGTTGATTTTATCTTTTTCCTTGTTGATTTCGCTGATTTTGTAGAAGTGTACCTCTTCATCTGCCTGCTTGCACACCTTGATGAAGTTGGTCATGTCTTCATCAGGTACAGTCAGATAGACAAGTTCTCCGCCACTTTTCCATGTGACAAACTGTAGGTCGTAATAATAATTGTGTTTGAAATCAACAATCTTCTGATGACTTGCATGCACAAACACCAGACTATGGATGACGGGTACCATGAAAAAGACTTTCTTGCCCTTGACAGTGCGAAGGACTTTCTGCTTGGGTATGAAATACTCTAAGCCATACGTTTCATTAGAGAGCCGATCTTCGGCAGTATTCTCGTTCTTGTAGACCCGCATGACATACCACAGTATCTTATCCTTGTCCAATACATTCACCATACTGTTTTGACATGTGTTTTTTTGAGAAAAGAACGTACTCATGGTTCATCCCGATATGCGTATCGGTCTGTATATCAGCAACTTTCTATGTGTTTCAACTACAATAGTCATCTATTCTCATCTTTCTGAGTCCACCCCCTGCAAAGCCCCTCTTTACGACATAAAAATTCGGTCGGAAAAGGTATGCAAAAGATGTTTCTCTCTTTAAGAGAAATATCGTTTTGCTAAACAGTTGATATTGAGGTATCATTTTATCGTAAAAGACATATTTGCTCAACAATTGCTTGACGGAAATCAACAAATTTTAGCATTTTTGTAAAAAAGTCGCTATATAATTTGGTGAATTGGAGTTATTTTCATATTTTTGCATCCCGAAGAGTTTCTCTTAAAGAGAGAAACACCTTTTTGCTCAACAATCCCCGACTTTTTTATTATAGTTGCGGTATCACACCGCAATACAATAGTTATAAATATTGAAATAAAGGTGCAGTGAGACGCTGCACCTCCTAAAGAGAATTGATGATGAGATTGTTGGCGTTGTCAACGACAGAGGTGTCCAATGAGGAGAGGTATATCTGTGTGGTTTTCTCGGAGTCATGCCCCAATGCCTCGCTGATAGTAGATACGGGCACGTTCTTGCTCTTGGCTATGCTTGCCCAGGAGTGGCGGGCTACGTAGGTGGTCAGGGGTACGGACAGGCCTATCATTTCTCCGATTTTCTTCAACTGCTTGGTGATACGGCTATAGGCATTCTTGTACTGTCTCCAGAATATGGCTCCCTCTCCTTTTGCTATAGGGAGCAGGTAGGGAGAATCATCTGTTTTGTACTTCGCCACTATCTCCTGCATGGCAGGTTCCCATTTGATGTGCAACTGTTGTGAGGTCTTCTGACGGCGGTAAATGAGCGTACTGCCATGCAGATTGCTTGGTGTAAGTTGTGCCATATCGATGAACGACATCCCACGGGTATAGAAACTGAACAGGAACATATCCCTTGCAAGCTCCAAACGGGGGTTCAGACTCAAGTCCAGCTCTTTCAGTTGCTTGATGATTTCCAAGGGGAGTGCCCGCTTGACGGTCTTGTCGATGCCGGTATATACATGCTTGAACGGTGAGGAAGAGATGACCAGTCCGTCATCTACGGCATGATTGTAGATGGTGCGCAGGTTGCGGATGTAGAAAGAGGTGGTGTTGCGGCACAGTCCGCTGTCTTTCAGCCACTGTTCATAGCCTTGTATCGTTGTCCCATCGACTTCCTCCAATGGCACATCGCCTCCTTTCAGGTAACGCTGGAGGCTGTTGAGGGTGGTTTTGTACCTTGCTACCATCCGCTTCTTGCCGATGCGTCTCAGTTTTTCGTTCAACTCCAGCGTATAGCCGATAATGCCATGTAATTCTTTTCCCTCATGGAAGTTGTCAACGACGGTGTCTGCTGTATATGACTGCCCTTCCTTGTCCAACCGTGCAATGACCAACAGCAGTTTCTTCCTGTCAGCATCCAATGTATCTTTCAAGGAAAGAAGATAGGCTTGACGTTGTGGAGTGACGGAAGTTGGCAAAATGATGTTTGAATGGTCCGCATCCCACTCTGAGGAATAGATTCTGTACTCTGTATGGATCTGACGTGCCACACGATTGTGTATCACCTGATAATACAGGCGACCCTCTTTCTCTTGAACAGATGATGTTCTGAACTTTAATTTGATGGATGCCATAATGCTCTGACTTTAACATTGAAATTGCAATTATTACCTTTATATATAATATAAGTGACAGACAAACAGGTATAGGAGGGATGGTGCCTCACCGCTCGGCATACAACAGCTGATATTCCACCCACCTCCGTTTCCTAATGGATGCCACTGCTTTTCCCCTCCATTTGCAATAGCTCAGATAGAGTGGCAGGATGTCCCTGTCGCCACGTTCCAATCGGGTGAGCAGGGACGCTTTCGGGTATCGTCCATTGCCTAACAACTTGGCTGGTCCAATCTGGTACGAGAGGGTGGCAAGCAGATAAGCATCCCTGCCATAACGGGCATATAGGCGCAGGTGCCGGAGGAGGTCTGTCCGTAACAGCAAATCTGCACGCTGACGTGTCAGTGTTTTCGGGAAACGCTCTCCCTTCTGTAGCTGGTGACCATAGCCCACATAGCCCGGTGTGGTCTTTGGGTCGTGCCAACCCTCGAAGTGTTTGGTAATGGCTACCATCCGTTCAAACAGTGCCCTGTCAATGGTTTGGCTTTGACAGGGCACGCTACAGATGGCCAACATGCTCAATAGTACGATGATGTATCTTCTCATTACATTATTTTATATAGGAGGTGCGATGTCTCACCGCACTCTAATCAATATCACTACATCATAGTGCGGAACTGCTGAATCTCTTTAATCATGGCTTTCACGTCCTCCCCAACCTGAACGAAGTTCTTGTAGAGGATGCGCTCTCGCTCTTCTTTCGACTTGAACTTATAGAACTTAGGGAGAGGGACATACTCCGATTCCTCCTTCTTTATTTCCGTCATATCGAAGTCGGTCTTGCAGTAGAACTTGGATGTCTTGAACTCCTCGCTCTCCTGGATGTTCATGCTTCCGTTCATCCCGGTCTTGGTGACTACGAAGTCACGGGCGGTCTGTCCACATATCCAACCTGTGGGCATATCGGAGATTTTGCTTGCAGGCACCAGGCTGTCCATATTCTCATTGAGGTTGATGGAGGTCTTGTCACGGTCGATGGTCACGCCCTTTTTGAGTTGCACTACTTTACCGAAGATGTCACTCGACAGCCATTCGAGGGTTTCCTTGGCTCTTGCCGAACCGCTCACCACATTGCCCACGGTGGTGATGATTTTCTGCATACCCACCTTGCCATAATCGGCTTCCAACTGCGGAAGTTCCTGAAAGCCAAGTGCCACGCTCACCTTGTTGCTTCGGGCTGTGCCTATCAGTCGGTCTATCTTGTGGAAATACAAGGTCGGCAACTCATCGACGATGATGCTGACAGGAACGTTCTTGCCCTGTCCTGTATTCACCCTCGTTACAAGGCGGTTGAGAATCAAGGCATTCAGTGCACCGATGATGCTCTCCATCTCGGGGTCGTTGGCAATGAGCAGATAACTTGGATTCTTCGGGTCACTGACCTTCAGGTCGAAGTCATCGCCGTCCTTGTGGAATATCCAGTAAGATTCCTTGGTGGCGAGACGGGAGGTATAGACACGTAGCGTGCCAATCATACCTTCCAACTGCTCCATGGCTTTGTTGGCAAAGGCAGTCTGGAACGGGCCAAGCAAGGGGGCTACCTCGTTGTCGGTCTGAAGTACCTCGAAGATGGTCTGATAACTCTCATTGAGGAACGATAGGATATGTGGCATGTCGCTGTACTTGCCCAACCAATAAGCGGGCTGCACCTCCGCGCCCGAATGGTCGAACACCCGTCCTGTGGGTATCAGCCTTTTCGTCTTTGGGTCTTCACGCCGCTCGGCAATCAGCATCTTTCCGTCCTTGTCGTAGGGCTCCTTGCCGTAGTTGCAGAAGAAATAGATGCAGGCGGCAAGGAAGTTGACGGCAGAGGTCTGGAAGAACTGGTCGCTGCCACCGCCGCCTTCCTTCTTGCCTTTTTGCAGGGATTCAAGCAGGGTCTCGGCGGTCTCGCTCGCTGCGGCAAGGTTGTTGATGTACTTCAACTGGATGGGGTTCACACGGCGCGAATACTCCACATCCACAAAGTTGATGATGTTGAACTTCATGCCATGGGGCATCTTGCTGTCCTTGGCATTCTTGTTCTTCAAGTAATGATAGTAGAGTTTGGTGGCGAGAGTGGGAAACTTATAGTCGTACACCACCATGGCAAAGCCCTTCTCGCTGTGCTGCCTGATAAACGGCTCGATGATGGAGAAGGTCTTACCAGAACCAGGAGTACCCACAACCCATGTGCCACGGAACGGATTGACGATGTTCACCCATCCCTTGCGGAACTTGCCCTTGTAATAATAGCGCATAGGGATGTTCACGCTGTACTTGTTCTCCTGCAACTCCCTGCATTGCTCAAAGCTCTCATTCTCGAAGTTGAAGCGGTCTTTCAGCAGCCCTTCCTTCAGGAACTTAGAGATATTGTCGAGGGCGATATGCACCAATACGACACCGACGATGGAAGTGAGCATATAGAGCCAAGTGTTCAAACGGAGGGTATAGAAACAGGGCATTATCGAATGACCGAACAGCCATACGGACTGCACAATCAGCAGCACTCCCGACAGCAGCGGATAGAGCACCTGCCTGCGAGCGTCAAACTCCAGATGCTTCTTGTTGCGCGTTCCCACACAGGTGATACATATCAGCAGGAACGTAGCCACCTTGCTATACACGAGGTTGCCGTCATGGTAAATCATCCACCGCTTGATGCGAGTGTGGATATCCGTCACTACGCCGCCCAAGAAGTCCAACTGCTCCGGCTCCAGTGCGTAGGCGAAGAACTCCATCAGGATGGAGACATAAATCACCGCCCTGAATATCTTGTAAAAACCCTGTAACTCTTTGCTTTCTTCCATTTACTTTACGATGATGTTGGGTGATAATGAGAAAAGATGAAGGATGCCACGGTGGACACCCTCCAATCCTCTTATGAGTTTTATTCGTAGCCGTTGATGGTCTTCTCAGACTCTACTGTCCACGGAGAAATAGTTGCAGATATGACCTCCAAGGTGTTGCGTACAGGCTTCAATGAATAGCTGTAGGAATGACCCGCTTTCCACGTGTCGTTTGTGAGGAATACGAAGTTCTCCCCATTGCTGAGTTGCAATGTCATGTCTGGCATAACCTGTGCAGGAACATAAAGCGTATATTCCATGTGGTCACTTTGTGGGTCGCCGAAATAATAGGTCGTCACCGACTCGTCACTGCATTCTACCTTTCCGGTCTTGATGTTGAAAGTACCGCTGTCAAAATAACCGACGAACGTGAGTAGGCTTCCTGCAAAATCATTGGTGGTGAAACCGTATTCTGGTGAGGTATAGACCTTGATGATGACACGCACCATCTGATGGGTGAAGTTCAATGTAAGGCTCGGATTGGCGTATGATGCCGCTCCACTGGCAAACAGAAAATCATTGACCTTCTGCTCACTCTGTACAGCTGCCTCCGGCACTTGGAACTCTATGAGGTCGTTGGTAGGATTTGCCGTATAGGGATAGTAGGCATTGAAGGTGTGAGTGTCTGTGTCCGTGAAAAACACCTTGTTGGCTGACACAAACTGATTCGTGCCGCCGCTTCGGGTGAACTTCATATTGTTGATCATCCCTGTGGAAGAGATGCCAATCATATCATTGAGTTCCCACTGGTTGTCAACGGCTCGTGTGGAAACGGCAGGTTGCAGCATCTCCAGATTGGTGAATACCTGAAGCTGCTTGGTTGATGTGCTGTCGGTCACGACCACAGAACCTCCGCCACCGGGCAGGTAAATCTCATTGACGATGTCTTGGTCACAGGACGTGAGGAGCATGGCTCCAAGTCCCAACATTAGAAACAAATTCTTTTTCATGCTTTTTCTTTTTTAATTGTTGTACTTTGATGATGATACGGGTGATACTCGATGTCTGTATATGGGCTAATCCATAATCGTGATGATGGGTCTCGCCTTATGCGGCTGCCACTTGGGAGTCTCCTGTATGGCACCGCTTCCCAGTGAGTAAAGCCATGCCTTGGCGGTCGCTTGTCCTTCTACCTCCGTTGAAGTCCAATACCAACAGTCATCATCCTCATCGGGGATAGGTGTGCCGCCGCATTTCAGGATGTATGGGTTGATGATGTCCTTGGCATGATAGAGCAGACGCATCTGTGCCACACTGGGGATATAGGCACTTTGCCCGTAACGCCACATGTCGAAGACACGCTCAGCCAAAGGCGACTTCACATCGGTCGTGCCATAAAGGGCAAAAGTGTTCTTGTTGCCGTCGTAGGCGGTGAGGTCACAGGATGTGTCCTGTTCCACACCGATACTGTCAGCAAAGGCTTCGGGAGCGATGTCCCACAGATAGACGGCATATCCGTTTCCCTCCATTTCTTCCCTCTGATTGACGTTGAACACCACTGCAATGGCTTGCTTGCACGATTGCTCGTAGGTTTCGTAGGGCATCACCTTGCCGTCAGTGGTCAAGATATGGGTGACCTTCATGGCTGTGTCGGGAAAGTCCTGATGCTCGTCACAGGCAGTCAGCAACACCGTTGCCGCAACTGCCAAGATTGAAAACAGTTTCTTCATACGCATAGTCATTTTACAGGAAGTTTCACACCCAGGACAATACCCGTTCTGAACAGGTCTTCACCCTTGATCATCACATCGGTCTTCACCTGCCAGAAGAGCTTCCAGCCGTGTCTGAGTGTATAGTTTTGCTCATAGCCGAGGTGGATGCCACCCAAGAACCTGTCAGTATCGCTACCTGCCGATGCTCCTATGCGCATGTTGCCATGGTGGTTGCGTCCTCTTGCCACACAGGGCTTATAGGCAAAGCCGAAACCATAACTGCGGTAGTTGTTCCAAAAACTCTCAGGACAGACATGACCGCACGATGCGCACTCGTTCCACTTGATATATCCGTTTGCAAAATACTCCCACGCATTGTGGTACTTCGTCTCATACTCGTAGGACAGCGTCACGTCCAGTCCTCGCTCATACAGGCATCCGAACCCCAAGGATATGCGGTCGCTATTCTGCTGCGCCATTGCCGGAGTCATGCTTGCCATAAAACAGATGACAACGAGTAAGGTATGCACAAGCCAATTCCTCACTCCTAATTCCTCATTCCTAATTCTCATTATTCCTCCTCCAACAGTATATGGTTAAACGAATCGGCAGACAGCACATCCTCATAGTCGATGCTGAGCGAGATGGTGCGTCCACTTATCTGTTTTTCCGACAGCTCGATGGTCAGCACCTTGTCGTTGGGGAAGGTCATCTTCTTCACCACAATCACGTTGCGATAGCCATACTTGAAGGTCTTCGCATCGTCCAACACAAGAGATGGGGTCAGTTCCACTATCTGCGCATTGGTAGCCTTGCTCTGCTTCTTGTCCGATAGTTTGATGCGCATCTCGTCGATGTCGAAGCGGATGTTGGTCTTGTTCTCCACGGAGAAGTCGATGAAGAAATATTCGCCCACGCTGTAGATGTTGTTCAGGCGCATTACCATGCGGTGCATCTTCGTCGCCACGTTGCGGTATTTGGCAGACGATGACCATATCTGACGTGCATACTTGGTCATGTCGGCAGTGGACAGGCTTACAGCGGGATTGTTGTAGGCATTGCGCTCCGAGCATTCTATTTCCTTATCGGTTACTGCCTCCTGCATCCTCGTGGTATAGAGCAGTGCATACTGCGTGCGGTAGCGTTCCGTCACGATTGTCACTATCGCCAACACCTCACCGTCGGCATACACGTTGTCCTTCGGCTTCAGGCGGATGGTGTTGTTGATGGGTTGGTCGCCCACCACCTTGTCTGTGGATATATCGACAAAGCGGATGGGTTCGGAGGCGGTGATGACGGTGGTCACTTGGTCGTTGACCGTCAGCTGCTCCATCTCCATGTAGGTGGTCTGCGCCTTGGCTGAAAGCACGCTCAGCGAAAGCAATGCACAGACATTCATTTTCTGAAAACAATTCATATTAGTTGATTTTTTGATGTTTATACTCTATGAGCCACCGTTCCCGACAATTCCGTTGTCGGGCAGTGTCTATTTCCTTTTCTCTTTCCCATTTACAAGGTAAACAAACGTCCCATACTTCAGCTTCACTTTGTTCTTCTTGATAGCCTTGCTGATGGCATTGCTTGTCTTCTGGTAGGCATTGGTCACGGCTTGCATTCCCCATTGCGAGAAACTGTTGTTCGCTCCACTCTGGTCGATGTTCATGTTGCTCTGCATAGCACCGCTCGCCACATCTTTCGTGGTCTCACGGAACTGGCTGCCGGGGACATACAGTCCCTCCAGTCCGTCCGTGTCATAAAGCGAAAGCGAAACCTTTATCAGCTCGTCATCCACAAGGATGGAGTTGATGCTACCCTTCACTCGCTGCGAACCGAAACCGCTCATGGTGGCATAGAGGTACGACCCTTTCTTCACCACGGTCTCACCAATCTCAATATCGTCCAACAGTCTCAGCCGCACCCTCGACCCGTCCGTAGCCTTCACGTCCTCGTCAATGATGGCCTTGATGAGCTTTGGCTCATGCTCGTTCTGCGTCAGGGTGTTGAAATAGTCCGAAGTCACCTTCACCTTCTTCACCACCTCCTGTGCCTTGTCCTCCTCGTCCAGTGCCTTCACCGCCTTGCTGTCCTCGGCAATCTGACCTTTCACCTCAATCTGCTCCTTGGGAGGCCCAGCCTGTGTGGTATCCTGGGCCACGGGGGCAACTGCCGCCTGTCCTCTCAGCCTCGCTTCGGCGAGTGCCTTGTTGAGTGCTTCGAGTGCTTCCGCTTCTCGCGCCTTGGCATCGGCCACTTCGGCTGCATCGTCCTTCTCTTCTGCCTGACGGACGAGTTCCGCAAGGTCTTCTTCTGTGTACTTGGATTCATACGCTTCTTTCTCTTCTTCGTTGTCACGCTCAATGTTATCAACAGCCGAATAGTCTGCTATGCGACCATACGACTTCGCCATGTTCTCATACTTGCCACCGATGCCGTCACCATTCTTAATCTGCGCTCCGGGCAGGTTGGGGTTCAGAAACTCGGTGGTCTGCAGGTTCTTGTCCTGCGTTTCCGCCACCTCCGTATTGAACATGTCAAAGACAAAATAGCCTGTGGCAATCAACGGGATGTACACGATGGCTGGCAGCATGTACTTCGGCTGACGGAAGTTTATCTTATCTGTTATTCTCATCGCTGTCTGATTTTGATGTTACTGACTTGTCTCGATTCTCCTCGTTGGTTCGATGCGTCACGGGAGGAGTGATGCAATGGGCTGCATTCATCATCTGCTTCATGCGCCCTTCCTGCCGCTCGATGGCACTTGCAGCCTCCGTCCGATGACCGTAATACCGCACCATCCTGTAGATGTTGATGCCGAAGCACGTGGCGACAAAGCCGAAGACGATGACGAGAAACAGCGTCTTGTGGGCATTGGCAAAGCCTTGCACCTTAGCCGCCGCACGGTCTATCCTCGCGGTCTTGGCAAACTTGCGCCCTGCCGCCACCTCCTTCTCATACCGCTTCTTGTACTTGGGGTCGTTCTTGTCGGGCATATCCTCGCCCACAAGCATCCGTCTGATTCCTTTTACACTCATACCGCTAGGATATTAGAAGTTTGACTTCGACTTCTGCTCAATATCCTTGTTGAGCAAGGTTCTCCAGTTCGTGATGAGCAGTCCATGAGGATTGTTCTCCGTCCTCGGCACGCGCTTCACCTGTCCCGCCGTCACCAATTCACGCATCAGAATATTGCTCCTTCGCTCTATCCTTTGCCTACCGTAGTAGGTGAACTCCATCTTCTCCTTGTTGAACTTGATGCTGTCGCAAAAGATGCTGAACACGGCACTCGTACCCATGATATTGTTGTAAAAGCCCTTTTCCTTCAGCGTATTGTACTGCGCCAAACCAGTTTCATCGACCAAATACATCGCCTTCTCCATCGAATAGCGGATGTACTTGTCATCGGGAGCAAGCGTAAAGAAGTAATGGTGGAACATCTCGATATGGCTCTTTGCCTCCACATCCAGCGTTTCCTCCATCGTGGTGCGGTTCACCAGTATGGGCACGTTGCCGTCCAATACATACACCTTTTGCTGCGCGTCCGTCACCATGCAGCGCGCCGTCCAGATGCTCGACACCGAGATGATGATGCAGCCCATGAGGAACGCAGAGCAGATGATGCCCACCAGCTTGATTTTGTTTTCTAAGTTCTTGATTACCATACGTTACTGCTTGTTTGAGGTCTGATTTCTCTTCATTCTCACATATTCACGGTGCAGGATGGTGTATATGTCCTTCTCAACTTCTTCCACCAGTTTGGCGTAATACTTGATGCAAGCCTCTACGTAGATGCCTTCGTATTTCAGTTGGATCCACACCCACCAGATGTCACGTTCACGTCTCCGTCGATTTCTGTAGATTTTGGCACGATGCAAGCGATAACTCAGGTAATCTACCATAGGCACTACATACTCGTCGTTATCCTCAAAGCCTTCTGCCATCTCCTCATACTGTGGGTCGATGTAGTTGTTTTCGGAATTGAAAAACTCTTCCTTTGCACGCTTGTTGGCAAACGCCATGAATTTCTCATCTTTGAGCCAACGCTCAATTTCATTTTTTGCTTTCATTTTTCTTGATGGTTACTTTTATTTGTTTCAATAGGAGGTGCGGTGACTCACCGCACACTCACATGTTATCTCATCACGGTCGCCATGGTTCCCGTAGCCGTCATCTTGGCTTGTTGTGCCACGCCCTCGCCGAAGTTTCGGGTTGAGAAGGCGGTGTCGCCCTCTGGTATCATCCATGCCGCAAGGTCGGGCACGAGGTTCAGGCATTTCAACGCCACGATGCTCGCTGCCATCAGATAGCCTGCCGAGAAGAACGAGTTTTGCAGATAGGCTGCCATCGTCTGCTCACTGGCGGTGATGGCCGTCAGGTTCTCTACCTGTATGCAGAGCACAATATCAAACAGCAACAGGACGTAGAAACCGACGAAGTAGAGCATGGCTCCGTAGAAATGAACTGTCAAATAACGGGTTAGCCACTTCGCCCACGCTCCTTCCCACTTGGGCAGCAACGAAAATGCCCATTGTATTGGACCGAATATAGTGAGCATTCCGAGCAATATCTGCTGACAGTATATCGTCGCCCACCAACCGATGCGGAACACGATCAGGGCTATCAGCATCACTATCTTGTCGATGCCCACCACGGCCCCTGCCGTCAGTGAGGTGAACCACAGTTTGCTGGCATCCTTCTCCATGTTGGTCACTTCGTCCACGCCCGTCTGCTCCATCGTCGCCTCTATCAGGTTGGGGTCTGATGTGCCCTTATGCGCCACGTCTGCCTGTGCCTGGAGGTCAGTGTACATCGAGTCCCTGACATATACCAACTGCTGCACCTCCTCAAACTTGTCGGAAATTTGGGTCGCCTCTGCCTCATAGAGGTCGTGGGTGTAACTGCCGATGCAATTGGGAATATAGGATAGAAAATCCAATACGCACCAGCTGCTGCCGCTGTTGGTCATGCCTGTGTCAGCAGGTGGGTACCACCAACAGAGGATGATGCTCACCACCAAGGGCTTGAACAGTTTCATCACGTCCAACGGTTCGTTCTTCACCATCATCTTGTAGGCCATGCTTGCCGCCACGATGATAGAGAACAGTGCCGCCAATGCCATACACATTTGGAGGATCCACCAGAACGGCCCTTGTGAGCCTGTGAAGGTGGCATCGGTCAGGAACTCGTTGGTCTGGAATATCACATCGTCAATCTCCTCTTCGAGGATGTTGATGCCGAAATCGCTGAGTATGTTGTCTGCCATCAGTGCCTGGTTCTATTGTTGATAATCTCTTTGATAAACTCTATGCCTTTCGGTGTCCATGACAGATAGAAGTGGTAGAAGCAGCGCATCCTGCCTGTGACATATACCGCAATGCCCTTGTCCTGAAGGTCTTCACGCAGTTTCCACATTCCATATTCCTTGGTGATGATGCCTTCCTCTTTGAGGGTCTTCACAATCTTGCCGTAGTAACTTCCGACATATTTGTGAAGCTTTGACATTGAAACTACCTCTAAATCAGATGGCATATAATGCTCATCAACGATGGGTGTCCTGCCGATAACGCTGATTCGCTTCGGCATCCTTGACATCTCCAACTGCCACTTGCCGTTTTTCCTCTTGGCGGCATAGAGACGTAACTGTATTTTTGATATTGATTCCATAGCTATTTCTTTATTTTATGTTCTTTCGATAACAGGAATGACTCCCACGCTCTTCAGTTTCTCATAGAGGAAGCGGCGACCTTTCTGTGTCCATTTGGTGTTCATGCGCACATCCTCCGTACCGTCCTTGTGTTTAATGAGGTAGGTCTCGCTGGTCACATAACCGCAGTCCTTGTAGTCGGCATACAGAATCCACTGCTTGCCACGCTGATACTGGATGTTCATCTCCTTCAGACGTCGGTTGAAGCGGATGGACGACTCGCCATAGTCCTGTGCTATCTGTGTGACCAGGACACTGCTCTTCGTGGCAAGGATGATGTCAAGGTAACTCACCTTGTCCTTCATCTCCGTCACCTCCTGTTGCAGGTCATCCACCTTGGATCCCAACTCAACGATGCGTGTCCTTTGGTGTTCACACTCCTGTTCGACAAGCAGACGCTTTTGTCGTTCTTCCTTCAGATTGACTGCTAACCGTATCAGGAAGTCTGGCTCTGCCAATGCCTTCTCGATGGTCTGCTGTGTCATATAGGCACCATGCTTGCGGATAGAGGGGAGCACCTCCGATGTCACCCACTTGCGGAAACGTTTGGCTTCGGGTTTGCGACTGTCAAGGATGACATCATACAGTCCGTCTTCATTGATAAAGTTTGTAACCTGTTCTCTTCCAAGACTATCCGAGATGGGGTACTTTGAAAGTACATCATCCGAAAGTCGTTGTACCAACTTGCTGGTTTTTAGTCCAAGAACTCTTGCCACATCAGCCAAACAGAACAAGGGTTGCTCTGGTGTTCCTGTGGTTCGGACTGCTCCAAATTCCTCGTTGTTGAAAATCTGAATATCGTTCATATCTCTATGCTGTTTTGTGATTATTTCTTCTCTTCCCTTATTTCTATCTGTTCACACTTTCTTCACCCTCACCGCTGTTGGCATCATCGCCGTCAGTGCCTGTCGAGCTCCTCACGCCCTTCATGTTTTCCTGCCAACGGCTCTTGGCATCGCTGATGATGCTGCCTTTATGTACTACACGGTCGTTGGTGGCTGCCAAGAGGGCGGTAGTCTGGCTTTGGGTGTTGAGCTGCACAAGGTATTTCAGTAGTGTCTCGTTCTGTGTCGTCAGGTCGGCATAGATGCTAAGATACTGCCGCTTTCTCTGTGCATTGGGCATATAGGCATCCTTGGTGGCTTTCACGGCACACTGGTACATATTGTACAGTTCCTCCCACCGACGCTTGTCGTTGATGGTGCCTCCTGTAGGGATGATATGGTCTATGTTCGCCTTCATCTTGTCCAACTGACCGTTGATCTTGCTGCTTTCGGCAAGCCAGGCGAGGTCTATCTGTCGGTCGGCTACGTTCAAGGCTTCCACCTCAGCACGCTTGGTGAGGGCAGAGTCTATCTTCTCCGCATCATCTACTTGGTTGTAGAGGTTGATGCCGGCAAGAGTGCGGAAACCTAACTTGTTCTTCTCTGCCGCTGTCTTCTTATAGTTGTTATGTAACAGCCAATAATAGAACTCAGGGGTGAGAGAACCGCCACCTGTCTCCATCACCGTTATCTGGTTCTGCTTGGAGGAGTCGTGGTTGTAGGTCACGCTCTGGGCTGTGGCTTTGATGGTGGTTGCTACCGCCATGATGAGTATCATTGTCTTCTTCATGTCCGTTCTTCTTTTGTTTACAATCCGTCAATAGTCAAGTTTTCCTGCCACTTTCCATCGGCTGAAGGCATCTTCCAGTATCTCTTCCTTCGTCCTCGTCCGATACACCTTCTCCTTCCAATAGCCCATGCGCAGCTGCACATACCGCCATGTCTGGAAGTAGGCTTGGTTCAGATGTTTTTCTATCAGGTCCAACGAATTGTTGATATTGTCCAACACCATCAGCAGGTCGGAAGTTGAACAGGCTGCCGCTCCTGTGGCATACAACACGAGGTCGTTGACGCTATGGTAGAGTTGGCTTCCTTCGTTGTATATGTTGTCGATGGCTTTCTTGTTGATGCTGATGAGCATCGTGTCAGCCAGTTCGATGTGTTTCCGCTTGATGACCTTATCATTGAAGTCCTCCAACAGGTTCTTGTAGTCACTGATGCGGTCGCTCACCGTCTGGTAGGTGCTCTTCACGTTCAGCACCGTGCGCAACGACTGGTACATCACATCGATGATGTCGAAGGCCCGGGTGTATTTGTCCAAATCCACATTCAGTTCCTTGTATTTGCCCACCTCTTCACTGCTGTATTCATGCAGCAGTTGATTGCTGTACTCCAAAGTGCTGCGTGCCAGCAAGAGGCTGCGCTGCTTCTTGTGGTCGTTGATGTATGCTTCCACCGATACCGCATCGAATCCCCATTGCGCCAAGGCTGTATTGGGGAAGAGGGTAATCAGCAGGAGAGCTATGATGATGGTATGTCTCATTCTCCGTTCCTCCCTCAGTTTTCGTTCTCGTTATCTTCACCATTCCCTCTGTTAGGGTCTGCATTCTCTCTCCATCGCTCGTAGCACTCTTCAATGAGTGTCCTTCTGCGACCTTGGTCTGCGTCGATTGAAGGAAGAATGTCCTTCAGCACGTCAATGATGCTGCGCTTGTAGTGCATCATTTTTTCTAATGATACCAAGTCGGCGTAAATCTTGGTGATACGGCTATCTACTTCACGGGCTATCTCCAGACGGTCGCTCGACCAGAGCAGGTGTATTACATCGTCATTGTCGGCGGTCTGGGTTGCCTCGCTCTTGGCATATTCTGTGGTGATGCTGCACGACGGGAACTCCTGGGCTATCTCCGAGATACGGCTGTTCACCTGCCTCGTCTTCTCCTCGTCAGAGGCATTCGGGTCAAGGGTCAGCACATCCACCACCTGTGTGTCGGTGTATTCCGAGGTCAGCTCCCACGATATTTGCAGTATCGCACGGTGTATCTTGATGCCAAGGAAGTACTTGGGCTTCCTTGCAATGGACAGTGTCGCCTTGAAGGTGATAATGCCGTTGATGTTGGGCATGGTGGCAGTTCGGACGTAGGTGTAGCCGTTCCACGAACCGGCACCTTGCCACGTGAGATTGTAGGCTGACTTCACATCCTGCATGATGGCAGGGATGCGGTAGTAGTCATCGGTGGAGGTGGCATTGTCGTTAGCCGCCTCGCTCTTGGCATTCTGTATGTCTGCCAACTGCTGCTGCCATGTCGCCAATTCCTTCTTCAGGTTGTCTATCTTCGTCTTGTTGACATTATGTTGCTGCCGCAAGGCAGGGGCTTCCTCCACAGAGGCATTGGCTATCTGCGTGAGCAGGTTCCTGTTCTCTGTCTCCAACTGGCTTATCTGCGCCTCCAACAGGGCTATCTTGCTATTCGCCTCACGTTCCTTCTCGTCCAGTTCCGATAGGTCGAGATTATTTTCTGATACGCTTGTCCTCATGGCGCATTCCTTGCTGTGGGCATTGAGCGAACCGCCGCACTCACGGCACTTGTACTGCGTGCTGCCCTGTCCGAGGGTGACACCGTCCGAACAGGTGACGCTGATGGTCACGCTCTCCACGCCCTTCAGTTTGGCGGCATCGGTGGCTTGATAGTAACGGCGTGCGTCACTGCCGATGTAATAGACATAGCCCTCCTCGTTGTCGTTATACTCCGAGAGACGTGCCTGCAACTGACGCTTGAAGGTATTCAAGTCCATGCTGTAGGAGTCGAAGACATCCTCATACACCTCTTCCACGTTGTTCCAGCTCTTGGTAACGTGTATCTCGTAGGCGTAGGCCTTCTTGGTCTGCTTGCCGCCACGGCTGATGATGTACGACGACATCCAATAGTTCATCGTATAGGTGAAGCCGTCGCTCTGGGCGTTGAGCTGCTGCACACGGCTGCGGCTCCATCCGGCATGGTTCTCCGAGTTGGCCAGTATCTGCTCTCGCTGCGTGCTGTTAGGGTAGAAGTTGGGGTCGGAGGTGTTGATACGATACCAATGGTCACCGTTCAGAATACTGTTGTCATCGGTCGGCGGATAGTAGTCACAGAGGCTTACGCTGCCTTGGTCTCGTCGGGCAATGTACCAACGCTGTGTATAGTAGTTGCCCTGCGTCTCGCTCAGATAGTCTGTCATCCACGAGGTGATGTTGTAGTTGGAGAGGTCGAAGAGGGCTGCCACGTTGTCCTCGCCACCCACCAGACTAAGGAGTGTGCTGCCGATGCCGTTCTCTGCCTGTTCATAGAGGTCATGGTAGTTGTCATAGATGTCGATGATTTTACTCACCTTGCCATTGAAAAGGTCGTTGAAGGCACTCTGCTGCAAGAGTGCGCCTGATGCCCCGTTGATACCTGCCGTCGCCAACGATGCTCCCATATTGTAAAGCGTCTCGATGTCGGCGGTGAGGTTCTCCACGGTGAAGTTGCCGGGCACACTGGCGATGTCATCCAACAGCTGCTGCCAATCTACATTGCCTATCTCCGAGAGTTTGAGGATGGCGGCTATCTCTTGGTTGATTTCCAAGAACTGAATGTCGGCAAAGGTCAAGCT
Source organism: Phocaeicola dorei (assembly GCF_013009555.1). Taxonomy (NCBI): domain Bacteria; kingdom Pseudomonadati; phylum Bacteroidota; class Bacteroidia; order Bacteroidales; family Bacteroidaceae; genus Phocaeicola; species Phocaeicola dorei. Next base: position 1,399,225 of record NZ_CP046176.1, on the reverse strand, counting down.
ACTGTTGGTCACGACACTCTCAAACTGCATACACAGCGACTTTGTGTCGGCGCATATCTTCATCAGGTAACTGCCCCAGTAGAGGGCGGTCTGCGGACTTTTCAGCATCATTCCTGCCACCGTCCATATCTTGGGCATAATCTTGTTCGCCACCATATTGTGGATGCGGCGGTAATAGTAGTTCTCCGTGCTACTGCTCCAAATGCCGAGGTCGGTGAATGCCTTGCGCTCCAAGAACTTGGCAGCGAAGATGCCGGCAGTGGCAACCTCTGCGGCATTGTAGTGCTTCAAGATTTCGCCCACCTGCTCGTTATAATAGCTCTCTGCCATAGCTCCAGCACCGAATGCGGCAGCCATGGCGGCAACGATCTGCTTGTCGTAGTTCACGCTGTAATACTGCGCATGAACCCTTCCCACGACAAGTGTAAGACACATATATATTATAATAAGGTATAAACGTCTCATTGCTTCACTACTTTACGTTTTTACTACTTTCAGTTTCTACTATTCCACTACTTTACTACTTGTAGTATTTACTATTGGTAGTATTCACTACTAATCGTATTTACTACTAATCGTAAATACTACCCAGCCACCGTTCCCGAAAGTTTTGCTTTCGGGCATCTGGGCTTTACGTCTATTCCGGGATTTCCGTTTCCATCAATCAGCCCCCGTGCTCGCCGTGTCAGCGGCGAGTGGCTCCATCGTCCGTCAAATTGAGCACATGCCCCGCCTCATTGACCTTCTGCGCAAATGCCAACGACTTCCCGATGCCACTGGCATCCCAATCTCTGCAATACCGCTCGATAGCCTCCTGATGTCTGCACTTCAGTTCATGCTTATAGAGTTTCAATGCCTCCTTCTCAGCTCGCTCGGTGGTGTAGGTCATATAGCACTCGTGCGGCTCCTCCACACCATACACTCCGCTCGTCGATCCACGTCGGATAAACACCTCACGGAAGAAACTTCTTCCCTCCTTGTTATCCAAGCGGTTGACAGTGAATATCTTCTTGCAATCCACATCCGTCAATCCTAATATCGCCTTGATCTCGTCGAATCGCTCACGAAATTTGCTTTGGTCGAGCAGCATCACCACGTCGGAGTTGTTGATGATGGCTTCCTTCACGATGGGACTGCCGATGATGTCCTGTATCTCCTGTGTCACTACGCCCACGCTCGCCCAGAACTTTCGGGCTGTCTTGTGTAGGCTAAGCACCCGGCGCCTTATCATATTTCTATGGCAGGTTTCCAAATGCTCGCCCCCGAACCGGACTTACACCTCTCAGCGTATCCGGCTCTCCACTAATTTCAGTCTATCTTTCCGTCATGTATCTTCTTATGACAACTCCTGCACACTGCAATCGTCTTGCGTTTGCGGGCAATCATGTGTCGTTCCCAGCTTTCCTTTCCCTGCAAGTTCTTTAGCTTCCTTACATGGTGCATAACAAGGTCGTCTGTCGCTCCACATAGTTCACACTCACGGGCTTTCAGCCTTTCAACAAGACTTGTCCGTCCCGCAGTATAAATTGTTCGTGGCATAGTGTCACATTCCGATTTATAGGTGGGTTTCTTTCGTTTGAAGCCACCATCGTAAAAGAATCTTTCCTTTACACCTGTTTTAGTCATGTGTTTTATGATAAACCTACCGTTCTTACGATATTTTTTGTTTACCTCACGTGTACGGCATTTATATTTGCCTGCAAACGTTTTGTACATGCTGTATTCCATGATGTACTTGAAATTATTCAAGGCATGGGCGCAGTTGTTGGCTATGGAGTAATAGTTATAGAAACCCACGATTTCTCGATTATAACTATCAAGGATTTCAAGGTCATCATTGAATATCAGTCCCGATTTACATTTCGGTTTCCATATTTCCTTTCCGTTACGGTTTGTCAGTTCTAAGACTCCCAAATTGAAAAGTTTTTTACGGACAGTTTCCATACTGACATTTAAGCAGACCCTTTTACCATAGGTTCTTCTTAATCTACCCCGTTTATCCCTTTTTTGGTCGTTGGACTTTCTTACAGTGATTTCATATCCGAGAAATTTGGCTGGTCTTTCCGTGTGAGTGACAAGTGTCTTTTCATCGGACAGCTCCAATGCCAGTTTATCAGCAAGGAAGTTTTTAATATCTTCCTTTATCTGTTGTGCATCTTGCTTGCTTCCGATAATTCCCACAAGAAAATCATCTGCATATCTTGCATATTTCATTCTTCTGTAATCGGCGTCCATTTCTTCGCCGTTGGGATATTTAGCCCGTCCTTTTTCTATTGCTTTCAGTTCAAGGATTAGCTTTGTCCTTTGCCTTTCATCTTTTACGGATTTCAATTTTCGCACAATACGTTTTCTTGCATTGCCAAAGTCCATACTTTCTCTACTGAATCTTCGTTTCTTCCCTTTGTCGAATTTGGCTATGTATTCCTTTATATACTTATCCAGCTTGTCAAGGTATATATTAGCCAATATCGGGCTGATGATACCCCCTTGCGGTGTGCCACTGTAAGTATTGTGGAATTGCCACTCCTCGACATATCCAGCTTTCAAAAACTTGCGTATCAGTCGGATGAATCGTTCATCCGCAATGCGCTCCGAGAGAATGTTTATCAATACATCATGGTTTATATTGTCAAAGAAGCCTTTTATATCTCCCTCTACAAACCATTTTGCACCGCTAAACTCCTTTTGGATATGAGTTAATGCAGTATGGCAGCTTCGATTGGGACGAAACCCATGCGAGGTATATTCAAAACTTCCCTCGTATATGGCTTCCAATACCATTCTTACCACTTCCTGTATCAACTTGTCATTGAAAGTCGGCACGCCAAGAGGTCTTTTCTTACCGTTTTTCTTCGGTATGTACACTCTCTTTGACGGTTGGGGTTGATACGTTTCGTCTTTTAACGTATCAATCAACTTTTCAATTCGTTTCAGGCTCATGTTGTCAATGGTCTGACCGTCCGAACCTTTAGTCATGTTACCTTCTTTAGCGTAAATACGCTGATAGGCAACATAGAACATTTCCTCATTGAACAAAATTCTGTAAAGACGTTCAAACTTATAGCTTGCATCCTTACTGTGTTCTGATAGACTGTTTAATACTCTTTCTGGACTTCTCATAATGTCTCTCACATTTTCCGTTAATTGTATTAATAATTAGCTGCTTCCCTTCGCCATGTACAAGGCGTTACCTTGCTCAAACTACTATGGAAGCTCCGTTACCACTCCGAATTTTCATAGGTCGAACCTAATAGCCTTTCGGCACTTCGGGATAGGTAATCCCCGTTTATCACATCGTAACTGTTGGCATGATAGATTGTCGGATACGACTTCCGTCCTTTACTCGCTTACTGCGGTTGTGTCGTGATAAGTTCTTGCTACATTCATACCTATTCACTGAAGTAGTATCACGATATGGCGGTTGATAGTTACCTTACGCCATAGCCTCAAGGGGGACCACTCAGACTATCGTTCAATCAATTCGGACTTTATCCTCATATCTATCTTTTCATCTCGCCATTCAGTCGCAGTTTGGTAACTAACTGACTTATGACTTTTCCGACATGCTACACTCCCTGCTCGGTTAAGTTTTCCCGAAACAGATAAGTCGGCTGATGATAGGTTATTTTCAAAGAACACGTTCCTAATCTCTTGCCAAAGAGATATTTACGATGCAATCTTTACGGGCGCACAGAGGTACTTGATGTACTCGGCCATCAGCGGCGAGGCGATGGCTTTCCATGCCTCCTCGATGACAAGGCACTTGCGGTTCTTCTTCAGGCGCATCTTCTGCAGGAACACGTCCATGATGATGAGCGTCACGATGGGGAAGAGCTGCTTGTTCTCCTTGATGGCATCCACCTCGAAGACGATGAAGGTCTCGTCGAACAAGGTGCTATCCACGTTCTCGTTGAGAATCTTGTCGTACTTGCCGCCACGGTAGAAGTTTTGGAGCATATAGGCGAAGTTGTCGCAGTCGATGGTGGTGATGTTGTTCTCGATGCAGATCTGGTCGAGACGCTCACAGGCGAACTCATAGAATGAGTCGAAGGAGAGGGTCTTCACGCTCAATGCCATGCGCCGTTCCTCCAGTCCCTTGATGAGTTTCTCCACCTTGTCGTGTATCTGCGTCAGCTCCGTGCCGCGCCGCTTCTCCATGGTGGAGAGGTTTTTTCTCAGTGTCTCCTTCTGTGAGGAAGGATAGGGCTGCACACCGTTGAAATAGAAATCGTAATACTCCGTCACCAACTGCTCCACGACACGGAACTCCAGTTCGGGTATCTGCGTCTCCGAGCCTTTCCATATCAGCAGTATCAGGTTCTTCAGGAAGTCTATCTTCTCAATGTTCAGCTCCCGCTTGCTGATGTTGAAGGGGTTCATGGTGATGGGCTTGTCCTCCGTATAGGCGATGTACTTGCCGCCCACATACTCGCAGAGTCCCTCATACGAGTTACCCGTATCGACCATGACGATGTCGGTGTTCTGCTCCCACAACTGACGCACCACGCTGTTCATGTGGAAGCCTTTTTACTTATCCTAACACGTTGAGCCACAATACTTTCTTAAAAACAATAAATTCAAAACGGTACAAATTTTGAACAGGCGAAAAACTATAGTTCAAGGCACTCGACAAAGAGAAAAAACTATGACAGGGGCAAAAAGCAGTTTTAAGATTATTTATGAAAAAAATTGGGCAATTTTGGCTGGTTGCTATCCAAAGAGCGCATTTTTGATGAAAAGTCCCACTTTCATCAGCCATAAAGAGTGAGACAATCGAAAAAGAAAAGGAGGGGTGAGAGAGCCTTGTTTGTGGCTTCAACATAGGGCGAAAATGGATGTCTTGTACCTTGGTTGTATCTCAGTCAGCATATATTGCTGATAGACAATGCAGGTTAATAATTCGGCGGCAACAACAATAATAAATAGTATGCAGGTTCAATAAGAGTTGCATTTTATAGTATGGAAGGATAATGTTTTGCTCTTGCAAAAATGAATAACCATATTATAGATTTGGTTGAAGTTATAGGCGAAATCCAGAAAAACTACCTACAAAAATATAAATATTTATCAAATAACGATAAACTATCAACTTTTTTTGTTATATTTGCACCCAAAATTCAATAGATATGGCAGGACATTCCATAAATAGGATAAGAGTTGCTTTGGCTGAACAGAATAAAACCAATCGTTGGTTGGCTGAACATGTTGGCAAATCAGAGATAACGGTTAGTCGATGGGTGCAAAATAAGGCACAACCGTCTTTAGAACAATTGCTTCAAGTTGCAAAAGTTCTTTCTGTTAGCCCTAAAGATTTGATTAATGACATAAATGAATAATTAAAATATGACAATAAAAGAACAGAATAATTTCAATAACATAAGAACAATATCTTTGTTCTCTGGAGCAGGTGGCTTAGACATCGGAGCCATCAAGGCTGGAGCTCATGTCGTTTTTGCTAATGACATGATGAAGGAGGCTTGTCTTACATACAAAGAGAATATAGGAGACCATATTATTCAAGGAGACATCAACACTCTGTTTGATGAGATTGGCAAGGTTGATAATCCCGATTTGGTTATTGGGGGGCCTCCTTGTCAAGGCTTTTCTGTTGCTGGAAAAATGGATGTCGATGACAAGAGAAGTCAGTTGATATGGTCATATGCGAAGGTCATTGAATTTACAAGACCTCGTGCTTTCATAATGGAAAACGTTAAGGCGTTAGGAACTCTAAAGAAATGGGAAAAAATAAGAGAAGCATTATTGGAAAAATTGCGTTCCTTGGGTTATTCCGTCAATTTTATGGTTCTTAATGCTACAGATTATAACGTTCCACAAGCAAGAGAAAGGATATTTGTAGTAGGTATAAGAGGCGATGAACACAAAAAACCCAATTGGGAAAAAATGATATTGAAGTATCGCCACAAAGCCCCTACGGTTAGGGAAACCTTGTCTGTATTGGATAAAGCGGGAACAGGGAATAACAAAGGTGTATGCAAGGCAAAGATTACATTGTGCCTTAATCCTGTTTTGCGCAAATCTCCATATGCAGGTATGCTATTTAACGGTTTAGGTCGCCCAACCCGTATAGATGGATATAGCGCAACACTCCCAGCATCGATGGGTGGAAACAAAACACCTGTCATTGACGAAAAGGAACTTTATGAAAATTGTGAAGCTTGGATAAAGGGCTATCATAAGAAAGTTTTGTCTGATCCATCCTCAGCAGAATATAAAGAAGCTCCATCTTTCTTGCGTAGAATGACTGTTGAGGAAGCAGCACTATTACAAACATTTCCAATTGACTATAACTTCTGTGGCCCACAGTCATCAAAATACACTCAAATTGGTAATGCCGTGCCTTGCAACCTTGCCCAGGCAGTAGTAAGCATGGTTATTAACGTGTTGAATGGAAACGAGGAAGTTGTTTATTTACCCAAAACAAGTTTATTTGATTAACACATGAGAAGAATAGAAACAGAAGCTGCACAAAAGGTCTTATTAAGAGCCAAAAAGAATCGCAAAAAAGTAAAAGATACGACAGGAGAACTGATAGAAAAAGTTCTTCGTGGTTCTCATAAGACATATCGATACATTCTTATAACAGCACTATTGGCAAAAAGCACAAATGCGGACATAGATGCTCTTAGCCTTCAAGCTGGTGACGATTCTGAAGGCGCATATGATGCCAGAAGTCTATGTCATAAAGTGATTGTTCCATTTGAACGAGAGTACTATCCTAATAGCATTGGAGGTTCAAATGAACCTTTCCTTAATAAGCCAGCCAGGTTTACAAGATTATCAGAAGATAATGCTGTTAGAAGAGGTAATGATATGGAGATATTGAAAATAGTCATAAGAATACTTTCTTCAATCAAATCCTCAAAGTCTGCCTTTTTATATCTTTCTTCTGCCATTTATAACATTGCTCAAATATCTAAAGAAGAAGCAGATAAGTACACACTTCCTGACTTGGATATACCACAGGCTGAATTACCACAAACCACATTGGATTATATCATTGACCTCACAAGGCAATCATTTGAAGGAGAAATATGTCCATTGGTTGTGTCTGCTTTGGAGCATCTATACTACGAAGGTGCAAATAAAGTGGTTCCTCATAAAGTTAATGAAAGCGGCTCTTCCTCTAAGGAAGTGGGAGATATTGATGTATTTACTTCTTCTGATAAATTGCTATCATCTATAGAAGTTAAGGATAAGGACTTTACTAAAGAAGATGTTGAGCATGCGATTCATAAATTTGCATCAAGTAAAATTGAGAAGAGTCTTTTCATTTTTGGTCGTAAAGTCAATTTTGATAGAGATAATGTATTTGAAACTGCTGCAGAACTTGGCAAGCAGGGTTTTTACTGTACAGTTATCTCCATTGAAGATTATGCCAAGATGCGGATATATTCTATAAAACGCAACTTCTCAATTAACGAGTTTGTGAAACTCATGCTTCATTTCGCGCATAAAATAAATGCAAAGGATGAAACAATACAATGGATTAAAGATTGTGCTATCGAATTTGCTTTGTAAGAGAAGATATGTATTACGACGAAGAATTTAACTCGGACACATTGTTGAGAGAGAACGTTGATTTCTATCTAAAACGTGCTCATAATGAAAATATGCTTTACAAGGTAAAAGAGATACTATGTGAAGCCTATAACCATGACATCATTTGTCTATCTCGTTTAATAGAACTTGAAGGCATTCTTGGCTTCGGAATTAGGGAGTACATGTTAAGAGCACCTGGGTATTTTATTTGTGAGGATGCTGAGTATATCAAGACTCTTCCAGAAGTAAATAAGTACGTAGCAAAACAAATTGGGATAAGGCAAAACAAATCTAAATACCCCAAGATTGGTTACGAAAATGTTAGGAGAGCTATTTGTAATTCACGTTAGTAAGTATGCTTTTCTATATTGTTATAAATTGATAATTTTTCAGATATTTTTACCTCATAACAACAGTGGACTCAGTTAAAGAAGAAATGTATCTTAAAAAAGAGATAGAAAAAATATGTGCTGATGCATTTCAAACTGTCGATAATGCAAGGCAAGATTGGGAGCTGCAGAATAATAATATCCCTGAAGCTTTCATGATTGCGCAATGCATCGTCCAAATGATATGCTTGAAGGCTAAAACCATCCTATCAATGACGGAAGGTGTTTGTCTCATCAAAGGAACATGTCGAATAATAGACTTCTCATCGATGCTACCTCTGGTGCGAACCATGTATGAGCTATGTTTCATATTGCGCTGTTTCTTTGTATTACCTGAAACGAGAGAGGAAATGACGATATTGCTTGCAATATGGAAGATTAGAGGTCTTGCTTGTCGACAAAATATGTGCGATATTCCAGATAAATTTTTACAGAAACAGAAACAAGAGAAAGAGGATATTACAAAATTAAGGAATGATGTTAATACGCTTCTTTCAAACTTGGATATTTCAACAGAAGTTAAAAATGACATTAAGAAAATCTTGGAATACAACGGAGATAATCTAAAAGGATTTGTTTTCGTAAAAGAAAATAATAGAATAACGAGAATAGACGATATACATTTTGCAGATGGTTTAAAAATTCTTCCAGAACTACAAAATACTTCATCTTTATATAAGTGGACATCAATGCATACGCATGCATCATTCTTGGGCATATTACAGTTCGGACAGGCATATACATCAACTGGAAAAGAAAGGATTATGAGGTCAATTATCGCAAGTACTTATCTGATTTGTAATACTGTTTTATCTGACTTTAAAATGCTGCTTAACAAAAAAGAGTGCCCATAATGGGACACTTGAAAATTAAGTATGTGTTTCGCATATTACCTTGTCCTCCCAATATCTTGCCTCGGCATGTCGCCCACTATTTCGTCCAGTTCCCTATCCACCTTGGACAGTTCCTCTTTGGACAAAGCATATATGCAGTCAATCGCCAGTCGGTTGGCTGCTATTTTTCTGCGTGCAAGGATGGCTTCTTCACCACCTATGGAGGGGCGGTTTGCACCGCTTGCCTCCAGATAGTTGTTTACTGCGTCACGCATGGTGAACTGTTGCCAGCCCGTTTTCGCCCAATGGATAAGGGCTTCGGCTGCTGCTTCCCTTGTCTTGCTATATTCGTTGTCTGTCATAATGGTATAAATTTGTGTTTACTAAACCAGTTTGATACATATCCAAAGAGTTATTTCCATGAAGATTATTGCCCATGCCACAAAAGCGAAGCCGAACATCCATGCGTAGGTACGTCCGTTGAAGTAAGCACCTTCCTCGATATTGCGGATTCGTTTGAGTTCCTTCTGCTGGTGAGCGAACAGGTCATTTATCCGCTTCTCGTGCTCGTCAAGAGCTTGCTTGAAGGCAGAAATGGCGTTGTTGTTCCGCTCGTCCAACTGGGCAAGTCCTTCATCGTTGATGCCAACTTTGAGGTTGCTTTGTTCAGCTTTGACTATGGCATGGCAGATTCCATCAACGATGTTGTCTGTGCTTCTGTGGGCAGCCATAAGTGCCACTTTCGTTGATTCCAACCTCCGATAGACATTGTACAGTTCTTCCTTTGCCTCATTGAGCGCTTTCTTGGCGGTTTCTATCTCCTCCAGAGTTACCTTGATTTCGTCCTTGCCACTCTCGATGTTCTCGTCCTCCTGCATCTGATTGTACAGGTTGAGCACATCCTGTGTGGCATCTTTCTTGTTTCTTCCCATACCGTTCTTGTCTGAAAAGTTATCGTCTCATGCCTCTCTTTATCGGCTTGCAGAGTGTGTTTGCTTGCATTGCGCAGCGTCTTGCCCATTCACGGTCATCATCGTCCTTATCACGTCCCCAACCACTGCCAGGACTGCCACCGCCACCACAGGACTCAGACATCGATGTGGCAGCATCAAGGTAGTCCATGAAGAGCAGCATCGCCACATTTAGAATGTCATTGTGGCTTGCAGATCCATTCTCAGGTACTTCGATACAACCGTTCATCGTGTCGTATGCAGTTCTTGGCATGACTATGTTGAAACGCTCGCCATCGACTTCAATAATCTTCCTCAATCTGGCTGGAAGGACATGTTTGCCATCATCGACTGTTCGGGACTTACCACTTGGCATTGCCGTGTTTCTGCTGTCCAATGTAGTAGCGTTTGGAACAGGTGACGAAGGTCTTTGACCAACTGCAACAGGGGTTGTCTGTGGGTGCAGTTTACGGAAGGTATTCCCGATTTTCGATGCTGTGAGATTCCTGCCTACACCAAGTTCTGATGCCTTGATGGTCGTTCTGCCGAACTTGAAGCGATAGCCACGCACCCTGCCTTGACCAGTCTTGTCACGGATAAGCTCGATGTCATATCCCTTTGCCTTCAACCGTTCGGCATATTCATCCCAGTCAAAGAACGGCATTGAGCGCAGCACATCCATACATGCTTTGGTCACCTCTGCAATACGCTCCTGACGAATTTCCATGGCATCCTTCCATCCATGATGCTGATTGACGGCTTTCGCAGCCATCACGGCACGCTCACCAATGAACTTCACATCATTGAGATTGCCATCCATGTCGATGCGGTTCACCACCAGATGCAGGTGGGGAATACCACTCTTGGAGTCACGGTGAAGGGCGGCGAAATACTGCGAGTTGGCTATGTTGGTAGGCTTGACCAAAGTTGCAGCCTTGCCCTTCTTCTTCCCGATGTGGTTCACCTTGGAGATGCCATCCATCTCACGGATGAACTCGTCAAGGAATCTCCTCCAGTCTTCCATCGTCCAGTTGCGTGCCTCTTCCTCAGATGGTGAAAGCTCAAAGCGGATGGACGTCAGTTCGATGGGCTTCTTGGCATACCTCTGCTTGAACATGGACTGATGCAGCACCATTTCGTCCCACATGCCCATAGGCGGCAGACCCTCGCTAAGATGGTTGGTCTTGACGATGTCCGCACGGTTGTTCTTGGTTGCGTAATTGGTCATTGCCTGCCCATGCTGAATCGCTGATGCTTTTGCTATCATAACATATCTAAGAATTTGTCCCTAATGCGGCTCAGTTCCTCTATCAGGGTGTTGATGCCTTGAAGCCAACGCTCCATGAAGTCAGCTCTCTTGAATAGTTTCAGTCTCTCAGTCTGTGGCAGGGCATGAAGTGCATTGCGCACATAAACCAGTTCAGACCTTGCCCCGATTAAGCCCTTCAAGGCTTCCTCCTGCCCTTCGGTCATGGGTAGGGAAGGTTTGTGTCCGATGCCTAAGTCATGGAGATAGGTGCTCTTGCTCCTGCCTGACAATCGGGCATTATGCACTACCTCATTGTATTCTTCTTCTGTGAAACGAACGTCAATGTGTCTGGTCTTCGGAGGTCTCTTCTTTGAGGTCTTCTCCGTGGTGTTATTCTTGTCTTTTGCCATTATAGATGGGGATTATAAAGTTTATACTCTGATATAACAGGACAGCCAATGTGAGCCTGCGAACATTCAAGAATGCCAGTAGGAAACGGTGGGCGAAGCGAAACCGTCTGACACTGGTACTTCTTGTTTAGACCTCCGAAAAAACTACGGCTAATAGAAGTGGCGGCTCCTGGATAGCGTGTCTGTCAGGACAGTCAATAGTTGAAATAAGGGAAAAGGAGAAATGACATCATGAGTGCCTTGGGGAGTTGTGTGCGTCTTACTGCTCCGTGTTCTCCTCAAAGAGTCTCTCATCGCCTGGAGGCTGCAAGAGACAGCCCTCGTCATCATAGACAGGAGGCGGCAGCAGTTCAACAGATGGAGTCTCTCCGCCTTGGTTGTAATCATCTTCTGACGGCTGTCCAACCTCATACTCAAAATAGGTATCACCTTTCTCTTCCCTTTGTTTGAAGTCTTGTGGTATCGGAGAAAGATCTGAAAGTCCGTCCCCGATGACACATGGATTAACGGAAGGGGAAGCAGTATTATAAGGGGCATGAACATGGGGCTGCTGAATGTCATTAGTGGCAGGATTGACACAGCTGTCTTTCTGCTGCCCTGTGCCATTGGAAAGATTGCCTCCCGAAGAGTAAACGGTATCGGATGGGACATCGGACACCGGTTTCTCTTGGGTGGCGGAAGTCACGGCTTGACGGTTATAGAAAGGGTTCTTGATGGCTTCCTTGATGCCGTCAACGTACCAGAAGGCGATGCAGAGTATCGTATGAATGGAGGTGCGGTTGTTCCTCTCGGTTGAGAGAATACCCACCTGATTGAACAGTTCCACCACCTTTGCCGCTGTCTTGCGGTCACACTTCCAGAGGGCAGACAACTCAACGGTTGAGATGGCAAACTGCCCGATGGAGAGTGAAGCGGAGAAGCCTGTCTTCTGATAAACACTTGGCTTGATGGAAGCCATAGATACAAAAGTGTCGAAGGCGGTCATGCGGTGGACGCCCTGCCTGTCATCCTTCAAGAAATCGAGCTGCTCCTTGGTCAGCAGGATTCCGTATTTTATGCTTTGGTTACTCATCTTGAAAAACTGGTTATAAGTGAAACGGATTACTCAGCAAAGAGAAAATGAATGTTTATTCTTTTTCCCTTTCGTAAAAAAGTAGATTCCGTGGTTCTATTGTCCATCATGTCATTCTTCTCCATTGGGTAATCTCTCATCCTTGTCCCTCTTAATGGAGGAAGGCTTGTTCTTCTTGCTCTTCTGCAACATTGCCAGATGAGCCTCGAAGTCTGCCTGTTCCTCCTGGGTCGGTTCGTAAGGCTTGTCCCAAGAACCGCCTGACTCAATCCATTTTATCAGCTGGTCTTTGAAGAAGTAGAGCGTGTTGCCTCTCTTGTAGAAAGGGATGCGCCTCTCGGATGTGTAAGCATAGAGCGATGAGACCTTCTTTCGGACAAAGGCACTTGCCTCTCTGATGTCCATAAGAACATGGTTATCCTCGTTCGGAGCATTGCCTATTCTCTGACCAATGTCATCAAGACGAGTCATCATCGTATTGACCTTCGTCAGAAGTTCGCCAACTGCACTGGGCAGTTGGTCGAACGATAGTGATTTGTTATCTTCCATTTGTTATCCTGATTTTGTTATTCACTTATGTCTGGTCACTCTCTGCTTTGGTTGGCATTTTGAGCGAGATACGTTCTGCCGCATCACGTTTGAGTTCGTCCACCACATCGGCATACACCTGTGTAGTGGCAAGATTGCTATGGGTAAGCAGCTTGCTCACGGTGTAGATGTCTGTTCCCTCTGCCAGTTGCAAAGTGGCGAAGGTATGGCGGAAGCAGTGGAAGGTGATGTGCTTCTCAATGCCAGAGGCCTTTATCCACGGCTTGAGGTACAATGCCACTGTACTGTTCGTGAGGTTCTTGAACACCTGTCCTGTACCTCGCTCACCACATAGTTGCAGAGCCTCTTCACTGATTGGGAGGATAGCAGCGGTGGACGTCTTCTTTGTGATAATGTCCATTCCCCAGCCGCCATCAGCCAACTTGACGATGTTCTCCCACTGGAGTCTGATGCAATCAGAGAGGCGAAGACCAGTGAGGCAGGAGAAGAGACCTGCACGGCGAAGGACATCACTCTTGCAAGGAGTCTGAGACAACTGCAACAACTCTTCCTTGGTGAGGAACTGCCGCTTGTTGCCATGAGCCTTGGCACGCACAAGTTTCTTGGCTATGTTCTCTTTGAGCAGTCCGTCTTCGTATGCGATGGCAAGAATGCACTTCAACTTGGTAAGGTTGTTGTTGGCAGTCGTACCCATCATGCGCTTGCCATTGTGCATACAGGCATCCGACAACAGGTAGTCGAGAAAGCCCTGGCAGTACTGAACGGTAAGGTCACAGAAGCGGCACTCGCCATGCGTGTAGTTGTGGAAGTGCATGTAGGCTGTTGCCCAGTTCTGGCTGCTTCCACGTTCAATCATGAGGTTCTTGAAGTATTCCAAGAAACTCTCCTTGCCCTTGTTGCGGTCGAGGAAGCCATATTCCTCATTGATGATGGACTCAGTCCTGCGGCACTTGATGATTTCCGCTTTCTGAATCATACTCTTGTTATACTCCTGCTGGAAGCGTTCAACTGGGTTGGTGTAGATGTAAAGACCAAGGTACTCCCTGCGTGAGAGCTTGCCTGTCTTCGGGTTGCGGACTGGTGGATAGAAATCCAGATAGAGGGAAGTCTGTCCGTTCTTGATAGGTCGTCTCCGCACGGTGACCTTTGTACAAATGTTTGTCATATTGTTACTATTGTATTATTGTTTATGATATGTATCTGTGGATGCGAATAGCCTTCGCTGCAACGCTTTAACTCTCAAATCCGATGCAAAGTTAGATTGCCGTGAAAAGAGAAAAGTAATGATGGCTTCAAATACTGTCTGAATTTAACCTGAATTTGCTTTTGAGTATGATTTTACGCTAAAAATCGGACTTAAATAGGGTTTCAGAAGTGCTTTTTGTCTTATATCCGTTACTCTGCGTTGTGGGTTTGTTTCGACCGACAAAGAAGGCTGTTTCAGACCATTTGCAACGGCATGGGTAGTATATGAGTTTGTTTGTGCTTCACTTCCGCTTAGCCTTGGTTGAAGCACTTTGTTTCTCTGCCTTCTTGCGTGCAGCCTCCCAGTCTGCTTTTAGATAGTAGTTGGCTCTTCCACCTTTGAATTTACGGATTCTCACTCCATGAGTTTCTGCAAATCTGCGTACCTGTGTCTTGCCCAATCCGTAGAGCTTCATAATGTCGAAGCAGGTGTACCAGTCATCGGAAATGTTCTTTCCCTGTTCTTCATTGTAAAGTCCGATGACCCTCTCCACATCTTCTTTCTTGAAGCAGGTCGTTCCCCATGCGTGGACTGATTGTAGTTGGTAGCGGTTGCGGACTTCATAGAATCTGCCATACTTAATATCAAAGGTGCTCAACACCTCTGCCATCGTGTAATGGGTGTCGTGGCTTACTCCATCAGGTGCTATCTCCCCAGCCTTGGGGGTCTTGCGACACTTTGCCAACTTGTTGGCTGAACCTGTTTCGGCATCTTTCAACCTTTGTGCCTTCTTGGGAGTTGTCCCTTCCAACGATAGGGAAGAAGGGAGAACCACCCGATAACCTTGTTCCTTGGCTATTTCAAGGAGGTCTTGTAAATAGATTCTTGTCATGCGCGTACCCAAATTTACGGCTCTGAGTCTGCCTTGGCGAATAAGGCTGCGTACTGTCTTGACGCTGATGCTTACTGCCTGTGCTGTTTCCTCAACGGACATCAGCACGATTGGAATGCGAGTTGTTGTATTCATTTTTACCGTTATTATTTGAATTTTGTAGTGACTCATGGGGGATGGTCCTTAACGGAAACTTTTAAGAGGAAACAAGGGGAAATAAGAGGAAATAAGAACCCTCATTACGAACCGTGTGTCCCTCTGCCCATGGTACAACCGTGGTACAAAATTACTCTAAACGGATGGAACTCGCAATAGGCGTTTGGAGCGTTATGTTAATGAATATATATTGAAAATGAGCAATTTATGACGTTTAGGTTAGTTTTGTTTGGAGTTCTTTTCGATGCGTTTTAGTCCATATGACATGCATGTGGAACGACTTGCCGCTGCCCGAAGGACCCAAACAAAAAAAGTTCGAGTTGTCGGTCAGCTTCTCCTTTCCCTCCTTTCCTGTGATGTCGATGGCTACGGGCACACCTTGGCGGTCGGTATAGTATATCTTCAGCGGGGTGTCCTCATTATGCACGATGCGCTCCTTGTACATCAGACAGGTGGCGGCATCGCCGAGGGTGAGGAATCGGTCGTAGTCGGCATTCATGCCATAGCAGTTGCCGGGGAAAGAGTTGACGAACAGCTCCAACTGGTTGTAGGCCCGCTTGCTGATGTGGATGCCCATGCGCGAGAAGGAGTTTTCGAGATGGTTGGTGCATTTCTGTATGTCGGTGTCGCCGCTCACTGCCACCACGAGGTTGTAGTGGGTATAGACGAGCTGCTTGCTCTCACGGGCTATCACCTCCTGCACACGCTTGATGTCCTCTACAGCCATCAGGTTGCTGGGGTTGGGCATGGAGGCATGGCGGTTTTTCTTCTTGTCGAGTAGGGCAAGCTCACGCTTCTGGTTGGGCACGAACACCATCTGGTTGAACACCACGCAGTCGGCTCCGGGCACGCTATCGACGATGCTCACGAGATCAACGGGCATACTGGTGTTGTTCACCTCGATATTTGCGTAGGGACGGATGACCGACGGCAAGTTGGCATAATCCACATCCACAAGGCTATACACCTTGCAGCTACGGTCCCCCATGCCGATGGTCTCGTCATCGACCTTGAAGTTGGTCATCGACACCACCTTGTCACGGAAGTTCATGGAGAAGAAACGGTCCACATACTCGCAGGCTTCCGTTTTGCCGAGGAATCGGGACTTCACGCCGGCATCCCTCAGCTGGTCGTGCACCTTGCGTATCTTCACCAAGAAGTCACGCCATTTCTTGTTGTCGAACGACATCAGACGGCTCTTCTTGTTCTCCTGTGTGATGGTGAGGTAGCAGACGCTGTCGGTAAAGGGTCTGCCGTTGAAATAGCGGAAGTAACTCTCGCTCAGGAACTCATGATTTCCACCGTTCTCTTCCTTGAATGCCTTCCTCACAAACACGTCCTGCTTGTGCAGCGCATAGCCTTCGCCCAAGGTCTGGGCAAGGGCGGCGAAGAGGTGGGTGAACTCATAGTAGGCCTCGATGTTGGCGGAATACTTCTGCACAGGGTTCTCCATCTTCAGAACAGCGGAGTATTCGCCCGTCTTGGTATAGAGCACGCCGATGCCATCCACTTCCTCGATGGAGAAGTAGATGTCCTGGAAGATGCGCTTGCGCTTCCCTCCCGTGCCGAATGCCTTGACACTGATGGCCATGCCCACGCAGATGGCTGAGAATATGAGTATGATGTATAGGGTCATTGTTCTTTTTCTTTTTTAATCGCAAAAAGGCGGGCGCACCCTCATGCGTGATGCCCCCACCTCCATTCACTTACAATCATTGATAGCTTTCCACTTGGACATAATGGATTCTCTTTTTTGTTTTACACTTTCTTTGAATAGGCATAGATGAATATGCCGTTGTCACTCTTCTTGCTGTGCAAGCCCTTGCGCTGCTTCATGACGATGAGAACGCCACCGACAGCTACGGCGAGGACTAGCAGCACGAGTCCTGCCACGAAACCGAAGATGCAGTAGCCGAGGATGAAACCCGCAACGGCTCCTCCTGCGGTGGCTGCCGCCCAGTAGATGTAGCGTCCCTGCAACCCGAAGAACTCCAATGGACGTTGCAGTCCCTTGAAAATGGGATAATCCGGAAAACGCTCTTGCTTTGTATCTGCCATAACTGTCAGTGTTTTAACGTTCTACATACTCACAATCTCACGCTGCGTTTAACCTCCAATGCCGAAGAACAGAGGCAGTGCCTGGGCTGCTGCAATGAGGAAAATACATGCGCCGACGACCATCATGATCTTCTTTTTCACGTCCTGTTCCTCGTTGTTCATGGCGATGTAAACGCTTATGGCTCCGACAATTGCAACGACACCTGCAATGGCATAGCAGAGCTTCACCACGATAGGTACATACTTGGCAATCTCCTCCGTCACTGTGGTAAGCGCGGTCGTTCCTGCCGAGTAGTCGCCGGCTGCGTTCTGTGCCATTGCTGCGGTGGTGCCGACAAGCAACATCAGGGCGAGCGTTTTCATGCGCTGTGAAGAGAAGAATCCCTTCACCTTCTTGTTAATCCTTTCAAACATTCTTTTTACCTTTTAATTTGTTACACTTTGAGTTATCTTATCTCGTATCACCTGTATCTCAAATCTGATAACCGAAGAAAGCGGGGAAGACGATGGTCGCTCCTATGAGGAACAGGCAGGCTCCCACCAGCATCATGATGTTCTTCTTCACTCCTTCTTCGCCCGTATTCATCTTTATATATATCTGCAAGGCGCTGACTATGACCACGATGCCCGCCACTGCATAGCACAGATAAACGATATAGAGCATCATCGTCACGGCATAGTCATGGGCACTCGCAAGTGCGTCCGCTCCCCAGCTGTAGTCCACGTTGCCACACTTAGCACTGGCCAGAGCTGGGGTTAAAGCGGCATATAATGATAGAAATGCACTTCTTGTTTTTGACATCATATCTCATTATTGAGTGATTCCACCTTGACCATGTCACGTCCATTGTGACGAAGACCGCGGGCGATGATGGTGTTGTTCAATTCTTCCGAATACATGGGGTCGGAATAGGTGGTATTCACTTCCTCCATCTTCTTCTCGATTGCGCTTTGTATCTTTTCAAGCACATGAGGCTTGCTCTCTTCCGCAGTGGCGGCTGCCTCCTCTGTAGGCTCTGCAAGCTGCTTCTCCTCGTAGGCTGTCTCATATTGGTTGTCGCCTACGCTGAAACCACCGTCGCTCTCGCTGACCGCTATCGACTCTTCCTCGTCGGTCATGTCACTGACATCAAACGACTCGCCCTGTGACTTCTCGTCCTTGGGCTTTCCGTACAGATCCTGCACGATGATGACCGTATAGTAGATGACATAGATTATGGTCACGACAATGGCGAATATTACAAATGACTTCATATTTTCAAGTTTGATTTTACTATGGTTTGGCTTATTGCCGATGCAAAGGAACTACCTTTTCTTCAATCTTAAACCGAAATGACTTTCCGCGGAGCCAAATCTTAACTCTAATTTTGATTACACTCGCAATCATACTCAAAAATCAAACTCGAAAGGCACAAAAAAAGCCCTTCCGATAGGGAAGAGCTTGTAAAGAGGGTGGATGAAAAAAATGTGGATGGCTATATGGTCAGGTACTTGCCATGGGAGAAGTCCTGATGTTCGTTAGAGAAAACATAGCCCAACTGGTTGGACAAGCATTGGGTGTTGCCTATCCTGGCATCGATGTTGGTGTGCGAATGTCCGTATATCCAATAGTCTATGCCGCTATCGGTGATATAGTCCTCCAACTCTACGGTGAACGCCACGTTTGCCTTGCTGCCTTGAAACTTTGGGTGGAGCATACGGAACGATGGTACATGATGGGTGACAACAATCTTATGGGCTGCTTGCGAATATGCCACTGCATCCTTGATAAAGGTGAGGCAACGTTCATGCTCAGCATTGAATTGGGCATGGGTCATCAGCTCACCTTTATATAATATACGGCGGAAGTCGCTTATCACTTGCTCGGTGAAGTAAGCGTCCTCCAAAGGAATCCTCGACCAAAGGGTGGAGAGGATGATGTCGGTGTCGCCAATCCTCGCAATACCGTTGTAGTGGCTGAATACATTGGGACGTACCTCCAAGAGATAGCCGTCGGGCAGTGTCGCCACATCATAATATTTGTAGAACTCATGGTTGCCCATGCAGCAATGCACCTCCTTGTAGTTCTCCGATGCCCAGTCCCAAAAGGGATGCTTGGAGTAGTTGTCATCGCCGAGATAGCCGATGTCGCCGGCAAGCAGCAGTATGTCGCCCGTCACCTCCAAGGGGTGGGCTTTCAGATACCGCCAATTGTCGGCAAACTCCAGATGCAGGTCGGATGCGTATTGTATCTTCATATTGGTCATGCTTCTATAAACAATTCATCCAGTTGATCTAACAGTCCGGTCACAAATGCCTCGTCTTGACCGAGTGACTTTGACAATGGTTCTGCGAGAGTTGACCAGTCGGCTCTGATGGAGGCGACAAACTCCCTTATACATGCCACTATTGAAGCAGGAGCCTCAATGTTGTCCTCAGTCATTATGACCACATTTTTCAGGATGTCCGAACGGTGCTTCTTGATGTCTTTGGTGTTCACATGCTTGCCGTCCCGCTTGTCTGCCATGAGATTTAGGTAGGCTCTTGCCTTCAGTGCTATCAAGGCAGCGGAATTGGCATGGCGTATGCCATCAGTCAGTTGGCTGTGTGCGATAGTAAAGTGATAGTAATCATCGTCCATGATGATGGCACTAAGACTCGACACATCTTCATCGGTCGGGATAGGTTCTATGACAAATCCCTTTGGCTCTCCAAGCACGTCGGGGTGGCGTGACAGCAGTTCTATCATCTCGGGATAGCCGTCTTTACCATCAAGGAAACGATACATTTCATACCTTGGTGGCTCACCAGCCTCCTGTTTCCTCTTTTCAGGTCGATAGCCAGCCTCCCGCACAAACTGCCAGAAGCGATTGGCGAAAGCCTCGGTCATGTTCTCTACGATGACTATCATGTCGATGTCGTGTGTGGCGCGTGGACGCACCACGGTATTGGTCATGGTGATGTCACAGGCTGCTCCGCCTATCACCACATAGTTTTCTGAGTATTCCGCAAATGCTTCACGGAACTTGACTAATCCTTCCATTTCTGTTCACTGATTATTCGTTCTACTTCTTTTTCTACTCTCGGATCATCATCATCTCTCAACGAAAGGACAAGGGAAAGGCGATCAACCCACTGGCTTTTGTCGCCCATTTTGCTGACAACAGGGTATTTCCATACCTCTATGATATAGTTGCCGTCATAGATGTTGGGATTCTCCATGACATCAGCCGACTTGACGGCACGATATTCCTTGCTTGTCATCATTATCATCTCTTCCCGGTCACGATTAAGCATGGAATAATGTGCCAGGGCATTGATGCCGCATACGGGGTATTCCGCATCCAAGCGTATGTCATCGCAAAAGATGCGGTTCTCCACAGGTGACAGCAAGACGTTCTGAGCCTTGTCCCACAGTTCCTTGCCCTTCAACTCGAAGTGTACCACCTTGCTGCGCTGTCCGTTCTGAATCTTTTGACACAGTCCTACATCTTCAAGACAGGTGACACCCAACGTGACGCTTTCGTAAGAATATGGAAGCAACGGTGCAATATCCCTTGGCGACATTCCTTCAATACTGCCCACCTGTAGGTGATAGAGTAGTATGTATTGCGCCACAGGGGTCAATACTTCGGCAATCTTCCTGTTGCTTGTCTTCTCCAATGCTATGATGCCTGGCAGATGGGCATATTCCTCGGACATGACAAAGAAGACTCCTTTGTCTGCCAGTCTGTGTCGCTCGTAGGTGGGTCCGGGCGCAAGGATAAACACCGCAGGCAGTCCCAGGGCTTCGGTCAACCGCTTGCCCGTGATGGCGCAAGTCCGTGGAGAGGGATTGCCCTTCTTGGGCTCAACGAACAGCAGGGGCGTGCCTTGGTATGTGCCATCATAGAAACGGTATGAGAGTTTCTCGCCAACCGTGATGCCTTTCAGGCTTTCCTTGGCACGAGGTTCCACCTCAAAGCGTCTGCCCAATATCCTTATTTCTTTTTTTAATTCCATTCTGCTACATTTTAATAATGTATTAAAACGATGCAAAAATAAGGATAATAATTGAGAATCAAGCATGTTTGGGCGAAAAAGTGCAGATTTGATATGTAATTTCAATGCATTTGAGCCATTTTTGCATCAAATGATGGTGTTTTCGTCTTTATAATGTCATTCAGATGCCGTTCGTTTCTTCCTCATCAGATAGTCGTTGACATCCTTGTAGTCGGCATATCTGAAGGACTCGTCCGTCACCCTGTACTCGAATACATTGCTGATGCTCTCAACCGTCTTGCGTCCTGCCTGGTCGTTGTCGAGGAAGCAATGGATGTGGGTGTAACGGTCAAGGTAATGCAATGCCTGTTTGAGGTTGGCGACTGAGTTCAGTATCATATAGTCGCAAGGGCTTTCAACGACAAACCATCGGTCTTGCTGTTTAACGAGGGTCATATAAGCAAGGAAGTCCATGAAGCCCTCAAAGACCAGACAACCGTTTTGCCACTCGTTGAACGTATGGGCAAGCAGGGTGATGTCCTTATGCCCGATGCAGCCCTTGAAATAGGGATTGCGCACCTCATGTCCTTCACTCAGATTGCCAAAGGCAATGCCATAGTAATGTTTTTGCTCAACCTTGTAGTGTATCTCCCTGCAATACATCCTGCCAATGGTGATGTCTATCCGTCGGCTACTGAAATAGGACAGCAGAGAATGGTTGCTCAGTGGGAGCAGCTTCACATCGTTCATCTTGGTTGTCGTGTATTCCTTGGCTGCGATAGCGGTCTCGATTGCCTTATCCACAGTGGCAATACTCTTGGACGCAAGGTAGGCAAGGGCATCGGAAACGGATTGTTTGTTATACATACGCTTTACCAGCTCCACAAGGTCACCGCCCTCCTTAATGGCGTAGTCGTACCACAGGTTCTCCTTCTTGCTGACCTTGAACGATGCGGTCTTCTCGTCCCTGAAGGGTGACAGATACCAGTAGGCATTGCCCTTCTTCTTTTTCAGCGTTACATTCTCCTTGTCTAAGAAGTCTATAATGCTCAGTTTCTTCGATTGTTCAATATTCATTGTACTTTCATTTGTTCGGTTTTACTTTGTCCATGGAAACAGTTTACTTTACCCTTTCTCCTATATAGGCACACCCGTAAACTAAACCATTTGCTAAACTACTTTTCCGCTTCCCAATTCAGCCTCCGATTTCGGTTTACTTTGGCCTTATTTCTTATATATAGGTACGGACGTAAACTAAACTGGTTTCTGAACTGTTTTTATTCCTCTTCATGGAACAGGTCAATCTCGGCAGGTGTATATCCGAAATAGTAATGATTATCCCGCTTCACTATGAGCTTTTGCTCGTTAATCAGGTATTTCAGCATTTTGATGATGACGCTTCTGCCACGCTTAAAGCCAATGTCTGCATAGGCTTGCGTTAATTCCTCCACCATGCGATCGAATCCTTTGATAGGTTTCTCCTTGAATGCAGCCGTCAGCGCCTCGTTATGCTGTTCGGATGTCAAGTCTTGGTAAGTAAACCTTGACGGTTGCTTGTCACCTTCTTCCTTCTCCGGCGTGTGCTCGACAATCTCTGGCAACCCTTCCTCATTGACTGTAAAGGCAAACGGCTTGAACTCCTTCTCACGGATGTGCATCGCCTTCACCTCGCTGATGTCGGGATTGGTGGTGCTCTTGGTGATGACAAGCACCGTCTCTGCCTTGTTGTTCATCTCCGTACCGATATGCCCGCGCACGTTATTGTCGCCCTTGTTCTGATGCAATACGCAATGGATGTGCAGGTCATACTTTGATGACCATTCCATCATCTTGTTGATGACCTCGACCGATTCTCCCGCATTGTTGATGTCGAGAAGCAGGTCTCTGATTCCGTCGATGATGACCAGTCCATAGCTTTGGTCTTGGGCAAGCGCATAGTCTATGACCTCTATCCTGACGGAGGGCGTGTACTCTCTCAGACAGATAAAGTCAAGGTTCTCGTTGTCGATGCTTGTAGGTAGACCAGCGAGCTTCAGGATGCGCTCCAGCACATTATGGCAGTGATAGCGGCTCTGCTCCGTATCTACATACAGTATCTTGCGTTTCCCCTCTGGCAGACTGGCGCGATAGTTCAGTACCTTGCCGTTGGCGAGGGAAGCGGCTACCAAGGCAGACACGTTGAAGGTCTTTTTCGCCTTTGCCTTACCAGTAGAAGCACTGAAGTTGCCCAATGTGGCTATGCTGGAATTATCAACCCATATAATCTGAGGAGGTGTTTTATAAGTATCTGTTGCCTTTATCAACGATTCGCTCAATATGCGATTGAGACGCTGTACTCCTTCCTCTTTTGAGTTAGGCTGTACATGTTTGTTATTTTCTTCCATTTTCATTCTTTCGGATTATCAATTTCTATTTTCGTTACCATTCCAATGACCTCTTGTTTGTTTTGGAGCAGCCACTTGTCGATTTCTTCTCTATTAAAATACAGCATTTTTCCCCTTGGCTTATAGTGTGGAACTTCTTTTGCGGCTGTAAGTTTGTATAGCAGGCTTTCAGAAACACCAATATACTTACATGCTTCGTCAAACCCCAAGACGGTTTTGGTCTGCTTGACCATCTTCTCCAATTCCTCGATTCGCTCTATTAGTTTGTCAATAGGTCCCAAAGCCTCCAAACTGTCTTCTATTGCGACAATTCGCTCATAGAGTCTAAAATGTCTTTCATTCATGTGTCACGTACCTTAATTAAATTGTTTACAGACAGTAGCACGGTTATATTAGCCGTCTATTCTTTCTTTGTGTAGATAGTACATATTCCTCTGCTTCTCTTTGAATCTCGTTCTTCGATTTGCCCTTGGTTCCTTGAAGCCATTCATCTATCTCAGATTTGAGGAACATGATGCGTTTGCCTCTCTTGTGAAACGGTATTTCCCGATTGCTTGTCCAGCAATATATGGTATGCTCTACCGGATGTGTTGGGAGATAAGCACATAATTCAGCAACCGTAAACCATGTTTCTTCTTTTTCTGATTGAACAAGTTCATATATACCATCAATCTTGTCTTCTAATGATGACAGCTTTTTCAGTACCCCCGTTATAGCGTTGGGAATATCTTCAAATCTTATACTATTTTCTTCCATGCTAATTATTTTTTATGATTTTTGATGCAAAGTTATGGGGAGACTGTCACTAAATAGAAAAAGTAACGTGATAGTAAGGCAGTATCAACCAAACTATCACGTTTTTACTTTCATTTAGCAGAATTATTGTGATTTATTCCTCTCTTAATATCTGTTCGATGGATTTGCAGATGGCATATTGACTTGCTGTCATGGAAACGTTTCTTCTTATCCTTGAAAGAGAAGAGGAAAGACAACTTGAAGTTATGAATTTCTCTGTTCCATCCTTTTTGATACTGGTTAAGAAGCGACCTTCTCCCATGACATATTGCCAATTATTGTTTATCAAATGGTATTGAGCCATAGCGTCAAACAGTACGGCTACATTACGTACATTCTTTACACGGATAGATGCGTCCAAGTCGCACTTGAATAGGCGACACAACTCGCTACGCACATCACTGTTGTCGGCAAAATCAAATATGTCGTGACTTTGGACAAGTTCTACCAACAAATCCATCTGTCTGTCTGACAATTGGCATCCCAAAGTGAGGATGGACGATTTCTTTCGGGTAAGGATTGGCAGACCAGTACCCACATGTTGAAGAAACAACTCAATAAGTTCCTGCTTGGAATAATCTTCTTTTTTCTTGATTATTGACACACACTTAGAGTCTCTAAACAAAGTACCAATAATGCCAATTGCCATCTGTCGCGAGTTCTTACAACGTGCACAATCACAGTCAATATATTGGTGACTGCGCTCAAATAGTTCTATGAAGTACTCTGTCTTCATATGATTCTTTTCAGCTTGAAGATACCAACTTCTTGCGATCTCAAACAACTCATACAGTTCTCTGTAGAAGTCTTCTGTACACTCCACATGTTTGTGGACACGCTTGCTCTCTTCAAAAAGAGAGAAGCCAAAAAAGGCTGTCTTTTTTCATTTTTATCTGTTTATTGTTATAAATGTTTGGTTTCCACGAAAGGTTAAAGTGCCAAAACAATAGCATCATTACATAGAATGTTGAAAATGAAAGGCACTAAAAACCACCTGTACAATAAAGGACTTATTGATACAAGTGGTCTTCTATACTAAGTGCTTACAAATGATAATCACTATTCATCTATGTCCAACTTAAAAGCTTCTGTAGCTTCATCTTTCTTCTTGTCAATTACTTTTGCGTAGATTTGCGTGGTTTTTACATTGGTATGCCCTAACATTTTGCTTACGGTATATATGTCTGTACCGTTAGCCAATTGTAACGTTGCATAGGTGTGGCGGAAGCAATGAAAGGTGATGTGCTTGGTAATCCCTGATGCTTTTACCCACCGTTCCAAAGGCCTAGATATCCATGAAGGGTCAGGCAGTCCGGCAAACACCAACAGTTCTCCGTCTTTCTTGCGCTCACCGCAAAGCTTGTATGCCTGTGGCGATATAGGCATGTATTCAACGCCCTTAGTCTTCTGCTGAGTGAAATTGAGACGGTACCCACCATTGTATTCTTCAACCTCTGACCATTTAAGCTTTTGAATATCGCTATGTCGCATTCCTGTCAGTGCAGAGAACAAGGCTGCCCGTTTTAGTATATCATCACACGGAGTCTTTGCCAATATATTAAGTTCTTCCAGTGACAGATACTCTCTTCGAGCACTCTGAAACATGATATTTTTAGCCTTGGCAGCAATATCACAATTCAGATAGCCATCCACGAAAGCTTGTTTGAGTGCCGCCTTGAAGATAGAGAAGTACGTCGATGCCGTATTCCTTGAAATAGTTCCTTTCTTAGAACCACCCTGCGGTGCCTTTATCAAGAAGGAACGGAATGCCTCAATATACTTCATGTCAATCTGCGAGAACTGTATGTAGTCACACTTGGCAAACATTGACAACAGTGTGTGCAATCTGCGCCAGTTGACAACTATCGATTCTGACGCAGTTTCCTCTCTTTCTTTGATTAACTTCTCAATATACTCCAGAACATTGCATTTTGAGCGTTCGCTTTGTTCTGCCATTTCCATTTGCTGGTCAGTAAAGAGAGCCATGTTGTCGTACTCTTTTTGACGCAGGACTCGAACGCCATCCGCATAAAGGCAAGTTTCCATATCTTGCTTGGATTTACACTGAATAACGCCATTGTCATCTCGCTTGGGCTTGTACTTTATTCTACCAGCAACGGCTCGCTCGCTTCGTCGTTTATCCCATATAGGGGTAGTAATAGACCTCCTGAGATATTCACGCACTCGTTTGGGTTTGTCATTTCCCGTCTCATAAACAGGATAAGCTTCAAGATAGATGAACCACTCATCTCTCCACTCACTTTTCTTTAATTTGACGGAGACTTTAGTATAATCTAATCTTTTCATAATGGTTTTATATCTTTATAAAGTTTGTCTATTGATTCCTTGTGAGCATACACATAATTACCGATTTGCCGGGTCGGTATTGAGTATTTTCGTATATGAGCATACACGGTGCTGTCATCCAGATGAAATTTCTTGGAAATCTCACCTATTGTATAGCAATCCTCTGGTTCCATGCGGTACATGGTAACTGGTTTCCTTGGCTTGGTGTCAAGCGGAGACTGTCTTAACGGAAACAGATTCATTAGTTCTCCTTTGCATACAAGTCGTATTCCTTTCTCTGGCTCAATGAAGGAAATCTTTTTCATGTAGATGAGCCTATAAATGGTTGAGCGGCTTGCACCAAACATAGCATACGCTTCCGTTATGCTGATATACTCTTTAGACTTGGGCATATTGCTTACAATCTTGTCCAGTTCAAGTTGGCGTTTTTCTTCATCATGCTTACGCTTCCACGCCACCTTGGAGCATTTGGGTGAACAATACCAGGACTCCAAAGTCCTTGCGAAGAACTCTTCTCCGCACACAGGACATTTCCGTACTATCTTATACTTTGCTACTGCCATAATTCATTCATTTTGTAGTTCTTAATATCTATTCTTCTCATCATATCTACTTTTTCTTACAGGTACAAATAAGGTACAGATGTTTATAATAATAACGCAAAGATAGCAATATTATTGTGTACGGCCAAAAACAAGAAAAGCGTGTAACTCATTGAGCTACACGCTTTCCATTTGATATTGTATTCTTATTTCTCTATGTGCTTATTTCACCTCCTCAAAATCTGCATCCTGAATATCTTCTTTGTTATTAGAAGAAGAACCTTGATTAGCCTGTTGTCCTGCACCTGCACCCGGACCAGCCTGAGCGCCACCTTGTGCACCACTCTGAGCATACATTTCAGCGCTGGCAGCCTGGAATGCTGTATTCAGTTCAGCCATGGCAGTATCAATAGCAGCCAAATCCTGTGCCTTATGAGCATCTTTCAGTTTCTGAAGAGCAGTTTCAATCGGGGCTTTCTTATCAGCCGACAACTTGTCACCTAATTCCTTCAACTGATTTTCAGTAGAGAAAATCATAGAATCAGCTTGATTCAATTTGTCAATCTTTTCACGTTCCTTCTTGTCTGCTTCTGCATTAGCTTCAGCTTCGGCTTTCATCTTTTCGATTTCTTCCTTACTCAAACCAGAGGAGGCTTCGATACGGATAGCTTGTTCCTTACCGGTAGCCTTATCCTTTGCAGATACTTTCAAAATACCGTTAGCGTCAATATCAAACGTTACTTCAATCTGAGGAACACCACGACGAGCTGGAGCAATACCAGTCAAATTGAACTGACCGATTGATTTATTCTGTGAAGCCATCGGACGTTCACCCTGAAGTACATGGATAGTCACTTCAGTCTGGTTATCGGCAGCTGTAGAGAAGGTCTCACTCTTACGAGCCGGGATAGTAGTGTTTGCATCAATCAACTTAGTCATTACACCACCCAATGTTTCGATACCCATTGACAACGGAGTAACATCCAGCAATACAACGCCCTTGATTTCATCTGTCAAAACAGCACCCTGAACAGCAGCACCTACAGCAACAACTTCATCAGGATTCACGCCCTTAGAAGGAGTCTTGCCGAAGAATTTCTCTACTAATTCCTGAACAGCCGGAATACGAGAAGAACCACCTACAAGGATTACTTCATCGATATCAGAGTTGCTCAGACCTGCATCGCTCATAGCTTTCTTACAAGGTTCAAGACAAGCCTGAATCAAATTGTGAGCTAAAGCTTCAAATTTAGCACGGGTCAAAGTCTTAACCAAGTGCTTAGGCATACCGTCTACGGGCATGATGTATGGCAGGTTGATTTCAGTTGAAGTAGAAGAAGACAATTCAATTTTTGCCTTTTCTGCAGCCTCTTTCAAACGCTGCATTGCCATCGGGTCTTTTGTCAAATCCGCACCTTCGTCATTCTTGAATTCCTGCACCAACCAATCAATGATCACTTGGTCGAAATCGTCACCACCCAAATGAGTATCACCATTAGTAGAAAGTACTTCGAACACACCACCACCAAATTCAAGGATAGAGATATCAAATGTACCACCACCAAGGTCGAACACAGCAATCTTCATATCTTTGTGAGCCTTATCAAGCCCATAAGCCAAGGCAGCGGCTGTCGGTTCGTTCACAATACGTTTAACCTCCAAACCTGCAATCTGACCAGCCTCTTTAGTAGCCTGACGTTGTGAGTCCGAGAAGTATGCCGGAACGGTGATAACGGCTTCTGTAACTTCTTGTCCCAGATAATCCTCAGCTGTTTTCTTCATCTTCTGCAGAATCATAGCTGAAATTTCTTGCGGAGTATAAAGACGTCCGTCGATATCTACACGTGGGGTATTATTGTCACCTTTCACTACTTTATAAGGGACACGGGCTATTTCCTTCTGTACCTGATCCCAAGTTTCACCCATGAAACGCTTGATAGAAAAAATAGTACGTTGCGGGTTAGTGATTGCCTGACGTTTTGCAGGATCACCTACTTTACGTTCGCCACCGTCGACAAATGCAACGATAGACGGAGTAGTACGTTTACCTTCACTGTTTGCGATTACTACCGGTTCATTACCTTCAAATACTGAAACACATGAGTTTGTGGTTCCTAAGTCAATACCAATAATCTTTCCCATAATTATATATCTTTATTTATTTGTTTTCAATTAAACTGATTTCTTGGCGAATGGTTCACGAAGGATTTCTTTTTTTCTTTGGTGCACCAACCGCACGTCCTTCATAAAACAAACGGTATGCCAAAAATAAGAATGTGACAAAGGCTGACAAAATGACTGATTTATTTGTTATATGATACTTTTAGATGGATTTATATAAGGCAAGAATGTCAGAATTCCACCAAACAGAATACTTGTCAGCATCCTACCATAATGCCATAAATGCAATCGACCTATTTTCTCGTTTATGAGAAAATAGGCCGACCATATCTATTTGAATGTATATGGATTATCGTTTCTTCAACACCAGCAATTCATTTCCATTTTCACCTAATAAGTATACTTTATTATCTTTCATGCTGAAACTTTTTGTTTCATTCAAAGCATTCAGCACAATAGTTTCAGTTTCCATATCAGGACACATCATCATGGTAGTAGCAACATTGTCAAATCTCAAAGAATTGGGTTTTCCATCTTCCTGCGTTAATGCACCATTAATAGTATTACAGCCCATATTACCGTAAATGCGGCTTTCATCCAAATTAAAACCGATAAAAGGAGTTACCTCAGCCGTACCTACAATCTTCTTTCCATTCACCAATTCAATAACCCATTCTCCTGAAAGATCAGACAGTGACACTTCCGGAGCCGCCTTCTTTTCCAAAGTCATCAACGGCTGACCATCTTGATTACATAGAGTTATCACACTAGGCTTGTCAGAAACCGTCTGGAAAGAAGTCACTTTATCCAATGCACCCAATACCATCTGCTCAGTCTTCATATCAGGGCACATCATGCGGGTACTTCCTATCTGTCCAAACTTCAATGTACCTGGCTTCAGAGAGTCGGCTTCAAAACTTCCCATCATACGGTTACATCCGCTATTTCCATAAATACGTTTCTGAGCTACATCAAAACCAATGAAAGGCATTCTCTCTGTAGATATCTTTTGTCCATCCACCTCTGTAATATTCCATTCCCCATCCAGAGAAGAAACAGACAACATATTCTTTCCACTACCACAAGATACAATCAATGCTCCGGCACAAATAGCCATCATTTCTAATACTAGTTTTTTCATATTATTTTTTTGTTAAATCTGTTAGTTTAGTGTGCAAAACTAACCATTTTATTTTTCACTATAGCAATTATACACAAAAATTTTATACCTTTGTATCAATTTATATATACTAACACTTAAAGCGATGAAAAAGTTTTTAACCATTTTAATTGGGGCAACAAGCTGTAGCTTATGCACTTATGCACAAAACGGATATATAGTCACGACTACTTCACAACAAACAAGTATTTCCGTAGAGTCTTTGGAAAAACAGTTTATAAACGATCATTTCAAGCATTACAACCTGTGTGACTGGACACCAGGCATGAAATTCATGGTGATACCGGAACGTAAAGACATCATTATTCCTCCTTTTAAATCGACGGAGACTAATAAGGAGGTGGATACAGGAGATTTAAAACATAAAATTTTTGAATATCTAGGTTCGGAAATTACCGAACGGGGTTTTGTACATTTTAACTTTGAATGTGAAGGGCAACAATATTATCACGAACTTAAAAACACCACTTTGGAACAATATTGCCTAAAGCCCAAAGCTGGTATCCCTACCCTTGCCTACCTGGGTGATGTGGACATAGCCAAAGAGTTGCTGGAAAGACAAACCTTATATATGCGTACCAACAAAGTACGTATAGATGACCCCAACAGCACATCGGGCTATAAAGAAGTCCCGATTGGTATGAATGAAGAAGTAACTGTAACAGCTGTCAGAGTGGGCAGCCGCGCATACCCTGTAAAAATCGTATTCCAAGACAAGAAAGGAAACACCTACTATCAGCCGGTAGCTATATCAAAGACTAATTGCGGCATGGCAGACAGTGATTTTATTATGGAAAATAAAAATAAATATTTTCCAAATTCATTTAGCTTCAGTGATGCAAATACAAAAAAATCAAAGAACCTGATGAGCAAATATGGGAAAAAACCTGTCTATCTGAAAGCGGAAACGGAATGTCTGGATGAAACAGACACTCCGGTGAGACTTCCCCGATATACACAATTCACCATCAAAAATATAATCTCACAAAACAACTCCCCTTACATCTTTTTAGAGCTGGAAGACATAGATGGAAAGAATTATAAGATAAAAGCTACATTCACCCATACGAGTGTAGTTGATGTGATTTTACAATCAGACAATTATTTTACGGTTCTATTCGGCATAGGTAACTTACGAGCCAAGTATCCGAATATCACAGAAGAAGTTTGGAACATGATAAGCCGCGGTAAGGTACGGAAAGGAATGACAACCGACGAATGTCGTTTGGCTTTGGGTAATCCCATACGCATTCATATAGTCACGGGTGGCCATGAAACATGGTCCTACGAAAGAAAAACATTAGATTTCACCAATAAGAAACTAGATCGTATCAACTAATACCCAAAATATTTTGTTATCTTTGCCCTGTGAACGGTAATGTTTGCCGGGCATTTTATTTTAACAAGAATAAAAAACAGCAAATGGGTAAAGTATTAATTATCGGTGCAGGCGGTGTAGGTACTGTCGTAGCACACAAAGTGGCTCAGAATCCGGATGTATTCACTGACATCATGATCGCCAGCCGTACAAAATCAAAATGTGATGCAATCGTAAAAGCTATCGGCAATCCAGCTATTAAGACTGCACAGGTAGATGCGGACAATGTAGACGAACTGGTAGCCCTGTTTAATAGTTTCAAACCCGAAATCGTCATCAATGTAGCTCTGCCTTATCAAGATCTGACCATCATGGAAGCTTGTCTGAAGGCTGGAGTGAATTATCTGGATACAGCAAACTATGAACCGAAAGATGAAGCTCATTTCGAATACAGTTGGCAGTGGGCTTATAAGAAACGTTTTGAAAACGCAGGACTGACAGCTATACTGGGTTGTGGGTTCGACCCGGGAGTAAGTGGTATTTATACAGCCTACGCTGCAAAACATCATTTTGACGAGATGCACTACTTGGATATTGTGGACTGTAATGCCGGTAACCATCACAAAGCGTTTGCTACCAATTTTAATCCTGAAATCAATATCCGCGAAATTACTCAGAACGGACGTTATTATGAAGAAGGCAAATGGGTGACCACCAAACCATTGGAATACCACAAGGATCTGACTTATCCCAATATCGGTCCTCGTGATTCCTACTTGCTGTATCATGAAGAGCTGGAATCATTAGTTAAGAATTTCCCGACTATCAAACGTGCTCGCTTTTGGATGACTTTCGGTCAGGAATATCTGACTCATCTGCGTGTCATCCAGAATATCGGTATGGCCCGTATTGACGAAATAGATTATAACGGAGTGAAAATTGTTCCGTTACAATTCCTAAAAGCCGTACTCCCCAATCCACAGGATCTAGGAGAAAATTATGAAGGCGAAACTTCTATCGGATGCCGCATCCGAGGCGTAAAGGATGGCAAAGAACGTACTTACTATGTTTACAACAACTGTAGCCATCAAGAAGCTTACAAAGAAACTGGAATGCAGGGAGTGAGCTATACAACAGGAGTTCCTGCCATGATTGGAGCCATGATGTTCCTGCAAGGATTGTGGAAACGTCCAGGAGTATGGAATGTAGAAGAGTTTGATCCCGATCCATTTATGGAACAACTGAACAAACAAGGGCTGCCTTGGCATGAAGTATTTGATGGTGATTTAGAACTTTAAAAAGTGATTAACGGCCCATGGTAAGTAATTCATACCTGCGGCCACAATAACCATAAATCATTAACCACTAAAAAAATGAACATAGGAGATAAAGTCCCAGAAATATTAGGCTTGAACGAAAAAGGAGAAGAAATTCGTTTAAGTGATTACAAAGGAAAAAAGATAGTACTCTATTTTTATCCTAAAGATATGACATCGGGTTGTACTGCCCAGGCATGTAACTTGCGTGATAATTATGCGGAACTGCGCGCCCATGGTTATGAAGTAATCGGTGTCAGTGTGAATGATGCCAAATCGCATCAGAAATTCATTGAAAAGAACGAGCTGCCCTTTACTCTTATTGCCGATACCGACAAGAAGTTGGTAGAACAATTCGGAGTATGGGGAGAAAAAAGTATGTACGGACGTAAATATATGGGTATATTCCGTACGACTTTCATCATCAACGAAGAAGGCGTGATTGAACGTATCATCTCTCCCAAAGAGGTGAAAACAAAAGAACACGCACAACAAATTTTATAAACCAACAGATTTATGGCAAAAAAAGATAACGAAGAAATTCCATTCTCAGCAGCTCCAGGTGCCGGAAATAGTGAAAAACTGAAAGCACTGCAAGCTGCAATGGATAAGATAGAGAAAACTTTTGGTAAAGGCTCTATCATGAAAATGGGTGATGACAACGTACAGGAAGTGGAAGTGATTCCTACCGGGTCTATCGCCTTGAACGCCGCATTAGGGGTAGGCGGCTATCCCAAAGGTAGAATCATAGAAATTTATGGTCCCGAATCATCCGGTAAGACTACATTGGCTATCCATGCCATTGCTGAAGCTCAGAAGGCAGGCGGCATTGCAGCTTTCATTGATGCCGAACATGCTTTCGACCGTTTCTATGCGGCCAAACTGGGAGTGGATGTAGATAACTTATGGATATCACAACCCGATAACGGTGAGCAGGCACTTGAAATTGCTGAGCAGCTAATACGATCATCCGCTATTGATATCATTGTTATCGACTCTGTCGCGGCATTGACTCCAAAAGCTGAGATTGAAGGAGATATGGGTGATAACAAAGTAGGTTTACAAGCGCGTTTGATGTCTCAGGCTTTGCGTAAGCTTACGTCAGCCATCAGCAAAACCAATACAACTTGTATTTTTATCAACCAGTTGCGTGAAAAAATCGGTGTCATGTTTGGTAATCCAGAAACAACTACCGGTGGTAATGCTCTGAAATTCTATGCTTCCGTACGTTTGGATATCCGTCGCTCCACTCAACTGAAAGATGGTGAAGAAGTAATCGGCAACCAGACTAAAGTAAAAGTAGTGAAAAACAAAGTGGCACCTCCTTTCCGTAAAGCCGAATTCGATATCATGTTTGGTGAAGGTATCTCAAGAGCTGGTGAAATCATTGATTTGGGTGCTGATTTAGGCATCATCAAGAAAAGCGGTTCATGGTACAGCTACAACGAAACCAAACTGGGACAAGGACGTGACGCTTCCAAACAAGTGATTCAGGATAACCCCGAACTGGCGGAAGAACTGGAAGGTTTGATTTTCGCAGCACTGAAAGAGCAAGAATAAACCGTTCTCACATATATGCAATATATTACATTCATGACCAGTATATACAAAAACAATACATGTTAATAAAAAAACCGTTTTAACCATAATAATAAGGTTAAAACGGTTTTATCCTTAAACATTATTTCCAATCACAATTTTTCAACTTTTATAAAAGACTTGTATCCCATATTTTACAAAAAGCATCTACTTTTTCAATTCAAATCCTAACATCAGCCCGTCATAAGCTTCAGCTACACTGTTAAGAGTGGCAGCTGTAGAATTTACTTTGGAAGCCGCTCCAGTAATCACCTTTAGAATAGACATCAACTTATCGGCATTAAACACAAGACTCATACTATTGCCTGTCACTGTCACATAAGCTACCGTCTGTATGCCCAACTTACTTTTCATAATAATCGTCTTAGCTTCCTCATCAAAAACATAAGTGCCGCTTACCGTACGTCTTTTCAATATATATGAATAAGTACCATCCTCCTTGAAAATATACTTAATACTAGTCAAACCAATCTTATCATATATAGTCTGTAATTTTTCTTCCACTTCTTTGGCCGCTACCTCTCCACCAGCCTTTGCCAGTAACTGATCACTCTCGAACTGACATTCAGGAGCCTGATAAGACCAAGTCCCCACAATAGAATGAGCCGTAGTAGCCTTGTTACCAATTGCCGCCTTTGCCACTCCTGTCAATATAGATTTCAAATCCTGCGCCTCAGCATGAACAGAACACATACATAAGAACAAAACAACTCCCCACCATTTAAAAACATTCTTTTTCTTCATATACTTAATTACTTATAATATTCAACGACAAAGATAAAACAAAGAGACGAAAAGATAAATAACATCACATTGTAATTTAACAAAATATGCTACGTTATGAAATAGAACATATATAATAGGAAACAAACGATAAAGGACAAGTTACAGCCTTATCACCACATACTTGTCCTTTATTTCAAGAAAATACCTTTTAACAATCTCTTACCTCATCACAGTTATATTACAATAGATAATTCAATCATTCTTATTTCCATTCACTATGTTGCTCCAACATCGGATTCGTATCAATCTCACCTTGCGGAATAGGCCAAACCAAATCTTGCGCACCACGAAGATTACCCCGCGAAACTACTCCAAAGCCATAGAATGACTGGTCTTTCTGCATACGCTTTTGAGCATTTTCAAATTCTCCCCAACGGTAAAGATCTGCAAAACGCAAATCTTCAAAAGCCAATTCCACACGGCGTTCGTGACGTACAATGGCGCGCAATTCTTCTTTATTCAAATTAGTTCCTTCCACTACTTCTACCGCTGGCATACCAACACGAGCACGAACTTCATTAATATATCCTGTTATTTCGGCTTGTGGATAACCACCTTTCTCAATCATAGCTTCAGCAAGTGACAAAAGTACCTCTGCATAACGGATAACATAGAAGTCAAGACTACCGTCATATTCATTAACTGTATCTTCTGGAGTGTACCATTTACGAATACAACAGGTAGAACTTGCCGGCAAATTATTAGTAAACAGTTTTCCGTTCCATTCCATACCAGGTAACATCAATGTACCTTTCATACGAGGATCACGATTCTCATAACGTCCCATATCCGGATTAGCCTTCGTATGGGCTCCTTGAACAAGACTTCCTTTAAATAAAGGTGACTTATCGATGGGCAACCCATCTATACAATAAAAATCATCACACAAGTTCATAGAACCTTCAATAGCATTCATTGGAGCAGACCAACAAACCCCAAAGCAACTTCCTTCACCTAATCCCGGACCTTTAAAATGGACACTCAACAATACTTCTGCTGCCGTTTCATTTTGCTCTTTAAACAAATCAGCATAATTGGCAGCATAATCAGTTCCGTCACCCGACTTAAAAAGCTGCACTTTTCCTACTACATTTTTATAAGCCGTTATTGCCTCGTCCCAACGTTGATTAAAAAGAGCAATTCGTCCCATAATGGCATAACCTGCTTCTTGGGACATACGTCCTTTTTGCGCTTTCCCTATAACTGGTATTTTAGGAATCCAAGTCTTCAAATCTTCCAGCAAGGACGAAATAATCTGGCTACGTTCCGCCTTGGGAGCCTGTGCTTCAGCCAAAGTTAAAGGTTTCGTCAGATAAGGGACATCACGGAATACGGAGGTCAGATTGCAATACATCAAAGCTCGTAATGCTATTGCTTCCGCCTTGTATGCATCTATCTTTTCA
The DNA here is from genome assembly GCF_013009555.1 of Phocaeicola dorei. Taxonomy (NCBI): domain Bacteria; kingdom Pseudomonadati; phylum Bacteroidota; class Bacteroidia; order Bacteroidales; family Bacteroidaceae; genus Phocaeicola; species Phocaeicola dorei. Next base: position 1,362,210 of record NZ_CP046176.1, on the reverse strand, counting down.
GCCTCCATCGGAATACGTTCCACATTCTCTACCAACATATTACAACGCTTAATCACTTCATAATTAGCATTCCAGTACATAGAAAAGCATTCATCGGTAGTGGAAGAAGCACATTTCGAGATAGAACTTCCCAGCATCCAATCACCCCATGTGTGGTCTCCATTATCCGTACTGGTTTCACGTCCTAGAAATCCAAACTTCCAGCCATCAATATTGTCATCATATAAATTCTGGCTCTGCATGGCATCATAGCAAGCTGTCAAAGCCATCAATGCATCCGATTCGGTCTGCCAATAAGTGGTTTGAGAAGGCTGATTCGGAGAATCCGTCTGCAAAAAACTATCTGAACATGCACTGGTAACCAATAACACTCCAGAAAAAAATAAAACTCTGCATATATTTTTTGTACTTTTTACCATAATGTATATCCTCCTTATAAGTTAGAATTGAATATTTAGCCCAAATGAATAAGTGCGCATATTGGGATGTACGTCATTTCTAGCATCACCCGATGTTTTTTCCGGATCCCAGTTTTTCAAAGACGTAAATGTTAAAAGGTTGCTTCCGGCAAAATAAACACGGACACTGGAAACACCCATCTTAACAAGTCCAGGCTGACGGAATGTATAGCCGAATTCCAAGTTCTTCAAACGTAAGTAACTGGAATTTTCTAACCAGAATGAAGAATAAGAATCATTCATAGTATTACCCAATGCCGGCATAGAAGCATTTACGTTGCCGGCAGAATAACGATCCAACCAACGTTCGGTTAAGTTACCGCGAATATCGGTAGAAGTTTCCCAACTGTAACGGTAAATACCTCCCACTCCTTGCCAAAAAGTAGACAAGTCAAAATTCTTCCAAGAAGCTCCTAAATTGAAGCTATAAGAATATTTAGGAAAAGGATTGCCAATAATATCACGATCATCAGCAGTAATATTACCATCATCATTCAAATCAGCATACATAATATCGCCCAATTTAGGAGCCACACCATTTTGTTTAATGACTTCCCCTTTTGAATTAGTACGCTGTAAATCAGCTTCTGTACGGTACATACCAATCGCTTTATATCCAAAATAAGCGCCAATAGGATTGCCAATACGATTGATTGTTTGCCCACTTATTGTTTCTTCCAAACCGCCCATTTCCAGAATTTCGTTCTTCACGTGTGACAAGTTGAAACCTACATTCCAAACCCAATCGCCTTTACTATCCGAGTAATTCACATTCCATTCCCAACCACGATTGCGGACAGCACCCACATTCTGATAAGGAGCATTAAGAGAACCTAAGAATATGCCTGGCATAGCTAATTGCATCAAGATATCAGAAGTTTTCTTATCAAACCATTCAAAAGTAGTCTGTATCCTATTATTAAAGAATCCAAGATCAAGGGCCACATTGATGGAGCGGGTCGTTTCCCATTTGATGTCTTCATTTGGAACAGAAGTCTGTACCATACCAGCCTGTTTGTCCCCACCTTGGTCAAAGAAATAATTTCCGCTTGCGCCCAAAGTAGCCGCATAAGCATAATTACCGATTTCCTGGTTACCCAACTTACCCCATGATAAACGCAACTTTCCAAGGGAGAAGTTTTTATAGTCTTTCATTAATTCTTCATTCGAAAACACCCATCCTCCTGATACGGAAGGAAATGTAGCGTAACGATTGGCTTTAGGCATACGTGATGAACCATCGTGGCGAATATTGAACTCAAACAAATAACGGTCATCATAACCGTAATTCACACGACCAAAAAATGACTGGAGTTTATATTCTTCCGAATTGCCTTTTGCACCCGGATTAATTGTTCCTCCATCAAGTTCATAAATATTTTCTGTAGGAAAGCCCTGTATGGAAGCAGTCGTTTTATAAAAGCGCGAGCCAATAACAGAGTGCCCTAACAACACATTAACATTATGTTTATCAAATTGTTTGTTATAAGTCAACAGGTTCTCACTCGTCCATGTTGCATTGCGATACCAATAATCCTCCTCCTTATTCGTTTCCCCTGCCGCTTTTCTAATATTTCCTTCTGCATCATAACGGGCAGGAGATTTGGGAGAATAAGATTTCGTTGCATTTAAATCAAAAGCATAAGCAAAACTGGTCTGGAACTTCAATCCGTCCCATAAATCAATACCTGCAAAAACCTTACCGTTAAAACGCCAATACTCATTGCTGCGGTGCCCTAAAGACATTGACTCTACAGGGTTCTTCATCAGTTCGGCACTCAATGACGAACCATCTACATAGCCGTAGTGTCCGTTAGAATACATCACCGGCACAGTAGGACGAGTAAACCAGGATACATAACGCATGATTCCACCTTCGCCGGAAGGTGCGACAGCAGGAGTAGTCACATTATTCTTATTACCGGATAAGTTCAATCCAAAAGTAAAACGTTTGTAACGAGTATCAATATTCGAACGAAAAGAAAAGCGTTCTACTCCTGTCTTCATCATGATACCATCTTGATTGGAATAGGCCACCGAAGTCATAAAACGGGTATTCTCATTACCTCCTGATACAGACAGATGATGCTGGTGCATACTAGCATTACGCAATACAGCATCCAGCCAATTGGTATTTGCATAATGATCCGGATCTGATCCGTCTTGCAACTTTTGCAAAGCTTCCGGTGAAAAAGTTCCAGTGCTCACTTCGTTTTTCATCAAAGCCCAATTATAACCATCCACATAATCGGGAACAATACCTGGTGTCTGCAAAGTATAACTACCTGAATACGAAACCTTCACTTTGCTTGATGCCTGTCCCCGCTTAGTAGTGATCAAAATAACGCCATTAGCAGCACGCACACCATAAATAGCTGCCGATGCCGCATCCTTCAATACAGAAATGCTCTCAATATCGGCAGAAGGGATTTCTGCAATTTGTGAAATACTACCTTCCACCCCGTCAATCAACACCATCGGATTATTATTCCCAAAGGTACCAATACCACGAATCCTGATTTCTGGATTATCATTACCAGCTTGTGCACCGTTCTGAGTTAGTACTAAACCTGGCAAACGTCCCTGTAGCAAAGTAGTTGTATTAGCCACCGGAATATCTTGAATATCTTTTGCTGATACGGAAGCAACAGATCCTGTCAAATTCACTTTCTTCTGAGTAGCGTATCCTACCACCACCACTTCGTCCAGCTTTTTAGAGTCTTCTTCCAAAATAATTTTAAAATTATTTTTACTTCCTACCGGCAGGATCACATCCTGATATCCCAAAAAGCTAATCACTAAAGACTGGGAAGGTTGCACCTTCAACTGAAAAGCACCGTCTATATCAGTCACCACTCCCTGCATAGTACCCTGTACCATTACACTAGCTCCTATAATAGACTCACCGGATGAATCATACACCTTACCTGTCACTATACGTTCCTGTGCGTATACCATAAATGAAAATATCATCAGGACGCCTGCCAAAACCACGCGAAATAATTTTTGCCTTTGTCTTTTCATAATTTCAATTTAATTAAGTTAATAGGTTACTTATAATTTGTATTACAACAACAAATATCAGAATAGCTTTATTTCCATTGATAATGACGTACCCAGTCCACTTCCATCTCCACTGGTAAATCCGTAGAGTCCACTGGTCCTACCCAAGTACCTCCTAATTGCATATCAATCAACAAATATTGGGGAATATCAAAAGGAAATTGACCTTCTTGTTCCGTTTCGATACGAGGATAAACAAAATGTCGTTTTCCATTCACATGAAACACCAAACTGTCCGGCCAAAAATCTACCCCATATACATTAAAGTCCTCAGGATTAATGGATGTAGTGCCTCCATGTTTCGGATTATTCTCTATCCCCAATGTATAAGTATAGTGCGAATGCACGGTTTGATAAACAATAGAATCATAATTCAAACGTTCCATAATATCTACCTCTCCTCCCATAGGCCAAACATATTTATCAATTTCATAAGGCAAAGTCCATATAGCCGGCCATGCTCCTCTCGCCCCATGCAATCTAGCTCTTACTTCGATGCGTCCCCGATGAAAAGCATGCTTGTCTTTTGTCCACAATCCCCCAGTCAGATACTTCGCCGTATCTACATCCATATTATCATTCACAATTCCCTTTAATATTAAACAACCATCACGCATTTCATAACAACGATTATCAAATGACTGAGTATTTTGCCAATCAGGTCTTCCGCGAGGTATGCGGCTCCATATTGTGGTATCAGGTTCCGCACCATCAAAATTATCTTCCCACACTAATTCCCATTTCGGTGTATGAGTACAAGCAAGCATACCACATACCGACAATAATAAAAGTATAACATTTTTCATACTACATTAATTTTGGTTCACAAAACTTATTTTAAAAATTTAACTGTGCAAACTTAGTCTATTTATCAACTAAAGAGATCAGAAATTGTATAAATCAAGTCCATTTCTGTCTAATAAGGGGATATTTCTCAATTTTTATTTCTAAAATATCTTAGTATTCTTATTACTTCATACTGAAAAATAATCCTTAAATTCTTATCAAAAGAAAAAAAATGTATTTTTGCAAAAAATAAAAAATACAATGTATCGGACCTTAATTATCATTTTATTCTTATGGGCAGACACAAAATTGTTCTCTTCCGAACACAGTGTCAATTATTCGTTCACCCAGCTCTCTATAGAGCAAGGACTTTCCCAAGCTACTGTCCAATCCATCCTGCTAGACCATAAAGGTACTTTATGGATAGGTACCCAAAATGGATTGAACAGTTATACTCAAGAGGGAATCAAAACCTATCTGCACCATTCAGACGATCCCCACTCTCTACCTAGTAATTATATCAATCATCTGACAGAAGACTCATTAGGAAATCTTTGGATAGCAACTCCCAAAGGGTTAGCCCTTTATGATGCCGAACAGGACCGATTTAATACTACCATTTCCCAAGCGATCTATTCTTCTATCAAAGTAAAAGGTGGAATATGGTTTGGCAGCGAGAATACCATATATTGCTACGACTATCATAGTAAAAAAACAAAGATCATTCACATTAAAAAACAAGAAAAGAAAAAAAATATCAACATGGTAGATTATAGAATCCAAAAAATGGTTTATCTCGATAAAAACAAAATTTTAGTAGGTACCCGAAGAAAAGGAATCTACTCGTACAACTGTCAAACTCAACAATTTAGTCTTTTTATTCCAAGCAGTCCTAACCTGCTGACATCGTTATACATAACTCTTGACCAGCATATTTACACATCCTTTTATGGATCTGGACTATATTGCTATGACCAAACAGGAAAAATCCAAGAACACTATACTCAAACAAATTCCGGATTAAACAACAATTATATTTTAGACATAACAGAACACAATGGCAAACTATGGTTGGCTACAGACGGAAGTGGCATCAACCAATTTGCTCCCCATACTCAACAATTCTCACAACTTCAACATATAGTAGGAGACTATTCTTCCCTACCAGTAAACTCCATCACCTTGCTCTATAAAGACCAAGAAAAAAACTTATGGGCAGGAAGCGTACGCGGAGGCATATTCTGTATTAAAGAAACGTACATTAAGACATATAAAGATGCCGTTTTAAACAATCCCAACGGACTCAGTGAAAAATCAATCATCAGCCTTTACGAAGAAAAGAATGGAAAAGTTTGGATTGGAACTGATGGAGGAGGTATCAACCTATACGACCCTTCTACTGACAAATTTACCCATTTCCCCTCAACCTACGGAGATAAAGTTATTTCCATTGCTGAAATATCTGAATCTGAATTAATGGTTTCTTTGTATACCAAAGGCATTTTCCTGTTCAATAAAAAGACGCAGCAATATCGTCCTTTCACCATTATAGATAAAGAGACCAACTATAAAGAATGTTTTTATGGTTACCTTCCTTTGGCCAATCAAGTGGCAAACAACAAAATATATATAATCAGTCGTAATGCATATGCATATAATACACATAACCACACATTCTCAAAGATGCAAACAGATCGTCACTACGACTTCTCTAATAATGCACTTTGTCTATCATACTCCAACGATAAATTCTCTCTTTTAAAATACGCTCACCAAGCTTTTTGGGTAGATCAACAAAATGACAGTATCCGATTACTATTCGAGTTGGAAAAAAATGAAACCATCACTTCCATGTCTTATGACAACAACGATATAATATGGACCGGAACCGACAAAGGACTTGGATTCTTCGACTTGAAAAGTCGAAAATACCATCGCATACACACCAAACTATTTAATAACATATCCTTCCTCATTGCCGATAGAAAAGGACGTCTATGGATCTGTGCTCAAAATCAACTATATTCTTATATTATCAAAGAAAATAAATTTACTATCTGGAATAGTTCTGATGGTTTCCCATCTAACGAAATTTTATTCGCATACCAAAAACAATCTAATAAGAATTACATCTATCTAGGTGGATCCGAAGGATTGGTAAAAATCAACACAAACATTCCCGAAACTGAAACTCAGATACCAGAAATATACCTGTCCGACATTCTCCTTAACGGTAGTCCTTATTTAAAAAAAATCAAAGAGAATACAATAAACATACCTTGGAACTACAATTCTCTTTCCATCCACCTTCGAATAAAGAACAGAGACATATTCCAAAAATACCTGCTCCGATACATAATTGAAAGTAGAAGCAAACAATTGATTGAAACTTACGATCCAACTTTAAATTTATCCTCTCTATCCGCAGGCAACTACACAATACGGGTTTCTTGCAATACTAAAGACGGGAATCATACCACACCCCAAAAATTGATAAACATAATCGTTACTCCTCCTTGGTATAAGACCAGCTGGTTCATCGGCATAGCCGCCATCTTGTTTATTATTACCACAGCCGGTATAGGCTACATTTATTTCCGACGGAAAGAGAAATATATGAAAGGCAATATGAACCACTTCCTACAAGCTATATTGAACGACATCTTAAAAAACAAAGAAGAAAAAATACCAGTCGAAGAAAACATTCCTGCAACGGAATTATCATCTAATAGGCTAGTAAAAGAAAAAAACGAAAAAAGGATAGAAACAGAACAGTCTCAAAAGAAAAACAGTAAAGAAGATGAGGAATTCATCGCCAAACTCAATATACTTATTAATGAAAATATGGCTGGAGAGGAACTTTCCATTAAGTTTCTCACAGATAAAATGGCTATGAGCAGAGCATCCTTATATAATAAGGTAAAACTTCTAACCGGGTTGGGCGTTAATGACTATATCAATAAACTACGCATAGAAAAATCTGTTTACTTGCTTACAAATACCAACATGAATATCAACGAAATATCTTACGAGGTAGGCTTTTCCTATCCGAGGTATTTCAGTACCTCCTTTAAACAAGTAAAAGGAATGACACCTACCCGATTTAAAGAAGAAAATAAAAGAAACTAATATCAATGACGCAAATGTACGAATTGGGGGCGTAAAATAAACTGTGTCATGCGCTGTTTTTCTTTCAAGCTCATCGGTCGGGGATCGGCCAGCGCCAAGGGGGTGCACCAGCACTCCCGACGAGCGTAAAATTACAACAACTTAAATCTATCTCCAAACTTTATCGCCAGTTGTTGGGCAATGGTGCCCCAATTAGCCAGTGGCATAGTCCATTTCTTGCGTATGTTGCGATAAGCGAGGTAGACAAGCTTCTCAAGGGCGGTGTCATTAGGGAACACACCCTTGTTTTTTGTAACTTTCCGTATTTGCCGGTGGTAGCCTTCAACGGTATTCGTCGTATAAATCATACGACGTATATCGGATGTGAACTGGAAGTATTCAGTGAGCTTTTCCCAGTTGTCCTGCCACGACTTGATGACGATAGGATATTTCTCTCCCCATTTCTGATCTAAATCAAGAAGCTCCGTTTCAGCGGCATCCTTGCTGACTGCACCGTAAACCCGTTTCAGATCTTTAAGAAACTCCTTCTGGTGTTTACTGCCGACGTATTTGATGGAGTTACGTATCTGATGGACGATACAAAGTTGCACTATGGTATCAGGGAATACGCTTTGGATGGCATCCGGGAAGCCCCTCAGACCATCGACACAAGCTATGAGAATGTCGTGTACACCACGGTTCTGTAAATCGGTCAGCACATTCAACCAGAAGTTTGCCCCCTCATTCTTAGAGATGTACATCCCAAGCAAATCCTTACGACCGTCCTTATCTATAGCCAATACGTTGTAGATTGCATGGGTAATGGCACAGCCTCTCTCATCCATGACTTTATAATGAATGGCATCCATCCAGACTATCGGATAAATATAATCCAGGCTACGCGAACGCCACGCTTTTATTTCCGGAAGTACCCGGTCAGTGATGGAACTGATTGTTTCGGCAGACACACGGTTACCAAGATTCTCTTCCATCCAATCGCTTATTTCACGTGTACTATTACCAAGGGCATAAAGGCCGATTATGCGGTCAGCAACACCTTCCGCGAGAATGGTCTCCCGCTTCTTTATAAACTGAGGATCGAAGGTGGAATTACGATCACGGGGGGTAGAAACGGTCACCTCACCCATAGAAGTTTGCACCTGCTTCTGCATCTTGCCATTACGACGGTTGCCACTCATGCGTTCATCCTCGGAAAGATGGGCATCCATCTCACCTTCTAAAGCTGCATTTAAAATGCTCTCCAATAACGGGGCAAAAGCTCCGTCCTTACCCAACAAGGGCTTGCCAGCCTTGAGCTGCTCGATTGCCTTGTTCTTGATCCTTTCAAAATCAAATTCTTCACTCATAAAAAAACTGTGTTAGCAAAGTTAATACTTTATTTGTTTGCTTTGCTGACACAGTTTAAATTACAGCCTCTACGAATTTATTTTAATTTTATTCGTACCACTTACGTCATTCATATTTCAAAAAAAGATCCAAAATTTGAAGTTCTCTCTTATCATAAAACATTTCCTTAACAAGCCTTGAAGCTCATATCCAATCCTTTTACAGAATGGGTCAACGCACCAAAAGAAATGAAATCCACTCCTGCCTGCGCATAGGGTAACATAGTATCGTAAGTAATACCACCAGAAGACTCGGTTTCGCAACGTCCTCCTACTATCTCTACAGCTTTACGAGTATCTTCAGGTGTAAAGTTATCAAACATAATACGATCCACACCTTCTGCCAACGCCTGATTCAATTCGTCAAAATTACGCACTTCCAATTCAATCTTCAAGCTCTTACCCTTTGCCTTACAATATTCTTTAGCACGGGACACCGCATTGTGTATGCCGCCTGCAAAATCCACATGGTTGTCTTTCAGCAGAATCATATCAAACAAACCGATACGGTGATTGCATCCTCCTCCTATCTTTACAGCCATCTTCTCCATGATACGCATACCCGGAGTTGTCTTACGGGTATCCAGTACACGAGTTTTCGTACCTTCCAGTTTCTTCACATATTTATTGGTCATAGTAGCAATGCCACTCATGCGTTGCATGATATTCAGCATCAAGCGTTCTGTCTGAAGAAGTGACTGAACTTTACCTTCCACCATCATAGCCACATCACCCGGTTTCACGTGAGTTCCATCTTGAATGAACACCTCCACCTTCATTGTGGGATCAAAACGGCGAAATACTTCTTTAGCCACTTCAATGCCAGCTAAGATACCTTCTTCCTTAATCAACAACTTTGATTTTCCCATTGCATCTGCGGGAATACATGACAAGGTAGTATGGTCCCCATCACCTATATCTTCAGCAAAAGACAGGTCTATCAGTCTGTCTATTAAGTCTTTTACTACTAATTCGTCCATAATGTTATCGTTTTTTTATGAATTGATAGGCAAAGGTAGAGATTTTCCGTATTTTTGCAAAGTAAACCAGAAAAGAACGTATGAAATTTACATTATTAGTAGTAGGACGCACTATCGAAAAACATTATATCACCGCTATCAATGATTATGTGGAACGTACCAAGCACTTCATTTCTTTCGATATGGAAGTCATCCCCGAGCTCAAGAATACCAAAAACCTGAGTATGGAGCAACAAAAAGAGAAGGAAGGAGAATTAATTCTGAAAGCTTTGTTGCCGGGCGATGCAGTGGTTTTATTGGATGAACATGGAAAAGAATTCCGTTCCGTAGAATTTGCCAACTGGATAGAACGCAAAATGCACACTGTAAACAAACGGTTAGTATTCATCATTGGGGGGCCATACGGATTTGCACCCAAAATATATGATGTAACCCAAGAAAAGATCTCATTATCCAAGATGACCTTCTCACATCAAATGATACGCCTTATTTTCGTAGAACAGCTATACCGGGCGATGACTATATTGAACAACGGTCCTTATCATCATGAATAGAAATATATAGCGGTTAGTGATTAACACCTGCGGCATAATAGCGCAGTCCATTCATCACTAACCACCAATCTCTCCCTATTTTCCAATTTCAAAGTCCACACACACTGGCAAATGGTCGCTATAACCACCATGATATTTCTTTCCCCAATAGGTACGTGATGGAATATTACCACCATATTTTTCATCCTCTTCCAGCAGGAACGGATATTTTAAAATCTGTGCCTTATCATATGAAGTGCGCATACTATCATGCCCTTGTAACAAAAAACCGGAAACAATCAGCTGATCAAGTACTCCCCACTCACCTCGATAACGATAGGTTCCCTCCTTACGCCCGTCCATCAGATTATATAATTTCTTGGCCTGCACTCCACTTTTCGGAGCCACAGCCCCCAATACTTTTGCAATAGAATTATTAGTGGGATAATCATTAAAATCACCCATAATCATTACATTAGGATGCTGACGGATATTCATAACAGAATCTGCCGCTATCTTCAATATCTGCGCCGTAAAAAGGCGGTAGGGTTCACTCTTCTCCTCACCGCCTGCACGAGAAGGCATGTGACACACAAACACATCCAATGTATCTCCGGAAGCTACCTGCCCTGTCACATGAAGTATATCACGTGTAGGCCGACGCTCTATTTCCTTATAAGGAACAGAAATACAGTTTTTCCCTACTAATTTAAAGGTACCACGTTGATAAAGCAACGCCACGTCAATACCACGCTCATCAGGAGAATCAGTCATGACATAGCGATAACCCGCCTCGCGTAATGGCGAGTTTTCTGTCAGATCTTTCAAGCAATGATCATTTTCCACTTCACAAAGTCCCACCAAATCGGGGACATTTTCCTCACCCGTGGCAATAATAACTTTAGCTATCCTAGCCAATTTATCATGATAGCGCGCTTGCGTCCATCCTTTCGGAGCATCCGGCAAAAATTCATAATCATTTTTCAACGTGTCGTGCTGACAATCGAACAAATTCTCTACATTATAGAACATTACCCGGAACGGTTCCTGTGCATACGTCACCCCTACCAGGTAGCACAAACAAAGGAATAGAATTGTTTTCTTCATATAAATTATTTTGTCGGTATATTAACCAATACATCCAGCAAATGACGCCAGAATTTATCTACAGTAGGTATCAGCATACGTTCATCAGGTGAATGAACACCACGCAAAGTAGGTCCAAAGGAAACCATATCCAGTGACGGATATTTCTCAAGGAACAACCCACACTCCAATCCGGCATGAATTGCCTTTACTTTAGGTTCCACACCAAAAAGTTTTTTATAGCTATCTATCGCAATTTTCAAAACAGGAGAATCCGTATTCGGTTTCCATCCTGGATATCCGTCACCAGTTATTACTTCAGCACCTCCCAAAAGAAAAGCAGAACGGATCATCTCGGACATATTCTTGCGTGATGAAAGAATGGAGCTGCGCTGGCTAGTCACTATTTTAATCTTGTTTCCCTCTACCTGTTTGATGGAAGCAAGATTAGACGAAGTTTCTACTAATCCTGGAATATCCTGACTCATGGCATACACCCCATTGTGCACAGCGTAAACAGCTCTCAGAAGATGTCCGGCAGTAGTCATATCTATCGCTTCCTTACAAGGGGATTCAGAAGAGAGTTCGGTTCTCAAGTTCGGTTCCGTCGCAGCATATTCATTCTCCAGTTCTGCAGTATAGATATTCAAATCTACACGAACCGATTCCTTATCCTTCATAGGTACCGCACATAATGCCTGTGCCTCACGAGGTATGGCATTATGCAGGTTTCCACCATCAATCTCACATAAATATAAAATATATTTAGAAGCCAACTGAGTCAGAAAACGATTCAGCAGCTTATTAGCATTCGCTCTACCTTTATTAATATCATCACCGGAGTGTCCACCTGTCAATCCCTTGACCGTTACACGGAAATAGAAATAATCCTGTGGAGCAGAAACAGGCTGATAAGTAAATTCCGCTGTAGTATTTGCACCACCGGCACAGCCGATGAATAATTCTCCTTCATCTTCCGAGTCCAAATTAATCAAAATATCACCAGTCATAAACCCTGGTTTCAATGCAAAAGCACCCGTCAATCCAGTTTCTTCATCCACTGTGAAAAGACACTCTAACGGACCATGCTCTATATCAGTAGCAGCCAATATAGCTAATTCTGTCGCCACACCGATACCATTATCTGCCCCCAATGTAGTACCTTTGGCTTTCAACCATTCACCGTCCACTACTGTGTCAATGGGATCAATTAGAAAATCATGCTCCACATCACTGTTTTTTTCACAAACCATATCTATATGAGACTGCAAAATCACAGTTTTCAAATTCTCCTTACCCGGAGTGGCAGGTTTTTTAATTAATACATTGCCAACTTCGTCTGTCTTAGTTTCTAAACCATGTTTTCTACCGAAGGCTTTCAAATAAGCAATTATTTTCTCCTCTCTTTTCGAGGGACGGGGTACCTGACATATCTCTTCAAAATAATAAAAGACAGATGCCGGCTTTAAATCCTTTTTATTCATAATCATGTTGTTTAGGCAAATTCAGTTTCCAAATTTGCAAAAAATAGTTAAATAATTCTCTTAAATAGGACACTTCCTCTTTTTTAATGAGAAAAGAGAAAGTTAAATCATTGCAAAATTCTATATTTGTTCCGCAAATTTAGTCCGCAGATACGAAATGCTTCAATAAATTTGGCATTTCCCTTGCCTTACACTAACTTTGCACCACAAAAATAATAGAAATGCTTGATACTATCCTTATAACTGTGTTAATAGTTGCTATCTGTATAGCATTATTGTCTATCGGAATCTTTCTAAAAGGAAAGTTTCCAAACACACATGTAAGCGGTAATAAGGCACTCCGTAAAAAAGGAGTAGGATGTGTACAATCACAAGATCGTGAAGCACGCAAGCCTAATAAAAATGCCATAGCCGAAATTGAAAAGCAAAACAAAACGGATAATAATTAATAAACAATACGTGAAAAAGATTATGAAAAGAACAAATTTCATCCTGAATGGATTTCTAGCACTAGCCATCGTGTTAGTGTTTGCACAATGTAGCGACAACAACAACGCTGCAACTTCTTCCACTGCTCCGGCTGTCGGCGTTGCTGGTTCTTCAAACATGAAAATAGCTTATGTGGAAATCGATTCACTGTTGACTAAGTACAATTTCTGGAATGACTTAAATGAAGTGATGATACAGAAAGAAGAAAATATCCGCACTACTTTAAATGAAAAAGCAAAGAAGCTGGATGCTGATGCTAAAGAATTCCAACGCAAACTGGAAAATAATGGCTTCGCTACACGTGAACGTGCTGAACAAGAACAGATGAGACTGATGAAGCAACAACAAGAACTGCAGGCACTGCAACAGAAACTAAGCGACGAACTAGCTTCTGAAAATCAAAAGAACAGCTTGCAGTTACGTGATTCTATCAATTCATTCTTGAAAATTTATAATCAAAACAAAGGATATGATCTAATTATCAGCAATACAGGATTTGACAATTTGCTATACGCTAATCCGGCATACAACATCACACAAGAAATCATTGATGGACTGAATGCACGTTATACTCCCTCTTCTGTAAAAAAATAATAGTTCATCAACCTTATAATACAAGGAAGCGGTGTCAAAACAAAAATGACTGCTCCTAAAAGTTACAGATAATAATTATAACACTTAAAAGGGTCGTATCAAGCTCTGTATGGAGTAATGATACGACCCTTTCTTTAGTCTTTTAGGATGCTCAAATTTCAGATTATAAGTTCATATTTCCAAAAACTAATTTGGACACACCCACTTACTTTTAAACAAAAAACACACTATAAACGTTTTTATTATAATAAAAATAACGAAAGGAAAACATTATGGAAAGATTTGAAGATTTAATCACCTCAAACATCCCTGTATTAGTTGATTTTTTTGCTGAATGGTGCGGACCTTGCAAAGCCATGAAACCTATTTTAGAAGAATTAAAAGGAATAAAAGGGGAAAAAGTAAGAATTGTCAAAGTAGATGTAGACAAACATAAAGAAATTGCTGCATACTATCAGATTCAGTCAGTTCCCACACTAATGATTTTTAAAGACGGTAAGCAATTGTGGCGACAAAGCGGTGTAATGCGTGCCAATGATTTAAGCATAATTCTAGCCCAATATGAATAAAATATGAAAAAAACAATCACGTGTCTTTTATTAACTACCGGATTAACAGGATATCTCAGTGCCCAGACTCCTTTCCGAGATAAGTCAGATAAAAATGAAGGAAAAGTCATACATATGGACAAACAAATGTTCTTGGATAATATATTTGACTACACCTCCGGTTCCACTGACTGGAAATACAAAGGAGAGAAACCGGCAGTTATTGATTTCTACGCCACATGGTGCGGTCCTTGCCGTATGGTTGCCCCTCTGCTAAAAAGTCTGGCCAAAGAATACAAAGATCAAATCGTAGTTTACAAAGTAGATACAGACAAACAAAAAGAATTATCTGCTGCCATGGGGATACAGTCACTGCCCACCATCATCTTTATCCCCAAAACGGGACAGCCGCAAATCATTATAGGAGCGGCCAATAAAACTACTTTCAGGAAAGCTATTGAAGAAGTATTACTGAAAGAATGAGAAACAAGGCCTATACATCTCTAATCTAAATATAGCCAATAAAAAGAGAGGGGACAATAATAATTACTCCCCCTCTCTCCATTTATACTATAAAAATCGTATATTATTTCTTGAAATATCTGTTGTACAAACCTTCAAAACCTTTACCGTGACGAGCTTCGTCTTTAGCCATTTCGTGAACTGTATCGTGAATAGCATCCAAGTTCAAAGCTTTTGCACGAGTAGCAATACGTTTCTTGTCAGCACAAGCACCTGACTCAGCATTCATTCTCTTTTCCAAGTTAGTCTTTGTATCCCATACACAGTCACCCAGCAACTCAGCAAACTTAGCAGCATGTTCTGCTTCTTCCCAAGCATAACGTTTGAAAGCTTCAGCAACTTCAGGATAACCTTCGCGGTCTGCCTGACGGCTCATTGCCAAATACATACCAACTTCCGTACATTCACCCATGAAGTGGTTGTTCAAATCCTTAATCATTTCTTCATCACAACCTTTTGCTACGCCGATAACGTGTTGGTCTGCAAATTCCAAGCCACCTTCTGTTTCTACCATTTCGTTAAACTTAGAAGCAGGCGCTTTACACAACGGACATTTTTCAGGAGCTGCATCACCTTCATGAATATAACCACAAACTGTACAAATAAACTTTTTCATAATTTCTTTTTTTATTAGTTAGTCAATATTTTATTTATTAGTTAGTCATCTACTCTCTATCTTTCTAACTTCTTTCTTTGTCTTCTTTAGAACAAACGGGGCATATACCTTTATAATATTGGTGAATTTCATCCACCTTGAATCCATTCATATCAATTTGCTCTACTTGCTTCACTTCATTACTGTAGGGCAAATCAAATATTTTACCACATTTCTTACAAAGGAAATGAGCATGCAGGGAAGTATCACCGTCAAAACACGCATTCTTTTCATCAATTGTAAGCATTAAAGCTGCTCCATGCTCGACAAAGAGTTTCAGTGTATTATACACTGTAGTCTTGGACAAGGTTGGAATGTCCTTGCATAGCGCCAAATAAATCTCATCGATAGAAGGATGAGTTTTATGGGCCAACAAATAATCCATAATAGCTATGCGCTGTACGGACGGCTTAATGTTATAACTGATAAGATAATCGTAACTCTTCATATATTCCCTTTTTGTAACTATTACAATTTTATTTCATGTGCAAAGATAGATAGTTATTCGCAACAAACAAATAAATCACGTACTTTTTTTTATTTTTTTTATTTAGGGGTATAAATCGGGAAAGAATGATTAATTTTGCAAGTATATATAATAATTAGGTATAATATGAAATACGGTTTTGTAAGAGTGGCGGCTGCCATTCCGATAGTGAAAGTGGCTGACTGCAAATTTAATGCACAACAGATTGAAACTCAAATTGCCATAGCAGACGGGAAAGGAGTACAAATTATCATTTTTCCCGAACTAAGTATTACAGGGTATACTTGCGCCGACTTGTTCGGTCAGTCTTTACTGTTGGAAGAAGCAGAAATGGCTTTAATGCAGATTATGAATAATACCCGACAAATGGATATCGTCTCCATTGTAGGGATGCCTGTGGTTATGAATTCCACGCTGCTGAATAGTGCTGTTGTTTTCCAAAAAGGAAAAATACTGGGTATTGTTCCCAAAACATATTTACCTAATTATAAAGAGTTCTATGAACAACGCTGGTTTACCTCTGCTCTAAACCACCCAGATGGTAATGTACGTCTCTGCGGACAAAATGTACCGGTCAGCGCCAACCTGCTTTTCGACACTCCGGAAACTTGCTTTGGCATTGAAATCTGCGAAGATATGTGGGCCCCCATTCCCCCCAGTTCCGCATTAGCATTGAAAGGAGCGGAAATCATTTTCAATATGTCTGCCGATAATGAAGGGATAGGCAAGCATAATTATGTCCGTTCATTAGTCAGTCAACAATCAGCACGCTGCCTGGCAGGATATGTATTCAGTTCATCCGGTTTCGGCGAATCGACTACAGACGTTGTTTTTGCAGGCAACGGACTGATATATGAAAACGGCACATTACTTACCGAATCTGAACGTTTCTCATTCAAAGAACAGTTAGTCATCAGTGAAATAGACGTAGAGCGTCTTCGTGGCGAACGGTTGACCAATACCACTTTTGCCGCCAATATCGGCAACTGCCCGGGACGTCCCGCCATCCACATCAGTACAGAATTTGTTAACACACGCGATCTTAGTCTTACACGCAGTATAGAAGCCCATCCTTTTGTTCCTCAGGGCAAAGAATTGGATGAGCGTTGTGAAGAAATTTTTGCCATCCAAATAGCAGGGCTTGCCAAACGTTTGGTACACACTCACTGCAAGACTGTAGTAGTCGGTATTTCCGGTGGTTTGGATTCCACCTTGGCACTTTTGGTCTGTGCCAAAACTTTCGACAAATTGAATTTGCCACGAAAAGGCATCATCGGCATCACCATGCCTGGTTTTGGCACTACCGACCGCACTTATAATAATGCTCTCCATCTGATGGCTTCATTAGGCGTTACTATTAAAGAAATCAGCATTAAGGAATCCTGCATCCAGCATTTTAATGACATAGACCACGATATGACCATACACGATGTGACTTACGAAAACAGTCAGGCACGCGAACGGACTCAAATTCTGATGGATGTTGCCAACCAACTGAGCGGTCTTGTCATTGGTACAGGAGACCTTTCAGAACTTGCCCTAGGCTGGGCCACCTACAATGGCGACCACATGTCTATGTATGGAGTCAATGGAAGTATTCCCAAAACATTGGTCAAATACCTGGTAAATTGGGTGGCTTTGAATGACATGGATAATGAATCACGTATTACTCTGCTCGATATTGTAGACACTCCTATCAGCCCCGAACTGATTCCTGCTGATGAAAACGGCAATATCAAACAAAAGACAGAAGATTTGGTAGGGCCATACGAACTGCATGACTTCTTCCTTTATCAATTCCTACGTTTCGGTTTTCGTCCCGCCAAGATATTCTTCCTGGCAAGTATCGCTTTTCGTGATACATACGATGAGGCAACAATCAAAAAATGGCTTACTATATTCTGCCGCCGTTTCTTTCAACAACAATTCAAACGTTCCTGCCTGCCCGATGGTCCCAAAGTGGGATCCGTATCACTCAGTCCCCGAGGTGACTGGCGTATGCCAAGCGATGCAAGTGCAGCTTCATGGCTGAAAGAATGCGAAGAGCTATAAACCATATAAAAAAGTAAGTTAGCTTCAAAGACAAAGTAACTTAACTTAGTTGGGCAAATAAGTTAAGTTACTTTGTCTTTGAAGCTAACTTAAATACATCCCTTGCTTGAGGGTACTTCAAAATAGTAAATATCTCTTCGCACAGCCATCTTTATGGCACGAGCCAAAGCCTTGAAAATACCTTCTATTTTATGATGTTCATTCTGCCCCTCGGCTTTGATATTTAAATTCATACGAGCTGCATCACTCAATGATTTAAAAAAATGAGGAAACATCTCGGTAGGCATCTCCCCTATTTTCTCTCGATGAAACTCAGCATCCCATACTAACCATGCTCTACCGCCAAAATCCAAAGCTACCCGACAAAGACAATCATCCATGGGCAAGCAATATCCGTAACGCTCAATGCCACGCTTGCTGCCCAATGCCCGATAAATACATTCACCCAAAACAATGGCAGTATCTTCAATAGTATGATGTTCGTCCACTTCCAAATCACCTTTTACTTTAATGGTAAGATCAATACCACCATGTTTTCCAATCTGTTCCAACATGTGATCAAAAAAACCAATACCTGTAGAAATATCACACTTTCCGCTGCCATCTAAATTTAAGCTGATATAAATATCCGTTTCCTTCGTAGTACGACGGACCTCCGCTATACGTTCTCCGGCAAAAAGAAATTCAGCGACCTTATCCCAATCTGTAGTAACCAGTACACAATAGGATTCCAGTTCTTTTTCTTTCAGAATATCCATATTATCTTGCAGCAAGATAGCCTTACATCCCATATTTTTAGCCAGTTCCACATCTGTAACACGGTCACCAATAACAAAACTGTTAGCCAAATCATAATCACCGGTAAGATATTTTCCCATCATTCCTGTTCCAGGCTTGCGGGTAGGCACATGGTCTTCCGGAAAACTGCGGTCTATCAAGATATCATCAAAAGTGATACCTTCCCCCTCCAATGTCTTCAACACTAGGTTGTGCACCGGCCAAAAGGCATCCTCAGGAAAAGAAGAAGTACCGAGGCCATCTTGATTGGTAACCATCACAAATTCAAAGTCGAGCTTACTGTGGATAAATCCCAAATTACGAAATACCTTAGGATAAAACTCCAATTTATGGAAAGAATCCAATTGGTAATCAACCGGTGGCTCGATAACCAACGTACCGTCACGATCTATAAACAACGCTTTCTTCATATTTCAACATTCATAATTCTTCAATGCTTCCAACAACATATCATTCTCCGGACGTGTACCAATAGTCACACGCAAACAATCACGACATAAAGAAATATTGGTACGGTTACGCACTATGATACCTTTACCTACCAAATAATTATATATTTTCTTGGCATCTGTCACTTTAGCTAGAAAAAAATTAGCATCCGTAGGATAGATTTTCTCACAACAAGGCAGTTCTACAAATTCATTGACCAAACGCGTCCGTTCTTCCAATAACGACTTTACCCAACGTTCTACCTCATAATGCCGATGCAACATCATAACAGCCTCTTTCTGTGTCAGCAGATTCACATTATACGGATATTTAATCTTACTGAAAATAGAGATGATTTCTTTAGACGCAAAGGCCATGCCCAAACGAATGGCAGCACATCCCCATGCCTTAGAAAAAGTCTGGAAGACAATCAAATTAGGATATTTATCTAAATCGGCAAGGAAAGACGGCGCATCAGAAAAATCGGAATAGGCCTCGTCTATAATCACCAATCCCTGAAAAGTATCCAGCAATTTTTCCATTTCCCTACGATCCAGGTTATTACCGGTTGGATTATTGGGCGAGCAAAGAAAAACCAGTTTGGTGTGATCGTCTGTTGCCGCCAATAGTTTGTCGGCACTGAACTGATAGTTTTCATCCAACAACACCTTGCGATATTCTACATCGTTGACATCGGCACACACCTGATACATACCATAAGTAGGGTCAATAGCCGCTACATTATCCACCCCCGGAATACAGAACGCGCGATATACCAAGTCAATAGCCTCATCACTGCCGTTTCCCAGAAAGATCGTATCGGGGTCTACCTTTTTAATAGGAGCTATCATATTCTTCAGTTCCCGCTGCATAGGATCAGGATAACGGTTATTAGGTGTATTGTACGGATTCTCATTGGCATCCAGAAAAACAGATGCCTCCGCTCCATTATATTCGTCACGTGCCGATGAATAGGGTTTCAAAGCCCAAATATTCGGGCGCGTCAATTCTTTCAAATCTTTCATCTTTATACTGTTTTTAATCTTACGGTTACTGCATTCTTATGCGCACCCAGTTGTTCATTAGCCGCCATCACCTCAATAGCAGGACCGATATTCTGAATACCCTCACCATTAATCTCCTGAAAAGTGATTTTACGGATAAAACTATCCAGGCTCACCCCACTATACGCTTTGGCGTAACCATTGGTAGGTAAAGTATGATTGGTTCCGGATGCATAATCACCGGCACTCTCCGGAGTAAGTGAACCTAGAAATACAGATCCGGCATTGACAATACGCTCTGCCAGTTCCATATAATCCTTGGTCTCGATAATCAAATGCTCGGGAGCATATTCATTCGTCAGAGCAATTGCCTCATCCATATCCCTCACCAAAATCAATTTGCTGTTTGCCAACGACTTTTCGGCTATTTTCCATCTGGTAAGCAAAGCCAACTGGCGTTGTACCTCATACTCCACCTCCTTCATTAATTTCTCAGAAGTAGTTATCAGCATGGCCTGACTATCAACTCCATGTTCCGCCTGTGAAAGCAAATCGGCTGCCACAAATACAGGATTAGCCGTCTCGTCGGCCAGCACTTCGACTTCAGAAGGGCCGGCAGGCATATCTATCGCAACATCCCGCAAAGAAACCTGCTGCTTGGCAGCCGTTACATATTGGTTACCCGGACCGAAAATTTTATAAACCTTAGGCACACTTTCCGTTCCGTATGCCATAGCAGCGATGGCCTGCACCCCTCCTGCTTTGAATATTTTATTTACTCCGGCCAATTTTGCCGCATACAAGATAGCAGGATGAACCTTTCCTTCTTTATCAGGAGGAGTACAAAGTACGATTTCCTTGCAACCTGCAATCTGTGCCGGAGTAGCCAACATCAATACGGTAGAAAATAAAGGCGCCGTGCCTCCGGGAATATACAAGCCCACCTTTTCAATAGCAACAGCCTTCTGCCAACAAGTTACACCAGATACAGTCTGCACCTTTTTCCCTTCAAATCGCTGAGAATTATGAAAAGTATGAATATTTTTCTGTGCCAGCATAATAGCTGCCTTCAATTCAATAGGTACCTCCTTTTCCGCTTCAGCAATTTCCGTTTCAGTAACCCCCAGTAAGTCCAGTTTCACCTTATCAAAACGTTCTTCATATTCCCTCACCGCTTTATCTCCTTCCGTCTTCACTTTATCCAGCACTTCTTTAACCGTATCGCGCAGCGTGTCTGTATTTAATGCCGGACGACGGAGAATTTCCACCCAGTCTTTCTTTTCAGGATATATTATTTTCTTCATACATGTATTCTTTTATAAGTTTACAAATCTCGCCTGACGTATGGACCGGCTATAATATCATTTTCTCAATGGGCAATACCAAAATACCTTCCGCGCCCAATGCCTTCAGTTTTCCGATGATCTCCCAAAAACGTTTCTCGTCAAGCACTGTATGTACCGAACTCCATCCTTCTTGTGCCAATGGCATCACAGTAGGACTCTTCATACCCGGCAGCACTTCGATAATTTCTTCCAAACGCTCTGTCGGAGCATTCATCAAGACATATTTCTTGTCTTCGGCAGCTTTCACCGCTTCAATACGGAACAAGAGTTCATTCAAAATCTCTTTCTTCTCCTCAGACATATTCTTATTGCCTATCAGCAATGCCTCACTTTTCATAACCACTTCCACTTCCTTCAAGCTATTGCTTACCAAAGTCGATCCCGAACTTACAATATCAAAAATAGCATCTGCCAAACTGATTCCCGGAGCAATCTCTACCGAACCGGTAATGACATGAATATCAGAATGAATACCATTCCGTTCCATGAAATCTTTCAAAATGCCGGGATAAGAAGTCGCAATCTTGCGTCCTTCAAACCAAGACAAACCCGGATAGTCCACATCTTTAGGTATAGCCAATGACAAACGGCACTTGCTGAATCCCAAACGTTTAATCACCTCAGCGTCTTCTTTTCTCTCTACAAACTCATTCTCGCCTACAATCCCTAAATCAGCCACTCCACCAGCCACCGACTGAGGAATATCATCATCGCGAAGAAAAAGAACTTCGATAGGAAAATTAGATGACTGTACTAAAAGAATTCTTTTAGAAGCGGAGATTTTAATATCCGCCTCTTGTAATAATGCCATTGTCTCTTCAAACAAACGGCCTTTTGACTGTACTGCAATTCTAAGCATGATTCTATCTGTTTTTTAATTATTAACCGGCAATAAAAAGGGCTTACCGTTTTCGGCAAGCCCTATATCATCATACTACAATATCATCTTAGCCCACCGAGTTATTCGTTAGGAAAATGATGATGATGTGTAGCTGTTCTAACCATAGTCTTTTCTTTTTATTTGCGACAAAAATAAAGTTTATATTTGATATCAGCAAATAATTATCGCAAAAACTTTATTTTTTCTTTCAAATTAAAGGTATTATCTCATCTTGCTCCACCTCGCAGCTCAAAAAATGCATTTCTTCCTTCGCCTTCTCTTGCGGAAAAGTGAAATAAGTGCATAGAGCCTTGGTGCAAAGTTCCTCTTTATTATTATAAATAGCCGCTTCTACAAATACGATATTGCGCTTCCTCTCCTTTATGGAGGCTTTCAATACAATATACGAATCGTTAGTATTAACAGGCTTCATATAACGAGTTTCCATTTTGGACGTAACACCGGTAGTCTGTAGTTTACGCAAAACTACCCATGCACAAATCTCATCCAACAGCACCGCCTGAATACCTCCATGCAACGTATCAATCCACCCCTGAAACTGTGGCTGAGGTTTCCAGATACTGATTACCTCATTCCCGTCTTCATAAAATTCCATCTTCACTCCGGCGTCATTATTAGGAGCACAGCCAAAGCAATTATATCCTTTCATCCCCTTCCAGGGATTGATTATCTTTTTCATAAGCTATCTTTTATAATTCATAATCCACACAAGCACGATCAGCCTTAACCTCTTTCAAGAGGCCGGCAGCAGCTACATGATCCGGATGAACGGCATAGGCATTGACATCTGCCAGCGTATCGAATTCACTATCCAAACAAATATCCCATTTTTCAGCAGAATTGGTATTCAGCCCCACAAATATATGACGGATAAAACCTATCTTGACCGGCAAAGCTTCAATAGCCGCTTTAAAATCATTCATCACTTTCAATTTTTCTTCTTGTGAAAGAGTTTCTTTCAATTTAAATAAAACAATGTGCTTAACCATACTTGATATTTTAATTAATTATCCTACTTTTGTAATTGACACAGGGCTTAAAGTATTTAGCCTGATGCAAAAGTAACAGTTTTGTTTTAAAATACATTCTATTATTATGATAATTATTGGCATAGCCGGCGGAACCGGTTCAGGAAAGACCACTGTAGTTAGAAAAATCATAGAGAGCCTGCCCCTAGGTTCCGTTGCAGTCATTCCACAAGATTCATATTATAATGATCAGTCATCCATTCCCTTGGAAATACGTAAACAAACCAATTTCGACCATCCCGACGCTTTTGACTGGCCGCTCTTTGAACAACAGATAGCCGAATTACGTAAAGGACATCCCATTGAACAACCTACCTATTCTTATATAATATGTACACGCCTACCCGAAACCGTCCATGTAGAGCCTAAGGAAGTCATCATCGTAGAAGGTATCATGAGCCTCTATGATAAAGAGTTACGCGATCTGATGGATTTAAAAATTTTCGTGGATGCCGAACCCGATGAACGTTTGCTGCGTGTGATTACCCGCGACATGGTGGAACGCGGCCATCCCTTGGAAATGCTGATAGACAAATACCGGAACATTCTGAAACCGATGCATGACGAATTCATAGAGCCTACCAAACAATATGCCGACATTATTATCCCCAATGGAGGCAACAACCAAAAGGCCATTGAAATCCTTAAACTATATATTGAAAAGATTTTAGGAAGATGAAAAATGTCTGGCTATTAGTCCTTGCCTGTATATGCATGACAGCGTGCCGCAACCGGCAACAATCTGCCGAAGTGACAAATTATGATTTGCCGCAAATAAAAGACAGCGGAGAATTAGTAGCCCTGACCTTGAACAGTTCTACCTCTTATTTCGACTATCGGGGCGAGCCTATGGGATTCCAGTATGAGCTGGCCGATCAGTTTACCCGCTCATTGGGCGTAAAGCTGAAAATAAAAGTAGCACAGAATGCCCGTGATCTGGTCCATAAACTATTACAAGGAGAAGGAGACCTGATAGCCTATAATCTACCTGTCACCAAAGAGTTTAAAGATAGTGTAGAATTTTGCGGGGAAGATATTATCACCCATCAGGTATTGGTACAACGCAATACTCAAAAAAAGAAGAAAGCACTGAATAATGTGACAGAATTAATAGGGAAAGAGGTCTATGTAAAACCAGGAAAGTATCTGGAACGTCTCATCAATCTGGATAAAGAACTGGGTGGCGGTATATTGATACACGAAGTCAATAATGACAGCATCACCACCGAGGATTTAATCATGCAGGTTTCCAATGGTGAGATAGATTATGCCATCTGTGATAACGACCTTGCCAAATTAAACAAGACTTATTACCCCAATCTGAATATTGACCTGGCTGTCAGTTTTGACCAACGTGCCTCATGGGCCGTACGTAAGACCTCACCGCTACTAGGTGAAGCTGCTACTAAATGGCATCAGGAAAATATAACTTCTCCTGCCTATCAGGCCAGTAGCAAGCGTTATTTTGAAATAAGCAAACGGACACCTCACGGTTCCATCTTGTCCGTCAAAGACGGAAAGATTTCACACTTCGACACTCTATTCAAGAAATATGCCAAAGAAATAGATTGGGACTGGCGTATTTTAGCTTCCCTAGCCTATACAGAATCTAATTTTGATACGACAGCCGTATCATGGGCAGGCGCGAAAGGATTAATGCAGCTCATGCCCCGGACGGCGCGTGCTATGGGAGTTCCTCCCGGTAAAGAACAGAATCCGGAAGAGAGTATAAAGGCCGCTGTGAAATATATCGCTGCCACTTCCCGTTCTTTCAACGCAATAAAAAATGAAAACGAACGGATGAAATTTGTCTTGGCGGCTTATAACGCCGGAATAGGACACGTACTGGATGCCATGGCACTGGCTGAAAAATATGGCAAGAATAAATATGTATGGGATAATAGCGTAGATGACTATATCCTGCTTAAAAGTAATGAAGAATATTTCAATGATCCGGTTTGTAAGAATGGATACTTCCGAGGGGTAGAGACTTACAATTTCGTTAAGGAAGTAATGAGCAGAGGGGAAGTGTATAAAAAGAAAATCAAAGACTGACAGCCACTCCTTTTATTATTTCAGGTGGACTTTAAAAACCACTCCGCCGGAAAAGTAACGGCAGCGGTTGAACTCTATCACCGCATTGATATAATCTTTCCAAAAGCTGTATTCAGCACCTATATTAATTGTACGGGCGTCATATTCAGCCATAAGGTTCAGTTCCAACCGGTTCCGTAGGGTTGAAACTTCAGTTCCATCAGGCTGGAACTAAGGTTTCACCAGATTGTAACTATGGCTTTGTCGGGATGCAACCATAGTTCTGGCGATCCGCAATCAGATTCCCATCAGGCTGTAGTCAGTATCTTGTTCGTTGGTGGACGATATTCTGCCGGTCCGGTTTCCGGGTGCTGTGTGCCTGTATTCCCGCCTTTTCCCAGCGTTTGATCATCCTCCGCCTCCTGTTTCTTCCCCCTCCTACGGACTTTTTGGGGTAGAAAAGAGGTAAAAGTGGTGGCAGCAGCCCTTTTTACCATATAAAAAAAGTGCTGCCACCACCCTATGAAACGTCCTGCTCATGGTGCTTTCAGTGGAAAGAGTGATAGCAGTGGCAGCAGTTTTGCAAAACTCTGTGGTGGAGGTTTTCGCGTAAGATCCGGAATTTCATCTCAAAAGATAAGGACGTTTTTTAAAAAGATCAAGAACTTTCAAAAAAAGATAACGGCCTTTTTTAAAAAGAACAAGAGCTTTTTTAAAAACGTCTTGATCTTTTTACCGCTGCCGGAAATACCGGGAACTTTGCGATCACACTCCATAGAAGTACAAACCCTTTACACACACTTTTTACGATAAAAAGCCAGAAAACGCCCTACTTTATATCAAGCCGGAATATCCTACAAAAAAAGAATATATAGCTGACAACAAGCATGTTATACAGAAATATGCTTCAAAACGTAGTGAGGGCATGAGAGATTAGTGAGGGCATAAGGAAGAGCAACTATTTTTACCACAACTACACAAATTATTCATGATCAACATGTTACATATACAGTGAGAGCATGAGGGCATAAACGCTCCCAACTTTTTTGTGGATTTGGACTGATAACGATGAATAAAATAATGTATCAAGCTATTTTATAACGTTACTTACTTATTCCAAACTACAGGATATTTTCAGGCTTGTCCGGATATTACCTCACCTCTTTCCGCCCTTCATAATACTTTTGCCGAAACGGCGCGGACGGCTGAAAAAATAAATACTTCCTCTACTCACCGACTGGTAGATAAGGTCGGTCTTATCCACATAAACATATCCGTTTTCACGGATTTGACTAAAAGTCTGTATGCCGATAGGGTATTTCATAATTTAATTATTTAGCACATAATATTGTGAAGATAAACCAAACAAACCGATTTCATTCAATCCTGATTAAACATTTTTCATCGCGGACGACTTAGCATAATAAAAAGAGTTTTCATTTTGAACTGAGATTTCGAAAGAACCAACAGCACAAAAAGAAACACCCGAAAGACATTTACTATAAACCCTCCCTTTTCACTTCCTTGCGGAAGCATCAGCGTGGTAAAGTGGTAGAAAATCATCAGAAACGGATACGGAAACGGGTCAGTTTATCCGGATAGGTACGAAGAGAGAAAGTACACCCATGTTTTATCAAAACTTCACGAATAAAAATAAGACCGATACCCTGTCCGTTAGGCTTGGTGGAGAAGAAAGGACTGAACAGTTTGGTTTCCACCTCTTTACTGATACCGGCACCGGTATCAGCAATTTCCAACATCGTAGGTGATACGGAAGTACGGATAAAGATATCTCCTGTTTCCCCGATACTTTCAGCCGCATTCTTGATAATGTTGACTAGTACTTGCTCAAACAGAGAAGTATCCATCATCACTTCAGGATTCTCTTTACATAAATCAAGATGCAGCGTAATCTTACGGTTACGGCAAACCGTTTCCATAAATGTCTTGCAAGCGGCTACGCGGTCATTCAAGTCCACTGATTGTAATTGAGGCTCGGGAATCTTCACCACATTGGCAAAATTTGTGATAAAACGGCTCATGCTGTAGCAACGCTCTATGCAGACTTTCATCACTTCGCGCAAGTCTTCCGTATCCTCCATACATTCCAAAGCGCCATCCACCGTATCAAGAGTAGAGGTAATGCCCGCAGTCGTATTATTCACCTCATGTGCTATCATACGGATCACTTTTTCGTATGCCTTTTTCTCTGCTTTCACCACCTCGGAAGTCAGACTTTCCACCAGAATAAACGGATGAGAGAAGCCTCTGTCAACAAAAGAAAGCCGGGAACAGCGGTAAATCATGGAGTCGCTCAGACGAATTGTTTCAGTAGTATCTTTGGGAATACGTTCTATTTCTTCGGCCAAAGGGGAAGCCAACTCGCACAGCAATCGGCCTCTGACTTCCTCTGCCGAAGAATAATCCAAAAAACGAAGAGCTGCAGCATTTAGCATGGAAATATGTCCGTCCAAAGTCAGTATGACAACTCCCATGGGAGAAGCGCTGACCAGCAGGTCAAGAAAATGATTCTGCTCACGCAACCGAAGGCGCTCGTCTTTCAACTGCTCCATCATGCGGTTGAAAACCAACACAATGCGGTCGGCTTCCTTTTGTCCGACAGGAGTCAGCCTACTGCTGAAATCCTGCTCACGAAGAAGCTCCATACCGTTGCCGATGATATCAAGCGGTTTCACGACTTTGCGATAGAAATAAACCAGAAACACAAGACTGAATGTAATAACTCCCTCTCCTATATAAAACAACGCACCGCGTTCCTTCAATGTAAGAACGAGCAGGATAGTCCATACTGCTGTCAACAGTAATGCTAAAAAAAAGAACAAGAATTTCAGTTTCATATTTTATCCGGTTCCGTTTTTGCTAATCATTCACTTGTATATTGTATTTCTCCAAACGGCGATAAAGAGCAGCCCGGCTGATTCCTAAGGCTACGGCAACCTGTGACATATTATTGTTATACTTCTCAAGCGTTTGTAGAATAGTCTGCTTTTCTATCTCCTCCAAGGTCATGCCTTGCAGATTCGTTGTCACCTTCTGTTCTATAGGATGCTGGTATTGTGATTTAAAATCATCCGCAGTCAATATTTCCTTTCCACTGACCAGCAAGGTACGTTCCACCAAATTCTTTAATTCACGGATATTACCCGGATAAGGCAAACGGCTTAAATAATCCATCGCTTCAGAAGTAAATTCCACTTTGGGAAGACCGTTCGATTCACATTGTTTGTCGGCAAAATGACGGACCAATAAGGGAATATCCTCACGGCGTTCGCGTAATGCCGGAAGATGCACCGTAATTAAATTAATACGATAGAACAAATCCTCGCGGAAGGTGTGTTCCTGCACCATCTGTCGTAAATCGGCATTCGTCGCACTGACCACACGGATATCGACTTTACGGGGACGGCTGTCGCCCAAGACTTCAAAAGTCTGTTCTTGTAACACGCGAAGCAGTTTCACCTGACAGCTTAAATCCAAATCGCCAATCTCATCCAAAAAAATCGTACCTTTATCAGCCAGTTCAAAACGTCCTACCCTGTCGGCTGTGGCATCCGTAAACGCACCTTTCTTATGACCGAACATTTCACTCTCGAACAAAGTATGAGAAATTCCTCCCAAGTTCACTTTCACAAAAGGTTTCTTGCTACGGGGACTGTTCAAATGTACCGCTTCGGCTATCAACTCCTTGCCTGTACCACTTTCACCGGTAATCAAGACCGATGCGTTGGTACGCGCTATCCGCTTGATCGTGGCCAGCACATCCATCAGTGCTTTACTCTTTCCAATGATATGGCTACGGTCAAAGCCGTCATTATCTTCCACCGGAACCTCTGCTTTCTTATCTTGTGAAGTCAGTTCCAAAGCCGTTTCTATCCGTTGCATCAACGCCACGTTGTTCCAAGGCTTGGTAATAAAGTCAAATGCACCTGCCTGCATCCCTTGCACGGCAAGCTGGATACTTCCCCATGCTGTCATCAATATAACGGGAACATCGGGCCGGAACACTTTGACCTGTTTCAAAAGAGTCAATCCTTCTTCACCACTGGTGGACAGGGTGAAGTTCATATCCATCAAGATTAACTGGGGCGCAACCGAACGGACTATTTCAATAGCCTCTTTGGGACCCGGTACGGCCTGCACATCATATTTCGCCCTTTTCAGCATAAAGCTCAGAGAAGAACGAATGGCACTGTCATCGTCTATAATTAATATCATAATGCTGCAAATGTAGAAATTATTATTTTAATAAGTACAAAGACAACCCCATTTTATATTCAAACAGAATTGAATAGTGAAAATCCTATTGTTTGATAATCTTCTCGAAATCGGCATCAATATTAGTATTGGTATTGAAATCCCACAATGTCAAGCTGCGCAACTGGTAATAATAGTACCAATAATAGAACAACTCATTGATATGCTTCTGACGAGCCTCATCTTTCTTTGACTGGGAATCATTCAAATCCAATGTCGAGATTTTACCGACCATGAAGGTTTCCACATTGGTGCTGTAACGTTTCTGGGCAATCTTGTCCGCATCGTCTGCTATCTGCAACTGGGCCTGCTGGTTATTGAACTGTTCTACAAGGATAAACAGATTCTGATTGAAATTCATGGTCTCCTGACGTAGCTTGCTTTCAGTCACATCGCGGTTACTTTGAGCAATCTTTACCTGACCACGACGTTTTCCCCAGTCAAGAATAGGAATTTTAAAACCAACTTCTACAATCTGGTTATCTTTCAAACGGCGGTATGCACTATTAAATTCATTGTCTGTTCCTGTAAAACCTACCTGTGCATAGAGCTTGATTTCACGTAAATTACCTTTCGCCTTAGCCACTTCAAAATCTGCTTCCAACTGGCGGCGACGAATATTGTGCGCAAATGAATTATTGGCAAGTGCTTTGTCCAAAACATCCGGATAGTTCAGCAATACAGTCGGAATCGTCTCGGGAACAACCGGTTCCAATTCCTCATCTTCTCCTAATGCTAGAAATGAACGGAGTTTGAACATATTACTTTTCAAGTTGCTTTCATTTTCAGTCAACGTAGAACGGGCATTCAATACATTCAGTTCCAATTGCAACAAATCATTTTCACTGATCTGCCCCATACTACGCTTTGCCTTAGCCACTTCATACAGTTTATCTGCATTCTTCAGATTCTGTCGGGCGATGCCTACATTTTCCTTAGCCAACAACAAATTGAAAAAATAGTTGATAGTAGTCATGGTTACCTCTTCGGTTGCAGTAAGAAATGCGGCTTTAGCTTCAGCGTATCTCACCGGTTCGATGCGGCGGTTCCATTTAATTGTATTCACTCCGAAAATAGGTTGTTCCAAAGTCAATGCCACAGGAACAGACATATATCGTTTTGATTTATCTCCATCCAGTTGTTTCAAGAAATCAAGAGAGGTATTCAATGAGAGTTTACCACCGGTCAACCAAATATTCTGATCGATAGAAACTTCACCATTCATTTCCATATAATTATTACGTACAAATGTATAAGCACCGTTATCCTGCTGATAAGAATTATACTTCTTATTATAGCTGGGAATAGTGGCTTCAAAATTCATTTCCGGAAGCAAATCCGCACGGAAAGTACGATATTCCCAATAAGCGGTTTTCAGCTCGTTTAAAGCTACGGCCGCATCTACACTTTGCACACGGGCAATAGTAATGGCTTCCTCCAAAGTGATGGCACGTCGCTTTTCTTGTGGCTGCGCTCCGGCAACCAACGATATGCCAAAGGCTAAAAATAGAGATATTACTTGTTTTTTCATTGCGTTATTATTCTTTTTATCAAAGGTAAGGCAAATGGTATGCCAAAAAACTATTTCACTGTTTTATAACACCTTACGACAAAAATGGAGTGTCCGAAATCGGACACTCCATTCATATACGAACACTGCTGATCATGTGACAATGAAATAACATTATTCATTATGCAACGCGTCTGCCGGCTCAATCCCCATCGCTTTCCGGGCGGGGAAATAAATGCCGAGCAAAATTATTATCCCCAACAACAGCATGGCCGACACAAAACAAAGCAAAAAACGTCCCCAAGCAGGTTCCATTAATGTATGCACAGTAAGATCCGCCATCTGCATATTCGCACAAACAAAAACAGCGGGAATGGCAGCCGAAACCAAGAGAAGGATGCCCTCAAGTACATAATAACCAAATACATTCATCCTACTGCAACCTAGTGCCATACGCAAAGCTATCTCACTTCGGTTTTTACGAGTCCGAAACCAGAAAGTACCCAGCATCCCTAAAAATATATTGAAAACAAAGAAAAGGATAACGGCATAGGTAGTATTCAGATAATTCACCGTTCCTTGCTCTATATCGAAAGCTTCCTTCATATCGCCATACGAATTTATATCGTATAAGTAATAAGGGCCGATAGATAATTTCCCTTGCATATCCTGCATAAAATGTTCGGTAAATCCCGGTATGGAATTGGAAGCCACACGCACCGCAATGTGATGCCAATGAGTCAGCGGCGGACTGGGAAGATAAATAAAAGGTTCGTAACGCTCGTACTCATCGGTCTTATGAGCAGGAAGTACCGCCATTACCTTATAATTAGTTTCCGGTTGCACACTATTCAGAAAATAAGGATTGAAACAAGTCTCCCCTACTCCATTGCGTCCGCTAAACAAGGAATCACTTAACGTTTCACTCATCAACACCGGCATGGGGTATTCATTCTTGTCCCAACGCTCCGCCTCAAATGAGCCTGATAATGGCTGCAAACGAAATACCTTGAAATAAGTAGGGCTGACATAACGGATGAAACAGCCTACCACATGGGTCGAATCCGAATGCGGAGCATATCCCTCATACATATTATTTCCCGTATAAGGTATTGTCCCATAATAAAAACAAGCTTCCTCCACCCCTTGATATTGTTGGATTAAATGATAGATTTGTTCCAAATATTCAGCAGAATGACTCATTAATACAGAATCATTTTGCAAAGCCGGCTTAATATTCAATTGAATATCAAAAACATTCTCCGTGTCATATCCTTTAGACTGACGGGCAGCAGCCTCATAATTATAAACCAGATCGATGCTGTACCATAGCAAGATAAGAACAACAATCAATTCAACCCACACCCATACATTGGCGTGCCTCTGGTTCCACATTTGTCTGAATAAACTCTTTATCATTTTTCTTTCCTCCTATTCTCCTTTGATGGTAGTCGCAATATTACGATGTGTGACCATCCATACCGGAATCAATACCGACAATAAATTAAAAACAACACATACGCCGAAAACCAACACAAATAAAGCAGGATGCAACAACAAACCTCCATCCAGACTGATATCTGATAATTCTACCTCGCCGCTACCAAACAACCATACACGTCCCAGCCAAACCAACACACACGAAAACAGATATCCTAAAATTCCACCCAAAAAGACCGTAAACAGATTCTCTAAAAACAACCTCACCATAATGGAAATACGTGATGCACCATACGCCTTGCGAACTGCAATCTCTGTCACACGCTCCTGCATTCGGGCATTGGTCATACCTGAGATATTAATAGCAGGAACAATCAGCAAGACCATCAATAACATACTGTAAACCAACGGTGCACTAATATCTTTTCCACGAAAAAAGGTATATTCCGTATGAGTATAGAGTTCGTTCATCTCGAAAGCATATTCTGCCGTTGAACTATTCAAACGATCCTGCCGATGCTGTACTTCAGTCCGTACCTCTGCAGGACGAGTGTCCGGCAGCAGTTTGAGCAATCCCAGACGGATTCCTCCCAAGCCCCCTGTCCAAGTAGCATAATAGTCTTCATTTTCCAATGAGAAAGGAACAAAAGCATCAGCGTATGCTGTCTGGAAAATAGCATTGACATCTTTCACCACGCCTACCACTTTAGTCGGAAAAAAATTACTTTGATATTCTTTTCCTACCACATCCGTCGTGCCGAAAAGCTGCAAGGCCATACGCTCGGTTACCACACTGACACACCGACGGGCATCATACTCCTCTTGTGTGAAAGGACGTCCCGCTATAAATTCATAATCAAAGAACTTAAACCAGTTATCAGCCACAGGCCGCACAAAATAGTTGAATATCTCATTCGAAGCGGACAAGTTACAAGGGGTCTTGGAAACGCCACGATACCAAGTAACCTCTTTTACACCAGGGAGCTCTGAAAACAATGCTTCAAAAGCCTTGCGTCCCATACCGCTGTTCTGGTTGGTATGATCCTGCTTACGATAGGTCATTCCCGAACCTGTATACATCATATCGCTCCGATCACTTTCCGGAGCCATATCCATTGTACGGAAGTCATAAATCATCACTACCACCATAACAAAAGCGATAGTGACAGCTGTTCCTATAATACTGATTGTAGCATAAAAAGGATTCTGCCGTATCAGATTAAATGCTTGTAATAATAGCTGTTTCATTCGTTTTATCTCTTCATTTTATTTATTCTTCATGTAATGCCTCAGCCGGTTCGATACTCATGGCACGACGGGCAGGGTATCCTATTCCAATGACAATCATTCCAGCAATCAGAATGAAAGTGCCCAGAATTGTAATCGCAAAACGACCTTCCGTAAAAGGCATACGTGTAACTTCCACCAGTTCGGCATATCCCAAATTCCACGCTACGACCAATGCAGGAATAGCAGATACCAACAATAAAAAGACTCCTTCCCCCATCAGACGACCGCAGATTCCCCAACGGGTAGAACCTAAAGCTATACGCAACGCAATTTCGACACGCCGATGCTGTGTCCGGAACCAGAAAGTTCCGATAATGCCTAGAAAGATATTCAGCAATAAGAAAAATATGATACAAAATTGCGTATTCAACTCATTCACCGAATCCGTTTCATAAGCAGTGCGTACATCACTCAAAGGAGTTATATCCAAAAGATATAGATTGCCCACCTGATATTGACGGTCGGCATCCACTATCAAACGGTCTATGAATCCATCATTCTGTCCCTCACGAACACGTAGGCAAACTTCTATATAAACCGTTTCGCCCAAGGATTCCATTACCTCATCTGTCAGGTACACAGCAGCATAACGGGAGCCGTAATCATCCGGAGCTGTAAAATGATCATAACGGACCGGCTCGGTAAGAGCAGCTATAGAAAGGTGCTCCGCCTCCGGCTCATTCCGCCAAACAGGCACCCTACGCCCTAAAAGTTCCTTACCATGCCAAGGTGCATCCTGATAAACATCGGCAATATTCACAGATAAGACCATGCCGGACGGTGTCAGTGCCTCAGCAAGGCTTTCACTATCCGAACCGTCTATATTGCGATAACGGAATACATTAAAATACTCCGGAGTTATCCATCGTTTCAAACTACGTACCGGGACTGTATCCAGATAAAATGAAAAACTGTTTGCACCGTCATTATAAGGTATACAGTTTTGCGAGAGGCTGACTGCTTCCACATCCGGACGATGCGCAAGCCTGTTTACAATTTCATGCAAATCGGCAACATCTTCTTTCATAGTACGGCCAGGCTGATAAGCAGCCGCCTTCGAAGTCATCCGCTCAAAACGAAGAACATACGTATTTTCTATATCAAAGCCCATCGGCAAATTATAGATGCTCAATGTGACATATACCACATCCACAATATACCATAATATGACAAACACCACAAAAAGTTCCATCCACAGAAACGCATTGCTGCGGCGCTCGTTCCATATCTGTTTCAATAAATTCCTGTTCATGATCTAACGTTGGTTTAAAGCGTCCGTAATATTCATGCGCGATGCCCTCCAGGCAGGAATGCACGCTGACAGCAAATTCAAGAGCAGGCAGAAAATGAATGCGGCCAAGAATATCCAGGGACTGAACAACATATCTGCCGAAAGACTGGTTTCTCCTATTTGGGCACGGTTCTCGCTATTGGAAAATAAGAAATCATTCAATAAAAAAGTACATGCATAACTGAAAAGCATTCCTACTGCTCCGGCTATGAGCGTCAATAATAAGTTTTCATAAAACACTTGCCTCAACAAGACATTGGCAGTAGCACCAAATGCCTTCCTCACTCCTATTTCCGACATGCGCTTCCGCATACGGGACAAAGTCATGCTACTAAGATTTATAGCCGGTACCAACAATAAAATGACAATCACCAGCAGGTAGTACAAATAAGCTTCCTTCGCCTGTAACTCTCTTCCCCAGTGACGAAAGATAAAAGAGAAACGATCATCGGGTTGTCCACGATAAAAGATTTCAGAATCCTGCAATCCGTCATTAAATTTCTGACGCAGACGTTCCACCTCTTCTCTGATAGCAGGAAAATCTTTCTCCGAATGTGCCAGAATGACCACACGAAAAGTTCCCATCGCATTGTCATACCAACACTTCCTGGCTATTTCAGTTGAATTGAAAGGTATCCAAATCTGCGCATACGAAGAAACAGCCAGTTTGGATACATCTTTCACAACACCCACTATCGTATAATCGGCCAAGTTAAGTTGGACTGTACGCCCCACTGCTTCTACCGTACCAAATAAATTCCGGGCCACAGAAGCGCTAATTACAACCTTAGGAAGTCCGCTTTCACTATCGGCAGCCGTAAACGGCTTTCCGGCAATAAAATCAAAAGAGAACACTTTCCAAAAAGTATCGTCAGTTTCAAGATTATCCACTGTCATTGTTTTTCCCGCAGGTACAGAAATACGCATCCTGCCTCCTGTAGACACTATAGTTACCGTCTCAGGAACAGTAAGCGCCTTAAAACACTCTTTAGCCACCGTAAGTGACATACAGCCGTTTGATGAATTATCACTAGTATCTCCTTTCTGATGAATAGACATCGCTTTCATATAAAGAGAACGTGAACGGTTCACCTCAGGCACACAATCCGTAATGCGCACTTCCAACACCAAAACGATGACCATGATCATACAAATAGCCAATGCCGTTCCTATAATAGAGACCAAGCTGATGAGCCTATTCTCACGGAGTTGGAAAAAAGCCTGTTTGAAATATAGTTTTATCATGTTTGTGCTATGCTCTAAAATCTTTTAACAAAAAAAGAAATTACTCATTATGCAATGCTTCCGCCGGCTGAACTTTCATAGCCTTACGTGCAGGAATCCAAATGCCTACTACAATCATCAATGCAATCAAAATAAAGGAGATAAGAACTGTTATTATGAAGCGTCCACCTTCAATAGTAGTACCATTCATCCAAGCATTCAATTCACTATTTGCCAGATTCCAATTGATAAAAACAGCCGGAATAGTGGCTATAACCAATAGCAGTAATCCTTCCACCAACTGGCGTACAAAGACACTGTGGTCTGTTCCTCCCAAAGATTTCATCAAAGCAATCTCACCACGTCGTTGCTGAGTACGAAACCAGAACGTGCCCAGCAATCCTAAAAAAATATTCAACAATAAAAAAACCATACCCAAAATATAGCTGCGCATGGAATTGGTTTGTGACTGTTGATAGTTACGACGGATATCATCAAACGAACGCACTTCGGCTATAAACACATTCCCCACCCGATATAGCTTCTCACTATCAGCTTTCAAACGGGTTATAAAATCTTTATCCTGATCTTCTTTTACCCGTACACACAATTCAAGTCCCACATCATACCAATTCTCCGGCAAAAGTTTCACCATACTGTAGCTGTTCCATGCCTGCTCATAATCTGAATACCGGACTACCTCCAACGATGCTCCCAGCGTATAGGTTTCCGTCGTATCTCCAAACAAATAAAACTGTTTTCCTACCAATGGAGTCAAATCTCTTCCGTAACGTTTCTTGTATAAATTATCGGAAGCCAAAAAATTCTTGGGATGGCTAAGCAACTCCGCCAATTGTTCAGGAGTTTCCCCACGAGTACCATGATACTGGAAAACCCGGACAAAATCAGGACTTACTAAACGTCGAATAGTCCATCCCGGCGACTGAAGTGTGTCATATCTAACCTCCGTACCGCTGTTACTCCCATTATAAGGATAAGAATTCTGACCAAAACCAACCGCCTCTATATCCGGACGATATTTAAGACGCTCGGCAAGTCCTTTCACATCTTCCCGCTGCTGCTCTTTTGTCTGATTAGGAATAAAATCAGGACTTTTATCAGTAAGGCGTCCCATTTGTATCAAATAACAATGGGAGATATCAAAACCACGTGGCTCATAGTAAACAGCTGCCTTAACATACATATAATCGACAATATACCACATAACAACACTCACCAACAACAATTCGGTAACAAGCCAAAGATTGGAACGCCACTCATTCTTTATCTGTGTCAATAGTTTCTTATTCATTCTAACTCTTCTTTTAAATTCTTAATTTTTCATCTATTAATGTATCTTTCCTCCCAAAGCATTGACTATGTTAGTACGCGATGCCCGCCATGCGGGAATACCGCTACTAAGCAAATTCAATACAAAACAGAACAACAATGCATAGAGGAAAGTAGATGGTTGCAATAAAATTCTGGAATCAACAGTAGGCGCATTCAGAGTAACACTATAAGGTTGTGCAAACAATATATCAGTGCCCCAATAAGCGAATAATATACTAATGAGCAATCCGATAGCCCCTGCCAACAAAGTGATTACGAGATTTTCCATCACAATCTGCCCCACCATCTCTATGCAGGTACTTCCAAATGCACGACGCACACCTATCTCGGCTACACGCTGACGCAAACGGCTTTGCGTCATGCTGCTCAAATTTATGGCAGGAACCAATAATAGAATAATAAAGATAATGACACGCTCACGACGAGCCGCTTTTAAATCCGGTTCCAAATTGGCAGCAAAAGAAATCGATTGGGTTTCCTGGTCATAAGGACGGTTGCGATCTATCAATGTATACCCTTGATCAGCAAGTATTGAATTATACTCATTCATACGGCGCTTAGCCTCAGCACGAATCTCATCAAAATCCTCACGGTCATGCGCCAACAGAGTTACACTCATCATTCCCATGTGGTTATCACTCCATGTGTCATTAGACAGGTTGGTCGAAGTGAAAGGAATCCATACTTGCCCGTAAGCCATATCGGCAAGAGTTGAAACATCTTTCACTACTCCTACTACACGATAAGGAGCATGACTCAGCAGAAATTCTTTACCTACAGACTGAATAGAACCAAACAAGGCACGTGATATGCTCTCTGTTATAACAGCTACAGGGCGCCCAGCTGTAAAAGTAGCTTCATCATACGGCTTTCCATCTGTAAACTGAAAATCGAACACATGAAAAAATGTATCATCTGTCTCACGCACATCAGCTCCTATCGCAGGCGCACCAGGTAGGGAAACAGGAGTGGACACCGTCATGCAACAATAAACAGTAACAGCCTCAGGAGTCTTCAACGATTTGTATACTTCACGTGCAGTCTGTACACTCATCGGACCATTACTTGTCCCATTTCCCCAATCTTTATGACTGATACTCATATAATGTACATGTAAAAAACGGTTACGATTGGACTCGGGAGAAAAAGGAGCGACCTTTACTTGTTGCATCATCACTACCAACATAATAAGGAAAATACTCAGCGCAGTCCCCACAATACCGATAATACTGATAAGCGGATGTTGGCGTAGTTGTGCCAAAGCTTGCTTGTAATACTGTTTTATCATTTTCGAATTCTATTTTATTATTTTCTTATACACTTTATATCTATACTAGCCAAAGTCATGCCAAAGACACAAAAAACTGAATATAAACATATTATCTTTATTATACACTGTCCGAAAATGAACACCAACTTCATTTTCGCACACGATTTCACTTCCTGATATATAAATTAAAGCAGAGATACAATGTTCTATATTTCCAAATAGATCCCAAATGTATCTCCGTTTTTCATTAATTCCATCTTTTAATAAAATGAATATCTGATTTACTCACCATGCAATGCCTCAGCTGGCTGGATACTCATGGCCTGCCGTGCCGGAAACCAAATGCTGATAGCGGCAATAGCCCAAAGTAACAGAAAAGTAACAAGCCCTCCTATCAGGAAACGTGTGAAACTCCATTCTACAGGCCATGTCTCTACTAAATCAGAAATACCTAAATTATAAGCTACAACCAAAGCAGGAATATAAGCGATGGTTATCAGTAGAAAGCCTTCTCCCATTAAAAGAGTCTGAAGACTGTGCGGCGTAGCCCCAGCAACCAGACGGACGGCCAGTTCTTCACGACGCTGCTGCGTACGGAACCAGAAAGTACCCAATATGGCCAAAAACGCATTAGCTAAAAAGAATCCAGCAATGGCCAAATAAGTATAAAGATCGCTACGATAATCAGCCAGATGTTCATTCCGGTAATAACTCATAGGACGCATATCCGCCAGATACAGATTACCCACACGCAGCTGTTTCTTCATCTCTTTCCGGAATGATTCCACAAAGCCAGGACGGTCGGCATCTGCCTTCACACGAATAAATATATCATGATAAGGAATACTGCCATAGCTTATCTTAAAATCTCCCTGTCCCAACTGTACAATGCGATAAACGGCTTTACTCCAATTGGAATATTCATTATATTTCTGATTCTCGCATACGGCGGCCACACGCACCGAATCTGGTTCATCCTCGCGCATGGAAACCCCACTATGAATAAACCGACCGGCTAGCTCCACTCCTTTTACAGTCATATTATTTATGTCCGGATTCAACAGCCGACAAGCTGTATTTTCCGTCACCACAAAATCATTGGTATGTGATGCCCGCCGGGACAACTCTTCAGGCGAACATTCATCAGCCCCTCTGACACGAAACACGGTAAAATAAGAAGGAGTGACTTCCCGATACATCGCACTGGTCTTCAATGTATCATAAGACATGGTTCCACTACCGTTTTTCCATATATAATGGAAATGCATCAAAGTATAACATGCACTTTCTACTGCCGGATGATGTTGCAGCCGATTATAAAATTCCAAATATTCAGCTGTCACTTCATCATCAGACCGACTTGCTGTGTCACACTCCACGCTTTCATTGGGTAAGACGGCCGCTTGTACATAATATACATGCTCCCAATCAAACCCTAATGATTTCTGTTGGTTCACTACCACAGCATACACATAATCCACAGCATACCACAGTGAAGTAGCAATGACGAACATTCCAGCCATCAGCAACAGATTGGCACGAAGATTATTCTTTATAATAATTAATAAATGAATCAGCATAGCCTTAGAGTTTTTGATTTAACGAATCGACAATCGGAGTATGGGCAACACGCCAGGCAGGAATGTATGCCGAAAGCAAATTAAGCACCAGACAAAAACAAAGCGCCACAAAAAATACAACAGGACTGACCATAGAAACATTCATGGTAGCTGTTGCTCCCCAAGCAGTCTGAAGCAACCAATCACTCATCAGCCACAGACACAGATAAGAAAGTCCAAGTCCCAGCATCCCACCGATTAATGTCAATACAAAGTTCTCGTTCAAAACCTGCCACACCAACTCTCCCTGTGTAGCGCCAAAAGATTTACGAATACCTAATTCTTCCAGCCGACGACGCATACGGGTATGTGTCAATCCGCTTAGATTAATGGCGGGAACCAATAAAATAACAATAATCATAATGCCATATTTCCAATATGCCGCATCCAGATTTTCATACGAGTTGGCAAATTTACGATTCAACTGAGTACGGAAGTTATCCGGTTGCCCCATCAGTTGCAATTCTCTCTCACCCAGTGTCGTATTAATCTGTGCCACTCCACGGGCCACCTCATTACGGATTTTCTCAAAATCATCTGAACTATGCGCCAAGATAGTAATGATATGATTTCCCTGAGTTTCTCCTGCTTCCACCTTATTGGCTATCGCATTCGAAGAATAAGGTGCATAAACCTCACTCCATGCAAACTCACAAAAACGATTTACATTCTCTACTACACCACAAACAGTATAATCAGTAAAATTAATCTGTACAGGTTTCCCAATAGCAGCGTCCACATCTCCATAAAGACGCCTCGCCACACTTTCAACAATAACAGCTTTCTTTATTCCCGACTGAAAGTCAGCCTGGGTAAAAGGTTTTCCCGACAAGTAATGAAATTGGTATATCTTCCAAAAATCAGCATCTGTCAGTAACAACGGTGTATTGACCTCTTCATCAGCTCCTGGAGTACTGACTAATACTTCACCGGCTTCATAAGTAACGCATACAGCTTCGGGAGTTTTCAACGGATAAAAGACTTCTTTAGCCATCCACAATGAAGGTCGGGAATGACCTGCGCTGTTAGGTTCTTTCTTGTCATATACCGTACGCTCCCATTTGACGTAAAGCGAGCGTGAACGATTTACTTCAGGAGCATAGTCCGCCGTTTTCGCTTGATAGACAATTAGAATAACCATTATCAAAGCAATAGCGAGGGCAGTTCCCAATATAGTAATTGCACTTAGTAACGGTTGGTTACGCAATTGATAAATTACTTGTCCTATTGTTTTTTTTATCATTATAGTACCTTTTCATTAATGGTCCGTAGAAAAAATGAAGTAGCCTCCAGTTATTGCACCTGACGGCCATCAAAGAAACGGATAGTTCTTGAAGTCTGTTTGGCTTGTTCTTCATTATGGGTTACCATCACAATGGTACGTCCATCTTCTTTATTCAATTTATGCAACAACTCCATTACTTCAGCACCCATTTTTGAGTCCAAATTTCCGGTAGGCTCATCGGCAAGGATAATTTCGGGATTGCCCACAATAGCACGGGCTATCGCCACACGCTGACACTGACCACCGGAAAGCTGTGTGGGCATGTGGCGCATACGATGACTTAAACCAACACGCTCCAACACTTCTTTTGCCAAACGGGTACGCTCCTTGGCAGCCATCTTTCTATAGAGCAAAGGCAATTCTACATTGTCAATCACATTCAGCGAATTAATCAGGTGGAATGACTGGAACACAAATCCCAAAGTCTTATTACGAAAAGCAGCCAGTTCTTTAT
This sequence comes from Phocaeicola dorei, assembly GCF_013009555.1. Taxonomy (NCBI): domain Bacteria; kingdom Pseudomonadati; phylum Bacteroidota; class Bacteroidia; order Bacteroidales; family Bacteroidaceae; genus Phocaeicola; species Phocaeicola dorei. Next base: position 1,319,408 of record NZ_CP046176.1, on the reverse strand, counting down.
CTTTCATACTTTCTACAGAAGTACCGTTTATTTCAATCTTTCCACTGCTGGGAGCATCCAATAACCCCATAATATTCAACAAGGTAGACTTACCGCAACCGGAAGGCCCCATAATACTAACAAATTCGCCTTTAATCACATCCAAATTTACATTTTCCAGTGCTAATGTTTCAATCTCATTGGTACGGTAGATTTTATTGATACCGGTTAATTTAATCATTGCCATAATTTTTCTTATTTAAATTGTTAATCTTATACACTTTTTATTTTTATGAATCAAAAGATATACCAAAGCAATAAACATTTAATTTTCAACAGATTATTATTTAATATATTGTCCGATAACGGACAGTATGATCGTTTTTGTCAGTCGTATTCATCCCACAACACATCTACCGGACTAATACAACTGATGCTGTATACCGGAATAAGAATGCCAACAAGCATTATGAATAATATAAAAAAGTAAACAATCAAAAAAACGACATAGCCTAAGAACAAATTAAATTATGTTCGGGAAATGAGTGAAAAGGAAGAAAAGACACTTCATTTCCCGTAACAATCAATGTATTAATTAAGAGAGAGTTTTATCTTGTTGTTTATGTCATAGCTGCTTCTTATTTCAACTTCAACTTATTCTTGTTTTTGTAACTGCTCATATCGCTGACAACCACCTTGTCACCCGGTTTCAATCCCGATATGACTTCCACATATTCAAAATTACTGTCACCCAATTGAACTTTACGCTTCACTACTTCATCCTTACTATCCTGAACAAATAATTCATATTCACCGCGACCGACATAATAAGAAGCATTCGCCAATCTTAAAACCCCTTCTTTCACGGCATTCATTACATATACATCCGTCTTCAAGCCGGAACGCAATCGCTTGTTATTATCTTCATTCAGTTGTACAATGAACGAAATCACCCCATTCTTACTCAACGGTGTCACACTACTTACCGTTCCTTCCAGTTTCTCATTGCCAATCTTGACTATGGCACGTCCACCTGCTGCCACACGGTCACCGTATGTATCAGCTATTTCACCTTCCACTTTAAAGTGGCTCAAATCAGAAATGATAGCTACTTGACTACCTTCCGCCACCTGCGCACCTACCTGATTATTAATATAGGTAAGAATCGCTTTACGCGGTGAACGAATTTGAGCGTCATCCAATGTACGTTTCATTTCAGCAAGACTCTTTGAGAAAATATTGAATTCCAATTCCTTCACTTTCAAATCAGCCTCTTTTACTTTCGATTCATTTGCGTATTGCTGACGGAGCTGTTCCAATTCCAGTTTTCCTGTATTGAAGTTCAATTCAGCCTGACGAACCTTGTCCGTTGTTCCAGAACCCAAGCTATCCAAATAACGTTCGTTGCGAAGTTCTACCTCCATACGGTTCAATTTCATGGCAGAAATTTTCACTTGCATTGATAAATCGCTCAGATACGTATTATTATTCACTTTCAACTGCTCTAACTGATAACGTTTCATCTGTTCTTCATCCAGCAATTTCTTGTATTCGGTTTCCGTACTCTGCAAATCAAGTTTCAAAATCGGCGTACCTACATCCACGCTGTCTCCTCCCTTACGGTAAACTTCCACGATACGAGTATTAATAGGTGAATTGATAATCTCTTCAAAAGCCGGGACAACCTTACCGGAAGCACTGACACTTACTTCAATAGTTCCATTGTCTACTTCTGAAAACACCAAATCTTTCTTATTGACGCTACTTCGCATAAACGAAATCAATACAGCTATACATACCACTGCCGCCACACCTATTGCACCATATTTAATGAACTTCTTTTTGCGTTCCTTATCACGCACTTCTTTAGGGATTTCTCTGTCCATAACTTATTGTAATTTTATTATTGTCATTTTTGTACTAAAGAATAAACAACATCCGTGCCAAGAAAGCAACTTATTGATAATCAATAACAAACAAAACGTACAGGGTGTCCGAAATCGGACACCCTGTACGTTTTTAAACATCAGTTACCGTACTATAATGACTAACGCAAACGCAATATATCACCTACTTTAGGAGAAGAATCTTCCGGTTTCATCTTATTCATCTTATATAAATTCTTCAGACGAATACCATACTTTTGGGAAATGGAATACATAGATTCTCCCTCACGGACAACATGAACTATGTGTTCCTTATCCGCACGACGATGCTTTTTATCCAAATAAATAATATCACCTGGTTTCAATACATATCCTTTATAAAGATCATTGTATTTCCTCAACTTACGTTGACTGATATCAAATTCTTTAGAAAGTTTTTTAAATGTATCCCCCGGGCGTACCACAATATAAAGTAAATCATTAGCTAAATAAGGCTGATGCGGGTTTGGGAATTCCTTCATCCACTTTATACCATCCTTGGTATCATACTTATGTAATTCATATAATTCAATGATATCAATTAAACGATACGCATAGCGAGGGTCAGTAGCATATCCCGCCTTCTTCAGCCCATGTGCCCATCCTTTATAATCGGTGATTTTTAATTTAAAAAGAGATGCATAACGTGAACGTCCTTTTAAAAATTTAGAATGATCTTCATATGACTCACGAGGGTGCTTATAGGCACGAAAACATTCATTACGGGCATCATCATCATGCCGTACAGTACGACCAGTCCAGTCACCACCACATTTTATACCAAAATGATTATTGGATTTACGAGCCAGCGTACTTTTTCCCGCCCCTGATTCCAATAATCCTTGAGCCAAAGTGATGCTGGCAGGAATACGATACCGTTTCATCTCATCGACAGCAAGATCTTTATACTTATGAATATATTCCTCATACTGCCGGTTACGGGTTTGCGCTTGCACTGTAAAATTACATAGACAACAAAGCAACCCGATTAATATAAATTTCAACGTATGTTTCATCATATAAAACTGTTTCAAAATCGCTACTATACTTTATCCGTTATATATAGTTGCAAACTTACCATTTTTATCCAGCTGTATGCAATCTTTTTAAATTAATTACGAATTTCATTCGAATTCCAAAAGTCCAAAGAAATCCGGACGATGAAAATCCGGCTTCTCTATTTTTATAGGACTCCATGATAAGAAATGAGGCTTTTGCAATTCATCTCCACATTTATAAAAATTAGCTCGTACAACCATTCCATCCAACTTGGTAATGGTATGCTTAAAAAATACCTTATACGGAATCTGCAAAGCAACCTCCCAAGTACATTCTCCTATCTTTTCTTCAAAAGTTTCTCTGCCCAAACTAGCCCAACGCTTCACCTGATCTGTTATTTCAAGAGGAGCCATTTCTCGATTACTACGCTCCGAACCTGCTGCTAAAAGAATCGTAGCGATACAGTTACATTCCAAATTGTAATAAACGCCATCTCTCGCAGGAATAGAGAAAAATTCCACACAGGAATCTGTCCAGACACTACCGTTATCTTCACCGTATTTGGCACGAACACTATCTTCTACTACTTTATAATGAACTAATATAGCATCATTTGTATAGGCTATACGAAAAGAGACTTGAGGTTGATAAGGATATTCTTTCCAGTTCACTATATTAATAGGATAATACATTATGTTCTCATGATCAAATAAGGTCGGTATTTGTTGTGCATCCTGAACTTTGCCACTTAATTTCTTTACTTTCATCATATTATTTTTATTAATTAAATAGCTACTGTTAGCTTCACAAAAATATATACTTCCAATGAGAAAACAAAATAGTGGCTACCATAAACAGCAGCCACTAAAAGAATAAAGCCATAAAGACAATGAAAGTACTATTTTTTCCCATTTCACCCATATTTACTTCTTCACATCGCCCTGTGACATATGTCTTCTTCCATCATGCTGCTTTTTCATTCCTTGTCTTTTTTTCATCTCTTTACGAAATTTATCACCATTGTGTTTCTCCATATTATACATTTTCTGAATTTGTTTAGGAGAAAGAAATTTCCGAAACTCATTATAATATTCCTCACGAATATCCAGTATCTTTCTACTCTGCGCGAAACGTGCCTTAATAGCCTGCTCCACTTCAGCATCTGTAGGGACCGGTTTGGGGATCTGTTTATCGGCGGCCGTTCTATTTGCAACATTTCGACAAACTCCCATATGACGAGTAGCCTGCATTTCTTCCATGTATTGTTTATACACCGGAATAAATTTAGCAGCCGTTGCGTCATCCAATGCCAATCCTTTTATAATTTGATTGCACTGTATTTCCAGCATCTGTTCTTTATTAAACTGCCTTCTTTCAGATTTAGTTTCTTTCTTTTCTTGGGCAAAAAGTGTTACCTGACTTCCCATAACAATGGCTGCCAACACCATTAAAAAAAATTTTGTTCTCATCATTTTTTTGTTTTTAGTGATTAATCAATTTATAAATATATCATTTTCAGACAATTCCACCCATTCTGCTAATTCCTCATCAGACATAGATTCTATATAACGATCCAAAGTATCTGAATAAGAAGAGTCTAAATCCGTAGAAACAATAAGTGAATGAGAAGGCAACTCCTCTGCCACAGGTTGAGATATCGGAAAGAAAAGAACTCCCAACATGACAGCCGCAATAGCTAAAGTAGCCCCAATAATCAATTTTATTCTATTCTGCCTATTAAACCTCTCAGCCTGGGTACGCTCCAATACTTGTTTTTGCATTTTTCCGAAAAAGCCATCAGGGGTACGATAAGGCATCCGCTTCCCAATATTCTTAAAATCAAACTCCTTTTCCATCCTATCTTTAATTATTTATCATGTACTCTTTTATCTTCTCTTTTGCATAATGATAATTCACTTTCAACGTATCCACCTTCGTGTCCGTAATCCTGCTAATTTCTTCATATTCCAGTTCATCATAATAACGAAGATTGAAAACTACCCGCTGTTTTTCAGGAAGCATCAAAATAGCCTGCTGAAATTTCACCGCCATTTCGTTCTCATAATCCACATAATCTGACGCCATCAACTTATTCATTAACTCTTCCTGAACTTCTTCCGCCGAAACAGCTTGTTCTTTACGCATATTCAGAAAACGGAGACACTCATTGGTCGCTATCCGATAAATCCATGTTCCCAATGAACTTTCCTCCCTAAACTGAGGAAGATGGCGAAAGACGCGAATAAAGACTTCCTGCAAAATATCCTCTGCATCCTCATGTGATACAACCAATCTCCGGATATGCCAATATATGGGCTGTTGAAAAAAATCTATCAACAATTTAAATCCCCGTTCCGGGTCGGAAGCCCATACTTCCCTAATTTTATCTTCGTTTATCATCTATTCGTCAAAAGTTTATAGGTTAGAACCACCCGAGAACAAGAAGTTAAAAGTGAAAATAAAGTTTTTACATTAATTATAGATGAAGTTAAAATAATCAATCACATTTCCAACAAGAGAAAAATACAACCAATCTTCCAGAATATGAATTTAAAGATTTCAAACTCAATCTTCCTAACAATAAATTTCAGTTCTTAGAAGAATTACCATATAAACAGTAGGGAAATCCCTAAAAATAAATAGGGAAAAAGATAGAAGAATATACCTTTTCCCAACTTATCTTTGTTACAAACAAAAAAACAAAAAAATGAGAAGATTGAAACAAACATTATTAGCGTTAACCATTTGTACTTTAGTCATCAGTTGCGGTTTGACTACTAGTAGCACTATTATGAAAGTACAGAGAGGGATGTCCCAAGAAGAAGTCAGCCATTTACTTGGAAAACCCGATTTCCGTAGATTCGACAACGGCTCGGAACAATGGGAATACACCAAGACCAATATGTCCACAGCTGCAAACACGGTAATTATTATCGATTTTGTAGACGGAATGGTAACAAACATGGATTCTTTTGAGCCCAACATTACTCCGCCTCCAGTTGCAGTGTGTCCGCCAAATGAAATAATTACGGTAGTTCCACCCAGCCACCCTGATCATTTTGGCCCGCACAGACCAAAACACAAAGCTATGAATCCACATGATTTTGAAAACCTCTATAAAAAAGTAAAAAACAAAGCATTTAAGGACGACCAAATGGAATTATTATCTGTAGGAGTTGTAAACAACTACTTCACCTGTAAACAAACTGCCCGACTCATGTCCATATTTACATGGGACGATGAAAAAATGAAAGTATTAAGAATGGTTTCCAACCGCATTGTAGACCGTGAAAATGGAAAAGAAATCATCAAGACACTGGATTCTTTATTTAAACAAGATGATGCACGTAAAATATTGGGAATCACTGACCGATGGTAATTCAACCTAAACAACACACAAAAACATAAATATATGAGAAAATTTAAACAATTATTATTGCTTGTTATCAGTATAACACTTGTCGGCTGTCATACCACAGGAAGTATCAAGCAGAAAGCATGGAAGGTACAGCAGGGAATGACAACAGAAGAAATAGGCCAACTTCTTGGAAAACCCGATTTCCGACGTTTCGATGGTTCTTTGGAACAATGGGAATATCAGAGCGGAGGAATTGCAACGTCTTGCAAATTTCTAATTATCGAATTTAGAAACGGAAAGGTAACAGGCATGGATTCCTACAATGAAATAGCTAAAGAAACTTCAGTAGGAGACCTATATTCCAGCAAAATATCCCTCCATACCGTTGGTTCAATAGACGATAACGAATTTGAAAAGATATACAATGAAACAAAAAATTCCGTGTTCAAAGATTCAACTCTGGAAAAGGCCATTATAAATAAAAAATTAAGTTGCGCACAATGCCTTAAACTTATGTCACTTTATACTTTTGATAATGACAAGTTAAAAATGTTACAAGTATTGAAAGACCATATAGCTGACACAACAAATTACGATAATATTGTCAACTCACTAGATTTCATTTCAAGTAAAAACAAGGCCAAAGAGATATTAGGAATACCCTAATACAGTAAAAGCAAACGTACCTGTTGCAATAAACCTAAAAAATATTGCAACAGGCACATCTGCTTTACCTCAATCTTCTATTCTGACAGCTGTGCCGCTTGCGGTTACCATCAGCATACTACCACTGTCCCCCACAGTTTCATAATCCAAATCCACCCCAACTACAGCATTAGCTCCCAATAAAGCAGCCTGATCCTGCATTTCTCGTAACGCGGTATCTTTAGCCTGTCGAAGTACTTCTTCATAAGAACCGGAACGACCGCCTACAATGTCACGAATACTAGCAAAAAAATCACGAAACAGATTAGCGCCGATAATAGTTTCACCTGTTACAATGCCATAATATTTGGTTATACGTTTTCCTTCGATAGTAGGTGTTGTTGTTGCTAACATAATCTTTCTCTTTTTTAATTATATATTCATTAGACGCACAAATAAAAGAAAAAGTTGCAACTTTCTCCTTTTTTATCGGTAACCATATTATTCTTTTCACATTCAACTCTGACAAGCAATAAGAAAGTAAATAAATTAAAAACCAGATTTTAGAAAAGAAACATGGGAGATTAAAAACAAAACATTACATTTGCAGGAAAACAAAGAGGAACGTATCATGAAACAAATCAAACTGGAAATAAACATAGAGGCTTGCCATTATAACGAACTAACAGAGAAGGACCGCAAACTGATAGACGCTGCGTGTGAAGCAACGAAAAGAAGCTATGCTCCTTACTCACATTTTGCTGTTGGAGCCGCCGCACTGTTGGAAAATGATATCGTTATTACCGGAACCAATCAAGAAAATGCAGCCTACCCATCTGGTCTTTGTGCAGAACGTACCACTTTGTTTTATGCCAATTCTCAATATCCGGATCAAGCAGTAAAAACACTTGCCATTGCTGCCCGCACAGAAAATGATTTTCTTGACACACCTATTCCTCCTTGCGGTGCCTGTCGGCAAGTATTATTAGAAACTGAAAAACGATATGGAAAACCCATGCGGATACTGCTTTATAGTAAGACTGATATTTATATATTAGAAAACGTAAGTGGACTTTTACCTTTATCGTTTGATGGAAATTATCTGAAATGATACCTACCATCCGTCTGCACAGCCAACAGTTAATAAATCCAGTTTTAAATAATCCGAAAGACCTCGTATCATGGATGGGAAGCATTCAAGCGCAAGATTACACTATGTCCAAATGAGCTATTGGTATCCGGCTAGAGGCAGGAAATCTGCAAACAGTCAATGAGGCACTGGCAAAAGGATATATATTGCGCATTCACGTCATGCGTCCTACTCGGCATTATGTAGCTGCTGAAGATATACGCTGGACACTGAAACTTTCATCCCGACGCATCATTACTGCCAATCACTCTTTTGCCAAGTCCAGAGAGCAAGACATTTCAGTTGACATTTACAACAAAGCAAACCGACTATTAGAAAATCAAAAGAGAATTACTTTCCCTAGCGGAGAAAGAATACCTCACTTTTTCCTCCGAACAGTAAGTAATTTGTAAATGGATTATTTCTGCGTCATCACATTTCAAAAATAATTCATTACATTTACATTATTCAGTATTGCAATATAAAACTCTCAGCCACTTTCAAGAAACGTTCATGACCTTTTTCATTCAAATGTGCAGTATCTGTATTATTTTTGCTGTTCTGAAAATATATTTTTCTAAAATGATCATTATTTGCATAAATTCCTCCTTTTCGGGCGCTGTCAAAAATAGGAATACTATAATTTCCACAAACCTCAATCATAGCATCCACCACTTTCTCAGCATCACTTCCCGCAAAGTTTTTACAGTTCCATCGGGTAAAGAAAAAAATCTTAGCTGTGGGATACTTTTCAATAAGCCCTTCACACAGCATTGCCAGCCTCTCTTTAAATACATCAATACCGCCAATTGAATCCAATTTAAAACCATCATTGTGCCCACCCACAACAATAACATAATCCAAATCATCCGGCATTTCCTTATATCTTACATACATCGCTTCCCCCCAACGCGGGCTACTATAAGCAATGCTGCTGCCGTTCTTGCCATAATTTAAATATTCCATACCATGCTTCTCGGCAAATTTATAATGCCAGGTATTCTTAACAGGTTCCTTATGATTCTTCACATAACTATCTCCAATAATTCCCAAACGTTTTCCTTTCAATTCATCAGTCCTGACGATAACTCCTTTAATAATTTGTTCCAACTGCTTATATACCTGTTGTCCCAAATACTCTGCCGAATGAGCCGTAAAATGAAGTCTGTCATTTAGCAATTCTGCGCCTGACATATCTATCAGGTGCATGTTCGGATCTTCAGCAGCCAATTGCTTCATCGCATTCTCCACTTCTCTGCTGAAATATTTATTACTTCGGGCAACAGTACCAAAAATAAAAGGCAAACGAGAATAATCCTTTCCGGTTTTTTCTGTCAGATGCATACGCACATAAGCCACCATTGTCTTCAAGTTACGGTAATAATCTTTACTTTTAGCATAATCACTTTCCCCCTGATGCCAAAGAAATGCATCTATCTGATAGCCATCCTTCAGCCGGGAAAGAGTTTTGTCTATACACATGTCTATCTCTTGAATGAAAGAAAGCAACAAGGAATTTCCTCCATCAGAAGTTGGCTTAGCCTGTGCCAGCCATTCAGGAGCCGCAGACCAAAAACGTCCCTTGGAAGCATTATAATCAGGTGCAATGGAAGTTCCGCCAACAGCCCATTTCACCACATAAAATTTCTCCTGCAACAACTGCTCCAACCAATAATATGTCACTGCATCAAAAGCCCACATATTATTTTTTCCGCTACGTTTGGCACGAGGCCAGAAAGGAATAAATTCTCCTTTCCCGTCATTCTGAGCTATCTGACAATAACGGTAGGCACCTTCGGTATACGTCAGTGTGTCCGTAGCCAATGCTTTAATATATGCCGGCAAATCTTCATTAGGAGTTCGTCCATCGGTATTAGACTGTCCGGCAGTTATAATCACATGTACAGGATTGGAAGCCATCGTATTCAAGCTAACAGCTGCAAAAATCAAAATCAAAATTAAGTTTTTCATAAGTATCATTTCATGTTTTTAATGGACACAAAAATAATCCTAATTCTAATATAACGACATGGATTATCGTCCATTATCATAGATTTTTGAACTCATTATGATTCATACAGAATGAGAATTGCGGCTAAACCATAAAAAAAGAGCCACAGGAACAATGGCTCCCAATGACTCTTTCTTTTTCAGCTCATATTTATAATTTAATTATCTCCATACATACGCGCACGCATTTCTTTAATATGATCAGAAGTGATGTATTCATCATATTCCATCATCTTGTCAATGATACCATTCGGGGTCAATTCAATAATACGGTTCGCCACCGTTTCAATAAATTCGTGGTCGTGGGAAGAGAACAGCACATTTCCCTTATAAGTCTTCAGATTATTATTGAAAGCCTGAATTGATTCCAAGTCCAAATGGTTAGTTGGAGTATCCAAAATCAGACAGTTCGCATTACGCAACTGCATACGGGCAATCATACAACGCATCTTCTCACCTCCGGAAAGCACATTCACTTTCTTCAATACTTCCTCTCCGGAAAACAACATACGCCCCAAGAAACCTTTCATATAGACTTCGTTACCTTCGCCAAACTGGCTCAGCCAATCTACCAAATTCAAATCACTTTCAAAGAAATCCGTATTATCCAAAGGCAAATAAGCCGTAGTAATAGTAACGCCCCACGCGAATTTACCAGCCTGCGGAGTACGATTTCCATTGATTATTTCAAAAAAAGCAGTCATGGCACGCGGATCACGGCTCAAAAAGACAATCTTATCTCCTTTTTCTACATTAAAATTCACATCATTGAACAATACCATACCGTCTTCAGTTTCCGCACGCAAGCCGGATATTTCCAAAATCTGATTACCCGGTTCACGATCCGGAGTAAAGATGATACCGGGATATTTACGGGACGACGGCTTAATTTCATCTACATTCAGTTTCTCCAACATCTTCTTTCGGCTGGTTGTCTGCTTGCTCTTAGCCACATTGGCACTAAAACGACGGATAAATTCTTCCAACTCTTTCTTCTTCTCTTCAGCTTTAGCCTTCTGGTTCTGCTGCTGGCGAAGTGCCAACTGACTTGATTCATACCAGAAGCTATAGTTACCGGCAAACATATTCACTTTACCGAAATCAATATCTACAGTATGAGTACAAACAGAATCCAAAAAGTGACGGTCATGACTTACCACCAACACCGTGTGTTCGAAATTAGAAAGATATTCCTCCAGCCAAGTCACCGTATCCATATCCAAATCATTGGTAGGTTCATCCAACAACAAGTTATCAGGATTACCGTAAAGTGCCTGTGCCAACATGACACGCACCTTTTCCTTACCGCTCAGTTCCCCCATCAACATATAATGCTTGTCTTCCTTTATGCCCAACCCACTCAACAAAGAAGCTGCATCACTCTCGGCATTCCAACCATCCAGTTCGGCAAACTTCTCTTCCAGTTCAGAAACTTTCAAGCCATCTTCATCTGTAAAATCAGTTTTCGCATACAGTTCTTCACGCTGTTTCATAATGTTCCACAACACAGTATGTCCCATCATAACCGTATCCATGACTGTATATTCATCCCACTTAAAGTGATCCTGGCTCAATACAGACAGACGTTCGCCCGGTCCTAATACCACTGAACCCTTAGTCGTTTCCAGCTCACCTGAAATTGCTTTCAAGAAAGTAGATTTTCCGGCGCCGTTCGCACCGATAACCCCGTAAATATTACCATTGGTGAACTTCATATTTACGTCATTATACAACACTCTTTTACCAAATTGAATGGCCAAGTTCGAAACTGTAATCATCCTAATATACCTTATTTATATAATTATTCTATTTTGAAATTGCAAAGGTAGGTATTTTAATTCAGAAAAGTATGCCAGTGTGGCAGAAATTCCGTACTTTTGCAAAATTATCACTCTAAGGAAACAACTAGGCACGAAATTTGTTAGCAGTAAATTAACCTAAAAGACCTGACTGTTATGAGTAAAAATAAGAAAAACAAAAAGTTTAATAAGAATATGAACCCAACAGAGAAGAACCAACCTCAAGACGAGGAAGTTTTGAAAAATCAGGAAGCGGCAGAAGCTGCCATTGATGAAGAAACTCAGAAAGAAGCAACAGAAGAACTGAACGCTGAAGAGAAGGTGAATAAGGAATTGGCGGAAGCTCAGAAAACAATAGAAGAGCAGCATGACAAATACCTGCGTCTTTCAGCCGAATTTGACAATTACCGTAAACGCACCATGAAAGAAAAGGCCGAATTGATTAAGAATGGTGGAGAAAAGGCCATTACTGCCATTCTCCCTATTTTGGACGACTTGGAGCGTGCTGTAAAAACTTCAGAAACTTCGGATGATGTAAAAGCAATGCGTGAAGGAATTGAGTTGATCTACAACAAATTCCTGAAAGTATTGAACCAGGAAGGACTTCAGAAAATAGAGACTGACGGTGAGAACTTTGATACCGATTATCACGAAGCAATTGCATTAGTCCCAGCTCCTTCTGAAGAGAAGAAAGGGAAAATATTGGACTGTGTACAAACCGGTTATAAGCTGAATGACAAAGTAATACGCCACGCCAAAGTAGTTGTGGCTCAATAAAACAGTATCATAAAACGACATGGCAAAAAGAGACTATTACGAAGTTCTGGAGGTGGACAAAACAGCCACCCTTGATGTTATAAAAAAAGCATACCGCAAAAAAGCAATACAATATCATCCGGACAAGAATCCGGGGGATAAAGAAGCGGAAGAAAAATTCAAGGAAGCAGCCGAAGCCTATGATGTGTTGAGCAACCCGGATAAACGCGCCCGTTACGATCAATTTGGACATGCAGGAATGAGTGGAGCCGCCGGTGGCGGTTTTGAAGGATTCGGACAAGGTATGTCCATGGATGACATTTTCTCTATGTTCGGTGACATCTTCGGTGGACATGGAGGAGGTTTCGGAGGCTTTGGAGGTTTCGGCGGTGGCGGACGTTCCGCACAACGCAAGTTCCGTGGTTCAGACCTCCGTGTAAAAGTAAAACTGAACTTAAAAGAAATTTCTACGGGAGTAGAAAAGAAATTCAAACTGAAAAAGTACGTAACATGTGACCATTGCCATGGTTCAGGAGCCGAAGGAGAAGGAGGAACGGAAACGTGTCCCACTTGTCATGGAACAGGAAGTATCACCCGCACCCAACAAAGCATTTTTGGAATGGTACAATCACAAAGCGTATGTCCACAATGTAACGGAGAAGGGAAAATCATTAAGAACAAATGTAAAGCTTGTGCAGGAGAAGGTATTGTATACGGAGAAGAAGTCGTGGAAGTGAAAATTCCTGCCGGTGTGGCTGAAGGAATGCAACTTTCTGTCAATGGAAAAGGAAATGCGGGCAAACATAACGGTGTTCCCGGTGATTTACTTGTTGTCATAGAAGAAGAATCCCATCCAGACCTAATACGCGATGAAAATGATTTGATTTACAATCTGTTACTAAGCGTTCCGACTGCTGCTTTAGGAGGCACTGTAGAAATACCAACTATTGATAGCAAAGTAAAAGTAAAAATTGAACCAGGCACCCAACCAGGTAAGGTCTTACGCCTAAGAGGTAAAGGATTGCCCAACGTCAATAGTTATGGTTACAGTAACGGTACAGGTGATTTATTAGTCAATGTAAGCGTATATATTCCAGAAACATTGAATAAAGATGAAAAACAAGCACTAGAGAAAATGCAAGAATCGGATAACTTCAAACCGAATACAAGCATTAAAGAAAAAATATTCAAGAAGTTCAAAAACTTCTTCGATTAATTTTTATACTACAAAGTGTCACAGAAAGAATACTAGGTTTTATATCTGCCTGGCATTCTTTTGTGACACTTTGCGGTAAATAAAAACATTTGCCATGAATTACGAAGAAACATTGGATTATTTATATAATAGTGCCCCATTATTCCAACATATAGGAAAAGATGCATACAAAGCAGGATTAGAGAATACTTATCTTTTAGACGAGTATTTCAACCATCCTCATCGCCAATTCCGAACCATTCATATAGCCGGAACCAATGGAAAAGGCTCTTGTTCACATACTTTAGCCGCCATTTTACAATCAGCCGGATACAAGACAGGACTTTACACTTCTCCACATCTGATAGATTTTCGTGAACGAATACGTGTCAACGGAATTCCTGTATCCAAAGAATATGTCATAGACTTTGTAGAAAAACACCGTGTCTTTTTTGAACCTCTGCATCCTTCTTTCTTTGAACTGACTACCGCAATGGCTTTCCACTATTTTGCCCAGAGCCAAATAGATGTAGCCATTATAGAAGTCGGCCTGGGAGGACGAATAGATTGTACAAATATCATCCGTCCGGATCTATGTGTCATAACTAATATCAGTTTCGACCATATACAATTTTTAGGTAATACATTAGCCAAAATAGCCACAGAGAAGGCCGGAATCATCAAAGAAAAGACTCCGGTAGTTATTGGTGAAACCACACCTGAAACCAAACCTATATTTACAACTCGTGCTAAAGAAGTAAACGCTCCTATCTACTTTGCAGAAGAAGAACAGTTATTACACTCCTCCAGTATAAATGAAAAAGGTAAACGAATATATCAAACAACCGACTACCTCAATCTGGAAGGCGAGCTGGAAGGACTTTGCCAACTTAAAAACACCAATACGCTTTTATCTGCCATCCGCCTATTAAAACAAGCAGGTTATCAGCTTACCGAAAGTAATATACGTAAAGGGTTCTCACAAGTATGTGAACTCACCGGCCTGATGGGAAGATGGCAAAAATTAGAAAGTGAACCGACTTTAATATGTGATACAGGACATAATGTAGGAGGAATTTCGTATATCATAGAACAATTAAAACATCAGAAATATGAACGATTACACATTGTAATAGGTATGGTAAACGACAAGGATATCAGTGGAGTATTGTCCATGCTTCCTAAAAATGCCACATATTATTTTACCAAAGCCAGTGTAAAACGCGCTTTATCCGAAAAAGAATTACAAAGCTTAGCGATGCAATCCAGGCTGCACGGAGATGCTTATCCTGATGTAGAAACCGCTGTAGCAGCCGCTAAAGAAAAAGCTAACAAAAATGACTTTATTTTTGTTGGAGGAAGCAGCTTTATCGTTGCGGATTTATTAAAATTTCACGTTTAGTCCGTTCACTTTTATAGAAAAAGTTTGGGAATACCGAAGAAAATCTTTTTATTTGCATTAGTTTTATACATACAATAAAAAGATTTTCAATAACATGATAAACACATCTACTTCCGATGAGAATTTATGTGGCCTGAAACGGGCCGATTTTCAGACAACAGTGAACGGGAAACAAACAGACCTCTTCATTCTGAAAAATGAAAACGGAGCTGAAATAGCTGTTACCAACTATGGTGGAGCAGTATTAGCTATTATGGTTCCGGACAAAAACGGTAAATATGCCAATGTCATTCAAGGACATGATAGTATAACCCATGTAATCAATAGCCACGAACCTTTCCTCAGTACTCTTATCGGTCGTTACGGAAACCGTATAGCAGGAGGCAAATTCATTTTAGAAGGGAAAGAATATTCACTGACTATCAACAATGGTCCCAACTCGCTGCATGGCGGTCCTACCGGATTTCATACCCGCATTTGGGATGCAGAACAGGAAACTCCACAAAATTTGAAATTGCATTATTTATCTGCTGATGGCGAAGAAGGATTTCCGGGAAATTTGGATATTCACGTAACGTACACTTTAAGTAATCAAAATGAATTCATCATTACTTACCACGCTACAACAGACAAAACAACATTGGTAAACCTCACTCACCATGGTTTTTTCAGCCTATCAGGCATTGCCAATCCTACGGCAACCGTTGATAACAACATCGTAACCATTAATGCTGATTTTTATACTCCGATAGATAATGTATCAATCCCTACAGGCGAAATTGCCAAAGTAGAAGGTACTCCTATGGATTTTCGTACTCCTCAAAGAGTAGACAGTAGAATCAATGACCCATTCGAACAGCTAAAATTCGGTGCCGGCTATGACCACTGCTATGTATTAAACAAACGTGAAGCAGGCACACTGAGTTTTGCAGCAAAATGTGTGGAGCCCGAAAGCGGTCGTAGCATGGAAGTATACACTACAGAGCCCGGCGTACAAGTTTATACTTCAAACTGGCATAATGGTTTCGAAGGTGCTCATGGAGCAACTTTCCCAGCAAGAAGTGCCATCTGTTTTGAAGCACAACATTTTCCTGATACACCCAATAAAGGCCATTTCCCTTCTTGTGTTCTACATCCGGGGGAAACTTACAGTCAAGTAACCATCTACAAATTCGGTGTAGAAAAATAATTTTATGAAATAACCTAATTTATAAACTTATAATTTTTTCAAGACCATGAATCAACAAAAACAGAACGGTAATATCATCGCTATCATTACAATGTTCTTCCTTTTCGCGATGATTTCCTTCGTTACTAATCTTGCTGCGCCTTTCGGCACAATATGGAAAAACCAATATGCAGGTGCCAATACCTTGGGTATGATGGGAAATATGATGAATTTCCTTGCATATCTGTTTATGGGGATTCCTTCAGGTAATATGCTTGTAAAAATCGGATATAAAAAAACAGCCCTCATTGCCATGGCAGTAGGTTTCATCGGTTTGTTTATCCAATATATTTCCAGTTTGTTCGGTGCAGATATAGACGTATTCAATTTAGGAGAATATGCCATTAAAATGAATTTTATTATCTACCTGCTTGGTGCCTTCGTCTGTGGTTTTTGTGTATGTATGCTGAACACAGTAGTTAACCCGATGCTAAATCTTTTAGGTGGTGGTGGTAACAAAGGTAACCAATTAATCCAAGCCGGTGGTGCTCTAAACTCATTGTCGGGTACTTTGACTCCGCTTTTCGTAGGTGCCTTGATTGGTTCTGTCACCCCTCAAACAGCTATGTCAGATGTAGCTCCTCTGCTTTTCATCGCAATGGGTGTATTCGTATCAGCGTTTATCGCTCTTTCATTCATCGCTATTCCAGAGCCCCATCTAAGAAAAGCAGGTCATGAAAAAGAGAAATTCTCTCATAGTCCTTGGAATTTTCGCCATACTGTATTAGGTGTAATCGGTATCTTTGTATATGTAGGCATTGAAATCGGTATTCCAGGCACATTAAATTTCTACCTTGCCGACCCAACGGAAAAAGGTGCGGGCCTGCTTGCCAACGGTGCCGCTATCGGTGGTGCTATTGCTGCCATCTATTGGTTGCTCATGTTAGTGGGACGTTCTGCAAGTAGTGTCATCAGCGGTAAAGTAGCTACACGCACACAATTGATTGTTGTTTCCGCAACAGCTATCTGTTTTATATTAATCGCAATCTTCACTCCAAAAGAAATCACTGTCTCTATGCCGGGATATAGTGTAGAAAATGGATTCGAAATGGCCTCTGTACCTGTCAGTGCCCTATTTTTGGTACTTTGTGGTTTATGTACGTCCATTATGTGGGGAGGTATCTTCAACCTCGCTGTAGAGGGTTTAGGCAAATATACCGCACAAGCTTCAGGTATTTTTATGATGATGGTTGTCGGTGGCGGTATTTTCCCATTATTGCAGCAATTCATTTCTGACGCTGTGGGATATATGGCCAGCTATTGGTTAATTATCGCTTTGCTTGCTTATCTGTTGTTCTATGGTTTGATAGGATGCAAGAACGTAAACAAAGACATTCCTGTAGAATAATTATAAAAACATATAGTATTAACTTTAAACTATTAATATCATGGATATAGAATACGTAAGAAGTCGCTTCATCAAACATTTTGATGGTACAACAGGTTCAGTATATGCATCACCCGGACGTATTAACCTTATTGGAGAACATACCGACTATAACGGTGGTTTTGTATTTCCCGGAGCAGTAGATAAAGGTATGATTGCTGAAATCAAACCTAATGGTACCAATAAGGTACGTGCTTATTCTATTGATTTAAAAGACTATGTAGAGTTCGGTTTGAACGAAGAAGATGCTCCTAAAGCCAGTTGGGCAAGATATATTTTCGGCGTTTGCCGTGAAATGATCAAACGTGGTGTAGATGTGAAAGGTTTTGACACTGCTTTTGCGGGTGACGTACCTTTGGGTGCAGGTATGTCTTCATCTGCTGCATTGGAAAGTACATACGCTTTCGCTATCAACGAACTTTTCGGCGACAACAAAATAGATAAATTTGAATTAGCCAAGGTAGGTCAGGCAACAGAACATAATTATTGTGGTGTAAATTGCGGTATTATGGATCAATTTGCATCTGTATTTGGAAAAGAAGGTAGTTTGATCCGTTTGGATTGTCGTTCATTAGAATATCAATATTTCCCTTTCAAACCGGAAGGTTACCGTTTAGTATTAGTTGACTCAGTAGTCAAACACGAATTGGCTTCTTCTGCATACAATAAGCGTCGTCAAAGTTGTGAAGCTGCCGTATCTGCCATTCAGAAAAAACATCCTCATGTAGAATTTTTACGTGATTGTACAATGGAAATGTTGCAGGAAGCAAAAGCCGAGATCAGTGAAGAAGACTATATGCGTGCAGAATACGTCATTGAAGAAATCCAACGTGTACTCGATGTTTGCGACGCTTTGGAAAGAGGTGATTACGAAACCGTAGGACAGAAGATGTATGAAACTCACTATGGCATGAGTAAATTGTATGAAGTAAGCTGTGAGGAACTTGATTTCTTGAATGATGTTGCTTTCGACTGCGGTGTTACCGGTTCACGTGTAATGGGTGGAGGTTTCGGTGGATGTACAATCAACCTAGTTAAAAATGAACTATACGAAACATTCATCACCACTGCCAAAGAAAGATTCAAAGAAAAATTCGGAAGAAGTCCAAAAGTTTACGATGTAGTCATCAGTGACGGTTCTCGCAAGCTGGTATAAAAAATATCTCAAATTCGCTAACATATGAAAAAACCGCTTTGAATCCAAAGCGGTTTTTTTCTTCTTTATGCTATAAAAGTGTAGGAAATACACTTTTATGTTGCACAACATACTCTTTTCATATCCAATGTATTAGTAATAGTGTTACTTTTACACCCAAAATCATATACTCTATTACTAATTAGTACTTTTATATCATGAAAAGCATGAAAAAAACCTTTCTGGGAACCGGTATCGCACTGACATTGTTAAGTGCTTGCGCTCCCAAACAATCTCAAGAAGCACTTACAAAGTCCGGATTAGCCCCCACTAATTATGAAACAATAGTGGATGGCGTAAAACCTGTTAAACTGTATACGCTAAAAAATGCAGCCGGAATGGAAGTATGCGTAACCAATTTTGGCGGACGTATTGTATCTATCATGGTCCCTGACAAAAACGGAAATCTAAAAGACGTAGTGCTGGGTTTTGACAGCATTGCTGACTACCAAAATATTCCCAGCGACTTCGGTGCTTCTATCGGACGCTATGCCAACCGTATTAATAAAGGAGTCATCGTAATAGATGGAGAAACCATTCAACTGCCCCAAAATAATTTTGGCCACTGCCTGCATGGAGGTCCTAAAGGATGGCAATACCAAGTTTATGAAGCAAACCAATTAAACGACAGTACTATGACACTAACTATGAAGTCACCAGATGGAGATGCCAATTTTCCGGGAAATGTAACCGCTACTGTTACTTATGCACTGACAAGAGACAATGTCATCGACATAAACTACAAAGCGACAACTGACAAAAAGACTGTTATCAATATGACTAACCACTCTTATTTCAACTTGAGTGGAAACCCTGCCAATCCAGCCACCGACCATATTCTTTATGTAAATGCAGACAGCATCACTCCCGTTGACAGCACATTCATGACCACTGGAGAAATGATAGCAGTAACAGAAACTCCATTTGATTTCAATACTCCTAAAACTATTGCCCCCGATGTGACTAATTTTGAAAACGAACAAATAAAATTCGGCAACGGGTTCGACCACAATTGGGTACTTAACACGAAAGGTGATATCAACCAACTGGCTGCCAAACTGACCAGCCCCACTAGTGGTATCACTTTGGAAATATATACTAATGAACCGGGAATACAAGTCTATACAGGCAACTTTTTGGATGGAACTGTAAAAGGGAAAAAGGGAATTACTTATCCGCAACGCGCGTCTGTTTGTCTGGAAACACAGCACTATCCCGACAGCCCCAACAAATCACAATGGCCTTCTGTAATCCTGGAACCGGGACAGACCTATCACAGCCAATGTATCTTTAAATTCGGTGTTGAAAAATAATTGTTAAACTTTAAATATTTAATATCATGAATTGGAATTCACATGAATTCATCTGGCTGGACTGGACAATACTGGCAGTCGGCATTGTAGCTGTGATATGGGCGGTATGGCGCTCTGTACAAAAAGACAAACGCTCGCAACAAGGAGCAAGCAGTGAAGATTATCTATTTGGTAAAGGTGAGCCATGGTACATCATTGGTGCTGCTATCTTTGCAGCCAATATCGGTTCGGAACATCTGGTAGGTTTGGCAGGAACCGGTGCCAAATCCGGAGTAGGTATGGCACACTGGGAAATGCAAGGTTGGATGATTCTTCTTCTAGGATGGCTTTTTGTTCCATTCTACCAACTATTAAATAATAAAATGGGCAAAATCATTACCATGCCCGATTTCCTTAAATACCGTTATACCCCGCGTACCGGTTCATGGCTTTCTATCATCACATTGATAGCCTACATTCTTACTAAAGTTAGTGTAACCGCCTATACCGGAGGTATCTTTTTGGAGTTTTTACTTGGACTTCCTTTTTGGTATGGGGCAATCGGACTTATTGTCTTGACCGGCATCTTCACCGTACTGAGTGGAATGAAAGGAGTAATGACCCTCTCAGCTATTCAAACCCCTATTTTAATCATTGGTTCTTTCTTGGTTCTTTTCCTGGGACTGTCAGCCTTGGGAGACGGTAATATTGCTACAGGATGGACAGAAATGATGGATCATGCGCGTAGCGCCATGAATATAGGAGCAGACGGACACGCTTATGGTGCCAACCATATGTTTCACTGGACTGAAGCAGACCCGATGTATCAAGATTATCCTGGATTCTGGGTATTTATCGGAGCTTCTATCATCGGTTTCTGGTATTGGTGTACCGACCAGCATATCGTACAGCGTGTACTTGGACAACGTAAAGGCGAAGATAATGATGTAGTAATGAAGCGTGCCCGTAGAGGTACTATTGCAGCCGGTTATTTTAAAATCCTGCCTGTCTTCATGTTTCTTATTCCGGGGATGGTAGCTGCCGCCTTGGCTGCAAAAGGTGAATTTGATATGTCAAATACAGATGCAGCTTTTGCTGTAATGGTAAAGGATGTTCTGCCTGCCGGTGTAAAAGGTATTGTAACTATTGGATTCATCTGTGCATTGGTTGCTTCACTGGCTGCTTTCTTTAATTCATGTGCCACACTTTTTACAGAAGACTTTTACAAACCCATGTTTAAGAACAAAAGTGAAGCTACTTATGTTATGGTAGGACGTATCGCTACCGTAGTTGTAGTTATCCTCGGCATGGCATGGATTCCTGTAATGATGAGTCTCGGCAGCCTTTACGACTATCTGCAAGGTATACAGTCTCTCCTTGCACCTGCAATGGTAGCCGTATTTGCACTTGGTATATTCTCCAAGAAAATCACTCCGAAAGCCGGTGAAACTGCCATGATTGTCGGTTTCCTAATTGGTATGATCCGTTTGCTGACTAATATCCTCACCAACACCGGAAAAGATGTGATGACCGGCTGGTTTTGGGAAAATACAACTTGGTTTTGGCAGACAAACTGGCTTATTTTTGAAATATGGTTACTTGTATTCCTTTTGTTGTTAATGGTTGTTGTATCATGCTTCACTCCGGCTCCAACCGCCAAACAAGTGGAAGCCATCACCTTTACCGGCAGTTACAAGGAACTTATCAGAAAGAGCTGGAACAAATGGGATGTTATAACCTCTTTAGGTGTAGTTCTGCTTTGCGCACTATTCTATGCTTATTTCTGGTAAACCATAAATTAAAGGCTGTATGCTTTGAATTATCTTGAAGAATACAGCCTGTTAATTTTAAACCGACACTAAACCATGACCACCTATTATAACATAAATCCTAAATTCTATGTATCTGTAGACTGTATCATTTTCGGTTTTGACGAAGGAGAATTAAAACTGCTTCTACTAAAACGAAATTTTGAACCAGCTATGGGAAAATGGTCTTTGATGGGAGGATTCGTACAAGAAGACGAAAGTGTAGACGCTGCCGCCAAACGGGTATTGGCAGAACTGACCGGATTGGAAAATGTATATATGGAACAAGTAGGCACATTTGGCGACTTAGAGCGCGATCCAGGAGAACGAGTTATATCAGTAGCCTATTATGCTTTAGTCAATGTAAATGAATATGACAGGGAACTAGTGCAGCAGCACAATGCCCATTGGACAAAAATAGACGAACTGCCACAGCTCATTTTCGATCATCCGATCATGATTTCCAAAGCACGTGAACTAATGAAGCACAAAGCATCATACAATCCAATTGGTTTTAACCTGCTGCCCGAATTGTTTACCCTGACACAGTTGCAAAATCTATATGAAGCAATCTATGGCGAACCGATGGACAAGCGGAATTTCCGCAAGCGGGTAGCCGAAATGGATTTCATTGAAAAAACAGATTTGATAGACAAATCAGGTTCCCGACGAGGTGCTTATCTTTATAAATTTAATGATAAGGCCTACAGAAAGGATCCGAAATTTAAACTTTAAAATAATGTGCCGATGCAATAATTTGCCAATTGACAAATTAGCATATTGCCACATTACCCAATTATTCATTATGTTAGAAAAATTAAAAGAAAAAGTATTCCGTGCCAATCTGGATTTGGTGAAACACGGACTAGTTATTTTTACATGGGGAAATGTTTCTGCCATTGATCGTGAAACAGGCTTGGTAGTAATCAAACCCAGTGGTGTATCATACGATGATATGAAAGCTGAAGACATGGTTGTAGTAAATCTGGACGGCAACGTGGTAGAAGGTTCTCTTCGTCCGTCTTCAGATACTCCCACCCATGTAGTTCTATATAAAGCATTCCCCGAAATAGGTGGAGTGGTACATACCCACTCCACCTATGCCACCGCCTGGGCACAAGCCGGAATGGATATTCCCAATATCGGAACGACTCATGCCGATTATTTCCATGACGCCATTCCTTGTACCGCAGATATGACAGAAGAGGAAGTAAAAGGTGCCTATGAACAGGAAACAGGCAATGTGATTGTGAAACGTTTCAAGAAACTGAACCCTGTACATACTCCGGGAGTACTAGTAAAAAATCATGGTCCTTTTGCATGGGGAAAAGATGCCAATGATGCTGTGCATAATGCAGTAGTCATGGAACAGGTAGCCCAAATGGCAAGTATCGCTTTTGCCGCCAACCCTCATTTAACGATGAATTCTTTATTAATAGAAAAGCATTTCAGCCGCAAACACGGTCCCAATGCCTATTATGGACAGAAATAAGAAACAAAGAAATTAATAACCCTTTTAAAATATAACATTATGGAAAAAGCATTTGATCAGTATGAAGTATGGTTTGTAACAGGAGCACAGCTTCTGTACGGAGGTGACGCAGTTGTAGCAGTAGACGCTCACTCCAATGAAATGGTAAACGGATTGAACGAATCAGGGAAACTTCCTGTAAAAGTAGTATATAAAGGAACAGCCAATTCTTCTAAAGAAGTGGAAGCAGTGTTCAAAGCAGCCAACAACGATGAAAAATGTATCGGTGTCATCACTTGGATGCACACTTTCTCCCCTGCTAAAATGTGGATTCACGGTCTGCAGCAGTTAAAGAAACCACTGTTACATCTACACACTCAATTCAATAAGGAAATTCCTTGGGATACCATGGATATGGACTTCATGAATCTGAATCAATCCGCCCATGGTGACCGCGAATTCGGACATATCTGTACCCGTATGCGCATCCGCCGCAAAGTAGTGGTAGGTTACTGGAAAGACGAAGACACCCAGCACAAGATTGCCGTTTGGATGCGCGTTTGTGCAGGTTGGGCAGACTCTCAGGATATGCTGATCATCCGTTTCGGCGATCAGATGAATAATGTAGCTGTAACTGACGGTGATAAAGTGGAAGCAGAACAACGTATGGGGTACCACGTAGATTACTGTCCGGCAAGCGAACTGATGGAATACCATAAAAATATCAAGGATACAGATGTAGAAGCACTTGTAGCAACTTACTTTAACGAATACGACCACGATGCTTCATTAGAAGATAAATCAACCGAAGCTTATCAGAAAGTATGGAATGCTGCAAAAGCCGAATTAGCTCTTCGTGCCATCCTCAAAGCCAAAGGCGCTAAAGGATTCACTACTAATTTTGATGATTTGGGCCAAACAGACGGCAGCTACTTCGATCAGATTCCGGGACTGGCTTCCCAGCGTCTGATGGCTGAAGGCTACGGATTCGGTGCGGAAGGTGACTGGAAATCAGCAGCTCTCTACCGCACTGTATGGGTGATGAACCAAGGACTTTCCCAAGGTTGTTCTTTCTTGGAAGATTACACATTGAACTTCGATGGTGCAAACAGTGCTATCCTGCAATCACATATGCTGGAAGTTTGTCCTCTTATCGCCGCTTCCAAACCACGTCTGGAAGTACACTTCCTAGGTATAGGTATTCGCAAGAGCCAGACAGCCCGTCTTGTATTCACTTCAAAAGTAGGTTCAGGTTGTACCGCCACTGTAGTAGACTTGGGTAACCGTTTCCGTCTGATCGTGAACGACGTAGAATGCATCGAACCGAAACCGTTGCCCAAATTACCGGTTGCTTCCGCCCTGTGGATTCCGATGCCTAATTTCGAAGTAGGTGCAGGCGCATGGATCCTGGCAGGTGGAACACATCATTCTTGCTTCTCTTATGATCTGACAGCAGAATATTGGGAAGACTATGCTGAAATTGCAGGTATCGAAATGATCCGTATTGACAAAGATACTACCATCAGCAACTTCAAGAAAGAGCTTCGCATGAACGAAGTCTACTATATGCTGAACAAAGCACTTTGCTAATTCATCCATGAAGAGGGGATGTGTCAAGGCTAATAAGATTCTTGGCACATCCCACCTTATTTTATCATCATTATTGTTGTACCTTAAATTATAGGTTTTAATATGAAATCAGATGCAAAATCAACCATCGAAGCAGGAAAAGCTATTCTAGGCATAGAATTCGGATCAACGCGAATCAAAGCTGTTTTGATTGACCAGGAAAACAAGCCCATTGCCCAAGGAAGCCATAGCTGGGAAAATCAATTGGTAGACGGACTGTGGACTTACAGTGTGGAAGCTATCTGGCATGGCCTGCAAGACTGCTATGCAGATCTCCGTTCCAACGTAAAAAAGCTATATGACACAGAAATAGAAACCTTGGCAGCAATCGGTGTCAGTGCCATGATGCATGGTTATATGGCATTCAATAAAGAAGAAGAAATCCTTGTACCTTTCCGTACATGGAGAAACACCAATACCGGTCCGGCAGCAGCCGCTTTATCTGAATTATTCGTATATAATATTCCTCTGAGATGGAGCATTTCTCATTTATACCAAGCTATTTTAGACAATGAAGAGCACGTAAGTGACATTGACTATCTGACCACCCTTGCAGGTTTCATTCATTGGCAAATTACAGGTCAAAAAGTTCTGGGCATAGGTGATGCATCAGGAATGCTTCCCATAGACCCGGCTACCAAGAATTATTCTGCCGGAATGATAGCCAAGTTCGACAAGTTGGTAGCTCCTAAAGGATACCCCTGGAAACTGACAGATATCCTGCCCAAAGTCTTACCCGCCGGCGAGAATGCAGGGTTCCTTACACCAGAAGGTGCCAAGAGGCTGGACGTGTCGGGCCATTTAAAAGCAGGTATACCTGTCTGTCCTCCGGAAGGAGATGCCGGAACTGGCATGGTAGCAACCAACGCTGTCAAGCAACGTACCGGGAATGTATCAGCAGGCACTTCCTCATTTTCCATGATTGTGTTGGAAAAAGAGTTGTCCAAGCCATACGAAATGATTGACATGGTCACCACTCCCGACGGAAGCCTTGTAGCTATGGTACATTGCAACAACTGCACCTCCGACCTCAATGCCTGGATCAATCTGTTTAAGGAATACCAAGAACTGCTGGGTATACCTGTAGATATGAATGAATTATATGGAAAACTTTACAATCATGCGCTCGCAGGTGATGCAGATTGCGGTGGTCTTATTTCATATAATTATATTTCAGGTGAACCCGTGACAGGACTTGCCGACGGAAGGCCATTGTTTGTACGTTCTGCAAATGACAAATTCAGCCTCGCCAACTTCATGCGTACCCATTTATACGCTTCAGTCGGAGTTCTTAAGATAGGTAATGACATTCTTTTCAATGAAGAGAAAATCAAAGTAGACAGAATCACAGGACACGGCGGATTATTCAAGACGAAAGGTGTAGGCCAGAGAATACTTGCAGCAGCTATAAACTCCCCTATTTCCGTAATGGAAACTGCCGGTGAAGGTGGCGCATGGGGAATCGCCCTGCTAGGTTCTTACCTTGTCAACAATGAAAAGAAACAATCCCTGGCAGATTTTCTGGAAGACAAAGTATTCGCCGGTGATGCCGGTATTGAAATATCGCCAACAGCCGAAGATGTAGCCGGATTCAACACATATATCGAAAACTATAAGGCAGGACTGCCTGTTGAAGAAGCAGCGACCCAATTTAAGAAGTGAGTCAAACAGGTTTAAAAAAGAGCCTCTTTACATGTTGTGGTTTACACATAAAGAGTTATCTTTGCAGATATTAAATAAAATAGCAAGGATAAACCGACTCACTAATAGCATTCAAATTATAATATTATTTTAATATGAACGAAAAGAAACTTATGAACCGTGCAGCGGACAACATCCGTATTCTGGCTGCTTCGATGGTAGAGAAAGCTAATTCAGGACATCCGGGTGGAGCTATGGGTGGCGCTGATTTTGTGAATGTACTTTTCTCTGAGTTTTTAGTTTACGATCCTGAAAATCCGCGTTGGGAAGGACGTGACCGTTTCTTCCTTGATCCAGGCCACATGTCACCGATGTTATATTCCACTTTGGCACTGACCGGCAAGTTCACCATGGAAGAACTGGCACAGTTCCGTCAATGGGGAAGTCCGACTCCGGGACACCCTGAAGTGGACATCATGCGCGGTATTGAAAATACTTCCGGTCCGTTAGGACAAGGACACACTTTTGCAGTAGGTGCTGCTATCGCTGCCAAATTTCTGAAAGCCCGTCTGGGTAATGTCATGGACCAGACTATCTATGCCTATATATCCGATGGTGGCATTCAAGAAGAAATTTCTCAGGGTGCAGGACGTTTGGCAGGTCATTTGGGACTGGACAATCTGATCATGTTTTATGATTCAAACGACATCCAGCTGTCTACCGCTACCGATGCTGTTACCAGCGAAGATGTTGCCAAGAAATACGAAGCATGGCACTGGAAAGTAATTATTATCAATGGTAATGATCCCGATGCAATCCGCACAGCTCTGACAGAAGCGAAAGCCGTAACCGGTCAGCCCACATTAATTATCGGTAAGACCATTATGGGTAAAGGTGCACGCAAAGCGGATGATTCCAGTTATGAACGTAACTGTGCCACCCACGGTGCCCCTTTGGGAGGTGATGCTTACATCAATACAATCAAAAACTTAGGTGGCGATCCAACCAATCCTTTCCAAATCTTCCCTGAAGTAAAAGAGTTGTATGCCAAACGTGCAGAAGAACTGAAAAAAATTGTTGCAGAAAAATATGCAGCTAAAGCTGAATGGACTAAAGCTAATCCCGAACTGGCAGCTAAATTGGAACTGTGGTTCTCAGGCAAAGCTCCGAAAGTAAATTGGAATGCTATTGAACAAAAAGCCGGAGATGCTACACGCAGTGCTTCTGCCAAAGTTCTCGGTGTACTAGCTACAGAAGTAGAAAACATGATTGTTTCTTCGGCCGACCTGTCAAACTCAGACAAGACCGACGGTTTCTTGAAGAAAACACATGCATTCACTAAAGATGACTTCACCGGCGCGTTTCTGCAAGCAGGTGTTTCCGAATTAACCATGGCTTGCTGCTGCCTAGGTATGGCACTTCACGGAGGCGTGATTGCTGCATGTGCTACTTTCTTCGTATTCTCAGACTATATGAAACCCGCCGTACGTATGGCTGCCTTGATGGAACTTCCCGTCAAGTTCATCTGGACACACGACGCATTCCGTGTAGGTGAAGACGGTCCTACTCACGAACCGGTAGAACAAGAAGCACAAATCCGCCTGATGGAAAAACTGAAAAACCACAAAGGGCACAATTCTATGTTGGTACTCCGTCCGGCAGATGCGGAAGAGACCACTGTAGCGTGGAAATTGGCCATGGAAAATACCAGCACCCCCACCGCACTAATCTTCTCCCGCCAGAATATCGCGAATCTGCCTGCAGGAAACGACT
Source organism: Phocaeicola dorei (assembly GCF_013009555.1). Lineage (NCBI taxonomy): Bacteria > Pseudomonadati > Bacteroidota > Bacteroidia > Bacteroidales > Bacteroidaceae > Phocaeicola > Phocaeicola dorei. The sequence continues at coordinate 1,290,787 of NZ_CP046176.1, read as the reverse complement.
ACTCACAGGCTGCAAAAGGCGCTTATATTGTTGCAGGTTCCGACGAAAATCCGGATATAATCCTAGTCGCTTCAGGTTCCGAAGTTTCCACTTTGGAAGCAGGTGCAGAACTTCTCCGCAAGGATGGCATAAAAATACGTATCGTATCCGCTCCTTCTGAGGGATTGTTCCGCAGCCAAAGCAAGGAATACCAAAACAGTGTCATTCCCACAGAGGCTAAAGTATTCGGTCTGACTGCCGGTCTTCCTGTAAACCTTGAAGGTTTGGTAGGTGCCAACGGTAAAGTATTCGGTCTGGAATCATTCGGATTCTCCGCTCCTTACAAAGTATTGGATGAAAAGCTGGGCTTTACCGCACAGAACGTGTATAACCAAGTAAAAGAAATGCTGGCATGAAAAAAGTAGGACTGGCATCCGATCATGCAGGATTTGAACTGAAAGAGTTTGTAAAAACATGGTTGACTGAAAAAGGTTATCCATGCAAAGATTTCGGTACATACAGTACAGAAAGCTGTGACTATGCAGATTACGCCCATCCGCTTGCACTGGCTATAGAAGCCGGAGAATGCGGACCCGGAGTAGCTATTTGCGGAAGCGGTGAAGGGATCAGCATGACATTGAACAAACATCAGGGTATCCGTGCGGCACTATGCTGGATTCCCGAGATAGCCCATTTGTCACGTCAACACAATGATGCCAATGTTCTGGTAATGCCAGGACGATTCATAGACCATGAAATGGCTGAAAAAATATTAGATGAATTCTTTAACAGCGGCTTTGAAGGCGGACGTCACCAAAAACGCATTGAAAAGATACCTGTAAAGTAAAATTCACGCAATAATAATAAAAGTAAAAAAAGAGAGGCTTTATAGCTTCTCTTTTTTTTTATTCCTATCTTTGCTTAGATTAAAATATAAAATAAGATATATTACTATGAAGAAAATTCTTTTTTTAATGCTCTTATGCCTGCCATTCATCGCTATGGCACAGACAGATCCCAAATATCTGGCGGGAGCAATAACTTTGGATGACGGTAAAGTTTCTTTCAAAACAGAAATACAGGCACCGTCTTTAACGAAAGACCAGCTATATGAGACAATGCTGAAATGGGCTACAGAACGTTTCAAGCCCGAAGGCAAGTTCAATGCACGTGTTCTTTACACCAATGAAGATGAAGGAACCATTGCAGCAGGTGGCGAAGAATATCTGGTATTCTCATCCTCTGCATTGTCATTGGACAGAACCAGAATTTATTATCAGATGTTTATCACCTGCGGAAACGGAAAATGTGATATCGAAATGACCCGTATCCGCTATTGGTATGATGAAGCTCGTGACGGAGGAGAAAAATACAGCGCAGAGGAATGGATTGTAGACGATATGGCTTTAAACAAATCGAAAACCAAACTGGCTCCCATCTGCGGCAAATTCAGAAGAGAAACAATTGACTTGAAAGACACACTGTTCAAATCCATCCAAGATACATTGGGCAACAAAGTCTTGAACAACTCACAAATTGCAGTTGCTCCTACTTCGGGTGTAACAGCCACTCCGATATCAAATACAACCACAATCATTACCGCCACTCCGGTAACTCCCCCTGCCCAACCGGCTATCATCGGTGGTTCTGAGGGTAATACCGAAATAAAAGTAGCCAATAATGTAACTCCTAGCAAAGAACAAAGCATAGATGACCAAATCAAGGCATCTTCACGTATGACAATTACTGCCGGAAACGATGAACAATTCGAAATTGGTAAAGAATGTTGGGGAGGTTTCGGTCAGTTATTCGGCAAAGAAGTAGCATTCTGCATAATTGACCAATCCAAATCAATGGGCAATATGCTAATGGATCAAAGCGATAATTATAAAATTTCGTTCTACAAGCAAGGTAGTAGTGAGCCGTGGTTGATAGTAAACTGTAAGAAACTGATGAAACAGACAGTTACCGGTGAGGAAGCAAAAAAGATGAACCCCAGTAACAACGGCCAGAAGGCATATAATATGTATGTAGGTGAAGTAATAAAATAATCTTTTCTTCTATATATTTATGCCGTGACAGTTAATTCTATACGATAATACATAAAATATTTAGGGGGGGGGAGATAACCTGACAACTCCCCCTAAAAAACATACAAACGATTTACCATATACTTCCCCCCAAAAATATCATAACAAATACAATTCAAACATATCCCCCCTTTAAGAATAAATAACACCGTTCCTCTATCAACCGTTTCACTTGAAACCATTTCTATAATAATCAAACCATTAGAAGAAATCATTCTTCCATTTTTTCCCTATCTTTCTCTCCTTTTTTTAAATGTTTTTAGCAAGAAAGTCGTTTTTTCTGCTCCAATCTTCCCTTTCATAACAAATAAAGAGTATCTTTGTAAACAACAATGAGACAATCATGCCTTATGACGGAAGAATTACAGGACATAAAGACACTTATCGAACAGGGTGATACGGAGAGAGCTATTCATGCGCTAACTAATTTCATCCGAAACGATGCGCACGTCAACGATGAACCCTATTACTTACTGGGTAACGCCTACCGCAAAATGGGAAACTGGCAACAAGCTTTGAACAATTATTTGGAAGCCATCGAGCGTAATCCGGAAAGTCCCGCCGTTTCCGCCCGTGACATGATTATGAATATTCTGAATTTCTATAACAAAGACATGTATAATCAATAATAACTAACCCATGGCAAAGATTAAAGGTGCTATTGTAGTAGACACAGAGCGTTGCAAAGGTTGCAATCTATGTGTAGTGGCATGTCCGCTACATGTAATCGCGCTCAATGCCAAACAAGTGAATAAAAAAGGATACACATTCGCCCACCAGGTATTAGAGGATACCTGCAATGGTTGCGCATCATGTGCCACAGTCTGTCCGGACGGATGCATTACTGTGTATAAAGTAAAACAACAATAAATGTAACAAATATGGCAGAAGAAGTCGTTTTAATGAAGGGAAATGAAGCCATAGCCCACGCCGCCATCCGTATCGGAGTAGACGGTTACTTTGGCTATCCCATCACTCCCCAATCGGAAATATTGGAAACTCTGGCCGAAGAGAAACCTTGGGAAACTACCGGTATGGTGGTGTTACAGGCAGAAAGTGAAGTCGCAGCAATCAACATGGTATATGGCGGTGCAGCAAGCGGTAAAATGGTAATGACCTCATCCTCCAGTCCCGGCGTTAGTTTAAAGCAGGAAGGCATCTCGTACATTGCCGGTGCCGAACTCCCCTGCCTGATTGTCAATGTCATGCGCGGAGGTCCCGGATTAGGAACCATCCAACCTAGTCAGGCCGACTATTTCCAAACAGTGAAAGGTGGCGGTCACGGAGACTATCGTCTCATAGCCCTGGCACCTGCATCAGTACAGGAAATGGCAGATTTCGTAGGTATAGCTTTTGATTTGGCTTTCAAATACCGCAATCCCGCCATTATTCTAGCAGATGGCGTTATCGGGCAGATGATGGAAAAAGTAGTATTACCCGAACAGCGCACACGCCTGACAGATGAAGAAGTCATTGCCCGTTGTCCGTGGGCCACTACCGGCAGAACCCACCACCGTACCCCCAACATCATTACCTCATTAGAACTCGATCCTGCCGAAATGGAAAAGCGCAATATTCATCTTCAGAAAAAATATGCAGAAATAGAAGAGAATGAAGTACGCTTCGAAGAACTTCACTGCGAAGATGCAGAATATTTGATCGTAGCTTTCGGCTCTTGCGCCCGCATTGCCCAAAAGGCAATGGAAATGGCTCGGGAAGAAGGCATCAAAGTTGGTTTGCTCCGTCCTATTACCCTATGGCCGTTCCCGTCGAAAGCTATTGCAGCACGCGCCGCACAGGTAAAAGGTATCCTCACTGTAGAATTGAACGCCGGACAAATGGTAGAAGATGTCCGTCTGGCTGTAAAATGTAAAGTGCCTGTAGAACACTTCGGACGTCTGGGTGGTATTGTCCCCGATCCGGATGAAGTAATCACTGCACTGAAAGAGAAACTAATAAAATAAGACCGTATGAATATCGATCTGATCAGAAATATATTGAACATACTTTTCATGGCACTGGCATTAGCAGCTGTCATCACTTACTTCGTGGCAAGTGACTTCAAAGTATTCATCTATGTCTGTGCAGCAGCTATTTTTCTCAAGCTGGTGGAATTCTTTATGCGGTTCATGTTATAAACAATAGGAGGAGAAACTATGACAAAAGAAGAAATCATAAAACCCGAAAACCTGGTTTATAAGAAACCGACACTGATGAATGACAATCCGATGCATTATTGCCCCGGATGCAGCCACGGTGTGGTTCACAAGTTAATAGCCGAAGTTATTGAAGAAATGGGCATGGAAGATAAGACAATCGGTGTGTCACCAGTAGGATGTGCCGTATTTGCATACAATTATCTAGACATCGATTGGCAAGAAGCCGCCCACGGACGCGCACCAGCCGTAGCTACCGCCATTAAGCGTTTATGGCCCGGACGTCTGGTATTTACCTACCAAGGAGATGGTGACTTGGCATGTATCGGTACTGCCGAAACTATCCATGCTTTAAATCGTGGTGAAAACATTACTATCATCTTTATCAACAATGCCATTTATGGAATGACCGGTGGGCAAATGGCTCCTACCACTCTGGTTGGCATGAAAACAGCCACCTGCCCCTATGGTCGTGATGTAGCCATTCACGGCTATCCGCTGAAAATGACAGAAATTGCCGCCACTTTGGAAGGCACCGCCTACGTTACCCGCCAGTCCGTACATACAGTTCCCGCCATCCGCAAAGCCAAAAAGGCTATCCGCAAGGCATTTGAAAATTCAATGAATGGCAAAGGTTCTAATTTGGTGGAAATTGTATCGACTTGTAATTCCGGTTGGAAAATGACTCCGCAAGCATCCAATGACTGGATGGTGGAACACATGTTCCCTTTCTATCCGCTGGGTGATTTGAAAAATAAAGAATAAAAAGACAGAAACCATGAAACAGGAAATCATTATAGCAGGATTCGGCGGTCAGGGTGTGCTATCCATGGGTAAGATACTTGCCTATTCCGGACTGATGGAAGACAAGGAAGTAACCTGGATGCCGGCATACGGTCCCGAACAACGGGGAGGAACCGCTAACGTAACGGTGATTGTCAGTGATGAACGCATCTCTTCACCCATTCTCAGCCAATATGACACAGCCATCATACTGAACCAACCCTCATTGGAAAAGTTTGAAGGCAAAATTAAACCAGGTGGTATTCTCATTTATGACGGATACGGAATCATCGAGCCTCCGACACGTAGGGACATACAAATCTATCGTATTGACGCAATGGATGCCGCCAACGAAAAAGGAATGGCAAAGACCTTCAACATGATTGTCTTAGGAGGCTTGCTAAAACTACGTCCCGTAGTATCCATTGAAAGTGTAATAAAAGCTTTACGCAAAACATTACCCGAACGTCACCATCATCTGATACCGATGAATGAAGAAGCCATCCGAATCGGAATGGAGATTATTAAACCTCAGTAAGTTAAAATAACTCTAAACGAATAATAAAAGGAAGAACTTTCCATAGCGGAAAAGCTCTTCCTTTTATTTTTATATTGTATCTTTGCCGCCGTTATGAAAAGAATATTCTCTATTATTTTTTTATTATTCCTGTGCTTCCATACTTCCTTGATGGCACAGCGGACAATGAATACCCTGAACAACCAGTTCGGTTCCTCAGCAAGCGGACTGAACAGAGATCAATATGACCGTAACGGAAACCCCATAGACACGACAGCCGTAGTAGATGCCAGCACAATCCCCATCGGACTGTACTCATGGAAAGTGGACAGTCGTTTTGGCAATGTCACTTATATCCCCGTAGATACCTTGCAGCACGCTTTCCAAAACTCAAATGACATGGGCGGCTATACCGGACAATACAATTACCTGGGAAATTTGGGCTCCCCCCGCCTCTCACGCATCTTTTTTGACCGTCGGGACCCCAGCCAATACTTTTTCACCGACCCATACGACTTTTGCGTACAACGTCCGGAAGATGTCATATTCACCAATACACTTTCTCCATTCACAAACCTGACCTATTACAAAGGAGGAGGCAGCCGTGACGGAGAAGAACGTTTCAAATCCTATTTTGCCATCAATGCAAACAAAAGGCTAGGGTTCGGATTCTACATAGATTACCTGTATGGCCGGGGGCTTTATCAAGATCAGTCCACAGCCTTCTTCAACGGTGGCCTGTTCTCCAGCTACCGGGGAGATAAATATGACATGCATTTCATATTCAACAACGATAACTTGAAGATGGCAGAAAACGGAGGTATCACGGACGACCGGTATATCACCAACCCGCTGGATATGGCAGAAGGCAAAAAAGAATATTCCGCCAACGAAATCCCAACCCGACTGAGTCAGATATGGAATCACAACACCAGCTACCATGCCTTCCTGACACATCGTTACAACCTAGGGTTCTATAAAGAAAAACAGGACAGTGTGGATACGGACTCTGTAAAAATAACGCAGGTATTTGTTCCTGTCACAAGCTTCATACATACACTACAAGTAGACTTGAACAATCGCAAATACATCTCATACGATGACGCACAGAATCAGAAGTATTTTGAACATAACTATCTGGGGACCGACTCTATAGACAAGACGAAGCGTACATCCATCAAAAACACCATTGGCATTGCTTTACAAGAAGGATTCAACAAATGGGCAAAAGCCGGACTTACCGCCTTTTTAAGTTATGAATACCGAAACTTCGCCTTGACCGACACAACAAACATACCGGGACAACGCATTATCAACAACTATAAGGAAAGTTCACTCTCCATTGGCGGCGAACTATCCAAAAAACAAGGAAAACTATTACATTACAATATCCTAGGAGAATTAGCCATAGCCGGTGAAGACGCAGGACAATTCAGCGTAGAAGGCAGAGGGGATCTGAATCTCCGTTTATTCGGAGATACGGTGAGACTGGATGTAAATGCATTCATCAAGAACCAGAACCCCGTATTCTATTTCAGGCATTTCCAGTCCAAACATTACTGGTGGGACAACAACGATTTATCCAAAATAATGAGAACCCGCCTGGAAGGAAAACTAAGTCTGGACAGATGGGGAACCCAGCTGCGTGCCGGAGTGGAAAATATAAAGAATTACACTTATCTGGCCAATACCAGCATACCGGTAAAAGACAGTGAAGGAAATGTCACCGGTTTCAAGAACAATGCAGCCGTAAGACAACACTCCGGCAACATACAAATATTCACTGCAATGTTGCAACAAAAATTAAAAGTAGGAATTTTTCATCTCGACGGTGAAGTAGCCTATCAAAAATCAAGTGAGCAAGACATTCTACCCTTACCGGAATTGTCGGCTTACGGCAACTTGTACATGAAATTCGGTCTCGCCAAAAAAGTACTCCAGATAGAAATGGGAGCAGATGTGCGTTATTTCAGTAAATATTACGCGCCAGACTACTCCCCCGTCATCGGACAATTCTATAACCAGAATCCTAATGACAAAATCGAGATAGGAGCTTTTCCGATAGTCAACGTCTATGCCAACCTGCATTTAAAACGTACCCGCTTCTTTATTATGATGTATCATGTCAATGCCGGTTCGGGAAAATCCAATTACTTCCTGGCGCCACACTACCCAATCAATCCGCGAATGATAAAGTTCGGCCTTTCATGGAATTTCTTTGATTGACGGTCTATATGAAAAAATATCTGAAATACGTTCTGATGGGTATCCTTGCAGCAACCCTATCCTCCATCTTCTTCAAAAAGAAAACGGAGGCTGAAACCAGTCTGCCCCGCGATTATGCAGAAATAGCGGCATCGGGAATCCTGCGTGCTGTTACCGAGTACAACTCAATCAGTTTTTATGCCGACGGCGACACCGTTTCCGGTTTCCACTACGAACTGCTCCATGCTTTTGCACACAGCAAAGGACTGAAACCGGAAATCACTCCCGAAATGAGCTTTTCCAAAAGACTGGAAGGCGTACAAAAAGGAACATACGATATATTGGCCAACAGCACGGTAGTTACCACAGAATACAAAGACTCCCTGTTGTTTACCCGCCCCATTATACTGAACAAACAAGTACTGGTACAGCGTAAACCCGAAAAAGAAAACGATAGTCTGTACATTCACAGCCAGTTGGAACTAGCCCGCAAGACCCTTCATCTAGTCAAAAACTCACCTGCCATTCTGCGCATACATAATTTAAGTAACGAAATAGGTGATACCATCTATATCAAAGAAGTGGAGAAATACGGACAAGAACAATTACTGGCCATGGTAGCACATGGTGACATAGACTATGCCGTATGCGACGAGAGCATTGCCAAAGCTTCCATCAATGATTTTCCACAATTGGATATAGAAACAGCCATCAGCTTCTCACAATTCTATTCATGGGGAGTAAGCAAACATTCTCCAATATTGCTTGACAGCCTGAATTCCTGGTTAAATGATTACGTCAAGACTCCTGCATTCAAACTGTTGCGCAAGAAATATTACAATAACTGATTTTTATCCGGCTGAAATTGCAAAATAGTCCTATCTTTGCAATATAAATTGTTATTATTTTAAGCGGAATGACAAAAAAGTTATTACCATGGTTAAATTAGACAAAGTAAAATGGGGCTTCATCGGTTGCGGAGAAGTGACCGAGAAGAAAAGCGGACCAGCCTTTGCCCTGATCGAAGGTTCAGAGGTAGTGGCTGTAATGAGCCGTGACAAAGAAAAAGCTCAATCATACGCCAAAAGACACAACATTCCCCGCTGGTACTCCGATCCGCAGCAGTTAATAGGAGATGAAGATGTCAATGCTATTTATATAGCCACTCCCCCTTCCTCTCATGCCACTTTCGCCATTATGGCTATGAAGGCAGGAAAGCCCGTGTATATTGAAAAACCAATGGCAGCCAGCTATGAGGACTGCGCACGCATCAACCGCATATCACAAGAGACTGGTATCCCTTGTTTCGTCGCTTACTACAGACGTTATCTTCCCTATTTCCAAAAAGTACGCCAAATGGTAGAGGATGGTGAAATAGGTAATGTCATCAATATACAGATACGTTTCGCCCAGCCTCCCCGTGATTTGGATTACAACAGCACCAACCTGCCCTGGCGTGTACAACCTGATATTGCCGGCGGCGGTTATTTCTATGATCTGGCTCCTCACCAGCTGGATTTATTACAAGATATGTTCGGCTGCATTCTCGAAGCCCAAGGATACAAGAGCAACCGTGGCGGGTTATATCCGGCAGAAGATACGATAAGTGCCTGCTTCAAATTTGATTCCGGTCTGCCGGGATCAGGATCATGGTGTTTTGTCGCCCATGAATCGGCCAAGGAAGACCGTATAGAAATCATCGGAGACAAGGGGATGATCTGTTTTTCCGTTTTCACTTACGATCCCATCGCCCTGCATACTGAAAGAGGACGCGAGGAATTTCTTCCCGAAAATCCCCCTCATGTACAACTTCCGCTCATAAAAGCCGTAGTAGAACACCTGCAGGGAAAAGCTGTCTGTACCTGCGACGGCATCAGTGCGACACCCACCAACTGGGTAATGGACCGTATACTTAATAAACTCTGATTTCCGCCTATGGACATCCGTAAATTATGCCTGCTCTGTCTGTCTTTTCTTTCTGCCTTTAATGTATATGCACAAGCGGAAAAGAAAGACTCGACAGTACAGGACAACAAGGGTGTTCTCATTACATTGACTGACGGAATAGCAACGACTGTCCGCCATACCGGAAGAAAAATAAGGAAAGTAGGAAAAGAATTCAATGCGATTGACACTACCTATATCTCGCCCAACCTTTACAATCTGGCTTTCATGCTGGAATCCAGCAGTTGGTACGAATACTATCGGTTAGGTAGTAAAGGAAACAACGGCGAACAAAGTTTGGGATTCTCCCCCAATGCCAGTTTCAAGCTGGGAGTCTATTTCGGATGGCGCTGGATATTTCTAGGATATTCTTTCGATGTAAAAGATATTTTCGGCGGACATAAAAACAAGGCAAAGAAAACCGAAATGGCACTGAATCTTTATAGTTCCAAATTTGGTGTGGATTTATATTACAGAAAGACAGGAAGCGATTTCAAGATACGTTCTTCCAGCGGTTTTGATCTGAATACTCCCATTAAAAATTTGAATTTCAACGGATTGCAAAGTAAAATCAAAGGACTGAACGCCTATTGGATTTTCAATTATAAAAAATTCTCTTATCCGGCAGCCTATAGCCAGTCCACCAACCAGCGTAAAAGCGCGGGTTCCCTGATGGCGGGCTTTTCTTATTCCCAGCACAACATATCTTTTGATTACGAAAAGCTTCCCGGTGAAGTGAGAGTCCAACTACATGATGCTTTACTTTTCAAGAAAGTGAAATATTCTGATTACAGCATCAACGTGGGTTATGGCTATAACTGGGTATTTGCAAAAAACTGGGTTTCCAATCTTTCACTCTTACCGGCCATTGCCTATAAAAAATCAAAAATAGACGATACACCTAATACTGACAATCATTGGATAAAGGATATCAATTTTGACCTGATAACACGTGCTGCCGTGGTCTATAACACCAACAAATATTTTATAGGAGCTTCGTTGGTGATGCATACATACGACTATCGAAAAAAGGACTTCTCCCTCACTAATACTTTCGGAACTGTCCGTATATATGCAGGATTCAACTTTTGGAAAAAGAAAGAGTTCCGTGATAAATAGGAGGAGGATGACAAAAAACGGAAAGTGAAAAAAGAGAGATGAAGAATCCAATCACATCCATTTGTTCTCACAAGATCCCTCACCATGACTCAAAATGACAGAATCCATGATTACACAACAGAATCCTGACATACCTTCATTCATTAAAGTCTATCTATTTCATCTATAGACAAGCCTGTAGCTTGAACAATAACAGCAATAGGAATATTCAAAGATTTCAAGTTACGGGCTGTAGCTATTTTTTCTTCTTGGCGACCTACCATGATACCTTCCTCACGTCCTTCTACACGACCTTCCTCTAATCCTTCTAATTTAGCGGTACTCAATACATCATTTTGTATCATCAATGCATCCAGATGCCGATCATAAGCCAGTTTATCAGCCTTATTCATATTATAATAAATAAGTTTCTGTCTCGCCTCCTCCAATCCGGGAGTCGTTGTATCCGGACGGATAGTTCCAGTCTTAAGATATTCTATCCATTCTTCCAAAGGAGTAACCGCCACTTTATTAAACTCATTCACACGAATAAGAAAATATTCAGGAAATATTTCGGCAGGCAATTTCCGGATAATAGCCCCTTGTTCTTTAGTGGTTACTTTCAAACAGTCACCAGTATGGACACCGAGGAATGTATTCTGACCATGGTAGAGGTAATCATTTCCTTGGCCAATATCAAAATAAAGAATACTGATAGAATACACTTTCTTGACATTTGCATAAATTCCACCTAAATCTATATGTTCGGTTATTGCTTTTGCTACTCCATAAAGTATTCGTTCAAGATAATATAACTCCCGCGTATTCTGCACTTCCACTAGTATTATTTCATCCTTGCTATTACGGGCTTTAATATCTACCCGGTTGAACTTATCATCCTCCCGTTGCTGGTTACCTTCGCTCTCAAGGATTTCCATGATTTGAATCTTCTCACCCAAAAGTACGGTAAGAAAACCTTCCAGGACACCAAAATTGGCTTTGTTGCGTAAAAGACGCTTGATTGCCCAATCAAACCGTATGTATTTATCTTTCTGTTCCATAAAAACCTCTTTTTACAAAGATAACCCTTTTGTTTGAAAACCAGGATGAAACATTAGCAAAAAATATACCGGAAAGCAATAAAGCATTCCCGGTATATCACAAGTTAATTATATTAGACTCACAATTAATTCTTAGAAACGAGCACCGACAGTCAAAAGCAACTGATGCCGTTCATTGTCCACTTTAGTTGCCGGAAGATCTATATCATCAAAAGCATAAAAGTTTGATTTATACATATCATATTTATATGCCAAATCCGCATAAATTACACTGCCACGGTATCCAAGACCAAACGTAAATGTATTCTTAGACTCCGTATTATTAAAATCAGTACGCGTGCTATATAAAGACAAGGCACTATAAGCATCTTTAGAAAAAGCAGCCGAAGAGTAATTATATCCTGCACGAATGCTAAACTCAGGTATAATCCTCGTTTCCATTCCGATACGGAAAGTATGGACACCTTTCAAATAATTCTCAACGCTGGGCTGATCTCCCAATTCATAACCATCCACATCCTTGAGCTTACTGGAAGAATAATCCTGATATTCATATTCCGCACCTACTGCCACTGCACCCGCAAAAGTAGTACCTGCGCTGACATTAAATTTCCACGGAGTGGTAAGATTATAATCATAGGTCAAATAATCATATTCCGGAGTTACCAGAAAATCACTCAATGTCTGGTTATAGGGTGCCTCACAAGCTAAAATATTAGAAGATAAAGCGGCATTATAGCTTTCTCTTAAATCATACCATGTAGGCGTGTGCACAGCAAATCCCAAACGGAAAGGGGAACTTTCTATAGGCCGTATAATAACACCCAATTTTAAATCCATACCAGTCCCTTCCAGCCTATAATAATTATCCAATGTATACCCCCCATTATCCGCACCGTTATCATCATTCAAATTTTCCGTATAAGAAGTATAACGATCATAATTCACATCATAGACCCCCAGGGTAGCTCCTAAATAGACCCTATCTTCAATATTGAATGAAACATTAAAATCATATTGACTGATACCTCCTGTTTCCTTACTAAAGAAGTTATTGTTAAAACCATTCCACCCCCATGGAGCATGAATATTCTTTTCAGAATCATTAACCCAGTCAACCACACCGGTTCTCACCCCCATTACTCCTAAAACAGGTAACTGATTCCAATATTTGGTATAAGGATTCTTCACATCCAGTATGTCATTAAACTCGCTTTCCGTCAATCCATATCGTTCCATCTCCTGAGCCAGCTGGAAGCTTTGTGACAAATTATCCAACGCCCCTCCCATAGAGAAAAGGCGATTGAAGTTTTTACTTTTATGGTAATTGAATCCGAAATTCACAAAACGCAAAGAAGTATTATTGCCTATCTTATTGCTATAAACAAATCCAATCTGGTCAAATGAAGCGCGCGTTTTGTTTTCATTCATTGACACACCACTAAAGTTACTCTTTGTCGAAGTATTATTAAAACCAAAAGAAATAGACACGTCATTACTACGAAAAATGCCGATACCCGCAGGGTTGGAGCTTATGACAGATATATCACCGCCCAAAGCTCCCATGGCACCACCCATACCAACAAATCGTGCTGTTCCATTCAAGTCATTCCCCAGCAACTTTTCCGCATCATAAGCATTTTGTGCGCTTGCCGTTGTCATTGCCAACAACGCACAAGCGGTTACTATTACTTTATTTTTCATACATCAATTCTATTAAATTCAACTGTCTAGTTTAATCTACCACTTATCTGGTACGCGATCTGCCGCCACCACTTGAACGGGAAACACCGCCACCGGAACTGCGAGAAGCACCACCGCCACTAGAAAAACTACTACGGGAAGAAGAAGTTCCACTACTACGGTAAGAGTTAGACGAACTATTACGAGAAGGACTACTGCTACGAGAGTATGAACTGCTACGAGAATTCGAAACGCCACTATTGTTACGATAAGCGCCACGACTTGCAGCCCCTGTTCTCTGATAAGCAGATCCTGCTGCATTTCCCACACTGCTCCGAGTACTGCTTGGTCTGGTATAGGAAGAACCCCTTCCTTCTGTCGGACGTGAATACGAATTACCCGGACGAACTCCTGCTGCCTGACTTGGTGAAAGAGTTTCTCCGGTACGGGTTCTGATAGCACTTCTATTAGGACGAACCGAATTTACACTGTTAGATCCCGAAACCACTCTTCCTGATGAAGAACCGTTACGTGTTGCGGTACGATAACTATTAGCACTATTACGGACATTTTGTCTGGAATTTCCTACGTATGAATTACGACTATTCCTATCATAACTATTCACGTAATTATTCCGGCTTGGGCGTGAAGAACTATAGCTATTGGTATATCTTCCGGCATGTATCCCCGGGTTACGTCTGCTTGAGCCATACCATCCATGACTACCTCCCCAGTAGCCACCACCCCAACCGTGACCAAAGTAATGCGGATAATAATGGTGATGGTGATAATGGTAGCCCCAATAGCCACCCCAGTAGCCGCCACCCCAATAACCGGGATAGTACCAACTATTGTAGTACCATGGCGAACTCCATCCCCAACTGAATCCCCAACTGGCGCCATATGGATAATTCCAACGCCAATCCCACCATAAGCGGTTCGTGTAAGTGGGAAAGACGTATGCATACAATCCGTCATCATATACATTCCAATCCCATGAAGGCAAACCGTAAACTACATCCCAATAGAGCGGACTGCTTACCGGAATGGCGTAACGGGGATTGCGGAAACGGACGATACGCATCGCGTATTCATAATCGTCTTGAGAACCCTCAAAACCATTAACCCATTCTCCTCTCTCATTCAAAGGTTTCTCCTCAATATACAAGGTATCATTCTCCATCGAGAAATTATTATCACGTGAAGTATAACGACGATTATACTCATCCACATCGCGAACCTTTCCTTTCACATCCTTCACCACCACTGTAGAACCGGGGGCTGCGTAAACAGTAGTCGTGTTCTGCTTCTGCGGAACCACCACTTTCACCTCTTGCTTAACCTCCTCTTTCTTTTCAGCTTTTTTCTTAGGGATGAAATAAAGGTCGTCATCAACGCTTTGCGCCATTGCCAAGTAAGGCAAGCACACCATCATAAGCGAAGCTAATACAATCTTTTTCATACTCGTACCTGTTTTATTTGTTATTCTATCTACTTTTTCTAGTGCAAAGATAGTCAGAGGTTTTACTTCATAACAAAGAAAATCCCTATTAGTTGGTAGGGATTCCCCTATTTCAGTAGCTGAGTTCAAAGATTTTGTTTATTTTTGCAATTGCTATGAAAAGTGGGAGGATACATATACTGCTGCTGTTTCTATTGCTCTGCATCTCTTGCCGCTATGAACAGCAAAGTTACCCGCCACTGATGGAGCGGGCAGTTCAATTAATGGAAACGCACCCGGACAGCGCGCTAGCCTGTTTGGATTCTCTCAGTATATCCACCACCGAATGGCCTGAAGAGCTTCATATATATTACTTATTGCTCACTGTCAAAGCCAAAGACAAGCTCTATATTCCGGTTACTTCCGATACTTTGATTAACCGTATAATTAGTTTTTATGAAGACAAACAGGATGACCCACACCTGATGGAAGCTTATTATTATAAAGGTAGCGCCTATCGGGATATGAAAGATGCGCCACGAGCCGTTGATGCTTTCTTGCGTGCAGCCGAAATTGGGAAAAGATGTTTTAATGATACGCTGAATGGACGCATATACGGGCAGCTTGCCAGCCTTTTTGCCTTTCAAAGATTGTATCATGAAAGTATGGAAGCTACTCAACAAGCTTATAAATATAATTTAGCTTGCCATAATTATAAAGGCATGGCTTTCGGTCTGAGGGACATGGCACGCATATACGATACAAACAACCAAAAAGACAGTGCGGAAATCTATTACCGGAAAGCATACACATTGATGAAAGAAAAAGTTTCTCTGGTTAAAGCTTGCAGCATCGGCGATGAAATGGCCGGTTTTTATTACAACCAAGGGAAAACAGACTCTGCTGAAATTATAGCAAAGCAAGTACAAGTCCACCACCCCAGTTCACTTAGTTATTTAGTACTCGGCGAAGTGTATTATCAAAGGCAAATGTTCGATTCCGCATCAATTTATCTTCAAAAGGTAATTTCTGGAAACAACCTTTATCACCAACGTACTGCATATCGTCTGTTACATCTGATTACAAGGGAAAAAAAGCAATATCCGGAAGCCCATCAATACGCCTCTCTTTGCATCAATGCATTCGATTCTCTTTTTCAGATCACAAAAACCGAAGAGGTAAATAAAATCCATTCCTTATATAATTATAATCTATCTGAACAAGAAAATCAGCGGCTGCAATCGAAGACAGAACGACAGAAACTTTTACTGTTCCAGTTATTGTTTGTAGCAAGTCTCCTGATTGGTATTGTAATTTACCTGCTTCACCGTTTACGCGAACGCCGCCGCAAATATACAATCAGAGAACAACAACTACAACAGATTTTTGCAGAACAGGAAGCCCAAAGCAGCCGGCGCATTCTAGAAAACGAGCAACAGATAACCCTACTGAATGAACAACTTCAATCGGCCAAGTTGGAAAATGACACATTCAAACATTCCCTGCTGGAAGCTCAAGCAAAAAGACTGGGAGCAACCAACGAACAAATACGTGCCATCCGGAACGAACAGGAAATGCGTTTACTCGCCTTCCGACATTCGGACATCTATCTTCATTTCCACCATGCCACCCAAAGTTCCGAAATAACGGAAAGGGATTGGAAACATTTAAGTGAAGCTATAAATAGCACTTTTCCTAACTTTCTGCGACAGCTGTATGCACTCTATCCTCAATTATCCGAACACGAACTACATATCTGCTATTTAATTAAGATCGAACTCAAGAGAAGCATTATCGCAGAATTACTCAACCGTTCTGTCTCTGCCATTACAAATTCTCTTTCCCGCCTCTACCAAAAAATCTATAGCGAGAAGGGAACGGCACAACAAATGGAAGGAATTATCCAAGAATTGTAACGACCCATATGGAAAAATTCATCTGCCAATGGGTAAAAATTGGTATTTTCTCAAGAATGCACAAGCATATATTACTTGTATATCAGCCTGTTATATAAAAGTATAGAAAAAGTAAAATGTATTTTTTCATTTCTTTTCTCCAATAGCTATACCTTTACTATCGTAAAAATAATACGTTGACTACAAACTTGTGTTATAGTATAACGTAATATTGATTACAACTTTTAGAATCATACCTCCGTCTAAATTTATGATTAAACAATATATAATATGTACAAACACATTCCTTTATTACCCAACAGTATGATTACTATGAATACTTTAAAATTATTTTTATGCGTATGCCTGATGCCCGGTTTTTCACTTTACGCTCAAGTTCGCATACATGGTAAAGTAACCGACTTAGACAATCAGCCTTTAGCTTATAGCACAGTCCGGTTATTAAAAACAGACTCAGCCTTCATCTCGGGTACAACAACAGACACATTAGGATATTACCAGTTCACAAATGTACAGCCGGACAAGTATTTGTTAGCATTCAGTACAATAGGATACAAACCGCAAATAATACCGGCAAGTGTTTCAAACCAAGATACACAACTACCTGTAATTACCTTGGAAAGTGACAATGTAATACTGAATGAAGTCGTGGTAAAAGGAAGTTCCTATGTCAGAAAGACTGATCATGTATTGGTCATTCCCGACAAGCAACAGGTGAAACATGCCGGTACAGGCTATGACCTTTTGTACAACTTGATGATTCCCAGCTTGGAAGTGAACAAACGGACAGGGAAAGTAAGCACTTTTGGTGGTGAAGTGGCACTATATATAAACGGAGAAAAAGCTGAATATGAGGAAGTGCAAAACCTACGCCCACGCGATATCAAGAATATAGAATATTATGACACCCCGACAGGAAAATATGCCGGTGATGTAGCTTCCATCAATTATATAACCAAGGAACGAACATCAGGTGGATATGTATCATTAGACGGCAAACAAACCATCGGTTATCTGATGGGTAATTATAATATAGGGACTAAACTGATGCATGGAAACAACAGCTATTCAGTGTTAGGAGGCTATATTACCCAAAAATATGACGGAGTAAAAACCTCAAAAAACGAAGAGATATTATTCCCGGAATATACCACCCATCGAAACACACAAACGACCCAAGCTGATTATCAAAACAACCAGCAATATCTACAATTGAAAGCCAACAATCGTACAGAGAAACATAATATCTCGGCACAACTTTCATTAGTCCACAATGAAACTCCCAAAAATAACAATAGCGAATTACTGGATTATTCCGGTCATCATACATACAGCATATCTTCAGCCAACCAAAAAAAAGAAGACGGACTAAGTCCCTCTGTCAAACTATATGGCAATTTCAACATAACCCCTAAACAGACACTGGAGGTAACGGCCAAAACCGCTTATACACAAAACGATTACACCAGAACCTATACAGAAGGAGAAAATATATCCCTGACGGATGTTGATGAAGAATTATATGCATTCGACTTTTCTACCAGATATAATATAAAATTGGAGCACAACAATTCACTTGGAGCAAACCTGCAGCACCATCATAAAGTCACGTCTTCCTCCTATACGGGTGATTACGACTCTTGGCAACATCTATGGATGGGAGAAACGATGTTCTTCTTAAACTATAACCAGCGTATAGCCAAAAAGTTCTCTATGAATTTCTTACCGGGTTTTTCATGGTTGAATTACAAACTTCATACAGATGCCCGGCAGCAGCATTGGTCACTTAGAATGAATTCCACTTTTATTTATACTATCAATAAATCACAGCAGTTAATGGCCTCTGTCGATATCGGTAACGACCAACCGGACATCAGCTATATCAACAGCATGGATCAAACAGTAGACTTTATACAAATCAAACGTGGTAATCCCCATCTGGATAATACCAAATTATATGTTGTCGGCATCGCCTATAAAGCACAACTAAATCGACTGAATTTTCAAATTTTAGGTGTTTATCAGAAGATTCAGAATAATATATCCACCGATTACTACCTAGAGAATGACAAACTTGTCTCCAGCTTCCGGTCGGACATGGATGTGGAACATTGGAACGCAGCTTTGGATCTTTCCTATCGCTTCTCCGACAATTTACGCGCCAAGTTCAATGCCAGATACTATCATACAATCATTCCCGGAGAATACAACATTACAGACAATAGTGTGATAGCATCATTGGACATAAACTATTACTGGAAAAATCTTGCAATAAATGTATATGGAAGTACAGCGACAAGCCGTATAAACCGTTTCTCTCTTGCGATAGAAAAAAATCCCGCCATTTATGGAACTTCCATCAGTTGGAGTCACAAAGGCTGGCACGTAGAAACCGGTACAGAAAACCCGTTCACCAAGCATAACCGTTATAGGGAATATGCCAATTTTAGTATATATAACTACAGCCAGATACAGACCAGTCGAATCAATCAACGTACCGGATATATCAAAATAGCGTATACCTTTGACTTCGGTCAAAAGACCTCACGCGAAAAGAGCGATATGGATAGAAACATCAATAGTGCTATCATGAAAACAAACTGATAAAACAAATGGAAATTTACGAACAAATATACATTCAAAAATTAGAAACATCCACTGTAAAAGATCGCTATCTGCTGATTTACAACGGACTGTACTATGAAGCCAGCGCACCCGTAGTTGAACTTCTCCTCTGTTTGCAGGAGGAAAAAAACATGGATGAAGCTATTACCAGTTACATAAAAAAGAAAAATCGTATTTTTTCATATACAGAAATAGAAGAAATAAATGTCCCCGACCATGCTTTGCTTTATCTAAAAGACTATACACGGGGAGCGGAAGAACGTCCGTTCACGTACGTTGACGGTAAACAAATCTGGTGGTAAAAACAACTTTTCCTATAATAAGTTGCACCCACTTATGCCCTCATGCCCTCACTATCAGCCATAACCCACTCATTATAAAACCATTACCCATAGTGAGGGCATTACCCTCACTTTTTAATATGCCCTCACTCCTTATCCCCCACATTACGCACTTAAATCATTCATTCACAATATAATGCCCATCCACAGGCTTATAAACCGGTTGTTTGGGAAGTCCCACATTTTTCAGCTTTCCTTCCTCGCACAAGCGGCGTAAATGGCGGCTGGCCGTGCTTTGTGTCATACCGCAAAGAAGCTGGAAACTTTTCCGCTGCACAAAATCACAGGTTGTGAAGTACTCCGTCAGCAATGCGTCAATTTCCTCATCGGTCAGTTTACTGGAATGAAACGAGAACCGGGTACGCTGCACCTTTACCTTTCCCACCTCATCCATCAATAGTTGATCGGGACGGTAAACAATCCCCTTGAGCCTCACCTTCGTATTCTTACGTTTCGTCTTTTCCGTTACCGGCCCGGTACTCACCAGGTTGGGACGGAAGAAACCGATGCCGTCCAGATGCACCTGTTTGCCTTCCGCCAACTCCTCGCCCATGGCACGTGACAGCGCATCGAGCACGGCTACCACATCCGTTTCAGTCAACGTACAATGTTTCTGAATACGGGCACGGAGCTGGGCCGTGCTCACCTTTCCGTTCAGCCGGAGACGCGGGTGCAACGTATTCTCTTCCCCTTGTTGCTCAGGTGATTTGGGATTCTCGTACCAATCAAATAGTATTGCCATACTGTTCTTCTTTTATTAATGAACTTTCAATATCTGTTAATCACGGACGTGATTAAGTTTAACTACCTTTGTGGTTAACTTTAATCACCCTTGTGACTAGACTTAATCACAAGGGTGGCTAACTAATTATAAACATACAAAAATAAGAAAAGAAAAGGTAGAAAACAAATAAGGAACAGGGAAATACGCACTGAGACTAAGAATAAAAACACAGGAAAGAAAGGAAAAAGAAAAAACGGCATTTAATCCGGAAAGCACTTGCAGAATCCGGAAAGAAACCTTACCTTTACTAAAAATATGCACACATAGACACTCGCCAAACGCGGTCTTCTCCACACGACAGAACATCATCTTTTTCCATGGGAGGTACATAAAGCCAAAAAACATTTAAACGAAAGACAAATATGAAAATTACACTCATCAGGAAAGATGAAGAACAGGGGACAGAAGCCTTGTCACTATGCGATTCGGACGCATTCCTCGAGAAAATAAAGACAGAGAACAAAGCAGGACACATATCGGAACTGCGTGAAATACTGCCCCGGCTGACAGGATCGTCCGCCCACTACGCCCATATCGACAAACTGCCGCGTGTCTATCCTGCTGTAGAATATACCCGTAAGCAAAATGGCGAGAAACGCATGAAACATTACAACGGACTAGTGCAGCTGGAAGTGAACCGGCTGGCCGACCAGTATGAGGTGGAATACGTAAAACGCCAAGTGGCACAACTGCCGCAAACCTTTGCCGCTTTCTGCGGTTCAAGCGGACGGAGCGTAAAGATATGGGTACGCTTCGCACGCCCCGACGGCACTCTGCCCACCATACAGGAGGCTCTCCTGTTTCATGCTCACGCCTATCGGCTGGCGGTGACCTGCTACCAGCCCATGCTTCCTTTCGGCATCACACTGAAGGAACCGGACCTGATGCAAAGCTGCCGCATGACCGTGGATGAACAACCTTACTATAACCCTTCGTCCGTCCCCTTCTGCATAGAGCAACCGCTTGCCCTGCCCGATGAAGAGTCTTTCCGCCAACGCAAACAAAACAGCGAAACCGCACTGGAACGAATGACGCCCGGATGTGAAAGTTTACAGACTTTGGCACTGATGTACCAATCGGCACGAAAAAGAGCATTGGCCGAAATGGAAAACTGGAAACGTGATGACGGACTGGAGCCCTTGCTGCCCCATCTGGTAGAACAATGCTTCAAAGCAGGCATCCCCGAAGAAGAAGCCGTGCGGCGTACACTGATGCACTATTTCCACGAAACGAACACGGAAGCCATCCGCATGGCTTTCGGCAACGGATATCGGGAGATGAAAGGCTTTGGCGAGAAAGGTGGCCTCAACAAAGAGCAGGAAGCCACCTTCCGGCTGGAGGAGTTTTTGAAACGACGGTACGAATTCCGTTTCAACACCGTACTGGACGAGGTGGAATACCGCCAGCGGGACTCTGTTCATTTCTATTTCAAACCCTTGGAAAAACGTACCCGAAACAGCATCGCCCTTTACGCCTTGAAAGAGGGACTGCAAGTGTGGGACCGCGATATCGACCGCTTTCTCACTTCCGATTTCGTCCCTCTTTACAATCCCGTAGAAGAATACTTGTGTGACCTTCCCCGATGGGACGGTACTGACCGCATCCGCGCATTGGCCCGGCTCGTTCCCTGTGACAATCCGCATTGGGAAGAACTCTTTTACCGTTGGTTTCTGGGCATGGTGGCGCATTGGAGGGGGATGGACCGTCAGCATGGCAACAGTACTTCGCCTTTGCTGGTGGGTTCACAAGGATTCCGGAAATCCACTTACTGCCGCATCCTGCTACCGCCCGAACTGCGTTTCGGCTATGCCGACAGCCTGGACTTCAGCAGCAAACAGGAAGCGGAGCGTGCCTTGGGACGATTTTTCCTTATCAACCTGGACGAATTCGACCAGATTACGATGAACCAGCAAGGTTTTCTGAAACATCTGTTACAAAAACCGGTGGCCAACCTGCGAAAGCCCTATGGAACCAGCGTACGCGAATTACGCCGCTATGCCTCATTCATCGGCACCAGCAATCAGAAGGATTTGCTCACCGACCCCACGGGAAGCCGTCGCTTTATCTGTATCGAGGTGACCGCTCCCATTGATACCCATGTCACCATAGACTACCGCCAGCTCTATGCACAAGCCATGACATTGCTTTATCAGCAGGAACGTTACTGGCTGAATGATGAAGATGAGGCTGTTTTGCGGCAAAGCAACAGAGAATTTGAGCAAATTTCGCCTTTGGAGCATTTATTCCATTGTAACTTTTCTTCTGCAACCACTGATGAAGAGGGAGAATGGCTGACTGCCATGGAGATTTTCAATTATCTCCAAGAAAACACACGTGATAAGCTATCCGTCAATAAAATAAATTGGTTCGGACGTATTCTACATAAACTGAATGTACCCAAAAGAGCCAGTATCAGAGGTACTTTATACCACGTGGTCAAGTTGGAATAATTTATTTTTCAAGAAATGAGTATGAGGTCAATGCCCTCATACTCATTTATGTTACCATCATCAATAGCACACTCATTATAAGCGAATTATACCACTAATGAGAGTATGAGAGCATTATTGAGAGTAACTTCCTGTTGATATCCTACCGGAATGAAGAAAATAAATAGATGCTGAACGGGTATAAAGAGAGAAGCAATTAATACCGATTCTGCTCTTATTCTCATTTTTTCTCCCTATCTTTGCCACTACCCTTTTTAAGAGTATATAAACCTAAAATAAACAGCCACATGAAACCAGTGAAATTATTTTATCAGGAAAGATGCCCGTTCTGCAAAAAAGCACTGCGCTATATTGAAGAACTAAAAGAAGAACACCCTGAATTCCAACCTATAGAAATAGAAATGATAGAAGAAACCCAACATCCTGATATAGCCGACCAATACGACTATTATTACGTTCCCACGTTTTATGTGGACGGTGTGAAAGTACATGAAGCGGGTATTTTCAAAAATGAGATGGAGGCATTGCTCCGTAAAGTGATAGAATAAACGAAAACGTATGAAATATTTAGAAGTAACCTTTACAACACATCCCTGTAATGAAACAGTGAATGATGTAGTATCTGCACTGGCCGGAGAAATAGGATTTGAAAGTTTTGTAGAATGTGAAGCAGGAGTACAGGCTTATATCCAGCAGACTTTGTTCGATGAGGAAGCATTAAAAGAAATGATTGCGAGCTTCCCCCTGCCCGACACTACTGTGAAATATACCATTAAAGAAGCCGAAGACAAGAATTGGAACGAGGAATGGGAGAAGAACTTCTTTCAACCCATCATCATCGGTGACCGTTGCTGCATTCACAGCACGTTCCATAAAGACACCCCGAAGACTGAGTATGAAATTCTGATTAACCCGCAAATGGCTTTCGGCACAGGGCACCATGAAACGACCAGCTCTATAATCAGCGAGCTGTTAGAAGCTGATCTGAAAGGAAAATCAGTCTTGGATATGGGATGCGGCACTTCTATTCTTGCCATCCTTGCCTCCATGCGCGGAGCCAATCCTGTGACAGCCATCGACATTGACGACTGGTGCGTCAATAATTCAAAAGACAACATTGCACTGAACCATATCCATAACATTACAGTGGAACTGGGAGATGCCAACTTGTTGAAAGGCCGCAAGCCGTTTGATGTAATTATTGCCAATATCAACCGGAATATTCTTCTGGCAGACCTGCCTCATTATGCCGCCTGTATGCATCCGGGTTCAGAAATATTTATGAGTGGATTTTATATGCAGGATATTCCTTTTATCCGCGAAAAAGCGGAAAGTCTGGGAATGGAGTTCGTACACCATCGGGAAAAGAACAACTGGGCAGCTGTGAAGTTCATCATGAAATAATACCATTTTTAAGTATGAAAAGGACTTGATAAAGACAGGATTACCACCAATCACACAGGATTTACATTGATTTATTCGAGGACAAAAGAACGGATTTTCTCTCTTTTGTCCTTTTGTTCTTCTTACCTGAAAATTAGAACCGGAATCAAGTGGTGACAAACGCACGTAGGACGCTGCATTTTATCCAAAGTGACAACACGATCATATCGGTATACAATATTTATACAATCTCCTTTCCGAAAGGAGTAAGTGCCAAGCCCGCCAGCTTGAAATGTTGCAGTCCGAATGGAATACCGATAACAGTGATGCAAAGCAACACCCCGAATGCCAAATGAGAGAGGCTGATCCAGATTCCACCTACAAGTATCCAGATGATATTCATCAACACACTGAGACATCCGCCATCACCGGGACAACTGCGTATTTCCCGCCCAAAAGGGCAAAGAGCCAGCATAGACAACTTCAAAGTCTGGAAACCGAAAGGAATGCCGACGATAGTGATCATCAGCAACAGGCTGGAAACAATATATTCCACGCAGATCAGAAATCCGCCGCAAATCAGCCAAATAATATTGAGCAGTAAGTTCATAAAGCAAATATAGAGAAAGTTTTCGAAACCGCAGGCACAGTATCCTTTATTTCTTTATAGTCATTAATTGCAATTCCTCCAACGAACCGTTGAAAATATTCAAGTCCACCTTCTCACGAATGCCCGGCAACGTACCCACATCCGTATGCTGCCAGAATTTCCATTCTCCCCTGTATTCCACCGAGTCTACATAATAATGGGCTATCCAGTAAGGATAAGAATTGAAGACCGAATCATTCAGATAACGAGTTTTAAACTTATAAGAAGTATAAAGAATAGGCTTCACTTTGTAGTGCTGTTCTATTTTGTCAAGCCACAGTTTAAGGTCACGACGGAGCTGATTTTCGTCCTTGCCTCTCTTCTCGATATCGAGTACGGGAGGAAGGTCACCTGAATCCAGCTTTACGGAATTAATAAAGAAATCGGCCTGACGGATGGGATCTGTTTTCGGATTGTAAAAATGATAAGCCCCACGGATAAACCCATGTGTTTTCGCCGAATCAAAATTGGTGATAAAAGCCTTGTCCCCATAATCTCCTCCTTCCGAAGCTTTCATAAAGACAAAATGAATAGGAAATTTCCCCTGTCGGGTCTGAGTCAGCATTTTCCAGTCTATGTTTCCTTGATAATGGGAAACATCAATGCCATGCACCTGAAAACCCGAGGGCATACATACACCGTATGCTTTAAAGCCATAGCAAGGCTTCCAGCGATAAGAGTAAGGACGGATAAAGAAATAAAAGAAAGCGGCAAGGAATAAAAAAGCAATAAGCCCCGCAATGACATACCGAAGCCATGACGGCATCTCTCTTTGCGGTTTCTTTTTCGCCTTCCGCTGTGTAGCCCGACGGACAGGTTTCGCGGCTGCCTTCTTTTTAACGGGAGCAGGACGTGTGCTTTTCGCTCTTACCATTTTATCCTATTTAGCTGTTTTTACCTTTACCTATTCCCACATACTATGTAATAAAACCCATCGGGAGAATGGTTTTACAATCAGCCCCGATGGGTTTCCTTTATGCTTTATAGAAATAAGAAAGAATTATTTTCCTTGTTCCAACTGCAATGTCTTGGTTGCCTGGTCACAAACTTCTGTAGGACCGAAGTACTGGATAGGACCCGGATATACATAGTCTGTTTCAATAGCCCAACGTTCACGCTGTGCGGCAAACGCCTTGAAAGGAGCACCATCCAATTTTACCAACGCTTTCTGGATAACCGGTTTCATTTCACCGTGACGACGTTCCATGTTCATCATCATTGTGATAGGCACACCACCTGCAATCCATTCTTCGGCAGGAGCAGTAGTGTTACGTACAGAAGACATATAGCCGGTCTTACCGTTGACAATCAACATAGAAGCGGTGTAACCCAACGAGTAGCAATAGTCAGCATCGAAGTTTGACGGAGCAGCGCAACGTCCTTCGTAACCGAAGAAGTGATGCTGAGCGGCAAATTTACCTACATACTTGCCTTCTTCCTTCCACTGAGCCAATTTAACGGCTACCATATCAGACAACAGCTTTTCTGTTTCAATCAATGATACCTGTACGTTTCCGTGCGGATCACGGTCCAAAGTAAGCTGACGTGCAACGCCTTCGGGCAGAGAAGCATAGATTTCCGAGTTTTCCTTAGAAAGCTTGGAGATGATATATTCACGTTGGTGAGATTTCTTGATCAATGCGAACTCTGATGCGTTAGCAGCCAGGAAGTCATTCAATTCAGCGATCAATCTCTTCATTGCGGGAATGAATTCGATCAAACCTTCAGGTATCAACACTGTACCGAAGTTATTACCTTGTGCAGCGCGGTTAGCCACTACCTGAGCAATGTAAGTAACCACATCATCCAATGACATGTTCTTCTCTTCTACTTCTTCTGAAACGATACATACGTTAGGTTGAACCTGCAAAGCACATTCCAAAGCGATATGAGAAGCCGAACGTCCCATCAGCTTGATAAAGTGCCAGTATTTGCGGGCAGAGTTACAGTCACGCTGAATGTTTCCGATTACTTCAGAGTAAGTTTTACAAGCCGTATCAAAACCGAAAGAAGTTTCAATCATCTCGTTCTTCAAGTCACCGTCGATAGTCTTCGGACAACCGATTACCTGAACACCGCAGTTCTTCGCAGCATAGTATTCTGCCAATACACAAGCGTTCGTGTTTGAGTCGTCACCACCGATGATTACCAATGCCTTGATGCCTAATTCCTTGATGATTTCCAGACCTTTATCAAATTGTTCTTCCTTTTCCAGTTTGGTACGTCCCGAACCGATGATATCGAAACCACCGGTATTACGGTATTCGTCGATAATATCGGAAGTCAGTTCCATATAATTATGGTCTACCAAACCACCGGGGCCCAGAATGAAACCATACAGTTTGCTGTCTTTGTTCAATGACTTGACACCGTCGAACAAACCGGAAATAACATTGTGTCCGCCGGGAGCCTGTCCACCAGACAAAATGACACCTACATTGATAGCAGGCATATTGACAGCTTCGCCTTCAACGAACTGAATCAACGGCATACCGTAAGTGTTAGGGAACAAAGCCTTGATGGCTTCCTGGTCAGCAACAGACTGTGTAGGTTCGCCTTCCTTTACTTTTACAGCGCCTTTCAACGCTTTAGGAAGTTTGGGCTGATAAGCAGCTCTGGCAATTTGTAATGCACTTTTAGTCATATTCTATTATTCTATTTAAAGGTGTATAATTTCATTTAGTATTCTCGTGCAAATTTCGCTCTTTTTTCGCAAATATGAAAACGTATACAAATAAAAATGCTACCTTTACCGCGAATTTAGAATTATGTATTAACTTAAAACATTACATTTATGGCAAGTAGAAGAAATTTAAAGAAGAAAATAACCAATATAGCAAGTGATTTGTTTTTAGTCAGTTTGATGGAAGGTGTTAACCGTGAAGTGGTTTGCAACTCTGTACACAATGTGATCAAACTGATTACACGCATCAGCCACACCGAGCCGGGTAACGTAAAAGGATTCTACAAGAAATTGAACGAAGATCTGAACAAAGAAATCAAAGTGGTTGCAGACGAACTGGCTAAAGCTACAAAAGCATAAGATTTAAGGAATGAAAAAAGCTATTTGTAGTTTTATCTACTACAAACTGTTGGGATGGAAGACCAAGGTGTCTGCTCCCGATTATGATAAATATATTATCTGTGCCGCCCCACATACCACCAATTGGGACTTATTCATAGGCAAACTGTTTATGGGAGCTATAGGCCGCGAAACTGGTTTTATGATGAAAAAGGACTGGTTCTTCTGGCCTCTAGGCCCTATTTTCCGCTGGATGGGAGGGATTCCCGTAGACCGTAGCCGCAAGACTTCATTGGTGGACCAGATGATCAAGATTGCCAAATCGAGTCAAAAATTCCATCTGGCTATCACTCCGGAAGGGACACGCAAAGCCAATCCCAACTGGAAAAAAGGATTCTATTATATTGCACAAGGGGCCGGTCTGCCTATTATTCTGGTAGCCATCGATTACGCAAAAAAGTGCATTACAGCCGAAAAGGTGATACATCCCAGCGGTGATTTGGACAAGGATATGCGTGAGATCAAGTTGTATTACAAGAATTTCAAAGGCAAATATCCTGAAAATTTCAGCATCGGGAAAGTAGAATAATCCCCGTCTGTTATAATTCTTTTTAAATAAGGGAACACTGATTATACGGATTAAAACAAAATCCGCATAATCAGTGTCATTGTATCTATTCTCTTACCACGCTCTCATCCCCATCCTCAAAATTATTCTTCTCTATCTTCACATTCCGGGTGTGAAGCAAGTGGAAACGAGTCTTATTATGATGGAAAGCCGGATAATCTGTATTCTGGCGGATCACATTGTTTTTAAAGACCAATCCGTCAATGGATTTTGCAAAAAGAACGGGGCGGTCAAAGGTTTCAAAATAGTTGTCTTCAATCACCACTCCTTTTTCTCCTTTTCCACCATGGAAATATTTCTTCTGATGCTCCAAATCGGGAATCTCAGGATAAATAGAGATAACAGCTTCCGTAAATTGGAACATATTAGTCAATGCATTGATAAAACGATTGTTACGAATCAGCACGTTCCGGCAAGCTCCCGTTTCAAACCAACCATTGCAATCACCACAAAGCAGAATAGCCGTCCCCGAAGTATGGTCAAACAGGTTACGCTCTACTACCGTTTTCAAAGGAGTGCTGAATAAAGTACCCCGTGCGCGATTATTACGAATGACATTATCCGCAAAATAAACTTCCGGACACCAAGACAGGTTTTCAATACCAAAGCCTTCTTTATCCGTAATCTCCGCATCCAAAGGTTCCGTAAAAATAATGCGGTATTCTTTCGCACCTTTCACCGTATCTTTATCGTTAGGCAGGATTTCTTTCACCCGGTTTTTTCCACCGGCCAGTTCCATGGTGACGGAACGTACAAATTGCACCTCATCTCCGTTCACTCCCCACTCGAACCCGTATGCTTGCGGATGCATGTATTGAGCAATCACTGTATGGTCATCAAGGCGTTGCTTGATTTTCAAATAAGTGCCGTGTACATTAATCGCATCATCCATCATTCCTTCATACAGCCCGTTTCGGGAATCAATCTTGCCTCTGCAACTGGAGAAATGAGTAGCATCCGCCTGCGTGGTAAAATAACGAGGATCCTTATCGCCACGAAGACAAACGCTGAATTCATCCAACGTGATATTTTCACATAACTGAGCCAATAATCCCATGCCTTCTGCATAATGCACTTTCACATTCTGCAAACAAGTATTTTTGTCACCGGACAAGAATATACCCGGAGCAGGACGATAATAAGTACGAAGTGCAACCACTGTCCCCGGTATCAACCGGGCGTCTTTCCACTGAGGAGCATGGTAGACACGTGGAGAAACTTCTTTCACCCCTTCCATAGGACACCATAAGTCACTAGTGCGGTATACCAGACGCTTTGTCTTTTCTTCAAAAGCAATCCCTCCCTGGGGAGCACTGGACCAGCCTTCGCCGTATGATTCAAAGAAGCCTTTCTCATTAATGCGGCATTTCACCCATGCGGCAGGTTCAAAAGTAATTCCTTCCTCTCCACTTTTCAACACCTTGACCTGAGTAATGTGGGGAGTTTCAAAATCTATGCTGAAATTACGTAAAGTACAATCCTCTGAACGAAGCAGAGAAAGTGGAAGCATACGGCCATGAAAGATAAAATCGGCACCTTGTCCGTCCACGGTCAGCCCCTTCCAATCCTCCAGAGGAAAACCTACCGTTTTCGGATTATCCTGGTCATGGTTGGAAATATAATACTCACGGACAGCCGCCCCTTCAGGGTGGAAATCGTAACGTCCGGATTCAAAAAGCAGGGTGACCTTATCGCCGGAAGCGACTTGAGTCTTGATGTCTTGTAACGCCTTCTGCAATTTAGCTGAAAGATTCTCGTGTGTGTCCGGTACCAGACCATAATTTCGCATTTCGACTACTTTACTTCCGGCAAAAGCGGAAACAGCGAGCCATACGAAGCAGAAATTAAAGATAATTCGTTTCATTTAGGTTCATTATAGGTTAGTTAGAATGACAAAACTAACAAAAATTCCTAACTTCGCAACCATAAATAAAGAAGAAAACAACATGAAAAAGATATTTTTGTCCTTCCTGCTGGTGATGGTAGGAATATCGCACACTTTGGCACAAGGGTTAGACGCTAATGTGGAACAACGTCTAAAAGATTTCTTCACCCAATATGAAACATCTTACGCCAACATAGGCAAGTGCAAGTTAGGCCGTTATGAAGTCAATCATAACCAAAAGAAACTGGACGTATATGCCAGTTCCAGCTTCGGCTACCAACCGTTCACACCCGAAAACACGGAAGCCATCTACCGGTTACTCAAACAAAGCTTACCCGGCCCTGTAAATTATTACGATATAACCATTTATGCCGATGGAAAATCCATCGAAGACCTGGTTCCCAACTATCTGAGAAAGAAACAGGACAAAAGCCGCTTATGGCAACGGACAGATTATAAAGGTAATCCATGGGTAAAAAATAATTCCCGCCCCTTTACTGCCAGCAAAGGATTAGAAGGCAGACACATCGCCCTTTGGCAAAGCCACGGAAAATATTATAAGAATGACAAAGGATGTTGGGAATGGCAACGTCCACGCTTGTTCTGTACCACAGAGGATTTGTTCACCCAATCATTCGTCATACCTTATATTATACCCATGCTGGAAAATGCAGGAGCCATAGTGTATACTCCCCGTGAACGTGACTGGCAGCGCAATGAAGTGATTGTGGATAATGACATTCATCCCCAAGGTTGCATCTATCAGGAGATAAAAAGCCGGAAAGGTAAATGGAAAACCGCCCCCACCCCGGCATTCGCTCAAAAACGGTTGATTTACAGGGACGGACAAAATCCTTTTGAAGAAGGTACAGCCCGCTTTGCCTCCACCGAGAAAAAACCGGAAAAAGCCTTTGCACAATGGATTCCCCGTATTCCCGAAACAGGAAAATATGCCGTCTATGTGACTTATCAGACTTTACCCGGAAGTGTGAGTGACGCCAAATATCTGGTTTTCCATAAAGGGGGTGTCACTGAATTTCTAGTCAATCAACAAATAGGGGGAGGCACCTGGGTTTACCTGGGCACTTTCGAGTTTGATAAAGGGACCAACGATTACGGCATGGTGGTATTAAGTAATGAGAGTAGACAAAAAGGAGTGGTATGCGCCGATGCTGTCCGTTTTGGCGGAGGAATGGGAAACATATTGCGCGGTGGAAAAACCAGCGGCCTGCCCCGCTACCTGGAAGGGGCACGCTACGCCGCACAATGGTCGGGCTTTCCCTATCCGGTTTACAGTCCCAGTGAAAGTAAGAATGACTATACCGACGATATAAACGCCCGCAGCCGGATAATCAATTATCTCAGCGGAAATTCTGTGTACAATCCAAAGGAGAAGGGATTGGGCGTTCCTTTTGAAATGACCTTGGGAGTGCACAGCGATGCAGGTTTTTCCAAAGAAGATGATTTAGTAGGCACGCTGGGTATTTATACCACCGATTATAATAACGGTGAACTGAATGCCGGCATCTCCCGTTATGCTTCCCGTGATTTGGCAGATATGGTCTTGACCGGCCTGCAACGGGATATCTCCGCCCAATTCGGTATCCGGTGGCAACGTCGCAGCCTGTGGAACCGCAATTACAGCGAAACTCGTCTGCCTGCCGTTCCCTCGATGATTCTGGAACTCCTCTCCCATCAGAACTTTGCCGATTTGAAACTAGGACACGATCCGCGTTTCAAGTTTACCGTAGGGCGTTCTGTTTACAAATCTGTACTAAAATATCTGAGTACCATGCATGGAACGGATTATGTAGTCCAACCTTTACCGGTAAGTAATTTTGCCATTCATCCCGGAAGCAGAAAAAACACCTTCCGACTAACTTGGCAAGCGGTAGACGATCCGTTGGAACCGACTGCCAAAGCACAACAATACATCGTCTACACCCGCCTGGGACATGGTGGATTTGATAATGGAACGTTAGTACGCGGTACTGAATATATCTTCGAAGCCGAACCGGGACTGGTATATAGTTTTAAAGTTACCGCAGTCAACAAGGGGGGAGAAAGTTTTCCTTCCGAAATCCTGTCAGCCTATCAGGCAAAGAAAAGCAAAGGAACAATCTTGATAGTCAATGGATTCGACCGTCTGAGCGGACCTGCTACCGTAGAATCTCCTTTCTTGCAAGGCTTTGATTTGAATACGGATCCGGGGATACCTTATATAAATACGCCCGCCTTCTGCGGAACGCAACAAAGCTTCGACCGTAGCCGCATAGGGCGGGAAACCAAAGACGGGCTGGGGTATAGCGGCAGCGAGCTGGAAGGAAGGTTGATAGCCGGAAATACTTTCGACTATCCGTTCATTCATGGTAAAGCTATCCAGGCAACCGGAGGGTACTCTTTTGTGTCGTGTAGTGATGAAGCCGTTGAAAATGGTTTTGTCCGGCTGGCAGATTACCCCATTGCAGACCTGATATTCGGAGCCGACAGACGTCCCTTCTCCAACACCCTACAGCAGCTGATCACCTCCTACTGCCAAAAAGGCGGCAACCTGATACTCAGCGGTTCATATATAGGAAGTAACATGAACAGTCCCACAGCACTGAACTTCACCGAAAACATATTGAAATATAGTTTCGGAGGCAGTATGCTCAACTCCACTTCGGGAGAAATATACGGAGCCGGCACCCGTTTCAATATCCCCCGTACCATCAATGAACAAACCTATGCCGTACCCGCTCCCGACTGTCTGACTCCGGTGGCTCCGGCTTACTCTGCTTTCGTTTACAATCCGGGAAATTATAGTGCCGGCATTGCCTACAAAGGTACTTATCGTACCTTCGTTCTAGGCTTCCCTTTTGAAAGCATTCAAGGAGTGAAGGAAAGAGCACGGGTAATGAGTGCTATTCTGGGCTTCTTCGGCAGCAAGTGATATTTTTAAACGAAAATAAAAGAACAAATAAGAGGTTATTTCATAAAAACGCCTAACTTTGTCCGTATAAACCATTAAAATTAAACGACTATGTACACTATACAGACTAACGCCTCTGGCACACGTAGCATGGAAATCTCAGAAGAGAACCTGCAAACTATTGAGAAATATGCTTTATTTCAGCATCTAATAGATAGTAACGGTATCGTGGACGAGTCGGTACTGGACAAACTGAAGCTGAATATCCGCTCACTGATAACCAGTGAGGAAGGAAATAATAAAGAACTGCTTGACCTTTGCATTGATGTAATTTATCATAATAACATGAAAGCTTTCGGACTTCATCAACTTATTCTGCTTTATATCCAATGGGAGAAGGAGAAAAATAAGGATGAAGAAGAGATATAACTAACTTATCTCTGTAGCAAAATAAAAAACAATACGTATCATTGAAAGAATACAAACTTACAGACTGGTTGCCGACAACCAAGAAAGAAGTGGAAATGCGTGGGTGGAAAGAACTGGACGTTATCTTGTTCAGCGGTGACGCCTATGTAGATCATCCTTCATTCGGTCCGGCAGTGATTGGAAGATTATTAGAGGCACAAGGCTTAAAAGTAGCTATTGTGCCTCAACCTAACTGGCGTGACGACCTGCGCGACTTTAAGAAGCTGGGACGTCCACGCCTCTTTTTCGGTGTGTCCGCCGGATGCATGGACAGCATGGTAAACAAATACACTGCCAACAAGCGTTTGCGCAGCGAGGATGCTTATACTCCCGACGGCCGCCACGACATGCGTCCCGAATACCCCAGCATCGTTTATACACAGATTTTAAAAAAAATCTATCCCGATGTACCTGTCATTTTGGGAGGTATAGAAGCATCTTTGCGTCGTGTCAGTCATTACGACTATTGGCAAGACTGTCTGCGTAAATCAATCCTGATAGATTCAGGAGCCGATTTATTGATCTATGGAATGGGCGAGAAGCCGATTACGGAACTTTGCAAGAGAATGAAGACATTGGCGGACGCCATCGGACAGCCCCATGAATCCGCTCCTGCAGAAAGTCTTCCGATTCCACATGATATTTTGCAAACAGCCTACATAACCCGTAAGGGAGAACCCATGTGTCCGTCTGATGACACTCAGGAAAAGCCCGATATCGTGCTTCATTCTCATGAAACATGCCTGAAAGATAAAAAGAAACAAGCCGAAAACTTCCGCTTCATTGAAGAGGAAAGCAATAAATACGAAGCCTCCCGCATCTTGCAAGATGTAGGTAACAAAACGGTAGTAGTCAATCCGCCTTATCCTCCAATGACACAAGGAGAGCTGGATCGTTCTTTTGATTTGCCGTATACGCGTATGCCTCATCCCAAGTATAAGGGAAAACGTATCCCGGCGTTTGATATGATTAAATTCTCAGTTAATCTGCACCGTGGTTGTTTTGGAGGATGTGCCTTCTGTACCATTTCCGCCCATCAGGGAAAATTCATTGTAAGCCGAAGCAAGGAAAGTATCTTGAAAGAGGTGAAAGCCATAACAGAAATGCCAGACTTCAAAGGCTATCTGAGCGACTTGGGAGGGCCTAGCGCCAACATGTACGCTATGCGCGGTAAAGAAGAGAAAATATGCCGCCGCTGCAAACGCCCGTCATGTATCCATCCCAAAGTATGTCCCAATTTGAACACGGATCACCGTCCTTTATTGGATATTTACCATTCGGTAGACGCACTTCCCGGTATCAAGAAAAGCTTTATCGGAAGCGGTGTACGCTATGACCTGTTACAATATCAGAGTAAGGATCCGGCAGTAAACCGCAGTACGGCTGAATATACCCGCGAACTGATAGCCAATCATGTCAGCGGGCGTTTGAAAGTGGCTCCGGAACACACCAGCGACTCAGTGCTGCAAATCATGAGGAAACCTTCGTTTTCGCAATTTTATGACTTCAAAAAGACTTTCGACAAAATAAATAAGGAATTGAATATGCGACAGCAGATTATACCTTATTTTATAAGCAGCCATCCAGGATGTACGGAAGAAGATATGGCAGAACTGGCAGTGATCACCAAGAAATTGGATTTCCATCTGGAACAGGTGCAGGATTTCACCCCTACCCCAATGACTGTAGCTACTGAAGCCTGGTACACAGGTTATCATCCATATACGTTACAACCGGTTTTCTCTGCCAAATCACAAAAAGAGAAACTGGCTCAACGGATGTTCTTTTTTTGGTATAAACCCGAAGAACGGCGTGCCATCATCAACGAATTGCGTAAAATAGGACGCGCTGATTTGATAGACAAGCTGTATAGCAAATAAAAGGGTAATGTATCAAATTCACCACAGATCATGTGCAATCTGTGGTGAAATCGTTTTTTAAAGTCTTATTTATCTTTCATCGTGTTTTGATGAAACACAGAAACAGGTCTATGTGTTCCAAGGTACAGATATTGATATTTATTTTCCCCTAAACTTAATTAGAAAAGTACCGCAAATATTAATTGATAAAAATATTGCCTATCCTATTGAATATCATTTATTTTTTCTATCTTTGGGCAAAACCAACTTTTAAATCAATACTGCGTATGGAAACGTATCTCTTCTGGATTGTGCCCATTGCCTCCCTCTTGGCATTGGCACTCGCATGGTATTTCTACAAACAAATGATGCTTGAAAGCGAAGGAACTCCGACAATGGAAAAAATCGCTTCTTATGTGCGCCAGGGCGCCATGTCCTATCTGAAACAACAATACAAAGTGGTAGGGCTGGTATTTCTGGGATTAGTTATTCTATTTTCTATCATGGCATACGGCTTCAACTTACAAAATCCGTGGGTGCCCATTGCTTTTCTTACCGGCGGTTTCTTCTCGGGACTTTCCGGTTTTTTGGGAATGAAAACGGCCACCTATGCTTCAGCACGTACCGCCAATGCAGCCCAGCACTCTCTGAACAAAGGACTGCGCGTGGCTTTCCGTAGCGGAGCTGTTATGGGATTGGTCGTTGTCGGATTAGGTCTGCTCGATATTTCCTTCTGGTATATATTATTGGATTATTGTATTCCGTCAGATACCTTGAATCCTTCCGCCAAATTATGTGTCATCACCACTACCATGCTTACTTTTGGGATGGGAGCCAGCACGCAAGCGCTTTTCGCCCGTGTAGGAGGTGGAATCTATACCAAGGCAGCCGATGTGGGTGCTGACCTGGTAGGTAAAGTGGAAGCCGGAATTCCGGAAGATGATCCCCGTAATCCTGCCACCATTGCCGATAATGTGGGTGACAATGTAGGTGACGTAGCCGGAATGGGCGCCGACCTCTACGAGTCTTATTGCGGTTCTATCCTGGCTACCGCCGCTTTGGGCGCAGCTGCCTTCATTGGTTCGGATGATACTGTAATGCAATTTAAAGCGGTCATTGCGCCTATGCTGATTGCAGCTGTAGGTATTTTACTCTCCATCATCGGTATTTTCGCTGTCCGTACCAAAGAAGATGCAGGAATGAAAGAGCTACTCGGTTCATTAGCTACAGGAACCAACTTAAGTTCTGTGCTGATTGTTGTTGCCACTTTCCTTATCCTTTGGGCCTTGGGACTGGAAAACTGGGTAAACATCTCTTTTGCTGTGGTAGTGGGATTAATAGTAGGGATTGTTATCGGCCGCTCTACCGAATACTATACTTCTCAATCTTATAAACCTACACAACGATTGGCCGAAAGTGGAAAGACAGGTCCGGCCACTGTTATCATTTCCGGTATCGGACTAGGTATGGTTTCCACCACTATCCCGGTACTGGCAGTAGTAGTAGGCATCATCTTATCCTATTGGCTTGCTTCCGGATTTGATTTCGCCAATATTTCCATGGGGCTTTACGGTATTGGTATTGCTGCCGTAGGTATGCTCTCAACATTGGGAATTACCCTGGCTACCGATGCTTACGGACCAATTGCAGACAATGCCGGCGGTAATGCCGAAATGAGCGGATTAGGTAAAGAAGTACGCAGGCGCACTGACGCACTCGACTCGTTGGGTAACACAACTGCTGCCACCGGCAAAGGTTTTGCTATCGGCTCTGCCGCTCTGACCGGATTGGCTCTGTTAGCATCCTATGTAGAAGAAATCCGTATCGGATTAACCCGGTTGGGGCAGACCATTCTGGAATTACCAAACGGCATTACCGTAGATGTTCATAACGCCAGTTTCACTGACTACATGCTTTATTACGATGTAACCCTGATGAACCCTAAAGTGCTAAGCGGCATGTTTTTGGGCAGTATGATGGCATTCCTGTTCTGCGGTCTGACCATGAATGCAGTGGGTCGTGCAGCAGCCCACATGGTAGAGGAAGTACGCCGCCAGTTCCGTGAAATAAAAGGAATTCTGACTGGAGAAGCCGAACCCGACTATGCCCGTTGTGTACAAATCTCCACCAAAGGAGCACAACGTGAAATGGTATTCCCGTCTCTATTGGCTATCATCGCTCCGGTTGCTACAGGATTAGTGTTTGGAGTTCCCGGAGTCATCGGTC
Organism: Phocaeicola dorei; assembly: GCF_013009555.1. Lineage (NCBI taxonomy): Bacteria > Pseudomonadati > Bacteroidota > Bacteroidia > Bacteroidales > Bacteroidaceae > Phocaeicola > Phocaeicola dorei. The sequence continues at coordinate 1,252,683 of NZ_CP046176.1, read as the reverse complement.
TGCTGATTGGTGGGTTGTCCTCCGGTTTCGTGCTTGCCATTTTCATGGCCAATGCAGGAGGCGCATGGGATAACGCCAAGAAATATGTAGAAGAAGGCAATTTCGGCGGTAAAGGAAGTGAAGTTCACAAAGCAACGGTTACCGGTGACACGGTAGGTGACCCGTTTAAAGATACATCCGGTCCCAGTTTGAACATTTTGATTAAACTGATGAGTATGGTTGCCATTGTAATGGCCGGACTGACAGTTGCTTGGAGTTTGTTCTAATAGAAAAGCAGAAAGCCGCTTCAGAGGAGGCGGCTTTCTAACTTTAAAAAAGATTCTGATAAACTATTTTTTAATACTTATCCGGATTTCCATTACTACAAAATGAATGAATATGTCAAAGAAATCACAAACTATTTTTAGTCAAAACATTACAATTGAGTTTGTTCAAGATTTCCATGCATCGCTCCACATTAGACGGACGGATAACCACATGTGCCGTATCTCCCTGAGCAAAAGCATACATATATTCAATAAAGATATTCTCTGCTGCCAGATAGTCCAAAACTTTAGCCAAAGAACCAGCCACATTCGGGCAACTGATACATACCACATCGGTCAGCATCACGGCAAAATTCTCGGCACGAAGTACTTCCACCGCTTTTTCCACATCCGATACAATCAAACGAAGAATACCAAAATCAGTAGATTCCGCCATGCTGAACGCATGCATATTGATATCATACTTTGCCAATGTCTTGGTTACGTCATTTATCCTTCCGGTCTTGTTTTCCAGGAAAACAGATAATTGCTTAATTGTCATATTGCGTACTTTTTCATTTTAAAATTCGGTTGTCTATCACACGTTTACTCTTGCCTTCACTACGGGCAATACTGTTAGGCTCCATCAGCTTCACTTCAGCACTGATAGAAAGAACGCTCTTCAATTTGTCACTCAGCGCTTTCTTCATAGCCAGCATACGTCCCATATCGTCCGAGAAGAAGTCTTTACGGACTTCCACTTGTACCTGCAAAGAGTCAAGATTATTCTTCCTATCCACCACCAGCATATACTGAGGTTCAAACTGCGGCATATCCAGAATAACACTTTCCACCTGAGACGGGAATACATTGATGCCACGGATAATAAGCATATCGTCACTACGGCCTACAATACCCGACATACGAATATTGGTTCTTCCACACGGACATTCACCCTCCATCAGGGAAGTCAAGTCCTTCGTACGATAGCGCAATAACGGCATACCTTCCTTGGTCAGAGTAGTAAACACCAATTCTCCCACTTCTCCATTCGGAAGACGTTCCAGCGTTTCAGGGTTAATGATTTCAGGATAAAAATGATCCTCATTGATATGCGAACCATGTTGTTCCTGGCATTCATAAGAAACACCAGGGCCCATAATTTCACTCAATCCATAAATATTGTAGCCTTTCAAGCCCAGCCGCTCTTCTATTTCCTTACGCATACTCTCCGTCCATGGCTCGGCTCCAAAGGCTCCTATACGGAGGCCGATATCTTTCTTGGTAAGCCCCATACGTTCCACCACTTCTGCTAAATAAAGAGCATAAGAAGGAGTACAGGCAATACCGGTTATACCCAAGTCACGAATCAGACGAACATGCTTTTCCGTATTTCCGGTAGAAGCCGGGATAACAGTCGCCCCCAGATTCTCCACACCATAATGTGCACCCAGCCCACCAGTGAATAATCCATAACCATAACTGACAGAAAAAGTATCATTACGAGTAACCCCATAGGCCGAAAGACAACGCGACATTACTTCGGACCATACGGACAAGTCACGACGTGTATATCCCACAATGGTAGGATTCCCGGTTGTGCCCGAAGAAGCGTGTACACGTACAATTTCCGAAGCAGGAGCAGCCTGAAGTCCATAAGGATAATTATCACGTAAATCCTGTTTGGTAGTAAAAGGAAGTTTTACAATGTCTTCAATAGTCTGAATATCATCCGGAGATAAATCCATCTCCTGCATCTTGTTACGATAAAAAGGGACATTATGATAAACCAGGTTCACCAACTTGTTCAGGCGTTTTCCCTGCAGAGCGCTCATTTCGTCCCGGCTCATGCACTCTTTATTTTTGTTCCAAATCATAATAAATAATTTTTCAATGTGCTAATTAGCCAATGTACTGGTGCACAAACACACCATATGACAATCGGCACATTATCCTATTAGCACATTATTTTCAATGATCTTCATGAAAAGCTCTCATGCGTTCTTCCATCACCGGATAAAGTTCCTCACGCATTCTGGAAGTACAGGCGCGGACACCTTCCTGCTCGCTACCGGTAGTAGAAAGCGAGATGCTGCTTACCCCATAATACAATAACTCCCGGAGCAATTCACCCCCTGTCATATTTCCGTAACCTATGGTAAAGAAGAAACCATCTCCCACCACCTGGGTAGCATCATAATCATATACGATATGGAAACCATTGTCGGTAAATATTTTCTTCATGCGTTCCGCACGACGGGCATATTCGCGGGTATCTTCCACAAAATTGATTTTACCTTCGGTGGACAGACGAAGCATTTCAGCGTATGCATACTGAGTGGAAGCCGTACATCCCGAAGTAATCATATAAAGAATGGAAGCAATCAGCGTAGGACCGAATACCCCTGCATCTTTATACCGTTCTGCTAATGCAGGGAACTGGCGGTCGAACAGTTTGTCGCTGATACATGCCAATGCCATACGCTGTCCGGCATAACTGAATATCTTGGAAGAAGAAAGCATCAGAATATAATTATCCGTATATCTTGCCACAGTGGGCGGATAAGGCGGTTCGAAAGGATGCCCCATATCCCGACGGAAGTCCATGCAGAAATAAGCCAGATCTTCCATGACAATCACATCATACCGGGTTGCCAGTTCACCGATTATCTGCAGTTCCTCCTCTTCCAGACAAATCCATGCCGGATTATTCGGATTAGAATAGATAATCGCTGCTATATCGCCTTTACTCAGGAAACTTTCCAATTTCTCACGCAAGGCCTGTCCACGATAATGATAGATATCAAACTCTTCCCACTCCACGCCGATAATGCGAAGCTGGGATTTCTGAATGGGAAATCCGGGATCAATGAACAATACCTTGTCTTTCCCCGGAATACGCTGCGTACAGGCTATGAACGAGCCGAATGAACCCGCCACCGACCCGGTGGTAGGCACACAAGCGCGCGGAGAGATTTCCAGATTCAAGAAAGCTTTTACAAAACGGGAAGCCTCCTTTTTCAACTCGGGCACTCCTGCAGCAGCCGGATATTGCGATCCGACTCCCCTGTCCAAAGCGGCTTTCTCCGCTTCAATCCCGATCTGATTGGCTGCAAGGCCGGGAGATCCCTGATCCATACGGATAAAAGGAATCCCCGTTTCCTTTTCCAGATACTGGGCTACCAGCAGCACATCACCGATAGTAGCCTGTGCAAGATTGGCGATGTGCAGTTCCTTCACCGCCTTCTCCACTAATTCTTCACTAAATATCTTCATGGCATTACCAGTTCTTTACCGCATTCAAGCCTATATCAAAAGCCTTCTGATTCATTTCAACAATCTTCTCACCTTTTGTGGCAAACACACGCCCTATGCTTTCACGCAACTGTTCCGGTGATACGATCTCAATATACTTCGCAGCCATGCCCAGCAGAATCACATTCGCGCATTTAGGCATACTGTTTTCTTTTGCCATATCCTCTATTTCCAACTTCACCACATGCGGAAGACTTTCCAAAGTTCTCATCAGATCCACTTCTTCAGGATAGTCGGGAATGTTCTTGAAAGGATTAGCAGAAGTAATCACCCAACCTTCTTCCTGCAAGTAAGGCAGATAACGCAACGCCTCCATCGGTTCCATGGAAATAATCAGATCCGCCTCACCCTGAGCGATCAGATCCGAATAAATCGTTTCGTCGGATAGACGCAGATTGGACTGTACATCTCCTCCGCGCTGGCTCATACCGTGTACCTCAGCCTGCTTCAAATTGATGCCTTCTGCCGTAGCAGCTTCTCCTATAATAGTAGCGATAGTCAGGATACCCTGTCCTCCTACGCCCGAAAGTATGATATCTTTTCTCATGCCTTATCTGCTTTTTTCTGTCTTAGTTTACGATTCAATGTCTGGATACATTCTCTGCGCGGAATAATGACAGACACCCCTTTATATTCTATTTCCTCACGAATGGTACGGGTGATTTCTTCCATATTCTTTGGTAATGGAACCACCACACGCACATGTTCGGGTTCTACCCCTAATCCCAGGCAGATCGCCTCGAATTTGTTCGTACCGGCAGAGTCCTGTCCACCGGTCATGGCAGTAGTCAGGTTATCCGAAATCACCACAGTGATATTGGCATGGTCATTGACCGCATCCAGCAGACCGGTCATACCGGAATGAGTGAATGTAGAGTCACCGATAACCGCAATGGCCGGAAATACTCCCGCATCGGAAGCACCTTTGGCCATGGTTATGGAAGCACCCATATCCACACAACTGTCAATAGCACGAAACGGGGGCAACGCACCTAATGTATAGCAACCGATATCACCGAAAATGCGTGCATCCGGATATTCCGCAGCCACCTTGTTCAATGCATCATACACATCCCGATGACCACATCCCTGACACAATGCAGGCGGACGCGGCATCACCACCTGAGGTTTACCAAACGGACGTTTGATTCCCCATCCGATTGCCTCGCCCACATTATCCGGAGTCAATTCACCGGTACGCGGCAAAGTTTCGGTCAGGCGTCCCTTTATCTCATAGTCTGAGGAAAGAATCGCTTTTACCTGCTCTTCCACAAACGGCTGGCCATCTTCCACTACCAAAACATATCCGCAACGGTCTGCCATCGTCCTGATTTCGTCAGCCGGCAACGGATACTGCGAAACTTTCAATACCGGAATATGGCAACCATCCGTATCTGCCTCTTTCACATAATTATAACCGATACCGCAAGCTATCACTCCGAACTCATAATCATATTCGGGATTCAACCCTTCCAGATAATTATAAGGAGATTTGGAGGAAGCTTCTTCCAGTTTTTCCTGCTTTTTCACTAAATCCAGATATTGTTTACGCGCATTACCCGGCAGCAATACCCAGTGGGCACGTTCATGATCAGGATTCAACTGATTTTCCTCACGGATATCGGCTACTTCCACACCGGCACGCGAATGTGCCAGACGGGTAACCACACGCATCAGCACCGGCAACTTCAGTTTTTCCGATAGTGTATATGCGTAATCCATCATATCGTATGCTTCTTGTTGGGAAGACGGTTCCAGCATGGGAATCATAGCAAATTTTCCATAAAAGCGTGAATCCTGTTCGTTCTGTGACGAATGCATGGAAGGATCATCGGCAGCCAGCACCACCAGCCCACCGTTCACGCCGGTTATGGCAGAATTGACAAACGCATCGGCAGCCACATTCATACCTACATGTTTCATACATACCAAAGCACGCTTTCCCGCGTATGACATACCCAATGCAGCCTCCATGGCCGTTTTTTCATTGGTACACCAAGTGCTGTGCAGTTTTCTTTCCTTTGCTAAAGGATTATTCTGGATAAACTCCGTGATTTCAGTGGACGGTGTACCCGGATAGGCATATACACCCGATATGCCGGCATGTATCGCTCCGAGGGCAATTGCCTCATCGCCCAACAATAATTTCTTTTCAGCCATTATCTATTATTTTGTTAATTGTTTCATATCAATGTAAAGGGGTCTGCATCATCCAATACCGGGAATTTCTTCCGGAAAGCCTGCAATGCCTCCATATCTATATCAGCCGATACCGCGCTTTCCCTGCTCCACGGACATTCGGCTATCGTCTTTCCGTAGGGATCGATGATAGCGCTGCCACCCGAATATTCACAGGCAGGATCAACTCCCATGCGGTTCACTCCGGCTACATAACACTGATTTTCAATAGCCCGCGCACGAAGCAGCGCGCTCCAGGCATCCACACGGGGGGTAGGCCAGCTTGCCACATAAAGTATCATGTCATAATCACCCAGGTTACGTGCCCAAACAGGGAAGCGAAGGTCATAACATACTTCCAACAGGATACGTACCCCACGGAAGTTCACCACCACACGCTCCGTACCGGCGGTGAAACGCTTGTGTTCGCCCCCAAAGGTAAACAAATGCTTCTTATCATAATGCTGCACGGCTCCATCCGGATGGACAAAGTAAAAACGATTATAATAATTTCCATTCTCACATACCGCCACACTGCCTGCAATAGCACAATTCCGCTCGGCTGCCTTACGCTTCATCCAGTGAAGTGTTTCGCTGTCGGCGCTCTCCGCAATTCCTTCGGGTTGCGTACAAAAACCAGTGGAAAACATTTCGGGTAAAACAAACAAATCAGAATCCGGCAGACAGCTTATTGCCTCGTCGGCCCTTGCTACATTAGCCTGTGGATTGGCCCATTCTATATTTCTCTGTAGAATTGTTATTTTCATTGTTTTTCATATTATAAGACCCACAAAGGTAACAAATATAATAAGATAGCAAGCATTTTATTACTAACTATTTCCTTTCACGCCCCTTTTTCTTACATGTTTTCATAAATATTCCCTATTTATTCCTCATAAAAAAAGAGTATTCTCGCTATAAGAATACTCTTTTTATAATCAACCATGTCTAAACAAACAACTTGGCAAGATTGGCAAGAAAACAAAAGGAAAGGAATCTATTGACAGAAAGAAAATAGTTCGGGATTCTTCATAGTTTTATCGTCTTCACCTTACCGGGGATAATAGTCAGTCTCACCGTTCCGTCACCCTCTATCTCCACCTTCTGGTATCTGGCTTCCACTACTACCTTGCCGTCCAGGGCCATCAGTCCCCATTGGTATGCATTTTCCTCAAAGGCGCAATAACCACCGACGGGTGGACAAATGTTCCGGTAATGGGGAGGCACTACGATACGTTCACCCAATTTCAGCCCCCACTTCACCCCCATCCGGAAAGGCTGGACATCCCTTATCTCCTCCAGTCTCCGTTGTCTTTTTTCCTCCGCATTCCGCTGCTGCCGCCGAATGATTTCCTCCGCGCGCCGTCCGGCTTCCTCCTTCAGCCTCTGCACCACAGAATCAAAATCCTCCTCTCCGGTTTTAGGTACATTACAGGTTATATATCGCTTCTTTTTTCCTTTTTCCGCATGATAATAGTTCCCACTCTCGTCCATCACCACGATACTACGGTCCGCCAGGTGACCACAACACCAGTACACCTCCTCGTCATCTCCTTCCAGCAGACAGGCAAAAACATCAAAGACCGTAGACCATACCGAATCCACCAACTTGCAGTTTTTCGGAACACGATAGTCGGGAATCTTCAAGTAGAAACCGTAAAAACAAAGACTATCCTTATGCAACCCCTGCGTAGAGGCATAAGCCTTCCGCGTGCGACTATGGAAGGTTTCCCCCACCTTCAGCAATTCCACGTTGCCATAGTCCTCTCCACCATAAGAAAACACTACCGGCTTCTCCCGGTAAGTCCGGCTTGTTTTCAGGTCGATGTAAGAATCAGTACCGTCATCACCCGTGACGCCAAGGAGCTCCCCTTTCATAAACCTCAACCTCCGGCCGCGGTCTATTATTATCTCCGGCTTTCCGGAGTCATCCACAACGCTCACCCGGCCATCTTCCAAACGAACTGCCGCCCGGTTTCCACAGATATCGAACACTTCCCGATACTGAGGCATCATCGTCATTCTGTTTCCACGTTTCAGCCCCCACAGTCCGCTACGCCGGTCATGGAAAGCTTTTAGAACGGAATGTGCCCTCTGTTCTGCCTGTTCCTCTTCTAAATAAAACGAGTTCCGGTTCCTGATAACCTCCAGCAACTGTCCATGTGTCATCACGATTTCCAACTCTTCATCCCGCTTGTCATTCTCCGAGGACGGACAGGACACGGACAGCCTGTTTTCTGTCCTTACCCGGGACAGGGCGTTGCCCATCATCCGTCCCTCGAACATCGCCTCCCAATCCCGGTCACGGACGGGCAGACCGAATATCCGGTGCAGGCCCACATTGTCTATCAGCATACAGGACTCCTTGTCACCAGATTTCCTCAGTCCCCGTCCCACCTGTTGCAGATATTTTACCAAGGAAAGTGTGGGACGCGCCAGCTGCACGAACTCCACATCGGGACAGTCAAAACCCTCGGAAAAGATATCCACATTGACCAGCACCCTGGTTCGTCCCTGCTTGAATCCCTCCACCAGTTCCCTCCGCTCCGAAGCAGGAGTCTTGCTGTCGATAGCTACGGCCTCCACCCCGTGCGCACTGTAGCAGGCGGCTATCTGCCGGGCATGAGCTATACTGACAGCATACACAATTCCTTTTTTTCCGTTGGCATACTTCTCGACACTCTCATACAACCGCCGGATGCTGACCTGGCGGTTCAGCACCTCATTCATTTCCTTCACCTGATAATCTCCGTCCGCCCCACGTTTCTTCAATGAATTTATCATCCGCTGCTCCCTGCTGTTCGCACGGATGGACACGTAATCGAAAGCCGACAGCCAACCTTTTCCAATGAATTCCGCAATGCTCCACGAGGTAATCAGCGTATCAAACAAATCGGTGAAGCCTTTACCATTCAATCGACAGGGTGTGGCGGTCATGCCCAGTTTCCTCGCTTCCGGATATCTCTTCCAAAGTTCTTTGTAAGTCTCCGCCAGTGCATGATGCGCCTCGTCAATGACGATCAGTCCGGGGGATTCCTCCATATTCTTCCAGTTACGTGACAGCCACTGGATGGACAGCACCTTCACCGTTCCGGATTCTTCCGGCATACTGTTTTTCCTCATCCTTCCGTTCTTTCCTGACTTGTCCGGTTCTTTTCCCATTCCATACCGGGCCACGGTTTCCTCTATCTGTTGCACCAGCTCCCTGCGGTGCGCCACTATCCAGACACAGGTACCGGAACGGTGGAGGAATTCTCTCACCACCGCCGCCAACAGATGAGTCTTTCCTGTGCCTGTAGGCATTTGCACCATGACACTCTGATGAAACTCCCACTCCTTAAAGAGCCGGGACTTCATTTCCTGCTGGTAGTCACGAAGACTGTTGTTTTTGCAATACATAGGCGGATGCCGGTCGCCACCGGCAACAAAAGAGGGAAAGGCTGCATGCAGTATTGCACACAGCCTATAGTAAATGTTCGATCTTTATGAATTAATTTTTATCAGCGGCTTGTATTTGATATCGTAAACTGTTCCGCCACTGAATCTAATACAGAACCGATGATAAATAATTGGAAGCATCGTGTACCATCCAGTAAATATAGTCCATCTTATCTATATAAAGATAATTTCTCTCTATGACTTTCTCTAAAGTCTGTATGCTTATCGGGTATTTCTTTAATGACTGCTGCTTCATGGCACGCTACTTTAAAGAAACAAAATCTAACCGGAAATTTCCTAACCAAGTGCTCTTTTTTATTATTTCAGATGGACTTTAAAGACAAGACCACCAGAGAAGTATTTGCAACGGTTCAGTTCTACTACGACGTTGATGTAGTCTTTCCAAAAGCTGTACTCAAAACCCACATTGCAAGTTCTTGCATCGTACTCTGCCATCAGGTTCAAGCCATTCGCAACCTTGCTTATTATAGATGTTTCGGGAAAAGCAAAACGGAAGTTTGTGCCGAATGAAGGACGTTTATAACGCTCCATACCTTTGGCATTACCATATACAAATGCGGCATGAATACCCAATTCACCTACGTTCCGGAAATCCAGATGTTTGGTTACAGCCAGATAATAGCGTGTCGCGTAATTATTGGAACCGCTTGTATTGCCAGACACCAGTTCACCGCCACCATGATCGGCATGAGAAGTGGGATCGTCCAGGCCAAGGACGATTTGCGGTGTCCACTCCTTCCACCATCCTTCCTTCCAAAGACGCAGACGCGCACTGAAAGCCCGGTCCTGATTAGCGAATTTCCCCCAAGACTGTTCCGGGAAATAAGTAAAGCCATGATCCGCATGTACCAATGTACAGATATAGGCCACCTCCAGCCAAGGAAAAATAGTAATATTAATGTAATAATTGAAGGTATACCCCACTTCACTACTACGAAAATGGGTGGATAACGGATGAGTATTCAAATAGTTTCCACCAAACAGGAACGTTTTATCACGCTGCATATCAGCCGTGGGAGCATGAAGCAGTCCGGTAGTCCCTAGCAATGCCTGGGCATCGGCCCATAAGGAAACACTACACAGAAAAACAAGCAATAAGATTCTTTTCATCAAGCTACTCCTTACATATATTCCACATGAACAACAGATTGCCGATAATGTAACGTTTCCACATCCGGCGAGGTTCTTTCAACAACCGGTAGCACCATTCCAGAGAATGTCTCTGCCACCAGGTGGGAGCACGCTTTACCGTTCCGGCATAGAAATCGAAAACAGCACCTATCGTTCCGCAATGGCAATGGATTTTTAATTCATGCCAATGCGTGTACGCCCATTTCTCCTGCTTGGGGGCAGTCATCCCTATCCAGAGCAAATCAGGATTTGCCTTGTTGATAGCTTCAACTATCGCCCGATTGTCCTCTTCCGAAAACTCCGGCTTATAGGGTGGCGAATAGGTTTCCACTTCGATGTTAGGATAATCCACCTTTACACGCCGCTTTATCAATGCCAATACTTTTTCACTGCTGCCCATGAAAAAACATTTCCCTCCGGTCCGGTCCAGCTTGTTCATCTCGAACTCGAACAGATTCCAGCCGGCAATGCGCTCTGTGGGTTTGGATCTTGCATCCAACCAACGGCACGCCTTGACGATACTTACCCCATCGGGGATTAACACATCCCCCTGCTGCAAAGCTTCAGCAAAGAGCCTGTCTTTCTGGGCGGTGTTGTAGGAATGGGCGTTGATAGTATTGATCAGGAGCTTGCCTTCCGGCAAAGCAGCCAACCCTTGGCGGTTCTCCACCAGGGATACGTTTTTTAACTTCAATAACATGAATATTGTAGTTCTAAAATATTATATTATTTTTGTGACCCAACAACGAATACCATGAGCCAATTTACAGAATTTCCATCTATTCATGACCACCTCTATGGAGACAGCGATCATTTGCGTTCTCTTTACGAGATAGGCAGAAGCCTGTCCGACAAGGAACTGCAAAAAGTGATTGTCCAAGTCCGTGCAAAAGGATACCGGGTAGAGAAACTGGAGTTTTACGAATATGCCCCGTCGGACTCTATGCGGCACTTGTTCGTGCGGATGGAAGATGAAGCGGAAAGTATTCCTTACTTTATGCTGGACAAAGAATGCTGGAGTGAGATTGCAAAAGAGATAGTAACTGTTTACAAGTTAACTTCAAGAAAATAGACTTATAATCAATACCATTCATGGCATAAATAGAAGTAGATTTTTCGTCTAAAAACTTAATCTGATATTATATACTTTCCATATACTTCAGAAACAATAGCCCGTGATTTAGGCCAATCTTTCTTTTTTAATTCACTAATCTGAGCCTCTAACAGAGAATTCCTTTTATTTTCATCAGATATTAATTCTAATACTTTATCCGCAAATTTATTACTATTCCCCAATGGAATCATACCCAACGAATTTAAAACACTTTCTTGTCCACCACATTCCATATATATTGCAGGTGTTCCGTGTAATATGGCTTCACAAACCGGCATACCTAACCCCTCATGCAATGATGTTGAGACATATAACCAACACGATTGATATAACTCATGTAATTTTTCAGTATCAACATTAGCAATCCATTCTAATTTCAAATTATCTATTTTTTGAAGTTCTCCCAATACTTTTTGAAAATATATTTTATAAAAATTGCTAGTCGTACATTCTCCAACTATAATAAACCGTATTGTTTTATTGTACATTTTAGCTAAACGTTTTATATACAAAAGCAGATTTATACAATTTTTATTTTCTATTATTCGACCTACATACAAAAGAGTACACTCCGTATTTTTAGAGTATTTTCTATCGCTAACATTGTAAGGTATCAATGGACAACTTTCTATTCTTTTAAAGCCAAAAGGCTTTAAACAAATTCTATTAAAATCACTCACCGTAATCCAATTTGCTTTTCGAGGTAATAGTAAAAGTTGGATATATGTTCCTATTGCACGTAACGATGAAAGAGGATTAGTCAACCAAAAATATTTAGCAGGAGTTATATTATGGTATATAAACACAACTTTGGAATAATCCTCTATATATTTTATGTTAGGATCAAAAACACCATAATGCCAAAAGATAATAGATGTAGATTTTTCTTGAGTAGCCTCTTTTATAATATCTATATAATTATCTGTATCCGGATAAATATAAGTAGACTCAATTCCCCATATTTTTTCAATTAGAGTACCTAAGTATTTAGCATAGATATTTAAAGAATTATATGGAGACGATTTTTTATTCCATTGATAAATATGATTCATCTTTTTAAAAATTTACGAATTACAAGCATAAAGTGAACTACATGTGAGCACAAACGAGGAGATAAATTAAAAGTAAAACACAATAATTTTCTAATCAATGTCCCTGTATATATTATAGTCCTAATATTACGTGTTTTCATTTGTTCAAAGAAAATATTCTTCAACTTTCTCGAATTCGATGTTTCAAGTAATAAAAATATACTAATTATAGAATCTGATAATATCCTTTTATAAAATTTATATGGAGTTTGAAGAAACATATCATGTACGCGAAAACAAACAAAAATAAGATCTTCAATTCTTTTCTCGCTTATAGAGTTTAAAATAGACCCATGTCGACATGTATAATTATAGCAGATTCTACTATAAATTTTAATTCTGTTAATCAATGGAAATACACGTGTATTAAATTCCACATCTTCATAAAGTATTCCCTCCATAAATAAAAAGGAATTTTTCTGTAAAAAACATCTCTTGTAAAGAAAAGCCCATGCAAATAAATATGTAGAACAAACTTGTTCCATAAATTGTACACCATTTATTACATGTGATATTTTATTTCTATACGTACAATAAAACTGAGGTAATTCTATCCCTAATTCACTAACCCTACGCCATTCCATCCATAAAACATCCAAATCATTTGAAGAACATTCCTTATACAAATCATCTAACAAATTGGGCATTATAAAATCATCAGAATCTACAAACCAAATATATTCTCCTAAAGCGACATTAAGGCCTGCATTTCTCGCAGAACTCAAACCTCCATTGGGTTTATCAATAAGTTTGCAATTAGGATATTTTTCTAAATATGGTTGTATAATTTCCAATGAACTGTCAGTAGAGCCATCATTAACAATAATAATTTCATAATCTTCATAAGACATATTTTGTTCTAGAAGACTATTAAGACATCGAGCCACAAAATCCTCAACATTATAAACTGGGACTATTAGTGATATTTTTTTCATTCCAATACTCAATTCCAAATAAAAACAGCCTCAGGATTTAAATAAATAAAACGTCCCCAATATAGACATAAATAAGAACAAGCAATGATTATACATCCTCGCATCAATCCTAAATACCCTTTTGAGCGTAAGGCAACCTGATTTTTTGAAAAAATATAAAGAGAATATCCAAAAGGTATAAACCAATATATATATAATTGCCCAAACATTCTAGCCAATATTTCATATCCATGCACCAATCGACACATAAAAAATGCAAAAACCATAATATTATAAAAACATTGAACTTTTTGTTCTTGACGTAAACAAAGTGCTATATATGATGACATAATAATTGAGCATTCAAATATAAATTGAAAAGATTTGGTTATTATAGATTGTTGAGCACCTTCAAGAATAGAATCCGCACCCAACCAACGATCAGACTCTTCTACATAGTGCAATAAATGATCAGAAAAGAGCAAAACTCCAAAATTTATTCTCTGCAATACCTCTGAGAATAAAGATCCAACATCTATATTCAACAAATAATAAGAAACACTTAGTAACAATAAAGCAATCTCAGCTTTAATTTTTAAATGAAAAAAATAATAGGAAAAAGCAATAAACGGAAATGCAAAAATAGTACCTGAATGAATTAGATTTGCACATAACAAAGCTATTATCATTTTCGACCATTTCTTTTCAAACATAAAATGGACTGCAATAAATATAAAAGGCATCCCTACAAATTGTCGAATCAAATTTTCATGTAATACCAACATCGAAAGAATGGCAAAGAAATACATCCATCTGCCTTCCTTTAAAGAATAAGAAGATATTAAAAAACAAATACCGCATAACAAAATTATTTCATAAACAAACAAAGCACCTGTAAAACTAAAACCAATGTTTTTTAATAACTCATTTAAACAATCAAATAACAATTGTGTACCCTCAAAATATCCAACTTCATAAATATCTTTATAATGCAAATAATCAACTCCTCTATCATATCTTAAAGCTTCAATAAGTGCATAAAACAAAGCAGAAGGAATAAACAATTTAAAAACCTCTTTTCTAGTATGACATTTATCGTTTTTAATACTAAAATACAATAATAGAAAGAAAGCCAAAGAATACAGAAATATGTGGTCAATTCCAGACATATCTATTATTTTTTATTGAGAATTTAATCAGCTATATAAAACCTATACATAAAGAATTATCACTTGTAATTTTAAATAAGAGGGTATCTTCAAAATCCGATTCTATAATATGCATATTATCTTATACCTATGAGCATTCGAAGACAATCATCCACTTTATCACTAAATTTTATTATTCCGATTGCCAATCTATAATATTCCAAATTAGCTAAATAATACCCTATTCGATGATAAAATCTAATTTGAAACGCCTCCAAACATGTATTACTCTCCGGCCACAGTTCCCTCCACAAATTGAGATTCCTTAAATTCTTATTTACTAAAAATGCTTTTTTCAGATAAAAACATCTACGTAAGAAGGGTATATGATATGATGAATAGATACCTTGCTCCTTAAAAAAAGATTCAACAAGTAAACATGCACTAATCATATCTTCCAATTGCTTCATTGTAGTATGATGAGATACAGAATTCATATAAATAGCATAATGATAAAATGCCTCTTCCACATACGATACCCGATGTGCGAAACAATGCAACCTTACAGAAGTGCACAAATCCTCCCACATACTTATCCCAACAGGAAACTGAATATGATTATCCTCATACAAGCTTTTCCGAACCAAAGCCCCCCATACACTGGAATGGAGCTTCCCCACCAGCATCTGTTCCACAATGTTACCCTTATACCTGAAAGGATTCTGATTGTAACGGATGCGTTTACCTCGTTTTTCCTCATAATAATCACACATCACAATATCAGCATTGTCTTCACGAGCTTTTATGTATAGTTTCTCATACATATCAGGATCTACCCAGTCATCACCATCGCAATAAATGACATATTCTCCACCGGCTGCTTCAAGCCCCGTATTACGGGCTGCACCGGAACCCATGTTTTTTTCATGAGAAATGATTTTTATATCTGACTTCCGTTGCGGATATTCATCTATGACAGACTGCAATACCTGAATACTATGATCCGGAGTACAGTCATTCACAAAAATATATTCAATATCCTGCATTGTCTGGCAGAATAAAGAGCGAGCACAGCGTTCTATATATTTTTCAACTTTATATATAAGAACGATAACACTTACTTTATACATGTTATCTGCTTGCATTTTATTAGCTTTCCTTTTTTAATAATTTTCTAATTGAGTCCCTTAGGAAAGAATACACTGGTAATAAAAAAGGATGCTTACAAATCGTTCTATATATACTTATTTTACCTTTATGTTTATAAATATCTTCAGACAAAATTTGTTTAATAAAAGAAGTATCATTGAACAAACGATTCTTATTATAGAAACTTGTGCCTATCACATAATAAATATAATCATAGTATTCAGATGCACAATTTTCAAAACAAGAATTGACTTTTTTTAATTGCTCTCTGATTCTTTCAAATAAATAAATCCATTCGCATTCAGACATCGTTTTCGAATGAGATATCGAATTTAAATTATCAGCCGTATAATTGTATGCTATAATATCATTAAAAATGCCTACCCTTTCACATTGCAAACCAATACAGACATTCATAAACAAATCCTCGTTAAGAAAAATCTTTTTAGGTAAAGAAAATGCAACTTCCACATCCAAACATGAGCGTCTAATAATTTTACACGCAGGACCTATAATACATTTGTTGGTCAACAATTGTTTAACATAGCCTATCTTATCAAACAAGCCTTCGGCTACATTCAAATTTTTCCTTTCTACTCCATTACATATATCATTACTGCTTCCCAAAACTACGTCAAGATTTAAAGATTTAGCTTTATCATATAAAGCGGATAAAGCTAGAGGAGGCAAACTATCATCAGAATCTACTAAAGCTATATATTCTCCTTGTGCTAACTTACACCCCATTTTTCTTGCTGTATTTACCCCTCCATTCTGCTTATGAACCACACGAATACGGGCATCCTTACATGCATATTCATCACAAATCTTTCCACTGTTATCAGAACTACCATCATCAATCAACCAAACTTCAAAATCAGCAAAAGATTGATTCAAAATACTCTCAATACATTTAGGTAGATAATGCTCCACATTATAAACAGGAACTATTATTGATATTATCGGATTACTACTCATAATAACTTATACTTTGTTCAACAAATTAAAAGAGTGCTTACGCAAATTCTGTAACCTTCTATTTACATCTTCCCAATCTATCCCTATACAATTTAAATCTATATTTTTATTACCATTACAACTATACAAAGCCTTCTCCAATCCAAACATTTTCAACAAAGATTTAACTCTAGTCAAACCTCTGCCCTTATTTCCCACAACCACAAAAGGTTTATGAAACAATATAGAAAACACACAAGCATGAAAACTATCTGTAACAACCAGTTCCGCATCCATAAAGCCTCGCAACCATTGTTCCACCGGCGGCTGGATACGCTCAGCCAAAGGCGCGCTCCAATCATCCACACGTGAATTTCCACGGAAAGGAATCAACCCCGTCTCATCGGCCAACCGTGATATCAGATCAGTTATCAATTCCGTCTCATCCAAGATATAGCATAACAATGTACCTTTGCTTTTAGGAACATCCGCCCTTTTCACCAAATCTACATAATCCTGAACATCCAAAAGCATAGTGGGGTCTAACACATGGCTGGCATTTACTCCCAAAAACTTACGACACAGTTCCACTGCCGATTCCTCACGAACACTTACCACATCAAATTTCCGTAATAATTCCCTACAGCGTCTTGTCTGTCCGGCAGTATATTCCCAATCGCTTGTTCCAAAAGAAGCCGCATACGCCATTCGTTTGACATTCCAGTCCCTTGCAAAGTCCAGATACGCATTCTCTATTTTAGTCGGATAGTACATAGGACGCCAAACCTGGTCACTGCCCACCACAAAAGCATCGAAGTTATTTTCTTTAAGATCCAGTAATTTTCCGACTTCAAAATAATGAATGTATTTATCTATAAATTGTAAAGTATGTTGACCGACAATCGGATATACACGATTATAGTACGATTCAAAAAAAACGTGCTCATTCCTACCTAATATATATTTCCTTATCATCCGTTTAGGATAAGAATAAGGCCATTTCCAGACAGGTAATTTTGCTTTATTTGGTGTAGTTATCACCGAAACTTCATGCCCCATCCGTTCCAACACCGTCTGCAACGCATACGCTTGAAGTATCCCTCCATAATTAGTATGGAGAGGCAATGTCAATATTCCAATTCTCATAATTTAAATCCGCTTACCATCTACCCCTCACAACTTCTCTTTCTTCTCCCCCGCCAGATACTCCCACGAGTTCTCCGTCACCACATTCCACCATTCCCGTTTCACCGCCTCTATCTCTTCGTCCAGTCCGCAATCGCCATAGTCCTCGACCAAAGGATGCATGATAGTAGCATAAAAATTCAAATTGTCAGTTTACCGTTAAGAGCCCTGTAATAACTACGATCCGTCATGTGGATGGATTTACAAAACTCCTTTACATTGACACCGCTGGCTTTTCTAAGGGCTTTGATGCTGTCGGCCAACTTCTTCGTAGAAAAATTCCTGTCTTTCATCTTTTTTCAGTTTAAATATCGTTAATAATACTGTCTGTCTCCTAATTGTCTGTCCACAGTGGACAGACGCATCTGTTTTTTCCTTTATAACTTCACCGCCATTATTACAAAAACAAAGTGCACATGGCTATAAAAGCATTGAAACAAAGCGTCTCCATCAGCGAAACGCAGAAAATGATCCACCAGTGGAAAAGACGGGGAGTGAACGATCCTACCATCACCAAGTTACTGGATCTCTACCTGGGAATACCTGCTTACATGAACTCTCAAGGCATCTATCCGCTCTGCAATTTCTATGACCTCCGGTTGTCACTCCGCTTTTCGTACACATCGGCGCTGGTGGCCGCAGTGACAAACTGCCAGTCTTTCGGAATGATATGGGACGAGGCGCACACCAAAATCATTGCATTTTACTCACCGCTATGGTATCACAAAGAGGATGGAAAACCGATGGAACCACCGCAGCATCCTGCGCGGAAAACACCGCAGGATGCTGCTTTTAATAATAATATAGTATATAATATAAATAATATATATCCTCCGGAGGATTCCCATCAGGGATGTTCCGCCGGAAACGGAGTGCCAAACGCGAAGAAAACGGATACTCCAAGGCCCCCTTCGGAAATTCCTCAGGAAACGCCTGACAACGGAAAAACTTCACCGGCCCCGTCTCCCGCTACCGATTTCTTCCACCGGCTCAACACCAGTCCCGAAGAAAAGCAACGGGTACTGGTCCCGCTCATCAACAGCATAGCCGCCGATCATAGCTATACTCGCCCCAAGGCGTTACAAGGGCTGGTCATCCTGGTAAACCAGTTTCTCATCCCTTACTTCGATGCTGATCCCCGCTTCTCCCGAAACTCGCACACGGGAAGAATCATCTGGCTGCAAAACCTCATGAAGACGCGCCACGGACAGTCGCTGATGAAACAAGCCATCGCCCGGCTGAGCAGCGAGCTGAGCAAAAATCTGGAGGAAAAACGCAGGAAACTCCGTGAGTTCCGTCCCATATCCCCTTTCGAGTGGAAGGAACCCGACAAGGACATCCGCTACTATGACGACCCCATAGACGGAAAAGTGGAAATACCGGAGGACGCACCGCCGCGCCCTGCCCACACCGCCATCTGGAATGTGCTGTCCGAAAAATGGGTAGACCTCAATGGTTAGTGATTGACGGCTGACAATCAGTGGCCAATGACCGGTGAGGCTGCACACGGACCGTCCGGCATCTATTTTCTAATTTTCAATTCTTAATTTTTTAATTTATTCAACATGAAACCCTATTATTCCCTTTCGGACTTTCCCGACCGCAAGAATGCGGGAAAGAATTTTCTTGCCCGGTGTCCCAAATGCGGTACCATGCATCTGTATATCTCAAAAGCCAAAGGGCTGTATCATTGCTTCTACGCCGGATGCGAATTCAATGGCATCCTGACTGATTATTGCAAGGACAAGCGTCCCATGTTCTCTTACCCCAAAGAAAAGTCGTCCGATCGAACCGGAACATGCCCACCCCCCGGAACGCGCCACCTCACAGGCAACCTGCCGGAATATCGAAATGCGACAGAAAACAACGTGAACGAAGTCCCCATGCTGCCAGGCGACTACAAAATCCTATCCCCCGCCGTGTTGCAAAAAATCAAGCCGCTGGACGAATCGCCCGAGTGTACGGATCCTGACCAACTGGCAGCACGCCGTTATCTGGCCGATCAGGGCATCTCTCTCGCCACAGCCATCGCAACGCATATCGGCTGCCTGCGTCATTACTGCATCACCAAGAACAGTGAGGACAAACGCGAACAGGCTTCCTCCGTCTTTCCCTGCATCGCCTACGTGAACTACGTGGACGGACGTCCCGTTAATGCCAAGTACCGCTCATGCAGCCCCTCGCCATCCGCAAAGACCGTTACCGCTGCCAACGCCTCCGCAGTATCCGGAGAGATAGAAATTCCGGACGGAACAACGGAAGAATCTCCCGTAACCTACAGCAAATTCTGGAGTCAGGATTCGCCCACCAAACCATGCGCTCCCTACAACATAGACTGCATCAATCCGCTGTTGGTAGAGGAAGAGACCATTCCCCGACTCATTATCGTAGAAGGTGAAAAAGATGCGTTGGTACTGATGGAAGCAGGATACCGCCACGTCATCAGTGTGCCCTCGGGAGCGGCAAGCGACCTGGCGAAAAGCTTCGAGGCATTCACTTCCTGGCTGGACCAGGTGCAGGACATCGTGATCTGCGGTGACACCGACCTGCCCGGACGCACACTGGTGAAACATCTGTCCGACTACTTCGGAGCACGCTGCCTTTTCACCACCCTGCCCGGAGGGTGCAAAGACATAGGCGATGTGATGAATCTTTACGGCACCGAAGTGGTGCAAAGCGTCATAGAAGATGCCTGTGCCTGCCACACCACCGATATCATCACTGTAGAACAACGCAGGGAAGAGGTGATGAACGTGCTGCACGGCAAATACGACCACGGCTACAGCGTGGGCTACGGCCCCTTGACCGACCGCGTTTTCCATCCCACCGACACAGGCGGCCTGATCATCATGACCGGTATGCCCAACAGCGGAAAAACGGATTTTCTGAACGACCTGACCAGCCGCATCATGCGCGACACGGAACGCTTCGTATGCTACCTCTCTTTCGAGGTTCCGGACAAGGACAAGCATATAGCACACCTGATACACCTGCTGCTGGGCAAAGCCAACACCACCGCCTATACCGACGAGCAGCTGACACCCTATATTGATTTTCTGAACACTCACATGATTCATCTGGATATGCACGAAGTGCCGCCCACTCCCGGAAACATTCTGCACCGGGCCGATCTGGTACGCCGCAGGCAGCCATTGAAATATCTGGTGATAGACCCTTATCTTTTTGTAGAGGCGCAAAGTGGAAAAGGCGAGACCGAAACCCAAAGCATCAAGTCGATGCTGACCCGTTTTCAGTCGTGGGGGCGCGAGAACCATATCTGGGTAATCATCGTGGCTCATCCGCGCAGCCTGAAGAAAATAGACGGAAAGAACGCAATGGAGGACATCAACATGTACACCATATCCGGCAGTGCCAATTGGGCGAATCTGGCCGATTTCATCCTCTCCATCACCCGTATAAACGAACCCGACCGTGCCTTCACCCGCCTGGATGTGCTGAAAGTGCGCGACCAGGAACTGTGCCGCACGGGAACCGTGTACTACACCCGCCAACCCTGCGGACGTTATGAAGAGCATGAGAGCGAAGAGGAATGTAGTAGTAACAATGGTTAATCCATACGGTGATGTCGCCTCACATATACGTCTGTGTGAGGCGATACATACGTATGCATAGGTCTGCACATACTGACGTGTAGAACCAAGCATACGGACGCCCAACTCCTACGGTCTTCCCAAATAATGGAAAATCAACCCCACTTGTACCGAATTGAAAATACGCTGTCTGTCCGCATAGCCCGAATCGAGCAAAGCCTGATAAAGCGGCTTATGATGGTGTATCCAGGCAGAAAGGCGGTTCAACGCTGCCACAGGAGTGATATCGGGGGCATATCCCATGGCCAAATCCCGTTTGTAATAAGGCTTCACCGGCCATTCGCCCATATACGTTTCTTCTTCGTTCATTACATTCACTTTTTTAAAACGTTTCTATTATCCGTAAATATCCAGCTATTACAACTCCTTTGCAGCAAGCTTATTCACAGAGATTATCTATCAAAGCAAATGTAACAAAAACAGCTCACATATAAAAATATATCAAAACCTTTAATTCACTTTATTTCATTCTCCGCCACAATGTGTCACACACCTTCATGTCTGTTTATTTCCCTTCATATCCACACCTTTCCGAAGTGTTATCTTTGTCATGTTCAATTCATATTAATCATTTAACAACAAAATCATTATGGCATTAAATTACAGTGTTTCATTACGTCCCAATCCGCTGGACAAGGATGCGGCTCCCAAAGCTTACGCCACCTCACAGATCAATGGCGAACTTACCTTGAAACAACTCAGCAAACGTGTTTCTTCACAGACTACCGTGAGTCGCGCCGATGTGGTGGCCGTTCTCACCGCTACTGTAGACAATCTGCTGGAAGCCCTTACCGAAGGAAAGCAGGTGGATTTCGGTGAACTGGGCAAGTTCCGTCTCCAGATAGCCAGTATAGGAACGGAAAAACTGACGGATTTCACCGCCGCCCATATCACCGGAGTCAATATCCAATATGTTCCCGGAGAGGATTTAAAAACCATCTTCGGCGCACTGGAATTCCAACCTGTAGCCAGCCGTGCCGCACAAGCTGCCGCACTGCGTGCCGAAAAGGAAGGAAAAACCGTGGCAGACCTGCTGAAGAGCAAAAACGAACCGGAAGTCTAAATCTTTAATGTATCACACTTAAAACTTTATCCTTTATGGAAAATCAGAAAAGAAAATCTACTTGGAGCACCATCCTGAAAGTTATCATTGCAGTGGCAACTGCTATAGGCAGCGTCATAGGTATACAAAGTTGTATTTAACCGGCCGGTATGCGCAAGATAACATTGATCATCATCCATTGTTCCGCCACCCCCGAGGGGCGGAACCTGGATTTCGAGACCTGCCGCCACGACCATATCCACCACCGCGGTTTCAAGGATATCGGTTACCATTTCTACATCACGCGCGACGGCGGGATTCACCGCGGACGCTCGCTGGAGCGAATCGGAGCGCACTGCAAGAACCACAACCGGCATTCTGTCGGCATCTGTTATGAAGGGGGCTTGTCTGCCGGCGGCATACCCGCGGACACACGGACACTGGAACAGAAAGCGACCCTGCTGGCCTTGCTCCGGGAGTTGCGGGCTGTCCTGCCCGAAGCAATCATTGTAGGACATCGGGATTTGAATCCGCTGAAGGGATGCCCTTGCTTTGATGCGGTGAAAGAGTATGCATCCTTGTAAGAGTTGGAAGAAACCGCTTGAAAGCGGTTTCTTTAGACAAATTTATTCAGCAGACAAAGAGTGGTGCGCTAAATAAAACCGTAATTATGGCAATGCATAATTCAAGAATCTGTATATGTCAAACATAACCAGTCTATACCTAACAGAATATAAAAATGAAATTTTATTCTTAACCATATTGATTTTCAACTAAAAGACAAACTGTTTCCTCAACATTCAACTAAATGTAAATCGTCCAACACCCTTTTAGTGAAAACTTTACGTCCCATTGCATTCAAAAAGAAAGAGTTGAAGTATAATTCATCTTTTTGCAAATCACTTTCCTTACTATAATCTAATATCAACACTTCCCGGTTTACTTCCTTTAGATAAGAGTAAATATAATTTTGCTCAAAAGTGCGCGTATAATACTTGGCAAGATGTTTTGTTACCGGTGGTATTACATACACAGGGCGATATCCACGTTCAACACAAAAATCCACAAGATCTCGCATAACAGAAATCCGATATTCTCTACCTTTCATGTTCTGAGGGGTTAACGGAGCATCAAAATCCGCTATGGAGAACTGCCTTTTCCATCCGTCAATCCACCTTTTGGCATCCCTGTCCAATTGTTCCGCATTCATTGCATTTACAGGAACCATGGCCTTAGCGAATCTGTCAATAGTTTCCTCACGCCTCAGTATAAACTTTATCAGAGCTTTGATTGCAGGTTTGCCGAATAATATCGGATAGTTAGCATAACGACATGCCTTTTTGTAAAGATAGGGTTGTATAGGTTCACCTTGAGTATCTATCTTGAGATATTTCACAGCATCCATCAGACCGGTTTCTTTATTAAGTCCTGTAAAAGGCATTATTGTAATTATAACATTACCGCCTTTACACAAGATAGAATGATAACATCGCAAAAGGTTAAAGTCTTCAACCAAAGTTTGAGGCTGTTGTGCCCAATTCATTGCTTTAATCGGAAGATTTGAAAAATCAAACGCCCATTTTGCTCCACTGCTTCCAAGTACCACTACATCAAAATTGCGTTCATTATGAGTACGATACCAAGTATTATCCGGATATACCTGATGTTCTGTATCCACAAATATTCTACTATACCATTGGGTCTTCTTAATGAGAAAACATAATGTAATAATACCTATAAACCTCTTTATGTTACTTTTTATGTTCATAATCTAATGTTTCAGAAACCAGGACAACTAGCCGATTCAATATGATATTTATAATCACAATTCATCGAATTAATAGCTGCCATATCCCCTCCAGTAAGTTCAAAATCCCAAATGTCAAAATTTTCCTCCAAGCGTTTAATATTTATGGATTTAAAGCAAGGAACAGACTGATGCTGATAATGCCAACGAAGAATAACCTGACCAACACTTTTACCTGTACGGTCAGCTATAGCTTTGAGTATTGGTGAATTTTTAATAGGATCAATCATACGACAAAGTGGTGAATATGCCTGAATGACTATATCGTGCGCACGACAAAATGCAATAATATCATCAGCTGTACGCATCGGATGATGTTCAAACTGAACACAATGAGGCGCAATGTCAAAACCTGCCTCCCAAAGTTTCTTAAAATGACGCACATGATAATTTGCCATACCAATAGCACGCACTTTACCACTTTGATAGACTTTCTCCATTTTGTGATAAGTATCAATATAATAATTCGGATAAGGCCAATGCATAAGCCAACAATCCACATAATCTGTTTGAAGATTCTTGAGTGACACGTTTATCTGCTCTGCGATGTTCCCTAAACGTTGCTGCCCGTTACCTATTTTTGTTGTTATGAAAATATCTTCACGTTTTAAACCTTGTTCTGCAAGGCATTCTTTGAGCACTTTTCCTACGATATGCTCATTTCCATAGTCACGAGCCGTATCGAATGCTCGAAAACCAGTTTTTAACCCGGCTGAAACCACCTCTTTCATCGTAGAATAGTCCATCCAGTTAGTAGACATAATGATGGGGGGAATCTCTATGCCATTATAGAATTTTATTGCACACATTCCTACTTCTTAAATATTCTTAGAATCTTATTTAATGCACGTTGAGGTAAACCAAGCACTTTTTGCAAAATCATAATAATTTTATCTTGGTATACACTCTTCTTATAATAATATATCGCTTTATAAGGCACAGAATATTGACGGGCAAACATTAATTCAACCATTTCCTGATAGAAATAATTGTGTTTCCTTTCACGGAATACTTTAACAATATATTCTCTTTTTCTTGAATAATATTGAGACAATTCAAATATATTACCGTAAGCCGCAACGCTTCCCAATACTATATCAAGAGTCAACAAGGTACGGAGACATTTATCACACCACCCACAATTGATTTTTGTTTTATTTTCAAGAAAAGCTGTATTATGCCAAATTTCCTTTGCTGTCTGATCTGCCCAACAAACTTCAAGATATTTATGGGTTAAAGGATTACGACTAATGTATTCAGTCTTTTGTACACGTGTCATTCCTGGATTGGAAAGTATCATTTCAAAATTATTTGTGCTCAGTAAAGGTACAAAAGCACATTCTATATGAGATTCATCTATGGTACTTATTTCAGATTGTTCAACAGAGTATGAAGATGCATAAATATATTTTCCAAATAATTTCTGGAGAGCCATGGCACAACTCGCTGTTCTTTGTACAAAACTTTGTAACAATGATACTCCACAATATTTATAGAATGCATTAAGATTTGAATTTATTCCAATAACAGGAAGACCAGTTTCTTCGGAAAAGGACCTTAATGCGGCAACCTTGCTCCTGAAATCCTTTTCAGCCCCCTCTAAATCATAATCTCCAAACTGACCTGAGTTAAAAATAGTAAGATGCGTTACACCATATCCTTTTACAACATCAGATTCCATATGTTTATATAAAGAAGACATAGAATCAACACCTAATGAACAGCCACACCCTACACCTTTTCCATTATAAATAATATCATCTCTAGTTTCTGCTAAGACTTTTATAATCTTACTTTCAGGAAGCACCTTTTGCCATATAGGTTGAAGAGTATTATGCACATTGAAAAGAAGCCTTGAAGAAACAGGTGCGTCAATCTTTATATCTTGCTTGGAATGCATTGCAACAGCCAAGACAACAAGAAGAAAACTATCAGCATAATCGTCACAAAGATACTGACCGTATTGTTTTTCAACAGAATACCATAATTCAGTTTGCAGATTTCTTGACTCATCTTTTACTATTGAAACAAGAAATATCTCATTTCCACGTTCTTCTATATAAGGTTTTGAAATGTAAATCATAATATATATACTGATTGTTTATAATTCTAACTAACAAATATTTGCCACTTAATTCACACACTAATAAATACAATTCATATTCATTCAAATTATTACAGTTCCGTTTTTCTCACTTTCCCATAATTTAATTCTGCAAATTTTATATTACACAAATAAAATCAATGTTTTCAATGATCATAATAGGCTTCTTATTTTATTAGTTACTTCTATTAAAATCTTCCTCCTTACATCTCTATTTAACCCCATAGTATATACACATACAAAAATACAAATAGTACTTATCGATGTTGTAAATATTAATCGTTCCCAACCTGCATCTAATAAAAGAACAATTATCACTGATGGCAATGATGCTAAAAGCAATATTGCAATAGAACGTAAATAAACATCAAAAAAATAATTCCACATGCTATACTTCTCAATTTTATATAATGAATAAGCTTCTAAATATGAACTTATTATAGCACTGGCTGTATGTATATAAAAACATGACCACACAGGTAATCCCGACCAATAAAGAATATAAATCAAAGGCAAATAAGTAAGCGCATTAAACAAGCCACTTGAAAGATTTAAAAACTTTACATCACCAGTTGCATGAACACCTTGTATCATGGGTCTGGCGAAAGTTCTGAATAAAGCAATAGAAACAATACATCGCAAAAACAATGATGTCCATACGGGCACTTCTTTCAGCCAAATACTTAAAATAAAATCTGTTTCTAATAATATAGGAACAGCTACCAATGACATCAGAAAAAAGCTATACCTTCCACCTTCATATATCAACTGAAAAAATCTTTTTTTATTATGTGCCGCATAAGACTTAACTATTTGAGGTTGAATAGAGGTCATAAAATTGGTTGAAAATGTTAGTATAGCATTATCAACTTGGTAAGCAATCATTCTTGCAGCATTGACTGCTACTCCAAAAAATAGGTTTATAAGTATATTCAATCCCTGATTATTCCCATTTGCACAAAATGATCCAATGAAATCCCATAAAGAATAAGAAAGCATATTTTTATAAATACTTTTATCCTTACACAAGGATAAATGACTTTCTGGAAAACACTTATAACAGTAAAAACGATAAAATATTTGCAACCCGATATTCCATGCAGCCAAAATTGCTGCATACGCAATCAAATTGTCTGTTGTTGGTATATACAATAAGAAAAACACTAATATTAATTTAAAAACAGCCTCAGCAACACCCACATAAGCATAAATATTCATACGCTCGTGAGAGATGACACTTGCACTATATGGCACTTGTGTCAAACTGAACATACATGTCAGTATAGAAAACTGATACACAATATTTGCAGCTATCTCTCGGCCCTCAGGTATATTCATCTCATTATTCACAAACCATAAGCCAACAGTTTCCATTAATACTAACAAAATAAAAGCCAATGCCAAATGCATTGCAAACGACGCACTGAACGTTTTCTTTAATTTTTCTTTATTACCAAAACCTAATTCATAAGTCAAAAAACGGCTCGTACCCGTAGACAATGTTCCATTTATAAATGTGAACATAACCACAATGCTTCCAATTGCGCCATAAAGTCCATAGTCATTGACTCCTAATGTCTGAAGAATAATTCTTGAGGCATATAGATTAGTTGCCATCATAAAAAAGGAACGAATATAAAGAAATATCGTATTCTTAACTATCGTTTTATTTGATCCTTCCTCTGCCATAACTTAATACTCAAATCCTTTCTTTTTACAATAGTCAATCACCTCCTGTGTACGTACGCCAAATATAGGTCCTGTACAGATCTGTTCACCAAATACACCTGGTTGCGAACTATTCAATTCTATGATGACAGGCTCATTCTTTTCATTAAAACATACATCCCAACCTATAAATTTGCAAAGTGAGAAACAAGATGTATGTATACATTCAATCTGCTTTAACAATGAAGGTATCTGTTCTATGACTCTATTTTTAAAAACAATACCATTATACTCATAATACTTATTTAATTGAATGTCATAACCAAAACTCTGAAAAGTTCCATCTGAATAAACCCCTATCATAATTCCGCCACTTCCCCAATTATCAACATTCATACCACTTTTTCCAAAACGAAAAACGATAGATAAAATGGAAAACACGCCATTGAGATAAAGTGATGTTATCCGAAAAGTATTTATACTGCTTTCATTAAATATAGCTGTTGAATGATGCTGCCGCACACATTCTTGTATAACAAAGTCTCGATTCCGTTCATTCAAGACACGAACAACTTGTGCTTTCTTATCCTTTTCTGAAAGATTAGACAAATCCAACTTCTCAACACTTTTTCCTCCTGCAGAATCAACTGAATCTTTAACGATCAAGACATTTTCACGGATACAAAGACTAACAACGTCCTTAAACATAAGTTGATTCATCTGTTCATTATAATATTCTTGATCAACACAACGAATTATACAACGAGGAAACTTAAGACTGCCATTCACTAAATATCCTAAAAGACTTTTATGTTCAAACAATTTTGTATAACGATAATTATTCAGTGTACGTGCTACTAAAGGCAAATAAGTCTGATGACTCATATAGCGAGGGTCAAAGCCGCAAAGTTCCTTGAATACTCCATATTCTGCAAATGAAAGTCTTGGATTAATACCACCCCATAAAACTTCCACAGCACGTTTCTCTGAAAGAGATAATTCGCCTTGCATGGATACGGGTACATTCACCATATTATAGAATTCTTCCCTCATCTGTTCGCTGTATATACGTTTATTACACAAATAATCTTTTATATAACGTCTTATTAACCGTAATATGGCTTTTATAATTTTCTTCATATCAATGTACCCAAGTAATATTTTCTGATATAACCTGCGCCGGGTTTCCTGAAGCCAAGCTATGCGGAGGAATGTTAGACGTAACCACACTATTGGCAGCTATAACTGAGCCTTCGCCAATAGTCACGCCTTTCATTATAACAACATTGGAACCTATCCAACAAAAATCACCAATAATTACAGGAGCGGAGTTTGTGTACCCTGCCTGCACAATAGTATGGCCACCATTATTATCACGAATCCAGACATCCCTTCCTATATAAGTTTCCTTACCAATGGATATTTTTTCAGCACACACTATCTGTAAACCACTATTGCAATTACCGGAACCAAAGGACAATTCAGCGTCTTTAAAAACCTGAATATCGGAATTATACATAAAACTACGAGAACCTTTGATATTCAATCTTGCATTGGTATCCATGAATAACCGTGTCTCGGCCTTGGACTTTCTATTCTTTTTTACTCCTATATTTAATATACCGTTATTGATTTTTATTTTTGCACCTTTATGCAAATCAATGGCACAATGAGCATACACATTAATTTTTCCCGACACGTGGCAGTTAAGTTTCCACAAAAGATTTCTAATAAAATGGCATGGATGTATCATGCTTTTCAACAGATACTTAATGGACTTCTTTAAAAGAGTTTTTTTGCCAACGCCATGTTTTTCTTCCGGAAAATACTTGGCAGCCAGTTCATCAAACCTTAGTGTATCCATTTCACGAAACATAGCAACCCGGTTAAGATTCTTAGGCTCTGTACAACAATTTCCCATGACAGGTCCACGGTTTCCTAAAAGCACATTTTCAAGAGTGAACTCTTTCAACTCCATTTTCGAGCGAATAGTTTCAACGAATTTTATGCCTTTGTCTGTATTAGCCAGTATCATGGATGTCCCCAAATTATGATCTAATGAGGGGTCAATCTTATCAATTCCCCAAAAATCACCCATTGTAATGTCTGAAATTCTAGGAATGCCTTTAAACTTGCAGTCATAGCATGAAGGCCGTTCAAAATAATTGCCGTGATATCCTCTACGATAATGGTCTTCATGACCTTCACCATAATACACTTTCCCATTATCAAACACCACTTTGCGTGCTAATGACCGCCAACCATGATCTTTGTTCTTGGCTTTGATATAAATGATTTTTCCTCCATGCGTTTCTTCCAGATAATCAAGATATTTGCGATAAGCCTTTGGTGAATTTGTAGCCCGGCATAGGAAATCTACAATTATCAAATTTTCGTAATCTCTTACCAGATAGGTCCGCAATGCAGCCATTTGGCAAGGAGATCCACATGCCAAGACCTTCTCGCCCGCTACAAGCAGTTTTTTAATTTTCCTATACAAACCTTCCGCATTACTCTGAACATATTTGCTGGAACGTAACCGGGGTAAATCCCGCTTGTTATTGGATATATAATTGGATACAGACCAGTCATCATTAAAGACTGCTCCGGAAACATAGCCGTTCTGCTTATAAATATGATTAGCCAAAGCCGAAAAGACTCCTCCTGATGTGGAATCAAAACGTATGGTTACATTTTTATGAAAGCCACCATACACTTTGGGATATTGCTGTCCGTGCTTTTTTGCTTTTTCCAAATTAAGAATCGGACAAACGCGCTCACAAAGATGACAATCCGTACACAGGACGGTATCTACCACAGGATACCAAAAGCCTTCTTCATCTGTCTTGAAACTGATTGCTCCCTGATTGCAAATATCTCCGCAAGCATTGCATCCGCAACAATCTTTTTTGTCTTTTATATCAATCATTCTTCAATAAATTCCGTTGAATCTTACCATTAGAGGTTTTCGGTATACAATCTATCCATTCATAGATTACAGGTATTTTATAGGCTTCAAGTTTACCTGAAAGTTGCTTCGTGATGAAATCAAAGGTAAGTTCATTATTACCCTTAACTACAAATGCTTTCACCACTTCACCCAATATTCCTTCCGGATCTCTTGTACCTACACAAGCACAATCTTTCACTCCGGCTATCTTAAGTATTTGCTCGTCAACTTCTGTAGGAGCGACCTTTTTGCCTCCTACATTTATAAGTTCTTTGATTCGTGCCTTTATTGATATGTATCCGTCAGAATCAATCGTTCCACTATCTCCTGTACGGAAATAACCCTCAGAATAGAAAGATGATGTAGGATTCGTATTAAGATACCCTTTGGTTACATGGTCTCCCTTAATGCAAATTTCACCTTCTTCTCCACAAGGCAAAACCTGTCCCTGATCATTAAATATTTGTATATCAGTATTCGGGGAAGCTTTACCTACTGTTGACAATTTGTCGCTATCGGCATGAAACTCCATAAAAGCACTTCTGGACGCTTCTGTCAATCCATAATGCATGGTAATACGAGTGGTGGGAAGAAGGTGGGCCAGATGCCGTTTGTCATCTTCCGAGATATAGGCACTGCCCATTTCTATATATCTTAGTTGTTTGCCATAATGGCCCAATTGATCGCCAGACATCTTTTGAAGAAATTTCCATGATGCGGGAACCATGGTAAATCCGGTGATATTCTCTTCTTCTATCGTCCGGTATATACGCTTGACATTTACAAATGAACCCAACAAATGTAATGTCTGACCATTGGACAGACAACACCTGACTCTACCAAGTCCAAATGAATGACTTACCGGTAAAGCTAACAATTCTATATCATCGGATGTATTACCTATGTAAGCGTTGATGTTTAGAGCTGCAGCAGCCTCATTCTTATAGGTAAGCGGAACTCCTTTAGGAACACCTGTTGTCCCCGTAGTAAATAAAATATCCGCCACTTCTTCATTGTCAGGAAAATCAGTTGACTGTTTAGAATAATCAACCGGCATTTCCTTGAATTCCTTTAAAGATATCTTTGTAAGAGAAGTTTCTTGTTTATCAAACCCAATGATACAAAATGGTTTAATAACATCAGCGATATATTCAAAACGGGTGGGGTTCGTTTCTACATCAATCGGGGTTACAATCAATCCGGCTAAATGAGCACCAAAATAAGCATATAAAAACTCTATTTGTTTACCTGCTGCAAGTATGACTGTATTCCCTGCCGTATAATCAGGAAGTGACTGAAAAAAAACTTTTGCTGCAATAATCCGTGATACCAATTCACTATATGTCGCAGTGTCTTTTCCACTCTTCACGGCTAACTTATCAGGATGTAAGGTTGCTTGTTGCCATATTCTTTGTTCTATACTAAGCATCATAACTAAAATTAAGCTTCTTTCATTTCCTCCACCAAGGATATTAGATCAGAAACGTCCTCCAATTCTGCTAAATCTGATGCGTTGAATTTTATATTATAGACTTTCTCTAATTCCGCAATAATCTGAAGATGATGCATAGAATCCCACTCCGGAAGGTCACCTACTGCGGTATCCATCTCAATATCACAAACATCTACTTCTAAAATATCAGCTATAATCTTTACTATTTCTTCTTTCATTATGAAATATATTAATAGATATAATTAATTATCAATCCCTAGATGCAAAGAATTCCGATATCAGAACATGATTCTGCATAGAAAACCAGCAAAAACAACTAGTCTATCTTCTCAAACGGAAATGCATGAAGATAGCTCACTGCCACCGTCATATTTCCGAAAGCGAACACCAGCCGGGTATTCCGGTGTAAACGCATGATGCATCCCTCCTTCCCCCGAAAAACGCCACCGGTAATACGGATTTTTTGCTTCTTCTGAAGATAGTCCTCCAAAGGACGGTTCATCAGTTCGATATTGTAAGGCATGGATTCGTACAGATAGATAAATTCCTCCATCTGGCTTTGAGGGATGACAGCCGCACGATGCGTGTTATAGTCCGTCACCAGATACTGGCGGGGAAGCATGGCAGACAGAATACGCTCCAACTGATCCAAGGGAGCACAGACAAACAGCCAGCCATTACCTGCAATTTCCTTCTCGTCCGTCAAAGTATTCAATTTTTGGGTGGAACCGGTAGCAAAAGCCTCTTTCACCACCCGGGCTGAGTCACGGCGGGCAGTATATTCCTCCTTAGTATAAGCACATTGCTCGAAACGTTTCCTATGATCGGCAGCTGTATAGGAAAACACTTTGAAACAGAAAAATTCCTCCTCTACACTCCCCGATAGAGTACGGAACCGGACAGCTTTCCTACCGCTGAATACACTGATATAGCGTTTCAGCTCTTTATTAGACAGATACAGATAATACCAACTGAGTTCCGGGTATTCCTTTCCTATTCCCGCCAATGGCGTGACTCCTTCATTTGACCCCAGGTCTGAGCCGGAAGCGATTGAACTGCAGAGCAGTAACTTAGGCGCTTCGCTCGTTATGTTTTGATTGTCTGACGGGAGTACTTTTACAGATTCCGCATCGCTCTTTATTGCCATCAAAACATTACAATTTAAGTTCATAATCTTGAAATATAAGGCTCAGGCAAGCCCTTAAATTTCTTCTTTTTGGAGGGGTTCTCTTCATAAGAGAACCCCAATTTGCTGCAAATATACGTATAATTCTTCAATCTGAAAGTTTTCGCATTAGAAAAAGTGTCTTCAAATTGGCTTAAGAATGATTATTGTTTGCAAAGGTTTTAATTCTAAGGAATATTATGTACCACATTATCAATTGATTAAGATGAATTGGGGTTCTCTTATGAAGAGAGCCCCAATTTGTTGCAAACATTTAAAACAAGAAAATTTTGATTATCAGACTATTATATCATAGACCAACTTACCGAAATTTATTCTTCACATTCAGATTCCCGTAATATCATTTAAGATTGGATTTATTGGCAACTTACAGACAAGTACCTTTCAATAAAACAATACATTAACAAAGTAAACACGATTTAGGATACACCCTTTAATTAAGACACTTCACTGTGTCCTGCACATATAAACAGCCGACCGTACTGTCATAAAAAAGAGGAAGCGTCCTCTCCCGAGATTACGCTTCCTTCATCCATACTAATTAAATCTTAACTTTGCAGTCTGAAGACTACAGGAACAGTGTATTTCACCCTCACTGCTTTTCCTCTTTGCTTGCCGGGCTTCCATTTTGGCATGGAACTGATCACGCGGATTGCTTCCTTGTCCAGATACGGATCCACGCTCTTCACCACTACCGGATTCAGAATCTCGCCATGAACACCCACAATAAACTGTACCACAACCTTACCTTGAACTCCCTGCTCGGCACTGACGGTAGGATATTTGATGTTTTCGCTCAGATACCTCATCAAATCAGCATTACCATTACGAAATACCGGCATTTCTTCCACCACCACAAATTCCACATTTTCTTCCACTACTTCTTCGGGTACTTCAACGGGAATCGGTATGATAACAGGAGCATCCGTAGGGTCCGAAGCGGCAATATCGGTTTCTGTTTCCGTCGATTGATTATCCACTATATTGAGCTCTTCCGGATTGACGGCAGCCGGCGGAGGCGGTGGTAGCAGAGGTTTATCCTGATTGTAGGTTACAGGAACTAATTCTTCAAAGAAATCCGGGTCACTGACTAGATCACTGATCGTGTAAGTTACATTACGTTCAGTCCATTCGAACGAAACAAACATAAACGACAGCGTCACAATGAGACCCATGAACAGCCAACGGGACTTGCCCTTTTCAAGGTCGGCTCTTCGTGTTTTTTTCACTTCCATAACAAGTGTTTTTTAAATTAGACAATATGTGAGTAAAAATCTCAGTGTCCGCTTTTAAACTGGAAGTAAGATAGTTAAAATATAGATAAGTTAAAAGAAAAAGGAGCGTCTTATATTATTTTTTAATATAAAACACCCCGAATTCAAATCCGTTAAACAATTAATTAAAAATCAGCTGTTTATTTAGTTAATATTCAATTTTACGTTAACATATCCTGCTTACTCTACAGCAATGCAGGTTTCTGCCGAACCATCGGTTGGTTCATCTCTTCTACGAAAGAAATCCGCCAATACAGACATCTTTTATCACAGACTCACCATCTCCTGCAGAATACCTACCGCAGTCTCTACCGTTTCCACATTCTTGACTACCATACTACGCTTGCCGTTCTGCTCACGCAAATTGCAGTAACGCGGATTCTTGCTCATGTAATCAATCACCTTGCCAAAAGCCGCACTTTGATAATAAGGACTTTCCTGATTACTGATAAAGAACAAAGTCATTCGTCCGGCTTTCAAGAATACTTTTTCCACCCCCAACCGTTTAGCCAATCTGCGCAAAGGTACGATACGCAGAAGTTCCAGCCCTTCGGGAGGAACCTTTCCGAAACGGTCCTCCAACCGTGCCTTGAAAGCGAGCAGGTCCTTATCCAATTCCAATCCGTCCAGTTCACGATAAAGCAACATACGTTCGCTGCTGCTGGGGATATACTCATTAGGGAAAAGCAATTCCAAATCACTTTCCACCTGACATTCATCCACAAAGTTCTCGCCACTGATTTTCTCTTCTCCCGCTGCCTGCAACTCCTCTGCGTAAAGATCGGCAAACTCATCCTCTTTCAATTCCTTCACCGCTTCAGCCAATATCTTCTGATAAGTTTCATAGCCCAAATCGGCAATGAAACCACTCTGCTCCGCCCCCAGCATATTTCCTGCTCCACGGATATCCAAATCCTGCATGGCTATATGAATACCGCTGCCCAGATCACTGAAATTTTCAATGGCTTGAAGACGACGCTTTGCCTCAGGAGTCAGTGAAGTCAACGGAGGCGCCAACAAATAACAGAATGCTTTTTTATTGCTTCTTCCCACACGTCCACGCATCTGGTGCAAATCACTCAAGCCAAAATTCTGCGCCTGGTTGATGATAATCGTATTGGCATTCGGTATGTCAATGCCACTCTCGATAATGGTGGTTGCCAGCAGCACATCATAATCATAGTTCACAAAGTCGAAAATAATCTTTTCCAGCTTTTCGGGCTCCATCTGTCCATGACCTATGCAGACACGGCAATCGGGTATATTCCGCTTGATCATGGCTTCCAATTCTACCAGATTCTGTATGCGGTTATTGACAAAGAATACCTGTCCGTTACGGCTCATTTCAAAATTGATCGCTTCCGTTATGATATCTTCATTAAAGGTATGCACCTCTGTCTGAATGGGATAACGGTTGGGAGGCGGAGTCTGAATAACAGAAAGATCACGGGCGCCCATTAACGAGAACTGCAAAGTACGGGGGATGGGGGTAGCGGTCATAGTAAGTGTATCCACATTCACTTTCATCTGACGCAACTTCTCTTTCACACTTACTCCGAACTTCTGTTCCTCATCAATGATCAGCAATCCTAAATCTTTGAACTTAACGCTTTTACCGATGATTTTATGTGTACCGATCAAAATATTTATTTTTCCATCCGCCAGTTCTTTCACTATTCTGGAAACATCTTTCGTACTGCGGGCACGGCTCAAATAATCCACCTTACATGGAAAATCTTTCAACCGTTCGCTAAAAGTCTGAAAGTGCTGATAAGCTAAAACCGTAGTGGGAACCAGCACAGCCACCTGTTTGTTATCTGTCACAGCTTTGAAAGCGGCACGAATCGCTACTTCGGTCTTTCCGAATCCCACATCACCACACACTAAACGGTCCATAGGGCGATCGCTCTCCATATCGGCTTTGGCATCTTGGGTCGCCTTCAACTGATCGGGGGTATCCTCATAGATAAAGCTTGCCTCTAATTCATGTTGCATAAAACTGTCGGGACTATACGAAAATCCTTTTTCCTGTTTACGTTGCGAATACAGTTTGATCAGATCACGAGCTATATCTTTGATTTTACTCTTGGTACGCTCTTTCATTTTTTCCCACGCACCGGTTCCCAATTTGTTCAGGCGGGGAGTTTCTCCCTCCTTCCCTTTATACTTGGATATTTTATGCAGGGAATGAATGGAAACAAATACCACATCCTCATTCTGATAAGTAAGTTTAATCACTTCCTGAGTGGTATTTCCATTCGGAATGCGTACCAAACCGCCAAAACGACCTACACCATGATCTATATGTACCACAAAGTCACCCGGCTCAAACTGGCTCAACTCTTTTAAGGTCAACGCCACCTTACCGCTACGCGCCTTGTCGCTACGAAGATTGTATTTATGGAAACGGTCAAAAATCTGATGGTCTGTAAAAAAGCAGCTTTTCAATACATTATCTGTAAAGCCCTCATGTAAAGTCTTGTTGACCGGAATGAACGTGATATGATCACCACGCTCCTCAAAGATATCTTTCAGACGCTTTGCCTGCTTCTCACTATCGGTACATATATATAAGGTGTAACCTCGTTTCTGATAATCAGTGAATGAAGTGCTTACCAAATCAAAATTCTTATGAAAAATAGGCTGGACTGTCGTATCGAAAGCCAACGTAGCCTGTGGAGTTCCTGTAGGTTTGTTACCAAATTCAATCCGTTTGAATTCCAAAGCCCGTACTGTAAATTCCGCCCCGTCTATCAGCTTCAGTTCCAAATTCATCAGTTCCGTCTTCTCTCCCTCGTATGCGGCAAGCGCCTGAGGAGAGAGTGCCTCCTCCCGTACTACCTGTATTCTTTCACGTACCCAAAGAAAATCTTTCATTGCCAGAACTGTTTCCCGAGAAATGAATTCAAAGAAAGACACCCCGCTCTTGTCGGCGGCATTCGTCAGCTCGGGCACGATGGCAATGCTCTGTTTCTTCTCTTTCGAAAGCTGGTTTTCCACTTCAAAAGTACGGATGCTGTCTACCTCGTCACCAAAAAAGTCAATACGGTAAGGATACTCGGAAGCAAAAGAGAAGACGTCAATAATACTACCGCGTACAGCATATTGCCCCGGTTCATAAACATAATCTACATGCTCGAATCCGTAACCGGACAGCACTTCCGTGATAAACTCTGTGTCCACATGCTCACCCACACCAAGTTTTAACGTCTTGTCCATCAGTACCTTTTGTGATACCACTTTCTCCGCCAACGCTTCAGGATAAGTCACCACACATAGCGGATCGCCTTTCTGTAAACGGCTCAACACTTCCGTACGCAGGATCTCATTGGCTGCATCTTTCTGCCCATATTTAACAGCCCGACGATACGAGGATGGAAAGAACAAAATATGCTCATCACCGTTCACCTGTGTCAGGTCATGATAAAAGTAACCCGCTTCCTCCAAGTCACCCAGTACAAATACAAATGTCTGTTTATTCTCTCTAAGAAAGGAGGAAACAAATAAAGCTGCCGCAGAAGCATATAATCCTCCCAGGAAAATAGTCCTCACTGAGGAATCTTCCAATAACGCAGCCAGTCCCTTAGTGTTAGGATGACCAGCATAAATACGTTGCAATTCCGAAATATCCATATCTTTTTTTAAGATGGGGACAAAATTAAAGAAATATCTGATTACTTCCTCCTTTTTTTGCCAACTATTCAAGATTTTCCTATTTTTGTACGCTAATATATAACCCCATGGAAACAAAAGCAATAAACACAAAATTGAAAGGACACGCACGTGTAGATGTAGCTGATGTGCTACGCGGACTGGCAGTGATGGGAATCATCATCCTGCACTCTATCGAACATTTTAATTTCTACTCATTTCCCTATACAGCCGGACAAAGTGCGTGGCTGAACTTCTCGGACAAAGCCATTTGGAGCGGGTTATTCTTCATGTTCGGCGGAAAAGCATACGCCATATTCGCTTTACTTTTCGGTTTTAGCTTTTTTATTCAAGATGACAACCAACGCCTACGGGGCAATGATTTCCGTCTACGTTTTTGTTGGCGGTTAATTCTTCTTTTCCTGATAGGTAATATCAATGCCAGTTTTTTCACAGCGGAAGTGCTGGTCCTTTATTCTTTAGTAGGTTTCATCCTGCCACTGACTTGCCGGCTGAAAGACAAATGGATATTTGCATTGGCATGTCTGCTATTAATCCAGCCATTGCCGCTTTATTATGTAATACGTGCCTGCTTCGATCCGGAATTTGTTACTCCGGCCATCCCCACCCGCAGCTTCTGGAATGCAACTTTTGCAGTGCAAAGCAATGGTAATTTTCTGGAAACCATCCGTGTCAATTTATGGGAAGGACAGTTGGCAAGCCTTGCCTGGGCCTGGGATCACGGACGGGTATTCCAAACAGCCGCCCTCTTCCTGCTCGGTATGCTGATAGGGCGCAAGGGACTTTTTTTGAAAGAGCACTTGAAGGTATGGAACAAGGTACTTGCAGGCTCACTCGTCTCATTTTTCCCTTTATATGGGTTGGGCAATATGCTACCAGACTTTATCACAAATAAATCCATTCTGACCCCTCTTTCACTAATCATCACCTCGCTTTCCAATTTTGCATTTATGCTGATTCTGGTATCCGGTGTCGTCTTCGCTTTTTACAAGACAAACTTACACGACGGATTAATGAAAATAACGCCATACGGAAAGATGAGCCTTACCAATTATATCACTCAAAGTATAGTAGGTTCTATGTTATACTACAACTGGGGATTTGCATTGCACAATCAGTTTGGTATCACAGCCAGCTGCCTGGCAGGAATAGTTTTCTTCATCTTGCAATTCTCTTTCTGCCGCTGGTGGATGAATCATCACTCTCACGGTCCGATGGAATATATATGGAAACGGGCAACTTGGTTGAAATAAATCGAGAACCGAAGTCTGCCGGCATTTGTTTATAAAAGACATACAAATAGAACTTTAAAATATGCGCGAAGAAATCATAAAACTATTAGACCAATATCGGTTAAAAGAAGCATTATTCCAAATGACAGGATATGCCACACATACTTCCGACTGGCAATTAAAGAATGAGCTAGAAGCCCTGCAAACGTCATACGACCTGATGCTGCAATATACTTCAAAAGGGATGAAAGATCCCAATAAGGTAGAAATATACCATAAAATGTTGCGCACGGCATACGAACTGACCGACCGTATCCATATAGCCGTACAGGCAACACAAAATTATGGAGCCTATTATGACACAATGCGCACTTTTGTCCAAAGCCCTCCCCACAGCTATGCCGAATTACAAATGCAATTGGAGGCATATACAGAAGATATGGCTACAGCCCCATTGATATATACCACCGAGGCCAAAAGAAATGAAGAAATGGATGCCATGAGAAAACGTCACGAAACAGCCGTAGACGAATTATTTGAAAAAATATGGGTATCCACCCGGTGGAGTGAATCGGAATATGCTGAAGCGCAAATTTTGTTCAACTCACTATTGATCCAAGTCAACGACCTTTCCATAATGGTCAGCGCCGTCACCATGAGCCTGCTGCAAATATTCGACATCCGCAAGTTCATGTTTCTATTGAACGCCTATACCCATCAGGATACCATGCTGAATCAGCGGGCTATTGCAGGGATCGCACTAACATGCTACTATTATGAAAAGCGTATCCTTCAATACCCTGAAGCCGTGTCGCGCATAAATGAACTGAATGAAAATACCGAGTTCATCAAAAACCTGCATCATATCCAGATTCAATTATTGCAATCTTCCCGTGAAACCCGAAAGATAGACAAGAAAATGCGTGAAGAAATCATTCCCGAAATGATGAAAAATCCCAAACTTAATTTGGAAGGACTGGATGAAGATGCCGAAGATCATAATCCGGAATGGGAAGAATGGATTGACCGTTCAGGCATTACCGATAAATTGCGCGAATTAGGTGAACTGCAAATGTCCGGGGCGGATGTGTATATGAGTACCTTTTCACAGCTGAAACAATTCCCGTTTTTCCGCAAAATTTCTCACTGGTTCTATCCTTTTGACCCCCAATATCAGGATATCGCCAAATTATCTCTCGGAAATGACGAACAAAAAATCTCTCTGCTCAACATTTTGATGAACTCGGATGTATTCTGCAATTCCGACAAATACTCTTTTTGTTTTACCATGTTACAAATGCCGGAAAGCCAAAGAAATCTCATGCAGCAACAATTGAACGGACAACATGAGGCTTCTGAAGAACTGAAAGAACGTTTAAAAGAAATGTCACAATCAAAAGCTCGCGCTGAATTCGTGAGCCGGCAATATATTCATGACCTCTACCGTTTCTTCAAATTATGGTCAAGAAGACATGAAATACATGACATTTTTGAGGACACTCTAGACTTATGGAATAAAGAAACATTGTCTCAAGCCTTGTTGCACAAAGATTATATCAACAAGCTGGCAGATTACCTATTCACACACGACGACCTGACAGAAGCCGGGATTCTCTATGATAAATCAATTGAATTATACAATCGTAAAAATGCTGAATTATGGCAGAAAGCAGGTTTCATTTATCAGAAAATCGGTTCCTATAAAAAAGCGATAGATTATTACCTGCAATCAGATCTGCTGATCCCTGATAACGCATGGAATAACCGCCATTTGGCACAATGTTATAGAAAAGAAGGAAACTACCAACAAGCTTTGGAATATTATAATAAGGTGGAACAAGTACAGCCTGACAATCTGAATCTGACGCTACAAATAGGACAATGCTTAATGGCACTGGAACGATACGATGAAGCACTGGCTTATTTTTTTAAAGTGGAATATCTGGATAAAAAACCACAGAATGCCCGACGCGCCATAGGATGGTGTTCCTTCATTACCGGCAACCATCAACAAGCCAAGAAATATTACGACTTGCTGATATCCGAGCCCAAACCCATTATGGAAGACTGGATGAATGCAGGACATGTGTATTATATCCTGAATGAAACAGAAAAATCAATAGAATATTATCGCAAAGCCCAGGAACTATGCGGCAGTCATGACGAGTTTGTCCGCCTTTACCAAATAGATAAGAAAGATTTGATAAAGCAAGGCGCCAATGAAGTAGACTTGTTTATACTTCCCGATGAATTAATTTAAAGGATTATAAGATAAATCTATTCGGGATAGAAGTTTGGTATAATTATATAAAACTTCTATCCTGACCGGATTCTCATCATCCAGACGATAATTGGCATGCACATTATAAGTGCTTAAACC
Source organism: Phocaeicola dorei (assembly GCF_013009555.1). Taxonomy (NCBI): domain Bacteria; kingdom Pseudomonadati; phylum Bacteroidota; class Bacteroidia; order Bacteroidales; family Bacteroidaceae; genus Phocaeicola; species Phocaeicola dorei. Next base: position 1,210,418 of record NZ_CP046176.1, on the reverse strand, counting down.
ATGATTCATACAATATCCGATATCATTAGGTAAGGCTGTTCTATTCCTCAACTGCCCAAGATTCAATAAAAAATAGAAGAAACTATCCACCCCATCATAATCAATCACATAAGCCTGTAAATTCAAATTCGCCTGATAGTTAATGTTATTATCATAATTATAATAAGTATGACAACTAGACACACTATCATTTGCTTCAGTAAAAACAGTCATTACTTCCTTCAACCGTCCCAATTGATCAAAAACATATTTTCCTTGCACTTTTCTCAAGAAACGATAATCGGAAGTAGCACGATAATCAGAATTGATAAAAATAGTATCTCCTTTATAATCATAGACAGTCTGTTTATCAACTTCATAAACCTCCTCTTCTACCTTCAATATACAACGGGCCCTACTTTCCCTCGCCTTGCCTTTTCCCATTTGAAACGTAACATTGCAAAGCTTATTGCCGGTATTCAAACAATCCATCTGTCCGATTGTGATTTGGTCGCCCTCATACCTTACCGGGGTATCTCCATACTTTATAATTTTACCATCACGATCATATTCCAATTTCAAAACTTGTTCTTCCTCTCCTGTCAAATCGGTGACCTTAGTCACATACATGTCAGCCATTTTTTCTTTACATCCTCCAACAACAAACAAGAGAATTAATAAAGAAATATATTTTACAAACAACTTCATTTTCATAAGTCAAGCATCATCTCTATGCAAATAAAATAAAAAATATTAGAACTAAGCACAATTTGGAGCTTTTTAACTCAACTTCTTTACCCTCACGCTGTTTTAAACAGCAATTATAATAAGAAGTGAAATATGGAATGGATTATACATCTTTTGAGACAACATTCAGAACTGGCGATTTTTCTGACAATCGCCGCAGGCTTCTGGATTGGAAAAATGAGAATAAAACAATTCAGTTTGGGAATCGTCACCAGTGTATTGCTAGTAGGGGTATTAGTGGGACAGCTTAACATTACAATAGAAGAACCGGTGAAATCCGTGTTTTTTCTTTTATTCCTTTTTGCCATCGGATATAAAGTGGGACCACAATTCTTTCGCGGACTGAAAAAAGATGGTTTACCTCAAGTAGGATTCGCCGTACTCATGTGCGTAGGTTGTTTGGTTATCACTTGGTTATTAGCTACCTTAATGGGATATAATGCCGGTGAAACAGCCGGGTTACTGGCCGGAGCACAAACTATCTCTGCCGTCATAGGGGTAGCGGAAGATACCATAAACGGACTCAACATAGCCTCTTCCCCAAAAAGTGATATGATTAATATCATTCCCGTGGCATACGCTGTAACTTACATTTTCGGTACGGCAGGCTCTGCCTGGGTCCTCTCTTCTTTAGGTCCTAAAATGTTGGGAGGATTAGAAAAAGTGAAAGCCGCCTGCAAAGAGCTAGAAACCCGAATGGGTACCAGCGAAGCAGACGAGCCCGGATTTGAACAAGCACGCCGTCCGGTAGTTTTTCGCGCTTACCGCATAGAGAACGATTGGTTTGGCAACGGCAAGACCGTTGACCAGCTAGAATCCTATTTTATTTCACAAGGGAAAAGATTGTTTGTTGAAAGAATGCGACATGGATCTTCCATTGTCAATGATATTATTCCCGGACAATTATTACAAAAAGGAGACGAAGTGGTACTGAGCGGAAGAAGAGAATTCGCCATTGGTGAGGAAGACTGGATTGGAGAAGAAATCGTCGATCCCCAACTGCTTGATTTCCCTGTGGAAGTACTCCCTGTCATGATACACAAAAAGCCATATTTCAACCAAAAATTGGACTTCATACGCCGTCAAAGCTTTATGCATGGAGTCAGTATACGCCGTATCAAACGGGCAGGTATTGATATCCCTGTTTTCGCACAAACCACTATCGACTGTGGAGATACTCTGGAATTGGTCGGTCTGAAAAAAGAGGTGGAATCTGCTGCAAAAGAACTAGGATATATAGACCGCCCCACCAATGCCACAGATATGACATTTGTAGGACTCGGCATTTTACTAGGAGGTATCATCGGGGCACTTGCAATCCATATCGGCGGAGTACCTATTAGCCTGAGCACTAGTGGAGGGGCCCTGATAACCGGATTAGTATTTGGCTGGTGGCGCAGCAAACGCCCTACCTTCGGACAAATACCGGAATCCTCTTTATGGGTGCTGAATAATGTAGGCTTGAATATGTTCATCGCCGTAGTCGGCATTTCTGCAGGACCCAGCTTTGTACAGGGACTAAAAGAAGTAGGTCCTATGTTATTTATCATAGGTGCGTTGGCTACTTCCTTGCCTTTATTATTAGGGCTGATTCTAGCCAGATATGTATTCAAGTTCCATCCCGCCCTCTCTTTGGGATGCACGGCAGGAGCCCGTACTACCACTGCTGCATTGGGTGCCATACAAGAAGCAGTAGGCAGCGAAACGCCTTCTTTAGGATACACCGTGACCTACGCCGTAGGAAATACACTACTCATCATCTGGGGAGTAATCATTGTATTATTAATCAACTAAAAAAACTAAACTCATACATTATGGAATATTTAAGTAATAAAAGCAGCGTTGCCCGAATGGACAAGAATTTGGAAAAGATCAGCCCTTTCGAATTAAAAAACCGTTTGATTGAAATGGCAGATGAAAGTGTGAAGAAAATGGCACACGTCATGCTGAATGCAGGCAGAGGTAATCCCAACTGGATTGCAACGGAGGCTCGTGAAGCATTCTTTGCCTTGGGCGGTTTTGGCATTGAAGAGTGTCGCCGGGTCATGAACATGCCCGAAGGCATTGCCGGTATTCCTCAAAAAACAGGCATAGCCCAACGTTTTGAGGAATACCTGAAAAAGCATGAAGGAAATGCGGGGACAGATCTATTGAAACGTACCTATAATTATATGCTGATGGAACATGCAGCCGATCCGGACGAGTTAGTACACGAATGGACCGAAAGTATTGTAGGCGACCAATACCCCATGCCTGACCGCATCTTGAAATATACAGAAATTTTAGTACAGGATTACCTGAATCAGGAAATGTGCAACGGGCAACCCCCGCAAGGCAAATTCGATTTATTCGCCACCGAAGGCGGAACAGCAGGGATGTGCTATGTATTTGACTCGCTGGAAGAAAATTTCCTGCTACACAAAGGAGATAGTGTAGCATTGATGGTTCCTATCTTTACACCCTATATTGAGATACCCGAATTGACACGTTACGATTATGATGTGCTCAATATTCCTGCAAATACTCTAAATGAAGAAGGGCTTCATACCTGGCAATACAAAGTGGAAGATATCAATAAACTGCGAGACACGAAATACAAAGCCTTGTTTATTGTCAATCCAAGTAATCCACCCAGTTATCAGTTAAGCAAAGAATGTGTAGATGCCCTGAAAGACGTAGTAACACGCTGGAATCCCAATCTGATGATTATAACAGATGATGTATATGGTACTTTTGTCCCTGGATTCCGCAGCCTGATGGCTGATTTGCCACAGAACACAATTTGTGTCTACTCTTTCTCCAAATATTTTGGAGCGACCGGTTGGCGCCTTGCTGTAATTGCCTTACATGAGAAAAATGTATTCGACAGAATGATTGCTAATCTGCCCCGCAAACGAAAAAGCGAACTAGCCAAACGCTATGGCAGCTTGAGCATGCAAGTAGAAAACATTAAATTCATTGACCGTATGGTAGCAGATAGCCGTCAAGTAGCCTTGAACCATACAGCAGGACTGTCCTTGCCACAACAAATGCAGATGTCACTCTTTGCTTCTTTTTCATTGCTGGACAAAGAAAACACGTATCGTCATGCCATGCTTAATTTAATCCATACCCGTCTGAAAGCATTATGGGACAACACAGGGTTCATTCTCCCCGACGATCCACTAAGGGCTGGTTATTATTCAGAGATAGACATGCTGGTATGGGCCAAAAAATTTTACGGAGATGAATTCGTACAACATCTGCAGACAACTTATAATCCATTGGACGTAGTATTCCGTCTTGCCAATGAAACAGGACTGGTCGTATTGAATGGTGGCGGATTCGACGGACCCGAATGGAGTGTACGTGTATCACTTGCCAACCTGAACGAGAAAGATTATATCAAAATCGGACTCAGTATCCGCAGAATTCTGAATGAATATGCTGACAAATGGAAATCTGAAAAGAACTAAAAAATTAAGAACGTCCGCCGTGAAGTCTGCTTGACCTAACCGGCGGATCTCTTTTTTATATAAAGGTTTTTTGGATTATTTATTCCAAACCTTATCCCTATTTTAAAATAAAATCCCTAGCTTTGCAGATCGAAAAAGGAATTAGATTATGAAGCATATACGGAGCACTTTTTTTCTTCTAACCACTTTATTTATAATGGCTTCATGTGGCGAAGACCGCAGTGGGGAATACTATGCATTAGTTGGAGAGAATTTATGGATAGAGCAAATAATGAAAGAGCATTATTTGTGGTATGACAGTATTCCGGCAATAAAGGAAACGGACTATTTTGCCGAACCGGAAAACTTCCTGCAAAAATTGGTTTATACCAAGGCACAAAACGGAAAAGGAGACCCGTATTCGTATATAGAAACAAAAGAAACTTCCGATGCGGCCCGTTCCTACCTGCAACGTACTTCTACTTACGGATTTGATTTTGAATTAATGACCGATCCCACCGGAATCTCATCACACGTATTTGCCCGTATTTTATTCGTACTGCCCAATTCACCAGCCTCAGAAGCCGGATTGGAACGAGGGAACTGGATATCAGCCATTGGCAAAGAAGAGCTAACCAACAATAATTACGGATATCTGATGGAAGGTGGCAATACAACTTTCGCCAGAGAAAGCTTGGTTTTTGATGAGGAAGGTAATTCCAGCTGGATTGCAACAGATACAGTCAAAGTAGCAGCATCACGACCCGTAGAATTGAATCCGTTCTATATAGATACCATATATGAAGTATCCGGAAGAAAAATAGCCTATATGGTCTACAATGAATTCAGTACAGGCCCCAATAACCAGGCAACAGATACAGAATACAGGGAACAAATGAAACAGATATTCGCCCGGTTCAAAGGGCAGTCACCCGATGCTTTTATTCTGGACTTACGATACAATCCCGGTGGTTATCTGAGTTGTGCCACAGATTTAGGAAGTTATCTGGCACCCGCAGTAGATCTAGGGAAAGTATTTTGCACAACTTTGTATAATAATATCAGTGACCCGCAAAAAGTTGATTTCCCCCTCAACACAGGACTTGCTTCTGAAAACTTGAATTTAAGCAAGCTTTATGTACTAACAAGCAAATTTACTGCATCGGCTTCAGAAGCTGTCATAAATTGTCTCCGTCCATATATAGGCACAGAAAATGTAGTGGTAATAGGTGAAACGACTGTTGGCAAAAATGTAGCCATGGAACCATACCAAGATGAGCGTTACAACTTTATTTTATGGCCGGTAGTGGCATACGTTCTCAACTCGGCAGGACAAGCCAACTATGTAAATGGCATCACCCCCGATTTCACATTGAGCGAACGTAACCTCATCTCCCCTCTCTACCCACTGGGAGACACCCAAGAGTATTTATTGAAGAACACCATAGCTTATATTACGACAGGAAGTATGCCCGACCTGCCACAAGCAGAAGAACAAGTATCAAAAGGAAAAATTATCTATAACTCACTGATTCGAAGAAGTATGAACGGCATACGGCTACGGTAGTCTGACTTATCCAGATACAACGCCCCATTTATTAAAGACCATGTTTAATGCATTTTAAACATGGTCTTGTTTTTTTCTGAAAAGAGAACTTATTAAAAACAAAACGGGCATAACAGATGTTATGTACCCAAATAACCATTAAAAACCTGACTTAACAATGAAAAAAGTATTTATTGCAGCAGCTTTGGCTGCCATGATTGTTTCCTGTGGCTCTAAAGGAAACAAAAGTGCTGAAATAATAGCCGAAAGTGAAAGTGACTCTATTTTCGCTGTGAACGACAGCACACTGGGTGAGTTACAAACATATAGCTATGAAGGTATTCTGCCAGCTGCCGATGCCGAAGGAATCAACTATCAACTGACGCTTCAGGAGGCAGGCCAAGACTCACTGGGAACGTACAATCTGACGACCACTTATTTAGGAACAAAAGATGGTAACCAGGCATTTACCGACAGTGGTACAGTTGTAACTATTATTGGAATTCCTAATGACAGCACCGCTATCGTTTATCAATTAGTTTCCGCTACTCCGGGACACGAAAAGACAAACTTTTTGGCAGAGGGTGACAGTGCACTGACAATGATTGGCAAGGACTTCAAGAAAGCTGTTTCTAAACTAAATTACACTTTAAAAAAGAAACTCTAATTAACCCGGCAGCAAAAAAATTCACTAAAGAACAGACTGTTAGTGAACAAAAACATAAGCTGGCCGTTGTATGAGAGAAACTAGACGAAAACAATTAGTATTAACTTAAACAAAAACTTGACATGAAAAAATTAATTCCTATCCTACTGGCGGTCTTTGCCTTGGTATCTTGCGAGAAAGACCCGGACATGGACAAATTGGACAATGAGTATCTGGTATTCACCAGTCATGACACTAGTACTAAATTCAATGATTTCAGTACTTATTATATCCCTGACAGCATCCTGATCATCGGTGACAAGAAAGACCCTGAATACTGGAAGGACGAGAATGCACAGACCATCATCAATGCATTCAAGACTAAGATGAACGCTGCCGGCTACACCGCAGTTGATAAAGACGACGCCGACCTCGGTCTACAGGTGAGTTATGTAGCAAGTACTTACTATTTCCATGGCTACTACAATGACGGTCCTTGGTGGGGCTATTACCCCGGTTATTGGTATCCCGGATACTGGGGCGGCAATTGGGGAGGTGGATGGTACTATCCCTATCCTATCACTTACAGCTATAGCACTGGTTCATTGCTGGCCGACATGATTAATTTAAAAAATGCTCCGGAAGGACAAAAAGAGAAATTAACTGTTATCTGGAATGCATACATCAGCGGGTTGCTGGGTGGAAGTGGCAGTTTGAATGTAAACCGTACAACTACTGCCATCAACCAAGCATTCACTCAGAGTCCTTATCTGAAAAAATAAACGTAAGTGAAACAAGTATTCATTTAAAATAAAAAGGAAATATGAAAACTATAAAATATTTTACTCTCAGACTGATGGCGGTAGCCGCTATCGCCATAGCCTTTGCCCTGCCGACAAAAGCACAGGTAACTCCGTTTACCTATTTCAATGTAGACTGGCAGTTCAACGCTCCTATCAGCAATAACTTTGCAAACAAAGCAAGCGGTTGGGGTATGAACTTCGAAGGTGGATATTATGTACTACCGGATTTGTCAATCGGTGCCTTCATCAATTATCATACCAACAATGAGTATATTTCACGTCAGACATTACCAATCAGCAATTCGGCAGCCCTGACAACCGACCAGCAACATTCCGTATTTCAGTTGCCTTTCGGTTTCGCAACACACTATCGCTTCAGTGACGGTGCATGCCAACCTTATATCGGATTGAAGCTGGGTGCCAACTATACCAAAATGTCCAGTGACTTTTACATTTACGAAGTGAAAGACAACACTTGGGGTTTCTATGTATCACCAGAAGTCGGTGTGAATATCTACCCTTGGACAAACAGTATCGGCTTCCATCTGGCAGCATTCTACAGCTACTCTACTAACAAGGGAACCGTATTTAACTATGATATGGATAAATTAAACAATTTCGGTTTCCGCCTTGGTGTGGCATTCTAAAGATTTCTAAACTATTCTGTTAAATAGGGGGATTATCCGTGCGCCAGGCAGGGGTAATCCTCTTTTTTTAATTAATAAAATTAAATTCTGACGGGAGTGTTAATATAATAGTTACTTTTGTATGATATTTATTCAGCTAATACAAAAAATGTATGGAGAAATCCGATAGTATTATTATTATACCCACCTATAACGAAAAGGAAAATATAGAGAACATTATCCGGGCTGTATTCGGACTGGAAAAATTCTTCCACATATTGATTATTGAAGATAACTCACCAGACGGCACGGCAACTATTGTCCGTAAACTGCAAACAGAATTCCCCGACCGTCTTTTCATGGTTGAGCGTAAAGGTAAATTAGGGCTGGGTACTGCTTACATTGCCGGATTCAAATGGGCGATAGAACATCAATATGATTTTGTATTTGAAATGGATGCCGACTTCAGTCATAATCCGAATGACCTGCCAAGGCTGTATAACAAATGTGCCGTTGAAGGCTATGATGTAGCTATCGGTTCACGCTATGTCAGTGGTGTGAATGTAGTGAACTGGCCGATGGGGCGTGTGCTGATGTCTTACTTCGCCTCCAAATATGTACGGATTATCACCGGATTACCCATACATGATACTACCGCCGGATTTAAATGCTATCGCCGTGAAGTCTTGGAAACAATCGGTCTGGACGGCATCCGTTTTAAGGGGTATGCATTCCAGATTGAGATGAAGTTCACTGCTTACAAGTGCGGATTCAAGATAGCCGAAGTTCCTGTGATTTTTGTCAATCGCGAATTAGGTACTTCAAAAATGAACGGAAGTATCTTCGGCGAAGCTGTACTAGGAGTCATTCAATTAAAACTGGGTAGCTGGTTCCGCAAATACCCACAAAAGAAAACAGTATGAAACGTACATGGATAAAGAATGCACGGATTGTGAATGAAGGCAAGATCTTTCACGGTTCGATAGTGATTGAAAATGAAGTCATAGCTGAAGTGCTGGCAGAAGAAACAGTTCCCGCCCAGCCTTGTGGAGAAATAATAGATGCGAAAGGCTATTATCTAATACCGGGAGTAATAGACGATCATGTACACTTCCGTGATCCGGGACTGACTCACAAAGCCGACATACATACTGAAAGCACAGCGGCGGCGGCAGGTGGAGTCACCAGTTTTATGGACATGCCCAACACCACTCCGCAAACTACAACCTTGGAAGCTTTGAATGCCAAGTTTGCGGATGCGGCAACCAAAAGCATCGTAAACTATTCATTCTATTTCGGAGCAACCAATACGAATGCGGATGTACTCCCCACACTAGATAAAAACCGGGTATGCGGTGTTAAATTATTTATGGGAGCCAGCACGGGAAATATGTTGGTAGACCGCATGGAAGTACTTAGAAAAGTATTTGCCAATGCAGGGATACTGATTGCAGCACATTGTGAGGAACAATCTATAATCAGCGCCAATACAACAGCCTTCAAAGAAAAATATGGAGAAGATCCTGATATAAAATACCACCCACAGATACGTAGTGCGGAAGCATGTGTATATTCTTCCTCATTAGCCATCCGGCTGGCAAAAGAAAACAATGCCCGCCTGCACATCCTGCACATCAGCACCGCACAAGAACTGGATTTGTTTGAAGACAAACCCCTGAGTGAAAAAAAGATTACTGCGGAAGCTTGCGTGTCACATCTATACTTCTATGACAAAGATTATGAGGCATTGAAAGGACATATCAAGTGCAATCCGTCCATCAAAACTTTAGAAGACCGGAATGCTTTGCGCAAAGCATTATCCACCAACCGCATAGATGTAATAGGTACAGACCATGCCCCTCATTTGCTGAAAGAAAAGGAAGGTGGGGCATTGAAAGCCGTATCGGGTATGCCGATGATACAGTTCTCATTGGTCGCCATCATGGAATTAGTACGCGAAGGCGTATTAAGCATGGAACAATTGGTTCAAAAAATGTGCCATGCACCGGCCGAATTATATAATATTGAAAGACGCGGTTACCTCCGCCCCGGTTATCAAGCTGACTTGGTACTAGTAAATCCGGATCATGAATGGACTGTAACAGCCGATTGCGTTTTAAGCAAATGCGGATGGAGTCCGATGGAAGGACAAAAATTTCATTCACGAGTAGAAAAAACATTCGTCAATGGTGACTTGGTTTACAGTGACAACAAAGTAGATGAAAGCCATCGCGGACAAGAATTAAGATTTAAAAGATGATTGTAGATTACAAGATTCACGAAGTCAGCGAATATATTAATTGGATTTATTTTTTCCACGCATGGGGGTTCCAGCCCAAATTTGCCGCCATCGCGGACATACATGGGTGTGATTCATGCCGTGCCATGTGGCTCACTAGTTTTACGGAAGAAGATCGTCCGAAAGCCAGTGAAGCCATGCAGCTTTTCAAAGAGGCAAACCGGATGTTGAACCAGCTGGACGCAGTGTATCAAACTCATGGAGTGGTCAACATCATGGATGCTAATGCGGATGGAGATGATTTACTGCTGAATGGCAAGCGTTTCCCGCTTTTGCGCCAACAAGCCGCAAAATTGAAAAAAGATGACCCATTTCTATGTCTGAGTGATTTTGTACGTCCTCTGTCCTCGGGGATTACAGATAAAATCGGAGCATTTGCCACCACGGTAGATGCAGAGATGGAACAACTTTATGCAGAAGATGACTATAAACGTATGTTAGCACAAACGCTATCCGACAGGCTGGCGGAAGCTACTGCAGAAAAGCTACACGAAGATGTACGCAAAAAACTTTGGGGGTATGCACCTGATGAAAATCTAAGCGTAAAAGACCTGCATAATGAAAAATATCAAGGGATACGTCCTGCTGTGGGTTATCCCTCCTTACCCGACCAGTCCATCAATTTCTTATTAGACGAGTTGCTGGATATGAAGCAAATAGGAATTTCATTGACCGAGAATGGTATGATGAAGCCCCATGCCTCTGTATGCGGACTCATGTTTGCTCATCCGGCCTCCCGCTATTTCTCCATCGGAAAAATAGGTGAAGACCAATTGGCAGATTACGCCGCCCGCCGGGGTATGAGTATAGAAGAAACTAAAAAGTTTCTCGCCGCCAATCTATAAAAAACGAATAAATTATGATGCTGATAAAATTATTTCTGTTTTTTCTAGTGCTACTGATATTGCCCGATATGTATATATACAAAGCATATATACGCCGTGTTTCCCAAAAATGGACACATTGGGCCTATTGGCTTCCCAGTCTGTTTCTTTTATTGGGAATGACATTAGTCTTTTCTATACACGAGCCACGTCCGGATTCCATGCAGCGACTTAGCAATTTCTTATTGATTTTTCTTTGCTTCTCCGTACCCAAGGCACTTTTCGTCATTGTTATCCTGTTTATGAAGCTCCTATATATCATCTCCGGCAAAAAACTGTATGGAGGATATGTAGCGGGAGGATTGGCTTTAGCCTCTTTAGTATATGTAGTATATGGAGCAACCGAAGGAAAACAACATTTTCAAATCAGGGAGGTAACCATCAGTTCCGATGAACTTCCTAGCGGTTTTGACGGCTACCGCATTGTACAAATATCTGATATCCATTCCGGTAGCTGGACCGGCAACAGTGCTGCCTTACAGAAAGCTGTAAACCTCATTAATGCACAACATGCCGACTTGGTACTTTTTACAGGTGACTTGGTCAATAACGTGGCAACGGAATTGGACGAATTTATCCCTATTCTAGAACAGATAAAAGGAAAAGACGGAGTGTATTCCGTTTTAGGCAACCATGACTATTCTCCTTATATAAAATGGGAAACAGAAGAAGCTCAAGAAGCCAATCTAAACAGCTTGAAATCCAAACAGGCTGCAATGGGATGGAAGATGCTCAATAACGATCATGTCATTCTACATCATCATGGAGACAGTATAGCCTTGGCAGGTGTAGAGAACAGCGGAAATCCCCCATTTCCCAATCATGGAGATCTGCAGAAAGCATTAAAAGGAACGGAAGGAATGTATAAAATATTAATGAGCCATGACCCCACTCATTGGCACAGAGAAGTCTTGCCGGAAAGTGATGTACAGCTAATGCTTTCAGGACACACCCATGAAATGCAATTCAGCCTGTTTGGCTTCTCTCCTGCCAAATTCGTATATCCCGAACACAACGGTTTATACCAGGAAGGAAAACAATCCTTGTTTGTCAATATCGGTTTAGGCTATCTGATGTTTCCTATGCGCCTTGGAGCATGGCCGGAAATTACTGTAATCACGTTACATAAAATATAAAATAGTTTTTCTATCTTTGTACAACTAAAATTCAGACAAATGAAAGTACTATATATTTTATACCAACTATTCATAGCACTTCCCATTTTGCTGGTATTAACCATACTTACAGCAATAGTTACCATTATTGGTTCATGGATAGGCGATCCGCATTTTTGGGGATATTATCCGGGAAAGATATGGTCACAGCTTTTCTGCTATGTATTACTTATTCCTGTCAAGGTAGTAGGACATCCGGAAGTACTTAAAAAAACATCCTACGTGTTTGTAGCCAATCATCAAGGATCTTTCGATATCTTCCTTATTTATGGTTTTCTGGGACGAAACTTTAAATGGATGATGAAAAAAAGTCTGCGCAAAATGCCTTTCGTCGGCAAAGCCTGTGAAGCTGCCGGACATATATTCGTTGATAAATCCGGTCCCAAGAAAGTAATAGAAACCATAGAACATGCCCGTCACGTACTACAGAATGGAACTTCTCTAGTGGTATTTCCCGAAGGTGCACGTACTTTTACCGGGCACATGGGATATTTTAAGAAAGGCGCTTTCCAACTGGCGGATGATTTGCAACTTCCCGTAGTACCACTCACTATTATCGGCTCCTTTAATATTCTTCCCCGTACCGGCGGTTTTATATCCTGGCATCCTATGACATTAGTCGTACACAAGCCCATTTATCCGCAAAGCCAGGGAATGGAAAACATCAAAGCGACCATGGAAGAGGCTTACAGGGAAATTGAGAAAGACTTACCTGAAAAATATCAAGGAAAGATAGACAATCCAGACCAAGACAGATAAAAAAGGCTCCTCATTAATGGGGAGCTTTTAATTTTTCCATATTCGAACGGGCTACCGTCACATACTCCTTTACCAAGGAGTTGTTTTTAAATCGGTCAGGAGCCTCCTCTATAATTTCCTCAATCAAGGGAGTCATGACAGGATAAGGAAAATTGCTGCACAACATAATGAAAACACCCGGTCCCAATACATTATCATAATTCTTCTGGATAAACTCCTTAGCCAATGCATTCATTTCAGCAGCCAGTTTCTCACGTTCTCTCGTTATCTCACGTTGAATTTCATCCGGCGCTTTTCCATCCATAATCATACGGCTCTCCTGACGCTCCAGCTCGTACGCTCTGTCGTCCAAAGAAGTCTTTTTTCCCACAAAATCATACAGACGATCATTCAACGGAGTTCCGGTAACTACAATACGGGCATTGTCGATACTGATGGATATTTTTCCTTTTTCAATGACAAAAGGCATGATACTCTCATCATCCATATACAAGGATGCCATTGAAGTAGAATCGGTTATACCTTCCATCTTGAACATTCCATGAATCACCTCTGCCGAATCAATACTCAGCATCCGGTCTCCACTAGGAACTTTTACAAATAGCATTTTCCCATCCAGACGAGAAACAGAAGAACTACCTTCTATCTTATACTCACTGGCACATGAAGTAAAAGCCAATAAAGATACCACAGAGAAAAAAAGTTTATTCATGCTTATCTACGCCCCATTACTATTTTTCGCATACAAAGGTACAATCTATAATTTAGTGACAAAAACATTTTATTAAAATTTAAAACTAAATAGAAGATTATTACCGAGAAGGCAATTTATAGTGCAAAGTTCCCTCTTTTTTTCTATTTTTGTAACCGATATAAGGATAAAGAAATAACAATTAGTACACAACATGAAAAAATTCAAACTTTTATTGCTCGCATTGATGTGTGTAGCATTCTTGCCGTCGAAGGCAGACGAAGGTATGTGGCTGTTGCAACTGATGCAAGAGCAGCATTTGGCAGACCGCATGAAAGCACAAGGCTTACTGCTGGAAGCAGACGACATTTATAACCCGAACCGCGTTTCATTAAAAGATGCAGTAGGCATTTTCGGAGGAGGATGTACCGGTGAAATCATCTCACCGGACGGACTGATCCTGACCAACCACCACTGTGGCTACGGAGCGATACAGCAACATAGCTCGGTAGAACATGACTATCTGACTGATGGTTTTTGGGCAAAAAGCCGCAAAGAAGAGCTGCCGACTCCGGGATTGAAGTTCAAATTTGTAGAACGCATTGTTGATGTCACAGATAAAGTAAACAATAAAGTAAAATCAGGCGAAGTAAAAGAAGAGGAAACCTTTGAATACGACTTCCTAAAAAAACTGGCCGACGAGGAACTGAAAGCCAGTGACCTGAACGGGAAAGCAGGTATCAGCGCACAAGCTCTGCCTTTCTATGCAGGCAATAAATTCTATCTGATTTATCTGAAAACCTACAGCGACGTACGCATGGTTGCCGCTCCACCTTCAGCCATCGGTAAATTCGGTGGTGAAACAGACAACTGGATGTGGCCCCGTCATACTTGCGACTTCTCCGTCTTCCGCATTTATGCGGATGCCAACGGCGAACCGGCAGAATATAATGAAAACAATGTTCCTCTGAAAGCCAAAAAGCATCTGGCTATCTCCCTGAAAGGTATTAACGAGGGTGACTATGCCATGATTATGGGATTCCCCGGAAGCACCAACCGCTATCTAACTCAAAGTGAAGTGAAACAACGGATGCATTCCACCAACGAACCCCGTATCCGCATACGTGGTGTGCGTCAGGATGTACTGAAGAAAGAAATGGCTGCCAGTGACAAGGTACGTATCCAATACGCCAGCAAATATGCAGGTTCCAGCAACTATTGGAAAAACTCTATCGGTATGAATAAAGCCATTATCGACAATAAGGTATTGGAAACAAAAGCAGGACAGGAAGCCAAGTTCGCAGCATTTGCTAAAGCCAAAGGCAACACCGATTATGAAAAAGTAGTCAGCGAAATTGATGCCGCCATCGAAAAGAGTAATCCTATTCTTTATAACTACACCTGTTTCCGTGAAGTCTTTCAAGGAGGTATAGAATTCGGCACTCCTTATCTGATTCTGGACAAGCTGAAAGAAGCAATCAAAAATAAAGATAAAGAAGCGATTAATAAAAATATTGAAACGCTGAAAAAAGTATATGCCGATGTACATAACAAGGACTACGATCATGAAGTAGACCGCAAAGTGGCCAAAGCTCTGTTGCCCCTGTATGCCGAAATGGTTCCTGCCGATGCCTTACCTGCCTTCTACACCACCATCCAGAAGGATTTCAAAGGGAATTATGATGCATACGTAGACCATTGTTATGACAATTCCATCTTCTCCAACGAAGCGAATTTCAATAAATTCATCAAGAAACCTACCGTGAAAGCCATAGAAAAAGATCCGATGACAGCATATGTACGGGCTAAATATGACTTGATGAACAAGCTGGGAAACGAACTGACCGAATCTATGAAAGGCATGGACTTATTACATAAAACTTATGTACGCGGCCTGTGTGAAATGTATTCACCGGAACCCAAAGCCCCGGATGCAAATTTCACTATCCGCCTGACATACGGTAATGTGAAGTCATATAACCCTAAAGACGGAGTACATTATAAATACTACACCACACTGAAAGGTGTCATGGAAAAAGAAGATCCGACCAATCCGGAATTTGTTGTTCCCGCCAAACTGAAGGAATTGTATGAAGCAAAAGATTTCGGACGTTATGCATTACCTAACGGTGATATGCCTGCTTGCTTCCTGACTACCAATGATATTACCGGCGGTAATTCAGGTTCTCCTGTCATCAATGGTAACGGCGAGCTCATCGGTGCTGCTTTTGACGGTAACTGGGAATCACTGAGTGGTGACATTAATTTCGACAACAATCTGCAGCGTTGTATCGCAGTGGACATACGTTATGTATTATTCATCATCGACAAACTGGGCGGATGCAAACACCTGATTGACGAAATGACTATTGTTGAATAATGAAAAAGACACTATTACTCTTGCTATTTACCCTCACAACCCTTGCCGGCCATGCCGACGAGGGGATGTGGATGCTGACTGATCTGAAAGAACAGAATGCGGCCACCATGTATGATATGGGACTGGATATCAGCATTGATAAAGTATATTGTCCGGACAGCATCAGTCTGAAAGATGCTGTAGTGCATTTCGGAGGCGGTTGTACCGGTGAAATCATTTCTGCTGAAGGTCTTGTGCTGACCAATCATCATTGCGGTTACAGCTATATCCAACAACACAGTTCAGTAGAACACGACTATCTGACTGACGGCTTCTGGGCTATGAGCCGCAAAGAAGAACTTCCCTGCAAGGGGCTGACTGTCACCTTCATAGACAAAATTCTGGACGTCACTCCTTACGTAAAGAAACAACTGGCCAAAGATGAGGACCCAGAAGGACTGAACTACCTGTCCCCCTCCTATCTGAGCAAAGTAGCCAAACGTTTTGCCGAACAAGAAAA
Organism: Phocaeicola dorei; assembly: GCF_013009555.1. Lineage (NCBI taxonomy): Bacteria > Pseudomonadati > Bacteroidota > Bacteroidia > Bacteroidales > Bacteroidaceae > Phocaeicola > Phocaeicola dorei. Next base: position 1,193,950 of record NZ_CP046176.1, on the reverse strand, counting down.
GATAGAAATCACTCCGTTCACCGCTTTGGAACTAAAGCCTTTCTACGGAGCCAACCGCTATTACTTGTTTGTAAAGACCATCTATAAAGATGTCCGCATGGTAGGCGCTCCTCCTTCTTCCATCGGAAAGTTCGGAGCTGACACCGATAACTGGATGTGGCCCCGTCACTGTGGCGATTTCTCCATGTTCCGCATTTATGCAACACCCGACGGTAAACCGGCTGACTATAACGAAAGCAATGTACCTTTGAAGGTGAAAAAACATCTGACCATCAACCTGGGAGGAATCAAAGAGGGAGACTTCACTTTCGTAATGGGATTCCCCGGACGCAACTGGCGATACATGATTTCGGACGAAGTGGAAGAACGTATGCAGACTACCAACTTCATGCGTAAGACCATCCGCACCGTACGTTTGAATAATCTGCTGGAAGAAATGCTGAAAAGTGATAAAGTACGCATCCAGTACGCCAGTAAATACGCTTCATCAGCCAACTACTGGAAAAATGCCATCGGTATGAACGAAGGGCTGGTTCACCTGAAAGTACTTGATACTAAAAAGAAACAACAGGAAAAGCTTCTGGCTTATGGACGTGAAATGGGTACAGACGCCTATCAGAAAGCCTTCGACGCTATCCGGGAAATCGTGAGCAAACGCCATGATGCCGTATATCATCAGCAAGCCATTTATGAAGTTTGCAAACTGGGAACGGAATTCTATAAAATTCCTTCTACAGATAAAGTCCTGCAAGCATTGAAAGAAGGATATAAAGTACCTCACGCCACTAAAGAAATCAGCCCGCTGGATCATGCATTAAGCAAACTGAGCAAACAGGCTGATAAATTTTTCAATAAAGATTATAATCCCGAAGTAGACCGCAAAGTTTCCAAAGCTTTGCTGAAAACTTACGCAGAATTAATTCCGGCCGGACAGCGCATCAGTATCTTTAAAGTAATAGACAAAGAATTTAAAGGAAACATTGACGCCTTTGTCGATGCTTGTTTTGATACATCCATCTTCCGAAGCCGTGAGGCCTTCAACAGCTTTGTGGCAAAACCGGATGCCAAGACATTGGAAAATGACCTGATGGTGCAATATGCCAAATCAGTAGACCAAGGTTATGCAGATACCGATGCAGCCATGAAAGCTGAAACCGACGCTTATAATCTGGCCCATAAAACTTGGGTGGAGGGCATGATGAAGCTGAAACAGCATGAAGGTACTCCTATTTATCCGGATGCCAACTCCACGTTACGTCTCACTTACGGTAAAGTAGGTTCATACAGCCCCAAAGACGGTGTAGAATACAACTATTACACCACGCTGAAAGGAGTGATGGAAAAAGAGGATCCGAACAACTACGAATTCGTGGTTCCGGCCAAACTAAAGGACCTGTATAACAAGAAAGACTTCGGACGCTATGCCATGAAGAATGGTGAAATGCCCCTCTGTTTTGTTACAGGAACAGATAATACAGGAGGTAATTCCGGTTCCCCCGTTTTCAATAATAAAGGAGAATTGATCGGTACCGGCTTTGACCGCAACTACGAAGGACTGACCGGTGACATTGCTTATAATCCCCAGTTACAACGTGCAGCCTGTGTGGATATCCGCTATACCTTATTTATTATTGATAAGTTTGCAGGAGCGAAACACTTGGTAGATGAAATGACCATTGTGGAATAACAATACCGGACAACTATTTTTTAGAACGCGGACAACATGTAACAAGTGTTGTCCGCGTTCTCCTATTTTTCACAAGATAAGCCTCTGATAAACGCGGACAAAAAAATGACACAGATTCCTTAACGTTTCTCCTTCTCCAACTCCTGCGGAATACGGAAAGCCGTATAAAGTTCCAGGACAGCGGCAATGGAAAGACAAACAATCCATTCGTTACGTTTCATGGTAAACATCAATACTCCTGTAAAGACCAGTGCGACAGCCCCGAAAATCTGCTGTCTACGCAAACGCTTGATGATAAAATTCCTTCCATCATAACGATTCCCCATCACCTGCACATAGCCGAACATCACAGCACCCAGCGTATACAGATAAGGCGCAAGCTCCCACCGGGTGATTTGCAACACCGCACCTGCCAGCAGCAGGACTGCCCCTACCATCGAAATTATATTATAAGATTTACTCATTCTTCAAACACAAAAATATCCTCGTCAGGCTTCTTCATCAAATACTTCTCGCGTGCTATTTTCTCCAAAGCCTCAGGATTCGTGGTCAGTTCCTTCAGTTTCTCCGTATCTTCCTCATATTGCTTTCTGTATTTCTCTATCTCACTATTCAGCGCGCTGATCTCACTGCGATGCTTTACCCGCTGAATCAAGCTGTTCTCATCCAGAAAACCAATAACTACAATAAAGATCAGCACCGTAATCATATACTTATGGCGCCGGATGTAGTTCCAAATAGTCAGCAATTTGCTCATACAAAGAATCCCTTTTTTGATTTTTGCAAAGATAGAAATATTTCAAGCAATCCTACCCATAAAAACGGATAATTTATGTACTTTTGCAGAACTCATATTAGAAAAAAGAACTCCGCTTATGGAAAATTATATCGTATCGGCACGAAAATATCGTCCCGCTACATTCGAATCGGTTGTGGGACAACGCGCGTTGACCATCACCTTAAAAAATGCTATTGCCACCGGCAAGCTGGCACATGCCTACCTGTTCTGCGGACCGCGTGGAGTGGGAAAAACAACGTGTGCACGTATCTTTGCCAAAACCATCAACTGCCAGACCCCCACTGCCGAAGGCGAAGCCTGCAATCAGTGTGAGTCTTGTCTGGCATTCAACGAACAGCGTTCTTACAACATACATGAGCTGGATGCCGCCAGCAACAACTCGGTAGAAGATATCCGTTCGCTGATTGAGCAGGTACGTATCCCGCCACAAATCGGCAAGTACAAGGTATATATCATTGATGAGGTCCACATGTTGTCGCAAGCCGCCTTCAATGCTTTTCTGAAAACATTGGAAGAACCGCCTCATCATGCCATCTTCATCCTTGCCACAACGGAAAAGCATAAGATACTGCCGACTATTCTGAGCCGTTGCCAGATTTATGACTTCAACCGCATCGGCATCAAAGACACTATCGACCATCTGCAATACGTTGCCAAACTGGAACATATCAACGCCGAACCCGAAGCCCTGACTGTCATCGCACAGAAAGCCGACGGTGGTATGCGCGACGCTCTTTCCATCTTCGACCAAGTAGTCAGCTTCACAGGTGGGAACATCACTTACAAAAGTGTGATTGAAAACCTGAATGTCTTGGATTACGAATATTATTTCAAGCTGACCAATTTGTTGCTTGAAAACAAAGTTCCCGAATCCATGCTGCTTTTTAACGACGTATTGAAAAAAGGATTTGACGGCAGCCATTTCATCACCGGACTATCCTCTCATTTCCGGGATTTGCTGGTGAGCAAGGATCCTTCCACCCTGCAATTGCTGGAAGTAGGCGCCGGTATCCGCGACCGCTATAAAGAACAAGCACAAAAATGTGACCAGAAATTCCTGTACCGTGCCATGAAGCTATGCAATGATTGTGACCTGAACTATCGTGCAAGCAAAAACAAACGTCTGCTGGTAGAACTGACACTGATTCAATGCGCCCAACTCACTCTGCCCGACGCCGATGATGCAAGTGGTGGGCGTGGCCCTAAGAAGATATTAAAACCCCTATTTACGCAGCAAGCGACTTCCACAGCCGCCACGCAGCCACAGCCTCAGGCTAAAGCTGCCGCTGCACAGACCGCAGCAACCGCCGTTCCTCAACCACAGGGTACAAGTACAACCGGCAGTATGAACGCAAGCCGTCCAAGCCCGCTGCCTCAGACCAGAGAAGAGAAAAAAATCCCGGTGTTCAAGGCGGGCTCACTCGGTATATCCCTGCGCCGTCCTTTGCACGAACAGCAAGCTGCGGAAAAGCAAGAAGCAAAAGCGGCAAGCACCGCTGTCCAAAACGATGCCACATACGAAGATTATATTTTCAATGAAAAAGATCTGGACTATTACTGGCGTGAATTTGCAGCCGCCCTGCCCAAGGAAGAGAAGGCTAACTCCGCACGAATGATGAACATGCATCCGCATTTGTTGAATGACACGACTTTTGAAGTGACAGTAGACAATGATATGGTGGAAAAATATATGGTACAATTGATACCATCGGTTCAGAATCATTTACGCGAACGACTGCACAACCGGAAAATCACCATGACGGTACGTGTCAGTGCCCCTACCGAGAACATCCGTGCTTACAGCCATGTGGAACGTTTCCAGATGATGAGCAAGAAAAACCCGAATCTGCTGAAATTAAAAGAAGCACTGGGATTGGAGTTATCATAAAACCTATAAATATAAAAAGATACCGGGAAATCCTTCAAATCCTTCATAATTACACAATATATTGTTTTTCAATGTGTTGTCATGAAGGATCTTGAAAGGAACCCTTCATAAATGATTCATTGAGCGTAAGCTATACTTTTCCAGCCTTTGCGTCAATCAATTTAGATCCATAATAATATCCCAATTAGATTGTTTTACATCCATTATAAAATCAATCTGCCTGAACTACGGATACTGTCTATTATTCACCTTTTGTATTCACCACTTTCTGCATTATCATTATCATCCATACAGATAGTACAAAAGGTGCAGTCAGAGTAGTAATTCCCAACTTGATCCCTGCAAACTGCAATACAACGGACAGCAAGACTGAACATAAAGCCCATACAAAGCTTTTCCAAGTTTTGCCTCCTAAAGCCAAAGCACACAATACACCATTATAGCCCATCAATCCCATATTCAACATTTCCGGATCTATCCCCCAAAATACAGCAAAAAGAACAGGAAGAAGTGTCCCCAGCGCAGTATAAAAAGTTCCAGTCCATGAATTAACCCCAATACCAGCCAAAAAGAACAGTCCGGTCAATAAATTTTCTTGAAACATGACCTGACCAATACCTAAACAAAAAGCCTGAACGTAATCAACCTCCCGCACAGTATCAGATACCGTTTCGGAAACCAGCAATAAATCCGGCGTTATCCAAGTACAGATTCCCAATAATATCCACACAGAAAAAATGAAAGGAGCAGTAAATCCGGGAAGTGAATGCTGCCGGCTGAAAAGCCGTACTATCCAAGTAGAAAAACATGAAGCTACCGCCATGAGCAGCAAAGACCACAAAGACAGCTGCATGAAAACTCCGACTGCTATACCTATCAATGTGCCGTTAAAACCATACAGTCCATTCTTTATATCGTCACGTCCATAACCTGAGATACAAGCCGCCAACGTGCTTATTATATTACCGCCTACCGCTAATACTCCCAACTGCCACGAGTTCAGAAAAATTCCGACCAACATTAACAAACCGGACAACGCATTATTCTGAAACATGACTTGTCCTATTCCACGCCCTAAAACAAGCAACGAATCATATATCGAAATTGTCTTCATAAATCAAATTACCGGATTCCAATTTAACATAAGCTCCTTGAAAAGATGAAGGAAAATACTAGAAAAAGAAAAATTCTTGAATCGTTCAAATTCAAGAATCTACAACTTTAACTTTTCTACTTTCGCGGAGAGACGGGGATTCGAACCCCGGATACCCTTTTGGGGTATACACGCTTTCCAGGCGTGCCTCTTCAACCACTCGAGCACCTCTCCTTTTTTCGGAGTGCAAAAATAGAACAAATTTTCAGAACCAGCAAATATTTGAGTCCACAATCTCTCTATTCATTCCAAGAGATACAACTATAAATCGTGATTACGCATCCGATACTCCGCCAATTCCTCATACTTAGTACCCGGACGGCCGTAATTACAATACGGATAAATGGAAATACCACCGCGCGGAGTAAAAATGCCCGTCACCTCAATATATTTAGGATCCATCAGCTTAATCAAATCTTTCATGATGATATTCACGCAATCTTCATGAAAATCGCCATGATTACGGAAACTAAACAAATACAGCTTCAAGCTCTTGCTCTCCACCATTTTCACATCAGGCAGGTAGGAGATACGGATTTCCGCAAAATCGGGCTGTCCTGTAATAGGACACAGGCTGGTAAATTCGGGACAGTTAAAACGTACCCAATAGTCGTTTCCGGGATGTTTGTTCACAAAGGACTCCAACACTTCGGGAGCATAATCTTGCCTGTACTCGGTCTTCGACCCGAGAAGGGTCAATTCATCTTTTCTTTCCATTAAAGTTATTTTTTTCATATTCATGTTTTCTCTATCATACCTTAGAAAAGAAATTCTCTCCCCGCTTCGAGCAGATCGTTTCACTAGAGTGATGAAGTTGTACCACTAAAGTGATGAAATTTCTTCACTCTAGTGATAAAACTTGCTCACTAAAGTGAAACAATATACTCGGCAAAAAGAAAACACCTTTCATACAAGGAGAAAACACATTCATTTATCCTATCGTTTCTCTCTTTCCGCCTTTATCTCCAGATACTTTTCCAATCCTTCACGACGGAGCTTACAGGCCGGGCAATGACCGCAGCCATCTCCCTGTACGCCATTATAGCAAGTCAACGTTTCATGCCGGATCAAATCGAGCACGCCCAATTCGTCCGCCAACGCCCATGTTTCCGCTTTATCAATCCACATCAGCGGAGTGTGAAGCACGAACTGCTCGTCCATGGCAAGGTTCAACGTCACATTCAGTGACTTGATAAAAGCATCCCGGCAATCAGGATAACCGCTGAAGTCTGTCTGCGACACACCGGTCACGATATGATTGATCCCCAATTCGCGTGCATAGACAGCTGCAATGCTCAGAAAGAACAAATTCCGCCCCGGCACAAACGTATTAGGGAAACTATCGGCAGGCTTCACCTCATCCATCGTTATCGTAGTATCTGTCAGCGAATTTTTACCCAGGTTGCCTATAAAGGAAACATCCATCGCTTTAAACTCCACACCTGCCTTTCCGGCAATAGCACGGGCCAGCTCCACTTCCTTCACATGCTTTTGTCCATAGATAAAACTTAAAGCATACACTTTGCGGAAATGTTTTTTTGCCCAAAACAGGCACGTGGTTGAGTCCTGCCCTCCGCTGAACACAACCAATGCGTCACTTTTATTCATTGTTGATAATTTTTCAATTTACTAATGTGCCAATTGCTGCGCTATGTGGATATGCTGCGCCATATACCGCATGGTAATTGGCTAACCGGCACACTGACACATCAGCAACTTATTAAAGTTCTTTGATTTTTAATACATTGTATGAGATATGCTCATCAAAGACATCACTGCCATCCACCTTCTTGATGTAATTTACCACACGGATGGTAACAGGCAGGATAATAATTTCATAGAGTGTCTTGAGCACCGCCTGAATAACCATCATCTTTATCAGTTCACCGGCAGGCATCAAACCTCCGAAGGCAACAGGAAAGAAAATCATGGAATCGGCACTCTCACCCACCAAGGTAGAAGTGATAGCACGAAGTGAAAAGTTCTTTCCCCCCGAGGCCAGCTTCATTTTACTCATGACATAGGCATTCAGAAAAGAGCCGACCAAGAAAGCGGTCAGACTGGCTACAGCGATGCGGGGCGCCATGCCGAAAACGAAGTTGAAGCCCTCCTCTCCTTCCCAAAACGGAGCTGCGGGCATCAGAATGGCAAGCTGCCCCAAAGCTACCACCATGAAATTCATGGCAAAGCCCATCCAGATGATAAGACGTGCCTTGCGGAAGCCCCATACTTCGGCTATACAATCATTGATAATGTAAGAGATAGGAAATACAACCAATCCGGCAGTTGCCGTAATTTTCCAGATCTGGACTACTTTGGTCTCCAATAAATTTGCTGCGACAAGACATACACAAAACAGTATGCCAAGCAACATGAACGATACAGATACAGTGTTATTATTCTTCATTTCTCCTGTTTTTTACGTGGTGTTCTAGAATACACGACCGCTATTCACGGCATCATACGTCTATTTTTTAATTCGGGGTGCAAAGATAGAAATTATTTCCGAGTTAACCGGATATAACTGCATTAAATATTCTTATCAAGAAGAACAGCCTCATCAAATAATTACTTTTTCTATACTTCCTTGATTGCCAAACAGTATGGAACAGTGAAAGATGAAGCGTCATAAACAGGTGGGTATCAGTGAAAACGATTAGAGGGGCAGATTGAATCCACCCCTAAAAGACAGGATAAAAAATCCTTTATTCAAACAGGGCAATCGTCTTCTTTATAATTTCGATACACTCCTTTAACTGTTCCTCTGTAATCACCAATGGCGGAGCAAAACGAATAATATTCGTATGTGTCGGTTTGGCCAGCAAACCGTTTTCGGCCAATTTCAAGCAAATTTCCCACGCCAAATCCTTCGTTTCATCATTATTGATTATCAACGCATTTAACAATCCCTTGCCCCGGACAAAAGAAGCCACACGAGATGTTTCACACAGTTTTCTCATCTCTTCCCGGAATATCAATCCCAGTCTGTATGCCCTGTCCGCCAACTGTTCGTCCCGTACCACCTCCAGTGCCGTAACAGCCACTGCCGCAGCAATAGGATTTCCGCCAAAAGTGGAACCATGTTGTCCCGGACGGATAACATCCATCACTTCATTGCATGATAATACTGCAGAAACAGGACAGGCCCCACCCGATAAAGCCTTTCCCAAAATCAGGATATCCGGATGAACATTCTCATAGTCACAAGCCAGCAATTTGCCTGTACGGGCAATGCCGGTCTGCACTTCATCGGCTATAAAAAGTACATTGTGGGCACGACACAAGTCGTAACATTTTTTCAAATACCCCTCATCGGGTACATAAGCACCTGCTTCTCCCTGAATGGGCTCAACCAGGAATCCGGCCACATGGGGATGTTCGTCCAGCACTTTCGCCAGCGCTTCGGCATCATTGTAAGGAATCACAACAAAGCCGGGAGTAAAAGGTCCGTAGTTATTGTAAGCGTCCGGATCAATGGAGAAAGAAACGATAGTGGTAGTACGCCCATGAAAATTATTCCGGCATACAACGATTTCCGCCGTATCCTTGGGAAGCTTTTTTACTTCATACGCCCATTTGCGGCAAAGCTTCAATGCGGTTTCTACCGCCTCGGCTCCCGTATTCATCGGTAAAACCTTGTCATATCCGAAATAACGGGTGACAAATTCTTCATACCGTCCCAACTGGCTGTTATAAAAAGCGCGTGAAGTCAAAGTCAGCTTTCGCGCCTGTTTTACCAACGTATCAATAATACGCGGATGACAATGTCCTTGGTTCACCGCCGAATAAGCGGAAAGGAAATCATAATATTTCTTTCCTTCCACATCCCATACAAACACACCTTCTCCTTTATCCAATACCACAGGAACAGGATGATAATTGTGTGCTCCATGTTTGTTCTCAAGCTCCATTAATTGAGCTGCCGATAATTTTGCATCCATAAGCTTTTTATTATTTAATGTTTTTCTTTCTTCAAGAATATTTCCGCCATCATGCAACGGGCACTTCCTCCTCCCAGCGTTTCAATGGTAGGGATGGGCATGGGAAGCAACGCGTTATACTTAGACAGCCGTTGTAACTGGCCTTCATCCAACGAATCGTAAGCACTTTGAGACATCACTAGAAACAATGCACCTTTCCCGTTCTCCACCTGAAGCATATTTCCGGCAAAGTGATGCATCTGTTCCTCGGAGATGGCGATGATTTCTTTCCCTGTCTGCCGCAAGATGTGGCAAACCTGCTCACGCTCTTCCACGTCATCAATGCTGTCCAGACAAACGACCGCATAATCTGTTGCCACACACATCATGACGTTGGTATGATAAATGGGCAGACGTTGTCCGTTTACAGTCTGATAGGCGCGAAAGGGCACTGGAATAAAGTTCTGTTCCTTGCAGAACCGACCCAATAATGCTTCGTCCACCCGTTGCGACAAAGCCGCGTATGCATAACGGTTCACTCGGTCCAGAATGATTCCCCCGGTCCCCTCCAGGAAGCGGTTTTCTTCCTCAAAACCTGTATAATCTACCTTCCGACGGATGCTGAACCCCTCCGACTCTATCCGCTGCAAGATATCCGCCCGTCTTTCCGCCCTGCGGTTTTCCGCAAACATAGGATACAGCACCACCGTTCCGTCGTCGTGAAAGGACACCCAGTTGTTCGGAAATATGGAATCCGGAGTATGAGGTATCGGGGTATCCTGCACCACTATTACCTCTATGCTGTTTGCACGCAACTTATCCACCATGCCCCGAAATTCCTTCAAGGCACAAGCTTGTACTGTCTCACCTGCCGCAACTGTCCGCTGCTGGAAATAATTGTTGGCCGCTGTTTCTTCATTGAACCCGAAGGCTACGGGTTCCACCATCAAAATGTGGTTTGTTGTTTGTTTAGTCATTTTCTCGGATTAATGGTAAGGTGGAGCAGCGCAACAGTCCGCCCATCTTAGATATTTCATAATAAGGTACACGCTCTACCGTCATTCCCCATACCTCTTCCATAAAGGTATTCAGGCGGATAAAGTTCTTTTCAGAAACCACCACCTCAGGAGAGATGGAAAAGACATTCGTATTCATATAGTACATCTCTTCCCGCGTTATTTCAAATACATTCTCCCTGCCGAACAAATCGAGCAGAGTATGATAATCCTGAGGATACATAAATCCGTCCTTATAAATAATCGCATGCCCTTTCCCTACCGGCATAAAGGTACAATCCAGATGCAGAATCCCCGCACGTGGATCTGTATTATGTTTTTTCAGCTCCAAGGGGATGAATATCTTCCCCGGACAGATTTCTTTCAGAAAGGAAAAAGCATATCGGTTGGTACGTGCCGTCTTCATCTGCGGATAATCGGGCTGGGTATAAAGGCCTACAAACACAATATTATTGTAAAGCACCACATCACCTCCCTCTACGTGCGCCTTTTCGGGAAGGTTGAAAATCTTGTTATAAGCTATCTGATTATAGACCACTTCGTAAGCTTCCTTCTCATCTTCCCTGTTGGGGATGATGTTGGAAACAATAATCTTGTCGTCAATCACAAACCCCACATCACGGGCAAACACCTGATTACAATTCTCCAGTGTCCACGGGCGATAGACCTGTACCCCATATTTCAACAATACGCTTTCAAAGCATCTCATCTCTTTGAAAATATCTTCTTCATGGGGATATATGTTATGCAATACGGACTCGTATGACTTGGCGTCATAAGTTTCTTCCAGCGTGGGGACCTTCCCTATGGAACCGGGTTGTCCAAGCACCACAGCTTTCAATGTAGAAGTTTCATTCTTTACGTTAAGCTGCATAAATCTAATATATTTATGCAAATATAAGAAGTTTACTCAACTAAACAAATGAATTGCCCGAATAATTCTACCTTATTGATTTATCAATTATATTTGCAACCGAAAAAAGAAGGTAATATGAAAAAACAAGAACTTTATAACAAGGTGATCGCTTATTTTCAAGAAACGATACCTGTTGCCGAAACTGAACTTCATTACAATAACCCATTCGAGTTGTTGATAGCCGTTATCCTGAGTGCACAATGCACGGACAAACGGGTAAATATGATCACCCCTCCTCTTTACCGGGATTTCCCGACTCCTGAGGCACTGGCCGCTTCGACGCCGGAAGTGATTTATGAATACATACGGAGTGTAAGTTATCCCAACAACAAGGCAAAACATCTAGTAGGCATGGCGCAAATGCTGGTGAAGGATTTTCATAGCGAAGTACCGGGAACATTGGAAGAACTGATTAAACTGCCGGGAGTGGGACGCAAGACGGCTAATGTCATTCAAAGTGTAGTATTCAACAAAGCGGCCATGGCAGTAGATACACATGTGTTCCGCGTGAGCCACCGCATCGGACTGGTTCCTCAAACCTGCACCACACCGCTGGCTACCGAGAAATATCTGATGAAGTATATTCCGAAGGAGATTGTGCCCACCGCACATCATTGGCTTATTTTACACGGAAGATATGTTTGTATGGCACGGACACCGAAATGTTCGGAATGCGGATTGAACGGATTGTGCCGGTATTCGTTGAAACCGGCTTTATAAACTAATTCTCATTCCATCGTATGCAAAATGCACATGCGGCGGCAATAACCGTTCAGCATCAGCATGTAATCCCATATGATGACTCATGTGAATAAAATAAGTTTCCCCGGCTCCTATTCTTTGTGCATTGTCCAAAGCCTCCTTCAAATTCTGGTGGGTATGGTGAGGCTGGGGACGCAATGCATTCATTACCAACACATCCAGTCCTTGCAACAAATCATATTCAGCCCCGGGCATCGTCAGCATATCGGTAATCCATGCCATCTTGCCGATACGGTATCCCAAAATGGGCAATTTGCCATGCATTACCCGAAGAGGTGTCACTTCTACTTTGTTTCCTTCGGGATTGCCGATAATAAAAGGAGAACCGGGAACAATTTCCTCTAATGTAATACGGGGAACTCCCGGATAAAGATGTTCGGCAAAACAATAAGGAATACGCTGGCGTAAACGCTCTGCTGTATATTGTTCGGCATAAACCGGCACATCACGAAAACGACAGAAAGGACGCAAATCATCCAAGCCTCCTACATGGTCATAGTGTTCGTGAGTAATCAAAACACCGTCCAACGGTTTGAAATCGTTCAACCGTATCATCTGTTCACGGAAATCAGGACCACAATCTATCAGAATCCGGAGCCCTTCCGTTTCTATCAGTCCCGAACAACGCAAACGGTTGTCCCGGGGATCGCTGCTGGTACATACCGGACATTTGCACCCTATTTCGGGTACTCCCGTAGACGTTCCGCTGCCTAGTATTGTAATCTTCATATTATACTTTATATAAAATTCACTTCGGGAGAGATAGCTACCCCGAACTTTTGAAGCACAGACTCCTGTATCCGTCTGGCAAGAGCAATCACTTCATCTCCCGTAGCGCCTCCACAGTTCACCAAGACCAACGCCTGTTTAGAATGAACACCCGCGCGCCCTATTTGTTTGCCTTTCCAGCCGCAACGGTCTATCATCCATGCAGCAGGAATCTTCACCCGATTGCCATCCACTTCATAATGTGGCATATCAGGATACTGTTGCTGTACTATTTCAAACTGCCTGCGTGGAACAATCGGATTCATAAAGAAACTTCCGGCATTTCCCTGCACCCGGGGATCGGGCAACTTGGCTTCACGCACGGCAATAATCACCTTCCTTACATTCTCCAATGCCACCTCACCTCCTCGCTTTTCCAATTCGCCACGCACATTTCCATACTCCAGATTAAAAACCGGCTGCTTACTTAAACGATAAGTGACGTAAGTCACTATATATTTACCTTTCAAATCTTTCTTGAAAATGCTTTCACGATAAGCATAACGGCATTCCTCTTTGGTAAAAATCCGTTTCCTGCCGGTTTCCACCTCGACGGTTTCCACACTTACAATCAAATCTTTTGCCTCAACACCATACGCACCGATATTCTGAACGGCAGAAGCACCCACTTCACCGGGAATCAATGACAGATTTTCAGCACCATACCAACTGTTCTTCACGGTATATGCCACAAAATCATCCCACACCTCACCGGCTCCTGCCCTTACCTCTATTTCCTGTTCGTTTTCAGTAACCACCTCATACCCCCGGATAGCCGAATGCAGGACAGTCCCTGCATAATCACCTTTAAAAAGCAAATTGCTTCCTCCGCCGATATGCAACCAGTTACCGGCCATCAGGTTTTTATCCGACAAGATGGATTGCAGCTCTGTCACCGATTCATATTCCACAAACAAAGATGCCTTCACATCCATACCAAATGTATTATGAGGCAACAGAGAATAGTCTTTTATTTCCTTCATTTACAATCAAATCAATCGCTCAGATCCTCAAACTGCATCAGTTTCCATAGACCGTGCCGCCGTTCAAAATAGAGCGTATTATTAAATCCATTGCCAAAACCTTTCATTTCAATCACTTTCGTATTGGAATGCACATTCTCGTTCTGGCCATAGTTCACATTTGTCAAATTCTCACGAGGCAACACAGGCTGGAATGCGAACCATTGTCCGGCCTCCAAAGTCGTTTCCAGTATCTGAAACTCGTCTTCGGGATCAGCAGTCACAAACTTCAACGGTTCGTGCAAACGTGACAACTGGAAAACAGAATCATTGGCAAAACGTTCATAAAACTCAAAGAAGTCCTCCTTACCGGTATCCTCTCTCGGCATATCCGCGAAATCTATGGCTTCCAGTTTCCACAGCCCCTTCAGACGCTCAAAATAATACCGCTTGATTTTTCCCTTCTTCAAGTAAATCCATTCTATCTTGACACTGGTAAGCCCCGTATCTTTCTCCATTTCCATATCTTCCGCCTTATCGAACAGAACTGTATAGGCATCTTGCCGGCTGAATAAAGGATCGTGTTTCCATTGGTCCTTTTCAATGTGCTCTTTCTTTTCCATTGTATAATACGGCAAAGGGAACACGATGCGTGACAATTGTAACTTTTCATCACTGGCAAAATTGTAGAAAAAGTCGGCAAAACTTTCGTCGGCCGTAGCGGGAACCATTGGTTCTTCCTCTACCGCAGCCATCGCTTCTGTTGTGTCCGGGGGTGCAGTCAGCGAATCAATCTCCTCAGTAAGCGTCTCGAAGGGGTCCATTTTCTTTTTTCCACCTCCACAGGAGCTTATCAGCATAAGCAGACAAACTCCGATTATTAGTTTTCTCATTTTCTATATTTAGAAAAAATCGATGCAAAAATATCGTTTTTTTTAGTTTTCAGCAAAATATATGGGTTTAATTCGCTAACTTTGCGGTCATTAAAAAATAAAGAAGAAACTATGTTAGCTAAAATAGAACAATTACTTCAGGAAATTGAAGGCTTGCAAGCAGCCAATGCGGAAGAATTGGAAGCCTTGCGCATTAAATATCTTAGCAAAAAAGGAGCGATTAATGAGTTGATGGCAGACTTCCGCAACGTACCTGCCGAGCAGAAAAAAGAGGTGGGCATGAAACTGAACGAGCTGAAAAACAAGGCTCAGGAACGTATCGCTACATTGAAAGAAGTTTTTGAAACCCAAGATAACGGTGCCGCCGAAATGGATCTTACGCGTACGGCTTATCCCATCGAACTGGGAACACGCCACCCGCTGAGCATTGTAAAAAATGAAATTATTGATATATTCCATCGACTGGGCTTCAGCATTGCCGACGGTCCCGAAATAGAAGACGACTTGCACGTATTCACTGCCATGAATTTTGCCGAAGACCATCCTGCACGTGATATGCAAGATACTTTCTTCATCGAAGCCAGTCAGGAAGATGTGAAAAAGAACATCGTGCTTCGCACTCACACTTCTTCCGTACAGGCAAGAGCTATGGAACATTCGCAACCTCCTATCCGCATCATCTGTCCGGGACGTGTATACCGCAATGAAGCGATCAGTTATCGTGCCCATGCATTCTTCCATCAAGTGGAAGCACTCTACATTGACAAGAATGTATCATTCACTGATTTAAAGCAGGTATTGCTATTGTTTGCCAAAGAAATGTTCGGCGAAGATACTCAAATCCGTTTGCGTCCGTCCTATTTCCCGTTCACCGAACCAAGTGCCGAAATGGATATCAGTTGCAATATTTGCGGCGGAAAAGGTTGTCCGTTCTGTAAAGGCACAGGCTGGGTGGAAATTCTGGGATGTGGTATGGTGGATCCGAATGTATTGGAAGCCAACGGCATTGACAGCAAAGTTTACTCAGGCTATGCGCTAGGTATGGGTATTGAACGCATCACCAACTTGAAATATCGTGTAAACGATTTACGATTATTCTCTGAAAACGATACTCGCTTCTTGAAAGAATTCGAAGCAGCCAATTAATAATGTGTCAATGTGACCATGTGCTGATATGCCAATTGCCATGCGGAATAGAACGCGGTCAATTGGCATATTAACATATTGCCACATTAGCATATTGATACATTGACATATTAGCACATTATTGCTCATGAAGGACAAGCTGATTACCAAAAATTATATAGAAATACTGGCAGCCAATTTTCTATTATTCTTTGGATTCTGGTTACTGATGCCTGTATTACCTTTCTACTTGGCGGAAGTTTTCGACGCTAACAAAACAACTATAGGGGCCGTACTTTCCTGTTACACCATTGCCGCCCTGTGCATACGGCCTTTCTCCGGCTATCTGTTAGATACCTTTGCCCGCAAACCGCTTTATCTGTTGGCTTATTTCACTTTTACCGCCATCTTCGGAGGATATCTCATTGCAGGAACACTCACCTTATTTATTTTATTCCGCATTATACACGGAGTATCGTTCGGCATGGTGACAGTCAGCGGAAATACCATTGTCATTGATATCATGCCTTCTTCACGCCGTGGGGAAGGATTAGGATATTATGGGCTGGCAAACAATATAGCCATGTCCATCGGACCGATGACCGGACTCTTCCTGCATGATGCAGGAGCAGACTATACGCTTATCTTCTGTTGCTCATTAGGTTCCTGCCTGATAGGATTTCTCTGCGCCTCATTGGTAAAGACCACCTACAAACCTCCTGTAAAACGAGAACCTATATCATTGGACCGTTTCATTTTGCTTAAAGGAATACCGGCAGGTTTCAGTTTGTTATTACTATCCATCCCTTATGGCATGACCACCAATTACGTTGCAATGTATGCCAAACAAATAGGTATCCAGGCATCTACCGGTTTCTTTTTCACCTTTATGGCATTGGGAATGGCAGTTTCCCGTCTTTTCTCCGGACGCCTGGTAGACCGGGGAATGGTTACTCAAGTTATTGAAGCCGGCCTGTATCTGGTCTGCTTCTGTTTCTTCGGTTTGAGTTCATGCGGATGGCTGACAACATGGAGTCTGCAATGGACCACTTATTTTCTGTTCACCATAGCTCTTTTACTAGGTATTGGGTTCGGAACCATGTTTCCTGCCTATAACACGCTGTTTGTGAACTTGGCCCCCAACAACCAGCGTGGTACGGCAACCAGCACCTACTTAACTTCGTGGGATGTAGGTATAGGCGCCGGCATGTTATTGGGCGGATATATAGCAGAAATAGCCACCTTCAAGATGGCTTATCTATTCGGAGCTGCACTCACTGTTATCTCGTTATTTTATTTTAGAAGCAAAGTGGCCCCTCACTTCCACCAACATAAGTTGCGCTAATCTTTATATGTCAGCACCATGATATGGGAAAGCCGATCGTTTACAACTGACAATTGGGTTGAAAGAATAAACGAATGGAATAAAGGAGCATTTTCCAACAGAAATGCCGGCAAATAAGGCTCGAAACGTTCCGGGTTGCGGGAAATCTTGTTCATGTCCGCCACAAGCATAAAGGCTGCGTCACGTGAAAGATTAGCTACACATTCATTGAACAATGTCCTGCTATTTCTTTCATATGCCTCTTCCATATAATCTGCCATGGAATCTTTATCAGCAGAAATAATCAAACTATCTTCCCTTATATCTGGAATATTTTTCAATTTTTCGGCCATCTGGTTCACACAACCGCATGAATCAGGCATAAAAGTATCTCCAGTGAGATACACCACATCGCTGTTCATGTGAAAATCAAACTCACTCCAACAGCTACTATTATCCTGCAGGAAAGGCATAGACGGTGTACGTCCGTATAAAGTCAGGAAATTATGCGTTTTCTTTTTCTGCATCGCTTTGGCAAACACGGGATCATTGCTCAATGCTTTCTCCTCATCCTCACGCGCATCAATCACTTTCTCTATCAAACTTTTCTGATAACTCACCACATAGAACCCCGCCTCACTATAGACAGCTAGAAAATCATTATTGCCCAACGGATAGACTGCTATATTTTTTCCTCTGTATTTTTCTTTTTTAGGTGAAAAACTTCCCGGAGTTCTCTCTAACAACATATCTCCCAATGTTTCCTTATCATCAGCCCCCATACGGAAATATACCACCTGGTCACGCGGAGTACCCGGAGAATGGAAACTGACCACCACCCGGCTCATCTTACTGCTCAGACCATGAGCAGTATTAGTGGTATATTCGTTCAAACCTCCCAACACATAATTAAATAAACCGGGAAACTGGAAATTACCCAATTCTTCAGAATAATTCAGTTGAGGAAATTCATTCAGAAAATAATTAATATTATCACTCTCCAACACACCGATGCAATCAGCCGGTACAAGTGAGAAGAGATTGATCTCACGACTCTTATCCGTCAGGCTTAATTTAGCAAAGCCGTAAAAGCCCACAGCCGTACAAAACAATACCACTGATAGCACCATACCCAACTTGGCAACTGTCCGCAATCTCATACCCTACCTGTATTTATATTTTTTTTGCAAATATAGCAAATTATTTAAGGAAACAAACAAAAATCTTCAAAATTCCACCTTCTTTCTTATTATTCATAAATGGTTCCGGTAGAAAGTTCCAACGCTCCCCATTTAATCATAGCGTTAAATAACCTAACAAAAGAATAAGAAGATAGTTCTTCCGGCCGGATATTTTTTTCTTTTATAATTCCGCTGTCAATCAATGCTGTACGGCAAGTTCCTCTCAACAAAGGTAATTTAGGTGTAAACCAATCCTTACCATCAAACAAGGCAATATTAGCTATGGAAGTATCAGTCAGCAGTCCGCGTCTGACAATTAAAATATCATCCCGTTCTCCACGGCAGGCAAAAAGCCGGTTTAAAGCTTCCCTGTCTGTACTTTTATAAGTATAATCTATATCATCCGAATAAACCAACTGCAAAGAATGTACCGGACGCATCTGATAGGCTTCATAACTAATTTCTTTTATTCCACCGCCATCATAAATCACCCTACATTTCATTCCGCTCATCTCCGGTGTCAATTTCAGGTATTCACCTAATTCTATGCCGGCACAGTCTGGCCAGAAATGATGAAGGGTATTGTTCAGTCTTTCATTATGATAAGACAAATTACACGCTTTTCCTTGTTCTATCCGTATAGTTTCAATAAATGGGTACATAAATCTTCTGTATCATTTCATTATATTCACTTTGTAAATCACTCTTTGAAGTGATTCCTCCCCCCGCCTTATAATAAAGATTCTCTCCTTCCTGTTCTAAAAAACGGATCATCACCGCACTGTCTAAAGTCCTGCCGTCACAATAGCCCATTATACCCGTATAAAATCCACGCTCATAACTCTCCGCTTCTTCAATAATATCTATCGTCTTGGATTTGGGCGCTCCAGTTATGGAACCGGCCGGTAACAAACGAAATATAATATCTCCTATATGCGACGGGTAATCATCGGGCAAGACACCACATATTTCGGAGCTTGTCTGAAAGATAGGCCCCTTATTGGTTTCAAGCCGGTCACAATAACGATACCGGACAACTCTCACCTGTTCCGCCACCATACTCAAATCATTACGAATCAGATCTACAATAGTAGCATGTTCGGCAGTTTCTTTAGGATCATCCATCAACAGTTTTTCCGCATCAGGTAAGGTAGCGTCAATCGTTCCTTTCATGGGGAAAGATTTTATCTCGCCATCTTCTATACGAACAAAAATTTCGGGTGAGAAACAGACCAATTTATCTTTCAACCAAAGTCTATAAAGCGCTTTGGAGTACCGGAACACATCCTCCAAAGTAAGATTAGTACTGACAGGAACTTTGCAAGTCAAATTAGCGAGATAGCTGTTACCTGCCAGAATATTCCGTTTTACGATTTCAAAAGCCTGCCGGTAGTCTGCCAAAGACATTGGAACAAAGTTCCAGCCTATCCGCCCACTGTAACTTTCTGTTACAGTATCCACATTTTTCACTCCATTAAAGTTATAACGGCAACGGGTAGAATCAATCCGGCTTATTTCCTCTATCAAAGAACACTGCTGTTTATAATCTATAATAAAAAGGAAAGGCTTCCGGCTACCCGCCAACTCATTCATACGTTTTATAGCTTCCGGTCTTTTATATTGTTGCATTTTAGCTGTTAAATTATCTTGTAACAATCATTTTTCAAGGGGAACAAAGTTAAGAATTTAAAGTAAACTGTTATCTTAACATAGAGAAATTCTTTCTTTTACTTGTTTTACTCAATAAGAGATGTAAAGTCAGAACAATAATGCCAGTGACGGTAAAAAATTATGCCGGGAACATCTGTAAAGACAATCCCCGGCTTTTTAATATACTTCAGGTATCCTTCCTTAAAGAGAAAGCTGATTTTCTGAAAAAGGACATACCTTTCCCTACAAAAGAAAAGAAAATCAAGTTTTAAATGAAATGCTAATCACTTAACATCATAATAAATTATCAATTTTCAAACTATTTTTTCAAGAACTTCTCGGCACGTCCCGGAGAAAATAATTCCCACAATGAAGCCACTGTCCATCCCGGAGCAAAAATATCATTATAATAGCCTTTACCATTCTTACCGTAGTCCCAGTTAGTATGCTGGACAACCTCCGGATAATATCCTGTTTTGGCAATACCACATCGATGCCCTTCATAGGGTAACAACTGACGCATTGATGTACTGATTACCTGAGAAAAATCCGAAAAACGCTTTTCATTATATTCTTTTGCCAACCAGTTCAATACGTCAGCGAAATCAAAGATAAAGACATCAATATGGTTATTTTCTACAGAAACATTTCCCCAGCCTCTAGTTTTCAACCCTAAATCACCCAACATCTGACCGGGGGCAAAAGGGACATCCCATGTATAGTACCATGACAATGCAAAATAAGCTGCCTTCCTCGCCAACCCAGCATAATGGGCTCGTTCAGCTCCTTTTGTAGCTAAAGCCAGATAGTAAGCGGCAGTTGACGCATACAAAGATGCCTCTTTATCCTCGCAATTAGCATCCAAAGTAGAAGAAAAATAATCGGACTTCGAAATCAATTCCTTTTCCAAATACTCCACCGTATGTTTTGCACTTGCCAAATACCGTTTATCCTTAAAATATTTATATCCCATAACCAATGGCAAAGTTGCCGAAGGGGTACTTCCCCCACTCTTGTCTACAATAGAAAAGTCATCTTTAAACTTACGAGGAAAACTACCGTCCTTATTTTGTAAATGCAGAAACATATCCAACATACTTTTTATACGCTTTTCCCACTCAGGATGTTTACGACCTTGCAGTCTTTCGTAATTCAAAAAATGAAGCAGGGCATATACCCCTTCAGACTGACGGCGGATACTATGAACAGACTCTACAAAATTACGCCTATAATGTACTACTTCATTAAAGAAACCCGTTTCCGAAAATCCATTCTGCAAATAAGAATCAAAAATTTTATAAGCATTCGTCACCAAATCCGTACGACGCTGCTGTTCTCCATATTCCAATGCATTAAAAGCATTCAACAAAGTACGTCCCACAAAACCCACTTCGGCAACATCCGTTTGGTCACAAGTAGCCGTACGCAATTCCACCCCCGAATAATAATGAGTAGGAGTATTTCCGACAAAGCTTTCCACGAAGAAATTACTCATCACTTCCTTCATTTTCTCAGGAGAATAAGGTGTATTTACAATTTGAGGACAGTTTGTATCATAAGAATATTCCCAAATATGCTGCACACATTCTGAAAAATCAGCAATTTCCGACTCATGTAATTCCCAAGTCAGAGAAAGACTCTCACCTTTACGTAATAATTGATAGACCTCAACCGAAGGAGCCAATGTCAATTTACGAATATAAGTTTTAGGAGCTTCCTTGTAAGGAAACCCAAAAGACAAAGAAGCGATACCCGAGAGGTTTTCAAATCCTGTATAACCTATAGAGGTTTTACCAGACAATATCACTTCCCCTTCCTTATGGGTAGTCAAAGCATCCGAAGCCATATTATCCAGCCGGATAACAGAATATGTTTTCCTATTCTTTTCATCAAAAATAGCAGTCAAGGGAGTACTTAAACGGTCTTCACGGACCAACCAGCTATCCGAGGTATGAAAAGACGGCGCTTCTTGAGGAGAACGCAAGTTACGACGATACCAAAATCCAGGCATATAAAACAAACAATCATCATGATGACAACCAGTCATTACCTGCTCACCAAAATTGAAATAAACATCATCCAATGCAGTCATAAAAATGACAATACGCTGGTTGCCGTCTTTTTCTTCAACATTCTGATAAATCACCACAGGTAATTTATCGGCCGCCACCCACTGATATTCAAAATTACTATTATCCAATTGCTGCAAAGTCAGCGGATACCGCTTCGCATCATTACCAGGCACTTTCAAAGCAATGGAAGCCGAAACATTTTCCGGTGTATAGTTCACAGCTTCCGCACAAGTCATTCCTGCCAGACACACCACACTACATACAAAGTTTTTCCAATTCATATTTTTATGTATTTATTAATTACAATACAGGTTTTTCCGATTTCAATGAGGGAGAATCCGTAGCTACCACAGGCCATCCGTCTTTCCAACTTATTTTATCCATCATCAAAACACGCCCTTCAGGATGCTTTGTGGCCACTGCATGATAAAATACCCAATCATTACCCACTTTATCAGTCACAATCTCCGAATTGTGTCCTGTTCCCACAAACGAACTATTCTTATGAATCAACACTTCATGTTGGTTATCCATCATTGTCCTCCCGTTCTTATCAACATAAGGTCCAAACAAATTTTCTGAACGAGCAACTACAGTAGTGTAAGTGCTATTCAATCCTTCACAGCAAGTCCCTATGGAAGCAAAAAAATAGTAAAAACCTTCTTTTTTATGAATATAAGTTCCTTCATAAGCTGTACCAGCCACCTGCCGAGGCTTCTCCCCTTGTTTTACTGAAAGACCGTCCTCACTTAATTCAATGCCATAAATGCCCCGAAAGCTGCCCCAAAACAAAAATTTCTTTCCGGCATCTTCTATATAGAAAGGGTCAATAGAATTCTGTACATTAATCTCGTTACTCCGAAACATCAGACCATGGTCTTTAAATGGCCCCGAAAGTTTGTCTGCCGTAGCGCAACCGATACCACAGGTCCACTCACCTCCCCATTTAGACATAGAATAATAAAGTACATACGTATCACCTATCTTATTAATATCCGGAGCCCATAAGCCTCCACCCGGTTCAAAATCAGGACGCGTTCGATCCGTGAATGCTGTACCTACCCATTCCCAATTAATCAAATCCTTGGAACGATGGATCGGCAAATTACGAATATCTTCGGTTGCATACAAATAATAATAACCATCACCACCTTCTATAATAGTAGGATCGGGCAGACTATAATCTATCACCGGATTCCGGTAATAGCTGGTTTTATCACCATCAGGCATTTCTTCTTGCGCAGACGATGATGAGCAAGACACCAAACAAAAGCAGATAGACAGGATCAAATTTTTTCTCATTGCAGTAATTTAGGAGTTATATATTCTTTACTGATTCTCATACGGTCTGTTCCATTCACATTCTCAAAATTTACCGTACCAATATACATAGCACGCGGATGAATATTACTTTTATCTTTGTGGGCATGGAATACAATACGAAGTTTTCCCTCTTTATCAGTGAACATGGCGCTATGCCCTACACCTACCAACCCACCAGGATTTTGCAATAATGGATTTT
Organism: Phocaeicola dorei; assembly: GCF_013009555.1. Lineage (NCBI taxonomy): Bacteria > Pseudomonadati > Bacteroidota > Bacteroidia > Bacteroidales > Bacteroidaceae > Phocaeicola > Phocaeicola dorei. The sequence continues at coordinate 1,170,312 of NZ_CP046176.1, read as the reverse complement.
CGTCGTATTTAGCCCATTCCCCCATTATATCGGTAGCTGTAGCACAACCTACACCATAGAATGGACTTTCATAACTATTCGCAGAATAAGTCATATAATAAATTCCATTGTGTTTGAGAATATAAGAACCTTCATTGACTCGAGGCCACACTTCCTCCCAAGCCTGTGAAACATGAATACAAGGGCGCATCGTTTCTTTCTTAAGGGTTATCAAATCTTTTTCCAACTCGGCTATCCATACATTATTCCCATCATTAAAACGGACAAATGACAAATAAGGAGTACCGTCATCATCCATGAAAAAAGAATTATCAATACATTTCTCCTCAACAATCATAGGTTCTTGCTTATTTTGTATAAATGGTCCTACAGGGGAATCTGCCACTGCTACACAAATATGCTCATCTGCCGAATAATACATATAAAATTTACCATTCACTTCATATACTTCCGGTGCCCAAAACCAACGGTCTGCCCATGAATCCTTCTTATTCAAAGCCAGCCCTTTATATTTCCACGTTTTTAAATTATCCGAGATATAAACCTCTATTCCTTCATCCGAGTGAGTACCATAAGCATAATAAGTCCCATTGTGCAACAATATAAACGGGTCACCCAGTGGAACAGGTATTTCCAGCTCTTCCACAATTATTTCATTCACATTCTTATATTCTGAGGAACATGACTGACAAGAAGTCAATGTCCCCAACATCAATAACCAAATAAAAATCAATTTTTTTTTCATAATACTAGTCAGTTTCCTATATGATAATACAATATTCCTTTATATACCGGAGAATAATTTCCAGAACAAAATCCTACACAAGAAGCAGGATAATGAATATCCAATCTCCCTAATTCTCTTCCGTCAACAAAAAGATAGAGCTTATTTCCCCTTCTCACCGCACGGAAATTATAAGATTCCTTTAATTGTTCTTGAATTCCCAACTTATAAATATGCCGTTCCAAATCCTGAGCGTCTTTATTAATAAAACGAATACCTTCCGTTTTTATCGGAGTAAAAGACAAACGATTATAAGCCGGATGCTCTGCCACCGTCGCCCCGCTGTTATTCAATGGATACCATTCTCCCTCATTCAAATATTCTATTGTAAATTTACTAAACATATCGTCTACAAACTCCGCCTTATTCCCTACTTCATGACGGTTCAGGTAAAGGGCATTTATCCATGAAGGCGATATAAAACGATAACATTTTTCGACAAAATCAGTATACTTCACATCAGGATAAACCATTTGTAAATGTTCCAACGGATATTTTTTATCAAGTATCTGTTGTCCTTGTTTTACAACTACCACTTCCAGCATACGCGTGATACCATTAAATTGAGCTTTTACATAGTTATCTTTATCCACATAAACCGGATAGCTTCCTGACATCTTACAATCGGACAAACCTGAAAGTTGAAAACTAAATTCATAATGATCAAGAAAATCACCTTTCAATATTTCTGAATGTTCTTTTAACTGTATCCGGTCATCATCAAATCCGATAGTATAAGTCACCCCTTCGAACAAAGCTTTTTTAGTCCGATCAAATACTCCGGGAACACCGGGTTCCGTCACAGGAATAATCTTTATAAACAGATGTTTTTGAGGAGATGGTATTTCATCCAACCATACTTTTAAACAATCCTGATTACGTTCAATACGTAAATGATGATAAACACCCCAACGAAAATCTTTAGGCAAAGTGAAATATTCCTCCTTTTCTTTACCATTAATAATGGTACGCAAATACCAATTGTGGTTCTTTGTATCGAAACCGATATAAGCATTATTATCCACATCTTTCCACCACGCAATGATACCAGCATCTCCATCTGTTTTGACTGCTGTTTCAAACATATAAGTTGTAGAAGGTTTCACTTGTTGCAGCACTCCAAAAGAAGGTGTTTCCCCTTTCATTGAAAAAGTGGGCAAAGAAGGTTCCGGATGATAGCCATCTGTACAAGGACCGGTTATTCCTTCAACAAATAATGTTTTATTAAAGAAATGAACACGGTTAATATACTGCCCCCTACGCTCATTATTTTTATTAGCCATATATATAAGCCACCATTCAAATCCATTGGGCCCCCTTAAAATATTAGGTTGTCCCGGGGTCATCAAAATATCATCCGCTGTTTCACTCCTCATATCAAACAAAGAAACATCAAAAAATTGGGCACGCCCTTTATTTGTTTCTACAGCAAGCAAGTTCTCTCCTTTTTTCAGAAGCTCTCGTTGCTTTTCATCAAGGTTTACCATACAATAATCCCGTCCCTGTTTTTCGTAAATCAATGTTCCATTCAAATATATTTTTGTATCTCCGTCATGAGCAACCCTGAGTGCTAAATTTCCCACCTGTTTGCCAACAAAAAAAGATTTACGTAACCACAATGAAGGAGATGTCCACCAAGTACCTAAATGACGAGTGGTAGATCCTTTTATCTCTTTAGATGAGAATCCACATTCTCCTTTCTTCCAATCGGAAGCCTGATATACCGGAAGCATCCAACCGACTCCAGGATTATTTTCTGTATAATCAAACAATGGCTCATAAGTGATGCCATATCGTAAAAGATCCACATAATTCTCTTCCAGTAGAATTTGATTAGAATTTACTACCGGATAGCTATATTTATTCCCATTTTGAAAACTTAAAGGTGAGTCTGCCTCCGCAACCCCCAATTGATAATTCCCCCACTCAGTAGAGGTATGATTGGCATTATACATCAAATAGTATCGGTCTCTGTATTTCATCACCCAAGGTCCCTCTGCCACTCTGTTATCCATGGTCTCCCATGTATCCGGCAATGATGCAAACAAGCACACTGGTTCTCCGGCAAATTCCGCCGGATTCTTCATTTTACGTCCCCAAATAGTATTTCCATCAGTAAAACGCACCATATACATATATAATTGTCCGTCATCATCTTTAAAAACCTTAGGATCAATGCGATTATCCATCCAAGTTTTTTTATCAGGCTCTATATAGGGCCCCAACACATTTTTACTTTGAGCATGTACAATGTGAACAGCATGCTTATCCTTACCCCAATAATTGACAGACCAATATAAGTGAAAATCACCATTCAAACAAAACATATCATTGGCGTGAATCTGCTCATTACCGGCACCACTTCCTTTACTCCAGCCATTATCCATAGTCACGACATGAACAGGTTTACCCCAATGAACCAAGTCGTCGGAAACATAAAAATCCCCATTGGTAAATACTCCACCTATATAATACTTACCATTATATTTCATCACACCGGTATCCGCTACTCCGGGAAGCACCGGATTCTGTATGTTTTGCGCGAATAAAGTACCGCAACAAGCAAAAGCACAGAAGATCAGTATTTTTTTGCAGACAAGCATAAATGATACTAGTTAAATAAAGACTATGCCGGAAGTATTATAAAAAGAAAAAACACTCCGACACAGTCTTTCTTTTTTATTAATAATTAGGATTCTGAGTTAGTTGAGGAACATCATCAATCTTACTGATTTCAACTTCCGATGTAGGGATAGGCATACGTTTGTGTTTGCCAATCACAAAATTGTTGAAGTCCTTGTCACGAGCTTTCAGCTCGTCAATACCAGCCTGTGAATCAAGCAATCCCCAGCGCTTCAAATCCGCCCAACGCCAGCCTTCGAAACAAAGTTCCAAAGCACGTTCCATCTGAAGACGTTTGATAAAGACCTCCTTTGAACTTAAACAATCCTTCCACCGACTATCTTTCAGTTTGGATAACCCTGCACGTTCTCTTACCTTATCAACATAAACAGCCGCATCAGAAGCCGAAGTTCCAGTTTCAACCAAACACTCCGCATAACTCAATAAAACATCAGCATACCGCATAATACGATAATTATTACGTGCGAAATAGTCTTCACGTTCACGATAGTAAGAAGTATTGTATTTGCGAATATAACAATCCTCTGTATCCTGTCCCCACTCATCAAACCATTGTGACGCATCTTCATTGGCATAGTATTTTTTTGACTGATCAGGAAAATCATCTCCAAAATGTTTATAAAGAATACTATTGTATAAACGCAAGTCATTTCTGCCATCAACCCTTCTCTCTTTCAAGAACTCATCTACTAGCCAACGACGCGCTTTACCATCGCCCCAACCCGTACCATGAGTGCCACCGGGTGCATAAAACTGAGTACGCTGGAAACCAAAGGCCATACTGGCATCATTGCCTGTGCCCCCCTTATTTTGATCATCAAACTGAATTTCAAATATTCCCTCCTGATTATTTTCATTCAAATCGGTAAAATTGTCTTCACGGTTATCAAGCAAACCATACAAAGAGCCTTCCCTATCAATCAGCCATTGCAACTGTTCTTTGGCCCTATCATATTTATGTTGTTGCATATAAGCCTTGCCCAACAAAGCTTTAGCAGCACCTTTTGTCGCTCTGCCTAAATCTGCCGCATCCCATGCCTCCGGCAAATTCTCCATTGCAAACGTAAGGTCTTTTTCTATCTGATCCCAAATTTCCTGTTCTGAAGCGTCCTTAGGTATGTAATCAGCATTTTGAGGTTCAAGAACTAATGTCCCTTTCTCCCACAAAAGATTTATCTGAAAATACCACAGAGCACGCAAAAAGGAAGCCTGTGCTAAAAGTTGGTTCTTTTGAACCTCATCCATTTCAATCGCAGGCACATTAGCCAAAACCTGATTACAACGAAAGATCCCTACATAAAAATGCTCCCAATGTACCTTATTACCCTCATAGAAATCATAATTATTATAAAGAAAACGCGTCCAGTCACCTAATTCTATCCAAGGAGACGAACTCCATCCTTCATCTGATGACAGATCGTAACGAAAAGACAACCAACGCATCCAAGTCCCTTCTTTATATAAGAAACTGTAACAAGCATTTACTCCAGCTTTTGCATCATCCGCCGATTTCCAAAAAGTAGTATTGGTTACTTCATTCGGATTTTCTATATCCAATAAACTTGAGCTGCATCCGGTAGCACACAAAGCCAAGACACCAGCAAATAAAAATCTATATATTTTCTTCATATCAGTATACTAATTTATAAGTTAAAAGGTCAAATCCAAGCCAAACATAACAGAACGAGTATTAGGATATGAAAAACTATCCGTTCCACTATTCCAAATATTAGTGTTTATAAAATCAGGATCAAGCCCGGAATAGCCTGTAAAAGTGAGCAGATTACTACCGGTAGCATAAAAACGAAGTTTGTCAATACCCAAATTCTTCAACCATTCCTTTTTAAGATTGTATCCGATAGAAATATTTTTCAGTCTGAAATAAGAACCGTTTTCAAGGAAACGATCCGCATCCCATGAATTACGTTGGTCACCATAAATTATACGTGGCGTATCAGAATTCTGATTTACCTGATAAGGTTCTTCTCCCTTCTTGAAGCGAAGATAATTGGAATTGTCCGAGAACAAACGTCCTTGCCATTTGGATACATTATAAATTTTATTACCAAATTGCCCATTCCACATCATACTGAAATCAAAGTCTTTCCATTCAGCATTCAAGACCAATGACATTTGCATCTTTGCCCACGGACTTCCGCAAAATTGACGGTCATCCGCCGTAATCTGTCCATTATTATCCGTATCAATATATTTCACATCACCTAATTGCGGACGTTTCCCGGAAATCATAATAGGTTCGCCATCAGGAGTTACATAATTATCTATTTGTTCTTGTGTTTTAAAAATCCCATCGGTTTTATACAAAAAGAATTCTGCCAACGGACCATTCAATCTCGTTCTTGCCTGACCTGAATCAATAAAAGGTTTTTCATATCCTAAACTTAATACTTTATTACTCAAAGTTGTAATATTCAACAATGCACCATATTTGAAATCTGAAACTTGATCTTTCCACCCCAAGCTCAATTCAAATCCACGATTGCGCAAACTAGCCGCATTTGCTTTAGGTGCCCCTTCTTGATTACCGGTAGAGATGGCAATAGGCATTTCCGTCAAAACATCCTTAGTTTTTGAATGATAATACTCGGCACTGAAAGTCAAACGTGAATTGAGAAAACTAGCGTCAAAACCAATATTTACAGTTTCTTTGGTTTCCCAAACAAGATTGGTATTCACTAATTTTACTTGAGTGGCTCCAGGTACAATAGCTCCACCAAATACCGTCACAATGCTTTGATTAATAGTACCAACATAATCCCAATCACCGATAGAAGCATTACCCAAACGCCCCCAATTTCCCCTGATCTTCAAATCATCAATCCAAGGTACCTTAAAGAAACTTTCCTTAGAAATTCTCCAGGCAGCAGAAACAGAAGGAAAATTACCCCAGCGATTTTCCTTAGCTAAACGAGAAGTACCATCCCGACGGAAAGTAGCTGTCAGATAATATTTGTCATCATAAATATAATTAACACGTCCCAAATAAGAGATCATGGCATTCTCACTAATACTATTAGTGTTCTGTTGGTTACTTTGTCCAGCATTTAACACTGTCAGATAATCACCATTACCTAACATAGGAAAATTAAGGCGGGAAGCCCATAACCCCTCCCACTCATGATGTTGGTAAGTAGTACCTAATACTGCATCGACATGATGTTTTCCAAAATCCTTGTTAAAATTCAACGTGTGTTCAATCAGCATATTATAAGTATTATCACGTGCTTTCTGGCTCTCCGGATCACGATATTCCTGATTTTGTTGCCAATTACCTTCACCACGAAACCATGAATTTTCATAGAAATACAAGTCAACGCCCCCATTGAACTTATAAGAAAGAAACTCGAAAGGTTTGAACTCCAACCACAATGAACCATTCAGACGATTTTGTCTCATATGGCGTTTTTCCAAATTTTCACGTGCAATGGGATTTACACCGAAAGTATTATATTTAGCCGCATCTCCATATCCATAACCACCTGGATTATTCTCATCATAAACCGGAATAGTAGGCATCATACGTAAAAAGTCATTATAAGTATTTGTCTGGTTCGGATCTGTATTAGTTAATGAGTAGGCCAAGTTCTCACCGAATGAAAACCAACCTTTTTTCCCCTGTGTGTTAACACGGAAACTATAACGATCAAATGTATTTCCATAAGATACACCATCATTATTATAGTAACCAGCTGAAACAAAATAACTACCCGAATCTCCACCACCGGATAAAGATACATTATAATCCTGTACCAAAGCTGTCTTCAATACCTCATCCTGCCAATTGGTATCATATTCGGAATGCTTCTGAGTTGTTGTTATGGAGGCTATACCATCTTTTATCGCTTCTTTATAAGCTATATCATTATATTTAATGTACTCTGCCGCATTCATCAAATCAAACTTCGGACTCCATTCCAATGTTTCTTTCACACTTACATTCACCTTCATAGGACCACTCACCCCTTTCTTAGTAGTAACAATAATCACCCCATTAGCAGCACGAGAACCATATATAGCGGCAGCGGAAGCATCTTTCAAGATCTGAATAGATTCAACGTCAGCCGGATTAAAGTCAACTCCCGGATCAGTTATCATCCCATCGACCACCCACAACGGAGCATTATTACTTAATGAACCCACACCACGAATTTGAATAGAAGCATCCTCACCTGCTCTACCACTACTACGAACGTTTACACCTGTAGCAAGCCCCTGCATCTGACTGACAAGTGTTCCAGCTGAGCTTTTTTTCATCTCTTTGGTATCAACTACTGCTACTGCACCCGTCAGATCAGATTTCTTCACAGTCTGATAACCAATTATAACCACCTCTTCCAAAGCCTTGGAATCATCCTTCATTATCACATGCAAAGGTTTTCCCTTGTAAACAATCTCTTGGAGGGTCATCCCTATATATGAGAAAACCAATGTTTGTCCATTTTCTCCAGTAAGAGTAAACTTACCATCCAAATCAGTAGTAGTACCGGTAGAAGCACCCTTAATAACCACATTCACACCAATTAAAGGCAGGTTGTCTGTGTCTACTACGGTTCCGGTCATTGTTATGTTCTGCGCATAAGCAGTCATCGTAAAAATAGTCAGAAAGAAGACTAATAATTTTTTAATCATTTTTTATAGAATTAGATTTGTAAAATTGTGCGGAGATTTCAGTTCCGCTTTTTAATTAATCCACAAGTATGTATCATAAATATACATACAACAGATAGAATTTGAAGGTCACATTCTTGTTATGTCATAGGCATTTCTTTTTTCACAGTATTACATGAATCATATTCTCAACTTTTTGTGATGCAAATGTATTCCAAACTCCCCGGATGTGCTAGAACTATTCAACCAATTAATAGAATAATACATTCAAAAATCGCCCTCAGAATAGTTCCTGAGGGCGATTAGTTCTATTATTCTATTTCATGCTCCGAAAAAAATCATTTCACAAAATCTTTTGGTAAAATACCAAATTGCTTCTGAAAACATTTAGTAAAATAAGAAGGAGTATTGAAGCCAACCATATAACATACTTCATTTACCTTACATTCTCCTTCCCTTAATAATTGAGCAGCTTTTTTCAATCTCTCTAAACGGATATAGTCATTAGGGGTCATGTCCAAGACTCCTTTTATTTTGCGGTTCAAACTGGAACGGCTCATATTAAGCAAACTCGCCATATCGTCCAGACAGAAGTCCGGATTTTGCATATTGGCAACAATCACTTCATTCAAGGTTTTCAAAAAAGTTTCATCCGCTTTCGTCATAGCCATAGAATTGGTCTGTATAAACGGTGAATGTGCAAAAGCCGCATGCAGCTTTTCATGATTACTTAATAAATTGGCAACAGACACTTTCAAATACTCCACAGAAAACGGCTTTTCAATATAAGCATCCGCTCCAGATTTCAAACCATCTATTTTTGATTGTAAAGTGGTCTTAGCCGTCAACAGTACAATAGGAATATGACTGTAATCCAAGTCTGATTTTATACGGTCACATAATTCCAACCCATCCATTTCGGGCATCATTATATCCGATACTATTAAGTTCACTGTATGCCCCTCCAACACCTTTAAGGCCTCCACTCCGTTAGTTGCAGTCAATATTTGATAAACAGGTGACAATTGTCTGACAACAAAAGCCAACATTTCAACATTATCCTCCACAATCAATACAGTGTAACGCGGCTTCTGTTGCAATTGTCCCGGATCCTCTTCTTTCGGATCCTCTTTCAACTTAATCTCACTCTTCGAAATGGCAATAGTATGTTCATGCTTTACTGGCAATGAAAGAATAAAACAATTCTGCTTTTGTGAATCATCCATAATTAAGTTCCCTTCATGCAACTCAGCTAAAGATCTTGCCAATGCCAAACCAATTCCCGTACCCGAAACCTTACGGGAAAATCCGTCCTTATACTGTATGAAAGGCTTAAAAATCTCTTCACGCATTTCCATAGGAATTACATTGCCATCGTTACAGACAGACAAGAACCAACAAGTATCCTCCATCCACAACCGGACATGAATATAAGTTTCAGAATATTTAATGGCATTAGTAAACAGATTACTAATTATCTTAGTCAACGCCTCACGATCTATCGACGCATAGATAGATTCCGAACATTCAATAACAAATTCCAATTTCTTTTGCCGTGCCAATGGAGTAAACCGCATATAAATCTGCTGTAATATATCCGAAATATTACACTCTACAAAATTCAGTTGAAACCCACGTGTTTCAGTCTTTCTGAAATCAAGTAACTGATTAACCAAATCCAGTAAACGGGTAGTATTCAGATTCATTATTTCCAAATCATCACGGATATCTGCAGATACATTCGGAGAAACAAGCACATTTTCAAGCGGACTTTTGATTAATGTCAAAGGAGTACGAATCTCATGCGCCACATTCGTAAAGAAATCTATTTTTGCAGTATAGAGTTCGCGTTCCTTTTCCCGTTCGAATTTCTCCATGGCCTGTTGGTGTTTCTGCTCATTCCTTTTCCGGAAATAATAAATGATACCTACCACAGACAGAATTCCTAATAGCAAATAAATAAAATAGGCCCACCCTGATAAATAAAACGGAGGTAAAATATGAATCTTCAATATACGCTCTTTTTCATTCCATTTTCCGTCACTATTCGATCCTCTTAAATGGAAAATATAAGTTCCATATGGTAAATTGGAATAATTGATTACCGAATTCCGCCCTACATTATACCACTCTTTATCAAATCCTTCCATTTTATAAACCAATTGATTCATTTCCGGTGCCTGATAACCTAATGCCGCCGCATGCAATGAAAAAGAATTTTGATCAGATTCTAACTCGACCTCATCAGAAAAGACGATGCTTTCTTTCAATGGAGAATCCTTACTGCCGATCTGCATTCGTTTATTGAATAAGAAGAAATCTGTAATGACAACTGGTGGAACAAAAGTATTTTCTACAAAAGTAGATGGATCAAAAGTGATAAAACCATTTATACTACCTAAATAGATACGTCCCATCTTATCTTTATACCCAGACTGATAATTAAACTGGTTACTTAGCAATCCGTTTGCTGTAGTATAAACTCGTTTATCATCTGTTTCCGGATTGAAACAAACCAAACCATTATTAGTTGTCAACCATAAATTCCCCCGATTATCCTCTACCATCCGATAAATGATATTACTAGGAAAACCTTTCGACATATCAAAACGAGTAAAGCTTTCATTTTCCGGATTAAAACGGCAAAAACCCGCCCCTTGTGTCATAAACCATAACCGCTTACGACTATCTTCACAAATACTGATTACTTTATCATAAGGTAATGAAGTGGAATCGTTCTTGTGAAAAATAAAATTCTTCCATTCTTTCTTATTCACATCATAACGAAAAACACCGTTAGAATAAGTTGCCAGCCACAAATTCCCATTAAAATCCTCCAATATTTTATAAACAAACATATTAGCTAGTTCCGGCATCCTAGTAAAGTCATCTGTATCACGATTATATCGCAGCAATCCAGATGTAGTGCCAATCCATAAGTCACCAGATGTAGTTTTACAAATAGAGAATACATTATTGGCATCCAAAGAATTTGGGCTTATACCTTTTTGATAGTGTCTTACTTGCTTCGTAAGCAAATCAATACGGCTTAAACCTCCGGAAAAAGTGCCTACCCACAAATCATCACCGTCCAAACATAAACCATGAACATTTTGATAAATAGAAGGATGTGAGAATTTTTCAATCTTTCCACTTTCCGGATAAAAATGAAATAATCCCTTATCTTCAGTACCAATCCAAACAGTACCATCATTACTTTCACAGAATTCACGTACCCTACGCCCAAAATTTTTAATATCATCACGAGGGTAGAATTTTTCAAAATAAGTCCATTGACGCGGATAGTAATTGACCCCGCCAAAATAAGATCCGATCCACATTCCTCCCTCATTATCACGGCATATAGAATAAATAGCATTATCGGCTAAAGCATAAGAATCATTCCCGTTTGAAACAGTGAGATGAGCTATTTCACCTTTTTCCAAATCATAAATATATAGCCCCGACTCCGTACCTACCCATAATTCCTTATCCGATTTAAAGCCTAAATCACGCACATAATAATTCAACAAACGCCTTACCCGCCCTGTTGTCAGATTAATTTCAGTCAAACCATTAGAAGAACCGATATACCAACAATTATGGGGACCCATAATCCAAGTATTAATGATATCATCTTTAAAAGGCTCTTTTCCTTCAGAATCCTGAAAGGGAAACAATGTCTTAAAATTATCTTTTGTATAATATAGGTTGTCGTCATATAAACTGACCCAACATAGTTTTTCCTCAAACCAAAAACGCGTAACATTGGCCAATTGGTTCTTACGCTTATCTCTATGCAGACAATTAATTAACCGATCTTGCACACGATCAAAATGAAACAATCCTTGATAATCCACGGAAATCCATATATCACTATCTTCATCACTTTCAATACGAGTCACAGCACGACTAATCATATCACCTGTGTCACTAACTCTATCAAATACTGTAAAGTCTTCTAATAAAGGATTATACACATAAACGCCTGCATCTGTTCCAACCCAAATATTTCCTTCTTTATCCTCATGAAGTGCAGTGATAAAATTATTTCCTAAAGCAGAATTCTCTTTTTTGAAAATACGAAAACTCAGGCCATCAAAACGATTCAAACCATCTTTTGTTCCAAACCACATGAAACCTTGTTTATCTTGCAAAATAGCGTTCACCGTGTTTTGCGAGAGTCCGTCTTGAATATCCAATGTTTTGAAATAATATCGGATATTACTTTGAGAGTAAAGAGTAAATGCATATAAAAAAAGAAGTCCTATTATGAATATTCTTTTCATAGTATATCAATTTAGTTTAGAGAGTACAAAATTAAAGATTAAATTCTCCATATCAATAATTATCCGGAAAAAGTCCCAAAAGAACCAGTGTTTGCCCTCACCGCTTCTTTCAGGACTCTTCCTCTCTGAATCTTATTTATCCCAAGTTATATTCCACAATTCCTTCTACCTTAACATGCATTATTTATGTACCGAAAACTTGTAAATACAGCGGCTTTCATATTTTTCTCCAGGTCTTAATACTGCCGTAGGCCAGTCTGCCTTATTAGGTGTATCGGGATATTTTTGCGTTTCCAAGCACACAGAAGCGCGGAAATTATATATTGTATTTTTTTTACCCGTCAATGTCCCATCTAGAAAATTACCACAATAAACCTGAATACCCGGCTCGTCAGTATAAACATCAAGTACAATACCCGTAACTGATGACTCTAATGTGGCACAAACCTGCTGAATATCCCCTTTAGTATTTAGTATCCAATTATGGTCAATGCCATTTCCGTTTTTCAATTGTTCAAAGTTTTGATTGATACGAACACCTATAGCTGTAGGACATCTGAAATCCATAGGAGTACCCTCAACAGGAAGAATTTCTCCGGTTGTCATGAAAGTACTATCTACAGGAGTATAATAATCCGCGTTCAAAGTCAATAAATAATCAGAATTATCTTTTGACGGATCTCCATCTAAATTAAAATAAGAATGATTGGTCATGTTTACAACAGTCGGTTTATCCGTTTCTGCCTCATACTGAATGTCAATAGCATTATCATCTGTCAATTTCATAGTAATTGTACAATTCAAGTTTCCGGGAAACCCTTCTTCACCGTCTTTAGACAAATAAGTCAGCTTCACTTCCCTATCACTCATTTGAGTACCTTTATATACACGATACTGGAACCCTTGAGGGCCTCCATGCAAACAATGACCATAATTGTTCTGAGGTAACTGATATATTATTCCATCTAATGAAAAACGTCCCTGATTTATACGGTTGGCATAACGCCCTATACTTGCTCCAAAATCCGACGGATATTTGATATAATCCTGTATGGAATCAAAGCCCAGTACTACATCCCTCATTATTCCGTCCTTATCAGGAACCATAACAGAAACAATACGACCGCCATAGTTAGTGATACAAACTTCCATCTTATTTTTATTCTTCAATATAAACAGATCAGTTTTTTCACCATTTATCTCCGTTTGAAAACGACTTTTACTTAAACCGGACTCAGTCAAGACTTCATCATTTTTATGAGAAGCACATGCAGTCATAAGGACTGCACATACCCAAAAGAACAGCTTATTCATATTCTTTACTTTAATGATTTACAGATACGTGCGTTGGCTTCTCTCACTCGTTTTTCATCTACTTTAATCACCTTACGATCATAAGTCATCAGTCCGTTCACTTCCACCTCCACATCCGTAGTCTGAGTATAAACAGCCGCCGAGAATCCCCTGGTTATCAGGTCATAAAGCATATCTGTATATTTTATATACTCATCAGTTACCTCTTTGGAAGAATTAAACTGTATATATCCCCAGTTACGATCCGGTTCCCAGATATGATTTTTCACTACCCAACCGATACCACCGTACTCTCCCAAAACATTCGCTCGCTGGGCATCATACAGATACATTTCGGGAGCAGGATAATTATGCAAGTCAAGCATATCGCCACAAGTATAATGGTTGCCTCCACTTGCAGGATTTACCAGACGGGTCGGATCATATTCTTTAGTCCATTCTGCAATTTCCGGAGTCTTGAATTGCCCCCATGCCTCATTGAACGGAACCCATGTTCCGATACATGGATAAGAATACAAGCAATCCATAATTTCTTTCCATTCTTTACGGTAACAAGCCTCAGAAACCGCCGAACGCTTTTTTTCCGTACCTTCAAAATATTTGCGGTTCTGCCACTCCGGATTACGATCACCGCTAGGCATATCCTGCCACACAATAATTCCCAATTGATCACAATGAGTATACCAACGGGCCGGTTCCACTTTAATATGTTTACGTATCATATTGAATCCTAAGTCTTTAGTCTTTTGTATATCATATACTAAAGCCTCATCAGTGGGAGCGGTATACAATCCATCAGGCCACCATCCCTGATCCAATGGTCCGAACTGGAACAAAGGTTGGTTATTCAGTTCTAAACGTACAATTCCATTAGCATCACGTTTCGTAGAGTATTTGCGCATAGCTGCATAACTGTTCACCTGATCCAATACTTTATTACCGCTTTTCAACATGACCTTTAAAGTATACAAAAAAGGAAAATCAGGACTCCATAATTTAGCATCTTCCGGCATAGGTATGACCACAGCCTCATCATTAATACTTTTCCCAGTGGCAACCAACTGATTGCCGTCATATACGTTTACTTCAATCAGATCGGAAGGTGCCCTCATATTCAAATGGGCTTTTACAGTCAGTAAGTGTTGGTCAATATCCGGTGTGATTCGAAGTTCTTCAATATGCCTGGCAGTAACCGGTTCCAGCCAAACAGTCTGCCAAATGCCAGTCACAGGAGTATACCAAATACCCTCCGGATTATTTACCTGTTTACCTCTAGGCTGATACCCTTCATCCGTAGGGTCCCAAACTTTTACTACTAATTTATTATTTCCCTTACCAGACAACGCTGCAGTGATATCAAAAGAAAACGGAGTAAAACCACCAGTATGACTACCAACCTTCACATCATTTACCCAAATATCTGCTTTCCAGTCCACAGCACCGAAATGAAGTAATACATTTTTATTTTTCCAAGCAACAGGCACTTCAAATGAACGGGAATACCATAATTCCTTTTTTGCACCGACTCTTTGTCCCACACCTGATAAAGAAGATTCCACTGCAAAAGGTACCAAAATCTGCCCGTCAAAATGCGCCGGAACATTTCCTCCCAAATCGGTGATAGCATACTCCCACAAACCATTCAAGTTCTTCCATTCATTACGTTCCATTATAGGACGTGGATATTCAGGCAATACGGCAGAGGTATTTATTTTATTTGCCCACTGTGTTTTGATCTTGTCACCAGCCGGTTTCCACTGCGCACATACTTCCGTAGTCAAAAAGGCTAACAACAGAGATAAGATAAGAAAATTCTTCATAATAATGTAATTTAATGTTTTTCTCAGTATGGCAAAGATAGAAGCAATATGCTTTAAAGGATAGAACAATTCTTCCAATAATTAAAATAATCCGCTCAAATCCTCCATTTCAACGGCAGAGTGATCTAATTATTCTATCTTCTATGTATAATCTTACAAGCCATTTCCATACAGAATAGACTAAAAAACAAATGATACCTACTCATCACGAGCAAGTATCATCTAAATTAAAATCTAAATTCTCTACGAGAATAAGGTGGTCTCGCCTTAAATCTGAACACAAGCATCCAACGAGACCTCCTAAAAGTATTGTACGCTTACAATACTTATACGTTTTGATCCTTTTATGTCTATTTTATCAATAAATTTCTTTTCTGAATAATGGTACAAAGATAAACTTTTAACCTATCCGACAGAGAATAAGTTCTCTAAAAGGAAAACATTAGAGAAATATGGGTCATGCATTAGATTTATTTAAAAAATAAATACAATACGGAATACCACTACCTATAATAAAACAATATCATTCCTTCAAAAAGCTCCATATTTCATAAAAGAAAAAACAGTAGACTGGACATTCCCAGCCTACTGCTTTATTTGTTAAAAAACACATTTCTTTATTTTGCTCCGTTTACAAACTTTTTGACGGTATTATAAAGATCATCTCCACGCAACTCCTTCGCTACAATTTTACCTTCCGGATCTACTAAAATTATATGTGGGAAACCGACAATACAATATGATTCCAACACATCCTTCACATCGTCTTTCCGCAACAGAACCTGATTCCAATAGCTCTTGTCTTCTTCAATAGCCTTTTTCCAATCTTCCTCACGACGGTCTGTAGACACACCATAAATAGTAAATCCTTTATCTTTGAAAGCATTGTACGTCTTCAACAGATAAGGAGTTTCCTTACGGCACCAACTACAACCGGCAAACCAAAAATCGACTAGAACATATTTACCCTTGAAATCGTTCAAACTGACAGAATTTCCTTTCAAATCAATTCCTGTTATAGCAGGAGCAACACTGCCGGTAGCACACTTAGCAAATTTATCCAAACCTTCTTGCATTTTTACATATATACCACTTTGCTTGGACACCTCATCAAAACCGCCTATGAAGTTACGTGCCTCATCAATCTCTTTAACTGTATTAAAAGTATGATTTTGGAAGCGATAGGTATAATAAAGATACAAACCGAAGTATGAGCCTTTATTTTTAGCAATTTCCTCATTTATCAGTTTACAGGTCTGTTCCGAGGCACTCTCATAATAAGGACTGGAAACCTCCCGGATACGCTCCATTTCCTCACGATCTCCTTTTTCACGAGCCGCATAGAACATATGATCCAAAGAATCGAGAACCGTACGATTACCTGCTATATATTTCGCTTCTAGCAAAGCTTCGTATTGCTCCTGCAATGCAGACCCTGTAGCATGTAAACTCAGTTGGTCATACTTATCCTTGCCTAAGGTAAGCTGCATGGATTTGGGTTCCAAAAACAAATTAGCGTATTGCTGTAAATACTCCCCACGCTCCATATTCTGCAAAGAGAAACAATAAAGACCGACTTGTATAGAATCAGTGGGATAAGCAAATCTACCATCGGTAACAGCAATAGATTTAATCAGTTTCACACTACCATAATGCTCATTGTCCACTTGATATAAATAGATAGAATCAGCCTGTATTCCATCAAGACTACCCTCTAAAGACACAGACTTAGACTCATTGCAAGCATTTAACATGCATAAAGAAACGCCTAATAATAGATATTTTTTATAAATCATAAATTTACTATTTATTAAGAACAGAATCAATCAAAGTACCAATCTCTTCACTTGACGGACGTGGAGCGTATGCATTCACAATATTGAAATCCTTGTCAATCAAAATAAAACGAGGAATATACATGATAGCCCAACTTTCTTTTAAAGCAACATCATTGGAATGATATTGAGTCAATTCTTTCTTATGTCCATCCAAGTACCTTAACCAAGGTTTCGTTGTAGTATCTGTAGAAACCGGAAGAAAAACAATATCCTTACCCGCATATTTCTTACCTAAAGCCTCAAATGCCGGAGATTCCTGAATGCAAGGACCACACCAAGTTGCCCATAAATCAATATAAATCACCTTACCCCTAAAATCTGCAAGATGCTTCACATTGCCTTCCACATCCAACATCTCAAAATCAATGGCAGGTTGTCCGGGAAGCAACTTGGAAGCTTGAACAATCTTTCCTTCAATTTCTGTCACGAAATCAGCATTCTTCACTGTTTGCAAAAATGCCTTCGCCTCATTCACAGTCTGTTCAGAAGCTTCATTTCTCAGATTATCAACTATTTTAGCACAAGCATATAATTCCGTAGTACGCGCAGGAATGGAAATATCTTTAAACCAAAGAGAAGCTAATGTAGAATCTTCCTGATAAGACAAAACATCGCGCACCACAGCTACATTCAGCATATCTTCATTCATAATCTCCTTATATAGCGGAGTTACATCCTGAGTTAATGAAACATTAAATTCATTCCATTTAGCCCGCATCTCTTCTTCATTCTTCACTCCGGCAAACATCCTTGAATAACTTGCATAACAGATATAACTATTAATAATATCCGCTTTGATCCGTGCTGTTTCCAGCTTTTTAAATGCATCAGACACATTACTTAACGTATCCAATGTATGCATACGTATAGCGGCCAAGCTGTCAACCAACGCTTTAGTGGATACAAAATCTCCACGCAAGTTACCACCGGCTTCCAGATAAGAACCTCCTTTCGGGAAAAGACGGAACTTCATGTAATTATTGGCTTCGGCTCCGATTCCCGAGAATTCCGCTTCTGTATTTGTCTGAGTTACTTTGATAGTCATGTCATCTCCTGGAGTAAGATACAATGTGTTGCGGCTGATAGTATAATATGTCGGTTCTTTAAGTACAAAAGTAGTATCAAAATGACCGGAAGCATCCGTTTTCAACAAAATATCCCGGCTATCGCCTAGCATAGATGCCGCTCCGTCAAATCTCATACGCACATTCTGGCTACCCATATCAAGCAACTGACCTTTCAAATGAACAGTATTCGCCAATTCTTGCTTAGTTCCACTGTTGCAGGAACCCAGGCAACAGCATAATGCTGCTGTTGCCATCATAATCGTTAATTTTTTCATTAAAATATCTTTTATCTTATGTTAGGAATCATATCAGGATTAAAACGAAGTACAGTGGGTGGAATAGGCAAAATATATTTAGGACTATTGGGTTCCAATTTGTACTCTACACCATTCACCTCATGCACAATAGTCTTTGCAAATTCAGGTTCACGATTCAAACGTTTCAAGTCAATCAAGCGGGTACAGCCAAGCATAGGCATTTCCCGTCTTCTTTCCTCCAAGACTTTAACCAATGCATCCTTGTTATCACTTGCAACCAAAGGTACATTATCAATAATACGACTATCACGCAAGGTGTTAATATATTCCATAGCTTTGTCTTTACTACCTATACGAGCTTCACACTCTGCTGCTATCAGATACATTTCCGGAGTAGACATAGCCATGTTGGCATAAATATAAGGTGCCCAAAGAGGATAATCCAAATCTATTCCACCTAAATATTTCGTAAAATACAACAGATAACGCTGATCCCTTTCCTGATCATACAAGGACGCCAATTCTTCAGAAGCATATGCAGTAGCACTAAATCCAAAAGTCCATGGAGCCAAACGAATATAAATATTTTCCGGATTCTCATCTCCATCCGGAACATCGATCCTACCAATATATTTATCACGATCCACTACTTTATACGGGAAAAGACTCATCAAAGTTGAATTATTCTGTAATGAGATCACCGCATTCTCCAAAGCTTTTTTGTAATCTCCCATATAAAGATACATACGTGCCAACATCCCGTACCCCACCGGCTTAGATGCACGATAGGCATTCAACACCGGTTTTTCCGGTAAATTAGGAGCAGCCTCATCCAGATCTGTCTTAATTTGATTATATACTTCCTGCACTGTAGCGCGCTGCAAATTTGTTTTATTGATATTTTTATCCAACATCAATGGAACGCCAGGATCTGTAGCAGCAGTCGACGGATCGTAATGATTAGCATAAGCATTAACCAAAGTCAAATACTCAAAAGCACGCCCAACCAATGCTTCAGCCCTCAATTGCTTTTTATGTTCTTCAGTATCTTGAGTAGCTCCCATTATATCATCAATAACTACGTTATAATAATAAATACGATTATAGGAGTATTCCCAAAGACCGTCACTCTCTCCTTCTCCAAAGATTTCACTATTAAACGCATATAAATGCTGGTTCGGCAACTCCAGAGAAACAAATCCTCCAGTCATATCATCTTCATAAGGCATGAAAACATCATCTGTCATAAAGTTAGGATATGATTCTGAAGCTTTTAGCAATTGAGCATAATTCAATAAACGTTCATAGTCTTCACTCTTTTCCGGAATTACAATCCCTTTAGGTTGTATATCCAAATAATCATCACATGACATTATAGGTAACGCCAAACATGCACAAAGTAAAAATTTATATAATTTCATATTTATCTATTCAATCATTTAAAAATTAAGGGACAAACCAATTGTATAAGTAGTAGGATTCGGAAGAGTCAATGCTCCCCATCCATACCCCGATGTAGTATACGCTTCCGGATCAATATCTCCGTTAGCAGCCCACCACCACACATTACTAATTTGACAAGTCACTGCGGCCGATTCTATAAAATATTTCCTCAACCAATTCTTTGGCAAATTGTAACTCAATGAGATATCTCTCAATTTGATATAATCTGCCTTTTTTACATGAATGTCTGCCGAATACCATGTCTGAGCATCTGTATAATAAATATTCCTATTGAAAGACGGAGCTACTCCTGGAATATTTTCATCCCCCGGTTTCCTCCAATGGTTTAAAGCCTTACGAGTAAGATTCGCACTCGGTGCACCACCCATATATCCAGCTACAACATCACGTAACACATGACCACCATAATATACAAACATAAATGAAAAATCAAAATCACGATAAGAGAAGAAATTTTTCAATGATGCCGTATACTTTGGAGTACGAGTTCCAGAATACACCATATCATCAATAGAACTTACTTTTGAAACTTTTTCTCCTTCTTTATTATACACCAACACATTCCCATTTGTCGGATTAAGTCCTGCATAACGATAACTAAAGACACTATTAATAGGGTAACCAACAGCTGCTACATTATATGCACTATAATAAAAAACCGTTTCTTTCGTACCTTCTAAATTAGTCAATTCATTTTTATTATAACTAAACATTAAATTTGTCCCCCAAGTAAAATTCTTATTTTGAATATTTACACTCTGTAATGACAATTCTACACCTCTATTAAACATCGAGCCATAATTTTGCAATAAACTTGCCCAACCTAAAGTCGGATCCGCATTACGATTTCCTAACAAGTCCGTCGTTTTCTTATAATAATAATCAATACTACCGCTTAAACGAGAATTGAATACAGAAAAATCAAGCCCCACATTGGTAGAAGCCGTTTTCTCCCAACGAAGTTGAGAATTGGGTGGATTCTTTATATACGAACCAAAATCTCCAACCCAATCATTATATCCGCTATCAACCACAGTCATATACGGTCCTGCATTTTTAGGAACATTACCACCCACACCATAAGTCATACGCAAGTTCAAACGATTCAACCACGTGCAATCTTCCATAAAAGGCTCATTAGCTATCTGCCAACTACCACCAACGGACCACAACGGACGATACTGATATTTAGGATCAGTACCAAATAAATTAGATTGATCGATACGAATACTTCCAGTTAATGAATAACGTTCGTCAAATGTATATGAACCATTAGCATAAAAAGAAACATATCGGTCTTCTGTATGAGTCAATGCATTATATTCACCATAGACCCAATTAAACGACCCCAACAAAGCTTCAGTACCATTAATAGGAGACATAACTAACGGATTTATAGGTTTTACTCCCAAACTATTATCATCATATCCCATATAATAATTCTGCGCACCAGTACGACGCACCAACCGACGTTCAGCACCACCCAACGCAGATATAGCATGTTTTCCCAATATACGATTAAAGTTCACCTGAGCACGCATTGTATACGAATAAGATTCATAACGACTTTCATCCAATTGGCCACCTTTAGGGACATTCAGTGTAAGGCTTCCTGTTGCCGCATCATATTGAGCTGCATCATTTATCATATTACGCACTTTATATGACATATTACTATATAAAGTACGATTTTTATCATAAGTCCCTTCTGTCTGATATTTTAAATCAATATTAAGACCTTCTAGAATTTTAAATTTCAATCCTGCATGCAAACGATAATAATTGGAATTATTATGATAGCTTTCTTCTGCACGATTCTTTATCGGACTATATGTTTCATCCATCAAACCTATACTTTGCAAACGTTGCAATTCATAATCTGATTTAGTACGTTGAAAATCTAGTGGATTTCCCTGTAAATCCCTTAACATATAATAACTAGGATAACTACTCATCAAGCTGCTATAACTACCTGCTCCATTATCACCCTTTGAACGATAAAAGCTTCCTGTAACTCCAAAATCAGCCGATAACCAATCAAAAAAATCCACATCATCTTTTAGGCTAAATCCAATACGATCTTTACTTTGATACTTTTGATTACCATAATCACCCATATAATTAACAGTAGCCATGTATCGATTTTTATTAGATCCACCAGAAATAGCTAAATTATGCTGATGAACAATACCTACACGCGCAAATTCATCTTCTATTTGTTTACGATTATCATTTGTACGATAAGGTAACAGAGCATCTGCCAATTGACCATCTGTCAGTTGACCTCGTTCATGCTGATACAATAAGCTAACTACCGGATTTACAGCTTGACGCTTATTCAAATTCTCATAAGCCGTATGATAATAATCAAACCCCTCAATCTGCATATCTACCAGCTCGGAACTACTCATCAAATTCAAATAATCAAAATCCGGTTTTGGAGACAACTTAATACTACCATTATAACTTACTTTAGTTTTACCTTCCTGTCCACGTTTAGTTGTAATAACAATTACACCATTAGCCGCACGGGCACCATAAATAGAACTTGCAGCAGCATCCTTCAATACTGTTATATTTTGTACATCTGTAGGATTTATTGATGCTAAATCACCTTCATAAGGCATACCATCAACCACATACAATGGCTTTGTATTTCCCATATAAGTAGTAATACCACGAATAACAACATCATTACTGTTGCTTGAAGTTTTATTTATACCTGCTACCAATCCTTCAATACGTGACAACACATCCGTTTCCAGTTTACCCTTCGTACTTTTCTCTGAAATCACAGAATAAGATCCTGTTGCTCGTTCTTTGGACAAAGTCTGATAGCCAGTTACTACAACATCCGCCAGTGCAGTGGCATTAGTTTCCATTTTCACATTCACCACTTTCTTACCAGCTTGTACCTTGACTACTTTATCTGCCATTCCAACAAAAGTAAATGACACTAAATCACCAGGAGTAACCCGCAAACTATACCGACCATCTATATCGGTTACAGTACCCTGACTTGTACCTCCAATCATAATGGTAGCTCCAATAATACTTTCTCCGGTTTCATCCATAACCACACCTGTCATATAAAAGGGTTCATGTTTTCCGGTTGTTTTCTCAACCTTTGAAGGTAAAATAAGAATCAAATTTCTTTTTACTTCATATCGTAATGAAGTCTGTTTACAAAAATCGTCCAAAACCGCATTCAAAGAAGTTTTGGTGTAAAATAAACTTACCCGTTTTCCTGAATCAATATTTTCTTCATCGTAAACAAAATGGATCTTTGCTTCCCTTTGCAGTTGATCCAAGGCTGTTCTGATTAAAACATTGTTCACATTGATAGTCACTTTAGTATCCGTTTGGGCAAATGCTTCACCCACCGAACAACAAAATACTATCAATGCAACAAAGCATTTCACCATGAGGCCTTTGCGACAGATAGTTTCGCTCAAAAGTTTTGTACTCATAATTGTTTGTTGATTTATTATTAAAAAAAGTCAATTCTCTCCTATCATTTTACTTTCTCATTCGTGCTTATCTTCAATGTAAATCGTTTCTCCTTCGCGGGTAAAATGTACATTAGACACTCTCTCAATTACTTCAATAGCAAAATTTAACTCTTCATCCCTGAAGATGATACCTGCAAATCTTTTATCTTTCAAAGATTCATTTTTAAAATAGATATCTACATTATACCACCGTGACAGTTGGGCAACAATTTCAGACAAAGACGTATTACGAAACTCATAATTTCCCTTCGCCCAAGAAGTAAATAGATAAGCAGGCACATCACGTGTCACTATATCATCATTATCCAGTTCAATAACCGCTTGTTGGTCAGGATTTAACACAACCGAAACTTTAGCTGTACTTACTTTAATACGCCCTTCTGCAAGAGTTGTATATACCTTATAATCAGGATAAGCAGATATATTAAAACTTGTACCAAGTACCTCCACCGAATGTCTGTTTGTATGAACTATAAAAGGATGTTTAGCATCTTTCGCCACTTCAAAAAAAGCTTCCCCTTCTAGAAATACTTCTCTTTTTTCTCCAACGAAAGAAGTTGGATAACGTAAAAGACTTTCAGCATTCATCCATATCCTTGTTCCATCCGATAAAATCAACTGATATTCCCCTCCTCTTGGAATAGCCAGTGTATTAATCTGAGGAGTTGAAGAAACCTCTTCCACTTTTCTATAAGTCAATAATTGATTGGCATTATTATTGATTACAGTAGAATTTACATTAGAAATAGTACCTTTTTTAACAGACAAGTCCACTTTTTCTCCATTCTCTAAAGTAAGGATAGCCTTGCGGCTGCCTGTTTCCGGAAATGAAATCACAGCAGCCACTACAGCCTCCTTGTTTTGCGTGTTATTGTGGAGAGAGAATATATGACTAATTCCTAAAATAAGAAAAAGAAGAGCCGCTGATGCCGCTACACAATATAAACTGATACGGCGTTTCCTTCTTTTTTCAAGCTTGTATTGCAGGTTTTCCCATGAACGTTCATGATCATATTGACAACGAAATTCTTCTTTTCGCTGCGCTATATAATACTCAAAAGACTTTTTGTTCTTTTTTGGATTCTCTTTGTTCATCGATTACTTTCTTTTAATAAAAGAGAGCCCAAATTAATAAATGGGTGACAGGAAAAGAAGAAAAATTTAATTTTAGTAAAACAGTGAGTGTAGATTGTATTCTTTTCTTAATTGTCTCAAGGCTCTTGTCAGATGAGTTTTTAGGGTATTCACAGAAATATGGAGTTCTTCAGCCGCTTCTTTATATTTCTTATTTTCCATAATGACAGCTCTCACTACTTGTAATTCCTGACGAGGTAATTTTTGTAATTTTTCCAATAATAACTTATTTCGTTCCTCTTGCTCCTCTTCATCTATAGACTCTTCAGGAATACTCATATCAAGACCTGAGAGTTCCTCCATAGATAACATGTTATTTTTCTGTAAAGTATTGATTGCCGCATTCCGCACAGACAAATAAAGATAGTAACGAAGATTTTGATTTATTTTCAAGTAATATTTCTTCTCCCAAAAATAGATAAAGAAATCCTGCACAATATCTTCAGCCATCTCAAAAGAATCGGTCAGTTGCACTGCATATATACATAATTTCATGTGATAAGCATCAAATAATAAACGAAAAGCCTCCTTGGGAGATGTCCGGAACAACTCCAAGATATACTTATCCTTTTCGCTATTATCTTTTAAATTTATCACCATGATAATACACTAATAGATATAAAAACTGAAAAAAGGTTCTATAAATCATTAGATTTACAGAACCTTTCATATGTTAAAGGGTGACTAGTGGGATTCGAACCCACGACATTCAGAACCACAATCTGACGCTCTAACCGACTGAACTATAGTCACCATGTTAGGCTTTCCTTTCGAAAGCGATGCAAAGGTACTGTTTTTTTTTATATCCGCAAACTTTTTGAGGAAAAATTATTCAAAAAAATACTCTTTTATGCCTCCATTCGATTTCCCTAATAAATTCTCAGTTCCTTTCAAGAAACGTTTCATCACATTAAGTTCCTCATTATGAATGGATTTATTTATAAAAGTAACAGGATATAATTCAAAGTTCTTTTTTTTACTTAAAACTGGTCTCGAAGTCCAAACCAACGCATATTCACAATTCGCTAAACGAGTTATTCGAAAAATCCGTTGCAACTTCAATCTCACCATAGCTCCTCCATCCGTTTTTTCTTTCGACATATTTGAGATAAAATTACCTAATGAATAAACAATGACATGCCGGGCAGGAGTCCGGGAGTCTTTTACAATTTCCATAGGCTGGAGTACATGCGGATGCGAACCTATTACATGATCAACTCCTTGTCCAATCAACCAGCCAGCCAGTTCACGCTCCGATCGTTCAGGGAACGAACAATATTCCACTCCCCAATGCATACAGGCTATAATAACATCAGGAAGTTTCCTGCGCGCATCAAGAATATCTTTTTTTATCTGTTCCCGATTAATATAATTAACCATATTCGGAGCATCAGTCTTAAAGCCATTCGTTCCATAAGTATAGTTCAACAATACAATTCTAAAACCATTTTTCTCAATCAATAACGGGTAGTTCCTATGGCGTTCTTCCGGGTTCCTATAGGTCCCAGCATGATGTATTTTCAAAGAATCCAGCATCAGGATAGTACGTTCCAGCCCCAGTTTCCCCTTATCCAGACAATGATTGTTAGCGGTCAGCAATACATCAAATCCGGCTTCCTTTATGGCATAAAGATATTCGTCCGGAGCACTGAACACCGGATACCCTCTATAAGGCTTTCCTCCCAATGTCACCTCCAAGTTCCCTATAGCCATATCCGCCTCACTTATTTCTTTCTTCACATGACGGAAACAATCATTATAATTATACCCGTCTCCTTGCCTGGCTGCATCAATTTGAGCCTGATGTTGCATCAAATCACCGACAAACAACAAAGAGATCTGATCTTGCGCCGATAGCGACAAACCAAACCATAGCAAAAAAAGAATGAAGATCTGTTTCATCTATTCTAATATTAAAGGGTACAAGATAGGAAAAAATTCGTAAAGAACAAAGTTCTACACTAATTTACAGTTTTCATACGCTTGAATTCCGTAGGAGCAACCCCGAACTGTGCCAACAGGCTTCACTAACCTGTACCCGTTCTGAAACAGCAGTACCATCGTTTTTTTCAAGCGAATAATACAAATAAAAATTAGAAAGAGGGTCTACAAGCATTTGCAACAAATCTTTATATATCACACACATGCCTTATTGATGACAATGACCCCAACAGAAACTACGTCAGCAAGCATGCCAACCGCCAGTCCAAAAGACAAGGACATTTAAAAAAAAGACCAAGACGTTTTTAAAAAAGACGGCGGCCTTTTAAAAAAAGCTTGTCATCTTTTTTAAAAATGACCTGATCTTTTTTACCACAGCTGGAATCCGCCATATTCCATAAAGGTACAAATCCTCTATGCGCACTTCTTACAAGAAAAAAAGCCTAAAAATAGCCTACTTTACATCAAAACGGAATAGCCTATAAAAAGAATATATATAACTGTTTTCAAGCCTCTTATGCAAAATTCAGCTTCAAAATATAATGAGGGCATAAGAGCATAAGTGAGAGCAATATTTTTTACCCTCACCATCTAAATCTTTTATAATAAACCTATTATACATGCAGTGAGAGCATGAGGGCATAAATGTCCCGAACTTCCCAGCGAGAAAGACCTATACATCAAAGACACTCCCGAAAATATAGTCATTCCGAAGAACAAAATAATCTTTTAAGAGCGAAAATCCTTCCTTATGATTTTACAGGTAAGTCCGAAAAGCAGGCATAACTTTTGTTCATGAAAACAAGTGTGTCAAAAGCAGGTCAGCTTATCCTGTAAGCATTACCAAACTTTTGACACATTCTTTTTTATCCATCAAGCTTCGCAAAGCGCATGGCACTTACTTGTAAATGACCTTTTTTCCAGCCAGCAACGTATTCTTCATTAAAGATACAATAGTCATGGGCCCCACACCGCCCGGCACCGGAGTGATATAAGAACATTTGGGAGCCACTTCATCAAATTTCACATCGCCGGTCAGTTTGAATCCGGATTTCTTTGTAGCATCCGGCACACGGGTAGTACCTACATCAATAATGACCGCACCTTCTTTCACCATCTCAGCCTTTACAAAATTAGGCTGACCCAGTGCAGCAATGATAATGTCAGCTTCCTGACATTCTTTTACCAAATCCTTGCTGCGGCTGTGGCAAACAGTTACAGTGGCATCACCCGGATAAGCTTTCTGCATCATCAGACTTGCCATAGGCTTACCTACAATGTTACTGCGGCCCAATACCACACATTTTTTTCCTTGGGTTTCAATGTTGTAACGCTTCAGCAATTCAAGAATACCGTTAGGAGTAGCAGATACATAGCAAGGAAGACCAATGGACATACGGCCTACATTGATAGGGTGAAAACCATCCACATCTTTCCGATAGTCAATGGTTTCAATCACTTTCTGCTCGGAAATATGTTTCGGCAAAGGGAGCTGTACAATGAAACCATCCACGTCAGCATCCTCATTCAGTTCTCTGACCTTTGCCAATAATTCTTCTTCCGTCACATCCGCTTCATAGCGAATCAGACTGGATTTGAAACCACATACCTCACAAGCCTTTACCTTGGCCGCTACGTATGTTTCACTTCCTCCGTCGTGTCCGACGAGAATTGCAGCTAAATGGGGACGCTTGCCACCTTTAGCCACGATTTCGGCAACTTCCGCAGCAATTTCCTGCTTCACCAGTTCCGAAATAGCTTTTCCATCAATTAGTTGCATACTATCTATTTACTTATAAATTATTCATTGAGCAACAAATGTAGTATAAATCAGCCATGCAGCATAATAAAAAAAGGAGAAAGTTTCACACTTTCTCCCTTATCTGTTTATTTAAGCATCACTTTTTAAGTTTCGGCATCATCTTACCCATCTTACTGCCGGTCACCATCTTCATCATCTTGCGAGTCTGGTCAAACTGTTTCAACAGACGGTTTACCTCCTGAATGCTGGTTCCACTACCTTTGGCTATACGTGTACGGCGCGTTCCGTTCAGAATTTCAGGATTTGTACGTTCCTGCGGAGTCATGGAATAAATAATCGCTTCAATACTCTTGAACGCATTATCATCGATATCAATATCTTTGATAGCTTTCCCCACACCCGGAATCATGGATGCAAGTTCTTTCAAATTACCCATCTTCTTAATCTGATGAATCTGGCTCAAGAAATCATTAAAGTCGAACTGATTCTTGGCAATCTTCTTCTGAAGACGCTTTGCCTCTTCCTCGTCATATTGCTCCTGCGCACGCTCTACCAAAGACACGATATCACCCATGCCGAGAATACGGTCTGCCATACGTGCAGGATGGAACTGGTCGATAGCATCCAACTTTTCGCCGGTACCCACAAACTTGATAGGCTTGTTTACCACGGTACGGATAGAAAGAGCAGCACCACCACGGGTGTCACCATCCAACTTGGTCAGCACGACGCCGTTAAAGTCCAGACGTTCATTAAACTCACGAGCTGTATTCACCGCATCCTGACCGGTCATTGAATCGACCACAAACAAAGTTTCATCCGGATTTATCGCTTTCTTGATAGCCTCAATCTCGTTCATCATCTGCTCATCGATAGCCAGACGGCCGGCTGTATCGACAATGACCAAATCATACCCTTTCGCTTTTGCTTCATGAATAGCGTTCAATGCAATCTGCACCGGATTCTTGCTGTCCAACTCACTATATACAGGAACCTCGATTTGTTCTCCCAATACTCTTAACTGTTCGATAGCAGCGGGACGATAGACGTCACAAGCCACCAACAGCGGCTTACGGTTCTTCTTGGTTTTCAGCATACGGGCCAGCTTACCGGAGAAAGTAGTCTTACCGGAACCTTGCAGACCTGACATCAGGATAACTGCCGGACGACCTTCCAACACCAATTCGGCAGTTTCACCACCCATCAATGCGGTCAGTTCATCATGTACAATCTTTACCATCAACTGGCTGGGCTTCACAGCCGTAAGCACATTCTGCCCTAAAGCTTTTTCTTTCACTGTATCAGTAAAGCCTTTGGCGACCTTATAGTTCACGTCAGCATCCAACAAAGCTTTACGCACATCCTTCAACGTTTCCGCTACATTAATCTCGGTGATTTTTCCCTCACCTTTCAGAATCTTAAAAGACCGTTCCAGTCTCTCACTTAAATTATCGAACATATATCTTTAATTATAAATTACGAATTATGATTGCCTGTCATTCTTTACTAACCTTCAGAATAACAACAGGGTGCAAAAATACAAAAAACTTATGAACCTTATATCTTTTTATTCTGCCATTTTGCTTTTTTCAAATAAATAACGCTGCTAAGCAGTAACAAACTATAGTACACCACCTCTATGGAGAAACAAACCGAAACCGGTGCTTTCACTACCATGCCTATCCACAGAATGTAAAGGGTATAGAACACCAAAGTCCCCATTTCAAGTATCAGAGCAGCCTGCGTATTTCCAGTTCCCGAAATGGCATTGAAATAGACATTAGCCACCGATGCGATGACCATTGCCACAGCAATGACATACAACGAAGGCACGGATTCCACCAGCAAGGCCTGCTCATTGGTATAAACCGAAAGCATAGCATGAGGGAAAAGTACCACTATGGCCACACAGACTATCATGATGAAAAACGACATCCGTGCGATACGCCAAATCAAGCGCATGACATGGGCTATTCCTCCCGCACCGATCAGATTGCTGACCAAGGAATTGGTAGTAGTAGATAGTGCCTGAACCGGAATGAGCATCACGATATAGATACTACGTACGATATTGGCAATCGCTAGCTCGCGTTGCCCCAACCGTTCTATCGCGATGAAAAAGACAAACCAAGTAGCCATGGCCAAAAAATATTGTACCATGGTAAAACACGATATACTCAGAATCCTTCCCAATAAAGAGAAATCAATCTTCTGCCAGTGATTCAAGCCGAATTTCTTAAAATCCACCTTTGCGTAGGTATAAATCAAGAAGAAAGCCAATGAAGCGGCTTCAGCCATCACCGAAGCGATAGCTGCTCCTTTAATCCCCATCTCCGGCATTCCAAACTTACCGAAAATCAAAATATAGTCCAACAACACATTCACCAATGCCATGACCACCGCATTCATCGTCAGCACTTTAGTACGTGTAATGCCAATATACAGCGCACGGAACATCACGTTGATAAAAGCGAAGAAAAAACCAAAGATACGCCAGTTGAGGAATTCCATGGTGGCGTCAAAAATGGAATCAGATGAGATGAGCAGACGGACAACAGATGGAGCCAACAGATGAGTCAGCCCGAACATGAGCACCGCCAGCCCCAGCAAGAATGTCCCTCCCTGTATCATCACAGGGCCTACATCTTTGTAACGCCCTTCACCATTACGACGGGCAATCAAAATTTGTGAACCGATACTAAAGCCAAAAGCAATAGTAAAGACACAGATATAAAACAATCCACCCATGGCGGAAGCTCCCAGTTCGACTTCCCCCACTCTACCCAAGAAAGCCGTATCCGTCACATTTATAATGTTTTGCGCTAATAATCCGAGAAAAATCGGATAACTCACGTTCCATATTTCTTTGTTAGTATACATATAAAAAATTTGTATTGCGTAAAAGGGTTACAAAGATACAACATTCTTCTCAATCCACCATGCTGAATGTGGTGAAGAATCTGTAAACAGGCAAAGAATTTATTCCTGGAAATAACCATTCCGGAACAAAAGGCATATCATGCCCAAACTATGCTGGAAACTTCCGGGAACTTCCAGCATAGTTGGCAAAAGTTTTCAGCATAGTTTGAAAAAACGACCCGAGCGTTGACAGAACATGACGGACGTTTTTTTCAAAGAACCCTTAAGGGAGTTTTTCTTTGTTTCTTTCTTTGTTTTAATATAATAAGGTAGAAAATCCACGATAAGTCCACAACTTGTCCACAGCATAGGCATTAACCTACTATAAGACAAAGAATTAATTAAAAAAAGTTCGTCCACAAGTAATCCACAAGGCACTCAACAGCTAAAAAACACTCAGAAAATCATGGGTCAAAAGCCTTCTGAAATAAACGAAGAAAATTAAATAGTTTCTACTGAAACAGTTGATTTTTTCAATAGATTATGCAAATAATTGCACAAAAGGTTTGTCCGCGTGTTATTTTATCCTACCTTTGCGCCCGCAAACAAAAAAATTAAGTAATAAATGAAGAAACTATTATTAATTAGCGCAGCGACGCTAATCGTTTCAAATTCAACTTTCGCAGGAGGTATTTTAACCAATACAAATCAACATGCAGCTTTTCTCCGTATGCTATCCCGTGGTGCTACTACAGAAATAGATGGTGCTTTGTCTAATCCTGCCGGACTGGCTTTCTTACCCAAAGACGGATTCCATGTAGGATTGAGCATTCAAAGTGCTTATCAGACTAGAAATATTGATGCTAGTTTTATGACATACAACGGGGTTAGCGCCACAGGTCCTACCGTTGCAGACAAGCCTTTCGAAAAATATTATGAAGGAACGGCAGCCGCACCGGTTATTCCCAGTTTATTTGCAGCCTATAAAAAAGACAAATGGACTATTTCAGGTTTCTTCGCTATTACCGCCGGAGGTGGAAAAGCATCTTTCGATGACGGATTGCCTATGTTTGAATCTGCGGCCATGGCCGGTATTTTTCAGAATAGTGTGAAAGCACATCAGGCAAACCCACAAAGTCCGATAATCGTTCCCGGCATGTATGATATCACAAGCGCCATGGATGGTAAACAATATATTTACTCTTTACAGTTGGGATTATCCTATAAAGCTACCGAATGGCTTTCTGTATTCGGTGGAGGACGTATGAACTATTTTACAGGCGGTTATAAAGGATTCTTAAATGCCATTGTGAAAGGAACAGATACCAACCTGTTGCCACTCGCTCTGAACTGTGACCAAACAGGTTGGGGACTCACTCCTGTAATCGGTGCAGATGTTAAATTGGGCAAACTGAATATCGGTGCTAAATATGAGTTCAAGACCAATCTGAATATCGAAAACAATACAAAGAACTTACAATATCCACCCAGTGCCAAAGATATGGTAGCCCCCTACGAACACGGTGTGAATACTCCCAATGACATCCCAGCCATGCTCTCCATTGCAGCCGCCTACGAATTCCTTCCGGTACTTCGTGCTTCTGTAGAATATCATTTCTATGATGATAAAAACGCAGGTATGGCAAACGGTAAACAAAAATATCTGACTAAAGGAACCAATGAATACTTGGCAGGTATCGAGTTTGATGTAACCAAGCAACTGACCCTCAGCTGTGGTGGACAGATCACTGACTACGGACTATCAGATAACTATCAATCAGATACTAGTTTCTCTTGTGATTCTTACTCTTTGGGAGTCGGAGCCAAAATAAAAATGAACAAGCATCTCAATCTGAATGTCGGCTATATGTGGACTAATTATGAGGATTATACCAAGAAGTCAACCAACTATAACGGAACCGGATTACCCGGAACAAATGTATACAGCCGTACTAACAAAGTATTCGGTTTAAGTGCAGATTATAGTTTCTAATCCCTGTATATGAAATAAAAAAGAAGGCCATACCTAAACAACTGAGGTATGGCTTTTTTTTTACAAAAAACTCCAAAGAAACTGATAATCTTTCAGCCGCACCCGCAACTGTTTCAACGACCGGGTGATATGAAATTCCACAGTCTTTACAGAAATATCCAATCGCAAAGCAATTTCCTTGTTCGGTAAATTTTTCATCCGGCTCAAAATAAACACCTCCCTGCTTGTAGGAGGCAGTTCACTAATAGCTTCCTGCACCAAAGCCTGTATCTCATCACAAAACAATTTATCGGGATCACAAGCCTCCAAAGTCGAGATACGCAAAGCCAGCTCTTTCTGCCGTATATCTCCTATATGCTGCTCGGCACGCATACGTACCTCCAAGTGTTGCAAATGATTCAGTGAACGATTTTTTATGGCTGTCAACAACAATGCGGAAATATTCGTATCCTCCCGCAATTCATTCCGGTGCTCCCACACATTGGTAAACGCCCCCATTACAATATCCTCAGCCTCTTCCTTGTCCCTGACGTACGAGTAAGCAAACTGAATAAACTGTTGCTGACGTTTACTAAACACCTCCGTCAGTTCTGACATAAAAATATTCCCCGTTTCTTTCATCTAACTAATTTTCTGTATCCGTTTCTAAATCTTGATATAGATGCCTTTTTTATATAAAATATGAACAATGCTCCAACAGAATATAATATAGATCAAAGCATAGACTAATGAGCTGGGATAATCCCCCAATGCCGGAGCCAGCATCTTTTCATAAATAAAGGCACTCACGCCCGTAGCACCCAATGCGATTCCCATTGTTTCCGCAAACACATAAATAAACAAAGGATTCACTCCGAATGACCGGAAAAAAGCACACCAGTTCTGATATCCTTTCATATCAATAATCCAAATGAGCAGAGCCAAAAAACTGGACGCCAATCCACAAGTTATAATAACAAAAGTAGGCGACCACACTTTTTTATTAATAGGGCAGCCATAACTTAACAGAAAGCCGGCAAATGTAAGTATAGTTCCTATCAGAAACAACCGCTGTATCTTTTCGGCATTATCTTTAGCGGAAAGCAACAACTTTCCACAATAAAATCCTACCATCACATGGCACACCGCAGGAACAGTACTCAGCAGCCCTTCCGGATCAAACGCCATTCCGCCCTCATGGTACATATGGGATGTGCCCAATGCCCATGCGTCAAAACGAGCCACAACATTGGTTTCCGACTGATTGAAGCCGTCTCCCGTAGCCAATAAAAGAAAATAAGCGGCCAAAGTCACCAAAATGATAGCAGGAAAATATTTATGCTTCACCGTTATAGCAACCAGACTGGTCACACCGTATCCTATAGCGAGCCGTTGCATGACTCCCAGATAGCGCCATTCTTCAAAATTCAGATGATGTGTAAAAACAGACTTAGCTAAAAGATTCAACAATAGACCGATACAAAAAATAATGACTGTACGCTTCATTATTTTACGCAACGTGGCATGTGAATAAGTAAAATTATATTTCCGCAAAGAAATATAAGTCGAGATTCCCATAATGAACATAAAAAAAGGGAAAACGAGATCGGTGGGGGTCAATCCGTTAAAGGCGGCATGCTCCAGCGGAGCATACACATACCCCCACGAACCGGGGTTATTCACAAGAATCATGCCTGCAATGGTGATGCCTCTCAAAATGTCAAGAGCGAGCAATCGTTTGGGGGTATTTGCTGTCATGTGTGTCAGATTAATAAATTGGTTAACTCGGACAAAGATAACATTCTATTAGCAATAAAGAAACAAATCTGTGAAAAATATTTTTATATTGTAAACATATTAATCTCTCTGAAAAACATGTTTATTCCGTTTTTATTGCTATTTTTGTCCGCAAAGAATTTCTATACCCCCTTTATTTAAAAACTTAGCACAGATATATTATGAAAAAAAAGAGTCTGCTAGTATTTTTCGTTGGGCTATTAACGTGTGGGTGCCAAATGAAAGAAGTAATCAATGAGTACAATGTAGTTCCGCTGCCTGTTACTATGAATGAGCAGCCGGGACGTTTTTATCTGAACAGCGATGTTCCTGTCGTTGTGAACGCCTCACAAGAAGTGAAAAATATCGCTTCCAGTCTATCAACTACCGTATTGGATGTAGCCGGTATCAAATTGAAACCGGGTGGTGAATTACATGAAAATGTACCCACCATTGTTTTTGACAGCATTCCGGATATGGAGAAAGAAGCCTACAAATTATCAGTCACCCCCCAACAGATAAAGATTACAGCATCAACACCTAACGGATTTTATTACGGACTGCAAACTCTGTATCAACTGTTGCCGGTAGCTATTTATAGCAAGGAAAGAGCACGCAATGCCGAATGGAGCGTACCTTGCGTCGAGATAGAAGATACTCCGGCGTTCCGATATCGCGGAGCAATGCTGGATGTATGCCGTCATTTTGCATCGATAGATTACATCAAAAAATTCATTGATGTATTGGCCGTACATAAGATGAATACCTTCCACTGGCATCTTACGGATGACCAAGGCTGGAGAATCGAAATCAAAAAGTATCCCAAACTGACCGAAATCGGTTCCCAACGTTCAGAAACCATGGTGGATTATTTCTATACCCACTACCCGTTTAAATATGACGGCAAACCTCATGGAGGTTACTATACACAAGAAGAAATTAAAGAAGTGGTAGCATACGCCCAAAGCAAATATATCACCGTCATTCCGGAAATAGAGCTACCGGGACATGCCTTGGCAGCCATTGCCTCTTACCCCGAATTATCCTGTACTCCGGACAGCACCTACGAAGTTTGCAAACTGTGGGGTGTGTTTGACCAGGTATTCTGCCCTACCGACACTTTCTTTCAATTTATGGAAGGAGTCATGGACGAAGTGGTGGAATTATTCCCAAGTTCTTATATACATATAGGTGGTGACGAATGCCCCAAATACGCATGGGAACATTGTTCCCATTGCCAAAAACTGATACGAGACCTAGGGCTTAAAGATGATGTCACTCCTAATCCCGTAGACGGCAGAAAGCATACCAAAGAAGAGAAGTTACAAAGCTATATCGTAAACCGTGCGGAAAAATACCTGAACAGCAAAGGACGCAACATCATCGGTTGGGATGAAATTCTGGAAGGCGGGCTTGCTCCCAACGCCACAGTAATGTCATGGCGTGGTGTGGAAGGCGGAATGACCGCAGCCAAAGCCGGGCATGATGCCATCATGACTCCCAATCCTTACGCTTATCTTGATCATTATCAAGAAGAACCGGAAATAGCCCCTGTCACTATCGGTGGGTATAACACATTGAAGAAAACATATAGTTACAATCCTGTACCGGCTGATGCAGACAGTCTGGTAAAACAACACATCATAGGCGTACAAGCTAATTGCTGGGCTGAATATATGCCAACCGAAGACAATCGTGACTATCAAATCTTCCCACGTTTAATCGCCATAGCCGAGACCGGATGGACTCCGATGAAGGAGAAGAATTTCACTTCATTCTGCAGCCGCATGGTAGAAGATTTCAAACGTCTGGAAATAATGGGGGTAAAACCATGCCTCAACTTCTTTGATGTAAACATTAATACCCGTTCCACTAAAGAAGGAGTACTGAATGTAGAACTGGAAACATTCTATCCGGGAGCACAAATCTATTATACAATCCACGGTGAGGAACCGTCTGTAAATGCCAGCTTATATAGCCATCCATTCCCATTGGAAGGTACTTACGACTTGAAAGCCGCCGCCTTTGTTGACGGTAAGCAGATTGGTAAAGTTACCCATAAACAACTTTACAAGAATTTAATCAGTGGAAAGAAATATGAAATAACTCCGGAACCCAAAGGAATGAAGGGGGATATTTTAGGAGAAAATGACATATTAGGGGCCGATACGGTGACTTTAGGACTAACCAACGGAAAACGTGGGAACAATGCCTCTTCCACTCCATGGGTAGGTATCCGCCCGGACAATAATGATAAAGTGACCTTCGTGGCAGACTTTGATAAAGCTACAATCAGTAAAATCAGATTTGGTACGCTTTATAATGCAGCCGGCAATATATTACCGGTAAGCAAAGCTGTGGTGTATGTTTCCGCCTCAGGCAATAAATTCGAGAAAGTGGCCGAAAAGGAATTTACCTATGACATCAAAGAAAACACCTTCAAAGGATTCGATGAAGAAATAGAGTTCCCGGCACAAGAAGCTGTAAAGGTGAAAATAGAATTTACAAGCGGAGGCAAAATACGTAATGGTATTGATTGCTATAGTCCGCATGATAAGAGCGAAGTGCCCAGTACAATGGCATTGGATGAAATAGAAATCTATTAATTCCACGAAAGAAGTAAAATAAACAACTGTCCGGAAGCTATCTTTTGCTTTCGGACAGTTTCTTTTGTGCAATTCAATGCAGGCTGTTCCATCCAAGCGCGATATGACACTTTTATGAGGAACCACACAGCCTTTTTCAAATAAATTATGTAATTTTGCCGAATGTTTATAACAACCCTTTAAATCATGAGAAAATATTCATTCTTATTCACACTTTTACTGCTATCGGCAAGCAGTTTTGCCCAAAACAAAGATTTCAGTTATAAGTTTTACGGACAAGTTCGCACCGATCTTTATTACAATAGCCGTGCCAACGAAGAAACTGTGGACGGACTTTTCTATATGTATCCCAAAGACAAAATATATGATACAGACGGAAAAGACCTGAATGCAACAGCCAATGGAAGCTTCTATACCTTGTACACTCGTCTGGGAGTCGACGTTCAAGGCCCTAAACTGGGCAGGGCAAAAACCTCGGCTAAAGTGGAAATGGACTTTCGCGGTTCAGGAACCACT
Organism: Phocaeicola dorei; assembly: GCF_013009555.1. Taxonomy (NCBI): domain Bacteria; kingdom Pseudomonadati; phylum Bacteroidota; class Bacteroidia; order Bacteroidales; family Bacteroidaceae; genus Phocaeicola; species Phocaeicola dorei. The sequence continues at coordinate 1,132,129 of NZ_CP046176.1, read as the reverse complement.
TTCTCTACCGTTCGCCTGCGCCATGCATATTTGAACTTAGACTGGGGAAAACCGTCCTTGCTGTTGGGTCAAACCTGGCATCCGCTGTATGGTGACGTCGCCCCACAAATCCTGAATCTGAATATGGGAGCTCCTTTCCAACCGTTCAGCCGTGCTCCGCAAATACGTTTCCGCTACAAGACAGGTGATATACAGTTGACAGGTGCAGCGATCTGGCAATCTCAATATCTGTCACAAGGCCCTGATGGCAAGAGCCAGAAATACATCAAAGAAAGCTGTATCCCGGAAGTCTATATCGGTGCAGATTACAAAGGTAACAACTGGTTGGTAGGTGCAGGTATTGAAATGGTTTCATTAAAACCCCGTACTCAGTCTGTGGTAGAGGATAAAGTGTATAAAGTAGATGAACGTATCACTTCTCTGTCTTATGAAGTTCACATGAAATATACTTCACCTGTATGGTATATAGCTGCCAAAAGCATATTAGGTTCCAATCTTACACAGGTTTCTATGTTGGGAGGCTATGGCATAAAATCAATAGACCAACGAACAGGTGAACAAGAATATTCCCCCAACCGCAACTCCAGTTCTTGGTTGAACATTGTGTATGGCAAAAAATGGAAACCGGCTGTTTTCTTTGGTTACATGAAAAATTTAGGCACCAACGATGAGGTTACCAAAATGTATGGCACAGGTACAAATGTAGATCAATTGATCAGTGCCAGTGCCGAACTGACTTATAATGTTCCTCATTGGAAAATCGGTGTGGAATATAATTTCAGTTCTGCATGGTACGGTTCACTAGATAAGTCAGATGGAACAATCATTGATACCCATTCTGTTTCAAACAACAGACTGGTAGCCACCGTGTTGTTTATGTTCTAAGATATAGAATTCACTACAAAAAACAAAATACTAAAAAAGGCAACTCGAAACCGGGTTGCCTTTCTTTTATATAGAGAAGTACCAATTATTCACCTTTGATCGCTGCAACACCCGGAAGAACTTTTCCTTCGATCGCTTCCAACAAAGCACCACCACCGGTAGAGATGTAAGATACTTGGTCAGCCATACCGAACTTGTTGATACAAGCTACAGAATCACCACCACCAATCAATGAGAACGCACCGTTCTTAGTTGCTTTAGCGATAGCTTCGGCGATTGCACGTGAACCGGCAGTAAAGTTATCAAACTCAAATACACCGGCAGGACCGTTCCAAAGAATAGTCTTAGCATCTTCAATAGCTGCTGCAAATGCTTTCTGAGTTTCGGGACCTGCATCCAAGCCTTCCCATCCATCAGGAATATTATTTGCAGGAACAACCTGAGTATTAGCATCATTAGAGAATGCATCAGCAGCTACACAGTCTGTACCTAATACCAAATTCACACCTTTAGCCTTAGCCTTAGCGATGATATCAAGAGCCAATTCCAATTTATCATCTTCTACGATAGAATTACCAATTTTACCACCCTGAGCTTTAGCAAAAGTATAAGTCATACCACCGCAAAGGATCAAGTTATCCACTTTATCCATCAGGTTTTCAATAATACCAATCTTGGTAGATACCTTAGAACCACCCATAATAGCAGTGAACGGACGTTTGATATCTTTCAGGATATTATCAACAGCTTGAACTTCTTTTTCCATCAAATAGCCCAACATCTTGTTGTCTGCATCGAAATAGTCGGCGATAACAGCTGTAGAAGCATGTTTACGGTGAGCAGTACCGAATGCGTCATTGATATAGCAGTCAGCATAAGAAGCCAAAGTCTTGGCAAATTCTTTCTGAGAAGCCTTCATTGCCTTCTTGGCATCTTCGTATGCAGGATCTTCTTTGTCAATGCCAACAGGCTTTCCTTCTTCTTCAGGATAGAAACGCAAGTTTTCCAACAACAGGACTTCACCCGGTTTCAAAGCAGCTGCAGCATCACCGGCTTTTGCGCAATCAGGAGCAAATTGAACAGGTACACCTAATTTTTCAGAAACAGCATCGACAATCTGACTCAATGAATATTTAGCATTTACCTTACCTTTGGGTTTACCCATGTGTGACATGATAATCAAGCTGCCACCATCAGCCAACACTTTCTTCAGTGTAGGAAGAGCACCGCGGATACGAGTATCATCAGTAATTTTACCATTTTCGTCCAAAGGTACATTGAAGTCCACGCGGACAATTGCCTTTTTACCGGCAAAGTTGAATTTGTCAATTGTCATCATAATCTCTTATTTTTGTTTATAGTGTATAAATACAATCTCGCTTATTTTGGGTGTTGCAAAGTTACTAATATTTTTTATTAGCAGTGTGTCAGGGCGGTAATAATTTTATCTGAAATGAAAAAAGAGGGTAAAAACCACTTTTTTTGAGAAAATCGAAAAAAAATCATTTTTCCGCTAGGGTTGTTTCCCACTATCCTGTTCTATATACAAAATGCGGAAAGAATGAAGACAGAATTGCTACATAAATATTTCAGAGGAGAAACCACGGAAAAAGAGGAAAGCCAAATTGTGGAATGGACGGAAAGCAGTGCCGAGAACAAGGAACGCTTTTTGAAAGAACGAATGTTGTTTGATATTACCCTCTTTTCCGATGATTCGAAGATACAGCGGAAGCCGAAAGGACATCTGTATCTGTATCCGCTGATTGCCATTGCCGCCATGTTGGCTATTGTTTTTGTCATGGATTTGCCACATATGCACAAACCCAAGCAGCAATTGTCACAAACCATCCGTATTCCGGCGGGGCAACGTGCGCAGATGGACCTCCCCGATGGTTCGGTAGTATGGTTGAACTCCCAAACTACATTGACTTATGATGAAGATTTCGGTAAAAAAGACCGTAAAGTCACATTAGACGGAGAAGCCTATTTCGAGGTGGCACACAATAAGGAAATTCCTTTTTATGTGCAGACAGAAAACATAAAGGTACAAGTCACCGGAACAAAATTCGATGTATGTTCTTATAAAGGTTCAAACAGCTTTATAGCCAGACTGATAGAAGGTTCCATCAACTTGCTTACCAACAGTGCAAAAGAAGAAAAAACAATTACCAGCCTGACGAAAGGAAAGTATTTCTCGATGGAAAACGGCAAATATAGAACGGGCGAAATGAGCAGCAACAATGCTTTAGCATGGATGCAAGGCATTTATTATTTCGATGATGTTCCGTTTAAAGAATTACTGGACAAGATTGCTCTATATTATAATTATAAGATAACAGTGAAGAATCCTAAAATCTTAGAGAACTACCGTTGTACCGGTAAATTCAAAGATTTGGATGGCATAGAGCATATACTAAAAGTTATACAAAAAGACCATCCGTTCAAATACGATATTGATAACGAACATAATAAGATAACTATAGAATAAAATCACAATAGAAGTTTAACCTTAAAAATTAACCATTATGATTACATAAGAACCTTTGAAAAAAGAATCGGAAAGTACCCCCATACTCCCCGATTCGACAGCTAACAATTGACCTTAATCAAATTTATTAACTTAACACATTACAAAGATATGAGAAAAATTTCTTTGGAAGGGTATTTATGCCCAAAAAGTTTAGGCTTTAAACAAATATTACGAACTATGAAGATTACCTTATTTCTTCTTTTGGCTACTACATTCAGCGCATTTAGCGTAAATGTACACTCTCAAAATGCAAAAGTTAGTTTTGATACCCACACCATGAAGGTAGCTCAATTAATCTCGACCATTGAAACACAGACCAATTATCTGTTTGTCTATAATAAAAAGAATGTGGACCTTAACCGCAAAGTAACTGTTAAAGCCCGTAACAAAGCCGTATCCGAAATTCTGGATGAAGTTTTTGCCGGAACAGGAATCTCTTATGTAATGGAAGGAAAGAATATTGTTCTGACTAAAGAAAGCAACATAGCCCGTGAAGAAGTGAAGCAGCAGAATACGATCACTGTAAAAGGTGTTGTAACGGATATGCAGGGTGAAGCCATTATCGGTGCAAACATACTTCAACAAGGTACTACTAACGGTACTATTACAGATATTGACGGCAACTTTACCCTGGAAGTTCCCACTGATGCACAACTAGCCGTTTCCTACATCGGATATAAAAAAGTCATCATTCCCGTAAACGGAAAAACCAACTTTACCATCAAGATGGAAGACGACGCCCTGAAATTGGAAACTGTTGTAGTAACCGCTATGGGTATTAAAAAGAAAGAAGCTTCTTTGACTTATTCTACACAGCAATTGAATGGTGACGAGCTGAATAAGGTAAAGGATGCGAATATGATTAATTCACTAGCCGGTAAATCCGCCGGTGTACAGATTACAAAGAGTTCATCCGGTCTTGGAGGTTCGGCAAAAGTATCTATCCGTGGTGCGCGTTCAGCATTCGCCAGTGGTAACAACCAACCGTTGTATGTCATTGATGGTGTTCCCATGCTGAATATCACAACAGAATCAACAGCCACCGTTATGGGAGGTGAAAATGACGGTGTCAACCATGACTCTGGTGACGGTATTTCCAATCTGAACCCTGACGACATTGAAAGTATGAGCATATTGAAAGGTGCATCCGCAGCAGCTCTTTACGGCTCACAAGCAGCTAATGGTGTCATTTTAATTACAACAAAATCCGGAAAAGCCGGTATGTCAAGAATTACATTTTCTTCCAACCTGACAGTAGACCATGCTATCAGCCTGCCCCAATTCCAAAACAATTATGGACAAACTGCCGATGGTACCAGCAGCTGGGGTAGCAAAGGGAACCTGACAGACTATGACAATGTGGACAATTGGTTCGGAAACGGGATCACTGCTATCAACTCTTTAACTTTCCAAACAGGCAATGACAAGATGCAAACCTACTTCTCTTATGCTAATACCCGAGGTACAGGTATCGTTGACTCAAACAAACTTCAAAAGCATAATATCACTTTCCGTGAAACAGCCAGTTTTTTCAACGATCGCTTGAAATTGGATGGAAATGCCAGTTTGATGACACAGACTATCCGGAACACTCCTGCCGGAGGCGGTTATTATCTGAATCCGCTAGTTGGTCTGTATTCTTTCCCCCGTGGCGCCGATTTGGCTCCGTATGCTGAAAATTTTGAAGTATTCGACACGGATCGTAATATGAATTTACAGAATTGGTACACAAAGAATGAAGACGGCTCATTCAGTGAATGGGATCAGAATCCGTACTGGATTAAAAACCGTGTGACCAACAAGAGTAAACGTTATCGCGCATTGGCTTCTATCAGTGCAAATTTAAAAGCTACTGATTGGTTAAGTTTCCAGGCACGTGGCAATGTAGACTACGTAAGTGATAAATTTGACAACAAGATGTATGCTTCAACAGCTGCAAATATTGCCGGCAAGAATGATGAGACAGGGCTTCCCAACGGACGTTATGTATGGTCGGATGAACAAAATTTCCAAGTATATGGTGACTTCATGGCCATGTTTAACAAAACATTGGGTGACTTTTCTATCAACGCAGCATTGGGAACCAGCATCAATGTGAGCAAAGCCAATTCTTTGATGATTGACTCCAAAACAGCTTCTTTATATCGCCCTAATGTATTTACCGTTTCCAATATCATCTTCTCTTCAAAGGGATTTATCAACCAGACGATTGATGCGAAACGTACTATACAATCCTTGTTCGGTACAGCGCAAGTAGGTTGGAAAGATGCTCTTTATCTGGATGTTACAGCACGTAATGACTGGTCTTCCACTTTAGCGAATACAGAAAGTATGAAAAATGGATTCTTTTATCCGTCAGTAGGTTTGACTTGGATTATGAGCAACAGTGTCAAACTGCCGGAATGGATCAATTTCTCAAAATTCCGTGGTTCATTCGCACAGGTTGGTAATGACCTTCCTATCGGAATTACAAACTTAGCGGATATTATTCAATGTGGTGGAAGTATCCAGACCAATGACATTGAGCAACGTGGTGATTTGAAACCGGAAATCAGTACTTCCATTGAATTCGGTACAGAATGGAAATTCTTCAATAATCGCTTCGGTATTGACTTTACATGGTATCGTACTGATACTAAAAATCAGTTGCTGAAAGTAGCCAATCCGGCAGGTTCACTTTATGCATTCCGTTATGTCAATGCAGGTAAAATTCGCAATACCGGTATTGAATTAACCGTAGAGGGTACTCCTTTAATGAATGAAAATTTCCGTTGGAAAACTGCTGTAAATATGTCCATGAACAGAAATAAGGTTGTTTCCTTACACAAGGATTATAAATCATTCCGTTATGGTTCGGAAGGGTTCTCCATGGCATACGATATGTGGGTAAAAGAAGGTGGAAAACTGGGCGATATCTATGGTAATGGATTTGAAAGAGATGAAAATGGCAAGATCAAAGTAAATGAGGCAGGAAATCCGATTAAAGTAACAGGAAACAACACTTTATTGGGCAACGCCAACCCCGATGCTTTATTAGGATGGAGCAATACCTTTACTTACAAAGGATTTACTTTATATTTCTTGATTGACGCACGCATCGGAGGTGATGTTATGTCATTGACTCAAGCACACCTGGATGCAATGGGCGTCAGCAAAGAATCCGGAGAGGCACGCGACCGTGGGTATGTGGAATATGAAGGTATCCAATTCAAAGACGTTCCTAATTTCTATGGTACTGTCGGAGGCCGTAACGGTATTTCAGAATACTACATGTACGATGCAACGAATGTACGCTTGCGTGAATTAACACTAGGTTATTCATTCCCGGCATCCATTCTCTCCAAAACCAAATTTATCAAAGGACTGGATCTTACATTGGTTGCACGCAATTTATTCTTCTTGTACAAAGATGCTCCATTTGATCCGGATGCAACTTTGTCAGTAGGTAATACTCTGCAGGGCGTTGATGTGTTCGGCATGCCGACTACACGTAACATCGGTTTCAACGTTAAGTTCACATTCTAACCTTAAAAACAAAGACATTATGAAAAGTTCAAAATATATTTCAATTTTATGCATGGGCGGCCTCCTGAGTCTTGCCTCATGCACAGACGGATTCGAATCTGATAATAAAATCAACGGTAGTTTTGATGATATCGTAAAAGAATATGATTTCCAGAAATACACCACTAATTTTGAGACCATTCAAAAAGGTATTTATTTTAACTACGACTGGGGAGAAGGAACCACTTGGCCCTGGCAAACATTCCAAAACCTGAATCATGATATGTTCGCAGGATATTTCCATGATTTTGCTTCTAAATTCTGCGATAAAAATACGGTATACGCATTAGAGGCAGGATGGACGGCCAGTGCATGGAACTATACCTATAATTACATTTTCCCGGTAGCCCATAAATCGACGTTGATTACACAAGATGAAGCCAAGTACAAGCATTTTTATGGTGCCACCCTTATTCTGAAAGTAGAAGCCATGCATCGCATTGCTGATACTTATGGCCCCATTGTCTATTCTAAATTCGGAAAGAATGAAGCAAATTCCGTTGACACTCAGGAAGAAGCCTATAAAGCTTTTTTCAATGACCTGGATAAAGCCGTAGAGGCATTGGATGCTTATCTGAAAGAAGGAGGTAAAGAAGATGGAGTAAAAAGTATCAATATGTCCAATTGCCCGACTGCCAGCAGGTGGATTAAATTTGCAAATTCATTGCGCCTTCGTTTGGCCATGCGTGTATCTAATGTAAATAAGGCACTTGCCGCCAGCGAGGCCAAAAAAGCATTGGAAAACTCTTATGGTGTTATTGAATCATCCGCAGAGAACATCCAAATCTCCGGTAAAGGATATCAAAACCCGCTAGCAGGTGTCGCCGGCTGGGGCGAGACCTACATGGGAGCAACAATGGCTTCTGTTTTAAACGGTTATGAAGATCCACGCATCAGTATATATTACAGTCCGGCGACATTGGCAGACCACACAGAGGAATATTTAGGAGTGCCTCAAGGAGTATATGCCAAGGATGGTGATCCCAATTACTATCAAAGTTATTCTTTTATCAATACTAAAACAATCGCCGCATCCACACCCGCCGTTCTTCTGACAGCAGCGGAAGTTTGGCTCCTACGTGCCGAAGCATCTTTACGAGGTATCAATCCGAAAAGCGAAAGTGCAAAGCAATGTTACGAAACCGGTGTTCAAGCTTCATTCGACCAATGGGGCGCCGGAGATGCAAGCCTCTATCTGGCAAGCAAAGGCAAACCGACGGATTACATTAATTATGCAGCAGGTCCCGGAAAAGATATGAAAGCATTGATAACCACTACTCCCGATTTTGACGATGCAGCCAATCAAGAAGAGCAACTTGAAAAAATTATCACTCAAAAATGGATTGCCTGTTGGCCGGAAGGTATGGAAGCATGGACCGAACAACGCCGTACCGGATATCCGAAATTATTCAAAGTCCAAACCAACAATAGCAACGGTACAATTGATACGGACATCATGATTCGTCGCCTCCCCTTCTCACAGGACGATGCCAAGAAAGATCCGGAACAATATAAGAACCTTTGTACGGCTCTTGGCGGTGCAGACAACGGCGGTACACGTCTATGGTGGGATACAGGTAAAAACAACTTTTAATTCATATTTCAATAACAACTATCACTTATAAGAGAGAGTCTAAATGTTTCGCTTAATTTAAGGTATTAGCATAAGGCGAAAAGACTTTGCAAGACGGGGAGCGCGATGTTTCCCGTCTTTTTCTATTTTTCAGATGACATTCTATATTATTTTCCTATCTTTGTCCGAGCTATGAAATAACATACACATACAGCAAACTTTTTCCGGATATTCATCGTTTAACTGAAAAAAATATATGAAAAAGTTTCTAAGTAACACCATCGTGCAACTGCTTATTGCCGTAATTATCGGACTGTCGGCAGGTTTCGTCGTAAACGACGCTGTGTTGGAAGCCATCGTTTGCATAAAACACATTACGGGACAAATCATTTTCTTTTTAGTTCCTCTTATCATTTTAGGATTCATCGCTCCCTCCATCGCACACTTGCGCAGTAATGCGTCAAAGATGCTTTTATTTGCTTTTGGCATTGCTTATCTCTCCTCCATCGGGGCTTCTTTCTTCGGGGCTGCCGTAGGATACAATGTAATTCCTTTCCTGCATATAGCCGATGATGCCAACTCACTGAAAGCATTACCGGAGAATCTGCTGAAGATAGATATTCCACCAGTCATGAACGTAATGACTGCACTGGTACTGGCCGCATTGATAGGGCTTGCCACTGCTTGGGTAAAATCGGACGAAATATCAAAGTTGTTGGACACTTTCCAAAAAATGGTACTTGAATTGGTGAAAAGGGTATTGCTTCCTGTACTTCCTGTGTTTATTGCCGCCAATTTCTGCATTCTCAGCTATCAGGGAGCTGTTACGAAACAATTACCTGTATTCCTCTCCATTCTGATAGTTGTTATTGTTTGCCATTTCATCTGGCTGACACTACTCTATTTCATTGCGGCGGTTTATTCCAGAAAGAATAGCTATCAAGTACTGAGATACTACGGTCCTGCCTACCTCACGGCATTAGGTACGATGTCTTCGGCAGCCACATTGGGTATAGCATTGGAATGTGCCCGTAAAAGCCCGATACTGAGAAAAGAGATCAGCGACGTAACAATACCTTTATTCGCGAATATACACTTGTGCGGCTCTATCCTGACAGAAACCGTATTTGTACTCACGGTATCACAAATGCTTTATGGAAGCATGCCCAGCATATTGCAAATTACTTTATTCATCCTGTTATTAGGATTATTCGCCATTGGTGCACCGGGAGTACCGGGTGGAACAGTACTTGCCTCTTTAGGGCTCATCATCTCTGTCCTTCACTTTGATGAAGCCGGAACTGCACTACTACTTACGATTTTTGCATTGCAGGACAGTTTTGGAACAGCTTGTAATATTACCGGAGATGGGGCACTAACGCTTATTACGGATACTTTCGAAAAAAAATAGCATCGAAAACTTCATAAAAACAACTATTTTTTCACTACAGGTTACACAGATTTAAATCAAAATTCTAATCTGTGCAACCTATGATGGGAAACTTATTTCAAGACTTCTTCCAACTTTTGTTGCAAGGCCTCGCCTTCCAATCCTACCGCCAAAATCACTCCATTGGGGTCCAACAAAAAATTCATAGGAATCCAACGAATAGCATACTGCACGGCTGCATCCGACTTCCAGTCCTTCAAATCTGAAACATGAGTCCATGTCAATTGATCTTTCTCGATAGCAGCCAACCAAGGTTCTTTCTTACGATCCAGAGAAACTCCTAAAATAGTAAAATTCTTATCCTTGAATTTATTCCAGGCAGCAACAATATTCGGATTTTCCTTGCGGCAATCAGGACACCAAGAAGCCCAAAAATCAATCAATACATATTTTCCTCTCAAACCGGATAAGGTGACGGGATTACCATCTACATCGGGCAATGTAAAATCCGGAGCTACAGCTCCCACTTGAATATTTTCCATCCGCTTGATAAAATCATCTATCTGATTGACGTACATGGTTCCATCCAATGAGGCATCTAATTTGGCACGTAATGCCTTCATTTCCTCCAGATTCAACTTATAAGCGAAATCTTTCACAACAAAATAAGGAGTAACGGCCGATGCAGGATGAGCAGATACCAAACTATCTATGCTATATCCATCCTGACGAGTCAAAGGAGCATTCTGTGCATACAAATCATTCAAAGCAGAACCTGTCACAGTCAATACCTTTTCCGATTCATTCATCTTCAACTGCATCTCTTCGTTATCTAAAAAGAATACCAACGGACGTTTGCTATCCTTGAACGTAGTCAACCCGTATGCCAACGGCTCAGTACAAGCACCTTCAAATTTGAAAACGCCATCCGTAATTACAGCCGAATCCACATCTATGAAAGATTTATCCTGATACTTCTTCAGATACACCATTCCATTCTTTACATCTGATATTTCCCCATTCAGAGTATATCCTTTTTTCTCTTCACTACATGAGAGTACAGTCATAGCCAGTACACCCGCAAAAAGCACATTTACAATTCTTTTCATCTCTATTTTCCTTTATATTATAACTTGCCAAAAATAAATATTCCTCAGGAATTATGCAAACTACATCACTCCTATTTGGAAATTAACTCTCCCTGAGTTACCTTTGTAACTTCAACTAACTATTATATAACCTATGAAAAAACTCCTATTTCTAGGCGCTCTCCTGTTGTCAACAGTATGTATGAACGCCCAAACTTCCGAATATTATCAGGAAGCAGCCAATCCTATTGCCACCAACCCCACTTTATGGGCGAAAGTTACAGCCCCACAAATCAGCTGGGGAAGCACAGACATCCGCTATAAGAAAGAGGAACCAGCCCCTATCCGTAGTACACAGAAAAGTATAAACCTTACTGCATGGAAAGGTGAAAAGGTTTCGGCCCAAATGGTAGTATGGACTCCTAAGACACTGAATGATTTGACTCTCACAGTCAGTGATCTAATCTCTGGTGAAAATACCATCAGCAAAGATGATATCCGTACCGGCTTTGTACGCTATGTCATGACTGATGAACTGAACAAAGACGGTTTGGGCGCATGTGGCTACCGCAATAGCGCCGACTTTGATTCAACTTTAGTAGCAGATGTAATAGACCACATCACTCCCGCTCTGACTCTTCCCGCCAACTCCACCCAAGGGGGATGGATCCGTATCAACGTACCCCAGCAGACTAAAGCCGGGAAATACACAGGAACAGTTACAGTAAAGGCCAACAATAGTACACTGGCCGAATTGAAACTGAATATCCAAGTGAAAAAACGTACGCTGCCTCCTCCTTCCGAATGGGCTTTCCATTTGGATTTATGGCAAAATCCATACGCAGTATCCCGTTACTACAATGTGGAACCATTCAGCAAGGAACATTTCGACTTGATGCGCCCATTAATGAAATTATATGCTGATGCAGGCGGTAAAGTAATTACAGCCTCCATTATGCACAAACCTTGGAACGGACAGACATACGACGCTTTTGAGAGCATGGTTACTTGGCTGAAAAAAGCGGATGGAACATGGTACTTTGACTATACCGTGTTCGATAAATGGGTGGAATTTATGATAGACCTTGGAGTCAAGAAGCAAATAAGTTGTTACTCGATGGTTCCCTGGCGTCTTTCTTTCCAATATTTTGATCAAGCCAGTAACTCTTTCAAGTTCTTGGAAGCCAAACCGGGCGAAGCCGCTTATGAAGAATTCTGGATAAATATGTTGCAAGATTTCGCAAAGCATCTGAAAGCAAAAGGCTGGTTCGATATCACTCACATTGCGATGGACGAAAGACCGATGAAGGACATGCAGGAAACACTGAAAGTAATCCGTAAGGCTGATAAAGACTTTAAAGTGTCATTGGCTGGAACGTATCACAAAGAGTTATTGGATGAGCTGAATGATTATTGTATCACTATCGCCGAGAAGTTCACACCGGAAGAGATTGAAGCACGCCGGAAAGCAGGCAAAGTGACCACTTATTATACCTGTTGCACGGAACCCCGTCCCAACACTTTTACTTTCAGTGAACCTGCCGAAGCTGAATGGCTGGCATGGCACAGTGCTAAAGAAAATCTGGATGGGTATCTCCGTTGGGCTTTAAACAGTTGGGTGAAAAATCCTCTGCAGGACAGCCGCTTTACCGCTTGGGCTGCCGGGGACACTTATATGATTTATCCGGGCGCCCGTTCATCTATCCGGTTAGAACGCCTGACAGAAGGAGTACAAGCATTTGAAAAAATACGCATTCTGAAAGAAGAATTTGAAAGGAAAGGCAATAAAGGGGCTATCAAGAATATAGACAAAGCCCTGAAAATGTTTGATGAATCCGGTATGGATAAGATTTCTCCTACCACTGCCGTAAACAAGGCAAAAGAGGTTATCAACCGATACTAGAATAAATATTGAAAAAAGAATAGGAACCTTAGAAGCAATCATTTATCATATTGCTTCTAAGGTCCCTATTCGTAAACCATTCTTGATTCTGTTTTAATCTTCCTCATTCTGAATATACCACGTCCATCCATTAATGTTAATCTGAACAGCATTCCATGCAGTTGAGTCAAAAAAAAAGAATATGATTTTATATTCATCCTCACGATCTAAATATTCCTGAGGTTTCATCTTATTCCCTTCCATACTTGTCAAAATAAGAAAATCCGTCAGATTAATATCAAAGACTTTCTTCCCGGTTGCTTTCTCCGTCACAACAAACCGTGCAGGCCTGTCCTCCATCAACCGCATAGTGTTCAATTCGACCGCCGCAGCCGACGGATTCTTCTGTTCCATAAAATAAGGTTGAAAACTCAGCACATCATCGTCCAGCAAGGAATTATCATGTCCTAAATATCCATTGGATTCTATAATCTCATAATCATAGTCATGCATATTGATGGTCCATCCGCTAGTATCGGTACTGCGGGATTCCCCCGAGGAAGAGCCTTGGAATATAAAACGTATCTTATTAGTATCCTTTATCAAATTGATTACCTCCATCTGATTTGCAGTACCTGTGAACTTCACATGATTGATACCGCCATACCACAGTGGTTCCAACTCTTTATTAATGACAAGAGACTCCTCACGCATCAACTGGAGTTTCATTTCTGTAAGGGTTGTTCCACCGTTAGGAATAGTTATCTCATAGGAATCATGTGCCCCTGCCCAAGCCAGCAACTGGTATTCGCCTACCGGAAGTTTTACCTCCATAGTATAGTATCCTGTAGCCAAAACCTCTCCTTCCTCAACCTGACTGAACAAATACCTTCCATCCTTATCAAAGATGTACAATTCCACTCTGTCTACCTGTGTATGGAAAGCATCTGTATGAAGCATATTATAATCATATTTGAACTTTACCAACAATCTACATTCCGGCAACCTTTCGTCAAAGCTATTGCATGAGAACGTCAATAAAGAGACAGCCAACAGGACTATCAAAGTAGCGGAAGTTCTAAGGCTTTTTAGTTTCATATTCATCAGTTTAAATGATTTGCTTATGTATTATTTCCTGCAGGAGCAGATTGACTCTGCCCGGGAACGGTTTGCTATACGTATTCAGGCACATTCAATGCACCCCTACAGGAATCCACTCAGTCTACACATCTCATTAACAATCGTCTTCCGTACAGTAATGGGATATATAGTTCCCAGTATCTTCAATTCCAAGCCGCCCTTATCTTAAAAAGAGGGAGTTAAAGTTTATAATCCGCTTCTTAAAATTCTTCTTCCTGAGTGTACCAAGTCCATGGATTGACATTAATCTGGATCGCCAGAAAAGAGCCGTCCTCCTCATCGGGATCAGTACCGGGCGTAGGTATTTCCGGATATCCCGGATTATTGAACTTATTAACATTGATATCATAAACGGAATTTCTCACCACCCCAAATTCACCGAGTTCATTCAAGGCCTTATCCGTATCATCATGTTTAATCATGATTTTATAATAACTGATACCATCGGCATAATAATTGAAATTTTCCACTGCCCCTGCACCTTTTCCTTTTATTTCATCAATTTTACCATTGAATGTGATTACCAAAGCATCTACATTAACACCGGAATCCAGAAGAGATACTTTACCTATTCCTTTACTATCCAAATACACATTCAAAGCATCTGTCAATGTAGTAGTAACAGAAGGTTTACTAGTACCGATGGCGTCATATTTACTTCTCAATTCAGCTTCAATCCATTCTTTCAATGTATCAAAAGTATAAAAGCCACCATTAATTCTCATAAAATCCTTATTCGGATCAGGTGTTCCTAAATCTGTTGTATGAGGCTTTTTAAATGCTTTCGGCAAAAATTCCACTTTCAATAATACTTGCGTAGTATATTGATGAAGATTATGAATACTGGTCTGAGTATTTTCAAGACAATACTGGCTTTCTCCCGGATCATTGACAATTGCCACATCATTACTAATTACCATATAATCCAGACCTCCATTCTGATTATCATAATTAGGGTCTTTTCTATACGAACCAATCTTATATTGATCAAAAGGAGTAATACAAGTTCCACGTCCACCGTTGGCCGGATCCTCATTCCAAGTCAATATTCTTTCGGATACAGGAAAAAACTTTGTATTCGTAATATTCAAAATCCATTTAGGATTTGCAATAGTAGCCACATCACTCTCCTGCTTTACATATACACGCACCTTGGCTACGACACGGTCAATGTGAATAGCCAACGGACTGTTCTTAGCCAATTCTTCAGTTTTATACAATGCAAGGTCAGCATCGGTTCCATCTGTTGTAGAAACTGAAGGTTCCAGCCTTCCTTTTGCATTCGACATCATAAAGCTGCCATTCTTCGCTACATTTTGTGTCACATCCGCTCCTAACGACAAGGCAAGAACACCATTGACCGTACTATAAGAAGCCCCTGTTCCAAAAGAGCCTTTAGCCGGGAAACCTGCTCCGGGATTTGCTATTATCAAGATACGCTTTGATTTTGCATCCACTTTGAAAGGCTTACTTACCCCTCCGTTAGGCTGTCCTGGATTACCGGCTTCGACACCTGTCAACTCAATATCATCCGTCAGTTGCTCACTTGCATCAAAAAAAATAGCTCTGACAGTAGAAACCGATGACTCCTCAGCAGTACCGTCCTCCTTATTAGGATCATGCAATGCACGAGATCTTGATACAGAAGGTGTCTTTATATCCAATGCCACCCATGCATCTCCTGTTGGATTCGTTACAATCCCGGTATCTTGTTCCAGGAGTACATCATCACTGCTACATGCCGCAAATGCTAAAGCCGCAATTGCTGACATTAATACGTTTTTCTTTCTCATTGTTTTACAATTTATTAAAGTGTTTCTAACTAAATTATTTATCTCTTCTCTATTCCATTTTAATAACATCCGACTTCTTTTCCGCTAATTCCAACAAATTCTTTTTGGCGGCATCAAGTCCGGAATCAGCAGCATTTTTGAAATACTTTTCAGCTGATTCATCATCTCCTTTCAGCAACATCCAGACTCCCATCGCATTATCATATACCGGCTGGTTTCTTTTTAAATTCACCCTTTTCAGATATCTTTCCGCTGAAACCAGATCATTACGTGAAAGGGATGCAACAGCAGCATTGATACCCGCCACTTCATCTTCCGGATACATACGGGCAGCAGTCTCAAAAACCTCCAGAAATTCAAGTGAATTTTCCGGATAACTATTGGCCACCAAAAACATTTCATCCAAACTTAAATTCTGCGGACGCTTCTTAAACACTTCCCTAGCCTCATCAACTTTGAAATTCTTCACTTCATAGTTTACCTTACATATGGCGACACGGAGTTTAGGATAAACACTCCTCAACAAATATTGATAGGGGATACCTCCACGAAATTCTCGCAACTTCAATTTTAAGGTTTGGTCATAGGGGTTGTTTGTAATCATGTTCAATAACTCTTTTCGGTAATCAATATTTGTATGTTGGAGTGTTTTTACCAAGCCTGCCCAATTTTCTCCACCAAACAAGATATTGTATTGGGAACGGGGAAAGTCATATAAGCCTGCCAAATAATCACGAAGCGCCAAAGCGCGTCCTTCAGACAACCGTTTATTATTTGCCAACGAACCTTCCGGTGAGGCATAACCGATAATATCCAAACTTTTCACTTGAATATCAGCGTCTGCTTTCAGTTCGTCAATCATCGCACGAAGCTTGGCCAGTTCCTGCGGATTATTCATATATTCAGGACGGATATCCACTTTATTCACTTCAAAATCTAAAAAACATTCCGCCTGTACATCTCTCTGTTTTACCTGTTCTACAACAGGCCTGATATAGGCCAGATGAGGAGTTATCACATAGGGAATCAGAGGATACTCCAATGTTACTTTTTCCATCAAAGGTTCTATTTCCATCCAGGCAGTTTCACCGCAACCGCACTCGTCACGCCGTATATTCAGACAGGCATCTGCCATCCATGCCTCGTAAGGCAAGTGATATTGATAAGAAATCATCGCATTTTTCCTTCCAACTATCTTTTTCACAATATAGGGGAAGTCATAACTTGCTTTTTCCCGGTTAGTCATAAGAGTCAGATATCGTTCATAAGCTTTGTATTCATCTCTTCCTTTCAATGAAATACGCGGTAAATTAAGAGTACATGATGCAGAAACCAATTGAGGAATCCAATCAGCGCCACGAGATGTGTTCATCTTTACATCCTCCAACACCATATCCATTTCTATATAGAGTGAATCACCCACCTGTTCCAAGCGTACGGGATGTATAGTGACAGTACCTGTAAAAGAGCGGTTCTGTCCTACAACCGGATGCTTGATAAAGCAAAAAGCAAGCAGTACATATGCTATGATATATCTATTTCTTTTCATTATGGTTCAATTATTTGATTATATAAATAAGTGATATACTTGCCTTTGTAGGACCAAAATAGTTTCTTCTGCCTGATTTCAGTTTAGTGCCACATTCCGCACAAGGATACTTATCATATACAATATGCGCATATCCTATTCCCAAAGACGCCTCCAAACTCCAACGTTTCTTCAAAATCCATGAATGTCCTATTGAAATGCCTCCGCCATACAGGTATCCCTGATAACGATTGTCTTGCATATTCTTACTGATGAATCCCCAATCAGGAAATCCTCCTACATTGAAATCGGCATAATGACCGTGCAAACCCACAAACGTGCGATTGAAACGCTCACAAAACCAATAACGGGCTTCCGGTTGTATTCCCCAATGACGCAAACGCCTGCCATTACCCGGTTTCCAAGGATTATAGTTGAGGGGGACATCCAAAGTCCACTGACGTGACAATCCCAATTCCACTCCCATATTTAGAGTTGAAGTGGCATCATAGAGCAGATTGCTCTTCACTGCAATACTCTGTGCATTACTTCCGGTCAGAAAACAACCCGATATAAAGAGAATGAATAGTATTTTCTTTTTCATCTACATTACTTTTAATTTGAGACAATCGTTTTACCTTTCTGAGTGATATTAATCTTAACACGTTGTGTGGTACGGATACCGGAAGAATTATCAGGAGCTTTTATAGTGGTCAGATACACCAAGCCGTTTCGGGATGCCGTCCCTTCATTAGCTGTTACCTCCATATAAATTTTCCCATCATCTACTGTTATCCGATCTGTTATATTCCGTCCATCGCTTGATGAAGGACGTAGTTTTATCCAAGTCTTGGGATTATCGGCCCCATCCTCCACATAAGCAGTCAGACAATAAAAATTCATATCATAACTATCCACATCTTCAGTAGTAGGCATATATTTCAAAATCAGCCCTTCTTGGGGTACAGCAAGTCTTTGCCTGACGCGAATCTTTTTCTCCAAATTGCCTAATTTCAAGGTGATGTATGCGTTCTTCCTATAAATTCCTCCCTCATCCGTCTGATAATCTTCATGCAGCCTCAATTTGGAAGTGATTAAGGATTCTACCTGAGTAATATTAGGGTCAGGTGTACTCCCTTCCACTATAGGTATTCTTGCCCCATCAGCCGGGTTAGTCAGTGAAAAAGCATCATCCACTTCTATATGATTATCACCAATACGACATGAATTAGGAAAGTTCGTTTTACAATTAGTAGCCACACTAGTTACTTCATAAATTTTATCTTCACTGGCATAAGCTATAAATACTGAATTACTTACCCCCAAATAAAAATCATTGTTGGATATCATTTCATAAGAGTAACTATCATCAACTGATAACTTATAATCCAAATCAACATTGGAAGCTTTGGATGCCTTGGCATCCTCTACCGTATCATAACCGGGCCCCTTAGCTTTAATAATGGTAAATGTGTATGAATGATTGCGTAAAATATCCATGAGATTATATTTTCCGTCAACCAGCACCAACTTATAGAAATAGTCTTTATTTTCATAAGTTCCTTCTACAATCAAGTAGGTATTGTTCTGAATATCGGACTCATACAAATATAACGGTTTCATTTCCGTACTTTGTCCCACCGCCGAATTATCCGTCACTACCAAAGAAGAACCATAACCAGTCTGACAATATTCCGTCAAGTTTGCCATATTATTCATAACTGTACCATCCTGATTATGCAATCGCCCTTGTCGAGGTACATTGACTACTGCTGTAATTCCTTTCAAATAAAAGTTATCGGCTTTATTAGCTACCACCACTTTTGCTGCTACACGAATGAGCTCTATAGTACTCCCATCACTATTTTCAATCCGTGTTGTAGTATCTATTTTGTCTACTCCAAGCAAATAACTCATAGGAATAGTCTTTCCGTCATTACTAAAAGGAATGACAGAGGTTGCAGGGCTTTCTAACGGTTCAGTCAGGATTTTGGCACAAACTTCGGACAATGTCGTTATCCCCGGTATCATATTCATCCGTAGATCCGATTCTGTAAATAAATATTCAGTCACATTATTTCCATAATAAAACTTATCATTCAATGGATTCGCCAATATCAGTAACTGATACTTGCTATTGCCGGACTGTTTGGTCAATATGACATACCTTTTTCCCACCATCTCAAAAGCCTGTACCGCCTCTACAAAGGTGGCATTTGCATTTTCTCCATTGAATACCAATATCCATGGAGTCTTCCCTACCCTATCTTCATCATCCATGGTACGGACTGTAGGATAATGATATGAATTCGCACGGGCAAAGATTTCAATCTGCACCTTATCTGCTTGAGGTTTATTATTATCAGGCCGCTCCGATAGGTGGATAGAATCTTCACAGCCTGACATTAGAAAAGCCAGACACCAAAGACAAACTATATATAATACAAATTCTTTCATTTTCTCATTTCATTAAATACATATCATCACTTTCTACTAATTACTTCATCCCTGACGCAACGGATAGACTGACCAAAGGTCGGCAACTGATACATCAAACCGGGATTCGGCCACTTACCCAGAGACATGCTCCACACAGCATGAGGATCTTCGGCAGAAGACGCAGCTATAGAAGCGGTATGGTAATAGCCGGTCTGTCCTGTAAATTCCAGACTACTATCCTTATTCTGGCGTCTTCCTGCTGACGGAAAAAAGACAGAAGCATTATTCGCCTCATTATATACTAAAATTCCCAAATAAGCTGCCTGTGCGTTACCCGATGATACACAATAAGGATAACTACCGTCAGCTGACCCCATCTTAATAGGTCTGCGGTCAAAAAAGCCATCAGCATAGAAGCCTATCAAGAAGGTTATATGCTCTTGCGCTTCATCCACATCAGTCCTACTTTGCCAAAAGTTCTGATATCGGTCTACTTTAATCCCTCCTACTTCCGGCGAACCGTCATATCCGCCAATATTCTCATTTAATCCAGCATCTCCACTCAGTGGGTTTTTAAATAAGGATTGCCGCAATTCAGAAAATGCTATTTCAACGCTATAATCCGTAAGTACTGTCTTTATGACATCCTTGTTCGTATTTGCCTTCACAATGACATGATCGCCATCCTGATCTATATTATTAGGATATGGTCCGTTATAAGCTATTCTGTCAATATATCCGTCAGAAGGACGATGGTATCCGTCAGGACAAGTTTCAAATATTTCCTTATACCCATAGTCATAAATATCTTCTGCTGGTATAGGCGCTGTTCCCCATACCGGTAAAAACAATTCGGATGTACTATTAAAAAACTGTATATCCTTAATCCAATGGTTCACAGTATAGGCTGTAGGATGGTAAGCCAAACGGAAATAGTCCTGATCAGCATCCTTCGGAAGCCCCCATTGAAAAAATGCTCCTGCCTGAGTGGGATATTTCACAAACCTTCCTTGTTTCACATCAACTTTTGCATAGGGTTCATTTCCACCATTCAGATAAGCAGGAGCCGTCAGATTGAAAGGCGATATTTTGCGAGCATAATCACGTGCTTTCCCCTGTGACGGTCCCTTGGATATGGCATCTACAGTTCCAGGCCTCATGATGTAATCATCCGCTTCTCCCTGCCGGATATACATATACTCGGTATTATACCACAATTCATCATCTCCTGTCCCATATCTTCCTCCATACCATTGAATTTTCACTTTAGCATACCTAGGAGTCGTTCCGGCATTTTTTCCCGTTACTCCCATACGGAAATAGATACGTCCCCTACCTTCCACATAAGTTCCATTTTCTCCCTTATACTTATTAGGAAGCACCTTATAATGCTCTGCGACTCCCGGATTATCAGTCCCGACATTCGGATCAAAGCTTGGAGTAGAGCTCAGAACAATGAAATTCCCTTCTTCCACTTCCGCTTTCCATAGACCGAGTGTACCTAAATCCTGAGGACGTTCATTTGTTCCGTCCCTCCTTTTCTGCTGTCCGGTAATAATTCTTTCACCCTGTTCATCATTTCTAAAAAAAGCGCCTATATAGCCGGTTCCATACGGATTAAATTCAAAACGTTTCCCGTGTTGACTGGCATGAACTTTTATCTCTCTTTGCAGGCTACCTCCGTCTTCATCTTCAGCAGACAAAAAAATCCGATAAGTTTCCTGTGTACCCATTATGTTTTGCTCATCCAACAACACATCCATATAGCCCGTTCCGGTTTGAGATGCCTTATCATAGATATATGAGAAACGAGAGGTAGTATAGGTTATCGTGGTTCCACTGTCTTTCACATCTCCATTTAGCAACACCAAATCATTGAATACCTTTTCTGTTTCTGCTGCTAATCCCCCGGCTCCCACATAAAGTTGAGGCATCACTTTGACTACCGGCATATTAGAGGTAAAGGAAATACGTGCTCCATTAAAATCAGTAATACTGACCTCCAAGTCCGATACATTCAGTACCTTAATACCTGATATATTCCAATCTTCATCCACATTCTCCCATTCAGACGCCTCTATGTTCACCATCAACGGCTCCTTAATATATCCGGTCAAATCCAATTTTGTATTCTTGGGTAAACTATAATTTACCGGATTCGAAGCAATCTTCAATTTGCAAGACGGATTATAATTATCCCCCATATCTATTGTAAAGTTTACAGCCTCACTTTCATTAGTAACGGAAAGAGGGTCATTGGCAGGCAGGATGATACGGTTCACCTTTTTCTCCCAATCCCATTCGGCTGTCGGGGTACCTTGGGTGAAATAACTTCCGTCATCAACCACAGTAAATGTACGTATCACACTCCGTTCAATAGCCGGACCATCATAAGTGGCTGTCAGCGGAACAAGATTCGGCAAATTACTGAACATTATTCCTTTAAATGCCTGGTCCAAATCATCTTCAGCCCTCAATATGACATCTACCCGTACCCCCATTCTTTCAAGAGCCAATTGCAATATAGATACTGTTGTATTATCTTCCAATGTCGCTCCCTGTCCGCCGGATAACACGGTCACATTCTTTATTTCCTGCATCATTGGAATAATTTGTTCTGATGAGAAAAAATCAGCGGGATAGGCTATATGATTCAAATCACCATAATGAGTGATAGCATCCAATAAAGTCCGGACCGGTTGATAAGCCGGCTCATTGGCCAAAAACACAAAATCGTAACTTCCTGCATCAATGGGATGACGAATAATATCACCGGAATGTGCATTATAAAATAGGTTGGTTACTTTATCACCCGTCGTTTTGTCAAATGCCAAAACACGGAGCGTATGAATGATATAATCTTCCGGAGTCCCAGAATGCACACTACCCGTATGAGGTGCCATTCCCCTAATAGATATAAATGTACCTTCCACATCGCTAGCGGTGAAAGTTTCATCCATACAAGAAGTAAAGACAGCCAGCCACAGTAAGCAGAGCCAGTTTCTATAGGTTTTATTATCTCTTTTCATCATTCATTATCCCCTTCCATCTAACATGAATACTCATCTAATTCTTATACTGCAAATATCGGGAAATAGAGTGAGGCTGTGAATTATATTCATTTCTGAAACAGACAATAATCCAACTGACTGACAACTTATTATGCAATGAGTGCAAGCGGCTGTTGCAAAATATAAAAAACAAGCTCCATCCAAATAGATTTTTGCATTGTACGCACTATCCGGATAAAAAAGTTGCGATATTCGTAATTCGTGGCAAATGGCACTCTTTACAAACTATCGATAATAGCTTGTTGTTTTTGTAAAAAATCTATGCGCTGCATCTCGCCACTCTCTGAAATCAAGATAGAATGACGCTTTAATGATTGGATCCAGTTACATTGCATCCGGCAGATATGAAAACTTTGTGAATCCATTGAATTGATGGAATACACCCGCAATAAACTTATTTGAAAATCCCGTTTTTCTATATAGCTATAGGTAGCCTCAAAATGAATATTAGAAAGATAAAAACAAACTTTTCCGCCTTCACTGAATTCTCCCGTTACCGAAAGTTCCTCCATCATGGCAAGCAACTGATACAGCTCGGTTTTCAAATGCAATACATCATCATCGGTTATCAGTTTAAGAACGGCAAAGTATTTTATCTCCTTTACAAAAGAATAAAAGATGTTCGTGTCCCATATAAAATGCGTTTTCCGGCATTTCTTCACGCTTTCACATAGTTTCTTATGTGCACTCACAATCCGGTCTTCCACCTGCATATCTCTTAAAGAATTAGGAGTCTTGATCTCACCATTCTGATAAATCCAACGGCAAAGACGAAATTTAGACAGATACTCATATTCAGAATAAAGAGTAAACGGCAGCAAATTGGAAGCAGTATAAACTTCTGTTGTTTCATCCTTTTTCACATAATCAAAAATTTGCAGATAACGATGGATTATCTCATAATAGCCTTCCATTGAATCAGAAGACTTCAATAAATTCAAATCAAAGGTCACTCTGTCCGAAAGGTGATTTCCTATAATCTGATCAATGGAAATACCCAGTCTTCGAGAGATCAAGGCAACTTCTTCAAGGGTAAAAGAAACCTCTCCCCGTAGCCTGCGGTAAACGGCTTCCTTTCCCATACATAATGTATCTGCCAGATAGCCTGCCAAATTCTGCTTTTCAGGAACACGTGCCTTCATGGCTGTAATCAGTTCATTCACAATCTTATTCTTCATTCTTTTCCCCTTCTTTGGTTATTAACAAACAGACTGCAAATTTAAGTTATGGAAATGGGAATTCTATGCTCTAAAACAGAGATGAAAGACTTTCTATCTTTCTGATTCACGACCAATTGAGGAATAAGAAAACAGATAACGAAAAAAAGTAAATAAACAGATTATTTACTTTCATTTTCAGTAAACAGAATTTCTTTCCTATTTCGTTTTTCGTAAATAGGAAACTATTATAAAGTGCTTATTATTTCACGTTGTTGTTGGAAAAACTGTATACGCTGCATCTCTCCACTCTCTGAAATCATAGTCGAGAATTTCTTCAGTGACTGTATCCATTCTTTCAAACTGAGGAACATTCCACAATCCTGCGTAGTAATGGAGTTGATAGAATACACCCGTATCAAACTGAGTTGTACCGAATCAGCCTCCAGATAGCTGTAGGTGGCTTCAAAATTAATATGAGACACGTAAATATGTACACTGTTACCTGCTTCTGTCTTTCCCTTAGAAGCCAAGTCTTCCAATTCGTCGGTCAGTTGCAATAGTTCTTCTTTAATCTGATGTTTGTCCTCTTCTGTGATAAGATGAATCCCAGCAAAATACTGTATGTCATTTATCAGATGATGAAAAATCATGCTATCCCAGATATAATCCACAGAATGTATATGTCCGGTAGCAGATACAAAATCATTTTGAATATCATATATTTTTTGAGGAACTTCCACCTTGTCAAAATGCTTGCACTGAATATGCTTGTTTTGATACATCCATTTAAAGAGGCGAAACTTAGACAATGATTTATGTTTCAAAGAAAGTGTTTGGGGGATAATATTGGAAGAAGTACCCATGGAAGAGGAAGGATCGTTTTGCAAAGCATGTAACACATTGACATACTTTTTTAATAATGAATAGTAAGTTTCAAACGGATCTTCATGATCCACCACATTCAAATCGAATACGGCATTGGAACTGAAACAGACTCCTATTACATTATCTAATGAAACACCTAACTTTCTTGATATCAAAGCAGCTTCCTCTAATGTAAAAGGGACCTCACCACGCAACCTCCGATAAATAGCCTCTTTACCGATATACAAAGTATCTATTAACAGATTGGCCAGATTTTCTTTAAGTGGCAGTTTTTCTTTTACAGCTTCAATCAAGCTCGTGTTTAGTTCATTTTGCATCATTATAGTTCTTATATGAGTGAGTTATTTGTAATAATAACAAATATCAAAGGAGAGTTGTTTCGAAATGCGTAACTAAACGGACAGACCGCTACTTGTAATCAGTAAATATTCAAAATAAAAAGAGGCGTAATACTGAATATGAAATACAGCCTACACCTCTTCGATTGAAGAAGAAAAAATCAATCAACCATAACTCCCCAATCAATCTTCGGGCACATAAATAATTTCCCCATTATCCAATTCGTATGCAATCCCCACCTTTCTACCCTTCTTTCCGCTTTTGGCATCCTGATCCTCAGAAGGTGTATAGCGGTTTATCTTCTGCCCTTCCTTGGTTATAATTTCCATGTTTTCCTTACCCGGATTCTTCACCATCGTAAAATCCTCCTGACTAAACATTTCAGTCATATTATAACGGGTAACCAAGGCTACCATTAACGCTACCGCAAACACCATCGCCACATCAAACAGATTGCTGACCACGCTCATCGGGTCACTATCCTCCTCTTTTCTTAATAAATTACGTTTCATCTCAAGCTGTATGTTTTTCAGTGAGCAATTCAGAAAGGAATTCCAGATTAGTCATATCCTGCAAATACCAGCGTTGCTTCACCTGTTGAGTTATGAAACCAATGGCACTAGAAAACAGACCAACTACAGTTGTAGCAAAAGCGACTTGCATATTGTATGCCATAGAAGCGATATCACCAGTAGAAAGTCCCACCAAAGCAGGTCCCATTGGAATCAATGTACCCATCAATCCAAGCATCGGTCCCATCTTAGTCAATGTTTTTGAAATAGCCAAATCCTTATCAGCAGTAATTTCAAAATCAGCCAACAGACGCTGCACATGTGCCGGACGGTCTTTTGACCCCAACACCCGACGGATATACACAATGACCAACGAGTTCGACTTCACTGGAAGTTTGCTTTCCAATTCGGGCAAAGTATCTATAGTCAGTGCATCAAGCTGTTGACGCAACAACGCATCTGTACGCCGAATAGCCAAATATTGCCCGAAAAAACTGCCTATCAATAATAGCGAACGGATGAAAAGAACAATAAGCAATACAACAACAGGAACTAAAAGTCCGTTCGAAATCCAAAACAGAATGTCTGATATAAGATTCATAATGTCAGTAAGTTTTAAATGTTTGTTTTTATTCGTCTATATTTATATATAACCAATCCAATGAGTCCTCCACCTGCCAGCATAATTATCAAGCCGGTCAATGCCCCCCAATCCACCTCGCTTATACCTGTTACGGCGGTACGACCATTTACAGTAGCAATAATTCCCAATATGGCGGTCAATGCATTAGTGAGGAACAATAGTTCCAACCGTAATTCCTTTTCCGGCAAGAGATAACGAAGAAACAATGTGCCTACAGAAATTAATATCAATACACCTACCGCCATACTCCATGCGACAAGAGAAAAGGAAACACCCGGAAAAGAGAAGATAAGATATACCAATCCGCTAAACAAGACAGGAAATATCAAAATACCCGGAAACCAACGTAAAGCACGGTAAGCCCAAAGAGTACGTTTCTTAACAGGACCTGTAGTAAGCACATGAACAGCCAACATACAAAAAGCCATCTGTAAGGCAACTTCCACTGTAAGCACCACCGAAGTGTCAAGCATCAATTGAGCATCTGCCAGCCAATCAGCAATCTGTGTCTTAGACTGCTGAATTGCATATGGGCACATCAGCCCCACAAAAAGGGCGGCTACAACAGCTATTGCTGCAACCGATCCTCGTTTGCGGAATGTCTGTTTCATCATAAAATTGAAACAGACCAATATCATAAGAACAACTACAATTGTTTCCATAGCCTGTTATTCCTGCATTTTTTTACGGCGACAACGCACCAATACAATTAAAACAAGAACAGCAGCCACCACTACAACACAAACAACAGTATTGCTTACCGTATTCGTCTGTTGTTCCGTACCGACTGTATTCATCTCTTCTTTTTTCATCACCATACCCTTTTGCTCTTTTGAAGCAGCAACTTCACGTATCTGACTGATGTTTTCCTTATACCGGGATGCAGTCTGTGCATCCATTTTAGAAGCTATGAACTGACGTAATTTTGCATTATCACAAACAAAACCTGAACAAGACGGTTTATATTTATTCACCAAATCGGTATGTAGTTTGGCAATATCCGCTATCTGTTGCTCGCTAGCCTGCCACATTCCTTTACGGATAGTTTCCATCATTACCGCAGTCATTTCTTCCAAAGCAGCAGGGTTCTGCTTTTCAAAATAACCCTGCACTCCCAAGTTAAATTTATCCTTTACATACACATCATATATCTCATTCCACATTTCCTTATCAACAGCCTGAGGTTTCATGACATTCCAGCCATACGTATTTTGCACAATCTCAGCAAAAGTATTAGCTGCGCCGGCCTCCCCTTTCATTTTTTCCTTAATATAAGCAGGATTGAATATTGTGGTACGACTCTCTATGCCAATAGCTTCTTTCACCTCTTGCATACGGGCATTGTTACGATTACGATAGTCGCTCAGATACGCATCGGGATCTTTACCGGTCACATTACGGACAGCAAGATTCATACCTCCCATAAACTCATACACATGATCCAGGCTTAATGCACCCCATGTATTGCTTTGACGTGGCTGAATAACCGCATCCGTACGTGTCAAAGCAGCTTCCAAAGCAAATTGGCGGACAGTTTCCCAATTCTTTTCACTACCATAAAAAGCACCCATATTATTCAAATAAACATCGGCGATTTCCTCTTCACTTTCCCAACGGTCACCAGATTGCACCATACTTTGTATACCCGTACCATAATTGCCATTCACTCCTCCAAACACACGAAAAGTAGACATTTCGCGGGCTTCTTTCGGAGTCAGACCTTTTTCTATCAATACACGTTCAGCTTCCACAACACCTGCCGCCACTTGATTTTCAAATTGATCCTCTTTAGCATTGGCAGCCATCTCTACGGCACGGTTGATAAGGAACAGGCGTGAAGCGGCAATATCTCTCAACTGCCCGCTAGTTTGCACCACAACATCAATACGAGGACGCCCCAATTCTGCCGAAGGGATCAAACGAAGATCCGTCACGCGTCCGAACGTATCACGAATAGGCTCTACACCTAACATATACAATACCTGTGCAATAGTAGCGCCACCGGTTTCTATAAATTCTCCACTCCATAATGTATAGCTTACTTTACGGGGAATAGAGTCATTATGACGACGACGATACATTTCGATAGTATTGTCAGCCAATTGTTTCCCTTTCTCCCATGCAGATTCCGACGGAGTTTCTTCAGCATTGATAGCAAAAAGATTTCGTCCCGTAGGTAAAGTATTAGGATTGGCGATAGGATCGCCACCCGGTGAAGGTTGTGTATATCCTCCATTCAACGCATTAACCATAGAGGTCAATTCTCTTTCCGGACTTTCCAAAAGAGCACTCTTATAATTACCCACATTCTTCAAAGTGCGTTCTACTTCCATGACAGCCAAAGCAAAATTTATCTCCTCTTTAGAGTATTCTTTTTTCTTGGACATCATAACTTTCATCATCGCTTCCATGCCTCCGAATTTATCACTATCCGCTTTTTCACGTTTTCCTCGAGAAGTTGTTTTCATTATAACCGTATCTTTGGCCAGTGTATTCATACCTACAGCATGGCTCTTGTACATTCCTGTTTCCATTTTCTTTAAAGCTTCAGGGCTTGCACCTATTCTTTTTGCAAGTTCCATAGCTTTCTCAGGATTCATACCTTTCGCTATTTCCTTCATTTTCTCTTTCATTGACTCAGATATGCTATTCCTTTTCGAACGTACGCTTTGGTCAGCCTGCATTATTCCACCGCTCATATCAGCATGTGTTTTAGCCTCAGCCGGAGCCTCTTCAGCTAATGCCATCATCATGGCCATCATGCCTTGGGGAGTATTACGGGATTTATTGATTTCATGTGCTTTAGCAAGTTCATCGGAAGTAATGCCAGTAATACGACAAATCAATTCGTCAGAAACCAACGACGGATCAGCCAATAAACGAGTGACCAAATCACGTGCAGGTTCCAAATAACGTTGAGTAAAAAGAGTGCGATGTTTCTCTACCTGTCCGTCCGCACGATTACGTAGTTTATCTAATGCCAACAGACTATAGGCTATCGGCTCGGTAGCCATAGCATACACACTGGAAGTAATACGAATGGGTTCGTAGGGAATCCCCATTGTATACAACTGACCTGTAATCTTCTCATTTGCCAGCTCCTCAGCAAAATTTTCTATACGCTGAATATCTTCTTCAGCATAAGGAACAGTAAGAAGACTATCCAATCCCAATTCACGATGGATGCCCAGTTTCACCGTGAGTTTCTTTACCATCAATGAAGCACGGTTCAAAGCTTCTTTATTTCCAGTAGACAGTACAGCCTGCCCATCAGCCGGAAGCAAATTATTGTATGTCTTGACAGCCTCAGTCAGTTCACGATAAATGGCGCGAACACTACTTTCCATAAAAGGTGGAGTAAGGTAAGATTGCAATCCCGCATACGAACGACGCTTAGCAATCATCCCTTCGCCTACATTGCCGATGGAATAAATATAAAAATGAGGTAATGCACCTACCAGACGGTCGGACCAGTCATTGCTACACAAAGCAACTTGTTTGCGCGGAGTGAACTCTAAACTGCCATGAGTACCGAAATGAATCAACGCATCAGCTTTAAATCCAAATTGTGTCCACAGATAAGAAGCAATATAAGTATGTGGAGGAGCTGCATTGGTTCCATGTACAACTTTAAATGCATTATCCCCACTACCGGCTGCATTCTGTGGCAAGAGCACCACATTTCCAAATTGCAAACGAGCTACTCCTAAACGGCCGTCTGAAGTAGTCATATATGCTCCGGGAAATTCACCATTAGCAGCTACTACTTCGGCATACATATCAGAACGAATGGATTTCTTTATCCAACTTTCATATTGTTCTTTTGTAATGAGTTCGGGCTTGCCGGTTTCCATAAACCGGTCAAAAGCTCCTTCGGCATACGGACCAAATACGGCTCCTTGAGATTGTATCATCTGTTCCAATTCTTTCGGAGAGGTAGGCAAACCGTCCACCTTGTAGCCCTCGCGTTTCATACGCTGCAACAAGTTATAAAGTGAAGGAACCACTTCCATACCACCCGCAGTCAGTGCATTCTGACCAGGACCCTTATAATAATAAATAGCTACGCGTTTCTCACTATTGGATTTACGCTGCAGAGTAATATAGTTATTAACTGTTTCCACAAAAGTTTCCAAGCGTTCTGGAATAGCATAAGCACGTTGTAAACCCTCCTCATCCTTATAATGTCCAAAAAGAGCGAACGGACGGATAGCTCCATCTATTTCGGGGGTAACAATACTTTGTGACATAAAGCCGCCATTCATACCCATCTTGTCACTCTCCCACTCCTCTACCAAGCGATTTACATTCAATGGGGAGAAAAGCGGTATATTCTGTTTCGCCAAATAATCTACGATATAATCGCCCATACGTCCATGCGCCATATTGATGATAGCAGACGGACGAACAGAATCAATTCCATGGTTCTGAATAAAAGAATGCATGGAACGTATAGGATAAACCATATTGCCTGTTTCCTCCAATTTAGCAATAAGTCCGGAAGGTTCACCCATCGGACCGGTCACAATAATACGCGGAGCATTCTCTTTCCACAAACCGTTGTTTTGCAGAAAAATATTGTATCCGGCTACCGTATTGAAACCCAACTCTTCGTCTTCGGGACTCTTTGGGTTCATGTGATAAAGCACATCATCGGCACGTTTCACTACGGCTTCCGGTTCAGACACAGAGAATCGTTTTTTATCAATATACACACGTACATAGTTCAGCATACTGCGATAGTTACGACGTCCTCCATTAGACAGATAATGTTTCAATGTATCCGCTTGGATGGAATCCAATGAAATAATCTTGTTTGCAGGATTGGTAGCGGCAGTAGTCAATATCGGAAGACCACCATCGGCCGCCTTTTGTATTTGCGCACGTTGCTCTTCAGTAATCCTTAATCCCATGGCATTGATAAATATCATATCATAACTGGTCAATCGGTTCAGGTCATCTGTGCTCAGTTCACTGATTTTAATAAATGAGTTGTCATTAGCCTTAGATATCTGCCCTAAACTGATTACCTGATAGTTGATGAAAGCCACTTTAGTTGCACTGAACCAAAGATTCCATACACCAAACAAAAGCAGCAAGATGACTGCTATCCCTCCTCCAATCAGTAATTGTTTCTTCTTCATATCTTTATTTAAATCACGTAGTTTATTTAGTATTAGCAGCCAAATTTCATTTGAATAATTGTTCTATATTTAATGATAAACCGGCTGAAAAAGTTGTTCCTTTAGTAGCAGGCGAATTATTATAATAACGGGAAGGAACATAATTAAACAAGTTGTCCACCGCCAAAGTCATATCAACACCTTTCCATACTTTTTGAGACAACGTAAGCTTCCACATTGTATACGCCGGATAGGTCACCTTCTCAGTTTCTTCATAAGAAGTGTTCGACGTATATTCCTCCGTATTCACCTTGGAAAGAAAACGTCCGTTCAAAGCAATATTAAACGCATAGTTCTTCCAATGCTTGTCATACTCAAGACGGACAGTAGCCGTATGCGGGCGAGTACTTGAAATGACAGGTTGCCCTTTCTTGATATTCTCATGTGTATAAGCATAAGATAAACGTGCCGACAGTCCACAAGGATATTTGGCAGAAGCATTTGCCTCGGCACCAGATATCTTGATATTTGATATATTGGTATATACCTGTCCTTTCAACGCCTCACTCCATGCCGTAGTGATACGATTATCAACTATATTATAGAAACCTGTCACCGTCAAATTATAACGACCTTTAATATATTCTGCCGAAAGAGAAAAATTATGGCTGGTTTCAGGCTTCAAGTCAGGATTACCATAAATCATAAAAATACTTGCCATATCAAAATTCATATACATTTCTTTCAAAGTAGGGGCTCGGAAACCACCGGCATAGGAACCTCTCAATGAACAGTTTCCTATTTTATACATCAGTCCTAATTTGGGAGAGAAATGATTAATATCGGAATCCGAATAATAATCAAAACGTAATCCTGTGATGACATTGAAATATTTCGTCGGGTTCCAGTCAAACTGTGCAAAACCGTCCACTGTATACTGATGTTTACTTCCATTATTGGCAAACTGATAGGACATTAAATAATCACGCATATAATCACCACCCAAGGTGAGAATATGCTTACCGACAAAAGTATGATTATAAAAAGTACGAACCGAATGTTGTACATTACTATAATCACGTACATCATTAGCATCTTGTGGCAAGTAATCGCTCTTATCATACTGGTCGAAAGAATAAGCTATTTCCAGATCTTTATCTTTATCAAATACATAATTTCCTTTCACCCCACCACTGAAGTCGCGATAACGGTCTTTACTAGTCTGTGACTTCTCACGTTCACGAAAAAAATATCCAGCACGTGCCGTCAGTTTCAGATGATCATTAGCAGTATAGACCAAACGTTCTTTGAAATTCCAAGTTTTATCACCATACACCTTTTTAAATGCCCAATCCTCCGTTTCCTCATTTGTTTTTCCATCTGCCAAATCTTTTTCATCTACTTGGGTATGCTGTACATTAGTCACACTATTGAATTTTCCGGCATTGAAACCTATTGTTCCTCCATAACGCTGCTCATTATAAGCCCCGTAACGTCCATTGAGATTCACAGTCCAAGGCTCCGCAGACACTTTACTTATGATGTTTACCACTCCTCCTACCGCATTCGAACCATAAAGTGAAGAAGCCGCACCCTTTACAATCTCAATACGCTCCACATTGTCCATATTCAAGCGGTTATAGTCTATATTATCCAAAGTCTCACCTGCCAGACGCTCACCATCAACCAGAAAAAGTATAGCATTTCCACCAAATCCTTGCATATTGAGAGAAACTTGCTGGTCCATGGAATAAGAAAATTCAATTCCCGGCAGTTCTGCCTGAAGCAAATCTCCAATATGGGTGGCATCTACTTTCTTTATTTCATCGGCAGTAATGACCCGAGTAACAATAGGAACATCTTTCAGGAGTTTCGGAGTACGGGTTCCTGTTACAACTATAGTTTCCATATTTACAGCATCTTCTTTCAGTATAAAATCAACTTTACCTGTTTTGCTGACAGACACTTTATGAGTTTGCGAGATATACCCCATGTATGAAACCTGCAGAGTATATTCTCTATTATCGGGTAATTTCAATGTGTATTTTCCCTGTGTATCCGTAGTGGTTCCCAAAGTTACTTTTTCTTTTACGGAGACTGTTGCTCCCATCAGAGGTTCTTTATTTTCATCAAATACAGTTCCCGAAATAATTCGTTGTGCTGATACTGGTATCGCCATCAGCCAACACAATATCAAGCACACGTTTCTGAGTAGTCTATGCATATCGTATGTCGGTTTACAATTCAAACGGATAAATATAGTCAATAGTCATGAAGCCTTTTACACCACTAGCATTCATATAATTTGTGAGACGAACAGCCGCATAAGTTCCATCTTTCAGCTTTACCATATAAACCTTGTTTGAAAGAGTATAGGTAGGTGGCATATTACTTTTATCAACATTCAACCATTTGGATAGTTCTTCATTATAATAGGATTCCATATAAACAATATTGCCATCCATCATACCTGACATATCAATGGCTACCTTAGCGGTAGTCCAAACATCATCCACATAGACTCCTTCGGGCATCGCACTCGCATTCTGTAAAGCGGAAAAACCTGTGAAACCGGTTTCCAATACTGCTCCAGCATTGGTTTTAACGTCATAACGATGGACAGCAATATCCCATTCCTCCGGTTCTTTCTGGTCAGAATCTGTCACATTCACAGAATCTACTTTTTGTGTATGGAAATCAATAAAAGTCCAACGTCTATAATCAGTAGCATCAATATAAATAGTACCCGAATGGGTAGAAGGGTCTGTTCTTATGAAACCGAATTCATTACTATCCGAAGCAGCAGGACTATCATATATTCCTTCCAAAATACCATCACATGCCGAGAATGGCAAAAGCATCATTCCCAGCATGGATATAATAAAGAGATATCTTTTCATGCTATTTAGTGCCTACAAAAGTCGCAGTAATAGCCATAGGCATGGCTCCCGGCTTTAGTGTAAAGATCAGATCAGCTTTTTCATCCTTAATCGTTCCTTGTAAACTTCCTGTATATTTTACAGTACCAACAGTTACATCAATAGCACTTTCCGGAAAAGTATAAGTAACATTATCGGAGGTCTGTACTTTAATTCCAGGTATAGCAATATCCGGCAATGACATCATTCCTTCACCAGCACCACCAACTAGAAGAACTTGAACAGTTCCTCCTTCTTCCGCAGTAATTTTCACCTGACTGTCTGACGTTCCTTGATCATTTCCTGATACTGAGAGTGATAATGTTCCATTGTAAGTACCAGCAACCTCCTGAGCCGGGATCACGGTATCTTCCTTTTTATTATCATCATCACTACATGCTACTGCACACAATGCAATAGCCATCATCGCTAAATAGTTTTTCAATTTCATAATACTTTTGTTTTATTGATTAATAGTTATTATTTTATGTTTTAAAATTTGTTGCAAAGTTACCCTTACTACCAAGGGTACACAATACCTAAAAATTGGGGTTTTATTGCTAATAATCACATATATAATAAAGTACACAAGTACTTATTTTTAGGTATAAAACTGGATTTTATCACCATTAATAGGTATTGTCAGTATATACTTCTATAACTAATTTTGCAAAAAAAACAAGCATGGTTAAACTGGTACATCATGAAATGCCTGTGAACAAGACACTTCATCATAGAAAGATAGAGATTCTGGCTGTACTAACCCTACTTATAGGTAGTCTGTCATTCCTTATTTACTCCTATTGTTCCCACGACGCAAATAATCCATTGTGCCGATGTTTGCTTTGCACTTTGAACCATACTCCCGAAGATGGGGAATATTTATATAATCGATACTTAGTAGTAATCAGTATCACATGGGCGGCACTTATATTCGGAACTTTATTTGTAATTTTATATCACATAGAAAGAAAGAAGAAAAAATGAAACTAAAAAAAAGAAATGTGTTTATCGGTATCACCTCATTCCTAATTGTATTGTTTACCATGCCGCTAGGACATGCATTGATGATCTTAATGGAACACCTGATGGAACCGGTAACCATGCATTACGCAACCTTTTTCATGGGATTAATAGGCTTAATAATGGTCATAACGGGCGTATTTGCCAAAGGAGATACTCAACAAACTCTTTGGGGGCTATTCGGAGGTCTGTTATTTTGGACAGGATGGATTGAATTCATTTATGTGTATTACGCACATCGTTTCGGAGTACAGCCACTCATAGTAGACGGAGAAGTGGTAACCAAACCAGAATATCTGATCATGCCCTCTTCTTTCGGATTTTGGATTATGTTCATGTTACTCTACTTATTCAATATAAAAAGCGGATGCGATTTTTTCAATTATCTGCAACGGGTATTTTTCCGCAACAGCAAAGTACAAGTAGAAATGCGTCCCATGACACGCCACACCTCACTGGTTACTTTCATGGAGCTGAATCTTATTTTATGGACCAATTACATGGTATTGCTATTCTGCTATGATGATAATTTTATAGGTGACCGCCATCCTATCACCGCATTGGTTGCATTCGGCTGCCTTGTAGGATCACTATTTATGTTCCGAAGATTGATAAATATCAGTCAATGGGGATACGCTCTCCGTTTTTCTATTGCTACAGTAGTCGTATTTTGGACTTTCGTAGAAGTTATGGGAAGATGGAATGCCTTCCACGAAATCTGGGTGGAACCAATGACATACCAATCAGAAATGATTACCATTTTCCTTGCATTTATCGTGCTAGTCACCTTTTTATGGTATAAATCCATCAAAAATAAGAAAACATTATAATCTTTCAAGCGCTCCTTTATTTATTTTTTATGCAGATAAGCCGAAGGGGGTGCTCCAAAGTGAGATTTGAAGCATTTACTAAAATAAAGAGGGTCATTCATTCCTACTTTATAAGCTATTTCACTTACATTGTATATACCCTCCTGCAAAAGTTCCATAGCCCTTTTCATACGAAGGATACGCATATATTCATTAGGTGTATATCCGGTCACTCCTTTTACTTTCCGAAAAAAAGCAGCACGGCTTACCCCCACCGCAGATGCAAAATCCTCTATAGTGAATTCCGGGTTGTCCAATTGTTTTTCCAAAATAGTCTGCAATTTTTCACCAAATTTCCTATCCAGTTCTGTAGAACATAAAGCCTGACTTGTCATAGCAGGGTCATTAGAGAATTTTCGTTTTAACTTTTCCCTCTGTTCAATAAGTTGAAATATACGTGCTAATAACAATCTGGAACTGAAAGGCTTCGTTATGTATGCATCCGCACCACTTTCTACCCCTTCAAGTTTATTTTCCGAAGTGCTCATAGCAGTCAGCAAAATAATGGGAATATGACTGGTCTCAAAATCACGTTTCAGTTTACGTGTCACATCAAAGCCATTCATACCAGGCATCAATACATCACAAATAATCAAATCTACCTCAAAAGACTGAGCTTTTTGTAAACCGGAAAGCCCATCCGGTTCACTTATGATCTCAAAATAAATACCAAGTTCCGTTTCTAAAAACTTACGCACATCTCCATCATCTTCTATTATCAATATTCTTTTTTTATTCAAAGGGTCCGGGGTCACTGAATCATGATTTACTGTTAAATAGGTATCACACTGCTCATGAACAAACGATTCTTCCTGAAGGATGCTTGATACTAGGAAATCGTTTTTTCCATAAACACTGGAATCTAACGGTAAGATAACAGTAAACACAGAACCACCTCCCTCATTTTCATCAAATGAAATGCTTCCTTTATGTACATTTACCAGTTCATAAGTCAAATGTAAACCGATTCCCACACTGTTATGTGAAAAACCACTTTGCATGAAACGGGAAAACAGCTCTCCTTGCTTCTCCTTAGGAATCCCTACGCCGTTGTCACTAACCGATATAAATAATTTCCCCACTTCCTCATTAACGATAATTGCAAAAACAACCTTTCCTCCTTTAGGAGTATATTTTAAAGCATTCGAAAGAAGATTATAGACTATTTTATCCAATTTACTTTGATCAACAAACATCTTATAAGATGACGTAGAAGGAGCAAAATGAAAATCAATCTGTTTGTCATCTGCCGTTTCCTTGAAACTTCGATAAATATCATAAAAGAACACCATCACATCTGTTTCTTCCAGCATCAAGGAAAGTTTATTGTTCTGCATTTTACGAAATTCCAACAATTGATTAATCAGACGAAGCATCCTATTCGTACTTTTATTCATCAACTGTATGGGATAAACCATCTCTTTGGGAATCTTATTCAAGCTCTCTATTTTTTCCAAAGCTCCCTGAATCATTGTCAACGGAGTACGGAATTCATGTGAAATATTAGTAAAAAACATGAGTTTGTACTCTGTCAACTGTGTTTCTACCTGAATGCGATTCCGTAAATTATTGAAATTCCGTATCAAACAAAAAGCAACATACAACACAATAACAACGACAAGAAAATAAAAAAGATAAGCCCAAGTGGTTTCCCAAAACGGAGGCGTGATAACAATATTGAGCACAGTTTCTTCATCACTCCATATCCCAGCAGAATTACATGCTTTTACATGCAGATGATAAGTGCCGGGAGAAAGATTTTTATAAGAAGCAAAATTCAAAGAAGAAGGGGTACTCCATTCATTATCAAAATGACTCAATTTATAAATAAACCTTGAAGGAAATGCCAAAGAATAATCCAATGTTGAAAATTCTATAATGAATGAATTCTGGTCATAATCTAATTTTATATTCTGTGTATAACTTAACGCCTGTGTCAAAGGAGAATCCTTCTCACCAACCTGTACTGTGATTCCGTTCACTTTCAAATTAGTTAGAATAACATTCCGGGTCATAGGAGATGAAGTTACTTTCAAAGGATCAATGACTATGACTCCATGATTTGTTCCAAATAGCAAAAGTCCATCTTCAGTTATGGCAGCGCCATGTTCGTTATATACATTTCCTTGCATAGAAGCTGAAAAGAAGAAATTTTCAAAAGTTTCCGTATCAGGTGAAAAACGAGATAAACCATACTGAGTGGCAATCCATATTTTTCCAGTCTTATCTTCGATAATAGACTCTACCATGTTATTGACCAAACCATCAGTTGTGGAATAATGGACAAATTTCAAGTTCCTATAATCCTCACTAGGGTTACAAACAGAAAATCCGCCTCCCAACATTCCTATCCACATACGATTCTGACTATCACGAAAAATACATTTAATTTCATATCCGGGCAAATCTCCATTTTCATAATTATAAAGTTTATAATTATGAGCATCAGCAATAATGGAATCTCCATAAAAAACACATAATCCCTTATTAGTTCCTACCCATAACCTTTTTTTATTATCCTGAGTGATCATCCTGACTTCCTGCAAACGACCGGATCCAGTCAGGAACTTACGAAAAACATACCTGTCTTTTCGTGAAACCGCCAAATTCAGTCCTCCCCCAAAAGTTCCTATCCACATCCTATTTTTATCATCACGATAAATATCGAATATATTCTCATGTGCCAATGACAAGGTATCACCTGCCATTTTATGATACCAACGTCCGTCAATACATAAACCCATCGTACGGGTTCCCAACCATAATTTACCATCTCCATCACAAGAAGCCGCATAAATATAATTGTATGGCATCTTATAACAAGATGCAGCCTCCAAATTTTTATCATAAGCGTAAACATTCCCTTGACGCGTACCAAACCAGAAACCACCATCGGGCATCTTTACCACTGTACGTATAGCATTCACATAATCATTTATACTCTCATGTTCCGGATAAATACGATAAGATCCTTCACTTAATACGGACAAAAGTGTAACACCGGCAAACTCCGATCCTACCCATACATTTCCCGAGTGATCGAGTAATAAGCTATGCAGAAAATTGGAATGAACTAGATTTTTACCAGTCTCCTGATAAGTGTAATGGCTGATTATATCTTCTTGGGGATTATACACAAATAAACCATAGCCAAAAGTAGATATCCATATCAATCCTCTGTTATCCTGTATTACTTCATAGCGTTCCTCGGCAGCAGGCATCATCTGAGCGGCATCTATCAATGACAGTATTTTACATATTCCGGTTTCCTTCTGAAAATAATGCAACACACCGGTCTGATTAAAAACATAGAAATCCCCCTGATTATCTCTGACAAAACGAGCGTTGGGGATATTAATCGGGTTGTCTAATCTTACCTGCCGGGTAGATAAATGAAACCTGTAACTTCCTTTTGTTGTAAAAAGCCACCAATCATCTTTCGTGCCAAAATGAGTAGTAAAATGAAAGTCAACGTCATCCTTTCCGATTCTTTGAACAAAATGTAGTTTTTCATCCTCATCATAAACATAAATATCACCATTATCAGCAAGAAAAAAGCATGCGTTCTCATAAGAAAATGCTGCTCTGAAATTATGCATATCAGAAATTACTTCGATTTTGTTTCTTGTTACTTTCACCAATCCTTCCTGAGTACAAATCCAAACATTCCCTCTAGAATCTTCAATCAAACTATTCACTTTATTAGAAGGTAGTTTGCCATTTTCACATTGAAATGTCACAGAGGAAAAATGTTCATTTTCAAATGAAATCTTTCTGCAACCTTTTTGTCCATCCCATAACCAATTATCACCATTAGCAGTTTCTACACGATAAGCATAAGCTTGGTCGTGTTCCCCACATCCTGTAAAATCCACAAAACAATTATGTCTTAAATCATAGCAACTGAATACATTTGAAGTAGAAAGCACCCATAAAAAACCATTTTTATCTTCATCAATCTTCTTGACATGATAATCCGCTAATGAAATCGGACTATCCTTTTCCGGTAACAATGTTATAAAAGAGTGACCATCATACCGGCTCAGTCCATTAGTGGTACTAATCCAGATAAAGCCTTTCTTATCTTGAAAAATATCTCTAATTGTATTATTGGCCAATCCGTCACTGGATGTAATATGAATAGATTGTATATCAATAACTGCATATGCATTCCATTCCAGACAAACAAAGAAGAGCAACAAAAAAAATATACGATTTTTCATATCATTCGGTTTAACATCAGAATAATACCGCAAAATTAAAAAAGGTATTTTAAAAGTGATTTTTAAAATACCTTTTTTAATTAGGAAGCCTTTACTAACCAACAAGCAGAACAAGTTCCTGCGATGCCATTCCTTCGACCTCCACTTTTACTTTGAGCTGTCCCCGCATACGCCCTGCCTGTACTACTATTTGGGCACGACCCAAATAAGTGGGTAAAGTATGACTGCTAAAACGTTCACTACGACGCATCTCGCCACTATCTATCC
Source organism: Phocaeicola dorei (assembly GCF_013009555.1). Lineage (NCBI taxonomy): Bacteria > Pseudomonadati > Bacteroidota > Bacteroidia > Bacteroidales > Bacteroidaceae > Phocaeicola > Phocaeicola dorei. The sequence continues at coordinate 1,091,284 of NZ_CP046176.1, read as the reverse complement.
CCATCAAACGTCCGTTACCCTCCACGGTCACTTTCACTTGTCTGTCATCTATCCGTATGGGGATGCCTTGTTCATCATATAAATTCAAAGAGATATGAGATAAATCCTGCCCGTCAGCCTTTAACTGTTCCCGATCCGCTTTCAGAGTAAAACGGACAGCTTTATTTCCGGAAGTCTGTATACTGTCACGGCACACTTCTATCCCATCTTTATACCCTATCACCACCACCTTACCCGGACGATAAGGTTGATTCCATTTAATCGTATTATTTATATAATCCCGTGGCTTTCTAGGTCCATATACCTTTCCTCTAGGATCTATCAACATCACTTCGTCACAATTAGACGGCGTTTGAATCTGCATGACACGCGCATCCTGATAAGGAAAAGTCCAATCGTGTACCATTCCCGGTGCTTGCCAATGGTCTTTACCCGGATCTTCATCCAAATTATAATCTATGACATAAAGTCCCAAAAAAGGCTTCTCATTCCACAAAGCCCGAAAATATCCTCCTCTAGGTTTTTCAGACATACACATGTCAAACGGAGCAGAAGGCCATCCCTTACTAGGCCAACCTGAACTCTCCCCAATATAATCCACACCGGTCCACATGAAAGAGCCACAAATATATTCATGTTCCATTACATAATTCCATGGATTTTTCTCATCATAATCACGTGAATCAAATTCACGTATGCTACTATAATAAGGATAGCTCTCACTGATCAGGCAAATACGTTCCGGGTATTTCTTTTTATCATAAATCAACCGAGGTTCCATATAATTATACCCTAGTACATCTGTCACCGAAGCAAATTTATCTTCAAATCCCGGCTGCAAAGCGAGCATAACAAGACGGCTCGGATCCAGTTGATGTACAAAATCCTGCAACATACCAGCACGTTCAATCCCTGTATCATCTTTTAATTTTGCCTCAGCCAACTCATTACCTATACTCCACAAGATAACAGAAGGATGATTACGGTCACGAATTACCATATCGCTGATATCCTGCTGCCAGCTAGAATCAAAAAATTCTTCATAATATCCCGATTTCCATTTATCAAAAGCCTCATCTATAACCAAAAAGCCAATAGAATCACAATAGTTAAGAAATTCCGGAGAAGGAGGATTATGCGAGCAACGGATAGCATTCGTGCCAAATTCCTTTAAAATAAGCAAACGGCGTTCATAAGCCCTATCCGGTACAGCCGTTCCCAAACATCCTGCATCCTGATGAAGGCACATGCCTTTCAGCTTAAGATGTTTGTTATTGAGAAAAAAACCCTTGTCTTTATCAAATTTCACTGAACGTATTCCAAAAGGAGTCAGATATTTATCAATTGTCTTTCCTCCTTTTTTTATAATGGTTTCCACCGTATAACGATAGGGAAAATCCAAATCCCATAATTTAGGATGGCTGACTAACAAATTCTGAACTACTTCAGCTGTTTTTTCTTTATCAAGTTTCAACGTAGTCCGGGCCATCACCTCTTTACCTTCTGCTTTTACAATTTTTCCATCACCATCCAACAGGCGTTGCTGGACAATCACTGTTGTCGGTAACTCCATGGAGTTTTCGATAGTAGTGACAATCTTGACCGTTGCCTGGGATTCAGTTATCTCCGGTGTCGTAACATAAGTTCCCCACATTTTTACATGAATAGGGTTAGTCACTTGCAACCAGACATGCCGATAAATGCCGGAACCAGTATACCAGCGAGAAATTTCTGAATGATCTACCTTGATTTTCAAGTCATTACTCTCTCCATATTTCAGGAAAGGGGTCAGATCTGTTTCAAACGAAGTATATCCATAACGATGATAAGCAATCTCCTTTCCATTCAAAAAAATAGTAGCTTTATGATAAATACCATCAAAAACAAGACTAACTTTTTGATTTTTGTAACTCGCCGGAATCATAAAAGATTTGCGATACCAACCTATGCCACCCGGCAAATAACCACTCGCTCCTCCTGCTTTTTCATCAAAATCCAACTCCACACTCCAGTCATGCGGTAATTGTACCTCTCTAAAATCTCCATTTTCTCCTAATCTAAACTGCCAGTCAAAGTCAAAATTCTGCCGAATGCGATTAGCAGCCCCCGGCAAATCAAATACAAATATGCACAAAATGGCAATAAGCAACTTTTTATTTTTCATAAATAATCTACTTCTCTATTTTCCGATAAAAAGAGGGTGTGCCACATAACAAAGCAATTATCAAAAATAGCTTTTGACACACCTCTTTACCTTTTCACCTTCAAAACTAACTTTGTTTAACTTATATACTTAATATCCCTCATTTTGTTTATATAATCCCGGAGTCACATTTAATTGATTCAATGGAATAGGATATAAATAACGTCCTGTCTTTACATTATTCTTATCGGTACCATCCGGATTATGATAACTATCAAATAAACTTTGAATTTCCGTTTGCCATTCCCCCCAACGCACCAAATCAAACCAACGCACTCCTTCTCCCATTAATTCTATTCTACGCTCCCGTTTTATCAATTTCAAAGCATCTGCAGCACTTACCGTATTCACCTCATCACAACCGGCTCTTTTACGGATATCATTCACATAAGCTACAGCTTCCATTATTTTACCTTCTTCAACCAATAACTCAGCATACATCAACATCATATCTTCCAAGCGTAAAATAGGAAGATTTACAGGCCAGTCATTATCGTCTTTCATTGTGACTTCCGGAGTCAGTGACATCCCAAGTTCCGCTATCTTCCGTTTACTAGGCATAAACTTATAAAACATTGATTTTGTATAAACATCCACTTGCGAACCATCTTCCAAAATCAATTTCTCTTTTGTATTCGTATAAGCCGGATAATTAGGCTCTGCCTCATATCCTGTCAGAACAGAAAAACCATTCCCTCTTCCATCTTTTTTCCCATCAGAATAAATTTTATCAAATTCATACATCAAACTCTTTTCCACATAAATTTCATTTCCAAAGATTCTTCTATTCGTATAGGAAGGAGGTAGAGCCATACTGAAATTAAACAAAGCGCTGTTGCCTGTTCCTCCCGTACGATACTGAATAGCAAAAATAGAGTATTTATTATAATAATCCGTGCTCGGCATCCACTGCTTTCTCCATTCATCAAGTGTCGGAGCCCAATATTTATTCTGATTGGATTTTGAGTAATTCAACACAATTTCCAATTGCTTTTTAGCTAATATCTTGGCATCGGAATCATAATATGGGAAACCCGCCAAAGTCATATACACACGTGCCAGCATAGCTTCTGCCGCCATCTTGTCCGCACGCCCCTGCAATACAATCGAAGTTCCATTCGCACTCACCATATTTTCTTTTAGAGGAAGCATCGTCTGCGCATTAATCAAATCAGGAACCACTATATTATCCAAAACTTCCCGTGCAGACGATTGAGGTACTTTCTTCACTTCACTAGGCGATAAAGGAGCATCAATAATCGGAACATTACCAAAAAGGCGTGATAACTCAAAATAAGCCCATCCTCTCAGAAAATAGACTTCGCCCATAAACTGCTTTTTAATCTTATCATTCGATTCAAAGTTACATCCTGCTATTTTGGCAATAGCAGTATTCGCATCATAAATTACTTTATACCATGTATTCCATACACTATTAAAAGTTGCCAAATCACTGGTAGCTCTGAATGTGCTTATCTCTGAAAAATCTCTCAACCCATTAGGTCTTGGTTCTGTCCATGCATTATCCGAACGACATTCAGACATCAATAAATACTCTGAATTGGCAAGTTCACGCAAATCGGAATAAATACCTACCACCCCTTGTTCAGACTGACTGGGAGTCTGATAGAAACCATCAGAGGTCATTAAATCAGCAGGAGGAGTTTCCAAATAATCATCGCACGACATAACAAAGAACATCAATGCACTCAATTGCAATATATTTTTTAATTTGAACATAGCTCTATATTTTTATTAGAAATTAACGTTGATACCCAAAGTGTAAATTCTCGGTGAAGGATAACCACCATAGTCCAATCCCAAAGCACTGCTACCTCCGGGTGAGGAACTGGCTGCCGTATTGGCCGCCTCCGGAGAGTACCCTCCATAATAACTATCCCATTTAGCCAGATTTTCAATGGATACATATACACGTGCATAGGAAATAAATTTAGGATTAATAGGTAATTTATACCCCAAAGTCAAATTCTTGATACGCAGATAATTGGAAGAATATAACCATCGGGAGTCTAACGTAGCACCTGTAGTAGAACTTAAAATATAAGGTACTTTTCCATTGCCCGGCTCATCTTCCGACCACCATGCCTCTCTCCAATGTCCTAAAGCATTCCCTTTAGCCCCCATACCCGGACGGTCAATGGCACGTCCCAATACACCAAAAATCTTTCCTCCTGTCTGAGCTGTCATCAAGATAGACAAATCAAAATTTCTGTAAGTAAAAGTATTCGTCATTCCAAATACTAATTTAGGAGTAGGACTACCTAAATAGTCCCTGTCATTATCTTTATCGAACACACCATCATTATTTACATCTTTGTATCGGATATCACCCGGTACAATTTGTTTTCCTTCAAAAGTAACCGGCTTTCCTCCATGGGCAGCACTATAAGCATCAATTTCAGCTTGATTTTTCCATACACCTATTGCATCATACATATAGAATGTATTAACAGGCTTTCCCACAGTCAGAATATTAGACGGATTGTTCTTATCAAATCCCGAATATACCGGAGTATTATCTTTCCCTAGAGCTTTCACCTCATTTTTATTATATGACATATTGAATGACGTACTCCATGAAAATTTTCCTGTGAGATTATGCGTATTCAATTCGATCTCAAAGCCTTCATTATGGATATCTCCTAAATTATCCCAAACGGTAGTAAAACCGGAAGCTCCTTCCACAGGTACCTGATATAACAAATCAGTCGTATTCTTGGTATACCAATCCAGCGACAATTGAATTCTATTATTGAAGAATCCTAAATCAAGCGCAACATCAGTACTATGTGTTTTTTCCCAACCTAAATCAGCATTACCTAAAGAATTTGCCTTATAACCGGGAGCACCTGCATAATTTCCTGCAGACAAAGTAGGATAAGCAGCCGTGTTACTGATAGAATTATTACCGGTCACACCATAGCTAGCCCTCAGCTTCAATGTATTCCACCAAGACATTCTCCAATTTTTAAAGAATTTCTCATTTGACACTAACCAACCTCCGGAAACAGCCGGAAAGATGCCCCACTTATTGTTAGCTCCGAATACGGAACCGCCATCATAACGCAAACTACCGGACAACATATAACGTTCTGCATAATTATATTGCAAACGTCCAAACACAGACAACAATTTATTGGCTGTTTTCTCTGTTACCGTATTAGTTCCTGCTGTAACTTTCGAACCATCAAAGGAACCTGTTATGGCATCATTGGGAAATGGTTTGTTAAAAGATTGGGCCGTACTGAAACCAAGATTACTCTGTTCGGAAGAAAAACCCGCCATTACACTAATTCCATGATTGCCAAAAACATGGTCATAATTTGCAAGAGCCTGCAAAAGAGTACTCCATTTTCTTTCCGTATTATGCCCCCCCGAAGAGTTTTGTCCTTCTCCCTGCGCCCAACTACCGGTTGTACTAGTGTACTTATAATCATTTCCATCCAAATCATAATAATTAGCCGAAGCAGAAAGTTCTACCCTGAAATCTTTAAACGGAGTGATACGTACGAAAGCATTCCCAACCAAACGCATCATTCTATTCTGTTTGATATTCTTCTCCATATTATAAACCGGACTCGATGTGCTTCCCGCCCAAAGATAATAGGGATTCGGATCAACATTTGTCATATATCCTACCCCCGGTTCCGATACCGGTGTAGCATACAAAGCCTGATGTACCTGGGAATCCTTACCATTTGCCTGTCCGGAACCATCCTGCACAATATACGTAGGAGCCATATTCATACCTATTGTAAGATATTTGTTTATCTTTGATTCAATATTGGCACGAAAAGAGAATCTTTCATATCCCGTACCGGTAACGATACCAGCCTGATTCATATATCCACCTGAGAATAAATAAGATGTGTTTTCCGTCCCTCCCGAAACATTCAAACTATAATCCTGTACGATAGAGTTACGAAAAAACTCATCCTGCCAATCCAACAGGCTAAGTTGTTCCGGATTGGGAGTATAAGTATGCGCATTCCTCATGTCATCTCCCAAATAGTTAAACCAACGTTCATCAAAAACAACCAGATAAGAGTTTGCCGTACCTGCCTGAATTCCGAGATTAGACAAACGTGTGGCATTATCATCCTTTATATTGGCACTAGTCAAACCCAATTTCTTCGCTTCCTGCAAATAGTTTGCATCATTCCATCTCAATTTAAATTCCATCCATTCCGTCGCATTAAGCACATCCATTTTTTTCTCTAATGTCTGTACACCGAAACTAGCATTGAACGCCACCTTCGCTTTTCCACTCTTACCTTGTTTAGTACTAACCAAAACAACTCCATTGGAACCACGTGAACCATAAATCGCAGCAGAAGCAGCATCTTTCAAAACTTCTATGGAAGCGATATCCGAAGGATTCAATCCGCTCAACGTATTCATAGGCACCCCATCAACCACATAAAGTGGATCGGAATTTGCATTGACAGAAGCCGCACCGCGGACACGGATCTGCATATCGGCTCCCGGCTCACCTGTTGTATTACGTACTGTCACTCCAGCCAATTGACCTTGCAAAGCATTCTCTGCACGAGCCAAAGGACGATCCTCTATTGCCTTAGAATCCATTTTGGCAACCGCACCCGTCAAAGTGCTTTTCTTAACCGAGCCATATCCTATGACTACCACCTCATCCAATGTCTCAGTATCTTCTGACAATACCACCTTAATATTGTTCTGTCCCTTAACTGATACATCTGAAGTTTGATATCCGACAAAACTAATCTGCAAAATGGCATTGTCGGCCACATTCCTCAAAACAAAATTACCGTCAAAATCGGTAATCGTACCATTAGTAGTACCTTTCACCAATACACTGGCACCAATTATGCTCTCCCCTTTTTTATCAAGCACCACGCCCGATACATTCTTAACCTGAGCAAACAGGGTCATCGCAATTACCATAAGAATACCAAAGGAAAGCATCCTTTTAAAAGAATGCATACTTCCCGATAGTTTGTTCTCCGAGTCTTTCATTTGTAATTAATTAAAGTTATACATAAAATCTAATCCCTTCATTTCTTCATCAAGGAACATGGCAAAACTAGATATAATGCCATGAATAAAAAATAGCCGGAACAGCCACAAACCTCTGAAAATATGGAAAAGAATCTACATAGATGGAAAATAGTATAAACAGGGCAAAAAGCGCGATTTATTCAAGCTTTTATAAGTTTGGAGAAACGACTGTGCAGATAAAAAAAGCTCCTAAATTGTTCTTTCCAGACTAAGGAATCTCTCTATATCACAACCATCCGCCTTAATGAAAAGAATCAAGCCGTACAATTTTCCATTGAATAAAACAATAAATACAGATACAATTGACTGTTATTGTTTTTCTTTGTCATCCACATAATATGAACCAAATGAAAAACTTATTTATGAAACAATTACTATCACTCCTGTTATGCTTGAGCATAATAGTACCCTCAATGGCAAAAAAAGAACAAAGAAAACAAAATGTGTTTCCTGATGGTACTCCTATCTCCGAATGGTTTCTCCAAACTAAAGTGGTCCATCCTGACTCCTTAGGAAAAAAATACGACCTTTCCGATTATGGAATTGAAAGCAATCCCCATATCGTTCAAACACAGAAAATACAAAAGATCATAGACGAAGCGGCAGCCAATGGCGGTGGGGTCATTTACATCCCTGAAGGAATTTATAAAAGCGGTTCCCTCTTTTTCAAACAAGGGACTCATCTTTATTTGTCAAAAGGCGCCACCTTACTAGGTAGTGAGAACATTATGGATTTCCCTCTCCTCATGACTCGCATTGAAGGTGAATACTGCAAATACTTCGGTGCATTAATCAATGCCGACGGGTTAGATACCTTTACAATTAGCGGCAAAGGTACAATTGACGGAAACGGCACTCCCTACTGGAAAGCTTTCCGCCTACGTCGCGAATGGAATCCTCAATGTACAAACAAGGACGAAATGCGACCACGCCTACTTTACATAGCTCATTGCCGTAATGTGCAGGTTGCTGATGTGACTTTACAGAACTCTCCTTTTTGGACCAGCCATTATTATCGCTGCGATAAAGTGAAATTACTCAATCTACGAATTTTCTCTCCTATCAAACCTATAAAATCAGCTAGTGCGGACGGTATAGATATGGATGTATGTACCAATTTTCATATTAAAGGATGCCGGTTTACTGTAAATGATGACGCCATCTGCTTTAAAGGTGGAAAAGGACCTTATGCCGATCAGGATACTTATAACGGTCCCAATAAAAACATTCTAATAGAAGATTGTTTCTTTGATCATACTACTGGCAGTTGCATGACTTGTGGCAGCGAGTCCATCCATGTCTATAATGTATTAATGCGCAATTGCAGAGCAGAAGGCGGTAATGAACTACTTCTATTGAAAATGCGGCCTGATACTCCGCAACACTATGAATACATCACAGTAGAAAATGTAAAAGGCTTCTGCAAGGCTTTACTAGGAGTTTCGTCATGGAAACAATTTTATGACTTGAAAGGAAGAACAACGATTCCTAAATCCTACGGAAGCCATATCACGATGCACAACATAGAACTGAAATGTGACAAATTTCTAAATGTGAATAAAAATGAAGCTGAGTATGAGTTATCCAATTTTTCATTTAAAGATGTAAAGATCGAAACTAAATTTTCCCAATGGAATAAAGATGCTTTTCACAATATTCGTATGAAAAATGTTATAGTGAATGGCCAATACCAGCAATAATTTAAATTTAAGGATCTTTTCCTTATTGTTATCTTGTAAACAATAAGGAAAAGATCCTTAAATTTTTCTCCATTCCAAATCACTTATTTACATTCACTCATAAAAAATCAGTAAACATCTTCCACTTTATAAGCTACTATCCAAAGCATCCGGCCTTAAATACCTTATAATTTCATATGTTGATAAACTCTTTCTTAAACAGAAGATTCAATTTCATATTAGCAATGATTTAGTTGCATATTCCTTCTATAGCTTTAAAACATTTTAAATATCAAGTTATATTTGCCTGGGATAGATATATCAAAACTTTTTTTATCTTAAAATGTTTATAATATATGGAAATGCTATTTTTACTAAAGAATTTATACCGTGATCCTCTTGCACTATCCAGATTCAGCCAATTCAGATATCTTCATATAGGCAAGGGAGAAATTATCCAAAATCTGAATGAAAACCATGAATTCCAAGTTTGTTTTGTACTAAAAGGATCTTTATGTCTCTTCAGAGATCAAATGGAATCAATGCCTCTGATAGCAGTGCAAAATGAATTTTTCTTTATCAGCAGCTTACATAAATGTAAAATCAAAACAATGGATGATGTACAACTCGTCATCCATGCATGTAATATTGTGGCCCCTTATCTACATAGCAGAATAATAGAATATCTACAAGACATATCCATCGAAGAAGTAAAACCGGTAGAAGTTCTTCCCATTTATCCGTTAATACGTTCCTACTTGGATTTGCTGGTCGATTACATGAAAAATGGAACAGAAATTCCCGACTTACATCGAGCCAAAGAATATGAGCTGTTCTCATTATTTAAAATTTGCTATAGCAAAAACGAAATTGCCTCCATTTTCCGTTATGCCCTTTCGAATGATCTTCAGTTTTTCGTATCCGTCATGACACATTACAAAGCTTGCAGAACTGCCAAAGAATTAGCTATTCTATGCGGATATAACGACCTTATTTTCACACAGTTATTCAAAAAAAACTTTCATGGAGATACACCATATCAATGGTTACAAAAGCAAACATCTTATGAAATTGAATTCAAGTTAAAAGAAAGTACCCTACCCATCAAACAAATAATGTTGGACTATCATTTCAAGACATTTTCCCATTTTACGACCTACTGTAAAAGGAATATTGGAGCCACTCCTAACGAAATACGTAAAAAAGGAGAAGAATCAAAAGGTACACCTCCTCTCGAAACATATTCTGTTTCCGCAAACGATTAAACAAACATCCCGCATCCTAAAGATTATGAATATACTTATCTCCATCATACATACTGAAGCTAAGAATAAGTTTGTTTCCTGATCTCGGTATATGGATCTATTTTAAGAGTTTCTATACGTCATATAAAAACAAATATCACAAAACTTAATCATAATCCACCATCAATATATGAAAAAACTTATCACATATACTCCTTATGTAAAATCATATGAAGTATCTACCATTTAAAACTATCCAAAAACGAACATTAAGAAAAATAGGAAACCTTTTTATGCAGATATAAAAGAAAAGATTGATTATATGCAAACAAATCTTTTAAATACGCAACTTCTTTTTAGCACCAAATATAGAACTTTGCACCTAAATAAAATGTGAATATTATTATAATGTAAATCGCACACAGTAGAATAACCTAAAATATAAAATTGCATGAACACCCCCGACGATACAGTATTCAATAAAGCAGAACTGAGTTTATCAAATATGTAACAACAAAAAGTAATTCATTTTTAATTATTTATAGTCATGTATACAAAAAAGAAATGCAAAATTTATGTATTATCAGTGCTACTTTGCACATTTTTTTTCTCGTGCAGCAGTATTGATTTTGAATTACCCCAAGGTCCTCAGGGAACCAATGGCAAATCCGCTTATGAGATATGGAAAGAAGAAGTTGAAACCGGTCATATAAACTGGCCTTCCACCCAAGTTGATTTAGCAGACTTTTTAGTTTATATAAAAGGAGAAAAAGGAGACAAAGGAAAAGATGGAATGTCTGCATACGATCAATGGAAAATCCTGATCACCCAAGGTAATGTCACCAACCCTCATGACCCTTCGCTCATTTGGCCCTCTTCAAAAAATACAGAAGCCGATTTTTGGGATTTTCTTAGCGGAAGAGACGGACAATCACCTCATATTGGTGAAAATGGAAATTGGTATATCGGCAATAAAGACACAGAAATCAAAGCTATCGGCAAAGATGGAAAGAATGGAATTAATGGAAAAGACGGACTTTCCGCTTATGAATTATGGAAACAATCTGTTGCTGACGGCAATATAAATTGGCCCAAAAACCAAACAACAATGGAACATTTCTTTTTATATTTAAAAGGGAAAGATGGTGAAAATGGTATTACTCCACATGTTGGTGAAAATGGTAATTGGTACATTGGCAATCATGATACAAATTTTCCCGCTCAAGGTCAAAAAGGAGAAAATGGTAAAGACGGAGCATCCCCTTATATTGGTCCTAATGGAAACTGGTGGATCAATACATCCGATACAAAAATAAAAGCTCAAGGAGAAAAAGGAAGCGACGGCTTAACCCCTTTCATTAAAGACGGATACTGGTGGATAGGCACATCCAATACAGGGATTGCAGTGCAAGGCCCCAAAGGAGAACAAGGTGATAAAGGAACGGACGGACTTACCCCGGTTATAAAAAATGGGAACTGGTGGATAGGTACTACCGATACAAAAATAAAAGCTCAAGGAGAGAAAGGAGATGATGGCATATCTCCCCATATAGGTAATAACGGAAATTGGTGGATAGGTACTACTGATACAGGAATAAAAGCTCAAGGAGAAAAAGGAGTTAACGGAGCATCTGCATACGAATTATGGGTGAATGATGTCAAAAATGACAAAATCAAAGACAAAAATAATTCAGCATGGGCCAAAGATAAAATTACAATGGCAGATTTCTATACTTACCTCAGTGGAACAAATGGTAACAATGGAAAATCCACTTATGAACTATGGAAAGAAACTGTAGGAACAGGCAATATTAATGATCCTAAAAATCCAGGACAAAAATGGCCTTCTGACAAAGTTTCAGAATATGATTTTTTCAATTATTTAGCCGGTAAAGACGGAATAAACGGAAGCAATGGTTTGTCAGCACATGAACTGTGGAAAAATGACTTAGCTAAACGTTGTGGTACAACAGACGCACTTATCGATCACAAAAATGGTGGAGTATGGAACTGTGAAAAAAATACGTTAAATGATTTTTATGACTATCTACGCGGAAAAGATGGCAAAGACGGAGAAGATGGCAAAGACGGCAAACCCGGAGAACCAGGAAAACCGGGAACAGAAGTTACCATCATTAAGGGTATACCTAATGTTATTGCACAATATTCTCAATCAGAATATGGTGAATATGTACGCACAACTGATGGAGGTGTACTCTATAAAGTATATGATGAAACTGGACAAATCGCACCCAAAGCTCAAGTAAAAGGTATGCCGGGTATCAATGCAGAAAAAACTTACATAACCAATGAAAACGGAGAGTTTATTGTACCTAAAGAAGATTTACCCGAAATACAAGACATAAACTTACGCTGGGGAACGGTAAAAGAAGTAACCCTAGCCGGAAAGACACCGCAAGAATCCGCTAAAAACACATATGTTCCCAATAGAGTACGCATGAGAATGATCCTTCGCGATAATTCAAATTCATTATACGATTATCAGTATCTATATTTCTATATACAACGAAAAGTTAATCCGGAAGACCAATGGCAAAATATCCCTTCTTATTTACCTAATAGTGGTTCAAGGAATTTAGACGCATATAGAGTCTCTGATAAAAATAATCCCAACAGTATTTTGTCAGACAAAAAATTATATTCAAGCCAAAATTCTAGTTCAAATAATGGAGGATATTATTACTATATTTATACCTATCGGTTCATTCAAGAAAATCCCGGAAAATTCAAAAACAATCAATCTGAATATTGGGATGGAAGTGACGTTTATTACACTGTAAAAGCTAGAGAGCCTTATTATGGAGAAACTTTCCAATGGAATGGTATTTGTTTATTAGCTCCTTATCAAATGGGACCTACGCTAAAAACATTAAAATTAAAAATAATATCCAATGGAGAAGCACCCAGTTTCTCATCTGCAGAAGGTGAATTGGATTTTTCAAAAATAGACTTTACAAGAATTTACAAATCATCGACCACACGTGTCGTTAAAGAAAATGGAATGGACTATGTAGAACCGATAGCTTATACTGAAGAAGAAGCCAACAAACTTAAAATGGCATATATCACATTCAGATATACCTCAACAGCTGGTTCACAAGAAGCATCAAGTTCTAATAACAGATCTTCTGCAGAAGTTCCAACGTTCAAAGTATTCGCACCGTTTTTAAATTCATCCATATACATTGACAATGGCAATAGTTCATATTTCTATAGATATTATCAAGGTTATCTCCGAAAAGGAAAGGATGAAAAAACATTTATTATTGAAAACTATAACAGCTCTTATGAGTTGCCCGAAGTACAAGTTATCTATGAAGAATAAAAATATGAAGAAAATATATATACATAAAATCCATCTCATACTATGCTTTACCTCAGTATTATGTTTCGGTTTACCTATAAATGCACAAAAAAGCGCAAAGAATGGAACAACCGATAATAATAAAAAAGCATGGGAAATAGGTATAGGCGCAACCGGACTTCAAATGACACGTTTTAATGTTATTAATTTCCATACTAATAATAAAGGCGGTTACACTGTAGGTACTAACAAAAAAGATTTCATTTTCGGAGGAAATCTATATTTTGCTCGTGAACTTAACTCTCATTTTTATCTAGATTTACAAGGAACATTAGACTACAGTTCCGATCCTGTCCGTAACGGTAAGGAATCAAGATGGCTAGGTATGACAGGAATCGGTTTACAGTGGCGCCTAGGTGAATATTTCCATTCAAATTATATTGATCCTTTTCTTCGAATGGGGGTCAACTATATGTACAAGAATTTTAAGATCAATTATAAGGGGATGGAAGAATTCAACAGTGAGGAGATGGGATGGAATCTGTCAAATGATTATACTAAAGAAGGGAAGGATAAACAAAATCTTATCCCTATTTCATTGGGAATAGGCGTGAATATGTGGCTTAATGACAACATTGGCATAGGACTCCAAGGAGACTATCTCATCATGCCATACAAACATATAGCCAATTCATGGCAAGGAAGCATTCGATTGATGTGGCGCATTGGTGGTAAATCCCTAAAAGTCAAACCGGAAATTCAATATGTGGAAAAAATCATAGAAAAAGAAATAGAAAAACCTATAATCATGAAACAAATTGTAGAGACTCCAAACCAGCCCAATGTTTTATGTGATTTATTCAACAATATCTATTTTGAGTTTGATAAAACAGAAATAACTCCTAAAGCAGCTACTATCATTGATGAAATAGCTCAAATTATGCTGACAGACACAAGCAAAAAATATCTCATTACAGGATGTACTGATGCAAAAGGATCATCACAATACAATATGGAACTATCCCAAAAACGTGCAGACGCTGTAGTCAATGCACTTATAAAGAAAGGAGTTCCCAATAAAATGTTAAAAGCAAAAGGAGTGGGCGCAAAAATATCTTATGCATCTCAGAATGCTCCCAACGAAATACGAGAAGGAGATCGTAAAATTATAGTTCAAATCGTTACAAATATGGATTATTGGAATTATATACCATAAAAAAATTTCCCCTCTATCAAAACGGCATATATTCCTATATCGTGGAATATAGCCGTTTTGCATGTTTCTAAGAAAAGTTCGAACCATGTATACCCTCATACCCTCACTGCATATATAACAGGTTTATTATAAACTATTTATGTAGTAAGGATAAAAATACTTGCTCTTATTCATGTTCTCATACTCTCACAACGTTTTGAAGCATATTTTTACATAACATCCTTGTTTTCAGCTATATATTCTTTTTTTATAAATTGTTTCGGCTTGATATAAAGTAGGGTATTTTAGGCTTTTTCCCCACAAAAAGTACACATGAAAAGTTTGTACCTCCACAGAATGACGGTTTACGATGTATTGGCAGCAATAAAAAAGATCAAGACGTTTTTAAAAAAGTTCCTGTTATTTTTTAAAAAGGTCGTCTTCTTTTTTGAAAAGTTCTTGATCTTTTAAAAAACACTTTTTGGGCATGAGGATATCACATATGTACGCATAAGACTGTACGTACACATATATAACCCTGCACATACGTATGTATAGTTCCATGCAAAAGTATGCTTTCTGATGCGAAATGAAAACAGCTTTGCAACACTCTCCATATTTTACAGGTGATCCGTAATAAGGTACACCGAAAGAATACTTTGATATGCCTATTTTTACTATACATCAAAAAATAAAAAATCCCCGTAAAGTATTAATTTACAGGGATTTTCTTTGTTTTACAATTCTTTCCAGCGGAGAGACAGGGATTCGAACCCCGGGTACCTCGCAGTACAACGGTTTTCAAGACCGCCGCAATCGACCACTCTGCCACCTCTCCCAAACTTCCTTTCAGAAGTGCTTTTGTTGAAAGCGTTGCAAAGGTACGACTTTATTTTAAATATGCAAGACTTTTGAACAAGAAAAATTAAAGGTTTTATTATATTTGCACTCTCAATCGAAAAAAGCATATGAAACTAAAATGTCTTTTCTTACTGTTACTTTTGGGGATATCCTTTTGTGTACATGCACAAAAGCGCCCCGTCATCCTTGAGAAACAGTTGGAAATCATTAGGAAAGAACCTGATAACGGGGATGCCTTAAAATTTCTATGCCAATACTATTTAAATAAAGGAGATTATTCCAAAACCATCACTTACGCTGAGATTATGAAAAACGTAGCGGACAAGACTAAAAATCCTCTACTCCAACTCTATTCATATATCTACCAAGCACAAGCGCAAATGATGAGCGGACGGGAAAAAATAGCCAAAAAAAACTTGAATCTTTCTCTTGAATTAGCAACCAAACTGAATAATGACTCCACCCTTTGTTCCGTCTATGGTAGTCTCGGACTCTATTCAGCAAATATTGAAACCGATTATTACCGTGCCATACGATGGCTTTATAAAGGTATCCAATTGGCACAACAAAATAATTTCCAACAACAATACGCTTTGCTTTTAGGCAATTTAGCAAATATCTATTACCTCAAAAAAGATACAGCCGGCATCAAATACGCATTAGAATGTTATGAATTAGGACACAGTATGCGTAATCCATACATCATTTATTCCGGTGCAGTAAATTCTGCCTATATGTATTTTTTAATGAAACAGAATGAGGAAGCAATGAAATATATCCATGAAGCCGAAACATTGATGCTGGAAAATGATTTCTACGACCAAGCCCATACCTATAATCTCTTTGGCAATATATTATATGATATGGGTGAATATGCTCAGGCTTTGGAATATTACAAAAAAGCCATGAAGGATAAACAGGCGGCACAAACTTCCTCTATTGTCTATGCCCATTTGGGATATGCACGTATACTAATGCAGCAAAACAAACAACCAGAAGCTATTTTATTGTTAAAACAAGGAATAGCTATTTCTTATGCACGCGTCAACGCCATCCATCGCAATGAACTATACGAAAATCTGTCTACCTGCTATGAGCAATTGCACCAATATCATGACGCACTGAAGTATTATAAAATATTCCGTTTGGAAAACGACAGCCTTTTCAACAAGGACAAAGAAAGAGATTTAAGCGAAATGCGATTCAAATATGACTCTGAGCGGCAGGAAAATTTAATAAAACAAAGCAAACTAGATGTAATGCAGAAAGAACAGCGTATACAGCAACAAACATTTATTCTTATTATCACTGTAATTGTTTTAGGGTTGCTTTATTACCTCTACCGCCGTAAAAACAAACTTTATTTAAGTATTGTCAAGCAAAATCAAGAAGCAATCAAAAGAGAAACGGAACTGAATCGCCGTATAAAAGAATTGGAAACCAATGCCCCCTCCATGGTTTCTACTTCCGAAAAGTATGCTTCCTCCTCACTCACCGATGAGAAAAGTTTAGAACTTTTCCGTACATTAGAGCGTATTATGAGAGAAGAAAAAATTTACAAAGACAATTTTATAACAAAAGACAAAGTAGCGGAAATACTAGGAACTAACCGTACTTATTTATCACGTATCATCAATGAGCAATCCAAATTATCCTTCACTCATTATGTAAATCGTTTCCGTATTGAAGAAGCTATCCGCCTATTATCTGACCCCAATAACGAAACTCCGATGAAAGCCATTTCTGCAGAGTTGGGATTTAACTCCATTTCCACCTTTTATAACCTTTTCCAATCCTCTGTGGGAATGCCCCCCTCCCAATATAGAAACAAAGTTATGGAACTCCAAAAAGAGCAATAGATTATCTTTTTGCTCTATTTTTTATTCTGAAAACAGCAATTGCCGATATTTATATAGGTATAGAGAGACATATCTAAGATATTATCCCTTACTTTGCGGTATGAACATTAATCAAAATTTAAATAATACGTAATGAAAAAGAAGTTTTTTTTAAGTTGCCTCTTAATCGTTATGGCATTGCTTCCGGCAGTTGCCCAGATTCAAGATCCGGTACAATTCAAAACCGAGTTAAAGACGATTTCCGATACGGAAGCACAAATAGTATTCACTGGTAAGATTGACGCCGGATGGCACGTTTATTCCACGGACCTTCCTTCGGGAGGTCCTATCTCCGCTACTTTCAACGTAGACAAGATAGAAGGAGTAGAATTAGTAGGGAAGCTCACTCCACAAGGTAAAGAAATTGAAAACTTCGACAAGGTGTTTGAAATGAAATTACGTTACTTTGAGAACACTGCCATTTTCATTCAGAAACTAAAAATAACTGGCGCTACCTATATGATAGAAGGTTATATGGAATTCGGTGCCTGCAACGATGAAAACTGTCTGCCTCCTACTGAAGTTTCTTTCTCTTTCTCCGGAAAAGGAGTTGCCGCTGCTACTACAAGCAAGACTACTGAACCCGCAAAAACAGAAACAGCCATAACGGAAGTTCCTGTAGCGGAAACAGCTACTGCAACTACCGCAACAGATAGTGCTACAACTGCCGCCCTGATCGGCAATGACACTGCTGTCCAAGATTACTGGACTCCGGTTATCCAAGAGTTGAACGCATTTGGCGAAACGACATCACAACAAGACCGTTCATGGATTTACATCTTCTTTGCCGGATTTATCGGTGGATTACTAGCCTTATTTACGCCCTGTGTATGGCCTATCATCCCAATGACGGTAAGTTTCTTTTTAAAACGTAGCAAAGACAAAAAGAAAGGAATCCGTGATGCATGGACATATGGTGCTTCTATTGTAGTGATCTATGTATTATTAGGTCTTGCCATAACCTTGATATTCGGTGCCAGTGCCTTGAATGCACTTTCCACAAATGCTATTTTTAACATATTCTTCTGCTTGATGCTAATTGTATTCGCAGCCTCTTTCTTTGGAGCATTCGAACTTACTCTTCCTTCAAAATGGAGCAACGCAGTAGACAGTAAAGCGGAACAGACCAGTGGTTTGTTAAGTATCTTCTTGATGGCATTCACCCTATCTTTGGTTTCATTCTCATGTACAGGCCCTATCATCGGCTTTTTGTTAGTAGAAGTTTCCACCACAGGTAGTGTGATTGCCCCTGCCATCGGTATGTTAGGTTTCGCCATTGCACTGGCATTACCGTTCACTCTGTTTGCCATGTTCCCATCCTGGTTGAAATCCATGCCTAAATCAGGTGGCTGGATGAATGTAATTAAAGTCGTATTAGGCTTCCTCGAACTTGCGTTTGCTTTGAAATTCCTGTCGGTTGCTGACTTGGCTTATGGATGGGGGATTCTAGACCGTGAAACATTCCTTGCTTTATGGATTGTGATTTTCGCTTTGCTAGGCTTCTATCTGTTGGGTAAGATCAAATTCCCTCACGATGATGATGATGATAAAGTAGGTGTTGCCCGTTTTTTTATGGCTCTTATCTCACTTGCATTTGCTGTATATATGGTACCGGGCTTATGGGGTGCTCCTTTGAAAGCTGTCAGCGCATTTGCTCCTCCCATGAATACACAAGACTTCAACTTATATACCAATGAAGTACATGCGCAGTTTGATGACTACGATGCCGGTATGGAATATGCAAAACGTACCGGAAAACCGGTAATGCTCGACTTTACAGGTTACGGATGTGTAAATTGCCGTAAAATGGAAGCCGCTGTATGGACTGATCCGAAAGTAAACAAGTTGATGACTGAGGACTATGTACTGATAACATTGTTCGTTGATAACAAAACCCCGTTGCCCGAACACATCAAAGTGATGGAAAACGGTAAGGAACGTACACTACGCACGATCGGTGATAAATGGAGTTACTTGCAACGTTCTAAATTCGGTGCCAACGCACAACCTTTCTATGTATTGATTGACAATGAAGGAAAACCGTTGAATAAATCATATTCATATGATGAGGATATAGATAAATATGTTGACTTCCTCCAGACCGGATTACAAAACTATAAAAAATAACCAAAGTGTGTCAAAAGTCGAAGGGGTGTCAAAACTAAATAAACCTATCATTCTATTCATTCAGAATATTCTTTAATGAAAAATATTCTGAAAATCAACGAAAAGGAAAAGACAAACGAAATGATAGTTTTATTCGAGTTTTGATACACTTTCAAAAAGATTTTTGCAAGACCCCTTAATAATTATCTACTATGATCGCCAAACCAGAAAGAGAGCAAATCATTGCCCTTATAAATCGCGAGGTCGTTCCGGCTATCGGGTGCACAGAACCCATAGCCGTAGCCCTTTGTGTAGCAAAAGCAACAGAAACACTAGGTAAAAGACCTGAAAGGATTAAAGCTTTACTCAGCGCCAATATTCTTAAGAACGCCATGGGAGTAGGCATCCCGGGGACAGGAATGATTGGACTACCTATCGCTATCGCCTTAGGGGCATTAATCGGGAAATCCGAATATCAATTGGAAGTCTTAAAAGACAGCACTCCTGAAGCCGTAGCAGAGGGTAAAAAACTAATTGACTCACAAGCTATCTCTATCGGGCTGAAAGAGAATATAGAAGAAAAGTTATATATCGAAATTATCTGTGAAGCTGACGGTGATAAAGCAACGGCCATTATTGCTTGCGGGCATACCAATTTTATATATGTGGCCTTTAACAACCAAGTTTTACTAAACAAACAAACTACCGCCGCCTGCAATGAGGATGCAAAAAAACCGGAGTTGAACTTGCGAAAAGTGTACGATTTTGCCACCACCACACCATTGGATGAAATTCGTTTTATTCTTGAAACCAAACGTTTGAACAAAGCGGCGGCAGAACGTTCTTTCAAAGGAAACTACGGTCACGAATTAGGCAAAATTCTGAAAAGTAGCAAAAGTGAAGAACAAATATTGGGAAGTAATACATTTACCCACATCCTTTCTTATACCTCGGCAGCTTGCGATGCACGTATGGCGGGAGCCATGATTCCTGTCATGAGCAATTCGGGAAGCGGAAACCAAGGAATTACAGCTACCTTACCGGTAGTAGTCTATGCCGAAGATAACCATAAATCAGAAGAAGAATTGATCCGCGCACTGACACTCAGTCACCTAACAGTGATTTACATCAAACAAAGCTTGGGGCGTCTGTCTGCACTATGCGGTTGTGTAGTAGCTGCAACAGGTTCTAGCTGTGGTATCACTTATTTGATGGGAGGCACTTATGAGCAAATCACTTTTGCTGTACAGAATATGATCGCCAACCTGACGGGTATGATTTGTGACGGAGCCAAACCCAGTTGTGCTCTGAAATTAAGCAGCGGTGTCTCTACCGCTGTATTTTCAGCCATATTAGCGATGGAACATAAATGCGTATCTTCTGTAGAAGGTATCATTGATAATGATGTGGACCGTAGCATCCGCAACCTTACCAGAATCGGTTCACAAGGCATGAATGAAACCGATAAACTAGTATTGGATATTATGACACACAAACAATGTGATTAAAGGTATATATAAAGATAAGAGAGCTAAAAACGAATCAGACACGGTGTTTATACAATCCGTGTCTGATTTTATTTCTCACTCCACCAACATGTCTTTATATTGGGTATGCCGGGTAAAAAACATTTTTGCAAAAGAACAAGTAGGACGTATTTTAAGCCCTACGACCGAAGCATATCTCACAGCGGCCTCGGTCAAAGCCTGAGCTATTCCCTGCCCCTCCAACTGTGGGGGAACTATTGTATGAAGGATATCCAAAACTCCGTTCTTTTCATCATATTGCAAATAGGCGATTTGTCCCGATTCAAATACTTCGAAACGGTCTACTTTCTCGTCATGTATAACTGTATGTTCCATTCTATATTGATTTTAATGTATGACTATTATTAATAAAAACAATAATAAAATGGAATTGTTTTTACTCATAGATGAAATCTGTTACAGAACGTATGTCTGTTGACGAAACTCCGATACAAACCTTAAATGGCACTATAAAATATTGAAAACTATCTACCTTGTTTATATTGGAAAGCCGAAGGTAGTATACCAAATTCTTCCTTAAAATATCGACTGAAATATTTCGGATTATTAAAACCCACCTGATAGGCTATTTCTGAAATATTCTGTTGACTTCCACGGAGTAATTGGGCAGCCCGCTTTAAACGAATTATACGAATAAACTCGATAGGGGTCTTACCGGTAATAGCCAATAACTTTTTATATAAATGAACGCGGCTCATCCCTAATTCCTTGCTTAGCTCTTCTACAGACAAATCGCTGCGTGCAATATTATCCTCTACATATTTCACAGCATGATTTATCAGTTTTTCATCCATCGAAGTTATGGCAGTCCCACTAGGTTTGAGATCAATATAAGCATGATTCCAAACCGTTTTCAACTCCAGTTCACTTTTTTCTTCAGGAACAGCGGTCACCATTTCCGGTACCCCCTCCGGTGGAATAATATGAGTTATCATCTCATTACTCTCACCCTCAACCAATTGAATCACCGTTGCTCTTTGTGGAGCAACGGCAGAGATTGTTTCTATATTTTTTTCTTCTGCAATTTCTTCCGTATTACCAGATTCTAATCTTCGAATATCCTCCTCCAGTCCTTCTATTGTTATTATATGGTTCAGTTCTTCTTTCGATTCCTCCCCGACATTAGACGCCACATAAGACTCCGGAACTTGAAGTGTGGAAATATCTTCTACCGACTTATCTACAACTTGCACCTGTTCTATCTTCATCGGTTTACCCCCAGAACGTTTTACTGGAATATGGATAATAAAAACACAACCGACAGGGGTATTATCCATTACGTTCACCGTGCCATCGTGAAGCGTGACAAAATCACGTACAATACTCAGACTACCTCCGCCACCTGAGAAGCTCATATCCGGATAATCCACTTGATAAAAATGTCCGAAAATGCGTTCTCTGTCTTCTTTTTTAATGCCGATCCCTGTATCAGCCACTCTGATTTCCAGCATTTCCCGAGAATCCTGTCCTTCCACTAAACTGACAGACACATCAACTCTTCCACCACTGCAAGTAAATTTAAAAGCATTGGAAAGCAGACTCATTATCACTTCCCTCATTTTATCCCCATCAAACAACATATTCAATGAGGAAACAGCTGAATAAAAAGTGAGAGAAACATCTTTCTGTTCAGACAAAGAGATAAAAGAATCACAAATCGTATGAATATAAGAGATGATATCATCATCAGACAAACTTAAATAATATCCATTCACATCAATTTTCCTAAAATCCAACAACTGATTTACAAGATTCAACAACCTTACCGCATTGCGTTGCACTATATTTAATTTATCCATCAGAACAGCATCCGATTGATATTCCTTCATCAGCGTTTCCAACGGTGAGATAATAAGAGTGAGCGGAGTACGTAGTTCATGGCTGACATGAGTGAAAAACTTCAAATTCATATCTGCCTTCTCCTGATTCCTCTCTATTTCTTGCTTTATTTGCTGTATCTTAAATTTATTCCGTTCTCCACGCAGAACCCAATAGCATCCCAATACCAATACAGCAACCACCAAAAGGCTATAAACAATATATGCCCAAACGGAACGCCAAAAAAGAGGATAGATAACAATTTTCAATGAAGCTTCTTCATCTCCACCATATCCGTCACTGTTGACTGCTTTCACTTTCAGCATATAAGTTCCGGGGGCTAGATTAGTATAAGTCACTTTGTCATAGGTAGTAGTCATCCAATCCTCATTGAAACCTTTCAGCCTATAAGCATACTCTGTTTTTTCCGGCAAAATATAGTTATCAGAAGCAAATTGTACACTGAACATATTCTGCTCATAACTCAATTTTATCTGATCTACCTTGTTCAACGCCTTATCCAAAATCACCCTACCTTCATATTCCTCACCCACCCCTACTTCTTCATTGAACAAGAACAAACGGGTAAACATCACGCTGGGACATTTTTTATTGTATTTTATATCATCCGGGCGGAAACGGTTAATGCCATACAGCCCTCCCATAAAAATTTCTCCAGAAGACAATTTTTTAATGGAACGCAGGTTGAACCCACTATTTTGCAAACCATCTTTATCATCATAAACACAACTATGAAAAATATAGCGCCCTGTTTTTAAATCTACTGCCGGTATAACATTAGTTATTCCACGTGCTGTAGTCACCCATATATTTTCATTACCATCTTCTACTATTCCAGAAATGATAGGGCTGGAAACTCCTTGCTCCACTCCTAATATAATCAGTTCATCCGTTTTGGGATTATAAACATTCAGCCCCTCACATGTACCAATCCATATCAATCCACGGCTATCCTCATACACCTGACTTATATTCTGATCAGAAAAATATTCCTTACCAGATTTAGTACCTTCCAGATTAACCACTTTTTTAGTTTCAATATCCAATTCCGAAAGTCCCTGAACGGTGCCAATCCACAAAGAGCCCTCTTTTCCCATACACAAAGAGGAAACATAATCGGATATCAAGCCGGCCGAAGTTGTATTATAAGTGGTGAACAAACCCGTCTTGGGATTCAAACTCTGCACTCCCCCACCCAATGTACCTATCCATATAATCCCCTGCTTATCTTCAGCCAAAGCCAATACATTATTATGAGCCAAAGAATTTTGCCGTTCCGGTATGTTTTTTTTATAATGAATAATACGACCGTTATCATAACAAATCAGGCCTCCCCCCAAAGTACCAATCCAAAGTTTCCCATCACTAGCTTTCAAAATGCAAACAATGGCATCAGTAATGAGTTTATCCGTACCTTTCTGTGGAAAAGCAGCCCGATTGCCAGTCACGGAATTCCAATATATGATACCGACATCGTTGATACCCAGCCACACATAGCCCTCTTTGTCTTCTTCAATGCAACTAATATCTCCCATATACTCTGCACCAAATTTAAAAGCACACTCATTAAAATAGGAAATTCCTTTTTTATAAGTCCCCACCCACATAGTTTCACTGGAATCCTCGTATAGAACCATTACTGTATTATTTTGCAAGCTACGTTCATCACCTGCCTTGTTCCGCAACTGCCTCACTTCCCCTGTCTTCTTATCTAATATATCAATGCCATCCTGATCTGTTCCTATCCATATACGCCCCTGCTTATCCTGTGATACAGCACGGACCATGTTATGAGACCGACGCTTGATAATATTTGCCAGCCAAGACAGCCACTTCTTCTGCTCCGGACTATAAACCCATATTCCAAATGGACTATACATCCATATATCATTATCACGATCTACAAACAGAGTGAAAATTCCCTGCTTGTCAGTTCCCAACTCCCTAGCTAAATCATCCTGCTGCCATTTAATCTTATTTGTCCGAGTATCCAGACAAACAAGCCTCCCGGTATTATATACCAACAAGATTCCCTCTCTACATTCTACAATGTCCGTAATATCACCTTCTGGCAACTGATGAGTATCAAACAAAAGCGGATATAGTAATTGAGATTCCGGAATGTACAAATAACAGCCTTTTCCTTTTATATAAAACCACATATTTTTATTATGGTCTATATATACTAATGCAGGAGTTCCGTCAATACCGACTTCACATAGCCATGCATGCACCTCCCTATTAAATGTTTCTGATTCCGAGTTGTAAATGGCATAACCCACACCGGTAAGAATCCATAAGTTTCCTTTATAATCTTCTTGTATGCTTTTGATATAATTATCAGGTAAAGAAGCCGGATCGGCATTATAACTACGAAACAAAGTCATCTGACACCCGTCATACCGATTCAACCCAGAAGCTGTGGCAAACCACATAAAACCTTCGGAATCTTTAAAGATATCAAGAACTTGATTGTTTGACAGACCATCTTTCACCTCCAAATGTTTAAACATGAATTCACTTGCATACATTAGACTAGAAAAGCATAATAATGTAATGATCAAACATTTTTTTCTTATTCCCATAGATTTTAAAGGCTAATTATTTTTATTCCACTGCAAATGAAGCAAAAAGCTTGATAACAGACAAACTAATATCGGCTTTTTTATCATTCGATACCCACAATATGTTTCATTTTTCCTATTTTTGCAATTGAAATGAAAGCATTAACGGATACACAATACATACGACAGCTTGTCTCGGAGGGAGAACACTGTCATCAGGATTTTAAATTCGAGATTTCGGACGCACGCAAAATAGCCCGCAGCCTTTCCGCATTCGCCAATACCGAGGGCGGCAGGCTATTAATAGGAGTAAAGGACAATGGCAAAATAGCAGGAGTCCGCTCTGACGAAGAAATATATATGATAGAAGCAGCAGCAACCATGTATTGCAAGCCCAAAGTCGAACTGGAAACGCAGACTTACAAGGTAGAAGGAAAGACTGTATTGGAAATACGTATTAACGAAACGGTTTCTAAACCTGTATATGCCCTAGATGAAATGGATAAGCCATGGGCCTATATCCGCATCAAAGACGAAAACATACTGGCCACTCCCGTCCATCTAAAGATGTGGCAACACAGCAAGAAACCTGAAGGAGCACTTGTAACATTTACCGAAAGAGAGCAACGGTTACTGGATGTCTTGAAAGAAAAAGAAAAACTTTCATTAAATCAATGTTGCAAACTTTGCAGATTAAACCACAAGACAACTTGTGAACTATTAGCAGACTTTATCCGTTTTGGTCTAGTGGAACTTGTTTTCCATGGACATAAGTTCTATTTTAAATTAAACAAGGAATAAGTAAAATGGATATACTGACCCTATTAATCAGCAGAGTGAATGATGTGCTTTGGACTTACATTTTGATCATCATGCTGTTAGGATGTGCGTTTTGGTTTACTTTTAAAACAAATTTCGTACAATTCCGCATGATAAGAGAAATGGTACGTCTATTAGGTGATTCTACCGGCAAGACAGAAGGTCGCGAACACCATATTTCCTCTTTTCAAGCTTTTGCCGTTTCCATAGCTAGTCGCGTGGGAACAGGTAATTTAGCAGGAGTTGCCACCGCTATTACTTTGGGTGGTCCGGGTGCTGTTTTCTGGATGTGGGTAATTGCTCTTTTGGGTGCCAGCAGCGCTTTTATTGAGTCCACATTGGCCCAATTATATAAAGTACACGGACATAATTCTTTCGTTGGCGGGCCAGCTTATTACATGAAAAAAGGATTAAAACAGCCATGGATGGGAGTTTTGTTTGCCTTTCTGCTTATCTTTACTTTTGGATTTGCTTTTAATTCAGTACAAAGCAATACCATTTGCGCTGCTTTCGAGGAAGCATTCAATATTCCTCCCAGCTTAATGGGAGTGATACTTACCTCGCTCACATTAGTTATCATCTTCGGAGGTATTCAGCGTATTGCCAAAGTAAGTAGTATTATTGTTCCTGTCATGGCATTGGGATACATCTTTTTATCCCTTTTCATCGTAATTGTGAATGCAAAGCATTTGCCAGAAGTTATTGAATTGATTATAGCGAATGCCTTTGGCTGGGAACAGGCATTGAGCGGAGGTATAGGCATAGCATTAATGCAAGGAATCAAACGTGGATTATTCAGCAATGAGGCCGGTATGGGTTCCGCACCCAATGTAGCGGCAAGTGCCGATGTTACCCATCCTGTAAAACAAGGATTAATTCAGACATTGGGAGTCTTTACCGATACACTTGTCATATGTACCTGCACTGCTTTCATCATTCTTTTCAGCGGAGGGGTCTCCACTAAAGAAGTCAATGGAATAAAACTTACTCAAATGGCACTAAATAATGAAATAGGCAACATTGGGACTATTTATGTAGCGGTGGCAATTCTGTTTTTCGCCTATAGCAGCATTTTGGGAAATTATTATTACGGTGAAGCCAATGTACGCTACATAACTCATCAGAAATGGGCTATCCCCATTTATCGTATATCAGTGGGGGGGATGGTTATGTTTGGGGCATTAGCCAGTCTGGACCTGGCATGGAGCCTGGCCGATATGGCAATGGGATTTATGACTATCTGTAACTTGATAGCCATTACTTTACTAGGGAAATATGCATTCCGTCTATTGGAAGACTACCGAATTCAAAAACGCAACGGGGTCAAAAATCCAGTTTTCACCAAAGACAGAATGAAAGACATTGAAAATGATTTGGAATGCTGGTAACACAAAGCAATAAAACAAAACCCCGGCATCAACCATTCAATAAAAATGATAAATAGTAAAACAAAAGGATTTTAATCAAAAATGTTTCAGTTTTTATCGCTATCTTTGCAGACAGGAAAACAATATAATTTAAGAACACAATGAGCATATTTTCAAAATTATTTGGTAAAAAACAGACAGAAGGAGAAGAAACAAGCCACGTAGGTGGTATGGAAGACTTCATGACACTGATCCGTGTATATTATCAGTCTGTAATGGCCTGCAATATAGGTATCACAAATATTAATTTTTTGCCAGATATGGCAGTTTTCAAACGTACACTCAAAATACCAACCCAAAACAACAAGTTGGGAATTGCTGAGAAATCACGCTGCAAAAAGATGTTAGTAGAACTTTATGGTTTAAGTGATGATTTCTTTAAAGAAATTGACGGTTCTATAAAAAAGAATTGCAAGAATGTAAATGATGTCAAGACTTATCTTTTTATGTTCCAAGGATTCAGCAATGACTTGATGATGCTGATAGGTAATTTGATGCAATGGAAATTCCGTATGCCCAGCGTAATGAAAAAAATGTTACGTAACATGACCGAGAAAACAATTCATGATATCATGACCAAGACCGACTGGAAAGACGAAAGCGTGCACAAGACCTGTGTTGCCATTCGTAAATACAAACAAGCCTTAGGATATTCTGAAAACTGGATGACGGAATATGTGTATAACATCGTATTACTGGCTAAAAAAGAACCAAAGCCAAAAGAATAATCATTAAAGATTTTATGAAATCCTTATTAAATATAGAAGAACATCCATTAGAGCCTTTTTTACCGGCTAACGCCAAACTGCTGATGTTAGGTAGTTTTCCCCCACAAAAGAAACGATGGAGCATGGAATTCTTTTATCCCAATCTGCAAAATGATATGTGGCGTATTTTTGGAATAATATTTTTCCAAAACAAAGAGCACTTTCTGAATCCTGATAAAAAAGTGTTTGACAAGGAACGTATTATTGATCTCTTAAATAAAAAAGGTATCGCACTTTATGATACCGCTTCAGCTGTTCGCCGTTTACAGGACAATGCCTCAGACAAATTTCTGGAAGTTGTAGAACAGACAGATATCAGTTTGCTACTGAAGCAGATTCCAATGTGCAAGGCTATTGTAACCACAGGACAAAAAGCAACGGATATTATTCGTGAACAAATAAAGGTGAAAGAACCCGTTGTAGGAACCAGCGAACCTTTTGAATTCGAAGACCGGATAATGCGATTATACAGAATGCCTTCGTCCAGCCGTGCCTACCCGTTGCCCATTGAAAAAAAATCAGCAATATACCGGGTCATGTTCAATGAGTTAGGCCTATTAAACGAATAATGAACAATATTTTTTCATAAATAGGTTTGTATATTCCAAATATTACACTACCTTTGCAGCCGCAAACACGGGAGTAGCTCAGTTGGTAGAGCACCGGTCTCCAAAACCGGGTGTCGGGAGTTCGAGCCTCTCCTCCCGTGCAAAAAAGATTATTCAATGCCACGCCATTGGATAATCTTTTTTTATATCTTCTACTTTCTTAAGGAATTTGCAAAAGTTTATGAGTTTGTAGGCTCAACCGCCACTCTGGATGTTGCAAAATGTAAGCAATCACTTCTTCTGTATTAGCACAAGAACAAGGCTGCAAAAAATAATGACTGGCAGACAAATCCAAATAAGCAGAAACATCTTGTCCCACATAAACCACTTTCACCTCATCTATACGATCTAGATTTATTTTCGCCCCTTCTTTAGGGGAACAAGTAACCCAATCTATATTTTCAGGCAGCAGACAAGTGCCGTTTGTCTCAATACAAACATACTTCCCTTCATGATGCAATGCATCAACTAATTTTTCATCAATCCACAATCCTGGCTCACCACCAGTCAGTATTACTACTTGAGTCGAATATTTTGCCACTTCCATTGCAATATCCTCATCACTCATCAATGTCCCCTCTTCATGCTGAGTATCGCAAAAAGGACATCTCAAATTGCATCCGGAAAAACGTACAAAAACGGCAGGTATTCCAGTATGATACCCCTCCCCCTGTAAGCTGTAAAATATTTCATTAATCCTTCTCATAGATAACGGTATTTCCTTCTGACTCGCGAACTTCAACCTTGAAACAAGTGGGAATTTGCTCACATACCCAGCGTGCAATATTTTCAGCTGTAGGATTAAAAGAAACAACCTCATTCAAATTCCGGTGATCCAAACGCCCCATCACCGTTTCCTTGATATGCGTGAAATCCACCACCATACCATCCTCGTTCAAAACCTCGGAACGACAATAAACGGTAATAATCCAATTGTGACCGTGCAAATTCTCACATTTACTTCTATACGACAGCTTCAAGCTATGGGAAGCTGAAATTTCCATTCGTTTAATTACTGTATACATAGCATTTAATTATAATAAGAAAGAACTCACACCTAATGTCACCTCGGTGCTACAGGACGCAAAGATACACCATAAAAAAGAATAATATAAAAAGGACACAGCATTTTTTTGTTTTTTGGTCTATATTTGCATCTATGAAAATACTATATACCATTGTAGGAACGACCTCACTCATATTAGGCATTATCGGCATATTTCTTCCTTTACTGCCTACCACCCCCTTTTTATTACTGACAGCTGCCATGTATTTCCGCAGTTCACCACGCTTGTATTATTGGCTCATCCAACAAAAATATTTAGGAAGCTACATCCGCAATTTCCGCGAGCATAAAGCAATACCTTTACATGCCAAGATCGTTTCCGTATCATTAATATGGATTACCCTAAGCTATTGCGCCATCTGGATACTACCCTACATTTGGGCAAGAATCCTGTTCCTGATTATTGCAATCAGTACCACCTGGCACATAGTATCCTATAAAACATTAAAACAGTAAACAATCCTCAACAGATATATGTAATAGTAAAAAGATCATATTCGAATAGCACGGGAAAAACAGCTAATAAAGACGTTAAAAAAGTTTTTTAAACGATAAACGATAAATTTAGGACGAAATATTTTCGTGTTTGCTCCCAATCCTTTATATTTGTGTACAATTTTGGTATAAAATGACTGAAGAAGACAAAAAGCTATTAAATACTTTCGAGGCAAAACTGAGGCATTTTATGTATTTGCATGATGAATTGAAACATGAAAATGCAAAGTTAAAGCAACTTCTCACTGAAAAAAACGAGGAGGTGAGACGATTAGAGAATAGCCGGAAAGAATTAGAAGTAATGTATACCAATTTGAAAATGGCCAGGACAATCAGTATTCATGATAAAGATATCAATGATACAAAACAACGGTTGTCAAGGCTTGTGCGTGAAGTCGACAAATGCATCGCTTTATTAAACGAATAGAAGAAGTTGAACAATAAAACGATAGTATTATGGACGATATGATGAAGATACATCTACTGATTGACAACGAACGATACCCGATGACCATTCGTCGTGAAGATGAACAGTTATACAGGGACGCTGCCAAACAGATTGACAATAAACTAAACAAATACCGTAGTTATTACCCCGATTTCAGCCCCGCAAGGCATTGGGCAATGGCTGCACTGGAGTTGGCTTTCGAAAATATTTCTATGAAAGACAGGAATGATACTGCGCCTTATCAGGAAAAATTACAGGAGCTAACCAAAGAACTTGAAAAACAGATCAGTAACAGAGAGTAATAGTTTAGAATTAATAAGGATATTCACGCACAGCTATACTGTCAAGAGAAGGGTTCTTAACAGATAGATTGTGCGTTTTTTATTTATATATAAATTAATAACAATGATAACAACGGTAATAATAGCAATTGTGTGTTTCGCTGTAGGTGGTGGCCTATCATACATGCTTTTCAGATATGGCCTGAAATCTAAGTATGACATCATCATCAAAGAAGCACAGACGGAAGCTGAAGTAATTAAAAAAAACAAGCTTTTGGAAGTAAAAGAAAAATTCCTGAACAAAAAAGCTGATCTGGAAAAAGAAGTCGCCTTACGCAACCAAAAGATTCAGCAGGCCGAAAATAAACTAAAACAACGCGAACTGATGTTGAACCAAAAACAGGAAGAGGTCCAACGCAAACGTACAGAAGCGGAAGCTATCAAAGAAAATCTAGAAGCTCAAATTGTCATCATAGACAAGAAAAAGGATGAACTGGATAAATTACAAATGCAAGAACGTGAAAAACTGGAAGCTCTTTCCGGTCTTTCTGCCGAGGAGGCCAAAGAACGCCTGATTGAATCTTTGAAAGAAGAAGCGAAAACACAGGCTGCTTCCTATATTAACGACATTATGGACGACGCCAAGTTGACAGCTAATAAAGAAGCTAAACGTATCGTTATCCAGTCTATCCAACGAGTAGCCACAGAAACTGCTATCGAAAACTCTGTAACCGTATTCCATATTGAATCGGACGAAATAAAAGGACGCATCATCGGTCGTGAAGGGCGTAACATCCGAGCTTTAGAAGCAGCAACCGGCGTCGAAATTGTTGTAGATGACACTCCCGAGGCTATTGTACTTTCAGCGTTTGACCCTGTACGCCGCGAAATTGCCCGCTTAGCATTACACCAACTGGTTACTGATGGACGTATCCACCCGGCACGCATTGAAGAAGTGGTAGCTAAAGTACGCAAACAGGTAGAAGAAGAAATTATTGAGACTGGTAAACGTACCACTATTGATTTAGGTATTCATGGCCTACACCCTGAATTAATCCGCATTATCGGTAAGATGAAATATCGTTCCTCATACGGTCAGAACCTTCTACAACACGCTCGTGAAACAGCCAATCTTTGCGCTGTGATGGCTTCTGAATTAGGTTTGAATCCTAAAAAAGCAAAACGTGCTGGATTACTGCATGATATAGGTAAAGTACCTGATGAAGAACCAGAATTGCCGCACGCATTGTTAGGCATGAAGATAGCCGAAAAATATAAAGAGAAACCAGATATCTGTAACGCTATCGGTGCTCACCATGACGAAACAGAAATGACTAGCCTGCTGGCTCCTATCGTACAGGTATGCGATGCCATTTCAGGCGCACGTCCAGGCGCTCGTCGTGAAATTGTAGAAGCTTATATCAAGCGTTTGAATGATCTAGAACAATTAGCTATGTCTTATCCAGGGGTAACAAAAACTTATGCCATCCAAGCTGGCCGCGAATTACGTGTGATTGTAGGTGCCGACAAGATTGACGACAAACAAACTGAAAGTTTATCCGGTGAAATTGCGAAGAAGATTCAAGACGAAATGACTTATCCGGGACAAGTGAAGATTACAGTCATCCGCGAAACACGTGCCGTAAGTTTTGCCAAATAAAAATCAGAAACTAGAAACTCAACTATAATCCCTCTTTTTCTTTAGAAGAAAGAGGGATTTTTCATTTTACATTCTCATATTTTATCCACAGACTGGACAAATTCAAGAAAAAATAAATTTCTAATTGCCAAGCAGTAAATCATCTAATCTCTCATTTAAACTATGTAGAACATAAAATAAGATCAAACTATGAGACTTAACAGTATGCTAGCCACAGTGCTTATTTTCCTTTGCTCTTTAGTAATTTCATCGTGCAGCAATGATGAACTTGCTCCCATCTCCTTAAAAAATAGAGAAACAGCAAATATAAAATTAAACTATCCTAATAATCAGACATACTCTTTTCCCTTGCAAGGAGGAGACGGGAATTATGAAATAAGCTGCGATAAACCGGAAATTATAGAAACTAAAATGATTTCTTCTTGTGACATATCCATAAAAGCATTAGCATTAGGTGAAGCAATTATTACTGTAAAAGATCAATCAGGAAACACACTTGACATTCATGTAATAGTAGACTATTACACCGATAATTACATTGTAAGCAAACAGGATATATTTCTTACAGGAGATTTAAAAGACTCTGAAAAACAAACAATTAAAGAAAAAGCATTAGCTACAATACCAGTAAAAACAGGAGGAGGATACAAATTTATCTATACGGATGCAGAAATAGCAAGAGGCAAAGTACTGGTTTATCAAGAAAAGTTTGGAGACAAAGCTATAGAAGGTAGTTTTGAAAGAAAGTCCAATGAAATAGAAAATGAACAATGGGGGACAAAACATCTCATCTCATTTGATTTAACTCTTCCAGAACAGCCCAAAAGAACATTTATAATTTCCGAATATATACCTTCTTCCAGGACTTCCCCCATAGTCCTCATGGCTTTTTTTGAAGATTTAAAAAAGACATTCACTATAGATTATCCGACTGTCGAGCAAGTTTATACCGAGCAAGTATTAACTGTACCGTCACATTTATATTACTAATATATTATCTTTCTTTCCAAAAGGAAAGAGCATTCATTCTTGTTATATGGGGCAGATGAAGTTCCACCCCATATAACAAGAATGATCCCCCATTCCTCCAATATCCCCATTTATAAAAACATTCTTGGCCAAAAATTTATTTTTGAAGTATTTGTTTTTCTTCAAACATTTTTTTTGCACAGACATACCCTTCCTCATATAAATCGGTCAGTTTCTTTATATCTGTTTCAATACGATCCACTTCCATCGGCTTTTCAGGACGAATTACCACAATCCTGCCCTTGTCTTCCAATTGCTCTACTAAATCAAGCTGTTCGTTGTAAATACGGCAACGTTTACTTAAAACCACGCGCAAACGAGGGTATTTTTTATAGATAAAATGAGGAATTTTCATATCCTTTCCTTTTTTGCGATATCCCCGATTACGGGTAAGTACCACTACATTTTTATCATATCCTTGTTCAATAGCACGCAACACAGGAATAGAATCCACAATTCCCCCATCAAGCATCGGCTCACCATCTACATAAGCTATAGGACAAACATAAGGAAGACTGCTGGACGCCTTAGCTATGGCAATAATACGTCGAGGATCATGTTTCTCTTCCAAATAACACGCCCTACCCGTAATGCAATTAGTAGTCACCATTTCAAAACGAGCAGAATTTTCAGCATATGTTTTATAATCATAAGGAAGAATTTCCTTAGGAAAATGTTCATAAAGCAATTCCTGATCAAGAATACTGTGCTTACGCCATAAATGCTTTATGCCGATATAATGATATTTCTCCAATAAATCAATATTACTAAACTTAGCTCTACCACGCTGGCGAGACATATATGAAAGACCATTGCACGCTCCGGCAGAAACTCCTACCCCATACGGAAACCAAACCTTCTTATCCATCATATAGTCTAATACCCCGCAGGTAAAAACTCCGCGCATACCTCCGCCTTCCAGTACCAGTCCTGTTTTATCATCTATTTTCATAATCAATGTTGAGGAACAAATCTATCCTTGAAAGAGTTCAGTGCAAAGTTAACCTTTTCAAAGTATTTAGCCGTATCTTTTATATTTATTAAATAATTGCATTCCATCATAAAAATCAATCAAATTCTCCTTCATTGATAAATTACTGAATGGCAACTTATCAAGGAAATATAAGAGAAACCTGTGAAATTAGAAAAGCAAGATTGACAAATGATAAAAATAAAGCCGAAATCGATTAAAAAATCAAATAAGCAAATAGTACTTTTAAGATTATAATTATTACATTTGCAACACAGTTCAATAAATATTCAATTAAAATAAAGTTAACCATGTTTGATTCCGCAACTTATCAAAGACGCCGTCAGGCACTTAGAAATAAAGTGCAAAATGGTATTATCCTTATACTAGGTAATAATGAAGCTCCGGCAAACTATCCGGATAACACATATAAATTCCGTCAGGACAGTTCATTCCTCTACTTCTTCGGTCATTCTCACCCCGGATATGCAGGTGTAATAGATATAGAAGCAGGAGAAGATTATTTCTTCGGAAATGATGTAGATATGGACGACATTATCTGGATGGGGCCCCAACCCAGTGTGAAAGAATTGGCTGCACAAGTAGGTATTCAGAAAAGTTTTCCTTTCCCCCAGCTAAAAGAAGTGGTAAAAAAAGCTATCACACAAGGGAGAAAAGTACATTTCCTTCCTCCCTACCGATTCGATAATATGATGCTCTTAGAAGACTTAACCGGTATCCGTGCGGCTATAGTAAAGAAATATGCTTCTGTAGAATTGATAAAAGCTGTAGTTGATTTACGTTCTGTAAAAGAAGCTTGCGAAATAGCAGAAATCGACTTGGCATGTAATATTGGTTATGAAATGCACACAACCGCCATGCGTCTATGTAAACCAGGAATAAAGGAACAATATATCGCCGGAGTACTGGATGGCATCGCCGCTTCTTATGGAAGCATGACTTCATTTGCCACTATCCTGACTCAACATGGGGAGACATTACATAACCATGACCATAGCCATATCTTAGAGCCAGGGCGCATGATGCTAACAGATGCCGGAGCTGAAAGAGTCACAAATTATTGTTCAGACCATACACGTACCGTACCTGTGGGAGGCAAATTTGAAGGACGGCAAAAAGATGTGTATAATATTGTATTGGCTTGCCATGATAAAGCATTGGAAATTACTCGTCCAGGTATAACCTATATGTCTGTACACTTAGAAGTCTGCAAAGTGCTAGTTCAAGGATTAAAAGACCTGGGACTCATGAAGGGCGACGTGGAAGAAGCTGTTGCCGCTGGTGCACATGCTTTATTCCTGCCTCATGGATTAGGTCATATGATGGGATTGGATGTACATGACATGGAAGACCTAGGACAAATTTACGTAGGATATGACGATGAAATCCGTCCTTCTTCCCAGTTCGGGCTAGCCTCTCTACGCATGGGACGTCGCTTACAGAAAGGCTTTGTAATTACTGATGAACCGGGTTGTTATTTTATTCCAGCATTGATTGACAAATGGAAAGCAGAGAAAATGCATACAGACTTCCTGAACTTTGATGCTATTGAAAAATTCAAAGATTTTGGAGGCATCCGCTTGGAAGATGATATTTTGATTACTTCGGAAGGCTCCCGTTTCACTGGCGAGAAACGCATCCCTATCACTATCGAAGAAGTAGAAACTATTATGAATGAGTAACATAACAAACAAAACTTTTATTTCTAAAATGAAAAGATTTACATTATTAGCAGCATTAGGTTTATGCAGTATAAGCCTCTTTGCACAAGATGCACAAAAAGAAGAGCCAAAGGAAGAAGGGTTTGTATTCACTACAGTAAAAGAACTGCCTATTACTTCTGTCAAGAACCAAAGCCGTGCCGGTACTTGCTGGTGCTATTCCAGTATGGCCTTTCTAGAATCAGAATTACTTCGTATGGGAAAAGGAGAATACGACTTTTCTGAAATGTACATCGTACACCAAACTTATTTGGATCGAGCTGATGCCGCCGTACGTACTCATGGAGATATATCTTTTTCCCAAGGAGGATCATTCTATGACGTTATCTATGGAATGAAAAAATTTGGTCTGGTGCCCGAAGAAGTTATGCGTCCGGGAGTCATGTATGGTGATACACTAAGTAACCATACAGAACTTACAGCCGTATCGGATGCTGTAGTAGCAGCAATAGCCAAAGGAAAATTACGCAAACTCCAAACAGATAATAACCATAATCCATTATGGAAAAAGGCCATTGCCGCTATTCATGATATCTATTTAGGTAAATGCCCTGAAAAATTCACTTATAAAGGAAAAGAATACACTCCCCATTCATTCTTCGAATCAACAGGATTAAATCCAAATGATTACATTTCATTAACCTCGTATACCCACCATCCGTTCTACGAACCATTTGTCCTTGAAATTCAAGACAACTGGCGTTGGGGACAATCATACAACCTTCCCATTGATGAATTCATGCAGGTTTTTGACAATGCCATTAATAACGGCTATCCAATCGCATGGGGATCTGATGTCAGTGAACAAGGTTTTACACGTGATGGCGTAGCTGTTATGCCCGACACGGAAAAAGTGCAAGAACTAAGTGGGTCAGACATGGCTCATTGGTTGAAAATGAAACCGGAAGAAAAGAAACTGAACACCAAACCACAACCTCAGAAATGGTGTACACAAGAAGAACGCCAGGAAGCATATGACAATTGGGAAACAACCGACGATCATGGCATGTTGATTTACGGTATAGCTAAAGACCAAGAAGGAAATGACTATTATATGGTAAAGAATTCTTGGGGAAAAGCTGGAAAATACGAAGGCTTATGGTACGCCTCAAAAGCATTCGTTCGTTACAAAACCATGAATATCGTAGTCAATAAAAATGCACTGCCTAAAGAAATTGCTAAAAAATTAGGCATCAAATAATCCGCTACTATACAATACTTTACCGCTAATTCCATAAAATATATATGGAATTAGCGGTTTTTTTATTTGTTTTTTCCTAACTTTACGGATTGATTGGGTAAGTATAACTAGAAAATGGTATCATCCCGTCTCCGAGAGCAGAAAAAAGAAAAAACAATATATAAAATGAATCACAAATGGAATTATCAACCTCCAAGCCAAGAACAGACAGAAGCAGCTAAAGCATTAGCAAAGGAAACAGGGATCAGCCCGATTCTTTGTAAGCTGTTGCTGGAAAGAGGTATAACCTCAGCAGCAGAGGCTAAAAGATTTTTCCGTCCCCAGCTTAACGAGCTACACGACCCATTCCTGATGAAGGATATGAGCATTGCCGTAGAACGGCTCAATCAAGCTATGGGCAGGAAAGAACGTATCATGGTTTATGGAGATTATGATGTAGACGGTACAACAGCTGTAGCATTGGTATACAAATTTCTCCAGCAGTTCTATTCGAACATTGACTACTATATTCCCGACCGATATAATGAGGGCTACGGAGTATCAGTAAAAGGAGTGGATTATGCCTGTGAAACAGGTGTAAAACTTATTATTGTGTTAGATTGCGGTATTAAAGCCGTAGAGGAAATTGCTTATGCAAAAGAAAAAGGTATCGATTTCATCATCTGCGACCACCATGTACCTGATGATATATTGCCACCAGCCGTAGCTATTCTGAATGCCAAACGGGCAGACAATACGTATCCTTACGATCATCTTTCAGGGTGTGGTGTAGGCTTCAAATTCATGCAGGCTTTCGCTTTGAATAATGGCATTGAATTTCATCAACTAACTCCTTTATTAGATTTGGTTGCTGTCAGTGTAGCATCAGACATCGTACCTATCATGGGAGAGAACCGAGTGCTGACACATCATGGTTTAAAGCAGTTGAACTCCAATCCCAGTGTAGGTCTGAAAGCTATTATTGATGTATGCGGATTATCAGAAAAAGAAATTACCGTAGGTGATATCGTATTCAAGATAGGTCCGCGCATCAACGCATCCGGACGTATACAGAACGGAAAAGAAGCGGTGGAATTGCTCATAGAAAAGGACTTCTCGGCAGCATTAGAGAAAGCCAACCAAATCAACCAATACAATGAAACCCGTAAAGATCTGGATAAGACCATGACCGAAGAGGCCAACCAAATTGTAGACCACTTGGAAGGACTAGCAGACCGGCGTTCCATTGTCATCTATAATGAAGCGTGGCACAAAGGTGTTATCGGTATCGTAGCTTCACGCCTTACAGAGATTTATTATCGCCCGGCAGTTGTATTAACCCGTACAGATAATCTAGCAACTGGTTCTGCCCGTTCCGTATCAGGTTTCGATGTTTACAAAGCTATCGAATATTGTCGTGACTTGTTGGAAAATTTTGGAGGACACACTTACGCTGCAGGACTATCCATGAAAGTGGAAAATGTGGAAGAATTCACCCGCCGTTTTGAGACCTATGTCACAGAACATATTTTGCCGGAACAGACTAGTGCTGTAATAGATATTGATGCAGAAATTGACTTCCGGGATATCACTCCGAAGTTCCATGCCGACCTGAAAAAGTTCAATCCCTTCGGACCAGACAACCACAAACCTATCTTTTGTACACATAATGTATATGATTATGGTACCAGCAAAGTAGTAGGTCGTGATCAGGAGCATATCAAGTTGGAATTGGTAGACAATAAATCAAACAATGTGATGAATGGCATCGCTTTCGGACAAAGTTCACAAGCACGCTATATTAAGACCAAACGTTCTTTTGATATTTGTTATACCATTGAAGAGAATACGCACAAGCGTGGTGAAGTACAATTGCAAATAGAAGATATAAAACCCAGTGAGGAATAATGGTAAAAATTTATCTTTGAAATATGTCAAAACTTTAATGACGTTATCAGATACTTATCAGAATAATAAGATGACAAGTCATTGGGGTTTTGACATAATTTTCTTATTCTCCTTCCAATGACCTATAAAGAAATTCTAAAACAATATTGGGGATATGATAACTTTCGGGGCATACAGAAAGAAATCATTGAAAGTATAGGCAACGGTCACGACACGCTAGGATTGATGCCTACCGGTGGCGGCAAATCCATTACCTTCCAAGTACCAGCTTTAGCACAACCCGGATTATGTTTAGTTATCACACCTCTTATTGCCCTGATGAAGGACCAGGTACGCAATTTACGCGACCGGGGTATCAAAGCTTTAGCAATTTATTCAGGCATGACGCGCGAAGAGATCATCGTTGCATTGGAAAACTGTATCTTCGGCGACTATAAATTCCTTTATATTTCTCCGGAAAGACTGGATACTGAAATATTCCGTAACAAACTACGGAACATGAAGGTAAGTATGATCACAGTAGATGAGTCACACTGTATATCTCAATGGGGATATGATTTCCGCCCTGCTTATCTGAAAATTGCAGAAATTCGAGAACTCCTTCCTGACATACCTATATTGGCACTGACAGCAACTGCCACTCCGGAAGTAGTAACAGATATTCAAACAAAACTAAACTTTAAAAAAAACAGTCAGGTTTTCCGAATGAGTTTCGAAAGAAAAAACTTGGCTTATATTGTACGTCCTACAGAAAATAAACAGGAAGAGCTATTACATATTTTAAATAGTGTGCCCGGCTGCGCCATTGTCTATACCCGCAACCGGAAACGCACACGTGAAATTGCCGAACTACTGGTCAATAACGGCATAACTGCCACTTTCTATCATGCCGGTTTGAATAATGATGTAAAAGATCAACGTCAAAAAAGCTGGCTCACCGGAGAAAGCCGTACTATGGTAGCAACCAACGCTTTCGGCATGGGTATCGACAAGCCAGATGTACGTATCGTTATCCACATAGATATGCCTGATTCTCCTGAAGCCTATTTTCAAGAAGCCGGACGAGCAGGGCGTGACGGGCAGAAAGCATATGCTGTTCTGCTATACGCCCAAAGTGATAAAACCACTCTCAACAAACGTATCAGTGATACATTTCCCGACAAGGATTATATCCGAAAAGTGTACGAAGATATCAACTACTATTTTCAAATGGCCATGGGAGACGGTATAGGTTGCACCTTTGCTTTTAACTTGGATGAATTCTGTCGTAACTTCAAACATTTCCCCGTACAAGCAGACAGCGCTTTAAAGATTCTGACCCGTGCCGGATATTTAGAATATACGGACGAGCAAGATAATGCTTCACGTATTCTTTTCACTATGAAACGCGACGAACTCTATAAACTACACGAGAATGATACAGATACAGAGAAACTGATAAACATCATCTTGCGTTCTTATACAGGATTATTTACTGATTATGCCTATATTAACGAAGATTCCTTAGTAATCCGTTCCGGATTAACCCGCCAACGAATCTATGAAATTCTACTGACGCTAACTCGTAGACATATCATACATTACATTCCACGGAAAAAGACACCTTATATTATATATACCCGTGAACGGCAAGAAAAGAATCGCCTTGTCCTAACTCGGGAAATATACGAAGACCGAAAAAAAAGCTATACCACCCGAATCAAGGCTATGATAGAATATGCCACAGCCGATGATAAATGTCGTAGCCGAATGCTACTCAGATATTTTGGAGAAAAGAACGAACACAACTGCGGACAATGTGATGTATGCCTTAACAAACATCATTCAGGAATAAAACAGGGGGAATTTCAAGAATTGGAAAAACAAATCAAACAGCTATTACAGGCAAACGCCATGCCTGTTTCAGAACTACTGAACCAATTGAATAGCAATCGTGAAAAAGCGGAAAAGGTACTCTCCTACCTACTTTCCGAAGAAATAATACAATTAAAAAATGGAATTCTTTCTGTATAAATCGTATCTTTGCCATTGATTTATTAACCTTTTACCCCAACAGAATATGAAAAAAATGCATCTGGCAATCATTTGTCTTTTTACCGGTTGTACTATCTTTGCCCAAAACATAGATGTACAGCCCATCCCTCAACAAGTTTCCAAACAAGGCGGACAAATCAATTTACCTGAAACTTACCAGCTCTTGGGAGAAACTGAAGCTAATCCATATGCCGTACAAGAATTAAAAGATTTATTAGGTGGAAAACACCCGGCCAATACCGGTTTGCGCATTTATATTGGAGAAAAAGGAGACAAATCTATCCGCAAGTTTACTCGTCAAATCCCCAACCAAAAGGAAGGTTATTATCTATCCATCAATAATAAGGAAATAATTCTGGCAGGGAA
Source organism: Phocaeicola dorei (assembly GCF_013009555.1). Taxonomy (NCBI): domain Bacteria; kingdom Pseudomonadati; phylum Bacteroidota; class Bacteroidia; order Bacteroidales; family Bacteroidaceae; genus Phocaeicola; species Phocaeicola dorei. The sequence goes on along the minus strand of NZ_CP046176.1, from coordinate 1,048,965 downwards.
CGATGAACGTGGAACCTACTATGCCTTGCAAACCTTAAAACAATTGCTCAAAGATAACCAATTACCGATAATAGAGATACAAGACTATCCGGCCATATGCTACCGTGGTGTCGTAGAAGGATTTTACGGGACTCCCTGGAGCCATAATGCCCGTCTTCGCCAACTTCAATTTTATGGTGAAAACAAAATGAACACCTATATATACGGTCCTAAAGATGATCCTTACCATAGTTCTCCCAACTGGCGCTTGCCTTACCCCGAAAAAGAAGCAAAACAATTACAGGAATTAGTAAAAGTAGCCCAAGAAAACGAAATAGATTTTGTTTGGGCCATCCATCCAGGGCAAGACATCAAATGGAATAAGGAAGACCGTGAACTATTATTGGCAAAATTTGAAAAGATGTATCATCTCGGTGTCCGTTCTTTTGCCGTCTTCTTTGATGATATTTCAGGAGAAGGTACTAACCCTGTGAAACAAGCAGAACTGCTGAACTACATAGATGAACATTTTGTAAAAGTAAAACCAGATGTAACTCCCCTTATCATGTGTCCCACGGAATACAATAAAAGTTGGTCCGACCCTGCTAAAGGATATCTTACTACTTTAGGAGACAAACTGAATCCATCCATACAAATTATGTGGACAGGAGACCGAGTTATTTCCGATATTACCCAAGATGGTATTCAATGGATAAACGACCGGATTAAACGTCCGGCATATATATGGTGGAACTTTCCTGTTTCCGATTACGTTAGAGATCATCTGCTCATGGGACCAGTATATGGAAACGATACTCAAATAGCCCATCAGATGTCTGGCTTTGTAACTAATCCGATGGAACATGCCGAGGCTTCTAAAATAGCTATTTATAGTGTAGCCTCATACGCTTGGAATCCCCAAAAATATAACAGTGAAAAAACTTGGAAAGATGCTATTATGAACATTTTGCCCGATGCAGCCACTGAATTGGAATTCTTTGCTGCCCACAATTCGGACTTGGGTCCCAATGGACATAAATATCGCCGAGAGGAATCTGTAAATCTCCAACCTACAGCGCAAAGCTTTACTGAAAGTTACATAAAAAATAAGACTTACACTGAAAAAGATTTCTCTATTCTACAAGAAACCTTCAGCCAGATGATTGAATCAAGTGATATTTTAGTCGCCCATGCTGATAAAAATCCGATTATAGTAGAAATCATGCCTTGGCTTTATCAATTCAAACTATTGGGAGAAACCGGAAATGAAGTATTGGCAATGGTCAAAGCATACGACAAAAATGACCAATCTTTATTTATGCGTAAATACAAGCACGTGAAAGCCTTACAACAACAAATGTTTCAAATTGACCAGACATACAACCAAAACCCTTACCAGCCGGGTATAAAGACAGCAGGAAGGGTAATCAAGCCATTGATTGATCAAACTTTCGCCACCGTCACGCAATGCTATAACCAAAAATATAGTACACTGCTGAATGCTGAAACCGACTATATGCCGCATAAACTAATAAGCGATATCAGTCAGATAAAGAACTTACCTTTACAGGTAAAGATAAACCGCATTCAGATTTCTCCGGCGCTGGAAGTTATCAAATGGCCCGGTAATGGTTCATTGACTATCGAACTGGATCAAGTTTATCCCGGAGAAAATATAGAGATAGATTTCGGGAAACCGGAAATCGCAACTTGGGGAAGCCTTGAGATATCTGCAAATGGAAAAGATTGGAGTAAAGTAAACTTTACACAAGAAAAGAACCTACTGACTGCCAGTTTACAACAGAAACCAATAAAGGCAGCACGTTTTACCAACATGCAGCATCAGGAACAAGAAATTTACCTCAGACGATTTATTATAACAATAGACAAATAAAACAACTATAAATTATGGGCTTATTTAAATCCTTATTCGGCGGAAACAACATCCCCGAAACCGAAAAAGAGAAAAATGATAAAAAGAACTTCGAGATTTTAAAATACGATGGCATCCGCGCCCAACGTATGGGTAAACTACCTTATGCCATTAAATGTTTTGAAGAGGCAGTTGCCATCAACGATGAATTAGAAACTCTCAGCCTGCTAGCCACTGCTTATACACAGGCGAACCGACTAGATGACGCCCGTATCACACTAGACCGCATGGCTACAAAAGATCCTGAACAAGTAAACACCTTCCTTTCACTAGCTGGCATCTGCTATATGCAGGAAGATTACGAAAATATGAAGGATGCCTGCCAAAAAGCTTTGGTTTTAGATAATAAGAACCCCCTATCTTTCTATTTGACAGCAAAAGCAGCTATCGGCATGAAAGATGATATCACTGCCATTGCCATGCTGACTAAAGCTATCGTATTGAAAGAAGATTATACCGAAGCATACCAGCTACGCGCTGAAGTACTTTGGAAAATGAAACAAGCAAAAGATGCTGCTGAAGATATACAAAAGTTACTCAGCCTCAATCCCGACGACGAACAAGCCTTGCTCTTGAAAGGAGAAATTCTAGCCGCCACCAATGAACCGGAACAAGCACAAGAATGTTTTAATCAAGTATTGTCACTCAATCCGTTCAATGAAAAGGCCTATATCCTGTCAGGCGAACTATATCTGGCAAACAAAGATTTTGACAAAGCATTGGTTATATATGATGAAGCCATTGAAATCAATCCAAACTTTGCCAAAGCATATCATGAACGAGGACGTATCAAATTACTTAAAGGAGACAAAGACGGATCTGTGGAAGATATGAAGAAAGCAATAGAACTGGCTCCTGAAAATGAAATTAATATTAGCGGTCAATACAATAATTATGAAAACATGACTAAGAATGTTCCGTTTTAAAAGCGGAACATTTCAATTCGTTTTATTGTTTATTTATATACAAAATAAGCAAAAAACACATGAGCGTAAAAGAACAATATTGGAAATACTCCCTTATCACCATTATACTGGGATTAGGACTTATTTTATTTATAAAAATGTCTCCTTTCATGGGAGGTATTTTAGGAGCATGCACCATTTACATTATGGTAAGAAAACAAATGTTTTATCTTACCCAAGAAAAGCATTTCAAAAAAAGCATTACAGCCATTTTACTCTTGATAGAAGCTATTATGTGCTTTCTTGTACCTTTATCATTGGCCGTATGGTTATTAATCAATAAATTACAGACGGTAAACGTAGATACGACAGGTTTTATCCATACGGTAACCAATCTTGCCGATTGGCTCCATACCAAGACGGGATATGACTTACTAAATGCGGAAAACATTTCATCCATAGCCTCAATTCTTCCTGCCATCGGACAGTTTCTGATGGGAAGTATCAGTAGCTTTGCCGTTAATGCTTTCGTATTGGTCTTTGTTCTCTATTTCATGCTAATTGGCGGAATTCAAATGGAAAAATATATCTATGAGTTACTTCCTTTCAGCGATACAAACAAAAAAAATGTACTGAAAGAAATTAATATGATTGTAAGGAGTAATGCGATAGGTATTCCCTTACTAGCAGTCATTCAAGGAGGAATAGCTACATTAGGTTACTATTTATTTGATGTACCCAGCGCGCTATTGTTTGGCTTCCTGACCTGCTTTGCCACCGTCATTCCTATTGTAGGAACAGCATTGGTATGGTTCCCGCTAGCTGCCTATCTTGCTCTTTCAGGAGATTGGACACATGCCATCGGATTACTTCTTTATTGTGGATTAATTGTAACAAACATTGATAATCTCATCCGTTTTATTCTGCAAAAGAAGATGGCAGACACCCATCCACTCATCACCATTTTTGGAGTAGTCATCGGACTTTCTTTATTCGGATTCATGGGTGTCATATTCGGACCGTTATTGTTATCCATCTTCATTTTATGCGTGAATATTTTCAAGACGCAATACTTAAAATAATCACTTTATATATAGTTGATAAGCATCCGCCAGTTGTTTCATCGCCTTTTCGATGATACAACGCGGACTTGCCACATTTAAACGCATAAAGCCAATACCTTCCTTACCAAACATCTCCCCGTCATTCAATGCCAAATGTGCTTTATCTACAAAGAATTCATTCAAATCTTTCTGGCTCAACTTCAGTTCACGGCAATCCAGCCAAACTAAATAAGAAGCCTCCGGACGAATGGCCTTGATTTTAGGTGCATGATTTTTCAAAAAATCGTCTACAAAATCTATATTTCCTTGTATATATGCCAAACATTGGTCAAGCCATTCCGTACCATGACTATAAGCAGCCTCAACAGAAAGAAAAGCAAAGACATGTCCCATATCCAACTCACCGGCATCCATATAGATACGGAAACGTTTACACAAATCTTCATTAAAAATAAGAGCATGTGAGGCAGATAGTCCCGGCATATTAAAAGCCTTGCTAGGAGACATAAAAGTAACAGAGTTCATTCGAGCCTTTTCACTGACAGTAGCAAAAGGACGATGTGTATGAGGAGGTAAAGTCAAATCCGCATGAATTTCATCCGAGAAGACCAATACTTTCTCATCATAACAGATATCAGCTATCGCTCGTAACTCTGCTTCAGTCCACACAACGCCACCCGGATTATGAGGATTACATAAAATAAACAGCTTACAACCTTTAATCTGTTCACGAAAAGTATCCAAATCCATACGATACATGCCGTTTTCCCATTTTAACGGATTGGTAACCAAAGTGCGCTCATTACGAGTAGTAACCCATGCAAAAGGATGATAAACAGGAGGTTGAATCATTACCTTATCCCCTTTCTGAGTAAAACAATTCATAGCCATACCGATACCTGGTACAATGCCGGGAACAAAATTTATCATTTCCTTGACCACAACCAGATCATAACGCTGTTTTACCCAGTTTATAATCGCATTATAATAGCTATCTGGTTTACCTGTATACCCTAGAACTTCATTTTCGCAACGTTTACGGATAGCATCTGTTACAAAAGGAGCTGTGGCAAAATCCATATCAGCCACCCATAAAGGAATCAAATCCGTACGTCCCCAAATATGCTTCAGCCCTTCTACTTTCTCAGCAGACGTACCGCTGCGATCTATCACTTTATCAAAATTGTATCTCATTGTTTCTATTTTTAGGAATTGTCGCCCAAATATAGGAAATTTCTACATTGGGCGACATTAATTCCCTTATTTTTTCAAGGCTTCAATTACCTGAGGCATCATTGTCCAAACAAAGTTTTCACTTTGTGCTGTATAAAAATTACCATCAACAACCGATTTTTCATCAGTAGCCATCCCTTTACTTACAGCCGGTTTTGCCAAAGGATGCACAGCTAATCTCTTTCCCTCTGTAATTCCAGCAAAATCAAACAACAGGCCTGCAGCACAATGACCTATCAGGATCTTTCCTTTCCCAGCAAATGCTTTCAAGACCGACATCAAGTCCACATTATAAGGCTTATCCGCATTTTGAGCGAATACAGGAACCGCATCCCCACAGGCAAAAACCAAAGCATCAAAATCATCCTCATGCCCTATAAGATTTGCAATCACATCATCGGCCACCAATTCAATACCCGAGTTTGTTTTAATTTCCTTTGTTTCCGCCACTGCATACACCTTATAGGATATAGCATTTTCAAAAAACGCTTCCAAATATTGGAACAAACCGAATCCGTTCACCGGATTTACTGCTAAAACAGCTACTTTCTTTGCCATAATCTTAACTAATTATAAGTGAAACAATAAATTTATCTAGTAAAACAATAGTTATCTTTAGTAAGTTTATTACTTTTGTGATACAAATATAAGTATCCTTCTTCCAAAAAACAAGAAGGCACCTGTAGATAAGGAACTTACATAGAGGTAACCATTGTTGAACGACAAGGAAATAGGAAATATTAAAAAATGAAAAATTTTCATCCGGATGATAATTGTCCTGTACGGAATGTATTGTGCAGGCTTGGTGATAAGTGGTCTATGCTAGTTCTTATCACATTAAATGCTAACGGAACCATGCGATTTTGCGATATTCATAAGACAATAGCCGATATCTCACAACGCATGCTGACTGTAACCCTGCGCACACTGGAAACTGACGGACTAGTGAGCCGGAGAGTATATGCCGAAGTTCCGCCACGAGTAGAATATGAACTGACAGAAAGAGGGAAAAGCTTAATACCACATATAGAAGGATTAGTAGATTGGGCTTTACAACAGATGCCGGGAATTATGGAAAGCAGGAGCCAAACAGGCACTGTCTAAAAAAAAAAATTGAAAAAAAACTTCTTATTTATTTGTTTTTGCTAGAAATATATTACTTTTGCAGCGTATTCAATAACAATAAGAACAAAATGAAAGCATTATACAATACATACTTTTTCTTCTTTTATTACTTTTACTTTAGCAACAAAGTGAAGCGGGAATTTGTATGTATACGTTAAACAACGAATAAATCAATGTGATAATAACAACGAAATCCCGCTTCCGGCAGAAGCGGGATTTTTTTATAATACAATAGCGAATGAAAAAGATAGCAATACAAGGTGTACCGGGCTCATATCATGACATTGCCGCCCACAAATTCTTCCCAGGTGAAGAAATCGAACTAATCTGCTGCTCCACATTCGAAGAAATCTTTTCGAATATGAAACAGGATAGCAATGTCATTGGTATGCTTGCTATCGAGAACACCATTGCAGGAAGCTTGTTGCATAACTATGAGTTGCTGCGCGAAAGTGGAATGACCATTATCGGAGAACACAAACTACGCATCAAGCACAGTTTCATGTGTCTGCCCGACGATGACTGGAATACATTGACCGAAGTAAACTCCCACCCCGTTGCCTTGGCACAATGCCGAGAGTTCCTGATGCAACATCCGAAACTGAAGATAGTAGAAACGGAAGATACAGCAGGAAGTGCAGAAGCCATCAAACGGGAAAACTTGAAAGGTCATGCCGCCATCTGTTCCAAATATGCCGCCGATCTATACGGAATGAAAGTATTGGAAGAAGGCATCGAAACAAACAAACACAACTTCACGCGTTTCCTTGTAGTGGCCGACCCATGGAAAGCCGATGACTTACGTGAACGTTCGAAAGTAAACAAAGCCAACATCGTTTTCTCCCTCCCTCACAACGAAGGAAGCTTGTCGCAAGTGCTCTCTATCTTTTCTTTCTATAAAATAAACCTGACCAAGATTCAATCATTACCGATTATAGGCCGAGAATGGGAATATCTGTTCTACGTAGACGTGATCTTCAATGATTATTTAAGATACAAGCAATCTATCGACGCCGTTTCACCATTGACAAAAGAACTTAAAATATTAGGAGAATATGCAGAAGGAACATCAACCATATAATATTCAGCCGGCAAACCGTCTGGCGAATGTTAGCGAATACTACTTCAGCCGTAAACTGAAAGAAGTGGCACAAATGAATGCCGAAGGTAAGAATGTAATCAGTTTGGGCATCGGAAGCCCTGACATGCCCCCTTCGGAAGAAACCGTGCAAGTACTGTGCGAGCAAGCAAAACGCCCCGATGTTCACGGATACCAACCTACTGTCGGCATCCCCGAACTACGCAAAGCTATGGCCGACTGGTATAAACGATGGTATCACGTCGATCTTGATCCGGCGACAGAAATCCAGCCTCTGATCGGTTCCAAGGAAGGTATCCTGCATGTGACGTTGGCATTGGTCAATCCTGGTGACCAAGTATTAGTTCCCAATCCGGGATATCCTACCTACACCTCTTTAAATAAAATATTGGGCAGTGAGATTGTGAACTACAACCTGTGCGAAGACAACCATTGGCAACCCGATTTTGATGAACTGGAGAAGATGGACTTGAGCCGCGTCAAGATTATGTGGACCAACTATCCCAATATGCCGACCGGAGCGAACGCCACGATGGAACTTTATGAAAAGCTGGTAAACTTTGCACGCCGCCATAATATTGTGATTGTAAACGACAACCCATACAGCTTTATTCTGAACAAAAAACCACTGAGTATTCTCAATGTGCCCGGAGCCAAAGAATGCTGTATCGAGTTCAACTCTATGAGCAAGAGCCACAATATGCCCGGCTGGCGTGTGGGAATGCTTGCCACCAATGCGCAGTTTGTACAATGGATATTGAAAATAAAGAGTAATATTGATTCAGGAACTTTCCGCCCCATGCAACTGGCCGCCGCACAAGCTTACAACAATAGTGTGGAATGGCACGAAGAAGCGAACGTCAATGTATATAGCCGCCGCCGCCAACTGGCAGAAGAGATTATGAAAGTACTCGGTTGTAGCTTTGATCCCAATCAGGTAGGTATGTTCCTTTGGGGACGTATTCCCGAATCTTACAATGACGTGGAAGAACTGACCGAAAAAGTTTTGCACGAAGCACGTGTGTTCATCACTCCGGGTTTCATCTTCGGCAGTAACGGCAAACGCTATATACGTATTTCCCTCTGTGCCAAAGAAGAAAAACTGGCTGAAGCACTGGAAAGAATTAAAAAGATAATGTAACAAAACAAAATATCAGATTATGGAATTAGATTTAAAACCCATCGAACTTCCGGGAATTGAAAAAAAACGCCCGATGATTATCGCCGGCCCATGTAGTGCCGAAACAGAACAGCAAGTTATGGATACAGCTCTCATGCTGGCCAATAAAGGCATCAAGATTTTCCGTGCCGGCATTTGGAAACCGCGTACCAAACCGGGAGGTTTCGAAGGCATCGGTGTAGATGGCCTGGCATGGCTGAAACGTGTGAAACAGGAAACCGGTATGTATGTTGCCACCGAAGTGGCTACAGCCAAACACGTTTACGAATGTTTAAAGGCAGGTATTGATGTGCTTTGGATTGGCGCACGCACCACTGCCAACCCGTTTGCCGTGCAGGAAATTGCTGATGCTCTGAAAGGTGTGGACATTCCTATATTGATTAAAAACCCTGTCAACCCTGACCTTGAATTGTGGATTGGAGCTTTCGAGCGCATCAATAATGCAGGTTTGAAGCAACTGGGTGCTATCCATCGCGGATTCTCTTCTTATGATAAAAAGATTTACCGTAACCTGCCTCAATGGCATATCCCTATCGAATTGCGTCGCCGCATTCCCGAACTACCGATTTTCTGTGATCCCAGCCATATCGGTGGCAAGCGCGAGTTGGTAGCTCCCCTCTGCCAGCAGGCGATGGACTTAGGTTTTGACGGTTTAATCGTAGAATCACACTGCAATCCCGACTGTGCATGGAGCGATGCCGCCCAACAAGTCACTCCCGATGTGCTGGACTATATCCTAAATCTGCTAGTCATCCGCAAAGAAACCCAAACCACCGAAAACCTGGGCGAACTGCGTAACCAAATCGATGATTGCGACAATGAGATTATCGAGGTATTGGCAAAACGTATGCGTGTCTGCCGTGAAATCGGTACATTCAAGAAAGAACATGATATGACCATTCTGCAGACAGGCCGTTACAATGAAATTCTAGACAAGCGCGGTGCACAAGGCTCACTGTGCGGCATGGACTCAGATTTCATTAAAAAAGTATTCGAAGCCATCCACGAAGAAAGCGTAAGGCAACAAATGGAAATCATAAATAAGTAAACCGATGAGAATATTAATTTTAGGAGCCGGTAAAATGGGCTCCTTCTTTACCGATGTATTGAGCTTCCAGCACGAAACCGCCGTATTTGATGTAGACCCGAAACGCCTTCGTTTTGTTTACAATACCTACCGATATACCACACTCGAAGAGATTGAAGAATTCAAGCCCGAACTGGTTATCAATGCGGCAACCGTGAAATATACACTGGATGCTTTTCACCAAGTATTGCCTGCTCTCCCCAAGGATTGCATCATCAGCGATATTGCCTCGGTAAAGACCGGACTGAAAGAATTTTATGACCAATGCGGATTCCGTTATGTGTCTACTCACCCCATGTTCGGTCCCACATTTGCCAACCTAGACAAACTGAGCACCGAAAATGCCATCATCATCAGCGAAGGGGACCATTTGGGTAAAATCTTCTTCAAAGACTTATACCAAAACCTTGGTCTGAATATCTTTGAGTATACCTTCGACGAGCACGATGAGACAGTGGCCTATTCACTGTCTATCCCTTTTGTTTCCACTTTTGTTTTTGCGGCAGTGATGAAGCATCAGGACGCTCCCGGTACTACTTTCAAACGCCACATGAAGATAGCTAAAGGAGTACTAAGCGAAGACGACTACCTGTTGCAGGAAATTTTATTCAATCCCCGCACCCCGGCACAGGTAGAAGGTATCCGTACAGAATTAAATGAGCTGTTGGATATCATCAACAAGAAAGATGCTGCGGGGATGCGTGCCTATCTTAGCAAGATTCGAGAAAAGATTAAATAACGCATCAGTATAACATAGAAGAGGATGTCAAAGCTCCAACAAGACTTTTTGCATCCTCTTTTTTATTTTATCCATAAAAATGATTTATCAACATATGGCACAACAGCCACACAATCAGATGCTCTGCCGCATAACACCACCAGGCAGGATTGGGACCGGACCGAAATGAGGCCCCCCAACGCTCCCCATACCAATGCCCACATACCGGCAATCTGTATAAACTGATTCACCGCTTTGCCTATCATTTTATTTCCCATTACTCATCCATTTTAGAAAGTCTATCAATTAAATCGTCCAAGATATTTCTCACCGTAGGGTAACTGACCCCCATACTTTTCGCCATGCCCTTCAAACTTCCGCTCGATTTGACAAACGCAAGAATAAACTGCTGCTCTTTATCTGAAAGCCGTGCCAGCACAGGCAGTTCAAAATCTCCGCACACTTCCGTGCGGCATTCTCCACAGAAAAGCCTACCCACCCTCAACGGTGCATTACACGCAGGGCATTGCAACGGCAAACGTTTCTTTATTTCTCCCATATCATTTCAGTTTTTTCACAAATGTACTGACAGAAGCTATCAAAGCATTGTTCACCGGCAGAGAAGGATTCCCATAAGTAAGCATCTGCTGCTGTACGGCCTTTGACTCACAATCTTTCAGCACATGGTTCATCTTATCAATCAAAAGCAGCTCGGCAGCCGGGCAACCCTTTTTCAGAAATTCGGCATCCTCCACCGATACCTGAATATCATTTTTACCCTGAACAATGAGAACCGGCACTTTGACGGAAGCAATCACCGTCCGGGGATTATACTTGAACCAGGAAATCAAATAAGGCTGGACAGAAGCCCGATACAATGATTGCAGATAAGCCGGCACGTCACTCACTTCCTTGCCGTTTTTCAAAGACCCGTTAATGGATGCCACCTCTTTCCGCACCGCTTCCGGATTCTGTTGAGCGGTCACTTGCGCCTCTATAATCTCGTAGGCAGGACGACCCGCACCGGCAATCGAGATATAGCCTTTCACCTTCGGCCGGTTCTGACAGGCCAACATTCCAATCAGCGCCCCTTCGCTATGTCCTGCCACCGTGATCGTCGTAAAACGTTTCTCTTTCGACAGGTAATCAATCCAGCCAGTTACATCGTTCACATAATCTTCAAAACGAAGTTTCGCTTCCTCCTTACCAGCCGACGCACTGGTTCCTATCCCCCGCTTGTCAAAGCGCAAGGAAGCGATGCCGTTTGCCGCCAAGCCTTCTGCCAGGAACTTCAACGAATTATTCCTCAAATTGCCAATGGCTGAATTACCATCCATATCCGTAGGTCCGGATCCGGCTATAATAAGCACCACCGGACAGGTTTTCACCCCACCGGGCAAAAGCAGTTTTCCTTTGATTTGTCCTTCCTTGGTGTTCAACACCACATTTTCTTCCAAAGGAAGCACCTGTGCCCGACAACAAAGACCGCACAGGAAAAATAAACCGGCTAAAATAAAATTCAAATGTTTCATCTATTACGTATTTTAAGATTATTCATTTAACAAATATAGTGATTATATTGAATAAAGCGAATCAATATTTGAATGTTGTTAAGCATCAGTTTTATTTTATTCAATACTATTTCATTTTATCTTCAACATGGATAGAATCAACTAGTTTTGCCACTAAAAAAGAACCGTTACACACGCCTACTTTTGCTGGGAAAGAAATAAATCTGCAACTAATTTCAAAAAAGGATTTTTTATCATTTCCCTTTTCTTATTCATCCAAACAAACTATCTTTGCCACGTTTTGTTCCGCGTACCTCCGACTGATGCGAGGAAGCGGATGAAAAGGGAATCAGGTGCAAGTCCTGAACAGTCCCGCTGCTGTAAGCTCCATCTACCCCTATAAGGGGATAGGTTTATTTATCCACTCACGCCACTGCCTGTATATATAATTAAGGTGGGAAGGCAAGTAAACAGGAGTAAGTCAGAAGACCTGCAAAACGTAAAGTCATCGACCGTCGCTTTCGAGGAAAGAGCAGCGGTAAGAATGCGGTATTTATTCATTAATATGTTTTTTTAAATGAAAGGAAATAACCAGGCTTATAAGCTATGGCTTTGTCTGCTTTGCAGCTTTATCCTATTGCCGCTTGAAATACAGGCACAGGAGAAAGGAGATTCCATTACCGGGAAAGTGCATAAAATAGACGAAGTTACGGTTACGGCTGAACGTACCAAGCAACAGGTTAAAAGTAGCAGTCCCTTCCAACAACTCGACAAGAAGCAATTGCAACAACAAGGCATTACGGATATTGCTGATGCTTTACGTCGCTTCTCAGGAGTCAACATAAAGGATTATGGGGGTGCAGGAGGAATGAAAACTATCTCCGTTCGGAGTTTAGGAGCCAAACATACAGCCGTAGTTTATGACGGGGTTACACTCAGTGATTGTCAAAGCGGACAAATAGACTTGTCTCGTTTCTCTATTGACAATATCCAGCAAATTTCACTGACCATTGGGGACAATGAAGATATTTTTGTACCGGCACGTACAGTTGCTTCTGCTGCCGCCTTAAAATTACAAAGCATATCCCCGGATTTTTCAAACAAAAAAAATCACTTGACGGGACAGATAAAGACAGGTTCTTTCGGGATGATTAATCCCCTTATCCGCTACGAACAAAAGTTTAACGAAAAGATTTCAGCATCTACCACTGGTGAATTTATGAGGGCAGATAACCTATATCCTTTCACTTTAGTCAACGGAGATTATGTTTCCAAAGAAAAACGCTATAACAACAACATTCAAACCTACAGAGGAGAACTGAATCTTTACATCAGCCCTAATAACAGAAGCACACTGAACGGAAAGATTTATTATTACGATACAAATCAGCAATTACCCGGTGCAGTCATTCTTTACAACGCGAAAAGCCGTGAGAAGTTACGCGAACGAAATTTCTTTTCACAAGTACATTACCGTACTTATTGGGAAAATAATCTTTCTTTGTTAATCAATGGGAAATTTAACTGGAGCCAATCTCATTACCACGATGAAGGAGGAAAATACCCCGGAGGAGAATTAAACGACCGTTATTTCCAACGAGAATACTATACATCAGGAGCATTACTATATACTCCGACTAGTCACTGGAGCATGGTTTATGCGGCAGATTACATATATAATAACCTAAATGCCAATACTCCTAACAATACAAGCCCTTACCGGCATTCTATATTACAAACAGCAACTCTCCGATATCAAACTGATAACATAACAGCTGTTGCCATACTACTCGGATCGATATATCTTAATGGTGCAAAAGAAGGAAACGGAGCTGAGAACCGGCGAAAATTATCCCCTTCCTTCTCTTTTTCATGGAAACCTTGTACAGACGGACAGCTATACCTTCGGGCTTCCTATAAAGACATATTCAGAGTGGCTACTTTTTCTGAAAACTACTTTGACCGGATGGGTAGCCGTGATCTTCGTCCCGAAAAGGCTCAACAATATAATATAGGTATCACTTACCAGAACAACTTTACAAGCTGGCTACCAGCAATCAGTCTGACATTGGATGGGTATTATAATAAGGTAAAAGATAAAATTGTGGCAATGCCCTATAATATGTTTATCTGGAATATGGTAAATTTAGGCAAAGTAGAAATTTGGGGAGTAGATGCCAATATAAACACCACTTTCCAACTTGCAAAACATTATTCCTTACTATTGACTGGAAACTATACCTATCAATATGCAGTAGATAAAACAGACCCGGAAGTCGTATATTACAAACATCAGATTGCATATACCCCACGTCATAGCGCAGGTGCTTCTTTAGCCTTGGAAAATCCTTTCATAAATGCTTCTCTTCATGCTACAGGTGTGAGCAAACGATATATTGCTTCCGAAAATCGTCCAAGTAATGAAATGGATGGATATATAGAATACGGACTTTCATTATACCGCAGCTTCAAGATAAAGAAGTTTACATACAATCTTCGGGGAGATATTATCAATTTGGGAAATAAACAATATGACATAGTGAAAAGCTACCCGATGCCGGGTAGAAGCTATAAACTAACTTGCAGTATTCATTTTTAAAAATTATATAAGTATGAAATTCAAACATTTATTTTTTGCAGCAGCCTTATTTAGTATAGCTCCGCTGTTCTGTGCTTGTAACGATGATGACAATGAGATCGAAGTTCCTAGAGATCCGGAAGAAGACCCTTCTTCACAACCCGACACGACTCCCGAAGTAACTTCGCCAACCGAGGCAACAGGCTTGTACGTTATTAATGCAGGTAATCTTAGCAACAATGTTAATGGAACACTTTCTTTTATTAACTTTGAAAAAGGAACAGCAAGCAATAATGTATTTTTTGACATAAACAAAAGAAGTTTGGGAAGTACCCCTCAAGATGCAATAGTGTACGGTTCGAAAATGTATATTGCCATATATGGTTCAAATATTATAGAAATAGTAGACAAAAATACAGCTAAATCCATCAAACAGATTGTTCCGACATCCACTCAAGGGGAAGGTCCACGTGATATTATAGCTGCTAATGGAAAAGTATATGTTTCTATGTATGATGGGTACGTTTCCCGTATCGACACCCTTAGTCTAACTATCGATGCAACATTAAACGTTGGTCCAAATCCAGAAGAGATGACAGTGGCCAACGGCTACCTGTATGTTGCTAACTCAGACGGAATGAATTACGGTGCAGATTATGCAAATGGAAAAAGTGTTTCTAAAATAGGCCTAAAGACATTTACAGAAGCAAAAAGAATACCCGTAGGACTAAATCCCACTAAAATTTGTTCTACTACGGAAGGAAACGTATATGTCTTAGCAATGGGTAATTATAATGACATATCAGCTAAAGTACAAAAAATTGACAATATGAATGTTGTTACAGATGTAACGGAAGCAACATTAATGACTGTAAAAGATAATACCCTTTACCTTATCAATGCTCCTTATGGCGCAACGGCAAATACTTATTTCAGTATAGATACAAAAACAGGAAATGAAACAAAAAATTTAATAGATCAACCTGTTGATAGCCCTTGTGGCATCGCAGTCAATCCATTTACCGGAAACATTTATATCAGTTCTTACAATATGGTTGGAGGATGGCCAAGTTATACCACTGATGGCTATGTAAACGAATATTCGGCAAACGGCAAATTTACAAACAAATACAATGTAGGGGTAGGTCCATGCGGATTAACCTTCTTACTGAAATAATAAAATATGGTTTTGCTTCTCTTCACTTTTGATGAAGGAAGCAAAACTACAATTATTTCCCTCATAAATTAAATAATCTCATAAAACTTTCCTCACTTTTTTACCGTACTTTTGTACAGGATTCACAAACAAACCTAGAAAAATGAACAGCAAAGAATTACAGCTCATTATAAAATGTGGAGAAACCAGTACGGTACAATTCAAGGAATGCTTTCCCAACCAAGACAGTATTGCCGCCGAAATGGTAGCTATGTCCAATGCTCGTGGTGGAATGATACTATTCGGCATAAAAGACAAAACGGGAGAAATCATCGGCTTGTCTTATCAGGAAATCCAGCAACTCAATTCTATCTTGGCCAATATAGCCACTAACTTGCTTCGCCCGGTTATCTATATACAGACGGAAACCGTTATTGTAGATGAACGTTCCCTTCTTATCGCCCACATAGCAGAAGGTGATAACAAACCTTACAAGGATTTGAACGGGATAATCTGGACTAAACAAGGGGCGGATAAGCGCAAAGTAATGGAGAATAGTGAAATTATGCGTTTATTCCAATGCTCCGGCATACTGTACGCTGACGAGCAACCCATTCCTTTCACTTCCGAAAAAGATATCAACGGATATGCTTTGGACAACTTTATCCGCAAAGAATATGGTCGCGAAAAAGATTCATTCGGTATTCTATACACAGAACTTTTACACAACCTTCATATCATGAAAGAGGACAGAATGACTTTGGCAGGCCTGCTGTTCTTCGGCAAAGACCCTCAGCAGTACCGTCCAACTTTTGTCATCAAAGCTGTTTCTTTTTTTGGTAACGATATAGGAGGTATCAACTATCGGGACAGTAAAGATATCACCGGCACACTGCCCGAATTATTTGAAAAGGGAATGTCTTTTCTGAAAGCAAATCTTCATAATATACAGGCAGGACAAGGATTTAATTCTATCGGAAAACTGGAAATATCAGAAGTGGCATTAGAAGAAATCTTGCAGAATGCCTTGGTACATCGTGATTATACGCGTAATGCACCGATAAGATTACTCATTTTTGATAACCGTGTAGAGATTATCAGCCCGGGATGCCTTCCCGATGGGTTGACGGTGGAAAGCATCAAACTGGGAAGCGCCGTAGTACGCAATCCTTTCATTGCTAATTTCTGTGCTAAAACGATGCCTTATCGCGGGCTGGGCTCGGGGATTATACGTGCACTTCAAGAAGAGCCGAATATAAAATTCATTAATGAGCCGGTAGGTATGCAGTTCATTTCAGTAATAGACAGAATCGCTGATGAGGGAGTAAACAAAGATGAGGGAATAAATGAGGGAATAAATGAGGGAATAAATGAGGGAATAAACGAACTTGAAAGCCTTATCCTCACCTTCTTGGAAAAGAAACCCGGTGCAAAAGGATATGAAATTGCAGAATATATCCAAAAAGGAGCTGCTACGACAGAGCGTTATTTACGATCACTGAAAGATAAAGAATTAATAGAATACAAAGGTTCCCGTAAAACCGGCGGATATTATAAAAAATAACATGAAACAAGTAATCCTATTCATCTTCTTACTTGCCCTTCTTTCCTCCTGCGGCGGAAAAAGCAAGAGTTCTTCTGTAATAGAAGCAGAAAAAGCAATCCCTTTGCGTTATGCAGAAAACCTCAGCCTGTCTGCAACCGAAGACTATACCATTGCCCGTCTGCGCAATCCATGGGATACGACCCGGATACTGCACACCTATGTCTTGGTTGACAAAAAAAAGTCCCTGCCTGCCGACTTGCCGGAAGGGACACTTGTCCGCACGCCATTGAGTAAGGCCGTTGTTTACTCATCCGTACATTGCGGATTGCTCAACCAGATTGGTGCATTGAAAAGTATTGGAGGAGTCTGCGATTTGAAGTATATCAAACTGCAAGAAGTGCAGGATGGCTGCCGCACAGGAAGCATCGCCGATGTAGGGAATGGAATGAACCCGGATATAGAAAAGATAATCGACCTGCATCCCGATGCCATTATGCTCTCCCCTTTTGAGAACAGTGGCGGATACGGACGGGTGGAGAAACTCAACATCCCCATTATCGAATGTGCAGACTACATGGAAACTTCGGCATTGGGACGTGCCGAATGGATGCGTTTCTACGGCCTTCTGTTCGGTGAGGCACAAAAAGCGGACAGCTTGTTTGCCGAGGTGGAAAAAAACTATAATGAGCTGAAAGCATTGGTTGCTCCCCTTTCATCTGCACCGAGCGTTATCAGCGAACTGAAGAATGGTTCGGCATGGTATGTTCCGGGAGGGAAAAGCACCTCCGCACGGATTTATGCGGATGCCGGGGCAAATTATGTGTTTGCCAATGACGAGCATAGCGGTTCTGTTCCCCTAGCCTTCGAAACCGTGTTTGACAAAGGGCAGAATGCAGACTTTTGGCTCATCAAATATAATCAGGCCATTGACAAGACTTATAAGGAATTGGAGCAGGACTATGCTCCATACACCGGTTTCCGCGCATTCAAGGAACGCAACATTTATGGATGCAACACAGGGAAGGTAGACTTTTACGAAGATTCCCCTTTCCATCCCGACCGGTTGCTGAAAGATTTGATAAAAATATTCCATCCTACGCTTTTAGAAGGGTATGAATTAAAATATTTCACTAAATTAGCGGAGTGATTTTGAAGAATAAAGGAACGAAATACGGTATCATACTGCTCCTCCTCATCCTTGCATTGACAGGAGCCAACCTGTTGTTCGGTTCGGTAAACATCCCTGCCGAGGTGGTGTGGCATATCCTTACAGGCAATGAAGTAGAAAAGGCGAGTTGGAGTTTTATTGTCTGGGAATCCCGCCTGCCGCAAGCGGTTACGGCTTTACTCTGTGGAATGGCGTTAGCCTCATCGGGACTGATGTTGCAAACGACTTTCAATAATCCCCTGGCCGATCCTTCCATCTTGGGCATCAGTTCAGGGGCAAGTCTGGGGGTTGCTTTGGTCATGCTGGCAGGTGCAGGAACAATCACCGCCGGCGTATTTACTTTATCCGGTTTTATTTCCGTCATTATCGGAGCGTTTATAGGATCCATGCTGGTGATGGGAATCATTCTATTCTTCTCCACTTTGATAAAAAACAGCATTATGCTGCTCATTATAGGTATCATGATAGGGTATATCACTTCATCTGCCATCTCCCTACTCAACTTTTTCTCCACGGCAGAAGGAGTACATTCCTACATGATTTGGGGAATGGGAAACTTTGGAGGAGTATCTTTACAACAGCTTCCCTTTTTCTCTCTGGTTACAGCGACAGGGCTGCTGATTACCATACTCTTGATAAAACCTCTGAATGCCTTGCTGCTAGGCACACGCTATGCCGAAAACCTAGGAATTAACATTCGCCGTACACGCAACCTGCTGCTTATCGCCACCGGAATACTGACAGCAATAACAACTGCTTTTTGCGGTCCGATTTCTTTCATCGGACTGGCTGTACCTCATATCGCCCGTCTGATGTTGGGAACATCCAATCATAATTCCTTGCTGCCCGTCACTATGCTGACCGGCGGAGTGATTGCACTAGTTTGTAACTTTATCTGTATTTTGCCGGGCGAAACAGGTATCATTCCGCTAAACGCCGTCACCCCGGTCATTGGTGCGCCCATTATTATTTATGTCATTGTGAACCAACGTAAAATCCAGTATTTCAACTGATGGAAAAGCAAGCTGTTATCACCGCAACAGACCTATGTATAGGTTATCGCACCCATAAAGAAGAGAAGAAAGTGCACGAACACCTTTCTTTCGAGCTTTACCCAGGAGAACTGACCAGTCTGCTTGGAGCCAACGGAGCCGGAAAATCGACGTTACTTCGTACATTATCCGCCTCACAACCCTCTTTAGCCGGAGATTTACAATTACTGGACAAACCTTTACAACACTATTCGGAAAAAGAACGCTCCCGTACCATTGGCGTGGTTTTGACGGACAAGACCCAAGCAGGAGGATTGACCGTGTATGAACTGGTAGCTTTGGGACGCCAGCCGCACACGGGGTTCTTCGGAAGATTGCACCGGCATGACCATGCCATCATTCAAGAAGCCCTAAATGCCGTAGGAATCACTCACAAAGCACAAAGTTATACAGCCGAACTTTCGGACGGAGAGAGACAGAAAGTAATGATAGCCAAAGCATTGGTACAAGAATGTCCACTGATTATTCTGGATGAGCCAACCGCCTTTCTGGATGTAGTAAGCCGGATAGAAATCATGACTTTACTGCACAGGCTGGCCGTGGAACAAAACAAGGCTATTCTGCTATCAACCCATGATATAGAACAAGCTCTAGTCCTGTCGGACAAGCTTTGGCTGTTGTCTAAAGAGAAAGGATTGCAATGTGGAGTGACGGAAGATATGATTCTAAGCCATCAGATGGACAACTTATTCTCACACAGTAATATCCGGTTCGATTATGATCATGGCATCTACTATCCAACCGTGAATGGAAAGCAGGAAATAACGGTGGAAGCGACAGATGAAACCTTGCTGCACTGGACTATCAACGCACTGAACCGTCACGGATATACTTGTCTGCAAGCCAAAAACGCTCCTGCCGGTCTGCCCCATCTACAAGTCATCGCCCCCGATGCCTTGTACCTCACCCGGGACGGGAAACATCGGACATTCACTTCGTTCGGAAAGTTGCTGGAAGAAATAAAATAAAGACACGCATCAATCATTCCGAATTATGCACAGTATCTTTCTGTAAATCAACGACATGCTGTGCAAATATATTCTAAATTCCCCTGAAACGGTTTGCCATTCTCCACTGCCAGATTCTACTTGACGTATATTGGTTGTTCCAATTCCTGTGTCATAGTTGCGGTTGCTTCCTTGCAGGGGAGCGTCATAAGGCGTATTTTTGTCCATCTGCATTTGTTGCTTCACCCGAGTGAAGAGGCGATTTCACTTAGGTGAACAGCCGTTTCCGCCTAGGTGAAACAGTTGCTTCACCCGGGTGAAATATCAAATGGAACGGAGTGAAAATATGATAGGAATAGGCTCTTGTTACATACGTAACAGGATTCGATAGCCGGAAGCATACCACCGATTGAGGGGGATTTGAGAAACCTTCACACAGAAAGTGATTAGTAATGAGCATGTTGCTGTGACGGAACTTTTTTGTTCTTCATGTAAATGAACCCAAAGTAACTATTCAATCCGCCCCCACGGTGAACCATTGGATAGTTACTTTGGACTTTTGGCCCCCTCTCTTATCAGAATTTCTAAAAGCTATTCTTTCATCAAATAGCCTTTGAAACTTTCAAAGTCTTTTTCCATCGGAATACTTTGTTTAGTTCCTTTCATAAACTCTTGCAGTTTGGTGGGAATCTC
Source organism: Phocaeicola dorei (assembly GCF_013009555.1). Classification (NCBI taxonomy): domain Bacteria; kingdom Pseudomonadati; phylum Bacteroidota; class Bacteroidia; order Bacteroidales; family Bacteroidaceae; genus Phocaeicola; species Phocaeicola dorei. The sequence goes on along the minus strand of NZ_CP046176.1, from coordinate 1,027,991 downwards.
CACTTTGTCGCCAATGATACCTTCCACAGTTTCCAGGAATTTAGCCGGATGTGCCGTTTCCAGAAAAATACCCGTCTCGCAGGGGAACAATCCTTCGGATAAAGCACGATAACCGCAGGCTCCATGCGGATCGAGCAAGTAACCGGTTTCCCGATATACCTCACCCACCGTTTCACGAATCTGTTCATCCGTATAAGTCGCACCAGAGATATCCGCTGTTATGGCAGCATGACTGTTATCATACAATGCCAGTACACGGGCAAAATTACTTGGATCTCCCACATCCATTGCATTGGCAATAGTAGCAATGGAAGGACGAGGGTTGTATTTTCCGGTCTGCAAGTATTGGTAGAAAATATCATTCCGGTTATTGGCCGCAATAAAACGCTTGACAGGCAAGCCCATACGTTTACCAAATAGTCCGGCGGTGATATTACCAAAGTTTCCGCTAGGTACGCATACTACCAGATGATCCGCTTTTCCTTCTTTCTTTAACTGCGCGTAGGCATAGAAGTAATAAAATGCCTGTGGCAGGAAACGAGCCACATTGATGGAGTTGGCAGAAGTCAACTTCATGTGTGCATTCAAGTCAGCATCCATAAACGCATTCTTAACCAATGCCTGGCAGTCATCAAAAGTACCGTCCACTTCTAGCGCTGTAATATTCTGACCCAGAGTCGTGAACTGCTTTTCCTGAATTTCACTGACTTTTCCTTTCGGATAAAGCACATACACATGAATACCTTCCACTCCGAGGAAGCCATTGGCTACAGCACTACCGGTATCCCCCGAAGTCGCAACCAGTACATTCACCTGCTTTTGCCCTTCTTTTTTAATGAAGTAGCCCAACAAACGGGCCATGAAACGTCCACCTACATCTTTAAATGCCAATGTGGGACCATGAAACAGTTCCAAAGAGTAAATATTATCTTTTACCTTTACGGCAGGAACATCAAAACTCAATGTATCATAAACTATCTGCTTCAGTGTTTCAGCAGGAACATCCTCACCGAAGAAAGCATCGGCCACGCGATAAGCAATTTCCTGAAACGACAGATTCTCAATCTGATCATAAAACTCTTGCGGCAATGGCTTGATGGCCTCGGGCATATACAAACCTTTGTCAGAAGCCAGTCCCTTCACTACAGCTTCTTCCAAAGAAGCATCGGGAGCCTGGTGATTCGTACTGTAATATTTCATAGTAAACAATTTTTCAATGTGTTAATGTGCTAATGTGCCAAGGGCTTTACATGGAGGATTGCCATTGGGGCAAATTAGCAAACTGCCACATTATTTTTTCATAAATTCATTCATAAACTCATCTTCTTTCAATATTCCATAACTGCCTTCCACACATGCCACTTCATCAAAGGTCTGCACACAGTCTGGTTCTATACCGGGATAATAGATAAGGAAAGGCACAGGTTCGGCCGTATGGGTACGGAGTTCGCAAGGCGTAGGATGATCCGGAAGCACGGCGATAGCCACAGGCTCATCCCAATCCTTCACTGCTTCATAAATAGGTCCTACAGCACGTTTATCCAGATTTTCAATAGTAAACTGCTTCAACTTAAAATCTCCTTCGTGACCGGCCTCATCACTGGCCTCAATATGCAGATACACAAAGTCGTCCGTCTTCAATGCTTCCAATGCCGCAGCAACCTTATTCTCATAATTCGTATTATATAAACCGGTAGCCCCCTCTACAGCAATACGGCGTAATCCTGCATAATGTCCTATGCCATTGATTAAGTCCACCGCTGAAATAACAGATCCTTTCTGTATGGCCGGATACTTCTCGAAAAGAGGTTCCATCTGCGGACGATAGCCCGGACTCCAAGGCCAGATACTATTAGCAGGATCTTTGCCTTCGGCTATACGTTTTTGATTAATCGGATGATCTGCCAATAATTTCTGAGAAGCCAGGATAAGATTATTAATCAATCCGGCCGTTTCCTGCGCCTCCGGTACTTCCGCCTTCACCATGAGCGGACGGAAAGGCTGCAAAGGCACATCATGGGGCGGGGTGCAGTCCAATTGTTTATTTCCCCCTTTTATCACCAACAAATGGCGATATTGTACACCGGTATAGAAATGAATCCGGTCAGAACCCAATTTCTCGTCCAAATATTTAACCAGCACATCAGCTTCTTCGGTAGTGATATGTCCGGCGGAATGATTTTTTATCTTCTCATCTTCGATGCAGATAATATTACAACGCATAGCCATATCGCCCGGTTGCAACTCCACCCCGATGCTTGCTGCTTCCAACGGCCCACGACCTTCGTACACTTTCGGTAAATTATAGCCCATAACAGACATATTCGCCACTTCACTACCCGGATGAAATCCGGGAGCGACTGTAATCAATCTCCCGGTGCGTCCCATAGCAGCCAATTTATCCATATAGGGTGTACTGGAGTATTGCAGCAATGTTTTGTTTCCTAGTGATTCAGCAGGCCAGTCGGCCATACCATCACCTAAAATAATAATATGTTTCATAAGCCTAAATATTAGCGATGCTCATGATATCGGCAAATACTCCGGCGGCAGTCACACTGGCACCGGCCCCATATCCTTGTATCATCATCGGATATTCTTTGTATCGCTCGGTTGTAAGCAGAATTATATTATTGCTGCCTTCCAGGCCATAGAACGGATGTTTACTGTCTACTTCCTGCAAAGACACACTGCCTTTCCCATTTTCCAGCTTGGCTACAAAACGCCAACGTTTGTTTTCATCCTCCAACTTTTGACGGCGTGATTCAAAATCCGCGTCCAAAGAAGGTACTTTCTTCCAGAATTCCTCCAATGAGCCTGCAAAGAAATCATTCGGTACAAAAAGATGTTTTTCCACGTCTTCCTGTTCCAATTTATATCCGGCTTCACGAGCCAGAATAACCAATTTGCGGATTACATCCTTGCCACTTAGGTCAATACGCGGATCGGGTTCCGAGTAGCGTTCTTCCTGTGCCATTTTTATGGTCTTACTGAAAGGAATATCCGCACTTATTTTATTAAAGATATAATTCAACGTACCGCTCAATACCGCCTCTATTTTCAAGATCTTGTCTCCACTGTTTATCAAGTCATTAATTGTGTTGATAATGGGAAGCCCTGCTCCTACATTGGTTTCAAACAAGAATTTCACACCGCGACGACGGGCTATTTGTTTCAGTTCACTATAAACGGAGTATTCGGAAGAAGCAGCAATTTTGTTGGCTGCTACCACCGAAATATTATTCATCAGAAAATCTTTATATAAGGATGCAACTTCTGCACTGGCTGTACAATCCACAAACACAGAGTTGAATATATTCATACCTATAATCTCGTCATGCAACACCTGGGTGGACGAAGGCATTCCTTTCTCTGCCAACTCTTCCTTATACTGTGACAAGTCTACGCCTGCACGGGTAAACAACGCATGATGTCCATCGGCTATACCTACCACTTTCAGCTTCAAACCGCGTTCCTGCATCAACTTTTGTTGCTGACAACGGATTTGCTCTATCAAACTGCCTCCTACCGTACCTGTACCGCAGATAAAAAGGTTCAGCACCTGATATTCGGACAAGAAGAACGAATCATGAATCACATTCAATGATTTGCGCAGTGACTTGGATTCTACCACGAAAGAGATATTGGTTTCTGAAGCACCTTGCGCACAAGCAATCACACTAATGCCGTTACGGCCTAAAGTTCCGAACAATTTACCGGCGATGCCCGGTGTATGTTTCATGTTCTCACCGACAATAGCAATGGTGGCCAAATTCATTTCGGCAACTACCGGACTGATTTCCCCCATTTCTATTTCTTTGGAGAATTCCTCATTCAGCACTTCACAAGCCAGCGCCGCATCTTGATTACGCACACCGATAGAAGTACTGTTCTCGGAAGATGCCTGCGATACCATAAACACGCTGATTCCGTTTTGTGCCAATGCTTTAAAAATTCGGAAATTCACTCCGATCACTCCCACCATTCCCAGGCCGGTAACCGTAATCAAACTCGTATCATTGATGGATGAAATACCTTTAATGGCTTTAGAACCGGAATTAACTTCCTGCTTTATGATAGTTCCCTCGCCTTGAGGATTGAACGTATTCTTAATCAGAATAGGGATATTCTTATGACATACCGGATAAATAGTCGGTGGATAAACCACTTTCGCTCCAAAGTTACAAAGCTCCATCGCTTCCACATAGCTCAACTCATTAATGGTATAGGCCGTACTGATTACACGCGGATCCGCCGTCATGAAACCATCCACATCCGTCCATATTTCCAAGCTATCCGCATTCAGTGCCGCAGCTATGACAGAAGCGGTATAATCTGAACCGCCACGTCCCAAATTGGTCACTTCACCACTGTTCTTATCAGTAGAAATAAATCCGGGAACCAATGCCACTTCCGGTAATTCCTGAAAAGCTTCTTTAACCAAGCAAGTAGTCAATTCGGAATCCAGAATATGCTTGGCATGTTTTTTTTCAGTCTTAATGAAGTTGCGTGAATCATACCATACCGCACCCTTTATCAACGAAGCTACAATAATAGACGACAAGCGCTCACCATAACTTACAATAGTAGCCGACGTTTTAGACGACAAGTCCTTTATCAGATAAATTCCCTGAAAAATATCCTTCAGCTCACTCAACAATTCGTTGACCTTATCCAATAAAACAGTACGCTCATTACCTGCCGGAATTACGGTATATACCATTTCAATATGACGATTCACAATTTCACGATATTCTTTCTCGTATGCGGAATCCCCATTGGCAGCCATCTGCGAAGTATTGATTAACTTGTCAGTAATACCACCCAAAGCTGATACAACTACAATTACAGGCTCTTCAACTGCCTCTACTATCTGTTTGACACTTAAAATGCTGTTCACGGAACCTACGGATGTTCCGCCGAATTTCATAACTTTCATGCAATTATCTATTTTTGTCCCAGCTTCTTTTGTCATTCTGCCCTTCTCACCATTTCAAATCCGGTAAAGAATCTACTTTCGTTTCACTCAGCATGACAACGAAAAGAAACTGTTTCTGTTTACACTAAAAAAATAAAATTAAAAGCTTGTTTTGCTTACGTCCGTAAGCGTGTATCACGTAGAAACACATATACTATCCTTAACCCCGAGGGGTCATTGTTGTGGATGTGGACATTGTAGTTGTCATGTGCCCCATCCCTAATGTGGTGGTTGTATGGAGATAGTACATCGTCATTTTATAATTGTTCTTCTTCTGTTTTTTATTTGAACGATGCAAATATAAAAACAATTTCCTACAATCTATCACAATTTCCCATTTTTTTGCGATAAAATATAAGAATACTTTTTATTAAGGCAGAAATAAGACAAAATAGCGGTGAAAAAGAAGGAAAAACAGGAGGATTCACCACAGATTACACAGATTCACACAGATTTAGTTGACCCAACTCTTTAGTATCAATCGTCATAATCCGTGTGAACCGTTATAAATCCACATAATCTGTGAATCTGTGTAATCTATGGTGAAACTATCCCCCGTCAGAAATTATAAGCAACACCTACCCCCAATATTTCTTTGAACTGAACTTTCGCCCCTCTTTTAGTTCCATCCTCTTCAAAAGTCTTCACATCATTATCATATTTCAAAGTCGTATTGATGGTGGCGGACAAAAACTTATTAATTTTCATGCTGATCAATACATCCCAATTTACATCCACATTACCAAACTGGCTACTGTAAGGAGTAAAGAAATCGGCTGTTGTAATCATGCTCACATTTTCCATAAGTGGCATCTCGGCCCTGCCTTTCAGATAAGCGCCGCATTCTATTTTGAAACGATCTCCCGGATCCACACCAAAAGCTCCTATCTCCGAAAGATAATCATCTTCCACAAAAGTCATTTTTGCAGAAACCGGAGAAAGAAAAACAGAATAGTTACTCTTAGGGCGATACTCCATACCTAATGAGATATTAGAATAAGCCGGTGCAAAGAAGTTCGAAATATAGTGAGTCTTGTCCGGATAGTTGTATCCTTTGGCAAATTGTGTATTCAAGTCTCCCATTAAAGTATAATACCATACATTATTAGTAGAATATCCTAATTGGGTAGAAAGGCCTATTTTATCGGTAGTCTTTCTCATTCCCTGCGATTTTGTTTTGGACAGGCCATAATCCAATATCAGATTAGTCACCCATAGCCAGTTTCCATTTTTATGAGTCAACGAACCATTCAGGTAAGCGTTTCCCGATAAGGCATTCTCACCACCGGCCGACCAGTTAGTCATGGCGGTTTGTGACAAATTCAGACCGGTAACACCATTCAGTACCCATGCTCCTTCCTTATATCCTTTATCATCGGTTTGAGCATATATGCCGGTTGACATAACGGCAAGTAATATTAAAAAGAATATACGCTTCATTTCAGTTTTATTTTTTAGTTCTTTAATTTATAAGACGTCTTAATAACTAAAACGGAATAATCTTTCCATTTGTTCAGGTATTTTTCATTTCGATAAGAAAGCAGCCTTGAAAAGCCTGAAACATCCAGCTACTTCTGAAAAGAGAAAAAACCTTTAATACTTTTTTATCTGACCCATAATTGGTATGCAGAACTATTTCCTTACCTTTGTACAAATTCAGCCTCAAGTTGTGCTGTTTTAATTATCCCGTAAGAATATGGCAAAGGAAAAAACTGTATATGTATGCACCAACTGTGGGCAGGATTCACCCAAATGGGTAGGGAAATGTCCGTCTTGCGGTGCATGGAACACATACGTAGAAGAAGTTGTACGCAAGAAACCTGCAAATAAAAGACCGGTATCCGGTCTGGAACCCGTAAAAAGCAAGCCTGTCACACTGAATGACATAACCGGAGGAGACGAGCCTCGAATTGATATGCAAGACGAAGAGCTGAACCGGGTATTGGGAGGTGGCTTAGTACCGGGCTCACTCGTTTTACTGGGTGGTGAACCGGGGATAGGCAAATCTACCTTGGTGTTGCAAACCGTACTTCATCTGCCTGACAGAAAAGTATTGTATATTTCGGGAGAAGAAAGTACACGACAATTAAAACTACGTGCAGACCGTATCCCGCATAATTCTTCCGACTGCCTGATCGTCTGTGAAACTTCATTGGAGCAGATTTATATACATATAAAGAATACACAACCCGATCTCGTCATCATCGACTCTATTCAAACCATCTCCACTGAAACAATAGACTCTTCTCCCGGCAGTTTAGTACAGGTGCGTGAATGTTCCGCCTCTATTTTGAAATTTGCCAAAGAAACAAATACGCCGGTCATCTTAATCGGCCATATCAATAAAGAAGGAAGCATTGCCGGACCGAAAGTACTGGAACATATTGTAGACACCGTATTGCAATTTGAAGGTGACCAACATTATATGTACCGCATTCTTCGCAGCATCAAGAACCGTTTCGGAAGCACTGCCGAACTGGGCATTTATGAAATGCGACAAAATGGTTTGCGCCAAGTGAGCAACCCGTCCGAACTGTTGCTTAGCCAAGACCATGACGGAATGAGTGGAGTCGCTATCGCCTCTGCCATAGAAGGTGTCCGTCCTTTCTTAATTGAAACACAAGCCTTAGTCAGTTCGGCTGTATATGGAAATCCGCAACGTTCTGCCACCGGATTTGATTTACGACGTATGAATATGCTTCTGGCAGTACTCGAAAAACGGGTAGGATTCAAACTGGCACAAAAAGATGTCTTTTTAAACATTGCGGGTGGATTGAAAGTGAATGATCCGGCCATCGACTTGTCTGTCATCAGTGCCATTCTATCCAGCAATATGGATACAGAGGTAGAACGCGATACCTGCATGGCCGGAGAAGTGGGACTAAGTGGTGAAATCCGACCTGTAAACCGTATTGAACAGCGAATCGGAGAAGCGGAAAAGTTAGGCTTTAAACGAATCCTTATACCAAAACATAATTTACAAGGAATGGATACATCAAAATTGAAAATAGAAATTATTCCGGTCAGAAAAGTGGAAGAAGCATTCCGGGCCTTGTTTGGATAAAAATCTATTTTCTCCTTTAAGACTTAATTTGAAGAATGATATAAAATGACAAAAGATAAATCTCACACCCCTACCTGCGTAGATTGCGGCACACAGAACTGCAAGTTCAAAGAGCGCACCTACCCCGAATTTTGCCTGACAACCCATTTGGAACAAGAAGACTTGGAATGGGCACTGAAACGATATAACGAAAACCACAACGTAATGGTGGCCAGTGCCGAAGTGGAATATGAAGGTTATTGCCGGTTAACCCGTGTGGAAGAAATCATGACTTTTGCACGAAAGATGGGATATCAAAAAATAGGAATTGCTTATTGTATCGGGTTGGTAAATGAAGCCCGTATTTTTGCCCGTATCCTCCGTGCTAACGGCTTTGAGGTTTACTCAGTAATCTGCAAAGTAGCCGGAGCAGCCAAATCCTCTATTGGAATCCCCAAAGAATGTGAGAATATCGGTGCTGCTATGTGTAACCCTATCCTGCAGGCACGTCTTCTCAACCAAGCACATACAGAGTTAAATGTGGTGATCGGACTGTGCGTAGGACATGACAGCCTGTTCTACAAATACTCTAATGCCTATACTACAACTTTGGTGACCAAAGACCGTGTGACAGGACACAATCCTGCCGCCGCATTATATACCGCCAATTCCTATTATCGCAAAAAATTAATGCCGGAAGGCGAATAACCTAAACAAGAACCATGATACAAGAATTTCAAATAAGAGTCTTGCCTGAACAGGCAGCTAATGAACAGTCACTGAAACAATTCATCGGACGTGACAAGGGATTGGATATACGTACCATTCATGCCCTTCGTATCCTGAAAAGAAGCATAGACGCACGTCAGCGTACTATCTATGTAAACCTGAAAGTGCGTCTGTACATCAATGAAGTTCCGCAGGACGAGGAATTTATCCGCACTATATACAATAAGGTAGAAGGAAAGCCACAAGTCATAGTTGTAGGAGCAGGTCCGGGCGGACTGTTTGCAGCTTTACGATTAATAGAGTTAGGACTTCGGCCTGTCGTAGTGGAACGAGGAAAAAATGTACGCGATAGAAAAATAGATATCGCCCGTATCAGCCGTGAGCACAAAGTTGACTCCGAAAGTAATTATAGTTTCGGAGAAGGAGGAGCAGGAGCCTATTCAGATGGTAAGCTCTATACCCGAAGCAAAAAGCGGGGTAATGTAGACAAAATTCTGAATGTATTCTGTCAACATGGTGCCAGTACCTCCATTTTGGTAGATGCCCATCCGCACATCGGTACGGACAAGCTGCCGCGCGTGATTGAAAACATGCGGAATACCATCATAGAATGTGGAGGTGAAGTGCATTTCGAAACACGAATGGATTCCCTTATCATAGAAAAAAACAAAATCACAGGTATAGAGACAAATACCGGAAAGACTTTCAAAGGACCTGTTATTCTGGCTACCGGACACTCCGCACGGGATGTATATCAGTGGTTATATGATAATGGTGTAGAAATGGAAGCCAAAGGTATTGCGGTAGGAGTACGTCTGGAACACCCGTCCATGCTGATTGACCAGATACAATATCATAATAAAAACGGACGTGGAAAGTATCTGCCTGCCGCCGAATATAGCTTTGTGACACAAGCAGAAGGACGTGGAGTCTATAGTTTTTGTATGTGTCCGGGAGGATTCGTAGTTCCCGCCGCAAGCGGTCCGCATCAAATTGTAGTAAACGGCATGAGTCCCAGCAACCGTGGCTCCAAATGGAGCAATTCCGGAATGGTAGTAGAAATCAGACCGGAAGACCTGTCGGACAATAGTCTTTTTACAGAAGAATTAAAAACGAAAAGTGAAGAATTAAAAGCCACGAATAAAAATAATGGTCAATGGACTACCGGCCATTGTCCATTAACCATGATGTATTTTCAAGAAGCATTAGAAGCCACCTGCTGGCAACAAGGCAATATGCGCCAAACCGCACCCTCACAACGAATGATGGACTTCACCCGCAAAAAACTAAGCTATGATTTACCTGACAGTTCGTATAGTCCGGGATTAGTTTCCTCTCCTCTGCATTTTTGGATGCCCACATTCATCACCAGCCGTTTGATCAAAGGCTTCCAACAATTTGGGAAAAGCAGTCATGGCTTTCTGACCAATGAAGCAGTGATGATTGGTGTCGAAACACGCACATCGGCTCCGGTACGGATTCTGCGAGATAACGAGACACTGCAACACGTCACTATCAACGGGTTATTTCCTTGTGGAGAAGGGGCAGGTTATGCCGGCGGAATTGTTTCAGCAGGTATTGATGGAGAAAGATGTGCGGAAGCCGTTGCCACTTATTTAGGTATAGAGGAGGATTGAATCTGTCCGAAAATGATTTACTGTATACATTTGGGCGCATTAAATGCGCCCCTACAGTAAATAAATGATTTGCGATATTATTTTATTATTCTTTCTTATTGGAAGTAAAGTCTTCTTTTATCAGCTTGCACCAATCAGCAATACGTTTACTGGTCAATTGAGCCTGATTTTCTTGGTCAATTACCAAACCGCAGAATTTTTCACCACGTACTGCCCTCGATTGGTTGAAGGTATATCCGTCTGTCGAAGTAAAACCGACCAACTCAGCCCCCGCCTTTTGAAAAGCATCTGCTAAAATCCCCATTCCATCCACAAAATTATCAGGATAGTTCTTCTGATCCCCCAAACCGAATATTGCTACTTTCTTTCCCTTTAAATCCAACGACTCCAATTCGGGAACCAGTTCGTCCCAATAAGTAGGAAGTTCACCATCAAACCAAGTTGACGCTCCCACTATCATATTGTCATACGCTTGAAAATCATTCTGCCAAGCCTTTTCTATCAAAACGACTTCTATTACTTTCACTCCTCCCAAATCTTCCCGAATCTTTTCAGCTATATGGGAAGTCTTGGCTGCATTCATTGCATAAAATAATCCTATTGTTTTCATAATTCTTTTTTATTCACCACAGATTAACACGGACAACATATAAAACGGTCCATGTAACCTGTGGACATTTGATTAATATTCCAGCAGTGTCCTGGCTGCATCATAAATTTTATCCTCAGTAGGTAAAATAGCCTTTTCCAATATAGGATGGAAACCTACAGGAGTGAAAACAGAACCTACACGCTGTACAGGAGCATCCAGATAACGGAACAGCTCCGTACCAATTCCGGCAGCAATTTCAGCTCCGAAACCAGAGAAAACTTTATCCTCATGAACCACCAAAGCCTTACTTGTTTTCTTCACTGACGCATAAATAGTTTCTTTATCCAGTGGAATAAGCGAGCGAAGATCAATCACTTCCACACTCCACCCCTCTTGAGCCAAGCGTTCAGCCACATTCAAACAGAAATGAGTTGTATTTCCATACGTTATCATACTTAAATCTGTACCTTCACGGCGGATACGCGCCTTCCCAAACGGAACCTCAAATTCTTCGGGTACTACGGAAGAAGCCTCTACTGAATTATACAAGGCCTTCGGTTCAAGATATAAAGTAAACCCACGAGAGCGCATCGCAGTACGAAGCAACCCGGCCGCATCATCGGCAAAAGAAGGGCAAACAATCCGGGCCCCCGGCAAAGTAGCTAATGCACCCTCTATATTTTGAGAATGATAAAGTCCACCACCAATATATCCACCCGAGGCCAGACGTAATACAATATTGGGAACAAACTTCCCATTGCTACGCCAGTATTCATGAGTACACTCTACATATTGCTCCACAGCAGGCCAGAAATAATCGGCAAATTCAGCTCCTTCAATAACGACATGTATCTTAGGATCGAAACGGCACATGCCATTTGCCGTACCCACAATATAGTCCTCTGCTATAGGAGCATTAAACACGCGGGCATCCCCAAACTCCTGCTGCATTCCTTTAGTAATATTGAATACTCCACCTTTCTCTTTATTCGCTACATCCTGCCCATAAATGAAAGTATCCGGATTATGGCGGAATTCCTCTTTCAACGTTTCGTTGATAGCAGTTACCATAAAGGCCTTCTCACCATTTTCTTCTTGATGAAGTCCCTCTTTATACTTTTCCGGTATATAAGGATCGGGCAAAACATAATCAAAGATACTTTTCGGATCAGGATCAGGCGCTGCAAGTGCTTTCCGGTTAGCAACCGACAGTTCTTTCTTTGCCGCTGCTTCTATCTGTTGCAACTCTTCTTCCGTAAGACGTTTGTAACGCAACAGCATCCGGCGGAATTTCATCAAAGGATCAGCCTCTTTTACATAAGCCAATTCGTTTTCATCCCGATACAACGTCTGTTTATCTGAATTAGAATGGGAACCAATACGGACACAATTGGCATGTACAATAACAGGAGTACGATGGGCTATGGCAAATTCACGGGCTTCACTCATGGCATTCATCGAGTCGAACACATCTTTGCCATTACAATGAATAATCTTCAGATTCTTAAAACCGGAAAAATTATCAGCATACTTCCGGGCAACTGTCTGATCCTTTTTGGGAACAGAGATACCGTACCCATTATCCTGCCATACAAATATCACAGGAAGACCTTCCCTACTGGCCCCGTTAATCGCCTCGTAAACATATCCTTCCGAAGAAGCAGACTCTCCATGCGAAGTGATCGCCACCCCCTTATGTCCATAATACACCATGGCACGCGCCACTCCGGCAGCATGAAGGTCATGCGTTCCGGTAGCGGACGACACATTTTCTATATGCCATTCGGGTTTAGCAAAGTGGTTGGACATATGACGTCCTCCACTGCCGGGATCAGTTGCTTTCGAAATGCCATTCAATATCAATTCCTCCACACTCATGCCTGCCGAAAGCACGGTCAGCATATCGCGATAGTATGGAAAAAGGAAGTCCTCTCCTTTGGTAAAGACTTGACCTACGGCCAATTGGATTCCGTCATGCCCCGCATAAGGCGCATGATAGGACCAACCCAATGATTGCAACAGATAAGACGGAGCTTTTTCATCAAGCGCACGTCCCAATACCATCAAATGATACCACTTTTTCAACGTTTCGGTATCAGTGGTCTTTATATCATATTTTTTCATTATATTATTTTTTTACTGTGATGAATGGTTATTCTTTCCAATTTTCCAGATAATCTTTTATCGCATAGAGGAATTGCCCCCCTAACATACCATCCACCACCCGATGATCGTATGACAAAGAAAGATACATTTTATGACGGACAGCAATCACATCGCCTTCAGAAGTTTCAATAACTGCCGGCTTCTTTTCGATATATCCCACACCGAGAATGGCAACCTGCGGCTGATTGATTATAGGAGTACCAAACAAAGACTTGAAAGTTCCAAAATTAGTAATCGTAAACGTACCACCCGAAATGTCATCCGGCATCAGTTTATTATCACGCGCTTTCACCGCCAGAGTATCAATGGTCACAGCCAAACCATTCAAATTCAACCTGTCGGCATCATGTATCACCGGAACAATCAGATTTCCATCATTCAGTGAAACAGCAATACCGACATTGATATGCTTTTTAAACAGGATATTATAACCGTCTACAGATACATTTACCTGCGGATAGGCAACCAATGCCTTCGTTACGGCTTCGGTTATGGCAGGCATATAAGTCAATTTGACTCCTTCACGACGGAAAAAAGCCTCTTTATTCTTATCACGCCATTTCACGAGTTTGGTCACATCCACTTCTACCACATTCGTAACATGAGGAGAGGTATGTTTAGACATAACCATGTGATCGGCAATCATTTTCCGGACACGATCCATCTCTTTCACTTCCACGCCTTCTTGCGAACCGGAAACTGGGGGTGTTAAAGAGGAAGCCGATGATGGCGCAGTTGGAGAAGTCCGGACAGAAACAGCCTTAACAGATTGGGCGGATGCAGATACAGGTTCAGTTACGGTTATGTTACCTTGTTCCTTTCTAGTAATATAAGCTTTTATATCTTTTTTACTCAGACGCCCTTCATATCCTGTCCCTTGAATACGATCCAATTCCTCTTTCGAAATATGTGCAGCCTGAGCCAGCTGAAGTACAATGGGGGAATACCAACGCTCTTCTTCTGTTTTAGCCGCTATTGCCTTAGGAACTTCCTTTACTTCCTGAACAGATGTTACAGATGGTACATGGGAGGACGTTTCTTCTACTTGCGGTACATTTCGCTCTTCTACAAGAGCCTCTCCTATTCCTTCATCACTATCTATATCTACAATTGCTACTACTGTACCTACAGGTACGGTATCTCCTTCTTTAAATAATATCCCGATCACCTTGCCTTCTACGGGAGATGGAATTTCAGCACTGACCTTTGCTGTATTCACTTCGAACAAGACATCGTCCTCTTGGACAGTATCACCCACTTTTACCGACCAGGATATAATGGTTCCTTCAGTAATACTTTCGCCTAGCTTAGGCATTTTTATTTCAAATCTTGACATATTGATAATTTTATTTTTTTTAATCCTTTTATATGAACAACAAGCCACTGAAAAAGAAAGTTTTAACTTAAATCTTTTTTAAGGTGACCCGGTGATGTATCCAATCCTCATTAGCATATTTTTCTACTTTCAGCAACTCGATTGCCGCCAAATCCTTTCGGGAAAAATGATAAATGCTATTCTTTTCATCTTCTATCAAGAAGTAATGAAACAAAAGATGAATAAACCGTTTGATATTCACCGAAACATCCAAAAAACAATTGAGATTGACCACTTCACTAGGTACAGACGGTACGGCACGGATATTCTTTAATCCGGGAATCGACTCCAATTCATCAGACTTCCCCTTCAACACTGTATGAAGTACATCCAAGTTTGCAGAAAATAACAAAGTACAATGATACATCACACGGTTTTTATGAATACATTGCGCACTGCCCGATATTTTCTTTCCATCCAGATAAATCCCCAAACGCTCATCCGTATAGGCCGTGACTCCCATCGTTTCCAGAAAACCAACAATACGCTGCAAATAGTCTTCAAACAGGGGTTGCGATGTCGTTTCTATAAAAGTAAGATTAATATTTCCCTTATCATGGTAAACTGCACCACCTCCCGAAAACCTACGAGCCAAACGAATGCCCTTCTCTATCCTGTAATCCTCATTCACCTCGGCACGAACAGACTGATTCTTGCCCATGACCACGGAAGGTTCCGACTGCCAAATTACAAAATAATCCCCCTGTGTCTGCTTTAAAAGATACTCCTCCACTGCCAAATTGAAATAAACATCCGTACAGCGGTTATCTATGCAAAACATTATGCAAAAAGTGTTTCGTGATAAATCTCGCCTACCGTAGGATGTGGAAATACCGTTTTTTGAAATTCTTCTACAGTATATCCATATTGAACGGCAATCCCCGCTACAACGATTATTTCCGAAGCAGGATTTCCCAACAAATGGCAACCTATAATGCGGTCTTCCTCATCCAAAATCAATTTGCAAAGCCCGTTCCCTGTTTCATTTTCTGCCACGAAACGCCCCGAATAAGCCATCGGTAATTTCTGTACATGATAGCTAGTTCCTGATGCTTTCAACTCCTCTTCCGTTTTTCCCACTCCGGCCAGTTCAGGATTCGTATATACCACCCCCGGTACACAATGATAATTCATCCGGTCCTCCACTCCCAGAATATGATTAATGGCAACTTCGCTTTCACGAATAGCCGTATGAGCCAACATGGAGTATCCGGTTATATCTCCACAAGCATAGACTTTAGGATGGGAAGTAAGCATGTGTTCATCCACTTTTACACCGTTACGCACCATTTCCACTTTTAGTTTATCCAGCCCCACTTGGTTCAGATTCGCTTTTCTGCCTACACTTACCAGAACCTTATCCGCTTCAATCAGTGATAATTTACCGGCTTTTTCTATGGTAACTCCTGCCGGACTGACTTCAATCACTTTAGAATTCAATTGGAAGTTAATCCCTCGCTTCTGATACTCTGTACGTAACATCGCACTGGTTTCCTTGTCCATAGCCCCTAATATTTCAGGCATCATCTCAATGACACTCACCTTTACCCCCATACTATTAAAGAAAGAAGCAAATTCCATTCCAATTACTCCGCCACCAATAATAGCCAGCGATTTAGGTAATGCAGCCATTTCCAAAGCCTCTTTGGAAGTCCAATAATCTATTTCCGACAAGCCTTTAATGGGTGGAATCACGGTATCCGAACCTGTACAAACCAACAGATAAGTCACTTCATATTTTTCTCCTCCGGCTAAAATTTGAATCAGTCCAT
This sequence comes from Phocaeicola dorei, assembly GCF_013009555.1. NCBI lineage: Bacteria > Pseudomonadati > Bacteroidota > Bacteroidia > Bacteroidales > Bacteroidaceae > Phocaeicola > Phocaeicola dorei. Next base: position 1,011,699 of record NZ_CP046176.1, on the reverse strand, counting down.
TATCTTCTCCGGTTATAACCGCTTCTTTTTCTATCAATTCGGCTCCATAAGATTTCACAGTCTGTTTTACACCTCCGGTCAGTTTCTTGACCACTTTATCTTTACGGTCTATTATTTTCTCCAAATTGAAGCTGATTCCATCCGGTACAGCAATTCCATATTTTGCCGCACCTTTTGCATTATCCAATAATTTTGCTGAATACAAAAGAGTTTTCGTAGGGATACATCCTTCATTCAAACAAACACCTCCCATGGCTTTCTTTTCAAAAATCACAGTTTTCAATCCTCCGGCAGCAGCTCTTTCCGCAGCCGTATATCCGGCAGGTCCCCCACCGATTATCGCTATATCATATTTCATATTGTTAAGGTTTTAAGCTTTATATACTCTAACAACAAATAAGTGAGGGACTTAGTTGTCCAAAAGAAGATTTCTTCATCTTTATGAACCTATTTTTTCTAAAAGATATGTATCTTTGCACCAAAGAAAGCATTATGCATCATCCCGAAATAGCCATAGTAGATCCAAATACCCTTACTTGTCTGGGGTTAAAAAACATTTTGGAAGATATCATTCCAATGGCTACTATCCGTGTATTCCATTCGTTTGGTGAGTTGACGGATGACACACCGGACATGTATGCCCACTATTTTATTTCTGCCCAAATCTATTTTGAACATACTTCCTTCTTTTTACTTCGTAAACCAAAAACAATTGTATTAGCAGGAGGTGACAACCAACCTCAATTATCCGGTATCCCCAAGCTGAATATCTACCAAGATGAAGGTTCTTTGATAAAAGACATCCATCAATTACGCCAATATGGACATCAGGCAAGAAAACAAGCAGTAGATAAAGCAATGCATATAGAAAAAACAGAACATGAATTGTCTATCCGGGAAATAGAAGTATTGATACTTATCACCAAAGGACTTATCAATAAGGAAATAGCAGACAAACTTCATATCAGCCTGACCACTGTCATCTCCCACCGCAAGAATATTACCGAAAAACTGGGTATCAAATCTGTATCCGGGCTAACTGTCTATGCTGTGATGAACGGTTACATTGAGGCAGACAGAATATAAAATCCTCATTTATTAGGATTGCACACATATCAGGTTTACCGTTACTTTGCAGCCGGAATCATTCTCCATCATGGATTATACAGAGTGGAATGTATAAATTTTCCGCCTGGTAGAAACTTGTAACAACTCTGGTCATCCGTGATGTATCAAATAAAACCAAACAATAAATATGAGAAAAAACATTTTATTCATTACATCCTGCCTGCTGGCTACAACAACTTTTGCGGAAAATATCAACACGCTGCCTAAGGACACTACGAAAGTCATTGATATAGAAGAGGTGGTGGTTATCGCTTCACCTAAAGAAACCGGAAAATTAAGGGAACTCCCTACAGCCGTATCTTTACTCTCCCAAAAAGATATGCAAGCAAACCAAATCACAACTTTAAAGAACGTGAGTTCACTGGTACCCAATTTCTTTATGCCCGACTATGGTTCAAGACTCACCTCAGCTATTTATATCCGGGGAATCGGTTCGCGTATCAACACTCCTGCGGTAGGTTTGTATGTGGACAATATCCCTTACATTGACAAATCTGCATTTGATTTCAATTTTTATGATATAGAACGTATTGATATTCTTCGCGGTCCACAAGGAACCTTGTACGGACGCAATACCATGGGGGGATTAATCAAAGTACATACCCGCTCTCCATTCTCCTATCAGGGAACAGACGTAAAACTGAGTTATGGAACAAAAAGTAACTACCGCAGTGCTTCATTAACCCATTACCATCGTTGGAGTGACTGTTTTGCTTTCTCCGCCGGTGGTTATTATGAGGGCTCAGACGGATTCTTCCGCAATTCTCTTAATGGGAAAAAAGTAGATAATATGGAAGCGGGAGGCGGACGAATACATGCTATCTGGCTGCCTTCAGAAAACCTAAAACTAGACTTTACCATAGGCTATGATTATAGTGACGAAGGAGGATACCCTTATTACTATACAGGAGCTATAGACGGATACGACAAAGAGAATGAAAAATATAAAAACTACACAGGGAAGATTTCATACGATCAGGATTGTACTTATCGCCGTGGACTGTTCAATACCGGTTTGAATATTGAATACCAGGCACAAAAGTTTATCTTAAGCGCTGTTACTGGATTTCAGAATTTAAATGACCGTATGTTTATGGACCAGGATTTCCTGCCTGTCAGCATTTATACTATTGAGCAGAAGCAACGTCTGAATACCATCAGTGAAGAGATTACTTTTAAAAGCAAAAACAACAAGCGCTGGCAATGGGTTACAGGAGTTAGTGGTTTTTATCAATGGCTACATACCACCGGTCCGGTAAACTTCATGGAGGACGGAGTGACCGATATGATCGAAGGAAACATCAACAATACTTTCAAGAAAATTCATTTAGACAATCCCCGTACCCCTGAAATGAGTCTGGACGTTTTGAACAACCGTATCCGCGTAAGTGGAAGTTTTGACACACCGGTATTCAGCACCGCACTGTACCACCAATCTACATTCAATGACCTGTTTGTGAAAGGCCTTTCAGTAACAGCAGGTTTGCGTTTGGAATATGAAAAAATGTCTATGAATTATTTCTCGGATAGTAATATCGATTTCGATTTCTTTCTTAAAATGGCAATGCCTCCCCTTAATATTCCATTCAGAAATTTGAATGCCGCACCGCTATTGGAAGGAAAAGAAAAAAACGACTATGTACAGCTACTTCCCAAACTAGCTTTTAAATACGATTTCAGCCCTGCAAACAATATGTATGTAAGCATAACCAAAGGATATCGTTCCGGAGGGTATAACGTACAGATGTTTTCAGAACTGATACAAAGTGACATGCAACAAAAAATGATTGAAGCCATACTAAACAAGGCACCAGAATCTATGGCAGGTATGATAGAAGGAATGATCAAGCAACACATGCCCAACTACGGAAAAGAATTGAACGTACAAGAAACAACAGTCTACAAGCCCGAGTACAGCTGGAATTACGAAGTGGGATCACATCTCAGTTTGTTCAACGGCAAACTGAAGACCGACCTTGCCGCATTCTACATGGATACCCACGACCAACAAATCGCCAAATTTGTCAATAGTGGCTTGGGACGAATGATGGTCAATGCCGGTAGTAGCGAAAGTTATGGAGTAGAGGCCAGCTTTCTGGCATCTATCAACAAAAACCTGAATATGAATGTAAGTTATGGATATACTCATTCCACATTCAAAAAATATGACGGAGGTACTACATCATCAGAAGAGCAAATTGATTATAGCGGCAATTATGTACCATTTGTTCCCCGCCATACCATGAATGCAGGCGCAAATTATAGTTTCTTTTTCGATAAAAGCAATTGGATGCAAAGCCTGACTTTAGGCATGAGCTATACCGGAGCAGGAAAAATTTATTGGACTGAAAAAAACAATGTCTCACAAAGTTTTTACGGAACACTGAACGGGCGCATTTCTTTGCAGACAGAAGCTTTACAGATAGATGTATGGGGACGTAATTTAACCAACAAGGATTATACGACCTTCTATTTTGAAACCATGCATAGAGGATTCGAACAAAAAAGCAGACCTTTGCAACTGGGGGTGGATATACGTTATCACTTCTAACCATTCTTGCAAAAATAAAAAGGGGGTTCTTCGCAGAACTCCCTTTCTGTTTCCACATTTACCAAATCAAATTTATTTTCTGTCACACTAAGAAAAGTAAGAACTTTATTATTGCTGCAAATGAAGCGAATAGCTCCTAAAACAAACCTATTCGTTTGAGTGTATGTACATAGAGAAAATGCTGTTTACTATAGAAAACTGCTTGAGTCTTTGTTAAAAGAAGCAAACAATAAAATTATTCATTGACAGCGCCGCAATGAGGACACACTCCTTTATTCTTCATCTTCGCCCCGCAATTTCCACAACTGAATTTATACCGAGAAGCGTGCTTTATACGATTAAATGACCATACAGCATATACCAATAAACATGGATAACCCAAATAGTAGTACGTAGTAAATGTAAAAAACAAATATAGAAAGATGCAGCAGGACATCAATCCCAACAAATAAAAACATGCAGCTTCAATATGTGTCTGATGAAACAAATCATCTAAAGTAGCCAACCCCACAAGAATAATTCCCCAAATATTAAACATGAAAAGAGAAAGAATAAAAGGCAAGCTAAAAGGATTCAAAGAAGGATTATAATAAAACTGCTCCCAAGTTCCTGGAACAAAATGCTGAATACTAGCATAAAGCGTAGCTGCGGTAGCTACCAACCAAGAAAGAACTGTAGGAAAAACGCTATCAATATCATTCAACCAAATTAATTGCAGCTTCTGGCGACGAATAGCCCTATGAACATACCAAATACCGAAAAAGCCTAATATGATAAAGAAAGCGATGGTATGAGAATTACTGAAAAAATGAATAAACTGTGACACTGAATCCACAGGGACTACTTTCTCCAACAATTCCTTTTCATGTACCCATCCCATTGTTTCCTGGTCCCGTGCGACCTTCACCCATACAGAATCCACACTATCAGCAGGTTGTATCATAAACTCCGCTACCACCAGCCGTTCTCCTTTAAAAACAGGAAGCACATCAACCAATGGTAGTTGCTGTAACATAAGCGAATCTGAAGTAACCTCAAAATTACTGTTTAATGTATAATGCCGTTCCACCAAATAATTGACAGAATCCCTTGTCTTTTGCGGCATATCCTCACTCGAAGTAACAGGTGAAGGATATTGGCAAGCCATCAAAATAGCCAATACCAAAAACAGTAATCCGATGTACTTACTTTTCAGCATAGACTTTCATCTGACAATTCTTACAATCAAACTCTAAACGGAAACGCCTGTTATCCGAGCTAACCAGATAATAAGGTTCCTTATAAGGAGAACGCACTTTATGCCAAGAGGGGCACCATCCCATACTATAACGCAAACAATGCTTGCAAAACATCAATACTGCTTCTTCTGCCGGAGCCTTTTCATAAGCCGGAGCAATACGCTGCACACCATGATTCCTATAGAAGGAAACAGCATCAGCATTCATCACATTTCCCAAATAAGTCAATTCATTCACAGGAAAAGCATGATGCGTTCGAGGCAACTTGTAAATTTCCTGCCGATAGTTAATACGGCGCACTTCCAGCAGTTTCTCTATTCCCTTACGGCGAAGTTCGGCAAGCATAGAAGCCGGAATAAACCAATTGTCCGACCAGTCAATCACTATATCTGATGCTTCAAATGGAGTATTTCCTAACTTTCCAAGTTGTGTACGCAAGTTATCTTCCTGCAGAGTACGGGCACGTTCCTTCTCCCTTTCCAGCACCACACTGACACTGTTATCATCTTCATCAGTCAGAGACAGAGTAAAGCCCCGATTATTCTCAGCCAATTTTAAAATGACAGCAATTTTCCTTTCGGCTGATTTACGCGACATCAACCTCTCAAATTCCTGATCAAAATTACGATAAAGTATCGTACGGGGCTTTATCCGAGGCATCTCCTGAGGAAATAATTTATTATTCTCCACCCGGTTTATGCGAAATCCCTGCAACTTACCAGTCTCATCCAAAAAACAAACACCATCTCCATTATTAAAAGACTTGATTCCGGCTACGGTAAGATAATTACCACGAATTTCCTTCACTGTTCCCATCTCCTCCCCTAAAGACTTGGGAGTATCAAAAGAAAAAATATCCTTATTCCTGTCAAAAAGAAAATAATTAGTAAAACCACGACTGAAACTCTTATCCAATTGAGGTTTGAACTCTAATTTCACTTCTCCCGATGAAGCACGGATATACTCTTTACGACGTTTGAAAATAGTATCCAGCTTCTGGCGATAGTAAGCTGTTACATTTTTAACGTAAGATACATCCTTCAAACGTCCCTCTATTTTCAGGGAAGAAGCTCCGGCATCCAGCAATTGCTCCAACTCTTCGCTCTGATTCAAATCTTTCAGAGACAATAGATGCTTATTCCTTACTATAGATTTACCGTCCGCGTCTATCATATCAAAAGCAAGGCGACAGAACTGGGCACATTCCCCCCGGTTGGCACTACGCCCAAAACAAGCCTGACTAACATAACATTGTCCACTATAGCTTACACACAAAGCACCATGTACAAATACCTCCAAAGGCACATCAGGACAAGCATGATGGATATTTTCTATTTCAACAAGAGAAAGTTCACGAGCCAATACCACCTGACGGAAACCTGCCTCAGCCAGGAATCTTACTTTTTGAGAAGTACGATTATCCATCTGCGTGCTGGCATGTAACGGTATAGGTGGCAGATTCAATTCCAACAATCCCATATCCTGCACTATCAAAGCATCCACTCCGGCACGGTATAAATCCCAAATCATTTTTTCCGTATCTTTCAGTTCCTCATCCTTCAGAATCGTATTCACAGTCACATAGATACGGACATTATATACATGAGCGTACCGCACCAACTCAGCAATATCCTCCAATGAATTCCCCGCAGCCGCACGTGCTCCGAAACGGGGAGCACCAATATAAATGGCATCAGCACCGTGATCAACAGCTGCAATACCGCACTCCAGATTTTTAGCAGGAGCTAATAATTCTATTTTTCGTTGTCTGATCATCGTATCTCGTTTATATCAAACGGGGTTTCCTGATATACATAATAGTTCAACCAATTAGAAAACAACAAATTGGCATGTCCGCGCCAACGCACCACCGGGGCATTGTCCGGATTATCGTCCTTATAATAATTTACAGGCATTTCAATAGGCAACCCTTTCCCCAAATCACGCTTATATTCCGTATCAAGCGTATAAGGAGAATACTCCGAATGCCCGGTAATAAAGAATTCACGCCCATTACGAGCCATAGCCATATAAACCCCAGACTCATCAGACTCAGCTATCAAAGCCAACTCTTTTACTTTCAGAATATCCTCACGGTGTATTTCGGTATGACGGCTATGTGGTACAAAAAACTCATCATCAAAACCACGGAATATGGGCAATCCCTGTACATTGATATGATGGCGGAAAATACCAAACATTTTTTGTTTCAGCGGATATTTGGGAACTCCATAGAAATGATAAAGCCCGGCTTGGGCCGCCCAACAAATATAGAGAGTTGAGGTAACATGAGTACGCGCCCAATCAAAAATAGTAGTAATCTCATTCCAATAATTCACATCCTCATACGGCATCTGCTCTACCGGAGCCCCCGTAATAATCATCCCGTCATATTTCTCGCCACGCATCAAATCAAAGTCATGATAGAATGCTTTCATATGTTCCACCGGCGTATTTTTCGATGTATGGCTTTTCAACTTCATAAATGATATTTCCAACTGCAAGGGAGTGTTGGAAAGCAAACGTACCAAATCCGTTTCTGTCGTTATCTTCAACGGCATCAAATTCAATATCACGATTTTTAACGGACGAATATCCTGTGCACTGGCACGTGAATTGTCTATGACGAAGATATTTTCCTCCTTCAGCAATTCAATAGCAGGTAGTTTATCGGGTAAATTTAACGGCATTTTCTTATCTGTTAATTAGTTGTAAGTGCAAAATTAAAAAAATCCCGCCAAATCTCCTTACTAAACGATCTTTTGGACTAAATTATTTCCTTTCTTGATCGTTTTCAATCAACAAACCTTGATTATTTTTAGATTTTCACTCATATCTTCACAACTTCTGTCTTGATTCCACTTTTTCCCTTCCTTCATTTTATTTATTAACTCACCTTTTTCTCAGAAAAAAGAGGACGAACTTATATCCATAATCAAAAAAGATTAATTATCTTTGAGCGCAAAAATAAAAAATATTCTTATTATTAATGTGAAATATAATTAAGTTTCAAGTAGTTGACTCAAGAAACAACCTATATTTTTAAATTTTAATCTTTAAATTCAAAAAGTATGAGAACCTTTAAATCATTGATGATAAGCTTATGTATGGGTACAACCCTATGCATGTGTTTACCACAAACCACGACAGCACAAACCGTAAGTTCAGGAGATTCCTGGAAATGGGACAAAGGAACCATTGTGATTGACACTCCTGAACGTCCGTCCGGCCAGAAAAGTGTATTAGGCTTAACCATCCCGAAAATGGAAGTAGTCCGCGTAGGATTTGTCGGATTGGGAATGCGAGGTCCCGGAGCCGTAGAGCGCTTCACTTATATTCCCGGCACACAAATTGTGGCACTTTGTGATTATGAAGCATCTCGTGCAGAAAAATGTCAGGATATCCTAAAGAAAGCATCTATGCCGAAAGCTGCCATTTATTCCGGAGAAAAGGGATATGAAGAATTATGTAAACGTACAGACATAGATTTAGTTTATATCGCCGCAGACTGGTTGCATCATTTCCCCGTAGCAAAATGCGCATTGGAAAACGGTAAAAATGTAGCTATTGAAGTTCCCTCGGCCATGAACCTGCAAGAATGCTGGGATTTAATCAACCTGAGTGAAAAAACCCGCAAGCATTGCATGATTCTTGAGAACTGTTGCTATGACTGGTTTGAGATGAATACACTGAATATGGCACAACAAGGTGTATTTGGCGAAATAATCCGTGCCCAAGGAGCCTACATTCACAATTTAAGCCCGTTCTGGGATCATTATTGGAAAAACGGCAAAGAAGACAAACTAGGATGGCGTTTAGATTATAACATGAAACACCGGGGTGATGTATATGCCACTCACGGCTTGGGTCCTGTAGCACAAGCATTGGATATCCATCGTGGTGACCGTATAACCACTTTAGTAGCTATGGACACCAAATCTGTTGTTGGTAAAGATTTAGTGGAGAAGAGAACCGGCGAAGAATGTAAAGAATTCCGCAACGGAGACCATACCACCACCCTGCTTCGCACAGCAAATGGGAAAGTTATTGAAATCCAACATAATGTAATGACTCCCCAACCTTACAACCGCTTGTACCAACTGACAGGAAGCAAAGGGTTTGCCAATAAATATCCCGTTGAAGGATATGCTTTGGATGCAGCACAACTGACCGCATCGGGCGTGCAACCCAAAGTAGACGATTTGAACTCTCACGGATTCTTACCCCAGGCAGAAATGGAAGCGCTTATTGAGAAATACCAGCATCCTATTTTAAAGAAATATGGTGAAATGGCAAAAGAAGTCGGCGGCCACGGCGGTATGGACTTCATCATGGATAGCCGTCTGGTATATTGTCTGCAAAACGGACTGCCTTTGGACATGGATGTATATGACTTGGCCGAATGGTGCTGTCTGGCCGAACTGGGAGCTATCTCTATGGACAACGGCTGTGCGGCAGTAGCCTTCCCGGACTTCACACGAGGTGAATGGAACGTGACCAAAGGTTACAAACATGCATACGCTTCACCCGAAGACGAAAACGCAAGCATGGAAAAAGCAAAGGCTTTCACCGCGAAACTGAAAGAGCAGGGAGCGAAAGAATGGGCGAAAGAAGCCAAGAAAAAAAGAAATAAATAGAAATAAACAAGAAAAAATGTGTCGGAAGTCACTCTGTCATAAAAGGTAGCCCAATTCTTCCGGCACATTTTTTTATGCCATTCTGAACGACAATCGTTTCCAGCTTTTATTAAGAATCAAAAAAAGGACGTAACCGGCATTCTTCGAATTTCTAGCCAAAGTACTTCGGCTTTAAGGAGAGTATCATCATAGGACGATTCAGCCAACCTGGGAAACCAGCTGACAGACCATCTGGCGGACGGATATAATGTGAGACTGGAGGAAATAGAAACCTTATCGGCAACATTGATCAGCCGGAAGATTACGGACAAAAAAACACAATCCGCTTCGGTACATTTTTGACAGCGACAGTCTGCTTTTTTAAATGAAAAAGCAGGATAACACGGATATAGTTTGTTGACTATCCGTACCATCCTGCCATCCGTTTTTACCCTATCTGCGTTAAAAGAACAGACTGTCAGCTTTACAGATTATTCTTGTAAATATTCGCCATCACCTTCTGGTATTGATTCTCAATCTGCATATACGCCTGGAGATTCTTATAAATATTTTCCGTTTCCACAAAATATTCAATCAATGAAATTTGTCCCTCGGTCAATGCTTGCTTCAATAAATCCAGCGAACGGTACATCAAAGGAACATCATACGCATTCATGGCATCCTTCAACTGCTGCATCTCATTGAAGAGAGACATCAGAGAAGCTTCAACCTGATCTTTAGCATTTTCTTGCATCAATTGTGCGCTGATAGCCTGTGCCTTGGCTATCTTTACCTTTTTACGATTCTGAAACAAAGGCAAGGAGCCCCCTACCACAAAACCATTCATCGAAACCGCATCATCCGTGTTACGGCGAAAACCGGCTTCCAGTTTCGGCAACCATCCTTGACGGTCTACCGAAACCTGCTTCTCGGCGGCACGGGCAGTGGCGACGGCGGCCTGCAAGTCAAGGTCTGATGCCATCACTTCATCCCGCATGACATTGTAATCATTGATTTCCTGTATGGCAGGGTATGTGGTTTCAGCAAATTCTAAAGGCATGTTGCCGTTCATGGCAAGCAGAGATTGCAAGGCAGTGCGGTGGGCTGCGCTGTTTTGGGCAACTTCCGTCTGCACATTCATACGTTCCATTTTGATTTTATTGACTTCCAATATGTTCGCATCACCGGTAGTCAGACGCTTTTCATAAAGTGCCTGTAATTCATCTGCATTTTTCATACGGATATCCATCAATGTTTTTTCCTGATTCAACAGAATAAGGTCTAGACAGAGATTCTTCGCATTCAGCAGAATATCTCGGCGAGCAGCCTGTTGTTGCTTGTCCACCGCTTCGTTCTGCAAAGTAGCCTGCCGATTGCGGACAATATACTGAGTAGGGAAATCAAAACCTTGTGAAGCGACAAGTTCCGTACCGTGCCCCCCTTCGGCACCATTACTGTAAAAAGAACTGTAGCTCACTGTAGGGTCAGGCAAGTTGTTGTTTGTCCGGTTTTCCATCTTGGTTGCATCGGCTGCATGTTTCTGCGCCTTGAGCTCTTTATTATTCTGCTCGATGCTTTTCAAAATGTGCTCAATACTCTGGGCCTGCGCCAGCAAGGGAGAGCAGAAGGCTATTATAAATAAGATTCGTTTCATATATTTCTATTATTTCTTCTTTCGATTCATCAGTTCATAAACAATCGGAATAATGAAAGCGTTCAAGAAAGTCGATGTCAAAAGACCTCCCAGAATAACTTTCGCCATCGGACTTTGTATCTCATTACCCGGCAAATCGCCACGGAACGCCAAAGGTATCAAAGCCAACGCGGAAGACAATGCAGTCATCAGGATAGGGTTCAAACGGTCTAACGAACCGTGAAGAATGCTTTCTTTCAAATCCATACCTTCTTCGCGCAACGTATTGTAATGACTTATCAACAACATACCATTACGGGTAGCAATACCAAACAACGAGATAAAGCCGATAATAGCCGGAATGCTTATCTCACCCGTTGTTATCATCAATGCAAATACCCCACCAATCAACGCCAAAGGCAAATTCAACAAAATGACTCCACTTTGGGCTGCATTCTTAAACTGGGTATAAAGCAACAGGAAGATAACTACGATACTCATAAACGAAGTGAGCATCAGCGTACGGCTGGCCGCCTGCTCGCTTTCAAACTGACCGCCATATTCCACATGATATCCTTCGGGAAGCTTGATTTGCGCATCAATCCGTTCCTGTATATCATTCACCACGCTGCGCAAATCACGGCCGCTGGTATTGGCTGAAATCACAATCTTACGCTTCACGTTCTCACGGCTGATGGTATTCGGTCCCATGGCAGAAATCACATCGGCTACATAGTTGACAGGGATTTTCTGACCGTCACCGGTATCAATCATCAGGTTACGCACTTTCTCCATCTCATCACGCACCTCGTCCTTGGTACGGACAATAAGATTAAACGCTTTGCCTTCTTCATATACCTGCGAAACAACTTCACCCGCCATGTTTACAGATACAAATTCGGCAAAGTCCGGCAAGGAAATACCGAATTTGGCAAGCATCTCGCGTTTGGGAACAATCTTGAGCTGCGGACGTTCGATTTGTTGTTCCACATTCAAGTCGGCAATACCCTCCACGCTACTGATAGCATCCTTTATCTGATTACCGATGGCAAACATCTTGTTCAAATCGTTACCAAACAGTTTGATGGCAATGTTGGCCTTGGTACCCGAAAGCATGGCATCGATACGATGGCTGATAGGTTGGCCTATTTCGATATTCGCACCGGTAATGGTAGATAACTTGGCACGCACATCGGCTACCAGTTCCTGACGGGAACGGTCTTTCAATTCAAACGGAGCCTCAATTTCACTCACGTTAACCCCTAGTGCATGTTCATCCAGTTCGGCACGTCCCGTTTTACGGGCTACAGTCTGTATTTCGGGAATAGACATCAGCAACTCTTCCGCACGGTGTCCCATTTTGTCCGATTCTGCCAAAGAAATTCCCGGCAATGAACTAATATTAATGGTGAACGAACCTTCATTGAAAGATGGCAGAAAACTACGTCCTAATGCAAAAAACATAACCAATGCCACCGCAAACAGTCCACCTGTAAAACCCAATACTACGGATTTATGATTCAAGGACCATAACAAGGTATTGCGGTAATGCTTTTTCATCCATACGGCTACAAATGCCTCTTTGGGTAATCCTTTACTTTTATTATTACCTAACAGATAGCTGCACAGTACCGGAGTCAGTGTCAAAGCCACTACCGTAGAAGCAAACAACGCCACAATAAAGGCAATGCCCAGCGGAACCAGCATACGACCTTCCATTCCTGTCAGGAAGAACAAAGGAACAAAGCTGACTACAATAATCAAGGTAGAGTTCAAGATAGGCATACGCACTTCTTTCGAAGCATTGAACACGACTTCAATCACGCTTTTACGTTCCCCTTCGGGCAACAAGCGGTTCTCGCGCAGATGTTTCCATACATTTTCCACATCCACAATAGCATCATCCACCAACGAACCAATGGCAATAGCCATACCACCCAAACTCATGGTATTGATGGTGAGCCCCATATAGTGAAGAGTCAATATAGAAACAATCAATGACAACGGAAGAGTTACCAATGAAATAACCGTGGTACGTACATTGGCAAGGAACAGGAAGAGAACAATCACCACAAAAATAGCACCTTCATACAACGAATCCTTCACATTGCCGATAGAACTTTCAATAAAACGGCTCTGACGGAAAATATCTGTAGAAACGTGCACATCAGCCGGAAGATTCTTCTGCAAATCCTTCAATGCGGCTTCTAATTGCTCTGTCAGTTCAATAGTCCCAGTCTTGGGTTGTTTGGTAACGGTCAGCAGTACGGCAGGTTTTCCTCTCTCCGAAGCAGTACCTAGTTTTGGTTCCTGCGAACCGATCTTCACATCGGCAATATCCTCCAATGTAACGGGCACCCCTTCCACCGTCTTAATGACGGAACGTGACAACTGAGCCACATCATGGCTGGAAAGCACCCCACGAACAATATATTCGTTTCCATATTCATAAATCACTCCGCCATTGGCATTCTGATTCATGTTACGGGTAACGTTCATCACCTCTGCCAACGTAACATTGTAATGTTTCATGCGGGCAGGGTCAAGCAACACCTGATATTCCTTGATATCACCTCCTAGCACGGCAACCTGTGCCACACCTCCCGTAGAAAGCAGGCGCGGACGGATAGTCCAGTCTGCCAGTGTACGGAGATCGAGCATGGAAGTAGTATCCGAAGTCAGACCGATAATCAGCAATTCACCTAAAATAGAGGATTGAGGTCCCATGGTAGGTTTACCTACATTCTCGGGCAATTCCTCGCTGACCAAGGACAATTTCTCACTAACAATCTGACGGGCCAGATAGATATCAGTATCCCATTCAAATTCCACCCACACAACGGAAAAGCCATTGGTGGAAGATGAACGCACCCGGCGCACATTGGTCGCACCATTCACAGCAGTTTCTACAGGGAAGGTTACCAATTGTTCCACCTCTTCGGCAGCCATACCATTCGCTTCAGTCATAATCACTACAGTCGGCGCATTCAAATCGGGGAACACATCGACTTCCGTATGAAAAGCCGTGTAAGTACCGCCAATAAGCAGCAAAACCGACGCCACCAGAACCAATATACGGTTTTGAAGGGAAAAATGTATAATTTTATTTAGCATAGGGCGGCTTGATTAATGTTCATGACTATGAGCCGGAATCGCATTGCTGGCCGATGCCAATTTCACCTGATAGGCTCCTTTTGTTACCACACGGTCACCGGCTTTTAACCCCGTAAGAATCTGAACTTCCTTTCCGTCACTAGCCCCCAAAGTCACTTCCTGTTTCTTATACCCTTCTTCATCCAATTGCAGATAAATAAAATACAAGCCCTGTTCTTCGGTCAATGCTGTAACAGGTAAGGCCAGCACATCGGGCATTTCCGACGAGAGCAGATACACCTCCACATACGAACCGGGAATCACATCTCCCCGATTATCAAATTCGAAAGTAACAGGTACATAGAAAGAAGTACCACCGGATGCTTTACCATAAGAAAGCAGATGCCCTTTCAACTCACCCAACTCATATACCTTATTATCGTATGGAGTCTTGAAGTTTGCCGACTGGATGCTATGCAGATAACCATAATATTTCTCGGAAACATCTGCACGAAGGAACAGACGACGGTTCTGAGTGATACTCACCAAAGGCTGGCCTACCGACACATAATCACCTTCCTTCACCAGACAATTCTTGATATAGCCACCTAAAGGAGCTGTAACGGACACACCTGTCTTGGTCTGGTTCTTTGAAATAGCCTCGTATGCCAATAATGCATTTTCATAACTCTCCTTAATGGCATTGAAATCTTTCTGTGATATTATCTGACTTTTTACCAACTTGGCGGCACGTTCATATTCTTTTTTGGCGGTTTCATATGCGATACGGGTACGTTTTACAGGGTCTCCGTCCGGCATATTCTCAGCAGAGATATTCAGAATGGGAGCCCCCTTGCTCACACTCATACCGTCCGTTACCGGATGGCGGAAAGAAACCACACCGGCTACATTGGCAACTACTACGCTTTCATCACCTTGTGCCGCCTGTACCTGTCCGCTGGTCGTTATTACCTGACGGAATGATTTAGGCTGGATTATTTCCGATTCTACTCCAGCTGCTTTCGCTTTTTCCGGAGCCAGGATTATCTCATCGGAATGTCCGGCTGCCATCTCTGCCTCGTGGTTATGTCCTTCGTGGTTTTCACTCGCATGATCGTGTTCCTCATGCTCGTGATCATGGCCTTCATGATCATGATTATGTGCTTTTTCCGTTTCATGACTATGCCCCTCATGGTCATGTTCCGATTTACTGTTGCAAGAGCCTAAAAGAAATAATCCCAAGACTCCCATAAAGATAAGTTTCTTCATGATGATATAATTTGTTCTTACTTTTTTATTAAATACAAAATTAGCGTAAAGAAAATGCAACAAAGTTGCGGATAAAAAGATAAACTTTCTATCTGTTAAGCAAGAACATCGCAAGGAGGAGCACGCAACCCCTTTACGTGGGGAAGACACGTAGAATGCAGTTTTTCTAAATAGTAATTATAAGGTAATGTGTTGTGTTCTGTCAACTGCAATGAAAGCGCCAATACATCCGTTACCGTATATAGCAACAAACAAAACGAATAATCAGGAGAAACACTGTCCTGAGCCCGATCCGGAGTTACACTTTTAAACTTGGTCACGCATCCGGCATTACATGTATGATTCTCATCGGAACTATTATGCTGCTGATGCTGTACAGAACATTGACAGCCGCACAAAGTCATATCATGCTGCAAGCAAAGGATTTCCCGGTGATGATGATGAGGCAGAACAGATGCAGTCAACATGATTATGCTGACCAACATTAATACCCATGCTATATATCGTCTCCGTTTCATCGGGCACAAAAATAGGTGTTTATCATGTAAATTCCAAAAAGAAAGCATGGTAAATGCCAAATTATCAGCAATTACCATGCTTTTTATTATCTTTTATGTATAAAGCTTACCAAATAGAGACACGTTTTTCAGGAGCCAAATACATAGGATCCCCCTCTTTAATGCCAAAAGCATCATACCATGCACCAATTTGAGGGAGTGCTCCGTTCACACGCCATCTGCCCAATGAATGTGGATCAGACTTTGTTTGCAAACGAATCTGCTCGTCGCGGATATTGCCAGCCCACACTCCGGCGTATGACAAGAAGAAGCGCTGTTCCGGAGTAAATCCGTCTTCTACTGGTAGCGGAGCATCTTTTGTCGCATTCTTGAACGCTTGGAAAGAAACCTGCAAACCACCATGGTCGGCTATATTCTCACCTAAAGTCAAAGAACCGTTGGCATTGAGTCCCGGCAAAACCTGAATGCTATCAAAGAAATTCACCATTACCTGAGCACGTTCTTCAAAACGTTTGGCATCTTCGGCTGTCCACCAATCTTTCAAATTACCATCCTTATCGAACTGACGTCCCTGATCATCGAATCCATGAGTCATTTCATGACCGATAACCACGCCAATAGCTCCATAATTAAATGCATCATCAGCATTCATGTCAAAAAACGGATATTGAAGAATACCTGCCGGAAAACAAATCTCATTCGTGGTCGGATTATAATATGCATTGACAGTCTGCGGAGTCATTCCCCATTCATCTCTGTCAACCGGCTTGCCTGCCTTGGACAACATATAATCCAGTTCGAATTCTGTAGCACGCTTCACATTGGCCCAATAAGAATCTTTTTCAATATTCAAACCGGTATAATCCCTCCACTTATCAGGATAGCCTACCTTTACATAAAAAGAATTCAACTTCTCAATAGCTTTAATCTTTGTGCTGTCACCCATCCATTCCAAATTCCGGATACGTTCTCCCAATGCGGTCTGCAGATTCTTTACCAACTGCACCATACGTTCTTTTGCGGCTGCCGGAAAATATTTCTCCACATACATCTGACCTACCGCTTCACCCAGTACCCCATTCACAGTACTTACGGCACGCTTCCAACGAGGTTGGTTAGCCTGTTTACCGGATAGTGTTTTTCCATAAAAATCAAAGTTTTGTGCTACCAAATCATCACTCAAGTAACCGGCAGCCCTGTCTATCAGATTCCATTGCATATAAGCGATCTGATTTTCAACCGGCAAGCTATTGATAATTTTCTCAACCTCTTTAATCGGCTCCACTTGAGAAACACTCAGTTCAGTCACCCCTTTCACGCCTATACCATTCAAGAAAGCATCCCAGTCAATGCCCGGAATCTCTTTCTTTAATTCATCCAAAGACATTTTATGATAATTGGCCGCAGGGTTACGCTGTTCCACCGCACTGAAAGAAGCTTTTGCAATACGGGTTTCGATATCCATTACAGCCTCCATTTTCTTTTTAGCGGCAGCCTCATCAAAACCAGCCAATTGGAACATCTTTACAATATGTTCTTTATACTTATTACGGATATTGGTAGTCACATCATCATTGTCCAAATAATATTCTCTTTCACCCAGACTGATACCCCCTTGATACAATTGAAACAAATTGCTCTTGCTGTCCATGATATCGGCACCCACATAGAAACTGAAATAAGGGAATACACCGCTATGAGCCAGTTCCGCCATCAAAGGAACTATTTCCGATTTATCCTTCACTGAAGCAATCTTTTCCAAATCAGCTTGAATAGGAGTTACTCCATCCGCATTCAGTTTCACACTATCCATAGCCAGATTATAGATATCCCCTATTTTCTGACCTATTGTACCTTGCGCATTCTGTCCGGCAGCAATTTCCACAATCAATCCTTTCAGTTGTTCCCGGTTATTTTCGGCAAGCATATCGAATGAGCCAAAACGGGAATATTCATTGGTCAGAGGGTGTTTCTTCATCCATCCGCCACAAGCATACTGATAAAAATCAGCTCCTTGAACAGCCGTAGTGTCCAAATTTGTCAAGTCTATACCCGAAGTCATGACGGCTTCCTTTTTACTGTCGCATCCGGCAGCTACTGCCAGAGCCAATACAGCCATTGGTAAATAATGTTTTGCTTTCATTTGTTCTATATATATGATACATATTAACTTCCCTGCATCTCTTCTAATTCCATAGAAACGGCCTCCCATTCTTCTACCGTCTGATCCAAGTCCTTTTTCAGTTTCTGATGCTTTTCATACAAAGCCATATCCGATGCACCTTCGGGAGTAGCCATATCGGCTTCCACCCCGCTAATCTCAGTTTCCAGCTTTTCTATTTTTTGTTCACAATCCGCAATTCGTTTCTCCAATTTACGAATTTTCTTATTCAATTCCTTTTGCGCCTCATAAGATAATTTGTTCTCACTGACCGTTTCGGGTTCTTCCTTTTTAGTGGCAGACACAGTAGGAGAAGCCGAAAGCTGCAACTCATTCAGACTCTCTATTTTCTTTTTCTGTAAAAAATCATAAATGCCGCCAATGTGTTCTTTTACTACTCCACCTCCAAATTCATAAACTTTGGTCACCAGTCCATCCAAGAACTCACGGTCATGAGAAACAACAATCACCGTTCCATCAAATTCCTTGATAGCTTCTTTCAATACATCCTTTGAGCGCATATCCAGATGGTTGGTAGGTTCGTCCAAAATAAGGAAATTCACCGGTTCTAACAAAAGTTTTATCATGGCAAGACGACTCCGCTCCCCACCCGACAGTACCTTTACTTTTTTATCAGAAGCCTCACCTCCAAACATGAATGCTCCCAGAATATCACGAATTTTTAAACGAATATCCCCTTTTGCCACATAATCAATCGTATCAAAAACACTCAGATTTTCATCCAGCATCTGAGCCTGATTCTGAGCAAAATAACCAATCTGTACGTTGTGCCCGATGGTCAGTTTACCTTCGTATGGGATTTCGTCCATTATACATTTCACCAAAGTGGACTTACCTTCCCCGTTCTTTCCGACAAAAGCCACCTTCTCACCTCTATTAATAGTCAAAGTCACATCGTGGAAAACAAGATGACTGCCGTATACTTTCTTCACCCCGTCACAAATGACCGGATAATTGCCGGAACGCATGGCAGGCGGAAACTTCAACCGTAAGGCTGAATTATCTTCATCATCAATTTCAATAGGAACTATTTTTTCCAATTGCTTGATGCGGCTCTGCACCTGGACAGCCTTGGTAGCCTTATAACGGAAACGCTCTATGAAATCTTCCGTATCCTGAATTTGCTTCTGCTGGTTCTCGTATGCACGCAATTGCTGCTCACGACGCTCTTTGCGCAATACCACAAACTCATCGTAAGCCACTTTATAATCATAGATATGCCCGCAAGATATTTCAATCGTACGATTGGTCACATTATTAATAAATGCGCGGTCGTGACTCACCAATACAACGGCCCCCGCACTTGTCTTCAAAAAGTTTTCCAACCATTGAATGCTTTCTATATCCAGATGATTGGTAGGCTCGTCCAACAGCAACACATCGGGCCGTCGCAACAACAACTTGGCCAACTCTATACGCATACGCCAACCACCACTGAACTCGGATGTAGGACGGTTAAAATCTTCCCGGTTAAATCCTAACCCCATCAATGTACGTTCTATCTCAGCCGTATAATTGGTACCTCCCATCATCAGAAAGCGTTCATTGTCATGTGTGAATTTCTCAATCAGTTTATGATAGTTTTCTGAATCATAGTCTGTTCTATCCGCCAATTCCTGATTCATTCTCTCAATACTAGCCTGCAAGTCAAAGATATGTTCAAAAGCCATCTCCGCCTCTTCCATCACAGTATGTTTATCACTCAGAATCATGACTTGAGGCAGATAGCCTATCGTCACATCACGCGGAACAGAAACACTACCTGAAGTAGGCGCCTGTATTCCTGCCAATATTTTAAGCATAGTAGACTTACCGGCCCCATTCTTCCCGACCAGCGCAATACGATCTCTCTTATTGATAACGTATGACACGTCCTCAAACAGAGGCGTTACTCCAAACTCTACTTTCAAATTATCTACTGAAACCATTCGTTTTTATCCTTTTGCAAAAGTGGCAACAAATATACGGTTTTATATGTAAAAAAGATAAAATACAAGTAAATAAAAAAGGCCCTTATCCTTAACAAATAGGATAAAAGTATTAAAACGTGTTAGAGAACATATTTTTTTAGTTGTTTTATTTGCAAAATTCACTAAAGTCCGTACCTTTGCAATGTGTTTTTCATAGTATTAGATTTAAGGTTAACAAAGGTTGGAGCAAGGCGTTGCTCCTTTTTTTATGTCTACATTTTCGAGAAGAGATTTTTTCACTTTATACTTTACTCCTGCTAATTTCAAACTAGAACTTAATGACTAACTTCCTCGGAGAGCTAAATAACGACTTCACCATTTGTTGGTAACATCGTAAGCTCCCAAGAGTCTGTGCAAAACCTTAGAAGCTATATTTAATTGTCACCTATTTTTTATATATTTATGGAAAGAAACTAGACAACATATCTATAAACTACATAGTAGGAGAAAACAGAAATCAAATTCAAATGATACCTCTCGACCAATTGATTGCTCCAAATTCTTGGGCAAGGATTATCAATTTATTTATGGATATCTTGCCTATAAATGAGCTTGGGGTTAAACATGTCAAACTTCAATAAAAGGAGCCTACCGTATAATCCTGCAACATTACTAAAATTGTATTTATATGGTTATAAGTATTCAATAAGGTCATCAAGAAAACTGGAGTACTCCTGTAAGGTAAATGTGGAATTATGATAGCTATTAGGAGGCTTAACGCCCTCTTTTCGGACAATCGCTTATTTCAAAAAAATAATGCGAAGGCTTTTAGAAAAATCTTTAAATAGAATCATAAATTGAGGACCAAACCTCAAATATCTAGGAATGGTCCTCGATCTATTCGAACTTCAATACTTAAATAAAACCTCTGCCTTTTTAACAAACATCTCTTATAAAACTCTTTTTTTCATTGAATTTACTTGAGATCCATTTCTGAATTTGATGGCAATATACGAATATCAAAAATATCTCCTGTCATATTCTTTAATCTAGCGGCAATTTTCAATGTTATATTTTTCTTACCACGGGTCAATTCAAAAGGAATAGGAATATATTTTGCATAATTCTTCGTGACCAACCCTTCATCACCTAGACTACGCACAAATGATTTAATCACCTGTCCATCTATCAACAAATCAAAAGCAAATTCATCCTGATCATTCCCCCGAAACGCAATATAAAGTGTCTGCTCCTTATCTGGAAGTGATGCTAAATTATACATAAAATATCCTCCATTGACTGCACGACGCCATGATGAAATATAATCATATTTTCCTGTAATATTACTCACCTGCTCTATCTTGTGCATTCGTTCAGAATCAGTATCTCCTATACAAATAGCATCTACATTTATCGTTCCTAAATTTTGATTCATATTGACATAATAGCTACCATCCCAAACTGTTTTTATATACTCTTCTTTGTCATCAACATGAATCATGTAAATAGCATATCGACTAAAATTTATCCTATTGTAAGGAACCAATTTTACAGATTTTCCTTCTTTCGGATTATAGATAAATAATAATTCCTTCCCAACTACTCGTCTGATATTACCTTTTATTTCATTCAATGTTCCAAACAAAACAGGAGTATCTGACATAGGAATCATTACATTACTAACAGTTTTACGCTCATGTCGGAATTCTTCTTTCCCAATATTAGTATTGTCTATTTTAGTCGCTAACACAATAGGCCCGTAAGTCATAGCAAGATATCTTTCACTATTTTTTAAAGGTACAATTTCTAATAGAGGTGTAAATGTCACTTTAATTTCATCCCCATCTGACCATTCACGTGATATTGTAACATAACCTTTTTCTGATTTTATGCCTTTCACAATTTTATTATTTACTCTCACAACCATACTTTTATTTTTGATCCAAAAGGGGATCCGTATTTTTAAATCTATTTGTTGTGTAGATGAAGACTTTATAGTAAGTAATGTCTGATCTTCGTCAGGAAAATTAGTAGATTGAGTAATCATAATGTTCTTTTCATTCCAGTCCAACGTTGATGCTATAAACATATTTACATAAAGTGAATTATCTTTATGTGCATAAATCATTTTCGCAAACTTTGCTGGAGCTTCAAATCCCGTACCTGTACAACACCAAAATGAATGATACCTTGTTCCATATATTTTATAATGACCAGGCCGCATAGGAGTATAATAAACACACATTCCTTCTTCCGGGTCATAATTAGCTAAAATATGATTATAAAGTACACGTTCATAATAATCAATCCTATCTACTCTGCCATCAGTTTGATAAAGACTTTCAGTCAATCGCATCATATTAACTGAGTTACATGATTCTGGACCACCATATTGTGGTATTTTCTTTTCAAACATACTTTCCTCGAAAAAATGCTCTCCAGTACTATTTCCACCATTTATCCATGTATGCTTTTGAACAACAATATCCCAAAAACGAGTAGCAGCATCATTGTAAGCCTTATTATTCGTATATCGATAAACTGCATTAAAACCTGTAAATTTAGGTATTTGTGTATTAGCATGCCAACCATTCAGTATATCCTCTCCTTTGGAAAGAGGTACCCACATATCCTCATCATTTAATTTTTTAGCCCATTCTAAATATTTCTTATCTCCAGTTATCTTATATACGTCTATATAAGATTCATTAATAGATCCATGTTCACATACCAACATTTTTTGAATGTTCTCATGATTCAATTTATCTAATACCTCATAACCAAACCAATCTGCCATTCCCATTAATATTCTTTTAGCATCTTGTATATGACATCGCTTATAAACTCCATAAAGTCCTAGCATAATTTTATTCATAATATACACAGGTTCCCAAGTTTGGTTGATTAGAGGATTGGATGTCGTAAAATCTCCATCAATCATATCTTCAAACACTTGCTTACCATTAACAGTAGCTAATAAATAACCATCTCCATGAGCTTTTTGACAAAGCAGTAACTCATTGACAATATAATTTAATCTATCAAGAATCATTTTATCATTTGTTGTCTGATACATCATAGACATGGAGGACATATAAAAACCAAGAATATGTCCAGCTAATGGTCCGCCTCCCCACACATCTTCTGATTCCCAAAAAGGATAGGGTTGAGCTTTAGGAGTCAATCCTGCCTCACGTCTAAACCAAGATAACAATCTATCTGGCTCCAACGTTAAAAGATATTGATGATCTAAATCCTGAATATGCTTAAAGTACTTGTCCGTAATTCGAACCTCACTCAATGAAAAAAGATCTATTCTATTTTTAGATAAAGGCTTAGTAGTTCCCCACATATAAACATTTGATATGCAGGACATCACAATTACAAACAATAATATTTTATATTTTTTCATGTCAATATTTATTATATATTTTCAAGTTGAGAACAAAAATCAATTACTTTTGCAAATAATTCGGATTTTGAGTTAATTTTGGATTTGAAGTTAAAACAACCTCTGGTATAGGGAAAACACTACGGTAATCTCCTTTAGGCTTATGTGACAACCAACTTTTTTTAGTAAACAAACCAAAACGAATCATGTCCCTTCTTCGGTGAGCCTCCCAAACAAATTCCCACCCCAACTCATCATACAATCGTCCGAACTCAACCGGGTCTTGATTACCTGGATCTACAATATGATATTTCTCTACATAACCATATTGATAAATAGAATTAGCTTTAAGTTGCTCATCCGTAACCATTATTTTTTCTGGATGATCTCTAAAAGCTCGTTCCCTAACCTGAGAAACCAAAGCACCAGCCCCCGGCTGCCCCGTTCGCAGTAAACACTCTGCTTTCATCATCAACACCTCAGCAAAACGGAAAAAAGGGAAATCAGTATCAGAAGAAGAAGGAGTCTGAGGAGCGACCTCAAATTTATTCATGCGCCACCCCTCAAATTCTTTTACATAACTAGCATCAGGTATCTCTTTTACAATGATAAAATCCTCACCTATATTATCATAAATCCCCTTTAGTATTTCACCGTTACTACTATATTGTGCTCCTCTAAGCCATGTATCATCTATACGACTATCATCTTCATCATAAGTATCAGCAAACTGAGTTATTGCCATTGTTGTTCCACTTCCCCAAGGAGTTGCTTCCAAATTAAATTTATCTTTTAACTGAGCTTGCCAAGAACGCATATGCATATCATTTCCTGTTGCAATAATTTTATCATAAGGTACTGCTAAAATAATTTCTTTTGAAGACTCAACTCCAGATGATCTGAATGAATCTTTAAAATTTTGAGAGAGCATACAAGGGCTATTATTGATTATATCGTTACATTGTACAATACAATCCTCCCAATGAGCCGTTCCTGTATACACTTCAGCGTTCAAATACACATTCGCCAACAATGTCTTTGCCGCCCATTTATTAAATCGTCCATACATAGCACCTCCTTGCTCCTCGCTTAAATAAGGTATAACTTCAATCAGTTCTTTTACTATAAAATCAAAGATTTCCTTACGAGAACTTTTTTCTGGCATTTCATCTGATGTAGTAATTACCAAAGGAGCATCTCCAAAATTATCACATATCAACCAATAATAAAAAGCTCTAGCTGCTCTTAGTTCCATTATTCCTTGTTCCTTTGCCTCCAAAGAAGGAGCGGGTACTTTACCACTCTCAATCAATTCTATAGAATAATTAGCAAATAAAGCTCCCCGATACATCCAATCCCAAAATTCTTTAATATTAGCCAGCTCAGAATTCCAATCATGATAATGAAAATGCATATATTGGCCACCATCATACCAACCTGTGGCAGTAGGAGGAGATACTATTGCATCTCCAGTCACTTCATTCGCTGTCCAAAATCCCGTATGGCTAAACACTCCACGTAAAGGTGAATATACACTTGAAACCACAGATTTAAAATCTTTTACCGTATATTCATAACTATCCTGTGTTATTGAAGAATATACTTTTTCTGTTAAATCATTACTACAACATGACATTATTCCCGCCAAGCTTATAGAAGTAACTATACCTACTATCTTATTTATTGTTTTCATAATATTTAGAATTTAAATGACATACCAATTGTATAAGTTCTAGCCGAAGGATATCTATAACGATTATCTATACCTGGATACATTCCGTTTACAGGAGTTTCCGGATCTATACCACTATATCCAGTAATAACAGCAAGATTAGAAACAGAACCAAAAAAACGAATATTTTTCAACCAATTCCATCTTGTATTCCAAGTATAGCCTAAAGTCAGATTATCAATCTTCCAATAGTCACCATTTTCAATATGATAACTTACGTAAGCCAGTGGTTGATCTACAGCAAGAGGACGTTTCCCAAAGACAGGATCAAAAGCTTTCTCCATTACATTCCATCCTGCAGTAAACATAGCAGGTACCCCATGAAAAGCAGCAGCCGAATTCCATATTTGAAAACCAAAAGCCCCACGCATTGTAAGACTTAAATCAAAATTTTTATATCCAAAAGTGTTATTCCAATTCACATAATGTTTCGGCAAGCCATTACCTAATACTTTTTTATCAGAAGGAAGCGCATCATTTATAGATTTTGGGGTTCCATCTTCACCCTCTATTATCCAATGCCCATCATCATCTATATCAATAGACTTATATCCCCAAAAATTACCGAAAGGTTGCCCCTCTTGTATTCTGTGTGTTGCCTGCCACATAGGAGATCCCGTTGTCCCCGTATCTAAATATGTACTTGCAACAAATTTACCAGAAAGTGTCACTAATTTATTTGCATTACTAGAATAGTTTATATTTGTTACCCATTGAAAATCTTTTGTTGAAACAGGCGTTACCTGTATAGAAACTTCTACCCCTGTATTACGTATAGACCCTCCGTTAGCTTGTATTGTAGGAAATAAATATGGAGGTGAAGGAACATTATATTCCCAAATCAAATCCTTAGTCGTTCTTCTATAAAAGTCAATGCTTCCGGTTAACCGATTATCAAAAAAGCCAACATCTAGGCCAACATTAAGTTCCTCTTTCTTTTCCCAACGGAGATCTGGATTCGTATTGGAACTAGGATGAACAGACTTAATCCAAGTGCCATCATAATATGCATAATCATTAAAATTAATCGAACGAAGAGACATATAAGGAGAATATGGTTCCGTACCTGTAATACCAAATCCCGCACGTATTTTCAATGCAGAAAGAGATGACACATCCTTTAGAAAATTCTCTTCCACTATATTCCATGCTACAGATACAGCTGGAAAAGTTCCCCACTTATAATTCTTACCAAATTTAGTAGATCCCTCCTGTCTTATACTAGCAGATAAAATGTATTTTCCTTTATAATTATAATTCAAACGAGCAAAATAAGCAATCAACAAATTCTCCCTTTTCTCCGAATCTTCATTAGCTTTTCCATCACGTAAAGCTTGACCTTCACTCATATTATTATATGTATAATCATCTGAAGGAAAATCCCAATTTTGCATCCAATAATCTTCATACCCACTTTTCATCCAACTATACCCTCCCAACAAAGTAAAATTATGATCTTTAAATAATGTCTTATTGTATTGAACTGTCAATTCAGATAATGTTTCATATGTAGATTGTGTACCACGAGATGCATATCCATTCTTACCATTTTTAGTAGTTGAAGAATGTTGCTTCGTTTCATAATATCCTCGGATCTGATTAAAAATATTTTTAGATGCAGTATATTTAATATTTAATCCTGCAATAGGAGTAAATGCCAAATTAGCAAACATTCTTAAAGCAGTTTCCTTATTCTCTCCCTCTGTTTCCCATAAAAGAGCCAACGGATTTAAATAATCATTAATAGGTCTCTCTTTCCAATTTCCATTTTCATCTCTAACAGGATCTGTAGGATTAAATTGAATCGCTCCTGCATAAACATCTGTTTTATATCCACCACCATCTGCACCATCAAAATATTTTTTTAGAGAACCATTCAACCCTGCATTAATACGCAATTTATCATTAAACATGCGATGAGTAACCTCAATGCGTGGATAAATGATCTGGTTGTCCGAACGTTGAATTATACCCTCCAAACTCCTATATTCAAGACTTGCCAAATAATTAGTTGTCTGACTTCCTCCTCTTAAACTTACATTATATACTTGTGAAATAGGAGTACGAGTTATTTCATCCAACCAATCCACATCACCACCATAATCAGTCGCACCACCATACCCTCCTTGAGCTACTTTCTCACGATATTGACCTGCTGTCATCATTGGCAACTTTTTCACGATCTGTTGAATAGAAATATAAGCATTCACATCTACTGTTGTTGGCATTTCCCCATTTACATGTTTTGTAGTAATAAGAATAACTCCATTAGTACCACGTGTACCATAAATAGCTGCTGCCGAACCATCTTTTAATACATCTATTTGTGCTATCTCATCAGGAGAAACAGAATTTAATGCTCCAGGAATTCCATCTATGAGAATTAACGGAGTGGTGTTTTGCCCTAATGTTGTGATACCACGCAAAGATAATTGGGAAGAAGAAAGAGGATTGGCATCTGGGGTTATAACAGCTAGTCCCGGAACTTGTCCACGAATCATCTGAGCAGCATCTGGAGAAGGGACCTTCAAAAAATTCTCTGATTTTACAGTGGCAATAGAACTAGCGACCTCCCCTTTCCGCTGTGTTCCATAACCAATAACAACAACTTCATCTAATAATTCAGAATCTTCTTTCAAAATAACTGATAAAGCCTTACCTCCCTTCTGTACTTTCAACTGTTGAGATTTAAATCCAATATATGATATATCTAATAAGGCATTTTCCTGAACTTCCAGCATAAAAATTCCATCAATATCTGTAATAGTACCATTTGAAGTCCCTTTTTCTTTAACTGTTGCTCCAACCACAGGGGCTCCATTTACATCTTTTACAATACCACTAATTTTAATTTTTTGTTCATTCGCTACTTTTAGTTCCTGAATTCTTTTAATAACAATATTCTTCCCTTGTATTTCATAAGAAACATTTTGTCCTTTCAAAATCTGATTAATAGCTTCATCCAATTGATTAGCATCTATTGTTACCATCTTCCGAATATCCAAATCTCCAGCAATATACACAAATGAGAAACCACTTTTAGTTTGTAATTCCATCATCGCCTTTTTCACTGAAACATCATTCATTTTCAACGATATAAGTTGAGAGTACACACTTAAATTTAGGCATAATACAGCCCCGACCATCAAGATGGCCCTCCTTTTGTAATTCATAAATTTAGAATTTAAAAAATTAAAAACTTTTGTAGGAAGGCGATTTTAAGAAATATTTTTATTACTTTTGTCACATTCCTCAAAAAAGATCTCACATTTGACATTTTGAGGGAATAATATGGAAGCCGGGAGATTTCGCAGATCTTCCGACTTTTTTATATCCAGTCTTCCCACCCTTATTTTACGTACTTCTATTCATAGTTCTTTTTATTTAAGATTAGACAAATAGTTAATATAAAATTATTTCTTTATCATTTAAAGTATAATGTACCTTTTCCGTTGCTGATAATGCCTCCAGAATATCTCTAACACTTTGACCGTTTTTATTAAAATTTCCATAAAAACGAATTTTTTTTAAAGCATCATTAGCAAATTTAATTCGAACGCCATAATTACGTTCCAATATTTGTGCTACTTCTGGTAAAGGTATTTCATCAAAGAAAAGTCTACCGGTTATCCATTCTATATTTATTCCATCCCTTTTCCATTCTTTTTTCATAGTCTTTACTCTTTTATCTAATATCACCTGTTCATTAGGTAATAATAATAATTCCTCCTCTCTCTGAAGCTGATTATTTAAAACAATTCTTCCTTCTAACAGAGACACAACAACTTCTTTATCTTCAGGATAATCTCTAAAATTAAATTTAGTTCCAAGTACTCTTACTTGTAACTCTTTTGTTTTCACATAAAAAGGCATTTCAATATTACGAGCAACCTCAAAATAACCTTCACCTTGTAACTCAACATCACGATTGTATACTCCAAAATTTTGTGGATAAATAATACGTGATCCAGCATTAAGTATCACTATAGTACCATCTGGCAAACGGAGTCTTGTTTGTGATCCTATAGGTGTTTCCACCTCTATCCCCGTTTCCGTTAAAACATTTTTAAGATTACTTTTACCCCTCCAATACGAGAAATAAGAGATAAAACCTATTATTGATATAAAAGCCACATATTTATAGACTATTTTCCATCTTAGCCTCTTCCTCATCATCTTGTTCTTTTGATATGTATCCACCCGTTTCCTAAATAACTGGAAAGCCTCATCTTTATTATATATAGAGTTTTTCATATCACTTATGGCAGAAAACCAAATTTCTTGCCGCTGCATAAAATACTTTTCATTTTCCACAGACGCAGCTATCCACTCCTTCAGTTCATGCACAGCATTTCCATCCAACTCATTACTTAAATAGGATACTATTAATTCATCAATATGTTCTTTTTCTGCTTTCATCTTTGTTGTTTCTAAAATGAAGACGATTTATTTTAAATACAGGGTAGTCCTAAAAGAAACTTTTTTCTGTTTCAACACGAAAAAAATAAAATCAAAGCAATTAAATATTTGCTCAATTCAGTCTGAAGGAAAGATAATGCATTCTTTATATGATACTTAACCGTATTTATAGAAATACCTAATTCCTGAGAAATTTCTTCATATTTTTTCTCCTCAAATCTGCTTTTTTCAAAAACACATCTACATTCAATCGGTAGTTTGTCTATTGCCATACGGATTTCATGCTCCAATTCACGTTCCAATAATATTCCCAAAGGATAATTATCTGACTGCAAATACTTTTCTTCAGACATCTCTTCCGGTACTAGAACTGAAAATGAAATTTCCTTTTTTTCAGATCCAGATTTCAGATAGTCTATACAACGATTACGAACGGCCTTTATCAGATAACTTCTAATAGAAATAGTAATGTTTAAAGTTTCTCTGATTTCCCAAAGGTGAAAAATTACATCTCCGACTATAGTTTCCGATAAAAAATTATCGTTCAAATATTGATTTGCTACATGACATAAAAGAACATAATGATAATCATAGATGTATTTATAAGCATCTTCGTTGCCATTTTTCAGTTGTTCTACTATCAGTTTCTCTGTGTTTTCCATTTTATTTCTTTTGGAAAAGGAATAAAGTTAACGGGAACAAATTTAGAAATTAATTCTGAGTAACCTTATAAAAGTGCAAAAAACAAATCCGTTAATCTTATTATCACACCTTAAATGGTTACAATAAAGACTAACGGATTTCCCTATTCTAGTTTTACAAACTATATCCAACACCTCAGATAAAACGAATCTGAATCATCCCTCCATAAGGATTAAAATCGAAAAGAATCTTATCAGCATCCTTCTTTAGAAAAAGCTTTTTCCCATCTTGCCTAATCTCCGAAACTCTATTTCCCACAGATTTCAATACCATAGTCAGTGGTTCCGTAAATAATTGTGCATTCATATCCAAATGAGGAGTTATGTTATAGCCGTTTTCTTTTTCTAGCACATTCAAGCGAATTTTTTCTCGTTCTTTTGTATAGGCAGCCACCTCTCTAAATGTACCCACCCATATTTTATTTTCCAGAGCCTTTACCTTACTAAAATGTTCCCACAATATTTCGGGATTCAGAAAAGCATCATATCCTTGCGATATTCCATGTATCATTGCCACTCCCCATCTACCGGAGTTTACCAAGCTTTCCACCCATTTATCTAAAGACTCAGGAGTTGATTTCGATTTATCTCCCCCGATGGGATATTGTTCGGTACGTGTACCTACCCTGTTCTTTGAAGTTATTTTTAATATATCACTATTAACAGCATTGAAAGGATAACAGAATGTACGCGGTATTTTTCCTGTTTTCTCATAAAGTATACTGTCATTCTTCTCTACTTCCATTTTTACTTCCTCCAAAGAAACACGCTTTAAATTCGTATGTGACCAGCTATGACTGGATATTTCTTGCCCTTTGTCACTCATCTCTTTAATTTGCGCCCACGACATTCTCGGTTTTCCCTGCATAGCACTTTCATTCTCTATACATTTACCCCATATCCAGAAAGTACCTTTAAAGCCATATTTTTCCAATTTAGGGAAAAGCAACGTATAGTGTTCCTGTAAACCATCATCAAATGTATAACTAATAGCACATACTCTGTCACCCTTATAAGGTGCCACATAAACATCTTGTGTGAACCCGTTATCCCTGATCTCAGCCCCTGTCTGTTTCACCAATTCTATTCGAGGCGATGATTCCGGCATAGAAACATACTCTTCATATACTCCCGGACGGACAAGTATAGATATTGTTTTCTTGCCACCACCAACTGCCGCATTCACTGCTTCCTGAACTGTAAAGAAATCCCCACTCCCATCTTTCGCCACCACATAATCATAACGTCGCACATATTTTGCCAAAGCCGGCACTTCTTCCATCAAAGCGTCCACAACCAACCCGGCAACTATACGTCCACCATATATATTCAAGTGAGTATTGTCAATTTTCCCTTCCGGACAAAATTCATATTGTCCTGCTGGAATCCACATAAACAATTTTCTTGAATTCTCGACTCCCATACCGGTAACCAAGTCATGGGTCAATTTATTCAAATCAATAAAAGGTACATTCATTTCTCCGGCCACCCGACGGGGAGATTCCAGATATTCCCCATGGGTATCAACCAATACCGGACCTTCTTTTTCATAACTACCCTTTATCTCCGTCACACCTTTAGGAGGGAAATTACGACGGACTATAGAATTGAACAGTACAGGATTTCCTCCCTTAGCACGTGTTTCATTCACAAAACGTCTTAAATTATCATCAAAGGTACTTCCGGGTTCTGTATGTAATGTAGCTCTAGGTTTCTCATCATTATGCCCGAACTGAATAAATACATAATCACCTTTATGAATTTTAGAAAGCACTACATCCCAACGTCCTTCATTGATAAAACTGAGTGAACTTCTTCCATTCATAGCGTGATTATCCACCACAACCTCTTCCGTAAAATATCCGGGAAACATTTGTCCCCAACCACGCTCTATATTACCATTCTTCAGACTTTTATTCGCCATAGTGGAATCACCAATCATAAAAATAGTAATGGGTTCTTTTCTCTCAGCAATAAAAGCCGATAACAGGAGTAAAGCACATAAAGCAAGTAATACTTTTAATTTCATGTTTTTCATATACATTTTATAAGTTAAAAGATTCAGGCAAAAGTAAACAAGAACAAGAAAAGAAACCATAAAAAATGATACAAGAATATAGAAATTTGTTCAAAATCAATAGCTCAATTACTCTTTCAGTAAATAAGAACTAATAAAAAAATGTTCAAATAACATTTATTTGCCATTTGAACATTTTTTCAATCCTTCAAAGTTCACATCGAAACATAGGAGGTTCTCCCAAATAAACAAACTCTTCCAAAAAGACAAAAAAATGAATGTCCAACTGTCAGAATGATGCAGGCAAAGAAAGTAATTGATACATCAATGTATGTGCCATACGTTCTTGACCATTGGTATTAGGATGCAAACGATCATACCCCGAATCATAGAAATAAATAAGTTGTTCTTCAATCATCGGATTCATACCTGTAACCGAATTAAAATCTATTACAGGAACTCCCCACAAATTACCTGCTTCCTTAATGGCCTGTACATAAGCATCCACATATTCTCCGCATTTATTCTGATAGCTTTCATCCGGTTGTACATTCTTTTCACCGAATTCCGCTAAAGAACGATGCAATGGGGTCAACAAAACAATTTGTTTATCGGGAAACAATTTTTTCAAATGACTCAAACCAATATTAATACGGCCTTTATACGTATCATTCGTCATTATAGGAACACGCCTTTTACGCGTTTCCAGTTTTTTAGTTTCACCACGGGCAGCCATCACTTGCTCTTCTTTCTCTGCAAACCAAGTCCCGACAGGTACGCTGCTATTAAAATCATTTGTCCCCATCAAAACCACGATGGCATCAACCTCTTCTCCATGCTCCTTTTTCAATTGTTCTGCCTGACGGGGTACATCATTCCATTGACGTCCACTCACTCCATACACATAAGGAGTGATATCCAACCATTCTTTCAAAAAATCCCAATACTTTTTTATGTTATCTCCATAACAATTGGGATCAGTTATCGAGTCTCCTATATAACCAACCTTTTTTCCATACCATGGATGCCGGATATAACCTTTATTACATGATTCTTTTCCACAGAGAGACGTTTCCTGTCCGTGTAACAGCAACGGACACGCTAATAAAAGAGCAAATACAATAAACTGTCTGTTTTTCATAAGCAACTATTATTTTTTCAATCAGTAAAGTGCCATCAAAGATATAAAATAAGAAATAGAAAATAACCATCACAGACTTTTATTTTCGTTTGTCCTCCTCTATCATTCATAAGACAAGAAGTTCGAAAGGTTATAATAAACAAAACTTTACACTTTTAGATCCATTTGT
This sequence comes from Phocaeicola dorei, assembly GCF_013009555.1. Taxonomy (NCBI): domain Bacteria; kingdom Pseudomonadati; phylum Bacteroidota; class Bacteroidia; order Bacteroidales; family Bacteroidaceae; genus Phocaeicola; species Phocaeicola dorei. The sequence goes on along the minus strand of NZ_CP046176.1, from coordinate 977,991 downwards.
TAACAAGACACGACATATTTATAAAGCATGTTATAAAACGGCGAAATACAGACTAGAAACTTGCTATTATAAATAAAGTCCGTATCTTTGTAGTGTGTTTTTCATAGTATTAGATTTAAGGTTAACAAAAGATTGGCTGTCTGGGATAGATAGCCTTTTTTTATGCTTTAAAACAGGAGAATTTCTTCATAAAAAATTCAATATCCCAACAATCGCTTCTTCAAATTCTACCCAACCGAACACAACAAAAGTCAATAAGAAAAAGCAATACGTATATCTATCCATCGAGGCAATTTATGAACTACCTAGTCTTAACTAACGTTTATCCTATATATTTTTGGATTTATTTCAATAAAAGAAGACACTCTCATCACTGAGAATGTCCCCTATATTTAAACGAAACTTTAAAGAGAATTTATATATTTCAAATCTTATCTTCTATTCCACCATACTCGTTGCTCACGGCTATCATCACCATTCAAATCTGCTTTCACGGCAGCTTCATAATTTTCAAGATTACCTTGATAAATTTCGCTATCAAATTGATGGCGATAAGGAATATGATCAATCGTTGTACAAACCGGACCGACTTCTAGTTTCGGAATATCAAAACGACGCCAGTCAGACCATGCCTCAAAACCATCAGCCATAAAGCCACTAATCCAGCGTTGAAGAGCAATTTTGTTAATTTTATCAGCATCAGTACCTGTATAGGCAACTGCTTCCTGTGCCAAATATTCATCAACACCTTCGGCCCCCCATTGTTCGAACGATGCCTTCACACCAGCTGCATAAAGCTGGGCAGGATCAGCCTGAATCCAGCCACGTTGAGCAGCCTCAGCCTCGATAAGCAACATACGAGCAGCAGTAATAATGGGAAAAGTAGAGGTTACCTGTGTGAGCGAAGGATTATAAAAACAGCAGACTTTGTTCCACGTATTCACATCTGCAGACTCAATACCCAAAGGCATACCTTGGTATTTATCAAAATTCTTCAAGTCTTCATCCGTTACGCCCGCCTCTGCCTGTGTCTTACCGAAAGGAATCAGTGAACAAGTAGAGAACAGACGGTTATCTTTCAACTCCTTCAGCTGATCTACATAATACTTATTAGGGACAAAATTATAATTATTGTTTACACCATTATAATATAAATATCCCACAGTATTGGCCTCAAAAGTATAATTCAAATTATAGGCATTTTCTTCAATACCGCCATCGGCGTAAGCTTGAGCAAAACGCGAGCGTCCTTCGGCAGGATCCACATCTGCCAGTTTTATAGCAAGCATCATACGGGTAGAAGCATTCAGTTTCTTCCATGCACGAATGTCACCATCGAACAGGATGTCGGCTGTACTCAACGAGCCACTTTCATTAAACTGATTATACGCTTCCCTCAAATCGGCATCTAACTTAGCATAAATCGTTTCCTGTGAATCAAATACCGGAGTAAAATTTTCCTCACCTGCCTGAAACGCTTCTGTATAAGGAAGTGGCCCTAGAGCATCTGTAAGGTGCATATAGATGAATCCCATCAATGTACGTGCAACCGCAATCTGATTGGCATTATCACCAAACTGTACAATGGCAGGTTTACCTTTTTCAGCCTCATCACTATTAAAGTCAATAATCTTCTCGCAGTTCTTCAACGGATAAAGATAATAAGAACTTGTACTCATAGTAGGTCCGCCAAACGCACCATACTGATTATTATTTTTCTCGGACATATACCCCGGATACATTTGCGTCCACGGGTAATAATAATTTGAGTTCATAGAGAAGTATTTCACATAAGTACAAGCGTATGTAAACAACATACCAGTATTAGCCTCCGACGGTTCATTGGGATCTTTGTTAATATCGCCAAAGTCAGTCATATCACATGCTGTGAATGTTGCTGCAAAACTCAGAGATAAAAATAATAATTTAATATATTTCATAATGATTCTTCGTTTTATGGTTTAAAAAGCAAGATTAACGGTAAAACCTATCGAACGGGTTGCAGCGGCATTACCACCCTCAAAATATCCCATACCAATTTCAGACACATCCACATTAGGACAAGCTGAATAGATCAACCATGGATTGGAAGCATTAATTGCCACACTGGCACGACTCAAACCGATATTTAGTTTCTTCAAAGTTTGTGACGGGAACACATACGACAATGACACTTCGCGAAGTTTCACGTAAGTACGGTCATACACCCATTCTTCCCATACACGGGAAGCTGTGGTATAATACAGTTTGGCATTGACATAGGTATCTACCTTATTACCATCCTGATCCACACCAGTCATGTGGATACCACCACCTTTGCTTACCGGTTCACGAACATTGACGCCACGGTCATTAAGTTCAGCTGTTTTATCAAGAATACCGCTACTGCTACCCCACATATTAGTATAGGATACAATCTGACCGCCTACAGAGAAATCAATATTAGCCGACAGACGGAAATTCTTAAAACTGATACTAGTATTAAAACCACCTGTGAAATCCGGATGGAAGTTACCCAGTTCATCTAGTGTATTCTGATTGTAAGTAGGTACATATTCACCACCATACAACGCCTTCTGCGAGGCACTCAGTTCATGGAAAATTATATTGCCATTGTCATCACGTTCCCATGTATTACCGGTTATCACACCAAGTGATTTACCAACCATAGCATAATTATACAAACGAGTTGTGAATGAAGTCCAATAAATAGAGTAAGAATCCACCCCATCAGCTAGTTCCACCAGTTTATTGCTATTCTTCGCTATATTGAAATTCATTTCCCATTTCCAGTTCTTAGTGGAAACGGGCATCCCGCCCAAACTCAATTCAACACCCCGATTACGAATTAAACCAGCATTCATCTTACGAGTGGAGTACCCCGATTGTGGAGCAGAGGTTACAGAGATTATCTGATCTTTGTCATCCCGAGTATAATAGTTGAAATCACCCCATAAACGATTATTGAACAAACGGAATTCCGTACCTATTTCATACGAAGTGGAAATAGACGGCTCAATATTATAATTTTTCTGAGAAGAAGGTTCATACATTGTAACATGTGAACCATAACTGGTATCTAGAGAATAAGTAGGATAAATATTATAAGCATCAAGCGTAGTACCTACCTGAGCCGCACTAGCACGCAGTTTCCAGAAATTCAGCCATTCTGCATTCACCCATTTATGAGCAAGGACAGAAGCGGAAAGGCCACCATACCAATAGCTATTGTGATTAGGACTCAACGTAGATGACATATCGTTACGGACAGAAGCATCAAGAAAATAAGTATCATCCCAGCCCATAGTAGCTGTGGCATAAACACTACGTTCCTTGTAATGTGTCTTCTTATTATAGGCCAAGGCAATAGTACCCGATGAAGCAGCCAAATTATAATAATTATCCAAAGACAAGTCATAATTTGTATTGGTATATGCATATAAATTATCGTATGTATAGTCACGTACTTCTGCAAAAAGAGCCGCATCTACCGTTAGTTTGTCTTTAAAGAATGATTGTCCCCAAGTCAAACGTCCTTGTACGGTCAAATCAATTAAACTGCTTTGATCCTGACGATAATTTGACCGGAAATTAATAGATCCTGAAGGGCGTTCGCGTTCCAATTTGTAACCACGTATGTTACCATTTACGCGTACCCCTGCTTTCAAGTTATAAGGAAGGTCCACAGACACATCACCACTGAATACATTCCATTGATAAATGGTGCGATGATTATATTCATGAAACAAAGCATACGGATTATCATGGAATGCAGCACTTTGGTTATTCACACTGTTGATATTCCAAGTCCTCCATGATCCGTCCGGACGTTTATAGTCCTTATAATCTTTTAAATTGACATTGGTCTGTCCCCATTGGGTATATTCCTGCAAAACGGTACGTGAACCGTTATATCCACTTTCGGCAGCATTATGATCTTGACGATAAGTATATTTATAATCCAATGACACATTCATCCACGGTGTGGGTTTGAAATTAGTCTTGAACCCTAAGAAACGGCGAATAGCATCCGAATTGGGTTGCACACCAGTACGATAGCTATTGGTGAAAGAAACACGGGTATTAAAATCTTTCACACTCTTTGAAAACGAAACGTTGGTTGTATTGGTTACACCAGTCCGATAAAGATCTCTCAAATCCAACCCATGTTGCCAAGTGGCTGGTTTTCCATAATAATCACTGGTTTCGTCCAATGATAATGGAGTGACATATTTCACAGCCGGATCGTATGCAGCTCCCCAAGAAGTGTCCTCATTATAATCGTACACATAAGCACCTTGCAAACCGGGAATATCACCACTATACAAATCATAAATATCCTGAGCCCTGTTACCTTTTTCCGTACCTCCATATCCTCCGCCACCATACAGCTTCTGCATATTGAAATGATTATAGTAAGTTTCGGCCTGCAATGTATGACTTACTTCAAGCAACCCTTTCTCACTTTGTCCCGCCTTAGTAGTTATGATGATAGCACCTGCACCACCACGCGAACCATAAAGGGCAGTAGCCGCGGGACCTTTCAATACGTTTATGCTTTCTACATCATCCATATTGATAGAGTTTTTGTTGGTGATAGCACCATCTACCACATAAATAGGTTCATTGGCCGGATTATCCGACTGGGACGAAGAAGGAATGGAACCTGCACCACGCAAAATAATAGTACCTGCATCAAAACCTGAACTAGCACCACCTATAAAACGTGCTCCCGACACTTTACCAGCCATAGCATTACCCAAATCAGTCTGTCGTGAAATAGTCAAATCCTCACCTGCTACCTTTTGTGTAGAATAACCCAACGCTTTTTGTTTACGGTTCAATCCTTGAGCAGTTACAACCACTTCATCCAACACTTTTGTGTCCGACTTCATTGTTACAGTAATAGTACCACGCTGAATTCCAACTCGCTGAGTAATCATACCCAAATAAGAAACAATCAGCGCTTTAGCATCTGCAGGAACATTATTGATAGCAAACTTGCCATCCACATCCGTAATCGCTCCCATAGTAGTCCCTTCCACTAAAACAGACGCACCTATTATCGGCTCACCATCATCCGCTGAAGTTACAACTCCTGCAACTGTTTTAGGCGCTTGAGCCATAGAGAAGCCGATACCCAACCACAGACAAGCTAGTAACATTAACACTTTTTCTTTCATACTCACTCTCTTTTAATTAAACATTATCCAAGTTCTTTTGGAACTCAGTTCTACAAAAGAGGAAAATACAAGAATCCATTTCTTATAAAAAACGTCTAAATCTTAGTCGTTCCAAAGATATTCAACTGTTAAAAGAGTAATTTCACACAGGGAGCTAATAGTTAAAGAAATAAAAAGTAGCAGACTACTTTATTGGGAACAAGATATATAAAGAAGAAAATGATTACCAAAGAAAAAAAGTGATTTTCTTGACAATTTTCATGTATTTTACATCATTTCATACTCAAAATAAAATAAATACCCTACTTTTAACAAATATCGCAACTAAATAATACTTATGAATAAAAAATATTATAGACAAAAATAATAGCCTTATTCTTTTATTTTTAATAAAATTTTATATCTTTGCAATGTTATTGATAAACTGAGTTCCAAAAGAACTTATGCTTACCGTTCCCCCTCTATTCATTCAGTCCACCATACTTATATTATTTCTCCCTTTTACTTGATACACAATATATTATAACTATTTTTTTAGTCACTTTCTACTTATACTCTACCATTAGCATAATCAGCACTCTAAAAATCAGGCTATTATCTATTTAATATTCTATTTATTTTCTACTTATATGAACCATAAAACTATCAATCGTTTTTTTTATTACACAATTACAGTATTTATCAATCTACTAAATCCTAATCGGTCAAACTCGCAGGCGCGACCAAATAAAGGCTAACGGTTGATGTATCCTTCCACCTGACATACGCATATCAGCTAATATTTTCCATATCGGATGCCCTATCACACCATAATCACAGTACCCCACTATTTTATATAAATTATCATCTCCTATCCCCCACTGCTGCAAAGCTTCAACCAGTCCGGAAGTATTTCTGCGTTTTCCATCTACAGGAATAGAAGAAAAGGTCTCTTTCTCCGCAAAAATCCTCTTCTTTTCTGGAGAACAAAAAGAGGAGGAGTCCTTTTCATTTTTTTGCTCTGCTTTACTTTCCTCTGCTTTACTTTGTGACTTCATGTTTACATTTCCGGTTTTCATGTCCACATTTTCCGTTGAAATGCCTACGTTACTGCCGTCTACATACAAATTCTTGTATTTTGAAATCTCTATCAACAAGTAATCAGCCCGCACCTCTACACGCTTCCGTCGTTGTGCCGCCTCAAAATAATGGCCCTGTATGCTTTCCGAAGTAAGAATTCCAAATCTTTCGTATTGGACTTTACTAAAAAAGCCACGTTCCAATAGTGCATCCACCACTTGCTGTACATAATCGGCCGTACAGCCTTCGGGCAATCTGCGGGTAAAAAGCAGACACTCATCCTTTCCCCAACGGCAAAAATATCCTTTGTGGTAAATACGTGCCAACAAGCGCAATACAAGCAATGTAGCCCGACTGCCCAACTCTTGTTCCACCAACAATATTTTATCATTCTCGAAGAAATCCACACTCAGGTAGAAAAATTCCAATCCGGTTGTTTGTAATGCCATATCAATATTTTTTTATTTATGGCAAATATAGAAAGAAGCCCGGACGGAATGACGCGATTTGACGCGATTTGGCACAATAATACGCAATAATGCACAATTGATGCTCCACACACATCTTGAATAGCAACCGGAAAGATATAGACGATAAAGACGAAAGATATATTATCTTACATGGGTATCATTATAGATGTTACAATTTTATCAAATATACATAGAAACAGATAGATGTATACAAAAAAAAGAGAAACTGCCTCCAAAAGAAAACAGTATCTCTTTTTTATCTTATAAGATTCTTCCCTATTATTCTTCCGTATAACGTTCAATAGTCTGACCACGATCAGGACCTACCGAAACAATCTTGATCGGGGTTTCCAGCTGTTCTTCCAAGAAAGTGACATACGCATTGAATTCTTCCGGGAATTCATCCTCACTGGTCATCTTGGTCATATCAGTCTTCCATCCGGGAAGCTCCGCATATACAGGTTCCAACCCCTCGCTAATATCATAAGGAAAGTAATCAATTTCCTCACCATTTACTTTATAAGCCACACATGCTTTGATAGTTTCGAAATCATCCAACACATCGCTCTTCATCATAATTAACTGGGTCACCCCGTTTACCATGATAGAATACTTCAAAGCCACAAGATCAATCCAGCCACAACGACGTTCACGACCTGTCACCGCACCATATTCATGACCTAAATCACGGATTTTCTTACCAGTTTCGTCAAACAGCTCGGTAGGAAAAGGACCTGATCCCACACGGGTACAATACGCTTTCATGATACCGTATACATTACCAATTTTATTAGGACCGATACCTAAACCGGTACAAGCACCGGCACAAATGGTATTTGAAGAAGTGACAAAAGGATAAGAACCGAAATCAACATCAAGCATCGTTCCCTGCGCACCTTCACAAAGCACACTCTTACCCGACTTCAGAAGATTGTTGATTTCATGTTCACTGTCCACCAAATGGAACTGTTTCAGGTATTCAATACCCTCCAACCATTGTTTTTCCAGCTCGGTTATATTATATTCATAGTTCAGACTTTTCAAGATCTGTTCGTGGCGTGCCTTTGCTTTTCCATACACTTCTTCAAAATTATGAAGGATATCACCTACACGTACGCCGTTACGACTCACTTTATCAGTATAAGTAGGGCCTATACCTTTTCCGGTAGTTCCCACTTTGGCATCTCCTTTAGCAGCTTCATAGGCTGCATCCAGAATGCGGTGAGTAGGCAAAATCAAATGAGCTTTCTTTGAAATGTGCAAACGTTCTTTCAGGGGGTGTCCGCTAGCTTCCAAAGCTTCAGCCTCAGCCTTGAATAAAGCCGGATCCAGTACCACACCATTACCAATAATGTTTACTTTATTTCCTTGAAATATTCCGGAAGGAATGGAACGGAGCACATATTTCTGGCCTTCGAATTCCAGTGTATGGCCTGCATTCGGACCTCCCTGGAAACGAGCTACTACATCATAACGGGGAGTCAGAACATCGACAACCTTTCCTTTGCCTTCATCACCCCATTGCAAACCTAACAAGACATCTACTTTCATGTTTCTTCGTTTTATGTTACTTATCTTTTTTCTTCCTACGCTTGGCCCAAGTACACTTGCTGCATACACCATAGATATATAAGGAATAGTGCGAGGCATGAAATTTCTTCAGCTTCGTATTGGCAATGGCTTGTTTCAGATTCTCATCCTGAAATTCGGTCACTTTGCCACATTCCGTACATATCATGTGATGATGGGTTTCATTGTTGTACGCACGCTCGTACTGGGAAGAATTGCCGAACTGATGTTTAATAACCAATTTTGCATCGATAAAAAGAATGATGGTATTATAAAGAGTAGCCCGGCTTACCCGGAATTTCCCTTCATTTGCCATATAATTATAAAGCGTATCAATGTCAAAATGACCTTTAATGGAATAGATAGTATCGAGTATAGCATATCGTTCAGGTGTCTTCCGATGCCCGTTAACCTGCAGATATTCTGTCAAGATCTGCTTTACCTTATCTTTCACATTCTCTTCCATCACAGATTTCAGTTCCGCCGTCAAAGTTAAGCCTTTTTATGATAACATGAAAGTTTAATGCCAATATTCTGTTTCTAATTTTATTTCTCCAGCCAAAGAAGCTATTTCTACCTTATCTGATTTGGCTAATGGAGCCAACAATCGGTTCACCTTTTTGCCATTTTCTTTGCTTTGAACGGCAAACTTCTTCAAAGCAGTAGCAGCTGCTTTGCGGGGCAACACTCCCTCGCTTTGTAAAGTGGCCATTGCCTGATCCAAAAATTCAGCTTCCGAACGCTCAGTCAGCTGATTACCCTTCATCAATAGTCTTGCCATCAGCATAAAGCCGCATAACTGAAAATATTCACGATCATCGGCCATCCATTCGAAAGCCTTCTCCGAAGCATAAGGCAAATATTGGAACAAACTCATGCAAGTCAGTTCCGCTATTTCCGGATAGCGCATATCTTCTACCCATATATCAGCTATTTCCGGATAAAATGTTTCTACCGGCTGTAACATCCCCGCCAGAATTTTACATTCACGGATATTTTCTTTCCATAAAGCCTGCGCCACTTCATGATTTTTTTCATAACGAGCAGCTATTTCTTTCAAACGCGGAAGTTCGATGCCAAAATTCAGTTTATAGTCTAATCCCTTCTCGCGCATACTTTGGGAAGCCACCCCATTCATAAACAAACGGAATTGCCCCTTTATGTCTTTTATTGTTTCATGTACATCCATATTTTTTCTTATTCATTTCTATAAGGAAGATTCGCAAATTCTTTGCTATAACGTAACATCTGCTCCGCGTAACCTTCATTATAAGATACTTTTACATCTATAATATTTCCATCTTTATCTGTCACAGCCTCATATACAGGATTTACAAAACCTTTGTAAGGAGCCAAATGAAGTTTTTCATAACGTGCCAATATCTCGGCGTGCAAAACCGGATCTATTTTCACCGCATACTTTTCGACCAATTTACGGGCAGCCTCAAAATCGCCTTCACTTTTAATGCGTTGTATCTCAGCCAGCAACTGTCCGAACAGAGTGCGCAATTTTTGATAATCGTTTATCTTCACATACGTTTTTCCATCCTTCTTAACCATTTCAACCACCTTATCTGCAGCACCTTTCTCAAATGTCCACCGCGCAATGAGCTGGCGGTTACGCATGTGTGCTTCCTCTACCATATTACCTAACTCGATGCGGACTAACTGGGTCATCAGACCATTCATCATATAAGTATAATATTCTGCTTTAAAGGCATCTCCATCCGGTGTAAGCCCCAATTCTATCATTTTGTCATCCGGCAGATAGTACAAACCGAATAAATCGGCACGTGCCTCTTCTATCGTAGATCCATACGCTTTCAAAGCATCCTGATCTACTCCCGGTAACAACTGCCCAGAACCGTGTCCCAAACATTCATGCAAATCAGTATGTAAATCCCCTGTAAGATCTGCATATTTCTTTATCCATTCTTTCTCTTCGGCACCGCAAACAAATTCATCTGCAAATCCATTACCATGAGCCGCTTTATTATAGGCATCTGTCAGATTTCCGATGGTTACAGACTTAGAACCATGCACACTACGAATCCAGTTGGAATTAGGGAGATTAATCCCAATCGCCGTAGCAGGATACAAATCCCCCCCCAGCATAGCGGCTGTAATCACCTTGGCCGACACACCTTTCACTTCCTTTTTTTTAAACCGATGATCTACAGGTGAGTGATCTTCAAACCATTGGGCATTAGCGCTGATGATTTCCGTGCGCTTGGTTGCTTCCAGATCTTTAAAATTCACAATGGACTCCCAACTAGCTTTCAATCCTAACGGATCTCCATAACTTTCAATAAAGCCGTTAACAAAATCCACGCGTGAATCCAAATCCTTCACCCACGCAATAGAATATTCATCAAAATCCTTCAAGTCCCCGTTCTTATAAAATCGAATTAATTTTTCGATAACTATTTTTTGTTGTGCATCTTCTGCCACACCAAGAGCCTTATCCAACCAATAAATGATCTTATCAATGGCTTGCCCATACAATCCGCCAGATCTCCAGACCTTTTCTTGTACTTTTCCGTCCTCTTTCACTAAACGGCTGTTCATACCAAACATTACCGGCATCATATCATCCGGATTCTTCAAATTATGATAAAAATCTTCCGCTTCTTTCTGGGTTACCCCTTCGTAATAATTTGCAGCCGAAGTCAGGACCAAATCTTCCCCGTCTGCCTGATTCACACGTTTAGGCATCATTTCAGGATCAAAAATCACCGGAAAGACTTCTTCACAAAGTTCTTCCACTGTTTCCCCTTTACCCAAAGGCAACTTCAATGCATCCACACTATTCAATGCGTCTCTAAGAAATTCCGGAGTGAAACCTGGTACGAACTTATCCGAAGCATAATGATGATGAATTCCGTTAGAAAACCATATACGTTTCAGATAAGTTTCCAAATTGACGAAATTCACATCTGTACGATCTCCCTGATACTCTGTATATACGGTTTCCAACATTTTACGAATAAGCAAATTGTATTTGCCATTCTGATCAAACAAAATATCACGACCTTGCAAAGCAGCTTGTGACAAATAGTAAATCAACTCTTTTTGTTTCAAACTCAGTTCTTCAAATCCATACACTTTATATCGAAGTAACTGTAAGTCGGCAAATTGTTCAACCGTGTAATTAAATTCCTCCATTTTATTCATGCTCTTGTCTATTTCATTGCAACCAGCCTGTTTCATTTCTACAATCAACTTTTTTTCATAGATACATAATTCATGAGCCGAAATAAAAAAAGGAAAACAATTGTTTTCCTTTTTCTAAATTATAATGTAGCAAATTATGCTCTTACTTCTTTTCTTGATTTCTCTTACGATAGCCATTAGGAGTCTCACCCACATTCTTATAAAATGCAGCATAAAAAGATTGGCGATTAGCAAAACCTACCATTGCACTAATCTCTTCCACATTCTTATCCATATAGCGTTTATCAACTAAAAGATGCAAAGCATCTTTAATACGATATTCATTCAGCAAACAAGAATAATTCATTCCGAAGCGGGAATTCACTACAGCTGACAAATAACGAGTATTTGTCTTTAATTCTTTCGCCAAGTCTTTTGCTGAATAATTAGGATCTTTGTACTTTTTCTGAACAACTACAATGTTCAAAATCTTATCATACAATTCATCGGCAAGTTCTGCTCTAATCAGAGATCTGTAAGCAGCCTTTTTCTCTTTCTTTTCTCTCAGGTTATACGGCTTTTTCTTAGGAGCCGCTTCCTGGGTTTCTGATTTTTTTTCCACGTCGCTCATCAGTTAATTTTTCTTTTAATTTTTCGTTGTTTGGTTAGTTATATAAATGCAAACATCTAATTTTGGACAAATGTGGGAAAAGTTTTTTTCATATGCAACTTTTTTTGCCTAATTTATTTCTTAAATAATCACAACACTTTGTTTTTTAAGTGGCAAAAAAGTTTATTTGTCCGATCTACAATAACCGGCTTCTCTTTCAAGTAGTAATTTCCAACCAAATGAGTTACGAATAAAAGTATATCTTATTTATTATTATCAGGCAGAGATCCCGACCAAATCTAAAGATTTTACTACCTTTGTAGCCGATTACGTTTTAAAATAATAAACAGATATGTTCCAAACTCTAAAAAATTACTTCGGATACGATAGTTTCCGTCCTTTACAGCAAGATATTATTCAAAATATATTAGCTCAAAAGGATACTTTGGTATTAATGCCTACAGGAGGAGGGAAATCCATCTGTTATCAATTACCGGCTTTACTGATGGAAGGTACGGCCATTGTCGTTTCACCTCTTATTTCTTTAATGAAAGACCAGGTGGAAAGTTTACAAGCAAACGGAATTGCAGCACGGGCACTGAACAGCAGCAATAATGAAACAGAAAATATAAACCTACGTCGCGAATGTCTTCAAGGAAAAATCAAATTGCTTTATATTTCACCTGAACGATTACTTATAGAAACAAATTTCCTGTTGAAAGATATCCAAATATCTTTATTTGCCATTGATGAAGCTCATTGCATCTCACAATGGGGACATGATTTCCGGCCTGAATATACCCAATTAAAGGTACTACGTAATCAGTTTCCCAAAGTACCGATTGTAGCATTAACTGCTACAGCTGACAAAATAACCCGAAAAGACATTGCACAACAATTGGTCTTGAAAGATCCTAAAATATTCATATCTTCCTTTGATCGTCCCAATCTGAGTTTGGAAGTAAAAAGAGGCTACCAACAAAAGGATAAGGCACGGACTATCCTTGAATTTATAGAAAAACACAAAAATGAATGTGGTATCATTTATTGCATGAGCCGCAGCAAAACAGAAAATGTGGCCGCAATGCTGATGAAACAAGGTATCCGTGCAACCGTTTATCATGCAGGATTAAGCAGTGATATGCGTGATAAAGCACAAAATGATTTCATAAACGATCGTGTACAGGTAGTGTGTGCCACTATTGCTTTCGGGATGGGAATTGATAAATCCAATGTACGCTGGGTTATTCATTATAACCTTCCTAAAAGCATAGAAAGTTTCTATCAAGAAATAGGACGTGCCGGACGTGATGGTATGGAAAGTGATACTTTGCTGTTCTATTCACTGGGAGACTTGGTTATGCTTTCCAAATTCGCTACAGAAAGCAGCCAGCAGGAAATTAACTTAGAGAAATTACACCGAATGCAACAATATGCTGAATCGGATATCTGTCGGAGGCGTATTCTGCTGAACTATTTTGGTGAGACAATGGACCATGATTGCGGCAACTGTGATGTGTGCCGTAATCCCCCCGAGCGCTTTGACGGAACAATCATTGTACAAAAAGCTTTAAGTGCAATAGCCCGAACTAACCAACAAATAGGCACCCACATGTTAATAGACATATTGAAAGGGTCAGCGAACCAAGAACTGATTGACAAAGGTTATGACAAACTGAAAACATATGCTGCAGGAAGAGATATTCCTGCACGCGACTGGCAAGATTATCTGCTGCAAATGCTGAATCTAGGCTATTTCGAAATAGCCTATAATGAAAACAATCACCTCAAAATAACTGAAAGCGGGCAAAAAGTATTGTTCGGCAAAGAACCCGCCATGCTGGTAGTCATCAAACGGGAAGAATTCATACCTGCTAAGGAAAAACGTAAAAAGAAAGCCAAGGAAGAGGTACTCTTTCCCACTCCGGTTACTTTTGGTAATGAAAACAAGGACTTGTTCGAGGAGTTACGTGTACTGCGTAAAAAACTGGCAGACCAGCAAGCTATACCTGCCTATATTGTTCTATCCGACAAGACTTTGCACCTGATCGCCACCCAACAACCTACAACTATAGAAGCATTCGGCAACATCAATGGTATCGGCGAATATAAGAAAGAAAAATACGGAAAAGATTTTATAGAGTTGATAAAAAAGGTATTGCAGGAATGAAAATACCTTTTTTAAAAGCTATTGCCCTCATATACCAACAATAGGAACAGATAAATTCTGTTCCTATTGTAAAAGCACGATGATTGTCTGACAATAATCCTGTTCGCATTTTTACTTACTCGCTTTCAGCTTATCCTGCAACTCCGGTCGGGGCACTCCCAACTCTATTGCTTTTTCAAAAGCAACATACGCTTCTCTTTTCTTTTTCTGACTTAAATAAATCTCACCACACATCACATAAATTTCCGCATCGTCCGGTGCCAGTTTGGCGGCCTCCTCCAAATCCAATAAAGCCAGATCAGGCGTATTCATTTCTACAGCCAATGTAGCACGAGCTTTCAAATAAGAGACATCTCTGGGATTATCGGAAACCAATCTGTTGAAATCTTCTAAAGATTCACGATACTTCAACTCCTTCTGATTTAAAAGTGCCCTGCCCAAACGTGCAGTATTATTTCCCGGTTCCTCCTGTAATAAAGTGTTATAATCTATTCTCGCTCCTTTATAATCCCTACGTTGCATATAAATATAAGCCCGGAAAAGTAATGCTTCCTTATTTTTCTTGTCTATATCGATCACATTACAATAATCCACATAAGCCCTGTCAAACAAATTTTTCTCCAAATAGAGTGAAGCACGATTGAGCAATGTAACAACAGAATATGGAGTAATATTCAAGGATAACGTGTACGAGTCAATAGCATCATCTATTTTCCCCAATCTCCGCTGGACCGTTCCTAGATTAGTAAACAATAAAGCATTACGCATATTGGCAGGATCCATCTTCAATGCCTGTCTGAACAATATTTCTGATTTTGTCAAACTGTCTTTTTTTGCCGCATCCAACGCACTGGTTATCAGTTCATCGTAAGTTTGCGCCTGCAACTGCATACATGCACATAGCAACATAAGATAACATACGATCTGTTTCATCCGATTTTCTATATTAATTAATTCCGGTTGCAAAGGTAGAGGAATCTTTAACGATATTCCTTTAGTTTAATTAAAAAAAGCATAAGGTAGGTTTCTCGTTTTAAAGGGTATTCCGTATATTTGGCATACAATTTTAAAAGAATAAAGAACATGAAAGTAGAAAAAGCGATATTCGCCGCCGGATGCTTCTGGGGCGTACAACATCAGTTCGAACGTATTCCGGGTGTACTAAACACTACAGTCGGTTATACAGGTGGTCCGGAAGCCAACCCCGCATATACTCAGGTAAAAGCCCACATGACACACCATGTAGAAGCTATTTTTGTAGATTATGACGCCGACATGGTTTCTTATGTGGATTTGTGCAAACTTTTTTTTGAAATACATGATCCCTCACAAACCGATGGAATAGGTCCCGACCTTGGGCCGCAATATCGGAGTATGATTTTCTACATGGATGAAAAACAAAAATCCGAAGCTGAAGAGGTCATCGAACTGCTTCGCTCGAAAGGTCATAGAGTCAATACCAGATTACGCCCTGCCGAGAAATTTTGGGAAGCAGAAGGCTATCATCAGCACTATTACGATAAAATGGGAGGAGAACCTTACTGTCATATACGCGTAAAAAAATTCTAAATTAAACAACAGAGATGTGTTCAAATAATAGCACACCTCTGTTATTCATAATTATCCGAAACCTTTCATCATTTCATCAATGCCTCCAGATACATATAAAATTCGGGGTCCTCGCCAACTACCTGTTTAGCAATTTTCCCTTCAGGATCAATCACATATTTAGTGGGATAACCACTTACTCCATACATCACCGCCACATCCGGTTCACCTATATTGCGTACATTAATCCACGGCAATTGATGCTCAGCTACTGCTTTTTTCCATTTATCCTCTGTATCATTGCAGTCAATCCCTACAAATTCTATTTTTCCCTTGTATTTTTCATATGCCTTTTTCATTTCGGGAATTCCTTTTATGCACCATCCACACCAGCTTCCCCAGAAATCAAGCACTACATATTTACCTCTCAGAGAAGATAAGTCAAAATTCTTTCCATCCAAATCCTTCAAAGTAAATTCTGGAGCGAGATTACCTGGTTTCATTGCTTCTTTTGCTTTATCGCGAGCCAGTTCTTTCTCATATCCTTCTCTCATTCTCTGATATAAAGGAGCCATCATTCCTTCCTTTACCCGATCAGTCAAAACATTAAAAGCATCCCCCAACTGATCCCTTGACAACTGTGACATTACATATACTGATACATCTTTATCCGGATTCTGCCTAACATAGTCACTTTTTATTTTTAAAATATTTCCATACCATTCTTTTGCTGGAGCATAAACTTTACGGATAGAATCTCCGGGTATTCCTTTTTTCTCCATATCCATACAGACTACGTTCAATGAATCTATTTTATGACTATATGTTTTACAGTCCTCCACCACTTCATTATAATCGTCATAAAAGGAACCTCCCTCCAATTTATATTCATCCAATGAACCTGAAATTTTTATAGGCTGGCCAGGCAACAGCAAAAAACTTACAGCTTTCATCGATATGGCAGGTATACTGCCATCCTCATTGGGTTTCACTGACGGTTTACCATAAATATAAACCTGTTTCAATACACTATTACCTAAATTAAAGGCAAAACTTCCATTTTGCATGGCAACCGTATCTGTCCTACGACTATCACGATCATTTACAGGAAAAGATTGTACCAATAATGTATCACTCTCGATACCAGTCAGCGTACCGCTGATTTCCGGTCGGCTCAAAGGCTGGCAGGCAATCATAAAACCAGCTCCTACCAAAGCATAAACTAAATTCTTCATTTAAATGTCTTTCAATTATTATCTTTGTTTTATTTGCAGCATCAAATATACTTTTTCTTATCCAATAAAAATAAAGAATCAGAAGTAAAATGCCATTCACTTCTGATTCCCCGTAAAAGACCTATAAATTTCTATGCTTTCTTGATATAATCCACAATCCAAGCACCCACTTCCCTGGTACCATACTTGGCCCCACCTTCAACCTGAATTTCCGGAGTACGCACATTTTCATCCAAAGAAGCATCTACAGCCTTACGAATCAAGGCGCCTTCCTCCTTAAGGTCAAAATACTCAAACAGCATGGCTACCGATAGGATTTGAGCCAATGGATTGGCTATATTCAATCCTTTAGCCTGTGGCCATGAACCGTGAATAGGTTCGAATACCGGAGTGCTTTCACCCGTAGAAGCAGAAGGAAGCAATCCCATAGAGCCGCTGATAACAGAGCCTTCATCTGTCAGAATATCACCAAATGTATTCTCAGTCACCATCACATCAAAGAAACAAGGATCCTGAAGCATCTTCATGGCAGCATTATCCACAAACATATAGTCTGTAGTCACTTCCGGATACTGAGGAGCCATCTCTTGTGCAATCTGTCTCCACAGACGTGAAGATGCCAACACATTGGCTTTATCAACTACAGTAAGATGCTTACGGCGCTTCATAGCATATTCAAAAGCCACTTTTAAGATACGCTCAATCTCCGGACGAGTGTACATATTGGTATCGTATGCCTTATCATTATCCTGATATTTTTCTCCGAAATACATACCTCCGGTCAATTCACGGATACAGATAAAATCTGCATTTTCCACCAGTTCAGCCCGTAACGGAGATTTATGAACCAGACATTTAAAAGTCTGCACAGGACGAATATTAGCAAACAAACCCAATTTTTTACGCATAGCAAGCAAACCTTGTTCCGGACGAACTTTTGCTGTGGGATCATTATCAAATTTAGGATCACCTACAGCAGAAAACAACACTGCATCCGCATTCTTACAAGCCTGAAAAGTCATTTCAGGAAACGGATCACCTACTTTATCGATCGCATCCGCACCACAGATCGCATATTCATAACTTACTTTATGACCAAATTTCTCGCAAACAGCATTCATCACATCAACGCCTTGCACTGAAATCTCCGGTCCGATACCGTCACCGGCTAAAACTGCAATTTTAAAATCCATTTTTTTAGTGATTAATGGTTAGCGGTCAGTGATTAATAGTTGGCGGTTAATGAAATCTGACAACACTGTTCATTAACCACTAACCATTAATCACTAACCATTATTATTCATATTCATTTTCTATTATATTCAGCATTTTCATGGTAGCCTTAATAGCAGCCTCCGTCTGGTCAGCATCCAGCCCACGAGTACGAAATACTTTTTCTTCAAAACTCCAAGTTATTACTGTTTGTACAAATGCATCTGTACGGCCCCCAGGAGGAATACTTACCGCATAGTTGGTCAACATAGGGAATTTACGCCCCAGTGTCACTTTATAAATTTTACGCAATGCACGCACAAAAGCATCATACTGACCGTCGCCGCTGGAATTCTCCTCAAACTCTTTTCCATTAATCTCTATTTTCACAGTAGCCATCGGCTTCAGTCCATGCGCCAGTGTCACAATATAACTTTTCAATTTTACACTTTCGCTTACCACCCCATGCTTCAGCACATCGGAAACAATATAAGGCAAATCCTCCTGAGTAACCAGTTCCTTCTTGTCACCCAATTCGATAATACGTTCCGTTACCTTACGCATGGATTCTTCATCTAAATCAAGACCCAAATCCTCCAGATTTTTACGAATATTGGCTTTGCCACTAGTCTTGCCCAACGCATACTCACGTTTACGCCCGAATCGTTCCGGCAGCAAATCATTGCAATAAAGATTATTCTTGTTATCACCGTCGGCATGAACGCCGGCCACTTGCGTAAACACATTCTCACCCACAATCGGCTTGTTGGCAGGAATAACAATACCTGAATAAGATTCCACCACTCGGCTCACATCATTCAGACGGCTTTCGTCAATATTGGTCAAAGCATTAAAATGATCCTTCAGAATAGCTTGAACACTGGCAAGTGGTGCATTTCCTGCACGTTCCCCTAATCCATTGATAGTAGTATGAAGCCCTTTAACCCCACTCAGCACAGCAGCAAGTACATTACTCACAGCCAAGTCATAATCATTATGCGCATGGAAATCAAAATGGGTATGAGGATAACGTTTTTTCATCTTCCGCATAAATTCTATCACTTGCAAAGGATTCAAGATACCTAATGTATCGGGTAACATATATCGCTTGATGCTAGTATCCTTCAATCCGTCCATCAACTGGAATACATAGTCAGAAGAGTCTTTCATACCGTTACTCCAATCTTCCAGATATACATTAACGGCAATATCCAGTTCATCAGCATAACGCACCACATTCACAATATCTTCAATATGTTCTTCAGGCATTTTCTTCAACTGCTGTGTACAATGTTTCAACGAACCTTTACACAATAAGTTTATTACCCTGCATCCTGTACGTTGTATCCAGTCTACAGAAGTACGGCCATCCACAAATCCGAGCACCTCCACTTTGTGAAGCAAATTCCGGCGGGCAGCCCAGTCACATATCATTTTAACGGCTTCAAATTCGCCATCCGATACACGGGCCGAGGCAACCTCTACCCTGTCTACCTTTAAATCTTCCAATAGCAATCGAGCAATCATCAATTTTTCATGGGGTACAAAAGATACTCCGCTGGTTTGTTCACCATCGCGGAGTGTTGTGTCCATGATTTCTATTTTGACGCTTTTTCCCATGCTTCTATCTTGTCTTTGTTGGTCAGCAAAAAGTCGATATCATCCAACCCGTTCATCAAACAATGTTTCTTATATGCATTGATTTCAAAATGTTCGCTTTTACCTGTAGCCTTGTTGGTTATAGTCTGTTCAGGCAAATTTACTTCCACCTCTATTTTTGGATCTGCATGAATTGAATCAAAAAGTTCCTTCAAGAATCCTTCACTCACCACCACCGGAAGTACAAAATTATTTAATTCATTATTCTTATGAATATCAGCAAAGAAGCTGGACACAACTACCCGGAAACCATATCCGGCGATAGCCCATGCAGCATGTTCACGGCTGGAACCAGAACCGAAATTCTTTCCCGCCACAAGGATTTGTCCACCGTAAGTAGGATTATTCAATACAAAATCCTTGTTAAGAGAACCATCTGGATTGTAACGCCAGTCACGGAACAGATTATCACCAAAGAATTTCTCTTCACGAGTTGTCGCCTTTAAGAAACGGGCCGGAATAATTTGGTCTGTGTCCACATTCTCTAAAGGAAGGGGTACGCAAGTGCTTGTTATGATATTGAATTTCTGTTTCATTGTCTTCGCATTTTTAAATTAGTTCTCTAGGATCTGTTATTACACCGGTCACTGCCGCAGCAGCAGCTACCAGCGGACTGGCAAGCAACGTGCGAGCACCTGGTCCCTGGCGTCCTTCAAAATTACGGTTACTAGTAGATACCGAATATTTTCCGGCCGGAATCTTATCATCATTCATAGCCAGACAAGCAGAACATCCCGGTTGACGGATAGAAAATCCTGCTTCCTCCAAAATTTTGTCCAAACCTTCTTCACGAATCTGTGCATCTACCATCCATGATCCTGGAACCAGCCATGCAATCACATGATCTGCTTTCTTTTTCCCTCTCACTAAAGAGGTAAAGGCACGGAAATCCTCAATTCGTCCGTTAGTGCAAGCACCCAAAAATACATAATCAATTTTCTTACCTAGCAAGTATTCTCCCGGCTGAAAGCCCATATAGTCCAAAGACTTTTTAAAAGAAGCACTTTTATCATCTACCGGAATATGTTCAGTGATTCCCATACCCATTCCTGGATTCGTTCCGTATGTAATCATCGGCTGAATATCTGCTGCATCAAAACGAACCTCTTTATCAAATACAGCATCATCATCACTCTTTAATGTTTTCCAATGAGACACCGCTTTATCCCAATCCGCACCCTTCGGAGCATGTTCCCTGCCTTTTATATATTCAAAAGTCACTTCATCAGGAGCAACCATGCCACCACGTGCCCCCATTTCAATACTCAGATTACATAAAGTCAGACGCCCTTCCATACTCAAGTTACGGACAGCTGAACCGGCATATTCCACGAAGTATCCAGTAGCACCACTGGTTGTCATCTTAGACATCATATAAAGAGCCATGTCTTTTGCCGTCACTCCTTTACCCAGTTCGCCATCAATAGTGATACGCATGGTTTTCGGACGAGATTGTAAGATACATTGTGAAGCCAACACCATTTCTACTTCACTGGTTCCAATACCGAAAGCAACAGCTCCCATCGCACCATGGGTAGAAGTATGCGAGTCACCACAAACAATTGTCATCCCCGGCAAAGTCAGCCCTCTTTCCGGACCTACTACATGAATAATACCATTTCTTTTATCCATCATACCGAAATGAGCCAAACCGAAATCTTTGGCATTCTTTGCCAAAGTATCCACCTGCGTTTTAGAAACCGGATCCTCAATCGGTTTGTCCTGGTCATGTGTCGGAGTATTGTGATCCGGCATACAATATACATGATCCGGACGAAAGACTTTCACCCCGCGTGCGCGCAGTCCCGCAAAAGCCTGCGGACTAGTTACTTCATGACAATAAAGCCTGTCTATATAAAGCTGAGTAGGTCCGTCCTCAACCTTTTGTACCACATGGGCATCCCAAATCTTATCAAATAATGTGTTAGCCATTTTACGTATTATTATCTTTTAAACTTGTTGATACAATCAATATATGCTTCTACTGATGCAGCGATAATATCTGTATTCGCTCCGAAACCATAGTACATCTGTCCGTCATATTCCACCTGCATGTGTACTTTACCCATATCATCACTACCTTTACTGATAGCCTGGATCGTAAATTCCTTCAACACCATGTGGCGGTCAATAATTTTTTTCAAAGCCTTGATAGCAGCATCTACCGGTCCATTTCCACTGGCAGCAGCTTCAAAGTGCTCTCCTGCAATATTCAGCCCTAAACTTGCCACCGAACGAACTCCCACTCCGCTTGTTACCTGCAAGTAATCCAGTTTAATATGGTTATTAACACTTCTATCGGCACCTGCCAATACCAGAATATCATCATCTGTGATATCTTTCTTCTTATCAGCCAGTTTTAAGAAATCCTCATATACCTTATCCAATTTGTCCTGCTCCAGTTCGACTCCCAAAACATGAAGACGATGTTTTAACGCAGCACGTCCGCTACGAGCAGTCAAAACAATAGCATTATCATCAATGCCCACATCCTTCGGGTCAATAATTTCGTATGTTTGTACGTTCTTCAAAACACCATCTTGATGGATACCGGATGAATGTGCAAAAGCATTGCGTCCCACAATTGCCTTGTTCGGCTGAACCGGCATATTCATCAAACTTGACACCATACGGCTAGTCGGATAAATCTTCTGAGTATTGATATTTGTCTGAATATTAATATCATTATGGCATTTGACAATCATTGCCACCTCTTCCAAGGAAGTATTACCAGCACGTTCTCCAATACCATTGATAGTCACTTCTACCTGACGTGCTCCATTTAACACACCACTAATCGTATTAGCAGTAGCCATACCCAAATCATTATGACAATGAGTAGAAATAATAGCCTTATCAATACCATCTACATGATCTACCAAATATTTAATTTTCGCCCCATACTCTTCAGGCAAGCAATAACCTGTAGTATCAGGTATATTCACTACTGTCGCTCCCGCTTTAATAACAGCTTCTACCACACGAGCCAAATATTCATTATCCGTACGTCCTGCGTCTTCCGCATAAAATTCCACATCATCTACATAGCGACGTGCATATTTCACAGCAGCCACCGCACGTTCAATAATTTCTTCACGAGTAGAATTGAATTTATATTTGATATGAGAATCTGAAGTTCCAATGCCAGTATGAATACGTTTGTGCTTGGCAAACTTCAATGCGTCAGCAGCTACATCGATATCTTTTTCAACTGCACGAGTCAGCGCGCAAATGGTTGGCCAAGTAACAGCCTTAGAAATTTCAATTACTGAATTGAAGTCCCCCGGACTTGAAATAGGAAATCCTGCCTCAATCACATCCACTCCCAAAGCCTCCAACTGCTTAGCCACCTGAATCTTTTCCACTGTATTCAACTGACATCCCGGAACCTGTTCGCCATCACGAAGAGTGGTATCAAAAATAAATAATCTGTCACTCATAAATTTCAATTTTATACATTATTACATTCATAAAAAAAACCTTTCACACAAGGAAGTGAGAAAGGCTTTCGTATATCATTATTCACACATACTTTTATGCACAACACTCACTTCCTGCTGACTTTGCCAGTAGAATAATAATGCCGCATAGCAAAATATGTATAAATCCTTGGTTCATTGTTTATCTCTTATTTTATCTAAAACGTTGCAAAGGTAGAGATTATTTTCTAAACACAAAATAAAAATGAAAGTTTTTTCATAATATAAACTACGATTTTTTATTTATTCTATTTTTAGAGTAACAGTTTATAGGAAGATATACATCTACAAGTATCTCTATAGAAGTGTATCTCCAAAGTTATAGATCACTTTAGATATAGAGGCCCAATTGAATTGACACAAATTAAACTCACTTTATGACATAGACATGAACATTGCCCGCTACAGGGCAAAACTTCCGGGGTTGCTTCCCGCCGGAGAAGGAGCATGGCGGAGCCAGCCGGGCAGGCCCGGGGAAACAGAGCCAGCCACACGTGGATGTAAATTCACACGTGGATGCAAAAAAAAGCCTCCGGAACTTCTTCAAGTCCGGAGGCTTCAATCAAAAACGGCAGCTACCTACTCTCCCACTGTGACGCAGTACCATCGGCGTGACAAGGCTTAACTTCTCTGTTCGGAATGGGAAGAGGTGGAACCCTTGTGCTATAGCCACCTGAATAAGGGCGACATATCGACAAGCCATCAGCGTTATCTTATCCTGTAGTAATAACCGAACGTATACACCATCCTAAATATAAGGAAAGTGGACGGGCAATTAGTAATGCTCGGCTTTGGTATCTCTACCTTTACACCTGCATCCTATCAACGTCGTAGTCTACAACGACCCTCAGAAATCTAATCTTGTGGCCGGCTTCGTACTTAGATGCTTTCAGCACTTATCCGATCCAGACTTAGATACCCGGCAATGCACCTGGCGGCACAACCGGTAAACCAGAGGTCTGTCCAACACGGTCCTCTCGTACTAGTGTCAGAGCCACGCAAATTTCATACGCCCACGATAGATAGAGACCGAACTGTCTCACGACGTTCTGAACCCAGCTCGCGTGCCACTTTAATGGGCGAACAGCCCAACCCTTGGGACCTTCTCCAGCCCCAGGATGTGACGAGCCGACATCGAGGTGCCAAACCACTCCGTCGATATGAGCTCTTGGGAGGGATCAGCCTGTTATCCCCGGAGTACCTTTTATCCTTTGAGCGATGTCCCTTCCATACGGAAACACCGGATCACTATGCTCTAGTTTCCTACCTGATCGACTTGTCAGTCTCCCAGTCAAGCGCCCTTATGCCATTACACTCTAACGGCGGTTACCAATCGCCGTGAGGGCACCTTTAGAAGCCTCCGTTACGCTTTTGGAGGCGACCACCCCAGTCAAACTACCCACCAATCAGTGTCCCCATATACACGGGTTAGAATCCAAACAAATGAAGGGTCGTATTTCAACAGCGGCTCCAAGGATACTGGCGTACCCCCTTCAAAGCCTCCGACCTATCCTACACATCACGTGCCCAGATTCAATGATAAGCTATAGTAAAGGTTCACGGGGTCTTTTCGTCCCATCGCGGGTAATCGGCATCTTCACCGATACTACAATTTCACTGAGCTCACGGTTGAGACAGCGTCCAGATCATTACACCATTCGTGCAGGTCGGAACTTACCCGACAAGGAATTTCGCTACCTTAGGACCGTTATAGTTACGGCCGCCGTTTACTGGGGCTTCAATTCAACGCTTCTCTCAACGATGACGTCTCCTCTTAACCTTCCAGCACCGGGCAGGTGTCAGGCTGTATACAGGATCTTTCGATTTAGCACAGCCCTGTGTTTTTGTTAAACAGTTGCCTGGACCTATTCTCTGCGCCCTCCCGTCACCGGGTAGGGACCCTTTATCCCGAAGTTACAGGGTCAGTTTGCCTAGTTCCTTAACCGTGAATCACTCAAGCGCCTTAGAATATTCATCCCGACTACGTGTGTCCGTTTACGGTACGGGTACCTACAGGATTTAGTTTAGCGGATTTTCTTGGCAGCATGATTACATGCACTATTGCCTTGTCCCGAGGGACGCGGCATACTATCAGGTTCGATTCTCATGGTGGATTTGCCTGCCAAGATCAACATCTACACCCTTCAACCATCTATTCCGTCAGATGGCGGCATTGTCACTACTGCGTCTCCACATCACTCCTGGAGGTAGTAACGGAATATTAACCGTTTCTGCCATCGGCATCGCCCTTCGGCTGAGCCTTAGGACCCGACTTACCCTGATCCGATTAGCGTTGATCAGGAAACCTTAGTCTTTCGGCGAGGGGGTTTCCCGCCCCCTTTATCGTTACTTATACCTACATTTGCTTTTCCAGACGCTCCAGAATACCTCGCGGTACGCCTTCGACGCTGACTGGAATGCTCCCCTACCGATCATTTCAATGATCCCACTGCTTCGGTAGACAACTTAATACCCGATTATTATCCACGCCAGACTCCTCGACTAGTGAGCTGTTACGCACTCTTTAAATGAATGGCTGCTTCCAAGCCAACATCCTAGCTGTCTTAGCAGTCAGACTTCGTTAGTTTAACTTAGCTGTCATTTCGGGACCTTAGCAGGTGGTCCGGATTCTTCTCCTCTCGGGCACGGACCTTAGCACCCATGCCCTCACTCCTGAGGTAAAACTGATGCGCATTCGGAGTTTGTCAAGACTTGATAGGCGGTGAAGCCCTCGCATCTTATCAGTCGCTCTACCTCACATCAGTAACCCACAAGGCTGCACCTAAATGCATTTCGGGGAGTACGAGCTATCTCCAAGTTTGATTAGCCTTTCACCCCTACCCTCAGCTCATCCAGAAGCTTTTCAACGCTTATTGGTGCGGTCCTCCAGCTGGTGTTACCCAGCCTTCAACCTGGCCAAGGGTAGATCACTTGGTTTCGCGTCTGCCACTGCCGACTATACGCCCTCTTCAGACTCGCTTTCGCTTCGGATACGTGTGTCGTCACACTTAACCTTGCCGGCAAAGGCAACTCGTAGGTTCATTATGCAAAAGGCACGCCGTCACTGCTTTAAGCAGCTCCGACCGCTTGTAGGCGCACGGTTTCAGGAACTATTTCACTCTTCTGTTCGAAGTGCTTTTCACCTTTCCCTCACGGTACTGGTTCGCTATCGGTCTCTCGGGAGTATTTAGCCTTACCGGATGGTCCCGGCAGATTCACGCAGAATTCCTCGTGCTCCGCGCTACTCAGGATACTACTATGCTTCGACAACATACGAATACGCAACTGTCATGCTCTATGGTCTTTCTTTCCAGAAAGTTCTTCTCCGATGTCTTCATGCAACGACGTAGTCCTACAACCCCGATCATGCCGTAACATGAACGGTTTGGGCTATTCCCCGTTCGCTCGCCACTACTGGGGGAATCATTGTTATTTTCTTTTCCTGCAGGTACTAAGATGTTTCAGTTCCCTGCGTTAGCTCCTGAAATGATCAGGTGGCGTGTCTTCAACACGCCGGGTTGTCCCATTCGGAAATCCCCGGATCAAAGGTTATTTGCACCTCCCCGGAGCTTATCGCAGCTTATCACGTCCTTCATCGCCTCCGAGAGCCAAGGCATCCGCCATGCGCCCTTCTTTACTTTCCTTATTCATTCGCCCACACTTGCGTGCCAGCGGGATGATATATACTTTCAGCTCTTTACTACTAAAATTACTGTTTGCTTGTACAATATGTCATAGATCGGTCATCTTCGTATCTTACGTCTCTGATGGAGTGGAGAATAACGGATTCGAACCGTTGACCCTCTGCGTGCAAGGCAGATGCTCTAGCCAGCTGAGCTAATCCCCCGAATCTCAAGATTCGTAGTCCCAGGCAGAGTTGAACTGCCGACCTCTACATTATCAGTGTAGCGCTCTAACCAACTGAGCTATAGGACTAAGTTCAACCTAGTCTGTTTCATTAGACCCGGCTTCTTACTTTCTCTCTTCCGTCTTAATACGGAATCATATCTTGAATAAACAACAACAGCAGTACAAAAACAAAAACCTTTACTTTGGATCCTCTCCAGAAAGGAGGTGTTCCAGCCGCACCTTCCGGTACGGCTACCTTGTTACGACTTAGCCCCAGTCACCAGTTTTACCCTAGGGCGATCCTCGCGGTTACGCACTTCAGGTACCCCCGGCTCCCATGGCTTGACGGGCGGTGTGTACAAGGCCCGGGAACGTATTCACCGCGCCGTGGCTGATGCGCGATTACTAGCGAATCCAGCTTCGTGGAGTCGGGTTGCAGACTCCAGTCCGAACTGAGAGGGGTTTTAGGGATTGGCATCCACTCGCGTGGTAGCGGCCCTCTGTACCCCCCATTGTAACACGTGTGTAGCCCCGGACGTAAGGGCCGTGCTGATTTGACGTCATCCCCACCTTCCTCACATCTTACGATGGCAGTCTTGTCAGAGTCCTCAGCATCACCTGTTAGTAACTGACAACAAGGGTTGCGCTCGTTATGGCACTTAAGCCGACACCTCACGGCACGAGCTGACGACAACCATGCAGCACCTTCACACTCGCTATTGCTAGCTGAACCGTTTCCGGATCATTCGAGTGCAATTTAAGCCCGGGTAAGGTTCCTCGCGTATCATCGAATTAAACCACATGTTCCTCCGCTTGTGCGGGCCCCCGTCAATTCCTTTGAGTTTCACCGTTGCCGGCGTACTCCCCAGGTGGAATACTTAACGCTTTCGCTTGGCCGCTTGCCGTATATCGCAAACAGCGAGTATTCATCGTTTACCGTGTGGACTACCAGGGTATCTAATCCTGTTTGATACCCACACTTTCGAGCCTCAATGTCAGTTGCAGCTTAGCAGGCTGCCTTCGCAATCGGAGTTCTTCGTGATATCTAAGCATTTCACCGCTACACCACGAATTCCGCCTGCCTCAACTGCACTCAAGACATCCAGTATCAACTGCAATTTTACGGTTGAGCCGCAAACTTTCACAACTGACTTAAACATCCATCTACGCTCCCTTTAAACCCAATAAATCCGGATAACGCTCGGATCCTCCGTATTACCGCGGCTGCTGGCACGGAGTTAGCCGATCCTTATTCATAAAGTACATGCAAACGGGTATGCATACCCGACTTTATTCCTTTATAAAAGAAGTTTACAACCCATAGGGCAGTCATCCTTCACGCTACTTGGCTGGTTCAGGCCATCGCCCATTGACCAATATTCCTCACTGCTGCCTCCCGTAGGAGTTTGGACCGTGTCTCAGTTCCAATGTGGGGGACCTTCCTCTCAGAACCCCTATCCATCGTTGACTAGGTGGGCCGTTACCCCGCCTACTATCTAATGGAACGCATCCCCATCGTCTACCGGAAAATACCTTTAATCATGCGGACATGTGAACTCATGATCCCATCCTGGATTAATCTTCCTTTCAGAAGGCTGGCCAAGAGTAGACGGCAGGTTGGATACGTGTTACTCACCCGTGCGCCGGTCGCCATCAGCCTTAGCAAGCTAAGACCATGCTGCCCCTCGACTTGCATGTGTTAAGCCTGTAGCTAGCGTTCATCCTGAGCCAGGATCAAACTCTTCATTGTAAAAATATTCTTTCAACACTTAAGTTGACTTTACGCTCAAGGACTCCAAATCTATCAATACAATAAAAATATTGACGGTTCTTGTTTTTCCGTACACCATATATATACGGTGCACCGGCTTGTACTACTTGTTTGTTTATCTTAAATCTTTCAAAGAACTCTTATTCCTGTTTATCTCCGTTTTACCCGGAAATGTTTTGCAAAGATAAAGTGTTTATTTTAAACCACCAAAAAAAATCGAACTTTTTTTAAAACTTTTTTGTTTCATCTATGTTATTCAAATCATCTTGTCAGTTTTAAACTTACCTCTCTTGCTAAGCGGATGCAAAAGTAGTTGATTTCATTTCTTTATCCAAATATATCTATTGTTTTTTCTATTTTTTTTATGATTATACTTATAAATAACTGATTTACAGATTATCTATAATGTTTATTTCGATAATCCATTTTGCAATATCAAAAAGTACACACCATATTATATATCGCGCGCGATAGACTAAAATGAATATTGGATAAACATCGGCTCACCTGCAAAATCATAGGGAAGGATTTTAGCTCTTAAAGGATCATTTTATTCTTCGGACAATTTCCGAAAGTCTTCTTGACGCATCATTCTTTCTCATTAGGAAGTTCGGACCTTTATGCCCTCATGCCCTCACTTTGTGTACAACAAACTCATTATAAACAACTTATGTAGTTAGAGTAAAAATTATCACCCTCACTTACAACCCATGCCCTCACTGTGTTTTGAAGCATATTTCTGTATAACATGCTTGCTTTCAATTATATATACTTCTTTTTATAGACTATTCCAATTTAATGTAAAATAGAGCGTTCTCGGGCCTTTTTCCCGCAAAAAGTGTGCATACCTCCACGGAATATGATAGCCCCCCCGGCAGCAGTAAAAAGACCAAGACACTTTTAAGAAAGCTCGTTATCTTTTGGAAGTGAATGATTTCACAGATGTGTACTAGGATTTAGTTAACAACTTCTATTGTTATTACTATATCAGATTTGCATAGTTGTTTTTAGGCCTAATGTAGTTGTTATATGGGAGATTCCACATACATCCGCATAAGTCCGCACATACAATATGTGTAGCCCTATGCAGACATACGTGTAAAAGCATGCTTTCTGACACGGGTAAAATATTGACCGGACAGCCGAATCGATTTTAAACTAAAGACTGATGAATATACAAACTTACAAACATCAGGCTAACACATTCTATGTCACATATCATGACAAAAGATGCTAAGTACAATGCTCCGTATCCAACTTTTATTTTAATATTCTATCTGTTCTATTTTAGGAGACAACTTTTCAATGACAGTACCCAGTTCTTCCTCCCACGGAATAACATTAAACTCTCCCCAAAAGTCAGCATCATATTTAAAATGTGTATCCGAAAATATAGTGCGTGTAGGCATCCGTTCTTTACGCTGGAAACGGGTCACATTATCTACATCCACCTTACAGGTAACCATTTCAAACCATGTATGCAAGGAAGAAGCACTGAACCATTGCCGTTTAAGTTTCACTTTAAAATAGAGATCGCCACGAATATGATTCATGTAATAAATGCCATTCCACTGTCTGTAAGAAATGGTATAAACCACCTCTTGCGCGGTTATTTTCCACTTCCGTGTCTTTCGTTCTATAAACATATCCGTAGCTTGCCTCACATAAGCAGGATTAATTTCAAGACGTGCCTGAACCAACGCATTGTTTTCAGCATCAATATATAATTCGCCACAATAAAGAGGTTCTTTTATTCCTTTATTTTGCCGAAAGGAAATCACATTAACCAAACGATTGTCTATCACCGTCATATCACAGGAGGCATAAGAATACACATTACCCTTACCGTCAGGCAACAGAAAATCCGGCAAGTTCTTGACAATATCCAGTTGCAAACAAGCATCAATTCCCGCACTCATCTTGGCTATCAGTGTATCCCGTTCCTGACTATCGACTATGCGACTCATTTTTAATAGTTTTACATGATCCTGAGAATGATTCAACAAAGAAGAAGGTTTGTAGATTTTAAAAACAGCCTCTGTCAGATTACGAAATTTTTGTTTATACCGAACCCCTTCCCTATAAAATGTAGTGAGATAAACAGGAACCGACGCATAATTTGTTTTTTTAGCTTTCAACATCTCACGCAACAACCGTATAGGATTGACAGCACGAATCACCACTTCTTGAATAGGAATCACCCGAGGTTCCAGAGACCACACCGCGTGTTGAGCCTCTAATAAAGACATATCCATCTCCTGTCCCACATACCCCACATGAGAAACCCCGATGCGACCCTGTCTCAACGAATCGGGCAATCGTAAACGGAATTCGCCATCCTGATTGGTAATACTGCCTATAGAAGTACCGACTACCCCTACCGTGCCGTAAGCAATGGGAGCCCCTGACTGATTATCCTGCAATTTGCCCTCTAAAGTAAAATAGGCCAAAGTATCTTTAGAAGTGGTAACAACCGGACATTGCACCTGCAACTGATTGATCAAAATATGATTCTCCACAATGCGCAGACTGATATCCTGCCGACCGATAATTTCGTAAACAGCCTGACGAATAGTGCGCTGTCCTGCCTCCAACTTCACCATACGATCATTGTCCACCACCTTGCTGTCATAAACAAAAAGAAAACCAGACTGTTCGGACACCTTGCCCAGTAAAGTATAGACAGTACCCTTACTCTTAGCAAGATAAATGACTCGCTCCAACACATCTCTATCCGCCGCTTTCGTAAATTCTGCCATGCAAACCAGCAAACTGAAAAAGAAGATATGCCAATAATAATGATATGTACGAATATGATTCATCTTCCCACTTTATTCGGATAAAACACCTATATCACCTTCACGAGTATATTTTAAATTCATAGCCAAACAGATAAGCTCTGCCATAGACTCCGGAGCTTCCCCGGAAAATGCAACCGTAAGCCGACGCTCCCCTAAGGAGGGAGAAGTCTTAAGCTGCAAACCGGAAGAATGCATATTAATAACTCTAAGGATATTCATCAAAGATTCGTCTTTGAAACGCATACTTTTCCAATAATGAGCTATCCGGGTATCGTCCCTATAATCAGTGAAACGCAATTGATGTGTTTTAAGCGTCACCGCTTCACCTGCATTGACATACATCTCTTGATTTTTATTTTTCAATGCCACTTTGACCTTGCCACGCTGTACGGACAGTTCGAAAGTACTCCCTACATCACTCTTCACATGAAACATCGTTCCCAAGACCTCAATTCTGACCTCCTCTGTTTCAATCAGAAAAGGACGTTCCCGGTTACCGGTCACATCAAACAGAGCGTTTCCCTGCAAACTAACCTCACGCTTGTCCATAGAGAAATGTTCAGGATATTGCAAAGAGGTTTCCCCACCCATATAGACAATAGATCCATCCTCGAGTGTGGTCACCAAAGTAGATTGCTCCGTGTTCTCCTGCATAATTAAAGCCTGGGCTTCTACCGATTCGCCCACTTTTCGATAAGTAACAGTCAAAAAGACACATATTCCGACCCATATAGCAGCCACAGCCCCCCACTTCCACAACATGGATGCAGACAAACGTTTCCTATCCTGCCGGCCTGATAACAAAAGTCCGTCAGCATCCAAACGGTCATACAATTTATTCCATGCCCGATCCACTCTTTCCTTTTTTCTTTTTGTTTCACTCATGTCCTTATAATATAATTCTCAATTTCTTTTTTTAATGCTTTAAGAGCTTTTGTCATCTCAGCCTCTACAGTCTTCACCGACAAAGAAAGCTGCGAAGCTATTTCCGCATACTTTTTACCTTCCATACGATGCATCCGGAATATGCGCAACCTTCGTTCCGGCATCCGAGCAAGCGTAGTATCTATCAAATGTCTTAATTCCTGGTATTCTATCTCTTCTTGAGGACTGCTATCCTGTGTCCGCCCCTTCCGCGAGAGAACAAACTCCCGATATTTGTTTCTCACCTCCAGATGCTCGCAATATTGAAAAGACTGATTGCGCACCGCAACATAAAGATAGCTTTTCATAGAACGGAACAACGGCAGCCTCTCCCGATCTCTCCAAAACCCATAAAACAACTCCTCTACGATTTCCTCCGCAGCCTCCATACTGCCGGTGATACTCATGGCATACCAACAGAGAGGGGAATAATAACGGCGAAACACATCTTCAAACGCCTTTATATCTCCCTCCCTTATTTTGGTCAGTGTTAACAAATCATTCAGCATCCACTCCTTTTTTGGTAATTCTTTTCAACCATGCAAGCTTCATCCGAGGCCTTAACGCGATTGTTTCTTTAACTTATGGACTGCATTTTCCAATGATTCCGTAGGTTCAATAATATTATAGGAGCCCCAGAAATCCTCGCTCCAATATTCATCCACTTTATCATGAAAAGCATCTTTCTGATGAAAAGCCATCTTTCCGGGAATTATCGCCACATTATTTTCCTCCCTATCCGTTGCCACCATCTCTGAAAGCACAGTATAACCGGTAGAGAAAAGCTTGCGCTTCCAATCACACTTAAACCGAATACGGTTACGGATATAGTTCAGAAAGGTTTTCCCATCCACATCTTTATAGGTAACAAGGAAAGAAAGTTCCTGTGGTTTAAAACGTAAGCCATAAGGTTTCTTGGCAAGAATAGCCTGTACCGCCTTGACTTTATTATCCATAGACAAGCTAAATTCCGCACGGGTAAACGACAACTTGTCACGATCAATATACAATTTGCCATAATACAAGGCATAAGGCAAAACGACACGGGGACGGAAACTGATCACATATTGCTGACGATTGTCTATCTGTACCGGTTCTTCCATAAAGAAATCATAATAGTTCAACGTTTCCACATCCAACAACGCATCCTGATTTTTCACAATGTCCACATAGATAGATAAAGTAGGACCGCCAGCCAGTTTCACCCCCAACGTATCACTGGCTCTCTGACTAAGCAGCCGACGTCCTTTCAAAACCTGTACCCGGTCTCGAGTAGTTGTCATATCCTCATAAGAAGTCTTGTAAACATCAATAATAGCTTCCGAAATATTGATATAACGACGCCCTTTCTGAACAGTTTCCCTGTAAAAACCGGTAAGCATATTGTTTTTATTACTGTAATTGACAGGAATCTTGCGAATGGCCTCTTCCACTATAAAACGAGGGTTGTGGGCATAAACCACAATCTCATTCAACATATTGGCATGAGGGGTAAGGTAAATCTTTAAATCCGATAAATGTTCTTTATCTAAACGTACTCTATTGTTATGATAACCGATATGTGAAATTTCTAAAGCAAAAACCATCTCCGCATCTTCTATCTTCAAAGAAAATTCACCATCCGCATTTGTCACCGTCCCCACACTGCTGCCCGGAACAGATACATTGACATACTCTAAAGTCCTTCTATTTTGTTTGTCCTTTACTACACCGCTGACTATAATATAAGTATTCTCTTCAGCAAACGGTACCTCCTCTTGGCTCCATCCCGGAATGGCACTCAGCCAAAGAACAATGAGCAGTGTCCATTCAATAAATTGTTTTTTATGCGC
Source organism: Phocaeicola dorei (assembly GCF_013009555.1). NCBI lineage: Bacteria > Pseudomonadati > Bacteroidota > Bacteroidia > Bacteroidales > Bacteroidaceae > Phocaeicola > Phocaeicola dorei. The sequence goes on along the minus strand of NZ_CP046176.1, from coordinate 943,467 downwards.
TCTCATATTCATTAAGGTATTAAAAAAGTAAATACTAATCCTGTTTCTACTTATAAGATCACCCAGGATTAAAATACCCTATGAAAATAAGAAAAATAATTTGTTTTATCGATATTGATGCCCTTTTTACAGACCCAAAACAGTATAAACAATCAAAATAACTGTATCATTCTGTTTCTTCTTTTTTGATTATTGTCTTCTTTTTCTTCATTCTGCCACTCTTGCGCAAAGCTTCCGCTATAATCCATTGAAGCTGTCCATTCGTAGAACGGAATTCATCTGCCGCCCATTTCTCGATAGCTTCCATAGTTTCTGCGTCCACTCTGAGCACAAAGCTTTTTATCATCTCTTTCTTTGCCATTTCCTACATTAATGATTCAACGTTCCGGAATTAATTACCGGCTGTGCTGGCTCGTCCGCACAAAGCACTACCAACAAATTACTGACCATAGCGGCTTTCTTTTCTTCATCCAGTTCTACAATTCCATCCTCGGCTAATTTATCCAAAGCCATCTTAACCATAGAAACAGCCCCTTCCACTATTTTTTCGCGCGCGGTAATAATAGCACTTGCCTGCTGACGACGAAGCATCACCGCTGCAATCTCTGGGGCATAAGCCAAATAATTGATTCTGGCCTCTACTATTTCCATACCGGCCATAGCCAGACGCTCATTAAGCTGACGTTCCAGCTGGTCATTAATTTCTTCACCTCCGCCACGCAAGGTCAGTTCATTAGTATCATGCTCATTGTCATCGTAAGCATACTGTCCGGCCACCTGGCGAAGAGCCGCATCACTCTGCACACGTACAAAATCTTCAAAAGCATTCATACGCCCTGCCACGCTAACACTTGCCGTCCCAGTCCCTTTACTGTCCGCCATCGTCTGCGCATCAATCTCAAACATCGCCTTATAGGTATCTTTCAATTTCCAAACCAAAACCAGCCCTATCAGAATAGGATTACCAATCTTATCATTCACCTTTATCGGCTCCACATCCAGATTACGGGCGCGAAGAGACAACTTTTTCTTGTTCATGAAAGGGTTTACCCAAAAGAAGCCTGTGTTTTTAAAAGTGCCTTTATATTCACCGAAAAACACCATCACACGTGCCTCATTAGGTTCTTGAGAAAAATATCCCGGAAGCATCAGCACAAACAACAATACCAGCACAAATAAAACAGGAATAGATAACCAAGGTAGTTGTCCAAAAATCAAAAAGTTCAGGAATACTAGTGCAGGCAACATAACCAAGTTAAAGAACAAAGCCATAAATCCATTGATTACCAGCTCATTGTAAGACATTTCTTTTGTTTCCATAATGATTTATTTTGATATTATTATGATATCACAAATCAAACAATATTTCTTGAGGTAAGCAAACTGATTTATATGTTATACGGCAGAAACGAACAAAATATTCACCAAAATGCAACAAGAAGCTCCTACTTTGTTGACCTAAATCAATAAAATTGGGATATTGATTAAAAATATGCTGCAAAATACATATTATAACGAACAAAAGCTTTATCTTTGTGTTGTAAAACATAAAAAGATATTTTTTAGTAGCTACTAAGGTAAAAAGAAAGATTGTTTAAAGAAGGCTAACCGGGAGGTATGCCTGCTATTTATGAGTGTTTTTAGGTATTAATTAAAAAAGAAAGGATAACATTATGAAAAAGGTAAAAAACATTTTTCACAAAATCGCTAACGCTGATCCTATGATTTGGGGTTACGTTATGTTGAACGAAACAAAGTAAATTAGAACCAATACAGAGCAACACCCTGTAGGACTATAAAAAAGGACGGTTATTTAACCGTCTTTTTTATGCCCTTTTACGGGATTTCCACTATCTTTGTTCATTCATTTTTAAACGTATGGACAAATGCAAGTAGATACCCATAATAAAGAGTTTCAAGATGCCTTGAATCTTATCCAATATACACGTCAGTCAGTATTCCTCACTGGAAAGGCGGGTACAGGTAAATCTACTTTTCTAAAATATGTCTGCGAAGTAACCAAAAAGAAACATATAGTACTGGCTCCCACAGGTATCGCAGCTATCAATGCCGGTGGAAGCACACTGCATAGTTTTTTTAAATTACCATTCTATCCACTTTTGCCGGATGATCCTAAATTCAGTTTGAAAGATGGAAAGTTACATAGCTTTCTAAGATATACTTCCGCCCATCGCAAACTGATAAAAGAAATAGAATTAGTGATCATCGATGAAATTTCCATGGTTCGGGCAGACATTATTGACTTTATAGACAAAATATTGCGGGTATATTCACAAAATATGCGTGAACCATTCGGAGGCAAACAAATTTTGCTGGTAGGAGATATTTTTCAGCTTGAACCAGTCATTAAAAATGACGAACGTGAGATAATCAACCGCTTCTATCCCACCCCTTATTTCTTTTCGGCACGAGTCTTTCAGGAAATGGAGTTGGTATCCATAGAACTGACAAAAGTATACCGCCAGTCGGACAAAGTTTTTGTTAATGTATTGGATCATATCCGGACCAATACTGCCGGAGCAGCTGACTTACAACTACTAAACACCCGTTACAACACTCAAATAGAAGAAAATGAAAGTGATATGTATATCACACTTGCTACCCGGAGAGATACCGTAGACTTTATCAATGAAAAGAAATTATCTGAACTGCCTGGAGAATCAACGATTCTGACCGGTGAGATACATGGAGAGTTTCCAGAAAGCAGCCTTCCCACCCAAATGGAACTGGAAGTAAAACCAGGAGCACAAATTATTTTTATAAAAAACGATTACGACCGCCGTTGGGTGAACGGTACGATTGGCACCATTTCAGGTATAGACGAAGAGGATACATTATATGTTATCACAGAAGACGGGCAGGAATTTGACGTTAAAAAAGACAGTTGGCGCAATATACGATATAGGTACAATGAACTAGAAAAAAAAATAGAAGAAGAAGAGTTAGGAGTATTTATACAATATCCTATCCGTTTGGCATGGGCCATCACTATACACAAAAGCCAAGGATTGACTTTCAGCAGGGTCGTTATTGATTTTACAGGAGGGGTGTTTGCCGGTGGACAAGCCTACGTAGCATTGAGCCGCTGTACTTCACTAAACGGCATCCAACTAAAAAAGCAAATTACACGTGGAGATATCTTTGTCCGTCCGGAAATAGTAAAGTTCTCTCAACGATTCAACAACCGCCAGTCCATTGAAAAAGCATTGAAGCAGGCACAAGCTGATGTACAATATGTAGAAGCAGTACAACACTTCGACAAAGGTGATTTTGAAAGATTTCTAGAACAATTCTTTCTTGCCATCCATTCACGTTATGACATCGAAAAACCTTTGATTAAAAGATTTATACGTAAGAAACTGGGAATCATCAACAATTTGAAGGTCGAAAACAAACGGCTAAAAGACCAATTCCATGTACAACGTAAAAATCTTGAAAAATATGCCCGCGAATATTATTTAATGGGAAATGAATGTATTATCCAAGCACATGATTCACGTGCTGCTATTGCCAATTATGACAAAGCGATTGAATTGAATCCTTCTTATACGGACGCTTGGGTGCGTAAAGGTATCACATTACATAATGACAAGGAATATTACGAAGCCGAAGTTTGTCTGAATGAAGCAGTACGCCTTAGTCCCGCTTTATTCAAAGCTATTTATAATCGAGGAAAAAACAGACTAGCACTAGATAATATAGAAGGAGCTTTGGGAGATTTTGACCGGGCTGTTTCTTTAAAACCGGAACATCCAAAGGCCCATGAATATTTCGGAGACGTATTGATGAAAGTAGGAAAAGAAGAGGAAGCCGCCCTACAATGGGCTATTGCGGAACGCTTGCGTGAAAAAAATTCTAAAAATTAAAATAACATGCTTTTAAGACTTTATAATAAGAATAATAATCCCAAAGATCTGGAAGAAGTAATCCGGATATTGGAAGAGGGCGGGTTAATTATTTACCCTACCGATACGATGTATGCCATAGGATGTCATGGCCTGAAAGAACGTGCAATAGAACGTATCTGCAAACTGAAAAACATTGATCCACGTAAAAACAATTTATCCATTATCTGTTACGACTTAAGCAATATCAGCGAATATGCCAAAGTAGATAACAGCACATTCAAGCTAATGAAACGAAATCTTCCCGGACCGTTTACTTTTATCCTGAATACGGGAAACCGTCTGCCCAAAATATTCAAGAACCGTAAAGAAGTAGGTATACGCGTACCTGACAACAACATCATCAGAGAAATATGCCATATACTAAAAGCACCGATCATGACCACCACGTTGCCTCTGAAAGATGGTGAAGACATAGAATATATTACCACTCCAGAACTAATAGAAGAAAAATTCGGGAAAGAGGTAGAACTAATTATTGACGGAGGTATCGGAAACATAGAACCTTCTACCATTGTGAACTGTACAAGCGGAGAAGCAGAAATTGTACGCCAAGGCAAAGGTATTCTGAACGATTTTTAATCTGAATTGTTTTATATATTAGAAATGTCAAATTAAAGTAAATTTATCATGTTATTAGCATCTGAAACAAGTATTCAATTAACCAATGCATTAGAGAAACTGATCGACTCCGGTATTCAATTAGGAGAAAGAGTATTAGGAGCACTTATTATTTTTATAATCGGAAAGTTCCTCATAAATTGGCTGAACAGACTTTTTGCACGTATTTTGGAAAAAAGAAAAGTGGACCCGAGTATCCAGTCATTCCTAAAGAGTATGGTGAATATCTTACTGCTCATCATGCTGATTCTTGCTGTGATAGGGAAATTAGGTATCGAACTGACAGGATTCGCCGCACTTCTCGCTTCTGCCGGTGTTGCCATCGGTATGGCACTGTCTGGTAACTTACAAAATTTTGCCGGAGGACTGATTATCTTATTGTTCAGGCCTTATAAAGTGGGGGACTTTATCGAAGCTTCTACCGGTGCCTCGGGAACAGTAAAAGAAATACAGATTTTTCATACTATTCTTATCACTGCAGACAACAAGATGATATATGTACCTAATGGAGCCATGAGTAGTGGGGTCATTACAAATTACAGTAAACTGGACACCCGCCGTATAGAATGGAATTTTGGCGTGGACTACGGAGAAGACTATAATAAAGTAGAAAAAGTATTGCGCGAAATCATAGCCAATGATAAACGTATTCTTACCAGTCCGCCCCCTTTTATTGAATTAGGAGAACTTGCTGCCAGCAGTGTAAATATAAAAATCCGCGTATGGGTGAATAGTTCGGATTATTGGAACGTATTTTTCAGTATGAATCAGACTGTTTATACTACTTTTAATAAAGAAGGAATTAACTTCCCATTCCCGCAGCTTACTGTACATCAAGCCTAACGTCAGAAATTTTTAGAACACGAATGACGCAATTGTCACAAGCTTGATCTTACCAATCATGTGTCATTTGCGTCATTTATGTTCTATCACAAGATTTATTTTCTATCCGCTTTCAAACGATCAGCCATAGCCTTAGCCAACTCCTTTGCCTGAGTGTTAGTTTCGGCCTTCATGCTATGTTTCATTTCTACAGGATTTCCGACAGGCTCAAATTTCAACTTATCATTAAACTCTGCAATTTTCTTCACAGCAGCGCTAGCCCATGTAAATGAGCCAAAATATCCCAGATAACGTCCCTTTATCTCGCGAGAAGCCAGCTTGCTCAGCAGAGCTTCCATTTCCGGATACATCTGAGTATTATAAGTGGGGCATCCCACAATCAGTCCTTTATATTTGAATACATCCGCAATAATAAAAGAATGACTGGTATGAGAAACATTATGCATCACGATATTACGAATTCCCTGCTTGCTCAGTTCTTCTGCAATAACTTCTGCCACTTCTTCTGTATTACCATACATCGAGCCATAAGCTATTACAACCCCTTCTTCAGCCTCATAACGACTCAAACGGTCATAAATACGTACCACGCGAGGAATTTCTTCCGTCCATACCGGACCATGAGTAGAACAAACAGTCGTTATTTTCAAGTTTTGCAATTTCTGTAAGGCCTTCTGTACCGGCGCACCATATTTGCCTACAATATTAGAATAATAGCGCACCATTTCATTCCAATAAATATCTGTATTAATATTTGTATCAACCACACCACCATTCAATGCACCAAAACAACCGAAAGCGTCACCGGAAAACAAAATACCTTCCGTTTCATCAAAAGTAACCATCGTTTCGGGCCAGTGAACCATTGGAATCAATGAAAAACGCAGTCTGTGGTGTCCCAAAGCTAAAAAATCTCCTTCACCCACTACATAACGCTCACCGCCTACACCATAAAATCCTTCAATCATTTCGAAAGTCTTCTTATTACCGACAATCACAATGTTAGGATAATATTGCTTGATCAAACTAATAGAACCGGAATGGTCTGGTTCCATATGATTTATAATCAAATAATTGATAGGTTTATCACCGATAATACTACGAATTTTCTTTAAATAAACCTCAAAATAGCATACATCTACTGTATCCACCAAGGCGACCATCTCGTCGTCAATCAAATAAGAGTTATAAGACACACCGTAAGGTAACGGCCACAAGTTCTCAAACAAAGCCTTGTTACGGTCATTCACTCCCACATAATGTACTTTTCCTTTGATTTCCATATCTGTTTCCTTCTTTTAATATTTATAGTATTTGCCTTGCCAGGCATCTTTTTCTCTCATCCGCTTTTTCACCTTATTCGTAAATTCATAATTTTTCAATCCCCAATCAGGAGCTATCAACAATTCTTTGGGTGATTGGGAAACAAAACGCTCCAGTACGATGTCCGGACGAAGATGTTCTATATAATCAATGACTAAATCAACATATTCATCAGCTGTATAAAGATGGAAAGCTTCAGGATCTTTCACATATTCACTCGCCATACGCGTACCTTTAATAAGTTGTAACTGATGCAGCTTTAAAGTAGTCAGAGGTAATTGTGAAAGTACTCCGGCCTGTCCGATTAACATTTCTCTTTTTTCTCCGGGCAAACCAAGGATTATATGCCCTCCTACCAAAATCCCTCTCTCTGCAGTCTTCCGAACAGCCTCTGCAGAAACGGCAAAAGTATGTCCCCGGTTTATCCTGCGCAACGTTTCATCATCCGTACTTTCAATGCCATACTCCACTAATACAAAAATGTGTTTACCAAGCTCTTCCAAATAATCCAGTAATGATATCGGCATACAGTCCGGACGAGTCCCTATCACCAGCCCTACCACATCCTCTACCATCAGCGCCTCTTCGTATTTTCTTTTCAACTCTTCCAGTTCCCCATACGTATTGGTATAAGCCTGAAAATAGGCCAGATATTTCATTTCCGGGTATTTACGTACAAAGAACCGCTTTCCTTCTTCCAACTGCTGAGTAACAGACTTTCCCGTATGGCAATAGGCCGGATTAAATGTTTGATTATTACAATAAGTGCAACCTCCGTATCCTACCGAGCCGTCACGGTTAGGACAAGTAAATCCGGCATTAATAGAAATCTTCTGCACTTTGCAAGGAAAGTGCATGGCTAAAAAGCCGGATAAGTCGTTATAAAGCATCTCTCTGTTCATGAACTTATTTTGCGGGACAAAGATACGTATTTTCAAACAAAAGTTTTACCTTTGTCTTTGATTATCATTTAAAGAATTTATCTATTATGAGAAAATTAAGCATATTTATTATTTTATTCTTCTGCCTGCTGACAGTCGGAGCCCAACAAGTAAGCTTGCAAGACGTAGCAAACAGAACGTATCGTGCCGAAGGAATCAGAGGTATCAAACCGATGTTGGATGGAGAACATTACACCCAAATGAGTACTGATGGCAAAAAAATCATGCAGTATTCTTTCAAGACCGGCAAAGAAACAGGTACCATCTTCGATGTAAATACGGCCCGTGACTGTAGCATCAAGTCATTTGATGACTATATCATGTCACCCGATGAGAAACTGATTCTAATACAGACTGATACCAAACCGATTTATCGTCGTTCGTTTACTGCCAATTATTATATTTTCAACGTAAAAAACAATAAAATGGAACCGCTCTCAGAAAACGGCCCACAACAGGTTCCTTTATTCTCACCGGATGGCAATCAGATAGCTTTTGTACGTGATAATAACATCTATCTGGTAAAATTATTGTTTGGCAACAGTGAATCACAAGTAACCAAAGACGGCAAATTCAACGAAGTACTAAATGGTATTCCCGACTGGGTATATGAGGAGGAATTCGGTTTCAACCGTGCTTTCGACTTCAGTGCAGACAGCCAGATGCTTGCCTATATCCGTTTTGATGAGAGTCAAGTACCTATGTATTCTTTTCCACTATACAAAGGTATGGTTCCCGCATTAGAGAAATTCAGCACTTATCCGGGAGAATATGAATACAAATACCCTATGCCAGGAATTGACAACTCCAAAGTAACCGTTCATACTTTTGATATAAAAAGTAAGGTAACCCGCAAGATGGACTTGCCTCTAGACGCAGACGGTTATATCCCTCGCATCAAGTTTACGGATGATGAGAATGCGTTGGCAATCATGACTTTGAACCGTCATCAAAACCGTTTCGACCTCTATTTTGCCAATCCACGAAGTACATTGTGTAAACTGATGGTACGTGATGAAGCTCCCCAATACATTAAAGAAGAAGCATACTCCAACATCGTTTTCTATCCAAAAAATTTTGTGGTGATGAGTGAAAAAGACGGTTATAACCATCTCTATCTTTACACTAGCGGAGGAAACCTGGTTAAGCAACTCACAAAAGGAAACTTCGAAGTGAAAGATTTCCTGGGATGGGATGAAGCTACCAACACATTCTATTTTGAGAGCAATGAAGGCAGTCCGCTACGCACCGCTATCTACAAAGTGGATGGCAAAGGTAAAAAGACCAAACTGTCCAAGCAGGAAGGAACTCATAAAGCTATTTTCAGTAACAATATGAAGTATTACATCAATACTTTCTCTAATATCAACACCCCTCCTGTCATTACCCTTAATGACAATAATGGTAAAGAGTTGGCAACCTTAGTAGATAATAACAAATTGAAACACCAAGTTTCACGTCTGAATATGCCAAGTAAAGAACTATTTAGTTTCAAGACCAATGACGGTGTGGAATTGAATGGTTGGATAATGAAACCCGCAAATTTCAATCCAAACAAAAAATATCCTGTTATCATGCACCAATACAGTGGACCGGGTTCACAAGAAGTTGCAGACAAATGGGGAATTGGAGCCCGTAGAGATGGCGGCATGTTCGAAGCTTATATGGCCGGTCAAGGTTTCATCATGGCTTGTGTAGACGGACGCGGAACTGGTGGCCGGGGTTCTGATTTTGAAAAATGTACCTACTTGAACTTAGGAGTAAAAGAATCGAAAGATCAAGTAGAAGCCGCCAAATACTTAAGTACACTACCTTACGTGGATGGTAACCGTATCGGTATATGGGGATGGAGCTATGGAGGTTACAATACATTAATGTCCATGAGTGAAGGAACACCGATATTCAAAGCAGGAGTCGCTGTTGCAGCTCCTACAGACTGGCGTTTCTACGATTCGGTATATACAGAGCGCTTCATGCGTACCCCCAAAGAAAACATGGAAGGTTACAATGCTGCATCTGCTATTAACCGTGCCAACAAACTGAACGGTGAATTGTTGCTGATCCACGGCACAGCAGATGATAATGTACACTTACGTAACAACGCAGAATATAGTGAAGCATTGGTACAGGCCGACAAGCAATTTGACATGCAAATCTATACCAACCGCAACCATGGAATCAGTGGAGGCAACACAACTAGACATTTACTGACTCGCGTAGCTAATTTCTTTATTGATAATTTAAAATAAAAACCATTCATCACAGATTATACAGTTTTACATAAAAACCGAATGAGAACAATTTACATTGGTATAATCTGTGGTGAATTATAAATCTAATATCATCATGAATCATGTTAAAAAACCAGACTGGCTTAAAATAAACATAGGGGCAAACGCTCGATATACCGAGACCAAACATATTGTAGATTCTCATAAACTACATACCATTTGTAGTAGCGGACGATGTCCCAATATGGGAGAATGCTGGGGAAAAGGTACTGCCACTTTTATGATAGGTGGCGAAATTTGTACCCGTTCCTGCAAATTTTGCAACACACAGACCGGACGACCTCTTCCGTTAGACCCTGAAGAACCGACCCATGTAGCAGAGTCCATTCAACTCATGAAATTATCCCATGCCGTTATTACTTCTGTAGACCGTGATGATCTAAATGATTTGGGTGCTGCCCATTGGGCTAAAACGATTTCAGAAATCAAACGATTGAATCCGGAAACCACGTCCGAAGTTTTAATTCCTGATTTTCAAGGAAGAAGCGAACTGATTCAGCTAGTCATTGACGCCAAACCAGACATCATTTCACACAATATGGAAACCGTACGCCGCATCAGTCCCTTGGTACGAAGTGCAGCCAACTATGCAACCAGTTTAAAGGTCATCAAACAAATAGCCAATAATGGTATTACAGCTAAATCCGGTATTATGGTAGGTTTGGGAGAACGGCCGGAAGAAGTGGAAGAAGTCATGGACGATTTATTGGCACAAGGTTGCAAAATACTTACTATTGGCCAATATCTACAACCCACCCACCGCCATTATCCGGTAGCGGAATATATTACCCCCGATCAATTCAAACAGTATAGAACAATTGGATTAAAGAAAGGATTCCGAGAAGTGGAAAGCGCACCTTTGGTACGTTCCTCCTATCATGCAGAAAAACATATAAAATTTAAAGGGTAACGAGTAAACCAACTTTATATCTTTTTTGTTATAAAGATATAAATAGAGATAGAGAGAATGAAATCGTTACTGGAATACAAGAATTTAATCATGTCTACAGGGTTAATTCCAACCATCGTATGTATGATTTTCTGCATTTTCTTTCAAGATGCAGCTGTTTTGTATGTCTGTAGTTTGGCTAGCATTATTTATATCCTATACAGACTTGTCAAACCTCCTGTTTATCAGCCAAACCTAGTATTACTACATGGAACTTTGGCATTAATCATTGCATCCATCATAAAAGGTATAAGCGGAGATATGCTTATTCCGGACCGAACAGTTCCCATTACGTTAGAAATACTGATACTCTGTTTTTCACTACTCTACCTCATGGTCCCCAATTTTTATGCAAAACTATTCTCCTACTTTCATTATAAGATATCTATTCTGAACTGTTGGGCCACACAGGTTATAGCTGTTTTATCCGGCATTCACTTGTTTGCTTCCTGTATAATTTATTTATTTTTCAGTCCACTTTCTTATAATACCCTTTACGCTATGACCCACATCATCCCTCCTTTGATATATGTCATTTGCATTATTGTCAATCATGCTTTTGTGAAAACAATCAGTTTAACTTATAAAAAAATGCCTTTCTTACGTATCGCCCCTATTTGCAATGGAAAGATTTATGTTGCCCCCCGCAGTTATCAAGGTGAAGAACCCGGCAAGCTGGACATACCTATGGAAGACTACATTTATGCCTGCAAGACAGATACGGATAAATATGCCAAAGAAGTAGAAAATAAATATAGCAACCATATTACCGGACAACCGGAGCCACGCTTCAGTCTGAAACATTTGGTAAAAGAAACCAATGGAGTAAAAAAAACCATCATGCTATATATTCTTCCTTTAAATGACGAAGAACAGATACATTTTACTGGAGGGAAATTTGTTACTCCCGAAGAAATAGAAATGAATTCTGCCCAATATAGTTCTTTTCTAAAAGAAGAAGTAGATCATCTGAACATAGTGGCACAAATGTGGGAGGAATTTAAATGAATATCTGTTATCGCACTACTTATAAATCAAGAATATGCAGGGAATCTTCGATAAGTCCGGCAATTTCCCCTGCCACTCCTTTATTGTCTTAGTCTTGATATATTCTCCTTCACACGTAATATTGGCAGCAATACAAAGTTTGGTTTGCGGACGGCAATTCTTAAGAATATCTTCCACCATCTTATTATTACGATAAGGAGTTTCAATAAAAAGCTGCGTCTGATCTTCTGCATAAACACGCTGCTCCAATACCTTAATACGTTTTGCACGCTCACCAGACTCAATAGGCAAATAACCATGAAAAGCAAAACTTTGTCCATTAAAACCCGACCCCATAACAGACATAATAATAGAGGAAGGTCCTACCAAAGGCACCACTTTAAGATTCTTACGCTGAGCAATAGCAACCACATCCGCTCCAGGATCGGCAACAGCCGGACAACCGGCTTCAGAAATAACTCCCATGGACTGTCCGGCTAACAAAGGTTTCAGATAACCGGAAATATCTTCAGGAGAAGTATGTTTGTTCAATGGATAAAAAGTCAATGCATCTATGTCAATCCCACGATCTACCTTTTTCAAAAAGCGACGTGCCGAGCGTACATCTTCTACAATAAAATGTTTGATGCCGAGAATGACCTCTTTATTATACACAGGTAACACATTTTCCACAGGAGTTTCGCCCAATGTGACAGGCAATAGATACAAAGCAACTTCCATCATACTACTAATCAGTCAAAATATCAAGGTTTGAAATCTGTTTCAGCTAACATCTGATGATAATCTGTTTTAGCCAACAAATCCTTTATTGTCATATCAGGATGCTTTTTCATATATTCATCAATCAGCAAAATCCCCATCCATACTCCAATGCTTGCAGGAGTTTTCTCACCCATAATAGAAATAAAGGGATCCTTGCGTATATAAGTACGTACAACAAGAGGATCGGTAGCATATAAATGACCATTTTCAACCATTGTCTTCCACAGACTTATTTTGTTCTTCCTGCACCACTCAGCCTCATCCTCACTATATCCCATCTCTTTCTCAAAAGATTCATACCCTAAAATATGAGCCACTATCCAATTTATCTTTCCACGATGCATAATCATATCTAATAAAGTACGACCAGGCTGCCATGGCAAAGGATACTGACTCAGCAAATAAAAGGTAAAACAATCCGGAACAATACGATCAGGCTCCATACTGCGACATTGATAGTCATAATAGAAGCGTTTATATAAAGGATAATCCGCCCCCATATACTTATCAATACTAAAGCCCAAAATACTATCCCCAACTACAACCGACTGATTCAGCGCAGCTATTTGAGCATAAAAATGAGGTACAAACAATGCAGGAACCTCTTTCTTCAAACGTTTGAAACCTTTAGTCAGTTTTTCCTCAACCCAACTAAGATCCTTAAATTTCTCTTCGGCATCGTGCATCAAAGTCAATAAGGTAGAATCCGAATAATATTCCAACATCCGGTCGTTAATCTTCATGTCATCCACCTCACCTATCGCCAATACATCTTCTATCAACAGCTTGGTAACCTGAGGATAGTCCGTATTCATTTTTTGCAGTGCCGAGAAACTATTCATCGTAACATACTCATACTGCAAACGATCATAACGGGCAACTCTTACATCCACATCAGCAGTATTGCCACTCTTCCCATCCCATTGACAGGAGGAAAGAGCAACAAGACATCCCACTAATATGAATATAATTTTGCGTATCATCTATTTCTTATCCGTAAATGATATTTCCGTTTTCGTCTTTATATTCGTCCAAACCTTTTTCATAAGTTGCCATGGCACGCAAACTCATACCTACACTGGAGAAGCCTCCATCGTGATATAAATTCTGCATAGTCACTTTGCGAGTCAGGTCAGAGAACATTACAATACAGTAATCTGCACATTCGTCTGCCGAAGCATTGCCTAATGGTGACATACGGTTAGCAAAATCAAACAGTTTATCCATACCTTTCACACCTGAGCCGGCAGTAGTCATAGTCGGCGACTGAGATATGGTATTCACACGCACATGATGTTCACGACCATAAATGTAACCAAAACTGCGCGCGATAGATTCAAGCAATGCTTTTGCATCCGCCATATCATTATATCCATAGAATGTACGTTGCGCAGCAACATAACTCAATGCCAGAATTGAACCATACTCTGCAATAGCATCCAGCTTTTTAGCAGCTTGAATCATTTTGTGGAACGAAACGGCAGATATATCCAAAGTCTTGCTCAACATATCATAATCGAGGTCATCATAAGTACGTTTCTTACGAACGTTAGGAGACATACCGATAGAATGAAGAACGAAATCTATTTTTCCACCTAATATTTCCATCGAACGTTTGAAAACATTCTCCAAATCTTCAACGCTAGTTGCATCTGCTGGAATTACCTCACAATTCAGTTTCTCAGCTAAAGCAGAAACTTCTCCCATGCGGACAGCTACCGGAGTATTGGACAATGTAATGGACGCACCTTCTTCTACAGCCTTTTCAGCAACTTTCCATGCGATAGACTGTTCGTTCAATGCACCAAAAATAATACCTCTTTTTCCTTTCAACAAATTGTAACTCATACCTTCTTTATTGTTAAATTAGTTTGCAAAGATACAAACAAATAAATTAATCATAGCTTTTTTTGCACACAAATGAAGAAATAATGCAATTATAAAACTAATTTTTACCATTTAAGGTTTCAGCTAAATGAGAATTTAACAAAAAATCCACTTATTCTATCAAATAGTGCACATAAAGGACAATTCTTTCAGTTATATTTGCCATCGAATTAAGAGGTTTTTTCATAATATTTATTTAAGGTTAGAATTAGGTTAACATGAAACATTATTGCTACTCCCGTAAATAGCCCGTGAGGGTCTTTTACGGGAGAGTGATAAGACTTCTTAAAGCAACAATCAACTAGATAATTATTAATCTTAAACATATATAATACCAATGACTACTTTAATAAAGAAGATTCTATTACTTCCTGCCACATGTTTAATCCCCCTTTTGACCGGATGTAATAATTGTCCGTCTACGACTATTGTAGAAGATATCATAGATCCCGCCATCTATACAAGTCTCCCTTTCAAGATGGATAAAGTTGAACAACCTACTTTCCCAGACTATTCGGTAAACATCATAGATTTCGGTGCCAAACCAGACGGTATTACTTTAAACACAAAGGCTATTAATGATGCAATCCAACAGGTTAATGCCAAAGGCGGTGGTAAAGTCATTATCCCTGAAGGCTTGTGGTTGACCGGTCCCATCGAACTATTAAGCAATGTGAATCTATATACAGAAAAGAATTCATTAGTATTATTCAGTGCAGACCATTCACTATATCCCATTATAAACACGTCTTTTGAAGGTTTGGAAACCCGTCGTTGCCAGTCTCCTATTTCAGCACGTAATGCTGAAAATATAGCGATTACAGGTCACGGAGTATTTGATGGTAATGGAGACACATGGCGTCCGACCAAGAAAGATAAACTGACTGAAGGTCAATGGAAAAAATTGATCGCCTCTGGTGGTGTAGTAGATGCCGACGGAAGAATCTGGTATCCCAGTGAAGGTGCATTGAAAGGTGCTATCCTATCAAAAGACAACTTCAATGTACCTCGTGGAGAACTTACCGATTCTGACTGGGACTACATGCGCGATTGGTTACGTCCTGTATTGCTAAGTTTCATCAAATGTAATAAGGTATTGCTGGAAGGAGCGACATTCAAAAATTCACCTAGTTGGTGCTTACATCCGCTATCATGTGAAAATATTACAATTAATAAAGTTACAGTTTCTAATCCTTGGTACTCACAAAACGGAGATGCTCTTGATTTGGAATCATGTAATAAAGCATTGATTATCAACAACTCATTTGATGCAGGAGATGATGGTATCTGTATAAAGTCAGGAAAGGACGAACAAGGGCGCAAACGCGGTGAACCTTGTCAAAATGTCATCGTTATGAACAACACCGTATTACATGGACATGGAGGTTTTGTTGTAGGTAGTGAGATGTCAGGAGGCGTAAACAACATATATGTAGACAATTGTACTTTCATGGGTACAGATGTTGGCTTACGCTTTAAAAGTAATCGTGGGCGTGGCGGATTGGTAGAGAATATCTACATCAGCAATATCAACATGATTAATATTCCGAACGAAGCATTAATATTCAATTTATACTATGGTGGAAAAGGTCGTGGTGAAGACCCTAATCAGGATGAAAAGAAAGCAGAAACTACCATCCCTCCTGTAACAGAAGAAACTCCGATATTCCGTAATATCTTTATCAAAGATGTAACCTGTAACGGAGCAGGCAGGGCTGTGTTCTTCAATGGCTTGCCTGAGATGAGAATCAAGAATATCAATATGGAGAATATCATCGTATCTAATGCTAAAGAAGGTGTAGTATTAAGCGAAGCCGACGAAGTTAATATGAAAAATATCAAAATAGAGTTATTAAAAAGTGGAAAGAACTTGAAGATGCAAAATGTTTCCAATGTAATGATAGACGGAAAGAATCATGCTGAAATCGGGGCACAAGGAGAAGAACTCAACTTCTAATTCTTACACCCATTAGTGCATTTCTCCACTTAATTTATAAAAATAGTAAAGCACGGATTGCACGGATAAACACGGTTTTCATACTAACACTGTGTAATCCGTATGATCCGTGCTTAAAATAATAAACTATACATCATTATGAAAAAGCGCTCAATTATTGTCCTCACATTATTAGCAGGATGCTTTACCAACTCTTTTGCACAAAAAGGCGAAAAGACACTGACCGTAGAAGTCAGTAATGAATGGACTCAAAATAAGACCGATGAACCGGTAGTGATAGATTTAAATAACCTGAAAGCAGGTTTCAACATCAAATCCGCCACTGTATGGGAAGGTAATAAAGAAATTCCGTCCCAACTAGACGATCTGAACGGTGACGCACGTGCTGACGAACTGGCTTTCCTTATCGATATGCCAGCCAAAAGCAATAAAAGTTTCCGTGTAATTCTCTCTTCAGAAAAAAGTGAAAAAAACTATCCGGCACGTACTTATGCCCAAATGAAAGCTTACGGACATAACAACAAATTCGCCAATATTACGGGATTTTCAGCGGCAGGAACCGAGAATGTATATAGTTTTGTTTACCATCACGGACCGGCTATAGAGAGTGAATTAGTTGCCTATCGTATCTATTTCAACGAAAAACAGACGGTAGATCCATATAGCAAAGTAAATAAAAGACTGGAAATAAAAGAGACTTGTTTCTACCCTACCAAAGCGCAACGTGCCAACGGCTACGGAGATGATGCGCTACGTGTTTACAATAGTGGTGGTGTAGGTGCATTAAAAGGTTGGAATGGTACTGAAGCGACCCACATAAAACCAGTAGTAAACCGCACGGAACGTGTACTAGCCTCCGGACCTGTACGTGCCATCGTCGAAGCAGAAGTCATCGGTTGGGAATATCAAGGAAACGATTTGAACATGATCAATCGATATACCATCTATGGCGGTCATCGAGACATGAAGGTAGATGTCCTGTTTGACCGTCCGCTTAAACAGGAAGTCTTTGCAGCAGGTGTACAGATTCTGAAAGAAGGAGGTCACATGAGCGACCATAAAGGACTGACTGGAAGCTGGGGAACCGACTGGCCTGTCACAGACACCATAGGCTATGTGAAGGAAACAACAGGTATGGGAACTTTCATTCCTAAATATATCGGTAAAGAAGTACAAGACGGATCAAACTACTTATATACCTTACAAGCACCGGGGCAACAGCATTTCCACTATTACGTTACTTTCACCTCAAAAAAAGAAAGTTTCGGATTTAAAGATATGAAAGACTGGTTCAATTATCTTCCCCAATGGAGAAAAGAATTGGAACATCCTTGCAAAATTACGATTAAATAAAAAATCTAAAACCATGAAACGACTAATCACTCTCTGTCTGCTAGGAAGCTGTTTTTTATCTGCTCCCGCACAGAATTATGTATCCCAAGCCTGGGTGGCCGATCAAGGCAATGGAACCTACAAAAATCCAGTCCTGTATGCGGATTACTCCGATCCGGACATTTGCCGTGTAGGAAACGATTATTATTTGACCTCATCCAGTTTCAACTGTCTGCCCGGTTTACAAATATTACACTCCAAAGACCTTGTCAACTGGACTATCATAGGTGCGGCTGTACCCTACGCACTGCCCCCTGTTACCGATGTCCGTCCTGAACATGGCAACCGTGTATGGGCACCCAGTATCCGTCACCATAACGGTGAATTCTATATATTCTGGGGTGACCCGGACCAAGGAGTATTCATGGTGAAAGCCAAAGATCCGAAAGGTCCCTGGAGCGAGCCAGTTTTGGTGAAAGCTGGAAAGGGCATCATCGACACGACCCCATTATGGGATGATGACGGTCGTGTATATCTGGTTCACGCTTATGCAGGAAGCCGGGCCGGACTGAAAAGTGTAATTACAATTTGTGAGCTAAGTGCTGATGCAAGTAAAGCTATCACACAATCCCGTATCATTTTCGATGGTCATGAAGCACATCAAACTTGTGAAGGGCCCAAATTCTATAAACGTAATGGATACTATTACATCTTCCATCCGGCAGGCGGCGTTCCTACAGGATGGCAAGTCGTACTTCGCTCAAAAAACGTATACGGTCCATACGAATGGAAAACAGTATTAGCGCAAGGCAACTCTCCCGTCAACGGACCTCATCAAGGCGGTTGGGTAGACACCCCTACAGGAGAAGACTGGTTCATGCACTTCCAAGACGTAGGAGCTTACGGACGCTTAGTCCACCTGCAACCTATGAAATGGGTTGATGACTGGCCCGTTATAGGTGTTGATAAAGACGGCGATGGTTGTGGTGAACCTGTTCTGACTTATAAAAAGCCTAATGTAGGTAAGAACTATCCTATTTGTACCCCGCAAGAAAGTGACGAGTTTGATGGTTATACATTGTCTCCTCAATGGCAATGGCAGGCTAACATCAATGAAAAATGGGCTTATTTCAACGGAGGAGAAGGATTTGTACGTCTATACTCCTACCCAGTTCCCGAAGATTATAAAAGTTTATGGAATGTTTCTAATCTGATGCTACAAAAAACCCCGGCTCCCAATTTTACTGCCACCACCAAGCTTACTTTCAAGCCGACAGAAAAATATAAAGGTGAACGTACGGGACTGGTTGTAATGGGAATGGATTATGCCGGATTAGTTGTTGAAAACACAGACAACGGACTTGTCCTGTCACAAGTGGAGTGCCTGAAAGCCGATCGGGGGGCTACTGAAAAAGTAAATGCTTCCGTTCCCTTAAAAGGCGGCACAATCTATCTTCGCGCTAAATTTTCTGCAAAAGGAGACAAGATTAAAGCCAGTGAAGGCGGTCACGACTTATTAGTGAAATGTAACCTCAGTTACAGTACGGACGGCAAGAAATTCCAGCCATTAGGAGAAACTTTCCAAGTAAAAGAAGGTAAATGGATAGGAGCCAAGGTAGGTATCTTCTGTACGCGCCCCGCTATTGTAACCAATGACGGAGGATGGACAGACGCTGACTGGTTCAGAATTGAAAAATAAAGAAAATATTCATAATACATTGTACTTTTTGCATTTTTAATCGGTGAAAGTCGTATATCGTGTCGGTTAAATTCCTAATTTTGTGCCGCAAAAGGCATCCATGAACAATAATGCAAGAAAATACAATAGATATAATGAAGTAGACGAAAGGATACTAGCTCTCTTTGCTGAAAACAAAGAAAAGGCCTTTCGTCTACTGTATGATACTTATTATCTCCCTTTATGCCTCTACTCTGTACAATTCACAGGCTCTACGGAAACTTCAGAAGATATTGTACAGAATCTATTTGTCAGTTTTTGGGACAAAAACTCACATACCACCATTTCCTCCAATCTGCACGCATGGTTGTTCAATGCCGTCCGTTTCTCTTCACTGACAAAAGTGCAGCGAGAACGTTACTTTTCTTTAGACGAAATGGAAGAAGAATCTTATTCTCCTATCGATGACTTTTATGATGAGGAAGAACTATTGCAAAAAAGAAACCAGCTACTGACTGAATTAAAAAAATTGCCAGAACAAGAGTACAATGTTCTAGTCAAAATTGTTCTGGAAGATAAAAAGTACAAAGAAGTAGCTGAAGAGCTCCATATTTCCGTAAATACAGTAAAAACCCATCTATCACGCGCACTAAAAATGTTGCGTCGTTTCAATATGATAGAAATTCTAATCTTATTTAATTTATAAATTTATTCAGATTTTTGTCACCCATTTTGCGTATTTGTGATACTTCTGTTAAACTGTACAACAATTATGCAAAAGAGTAAAACGGAAACACTAATTCAAAAATACCTGTCCCATCAGCTTAACGAGCAGGAATTGGAAGAATTAAAGCTATGGATTGAAGAAGACGCATCGCATAGAGAAATCTTTGTGAAGTTACTTTCACTCCACCATGTAAACAACCAACTTAACTTATTACATCAGTTTGATAAAGAAGCCTCATGGAAGTCTATTCAACACCGTTGTAACCGGTCCCATACTATTCATCGCCGTATCGCTATTTATTCCTCGGCCGCTGCAATAGCAATACTAATAGGAATTACCTCCATTTTATATTTCAATGGCCAGAAGCCAGTACCTGCCATTGCCCAAAACGAACAGCCACAACAATCCCCTCTTCCCAAAAACACAGAAACTCCTAAAGCCACCTGGGTACAAGCAAACCATTCTGTAGTTCCCCTCTATGAAAACCAACGGGAAATCAATGGAAGTCATATCAACAATGGAGAAATCATATTTCCTCAAGAAAGTGATTCCCCCCACAAACCCAAACTGGATACTGAATTATTACAGAATAAAATTATA
Organism: Phocaeicola dorei; assembly: GCF_013009555.1. Classification (NCBI taxonomy): domain Bacteria; kingdom Pseudomonadati; phylum Bacteroidota; class Bacteroidia; order Bacteroidales; family Bacteroidaceae; genus Phocaeicola; species Phocaeicola dorei. Next base: position 922,622 of record NZ_CP046176.1, on the reverse strand, counting down.
GTGCCAAAAGGTTCGGAGTACGCAATAGTATTAGCTGATGGCACAAAAGTAAAAATGAATGCGGACTCTCATATTGATTTTCCGGTTCAATTCGGAGATACCCGAGAAGTCACTTTGGAAGGAGAGGCCATGTTTGAGGTAACACACGATGAAGCCCGCCCTTTCATAATAAAAACACACGACCATGCTATTTATGTATTAGGAACAACTTTCAATATCTCGGCTTATCCCGATGAAGAATTATCAGTAACCTTAATTGAAGGAAAATTAAAGGTAAATGCTCCATCAGGTGAATATTATCTACTACCAGGCGAACATTACTCTTCTGCACAATCAAAAGTTTCCAAAGTAGATACTGAATTCTATATTTCATGGACTGAGGGTGCTATGGAGTTTGACGCAATGCCATTTCCTTTGCTGATAGCCCGTCTGTCCCGATGCTATAATGTAGATATTCAAATAGCATCCAAGGAATTAGAAACCATGAAATTCACCGGAGTTATTTTCCGTAACAAGCCTTTGGACTTTGCACTAGACATCATTCATCGTGTATCCGATGTCAAGTTTGAGAAAAAGGGAGAAACCATATTAGTAAAAAAACAATAATCAAGCCCTGTATAACAGGAACATTCTAAATTATTAAATAAGTTATTTGAGTTTTATGAAAAGAAACGAGCTTTGGAAGCGTTTAGTAGCTAAACCTCCAAAAATGAGGTTTTTAGTAATGCTAATGTGCATATTCTGCACATTCAACGCTGTGTTTGCAAATGTATCAGCTGACAAGACAGTCACTATCAAAAGTGAAAACATCAGTGTGAAAGAGGCCCTTAACATGGTCAAAAAGCAAACCGGCATTAATATCATGTACGAAGATGCAACTTTAAACAATGTACCTTTGAAACTAACATTAAACAAAGAACCTCTGGAGCAAGCACTTTCAGTGATTTGTAGCCAGGCAGGTATGCGTTATGAGTTGGTAGAAAACAATTATGTGTTAATATTACCGATTGACAGAAATGCCAAACGCAGAACGATTACCGGAGTTATCAAAGATGATACGGGTGAACCGGTCATTGGAGCTTCTATTGTCATCCAAGGTACAACTTTCGGTACTGTAGCCAATATGGATGGGCAGTTCATGTTGTCTTATCCCGAAAATACTAAAAACGACGAACTGATGATCAGCTTTATCGGTATGCAGACGGTTAAGGAGAAAATTGGTAACAGACATGTCTTCAATATAAAAATGGAAAGCGAAGTAACCAATCTGGATGAAGTGGTCGTAGTAGGTTATGGTACTTCTTCTGTAAAAGATTTGACCGGTTCTGTGGCTTCAGTAGGGTTAAAACAATTAAGTCAATTAAATACTCCTAATGTAACTTCCATGCTTCAAAACTTGGCCGCTGGTGTACAGGTATCACAAAATACCGGTGTACCGGGCGAAACAGTCCGCGTGCGTGTGCGTGGTGCTACCTCATTGACCGGTTCCAATGAACCCTTGTATGTGATCGATGGAGTTCCTGTAGAAGATCCCAGTATGCTGGATGCAATTTCGCCCAATGACATTCAGTCTATGGACGTACTGAAAGATGCTTCTGCGGCTGCTATCTATGGTTCTCGTGCTGCAAATGGTGTAGTTATCGTTACCACCAAAAAAGGAGTAGAAGGTTCCAAACCCACCGTCAACTTCAATTATAATGTAACCACTGATGTCCAGATCAAGAATTTCCGTATTTTATATGGTGACGAATGGCGCGAAACAGTACGCCGCTTCGCTAAAGAAACCTTGGTATATGATCCGTCCAACCAATATGCATTAGAAATTCTTGAGCCTAATTCCACTGCATTAGGTAGTGCTAATACCAACTGGTTTGACGAAGTGAAACAAACTGCCATCCGCCATAATGCCGACTTGACTGTAAGCGGAGGCAGTAAAGTATCCAAATACCTTATTTCATTATCAGTATTCGATCAGCAAGGTATGGTCAAAGGAGGTGACCTGAGCCGGTATAACGCACGTGTGTCTACAGAAATGAATGTGCTGCCTATCCTCCGTTTTGGTATTAATGCCAATATGAGCTATACAGACCAAGATAATGCAAACACTTCACTATTTAGTGCGCAAGGTTTCCGTCCTGACCTTCCTATATACAATGACAATGGTGAATTTGATTTATCAAGTGGCAGTGCCAATCCGGTAGCTAACACCTATAAGAAGAACCATAATAATATTTACCGTATCATGGGAACCGTATATGGAGAAGTTGATATCTGGAAAGGATTCCGTTTCCGTTCCAGCTTATCAGGTAATTTACAATTTACTGAAAACAATTCATTTAGTCCAAGTTTTCTAAGTACTAGAAATGAAGCTAGCGGATCTGAATATCATTATAAATATTCAAAAACCGTATTCGACAATACATTGAATTATAACTATGAGTTCAACAAGAACCATGTACTGGATGCCGTAGCCGGTGTCTCCTTTGAACGCGGCATCAGCCGTAGCACCACCATGAACGGCCAAACTTATCCGGATAATGACATCTACACCAATCTGGGAAGTGCTGCAAGCATCTCATCTTGGGGCAACGGATATAATGCAAGTGGTTTGTTCTCTTCATTTGCCCGTATCAATTATAAATTAATGGAGCGCTACCTGTTTACTTTTACAGGACGTTATGATGGTTCATCCATGTTTGGTTCGAACAACCGTTATGGTTTCTTCCCTTCGGGAGCCATTGCGTGGCGTATCTCTCAGGAAAACTTCATGAAAAACCTGACATTCATTAATGATTTGAAATTGCGTGCCAGTGTAGGTACTACCGGTACCCAAAACTTAACCAGCTTCTCTAATCGTGATTTATACGAAGCAACCAGCTATAACAATCTATCAGCCATTATACATAAACAAGTGGGTAACCGCGACATCCGTTGGGAAAAATCGACCCAATATGATTTAGGTCTTGATTTCGCATTGTTCGATTACCGACTGACCGGTTCTATCTCCGGCTATATCAAAGATACCAAAGACTTGATCTGGTCATTTGATTTCCCACCCAGCGCAACCGGCGGCTCCATGCAGATGAACCGTAACATCGGAGCACTGACCAACCGCGGTATTGAAATAAACCTGGTGGGCCGTGTATTATCTACTAAAGACTGGAGTTTGGATTTGACCTTGAATATGTCACATAACAAGAATAAAGTCACCAGACTGGTTGAAGAAGGTAAAGCACAATCAGCTATGGATGTAGTAGTTCAAGGCAGCTATGCCGACCAAGTATTGGCTGTAGGTTATCCAATGGGAGCTTTCCATGGTTATGAATATGCCGGTATCATACAAGACCAGGCCAGAATAGATGAATTGAACGCCTATGCTAAATCAAAGGGACAAAGTTATTACGATGGGAATTCCTTAAAACCAGGACATTTGGAAATCAAAGACCTGAACGGGGATGGAATCATCAACTACAATGACCGTGTTATTATCGGTAATCCTGATCCGGATTTGTTCGGCGGTTTGACTGCTAATTTATCTTATAAACAATTTAGTTTGTTCGCCAACTTCGGATATCAGATTGGTGGCTTGAAGATCTATAACAAGACATTGCAGAATCTACCCGGACAATTAACCGGTTTGATTGACTATGGATTGAATGACAGATGGTCTGACACCAACAAAGATGCCAAATACCCGGCCTTGTATATAGGTGACGGTGTACCTAGACTCACCGATCATGAATTGTTTGATGCCTCCTTCTTCCGTTTGCAGGAAGTGCGTCTGACTTATAATTTACCTTTAAACAAAGTAATTAAAGGACAACTATTTATCTCGGCTACCAATTTGTTCACGATCACCTCTTATCCGGGAACAGACCCTGCTACCGTAAACAGTAACAGTAATTATGGCGGTAACTATGAAACCTCGGCTTATCCAGGTTTCCGCTCTTTCTCGGCAGGTTTAAAAATTAACTTATAATCATTTAAATGTATAATCGAATGAAAAAATATATATTCTTAGCTTTACTTACAATGGGCGTTTCCTCGTGCCAGTTGGTAGATGTCTTGGACCAAAAGCCCGAATTCGAAGCAGATTTAGACGGCGCCATCACAACACCCGCTGCTGTAGAGTTAGCTTTAAACGGAATCTATTACTCCTTGCCCGGGAATGGGTTCAATGTCATATTTCCTACAGTAAGTGGTTCATTCAAAGCCGGAACCATGTGGCGTCAAGAAATTGTAAGCGCCGGTAATGCCGTTTACTACTCCGAGCGAATGTTGCCTACCCTATCATTCAGTGATGCAACGGAATGGGACGCAGATTACGCTGTAATCAAAAATGCCAACTTCCTGGAAACAGCCTGTAACCGTATGAGTGACGGAGAGTTCTCAGGAAACCGTAGAGCCGAAGTGTTAGGTGAAATAGCCTATTTACGTGCTCTGGCCTACTTCAACGTCTTGGTTCGTTACTGCGAATTTTGGGATATGAACAGTGAATACGGGGTGGTCATGCGCAATGAAGCTCCATCCGTATCCAATGCTTTGAAGGCGCGTAGCTCCGTAGCCGATTCTTATCAATATATTCTGGATCAACTGGAAATAGCGATTGAAAAAGCTCCTGATTGGAAAAAGCTTTCACAAGCTTCTAAAGAAGCAGCCAAGGCATTAAAGGCAAGAGTATTGCTGTATGCAGGAAAATACACAGAAGCGGTAGCAGCAGTCAATGATGCGATTGATACAAATGCTCCATTGCCGGAAGCAAACTACGGTGACGTTTTTGATAAGTTTTCAACAACCAAAGAGATTCTGTTCGCTCGTGTATTCGACCAAAAAGATGCAACCAACACTTCCACCCGCCAGCAATGTTATGGTAACAGCCCCACGAAGAAACAAGGCTATTGGGGGCCCACCAATGAGTATGTGGAACTGGTGGGAGATGATCCTCGCGCCGATGCCATCTTCTCTAAAGTAGACAGTTTGATGGACAGTCGCAGTTCTGCTGTAGCTTATAATTTGAAATCAGTGAAAAAGCTGCTGAATGATGCCAATGACATGCCTGTCATCTTCAGCCGTGTTTCTGAACTTTATCTGATTAAAGCCGAAGCCTTGTATCGTTCGGGAGCCTCTATATCCGAAGCCTACGCACCGATCCGTAAACTACGCGAAAGAGCAGGAGCTGAAATTATTCTTCCAGCCAATAATGAAGAACTGGAAACGGCCATATTCAACGAATGGATGCTGGAACTGTCTTTCGAGAATTGGCATGAATGGTTTGCCATGATCCGTTTTGCAGGATACACAGAGAAACCCGATTTCACCCGTCTGCTTGCCTTGAACAAGACGTTAAGAGAAGCTTTGGAAAAAGAATATGAGAAATCGGAAGCACAAGGAGACAATTATTACCAACGCATCATAGACCGCCGTATTGATGCCATTCCGTCGTCAGAAATCAGTTCTAATCTGGAATGTAAACAAAACCCCGGTTATTAACATATTAAATTCAAAGACATGAAAAAATATATCTTACTCATTTTCGCATGTATCTATGCGATTCACTTAAGTGCCCAGAATGCAGGAATCAATTTCCTGCACGGCACTACTTGGACAGAAGCCGTAGCCAAGGCCAAAGCAGAAAATAAACTGATATTCATTGATTTCTATACCCAATGGTGCGGACCTTGCCTGAATATGGCACAAACCGTATTCTCATTGCCTACAGTGGGTTACTACTATAACCAAACTTTCATCAACCTCAAAATTGATGCTGAAGAAGGTGAAGGAATTACATTAGCCAAGAAATACGGTGTACGCAGTTATCCCACCTATGCATTCATAGATCCTGCTACCGAAGAAATCGTCCATCACAGCAGCAGTCGTCAGACTCCCGAACAGTTTATTCAGACAGGAAAAGACGCAACCGTTCCTACCAAACGTTCTTTTTACCTGCAAGACCAATATACCAAAGGAAACAGGGAGCGTGCTTTTTTAATTGATTACATCAATTATCACTATTCAGTCTATGCACGCAAGAACGTACAGGCCGCTTTTGACGAATTAATAAAAGGAGGCGCCAAACTGACTGATCCGGATGTATGGGAAGTATATGTAAACACCATCAACGGCATGAACCCGTACCTAAAGCAAGTATCAGACAATTATGCAGATTTCTGTCAGCGTTTCGGTAAAAAAAATGTTGATGCCAAACTGGCAAAAGAAACTTCATACGGCGAATTGGCGGAAATTGAAGCCTTATGCAACTATGAAGGAAAAGATTTTAATCTGAAAATGATTCGTATCAATAACGACATCCGGGAACAAAAGTATGAAGCGGCAGCTACCCAGATTGATGCGATGATTGCAGATACCACAATCAACCAACAAGAGTTGATCGGCAGATTGAAATTTATCGCCCGTTTGGGATACAAGGCAGAGGAACTTCCCGAATTCTGGTTCAACAAATGTGTAGGCTATCTGCAATACATTGCTTATAACCAAACAGACAGAGATGATGCTTTCATCCATCAGGAATATGCAGCCGCCTTGGAAATGGTGCTTCGTAAACTGAACGGAAAAGCCCCCATCCCTGCCAGCCTCAGCACAGAACCCGCATACGGAAAGAAAGTCTATAACATGCGTCCCGATGCATTGAAAATGAAACCTAAAAGAAAAAAATAAGATGAGAACTCTAAAATCCATCCTGGTACTTGGCCTTGCGCTGAGTACCTTCACTGCTGCGGAAGCTGCAAAGCTCACTTTTAAGGTCACCAATCCCAATGAGAAGGTCAAAGTTATATTGACTTTCAGCCAAAGTGGCGAACAAAAAGAAGTAGCGATTGACGCCGCAGGAAACGGCAACATAGAAATCACGGGATTCACTCCGCAATATGTAACCATGCAATACACACGCGGACGCCGTACCCTTTATTTGGACCCTAATCAAGACCTTACTTTGTCATTCGACAGTGATAACATGTGGAGAAACACAACCTTTGAAGGAGCAGGCGCCGCTATCAACACCTATCTGGGAAGCAAAGAGCTCCGATCACTCGGCATGCCCGACATGAAAATGCAGGAAGCCGCCCTTATACACAAAGGAGACAGCCTGTATGCAGTCAATTGCCAAGTATTGGAAGCCGCAAAACTTCCAGCCGATTTCACTGCACAGGAAAAAATACGTCTGCAATTCTATACGTATTATTATTTCTCCAAATACGCTTTGTATCATCCTCATTTTGGAAAGGATGACAACTATATTCCTTCCAAAGCATATTATGAGAAACTGGAAGCTATTACTCCGATCAATGCCGGTTTATTAGCGCTGAAAGAATATAAGGCTTTCCTTCCCGATGCTATCAGCGCCTTTAGTAATAAAGGAAAAACGGTTGCATCAAGTTCAACAGAACAATGTGTAAACTACATAGATGCAACCATACAGGATGAAAAGGTTGCAGAATTTCTGATTGACCAATTTGTTTATAACTTTGTAGACAATAACGGACTGGATGAAGCAGACGGACTGATTGTCCTATTCCGCAAACACGTGAAGGATACAAAGTCCATAGAAAAATTCAACGCACTTTGTACCAAGTGGGAAAAATTAAGATCAGGCAATCCCTCAGCAGCTAGCTTCTCCTATCCGGATATAAATGGAAAGACGGTTTCAATGACTGACTTGAAAGGAAAATATATCTATATTGACGTGTGGGCTACCTGGTGTGGTCCTTGCCGTGGAGAACTTCCCGCGTTAAAGGAACTGGAAGAGAAATATGCAGGAAAGGATATTCATTTTGTCAGCCTGTCATGCGACAAGAACAAAAAGGCATGGGAGAACATGGTAACAAAGGAGCAGTTGAAAGGGATCCAGTTACACATGGGAACAGACAGGACCTTTATGGATGCTTACCTCATTAACGGCATTCCCCGTTTTATCCTGCTGGATCGGGATGGTAACATCATCTCTGCTAATATGACACGTCCGTCAGATCCCAAAACAGCAGAGAAGTTCAATGAACTGTTAGGACTATAAAACTCTCTCTTATATTAAACATTAATCGGATGATAGGCTTTCTTCGTGAGGAGAGGGCCTATTCTATTTGTTTTAGCTAGGAGAACGATACAGAGAGAATGAATAAAAAACACGAACTATACAGATTTTACAGTATTGTCTAAAACACCTGTAATTTCCGTATAATTCGTGTCCGAATAATTTAAATACAATGTATTTTATTGTAGGAATGAAATCAGCACACCGGCAGCCACGGCAGAACCGATAACTCCTGAAATGTTACTTGCCATACAATATTGAAGCACATGATTTTTGGAGTCATACTTCAAAGCAATTTCATTAGCCACACGGCTGGCCATGGGCACAGCACTCAAACCTGTAGCACCAATCAGTGGATTGATTTTCTTTTTGGTGAAAAGATTCATCAACTTCACAAACAAGATACCACCGGAAATAGACAAGGCAAACGCCAAGAAACCACCTACCACAATGCCGATAGTAGTCCAGTTCAAAAATGCCTCCGTAGTCATTGTCGCACCGACTGACAACCCCAAGAAGATAGTTGCCGCATTCATGATACTATTTGAAGCTGCATCAAACAAACGTGAAGTATCACTACCTATTTCCTTAATCAAGTTACCAAACATCAACATACCAATCAAAGGCACTGCACTTGGCACAAACAGAGCGACCACCGTAGTCACTACAATCGGAAATACAATCTTCAGCACACGAAGATTCTTGATTTCTACCGAAGAAGGATATTTCTTTTCCTGTTCCTTCATATTGATACTCAATTCTTTCTTCGTACACCAGATTTTCACAACCAACGGAATGATAACGGGTACCAGAGCCATATACGAATAAGCGGCAATGGCAATCGGCCCTAGCAAATGGGGAGCCAGTTTAATAGTGGTAAAGATAGCGGTAGGACCGTCTGCTCCACCAATAATCCCCAATGAAGCCGCTTCTTTCGGAGTGAACCCCATCAAGATAGCTACCAGCAATACAGTGAAAATACCCAACTGTGCAGCTGCTCCGAAAATAGAAAGCCGCAGATTACGCAACATCGGACCAAAGTCTGTCAAAGCACCTACCCCCATAAAAATAATAGGCGGAAGAAAACCGGTCTTAATCAACATGTAGTAGATAAAGTTCATCAGGCCCAAGTCGTGCGCAATTTCGTGCAACGGCATTTCCCAGATGTTCTTCAGTGCTCCATTCACCATTACCATGCCATTCTCATCGGCCTGGACAACCCCCATCTCACCACCGGGAAAGTTAGCCAGCAACACTCCGAAAGCTATCGGAATCAGCAGCAGTGGTTCGTACTTTTTCTTGATACCCAAGTAAAGTAAGATGAACGCAATGGCATACATTATCAAGAATTGCGGCTCAGCAATAATATTGCTGAAAGCAGTCATATCATAAAGTCTTTCAAATATATCTTCCATTATACTATTTTCATTAATACGTCATCCTCTGAAACCGTGTCACCCGAATTAGCGCAAATAGCAGTTATAGTACCGTCATATTCCGCACGGATCGCATTATAGGTCTTCATTGCTTCGACGTAACAAATCACATCACCTTTATTAACCTTTTCACCCACCTTCTTCGGGGTTTCCTGAGCATTCTTTACCAAGAAGAATTTACCTTCCAACGGAGAAAGCACATCTTTCCCTTCACCTACCGGAGCAGGAGCAGTTTGTGCAGGAACTGCACCCGAAGCAGCTGTCAGCATAGCAGGATCTACAGCACCATATGCCACTGTAACACGATAAGGTTGTCCGTTCACATCCACTGTCAGTACTTTTGTTTTGTTTTCAGCTTCGACAGGAATAGTGGCATTCGCCTTCTCCTCACGACGTTTCTTCACATCTGCCAAGAAGTCTTCTTTCGCCTTTCCACTCTTATAAGCTTCATACTGGGCCGGATGCATGGCATACTCAAACAGTTCTTCGTCATCCTGTCCTTTATCCCATTGTTTTTCAAGCATCATCTTACGATATTTTTCCAACTGGTCGGGATAATTGTCCTGAGGATTGCCATCAAAGAACTTGCGGCCTTCACGTTCTGCCTTTTCAATAATTTCAGGGGCCAGTTTACCCGGTAAACGTCCTGCTTTACCCAAAATCATATCCCAAATATCATCGGCAATCATTCCCCAACGTTCCTTACCTTTCTCCATAGCCATTACATTCATCATGGCAAGGTTCTTCACATACTGGCTAAACGGAGTTACCAAAGGAGGATAGCCCACACGCGGCCATACGTAAGCAACTTCATTGAACAGCTTGATCAACAATTCATCCTGGGTCATAAACGGCAGGTTACGTTTTGCCTTATACTTGTTGATAGATTCCAGGTTCGTTTCAAGATCGGCCATCAAACTTCCCATCATGCCGCCCGGTAATCCCGGAGCAATCAGTAAAGAATTCATCAGACGGTTTTTGGGACTGATATATAAACCAAGGAAATCATCCATAAACTCCTGAATCATAGAACGCACTTTCATATACGCTTCCATATTAATTTCGGGCACTTTAAATCCGGCATCTTTCAACATGGCTTGCACACTAATCAAATCAGCATGGCCGGTTCCCCATGACAATGGTTCCATACCTACATCAATATAGTCGCAACCAGCCTGGCATACTTCCAAAATAGAAGCCATATTGAATCCGGGCCCCGCATGAGAGTGATACTGTATAGGAATATTTTTAATCTTCTTGATTCCGGCAACAATCTTTCCCAATGAAACGGGACGTCCGATGCCGGCCATATCTTTGATACAGATTTCATCGGCTCCGGCTTCTATAAGCAGTTTGGCCATATTCACATAATATTCCACAGTATGTACCGGAGAGAAAGTGATACAGAGCGAACATTGTGAAATCATTCCGGCTTCATGAGCATAGCCGATAGAGGGGATAATGTTGCGGACGTCATTCAATCCGCAGAAAGTACGGGTAATATCCGTTCCCTGCGCATGTTTAACCTTATAGAATAATTTACGGACATCTGCCGGAACGGGACTCATACGGAGACCGTTCAACGCACGGTCCAGCATATGGGTCTGGATGCCTGCTTCGTGGAAGGGTTTCGTCCACTCGCGCACAGCTCTATTCGGATTTTCACCAAACAATAAATTTACTTGTTCAAAACCACCACCATTTGTTTCCACACGGGCGAAACAGCCCATTTCAATAATAGCCGGGGCAACCTTAACCAACTGGTCTACACGAGGCACGTACTTACCTGCACTCTGCCACATATCGCGAAAGACCAGACTAAATTTTACTTCTCTTTCCATTTTTGATAAATGTGTTTTTCTTTTTTGGGATTATAACTTCTCAATCTTTATCACCTGACCTTTACCTGCCGTCAAAATCTCAACTGCCGCCTTAATAGCATCCATAGCACCAGTATCTGCCGTAGGTGCTACAGCAGGTGCTTTTTTAGGAGCTTCTTCGGGAGCCACTTTGTTGACAACAGTAATAAGGTACTTGCTTAGATAGATAACGATGAGGAGAATGACAAAGACAGTCGCCATACCGACCACCATCAACATCAATCCAACTCCTATGTTCTCCATAATTTTTAGTGTTATTAATAGTACTTACTACACTCATAGGTTATTCAAAGCCTAAAAAGTGCTCAAATTTAGCCATTTCGGCTTTACTTCTATCATAAATGGAATACAAAATATGCAAAATTATCAGAAAATAAGAAGAGACTAAAAAGAATGAGCTTAAAATCCGGAACAGTCATCAGGCCAAGAGATTAATAGTACCTTCGTCCACTGTAAAAGGAAATTAAATCTGCCTGCCCGATGGCACTCCGAAAGGTGTTTTTGTGATTTTTTAAAGAAGGATTTCATTTAATGGTTTCCGCTTCTTTTCTGTGGGTTCATCCTCCGCATAACCGACCGGAATCAAGACGGCCGGTTCCAAATTTTCAGGCAATCCCAAAACCTCACTGCATCGCGGAGTGTCAAAATTACAAACCCAACAAGTACCCAGTCCTTGTTCGGCAGCAGCCAGACAAAGATGTTCTACTGCAATAGCAATGTCAATATCAGCGTGATCCTTATTATCGGCACGCCGATGCCAAGACTCATTATGATTCACACAAGCCACAATGATACAAGGAGCCGTAGCAAGCCATTCCCGTTTATAACATGAATACAACGTTTTCAGTACGGCCTCATCTGTAACAATACGGAAACGCCATGGTTGAAAATTAACTGCAGACGGTGCAAAACGTACACATTCCATGATATAATCCAACTTTTCAGCCTCAATAGGACGATTGGCATATTTGCGTGCAGAGTAGCGCGCCTTCACTAATTCTAGAAAGTTCATAAGCATTATTATTAGTTTGCATACAAAAATAGTAACTTTGCACCGATAAAAGAAGTACAAATATGAAGAAACTTGTAATATTCGACCTGGACGGCACATTACTGAACACTATTGCCGACCTAGCTGCCGCCACCAACCAAGCCTTACAGTATTATGGCTATCCTACACATGAAATGGAAGCATACCGTTTTTTTGTAGGAAACGGAATCAATAAATTATTTGAGCGTGCTCTGCCTGAAGGGGAGCGTACGGAAGAGAATGTATTAAAGATACGTTCACAATTCATCCCTTATTATGATGAGCACAATGCCGATTTAAGCCGCCCTTATCCCGGTATCTCCGAATTATTAAAAACACTGCAACAGCAAGGGATCATGATAGCGGTCGCCTCCAATAAATACCAAGCAGCTACCCGAAAGTTAATAGCACACTATTTTCCAGAAATAAACTTTGTGGAAGTACTGGGACAACGCGAAGGTATCCCCGCAAAACCCGATCCATCCATCATAAACGAAATCATGACAAAAGCAGGAGTCAAACAGGAAGATATACTTTATGTAGGTGATTCTAATGTAGATATGCAAACAGCGCATCATGCCGGAGTAACAGCTATAGGTGTGGCATGGGGATTCCGGCCGCGCACAGAATTGGAAGCCTTACATCCGGCACATATCATAGAAAAAGCAGAAGAATTACTTCCGCTTCTCCTTTCATGATTATTTTCATTAAATAGATAATTCATCAAGCACCTTGATAAGCGATTTATCAAGGGGCTTGTCTTTTTTAATTGCCTCAGAAAAAGGTACATATACCACCTCATCGTTATGAATGCCAATCATCACGTTGCGCTGCCCTTCCAATATGGCATCAATAGCTCCCGCCCCCAGACGGCTGGCAAGAATACGGTCATAAGCACTAGGCGAACCTCCACGTTGCAAATGCCCTAAAATGGTAACACGCACATCATATTGAGGATATTCTTTCTTGACACGCTCTGCATAATGCATGGCACCTCCGTCTTTCGGACTCTCGGAAACAATAACAATACTGCTATTCTTTGTCTTACGAAAACCGCGCCCGATAAATTTCTCCAATTGATCCACATCCGTACGATCTTCAGGAATAATCGCTGCCTCAGCACCAGAAGCAATGGCACTGTTTTGAGCCAGAAAACCGGCATCACGTCCCATCACTTCCACAAAGAATATACGGTCGTGAGAGGTTGCCGTATCACGGATTTTATCCACACATTCCACAATCGTATTTAAAGCCGTATCGTAACCTATGGTAAAGTCAGTACCATAAAGATCATTATCTATTGTACCAGGTAACCCGATACAAGGCACATCATATTCTTCCGCAAAAATCCGGGCTCCTGTAATAGAACCATTTCCACCTATAATCACCAAAGCATCAATTCCTTCTCGCTGCATAGTATCGTATGCTTTCTTGCGTCCTTCTACTGTTTGGAATTCAGCAGAACGGGCTGTCTTCAACATCGTTCCTCCACGTTGAATAACACTGCTCACATCCTGGGTGGTCAGTTCCTTCACTTCTCCATTAATCAGCCCTTCATATCCTCTATAAATACCCTTCACTTTAAATCCGTTACAAATTGCACTCCGGGTTACCGCACGGATAGCGGCATTCATGCCAGAAGCATCCCCTCCGGATGTCAGCACTCCAATACATTTAATTGTTTTCATATATTCGTATGTTAGCTTTTATCGTTACCTAAGGTACGACAAACATTATACCATATAGAACTAATATTTATTATAATTGTTCTTTTTTTATTCCTTTTGCACGAAGTCCTGACATTCGTTTCAAGAGTTTTTCTACAATAAAAAATTAATATGAGCGAATCAACCATCTCCAAAGAAACAAACAGTGAATGATTTGAACATTTCACCCTTTTGTTACGTTTATATAAATATAGTATAAACAAAAAAATAAAAACGTATTATGTCAGTCATTTATAAATTCTTATTTCCATCCAAGCCCGATGGCACTGCTATGTCACTTCTGATATTAGCTTTACGAATCCTGTTTGGTATTTTACTCATGTCGCACGGTGTACAGAAATGGGCCAACTACGATGTCATGTCCGGCAGTTTTCCCGATCCTTTAGGAATAGGCAGCCAACTTTCACTGGTACTGGCTATTTTTGGTGAAATGGTTTGTTCGATGGCTTTCATTTTCGGATTCCTTTATCGCTTGGCAATGCTTCCGATGATCTTCACCATGTGTATCGCATTCTTTGTTGTTCATGGTTCTGATCCTTTCGCCGTTAAAGAATTAGCCTTTATTTATCTGGTAGTATTCATATTATTGTATATAGCAGGACCGGGTAAATTCTCACTAGATCATTTCATAGCCAAAGCACTTGCCTCCCATAAGAAATAACCGATTCAGATATGTTTCAAGAAACGTTCTATATCTGCTTCCAATTTTTTATAAAGAGGTGATAACTTATAGCTGGTATGTTTGCGGAGTACAATGTCTACTCCCAACTGCCGGCGCTGATAGCTGGTCAGTTCATTATGAAACTGCATATTATGCTCTGCCAGTTCTTTAATCTCCGTTTCACGTTCACGGCGTAACACATTGCAGACAGGTACTAACAATCTCATCACTACACTATCCATAATGTGATGTCCTTGAATAAACATATAGGTATTGTCCTCATTCACTCCCAATTTGGCAAATTCCCGCTTCATCGCCTCTATTTCCTCCAAGGCTTTCGGATGGCGGCGTTCCAGTTCCAATAATTTACGCCTCACCCTGCGGCTCATACTCTCTAAACTCCGTTCAGGATGATAGACACTGACTCTATCCAATTTCACATACGAACAGAAGTCAAGCAAAGAAAATTCGGAAAGATTATGTTTTCTATAAAACCACACCGACCAAATGAACAACGGATAAGCTATTTGGGAATACATACGCATAAAAGCGACAAAATCCACCAACGGATGGTCATTCAACGTTGCCATGACACAAACCTCATGCAATGCTTCAGCATAACACTGATAGTTTTCTATAGCATATGCATAGGTATGAAAAACATATTTGTTATTTATAATATAACGTGAAGTATGGGTAGCCCCCTGTAACAGATAGTCATAATCACTATCTACACAAGCTATCATATTTTGTCCCAACTGAGGTCCCAGTTCATTCATCAGCACAGACTTCTTACCTTTAGCCAAAGTGGTTTTCGAAGGAAGCATCACTTCGAAATAACGAGTTTCATTTTCGTATTCACCTAACAAGGTACGCCAGAATGAAATATCATCATAGCTCTCAACGTATGCAATAATCTTGCGTCGCGAACATTTAGGTTTCAATTTGTTGGCCGCACCAATATATAAGGAGGACAGATTCTCGGACAATCTTTTTCCCATAGTATCGTCGTTAGAAATTGTTTATTTTGTAATATCACTCACCTCGGTCACTGCATCCAGCCAGCCATCCATAATCACAGCAGGCGAATGAGTTGTCAACACAATCTGTACATTAGGATTCAATTGCCGTATCAATGAAATAAGGCGTTGCTGCCATTCCACATGCAAGGATACTTCAGGTTCATCCATAAACAGGACTCCCCGACGGTTGTCTTGTACCAGAACCGTCAGCAAGATAACCAAAATCTGCTTCTCACCGGAAGACAGTTGATAAGGATAAAGTATATCTCCATCCTGTTCAAACAAAATCTCATTACTTTTACGAATGATTTTTTTACCGGTTTCACCAAACAAGTCATCCATCAAATCCTGGAATTTTGTCTTGGGGTAAGACATTTCGGCAGCACGAAGCTGACCGTCAGGGCCACCGGAAGTAAGGCACTCAATAATGCGGTTACCAATATTTACCTGATAATCCAAATAACGCCGCTGCAATTGATAAAGTTGCCAATCCAGTTCTGTCTTAACATTCTTATCCGCCATCTTTTCGAGAAGTTCCGAATGAATCAACGGACGGTCAAAACTACGGATTACATCAAAGTGTATCAGGGTCGCATCTTCCGGAGAAAAGACAAAATGTACCCCGGGAGTCGAACCGTTACTCAACGCTCCGCCTTCCAAAGCCGTCAGACTGTTCACAGATCTGTTCAGGATAGTGCTCTTGCCGATACCATTCACTCCGCTCAGAATATTGACATCCGGACGCAGTTCCCATGAGATATCTTTACGGCCCCAAAGCCGCTTTATCTCAATACGTTTTATATAATCAGCTTGTTTTTTCATTTTTGATAGATTTACTTATAAGCAAAGATAGAAAATATAAAAAAAACCTCCTACATTTGCACTGTTATTTAAGGTAAAAAGAATGGCTATTCAAAAGTACAAAGGACATTTGGCATTGCTAGGCGCTGCCATAATGTGGGGATTGATGTCCCCAATTGGTAAAACGGCGTTAGAAAACGGTATTTCAGGTCTTTCCCTCGCTACATTTCGAATGACAGGAGGTGCTATCTGTTTTTGGATAGCTTCTATTTTCGCTCCTAAAGAACAAGTAAAGCCGCACGACTTGATGATGTTGTTCTTTGCAGGATTATTGGGTATCGTCCTGAATCAGGGATGTTTCACTTTCGGACTATCACTGACTTCCCCCATCGATGCTTCCATTGTAACAACCACAGCCCCTATCGCTACTATGATTGTCGCTGCCATTTATCTGAAAGAACCGGTTACAGGGAAAAAAGTGATTGGCATTTTTCTAGGTTCCATCGGAGCCTTGACACTCATATTAAGCAGTCAAGGCTCAACAGATGGAAAAGGCGGAAGTATTCCCGGAGATTTGCTTTGCCTGTTGGCACAAATCAGTTTCTCATTCTATCTGGCTATTTTTAAAGGACTGATCAGCAGATACAACATATTTACTTTAATGAAATGGATGTTCACCTATGCAGCCATCTGCTTTATTCCATTTTCCTATCATGAGGTCTCGACCATACATTTTCACGAAATTTCCACTTCTACATGGGCCTGCGTAGCCTACGTCATTGTAGGTGGAACATTCCTTGCCTATATTCTGATGATGATCGGACAGAAAACATTGCGCCCTACTGTCATCAGTATGTACAACTATGTGCAGCCTATCGTAGGAACCAGTGTCTCTATCTTGTTAGGAATGGGAACCTTCGGCATTGCCAAAGGAATAGCTGTGGCACTGGTATTCACGGGAGTTTATATTGTGACTCAAAGTAAAAGCCGTGAACAGATGCTGGCTGAACAAGCAGCCAAGAAAGAATAACCTCAACTACACTGCAATCCGAAACCAGACACTCTTCACCGACCATAAAAGCCGTATCCACTCTACTTTTAAGTAATGATACGGCTTTTTATGTATTTAAAGGAATTCTCAGACAATTGGCTCCTCCAATTTCAGTTTCTCCAAATATGCTTTCGTATCCGCCCAAAGCTGTCTTGCCTGTGGATGATTCATAAACTTATCCTTTACTTTTTTAGGCTTGCAAGAAGCGAACATTTGCCCTGTAACTTCTTTCCATCGATCATCCAAAAGCAAACTGACAGCTGTCGCGGCTCCTTGCTTCGGAGTACGGATACAAGGACGGAACAGTATGTCAGTCAACGGGTCAAACCACATATCCATACGGATGATATTGGTAGAAACAATACCAGGATCGGCAGCATTGACAGTAATTCCTTCTGTTTTCAGCCTTTCAGAAAGTTCACGGGTAAAAAGCCACAAAGCCAATTTTGTATTACTGTAAACAGGGATACGCCAAAAACTGCCTCTTTTTCCACGAATCAAAAATTCAGGAGTAATCTTCCCTATGGAATACGTGCAAGAAACCATGTTCACAATCCGGGTTCCTTGTCCCATCAGAGGCAATAATTTCAAAGTCAGTAAAAAAGGGGCCACATAATTCACAGCTACCGTATATTCCAAACCATCCTCCGTTGTAATCAAACCGCCGGAACTCATTGTTCCCGCATTGTTCATCAGTAAATCGATATGCTTTCCGCGCCCCAACAAGTCGTCCGCGATATTAGTCACAGAAGCCATGGAAGAAAGGTCAACTTGTCTGACTTCTATCTCTTTATTGCCAGTTTCCAAAATCAACTGGTTCTTACGCTCCTCTCCTTTAAAAAGAGTGTAACACAACATTATTACATGATAGCCGGCCTGTGCTACCGCACGGGTTATTTCAGTACCCATTCCTCCATCGGCACCGGTTATTATGGCTAATTTACTCATTGGTTCTCTAATTTTTCTATTTCACGTTCCAAGCAAAGGGGTAATTTCTCTTCCAGATGTTTGTGACATGCCATATCAATAGTGTACATTCTCGCAATACAATAATTACTATGACCGCAATTGCAACGAGCCTTTTCTTCAGTCCGCAACCGATTCACAAAACCAGGTTCATTCAGCAACGCCCTTCCCATCTGTACAAATTCAAAACCATCATCCAATACCTCATCTATCTTTTCACGAGATACCAGCCCTCCCACATATACTAACGGAATTTCCTTTATTTCTGTTCTGAATCTTAACGCATCTTCCAAGAAATAAGCCTCTTTAAAAGGTACTGTCGGAATCATCCATTTACCTACCATACGTACCCCATATTTCAGCCACCAGCAGCTCATATAATGTGTCATACTTTTTATAGGCATCGCTCCCCGCATGACATACATAGGCGCTTTGCTTACAAAGCCTCCGCTCAGCACCAACGCATGAGCCCCATCTTGTACCAACCGTTTCGCTACCTGCACAGCTTCATCTATTTCCATGCCGCCTTTAAAACCGTCACGCATATTGGTTTTTACCAGAACGGCCATGTCATTACCTGCGGCACGCATCACTTCCTCCATTACCATATCCATAAAGCGCATACGGTTCTCCAACGAGCCACCGAACTCGTCCTTACGATGATTGGTGTAAGGTGAAAGAAACTGACTGATAAGATAGCCATGCCCCGCATGTATCTCCACCGCGTCAAATCCGGCCTCACGTGCCCAGTTGACCGACTGACCGTATGCCTTTGCCATCTGCGGCAGTTCCTCCTTGCGCAAGCCACGCACGAAAGTAGGCGAATAAAGATTAAAACCGGAAGAAGCTCCTACGGGTGTTACCCCACAAATACTTTTGTGCGACATATTTCCACAATGTCCCAACTGAATACTTGCAGCAGCTCCTTCTTTATGAACCGCATCGGTTATTTCCCTTAATCCCGGTATAATTTCAGGGCGCATCCACAATTGCCTGTCGAAAGAAAGGCCACTCTGTGTAACAGCTGCATAAGCAATAGTAGTCATTCCCACTCCACCTGCTGCCACCGAACAGTGATAATCCTTCAATTGCCGGGACGGCGCATTGCCCGGACACATGCTCTCAAAAGCAGCCGAACGAATCGTACGGTTACGCAAAGTCAGCGGCCCGATAGAGGCGGGAGTAAATAATTTAGAGTTCATCATTCATATGTTATGTTTCGCTTTCATCATTTCCTGAAACAGAAACGATATACTATTCAAATTCAATAAATAAAAGGAATCATTCTTTTCTTTTTTCCTACCGCATCCTTACCAAACTCTTCCCGGTAACGGTTACGGATGGAATTAGCACGTGGAGCCAGATTAGCAAACGTCCACAGTACAAACACCCATGCAGCAGGCGAACAAGTGAGTACGGCAAACCCTATCCATTCCACCAACTCGCCAAAATAGTTGCCCGAAGTGACATATCGGTACATTCCCTTCTGCGGCAAATAATGACGTGTATCGCCCGGTTTACGTAAATGGCGGATCACACTGTCGGAATGTAGATTAATGCCCATCCCTATAAAGAACAAAATGATCCCAAACCAAAAAGAAGGAGTACTGAGCCAGGCATCTGTATAGAGTCCTTCCGGAGCCAGATAGAACAACCATTCGCCCTGCATCAGTCCGTTCAGGACATTAAAGACCACTCCCATCAACATAATGGCAAGGGGCATCCGGCTCTTTCCTTTCATCAGGAAAGGGAAGATAAAAGAGCGCTGGAAATAATGTAATTCAAAAAGAAGAAAAAAGAGGAAAGGAGCGGCATCAAAACGCACGCTGCTGTTCCACCACAGATAAAGCATTACAAGGAATACAGGCGCTTCCATCAGCACCCAACCTAATTTATTGTTCACTGAAAGTCCCCATTTCGGGGTGTGGAATATACCATAACCGGCACGTACATAATAGAGGGCTACAAATACAATCACCGCAAGTGCGGACATTGCCAATAGCAAAAATTCAAAAGTCTGTTGTCCCATACTCGTTCCTCCCTGTATTAAATTTAGTAAGTCACTAACAAATTTAAGGGAAAAATCAGAGGAAAGCAACAATTAAGAGATTTTTTGCAAGAAAAGGATACGATTTTTATCGCAGAGAAGGCTTTACTTAGAGAGGAATGTACTATTTTCTACAGGTTTTCCATTGATTTCCGACTTCCCTCCCCCGCCAATCATCAAAGTACCATCACGTTGCATTTCAGCATCAGACATATACAGGAAGCTCGTAACGCCATTAGCAAACTGGACATGCTTTTTTATTGTACCCAGACTTAGACACAGAAAAAAGAGTTGGGATAAGATCGTACATAAAATGTACCTAGATTTTATATCAAGCAATTTCATGACTAAACTTTCGGTGTCCACAATGAAGTGTGGACACCGAAAGTTTAGTCATGGATATACTGTTTAATCATATTGTCAAAATTTGTTCTAAACTCTTGTGCCTCCTCAGAAATTGAACTTAAAAAAGGATTAAGGACTTTACAACCGTTTCGCCCCCAATATTCTAATTGGCTATTAAACCATTTTTTTGCATTTTGGCGCCCCAGTTCACCTCCTGCATTTATTTGTTCCATGGAATACTCTCGGAAACAGAATTGTTTTGTGTACCCATCTGCAATCTTAGACCATAATGGGTCTACATCAGATAGATTATACAAATAAGAGGCCAATAGTCTTTCTGGAGACTTATTTCCCGGTAAAATCAAAATGTTATCTGCATTGTTGATTTTCCTGAGATCATTTTTATTCATTCTAACATCCCCATCTAATATAACAATAGAATATGGATATATAAAAGCAGGCACTCTTTTGGTTACAAGTTCCATTAATGTTGAACATGGTAATGTTACATCCACAAAATCCAACACAAAAGCCTTGCTCTTTAAAATAGCTTTTACAAATAAGATATTTTCCTTGTCTTCCGTATATGCTGTAATTCTGTTTTTCTTGCGATTATTTCCTTCTGCAACAACATTTAAATCCAATTGAATGCCTTTGAAGTTCACGCCCTGTTTAATTGCAATCTTATCATCAACCTTCTTAAGGTAAAGGATCTTTGCTTGATTGGCTGTTTCTTCTTTTTTAGTTACTTCTTGAACTAAATCATCCATTGCCTTAAGAAGAGACATTGAATGAGTTGTAAATAAAATTTGCAAATTCAACTTAGATGCATATTTGCGCAAAACCTTTAACAACTCTACTTGGGATGCGGGATACATTGTTGCATCCATCTCATCAATGGCCAAAATACCGCCTTTGTATTGTCGGGGATATTTGTCATGTAATCTTTTAAAAGAAAATAACGCCAAGATAATTTTACCTAAATTATCTTGCCCCATAGAGTTTTGATTCCAATCGTATAGTTCTGTGGATACACCTATAGATTGCTTGTTTTTTGATGTGATTGTTGTTGCGGAAGAAATGGGAGTTTGTGCTATTAGAATTTTATTATGCAATTGCTTAAACTCATTTAGTTCTTCTTGCGTTAATAATGTATCATCTGTAATGATTTTAGCTTCCTCTGCCACTGGAACTAATCGCTTTAGACTTAAAAAGATTGTGGGGAAGGAAATGTATCCATCTCCTTCTTGCCTAGCTCCTTTTTTCCAAAAACGGACATTAGGATCTCCTGTTCGTTTGATACTTTCAACAGTAAAATCATCCATTCCTGCATCAAAGGAAATAGTCCATTCATGACCTTTTGGTTTATCAAAAGTAGGTGATAACCTAAACTTATCTTTGAATGCGGAAATATAACTACCACCACACAAGGGCTTTTCAACTCTCATAGAATCTTCTGTCTTAAGAGTGAAAGTTTGTGTTATAATACCAAGTAATGTTGACTTTTGAGTTCCGTTTTGCCCTGCAATTGCTGTTAACAAAGAGCCTACTTCAAAATCTTCATTTTGAAATCCTCGAAATCTTTCGATATGAATGTGCGTTATTTTCACTTTGTAGAATGGTTAAATAGTTTGTGTTTGGGGATAACTATGCCATCGCAAAATACCATTATCTCTTTACCTTTCCCGGAATTACTCGCACTATAATTCAATTCAAAACATTGCTGTCTATATTTTGAATATAGGCTGGTTATGAATGGTACATTATCATAAGAGACAATCCACTTACAATTTGCAATCTCACTTATAGTGTTAGCTATATTTTGATGATCTGTATCATTATAGTAATTCAGATAAAGTCCTTTACCTTTTACATAGTATGGTGGGTCTAAATAAAATAACGTATTATACGGTAATTCATTTTTTAACCGTTGTACTAAAGAAACAGCATCTTCATTTGTTAAATGGATTCTATCTGCATAATCTGCTATACGTTGAATCCTTTTTATCAAATCTTCTTTGTTGAATCTTGCATCAATCTTATAATTTCCAGTTTGGTCATAACCGCCAATGACTCCTGCTTTCAAGATTCCTGAGCGATTAGTCCTATTCAAGAAGAATGTAGAAAAGCCTAATTCTAACAAGTCAGAATTCTCTTTATTGGATTGAATTTCTTTTTGTTTAAACCAAGTTTCAACATTTAAAGGGGTATCCTTTATCATCTTGCAGAGAGCATCCACGTTATTTAAGGCACTATACCAAAAGGCATAAATAGATATATCCTTATCATTTATATGTATGTCGCTGACATATTCATTAAAGAGCAAAGATAATGCAACGGAACCACCTCCAACATATGGTTCAACATAAGTGCCATCGAGCAATGCGTTTTCTTTGATTAAGCATTGTACGAAATCAGCAACTTTAGCCTTACCGCCAGGGTATCTTAAAGGTGATAGAAATTCCATAATATTATTCTTTATTTTTTATTGATTCCCACAATTGGATAAAAAAACTTTCTATGTTGTCCCATCCAGTAATCAAATTATCTGCTTTAGGGTAGAAAAACTCGTTATGAACATATGCATTCAATGATTCGATTGAAAGAACTGAATTTTTATCATTTATTTCAGACCTTATGCCCTTTGATAAGTCATTACTCATTGTTCCTAATTGGGTCATATGATTTAAGACTTTACCAACTTTCCCTTGCAAACTTTCACCAGAAGAACAAGCTGTAATAGCATTGTTTCTTACTAAATCAAATTTCTCCAAATAGGCATCAACAGATAGTTCTAAAAATACTCTTAAAAGGACTGAAGATGCATTGGGGCATGTCTTGACCTGAACATGTTTTAGCTCCTCGAAAATTTTATTAATTTTCGGGTTACTGATATGTAAATTCAAAGACTTGGGCACTAAAGCTCCTCTGTTTCTTGTTTTCCTGTTTTTATCCCCTTTTATTTCTTGTTTCTCGCTATTTCTTGATGCTTGTTCTTTATTGTTTTCAATATCTTGAACACTCCATTGTTCAGATGCTTCATTAGACAAATCTGGCTTTTGACTCTTGTCAAAATTATCAATATATTGCTTTCTTTTTTCTCTGTTATAGATATCAGAAACTTTGAATTCCGGATTCAGAATGTCTGTAACAACTTTTAAAAGCCCCTTAATGACTTCGGACACTTTAACCTTTGAAACTAAAATTCCATTGTTAATTTCCAAGCCAAGGTGTTCTCTAACATATGGATCCGACATCAAACGTTGCAAGTTGGTAATGTTTAATTTAGATAATGAATCCTTAATCGTATCAGAAACCTCTTCTTGTGATTTCAGCAAAGTGATAATTTGCAATGGAATTGATGATTTTCCTTCTGTCTTCTCCTCGAATCTTTGCTTTTGTTGAGCGTTCCAAGTGACAGTTCCGATACCATTAAGTTCTCCAGAGTGTTTACGTTTTATCCATATATCAGCTTCAGTAGGGGTTTCAAAAACAGCACAAGCAATATTCTTCAATTCAGAAATAGCATTAGGTTTTTCTTTTTGTAATTTCTGAAATTTCTTCCTTAAAGGAGAGTATTTGTCATCTATTAGTGTCGGATTATTTAATAGTTTTAATGACGTTATTCGCCTATTTCCTTCAAGTACAACATACTTATTGCTGTCTTCGTTGGGTGTTACAATAATCAAATCGACGGGGCTAAGACCATTGGTTACAATATCGTCCACAAGAGAATATAATTTATCCCCTTGATCCTCTATCATCTTATCTATTGCTTCTTTTTGTGATGATAAAGGCTCAAATCTATAATTTTCCGTATTGACAAATAGTGATGTCAATTTTATCATTCTTATAACCATGGCAAAACCAATACTTGTTAGTTTGCAAAGTTACTCATTTTTAGTGAAGTTAGCAGTATTTGAACAATAAAAATGCACAGGAATCTGCGATTTTGCACGATTTTGCAGGATGAAGTTTATTGTAAATCAATTCTAATCACTATCTTTGCATTGCAAAAAGGCGTTCTTTTGATTTAATGCAAGACGAGGTAAAATACAGAACTTCACTCGTTTCCAAATCGTTACCTATCAAGAAACTAATCTTTGCAATCTATTCAAATTCAGCGACAAAGGCAATTCAATATGCCTGCTTTAATGCCACGTGACGTTCTTTTCGATACCGCACTTCTTCGCTATTGCTTTGATGCCGTTCTTGCAGTTGGCGTAACAGGGAACTGGCAGCAGTTTGTCCCTTTCGGCCATGCCGTCGTATTTCTCGATGATGTGTCTGGCAACGTCCAACAACCGGATATTCGTTTCGACGCCTGTTTTCTGGCAGTTCGTGTCGATCCACAGATGCCCGTCGAACGAGGTGCGCAGGTTGGCTTTCGTCAGGTTCGCCATATCCGTCCAGCTCAAACCCGTAAAGGTGCAGAAGATGAACAGATCGCGGATCAGCTCGTAGCTTTTCTTTTTGAATGTGCCGTTGATCAGGAGTGTGATTTCCTCTTGGGTCAGAAAACCCCGTTTGGTCTCCTCCTTCGTGATGCTGTACGCGAAGAACGGGTCGCGCTGCAACAAACCGTTATTGACGGCCATATAGATTATTTTCCGGAACGGCATCATATAAGACCAGACCGTGTTGTTGCAGTGATTCTTTTCTACCCGCAGGAACAACTCGAAGTCCGTGATAAATGCCGGAGTAAGCTCTTTGAACGCGATGTCGCTGACCTTATACCGCTTTTCGACGAACTCCGAGAGGTGTTTGTACATGGTGCAGTATTTCCAATAGCTGCGCGGGCTTTTGAGCTTGCCCACCTGCTTCCCGTAATCCTCGTTGTGCTGACGGAATACCGCCAGTAGTGTTTCATGGTTCATCCCCAAACCGAGATAGGCGTTGCGCACTTTCTCGGCGGTAACATAATTATCCCGGTCGGCGATCTTCTGGTAGGCTTGGTTGATACCTACACGGATTTTATCCAGCATACGGTTGGCCTCCTGTGCAGCGATGCTGCGGCCGGAGACACGGCCTAACTCCACGTTCCACGACTTCTCCTCCACGTCCAGCTTGCAACTGAACTGGGCTATTTTGCCGTTTATCGTGATACGGCACATGACGGGAATAAGCCCGTCCTTTTTCGGGGCATTGCATTTCAGATAAAACAAAACTTTGAATGTCGATCTCATAACTCTACGATTTTTAATGAAACAAAATTATTACTTGTAGAGCTGTTCGACGAAATGCAGACCGCAGCGAATCAGTGCAATCGAGGCGGAAAACAGACTTTTTTCACGGCAGCAAGCCCAAAATCCGAAAATCCGACCGTTTTTACAGTCGAAGATTCCCGAATCGTGCCTGTAATTCAGCGTTTTGAAATCCTCCCAAAACCGCCTTTACCATTCGGAACAGAGTAACGGGATGGTAACGCAACTCCGGTTTCAATTGGCTTCGAGAAGGGTTTCGCTTGGGTTCATCTTTGCAGTCAAATTCTCGCTAAAACCTTTATTTTCAACCTTCTTGAACCTATCCGCTCTAACTCTCGTTTTTATCACTATCTTTACCAATAAATTTCAAACGAAAGTTCTATGACACAAGATAATTCAATTGTAATTAGAGAATATTTGACGACAGATAAAGAAGTTGTCATGAATTTAATTAAATTAAACACACCCAACTTCTTTGCAAAAGAGGAAGTTAATGATTTGAGCAATTATTTGGATAAAGAAATAGAGCTCTATTATGTCTTGCTCGTTGACGGGAAAGTGGTTGGATGCGGCGGGATAAATTTCGCAGAAAAAAGAACCATTGGAAAAATAAGTTGGGATATTATGCATCCCGACTATCAAGGCAAATCTTTAGGTAAAAAGCTTTTAAGATACAGAATTGAGGTTTTAAAGGCTATTCCCAGTATCAAAAAAATAACAGTCCGAACCTCGCAATTAGCATATAAATTCTATGAAAAGCAAGGATTCACACTGAATGAAATCAAACGCAATTATTGGGCTGACGGTTTTGATATGTATAGTATGCAATATAATGAATTATAATTGTAACATATTCAATAGTAACGTATCATCCCACACGTTATTAACCTTCCGGCATACACGTTACTAACCTTTCAAACGTCTTGTTCTTTTTTTTAAAGGCCTTGTTCTTTTCAGAAAAGAACAAGACGTTTTCATTGAAAGAACAAGAGCTTTTTAAAATTTGACCTGTTGTTTTTTCCCATAACGGTATCTACATGCCGAAACGCCTTATTTTTACTTCAGATCTTTCAGCCATTCCGCAAACGCCCTGCCCGTCGGCATTCCGGCTGAAGGATATGCATTGTGAAATGTTTCAGCCGGAAAATATCCTTCAGAAAAACCAATTCCCTAAGAACTGGAAGAACACCGGTCTGGCTGAAGGATTCCCGAACCCAATTCTTCAGCCGAAAAGCCGACGGACAGGGCATTTGCGAGCAGGCTGAAAGATTTGAAGGATTTTTCAAGGTACTCTATATAGAGTATTATGAACGACCATATCTCACTGAAAAAAGTAAGATATCTTCGTGGAACAAATATGTGGTGTTACTTTGCTCGGAAACATATCTTACTTTGCCCACGAAGATATCTTACTTTTCTTTACAACAATACAGACCTTATTGCCTCCAAGCTAAAACAATAATACCAAAGCTTATCGCCAACCGAGGTGCCTCTAAACCGTTATCTCTGTTTCAAAGGCACATATTCCAGTTCTTCCAACACATTCTTGTATGCCGGACGAATAATGCGTTTTCCTTCAAAATTCAGCTCCTCATTGCGGTGTGCGCACCACCCCACGATACGAGCCATCGCAAACAAAGGTGTAAATATTTCCTGTGGCAGACCAATCATTTCATATACGAAACCTGAATAGAAATCGATATTGCTGGACACCGTCTTGCCGTTATTCTTAATCTTTCCGAACATAGCAATGGCACGTTCCTCCAACAATTCCAGGAAGGCAAATTCTTCTTCCTTGCCTTTTTCTTTTGCCAAGTCACGAGCCAATTCTTTCAACAAAATAGCACGAGGATCGGATATCGTATAGACCGCATGGCCAATACCATAAATCAGACCGGACTTATCATACGCTTCCTTATTCAACATACGGGTAAAGTAAGTATCAATTTCGTCCACATTCGTCCAATCCTTGATATTTTCCTGCAAATGATGGAACATATCCGCCACCTGGATATTTGCCCCTCCATGAAGCGGACCTTTCAACGAGCCGATACCTGCGGCGATGGCCGAATAAGTATCCGTACGGCTGGACGAAACTACACGGACGGTAAAAGTAGAGTTATTACCACCTCCGTGTTCAGCCTGAAGTACCAACAGCAAATCAAGCGTGCGCGCATCAAGTTCCGTATAATCCTTTTTCAACATATACAGGAAGTTTTCTGCGATAGACAGTTTTTCACGCGGATGACGGATATGCAACGAACGACCATACGTGGCATGGCGCAACATGTTATAAGCGTATGCAATAATGGTCGGGAACTTGGATATCAAGTCAATACTCTGACGCATCAGGTTATCACGCGAAGTATCATCCGCCTGCGGGTCAAAACGGTACATTTCAAGCACGCTACGGGCCAGAATGTTCATAATGTTATTTCCCTCCAACTCAATGATATTCATTTTGGTCTTCTGTTCCAACGGAGTATTGTCATTAATCAACTCACAGAAAGAAGCCAACTCTTCCTTGTCAGGCAAATGACCGGACAATAACAGATAAGCCACCTCCTCAAAACCAAAACGTTTCTCCTTAATGATACTATGTGCCAAATCTTCCAAATCATACCCACGATAGAAAAGTTTGCCGGGAATCGGCTTCAATCCTCCGCCGGGAATACGTTCATACCCTACTACATTGCCTATCTTGGTCAACCCTACCAAAACACCAGTGCCGTCCTCGTTACGCAATCCGCGTTTTACATCAAACTTCTTGAACAATTCGTTCTCAATCCGGGTTGCATTCTTCATTTCCTCGGAGAGCTTGTAAATGATATATTCTTTCTTCATATCCGTGAGTTTTTAGGAGTTTATTCTTTCTATGATTTCTTTTGTAAATGCCGACGTGCCAAGCGAGACACCTCCGGGCATAAAACGGGCAAGGTCATGTGTGGCACGTCCCTCGCCAAAACTGGATTCCAAGGCATTCACTATCAGCTCCGCCACCTTATTCCAGCCAAAATGTTCCAACATCATGACAGCCGAGAGGATTAATGAACAAGGATTCACCACATCCTTTCCGGCAATATTGGGAGCCGTACCGTGAGTTGCTTCAAAAATGGCATGACCGGTATTGTAATTGATGTTCGCTCCGGGAGCAATTCCGATGCCGCCTACCATGGCAGCCAACTGATCCGAGATGTAATCTCCGTTCAAATTCAAGGTAGCCACCACCGAATATTCTTCGGGAATCAATAACGTATTCTGCAAGAATGCATCGGCTATGCAGTCTTTTATCACCAACTTGCCTGACGCAATGGCATCTCCGAATTCACGTTCCGCCAGTTCATATCCCCATTTCTTGAAGCCGCCTTCAGTAAACTTCATGATATTTCCTTTATGCACCAACGTCACTGACGGCAAGCCATGCTCCAAAGCATATTTACATGCCGCACGTACCAGACGTTCCGTTCCTTCTTTGGATACCGGTTTCACGCCAAACGAAGAACTTTCGGGAAAGCGCACCTTAGCCACTCCCATTTCATCATGCAAAAAACGATAAAACTTCTCAGCTTCCGGTGTTCCGGCTTCCCATTCTATACCTGCATAAATATCTTCCGTATTTTCGCGGAAAATATGCATATCCACCTTCTGAGGCTCTTTCACCGGAGATACCACTCCGCTGAACCAACGTACGGGGCGCAGACACACATACAGATCCAGCGTCTGGCGCAAAGCCACATTCAAGGAACGGATACCACCTCCTACCGGAGTAGTCAACGGACCTTTTATGCCCACACCATATTTCTTGAAAGCCTCCATCGTCTCATCCGGCAACCAGGAACCTGTTTCGTTGAAAGCACGTTCACCTGCCAGCACTTCTATCCATTCTATTTCGTGTTCGCTGCCGTATGCCTTTTTCACGGCTGCATTCACTATGGCTTGCATGGCTGGAGTGATTTCCACTCCCACTCCGTCGCCTGTAATATAAGGTACTGTCTTCTTCATTTTTTATCTTGCATTTAGAGCAGAGCCGGCACGGAACCAACCTATCTGCTGTTCGTTATAGGTATGTTGCACTTCAAAACTATCCTGAGTGCCATCTTCATGGTGTAAAGTCACAGTCAGATTCCTGCCGGGGGCAAAGTCCGCCAATCCGCTGACGGTAATCAAATCATGTTCTTGAATCTTGTCGTAGTCCGCCTTGTCTATAAAGGTCACCGCAAGCATTCCCTGCTTCTTCAGATTCGTTTCGTGGATGCGGGCGAAACTCTTCGCTAAAATAACCTTTACATTCAGGAAACGAGGCTCCATAGCGGCATGTTCACGACTGGAACCTTCACCATAATTTTCTTCTGCAACAACAATGGAGCTGATACCTTCAGCCTTATATTGCTTGGCTGTACCCGACACACCCTCATACGTATTTGTCAAACGGTTCCACACCTTGTTCGTTTCACCATTGAAAGCGTTCACCGCCCCCATCAGCATATTATCCGAAATATTTTCCAGATGACCACGGAAACGCAACCACGGACCTGCCATTGAAATATGATCTGTGGTACATTTACCTTGAGCCTTAATCAGTAAAGGCATATCCGTAAAATCCTTTCCATCCCATGCCGGGAACGGAGCCAATAACTGCAAACGTTGTGATTCGGGATTCACCTTAATTTCCACCTGTGCACCGGCAGGAGCCAAATAACCAGGATTTCCCTGAGTAAAACCGGTCGACGGCAATTCATCCCCTTCCGGAACTCTCAGTTTCACCTTCTCACCCTCCTGATTGATCAAAGCATCCTTCAACGGATTGAAACACAAATCACCTGCAATGGTCAGGGCCAGCACCACTTCGGGAGAAGCTACAAACGCATGTGTATTCGGATTACCGTCTGCACGTTTGGCAAAATTACGGTTGAAAGAGGTCACAATCGAGTTCTTGCGGAGCGGATCATCTGTGTGCCGCTTCCATTGTCCGATACAAGGGCCGCAAGCATTGGCCATTATAGTAGCTCCTATTTTCAGAAAAGCATCTATCATGCCGTCACGTTCGGCTGTAGCGCGAATCTGTTCCGATCCCGGATTAACAATCAACGGAGCCGCCACACTCAACTGTTTTTCATCTACCTGTCGGGCAATAGATGCCGCACGGCTTAAATCCTGGTAAGATGAATTGGTACATGAACCAATCAAGCCCACTTCCATTTTGCGCGGATAACCATGGGCCAGCACTTTCTCGGCAAACTCTGAAATAGGAGTAGCGGCATCTGGTGTGAACGGACCATTAATATAAGGTTCAAGTTCGGACAAATCAATTTCAATCACCCGGTCATAATAAGCTGACGGATCAGCAACCACTTCTGCATCAGCCTGCAAATCGGCAGACACTGCATCGGCCATTGCAGCTACCTCCTTACGTCCGGTCGCCTCCAGATACACCTTCATCCGTTCGTCATACGGGAAAAGAGAAGTCGTAGCCCCCACCTCTGCGCCCATATTACAAATAGTCGCTTTGCCGGTAGCCGAGAGTGAAGCCGTACCTTCTCCAAAATATTCGATAATGGCATTCGTCCCCCCTTTCACAGTCAGAATTCCAGCCAGTTTTAAAATGACATCTTTCGGAGAAGCCCATCCGTTCAACGCACCTTTCAAATGTACTCCGATCAGTTTCGGCATTTTCAGCTCCCACTCCATACCGGTCATGACATCCACCGCATCAGCACCGCCGACTCCGATTGCCACCATTCCCAAACCTCCGGCATTCGGAGTATGGGAATCAGTACCCACCATCATACCTCCGGGGAAAGCATAATTCTCCAGCACTACCTGATGAATGATACCCGCACCCGGCTTCCAGAATCCAATGCCAAAGCGCGAAGACACATCCCTCAGAAAGTCATATACCTCGCGGTTACTTTCTGTTGCTGTCGCAATATCCGGACCGGCACCTTTATATGCTTGGATCAAGTGGTCACAATGCACGGTAGAAGGGACAGCCACAGTCTCCTTACCGGCATTGATAAATTGCAGCAGCGCCATCTGTGCCGTCGCATCCTGCATAGCCACACGGTCGGGTCGGAAATTCACATAATCCTCACCACGTTTGTATTTCTTCAACAGTGCATCATCATACAGATGCGTGTACAGAATCTTTTCTGCCAACGTCAACGGACGCTGCAACACTGCTCTTACCCGCCCTATCTTCTTTTCAAAAGAAGCATAAAAGGCTTTTAACATGTCCAAGTCATATACCATATCCATCACAATTTATAATTATTACAGTTTTAGATTCTTTTTATTTTTGGCAAGATAGAAAAAAGAATTGAATTCTTGCGTAATCTATAATACGTTTAACAAAATAAAACATAAAGTGCTTTTAGAGGGATAATTATTATCTTTGCAATTCTTATAGAAAAAAGAATAAATATGAACCAGCATAAATCCCTCTCTACTATTATTAACAAATTACAACGCAAAGAGTTGTTGCTTCACATGGAATATAATTACGAAAAAGAAACTTTCAAGCAACAAACCGAAGCGATGGGCATCGACCGCAAAGTGAAACGTGGCATGTGCTGGTATCCTGTCAGCACAGGAAGAAGCTATTACAACTCTTTAAACCAACTGGTTATAGAGGTGGAAAGACAGGAGGACAAAGAAATAGAACATGTATTCGAATTCGGACGTCCTGTTTGTTTTTTCACTCAAGACGCCCCGGGAAACATCCATTATTTCAATTTCACAGCCACTGTGAATTATGTGGATGAGGACCGCATGGTCATCGTTCTGCCATCGGCAGACGCTTTACTCAGCATACAGGCAACCGAGCGTCAGTTGGGGGTTCAACTTTATTTTGATGAAACTA
This sequence comes from Phocaeicola dorei, assembly GCF_013009555.1. Classification (NCBI taxonomy): domain Bacteria; kingdom Pseudomonadati; phylum Bacteroidota; class Bacteroidia; order Bacteroidales; family Bacteroidaceae; genus Phocaeicola; species Phocaeicola dorei. The sequence continues at coordinate 889,549 of NZ_CP046176.1, read as the reverse complement.
GTTACCGACTGATGTTTGAAGCCTTAAGCCAAGTTATTAAAGCAAAAGACAATCGTCTGGCAGAACTACGGGATATTTTCCACGGCACATTAAAAGCACAAACGTTCAGTTTTGGTTTCACTCGTTTCCCGTGGCTGAATAATTCACAAGAAGAGGCTGTGAACAAAGTAATGCATGCAAAAGATGTGGCCATTGTCCACGGCCCTCCCGGAACTGGAAAGACCACCACGCTGGTAGAAGCCATTTATGAAACGCTACACCGGGAAAACCAAGTGATGGTATGCGCTCAAAGCAATATGGCTGTAGACTGGATTAGTGAGAAACTGGTAGACCGGGGCATTCCCGTTCTCCGTATTGGTAATCCTACCCGTGTCAATGATAAGATGTTATCCTTTACCTACGAACGACGCTTCGAAAGTCATCCGGATTATCCGCAGCTTTGGAGCATCCGAAAGGCCATACGCGAACTCTACAGCCGTTCGCGCAAGGGAGCGGAACGGGAAAATATACGTCTGAAAATTAATTCATTGAAAGACCGGGCCACCGAGCTGGAGATCCGCATCAACGAAGCCTTGTTCAGTGAAGCCCGTGTCATAGCTTGCACATTGGTAAGCTCTGCCAACCGGGTTCTGACAGGGCGTAGATTCGGAACTTTATTTATAGATGAAGCCGCACAAGCATTGGAACCCGCTTGCTGGATCGCCATCCGCAAAGCAGACCGGATAGTCCTGGCAGGAGACCATTGCCAGCTCCCTCCTACCATAAAATGTGTGGAAGCTGCACGAGGCGGATTGGATCAGACTTTGATGCAGGAAATTGTGCAGAACAAACCGGAAACTGTTTCCCTGCTGAAGGTTCAATACAGAATGAATGATGAGATCATGCATTTCTCTTCGGAATGGTTCTATCAAGGGGAATTGAAATCCGCTCCCGAAGTAAAATACCGTGGGATTCTGGATTACGACACTCCTATAGAATGGGTGAATACGGAAGGAATGAACTGCAATGAAGAATTTGTAGGTGAAAGTTTCGGCCGTATCAATAAAGCCGAGGCGGCACTTTCCATTTCCCAACTGACCCATTACATTAATAAAATAGGAAAAGAACGTTTTTTGGAAGAACGGATTGATGTAGGACTGATTTCTCCTTATAAAGCACAAGTACAATATCTCCGCCAACTGATAAAACGGGATGCATTTTTCAAGCCTTACCGACACCTCATCACCATCAATACGGTAGACGGTTTCCAAGGACAGGAACGGGATGTGATCTTAATCAGTCTGGTACGTGCCAATGAAGACGGACAAATCGGTTTTTTGAATGATTTGCGAAGAATGAATGTCGCTATTACACGTGCACGTATGAAACTTATTATATTAGGAGATGCCTCTACGCTGACAAAACACCCGTTTTATAAGAAATTATACGAATATATCCTAGCACTGCAAGAATAAGAAAAAGGAGGACAGAACTCTAATAACACTGTTTTCCAGATTGTCATTAGTTTTGCTCTCCTTAAAGATTTTTTTATTAAAGCACATTCTTCATTCCTCTTTCTGATCCTCCCGTTATCGAAATAAACAATATTCAGAATCACAAAAGGACAGAAGATCTCAGTTGTGGTATAATTTCAAATAATTATTAAGACAATTTACTCATAAACTTCTCCTTGTCCACAATATAACGTACATGTGTACCTTCCCCAATCACACCCTTGCTATCTTGTGCCCGCACTTCAAAAGTAAGTTTTCTGCCTTCTACCTCTTTTAATACGGCAGTAGCCGAAACCGTATCTCCCACAGCCGAGGGCTTGATATGAGTAGTGTTCATCATGGCTCCTACTGTAGTAGAACCTTCGGGCAAACCGCCTGCCACCGCATTCATGGCAGCATTTTCCATCAACGCTACCATAGCGGGAGTAGCAAACACATTCAAATCGCCACTACCCATAGTGGCAGCTACATTTTCTTTTGAAACGACAACAGTCGAAGTATAAGTTAATCCTGTTTCCATCATGCTATTTTTTATTCTAAATGCAAATGTAACTGAATATCATATATCATACAAATCTATTTTTCCATATTTATCTTTTACCCTCTCATCAAAATCACAAAAATATGTATAACAGAAATACAAATTCCACACTCCAACTGCCTGCCACAAAAGTCATAATATTTGAGAACAAAAAAGCTGTCTGGCCCTAGTAAACAACCACCTGATTACCTAGCATAAGTCTATGGGATAATAAAATTATAACCAAGTACCGTCCTTATCTACCTTTGCTTTAAACTCTTTACCTGTCTGTTTGTTTTCCAAATCAAGTATATACCATTCATTATCAGGTGTCACTACATAATCAGCATCATCTATCACATAGTCTGAATATTTTTCCATAACCGATTTTTTTACCGCTTCCGGTAAATTTGCCACCTGTACATCCCAGCTTGTTCCCATCCATTCGTTCCGCTCATTGAAATAAACCTCTTTCTCTTTGTTTTCATCTAAAATAGTAACTTCCTGCAAACCTTTCTCACGTTCTATTTCCACAATTGTCGCATTAGGATATTTCTGCTTGACAATAGCTATAATGCCATTTGCATCAGGCTGCGGCAAATAATCATCATAATCTTCTTCGTATCCGGTATCTACAACAGTTTTTACCAATATGCCTGTAGACGAATAAAACAAATCCAGCTCAGACTCTCCTTTTTCTACCTCAATGACATAAAGAGTTTCCATTCCCTCACGAGTCAACTTATCCACATCATCCACCCGCCAATCAGCATATTTGCTTGCTTTATGGGCAGTAAGTATAGGTTCGGGAAGATTTTCATAACGAACATCTGTTTCTGTCATATACCAGGCAGCCGATAACGGATTGAACCATGCAGAATGCTCCCCACCATCCCAATTAAAATCTACTACAGCATAATCACCTTTCAGCTCCCATTCCACGTCTTTAGCTTGCGGATATTTTGCATTAAATGCAGCCTGTACTTCTTTTGAAACCAAATGTGTGTTTTCAGGAACATCGCTATTGTCATCATCACTACAACCACTAAAAGTTAGTGCAGCAGAAGCTGCGAAAAATAAAAATAACATCCAATTCTTTTTCATAATCACATTGTTTTATAGTATCTTTTTGATGCAAAATTCTTATAGGATTCTGAAAAGAAACTGAAATCATAAAGAAAAGTTCAAAAGACATTCGTCAAACAGCAAATAACAGAAAAGCCATACCTAATAGCCCACTTGCACTGAAATGACCTTGAAGCCCCCGATATCTACTTTTAAATTCTTATAAAAGAAGAACTAATAAAGACAAAACAAAATCTCTTCCGAGGTTTTTATTACCTTTGCAATCCTATTTGAACAGAAACGAAAAAAAATATGATAGTTTGTATTGCCGAAAAACCTTCCGTAGCCCGTGACATAGCGGATGTACTGGGAGCAAAAAACAAAAAAGACGGATATATAGAAGGAAACGGATATCAGGTTACCTGGACATTCGGACACCTCTGTACTTTGAAGGAGCCTCATGAATACACTCCCTCATGGAAAGCATGGAGCCTGTCCAGCCTTCCCATGATCCCACCTCGTTTCGGCATTAAGCTGATCAGCGATCCGGGCATTGAAAAACAATTTCGCATTATAGAAGGACTGATGCAAAATGCCGATGAAATTATAAATTGCGGTGATGCCGGCCAAGAAGGAGAACTTATTCAACGATGGGTCATACAGAAAGCAGGAGCACACTGCCCGGTGAAACGTCTATGGATTTCATCCTTGACTGAAGAAGCCATACGCGAAGGATTCAACAAACTAAAAGACCAAAAAGAATTCCAACCTTTATACGAAGCCGGATTAAGCCGTGCTATCGGCGATTGGGTATTGGGTATGAACGCCACCCGGCTCTATACCTTGAAATACGGACAAAACAGACAAATACTATCTATAGGACGGGTGCAGACTCCGACTCTGGCACTGATAGTAAAGCGTCAGCAAGAAATAGAAAACTTCACTCCGCAACAATATTGGGTGCTGGCTACTTTATACCGGGAAACCACATTCTCTGCCATCATCCGCAAAAGCGATGAGGAATTAGCTCAGGAAGAAAGCGACGCCAAAGAGAATCCCAAGAAAGCCAAAAAGGCTGAAGAGAACAGGGGAATTCCTCCCATCATTGATCTTGCTACCGGACAGGCACTCATGGAGCGTGTCAAAAATGTTCCTTTTACTGTGACAGAAGTAGCAAAAAAACAAGGAACAGAAGCCCCCCCCCGTCTTTTCGACCTGACTTCCCTGCAGGTGGAATGTAATAAAAAATTTGCTTATTCAGCCGATGAAACTCTAAAACTTATCCAGTCATTGTATGAAAAGAAAGTGACTACTTACCCTCGTGTAGATACTACTTTCTTAAGCGATGATATCTATCCCAAATGTCCCAATATATTGGCGGGACTAACTCCATACACAGCATTTACCGCTCCGTTGGCAGGACAAAAGCTCATCAAGTCCAAAAAAGTATTTGACAATTCAAAAGTAACGGATCACCATGCCATTATTCCTACGGGACAACCTCCTGTAAATCTGACAGAAATGGAGAAACGGGTATTTGATCTGGTAGCGCGCCGCTTTATTGCCGTATTCTATCCCGACTGTAAGTTTGCCACTACTACCGTAATAGGCGAAGCTGACAGTATAGAGTTCAAAGCCACAGGAAAACAGATTCTAGATCCCGGATGGCGCGTTATCTTTGCCAAACCACAAACCAATCTGCCTGAAGGTATGACCGATCCTGACGCAGAAGCCCGTGAAAGTGACGAAGAACACTCCTTACCCGCTTTTGTGAAAGGAGAAAGCGGGCCACATCTGCCCAAACTAGACGAGAAGTGGACACAGCCCCCACGGCCATATACAGAAGCAACTTTACTGCGCGCTATGGAAACTGCCGGTAAGCTGGTAGATAATGACGAGCTACGCGATGCATTAAAAGAAAATGGAATAGGACGTCCGTCTACACGCGCAGCCATTATTGAAACCCTGTTCAAACGCCATTATATCCGTAAAGAACGCAAAAATTTGATTGCAACCCCTACCGGAATAGAACTGGTGGGACTAATCCGCGAAGAACTGTTGAAATCTGCCGAATTAACGGGTATATGGGAAAAGAAACTACGTGAAATAGAAAAGAAAAGCTATGATGCAACGACTTTTCTAAATGAATTAAAGCAGATGGTGAGTGAAATAGTACACAGCGTTTTAAGTGATAATACAAACCGCCGTGTCACCGCAATAGAGGAAACAGCGACAAAAGCTGCAACACCCTCTACGGCCAAACAGCCTAAAAAAAAGACCGGCACCCCACGAAAAAACACTTCTTCAGCCACGTCCGCTCCCGCTATCCCATCCGATAACGAATTGGCGGGAAAAACCTGCCCGCTATGTGGCAAAGGAACGATTATAAAAGGAAAAACCGCGTATGGCTGTTCAGAATGGAAAAACGGGTGTACCTACAGGAAGTCGTTCTGACAACCACACTTTCCTTTGTACAAGGCCAACAAAATTTGTATATTATAGAATTCAAGCAAGTCTGTACCCGGAGAAGCATTGCGTCAGTCTATGAAAAGCAATATGCACAATCTTCCCGAACAAATTTATGGCTCCTTTTAGCATACAAAAGAAAGTTCTTCGGGCAAATAACCGCTTCGGATACGCCACTCCTGCGGATAGAGGTTATTAGCCCGATTACCAATGTTCTTGGCAAATCCCAATGGAATATTTTTATAAGTTAAAAGTATATAGCCACGCGGAACAGAAGCATCCAATGTGATCGCTTCTTTACGCAAATAAGCAATAGCTTGTTCATAGGTCAATTCAAAACAAGAGAAACCATCATGATTCAGCTGTGTGCTCATTGCCAACGAATGATCCGGTATCACGTCTTTTCCTTTCAACTCGCCTATAGTAACGCCCGCATGAACAACTTTTAATTCCTGTCGGAACAGGTCATATTCCGAAAGATGAACATTGGGGAATGCTATCACCTTCGTACCTCTTACCTCAAACCGGAAATCCTCTGCCTGCTTTAACCAACTTTTTACTTCTTTGGGAAAAGGAGCAACCTGAGACAAATTCCCTTTTTCTCCTTTCCTCTTCTTTTTCGTTATTTTCTCCTTGTCATCCCGACAGCAAATGCAAGGAACAGCATGAGAAATGGCGGCACTCTTCCTCAATACAGCCAAGAAAAATCCTTCTCCTTTTACTCTATGAGGCAAAAAACGATAAACAGGAAAATTCTGTCCCGCCAAATTTCCGATTATCCCCCATTCCGATACCACTGGCACTTTCAGTATCTCCGCCCCCAATTCATCAGCAATCCAAGCCACATTTTTCTCATCTTCTTCCCTATTATAAGTGCAGGTACTATAAATCAGCAGGCCACCGGGTTTCAAAGCCGGCCATATATCCGCTAAAATCCTACGCTGACGTTGCCAACAAACCTGCACATTGTCCGTACTCCATTCCTCTACAGCCACAGGATCTTTACGGAACATCCCCTCACCGGAACAAGGCACATCCGCCAAGACAACATCAAACACCTCTGTCAAAGAAGTGAAATCGGCCGGATCGTTGTTCGTCACCACAACTTCTACATTTCCCCACTTTATCAAATTTTCAGCCAATACCTGAGAACGGTTACGCATCACCTCATTAGCCACCAACAAACTACCTACGGGAAGAACTGAACGCACATGAGTAGACTTGCCACCGGGAGCAGCACATAAATCGAGCATCACCACAGGCCCGGTAATATAAGTGCGTAATACCTGTTCCACAAACATGGAAGACGCTTCTTGCACATAATAGCAACCAGCATGAAACAACGGATCGAATGTAAAAGTCGGTCGTTGCGATAAATAGACCCCTGCGGATGCCCAAAGTACCGGTTCTCCTGTAACTTCCCCACTCCACTTCGTACGATTGACACGGATACTGACAGGAGGCTCTGTCTGTAAAGCAGCTTCCAACGCACGATAAGTTTCTTCCCCCATCCATTCCAGGGTTCTTGCTTCAAATTCTGATGGTAATTTCATATTTCTTCCTTTTTATACTACAAAAATACGATGATATTTTGGGATTATCTGAAAATTTTCTGTCTATTTGCAACCTATTTCCTAATTCGTTCCGTCTAACTAGCAGAAAACAATAATAAAGATATAAAAACATGAAACAGTTACTTTTTATTTTGGCCTTACTCATAGGGACTTGCTTCGCAACCCATGCCAAAACAATCAAATTAGTACCTTCCGCCCTTGACAGCACCCGGATGGATACAGTCGTTATAAGCGACCTGCAAGATGTAGATGAGGATCAGAATGCTGCCATGCATAACATTAGTTCGGATTTCGGTGACTGGAATAGCGGTCCTCCTACTTCGGTAGCAATTGTCGCACTCATCATCTGTTGTGGACTCCCTTTCTTTATCGTAGCTATTGTACTTTGGTTCAGGTACAAGAACAAACAAGCCAAATACAAACTGGCTGCAGAAGCTCTGGCAGCAGGACGAACCATTCCGGCCGAACTGTTCAATGACCCCGAAGAACAAGGAAATGCTGTAATGACAAAGGGGATCAAGAATATATTCTTAGGCATTGGTTTGGGAGTATTCCTTTGGGTATTGACAGAAGAAGAAGGATTGGCAGCAATCGGATTCCTTATTTTCTGTATGGGGTTGGGACAAGTATTGATAGCTTATACTACCACTCCACACAAAAAGAAAAAAGATGATCCTTTCCCTCCTACCCGAATAAACCAGGATGAAAACGGAGCCAAATCAATGAAAATTGAAAATATTGAACTGGAACGTAACAAAGAGGCCAAAGAAACACAAAACATAAAGAACAATATAGATACTCCCCACAACGAAGAATAAAAATGAGCCAAATCAACGACATAGCGTTGGTAGCACAAGTGGTGGTCTTTAAAAACACCCGGGCGTTTGATACTTTGGTCAAAAAGTACCAATCGCCCATCAGGCGTTTTTTCCTGCACCAAACATTAGGAGATACAGAGCTCAGCGATGACTTGGCACAGGAAACTTTTATAAAAGCATACACCAACTTGGCTTCATTTAAAAATTTGTCCAGTTTTTCCACATGGCTTTACCGTATTGCTTATAATATATTTTATGACTATATTCGCAGCAAAAAAGAAACGTCCGGACTGGAAACTTGGGAAATAGATGCTGTTTACCAAACAGAACAAAGGCAAGTAGGTGAACACATGGACATATATCGGGGATTGAGCCAATTAAAAGAGGTGGAGCGAACCTGCATCACCTTATTTTTTATGGAAGATCTTCCGATAGAAAAAATCGCAGTGATTACAGGAATGCCTGCAGGAACAATCAAGTCCCATTTATCACGCGGAAAAACAAAATTGACAACTTTCTTAAAACAGAATGGTTATGATGGAAAACGATGATAAATTAATTAAGAATTTCATGCTTGCCTACAAACATGAAATTGAGGACAATGGATTTTCACGCCGGGTTATCCGCCGCCTCCCCCAACAAGCCAAGTGGTTATCGGATATACTCAGTGTAACTTGCGCCATTATCTGCTGTGCATTATTCTATATTTTCAATGGCTTTGAAATTCTATGCCAGACAATCAGTGACATAGTCGCTTCCCAAACTTATTATTTGATGAGTGATACTAATTTCCAATCACTGATCATCGCCACAGTGGCTCTTATCATCATCGGTGTACAACGTGTATGCAGTTTAAAATGGTAAAAAACGAAATAGACTCATTCTCATGCTCGGAAAAAGAAAGATTTTATGTACTTTTGCAATCCATAAAATGATTTTCCGAGCATGAAACAATATTTAGATCTGTTAAACCGTATCTTAACCGAAGGCGTTCACAAAGAGGACCGTACCGGAACAGGAACCATTAGTATATTTGGTCATCAAATGCGCTTCAATTTGGAAGAAGGCTTCCCCTTGGTCACAACTAAAAAACTACATTTAAAATCTATCATCCACGAACTTTTATGGTTTTTGCAAGGTGACACCAATATAAAATACCTGCAAGACAACGGAGTACGCATCTGGAATGAATGGGCCGATGCAAACGGCGATTTGGGACATATCTACGGTTACCAATGGCGTTCCTGGCCAGATTACAATGGAGGCTTTATTGACCAGATTTCCGAAGCAATAGAAACCATCAAACATAATCCGGATTCACGACGCATCATTGTCAGCGCATGGAATGTAGCCGATTTAAACAATATGAATCTTCCTCCTTGCCATGCTTTTTTTCAATTCTACGTTGCCAACGGACGTTTAAGCCTACAACTTTACCAACGCAGCGCAGATACATTCCTAGGAGTACCTTTTAATATCGCCTCCTACGCATTGTTGCTACAAATGGTAGCACAAGTTACCGGATTACAAACCGGCGATTTTGTTCATACACTAGGTGACACACATATCTATACCAACCACTTGGAACAAGTAAAACTTCAATTGAGCCGTGAACCTCGTCCCCTACCTCAAATGAAAATCAATCCGGACATAAAGGATATATTCAGTTTTAAATATGAAGATTTTGAATTGGTGAATTATGATCCATGGCCACACATTGCAGGTAAAGTATCTGTTTAGTAGTTATGGTGAATAAGCTACGCAAGGTTATTCATCACTTACCACTAATATCACTAAACATTCACCACTAATCACTCATCACTATGAATATTTCAATTATAGTAGCAATAGCACGCAACCACGGCATTGGATTTGAAAATAAATTATTATACTGGCTTCCCAACGATTTGAAACGTTTTAAAGCCTTAACAACCGGACATACTATTATCATGGGGCGCAAAACCTTTGAATCACTTCCAAAAGGAGCACTTCCCAATCGTCGGAATATTGTATTAAGCCGCCGGGAAGGAGCAGCCTTCGCCGGGGCTGAATGTTTCCCCTCATTAGAGATCGCTTTATCCCACTGCAAAGAGGAAGAAGAAATATTTATTATAGGCGGTGCCAGCTTGTATAAAGAGGCAATGCATATAGCCAGACAATTATATATCACATTTATTGATGACACATCCAAGGAAGCTGATGCTTATTTTCCCGAAATAAAGAAAGAGGAATGGAAAGAAACAGGTAGAGAAGATCACCCGACAGATGAAAAACATCTCTACCCGTATAGTTTTATTAATTATAGCCGCATAAAGTAACAATTAATCTTCATCAGCTAAATCGAGAATAGGCATTTGTCTCTTAATAGCCTCATTAAATGATATAATAGTTTCTGAACGAGCCAAGCCCAATGGTTGTAACTTATCATGGATTATGCTAAGCAAATGATGATTGTTCTTTGCATAAATCTTGATAAACATATCATATTGTCCCGTAGTGAAATGACATTCTACGACTTCAGGAATACCTTTTAAAGCCTCTGTCACTGAATCAAATTGTTCCGGATCTTTCAGATAAAGACCAATATATGCACATGTTTCATATCCGATCTTTTCTGGATCAATGACATATTCAGATCCTTTAAGAATCCCCAAATTGGTTAGCTTCTGAATACGCTGATGAATGGCAGCACCGGATACATTGCAAGCACGGGCTACTTCCAGAAACGGAATACGAGCATTGCTGGCTATCAACCTTAAGATCTGCTCATCCAAACTGTCTAATTGATGATGTCCCATTCTTTTTAGTTTAATTTTCTGCAAAGATATGACTTTTCTCGACAATATTCGTGCGATTCATAACTTTTATTGTATAAATACCAATAATTTAATAGAATATTCTATCTTTGTAGAAAATGCGCAAACGATGAAAAAGACATTTATTTTTATTTTATGGAGTTTATTCAGCGTAGCTGTAAACGCACAAAATTTTAATGACTATTTCGAAGACAAAACGCTTCGAGTAGATTATATTTTTACTGGTAATGCCACTAAACAAGAAATATATTTGGACGAACTGTCAAGTCTTCCGAAATGGGCTGGACGCAAGCATCATCTAGCAGAGCTTCCCTTGGCTGGCAACGGTGAAATCACGATGAAAGATAAGGCAACAGGAAAAACTATTTATCGAACATCATTCTCAAGCCTTTTCCAAGAATGGGTAAGCGAAGAAGAAGCAAATAGGATAAAAAAAGGATTCGAGAATTCTTTTCTTTTGCCTTATCCCAAAAAGGAAGCAATAGTGACCATATCTTTAAAAGATGTATATCATAAAGTAAATGCCTCACTCACACATGAAATAGTCCCCAATGATATTTTAATCCATCAACGGGGAACAAACCATATTACCCCCCATCGCTATCTTCTGCAAAGCGGAAATACCGCAGATTGTATCGATGTAGCAATCATGGCAGAAGGATATACAGAAAAAGAGATGGATATATTTTATAAAGATGCCCAGACGGCATGTGACGCCCTGTTCAGTCATGAACCTTTCAAGAAACTGAAGGAGAAATTTAATATTGTTGCTGTAGCAAGCCCTTCGGAAGACAGCGGAGTCAGCATACCGGGACAAGGCAAATGGAAATCTACGGCTGTAAGTTCACATTTCAACACTTTCTATTCTGACCGGTATCTCACTACCAGTCGGGTAAAAAGTATTCATAATTGGTTGGCTGGAATTCCTTACGAGCATATCATTATTCTAGCCAATACAGACACCTATGGAGGAGGTGGCATCTATAACTCATATACACTGACCACAGCTCACCATCCGGATTTTCAACCAGTTGTAGTTCATGAATTCGGCCATAGTTTTGGAGGATTAGCAGATGAATATGCATATACCGAAGCTCCAAGCCCGCAATATCCATATGAAGTGGAACCTTGGGAACCGAATATCACCACATTAATTGATTTCGACAGTAAATGGAAAGATATGATTCCGAAAGGTACTGCCATACCTACTCCGGTAGCTACAGAAAATGCCGACTTATACACCAAAGTAGGAGTCTATGAAGGAGCAGGCTATACGCAAAAAGGACTTTATCGCCCTACTACCGAATGCAGAATGAAGATAAACGAAGCACCTGCATTCTGCCCGGTATGCCAACGTGCATTAGAAAGACTAATAAACTTTTATACCGCAAAATAGGTTTATACTTAAGACTAAACAAAGACAGATAAAATGATTGAAATTAAACAAGTAAAAACACAAGATGAGGTAAACTATACCTTTGTAGAAAAATTAATGCATACGGCATTCCCTCAAGAAGAACGTCGTGATACTGTACAACAGAGAGAATATTCTGATAATAATCTCCGGTTCTGTAACAACATTATTTTAGAAAACGGTAACAGCATTGGTATGATCAGTTATTGGACAATGGGAGATTTTTACTATATCGAACATTTTGCTATTGATCCCAGTCTCAGAAACGGCGGTTATGGAAAACGTGTACTGGAAATGATAAAAAAACAATTAAAAGGTCCAATTGTATTGGAAGTAGAGGAGCCTAATGATGAAATGAGCACACGCCGTATTCACTTCTATAAACGTTTGGAATTCACTTTGCATAAAAAGCCCTATATGCAACCTCCCTACCGTAAGGGAGATAACGGTCTACCAATGCTCTTAATGACCTATGGGGATATAGATATGGAAAGTGATTTTGAGAAAGTTAAAAAGACTCTTTATAAAGAAGTTTACGGACAAGAAATCTGAACATTCATTCTTCATCTTTCTTCAATTACTATAATGCTGACTCGCGCAGGAGTTTATCCTCAAAAGGTCCATTGTACATACTATTACTATACCATAGGTAGCAGATTAAATCCGTTCATAACAAATAAATAGAATAGAAGACATAAAAAAGGAAGCTGTTAAAAACAGCTTCCTTTTTTATCTATGCTTATATAACTATTACTGACGTTGAGTAGCTGAATAGTTAATTTTCAAAGCGTAAGCCTGACGAAGTGCCTGTTTAACATCGGTTACGATACCCATTCTTGTGTCCTTATCAACTTTCAAAGAAACGGTCATAAACGGCTGATCTTCTTCTTTCATATTCAAACGCTCTTGAGTAATGTAGTCCTGAACTTCAGATACTTCAGCAAACTTATCGTTCAACTGAATACGGCTTTCAGCACCCATTTTCTTTTGGAACTCCGGCAACGGCTTACCTATATAGATAAAGGAAACCAAAGACTTCTTTTCCAATTTTTCCAACTCTGTTCCTTGAGGAACCTGAAATTGAACCTTCAATGTAACCTCACGCATGGTTGTCACAATCATAAAGAAGAACAACATGGTAAAGATAAGGTCAGGCAATGAAGAGGTATTCAACTCAGGCATTCCACGTTTACCTGTTTTATTAAATTTTCCCATTACTTACCTCCATACTTTTTAGGTTCAGCTTCAGAAATCTTCTGCGGATAATATTCACGAATTGCTTTTTGCTCATCTTCATCACATTGAGCGTAAGTCTTGCCGAATTTAGCCTTTCCTAGCTCGTCTCGTAACTCATTATAAGCAGCAACCAATTCATTCTGTACGTCAATATATGCTTTATAGCTAGTACCAACGTCATTCTGAACAGAGATTACATGCTTTTCCGTAATCATACAATCACCCAGCAAAGGAATATTCTTTCTATGCTTTTCAGGCAATTTTTCATCATCATACGGATTGACTATAAATTCTTTTGCCTTTTCTTTTAATTGCTTAATGTCAATGTAGTCCTGACCACACATCAGTTGGTCATCTTTGTTCAAACGAACCTGGAGTACATTACGTTCCTTTACAATAATATCATCTTGTTTCTGATCCTTGTTTTCGGGAGGAGGCGGAAGACGTCTCGCCAAACCACGGTCAGTATCCATTGATGTTGTAATCAGGAAGAAAATAAGCAACATAAAGGCAATATCAGCTGTTGAACTGGAGTTAATTCCAGGTACGGCTCTTTTCTTTCTTGCCATTTTACTTACTTTGTTTTTTAATTGTTAAATATCAATGAGATAATATTATTTCTTAAAGATACCTGTCATATTTACCAAAGTTGCTAAAGCAGCAATACCCAGTAAGAAATAAATTGAATAGATAAACATATCTGTTATCTTCAACCAGAAAGTATCCGTATAAGGAGCTTCATTAGCTGTAATCGTTGCATCAGATCCCATAGCATAAGATATTAATACTACAGCAACCAACAAAACGAGACCAAGTAAAGATTTTATAGCTCCCATCGGATTATCTTTTAAAGCTGCGCCAAACTGTGCAATTGCTGCAATAACCGTCAAGCCAACAGTTACACCAAACAATGCATACATTAAGTATATCAATGTTTCAGTGTGTTCGGGAGCATTCATATCTCCCACCGGATTATTATATCCTACCAAGAAGAACATGCCCAATACTACCAAAATAACGGCAAAGCAGACATATAAAGCATAGTAGGACATTTTATATGATAATTTAGCCATTGTCCTAATTATTTTTTGTATTTCAAGTTGTACTTCATGATCATGTCAAGCAAAGTAATAGAAGAATCTTCCATAGCGCTTGTCAAAGCTTCAATTTTAGAAAGGATGTAGTTATAGAATACCTGCAGAATCAATGCTACAACCAAACCAAAGATAGTAGTAATCAAAGCCACTTTCATACCACCTGCTACAACTGTCGGAGAAATATCACCTGCCTGCTGGATTTTATCGAACGCCATAACCATACCGATTACAGTACCCAAGAATCCCAAAGACGGAGCCATGGCAATAAACAATGTAATCCAAGAACATCCTTTTTCAAGATAACCAGCCTGAACACCACCGTAAGAAACAACAGAACGTTCAACAACATCAACACCATCGTCAATTCTCATTAAACCCTGATAACAAATAGAAGCAACAGGACCGCGAGTATTACGACATACGGTTTTTGCAGCTTCTACATCACCTTTTTCCAAAGCAGCCTCGATGCTAGTCATCAACTTCTTTGTATTAACTTCTGCCAAGCTCAAATAAATAATACGTTCAATGCAGAAAGCCAAACCTAAAACTAGTGCTATTGCTACCAGAGACATAAAACCAGCATCACCTTCGATGAACTTAGTTTTTAACTCTTTGTGAAGACCACCACCTTCTTCAACCACTGCTGCTTCAGTAGTCTGTTCTGTTTGAGCCGGAGCTGCGTCTTGAGCCATAATAGGCTGAACTGATCCTAAAGTAAGGACTCCCATCACTGCAAGAATTGCAAATAACTTTTTCATTGTGTGTCTAATTTTTTAAGATTAATTAATTAATTGTTATTTATTTGTTTTAATTGTTTTCCTGCTTTTACGTTTTCCATAACAACAGCGGAGAGAGCGGGATTCGAACCCGCGAAACACTTTTGGCGTTTACACGCTTTCCAGGCGTGCCTCTTCAACCACTCGAGCATCTCTCCTTATTTCGGGCTACACAATACTATCTTTTTTAAAATCGGGTGCAAATTACAAAGAAAATCGGGAATTGCAAGCGATTTCAGCTACAAATGTATTCTTTTTTTTCGTCTTACGTAGAATTAACCCTGTCATTATTGGAATTACTCATCAAAATTAATAAACTTTAAAAACTTATTCAGCCATTTTGAACACTTTTAAAGCATTATTGGTCGTGATTCTGTCTATGTATTCAAAATCCACAGCATAGATTTCAGCAAGTTTCATAGCTACATTCTTTATATAAGAAGACTCGTTCCGTCTTCCCCTAAAAGGCACTGGAGCCAAATAAGGAGAGTCTGTTTCAAGGACAATTCTATCCAAAGGCAGATGCGTCAAAATTTCGGGCAAACTACTCTTCTTGAATGTAACAACTCCATTTATTCCAAAGACAAAACGCGAATACTCCAACACCTTCTCAGCCTCTTCTAAAGTTCCCGTAAAACTATGGAAGACCCCACTTAACTCAGTCGTTTTGTAAGGCTCCATCACTTCAAACAACTCAGGAAAAGCTTCACGACAATGCAGCACCAAAGGCAAATGATATTCTAATGCCCACTGAACCTGTATATCCAATGCTTTCTGCTGTTCTTTCAAATAGGTTTTATCCCAATACAAATCCATCCCCACCTCCCCTATAGCAATAAAAGGATGCCCATCGGAGAATATTTTTTTCATTTCATGAATACGGAACAATGAATCTGCATCAACAGAAGTAGGATGAAATCCGATCATTGGAAAACAATATCCCTGATATGCCGTGCAAACACTCAGCATCGCCTCTATAGTAGTATCATCAATATTAGGCATGAGAACTTTAGAAACTCCAGCAGCCTTGGCACGTTCTATCACCGCCGGCAAATCTTCCGTAAATTCTTCGGCAAACAAATGAGAATGTGTATCAATCATATCACACTTTCCTATTCATTAAATGACAAACAAAAGATTTCAACTCTTCTTTTTTCCCGGAAGGCATAGCTATACTTTCCAATAAAGAAAGTCCTTCAGCATAATAAGCATTAATTTTCTCTTCACAAATCCTGCCGATGCCAATCTTATCATAAAGTTCTGTCACAGCCTTTATCTTTTCCTCCGGATAGAAATCAGTAGATGAAATCCATTTTTCCAATTCTTTCCGTTGATGTCCGTCGGCCAAAGTTAAGGCATTAATCAGCATAAACGTTTTTTTATTACACAAGATATCCCCTCCAATATTCTTTCCAAATACTTTCGGATTCCCATATACATCCAGAAAATCATCCTGTAATTGAAATGCTAATCCCATTTTAATACCGAAATCGTATAATTTTTGTGCATCCTCTTCCGAAGCATCCCCTAACACCGCACCAATTTTTAAAGCGGCAGACAAAAGTACCGATGTCTTCAAACGAATCATCTCAATATATTCAGATACGGTAACATCACTACGTGTCTCAAATTCCATATCCCACTGCTGCCCCTCACAAATTTCCAAAGCTGTCTGACTGAAAATATCCATTACTTGCTTTAAATAGCTATCCGGACAATTATTCATCAGCCGATAAGCCAATACCAACATGGCGTCTCCTGAAAGAATAGCCGTATTTTCATCCCAAACCTTATGCACTGTAGGCTTATTTCTGCGCATATCCGCACGATCCATCAAATCATCATGCAACAATGTATAATTATGATAAGTTTCTATACCTGCCGCCTGTGATAAAATATCATCCACATTTTCTTTATAAAGCTGATAAGACAGCAACATCAAGACAGGACGTATACGTTTGCCACCTAATGAAAGGACATATTCTATAGGAGCATATAACCCTTTCGGTTCACGCATATAGGGCATTGTAGCAAGGTAGGTATTTACCTTATCTAATAATTGTTCTGCAGAAAAAGCCATAAGATTGTTTTAATTAAGGGATTATTAGAAAAAGAGGCTGCCTCAAAGCAGCCTCTCAATTAAGATATTGAAGTATTTTTATTACTGTAATTTGAAAGTTACAGGCACTGTATATTTCACACGTACAGCCTTACCACGTTGTTTTCCAGGTTTCCATTTCGGCATGGTCTTGATTACGCGGAGAGCTTCCTTATCCAAGTAGGGGTCTACACTACGTACAACCACCGGGTCAACGATAGAACCGTCCTTATTAACGACAAACTGAACGATAACCTTACCTTGTACACCATTTTCCTGAGAAATAGTGGGATATTTAATATTCTTACCTAAGAATTTCAAACATTCAGCCATACCCCCAGGGAATTCAGGCATTTCTTCTACTACTTGGAAAATTTGTTGTTCTTCGGGTTCTTCTTCTTCAACTTCAACCGGAACGTATTTAACTTCTACTGCCTGACCGGTTTCTTCTGAAGCCTGAATAGTCGTTTCTTCTACTTTAGCATCGTTTTCAACGATCTGAAGCACTTCTTCTACTTTAGGAGCTTCGGGAGGAGGAGGAGCTTGTTTTTGTTCCTGTTCCGTAATAGGGATAATTTCTTCTTCAAATACGACATCAGTTATACCTGTATCCGTAGTCACTTGCTTGTCGCGATCAGTCCATTCGAAAGCTACAAACATGAGAGCAAGGATAAACACATAACCGATAAGCAGCCAGGTACTCTTTTTACCTTCGAGATCTGCTTTAGGCGATTTTTTAACTTCCATAAATTGTGTTTTAAAAATTAAGTGTTTCTCACTGAGGGCAAATGTAACACAAATCTTTTAAATAAAAAGTATTTTCACATGAAAAATATGCTAATTCATTTTATTTTCATCCGATTTCATAGACATACACCCAACTTTTATCTATCTTTGAAGCGTTTTTAATAGTCACCTATACATTAATTATATATGAAGAAAATAACTATTGCCATTGACGGTTATTCATCATGTGGAAAAAGCACTATGGCCAAAGACTTGGCACGTGAAATAGGATATATCTATATTGATAGCGGTGCCATGTATCGTGCTGTTACATTATATAGTCTACAGAAAGGGTTCTTTTCGGAAAAAGGTATCGACACCGAAGCGTTAAAAACAGCAATGCCCGATATACATATTTCATTCCGGTTGAATCCGGAAACACAACGTCCCATGACTTTTCTGAACGATACAAATGTAGAGGATGCCATCCGCAGCATGGAGGTTTCTTCTCATGTAAGCCCTATCGCCGCCTTGGGCTTTGTACGTGAGGCTTTGGTAAAACAACAACAGGAAATGGGAAAGGCCAAAGGAATTGTCATGGACGGAAGGGACATTGGAACCGTTGTTTTCCCCGATGCCGAACTGAAAATATTTGTAACCGCCTCGGCTGCCATACGTGCACAGCGCCGTTATGATGAATTGAGGAGTAAAGGGCAAGAGGCCTCTTATGAAAAAATCCTGGAAAATGTGGAAGAACGTGACCGTATAGACCAAACCCGTGAAGTCGGTCCGTTACGACAAGCGGATGACGCTATCTTATTAGACAACAGCCACATGAGCATTGCCGAACAGAAAGAGTGGCTGACCGAAAAATTTCAAGCAGCTATAAATGGTTAACATAGAGATAGACGAAGGATCTGGGTTCTGCTTTGGAGTCACTACGGCCATCCGTAAAGCAGAAGAAGAACTGGCAAAAGGAAACACTCTTTATTGCCTGGGAGACATTGTACACAACGGACAGGAATGTGAACGACTAAAAAAAATGGGGCTTATCACAATCAACCACGAAGAGTTTGCCCAATTACACGATGCCAAAGTACTGTTACGTGCACATGGAGAACCTCCTGAAACATACGCTATAGCTCGTACCAACAACATCGAGATCATTGACGCCACCTGTCCAGTAGTATTACGTCTTCAAAAGCGCATCAAACAGGAGTATGATAATGTTCCGGCAAGTCAAGACACACAAATCGTGATTTATGGCAAAAACGGTCATGCCGAAGTACTGGGGCTGGTAGGCCAAACTCATGGAAAAGCAATTGTCATAGAAACACCTGCTGAAGCTGCTCATTTAGACTTCACTAAAGACATACGCTTGTACTCCCAGACAACCAAATCTCTGGAAGAATTCTGGCAAATCATAGAATATATCAAGGAACACATTTCACCCGATGCCACTTTTGAATTTTACGACACAATCTGCCGGCAAGTGGCCAACCGGATGCCTAACATCCGCAAATTTGCAGCAGCGCATGATCTGATCTTTTTTGTCTGCGGACGAAAAAGTTCAAACGGAAAGATCTTATATCAAGAATGCAAAAAGATTAATCCGAATTCATACCTCATTGACCAGCCGGAAGAAATAGACCGGAACTTGCTCGAGAACGTCCGTTCCATCGGCATTTGTGGAGCAACTTCCACCCCCAAATGGTTGATGGAAGAATGTAAAAAAGCAATCTTAAACGAAAAATAGACCAATAAAAAATAGAAAATTATCGTTGTCCAACTGATAATTTGTTAACTTTGCGACATAAAAATATTAAAATGGGTATTTATGGGAACGATTAAAAGCATTGGTATTTTAACCTCTGGAGGAGATGCTCCGGGAATGAACGCTGCCATTCGTGCAGTCACACGTTCTGCCATCTATAACGGCTTGAAAGTATATGGCATTTATAGAGGATACAAAGGATTGGTAACAGATGAAATTCAGGAATTCAAAAGCCAAAATGTTAGTAACATCATACAAATGGGAGGTACCATTCTGAAGACCGCCCGTTGCAAAGAATTCACGACACCCGAAGGACGGGCACAAGCTTACGAAAACATGAAGAAGCATGAAATCGACGCTTTAGTCATTATAGGTGGTGATGGTTCTTTGACTGGTGCACGTATTTTCGCACAAGAATTTGATGTTCCTTGTATCGGTCTGCCCGGAACGATTGACAACGACCTGTATGGAACCGACACCACCATCGGCTATGATACAGCTTTGAACACAATTTTAGATGCAGTAGATAAAATCCGTGATACGGCAACTTCTCACGAACGTTTATTTTTTGTTGAAGTAATGGGACGTGATGCAGGCTTCTTGGCATTGAACGGTGCTATTGCCGCAGGTGCAGAAGCAGCTATTATTCCGGAATTCAGCACAGAAGTTGACCAATTGGAAGAATTCATCGAACATGGTTTCCGCAAATCCAAGAGCAGTAGTATCGTATTAGTAGCCGAAAGCGAACTGACCGGGGGTGCAATGCACTATGCCGAACGTGTGAAGAACGAATATCCGCAATACGATGTGCGTGTAACGATATTAGGACATTTGCAACGTGGCGGACGCCCCACAGCGCATGACCGAATTATTGCCAGCCGTATGGGAGTGGCTAGCATCCAAGCACTATTGGAAGGACAACGTAATGTAATGATTGGTATTGATGATGATAAGATTGTTTATGTACCTTTCGCTAAAGCTATAAAGAACGACAAGCCTATAGACAGAGAATTGGTGAACGTACTTCATGAACTTTCTATCTAATTTTTATCCACCACAGGTACACAAAAAACGCAGATTATAATTATTCATTAAATCTGCGTTTTTTATGTTACCTGTAGTAGTAGGAAAACCTTATTTCAAGGTTGAGAAATAAGCATCCAATAACTTTTTGGCAGCAACAAACGAAGTCAGTTTGCCATTCAGCACCTCTTCCTCTTTTGCAGCCAACATAGAAATTATCTTTTCATTATTATAGAAACTATCACGCAGATGCTCGTTGATAGACTCATACATCCAATACTTAGCCTGTTCATTTCTGCGATATTCAAAATACCCATTCGCTTTCACAAAAGCGAAGTATTCATAGATCATATCCCAGATTTCTTTAATTCCAATACCATAAAAGCCGGAATACGTCATTACTTTAGGACTCCAGCCCGAATCAGGAGCAGGAAACAAATGTAAAGCATTACGGAAATGACTGGCAGCCAGTTTTGCTTTCTCAATATTGCTGCCGTCAGCTTTATTGATAACGATTCCATCCGCCATTTCCATGATACCTCTCTTAATCCCCTGCAATTCATCACCAGTACCGGCCAGTTGGATCAGCAAAAAGAAATCCACCATAGAATGCACTGCTGTTTCGCTCTGCCCTACTCCAACCGTTTCAACAAAAATCTTATCAAAGCCCGCCGCCTCACAAAGTATGATCGTTTCACGAGTCTTACGAGCTACTCCTCCCAACGAACCTGCTGACGGACTAGGCCGTATAAAAGACTTCGGATGGACAGATAGTTTCTCCATGCGGGTCTTATCTCCCAAAATACTGCCTTTAGAACGCTCACTACTGGGATCAATAGCTAAAACAGCTAATTTTCCTCCCTTCTCAAGCACATGCAATCCAAATACATCAATAGATGTACTCTTGCCGGCACCGGGCACACCACTGATACCGATTCGCATAGAATTTCCGGAATAAGGCAGACACTTCTCTATCACTTCCTGGGCAATAGCCTGATGTTCCGGTTTTACACTCTCCACTAAAGTAACCGCCTGACTCAATACGGTCACATCACCTTTTACGATGCCTTCTACATATTCACCTACGGAAAACTCACGACGACGAGGTTTTTTACGTAGTTTCAAATAAGGATTCACAATAGATGGTTGCTCAATACCTTTGTTCACTGTCAATCCCTTATATTCTTCACTATTTTCAGGATGTTCCATAGCTATTTTTTTGAGGTTACTTTTACTTTAATAATTATCTTCGGATTGTTAGGATCATTGGTTATCATCAGGACACGTGGAGTACCCTTTACTTTCTTCAAATTTTGACCGAAAGCAGTAATCTTCAACTTGGTAGACGCACCCGGTTTCAAGACACGTTTCTTCAACTGGACCCCCAAAGCAGAATTGAACACCTGCAAATCACGAATTTCCAGATTAGATTTTCCTACATTTTTAATAATAATCGTATGTGCTTTCTTTTCATCACTTTCCAGTTCTCCCATCTGCAACTCTTCGGCAGAAAGATGAATGGCAGGCGGATTCAAGCGTTCCTGCTGACTGATATGTGAGAAATCCGGCAACAATACGGCAGAAACCGGAATTTCATTTTCTTCTCCCACCTTATCTCCCAGGAAACGGGAAAGATAAACAGACGCCGTTGTCAAACCCAGTTTAGGTAACTTTTCCGTATCAAGAGTTATCTTGATTTTACCTGTACGTCCTCTTCCCAGTTTTTCCGGAATGGCAACAGCACTGAGGTAAGGAGGCAAATGCATCAACACAGGGGTGTATAACCTATCTGACGTATTGGCAACCAACAGTTCCATAGTTGGTTTATCCCCTTTATTAGCATCTTCAAATTCTATTTCCTCCTTATTCAAACGGATAGCTCCAATCTGAAAAGGATGAGTGAAAGTATAGTTTTTAGGATCGGCAGTCACTTCTCCCCGAATAGCCAGATAGATAGGTTTATTGGAGGCATTGCAATAAATGCCTACGCTCTTCTGAAAACGTCCGATGGCTTTGGCGTCAAAAGTAGAACTGACACTCCCGGTCTTTCCCGGGGCAATCGGTTCTTTGGTCCAATCAGCAACCGTGCAGCCACAAGAAGTTGTCACATTAGATATCACTAAAGGTTTATCTCCTTTATTAGTGATTTTAAAGGTAGCCGTCACCGGATTTTTCCATAAAATAGTTCCAAATTCATGCGTTGTCTTATCAAATAATGCTTTGGGTTGTGCCTGTACTCCCAAAGTCACTCCCATTAACAAACTTACTATCAGTATAATATGTTTCATACAATTATTTTATGCTTTTTAGATAGCAAAGATAGACAAAAAACATCCTTTACCCATTTTTTCAGCCTATAATTTATTTTATCTTATGAATAACCTTTATCTTTGTCCCGCATTAAAAATCAGATAAATTATGAAAATAGTAAAACATTACTGGTTCATTGCCATTGCATTGATTACAATGATAAGTTTTTCTTCATGTGAAAGCGATGAAGAAAGAGGATTTGATATTTCAGGATTATACGGTAAGACTTGGTGGGGCGAAATGGGATTTGAGGACCCATACGGAGAACGGCTTTACAGTTATATTACATTCACCTCAGGTGCTTTCCCGGATCATGGTGTAGGTACGGAAGAACGCTGTTACTATGATGATGAACTTTATAGGGTATATAAGTTTGACTGGGAAATTCAAAACGGTTGGTTATATCTATATTATTCAGATGGTTATACATTTATAATTGAATATCCATCCGTTTCAGGCCGCTATTTTTATGGCACGGCTGAAGATGGTTTTGAAATAAGATTAGAATGGGTGGACGGCAGAAGCATAAGAAAAAAAGTAAGTTAGCAAGCTAACTTACTTTTTATGAAATCACACAACTAATTCCAGACATCCTGTTTCTCTATTCCACCATCACCCGATATCCTCCCGTATGCCCTCCGAATTCCGGAGCATAAGCAGACTGAACAGTTGCAATTCCAGCCTGATATTCTCCTGTCCGGTTCACATACACCTGATACTCTATCACATAAGTTCCTTTTCTCATCTGATCGATAAAGAACTGGGTCGAAGCATCTTTGGTAGCCTGATAATATCCCAGCCCGTTGCTCCAACGAAATCCCGAAACTGCCTGTAACGGTTCCATACAAGCTGCACGGTCATCCTTGATCTGAACAAAATCCATATCACGGTCAGCCTTCACAGTCAGGCGAACGGTAATCTTATCGCCAACTTTCAATGGAGCTGATTCATTCAAAGCCTCATCCCCTTTATATAATTGACGGCTGACAGACAATCCGTTTCCCTGCCCGCTAATTTGATCCATACTTTCCAGATATTGGGCATAAACGGCTCCCCAACCCATTCCGGCTCCTTCTTTATCCACCCTTATTTTCTTGATATTCATCACATCACCGGACATCGTCTTCTTGATATAACCGATGGCATCATCTGCCGGAGTCCGGATCACTTCTTTACCTAAAGTAATCTCTACTCCTCCTGTATTTGCCAATAAATCCGAAGTTCCTGTAGCCATCAATACATACACCGCATCAGCCGTAGCTATCGGCGTTTCCCAAGTCTGTGTCTGTTTCTGCTTCAACAGCCAGCGTTTCATTTCATCAATAGCTTTCGTATCTTTTGTTATACGCTGTATAGCTTCCATAGCAGCCACTTCAGTCGGAATTTTATAACTGAACCATGAATATCGGGCTTTAGGAGTATCAAAGTAACGCCCCATTTCATCCGTCACAACAGAATACTCCATCAATGACTGCATAAACAACTTGGCCTCTGCCACCTTACCGGCTTGCTGCAAGATGATAGCTCCCAACGCCTTTCCATAAATCGTCAGTTCTTTTCCCTCACCGGACAACTTGTCTATGAAATACCGGTTCACCTTTTCATCAACCGGAGCCTTGCCATCCAAAGCGCAGATATACAAATACCTGAGAACCTGTTCTGACGGACGGATACCGACAGCCCCTTTCTTTTCAGCTTCTTTCATAGACTTATACTCTTCGGCAGCCTGCTTGCCTAAATACTCGAACCCTTTTTGAATCATAGGCTGCATCCGGCTGTCAGCATCCTGAGGAGTCAATGCATTCAGCCGGACAAGCATTTCCATTACCTGAGTGGTTACATAGCGGCTGCCTTGCATACCTTTATACCAACTCCATGCGCCATCTCCATTTTGCAATTCTCTCAGTTTCTCTACAGAAACTGCCAGTCCGCTGTTCATTGTATTCAGGTCAAACAAAGTGGCGATACGCTGTTTTTGTTCGGCTTCATTGGTAGCTTCTGTCAGCCAGGGAGTTTCAGCCAGCAGGATATTTTTCAGTTCCTGATTCTTTTGCAGATTGCTCATAAAAGTCTCCTTTGTACCACCTTGAGCCTTCCAGCTATCAAAGACTTGCTTGATACGGGGATTTTCTTTGACTATACATGCAGCCAATGAATGGGCATAATAAGCGGTAGCCCAGGAAAGAGCATCTTCATTCTGAGGATTAGCCACTACAGGCAAAGCCTGCACGGCATACCAAGCCGGATGGGCAGTAAATTCTACGGTCAACCGTTGTTCGGAAGCCGTTTTGCTATGCTTGTTAAACAGATTTTCCAAAGAGAAAGTATGCACACCTTCCCCATTCACGTTCAGAGGAACGGTTTCCGTCACCCACTGTTTGTCTGTCAGAACGGGAATGTAACGCTGTTCTCCATCACTGAAGGTATCTCCATCCGCTACCATCCGGCATGCCATTACCGCATATTTGTCACTCACTTCAAAAGCAAAGTTCACATGCCCGGTTTCTCCTCCCTTCATATCGAACTTCTGTTTTTGTGAATAGAATACCTTTTCTGTTTCCGGATTAAACAATTCCATGCGGACAGTCCCTTTCACCCCCTTGTCCGACAGATTCATCAGTGAAGCGGCAATATTCGCTTTATCTCCCACGCGGACAAAACGGGGCATATTAGGTTGAAGCATAAATTCCTTGCTGGCAGTAGCGGTAGCTTCTATTTTTCCATAATCCACATTCTGGGTATGTGCCAAGCCCATAAACTTCCATCGGGTAAGGCTCTCGGGCAATACAAAGGAAATACTGACTTCACCTGTTTCATTGGTGCGGAGCTGTGGATAAAAGAATGCCGTTTCCGCAAAGTTTTCACGTATCTGTATATCACCTGTTTCTGCCAGTTCTTCAGAACTGCCCATTTCTGCCTTTTCCTGTGCAGACGTCTCTACCATTTCTTCCTGGAGCACCATATCAGTAACAGCCTCCTGGTTCATCACAGCATTTGCGGCACTCCTGCCTCTAATCTTCAAAGCTCCTGTAAGAGTGGCACGAGGACTGCCTCCGTAACCTACCACCACAGCCTCCATTCTTCCTGTAGATGGAATGATCAATTCACTATATTCCAAAGGAACCGCACGGAACCTCTTCAACGGGAAATCAACATACAAATAAGCATTCCGCATATAGGATGTATTCCAATAAGTCAAAGGAACCACATAATGAAAGTCCACTCCAAAGTCCAGCTTATGTGCACTATAGATTTTATCCAGAGAAGCATCATACATGGTAGCCAGCATTTCAGCCTCAGCCGGACGTCCATCCGGATAAAGTACCGTCAGTTTCCATTCCTCTTGCTGTCCCGGACGGAGTTTGTCACGGAACGTAGTCCATTTCAGCTGCAACTTCTTCTCAGGGGCCGGTTTCATAATCCGTGCATTATGACTGTAAAGTCTGCCGTCTTTCACAAATGCCATACTTACCAGAATGCCGTCACCATATTCCTTCTTATAAGGGAAGCGGAAACTGATCACCGAGTCCGAAAGCTGTATACGTTTGCTTTCCAAGCGCTTATTGCCTGCAAACACATCATAAAGCAGATAGACATTCTTTTCGCTGCTACCTATATATATAGTAGCTGGAGATGCTGCATCAAATTCCAGACCATCCTGATAGAACCAATCCGTTATCACGAAAGGCGGACGCTTGTCGTTCAATGAGAACAAAAGGAAATTCTTAGATGCCGTACACTCTCTGCCTTGTGTATCCTTAGCCGAAAGCTTCAAACGATAATTACCGGAAGGCAGGGCATAAATAGCCTCAGGAATAAAACTTTTGTTAGCTTCCACCGTACCGGTCAATACCTTTCTGCCTTCTTTTTCCTGACCGTCTTTCTGCTTCTCCATCTCGACTACCTGATAAGTAACCGGAGTATCTACCGGCTCACCCGAAAGATTCATGGCTGTCAGTTTTATTTCCAACTTCTTTTCTTTAACCCAATTATCGGGCAGATTATCCATATTCAGCACCATTGAAGTGCTTCCTAAAGGCAATGACAAATTAGCTTGCTGTGTCTCACCTGCACCATCCGTCACATCCGCCTGTATGTTGTACGTATAATACCACAACGGAGATTCTCTCCTGTCCGAGTCTATTTCAAAATGCACCGGAACGGTGAACTTACCATCCGCATCGGTCATTGCCTCTCCCTCCCAACGGGCTGAACCTCTGCCCATAAACCGCCAGAACCAAGCATAGGAACGGGATATATTATAGTGTACCCTGGCATTCTGCACAGGCGCACCGGCAAAAGTCTTTGCCATACCCGCCACTTCTATAGAGTCACCCACTTGATACTCCACTTTCACGGGTTCAAACGTGACATCAAAGGTGGGACATTTATATTCTTCTACCTTAAAACTGACAGAAGTATCGGCCGCACGCAAGCTAAAATAACCGGTCAGGCAAGGAGAGGGCAAAACAAATTGTCCGCTGAACGAACCAAAACCATTCGTCCATACTTCTACTTTTCCTGTTTCATTATTATTCGCATCATATAGGGATACCGTATATTTTTTATCCGCAAGCACACGCGTAGAATCCTTTTCCATTTCATAAGCCAAGCCGGATACATATACGGTTTGACCGGGACGGTAAATGGATCGGTCGGTAAATAATTGCAAAACTTCTTTTTTCTTGCTCTCTTTATAGTAATAATCGTTTTTCCAAAGATTCAAGATGGGCATCGCATTATCAGCCGCCGTATGTGCATTATACCAGTATTTGTTACTATTCAGGAAATCCAGTTTCAAAGTACCCTGTTTATCCGCCTGATAGGTCTGTTGAGGAGAATAGCCTCCTCCCTTCTCCGTATAAATGGTTACTTCCGCCTCAGAAACAGGCTGTCCGCTCACTGCATTTACCACCACCAGTTCCAACGTACCATCCGGCAGAGGACGATAAATGGTCTTTAAAGCGGTGACATTCATTAATGTTCCGTCCGAAACGCCCTTCTTCCCATCGGGCACTGCCTTTAAGAAATAAATTCCCGCTTGAGGAGCCTGTATGGTCAGGGTGGTATCGATATTCAAATAATCTGTAGTAGGTTTCAAAGAAAAATGCTCCTCGCGTTGCAAACAGGCATATTTACTTTCAAAATGGGTGGTTCTGTTCTGCAATACGGCAGAGGTAACGGGTAAATTCACCTTATATAACTGCAAAGTGATGCCGATAAGGTTTTTATAATTTACTTTCACCGACTGCTGTTCACCAGGATAAGCCGTAGCTATTTCCAGTGAAAGGCTTGCATTCAGAATTTCCTTTTCTATATTCTTCAGTTGGTTGATACCTTCGTAACGGGGGTATCCGGCTATTCCTTCACGAACTATCCGCAAGCGCTCTACCTGATTATTTTGATACTGTAGGAATTGTGCCAAAGCCAGATAAGCTTCAGGGACTGTTTTCACAGCCGGATAAGTATGAATCCACTTCCGGAGTTCCTGTTGGCATACGTCATTCGAGAAGTTTCCGGAAAAATTGCGGTACAGGTAATTCAATGCATCCACAGCGGTCAGCAACCAACCCTCGCGCTCCGTTTCCGTATCATATGCTTTCAGCAAGGACTGATAAGCCTGCATGACAGCTGCTGTCAAGTCACAATCAGAGACAGGAACAAACTGATAAGTAACAAACTTATCCATATCCGTCATATCCGCAGGCAGACTGTTTGTCTGATTTGCTTTAGCAGCCGCCTGCCACCTGTACTGCTGCATGATTTGTATGGCACGACGTGCCAACAAGTTGTACAGATTATCACGAAAATACCGTTTACTAGCCTCTCCCACTCTCACCATAGATCTCAATTTCTCGACCGGGACAAGCAATAACCGGTCTTTATCCTTGAGAGAGGCCTGCAAATAGCCCAATCCCTTTTTTACGTCGGCAGACATGGCCATTTCACCCAGAATGGAATACAATATAGCTTTGTCTTCCACACTGCCGGTTTGGGAAGCCCATTGTTCCAAACCATTCATATCTACCTTCAAGCTATCGGGAGTTAAAAGGGAACGGTACTGCATGGCAGTGAGATAGGCTTTCATCATTTGCGGTACATTCTGTTCCGCTTTTGCTTTATCGTAGATTTTCATTGCTTTGGAAATGACCGATTGGGGCAGATCCTTTCGTTCCAACACCTCCAGTTCTTTCCACAAATTGTCATAGGTTTGTGCCTGTATAGGAGCAAATACGCTCATTACCAGTAACACTATCAAAGATAAATAACGAATTTTCATATCTACAATCTTTTAGTTCATACTAAGTCTTCTGTAACAAAGAAACGAAATAGATGTTTAAAGACTGCATACGTTTTAATTAAAATAACTAAAACAGAAAAGGAAAGATCTTTCAGCGCAGCCAAAGCAGACGTTGCAGCACCAGTCTTTTATAGGGTTTCTTCATGTCTTCGGGCAGGAAGGAAACATCTATCAGTTCCATCCATTTAATGATGGAACGTCGGAATTTCCGGGCGATGTTCTCTATTACCTTGCCACTGACCCCCGATGCGATTATCGACTTCTCGAAATCGCTTCTCCATATTTTCCTTTTTTTCCCATTAAGAGTCAATGCCAGTTCCTCCGTATCCTCGGGCATGACAATAACCGTGGACAGCAAATCGTATGCAGGCGTCAGACTATAGCCCATCCCCGTGTCATACAATGAAAAGTTCTTCAAGTGCATATCCGAGTTTCCCACAATCCACGAGAACACCACCACTTCCCAGAAATTCACCAGATCAAGCTGCGGCACTGCAGAATACTTCTTGATAGTCTTGGCTATCTGCTCATACGAGCCCTTATATTTGTATTCGGTGAGACGTTCCGTCAACTGGCACATGTCCTCCATGGCAATCTTTCCACCATCCGGGCGACGGTCTATGCGCCGGGTGATGTATCCCAATTCGCCATCGGCAAAACGCACCAACCCGTGGGGAACCACCGCTATTTTGGCTGCTTCCGCCATGTGCATGGTCAAATCCTCCAGCTCAGGTAATGCCCGGTAAAAATCAGTCTGGGGCTTTAAAATAAACTTTCCCCACAAGCCCACAATAGTAAAACGGTCCGGCTCGTTCTTTCCGCCGGGATTCACATCGAGCGACAATTTGGCCTGCACACCTGTCAGCGTAATCTGTGCCCTCACTACCTGTTTGGCCAGTTCACCTATTTCACTCCGTACGTAAGGCAACTGAGGCGCCTGACGAGTACCGAAAAGTTTCCGGGCACAAGCCGGATGATAGTCCACCTGTCCTTCCTTCAGTTCCTTATAACAATACAAACACCTTTCCATCATGTTTCCGGTTTATCAGGTTCATCCTCTACTACACTTACTGCCCCGATGCAATCCTTGCAACAGGCCAGCAACAGCGACATACGGTCGCGCCGGTTTATCTTCCAACTGTTTTCGGCAATGTTCAGCAACCATCCTTCGGGTATCAGGCCGTCAAAGAACGGGAACAAGACGGTGTCGTGATAGGGTTTGTCCGTCAGTGGCAGTGTCAGACTGACGGCTTCCGCCTTGCCGGAACGCAAGAATCCGGCATCATAGGCAAAGGTGAAACCATTCTCATCTTCCGTCAACAACCCTGCATAGATATCATTCAAGTATATTTTTCCCCTTCTCATGCGCTATGCTCCTTTCCTAAGGGCACAGCCCCTACTTCATGTCCGAAGAGGGCAAGCACCTGGTTTACCTTGTCTATCCGCAAAGTCTGCTTTCCTTGCTCCAACTCGCGCACAAAGCGAAGTCCCACTCCCGCCTTAGCTGCCAAATCTACTTGCGTAAGTCCGAACCGCTTACGCATTTCTTTTACAAACAATGACAATGAATCACTCATAATTACACCCTTTAGGGTACAAATATAGCAAAACCAGCGATAATTACACCCTAATGGGTATAATTTATTGGTTTCTTTCGTATAATATACCCGAAAGGGTGCAAAGTATTAGCCCGGGCCGACGCATTACGGAAAACCAGGAGTATTCAGCAAATTTGTGATACAAGAAAAAAGGAAAGGAAAATTCCTTCAAAAGCTTCAGCCTCTCCGCAAACCCTTTGCCAGTGGGCATTCCGGCTGAAGAATTACACCAGAAAATGCTTCAGCCCGAAGAAAAATCCTTCAGCCGCACCCTTTGGGAGTATGCATACTCCGCACAGACTGGTTCCCCAATGCTTCAAAAGTCCTATATCCAGGCACTTGTCACCGTATCGCACCCCTAAATAAGCAAACTGACACAACCGGAAACATATTCTCTTTCATCAGGATAAGTTTGTATTTTCCGTCCATCACCTAGGTAAACACGCCATCCCACTCTGGTGAAGATCCGTTGTCACCTGTGTGAAATGGCTGCTTCACTAAGGTGAAGCAATAAAGCCATTACGGCACAAAGCAAACTCTTCCTAATAGTAACATCATTTCCAACAGGCATAAAAGCACTAAAAAAAATGAACTTACACACAGACACATCCCGAACAGCCAAAAACTGAAGCTTCCATAATCGGGCTGAAGAAATTTCCAAAGGCAATCCTTCAGCCGCTTCGCCCTATTGACGGGCTTTTGCGGAGAGGCTGAAGCTTCTGAAACAAAAAACAGGGCAATGTCCCCGGAGGCACTGATAATCACCTCAATGGTAGCAGAAACCGACAAGTGTACACATGAAGCGGCAACTTCCGAATAAAATAAGCCCACTCCCGCAGTATATAGCCGGAAATATTGTATATTTGCTCTGTACAAAAAGAAATAGAACCACTATGAAGAAAGAAGAATTAATGCGGAAAGCCATTGAGCTTTCTATAGAGAACGTGGCAAACGGCGGCGGACCCTTTGGAGCTGTAATTGCCAAAGATGGTGAAATCATTGCGACCGGAGTCAATCGCGTCACTTCTCAATGCGACCCTACCGCCCATGCGGAAGTCAGCGCCATCCGTGCGGCGGCAACCAAACTGGGAACATTCAACCTGAGTGGGTGTGAAATTTATACTTCGTGTGAGCCGTGTCCTATGTGCCTGGGAGCCATTTACTGGGCACGACTGGATAAAATGTATTATGCAAACAACAAGACGGATGCCAAGAATATAGGTTTTGATGACTCTTTTATCTATGATGAGTTAAGCCTGAAACCTTCGGCACGCAAGCTGCCCTCCGAAATTCTTTTGGCGGAAGAGGCAATAAAGGCATTCCAACAATGGACAGAGAAAAGTGACAAAGTGGAATATTAATTAATAGAAAGGCGCGGACGAAATCCCTATCGTCCGCGCCCGAAATCTTTATAAGATCTTAAAGACTATTCTTTTACCGGCGTATTTTCCAACGTAGCTACTACGAAATCATAGAACTTACCTACAGAAGGAATAAAGCAGCGTTCATCCGGTGAGTGAGGAGAACGCAAGGTAGGGCCGAAAGAAATCATATCCAAGCCGGGAACTACCGCACCGATGATACCGCATTCCAAACCGGCATGAATCACTTTCACAGCAGGTTCTTTACCGAATTGTGCCTGATAAGACTCCTTCATCGCTTTCAGAATAGGAGAATCCACATTGGGCTCCCAGCCTGAATAACCACCTGAACGGGTCACTTCCATGCCTGCCATAGAGAAACAGCTTTCCAATGCAGTATTCAGATAATCCTTCATCGAGTCACGCGAGCTACGGGCCAATATCTTAATCTCCGCCTTACCACCGCCTATAGAAACAATAGCCAGATTAGAAGAGGTTTCTACAGTATCGGGGATAGTAGGAATCATACGCATTACCCCATTTTGACAAGCATAAATGGCATCCACCAGATTATCTTTGATTTCATCGGGAACCATCATCTTCGGCAATTCCACACGTTCTGCCTTGAAGCTGATCGGAGTTTCGTGTACATGATACTCTTCATTCCACAATTCTTCGCACTCCTTCACATAGTCCAGTACGTCCGCTTCTTCATCAGCCGGCACTGTAATAACGACTTCACATTCACGAGGAATCGCGTTACGCATATTGCCACCTTGCCAGGAAACCAGGCAAGCCTCATCGTAAGTTATCACCTGATTCATGAAACGAGCCATCAGCTTGTTAGCATTGGCACGTCCTTCATTGATTTCCAATCCGGAATGACCACCGCGCAGCCCTTTCAAGGTAACTTTCAAAGCGATGTCAGCCGGATCTGTTTCCACTTCTTTATATTCCAACACAGCTGTCAGGTCTTCTCCGCCTGCACAACCGATATACAATTCTCCTTCTTCTTCCGAATCCAGATTCAACAGAATATCACCGTCTACCGTTCCCGGCTTTAAGCCGAACGCACCAAACATACCTGTTTCCTCGTCGGCAGTAATCAGTGCCTCCAACGGACCATGTTTCAGCGTTTTATCTTCCATGATAGCCATGATAGCGGCAACACCCATACCATCATCAGCTCCCAAAGTCGTGCCTTTAGCTTTCACCCAATCTCCGTCAATGTAAGTTTCGATAGGATCATTTTCAAAATCATGCACTGTATCGTTATTCTTCTGAGGAACCATGTCCATGTGTGCCTGAAGAATCACCTTCTTGCGGTTTTCCATCCCCGGAGTGGCAGGCTTGCGATAAATGATATTACCGGCTTCATCCTGGAATGACTCTACGCCTACACTTTTTCCAAAGTTCAGCAAGAACTCTTGAACCTTCTTCAAGTAGCCCGAAGGACGGGGAACCTGAGTCAATGAATAGAAATGCTTCCACACATTCTGCGGAGCGAGAGAGAGAATTGTACTCATAACTTCTTAGTTTTATTTGTGAACGGCAAAGCCGCTAATCCATATATACCCAACAAAATTAATAAAAAAGTTTGTATTCCATGCACTAATAAGGCAAAAATTCCCGCATCTTCTTTTCCTACTCCATAGAGCATCATCATCGTTATGACAGCAAAATGCCACGGACCCGCCCCATTAGGAGTCGGAACCACTACCGCAATGCTACCTACGGCAAACATCACCAATCCTGCCATCACACCTAAATCATCAGAAAAATCGAAACAAAAGAAGGAAACATAGAATTGCAGGAAATAGCAAGTCCAAATGCCAACGGTATAAAGAATGAACAGAGGCATCCGCTTTACATGACGCAAAGACAGCACACCCACCCACACATTATGGAGAATGCCTTTCACTTTGGCAAAGACCGTCACATTCCTGATCAGAAAAAAGGCCAGTACCAATACAGCCAACACACAGATGATAGTAATATAGAAATGCCCCGAAGTAAAGACCTGTGCCAAAACCGTGGTATCCGTGCCGGTTTCTTTAAAAAAAGTATCGAACACTCTTGCCTGCATTATAAGAGTTACCCCTGTAATCAACGACACACACAGCGTATCAATCAACCGTTCCGCAACCACCGTACCCAGCGATTTGGAAAAAGATGTACCATCATATTTAGCCAACACCCCGCAACGGGAAATCTCACCTACACGGGGAACAACCAAGTTGGCGGCATAAGACACAAAGATGGCATACACACAATCGGATGTTTTGGGATACTCGCCCAACGGAGCCAGCGTAAGCTTCCACCGCCAGCCACGAAAAATATGACTAAACACGCCAAACACTAATGACACTAACATCCACCAATAATTCATTCCTCCATCCAAGACCTCCCATACCCGGGAAAAATTGAATCCGTGATACATCCATATCAGTATCGCAGCCCCCAAAAATAACGGAAATGCAATCTGCAAACCTTTATTTATAATCTTTTTTAATCGAGTTCGTTCCAAAATCTGTGTATATTAATTTAGAATGTTTACCTTTGCACGATGCAAAGATACTATCTTAGCGAAATAAACCTATTTATAAACGATAGAAAAATAACGGAATGGGATTAGTAAAGCCAAAAAAATTTCTAGGACAACACTTCTTGAAAGATCTCAGTATTGCAAAAGATATAGCCGATACAGTAGATGTGTGCCCTGACTTGCCAATTTTGGAAGTAGGACCGGGGATGGGGGTACTAACCCAGTTTATTATGCAGAAAAACCGTGCGGTAAAAGTGGTGGAACTGGACTATGAATCTGTAACCTATCTCCGTGAGAACTTTCCTGCCTTGGAAGATAATATCATTGAAGACGACTTTTTGAAACTGAACCTCGAAAAATTATTTGACGGGAAACCTTTTGTTCTGACCGGCAACTACCCTTATAATATATCCAGCCAGATATTCTTTAAAATGCTGGATTACAAAGACCTGATACCCTGTTGTACCGGAATGATCCAAAAAGAAGTGGCCGAACGCATTGCCGCCGGTCCCGGAAGCAAGACATACGGCATTCTCAGTATCCTGATACAAGCCTGGTACAAAGTAGAATACCTGTTCACCGTACACGAACATGTATTCAATCCGCCTCCCAAGGTGAAAAGTGCGGTCATCCGTATGACACGCAATGAAACGACGGAACTGGGATGCAATGAAAAATTGTTCAAGCTCATTGTAAAAACAACATTCAACCAACGGCGTAAAACTTTGAGAAATTCTATTTCTTCCATTTTAGACAAAGAGAATCCATTGAGCGCAGACCTGATTTTCAACAAACGCCCGGAACAGTTGTCTGTATCAGAGTTTATCGAACTGACTAACAGAGTGGAAGCGGCACTGAAAAATAAAACGGATATAGTTTACAGTAACGATATCGCCCGGAAAGGAACAAACAAGAAAGAATAACACCTATTTATTATATTAACGGAAGAGTAGGATGAATAAAGAGGAATTAGAAAAAGTAGAGCAGCTGATCGAGCAAAAAGACTCAGAGCAACTTAAGGACTTGCTTGCCGGTCTACATCCTGCCGACATAGCAGAGCTGTGCAATGAACTGGATGCGGAAGAAGCACGGTTCATATACCTGTTACTGGACAATGAGACTGCCGCCGACGTCCTTATCGAAATGGACGAAGACGCCCGTAAGGAATTCCTGGAAATCCTTCCCTCTGAAACAATCGCCAAACGGTTCGTTGACTACATGGATTCGGATGATGCCGTGGACATTATCCGTGAAATGGACGAGGACAAACAAGAAGAAGTCCTCTCACACATTGAAGACATAGAACAAGCCGGAGACATTGTCGATTTGTTGAAATATGACGAAGACACTGCCGGTGGATTGATGGGTACCGAAATGGTAATCGTAAACGAAAACTGGAGTATGCCCGAATGTCTGAAGGAAATGCGCATCCAGGCGGAAGATATGGACGAAATCTATTATGTATATGTAGTAGACGATGACCAGCGGCTGCGCGGTGTGTTCCCGTTGAAGAAAATGATCACCAGCCCTTCCGTATCCAAAGTGAAGCACGTGATGAGGAAAGAACCGATATCCGTCCATGTAGATACCCCTATAGACGAAGTGGTACAAACCATTGAAAAATATGACCTGGTCGCCGTTCCGGTAGTGGACAGTATCGGACGCCTGGTAGGACGGATTACGGTAGACGATGTGATGGACGAAGTACGTGAACAGGCTGAACGCGACTACCAGCTGGCATCAGGTTTGTCACAAGACGTGGAAACAGACGATAATGTATTCCGCCAGACTACAGCCCGTCTGCCCTGGCTGCTCATCGGCATGATAGGCGGAATAGGCAACTCCATGATTCTGGGCAACTTTGACAGTACTTTTGCCGCACATCCCGAAATGGCCCTCTATATCCCCCTTATCGGCGGAACAGGCGGTAACGTAGGAACACAGTCCTCGGCACTTATCGTACAAGGACTGGCAAACAGCTCGCTGGATGCCCAAAACACCTGGAAACAAATAGTAAAGGAATCTGTAGTGGCCGTAATCAATGCTACTATTATTTCTATGCTGGTATATATCTATAATTTCATCCGTTTCGGGGCAAGTGCCACCGTGACTTATTCGGTTTCATTCAGCCTGTTTGCAGTAGTCATGTTCGCTTCCATCTTTGGGACCCTGGTTCCTATGACACTGGAAAAACTAAAAATAGATCCGGCCATCGCTACAGGTCCGTTCATATCCATCACCAATGACATTATAGGTATGATGCTTTATATGGGCATCACCGTATTACTATCCTGACACGTTTCACTACAGATTACATAGATTGAAATTCAGAGAAAAAACAGATTCACACAGAAACCGGCAAAGAATCACAATAAAAGAGAATCTGTATGAATCTATGTAATCTGCAGTGCATTTATCCCCCTTGATTCTCCTATTTTCTCCACTTTTAAGGATTTTCCTAAAAAAATCGGGAAAAACAGTATGAAGTTCTAATTTATTTCTTTTAATTTGTAAATTGTTGTTATAACAAAAACGCTTACTTTAAAAATCTATACGATGGACTCGAATGAAACTATCCGCCCTTTAACCGAAGTTCCAGTGGAACAGACATCTGAAACTTTGGTATCATCTTCCGCTACTGCAGAAGAAAATAACGCTACGTATGTACCTAAACAAACGAAAGAAGAGGTCATCGAACGTTTAAAAGAAATCAACGAAGACGCCTGCAATGCAGACAAACAAGAGTTGGATTTATTGAAACAGAACTTCTACAAGCTGCACAAGGCTGAGCAAGAAGCCGCCCGTAAGGCATTTATTGATGGCGGAGGTGCTCCTGAGGCATTTATTCCCCAACCGGACGATGCTGAAAGCCGTTTCAAAGATATCATGAGCTCTATCAAAGAGAAAAGAAGCGCCATGCAAGCAGAACAAGATAAAGAAAAAGAAGATAACCTGGTGAAAAAGCTCGCCATTATCGACCGCTTGAAAGAACTTGCCGAATCTCCCGAAGATGCCAACAAAGCATACAATGAATTCAAGAAACTGCAACAGGAATGGAACGATATAAAACAGGT
Organism: Phocaeicola dorei; assembly: GCF_013009555.1. Classification (NCBI taxonomy): domain Bacteria; kingdom Pseudomonadati; phylum Bacteroidota; class Bacteroidia; order Bacteroidales; family Bacteroidaceae; genus Phocaeicola; species Phocaeicola dorei. The sequence goes on along the minus strand of NZ_CP046176.1, from coordinate 851,464 downwards.
GCCGGCTGCCAAAGTCAATGAACTCTGGAAAAATTATCAGCACTATGCAGAAAAGTTCTATGACTTGATAAAGTTGAACAACGAATTCCGTGAGTATGATTTTAAAAAGAACCTTGAAATAAAGACTCATCTTTGTGAAGCCGCAGAGAAATTGGCTGATGAAGAAGATGTGATTTCCGCTTTCCATCAATTACAAAAGTTACATCAGGAATTCCGGAATACGGGTCCTGTTGCAAAAGAATTGCGCGAAGATATCTGGACCCGGTTCAAAACCGCCTCTACAGCCGTAAACCGTCGTCACCAGCAACATTTCGAAGCCTTAAAAGAAAAAGAGCAACGTAACTTGGATGAAAAGACCGTAATCTGTGAAATTGTGGAAGCGATGGAATACGATACGTTCACTACCTTCCAAGACTGGGAAAACAAAACTCAGGAAATCATTGCTTTGCAAGCCAAATGGAAAACAATTGGTTACGCACCTCAAAAAATGAACGTGAAGATATTCGAACGTTTCCGTGCCGCTTGTGATGAATTTTTCAAACGCAAAGCCGAGTTCTTCAAGTCCATCAAGGAAAGTATGGCAGGTAATCTGGAAAAGAAGAAAGCATTATGTGAAAAAGCAGAAGCACTAAAAGAAAGCACAGACTGGAAAGCAACTGCTGATATTCTAAGCAAATTACAAAAGGAATGGAAAACAATTGGTCCTGTACCTAAAAAGTATTCGGATGCCGTATGGAAACGATTCATTGCCGCATGTGATTATTTCTTCGAGCAAAAGAACAAGGCGACTTCTTCACAACGCTCAGTTGAACAGGAAAACATGGTTCAGAAAAAGGCGATCATTGAAAAGTTAAATACAATTGACGCACAGGAAACACCGGAAGAAGATGCCGGAAACACCATTCGAGAATTAATGAAAGAATGGAATAGCATCGGTCATGTACCGTTTAAAGAGAAAGATAAATTATACAAGCAATATCATGGTGTCATTGATAAGTTGTTTGACAAGTTGAATCTTTCCGCATCACAGAAAAAATTAAGTAACTTTAAATCAAGCATCAGTAAGGAAGGCAACCTTTATCGTGAACGCGAAAAACTGGTTCGTGCTTACGAAAACATGAAGAATGAAATTCAAACATACGAGAACAATTTGGGCTTCTTGACCAGTTCTTCCAAAAAAGGTAGCAGTTTGGTTACGGAAATGAATCGTAAAGTGGAAAAACTCAAGGCAGACCTAGAATTGATCTTAAAAAAAATAGAGGTGATCGACCAATCAATGAAAGACGAATAAAAACAGTTATAAAAAGAGTTTAATGCAAATGCGTTAGACTCTTTTTTTACTAACGTACTACTGATTTTTTGCACCTTTTTCATCCTGCGTGTTTTCATGGCCTACTAAAAAAGACAAATAGAACAATTGAGAGAAAGCAAAACCCCGAATTACTCCCGGATTGGCGTTGCATTGTTTTCGGACTGCCCCGCTTTTTTCATGAGTCTTACGGAAAAATAGAGAGTTGACACCAATTTTGATTGGTCTATTTTTAAGATAGCTAGCCCAAAATGAAAAAAATTCTTCTAAAATTGCAATTTTAGAAGAACTTTGTCTTTAATAAGTGGTTTATGTGTTGGGATACCAGGATTCGAACCTGGAAAAACAGGACCAGAATCTGTTGTGTTACCATTACACCATATCCCAATTTTCCTATCAAAACGCCCGTTTTGATTTTGACGCTGCAAAGATACGGTTTTTTATTTAATCCACAAATTTTTGAAGCTTTTTTTTCTAATCAAGATTCTTTTTTCTCCATTTGCTTTCTTTTCCAGCCTTCCTTATCCTTCTTGACCGTGTATCTTCACTCTAGGCTTAACATAACAATAAAAAGATTCTCTAACTAAAAAAAACAAAAACCGAATATATTTAATGCACATTTTTTCGCTAGAATGAGAAAACCAAGTATCTTTGTGCATTGTTGTAAATACATATATTAGAATAATCAGTTGTTAATAACATTATAATGAACGAAGCAGAGACTTTAGTAAAAAAAATAACAGAAGGCATTCAAGAAAAGAAAGGTAAAAACATTGTAATAGCGGACCTCACCGCCATTGATGATACCATTTGCAGCTATTTCGTAATCTGTCAAGGTAATTCCCCAAGTCAAGTTATAGCTATCGTTGACTCAGTCAAGGAATATGTACATAAAGAAATAGATGACAAGCCTACGGGAATAGACGGACTGAGAAACGCAGAATGGGTTGCAATGGACTACAGCGATGTACTGGTACATGTCTTTTTGCCGGAAACAAGAAATTTTTATAATCTGGAACATTTATGGGCAGATGCCAAACTGACCCAAATTCCTGATCTAGACTAATCCAATACAGAATCAAAATGAGTGAAAATACCAATAATAGACCAAAGATAAACATGCCACGCTTCAATTTGAGTTGGCTGTATGTTATCATTGCCATGAGTTTTGCCATCCTCTATTTTTCCAATCAAGAAGGAGGAATTGACAAACAAATAACATATACCGAGTTTAAAGATATGATAAACAAGGGATATGCCAATAAAATAATTGCATACGATGACAATACGGTAGAAATGTACATTAAACCGGAATTTGTTAAAGATGTATTTAAAAATGACTATAAAAAAGTAGGGCGTAACCCAGCATTGAACGTAGAAATAGGTTCCATGGAGTCATTGGATAAATTCATGGAAAAGGCACAGGAAGAAGGTCACTTTACCGGATCTATCAGTTATGAAAAGAAACGCGACTACTTCGGCGCATTATTTTGGAATATCGCTCCGTTTTTACTATTGATCGGTATCTGGATGTTTGCCATGCGTCGCATGAGCGGCGGAGCAGGGGCCGGAGGCGCCAATCCGTTCAACGTAGGCAAAAGCAAAGCTCAGGTATACGAAAAAGGAGACAAGACTAACCGGATTACTTTTAAAGATGTAGCCGGACAAGCGGAAGCTAAACAAGAAGTGGAAGAAATTGTAGAGTTTCTGAAACAACCTCAGAAATACACGGAGTTGGGAGGTAAGATACCTAAAGGCGCTTTACTGGTAGGCCCTCCGGGAACCGGTAAGACTTTGCTGGCAAAAGCTGTTGCCGGTGAAGCAGATGTACCTTTCTTTTCGCTTTCGGGTTCCGACTTTGTGGAAATGTTCGTTGGAGTAGGTGCATCCCGTGTACGTGACTTGTTCCGCCAGGCGAAAGAGAAAGCTCCTTGTATTATATTCATTGATGAAATTGACGCAGTAGGACGTGCCCGTGGCAAAAATCCAAGCATGGGTGGAAATGATGAACGCGAAAATACATTAAACCAATTATTGACAGAAATGGATGGTTTTGGTTCAAATAGCGGTGTGATCATTTTGGCCGCTACCAACCGTGCGGATATATTGGATAAAGCATTATTGCGTGCTGGTCGTTTTGACCGCCAGATTCATGTTGACTTACCCGACTTAAACGAACGTAAAGAAGTATTTGGAGTACATTTGAAGCCCTTAAAGCTGGATGAAAGTGTCGATCTGGATTTGCTCGCCCGTCAAACTCCGGGATTCAGTGGGGCAGATATTGCCAATGTATGTAATGAAGCAGCACTGATCGCCGCCCGCCATGGTAAGAATGCGGTTGGGAAACAAGATTTTCTAGATGCTGTAGACCGTATTATCGGTGGTTTGGAAAAGAAAACCAAAATCATGACTGCCGAAGAAAAGCGTACTATTGCTTTACACGAAGCCGGTCACGCTACGCTGTCTTGGTTTTTGGAACATGCCAATCCTTTGATTAAGGTAACCATTGTTCCCCGTGGACGCGCATTGGGAGCCGCATGGTATTTGCCCGAAGAACGGCAGATCACAACCAAAGAACAAATGCTGGATGAAATGTGTGCCACTTTAGGGGGACGTGCAGCCGAAGAGCTGTTCACCGGACATATTTCAACCGGTGCCATGAATGATTTGGAACGTGTGACAAAACAATCATATGGAATGATTGCTTACGCCGGAATGAGTGAAAAGTTACCCAACTTATGTTATTACAGCAACGATGAATACTCTTTCAGCAAGCCTTACAGCGAACGTACAGCCGAACTGATTGACGAAGAAGTGAAAAGAATGATCAACGAACAATATGATCGGGCAAAGGCAATATTGTCCGAACATAAAGATGGTCACAACGAGCTGGCCCGTCTGTTGGTTGAAAAAGAAGTAATTTTCGCCGAAGACGTGGAACGCATTTTTGGCAAACGTCCCTGGACCTCACGTTCAGAAGAAATTATGGCTTTAGAAGCTACAGTAAAACCAGTAGAAGTAACCGAAGATTTTGAAGAGAAGAAATCTTCAGATTCTGAGGAAAAGGAAAAAGAAAAAAAAGAAGCATAACATTGTAGAAAGATCTGTCAATCATAATCATGTCATTCTGAATGATATAAAGAGTCTGTAGTAATCCAGATACGGGTTCTTCATTATCACTCAGAATGATTAAACAACAGATCTTCTATTTTGATTTTTGAATCACTTAAGACTAACGACCGTGAAAAGCAATTTCTTACAACGTGCCATAACCGGAATTATTTTCGTTGCAGTACTGATAGGCTGCATAGTGGGTGGGGCTGTTTCTTTCGGTATCCTATTTGCCATTATCAGCGCATTGGCTATCAATGAATTCTGTAATTTGGTCAATCATGTAGAAGGAATACAAGTAAATAAACGCATATGTATTCTCAGCGGAATTTTTCTTTTCCTGTGCTTTTTTTATTTTGGAATAGATCCTTCACAAACAGGTATATTTATTCCTTATCTGGCTTTATTCATCTACCTGATGGTCAGCGAACTTTATTTGAAAAAAGAAAATCCTCTGAACAACTGGGCATACGCCATGCTAAGCCAAATGTACATCGCTCTGCCATTTGCTTTGTTGAATGTATTGGCTTTCCACTCGGACGAAACAGCGAGTATTTCACAATACAATGCTATTCTCCCACTATCTATTTTTATTTTTAACTGGGTGAATGATACGGGGGCTTATTGCACGGGGATGCTGTTTGGCAAACACAAACTGTTCGAGCGTATTTCCCCTAAAAAATCGTGGGAAGGTTCTATCGGTGGCAGTGTATTCTGCATCATATCCTCCTTCATACTGGCTCATTTCTTTCCCTTCATGTCCACCGGGGTATGGATTGGACTAGCATTAACAGTAGTAATATTCGGTACATGGGGTGATTTGACGGAATCTTTATTGAAGCGCCGTTTAGGTATCAAAGATTCGGGTAATATTTTGCCGGGACATGGTGGAATGCTCGATCGTTTCGACAGCGCAATCCTCGCTATCCCTGCAGCAGTAGTCTATTTGTATGTAGTTTCTTTATTTTAATTCCGCCAGATCCAAAAGATTAAAATCAGGCGTACTCTTGTCAGTAAGCGGGTAAAAGAAGATATATGTTTTTTCTTCACCGCCTACAGGACGTACCAGCACCTTTAATCCTTTTAATTCACTGTTTTCCGGTGAGTAACTTCCTAATTTGAAAGAAACCAGACCAGGTACCAACCGTCCTTGGCTGCCATTATTGTTATAGCGGAGTTCCAAATGCGCATACCCGTCATTTACCAAAGGAATCATCTCATTGACAACCAGATTGAGAATAGGCCTTTGGGGATTGGGAAAATTCAGCATAAAACGCACATTCATATACTCATTGGAAAACCATATATTTTTAATCTGCACTTTCATATTTCCTATACTATCCATATTATCAGGATTCAGTCCGATAATATCTTGAACAGGTACCATGGCATAGTCATTCAAACGGATATCATAGACAAAACCACTCTCACCAGCTTCCAGAAAGGTATAACTTCCAAAGATACGCTCTCCCGTCTTCAAATCCCGGTAAGGTACAGCATTCTGTACCACCCACAATTTCTCTCCATTATCCAATATAAAATAAGGAGCGTCATACTGAGGTTGCTTTTCTACTGTAGCCATAGCTATAGTTACTGTACTATCGGGATAACTTTCGTCATTGCCACAAGCTGAAAAGGCGAATACTCCGCTAAAAAGAAGTACCGCCCCTAACATCGATGAAAAAGAATATTTCATATTTTCCGGGGTTTAGGTTATTTACCCGAAAGAACAAAAAAACAGCGTGAAAAGTTTATTTCTTCAGTAAGGCCACCATCTTGCGTGCCGCTGCCTCCGAAGCTCCTGCCGGACCTAAAATTTGAATTATACGATCATACTCTTCCAACATCTTATTCCTATATACCTTATTATATAGAAGAGCTTCCAACTCCGAACGTACATTATCTACCGTCATCGTATCGGCTACCAGTTCACGCACCACTTCCTTATCGGCTACCAGATTAACCAACGAAATATATTTCACTTTTAGAATATGCCGGCGAAGAAAAGCGATAAACGTCCCTACCGGAGTATAGTAACACACCACTTGAGGAACACGGAAAAGAGCTGTTTCCAAAGTTGCAGTACCCGAAGTCACCAATGCCGCCTGCGCGTGCTGCAACAGCCTGTAAGTCTGTCCGAAAATGATTTTAACCGGTACATTCGGATTTATATAACCCGCATAATAGGCAGGGTCCATCCCCGGAGCCCCTGCCAACACCAATTGATAATCTTTGGTAAACGGAGCAGCAGCCTCCAGCATCATCGGTAGGTTGTCTTTGATTTCCTGTTTCCGGCTGCCCGCCAACAATGCGATAACAGGCTTTTCGGACAAACCATTATCCGCCACAAATTCCGGAAACCCATCCGGATGTTTCTTACAATAAGCATCCACTGCATCTACACAAGGATTACCCACATAATGAACAGGGTACTGATGTCCGGCAAAAAACTCAATCTCAAAAGGCAGGATAGAAAACAATTCGTCCACATCCCGCTTGATATTTTTAATCCTATACTCTTTCCAAGCCCATATTTTAGGAGAAATATAATAGTAGACAGGTATTTGCGTCTGCTTCTTTATAAACTCGGCTATTTTCAGGTTAAAGCCAGGATAATCCACCAGAATCACTACATCAGGAGCCCAACGAACAATGTCCTGCTTACATTCTTTCATATTCCGAAAGATAGTACGCAAATGCAACAACACCGGGATAAAACCCATATAAGCCAGTTCTTTGTAATGCTTCACCCGCGTTCCACCAACAGCCGTCATCAAGTCCCCGCCAAAGAAACGGAATTCTGCTTCCGGATCTTCCTGTATCAAGGCACACATCAAATTAGATGCGTGCAAATCGCCTGATGCCTCGCCTACTATCAAATAGTATTTCATACTTCCAGATTCCAGTTTTTCAACTCATTCATCATCCCATAAGCGGTCACATCAATTTGGGTAGGAGTTACCGCCACATACCCATGCCCTAATGCCCAGTGGTCCGAATCTTCCGCTTCCGGTTCATAGTTATCAAACTCTCCGGTCAGCCAGAAATACTCTCCACCCCGAGGATGCAGACTACGCTTCCATTCATTAATCCAAGCCCCATTCGTCTGACGGCAGATGCGTACCCCTTTCAAAGAAGCCGTATCCGGAAAGTTCACATTCAAGCAAATACCCAAAGGCAAGCCATGCTCCAGGACCTGCTCAGTAATACGGCGTATATAAGGCAGCGATGAAGAGAAATCAGCATCCGCAAAATGATTACATAATGAATATCCGATAGAAGAAATCCCCTTCAGGCACCCTTCAATCACTACCCCCATCGTACCGGAATAATGCACATTCACTGAAGAATTATCACCGTGGTTTATTCCACCTATCACCACATCGGGACGACGGGGAACAACTGTATGCAATGCCAGTTTCACACAATCTACCGGTGTACCCGTACATTTATACACAGTCAAGTCCTCCTCTTCACGTACCTTGTAATACCGCACAGGATGTTCGGAAGTGATCGCCCCCGAAGCTCCCGAACGAGGACCATCCGGCGCCATTACGATCATTTCACCCACTCCACGCAACCCACGTATCAACTCATTCAATCCCTTAGCTTCCACGCCGTCATCATTTGACAGCAATATCAACGGTTTTTCTCTCTTCATATTTTTCCACTCTTTTTCTCGGAGCGTAAAGATACAACTCTTTGCCGGAACTACCCCTCGCCAGAAAAGAAAATTATCTTAATGTTCTACAACCCAGTGCTAAAAATAGAATAGAATTGAATGAAAATTTCTATCTTTGCCGCCGTTGAGTTATTAACAAAACCAATGAGTTATCAACAGTTTTGCTAATGTCTGCCGTTTTTTATAGGTACAATCACCTATTATTTGTTACTTCGCAGCGAGAAAAACTGATTAATATGGGAAAAATTATTGCTTTAGCCAATCAAAAAGGTGGCGTAGGTAAAACTACCACAACGATTAACCTCGCAGCTTCTCTGGCAACGCTGGAGAAAAAAGTGCTGGTTATTGATGCAGACCCTCAGGCCAACGCATCATCAGGATTGGGTGTGAACATCAAAGAGGTAGAATGCTCTATCTATGAATGTATTATCAACGAAGCCGATATACGGGAAGCAATTTATACCACCGACATTGACGGACTCGACATTGTATCTTCACACATCGACCTGGTTGGCGCAGAAATAGAAATGTTGAACCTGGAAGACCGCGAGAAGATCATGAAAAAAGTATTAGCCCCCATGCGGGACGAATATGACTATATCCTGATAGACTGCTCCCCGTCATTAGGCTTGATAACGATCAATGCGCTGACAGCAGCCGATTCAGTAATTATCCCTGTTCAATGCGAATATTTTGCATTAGAGGGCATCAGCAAATTGCTGAATACCATTAAGATTATTAAATCGAAACTGAATCCTTCACTGGAAATAGAAGGCTTCCTGCTGACAATGTTCGATTCACGTCTGCGTCTGGCCAACCAGATTTATGATGAAGTGAAACGCCATTTTCAAGAATTGGTATTCAAGACAATTGTACAGCGTAACGTCAAACTGAGCGAAGCTCCCAGCCACGGCATTCCTGCAATATTGTATGATGCCGACTCTACCGGAGCCAAGAATCATTTGGCATTGGCACAAGAAATTATAACACGTAACAGAAAGTAAACAATGGCAGTACAGAAAAAATTTGCTTTAGGACGCGGGCTTGACGCACTGATCTCGACCGAAGAAGTAAAGACAGCCGGCTCATCTTCTATCAATGAGATAGAACTGAGCAAAATATCCGTCAACCCTAACCAACCGCGCCGTGAATTTGATCCGGTGGCGTTACAGGAGTTGGCTGACTCTATTGCCGAAATTGGTATCATCCAACCCATTACGTTGCGTCAACTGAGTGAAGACTCTTACCAGATCATAGCCGGAGAACGTCGTTACCGCGCCTCCATACAGGCAGGACTTAAATCTATTCCGGCATACATCCGCACAGCCGATGACGAGAATGTAATGGAAATGGCGTTGATTGAAAATATTCAGCGTGAAGATTTGAATTCATTGGAGATTGCACTGGCTTATCAACATTTATTGGAACAATATGCATTGACACAGGAACGGCTGAGCGAACGTGTCGGAAAAAAACGTACCACTATCGCCAATTATCTGCGTCTGCTGAAACTTCCGGCTCAGATTCAAGTAGCATTGAAAAACCGCGAAATAGACATGGGACACGCCCGTGCCTTATTGTCCTTAGATGATCCTAAGACCCAAATACGTATCTTTAATGAAATACAGTCACAAGGCTATTCTGTCCGCAAAGTGGAAGAAATTGTCAAGGCACTGAGCAGTGGCGAGACAGTGGACAGCGGTGGGAAGAAGATCAAACCAAAAGGTTCCAAACTATCCGAGGAATACACTTTGCTGCAAAGCCATCTCTGCGGATTCTTCGGTTCAAAAGTACAGCTTTCATGCACAGCCAAAGGAAAAGGCAAGATCAGTATTCCGTTCAACAACGAAGAGGACTTGGAACGAATCATGGAAATATTGGATTCACTGAAAAAGAAAGAATAAAGCGTTATTACTACATTGAAAAGAAAAACATCCACATATAAAGTGTTTACATTCATGCTTTTATGCCTTATGATGGCTGGAAGCCTGAATGTTCACGCCCAAAAGGCACGCAACCGCCGTATGGGTATAAAGGCAGATTCTATCATACAAGTCAAAGATTCACTTGTCATTGACAGCCTAAGATTGTTGGAAGAACGACAAAAGATAGAAAATATGGAAGCACCTGTTGATACTGCCGCTTTAGTCCGTAAAAATGATTCCATACAGAAAGCAATGGCTGCCGAAACAAAACCCCGATTTATTCCGAACTCCAACCGTGCCATCTGGCTGGCGTTGGTAATTCCCGGCGGAGGACAGATATACAACCGTAAATATTGGAAACTGCCGATAGTATATGGAGGATTTGTGGGATGTGCATATGCGCTGACCTGGAACAACAGAATGTACAAGGACTATTCGCAAGCCTATCTGGATATTATGGACGATGACCCTAATACCAAAAGCTACGAAGACTTCCTGCCTCATGGCGTGAGTGCGGAAGGTATGGAGGATACCTTTAAAAAACGAAAAGATTTTTATCGCCGATATCGGGATTTAAGCATATTCTGTTTTATCGGTGTATATATACTATCTGTCATAGACGCATACGTGGATGCTGAACTATCTGATTTTGATATATCCAAAGACTTAGGTCTTCAAATACAACCTGTTATTTTTAATGATGGCCGGAGCAGGATACCTAATACAATAGGCCTGCAATGCAGCTTCAAATTTTAATCGCATGAAAAACTTTTTAATTGGTTTATTTACATTTATAGGAACAACGGGAATCAACGCACAAACCCAAAGTATTACCGTTCACTCGCAAACTACAGGAAAAGAAGAAATTATTGATGTTCCTGAAAGTATGCAGTCAGAAATGGACAGTCTTTACTGGGACTGGCAATCTAAGAATTACATCACATTGGGAGAGAACTGCACAATGGCCTCTACCAACCCTGTTGTAAGTGATTCCATCTATATGGATCGTCTGTCACGTATCCCCTCTATCATAGAAATGCCTTACAACGAGGCTGTACGCAAATTCATTGATATGTATGCCGTCCGTCTGCGCAATAAAGTATCCTTTATGCTTGCGGCAACCAATTTTTATATGCCTATCTTTGAAGAAGCACTTGATTTATACGACCTTCCTCAAGAACTGAAATATCTGCCGGTTATAGAATCTGCCTTAAATCCTGTTGCAGTTTCCCGCCAGGGAGCTACCGGTTTGTGGCAGTTTATGCTGGGTACAGGAAAAATATACGGGCTGAAAAACAATAGTCTGATAGACGAAAGGCGGGACCCGGTCAAATCAACTTGGGCGGCGGCACGTTATCTGAAAGACTTATATGACATCTATCAAGACTGGAACCTGGTATTGGCAGCTTACAACTGCGGGCCAGGCACTATCAACAAAGCCATACGCCGTGCCGGAGGAGCCACAGATTATTGGACAATCTACAACTACCTGCCCAAAGAAACCCGTGGGTACGTTCCTGCTTTCATTGCAGCAAACTACATCATGACTTATTATTGCGAACATGACATCTGTCCCATGGAAACACAGCTCCCCAACGCTACAGACACCATTCACATAAACAAAGACCTCCACTTACAACAAGTGGCAGAAGTATGCAACATCAACCTCGACCAGCTTCGCAGCCTGAATCCCCAATACAAAAAGGATATTATTCCCGGTAACAGCGAGTTGTGTGTACTTCGTTTGCCCAATAACTTTGTCAGTACTTTCATTGACCGCCAAGACAGTGTATTCGCTTATAAACCCAATGAATATCTGACCAAAAGAAAAACGGTAGCTATCAAAGAAACAACCAGTAGCAGAAACCGCTCATCCAAGGGAACTCTTTATCATAAAATCAAACAAGGAGACACATTGGGAGGAATTGCCGCCAAATACCACGTATCCATCAGTCAATTACGTAATCTAAACGGTATAAAGGGCAATAATATCAGAGCCGGAAAAAGTTTGCGGATCAGATGATTGATAAAAAATACAGATTTAACACTATACATTTTCTGAAAATACTTGCTTGAATATGTTTTTTGTATATTTTTGCAGTATAGATTATAGGAGGCAAAGATATGACGGATGAAAAGCAGACTCAGGAACAGGCGGATGAGGAAATGATAAACCAAGGGTTTCAGGAACTTTTGGACAGTTATCTAGCGACCAAACACCGTAAAAAAGTAGAAATCATCACAAAGGCATTCAATTTTGCCAAACAAGCACACAAAGGAGTAAAACGACGCTCGGGTGAACCATACATCATGCATCCCATAGCCGTTGCTAAAATTGTATGTACCGAAATAGGACTGGGATCAACTTCCATTTGTTCGGCTTTACTGCATGATGTAGTTGAAGATACAGACTACACTGTGGAAGACATCGAAAATCTGTTTGGTCCTAAAATTGCACAGATTGTAGATGGCCTGACTAAAATATCCGGCGGTATATTCGGAGACCGGGCTTCCGCACAAGCCGAGAATTTCAAGAAATTGCTACTGACCATGAGTGATGATATCCGGGTTATCCTCATCAAAATAGCCGACCGTCTGCATAATATGCGTACGCTTGGCTCCATGCTTCCCAACAAGCAATACAAAATTGCCGGAGAAACCTTATACATCTATGCGCCATTGGCTAACCGCTTGGGGTTAAACAAAATAAAGACAGAACTGGAAGATCTCAGTTTCAAATATGAGCATCCGGAAGAATATGCACAGATAGAATCCAAGCTACAAGAAACACAAGCGGAACGCGAAGAAGTATTCCGTGAATTTACAGCACCTATCCGCGCACAACTGGACAAAATGGGTATCAGTTATCAATTGATAGCACGAGTAAAATCCCCTTATTCCATTTGGAACAAGATGCAGACCAAGCATATCACATTTGAAGAAATATATGATATCCTGGCTGTCCGTATCATTTTCTGTCCCAAAAATCCGGAAGAAGAACTTAATGAGTGCTTTAACATATACGTATCCATATCTAAGATTTATAAACCGCACCCAGACCGCTTGCGCGACTGGGTAAGCCACCCTAAAGCCAACGGCTATCAGGCACTTCACGTAACCCTGATGAGTAACAAAGGCCAATGGATAGAAGTGCAGATACGCAGTGAGCGGATGAATGACGTAGCCGAACAAGGCTTTGCCGCACACTGGAAATATAAAGAAGGCGGAGGCAGTGAGGACGAGGGTGAACTGGAAAAATGGCTGCGTACCATCAAGGAGATTCTGGACGATCCGCAACCGGATGCCATGGACTTTCTGGATACCATCAAACTGAACCTGTTCGCTTCTGAAATATTTGTCTTCACTCCGAAAGGTGAAATCAAAACAATGCCGCAAAACTGTACGGCACTGGATTTTGCATTCTCCATCCATACATTCTTGGGCAGCCATTGCATCGGAGCTAAAGTCAACCACAAGCTGGTGCCCTTGAGCCACAAACTGCAAAGTGGCGACCAGGTGGAGATTCTTACTTCCAAATCACAGCATGTACAGCCTTCGTGGATAAACTTTGCCACCACCGCAAAGGCCAAAGCCAAGATTCTGGCCATACTGAAACGCGAACAGCGAGGCATGCAGCAGGCCGGTGAGGAAATGTTACGGGAATTCTTTTCCAGGGAAGGAGTAGAGTACACTCCCGAAAATATACGAAAGATCTGTAATCTGCATACCATCAAAACACAGGAAGAATTGTTTGCCGCCATCGGATTAAAAACAATCATTCTAGGAGAAAACGACAAGAACGAACTGAAAGACAAACCGACTTCCAGTAACTGGAAAAAGTATATCTCTTTCGCCTTCGGAGGCAGCAAGACAAACAAGGAGAAACCGACAGAAGAGAAGGAACCCTTACAAAAGATAGACAGCAAGAAAATATTGAAACTGACTCCCGAAGCTATCCAAAAGAACTATGTGATAGCTGAATGCTGCAAGCCTATTCCGGGAGATGACGTTTTGGGATATATAGGCGACAATAATCGTATCATCATCCACAAACGCCAATGCCCGTTGGCTACCAAACTGAAGAGCAGTTACGGCAACCGCCTGTTGGCTGTCCAATGGGAGACTGGAAAATCCTTGTACTTTCCTGTAAATATCTACATAAAAGGTATTGACCACATCGGTCTGTTAAATAAGGTAACAGAAGTCATTTCACAACAATTGAATGTAAATATCCACAAGTTGAATATTGAAAGTAACGACGGTATCTTTGAAGGAAGAATACAGCTATTTGTGCACGATGTGGATGATGTAAAATCCATCACTACCAATCTAAGAAAGATAGATGAGATAAAAACCGTCACCCGTATCGAGAAGTTCGAAGACCAGCCGAATTAGCCAATACCAATTTCACCGCAGACTACACTGATTGTTCATAACGATTATCCGCAACTCGTTTTTAATCCGTGCAATCTGTGGTGAATATTCTTAAGTCAGATAATCCAGTTCTTTACGCATACTAACCAATTCCTCACGTATCAGTTTCAATCTGTCCAAAATCTCCGCAGTACGGATAGTGGTTTCTCTGTTCATCTTCAGTTTCTGCTTGGCCCCCTGTAAAGTCATCCCTTTCTCTTTCACCAGATGATAGACCAGCCGGATATTCTCAATATCCTCTTTACGATACTGACGGACATTCCCTCCCGCCTTCTTGGGAGAAATAATAGGAAATTCCTTTTCCCAATAACGCAACAAGGATTCATTTACATCAAACATCTTTGCCACTTCCCCTATGGAATAGTAAAGTTTCAGTTCTTTATTAGGATTATAGGCCATGGTAAATTAAAATTGAGAATTAAAAATTCACGGCTAGTCAAATACCTTACCGTGGTTGGCTGCAATCTGTATCATCTTATCATAATCTTCCGCGCTCAAATCCATGAAATAATAATTCACAGGATTCTGCACTTTTCCTTTCACGTGCACTTCATAGTGCAAGTGAGGTCCGGTACTTTTACCTGTACTTCCCACAGCTCCAATCACTTCACCCCTGACCACCTTCTGTCCCGGTCTTACCTTGTAAGCACTCAGATGTGCATAGCGCGTTAGATAACCAAAGCCATGATTCACTTCGATGGTATTCCCATAACCTGTCTCCCATCCGGCCTTCACCACAACACCATCACCGGTGGCATACACCGGCGTGCCCGGACTAGCAGAAAAGTCCATCCCCGCATGAAACTTGGTTGTCTTATAAATAGGATCTATACGGACACCGTAACCGGAAGCCGTCTTCTTCAAATCCTTATTGGAAACAGGCTGGATGGCCGGAATACATTTCAGCATCTCGTCATGGCTCTTACACAAATCCACCACCTCGTCAAAAGATTTGGACTGGATATAAAGCTGCCGGTTCAACATATCCAGTTTCTGAGTGGTATTGATAACCAGATCGGCATTCGCCATATCCCGTAACTGTTCATAGCGGTTTGTCCCCCCATAACCGGCCTTACGGACAGCATCCGAAACAGGATCGGCCTGCAACACCACCCGATACAAATTATCATCACGCTGCTGGATATCCTGCATCACCCCCATAGCCTCATCCAGACGATGAGACAACACATTATACTGGGCCAGTAAGCGAGCATTCTCTATACGGAGCTCTTTCTCGGACGGAGAACCAAAGATCAATAATAAAATAATGAAACTACCTGCCCCCAAGCCCATTCCTACAAACAAACGGCGCAAGATGCTTAAGGCGCGCTGCCTCACTGTGGGGTAAATGCGGTCATAAGTTCGGGTCTTAGGATTATAAATATAGTAGACTTTACGCATCTAATTCTGCTTTTTGAAGTTTTTAATGCACAACACATCAATATTTTGCACAATTCTTGTCGACAAAAATAATAAAACCAATTATCTTTGCAAATCCTTTTTGAGAATATTAACTAGAAGACAATATATTAAGCGACATGATGACAGCTAAAGAAATTAGAGATTCTTTCAAAAGCTTTTTCGAGTCGAAAGGACACCAGATTGTCCCATCGGCTCCGATGGTCATTAAAGATGACCCCACATTGATGTTCACCAATGCAGGAATGAACCAGTTCAAAGACATTATTCTGGGCAATCACCCGGCCAAATACAAAAGAGTTGCGGACTCACAAAAATGTTTGCGTGTAAGCGGCAAGCACAATGACCTGGAAGAAGTGGGACATGATACCTACCACCATACTATGTTCGAGATGCTGGGCAACTGGTCTTTCGGAGATTACTTCAAGAAAGAAGCTATCGGCTGGGCATGGGAATATCTGGTAGATGTACTGAAAATAGATCCGAAAGATCTGTATGCCACCGTATTCGAAGGAAGTCCCGAAGAAGGACTGGAACGGGACAATGAAGCCGCCTCTTACTGGGAACAGTTCCTGCCGAAAGACCATATCCTCAATGGCAACAAACATGACAATTTCTGGGAAATGGGTGATACAGGTCCCTGCGGCCCGTGTTCTGAAATCCATATCGACTCACGTTCGGAAGAAGAAAAAGCTCAAATCCCCGGCAACCAACTGGTAAATAAGGATCATCCGCAAGTAATCGAGATCTGGAATCTTGTATTCATGCAGTTCAACCGCAAAGCAGACGGTTCACTGGAAGGTCTTCCCGCCAAAGTAATCGATACCGGTATGGGATTCGAACGTTTGGTGCGCACACTGCAAGGCAAGACATCCAACTATGACACTGACGTGTTCCAACCGATGCTGAAAGCCATCGCCGAAATGGCAGGAACCACCTATGGCCAAGACAACCAGAAAGATATCGCCATGCGCGTTATAGCCGACCATATCCGTACCATCGCATTCTCAATCACCGACGGTCAGTTGCCCAGTAACGCAAAAGCCGGCTATGTAATCCGCCGTATCCTCCGCCGTGCCGTCCGTTACGGATATACTTTCCTGGGACAGAAACAAGCATTCATGTACAAGCTGCTGCCTGTATTAATTGAGAATATGGGCGAGGCCTATCCAGAGTTGAACGCACAAAAAATACTGATCGAGAAAGTGATCAAAGAAGAAGAAGAATCTTTCCTGCGCACACTGGAAACAGGTATCCGTCTGTTGGACAAGACTATGAACGATGCCAAAGCTGCCGGGAAAAAAGAGATCAGCGGTGTGGATGCCTTTACATTATATGACACTTTCGGTTTCCCCCTCGACCTGACAGAACTGATTCTCCGCGAAAACGGCATGACTGTAAACGAAGAAGAGTTCAACGCCGAAATGCAGAAACAAAAAGAACGCGCCCGTAACGCGGCAGCCGTTGAAACTGGCGACTGGATCACCATAAAGGAAGGTGACACCCACTTTGTAGGTTATGACTTTACCGAATATGAAACCAGCATCCTGCGCTATCGCCAGATCAAGCAGAAAAACCAGACACTGTATCAAATTGTACTGAGCGATACTCCTTTCTATGCCGAAAGTGGTGGTCAGGTAGGTGATACAGGGGTGATCGTAAGCGAATTCGAAACCATCGAAATCATTGATACCAAGAAGGAAAACAACCTTCCTATCCATATCACCAAAAAACTGCCCGAACACCTTGACGTTCCGATGATGGCTTGTGTAGATACAGAAAAACGTGCCGCCTGTGCCGCCAACCACTCTTGTACTCATTTGCTGGACGAAGCGTTGCGCCAGGTATTAGGAACTCACGTAGAACAAAAAGGTTCTTTGGTGACTCCTGAGTCATTACGTTTCGATTTCTCTCACTTCCAGAAAGTGACTGACGAGCAACTTCGTGAAGTGGAACATTTGGTAAATGCCAAAATCCGTGAGAATATCCCTTTGACGGAATACCGCAATCTTCCTATCGAAAAGGCAAAAGAACTGGGTGCCATTGCTTTGTTCGGTGAAAAATACGGTGATGAGGTACGTGTTGTCCAATTCGGCAACTCTATTGAATTCTGCGGAGGTACCCACGTTTCGGCTACAGGCAAGATCGGTATGGTTCGTATTATCAGCGAAAGCTCTGTTGCTGCCGGTGTGCGCCGTATCGAAGCTATCACGGGTGCCAAAGTAGAGGAATTGATGGATACGGTCCAGGATACGCTGAATGACTTGAAGGCATTGTTCAACAATGCTCCCGATCTGAAAGTCGCCATCCGCAAGTATATTGACGAAAATGCAGGATTGAAGAAGCAGGTGGAAGAGTTCATGAAAGAAAAGGGCGCCGCACTGAAAGCCAGACTGGTAGAGAATGCCAAAGAAATAAATGGTGTGAAAGTGGTGAAAGCCATCATTCCGATGTCTGCCGACGTAGTGAAAGATATTGCCTTCCAGCTGAAAGGTGAAATTCCTGCCAATCTGTTCGTTGTAATAGGCAGTGTGGACAATAACAAACCGATGCTGACTGTCATGATTAGCGAAGACCTGGTAAAAGCCGGACAGAATGCAGGCAAACTGGTCCGTGAAGCAGCCAAACTGATTCAAGGCGGCGGCGGTGGTCAGCCCCACTTCGCAACGGCAGGCGGTAAGAATCCTGACGGTTTGAATGCGGCTGTTGATAAAGTGATAGAGCTGGCTGCATTGTAATCTATTCGAATTTCGTCCATATTTCGTATATATCAAAACTCCGCCATTCTGGTCTGAAAGCCGGTGGCGGAGTTTTTTTCATCTGGTTCACTAAGCCTTTTCTCCTCTATGGATAAGGGAAACAGAAAAGAAGATTTCTATCTCCCAAGCCTTTGGAGTTATCTCCATAACCTTTGGAGTCAACTCCATAAGCTTGGGAGTTAACTCCAAAGGTTATGGAGATAGAACATAAACGTTCAAAAAAGCTTAGCCATAAGAAAAAAAAAACTAACCAAACGGCTGGAAGCATATAATCAGTCATTAACACCTCACTGACTGTCTGCTTATTCCGTCTGCTCCTTCGGCCAGTTCACTAGATACAGAATTTCCGTAGCACGGGTGAAAGCCGTATACAGCCAACGGAAATAATCCGGAGTCAGCATATTCTCCGTCATATAGCCCTGATCCAAAAAGACCCGTTTCCACTGGCCACCCTGCGCTTTGTGACAAGTAACGGCATACGCATATTTCACCTGTAAGGCATTGTAATGAGGATCGGCTTTCATTTTCTTCATCCGCTCACGTTTCACAGTTATATCAGCATAATCCTCCAATACCGAATAAAATAACTTGTCATTCAATTCTTTAGGCAATGCGGGTGTTTCAGTATGCAAGGTATCCAACAAAAGTTTCACCTCCAGTTCCATACCATCATAGTCGGGGAACGCCAGCACCACATCGGCAAAACGAAAGCCGTATGCCTCACGCACCCGACGAACACGGCGAATTACAGCTATATCTCCATTGGCTATAAAATCAATCTCCTTACAGCCCTCCGTCCAAAAATAGTTATTCTTCGCCACCATCAGCAGGTCACCGCTGTTCAGTTCATCCTCCCGAAACAAAATCGTATTCCTGATTCCCTTATTATAAATATTCGCCCGTTTATTGGAACGGCAGACCACAATCGTTTCGTCCATACCTGCCTGACCGTAACAATCATTAATAACCTCAATCAGCTCACTACCAGAAACCATCCGGATATCCGGAAACCCTTCCACACGGACAGAAGGCAAAGTGAGAAAATCTTCCGCGGATATGTAGCGGCGCAATTCTGTCGCATTCCAAAGAATCCCCGAATCGTGCATCTGACGGACCACCTCAGTGAGCTGCGCCTCATATACTTCCATGCCATACCCGCGTAACTTATCGGCCGAAAGAGACGGACTCTCCTCTTCTCCTACCGGAGGAAGCTGCGCCGTATCCCCTACCAGCATCAAACGGCAACCTGTTCCGGCATATACATATTGAATCAAGTCGTCCAGCAAACGCCCTGTACCAAAGACTGCCCCCGCCAATCCGTCATTAGCGATCATCGACGCCTCATCCACAATAAACAAAGTATGCTGATGCAAGTTATCATCCAAAGAAAAGTTATCCAGGTCATTTGAAAAGTTGCGCTGGCGGTAAATCTTCTTATGAATAGTATAAGCCGGATGCTGTGCATAATGTGAAAAGACTTTAGCCGCCCTGCCCGTCGGAGCAAGTAGAACACACTTTTGCTGTAACTGGTCCAAGGTCTTCACCAATGCCCCGATAAGGGATGTTTTACCCGTACCGGCATATCCCTTTAAGAGAAAAACCGAGTCCGATTGGTGAGAAAAGAGAAAATCTGCTAAAAATTTAACAGCTTTTTCTTGTTCTAAAGTTGGTTTATATAGAAAATTTCCCTTAATTTGCTGCACTAAATAACTATTAATCATAATTGCGTAATAAAAAGTTCCTTGAACTGTGCGTTATTAGATTTATTTGTTTTATTTTTGCGATGCGAATATAAACTAAAAAAAACACATATTTATCATGAAAACAGTTATTAATATTGTATTGGCTGCTTGCGTTATCGGTTTGATATACGTTTGCTACGGCAGTATCATGGGACCGATTAACTTCGATGACGCTAAAAAAGCTAGAGAGAAACAAGTTATTGCACGCTTAATTGACATCCGTAAGGCACAGTTGGAATACCGCAACCTGCACAACGGACAATACACTGCAAGTTTCGACACCTTGATTGATTTCGTCAAAACTGCAAAACTTCCATTTGTAAAGAAAGAAGGAGTTTTGTCTGATACGCAACTGGAAGCTGGCATGACTGAAAAGAAAGCTATGGCAATCATCAACAAAGCCAAAAAAACTGGTAACTGGAAAGAAGTTGAAAAAGAAGGTTTAATGAACTTCAAACGTGATACTTTATGGGTTGCCGTAACAGATACAATCTATGCTCCGGGATTCAATGCAGACTCTTTAAGATATGTTCCTTTCGGAAATGGTGCACAGTTTGAAATGGCTATCCGTAACGATACAACAAAATCAGGTGCCCCTTTGCATTTATTCCAAGCTCAAACTCCGTATGAAACATATTTGGGTGGTTTGAATGCTCAAGAATTGGCTAACCTTAAAGACCTTCAAACCAAACTGGGCAAATATTGCGGTTTAAGAGTGGGTGATATCGAACAGCCTAACAATAACGCAGGTAACTGGGAATAAGAATGACTGAACGTATCGATTTTACAAAATCGGAACAATATACATTATCCATCCGCCTCAGTGCGGATGGATTTTCTTTTTCTATCTATAACCCACTGACAGATAATGATTTCTGCTTTGTTCCGTATCCTGTCAATACCGGATACTCTATGACGGCTAATCTAAAGGAAATGTTAACCGAGACAGAAACTCTAAGATATCCGTATAAACGGGTTAACATTCTGTATGACTCCCCCCGTTTCACACCTGTTCCTTTAGAATTATTCGAAGACGAACAAATGGATACTGTTTTCTATCATAATTTTCCTAAAGGAAATAACGAGATTGTACTTTGCAATGTTCTGGGAAGGAGTAATGTGGTAATACTTTTTGCTATAGACAAACATACCCATTTGTTACTGACTGAACATTTTCCTACAGCTCGTTACTTCTCCACCGCCAGCCCGCTGACTGAATATTTCGCCCGGAAAAGCCGGTTGGGCAACAGCCGGAAACTATACACACACATACGCGAGCAACAAATGGAAGTTTTTTGTTTTGATAAGGGCAACTTATTACTGATTAACTCATTTCCATGCAAACAAACCACAGACCGTGTGTATTACCTATTATATATATGGCAACAATTAAATTATAATCAGGAAAAAGACGAACTGCACTTGACAGGAAAATTAGAGGACAAAGAAGAATTATTGAAAGAATTGCGCAACTATCTGCGTCAGGTATTCGTCATCAACCCCAAAGCGGAATTCAACCGCTCCGAGATAAGTAAAATAGAAGAGATACCTTTTGACATGCAAACCTTATTATTATGCGAGTAATCAGCGGTATATACAAACGGCGCCGTTTCGACGTGCCTCATACATTCAAGGCACGTCCAACAACGGATTTTGCCAAAGAGAACCTTTTCAATGTATTAAGTAATAATTATTTTGACTTCGAGAACGGAGTTACAGCTTTGGACCTTTTTGCCGGTACGGGCAGCATCAGTATAGAACTGGTTTCACGCGGTTGTGACCGGGTTATCTCAGTGGAAAAAGATCCCCAGCATCTTTCTTTCATCTCGCAGGTGATGCGTGAAGTGAAGACTGACAAATGTTTTCCTATCCGTGCTGATGTCTTTAGATTTATAGACAAATGCAGCGAGCAGTTTGATTTCATCTTCGCCGATCCTCCATACGCCTTGAAAGATCTGGAAAGTATCCCCACCCGTATTTTCGAAAGCGGGATTTTAAAGGAAGACGGATTATTGGTATTGGAACATGGCAAAGAGAACCATTTCGAGGATAATCCCCATTTTATTGAGCGCCGTGTATATGGCAGTGTGAACTTCTCTTTCTTCAAAGCAATGGTGCCAGCAACCGAACAATAGATTCTTGTGCTTTTTGATACCAAGGACGCTTCATCCATGTTTTTCTCTGTAACAGGATAGCGTCCTTCTGGTCTTGCAGGAAAATACCCTTCAACATCAATGCTGAGGCCGGATCATACATAAAGGCATTCACCTCAAAATTATGCTCAAAGCTACGGAAGTCCATATTAGTAGAACCTACCGTAGAGAGAGTATCATCACTAACCATCAACTTGGAATGCAAAAAACCTTTCTGATAAAGGTAAATCCTGACACCCGCACGCATGATATCATCCAAATAAGATAACGAACCTAAATGTGTTATCCACGTATCGGCACGTGCCGGTATCATAATGCGAACATCCACACCTGCTAAAGCTGCCGTTTTCAATGCCATCAGAATAGGTTCGGTAGGCAACAGGTAAGGGGTTTGTATATAAAAATATTTTCGGGAACTACTGATAGCTATCAGTAACCCTTGCATAATATCCCGCCATTCGCCTACAGGATCGGAAGTAACAATCTGTATCAGAGCCTTCCCAAAGATTCCAACTTCGGGGAAATAACGGGAGGAAGTGATAAGAGTACGGTCTACCACATACCAATCGGTCAAAAAAGCAGTCTGTAACCCATATACCGCTTTTCCTTCTATCTTAATGTGAGTATCCCGCCATATCCCCCATGGAAAGCCTTTCATATAGCGCAAAGCAATGTTCATTCCTCCCATATAAGCCACACGACCGTCAATTACCACTATTTTACGGTGATTACGATAATTTACCTTACTGGTAAATAAAGGGAAACGAACTTTCAAAAAACTACGTGCTTCAATACCTGCTCCCCGCATTTCATCAAAAAAAGCATGGGGAACTTTCCAACAGCCCACGTCATCGTATAGTAAACGCACTTCTACTCCCTGCCGCGCTTTATCTATCAACACATCGCGCAGCAGCCTGCCTGCCGGATCATCCTCAAAAATATAAAACTGTAAATGGATGTGGTGCTTTGCTTTACTGATTTCTTTCATCAATGAATACAGCATGGAATAACCATCCGTAAAAACTTCCGTCGCATTTCCTTCAAAGGGCAAAGCATTATTCACTTTCCGGAAAAAACGCATCAACTGGTACTGTTCATCAGGACACTTAAACGCCTTTTGCGCTTGGTATTCTGCCATAGGACGTTTTATAAGACGGGTGAACCCTTTCTTGCTGATCAATTTCTCCTTACGTGTGCTTCTGCCGAAAAAGAAATAGAATACAAGCCCCACAATGGGCAGGAAAAAGAGTACAAGTACCCATGCCATTGTTTTAACAGGATTACGATTATCAAGTATCACTATAAAGATAGTTCCGATGATAATCACAAAATAAAGCACGTTAAAAGCAACAGCAAAGATTTCATTAAAGATACTCCACTCTACCATATAATTCCAAGTAATTTACTTATAAGCAAACTTATAAAAAAAATCCCAACCTATAACAATATAGATTGGGAAAAGATTAAGATATAGTTTCATTTAAAAAGGACGCCGGCCATGTCTTCCTGGACCGGGACCAAAACCGGGACCACCGAATCCCCTATGGCTATTCATCATCTTGTCACGAGCGGCTTTACTTCCAAAAATATTCAGACGATAGATAAAATGCACCATACAGTAACTATTGATACTGTTGTATTCGGTAACCGAACGTACATCTGCAGTCAAAGAACGGCTGATATTGCTCTGTTGTTTTAAAATGTCATACATTTCAAAACTAACAGTTGCTGCTCCCTTCAATAAACTTTGTGCTATTTGGGCATTCCAAATCAGTTCATTATTGTTCAAACTGGCATCATCATATCCTCTACGGGACTGGTTGGTGATATTAGTAGACAATGTCATCTGCCATGGTAGAGTGACATTGGTACTCGCTCCATATGAGAATGTATAAGGATTTTGGTTCTTTTCAGGACGCAGCTTGCTACGTTCCGCTGTATATTCAATAGAACCATTCAATGAAAATTCAAACCAGTCATTCCGATAGGACCCATTCAGATTCTCCGCCAAAGTCAAGCCGGTAGTCGTATTCTTATCATCATGCAATGTTTCCTTATTGTATAAGAACGCTACTTGATTCCGGTAGTTAACACGAGAAAAAGAATTTATAGTAAACTTTTTATTCTTCAAAGCCGAATTAAAACCGAACATACCAAACGCATTCCAGTTTCCATTGATATTCTGAGGAGTTGAAGTAGTACCACCCGTATTCTCATCATATATCGTACTATTACTGATACTATTCTGAGTAGCAGTGAAATTTACATGGGTCATTATCCCACGCTGTTTCTCGGCATTATAAGTGTTATAAAACAAACGCATGGTATGGGCAAACGAAGGCTTCAAACCAGGATTACCCACACGGATATTCAACGGATTGGAATTATCGACAATCGGCAGCAGGTTTTCCATACTAGGCTGACTACTACGCCCACGATAAGTGATACGCAGCTGACTTACCTTAGAGAAGCGATAACGAAAATCCAGATTCGGAGCAAAATTGAATACCGTTCTTGTGGTATCAGTCATGTAATCTCCCTTCTTATAGGACAATTTCGTATTTTGAGGCTGTAAGGACATGCCGGCACTCAACTGATATTTCTCCCGGATAAATCGTAGTCCTAAAGAGATATCATGATTAAAGTATTTATATTCAGCATCCTTACTCAAGCTATCTACATAAGCAGTTTCATAGTCTTCGGGTAATCCGTCATTTATATTCCAAGGATACCCCAAATCATATGTCGATTTATCACTCTTGCTATTCTTATATTGGAATCTATAACTAAATTGCAGGAAAGTAGCCCGTGCTATAGGTTCGCTATAAGTAAATTGTGCTGTATAATTATAATTTTTAGTAGGCATCGTAATGTATTGATTACGATATTCAATGGAGTCCCCTCCTAAATAATTCTTTATCTGATAATAACGGGTTTCCGATTGAGCATACTGATCGCTGTCATCATCTCCATATCCAAACGAACCACGGAATGTAATATTACGTCCTTTATCATTCAGTTTCCGATTCAGCTGTAAAGTTGCATTAGCCGACAAACTATTTGATTTTGACAAATTGTGTTCATTGGTAGCATTAATACGAGTATCCCTTAACGGGTCATCGGTACCTATATTGTTAAAGTTCAGATAATCATTGGGATTTACCACATATTGGTAAGGGTCCTCATTAAAAGTTCCTGATTCTGTTGCCGAAGTCCCTTTTGTTTTATTATAAGAAACATTCGGCCGAAAAATAATATTGGTCATTGAATCGGGACGCCATTCCATACGAAAATCCGCATTGAAATCAGTCACTTTATTACGATCGGCTTTGTTTGAATTGGAATAAGAATCCCCCGACTGCAAAAAACGCTGTGAAGATCCTACTGTTACTACATCCGCATCACGATAGTTGTAACGCATGCTACCTCCCACTTCCATTTTTTCTGTTTCTGTAGCAAAATTCGCTCCTAGCATTTTAGTTGCGTTCAATCCATTGTTACGCCTCCAACGAGGTCCTCCTCCCGAAAATCCCTGATCATTCACATTATTGGCGGAACCAATAATAGAGAATTGAGTTTTATCATAAAAACGGTTAATCATAGCTCTTCCCGCATAACGGTCTTCCGTACCGGCCGCCAAATCCACATTTCCAAACCAACCCTGATTCATCCCCTTCTTTACCGTCAAATCGAGCACTGTTTCCTCCTCACCATCATCAATACCCGTAATGCGTGCCAAATCGGACTTCTTATCATATGTTTTCAGTTTTTCCACCATATCGACTGGCAGATTCTTCAAACCGGTCTTCACATCGCCACCAAAAAACTCTTTGCCGTCTACCATAATCTTTTTTACTTCCTTACCATTGATTTTGATATTACCATCGTCATCTATTTCTGCTCCCGGAAGTTTTTTCACCAACTCTTCCAACATTGCCCCCTCAGGAGTACGATAAGCAGAAGCATTATAACCAATAGTATCTTCTGAAATGGTTACTTGCGGAGCCTCGGCTACAATAACTGCCTCACCCAACATGATAGCATCGGTAGGTAAAGTGACCGTTCCAATATTAACGCTCGGTTTACCAGCTGTCAGCTGCAAAGATTTTTCCTGAGTAAGATAACCTACAAATGAAATTTTAAGTACATATTTTCCCGGACGGGCGGCAATAGAGAATACTCCGTTGTTATTGGTAACATTTCCTACCACCATTGTACTATCGGGTAGAGAAAGTAATTGTACGGTAGCTTGTCCAACCGGGCTTTTATCATCACCATCAATCACAGATCCCGTCACGGTTATGCGCTTGCCACTTTGCGCCCAAGAGAGAGTTGCACAGGTACATACCAGTAACAACAATAATATTAACTTCTTCATTTTTTTCCTTGAAATTTTAATGCCTAATGTCCTTTGGACACTCTTGTCAACAAAAGGTTTAACGGAAAAATGTATTTATTTCTTAAATAATCGGTCAACCCGGCTTTTTTGTACGCCAAATTCCAGACAAATAACATTAAAAGCCATATAAACTATAGCAATGGAATTATCCGCTTCTTCCAGATTTCCATTATATACTCCTCTGACCAACATTACAATATAATAAATGCCCAGCAAATAAATAGCATAACAAATAGCCTTGACACGTATTCGGGAAATCTTCTCATTCTCATCCTTCACTTTTGCCAAGAAGATCATAAACAGAGAAAACCAGATAAGTAACTTGATAGAAGCCTTTGTAAACAACAAGTTACTATCATTTATCATGCCAAACATAAACATGAGCAACGGTACGAAAACAGACAACAACAGAACAACATATCCCATCGTCCTACAATAAACCGGTAAAATTCCTTTCATTATTTTATATTTTAACGTACAAAAGTAATTATTTGTAAGCAAAGAACGGTCATCTTTTTGCTTTTTTACCTAAATTTGCAGGCAAATAATAGAAAATATGAGTAAACAAGAAGTTATTATCTGCCATAACTTAGAAGAAAATCTCAATAAGGCAATAACCCAATGCCCACATGACAAATTATTTGTCTTGGCTGATGAACATACGCGTAAACTTTGCATTCCTGTTTTATCTGGATTTGATTGTATTAAAAATGCCCATTTTATTTATATAGGGGCCGAAGATGTGCACAAAAACTTGGAAACATTGGCATATGTATGGAAAGAGTTGGGAGATAAAGGCGCAAGCCGTCATTCGTTACTTATCAA
This sequence comes from Phocaeicola dorei, assembly GCF_013009555.1. Classification (NCBI taxonomy): domain Bacteria; kingdom Pseudomonadati; phylum Bacteroidota; class Bacteroidia; order Bacteroidales; family Bacteroidaceae; genus Phocaeicola; species Phocaeicola dorei. The sequence goes on along the minus strand of NZ_CP046176.1, from coordinate 823,706 downwards.
TTTAGGTGGAGGGATGGTTACAGATTTAGGAGGATTCGCCGCATCAACTTTCAAACGAGGGATCAAATATATCAATATTCCTACCACGCTACTGGCTATGGTTGATGCATCTGTAGGAGGCAAGACCGGAATCAATTTCAACGGATTAAAGAATGAGATCGGAGTCTTCTCCCCTGCCGAAAGTGTATTGATTGACGCTGATTTTCTAAAATCACTGGATCTTCGAAATCTATTGTCCGGATACGCTGAAATGTTGAAACATGGTCTTATCAGCACCCATGATCATTGGATAGAATTGCTGAGATTTGACTTCAACAATATAGATTACAAGGTCTTACAGACTTTAGTCGGAAAATCTGTACAGATTAAAGAAAATATAGTGGAACAGGACCCTTTTGAAAGAGGAATCCGCAAAGCTTTAAATCTGGGACACACCGTAGGGCATGCTTTCGAAAGTCTGGCATTAGAGACACAGCATCCTATATTACATGGTTACGCTGTGGCATGGGGGATAGTTTGTGAACTTTATTTCTCCCACATCAAAACAGGTTTTCCCAAAGACAAGCTACGTCAAACCATCTTGTTCATCAAAGAACATTATGGAGTTATGCCTTTTGATTGCAAACAATATGAACGCCTCTATGAATTCATGAAACATGATAAGAAGAACTCAGCAGGCATCATTAATTTCACCCTATTAACTGAAATAGGAGATATACAGATTAACCAATCGGCAAGTAAAGACGAAATTTTTGAAATGCTGGATTTTTATCGTGAATCCATGGGTTGCTGATCCCCCTTTAAACAGATGGAAAGATTGTACAATCTTTCCATCTGTCCGATACAATAAAAAACATCTTTTATTTATCCCCAATTATGCTCAGACAAACTTTTAACAATCAAGAAATTAGAGTATTTATGATATATTAGTTAAAAAACCAAGCTTATCATTTAAAAAAGACAAATACAAAGTGCTTTTTTTCCGTAAAATTGTTCCTAAACACCATTGATCAACTTTTCAATGCTTCAGAAATCCTATTTTTGCACTATAATTGGTTGGTATAAATGTTATATAAGGAATTTGAAAAGAATAGAGAAGATATATTAGAGAATGAATTTTGCATGCAATCTGATGCATCAACATTGCCCATTACAGATTGCCCCTCTTATACCCCTATATGTACTATTGGAATCTGTATACAAGGAAATGCTAAAATAAGAATGGATTCTCAAGAATATACTATACATCCACATGATGTTTTTGTCTTTATGCCGGGATTGCTAGTCTCAGTCATAGAGACAAGTCCTAATTTCACAACAAACTATTTTACACTTTCAAACACATTTTTCTATGATGTAATAAAAACTATCAGAAGTTTTTCTCCTCAATTTTTCTCTTACATGAAATCTCGTTTCCTTTATCCCTTGCCGGAACAAGAGATGCAGTATTTCATGAATTATTATGCATTACTGAAGAGTCGGAGCAAACTTCCCAAAAGTTTTTCCAGAGAAGCAATTATAGCTCTGCTAAGAATTATATTCCTAGATTTATATAATGACTTTGAAAATTATATCAATCATAGAAATAATACAAGTACAACACGTAAAGAAGATTTAACACATAGATTCTACACGCTAATGATGGATAACTACAGAGAACATAAAGAGGTTATCTTTTATGCCGACAAACTTCATGTTTCTTCCAAATATTTGTCTGAAGTAGTTAAAGAAACCAGTGGAAAATCTCCTAAGGACTGGATTATAGATTATTCATTACTGGAGATAAAAGAATTATTGAAAAACAGTTCTCTTAATATTCAGGAAATAACAATCAGAACTAAGTTCCTGAACCAGTCTGCTTTAGGTCGTTTTTTTAAAAGACACACCAATATGTCTCCCTCTGAATATAGGGAATCGACTTATTAGTTTTATCAATACCTTGCATAAAAAGATGTACTTTTAATGTAAAAAAGTACAGAGAATATTTGCAAATACAAAAAAGCCGTACCTTTGCATCCGCAATTCGGGATGTAGCCCAGCCCGGTTAGAGTACGCGTCTGGGGAAATTGAATAAGATTACCGATAATAAAATTACAATAATATATAAATCAAGGAGTTAAATAAATACTTAACTCCTTATTTTTTACCTGCGGATACCTTACGAATAAGGTTTTCGGGAAACTTGGCTTATTTTATCCGACTATTGCCTTTTATTATGCGGATTTTGCATTATTGCATTGAAGAATTTTCCAAATACATTAAATAAGTGGTAAAGCAAATAATCACCTCCTCTCTGCTTATTGTTCAGTCACCACAAAAGGCTCTTCTTTTAAGGCTGAAATAGCATAGCAGCAGTACACCCTAAATTCGCAGACTCACGATATAATCTTATCGCCTCGTCTTTGTCTTTAGACACTCCCCATAAACCGTTTTCATGAGCCTTACCTAACAAATACATTGCATAGGGAATTTCCAATTGGCTCATAAACACCAACAGACTAACACCTCTATATTCATTTAGAGGTGTTCCTCCAAACCATATAAGAATAAATTTATAGCTTCCCACTATACAATTTCATCACTGGGGTTTGTCATTGACGCACACACAAAGAGTTCGGCAGCTTTTAAAGGGTCTGGCTTCAAATCCCATGCTCCTACTTTATACAGATATCCACTTATCATTTGTGACTCAGAATGCCCCAAATCTGTAGCCTGTTGAAAATAAAAGAGTACTCTTCGGGTATCTTGAGGAATTTTTGTGCCATTCATGTACTACTTTCCTAACTCAAATGCAGCATCCTTATCCGTATTAGCCTGTTTCATTAACGACAAAAGATATTCAGAATCTAATGCCTGTACTTCCTTGTTTTCCATAATCTCATTTTTTAATATTATAACTTACTTATGTATATCACTAACTATTTTACAATAACACGCTGATATACAATTAGGGGCATCACGTATAAGATAACTATTCCAACACAAATACAATTGATTTCTCATACCAAACTTTTTATAAGTTGCATGAATATAACGAAGAATTTATGACCGAGATTTAAATATTTGTGCTAATTTTTATTGGATTACTGATTTTCAATCTATTAAACAAGTATTTTCGAGTACAAAGGAACTCTTTTTTACACTCTTAGAGGAGTAAACAATAAGGGTGGAGCAGCTTGCCCCACCTTATCTTAAATACCTCGTTAAAAACTTTATTTCTATAATATCATACCAAGAACTGTTTTCAAAACACGGCAGCTATTTTCTTTATATTGTTTAGCTTTTCACGCAAGGAGTTATTCTTTCGTGCTACCTGTATATTATAATCCGTTTGCATTCTTACAAGCAAATCGGCATTGACACCCAAAGCCGCCTCTAAAAACAAGGCAAATTCGGTAGTTATCGGACGTTTTGCATTTAATGTTTCATTTAAGGCAGAATAAGACAAGCCAAATCTCTTTGCAAAGTCTTTTTGCCTTATGCCTCTACATTCCAATTCTTCCTTTATCAATTCACCCGGATGATAGGGACGGAATGACTGCAAATTATTTGTTGCTATACCCATAGTTCCTCCTATTTATAATGATTTGTAATGTCTATCAAAGAACAGACTTCTATGATTGTTTGATTACCCGCATTGGTGATTTCCTTAAATTCCAATCTGTATTGGTCATTGATGCGTAAAGAAGAAAGTCCTTTTTTATCACCTTTCAACTTTTCATAGTTTAAAGACCTATACTGATATAAATCTTCCATTCGAGAGGCATTTAGTAGAGCTTTGACACACTTCAAATAACCATTGACTATTTGAGGTTGGAAACGATGCTTCTTATCATTAGTTTTTCCTTTTTCATAAAGTTCTGCCAAATATTCCTTTTCAAATTCTACGTTCATATAACCGTTCTTTGATGACACAAAGATAACACATATTTGCACAATTCGCAATATTAGCGAATTATTTTTATATCCTACCGAGTACTTTTATTGTGTTAGATAAGTTTTTGGCCGTGCACGCCCAATAGACACCTCATTTAAAAGATAAGGCTTGGTAATCATCTGAAGAATAAACTTAGGAAGTGAAGTTTACACTCTCTGATGATTACCAAGTCTTATTTGAATAAGAAGAGGATTAACAGCGGTATTGAATATTCGTCGTTCCTCCGCGATGCCCATCCTGTCTGCCGACTGCTCCAACAGCCAAGCAAGATATTGTTCTATTTTGCCTGTCAGTTCCAAGGTCAGGTTAGGGAGAGCCAAATGTTTTTTGCCCCACTCCAACGCTTCCTAGATTTTCTTTTGAATTTGCCTACGTAGGACACGGTCGGCTGGCTGCGGATTTGTCCGAAGTTTAAAAAGGACGTGCTTTACATAATAAGACAGGTTTTGGTCGGCATTTGCTATACAAATGCACCACTTGGCAAAGTCCTTGGCGCTCTCAAAAATACGGTAATCCGCATCCCAACAATCATTAGGCAGTTTCACCATATCCTCATAATATCCAAACCACTCTGCAACCAGCGTCCAAAACACCTGTTTACTCCAAAGTTCCTCTGCTACTATATCCCTGCCAAACAACCTACTCAGTCCTTTGGTGCTAAATGTCACCTCATACCTCAATAAGTTCTTTGGCAAGTTCTCTCTTCCATATTTAGGCAGTTCACGCTTCTTCTTCGTTTCCTGTATTTTGTCATAAAACTTGCAACGCACTTCCCCGTTATCCATATATTTAGTACCACTCCAACCATTAGGTCTAAATGCTTTCATAGCATCCAACTTCTGCATATACATAATAGGAGGCTCTGTCATGCTAAAGTTATGTGCAAACTCCGCAGACTCCACCACTGCCTTATACATGGGCACACCCAAATCCTTACTTAACCTCATATAAGTCCCTCTACTTCCTTTAATGATAAGGTCTTTAGGTTATGTTTTCATAGACATGCCCTCGAATGACACATACGTGTCTATAACTATGACTCTACGTCCAAGCCAATACCCCTTACCACCTGTACCATTGGCAAAATAGTCAACTGTACGTTGCAGGACTGTTTGCCAGTTGTACCCTATTGGCAGGTCATATAGCATTAATTTGATTTTGTCATACATGGCTGTGAGATTGGAATGTATATAGAAAGTTATACATAATAAAGCATATTAACTATTTACGGAGCCGTGCAGCCAACTAGCTTTCCATTCGTTTTATAAATTCGTCCTTGGTTTCCTGCTTTCGGGCAGTCATCCACGCTACGATTTCGTCACGCTTGAACACAAGTTTGCGTCCGTTTGTCCCGGAACGATGACAAGGTATTTCACGGGTACGGGTCCACTTGTAAATAGTATCCTTTGCATAATTCGTAAGTTCACAATAAAGTGTAATGTCAAACACTTCGGGATAATCCTCTATCCGTTTTGGCTCTCTTTTGGCATTCTGTGGTTCGGTTTCAGGTGTCGTTGGTACTGTTCCCAGCATGGAAACAATGACTGCCCGCAACGACCTTATTTGAGCCAGAGCGTAATATTCCCATTGCTGTTGCAAAAACTCCATGTCGTGAAACAGCCATGCACTCTCTATCGCATCACGGTGGTGTTCATTGATAAAGCCGTATTGGGCTATGGAATCATACAGGAAATCTGCAACCAAACCTGTTTTGCCCTCTTTTTGTAAATAGGTTTCCTCGTTATAGATGTCTTCCAACTCTTGACTATCCATGTTCAGTTTGCCTTGTCGGACAGCTGATAACTTTTCATCATAAGTGGATATGAAGAAACCGTTCCGCCATTGGTTTATAGCCTCATCTACCTCATTTAAAGCCTGTTTTAGCTTTGTCTTATTACCTTTCGTCAGTCTTTTTACATAGGTGCGCAACCATTCCTCATGCGCAAAACGGGCTTCCCCTTTGGGAGACTTGTCTATCAAGTCGCCCAAAGGCATATTTATTGTCATACTCATAATTAAAGGATTTTAGCTACTCTGTCTAATACACTTGTTGAAAAACTGTCAAAATATACATTTGTCGTTGTAAGATTACGATGCCCCAACGCTTGGCTGGTAAATTCACGGGGGACATCATTGCCTTGTAAGGTCATGGCCATCGTATGACGGCTGACATAGGTGGTCAGGTTCATACGGATATGAAGCAATTTGCCCAATTGCTTTAAACCGTCATTTATACGTTTGTAACGGCTGCGGATATGGTCATACAGTTGCTTCCCCTCATAATCCCTTGTTATTATTGGCAGCAAATAGTCGCCTGTCAAAGTAGTATTTGCCTTAAACCACTCCAACTGCTCTCTTATGGCAGGAGTTACAGGTATCGTTATAGGCTTTACATTTTTAGCGTTTTGTGTCTTTTGCCTTTTGTAAACGATGTGCTCCTCTGCCCCAAAAGTATTGATATTGTTTTTAGTCAGCATGGCTTCGTCTATAAAACTCATACCGAAACATAAATAGGAAAACAGGAATACCCTACGGGATAACTCCAACACAGGATTTTGTTGAGGCGAGTTTTTTATCAACTCCAAATCATGTGGTGAAAGGTAGCGCTTGGCTGTTTCCTCTGCCAGCTTACCGATTTCAAAGCCACCCTTACCGAAAGGATAGGTATTTAATGAGGCTTCACGTTCTTTTATCGCCTTGTTTATAACCGCCCTCAATGTTTTGAGGTAGTATTTACGGGTGTTTCCGCAACAGCCGTCTTTTTCCATTTCAAGGTTAAACCGATTGATATACTTCACGTCCAACTCCGAAAACAGCCGTTCCTCAATCTTGTCGTCATACTTTGCCAGCATGTGCAAGGTACGTTCATAGACTTTTGCGTTACCGATATGCCGTGTGGCTTTTAAGTTTTCCACCTGTCGCATAAAGTAGTCGTAAACCTTGCCCTGCTTTGACATACCAAGAAACTCCTCCTCGAACTGGTTAAGCGTCCAGTTTATCCGTTCCTCCATGAACTTTTGCAGGATTTCATCTTTCCGGACTTCATAACGGTTCAGCAACGCATTGTAATTTTCGTAGTTAGGATTGACACGCTTGTCTTTTTTAAATCGGGATGCCTGTTCATCCCATTGACCTTTCGTTGCCGACAGTTGTAAGTCGATGTACTTTGTTTTGTCCTCTTTTGCTACCCTTAAACAGACGGGGCAGCTTCCGTCTTTTCTAATGTTGCTCTTAAAGAGCGTAATTTTAAATCTTGCCATAGCAAATTAATTTTAAATTAGCTACGAAATTATTTAGGGCATCCTCAACGGATGCATCGCAAAGATATGTAATTTCGATGATTAAAACTATATCATTGCAATAGCTCAACAAGGAAGGTTCCTTAAAACATTGCGAAATTGGGACAGACTTTAACCTACATTAACTTTATAATCTGTTTGCATCCTAATTGTGCATCCTGTTTTTCGATTAAGGTTTGATTAAGGTTCCGGGATGATTTGAAACTCTTTATTGCTATAAGTCGAGGCTTTCTGCATATATTTTGTACTATGTAGGATACTAAACAGCCTCCGAAACAGTCTTGGAGTTATTTTGAATATTGTCTAAATAATAGTTTTTAATATGACCATATTGCATTAATAACAAGCTATATACGATAATCATAGAAGATGCTCACTTGTATTTTTACAGCGATTTATTTGCAGATTAAAAATAAAGCACTACCTTTGCATCCGCAATTCGGGGTGTAGCTCAGCCCGGTTAGAGTACGCGTCTGGGGGGCGTGTGGTCGCTGGTTCGAATCCAGTCACCCCGACTGGAAGAAAGCATTGATAATCTGATGATTGTCAATGCTTTTTGCTTTTTAGACAATTCTCGTAACTATGGCAGTTTGGGGGTCAACGTAAAAACCTGAGGGATTCATAGATTAAGCATAAATTTTAGTCAGTCTGAATAGAAAGAAAGTCCTGTCCTTTACTCCTCTGAACTGTGTTCTGAAGTCCTTGATTTTGGCATTGAACGATTCGGAAGCTGCGTTGGTGGAACGCCTGTCGAAAAAGTTGACGATTTCCAGATAATGTGTCTGTATGGAACGTATTACCCTTCCGAACGCAAGAAAGCCGGACTTTTCAACTTCGTCATACCATCTGGCAAGTCTTGTCAGAGCGGTGTCCTTGTGCTTGCACTGGTGATATATCAACCCGAGCCTCATGGAAAGATAGTATGCCTTCTTCAGGTCGGGATATTCCCTGAAGAGGATACCGGCACGTATGCGTTGGGATTCAGTCCATAATGACTCTTTTTTATACAGCAGATAGATACTGCGGGCGAGCAATTGCTTGCGCGAATCCCCGTTCTCAAAGGTCGGGGCATGGTATATCTTCCCGCACGCCTTTGCGTATGCGATCTGTATTGATTCCTTGTCCAAAGCCTCCCAGCGTGCCTTCACGCGCATTTCCTGTAAAGCTTCAAAAGCCAGCTTCTGCACATGGAAACGGTCAGTAACACGGCGTGCCGCAGGAAAGCAGACACGGGCGATCTGTTCCATATTAGGAGCCATATCCATAGTGATTTCCCTTACCTGAAACCGTCTGCGCCGGGAGAGACGGAGCAATACGGAGGTGACACTCCTTACATCTGTACCTTTTACAATGGCGATGATGCTGCCTGAACGGCCTGTCTTTTCCTTGTTTATGAGGATAGTATAGAGCTCACCACGCGAAAGGCAGACTTCATCTATACCCACATAGGCCCCTATATTCTTCTCAAAGAGAAGCCAGTCCCCGGCATGAGGAAGAGACTCCCATTTCAGATAACCGCTCAAGTGGTTGCGGTATTGACGTTCAAGAAGCTCACTGTCCACACCGAACAGGGTTCCCAGCAGCTTACAACTGACAGGAAGCGTATCAATATAATTCTTTTAAAAAAGACGCAAACTCATGCGTCATACGGCTGCCTTCCGCTACCAGTTTCCAGTTACGGCTTACGTAACGCCCCTCGTCTTTCAAAATCCACCGGCGCCGGCGGATATTCAGGAAAAGATTCTTGCCACGGATGGGGAAGTCCCGGACTACTACAGGGTCGTAGAAGCCTTTGCTTTCCACTTTGACAGTCGAATATTCACCGGGAAGCTCATTTTTCTCTTCCAGGTAAATCACGATTTCACTACTGCTTTCCTTTACATCGGAAATGTTGAAATAATCCAAGGTACCTTCGGGAAGAAGGAGACGGTAACCGTTAGTTTCCATAATCGCTGATGATTCGTTTGTTTCACACAAAGATAGGATTTTATCGGATATACCCCTCAGGATTTTACGTTGACCCCAGTTTGGCGGGATGGTTGAAAACGGCTCAGTTTCTTTTTAAGATGCATCCTTCATGACCAATAAAGAAGGAAGCGCTTTAAAGACTTTTTCATTGGCAGCAATCCCCACACAAGTATCATAGCTTAAAATAAGCAATCCATGAATTATCGGCAATACCAAATCCTCTATTTCAACCAAAGGATACAGATGTACCCTATTTGCATACTGCTTATTTATCTTATATATTTGTCCTACATATTCTTCACTTCCACTGCTGAAATAATATAAATGAATAAAACTCCCTCCATCTTCCAATAAACGACGCACATAAGTGAAAAGAAAACTATCCATACTTCCATTTATCAATACAGCCACTTCATCTCCATTACGATAGTCACGATTTACAAAGATAGCAACAGGACAAGAAGCATGCTCTAACACATCATCCACTTTTTTACGAAACAAACCAAAAAAAGAAGTCATCGACTTTTCACCGTCAGTCATAAAGCGAGGCCCTGCGCCTAACAACAAAATATCCGGTGACTCCGCTTCTACAGTGGAAATCATATCAGATACCAAATTATCAGTTACTCTATAACGCTTCTCTATATGTATATTCAAGTGCTCTGCCTGTTTATCAACAGGAATAAAACTTTCTTCAAAAAATTGCTCAACACTAGTAGGATTCACATCGGTACCCGTTGTATAATGAGCTGCAATTACCTGATGATAAGAAAGTTGTTTTCCAAAGAGTAATTTGTATACCGATAATAGCTTACCACCTGTTTCGGGACGTCCAAAGAACAAAAGCAATTTTCGTTGCAAAACCGTTTTTTGTTCTCTTACTGCAAAGCCCCATTCGACTAAATTTAATAAAGGTGTCGTCATAAAAGTCGTAACCAAAGCCATTATGATAAGAATAACAAAGATAGATGGAGGAAGTACCCCCAACTCATAACCGATATTCAATGCCACCAATTCCATCAATCCACGGGTATTCATCAAAGTACCTATGGTGAAACTATCTTTCCAAGACTCACCCACCAAACGGGAGGCCACAGCACATCCACCAAATTTTCCGACAACCGCTACAGTAATCAATAACAGGCATACACACCATAATTCCGGCGTATTAATTAATCCTATCTGTGTGCGTAATCCTGTAAAAGCAAAAAATAACGGTAGAAAAAAAACCAATGCTATATCCTCAACCTTCTCCATCATTACCTTACGGAAACCAAAATTAGAAGGCATGACTACACCCGCCATAAAAGCACCAAACAAAGCATGAATCCCCAAAATTTCCGTAATAGCCGCCGATACAATCAAAACCAAAAAAATAAAACTGACAAAGGTCTTGTTTATAACTTCTTTATTGGAATAAAGTGTACCGATTTTCTTTAAAAACGGACGAACAACAACAAACATCACAGCTATATAGACAAATGTAAGAAGAACTGTATACAAAGCACCTCCCAACGTTCCTGCTTTTGTAATAGCAATGACAACCGCCAACAAACACCAAGCTGTCACATCATCATTGGCTGCAGATGCTATCGTAAGAATTCCTACAGGTTTCCGTGTCATATTCCGTTCTTGAATAATACGGGCCAAAACCGGAAAAGCGGTAATACTCATAGATATACCAATAAATAAAGCAAATGGAAGAAATGCTGTTTGCTGGGAAGCATATTCCTCATATACCCAGTAAGAAGCCAACATTCCCAAGAAGAAAGGTACCAAAATTCCTGCATGACTAATAACTAATGTTTCATTTATCTTATTTTTCAATACTCCGAAATCAACCTCCATTCCAATAACAAACATAAATAGTACCAACCCTAACTGACTGATAAGTTCCAGATTAGTCAAAGAATCCGGTTGAAACAAAAAGCCGAAAAACTCAGGATAAAGAGATCCCAGCAGGGAAGGCCCCAAGACAATTCCTGCCACTATCTCACCTATCACTCCCGGTTGCCCTATATAGCGGAATGCAGACGCAAAAATACGAACCGCAATCAATACAACTATAATTTGAATGAGTAAAATGGAAAAAGGATGCTCCAGATTATCAAGTAATATAGTTTTAAACATAGTAAAAGCATCATCACCTGCTGTCGCTGGCTTTATAGATGACAAATGCAAAAAACGCTCACCACCTGCTATAGCGGTATAAATCAACCCTCCGAATATCAATAGCATCATCAAGTAAATAAAGTAGTTTTTACGTGCCTTTCTCATACTCGTTATACAGAAATAATATTAATGAAAATATAACAAATAAAGCTGTTAAAGAGTTCATCAACCAAAAACCTTTTTCATACCTTTGCTCTACAAATTTCATGAAGATGTCCGAACGCAAAATAATACATATCGATATGGATGCATTCTACGCATCGGTAGAACAACGTGACAACCCCGAATTATGTGGAAAACCGCTTGCTGTGGGACACGCTGAAGAACGAGGTGTGGTAGCTGCTGCCAGTTACGAAGCCCGCCGTTACGGAGTACGTTCCGCCATGTCATCACAAAAAGCCAAAAGACTTTGCCCAGAACTGATTTTTGTTCCGGGGCGAATGAATGTATATAAAACTGTATCCCAGCAGATACATGATATTTTTCATACCTATACAGATATCATAGAGCCTCTGTCACTAGACGAAGCTTTTCTGGATGTAACTGAAAATAAAGCAGGCTTTTCACTTGCTATAGATATAGCCAAAGATATTAAAAAGCGTATTCGCAAAGAATTGGGATTGATAGCTTCAGCCGGGGTCTCTTATAACAAGTTTCTAGCCAAAATAGCATCGGATTACCGCAAACCCGACGGATTATGTACAATACATCCCAACCAAGCATTGGATTTCATCGCCCACCTTCCCATCGAATCTTTTTGGGGAGTAGGTCCGGTAACAGCCCAAAAAATGCACACATTAGGGATTCATAATGGTACCCAATTACAAGCCTGCACTTTAGAAATGCTTACCCGGCAGTTTGGTAAAGCAGGTAATCTGTATTACGATTTCGCACGAGGCATTGACCTCCGTCCTGTAGAACCCATAAGAATCCGTAAGTCCGTAGGATGCGAACATACATTGGAAAAAGACATTTCTCTTCATTCTTCCGCCATCATTGAACTATATCATGTAGTTACCGAATTGCTAGAAAGACTGAAACGCACTAATTTCAGCGGTAACACACTTACTTTAAAAATAAAGTTCCATGACTTTAGCCAAATAACCCGCAGCATCACTCAAAACAGTGAACTGACAAGTATGGATAAAATTCTTCCGTTAGCAAAAAAATTACTGAAAGAAATTGATTATGAAAGCCACCCCATCCGCCTTATCGGACTATCCATATCTAATCCAAAAGAAGAAAAAGAAGAAATAAAAAAACAATGGGAACAACTTTCATTGGAATTTAAAGAGTGGGATTAAGGTACTGGATAAATGAATCAATATAAGATTCCATTGTTTCAAACCCCTTCACTCCATTCTTTAATTCTAATCCATAATATATTCCCGCCAGCAAACCTGTCAATGCTCCTACCGCATCACTTGACTTACCTGAGTTTATAGCCGAAAATACGCACTCCTTATAACTATTTCCTGCCATAAACCAATTGACCACTGATTCCACCGTATCTACAACAAAGCTTCCATTACAAAGATTTTGCCTGTTAACCTCCACATCACATCTCTGCTCAGCCTGCTGTAATGCCTGTTCTTTATCTTCATATTCCAACAGGCAACGAATGAACTCAATAAAAAACCAAGTATACTTAAAGCTATAACGACTATTATGAGTGATCTTAATAAAAGAAAAAATCTCCTCTTTAGATAAAGGAGAAAAAGCCAAAACACAACACCCCATCAAACTGCGGTTGCCACTATTAGAATCCGAAGACACTCCCCTGAAATTTTTCATGATTGCTTTTTGGGTCACCTGATCAATATCAAACTCAATGTTTTCTCCTGTATACTTTCTATTGAAATACCAGTTTCTTAAATTCTGCTGATAAAGTTCCAAATTGCAACGACTGTCCAAAGCACATATAACATCGAGGTATTCCCTGAACATTTATCTCCCCGAAGATAAGATTTTGTCCATATAGGTTTAAATGTCCCTTTTCCTTTTCCCCTGTAAGGCATTCCCAACCAATCTCCTAATATAAATCCCGTTAGTCCTGTTTTAATTCTTTTCATGGCATGTGTTAATTACAAAGCACAAAAATAATAAAAAGAGAAACAAATCCTTGCCTTCCATTGTTAAATTCATAATTAATGGGTATTGATAAGTATGTATGCTACAACTAATTTTGTTGCCAACAGAAAATGTATTACCGGGTAATAAAGAAAGGAGAACAAATGAAAAGAATCGTATTACTCCGCCATGGAGAAAGTACTTGGAACAAAGACAACCGTTTTACAGGATGGACAGATGTAGATTTAACCGAAAAAGGTATCGCTGATGCCAACCAAGTAGGTACACTCTTAAAAGAAAAAGGATTTCATTTTGATAAAGCTTACACTTCTTTTTTAAAGCGTGCAGTCAAAACATTAAACTGTGTGCTAGATAAAATGGATCAAGATTGGATACCTGTAGAGAAAAGTTGGCGTCTAAACGAGAAACATTATGGCGTATTGCAAGGATTAAACAAAAGCGAAACAGCTTCTAAATATGGAGAAGAACAAGTATTGATATGGCGCCGTAGCTTTAACGTAGCCCCCAAAGCCCTATCGGAAGACGATCCGCGCAATCCGAAAACAGATACCCGTTATAAAGAAGTTCCTGACAAAGATCTTCCACGTACTGAATCTCTGAAAGAAACAGTAGAACGTATATTACCTTATTGGAAATGCATCATTTTCCCCAATCTAGCTACAGCAAACGAACTGCTGGTAGTGGCTCATGGAAACAGCCTCAGAGGAATTATTAAATATTTGAAACACATACCGGATGAGGAAATTGTAGGCCTTAATCTACCTACCGCTATTCCGTATGTGTTCGAGTTTGATGATGACCTGAATTTGAAGAAAGACTACTTTTTGGGAGATCCGGAAGAAATAAAAAAACTAATGGAAGCAGTAGCCGATCAAGGAAAGACCACCCCCGACGGCAGGAAATAATTTTCCTGCGCTGTCCGAAACCTCCATCACAGAATGGAGAATACATCAAAATAGTGTTTTCAATAATGCATTCAAGCGCAATCATACGCCTTTATACTAGAAAGAAAACATTATGGATAAAGAATTATTAATCAATAAAAGAAAAAAATAGTATGAGTAAAATAACAAATTTATTGGGTGACCAAGCAGCATTTTATTTAGAGCACACCTGTAGAACTATAGATAAATCATTAATCCATATCCCTTCTCCAAACATCATTGATGATACTTGGATATCATCAGACCGCAATATTCGTACCCTAAGCAGTCTTCAAGCCCTGTTAGGACACGGGCGACTTGCAAATACAGGGTATGTATCTATTCTTCCTGTAGATCAAGGCATAGAACATACAGCAGGAGCCTCATTTGCTCCCAATCCACTTTACTTTGATCCGGAAAATATTGTAAAACTCGCTATTGAGGGGGGCTGTAATGGCGTAGCCTCTACTTTCGGAGTATTAGGTTCCGTTGCTCGCAAATACGCCCACAAGATTCCTTTTATTGTCAAACTAAATCACAATGAATTATTGACTTATCCCAATTCTTACGACCAAGTGATGTTTGGCACTGTAAAAGAAGCCTGGAATATGGGGGCTGTAGCAGTAGGCGCCACTATCTATTTCGGTTCTGAACAGAGCCGCAGACAACTGGTTGAAATAGCGGAAGCTTTTGAATATGCCCACGAACTAGGCATGGCTACTATTTTATGGTGTTACTTACGTAATAATGCTTTTAAAAAAGACGGCGTAGATTATCATGCAGCAGCCGATTTGACCGGACAAGCCAATCATTTGGGAGTTACTATCAAAGCGGATATTGTAAAACAAAAATTACCGGTCAATAACGGTGGTTTTACAGCCATTAAATTTGGAAAGACAAATGATAAAGTTTATACCGATCTGACTTCAGAACATCCTATCGACCTCTGCCGCTATCAAGTAGCCAATGGATACATGGGACGTGTAGGATTAATCAACTCTGGAGGTGAATCTCATGGCAGTTCTGATCTAAAAGACGCGATAATAACAGCAATCGTTAATAAACGTGCCGGAGGCATGGGTCTCATAAGTGGACGTAAAGCCTTTCAAAAACCGATGAAAGACGGAATTGAATTGTTAAATACCATTCAAGATGTTTATTTGGATTCAAGCATCACTATAGCTTAACTTTCACTATATGTCCAAGCCGGGAACAAAACAGCCACCTTTCCATGTTCTCGGCTTTTTTATACTCTCGGCTTCCTTTTTTAAGTAGCAACCTTCAAGTATTAAGATAATATTCCTACCTTTGCAATCCGATACACATTATTATATTATATAAAGTATGATGCAAATAAAAGTAACGGCACCCGCTCAAATATATACAACGATCCAGCTCCCCTCTTCCAAGAGTATCAGCAACCGTGCATTGATTATCAACGCACTGGGAAATAGAACATTCCAACTTGAGAACCTATCTGACTGCGATGATACCCAAGTAATGATTCACGCCTTAAATGACGGCAAAAATACCATAGACATTATGGCAGCCGGAACAGCCATGCGCTTTCTTACCGCTTATTTGTCCGTCACTCCGGGAACACGGATCATCACTGGTACACAACGTATGCAACAACGTCCCATCCAGGTGTTGGTCAATGCTTTACGTGAGTTAGGAGCAGAAATAGAATACATAATCAATGACGGATATCCTCCTCTGCGTATCACCGGACACAAACTGCAGAAAGATACCATCAGCCTGCCGGGCAATATCAGTTCTCAATATATCTCAGCCCTATTGATGATTGCCCCTATACTAAGTAACGGGCTGGCCCTTACACTGACAGGAGAAATTATATCCCGCCCTTATATCAATCTTACCCTACAGTTGATGAATGACTTTGGAGCCAAAGCCAAATGGCTCAATGAATATCAACTAAAAGTTGAGCCACAACCCTACCAATCCATACCTTTCTACGTGGAAAGTGATTGGAGCGCAGCTTCATATTGGTATCAGATAGCCGCTCTTTCCAACAAAGCGGAAATCATTTTACCGGGATTATTCGAAACAAGCTATCAAGGGGACAGTAAAGTGGCTGAAATTTTCCAGTTACTAGGAATCGAAAGTATTTATGGAAATAAAATGGTAACATTGAAAAAGACCGATAAAATAGCCGAACGTCTGGATTATGATTTCATCAACCAACCAGATTTGGCACAAACATTTGTTGTCACTTGTGCGTTAATGAATATTCCCTTCCGCTTCTCAGGCTTACAAAGTTTGAAGATTAAAGAAACAGACCGTATAACAGCCTTGATAAAAGAAATGGGAAAGCTAGGATATATACTTCATGAAATAGACGATCGTATTCTGTCTTGGGAAGGTGAACGATGTGAAATGACCGCTGATGCCGCCATTGACACTTATGAGGACCACCGTATGGCTATGGCGTTCGCTCCGGTTTGTGTAGTGATGCCCGAAATCCGGATTAACAACCCACAGGTCGTTTCAAAATCCTATCCTTACTATTGGGAAGATTTAAAGAAAGCTGGTTTTATAATAGAGGAGATATAAAGTTATGCTCATACTTATTATTGGTCTGATTATTTTGGCAGGTATCGCCATGGCAGTGGGAGTTTTACACAACCGCCAGATACAAAAAAAGATAGAAAGCGGAGAATTGAAGACCGCTCCCGAAATAGTGGAAGCAGACGCTGAATGTTGTGGACAACATGAAATTTGTGAAAAAGAAAGCCTGCTTGCCGCTGTCAGCAAAAAAATAGAATATTATGATGATGAAGAACTGGACCGCTTTCGCGGCCGTCCCTCAAATGGTTATAATGAAGAAGAAGTGGAAGAATTTCGAGAAATCATGTACACTTGTAAAGAAGATGAGGTAGCCGGATGGAGCCGTAGCCTGCAATTACGTGGAGTAGAACTGCCAGACGAGTTGAAAGACGAACTTTTCCTGATTGTAGGTGAACGAAGATTCAAATAATCCGCCCTACATCAAACAAAGCCTCCATTTGAATAAAAACCACTGAAAAAAGAATACAGTATGGATATATTAGAACTTTTGCATTATACTTTCTTCCAACATGCCTTGCTAGGAAGCTTGTTTGCCAGCATTGCCTGTGGCATTATCGGCACATACATTGTGACGCGCCGTTTGGTATTTATCAGTGGAGGAATTACCCATGCCTCTTTTGGAGGTATCGGTCTAGGATTATACGCAGACATCTCTCCTCTATTATCTGCTGCAATCTTCTCCGTACTCTCTTCCTTTGGGGTAGAATGGTTAAGCAAACGGAAAGATATGCGCGAAGACTCTGCTATCGCTGTGTTTTGGACTTTTGGTATGGCAGTAGGTATTATATTTAGCTTTTTAGCTCCAGGATTCACTCCCGATTTATCCGCCTTTCTGTTCGGTAACATTCTGACCATTACGCCCACAGATATTTTGTTACTTGCCATTCTTTCCATACTGTTGATACTATTTTTCACTTTATTTCTAAATCCTATCATTTGCATCGCTTTCGACCGGGAATTCGCATGTTCTCAACGTATACCGGTAGCTTTATTTGAATATATTCTAATGATGTTCATTGCACTGACCATCGTATCATGTCTCCGCATGGTAGGTATAGTACTTGCCATTTCTCTGCTGACCTTACCACAAATGACCGCTAATTTGTTTACCCATAGTTTCAAGAAAATTATTTGGTGGTCTGTCATCATTGGTTATGCAGGTTGTTTAGGTGGACTGTTCATTTCTTATAAATTACAAGTTCCTTCGGGTGCAGCGATAATCTTTTTTTCAATCCTCATCTATACTTTTTGTAAAATGGGGAAAAGCATGTACCTTTACAAACAAAAGAAACTCAATCAAACCAATGAATATGGAAATTAAAATCAATTCTTTAAACTCTATCCACGAAGCTGCCAAACAATTCATCGCAGCCATGGGTGACAATACCGTTTTTGCTTTCTACGGAAAGATGGGGGCCGGTAAAACAACATTTATCAAAGCTGTATGCGAAGAGCTGGGGGTAACAGATGTCATTAACTCACCAACTTTTGCCATTGTCAATGAATACCGTTCGGATGAAACCGGCGAACTTATTTACCATTTTGATTTCTATCGTATCAAGAAACTGGACGAAGTATACGACATGGGATATGAGGATTATTTCTATAGCGGTGCCCTCTGCTTCATCGAATGGCCGGAACTGGTAGAAGAACTCTTGCCTGGCAATGCTGTAAAAGTCGAGATTGAAGAATCTGAAGATGGAAGCCGCATCATGCGCTTTGAAGCTGAATAAAAGAAAATATCCACTGTAGGGACGAACATAATCTGCCCTACAGCCAAATTCATTAAATTATGGGAATGCATTATCTGATCCAAGCCATATTCGTATTGGTAGGACTACTGTCTGTTCTGGCAGCCTTATTTAATTGGGAGTGGTTCTTTACCGCACACAACACACAGTTCATTGTCAGTAATGCAGGGCGCCAGCGTGCACGACTTCTCTATGCTATATTAGGGCTATTAATGATAGCTACAGGAATCTATTTCTTTTTGAATGTACAAGGCATCGTATAAACACATAGTAAACAAAATCTGTGAATATTAAATTTCCCTATCCACCAGACATAAAACACTTTTTTCAGGAAAGAGCGGGATTTTCACCCGCCCTGTTATAACCAAATTCCAAATCAATCTATAATTTCAGCCAACAGCCCTCTAGTTTCATCAAGATCAAATTCTGTAGGATCAAAATTATACCCCAACCATTCTTTATATTCACGCGCAGCTTTGGAGCGAGGTTTTTCTAAAGCTTTCAGCATTTCCCTATACCCCCATATGCCATTACAATCTTCCGGCGGACAAGCATTTTCACCATCCAACAAGGCAATAACCGGAATTTCCTCTTTCTTATAAGACTGACAGGATTCTAATATAATTTCATGTATCCAACTATCCCCGAAATCATATTCATACTTAATCTTTGATCCCTTGCGACTTAATAATTCACCTAAAGAAAGCATACCGGAATCAAACTGTTTGAGTGCACCTTCAAAAAAACAATCACCTGTCCGATCTTTGGGAGGAAGATAATAAGTGTCCCCCTTAATAAAACGATGCAAATGATAACCATCCCATCCCATTGCCACTTCTACCACCTCAGAAAATCTTTCCAAGCAAATATTCGAAGGGACCTCCAATATGCGCCATACTAACGGTTCAGAATCTTTCAACTCTATTTTTATTCTAAGTTTTTTAGCAGGCTGATCTTCTATGTAAAGCGGATCATCGTAAATTTCCTCATCCTCGTCCTCATCAGTAGCAGCCTCAAAAACTTCAGCTAAATAATCTTCTACCCGCTCCATTTCCAACCCATGCATTTCCGCATAAGGCATTTTTTTCTTTAGTTCATTAATACTTGGAATGCCATAAGGTTTAATATGATAAGTCCGATAAATCTTTTGCAAAATAGGTAAAGTTTCTACCCCTCGAATATCCATCATGCAAGCTGTAACATGATCAAGCAGCAAAGTGGAACAAATATCATTCTTCTGATCTTTCAGTATATCAAAATAATAACCCAACAAATTACCAAACCAATCCATCACTTCCTCTCTTCTGGCAGGATGAGTTATCACAATATGAGCAACCGCTTCAATCACTCTATATTTAGACATAGGAAGCAATCCAGGCTCTTTCATAAAGTCCATCAAAACATCTAATTGATTCTGTCCCAATTGATAGGTTATAGCAGACAACATTGTTTCATACAAATAACCGAAATAAAAATCATAGAAATCCAAGTCTTGCCGCAATACTTCCAAAACAATATCCAAACAACGTTCCATACGAAAATGCTCCATCATTCCTAATGCATACCACATTCTATATGAATAACATTTTTCGGGCATTTTCCGATATACGACAAAGATGTTAAAAATAAAATTACGGAGATCTCGTTCCAATGTTTCTTGTGGAATAACAGCACAAGAAGAGTAGATTTCAGCCGGTGACAGACTACTCATATCATCCATCGTCCACAAAGGCATCAAATAAGATGCGACTGGCTGTGCAATCAATCTATAATCGGGACACTGATGATGATAATAAATATGAGACAGTTCTTCATCTACCTGATTGGCTCCATCATTAAACAATTCAAATGCAATTTCTTGTTCTTCCGGAGTCAATAAAGACATGATATCCTCCAAAAAACCAGGTAGGAATTGGGAATTTTTCTTTTTAGCCATTAAGCAATGTTTTTATAGTTAAAATGAGCATGAGCGTTTTTACAAAGGTACTCTATTATTTTCTTTTACAAAAGAAATAAGAGAGCTAATAGTAGATATTACCTTGTTTTCAAATATAAAAAATGCGTATCCCTAGCTGGAGATACGCATCTTTTATTTTATTATGAGACTATCTTCTTAATCTACCTGTCCCAATGAATTCCCATATTCCATTTCCCCCTGGACTACAAAGAATACATCATTGGGGTCATAAGGCCCCATTCCGTCTTTCTTGGCTTCCTTGACTATGTAATTCACAATTTCATCTTGATCAATATTAATGTATCCCTCTTCATCAGGTTGTACATCAAGGCATCCGCTGGAGGTATAGTAATCCACAATCACATCAAGGATATAATACAAATCATCCTCCGTGAATTTATCTTTCAAATCCTGAGGCAGATAATTTTTGATAAACTCTATCGTTTTTTGATCATCCTCATCTTCCAATAAGAAATCGTCTTCCATTCCCATAGTCGTATATATTAAAGGGTGAATATTCTTTTTATTACAGTAAAGCTTTAATTTTTTCTTCCAGCTGGGCCTTGGTCACTGCACCTACAGTCTTATCTTTCACTTCACCATCCTTGATAAAAAGAACGGTAGGAATGTTACGTACACCAAATTTACCGGTCAGTTCGTCGTTATCATCCACGTCGCACTTTCCAATTATTACCTGATCCTTATATTCTTCTGCCAAAGCTTCAACATCTGGAGCTATTTTTTTACAAGGACCACACCATGTTGCCCAAAAGTCCACTACTACAGGCTTGCCCGATGCCAGCAATTCTTCAAAATTGCTATCTTTAATTTCTAGTGCCATAATTATTATACTTAGTTATTTAAAATGTTAGCGCAAATATACTAATTAATTTTGTAAGAGAGCTGTGGTTGGCTCTTTAAATAAGTCATGATCTCTTTTTGAACCGAAATCTTCATAGTACGTGACATCAGATTGACATACATTTGTCCATCCTCATCCATTACATGAAAATAAAGCTCTGCATTACCGGGATTTGCCTTGATTAAGGCTGAAAACTCCGTTATCAGCTCTTCATCCAATGCAGACAAAGGAGCTGAAACTGTAAGTTTCTCAATAATCTTTTCCTTTACTTCTGGTAATAATTCAATAGTACTTATCTTCACCTCCCATTCTTCCTGCCGCCATTGTTTTGGCTGACATTTCCCTCGCATAAATAAAAACATACCAGTCATAAAAAAGTTCTTCTTCTCTACCCATTCATTACCGAAGAAAGCAAATTCCGCTGAGCCCGAATAATCTTCCACTTTAGCAATACCGTATGGTTTTCCCGTCTTGGTATATCCCTCACGCACTGCACTCACAATCCCCCCCATGGTTAAGTCTCTGTTCTGCAAAGGGGTTAAATCGGCAAGTTCCGCCATGTGGACATTACATACATTCTCTAATATAACAGCATACTCATCCAACGGATGGGCAGAAAGATAGATACCTACCAAATCACGTTCTTTATTCAAACGTTCCAAATCCCCCCATGCAGGAGACGGAATGATTTCGGGAGTAGCAATATCCACTTGATTCTCACCTCCAAACAAAGAATTTGCAGCTGCGGCTTTATCCATCTGATACTTATTTCCATAACGTACCAAAACTTCGGTAAAGGTTTCATCCTTAGCGTTCTTTACAAAGAAGTCTTCACGCTTTATTCCCGTGAAACTATCAAAAGCACCTGCCAAAGCCAAGTTTTCTATATTCTTACGATTACAAGCCGAAAGATTTACACGCTGTACAAAATCGAAAATATCTTTATATTCTCCATTTCTCTCACGTTCTTCAAGGATAGACTGCACAGCACTTTCCCCCACTCCCTTAATGGCTCCCAGCCCAAAACGGATATCCCCTTTACGGTTCACAGAAAACTTCAGATAACTTTCATTCACATCGGGTCCCTTGGTCATGATGCCAGTCGCCTTACTCTCATCCATCAATTTAGTAATTTCCGTGATATTCGAAATATTCCGGCTCATCGTAGCTGCCATATATTCCGCGGGATAGTTTGCTTTCAGAAAAGCAGTCTGATAAGCCACCCATGAATAACAAGTAGCATGAGATTTATTGAATGCATAAGAAGCAAACTTTTCCCAGTCCGTCCAAATCTTCTCAAGTACTTTGGGATCATGACCGTTCTTTCGTCCGCCTTCAATAAACTTAGGCTTCATATGGTCTAGTTTATCTCTTAGTTTTTTACCCATTGCTTTACGCAAGGCATCGGATTCGCCACGAGTGAAATCCGCCAACAAACGTGATAAAAGCATGACCTGCTCCTGATATACCGTAATACCATATGTATCTTTCAAATATTTCTCCATAATAGGAATATCATACTCAATAGGCTTACGGCCATGCTTACGGTCGATAAAGTCCGGAATATAATCCATAGGCCCCGGACGATAAAGAGCATTCATCGCAATCAAATCCTCAAAAGTACTAGGTTCCAATTCCCGCAAATATTTCTGCATACCGGCAGATTCGAACTGGAATGTACCAATCGTCCGTCCTTCACTATAAAGAGCATAAGTAGGAGGATCCGAAATGTCAACCTCGTCAATGTCCAAGATAATCCCCTTACTATGCTTAATATTTTCAATCGCCTCTTTGATAATAGAAAGAGTCTTCAGACCCAAAAAGTCCATCTTGATCAATCCAGTATCTTCAATAACTGAACCTTCATACTGAGTCACCAGCATTTTTTCACCGGTTTCCTTATCATCTGCCGTACTTACAGGCACCCAGTCCGTTATATCATCTCGACATATAATAGTACCGCACGCATGCACACCTGTATTACGGACATTCCCCTCCAACATCTTTGCATACTTTATCGTATCACGCAAAATAGGATCAGGTGAGACTTCCGCTGCCTGTAGTTCAGGAACATAAGCTATGGCATTAGTCAAATTCATTTTTTTATCAGGAATCTTATCCGGAACCAGCTTACACAAACGGTCAGACTCCGATAAAGGTAATTTCTGTACACGGGCTACATCCTTGATCGCTAGCTTGGTTGCCATCGTACCATATGTAATGATATGCGCCACCTTTTCCTGACCATATTTTTCAGTTACCCAATTCAGTACTCGTCCACGACCATCATCATCAAAATCCACATCAATATCAGGCAAAGAAATACGGTCGGGATTCAGGAAACGTTCGAACAGCAAATCGTATGCAATAGGGTCTATTTTAGTGATACCCAAACAATATGCTACGGCAGAACCTGCCGCCGATCCACGTCCCGGCCCTACAGACACGTCCAATTCTTCACGCGCGGCACGAATAAAATCCTGCACAATCAAGAAGTAACCCGGAAAACCCATCGTCTTCATAATATGAAGTTCGAATTTGATCCGTTCCTGCACTTCCTCATTCAAGACTTCTCCATAACGCTTGTGCGCACCTTCCAACGCTAATTTCTTCAGATAATCAGCTTCCAGTTTAATACGATAGAGTTTGTCATAACCACCCAGTTTCTCTATTTTGGCTTTGGCGGCCTCCTCACTCATTACCACGTTACCGTTTTCATCTTGAGTGAACTCATCAAACAAGTCCTTTTCTGTATATTTCTTCCGATACCCCTCTTCTGTCCCAAAATCTTCAGGAATAGCAAAAGTAGGCATAATCGGTGCATGATCTATACTATAAAATTCCACCTGATCACAAATATCCACCGTATTTGAAAGAGCCTCGGGGACATCAGCGAAAACTTCATTCATCTCGGCACGTGTCTTCATCCACTCTTGCTTTGAATAGAGCATACGGTTAGGATCATCCAAATCCTTACCCGTACTCAGACAGATCAGCCTGTCGTGTGCTTCAGCATTCTCTTCATCTACAAAGTGAACGTCATTAGTACAAACCAGCTTGACATTGAATTTTCTAGAATACTCTATCAACTTTTCGTTAGCAATTTGCTGCAATTTATAAGCTTCATGATTCGCACGAGGAACCGTCGCTTTATGACGTTGCAATTCCAAATAGAAATCATCTCCGAATACACGTTTATACCATTGGATAGCCTCCTCTGCCTCTTCATATTTTCCAGCTATTATATTTCTAGGCACTTCTCCGGCAATACACGCTGTACAAACAATCAGCCCTTCATGGTATTTTTCCAATTCCACACGATCAGTACGCGGACGCATATAGAACCCTTCCGTCCATGCCTTTGACACTAATTTTATGAGGTTGTGGTATCCTTTTTCATTTTTAGCAAGCACTACCAAGTGATAACCACTTTGATCGGGTTTTCCTTCTTTGTTAAATAAACGACGGCGTGCCACATACATCTCACAACCGAAAATCGGTTTAAACAATTTCCTCTTTGCCGCCTCCAACTTCTCCTTGCACGCCACAAGTTCCGCCTCGGGATTATCACATTCCACCGTACCTTTTTCCAGTCCGGCTATTCTTTTCTTCAAATCCTTTATCTCACCGTTAGTACTGCTATTCTTCTTATTCACATAATTGAAGAATTCCTTGATACCGAACATATCACCATGGTCTGTTACGGCTATACCTTTCATTCCATCAGCCATAGCCTTGTCTACCAAACGTGGAATAGACGCCTGGCCATCAAGGATGGAATACTGGGTATGGACATGTAAATGGACAAAATCCTGCATAATCGTTACTCTCCTAAAAAATTGTCTAAAGATACTCCGCTTTCATAAAACCTGCAAAAAGATAAAGAAGAAGTTATCAACATTCGCTTTTTTTATCTTAAATGAAGTCGAAATAGGCATTTCTAACAACTTTTATTTGCAGGGTTTTCAAAATAAGTTTATTTTTGCACGATAATTGGTTTTATACAATCATGAACCGACTGAAGAAATTAAAGAAAATAAGACTACATAGAGAAGGAACAAGCATCTTAATTGTCAGTGCCAGCCTATTAATTGGTATCAATGCCCTGTTGTTTTGGGGAATTGAGTGCAAAATTCCATTCTATATATTTGCCGCCGCAAGTATCGTTGTTTACCTGTTAATGGTTAACTTTTTCCGTTGTCCCATTCGATTATTCGAGCACGACACCGAAAAAATCGTAGTAGCCCCGGCAGACGGAAGGATAGTAGTTATAGAAGAAGTAGACGAACATGAATATTTTCATGACCGCCGGTTAATGATTTCTATTTTTATGAGCATTGTCAATGTACATGCCAATTGGTATCCCGTAGACGGAGTAGTGAAACATGTAGACCATCATAACGGTAAATTTATGAAAGCATGGCTGCCTAAGGCCAGTACGGAAAATGAACGTTCTATGGTCGTTATTGAAACTCCCGAAGGACATACCGTCATGGCGCGCCAAATAGCAGGAGCAATAGCCCGTCGAATCGTGACCTATGCCGAAGTAGGAGAAGATTGCTACATTGATGAACACATGGGTTTTATTAAATTCGGTTCGCGTGTAGATGTTTATCTTCCCCTAGGAACCGAAGTCTGTGTCAAGATGGGACAAGCGACTGTAGGTAACGAAACCGTCATTGCTAAACTAAAATAAAAAAATCACCAATGGCAAACTGTATCACACGCCACATTCCTAACGCAGTAACTTGCTGTAATCTATTCTCCGGTTGTATTGCCAGTGTCATGGCATTTAATGAAGACTATACCTTGGCCATCTCTTTTATTATACTAGGTGCTGTATTTGATTTCTTTGATGGCATGTTGGCACGTTTGTTCAAAGTATCAGGTCCTTTAGGAAAAGAATTAGACTCGTTGGCCGATGACATCACTTTTGGATTCGCTCCTTCCGCCATTGTCTTTTCCTTATTTAAAGAGGTACACTATCCTGATTTTCTATTGCCTGTTGCCGATTATATGCCTTATACCGCATTCCTTATTTCCGTATTTTCAGCTTTGCGTTTAGGCAAGTTCAATATAGACCCACGTCAGAGCAGTAGTTTTATTGGTATGCCCACTCCGGCTAATGCTTTATTTTGGGGATCATTGACTGTAGGAGCACATTCTTTCCTTATATCCGATTCTTTTAATGCGGCATATCTTTTCATTTTGGTAGTTATTATGTCATTATTGCTGGTGGCAGAAATCCCAATGTTCTCATTAAAATTCAAGAGTCTTGCCTGGAAACAGAACAAAGTCAGCTATATTTTCCTCATTGTATGCATCCCCCTGTTGATTTTTTTTAAAATCAGCAGTTTTGCAGCTATCATCCTGTGGTATATCATTCTATCTCTTTTAACTAAAAAAAGAGCGTAAACAATAAACGTGGCACGCTTGTTGTACGTGATATATAAAAAAAGAAATTACTATGTTTGGATTTTTAGGCTTTCTACTTATTATTTTTCTGCTGATTGTTTTTATCGGCTTCACTATATTAGGTAACATTTTGCGTGTATTGTTCGGGATCGGCAAACGTCCCCCCTATCAAAATCGAACTTCCACCCACCAGAAACAAAATACATATACTCAGAATCAAGCGAATGACGAGAATGAGAATTTTGCAGAATCCTCTTCTTCAAATAGACGTTCTCATTCGTCGGGAAACAGAAAAAAAATCTTTGATGAGGATGAGGGAGAGTATGTAGATTATGAAGAGGTGAAATAAGAATCATCGTTTTTTCTTAAAGAAATCTTTCATCAATCGGGCACATTCATCGGCAAGTATTCCTTTCACCACGATCGTCTTTGGGTGCAAGGCATCGGGAGCATATTTTTGATATCCCCTCTTTGGATCTTCAGCACCAAAGACAAGTTTTCCTGTCTGTGCCCAAGCTATAGCACCGGCACACATCACACACGGTTCCACTGTGACATACAAAGTACATTCATTCAGGTATTTTCCCCCCAATGTATTAGCCGCAGCAGTAACAGCCTGCATTTCGGCATGAGCTGTAACATCATTCAATGTTTCTGTCAGATTATGGCCACGGCCAATGATGCGGTCACGACAGACTACCACCGCCCCCACCGGAACTTCTCCCTGTTCAGCTGCTTTTACAGCCTCCATCAAGGCTTGTTTCATATAATAGGTATCATCTGCCATCTTATCTTCTCATATCATGTTCATTAAACAACGTAGGATAATCCTCTTCCATCTTCTGATGGATAAAAGTCAATACTGTTTCGCGTAACCAACGCGCCTTATTGGTTATCTTATATTTTTTAAGATAACAATCCACAATCCGTACCTCCTCTTCACTCATCA
Organism: Phocaeicola dorei; assembly: GCF_013009555.1. Lineage (NCBI taxonomy): Bacteria > Pseudomonadati > Bacteroidota > Bacteroidia > Bacteroidales > Bacteroidaceae > Phocaeicola > Phocaeicola dorei. The sequence goes on along the minus strand of NZ_CP046176.1, from coordinate 795,793 downwards.
GACATACCATACGCTGCTTGCGTTTAGGGGTTGATGCCGGTACTTTTACCCTCTTTTTTACGTTGTTTGCCATATTCTCTGCAAAATTAGCTTTACTTCTGTAAATACAAAGCATAAAAAAGAGTATTTTTGTGCAAAAAGAAACAGAATGGCAGAACACAACGAATTTGGCAAGGAGGGAGAAGAAGAGGCCGCTGCATATCTCATAGATAAAGGATATTCCATCCGCCACCGGAATTGGCATTGCGGGAAAAAAGAACTGGATATTGTCGCCGAATATCGAAACGAACTAATTGTTATAGAGGTAAAGACCCGCAAGAATACTAGATTCGGTAATCCGGAAGATGCAGTAACAGATAAGAAAATTCGCAGAATCATAGCTTCAACTGATGCATACTTGCGCAAGTTCTCAGTAGATTTACCTGTACGTTTTGATATCATCACCTTAGTGGGCGAAAAGGCTCCTTTCACTATAGAGCATATTGAAGAAGCCTTTTATCCTCCGATTTGGTAGAAATATATACATTATATATGGACATAGAAACAATACGCGATTACTGTATCAGAAAGAAAGGAACAACAGAAGAATTTCCTTTTGATAATGTCACCTTAGTATTCAAAGTCATGGGGAAAATGTATGCCTGCATCGGATTGGACAACCCGGAATGGCTATCTTTAAAATGTAAACCCGAATATGCCTTGGAATTAAGAGAACATCATTCCGGCATTGAAGGAGCCTATCACTTCAATAAGAAATATTGGAACCAAGTATCATTACAAGGTGACATTGACGACAAACTGATTTTATTACTGATAGACCACTCATACGAAGAGGTTATCAAAAAATTCACCCGTAAACTTAAAAAAGAATATGATGAAATCCCCTAACTGGTTAAGCAAAATCTTAAAAGAAGAAACTGTAACCTCTACAAACGACCGACTTGCAGAACTTTGTCAGGAAAAAGAAATCAAGGAATTCACCACGCTTATGGCAGAATATCAAACCGCCGGAAAAGGGCAGCGTGGGAATTCATGGGAATCAGAATATGGCAAGAATCTGACATTCAGCACTGTATTTTATCCCCAAACAATCGCCCCCGCCAGTCAGTTCATTTTATCTATGGCGGTAGCTTCTGCCATTCGTACCGCATTGGCCCATTACGTCCATGCAGATTGCCTGCAAATAAAATGGCCCAATGATATCTATTGGAAAGACAAAAAAATAGTCGGCATATTGATTGAAAATGATTTAACAGGAAGCCAAATTTCACAAAGCATTGTTGGAATAGGAATCAATATTAACCAGGAAGAATTTCATTCATCCGCCCCCAACCCTGTTTCATTAAGACAAATTACTCAAAAGGAAACAGACAGAATGGAAGTTTTAAACAGCGTATTGGAACATATCATAAACCTCTATTCCCGGATAGAAAACAGAGAAACTGATATCATCACCAAAATTCAGGAATACTACCTGAAAGCACAATATCGCAAGGAAGGTTATCACCCCTATTGCGATGCAAAAGGAGAGTTTACTGCCAAACTGATCCGTGTGGAACCCGACGGACATTTGATTCTGAAAGATAAAAACGGTTCTCTTAGAAAATATACCTTCAAAGAAGTTAAATATATCCTTTAGTTGTCCTTCCCTTCAGGAACCATCAACATTCCTCCAGTGGCATGACGTTCTGTCGATTGATACACAGATTCCCCCCTCATAATCGATTTAGATAACGTATTCATGCCTCTGGCTGATCGTTTTACTCCTGTAATCAAGGAGATGGCTTTACCCAGCATGAATTCATCCGGATCACCCAATGGTAATAAAGCGTCCGTCGGATTTTGAGTCAAATCATACTCGTTCCATTCTATATCCGGTTTAAAACCGGCACTGTAGTCATAATTCACCGCATTAGTCACTCTCAATGTAATAGGCCAATACATCCATTCATATTTATCATTTTTCTGCATCTCCATTCCTACATTTTTTCCTTCTGTCAATTCGCCAATAAGGATAACATCCATAAATGGGTTGAGGCTGTTAATAACGACTTCCGAAGAAGAAGCCGTACTTTGGCTTGTCAATATATAAATTCGATTGGAATTAAGTTTCAAGTAACCTGCCGTTCCTTTCGTCTCCACACAAAAATCATTAGAATAGGATTGTCCTTTATTGTCAGAGAAAACAGCAAATACTTTTTTTCGAGAAGCTTCTGGTATGAGGAGTCCTGCAAGCATATTAGCAGAATTCTCATATCCACCTCCATTATATCGCAAGTCCAACACAAATTCGTTCACACCTTGTGCCTGAAATCCGGCAAATATCTTCTTCATTTCCTCATCATAGGTACGATCCGAATACCCATTCGGTCCGGGAGTAAAATGATTATAAACCAAATACCCTATCTTTTTATCTCCCCGAGTATATACATTGTGATAGAATAAGGGATTGTCCTCCACGGCCCGGGAAGCTTCTATATCAATAGTTCTGACCTCTGTATCGCCACGTTTGACGAGCCATTGAGTCCTATCCCCATTTAATAAGATTCCATAATTATCGGAATTAATATTATTTTTCCCTTTAACACCCACGATCCAATCCCCTCTTTCCAAACCTGCACTTGATGCCGGACTATTAGGAAGAACATACAGGATACGGGCATAATAATATCCTAAAGGTTGATTACTATCGTTTACAACATTAAATAAAGTAAACTCCATACCATAAGTATCATCCGCATCAATGCTGGTACGTGCTTTATAATCTTTATTCTTCTCCATATAAGAATAATAATAAAGATGCTTTCCGTTTCTCGTCTTTCCATCTTTCAAACTGAGCATAGAGCTAAAAAATGTTTGGGGATCAGCAGAGAAATCCAATTTATCTTGAGCAGGAATGTCGTTATTCCACAAATAATCACTGCGCATGACACTCTCTATCCACTCATTGACTTCCAACTCCGTGTTGCCATTTCCCGGTTCATTTCCTTTAGCCGGAGTATCATCCGAACATGACATACCTAACAGACATAACAATAAGCCCAACCAAATATGGATTTGAAAATTCTCTTTCATAATTCTCCTGTTTTGATCATTTTAATAACCGCAAATATATCTATAATCCAATGATATATCATCTTAAACAACAACAAATTTCAGTTCAAATTTAAATTTTCATTGGTTATTTATGAGAAAGAGAGTACCTTTGTATCCATCTATCAATCTACACTCATGATTCAACTTAATAACGGAAACAAAAAAATACTTCAAATTGCCATCCCTTCTATCGTTTCAAACATTACAGTTCCTCTGTTGGGTTTGATTGATGTTACTATTGTAGGTCATTTGGGCTCTGCCGCCTACATCGGAGCAATAGCTGTAGGCGGAATGCTTTTCAACATCATCTACTGGATTTTCGGTTTTCTGCGTATGGGAACCAGCGGCATGACTTCACAAGCATACGGCAGGCACGACCTGAATGAAGTCACCCGGTTACTACTCCGTTCCGTCGGAGTAGGATTATTCATTGCATTTACTTTGCTAGCCTTGCAATATCCTATAGAAAGAATTGCATTCACCTTTATCCAAACGACTGAAGAAGTAGAACATCTGGCCGGTCTCTATTTCCGTATCTGTATTTGGGGAGCACCGGCTGTATTAGGGCTTTACAGTTTTGCCGGCTGGTATATCGGTATGCAAAATTCCCGTTTCCCCATGTATATAGCCATCACACAAAATATAGTGAACATTGCGGTCAGTCTTCTTCTAGTATATGGATTAGGAATGAAAATAGAAGGTGTCGCTATCGGAACATTAACTGCACAATATGCCGGGCTAGTCATGGCATATTTGTTGTGGTTACGCTACTACAGCACCCTGCGGAAACGCATAGAATGGCATTCCTTCTTTGACAAACAGGCCATGTACCGTTTCTTCCAAGTAAACAGGGATATCTTTTTCCGTACCATCTGCCTGGTGGCGGTTACTGTCTTTTTCACCTCGGCAGGTGCGGCACAAGGAGAAGTGGTGTTGGCGGTCAATACATTACTTATGCAATTATTCACTTTATTCTCCTACATTATGGACGGCTTCGCATACGCCGGAGAAGCATTGACAGGAAGATATATCGGAGCCAATAATCAGAAAGCACTCCACACGACGGTTCGCCAACTATTCGGCTGGGGACTAGGATTATCACTTAGTTTCACCTTATTATATAGTATAGGAGGACAATCCTTTCTCGGATTACTGACTAACGAAACAACTGTCATTCATGCTTCCGAAAGTTATTTTTATTGGGTACTTGCCATTCCTTTGGCAGGCTTCTCTGCTTTTTTGTTCGATGGAATATTCATCGGTGCGACGGCCACCCATCTGATGCTGAAAGCCATGATAGCAGCTTCTGTCAGTTTCTTTCTTATTTACTACGGTTTCCGGGGAGCAATGGGCAATCACGCTTTATGGATGGCATTCATTACCTATCTTCTACTTCGCGGAGTAATGCAAGGAGTTATGGGAAGAAATATTTTAGGATATAAAACAAGTAAAAAAGATTAATATTTTTATCTTTGCAAAAAACTAAAAAACAAACCAATATGGCAAGATTTAAAAGAATTCTACTAAAGCTGAGCGGCGAAAGCCTGATGGGCGAAAAGCAATATGGTATAGACGAAAAGCGTCTGGGTGAATATGCGCAACAAATCAAGGAGATACACGACCTTGGCGTACAAATAGGTATTGTAATCGGTGGTGGAAATATCTTCCGTGGGCTGAGTGGAGCTTCTAAAGGTTTTGACCGTGTAAAAGGTGACCAAATGGGAATGTTGGCAACCGTTATCAACAGCTTGGGATTGAGTTCCGCATTGGGAGCAGCCGGAGTCAAGGCACGTGTATTGACAGCTATCCGCATGGAACCCATCGGTGAGTTTTACAACAAATGGAAAGCGATTGAAGCGATGGAAAACGGAGAAGTTGTAATTATGTCTGCCGGAACAGGCAATCCGTTTTTTACTACCGATACCGGGTCTTCCCTACGTGGTATCGAGATAGAAGCCGATGTGATGCTGAAAGGAACACGCGTGGACGGCATTTATACAGCTGATCCTGAAAAGGACCCCACTGCTACGAAATTTGACGATATCACCTACGATGAGGTATTAAAGCGCGGTTTGAAAGTAATGGATCTTACAGCAACCTGCATGTGCAAGGAAAACAACCTACCCATTATCGTTTTCGACATGGACACAGTAGGTAACCTGAAAAAAGTAATGACCGGTGAAAATATAGGAACACTGGTACACAACTGATATTCTCATCAAGTTCATCCATTTGTCATTCCTTATTTCCTTCTAAATGACAAATGGGTGAACAGTTTTTCTCTGTCTTACCATTTTTTCCACAAATTCGTTCTTTATTGACACATATTCCTTAAAAAAGAGACTCAACCGATAGATTTTCCATCTAAATGAACAATTATTCATGGACTTATAGCGTTAATTAGCCTATTTTTACATCAGCAAAAAATGTAAATCATTCAAAGACTATAAAAACGACAGGAAATACCATGAAAAATTACTGTTACATCTATTTATTGGCCGCCTGCATGGCACCCATGTCTCTCCAAGCTAAAAAAGCAATTCCGTACAGTGGAGAAGTATGCATAGCCCCTCTCCCTACAGTCCCCACACCCCTTCCCGGTATATCTTCCGATTCATATGCCCAGCGCTTTGCCGACTCTGAGATGCTCCGCTTTCCCAAAGCCTATCAGCTAGATCATGGCAAACGGCTCTTTTTCGGGTATTCACAAGGAGTAGGCTGTTGCGCCATGCTGGATATGTGGAAAAATACCGGTGACAAACGTTACTTTACTTATGTTGAGGAATGGGCGGATAGTTTGATTAACGAAAAAGGAGAAATCCACCTCTATGATATGTCAACTTACAACCTAGATTACATCAATTCAGGAAAAGTTCTGTTTGACCTCTATAAAGAAACAGGCAAAGAAAAATACAAAGCAGCTATGGACTTACTGGTAGAACAACTCAAAAGACAACCACGTACGCTGGAAGGTGGCTTCTGGCATAAATTGATCTATCAACATCAGATGTGGCTGGACGGACTTTATATGGCTTCCCCTTTCCTAGCCCGCTATGGAGCGGAATTCAACCGTCCTGATCTGATTGATGAGGCGGTAAAACAATTCACACTTTGCCACAAACATACCTATTCACCGGAAACCGGATTATATCATCATGCCTGGGACGAGAGCAAATCCCAACGTTGGGCAAATCCGCAAGACGGTACTTCACCTAATTTTTGGGGACGCAGTATAGGCTGGTGGTTCATGGCCATGGTAGATGTACTGGACTATATTCCCGACAACCACCCCGGACGTGCCTCGCTTATCAGTTGGATTCAAGGTTTGGCAGAAAGCCTGCCCAACTATCAAAGAGACGGTCTATGGTATCAGGTAATAGACCAGCCCGAGCGTGAAGGTAATTTTCCCGAAGCATCCGTAACCACCCAATGTATGTATGCTTATGCCAAAGCGGTGAACAAAGGATATATAGATGCCCAATACCGGACCATCGCGGAAAAAGCCTTCAACGGATTAAAGCAAACATTGCTTCTCGAGAACCCCGACGGAACTCTGACGCTGACCCGTTGCTGCCAAGTAGGCGGACTAGGCGGCACTCCTTACCGCGACGGAAGCTTTGAATATTACATTGGCGAAAAAATGCGTGACAACGATGCCAAAGCTACCGGTCCTTTCATCATGGGTTGCCTGCAGCTTGGCAAATAGAATCATATCGCATAAACAACAGAATTATCCATCTTTTTAAATTAGCTATATACAATGAAACACACCATTTATGCTCTGACAATGTTTGCATTGGCTGCTTGCACCTCTCCCAAAGAGAAAGCCATAGACCGCCATGCACTGGTAACACGCAATAATCCGGAAGTGACTGCCATGGATTCATTATCCTCCCTGTCGGTAGGGAACGGAGAATTTGCCTATACGGTAGATGCTACAGGATTGCAGACTTTTCCCGAAGTCTATAAAAACGGAGTTCCACTGGGTACACAAAGCCAATGGGGATGGCACAGCTTCGGAAATCCCGAAAACTATAAACCGGAGGAAGCCTTGGTGGAGTATGACTTCGGCCACGGGCACAAAGAGCTATATGCCACCCAACCCAAAGAACCCGGCAGAGCAAAGGAAGCATCCGACTGGTATCGTGTAAACCCACACCGCCTGCATCTGGGTATCATCGGACTCGAATTAGGAAATGAAGTACGTCCCTCGGATGTGCAAAACATACAGCAATCACTGGATATGTGGAACGGTATTATCAACAGCCGGTTCACTCTCAAAGAAACTCCCTACTACATTCAGACAGTCTGCCATCCGGAGCGTGATATGATTGCCGCACGCCTATCGGCCCGACAACCTGCCGGCATCAAGTTTCACTTCCCCTATCCCACGGGCGGTCACTGTGACGATGCTTGTAATTGGGAGGCGAATGATAAGCATAGCACGACCCTGGTCAGTGAAGACGCACAATCGGCCGTGTTAAAAAGAACACTCGACGCAACCACCTATTATGTAACAATCAGTTGGGAAGGCCCTGCGAAGCTAAGTGAGAAAAGTGCAAACTATTTCGTACTCACGCCAACGGACAGTATATTTACATTCACCTGCCAATTCACACCACAAGTATCCGCTTCTCCCATCCTGACTTTTACAGAAGTACAACAAGCCTCTTCCGGACACTGGAAAAATTACTGGACACAGGGAGCTGTTGCCGACTTCTCACAATGTACTGATGTCCGGGCCAAAGAATTGGAACGCCGGGTCGTATTAAGCCAATATCTGCTCGCTATCCAATGCGCAGGCTCAACCCCGCCACAGGAAACCGGACTAACTTACAACTCCTGGTTCGGGAAATTCCATTTGGAAATGATCTGGTGGCATCAGGCACAATTCGCCTTATGGGGACATCCCGAATTGTTGGACCGCACTTTATCCTGGTATGAAACCGTGGAACCCATAGCCCGCCAGATAGCGGAAAGACAAGGTTTCAAAGGCATACGATGGATGAAAATGACTGATCCCAGCGGTCTTGAAGCCCCCTCTAAAGTAGGCAGCTTCCTGATCTGGCAACAGCCTCATCTCATCTACCTGGCAGAATTGCTCTATCGGGCTAATCCATCGGAAGAACTGCTAAAAAAATACAATAGCCTGATACAGGAAACCGCCGAATTCATGTATTCATTCGCCACATACGAGGAAGAGCACGACCGTTATGTCTTGAAAGGTGCTATCCCCGCACAGGAAACGTTGCGCGCTGCCGAAACTGTCAATCCGCCTTTTGAGCTTTCGTACTGGCATTTCGCCATGCAAGTTGCCCAAACATGGCGTGAACGTACAGGGATGGAACGTGTACCCGAATGGGATGTACTGATAGAGAAATTATCTCCGCTGGCATACAACGACGAACAGCTGTATCTGGCAGCCGAGACCGCGGTGGATACCTATAAAGATATCCGTTTTACCTCAGATCACATGGCAGTGCTGGGCGCTGTCGGCATCCTGCCCATGAATCAGCTGATTCATGCCGGATATATGAAAAACACCCTGCACTGGATTTGGGATAACTGGAACTGGGACAAGACCTGGGGCTGGGATTATCCGATGACAGCCATGAATGCCGCCCGAATGGGTGAGCCCGAGAAGGCAGTCAGCGCATTATTGATGGACAAACGTACCAACACCTATCTGGTAAACGGTCACAATTACCAGGACGGGCGTCTGCGTATTTACCTGCCCGGCAACGGTGGATTACTGACCACAGTCGCTATGATGTGCGCCGGATGGGATGGATCGGAAGGGAACAATCCCGGATTTCCGAAAGATGGCAAATGGAATGTACGCTGGGAAGGATTACAGCCATTACCGTAAGAACAGGAGTTAGTAGTTATCATCATGAAAACGACATATTTACTTCTATGCCTGTTGGGCATCGGTAGCGTTTCCGGCGCAGGACAAACCAAGCAGCCACAAAAGATAGGCGATTTCATAGAATCCACTTCGTACAACGAGCATCGCCGGAATGCCACCCGAAGCCTGCAATATACCCCTGACGGAGACGATTTTGTCTGCATCAACGGTAAGAATCGCTTTACCCGTGCCTTATACGGCAGCCACACAGCATTCCGGCTGGAGACAAGCGACCGGCCCGTATTCGCTGCTTATACCAAGAAGAACCCGAAACACATCTGCTTTAAACTGCAGACCTCCGGAGGAACGGTAGCCCTTGATTCTACCGAACACTGCGAGTCCCGTTATACAGCGGGACGCCGCAGCTACAATTTATTCCACCCATCCTTCGAAGGTGGAAACTTATCTATTGCCACATTGGCACTTCCCGATAAAGAAGGGGCCATCTGGCAATTCAACGCCCGGAATTTCAAGGGATCCAATCCCATTCTACTGGCATCCATTTCAGAGATACGTAATTCCAAGCTAAACCGTAACGGAGATATGGGAGCCGACCCTGCCGACAGTTTCGAAGCTCCTCTCCAGCCTCAACAGTTACAATCCTGCCCGGCACAGATAGATGGAACACTTTATATTCTATTGGAAAACCAGGAACTACGTACACTGACAACTGCCGAAGGCGAAACCCTGTTTAAAAAAGCAGAAGCTGCCCGCTCCGAAACAGCCTCACGCATCCGCATTGAAACACCCGACCCTTATTTCAACACCTTAGGAGGCACTCTGGCCATGGCAGCTGATGGAATCTGGGACGGCGAAGTATGGTTACACGGTGCCATAGGATGGCGGATGCCACTCAGTGGTTGGCGAGCCGCTTATACCGGCGATGTTTTGGGATGGCATGACCGTGCCCGGACCCATTTCAACGCATACGCGGCAAGTCAGGTCACCGAAGTGCCCAACACCCTCCCCCATCCGGCACAAGATTCCGCCCTGCATCTGGCACGTTCCGTCAAGAAATGGGGTACCCCCCAATACAGTAACGGATACATCTGCCGTAATCCGCATCGCAATAATCAGATGCACCACTACGACATGAACCTTTGCTGCATAGACGAATTGTTATGGCATTTCAAATGGACGGGGGACTTGGATTATGTCCGCCAAATGTGGCCTGTCATCACCCGTCACCTCGCATGGGAAAAGCTGAACTACGACCCAGATAACGACGGGCTGTATGACGCATACGCCTGCATTTGGGCCAGTGACGCCCTTTATTACAATAGCGGAGGAGTCACCCATTCATCGGCTTATAACTACCGTGCCAACAAGACAGCGGCCCAATTGGCTGAAAAGATAGGCGAAGATCCCACTCCTTACCGCAACGAAGCCGAAAAGATTCTGAAAGCCATGAACGAGAGGCTATGGCTTCCCGGTAAAGGACATTGGGCGGAATATCAAGATTTTATGGGACACAAGCGAGTACACGAAAGTGCCGCTGTATGGACCATTTATCATGCTATAGACAGCGAGACAGCTAACCCGTTCCAAGCCTATCAGGCTACCCGTTATATAGACACAGCCATTCCTCATATTCCCGTCACAGCCCATGGATTAAAAGAGAATGGATATGCCACTATCGCCACCACCAACTGGCTACCCTATTCATGGAGTGTCAATAATATCGCCTTTGCCGAAGTCATGCATACCGCATTGTCATACTTCCAGGCCGGACGTGCCGAGGCCGGATACAAACTTTTGAAAAGCTCTGTTCTAGACGGCATGTATCTAGGAGACAGTCCGGGCAACTTCGGCCAGATCAGCTTCTATGATGCCGCACGCGGAGAATGCTACCGGGATTTCGGCGATCCCATCGGGGTCGCTTCACGAGTACTGATCCAAGGACTGTTCGGTATCCTGCCGGATGCCCTGAACCAGCAAATCATCCTCCGGCCGGGCTTTCCGGACGACTGGGACAAGGCTTCCGTCAGTACTCCCGATATAAGCTATCGCTTTACCCGAAAAGAAGATACGGACACCTATCATATCACACAACGGTTCCAGACTCCTCTCCATCCGGTATTGCAAATCAATGCCAGAAAAGAGAAGATCCGTTCAGTAAAAGTGAATGGTGTTCCTGCCACATGGCAATCCATCGAATCGGCCCATGGCTATCCTCTTCTTTCAATCCAGGCGGAAGGAACATCTTCAACCACCATTACCATCGAATGGGAAGGAGCATCACTTCATACATTGGCAGTCCAAGAACTAGTCATCGCTTCAAACGGGAAGTTGGCTTTGCAAATACCTTCGGGAGCATCCATCTCCCAAGTATATGATCCTCAGAGCGTTTTAGCAAAACACACAGTGGAAGCCACCGCTTTCAACGCACAGCTAAAAGGTGAACCGGGACACCACACTTTCTTTGTTTACACTCATCAAGGAGAAATGGATTGGTGGCAACCTGTTAATATCTATATAGAGAACACCCAGAAAGCCCCTTCCTATACAGACTTTGCAGATATCCGTCCCGAAAAATGCCGGATGATTGATTTTGACAGACAACTGAATGCTTCTGTCACCGATATTTATCAAAATGAATACCTGTCTCCCCGGTCTCCATACACTACTTTGCAACTTCCCACACAAGGAATAGGAGAATGGTGTCATCCGCTGCTGAGCGCTACCATAGACGACTCGGGATTACGCAGCCTTGTACATCATGATACTTTCCAAACGTCTTTAGGCATCCCTTTCCGTCTGAAAGAAAAAGGGAACAACATTCTTTTCACCTCCCTATGGGATAATTACCCGGACAGTTCCACCATCTCACTATCTGGTACAGCTTCACATGCTTATCTGCTGATGGCGGGAAGTACCAACCACATGCAATGCCACATTGCCAATGGAATAATCCGCATACACTATGCAGACGGAACTTCCCAAGCAACGGAGTTGATCAATCCGGACAACTGGTGTCCCATAGAACAAGACCTCTATGTGGACGGCAAAGCGTTCCAAGTACCTGCTCCCCGGCCGTACCGTCTGCACTTGAAAAGCGGTAAAGTAAGCCGTGACCTGGGTAAAGAACTCAACATCACTGGTGTATATGGACGTGAGATAGAAGGTGGTGCAGGCATATTGCTCGATATTCCTTTGGATCATTCCAAGGAACTAAAAGGGCTGACCCTGGAAACCCTGTCCAATGATGTAGTGATAGGAATAATGGGAATCACTTTGCAATAACCACGTGTTATTCAATGCGGAATTACGTTAACTTGAACCGGCGTAGTTCCGCATTATTCATCTTTGGCACACTACGCAAATGTTCCAAAGTTACTCCTTGAATGTGTGCCTGTACCGCCCTGTTTATCAGTCCATGTCCGACAGCCAACACCTGTTTTCCATCATATCGCTCTTTCAAGTAGTCCACAAAACGCCCCGCACGCTCATACAGCATCGCCTCCGTTTCCACATCTGCCGGAAAATGTCGCAAATCAACTTCTTTAATGGCAAGCCCCGTCCAGCTCCCCCAATCGATTTCACGCAACAAAACCATTTTCTCCCAAGGCAGGTTCCGACCTTCCACCGCGATACGGGCCGTATCCACACACCGCTTCAAATCACTACTGACCACTGCGTCCAAAGAGATGTCCCGCAAAGTATCACGCAGCGCTTCAGCCTGTGCTATTCCTTCAACAGTCAGCGTGCCCGGCATATGTCCTTGGAAAATACGGGTCATATTCTCTTCTGTCTGCCCGTGACGGGCTAAATATAAAGTTATCATCTTTTTTAATGCAAAGATAATGCTTACCAACCAAATTTACCCTAATTCTGTTGATGTCTTTGTCTGTCTCGTTGTTATACCTGATTACAAAAGTATTCTCCCCGTAGACTAAGGGCTTTCTTCCGCACAGCTAAGACCTTTCATACGGCAACCTACTACAGACTCCGTCAGTGGACCGTACAGTCTATTACAGCAGACCCTACAGTCCACTACAATAGTTTATACAGTCCATTATCGGAGTCTGTAATAGGTTGCCGTATGAAAAAGCTTAATCATGCAATAAAAAGGACTTAGTATACAGGGAAGAAAAGCTTAAGGTGTTCATCATTTCAATCCTGTTATCCGATAAGACACAAAAACTTTTCACCTATTTTTAATAAAGCCTCAACAACTTAAACTGGTGATGATAAAGTAAAGAGCCGTTAGAAATATAAAATCATCCCCCTTTTATTGCAGATAATCAAAAAATAAATTACTTTTGTTTCACTTAAAACGAATCAATAAACAACTTAAATAACAGAACAGTATGATAGACGCAAAAACTTGCATCAACGACGCACAAGAGAAAATGGACATGGCCGTTATGTATTTGGAAGAGGCCTTAGCGCACATTCGTGCAGGAAAAGCCAGTACCCGGTTGCTGGACGGCATTCGTGTTGACTCTTATGGAAGCATGGTTCCCATCAGTAATGTAGCTGCCGTGACTACTCCCGATGCACGCAGTATCGCCATCAAGCCATGGGACAAAAGTATGTTCCGTATCATCGAAAAAGCTATCATGGACTCTGATCTGGGCATCACTCCCGAAAACAACGGTGAAATCATCCGTTTGGGTATTCCGCCATTGACAGAGGAACGCCGCAAGCAACTGGCCAAACAATGTAAAGGCGAAGGCGAAACCGCAAAAGTAAGTATACGCAACGCACGCCGTGACGCTATAGATACACTGAAAAAAGCTGTTAAAGAAGGTATGCCCGAAGACGAGCAAAAGAATGCGGAAGCCAAACTTCAGAAAGTACACGATAAATATATCGCGAAGATTGAAGAACTTCTGGCAGAGAAAGATAAAGAAATTATGACGGTTTAATGAAGAACTTAAAATAATGAAGCAATAATAATGAAGAAGGAAGAATTGTCCTGCACAGCCTTGCTCTTGTCCGTGCGGTCCAATCCCTCTTTCTTCATTTTTCATCCTTCATTTTAATTTATGAAAGGACTAGTAATAAAAAACACAGGCAGCTGGTATCTTGTCAAAACAGAAGACGGACGTACCATCGAATGCAAGATCAAAGGAAATTTCCGTTTAAAAGGTATTCGGAGTACCAATCCCATTGCTGTAGGAGATTATGTACAAATCATTATCAACAATGAAGGAACCGCCTTCATCAGTGAGATAGAAGACCGCAAGAACTATATCATCCGGCGCGCCTCTAACCTTTCCAAACAATCGCACATACTGGCGGCCAATCTGGATCAATGTATGCTGATTGTTACAATTAATTATCCCGAAACCTCAACTATATTCATTGACCGTTTTCTAGCCACTGCAGAAGCATACCGTGTACCCGTCAAACTGATATTCAATAAGATAGACAGGTATAATGAGGATGATACACGCTATATGGATGCTCTGATAAACCTGTACACATACATCGGTTACCCTTGCTTCAAAGTTTCCGCACTGAACAACATAGGTACAGACGAAGTGAAAAAAGACCTGAAAGGAAAGGTCACTTTGCTTTCAGGCAACTCAGGAGTAGGGAAATCAACATTAATCAATGCTATTTTGCCTGAACAAACCTTGAAAACAGGTGAAATTTCCGATTACCATAACAAAGGAATGCATACCACAACCTTTTCCGAAATGTTCCCAGTAGACGGTGGTGGATACATCATCGACACTCCGGGTATCAAAGGTTTCGGAACATTTGATATGGAAGAAGAGGAAGTAGGACATTACTTTAAAGAAATATTTGAATATTCCGCTCAATGCAAGTATGGAAACTGCACCCACAGGCACGAGCCCGGATGCGCCGTACGCGATGCAGTGGAGAAACATCTAATCAGCGAGTCACGCTATACTTCTTACCTGAACATGTTGGAAGACAAGGAAGAAGGCAAGTATCGCGCCGCTTACTAAAAACCACAACTTTATGAAAAAACACCTCTTAGCTATTGCACTGTTTGCATTATGCACCACCGGGCTGAATGCCGCTTCTCCTAAAAAAGTGACTCCTGAAAAAAAAGGAGTAGAAACCATTAACCGTGCCACAGCCGAAGCACATATCGGCTTTCTGGCCTGTGACGAACTGGAAGGACGCGAAGCCGGATGGAAAGGTGGACGCATTGCAGGCAATTATATCATTTCCTGCCTGAAACAGATGGGAATAAAACCACTGCTAGCCGGAGATTATATACAACCCTTTGATGTATATCATGCTGAACGGCAAGTGAAAGGAAAACGCTGGCAAGTACATCCCGATTCTATTGCGGAACTGAAAAAAGTGGTACATCAAAAATTGGCATTACGTAATATCTTAGGTAAAATAGAAGGAAAGAATCCAAATGAAATTGTCATTATCGGCGCACATTACGACCACATAGGCTACGATCCTATGCTGGAAGGAGATCAGATTTATAACGGTGCAGATGATAATGCATCAGGCGTTCAAGCCGTATTACAGGTAGCCCGTGCCTTTCTTGCTACCGGTGAGCAACCGGAACGTACCGTTATCTTCGCCTTTTGGGATGGTGAGGAAAAGGGATTGCTGGGATCCCGTTATTTCGCCATGAACTATCCGGATATTAAGAAGGTAAAAGGCTATTTGAACTATGACATGATAGGACGTAACAACCGGGAGGACCAGCCCGATTATTTCGTTTACTTCTATACCGCAGCCCATCAGGCCTTCGGTGACTGGCTGAAAAAAGATATTGAAGATTACCGCTTGCAGCTATCCCCTGACTACCGGGCTTGGGACAATCCGGTGGGAGGCAGCGACAACGGCACGTTCGCCAAACTGGGAATACCTATTATATGGTATCACACTGATGCCCATCCCGATTATCACCTTCCGGGAGATGAAACACAGAAAATCAATTGGCTGAAGATAGTCGATATAACCAAAGCCTCTTTCCTTGCGATGTGGAAGCTGGCAAACGAAAAAAAATATTAAAAAAGAACGTGGCGTTTAAACTGAGCGCCACGTTTTTTTATCTAACCTTACATTAACGTATTTATTAAACCCATATAGAAAGGCACATGAACAAACGAATCAAATGGGGCATCATTATATTAATCGGAGCCGGCTTGGCCGGACTAGGCATCTATCAATTTACCCCTCACGAAAATGAAGAACTGACAGCCGCCGACGCGTTACCTAAAGAAAACAAGCAACGTACATTGAAAGTCAATGCACAAGTCATAAAACCACACTTGCTGACAGATGAAATATTGGTTACCGGACGCCTGGTTCCTGACGAAGAAGTGAGTTTGTCTTTTGAAACCTCCGGAAAGATCACCGATATTTTTTTCACAGAAGGCACATTGGTAAAACGAGGAGAATTACTTGCCAAAGTAAACGACCGGCAGTTACAGGCTCAATTAAAACGTCTGGAAGCACAAATACCTTTAGCCGAAGACCGTGTGTTCCGTCAAAACGCTCTGTTAAAACGAGATGCAGTCAGTAAAGAAGCATACGAACAGGTAAAAACCGAACTTGCCACCCTTAACGCCGATATCGAAAATATCAAGGCCAATATTGACATGACCGAACTCCGCGCACCATTCGACGGTATCATCGGATTGAGACAGGTCAGTACAGGAGCATACGCCTCCCCTACCACTGTAGTAGCCAAACTGACCAAAGTGACCCCATTGAAAGTAGAGTTCGCTGTACCGGAACGTTATGCCCGGGAAATAAAAAAAGGGACTAATCTGGAGTTCAAAGTAGAAGGAAAACTGGATACCTATCATGCACAGGTTTATGCAACCGAATCCAGTATAGATATGGAAACCCATTCATTGAACATCCGTGCCATCTACCCCAACCGCAACGGCGAACTGCTGGCAGGCAGATATGCAGATATTCAATTAAAACAAAAAGAAATAGAAGACGCGATAGCGATTCCATCCGAAGCTATTGTCCCCGAAATGGGTAAAAATAAAGTATTTGTTTATCGTAGCGGAGTTGCAGACCCTGTAGATATTATTATAGGACTCCGTACCGAAGCCGAAGTACAGATTGTACGAGGATTGTCTGTGGGTGATACCATCCTGACATCGGGTACACTGCAATTACGTAAGGGAATGCCTGTGGAACTTCAGGCCATTAACTAACAACTAAAAAAATACTTTTATGAATATTTCCGAACTTAGTATCCGTAGGCCTGTGCTTGCCACCGTGCTTACCATCATCATATTACTTTTCGGACTGATCGGTTACAATACATTGGGAGTCCGCGAATATCCTTCGGTAGATAATCCGATCATCTCTGTTAGCTGTAGTTACTCGGGTGCCAATGCCGATGTAATCGAGAATCAGATAACCGAGCCTTTGGAACAAAACATCAACGGTATTCCGGGAATCCGTTCTTTGTCCAGTGTCAGCCAACAAGGACAATGCCGTATCACAGTGGAATTTGAATTATCCGTCGATTTGGAAACTGCCGCCAATGACGTACGTGACAAAGTGTCCCGCGCACAACGTTACCTGCCACGCGACTGTGACCCTCCTACTGTATCCAAGGCTGATGCCGATGCAACGCCTATCCTGATGGTAGCTATCCAAAGTGACAGCCGCTCTCTGTTGGAACTGAGTGAAATAGCAGACTTGACCGTAAAAGAACAACTGCAAACCATTTCGGATGTAAGCAGCGTATCTATTTGGGGAGAAAAACGTTACTCCATGCGCTTATGGCTCGACCCCACCAAGATGGCAGGGTATGGCATTACTCCGGTAGATGTAAAGAACGCGATAACCAATGAAAATATAGAACTCCCTTCGGGCAGCATTGAAGGTAATACCGTAGAATTGACCTTACGCACCATGGGACAAATGCACACCGCTAAAGAATTCAATAACATCATATTAAAAGAAGTAGGCGGAAGAGTTGTCCGTTTCAGCGATATCGGTTACGCCGAACTAGGTCCGGCAGATATCAAGAGTTATATGAAAATGAACGGAGTGCCGATGGTAGGTGTCGTTGTCATTCCACAACCCGGTGCCAACCATATCGAAATCGCCGATGCCGTATACCAGCGTATGGAGCAGATGAAGAAGGATTTGCCCGACGATGTGAAATACAGCTATGGCTTTGATAACACTAAGTTTATCCGCGCTTCTATTGATGAAGTAAAAAGTACGGTGTATGAAGCGTTCGTACTGGTTATCATCATCATTTTCCTGTTCTTGCGCGATTGGCGCGTGACACTGATTCCCTGCATCGTTATTCCGGTTTCATTGATCGGAGCTTTCTTTGTGATGTACATAGCAGGTTTCTCCATCAATGTGCTGACCATGCTGGCGGTGGTATTGTCTGTAGGTTTGGTAGTGGATGACGCCATCGTTATGACAGAGAATATCTATATCCGCATAGAACGAGGTATGCGTCCGTTCGAAGCAGGAATAGAAGGGGCAAAAGAAATTTTCTTCGCTGTTATCTCCACCACTATCACCCTGGTGGCAGTGTTCTTGCCCATCGTATTTATGGAAGGAACCAGCGGACGTTTATTCCGTGAGTTCAGTTTCGTTGTGGCAGGTTCGGTCATCATTTCTTCCTTTGCCGCATTAACGTTCACCCCTATGCTGGCAACCAAGTTATTGATTAAACGGGAAAAACAGGGATGGTTCTACCAAAAGACAGAGCCTTTCTTTGAAGGTATGAACCGCATATATGCCCGTTCACTGAATGCTTTTCTTAAAAGACGCATATGGGCAATACCTGTTACAGTGATTATGTTGATAGCCATCGGAGTACTTTGGGGCCAAATACCCGCTGAAATGGCTCCTATGGAGGACCGTTCGCAAATAAGTATCAATACACGTGCAGCTGAAGGAGCCAGCTATGAATACATCCGTGATTATACGGAAGATATCAACAATCTGGTAGATTCTATTATACCCGATGCAGAATCAGTAACCGCACGCGTTTCCAGTGGCAGTGGAAATATACGTATCACATTGAAAGATATCAAAGATCGTGATTATACCCAGATGGAAGTTGCCGAACGTATTTCACAGGCCATCCGCAATAAAACGAAAGCACGTGCCTTTGTGCAACAACAGTCTTCTTTCGGCGGGCGGAGAGGAAGTATGCCCGTACAATATGTACTACAAGCTGTCAGTATAGAAAAACTGGAGAAAGTATTACCGGATTTTTTAAGCAAAGTATATGATAACCCTACTTTCCAGATGGCGGACGTGGACCTGAAGTTCAGCAGCCCAGAAATGAGAGTGAATATTAACCGTGATAAGGCAGGCACAATGGGAGCCACTGTGCGTGATATAGCCGAAACACTGCAATACGGTCTCAGCGGACAACGTATGGGCTATTTTTATATGAATGGAAAACAATATGAGATTTTGGGCCAGATAAACCGCCAACAACGTAATACACCGGCCAATATCAAATCTATTTACATACGAAGCGACAAAGGGGAAATGATTCAATTGGACAATCTGGTAGAATTTGTAGAATCCGTAGCTCCTCCTAAATTATACCACTACAACCGTTTTATTTCCGCTACCGTATCTGCCGGACTAGCAGATGGAAAGACCATCGGACAAGGTTTGGAAGAAATGGATAAAATCGCCGCCCAGACTTTGGACGAAACCTTCCGTACCGCCTTGTCGGGAGACTCCAAAGACTATCGGGAAAGTTCATCCAGCCTGATGTTTGCTTTCATTCTGGCATTGATACTTATCTATCTTATTCTGGCAGCACAGTTCGAAAGTTTCAAGGATCCTTTCATTATCATGCTTACCGTTCCGCTAGCCATTGCAGGAGCACTGATTTTCATGTATGCCGGAGGTATCACGATGAACATATTCAGCCAAATCGGCATTATCATGTTGATAGGTCTAGTGGCAAAGAATGGTATTTTGATTGTGGAATTCGCCAATCAGAAGCAGGAGGGCGGAGAAAACAAGATGCAGGCCATCCGGGATGCCGCTTTGCAACGCTTGCGCCCTATTCTCATGACAAGTGCCTCTACCGTATTAGGTTTGATTCCACTGGCATTCGCAACAGGAGAAGGCGCCAATCAACGTATCGCCATGGGTACGGCTGTTGTGGGAGGAATGTTAGTATCTACTTTCCTGACCATGTATATCGTACCGGCTATTTATAGTTATATATCTACCAACCGAAACGTTAAAACAGAAATTGTATGAAACGAATCATTATAACTTTATGTATCTGCACCGCATGGGTGGCTTCCACCTATGCGCAATATCCTTATACGCTGAAAAAATGTCTGGAGGAAGGGCTTGCAAACAATTATTCCATACGTATCACCCGTAATGAAGAACAAATCAGCCATAACAATGCCACATTAGCAAATGCCGGTTATCTGCCAACTGTTGATTTGTCTGCCGGATATACAGGAACGTTGGACAATACGGATACCAAAAGCAGAAGTACAGGCACTACAGCCAGTGAACGAAACATCTACGACCAAACCTTAAAGGCCGGGCTGGATGTAAACTGGACTCTGTTCGACGGATTCAATATCAGCACCACCTACAAAAAACTTAAGGAATTGGAACACCAGGGAGAAACCAACACGCGTATCACCCTTGAAGATTTCATAGCGGGACTCACTGCCGAATACTATAATTATGTACAACAGGAAATCCGTCTGAAGAACTTCCTTTACGCTGTGTCTTTATCCAAAGAACGCCTGCGCATTGTAGAAGAACGATACCATATCGGTAATTTTTCCCGGCTGGATTATCAACAAGCCAAAGTGGACTTCAATGCAGACAGTGCACAATATATGAAACAACAAGAACTGGTGGTTACCTCACGTATCAACCTGAACGAGTTAATGGCTGTACAGGAAGTCAACCGGCCGCTACGTGTCAATGACTCTATCATAACAGTGAATGACGCGCTGAATTATGATGAATTATGGGAATCCACCCTTAAGACGAATGCCAACCTGCTGAAAGCTGATCAAAATACAACAATTGCCCAATTGGATTACCGTCAGGTTCTATCCCGTAATTATCCCTATGTGAAATTGAACGCCGGTTATGGCTATACATTCAACAAATATGAAACAAACGCCACCAGCCGGAGAAGCAATTGGGGACTAAACGGAGGAATTACCGTAGGCATTAACCTATGGGATGGTAACCGTCGCCGTGAAAAGCGCAATGCCAGCCTGCAAATACGTAACTCGCAACTGGAAAGAGAACAACTGGAATTGGGTTTGAAAGCAGATTTAAGCAATCTGTGGCAAGCCTATCGCAATAATTTACGTTTATTAAATTTGGAACGCCAAAATCTGGTTGCCGCCCGTGAAAACCATGAAATAGCCAAAGAACGTTATCTGCTGGGAGATCTCTCCGGTATCGAGATGCGTGAAGCCCAAAAGAGTCTGCTTGATGCGGAAGAACGTATTTTATCTGCTGAATATAACACCAAAGTCTGTGAAATTTCCCTGCTCCAACTAAGTGGAAGAATAACGAAATATCTTGAATAATCGTTATAGCCTTTACTTATAGCTTGTAATTCATAGCAGTTATCCGTACCTTTGCACACAATTATCACTAAGTACGTTGTAAAAAGATATGGGATTATTTATCAAGAAACCTTTTGCTGCATTACAAGCCGAAGCCTATGAGTCTGGAAACAAGACCCTGAAAAGAGTCTTGGGACCATGGAGCTTAATCGCATTAGGAGTAGGTGTTATCATCGGTGCCGGATTATTTTCCATCACCGGAACAGTGGCCGCAGGATACACAGGTCCTGCCATTACTTTATCTTTTGCCATAGCGGCAATCGGTTGTTGTTTTGCCGGTTTATGCTATGCTGAATTTGCTTCCATGATACCTGTAGCAGGTAGTGCTTATACATACTCATATGCTACAATGGGCGAACTTATAGCATGGATTATCGGCTGGGATCTAGTATTGGAATATACTGTTGCCGCTACTACCGTCAGTATCAGTTGGAGCAGATATCTCGTTGTTTTTTTGGAAGGAGTGGGGATCAATATACCCCATGCATTTGCTGCTTGTCCCTGGGACGGAGGTATTGTGAATATACCGGCCGCACTGATTGTAGTGCTGATGAGTATTTTTCTGATTCGTGGAACAGAAGGAAGTTCTATTTTTAACGGCTTCATTGTATTCCTGAAGGTGGCAGTGATTCTTATTTTCGTTGTATTAGGATGGAAATACATTAATGCAGAGAATTATGTTCCTTATATCCCTGCCAATACAGGTACTTTAGGCGAGTTCGGATTCTCGGGCGTATTGCGTGGAGCAGCGATTGTATTTTTCGCCTTTCTTGGTTTTGACGCCGTAAGTACAGCCGCTCAGGAAACAAAAAATCCGAAGCGGGATATGCCCGTCGGCATTCTAGGTTCCCTGCTGATTTGCACCATTCTTTATATGGTATTTGCTTACGTAATGACGGGAGTTGCCCATTATTCTGACTTTGCAGGACAACAAGGTATCGCACCTGTTGCCGTAGCGATTGACCACATGGGACATGCAGATACCACAGGAGTAATTCATCCGGATTATCCGTGGTTGAACCGGGCCATCGTACTGGCTATCCTGTTTGGTTACTGCTCGGTTATTATGGTAACTTTGCTAGGACAAAGCCGTGTATTTCTAAGTATGAGCCGCGACGGACTGTTGCCTCCTTTCTTTTCAAAGATTCACGAGAAATACCGGACACCGGCACACAGTAATTTGTTATTCATGGCCATTGTAGGAGGGCTGGCAGCATTTGTTCCGGCACGTGTAGCCGGAGAAATGACCAGTATAGGTACCTTATTCGCCTTCACATTGGTTTGCGCGGCAGTATTGATCGTGCGCAAAAGTATGCCTGACGTACATCGTGCCTTTAAAACTCCTTTTGTTCCCACGGTACCGATTCTAGGCATCCTTACCTGCCTTTGTATGATGTTGTTTCTTCCGGCTGATACTTGGATCCGATTGGTATTATGGATGCTGATAGGTCTGGATGTTTATGCCTGCTACGGAGTAAAACACAGCAAGCTAGAACATAATGTAAAACGACGCAAAGGACTCACCATATTGAATATGGCAGGAATCGCCCTGTCTGTACTTTCAGTTATTACAGGATTATGGCATCAACAGACTGTAGGCTGGGAGGAAGACAAGACATTGCTCGCTATTTCGTTCGTCTTTGCGTTCACACATTGTGCATTCTATATGGTACGTATCTGGAAACAGACATCCGAAAAGAAGAAGTAAGCGTTTTCTACACGCTATCTGCTTCCATAACTTTCATTCACTGTAAGGGGTAAATTCAATCACCCCCTACCGTGAATAAAGTTATCATAATTTCATACCCATCAGTTCTGAACCCATAATCAAGCCTTATAACCTATGAAAGTCTTAAGTTATCCATAGTAGAAAGAACATTTAAAAAACTTCTTCAAAAATGTTTTTAGCTACTACCACAGTATTTCCTTCAGGAATTGAGGAATAGAATCCTGTTTCTTTAGTCCATGCTTCTTCCAAGGTATAAAAATCAAGTTCCTCCGGTTGCTTTCCATCCAGGACACAAGCTAAATAATCAAAATAAGCCTTCCATCTCATAAAATAAAAATCTTTCAAAATGCCATTCCATTCTTTATGAGCATAATCACGAAGTCCGCCTTGATCTGCCGCTACACGATTTCCCCATGTAGTAATCTGAACACGTGCATTCCATTCGTATAATGCTTTTTCTTCCTGGGTCTGTCCTGCTGAACGTGCCGCTTCAATCCAAGTTCCAACCTTGAATTCTTTCCGGGTACCCAGCAAGTGGTCTTGCAATAGAATAAGATGCAGAAAATGCTGTGAAGCCAACTCAAATACTTGCTTGTCTCCTGCCCGGAACGCAGCCGTTACCACTTTTTGCATCAAACGCCCCTTTTCTGCCAATGCCTGCCGTAGCACATCCACCAAATCGAACTCAAAATTATTATTACCCTGATATTTATCAGCCACAGAAACCATCAGTCGGGCAGCCTCTATCACATCCTGCGGATTATAGTATTCTTTCATCTCCGACCAACTGGATACCTGATATACATCCAACCCCGGACGAGCACAGAATACAGACTCATGCGTTCCCTGTTGTATCTTCTCCTTGGGACTATTATAAATACCGTTACCTAGTAAATCCCAAGCTTGTTGCAAAGCCTCATCCTCTACCCCATAACGAGCATATACATATCCTTTCAACCACTCATCACGAGTAAACCGATGCTCACGCCATGGCAACTCCATCACCAGCTCATACATAACCGGGTTGTTCTCAATACCTTCCGGAGTCATCCCTACTCCACACAACGTCTTTCCGGCATGGTTATCTGTTTTCGCATCATAAAAACCATTAATTAGCGCGTCCATTTTACCATGCAATCCTATATTACCACCAAAATTCAAAAGCATACAATACACCCACCCATGTTGTCCATATCCCCCTTTGCGACACCATTCTGATGCCGGATCCCCCCATTGCGGACGGCATTCGCTGTGCAAATCCAAGACTAATAAATCTCCTGCTTCCAAATGTTCTATCATCGAAGTACGAGGGTTGTCTTGCCATGCCTGAGCCACCCACACAGCATCCGGATTTGTTTTTTTCATGGCTTTCATGATGGCTTTACCGGCTGCATCCAAATTTACTCCTTGAGTACTTCCCCCTTCATGAAACGGATCAATAGCGTAAAAACCAGTTTTTCCATACAGTTTTGTCAGTTCTTTATAATACAAAGCAGAGATTTCTTCAAAGCGTTCATCCTCCGGCTGTAAAAAGGCAGGACGATGATAGCTGCACCAAAATCCGGGATCAGCAACATTCAATCCTAATTTCTCCTTTGCATTATGGGGAACCATGCCGCAATATCCCGGCAACACAGGTTCGATGCCATATTCACGCATTCTTTTTACGATCTTCTTCTGAAGTTTCTCCTGGCGGATGTACCAGCTTTCAGGATTAGGTCCTCCCCACCCTTCCAGATTATTCATCAACCACCAAGCTGTAAAACCCGGTCCGGCTACAAACTCATTAATTTCATCCTTAGTATATCCTAGTTTTAGAAGTACATTTCTCCAAACCGACTCAGTCCCTGTCAATGCCAGGGAAAGATTGATACCATGAAGCGCCATCCAATCTATCTCCTTTTCCCAACGCTCCCAGTCCCAAAAAGCCATGGAGTAAGAGAAAGTACAATAATTCAGATCATAACGATAGGGCAGATCTGTTTCATGCCGTTCCTTTTTAGTCACAGGGGGCAAAACAGCAGGCAGTTTTGCAGTCATTCCATTCCAAGAAAGATGTATGCCTGCATAATATTTCAAATACCAATTCAATCCGGTAGCAATATTTACATAATCATTACCCCGGATAATTACTTTATCACCTTTCTGATCGAGTTCAAAAAAATCGGTCCCCGATTTCTGACGTTCGATAATAAATTTGGAGGAAGCTCCTTTGTCGATGCGCTCTAATAATCCTGTAACAGGAGAAGAAAATAAGTTGCTTGTCACCCATAACAGCACAAACAACAATCGTAGTTTTTTCATCATATTATTAAGGTAACGGATAACACCAATTAAATAAAAAACAGAACAGCCCCCTCTCCTTTAAAGGGAGGAAGGCTGTATTAGTATTATTACGAAATAATTAATTATTTACAATTTCCAAGGCAACGCGGCTTCAACTGCTTGAAGAAGTCATTACCTTTATCGTCCACTAAAATGAATGCCGGAAAATCTTCCACTTCTATTTTCCAAATAGCTTCCATACCCAATTCCGGATATTCCACACACTCAATGCTCTTGATATTATTCTGAGCAAGGATAGCAGCTGGACCACCAATAGAGCCCAGATAGAAACCGCCATACTTCTTACAAGCATCCGTTACCTGCTGGCTACGATTACCTTTTGCCAACATTATCATGCTACCACCATGTGACTGGAACAAATCCACATACGGATCCATACGTCCTGCCGTAGTGGGCCCCATAGAACCACAAGCCATACCTTCCGGAGTTTTTGCCGGACCGGCGTAATAGATAGGATGATCTTTGATATACTGCGGCAAATCTTCGCCACGATCCAAACGTTCTTTCAATTTAGCATGAGCAATATCGCGACCTACAATAATAGTTCCGTTCAATGACAGACGGGTAGCTACCGGATATTTGGTCAATTCTTTCAGAATATCCGCCATAGGTTGGTTCAGGTCAATCTTAACCACATCTCCTTCACCTGCTTCACGAAGTGCTGCCGGAATCAGTTCACCCGGTTTATCATCCATCTTTTCAATCCAGATACCGTCTTTATTGATCTTACATTTTATATTACGGTCAGCAGAACAGGAAACACCCAGACCTATAGGACAAGAAGCACCGTGACGGGGCAAGCGGATGATGCGGACATCGTGAGCCATATACTTACCGCCGAACTGTGCACCCAAACCAATCTTATAAGCTTCTTCCAATACTTGTTTTTCCAGTTCCACATCGCGGAAAGCACGCCCGTATTCATTACCGGTAGTAGGCAGCTCGTCGTAATAGTGAGTGGAAGCTAACTTAACAGTCAGCAAGTTCTTCTCTGCTGATGTACCACCGATTACAAATGCAATATGATAAGGGGGACAAGCGGCCGTACCCAAAGTCTTCATTTTCTCAACGAGGAAAGGAACCAATGTAGCCGGATTCAATACAGCTTTCGTTTCCTGATATAAATAGGTTTTGTTCGCCGAACCACCCCCTTTAGTCACACAAAGGAACTTGTATTCCATACCCTCAGTAGCTTCCAAATCAATTTGTGCAGGCAGGTTGCATTTGGTGTTCACCTCATCGTACATAGTCAAAGGAGCATTCTGAGAATAACGAAGATTTTCTTCCGTATAAGTCTTATAAACTCCCAAGGAAAGGGCTTCTTCATCACAATAGCCGGTCCATACCTGCTGACCTTTCTCACCATGGATAATAGCAGTACCCGTATCTTGACAAAGAGGTAATTTACCTTTAGCTGAAACTTCTGCATTACGCAAGAAAGTCAATGCTACATATTTATCGTTATCACTGGCTTCGGGATCACTCAGAATCTTAGCAACCTGTTCATTGTGTGAACGGCGAAGCAAAAAAGAAACATCACGGAAAGCAGCGTTAGCCATAGCAGTCAGACCTTCTTTTTCAATTTTCAAGATAGGTTTTCCTTCAAACTCACTTACTGACACATAATCTTTAGTCAGCAAATAATACTCGGTTTTATCAGGTCCCAACGGGAACATGTGCTGATAGTGGAACGGAGGTGTTGCCATATTGATACTTATTTTTAGTTAAAAGTTATTAGTGTGACAAAGGTAGTAACTATTATCGAAATTTTTCCTTAATTAGCGTGAAAACTTTCAAGGAATGTCCTTACCTTTGCCAACTCATTAAAATAACATCGCATTATACATGAAAAAATTAGGCAAATTATTATTTATTACTTCATTACTGTTATGCTTTCTCATCCCTCGAGGATGGACACAAACCCAAGCAAAAAACCAACCGGACAGTATCGAACTCAAACTGAAGGAAATCTACACGAAACGGGAAGTCATGATTCCCATGCGTGACGGAATCAAGCTTTACACCGCTGTCTACGAACCGAAAGACAACAGCAGGCAGCATCCTATCCTGATGCACCGCAGCCCTTACTCTTGTTCCCCATACGGAGAAGGATTTGACCGTCATTTCAGGACTAATCTGAAAAACTATATAGAGCACCGATATATTATCGTCTTCCAAGATGTACGTGGACGGCATAAGAGTGAAGGGATATTTATCCAAGTACGCCCTCTCAACAAAAACAAAAAGGGTAAGAAAGATAAAAAGAATATAGACGAAGCTACGGACACATACGATACCATAGAATGGTTGATTCACAACACATATAATAACGGAAATGTAGGAACATGGGGAATCAGTTATGATGGTTTCTATGCCACTATGACAGCTTCCTCCAATCATCCGGCTTTGAAAGCTGTTTCTCCGCAAGCTCCCGTCACCGACTGGTTCCGTGGAGATGACCGTCATCACAACGGAGCCTTCACCCTGCTGCAAACCACTAATTTCCTTCCCAGACTGGAAGGACGCCACATAGGGAAAGGAGTGATGAACCAAATTGTAAAGAATGATGTTTACACAGATTTTCTGACACTCGGTACCTTTAAGAACGTGGACGACTTGGTACGTGATACTACACAGACATTGTGGAATGATATCAAAAACCACCCTGATTTCGATGATTTCTGGAAAGAGCGCGACGCACGTACCTCCTGTTATAACTTGAAGCCCGCCATATTGGTGGTAGGTGGACTGTATGACTCCGAAGACTGTTACGGAGCTTGGAATCTTTATAAAGCCATCAAAGAGCAATCACCGGATACAGATTTATATCTGACATTCGGTCCTTGGTGGCATGGAGCCTGGACAGTACGCGGGTTCCAAGGTTTCGGTAATCTGTATTTCGGCAAAAGCACTTCGGCTTATTACATGGACAATATAGAATATCCTTTTTTCCGATATTTCCTGGAAGGAAAGGGAGAAAAGCCCAAACATAAAGTAAATATATTCCATACAGGTGAAAACGAATGGAAAACATACGACGAATGGCCTGTACAAAAAACTACTGGCATACCTTATTATATACATAAAAACGGATCAGTATCCACACAAGCACCGGCAGAACAAGAGTCTTATTCAGAATATATTTCAGATATGTCACGTCCGGTACCCTATACGGCAAACCCTACCACTTACCGGACAAAAGAATTCATGGTAGATGACCAACGCTTTGCCACTTCACGTCCCGATGTCATTACTTTCATGACGGAGCCGCTATGTGATACATTGACACTGGCCGGCCCTATAGAAGTGGAATTAATGACTGCCATTAGTAGTACTGACGCTGATTTTATGGTGAAAGTAATTGATGTATATCCTGAAAAATTTGAATATTCCAAAACTGCACGCAATTATTTAAAGAGTGGCTATCCAATGAGTGGGTACCAGCTGATGATTCGTGGCGAATTGTTCAGAGGACGCTTCCGTAAGGGATTCGACAATCCCCTGCCTTTCAAACCGGAAGAAATAACTCCGGTTAATTACACACTGTATGATGTGGCACACACATTCCTACCGGGACACAGACTGATGATTCAAATTCAAAGCTCTTGGTTCCCCATTATTGACCGCAATCCACAAAAATTTATTGATACCTATCATTGTACGGTAGAAGATTTTGTGATGAAACAAAAAATCAAAATTTATCATCAGCAAGGAGCTGCAAGCAGAGTTATACTACCTGTGGTAAAAAAATAAAAAAGGGAGTGTCCAAGCTCAAATGTCATCCAATAGCAAGAGCCGTATAACTACTCCAGCGTTCATACGGCTCTTTTATATATAACTACCATCTGTAACTTTTCCGAATGTTCATCTTAGTTTGAATACTCTCATCAAAAATATCATATAGAAGCAATCCGTTCTATCAACTCGTTACCTAACGCTGTTTTCGCTTCAATATGCTGCAACACCGCTGTCACAAACGGATTACTTTCAAATACCCCACGCACTTGTTCAAAATCCTGCTCCATTTCTTCACGTGATCCATCTGCACCGAACCCCGTCATAGCAGACAAAGAAAATTCCTTTTTCGCATCGGCATAGACCATTTTATCCAATCCGACAACAGCCTCCTGCCACTTCTTCACGATAGCAATAACATCCTTTGCCGTTATTTCATCGGAACGCAGATTATAAAACTCAAGCATCTTCTCGTACGCCCATGTCCACTCGTATGTATAATAATTACGATGCATCTCAACAAAACGGTCATGAATCTGATCCACATTAGTCAGAATTCCAGATTCTATATCTGCCATCAACTTCTCTATCTCACTTTTAGGAGCGATCAATCCGGAAATATCCACCCATTCTCCTGTCCCTATCTCTGTATCAGGAATCAACCGGGCACGGATTTCCTCATCACTGTTAAAACGAACTTCTTCCAAACGCTTGATTAATGAATTACCCAAAAATTTATGAATAGCCGTTTCATAAAAACGAATGCCATTATTTAAAGAAGAATTCTTAATTTTCGCACTTTGGTAAGAGTAAGTTTCTGAGGTTTCTCCGGATACTTTACGTAATTCCTTCAGAATACTACGCCCTTTCATCATTTTCTGAATAGTATAAGGACTCAACAGGTTATAATTAATTTGATCCAAACGGTTCGGATCTTTACGTTTGTCACGTTTAGGCCACTTTTGAGCATCTCGAATCGTACCTACACTCCGCAAATTTACCCCCGGCACCAAATAAGTGGTATTTTGCTGCTCTATCAGATAAGAAAAAGGCAGATTAGAAGTATCGGCATGATTCACATGACGCCCCATAACCAAAGAAAATGCACCTACACGTGCGGGCCATAAAATATAAGAATCGGAAGTAGTCTTCGCCCCACGCTCCATAGCTCCCTGATGAATCGGACCTAACTTATACATATGGTTGCTTTGATTAGAGCCGGAACCCGCATTCATAAAAGAGAACATTCCGGCAATCAGCAAAGTAGACTTATGATGAGTCACCGTAAAGGGTCCGGCAAAAATGGCACATGCCTCACCGTTCTCTTCTTGACAATTACTAAAAAACAAAGAATCAGATGCAGAATAGTTATGTCCCAAATGACATGCCTGGCTGATAAAGCAACGGGTCAACATAGTTCCATCTTCCACATTGGAACCGCTTGATATAATAAAATCATCGCATACCACTCCATAGCCGATATGAATAGGCGCCTGCTCATTACTGTTCAAGCTGCCGTTTTTCAATCGTCCCGCCCCTTCTATCTTACAATAATCACCTATTCGTACATTCTTTATATATCCCGCATCAACAATAGTAACATGCTGGCCAATAGTACCTGTATCCGAAGCATTCTCTTCAGCATACTGGTCAATAATGGCTTTCATCCGACAAATCAATTCAGGACGATGACGATACAATGCCAAAATATAGGCCTGATGCGCTGACAGACGATCATGAATAGGCACTTCACGTCCACCCGTTTCATTCAATACAGCTACTTCAACGCCATTTCCAAACTTGCTCCAGCCATCTACCAGAATAATATCTACATTCTCTATAAATGCATAATCCCCAATTATATAGTTGGCTATATAGTTTTTTATATTCTCAATACAACAATTATCGCCCACCGTTACATTATGCAAAGTCGCATGATACAATCCGGAATGTTTACGCATGCCACCCGCCAACATAAACTCGTCTTCAAAAACTCCCAATCTGACCCTTCCAGAAAAACGGGTATGACAAATATAGTCCGTCTTAAAGTTCTCTACTACTTCAATTTCAGCCCAATCAACCGCAGTGCATGATCTCTCTTTTAATTGTTGTATTTCTTCTTGTGTAAGTGAACGATAAGTTTTCATTTTCTATATGTATTTATTCTTCATCATAGGTTTGATAAAGAAAATCGTTATAAGGATACTTCTGTACGTGTAGCTCGCGTACCTTATTATATATAATAGTCTTCAATTCATCCATATTTATTTTCTCTCTAGCAGAAATGAAGATACAATTATCATTCAATTTCGCCATCCATGTCTTCATCAGTTCTTCCAATGTAATATTTTCCCTGGTTTTAGGAGTCAAATCATCCTCTGCTTTCTCTACATAGGTATAAGCATCTACCTTGTTAAAAACAATCATGGTAGGCTTTCCACCTGCCTCCAAATCAGCAATCGTTTTATCAACCACAGAAATTTGTTCCTCAAAATCCGGATGAGAAATATCCACCACATGAATCAGCAGATCCGCTTCACGTACTTCGTCCAAAGTTGATTTAAAGGAATCAACCAAATCCGTTGGTAATTTACGGATAAATCCTACGGTATCTGTAAGCAGAAATGGCAGATTCTCAATAATCACTTTGCGTACTGTGGTGTCCAATGTTGCAAAAAGTTTATTTTCAGCAAAGACCTCGCTTTTTGAAAGCAAATTCATTAAAGTAGATTTTCCCACATTAGTATACCCTACCAAAGCTACACGTATCATACGTCCGCGGTTTTTACGTTGAGTGGACTTCTGTTTATCAATTTCAGCCAACCGCTCTTTCAACAATGACATACGATTCAAAATAATACGACGGTCCATTTCCAACTGAGTTTCACCCGGACCACGTAATCCCACAGAGCCTTTACCTCCACCGGCACCAGATCCACCTCCCTGACGTTCCAAGTGAGTCCATAAACGTTGCAGACGAGGCAACATATACTTGTATTGGGCCAATTCCACTTGTGTTTTAGCATTTGCTGTTTGAGCCCGCATGGCAAAAATATCCAGAATCAGCGAAGTACGATCCAAGATCTTCACTCTCAGTTCAGCTTCTATATTACGTATCTGTTTAGCAGAAAGTTCATCATCAAAAATCACCATTCCGACTTCACGCTCATTTTCCTCTTCCTGATGAATATATTCCTTGATTTCTTCCAGCTTTCCTTTACCGACATAAGTCACGGAATTGGCAGCAGGCAGTTTCTGAGTAAACCTTTTCACCACTGTTGCCCCAGCCGTTTCGGCCAAGAACTCCAACTCATCCAAATACTCCTTGGTCTTACGCTCATCTTGTGTCTGAGTAATCAAACCAACTAAAATGGCAGTTTCAACCTGTGCTTCAGAAATTACAAATTCTTTCATTTATCTATCAATCTAAATAAGTTCGCGACAAATATAACAAAAAAAGAGGATGAACGTTGAACGTCATCCTCTTTTTTATTACAGTTATTCCCTATAGTTGTGGTTGTGGAGCCGCCGGATTGTTATCAGTATCACTGATTCCGGAATTGGTTTCCATTTCACATTGCGGAATCCGGTAGATCAGGATTTGTGCTTCTGCAGCTGAATTATATTGTACAGACGGGTCATAATTCGTATTCTTACGAATCACCGGCTTTTTCAAGCGCAGGATATCGAACAGTGAGAAACCTTCTCCCCAAAGCTCCATACGACGCTGCAACCAAACCTCATCCTGAAAATCCTGTGCCGAATTAGCTTTACTTGTAAAGGAAGGGTCCCGATATGTTCGTACAAAATTTTCCAATGTACTCTTTCCGCCACTCAAATTACCACCCATGGCTTCTGCCTCAGCTTTTATCAGATACATTTCTTCAACACGCATCAAAGGCCAGTCTGATGCATTGGTTGTGTTACCAAATATACTTTGATAAGCTCCGAACTTTGTATTTACATACGGAGTCAAACCAAAATATTCAACGATGGAAGTACCCTCAATCTGTTCATTATCAATCAATGAAGATTTATTATCCGGAGACAAAAACCATTGTTTACGAATATCTGTTTCGGGTATTAAATCATATAATGCAGAGTTCACCTTTCTATATCCATCGGGCACTCCTGAAGTATAACCGTTTCCGGTAAAAGAACACAAGTGCGAAGGCCAGTTGATAATACCAGTCTGGACAACATCATTATCAGGCGTAATCATCACTCCCCATAACCATGAACTTGCCGATGCCGAATTAAAGGTAGGAGTAGACACCTGAGCTAAAGTCTGAGGTGTACCGCCAGCGATGGCACGTTCTGCATCTTTAGCTGCATCCGCCCATTTTTGCATTAACAGATTAGCACGAGCACGCAATCCGTAAACTACCGTCTCATCAATCTGATCTTTGTTTGAGCCATTATCATACCCGGCCAATAAATCAGCAGCCGTATTCAGGTCACTCATAATTTGGTCATACACCTGCTGTACAGTTGCACGCGGATTATTCTGCATATCTTCATCAGTCATTGTTTCTGTAACAATAGGTACTGCCAGACTATTTTCATGACCTGCATAAGTAAACTGATAGATTTGAACCAAGTTCAGATAGTCATAAGCACGAGCAGCTAAAGCTTGCCCACGATAAACCTTCAAAGAAGAATCTTCCGTATCTGCCGCTATCAATTTCAGTACATTGTTTGCAGCTTTCAAGTGATTATAGAACGTTTTCCAAATCAATTCATCGCTTGAACTATCGTATACTCTGTCACTATAATTCTGAGATGTATTAAACCAATTATATCCATTAACCAATGCAACCAAGTCCTGCCCTCCTGATTCCAATATCATAGATACCGCAGGAATACCATAATCATTATGATAAGTAGTGGCATCATCTGAAATCGTACCAAAAGTATTTAATTTGGCTGCCATAGCATTCACTTCAGCAGTTATCAAATTAGGTCTGCCATTGATTATATCTTCTTTCTGTTCTTCAGATATGTAATCTCCTTCAGGGAATTTATCCAAATCGCAAGATGCCATTAATAAAGCGACACTTGCAAATGCTATATATTTATTTGACAATTTCATATTCTTAAAAATAGGTTGCTAAATTAGAAATTTAAAGATATACCTCCGGAAATTGTGCGGATAGGTGAATACACATTGTCAGCAGCCACATAACCTTGACGTGGATCCAGCCCTTTGCGAGCTGTCAGCAAAGCCACATTATCTGCAACAAAGAAAACACGAACACCGTCAATCTGCATTTTACGTGTCAGACTCTTTGGCAGAGTATAACCCAATGTAATATTCTGCAAACTTAAATAGTCCGAACTAGTCAAGAAACGATCTGTTAATCTGTTCGTATATTGGTCATTAATATTCATACGAGGAACATCCGTATTTTTATTTTCAGGAGTCCATGCTTTTAACATATCTTTATGCAAAGCACTACCTGTAGCTGCTACGTCCATTAATCCTTGGTAAGTATAGTCCAAAATACGTCCACCAAGCTGATATGCAAACGAAACAGAGAGATCAAAGCCATAGGCTGTGACACTTGTTCCAAAACCACCATAAACTTTAGGTAGAATATCACCTGATGCGAATCTGTTTTCAGAAGCGACAGAATAAGATTTTGTAACTGTATTACCATTCTCATCCGGAGTCACCAGCGCCCACAGACTCTCTCCTGTCTCAGAATCCACACCTACATATTTAGGTAAATAAAGCTGGTACATAGACTCGTCTTCACGATAAATCCGACCACCATCAATCAATTGTCCATTCAGTTCAGGAGATAATTCCAAGACTTTATTCTTAAAATGTGTAAGATTAAAGTTTATATTCCAGGAAAAGTTCTTGTTTTCAATTATATTGGAATACAAATCCAATTCAACCCCACGGTTTACCATTGAACCCACATTCTCGGGATAGCGGGAATAACCCATTGAAGCTGCTACCGGTTTGAAATAAAGCATATCAGTTGTTTTACGTGAGAAGTACTCAACAGAACCACCTAACTTACCACCCCAAAAAGCAAAATCAAATCCAGTATTAAAGCTATGTGAAGTTTCCCAAGTAATATCCTTATTACCTTTATAATATAAAGAAGTTGAAAAATCACCATTACTGTTTGCCAATGTATACTGGTCTTGATACGGATAGTAGTTACGGTACAAACCACCTTGGAACATCAAGTTATCATTACCTTGCAAACCATAGCTAATTTTAAATTTCAACATATCAATCCAAGACTGGTTTTCCAAGAATCTCTCTTTGCTCAATAACCATCCTGCTCCTACAGACCAGAAGTTACCCCAACGATTATCCGGGTGAAAGCAAGAAGAAGCATCACGACGGAAAGAAGCTGAAACAAAATACCGTCCATCATAGTCATATTGCGCACGGAACAACCATCCTTCTGTTGCATAATTACGAGAATATGAATTATTGCTCTGGTTCATAATACCATTGCCTAATTCAGGAACATTCGGATCGTACAATTTCTCACGTTGTCCGTACAAATATTGATATTTATAGTCATAACTTTCATGTCCGGCCAAAATATCCACATTATGAACATCATTAAATGTTTTGTTGTATGTCAACAAATACTGCTGATTTACACTAAATGTACGCTCAGTAGCTACACTGATCAAACCTCCGACTCCGCTAGTTTCGGAATACTGTCCGTAGAAGGGGTTAACCATATTTGTAGAACGCACATTATTTACATCAACACCTATATTCACTTTTGCCTTGATTCCATTCCATATATCAATATCAGCAGACCATTTTCCACTAACCACATCACCAGAATATTTCATTTTATCCAACATATAACTTGCCAACGGATTTGCATTAGGAATAGTATTACGGCTACCATTCGAATCTTGTCCTTGCTTTCCATAATCATAACGAAGGAAACCTCGATTATCTACCATAATATTGCCCTGTGCATCACGAACATACATAGGATAAATAGCTCCCATAATATTTGACGCATAAAAGATATTTGCATTTGAGGTACCACCCTCAGTATCCTGTTCACGGCTATCATAATGAGTAAATGATACATTTCCTCCCATTTTCAACCAAGGCTTCACTTGATAGTCAGCTTTCAAACGTGCAGAATAACGTTGAAAACCAGAGTTAGGAACAATTCCCTTATCATCCAAATAGCTGGCCGACATATAATAATTCATTTTTTCGGTCGCACCGCTAATACTTAAATTATACTCTTGGCGCAGGTTATTTTCAAAAATTTCATCCGACCAATTATCCGGAATATAATAATATGTACCATCAGAATAACCTAATGTCGCACTAGGATTCAATTTGCCATCCATACCGATCAGTTGCTGTCCTTGAGGAATGGAATACACCTGATATCCCAAATATGTAGAAGAAAGCATCGCTTGATTAGCGTACGCATTAGCTTTAGCCAAGTCTCCGGCTGCCGCATATCCTTTCAAATCAGCATTATAGATAGAAGAATAGTTTAATTCATAGAATGTAGCCGGATCCGTAATTGTTTCATAATTAGGTACTCCACGTTTATTTATACCCCATTTAGCATCAAAAGTAACACGGGCTTCCCCACTCTTACCACGCTTGGTAGTAATCAAAATTACACCATTGGCACCACGTGCACCATACAGAGCGTTAGAAGCAGCATCTTTCAACACTGTCATCGATTCTATATCAGAAGTGCTGATAGCAGAAATTTCACCATCATACGGAACTCCGTCTACCACATACAAAGGTTTGTTACTAGCCGATATAGATCCAATACCACGAATACGCACCTCAGCATCTTTGCCCGGCTGACCATTATTACTCGTAGTTTGCACTCCGGCTACTTGACCTGCCAAAGCATTTGTCACATTTGAAGTTTGTCTCGTCGCTATTTTTTCATTTTTTATAGTGGCAGCCGAACCTGTAAATGCAGATTTTTTCGCCGTACCATAAGCCACCACCATTACCTCTTCAAGCTGTTCTGTATCAGACTTCAATACAATATTCAAGTTTGCTTTGACTGCCACTTCTTGTGTAGCCATTCCGATAAAGGAAACTACCAAAGTCTTTGCAGAACTAACAAGACACAGAAAGTGCTTATAATCAAAAGATTAAAATTTATCGATTCTCTTTATTTACTCTGCGGGAATTACTTTAAACAAAGTTATGATAACCTTTTTTTCTACTTTTGTTCTACCTCAAAATTACTTTATACGATAAAAAAGTCTAATTGTGATAAATCTCATTATAATGATTGTATTATAATAAGATTATAATTTTTTTGCAAAAAAAATGCATGAAATAATGAAAGAGGAAATCCAAATTGGAATTTAGAAATGGGAGAGAGCAAAAAACGTCTGTTACTTTGGACGAAATACTTAGCTATCTAGGAAAAGCAGACAAAATCTGCCTAGTAGCGATTGACTAATTTCAAGTTATCGCTCAATATCCGGGAAAGAACGTTAAAGCCATTTTGAGCATCTATATATAACATTGTACAATGTCCATTTATATATTTATGTTCACAATGTCATATGACGGGAGAAATTTTTATAAGTCTTCCGGCTTTTTTATCAAAGTACTATGATTTTGGATTTACAATCTATCAGACTGAAAGAATATACAAAATTTGTTACACACCATTTCCAGAAAAACGGGAAGTACATTAATAAAAATGTTATATCTGAAATATATCAACTGTTTGACGGCATAATATGCTACATCCGGTCTATGATCGTTTTTTTGAGTTTTGGCTGAGAAGAACATTAAAAAAACTGATGGAAGATTCCGTGTGTAATCAAAATTTGACTTCCCGTCAGGAGTTACAATCAGTTCATAAGGATTGATGGTGGTTTGTTGTGTTCCTTCCAAATATGTAACTAAATATTTAACATATATGTCTTTACAAGCACATTTATATAGTAATCGAATTCGAGTTAACAGATGTTTATCAATAATTTCTAAAGACCGATTTACTATATAGATTTACCCAAGTATACATTAATTTTGTATACTTGGGTAATAATTTATTGGATAATTAAGGAGAAAGCTTCATCTTTTCCTCATATCTTAAATCTAAATTATTTAGCAGGTAGGTAAAGTATTTCTTTAAATTCACCAAAACCACCAACATTGGGTACATCATGCGACAGCTTCACAGTAATAACCCCGTCTTCCAAAGCACCTTTGCCTGAAACAAAAACTTCTCCATAGGATGCGTGCTTCCATGCCGGCTGAGATTCTACAGTGACCTCATTGGCTTCATTAACTTTGAAGACAATGTTATATCCTTTTTCATATAAGTTCATAGCTTTATACCATGATATCTGGTCTGCTTTTTGAACTTCCACTTCCCAAGTTGCAAAATCTTCTCCTTCCTCTGCCATAGCCGCAGATTTAAATGTTCCAGTTCCTAATGAAGAAAAAGTATAATCCCTATAAACAGTTATGACTTTATCCGAAGTCTGGTCTATCGTAACCATTTCCTCCGGCAAAGATATCTTGACTTTATAATTCTGTCCAGGAGTTATATCTCCAACTGTAACATGAATATTGGTCTTAAATTCCCCTGCTGCGAATGAAACCGAGGAAGGTACGGTAATGGAGGCAGGGAGTTCCTGCTCTTTATCACCGACAACTAATGTTGCTGATAAATTAATTGTAGTAGCTTCCGAAGATTTCGCGCGTAAGACTTCTACATCAAAACCCTCATATCCTGTGGAAGGAAAGGAAACCGATTGTGTGCCTGTGGCGAATGTCACCCCCATTGTTGTGCTATTGTATATATCTCCTTCATTGTCGGTGTTGCACGATACAAAAAAAGTTGCAGTGGCAACAAACATGCCGATTATATATTTATTTACTTTCATAATTTACTTGCTTACAGATTAATACTATTTATGATCACCTATCGGATTCTGATCTTTGCTAGGATCCATGTTCGGATTACCATCAAATTCCGTTTGAGGAATAGTTAATACCCATGCATACGACTCAGGATCTTCCGTATCTGTACCAGCAATTAAAGCACTGGATGGCCAGCCCATGTCTGCAGTACGTCTGAACCCTTGTTTCAGACGGCGTATATCATAGATACGTCCAAATTCTCCCCAAAGTTCAATACGGCGTTGAATTATAATTTCTTCAAGTAAAGAACCAGTTTCATCTGAGGTGAGCTTACCTAATGCCGTTCCTGTTTTTTTGCAAGTGTAATCCTCATCACGTTTTTGCATTAAACTGTTCAACATC
Organism: Phocaeicola dorei; assembly: GCF_013009555.1. NCBI lineage: Bacteria > Pseudomonadati > Bacteroidota > Bacteroidia > Bacteroidales > Bacteroidaceae > Phocaeicola > Phocaeicola dorei. The sequence goes on along the minus strand of NZ_CP046176.1, from coordinate 756,173 downwards.
AGTTGTGCGCCTTTGTCATCATTTAAACGACAAGATGCTTCTGCTGCGGTTAAAAACATTTCCTCAATACGCATAAAAATATAGTCACCCGTCCATTTCGCATAATCTTTAAACTTGAATTTTTCTTGTTGGTAACCATTCTTTTCATTATTCTCGTCTTGTGGATTCCACCATTTTTTGCGGACATCATTTGTGCCTAGCTTTGCATAAAGCAGTTTGTTTATCTGTTTTCGAGCACTAGCTCCATATTTCCCTTGATCCGCATCCATGTGTGTAAAGAAACCTGCATACATTCCGGACTGGTCGGCTATGATTTCGGCCGCCCACATCACATTATTGGCAGTAGCATCATTCATTCCACCGGTTACCGCAGTTCCAGTGCCGATACTACACCCACTTTTGCTTATTGCGGCATTCGCGGCATCCAAAGCGGTCTGCCAGTCTTCCATCACTAAAGCGACACGAGCCTTTATACCTGAGGCAACAGCCTCATTGATATGGCTGATATGTTTTCTTTTACCTGAGTTGCCCAGCATGGTAATTGCTTTGTCAAGATCCGAAGTGATTTGTTGATATACTTCTTCAACCGTTGCGCGCCCTTTACCTTCTGTTGCAATATCAGTCGGTTCTGTATAGAGTGGTACACAAGGTTCGCTTTCATGTCCTTTATAAGTGCGAGAAAACATTTGTGCCAGCATAAAATAACTGTAAGCACGTACAGCGTAGGCTTGTCCAAGCACATAATTCTTTTCGGTTTCACTTCCAGACATGGTTTCCTCTTCTGCCAAAATGTAATTGACATTAGAAATCCAAGTGTAATAGCCATTCCACATATCATAAGAACGCCATCCGGTAGAGGTATATCTTGATTTTACGTTGTAAACGCAATCATACCAAAACCAGCCGCTACCTTGTCCGTTCATAATGCAATCTTCACCCATAACATCTGCCACCAGATTATAAGCTGTGATACCGAAACATTGATGAGTGTTAGAGCTGTTTGAAACCCCTGCTGTATACATTGCTCGATATACACCATTCAATGATACTAATGCATTAGTTGCTGTTCCTAATAATTCGTTGCCAGAAACAGAAGATGAAGGACTGGTTTCCAAAGCATCCTCACTGCAAGCTACCACAGACATTGCAGCCATCCCGGCAAATATGTATTTAAATATTTTTTTCATACTTTCCTGTATTCTTTTAAATTGTTAGAAATTAATTTCAAAACCTACTGAATAAGTCTTGTTGGGAGCATAAGAATAGTCTGTTTCGCCCTTGAAGTTATACTGTGGGTCCATACCGTCCAAATGAGAAAATAAAGCGAGATTATCTACCGATCCGAATATGCGGACAGACTCTAGCCCGGCCTTCTTTAGCCATTGTTTGGGAATAGTGTAGCCCAAAGTGATATTTTTGATAGCAAAGTATGAAGCATCAACTAAAAAACGGTCTGAAGCTGTGTAGGAACCTCCAATTTGAATACGAGGTACATCTGTGATGTCACCAGGTTGTTGCCAACGTCTCAAAGCATGTTTGTTCCATGTATTGCCTGCATACATAACTTCCATAGAACCAGCGTATAATGAATCATAAACTTTACCTCCTATAGAATATGTACCCAATATTGACAAATCGAAATTCTTGTAAGAGAAATCGGTATTGATACTACCATATAAATCAGGTATACGGCTGCCGGAATAATATTTGCTGTTCGCAGCTTTTTGATAGTCACTGCTGATATATTCGTTAGTGATGTTGCCATTATCATCCTTATCATATACCCAATAGAGCTGCGCTCCTGTTGCAGGATCCACACCGGCAGATTTAGCCATATAATATGTATTAATAGGCATTCCCTCTTTAATACTGAAAACTCCTTTGATAATTTCAGGAGATTCCCCAGTTAGTTTCAGCACTTTATTGGTTACAGTAGAGCCCATCCAAGTTAAGTTCCATATAAAATCAGTGGTTTTGATAAGGGAACCACCTAAACTAAATTCAAACCCGGTATTACGCATAGAACCGATATTCGCATTGTATTCAGAGAATCCACTAGAAGTAGCCTTAGGGTATCCCAGCAACATATCCGTTGTTTTGCGGTTATAATATTCAGCACTAACATTCAAGCGTCCGTCAAACATACTTGCCTCAATACCGACATTTAAATTACCGCTTTTTTCCCATGAAAGTTTTTTGTTTTCCAAAGCACCGATCAGACCTCCTACTTGATTGGCATTCGGATATTCCAATGGATAGAGTCCTTGCCAAGGATAATAATCCGGTACATATCCTCCTTCAAGACTATCATATCTTAACAGATTATCATTACCTTGTTCACCATAACTGATTTTAGCTGATAAATTAGAAATCCAAGTCAAATTCTGCATAAACTTTTCTTGTGAAATTCTCCAGTTGGCACCGACAGACCAGAAAGTACCCCAACGGTTATCTTTTTGGAAGCGTGAAGAACCGTCCGTACGGATAGAGGCTGAAAAATAATATTTTTCATTAAAGTTATAATTGAATCTCCCAAAGAAGGATTCCACACGATAATCTTCCGAATACGAGTCTGCATTGTATAGATTTGTACCCGGACGCAATTCAAGAATACCATCTACTAAATTGGTTTTTCCGGCAGACAGAAATTCATATTTGTATGCATAAAATTCATGACCAACCAAAAGATCGATGTTATGAAAGTTAAAAGAACGCCCCCATGTCAGTAACTGGTTAAAAGTATAAGATTGGGTTCTTCTGTTATATTTCATCAACAAACCGCCGGCAGCTGCCTGATTACCATGGTGCATATTCATATATGATTTTTGAGATTTGTTCCGGTAGTCCAGACCAAAGTTTAAAGTCAGCTTAATACCTTTAGCCCATCCGGCATCTTCCGAATCTGAGCCGAATGCCAAAAATGTGCGCAAACCGGCTACATCTGTTTTTATATCAGCCTTGTCATCTACCAAACCGCCTACGGGATTGAAATCACTATACTGTGGGCGTTGTACACTACCGTCACCGTAGTCCAGTTGGCGATTTCCATCGGCATCTAATACATCTTTACCATCTTCTCCCTTTATATACACCGGGTAAATCGGAGCCATAAATTGTGCAGAGTACCACACATTTGAATTAGATGAACCTTCGTAATCACTGAAATTTTGTGTGGAATTGGAAAGTGACACATTCAATCCAGTCTTCATCCATTTATTCACTTCTGTGTTTATGTTTGCACGGGCATTATAACGTTGGAAACCGGTATTAATCAAGATGCCATCTTCATTTAAATATCCCAAAGAGAACATATATTTGGTCTTTTCTGTACCTCCATTAACAGACAACTGGTGTTCATGACGAAATGCATTGTCTCTTTGTATTGCATCCATCCAAGATTCATTCCATGCGGATGTAGCATCACCCTGCACTCTACCTGTTGCAGGATCTATAATTGTTCCCCATGTGTAATTTTTAAATGGATTATATTGTTCTCCACCTAAAACGCCACCTAAATCTGCTGATGCTTGTCTACCGGCAGCTTCCCAGTTATATCCATTGTCAAAGATATATCCGTTGCGTAAACCTTCATACGTTAACTGTACAAATTCTTTTTGGTCAACCATGTCATAGGCTTTCAAGGAACGTGAAGACCAACCTGCCGTAGAACGCCAAGATACCTTAGTCTTGCCTTCTTTTCCTTGTTTGGTAGTAATCATAATTACACCATTTGCACCACGGGCTCCATAAAGGGCTCCGGCTGAAGCATCTTTTAAAACTGTCATGCTTTCAATATCGGCAGGATTGATAGAACTCATATCTCCACTAAAAGGTATTCCATCAACTACATACAAAGGATCTTGTGAGGCATTGATGGAACCGTAACCGCGAATCACGATCTTGGCAGCTTCGCCAGGTTGACCTGAGCCTGAAGTTGTTAACAGACCTGTAGTCTGTCCTTCCAATCCTTTAGTAACATTACTTATAGGACGTAATTCCAGTTTCTTATTATTAATAACGGATGCTGATCCTGTAAAAGATTCCTTTTTTGCAGTACCATATGCAACAACCATCACTTCTCCAAGCACTTTAGTATCAGATTTTAAAATGATGCTAACATTCTGTTTGATAGAAACCTCTTGACTAGCCATCCCGATAAAGGAAACTACCAAAGTCTTTGCAGAACTAATCAGTTATTTAATTTATTGATAATCAGTATTTAATACACTAAAGTCTTATCTGTTTTTCTTTATTTAAGCCATTCTAAGAGTATGAAAATAATTGTTTTCTACCTTTCTTCTACTGAAAGAAATAATAGACGTATAACATTTTGTAACACTCACCGCTGCCCTGTTCATAAAATGAAACTAAATTTATTATCTTCACTGAAAAGATATCGATAGCCCCTAAATAACATAAATTTGTTCTTAAAAGAGCCCCTTATCTTTGCTTTAAAACAATCTTGGCTTTTTAATAAGGTTCATCCTGTATAAATAGAAAATATGTGCAAAAAGAGTGCTACGAAAATTTTCACTATTAATAGAAATATTCTTTTCAAGCTAATAGGAAGATTTTATATCGTACAGAGTTACACATTCCTAAATATACAAAATGATATTATAAGGTTACATGTTTTTCTAATATATGAGTTTATACAATACTAATCTATGAATAACAATTAATATTAAGTTGTATCATTATATCCATGTTCTCACTTTTTGTTTTTTACATAATATTCTAAATCTTTGTTTTACAGAACAATATGTATACAGGTGTATAAATATCTGTTTTAGTATCCTTCTCTTTTCCCGTTTCTCTACAAAAAGTGAGGTAAACGAGAGCATAATCCACATAACTTTATATTAAATCAAATGAAGACAAATATTATTAGTCAAAATGGCTTTGATTAGTTTTATTCTTGAATTCTAATTTATCCATTTTAGGTCTATTTGTTTTAAGCTATACTTGTATATTACTTAAATTACAATTTGATTCTATAATTATTACAAAATTATTAATTCTGTAATTCGTATATATATTATATAGATCTTAAGAATGTCCTACAATTTCTAAGCATTGAGCTTTAAGTAAAGTTTTTGGATGGATAGCCTATATCTTTCATTTATGTATTGAATGTATTGCCAAAGTTGATATTTCTTGGTCTTTTTATATTTTAAGGCTTCCAAAAGATTGTTTGCTCTTCGAATTACAGAAGAAAACAGGGGGCATAAAGTAAAGTGGCAAACTATTATCATCATTTTCCGATGCAAAATTTTATATATGAATATTATATGGTATACATATATGATTCTTGCAGAAATTCAAGAACTTTGGTACCTATTTTCTACCCAGTTATGCCAAGATATGAATATTGTCACATTTTATTTCTTTTAGTTTATCGTATTGCAACCACAACAAAAATTTATCATGTTCACAAAACGATAAACTTTATTAAGAAGATAAGACTACATTCACTTTTGAAAATGACCCTTCCTCGTCTTTATAAGAAATATTGTATAGACAATAGAGAAGCTGTTTTGATTTCATTCGATAAATCTGTTAAGCATGATTTGGATGAATGCAATCTGTACCATAGCTTCTGCGGTTTCAGCAAGGAATTCGTAATCGATGGTCAGCCTTCTGAAGTTTTCCAGCCATGAGAAAGAGCGTTCCACAATCCAGCGTTTGGGCAGTACCTGAAATTTGGATGGACATTCGTCCGGTCTGAGTACGACCTCCAATATCCATCCGAATTTCTTCTTGACCCAATCAGCCAAATCTCCCCTGTAGCCTCCGTCCGCCAGGATTTTCACCAAACGCGGAAATTTATAAGCGAGTTTTTCTATGGCTTGTGGGGCGCCCTTGCTGTCATGCAGGTTGGCCTCATGGATTGCGACGGCTAACGGAAGGCCAAGCGTATCGACAATGATGTGCTCTTTCCGTCCTTTGATTTTCTTGTTCCCGTCTATACCACGGTCTGAATCAACATGATGGGAAGTCTTTACGCTTCTGGAATCCATGATGCCAAGACTGGGACTTTCCTGCCGTCCTGCCTGTTTACGGATGAAAGCGTGCAAGGTATCCATCACTTCTTCAAACACGCCTTCAAGCTTCCATTTACGGAAGTAGTAATAGACGGTTTGCCAAGGGGCGAAGTCAGAAGGAAGCATACGCCACTGGCAGCCGGTCTTGTTGATATAAAGGATGGCATTCATTATCTCTTTAAGCGAATGTTTTCGGTTCCTCGCTTGCGGCTCTAAAATATTTTTTATAACTTGCCACTGTTTTTCAGTCAGGTCGGTTGGATACTGTGTCATAACTTTATTGTTTGGTACCTTTAAAGATATAACATTTTTCCAATTGACCGGCTGATTCTGAATTGTATGTAGCCCTATAACATTATTCTTAAATCAATTCAAAACAGTTTCAGAGTTTACTACCTTTTTTGACATTTTTTTAGATCTCGTACGATTGTACTTCCCATTACTTCTCCATAAATTTGTGTTGTAGCAAGATTTTTATGTCCTAACAATTTTTGTACAGTTGTTATATTAGCACCTTTATATATCAATAAAGTAGCATTGGTATGCCTTGCAGAGTGGAATGAAAAGTGTTTGTTTATTCTAGCCAATTTACCAATTCGTATCAATTCTTTATTTACGCTTGAATTATTTTTTATTGAAAAAAAAGAACTCCATTTTCCTTGGTATTTTTGTAACAAAGTTAAAGCTTTACCTTCAAACAATAAACTTAAAGGCAATTTCACTTCTGCACCAGTTTTGACAGAGTCAAAGATTAGCCATAATTTTCCATCCATTTTTACGATATTTTTCTCATTTAAGCTTACAAAATCAGAATAACGCAATCCCGTATAGCAGCAAAATAAAAATGCATCAAGAGTATGTTCCAAACAACTATTTCTTCCTATCAAAGACACTTCTTCTAATTTTTTCATTTCTTCCGGTAATAAAAAAACATGCTTTCCTTCTTTCATTTTAATTTTATATCTTCTGAAAGCATAGTTATTAGGATCGATGTATCCTTTATTAATTGCAGCATTAACAAAAGATTTCAAATGCTTCATGTGTTTAGCTACTGTATTTGTTTGATAGTCGGAATCATAAAGAAATTTTTCAAAATCTGTAACGAAATTATAGGTTAAGTCTTCAAACTCAATTGTCGGTTTGAACGATTGTAAAAGGGATATTGTCGTTAAATGGTTACGCTTTGTGCTGTCTTTTAGCTGAGAAGACATTATTTCTTTACGTGCAAACCCTAAAAATGAAGCATCTGTGTTCGATTTGAACTCTTCTTTTATGAGGCTTAAGGTTATTGTCTTTCCTTGCCTCCACAAACTTAATTCTTTCTTTTCTAATTCTATAATAAATTCATTAAGCATGCCATTCAGTGCATCTTGATTAGGATGCTCTTTAATAATCTTTCTTTTTACATCCCATTGTTCTGGCCGTAAATAAACATGCGTAGAAAAATACACTTTCTTTTTATTCAAGTAAGCTTCAACTTGAACTAAAGCAGTTCCTCTGTCATTTAAACTTTTTTTTCGATTGTAAACGAAACGATAACTGATTTTCCTCATAATTTAATTCTTTAAATTGAAATTCTATAATAAGACGCAATAAAGAAAAGTAGAAAAGCATTATTCTGCTATTTTGTTCTCATCTTTATATTTATTAGGCGATTTGTTAACGTTTATAGGTTAATGTATGTTTATATGGTCAGTTATAATTTGAAACTCTCTTTTTCTTACGACTTAAAAAAAAGAATAAATATGAGGTTTATTTTCGTTTTTTGTGAGTTTTAAATGCCCAAAAGCATAAAAATATAGCAGTTTAGTATGATTTTTACAATAATTTGTTTGAGATTACAATTTTATTCATACCTTTGCAATTTGTTAGAGTGAATGAATTTATATTAATGTAAAGTTAAACTTTAAGAGAGAATTTTATGAAAAGAAAATTAATGCTGTTATTGACCTGCCTTTTTGTAGGTATAGGTTTGGTAACCGCTCAGATCACGAAAGTAACAGGTACTGTTATTTCGGAAGAGGACGGATTACCCGTAGTTGGCGCCTCTATTTTAGTAAAAGGTACCACTGTAGGTACAGTTACTGACATGGATGGTAAATTTACATTATCAAATGTTCCAAGTTCTGCAAAGACTTTGGTGGTTTCCTTTATCGGAATGGCTACACAAGAAGTGGCTATAAGACAGACTGTTAATATCACTTTGAAATCTGATACAGAGATGCTTGACGATGTGGTGGTTGTAGCTTATGGTACTGCGAAAAAGTCGTCTTTTACAGGTTCTGCGACTGCTGTTAGTGGAGAAAAAATAGCAAAAATGCAGGTTTCTTCAGTTTCTAAAGCCTTGGAAGGTGCAGCAGCAGGTGTACAAGTAATCAACACCAGTGGGCAGCCTGGAGAAAATGCTAAAATAAGAATCCGTGGTATTGGCTCTTTTAGTGCATCGTCGGCTCCTTTATACGTAGTTGATGGTATGCCTTATGATGAAGAGTCTGTTAATGCATTGAATCCTGCCGACATTGAAAGCATGTCTATATTAAAAGATGCTGCATCTGCATCTCTTTATGGTTCACGTGCGGCAAATGGTGTTGTGATGATCACTACCAAAAAAGGTATGGTAGATAAATCCAAAGTAACTCTTGATGCACGCTGGGGAGTAAATACTCGTGGTGTTCCAGAATATGATATCATGAAAGATCAAAGAGAATACGTACTAACAGCTTGGAATACTTTGAAAAATCAATCTACAGGTGCAGAAGCTTCCGAAGGATTAATAGGTAGCATTGGGTACAATCCATTCATCGGTGTAGCTAATAATGCCATGGTTTCAGCAGATGGTGTAGTTAGTTCTGCGGCTCTCCGCCATAATGACGATTGGGCTGATGCCGCATTACATAATGGTATGCGTCAGGAATATAATTTGAGTCTGCAAGGTGGTAACGCTAAGACAACTCATTTTTTATCATTGGGATATTTGAAAGATGAAGGAATTTTAAGGCATACTGACTTCGAACGTATTTCAGCACGTGCCAATATTAATCATACTGTAAATAAGTTTATTGACATCAATGGTAATTTGGCTTACGCAAGAGCGGAAAAAAATGCAGGCCAGTCACAAAATGCTAGTTTGTCTAATTACTCTAATGCCTTTATGTTCACTCAGCAAATCGCTCCTATTTATCCTGTATATGCGTATGACGAAAACGGAAATCGCATATATGACGAAGAAGGCAACACTGTTTATGATTTTGGTGATGGTACATATAGTACACGTATGGGCGGTTTCAGTAATCAAAATGTTGCAGCTAACTCTGGGTTGGATGTGCATCAGACTTTGAATGACAATTTTAATGGCCGTGGTACTATCAACATTAATATTATTGATGGTTTAAAAGCGACTGCTAACATTGGTTATGATTTAATGAATCAAATCCGTACAGACCATATGAATCAGTTATATGGGGATGCTGCTAATGTGAATGGTCGTACTTATAAATATAATCAACGTATTGAATCGTTTACAGCAAATCAACTTTTAACTTATAGTAAAGCATTTGGCCATCATAATATTGACATAATGGCTGGTCACGAATCTTATTCATATACACTGAAATATCAGTATACTCATAAATACAATTTTTATACTATTGGAAATCCTGAGTTCAACAATGCCATAACTATGAGTGATATGAATTCATATACACAAGAACATAGTATGGAAAGTTTCTTTGGTCGTGTAAACTATGATTTTGATAACAAGTATTATCTATCTGCAAGTATTCGTTCAGATGAATCTTCCAAATTCCATCCTGATCACCGGCGTGGTACTTTTTGGTCTGTCGGAGGTTCTTGGAGATTAACACAGGAAGAGTTTTTGAAAGATGTGGAATGGTTGTCTAATCTTAAACTAAAAGCAAGTTATGGAACACAAGGTAATGATGGAATTCTTGATATAAATGGTTATGTAGTCTATCAACCATATTTGAAGCAATATTCTGTAACCAATAATAACGGAGATTTCTCTGTAGTCGAAACTTATCGTGGAAATAAAGATTTGACTTGGGAAAAAAGCAAAAATTTAAATATCGGTTTGGAAGCTGCTTTTCTTAATAACCGTTTGAAACTAGAAACTGAATATTTCTTGAAGAAGACTTCGGATATGTTGTACAATATGCCTTATCCCATTTCTTCTGGAATTTCTTACGTTCCAATGAACCTGTTGGATATGCAGAATAAGGGGATTGAATTTACCATTTCTGCCACCCCAATTCAAACAAAAGATTTTATATGGAATTTATCTTTTAACGGTACACACTATAGCAATAAGATTTTGAATCTTCCAGAAGACAAAAGAGAGAATGGAATTATTCATGGTACCGCTTCTTTGTTCCGCTTAATGGAAGGAGGGTCTATTTATGATCTTTATACGTATGAATATGCAGGTGTTAATCCAGAGACAGGAGCGGCACAATGGTATATGGATGAGAAAGATGCTAATGGCAAGGTGACCGGAAGGACCGTAACCGAAGACTATACTCAGGCAAGCAAATATGAATTAGGTTCTACTTTGCCCGATTTCCAAGGAGGTTTTTCAACTGATTTTGCATACAAAGGAATCGATCTTTCTATAGCTACAAACTTTCAAATTGGTGGAAAGATATATGACAGCATGTATTCTTCTTTCATGCATGCGGGAAGCAATATTGGCAGCAACTGGCATAAGGATATCTTGAATGCTTGGACTCCGGAAAACAAAAATACAAATGTGCCTATAATGGATGGTGCGCAAAATAGTAATAGCCAATCCTCACGTTTCTTGATAAATGCATCATTCTTTAACATCCGTAACATTTCATTAGGATATACTTTCCCGAAAGAATGGATGAAAGCAATATCAGCAAGCAGTGCACGTATTTACGTATCTGCCGATAATGTAGCTTTATTCTCTAAACGTAAAGGTATGGACCCCCGCCAATATGCTTATGGATATTCGGCTGCCAATTATTCTGCGATTCGTACTTTATCATTCGGCATTAATTTGAACTTTTAAAAGAATAGAATTATGAAATATACAAAATATTTAGCAATATTGGCTGCAGCGTTTATGATGGGATCTTGTAGCGATGACTTTTTGGACAAGGAACCTTCAGAAAATGCATCAGAGGACCAAATTAAAGATTTGCTTGATAAAGATCCTACAGCTATTCAAGCATACATTACAGGATATTACAAAAATATGTTTTCTCCGGAAGCACAGCAAAGTCATGATGATTTCGGGTTAAAGGCATTTGAATTGGCCACAGACTTGATGGGAGATGATATGGCGTATATGACTTCACACTTCTTCGTATATGATTATCTGCTTGACAACCGTGCTTCAAGTTATCGTCGTACTACCACTTACTGGCAAGAATTATATGCTGTAATCAGTGGTGCAAATGAAGTAATCAGCGGTCTGAAAGAACAAGCGGACAGCGGTGATGAGAGTGTTGAGAAGATGCTGGGACAAAGTTACACTATACGTGCTTACTGCTATTTTTGGTTAATAAACATGTACCAACAACCTTATGAATGGAATAAAGATAAATTAGGTATTCCTATTTATACTGAATCTGAAACCAAATTGAATCGTGTTCCTGTAGGTGAGGTCTATGAACAGATATTAAGTGATATAGATAAAGGATATAATTATTTGAAAGGAAAAGGAATATCCAAGAAAGATGAATTAAATGAATATGCAGCAGCTGCTATTTATGCAAACATTCTTTCATTTGTTAATGATTATCCCGATCAATGGAATGAAGTTGCTAAATACGCAAAATTGGCTATTGAAGGTGGCTCACTGATGAGTGAAAAAGAATTACTTTCCGGCTTTAATGACCTTTCTTTGAGCGAAGTGTTGTGGGGGGCTGATATTAATGGTGAAACGAATACATTCTACGCTTCATTCATGAGTCAAGTTGATCCTTACGGTCCGGGATATGGTGGTAATTTAGGAAATTACAAAATGATTTCCAGTGATTTGTATGAAAAAATTTCAGATAATGACATTCGTAAAAAATGGTTTGGAGTTGATTTGGGAGAAGCAAATACTCATTATAAAGTAAGACAATATGTGCAGCGCAAATTTATTGATGTAGGTTCTACCGCGCCTGGTTTTACTCCTACAGGTGATACTTTTTGCTCTGACTATATTTATTTGCGTACTGGTGAAATGTATTTTGTAGCTGCAGAAGCATTATATAGGGCAGGGAAAGAAAGTGAAGCCAAAACAATGCTGACTACGATTATGAAAACTCGTAATCCAAAATATGAAACATCCGCAACAAGTGATGCACTTTTACAAGAAATTGAACTTCAAAAGCGTATTGAAATGTGGGGTGAAGGTCGTCGTTTATTTGATATGAAACGTCGTAATGAAAGTTTGGATAGGACACATGCAATTAATCATAGTGCGATTGCTCCAAAGGAAGTCCCTGCAGGTAGTAAATTATTCATTTATCAAATCCCCGATAAAGAGTTAAATGCCAATAGTGAGATTACTGATAAAAACGAATAACTAATAATAAGTCTATAATAAAAAAGATGCCTAGATTACTAGGCATCTTTTTTATGCTTAAGGTAGAATAAAAGTAGACATAAAATCAAATTATTTTTTTCTTTTTATAATATATAGTTGATTTATAGTTTGTTATAATAGACGTAATATTGTATATCTGTAAGAAAACAGAATGCTAAAACTTTGATTACTAGATGCTTTTTTGTATATTTTAGTTCTGCAAAGACTTTGGTAGTTTCCTTTATCGGAATGGCTACACAAGAAGTAGCTATAAAACAGACTGTCAATATTACTTTGAAGTCGGATGCCGAAGTGCTTGAAGAAGTGGTAGTAACAGGATATGGTAATTTCAAAAAATCATCATTTACAGGATCAGCCTCTAATGTATCAACAGAGAAATTACAAGATATCCCTACAGTTAGTGTTCAGGATCGTTTAGCGGGTTCTGTATCTGGTGTACAAATTACATCAACTTCAGGACAACCCGGAGCTGTCGCTTCTGTACGTATTCGTGGTATGGGTTCTATCAATGCCAGCAATGAGCCATTGTACGTTATTGACGGAGTCCCTATGCTGAATGGCAATGTTAGTGAATTCTCATACGCAGATTCAGGTAACAGCCTTATGGCTACATTAAACAGCAACGATATCGAATCTATGACCGTGATAAAAGATGCCGCCGCTGCATCACTTTACGGTTCTCGTGCTGCCAACGGTGTAATTGTTATCACAACTAAAAAAGGGGCATCCGGCAAGACAAAAATCAATTTAAGAGCAGATTGGGGACTTTCCAACATGGCCATTAACTACCGTCCGATCTTAAATGGAGAAGACAGACGTGAAATATTACATCTGGGACTTGCAAACTATGCATTAAACAATGGTAATGACGAAACAGCTGCAAAAGCCTTCGCAGATAAGAATATTGAAGACTTCGCCGCAAGACCATGGTCGGGTTATACAGACTGGAAAGACGTCTTATTCCGCAACGGAAGTCACCAAAATTATGAAGTAAGCGCACAAGGAGGAAGCGAAAAAACACGTTTTTATACTTCCTTTGCTTATACTAAACAGGAAGGTATTACAAACGTTTCCGGCTATGAACGCTTTACCGGACGTGCCAATGTAACTCATCAAGCCAATCGTTTGACACTGGAGGCAAACACAATGTTTACCAACTCCACTCAAAACGTAAACAACGAAGGGACCAGTTTTGCCAGCCCCATCATGTGCTATGCAATGACTGCCTCTCCTTCTACATATCCGTATAATGAAGATGGTTCTTTCAGCACAAACTTCCCGGCATTAAATGGTGCCAATCCTATACAAACAGAAGCCTATAATTATAACAGAAGTACAATAAACCGTTTTTTAGGTTCTCTTTCTGCAACATGGAACATTTGGGACAACTTAAACATAAAAGAGGTAGTCAGTTATGATTTCAATCAAAACAATGAACGTGTTTGGTGGGATCCCCGCTCAAATGACGGACGTTCTTCTAATGGAGTTTACCAGCGTGTTATGGGAAACCGTGCGAAATTGAATACCCAAACTCAATTGACATATAACAAAGTAATTGCAGAAAAGCACACTTTAGACGCTTTAATTGGCTTTGAAACAGAAGATTACAAATATGATTATGTATATGCTAACGGAAACACCTATCCATCTTATCTGCCGGAAATAGAAAATGCAGGTAATACCCGTGCATCCAGCAGTGTACAAAGATATCGTATGACATCATTTCTAGGACGTTTGAACTATGATTATGAAAATAAATATTATTTCAGTGCCAGTTTCCGTCGTGACGGAAGTTCACGTTTATCTAGAGAAAGCAGATGGGGTGATTTTTGGTCTGTATCCGGTTCGTGGAGAATTACCAGTGAATCTTTCATGGAAAATATAAAAGAAGTAATTACTGATGCCAAGTTACGTGCTTCTTACGGTGTAAATGGTACACAGCCATCTGATTATTATGGTTATTTGGGTGTTTTCGGATTTGGATACAATTATAATAAAGGAGCTGGTTCTGCAGAAAATCGTATCGAGAATCCTAATATGAAATGGGAAAAGAACTATGCAACAAATATAGGTCTGGACTTAACTTTGTGGAATCGTCTGGCTTTAACATTCGAATGGTACAATCGTGAAACTAAAGACTTGTTGATGGATAGAGCTATATCTGCTGTACCCGGCATTATTGACGGGAGTGGTATTGCTAATACATTGATGAATGTAGGCTCAATGAGAAACCGGGGATTTGAGTTTGAAATCAAATCAACGAATATTCAAAACAACAATTTGACATGGACTACCACATTCAACATCAGCCACAATAAAAACAAATTAACAAAGTTGGATGGTGAACAGAACGAAATGATTAGCGGTGTATCCATTCATCGTATTGGGGAACCATACTATTCTATTTATGCTTATGAATATGCAGGAGTTGATCCTGCAACAGGTAAAGAATTATATTATATAAACGGAGAAGATGGAAGCAGAGAGACAACTACCAACTCCGCACAAGCAAATAAAACAATCATAGGATCAGTTGAACCTACCGTACAGGGTGGTCTCACAAACTTTGTAAGCTGGAAGTTTATTGATTTCAATATGACATTAACCTACTCATTAGGAGGCCATGCTTATGACTATGCGACTTGGTTGCAATCTAACGGAGGTACATATAATTATTTGGGTAACGTACCTGCTTATTACAAAATAGAAGACACTTGGAAAAAACCGGGCGATAATGCTAAATTACCTCAGTTTGCATATGGAAATACTAATATCGCATCATCTCGTTGGTTGATGTCTACAGATCATTTGCGCATCAAAAATATCACATTAGGTTTCACTATGCCTTCCAAAGTATCTCAAAAGTGGGGAATCAACAAATTAAGGGCTTTCGTTTCTGCAAACAATCTGTTGACATGGAAATCAGATGGTTTATATGTTGATCCGGAAACACCCGTTGATGGACTATGTACATTTGAAACACCGGCTTTAAGAACCATTACATTTGGCTTAGAAGTTGGATTCTAATTTATTAATTATAAAGTTTATACAGAATAAGAAACAGGATATTAAAATTCCATTATCCAGAAATCTTATTCAACATATAATCTAAAAAATAAAGAGAACAAAATGAAAAAAATATATAAATCTCTAGTTTTCACGATGGCAACCATTGCATTGACTTCGTGTGTAAACGATTGGCTAGATCTGACACCATCAGATAGTATTCCCAGTAATTCTGCCATCACAAATTACAATGATGCAAAAACCGCTTTGTATGGTATGTATGATGGTCTGCAGGGAAACTCTACCTATACACAGTATTATGCCGCACGTATGTTTTACTATGGTGACGTCCGGGGAGATGACATGCAGGCACGTACACAAGGAATGCGCTCTTCCAGTTGTTACGAAATGAAATACACCATTGACGATGCTCCCAACATGTGGAATGTACAATACAATGTATTACGCCGTGCCAACCGTTTGATAGAAGCCGTAGAAAATAACAAAATAACAGATGCCGAAAAGAATCAGGCAAATGTGAACAACATCTATGCACAGGCAAAATCTGTTCGCGCCTTGGTACATTTTGATTTGGTAAAAGTATATGGTATGCCTTATTCTTTTGATTATGGAGCTTCAATGGGAGTACCCATTGTGACCACCCCGATAGATCCTTTGAATGCCAGTGCTATTCCCGGACGTAATACAGTGGCCGAAGTATATGCCCAAATTGTAAAAGATTTAACCGAAGCCATTGACTCCAAAGCCTTAAATGTTTCTAAATCAGCTGGAGACAATCAAGGATTTATTGACGAATGGGCTGCCAAAGCTCTACTTACACGCGTGTATATATACATGGGTAAAAACCAGGAGGCTTTAGATATAGCAAAAAACATTATCGAAAATTCTCCTTATAGCCTATGGACAAAGGCTCAATATGCAAACGCTTGGGATAAAAACAACGCCAATCATATCAATGAAATGATTTTTGAACTTGTCAATAGCGGCTCTGATGACTGGGCAGACCGTGAAGGTATTGCATATTTATATCATGAAGATGGATATGCCGATGCTATTTGCACAAAATCATTTGTTGATATGTTAGCTCAAGATCCAAGTGATGTTCGCTTGGATGTGATTCTGCCGGTACAATTGAAAACAGATGACAGTGGAAAACCGACCGATATGTATAAGACCTATGGAGACAATCGTATCTTTATCAATAAATTCCCAATGGGAAGTTTAGGGGATATGCGATTAAACAATTTACCTATTCTTCGTTTGTCAGAAGTGTATTTAAATGCAGCAGAAGCTGCAGCTAAGTTGAATGACAAAGCTTCTACAGTTAAATATCTGAATGAAATTATTAAAAACCGTACAGATGATACAAAACAATTAGTTACAGAGTCTACCGCTACTCTAGAAAGAGTCTTATTGGAACGTCGTAAAGAATTAGTAGGTGAAGGACAACGTTTCTTTGACGCCATGCGTAATAATGAAACAATAACACGTTATACCAATGAAGATGAGAAAGGTTGGCATTATTCTATAAATAAAGAATCACAAGTATTCGACCGTTCTTATTTTAGAGCGATTTTACCAATACCTGTCAGTGAAACCAATGCTAACCCTATTTTAAAAGCTCAACAAAATCCAGGTTACTAAATAAAAATTCAACTCCGCTAATTCTCAAATAATCTTTAAAGGAAGGAGTTGAAAGAAAAAAATGCTTATCAAGGGATGTTCCAATACACAGGAGCATCCCTTTGAAACAAATACCTGACACTCCTTATACAAATACATTGTTTGTGCCAACAGAATTATCCATCAACATCTTCCATTGCCAACAGAATTATCCATCAACATCTTCCATTCAATTTCATAAGAAAGAAGCGATATCCTGCCAATCCCTCATATCAAAACCAGGTTTAAAAGGCAAGCCCCTCTCACCTTTTATATTATAATAAACATTTCCCATCCCTACGTTTTTCGCACCTTCAACATCATTCTTCCAGTTATCTCCAATCATTAAAGAAGTATGTAGCTCGGACTGTGTAGCCGACATGGCAAAATAAAAAATCTCCGGAAACGGTTTATGTACTCCTATGTCCTCTGACAAAACAATTTTCTTAAAATACCCTTCCACACCGGCAGAACGCATCTTCTGCTCCTGCAATTCCCTGAATCCATTGGACAAAATATACAGATTATAACTGGATGCCAAATATTCCAAAGCTTCTCTTACATGAGGCATTAGTTTCTTCTTGTAAATTATATCATCAAAAAAATTATCCGAATAGGCTTTTACCAACGCTTTATCTGTAACTCCTACCTGCAACAATGGATAGGAAAATCTTTGCTCATTCAACTCATCTTTTGTAATCCTACCAGCACCATATTCATTCCACAACTCCTCATTCTTCCCGCTGTACAAGGTATAAAAATGAGAAAAAGAACGAAAATAACGATCAAAATGATATTTATCATACATATCTTGGAATGTATCACGAGCGTTTTCAGTAAAAGCCCATACTGTATCATCCAAATCAATAAATATACTTCTATACATACAACATAAAGCAGATTAAAAAAGGGTTGCGTCACTCACGGCACAACCCTTTCACAAAACAATAATTTAAATTCTCTTATTTCACCTGAATAACAAGATAACGTGATACGCTCCAAAATTCAGTAGGATTTGTAATTTTCAAGGCCAGTTGCCCTTTTGCATCTTTCACTAGTTCATATGAACCTACCGGATGTGTAGTCAGCAATTCAGCACGTTTAGAATACAACTTGATTTCCTTATCAGTACGAATATCAATCTGAGTAAAATAATCCTTATTAAAGTCCGCACTTTTCAGGACATCACCTTTTTCAAGAATTTTCTGGTCTTTCAATTCAGATTTTGTTCCAAAAACAAACCAGGCAGCATTCAAAGCTTTATCCTGGCTGGCTACAGTTGCAGCCTTCGCTTCATTTTCAGCGGTCAGTTCACTTACATTCTGGCTTAAACCAGCTACAGCATCATCCAGCTCAGCGATACGAATATTTTTTGAAGCTAATTCAGCCTGCAGAGTCTCAATCTGCTGCTGTTTAGCTTCCAACTCCTTCGTCAGGTTGGCTACAGCTTTCTTCAACTGAGCGGAATTATACTGACTATTCTTCAATTGCTTCTCCAGTTTCGCAATCTGCTCACGGTTTGACTGCAATTTTTCACTGATGAAGCGAATATCTTCTTTTATCTTATCAGCACTATTCTCACGAATAGAACCACTCTGTAAGTCTACACGATTTTCAGCCTCATTTATCTGACGAAAACCTTCCTGTACTTCATTGAAAGCACCCATGATATCGTCCAATTCAGCATTTCTGTTTGACAGTTCCACCATCAAAGAATCATTTTGAGCCTTCAAGGCATCTTTCTGAGCTCCATTACCACATGAAGTCAATAAAGCTACAGATAACAACGATAAAAATACTAGTTTTTTCATTTGCTTTACATTTTAAGTTTATTCATTTTTAGTCCTCTTTCCCACTGAGTACAATTACAATTTCACCTCGCGGCTCGTTTTGAGTGAAATGCGCTATAACTTCAGTTAATGTGCCCCGAACACTTTCTTCGTGAATTTTTGAAATCTCACGACATACGGAAACAGGCCTTTCGGCACCGAAAAACTCGGCAAATTGAGTTAAGGTTTTCACCAAACGGTAAGGTGATTCATAAAATATCATCGTCCGTTTTTCTTCTTGTAAAGAAGTCAAACGGGTCACTCTTCCTTTTTTTTGTGGCAAGAATCCTTCAAAACAGAAACGTTCATCAGGCAATCCCGACGCCACCAGCGCAGGTACAAAAGCAGTAGCTCCAGGCAAACATTGCACTTCGATGTCATTCTTCACACACTCACGCACTATCAAAAATCCGGGATCAGAAATACCAGGAGTTCCAGCATCAGATATTAAAGCAACAGTTTCGCCTGCTTTGATACGATTCACAATACCTTCCACTGTTTTATGCTCATTAAACTTATGATGAGACTGCATGGCGTTCTTAATTTCAAAATGTTTCAAAAGAATGCCCGAAGTACGCGTGTCTTCCGCCAATATCAAATCAGCCTCTTTCAACACACGGATGGCACGGAAAGTCATATCCTCTAAATTTCCTACAGGAGTAGGTACGACATACAGTTTTCCCATAAAACAATTGCATTCTGTTATAATGGAACAAATGTAGAAAGAAATTAAATGAATAAAGTTAATTGCCTCCATTATTTAACAGATGTTGCACTTTAGTTTAACATTATATCTTTTATTAATAAATTTCCGAGTGAAAATAGTCCTTTTTCGAGGTACAAATCGTACATTTGTACCTAAAATTAATCTATATTGTTACATCAAAATTATGGTAGTTTTTTCAGAAGACCACATTCAGGAAACGCGTAGAAGAGGAAGAATAGAAGTAATATGCGGTTCTATGTTCTCAGGTAAAACCGAGGAACTAATCCGCCGTTTAAAAAGAGCGAAATTTGCCCGTCAACGGGTTGAAATATTCAAACCGGCCATGGACACACGCTATTCAGAAGAAGAAGTCGTATCACATGACAGTAATTCCATTGCATCCACCCCCATCGATTCTTCTGCCAGTATCCTACTTTTCTCATCAGACAAAGACGTAGTGGGAATAGACGAAGCTCAATTTTTTGATGAAGGCCTGATTGATGTTTGCAACCAGTTGGCCGACAATGGCATACGAGTCATTGTAGCAGGATTGGACATGGATTTTAAAAGAATTCCTTTTGGTCCTATTCCTGCCCTGCTGGCTATCGCTGATGAAGTAACCAAAGTTCACGCCATTTGCGTGAAATGTGGAAATCTAGCCTATGCCACTCATCGAATCACCAAAAGTGACAAGCGGGTTTTATTGGGAGAAAAGGCTGATTATGAACCGCTTTGCCGAGCCTGCTATATGGAGTCCTTGAAAGAAGAAACTGAAAATAAATAACATATGCTTTATGCTGCAGAAAAAAATAACATTCGACAGTTTTATCCGTGGAATATTGACAGCGGTTGTCATTATCGGCATTCTATACTTAGTAAATCAGCTTAGCGGAGTGCTACTCCCCTTTTTCGTGGCATGGCTTATTGCTTATCTTATCTACCCGATGGTTATTTTCTTCCAGCATAAACTGCGTCTGAAGAATCGGGTTATCTCCATATTTGTTGTTTTATTAGTATTATTATCCATTATCACACTAGCATTTATCGGACTTGTTCCACCTATCATTGAAGAATTCGGCAAGCTGAAAGAACTGCTTACCGAATATTTTATCGAAGGTTCCAAGCAAGCAGCTATTCCCGGCACTGTGGCCAATTTCATAAAAGAACATATAGATATGCTGAAAATACATGAAGCACTGAACGAAAACAACTTCGCAAATACTATGCGTAATGTGCTTCCACAAGTATGGACCTTGTTGACCCAATCCGTCAATATTGTGGTCAGCGTATTTACCTCATTCATTATCCTGCTTTATACCTTCTTTATTTTATTGGATTATGAAGCCATTGCGCGAGGATGGATTAAACTGGTTCCTATCAAACACCGTGAAATGACAATACGCATTGTTACTGATGTGCAAGATGGAATGAACAAATATTTTCGCGGCCAGGCATTTGTTGCCTTTTGTGTAGGAATTCTATTCAGTATAGGTTTCCTTATTATTGACTTCCCATTAGCTATCGGTTTCGGTTTATTTATCGGACTTCTCAATATGGTACCTTATCTTCAGCTCATCGCTTTCATCCCCACCGTCTTATTGGCACTACTGAAAGCAGCGGATACAGGAGAGAATTTCTGGTGGATATTATTTTGCGCTTTTTTGGTATTCTGTATCGTGCAAATCATACAAGATGGCCTAATTGTACCAAAGGTTATGGGAAAAATTACAGGTCTGAATCCTGCCATCATCCTATTATCTCTCTCTGTTTGGGGAGCGTTAATGGGAATTGTAGGAATGATTATTGCTCTACCTTGTACCAGTTTAATGCTCTCTTATTATCAAAGGTATATACGAATAAAAGAAAAAGAATTTTCCGAAAGTACAAAAACGACTGACAATCAACAAATAAGCAATACCAAAGAGAAATAATTCAAAAAAAACAGGTAATATATTTGCATGTTTCATTTAAAAAGTCTACCTTTGCACTCGCAATTCGGAAGAATAGCAATAACAAAGGATTGATTCGCTAGCTCAGCAGGTAGAGCACAACACTTTTAATGTTGGGGTCTTGGGTTCGAGCCCCAAGCGGATCACCAAGAAAAAAAGAGAGTTACATCAAAATAACTCTCTTTTTTTATATCAGAATTAAACTGGTTAAACCAAGAATGGATTTTCCGGGTCAGTTTCCCAAAATATTCTTGACGCACCAGTCTTTCTCACTAGAAAGTTTGAAACATTTATGCCCTCATGCCCTCACAACAAACATAACAAGCTAATTATAAACCACTTATACATCAATGTAAAAATACTTACTCTCATTCATGCTCTCATGCCCTCACTACATTTTCAAGATAATTTTCTCATAGCATATTGGTTATCAGTTATATATTCTCTTTTTTATAAACTATTCCAGCTTGATACAAAGTAGAGCATTCCAAAACTTTTTCCTCGTAAAAAGCACCATAAAGGATTTGTACCTCCACGGAATGACGGCTTACGATGCGTCGGCAAAGATAAAAAACACCCCCGTTTCTGATGTGGAATTTCATTCTGGACGTATGGAAGTTCATATACATACACATAAGAATGAACATAATGTATGTATGGCCTGCACATACATCAGATTCGCCACTAAAAGATTTTATATGTATCCTCAGACCTTTCCTACCTTATGATTAAGGGTTTTCTTCCCGTGTGTTTTATCTCCGCAAGCCTTTGGAGTAAACTCCATAGCCTTGGGAGATAACTCCAAAGCTTATGGAGATAATTCCAAAGGCTATGGAGATAGAATACATCCGTATAAAAAGGTTTAATCAGAAGACAGAAAAGGCTTATGCAACAGGGCTGGAGATGCGATATGCATTCTTTTAATCCCGCTGACAGGTTATTATTTTTTTCAGTATCTCCTCCTCTTGAATGTCATAACAGCAGAAAGGCCGGACTGACAAACTTCTTTCACACACACTACAGATGTTTATACCGAAC
Organism: Phocaeicola dorei; assembly: GCF_013009555.1. NCBI lineage: Bacteria > Pseudomonadati > Bacteroidota > Bacteroidia > Bacteroidales > Bacteroidaceae > Phocaeicola > Phocaeicola dorei. Next base: position 733,338 of record NZ_CP046176.1, on the reverse strand, counting down.
CTGAAGAAAGATATGAATAGAATAATAAAAAGCAGTCTTCATTAAATTTCTACCGCCCAATTTATCAACTGTTTAAACAGAATGACCACACTGTTCTATTTCTCCCTTTTAAACATAAATAATACCGATGGCTTGTTCATTCCTAGAATAATAAATACCTTTGCAGCTTTAATAAAAAAAACAATGAAGTTTGATATAAAAAAACATATTTATTTAATACTTTTATTCATCTTACCCTTCACTGTAAAAACAGCGCAGTCACAAGAAGTGACCAACATCCATATAGCGGTAACAGATACTGTACCAGCCTATACAAGCGACTCTGCCGTTATCAACTTCTTAAAGGACGCCGGCATTCCTATCACCCAAAACAGCAAACTGAAATTATTAAAAAGCGGTCGGGCCAAATTCATCGATCTCTTTGAAGAAATACGGCATGCCAAACATCATATCCACTTAGAATACTTCAATTTTCGTAACGATTCCATAGCGAACGCACTATTTGATTTATTGGGGGAGAAAGTAAAAGAAGGGGTGGAAGTTAGAGCTTTATTTGATGCCTTCGGCAACTTGTCAAACAACAAGCCATTAAAAAAGAAACACATAAAAGCAATCCGTGACAAAGGTATAGAAATTGTCAAATTCGACCCTTTCAAATTTCCCTATATCAATCATGCCCTGCACAGAGACCATCGCAAGATTGTAGTCATAGACGGAAAAATAGGATATACTGGTGGAATGAACATAGCCAATTACTACATAAAGGGTCTGCCGGAAATAGGCGACTGGCGTGACATGCATATCCGTATAGAGGGAAATGCCGTAAACGAATTGCAGAACATCTTCCTGACTATGTGGAACAAAAGCACTAAACAACACATAAGCGGAAGCCAATACTATCCCCTACGAAACGATTCTACTTTCAAGGGAAATAAGAATGTAGCTATTGTAGACCGTATTCCGAAAAAAGAGCCCAAACTGATGAGGCAGACTTATATCAAGTCCATTGATGCCGCACAGGATAAAATACAAATAGTGAACCCTTATTTCACTCCCATTCCAAGCATTAAAAAAGCCATAAAACGGGCTCTGAAGCGAGGTGTTGAAGTAGAAATCATGATACCGGGCAAATCGGATATTCCTTTTACCCCCGACGCCGCATTCTATACAGCAAACAAGCTGCGTAAGAAAGGGGCAAAGATTTATGTGTATAATGGCGGGTTCCATCACTCTAAGATCATGATGGTGGACAGCCTGTTCTGCACTGTGGGAAGTACGAATCTGAACAGCCGGAGCCTACGCTATGACTATGAAGTCAACGCTTTTATTTTTGACAAAGAAACCACACATGAACTGAGTACCATGTTTGACCATGACAAGCTGGACAGCACTCTGCTCACTAAGGAAGAATATAAAAAACGCTCCGGATGGAAACGCTTCGTCGGTTGGTTCGCCAATCTGTTCAGTCCGTTCCTATAAACCTCTGCCACTTCCCCAAACAAAGGTTTACAAATTGTTTCATCTCCTGCAAGGACGGGACTTATCCCATCTGCAACTTATTCTCCATGCAGTAAAGTTTGACAGGTCATCCTCTAAGAGAACAATGCCTGTAATCATGAGAAATGTTACTCCACCATCACGGACGGTATCCCTGACAAGTATGGAAAACCACGGCTTAACTGCAGGGAAATGCTTTTCTCTCCGTATGTTTCACTTTATTATAGAACAAAGATAAAATAAATCGCTTTTTCATCCCCATAAACTACGATATTTTTCTTATTTTTGCCCAAATATGTAATTCCGCCCGAGAAGGCATAAGAGAACGAGACAGAACGATGAGAGTAGTTGATTTAATAAAAAGCACGGACAATACGGCTTTTTCTTTTGAAATTCTCCCTCCGCTGAAAGGAACGGGTATTGAAAAACTATATAAAACGGTTGATACGCTACGCGAATTCGACCCTAAATATATTAATATTACAACCCACCGCAGCGAATATGTGTACAAAGAGCTGGGAAACGGGCTGTACCAACGTACACGCCAGCGCCGCCGTCCCGGAACAGTTGCTGTTGCCGCCGCTTTGCAGAACAAATACAATATAACGACAGTGCCACATATCCTGTGCAGCGGTTTTTCCCGCGAAGATACAGAATATGTATTGTTAGATCTACAATTCCTGGGCATCACCGACTTGTTGGTACTGCGTGGTGACAAGGCAAAACACGAATCAGCTTTCGTACCCGAAAACAACGGTTACAACCACGCCATAGAACTGGAAGCGCAGATCAATGATTTCAATAAAGGCGTATTTGTAGACGGTTCCCCTATCAAGATAACAGGAACTCCATTCAGTTATGGAGTAGCTTGCTATCCTGAAAAACATGAGGAATCACCCAATATGGAACAAGATATTTATTGGCTGAAGAAAAAAATTGAAGCAGGAGCTGAATATGCCGTGACACAGATGTTCTATGATAACCGCAAATATTTCGAATTTGTAGAAAAAGTAAGAAAAGAAGGAATCAACGTGCCTATTATTCCGGGTATCAAGCCTTTCCGCAAATTATCTCAGCTGAACATGATACCTAAGACGTTCAAGATAGACTTGCCGCAGGAACTGGCAAGCGAAGCGATGAAATGTCAAACAGATGAAGAAGCGGAAAGTCTTGGCATAGAATGGTGCATACACCAGTGCCGTGAATTAATAGCCTGTGGTGTTCCCAGCATTCATTTCTATACCGTAAGTGCCGTGAACAGTGTAAAGGAAGTTGCAAAAGCAATTTATTAAACAGTAAATAAATGACTATAAAAAGCAATGTTATTTAAAGATGTAATAGGACAAGAGGAAGCAAAACAGCGGCTCATAGCCGAGGTAAAAGAAGGAAGAATCCCTCATGCACAACTGATTTGCGGTCCCGAAGGTACAGGAAAGTTACCTTTGGCAATAGCTTATGCCCGTTACATCTGCTGTGAAAACCGTGGTGAACAAGATGCCTGCGGAATTTGCCCCACTTGTGTGAAATTCAATAAGCTGATACATCCCGACCTGCATTTCGTTTTTCCTGTTATCAAGAAAAAAGCCGGAAAGGATACTGTATGCGATGATTTCATAGCAGACTGGCGCAACTTTGTCCTGCAGAACCCATATTTTAATCTGAACCATTGGCTGAAAGAGATGGGAGCAGAAAACCAGCAGGCGCAAATCTTTGTAAAAGAAAGCGATGAGATTGTACGAAAGCTCAGTTTGAAATCCAGTCAAGGCGGTTACAAAATCATGATTATATGGCTTCCCGAAAAGATGAATGTGGAATGCAGCAACAAACTGCTGAAGTTACTGGAAGAGCCTCCTGCCATGACCGTCTTTTTATTAGTATCCGAAGAGCCTGATGCCATTTTGCAAACGATCCAAAGCCGTACCCAACGATTTAACATTCATGGGATCAAAGAACCTGAGATTTCAAAAGTATTGCAAACCAAATATGGATTACAACCGGAAGATGCTGACGATATAGCACATCGCTCAGAAGGCAATTTTCTGAAAGCACTGGAAACCATACACCTGAGTGAGGAGAACAAACTGTTCTTTGAACTCTTTATAAATTTGATGCGTCTCTCCTATCAACGGAAGATACGCGAAATGAAACAATGGAGCGATGCGGTAGCCTCCATGGGGCGTGAACGTCAGAAGAATTTTCTGGCTTACTGCCAACGTATGATACGAGAAAACTTCATATACAACTTTCATCAACGTGATTTAGTGTATATGAATCCCGAAGAACAAAATTTTTCCACCCGTTTTGCACCGTTTGTCAACGAGCGGAATGTGATGGGCATAATGGACGAACTTAGTGAAGCACAATTACATATAGGACAGAATGTGAATCCCAAAATGGTGTTCTTTGATTTCTCTTTAAAAATGATTGTGCTATTGAAAAATTAAAAATTGAGAATTGAGTATTAAAAAATAACAGAATTGCATGGCATTTATTTCTTAGTTCTCAATTTTCAATTCTCAATTAAAACAGAATTATGGACAATGAATTCAAATTAAAGAACGGAAGCGGCTGTTTGTGTTGCAAAGGCTGCGGACGACAGGATAAGCAGCTGAACACCTACGACTGGCTGGCTGATATTCCCGGCAACACCGAGGAACAGGAAATGGTTGAAGTTCAATTCAAGAATACCCGCAAAGGGTATTATAAGAACAGCAACAAACTGAAGCTGGGAAAAGGAGATATAGTAGCTGTAGAAGCAAGTCCCGGGCACGATATCGGTACAGTAACCCTGACGGGAAGATTGGTACCTTTGCAAATGCGTAAGGCAAACATCAAACCCGATGCCGAAATCAAGCGTATCTACCGCAAGGCAAAACCTGTAGATATGGAAAAATACGAGGAGGCAAAAGCCAAAGAACATGACACAATGATCCGATCCCGTCAGATAGCCAAAAATCTGAACCTGGACATGAAGATCGGTGATGTGGAATATCAAGGCGATGGTAACAAAGCTATCTTTTATTACATCGCGGACGAACGCGTAGACTTCCGCCAACTGATCAAAGTACTGGCCGAAGCTTTCCGTGTACGTATAGAAATGAAACAAATTGGCGCCCGTCAAGAAGCCGGACGCATTGGCGGTATCGGACCTTGCGGACGTGAATTGTGCTGCGCTACCTGGATGACAAATTTTGTATCTGTATCTACCAGTGCGGCACGTTATCAAGATATTTCTCTGAATCCTCAAAAGTTAGCCGGACAATGTGCCAAACTGAAATGTTGCCTAAACTATGAGGTAGACGCTTATGTAGAATCCCAAAAACGCCTTCCAAGCAAAGAAATGACTTTAGAAACGACAGATGGTACATTCTATTTTTTCAAAGCGGATATTTTGAAGGGAACTATCATGTACTCTACTGACAAAAATTTCATAGCTAATGCTGTAACCATCACCGCACGCCGTGCTTTTGAAATTATTAATATGAACCGACGTGGTGAGAAACCGGAAAGCTTAACCGAATCAGTAAAAAAGAACGAACCTCAAAAACCTGTCGATTTAGTAGAACAAGAAAGCTTAACCCGATTCGATAAACGAAAAGGCAACAACAGCAACCGAAAGAAAAAACGTAAGCCGGAAAATAACGGTAATAACGGAGAAAGTATTCCCAATGAAAACAGACGTCCGCAACAACCTAAAGAGAACCGGTCACAACAACCCAAGGAAAACCGGCCACCTAGAGAAGGACGTCCCAAACAACCTAGAGAGCCTAAAGAAAACAAAGCTCAGCAGCCACGCGAAGAGAACGGAAACCGCCCTAAAGAAGAAAATCGCAACAGGGAAAGTCGCGGTCGGGAAGAACGCAGTCGTGAAAATCGGGAAGACGGAAACCGGAACCGCAATAAACGCCGCCCCAATAATGATAATAATGAAGGAGGCAGTGAAAACCGGAATAACGGAGGAGGGAAGGAAAATGACAACAAGAACAACGGAAACAATAGCCAAATTCCGAATGAAAAGCCACAAACTCCTGTATCAATTAAAGAATAAACTGACATGGCTGCCAATAATCATATTGGCAGCCTGTCAAAACAATATAATCTATCACTCTTATACCCCCGTCCCCCTTGACGGATGGAATAAAAGTGATACTCTTGTTTATACCCTGCCCAATTCTATCCCTGCCGGAAATTACGAAGCAGAAATCGGCATCCGTTATCAAGAATCTTATCCTTACAGAGATATTTGGTTAGGAGTCAGCCATAACACAGAGGATACTTTGACTTACGTCACAGACACTTTACAACTTTTTCTAGTTGACGAAGCTGGAAATAAAACAGGAAATGGTCTTTGTGGATTATATCAATGTAATCTGCCTTATAAAGCATTTATTCCTATCCGTACAGAAGGAAGCACACGTACTTTCCGCATCGTCCATATCATGAGGGATAACCCGTTGACGGGAATCAGTGATATAGGTATCCAGTTGCGCAAACTGGAAAACCAATAAACTCTAACGTTTTCCCCGCCCTGCATCAATACGCAAGAATACAAAAAGCAAGATCGTAAATCCCCACAAAGAAGACCCCCCATAACTGAAAAAAGGCAATGGTATGCCTATAACGGGGGTCAGTCCTAAAACCATACCTATATTAATAAACAGATGGAATAAGAAAATGCTTAATACCGAATATCCATAAACACGGGCAAAACGAGTATGCTGACGCTCTGCCACCACAATAAGACGCAAAATAAGTCCGGTAAAAAGAAACAATACAGCTGCCGAACCTATAAAGCCTTCTTCTTCCCCTACCGTACAAAAGATAAAGTCTGTATCCTGTTCAGGCACATACTTCAGTTTAGTCTGTGTACCATTCAAAAAGCCTTTCCCCCATAAGCCTCCCGAACCAATAGCAATCTTACTTTGGTTCACATTGTATCCTGCCCCAGCCAAGTCTTCCTCCATACCAAGTACCACTTTAATACGTATTTGCTGATGTGGCTCCAGCACATTATTGAAAACATAATCAGCAGAAAAAAGGAATCCCACTGAACCTACCGCAAATAGAGCAATATAAAAATAATTACGCATACGTTCATGCATAGAAAGGAAGATCAAATAGAACAATAAAACTACGCACAATCCATATTGAAACCAAGTAATATCAAAAGGGATAACATAAAACGAAAATAATAAAGCCAGCAAGGTACCACCAACACCAACCCCTCCAATATACCACACTACCGATGCTTTTTTACAATAACTATTAACTAATAAAGCAGAAAGAATGACTATCAACAGCAACACAGAAAATTCACCGATGGAAGTACAGTCATCCGCCATCAATTCATTGCCAAAACGGATCCCAACTACAAAATAAACCACAGCGCAAATCCCAGCAAACAAAATAGAACCTGGCATCCCCTCCCGGTACAGCATAAAAAAGAAAGCCAGATAAACCAAAGCCGACCCCGTTTCCCGTTGCAAAATAATGAGCAGCATAGGCAGCAACACCATCCCTACTACAGGCAATGAATACTTTAACTTACTCATTGTAAACCCATAGACATTCATAAATTTAGCCAAAGCCAAAGCCGTAGCAAATTTAGCAAATTCCGCCGGTTGCAAACTTACAGGTCCGAATTTTATCCATGAATAAGATCCCTTGGTATCCTCTGCCAGAAAAGGTGTTATCAACAACAACAGCATCATGCCTCCATATAAAATGTAAGCAAACATATCATATAACTTATCCTCTAACATCATCAGGATAAATCCGAGCCCCAAAGAGCAACAGATCCATACAAATTGTTTTCCTGCACGAGTGTCGAAACTAAAAAAATCAATTTCACCATAATCATAGCTGGCTCCACATACACTGAACCATCCAAAGATAACCAGCATCAGATAAATGCAGATAGTCATCCAGTCCACTGATTTCCATATACTATCGTTCGTGTATGCCATAATCTATTCGTCTGTTTTGTATTTCCGCCGCTTTCGCCTCACTTTCCGGTGAAAGTTCTCCTTTCAAATATTTCTCCATAATCAATGCACCGATAGGTACACCATAAGTTGCTCCCCAACCTCCATTCTCTACATAGACTACCACGGCAATCTTAGGATCATTCATTGGTGCAAACCCCATAAAAGCAGAATGGTCCTTTCCACGGTTTTGCGCCGTACCTGTCTTGCCACACACCTCAATCCCCGGAATATTCGCACTACGGCAGGTTCCTCCCAATACTGCCGAACGCATACCTTCGACTACTGTCTGATAATGTTCACGGCTTACTTTAGTATAATGTTTGGTCGTATACAGGGTATCCAACGGCTCGTCTTCTACTTCTTTCACTACATGCGGAGTTATATAGTAGCCCCGGTTAGCAATAGTAGCCCCAAGGTTAGCAATCTGCAACGGAGTAGCCGTCACTTCCCCCTGACCGATGGAGATAGAAATAATCGTCAGTCCGTTCCATGATCCCCGATAGTTCTTATCATAATAAGCAGCATTCGGGATCATCCCACGCTTCTCACCCGGAAGGTCTACTCCCAAAGGATAACCAAATCCCATAGAAACCATATAATCACGCCATGTATTCATGGCAGCCTGTACAGAACCATACTTCTTCTTTGCCCCTATCATGTGAAACAACCCCCAACAAAAATAACCGTTACAGGAAGTTGCAATGGCAGGCACCAAAGGCAGGGGCGACCCATGGGAGTGGCAACCCACCCTAAGACCGGCATACACAAAACCATGATAGCAAGAATAGGCTGTCTGAGGAGTAATAATCCCCTCTTGCAGAAAAGTCAACGCCTGAGTAGTCTTAAAAGTAGATCCCGGTGGAAATTGCCCCATAATAGAACGGTTCAGCAATGGTTTCCAACTGTCACGCGCCAGTTCCAGATGATTTTTACCCCGTTGGCGCCCCACCATCAATCTTGGGTCAAAAGTGGGAGCAGATACCATACAAAGTATTTCTCCTGTGGATGGCTCGATAGCCACTATACTGCCTATCTTCCCTTCCAACAAACGCTCTCCTAACATCTGAAGCTCTATGTCTATACCTAGTTTCAGATTCTTCCCCGGAACGGGAGTCTTGTCATATTTCCCGTCCATATACCGTCCCTGAATACGTCCACGGGCATCGCGCAGTAATATCTCCACTCCTTTCTCCCCCCTCAACTGTTTTTCGTATGAGCGTTCCACCCCCTGTTTCCCTATAAAGTCACCGCGTACATAGTAATCATCCGCTTCAATATCCCCCTTGGACACTTCTGCAATATCTCCCAGAACATGAGCAGCCGAATTGTAATTATACTGACGGATAGTACGCCGCTGAATATAGAAACCGGGAAACTTGAACAGCTTTTCTTGGAAGACTCCACACTCTTCTGCCGAAAGCTGGGTCATAAATACTTGATGAGTATATGGAGAGTAACCCGGATTGGAACGTCTGTCCTTTATCTCACGAATACGCTTCTTGAAATACCCGGGAGTAATATTCAATGTTTTACATAAATCAAGCGTATCAAGATTATGCACCTCTTTCATCACCATCGTTACATCATAGGCAGGTTGGTTGTATACCAGCAGGTTACCGTTCCGATCATACATTACCCCACGGCTAGGGTATTGTGTCTTGTTCAGAAAAGCGTTGCTATCTGCATTCTTTTTATAATCCTCACTCATAATCTGCAAGGTAAAAAGACGTATCAAGTAAATCAGCACAATAACGATTACCGATGCACCGATTACATATTTCCGCTTCTCCAGATTATAATCTCTTTCCACTATTTTTTCCTCCTGATTGCCTCAGCACACAATATACAAATGACGGTTATTGAGGCATCTGTCAATATTTTCAACAATAAGACAGGCAGATTGAAGAATGAAAAAGTATCTATGACAAGTAAAATGGTACAAAATAAGAAAGTACATAATAAGATATACCGGAAGAAAGGCGAGAATCCCATACTTTTGATACCTGGTTCAAAATCCTCGACGCTATCGCGGAGTGTGACTAATCTTAAAATAGGTTCACGCATAAAAGCCAGTACAGTGGCCGCAGCCGCATTCATCCCCGGAGTGTTGCCAAATATATCGACTGCCAATCCCAACAGGAATGCCCATATCATAAGGACATTACGGCTAACTCCCGAATTGTACTTCAAAATAAAATAGATAAAAAAGAAAGGAGTGGCATACCCGTTGATATGCATATGATTCAGCACCAACACCTGCAACAGTACCAGTCCGATAAACCACTCTATTCTTTGTAGATAAGTCAACATCAACCTTCTTACTTAATCGTTTTTACCTGCTTTTCCAACTCCAATTGTTCCTCCTGCCCTTTTTGAGCAATTACGCGCACATCATTCAAACGGGCGAAGTCCGTAAATAGTTTCACCCGCAGCAAATAAGACAAGCCATCGTGACTATCGGCAATATCATCTACCGTACCCACCGGAATGCCGGAAGGGAAAACAGCACTGTGTCCACTGGTTACAATAGTGTCACCTAAAGAAAATAATGAATGACGGGGCATATCCTTTATAAAAGCAAATTCGGATGAACCGCCATCCCATTTCAAGAAGCCGAAATAATCACTCCGTTTTATTTTACAGCTAATACTGCTTTTGGAATTCAATACCGGAATGACAATGGAGTAATGTGGAGAGGTGAGATAAACAATACCAACCACACCGCTTCCATTTACCACTCCCATCTCACTACGAATGCCATCTACTTCTCCTTTATCAAGTGTAATATAATTATCAGCATGGGTCACACTGTTATTTATCACGCTAGCCTTAAAGATATCATATCCTGCCAGTGCTTCCTGCTTAAGCTGTTCCACACCACTGCTGTCTTCCGTTGCTTCAATCAAAGCTTTACGAATACTCTCCAACTGCAATTCCAGTTCCACATTTTTCTGTACCAACTCATCGTTAATCGTTTTCAAATGAAAATATCCGGTAACATTATTGGCTGCATCATACATAGCTCCCGACACAAAATTAGCAGATGTAAAGAACGCACTTCCCTGATAACTGTTGAAGCGGAATAATAAAGCAAAACTGATTATCTCCAAAAGAACAAAGAGAAACCAGTAATTATACTTTAAAAAGAAATTCAGCAGATTTTTCATTAATACTAATTGTTCAATGTGCTAATTTGCCAATGTGCCAATGTACTGCGCTATCCATACCGCATGGCATTAGCAAATTAGCAAACTGCCTCATTAGCAAATTATTTACCGCATCAAAAAAGAGAAACGATCTACATTCTTCAGTGCAATACCGGTACCTTTCGCCACACTCAGCAAAGGATCTTCGGCTATATGGAACGGAATATTGATTTTGTCTGTCAGACGCTTGTCCAAACCACGCAGCAAAGCACCACCACCAGCCAAATAAATACCGTTCAAAACAATATCAGCATAAAGTTCAGGCGGAGTCTGTTCCAATGCACTAAGGATAGCTGTTTCAATTTTTGCAATACTCTTTTCCAAACAATGCGCCACCTCCTGATAACACACTGGAACTTCCATGGGAAGAGCAGTGATACGATTAGGCCCGCGTACAATGTAATCTTCAGGAGCATCATCTCCCAAATCAGTCAAGGCAGCACCTACATGTATCTTGATACGTTCAGCCATACGTTCACTAACCTTCACATTATGCTGACGGCTCATATATTCCTGAATATCGGCTGTAAGATCGTCACCGGCAATACGTATCGAATTGTTGGAAACAATACCACCCAATGAAATCACGGCAATTTCTGTAGAACCACCACCTATATCAACAATCATATTACCTTCAGGAGCCTCTACATCAATACCGATACCAATAGCCGCGGCCATAGGTTCAAAAATCAAATAAACGTCTCGTCCTCCCGCATGCTCAGCACTGTCACGTACCGCACGAAGCTCTACTTCAGTGCTACCCGAGGGGACTCCGATCACCATACGCAAAGAAGGAGAAAAGAAACGATTACCCATGTTCACTTTCTTTATTAAACCGCGCATCATCTGTTCACAGGCATTAAAATCGGCAATAACCCCGTCGCGTAGCGGACGTACAGTACGAATATTCGGATTTTCCTTCTCGTACATCATTTTAGCCCGTTCGCCTACGGCAATCATCTTGTCGGTACGGCGATCAAGCGCAACGACCGAAGGTTCGTCCACTACAATCTTCCCGTTATTTAAAATGATGGTATTGGCAGTGCCAAGGTCCATCGCAATCTCTTGTGTAAAGGAGAATAATCCCATAAATTCATTTACAATTTAGCAATTTACAATTGACATTTGCAATTGACCATTTACTGAACAATGCTGTATAAACAGTCCGATTGTAGCCGCAAATGGTAAATTGCAATGATCTTAGTGTTTAAAGTGACGAATCCCTGTAACGACCATAGCTACGCCATGTTCATTGCAGTATTGGAAAGTCAACTCGTCTTTTACAGAGCCTCCCGGCTGGATAACAGCTTTCACACCCTCCTTATCCGCTATCTCTACACAATCGGGGAAAGGAAAGAAAGCATCACTGGCCATCACTGCGCCATTCAAATCAAACTCAAATGACTTCGCTTTTTCAATGGCTTGTTTCAATGCATCCACACGTGAAGTCTGACCGACACCGCTAGCCAGCAGTTGTTTGTTCTTAGCCAGTACAATAGCATTACTTTTACTATTCTTCACAATCTTATTTGCAAATAACATATCCTCTACTTCAGTCGCCGTAGGAGCTTTTTCAGTAACCTGCTTCAAGTCGGCAGGAGTTTCCACATCCAGGTCTCTTTCCTGAACCAAAACCCCATTCAATAAAGAACGGAATTGTTTCTTCGGCAATTTAGCTTCCTTACGAACCAAAATAATACGGTTCTTCTTCTGTCCCAAAATCTCTAATGCATCTACATCATAATCCGGAGCAATAATTACCTCAAAGAACAGTTTATTGATTTCTTCTGCTGTTTCTTTATCAATCACGGCATTAGTAACCAACACACCGCCGAAAGCCGACACCGGATCGCCTGCCAACGCATCTTTCCATGCTTCCAGCACAGTAGGGCGCGAAGCTAATCCACAGGCATTATTATGCTTCAGAATGGCAAATGTCACCTCATCAAATTCATCAATCAAATCAACAGCTGCATTGATATCCAACAAATTGTTATAGGAAATTTCTTTTCCATGAATCTGGTCGAACATCGCATCCAGATTTCCATAGAAATAACCTTTCTGATGAGGATTTTCACCATAACGAAGTTGTTTTTGTTCTTCCACCGCGCAACGGAAAGCCGAACCTTCACCACCATCAAAATAGTTAAAGATAGCAGAATCATAATGAGAAGAAACAGCAAACGCTTCTTTTGCGAACCAACGGCGTTCCTCGCGTGAAGTAGTAGCGCCATGTTCCAGCAACATATCACGGAACGGCTTATATTGTGCCTGACTAGCGATAATCACTACATCATTAAAGTTCTTAGCAGCAGCACGAATCAAAGAAATACCACCTATATCAATTTTTTCGATGATAGCTTGTTCTTCGGCACCCGAAGCCACAGTTGCCTCAAACGGATACAGGTCAACGATGACCAAATCTATTTCGGGTATCTCATATTTTTCTATCTGTTGCATATCTTGTTCCAAACCACGACGGCATAAAATACCTCCAAAGACTTTAGGATGCAGTGTCTTCACACGTCCGCCCAAAATAGAGGGATAAGTAGTAAGATCCTCCACCGCTTTGCAAGGGAAACCTAAAGATTCGATAAACTGTCTTGTACCTCCTGTTGACAGGAACTCTACTCCTTCTTCGTGTAGTTTGGTTATAATCTCGTCCAAACCTTCTTTGTGATAAACCGACACCAATGCGGTTTTAATTCTCTTAGCCTCTGACATTTTTTATAGATTAAGTATTTGGGCTACAAAGGTATAAATTTTCACTCTATAAATTCCACACATAAACGTGAAATATTATTTATCCACTCATATTTGTCTCAAAAAAGAAGAGATTCGCCACTAAATATGGATAATAATAAATTAAAAATCAAGTTGTGTGAATCCGTGCAATCTATGGTGAACAAAAAACACCTGTAACACAAATGTAACATATATGACATTTTATCATAATATACCTCCCGTACCTTTGCGCCCAATAAAATAGAGAGACAAAATTATATGGAAACTATGTTTTTGGGAATCGTTGTATTCCTTTTTCTGCTAGCCATATTCGATTTGGTAGTAGGCGTCAGCAATGACGCAGTGAACTTTATGAATTCCGCCATTGGTGCTAAAGCCGCGTCATTCAAGACCATCATCGCCATTGCCGCTTTCGGTATCTTCATCGGCGCCACACTGAGCAACGGTATGATGGAAATCGCACGACACGGTATTTTCAGACCTGAACAATTTTATTTTCAGGAGTTAATGTGTATCTTTCTAGCAGTTATGGTAACAGACGTAGTCCTATTGGATATTTTCAATTCCTTAGGAATGCCTACCTCCACTACCGTATCCATGGTATTCGAACTATTGGGAGGAACTTTCGTTCTAGCTCTTATCAAAATAGCAGAAGACAAAACCGGAATGCTAGGATTTGCTGATCTGCTGAATACGGAAAAGGCATTATCCGTCATTTTAGGTATCTTCCTCTCAGTAGCAGTAGCCTTCTTCTTCGGCACATTAGTACAATATCTCTCCCGTCTCCTCTTCACATTTAATTATACAAAGAAACTGAAATACACTATCGGACTGTTCGGCGGTATCGCTGTTACGGCCATTATCTACTTCATGTTGATAAAAGGCCTGAAAGATTCCGCCTTCATGACTGCCGAAAACAAACATTGGATTCAGGAAAACACCTTGATGTTAGTAAGTTGCAGTTTTGTGTTCTTCACCATTCTGATGCAAATACTGCATTGGTGCAAGATAAATGTATTCAAGGTGGTGGTAATGTTAGGTACTTTTGCCTTAGCTATGGCTTTTGCAGGCAATGACTTAGTAAACTTCATTGGTGTGCCTTTGGCAGGCTTCTCAGCTTATACAGACTTCATGGCTAATGGAAACGGTGAACCAATGGGATACTTGATGAATTCACTGAATGGTCCGGCTAAAACCCCATTCCTTTTTTTATTTTTAGCAGGCGTCATCATGGTATATGCGCTGATTACTTCAAAAAAAGCGCAAAATGTAGTGAAGACTTCGGTAGATCTCTCGCGTCAGGATGAAGGTGACGAAATGTTTGGTTCTTCCGCTGTAGCACGCAGTATTGTCCGTTCTACCATGAGCGCTTCAGAAAATATAGCCAAAATATTGCCCGACAATCTGAAACGATGGGCCGACAGCCGTTTTAACAAAGATGTGATGATTATGGAGAATGGGGCAGCATTTGATTTGATACGCGCTTCTGTCAATTTGGTACTGGCCGGTCTGCTCATAGCTTTGGGAACCTCTTTGAAACTCCCTCTTTCTACCACTTACGTAACTTTCATGGTAGCTATGGGTAGTTCATTAGCCGACCGTGCCTGGAGCCGTGACAGTGCCGTATATCGTATCACCGGTGTGCTTTCTGTTATCGGTGGATGGTTCATTACTGCCGGAGCTGCTTTCACTATCTGTTTTGTGGTTACGCTCATCATGTATTATGGAGGCACATTCGCCATGTTGGCTCTTATTGCACTTGCCATCTTCCTATTGGTACGCAGCAACATACACTACAGCAAGAAACAGAAGGATAAAGGCAAAGACGACATATTCTCCCGCCTCATTGCCAGTAAAGACAAAGAAGAGCGTTGGACATTACTTCGCCAGCATGTAAATAACACATTGGTAGCCGAAATGGCATTCACCAATGAAACCTACCGGCAGATAACCGACGGTTTCATCAACGAAAATCTGAAAGCTCTGCGCAAGGCCGTGAGCAATACTGACAACCAGAAAGAAATGTTAAAAAAGATACGCCGTAAAGAAATACTGGGCCTACGTCGCATAGACAACTTCACTGCTATTGAGAAAAATACTTGGTTCCATTTAGGAAGCAACAGTTGTGAACAAATGCTTTACTGTCTGAAACGTATCTGCGAGCCTTGTAAAGAACATGTGGACAATAAGTTCACCCCATTATCGGAACGTGCCACTAACGAGTTCATCCCTATCCGCGATGAGATGACGGCATTAATGGCCAAAGCTACTGAAGTACTTGCTAACAAGGCCTACGACCAGACTGATGCTTTGCTACGTGAAGGCGCCCTTCTGAAAGGCAAGATCTCCACCTTGCGCAAAGAACAGATGGACCGCATACAAGAACGGGATGTCAATGTAAAAGCTTCTATGGTGTACCTCAATGTATTGCAGGAATCACAAGAATTGGTTTCCTACTGGCGTCATCTGTTACGCGCTGACCGTATGTTCCAGACTGATTTAAAAAAATAAAAAGATTTATATTCCTATTATATGTTTTTTAAGATAACTTCTTTCCTCCAATTGAAGGAAAGAAGTTATCTTTGTTTCATATATAGACATTATTCAAACAAACCTATGGAAAACCTCAAAAAAATTATCAAACAGTTCCCCAAAGTGGGTGAAGTGAAAGAAATCAAAGCTTTGACATCCGGCCTCATCAATCAGACTTATCTGGTAAAATCGGTATCTCCTGAAGAGCCTGACTATGTATTGCAACGAATCAACCATTTAATATTTACCAATATTGAAATGCTGCAACACAATATAGAAGTAGTAACCAGACACATCCGCCAAAAGCTGGAAGCCAGACACGAAGAGGACATTGAACGTAAGGTACTCCATTTTCTACCTTCCACCAATGGCAAAACCTATTTCTATGATGGAGAAGGTTATTGGCGAATTTCAATATTTATTCCACGTTCACAAACATTGGAAACAGTTACACCGGAATCCTCCTATCTGGCAGGACTGAAGTTTGGTGAATTCCAAGCCATGCTGGCTGATGTACCCGAACAACTCGGAGAAATCATCCCCGATTTCCACAATATGGAATTCCGCTTAAAACAATTACGTGAAGCCGTATCTGCCAACATGTCTGGCCGTTTGGCAGAAGTACAGGACATAGTGGACGCAATAGAAAAAGATGCTGATACGATGTGCAGCGCTGAACGTTTTTACCGTGAAGGCAAATTGCCCAAACGCATCTGCCACTGTGACACAAAAGTCAGCAACATGTTATTTGATGAAAACGGAAAAGTGTTGTGCGTCATTGACCTGGACACAGTAATGCCCAGTTTCATTTTCTCCGATTTCGGTGATTTCCTCCGTTCGGCAGCCAATACCGGCAAGGAGGATGAGGCTGATTTAAATAAGGTGAAGTTCAACATGGAAATCTTCAAAGCATTTACCAAAGGTTATATTGAGTCGGCCCGAGCTTTCCTGACCCCTCTTGAAATAGAAATGCTACCATACGCTGCAACTCTGTTCCCTTATATGCAAGCTGTACGCTTTTTAGCAGATTATATAAACGGAGACACGTATTATCAAACCCGGTATAAAGACCATAATCTGGTACGTACCAAAGCGCAGTATAAACTGTATCTGGAAGCAAAATCCGCGACACCGGACATGAAGGCTTATATCAACAGTCTGCTATAAAAACAAGGAGCACAAAGGTATCTTAATGACACGAACCCTCTGTGCTCCTTTCATATTCGTCCGGCAATTATCCTAAATCTACCGTTTCGGTATATCCACCGATTTTTCACTTCTCCCTTTCAGATGTTCGGAGAAGTAGTCTACCAGTTTCCAATAGAAATATTCATTCATATCGCCGAATCCATGACGCTGTTGAGGAAGAATCAGCATATCAAAACGTTTCCCGGCACGAATCAATGCATCAACTACCCGTAAGGTATTGCCTGGATGTACATTATTATCAATATCACCATGAATCAGCAACAAATTTCCTTTCAATTGCTTCGCTATTTCAGGATTAGTAGCAATCTTATAAACGAAAGTTGTATCCCCTTTCTCACTCACTACTTCTTTTACGCCGTGATGCGTTTCACTCCACCAACGGTTATAGATATTATTATCATGATTTCCGGCACAAGAAACAGCCACTTTGAAGAAATCCGGGTATTGGCACATAGCCGCCGTACTCATAAATCCACCTCCCGAATGTCCATGAATACCAACCTTATCTATATCTATAAAATGATGACGCTGCGCCAATTGCTCGATAGCATATTTATGATCGGCCAGCGGATAATCACGCATATTTCCATATCCATAATTATGATACCATTTAGAGCGGCTAGGGTGCCCGCCACGTTGTCCTACAGAAATAACAATAAATCCGGCCTGTGCCAAACGGTCGGTACGGGGACTCATACGGGTAAACGGATAATAAACACCTTCCACCTGTGGCCCAGGATAAACATAATCCACAATAGGATAAACCTTAGTTGAGTCAAAATTAAAAGGTTTATACATCACACCATACAAATCTGTCACACCATCAGCCGCCTTTACTTTAAATATTTCCGGAAATTTATAACCGGCAGCAAAAAGCTGTGAAAAATCACTCTCCTGAATATCCATTACTTTATTGCCATTAGTATCCAGCAGGATGGCGCAAGGCACTGTATTTACACGCGAATAATTATCCACCACAAAACGAGCATCATCATCCACTTCCACACGATGGAAATAATCCCCTTTAGTCAGTAGTTTCAAACCGCTGCCATCCAAATTCACACGATACAAATGTTCATAATAAGGATGTTCTTTAGCATTCATTCCATTAGCAGTAAAATAAATCACACGCGCCTTATCATCTACTTTCAAGATTTCCTCCACGTGCCAGGGACCTTTTGTGATACGATTTTTCAAATTACCCTGATCATCATATAAATAAAGGTGTGCCCAACCATCACGCTCACTCCATTGAATAATTTCTTTTCCACCATTCAAGACTCTTAAAGGACGAGTTTCCTGATAGGTATTCATCCGTTCTTTTATAACAGGTACAACGGAATCCTGTCCTATCGTATAGGAACAAACATCAATCCGATGTAAATCACGGCTGCTGCGAGTCAGAAAAAAACGGTTGTTATCACCCTGCCAAACGACAGCCTGATCTTCCATATCACGCTGTTTTTGCATCATTGGTTTGTATTCCAGGCCAATGCTTTGATCTTTATAAGCTGCTACTTTAATTTCCTTACGTTTATTATCAACCAAGTCAAACAAGTACAGATGTTCTATGGGAGCTTCCTTTTCTCCCGGCATCTGGTATTTATAAGTTTCCAATGTGGGACGCGGATGGGCCATCGAATTTATTACCCATAATTCTTTCACAGCGCGATCGTCAGAAACTGTCATAGCAAAATAACGTGAATCCGGAGACCACACTCCACCTACACGACGACGCTTGCCATTACATAAAGTATCTGTATTAAGCATACTATAGGGAATACCATAGCCAAAATCCTTCATGCCATCTGTAGTAAGCTGGATTTCCACGATCGTACTATCCTTTTCATTTTTTTTCGCTTTTTCATAATCTTCACGACTCATGCGATACAAATTCAAATCCTTGGCATAAATCACCGTTTTACCATCAGGAGAAACTGATCCCCAATAGATTTTCTTCAGGTCGTCTTCTTTATCTTTCAAATGAGTCAATTTACGAGTAGGATAGTCATAAGAAAAATAAAAGATTTCCTTCTCATTCTTTTTGTCTTTCTTATCCTTACCTTCTGTCTTTGGTGTCGCATCTTTTGTTGATTTTACTTCAAAAGTAAAGGTACGCCCATCTTCTTTCGCTTTCAGATTTATAATTGGCAAATGGCGTGCCTCAAAGGGATCTTTTACAATTTCAGTAAGCTGAGAAGCTAATTCATCCCTATCAAACAAAAGCTTCTTTGTCCGGGCAACCGGATCAACCACATACCAAAAGGTTCCTTCACTTGTTTTGTACTCGAACCAGAAATTATTACCTTTCTGGAACCAATGCGGATCCACCACAGTAGAAAACAACATGGTGTTCAATTTTTCTTGTGTGTACTTCTCTGCCTGCAGGTATTCTGGCAAGCGTTCCTGTGCCTTTGCAACAGAGACAGTCGTACACAGACCGCCCATTAAAAGGGTAATGAATAGCATTTTCCTCATAGATTGAACTTTTATCGTGTTTATGAAAAAACAAACATACACAAAATTCTTCATTTAACAATCTTAAACAAGAAATTTTGTGTATGTTTGTTTCATTTATCCTTTTTCTTATCAAAAAGTATACCCTGAAATAAAGCTAACCATATGATTCCGTATCCTTAAATCATTCTGTTCCTTATTATATTTTCCCCAAGCCAAATCATACCCGATAGTAAATGAAATCCGTTTAACAGCAATCCCGACAGAAGCCGTTCCTCCCCAATCCAAACGAGGGGACGCCTCAAAACCAAATTCCTCATTTACTGCTTTTCCTTTAAATGTGCCAAACCGGTAATAATCATTCCGATATTCATACTGTCCAACACCTGTTTCTTCATCTATATTATATTTTGAGGAAGAAACATAAGCATGAGTGCGTCCACCAATTCCTACAGCTACATAAGGCCCTACTGCTAATTTAAGACGCACATCATCACAAAGTTTAAAACCCCAATGAGCCATAACAGGCAATTGCAAATAATAACGCGTGGACTCAACATCCGTTTTTTCATAATCCATGCTAAATCCTCCCCCTGTTGATATGTTTCCCCAACTCATAGGATGATACCCACCTTTCTGCATTAAGATATAAACTCCGGACTTCAAGCCAAAAGAAGGCTTTTTTCCCACCCCTTCCTTTAACTGATACAATACACCGGCACCAGCTTTAAAACCTAATGTAACTGATGTCCCTTCATTTTCCTTATTCACTACCAAGCCGGCTTCCGGCGTAACACTCCAACGAGACTGAGCACTCAACATCAGACTCGCCAAAACACCTACCATAAATAAAATTACTTTTTTCATCTTTTTCCTCTTTTTAGTTCATTATCTATGTAAAAGACTAAAAATTCAGAAAAACCCCCATTACATATTCGAAAAAATAATAAAATAACATGAGCAACTCACTCACATAACAAAAGAAATACCCGACACTTAAACATACCCTTTAAGAAATCATTAAAAAATAAACGCTGCAAGAACTAACAAATAGCAGCAAAAGTTATCGCTTATTTTTTGCATTCTCTTTATATTCAGTAGGTGTCATACCAAAACGTTGTTTAAAACATTTGCTGAAATAACGAGGATCATTAATACCTACCATATAAGCAATCTGCGTCATATTATAATCACCACTTTCTATCAATTGCGCGGCACGTTTCACACGCATCTCTTTAATAAACTCAATGGGGGCAAGTCCTGTCAGGGTTTTCAGTTTCTTGAAAAAGACAGAACGACTCACCGCAAGTTCTTGTACCAAATCATCCACTATCAAATCGCCATTATCCATATTCTTCTCCATTAATTCCGTCAGTTTTTCCATAAATTTACGGTCATGCGAAGACATCTCAGGCTGTGTTTGCTGTTCTTCCTCCGGAACAGGCTGAATATTCATCAGATTCGCACAATACAACTGTTGTAACTTGACACGTTGTGTCAAAATATTCTCCACCCTAGCCTTCAGGTAAGTGGCACTAAACGGCTTCGTTATATAATCCTCAACTCCCAGCTCCATACCCTCCAACTTACTGTCCATATCCGTTTTAGCCGTCAGTAAAACCACTGGAATATGACTGGTCGCCATATTAGCACACAAATCTTCTGTCATAGTAATACCATCCTTTTCCGGCATCATGATGTCACTAATAATAATATCCGGAACAAACTTCAAAGCTTTATCCAAACCATCAGCCCCATTAACAGCCTCTATGACGTTGAAATTTGAGATAAAGATACTACGCAAAAAGAAACGAAGTTCCAAATTATCTTCAACCAGCAACATCGTTTTACTTTCATTCCTTTTCTCTTCATGTCCCTGAACTGGTTCTTCCACCTCTTCCGGCCTCATTTCGACAGAATCAGAGAGAATGAACTCCACATTCTCCGTATAGTGCTCTTTACCTTTCAAAAACTCAACCGTGAAACAGCTGCCCTCCCCCTCTTTACTATCCACACGGATAGTCGCTTTGTGCAGTTCCACCAATTCCTTAACCAAAGAAAGACCGATGCCTGAACTTTGCTGATTAAACAAATTCTTGTCCAGCAGATTTTCAAAACGGACAAAAAGAGAAGCTTTCTTGCTTTCAGAAATTCCTATACCTTGATCCTGTACACCAATCGCCACATTATGCTCATTTTCATGAATGAAAAGCGTAATCATCTTACCCTGTGGAGTATACTTAAAAGCATTGGAAAGCAGATTAAAGACAATCTTTTCCAGCTTATCCGCATCTACCCACAGTTTCAAGGAAGGCATTTCACTTTCGAATACAAAATCAATATGATGCTCTTCGGCCAACGATTCAAAATTATCCATGATATGGCGTACAAAAGGAACAATATCGATCTGTTCTATACGCAACTTCATTTTATTTTTCTGTATTTTGCGGAAATCAAGAATTTGGTTCACCAAGCGAAGCATACGGTCGGTATTACGTTCTACTACATGCAATTGCTCACGTACATCATCTGGCAAAGTCTTGTTTTTCAAAACATATTCTACAGGACCTGCAATCAACGTTAGCGGAGTGCGAAGTTCGTGAGAAATATTTGTAAAAAAACGAAGTTTTATATCAGAAACCTGCTGTTCCACAGACACTTCATGTTTCAGACGATAAATAGTAAACAATATATATACTCCTGAAAACAGAATCAACAGAAAAGCAAGAATATAAATTGCCATAGCCCAAGCTGTTTCCCAAAACGAAGGCTGAATGGTGATTCTCAAACTGCGCTCGTTCTCTACCCAAACACCATCACTATTGGTCGATTTAACCTGAAAAACATAATCTCCTTTCGGAAGATTAGTATATGTAGCGGTACGCTGTCTGTCTACATAATTCCATTCTTTATCAAATCCGCGTAAACGATAAGCATAACGGATATTTTCAGGATAAATCATATCCAATGCAGCAAACGATAAGGTTACAATATTCTCCTTATGTGAAAGTACCAGATGTTCTGTATTATTGAGTGATTGCCGCAACAAACTTCCTGATACCCCTGGAACTACCTCTTGATTGGATATCTTCAAAGTACCTAAAATAATGGATGGTACATAATTACTCTTCTTAATATGCTCTGGTTCAAAATAAAGCACGCCACGACTGGTACCAAACAAAATGGTGCTGGAACTAAGATTCAACGACGTTCCCTCCTCAAAACGTATCTTACCACCAAAATCCCTTTCATTATAATTCTCAAAACGTTGTTCGGACGGAATAAATTTACTCAATCCGTTTTCCGTACTTATCCACAAGCTTCCTGTGTCATCCTCTTCTACAGACAACAGGATATCTGAAGGCAGACCATTCTTCACTGTATAGGATTTAAATACAGCTCCCCCTTCTCCGTTCATGGAAACAAGTTGGTTAAGGCCACCACCAAATGTAGCTAAATAAACTTCTCCTTGAGAAGTGGTTACAACCCGATATACGTTATTGTTGCTCAGACAATTCATATCATCGGGGATACGTGCATAAAGATGGAACACAATCGACTCCGGATCCTTAAAATCCTCTTTAAAACTAAGTGCGCCATCACTGCTCCCCACCCATATATTCCCCTTCTTATCAGAAGTGATATGGCGTACACGATAACAACGGTCATACGGAAAACCTTTCAGGTTATTTCTAGAACTAATAAACACATATTTCCCTTCAGGAGTTTTCTGAATATAATTCAACCCTCCACCAAAAGTTGCCACCCAAATACGTCCATGCTTGTCTTCATGTAACCAGTAAACACTATTATGACTCAGGCTATAAATATCATCTTCATCATATTTGAATCGAGTAAACTTAAAATGTGCCCCCTCCTTTTCTGCCAGAATAATACCATCCCCTTTAGTAGCAATCCAAATGTTTCCGCGAGAATCTTGCATGATATGATAAGGAACTCCACTTAACGGCCTACCAGATTTAGCTATAATCCCCTCTTCAGTCAGAATACCCTGAAAATCTAAATCAGAAGAATAAATTTCAATCTGACCGTCCCGTTTTCCCATCCAGATGCGATGTTCGCTATCTTCAAACAACGCACGTACCGTATTGGCATTCAAGTCATAACTGTGCCCCATGCGGGGATAAATATGGAACTGGCTTCCTAAAAAAGTAATCTTCTCCAACCCCTTAGAATGAGTACATAACCAAAGATTGCCTTGTTTATCGGATAACATAGAATGTAATTTGTTAGAAAAGTGCCAATCAGGTGAATCGGGGTCATTGTAGAAAGGTAACAGCCGATTTGCCTCCCTGTCATACCAAGAAAGCCCTCCTCCTTGCGGATGTACCCACAAATTACCGTTCAAGTCCTCACAAATATGAAAACTGGGATAGGAACGATCGGCACCACGAGGCTCCACTTGCATCTTTTCTTGCTTAAATACTTCCGTCAAAGGATTGAAATGACAAACCTTTCCCCATTCGGTCATCTCAAACCATGCTTCCTGCTTACTGTCAACATAAACAGAACGGAAAGCGTCTGCCGGGAATTCGGGACAATTGGATTTATTATAGACTTTACACTCTTTTGTATCCGAATGGTACAATATCAATCCTTCATGGGCAGTTGTTATCAACAGTCCCATACCTTTTATTTCATTTATAGCAATCACTTTATCCTTTACCGGCAATTCCCAAAGACGAAAGATTTCATTTTGCAAAGAATAGCACCATATCCGTCCCCTGTCTGATCCAAAATAAAGTTCGTCACCATAACTGCAAAAAGAGTAGAAAGCCTGTACGGATTCATCTTTGCCTGATTGGATATTCACAAAATAAGAAACAGGCTCTTCTTTATCATTCGTAATCTTTAGCAGACCGTTATCAGTAAGTAACCACTCTTGATTATAAGCATCGCTAAAAACCTGATTAATGTGAGCGGCATTTCCTCCATGACTATGAGTAGCATATACTTGAGTGGTTACACTGTAATCCTTAGGATTTGTTTTCACACGGACAGCCCCCTCATTTTCAGAAAGTAGCCAAATGACACTGTCGGGCAATATTTTAATAGAAGAGAAACGCATGCCCTCCTCTTCACCTTCTGCAGGAATTTGTTCGAATTTCTCTGTTCTTTGGTCAAAACGATACACACGGTAATCATACGTTTGCAGCCAAATATAATTATAAGGGTCTACTTCCAATAAGTCTACCCGGTTGTTAGTCATAGTAATTTTATTCCCTTGTCTGGCTTTATAAACTTTGAAGTCATAACCATTGAACCGGTTGATTCCATCCCAAGTAGAGAACCATAAAACTCCATTATGGTCTTGTACCATGCTCATGATAGAGTTCTGAGACAAACCGTTTTCCGAAGAATAATGAGTAAAGATACAATTAGGCTGACTTTTTGCATAAAAAAAGAACAGCAAAGTAAGTATAAACAGAATGTGTCTTTTCATTTCGTAGATTTTCATATATAGTATGGCAAAAATACATAAAAAACGAGAGATACCGACATACAAGTTCCTAAAAAAATAAAAGGGGCAAAGTTAAATACCCCTTTTATCATTCCACTCTTCCTTGACATTTTCCATAGGGGTAAATAAGATCCATCCCTACAGTGACAAAGTATTATTACATGAAGAAAAAACAGCTTATCTCTTTAAATTCTGCAACAATACATTTCCATTTTCCACAGGATTCCATCCGTCATCACCTGCCAAAATCTGTGCTTCATTATAATTACTGATATCGTTCAGTTGCTTTCCAAACGAAGCACGCGAAGCGGTAGCCGCCCCTTCTCCTGTATTCTGATATTCAGCATAGAATACGGTTTCCTCATTTTCTTTTTTGCCCCAGTTGTTCCACCCCACCGGAAGAATATGCTTTCCTAAATCACAATGAATAAAGACAGCCTGTGCATAAGGACGCCAAGGACGGGACAAATACACCTTCTGAGCCTCAACCACACCCGTCAATTTACAGCCAATAAAAACATAACCATATTTCTTGCCTTGATCTGTAGAAGGAGCGGTAACATAACCATCACCCAAGCTATGGATGGTGCAATCCTTAAACAATGCCGTAGACCAGCCAAAAATAAAATCCACCGTACCCTCTATATAACAATGGTCATAGAACTGACGACTGTCTTTGCCATAAGTATACAAAGTATCCTGATTTCCCAAAAAACGACAGTTTTTGAAATAAGCGCGATCTCCACTAACAAAACAGGCCACTGCCTGCCCTACTCTGCCGGCACTATTCTCGAAGGTGATATTCTCAGCATAGAAATCGGGAGCATAGATATAACAGGTTGACGAACCGGAGGTAGACATTTCTTCTCCGAAACAGTTCTTTTTAGAAGCAAAATCATCATTTGTCAGAATTGCTCCGTCCTCACCTATCAAAGAAATACTAATCTTACTTTCAGGAATAACCACTTTCTCTTTATATACCCCTTTACGGACTAGAATAGTAGTGCGTCCTGCTTTACGAAAATCGGGAACAGCATGGATCGCTTCCTGAATGGTAAAGAAATCACCACTGCCATCTTTTGCCACAACAAAATCATAATGACGTATAAAAGGCCCCAATACAGGAACCTCTTTAGCTATAGCATCCACTGTCAAACCTGCAATAGTACGCGCCCCATATACATTCAGGTGCGTATTATCCTCACGGCCTTTCGGACAAGCTGCACACACGCCTTCAGGAATCCACATGAACAATTTTTTTGAGGCCTCCGGCCCCATTCTCTGCACCAAATCATGCGTTATCTTATTCATATCCACAAAAGGCACATCCAATTCTTTTGCCACATTGCGCGGAGAATCCAAATATTTTCCATGAGTGTCAATCAGCACTTCTCCATCTTGAGAAACACCCCCCTTTGACAAATCCTTGCGCACATCATCTTCGGCCACCGCATTTTTATTATTCCGAAAATTACGGCGAACTATAGCATTGAACAAAACGGGAATTCCTCCTTTGGCACGTGTTTCTTTTACAAAACGGCGTAGATTGGCATCAAAAGTAGATCCGGGATCAGTATGACGTTTCTCATCTACCTTCTCATCATTATGCCCAAACTGAATAAAAACATAATCACCCGGCTTTACTTTATTAATTACTACCTCCCATAATCCTTCATCAATAAAACTTTTAGAACTCCGACCATTTCTAGCATGGTTTTCCACACGAATATTTTCACTGAAATATCCTCCCAGCACATGGCCCCATCCACGTTCCTGATTACCTCCCTCTAAGGATTTGTTGGCCATAGTCGAGTCACCTATCATAAAGATAGTAATTGTGTGGTCTGCCGTAAAAGCAGAAAATAACAACAAGGCAACAAATGCCATCAACATCTTAATTTTCATCGCTTTCTATTTTAAATTTTGATTAAAGAACTCAAGTATATCAGCCTGTATCTCCTTACTGCAAAAATGAGGCAAATCATAGAACTTGATAGTCAATAGATTTTCTACCGATTGACCCTTCCATACATCCTGCATGGTAGAGAAAGCGCTTTCAACGCCCTTTACAGGAAAAAGTTTGTCCCGCAAACCATTGATGAACAACATCGGTTTGGGACAGGCGATAGATGCCACATGAGGATAATCCATCCAATTCCGTATTCCGGGAATAATCATGGAATAAGCAGACCCGCCTTTGTTCTGATTATTGGTAAGTGTCATTAAGCTATCTGTAGTATTCATCCAGCACACAGCAGCGCCTGCCTTCACCACATCTGTAGCGGCACTGATCATCCAAGCACGATGTGCTCCCATAGAAAAGCCCATAGTACCTATTCTATCTTTACTGACCATAGGCAATGTAGCCAAAAACTCAGCACTACGGATATCATCCCAAACAATCAAGGCCCCCCATGACATTCCCATCTGTAGCATATTGGCAGCCAACGCTTGCTGTGAGTCATAGCGCACTCCTTCCTTACGTCCCCGTTCCCCCCAAAACAAGGCATCCACAGCAAGCACTACATATCCATGGCTTGCCAGATAATCACCCACATACTGTTTATCATAACATCTTTCCGCCCAATCATCCGCATTGGCTGTCACAGATGCCTCCACACCGAACGGACGTACCATCTTCTCTTTCCCTATTGAGAAATGGGCCCCATGGTCGTGAAGTAATAACACTGCAGGAAATGGTCCCTTCCCCTCAGGGACCAACAGATAAGCGGGAACACGGGAATATTTCGAAACATTAAACAGAATTTTTTCCACTGTATACCCTTCCCTCCGCTCAATATCTATCACTTCTTTATCAAAAGCCGCTACAGGAGGAGCAGGCTGCATACAATCCAACAAAACTTTTCTAGCCTCTTCACGCCATTTTTCAAAATTTCGGATAGAAGAGTTCCCCCATGCCATAGGATAAGTCAGACTTTCTTTCAGCTTCTGATAAAACAGCGGCATATCATTCTGCGTTTCATAACGCATAGAGACGGTTTCCACCTTTTCTTGAGCAGAAACCGTCAGACATATCCCGAACAACAATAAACAAATTACAGCATTCTTCATAAACCTATACCTAACAAACTTTTACTTTTCAAGGTAACTAATTAATTTTATCATATTATCAATATAATCCCCTACAGAGATGCACAATTCTCCGGTAGTACACGGATAAGGTGATGTATCGTGCTCGTCCCCTACAAAAGTAGCTATATATTTCGTTTCCTCACTAGATCCTGAAACAGTATATGGCTTATACGGGTTCGAGGTTGACTTTAAAGGAGAGAGCCAGCAACCGTCCTTAGTCAGTGATTGCACCAATTTCCGGGCAACTTCTTCCGTAGCTTTTCCACGTAAACGAGTATAATATTTAGGTAAAGGAACCAAATGATCCTGTAGCAAAGGTGAATTCTTCGCCAACTCGGATACAGGAAGTTTCTTCACTTCCTCATAACGGCGACGCAGTTCACCAGGATTCACAAAAGTTGCCGAATTATAATGAGCTATTGTATTTTCTATATTCTGATCAATATAATACGTTCCATTTTTCACATTACTTCCCTTACGATGGACATACAGTGGTTTACCTGTATCAGGATCAACAAAACGAGGAACCAAAATAGCTTCCGGATTAGTAGACTGACGCTTCCATTTCTTCACATCCGATTCCGGTAATTTCATTGAGTCCAAAAAACGAATTGCAGCAGGAATCCCCGACAGGAAACGAGTATCAGCTGTAAGTTTATAGTAATCCATCATTAAATTGATAAGACGGACGGTAGTACCGGTATTCACACTGCGCGGTTCATAAGAACGGGCATGAGCCGGTTTCAAATCATCTACTGTATATTGGTCCGCCCAGCCTGCATAAGGTTCCCCTTGTTGAAGAGAAATCATCAAGTACATAGCACGCATAATAGGCTCCTTTACCCCTTGCAACCCCATTGCTTGATAGCATTGAATCAAAAACTCGGTCGCATCAGGAATCACATCATCATTCAGAGTAATAAAAGACGAATAATCTTTCTTACCTTGAAAAGGGTGATCATACATCAAAGGATAACGTTGAGGCCATCCACCCACCGGATATTGACTTTTCAAAACAAAATCAATGGTTTTCTCCAAAGCCGGACGGAAAGCAGGATCATTTTTTTCCACATACATACGAAGTAGAAATTTAGCAGCCTCCATAGTACCCGCATCATCATAAGTCGCATTTCCATAATAATGTTGAAATTCCTCCAGACGCCAGCCATTTTTACCAACGGTATCATACCAGGACTTTAACGAGTTCTCTCCTGCAAAATCAAATACATAATTCCATCCTCCACATTCAAGCTGCCCCCAAATCAAAGTGTTAGCCACTTTTTGGGCAGCTTCATAATAGTACTCATCTCCTGTAGCATGATAAGCGTCAAGCAACAAATGACCGACAGAAGGAGTTCCCGGTGGCTGAATCCAAACCATTGTCCTCTTGGCTTCCATCTCTCCCCATGAGCGGGACATATCCGGCAAATAATTCCATACAAAACCACCATTATAACTCACTTTATCCATCATAAACTGAGTGGCGGTTTTCATTGTATTTATCACTTGGTCATCTAACTTTTTATTAGTTTGAGCCATACCTGCGCAAGCAAAATTTGCCATACACAAGCAAAGGGCAATTCTTCCCCATCTCTTCTTTAATGTGCTTTTCATTGTTGTTGTAGTGTTTTGATTCAAGTTTGAATATCATTATGAAGCAAAATAAGCCATTTTTTAGGGTATGGGATTGTAATATTTGGTCTTTTCCTCGTATATTTTAATCACGGTGAACCACTCTCCTTATATATTATATATATTTGAAGAAAAGTTTTAGTTATTCATTTTATATTAAATGCAAGATCATGAATCGTAAAGTAAGAACCGCATTGTATGCTTGTGCCCTGATGGCACCACTAATATTGCAGAGCTGCAATGCACAAAGTGAAAAAAAAGAGAGCGACAAAGAGTGTACTGAAGAAACAAACAAAAACACTGAAAAAAAGGTTATGAAAACAGGTAGTGAAAACTTCATTTTTGCAGAAGGCAAAGAATGGGAACCTGCAGGCGAAGGTGTAGTGCGCCAAATCATGGGTTACAATGATGACATCATGGTTGTTAAAGTAAAATTTGAAAAGGGAGCTGTAGGAGCTGTTCACCATCATATCCATTCACAAGTGACTTATGTAGAAAGTGGAAAATTTGAGTTCACCATCAATGGTGTGAAAAAAATTGTATCGGCCGGTGACTGTCTGTATAAGGAACCAGATGCAGTGCATGGTTGTGTATGCCTGGAGCCGGGTATGCTGATAGATTGTTTCAGCCCGATGCGTGCTGATTTCCTGGAAAAGAAATAGACAAGCCATATATTCCATCCACTGCAGGAGCAGATTGTTGTGCCTTCAGGACATTTAATATGCTCCTACAGTGGAGATAAATTCTGTTTTTTAATCTGCAAAACGGATGGGACGATTGCTTAACCTTATCAAATCCGGTAAATCATAATATTTCAAAGCACCATACAACACATTAGAATACATATCCCACTGCATAGGCTTCTCAATGTATTCCTTCCAAGTCTTCACACTATGTGTTATCTCCACACTGTTGATTCTTTCATCCAAATAAGCAGCATGAATTACAGCTGGACCATAAATACCATTGGCAAATACTTTGACGGGATGTCCTTTCAAAAGTTCATGTTCTGAACAAAAATCAAGCAAAGTCAGGATATCGACTACCCGTTGTCCCATAATAGGACGCCCTATATGCATACTGATCATTGCATTACGATATTCACGGTTCCAATATTTAGCATCCGTATAAAATGCAGGATCTGTTGTTTCCCCCAATCCGCGCAAGTCTGCCAACAACAAAATTTTTCCTTCCGTCAAGGCAGCAGCAAAATTCGCATATTCACTCAAATAAGTTCCTTTCCCCTCTTCCTGCAACCTTAACTCAATAGGAGAATCAGCATTCGCTCTGGACGGCATGATAAGAATACAAGGAACAGGCATCTCCCCTTCCCTTATGAGCTGAAACTTATATTGTTCATATTCACGCATTGAATCATGTCCGGTTGCCTCAATTCTTATTTTATGGTCAGGAAGACCTTTAAGACCTAACAAATCCAGCATCTTTGTTTGAACAGTTTTCTTTCCTTTCGAAAGAAACGTCTCACGCTTGGAAGCCCACTCATCCAGCTGATTCACATTTTCCTGCATAATACTGAGTGCTCCAGGCATAGATACATTCACCTGTCCTTTAGTCGTACAAAGCATATCTGACAACTGGAAACGGTCTTGTGCCGCTTTCTTCACCGGAGATTGATTATCTTTCAACCAACGCTTGAACCAACTGACCAACTTTTGCCTTTTTTCAGCTCCAAGTCCATGACCGGTTTCTACTGTCAGCATATCCACCTTTTCGGGAACTCCCAATACTTTATAGCACTGTTGTAATTCAGCAAATCCTTGTTGCGCACCCCATAAATCGACAAAATCATATTTACCGCTTAAAATCAATAAAGGCCGTGGAGCCATCATTAAAGCAAAATCAGGTACCTCCAGTTGTTCACGCCCTTCGTATGGTATATGTTGGCAACCATCGGAAGGACCTTGCAACTCCATAGTACGTTCTCGGGTAGAAAAGAAACTACAAATAACCGCTACCTTTACACGGGGATCCAAACCTATATAATAAGCGGTCTGAGTGCCACCGCCAGAAGATCCATATACTCCGATATGCTCCGGATCAATATCCTTACGGGTCAGTAAATAGTCCAAAGCCCGATGATTATCCCAATATTCCTGTGCTGCCAAACTAGTACCAAGCAAGTTAAAGCCCGCATTCAGTAAGGTATGTTCCGTAGTAGCCCCCCGTGTCAGCGGCTTTCCTTCCCTATCAATAATTTGCAACCGTTCTCCCTGGCCTATGGGATCTACCACCAGCACAGCAATACCATTGGATGCCATCAACATAGCGGCATGAGACGAAGGACCTTTGCCATTCAATCCATGTCCGCAAAGTTCCAATGTCGCCGGAACAGGAACAGTCGTGTTCTCTGGCATATAAAGATGTGCTGTGACATAGCGGCCGGGCTTGCTTTCAAAAATTATTTTCTCTATATGATAACCCGTACCTTGTACCTTCCCTACCACCTGAGCATTTAAACTCCCTTTTTCAGGAAAAGTACCTACTATTTGTTTATATCGTTCACGGCAACCCTCCAGATACTTCTGCATCCCGGCAGGAGAAGCAAACGCTTTTTGAATGGCAAACTGCCGGTCGGCAAACTGCCGATGCACATCACGCATCAGATAAGAATTATAAGCGGTACTTTGCCTCCAAGGTAATGCCTTAAACTCACCTTGAGCAGATACCACCAAAGTCCCCACCCATATTCCCAAACTTACGCACAAAGTGCGAAAACCGATGATTTTTCTCATAGAATCAATCCTTTAAGTTATTGTACCACAATTTCAATTTTCTGACGGTTATCTCCGGCTGTCTTCACATACAGACGTTTATGCTCCGTATCATAAAACCAGCCTGTATTCCGGTCTGCATCTGCAACTGATGAAAGAACGGGCAACGATTTACCATTTTCTATCACAGATTGCGGAGCGTTCTGCAAATAAGCCTTCACCAGATAAGTGTGTCTGACAGGTTTGTACTTCCCTACCGGTTTATCTGCAGTAAACGTCCAGCTATCATCAGCGAGCCTGCTGGTAAAGCGGGTCAATGAACCAATCCCTTTTTGATAATCCATTGATATACCATCATCTTCATACATCTCATAAGAAGAAATACCTGACGGATAGACATCCAATGTTATCACATCTACAGGATGCTGATCTACCCACTGCATAGCAGGTTGCATGGGAATAATAGCTCCGGCTTTTATATAGACAGGCAACACATCCAACGGAGTAAGAAAAGACTTATATTGGCGGCCCTCGTAACGCTCACCGGTTTCATAATCAAACCATTCTCCACCGGGGAAATAGACATGTTGGCTCAGTGCACCTTTGGTAGTGACAGGACAAACCATCATCCATGGCCCGAACATATATTGACGCGCCAGCTGATAGGTATTCTCATCCTGAGGATAATCCATCACTAAAGGGGTCATCATGGGACGTGCCGTTTTATAAAGCTGATAAGCATTACTATAAATATAAGGAATCAATGTATAACGCAAACTATCGTACTTGATAAAATTGGCCAAAGCCTCCGGACCATAAGTCCAAGGTTCATGATAACGGGGGTGATCCATACCGAACACCATGGCGATAGGTGAAAACATACCGAACTGTACCCAACGAGTATATAATTCCGTATCGTAAGGAGAATACTGTTCAAATCCTCCCATGCAATGAGTCCAGTTACCCACGCCACTCATACCGATATTAAGTCCCGCACGTATCACCGGTTCAAACCACTGCCATTCACTCCCCCAGTCTCCGGCCCAAATATAAGGATAACGCTGAATTCCCGCATAACCCTCACGGGTATGTGTCACCCCCCTCATATTATTATATTCCTGAAATTTACGATAGGGCGCTTCCGCATAAGCTAAAGGAAAAATATTATGAAGTCCTTTTAGGTCCATCGTCCCTCCGACATCCGTTTTCACAAACTTAGCCCCGATGGAAGCCACTTTCATTACTCCGTTCTCCCACCACCAATCCACCGCTTTCGGGTCAAAGAAATTCACCACCCCTTCTATCTTGGCTCCTGGATACAGCACATTTCCCTGTTCACGCGCCTTATCCAATAGATGATATTCAGGGCCATTATCTAATATGGAACGGATATGAAGCCCCACCATTTTTACATTTTGCGCATAGCAACTATCAAACATGGCTTTCGGATCTTTGAACGTATTGCGCCATTCAAAACAACAACCACCATTTCCGTAAGTGGTATTAAACAATCTCCAAGTAGAATCCAGCCAAAGCAAATCAAAAGGCACTCCTTCCTCACGCAAACGTTTACATAAAGCAGGCGGGTATTTATCGGAAGTCATCTCTTCATTCTTCCAAGTTCCACCGGAATAAGTACCAACATGCAACCCCATTGCAAAACGAGGAAGCATAGGGGATTTTCCAGTCAATTCCGTATATCGGTCAATCATGGTATAAAAATCGGGACCATACATAAAATAATAGTCCAAATCACCGCCAAAAGCTTTAAACGAATAATAATCACTACTATCCCACCCCATATTCCATTCGGTAGCAAACGGAGTATGAAAGAACAAACCATATCCTTTGGTACTCATCATAAAAGGTACGGGACAATAATTGGCACGTAAAATATCTTTTCCTCCTACAGCCGGTTTTATCCCTCTTCCCAACTCTACATTCAGATAAATCTTACGCCCTCGCTGATCCATGAAATCCATACGTTCCCCAAAACCAAAGAAATGCTCATCCGGCTGTAGAACAGCTTTCATCTTGACAGAATCCTTATAAAAACGTTGTTCCTCAAGTTCTGTATAAAGCATCTTGCCGTTTTTATCAGAAACAGACAGACAGAACGGATTCTTGGTAGCCTCTATAATCAGTTTTCTGGTCGTAATCAACCATGCAGTACCTCTATCTTCCACCGTATAGTTGACAGAAGAAAAATCATATTTCCGAACCATCCACTGTTCATTCTCAGCGAACACAGTACCTTGAGAATGACGTACACGGAACATATCATCTGTACAAAATTCCAATTTCACATTTCCCTGAGGCAAAAAAAACAACAAATCATTTCCTGTCTTCTTAAAAGAAGCACTAGCCGCCCATACCCCTATACAATACAGGCATAAACAAAAGCATAGGATTGTTTTTTTCATGGTATCTGTTATTTTATTTAAAATCAATCATATTGAAAATCAGCTTTTTGGCTACAAGTCCGGCAGCCGAATCATTAATGATGTTCCCATAGATATCCAATGTAGAGAACAAAACACTACCCTTACCCATAGGGACAATCCCCATAGCAGTTCCGATAGCCATAGGATAAGTATGATAGGCTCCGACCAGCAATTCTTCACCTTCCATCACTAATCCCATACGCTCCACCCCTGTATGTATCAATGCCTGATAAGGCCAGTTGAGAGCATTTCCGACAGGAAGTTCCTTGAAAATATCATGCGGCTTATTAAACATCACCCCGCCCAGCCAGTTGGTTCCAACAAAAAATTTGTCCTTAAACACCGCTTTACTATTAACCGCTATAAATTCCGACCACTCATCAGCACTCTGAATAATAAAGATTTTGGTTCCATCATTTACTGCACGTTCCATTAAACGCTGTGCATCCGGCATCTTATCATTAGGAACGGCCCAATCCAGACGACAACGCGCGTTACTACGAGGATGCCTGAAACGGATCTCTATATCGGCAGACTTGCCTCCTTCCAAATAGACTTTTCCATCGCCCAAATGCTCTTTCTTTCTAGTTATTTCATATATTTTCTTACCATTGACAAAGACTTCAATCATACTACGGTCATTACTTTGAGGAATAATTGTATATTCACCACTGACAGAGGGAAGTACTTTACCACTCCATTTAATACCATAACCATCAAGCATATACACAAAAGGACTTGGTGTAGCTCCCTCAATAGCACTCAGATTAACCACCTTGGCCACTTCATGATAAACTTCCTTCTGAAATTCCATATCCTCATAATAGACCACATCTAATCCCGGTTTGCCATCGGCAGAGCGTAACGCTTCCATCGGCACCATTGTCAACTGATCTTTCCTAGGAGGACGGGCCACCATAATCCAATCCAACTTTCCTAAATTATCCTCATAAGCTGCAACCGCTTCTTTCGTTTTACCCTTCAAGAAATTCTGTAAAGCACTCCCATCTTCCCAAACGGCCCCTTTACCATCCAACATATTGGATGCCAGATTTACAGACAATATATCATCATACCCAGTTGTAACAACAGAATTTTCCTTACATAGTTTTGCTTCAATTCTACAAAGTCCTCCAGCTGTAGGAACAGGTATTTTTACATCTTTCACCAACAACTGACCATAAACCTCACCTCCGGCAGCTTCCGTTTCATAAGTCCCTACCTCCATCACTTTTCCTTGAGAGTCTGTCACCGAGATTTTCAATTGATGGTTTCCCCGGACATTCTTCTCATTAATCAGATAAAAATCAACGGTCACCTCTCCCCCTGCGGCTGCAACCTGTTGCCTGGTCTTTACCGCTACATACAAAGGCTGATTATAACGAGCTATGATAGCCGGATCTGATTTGGGATAACGAAAACAATCGACAATTCCCGAATAATTCTCCGTCAATTCCGATTCCCATCCATTAACAACGTATGCATCCGTCAAATTATTCATTCTGGCCGATTCTATTTTACGTCCTTGGTGCTCATAGGATACAGTCCCCATAGCCACACACAAATCATCTACCGTAGGATAAACTGTCCTTAACTGTTTAGCATCCAGGAATTCATTAAATTCATCATACCAACGTAAAAACTCTCTACCATCCCATCCTTTATAGCTATATTTTTCCAAATCTTCTTTATTTTTTTCCAAACGAGGAGGTGATGATAAAGCCCCTTCCTCACCAAAGAATACAATTTCACGCTTATTCTTTGTATCATTATAATAATCTTCAGGGCCTTTGTACAAACCTTCATTCCAAACAGCAGGTCCTCCGGCACGATGATAATCATACCAACCACTCCAATACACTTTTTCATCGTAAGGACGAATATGAATTTTAGCCTGATCTTCTATATCATCCCCCTTTGCCCAAGCCGAGGTACGAAGAATCAGCCGGGAAGGATCCAGTACACGCATATCCTTCATCGCTTGAATCTCCAATTCTAACTTTTCAGGAGTAGCATTTCCCGATTCATTCATCATATTGTAGATAACCAGACAGGGATGACTGCGATCCCTCTTTACCATACGGATGACCTTTTCATGCAAAACAGCATTCATAAACGGCTGTTTCACATCCAGACGGAAGCCACCAGGCTCTTCAAAATAGAGCAGTCCCAACTCATCAGCATAATTCATTACGTCAGTATTACCGATAAAACGATGGAAATTCAACATATTCAACCCTAACTCCTTAGCTAT
The DNA here is from genome assembly GCF_013009555.1 of Phocaeicola dorei. Classification (NCBI taxonomy): domain Bacteria; kingdom Pseudomonadati; phylum Bacteroidota; class Bacteroidia; order Bacteroidales; family Bacteroidaceae; genus Phocaeicola; species Phocaeicola dorei. Next base: position 696,068 of record NZ_CP046176.1, on the reverse strand, counting down.
GCGAATTTGCCTTTCAGCCAATTCTTCCGATGGGAAAATACCATTGACCGGCCAAAAACTCCAACTGATGGCCGAGCGAAGCATGATACGTTTTCCATTTAAACGAAAAACAGCATCCTCACCTATACCGGAAGCCTCGAACCAACGAAATCCAAAACGGCGGGAATCTTTATCTACCCAGTTCTTTCCTTCGGATAACTCCACCTCACATACATACAGATTAGGATCATCCACACTCCATAATTTCGCATCCGGAGCTGATACAGGAATCTTCAGTTCATTCATGCCTTTATTTAATGAAACACCCTTTATCTCTTTAGAATAAACTATTTTTTCTTTATTTTGCCACTCGTACACCGTTATACGAAGATCCTGCTTCGTAGTCTTTCCTTTTTCATTCTGTAATGTCAGAATAGCGTTGGCGGTGGTTATCTGAGGAGTGTTCTGCATATAAATATCCGCTACATAAACAGCATTACAGACCTTCATACCAACTTTTCCTGTTATTCCTCCAAAGCCATGACCGGGAGGCAACATTTTATCTCCCCACGGAATAGTTCTGGAGTCGCGCCAATCATGGTTACCACCCGCATCCGTTATACGTACAGCCAATTGTACTTGTTCTCCCGATTTTATATAAGGAGTAATATCCGTTTCGAAAGGAACATTGTCCACAATCTGATAATCCACTAATCTCTGATTAATAAAAATCTCCGCCCGTGAACGTATAGAACCAAAATTCAAAAAGACTTTTTGTCCTTTCTTCAACACCGGAATATCCATTGTACGACTCCACCATGTAACTCCTGTAATATCTCCTTCGGGTCCGGACTGAGTTTGAAGATATTCTTCAGCTGTTCCGGGAACCTGTACCGGAACAGCCTGGGCAGAAGTCAATATATCCCATCCCGCTGTAGGAACAATTACAGGACTTTTCCGTGCCTCTTCCAATGTCAAATAAATATCCTCTGTCTGCCAAGTCGCTTTTTTATCCTGCCATAAATGCCATCCTTTTCCTGACAAATCAAAAAATGGTCTCTCCTGTGCTCTCACCCCATAAAATGGACATAACAACAAAAATGCTATGGCAATAATACTCTTCTTCATAATGATCTATTACTTTCTTTTATTAAATTCAATAATAACTGTTGGCCCACTACATTAGCCCTATTCTCGCTTTTGGTATTAAAAGTATTCATCGACTCGTTCATGCCATCAAGATCAACAGGAACTGTATAAGCTTTGACATCCTTTATACATGCAGGAATATCCAATGTAGTAATAATTATTTTTCCACGACCTGCCGGAATAACAGACAAGGCAGAATAAACTTCTTTTTTATGATCGGAAACACAAGCAACCAATGTTTCCCCATTAAAGCAACGCAACCCTACACGATGACGGTTGTAAGTAGCAAAGCATTGATATTCCCAATTAAAGACACAATTGACAGGCAATCCATCAAAAATAGGATGTTCTCTATTGAAAAAGTTCCCACCATACCAAGCCGTACCTAGTTTCTTTGAACCACGATAATCCAAAACTTCTTTATCCGCTAAGAACTCAGCCCACCTTTCCGCATTATCCACAATAATCAATGTATGTCCCTTGTAAACCCATTCCATAATATCACTCATACCACTTCCCCATTGAGTAGGTTCAAAGGCGCCAACCAACAAATAATCTCCCGAAGGTGTCCCTTCTTTATATTCCGGAATATCAAAACCAACTGTTTTCATAAAATTGCTCAGAACGCCCGTAGTATCAGCAATAGAACCATTAGCTGTAATTCCTTTCGTATTCAAACTTACAGCAAACAAAGAATCGTCTCCAGTTGCAAAAGTTTTTTTGCCTTTGACCAACTTTGCTTCAATACAAACATAGCCTGTTGCCCGAGGAACAAAATTCCAGCCGATCTGTAAACATTGACCATATACATTCCCCCCTTTAACATGTACACTAGATACATGGGTAGCCAATACAGTACCTTCCGCATCTTTCGCTATCAATTGAAGAGAATAATTCCCCTTCAAATTCTTTTCATTTACAATATAAGTATCTACTATAGTCGTATCTCCAACATTCAGCACTTTCCGATTCATTTTTACAGCTAAAAATAACGGTTGGTTATAACGAGCCATTACTTCCACATCTCCTTTAGGATAACGATAATTATCAACAATGCCGGAGTGATTTTCCAGTTTCATACTTTCCCAACCATTTACAGCATAAGCATCCACCGTATTACTGATACGAATATTCTCAATTACCCTACCTTGATAATAGAAAGCCACATTCCCCATGGCACGGGTCAAATCATCCACTGTAGGAAATGCTTTGGCAAATCCATTGTGTTTAAGAAACGAATCATATGCATCATACCATTTCATATAATCCATCGCTTCCCATCCAGAAGTAGTGCCAGATTGCAGGATTTCATCCCGAATGAGCTGAAGACGCGGCGGAGTACCAATAGCCCCGTCTTCCCCCCAATAAATAATCTCATCCTTATGATCTGAAAAACGGTGATAGTTATCTTTACCCCAATATAAATTATCATGATAGCAACCCGGACCACCTGCATGATGCCTGTCATACCATCCATAATCATAAAAAGTAGTATCGTTTGGCATCAAGTGCAATTTAAAACGGGCATTCGCCTCATTTTCCGGGTTCTCTCCATTACTGGAATTATAAGTTAAGATACGGGTAGGATCCAACGAATGTGCCATACGCATCTGCGCATAATCCTGTACCTGTGGCCAAGCTCCCCGTTCATTATGCAAATTATAAATAACAAGAGACGGATGGTTACGGTCACGTTTAATCATTCGCACCAATTTTTCATTCCGGTAAGCAAAATAAAACTTGCTTTGCTTGTTATTATCATTAAAGTGACTGATAGGATACTGATTGCCTCCCGGTTCTTCAAAGTATAATAATCCCAATTCATCAGCATAATCCAAGACATTGCTATGCCCGATAGTACGGTGAAAATTCAACATGTTAAGTCCTAGCTTTTTAGCACTCTCCACTTGTCTCCTAGCCAACTCATCAGATGGAGTGATCCCATTATCCGGCCAGAAACTCCATGAAATAGCTGTACGTAAAACAATTCTTTTTCCATTCAAGAAAAATTGCTTATCTCCATGAATATCCTTCACTTCAAACCATCTGAATCCAAAACGCTGCGTATAATTATCCGTACCTACTGAAACAGACAAATCATAAAGATGAGGAGAATCCGTACTCCACAATTTTGCCGCTGGCAAATGAATATGAAAAGTTTGTTTATTCTCTCCGACAACAAGATTTTCAACAGAGTATTCTTTTCGGTAAAGTACTTTCTCACCTTTATGTTCTTTTACTGTTAAAAGCATTTTCTGAGCCTTCATCGGGTTCTTTGTTTCATTACAAGCCGTCACTTCAACTTCAATAGAATGAGGGTCCGGTTGGTTTTTAATAAAAACATCTCCAATATATAACTTATCCGTAGCAACCAACTCCACTTTTCCAGTTATACCGCCAAAACCATGAGAAGGATTAGTTCTATACTCTCCCCATGTATAGACTTGGGAATCTTTCCAATTAAAATTACCATTTGGATCAGTAATGCGGAAAGCAATCACATTTTCCTGACCAGGTAGAATAAAAGGTGTCACATCTACAGCAAACGGCGTACTATTCACCAAATCATATCCCACCAATTTTTTATTAACAAAAATCTCAGCTCTAAAACGGACAGAAGCAACATTCATCACTATCCGTTTATTTCTCCAATCAGCAGGTACATTTATTTTTGTATCAAACCATGAAACCCCTACATAATTTCCGGTAACTCCAAATGTTTCTCCATTCCATCCCCATAGGTGTTGCTCTACGGTAGCAGGAAGTGTCACCCCTATCTTATCGGGTGTATCAAGCAAATTCCAGCCTCCGGTAGGTATATGGACAGGGAGGTCATGAATATTGACAGGAGGAACGTAAAGAGAATCATTTTGCCATACAGCCGAACGATCAAGAGTGATATTCCATAGAGTTTCTGATAAATTGAGACATGCCCTCTGTGCTCTCATAGATGTTACAAGCAATAGTACACAACCCGTTAAAACGAATATTTTTTTTATAGCTGATTTCATTTTACCTCTATTTTTCTTTATGGTATATTGTAAAAGGAGTATGTTAAGAAGAAATACTTCAATATACTCCTTTTACAAAATTACTTTATTTTGTATATCCGGGATTTTGAGTGAATTCATCTTTATTAGTCACCGCATCCAATTGATTTTGGGGTATCGGACGTAGCATATGATATTCTTGAATATTATCTTTTGCATCCATATTATGCAACTTAACGTATTCAACTAACTTTTTAGTTCGTTTTAAATCAAACCAACGTATTTGTTCTCCACACAATTCCCTAGCCCTCTCATCTAAAATAAAATCGATAGTCAGTTCCGATTCAGTAATTCTCATGTCATTTTCTTTACTTGGTATTGCACGTTTCATCAAAAATTCATTCATCAAATCCACTGCTTCCTGTTTATTCGTTTGCAGCATCGCTTCGGCTGCAATAAAATACATTTCCGGCAAACGAATGACAAATGCATCCCGTTGACACCAATCCTGATTATAAACCGCCGTAGGATCGGCAAACTTATGCATTTCTACAAATTGCGACCTTAAGATAGCTTTACCTTCCGAAGTGTACACGTCATTAACATCCAGCAAACGATACCGCTTTGACGCCCATACTTTTTGTGAATCAGTAGCAGCCGTTTTCATGATATATATGGCCGTATCTCCTGTAGCCATTAAAGGATAAACTTTTAAATCACTCTCAGATAACGGATTCTTGTTTGCGTACCAGGCATCTTTAAACGTCACTTTATAACGCTGATCTATATTCTCATTATATAATTGCAGCAAATACCTGGACGGCATATATCTTTGGAAAGGACGAGCATTCAAGACATCGCGTTCCATTCCGGCTTCCTTATCATATTTCATTACAAAATCAACAATCCCTTTATTACCCGAATTAGTAGCAGTAGCATCAAAAGCATTATTTTCTAATTCTGAGTTGGTGTAATTTATAGAAAAAATTGCTTCTTTGTTTGTACCTCCATCACAATTGGCAATATCCCACATATCACTATAATCAGTATAGAAAGAATAGCGTTGACTATTGATAATATCCTTTGCCAACATAGCGGCCTCAGCATAAAGCGAAGCCTCGCCCGTTGCACAAGCTCTGGTCAAACAAGCTCTTGCTTTAAAAGCTTTAGCTACATCCTGAGTTATTCTACCATCTGTTGATTTGCCTGGTGCCAGTTGATTGACAGCCACATCTAAATCATCAAAAATAACTTTATAAAAATCTTCTACAGACGAACGGTGTGCTTCAGTAACAGCACCCGTTATAGGTTCTGTGTTCAATACCACGTCTCCCCAAGTTTCTGTTATCAACCACAAATAGAAGGCTCTCCAAAACTTAGCCTGGCCTTCAAATGACTTATTTTCAGCTTCGGTCAATACTTCACTTGGCAACAAAGAAATAGTCTGATTACAAGCACTTAATGACAAATAAAGATTTTTCCAGACATTTCCGATAGTTGATTGGGAGCCATTTAAGTCAATAGTATAATCAGCCAATTGATTTGCTTTATTATCTCCCCCACGCAAAAACAAATCAGTACCAGATTCTGTCATACCAAAACCATCTTCCTGACCATAAAATGTCCTTGCACCCGAATAACAGGAATTCAACGCACTCTCTATTCCAACTTTCGTTTTCATAAATGGATCCGTTGTCAATCCACTTTTATTAGTTTCTTCTAGAAAGTCTTCACAAGAGACATGACATAAACAAAGAAATAATATGCTTATATAATAATAAAATTTTGTTTTCATAATGATCATAATTAAAGATTACAAACTAAGATTGATGCCAAACAACACTTGCTTCGCCAATGGAAAGTCCATACTTCCATTGCTTTCCGGATCATAATTCGGGAAATCCGTGAAGGTAATGAAGTTATTCAAAGAACAATAAATACGCAACTTCTGCACCATCATTTTGGATGTCCATTCTTTAGGCAGTGTGTATCCCAATGTAATATCTCGTATTTTCACAAAAGAAGCTTTACGGAATGCCAATGAAGACTGTAACAAATAGCTGTTCGTTGAATAACCACTATTGGGACGAGGATACTCATTGCTAGGATTCTCAGGTGTCCAATAATTTACAGGTGCGCTATTTTCCAACGCACTTGGCTTGTATAACTGAGTATAGGCATCTTTTACATATTGTCCGATACGACCATAAATAAAGAACATTAAATCAAAATTCTTATAGGTGATATTATTAGTTATACCAAACGTATACTTAGGAACTCTTGAAAAAATAACCCGGTCATCCGTAGAGAAAACGCCTTCACCTTCAGAACCTTTAGGTGACATATCTGCCACTTTAATATCCCCTGGCTTAAATCCTCCAAAAGCCTTGGCCTGAGCTTCCTCACCTAATTGCCAGATACCAATCTTTTTATAATCATAAAAAACTTGAGTAGGAGAGCCAACAAACCAAAGATTACCTTCATCACGCGTTACACCACTATTTAAAGCTTTAATTTTTTCACGATTCAAACTATATGTCCAATCCGTATTCCAACTAAAATTTTTATTTTGAAACCAAATTGTATTCAATGTCACTTCAATACCTTTATTTTCTGTTTTACCTATATTCTGCATAACAGATGCATATCCAGTAGAACTAGGCAATAAACTTGGAAGTAACAAATCCGAGGTTTGTGAAATATAAGTATCAATTGTACCAGATATGCGATTTCTTAAAATTGAGAAATCCAGTCCAAGATTCCATGTCGATGTTTTTTCCCAAGTCAAATCTTTATTTGCAATCTCGCTAGGATAATATCCATAAACACTACTACCAAATGTATATACTGATTTTTTAAGTCCTCCTAAAGTAGCATAAGCATCAATTGCACTGTTACCAGCAACTCCCCAACTTAAACGTAATTTCAAATTACTAAAAATATCTTGATCAGCCATAAAGCCTTCTTCTGAAATACGCCACGCAGCGGATGCTGACGGGAAATACCCCCACTTGTGCCCCTTCGCCAAAACGGAAGATCCATCAGCACGCAAAGAAGCTTGGAATAAATAACGTTCATTAAACTTATAATTCAATCGTCCAAAGAAAGAAACCATTTGCGTCTCAATCAATTGACTGGCATTTTCTTTTGAATCAGCATTTGCTCCCAGATCGTGGAATGAAGTCAGAGCAGAAGCTTGGTTAGCTCCACTAGCCAAAACCTTTTCATATCCATAAGCAGTGGTACTACTACCAATCATTGCAGTTAGTCCATGTTTCCCAAATGTTTTGGAGTAATTCAGTATATTCTCCCAAGTATAACGCCAATCGTTATCCGCCTGAACAGAAGAGGTAGATTTTACACCAAGATTAGCTACTGTATTTTTATCTTTATAAATACCTTCCCGACTATCTGTAACATCAATGCCAATAGTGGATTTAAAGAAAAAATCTTTCAGAATATTCACATTCAAATACCCCGAAGCAAACATACGTTTCGTACGAATATTATCCTCGTAAGCACCCGGCTGCTCATCACATAAAGGACTGAATGCAGAACTATTTCCAGGAGCAGGGTTTAATATAAAATTACCATTATCATCATAAGCTCTGCCTATACATGGTATTTTGTTAGCCAAATTCAATGGATTCTGTCTCTTATCCTGATCTTTAAAAGTATATGAAACATTCACACCCACATTGAAAATTTTATTTATCTTATGATCAAGACTAATACGACCATTATAACGTTTCAATACATCATTTTTCAACAATCCTTTATCATCTTGAAAACCAAATGATAATGAATAAGATGTTTTCTCCGTACCACCAGACATACTGATTTCATAATTTTGGGTAATACCGGTACCCAACAATAAATCCTGCCAATCAACCCAATAACCTTTTTCCAAATACTCCAATTCTTCTGCATTGAAAATCAAAGCATCATCCATATATTGATCCGGCGCTGCTGAATTAGTAGTTCTATAGGCCTCTCTCTTTAATTGAGCATATTCTTCTCCATTCATCATACGAGGGTATTTAGCCTTATTTTTAATAGAAACATAAGCATTAAAATCGATTTTCGTCTTTTGTCCCTTGGCTCCGGATTTTGTTGTAATAATAATTACACCATTAGCTCCTTTCGTTCCATAAATAGCTGTAGATGAGATATCTTTCAAGACTTCAATAGACTCAATATCAGTAGGATTAATATCAACAAATGATCCGTAATCTATACCATCGACCAATACTAACGGATTATTGTCAGCTTTAAGAGAACGATTACCACGCATGGTTAATGAAATAGAGGCTCCGGGCTGCCCGCTAGATTGTGTTATATCCAATCCCGCTACTTTACCTTGCAAAGATTTCAACGCATTGGTAGTAGGAGTAGATGTAATATCCGCTGGTTTTATAGAAGATATAGAACCAGTCAAATCACTCTTCTTTTGAACACCATATCCAACCACTACCACTTCATCCAAAGATTGAGTATCATCTTTCATCACAATGTTTATGACAGACTGTTTCCCGACTTTTATCTCCTGAGTAAGATAGCCAATATAGGTCACCATTAATACATCATTCTCGTTTACATCAGCAAGAGAATAATTACCTTCAAAATCAGTAATGGCACCATTAGTCGTTCCTTTTACCAATACATTTACTCCAATCATAGGCTCACCTACATTATCTACTATTTTTCCTTTTATCATAGTAGTCTGTCGTGTTTCATCCAAACCGATACTTTTATGAGTAGTTGAAATTAAAATATGATCTCCATCAACTTGATACGTCATATTGGTACCTTGAAAGATTTTATTCAGAATAGCATTTATATTTCCATTCTCTATCTTTATACTTACTTTGTGTTTAGTATTCACCTTATCATTTAACACAAAAAGATAAGATGACTGGCTCTCAATCAAGTGTATCACTTGTTCCAAACTTTCATTCTTACATGAAATAGTGATACCTTCGCTCCGATCTGATGCTTGTACGTACACTGAACTAAATGACACACATAATAGCAACAAGACTGTTTTCAGTAATCTCACAATAGACCACCGACTTATTGGCCTATCACATACGTTTAAATAAGTTGTTTCCATGTTATTAGATTTTAGTTTTAAAAAAAATATAGTTGTGTTTTATGTATTTGAACCTCTATTTGATATAAATAATTTGTTTGTCCTCATCCTGCTCTATAGTAAAAGGAGCATCTTTCTGCAATAACCTTAACGCATTAATAACCCCTCTACTTTGTCTAAATTTTCCTGTATATTTATAATGTTCCACCTCTTTATTTTGAACAACAATGCTATCTCCAAAATATTTAGTAAAAGTTTTCATGATGTCCTTAAATTTTGCGCTTTTTATACAAATTAATCCCTCACGCCATCGGTACTGGTCATAATCGTGGATGGTTTCCAAATGAATTTTTCCATTTTTATGATAACATACCATTTGATCAGGTTTCAAATAAATATTGTTACCTTTTACTCTGACACGAACTTTGCCTTCAAACAAAGAAGTCTTAAATACATCAGCGTTAGAATAAGCTTCCAAATTAAAATGAGTACCGAGTACTTTGATTTCTCCTTTTGAAGTATGTACATAAAATGGCTTATTTTTATTGACCGATACTTCAAAATAAGCTTCTCCATCCAACTTTACTTTACGATTATTTGTTGCAAAAACAGAAGGATAACTAAATTTCGTATTAGAATTAAGGCACACAAACGTACTATCGGGTAAAATTATGTTTATTCTTTGACCGGCAGGAACAAGTATGGTTTGTAATACCTCTGATTTTTTCACCAATTCCTGATACTTATAAATAGTAACAGACACAACAACCAAAAGAACAACCGCAGCTATCTTTACGGTATAATTAATTAGCTTATATAACAACGGGGCATTTTCTTTTTGAGACAGTTCCTTTTTATCTACCAACAAAATACCTGCATCAAATATTTTCTTTTCACGACATAATGTCTCATAATTATCCGGTGAACTTTCAGCCCATCGTTTAATAGCTTCTTTCTGCTTGTCAGATGCTTTGCCTGCAAAAAAATGATACAACGATAATAAATTCATTTTCTTTCCATTATTTACTCTATAAGCACATGAGAATGGAAATACCCTAAACGAAAAACAAAAAAATTTGCTAAATTAGATAAATCAAAAAAGAAAGATAGTCTTTGAGGACAGCACGTAGAGCTTTTAATGCCTTACTTATATGATATTCAACGGTTTTTTGATTCACAAATAACTTTTTAGCTATTTCAGGGTAGGATATATCTTCATATCTGTTCATAAAAAAAATCTGTCGAGTTTTTGATGGCAATTTTTCAAGCGTATGATTTACAATCTCTTGCACCTCATTAGTATACAATTCACAAGGATCACATGCCGATAATGCTGATATCTTAAAATCCAATTCCCATAAAGCAAGTTCAGACAAAGAATTATTCTTTTCATAATGAAAGCGTTCCTGTCTTAAATAGTTCAAGCATTTATGCTTTATAGCCGTTAAAAGATAACTTAATATATTCTCATCGTTCTTTATATCTCTTCGATGTTCCCAATAATAAGCTAAAGTGTCCATCACAATATCTTCAGCTATAGAAATATCGGGAATATAAGTTTGCGCAAAACGAATAAACCGTAACCTGTAATCAGTATATAATTTATTAAAAGTTTCTGTTTCCAACTTTAATAGATCATCCATATCTGTTTCCGGTATTTAATTAGATACCTCAATATTCGATGCGCAAACTTATCTCCACTAATTATTACTTCGTCCCATTTATACAACTATCCGGCACCCAGCCTTTCAAAACAAAAGCAGGGTTCCGATAATTGTTAATCAGCTCTGTATCTTTATCTTTTGTCAGCTGGCGGGAATATGGATGACGTTTGGATACATCAACCGGATTTCCTGTCACCATATCACAAGTATTATACTCGTACATTTTAGCAGTCTTCGCTCCAATAGAACTCCACCCTTCAGGAATTATATTTTTCACTTTACAATCTATCAAGACAAACTCTGCATCAGGATAGGCCGAACCGTGGTTACTTTTAGTACGTCCGTAATCCGCCTGTTTACCATCCTCCGTAGAAAAAGTGCATTCAACAAACACATTACCATGATTGCCCGCCGTATTTCTTACCCATGAGAAAGGGCCGCCACCATTACGGAAATTACTTTTATAAGCAAACAAGCTGCCACGTCCTAAAATAGTATCACCACCACCATCCAACTCACAAGATTCCATATAGATTGTTCCATTCGCCTGCAATGCATCTCCTGAACCTATAATATGTACACGGTATAAAGCAATCCTTTCTCCATTAATCAACAACCCTTCTGCCTGACCTTTTAAATCTGTAGCAATGGTCATATCCTCAATGACTATATCCTTGCAATTATCAAGCATGAAAGCCGCCCGACGGGAAGGAAATGTACCGGGCCACTCATTGGTTTTCACAGTCAGCGGATGAGGATTAAAGACTTCATTATTTGCATAATGTACTTTAGTATCGGCCATTCCTGCTCCTTTAATTTTAACATGCCATTTATTTCTTGTATAGACCAATTCTTCATAATCACCGGGATTAACTAAAATCACAGTCTGTTGTTCATTAAAATCAGGAATAAAATCCAAGGCTCCCTGAACTGTATTAAAGTCTCCTTTTCCTGCAACATCCACAATCAATGTATCTGAAAGTTCCGGCATGTCAGATTTAGTAGTGAAAACCCACTCATCTTCTTTAGTGACTCCTTGAAAACTGCCATCAGCTAAATTTAACACACCATTATCTATAGTCACATAGTAAGTATGCCCATATTCCAGCATATTATTGTGTAGATAAATAGTAGCTATAGAATCACGCACGATGACGGGATAAAAATGAAAGGCATCCGTAAATCCCCCTATAATAGTAAGCTGATACACAGGAGGAGTAGGTTCCGCCGTTCCCGAAGGAGTACCCGGACGAGTATCTTTATTGGTAGGCATAACGGTACGAGTATAGTCATAAGGCACTTTTGTATAATCACATTCCGGACCATACGTACGGCTCTCCGTAGGACCAGGTGGGATACTCAAATCCAAACTGTCCACCACTTGGTCAGTAACTGCGTCATAAACCCGTATCATACCGGAATCTCCAAGGACAGGAGTCTCGGAAAAAGTAAGAACCAAATGAGTGTCCGGATTGACATTTTCCGAACCGGAAGCAGGAAAAAGTGTTGCATTGACCTGCCCTGTCTGATTACACGCCATTATAAAAGGAACTGCGGCAATCATACCTAAAAACGATTTTAATGTAACCATAGATTCATCAGTATTAAATTCAAGTTTTAATCACTCTATTCCCATTCCACCTTCATATAGTGCAGCATCGTTGTACTTTCACCACAACTGCCCGTATGCTGGATACCGGTGCCCCCAAAAGTGTTCGAGACTATATCCGCCTCCAAATCTACCGAAAGTTTCAAGTTCGGATCTGTTACAGGCGCCGGAAGCGGAGTTGTTGTTGAAGCGTGTGCCGTCAATTTTCCTCCTTTAGCAGTCAATGTCAGAGTACAATTTGTACGATAGCAGGTAGAAGACACCGGTTGACTGATGGCCTCAGCCACCCCGTTCTCATATTTCATCAAAATAAAATCAACCGCATTACTATACTTGGTCGTACGAATGATACGCAATGCATATCCCGTTAAAGTACGGGTATCAAACTTGATATACAAATCCAAATACTGTCCTGTTGCACTACCAAAACCTTGTCCTGCTGTTTTACTGGCATCCACATTCAAGGTTATTGCCATATCTCCATAGCTGCCATCCAATGGAGTATACAGCAAACGGGCTCCTTTCTGATCTTGCAACAAACCGGTTCCGTGAGAACCATTCATTCCCGGCCCATAAATCCAATAATCCTTATCCGGAACTACCTGCCAATCGTATGCTGCCGTATCCAAAGGCTTATATCCACCAATCGTCCAAAATCCCGGTAAAAGTTGTGGTTGATTCTTACATGGAAAGTTCTGAAAATCCGTTTCAAATATATGAGCAATATTCACTTGTCCTTTCTTTATCGGAGAGTTGGAAACAACAATCTGTTCTTTCCCCGGCACACAACGCAAGTGTTTGGGAGCAACCGCTGCCATCAGATAATAACCGACATCTTCTTTTACCAACGTATAGGAGTATTCCGGTTCATTCAAGCGAGATACAGAAACCGGAAGTCTATTGGCTCCATTTTTGTCTGTACATCTATACCAAGTTATCAAAGATTCATCTTTACGCCCATTCAATTCTAAAGCATAACTGACAGTAGCTACTCCTTTAGTGATATTCATCTTTGGAGTTTTCGTAAACGAAGGAGCCGGCACATAATCGGGAGCAACCGTAAGCTCTGTCGCACATTCCAAACCATCTTCTGTATAGGCTATCACAGTGAAATGCTTTGTTTCATCCTCCACATTAGTTGCCTCGACAACACATTCATAACCCTCGGAAGTGGATAATTTCACCTCCTTTTCGTAACCTTGTTGTACTTTCCACTTCACGGGAACATTATTCAGTACATAGTTACAATGCCTTTTTACTGTTGCAGTCAATCTGACCGTCCGGCCACCTGTTTGGATGGAAGCCGTTAAGGGCTCTACAGAAAGACAAGAGGGCATCCGAGTATAATCCCTTCCATCTCGCTTACCTATAGCAATAACACGGTCTTTCACCCGAAGAGGATCCCAGTCATCCTCTCCTCTCAATAAATTGTAAGTATTATAAACTACCTCTTCATTCTCTTCCAGCCGGAAAGCTTTCAGTTGATTCAGCTGATCCATGCAAACCGTATTATAAGGCTTGTCAGCCCCAATTACATAAGGTTGCCCGTTCTGTTTCACATTGTATTGGTAACAACGCAACCAATCTGTGGGATCATGTGTCCAGCCCGCATAAACCGGCTTCTTCGAATGATAACGGCAATCGACAATACTTAATGGTCCGACCGACTTACAAAAATATTGCCGATCTTCCTCATGACATACATAAAAGTCACAGTTCAAAAATACAGCTCCGCCCATATCACTTCTCCAAAAAGGTTTCTGACCATAAAAATGAAGTGTACAATCCAGATAAACCCCTGTTCCGGTCAATGCGTCATCCGTACTTTCCATGTGGCATTTATTAAAAAGTATCCGCTTGGCGCCATTCAACGGATTCATGTTCAAGCGGCTGATGAAATGTACATTATCCGCCACAATCTTGTCGCCATGACAATAAGCGACATGTGCCTGAGTGATGGCAGACATTCTTTTCTTCCTGCTTAATTCCTTCTTCAGAGGGTATTCCAAATCGACATTACAGAAATTCCCCATAGTCAAGTCCTTTACTAACAGACCGTCTCCCCAAAAATCAAACATGGTGAAATTACCGACAGCCCCCTGTGTCTGTCCACGTCTGGATGCCAGGACTGTATTTTCAGGATGAGTATTCAATCCGATAATATGGAGATAAGGGCATTTAACAACCAAGCCGAACGGTTCACGGCCGTCTTTACCAACACGAATAGCAGGGTCATCTGGATCATCAATCCAATAGACATAAGGAGCCAAATAAACTTTCATCGGTTCCGCTTCCGTACCAGCTGAGAAATTAGCGGCAGCTTTATTGAAACTATTAAAAACATAAGGATTACCCGCCACTTCCCTATCGGACAACTGCCCATCAACAAAAAATGTTTTCGGACCTAAAATAATTTCTTTATCTGCATAACGAAGGCAGTTCCCTTTAAATTCTATAGGTTGCGAAGGATCTAACGAACTATAATTATCAAGACTTTGTGCTTTTAACAGATGTCCCCATACAAGCCAGCACAAGACAAAAGCAAGAAAATGTAAATGTTTCATTTTGTATAGATTAAGATTTGTTCTAATACAAAATTAAACGAGAAACAGAGGACAGAAAGGTAAAAATTGGTCTATTATGTGCAAATTTTGAATAATGTGCTAATTTGCCAATTTGCTAATAGGCCAATTGACATGTAAACATAGCGGAACCAAACGGCAATTAGCATATTAACAAACTAACACATTCATAAATTATTCTACTTCAGTTATCCTTAGCAGCAGATAAGGACTTGCAGGCAGTCTTACTCTTCCTTGATTTTTATCATACACCCTATCCTTTACAGGAGCAGTCGTTTCAAAAACGACAGGCCATTCGGCTATCGTCATGTTCCAAGTATCAATGACTTCCACTTTAAAACGTACTCCTTCTTTCAAACGTGGATAAAAAGCGTTTTTTACCGGTAAATCAAATGCCCATTCCGGTTTTATTTCCTTGCCCAGATAAATCATATAATAATTTTCTCCGGCAGTCGAAGTATAAGGGTCCCAACTGCTATCACATAAATGTAGAGGATTAGGGAGTGCATCCAAAATCTGTCTTGTAAAGCCAATGCGCTTCCAGGATTCCCCTTGAAAAGTTCCTCCCACAGCCAAAAAGTCACGAGAATAATCTTTAGGATCATCCATATAACATTCTCCATGAGTCACGTAAGTCCCCACAATCAATCCTTGCCACAAGCGATAAAGGTATTCCTGACCGCTCAAGCTTCCCCATCGGTTATCCATATTACCCTCATAACATACCTCATCAAAAATAATCGGTTTCTTATAAATGTTTTTCACCGTAGCCGCTCTTCCAAATCCCTCCACAGGTGCCTGGTCCTGTATACTGGCATGAGTGTATTCAGGTTCCCAATATTTATAATACTTAGCTGTATAAGTATGAATGGAGCATAAATGGGAATAAGGATCATTCCCTACTACCGTATGTGTAAAAGTATCCCAATATTCCGGTTTTAATTCTCTCAAAAAATCATATTCATTGGCCAATGACCACCAAATATTGCGAAATGAACTCATACGGGCTGTCAGATACTTCAAGTATCGGACACCGGCTTCCAAAGGCATTCTGTCAAATCCCCAACGGCCACCATCATAAGGGTGGAAAAGAATCAAATCAGCCTCTACTCCTATTCCGGCCAATTTATCCACACATGCTTCCACATGAGCAAAATAAGCAGGATTGAAGCGGGTGAAATCCCATTCATACACAGGTTTTCCCTTTTCATCCTTTGTTATCTTCTTTATCTCAAAAGGAAACATGGAGGGTTCAGGATAATCCGGATCAAAGTTTTGCACAAAAAACAGCATCCTGATTTTATTGAACTTGGATAGCTCCAATGATTTCACTGTCTGATCAGGCTGGTTACCTGCCACATGCATCCAATCATAAGAAGTAGTTCCAACTGGATAATAACGCGTTCCGTCAGCATATTTAAAATTATAAGTTCCATCCACTTTAACTGGGCCATGATTTCCTTTACCCGGAGCAATACATTCTATCCGCCCTTTCACCTCATTCAGCACCGGAATCTCACTCTGCGTCACGTACGACCATACTCCCTGGTTCACAGGCATAAAACGAATTTTGAAGGTATCATTTCCGTCATAGAATCCACGTACAGTCAATGTAGTATCCGGTCCGCTAAACGTTGCCGTAAGCTCAATATCAAAAGGGTTCCCCTTTACTTTGGCAGGCAGGGAGATTTCATAACGTCCCCAACACTCCACCTTATCTTGGGCAAATCCACCGGAAATCCCAAAAAGCAATAACAATAAAAAAGAGCAGCAATATTTCATAAGCAATTCAATCATTAAATTCCAGTTAAACAACGCATCAATCAAGATTTCTCAAAACAAAATCTGTTACTTCCACCTGCCCGTCACCACCGGCAAAAATACCTGGGCGAACAAACAAGAAACCATATACCGTATTATGATGTACTCCCGATATCTCAAATCCCCATGGATACTTATGCCATTTTTTACCATCGGCACTGTACCAGGCCGACAATACATTAGCATCATTCCGCAAACGTAACCACATCTTTCCACATTGGTTTGCTTGAGGTAATTTTGATTCCGTACGACTTACTTGTCCACGCCGATAACGAAGCATCTGCTTATGATTAAAACCAAATCCAAAATGATAATTCTCATCATAATAAGCCACCAATCCGGCAGATGTATTTTCACCTTTCAGTTCAAAACAAGCCTCCACTTCATATTTATGAGCACTGGTGCGTGCTAATAAGGGAGATCCTTCTTTTGGAGTATTTCCCTTTGCCTCTATACTGATTTTATCAGAAGTAATCCGGAACCGATCATTTAAGTTATGTTCCCGGCACGTCTGCCATACAAAATCTTCTATACCAGATAATTTCAAACGTTCCGGTGCAGGTAAAGAAATGGCTCCTTCTTTCAAATGTAACCATCCATCTTCTTTTTGGACCAGTTCACGTAAAAGGGTCTGACGCCCCAATGTCTGGAATCCGTTTTCATAAGCATGGAAAATCATAAATAACCGTCCATCTTCCGTATCAACAATAGAGCCATGCCCTTTACTCCACCATTTTTCATTACGGGATTCCGTACGAAGAAGCGGATTGAAAGGAGCATTCTCCCAAGGGCCCATTATATTTTTACTACGTGCCTGTACTACCATGTGACTGGTGGGAGGACCTGCCGTCCCCCCTTCGGCCGCAAATAAATAATAGTACTCTCCTACTTTTTTCACATTCAGACCTTCCATGGAAACTCCTTCTATATCCCATTCCTCCGGTATTTCCCATTCCTTATAAATTCTGACCGGTTCTCCTGTAATAGAGCATCCGTCATCCGACAACGGATATAAAGCACCGGAACTGAGCAACAGATAACGTTTTCCATCCTCACTAACCACATGCTCCGGATCAATACCTCCTATTTTCAAATCTATCGGAGTGCTCCACGGACCTTCCGGACTATCAGCCCAAGTTACCATATTGGTCTTTCTCCCTTTTCCATTCAAGGTCGGGAAATAGATATAAAAACGATTGTTATGAACCACAATATCCGGAGCCCAGATATCTCCTGTAAAAGTAGTCAAAGCTGTGGAACACGGAGTCCAGTTTACTAAATCATCCGATTTGTAAACTACCAGTCCCGGGGTATAAACAAAGGAAGAATGAACCAGATAATAAGATTTTCCATAACGGACAATAGAAGGGTCTGAATTATCCCCCTCAAGAATGCGTACTGTAGTCTGATCCTCATTCAAAGGGTCTTGGGACTGCCCCCATAAAGGAAGCGTCCCAAAGGCCAATAAAAATGTGCAAATAGATAAAATGTTTTTCATATATACTCTTTATTCTTGTGCCAAGCCATATCCGTTCGTTATTTTGCCTTTAGACTTGCTCAGCGTTTCAAATGGAATAGGCCAATAATATCTGGGAGGAACATTACCTTCTTTTACTCCCGGCAACAAATTGCTATTTGTATAATGATCAGCATATTTCACCAATGTCACTCCCCAATCATCCTGTGTATAACCCTCGTCAAGCAATCTCTTTGCTTCAGCACCATCGGGATCTATATAATTAAACAGCCCCTCAATAGCCAGATTATGGTCTGTCCCAGTAACTTTTACCGGAGTAGTGCTATAATCATATTGACCTCTCCATCCCGGATACAGAGCCGGATTCGACTCATCTGGATCAAAAGTCAGCGGTGAACTTAAATACACTTTCTTAGTATATACATAATTCGAAATCACATTACCATTAGCAAATTCATGATATCCTTTTGTTTGCAAATCATTAACCATCTCCGTCATTTCTGCACGAACAGCTAAAGCTTTTTCCACAAACTTACCAGAACGAATCAAATCCCAGCGACGAGTCCCTTCACCTAGAAGTTCTAATTTGCGTTCTTGCAAAATAGCTTCCTTCAAAGCCTCACCTGAAGCTGAAATAGCATGTTCAGAATTCCCAAATGCACGTTGACGGATTTGGTTAAGTAATTGGATTGCTTCTCCTTCCGCTCCCAATTCCGCTTTGACCTCCGCTTGCATCAAAATAAGATCAGCAAGCCTCAACACCGGCCAATTCATTCCCGAAGTACGTTGAGATGTAGTATAAGGAGGATTCATACGATTCTCATCCCATTTATTAATAGCAATTCCCCCATCCAACTTGCTACCCGGAGTAAAAGACAACAGAGCTTCATTGCCATCACCTTTACTACCAGTAACAGTCACACTAGCATCTCTACGCATATCACCTGCTTCAAACTCACCATAATAGAAAGAGGGAATAATACGTAACGCCCCAAACGACTTGCAAGGCGCAGCCTGATTACTACCACCACTGGACGGACGTCCAAAAGCATAAGAATATTCACTGGTAGTAGTCTGCCCACTTTGTCCCCCTTGTATATTACCTACTTCAAAAATAGATTCTGGGCTCAGAGCCAGATCATGAGTATATTGAAAATGACGCTGAAACGGGTTATTCGCATAACTCCGGTCATCAACCGTAACTAAAGCAGCCGTCCCTTTATTATTCAAAGCAGCCTGAAAATACTTCTCGGCAATCTTATAATAATCTAGATAATCATTGCGCCGAGCATAGACACATCCTAGTTCTTCTTTTCCTTTTGTCGTAAACTGTACGTCACCATACAAACCGGGCACATCTGTACGAATTGTCTGATATCCACCGGAATAAAGAGCTATCTGTCCTAACAACGCGTCAGCAAACCCCTTGGAAAAACGTTCAGCAGTAATGCCACCTTCTCCCAGTGGATACATCAATGCTTCTGCCTCCTTCAATATCTCAATAAGATTATCATAAATTTCAAAACGGGAAGTCAATGAATAATCTTCCACATTGTTATTTTCATATCCATAAGGTACATCACCATAATGTTTTACCAAATCGAAATAGCAGAAAGCCTTCATTGTTAAAGCCTCACCATAAAGTTGAGTCCAATCATTTACTTTTCCTGCTGCCACAGCATCTTGAAATGCAGGTTTATCAGCTACCAATTCCGCTACCTTAGATGCACGTGCAATCGTAGTATAAAGCCCGTTGAAGCCTGAACCACCAGCATTTACACTTAACAATTCCGGTAATAGTCTAGCGTTGGCATTATTTAAAGAGCCTATTTCCGGATATATTTCAGAGTCTGAGCCAATGGGATCATTCCAACGATAAGCTCCCATAATACAATTCTGCCGATAATTAGCATAACACCAAGACAGGATTTTAAAAGTTTCGGAAGTAGAAGAGGTTACAAACTCATCTCCAGTGTTCTCCGGTGAAGAAGTATTCAGATAATCACTACATTGAGCAAAGGAACAGCATAGTGCCAATGCAGATATATATGTTGCTAATTTATTCATAATAATTAATTTAATGATTTGTTTTTTTGATTAGAAAGCAAGATTTAAACCAACCACAAACGAACGTGCTCTAGGATAAGTACCCCAGTCCAATCCTACTGTAGGGTATTTCGCCTTATTCTGAGAGGTATTAGCACTAACTTCAGGATCCAGACCTGAGTAACCGGTTAAGGTAAACAAATTATAGATTGTTCCATAAATACGCAATTTACTCAAACCAGCCTTATGCAAAACCTTATCGGGCAATGAATACCCCAATGTCAACGTGTTCAGACGCAAATAAGAACCATCTTCAATAGCAATACTGGAAGTAACCCCATTTTCACTATAAGGTAATGGTAAATTAGCATTTACATTAGCTGCATTTAATTGCTCAGGAGTAGTGAGACGAACTAATTTCCCATCTACCACGTCATAAATCTTATAGGAGTCTTTCATAAAACCAAGTTTATTCTCATATACTCCCTTTTCTTTTGCGCCGTACAAGGAAGCGATTTTATTCACATTATACACATCATTACCATAACTCCAATTAAAATACAATCCTAAATCAAAATTTTTATAAGTTGTATTGATATTGAAACCACCTGTATGAACAGGATTCATATCACCAATAATGGTAACATCTTTCTCATCAATGCTGCCACTATTATCCATATCCCTAAATTTCGGAAGACCCGGATAGGCATTTTGTCCGGACGGACGGTCCACCCCATGTACAGGATTAATAAAAGAACCTAAATCTGCCACGCCCTCTTTCAATATATATTGTCCGTTTACATAATTAAAGTCATCTGTAGTATAAAAGCCATCATATATAAAACCTCTGACCATACCCACAGGTTTGCCTTCCTGTAAAATATAATCCTCACCCGGGAAACTGCTACTGCCACACCAACTAGAGCCATATAAACCTGTTACATTTTCTGCCAACTTATCGACCTTACCCTTATTGAAATTTATATTCATACCAGCCGTAATATTCCAATCTTTATTTTCAAAAATCACACCTGACAAAGAAAACTCAATTCCCTTATTACTAGTCTGACCAATGTTATCATACGTAGATGTGAATCCGGTAATCCCCGGAAGCGAAGTCAACATCAGCAAATCCTTTGTTGTATTCCAATATAAATCCAAAGATCCCCACAAACGGTTCTTTAAAAATCCGAAATCGAAACCAAAATTACGTGTAATAGTTGTTTCCCATTTTAGATTTTTATTTGCCATTTGTTCCGTTGAAAGGTCATAAGAAGATGAATACTGGTTATTCAGTATATATTGATATCGTAAATCTGTTTCAGAAGTCCACGTTTGTGACCATAAATCTGAGCTGATACCATCATTACCTACCGTACCATAAGACAAGCGGACTTTCAAGTTATCTAACCAGTCTTTCGTCCCTTCCATGAAAGTTTCTTCAGAAAGGCGCCATCCAAAAGCCGCAGCAGGAAAATATCCCCAACGGTGTTCGGGGGAAAACTTAGAAGAGCCATCGGCACGGAATGTCACAGTAAACAAATAACGATCCATCAATGTATAATTAGCACGACCAAAGAATGAGAGAATACGTCCGGGAATATCTACTCCAGAAGAAAATTTACTTGTTCCATGATCTGCATCATATTGGTTAATCATGGCAAATGCATTATCCTTTGTAAAATTAGAGGGAAAGTGACTAGCTGAAATTGACATTTTACTACCTCCGGAGTCTGTAACTTCATGTCCCAACAGAATATTCAAACGATGCTGTTTAGGTAAAAAATTGAAGTCATAACTGATTGTATTCGTCCAACGCAGTCCCCAACTGTCACGCTTTGTATATTCCACATTTCCCGCATATAGTTTGGCTCCTGTTTCGTCATCCAAATAATTATTATAAATAGCTCCCCCCCAAATCTTATCTTGTTCCCATGATTGGTTTAAAGTAAAGTCAGTATGATAAGCAAAGCCATCAAACAATCTCCAATTTAAAGATAAAGTACCACGAAGTCTTTGTTTAATATATAGTGGATCATAATCTCCGATACGAGCCACAGGACTATAAGTATCCCAGGTAGACTGACGACCATACATCTCCATATTCCCTTCACGCAAAGCATTCAAGTCCCCCAAAATATCACGAGTAGCAATCGGACGAAAACGATAAGAAGATGAAAGCAATGAGCCGGAACCATTAGTTGTTCCTTCATCTCCCATAGTACGCATATCACTATAACGAGTATCCAGATTAATATCTAAATTATCACGTAATTTCTGATTAATCTTCAACGAAACACCTCCACGCTTTGCATAAGAGTTAAGTTTCATACCTTGCTCATCCATATAGTTCATCGCAAACAAGACTTTTGTTTTTTCAGTACCTCCACTAACAGACAAATCATGATTATGGGATACAGAACTATTATACACATCTTTTTGGATGTTATAATTCTTGGTGTTACGATAGCTTTCTATACCTCCTGTATTACTACCCAAATAATCACCAATACCATATAATTTTTCAAATGGCAAACGATATGCATCGCCACTGGCGGCAGCATTTCCCCAAACAAATGACAAATAATCATAAGGATCTAATGTTTCCAAGTATTTAGTCGGAGTATTGAATTTAACATAGCCATTATAAGAAACCGAAACCTTTCCTTCTTTCGCTCCCTTTGTAGTCACAAGAATCACACCATTGGCACCACGCGCACCATAGATAGCTGTAGAAGAAGCATCTTTCAGCACATCAATACTTTCCACTTGATCAGACGGAATATCATTTAAAGAATTCACAGTTACACCATCTACTAAAATCAAAGGTTCATTACTTTGCGAAATGGAACCTCCTCCTCGCACACGAATAGAAATCGCTGCATCAGGACGTCCATCTTGTGAGGTAATGTTCACACCAGGAAGTTTACCTTGCATAGCCTGTGCTACATTAGAAACAGGCATAACAGACACGGTTTTACCACTAACAGAAGCAACAGAACCAGTCAAATCCTTACGTTTAATAGTCTGATAACCAATTACTACCACTTCATCAAGCACCTCATTATCACTCTCCATCTTAATGGCAAACGTATTTTGGCTACCGACTTTTACATTTTGAGTCTTGTATCCGATATAGGAAACTACCAATGTAGCGTTTGTGGGAACTTCCAATGTAAATTTACCATCCAAATCTGTAACTGCCCCTGTAGTAGTCCCTTGAACTAAAACCGACACCCCAATCATAGGTTCACCTGTTTCATCAATAATGGTCCCGGTTATAGTCTTTGTCTGGCTAACAATTTGAGTACCATAGTTTTTCTCACCAACAGAAATCTCAGCCATCATCGGTATAACACTTATAGACATTGCGGCCGACAATCCCCAAATAAGAAAAGAACGGCTGGCTTTGCAACCGTATGCGCTTGCAAACAAACGCCTTGTTTTCTGAACATTTTCCATACTTTCCTGGGTTAACAAATAATCATTTTAGATTTAATAATTCTTTTTGTGTTCTCTTTAAACGTGCGCCATAATCATAGTATCTTAAATCACACATTGCAAAAGTAGAAATATTTTCGGAAAACAAAAATCATTTTGCATTATTTTGCTTTATTCTATTTCGATTATTTTCATTTATAACAAATAATACGACTAGAAAACAAAAGAAAAACAATACAAAGTGTTGGATATATGCGTTCTACGCCCTTTACTCAGACAAAGATTGAGGAGATATAATACTTTCGTTTTCTTTCAACCAAGCTAAATTAAATTTATAATAGAAGCGACTTGTTATCAAATGGATCATATTATCGGGTGTTTGTGTTCCAGCCAAATAACCACGAGGTTCGGCATGACTCTCATCCATTTCAAAAAACTGAGTCCAAGCCCCACCATTAAGAAAACGATAAGTACCGTCAGTCAACAAACGTTTTACAGGCCAAGTCTTACCTTCATCGTATGACAAAGCAGCATACATGCCATATCCTTTAAAAGACTTTCCTGATTGATCAGTAAACATCATTCCACGCTCCTCCTTCGGAGTACGATAAGGATGTTCAGTAAAAGAAATCAGCAAAATAGGACCTTCATTCAAACGCATCAATACCAACCGTTGTCCTCCATCAATGGGTGGAAATTCCGAAGCAGAATAATGCCAAGTCCTACCCATATCATCAGACACACTCATGGGCATACGTAGATGTCCTTCTTTATCACGAATACTATTATTACGCCCCAATGCCATCAATCTGCCATCCTTCAATTGCACCACTCCGGCATGGATTCCAGCGATAGTGGTACCTGTACCCCCTTCTTTAAAATCAGGCAAAGATGCTCCATCCCATGGATCCGTCCAAGTTTTTCCTTTATCCTTACTGATATGAACAGCCGCCCCGTCTCTTCCACCTGGTCCGGCATCACAAGCCTGAACAAACCAGCCTTCCTTTGTAATAGAGGTTCCGGCTATCACTTGATGGCGTCTCGTATGTTCTGGAGCAATAATACGAGGTTTACTCCAAGTTTGTCCATTATCTGTACTTGTACGCAAAGTCATCATCAAATTCTGCCAATGTCCGGCCGCCTCCACTCCATTAATATGATAAAGAGTCCCTTGATGGTCATTCAATAATGCAGTTCCGGTCAAGTTACGATCAGCTATCTGATAAAACATACGGGGCTTCTCCCATTCACTGCTTCCGGCACGCAAACGCGAAGAGAGCACCACCATCTCACGCCCTTTTTCTTCATTGGTAGAAAACCACACAGCTAACAAATCTCCATTATCACACCAAGTCAATGCCGGCTGATGATTATGTTTGAAGAAAGGCGTTCCACTATGCGCATCCGGTTCATGCACATAAACCAAAGGAGCAGTGAAGACAGGTTCCGTGACATATTGAGAGGCCCAATCCCATTTTATCTGAGACACAACATACTCATCTTTTGGCTGAGAAAGCGGAGCGGTCTGCGGATACTCTGCCTGTACCACCCGAAAGCCCGTCATTGCATGTTTATCCTCCGGCAACATAGCCATACGGTTTGCCGAACGGAGATATTTCACCGGCGTATTATGACTACCTCCTCTGGTCACACGTGCTATACCGTCCGAATAGCCGACAGGATCAGTCTGTTCCTTGTCTATATATGGTCCATACCAGTCCAAACACCACTCCTCCACATTTCCACACATATCATATAGGCCCCAGTCGTTGGGAGGAGTTTGTGCCACTCTCAAAGGCAAGGGTTTTAGAGTAGCCGTTATCACTTGATTCTTTTGCCAGGCGGCAGGAAGCTTGTCATCCATATAGAAGTTCCAGTAACGACCTGCCTTACACGCATATTCCCATTCAGCTTCGGTAGGCAGACGATAAGTTTTTCCTTCTTTCCGAGTCAACCAGTCACAAAAGGCAACGGCATCTTGATAAGTTACGAACACCACCGCTTCGTCATCTTCACTTGAAAAACCATTTTTACCACGCAGCGACTTGTGTTCGGGGCAGAACAATTCATATTGCGCATTAGTCACTTCGGTCAGTCCCATTTTAAACGGTTTAGATATGTGCACCTTATGCATAGGCGCTTCATCATAATTTTCATCTCCACCCAAAGTCCCCATATAGAAATTTCCCGCAGGTATTTCTATCATTGGAATCAATTCACTTTGTGCCGTAATACTTGCCGGCCATATCATGATGCTAACTATTGTACTTACTAAAACCTTTAATTTCATTTCGTATCTGATTAAAATATGTCTTGATACAAAAGTAACAGGCCATAAAAGAAGAACAAGGTAAAAATTGGTCTTTTATGTGCACAATTTTGCAACAAACGAACAAACCTATCACAAAAAAGATTTCTGCCTTTCTTATTGTAACTTCCTACAACAAAGTTTGATTACTCTGCTGCCACCTACATCTCCCTATCCATAGGTGATTCGGTAAAATGGTACAGCTATGGTAGCAGAAATTACAAACTTTAAGAAAGCAAACCTTAAGTTCAAATTGTCAATGCGATAATAACAGGAATGCTTGTTTAAAAATACATTCTTAAGAAACACAAAAAAGGAGAGAGCATTTACAATACGCCCTCTCCCCATACGTTTATTTTCGTTTAACGAATGAATTATTATTCCTGTTTAAAGCCATAACCATTCGTAAAGCCACCGGCAGCCATTACATTAGGAGTAAACGGCCACAAATAGATAGGAGCCGAAACGTAATCATAATCCCAAAACAGATACTTATCATATTCATCTCTATAATCAACCAAATCAATACCCCAATTAACTTTAGCATATCCTTGGCTTTCAAGAGATGCTGCCTCTTCTTCAGACACTATTTCAAACAACCCTTTTATTGCTAAATTGGTAGCAGGAATCGAACTTCCATAATTCAATCCCATTTCTTCCCAATTATCCTTTTGTCCGCGCCATCCCGGATAAAGCACCGGATCATTGACCTTGTCTGTCGGACACTGTGCTGTCAAACGATGACCATATATAGTTTTTGCATCAACTAATTTTGTCCATATATAAGCAGAAATAATATTACCATTTTCAAACTCATAATAACCTTTAGTTGCCAAACCATCCATCATAGCTTTAGTCATATCTTTGATTCTTTTTATATCTTCCGGAAGATAACCAGAACGAATCAATGTCCAACGACGATCACCTTCACCTGCATATTCAAACCCTCGTTCTTCAATAATCGCACGAACTAAGTCATTACCAAAAGATGCAATAAAAGCATCTGTGTTAGCCAAACCTTGCGGGAACGAACGTTCACGAACCGTTTTTAAATATTGTTTACCTGTAACCACATCACCTAATGCCGCACATACTTCCGCATAGCCCAAATAAACTTCAGACATACGCATATACGGACCATTGATACCTGATTTACGTTGTGCTGCCACCCATGGATTAGCCTGACGATTCTCATCCCATTTATTCAATGTCAAGCCACCGCCTTCAGCTTTTGAGTTGGGAACAAAAGGAATTAACTTCTCAACCCCTTTACCATTACTGCCGGTCATAGTAATGCTCACATCACGACGCATATCATTCGGATCAAAGACTCCATAAAAATAAGCAGGATTTATACGTCCCTGTCCATAGCTCTTACATGGATACGCAGCCTTTGAGCCACCAGACGAAGGACGACCGAAAGAATAGGGGCGACCATCATTTCCACCACCTTGCTGCATGGGATATTCATAAATAGACTCATCCGCATAAATAGCATCATCCATATGCATCTGTTCAAAGAAATACTGGTACGGATTATTAAAAGTACGTCCGGATTTATCCGAGGCACCCCGTGGATCAGTCAAATGAAACTGTGCATTACCCGGATCAGCCAACAAAGCCTCGTAGTATTTTTTAGCTATTGAGTACAAGTCTTGCCAGTCAGAACGACGTCCATAAGTAGCTCCATTATTTTCTTTCCCTTTGGTTTCAAATGTCATGATTTCCCCTTTTCCGTTTACACGTTTTATATCGCCACGACGAGTCTGATATCCAGCTGCATCCAAACACATTCTTCCAATCAAAGCCTGCACATAGGTTTTAGAAAAATAATTTTTATTGGCAGCAGCAATGCCGGGAATAGAACCAATGGTGTACATCAAAGGTTCCACTTTCTGCAAATCTTCAATGCATACATCATAAATAGAATCACGGGAAACCAAACCTTTAGGCACAACACCATAAACGCCAACGTAAGGAACATCTCCAAAATTTTTACACAGTTCACGATAAGCCGTAGCACGCATAGCTACCGCCTCACCATACATTTGCCCCATCTCTGATTGTCCACCATTGATGATCGATTCAAAATTTTCCGCATTTTCCATGGATGTTATCACCGCATTGGCTTTGCTTACAACCGCATACAAGCTAGCATAAATATCATTCTCCTTCAAATACGAAGTCAATCCATAACTACTTGCATATGTACCGTTTTGATAAAGACATTCCGGATAATGGCGCCCCAACTGATTAGAGAAAGACTCCGGGTGCCGTTCTATATCAGACCCGGCAATATCAGCAGCATAAAACAATCCATCGCCAAAAACCTTATTCTGCGCACAATCTCTCCACTGTTCATAAGCACCGTCTAATGCGGCACGTGCTGTTGTCGGATTAGAAAAGACAAAATCCGAATCTACAATAGAAGGAGAGCCAACCTCCAAATAATCACTACATGCTGTAGTCAAAAACATTCCAGCAAAGAAAAGTGTTGAATATACTATTTTTTTCATACGATTCATCTCCATTAATTAGAAAGTTAAATTAACACCAAAGGTATAAGTTCTAGCCTTAGGATAAGACTGGTAATCAAAATAAGGTGTAGGAAAACCATCCTTACCATCAGTCTTCGTGTTTACATCCGGATCTATACCAGAATACCCATCAATACAGAACAAGTTACTTCCTGTAAAATACACACGTGCATTCTGTAATCCAATCTTATTCATCCAATTTTTTGGGAAAGTATAACCTACTGTCAATGTATTCAAACGCAAATAAGACGCATCTTCAATAAACTTAGAACTTACGATTCCATATTCAGAGAAGAAAGAACTGTAATTTGTATTCGCGTTAAGAGCCGCCAAAGCTGTAGGATCTTTCACCAGCATCAAGTCACCGTTTGTATCAACATCATAATATTTGAAAGTTTCAGAAACGAACTTCAAACGATTCTGACCAGCGGAATTGTCTTTATTTCCCATCAAGGAGTGCATTGCATTGGCATTATACACATCACCACCAATCTGATAAGTAAAGCCTACAGAGAAATCGATTGCCTTCCAATTACCGTTAATTGTAAAACCACCTGTATGTTGTGGCATAGCTTCGCCGATAATCGTTTTGTCATCCTCGTCCACAACACCATCACCTGTTGTATCTGCAAATTTAGGCATACCCGGTACAGCGGTTTGTCCATCCGCAGCCAGCACTTTAACTCCATCCGGATAATTCACAATACCTTGAATATCCGGAACCCCTGGTTTCAACGTGTATTTACCATCCGCATAAGTAAAATCATCAATCGTATAATATCCTTCAGATTTAAAACCTTGGATAGTACCTACAGGATGCCCCTCACGGATAATATAATCATAAGCAGGCTTAGCCATAGATGAGCCCCAATCATTCATAGCTCTCGTATCTGCCAAGACTCCGTCCATCAGTTCGTCAATATTATTCTTGTTATAATTATAAGTCAAGTTTACACCTAAATTAAAATCTTTACCACGAACAATGTCAAAGCCTAAAGCCAATTCAATTCCCTTATTTGAGGTTTTACCTACATTTTGGAACTGATAGCTATAACCAGACGCTGCATCAATCGGCACTTTCATTAAAATATTCTTTGTCGTATTCCAATAATAGTCCAAACTACCACGAACCCAATTATTAAAGAAACCAAAATCAACACCTAAATTACGACTAATAGTAGTTTCCCATTTCAAATCAGGATTTCCTTTCATATCACCAGGTACATAAGTGGTTACCTTTTCACCATCCACTGTAATTTGTTTTGTTTTCCATGTTTCTCTCCATAAAGAAGCATCAATATTATCAGAACCAGAAGTACCATACGATACACGAAGTTTTAGATTATCCAACCAATCTCTTGTATTTTCCATAAAAGCTTCATCTGAAATTCTCCATGCAGCCGCAGCAGCCGGGAAATACCCCCACTGATGACTAGGTGCAAATTTAGAAGAACCATCAGCACGGAATGTAGCTGTTAAAAGATACTTACCTTTATAAGAATAATTAGCACGACCAAACCAAGATAAAGTATGATTAGGAGTACCTATCTCACCTTTAAAATAATCTTGTCCCAATGAAGGAGTAGTCATATTAATCATACCAAACGCATCATCCATTGTAAATCCTTCAGGATACCCTACACCATATATTTCAGTGTAATCTGACTTTGAAGCCAAGACTTCATTACCAACCAAGAAAGACAAATTATGATCATCTCCAAGCCCCTGTACTTCATAATTCAAAGTAGTTGCCCAACGCACACCGTAACCATCACTCTTCTTCAATTTAGCAGAACTATTATCTTTTTCTGTCTGTCCTGCATCCCATGTCTTTTCCTGGTTCCAATTACGATTTAACGATAATTCCGTCTTTGCCGTCAAGCCTTTAATAATATTCCAAGTTAAAGCACCTTTTGCACGAATACGGTACATGTTTTTTATATAATCTACAGTATCCAAGTAATACAAAGGATTACTAGTTTCTTCCATATTTGTATCACCTTGACCAAATCCAGCGGTAAAAGAAGCATCACCCAAAGGATTATCCACAGGACGATAAGTGTAAGCAGAGGTTGCATTACCAAAACCTGATCCATTAACTTCTATTTCACTATAACGCAAATCAAAGTCCGCAGTTAACTTTTTATTAATTTTTTGCGTCAATTTGAAATTCGCATTCCAACGTTGGAAACCAGACTTCACACGGATACCTTCATCATCCATATAGTTAACTGATGAATAAAACTTAGTTTTGTCTGTACCACCAGATAAAGATACATCATGATTCCAAGAAGACGCAGTCTGCATCAAATCATTTATATAATTATGAGTGGTCATATTTTTATATTCATTCAAATGATTTCCATACTTGGATCCTAATCCAAAATATCTGGCAACTCCATCACCATAAGAATCTCCCAAACTCTTCATATATGCCCATGTATTATATACATAATCATAAGGATCCATAGTTTCCAATAATTTTGGATTCTCCTTCATCTGATAATACATATTATATTTGACAGAAACCCGGCCATCCTTGCCTCCCTTAGTAGTAACCAATATTACACCGTTAGCACCACGAGCACCATAAATAGCCGTAGAAGCAGCATCTTTTAACACATCAATACTTTCGATATTGTCAGCAGGAATATCATCAATTCCACTAACTTGAACACCATCTACAATAAACAAGGGATCATTAGACTGAGTAATAGAACCACCTCCACGAATGCGAATAGACATACCTGCACCCGGACGACCGTCTTGAGAAGTCACACTCACACCAGGCAATTGTCCTTGTAAAGCCTGTGCGACATTGGCAACCGGATTAGCCGCTAATTTTTCCCCGGTAACAGAAGCGACAGAACCAGTCAAATCACGTCTTTTCACCGTACCATAACCAATAACAACGACTTCATCCAAAGTCTTGTTATCTTCTTCCAATACAATGACCAAATCTTTTCCAGATTTTACCTCTTTGGTAAGATACCCAATATAGGAAACCACTAAAGTAGCATTACTCGGAACATCCGGAATTGAAAACTTACCATCGAAATCCGTGATTGTACCATTGGTTGTTCCCTTTACCAATACATTCACACCAATCATGGGTTCGCCTGTCTTGTCTTTCACCAAACCTGTTGCGGTTTGAGCAAAAGCAACCAAACAAAGCATACTCAAAAAGAGAGTTGAGATAGCTTTTCTAGCTAATTCTTTTAGATTCATAAGATGTGTTTTTATAGTTATTAAAATGTTTTTTTAAGGTTTTGACCTTAGTTTCACTGTTGCAAAATTACGTATATAACGTTACCTTGATGTGTAGTTTTTATCTTTTTATGTGGATTTATTAGGTATTTTTCACGGGTTCCAATTATTCAAAACAACAAAAAAAGGAGACCTCCACCAACGTAGAAGTCTCCTTTTCAAGCAATTACAAAATCAATCTAGTCTATTGGATTCCAATTACTTTGAGTACGAAAAATAGCATCGACCGTCACCGCCTCAGCTTCTTTCTTTGTTAACTGTTTGCTCCATGCCACCCTTTCCGAAGCATTTGCGCCCTCACCGGTATTTTTATATTCCATATAACGGGCTGTTTCTTCATTAGACTGCTTGCCCCAATTGTGCCATCCGGCAGAAACAATATGTTTCCCCAACTCACATTCTATAAATAAGGTATAAGCATATGGACGCCAAGGACGACCTAAATACACTTTATCAACTCCCGGTTCTGCCGTCAGCTTACAGTGCTTAAAGACATATCCATATTTAGCCTCTTTCGGAGTAGAAGCAGCCGTTACATACGAATTGCGTTTACTGTGAATAATACAATCTTCAAATAAAGCGGTGGAAGGACCGAAAATAAAGTCAGTAGTACCATCAATATAACAATCTTTAAAATAAAGACGGGTAAATTTAGCACCGGTATAAATAGTGTCCTGATTACCCAAGATACGACAATTGATAAATTTCAAACGGTCACCTTCCGTATGTAAAGCTACCGCCTGTCCCAACTGAGCCGCATTATTCTCAATAGTCAAATTTTTAAAAGTGATATCACTACCCTCTACCTTCACCGTATAAGTGCGGAAAGTACCCATTTTATTTATATTCGCATGATCATCATAAGTAATAATCGTCTTATCACGATCTTCACCTATAATATCTATATTTTCCACCCATGAAGGAACAATCACTTTCTCCTTATATACTCCGTTCCTCACATAGATCGTAACAGTATAATCCATGAAAGCCCGCGCACTCTCTATAGCCTCCTGCAAAGTACGAAAATTCCCCGTTCCATCGCGTGAAACTACAATTGTATCCTGACGTTCCTGAGCCCATGTTCCACTAACAGCAACCAACAGCAACAATAATCCTAAAACTTTCCTCATCGTATCACCCCCTATTATTTACATGCAGTTCCACAATTGTTTTTCTGAAACAAACGTTCCCATTCCAGACTGGCCATAATGAACGGACCTACTGCCTTCGCATCATTAGAACGTATTTTTTCAGTTATATAATAATTATAATCTCCGGTACGATACACTGGCTTACCTCCCAAACCCGCGACAGCACAACCCTTAGTGATAGAAACTACCCCTTTATTGTCCACTTCTATAAACTGGGTCAAAAGCCCTTCATACCCCTTTTTAGCCACTTCCATGTACGAAGGACAAATATATCCCTTACGTAACGCTTTCAACAGAGTATATACAAACATGGTAGAACAAGAGGATTCCAGATAATTCCCCTCATCCCCACTTCTGTCAATCACCTGATACCATACCCCTGTTGCAGGATCTTGAGTACGTTTAATCTGGGCAACCAGTTTATTCAATATTTCGATAACAGATTCACGTCCGGCTTCGTGTTCCGGTATAAAATCAAGTACATCCACACAAGCCATTGCATACCATCCCATGGCGCGTCCCCAACAATGTTGTGACAATCCGGTAGTTTTATCCGCCCACTTTTCACGCTTGCTCACATCACATGCATGGCGGTATAAATCAGTCTTCGGATCATAATTATGACGAGCCACTGTAACAAACTGATTGATAATATCAGCATAATCATTCACACGGTTGTTACGGTAAGCATACTCCGCATAGAACGGCTGCCCCATATAAAGCCCATCCAGCCACATCTGATTCTCATAAATCTTCTTGTGCCAAAAACCGCCATCGGCATTACGAGGATGCGTATCCAACTGACTGCGCAACAAATCCAATGCTTTCTTGTATTTCTCGTCCTTAGTCTGCTCGTAAATACGGAAAAGCATCTTTCCGGAATTCAGACGGTCAATATTATATTCCTCCAGTTTATAAGTTTCGATAGAGCCATCCTGATGAATCATTGTATCAGCATAAGCCACAGCATAATCAAAAAACTTCTTATCACCGTATGCATCATATACATCCAGCATAGCTTGAAGTTCCAGGCCATGACAGTAATCCCACTTCAAACGGGTCTGAAAATCCAATTGCCAGGATTCGGGACAACGCACCATCTCTGATTCCGCCATACGTACAGACCAAGGCTTATTACCACAAACCTGCTGAGCCATGCCCATCAAAGGAACAGCCGTAAGCAAACCGGACACAATAATTTTACAAATAGAATTCTTTTTCATGAAGACGTTTATTTTTAGTATTAGACCTATTTATTTTATGAAACAAAAGTAGTATTTTTCTCGAAAAGCAGTGTGCACTTTTCAACCTACTAAGTGTATTATTTGGTATTCGTGTGCGAAAACGGTTATTTTTGTGCACGATAACGATAAAAATCGTTCAAAAATTGTCTTTTTACTAATTATTATGCCTTTCAGGTTTGATAAGTTGAGAAAAGGTTTTATTTTTGGGGCAGTTTTTAATTTATACTATTGTAGAAAACACAGTCATTTACTATTAATTCACAAGAGAATGGAACAAGTTTTTAGTTATATCATCGGTTTAGGAGCAGCGGTGATGATGCCTATAATTTTTACAATCTTAGGCGTTTGTATCGGAATCAAATTCAGCAAAGCATTAAAAAGCGGTCTGTTGGTAGGTGTTGGTTTCGTTGGTTTATCAGTGGTTACCGCACTTCTGACCAGCAGCCTGGGACCGGCCTTAAGCAAGGTGGTCGAAATATATGGCCTACAACTGAAAGTATTCGATATGGGATGGCCTGCTGCCGCAGCCGTGGCTTATAACACTTCCGTAGGGGCATTCATTATTCCGGTTTGTCTGGCTGTCAATATTCTGATGCTATTGACCAAGACCACCCGTACAGTCAATATCGATTTATGGAACTATTGGCATTTTGCTTTCATCGGAGCCGTAGTTTATTTTGCGACAGATAGTATTTTGTGGGGCTTCTTCGCGGCTGTTATCTGTTATATCATCACATTAATCTTAGCAGATTACACAGCAGACAAGTTCCAAGGTTTCTATGATAAGATGGAAGGAATTTCTATTCCACAACCTTTCTGTGCAGGTTTTGTGCCATTCGCTCTTATTATAAATAAGGTATTGGACAAAATACCCGGATTTGAAAAACTGAATATTGATGCGGAAGGTATGAAAAAGAAATTTGGTTTGCTAGGCGAACCTCTCTTCCTGGGTATCCTGGTAGGATGTGGCATCGGTGCATTATCTTGTAAAAACGGACAAGAAATAGTAGACAAGATTCCTTATATTCTAGGTTTAGGTATCAAGATGGGAGCAGTAATGGAGTTGATTCCCCGTATTACCAGCCTATTCATCGAAGGATTGAAACCCATTTCGGACGCTACCCGCGAACTGATCGCCAAGAAGTTTAAAGGTGCTGTAGGCTTGAATATCGGTATGAGCCCTGCCTTGGTTATCGGACATCCGGCCACATTAGTTGTATCATTGCTATTAATCCCTGTTACTATTTTATTGGCAGTTGTACTTCCGGGTAATGAATTCCTGCCATTGGCCTCGTTAGCCGGTATGTTCTACGTATTCCCGTTGGTATTACCTATCACAAAAGGAAATGTGGTAAAAACCTTCATCATTGGTTTTGTTGTGCTGGCCATCGGTCTGTATTTTGTAACTGATCTGGCACCTTACTTTACCAAAGCGGCACATGACGTATATGCCAAGACACAAGATGCCGCCGTAAATATTCCGTCGGGTTTTGAGGGGGGAGCGTTGGACTTTGCTTCAAGTCCTTTCTCATGGGCTATTTTCCATTTGACTTATTCATTCAAATGGATTGGTTCCGGAATTTTAGTACTGATAACACTATTCTTAATGGTGCTGAACCGTCGTTCCATCATTAAATACCAGAAAACAATGAAAAATTAAAATTTAAAGATAACGATTATGAAAAAATTAGCAATTGCAATGATGCTGAGTGTTTCTGCTTTGGCAGCTTCAGCTCAAGTAAATTACAAAGTACAGACCGCTTGCCATCCGCAAGATGTGAAACACTATGATACAGAACGTCTTCGTAGCTCATTTATGATGGAAAAGGTGATGGCACCGGATGAAATCAATGTTACATACACCCTTTATGACCGTCTTATCTACGGAGGAGCTATGCCAGTAAACAAAATACTAAAGTTAGAAACTTTCCGCGAACTGGGTCCGGAAATCACTTACTTCCTTGAACGACGTGAACTAGGGGTCATCAATGTAGGGGGTGATGGTGTGGTTACTGTAGACGGTAAAGAATATCCTATGAAATACAAGGAAGCACTCTATGTAGGTTGCGGAAATAAAGAGGTTACTTTCAAAAGTAATGACGCTACCAAACCGGCCAAATTCTATATCAATTCGGCACCGGCTTACAAACCATACGTTACTCAATTGATCACTACTGACGCTAAACTTCAAAAAGCAAATCCTAAACAATATGCTTTGGCCATTTCAGATCATTATGGAAAAATGGAAGACAGCAACGACCGTATTGTAAACCAATTAATTGTA
Organism: Phocaeicola dorei; assembly: GCF_013009555.1. NCBI lineage: Bacteria > Pseudomonadati > Bacteroidota > Bacteroidia > Bacteroidales > Bacteroidaceae > Phocaeicola > Phocaeicola dorei. Next base: position 659,427 of record NZ_CP046176.1, on the reverse strand, counting down.
AAGGATGTGCTGGAAAGAGTAAAAAACGGTGGTACAAATCAATTGCAGATGGGACTTACCGAACTGGCTCCGGGTTCTGTATGGAACACCATGCCGGCCCATACACATACCCGTCGTATGGAAGCCTACTTCTATTTCAACCTGCCTGAAGGAAATGCCATTTGCCACCTGATGGGCGAACCGCAAGAAGAACGTCTGGTATGGTTACATAATGAACAAGCCATTACTTCTCCGGAATGGTCTATCCACGCCGCTGCAGGTACCAGCAACTATACCTTTATTTGGGGTATGGGAGGTGAAAACCTGAAATACAGTGACAAGGATGAAATAAAATACACAGATATGAGATAAGTAGAATGGTACACACCATTACTCATTAACTCTTGTCATTCTGAATGTTGCAAGAAATCAACCCGTTTTTAGGTTTTTTGCGACATTCGGAATGTTTTTTTAGAAATCTTACCATTGTACCGATTTATACAGGCTTTCCACCAATTTTTGCATAGAGAATAGGTACAGAATGGTTATTTTTGCGTCTAATAAGAAAAACATAATTAAATCTATTATCATGAGTACATTTCAAAAAGTAGGTGAGAAGATGACAAACTTCAGATGGATAATCTGTGGTCTGCTATTCTTTGCCACTACAGTCAATTACCTCGACCGTCAGGTGCTTTCACTAACCTGGAAAGACTTCATTGCTCCGGAATTTCACTGGACGGATTCGAATTACGGAGATATCACAGCTATTTTTTCTATAGTATATGCTATCGCCAACCTGTTCGCCGGTCGTTTCATCGATTGGATGGGGACTAAAAAAGGTTATCTTTGGGCTATCTTCGTCTGGTCTTTAGGAGCTTGTCTCCATGCATTGTGCGGCTGGGCTACCGAAGAGACATTAGGTATTCATAATGCAGAAGAAATGCTTTCTGCAACAGGAGCTGTCGCTTCAACTATCGCCATTACCAGCGTTTATTACTTTATTGCTGCCCGAATTGTATTGGGTGTAGGTGAAGCAGGAAACTTCCCGGCAGCTATTAAGGTGACAGCCGAATATTTCCCGAAAAAGGACCGTGCATACTCCACTTCCATCTTCAATGCCGGCTCTACAGTAGGCGCGTTAGCTGCTCCGATCACTATTCCTCCCTTGGCGCGTTATTTTCAAAGCATTGGTGTGGGTAATGGATGGGAAATGGCTTTCATCGTTATCGGTGGCTTAGGTTTCATCTGGATGGGACTTTGGATGTTCCTCTACAAGAAACCCAATGTCAACCCTCGCGTGAATGCTGCCGAATTGGAATATATTGAACAAGACAACAACAATCCTGAAGAATCTAAAGCACAACAAGCTGCCGCCAACGACTTTGACAACAAGAAGATTTCATTCTTGCAATGTTTCAAATTTCCCCAAACATGGGCTGTATTTGTCGGTAAATTCATGACTGACGGCGTATGGTGGTTCTTCCTTTTCTGGACTCCGGCATATATTTCGGATGTATATGGTTTCGCCTCAGACACAGGTACTGCACAAATGTTGATTTTCGTATTATACGCTATCACCATGTTATCTATTTATGGTGGTAAGTTACCTACTATTATCATTAACAAAACTGGTAAGAATCCGTATGCAGCCCGTATGCAGGCTATGCTTATCTTTGCCTTGTTCCCATTGCTGGCACTGTTTGCCCAACCTTTAGGCAATTATTCATATTGGTATCCTATCATTATCATCGGTATTGCAGGTGCGGCACACCAATCATGGTCTGCTAATATTTACTCTGTAGTAGGCGATATGTTCCCCAAAAGCACCATCGCTACTATCGTAGGTATTGGTGGTATGGCAGGTGGTATAGGTTCATTCTGCATTAATATGGGATCAGGCAGACTGTTTGACTATGCAGCAGAAACGAATATGACTTTTATGGGATTCGAAGGGAAACCTGCCGGCTACTTCATCATATTCTGTGTATGTGCCGTAGCTTATTTAGTTGGTTGGATTATCATGAAAGCATTGGTTCCCAAATACAAACCGGTTGATGCCTAATTAAAGAATTCACCACAGACTACACATCTAAGTAGTCTGTGGTGTGTTTTCCCTAATAAATAGTTTTCAGAAGATGTTGATAGATAGAATTATGATTTAATATTTCAGGGACTCCTGTGATAAAAAGTTGCTTGCGTGCACGCGTTAAAGCGACATTCAGCTTACGGTCAATCTGTACGCCGTCTTCTTCTGTCAGGTTAGGCAGAAACCTTAATTGATAGAGGTGATTCACACAAAAAGAATAAATAATAACATCACGTTCGCTGCCCTGATACCGTTCTACCGTGTCAATGGAAATCCTACTCAGAGCAGGAATAGCCAATGTCTGAAGCTCTTTACGTATCAAAGCAATCTGACTTCGATAAGGAGTAATGATCCCTAACGTTCGATTCGGATCAAATTCCTCTTCATAAGCCAGATACACCTCTCTGGCCAAACCGGCAACAATCCGTGCCTCATATTGGTTTGTCTTTCCGGAAATGCTCTCCAAATCCTGTTCCGAAGGAATAAAACGTACTGGAGCCTCTATGTGTTCCAACTGATGAGGTAGTCCCAAAGCTTCCAATCTTCCAGCATAAAATGCTTTATTGGGAAAAAAAGCCACTCCCGGATGCATACGCCCCTGACGGCAAAGCATATCTATCGCTTTAGGAGATTCTTCTTTTAAATGAAAACGATAAAGCCGCTCAAACAGAGAATCTTTTAAATTAAAAAGTCCGACTTTCCTCAGCCCCTCATCATGCACTTCAGAATGTCCGCTATTCTGCAAAATAACGGCAGGTAACTGTTTATGATCACCTATCAGAATAAATTTACCGACTGCATTTCTTTCATCAGCAAACTTGGCACACAGAATACCCAACAATTGGGGTTCCAATATTTGGGTAGCCTCATCCACTATGGCTACATCAAAACGTTTTAATTTAAAAAGTTCAGCCTTAGCCGCAATAGAGGCCACGGTTCCAACATACACTCTGCAATCTGTCATACGGGTATTCACCTCCCGCCTGCTGTTACATTCCGCCAATATATTCTCCAACAGATGTCCTCTAAAACGTACATCACAGGAAAGTTCACTTCCCACCCGTATATAATCTATACCGGAGGTTATAGAAGAAAGTGACTGACATATTTCATCCACAGCCCGGTTGGTATAAGCTAGTAACAATATCTGCATAGATGATGTTGCATAAAAATGTTCCACCATTCTACGCAACGCTCTTGAAGTCTTTCCTGTTCCGGGAGGTCCCACCAGAAGAAAGTAATCACGGGCCGCTTGCGCTTTCAACACCACTCTCTCAAAATCATCACCGGCCTGCGCTATAGCTTCATCAAAAGACGAATCAAAGCGGGGGGAACGTTGTCCCAGCAACAACTCCCGTCTTTCCGTATTCGCATCCAGAAAAGCAGAAAGTCCCAAATACATACTGCGAAATGTAGTATCCATCGTATCATGTTCTACAGCATAACGGCTGTCCGGAGGAAAGACCGAAACATTACGCTGTGTGGCACGTAGCCGAATACGCAACTCTGTATCTGTAATCTGCTCGATGTTACCCTTAAAAACCATTTTATTGGTCACATTATCCGAATCATGATTACGCTCATACAATACAACCACATCTCCTGTACGGAAATTAGGAAGAAACATTTCGTCATATTGCGGAATGGACAAGAGTATATAAGCCTTATGAACCTGTGACGCCTTATTCTCAATGATCTGCAAATCATATAATATTTCCCCTGCCTCACGTTTCTCATCCAGTGTACTCAGCCAAAGAGCTGAAGCCCCTGCACGTCCTTCATAATCCACATCCCCCGATTTGGAGGTATAAAGTTCTTTTGTAATGAAATTATAAAGCGTATAGAAATAGGCCTGCTCCAAAGGTTCCAATGCCGACAGTTTTTCTCGGAAACGTGAGATAGAAGGCTTCAGATACTGTTCCCAGAATCTTCCACGCAACTTTCTTTCATTCATTACCTCCGGATTAATTTGCGCTAACAAATTTCGTGTAAAATCAGAATGATTATGGAATTGTACCCCATACTCGGCAGCAACAATACGGTTGCGCAGATTGATAACCCGCCTTACCTGAGCCCACGATGCTCTGGCAGGGTATAATAAAGGATAACGGGTATAAAGCAAATAGGGATGCATACGCCGCCGGTCCTGTCCCATGCTGTATTCCAGTACCGCCATATATAGCAACATCTGAACCTTGTTGTTTTCCTTGGGTTCCACTTTTCCCTGTATGGAGAATTCATCTGCTTTTCCCGATTTCATTTCGATAAAACTGCTCATATCCCGCTGCATATAGTCCAAACGTCCCTGAATACCCAATGCCTCACAAATATAAGACGGTTCCAGAACAGCATCCTTTTTATCCAAGTTATAACCAGGTTCCAGAAAAGTATGCTGCACGATATCCCGTATATGCTCAAAGTGCATCCGGCAATCCTTGGCAAACTCTTTCTCTTTGGACGGGTCACGAAGTTCGGCACAAGCAGCCAGTTCGATGGGATACTGCCGGAACGCCTTCTTCATACAGTCTATATAGTCCGGTTCCTCCTCACCTGCATGTATCCATTCATCCAGAAAAAGATTGGCTATATTTCCCAGCAGCAAAGGCCGGGCGTTATCAATCGGAACCAACCGGCTTAAAAAGTAATTTGCCGGATGGCTGCCATAATCCTTGTAGCATTCTGCCAGTGAACTGATATCTATTAGATAATCCGGCTCCAATACGATAAAAGAAGGGGTATAAATTCCTTCCCTATCTACAAAAACATCCAAAAGATTAAGCTGGGCATATCGCCAAAGTTCCTTTATAGTTTCTTCAAATTCATGGTTTATACCGGGTTTATTATAAACAACCCGAATAGGTTCATCAGCTATTATATCTACAGGATGTACATACAGATAGGTATCATCGGCATAATCAAAGCATACCCGTATACGACGGATGTATTCCTTCTTTTCTTTTTTCCCTAAAGATGTTATTTCTTGTTTAGGAAGAACCGAGAATAATTTCAAAGGAATATCTTGTGCAAACATCTTCCTATACGCAAAAGCCACTGCACGTAAATCACGTAGAAACTCTTCTTTGGCAGGAAACTTACGATGATTCAAAATATCATTGGAAGTCAAACGAAATGTATGTAACTGGTTCTGCTCTTTTATATCCAGTTCATATTGAGTGGCTACATAATTAATACGGGCGGCCAAATCAGTGGTCTGCAAACTATTCCCTTGTATCCGTTCACGCACCACACGCTCCAATGATTCACGCAATTGTCTGTAACGGCGTTCTAATGGCTGGTTCTCGTCTATATAAAGCCTGTATAATTCTTCGTAATACTCTGCTATTTCTTCATTCATGCCGTAAAGATACACAATTTATCATTTATAGAATACCGGCATAATAATAGGATGGGTTTCCCATTTGCGGGTCATCGGATTAAATTCCCTCTCTGCCCCCGCTTCAATACCGAAACTATCCGATATTTTGAATTCCAAAGTACCTCCGTATGAATTTTGATTCATAAAAAGCTGAGAGGCCGGAGTCATGCCGTATCCATTATACACAGAATATGTGCCGAACATATTAATTTTCATCCTGTCATTAATGCGAAAAGACAATTTTCCCTTACCACCGAAATCATTAAAGCGGACTCCATATACATTGTATTTAGCAGCATATACTCCTCCTGTCACGGTTATAAAATCATTGAGCCGCTGGGTATACATCACCCCGACATTGCGTGCCTCGCCTATAGAAGGCAATCCTTGAAATGAATGATAACCACTCAGAATCCCTGTATTATTAATCTGATAAGCACGTCCATCTATATAATCATGGCCGAAAGGATTCCCGGAAAAAGTATAGGGAGATATTTTAGGCATTTCTTCACGAGGAGTTAAATCAAATTTTGGCATCCGCAGCGTATCAGATAAAACGGGAGGTGTCAATGTAGGAGGTTCGTTTATAAAATCCATACTTTTATCAACCTCATTCATCTCATTGATAAATTCATTGATTTTATCTTGTCGGATGATGAGCGTATCCTTGTCATTTTCAGCTTGTGCCAGACCATACAAGGAAAGAATGCAAAAGAATAAGAAAAAGCCAATGCGTTTCATTTGTAAATGTGTTTTTTCAAAATTACAATTTCCGCATTGACTTTTCCCGTTTCATTAAGACTTAATAAGACTTTTTGGCTGTATTCCTCAAAACACTATTGATTTACCATGGGAAGTTCGAACCATTTGGTAGAAATATAATTCTTATTTGAATCTACAGCAATCAATACCTGATCATTATCTCGATTATAACTGCCATCATAGAGAAAAGGAGTAATTTTACTATCAAATTCCCCTATAAAAGAAAGTTTTCCATCCTTAGGGCTATACCACCATACTTTCTTTTTTGCGCCACTGATTTTAGTCAAGTCAACAGACATCGGGTTTCCGGAATAATTGTATACTAACAAATAATCCTTTCCGCGAGTAGCAATGGCTCTATCATAACGATTCCCATTCGTACCGGCAATCACACTTTGATCTGGTACACGTTCAAAATAAGGGAAAGTTAACATCAGATTCTTCAGATATTTCATCTGATTGAAGCCGGGATCCTGCATCGCCTTATACCAAGGTTTCTCTATTCCATCAGCCCCATATCCACCCGGTGTACCCGGTTTCAAGAACTGCATGATATTGTTATGTCCGTACGTATGTCCGCAAGAACCCGCAAAAACAGACCAATACCCATAGCGTCTTACATCACAGTCACGCCAGAGTGGCTGGGCAGGATCATGCAATCCCTGAGGAATACCTTCATAACTGGGTTCTGCATCCAAAACAGGCTTCAATGGAGTCATAGACAAAGCATCTTCTACATAACGCCAATTGTCCTCCTCCAATCCGGTTACAGAAGTATCACCATCTCCTTTTTTCTGACCATAGCGTCTGTGCCCACTTTGGAACATATTCATATCCATCCACTCCTTATTATTCAGATGTGCAGCACTAGATGTACGGCCAAACGGATGAAAAGTCATTATATGATTCTTGTCCACAGCAAGAATGCTGTTTGCCAAGGCTTCCCAAATCTCGGTATTCCGGTCGGCGTATGTATCTCCACCGATTACCCAAATGATATTAGGAGCATCTTTATATCGTTCACCTAAAAATTTACCATACGCCTTGGCCTCTTCGACATTCATCTTTCCGGAGCGTACCAAACCTCCCCAGATACATACCATCGCTATATAAATACCGTTCTGCTCAGCTTTCTGAATAATATAGTCCATGTGGTCCCAATATCCATAAACTCCTTTTCTGTCTATATTCTTAAAGTTAAAGCCATCTATCATGGAATACTGACCATAGAAATTCATAGCAGGGACTCCATTTATAGTCTGTACTTGTACCACATTAAATCCTGCCTGACGACAATGTTCCAGATAATAAGCAGCTTCATCCCTGTTCAGTTTCTCGGGCAACAGCCATCCTGTATCCCCCAACCAGAAAAAAGGAGTTCCGTCCGCATTCATCAGATAACGATTTTCTTTACTTACTTTCAGTCGTCCATGGCTCCAAGGTTTATAGATCCCGGACTTTCCTTGGGCTGACGCCGAAGTCAATTCTCCCCCCAACAAAAAGAGAAGAACAAATAATACCAGATTCTTGTTTTTCATTTGCGCATTTATCATATAAATTTCAAAGCCCAAAGTAACTTATTCAAGTAAACAATTCAGGGTAATAACTAGTCTTTTTGAGGGAATCTTTTAGCTTCCTCCGCTTTCAGGTTCAGCAAAACTGATTCAGGAACTTTTATAATAGTACCATGCTTATGTCCTTGCGGAATAGAAATCTGATTGTCTATAGGAGTAAAGGTCTTAAAATCCTTTGTCGCTACGGCTCCAAACCGACCTTCCCGATAAACATCAAAATAAATCAACCATTCATCACCTACTTTCACGGCACACGGTCCCTCGGAATAAGTCGGTGCAAATTTCGTTGACGGACTAGTATAAGGCCCTTCCGCCGATGGTCCGGACACACAGAACAGATCACTGTAACCAGGCTTACGATTGTCTTTTATAATTAATACATAGTCATTTTTATCACGCTTTACTATAAATCCGTCAATAGAATTAAATCCGGGATCATAAAATGCCTTTGCCGGAGCAAACGTTTGGAAATCCTTGGTCGTGGTATAATAGGCACGGTGACTTTTATTAGCTCCCAAACTATCGGCTGCCGTATATCTCTCTACTGGAATGGCAGAGGACCAGGCAACGATGAACTGTCCCTTTTCATCATCATAGAAAACTTCCGGTGCCCACACATTGTTAGTCAAAGAGTCTTTCATCACTTTGATTTCACGTTGTTCGCTCCAATGAATCAAGTCTTTAGAACTGGCATAACCAAATCCTTGTTCCCCATTCCAACTGATGGTCCACACCAAATGAAAGGTTCCATCCGGACCTTGGGTAATGGACGGATCACGCATCATCGAATTGGGAGCATATTTCTGTTCTTCGGTCTGTTTAGTGAAATAATTATAATAAGGGGTCTTGTTTCCTATTTCCGGTTTCAGCCATGAACCTGCAATACTATCCCAATGATAACCGTCATAGCTGTAAAGATAATGTAACCCGTCCAATGCCGGCTCACGATGAGAAGTGAAGATATAGACTTCCTTGTCAGGTTTTGTACAAGTAGTAAAAGCCAATAAGGCAAATACGAAAGAAAAAAATAATTTCATAGCATGCTGTTTTATGATGAATAAACCTTTTCCAACAGGACGAAACAACAAGTATTTTGTACTCTATACTTCTTAAAGTATCAATCCAAATCAATAATAAATATCCATCATATAACAAGATGTATCTCGAGACATAAAATACGAATTATATCCCGAGATAATCCTACATAGAATAATTATAAGAATTACCCTTTAGTCTCCAAATAAACCAGCTGCGTCTGCAAATACTCTTCCAGACCATGTTTACCATCCGCGCCACCGATACCAGATTTACGCCATCCGGCATGGAATCCCTGCATAGCTTCAAAATTCTCACGATTCACATAAGTTTCACCAAATTTCAACGCACGAATCAATTTAAATGCCATATCCAGATTCTGAGTATAAATAGAAGAAGTCAGCCCATATTCACAATCATTAGCCCAAGCAATGGCGTCTTCCACCTCTGTAAACTCAACAACCGGAAGTACCGGTCCAAAAGTTTCTTCCTGAATAATATCCATCTTTTGGGTACAATTAATCAAAATCGTCGGTTCAAAGAAATATCCTTTAGTACCGATACGATGACCACCGCATAGCAACTCAGCTCCCTGCTCAATAGCTTTTTTCACTTTCTCTTCTACTGATTTCAGTGCTTTGGCATCAATCAACGGACCCATATCGAGGTCTGTATACTGATTCGGATCCCCCACTTTCACCTGCTTGAATCCTGCCAACAGTTTCTCAAGGAAAGCCTCTTTTACACTAGAATGTACATACACACGCTCACAACAATTACATACCTGTCCTGTATTAATAACACGCGAAGCAATAATGGATTTTACAGCTAAATCCAAATCTGCATCCGGCATTACAATACCGGGAGCCTTCCCCCCCAATTCCAAAGAAACCTTCGTCACATTGGCAGAAGCGGCTGCCATGGTTTGTATTCCAGCCTCCACACTTCCGGTCAGACTAACCATACCTACTTTAGGGTTAGCAGCCAGTTCATGTCCTATCACCGAACCACGACCGTTTACTAGATTGAATACACCTTTAGGCAACCCAACTTCATCTACAATCTGTGCGAAAACATATGCATTTTCCGGTGTCAGCTGACTCGGCTTTACCACAATTGTATTCCCCGTCAACAGAGCAGGAGCGGCCTTACGGGCAATCAAGAAAAAAGGAAAATTCCAAGGCAGGATGCCTGTTGTCACCCCAATAGGTTTCTTAAAGACAAATATATTTTCGTGAGGACGGTCACTAGGAATGATTTCCCCTTCATAACGACGGGCCCATCCGGCTATATAATCAAGATAATCAGCCGTAAATAACACCTCTACATTAGCTAATCCTCTTGTTTTTCCACCCTCCCGGATGATAATATCAGTCAATTCCTGTTCCCGCTTTCGGATACCTTGTGCAATCCGAGTTAAATAGCCGGCGCGTTCAATAGAAGTAAGACTTTCCCAAGAAAGCTGTGCCTTTACGGCGGCATTTATAGCTGCGCGTGCATCTTCCGGTGTGCCATCAGGCATTTTAGATATCACTTCTTCCGTAGAAGGGTTCAATACATCAATCCACTTATCGGATTGGTTTTCGATGAATCGTCCATCGATGTACATCTTTAGTTCTTTCATGGTCTTAAATTTAAAATGAGTATCTTAATTTCTTTCAATCTGAAATATTCAAGCAGTATTTTACAAATATATCGTTATTTATAAAGCCCCAAAATGTATTTTTGTTCATTAACATGGAAATTTATACACTTTAAGCTTTTTAAGAAACGAACTGATATTTACCGCCCGATTATACAATAAAGGTTGCCCACTCTATATTTCTTTCTCTTTTCCACGCAGATAAACAGAAGGAGACACGCCATAGTGTGTCTTGAAACAACGGCTAAAATAAAGCGGATCACTGATACCTACTTTATAAGAAACTTCGCTCACATTATAATTACCTTCCAACAATAATTCCGCCGCTTTCTTCAGACGAATAATACGGAAATATTCATTAGGAGTATGCCCTGTCAAACCACGAACTTTTTTAGAGAATACAGTACGCCCCAATTTCATCCGGGCAGCAAAGTCTTCCATCGTAAATTCCGAATTTCCCAACTCCTGCTCTATAATAGCTTGCAATTTATCAAGGAACTGTTTATCTTTATCAGAAGTATAAATAGCCGGTCGCTCTATACTGGGATCATTCACATATTTCTCACGTAACTTTTCACGCTGGTCAATCAATTGAACCATCCGTGCCAAAAGCAATTTTAAGCTGAACGGTTTGGTTACATACGCATCCGCCCCACTTTCTACTCCTTCCAATTTATTTTCGGTAGTTCCCATTGCTGTCAGCAGAATGATCGGAATATGACTGGTACTAAATTCATTTTTTAACTTACGGGTTACTTCATACCCATTCATTCCCGGCATTAGGACATCACATATTATCAGATCAGCATCATAAGTCCGTGCACGTTCAAAACCCGCCACACCATCAGCCTCGGCTACCACCTCAAAATAAACAGATATTTCTTTCTTCAAAAATTCACGAATATCAGTATCATCTTCAATGATCAATATCTTTTTCTTGTTTAAAGGAGCCGCCATCTGTTCTTCTTTTACGAGACGGCACGGAATGCCTTCGTCTGTATGATCCGTTTCTTCCATTAAGGCTGTAGAGATCAAAAAATCTTTTGACTCATATACAGAACTATCCAATGGCAAAGTGACTGTAAAAACAGAACCCTGTCCTTCATTCTCCGCATATTCAATACTTCCTTTATGCACATTTACAAGTTCGTGAGTCAAATGCAACCCGATTCCCATACTATCACCAGAGAAACTACTTTGCATAAATCGAGAAAAAAGTTGCCCGCGTTTCTCCAAAGGAATACCAATACCGGTGTCTGACACGGAAATGATCAATTTTTTTGTTTCTTCTTCCACATCTACCGAACAAACTATTTTCCCGCCCTCCGGTGTGTACTTAAATGCATTGGACAGAAGATTATAGACTATCTTATCCAGTTTACCTTTATCAACAAACATAGGATAAGAACTGACAGAAGGAATAAATTTAAATTCCATTTCTTTAGATTCCGCCGTTTCCCTAAAACTCAGAAATATATCGTAAAGAAAAACGATAACATCTGTTTCTTCTAATGAAAGAACCAGTTTATTATTCTGCATTTTTCTGAATTCCAGCAATTGATTGATTAATCTGAGCATCCGCTGCGTGCTTCTATCCATCACTTTTATAGGATAAGCCAATTCTTTAGAACCCCTACCCATAGCCTCTATTTTTTCCAAGGCTCCTTGGATCAACGTCAACGGGGTACGAAACTCATGAGAGATATTGGTAAAAAAGACCAACTTATATTCTGTCAACTGTTTTTCTAATTGAATACGATTCCGCAAGATAGCAAACTTATGGATTAGTCTGAATGTCATATACATTGCCATACAAATCAGCATTATATAAATGGCAAAGGCCCAACCTGTTTTCCAAAAAGGCGGAGTAATAACAATCTGTAATACGGTTTCATCTTCCCCCCATACACCGGAAGCACTGGATGCTTTTACATGTAACTGATAAGTACCCGGCAACAAATTTTTATAAGCTGCAAAATTCAAGGAGGAAGGGACTCCCCAATCTTTATCGTATGGAATTAACTTATAAATATACTTGGCATCATTTGCCATAGAATAGTCAAAAGTAGAGAAATCTATACTGAATGAATTCTGATAATATTTCAATTCTATTCTATTTGTATAACTTAATGCCTCTGTCAAAGGAGAATCAATATCCCCGGGACGAACAGAAATTCCATTTATTTTTAAATCAGTGAGAACCACCGGAGAAACGACATGCTGTGGCATGACTTTTTCAGGATCGACCACAACCAAACCATGATTCGTTCCAAACAGCAAATGTCCGTTTTTCATAACACAGGCACTACTCTCCAAATAGACATTGCCGGGCATTATCGCTGAAAAAAAGAAACTATCAAAAACCTCCGTATCCGGATCAAACCGGGACATTCCATATTCGGTACCCAGCCAGATTTTTCCATCCCTATCCTCCACTATAGACTGGACTACATTATTTACCAACCCGTCATCCTCATCATAATGCCGGAATTCCAACTGATCATAAGTTTGTCCTGACTGGCAGACAGAAAAGCCTTTACCGGTGGTTCCAATCCACATACGACCTTTGCTGTCACAAAAAATATTACGAATTTCATTGCTACGTATTTTCCCATTATCCAAATTATAAACGTAATACTGCCGCGAATCATTCAACAAAGAATCCGGATGGAATACATAAATACCATTATTGGTTCCTACCCACATCCAATGATTCCTATCAGCAGTAATAGTACGAACCTCTTGCTCTCCAAAACTCCCCTTCAAAAAATGACGAAACACAAAATCGTTTTTCTGATAAACAGCCAAATCGAGTCCTCCCCCGAAAGTTCCAATCCACATTCTATCCCGGTAGTCCCTATAGATATCATAAATATGATTATGTGCAAGTGAATTCACATCATCAGCCCGATGCACATACCATCTATCGCCTATACATAATCCATCCCCACGGGTTCCCATCCATACTTGCCCTTTGTCATCCTCTTTGAGAGCAAAGACACTAAGATGATAATAATTTCTTTGCAATAAATTCAAGTGACAGTCATAAGCAAACAATCCCCCCCGACGATTTCCTACCCGCACATCCCCATTCTCCATACACGTAACCATACGTATGGTATTGGAACGATCCACCAATTTCTCATTTTCAGGATAAATATAAGTTGCCCCATCATTTAATACTGACAATAAAGCTATGCCGGAATATTCTGATCCCAACCAGATATTACCGGTTCTGTCGCCCATAGCATATAAAAGAAAATCAGAATTCACCCGATTAAACTCATCCACATGATACGAGTAATGGGTCATCTCCTCCTTTTGAGAATCATAAACAAACAAACCATTACCATAGGTAGAAATCCATATCAGTCCACGTGGAACATCTTGTATGATATGATAACGTTCATCTCCTATCAACTTAACTTTTTCATCAGACATTAATCTAAAAATCCGGACGGCACGTGTCCGGACATCAATATAATGTACAAGACCAGTGCCATTGGAAATCCACAGATTATTCAAATTATCCTTTTCACATTTTCCTAAACGAATATCAAGCGATGAATCATGAATCAATCTTTTCTCAGACATACTAAACACCTCTCCACCCTCAGGAGTAAAAAACACCCAATCGTTCTGTAAACGACAGGACTCATAGGTATTAAAAGCAGAAAGTTTCCACGGCAACCGGGCTGTCAAAAACAAATTCTTACCTGAAGACTTTTCATAAATACCTCCATCAGAGGTTACAAAAAAAATCTTGTGACGAAAAGACATCGCCCCTACAAAAGACAAACTATCTTGAACTACCTGGGTATATCCCTCTTCTGTCACCTGAAACAGCCCAAGCTGAGTACAAATCCAAATCACTCCCTGTTCATCCTCATAAACGGAATTCACTGCATTAGTTGATAATTTCCCATTTTCCTTTGTAAAAGATACAGAAGAGTGAATTCCATCCTTACAGACTATTTTACGACATCCACTCTGATGATGCCACAGCCAAATATCCCCGACAGCAGTTTCCAATATTTTATTGTAAGGCCGTCTATATTCCCCACACCCCGTAAAATCAACAAAACAATCATGTTTCAAATCGTAACAACTCATTAATTCCGGAGCAGTGATAAACCATAAGAAACCATTTCGATCTTCTTGTATCTTCTTTACATGATGATTTGCCAAAGAAATTTTATCGCCTGATTCCGGACGGAATGTCACAAATGAATGGCCATCATAGCGGCTCAGCCCATCTAATGTACCCATCCAAATAAACCCTTTGCTGTCTTGAAACAGATAACGTACCGAATTATTCGCCAATCCGTCACTAGTCGTGATAAAAGTAGGATGTACATCTACCGATGCATGCATTTCCCAACCTATACACCCAAAAACAACCCATAACAGACAAATATATGTTTTCATACAATTTCAATCAGATTCATACCAGGCATTTAAATATATGACGTACATCATTTTCCCGACATACGCCATATTAGCAAAGATAGTAAAAATAAACGGATGTGCCCTATCAACAAAAGAAAAATCATCTATTCATAGTTTTCCAGTTTCCATTCATCTTTCCACTCTATCATCGGTATGCCATCCTTCACCACAATTGGCAGAAATACATAAGTAGCCTTATATACATCTTGATTAGGATTAACAAGCGTATAAAATCTGTCGGCCACTTTAGGAGTTGCAAAATCCTTTGGATAAGGACGGTGATCCTTGTACCGGGTCAAGAAAGACTGCCAGTCTTTCTTGGGTATATCCGTTTTATTAGTATGCGGTAGCCAACGATCGGCCATAGCCACATAAAGATCCTTTCCCGGAATCTTTATCACACTTGTAATCTGCGAGCAAAAAGAATGTGCATACTCATCACCTATGTGTGGATTCCCTAACACCGTATATTCACCATGATAATCATCGAATACCGCTACTTCCGAAGGGTTGGGAGTATAACTAGTTGTCCCTGATGTATAAATATAATGTTTACCATCCATTACAAAATGTGCTGCCGCCTCACGTGTAAACGGTGGAACCTTTCCAACAAAATGTTCTGAATACCGGCCATTTACATTTGTATAATCATCAGAAAGTTCAGCACATATCTGCTCCCAATGAGGACGCTCAAACCAAACATAACCTTTTCCTGTATCGGGATCAGCATACATGTCAAAATCCCCCACAGCAAAGCCATTAGGTTTCAGATTGCGGACAAAATGATAGGGTCCCATAAAATGTTCAGCTTCTAGAATAACAAAATGCCCATCATTACTTTGTGATTTCAGCCAGCATACATACCTGCCTGTTTTGGCACAATAAAGAATATGTGGGCGTTCCAATTTCTGACAATGATGCAAAGGTGAATGTGGATCAGTAGCAGGTTCAATTATCCTCCCCTCATCTTTCCAATTGTAAAAATCAGTAGATGAGTAACAACGTACTCCGCCAAACATCCGATTGGTACCAAACAGAGTATGAGTTTTATCCTCACCATACCAATAATATTTGCCTTCACGAAAAGTCACTTGAAACCCATGGGCCTGAATAGGTTTTCCTTCAGTATCAAGCCACACTTCACCAGGACGAATGGACTGATAATTTACTGGGACAAGAGGATATGTCTGCACATTTAAATAGCGACATTCTCCTCCCGTTTTTTCTATCTTCACCGAACTACCTGTAGTTACATTGCTGAACCCAAAGAAAGAGGCGTAATCACAATTATCAATACGCATTACTGTATCACAACTCTCTATTCTTACATCTTTCATTGAGAATTTTGTGGCATCGCATATTTTGCCAATCCGATCACAATGTGCTTTGACATTGCCGAAAAAAAAGTTCTTCACCGGCTTCTCCGGTAATGCAGACACATCCACCAATGTGCTACATCCGGTGATCTCCACATCGTGAATGGAAATATTAGCAAACCACGGTGTAAGTGGAGTTATCTCACGGGCCGGATAACGCTGTGCCAACTCACCTACCCAGCGGGCAGAACCAAGCATATCGCAATACAAAGCCTGTCTTTTCACATTAGCCCGCACCCGTTCCACATATATATTCTCCACAAAACCTCCTCGTGGACGACGAGTTTTAAAACGGAAAGCCTGGTCTGTTCCCTCAAAAACACAATCGTACATATATACATTTCTCACTCCACCGGCAATCTCAGTACCACACACAATACCGCCTGCTCCCCTCAGTGCTATACTTTTACGTATAACGACATTACTAGTGGGGCGATTCACTTTCAATCCATCCTTACCCCGCCCGGACTTCATGGTGTAACAATCGTCCTGACAATCGAGCGAACAGTATTCTATCAGTACATCATTACTTGAATCAATATCAATACCATCCGTACGTCCATGTCCGAAACTGTTCACTGTAATCCCCCGAATCAAAATATGTTCACAATATTGTGGTACAATATTCCAATACAGTCCCCGTTCAAATGTAACACCTTCTACAAAGACATTCTTACAATTGATAGGGGCAAATGTCTTAGGCAAAAAGACTCCTTCACCATTCTTTCCATCATAAATACGGTCGGCAAGCGGTTTTCTTATCACCTTGTCACTAGACATACTTTCATTACACTTGTATATCTCGCAACTGGTAGGTGGTCCAACTACTTTTCCCTTTCCAGTCAATGCAATATTCTCCTGTCCATCAGCATACAAACAAGCTCCAAGAGAGTAAAGCTCCACCCCCTCATCCCGTGTAAAAACAGCCGGAAGATAATCTATTATATTACCACTGAAACGTAATTCCGCTCCTTCCGAAAGATGCAAATTTACATTACTCTTCAAGATAAGGCGTCCTGTCCGCCATACACCGGGAGGAACTACCACCGTTCCACCACCTCGGCAACTCATACTATCAATAGCCTCCTGAATCGGTTTAGTGGACATACCTTCCTGTTCCATCCTTACCAATATGGTAGATTCGGGAAAAACAGGCCTTTCAAACAAAGGCATAACAAACGGTGATTCAACAGGTTCTATAGTATCGGGCATATTCTGAGGCCCAACTTCACCTATTGTCAGCAACGCTATGCCACAAATAATACTTGTTAATGACATAAACTTAATTATTTAATTAATACATTGTAAAAAGCGACGTACCAACCACACTTCACCTGTAATTCCAGAAGGAACCAATCCGTCTGTCGATTTGGCTATTTCGGGATAGGAATAAGTCAGTCGTTTGGATTCAGGCAACGAAGCGTCACCAATCATTCTGTTCATCAACGAGTTTACGACTTCTATTTCCAACTTATTCTCACCATTTTTCACGAAAGGAGTCAGATTTGCCTCCCACGGAGTACACCAAACAGTTGAAACTTCTTGTCCATTCAACCAAACCCGTCCTATAGAATTCAAGCTGTCAAAACGAAGAATTATTTCTTCATTTGCCGCAGCCTTTCCTAAATTGATTTTTTTACGATAAACGGCTGTACCCGAATAATAGCGAATACCTGAATCGGCATGTTTCGTCCAATCCGTTAACACTGGGAAGACCACTTCTCCAGGTCCTCCCCATCGTGGATCAAAATAAACCTGCCAATCTCCCTTTATAGCTTCCAACCGCTCGTTCTCACGGGTTGGTTTCAACATTAGTTCTTCTTGACTGTCATCAGAAACCACAATGAAACCCGATTCACCGGGAAGCAATGTAATGTTAACATGTAATCCTTCCGCTACCAAACGAGCCTGTAACCTATATCGTTTACCAGTTACAGGATCCCAATAAGAAGCATTCGATAAAGAGGTACGCAGAACCACCTCATCTTTAAATGATCGCTGACTATGATTATCAACAAAATAAACATCAGCATCCGCCAAACGCCTATGAGCAAAATAGACCTTATCTGTCGGAGTATTCCCGCTTACAATACCCATATCCGGACGAATACCTGCTTGACGCAAAGCCTCCGCCAATGACATCCCCCAATACAGCGTTCCTTTTCCTACAGACCGTTTACCCGAAACAACGTCTTCCTTCCCCCACAATTGATCAACAATCTTTTTATACTCAACAGAATCCACCTTATCTTTAAGAGAAGCAGAGCTATCGGGACGGGGAGCATAAACCACTCCTCCTTGTTCAATCAACTGGGCAATATGACGCAATACGTGTAAAGGCATATCATTATTACGCTGCACAACCAACATTTTATAGCACATGCCATCAGGTAATGCAATCTTGCTTCCATGAGTAGACATACGAGTTGTCAAAGCTTCTGATGTGCACACATCCCAATCATAACCTTCCGGTATTTCGGGAAGGCGATAAGTCAGCAGTTTCACCGGTGGATTTTGTCCTACATAAATACAAAGATCCACCACAGGCATTCCTTTCCGCATCAATCCGGCACAACGCGCCTGATAATCCCAAAAAGGACGGCTATACTCCCAATAAGTATTATTCCGATTCAGACAATAGTGACGTCCTCCTCCTGTACTGCCGGGATATTTATCCAACCAAGGCTGATAAGCAGAAGCACACACAACAAATTCATTAACCTGAGCCGCATAAGCAAAATCAGCAAGATTCTTTAATTCTGCCAAAGATTGGCTGAACTTAGCATCAGTATATGCCTCAGCCGAAGCAATACGTTTTCCATAAATATGCGCTGCCGAAGAAGCTTCCTTTATATCATAACTGCCATGTATATGCTTTGCCCAAAATTCTCCTTGCGGTTTCTGAACACGTCCTTTCGCTTGCAGATTATCAGCCACAAGACTTAGCCCGTTACCAGTTGCCTGTGCTGTAAAATCCACACCAGCCTTATTACATAAGGTCTGGAGAGTTCCAAAATAATTATCAGAAATAACATCAGCAACAGTACGACGCAAGTCATAAAGGAAAGCATCAGTCTCAGTAACCGAGCCCACAATATATCCCATCATGGCAGGTAGATATGAAAAAAGATCATACCCCTTACGACGCAGGAATTCTTGTTCAAATCCCGGAGTCCAATTCTGAGCCCCCGCTTCATGACTATCCATAATTACTCCATCAGGCTTCACATTGATAGCGGAAAGCGTATCAATCATCCTCGCAGCATAATTATTCCATTGTGTAGTCACTGCTTCTACAGACATCTTATCACACTCCAAACCTTTCAAGTTCGCACGGCCATGCTTAGACGGCCCACCTGTTGACTCATGTGCAAAGCGCATAATCACCCAATCACCTTCAGGAACATCCCATTCCAATCTTCCGTCCGTTCCCATCTTTGAAGTTAAGTCAACAATAGTTTTCAGATCAATAATCTCCTCATCCGTATAAGCCGGAGTCAGGTTTTTCAAAATATATTCGGAATAAAAGCCCGCACGCTCTTCCCACTGGTCTATACGGGCACGAGACGATAATGTGACATTGCCCAAAGCCATTTCAGGACGTTGATCTCCGGCAAGACACCAATCATGTAAATTCAAACGAAAGTACCGTCCGGTCACTGCCGGAAAAGAAACTGTTTTCTGATCCCATCGAGAAGCAGCAGCTTGATAAATGGGTTTTAAATCGCACACCTTACTATAATTTATGCCGTCATCCGAAACCTCCAACTGCCCCAAAGGTGGCTGTTTTACATAACTCGATCCATAAAATTCATCAGCAGGAGCTCCCGGAACATTCATGGCACCGGTAGATGCCTTACTCCGCTTGCTTACCCGATAAGTAATAGAACGAGCTGTGAAAGAAGTTTCAAAATCCAGATTTATATAAACAGACTTGCCAGGTTGCTGGGGAGGTATAGTCGTCAATCTGCTTTTTTTACAAAAGAAATCTTCAGCGGAAACTCCCGGCAAATTACATGTTACCTTTGGACGCTGACTATTATTTGTCATCCATTGATTTTGAGGAACAGGAAACGCCAATACTGCAATATCCCAAAACTCATCATCACCCGGTGCTGGTAATACCGCAGCAAACTGTTGTTTTCCTCTAATAATAGTATCACTTGCTGTCAGACGTTGCATACTTAAAGCTTTTGTAATCCAAGGTCCTCCCGCCACATATCCATTCGAAAGATTTATTTCAAAAGAAAGTCCGACACGCTTTGCCTCAGATGCTGCAAACTTCAACATTTCCCACCATTCAACAGAAAAAGCGGGTAGTGCATGCTCTCCTTTTCCATGCACCTGATCGTAATAAACCACTCCTCCTACACCGGCACGCTTATATGCCTCCAAATCTGCAGTAATTCCTTCACGAGTCGTTTCTGTCTCACCATGAAACCACCAAACCTTAGTACGTGCAGAATCTGCCGGATTGGAAAATTCATCCCACGCTTCTTTGATGGTTGCCGAGTCTGCTACATCCGGACGAAATGGAGAACATGCAGAATATCCTAGTGTAAGGATACTACCCATTACAATCCTCCTTAACACTTTTATAGTTTGTCTTTTATTCATTGTTTCTATTTTTATTTATTTTCACAAATTAATTCACAACAATGCTCTAAGAAACCATTAGAATAGAAAAAAATTAAATATTATAGTTCACCACAACAATATTACTCTTTAAAAAGACAACGACTATCTATCACAGACAATCGTTATCACATACATTGCTCACCTTAGTTTAACTTAATACCTTAAAAATCTATTTAAGCGGATATCTTGGATCCGATATGTTATCCGGATTTTGCTCTAATGCAGGATTAGAATCCAAAGACGTTTGAGGAATCTTCCATAAAAATGTTTTTTGGGGCACGAACTGTAATTTTTGGCAATTAAAATACCCATTCTCATACATATAGGTTTTATATTCATAAACGTTTTTTCCCAAACGATCTGTACGTAATTCGTCAAAATATAAATAACCTTCACCAACCAACTCCCATGTACGTTCCTGATAGATTGCATCATCAAACTCCTCTTTTGAGAGTCCCGGTGTTACAGGAATCGATAAGGAACGCTGATGTACTTTATTTAACTTCTCATACGCATCAGACGTAGGACCATTCAGATAATTTTCCACTTCAGCATAATTCAATAGTATATCTGAATAACGGATTGCAATTAAATTTGCTTTCGAACCTCCTGTTTCATAGCAAGACTTAGTCCGATCATAAAATTTCATATTTCCTGGAGCAGATGATGGCCATTTACCTTCGCCTTTACCTGAAAAGCCTTTATATTCAGGTTCAAAATAACGACGGGTATCTGTACCAGTTATGGTATATTCTGTTAGAAAACATTGCTTACGCACATCATCGTCTTGATAAGAAAGATAATCCTTATGTGAAATTGCCGAACGATGATACATTTTACCTCCTAAACTTTCATCTGTAACATTTATTCCAAAATTACAATGCAACGAACTCACTTGAGTAGGTCCGAATTGGACCTCCAACAAAGACTCTTTCGTATTTTTAGAAGCCTCCTCCACAAACCAATACCACAAAGATTTATAATCAGGTAATAGTTCATATTCACCAGAATTAATCACATCCCCCAATTGTTTTTTAGCTTCTTGAAAATAAACCGTATTATTATTATCCATGCAACCTCTAGTCAAATAGACATCACCCAACAACGCCTGGGCAGCCCCTTTACTTGCCTTATAATAAGAACCGCTTCCCCACTGTGAACGCGTCGGTAAATTTGCAATGCAATATTCCAGGTCTTGAATAATAAAATCATAAGTCTCATCTACTGTCTTCCGAGGAATTTCAAGACCATCCAATCCGACAGTATAAGATTCTGGTATAGCAAGTCCCCCATAAAGACGAAGCAAAACAAACATAGTATATGCACGAAAGAAACGAGCCTGTCCATAGATTTGATTTCTTTTTTCATCGGACATGTTCACTCCATCACCACGCCCAAGAACCACATTACATCGGTTAATCATCTCATATCCACTATCCCATATCTGAATGTTGTAGGTAGTAGCTTGATTTACCCCTTGCCAACAATTGAATGATATAACTCCATCCTTAGAAGCATGAGCCGGCATGGCATGTTCCGTCACAAGTTCCAAAATCATCAAAGTTTTATAATTACTAGCAAAATTACGAAAATCAGCATAAACTGAGTTCAAGGCACTTTCCAATTCTTCTTCCGACTTATAATAATTACCTGGATCAACAAAAGTATAAGGTGACTCAGTCAAACCCGTACAGCTAGAAAACAGAGCAACAATCACAAGCAGAGTTGCAACAACAGGCCGCCTACACGCAACCAACATTTTTTTGCGTAAATATATTGATTTCATATTCATTTATTATTTATTAATTAAAATTTCGCATTAACTCCAATATTCACAATTTTCACCCATGGATATTTAATATCACCATTTTCCGGATTATAGCCGCGCTGATTAGAGAAAGTGATGAAGTTCTGAAAATTCACTGTTGCACTCAAACTTTTGATACCTTTAATCCCTTTAATAGGATTCTTACCAAAATCATAACTTAAGGCTATACTTTTTACCACGAAATAGTTCCATCCGGAATTTATACGATCACTTTCATGAACATTGGAAGCTCCCGGTGCAGGATAGGTTCCTGACGGATTAGATTCACTCCACATTCGCTCATAAGCATATAACGAAGGCATACAAATCACGCTAGAATTTATCTGGTTCTCTGCTATTTGCAAATAAGACGTACCACCGACAAAATCATGGGCACCATTTCCTAATATATTCAAACTAAACTTCTTGTATTGTACATTCAAACCTATACCATAAATAAGTTTAGGATCTGTAGTGCCTATGTTTACTTGGTCTTTCGCAGTTATCTGATTATCACCATCCAAGTCCTTATACATTTCATCTCCCAATTTGGCCGTACCTTCAATTTTCCGATATTTTTTCAATTGTTCCTCTGTACGAATAATGCCATCAGAAAGAAGAGCATAACGGGAATTAAGAGATTCTCCAACTTTTAAATAGCGGCTAAGCCCTAATCCGGAACTAAGTGTAATAGATTCCACATTATTATAAAGTTCCTTCACTTTATTAATATTACGACTAAGATTGATAGTAGCATCTATCTTAAAATCATTTGTATTAACAATATTCCCTGTAATTGAAAGTTCATATCCTTTATTCAATACGGAACCAACATTACTCAGCATAGAAGAAAATCCTGAAGTGGAAGGAATGGGAACTTGATAAAGCAAATCGGAAGTCTTACGATAGTAATAATCGGCAGTAATGTGCAAACGATTCCATAAGGATAAATCAATACCAATATCAAATTGATTGGCACGCTCCCACTTCAAGTCTGGATTACCTATACTTTCATAATATCCTTGAAGTTCTCCATCATTATAAATGTAATTATCTGCATTCAATTGCGCCAATGACTTATAATTACCTATCTCCTGATTACCTGTTACACCGAAACTGGCACGTAATTTTAAGTTAGTAATATATTTATTATCAATTAAAAATGCCTCTTGACTTGCACGCCAAGCCAAACCAACAGATGGGAAAAATCCCCACTTGTTATTTGCTCCAAAACGGGAAGAGCCATCATATCTAGCAGTTGCCGTCAAGAGATATCTGTCATTATAAGCATAAGATACACGACCAGTCCATGAAACTAATGAATTTTGATATTTATCACTACCATAATCTACTGTTTCTCTACTCGCTTGAGATATATCCCATGCCCCGGTTTCATCGTTAGCAAATCCCTTTCCATCGATAGAAAGATCCTCATAAATATAATTTTGCCATGAATACACCCCTGTTGCTGTAAGACGGTGCTTCCCCCATGTATTGGTATAGGTAAGGATATTTTCAGTTATTCTACTTATCTTCTTAGAATATCCGTTTCCACCCTGGCCAGTTCCTGTGGATAAAGTATAATCCGAAGTTATATAATTATAATCTCTGGTATTAGCTATATCAAGTCCAAAATTTGTTTTGAATGTCAACCCTTTAGCCAACTGAAATTCAGCATAAATATCACCAAACAAACGACTTACACTAGATTCTCTTTTCACCTCATTGTAATAATTAACTGCATTCCATTTAATACCACTATCAAAATAACTGGATATGGCTGGATTATCATTAGGTATTGCATAGCTTCCATCCTCCCGATAGACAGGCAATGTAGGCCAACCATAACGCCATAATTCGGTCAATGCCCCATCATAATTAGTAGTTGTTGCAAGCCCTCCTTCAGAATAAGTATACTGCATATGTGTTCCCAACTTTATAAAGTTATTAAACTTATGCTGCAAATTAGTACGAAAAGTATATTTATTATAATCATAATTAGACAACAAACCATCTTGAAGATAAACTCCACCCGACATCATATACTGTGTATCACCCGAAGTACCATTTAAAGAAATACTATAGTCTTGCACAGGACTACTACTCTTGATGGTTTCCCTCTGCCAATCTGTATGTATATTAGGAGCAGGATTCTCATCATTATATATCGTAATCCCTTTAGAATTCATATAAGCAGAATTAATAAAGTCCACAAACTGTTCATGATTCATTGTTTCCACCAATCTGCCCGGCATCTGAAAACCATAATTAGCATTAAGTGTAAGTGATTTAGAATCTTTGGCACCTGTTTTGGTTGTAATCATAATAACACCATTTGAACCACGGGAACCATAAATAGCAGTAGCAGAAGCATCTTTCAGCACCTCCATTGAAGCAATATCATTAGCATTAATTTCATTTAATGAACCATTCATCAAAGGAAATCCGTCAACTACATACAAGGGATCATTTCCTGCACTGATAGAACCATTACCACGAATCCGCAAGGTAGGTGACTTGCCGGGACGGCTATCCGTTACAACCGAAACGCCAGTCACCCTTCCCTGTAAGGCTTGAACGGGATTATTCGCTGTTACAGAAGTAATATCCTCCGATTTCACTGACATGACAGAACCTGTCAAATCAGTTTTTTTCTGTGTACCATACCCCACAACCACTACTTCGTCCAATGTTTCAGTATCTTCAGCCAGAATTACTTTCAATGTATTTTTTCCAGCTATCGAAATATCTTGTCCCTCATATCCAATATAGGTTATAGTAATAATCCCTTTTTCGGGAACATTAGAGAGAGTAAACTTTCCATCAAAATCAGTAATAGTACCATTTGAGGTCCCTTTAACCAATACACTGGCACCAATTACAGCCTCACCTGCCTTGTCCACTACAATACCCGATACCGTCTTATTTTGTGCAAATCCGGTAACAGTAGTCATTAAAAAGACTAATAAAAATACCATTCTAAAAGACACTTCATTATAAGCGCCTCTTTGTTTCCTGTTGTTTTTCATTATTAACGAATTAAAGTTTTGTAATCAATATCATTTAGCATGCTTTTATTTTACCGGCTTCAGATATCTTTGCCATGTACAAACGTATAAAGTCACTTCTTTTCCTACAATACTGCATTACCTATATACAGTGATAATTTATGGACTTTTGGCTTCATTCATGGAAAATCTTCCACCCATTCAAAAAACAATCTAGCGAACTGCCTTCAACATAATACTGAACTCGCCAACAAACGGCTTTCCTGTATCTGTACGAAGTTGAGGAACCGATTCTTCAGCACGGCGTCCTTTCTCCGGACGACCGAATACTCCTGATAAAATATAAGTTCTTTCCGGGCACATTGCGTCATTCTCCATATAACCAGAATTCGAAACATGTATGGTTCCTTCAGATCCGGAACGTTCCATCCAGCGCATCGCTTTTATTCCCGTCACATCCGGACTTCCCGCAGTTCCTCCCCATACACCCAATATAGGAGCAGCCTGCTTATTAGGATAAGCATCATACGGGCCCAATCCCAACCAATGTACCTGATCAAGCCCGGATACAGACTGCATGGACATACCAACAATAGGCAACCAAGGTACAGCTACTTTAGTAAGAATCTGATAATAAACGTTCAAGCGTCCATCCACTCCTATTGAATAACGATAAGTCACTGTAAAACGATTCTCCTGATCCACCCTATAATCCACAGTAGTACGGATAACCGCATTGGTTGGCGTCTTCTCCACCTTCCATGCTGTTACCGATGACGTATAATGAGTAAGATCGACAGCCTTACGAAGATTTTCTTTACCAAATCCGGAAGTCTCACCTTGATTTAATTTACGCCAGATAGCCGGATACAAGTCTTTTATCAACTGCTTTCCCTTTAGTTCCGCAGACACCAATTGTCCATTCTTCGGACTAAACACATAGCGAACATCACCAGCCTCAATGGTAACCTGATCCGCCTCAGTAACCAAAAGTTCACGACAAACAGGAACAGATATCGGTTGTTCTGTCTGAGGGCAAAGTTCAACAGCCCTGCGAGTGATCTCTGTTCCTTTTTCATCTGTAAATATAAACCACACATAATAAGTTCTTCCCGGACGAACAGTCACCAGTTTTTCTACCGGCAATTTAAAGTCCGACACTGTATGAGGATAACCATACATGGAATCAGTGCCCGAATATAATACATTCTCATCTTCCCGTACAGACCAAGCCATCTTTACAGAACTAAGATTCGTAAAATCAAAATCATTCTGGATAGGAATACGTACCGAATCCTGACCGGGTACAAATGAAATTTTGTCCACAACAGGGTAAACCGGAGCATAGACGGCCTTCGTCTCCCAATAGTCACGAGTGAAATTACGATAGGAATCCACAATACCATCCCAACCGGCTGTATTAATTCTTAAGTATTCATCTTCACTCAAATCTTTCTCTTTCTTTCGGACAGGAGTCTTAACCCCTTGATCCGCCCACATCCATACAGCTGCTCCGGCTCCGGCAGGATGTTTAGTTAATGCCTTCCAACGTGCTTCCAACCCTCCAAACGCATCATTGCCATAAGCATGTGTGTATTCAGTCGAAATAACAGGACGTCCGGAATGTCCGGCAAGCCGGTCATATTCCTGCGGGTTCCAATAATGAGGAGCAAGAATATCCACTTCTTTAGGAAGCCATTCTTCAGGACGCCAAGGCAACAGTACCGGACGAGTGGGATCAAGTGCCTTGACCAATTTTACAGAAACCATGTGCAGAGAGGTCAAAGGATCTTCGTTACCTATTGACCAATAAATAATAGACGGCTTGTTTATATCCCGGACAATCGTTTCATACGAACGTTGCAAAACCGCCCCCGAGAATGAAGGATCATACATCAAATCCCCGGCTCCCCCTAGCGTCACTTCATTACCCACATACATTCCCATTGAATCACATAGTTCAATAAACCCTTCGGCAGGTGTGTAATGTGAGAGACGAAGATAATTGATATTGGCAGCCTTCATCAGTGTGAGGTCCTCCAACCACTGTTTACGGGTAGTGGCACGACCTACATCCGGATGTTCATCATGCCTGTTCACCCCACGAAGTTTAACTGCTTGTCCATTAATTCTGAAGACTCCTCCATCAGTGGAAATCTGACGGAAACCAACACGTTCCATACGTGTATGTGTTACTGCCTCTTTTTCTAAAAGTTCCACTTTCAGGCTATACAAATAAGGAGTTTCGGCAGTCCACTGGTGCGGAGCCTCAACCGGCAAGCTCAAACAAATCTCCCGATCCGTCGAAACATGGGCAGGTATAGCCATTTGTCTTTGTGCCACCTCTTTGCCTTCTTTGTCAGTGAGTGTGAAACATAGCTTATAAGGCTCGCCGGGACTAGGATAATTTCCGGGCAATGTATTCTTATGCTTATCACTGATCATCACCCGTATGTCCAGATTCGCATCTTGAAACAAATGGTCAAAAGTTGTCTGCACCACCACATCATCAATCCATCGTTTAGCCGGCATAGCCTCCAAAGTTACATCTCTATAAATACCTCCCCAAGTCCAGTCATCACAAACATCAAACTTATACTCACGGGTGATCTGCCTTACCCTGACAGCCAGTTTGTTAGGCTCATCCACTTTCAGCTTATTCGTCACATCAAAAGCAAAAGAAGTATATCCGCAATCATGACGCCCCAGTTCGTTCCCGTTGAGCCAAACTTCAGCCGATGACCATACACCACCGAAATGCAACAAGATACGTTTGTCTTTCCAATCCTGAGGAATTGTAAACTCCCTCACATAAAATCCCTCACCGGCTTGATTATCCTTGAATCCTCGATAAACCGGTTCTTCATATCCCAACAAGGCCCAATTGGATGGAACAGGAGTTGACTTAAATTTGCTTTTAGCAAAATCAGACGTATAAAACCTTTCCAAACGGTCCGCCTCCTTTTGATTAGCGGCAAATGCAAATTGCCATGTACCGCTTAAATTAATCCGTTCCTGAGCCAACACCCCCAGGCTGCTCAATGACAGAAACGATGAAATAAAAATAGTACGTAAATTCATAAAGTATAATATTTTAGTGTTTTGTTCCTGATTGATATGTAAACGCATTTTCCTGTTACTGACACTGTCGGTACACCAAATTCAATTGCTCCATAATACCCGAAGGCACAAGTTTATCAGTCGGAGTAGCTATTTGAGGATAAGCATAAGTAAACCTCTCAGATTCAGGAAGTGAGGCATCCCCAATCATACGGTTCATCAATGAATTAACCACCTCTATTTTTAGATTATTTTTACCCTCATGGACATAAGAGGTTATATCAGCCTCCCAAGGAGAGCACCATACAGTAACGACTTCTTTTCCATTTACCCAGACACGCGCTAAGGAACCTAAGCGAGGAAAACGAAGCAGTAACCGTTCATTTTGAGCAGGTATCGCCAGATTTAATTCTTTATGATAAACCGCCGTGCCTGAATAATAACGGATACCTGTATCGGCATGCACTGTCCAATCTATCAATTCGTCAAAAACGACTTTCCCGGGACCACCCCAGCGAGGATCAAAATAAACATTCCAACTACCCTCAATCGGAGTAATTGTTTCTTGTACATCCGCTATTATCGGCAATAAACCGGTTGCCTGATTATTTGAAGTCACTATAAATCCAGACTCACGAGGAGCCAAAGTCAAGTTCAACAACATACCTTTTTCTCCGGATGCTTTTACAGGTATCATATAACGTTGCCCAGTCACAGCATCCCAATATTCCGCCTGTCGGGCATCCGTACGCAACCGGACAGTATCATGAAAAGCTCTGTCACTATGATTATTCAAAAAATACACATCGGCATCCGATAAACGACGATGAACAAAATAAACTTTATCCTTCGCTGTATTACCACTTTTTATTGCTATATCAGGACGAATATTTTCATATTTCAAAACCTCCGACAATGGAATATTTTCATAAATTTTCCCCTTACCGACTTTACGGATCTGTGATACAGTAGTCAACTCTCCCCACAACTCATCAACCAATGCTCGATATTCTTCCGATTCCGCTTTATCTTTCAAGGAATCGGAACCATCCGGACGTGGCCCACAAACGATGACACCTCCTTTAACTAAACCAGCTATATGACGCAACACATGCAAGGGCATATCATTATTACGCTGAATCACCAATAAACTATAACTAATTCCTGTCGGTAAGGTCAACCGACCATCCACAGCCATCGTACGCCCTACTAATGCCTCAGCTGTACAAACATCAAAATCATAACCTTCGGGGATTTCAGGAAGGCGATAAGTTACCAATTTCACCGGCGGATTCTGTCCCAAATACACACATATATCGACAACAGGCACTCCTTTACGCATCAATGCGGAACAACGTGCCTGATAATCCCAGAACGGGCGGCTATATTCCCAGTAAGTATTGTTCCTATTCAGACAATAATGCTTGCCGCCAGCCGTACTACCCGGATATTTATCAATCCAAGGCTGATAAGCAGACGCACATAACACAAATTCATTCACTCCAAAAGCATAAGCATAATCCGCCGAATTTTTCTGATCTGCAAAACAGTGATAATAACGGCTGCCGGTAAAAGCTTCCGCTGAAGCAATAGGCTTTCCGTAAAAATGAGCGGCAGATGAAGTTTCCTTCACATCATACCCTCCATCAGGATGTGAAGTCCAGAATTCACCTTGTGGTTTATTAACACGTCCTTTTGCCTGAAGATTATCCGCCACCAGGCTCAATCCGTTCCCCACAGCCTGTGCTGTCAGATTCACTCCCGCCTTATCACTTAATTTTTGCAACGTGCCGTAATAATTATCAGAAATCATATCAGCCATTGTACGGCGCATATCATATAGGAAACCGTCACTCTGAGACACCGAACCTACGATATATCCCATCATAGCCGGCAGATAACAACGCATATCATACCCTTTTCGATGTAAAAACTCCTGTTCAAACCCCGGAGTCCAATTTTGCGAACCGGCCTCATGACTATCCATGGTGACTCCTGCAGGCAAACAACCGATAGCAGCTAAAGAATCCAAAATAGGTTTGGTATAATTTTCCCATTGAACCGTCACCGCTTCTACCGACATTTTATCACATTCCAATCCCATTAAATTGGCACGCCCATGTCTCAACGGACCGCCAGTAGGCTCATGAGCAAAACGCATAATCACCCATTCTCCTGCCGGAACCTCCCACTCCAACTTCCCCTCAGAATCCATTTTATCTGTAAGGTCTACTATTTTTTC
Source organism: Phocaeicola dorei (assembly GCF_013009555.1). Classification (NCBI taxonomy): domain Bacteria; kingdom Pseudomonadati; phylum Bacteroidota; class Bacteroidia; order Bacteroidales; family Bacteroidaceae; genus Phocaeicola; species Phocaeicola dorei. Next base: position 628,390 of record NZ_CP046176.1, on the reverse strand, counting down.
CGGGTCTATCGTCTCTTCGCCCTCATAAGGTGGTGTTAGATTTCTCTGAATATATTCAGAATAGAGTGCGGCACGTTCTTCCCATTGGTCCATTCGTGCACGTGAAGAGAGAGAAAAGTTTCCTATCACCAAATCCGGACGAGTATCTTTAGGAAGATACCAATCGTGAAAATTCAGACGAAAATAACGAGCTTTTACTGCCGGGAATGAAATTGTTTTTTGAATCCAACGATTACTCGGAGTCTGATAAATAGGTTTCAAATCACAAACTCTCTCATAATTAATACCATCATTGGAAACCTCCAACTGTCCTATATCTGGTAATTTTTGGTACCCCAAGCCATAAAAACTCTCAGCCGGATGCCCGGGAGGATTCATAGCCCCTGTAGAAGATTTTGCCCCACGTGGACGAACCTGATAGCTGATGCTGCGAGCGGTAAAATCCTCACCAAAATCAAGATTCACCAAAACAGATTCTCCGGCAGCACGTGCAGGAATTGTAACGAGTGTACCATCTGGCTGAAATAATGATTTACCCAAAATATGAGAAGGGGTTGTCGTTATACGAGGACGGCGGTGGTAACTTGTTTCCCAATTCTGTCGGGTAGCAGGAAAAGCTAGTACCGCCACATCCCAACATTCATCTTTTCCGGGCTTGGAAAGTATAGCAGAGAAATGTTGGTCACCGCTGACAAGAGTATCACTGGCTATGAGACGTTGCATCCCCAACCTTTTAGTAATCCAAGGACCTCCTGCTACAAAACCATTAGAAAGATTCACTTCAAAGGAAAGTCCGATACGTTTGGCTTCAGATGCTGCAAAGCGCAACATATCCCACCATGCCGGAGATAATGCAGGCAACGCATTCTCCGCCTTTCCATGAACCTGGTCGTAATATACCACCCCTCCAATTCCGGCACGCTTGTAAGCTTCCAAATCTGCGGTTATACCTTCACGAGTTGTTTCTGTCTCTCCATGAAACCACCAAACTTTAGTACGGGTGGAATCTACAGGATGAGAAAACTCCTCCCAAGCCTTTTCTTTGGTGGTCATATCGGTTATCGGATGCGAAAGAGAACAAGCCCCTCCCATTACAGCACAACCTATTAAAACTGTATTTAGGAATTTCACAGATAAAATACGATCATAAAGACTTTTGAACATCTTGTTGTTTTCCATTGCCAATCAATTAAAGTTTTATAATTTATTCCATGCAAAAGTAGAGGGGGATTCCATATTACACAATAGCTATTCTATTGACATACAAACATAAAGCATGGAGATTTTTCCTTTAATATGGAAAAATCTCCATGCTCTTTAAAATCAGACAAACTGGCCAATGAAAAGTAAGCTATCTTCATAGACCAAGTAAGTTAAGTTACTTCGGCATTTAAGTTGACTTACCCGGGTAAATAAGTTAAGTTACTTTTCTTTTCATAAACACCTAACCTTTTCTCAAAGCCTTATCCGCCCCTACATCAACACCTTTCCATGCCTTCAGGTTAGTCCATTCACTATAAGGCTCAGTCCAGAAAGGATGATTTGCCGGAAGTCCCAATGGCAAAAAGACCGCTGTACACATATACAGACTGCCTGTATTTATATAAGGTTCGGACATATTTATCTGACTGCCTGAAAAACCAATTCTCAGCCACCCGTTTTCATCAAAAGTACCGGGCATAGATATCTGCCTCTGCATAACAGCTGTCAGAGCAGAACGGATCTGTCCTTTGGAAAGAGGCTGAGGAATCTTGTCCAACAAAGCAATTTGAGAAAGCGCATGAAAAGCGCCAAAACGATACACGATAGAACGGCCCACTACAGGATAAGTGGCTTCCGGAGAGATCATCCGTTCAAGCTGGGCAGCCATTCGTTGTTGACGAACCAATTGGCGTTCCAAGAACTCAGCACGCTCCAATCCATGCTTTTTCATGACATACAATACATCCGTCAACATCGGATGGATGACCAAACTGTTATAATAATCCAGATGCAATTCTGCCCCATCTCCATACCAGGCATCTCCTTTATACCATTCATCAATGAAACGGTTTACACCATAATATAATCTCTGACTATCATATTCCCCCGTAAATTCCAACAAGGCCGCTTCTACCATCGAAGCGAAAAGCAACCAATTACTCTCATTAGGCTTTATGCCACGCGTTCTTTTCAACTCATACACCAGTTTTTTTTGAATATCCACATCCAGATTTCCCCAAAGTTGTCTGGGAGCTCTCAACAAACCTTGTACAAGAAAAGCCGCATCTACCAAGGGCTGGGAATGACGGTTATCAAACATCAAATAATCAGCTGATTGCGGATCGACAGCCTGTTTCAGTCCTTTAACCACCAGTTGAATATACCTTTCTCTTAACTTTCCTTCCTGAGTATCATCAGGTCCCAGTTCCAGCCAAGGAGCAATACCGCAAACGGTTCTTCCTACCGCTTCCAGATAGGAAACACTTCTACGTAAAGGTTCATCAGACAGTGACTCAAACGGCATATTCTTTTTCAACGTGCCCTGACTGAGATTGACCAACACAGGATCAGCAATCCTTGTTAAAGTCTGCACCCAGTACATACGGTCCTCACTACCTGTGGGCTGAGCATACAGTTTTCCACACAAAAAAATAAAACAAAAAGCAATCAACAAACAATTCCTAGTTCTCATTCTGTAGTTTTTTTAAGCGTAACAAAGCCTCGACATAATAATAATCTGCATAAGACAGGGGAACATCTACTTCCGAATTCTTATTATAATTTCCCACACTATGCTTCAAGATAAAACCTCCGTTGGTTTCCGGTTCGGCAAGGTACTCCGGAGAGGACAAAGAACGAATCTGCATTTCTGCCAGCTCCAGCCAATCCGCTCCTTCCTTACTTTTATCCAGCTGACTCAGTTCAATAAGTCCCGATGCCATAACAGCAGCGGCGGATGCATCCCGGGGAGCAGCAGGAATATCCGGTGCGTCAAAATCCCAATAAGGTATTTTATCGTCCGGCAAATTGGGATGATTCTTAATATAAGAAGCTACTTTCCGCGCCTGTTCCAAATATTCGGTCTTTCCGGTCTCCCTGTACATCATGGTATAGCCATACAGCGCCCATGCCTGTCCTCTGGCCCATGCCGAATTGTCGGCGTACCCCTGATGAGTACCTTTAAAATGTGGTTGTCCGGAAAGCGTATCATAAGAAACTACATGATAACAACTATAATCATCTCTAAAATGATGTCGAAGAGTGGTCTGTGCATGACTGTCAGCCATATTCATCAAACGTTTTTCCCCCGTTGTCTTAGCAAGAAAAAACAAAAATTCCAGATTCATCATATTATCAATAATGACGGGAAACTGCCATTTTTCATTTGAATTCCACGATTTGATAGCTTTTACCCGCTCATCATAACGAGTTGCCAAGGATTCCGCTCCTACAGTCATCACCTCTAAATAATGAGGATTCTTTGCCAACCGATATCCGTTTCCGAAGCTACAATATAACATAAATCCTAAATCATGGGTGGTGGTCATATCCTTGGCAGACTCCACCCGTTCTGTATATAGTTCCGCATATCTTTTCAGTTCATCCGTAGGCGTATTCTCATACAAATACCATAACACTCCCGGGAAAAAGCCGGAAATCCATGCCCGGTAATCGGATGTTTTCAGTTCACCACCCTCATAAGTCCGTGGAAGCCTTCCTTTCTGATTTTCCACTTCCTTCGCTAAAAAGACAGCTTGCCGTTTGGAAACCTCCAGCCCTCTTTCTATTACTTCAGCCATGGGCTCCCTTGTTTCACATGAAACGAGAAAAAGCCCCCAAACAGCTATCAACCCTATGAATATATTTTTCATAAAAAGATATTTTATAATTGATGTAAATATAGACGTATTTTCTTAATTTCTGAAATTACTGATTCAAAGTTTCTAAAAATTCCACCTCAACTATCCGGAGTTCATTGTGTACCTTCTTGCCTCCTTCAGCTTTGAAAAGATCAAGCTCTCCGGCCTTGGGTTCCACAACTTCTATGATTTGGCCGAATGCATCGGAATCCTGAGTAGCCCCCTTCAAACGGATGGTTATCTCATCAGAACGTACCGGACGGTCAATCATCAAATGAACATATCCCAAACTTTTCTCCGTGTTCCCGCTCCAAATCAAGTGTTCTCCGGCATATACTTCAAGCGGATAAGAACGCTGCCTCCATCCGGTCAGTTTGATACAGATATCATCTATTTCCGCACGCCTTTCCAATTTATATGTAATCCAGGCGGTGTTCAACCTGCCATCATTTTTCCACTCGCTCAATTCGTTGTCATCAAAACTTTTCCCTGCATCCCTTTGATTTGTTCCGGCTGTAACATCAGCCACTCTGACATCAACTTTGGTCTCTTTATAAGAGGGCGAGGACGGAGTTTCACCACGGTCAAAGCGGCTAGGCAACCCAACGGAAGGGAAAAAGGTACTTAAGCCATTTTTAACTTCTACCGGCTGCGTACTGAAAGCTATTTCTTCTGAAGCCAACCCTTCCGCAGCCACCTTCAGCACCACATTTCCCGGTTGCGTTGTCGAGCGGATCATCACTCGTGTTATACCACATTCCACAGGAAGTTCTTTTGCCAACACATAATTATCTGCCGCCTGTGCTATTCCTCCTCTCCATTCAGCCGGGCCTTGTAAATCAAACTTTATCTTATGATTAGCTAACGGGCATCGTTCTCCATTGCCATCCACCACTTCCACCTGCACCATAGCTATATCAGCGCCGTCGGCAAAGACGCCTTGCGGACTATGCATCAAGGTCAGTTTTAACCGTTCAGGCTCTCCAACGGTTTGAAGAGAATGACGGCTCAATTCTTTATGCTGTTCATCGTAAGATATGGCTTCAATCGTCCCTTTCTCCCATTGCACAGAATCAAAAGTAAACAAGAACCGATAATCCTGTCTGCCGAAACCTTTGGATTTTCCATTTACAAACAGTTCCACTGCATCTCCCGATGAAACCACATAAACAGGTTTTCTCACATCCGGAGTATAATTCCAATGACCAATAATATGAGTATGATAGTTTTCCACATCCACCCATCCGTCCCACATTACCTTGTGTGCAAAGAAGCCATCCTTAGGGATTCTCAACGGATCCACCACACCGCTCCGGCGATAATTCTCGGCACCACGTCCATAAGTCTGCGTATCGGAAAACACAATCTTCGCACCTCCTGAATTGACACGCCGGCCTGTTCCGGGACGCTCACGCCACAAATCATACCAACGTCGGACAAACTCCACAGCCAGCCTGTCCTGATTCTGATTATATGCTCCGGCATCCTGTCCTTTGTGCAAAGGACCATCTCCCTGTTTATGAAACGGATAACTATATTCGTCCCAATATTTACGCAACCCCTCATCACGACAATATTCAGTCTGAATCATAGGATGATGTTCACTTTTATTCACATAAAGCATTTCACCACCATATTCAGCCTCACGAATATCCAGCATCTCCCGGGAACCTATCGCCCTTCCTCCGTACGGATCATACTGATCCCGTATGGCAATCATCTCAACCATGTGCTCACGGCTGATTGATTCATTTCCCGATTCATAAAATAAAATACTTGGATTATTACGCATATAAATAATGACATCCCTCATCAACTCTTTCCGTTGTTCCCAACGTCTGCCGGTCACATCTTTTTCCGCATCTCCTGCAGGCAACATCTGTATCACCCCCACACGGTCACAAGATTCCACATCCTGTTTCCAGGGAGTGACATGCATCCACCGAAAAAGATTGGCATTATGCTCAATCATTAATCCGTTAGAGTAGTCACTCATCCAAGGCGGTACAGACATTCCTACTCCCGGCCATTCATTACTGGACCGTTGCGCATATCCCTTCAACTGCAACACACGGTCATTGAGCCACACTTTTCCTTCTCCAAAACGAGTCTTGCGGAAACCTGTCCTGGTAACAACTTCATCCACTGGACGGCCATTCACCAACAGGGTAGTCTTCACATCATATAAATAGCCATAGCCCCAACTCCAAAAATGAAGATCTTTTAACGGTGCAGAAGCTTTCAATACAACTGTTTCTCCGGACTGCATTGTCGTCGGTTGTCCCCGGAATGTACTGACCCTTTTTCCATCATAATCATAAATGCTCACCTCATAATCCACATGAACGGACTTGCCATACTCATTCCGCACCTGTGACTCTGCATGAACAACCGCCTCACGGGTCTTTACCTTAATATCGGATGCATAGATGTAAGTCCCTGTAGTCTGTAAATTACTGTATAGAGGCAAGGTCTGGTATAATTTATCAGTAATGTGCAACCATACATTTTTAGGTACTCCTCCATAATTGGCATTGAAATTTCTATCATTCCACTGGAACAAACTTCCAGTCGAACGCTCCTTATACCTCCAGTCATTGTCTGTTCGGAGAGCAATCACATTCTCTCCACCAAAATTCAGAAACGGAGTCAGATCAAAGCCTACCGCCATCACCCCATTTTCATGCAATCCTATATGCTTGCCGTTCAAATAGAAATCCGCCGCCTGCCGTACTCCCTCAAACTCAATAAAGACCTTCTTCCCTTTTGCAGTCTTAGGGAGCCTGAAATGTTTTCTATACCAGGCTATAGTATCCGTCATTCCCCATATATGTACTTTAAATGCCTCATCTTCATTAAAAGCCCGGGGCAAAGTAATTTTTTTCCAGTTTTCATCGGAAAAATCCGTTCTTTCCGCCCCCGGCGTATCTCCGATATAAAGCAACCATCCAGGGTTAAAATTATATTTCTCACGGTTATTGCTCTGTCCGGATACGGGAAAAAGCAAAAGCATACATAATAAAATAAGTAAATTCTGTCTGTTCATGGTATTATTCATTGATTTATCAACAGCAAATGTAGAAAATCCACCTTGATACAAACCGCTCCCACGTTTCAAGATGTGGAACAAATGTTGCAAGATACGACTACAGAGTAGCTATCGGGAAATCCTGAACCAGTCGATATCAATAAATCCTTTGCGACCGGTCTTATTTGGATCAACGGCAAAAAATCCTATTTTTGAACCTATCCAACGTCCTTTGCCCATAGCATACTCGCCACCAGCCTTCTTCCATTTCTTTCCATCAATGCTGTAGGCATAGTTCACCTTGCTGTCTTTTATACTCATGCGTAGGTACACATCCTTTATATGCATCTCCGCAGGACGTCCCTTACGTGGAGTTCCTTTTTGTGTGGGTTTCAAGGTATCCACAGTTAACACCTCATCAGTCAAGTGAGTACGCATGGCATTCGGATTATGGCGTATCTGTAACTCGTAACCGTCCTCGGTACGTTGCAGACCCACAGACGAATATTCGGCCGACATACAGACAAGACCAACATACTGGTCTGAATTACGCGAACAAAAACTCAGCTTTGTGGTAGCTGTAAATTCATCAGCCGGTGTTTTCTGTAATAGCATATTCGGTACATACCACAGATTACTGACATCTCCAAGCTCAGGTAATGCATACGTAAACAGGCGGAAAAACCCCATACTTGTAGCTTGCCCGTAACTTTCTTTATAATCATTTTGCCATTGCCACTGCATACCAAGTTTTGATGAATCAAACTCATCAGTCTCCACAGGATTAACTATAGTCTTACTATCTGATTTCGGCTTACGGAATTTCCAGTAAGGCTCACCAGCATTCCCCATAACAGGCCATCCACTACTCCAATCGACAGGTTGTAAATGACACACGCGGCCATAAGGACCTTTATCCTGAAAATGTATAAACCAGTCTTCACCATATTTTGTATGTATCCATCCACCTTGATGAGGTCCATTCATCGTGGTTTTTCCGCGTTCCAATACACGTTTCCATTCATATGGACCATAAGGCGATTTACTGCGCATAGCCAACTGCCAGCCTCCAGCTACACCACCGGCAGGACAAAGAATCCAATACCAGCCGTCACGCTTATAAAACTTAGGCCCTTCGGTAGTAACATTGCCTGTAGCATCACCATCGAATACAATACATGGCTCACCTATGGCGCGTGTACCATCAGCAGACAATTCACGTACAGTAAGCACACCATTAAAACCTATACGACTGTTAGCCCATCCATTGACAAGATAACAACGACCATCCTCATCCCACAACGGAGTCGTATCGATATACCCGAGACCTTCAACCACCATCACCGGTTTTTCCCATTCACCTGCAGGATCTTTGGTTTTCACCATAAAAATACCCCGATCGGGATCTCCCCAATAGATATAGAATTCGCCTGAATGATATCTTATACTCGGAGCATATACACCCATACCATGTTGTGTGCGCACAGAATCAGGAAACTGGCTACGCAAGGCGTGACCTATTATCTCCCAATTAACAAGGTCTTTACTGTGTAAAATAGGTAGCCCGGGCATACAGTTAAAAGAACTGGCTGTAAGATAATAATCATCGCCTACAGCTACCACATCGGGATCACTATAATCAGCATTTATCACAGGATTGGTATAGGTACCGTCCCCATTGTCGGGAGACCATACTTCTGAACAATACTGTGCGCTCACACTCAACGAGCAGACTAACGATAAAAACAACAAAATACATTTCATATCCAACAAATCGTTTTTAATTAATTATTGGTTCATATTCTTTATAGGTTGTAAAAGTAGAAAACACTCTTCGATACAAACCGTTCACACGTTGCAAGATATGGAACAAATGTTGCAAAATAAAACGACAGAGCCCGTTATAAGCTTATTTATATTGTGTAGGCAATACCCCAAACAGTTTCTTGAATGATTTTGTGAAATAACTAGGTGTATTAAAACCAACCTTATCAGCTATCTCAGCAATGGAAAGACCTCCCTCTTTCAATAATTCCGCAGCTTTACGAAGACGTACATTCTTCACAAAATCAGAAGGCGAACTTCCGGTGATAGATGTAATCTTCCGGTAAAGAGTGGCACGACTCATGCACATATCCCTACTTAAATCTTCTATGGAATATTCAGGATTACTAAGGTTCTTCTCAACCATGTCCAATGCCTTCTTTATTAATTGCTCATCAGATGCTGAAATAGAATTCGCTTCTACTTTCTCTTCTTCCGGCAATGGATCTATCTCATGCCTTTGCTCCGGATTTTGTTCCAGTGGCAGAACAGTCTGTGCAACAATGGGCTTCCGTAATTTCATATACATCCGGCCCAATCCCCAAACAACCGATAAAACAACAAGTACATAAAACAAATACGCCCAACCTGTTTCATACCAAGCAGGCAGACACTGGATCATAACCGTCAATGTACTCTTACTCCACAGTCCGTTTTCATCTGTAGCACGAACTTCCAGTTCAAATTCCCCCTTTGACAAATCAGACAAGCCGATACTATTTTTCCCTGCCGGCAAGGTCACCCACTTATCGTTTCTTTGTTTATAACGATAAGCATATCTTACCTTATTTGTATTCAAATGATCAAAAGTTGAAAAAAACAATTCCACATTCCTCTCGTGAGGGGACAGTCTTATTTTCTCTTGATTATCCACTCCTATTTCAGAGAGGTTATTCATTTTGATGGATGTCAAACGCACCACGGGCTCAGGTATCCTCCTCTTTTTTTCGTTATAGTGAGGAAAAGTCACAATTCCACCTCGTCCACCCACGCTCATTTCTCCCCGAGGGTCTTTATACAATGATTGGAAATCTTCCAAATTTATCCAAGAATCAGTACAAGACATCATATTAAAGATATGTGTTCCGGGATGATAGACCATCACCCGCTGTGATGTAAGAATCCAAAGATTCCCATTGTCATCCGACTTTATATCCAAAACAGCATCCCCTGTCAATCCACAATCTTTTGTCCGGGAAATAAAATCATTCGTATCCGGAGAATAACTATACACGTTACCCTGTTTAGTACCCACCCAAAGATTGTTGTCCGGAGCGACAGTCAATACCGAATAATTTTCTCCAGTATCCTTTATTTGCAACCGGCTTTCTCCGGAAATTCTCCACAACCCTCTACTTTCAGTTGCAAAATAAACAACTCCTTCATTAGACGAAACGATAGCATTTATAAAACTAACATCATCACAAACTGTAGTCAATCGGTCTTCCTCCAAGCTATACCGAAATAAATGGTAAGTAGTCCCTATCCAAAGATTTCCATGGTGGTCATCATGCAAAGCACGGATACGCTCACCTTGTTTAATGGGTATGGCACATACGATGGATTCAAAAAGCCGGTTCTCTTTATACCGAATTAAAATTACCGAATGATCCCTTACCATATAGAGTCCCTCTCTGTCCGATGGCCTCTCAAAGAAAAAAGAGAGCTCCCTGTCATTCTCAACAACAGATATACGATCTCTCTGGGGATCATAAGCATATAGTCCCAATTTCTTTTGCCTGATCCAATAATAATTTTTCTCTTGAGAAAACTGCATAGGAGACGCGATTACCCCCAAATTTTGCTTTACCCCTTCCATAGACAAAGGAAGCACTTCATTAGGAAGAAAAGAAATAATGAAAGAAGAAGGATAATAACCTGTCACCCATAAGTTTCCGGATTGATCGGAAAGAATCTTTGTGAGGATTTTCCTGTCAGCTGATAATAAACGAGAGAGATCTACCTTATCCAAAGATGCATCGGCCGTTATTTTATAGGCATATAAGTTATCTGCCGCAGTCACCCACAAATATCCCTTAACAGAATCTTGTATGATATGATGAAGCTTTCGGGTATCGGAGTTAGAAGACGCATTATCCACTGTTTGCAATCCAAACATTTTGTCTGTATCCTGTGCCTTGGGATCAAAACGTACAATACCTTTTCCCCAAGTAGTAACCCAATAATACGGGGTGTTATGATCTTCCGTCATGCTTGTGGGATACTCTTCATAGGGCCAAGGATATGAAATAAAAGAGTCCTTTACCTTATCATAGCAAAAAAGCCCACCTTTTGCTTGAGTTACCCAAACTTTCTTTTTCTTATCCTCATAAATAGAATTGACGGTATTCTCCTGTCCTTTCCATGTAAGAATGTATTTTCCAGTTCTTTCCCCTAACGCATTGTATCGAAACAAGTGCCTGTTAGTCGAAATCCAGATCATACCATCAGACGTCGCTGTCATTGTAGTTATAGTCCAACTCTTTATCGTTTCATCAGCAAGTGCCCTTATCTCATAATCTGTTTTTGACAAAATATAGACACCACGCTTCGTTCCAAACCATATTTTCCCTTCACTGTCTTCAGTAATACACGTCACACTGTTGTTTTCCAAGACTCCCGGATTCTTGAAATCAGAACGGAATACTTTCACTATATATCCATCATCACGGCACAAGCCTCCCCCCTCAGTACCATACCACATATATCCTTCCGAATCCTGGAAAATACAAAGCAATTCTTTGGTCGGCAACTGTTCCGAATTAGGAAGGCTTCTTACTATCATATCAAATGCTTTGACCGGAACGGCATTTATCCGCACAGTCAATAACAAAATAATGATTGGTAATAATATCCTTCCTATGTTTTTCATATTCTTCACGCAAGTACTCCTGTTAAAAACAAACGAATACAAAGCTAGGAAGAAATTCAAGAATTTGCAACTTGTCGGTTTAATTAAGTACTTAATAAAGAAAATATGGTTATTGAACAAATGAATTTTGTTCAATAACCATATTTCTGACATTTTCAGACTTTAAAAACATGACTGTAAATATTAAAAATTCACGACAAAATACTATAAATTTAATCTTTTATTATCATATCCTTATCAGCTAACATACAACTAAACCATCTAAATTTATATTTTATATATCATAATTTAAGACCATCACGAATCCACCACGAGGAAGACATTTTATTTCCATATTCTGTGTTTTCTCAGATAATATAATATTTTTTTCTATAAAGATATCTTTATCAGAAGAGCCATCGCTAAACAAAGTTATTTTATCTCCCTTATTATACAACTCCTCCAATCTTACAGAAAGCATTCTAGCTTCATCAGTACCATTAATACCTGCAATATACCAAACATCGCTTTTGCGTCGTGCCATTACCACTTCCACACCAGGATAACCAGATAAAAGTTTTGTATCATCCCACGAAGTTGGTAATTCCGATAGAAGTTTCCGGACTTCCTCTGGCAATGCATAATAAACAGAAGGTTTGTCCGGCATATGTTGTAAAGCTGATTCAAAAATTATTGGTAATGCCAACTCGTGGCTATAGGAAGTAATGTGTGGATACTGCGAATCAGAAAATGTTCCCGGAGTATAATCCATAGGTCCCACTACGTTCCTTGTAAAAGGTAAAGTTGCATTATGTTCTGCTGCCCGCTCGGTCAGCATCGAATTATTATTATACCATTCCGCACCATATACACCCTCAACTGACATCATATGAGGATAAGTACGTTGCCATCCACGAGGAAGGGTAGCTCCATGGAAATTAAGCATTAATTTATACTGTACCGCATCTTCAAGCAAATCAATAAAATAATTCATTGTAGTAACGCTGTCACCTGAGAAAAAATCCACTTTAATACCTGCAACTCCCATATCACTCAACCATTTATACTCTCTTTCTCTATCTTCTTTTTTATTTAATCGGAAAAGAGGGCCGGGGCCAATCCAAGCAGTACTAGAATTATACCACATTAACGGTTTAACTCCTTTTTTCAAAGCATACTTTACAGCATCTTGAATATTTCCTCCATTCCCCATTTCATTCCATTCCCAGTCAATCAAAGTATAAGGCCATTTCATATCAGCAGCCAAATCAGTATAATCCTTGACTTTCTGATAATCCTTTGTACCATGGTTATATGCCCAATATATCCATGATGCTATACCACTATTTATCCATTCCGTATTTCTCACTTTAGAAGGATCAGAAACATCTGTCACCAATGTAGACTCCACAACATCCGCCAATGTTCCAACAATAAGTAATCTCCAAGGAGAGTCCCATGACGATGCTTGCATAAGCATATTATTATCTGCTAAGCGTACTTGATAATTATCTGGATTATCTCCATTATATAAAAGAGAGCCACAATGACCACGTCTAATATTGGCTTCCGTTATCAACATAAATACAGAATCTCGTGGCTCTACAAGTCCAGGATATCCCCAAAGGTTAACCTCTGGATGCCCAACCAACTTTCCATCAGTTGACATCGGGAAAAAACATTCATAAGAAACGTCATATTGTTGCATCCATCTTTTAGTTCCTCTCGGTATAGTGTAGGTAGTATATTCATCAATAATATGTTCTCGTGTTACAATAGTGTCAAGATTATATTTAAAAGCAATCCCGTCATTATATACTCTAAATATGACTCTCAAAATCTGTCCTTTATCATTTTCCAAAAAATAGGTTCTCTCAGAAGCCTTGTTTATACAAAGACTCCGTTTGCCAGTTATCATCCTATAATCATCAACTATATATTTTATATCAGAAACCGACTTTATTCTCTGATTTGTTGTGAACTTTTGTTTTTCAGTTTCAATCCCTAATTTGGATTGACAAAGAATACTATCTCCTTTATAACTCACTGTAAAAACTATCTCCCCATAAGAATTAGTCATTACAGGTTTCACTGTTATTTTTAGATTTCCATCAGGAGATACTGTATCCAGTGTTGTGGGCTGACATGCACTAAATAGCACGACAATGAATACCAAACATAATATTTTCAGTAATTTCATGTTCTCTTCTTTTTCTATTTTACTAATTTATTTATAATTAAAAACAGAGTGTACACAAAATAAAAGCTCCTATAATTGTTGGACAAAATTTTGAATACACCCTTTTATAAAACTTAATATCCTGGATTCTGAACTAGATTAGGATTTAACTGAATTTCAGATAAAGGTATGGGCCATAACTCGCTTTTACCAGGAGTAAATACTCTTCTAGAACAAATAGCATAGCCATTTTCATCTACTGCACTGGCTGTATAATTTTCAGGATCTGTTGTCAACTTCATTCCTGTAAATTGTCTGTTCAACTCTTCTGATGCCGTACCCCATCTTAAGATATCATAATAATGCAAGCCTTCAAATGCAAATTCCACAGTACGTTCTCTGCGAATTATATTTCTTAATGCATCTACATTTGTTTCTGTTACAGCTGGCATATTAACAGAAGCACGCCCTCTCACTTTATTTATTGTCTCATTCAATAAAGATTGTGTTATCACATCACCGGCCTCCATTTTAGCTTCCAAATAACTTAATAAGATTTCCGGGTAACGAATCAGCGTAAAGTTACCACCATAGTTCATTAAATTTCCTTCAAAACCACCATCCAAAAATTTTGCAATACAATATCCAGTCCATACAGCATATCTTCCAAAACGATCAGGAGAATCACTAAAAGGGTCTGAAATAAAAACCTTTCCTTGAAATGAACTTTTGCCATTAACCATTACAGTATAAAGCAAACGCGGATCACGATTATCATAAGGATTATCTTCATCATATAAAGGAGATTCCTCAATAGTTTCTCCATCTATACATTCAAACCTCTTTACTAATTCATTGTAAGGATTATATGAATGCCACCCACCATTTGCTTGAGGATATAAATATTGCGGCAATACATGGTAAAAATCATTTTCTACATATTGTGAAGCTAAAAGAATTTCTTTGCTATATTCACTCTGTTCCCAAAATAGTTTTTGAAAATCCGGTTCAATAATATAGACATCCGAATCTATTATCTTTTTATAAATAGACGCAGCATCTGCCCATTTTTTCTGTCCCATCAACACACGTCCCAAAATGGCATAAGCTGTTCCCTGAGTCATTTTCCCTAATTCAGAATCAGGCAAAGTCACAGGAAGCGACAAAGCACTTTCTTTTAATTCATTTTCTACAAAACTCCATACTTCATTTACCGGAGTTCGACTTACACTATTTGCTTCTTCCATTGAGAGCACAGTAGTCACAAGAGGAACATCTCCCCAAAACGTAGCTAAATAAAAATAATGATAAGCACGTAATGTACGAACATCTGCAATCATTCGTTTTTTAATTGTGGTATCCATATCAATATCATCAATGTGATCCAAAAAATTATTGCAAGTTACAATAGTTTTATAAGTCTGACTCCAATATTCATTTGTCACCCAATAAGAAGATGTTAAAGAACCATCAGTCACACCGTCAGGACGCCCCTCACCTTCACCGCCAAAACCAGCCATTAAATCTAGCCAAAGCATAGTTCTAGGAGCCCAGAAAGTATTACTAACCCAACCACTGCCATGATTATAACAAGCTGTCCAAGCCATTATCGCATCTTTTTCATTTTTCCAAAAAGTTTGGTCAGAAACTTTATCTAAAGGTTGCTTATCAAAAATATCAGAACAAGACACCGTTGCCCCATTCAAAATTATTGCTCCCAAAGAAGCCAATACTGTACGTTTTATATTTAAAATTTTCATAATTCACTTTTTAAGGTTAGAATTTAAGATTAATACCAAGCGAATAAACAGCTGTAATAGGATAAAAACTTTGGTCTTGACTTAATTCTGGATCCCACCCTTTATAAAAATCACTGATACAGAACAAGTTTTGTCCACTAAAATAAACACGTGCTTTCTCTATGTTTACTTTTTTCGTAAGGTGAGTTGGCAATGTATAACCTATCTGCAAATTCTTGGCTCTAAGGAACGTGCCATTACGCAACCAATAACTAGAAGTCATGATTGTACCCGCTCCTTCATTCAAAGCTGTTAATTTAATATACTCTGCATTTCTATCCGGATTTTCTTCCGTCCATCGATTTTCCATTTGCCAACGCTGAATATTACCATTGTTATAGAAAGCATAAGCTTGATAATTTCCCATTTTTTTCTTAAATCCTCCTAAACCTTGAAGTAATAAAGAGAAATCGAAATTTTTATATTCAGCAGATACAGTAAGGCCATAACTAAATTTAGGAATTGTAGACCCTAGTACCTTTCTATCATAAGTAGCATCCACCTGTCCATCAGGCACACCATTAGGACCACTAATATCTTTATATCTTACAAACCCAGGTTCCGCATTATAAGGTTGTTTCGGATACTTATCAATATCCTCCTGATTTACGAATAAGCCATCAGCTACATAACCATAAATTGCGTCTAAAGATTCTCCAACAAACAATCCTTTATCAATATCCTGCTGCTTACCATTAGCTAAAGAAGCCACTCTATTCTTGAAATAAGAAAAATTGGGAGCTAAATGCAATTTCAAATCACCAATCTGAGTATTATATCTAAGATTGAATTCCACACCAGTATTTTTAACTGAAGCAGCATTAACTTCTGAAGGTGTCATTCCCAAAATATTGGAAGCCGAAACATTATAGAGAATATCAGAAGTACGTTTATCAAAATAATCAAAAACAAAATCCAATTTGCCACCTAAAATTGTAAAATCAAAACCTAGATCAAATACCGAAGTCGTTTCCCAAGTTATATCATGATTAGCTAACGTTGTAACTGCAGCTCCCGAAGACATAGTATTACCAAAAGGATAATTAATACCTAACGACAAAACATTTTGATAAGGATAATTTCCGATATTCTGATTACCCAACTTACCCCAAGAGACTCTAAGCTTCATATTATCAACCCAATGCAAAGTCTCTTTAATAAAATTCTCTTCCGAAATCCTCCATCCCAAAGAAACAGACGGGAATAATCCCCAACGTCCATCAGTAGGGAAACGAGATGTTCCATCATACCGAGCATTTAGTTCTAACAAATACTTGTCCATCAACGAATAATTGATGCGACCGAAAAAAGAACGTAATCCCCATTCTGTACCCGATCCTGAAGCTGTCTGTCCATTAGTTGATCCTGCATCTAATTCATGCAATAAATCATTTGGAAAATCTTTACGATAGCCATCTCCCCAATTCTGTTTATATTCTTCTTGAGAAACACCTAATAGAATATCAAAATGATGTTCTTTTATGCTCTTACTATATCTACTTAAGAATTGAAGTGTTGTTAATGTCGTATTACCATTTGATACATTCAAACTATTTGGAGAAAAAGTTTTATTCTCATCAAAAACTAAAGTTGAAGCATATCTTTTGTTATAATAATTAGAATAATTGTATCCTACTTTACCACTAAAAGATAATCCTTTTAATGGTTCCCATGTCAACTCCATTCCTCCAGTAAAATTCTTATTACTATCTTTGCGGAATGAATCACTGTCCAACCAACCTTCCGGACAGAATAAATCTTGATAACCATACGTACCATCACTTTTGCGCCCTGGTATAGCAGCATACTCGCGAACAGCTAAACCAATCATTCTGCTCATATCTCCATCTCCTGTATAAGGTTCATCGATTGTTGAAGAATATCCACTTAAATTAGCCTTTAAATGCAAATTACTCAGAATTTGATTATCTATGTTCAGTTGAAAATTATATTTAGAATACGAATTTTCTGCTACAATACCATCTTGATGCAGATAGCCTATAGAAAATAAATATGCTAATTTTTCTCCACCACTGCTTAAAGTTACATTGTGTCCTGTTTGAAATCCGCTACCAGAAGTTACCAAATCTTTCAAATGATTTACATTTGGATAATTATCCGGATCCGTTCCATTTCTGAACTTTTGAATTTCTTCCGGTGAATAAGTAGCAGAAAGTCCATCATTTTCATCTGCTTCATTTCTCATTGCAGCGTAATCCCAAGAATCTAAAAAATCTGGAAGTTGTGTTGCTGATTGCCACCCTATATATCCATTGTAAGATACTTGAGTTTTACCTTTCTTTCCACGCTTTGTTTCAATCAAAATCACACCATTGGCAGCTCTCGTACCATAAATGGCAGCAGAAGCTGCATCCTTCAATACAGAAATACTTTCAATATTATTAGGGTCAACATCGTTCATTGAACCTGAAAGACCATCAATTAATACCAAAGGATCCGAACCAGCACTAGAAAAAGTTCCAACTCCACGAACTTTTAAGGAAGCTTGATCTCCCCCAGGACGTCCAGAAGATTGAGTAACCATTATGCCACTGGACAAACCTGCCAAAGCTTGTGAAGTTTGAGTTATAGGACGACTGTCTAACGATTCAGAAGTCACACTTGATACAGATCCTGTCAGATTCACTTTTTTCTGTACGCCATATCCCACAACCACCACTTCATCCAGAGTTTCTGTATCTTCCTTCAATACTACATTAAGTTCTTTATTTCCAGAAGCTTTCACTTCTAGAGAAACATACCCAATATAAGTAATCTGTAAAACGGCATCTTTCGGGGCATCCAACACAAACCGCCCATCTATATCTGTAATTGTACCTATTGACTGACCCTTCACCATTACATTGGCACCGATGATCGGTTCACCAGTTGCATCCTTTACAATACCTGTGATCTTATTTGCTTGCTGGGCTGCTTCCCCATCTTTCGCCTTGCTCATCAGCATGATATTCTTACCCTCCATGGCATAATAAATATCAGTACCTTCAAAAACCTTATTCAGCACTTCAGCTACAGATTTGTTCTGCGCATTTACCTTCACATTGCGCTTCAGATTCACCTCGTTCACATTATACACAAACAGATAATCTGTCTGTTTTTCTATTTCACTGATTACCTTGCCTGTTGACACGTTATCCGCCACAACAGTCACCTTCATTGTCTGAGAATAAGACTCAGTGGCAAAAGCTGTTCCGGCAAAGACAAACAGGGCTAAGAGTGTGTTTCTCATCATACGGAATAAATGTTTAATTTCTACAATAGATTCCTGATACAAAATATTTTTCATATATTTGCATTACTAATTTTAGGTTCAACTTAAGATTATTTGAGAAAAAAATTGTCAATACGTAATTGACGTTTCCATGGGATGGTGTTGCAGCACTATCCCATTTCCTTTTTAGACCATGTGTGTTATTTCATAGGCATATTCTCTTTTAAGGGTTAATTAATTGTTATCACATTCGTCTCATCATCCTTTGTATAAGTAAACTTATTATTGAGTCTCAAAACTTTCAGTACGTGTTCCACTCCATCTTTCGTGCGGAATTTACCTGTATAACGGTTCTTTAAAATCCGGGTATTATTTACCACAATATCCACCCCATAATACAGTTTCAGTTTCTCTATCATATCACGTACGGATATATCATTAAAACAAAGCAAGCCCTCACGCCACAAAAAATAATCGGCCTCCTTGATGCGTCCTTTTACCAGTCTGTTGCCTTTCAAGCTGGCCATCGTGTTCGGTTCCAGCCTCATTCCACTGTTATTCGAACCGGGCACTAAAATTTCGACAGCACCTTCCAACAAAGAAGTTTCCCATACGCTATCCGCTGCATAAGCCATTACATTGAACTCTGTACCCAGCACCTTCACATTACATTTGTTCGTTTCTACAATAAAAGGCTGTTCCACATTCTTTGTCACCGCAAAGTAACCCTCACCATCCAATTTCACATTTCGGATATCCCCTTTGAAACTTCCCGGGAAAGTCAAGGTACTGCGTGAGTTCAACCAGACTTTCGTACCATCCGCCAACATCAATTCCGCCCGTTGGCCCGCCGGCACATAAATGGACTGCCATGTTTTGTCTTCCGGTACCTGATGTTTTCCTGTCCAATAATGTGTACCCAACAAGACGATCGCCAATACCGCTGCTATCTTGGCAGCTTCCATACATATTCCGCGTAACGAGAAATGTTTCCTTTCCCGGCTATTCTCCTCCGCCACAGGTTCCGTACGCCACAATGCCATGTCATGCAACTTCCGTTGTGCCATATATTCACGCATATTCTCAGGATTTTCCTGTATCCATCCGGTCACACGCTGCTTTTCGACTTCAGTAGCATTTCCGGCTATATATTTTTGCAATAATTCAGGATTCATATTCTATGCTGTTTTATTAGAAACGACTCAAGAAGAAATTACCCTAAAAGAAAATGAAGAAAAATATATAAAAATCGTTTTTGTCCTCAAAAACATCCGTATCCCCATCCGGTCAGGCTTAATAATAAAAGAAGAAATAAAATAAAGGAAGATAATCTTTTAAAGTCACCCGCAGTACTTTCAATGCTTTTGATATATGATATTCCACCCCCTTTATAGAGATTTCCATCTCTTCGGCAATCTCTTTATTAGATTTATTTTCAAAACGGCTCAAAATAAACGCCCGTCGCGTCTGTTCCGACAAGGTGCTTAAAGTAGCACTGATGATTTTTTCCACTTCTTCCGAAAAAATCTCATCAGGATTGCACGCTTCCAAGGCAGACATACGGATAGACAATTCCTGTTGTTGCCAGTCGACCATCACTTCAAAAGCACTGCGTTTTACCTCCTCGTGCTTTAGATAGTCCAAAGCCTTGTTCTTCAAAATTGTCAGTAACAACGGTAAGATATATTTCTCTTCAACAGGCTCGGCCTTCAACTTTTCCCACAACTTTATTAATGCCTCGGAGGCAATATCTTCTGCTGCCAAATCATTATGAACGTATGATTTGGCAAAGAAAAAAGACTTCTTATAATAAGAGGTATAGATATCATTAAAAGAATTTCCAGGTATTTTGCTCATTTGTATATCGGTTGTGCTTTTCATCCATATTACGATGGTAGAGCAAAGTTAGTAATAAACCTTCGATAAAAACAAAATTATCCTGTTAATTCTTTCTCTTATATGCTATGAGCTTGCCTTATATGCAATCGCCCTCCACCGTCAGACTAAGTGGCAAAGAGGGAAAGTTGCCATAAATATAAAGTTCACGGACAAACACCCCTATACTGTCCGACTGGAAGAAAACTTTCAACTGTAAAGTATCTCCCGGAGCAGCATGATACTTGGAGCATCTCGTTTCCAGACAATCACAAGAAGAAACAATGTAATAAATATGTAAACTGTCACTTCTCGTGTTTTTATAGATAAAAACGCCACCACTAAAAAAGTCGAACAAACAAATCGCTAAGCAATCTTTTTCATTTATTTCGCCTTATGCGATTCCCCCTGAAAAATCCTTCAAAAGCTTCATCCCTCCCGCAAACCCTTTGCCGGAGGGCGTTCCGGCTGAAAGATCACACCGGGAAAAAGCTTCAGGCCGCGGAAGAATCCTTCAGCTTCACCAGCCGGTACACATTGCCATACTCGGTATGAATGCGTTGTATTCCTAATGCAACCATCATCCTGCCCAACCGATTCGGAGTCACCCCGCGCATGGCTGCCGGATAATGCTTCTGCAAATAATTGAACAAATCCGTCGTGGTATAGGGCTTGGACAGCTCCCCTTCTTGCGGCATCCGGAAACAACGCAAAAACAGTTCCTGCTCGGCAGGCATTTTATAAAAATTCCGATTGCTATGCTGTATCTCCTTCTCTTCCTCTTCCGAGAACCAGTAACGCTCTCCCCCGACTAACTCCGCTTTCAACTGAGCGAACAATTGCACATGATCGGGCGGTGTGCAGTCAATCTTATCATCCACCTCCGCACAAAGAAAACGGCGGCTTCCTGTGGGATCAGTCAGCAGGTCCGTCATATTGGACGTACCGATGAAAGAGGCGATACGAGGCAGATGACTGAATGCCGGACGATGTGCCCTGCGGAAAGTCAGTGTGGTCATCTGCATCAGATTCTTCAAAGCAGGCATCTGTCCGGCACGGTACTTATCGAACTCATCCATATTGATCAGTCCGAAAAGCGAAAGTTTCTGTTCACATCCACTCTCGCTCGTCAGGTCGAACTTGTCTATATAATAAGGTGTAAGTTCCTTAGGCATCAAAATCTTGCAAAAAGAAGACTTGCGCTTCCCCTGCTCACGGCTCACCAACATAGGCGCCACCGCATTGGCGCAATCCTGTGCCTGCCCCAGCCATTGGGCAGCAACACCCAGCATCCAACGGTGAAACCCTTTCACCCACATCGGTTTACGCGATATACGCACGGCCAGCGGAGTAACACGATCCACCCCGTCCCATTGAGGCAAGTGGTTCATATAATGCAGAAAAGG
The DNA here is from genome assembly GCF_013009555.1 of Phocaeicola dorei. Lineage (NCBI taxonomy): Bacteria > Pseudomonadati > Bacteroidota > Bacteroidia > Bacteroidales > Bacteroidaceae > Phocaeicola > Phocaeicola dorei. The sequence continues at coordinate 606,354 of NZ_CP046176.1, read as the reverse complement.
ATGATAGTTTTCCACCTTTCTGGAATGGAGCAAACGGCTCACATCCTTATCCCAGCAATTGATGCCTCCGGTACGCGCCTCCAGGCAGAATGTATTCAAATCACGTTGAGCCACTATACCATACTCTTCATCCGGCATCTCTTTTCCACGATACTCCGTCTGTTCGGTGAGAAGGTTATAACGAAAATCATACCGTGCGGTCAAAAAGCACTGCAAGGCCTCCAGCATATTCTCCGGTTTCTTGCGCCCCGATTTGCCAGAAACCGCCTTTTCATCGATAGTTTCTGCCATACCAACTGCCTCGACAGCCGCTGGAAGAACAGTTTCGCCCACCGTTTCCATAGCCATTGAAGGCAACACTCTTTCCGGATTCGCACTTTTTCCCACGCATATCCTCATTTTCATACTCTTTTTGCACCAATTCAGTAATTTTTCCACTAATTTTTTCATCCTTTTTCATTATTTGGGGTTGTGTAATATCACAAAGATAACATACAAAATACTCTTTTACAAGCATTTACTACACACTACTGCAAAAAAGTGACTAAGCGAAAATAACTGGGAAATTATTCGTTTTTATCAAGACTATTTCATACTTTTGCACCGTCAAGTTAATCATTTCACTGGAATGATGAAGTTTCATCACTTGAGTGATACAACTTCATCACTTTAGTGATATAATTTCATCACCTAAGTGAAATGATTAACCTGAAAGGAAGTTGCAGCAAACTCTTCCGTACAAGAAAGCATAAACAACCGGATAAAAACAAATAAGCGAATGGCTATCAAATTTGAATTTTATGAATCACCCAATACGATAGGTACGCGCAAGAAGCGCTATCACGCCCGTGTAGTAAACTGGCAGCGCATCAACACCGACTATCTGGCACGGGAAATACAGTACGGCTCCTCGCTCACCGTGGCAGACATCAAGGCAACCATCATCTCGCTCAGCGAGAAACTGGCCTATTACTTGAAAGACGGCGCCCGGGTGCACATCGAAGGGATAGGGTATTTCCATATATCGCTTACCTGCCCCGAGACACGGACACCAAGCTCCACACGTGCCAACAAGGTGAAATTCAAATCGGTGACATTCCGTGCGGACAAATACCTGAAGCATCAGTTGAGCGACGTTAAGACCGAGCGTTCGAAATACAAGCCGCACTCCATGCCGGTGACAAAAGAGAGTATAGACGAGGCATTGACGGAATACTTCCTGACAAACAGCGTGCTGACACGCCGGAAGTTTGAATCGTTATGCGGACTGACACGCGCCACCGCAGGACGTTATATCGCCCAACTGGCGAAAGACAAAAAACTGCGCAATATCTCCATTCCACGTAACCCCATCTATGAACCGATGCCGGGATTCTACGGAAAAGAGAAACTGCCCGAACCGAAGAACGAAACGGAAAACGTATCGGCAACAAACGACACGGACCTGACAATAAAGTAAATATACAACGAAACAATATAATAGAAAACTTCTACAAACGAAGCTCAAACCATAAAGAGCTGAAACTTCTACACTAGGCTGAAGGAATTCCGGGAGGAAATCCTTCAGCCGCTTTTCTTTATTGACGAGCGTTTGCGAAGAGGCTGAAGGATTTGAAGGAAAAAACTGGGAAAACTTCGGGAGAGGTACTTTTCAGCCCACCAGCCATACCAGCATGGGCAAATAATCCTTTAAGGAAACACGAAGCAGCTTCAATGCCTGCTGGATGCGGTAAGCCACCGTCTGTGGTGACACATCCAGCACTTCGGCAATTTCTTTATAACTCAGTTCCTTAAAGCGATGCATCACAAAAGCCTCCCGATAACTGTCGGGCAGAGCAGCCATCGCCTCCTTTATTTTCCGGTCCAATTCCTCAAAACGAGCATAGTCCACTTCACACAATGCCGCCTGTGTCCTCTCATAAAAGGCAGCTTCAGCCTTGGTTTTCACCTGTTCCCGCGTCAAGTGGTTCAAGACCCTCCGATAAGTCATTTTGAACAAATACTGATTCAATGAAGACTCGATTATCAAATCCCCACGATTCTCCCATAGCCATAACATTACCTCCTGAACAATCTCTTCGGCATCTTCCAACGATACCAACCGGTGGGCATAGGCACACAGCATAGGATAGTATCTTCTGAATAAATGGTCAAAAGCATTACCATCCCCCTGTCGGAGAGCATTAAGCAAAGACAAGTCTTCGACGGTATGATTCATAGTATAATAACTGTTTTCCTTGCGCACAAAGATAGCGGTTTTTATCGGAAAAAACTTTTTTTTGAAAAAAAAGCATTTTTCGTTTAGATACCTTTCATTCTCGCTTGTCTTAATAATATAAAGGAAGAAATTAAAGCATAATTTATGGAAAACCATACCGATATAGAAACTTTGTTAACTAAATATTTCGAAGGGAAAACCACTCCTCCGGAAAATGAACAGATAGAAGCATGGCTGAATGCCGACGAGGAACATTTACATATAGCCAGGCAGCTGAATACGCTCTATCTGGCTGTAGACACACAGCATATCACAAAGAAAATAGATACGGAAAAAGCGTTAGATAAGGTAAAAAGCAAAACAAAAGTTAGAAACCTGTCCTGGTGGGGATGGACACAACGCATTGCGGCCATCCTGTCCGTTCCCCTCCTGATAGGTGTATTGGCTCTGTATCCGGGCAGACGGCAGCCGGTAGTCACCGCTCAGATGGTGGAAATAAAAACCAATGCAGGCATGACTACCTCCGTCCTGTTACCGGACAGCACGGTAGTTCACCTCAATTCGGAATCCTCACTCCGCTATCCCACCTTTTTCGCCGGCGATGTACGCCAAGTGGAGTTAAACGGTGAAGCTTATTTCGATGTGACCCATCATCCCCGGAAACGATTCATCGTCTCCACCCCTCATCATTCTCAGGTGGAGGTGTACGGAACAAGTTTCAATGTGGAAGCATACGGTAATGAAACTCCCATTTCCACCACGCTTATCAAAGGCAGCGTAGGGTTTATTTATAAGAATAACAAAGGAAAATTTCAAAAGAGTATGCTCTCCCCCAGACAGAAGTTAGTTTATTCCCCACAAACCGGGGATATCAAGTGCTACGTCACTTCGGGCGAATCGGAGATTTCATGGAAAGACGGTAAGCTCATCTTTAATGACACTCCGCTGAATGAAGTGCTGCACATGCTTGGCAAGCGGTTCAATGTGGAATTCGTATTATCCAACAAAGAACTAAAAGGCTGTTCGTTCACAGGAACATTCACCCATCAGCGCCTGGAGCGTATTATGGAATATTTCCGGATTTCTTCCCGTATACGATGGCGGTACATTGACAGTGCAGATATAAAGACGGAAAAGCTGAAAATAGAAGTGTACTAATATACGTTTAACCCTTAATTTAAATACTAGAAAAATGAACAGACAACAGGCTCCCTAAACAAAAAACATACGGGAGGATATTGGCGTATCACCCCGTATGAAAAATCATCTTTCTATGCTTGTTTGGCGACAAGCAAAGACAACATTTTATTAACTTTATCTCAATTACAAAATTATGAAAAATTATTTTAGCGTCCAATTATTATGGATGATAAAGTCGTGTAGGTTAATCTTAAATAAAACTCCATTACCTATGAAACTAAGTGTACTCTTTTTAATCTGTTCGTTAAGTATGACTTATGCGGCAGAGTCGTATGCGCAAAAGACCATGATCAGTCTTGAAGTACGTAATGAAACAGTTGGCACTGTGTTGGAAAAGCTGAAAAAAGAATCGGGGTTTGATTTCTTCTTCAACAATAAACACGTAGATCTGAAACGTATTGTATCAGTTTCGGCAAACAACAATAATATATTCAAGATACTAGACCAGATCTTCGCAGGGACGAATGTGAAGTATTCAGTGCTTGAAAAGAAAATTATTCTTTCTACTGAGATTGTGCAAGGAATACAGCAAGGACAAATTAAGGTGACAGGTATTGTAAAAGATGCGAATGGCGAACCGATAATCGGTGCCAATGTCATCGTAAAAGGCCAGTCAACAGGTACAATCACAGATATAGACGGGCGGTTCGTTCTGGATACTCCAAAAGATGCCATTTTACAGATTACTTATATCGGGTATGTTTCTCAAGAAGTGAAAGTTTCCGGAAAGAAAGAACTTAATATAATATTGAAAGAAGATACAGAAACTCTTGACGAAGTGGTGGTAGTAGGCTATGGTACGATGAAAAAAAGAGACATTACAGGATCTGTCAGCTCCGTCAATACTTCCGTCCTCACTGCTGGATCTACTCCATCCGCAGCCGATGCTTTACAGGGTAGAATAGCTGGTGTAAACATCCAGAAGAATGCCGGACGTCCGGGAGGGAGTTATAGTATTCAGATCAGAGGTGTCAGTTCCATTAAGAATAAAAATAGTGGTCCTTTATATGTCATTGATGGTATTCCTACTTCTGAAGGAATGAACGACTTAAACCCCAGTGATATTGAAACTATAGATGTATTGAAAGATGCTTCAGCTACGGCTATATATGGTTCCCGTGGCGCTAATGGTGTAGTAATTGTAACAACCAAGAGAGGAGAAAAAGGCAAAGTATCCATTCAGTATGAAGGAAATGTAGGTTTTAAAGAAGCCAGTCATTTACCTGAGATGATGGAAGGAGATGAATACGTAAAATTTCGTACCGATTTATACCATCAGTTAGGCCGGAGCACGGATCGTAGCAATGCTGAATTCTTTACTCCGGAAGAATGGAACAGAATAGATCATGGTATTTATACAGACTGGGTTGATTTAGTATTACGTAAAGGCTTCCAAACCAGCAATACCATTACAGCTTCAGGCGGCGATGATAAAGGAACTTTCTCTATCGGTTTGGGACAATTAAAAGAAAACGGAACAATTGAAGGGCAGGATTATGATCGATATAATATGCATCTGAATATCAACCGGAAATTTACAGATAAATGGGAAGCAGGAGGAAGTTTGTATTTCACTTACAGCATTCAAAATGAAGGGAGTTATGAAACATTGCGTTCCGCCTTCCGGTTACCTTCCGTAGCGGCTCCATACGATGACGAAGGAAACATGTTATTTCGCGTATTCCGTAATGATGCCGTAACTAATCCCCTTTATGAAAGTACAGAAGATGGTGAATGGCGTGAAAAAAAACGATTCCGCGCTTTCGGTAATATCTACCTGAAATTCGAACCCATCAAAGGATTGAACTTCCGCACTCAATTCTCGCCACAAATGTTGAACAAACGCAATGGAGAATATTATGGTATGTGGTGCAAGAATGGAGGAGCTGGAAAAACCGACAATACAAGTGCCGTATATGAAACCAACAACCATTGGGGATATGTATGGGACAATCAAGCGACTTATGACAAACGTTTCGGAAAACATAGTCTGAATGTAAACCTTGTCCAAAGCATTCAATACCAACAATGGGAATCCTCTTATCAAAAAGCAAGAAACTTACCTTATAATAGTAAGTGGTATAACTTGGACGCAGTTGCATCAACCGATATTCAAGCATCACAAACAGACTATCAGCAGACTAGTCTTGCCTCATTTTTAGGTCGTATTCAATATTCATTTATGGATAAATATCTTTTCACTGTTTCGGGACGTTATGACGGCTCATCCAGATTGGCCGATGGTAATAAATGGGCATTTTTCCCCTCAGCCGCATTTGCATGGATGTTGGGTGAAGAGGAATTTATAAAGAAAGTGGATTTCATCAGTAGTTTAAAGTTGCGTCTTAGCTATGGTGTTACGGGCAACGATGCTGTTAGTATTTATGGGACACAGTCTAATGTGTCAAATAGGAATTACGATTTTGGAGGTGATGTTTCAACTTCTTATTATAAAAACGGTCTTGCTAATAGTAAATTAACTTGGGAACGGACACAGGAATTCAACATCGGTTTAGATTTTGGTTTCTTCAGAAACCGTATTAATGGTTCATTGGACGTATATCAACGCACCTCTAAAGATCTGATTATGGAACGCCAGTTACCTAGCACCACAGGATGGACTTTTGTTTGGGACAATATTGGAAAGGTGAGAAATACAGGGCTTGAGTTATCTATAAATACAATAAATGTCCAAACAAGTGATTTTTCCTGGCAGACAAATATAATTTTTGATACCAATAAAAATGAAATCCTTGAATTGTACGGAGGGAAAAAAGATGATATCGGTAACAAATGGTTTATTGGAGAGGCTATCAATGTAAATTATGACTATGAATTTGATGGAATATGGCAGACATCCGAAGCCGATAAAGCAGCCATATATGGCCAGACACCGGGACAAGTAAAGGTGAAAGATCAAAATCATGATAATGTCATTGATGCAAAAGATAAAGTGATTCTAGGGCAACAGCTACCCAAATGGACAGGAAGTATCACCAATACATTTACTTATAAAAACTGGGATTTGGCTTTCAATGTATATACCCGTCAAGGTGCCCAGTTAAACAGTACATTTGTTTCTTCGTTTATGGCATATGATGGTAATTACAACCAAGCTAAAGTTGATTATTGGACTGAAACCAATCCGACAAATAAATACCCTCAACCAGGAAATAAAGGAAAATATTTTTCTTCCATGTGCTATCAAGATGTATCTTTCGTAAGAGTAGGATATATCACACTAGGATATACTTTCCCCATGTCGCTGCTGAAACCTATAGGAATTAAAAGGCTGAAATTATATGCTACAGCCAACAATCCATTCCTTTTCACTTCTTTCAAAGGATTTGATCCAGAATGGGCAACTCAAAATACGTGGGGAGAAGCTACAAGTACAAGAACTTTTTTATTTGGTGTAAAACTTGCATTCTAAAAAAACAACAATATGAAAACAAAAATAAAATTATCTGCTCTACTATTCATCGCTTCTATAACTGTATCTTGTGACAACTTTCTAGAAGAAAAGAACCAGAGCAATATAACTGCAGAAAATTATTTCGTAACAGCTGACGGATACCGTTCTTTAGTAAACGCTGCTTATTCTACTTTAAGAACAGTTTGGGGAGACGAGCCTTGGTTGTATTGTCTAGGTACAGATATATTTACTCGCGGTGAAAGTGAATTAATTGGAGGTAGTTACGGAGGACGAGACACCCAAAGCCGCCAACTGAACGAATATGCAGAATTGGATGCCGAAAACCCTTGTGTAAAAGACCATTATGCAGACTTATATTATTCCATACAAGCATGTAATACAGCTCTAGCCCGAGCAAACGCAGTAAACGGAATTTCAGAAACAGAAATAGTTCAATCAAATGCCGAAGTAAGATTCCTTCGTGCTTATTATTATTTTCTTTTAGTTGAACAGTTCGGTGACGTACCTTTGGTTGAGGATGAAATTACATCAGCCATTACACACTTTGACCGCATTCCCGAGGCTGATATATATAAATACATCATCAATGAGCTAAGTGCAGTAGTCAGTAAGCTTCCGATTAAAGCTGCTGAGTTTGGCCGTGCCACTCAAGGAGCATGCAAAAACTTATTAAGCCTGGTTTATTTAACTCGAGGTTATAAAAGCTATGCTGATTCCGATGATTTCACTAAAGCTGCATCACTAGCGGACGAAGTAATCAATAGTGGAGAATATCGTCTTCTCCCTTCCTTCCAGGAAGTATTCAAAGAAGGTAATGAAATAAATGACGAAATTATCTTTTCAGTTCAATATGATGCCAAATCTTTAGGTGGAGATATTAATAATGGAAGCGGTCAGAATGCGATGTTCGGATGGGAACTATGGAGCAAAATTCCTAGTGGTTTCGAAATATACAATACAACCTATAACTGGCATAAACCGCAATTTACGCCCACACAATTTCTCTATTCACTCTACAATACAGACTCTGACTCACGCTATGATGTTACTTTTTTAAGTGAATATTATGCAACAAAAGATGATGGAAAAGTAAAAGCTGGCGATTTAAGAGTCTATTTTCCACATTATGACAAAGAATTTACAGTGAACGATTCTTTAGCCATCATGGCTGAACATCCCAATGCTATCATCATAACCAAAGAACTTTGGAAACAGGATATTGAAAATATAGGTGGTAGCGGAATTTTCCCCATGATATGGAAGTTTTTTGATTCAACAGCTCCTTGGCCATCCAACAATCAATCCTATTCAGGCACACGGGACATCTTCCTATTCCGGCTAGCAGAAACGTATTTGATTGCTTCAGAAGCCTATTTGCAGGCAGGTGATAAATCAAAAGCTGCCGAACGCCTTAACGCTGTACGCAAAAGAGCTGCCATCCCCGGTCACGAAAAAGATATGATCATAAATGAAGTAGATATTGATATAAATACGATTCTGGATGAACGTGCACGTGAACTAGCTGGTGAATACAAGCGTTGGCCTGATTTAAAACGTACCAATACACTTATTGAACGTACATTAAAACATAATAATCTAGCAAAGAAAACAAACAAAATGGATAACCATATTTTATTAAGACCAATTCCACAAACTGTTATTGATCAAGATTCGGAAGGAATAGAGCAAAATGCAGGCTATTGATAGGATTATTAATAAATAAATTTATACACAAAAGGCATATCAAAACATATTGATAAAATTTCAGAGCATACAATATTTTTGATATGCCCTTTTTAAGTATCAGAAAAAGACCAATCAAGGAAAGTTGTTGTTGGAAAATTAATAATTTAAAACAGAATATGCGACATACAATCATACATCTATTATTATTAATGATAGTAGTAAAGGCCAACGGTTTTGAACTGAAAAGTGGGCACACAATTCATATAGCTTGTGATACAACAGAAATGGAACCGGTAGTAAAATCAGCACTTAAAATGCTAGTAAATGATTTCCAAGCAGTATTGTCATCGGATGTCTGTATAGGAAAAGAAGGTAATATTATTATTAATAAAGACACCACCCTGTTAGATAAACGTAAAGAAGCTTTCCAACTTAAAGTTTCGGATGACCAACTTTATGTAACGGGAAGTGATGCACATGGCGTCGCATATGGAATACTGGAAATTTCCCGGCTGATAGGCGTGTCACCTTGGGAATGGTGGGCTGATGTTATGCCTCTAAAACGATCATCCTTTTCGCTTGCAAACGGCTACGTAAATCTGCAAGCTCCTTCCGTAGAATTTCGCGGTATCTTTATCAATGATGAAGATTGGGGATTAATGCCATGGTCAAGCCTACACTACGAACCTTGGCACAAACCCGGTCGTATTGGTCCCAAGACCAATGCGCGCATTTTCGAATTAATGTTACGCTTACGTGCAAATACCTATTGGCCTGCCATGCATGAATGTACGCAACCTTTTTTCTTAACACAAGGAAATCGTGAAGTAGCTGAACAATACGGTATCTACATTGGAGGTTCACACTGCGAACCAATGGCTTCAAGCACAGCCGGTGAATGGAGAAAACGAGGAAAAGGAGAATACGATTATGTGAACAACAGCAAAAATGTTTATGAATTTTGGGAACAAAGAGTAAAGGAAGTGGCAAACCAACCCATACTTTATACTATAGGTATGCGTGGAGTACACGACGGAGCTATGAATGGTGCAAAAACGATAAAGGAACAGAAAGCCGTGTTGCAACATGTATTTGCTGACCAACGTCATTTACTACAACAATATGTTAACCAAGACGTAACAAAAGTTCCACAAGTCTTTATTCCTTATAAAGAAGTTATGGATATATATGACGCAGGACTTGAAGTTCCTGAAGATGTATGCTTGATGTGGTGCGATGACAACTATGGATATATTCATCATTTTCCTACGGATGAAGAACGTCAGCGGAAAGGAGGAAACGGTGTGTATTACCACATATCTTATTGGGGACGCCCACATGATTATCTATGGTTGGGTACTTTCTCACCCGCACTACTCTATCAACAAATGACGACCGCCTATGATAGTGGCATACAAAAATTATGGGTATTGAATGTAGGTGACATCAAGCCTGCTGAATATCAGATAGAATTATTCATGGATATGGCTTGGGACATTCACTCCGTCAGAAAACAGGGTATCACAAAGCATCTCAGCCATTTCCTACAAAGAGAATTCGGTAACCAGTTGGGCAAACGTCTTTTACCTCTGATGAAAGAACATTATCGATTAGCATATATCCGCAAGCCGGAATTCATGGGAAATACTCGTGAAGAAGAGTATCACACCAACGATTATCGTATTATAAAAGATATGCCATGGAGCGAAAAATATATTGACACACGTTTAGCGGCCTATCAAAAATTGGAAGATGAGGTAGAAACTTGCTTTAATAAAGTTATTCCGGAACGTCAAGACGCCTATTTCCAATTAGTCAAATACCCTTTGCAGGCATCAGCGGAAATGAATAAAAAAATACTTTATGCTCAAAAAGCTCGCCACGGGCTGGAATCATGGTCAAAAAGTGATGCAGCATTTGATAGTATTGCTTCACTAACACGTATCTATAATATAGGTTTCCATAATAATAGTAAATGGCATAGAATGATGGATTTTCAACCTAGGCGTTTACCAGTATTTGAACCTGTAGATCATAAAGCTGCGACTTCTCCTATAATAAAAGAACGCAAGTACATTGCCAAATGGAATGGAGCAGACTGCACAAATGGGGATTACTCCCCCTGTGAAGGCCTCGGTTATGAAGAAAAAGCCATAACCATCCCGAAAAATAAGAGTGTAAACTATACATTTGACGCAATAAATACTGATTCTGTAGAGATTGAAGTACATTTACTTCCTTGTCATCCTATTGAAGGAAAGTCAATTCGCATTGCGCTTTCACTTGACGGGCAGCAGATTCCTGCAAGTAATTACGAAACATATGGGCGAAGTGAAATATGGAAAGAAAATGTATTAAGAAACAAAGCAATCTTACATTTCACCCTCCCACTTTCCCAAAATGAGAAACATTGTCTTCAAGTAAAAGCAATAGATAAAGGAGTCATTCTTGACCAACTATTTGTTTTTCCAAAAACACAATGATCCTCAAAAAAATTATGAATATCTCTTTTTCTATTTATCACTTATAAACAAACAGATTGAAGATATGGTTTTTTGTACAAAAACACAGGAATTGAAATCAAAATCCATTTGTTCTCTATTTTGATATTACGATCTTTGCATAATAATAAAAATAGATAGCGTAAAGATTCCAACCTATAATTTTTATATTAATGTTCAAGATAGAACATTAGTGCATTATTGAATAAATAAAATATGAATATACAATAAGAACATGATGAAATATTTACTATTCTTGTTGTTCCTCTTATTGAAAGCAGGAACAGCTACAGCTCAAAACAATTTAGTAGTCAACGGTATTCCATGGTTTGATGACAAGGGAAATATTGTCAATGCACATGGCGCTTGTATTGTGGAAGAAAACGGAAGATATTATCTTTTCGGAGAATGGAAATCGGACAAAAGTAACGCTTTCCCCGGCTTCTCATGTTATTCTTCGGATGATCTTGTAAACTGGAAATTCGAGAACATTGTCCTTAGAGTCCAACCCGAAGGCATCCTTGGCCCCAATCGCGTAGGTGAGCGTGTAAAAGTGATGAAATGCCCTAAGACGGGCGAGTATATCATGCTGATGCATGCCGATGATATGGGATACAAGGACCCTTATATCGGTTTAGCCACCTGCAAAACGATTGCAGGTGACTATCAGTTGCAGGGACCGTTACTCTATAAGGGACAACCTGTAAAACGCTGGGATATGGGAACCTTTCAGGACACCGATGGAAAAGGATATTTACTGATTCATCATGGCCCTGTTTATCGGTTAAGCGATGATTACCGTTCGATAGAGGCTGAAGTGGCCCACATTAAAGGCATGGGCGAATCACCGGCCATGTTCAAAAAGAACGGTGTCTATTTCATGCTTACCTCAAACCTGACCAGTTGGGAGAAAAATGACAACTTCTATTTTACGGCTCCCCAGATAGAAGGTCCTTGGACGAAACAAGGGCTGTTCTGCCCGGAAGGCAAGCTGACCTACAATTCGCAAAGTACATTTGTATTCCCGTTGAAATGCGGTAATGATACCATACCTATGTTTATGGGGGATCGTTGGTCTTATCCGCATCAGGCCTCAGCCGCCACTTATGTATGGATGCCTTTACAAGTGGATGGAACAAAAATATCCATCCCTGAATATTGGCAAGCATGGGACATCAGGAAGCTAAAACCGGCAGACGCTCTGAACAAAGGGAAAAAGTTGTACGGGGCATGGAAGTCCAATCAAAAAGGAGACGTGTTGGAGATAGCGTTCAAAGGAACTCATGCCGCTATTGTTGGAGAAACAAACCCTCATGGCGGATATGCCAAAGTAAGTGTATTAAATACCGAGAAAGATACTGTATATTCTTCATTGGTAGATTTCTACAGCAAGTATCCGGAAAAAGCAATTCGAATTATAACACCGAAAATGTCGAAGGCAAATTATACCTTACAGGTTGAAGTAACAGGAATACGACCGGTATGGACAGACAAGACTAAAACAATCTATGGAAGTGACGACACTTTCGTAACGATAGACAATGTCTATCACTTTTGAGCTATTCCATATCTTATGCAAAAGGGCTGAGATACAGAATTAACCATGCAAAAGACAGAAGAAATGTAACACTGGAAAATTTGAAGTATAATAATTGCTAATATATTAAATAACGATGAGAAATATTATAATAACGCGCAGTTTCATATTTCTAAACAGAAAAATAAAAAGATTACTTTTACTGTTAGTTACTATTTTTTTGTGTGCAAGAATGATGGGAGAAACGATTATTCCGGATTCCATTTCCAATCCCATTCGCACGGGATTCCATCCAGATCCTTCCATCTGCCGGGTAGGAGAAGATTATTATTTAGTCACTTCATCATTCACATGGTTTCCCGGACTTCCTATTTATCACAGCCGTGACCTGACTAACTGGTCGCTTATCGGTCATGCATTAACCAATCCCAAGGCTATCGACTTTAACGGTATGACGGATAATGACGGCATCTGGGCCCCCACTTTGCGTTATCATAATGGAACATTCTATCTTATCACCACAGCTCATGGCTGTGGTGGCAATTTCTACATGACAGCCAAGAATCCGGCCGGTCCCTGGTCGGATCCGGTGTGGCTGAAAGATGCTCCCGGCATTGACCCTTCTCTTTTTTTTGATGAGGACGGACGCTGTTATTATACAGGCAATCGCTGGGATTTTAAGAGCGCATGGCCTGCCCAGTGTGCCGTATGGATGCAGGAGCTGGACCTCCAAAAAAGATGTCTGGTCGGAGAACGAAAAACATTGGCCTATGGTCATGCGGCTAATGCAAAATACGCCGAAGGGCCTCATTTATACAAAATAAAGGACCACTATCTATTGTTGATGGCTGAAGGAGGATCGGATTATAACCATGCTGTTACCGCCCTCACTGCTAAATCCCTCTGGGGACCGTATGTACCTTGTACCGTCAATCCCGTATTGACACACCGCCATCTTGGCAAGGACTACCCTGTGCAGTCTCTCGGACATGCCGATCTGGTACAGACACCGACCGGAGATTGGTATGCTGTGTTTCTCGGTAAACGAATTGTGGAAGGAGGACTGGTGCCTTTAGGACGCGAAACCTTTCTTTGTGAGGTGAGTTTTCAAAACGGTGAACCTATCTTCAATCCCGGCATTGGTGTTATCGGAAACCGGTTGAAACGTCCACCTTTACCATGGACGCCGGTGTCGAAGACAGATAAACAGAATGATTTTGAAAGTTCTGCTTTATCACCGGAATGGGCTACAATGCGTATCCCTGAGCAACCTTTCCATCATTTTGCCGATGGCAACTTGTTTTTGTCTCTCCGACCTGAGATGGCAGACAGTCTGGTATGTCCCTCCATGCTTCTGCGCCGTGTACATTCCCATAATTTTTCTGCCACCACGACAATGAGTTTCTCCACCCGTCGGGTGAACGAATGGGCGGGCTTGGTTCTGTATCGTACAGCTAAAGGCTATTATTCATTACTGAAAGGAAAGAATGAAATCCGTTTGACAAAAGTACTTCTAGGCAAAAAAACAATAATTGCGACACTGCCTTGGAAGGAAAAATCTGTCATATTACGCTTGGTAGCCAAAGGAGCTACATTAACATTCTATGCCGGTTTGTCAAATGATATGCTTTATCAAGTGGGAGAGGTACAAAGTGTAGATGCTGTGTCGGATAATAAGGTCAACCGCTTTAATGGTACGGGAGTCGGAATATATGCGACAAGTAATGGAAAACAATCGATAAATAAAGCATCATACCAATGGTTTGAATATAAGGAAGAGAATTAGTCTTAAAACAAGAAAAAATTACTATTGAACCTATTTCTTACAATTAAAAGACATATTCAGATATCATACAAAATTAGTTCTAGAGATACACAAGAGAAATACATAATGATTATCTTTGCAAACGAATATTATGGGATTAATCCACATTTAGGTAACACCATATATCTTGGAAGAGCACATAGAAAATATAGAACGACACTTGATTCATGACTTAAAACAAGGATCGCATAAGGCATTTGACAAAATTTATCAAATGTACTCCAAACGCCTGTATGCTTATAGTTTACAATTTACCAAATCTTCCGAAGAATCAGAGGAAATCGTACAAGAGGTTTTTGTAAAACTGTGGTCTAACCGTATAAATATAAGACAAGATGAAACATTACGTTCTCTACTTTTTATTATGGCTAAACACCGTCTCATCAATGCATACCGTCAGAAAATAAACCATCCCATATATGAAGAATACATTTATCATATAGATACCCTGTCAACCGAGGACACTCATTACAAGCTGGAATATAATGAATTCCTATTCAGATTCCTCAAAACAATAGAAAAGCTCCCAGACACTCAGCAAAAAGTAATTCGTCTATCCCGGTTCAAACAGTTATCCAATAAAGAAATAGCAGAAAAACTTTCTTTAAGCGAACAAACCGTAAAAAACCAGCTTTCACTAGGACTTAAGACCCTAAAGGAGAAATTAAACAAAATATGGTTACTTCTAATGTTACTTTTTATTAATTAGAAAATAAAATTCGGTACTATCAACATAAATGGATGTCATAAATAGAAAAAAATAAATGAAGAAACTTGAAACCAAATATAGGAATGACGAACTATCCCCGGCGGAGTTACAGGAACTCAGAAATAGAATTAAATCCATGTCGGACTATGAAATAGGGGAAGAAATGTATCAAACTTGGATGAATGAAAAAATTGATGTCACTTCCGTTCCCGACAAACAAATAGACAAAATAAAGGCACAGATCGAAAATTCCATAAAAGAAGAAAAAAGCAATGGCTTCGATTTTAGTCGTATAATCCAGATTGCCGCTACTATATTATTGCCTGTATTCATTATACTTTCCGGCTATCTGTATTATGAGAACAGACAAATTGCCACCAAAGAAATGATTGTCTGTACAGCTCGAGGAGAACGGGCAAGTGTCACTCTTCCGGACGGCACCGCTGTTTCTCTGAATTCAGAATCCAGGTTAGCATACTTCCCCCAAACCTATAACAAAAAAGAAAGGAAAATCAGCTTTGATGGAGAAGGTTATTTTCAGATCGATAAAAACAAGGAAGTACCTTTTATCATAGATGCCCAAGGACTACAAGTAAAGGTACTGGGAACTACTTTTAATCTTTTAGTACGAAAGGATCATAAAACAGCCGAACTGGCCCTAGAGGAAGGAAGCGTATGGCTTGGTGCAACTCAAAGTCATAAGAATGTAATCCTTCACCCGAAACAAAAGGCAATATTAGACCAATCAACAGGTAATATTTTCATCATTGCAGAAGAGGACACCCAAAAAATATCAGCATGGAGACATGGCAACATGATATTCAGAAATACTAAATTCTCTGAAGTCATCCATACTATTGAACAAAGCTATAATGTTCGAATCAACATCACCTGTAAAAACTGTCCCACCGACACTTTTACCGGTACACTACCTCTTACCAATTTAAACGAAGTGCTGGAAGTAATTGAAAAGTCCTATCATCTTAAGGCGCAAATCAAAGGCAAAGAAATTATTTTGACTGACATTTGAATCAAATCCAATCAATATCAAAACCGATTTTCTTTCTAAATTGAGAGAAAGCGGCTTCGTTTTGTATGCTTTATAACATATCTTATCTTCGGTACTTCTATAAAAATACATTGTCTTTACTTACGACAATGCCCACAGGGCCTAACATTAATCTAAAATTTACTATCGTATGAAAAACAAACACGCACAACTGAAGTTGTTCACTTTGTTTTCGTTATTGCTTCTTTTCTGTACATTCGAATCTATGGCACAGGAAAAACTAATAACGATAAACGTAAAAAATGTATCATTAAAAGAGATCTTTAACATTATCGAGAATCAAACGCCCTATCGTTTTTCTTATCGTAGTGTTGTTCTAGATGCTGACCGAAATATTTCGATATCAGCGGAAAATATTTCGGTCACTACCGTTCTGAATCAAGCTTTAAAAGACAGAAATCTAGAATATAGTATTGTTTCACCTAAAACAATCGTTATTTCGGACAAGCAAACCGGCAATGTAAAATCATCTGAAACAAAAAAAATATCCGGCATCATTAAAGATGTGAATGGCGAACCGATTATAGGTGCTAACGTAAAAATTAAAGGACAATCTATAGGCACGATTACAGATATAGACGGACGGTTTGTACTAGATGCCTCAACCGATGCGACATTGCAAATTTCCTACATTGGATATGCCTCACTGGAAATGAACACCGGAAATAAAAAAGAACTAAATATTGTTTTAAAAGAAGATACTGAAACTTTAGAAGAAGTAGTAGTGGTCGGATACGGTGTACAAAAAAAGGCCAACCTGACAGGAGCAGTAAGCAGTGTAAAAATGGATGAAATATTGGGGGATCGGCCTGTTACTTCGGTAAGTAATGTACTGATGGGAGCAATGCCGGGATTGCAAGTAACAGGTACATCAGGCCAACCCGGTGCTGAAATGTCTTTCAATATCCGGGGAGTAAACAGCATCAATGAAGGTGCCCCGCTCGTATTAGTTGACAATGTAGAGATGGACATAAATATGCTGGATCCTAATGATATTGAATCTATCTCTGTATTGAAAGATGCCGCATCATCGGCTATTTACGGTGCACGCGCTGCATTCGGAGTTATCCTAGTCACCACTAAAAAGGGAATGAAAGACACTCGCTTCTCTATCAACTACTCTAATAACTTCTCATTCAGTAAGCCTAGTAATTTACCCCACAAAGCAACTCCGTTACAAACAGTACAAGCTTATAAAGATATGGGAACAGTATCATATCAAACAGGACAAAATGTAGATACCTGGTTGGAGTTATTGAAAGAATATGATACTAATTCAGGCAATTATCCTGACGGTTATGCCGTAGTAGACGGACTTCGATACAGTTTACAAGAAACGGATCTCTTAAACGATATGATGGAAACAGGTTTTCAACAAACACATAATATTTCTGTTGGAGGAGGTAATAAATCAATATCTTACAGAATGTCAGCTGGGATGGTGGATCAAAACGGAATTCTTGTTACAGATAAAGACTCATACAAACGTTATAATATATCATCTTACATCCGTTCCGATATTCATTCCTGGATTACTCCGGAATTAGACATCAAATATGCGAATTCACATTCAGAACTTCCCTATACTTCAGCTTCTTATGGTATTTGGGGAGCAGCAGTAGCCTTTCCATCTTATTTTCCATTAGGTAATATGGAACTAGACGGTGAAATCTTGCCTATCAATACTCCTCATAATTTCATTAATCTGTCAGCACCTAAAGAAAATGACAGAAACGACTTACGCATCTTTGGCAAGCTGACTATTACTCCGTTCAAAGATCTGAAAATAATCGGTGAATATACATTTAATAGAAAGACTAGAGAAATCACAACTTTCGATAAGAAATTTAATTATGCTCACGGAGCTAACTTCCGCAAGGAACAGTCTGTTTCAAATTCGAAATATGAAATAGAAAATCGGGCGACCAATTATAATGCTTTTAATGTATATGCCAATTACAACAAAACATTAGGTAAACATGACATTGGAATTATGGCTGGTTTCAATCAGGAAAGCAATGCCTATAAGATGATGAAAGCGTCACGCACAGATATGATTAACGAAGATTTACCCTCATTATCACAAGCTACAGGAGATTATAAAAACAGTGATGAATTTGAGGAATACCATGTCAGAGGAGTATTCTATAGGATAAATTACTCTTATGCCGGTAAATATTTACTCGAAACAAACGGGCGTTATGATGGTTCTTCGAAATTCCCTAAAGAAAATCGTTTCGGCTTCTTTCCTTCTGTTTCCATAGGCTGGCGTGTCAGTGAAGAGCAATTTATGGAATGGAGTAAAGTTTTTCTTTCTAACTTAAAATTGAGAGGTTCTTATGGTAATATCGGTAATCAAAGTATAGAACCTTATGCTTTTATTCCTGGCATGGATTCTCCATTGGCTAATTGGGTTGTAAACGGACAAGCTACTACAACATTGGCCCCTCCAGCTCTAGTCAGCAATAGTTTCACTTGGGAAAAAGTTAGTACTTTGGATTTCGGGTTTGACCTAGGGCTGTTTAATAACCGCCTAAATGTTGTATTTGATTGGTACCAACGGGATACAAAAGGAATGTTGGCTCCAGGTATGGAACTTCCAGGAGTATTGGGTGCCAAAGCCCCATTACAAAACTCTGCCGATTTACGCGCCAAAGGTTGGGAAATATCCTTGGATTGGAATGACCGTATCGGCAATGTGCAATATTATTTAGGTTTTAACCTATATGACTCGCGTACGAAAATCACAAAATACGACAATGAGGTAGGCTTACTAGGAAAAGATTCGGATGGCAATCTGATTTACCGAAAAGGAATGGAATTAGGTGAAATATGGGGGTATACTACAGACCGCTTATATACTACCGAAGATTTTGACAGTCAAGGAAAGTTAAAAAACAATATTCCCAAAATGGAAGGTTATAATCCCAATCCGGGAGATATACTTTATGTGGATTTTGATGGAAATGGTATTATAAACAATGGTAAAAACACGTCAAACGAACCAGGCGATACTCATATTATCGGTAATGATACTCGCAGATATCAGTACGGAATTCGTGGTGGCGCAGCATGGAAAGGTATTTCATTGTCATTTATTTTACAAGGAGTCGGCAAACGGGATCTTTGGCTTATGAATGAGCTATTCTATCCACATTACGATGCTTACTCAACTTTGTTTGACTCTCAATTGAATTACTGGACTCCAGAACATACAAATAGTTATTTTCCACGTTTATATGAAAAGGCAGAAGGAAATACTAAAGCCAATCAAAAAACACAAACCCGTTTTTTGCAAAATGGGGCGTATTTGAGCATACGCAATATCAGTTTATCATATACCTTCCCCATAAAACTGATCAAGCCACTGGGTATTACTAACTTATCAGTATTTTTTAGTGGAGAAAACCTCTTTACATTTGATCATCTGCCCAAAGGGATAGATGCTGAACGTGTAGTAACAGACAATTTGGGACAACGTGGATTTACTTATCCTTATATGCGTCAATTCTCATTTGGTATTAATTTAAGTTTATAATAAAAGCTGACATTATGAAAAAATATATAGTAGGAGTAGGACTCTTCCTGTTGATGAATTCTTGTTTAAATAATGATTTTATGGAGGTATATCCCAAAGATCAACAAACGGAATTAACCTCTTTCCGATCATATGAAAACTTCAAGACTTACGCTTGGGGACTGTATAACGTCTTTTTCGGCTATGCATATAAAACAGGACAAACTGATGAGATTTTTAAAGGAGATTATGAAGCTGACAATATGATCAAGCATGTCTCAGGCAATGAAAGTCAATGGGCGTATCAGAAAGCTAAGGTACCTGCGTCTTCTGATTCATGGGACTATGAATATATCCGCCGGGTGAATTTAATGTTGGACAATATAGACCAGTCATCCATGAATGATGCAGAAAAAGCACATTGGAGAAGTGTTGGATATTTTTTTCGCGCTTATAAATATTTTAAAATGCTATCTCTATATGGAGATTTACCATGGGTAGAACATGCTTTATCAGAAGACAGCGAGGAACTATATTCCCCTAGAGACCCACGGGATGTTGTAGCCCAAAATATTCTGAATAACTTGAAATATGCAGAAGAACATATCAAGGTAGACGGAGATGGCAATAATACGATCAATCGAGCTGTAGTACAATCATTAATTTCCCGTTTTTGTTTATTTGAAGGTACATGGAGAAAATATCATGCCCTACAAAATGCCACAACCTATTTAGAAGAATGTACACGGGCTTCCAAGGAAGTCATGAATAAATATACTACCCTACATCCCAACTATGAAGAACTTTTCAACTCAGAGTCTTTAGATGGCATAAATGGAATTATTCTATACAAAGAGTATGCTACCAGCCAGCTATGCCATGGGCTCACACGTATGGTAAGAACCGGCGAATCACAAATAGAAGCAACCAAAGATGCTGTAGACAGTTATTTGTGCAGTGACGGACATCCTATCAAAAACAGTTCCACATACGGAGGTGATAAAGATGTATATGCACAGTTCCGCAACCGGGATTATCGTTTATATCACACAGTATGTCCTCCCTATATGGTAAGTCTAGCAAGTGCCTCTACCACTCAATGGAAGTTCACAGACAATCCCTCTGAACGTGAATATATTGACTTGATGGCAACAATTTCTAAAGAAACTTATCACCGGTTGCCGACATCTAATTTCAAAGGTTTTATAACCAAAGGGCAACCTCATTTCAAAAATGTCAATTGGGGACAGGGATGGAATGCCAGCCAAATGGGTTTCTGGGTATGGAAATACTATAATACTCATACCGATGCCAGCACTGCCAATGGAGTTTGTACTACAGACGCTCCCCTATTCAGACTCGGTGAGATACTGTTGAATTATGCCGAAGCAATGTATGAACTAGGGCAATTCGATCAATCTATAGCAGATGAAACTATTAATAAACTGAGAAAACGTGCTCACGTGGCCGATATGGTCTTGACAGATATTACCACAGATTTTGATCCTGACAGAGATCAAGATGTAAATCCGTTACTATGGGAAATCCGCCGTGAACGCCGCGTTGAATTAATGGGTGAAGGAACTCGTCTGGACGATTTACGCCGCTGGAAAAAAGGACATTACGTAGACAAACAACCTACTGGGGTCTATTTAAAAAATGCAAGTGAATTTAATGTAAAAGTTATGAATGGTCCCTCCAACAATGAAGGATATGTATATTATTTTGAGAAACCCCTAGGATGGTTGGAACATTACTATCTAAATCCAATTCCTCTAAATCAATTGGCACTCAATCCTGCTCTAGAACAAAATCCTGGATGGGAAAACAATAAATAAAATTATGCAGTTAAAATATACTTTGTTTTCAAGCATTTCAATGCTTGCCTTCTCTTCTCTGTCTGTATTTTCACAGACAGAGAAAATGAACGTTCTATTCTTGATGGCAGACGATATGCGCCCTGAGTTAGGATGCTATGGAGTAAAAGAAGTAAAGACCCCCAATATCGATCGTTTTGCCGCCAGCGGGTTATTATTTCAGAACGCTTACTGTAATATCCCAGTAAGTGGAGCTTCACGCGCCAGTTTATTGACAGGAGTGTATCCACACTATCCAGATCGCTTTGTCAACTATTCCGCTTATGCCAGCAAAGATTGCCCAACCGCAATTCCGATATCAAGATGGTTTACATCACATGGCTATTACACAATCTCAAACGGCAAGGTTTTCCACCATCTTTCAGATCATGCTAATTCATGGAGTGAACCTCCTTACCGTAAACATCCCGACGGATATGATGTATATTGGGCAGAATACAATAAATGGGAATTATGGATGAATGAAGTCTCCGCACGAACTATCAATCCCAAAACAATGCGAGGGCCTTTTTGTGAGTGGGCTGAAGTACCTGACACCGCTTATGATGACGGAAAACTGGCATTAAAAGCCATTGCAGACTTAAAACGTTTAAAAGAACAAGGAAAACCTTTCTTTATGGCATGTGGATTTTGGAAGCCACATTTACCTTTTAATGCCCCTAAAAAATATTGGGATTTATATGACCGAGAGAAAATTCCAGTTGCCAATAATCGTTTTCGCCCTGCAGGCTTGCCGGATGAAGTTAAAAACTCTGGAGAAATCTATGCTTACGCACGTACTACCACAGCAGATGATATCTATTTTCAGAAAGAAGCCAAACACGGATATTATGCCTGTTTAAGCTATGTTGACGCCCAAATAGGAAAAGTGCTGGATGCCCTGGATGAGCTAGGTTTAGCAAATAATACCATCGTTGTATTACTAGGAGACCATGGCTGGCATCTAGGGGAACACAACTTTCTCGGTAAGCATAATTTAATGGATCGTTCTACTCACGTTCCTTTAATTGTACGTGTTCCCGGATTGAAAAAAGGAAAAACTAAGTCCATGGTAGAATTCGTAGATTTATATCCAACACTATGTGAACTTTGTCATTTGCCCATACCAAAGAATCAATTAAATGGCACTAGTTTTGTTCCTATTTTAACAAATTTAAAAGCAAAAATAAAAGACCAAGTATATATCCAATGGGAAGGGGGAGACAATGCTGTTAGCAATAGATACAACTATGCGGAATGGAAACAAAAAGAAAAGATTCATTCCCGAATGTTGTTTGACCATCACATAGATCCAGAAGAAAATAAGAACAGGGTCAACGAACGAAAGTATAGAAGCGAAATAAATAAGCTCTCTTCATTTTTAAAGGCTAAAAAAGAAACTTTAATGAAATCACAATGAAAAAACTTTCTGGTTTACCTGCTCTAACCACCGAGATTAGATTATAACTGAAAGACATTTGACGATTGTTTTTTGTAAAATAAGAAGTGATAGGCATATTTTAGTGAGAGAATATACTTCAACCAGTATATCTTTCACTAAAATATCATCGGAAACTGTTTATCATTATTCCTCTAAAATAATCACTACATAAACCGTCATACTCAATTATGCCGGGAATTCATATACGCCTTCACCTGCTCACTAATCTGCTTCATCCCTTTCACCGAAGGATGTCCGCTCATTTTATCAAGCCCTTTCAGTTCAATGCAATCTATCTGATAATGTTTGCAAATCGTTCTGACCGATTCACTGATTTCCTCTCCCAAACCATCATTCAATAGAAAATAAATCTCCACATTAGGATAATAATCAATCATTGTATCCAGCATATAAGCCATAGCAGGGCGGAAAGAATATAAATCTTTTTTGGACCAATCCGCATACAGATACTCTCCTAAAGGTGATTTCGCCCAATAATCATTAGTCGCGCCAAAAATAAAAATAATATCAGGACAGCCCAACGCCTTCATCCGGGTGATAAAAGAACGGTCGCTATAATCCTCCGAACGATAACCGGTATGGCAAATAGTAGCACCGGAAAACGAATTATTCACACAAAGACGGTAGTTGTTCTCCTTAATAAACTGATGCCACCAAGTATTACGTACAGAAACCATATCCGTCTTTCTCCCTTCAGGAGGTGTCTTCAGATACCATACAAAATTAGTATCGGGTTGAACATATCCTTCGAAAGTGGAATAAGAATCTCCCAAGATAGAAACTGATTTCAAACCTTGAGCAATGCCTAAATGACAAAATAACGTACAAAACAGCAGAGTTATAATATACTTCTTCATAGGTATTTGATTATTTCGCTTTCAAATATACATCATATTTTGATTTAACACCTATAAAAATAACCTTTTTCTTCTATTTACAGACAAACAAGAAAACATCGATCTGCTTCATAAAAATAAGAACAAATCCGATGGTTACAAATCCTATCTACAAACGTCATTACTTATAAGCCGTAAAATGGAGGCCATTTAACTTTTAAAAGACTAAGTATGACAAGAAACGCTTTTTGGGGACTGTGTATCGGATTATGTCTGGCGGGTACGCAAGCCATCGCTCAAAAGATGGAAAGCAAAAGTACCAAAACGACTGATAAAACAGATAGTATATCATTCCATATCGATGGAATCACCGAAGGAGAAACTTTATTTACTGTTATCGGAGGACCTGAAGCCCCCGTTATCAACGCAGGAATGCCAGGTACAGAAGGGATTCAAGGAGGATTTGAAGGAGGCTCTATCGTAAAAATAAAAGGTACTTATCACATGTTTCCTACCGAACGCGCCGGTGTGAAAGGGATGCCTGCCTATCACGACAGAGTAAAGACACGTATAGGACACTGGACCAGCACTGATGGTGTTCACTGGACACGCCAATCCACTATATTGGAATCAAGCGGTGTCTATGCATTGGTACATGAAGACAATCCCATGAATGACCGCCGTTCCGCCATCTGGTCTTATATGCCTGTATTCAGCGAGGAAAACAACCGATGGTACGGATTTTATCTGGCCTACACCACAGATAAAGAAATTGCACCCAATCATTCTTTCGGCCGCATCTGGAGATGTGAATCCGAAAAGGAAGGTCTAGAAGGAATAGGCGGTCCTTACCGAGATATGGGAATCATTATAGAACCGGGACTGGACTCCCAACTTTGGGAAGGACGGCAAGGGGTCGCTTCTTTCTTCCCATATAAAGTGGATAAAGGCTGGAATGCGTTTATCAGTGGAGCTTATCCTTACGAAACCCGTGCAGATTATCCCTTGAAAGGAGGGGAAAAGCGCAAGGTATGGGCTGTGGGACTGGCCGAATCAGAAACGTTGGAAGGACCATGGAAACGTATGGGTGAGGAAATCAATCCGATAACTTCCATTCACCCACAGTTTGTAGAGAATCCTATCGTATCCAAATTACCCAACGGAACCTACATAGCGATGTTTGACGGCGGGCCGAACTATTTAAACTTACCCAACAGAATGGGATACACTTTATCCATAGACGGAAAAAACTGGAGCAAAGCACGTTATATCGCCATAGATACCAAAGTTAAAAAATGGTGGACTGTCATGAGGACTCCGCTTTGCCTGATACCCGAAGGAGATAATGTATATACCATTGTTTATACAGCTTGGGATGATACGCGCTTCCACCCCATCGGAATGGTAAAAGTAAAATTAAATCCGGAAGTATTGGATAAGCTGACAGCAGAACTGAAACCAGCTATCCCCTATTTAAATGAAGTCGGTGCACAAGCAATGCCCCGGAATATCGTTCCGATCAAGAATGCATATTTCAATATGCCTCAGCCGAAGCGTCCCGTTTTTCCCGATTTCATCGTCAATATGAAAGACAAAGGAATGACAGAAGATGCCCCTATTACAGATTTAGTGAACCGGACGATTGCTGAAGTCAGCAAACAAGGAGGAGGAACAGTCGTCATTCCTGAGGGAAAATGGAAATCGGCCCGTATTGTACTGAAAAGTAATGTTAATCTACATTTAGCCAAAGGAGCCGAAATAGAGTTTTCCGGTCGTGCGGAAGATTATCTACCGGCGGTTTTCACACGCCATGAAGGGGTAGAAATAATGGGGCCGGCCGCCTTTATTTACGCCAATGGGGAAAACAACATCGCCATTACAGGAGAAGGAACCATTTACGGACCATCTATGGATGCTGAAATCAGAAAACGTCCTAACGGTGCTTCAGTGGTAGAAAAAGATGTCCCGTGGGACATGCCTATAGAACAACGTATCTATGACGGTATGGAAGGCAGGACTTTCTATCGTCCTAAAACAATCTCTCCTATCAACTGTACCAATGTATTAATAGAAGGGATCACGATGGAACGAAGCACCTTATGGAATGTGGTACCCATTTATTGCGAGAATGTAATTATAAGAGGCATTACCGTTAATTCCACCAAGGTGCCCAGCGGAGACGGTATTGATATAGAATCTTGTAAAAATGTATTAATTGAATACTGCACGCTGAACTGCGGTGATGATTGCTTTACCCTGAAAGCCGGTAGAGCAGAAGACGGATTACGTGTAGGTAAACCTACAGAAAACGTAATTATCCGCTACTCGCTGGCCCAGCATGGACATGGCGGGATTACTTGTGGTAGTGAAACAGCCGGAGTGATCAAGAATCTGTATGTACACGATTGTGTATTTGACGGCACTCGTACCGGCATCCGTTTCAAAACGCGACGCAACCGTGGAGGAGGCAGTGACAACACTTACTATGAGAGACTGCGCATGATCAATGTAGGAAAAGCCTTTACTTGGGATTTGTTGGGCAGTGCTTATTATATGGGCGAACTGGCCGCACGCTATCCGGCAAGAAAAGTAAACCGGCTGACACCTGATGTAAAGAATATCCTGATCAAAGATTTCATTGTAGAATCAGCCGACCAGTTCTTTACCGCCAATGGTATTCCTGAAATACCTTTCAACCAGGTAGTGATAGAAAATGGAGAGATCAAATGCAAGAAATTAATCGGCGCCCTGAATGATGCCGCCGGATTTACGATGCGGAAGCTGACGATAGAATCGCTGCATAATGACATTCACATATTGGATGGAAAAGACATCCTGTTCGAGGATATACATTTCAAACTCCCTAGTGAAGAAATTAGGGTGAATGTAGAAGGTAAGAAATCCAAAAACATTATTTTCAAGAACATAAATGCCAATCAGGAAAAGGTTGAATATAAAAAGGAATCTCCCATGAGAATAGAAATAAAATAATTCTATCGGCATATTAATTCCCTATAACTGTATCATTTTTCATCATAATGTATGATTTTCCATTGTAAGGCGGGTTATCCCGCCTTATTTTTGTATCATGAAAACAGTATTCAATGGTATTATGAAAAACAAATGGACCAAACTGACAGCTTTAGTAATAGCTGCCCTGTGGAGTGGACCAACTGTGCAGGCACAAGCTCCGCACCCCGAACGTATCTATTTATCGGGAACCGGTATTGACGACACCAGGACTTGGGAGTTCTTTTGTTCGGGAGGACAAAACAGTGGAAAATGGAAAAAGATCGAAGTACCCTGCAACTGGGAACTGCAAGGATTCGGAGAATATACTTACGGTCGTTGGTACACTATAAAAGGTGAAAGGCCAAGCGACGAAACGGGCATTTATCGATATAAATTTGAATCCCCGGCAACAACTTCCGGTGAGCGGATAAAAATATTCTTTAACGGAGTGATGACCGACACGGAAGTTTTCATCAATGGAAAACCCGCAGGCGAGATGCATCAGGGAGGATTCTACCGCTTCAGTTATGATATCACCGATTTATTGAAGCCCGGCAAAAAGAACCTGCTTGAAGTAAAGATAGCTAAAGAATCAGCCAACAAATCCATCAATGCAGCCGAACGTAAAGCCGACTGGTGGCTGTATGGTGGTATTTACAGACCTGTATGGCTGGAAGTTGTCCCGGCAGTCCACATGCGACATTTTATTCTGAACGCCGATCAGCATGGAAAATTGCAAGCGGCAATAGAAATGGAAGGAGATGCCAAAGGATATGAATTGTCTGTTTCCGTCCGTTCATTAAAGGATGGAAAAGACATATACACTCAAGAAAACAAATCTAGCATTTCTCATCAGATTAAGGATTCGAACAAGGAACAGTTGGTGGAAGGGAACTGGATGAACATCCAACCTTGGTCTACAGAGGACCCCAATCTGTACGTAGCCAGATTGGAACTGAAAGACCCCGAAGGGAAAACGGTGCAAAGCCGTGAAACGCGGATAGGTTTCCGCACCATTGAATTCTTTCCACAAGACGGAGTTTATCTGAATGGCACCAAACTCGTGGTGAAAGGTGTCAACCGCCATTCTTTTTCCGTAGATGGAGGTCGTGCTACCAGTGCAGCTATGAGCCGTCAGGATGCCTTGCTGGTAAAAGAGATGAATATGAATGCAGTCCGTTCACATTATCCGCCTGATGAACATTTCCTGGATATGTGTGATTCATTAGGAATTGTCTATATGGATGAACTGGCA
Organism: Phocaeicola dorei; assembly: GCF_013009555.1. Classification (NCBI taxonomy): domain Bacteria; kingdom Pseudomonadati; phylum Bacteroidota; class Bacteroidia; order Bacteroidales; family Bacteroidaceae; genus Phocaeicola; species Phocaeicola dorei. Next base: position 578,235 of record NZ_CP046176.1, on the reverse strand, counting down.
GGATGGCAAAACGGATACGATTCAAAAGTAGGTCCTAAATTAGTCAAAGAAATGATAGAACGCGATGTGAATCATCCTTCCATCATTATTTGGAGTAATGGCAACGAAGGAGGATGGAATTATAATCTTGATCCTTTATTCGCCAAATACGATAAATTACAGAAACGCCACATGGTACATCCTTGGGCCGATTTCAATGATCTGGACACCCACCATTATCCCACTTATCTGACCGGAGTGGCACGTTTTACCAACGGCTATAAAGTATTTATGCCTACCGAATTCATGCATGCCATGTATGATCAGGGAGGTGGTGCCGGACTACGTGACTTTTGGGATCGTTGGTGCACGAACCCCATGTTTGCCGGAGGCTTTATCTGGGTATTCTGTGACGAAGCTCCCAAACGTTCTGATAAAGGAGGCATATTGGATTCAGATAAATCCAATGCTCCTGACGGGGTAGTAGGTCCGCGTAGAGAAAAAGAAGGAAGTTACTATGCTATCCGCGCACAATGGTCGCCCATCCAGTTAAAACCGCTGCTGATTACTGACCACTTTGACGGCAGCTTCCTGGTTACTAATGAATATACTTATACTAACTTGGACAAATGTCGCATGACTTACAAAATACGTACTTGCGAAACACCTTTGAAAGATGCAATGGAAAGCGGTAAAGTTATCGCAGAAGGCCATGTACAACTGCCTGCCATCACACCGGGTGAAACTGGAAAAGCCCGCTTCACTCTTCCTGCTTCTTTCCGGGAAGGTGATGTACTGGAGTTAGAGGCTTTTGACAAAGAGGGGAAAAGTATCTGTAACTGGACCTATCCTATCCGACTGGCAAAACAATACTTTGATCATAAAATGGCACAGACTCCGATGACCCTGGAAATGGTACAGCCGGCAACCGCCACTCAAACCGCTACCACCATCGAACTGAAAAGCGACCGTGTAACCGTCACTTTTAACCCGGCTACCGGCATGATCAGCCGTATCACATCAGGAGGAACAGAAGTTCCATTCAAAGACGGTCCTGTGGCAGTGGGCATGAAAATGCGCTACGAACCAACATTGAGCTATGTCCGCAACAGCAACGAGGGGGCTGTTTACTGTGCCAAATACAAAGGTGCCGCCGACTCCATCGTATGGCGTCTTACGGACAAAGGACTACTCTATATGGATGCCATTCTGCTGAACCGGGCTTCCGGCGGAGGTGGATTTGATGATGCTTTCATGGACTCCAAAGTATTCAATCTCGGTCTGACTTTCTCTTATCCTGAAAAGAATTGCTCCGGCATGAAATGGATGGGCCGCGGTCCATACCGTGTCTGGAAAAACCGGATTCCGGGAACGAATTATGGAGTATGGCACAAAGAGTATAACAATACCATTACCGGAGAAAGTTTTGAAAATCTGGTTTATCCGGAATTTAAAGGATATCATGCCAATATGTATTGGGCCACTTTGGAAAGTGACACAACACCGTTCACCATTTATTCCCGGAATGACGGTATCTTCTTCCATGTGTTCACTCCCGAAGAACCGAAAGGACGCGTAAAAGACACCATGCCCAAATTCCCTGAAGGGGATATATCCTTCCTGCTGGACATCCCGGCTATTTGCTCCTTTAAACCAATTGAGCAACAAGGGCCGAACAGCCAGCCGGGTAATATCCGTATCAAATCGGGGGATGAAGGACTACACCTTAATTTGATGTTTGATTTCCGACAATAAACAAGTGAATAGTGATTAATTTAATAACAGAATCATGAAATTAATAACTTTTGTATGTGCCGTCTTTCTATGCCTTCCGTCTTTGGCACAAGAAAAATTTCCGGACGGCACACCTGTATCCGATTGGTTTAAGGACAGTAAAATAGTAGATATAAACACATTAGGTAAAAAATACATTCTGACAGATTACGGCGTCATCAATGACAGTACCCTGTTACAAACAGAGAAAATACAATCTGCCATCGATGCTGCCGCACAAAATGGTGGCGGAGTTATCGTTATTCCCAAAGGAACCTATTTAAGCGGAGCGCTGTTCTTCAAACCCAAAACACACCTGCATCTGGAGGAAGGAGCTGTGTTGAAGGGAAGTGATGATATCAGCAACTTCCCCATCATAGACACCCGCATGGAAGGGCAAAGCTTGAAATATTTCGCGGCGTTGGTCAATGCCGACAAAGTGGATGGCTTTACGTTATCTGGAAAAGGAACTATTGATGGTAACGGATTAAGATATTGGAAATCATTTTGGCTTCGTCGAAAAGTCAATCCCCAATGTACCAATATGGATGAATTACGTCCCCGGCTGGTTCATATTTCCCATAGCAATAACGTCCAACTCTCAGGAGTACGCCTCATTAACTCTCCCTTTTGGACTACCCATCTTTATAAATGTAATCACATAAAAATATTGAACCTCTATATTTTCTCACCGGAGAGACCGGTAAAGGCTCCAAGTACGGATGCCATTGATATTGATGTATGCAGCAATGTACTGGTAAAGAACTGCTATATGTCTGTCAATGATGACGCCATAGCTTTAAAAGGCGGCAAAGGCCCTTGGGCAGACCAAGACCCGAATAATGGAGGAAATTCCAACATCATCATAGAAGATTGTACATACGGTTTCTGCCACGGCGCCCTCACTTGTGGAAGCGAATCCATCCACAATCGCAATATTATCTTGCGACGCATTCACATCACCAATGCCAATCGTTTGTTATGGTTAAAGATGCGGCCGGACACACCTCAACAATATGAATATATTCTGGTAGAAGATATCACCGGAGATGCAGATCATTTTCTGTATATCAAACCTTGGACGCAATTCTTTGACCTGAAAGATCGAAAAGACATTCCCATTTCTTACTCAAACCATGTGACAATGAGAAACATTGATTTTAAATGCGATAATTTCTTCAGTGTAGAAAAGTCTGATCAATATCAACTTACTAACTTTACATTCGAAAACCTAAACATTAAAGCTAAAAACGGGAAATGCGACAAAGAAATGATTGACAATTTCATTTGGAAAAAGGTAAGTATAAATAATATAAAATAAAATCAGCAGTTGAATAAATCAAATTCAACAAGATCTAATCACAAGCCACGTCTGGCACTATCCAAACGTGGCTCCTATTTTTTCAACATGAAATTCACAAAATTCCGGTGTATTCCACATATATCCGGCATTCGTTTCTTTACTCAATAGTTCAATAACTCTTCCAAGCATCAGCCTCTTTGGCATTACGGGCTTTTGCACGCATTTTCTTACTGAAAATGATTCCGAGCAGCTTATCGGCATCAAACGTAGCACTGATACCCGCCCCCACCATCAAAGCACTAGGAGTAAATTTGCCTGCCGGCGCAGGTTCCAAACGAGAATCATAGCCTGCCAGCAACTCTTTGTTGATAGGAATCTCTACATAAATTTGTTCCTCTTCCGGAGTTTCAAACGGTCCATACGGCAATAGTCTGATATACCCTCTACCATCTATTGTATCCACTTGAGAGATATAATAACGAGGAAGTTCCGTTTCAAACTTCATGTTTTTTTTAGGGAAGGGAGTTGATTTCATTTTCCACTTTTCAGGATTGAACAATCTGTCAATTTCTTTCTGTGTTTCATCATCTATCACAATTTCGACTTGACCGCTCAATAGTTGCTGCAAACGCAAAGAGTCCTGTTTGGTCAACTGCTTAGCCTCATTCGTTCTCTGGGCAAATGACAACACCGAGAAACAAAAACATAACAAAAGGAAGAATATACGTTTCATAGCTATCTATTTTTAGTAACTTCCTAAAGATACGCAAAAGTAACGTATGTTCATCCTTTTCATGTCTTTTTCTTTCGTTCTTTTTTTCGTTAATTCTGGTAATAAACTCGTTTTACCCTATTAGACACACTGGTCAAGATCTCGTATGGAATAGTTTCCAGAATCTCTGACAGAACAGTGACCGGTAAATCATCTCCGAAGATGATAGCTTTATCCCCTTCCTTACAATCAATATCCGTCACATCAATCATGCACACATCCATACAGATATTACCCACGTATGACGCTTTCTGCCCATTCACCAAACAATAGGCATGTCCATTTCCCAAACGTCGGTTCAGTCCGTCGGCATAGCCGATAGGAATAGCGGCAATACGGGAATCCCTTTCCAAATGTCCTTTACGACTATACCCCACTGTTTCTTCCTTAGGAACCTCATGAATCTGAAGAATAGTGGTTTTTAATGTACTTACATTATTGATAATCTGATTGGTAAACGGATCAATTCCATAAAGACCGATTCCCAAACGCACCATATCGAACTGAGCACCCGGATAGCGTTCTATCCCGGCTGTATTACAGATATGACGCAATATCTTATGCTGAAAAGCCTCCTGCAAACATTCAGAAGCAGCTTCAAACATTTCTATCTGTCTGCGCGTAAACGAATCAAACTGAGCCCCGTCACTGCCTACCAAATGAGAGAATACAGAACGTGGAATAACAGCTGTCTGCTTCTTCAGACGGTCTATCAGTTCTGGAATCTCTTCGGGTGCAAAACCCAAACGGTGCATCCCCGTATCCAATTTAATATGAATGGGGAAATTCGTTACGCCTTCTTTCTCAGCAGCTTTAATCAGTTCATTCAATAAATGAAAACTGTAAACCTCGGGTTCCAATTTATAATCAAACATGGTCTTGAATGCTGTCAACTCAGGATTCATAATCATAATGGAACAGGTGATTCCCGCTTTCCGCAAATCCGAACCTTCATCAGCCACAGCTACCGCCAAGTAATCCACACGGTGATCTTGCAGTGTTTTAGCTATCTCGTATGAACCGGCACCGTATGCAGAAGCCTTCACCATACATACCATTTTTGTTTCCGGTTTCAGTTTGCTGCGATAATAATTCAAGTTATCAACCAAAGCATTCAAATTGATCTCCAAAATGGTTTCATGCACTTTCAGTTCCAAACGATCTGAAATCCGGTCAAAATGAAAAGCACGCGAACCTTTTACCAAAATCACCTCATTACGCAGCCCGGCCAGCAAATCCGATTCCAATAATTCTTCTGTAGTACGAAAAAAATACTTTTCTATCTCAAAACGGGCAGCAGCAGTCCGAATTTCCTCTCCTACCCCGACAATCTTCTCTACTCCCCGGCTATGTACCAATTCAGCAACCTGACGATAAAGTAGTTTGCTGCTCTGTCCTGTTTCAAGCATATCCGAGAGGATAAGTGTCCGTTTTTTCCCTTTATCATCAGAACGACGCGACATAAAGTCAAGAGCAATATCCAAAGAAGCCAAATCTGAATTATAACTATCATTGATCAACACACAGCCATTCTTGCCTTCTTTTACCTCCAGACGCATAGCAATCTGTTCCAAACGCGCCATGCGCTCGGTTATTTGTTCAGGGGGAACCATCATATACAAAGCCACAGCCAGACAATGCAACGAATTCTCAATAGAAGCGTCATCTATAAAAGGAATACTAAATTCATTCGGCATCCCCAAATAACGGTATTTAATAGTGGTAGCATGTTCTCCTTTTTGAATGGACTCAATAAACAACGGACGTTCATTGTCCTTTTTCGACCAAGCAATCTCACGCGAGGCAAAAAGAGATTTTGCCACACACGAACTTATCAATTCGTTATCGCCATCATAAACAATAACGTCACAGTCTTTGAACAAAGTAAGTTTCTCCATACATTTATCCTGTAAAGAGAAAAAATTCTCTTGATGCGCACCACCAATATTAGTCAAAATACCCACAGTAGGTTTAATGATAGTCTGCAACGCCTCCATTTCACCCATTTCGGAAATACCCGCTTCAAAAATAGCCAACTCAGTGTGCTCATTCATCAACCACACCGAAAGTGGCACACCTATCTGTGAGTTATAGCTACGTGGCGAACGGGTTACCACACGATCTGGACTAAGCAATTGATATAACCATTCCTTCACAATGGTTTTTCCATTACTTCCCGTAATTCCTATAACCGGAATCTGAAACTGCTCCCGATGTTTTTCCGCCAATTTCTGTAATCCTTTCAGAGGATTGGTCAACTGCAGGAAATTCGCATCTTGAAAAGATTGCATATCAGCCGGCAATTCACCCACTACAAAGTTACGGACTCCACGTTCATACAATTCCGAAAGATATTTATGCCCGTCATTCCGTTTGGTTTTTAAAGCAAAAAATAATGTTTCTTCCGGAAAACACAATGAACGGCTATCAGTTAAAATCCAATCAATCTGTGCACTACGGTTTCCAAACCGCTTTGCTCCCAGAACTTTTTCTATATTTTCAATCGAGCTTGACATTGTTCTAATTCTTTTTGAAGGTCAAAATACGGGAACTTTTCTTTAAGTCGCTCTATCTTTAACACTATTTGAGTTAAAAATTTACGATATGTTTCAGATTGGGCATTAAACGGTTTGTGAGCTAAAGCCTTCCGGATATCCTCCCACTCTTTCATTATTCTATCCGTTTCTTTACTAAAATAACATTCTGTAAAACATTCCCATAGATAAGATACAGCTACAGGAGAGGGATGCAACATGTCATCTGCATAAAAACGATAATCACGAAGTTCATCCATCATGATTTCATAAGAAGGGAAATAGTAACAATCAGACCAGCGGCGGCACAATTCATCCGCTGCGAGGAGCAAAGTGGACTTACTTATCTGATTACCATGCATACCATCTTTGCTATGCCGTATGGGGCTGACAGTGAAAAGTATCTTCAAGGACGGATTTACTTTTCTCAATTCCACCAACACACATTCCCATTCAGTGACAATTTCCTCTACTGTAAGAAGTTGTCGGGTAAAAAGGCTGTCGGGCTGTTTATGGCAATTTCCTACCACCATGGTCCTTTCTTTCAGCCAATAAGCAAAAGCAGTCCCCCAAGTAATAACCAGCCAATCAAGCTGAGGAAGTCCGGCTGAAGCCTGTGCCAGCCGAGTATTTATAGAAGATAAACAAGATGCTGCCGTAGAGGCTGAAAAAACACTATGATGCATCCAACTGTGCCAACAGCCTCCGGCATAGAACAAATCCTCTTCCATATATGTTTGATGGGATAGAATTTGCCAAAGAGCTTCCACAACAGATAAAGGATTATAGAGAATTCCAAAAGGATTTACATCACAACGGAACTTATTTGTTAACAACAAATTTCCGATATTTTCCGCAAAACAAGAACCAAATAGCATGATTCGATCCGAATGTCGGATTTCTGCTTCCCTTTTAGGTAATTCTACTTGCGTTCTGAAATTCATACGATAAGAAAAGCTTTTAAAATTTAAGGGCAAATGTAATCATAATACACATATTTATGCTATTTTTGCACGATATTTATCATATCATAAGAATGGAACAGGATAATTTATATAACTTGCTGCAAAGCATAGATACTCCGGACGATTTGCGTCATTTAAGCGCAGACAAACTGCCCGAAGTGTGTAAAGAGCTAAGGCAAAAGATTATAGATGAGCTCTCATGTAATCCGGGGCATTTCGGTTCCAGTTTGGGCGTAATAGAACTGACCGTCGCCTTACATTATGTATTCAACACGCCCTATGACCGCATTGTATGGGATGTAGGGCATCAAGCTTACGGGCATAAAATTTTAACCGGACGCCGGGATGCGTTCTGCACCAACCGTAAACTAAATGGCATACGTCCTTTCCCTTCTCCATCCGAAAGTGAATATGACACATTTACTTGCGGGCATGCGTCAAATTCTATTTCCGCAGCTTTGGGTATGGCTGTAGCAGCCAAAAAACACGGAGAGAACAACCGGCATGTCGTTGCCGTAATTGGTGACGGTTCCATGAGTGGCGGACTAGCTTTCGAAGGACTGAACAATGCCTCGTCAACTCCTAATAACCTGCTGATTATCCTGAATGACAACAATATGGCTATAGACCGTAGTGTAGGAGGTATGAAACAATATCTGTTGAACCTGCAAATGTCTGAAGGATACAACCGGATACGCTATAAAATATCACAAATGTTCCATCGATGGGGTATCCTGAATGAAGAACGCCGGAAAAGCCTGATACGATTTAACAACAGCCTGAAATCCATGCTGGTACAACAGCAAAATGTATTTGAGGGCATGAATATCCGTTATTTCGGACCTATTGATGGACACGATGTCAACAATTTGGCACGTGTATTAAAAGAGATTAAAGATATGCAAGGACCTAAACTACTCCATATACATACCACCAAAGGAAAAGGTTTCGGTCCGGCAGAAAAAGCTGCCACCATCTGGCATGCTCCAGGCATATTCGACAAAGAAACCGGAGAGCGTATCGTTGTCGATACCAAAGGAATGCCCCCTTTGTTTCAGGATGTTTTTGGAAATACCCTATTGGAACTAGCCCAAACAAACGATAAAATCGTAGGAGTTACTCCCGCAATGCCTTCAGGATGCTCCATGAACATATTAATGAAAGCCATGCCCGAAAGAGGTTTTGATGTGGGAATTGCCGAAGGACATGCCGTTACTTTTTCAGGAGGAATGGCAAAAGATGGCCTATTACCTTTCTGCAATATCTATTCGTCCTTCATGCAACGTGCCTATGACAATGTGATTCACGATATAGCGATACAAAAACTCAATGTAGTATTATGCCTAGACCGCGCTGGATTAGTAGGGGAAGACGGTCCTACTCATCACGGAGCATTCGATCTGGCTTATATGAGACCGATACCCAATCTCATTGTAGCCTCCCCTTACAACGAACATGAACTACGTTGTTTGATGTATACCGCCCAGTTACCCAATAAAGGTCCTTTTGTCATCCGTTATCCACGCGGAAGAGGGTCATTGGTAGACTGGAAATGCCCAATGCAAGAGATTGAAATAGGAAAAGGAAGAAAATTAAAAGAAGGAAAAGACATAGCGGTCATTACACTGGGTCCCATTGGTGTTCAAGCAGAAAAGGCTATCACACATGCCGAACAGGAAACAGGAAAAAGCATTGCCCATTATGATTTGCGTTTCTTGAAGCCGTTAGATGAAAGTATGTTACACGAAATAGGCAAGAGATTCAAGCAAGTGGTCACTATTGAAGATGGTGTGCTAAAAGGTGGAATGGGCAGTGCCATACTGGAATTTATGGCAGATAATGAGTACAATCCACAAGTAAAACGTGTCGGATTACCGGATCTATTTGTCCAGCATGGTTCAGTAAAAGAACTATATCATATTTGCGGCATGGACGAAGAAGGTATTTACAAAATTTTGATATCATTCTAAGAGAAACGAACAATGAAAATCATTATTGCAGGAGCAGGAGCAGTAGGCACCCATTTGGCGAAATTATTATCGGATGAAAAGCAAGACATCATTTTGATGGATGAAAACGAAGAAAAGTTGAGCAAACTTGATTCCAACTTCGACTTAATGACTGTCAATGCATCCCCCACTTCCATTTCCGGCCTTAAAAATGCAGGAGTGGCAGGCGCAGATTTATTTATCGGGGTCATGCCAGAAGAAAGCCGCAATATGACGGCCTGCATGTTGGCTACTAATATGGGAGCTAAAAAGACTGTAGCCCGGATTGACAATTACGAATATCTACTTCCCAAACATAAAGAATTCTTTTCCCAACTAGGAGTACACTCACTGATTTATCCGGAAATGCTGGCTGCTAAAGATATAGTAGATGCCATCAAAATGAGCTGGATACGTCAGTGGTGGGAGTTTTGCGGCGGTGCACTAGTCCTGATAGGTACCAAAACGCGAGAAACGGCAGAAATTCTGAACGTTCCCCTTCATGAACTGGGAGGACGTAATATTCCATTCCATATTGTAGCTATTAAGCGGGGAAATGAAACAATCATCCCCCGTGGAGACGATGCTATCAAATTGCATGATATTGTTTATTTCACCACAACAAAGAAATACATTCCTTATATCCGTAAAATCGCAGGAAAAGAAACTTATCCCGATGTACGCAATGTAATGATTATGGGCGGCAGCCGAATCGCTGTACGCACCACACAATACGTACCAGATTATATGCAGGTCAAGATTATTGAGAATGACATCAACAGATGCAACCGACTTACTGAAGCTGTGGACGAAAAAGTAATGATTATCAACGGAGATGGGCGGGATATGGATTTACTCATGGAAGAAGGATTAAGGAACACCGAGGCTTTTGTCGCTTTGACAGACAATTCTGAGACCAATATTCTGGCCTGTCTTGCCGCTAAACGCATGGGAGTAACCAAGACTGTGGCGGAAGTAGAAAATATTGATTATATCAGTATGGCAGAAAGCTTGGATATCGGTACGGTTATCAATAAAAAGATGATTGCCGCCAGCCATATTTACCAAATGATGCTGGACGCCGATGTTTCTAATGTAAAATGTCTGACCTTCGCTAATGCTGATGTGGCTGAATTCACAGTCAAAAATGGTTCCCGTATTACCAAATGCGCTGTCAAAGACGCCGGATTACCCAAAGGGGCAACCATCGGCGGACTCATCCGCAATGGCGAAGGTATATTGGTAACAGGTAATACTGTTATTCAGCCCAATGACCATGTTGTGGTATTCTGTTTAGGGATGATGATTAAGAAAATAGAAAAATTCTTCAATTGATGATAAACACAAAAATGATAGCCCGGATTATGGGTTCTCTATTCTTCATAGAAGCAGGCTTCCTTATTCTATGCTCCTTTCTTGCTGTTTATTATAATGAATCGGATCTTTCCGCTTTCCTAACTTCTACAGCAATTACAGTAGGGGCAGGCATCATAGCCTCTCTGACCGGCAAAAATGCAGAAAAGAAGATCAGTCGCCGTGACGGATATGTTATTGTAACTTTCGCATGGGTCTTTTTTTCTTTATTCGGTATGCTTCCATTCTATCTGAGCGGATATATTCCCTGTATAACGGACGCTTTCTTTGAAACCATGTCGGGGTTCACCACTACGGGAGCAAGTATTTTGAACAATATAGAGTCATTGCCACACGGGCTTTTGTTCTGGCGAAGTATGACACAATGGATCGGCGGATTAGGAATTGTATTTTTCACTATTGCCGTATTACCGATCTTCGGAGTGGGCAGTGTACAATTATTTGCTGCTGAAGCCACCGGCCCCACCCATGATAAAGTACATCCGCGTATTGGTGTTACAGCCAAATGGATCTGGACTATCTATCTAGGACTGACCATTGCCGAGATTATTCTGTTGATTGCCGGAGGTATGGACTTTTTCGACAGTGTATGTCATTCTCTGACCACTGCCGCCACAGGAGGGTATTCAACCAAACAAAACAGTATTGCATTCTTTAATTCTCCTTATATAGAATATGTTATTACCTTGTTCATGTTCTTGTCGGGCATTAATTTCACCTTGTTATATTTATTATTCTTAAAAGGAAATTTTAAACGCTTATTCCAAAACACAGAACTCCACTGGTATTTGGGAACAGTGGGATTTTTTACACTTTTCACTACCGTCACTCTTATTTTCACCAGTCCGTTCAGTATTGAGGAATCTTTCCGTAAAGCCATATTTCAGGTTGTTTCCTTACAAACCACTACCGGATTCATTTCTGCAGATTATATGACCTGGGTACCTGTACTTTGGACATTAATGTGCATCATCATGTTGTTCGGAGCTTGTGCCGGATCCACTACAGGAGGAATAAAATGTATACGTATAGCCATTATGAGCCGTATTTCTAAAAATGAATTCAAACATATCATTCATCCCAATGCTATACTTCCTGTACGTATCAACCACCAAGTTGTTTCATCAACAACCAAGTCAGCAGTACTTGCATTCATTTTTCTATATATGGCAATTATTTTTATTGGATGGCTGGTTCTTATGCTGTTTGGAGTAGGATTTGAAGAAGCTTACAGCGTAGTCATTTCCAGTTTGGGCAATGTAGGCCCAGGTATTGGAAAATGCGGTCCGTCCTATTCATGGAGCGGATTGCCGGATGCAGCAAAATGGACAAGCGCAATACTGATGCTAATAGGGCGTTTGGAGTTATTTACCGTACTTCTGCTCTTTATGCCGAGTTTTTGGAAAAAGCACTGACATTCACTTCCTATAACCATTTTTATACATAAATAATTCAAAAAATCTCAATGAAGCTTCAAATAATTGGCTATCTTTGCACCCTCATTAAAAGGGTAACAAGATGAATAATATGTTGAGATACGTTGTATATATCCTATTATTTCTACTGTTTACGATAACAGTAGATCAGGATCATTATACGGTTGAACCGACAGATCTACACCCACAGACATCTTGTTACCAGCAACAACAAGACCCTTGCAAAAGAACAGTGGATTTCCTGTTTACCAACAATTTTGCAGATATGCCACAAATAGCCATATCACTTGACAACCCTTCCACATCAAAGTTTAAATGTATAGTCCGCATTTTAACAGCATTGAGCGAACTTAAAAAGCAAGAGCTACAAACAAACCATATAGTTTGCCACACCTTTCATTCGCTTTACACTGATGCCGTAGATTATTATATCTATGCACTCCGGCGGATCATCATTTAATTTTTAATTTTTTTTCAGCATTTCGCTGAGTAAAAATCCTTATAACAAACGTCTTATAAGGACTATTTTTCTATCCGTTTGTCTAATCAAAAAAAGTTTAGATATGTATTTTACATTATTAGTTGTCGTTATCTTGACGGCAATCGCATTAGTTGCCGTAGCATTGGGGATTGCCCGTGCCATTTCTCCCCGTTCATACAACTCACAAAAGGGAGAAGCCTACGAATGTGGTATTCCTACACGGGGACGGTCGTGGATGCAATTCAAAGTAGGTTACTATCTATTTGCTATCCTCTTCCTGATGTTCGATGTGGAAACAGTATTTTTATTCCCTTGGGCTGTAGTGGTACAAGACCTAGGAGTGTACGGTCTGTTTAGCATCCTTTTCTTTTTAGTTATATTAGTTTTAGGTCTGGCGTATGCCTGGAAGAAAGGAGCGTTGGAATGGAAGTAAAGAAACCAACCATAAAGTCTATTCCTTATGAAGACTTCAAAAACAATGAGTATTTGGAAAACATGGTCAAGCAGCTCAATGAAAGCGGTACAAAAGTATTGGTGGGCTGTTTGGACGACCTCATCAACTGGGGACGCAGCAATTCGTTGTGGCCGCTTACATTTGCAACCAGTTGTTGTGGAATTGAGTTTATGGCAGTGGGGGCTGCCCGGTATGATTTCGCCCGCTTCGGGTTTGAAGTAGCCCGTGCCAGTCCGCGCCAGGCAGATATGATCATGGTAGCAGGAACTATCACACACAAGATGGCTCCGGTACTAAAACGTTTGTATGACCAGATGGCGGATCCTAAATACGTTATTGCGGTAGGCGGATGCGCCATTAGCGGCGGTCCTTTTAAAAAATCATATCACGTATTGAACGGAGTAGATAAAATTCTTCCCGTTGACGTATATATTCCCGGATGTCCGCCACGGCCTGAAGCCTTGTTATACGGCATGATACAATTGCAACGTAAAGTAAAACTGGAAAAATTCTTTGGCGGAGTGAACCGCAAAGAAAATGAACCACAAAATCCCGAACAAGCATGAGTGAAAAAATAGAAATACCTGCCGAAAAGCTACATGAAGAAATGCTGAAATTGCGGCAGGGTAAACATATGGATTTTCTACGCAGCCTTACCGGAATGGACTGGGGCGAAGAAGGACTAGGTGTAGTCTATCATCTGGAAGATACGAAGACAAGAGAAAACATAGTGGTCAGCACTCGCACAACCAACCGAGAAAAACCGGAGCTTCCTAGTGTAAGTGATATTTGGAAAGGTGCTGAATTCAATGAACGCGAAGTATACGACTATTATGGTATCCGCTTTATAGGACATCCTGATATGCGCCGTTTGTTCCTGCGTGATGACTGGGTAGGCTATCCATTGCGTAAGGACTACGATGAAAACCTCAACCCACTCCGTATGACCAATGAGGAGGCTGTAGATACAACACAATATATAGAGGTGCAACATGATGGCAGTGTAATAGAAAAACGAGAAACCATTTTTGATGAGGACGAATATATCATTAACATAGGTCCTCAACATCCGGCAACCCACGGTGTACTTCGTTTTCGCGTTTCACTGGAAGGCGAAATTATCAAGAAACTAGATGTACACTGCGGATACATACATCGAGGTATCGAAAAGATGTGCGAAAGTCTTACCTATCCCCAGACCTTGGCCCTGACCGACCGTTTGGATTATTTAGGTGCGCACCAGAACCGCCATGCTCTTTGTATGTGCATTGAACAGGCAATGGGCGTAGAAGTAAGCGAACGGGTACAATACATCCGTACCATTATGGACGAATTGCAACGTATAGACTCTCACTTGCTTTTCTTCTCCTGTCTCTGTATGGATATGGGTGCCTTGACCGCATTCTTCTATGGATTCCGTGATCGTGAAAAGATACTGGATATCTTCGAAGCAACTACCGGAGGACGTCTGATACAGAACTATAACACCATTGGAGGAGTACAAGCTGATATCGCTCCGGATTTTGTACAGAAAGTAAAAGAATTCATTGCTTATCTGCGTCCGATGCTAAAAGAATACCATGAAGTATTCACTGGAAATGTCATTGCCCAAGAACGTTTGAAAGGTGTGGGAGTTCTTTCACGGGAAGACGCTATCTCTTTCGGAGCAACAGGAGGTACAGGACGTGCCAGCGGTTGGGCATGTGATGTCCGCAAGCGTCATCCCTATGCGATGTATGGCAAGATAAATTTTAGAGAAATTGTCCACACCGAAGGCGACTGTTTTGCACGTTACATGGTCCGTATGGAAGAAATACTGGAAAGTATGAACATCATCGAGCAACTGATAGACAATATTCCTGAAGGGAACTATCAGGAAAAGATGAAACCGATTATACGCGTGCCCGAAGGAAATTATTATGCCGCCGTGGAAGGTTCTCGCGGAGAATTCGGGGTTTATCTGGAAAGTCATGGAGACAAATTTCCTTACCGCATGAAATTCCGCGCTACCGGTTTACCTTTAGTATCAGCAATGGAAACTATGTGCCGCAATGCAAAAATTGCCGACTTAATTGCTATTGGTGGAACGGTGGATTATGTAGTACCGGATATTGACCGATAATAATGTGCCAATTCTTCAATATACTACTTGAAGAATGCATTATTTATCAGACTGAGAATTAACAAATTAAATAATTACAAGTTTGCCTATTGGCAAATTAGCAAATTGACACATTATTAAATTATGTTCGATTTTAGTATAGTCACCCAATGGGTACACTCACTGCTCACGTCATTTATGCCTGAAGAACTGGCAGTGCTCATAGAATGTATAGTAATTGGCGTATGTATCATGTTGGCATACGCAGTTATTGCTATCATTATGATTTTCATGGAACGTAAAGTGTGCGCCGCTTTCCAATGCCGCTTGGGTCCAATGCGTGTAGGTCCCCAAGGTACCATACAGGTATTTGCCGATGTATTCAAGATGTTGATTAAGGAAATTATCACCATCCGACATGCTGACAAGTTCCTGTACAATTTGGCACCTTACATTGTTATCCTCGCCTCTATCATGGCTTTCAGTTGCCTACCCATCAACAAGGGCATGGAGGTCCTTGATTTCAATGTAGGTATTTTCTTCTTATTGGCAGCATCCAGTATCGGCGTAGTAGGTATTTTGCTGGCAGGTTGGAGTTCCAATAACAAATATTCATTAATCGGAGCCATGAGAAGTGGCGCTCAAATGATTAGTTATGAATTATCTGTAGGATTAAGCATCCTTACTATTGTAATCTTAACAGATACCATGCAACTAAGCGAAATTGTAGAACGCCAAGCTGACGGCTGGTTCCTTTTTAAAGGACATATACCTGCATTGATCGCTTTTATCATTTATCTGATAGCCGGAAATGCAGAAGTCAACCGCGGACCGTTTGACTTGCCTGAAGCGGAAAGTGAACTGACCGCCGGATATCATACCGAATATTCCGGTATGCACTTCGGCTTGTTCTATGTGGCAGAATTTGTAAACTTGTTTATCATCGCCGCAGTAGCCACAACCATCTTTCTAGGAGGATGGATGCCGCTACATATTCCTGGACTAGACGGATTCAATGCCATTATGGATTATATTCCCGGATTTATTTGGTTCTTTGGCAAGTCATTCTTTGTAGTATGGTTATTAATGTGGATCAAATGGACATTTCCCCGTCTGCGTATTGACCAAATTCTAACACTGGAATGGAAATACTTGGTCCCAATAGGTTTGTGCAACCTGCTGTTGATGGTAATTATTGTTGTATTTAAATTACATTTCTGATGAAAGAAGAAAAACATTCCTATATAAAAGGACTACTTCATGGCATCGGTACATTACTTACCGGTATGAAAGTGACAGGACGAGAGTTTTTCACTCCTAAAGTCACTGAACAATATCCCGAAAACCGTGCCACATTAAAAATATCGCCCCGTTTCCGAGGACGGCTTATCATGCCGGTTGATGAGAATGGTAATAACAAATGTATTGCTTGCGGACTTTGCCAAATGGCTTGCCCCAATGATACAATCACCATTACCAGCGAATCTGTGACCAACGAAGAAACAGGCAAGAAAAAGAAAATATTGGTAAAGTATGAGTACGATCTGGGAGCCTGTATGTTCTGTCAACTTTGTGTGAACGCTTGTCCACATGATGCCATTCGGTTCGATACAGAATTCGAGAATGCTGTGTTCGACCGCAGCAAACTAGTTCTCACCCTGAACAAAAAATAAAAAACAAACGATATTATGACACTACAACTAATTGTATTCATTGTACTGGCGTTGTTTATCGCTATCTGTTCGGTATTGGCAGTCACGACCTCACGTATCTTGCGTGCAGCAACTTATCTGCTGTTCGTTTTATTTGGTACAGCAGGTATTTACTTCCAGCTCAACTACTCATTCTTGGGAGCTGTACAATTACTGATTTACGCCGGTGGTATAACAGTGCTTTATGTATTTAGTATCTTATTGACCTCTTCACAAGGAGACAAAGCAGAGAGATTGAAAAATGGGAAGATGGTGGCCGGAGCTATTTCTACGATAGCAGGACTGGCTATCTGTCTGTTCGTCATGCTGAAAAACGAATTCTTGCCCTCTCATTTTGTGCATGGTGAACTGGATGTACGCACTATCGGTCATGCACTGATGGGCATGGAAAAATATCAATATATTCTTCCTTTCGAAGTAATCAGCGTGTTATTACTCGCTTGCATCGTAGGAGGAATCCTAATCGCTAGAAAAAGATAAAATTTATGGTACACATGGAATATTATCTGGTGGTTTCCACCTTTATGATGTTTGCGGGAATCTATGGTTTCTTCACCCGCCGCAATTTATTGGCCATGCTCATCAGTGTAGAACTGATACTGAATTCGGTAGACATCAACTTCGCCGTATTCAACCGATACCTCTTTCCCGAAGAACTGGAAGGCTTTTTTTTCGCCTTGTTCGCTATCGGCGTGAGTGCGGCTGAAACAGCAGTAGCTATTGCTATCATTATCAATATCTACCGCAATGTACGCAATATCCAAGTGAAGAACTTAAATGAAATGAAAAACTAATTATGGAACATACAATACTAATCCTTATCCTACCTTTCCTCAGTTTCCTGATACTGGGGCTGGCAGGTATGCGTATGAAGAACGGGCTGGCAGGGGCCATCGGCACCGTTTCACTGGCAGGGGTGGCGTTGCTTTCCTACCTCACTGCCTTCAATTATTTTGCAGGAGGCCGTACGGCAGAAGGCGTCTATCCTACTCTCACACCTTATAACTTCGAATGGTTACCTTTCACAACGAACTTGCATATTGACATGGGAATTATGCTTGACCCTATTTCCGTTATGATGCTAGTCGTTATTTCCACCGTCAGTCTGATGGTACATATCTATTCATTCGGATATATGAAAGGTGAAAAAGGCTTTCAACGTTACTACGCATTTCTTAGCCTGTTTACCATGTCCATGTTGGGACTCGTAGTAGCAACCAATATTTTCCAGATGTATGTCTTTTGGGAACTGGTAGGTGTTTCTTCTTATTTACTTATCGGCTTTTATTACACCAAGAAAGAAGCGATTGCCGCCAGTAAAAAAGCATTTATTGTTACCCGTTTTGCTGATTTAGGCTTTCTGATCGGTATCTTGATTTACGGCTATTATGCCGAAACATTCTCGTTCACACCCCAACTTCAGGTACTTGCAGTTGCCGGAAGTATGATACCACTGGCCTTGGGGCTAATGTTTATCGGTGGTGCCGGTAAAAGTGCAATGTTTCCATTGCACATCTGGTTACCAGATGCTATGGAAGGCCCTACTCCTGTCAGTGCATTAATCCATGCTGCTACCATGGTGGTAGCCGGTGTATATCTGGTAGCCCGTATGTTCCCGTTGTTTATAGGATATGCGCCCGAAGTACTGCACTGGATAGCTTATATCGGTGCGTTCACTGCATTCTACGCCGCTAGTGTGGCGTGTGCACAAAGCGATATCAAACGTGTGCTCGCCTTCTCCACTATATCTCAGATTGGATTTATGATTGTCGCATTAGGCGTTTGTACTTCCATGAATCCTCATGAAGGAGGACTAGGCTACATGGCATCCATGTTCCACCTGTTCACACATGCCATGTTCAAGGCATTGTTGTTCTTAGGAGCCGGATGTATCATTCATGCCGTACACAGTAATGAGATGAGCGCCATGGGGGGACTTCATAAATACATGCCCGTCACTCACTGGACATTCCTGATTGCTTGTTTGGCTATCTCAGGTATCTGGCCATTCTCAGGTTTTTTCTCTAAAGACGAAATTCTGACCGCCTGCTTCCAATTCAGTCCTGTTATAGGATGGATAATGACAGGCATTGCCGCCATGACTGCATTTTATATGTTCCGCCTTTATTATTGTATTTTCTGGAATGGAGAATGGAAAGGACACTCCCACGAATCCGGACTAGGTGCACATACTCCGCATGAGGCTCCACTTACCATGACATTCCCGCTGATGTTTTTAGCCGCTATCACCTGTGTTGCCGGATTCATACCTTTCGGCAATCTGATCAGTAGTAACGGAGAAGCCTATACCATTCATCTGGATATGCAGATAGCTGCTACAAGTATCATTATTGCTATAGCATCCATCGCTTTAGCTACATGGATGTATGCAGGTAAGAAACAACCCGTAGCCAACTATCTGGCACACACATTCCCACGTTTGCACACAGCCGCTTACCATCGTTTCTATATGGATGAGATATGGTTATTCGTAACCAAGAAAATCATCTTCCGGTGCATTAGTACTCCGATAGCTTGGTGGGACCGGCACGTTATCGATCAATTCTTTAACTTCACTGCGTGGAGTACTCATGCTACCGCCGATGAAATACGTGACATGCAAAGTGGAAACGTACAGCAATACAGTATTTGGTTCCTTGCAGGTGCATTGATATTGACGCTGATACTATTAATTTAATGAATAATAAAAAATCCGCCGCATGGCCATTTTTTAATTTTTAATTTAAAAAGATGAACATACTAAGTTTTTTCATTATAGTTCCCTTGTTGATGCTCGCGAGCCTTTGGGCTTCGCGCAGCATCAATCAAGTTCGCAGAGTGATGGTTGTCGGATCTTCCATTTTATTGGCATTATCCGTTTACCTCACCATTGATTATATCGAACTACGCCAAGCCGGTGCTACAGGAGAGATGCTGTTCACAGCCAGCACAGTTTGGTATGCACCGCTCCATATATGCTACTCAGTAGGAGTAGACGGTATATCAGTAGCAATGTTGCTACTTAGTTCCATTATTGTATTCACCGGTACTTTCGCATCGTGGAAGTTACAACCATTGACAAAAGAATATTTCATGTGGTTCACTCTATTGAGTGTAGGGGTATTCGGATTCTTCGTTTCAACAGACCTGTTCACCATGTTCATGTTTTATGAAGTAGCCCTGATTCCAATGTATCTGCTCATCGGTGTGTGGGGAAGCGGACGTAAAGAATACGCCGCCATGAAACTTACATTAATGTTAATGGGTGGTTCTGCATTTCTACTGATCGGAATTCTCGGTATTTTCTATGGTGCAGGTGGTGAAACAATGAATTTGCTGGAAATCGCCAAACTACATATTCCTCATGAAATGCAACGCATCTTCTTCCCGCTTATCTTCTTGGGGTTCGGAGTCTTAGGAGCTTTGTTCCCTTTCCATACATGGAGTCCCGATGGTCACGCTTCCGCACCGACTGCTGTTTCTATGCTTCACGCTGGGGTATTGATGAAACTAGGAGGTTACGGATGTTTCCGTGTTGCTATGTACCTGATGCCTGAAGGTGCGGCCATGTGGGGAGATGTATTCCTGATATTGACCACTATTTCTGTAGTTTACGGTGCATTCAGTGCTGTGGTACAAACCGACTTAAAATATATCAATGCCTATTCATCCGTATCCCACTGCGGATTGGTACTCTTTGCCCTGCTGATGATGACACGCACCAGTTGTACGGGTGCTATTCTCCAAATGTTGAGTCACGGATTAATGACCGCTTTGTTCTTCGCCCTTATTGGTATGATATACGGACGTACCCACACCCGTGATGTCCGATTAATGGGAGGTTTGATGAAGATTATGCCTTTCCTGGCTGTAGGTTATGTTATTGCCGGTCTTGCTAATCTGGGACTTCCAGGACTAAGTGGTTTTGTTGCTGAAATGACGGTCTTTGTAGGTTCTTTCCAAAATGATGATACATTCCATCGCGTATGTACCCTAGTGGCAACAACAAGTATCGTCATTACCGCAGTTTATATCCTGCGTGTAGTAGGTAAAATCCTTTACGGCAAAGTTTTGAATCCCGAACATCTGAAACTCACAGACGCAACTTGGGATGAAAGAGTAGCCGTTATCTGCCTCATCGCCTGTGTAGCAGGTTTAGGATTGGCTCCATTCTGGATAAGCGATCTGATCAGTAACAGTGTAGAACCAATCATAAGTCAATTATTAAATTAAAATTTGAGAATTAAAAATTAAAAAATAGCAATGATGGACATAACTGCAATACTCCATATGCATGCCGAACTGAGTCTGACAGCCGTTTTTATTCTGATGTTTCTGTTAGATTTATTTTTACCGGCTCCACAACGTCACTGGTTACGCCCCATGGCATGTATCCTGCTGACCATTCAACTCTTAGCAAACCTATGGCCGGAAGAGGTGACTTTATTCGGCGGCATGTACCATTCAACCCCTATGGCGTCTGTTCTGAAAAGCATCCTGACCATAGGTACCATACTGGTTTTTCTACAAGCAGACCCTTGGCTAAAACGTGAAGACACCCGCCATAAACAAGGCGAATTCTACATCCTTACCCTCAGTACCTTGCTGGGTATGTATTTCATGGTAAGTGCAGGGCACTTCCTGCTATTCTTCCTTGGATTGGAATTGGCAACCATTCCTATGGCTTGCCTCGTAGCTTTCGATAAATATAAAGGACATAGTGCCGAAGCCGGAGCCAAATTCATTCTTTCAGCTTTATTCTCCAGCGGTATTTTCCTCTATGGTATTTCCATGATTTATGGGACAACAGGTACTTTATATTTTGAAGATATCCCTGCCGAACTGACAGGAACTCCATTACAAGTTCTTGCGCTAGTATTCTTCTTCTCCGGACTAGCCTTTAAATTAAGCTTGGTACCTTTTCATCTGTGGACGGCAGATACGTATCAAGGTGCACCGACTACAGTGAGCGCTTACCTGTCCGTTATTTCAAAAGGCGCAGCTGCTTTTGCTTTAATGATTATTTTAATGAAAGTATTTGGGCCAATGACTGAACAATGGAGTGAAATACTATGTATTATCATTGTAGCCACCATCACTATAGCCAATCTGTTCGCCATCCGCCAAAACAATCTGAAACGCTTTATGGCCTTCAGTAGTATTTCACAAGCCGGCTACATAATGTTGGCTGTACTGGCTGGAACTCCGCAGGGCATGGCATCCCTAGTATATTATATAGTAGTATACATTGCTGCCAATCTCGCCGTATTCGGTGTCATCAATACCATTGAACAACATACCCACGGTAAAATAGAGCGCGAAGATTATAACGGACTTTATAAGACCAACCCCAAACTAACTATGGTCATGACACTTGCTCTTTTCTCATTGGCAGGTATCCCGCCATTTGCCGGATTCTTCAGTAAGTTCTTTGTATTCATGGCAGCATTCCATAGTGGATATTATCTTATTGTATTTATCGCATTGGTCAATACAATCATTTCATTGTATTATTATTTGTTAATTGTAAAAGCCATGTTCATCACACCTAATGAAGATCCTATCGGCAATTTTCGTACAGCAACTCCGATGCGCATCAGTCTGTTGGTATGTGTAGCCGGCATATTCGCTTTAGGAATTATAAGTGGGGTATATCAACTATTAAGTGATACATCAATACTATAAAATTTTAGTTACAAGAAGAATCACAACTGAAATGATTATTGTATTTCTATGATCAATATTCTTTTACTTTAGAGGCAGAATCAATCTGTTTCCAAAGTAAAAGAATATCTTAAAGTTTCTATTCAACAAATTTATCATTATCTTCGTAGCAAATTATAAAAAATAAGCACTATGAAGAAAGTCCTCTATATTACAATACTCGCCTGCTCTACTTTATGGGTATCTTGCACAGAGAAAAATAAACAATCCGTCAGAACAGATTCCTTTATAGAAAAGAATGTAGCATTTGCACGTGCACAAATCGGGAATGAAATACGAATCATAGAAAAATCAGAAAAATTTACAAGCCCCGTTACACTGAAAACTGACAGTACCATTTATTATTGTGACTACGCCGACTGGCGAAGTGGTTTTTTCCCTGGGTCAGTGTGGTATCTATATGAACTGAGTGGCGACACTACTCTCTTATCATTAGCTGATAAATACACTTCGGCCATAGAAGAAGCCAAAAAACTGACTTGGCACCATGATGTAGGTTTCATGATAAATTGTAGTTTCGGCAATGGATGGCGAACAACTAAAGTACCCAGATACAAAGAAGTCATGATAGAAGCTGCCCGTTCATTGGCTACTCGTTTCCGTGAAAAGCCGGGAATTATCCAATCATGGGATGTGACCCGAGGCTGGCAATCGGAACGCGGTTGGGAATGTCCGGTCATAATAGACAATATGATGAATTTGGAGTTACTATTTGAAGCAACTAAATTATCTGGTGATTCCACTTTTTATCACATAGCAGTGAACCATGCAGACCGCACTTTGAAAGAGCATTTCCGTACAAACGGAAGTTGTTATCATGTAATAGATTATAGTTTGGCAGACGGCATGGTACGGCATAGACAAACAGCCCAAGGATAT
Source organism: Phocaeicola dorei (assembly GCF_013009555.1). Taxonomy (NCBI): domain Bacteria; kingdom Pseudomonadati; phylum Bacteroidota; class Bacteroidia; order Bacteroidales; family Bacteroidaceae; genus Phocaeicola; species Phocaeicola dorei. The sequence goes on along the minus strand of NZ_CP046176.1, from coordinate 554,760 downwards.
GCAGACGAATCGACTTGGAGTCGTGGACAAGCATGGGCTATTTATGGTTACACTGTGTGTTACCGGGAAACTCATGATAAAAAGTATCTAAATCAGGCATTGAAGACTTTCCAATTCATGAAAACACATCCCCGGCTTCCCAAAGACTTGATTCCTTATTGGGATATGGATGCTCCCAATATTCCCAATGAACCACGAGACGCTTCAAGTGCTTCTTGTATAGCTTCTGCACTTTATGAAATTAGTACAATGGATGTGCCTGATGCAAACAGTTATAAGATCTATGCAGACAGTATTATGGCTTCTCTAGCCTCACCAAACTATCTGGCATCTCTTGGAAAAAATGGTAACTTTTTATTAATGCATTCAGTGGGCAGTATTCCTCATGGCACAGAAATAGATGTACCTTTAAATTATGCAGACTATTATTTCCTGGAAGCACTGAAACGAAAGCGGGACATTGAAGAAGGCACACGCTAATTATACAGACAAACAGATAACCATCCGAGTACCTTCAGTATAACTCGAGTCAACAAATATGTTACCAGACAAACGTTTAATAATTAAACGGCTTAAATATAACCCCAATCCGTTACCTTGTGCAAACTCATCCAGTTTGATAAAACACAGAAATATTTCCTCCCGTTTTTCGGGAGGAATGCCACAGCCGGTATCGGTTACTTCAATTCGTAACTTACTTTGTGCCTTATCCAACCTCATCTTAAGAGTTATAGATCCAGAATCTGTAAATTTATTAGCATTATCCAACAGGTTCTCTATCACTAACGACAAATACAATTCATTGGTGGAAACAAAAATTTCCCCTTCTGGTAATTCCAAATGATAAATTATTCCCACCCTGCTCCATCGTTCTACTTTATCCATTTCTTGTCTGCAGATATGAGTTATCTGGTTTGTTCACAAAGAAGAGGCGCATCAGATGAATCTAAATTAGCCACTACCAGCAAGTGATCTATCAACGAAGTGAGAATTTCCGCATTAGCAGTAATAATACCTGAAAAGCCAACAATAGCGTTTAATGGAGTCCGTATTTCATGACACATAGAATTAATGAATGCTGTTTTCATTTTCTCACTTTCCCCAGCTTTTTGATTCAGTTCACCTAAAACTTTTTCCATCTGTCTTTCTTCAAATCATAGTACAAGTAAAAACAAATACTCATCACCAATACAAGTACCATAAAAAGTGTAATTACTAAAATACGCCTGTTCTTAGTTTCCAAACGGTAATTCTCATGGTTCAATTGATCTACTTCATACTTTACCTGTAGTTCACTAAGTTGTTTTTTCAGATTGGAAGATTTAATGGAATCCTGCACTTGTATATAGAGTTTATGATACTTAAAAGCATTTTTATTATCTTCCATAGCCTCATAAATTTGTGAATTGATATCCAATAATCCCGGGACATTAGACTGACTTGTCATCCAAGCATATTTTATCAAGCTGTCATTAGTTATCAATGCATTATGGAAACTATGCTTATATAAGTAATAATTATTCATGCCAAAAAACAATTATACTTATCAATAGGCTCCGTAACCCAAGCACTCATCTTGATCATCAGATTATAATACTTCTCTAATTTATCATCGGATAATTTATCCGCACGCATCAACAAAGAAGTATAACATTGGAGATATCGTATATTAATATTATAGAAAGGACGTTGACGAGCATAGTACAACTCATAATATTTTCTATATTGCTGAAGCTATTTTTAAACATATTCAATATATAGATCTCCTTTATCTATAAAGTTCAAGGTCGAAAGAAAATTCCATACAGTACAAATACGAAACTTGAATCCTTCCTCATATGGTAACTGACAAGCCAGCTTATAAGCAGTTTCCAAATAGGGATCAGCCTCTTCATATTTACCTTCACTACACAAAGCATAGCCTGTAATAAAAGTCGGTTCCATCTGTATGTAAATATCATTCCCACCTATATTTTCTTTACCCATAAAAGCCAATTCCTCTGTTATAGCAGTTTCAACCTCATTATTCCTGACTCTGCCTGCAAACAATCTCATTCGTAAAAAGAATAAATATGGATGAGATTCTTCCAGTGTCCCAACATCCTTTAAAAGAGACATATAATACCAAACAGAATCGGCATGATAAACTTTAATATACGAGAAAACCAAATCAGAAAGAGTCTCAAACATATGAGTCTTATCATTTACTGCTTTTGCGGTGAAATACATTTTATTAAGATAATCCACTTCTTCAGGTTTCTCAAAATAAAAATCAGCCAAACCTCTGTAAATCTCAATTTGTAGAGAAAACTCTACAGGACTTCCTATAATATTCAGAAGACTATCTTTGGTAGTAGAAATACTACTTCCTATAACAACAAAAATCCCCAAACAGATATCAGTATATAACAAGTGATATATTTCATAATATCAGATTATTAAGGTACGAATATACAAATAATATAGCAATGTAGCAGCAATTATTCTTTCATTATTAGAATTTACACAATAATGGGCAATTAATCCACTTATTTTTTAATTATATGCTTTAATATTGCATCGTGGATATTTTCTGGCAACTATGAAATTATTAATTATTAAACATCAAATATATGGTAAAAAAGTTAGTTAGTGTATTTTGTATATGTGCATATTTTGGACTTGCTCATGCACAAATACCACAAGAGATTTGGAAAGAAAGTGAGCAAATAGAAAAACAAATCAAAAAGACCTCTTTTCCCGATCGTGTGTACAACATTAAAGATTTCGGTGCCAAAGAAGGAAATAATGGTGAAATATTCTGCCATGAAGCAATCAATCTGGCTATCCTCACATGCAGTCAAGCAGGTGGAGGAACTGTATTAGTTCCACCCGGAGAATTTCTAACAGGTCCTATCACACTGAAAAGCAATGTAAATCTGCATTTGGAAGAAGGCGCCTATCTAAAATTTTCTTCAGAGAAATATCTATATACTCCAACCGTACTCACCCGCTGGGAAGGAGTAGACTGTTACAATTTGCATCCATTAATTTATGCTTATGGAGAAAGTAACATAGCTATCACCGGTAAAGGTATTATAGACGGACAGGCCAGTAATGATAACTGGTGGAGTATGTGTGGTGCTCCACACTATGGCTGGAAGGAAGGTATGACAGCTCAAAAAAATGGCGGCAGAAACAAATTACTGATGTACGCCGAAACATTTGCCCCGATAGATAAACGCCAAATGACTTTTGAAGACGGTTTACGTCCCCAGCTTATCAATCTATATCGTTGTAACACTATTTTAATAGAAAATGTAACATTGAAAAATTCTCCATTTTGGGTTATCCATCCTTTATTTTGTGAAAGTCTGACAGTACGTGGGGTTAAAGTATCCAGTCACGGTCCCAATAGCGATGGCTGCGATCCGGAATCAAGTAAGAACGTATTAATTGAAAACTGTATATTCGATACTGGAGACGACTGCATCGCTATTAAAAGCGGACGGAATGCGGACGGACGGAAATGGAACGTACCAAGTGAAAATATCATTGTACGCAATTGCGAAATGAAAGACGGACACGGTGGTGTAGTTGTAGGTAGTGAGATCTCGGGAGGATATAAGAACCTGTTTGTTGAAAACTGCAAAATGGACAGTCCGAACCTAGAACGTGTCATCCGCATCAAAACCAACAACTGCCGCGGTGGGGTCATTGAAAATATTTATGTGCGTAATATAGAAGTAGGCGAATGTCGCGAAGCCGTTTTGAAAATCAACCTGCAATATGAAAACCGTGAAAAATGTGACAGAAGTTTCCCACCTGTAGTACGCCATGTATATCTGGATAATGTTACTAGTGAAAAAAGTAAGTACGGAGTCTTAATTACCGGATATGACGACCGTGTCAATATTGAAGATATCCATGTAACAAACAGCCGTTTCAATAATGTAGAGAAAAAAGGGAATTTAATTACCGGAGCTAAAGATGTAGTACTGAATGAAGTATATATCAATGGAAATAAGGTGAGAAAATAAGATCCCCCTTATTATATCGGGTGAACAATGAGTTCACCCGATATAATGATAAAACATAACTTTACTATCATTTATCTTCATCGTCCAATCTGATTTTTTGCATATTCTGTAGAAGTCATTCCCCAATAAGACTTAAAACTTTTACTAAAATAATGAGGATCACTAAAACCTACCATATAAGCTATTTCCGCCATTGTATATTGGTTTTCCTTAATCAGTTCAGCAGCTTTCCTCATGCGTATTTCTTTTATATACATTATAGGAGCCATACCAGTTAAAGATTTCAACTTATGAAAAAAATTGGTCCGACTCAGACTGAAATAACTGACCAATTGATCTACATTCAATTCCGGATTACCAAGTTGCTCTTCCATAATTTTAGCTAACTTATTAAGAAAAGCAGCGTCTCTTGCCGACAATTGAACCGATCTGTCTTTTTCTTTATTTTCGTTCCCCTCTTCATATCCTACTTTACAATAATATGCTTGTAACATTTTACGCCGAGCTAGGATATTTTCTACTTTAGCTTGCAGATAATTAACACTGAACGGCTTCGTTATGTAATCATCAGCTCCTGTATGAATACCAGTCAGAATGCTATCCATATCTGTCTTGGCAGTCAATACTATGGCAGGAATATGCGAAGTTCGTTCATCGTTCCTTAGTTCCTGCAACATCTGTAGACCACTTTTTACAGGCATCATGATATCAGTAATTATCATATCAGGCAGATCAGAAAAAGCCTTTTTTAATCCAACCTCGCCATTATTAGCCTCAACAAACCGATATGCTTCCTGAAATATTTGTTTGATAAATACTCTTAATTCATAATTGTCTTCAACAATAAGCATGAGCGGCTTCTCCGATTCATTCAATTCTTGTAGTTCGTTTTGAGAATTGAAATCTAAATTTGTATCTTCATTCCAATCTGATAATATATATTCCGTGTCAGACGGATAATGTTTTTTACCTTTTAATAGCCTTACAGTAAATAGACTCCCTTTTCCGAACTCACTTTCCACATTTATACTACCATAATGCATTTCCACAAGTTCTTTAGCCACTGAAAGTCCGATACCAGAACTTAAAGGAGCATAAATGCTATCCGGAACCACATTCTCGTAACGATTGAAAATCACTTTCTGCTTTTCTCTCTTTATCCCTACTCCTTCATCTTGGATTTGAAGAAGGACTGCATTCCCATCATCTTTCATACTAACCCAAATGTTCTTGCCATCAGAAGTGTATTTGAAGGCATTAGACAGCAAATTAAAAATAACTTTCTCTAATTTATCTTTGTCCACCCAAAGATTTACTTTAGACAATTGAGTGTTAAAATTCAAACTAATATGCCGCTCTTGAGATAAAGTTGTAAAATAGTTGATTATTTCTTTCGTGAAACTGATAATATCCACATACTGAACTCTCAGTTTCATCTTGCTATTCTGGATTTTACTAAAATCCAAGATCTGCCCTACCAACCTCTGCATACGGTCACTATTCTTTTTAATAATCTTCAAAGTATCTCTCACCTTCCCAGAAAGACTTTCGTCTCTGAGTATATATTCCAAAGGTCCGGTAATCAATGTTAATGGAGTTCTTAATTCGTGAGACACGTCAGTAAAGAAGCTGAGTTTTAATTGAGTAATCAATTCTTCATTTTTAGCCTTATTTTTTATCCGATAAAAAACGGTATATACATAAATGGCAACTGCAATAAATAATACAATCAAAAAGAAATAGAGCATAGTAGCACAAGGTGTCTCAGAGAAAGTAGGAAGCACTTCAAAAGAAAGTGTTCGTTCATTTTCAACCCATACACCTTCATTATTGGTAGACTTTACACGAAATACATATTTTCCCGGAGGAAGATTAGTATAGTTAGCCTCATGCCCGTTATCCGTCAAACGAAAGTTTTTATCAAAACCGTCTAACTTGTAAGCATATTGAATATACTCCGTATTGGTCATGTCTAGAGCAGAGAATACCAACCTGAGGGTGTGATTATTAGGAGGTAACTGCATATCCTTGCTATTATCAGGATTAACAGACAAAATAGAAGGAGTTTTTCTGGGAGTCAGTTCCTGATTGTTTACCCAAATAGAAGAGAAAAATATTTGTGGTATAAAATCTGTTTTATGAATATTCTCAGGGGTAAAATAGAACAAACCTCGGTTAGTACCAAAAAAAATCTGCTTGCCATCTGTTGCCCCTACACCTTCACTAAAATGCATATTAAACGCGATATGCTCACTAGAATACTGAATCTGTTCGGCCGAAGCTACAAATTTCACTAATCCACCACCCGTCACCAACCATAAATTTCCTTGTTTATCCTCGTGCATGGAATAAATAATATCTGAAATAAGTCCATTCTTCTGTGTGAAGGATTTACATTGATAAGAATGGAGCCCCATGGGAGAAAGCTCATTTAACCCTCCGCCATAAGTAATGGCAAAAATGTTCCCATTATCCATACATTGAATCATTTGTACGTCATTATTACTAAGACTATTCACATTTCCCTGTTCACGGCATATAGAATGAAAATCTATTTCTTCAGGACAATGAAAAGAAACCTTAAATTGTAAAATTCCCGCTGTTGTAGACACCCAGATACGCCCTTGATTATCTTCAGTAATATGTCTGACTTTATAAAAATGACTAATCGGATATCTCTTTAACAAATTGCGATGATTGATAAATCTTAAAGTACCATCAGGCATAGTTTCAATCAAATTCAATCCACCTCCGTAAGTAGCTACCCAAAGTCTCTGCCTACTATCCTGAAAAGTAAAATAGATATTATCATTACTCAATGAATAGGGGTCGTCAGCTTTATGTTTAAAATGCTGTAGCTTAAAATTGCCTTGTGAAGTTTCTATTGCTTTTATCAATCCCTGGCCTTTAGTCGAAATCCAATAAACACCAGCCGAATCTTGCATGATGGCATATACTTTGCCCCATTTCATCCTTTTCAATAATCGAAGCCGGGCATCATATATGGAAACATTCATATCTCTGCTTCCCGTCCAAATACGTTGTTTTTTGTCTATATACAGTGCCCTGATCTCATTATCAGGTAACTCTACATCCTGAGGAGCAGGTGTATAGATATGAAATTTATCAGGGATAAAAGTGATGCGCTTAAGTCGGTTGAGCTGGGTACTCATCCATAAATTTCCTTGTTTATCAACAAAAGCAGCAAAACAGCGGTCATTTGATTTCCACTTGACAGGCTGCTCCGTAGTATTAAAAGGTATTAACCGCCTATTTTGAGAATCAAAATAAGAAAATCCTCCGCCCTTAGGGTGTACCCATAAAATATCATTCCGATCCTCAAAAGCAAAAAAATCACTTTCAGTATTTAGTGGTCTTCTCTGTTCATCCTTTCCTTCAATAAAGCTTAAACGCTGTGTTTTCAGATCAAACAAAGTGACTCCCGGAACAGGATGTACAAGCCACAATAAATCTCCACAAGTAATTTTAGCAGACTCTATGTTTTTGTCTTTCAACAGAGAAAGAGAATCAAGCATCACATGTCTTATCTCACCGAGAGAGTCATGAATAAAAAAGCCATCCGAATCAGTAACATATATCAGTCCAGCCACAGAAGGCAAAATAGAAATCACAGAAGCCGATGTTGGCAATTGAGTATGGATAGAAAGTTCTCCTGTCAACAAGTATTTATAGACTTTGCCTTGATGTGCACCTAAATATATATATTCTTCCAACTCTGTTGCAAAATAAAAAGGTATTTTCTCACTTTTTCGACAATCAGACAAAGAAATAATAGAAAGTTCTGAATCATATAATCGATATACCCCCTCATCCGTAAGAAGCCATTCCTGTAATTTCGAATCCATAAATACAGACCGGATTTTACCAGTAGCCAAAGTATTTTCTCTTGATGAATAGAATTGAAATGTCATAGATAAATCTTCAGGAGCCGTAACGACCCGTACTGCACTCCCATCTTCACATAATAACCATACTATTCCATTCGGAAGGACAGATATTGACCGAAAGTTATTGACTGTTTTTTGAATGACAGGTTCAAAGACTTCCTTGTCAGGATTAAAACGATAACAAGTGGAATCATAACACAATACCCATATACATCCGAATTTATCCTCGACTATATCCAATAAACGATCATTGGTCAATCCTCCCAGATCTTCCATATTCGATTTATAATTCTTAAAATTATAACCATCAAAACGATAAAGCCCATTCCAAGTAGCAAACCATAACAAACCTTTATGATCTTGGATAATATCATTGACAAGCCCATCCTCCACTCCATTCTGACTGGAAAAGTACGTAACTGAATATTTTTGAGATATAGCTCCTTTTGCCAGTACATCGGCTGTAAAAAAGCATAGTATTACTACACAGAAAAAGGTAAGAATATCAACCCAGTATGTTTTCATATCAAAGTAATGTGTTTCCTTTGCGAAATTAGCAGAAAATGGGTATTCATCAAAGTACTTTCTATTTTTAATCCACCGCAATATATGTTGTTTAGCTACCTTTGATAGATATTCCAACTAAATTATCAGTTTTTCCACTTATAAAAAGATAACATCCGTCTATATTTGACATCAAAACAAAAACAACTCTAATACTAAATTAATAATGAAAGACATGAGAAAAAAAGAGTATTTAAAATCCCGCTCTGTTATAGTACAGGGTATTCATTCTCCAAAAAGATTTTGGTTTGCTTGCGGACTTTCCTTAGGACTAGTTTCCTTACCATTATCCACTTTTGCAAACAATTGGTCAAACCAACTAGGTTCATCAATTCAAAAATCAATTCAACAAAACCGAATCATTACAGGTAGTGTCATAGACGAAAGCGGAGAAGCATTAATCGGCGTTTCCGTATTGGTAAAAGGAACTACTTTAGGAACGGTAACCGATTTAGATGGTAATTTCACACTGGAAGTTCCAACAGGTGCAATCTTAGTTGTTTCATATGTAGGGTATAAAACACAGGAAATAAAAGTAGGAGAGCAGCAAAAACTAGCTATCACGGTCGAAGCAGACAACAAATTGTTAGATGAAGTGGTAGTAGTGGGCTATGGTGTAGTAAAGAAATCAGACCTTACAGGTTCTGTAGGTAGTGTAAAATCCGAAACAATTTCTGCCAAAGGTGCAACATCAGTTGTCGAAAGTCTACAAGGGCAAGTTGCCGGAGTGAATATCTCACAGTCTTCTAGCCGTGCCGGTGACGGATTCAATATTCAGATTCGAGGTAAAAGTTCATTAAATGGCGGCAATCCATTATATGTAATCGATGGAGTAGTTTGTGAAAATATGGATTTTCTAAATCCGATGGATATTGAAAAAGTAGACATTTTGAAAGATGCTTCATCTACCGCTATCTATGGTTCACGGGCCACAAATGGTGTAGTGATGATTACCACCAAAAAAGGAGACAAAGATATAGCCAAGACTACAGTCAGTTATGATGGATATTATGGTATAAAAACCAAAGCCAATATGCCGGACTTTATGGAAGGAGATGATTTCATGAAATTCCGTTTCTCCCGTTATCTAGTTTCATCTATGGATGCCTCTTCAGGAATGACTAACTGGGAAATGACTGATGCCAATTTCCTGAACTTCTGGGGAAATGGCAGTCAAATAGTGAAAAATATGTATCTCAATAAAAATTACACCGATTGGGTAGATATCGTAACCCGTAACGGCTCACAACAGAATCATTTCATCAATATTTCCGGAAATACAAAAAATATAACCTACCGCGTAGGACTAGGGTATCAAAATGAGGAAGGAATCATGTATGACGGTTATGAACGCTGGAATATAAAAGGAGCCGTAGATCATAAGATTTCAGATAAAATCTCAGCCGGATTCTCCACAAATATGGCAACAGCATCCAAAGAGAGTGGTAGCAACTACTCTATTTTGGAAGGGTTCCGTATGACCCCTAATATGCCATGCTATTATTGGGAAGGAGAAAAGGCAGGACAGTTAATTTCACAACCAGGTAAAGATACCGCCATCTATCCCAATGGTGGTGGTCCGACTTCCTCCATCAATCCAGTGGTGGACCGTTTGAACTCAAAAGACGATACACGTTCTTATGATGTGATGGCAAATATTTATTTGCAATACAGCCCCGTTAAAGAAATAATTCTTAAAACTACTTTCTCCCCCATGTATACCAAAACCCATCGTGGTACATTCTATAACGGAGAAACCCAACTTCGTTCTGGAAAAACAAACATGGCCGAAAACTATAATGATGAAATATTCTCGTATACTTGGGATACGCAAGCCAATTACATCAAGAATTTTGGAGATCATAGTCTGAATGCCTTGGCCTTATTCAGTGTCTATGAACAAAAGTTACAAGGCGACTATATCAATGTAGTGGATATGCCATTTGATGTAGACTGGCATAATCTTGGTTCAGGCACTGTACAAAGTCAGTCTAGCTATTATAAAAAAATCTCCATGTTATCTTATGTAGCCCGTATCAACTATGCCTACAAAGGCAAATACATGCTGACTGTATCTTCACGTTGGGACGGCAGTTCCAAATTCCAAAAAGACAATCGTTGGGGGATGTTCCCCTCAGCTGCCATGGCATGGCGCATTTCCGATGAAGATTTTATGGGATTTGCCAGCAAATGGTTAAGCAATTTAAAACTCCGTGCCAGCTTTGGCATTACCGGTAATAATGCCGGTGTAGGGCCTTATGACACACAAGCTTTGGCAAATATTAAATATTACTATAATTACGGATCGTCTGTTGCCAACGGTTATGGTTATACCATGACAAACGCCGACCTGACTTGGGAGAAGACAACCGAAATCAACCTCGGTCTTGACTTCGGTTTCTTGAATAATCGTATCAATGGATCTATCGATATCTACAACAAAGATTCCAAAGATCTCTTGATGGAGATGGAAACCCCATTTGAACTAGGTTCCTATACAGGCTCCATTGTAAGTAATGTGGGTAAGGTGAACAATAAAGGTATAGAAATCCAACTGAATACCATCAACGTAAAGAATAAAGATTGGAACTGGGAAACAACCTTCTCTTTTGCGCGTAACATTAACTCTATCAAAGAATTGAATGGTACCAAAGAAGATTTGGTGGGTAACAAATGGTTTATCAATCACCCTATAGACGTAGTATACGGCTATAAATATACCGGAATCTGTACTCGAGAGGAAGCCCAAGCTTATGCCCAAGACCCGAAAATGAAAACCAAATTCTATGAAGGCGAGATGAAAATCTATGATAAGGATGGCAATGGTACTATCGATGCCAATGACAAAATGATCCTCGGACATTGTGCTCCGACCTGGACCGGTAACTTCACCTCCAACTTGTCCTATAAGAACATTGACTTCTCTTTCAGCATTTACACCAGTCAGGGAGGAATGGTATACTCTCCCTTCATGGCCGAGTTCGTAGACTATGGACAGCGTGGCATGAATCGCCTAAACATGGATTACTATATACCTCAAGGTGCTCCGATACTAGGTGCTGATGGCTCTATAGCCTACCAAGAAGTCACTCATTACGGTAGTTACCCCTTCCCAACCAATGGTGGAAACGGTAAAGGAGGCGGTGCATACTGGCAAAGTGGTGCCAATGAGGACCGAGCACAAAATTTCGTTGACAACTCATATGTTCGAATCAAGAATATTACCCTCGGCTATACTTTTCCACAGAAATGGATTTCAAAACTTCATATTTCCAATTTAAGAATCTATGCTAATATATTAAATCCTTTCACTTTCACAAATTATGAAGGGTTCGACCCCGAATGGGCCGACGCACAAGTAGGTGATGGTACCGGTGGTGTCAGTTCAAGAACTTATCAAGTTGGTGTAAATTTAAAATTCTAAAATTAAATGATTATGAAAAAAATATATTTCATTATGGCATTAGGATTGGCAACTCTCTCAGGATGTTCGGATTTTCTTGACCAAAACAACAAATCTAATGTTCCATCAGCTGAATTTTATCAGACTTCGGCAGGATTCGCCAGTTTAACTAACAGCGCTTACTCCACACTGCGGGAGCTTTATAATGCCCAACCGCAATTATTCGTAGCGGGAACAGACCTGTATGCAGACGGAAAGTCACAGGGAGTAGTCATGAGCCAATATACCTTCACTGCAGATGAAGGCATTATAAAAAATTTCTATGTAAGTTGTTTTAAAGGTATTCAGCTAGCCAATAGCGTTATATCTTATGGAGACATAACGGAAGATTCCAGTGTACGACTGCAATATGTGGACGAAGCACGTTTTATCCGTGCATGGTATTATTTCCAACTAGTGCAACAGTTCGGGCCTGTAGCTTTGAACAAACAAATGTTTGACCATGCCGAAATGAGTCATGAACGTGCCAGTCTTGCAGATGTTTATAAGTTCATCATTGAAGAGTTTGAGTATCTAGCCTCTTCCGAATCCCATTTAATGGAACGTGCCAACTCCGGTGTAGGACGTGCCAATAAACGCGCAGCAACCTTTTACTTAGCCAAAACCTATCTGACTCGTGGATGGCTAGATGGCACTGATTACGAAGCCCAAGAAGAAAATATAGCTCAAAATTCAGACTTCGCAAATGCAGCTAAGTATGCCTTGGAAGCAATTAATGGCGAAATTCCTTTCCTCTCCATAGAAGAAGCTTTTGACGTAGAAAATGAAGAAAACAATGAAATATTCTGGAGCATACAGTTTAATTCGGCTGCTGTAGAAGATCCCGTAAAAGACGGTTCCTACCAACAAGCCCAATTCGGAGCTTATTTAGGTGGTTCCGAAAAACCAAGAAATAAGGCAATTGACGGTTGCTTTGCTCCTTCACTACGTCTACAGCAAATGTATAGTCGGGGTGATGCACGGTTGGAACAAACTTTTATGTTAGAATTCCATACCAGTTATTTCGACTATTACTCAGCACCGACTAGTTCTTCTATCATTTATTATTATGCTCCAGCATGGGCTACAGATGAAGATATCGCTGCCTGGAAAGCAGACGATCCTTATGGAATTAAAAAGAATACACTGGTAAGCAAAACAATAGCAGACGGTGGTATTGCTCCATCCAACGGTGCCCCAGCCACATACAAAGACCGTCGTTCACAAGACTACGGCAATGCTTGTATCAAGAAATTTGATGATTATTCAGAAACTTCTATTGCTAACCGTAATTCTACTTGCAGCATGCATGATGTGGTAGTAGCGCGCTTAGGAGAAACCTATCTGATTGCCGCCGAAGCCTATTTAAAAATGGGTAAAACAGAAGAGGCTGCACAAATGATCAATAAACTTCGTCAACGTCCAGGAACTATTCGTAAAGGATACACAACAGAAATGACTGTCACCAGCAACGATATTAATATTGATTTTATTCTTGATGAACGTGCTCGTGAATTAGCTGGAGAATATGTCCGTTGGACAGATTTGAAGCGTACTCACACTTTAGTGGAATATGCCACAAAATATAATGAAGACGGCATAAAAGAATCTGCTATGATAGGCCCTGATGGTAAATACAAGATTCTTCGTCCTATTCCACAAGCTGCCATTGATTTGAATCAAGCTAAAGTGACACAAAACCCTGGTTATTAAGTTAAAAAACATGCTGATGAAAAATTTTTTACTTATTCTTCTATACTTTATAAATAATGTATTAGTCTTGTCAGCTCAAGGTACTCCCGGTAAATGGGGAGATCAGGGCAATGGAACATACATAAATCCGATTTTAAATGCTGACTACTCTGACCCGGACGTTATCCGGGTCAGAGATAAATATTACATGATAGCTTCCGACTTTCATTTTCTAGGAATGCAAGTATTGGAATCTTCAGATATGATCAATTGGAAACTGATTTCCCAAATCTATCACCATTTTGATTTTCCCGGCTGGGATAACAACCAACAATATGCAGGAGGTTCATGGGCACCCTCAATTCGTTACCATGATAACAAATTCTGGGTCTTTTTCTGTACTCCCAAAGAAGGATTATTCATGTCAAATGCTGTCAATCCTTCAGGTCCTTGGAGCCCTTTACATTTAGTTAAGAAAGTAGAAAAATGGGAAGACCCTTGCCCCTTTTGGGATGAAGATGGTCAAGCATACCTAGGCCGGAGCCGTCATGGAGCCGGGCCTATCATTATTCATAAAATGAGTGCAGACGGTACACGTCTACTTGATGAAGGAATGACCGTATACACCGGACCTGTAGCCGAAGGAACAAAAATTTTCAAAAAAGATGGTTACTATTATCTCTCTATTCCGGAAGGAGGAGTAGGTACGGGATGGCAGACTATCCTCCGCTCAAAAAATATATATGGTCCTTATGAAAAGAAAGTAGTATTGGAACAAGGAAGTACTACGATAAACGGCCCTCATCAAGGAGCCATTGTCGATACTCCGGATGGTCAATGGGCTTTTTTTCATTTCCAACATCATCATGCCTTAGGCCGTGTAGTTCATCTTCAGCCCATGCATTGGGAAAACGATTGGCCCGTTATCGGAGTAGACTTTGATAGAAATGGAATAGGAGAACCTGTATATGTATGCCAGAAACCCATTGAAAGCAAAACCATATTCGCTCCGCAAACAGATGATGATTTCTCTACCCCCAACCTATCACTACAATGGCAGTTTAATCATAATCCGACAGACCACGCATGGTCCTTATCGGCACATCCAGGTTCACTCACTCTGAAAGCATTGAAATCTTCAACCTTCAGACTGGCACGCAACACCTTGACACAAAAGATTATGGGGAATATAAGTGAAGCTACAATAGCTATGGATTTTACAGAAATAGCTGATGGGCAACGATGCGGATTAGCTTGCATGGGAAAAGAAAATAAAGTTCTAGGTATCAAGATGGAGAAAGGACAAAAATATCTATACATATCCAATGACACAACAGAAATAAGTACAACTTTCCTAAACGGAAACCAGATTTATCTACGTGTATCCATCGACATGCTCAATCAAAAGTTCCAATATTTCTACAGTACAGATAATATACGTTTTATTCCTTATGGAACTTCCTTTTTTATTCCATTCGGTTTTTGGAAAGGTGCCCGCATTGCACTATATTGTTATAACAAAGAACAGGAAGCAGGAGCAACTTCATTTCAATGGTTCAAATACAAACATGACGGACCTCAAAATAAAATAGAAAATACAGCCGAACAGATTATTGCCAATATAGCGCGCACTTCATTTCCGCATAAGAAAATAAAAGTGATCTGCCCTGATTCCGCTTCCAACCAAAAAGGTCATTCACGCCAGTTAATACAGCGAGCAATAGACTCTTGTTCTTTGGCAGGCGGAGGACACGTTATAATTTCGAAAGGAATCTATTATTTAAAGGGAAATCTAGTACTGAAAAGTGATGTCAATTTACATTTAGAGAAAGACGCCTATCTACTTTTCAGCGGTAAGGCTGATGACTTTCTTCCTGAAGTATGGACACGTTGGGAAGGTACGGAACTATATGGACATTCTCCCATGATTTATGCCAAACATGCCACTAATATAGCCATTACAGGACAAGGTACCATAGACGCCCAAGGAGGACGGGAATTTGCTTCATGGTCTCAGATAGAGGTATCAGACAGAAATCGTCTGCGTAAAATGGGAGAAAAACTAATCCCTGTCACAGAAAGGATCTTTGGGAAAGGTACTATACTACGTCCCTCTTGCATACAATTCATGGGATGTTCTCGCATTTTAGTAGAAGGTATCACCATTAAGAATTCTCCTTTCTGGACTATTCATCCTGTATACTGTGACAATGTAATAGTACGAAGCATCACCATTGACAGTCACTATCCTAATAATGATGGATGTGATCCTGAATCAACTTCCAATGTATTAATAGAAGAATGTATTTTCCGCACAGGAGATGATGCCATAGCTATCAAAGCAGGCCGTGACGCCGACGGCCGTGAAATAGGACGCCCTTCAAAAAACATCGTCATTCGTAATTGTCTGTTCCAGTCTGAATGCAATGGATTATGTATCGGCAGTGAAATGTCAGGCGGTGTAGAAAACATATATATGGATAATATACAAATAGGAACGGTCAAGAATGCCCTTTATTTTAAATCCAACCGTGACAGAGGAGGATATATTCGTAATATACAAGTCAGCAATATTACTATAGAACGCTCAAAAGGGGCAGTGCTCCGTTTTGAAACCAATTATTTTGGTTTCCAAGGTGGCAGACATACCTCTCAATACGAGAATTTCCGCATCAACAATGTAAAGGCTGGCTGTTCCGACCATTATGCAATTTTTATAGATGGATATGAAGAAAAGCCTATCAAAAATATTGAGATAGAGCATTTCCATGTACAAAAGGCCCCTCATCCTTATTACTTAAGGTGTGTAGAAAACATCTGCCTCAAAGCTACTTTTGTAAATGGACAAAACTTACCGGAATATCCGAAAAAACAAAAAGAACGTGTAATACTAGATGTTTACTGATTCTTCACAAAATCTGTATAATAGAATAAAAGTTCTGCAAACAGAACTTTTATTCTATCTATATGCATATCTTATTCCAAACACTCATCAAGTTCACCTATCAACTCTTCTTTATCAAGATGCCGCCCGATAAAAACTATTTTCTGCATACGGTCTCCATATTTATCATCCCAATCCCGCAACAAGCCGGGCTCCTGACGCATTACCTCCATCAGTTCTTCTTCAGGTGCCGTAGCATACCATAAACCAGCTTCCTTCAACTTTTTCTGCACACCAGCCTGCTCAAAAAGAAAAGACATATCACGATTATTGCTGAAATAACAGACTCCTTTTGCACGAATGATATTACGACTCCATCTGGTTGATACAAAACGATCGAATTTATGGATATCAAAAGCCGGACGACGATAATACACAAAAGTACTGATACCATATTCATCCACTTCACTACCCTCATGATGATGATGGTGCGCGTGTTCCTCCGCTTCTTTTTTCTGCTCTTCCGTAAGGGCGCTCTCTATTCCACGTATCCAACCGGCAGAAGTGGCAGTACGTTCAAAGTCAAATACTTCAGTATAGATTATCTTATTCAAATCCACATCAGCATAATCACATTCTATTATTTCAGCTGCAGGTTGCAATGTACGGATAATCTGTTTGATACGTTCCAATTCGTCATGTTTCACTTCTGAGACCTTATTCAATAATACAACATTACAAAATTCAATCTGTTGGATAATCAGATTTTCAATATCCTCTTCGTCAATACCTTTACGGGTCAAATCGTTGCCACAAGAAAACTCACTTTGCAGACGTAAGGCATCTACCACAGTCACAATACAATCCAAACGACATCCCCCGTACGTATTCTCCATACTTGAAATAGAACAAATAGTCTGTGCGATAGGAGCTGGTTCACAAACACCACTTGCCTCAATCACAATGTAATCAAAACGCTCCAACTTCATAATATCATCTATCTGCTCCACCAAATCCATCTTCAGAGTACAACAGATACAACCGTTCTGAAGTGCTACCAAGCTTTCGTCTTTCTTTCCTACAATCCCTCCTTTCTGTATGAGATCAGCATCAATATTCACCTCACCGATATCATTGACAATAACCGCAAACTTAATACCACGTTTATTAGAAAGAATATGGTTCACTAATGTCGTTTTTCCACTGCCTAGATAACCGGTCAAAAGCAGTATAGGAATTTCTTTTACTCTCATATAAAATTCAATATTACTTTCACAAAGGTATAGAATGATTAATTTCCAAACAATAGAAAACATCTTTTTATACCTTATAAACAAAAAATACTCTTCACATACCACCCAGTTAGAATCTATTAAAATTTAATTCGCAGTGCAATATTTTTCAAAAAATGCTTTAAATATTCCAAGAGTATAACTATATTTCGCAAAACAAATTTATAATAACAATGAGAAACAAATTAGCACAAAAAATCAAATTAGGCGCAGCCTTGTTATTGATGGCGGGAACTTCAGCCCTCGCACAAATCTCCAATCAAATTTATATCCCTACTCCTGAAAATATAAAAGCACGGCAGGAATTTCAAGATAATAAATTCGGCATATTTCTTCATTGGGGCATTTACAGTATGACCGCTCAAGGAGAATGGTATATGAACACTCACAACATCAACCGTGATGAATACGCCAAACTGGCATCCGGATTCTATCCTTCGCGCTTCAATGCTGCCGAATGGGTTTCTGCCATCAAAACCTCCGGAGCCAAATATATCTGTATCACCAGTCGACACCATGACAGTTTCTCAATGTTTGATACAAAAGAATCCGATTTTAATATCGTAGACGCTACTCCTTTCAAACGAGACGTACTAAAAGAACTGGCAGAAGAATGTCAAAAACAGGGCATCAAACTCCATTTTTATTATTCGCATTTGGACTGGTTTCGTGACGACTATCCGGAAGGAAACACCGGACATGGGACAGGACGTCCCAAAGGACATGGAAACTGGGAAAGTTACTACAAGTTTATGAATAAACAGCTGACCGAGCTTTTGACTAACTATGGCCCCGTCGGCGCCATTTGGTTTGACGGTATTTGGGATCAACCTACCAACTTCAATTGGCAACTGGAAGAACAATATGCATTAATTCATAAACTGCAACCATCCTGTCTAATAGGCAACAATCATCATCGAACTCCTTATGCAGGAGAAGATTTCCAAATGTTCGAACGTGATTTGCCCGGTGAAAACAAAGCCGGTTTTTCAGCAGGACAAGGAATAAGTGAACTCCCTTTAGAAACTTGTGAAACAATGAACGGAATGTGGGGCTACAGAATTGAAGACCAAAATTACAAATCCCCCAAAGAGTTGATACACTATTTGGTTAAGGCAGCCGGAAAAAATGCAAATTTGCTAATGAATATTGGACCTCAACCCAACGGAGAATTACCCGCTACAGCTATAGAGCATCTGAAACAAGTGGGTAAATGGATGAATCAATATGGAGAGACGATTTATGGAACCCGTGGTGGTGATGTAGCTCCTCACACATGGGGAGTATCAACCCGCAAAGGTGATCGTTTATTCATCCATATACTAGATTTGCAGGATAATGCACTTTATATACCTCTAAAGGCAAAAGTAAAGAAAGCAATACAGTTCATTTCCAGAACTCCACTTTCTTTCAAACAGGAAAAAAACGGCATATTAATAAAACTGCCTCAAGTACCTGATGACATAGATTATGTAATAGAATTAGTCATTAAACAATAAAATAACATTCATCTTTAAACAAGCATCTTTACGTAAAAAACAAGAATTTCCGATGCAAAAGAGAGAAATGTATTCTACACACATCAGAAAAGAAACATGAGTAACCGCATACATTACTCTTCTAAAAAAGAATTCGTCCTTGGATTATTGAAGCCCAAGGACGAATCACTCTTAGTTTGTGGAGCTGGAGGGAGTCGAACCCTCGTCCAAACGAGGAAGCCATACGCTTTCTACATGCTTATCTTCGCCTAAATTTTCGAGTATAAGCAGGACCGAAGCCACCAACTTATACCTTATCCTCTAAATTTTCGTAAGAGACATGAAGCGGATCTCTAACTATTCCCGATTTTACTGCACCACTTGATCAAACGCTTCGGAACAAGAGCTTTTGAGTGATGTCTCGTTTCCACCACTTTGGCAGAAATAAAGCTAATCTACTATGATTCGATTAAGCAGCAAGAGCATAATTTTCGTTGCCAGATAAAATTTTGAAAACTGGGATTATAGTGCCAATCAACCACGCACTGCATGCTTACATACCACTTAGCCACGCTGTCAAATCCAGTCAACCCCGTACTGGTAACTCATAAAGAGGTTACAAATATACACACACTTCTGTTAATATCCAATTATTTATTCGTTTATTTAGCGCATTTTAATAAGAACAACGTATCTTTGAAAATAATTTTTCTAATACTAACAGATCAGACAATATGAACAAAAAATTAATGGTATTGTGTATGAACAGTATGATACTGGGAGGCTGTATACCCTCTCCCAAGAAACAAACAGAACCAATTACAGTTGAAAAAAATCCGAATATGATGTATATGTTGGTAGGTAGTTATGCAACTCCAGATGAAGAAGGTATCAAGGTTTATAACTTTGATGAGCAAACTGGCAACTCCCAATATATCAGCGGAATAAAAGGAATATCCAACCCTTCTTTCCTCATTCCGTCGGCTGATGGAAAAAGAATATATACTGTAGGGGAGGATGCCGGAAAAAGTTCTACCGCCAATGCCATCAAATTTAATAAAGAACAAAAGAAACTAACCTTGCTTAATTCTCAACCCACTGACGGCGGCGCACCTTGTTATATAACTCTCAGCCCATCGGAAAAATTTGTCTTGACAGCAAATTATATGGGAGGTAGCATTACCGTTTTCCCACTAGATAAAGACGGAAAATTAAAATCCGAGACACGCCTTATTTCCTTTACCGGAAACAGTCTTGACAAAGAGAGGCAAACACAACCACATCTACATTGTATAAAATTCACTCCAGACCATAAATATCTACTTGCCAGTGATTTAGGGACAGACCAGATTCATGTATTTCCTGTTAGTGAGAATGTAACTGATGGCGTATCCCATTCCTTACTGAACGAATCTGAAGAATTTAATATAAAAGTAGAATCAGGATCAGGGCCACGCCACATTTGTTTCCATCCGAACCAAAAATTCGCTTATCTGATTAACGAAATCTCAGGAAAAGTTATAGCTTTCTCTTACGACAAAGGAAAATTAAACGCCATACAATATATAGAAGCTGACACAGTGGGTGCCAAAGGTAGCGGAGATATCCACATTTCACCCGATGGAAAATTTCTGTATGCATCCAACCGCTTAAAAGCAGACGGTATCGCTATCTTTTCCATAAATCAGGAAGAAGGGACATTAACAAAGACAGGTTATCAGCTGACTGGTATCCATCCACGTAATTTTATTATCAGCCGGAACGGGCGATACCTGTTGGTGGCCTGCAGAGACAGTAACTCTATACAAGTATTTGAAAGAGATTCCCAAACAGGATTACTGAAAGACACAGGCAAGACAATAAAAACCAATAAACCTGTATGCCTGAAGTTTACCTTTTAAACAGGAAACATAGTCTTTAATAAAATAAACTGCTGCCTTCATTGTATGTATTGGAGACAGCAGTTATTTTATTAAAGACAAAACGAATCTTTATACATAAGTTTCCAAGAACTTAACATGACCTTCCACGGTTACTTTCACTTCTTTTGTTGTGGCAGGGAAAAGGATAGATTCACCGGCTTGCAATTCCAATGAGTTACCATCCCCATCAGTTACCGTACATATACCTTCCATACAAATATAAATTACAAATGAATCCAGTTCACTATAATCTATCGTCATATTTTCAGTCAAATCATAAACAGAAGTAGTGAAATACGGACAGGTAACCAACTCGACAGACTCATTCTGTTTCGGAGTATAATGAGTACGATAATCCTCTTCTACAGAATAATCTATGGCATCTTTTGACAATTCTGTATGCAGTTCACGAGTATTACCATTCTTATCCTTACGATTGAAATCATAAATTCGGTAAGTCACATTCGAGGTCTGCTGAATCTCAGCAATAAAGCATCCGGCTCCAATACTATGGATACGTCCTGCAGGCAAGAAAAACACATCACCCGATTGTACGGCATAATCAGCCAATGCATCACAAATCGTATTATCAGCAATCATTGCAGCATATTCATCGGGAGTAATCTTTTTACTTAGTCCCGAACGCAGATGTGCTTTCCCCCCGGCATTGTCAATAACATACCACATTTCAGTCTTGCCCATCGAATTATGACGCTTCTTTGCCAGTTCATCATCCGGATGCACTTGTATAGAGAGGTCGTCACAAGCATCAATGAATTTGATCAACAAAGGAAAATTATCTCCAAAACGCTGATAATTACTTTCTCCTACCAGAGATCCTTTATATTCTTTTACCAACTGGCTCAAATTTTTGCCGGCTTCAGTTCCATTAGCAACAACAGACTCATCGCCCGGAACATTAGAGATTTCCCAACTTTCACCAACCTGAGGCTGTTCAATATTCAGATGCTTGAACGGGATAATCTTTTCTCCACCCCAAATGGTGGATTTCAGAATGGGGTTAAATTTAAATGGATACATAGGTGTATTAATTAATAGTTTCTAGGTTTGGATACAAAAATAAGGGAATTCTATGACTTTACCGCATAGAATCCCCTAAAATTAACAGCTATGTGTGTGTATATTCAAAGGTGTATTAGTAGTCTGTATTATTAGGATCGAAGTTAGTCCAGCTATCCAACCAATTATCATCTGTTCCAAACGCTCCGATATATTCTACTTTCTCAAAACCACTGCTCAACAGTGCGTCATTAAATGAAGCGGCTGTCAACACAGGACTACCTGCATCCGGCATATAATTAACACCGATATTACGCCCGTCCTTGAATTTCAACTCATTGACATCAGTCAATACTTTATTTCCTTTCTGAGCCTTAAAAAAAGTAGAAGAGTAAGACTCTTGTCCAGCATCAATGATTTGCTTGTTCACGGCATCATAAAGCACATCATCATATATTTTGTTGGCATCAGAACCGACCGCCGTCATACCTGCAAACCAAATATTCTCCAACTTTATGTTTCCTGCCTTGGTCATCTCAACTGTATTACCTTTCTCACCATCAATAATTAAACCGACAGGATATCCCACAGCTACTGAATTAAAGCAATTCAAACGACTGGAACGTCGGATCTGCATAGCAGACTGGAACTTACCTAAAGCTGAACCGTTATTAGGATTGAAGCTACCACCGGTAATATAGCTCTCATTATTAACAAAGTTGGCATCACGCCCCAACGGTCCGATAAAAGTGACATTACTAAATACGGCTGTCGTATAGGGTTCTATCAATGAGGCGTCTCCACAATTATCCGACTCAAAACCATTAGACTGAGAAGTATCTGCGATTCTCGGGTCACGGATTGAAAGACAATACTGGACTTTACCGGAGAAGCCATTATCTGTATCAAATTCATCGTCCCATCCATTATAAGCCACTAGATATTTACAATTTACATTACCTCCAAACCATTCGTAAGAGTCGTCATTGGAATATGATACCTGTAAATGATCAATGGTAGTCCCACTACCTACAGATCCAAAAGTTATACCATTAATTTCCTTATCTTTTTGAAAAGGATAACCAGCAAATTCCACACGTACATATCTTAATATACCTGAATTGTCAGCATCATCATTTCCTCCATGTTTAGTACGCGGACCTCCTTCAATCTGCTGATTCAACACTCCCTGATTGTTCTTGGCATTACCACAAATAATCAATCCCCCCCAATCTCCCGGTTTACGCTGGCCTTTAGGCTGTTCAGAGGTAAAGACAATCGGAGCATCTTTAGTACCCTCGGCTATTAGTTTGCCACCCGGTTCTACAATCAAGGCAGCCTGTGTATCTTTATCCCCTTTGATAACAGTTCCCGGTTCGATGGTCAATACCGACCCAGTCCCCACATAAATCCATCCTTTCATCAGGTAAGTTCCTTTAGACAAAGTCTGTGTACCTTTAAAAATAAACTCCTGATCTCCATTTCCTATCACGGTACCTTTGGCATTCTCAGTTTTATCATCATTAAATAACAAGTGGTCACATGTTTTAATAGCTCCCTCAGTCCCCCATACATAAGGAGCTTCGGCATTTCCACCGTTGCCATTACCGTTTCCTGTATCAGTTTCCGGATCATCACTGCTACAAGCAACCATTCCCCCCAGCATTATTGCTGAGAATACGTAAATCATAAACTTGTTAGTTCTCATTTCCATTTGTTTATTGGTTAATAATGAAAGATTCATTCTATTTTAAAACGTATAGTTAATGTTCAAATTGAAATTACGCCCTGATTTGTATTGACGGGTAATTTGCTCCACTTTTCCATGTCTAGTTTCTTCAAATTGCTTAAAAGAAACTTTCTCCGCCAACAAATCGCGTACAGCAACCTTTATTTCCAGATTACCGATTTTTTTCGAGACACTTAAATCTACTGCATTACGGGGCATTTCATAAGAATCGGGTACTCTTACTTCATTGCCTGCAGTTCCCAAACTACGGCCTACACCAATAATACGCTTACCGATACGGTTATAAAGCAATGCAGCATTCCATCCGCTATCGGCATGTTGATAGAAAAAACCGGCATTAATCAAATATGGAGATTGACCTTGCATCGGACGGTCCTCCTCTTTGGCTCCCGGCTCAAATTTCACTTTACTTTTAATTAAGGCCCCGTTCAGACTAAGACTAAAATTACGCATACCTATAAAATCCAGATTTTTGCGGATATCCACCTCTACCCCATAATTATCCGCTCCTTTGGCATTGACATACGAATAGATAAGGTCTGTGCCTCCGGATACAGTATAAGTCCATTCAATAGGATTTTTAAACCTTTTATAGAAAAGAGAAACAGAAATCAGCTCTCCACTGCTGGGATAAAGTTCATAACCAAAATCTAAATTATCAATATAAGCAGGCTTTAAATTATAATTACCTTGTACATTACTGGCAAGATCAAAATCATAATATACAGAAGAAGAAACCTCCCGAAATTCCGGACGATTCACAGTACGTCCATAAGATAAACGGAACTGCTGCTTATCATTCAGACGATAAGCCACATTTACAGACGGGAAAAAGTCATTATACGTGTAAAACACGCTAGTGGGGCTTTCCTCGTTTTTCTGTGTATGGCTAACCAGCTCCATTCTATTATGTTCAAAACGAACTCCTGCGTATACATTCAATTTGCCCAATGGAAGATTGGTCCCTACATAACCGGCACTCAAGAGATTATTGCCTTCGTAATTATTGCGCCAATCCACTTGTTCCAATAAATAAAGTCCATTCTCCCCATAATTCTTCTCTTGTAATAATTCATTAGGGACATTCATTACTTTATAAGCACTCGGCAAACCATTTTTCCAACTATAAATAAAAAAACGGGTATTATATTCACGAGCACGATACTCCGTGTAAGCTCCAGCCTTCAGGCTAGGAGTAAAAATCCCGAAAGAAAAATCGTGCTGATAATTGATGTTAGCCGACAAAATATGTTCATCCAATCGGGAAAACTCCCGATTAATCTCATTCAAGTTCTCTACTTCCAACTGATTGGTCTCTTCATTGAGTACGGTAGTATATCGACGGCGGTCTGGCATATTCCGATTGGCATAAGAATATCCAGTACTCCAATCCAACTTATCGGCATCACCCAATGTATGTTTCCCCGTAAATTGACCATTATAAGTGGTACGACTCTGATAATAATATTCCGCGCTCTCTTCATAATCACTTTGTGCATCTGTCCCCTTACGATAAGTATAGCGGTCTTTCCCTAATTGATTAAAAATATTCTTAAACTCATAGCGGCTGTTACCACTGGCAGGTACATAAGTAAAATTCAGCATAGTTCCTATACGAACATTATGATTATATTGGTCATCTATACTTTTACGTAAATAATTAGAACAGTCGTGGGTCGTATCATAAGCACCAAACAAATTGTTATCCATATCCAGATATGTCTTATAGCTATTACTATAGTTCACTGTTCCTAACATAGCCAAAGTACGTCCGCTACTATCCACCCAGCGACGGCTGAAATTCATATTCATGCTAAGATCTGCCAAGGGCCTACGATCTTTAACGGTCCAGTCATTGTTCAACCCATTATTTAATAAATCATAGCCGTTATTTATCGGATTAAGCACAGCATTGATTCCACCTTTCAAGCTACGAAAGCCATTATCGAAACCTAGAAAATCTGTGCCACTTCCTTTATTATACAGAAACTTTTTAAAATGAGTCTGATCATTTAAACTAGTTCCAACCGAAATAGTAAACAGATTACTGCTAGGAACATCTTTGGTATTCACTAAAATAAAACCACCACTGAAATCAGCTGGATATTCCGGTGCAGGTGATTTCACTACCAACATATTATCCAACTGCGACGATGGAATAATATCGAAAGAGAAAGCACGCGCATCGGCTTCTGAACTAGGCACGGCACTATTATTAATCCACACATTATTATACCGTTGTGAAAGCCCACGTACCATAACGAATTTCTCCTCAATTATACTGATACCCGACACACGGCGAATCACTTCCGAAGCATCTTTATCTTGCGTCTTGGTAATCTGCTGGGCAGAAACTCCCGTTTGCATAACCAAGCTGGTACGTTGTTGGGTAATTATAGCATTCTCCGTATTCTTTTTAGCATCCGCTACAACCACAACTTCTCCTAATTGTTGATTATCCTGTTCTAGTTCTACTTTTATTTCGAACATACCATTTATTGTAACCTCAACAATCTGTGTACAATAAGACACATAAGATATAATAAGCTTGTACGTTCCATTTCTTAATCCCGCAAGTTCAAAATTACCATCCACATCAGTAATAGTTCCTATATTTGTACCACTTAACTGTACGGCAGCACCAATAAGTGGCTCTTTAGTCGCTTTATCTGTTATAGTTCCTCGCAAAACGGCCGCCTGTACGGTCAATGCCAGCATCAAAAGAATTATCATAAGGCTAATGCCTTTCATCTGAATTTTCATCATACTTTTACCTTGTTATTTTTCCGATGGCAAAGATCAGATAAAAGCATTACATATATAATACATCTGCATGATGCTCCTTTTGCATATTTATTTCAATGACATTTCATTGCATTTTGTTGAAAAAGCTCCTACCTTTACAAATAAATTGTAAAATAGAGAAAGAATATGAGAAGTTTTGCATCTGACAATAATTCAAGTGTACATCCCCGTATCATGGAAGCATTAATGAAGACCAATAACGGACATGCACTTGGCTATGGAGATGACCCGTGGACAGAAGAAGCCACCCACAAAGTGAAAGAACAATTTTCACGTCCATGTGAAGCACTGTTTGTTTTTAATGGCACAGGCAGTAATACTATGGCGTTGCAAATGATGACCCGTCCTTACCATATTATCTTCTGTGCCGACACAGCTCACATTGCTGTAGATGAATGTGGTGCCCCCAGTAAAGCGACTGGCTGTTTCATGCGCACAATTCCTACTCTGGATGGCAAACTGACTCCGGAATTACTAAAACCAT